>CAVSBA010000012.1:0-902440 GCA_963725975.1 uncultured Acidobacteriaceae bacterium | reverse complement strand
GGGGTCGCGCTATCTGGTGGTCGCTGCCGATTCGGCGACCGCTGCCATTCTTGCCGGGAAGCTTGAGGGTATGGCGCCCATCGCAAGCGCCAGATATCTGGCGTTGGCATCGACCGTCGCTCTGCTCACCGCCGGATTTCTGCTGCTGGCCCGAGTGCTCAAGCTCGGCTTCCTGGCCGACTTCTTGTCGCAGACTGTGCTGATCGGGTTTTTCACCGGAGTGGGATTTCAGGTAGGCATCGCCGTGCTGGGCGAAATGGTCGGCCTGGAAGTACACTCCAACCGGGACGGTGGGACAGCTCATCGGGGTCTTCCGGGGCCTGCCCCAGGTTCACTTCCCGACCGTGCTTATCTCGGCAGTGGTCGTGACAGGCGTCTTTGCCTTCAATCGGTTTGTTCCCAAGGTGCCTGGCCCGTTGATTGCTGTCGCCGGCGCGATCGCCGCGAGCGCAGCTTGGAATTTCGCAGGGCACGGCATCACCGTCGTCGGGCCGGTGGTTGGCGGGCTTCCGCATTTAGGGTTGCCCGATGTGCACTGGAAGGACGCCGTTTCGCTGCTCGGCGCGCACGAACTCAACCGTCCCGGCATCCACCATGGAGACATACATGATGTCGTTGTTGGGCGAGTACTGCATGGCGATCCGTTCCGATCCGGCCAGCAGGTTTTCCAGGCCGGCGTGCAGCTCCTGCCAGCTTGAATAAACGGATTTGGCGCCGGGCAGCGCGTCCAGGCGCCCCTGCTCGATGCGATGTACCAGCCGGCCGCGGCTCGCCCTCGGCGGGAACAAAGTAGTACCAGCGGCGCGTGACGTGCGCATGTTCGTCGAGGCCCAGGATGCGCGCAGCGAGAGGATCGCGATGATGGTGATCGTAGAAAAGCCAGCCGTCTAAGCCAGCCTCGCGGAGAGCGGCCTGCATTCCGTCGAGCTTCATCTATAGTCGATACGGCTCTGGATGAGGCGCTGGAGCCAGCTGGAACCCGAGCGTATAACCGATCTCCTTATGTTGCGCGGCGATTAAGGACTTCGCCGCGCGCGAGACGAGCCGTAATTTCGTCAATGACCGGGATAAGGCCGGACACGCCCTCGATGATGTAGTGAGGACCGTGTGCTGCCAGGCGCGCCCGCGCAGCACCGATGCGCTCATTTTGCTGCGCAGGACTGAGTGCATTCAGCTCATCTTGAGAAAGCCCCACTTCATTGCCGGTTCTGGTCACCGAAACCGCCCACATGCCGGCGGCGTGCGCTTCGGCAATATCCGCTATCGTGTCACCAACCTTCACAAAGGAACTGATGGATAAACCCCGAGTTTCTGCGCGGCATAGAAAGCCATCCATGGCGCGGGACGGCCCTTGGCCACAAGGTCGGGGCAGACCCAGAGATCGGGCGTGTATCCACCCTCGGCGGCCAGCGGAATCAGGTCAACCATCATGCCGGTATCAAATCCAGTTGTGTTCGCAATCTTGATGCCGCGCCGGCGCAGCTCGGCGACCACATCGACTACACCCGGAATCACGTCGCAGTGGCGCTTGAGAACTTCCATCTGCAGGGCGGTAAACTCGCCGTACAGGGCTTCCACCTTTTCCCGCGACGGCGCGCTGCCAGTAGCCTTTGTCCAGCGTTCAGCAATCTCCGGCTCGCTCATCATGGCCCAGATATGATCTTTTTTGTGGGTGCCCATCGGCTTGCGGGCCTCTTCATTTGACACCTTGACGCCGTACCGAGCGAAAAGCTCCACGAAAGCCACCACCGGGCCACGGCTCCCGTAATCGAGTGTGGTTCCGGAGATGTCAAAAATCACGGCCCGTACGCCGTGATTCGAATTCTGTGTCTGGCTCATGCTTTCTCCTGATCTTGCTGTGTGGTTGGTTTCGCGGAATCAATACAAGTTGCAGTAACTTGCGGCTCGACCCGGCTGGGCGCGATTGTTGACATCGATTCGAGTTCCGCACGCGCGTGCGATGGGCTCAGGGCCCGGCTGACAAAGACGCATGTGCACGCTGTCTTGATGGGTGCGGCCTTTAAGCGATGGCTCAACGGCATGCTGCCGCCGGCACTGGCTGTGGCCGCCGTAATCAGCGGCCCGTTCTAATCGGCTCCAGCAACGCTGGAACTCATGCTACCGCGGCAGCCTCCTGCGCTACGATGCCCATCTCCGTCATCACTCTGCCAATCGCTGCGGTCAGGTCTTCGAGATCGCTCGGGTAGATGCGCCCAATGGTGCCGATGCGGAAGCAGTCCGCATCGCCTACCTTTCCCGGATAGATGACATAACCTTTTTCGTTCAGGCGGCGGTAAAAATCATCGAATTTGAAATTGGGATGTTCGGGATAGCGGAAGGAAGTGATAATGCAACTTTGGTCTTCGGGCTTCAGGTACTCAACAAAGCCCATCGCCCGCATGGCGCTCATCAAGGTCTCGTAGTTCTTCTGATAGCGTGCGTGACGGGCTTCCACACCGCCTTCGGCCTCCAGTTCCAGCAAGGCCTGACGGAAGGCGCAAAGCACGTGCGTGGGCGGAGTAAAGCGGAACTGTCCGTCTTTTTCCAAGCCTTTCAACTGGGAGAGAATGTCGAGGCTGAGGCTGCGCGCCGACCCCGCAGAAGCCTCAAGCGACTGGCGCCGGGCAATCACGAAGCCGAAGCCCGGAACACCCTCGATGCACTTGTTGGCGGACGAGACCATGTAATCGATTGAGGCTTCCTTTAAATTTAGCGGGATGGCGCCAAAGCTGCTCATGGCATCGACGAAGTAGCTGCGGCCAAACTCCCGAACCACCTCACCCACCTCTTCCACGGGATTGATGACCCCGGTGGTGGTTTCGCAGTGGATGATGGCCACGTGAGTGATGGAGGGATCCTGCTTGAGCCTGGCAGCCACGTCCTTTTCCGGATGGGGCTTGACGTTCTCCGGATAGACCAGCGTTTCAGTGGGGATTTTCAGCACCGAGGCCATCTGCGCGATGCGGCGCCCGTATGCGCCGTTGATAATCACCAGCATCTTGCCGTCCGCCGGGATGGTGGAGGAGACGACGGACTCCACGGAATAGGTGCCGCTCCCCTGCATGGGAATGCAGGCATATTCTTCGCTGCTAACGCCTGCCAGGGCCAGCAGGCGGCTTTGAATGTCCTTGATGATGCCGATGAATTCGTAATCCCGGGAACCCAGGTCCCGCAACATAGCCTGCTTGACGGTCCTGCTGGTAATGAAAGGGCCCGGAGTAAAGAGCAATTTATCCTTCGCAGTCATTTGATTCCTCTCCGAAATATTACCCGTACCGATGGGAAGCTTCACCGCAATGGTCTGCACGCGCAAACCAATGCGCCTCCGCAATCCGCAGATAACTGTTGTCTAAAGAGTAGGCCGGGCAGCAAGAAGGGGCAACGGAATTCGATGTTCAAAAAAGGGCGAAATCCATATCGCGAGTCTGTCATTTCTAACACCTGGATTTTGACAGCGAATTTGCGGGGCGCGGTTGCATTGGCGCTGCGGCACCTACAGCAGGCCGCAACGGCGGTGCCGCGGCGGGTCTGAGGCGTTCCACTCAATAGCCAAATTCAACAGAAATTTACTTACCTCGCCAGCGGAGCGGATGCCTCAACCACTTTGTCTCCCGCAATGGCGCTCAGATCCTGCGCTGTAAAGCATACGCCGGGCCGCGCTGGAGATCGGTTTGCGAGCACGCGGCAAGGCTCACCATGGGGCTCCCCCAGGCTGCTGAGGACGAGATCTGCATCGGAAAAATCTTCGTCGCGGGTGTAGCCGCTTACCGTCACCACGCAGTGCATTCCCGCCGCTACTGCCGCCAGCAACCCGTTGTTGGAGTCCTCGATGACAATGCAGTCGTGCGGCGCAATGCCTAGCCGTTCCGAGGCCAGCAGGTAAATGTCCGCGGCCGGCTTCTTTCTTTTCACCACATCGCCAGCCAGCACCACGGCAACGCGCGCCGTCGTTTCCGCTCCCATGGCATGGAGCAGCACTGCGTTCACCGACTCCAGCGCCGACGTAGACGCCACGGCCAGGGTCCATCCCTGGGCGAGCGCTTCTTCAGCCAGGCGGCGCACACCGGCGCGAGGGGGAATGCGGCCGGAATTCACAATCTCTTTGTAGATGTCGCTCTTGCGCTTGTGCCATGCCGCGATCAACTCGTTACGCTCCTGATCGCCGGCTGGCGGTGTATATCTCGCCAGAAATGCATCTTCACCGAACAGGCTGGCCATGCGTTCCTTACCGCCGCCAATCTTGAGCTTGCGTCCGTACTCGTCAACGCTCCACTCCCACGGTATACCCATCTCACGCCATATTTGGTTGAATGCGGGGAGGTGTCCAAAGGGCTCGGTGTCGGCCAGGACTCCATCGCAGTCGAAGATCAGCGCACGGCTCACTATGCCCTGCCCGCGCTGCCGAATACCATCATGAAGCCGGCAGCCATCGCCTGCACATTCTTTTTCACCGATCCCAGCAACTTGAGCGGATCGTATTCTGCCGGTTTTTCCGCGAGATAGTCGCGGAAGCTGTCGGCAAAGGTGATCTTCAGCTGTGTAGAAATGTTGATCTTGACGGCGCCGCGCGCAATCAACTCCTGAAACACGCCGTCGCTGAGCCCTGTGCCACCATGGACGACCAGCGGCATAGGTTCCTGCGCCACGATCTCGGCAACTCGATCGAAGTTGATATTCGGCGCTCCCTTATAGACGCCGTGCGCGGTGCCGATAGCCGGCGCAAAGCAGTCGATACCGGTCGCGCGCATGAAATGGACAGCCTTGTCCAAGGCGACCACCGGGCTGCCATACTCATTCCCCACGCCGTCCGCCACACTTTTGATGGCCTCCAATTCGCCTTCGACGGCCACACCGTGACCGTGCGCCAGCGCTACGACCTCGCGCGTTTGTGTCAGGTTGTCTTCATAGCTCAGCCCGGAAGCATCGAATAAGACCGAATTCCAGCCGGCCTGAATGCAGGCTTCGATCATCGCCCGGTCGGGACAGTGGTCCAGATGCAGCGTTGCCGGCACAGAGAGACGGCCGGCCATCTCCTCAAACATGACCCGGATCAATCGGGCTCCCATGTGCTTGACCGTTTTGACTGAGACCTGGATGATGACCGGCGATCGCGTCTCCTCTGCTGCAGCGAGTACCGCTTGCATGGTAAGGCCATCGACAATGTTGAACGCCCCCACTCCATATCGAAGGCGGAACGCATCGCCCAGAATCTCTTTCAATGACACCAGGGACATGGACTTTCCCTCTCAGCCGGACCAGCATAACCAATGAAGGACGGGCAGACAACAGATTTGAATGTCTGATTTCAATCGAATATCACGGACAGATGACAGTTAGATGAAAAAGGGCAGGCGGCAGCCGTAATGACTGTTTCGCGCCGAGCGGCTATTTGCTCAATCCTGTCGTGAGTCGGCCAGGCCAAAGGCGCGACGCACCGCGGCCGCAACGCCCGGCGCGCACCCCACCGCGGTTCCTTGGTCGATTGACCGAGAGCCATCCAGCGCGAAGAACACCCCGTTGGCTTCTTCAATGATCAGCTTGAGCGCGGCCAGGTCCCACGGTGCAACCTTCGCTTCAAACCATATATCTACTTTTCCGGCGGCGAGCAGGCAGGCCTCCAACGCGCCGCCAAAGCTGCGCACACACCAGGAATGCTGCATCAGGTCCACCACCTGCGCCAGGTGGGGCCGCGCGGCCGCATGATGAAGCCCGTTGGGACAAAATATACTCTTGCCGATGGATTCCACCGCGGAGGCCTGCAGCCGCTCTTGATTCAAAAATGAGCCGCCGCCGCGCACCGCGTAATACGTCTCGCGCAACAATGGAAAATGTGCGACGCCCACAAGCGATTCGTTCGCTTCTTCCAGAGCGATCAGAACGCACCAAAACAGGTTGCCCCTCGTATAGTCGCGAGTGTTATCGATGGGGTCGATGATCCACCGGCGGCCGCTTGTGCCGGCCTTGCTTGAGCCTTCTTCGCCCAGGATTCCATCCTCTGGAAATTCCGCTTCAACTGCCTCGCGGATCAGGCGCTCGTTCTCCTTATCCGCGGCGGTAACCGGAGAATCGTCGGGCTTGGTCTCGACGGAAACGCCTTGCTCGCGAAATACTCTGGCATTTTCTCCCGCGACCAGGGCGATTTGGCGCGCGAAATCGAGTTCCCTTTGGTAGTTCATTGAGAATCATCATAAATCCGGAACGGTGTTACGTCGCAAACGAGCAGCAAATCAGGCGCGTTCAGGAGCAGGAACTCCCCGGAGCGCGGGCGCCGAGGCGGTCAGAAAACAAGTTCAAATTTGCTTAATAGTCAAGACGCGGCTCCTCCGAATTGCCAGGCGCGCACCCAAATTTTGACAGAAATAGAACATCGAAATTAATTGGCCTCCAGGGCAAGCACTCCTACACTGGTACCGTTGCAATTTACAGCTTCGCGTGGCTACGAAAAGCAAAGTGCGTCGAGTCGTGCGGGATTCTATCAATCGGCGCCCACGCCGGGGTTCACCACAATCTTCCGACCGTGGTGTGGCGCTTTCAATTTCAAGATGGGAGCCGTTTCTTGACGATGAGTAAGTCCAAAAGGTGCCCTTGCAAGGACCTGACCAGGCGAGATTTTCTATCGCTTGCCGTGGCAGGCACGGCATGGGCTCTGACTGATGATGCCCGTGGTCAGGCGCTGGCCCCGGTTCCCACTGCTGCCGCGCCCAACGCCACGGACGAGTCGTTTCCGGGCTGGCTTTCTCCGGACAACTTAAAAGC
The DNA here is from genome assembly GCA_963725975.1 of uncultured Acidobacteriaceae bacterium. Classification (GTDB taxonomy): domain Bacteria; phylum Acidobacteriota; class Terriglobia; order Terriglobales; family Acidobacteriaceae; genus Telmatobacter. Next base: position 895,684 of record CAVSBA010000012.1, on the reverse strand, counting down.
GGCCAGGAAGCGTGCCGCGGAAATTGTATCTAAATTGACAATTCCGGAAAAGATATCGCAATTGGGATGCGTGGTGCCCGCCATCGAACGCGTCGAACTACCGAACTTCGCCTACTACGGAAGTGAAGCGCTGCATGGCCTCATTCACAGCGGCCCGGTCACTTCTTTTCCCTTGCCGCTGGCGCTTGGATGCACCTGGAATCGCACTCTCGTTCACCAGGTCTTTACCGTGATCTCCGATGAAATCTGGGCGTGGCACAAGAAGAGTGGAATGGATCTTCCCATGTTCTCTCCGCCCACAGTGAACATGGGAGCGCGCGATCCCCGCTGGGGGCGTATCGGAGAAAATTACAGCGAAGATCCTTACTTAGTAGGTGAAATGGCAGTTGCCACCATTCATGGAATGCAGGGCAACGATGCTCGCTTCCTCAAGTCCACTGCTTGTGCCAAGCATTTCATCGCCAACGATACTGACTCCGATCGTCATGTTACCTCTGCTTCTGTCGATCCGCGAAGCTTCTGGGAATATTACGCGCGCGGGTTTGAAACCTGCGTCAAGCGCGGACACGTCTTCACCATAATGAGTTCTTACAATGAGCTCAACGGCATTCCAACCAGCTGCAGCCGCTTTCTACTCACCGATGTTCTTCGCAATCTTTGGGGATTCCAGGGCTACGTGGTCTCCGATTGCAGCGCCATCGAAGATATCTGCAGGACACACCACTTCACCTCCTCTCTCGAAGAAGCCGCCGCGCTGGCCATCAACGCCGGCTGCGATATCAACTGCGGAGAAACGTACCAGGGATACATGGGCAAGGCTGTCGAACAAATGCTGGTCAGCGAAGCATTGCTGGATGAAACGCTGGCCCGCTCTTTCACTGCCCGCGTCCTTCTTGGCGAGTTTGACCCTCCCCAGGAAAATCCCTACAGCCGAATCCCGATTTCGTGCCTGGAGAGCGAAGCCCATCGTGAACTGGCTCTGGAAGCAGCTCGGCAATCCATCGTTTTGTTTAAGAACGACGGAAACCTGCTACCCCTCGACCAGAATAAGATCAAGAGAATTGCAGTAATCGGCCCCATGGCGGATGTCTGTAATCTTGGTAACTACAGCGGCACACCCCAGCACCTCATCTCTCCCCTTCAAGGCATCAAGACACTCCTGGGCATCAAGGATGGTCCTGCGTACGAAAAGCGCGCTGCCGACTACGCGCGGTTTGACGGACCACTTACGCTGGAGTCGTGCAGCGAGGGAGCGCAGGACCTAAGCTACGATAGCGACGGCACAGGAGGCTACAACCATGTGAATTGGGTCAAGATGCCCAACCGCGTGAAGGCCTGGATCGCTTACGACGGAGTTCTTCTGGATGGCGCAACGAAATTCAGTGCCCGCGTCGCGAGCAGCTCAGACGTTGCCTCAATGGAAGTGCGGCTCGATGGCTTGGACGGACCGCTGGTCTGCGAACTGAAGATTCCCAATACCGGCGATTTTCAAAAGTGGACCGACGTCAGTGCTCCCATAATCTCCGTCGAGGGCGAGCATACGCTCTACCTGCTGTTCCTTGGTGAGCCCGGTCCGCTGTTCGGCATCCGCTCCTTTGCATTCACGCCGGCAAAGCCTGTGGCAGCGCCCCCACCGGGGCCGGTCGAAGTGATCTATTCAATGGGATGCACAGCCGGAGGCAGCAAGGACCCGGAGGAGTTTGCCAAGGCTGCTCACGCCGCGACTAACGCGGACGTGGCTCTTGTCTTTGTAGGAACCGACGAGCAGGTTAGCAGCGAAGGACAGGATCGGTATTCTATCGCCCTTCCCGAAGTCCAGGAGGAATTGATGGGTAACATCTTCGCTGCCAATCCGCGGACCATCTTAGTTATATCGTCTAATGCTCCTGTCTCTGTAAATTGGGCGCAGGATAATTTGCCGGCGATTGTGGGGGGCTTCTTTCTGGGACAAATGCAAGGCCGCGCATTGGCGGAGGTGCTGTTTGGCGACTGCAATCCGGCGGGCAGGTCGAGCACAACCTGGTACAGGGGAACAGACGAACTGCCGGACTTTCACGACTACGATGTCGCGAAGGGCCGTACTTACATGTACTTCAAAGGACAGCTTCTCTATCCTTTCGGCCATGGGCTCAGTTATACAACCTTCGCGTACGGCAATCTCCGCCTAAGTGATCCAACCCTCAGGATCGACGAAACGATTACGGTCAGCGTGGACGTGACAAATACCGGCAAACGCGAAGGCGACGAGGTTGTTCAGCTGTATGTTCATGCGGCAAGCGAGGCCAAGGTCCGTTCCATGCCGAACAAGCAACTGGTAAATTTCCAAAGGGTTAACCTAAACCCCGGGGAGCGTAAGACAGTAAAGTTTGAATTGCCATTCACAGAGCGCGCCTTGTCTTACTGGGACCAGGACACCTATGCTTTTGCCGCGGCAAAGGGATTGGTTGACTTACTGCTTGGAGCCTCCTCTGAAGATATAAGGCTCAAAGGAAGCATCCAATTAGGCTAGCAACTTACAAGCACGCTTTGCAGCGTCACGGGGCGCACGGCCACGGGGCGCACGGCCACGGGGCGCACGGCCACGGGACGCATTTTCGCAATCTGCCGTGCCGGTCACCTATTGATCAGACGCAGTGCAGGCTCGGAGGATGTTATGGCAGTTTCGCGGTTACCTAACGTTGGCGTAAACGGGTAGCTTATCGCAGGGCCTGCCAGACTAAATTGCATCTCCGGCAGATTCTGAGCTCGGGCTTCTTCAACAAAGGAGAAAAAATGCGTAAGGTCAGACTACGGCTTGTACTTGTCAATCTTTTGATTTTGGGTTGCGTCCTTCCGGCATGTGCGCAGCGAGTGATTCTCTTTGGCGTGGACGGGCTTGCGTCTGAAGGGATTGAGAAAGCAAATACACCGAATATTCACGCCCTGATGAAATCCGGCTCCTGGAGCCTGCAGGCGCGTGCTGTTTTTCCCACGGTTAGTAGTCCCAACTGGGCCGCCATGATCATGGGAGCTCCAACAGAGTTGACTGGCGTGACCTCAAACGACTGGCAACCAGATAGCTACACCATTGCTCCGGCCTGCGCTGACTCTCCCGGGCACTTCCCAACACTCTACTACCTCGAACACAAACAACATCCGGATGCGAAGATAGGGATTTTTACTGATTGGCCGGACTACGTTCGTCTGGTGGAACAAGGTGTAGCCACCAAAGTCTATGTTTCCCAGGAAATGGAGGACGAAGCCTTTGATCATGCGCTCAAATACTTTGAAGAGGCGAAGCCGGACCTGCTTTTCATTCACTTGGATAACGTGGACAACGCCGGGCATGAGTTCGGCTGGGAATCACCAAAATATCTTGCCGCCGTGGAAAAGGACGACGCGATGCTGGGACAGCTCCTGGCCAAGCTGGATGCTCTCAACCTGCGCTCTTCCACGGTGATTCTGTTTACGGCCGATCATGGAGGGATTGGGACCATCCATGGCGGTTATACGATGAACGAGATTCAAATCCCGTGGATCATCAACGGTCCGGGCATCCGGGAGAACAACGAGATCAGCAGCACAATTCTGCAGTATGATACGGCGGCAACCCTCGCAGCGATTTTGCATGTGAAGCCCTCCGACTGCTGGCGAGGCCTGCCGGTTACTGCAGCATTTACCGACCCCAACAACCCCTAGCCGCGCTGGAATAAAGCAGCTCGATCGCTTCGAGTCATTGGAGATGAGCAAGGTGAAGAGACTGACGCGTCGCCGATTCCTGGTTAATGCCACCACCATCGCGCAAGGATTGCCATTTGTAAAACTCCATAGCGCTGTTCCGGAATCGCCAGAGCAGGAGAGCGACCTCAAGCTCTGGTATAAGTCACCAGCGTCCCGATGGACCGATGGGCTTCCCATTGGCAATGGGAGCCTGGGCGCGATGGTGTTCGGCGGCGGCGCAGTCAACCCGGTGAATGTCAAAGGCCCGCCGTACGATGTGTCGCGCTCTCTCGCTCCCGTCGACCCGGCCAAGGAAACACTTGAGCTCAACGCGGATACTTTCTGGTCGGGAGTTCCGCGCGATGGCAACAACTTGAACGCGCGGAATTATCTGGAACCGGTGCGCCGCGCAGTTCTTGACGAAAAGGACTATCACAAGGCCGATGGCCTCTGCCAAAAGATGCAGGGCTTATTTGCGGAAGCTTATCAACCGGTTGGCTGTCTGCACGTAGACTGCGCCCACGACGGCGAGGTGGCGGAATATCGTCGTGAGTTGGACTTATCGACCGCGCAAGCCTCCGTCAGCTATTCCGCAGGCGGCGTCCGCTTCGAGCGAACCATGTTCTCGTCTGCTCCGGACCAGGTTCTCGTCACCCGCATTTCCTCGAGCGAGGCCGGCCATCTCAACGCGGATATATGGCTCGATGGGCCACTCCTGCATTCTGTTCACTCTCCTTCCAAGAGCCGTTTGTCCATGACTGCCAAAGCAGCCAGTCATATTGCAGGCGCCGGCCATGCCGACTCGGAAATTCCCGTTCAGTTTTCTGAAGCCCCTGGAGAGGGCATGTACTCCGCAGTGGTGTTGGACGCGGCAGTGGAAGGCGGAGAACTTTCGCAAAGCGGCAACAGGCTCATGGTCCGGGGCGCTCAGTCCTGCACCATTGTGCTTGCCGCAGCCACGGGATATCGCAGCTTCGATCAAATTCCCGATACTGCTGAGGAGGTTGTTCTGGCCAATGCTGCCCGGCAACTGAACACGGCATTGCAGCGCAGCTATTCTGAACTACGGAGCCGGCATATTGAAGATCATCGAAGATTATTCGATCGCATGTCGTTCACGCTGGGTGCGCCCCGTGCGGCAGATCGACCAACCGATCAGCGCGTGAGCGACTTTGCACAGTCTCCGGATCCATCGCTCCTTGCCCTCTATTTTCAATTTGGACGCTACCTTCTCATCTCCTGCTCTCGGCCGGGAACGCAACCAGCCAACCTTCAGGGTATTTGGAACGATCAGGTTGAGCCACCGTGGAGTTGCAATTGGACTGCGAACATCAACCTGGAAATGAATTACTGGCTGGCAGAAACCTGCAATCTCAGCGACTGCGCAGAACCTCTGTTCGCACTGATTAGCGACCTTAGCCAAACCGGCAGCCGCGCGGCCCGCGAAACATACGGCCTGCCCGGATGGGTGACTCATCACAATATTGACGTATGGCGCACGGCCAACCCCGTCGGTATGGGGGTGGGCGATGCAACGTGGGCCAACTGGTGCATGAGCGGGCCCTGGCTTTGCGGACAGCTCTATGACCATTACCGCTTTACCCGCGATCGCGAGTTTCTTCAGAAACAGGCTTACCCGCTGATGAAAGGATCGGCCGAGTTCTGCCTGGCATGGCTGTTCGACGATGGCGCCGGACATCTGACGACTTGCCCATCGGAGTCAACGGAGAACGACTTTATGGCTCCGGACGGCAAGCCTGCCATGACCAGTGCGGGTTGCACCATGGACATGGCCCTCATGCGCGAACTCTTTACCAACTGCCTGGAAGCATCGCGCGAACTGGGAATCGACCAGGAGTTTGCTGCCCACCTGGCCGCGGCAAAGGATCGGCTCATTCCTTATCAGATCGGGAAACAGGGTCAATTGCAGGAGTGGTCTATCGACTTTGTTGAAAGTACACCCGGGCAACGGCACATGTCTCACCTCTATCCCTTGTATCCGGGAAGCGAAATTACACCCTTCGGCACTCCCAAGCTCGCGCAGGCCGCGCGCAGATCGCTGGAACTTCGCTTGGCTCACGGCGGCGCTTATACAGGATGGAGCCGCGCCTGGGCCATCGGTCTATGGTCGCGCCTGAAGGATGGGGACAAGGCATGGGAATCCCTGAACATGCTCATGAAGCACAGCACCAACATCAATCTGCTTGATACTCACCCCTCAGATACTTCGCCCATTTTCCAGATTGACGGCAACTTCGGCGCTACCGCAGCGATTGCGGAGATGCTCTTGCAGAGTCACACAGGAATCGTTGAGTTTCTTCCTGCTCTACCTTCCGCCTGGCCCAGAGGCGAAGTAAAAGGGCTTAAGGCGCGTGGCGCTCTAGAGGTCGATTTACAGTGGGAAAATGGCAGGGCGGTCTCCGCGATCGTCATACCCGGCTTCTCCGGGAGTTACCAGTTGCGTGCACCCAAAGGGCAGCAGATCAGCAATGTAACCCATGTAAACCAAAGGCAGCCGCTCGAGCACAACGACGGCGTTGTGAAGGTCAATCTGGAGGCCAATGGACGATACAGGGTGAACTTTATTTGAGATGGGCGCAGCCGAGCTAGTGTCCTGAGCCTAAAGTTCGCGTCACAAATATGCTGTCATCCTAAGCGGAGTTTGCCCGGCTTTATGGGCGAACGGAGTCGAAGGACCTGCTTTTGGCATAGCCAATTTATGCAACGAACTTCCGACTCACCACACTAGCGGCACAAAACTGGGCAGGGAGATGAAAGGCATGCCGGAAATGATTGATTCTATGGTGGAGCTGAGCGGGATCGAACCGCTGACCTCCTCGTTGCGAACGAGGCGCTCTCCCAGCTGAGCTACAGCCCCACAGGTGCCTGGTTTATTTTATCAGCGGCAGAGCAAATCGGGAAAGCGCCCTCGACGGCGGCTGATGGCTGTATCAGCGCGCGTAGGTAAATGTACCGCACAGGCTGGTGGAGTTGGCCAGCGCATCGACGCTCAGCACGGGTGGATTCGATCCCGAAAAAAACGCCACCTGCAGGTCACGGCCGGAGACATAGGTTGCCATCCACTGCGTCTCGTCCGTGCCGCAGAGGGTGTTGTGGTGCAGGAAGCGCTTGTCCGCAGGCACGTTGACCCGGTAGAGTTCGCCATTTCCCCCAGCGTTCACGTCGGCATCAAAGGCCGCGGCCACTTCAGCGGCTCCCAGCGTGCGGATGGGCGCAGCCGTAAAGCCAGAGTAGTCAATGGTCACCCTGTTCGAGCCGATGGAGATGTCGCCGGTGATGGCTTTGGCGGTGTTGCTGGCCGCATTCCAGTAGCCGCGGTCCTGGGCGGACAATGCGAGAGCGCAGGCCACAAGCGACGCAACAGCCACACCAGGCAGAATGTATTTCCTCATCCTTCGAGGATTACATTTGCGATGGGAGAAGGGCAACCTAGCCCTGCAGCCCATCGCTGAACACCTTGATGGCCCGGCCGCCTACAATCACGGGGTCCGTGGTGACAGAACGCAAAAATGGATCGTCGATGTTCTCCGTATCGACGATCTGCACCCACGGATTGCCGGTGGGCGACGGCGGCAGCTTGAATTCCACTCCTTCGTGCGCTGCATTGATTAACATGAGAAAACTGTGATCGATTACCCACTCACCATTCTCATTTGAAATCTGGAGGGTTTGGCCATTGAGCAGCAGCGCGATGGCGCGGACCCAGCCTGCGTTCCACTCCTCATCCGAGACCTCGCTGCCGTCCGCACTGAACCAGGTGATGTCTTTGACGACCTTGTCGGGCTTGCCCTTGCCCGGCATACGGATGACGCGATCCTGGAAAAATTTGCGACGCCGCAAATTGGGGTGCGCCAGCCGCAGCTGGATAATGCGCCGCGTGAAGTCGAGCAGCCTCAACTGCTCGGCGTCGTGGACCCAGTCGAACCACGCAATCTCGTTGTCCTGGCAATAAGTGTTGTTGTTGCCCATCTGCGACCGCGCCACCTCGTCGCCGCCGTTGAGCATGGGGACGCCCTGCGACAGCATCAGCGTGGCCAGGAAATTCCGCATCTGCCGCTCGCGCAGTCTGTTGACACACCCCTTGTCGGTCGGGCCCTCTACGCCCATATTCCAGGAATCGTTGCTGTCGCTGCCGTCGCGATTGCCCTCCTGGTTGGCCTCATTGTGCTTCTGGTTGTAACTGACCAGGTCGCACAGCGTGAAGCCATCGTGAGCAGTCACAAAATTGATGCTCGCGTAGGGCTTGCGGCCGTCGTACTGGTAGAGGTCGCTCGATCCCGTCAGTCGATACGCGAAGTCGCTCAACATGCCGGCGTCACCCTTCCAGTAACGGCGCACCGTGTCCCGATATTTGCCGTTCCACTCCGCCCACAGCACCGGGAACTGTCCTACCTGGTAGCCGCCATCGCCAACATCCCAGGGCTCGGCGATCAGCTTCACCTCGGCCAGTGTGGGATCCTGGTGAATGGTGTCGAAGAAGGAGGACAGTTTGCTCACCGCGTGCAGTTCGCGGGCCAGGGCCGAGGCCAGGTCGAAGCGGAAGCCGTCGACATGCATCTCCGTGCGCCAGTAGCGCAGCGAGTCCATAATCATTTTCAGCACCTGGGGATGGCGAACGTTCAGCGTGTTGCCGGTGCCCGTGTAGTCCATGTAGTACTGCAGTTGTCGGCCATCAATCGGTAATAGGTGGTGTTGCACACACCCTTCAAACACAGCATGGGGCCCAGGTGATTGCCTTCGCAGGTGTGGTTATAGACCACATCGAGGATGACTTCGATTCCCGCCTCATGAAGGTTCTTCACCATCTGCTTGAACTCGCGCACCTGGCCGCCCTGGTCGCCGGACGAACTGTAGCGCGACATCGGCGCAAAAAAGCCGAGCGTGTTGTAGCCCCAGTAATCGCGCAAGCCGCGCTCGAGCAGAAATCCTTCGTCGATGAAGTGGTGGATGGGGAGCAACTCGACAGCCGTGATGCCGAGTTGCTTGAGGTAGTCGATGCTGGCTTCGTGGCCAAGGCCGGCATAAGTGCCGCGCAGTTCTTCGGGCACTTCCGGGTTGCGGATGCTGAAGCCCCTCACATTCAGTTCGTAGAGGATCGAATCGGCCAGCGGTATGTCCAGCGGCATATCGTCGCCCCAATCGAATTTGCCATCGACAACCACCGACTTGGGAACGCCGGCCGCGCTATCCTGCGCATCCATCTTCAGCGTGTCGCCGGATTTGACATCGTAGCCGAAGATGGGCTGCTTCCAATCCACCGCGCCGGAGATGGCGCGCGCATGGGGATCGACGAGCAGTTTATTGAAGTTGAAGCGCTCGCCGCGATGCGGTTCCCAGGGGCCGTCAACCCGGAACCCGTAGAGCTGGCCGGGGCGGATATCGCGGACAAAGCCGTGCCACACGAAAGCTGTGTGCTCGCGCAGCGTGACGCAATCGGTCTGGTTGCCGTCCGCGTCAAAGAAGCAAATATCGACGCGCGTGGCACGTTCGGAATAGACGGCAAAGTTGGTTCCGAGTCGGCTGGGCGTTGCGCCGAGTGGGTAAGGCTTTCCCGGCAACAGAGTTCGGCTCATGACGGCTGTGATGCGTCGCCTCGTAACCCTGTTGTATTCCGATGTTTTCGGCGATTTGGATGTCCCAAAGAGGAGACAGCACAGGCGAGATTGGACCGAAAATTCGTCGAGCGAAAGGAGTCGAGACTCACACGCTCAGCAGCGCCACGGCCCCCAGCGCCAGCGCCATCCCTGCCATTTGCCGGCGAGTGGGGCGCTCATGCAGCACCCATGCGGAAAGCAGGATGGTTCCGGCTGGATAGAGCGAGCAAATCACGGCCGCCGTATCAAGACGGCCGTATCGCGCCGCGCCAAGATAAAACAGATTGCCGACCGTGTCCATGAGGCCGGCAACAATTCCCGGCGTCCAGAAGCTCTGCCCCTTGGCTTGCGGCCGCGCGGCCAGCAGCACCGTCAGCAGCGCGGCCACGCCAGCCGCGCGCGCCACCGCCATGATGGCCAGAATGCTGCCTGCGCCCGTATTCGCCGCCTCTGCCACCTTGAAGAGAATGAGCTGGGTGCCGAAGCCGAAGCCGGCCAGCGTTCCCAGCAGCAGCGCCAATGCCGGTGCTGCCTCCACTCCTTCTACCCGCTGGTGGGTGATGAGCCAGATGGCCACGCACCCGGCCGCCAGCCCGGCGATGGTTACGGGCGCCGGCAATCCGTAGTGGAATGCGGAGAACGCTACCGGTACCAAGGCGGTCGTCAGCCCGGTGAGCGCGGCGGTAAGGCCCATAGAGCCCATGGCCAGCGCGCGATAAAACAGCGCCAGCGCCAGGGCCGCCTCGAATCCGGCTACTGCCACCAGCACCAGCGCGTGCGCGGCCGGAACCGCAACGTGAAGCGCGAAGCAGAGAGCGGCCAGAACCACCAGCGAGACTGCCTGACCGGAGGCGGTGATGAGCAGCGGGGAGGCGCGGCGGGCGCCAATTCCGCCCACAAAATCGGAACCGCCCCAACTGGCCGCGGACAACAGTCCGAGTCCGGTTGAGGCGCCCGAAGAAGCCATCACCATGCGATCACGTGTCTAGCGGTAGTCTTGCGCCGAAGGATAGTAGCCGGGCTTGGCCGTCACCACCAGGTTCGGCCGGTCCACCCGCACGTCAATCGAGCGGTACTTGGCGTCGTAGATCGATTCGTGGCTCAAGTAGCCCAGCGTGTACTGGTTGCGCACCTCAGCGGTGATCTTGGCGTAGCTTTTTTCAATCCCGTTCACGCCGCCTTCCGAGTCCAGATCGCCACCGGTGGCCGCCGTGTACTTATACAGAATGTTGTCGTACGCGGTAAACGGCAGGTGGAAGCGATCAACCCAGCCTTCACCCCAGCGCGCCGAGTCGCCCACAAGTGTGGCGTAAACGGCAATCTTGTTGGTTTGCAGGTAGCGCACCACTTCCTTCCAGGTGGCTTTGCTGCCGTATTCCTTGCCGTCGGAAACCACGTAAATCACGCGCCGCCGCTCCTTGGGCCGCGTGGAAAGCTCCCTGGCCGCTTCCAGGATTGCGTCGTTAAGGGTGTGAATCTCCTTGGGCAGCTTGATGAAATCGGGATTGCCCGTGGAACCGCCGTACTGAACGTTGGGATCGGCGCAGTTGCCGTTCGTCACTATGGCGCAAGGGCCGAAAGGGCCGCTGGTGAAGGGAACCTGGGGGTCCGTGCCCGTGGACTGCGCCAGCGCCAGCACCGCAGGCAGCCGCGAGCTTTGCCCGCCCGTAAAACTGGTCCACTGCTTGGTGCCGTTGGTATAGCTAAAGACCGCTGCCTCGTCATAGGGAGTCAACGCACCCTGAATCGCGCCCAGCGAGGTGTTTACCTGCGCCATGACGTTCGAGGGCAACGTTTGGTCGATTACAAAGGCAACGGAAAGAGGTGCAGGGTCCACACTGAAGAGGCTCAAGTGCTGGCGCACGTTGTTCTCAAAGACCTCAAAGTCGCGCCAGGTGAGGCCGGCAACCCCGTTCCCCTTCGGGTCCTTTACCGTAACCGGGACCTCGACGAAGTTGACTTCCACGGTGAAGCGGGGAAGCGACCCAGCGCCCTCTTCAGGCGGCGTGGTCTGAAACGTGTCCGGCTTCGGGGCAGGCGGTGGAGTGGCGGGTGGCTGCGCGGGCTGCGCCGGGGCGGTTTGTCCAGTCGTGGAAGAGGAAGGGCCGTTGCCGGGCAAGCTTTGTCCTTCGCCGGGGATGATGGGGCCCTGCGCGCCGGGCAGTGTTCCGCCTTCCTGCGGAGCGGGTGCATCCGGCACACCGGTTTGCTGGCTCTGAGCCGTCGCCGACGTGCCAATCCACAGTCCTGAGCTCAGCAGCGCACCCAGCGCCCAAATCTTTAGCGGAACCTTCACAGCTCTCTTGCCTCCCTGCACACCCACGCCGACCGGCCAGATCGCCGATTTCTCACACGTATCAGACTATCAGACGCGCCGCACCGGCACAGGTTGCTCCCCAGGCCGAACGGGAGCCATTCCGCGCTCCGCAACCGGCCCCAGGATCGCCTCCATCTTTCAGAAACAATGGAGGTTGGATTTCCGCTGTATGCGTCTCTACGGAGCTGCGGGTTTCCTCCACCACTTGCCGCACAGCCCCCGGCCCGGTATGATCCGGCAAAGAGAATTCTCATGAGCGAAACGGTAAGCACACCCAATCTGCGAGTCAAGGGCCGGCTGATGTCGGCCTCAGAGATAGAACGCACGCTGGTGCGCCTGGCCCACGAGATCGTGGAAAAGAGCAATGGCAGCGATAATCTGGCCCTGGTCGGTATCAAACGCCGCGGGGTTCCGTTGGCCGAGCGGCTGGGCAAGCTCATCTCGGGCATCGAGAAGCATCCTGTTGATACCGGTGTCCTCGATATCCAGTTCTATCGCGACGATCTCTCCACCGCCGGCATTCGCCCTGTGGTCACGGCAGGGTCCATCGGTTGCAACGTGGAGGGCCGCGATGTGGTGATCTGCGACGACGTCCTCTATACAGGCCGCACCGTGCGCGCCGCGCTCGACGCCCTCTTCGATCACGGCCGCCCGCGCCGCGTGCAACTCGCGGTACTCATCGATCGCGGCCATCGCGAACTCCCCATTGAAGCCACCTATGTGGGCAAGCACGTTCCCACCAGCAGCCGCGAGATCATTGAAGTCAAATTCAGCGAAGTGGATGCCGACGAGCAGGTGCTCCTGGTTGAGCGGGTAGGGTAAGCGGGCTGTATCTTCCTCACGGATTGCGCCCTTCGCTGCTCCCACATCGGTAGAATCGACTCAAGTGGCCGAATCGTCTTCAACTCAGCCTCCTGCGCGCGCGGGACGGTCTTCTCGACTCTCGTGGTGGTCGCGCGGCCTGCGCCTGCTGCACCCTTCGCACGCCCACAGCGTGTTTTCCGCCACCGTTGTGCTGATGGTCTCCACCTTCCTGTCGCGCATTATCGGCCTGGTACGGATTAAATACGTTGCCTGGCTGCTGGGCAGCGGACTGCAAGCCGACGCGCTGAATGCCGCGTTCGTGCTGCCCGACATGATTTCGTACTTCCTGGTGGGCGGCGCAGCTTCCATCACCTTCGTCACCATTCTGACCCGCTATCGCGAGAGCGGCCGCGAGGCCGAAGCCGAGCGCTCGCTCTCTGTCATTCTCACCTCCATGTACCTGGTGCTGGGCGCCGCCATCGTGCTGGCGGAGTTCTTGGCGCCGTGGTACGTGCGCTGGTGGTTCAACGGCTTCGACCCCCGCAAGGCCGCCTTGTGCGTACTGCTCACCCGTATTCTGCTTCCCGCGCAACTGTGCTTCTTCGCCGGAGGCGTGTTCAGCGCCGTGCTGCTCGTACGCAAGCAGTTCAGCGTGCAGGCCGTGACCCCGCTCATCTACGGCATGGGGACCATCGTGGGCGGCGTGCTGCTGGTCAAACGCATCGGAGTTTCATCGCTGGCCATAGGGTCTGTCGGCGGCGCCTTCTGCGGACCATTGCTTCTCAACTGGTTTTTCGCGCGGCGCGAAGGGGTGCGCGCCCACCTGATCCTCGACTGGCACGACGAGGGTTTTCGCGAGTGGGTGCGCTTGTCATTGCCGCTCATGGCCGGAGTCTCGCTGGTCACCGCCGACAACTGGATCATCGGGCACTTTGCCTCCGAAATCGGCGGCGCAGTCACGCTGTTCAATTACGCCAAGCAGTTTTTTACCGCGCCCATGGCCATGCTGGCGCAGGCTGCCGGCGCGGCTTCCATGCCGTTTTTCGCCAGCCTGTGGACGCAGGATCGCCGCTTCGAGTTTGCCACCAACGTGGCTGACTCGGTGTCGCGCGTGGCTGCGCTGGGCCTGCTGGCCGCCTCGGCGATGGTCTCCCTGGGCTGGCCGGCGATCGACCTGGTGATGACCGGCGGCCGCTTCTCATCGGCCGATTCCCGCCTCTGCGCCTTCTACTTCGCCCTTTTCTCTGTCTCTCTGTTCCTATGGTCGGCGCAGGCTATTTATGCGCGCGCCTTTTACGCCGCGGGAAACACCTTCGCGCCCATGGTGGCCAGCACCATCGTCACCCTCGTCTCGCTGCCCATTTACGAGACGCTCTTCCACCTGCACGGAGCCATGGGCCTGGCGTTGGCCTCTGACGTCGGCATCGCCATGCAGACCCTCGCCATTGCCGTGCTGCTGCACAAGCGGCACATGGTTTCGCTGGCTGGCCTGGACTACCCGGAGCTGGGCCGCTGCCTGGCTGCGGCGCTGGCAGCGGGCACGGCGACGTGGCTGGTGGTGCGCGGCGTGGGCGCGCTGCTGGTGCATGCGCACGCAGCACATGGGGCGCACGCATCGCGCTGGGCAGACCTGGCGATGGCCATCGCCGGCACGGCAGTTTGGCTGCCTCTGATCAAAATCGTGCTCGAAAAAACCGGCTCGGCGCTGCCGCGCGTGATCGTCCAACGCCTGGGACTGCGCCGGGCGCAGGCTTGAAGAGAAGTCTCCCAGGTTTCAGGGTTCAGCAATCCGCTCTTCGCGCCTGGGCGCGAGTCACTGATCCCTGAAACCTGCCTTTAGCCGACTTTGGCAGTCTCCGCCACGGCAGGCGTGGACGAAATCGTTCCGCCCTTACCATCCGGCTTCTTGATGTCGATGCCGCCCTTGAAGAATGCGCCGTCCTCAATGCTGATGCGCGCAGCCGCCACATCGCCGTTCAGCGCGCCCTCGGCACGGATGTCAACCCGATCGGTCGCCGAGACGTTGCCGCGGATCTTGCCCAGGATCACCACCTCGCGGGCAATGATGTTGGCCGCCACCTGGCCGTTGCGGCCCACGGTGACGCGATTGCCGGGAAGATTGATGCTGCCCTCGATCTTGCCGTCGACGAACAGCGACTCTGAACCGGAGATCTCGCCCTTGATGAAGAGGCCCTTTCCGATGGTTGCCTGCTCGGCGCTGCTGGAGGAAGCCGGCTGCGAGCGGGCGGGCTGCGCTTCTATCGTCGGAGCCGGAGTAGAGGGCCGCGGCGGTTCGGGGCTGGGGTTCGGGCTGATTGATCCGGTCTGGGTGGGTTTCCACATTGCGCTCAAAGTAAATTCCTTTTCTGTCCGTTGGGACGAGGGAGTGGCCAAGGCAATGCCCATGGCAGAGCCCGAAAAATCCAATCAGCGGCCGGCCGGGGACGGCAGCTCCAATCGACGGTATCCGCAACTGCGGGCAATTTGCTTCCCCGGACCGCCGGAATCATGCTACGGGACTATTCTAAGACGGAATGCACCGCCTGGACGAACCGGTACCCGGAGCACGGGAAACCCTTCCGCCAATACAGAGACGATACATAAATACCGGGCGAAAACGCAAAGAGCGATCCCGGACAAGCGGCGCCCATCACGGAATCCACGTCAACCAGGCCCATCCCACGGCCAGCGTAAGTAGCGTAACCGGAATGCCCACGCGCGAATAATCCCAGAAACCAATGTGAACTTCGTCGCGGGCGCGCTCCACGACGATAAGATTGGCCACCGAGCCGGTGATGGTCAGGTTGCCGGCCAGCGTGCTGGCCATCGCCAGCACCATCCAGCCACTTTGCGGATTGTGGAATGAGGGCACCACCGATTTGAGCAGCATGACAGCGGGCACGTTGCTGACGACATTGGAAAACAGCGCGGTGATGCCGGTCAGGATGCCCACATCCTCCAGCTTTAAGCGCGCGGCCAGCTCGGAAAGATCGCGATTGAGCCCGGCGCGCTCTGCTCCTCCAACGATCAGAAACAGACCGACGAAGAAGACCAGCAGCCCCCAATCCACTTCGTCGTACACCTGGCGCGGCTCGCGCGTGCGCGTAATCAGCATGAGCGCCGCGCCGATGGCTGCCATCATCGCCGGCGGCACGCCGCCCAGAAATCCGCCCAGCACCAGCACAATCACGATGGCCGGCTTGCGCAGGTCGCTCAACGGCATATGCGGCTGCGCGGCGCGCTCCCCTGTGGCGCTATGGACCGGGGCCGGCGCGGGCTGCATCCCGCACAACCAGCGGATGAGCGCCCAATCGATGAACAGCCCAATCACCGCGATGGGCCCCAGATGCACGAGGAAATACCTGTAGCTGAGCCCCGAATACGACCCGATGAGCATGTTCTGCGGATTGCCGGTGATGGTGGCCACGCTGCCGATGTTCGAGGCCGTGGCCACGGCCAGCAGATAAGGCAGCGGCTTGAGGTTCATGCGCCGCGCCGCGGTAAGCGCGAACGGGACCATCACCAGGCAGATGATGTCATTGACGAAAAATGCGGCAAGAACTCCGGTGATGAAGATGGTGGCGGGCAGCAGGTTGCCGGGCGTAAGGCGCGCGACGAGATGATCGGTGATCCAGTCGAAGAAGCCCGACAGCCGCAGGCAGCCAACCACCAGCATCATGGAGAAGAGCAGCACGAGCGTGGCAAAGTCGATGGAGCCGAGCGCCTGCTGCGCGCTGACCACGCCGAAGGCCACCATGAGCACGGCGCCGATGATCGCCATGCCCGGCCGATCGATCTTCATCCCCGGCAGCTTGCCCAGCGCGAAGACCAGATAACTGACCGCAAAGACAAGGTAGGCCGCCGCCACCTGCCAGTGGGCAAGCGGGCTTGACGGCACGGGCAGATGCGGGGTAAGTAGCAGAGCCAAAATCATCGGTAACTAATGTCCTGAATGTGAAGTTCGCATGACAATCAAGCTGTCATCCTGAGCGAAGGTTGCCGCGTTTTTTGCGGCAACCGGAGTCGAAGGACCTGCTTTTGGCGTAGCCGATTTAGGCAACAAACTTCCGAGACACCACACTCGCGTGCGCGGGCAGAAATCGGTTGACCGGCTCAGGTGTCGCTCCGCTTCGTCCTTGCTCCACGCCAGTACAAAATAAGGCCCAGCAGGATGGAGGCGATTGTACCGCCCACCAGCTTCAGCTCAAATCCCAGCTTGCTGGAAGAGTCGCCCGGTGGCACCAGTGAAACCAGGATGCCGATGCAGCACCACCAGAAATCCCAGGCCCCCGCAGATCCACACGCCCGCGATCCCGCCCGGCACCAGCACGGCGTGCGGATTCTCCACGCGATCTTTGCGGTGGGCCAGCTTGATGACCGCCGCAAACATATACAGAAACGGAATGAAGTAGAGAATAATGGCGGCGTCGATGAGGAACTGGTAGGCCCCGCGCGTGGTGTCGTTGATCTGGCTCAACAGCAAAATCGCGCCCGAGACAATGGCCTGCACCAGGATCGAGATGTACGGCGTCTTCCACTTGGGGTGAATCTTGCCGAAGGCCGCGGGCAGATAGCGGTCGATGCCGACCATGAAGGGCACGCGCGCGATGCCGGCCACGGTTGAGCCCACGCCGCCTGCATTGCCCACCGTCACCAGCACCGCGGCAATGACGCCCAGAATGCCGATGCGCAGCGCAGCCGAGCCGATGGCGATGGCGTGAAAAACGCCGCTCTGCGGATCAAGATCGGCGGCCGGCGCCAGCGCCAGCACGGCAAAGGTTCCGGCAATGTACATGAGCGCGATGAGCGCGCCCGCTCCGAAGACTGCGCGCGGCAGCGTGCGCCGCGGATCGCGCACCTCCTCGCTCATGGCCGAGACCAGTTCCAGCCCCGTGAACGCAAACGCAATCTGCGACCAGAAGTTGACCGTATCCCAGTTCCATGCGGGCAGCATGTTGTGCAGCGTGAAATGCGTGACCGAGCCATGATGCAGGCAAACCACCGCGGCCACGCCCGCCAGGATGAGCAGCGGCACATAGGTGCCCACGCCGCCCGCGTTCTGCAGCCATTTGCCCACGTTCAGCCCGATGAGGTTCAGCACCACGGCCACCAGCAGCAGCGCCAGCGAAACCCAGATCTGGAACGCGCGGTTCTGCGCCAGTGCGGCGCCATGCTCGCCCGCGATATACGCCGACATGGACGCGCTGGCCAGCAGCAGCCCCGGGAAATAGAAGACGGTGTAGATCCAGTAGGTCCAGCCGGCAATGAAGCCGTGGAACGGCCCGAAGGCATCGCGCGCCCACGCGTAAAGACCACCCTCCTCAGGAAAGCGCGAGGAGAGTTCGTTGATGACCAGTGCGCCGGGCACGAAGAAAAACACCGCCGCCAGCACCCACAGGCTGATGGACGACGTCCCGTTGTGGCCGGCGGCGGCGATCCAGCGCGGGCCCAGCACCGTGGCGATGTTGAACAGCAGCACATCCCAGAAACCCATGCTCTTGCGCAGTTGGGAGGTGGTTTCGCCCGCTGCGGTGGGGGCAATGGTCATCGCTGTCGATCGACGCTCCGGGATGAGATGAGGAGTCGTATGCGGCAATGATATAAGACAGGGAGCGCGAACAGGGAACCAGGCCCATCACCGGCCGTGTTCCTTGGCTGCCTCACCTGCCGGCCAATGCGTCCCTTTGCCGCTTTTTCCGTCTAACCCCTGGGAGAGAAAGAAACCGTGCGCCTTCGGTCCGTTCTTTTCTGCAGTGCTCTTCGCCTTTGTTCTTTCGCCGGCCGCGCGTGGCCAGTCCGCCAGCTTTGAGATCGCGCAGCACGGCCATCCGGTGGGCACGGCCAGCTACAGGTTCATCGCCACGCCGCAGGGTTACACCTCCACGTCGCTGGTCCGCGTGGCCATGCAGGGTCTGGATTATGCGCTCTCAAAGGACGAAAGTCTTACGCCCGCCAACCACCTGCGCCACGTCTCGCTGAGCGCAACGGTAAATGGCTCGGCGGTGACTGCAGTGGCCAAGCCGGACGCAGGCAAACTTCTTCTCAACATTTCGGCAAGCGGCCGCAGCACCACGACAGACGTTGCCCGACGCACGCGGGCGCGGTGTTTCTCCCCGACTTCGATGCCGGCGCGCTGGAGACACTGCTCACGCTGGCAATTGAGCAGAACAACCGCGATCTGTGGGCCATCATTCCCAAGGAGAAGGGCTCAGTGGTGCCGGTGCGAGCTTGCGACGTATGCCGACATGCAGGGCACGCTGAACGGGAAGACGATCGCGGTGCATCACCTGGTGGCCACCATCGCGGGCGCAGAGACCGAGCTCTTCTCCGGCCCTGAAAACCAGCTTCTGCAGGCCGAGTTGCCGCAAGAGGGATTCGCGCTGGTGCGCAAGGGATTCGTGCTGCAACCGCCGGCCCGCGCGCCCGCGCCGCCGCCGCACCCGCAAACAGCCCCGGCGCCAACGCCATCGCCAGGATAGACGCGTTCGCTATTCGCAGAACACGCGCACCTTGGTGGCATTTCCTTCTTTGCCGTCGACATCCACCGTCAGGTCTTCGAGGTGGTCGATCAGCTCCTCAAGATTCTCCGGCTTGATCTGCGAAAGCGTCAGCGGCACGCCATGACGATTCAGCGCCTCGTCCAGGTGCTCATGAGCCTGCGCCGGAATCAGGCTTGCCAGGCGCACCCCGGCGCGCAACAACTGCATGGGCACGCGCACGTTCACGGTTGTCTGGCCTTTCATGCCGGTCATGGTTTCGTCCGCCTCCACCAGGACGCGCAGGTACTTGGCGCGAGTCTTCACGGGGGCGCCGTTGCTGGTGCGGCGCCGTGAATTCGGCCGCGGCCGGCTCCGGTTCAAGCGCGGCGAGCAGCCGTTCGGCCTCCTCGGTGGTGATCTTGCCTGCGGCCAGCATCTCCAGAATTTGGCGGCGATTCTCGTTCATTGCTTTTCCCTCCCTTTCCTCTCTTCCGGTGGATTGAAAACCTGAAGCCCGCGCTACAGAATCCGCACCCGCACCCGCGCCTCATGCGTCTCCACGCGGACATGGGTTCCCGGCAGTGCGCAAACCATGTCCCATAGCACCGCTATGGCGCGCCACGCGTTCACGCGCGCAACCGCGCAGTAGAGCAGGATGACGAAAAGTACCAGCGGCGCCAGCAGCAGCGCCGGGATCCAGAGCAGAAACAGCGGCAGCCAAAGCCGCGGCATGCGCCAGTGGGCGCTTTCAATTTGAATGATGGCGATGTTTGGCGTCATTTCAGTGCCTCCAGCGCGCGTATAGCCTCTTCAGCGGTGATCTCGCCCTCTTTGAGCCGCTCCAGCACCTCGGCGCGGCTGGGCGAGGGATTCGTCTCAACAAACTCAAGCTGACTCGCAATCCGGTTCAGCCGCGCCTTGATCGTGGGATAGCTGACGCCGAAGGTTTGCTCCATCTCCTTGATCGAGCCGTGCGAGCGCACGAAGGCGGTGATAAAAACCTGGTCCTCCAGGCTGAGCCGCGCCAGTTGCGGCAGTAGGAATTCGCCCTCGACAGCGATCTGCTTTTCCGGAATGCGAATGCGCTCGACAACTAACTGGCGGCCGTCCGCGATGCGGAGCAGGTCCTGCCAGTCGGTAGCCGGTTTGGAAGAGTCGGTCACGGGTCTCGACCTCGAGAAGATTGAACCCACGATCTGAAAGATAGTAAAGTTTACCTGATATGTCAAGAGATTAAATTAAGAAATTTAATAAAAAACTAGAACATACTAAAGTTTATTGATAATTCCCGCCTTCTGCCCCTCTCTCACAACGCCAGCGAAGGATCGGCGCTCAGCTCCGCCGGCGCAAACTCGCCGGCCTGCAAGCGCGGCCACGCTGCAGCGGCAATCATTGCGGCGTTGTCGGTTGAGAGCGAGTGCGTGGGAAACGCGATGTCCAGGCCGCGGCGCGCGCCCTCGGCGGTGAAGCGTTCGCGCAGCTCGCGGTTGGCCGCCACGCCGCCGGTGACAAGAATGCGCCTCACCCCCAGCGACTCGGCCGCTGCCAAGGTCTTCTTCATCAAATCGCCGACCACTGCGTGTTGAAAGCTGGCGATCAGGTCGAGCGTGGGCTGCGGACAAAGCGCCAGGGCCTCTTCGCGCGTTTGCGGCAGCTTGAGATCTGCACCCGCCCGCCCGGCGCGCGCATTGGCCTCGGCGCGCAGCCCGTGCAGCTCTACATGGCGCAACACCGCGGTCTTGATTCCGGAAAACGAAAACAAAAAATGCGGATCAAGTTGAGCGATCGGCGCGGTCTTGGCCGCCTTGGTGCGCGCCGGCTTACCACCCAGATGGACCTTGGTCTTGATTTGCGCAAACGCGAAAGGCACGGCCTGTGCATTGCCGAAGCGCGCCAGCGCATCGATCCACGGGCCGCCCGGATAGCCGAGACCGAGCAGCTTGGACACTTTGTCGTAGGCTTCGCCGGCCGCATCGTCTACCGTGCGGCCCACCAGCGTGTAGTGCCAAACCCCATGCGCAGGCCGCGCCAGGAAAAGATGCGTATGCCCGCCGGAAACCACCAGCGCTAATGCGGATTCGTCGCGTTCTTTCCCAGCAGTGTCATCCTGAGCGACCCCGAGCGGAGCGACGGGGAGGACCCGCTTTTCCGGATCTGCCTTGGCAGCCTCCACCGCCGGGTGCCCCATCCTCGCGATTTGCGAGGGTGGGAGACCACGCCCATTCGCAGCAGAATTTTCCGCCCGCTGTTCCCGCTCCCGCAGCAGTACGGCGTGAATGTGCCCCTCAAGATGATTGACCGCAATCAGCGGCAAGCCCCGCGCAAAGGCCAGCGCCTTGGCATAGGTAATGCCCACCAGCAGTGCGCCCGCCAATCCGGGGCCGCGCGTGACGGCGATGGCGTCGAGATCCGCGAAAGTTGATGCCCGCCTCGGCCATCGCCGCCCGCACCACCGGCACAATCGCGCGCAGATGCTCGCGGCTGGCCAGCTCCGGCACCACGCCGCCGTAGCGCGCGTGGGTGGCAATCTGCGAGGCCACAACCGAGGCCAGCGTGCGCTCGCCGCGCTCCACCACCGCCGCGGCAGTCTCGTCGCAGGAGGTTTCAATGCCGAGAATGAGGCCGGAGCGGGGCATCTATCCAGTCTAACCAGCAAGTCAGCAGGTCAGCGAGTGAGCGGTCGCGCCACGCGGGCCCTCAAACTGGCCTCTGCGGCGGACGGGAGCGACAATGGATGCAGCCATGTTGCCCGCCTCGCGCGAATTCGGAGCTGCGCTCAGCATCATCCAAAAGCTGCGTGCCGAAGGTTACGAGGCCTACCTCGCCGGCGGATGCGTGCGCGACCTGGTGCTGGGCCGCGAGCCGGTCGATTACGACGTGGCCACCAGCGCCACGCCAGATGTGGTGCTGAACATGTTTCCGCGCACGTTTGCGGTGGGCGCGCATTTTGGAGTGGTGCTGGTCGCCACCTGCGCTGGGGCACCCCCTGGGGTTGAAGAGGCGGACAAGCAATTCTGCACGGAGGTGGCAACCTTCCGCTCCGATGGCGCCTACTCCGACGGCCGCCATCCCGACGCGGTGCGCTACACGTTGAGCGCCGAGGAGGATGTGAGGCGGCGCGACTTCACCATCAACGGGTTGCTGCTGGATCCACTCGCAATCGCCGCCTGCAAGCTCGTCCAAAACTCCGTCCAGCGCAGGTGTCCTCGATTACGTCGGCGGCCTCGCCGATCTGGATGCCGGGCTCGTGCGCGCCATTGGCCGGCCGGACGCTGCGCTTTGAAGAAGATCATCTGCGCATGTTGCGAGCGGTCCGCTTTGCCGCGCGCTTCGGCTTCGACCTGGAAGCCGATACCGCGCGCGCCATTCGCGCTCTCGCTGCACGCATCGACGCCGTGAGCCGCGAGCGCATTCGCGACGAGCTGACCAAAATGCTCACCGAGGGCCATGCGCGCCGGGCCTTTGAATTACTCGATGAAACCGGCCTGCTGGCCGAAGTGCTGCCCGAGGTGGCGCGCATGAAAGGCGTGGAGCAGCCGCCGCAGTTTCATCCCGAGGGCGACGTGTGGGTGCACACGCTCCTGCTGCTCGATCAGCTTCCAGGCCGGCTGCTCCCACACATTGGCCTGGGGCGCGCTGCTCCACGACGTGGGCAAGCCGCCTACGTTTCGCCGCGCTCCCGATCGCATTCGCTTCGACGGGCACGTGGAGATCGGCGTGGCCATGGGCGCCGAAATCTCCCGCCGCTTCCGCTTTTCCAACGACGAATCGCGCCAGATCCTCGCGCTGATTGAGAACCACATGCGCTTTGCCGACGCGCCGCGCATGAAAACCTCCACGCTCAAGCGCTTTTTCCGGCTGCAGTGCTTTGACGAGCACCTGGCCCTGCACCGCATGGACTGCCTGGCCGCGCACGGCAACCTCGAGATCTACAACTTCGTCCGCGAGCGCCGCGCGGAGATGAGGAAGAGACGGTCAGGCCGCATCCGCTGGTCACCGGCCGCGACCTGATCGCCGCGGGCTACGTACCCGGTCCGCAGTTCAAGGAGATGCTGACCGCCGTCGAAGACGCGCAGCTTGAAGGCGCTGTCACCACGGCCGAAGAAGCCCTGCGATTGTCCGGGAGCGTTTCGGGAAGCCCAAGCGCGTTCCGGCTCCTGAACATGGGACGCTAAGCCCTGATATCGAGGCGTTCAACCACTTCCAGTGCGAACCTCAAGCCAGACAAAGATCTGACAATGGGGACGCGTGCAGCGCCAGAATCCGCTGGCGTCTTAGCGTAACCATCTGCACTCCTGAACGGCCCCCGTAAGTCGCGGCTCCAATTCTCGCTGCTAAAATCGGAAAGGCCATTGCCCGCCATACTGAACCGCACTTTGAGGACCCGTGCCACCGATGACCCTCCGCCTCTTCAATACCCTGACCGGACAAATCGAGCCGCTCGCGCCCGCCGACGGCACGACGCTGCGCATGTACGCCTGCGGCCCCACCGTTTACGACTACGGCCACATCGGCAACTTCCGCACCTTTCTGCACGTGGACGTGCTGCGCCGCTTTCTGCTCCTCACCGGCACGCCGGTGCGCCACGTCATGAACATTACCGATGTGGACGACAAGATCATCCGCAACGCAGGCGAGGCCGGGGATCCCGATTGGCGAGTACACGGCCAAATACGAGCAGGCGTTCTATGAGGACCTGGAGTCGCTTGAAGGTCCAACGTCCCGAGGAACTGCCGCGCGCCACCGAGCACATTCCGCGCATGGTGGAGCTGGTGGAGAAGCTGGCCGCCGCCAAAGCCGCGTACAAAACCGACGAGGGAAGCTGGTACTTCCGGCTGGCGGCGTTTCCCGAGTACGGCAAGCTGAGCAAGAAAGACCTGAGCGGCATGGAAGACGGCGCGCGGGTTGACGTGGACGAGTACGAAAAGGATTCGGCGCGCGACTTTGCGTTATGGAAGGCGGCCAAGCCCGGCGAAACGGCGTGGGATACGGCCATCGGACGCGGGCGGCCGGGGTGGCATCTGGAGTGCTCGGCGATGTCGATGGAATACCTGGGCGAGAGCTTCGATCTGCATGCCGGCGGCGAAGACCTGATGTTTCCGCACCACGAGAATGAGATTGCGCAGAGCGAGACGGCCACACACAAGCCCTTCGCGCGGCACTGGATGCACGTGCGCTTCCTGCTGGTCGAAGGCCGCAAGATGTCGAAGAGCGAGGGCAACTTCTACACCCTCCGCGACCTGCTGCTCAAAGGCTACAAGGCTTCGGCCATTCGCCTGGCGCTCATCAGCGTACCGTATCGGCCACCAGCTCAACTTCACCTTCGACGGACTGACTGAAGCCACCAACGCCATCGACCGGCTGCGCACTTTCCATCGGCGCCTCAACTCGGCGAGCTCTTGCAGCCGGCCAGAATCCCGCCATGCAGGAGCAGGCCGAGTAAAGCGCAGGCCGATTACATGGAAGCGCTGGCCAACGACCTGAATACCGCCGAGGCGCGCGCGCCCATCTTCGACCTGGTGCGGGCAGGAAACACAGCCATGGACCAGGGACAGTTGCTGGCCGGGGATCGCGATGCGATTCTGCGCGTGCTGGGCGATTTCGACGCAGTGTTCGACGTGATGCGAGACAACGATGCCGAGCCCACGCGCCGCGCGCTGGCCTGGGCCGAGCAAGCCGGACGCATGGCCGACGTGGCGCCCGAGGTTCGCGAGCGGCTGGCGCTGGGCGATGAGGCGATTGCCGCGCTGGTGGCCGAGCGCACCGCGGCCAAGAAGCAGCGCAACTTTGCCCGCGCCGATCAGATCCGCAACGATCTTGCCGCCAAAGGCGTGGTCATCGAGGATTCAAAAGACGGCGTGCGCTGGAAGCGGAAGTGAGAAGATAGCTGACAGCAGACAGTCCCCGGCTGCCTGCTTTCAGTTTTGCGTTGAGGAACTATGGAAGCCAACGAAGCCCAGGAACTGCAAGAGCACGCCGAGCATGGATCGCAAGAGTCGGCGATGCGCCCCGTGGCCTTCACCATGAGCGTACTGGCCGTGCTGGTGGCCATCACCACCGTGCTGGGCCATCGCACCCATACTGAGGCGGTGCTGACGCAGAACAAGGCCACTGACCAGTGGAACTTCTACCAGGCGCATAAAATCCGCTCCAACGACACGGAGCTGACCTCCGATCTGCTGGGCGCGGTCGCCGTGGCCAATCCGGCTGCTGCCGACAAGATCAGGAAATCCTACGCCGACCACCAGGCCAAATGGGCCGCCGAGCTAAAAGACGAGCAGGATAAAGCAGAGGCTCTTGAAGTGCAGGTGGATCTGGCGGAAAGGCGCGCCGGCCGCTTTGACCTGGCCGAAGCCATGCTCGAGATCGGGCTCGTCATCAGCTCTGTCACCCTGCTCACCCGCAGCCGTGCCTACTGGTACTTCGGCATGGCCTTCGCAGTCGCCGGTGTGGTGTCTGCGATTGCCGGGCTGTTGTTGCTGCGCTGATGCAGTTCCGTTGCTGCACTAATTTTGCGTTGTCATCCTGACGCTGAGCGCAGCGAAGTGGAAGGATCCGCGGTTGCCTGTTTTTCACTGCCCTTCCCGCACTTTGAGTCAGTCTGCAAGAACAACTCTTCGCAACCCGCGAACGGCATTGGCCAGGTAAATCGCGTCGGCATTGCGCAGGTCGCCTTCTCCCATCACGCGCTCCTCAATCTCCGGCCGCAGTTCCAGCAGATAGCGCCGATAGACGCCCGGGCAACACGCCGCATTCAAGCAGGCGGCGTAAACCAGCGGCCGCCCTTCTCAACAAAGACATTGCTGATGGCGCCTTCCGTCACCTCGCCCCGCCGATTCAGGAACAGTACGTCATCGAACCCCTCGCGGCGTGCTGCTTCAAAGGCGCTCCCGTAGAGCGGGCGCTCGGTGGTCTTGTGAAACAGGAATCTATCGGCGGGGTCCGTGTGGTCCGCCGCCATGCAAATGCGGCCCACCCGATCGCTGGCCGGCCGCCCTGCCATCAGCGCCTCGCGAACACTCCCAGCCAGCGCCTCGTCGCTAATCTCGAGTTCGCCCGCGCAGTCGAGCAGCAGGCGCACCTTGCGCGCGCAGCCGTCCACAAATCCGCGAGCATGCGCCCGCAGCGCAGCCTTCACCTCCGCGCGGTCGCAGGCAAATTCAAAATATTCCGCGGAATCCGCCAGCCGGTCCAGATGCAAATCCATGAGCGGGTAGCCATTCTCCCAAAGCATGGTTTCGATCAGCGAAAATGGCTCCTGCGCGGAGCTGGTCAAAAACTCCGCTTTGAGAAGACATTCGCCGTACTCAGCCGCCGCGTCGGAGTCGATAACAATGCCGCTGCCCACGCCCATGGTTCCCTGCGCGCCGTTTAGTTCCAGCGTGCGGATGGCCACGTTGAAGACCGTTTGCCGCGATGAGAAAAAGCCGATGGCGCCCGTATAGACGCCGCGCGGTTCATCTTCAAGCTTCCCGATCAGCTGCATGGCCCGCACCTTGGGCGCGCCGGTAATGGAGCCGCAAGGAAACAGGGCGCGAAAAATGTCTTCAAAGCCCACATCGTCGCGCAGCTCAGCCGTGATGGTCGAGGTCATCTGCCACAGGGAAGGCAGACGCTCCACGGCAAACAGCTTCTCCGCGCGAACCGTACCAAAGCGCGCCACGCGTCCCAGGTCGTTGCGCACCAGGTCGACGATCATCAGATTTTCGCTGCGGTTTTTGGCATCGTTCTGGAGCCACTCCGCAAGCTCACGATCCTCGCGCGACGTGCGGCCGCGCCGCGCGGTGCCCTTCATGGGTCGCGTGGTGATGCGCCGCGCACCGCCCTCGCGGTCCACGCGAAAGAACAGCTCCGGGGAAAATGAGAGCACGCGCCGTCCCTGCTGCCAATGAATCAACGCGCCATAGGCTGCGGGTTGGCGGGTACGCAGATGCGCGTAAAGCGCAGCCGCGCTGCCTGCGGCCTGCACTCGAAAAGGCGCGGTGAAGTTGAGCTGGTAGATATCGCCGGCGCGGATCAAATCGTAGATCGCGGCGATGCGGCGGACGTAATCCGGCTCGGCGATTGCGAACGCCGCGTCGACGGCGTCTTCCGCCGAGCCAGTATGCGCTGGAATGTCTGCGAGGGAATCCAATCCCGGCGGCGCGCCGCCCACAAATGCTCCGCGCTGGTGATCGAAGACGTATTCCCGCTCGTAGATGCCGAACCAGGCCAGCGGCATGCCGGCACGCGCCGGCCGCATCGCGGCCTTTGGCTCAAAGGCGATGCCGCACTCATAGGAGAAAAATCCGGCTGCGTAAGATCCCGCCCCCACGGCGCGCTCGATCTCCGCAAACAGAGCCGGAACTTCGGCTGCAGAATGCGCAACGCATACGCGAAGAGGAGCCATGAACAATCGCGTCCAGGTGGACGAAAGTGCAGCAGGCTCCTCTGCAGGTTCTGAGTTTCCCGGTCCCGCGCCTTCCAGAAGTACCGCGCCCGGCATCGCATCAACCAGCGCATACACAGCCGTGGGCAGACCGTGGCGGCGGTTGGCAGGCATCTCGAGCTACTGCACCGTCAGCACCATGGGCGTGGAGATGGTGGTCGCTGTAACGCCATTGGACGATTGCCCGGTCACCATCACAGTGTAGGTGCCGGCAGGCGTTGGCGCGGCGGGCGTGGGCCCGTGATTGTAGTAGTAGTAGAAGGGGTTGCAGGCGGTCATGCCCAGCGTCGTCACCAGGCCAACCAGGGCAACCAGCGCCAGCCGCTGCAGCCAGCGGCGTCGCCGCGCTCCCCAGGCCAGACCACCCAGGCCCAGCATTCCGGGTAGCAGCAGTGCAAAGCCGATGGGGGCGCCATTCCGTGTCGCCGGCTGATGATAGCTCGCCGGGATAGGGAGCACGGTTCTCGCGGACTGCGTCGAAATCACCATCTGGCTGGTCGGCGCGCCTGCCGAAGTGGTGCTGGCCGATATCTCCACCGACGCCGGCGAAAATGTGCAGGTTGACTGGCTGGGCAGTCCCGAACAGGAGAGGGTAATGAACATAGGCGCCGTGAGCGCCGCGCTGTTCACCGGTGCAACGGTCACCGTAACGGTACCGGAATCGCCTGCCGTCAGGGTCATGGGGAGCGCCGATGGCGAAATCGCGGCCAGGCTCAACTGGAAGCCGGCGGCGGTCCCTGAGGTGGCCTGGGTTTGCACCTGGGTGGTCTCTGAAGCCGATGCCTGATGCGCGGCGTCGCCAACGTATACGCCACGCAGCGCATGCGTGCCCGAGGGCAGCGTCAATGCCGCGCTAGCTCCGCCTGCCTGGTCCAATACCACTTCGGCCAGGGTCCGGTTTCCGTCGTCGAAATTAACTACTCCGGTGGCCGGCTGGCCATTCGCCCCCAATACGCTCACGGTCGCCGTAGTCTGCGCAGCGCCGGCCAGGCCGCGCGCATCCAGTTTCAGGATGGTCTGGGTCGGCAACACCGTTGCGGTCGTCTGCGCATGGGATGCAGACCCCTGGGTCATGGGCACGAGCAACGCTATCCCCAGACCGAATATCCACTTGAACCGCAAAATGCGGCGCTTCAAACCAGTCACGTACACCTGCTCCAACTCTCCAGACCGGACATTGGACGGAACCGCCCCAAAAAGGGTCGCCTACCGGCTCCTTGCCCGTTCGTCCTGGCGTAGACCCTTATTGTATCCGGCAGAGCCGCGGAACGGCCACAACTGGTGTCAGGTTCAGGGCAATCGCATGAATTGAATTTCTTTGACGGACGGGGTTCCGTTTGCCGTCGCGCCGTAGGCGCAACGGTTTTTAGCCCCGCACTTTAGCGTGGGGACCGGGGCCGAAAAAAGACGCCAGCCCCGTAGGGGCGATGTAAATGAGGTGCGAAAGACCCTCCAATGCCGTTAAGGCGATTGCCCAGGTGTCAGGTTCCATGCATCGGGCTTCACCATCAACCGGAAGAATGCCTGCTCCCCAGTCCTCAGTCCATGGAGGCGCCTGGGGCTCCCGCACATGGGGTTCGGGATCGCGGTGGGCCACTGGGCGGGTTTCTCAATCCAGCCTGGTCAGGAATGCGTCGCCTTCGACCGGGTGCGTATGCCGTGCGATGTAAACAGCCATGGCCCGGTCGTCACCCTGCGGACGAATTCTGACCCAGAAGCTCTTCTCGCCGGGAAACTCGATCACGTTCGCGGCCGGATACATGCGCTCCAGCCTGGCCTTCAGGCGCAGCGCGTCTTTCTCACTGTGAAAAGCGCCAATCTGCACGCACCAGTGGCCGCCCGCGGTAATCGACTTGGGCGCCTCGTACACATCCAGCCGCACCCGCGCCATACCCGCCCGGTACACCCCAACCGCCTTGGCCGAAGCCATGGTGAGATCAAGAATGCGGCCCTCTACAAACGGTCCGCGGTCGGTGATGCGCATGGCGCTCGATTGCCCGGTTTGAAGATTGGTGACCACGATCAGCGAGCCCATGGGCAGCGTGCGATGCGCCGCGGTCATGGCGCTGCCGTCGAACACCTCGCCGTTGGCCGCCTTGCGCCCTTTGTACGGGCGCGGTATACCAGGTCGCGTAGCCGGTCTGCGTGGCAATGGGCCGGTGCGTCGCAATGTAATCAAGGTCCTCGTCTGTGATTCCTCCCGGCGGCGCCGCGGTGATGGGAATGCGCGGCAACGGCTGGCTTTCTGCCGAGGAAGCAGGCGGAGGAATGCCGGCCTGCTGTTGCGGCGGAAGCGCCTGCGGCGGCAAATGCGCCGCCTGGTTGCGGCGATGACAGCCGCTCGTCAGCAGCAGCACCAACCCCAGGCCCGTCAACCCGGCCGCGCGCTGCCCGCATCTCCATGTCCCCTGGTGTGGACTCAAGTGCGAGGATCCTTGGGAGTCGCTTTCGGGGCCGCAGCGCCGGGACGGTTCGAAGCTTCAAACCGGTCGGCCAGATTGCGCAGCATTTCGGCCATGGTGCGCATGGCGCTGACGGATTCGCGCCGCACCTCCGGCACCACCGCGTCGTTCATGTACGCCACTGCGTGGCGCAGCTCCGCCTCGATCCGCTCCATGGCTTCTTCGATGCTTCGGCCAAAGCCGCCCGGTGGGGGATACGCGCTCATCTTCGATCTCCCTTCGCCGCGACTTCCCCTAACCACCCTGCCCTGAGTCTCGTGGACGCGCTCCGGCCCGTCAATCCCTGGAGAGGCAAGGTGCCGCAACGGTCAACAGGCACCTGCCTCACCCGCCTGCTGCCTCTGGGGTTCAACACCGCGGGAGGCGCTTTGTTGTGGGAGACCTTTTTCTGATAACCTGCGTCCCACTCGTGGGGTGGACGCGGGTTCACAGGAGACCGATGGCGCTAGTCGGAAGAAAGTGGATATTGGATAGCTTCATCGCCTGCCTGCTGGTCTCTGCAGCCGCCGCGCCGCTGCGCCACACAGGACAGCCAATCTCCCCTGCCGCCTGCCATCCCCGAAGCGCCCGCGCCCCAGCAATCCTCCCCGCTCAACCCTTACCCCCGTGAATCCCTGCGAGCTGCGCAACGCCGCAGCCACCATGGCTGCCACGGCGGCCGTGCGCGCAGATTCGGTTGTGGAAGCCGATGGCCGTTCGGTCACCGAAGCTCCACGCATTGTCGGCGTCACGCTCTGTGTCCCGCACATGCCCGTCCTCATCAACTGGTATGCGCGCTTTCTCAACGGGCCGCAGGTCAAGGCACTCACGCCGCTCCAAAAGGCGCACCTGGCGGCCCGCAACCTCATTGACCCCTTCAACCTGCTCACCATCGCGGGAGAAGGCGCGTTCGCGGTGGGTCTCAATTCGCACTCGGCCGACGGCCCCGGATTCCACGGCTACGCCAACTACATCGGCGTCAGCTTTACAGCAGGACATGGTGGGCGAGTTCTTCGGAACCTTCCTCATCCCCTCCATCGCCCACCAGGACCCGCACTACCACCGCATGCCCAATGCCTCCATCAAGCGCCGCGTGATCCACTGCATCACCCAGATTGCCTGGACGGAAGGCGATAACGGCCGATCCATGATCAACTATGCAGACCTGGTTGGTTACGCCGCCGACGAATCCATCAACAATCTCTTCGTTCCCGGCCTGCAGACCACCTTCCCCGCCACGGCTGCGCGCTACGAACTCGATTTGGGCACGGCGCCCATCGACAACTTCATCACCGAATTTCTGCCCGACATCGCCAGTCATCTTCACGTGCGCATCGTGCTGGTGCAGCGCATCATCAACCAGGTGGCGCGTACCGAGCCCACAGCCTCGCCGTGAGGAGAAGCAATTCCGGCCCTTCATCGGGCCCGTCCCTCATGGGGCCGTGCGTCATGGGGCCGTGCCTCATCGGGAGTGACAGGTCCCGGCTAAAAGAAGGGCCGCTGGTGGCGGGGATGGCGGCCTCGGGATTTCTTGAGCGAAGGAGCCACAAAAGCAGAATCAGGACTCCAGATTGAGCGGCGACGCTGAAGAGCGCACCGGCCGGGCTTCGGTACGGTCGAGGAAGAGCCGCATGCGCAGGGCCTCAGCACGCTCGATCGCCACCAGGCGCCGATGGCGGCGGATGTGATCGTCATTTTCGAGATGTTCGATCCAGGATTCATCCTGGGCGGCATCCCGCTCCAGCCGCGCAATTCGCTTTTCGATCGCGTCCCGGAAGCAGGGGCTGATCAGGTAGGGCTCGTAGACAGCGCCGTCGGCATTCATGCTTGGCACCTCGTAGTTTGGGACCGGAGCGCCGTAGAGAATTGGTACGGCTCTCAAGTTTTTCCCAACTGCGCCGATACTAGCGAAGAGCCGATTTTCGCACCAGATTACGGGCTCGCGCACCCTTGGTAATGCGCTGTCCAAAAATTGGACAGGGCATTGCCACCGTTATTGGTCGTTGCCCCCGGCCGCCATCGCGAAATAGCCCTTGCGCACTTGCACCTTCGTGCCCGCGCCACAGCTCACGGCAATGTGCCGGAAGGTACCGTCCAGCTTGGTATTTGAAGGCGTGTAGGTGGCCACGTACTGGGTGCGCAGCTCATCCTCAATCTGCTCGAACGCCGCCTGCAGCTTGGTGCCATTATTGCCCACGTCGATCAGGCGGCCGCCCGTCTCGTCGGCAATCTTCTTGGCATAACCATAACCGAAATAACCTTCGCCCGCCTGCCAGTACATCTCCCGGTCCGCACACAGGATGATGTAGATGATGACGTTGTTTCTCTGCGCGGCTGCGATGGCATCGCCGATCTTCTCGCGGCTGCCCTCGTCCTCGCCGTCGGTAAGAATGATGATGGCCTTGCGGCCTGTCTCCTGGTTCAGCTTCTCGTTAGCGGCCAGATAAATCGCGTCGTAGAGCAGCGTTCCTTTAGGATCGCTCACCGGAACCGGTCCGCCGCCCAGACCGGGGATACCGCCGCCGTTGCCGCCCGCGGTATTAATCTGCGCCTTCCCGAGCGCATGAGCCAGCTCGCGCGGGCTGTTGGTAAAGTCCTGCAACAGGTCCACGTTCACATCGAAATTAACCGCGAAAGCCTCATCCTTGGAGCGCATCACCCGCCTCAGGAACTGGCTCGCCGCGTCCTGCTCCAGCGGCAGCACCCGCATCTGGCTGCCGGAGGTATCAAGCAGAATGCCCAGTGTCAGCGGCAAATCGGTCTCTGCCGTAAAGCTCTTGAGCGTCTGCGGAACCTTGTCCTCCTCTACCGTGCAGTCGTTCTTTGTAAGATGGGGCACCAGTTCGCCGTTCTTGTCCTTGACGGTGAAAAAGAGGTCAACCAGGTTGGTGTTGAGTTTGAACGTAGCGACGGATTGGTCGCTCTCAGGCTGAGCAGGCGCGTTGCTCACCGGGGGAGCGTCGGGGTCCGGAGCAAGCTGACCCCAGGCGGTCGTGGGGAGCCACGGCACGGCGATGAGAAGAGCGGCGAAGACAAAACGCGCACGCATCATGATGAGAGGTTAGACGACGAGGGTGTTCATTCGGATAGCCCCGCTTGGGGAGTTGGCCGTATTGCCGGAGCTACGGGACACAAATGGCCGCTACGGAACTCTGCGAAGACCGCCGCCCCCGCTAAACAGGCTGCGGAAAAACCCCGCGGACCATCCGTTTTGAAAGGGCACGACTTTAGTCGTGCCAATCAAGCCAGCAAAATTGATCGGCTTTAGCCGCCGAGGGACGCTTTTGTAACCGTTCACCCACACTCTGTGCGATGAGTTGTGTAACAAGGGCACGGCTTCAGCCGGGCCACCAAAGTCCGCAAAACGAATGAGGGCTTTAGCCCCTGCCGCACCCTCATTCGCACCATTGCCTGATGCTGAGAGTTTTTCCGCCGCCTGCAAAGCCTTCGGCTCCGCGAAGACCGCGTTAGCGCGAAGGCCACTCCTCTACGACAATGCCCAGGTCGTTGAGCTGGCGGATGACCGATTCCACGTTGCGCCGGATGAGCGGGCGGTCTTTGGGCGAGCCCTCAGGGGATTCTTCCACGGCCACCACGCGCCCGTAATGCCAGCCACCGGAAGGGATGGCCACGATGGCCTGGTCCAAATCGGCAAACCGAACCTGCATCTCCTGGCGCCGCGCGCTTTTAGGCCGCAGGATCGTGCCCTCGCCCAGCGTGCTGGTATTCACGTCGTCAAACAGCACGCGCAGGGTCACGTAAGTTGGACCCACCGCCAGAAACGGATTGCTCCACTGGGACGGATCGTGCACGTCCACGTACATACTCTTGGTGGGCAGGGGAATTTGCTCAATCTGCGCGCGCTGCTGGTCAAGCTCAGTGGCGTTGGCCTGGGCGCGATGCTCGGCGGTGACGGCGGTTTGCGCCACTCCTTCAACCGCCTGTTCTTCCTTGTGGCAGGCGACGAGAATGCAGGGAAGCAACAGAATCAGGGCAGAAATGCCCTTCCAATGGCGGTGCGGAGTCACGACTTCAGGATATCAGGAATCCTATTACCGGCGTGTCAATGGGGATGGCCGTCACAGCAGCCGGGGCCCGGATTGTGCCAGGATGGGCCGGAAGGGCCGGAAAGAGGCGACCGATGAGCGCGAAAATTGTTGCCATTGTGGGCAGCTATCGCCCGGACGGCGTCACCGAGCGCGCCGTGGAGGCGGTTCTGGAAGGAGCACGGGCCTGCGGAGCCGAAACCCGCAAGTTCCTGCTGCAGGAAACCTACCTCGAGTTCTGTACCAACTGCCGAAGCTGCACGCAGACGCCGGGACAGGCACGCGGGCGTTGCGCGCAGCACGATGGCCTGGAAGAGATCCTTGCCGCCGTGGAAGCGGCCGACGCGGTGGTGCTGGCCTCGCCCGTGAATTACTACAACGCCACGGCGCTCTTCCGGCGATTCCTGGAAAGGCTGCTGGGCTACGCATATTGGCCGTGGGGCCAGAATGCTCCAAAGCTGCGCAACAAATTGCGCCCGCGAAGAGCTGTGCTGGTGGCTTCGGCAGGTATGCCGGGCTTTCTCATTCCGCTCACTACCGGGGCGGCGCGAGCACTACGCCTGGCTGCGCAGGTGATGGGCGCAAAACCGGTGGGGCATCTGTGGATCGGGCTGGCAGCCGGCGAGCCGTTCCCGGCCTTACCGGCGCGGACGAGGCAGAGGGCGCTGCGCCTGGGCAGCCAAATCGCTCTGGGCCACTAATCACATATAATCGCCGCGCTCAATCCCCAGCTTCTTGATCTTGGAATTGAGGGTGGTGCGTTTGAGGCCCAGTTTGGCCGCGGCGCCGCCCGGCCCCCCAATCATGCCCCTGGCCTCGCGCAACGCGCGCAGAATATGGACGCGTTCCGCCGCCTGCAGCGTGGGATTGCCGGACTCTTCCGGCTCGCTGTCCTCCAGCTCCACGTCTTCAATTTCGGCCACTGGCACATAGAGCGCCGACCCGCGCGTCAGAATCACCGCCCGCTCCAGAAAATTCTCCAGCTCGCGAATGTTTCCCGGCCACTTCCAGCTGGTGAGCGCATCCATTGCCGCCGGCGGGATGGAGGTGATGTTCTTGCCCATCCTGCGGCTGTGCCGCTCCACAAAATGCCGCACCAGGATGGGAATGTCGCCGGCACGTTCCCGCAGCGGCGGCGCGAAACACCGGAAACACCTTCAGCCGATAGAACAGATCGCTGCGAAACTCCTTTTCCGCCACCATCTTCGCCAAGTCGCGGTTAGTGGCCGCAATCAGCCGCACGTTCACTGGGATAGTCCGCGTGCCGCCCAGGCGCTCAATCTCCCGTTCCTGCAGCGCCCGCAGCAGCTTGGGCTGCAGGTCGAGCGGTAACTCGCCAATTTCATCCAGAAACAGCGTGCCCTCATGGGCCAGCTCCAGCCGGCCGATCTTGCGCGCAATGGCGCCGGTAAACGCGCCCTTTTCATGCCCGAACAGCTCACTTTCAATGAGGCCGGCAGGAATGGCCGCACAATTCAATTTGATAAAGGTGCGCTCGGCGCGCGGGCTCAGCCGGTGAATGGCGCGCGCCAGCAGCTCCTTGCCGGTTCCCGTCTCGCCCTGGATGAGCACGGTCGCATCGGTGGGCGCCACGGTGGCAATCTGCCGCAGCACATCGCGCAGCCCCGCACTCTCGCCCACAATGTCTTCGAAGCGGTGCTCCAGGTTGATTTCCTCTTCCAGATACTCCTTCTCCTGGCTGATCCGGTCGCGCAACTCGGCAATCTGCCGGTAGGCGATGGCGTTGTTCACCGCCATGGCCACCTGCCCGGCAATCTGGCCCAGCAGGTCGGCATCGTGCTGCGAAAACGCGTTCTCTCTAAGGCTGGAAACAGCCACTACGCCCAGAACC
Source organism: uncultured Acidobacteriaceae bacterium (assembly GCA_963725975.1). Lineage (GTDB taxonomy): Bacteria > Acidobacteriota > Terriglobia > Terriglobales > Acidobacteriaceae > Telmatobacter. The sequence goes on along the minus strand of CAVSBA010000012.1, from coordinate 860,003 downwards.
CGCTCGCGGTGGATCAGCGGCACCCAGATCACCGAATTCATCCCTCGTTCCGTATGGTGGCGCACCGACCCGGGGGGGAAAGGGATGCGATCGAGCCGCGAGACGATATAAGCCTGGCGGCTGCGAAACGACTGCCCGGCGGGCGAGGCGTCCGGATCGAGCAGCACTTCCCCGTGCGCATTCTCCGCCTTCTCGATCGCGGAGAAGAACTGCACGCGCAATTTGCCGGTCTGCTCGTCGTAAAGCCCCAGCGTGGCCGCGTCGTGGGGCACCAGTTGCCGCATCGACGCGGAAAACGCGCCCAGCAGCTTGCGAATATCCACGTTGGCCAGCAGCAGGTTGCTCAGCTCCAGCATCACGGATTCCTGCGCCTGCCTGCGCTCCGTCACGTCCCGGGTAATCTTCGAAAAGCCGGTCAGCTCTCCAGTGGTGTCGCGAATGGCGGTGAGCACAATGTTGGCCCAGAAGCGCGAGCCGTCTTTGCGCACCCGCCAGCCTTCTTCCTCCACGTGTCCCTGCTCCGTGGCCATGCGCAGCAGCTCGGCCGGATGACCGCGGTCGATGTCTTCCTCGATAAAAAACCGCGAAAAGTGCGCTCCCAGCACCTCCTCGTCGCTGTACCCCTTGATGCGCTCCGCGCCGGGATTCCAGGTCATGATGTGGCCGTCGCGGTCCAGCAGGTAGATGCCGTAGTCCTGGATGCTGTCGAGAATGGTGCGCAGCCGCTGATCGTATTCGCGCAGCTTATCCTGGGCGGCGCGCTGCTCCGTGGCGTCGCGGATGAAGCTCACCACCGCCGTCCCGGCCGGGGTCTCGATGGGCTTGAGCATGATATCGACAGGAAATTCGCTGCCGTCCTTGCGCAGCCCGTAAAGGTTCAGCGCCGCTCCCATCTGCCGCGCGCGCGGATGAGCGTGATAGTTTTCACGATGGCGTGGATGGCCGCTGCGGAAACGCTCGGGCACCAGCATCTCCACTGGCTTGTCGAGCAGCTCGTCAGCACTGTAACCAAACATTTCGCAGACGCGGGCGTTTAAATCGCGCATCACGCCCTGGCCATCGGTAATGACCAGGCCGTCGGGTGAAAACTCGAAGAGTGACTCGAGAACCGGATGGGCATAGGAAGAGCGCACCCGCTGCGGTGCAGCGGTCGCAGCCTCCTCCCGAGGGGATTCAGGGGAACCCATATGTGTGTGCTACCGACCTTACTTGCACGATAGACCCCGGGCCCCGCTTTGGCAATTTTCGATAGAATCCGCAAATTAATTGTTTTCAGCAAAAATCGGCAAAAGCCGCATGATCGGCCAGCCTATGGGACCAGCACCGCGGGCGCGATCCTGCGCGGTCCGCGGGGGATGCGGTGCCCGGAAAACTCCACCGCGCGCAGCAGGATAATCAACACCGCGGCCAGCACCAACGCAATCAGCAGCCAGCGCACTCCGGCTTCGCCCGCGCGTTTTCGCGGTTTCCCGGCCCGCTTGAGTGATCGAGGTTTGCTCATCGGATCCAGCTCAAACTCTACATCTCCCCGGCGGGCGGCCCATATCTGAATTAACCTCAAATCCTCGGTGCCCCAGGTCTCGCTTTTGGGGGGTTCGGTCAACCCCTCCCCACCAAACATTTCCCCAACTTGCTGATTCCTCGATCATTGCCGCATTCCTAGTTTGCAGGTAATTTCCTGCCCCTGCGCTACACTGAACCTGTTGAAGAGCAAAGTGTGCGGTCGGCGCGCTTTCCCCCTCCAACCCGGCCGAAAAGCCAAGAGAGTTTTTGATTGTGAAACTGTGCGGAAATCATAGACTCCGCGAAATCAGATAGTTACAGCATTGCTTTGCACAGTCTCACAGGAACAACACCCCCCATTGCCGGAACAGCGCCCCCGCGCACTGCCCAGTGTCCGCTGCTTCTGCTACACTCGCTGCAACTCTCAGACCATGCTTTTCAAGGCCCTCAGCGCTGCTGTGTACGGCATCGATGCCAATCTCATCGACGTTGAAGTCGACTACAGTGGCGCCGTCTGCGACCAGGATCACTTCCACACCGTGGGCCTGCCCGACGCGGCGGTGCGCGAGAGCCGCGACCGCGTGCGCGCGGCCATCAAAAACTCCGGTTACCTGATTCCGCCCACGTTCATCACCATCAATCTGGCCCCGGCAGACCTGAAAAAGGAGGGTTCCGGCTTCGATCTGCCCATCGCCGTCGGCATCCTGGGCGCCTATGGGGCGTTGCGCATCGACGACCTCGGCCAAGTTTCTGCTGGTGGGCGAGCTCGGCCTCGACGGCAGCGTGCGGCCCATCGCCGGCATGTTGCCGGTTGCCGTCCTGGCCCGCGAAAAAGGCATTGCCAATCTCATCCTCCCGGCTGCCAACGCAGCTGAAGCGGCCGTGGTCGAAGGCGTCAACGTCTATCCCGTCACTTCGCTGCTGGACGTGATCGATCTGCTCAACTCCACGGTCGTCGGCGTGGTTCAGCGCGAGCCTTTCCGCGTTGCCACCGAGGAGATCCTCGGCAAACTCGAGCACTTCTCCGTCGACTTCTGCGATGTCCGCGGCCAGCAGACCGCCAAGCGCGCGCTTGAAGTCGCCGCCGCCGGCAGCCACAACATTCTCATGATCGGCCCGCCCGGCTCCGGCAAAACCATGCTGGCCAAGCGGCTGCCCTCCATCCTGGCCCCACTCACCTTCGAGGAAGCGCTCGAAACCACCAAGATCCACTCTGTAGCCGGGGTGCTTGACGCCGGCGCGGGCCTGGTGACGCAGCGTCCGTTCCGCTCGCCCCACCACACCATCTCCGACGCCGGCCTCATCGGCGGTGGGGTAGTGCCGCGCCCCGGCGAAGTCTCCCTGGCCCACAATGGCCTGCTCTTCCTCGACGAGCTGCCCGAGTTCCCGCGCAACGTGCTCGAAGTGATGCGCCAGCCGCTTGAGGACCATACCGTCACCATCGCGCGCGCCTCCATGTCGCTCAGCTTTCCGGCCCGCTTCATGCTGGCCGCGGCCATGAATCCCTGCCCGTGCGGCTACTTCAACGACAAGTCGCGCGAGTGCATGTGCACGCCGCCCATGATCCAGCGCTACGTGGCCAAGATCTCCGGTCCGCTGCTCGACCGTATCGACATTCACATTGAGGTTCCGGCCGTTCAATATAAGGAGCTGCGCGGGGGCGCGGCGGCCGAGGGCTCCGCCCACATTCGCGCCCGCGTGCTCCAAGCCCGCGAGCGCCAGCGCCAGCGCTTCAAAGCCCACGGAGAAAAAATCTACGCCAACGCGCAGATGACCACACGGCAGATCCGCACCTACTGCGAACTAGGTCCCGACGCCGAGCGGTTGCTGGAGCGCGCCATGCAGCAGCAGGGCCTTACCGCCCGCGCCCACGATCGCATTTTGAAAGTGGCCAGGACCATCGCCGACCTCGAAGGCGCCGAGTCCCTGGCCGTCGCGCATCTGGCTGAAGCCATCCAGTACCGCACGCTCGACCGCAGCTACTGGGCGTGAGGATCGCTGGGCTACAGACCCGGTTCCAGGGCTATGCCGCCTTTTGACGGGGATCAATGATGCCGGTGCAGCCACCCCTGGATATCGGGCCAGAACTCCGCCGCGCCGTTGTAGAGCGCCGTATCTCCCAGATCGATGGCCACGCGCGACATGGTGTGGTTCACGCCGCGATCCTGCTGCGGGTAGTAGAAGTTTGAGACAACCGACGCCAGCCCGGTACCCGCCAGCGCTGAACTGTAGAACACATTCTTGCCTGAATCGTTGTAGGTAATGAAGACGCGCGAGATGGCGTAAAGGGTGCGCTTTGCAAACCCTCCTTTGCCCAGGCGAAAGTACCGCGGGTCCTGGTGCCACCACACGGCAAACACAAAATCGCCCCAAAAGCTGGAGTCCGTGGCGTCAAGTTCCATTGACCCGAAGCACCTCATGTAATTCGCAAAGCCGCCGCCGTAGTCGCAGAAGCCGCCGCTCGAGGAATACTCCAGGGTCCCGGCCTGGACCGCGGTTACGCCCAGCCCCAGCGGATCGTAGACGCCCTCCCACCACTCCTGAAGCTTCTCCTTCGGCGTGAGCGGCTTGAAGTGGCCGTAGCTCACGTGGTAGGCGGGAATCACCCAATAGATATGGCCCGGCGAACCGGCATTGGGCGACTTCGCGTACTTGCCGGTTTTCTGCTGTCCGCGGCCCGTCTGTGGGTCATTGTCATTCCCGTCTCTCTCGGATTGGCTCCCGCCGGATGCGGAGTTCAGCGCCAGGCCCGGCGCCGGCCACGCGGTAGCATCCAGCGGTGGAATTCTAGTGAATTCTGCCAGTTGGGACGCGCAACCAGTACAGCGCGGAGCCCCGGTGAAGGACTCGAGAAGGGCCGCTGATTGGGCCGGGGAGGATGAGGAAGACAGCAGGAAGAGGAGTCCGGCCAGGTAGGGAATGCAGAAAGCGCCGGCCCGAAAGGAGAACCAAAAGGATGTGCCATGAGCGTTGAGCAACGAGGACTTCACATCGCGTACGAAGGGCAAAGCAGGCCTTTCCGTTGCCCAGGAGCTCCATTACCTTGGTTTCCGCGCCCATGGCCCAGTCCGCCGATAAGCCTTTTAGCTCGATTGAGAATCTCAAATCCGGCTTGCGAGTGCCGGGGAAGGCTTTTGCCATGCAAGAACCGCTTCTTCGATCCATCTGGGACTGCTTCCTGTTCGGAGCGCCCGTCTTGGGATTGTTCCTTTTGTCGGTATTGAAGCTGGATACACTTATCTATGCACCCAAAAACCGCTTACGCAGGCGTCCTCCATTCGCGGGACTTTGCGCGGACGGCGAGCCGATAGGCTGCGATCCCGATGGGCGTCCATGGCCCGACCGCCGACCCCGCTGACGGTCGGCCCGTTCAATGGCAGGTACCCATACCGGATGAGAAAATAATTCCGAAACGCCGCGAAATTGGACAGTGGCCGGCAATGGGAGCAGATTTATAGGCATATTAATCAATAACTTATGTGCATTCCGGCCTGCGCAGAATGCGGCCATTTCGCCCTATCAGAAGGGACAAAAAAATCGTTGACCTGTGCGTAATGTGGGCATATATTCACACTAGCCATCCATAGAGGGTCGATTGCGTCTATTTTTTTTGTGCATATCGGCCATTTCCTGCATCCTATGTGAGCGTAGGCTCTGCCGAGTGTAGATTTTTTCTTTCTTGCCTCGGCGCGTAGGTATTCGGCGGGAACGGGAATATCAGGCGCCACGACTTTCCAGGCAATTGATTGGTTCCCCATATGGACGGCGTGTATCACTGCGTGGCACGCGTGTGCAAGAAAATTGCACTCTCTGCGCGCTAATCACGTCTATTGAACGGGGAGTCTCAATTGTCGGGTTGCTCTCGACTAAGTTAGATTTCCTGGCTGCACCGGCGGCGCCAAGAAGCACCGATCGGGCGGTGAACGATTATCGAAGGAGAAGACTGCAATGCGTTCCGATTTAGTTTTTGGGGCACTCTCTCATGTGTCCAACCGCTACCAGCTCTGTCAGCTGGCCAGCAAGGCCACCCGTAAGTTGCACAAGCCGAACACCCGGCTCCAGGACACCACGAATGAGGTGTTGGACCGTTTTCGCTTCGAGAATCCCGGATCGCTGGCTAAGCAAGAGGCCGCAGCCCAACCGGCAGAGCGGCGTCGCGCTGCCTAGCCGCGTGTCGTCTCACCTCCTGTATCTGACTATGGACTTAAAGCGACTCCCAATCGATGGCGGCGGCGCCTCCCCGGCGTTTCGACAGCCGTCGCGTTTGGGTGTTGCTTTAAAGCCTGGTTCCTCAATGACAGGTTCACGGGTTTGGGGTGGAACAACGGTCCACTCTGCCTGTATAGTTTAATTTCCCGCCCCAGTTTCTTCTGGAGTAAGTTTCCCTCCCGTAGTTTTCCCCAACATCCCGCCTAAATTGCAGGTGCACATGACGATCGCCGAACTGAAAGAAAAGAACATCACAGAATTGAGCCGCATCGCGCGGACCCTTGAAATTCCCGGAACCAGCGGCCTGCGCAAGCAGGATTTGATCTTCAAGATTCTCCAGGCGCAGAGCGAAAAAGAAGGCCACATCTTTGCCGAGGGCGTGCTCGAAATCCTCCCCGACGGCTACGGCTTTCTGCGCTCGCCCGATTACAACTATCTGCCCGGACCGGACGACATCTACGTGTCTCCGTCCCAGATACGCAAATTCGACCTCAAGACCGGCGACTCCATCAGCGGCAACGTGCGCCCGCCCCATGAGGGCGAGAAGTACTTTGCGCTGGTCAAGATCGAGGCCATCAACTTCGAGTCCCCCGAAGAGACGCGCAACAAGATCCTCTTCGACAACCTCACGCCGCTTTATCCGCAGGAGCGGATCAAGATGGAAACGGTGCGCGAGGGCGTCAGCGGCCGGGTGATGGATCTGCTCACGCCGGTGGGCAAAGGCCAGCGCGGCCTCATCGTCGCGCCGCCCCGCACCGGCAAAACCATGCTGCTGCAGTCCATCGCCAATTCCGTTACCACCAATCATCCTGAAGTCGTGCTCATCGTCCTGCTGATCGACGAGCGGCCCGAAGAAGTCACCGACATGCAGCGCTCGGTGAAGGGCGAAGTAATTTCTTCAACCTTTGACGAGCCGGCAGCACGTCACGTGCAAGTGGCCGAGATGGTGATCGAGAAAGCCAAGCGCCTGGTCGAGCACAAACGCGACGTCGTGATCCTGCTGGACTCGATTACCCGCCTGGCCCGCGCCTACAACACCATCGTGCCGCCCTCGGGCAAAGTGCTCTCCGGCGGCGTGGATTCAAACGCGCTGCAGCGGCCCAAGCGCTTCTTTGGCGCCGCCCGCAACATCGAAGAAGGCGGGTCGCTAACGATTATTGCCACTGCTCTCGTTGATACCGGTTCGCGCATGGACGAAGTCATCTTCGAAGAGTTCAAAGGCACCGGCAACATGGAAATCATCCTTGACCGCAAACTGGTGGACAAGCGCGTCTTCCCGGCCATCGACATTCAGCGCTCCGGCACGCGTAAAGAAGAACTGCTCATCCCCAAGGAGGATTTGCAGCGCATCTGGGTCCTGCGCAAGGTGCTCAACCCGCTGTCGCCCGTGGAAGCCATGGAGTTGTTGATCAGCCGGTTGGAGAAGGTCCGCAATAACGCCGAGTTCCTGCAGAACATGAATCAGCTTTAACGTTGATGTCTCGGAAGTTCTTTGCATAAACGGTCTACGCCACAAGCAGGTCCTTCGCCTCAGTTTGATCCGAACCACCCCAGCGACGAGAACCTGTCGCCTGGGGGCCCCGGCCGCGGCCAAACTCCCCTCAGGATGCCAGTTCCTCCGCGCCCGACCAGTTGCCAGGGGGTTATTCGCTTACCTTGATCACCCGCACTGGGGCTTGTCCGGATCCGGGGGAAAGCGAAGGAAGGTAGTGGAACACGTCTATGATTCATCCAGCGGCAAGGTATCTGTGGAAACGGAAAAATCAGCGGCCCTCCCGCCGCTTCTGCTCGCGCCTCTTCAAATCATCGCCAGGGTTTCTACTGTTCGCGTTTCTTGGGGCTCCCCCTTGTTTCACCCAGTTGCCAGCGCCGTCTACGGCGTGGCATCAGGGGCGTTTTACTATCGAGCGGAAAGGCGTAGTCGAGCGATCCGATATCGTCCTGCAGCGGCCGAATGAGTCCCCGCAGGAGGCTATGCCCCTGGGGAATGGGCGGCTCGGCCTGGCGGTTTGGGCACAAGACGGATATACCGCGCAACTGAACCGGGGAGATACGTTTCCGCACCGCCTTTCGCCCGGACAAATTGTTGTTCCCGGCCTGAAGAAGCTTACCTCGGCCGCCGATTACCAGGGGCGTTTGAGTCTTTATGACGGCGAATTTCGGCAGAGCGGCGCAGGCATGACGGCGACCACTTATGCGATGGAATCGCTCGACGTGATGGTGGTCGACGTCACCGGCGCCGATCCAAGCGTGCCGCAGACAGCGGAATTACATCTATGGCCACCGCGAGCGCCGCAAGTTATCCAGCAGGGAAAGATCGGGGTCCTGGTCGAAACGTGGGTTGATAACCAGGAAGCCGGAGCTAGCGGTGAAACGTTTGGGTCGCTAGCGGCCATTACTGCGGATGCGCTCGACGTGCATGTCGAACCAAGCGATTCCCGCTCCGTCAGAATCAGTTTCCTCCCGCGCCCGGACGGCACGTTTCGGTTGCTGATTGGTGCGCCCGCATGGCGTGGTGGGGATGCGCAGGCAGCCGCCTCGAAATTGCTTGCCCAGGCAGCGGCCATTCCCGCCGAAGAACATTGCGAGTGGTGGCATCGGTTTTGGGCGCAGGCGGGTCTTATGAAACTCTCTTCTCCCGACCATGCCGCCGATTACTTTGAAAACTTGCGCATGATCGATCTGTTTACCGCGGCTGCGGAGAGCCGCGGTCGACTACCCGGGTCGCAAGCCGGCATCGGCGACCTATTCTCGTCGATGCGCGATTCCCATCAGTGGGGACCTTCGGCCTTCTGGCATTGGAACCTGCGCATGCAGGTCAGCGCGAATCTGGGCGCCGGCCTTTCCCAATTGAATGAGCCCTATTTTCGCCTCTACCAGGAAAATCTCGATAACATTCTGCATTGGACCAAGCAGCATATGGGAGGCCGGCCCGGGGCTTGCGTCCCGGAGACCATGCGCTTTAACGGAGCGGGCTATGAGAATGAAACCTGGGTTTCCGAGCCGGCCATCAATTGCGGCCAGGATTTTCATCCCTACTATAATGCCCGCACTATTTCAACCGGCGCGGAGGTTGGGCTATGGGTGTGGCAGCAATATGAGTACACAGGCGATCTTGAATTCCTGAAGAAAAATTATCCGCTCATGCGCGAAGCGGCTCGCTTTCTGCTGGCCTACTCGACGCGTGACGCGCATGGTGTGCTGCATACCTTTCCGTCAAATGCCCACGAAACGCAGTGGGATGTGCATGACCCTACCACCGACATCTCCGCGATGCACGCGCTATTCCCCGCCGTCATCAAGGCTGCCACCCTGCTGAAAACCGATGATGATCTTGTCGCCACGCTGAAGAAGGAAGTTACTCATTTGCTGGCTTGGCCGCTGGTCTCAGCTTCATCGCCGACGGTGCTCGTGAATTCGGACGCGGAGGCTAGAGACACTCTTATTGCGGCAAGCTACGATCCGGGAGCGGAAATTCGAAACTCGGAAAACATAGGCCTGGAACCCGTTTGGCCTTACGGCCTGATTGGCGACGATGGCCCACTTCATGCGTTGGCTGTGCGTACTTATCTCAATCGCCCCGTTAAGAACGAGGACGATTGGAGCTTTGATCCTATTCAGGCAGCCCGGCTTGGCCTCGCGGATCAACTGCAGTCATCGCTGCTTGCTCTGACCAACCGCTATCAGGTGTATCCTTCAGGGCTGGCGGCTTTCGCGGACGGCCCAGAGTTCTACGTTGAACAGGTGGGTGTTCTCGCCGACGCGCTCCAGCAGGCCCTGGTGCAGGATTACGATGGCTTGATCCGCATCGCGCCCGCGTGGCCAAGGGACTGGGATGTGGATGGAACGGTCTATATTCAGCACGGCGGCAAAGCCGATGTGCAGATTCGCAAAGGCAGAATTGTCAGCGTAGGATTGGAAATTCGCAAATCAGGAACGGTGCGTATCCGCAATCCCTGGCCGCATGAACGTGTCGAAGTAATGAACGCGCTTGATTCGTCTGTGGTGCTGCCCGCGAGCTCGGCCGCCGTTCTTGAGTTTCCCGCTCATGCCGAGACCGCTTACCTGCTGCAGAGAACTGCCGATGCCAACGAGCATTTGCCGTTTGCAGCAGTTTCCGGTAGCCCCGCGACCGCTCCGAAGTCGTTAGGCTCCCGCACCATCGGGATCGTGAAGTGATTGGCGATTGGAGATAGCGAGAAGGCCAGACCCTGATAGCAACCTGGTCTGAGGTTCGCCGGTGGGGCCGCGCCCCGTGAAAAGCGCCGGAGATGAAAGTTGTAGAATCCGGGCTGAGGGTTTTCACTGTGCGACTTTCACTTCTGCGCGCGGCCACATGTGCCGCTCTCTTTGCCCTGCCCATTTGCACGTCTGCATCGGCAACTTCGAGCCTGGCAGCTCCGTCGCAGCTCACCTGCAACCGCCAGCCTGACCCGCTTGCCGTCTCCTCGCGTCCGCCGCGTTTCGGCTGGATGCTTGCCGCGGCCGATCCCCATGCGCGAGCATTGCACCAAAACGCTTATCGCATCCTGGTCAGCTCCTCGCTGCGATTGCTGAGCAGCGACAAGGGCGATCTGTGGGACAGCGGCCGCGTCGAGTCCAGCAGCACCCTCGACATTCCGTATGCCGGAACCCCGCTCACGCCCCAACAGCAGATCTTCTGGAAGGTGCGGGTCTGGGACCAGAACCGTGCGCCCAGCGGCTGGAGCGCTCCGGCAACCTTCACCATCGCGCCCGCGCAATGGAACGCCCGTTGGATCGCCGCCGCGCCCGAGAGCAGCGGCGAAGGCGGGACGGAAGGAGTCACGCACCCCATGCCGGTCTTCCGCAAAGCCTTTGTTGTGGGCAAGCCCGTCCGCCGCGCACTGCTCTACGTCTCTGGCCTGGGACAATACGAAATCCACCTCGACGGGGCCACGGTCGGAGATCGTGAGCTGGCTCCCGGCTGGACCGATTACCACAAGCGGGTTCTCTACGATACCTACGATGTAACCAGGCTGCTCCACTCCGGCCCTAACGCCATGGGCGTGTTGCTGGGCAACGGAATGTTCAACGTGGTGTTCACTCCGGGACGCTATATCAAGTTTGAAGGCTCGTTCGGTGAGCCGCGCTGCATCGTGGAGTTGTACCTGACCTATGGCGATGGCAGCCACGCCATTATCGCCAGCGGCGGCGACTGGCAAGCCGCCAACGGTCCCATCACCTATTCCTCAACGTATGGCGGCGAAGACTACGATGCGCGCCAGGTTCCAGCAGCGTGGGATACACCGGGCGCAATCGACGCTGCGGCATGGCGGCCGGCCGATGAAATCCAAGGTCCGGGCGGAGATCTGCAGTCTGAGATCACAGCTCCAATTGAGGTGGTGCACGAGTACCATTCCGTGCGGCACACCACGTTGCCTGGCGGCGCACAGGTCTACGACCTGGGCCAGAACTTTGCCGGATGGCCGGAGATTGCGGTGCGCGGAGTAGCCGGCGCGCGGGTGAAACTCACCTGCGGAGAACTGCTGAATCCCGATGGAAGCGTCTCGCAACGCAGCGCCGACGCCAGGCCCGTCAGCGCGCAGTGGTTTGCCTATACGCTCGACGGGAAGGGCATCGAGCATTGGCATCCGCGCTTCTCCTACTACGGCTTCCGCTACGTGCAGGTGGAGATCACGGGCCAGGCGCAGATGCTCTCAGTGGATGGCGAGGCGGTGCATTCGTCGGCCGCGCCCACGGGAAGCTTCACTACCTCCATTCCGCTGCTCGACCAGATTCACACTCTCATTCTGCGGGCGATTGAGAACAACATGGAGAGCGTGCTCACCGATTGCCCGCATCGCGAGAAGCTTGGCTGGCTGGAAGAATCGCACCTGATGGGCTCTGCCATCAACTACGACTTCGATCTGGATCGGCTCTACGGCAAGATCGAAAACGATATGGCCGACGCGCAGGCTGCGGATGGCGGTGTGCCAACCATCGCGCCGCAATACACGGTATTCCCCATGTCGTACTTCAACCATTCGCCGGAGTGGGGCAGCGCCGTGGTGCTTGATGCGTGGATCGCCTACCGTCGTTACGGTGACCTCGAAGCATTGCGCGCGGCTTATCCCGCGATGCGGCGTTACGTGAATTATCTGACCGGCCGCAGCACCGCCGGCATTGTGAACTACGGCCTCGGGGACTGGTTCGACATCGGCCCGCGCCCGCCGGGAAACGCGCAACTCACTTCCGTTGCGCTTACCGCAACCGCCGTCTACTACCAGGATATTGCCGCGCTGGATGCCGCGGCGCATGCGCTCGGCAATCAGGAGGAAGAAGCGCGCCTCGATGCGCTGCGCGAGTCCGAAGCGCGGGACTTCCAGGAGCGTTTCTACAAGGCAGGGAAGTATGACACCGGCAGCCAGACCGCCAGTGCCATGCCGCTGGTACTGGGCCTCGTGCCGGCATCGGACCGCGCGGCCGTGCTCCAGCAATTGATCGACGACATTCGCGCGCACAACAATCACGTGACTGCGGGCGACGTGGGCTTTCATTATGTGGTGGACGCGCTCATGGAAAATGGCGCGTCCCATGTGCTGCTCGACATGCTGCTGCGCACCGATAGTCCCAGCTACGCGTACCAGCTGGCGCGGGGCGCCACTGCGCTCACCGAAGCGTGGGATGCGTCGCCGGACAGCTCGCAAGATCATTTCATGCTGGGTCACGCAGAAGAGTGGTTCTATGCCGGCCTGGGCGGTATCCACGTCGACTTTTCGCGATCCGATCCGGATCGAATCGTGATTGATCCGGCTATGCTGCCACGCATCGGATCGGCACAGGTTGACTATCGCTCCGTGCTCGGCGCGATCCGCGTTGCCTGGAAGCATGAGGCGACGGAGACGACTCTGGACGTGACCGTTCCGCCCAACACAGAGACGACTGTGAAGCTGCCGGACGGCCGGGCAGATGAGATTCGCGAAAGTGGAGCGCCTGCGGCACACGCGCGTGGGGTTACGCTGCTCAGCAGCGATGGCGTTTCCACGGTATTCCGTGTTGAGTCAGGCGCCTATCACTTCTCGTTTCCCAAGCCCGCCGAGCAGCCTAGCGTTGCAGCAGCACAACACCCTGCGCCGGTAAGGTGATGGGGCCGTCGTCGCCTGCCTGCGTCGCATCGCCCAGCACGATGCGCATGCCGGCAGGCAGGCTCACGCGCGCGGCGGTCTCGCCATGGTTGATCAGCACGAAGACCTCGCGTCCTTCCCCAATTCTGCGGCACACTTCCACATCCTCGGGCAAAGAACCAAAGACGGCCGTCACTCCAGCCTGCCCGGCGAGCGCGTCGATTGTGGACTGCATTAGCTTGTCGTCCAGCAGCGCGCCGAGATAAGCGATGGTGCCTTTGCCGATGTGCCGCTGGATCATCACCGGCTGCCCATCGAGCCATCCATTGCCGGGGCCATAGCGCAAAAGCGCCGTGGTTTCGGCATTGCGAATGGAGAGCTGCTCGGCCCAGATGTCGGCCGTTCCCTGACCGTAATCACCGGAGACTGCGACTGGCCCCAGCAACGCGTAGAACTGTTCCACGCGTCCGCCGAGCGCATCGACTAAAGGCCCCGGCTGCCGTTGCGGATTGAGCGCGTTTTCCTCATTCTTCATTCCGCTGCGTGGCCCCAGCAACAACGTTCCGCCCTGGCGAACGTAGTCGAGCAGGTGCGCAGCCAGTTGCGGCGAAAGCACGTTGAGCGCGGGACCCACCACAAGTTTGTATCCATCGAGCGGCGCCGTCGCCTCTACAATGTCGACGGACTGCGCGGTCTTCTCCAGTGGACGGTAGAAATCGAGCAGCACCTTCAGCTGGTCATAACGGTTGGTGTGGGGCTGGAAATCAATGGCCCAGCGACTGTCGTAGGTGAGCAGAATTGCCACTTGCGCGGAGGGCGCAGTACCGGCCAGCGCCGTCTGCGCGCGATGAAACTCCTGGGCCGTCTGCCGGATCTCAGGATAGATCGGCAGCGGGGTTCCATCTGCTCCCACCAGGGCGCCGTGATATTCCTCCTGCCCGTTGAGAGCGTCGCGCCATTGCCAGTAGAGAACACCCTCGGCGCCGTGACCAATTGCCTGCCAGGCCATGGCCCGCGTTTCCCCCATGGCCAGCATATTGTTCACCGGCGCCCAGTTCACAAATCCCGGCTGCGTCTCCATGACCAGAAAATTCTTCCGTTTCCATCCACGCACAAAATCGTGCATGGCCGCATTGCGCGCCGCATCCAGGTGTCCTTCGCCCACATAGTCATCCCATGCGGCAAAGGTCAGCGGATCGCAAATCCTGTAATGATCGAAATGATCGCTCCATCCCAAGCCGCCAATGTTGGTAGTGATGAACTGCCGCGCATCGGCCCAGCGGCGAATGGCATCAAGCTGCACCTGCTGGAAACTGAGCCAGGTGGCCGTGACAAAGCGGCGGTGCGCCAGCATCAGCCCAGGATTACCGGGCGCGTCAGTCAGCGGAACTTCGTCCCAGTTGTCGTAGGTCTGACTCCAGTAGGCTGTCGTCCAATCGCTGTTGAGCTTGTCGATGGAACCGTAGCGGGCCGCCAGCCAGCGATGAAACTGCGCGCGCGCGCTGGCGTCATAGGATTCATCGGTATACTCGTTTCCGATCTGCCAGCCGATCACATTGGGATTGTGCCCATAGCGCTCGGCCAGCCGCGCGGCGATATCGCGGCAAAAAGCGCGATAGCGCGGGCTGCTGTAGGAAAACTGCCGCCGTCCTCCGTGCTCGGCGCGCCTGCCATTCGCGTCCACACGCAGCGTGTCAGGATACTTCGCAGTCAACCATGCGGGAGGCGCATCGGTGGGCGTGCCCAGAATCACCGCGATGTGATGTTGCGCGGCCGTCTGGATGGCGCGATCGAGCCAGGCGAAATCGTATACGCCTTCGCGCGGCTCCATGCGGCTCCACGCAAACTCGCCCACCCGCACCACATTCAACCCGGCCGCCTGCATCAGCGACAGGTCGGCATTCCAGCGCTGCTCAGGCCACTGCTCGGGATACCAGGCAGCACCGATCAGCGGCTGGTTAGGCAGCTCCAACGCACCCGGCGCAGCGCTTTGCGATACGGCCAAAGAGCTGAGGCAGCAGAGCCACAGAATCGCGAGGCGTATGCGGGATCGGAGTTTCGAGATACGGCAGAGCAATACTGGGCGCCATCGATCGCCAGTAGCGATCTTATTGCCGGTCTTTAGCATATGTCGAATTGGTTTCGGCCGGTCATGCCTTTGTTGTTTCAAATTTCAGGGTCCATGCATATTTGCACGGCCGGTTGCCCTGTTGTTGCAGGTTCTCCGGTAGGAAAATGGTTGTGCCCTGCGCCGCGTCGAACTTCCAGGCAAGTTCTGGGATGGAGCCCAAAAGAGTGACCCTGGATCCGCTTCTTGGCCTGACCGACCGGAGAGTGAGCTGCGCGCCAGGCCACTTTGTCAGGATCGCGAAAACGTTTCGCCCGTCCTTGGAGCGCGTATAGCGGACGGTTTCGCCTTCCGACCAAAGTCTTCCCTCCCGCGGGCGCGTGCCGTAAATGGCTTCGCCGTTCACGTTCAGCCATTCGCCGGTCGCCTTCATCTGCCGGATGGCTTCGGGATGGAACTCGCCGTGAGCGCTGGGGCCAACGCCAATTTGCAGGCCGCCACCCTTGGCAACAGCGTCGGCCAGGTTATGCACAATCCATTCCGTCCCTTTGTAATTCGCGCCCACAGGATCGTAGGAGAAATCAGTCCCCAGCGGATAAATAGTGAACCACGGCTTTGCGGATGTGTCTTTGGAGCCCGGAACTACGCGCTCCGGTGTGTAGTAGTCACCGTAGTTGCCGATGCCGCGATGACGCAACATCACATCCGGCTGCCGCTCGCGCATCAGCAGCAGGGTCTTGCGCAACTCGGGCCAGACGCGGGGCCCTAACCACATGTCCAGTCCAATCATGTCGATCTTTCCGTAGTTGGTGAGTAGCTCCAGCAACTGTGCACGATGCCGCTCCATCATCCGGGTTACTTCTGCATCCGTAGGATCGGGCACGACCACAGCATGATTCCCGAGCCTGTCGTGCGTAAATTGCACATCGTTGGCGGCCATCCATTGCGCTGCAGAGGGAATCTGGAGCGGATGCGAGACATAGGGCCTGAAGTCCGCGTCGTACCAGTCGGGATGTGAAAAATAAAAGTCGATCTTCATTTCCCTCTTGTGAGCTGCGTCGCAGAGCTCCTTGATAACGTCACGGCGAAACGGAGTTTCCATGATGGAATAGGCCAAATCGCAGGATTCCAACCTCGGCCCTCCGGCAGCCGTCCAGTTGGCTCGGCTCTTCACCCTGGTTTTGGTGTCGAACATAGAGAAGCCTTCATGATGCTTGCTGGTAAACGCGAACATCTTCATGCCGCTCTCCTTGAAGATGTCCATCCATGCCTCCGCGTCGAAGCCCGCGGGATTCCAGGTTTTGTAAAGATTCATATAGGTCTGGCGATCTTCAAAAGACATGGGAAGATATGGCCAGGATTCGGCGCCCCGATGCCAGATCGAGTAAATGCCCCAATGAATCCGGATGCCGAACTTCATATCCTGAAAGGCTTCATAGGCGCTCTGCGAAGCCCAATGATAATCGGCTACCGGCGTCTTCTCGATGTATGGTTGGTCGCTCAACATCGAGGCCGGAAATCCAGAAGATTGCCGCGCTGCTTGAGGCCAGCTGGGATATGCGGAAGCGGTCGCCAAAGCCGCGGCGGAAGCAAGAAACTCTCTTCGATTCATGGGATACCAGTCCTGTGCTTCTGTGAAACGACTCAAATGGAGCGGGAACAAGAACTAACAGTGGCCAATATATGCCGGATTCAAGCACTGATAATCCGACATCAGATCCAAGGCGCCTGTCAAGCTCAATTCCCGTCCGATCAGAGGCAAAGTTCAGCGCTTCATTGACCACCAGGATTTTACCGTAATCTTAGACCATGATGAACATGACACGGCGCGATCTGCTGGCAGGGCTTGGGGTGACGGGGGCCGCGTCCCTGGCGTGGCTTAACGATGCTGAAGCGGTTGGCGCACAGGCAGGCTCAACCCCACACCTGCCGGTGGATCCAGCGGTTCGCAGGGACCAAGCCGATAAACTCATTGCCTATTTCAAGAGTGTCGCCCCGAAGTTATTGAGGCCGGCAGATGGATTCCTGCACCATCCCAGCATTTCTCCCAGTCTGCCAGGCAAGGCCTATTCTACCCAGTTGTGGGATTGGGATACGTACTGGACTGCGCGCGGGCTGTTTCGGGCGGCGACGATATCGGAGGACAAGGATCTGCATCGTGGGGTGTCGGAGCATGCGCAGGGCAGCCTGCTGAACTTCCTCGACCATCAATCCGAGGAGGGACGGATTCCCATCATGATTGAAGCCAACGATGCGGACCCGTTCGGATGCCTCAAGAGTGCAGCCCCCAATCCTAAAAATCAGGCGAAGCCGGTGATGAGCCAACTGGCGCTGCTCGTCGCCGATCAACTGGGAGACGTGACCTGGCTTGCTCCGCGGTTCGAGCAGATCCTGCGCTTCTATGACTCATGGACCTTGGGAAACCAGTCCGCCATCGGCCTGCTGGTATGGGGCGACGACGTGGCTATCGGCGACGATAACGATCCTACGACCTTCGGGCGTCCATTCTTTTCCTCCGCCAATCTCATGCTCAACTGTTTGTATTACCAGGATCTGCGGGCCGCAGCGGAACTGGCGCGCCGTCTGAACCGGCCCACCGATGAACAGAGGCTGACACACCAGGGAGACGACCTGCGCGCCCGGATACAGGAATACTGCTGGGATCCGCGCGATCGCTTTTTTTACACGGTGGATGTGCAGTGTGTGGACCGGCGCGCCGAGTTAATTCCCAATGTGGCGCGCGGGATGCCGATGTCCTGGAAATGCCTGCCGCTGAGGATACAAATGTTCACCGGCTTTCTGCCCATGTGGTGTGGTTTGGCCACGCGCGAGCAAGCCAGCGACCTGGTCCACCTTCACTATCTGGGTAATGAAACATTTCGCGCCGCCGCAGGGGTCCGTTCGCTTTCATCGCAGGAAACAATGTACTCGCTGGCGCGCAGCTCGAATCCCAGTAACTGGCTCGGCCCGATCTGGATTGTCGTGAATTACTTTGCGTGGAAGGGCTTCAAAGCCTATGGCTACGAGGACGCGGCAAACGATGTGGCCAACAAGACGCTGCACATTTTGTCCTCGGATCTGTCTACGAGTGGCTCGCTGAACGAGTATTACCATCCGGATACGGGCCAGCCGCTGAGTTATCCGGGCTTCGTCGATTGGAACATGCTGGTGCTGGAGATGATCTAGGGCCCTGTTTGCCGCGCTGTTGGTGACGAAGATCGGCGCGGCCCTCGAATGCGGCCCTTCGCTCACGCTTGAATTTCCAATGTCTGGTTTGCCTTGATGGATACCGGGTTCGAAAACTCTAGATGAGCGCCGTCTTCTGTTTTCGTAGTACGGAAGGGGAGAGAACTTCCGCCCAGGTGAGCGAACCGGGCAGCTTCTCGAAGCTTGAGAATTTTGAAGTCGAGCGTTCCATGGGCGCAATGGACGGAAAGATTGCGACCGGCGCGGCTGATGGTGCCAAAGCCGGATGCCAGAACCCATGGAGCGCGGAAATCTCCTGGAATGGCCGGAACAATCGCCAGCGCCTGGTTAGGCAGATCGGGCTTGAAGCCGGTGGCGGCCAGCAGTGTGGCCCAACTGCTCATGGCGCGCGAGTAGTGGCTGCCGCATTCCACGTGGTTCCAGGGTTGTCCCGCGCGCAAATACCTCCGGTGGGTCGCTTCTACGATCTTTACCCCCTCGGCATAATGGCCGTGATCCATTAAGAACGAGGCAAATGCAAATTCGATTCCCGACCAAACTCCGCCGGCCTGCAGATTGGTGAGGGTCAAAAGACCAACTCCACCCTTGGGCGCGGTTGCATTGTGCAGGCCAAATTCCGGATTGAAGTTGTGTTTGAAAATGCTGTCGACGGCCTGGCCGAGGTTCTTGCTGGAAGTAGTCGTGGGCAGGCCGATGAGATGACTGAACCATTCGCCGGACACCTGGTCGGCCATGCAGAGTTCATCGCGTGTCTTGCCGTCGACCCAGAGGCTGTAATATTCGCCGTTGAAGAGCATGGTGTCAAAGCTGGCCGAAGCCCTGGCCAGCGTGTCCGTCCACTGCCGGGCTTCGCTGGTCTTGCCTGCGTCTTCCGCAATGCGCACGGCAGCACGCAACGCACCGATCCAGAGCGAAGCGATATAAGAGGGCGTTCCCCGCATTCGCCATTGGTCATACGTCTGCAAGCCCGTATCCCGGTCGGGCAGGCCGTCCCCATTGGTGTCGAGCGAACCGGTGAACGCCAGCGCCCTCACCACATGCGGCCACATTGCTGTGAGATATTCCCGGTCGCCGGTCCAAAGGTAATCGCGGCACACCATCATGACGAATTGCGGATTCATGTCGACGCGCATGAAGCCGTCGTCGACTCGGTCAAGAGCGCCATCAAAGTTGTGGGGCACCTGGCCCAGGCCATTCTGGTACCCGATGATCCGTCGCATCTGCGAGAGCTTCAACTCAGGGAACAAAGCAACGATGGGAAAGCTCCCCTGATAATCGACATCGGTGGTGGATAACCCGCAACAGCCCAGGCCCTCCCAGATGGCGTAACCGCCGTTTTTGGTCCACCAGGTGTTGGTCACCAGGCTTGAAAGTTGGCTGGACCATGCGAAGGCCATGGCATCGCCACAGGAGGTATCCGCGAGCGTGCGGGCAAACGCTTCCGTGGCCGCGCGATGCTGTTTGTATTGCTTCGAGAGGAAGCGGTTCACGTCGGCGGCATCCTGGTACCAATTGCTGTACATATGCCCCATCTCGCGTCCGTCCGTAGTCAGATGATGGGGAAAGTACCAGCTCAATGTGAAGCGAATCTCAACCGTCTGGCCGGGAGCCAGCGTCACCGAGGATCCCAGCACTCCAGTCCCCCACTTCAGACGCGGTGCATCCTTGTCCCCGAACAGGTTCGTGCGTACTTCCCTGAGAAGGTTCCTGTCCGCGTCCACGCCGCCATTGGGATTGGCCGCGCGAGCGTCGCCAAAAACCCGCGCCAGCAAAGCGTCAGAGCTCAGCTCTCCGATCTTCCGCTCGACGTCGGCATCCGACAAGGCATCGATCTCGGCCATCGTTGGCAGTCCGATGCTGGGATCTGTTCTGCCCGCCGTGTTGGGCAGATCGCCGCGAGTCAGGAACTCTTGAAGCACGCTCAGCAGCATGTAGTTGACTCGCTTGGTCTTCCATTGGCATTCCCCAGGCAGAGCGTACTCTTGATAGGTGCCGCCAATCCAGGAGTGCTTGCCTCCGGTCACGGAAAAACACATGTTGCCGATGCCCGATGGAAAATCGCTCTTCGCCGCGGTCTCAAAAAACAGGCTGGTTACGCCGTCCTCCTGCGACACCGTATTCGTTAGCCGGCGATCGGGCAAAGCGGAAGCGAGCGGATTGTCTAGAAATCCAGCCAGGGAAACCTCCACGGCTGCGGCGGAGACGTTCTCAAGAGAAAACGCCATGTGGAACCCGGGCGTCGCCGAGTCGCGAGCACTGCCGGGAATGAATGGGGAGAACACCTGGGCCGAGACGCGAACCGGAAGGGTCGAGTCGTTGTAGCGAAGGCCCGTCAGGGGAAACCATCCCGAGTAGTCGATGGATTCCACGTCCTGGACGAACGGCAGTGTGTAGAGATCGTTTTCATCGGAACGAAGATAGAGCCGCCGTACATCGGGCAGCTCGCTGGACGCTTTCCGGGTGCGAAGAATAAATCGTAGATACTGGGGCCCCGGTGGAGGAGCGGCAGTGGTCGAGGGCGAGTCCTGCCCCCAGGGGCCGGAGTTGAAGATCTGCCACTCATAGAAACAGCCGTCGGCGCGAATCTCCACGAAGCCGGTGCCTACGCCTCCCAGCGGAGCTCCCGAGCCCATCGGCATTGTGGCGGGAATGACGATGGGCACATTCTTTGGATTCAATCCGGAGGCCATTGTTTGAGACTCGGCACCCGTGGCGGGAGACGCGTTTCGCTGAACCGAAACCTGATAGGGCGCTGAAAAAGCAGCAGGCGAGGCCAGAACCGCGCCGCCCGCTGTGGCCGCTGTGGCGAGAAACTTGCGCCGGGAAAGGCTCATTCAATTCTCCCATTCGGGGTTGCGGGCGTGAATCTCAGAAGCGAATGCTCCTCCGGTTCTCACGCCAGACTCATTGCCGGAATTGCCGTTGCCAGGCCATCACGCTCCAGCTTCGCAACGCTGAACCTGCCCATCAGTTGATCTCGAGGTGGTCCTTATCGGGCAATTTTGGAAATGGCTTGTGCGGTTCAGTCTGATACCAGTACGCGACCGAAGAAATATCGTCCGTGAGCGGCAGATAGCGGCCACCGCTCTGCCAGCCCAGGTCCTGGATGGTCACGCGCAGATCGTGGTCGAACCGGATGGGATCAGGAATGTGCCAGCGGTAAAGGCCGAAACGTTGCTGGGACTCATATAACCCATCGGGTTTGATCACCTGCGCCAGGCCCGTGTAAGGCGAGGTAAAGGTATCGTACTGGTGGGCGACTGGATCTTCAAAGTCGTAGGAGCCGTTGAAGTAGTCTTCCGTCCCTGTGCCGTTGATGGTGGGGAACTTTGTGTCCCCGTCCAGATAGAACTTGATCTCGCCTTCACCCCACCAGCCGTCGTTGTGGACTCCATAAGCAAGATAGGTGCCCACATATTGCCCCTTGCCTTCGACCCCGTCGAGGATGGTATAGACCTGCTTGTAGGGGACGGGATTGACGCGCCTGAACTGCGCGTGGAAGTAAGCTGCGTCCGCGGGTACGGCGGCTTTTGAGTAGTCGATCTGAAAGTAGATGGTCATGGGCTGGTCATCGAGATTTTCAAGCGTGATGCGCGCTTTCTTGCGGAACGGCATGGGCCAGTAGGAATTGAAGCCGCTGGCGGGGTTGACGCAGATGGCCAAAGACGAGATGGGCGCATATTTGTCCCAGCCCATGGCAAAGAAATCCCCCACCGGGACCTCCACGGAGGGATCGGTTTCGCCATCCCAGTACATGCGCAAAATGGAAAGGCGCCAGTTGCCGCTGGGCGTCATCCAGATGTGCTCGATCTGGCCCGAACCATCGATGTCGGCCAGCGTGATGGTCTGGCCTGCCTTGACTTCGATCGAGGGGCTGATCTTCCATCCCTGACCCAGCTCGCGAGACGCATGGGCTCCGGTACCTTCGGTTGCCATGCCGCCCATTCCCTTTCCGCCAGTCGGATTCTCAGGGCTGATGGAATAGGTTTTCGCATCCGACGTCCGGTAGATGTTGCTAAGGCTGTTGGTGAGGCCGTCGTACTGCGCGCTCTGGGTCCAGCCCGCAGCCGGCAGCGCAAGCAATAAGCCAAGCAAAGCGTATCCGCGCATCACTGTCATGTTCCTCCGTGTTTAGCCGGTCCGGTTGGCTCGGAAGGTGCTTTCGAGACCCGCAAGTCCCCGCTGTCGAACGAAACGCTATGATAGCTGAAATCGGGCCGATTGCGGGCCTGGAAGTTCTGTTCCGGCTCCCCGCCTGCTCGTCGCCGCGGTGCACGCTCGAATCCACCGGGAGCCGGGGCAAATGCCATAATCTCTACCTATGGCGACACCGGACCCTGATGCGCAGACGATTGAGACGCTGCGGCACAAGCTGCTCGCCTGGTACGTGCGCAATCGCCGTGATTTGCCCTGGCGCCGCAGCCGCGATCCCTACGCAATCTGGGTTTCAGAAATTATGCTGCAGCAGACCCGCGTAGCCGTCGTGGTGGATCGTTACCGTGACTTCCTGGAACGATTTCCGACCCTGGATGCGCTGGCTCTGGCCGATGAGCAGGAGGTACTGGCCGCATGGAGCGGGCTGGGCTATTACCGGCGCGCGCGCATGTTGCACAAATCGGCGCAATTCGTCGCGCGGCACCTCCAGGGCAAGCTGCACACCAACGCTGAGGCGTTGCGTACCTTGCCCGGCATCGGCACTTACACTGCGGCTGCCATCGCAAGCATCGCCCACGGCGAATGTGTGGCCGTGGTGGATGGCAATGTGGAGAGAGTGCTGTGCCGTGTGCAGGGCTGGGACATGGTCAGCCGCACGTCGGCAGGCGCATTGAAGCGTAAGATCGCGGCGACCGCGGCGCGCCTGCTGGATCCTGCCCGCCCGGGCGATTTTAACCAGGCCATGATGGAACTTGGAGCCATGGTTTGCACGCCGCGGAATCCGTCGTGCCCGGTGTGTCCGATTTCGCGGGAATGCAAAACCCGCGGTGAACACCGCACGGCGCCCAAAGCGGCCATGCTGAGCCGCGAAATTGCCCATGCGCTCGCCTTGCGCTCGCCAAAGCGGCGGCCCAGAGAACGCGTAGCCCGCAAAGGACGTGCGGATCAACGCGAAATTCTGCTGGAACAGAGAGCGCAGGAGCAATCCGTAATGCCCGGCCTTTGGGAGCTGCCTGCGCTGCGGGAGGCGGTGGTCCCCGAGTCCCAAGTACGCCTTACGGTGCGCCACGCCATTATGCAGGTGAACTACTATGTGCGGATTCGAACCGTGCTCGAAGAAGAGATTGAGAACCTTACTGTCCGCGGCGGGCTCAGGCGCTGGGTGCGGCTTGACGAGGCTGCGGAGATGGCCCTCACGGGTTTGACCCGAAAGGTGCTGAAGCGCGCGCAACTGCTGAGCGAATAAGCAAGCGCTTCAGTAGTAGTCCGCGCAGCTCAGGTAATATCCGCATTGCGTGCAGACGAGCTTGCAGCGATGACCCACAAGCCGATGGCCGCAGGTTGGGCAGATCTGGCAATGGTGGTCAACCGAGGTTTCAGCCGCCTGCGCAGCACTGGCCGCACCACTTTGCGGGACTTCAGGCGTGCCGGGATCCACTAAATCGGAATCCAAAAAGTGAGGCCGTGCCGTCAGCATGTCCGACAGATTAGCATAGGAGGTAGGAGATCCTGCCGCGCAGCAAGCCGGCGGGAATCCGCAAACCAACCCAGGCAGCGTCGTCCGGAGAGATCCCCTGCTGTGCACCGGACGCGCGATACTCCCACAACAGACTTCTTCGCATCCCCAAAAGGAGGAACTATGGCTAGCAAGGCAAGTGCGGTTTGGACCGGTTCACTGAAGGAAGGCAAAGGCACAATCTCGACGGCAACAGGCGTGCTGCACAATGCGAATTACTCATTCGCTACACGGTTTGAAGGCGCCGCGAGCGGAACGACTCCGGAAGAGATGATTGCGGCGGCTCACGCCAGCTGCTTCTCCATGGCGTTGGGCGCGCAGTTGGGCGGCACCGGTTTCACCCCCGACAAGATTGAGACCGAAGCGGCTGTCACCCTGGCAAAAACCGAGGGCGGTTTTGCTATCACGCGCATCGCCCTAACCACCAAGGCCAAGGTGCCCGGCGCCAGCAAGGAAGACTTCGACAAGGCCGCGGCCGATGCCAAGGCCGGCTGCCCCATCTCCAAGCTCTTTGCCAACAACACTGAAATTACCCTGAACGCAACCCTCGAGTAATACCGAGAGATACGGCCGGGGCATGCGTCCGGCCGTATCTCTCACTCAGCAATACAGAGGTTGGTTGCAGAGGTTGGCTACTCGACCTCCGTGTGCAGCAAAAGCGAGCGCGAGGAGCTGCCCACACTGACGGTGCGCTGCCCGTTCGGCATCACCCATTTCTGCTCGGCCGTCGACCAATATTCCATTTGCCGCTCGGGCACGTGCAAGGTCACAGTTTTCGCATCCCCTGCGGGAATGTTGACTCGATCGAAAGCGACCAGCGCGCGAACCGGGAACTGCACTCCCTGCGGCACATCGCTGGGTGCACCCAGATACACCTGCGGCACTTCGTCGGAATCCACGCTGCCCGTGTTCCTGATGTCGACGCTTACATCCAGCCCACCGTCGTCAGCCTTCGTCACCTTCAGTCCGGAATACTCGAAGGTCGTATAGCTCAGGCCGTAACCAAATGGAAACAGCGGTTCGGTGTTCTCCTTATCGAACCAGCGGTATCCCACGTTGACGCCCTCGCTGTAGGTGGTCTTTCCATCGACACCTTTGAAGCTGCGCTCGGGGTAACGCGGATCGGTGGCCGGATAATCGCTCAGCTCCCTGCCCCAGGTCATTGGCAGCCGCCCAGCCGGGCTGGCTTTGCCCAGCAGGATGTTGGCTGTCGCCCACCCACCTTCATCTCCGGGCCACCACATCTGCAGCACAGCCTTCACTTTGTCCAGCCAAGGCAATGCCACCGGCTGACTGGTGTTCAGCACTACGACCGTGTTGGGGTTGACTGCGGCGACCGCTTCCACCAGCTTGTTCTGGTCGCCCGGCAGGCCAAAGACCGGCGTCAGCCTGGCCCATACAAAAACAACTGCGGTCCTGGCATTCTTTGCTGCTGCAACCGCTGCATCAAAGTCGGCACTGCGCTGTTCCGGGGTGTACCAGTTCAGCCGCAGTTGCACCGGCGCCTCAGAAGTATCCGAGGTGGTGCCGATCTCGATCGCGTGCGGTCCCGCGGTCAGTTCCACCGCGCGGCGCACATTGTCCAATCCATCGGGAGTCGGCACCACATTATCTTGATTGGCCTGCAGGATGTCTCCGTGCACGCCGCCCTGAAATGCACCGGTATGCGCAAGAGTTTTTCCGTCAATCGAGATGGACGCATTGGTCCCCAGCGCCTGCAGGCAGATCCAATACTCGCCTTCCTGCGGCGCAGCGAGTGTGCCCTTCCAGGTAAGAGTGGAATTCGGCGGCAGCGCATTGCCATTCTTCTTCGTGAAATCGACCTGGCCGTCCGTCTCTGCATTGCCGCCGCCCGTGCGCGCGAGGCCGGGCTGGCCGTCGTGGCTCAGCGCGTCAGCCGGAATGGTCGTTCCGGTCATGTTGTCCGCCACGGCAAACTGCGTGTCGGAGTTGCCAGCAAGGCTGTTGATTGCCGCCAGCGGACCTACCTGACGCTCGGGCAAGCCGACGCTGCGCTCGCCGTTGATGCCGATGGAATCAACCTGCCCCGCGGTTGGCCCAATCAAAACCACCTGGCTCAAATCCGCCGACTTCAGCGGCAGAACGTGATCGTCGTTTTTCAGCAGAACGGCCGCGTCCTCGCCCGTTTTCTCGATGATTTTGGCATTGGCTTCAATCGCCTGCGGCGTAACGTTGTGCTTCTGCATTCCATCCAGGTACCCAAAGCGGACCATCTCGTAAAGGACGCGACCGGCCGCCCGCGTGATCGTCGCTTCCGACACCGTGCCGTCCTTCAGAGCCTCGCTCATCTTTTCAGGATTCAGCTTGCGGCCAAAATCGCCCATGTTCATCCGCTCCGGAGCAGGCTCTTCCGGGATGTGGTTTCCCATCATGTCGCCCATAGCGGCCATCGCTCGGGCCGGCGGAGGGGGCGCAGGCGGCAACAAATCGAAGAAGGAGGGGAGCACAAATACTGAGCCCGGCGCCGGCTCACCGGGCATCTCCATGTCCAGTCCGGCGTTGATGAAGTTCACCGCATGCACCGCACCCCAGTCCGAAGTCACAAATCCCTTGAAGCCGATCTGGTCGCGCAGAATCGTCGTCAACGTATCCTTGTTGCCGCAGGCGAAGGTCCCGTTCACGCGGTTGTAGGAACACATGATGGACGCCACGCCCGCCTTGACGGCCGCGTCAAACGGCGCCACATACACCTGGTGCAGAGTCTGGTCGTCCACATTAATGTCGCCGTTGTTGGAATCGTAGGCAACATAATGCTTCACCATGGCCATGACATGCTGCGACTGGATGCCGCGAATCTCTCCCGCGCCCATGATGCTCGTCAGGTACGGATCTTCACCGAAGGTGTTGTAGCCGCGGCTAAACTCAAGGTCACGATCGATATTCACAAAGGGCTGCAGGCTGACGTCGATGCCCAGCGCCCGATCCTCTCGCCCGATGACAACACCGTTCTGTTCCGCGTCGTTGGCGCTGAAGGTTGCCGCCACGCCCATGGTTGCGGTCTCACCCTGGCTGGGATGCCGGGTCAGCACTCCGGGCGGCCCATCCGCGAAACGCAGTCCGGGAATGCCCAGCCGTGGAATGCCCGCCATGTATCCGGCCTGGCCCTGGTAAACTGCCGGATCTTCGTGCGCGCCGTGGATGAGCGTGATCTTTTCTTTGAGCGTCATTTCGCTGAGCAGCTTATCCACCCGCGCATCGCCAGTCACCACCGGCACGGACTGCGCCTGCGCCACCGTCATGCCGCCCAACAGCAGCGCCCACAGGATTGCTACCCATTTCCATTGGAATTTCACGTGACGCCTCCGCCTAAAAAGTGGAACAGAGGAATTATCAGGCCTGCGACTGCCGCGCCGCACCTGAATCCCAAGATTTATGCACGGAATGGGAACACGGGCCTCTGCCGAGACTCCTTCGAGAGCCCTGCATGGGCAGACGGGAACAGCAGACACCTAGCGCATCGAGAAGTCAGGCCGGCGGGGTAACGCCTTTTTTGAGGAGCAAATTCCCGTATTTGCGCAACTCGCCTGTGATGACGATGACGTAGGCGTCTCTGGAGCGCGCGTAAAAAGCTTCGCGCTGTATGCGCGCGGGTGAGGGAGCGGCAGGCACGTGTTTGCGAACAACGTCCATGTACTCCCGCTCGACGGTTTCGTCCACGGTATCGCCTTCGACCACCTGCATCATGACCAAAGGAGGAGCATAGGAATCGAGCTCAAAGAGCGGCAATATACCGTCGAGGAGACATGTGACAGGAATGCCGTCGGCGCGAAGCACTCGACGGCCCAGTGAATGTCCAGGGAAATGTGCGTCGGAGAGGACAATCTCGTCGCCATGTCCCATTTGATGAAGAATCGCCAGCAGATCCGGACCGATGTACTTCGATATGCCCTTAAGCATTCCTGCCCCCCTCGCTTTCTTGAAGGACATGCAAATTCGCGGCGGAAAGTCGCGATTGTCCAGATATGGTTATAAGCCAACTGACATCATCGACGGCCTGCATAAGGAGTCAGGCGACCATTCCCGCGCTGCTCTCCCGCGGTGCGGTCGAAGGACGCTGGCCGAAGAAAGAAAACAGCGCAACTACACAGTAGCCAAGCAGGGGCACAATGTAGGCATACGCAATGCTGTGCCATTGCTGCGACACGAGGCCCATGGTCGGAGTCAGCACGGCGCCTCCCACAATGGCCATCACAATCAGCGACCCGCCTATCTTCGTGTTGGGCCCCAGCCCTTCGATCCCCAGCGCAAAAATGGTCGGATACATCACGGACATGAAAAAACTAGTGAGGAAGATCGCCCATAAACCGATCCATCCCGGCAACAGGATCCCAAGGATCAGCAGGGCCACGTTAATCACTGCGTAGAGACCCATCAGGCGATCGGGCCGCACGTAGCGCATGATGGCTGCCGACGCGAACCGTCCGATGCCGAATGCTGCCAGACTTCCGGTGAGGAAGAAGCCGGCGGTCTTTTCCGGCTGGTGCGTGGTCTCCTGCACGTATTGGATGAAATAACTCCACGTGCAAACCTGGGCGCCCACATACATGAACTGGGCCACGACGGCGAACATGAAGTGTTTCTGAACGAGCAGTTGGCGAAAGCTACCGTGATCGCCGGACTCGCCCTCATGCTCACTCTCAATTTGGGGAAAGCGAGTGATGGCAATCAGGACGGCCCAGGCCAGGGTAATGGCCGCGACCACCAGGTAAGGGGTAACGACGCGCATGGTTTCGTGACGCAGGTAGGGAGCGTACGTTCCGGCCGCTTTCATGCCGGCCACCTGCGCCCCGCTCAGTTCAACGCCGGAAAAGATAAAAATGGTTCCCACCAGGACTCCGACAATGGAGCCGAGCGGATTGAACGCCTGCGCGAAGTTGAGACGCTGAGCGGCACTGGCGGGATCGCCCATTTGCGCGACAAAGGGGTTGGCCGCGGTTTCCAGAAACGATAATCCGCTGGCAATTACAAAGAGCGCCCCCAGGAAGAAACCGTATCTGCCCGCCAGCGCGGCAGGCCAGAAGAGGAGCGCACCGCCGCCAAAAAGGCCGAGGCCGGCCACAAATCCAAACTTGTAGCCGTAGCGGCGCATGAGCAGGGCGGCGGGAGTTGCCAACAGAAAATAGCCCAGATAGAAAGCCGATTGCACCAGCCCGGCCTGAAATCGCGAGAGGGCGAACGACTTCATGAACTGGCGGATCAGCACATCGTTGAGGTTGTTGGGCATGCCCCACAGGAAAAATAGCCCCGTGACCAGAACGAAAGGCAGCAGCATGCCCGCGGGAATCATCTTTGCGTGGCGCCCATCCTGGCTGGAAGTACTGGTCGATGACGAAATCAGCATGTGGATGGTATCGCTCCTCGCATCGCGACGGCTGAACGGTACCCGCCCCGTTCAGCCGCGCGTGGCCAAACTATTTTTTCTTTGGATTGTAGTTCATGTAAACAACGTGGGTCTGCAGGTACTCTTCCAGACCGTGGTTGCCGTCGGCTCCGCCGATGCCGGACTTGCGCCAGCCGGCATGGAAGCCCTGCATGGCCTCAAAGTTTTCCCGGTTCACATACGTCTCCCCGAATTTCAGCTCATTGGCTGCGCGCATGGCGGCATCCAGGTTCTGCGTATAGATGGAAGACGTCAGGCCATATTCGCAATCGTTGGCCAGCGCGATGGCCTCATCGAGATCGGAGAATGTGGCGATGGGCAGCACCGGACCGAAGATCTCGTCGCGCATGATGGCCGTCTCCTGCCGGCACTCCGTCAGCACGGTGGGCTTGTAGTAATAGCCTTTGCCGCGTCGCTCGGGTTCGCCCCCAACAACCACCTTGGCGCCATCTTTCTTGGCCTGTTCCACAGCCTCTTGCACCCGGCCGAGCTGGTCCTCGCTGACAAGGGGGCCCATGTCGATGCCTTCCTCAAACGGATCGCCGGTGCGAGTCTGGCGCATGACGGCGCTCACGCGCTCCACGAACTCGTCGGCGACGGATTCATGCACATACACGCGCTCCGCGCAGTTGCAGACCTGCCCGGTGTTGATGATGCGCGAATCGCGAATGGCCTTCGCAGCCAGATCGAGGTCGGCGTCGGCCATCACGATGGCCGGGGCCTTGCCGCCCAGTTCCAGCGAGAGCTTGGTGATGTTGGGGGCCGCGGCGTGCATCACCGCGGTGCCGGCAACCACGCTTCCCGTCAGGCTCACCATGCCTACGCCGGGGTGCGCAGCCAGAGCGCCGCCTGCCCCTCTTCCCGTCCCCGTCACCAGGTTGAAAACTCCCTTGGGCAGCGAAGACTCGAAGACAATCTTGGCGAATTCGCAGGCGTTGTTGGGCGTTTCATGGCTCGGCTTGATCACGATGGTATTGCCCGTAATCAGCGCCGGCGCCATTTTGCGGACGATCAGAAAGAATGGAAAGTTCCAGGGAAGAATGCCGGCGATGACTCCGATGGGGGCCTTGTAAAGCAGAATATTTTCGCCGGGGCGGTCGCTGGGAATAATTTCGCCTTCGTAGCGCCGCGCCATCTCCGCCATATAGTCGATGTAGTCGGCTGAAAAATCCACCTCGACGCGGGCCAGCGGCAGAATCTTGCCCTGTTCCTCGGTGATAACGTGCGCCAGATGCTCGCGTTGGGCGCGAATGGCTGCGGAAATTTCGCGCAGATGCGCAGCGCGTTTGATGGCGGGGAGCTTTGCCCACTCGACTTGCGCGCGCGTGGCCGCGGCAACCGCGGCATCAACCAGCGACGCGTCTGCTTCCGGCACTTCGGAGATCACTTCCTCAGTGGCAGGGTTCAGGACGGGAATGGTCTTTCCCAGCCTTACCATCTCTCCGTCGATCAGCATTGCATATTGCTTTGAAACAACTGTTGGCGTGCTCATAGCTTTTTCCTCCTCTTTTCGCTGAACTTTCCTGTGGTCAGTTCACTAGCATGCTCTTGAATCGCCTATAGGCCTGGCGCTATGCGTGGATGCCAACCGAGCCCGGCGCGGATGCCCCGTTGGGACCAGCAAACCGGTGCATTCCATGGCATCTGCGGTAATCCGGCCGGGGAAACGGTTTGGGGGGGCGCCGCCACCCCCGATACGAATGGTATCAAGCTTTTGTCCGGTCAGCAGCCATACCGGCTCCATGGTGCAAGGGAATTTTGAGGGCCACGCTCCGCATGGCGTGGCCCACAGTTCCCTAAGAAGCCTCGCGGCCGGTTTCCGGCTGTCGTGCCGGCTGTCCTGACAGTGAATCCAGGTTCATAATCGGGAAGAATCGGGAGACCAGGCGAACGCACACTGGCGGTGCTGCGGCGGCCGGTCAGTGCTGGCCGCCCGCAGAACGGGTGCTGGCCTGGAACATGGCAAAGAACGCCCCGTGCGCTGGCGGGATGCGGGCCAAGGCGGGGCAATGGAGCGGCGGGCGCGCCGCCTCTGGCGCTGGAGTTCAATGTTTAGTGAAAGAGTCGGAAGGCTTCTCAGCCCTGCTGATGTTCCGGAGCGTCATGTACGGCATATTCAGGGGACGCGGCAGGTTCATCAGTACCATTTAGATTTGAGAGTAACGGCGTTAAAGCGCCCAGGAAGTTTTCGAGCAGCTCTTTCTGAATGCGTAACCTCTCGAACTCGCGGGTGATCCAAGTGAGATCATTCTTGGCCTGCTCTAAAGCACTTTCATAGACCTCGACGGACATGTTCTCGTTCCTCAACAGGGATGATAGCACCGAGCAGATCCATCTCCAGTTGATTTTCGGTGAATCGATTTTGAATAGGTCCGCCATTTAGAGGCAGGCGTTCTGCAGTCGCGCTCGAATATCACTCCTCGGAAGCGGTGGCGCGCTGGTTGTTGGCCGGATGCGAAAGCAGAGGACAATTGCATCAGGGTCCCCACAAAATAGAAAACGGAAGCGTGACCGCTTCCATAGGTAATGAATGGTCGGGACGGGCAGATTTGAACTGCCGAAGGCTCGGCTTTGCCTCGCACCCCTCGCAAGCCGGATTGGAGTCATTCGCTGCGGCGAATGACTGGTTGGGGCGCTCGGCGCCGGCAGTCATGAGTGTCCGCCGGTGCAGGCTGAATTGCTTTGAGGAATGAATGGTCGGGACGGGCAGATTTGAACTGCCGACCCCTCGCACCCCAAGCGAGTGCTCTACCAGGCTGAGCCACGTCCCGACACAAGGTAAAACCGGTCCGCTGTTGCCGACCGGTTTATGGGGGTCCTCGGTTAGTTTACACCGGCACGGCTCCTGGCGCGCGGCCGATGAATCGGCTTACGCCGAAGGCGGCACGTATTCAGAAGGAAGCGCCGAGCCGGTGCCGAAGAAAAACTCCTCCATCTGCTCTACCAGGAACTGCTGTGCCTGCGGCGTCCAGGGCTGCAGACGATATTCGTTGAGCAGCATCTTCTGCCGGTCCACCCATTCGGCCCAGGCGGCCTGCGAGACATTCTTGTAGATCTTCTGACCAAATTCGGAGTCGAAGGGCGGCTCGTCCAGGCCTTCCATCTCTCTCTTGTTGCGAACGCAAAAAACCATGTGCGCCATAATCGGTTACTCCCTGTTTTATTGTAGGGGATGCGCCACGTGGGCGGCCACCCTAGGAAGCCGGGCTCGGTTCGCATACAATTGACACTCGAAGGGCTCGCAGGAGACTGAAACCAATGGCAGTTTCGATCATGGCCGGAAATCCGGCGCTCAAAGACGTTTACGGCGACCTGAAGCGGCGTATGGACCAGTCGGTGACCGATTTTCAGGCTTCGCTCGCTTCCACGCGCACCGGCCGCGCCAGCGCGCACATGCTCGATCAGGTAAAGGTGGATTACTACGGGACGCCCACGCCCATCACCCAGCTGGCGCAGATGTCCACGCCCGAGCCGCAGCTCATCCTCATCTCGCCGTGGGACCCCACGATCCTCAAGGCTATCGAGAAGGCTATCCAAACCTCCGATCTTGGCTTCAATCCCCTGTCTGACGGCAAAGTGGTCCGCGTTCCCGTGCCGCCCATGACCGAGGAGCGCCGCCGCGATGTGTGCAAGCACCTGAACAGGGTGCTCGAGGAGCACCGCACCGCGGTTCGCAATGTGCGCCGCGACGGCAACGAAGCCTTAAAGAAGCTGGCCAAGGACAAGAAGATCAGTGAAGACGACGAGAAGCGCGCCATGGAAGAGGTCCAGAAGATGACCGACGGCGAAATCCGCCGCATGGAAGAGCTCTCGCAGCGCAAGGAAGCTGAAGTGATGCAGGTGTGAAGCAGCCCGCTCTCACCGAGGTTGACCTGTGATTCGCTGGCTTGGCCGATGGTTCGTTCGCGCCCTTCTGGCTGTGGCCGCAGCCACGCTGGTGACTTATGCCGGCGACACGCTCGTATATCTCGTGCGCGGATCACCCAGCTCCACAGTCACCGTCAGCCGCTTCATGGGCGTCCCGCTCAAAGGCCAGAAGGTGGAGTACGACTTTCTAGGCTCCAACCCGGTGCCCTGCGCCCTCGCGCTCTTTCCCCACAGCGGGCACGACCCCTGCTGGTATCTGCGCCGCAACCCCAACCAATGGGAAAACCTGTAAGGCGGCCCACCGTGTGCAAGGAACTGCGCGTACCGCCCCATCTCTGCGTACTCTAGAGATACCGTTCCCAAACGGATGAAGAGGATTGAAATGCGGGCAAGCGCCATCGAGTTCCGGCTGCGAATGTTGATTCAGATTGTGATCGTCGCTCTTGGATACTGGGCTCCGTGGATCGGGGCACTGGATCTGGGACGGCGGTTTTCGACACTGGCCTGGTTGGCGCTCCAGATCAGCAGGCTGGGCTTGGCCAGCTTCAGCGTGGCCACTCCCATTGTCATCGTTGCCGGCTCGCTCATCGCCGCCCTGGGCGCGGTGCTGCGCGTTTGGGGTACCGCCTATCTCGGCTACGGCACAGTCCATCACGGCAAGATGCAATCCGGGGTTCTCATGGCCGACGGGCCGTATCGATCCGTGCGCAATCCCCTTTACCTGGGCGGATGGTGCATGATGATCGCGCTCTCGCTGACCATGCCGCCGAGCGGTGCACTTTTTACCATTGTGTTTAGCGGGCTCTTCTACTTTCGCCTCATTCTGGGCGAAGAGGTCTTTCTCAGCGTCCAGCTTGGCGAGCCGTATCGGCACTATCTGTCTACTGTGCCGCGGCTCATCCCACGCCTGCGCGCCAGCCTGCCGCCCGCCGGCAACAAGCCGCATTGGCTCATTGCTCTGCTCACTGAAGTCATGGCGATCGGCATTTTTGTTACGGTAGCGTGCCTGTCGTGGATGTACGACAACGAGCTGATGCTCAAGGCCATTCTCATCAGCTTCGGAGTTTCGCTGGTGGTGCGCGCGCTCATGCCCATGACGCGGGTTACCGCTGAGCAGCTCCTGACCGTGCGGCCCAGGTGCGTCGAGCCAAACCCGGTTGCGTATTTCAGTCCGTAGCCCAGCGCACGATCGACGCCGATGTGGTTGGTCCAGATCAGCGCTGCGGGCAGCAATCCGTACGCATGGAACAGCAGCGCGCCACCCGCCAGCACTGCGGGCAGAATATAGCTGTGGACGGCGTTGTAACAACGCGCTCCCCAGCATGGACCTGCCAGGTAGCCGAGCATGGAGAGGTCGGGCAGAATCCAGCACGCCGCAAACCACCACCAGCTTGCGCCCAGGTGAGCATACGCCGCGGCCGAAACCGCGGCCACCACCGCGCCTTCCGTGCGCAACAGAAAGCGAACCGAAGAGCGCGCCGGCAACGTAGCGCCGACGGATTCGAAGGGCGAGCGAATAAGAAGCCATAGCCGCTAGATGAGACGGCGCGGCCTGGCGGTTCAATGAAGTTGCCTCGAGCGCTGTGACAGAAACACATAAGGAGAGCGCAAGGCTCTCCTTATGTCGTAAGACGTTCGTTGAAGAGCGGGAAACTACTTCTTCGGGGGAGCGATCACGTCCTTGGCGGCCTTGGCCACGCGGAACTTGACGACGGTCTTGGCCTTGATCTTGATGGACTCGCCAGTCTGCGGGTTGCGGCCGATGCGGGCCTTGCGTTCCGCCTTCACCAGGCGTCCGATGCCCGGGATCACGAAAACGCCGTTCTTCTTGGTTTCCTTGATCGCCGTTTCCGCCAGCAGATCGAAAAAGGCGGCGGCTTGCTTGTTGGTGAGTTCCAGCTTCTCGGCCATGTGGCGGGTAAGAGCGGTCTTGGTCATCCTGCTGCC
The DNA here is from genome assembly GCA_963725975.1 of uncultured Acidobacteriaceae bacterium. GTDB lineage: Bacteria > Acidobacteriota > Terriglobia > Terriglobales > Acidobacteriaceae > Telmatobacter. The sequence continues at coordinate 825,045 of CAVSBA010000012.1, read as the reverse complement.
ATGTGGTGTTCTCCTTCTGGACCAGCCCTCGGGCTGGTGCATTGAGGGGCTTCCGCAAATTGCGTGCCGCATTGAGGGAGTGCGATCGGGCTTGCACCAGCGCGAAAACCCCTGTATTCATGCGGCTTTTGAAGTACCCTGCGTGCTTTACAATGCGGCTTGCGGGCAGGCGAAGTCAAGCGAAAAACCCCGATTTTCCACAGTTTTCTTCGGGTTATGTGCCAAGAATGCCCATTTTTGCTGGTTTTTTAGGGCATTTCGGCATTTTCGACCGCTTGACTGGCCGCTTTGAGCGCTCCTGAGCGCATCGGGGCGGCTTATGCCGCGATCGAGTTTTGGTCGAAGGCGGAGGGTCGATTCACTTGGACGCGGCAGGCGGCGAGTCGAATTGGATGGCCTTCAGTTTGTCGATTGTCTGCGGCAGTTCAGTGTTGCCCGCGGGATAATGGTTGGCGCTCAGAATATAAGCGATGAGCTGCGCCACCTCTTCAGGCTGCAGCGAACCAGGCTTAGTGGCCGGCATGGTTGCGTGGAGCTGCGTGTAAAAATCAGCCAGCGATTCTCCGGTCCAGTTCTGCAAGAAGGCTGGCCCGGTGAGCGCCGGATTCTGGCCCTTGCCCTGGAGTTGCGCTTCATGGCAGGTCGAACATTGCTGGGTATAGAGCGCATGGCCTTGTTCGGCCTGCGCGGCGGTGTAGACGCCGTCGCGCGTGGAGAGTGCGGACTGCGCGAGAGCGACCGCAGAAACGGCTGCGACCATGGTCAACGACAGACAGGCTGCAAATCTGACCTTCAAAAGCTGATCTCTCCTCTTCATCGAAATTTCCTGCTCTCATCTTAGTGGACCGCGGCCCTCGTATAGTAAAGGGATGCGGAGGATCGATTCCATGCGTTTCACAATCCGGCATTTGATCTATGGGTGCCTTGTGGCTTCCCTATTCCTGGCGGCGAGCCTTTCAGCATCGGCCGCCGCTTCTCCTGTTTGCGACCAAGATAACGGGGGAATCAAGCTGCCACCCGGCTTTTGCGCCCTTGTTGTCGCCGACAACGTGGGCGCCGCCCGCCATGCGGTGGTAGCGGCGAACGGCGACCTGTTCATCGGGCTGCAGGATGGCGGTATTGTCGGCCTGCACGACTCGACCGGCAACGGCCACTTCGACAAAAAAGAAAAGTTCGGCAGCGCCAGCGTCACCGGCATCGCCTTCCACGATGGCTATCTCTACTTTGCGACGCCAATCACGGTGGAACGCTACAAGTGGTCGCCCGGCCAGCTGAAGCCCGACGGTCCTGCCGAAGTTGTCGTTAAAGATCTTCCTGTGCAGAATGAACATCAAGACAAGGGACTGACCTTCGACACGAGCGGCCATTTGTACATCAATGTGGGCGCGCCTTCGAACGCCTGCCAATCGCGCGACCGCCGGGTTGGCGTTGCGGGCATGGATCCCTGCCCGATTCTCGAAAAGCATGGCGGCGTGTGGATGTTTGACGCCGACAAGCTGGGTCAGACGCAGGACCAGGGCGTGCGCTTTGCCACCGGGCTGCGCCAGTTTCCGGCGCTCACCTGGCACGATGGCGCGGTCTACATTGTGATGAACAATCGCGATCAACTCAATACCTTGTGGCTCGGGAAATTTACGGCCGAAGAAAATGCCACCTGGCCGGCCGAGCCCATGTATCGCGCCACCATGGGCGACAACTTCGGATGGCCGTTTTGCGTCTTCAACTACGTCACGCAAAAGATGTTTCTGGCTCCGGAGTATGGCGGCGATGGAAAAAAGGTGGGCCGCTGCGACCAATACACGCTGCCCATCGCCAGCTATCCGGCGCACTGGGCTCCGGTGGACGTGATGTTCTATAGCGGCCACCAGTTTCCCGAGCACTATCGTGGCGGCGCCTTTATTGCGTTTCACGGCTCGTGGAACCGCGCTCCGCTGCCACAGGCCGGCTACAACGTAACCTTTCAGCCGTTCGATGGCGAAAAACCCTCCGGCAAGTTTGAGGTCTTCGCCGACGGCTTCAAAGGGAGGGAGACTCTGATGTCGCCGAATGACGCGGCCGCCCGCCCGGATGGCCTGGCCCAGGCGCCGGATGGCTCGCTCTACATTACCGACAGCCAGCACGGAAAGATTTGGCGGGTCTTTTACCGGAAATAGAGATTCCGCAAAGAGGTGCAGGAACGAGGTGCTCTAGGGCGTGTTCACACTCCTGGGGCGGTGGCGCTCCAGTAGTGTGAACAGGCCCTAGGGAAGCCCGAAGAGCACCTTCTTCTTTGGCGCCTGGGCGGCGGCGATGGGCGTGTTGAGCGCGTCCACTACCGGCGCAGCAATGCGAAAGTAGCGGATAACCGTCGCCGCGAAATCCTGCTTGAGCGCTGTGGCCGCGGGCAACGTGGTGGCCAGTCCCCATTGCCGGCAGCGGATCAGGTCCATGCCCGGATGCTCAGCGGGAAAGCCCTTGGGCGGCCGCGTAAGCGCGTTGCCTTCGAACTCGGTAAATGCCCGCTTCACGCCCGGCTTCTTCAGCAGCTTTTGGAACTCGGCATGGTGATCGAGCAGCCAATGGCGGATCTGCGCCAGCTGCTCTTTCTCCGGCATGTAAGCGCCGGCGGCAATCACCACTTCCTTTTCGCTCACGTGGAAGTAGTAGCCAGCGCCCGAGGTCTTTTCAAGCCCCGCGTGCGACCACCAGGCCGCAATGTGGGTTTTGTAAGGCAGCTTGTTGTTGCTGAAGCGCGTATCGCGGTAGATGCGGAAGAGGCATTTCTCCGCCGGCCGCACAAAGGATGGCGCAAAGTCCAGCATGGCGTCGGTCACCTTGCGGATGATGGCCAGCATGGGTTCCTTGAGCTCCGCCTCAAACTGCGCCTTGCGCGGCTGAAACCATGCACGGTCGTTGTGCCGCTTCAAATTGCGGAGGAAGGTGAGCGCTTCGGGGCGGAAATAGGGAAGCGCTGCGGCGGGCGCAGATGTTTTCTTGGTAGTCATCTCGAAGCAAGTTTATCGAATGAGGCCGCAGAACAAGACCCTGCTCTTTTCATCCGCGACCGCGAGAGGAAGGTTTTCTACCGGATCACCTTCAGCGCGCCGCGGAAAAGGCCGTCGAAGTCGGCGGCCAGCGCGGAGTCTTTCGCGATTGCCTGCTCGATCGCTTTTTCTGCCGCGGGGCGCTGGTAACCGAGATTGACGAGCGCCGAAAGCACGTCGTCCACGGCGGGGCCTTGCGCGGTTTTCTGCACGGGAGCCACGGCAAAGTCGTCGAGCTTGTCTTTGAGTTCGACAACCAGGCGCTCGGCCAGCTTTTTGCCTACGCCGGGAATGCGCGTGAGCTGCGCGTGATCCTGCGCGCGAATGGCCTGCACGGTGCGCTCCGGGTTGAGGCCGCTGAGCATCTTGATGGCGAGTTTGGGGCCCACGCCGCTCACCGTGATGAGCCGCTCGAAGAGCCGTTTCTCTTCGGTTTCAAGAAAGCCGAAGAGGGCGATCTGGTCTTCGCTTACCTGGGTGTGGATGTGGAGGGAGGCTTCCGCGCCGACCGCGGGCAGCGCTGTAAACGTAGGCACGGAGATGGTGACGTCGTAGCCAACGCCCGCGGCCTCGACGATAGCCTGGCCGGGCTGTTTGTAAATGAGCTTGCCGCGCAGGTGAGCGATCATTGCGTCCTATTCTAGAATCCCCAGCCGCTTGGCCACGCGCTCGATGGTTTCCAGCGCCTGGTCGAGCTGGGCCCTGGTGTGCTCGCTGGTCAGGATCATGCGAATGCGCGCCTTACCCTCGGGAACGGTCGGGAACCCGATGCCCGTGGCCATGACGCCTTCGTCGAACAGCGCGCGCGAAAAGTCCATGGCCTTACGGCCGTCGCCTACGATGAGCGGGGTGATGGGCGTCTCGGTGGCCGGGGTGGTGACTCCGCCGATGTTGAACCCGGCCCGCCGCAACTCGCCCTGGAAGTAGCGCGTGTTTGCCCACAGGCGCTCGATGCGCTCCGGCTCCCGCTCCAGGATGTTGAAGGCCTCAATGCAGGTGGCCGCGACGCTCGGCGGATGCGAGGTGGAGAAGAGGAACGGGCGGGCGCGGTGGTAGAGGTAGTCGATCAGATCCTTGGTCCCGCAGACGTAGCCGCCCAGCGAGCCAATGGCCTTGGAGAGCGTGCCTACCTGCACGTCGACTTTGCCGTGCATTTTGAAATGGTCGACCGACCCGCGGCCGTTGCGGCCCAGCACGCCTGAGGCGTGGGCGTCGTCGACCATCATGATCGCGCCGTACTTCTCAGCCAGCGCGGCCAGTTTGTTGACCGGGCCAATATCGCCGTCCATGGAGAAGACGCCGTCGGTGATGACCAGCTTGTGGCCCGGCGCATCGGCCAGTTCCTGCAGCAACTGCTCGCAGTGGGCCGCATCCTTATGGCGGAAGACTTTGATGGTGGCCCGCGAGAGCCGTGCGCCGTCGATGATGCTGGCGTGGTTGAGCTCGTCGGAAAGAATGAAGTCGTCTTTGCCCAGGATGGCGCTGACCGTGCCGGCGTTGGCCGCAAAGCCGCTCTGGAAGACCACGCAGGCTTCGACATTTTTGAAGCGCGCGATTTTCTCTTCGAGTTCCATGTGGATGCGCATGGTTCCGGCAATGGTGCGCACCGCGCCGGACCCCACGCCGAAGGCCTGGGTGGCGGCGATGGCCGCCTCGATGAGCCGGGGATGGTTGGCCAGGCCAAGATAGTTATTGCTGGCCAGGTTGATGACCTGTTTGCTGTCGTAATGGCAAACCGGAGCCTGCTGGTCATCGAGCACGCGCAGCTTGAAATGGGTGCCCTTGGCGCGGAGATCGTTCAGGATTGCGGTTAGATGGGCGAGTTGAGGCCGTACAGCAGCCTGGGTCATGGCGGTCACCTCAAAGAAGAAGGATAGCGTAAAGGCAGGGATCAGGGACAAGGGACCAGGGACAAGGGATCAGAGACAAGGGATCGGGGACAAGGGGACGTTACGCATCCTTTCCACAGCCGCAAGATGTGACCTGTAGGCGCCGGCGCGGGATACAACTCACTTTTTCGGGGACGCATTTAAGTAGCATCTATACTCGCTACATCGGCTACAGAGACATCGATGATGCGCAGATTGGGGTGGGGCGCTTAGGGACGGGCGCCTGGACTGGCAACGCTGCGCCAACCAACGATCGGGGAGATCGGGGGTTCGTAAGATGACGTGGCACTCCACTCGACCGGGGCGGGAGAAAGACCAATGAAGATACTGATCTCCGCGGGGTTGATCTTCCTGGGGCTGTTTGCGGTGTGCCGCGTGCTCGCCGTGGGTGAGGGCCAAGATGAAACGATGGTGCTCCAAAACCACGCGGGATTGCAATGGGAGTTTGCGCGGACCGCGAGCGGTTGGGCGCTGGGCACCATCTCCCTCCATGCCAAGCCAGTGGAACAACCAGCAATGAATGGCATGCTCGCCCTGCGCAATGTACAGAACGGGACGATGCGATGGCTGCCTGCGTTGCAGGCCAGAAAAATCAATTCAGGCGCGGCACGATTCTCGGGCCGGCAGCAGATCGACGGTGCGACCTTCTCCTGGGAGGCCGATGTGGCGCTGCGCGACGACCTGCCAGCCGCGGCGTATACGGTGAGCTGGTCCGTCGACAAGGATTTGGATAACTGGGAAGTCTGCCTTGCCTATCATGATGGTTTCTCCAAGGACTGGCGGGTGCAGAGTTATCCCTGGGCAGGCAACAGCGAGGAGGTGGCTGTCACGCCGATGCGTTACTCCGGTGTGCCCGGAGTTCTGGTGTACCGGCCCGATCTGTCGCAAGTGGTGCTGTTTGCAATCGACAGCAACTCCGATTACCTGAACCCAACCACGTGGACAGGAAAAACCAGCTTGTACTTCGCCAATCGGCGCACGGCACCGCAATTCCGCGTGGGCGGCGGTCACCTGGCGGCGGGTGCAAAGTATCAGATGCCGCTGCAGCTTTTTCTGAGCGATGCAGGCGACTTTGCCGGCTCGATTACGGCCATCATGCAGGCATGGGTCAAGGTGAACAACTATCGCGTGGATGATTCTTTCAAAGTGCGCACGCCGCAGGAGGCATTTGACGTGACTGTCGATGGCCGCCGCCACATGCACAGCTGGAAACCGGGGATCGGTTATGAGCACCACCGCGGAGCTCCGTTTGTTTACATCGCGAACAATCCCTACATCGCCTACTTTGAGTACCGGCTGTACGTGATGACGGGCGAGAAAATGTGGCGTGAGCGGGCGATCGAACAGATCAACTTTGCCATCAAGGGCCAGCAGCCAAGCGGCGTTTTTAACACCTCCTATTACTTTCGCAAACAGAAGCGGCCGGGCGGGAAGACAGCCGAAGGGTTCTGCAGTTGGGACTGGGGCCATAACGGCTTCAAAGTGGACATGAACACATGGATGGACCGGTACATCCTTGAATCCTGGCAACTGATGAAAGAGCACGAGGGCGTAGACCGGCAGGATTGGTATAAGGCGGCGATTGCTTCGCTGGGATGGGTGCTGTCGCAGCAAAACGCCGACGGCGGCTTTCCCCAGGTGGTGGACATTGAGAGCGGTGCGAAATCCGAATCCGTGGTGACCGGGCGCACGCTGGTGGCATTGCCCATGATTGCCCGGATCACGGGCGATAGCCGCCCATTGCGCGCCAGCCAAAGAGAGGAACAGTTCCTGCGACAAAAAATCGAAGGGCAATTCTGGTACACCGGGCAGCATCCCGATCTTCCGCCCGGCGATTTTGAGCAGGATAGTATCTACAACGTGGTGGAGTACTGGCTGAACCAATATGATCGGACCGGCGACAAGGAAAATCTCGACCGGGCCGTGGCCAACGCGTACTATGCGCTGCTCTATTGGTGCCCGAAGCAATTGAGCTGGGTCAAGAATCCCACCCAGGGAGCGCACACTGAGCAGGAGCACTACAACCAGTATTCCGTTTACAACTACCAGAACCGCAAGATCCAGTGTTTGGACCGCTTGTATCGGGCCACCGGCAACTCTCTGTTCGCGCAGCTCCGGGATCGGGTGATGCAACTGAACTTCTTTACCCAGGTGACGGACGGCCCGTACAAGGGTTCGTTGACAGAGGCCATTGCGGATCCGTGGCTTGAGCGTGAGGGCGGATTTAATTTTCGGGGCAGCCCCTATACAAGCGAACTGGTGGTGGATCTGATGTTGCAGTTGATGGATTTAAATCTGGTGGAGAAGCCGTGATTCCGTGACGGGCAATTGGGTTCGCCAGCGGATAAGGGCATGGAAGCCCTTTTCGCGATTTGGTATGAACCGCTCCGGCCCGCCCCGCGTGTGTACCCCTCAAGTGCAACAGCCTGACACCCTTGCGGTACCGACAGGGTGAGCCGCCGCGCAGTATTATTCACAGGCGAGACTACGATGACTGTTCTTCAGAAGGCCGAACCATTGGTTTCTGCGGCGCCCGTGGCTTCACCGGACCACAAGCCGCGCACCATCGCAGAGACCGGCGTGCGCTCCACGGTGCTCGAAGATATTGCACTCAAGAACCTGTATCTGAGCGGCCCGTTCACGATCTACGATCTTTCCCGGCAGATGCACATTGGCTATGAGGTGGCCGAGGAGATTTTCGCGCGATTGCGCGGCAAGGTGCTGGGTGAGGTCACCGGATTAGCGGGCACCATCCCGGAGATTGCCATGACCTCGGGTGGCCGAACCCGTGCTCTGGAGTTGCTTGCGCAAAGCCAGTACGCGGGCGCCGCGCCCATCTCGCTGGAAAGCTACGCGGCCCAGGTGCGCAAGCAGGCCGGGCGGCGGGTCGGCGTATCTCGGGCGGATATTCAACGTGCCTTCGCGCACCTGATTTACGACGACGAAATTCTGGCGCAGTTCGGCACCGCACTCAACTCCGGTGCGCCGCTGTTTCTCTACGGGCCGCCGGGCGTGGGCAAAAGTGCCGCCGCCGAAGCTTGTGCGCGCGTGATGGCCGACCATGAGGTCTGGATTCCCTACGCAGTGGAAATCGATGGGCAGATCATTACCGTTTATGATCCCGTTGTCCACCATGCCCTGAATGACGAAGTTACCGCTGAGGGCGACGACCGCTGGATACGCTGCGGACGGCCAACGGTGATGGTGGGCGGCGAGCTGACGGTGGAGATGCTGGATCTGAAGCTAAATCCCGGTACTCACTACTACGATGGGCCGCCGCAGATGAAGGCCAATAACGGCGTGCTGGTGATTGACGATTTCGGGCGGCAGCGCATTCCCCCGGAAGAACTGCTCAACCGCTGGGTGGTTCCTCTCGATCGCGGCATTGATTTCCTGAGCCTGGCGGGAGGCAGAAAATTACAGATTCCGTTTGAAATGCTGGTGGTCTTTGCGTCTAATCTCAATCCGGCCACCATGCTCGATCCTGCCTTCCTGCGCCGCATTCAGACCAAGATCCGGATCGGCGCGGCCTCCGATGAACAGTTCTCAGCAATCTTTCGGCGCGTGGCCGCAGATCGTGGACTAAAAGTCGACGAAAGCGTGCTGGTGGAGCTGATGGTTACCATCCGTGAGACGCTGCGCGAGGAGTTGCACGCCTGCTATCCGCGCGACCTGATCAATCAAGTCTGTTGGGCGGCGCGCTACGAGGACGTTCCGCCGAAGCTGGATCGCGCTTCGCTAGGGCGAGCACTGAAGGCGTATTTTGTAGTTTCTTCCTGAGCCCGGATATCTGGCAGCGTTTCTGAACAAGAATCCGGCCCCAGCAAAGGACAGCTCAGATACCCCAAATGCCCCAAGTCGATCCCCGCGTCCCGCTCCCATTCGGGGAAGTGATGAACGACGGACTGAAGGTGAAGCCGCCAGAAAAAGCATCGATGAGTCCAAAGCCTCAAGTAAAAGCGTCCAAGAGCCGATAGGGAGCGTCTAACACCTATGAAGGCTATTGCCATGATGGCAAAATCTGATATGATGACAGTCCCACAGAGGTTCTATTATGCCAACGCTCGAAGCCACTGAGTATGAACGCTTTAACTTTGATGAAGCGGATCGGGGTGCTTTAACGCTGGACGAAGCCTTGAAGAAAGCGAAAGATTTACGCAAGAGTGACAATAGCAACTTCTATCGCATCGAATGGGCTGATGACAGTCACACGACCTTCATGGTCAAGAAGGTTCCGGTGGCCTCTGTCTACGCGGACTTCATTGCGCGTGTAGCGAAGGCGGTGGGCAAGTATGTGCGCCACACGCAGCACAGATGAGCGACGCTCCGACTACCCCTAATCCGACTCCAGCGCCGGTTGGAACGACGGACGTCACGCCCGTTGCGGCGGAGTATGTCTCGTTGAAGGAAATTGAGAAACTCCCGCCTGAAATGAAAACGGTCGTATCGATGATCGCGGGATTCTTCCGCAGCACCACGGGGCCTGATCCCGAAACCACAAGGATCGTCGCTGAAACGGAACGACATGAGGAGACGTGTAAATTAGAAGGCTACAAGGAAACCCTGAAAAACAGGGACGCGCAAAATGAGCGAGATCATAAATTTAGAATCAAGAAACTAAACCACGATACGGCTAAGAGCGTAATAGTCACCCTTGTCTGCGTTGCAGGTATCATCACAGGGCTCTATCTGCTGGTCGCCAGGAACAACCCCTCAGTTGGAACTCCACTCCTAGTCGCCAGTTTCATGGCACTAATAGGCGGAAGGTCTTTATTTCCTAAAGACAAAGAATAATTCCTCCCTCTTCTTCCCACAAAATATTAATGGGTTTGCCAAAGGCACAATCACGCGAAATCCGCTTGACGGCCGTGGTCCGTCTAATTGGACAAATGCGATAGCGCTATGGCGGGCTTATGCCTGCCTTTGCTGACTCCCTGTGCGGCTGCTCTTCAGCGGGACGACTCTCCTTTTGAATGGTTGTAATCTCTAGACTGTATCTAGTGCTGGGTAGGCAGTGGCGGCCGCACTGTTACCGTCGCGGAGAGAAGCTGTGGCTCTTCAACCGATTACCTCCTCCACTGGCGCTTCGTCCGCCGTCCAATCCATTCCGGTGGTGCTGAACGGACGCGTTCTTGAGCCCAACCGGGGCATGGCGCTCCAGGTGGACTGGGTCGACGAGGTGCGCGTGAATGCCAGCGCGGTGGAACGCCGGGCGGCGACGCACTGTGCGCGACGCACGGTGAAGAAAGAGACGCAGGCGGCGTGGCTGCTGCGCGCCATCGCCTGCATGGACCTGACCACGCTCAGCGGCGACGACTCCGCGGACCGCGTCCGCCGGCTCTGCGCCAAGGCTCGAAATCCGCTGCAGCGGCGTCTCATTGACGGCCTCGGCATCGAGGAGTTGCACCTGACCGTGGGCGCGGTCTGTGTCTATCACGCATTTGTCGAGACTGCCGTGAAAGCTCTCGAAGGCTCGGGCATTCCCGTGGCCGCGGTTTCCGCAGGCTTTCCTGCCGGTCTGTCTCCGCTGGCGGAACGCGTAGCGGAAGTCCGTCGCAGTGTGCAAGCCGGAGCCTCTGAAATCGACATCGTTATCACCCGTGCCCATGTCTTCAACGGGGAGTGGCAGGCACTGTACGACGAAATCGCGGCCTTCAAGGAAGCGGCAGGGCCGGCACATCTGAAAACGATCCTCGGCACCGGCGATCTGATGACGCTGCGCAACGTGGCGCGTGCCAGTTGGATAGCCATGATGGCGGGCGCGGATTTCATCAAGACTTCCACGGGCAAGGAAGCGGTCAATGCCACGCTGCCGGTTTCGCTGGTGATGATCCGCGCGCTGCGCGATTACGCGGAGCGCACCGGCATGGCGGTAGGATTCAAGCCGGCGGGCGGCATTCGCACGGCCAAGCAGTCGCTCGATTGGCTTGCCCTCATGAAAGATGAGCTGGGCCGGCCCTGGCTGGAGCCGTCGCTGTTCCGCTTCGGGGCCAGCGGGATGCTGGGCGATATCGAGCGGCAGTTGGAGCATTGTTTGACCGGACGCTATTCGGTCACCTACAGGCACCCGCTTGCGTAGGGCGCCGTTTGCACACCCGCAAGCCAGGGCGGCTTGCGGGGCCGCGATGGAGACCCGCACCAAGGCCAGGCTGCAAAGGGACGGCAAGGAGAGGCTGTGAGCATTGCAGAAAAGTTCTACACCATGGAGTACGGAACCGCGCCGGAAGATCCGAAGGAAGCCGTACAGTGGCTCGACCGTCATCAACGCCGTTTTGAGGAGTTCATCGGCGGCGCGTGGGTAAAACCTGCCAGCGGCCAGTACATGGCCACCAGCGATCCTGCAACCGGCGAAACCCTCGCGGAGGTCGCGCTCGGCAACAAGGAGGATGTGGATTCGGCTGTGGCGGCGGCTCGGAAAGCTCTGCCCGGCTGGCAGGCCCTGAGCGGCCATGAGCGTGCGCGCTATCTCTACGCGCTGGCGCGGCAGGTGCAGAAGCACTCGCGCCGCCTGGCCGTGCTGGAGACGATGGACAACGGCAAGCCCATCCGCGAGAGCCGCGACATCGACATACCGCTGGTGGCGCGGCATTTTTATCATCACGCGGGCTGGGCGCAATTGCTGGAGCAGGAGTTTCCGCAATACACGGCCTGCGGCGTGGCCGCCCAGATCATTCCCTGGAACTTTCCGCTGCTGATGTTCGCCTGGAAAGTGGCCCCGGCGCTGGCCGCCGGCAACACGGTGGTCATCAAGCCGGCCAGTTACACACCGCTCACCGCACTGGCCTTCGCGGAGTTGGCCATGGAAGTGGGTCTGCCGCCGGGCGTGCTCAACGTGCTCACCTGCGACGCGGCCAGTGGTCAGGCGCTGTGTGAGCATGCAGGCGTGGACAAGGTGGCCTTCACCGGATCGACGCAAGTGGGTCGCATCATCCGCAAAGCTACGGCCGATTCCGCGAAGAAGCTGTCGCTTGAACTTGGCGGCAAATCACCTTTCGTGGTCTTGGACGACGCCGATCTGGACTCGGCCGTCGAGGGAGTGGTAGACGCTATCTGGTTCAACCAGGGCCAGGTGTGCTGCGCGGGTTCGCGGCTGCTGGTGCAGGAGCGGGTGGCGGAGAAGTTCTACTCGAAATTGAGAGCCCGCATGGAAACCTTGCGCGTGGGTCCGCCGCTCGATAAAGCCATCGATATGGGCGCCATTGTTTCGCCGGTGCAGCTTGAGTCGATCCGGAAAATGGTCGAAACGGGGGTAGCCGAGGGTGCGCGCTGCTGGCAGCCGGCGCATGAGCTGCCGGGTAAAGGCAGCTTTTTCCCGCCCACGCTCCTGACCGACGTGCATCCCGCGGCGAGCGTGGTGCAGGAAGAGATTTTTGGACCGGTGCTGGTCGCCATGACCTTCCGCACGCCGGCCGAGGCAGTGGAGCTGGCTAACAACACGGTCTACGGCCTGGCTGCCAGCATATGGACGGAAAACATCAATGTGGCGCTCGACCTGGCTGCGCAGGTGAAGGCAGGCGTGGTGTGGGTGAATTCAACAAATCAATTTGACGCCGCCTGCGGTTTCGGCGGTTATCGCGAGTCCGGCTACGGCCGCGAGGGCGGACGCGAAGGCATGCTCGAATACCTGACGCCGAAGTGGCTGCATTCCCTTCCGTCCGCGCCGGCAAAGGCAGGATCTTTCGAAGCTCCCGATGAACAGGATGGGGTGGCGCCGGCCGCCTCACCAGCGCCTTCCACGATTGACCGCACCGTCAAGCAATACATCGGCGGCAAGCAGGCGCGGCCGGATTCGGGCTACTCGTTCACCGTATACGGCCGCGAGGGCGAGCGACTGGGTGAGGCGCCGCTGGGCAATCGCAAGGATATTCGCAACGCCGTGGAAGCGGCGCGGGGCGCCACGGGCTGGGCGCGCGCTGGAGCGCACCATCGCGCTCAGGTGCTCTACTACTTCGCCGAAAACATGGCCCAGCGGAGCGACGAGATTGCAGCGCGCCTGGGGCGGGCGGTTGGAGATGAGCAGGCGAGAATCGAAATCGATCTCAGCATTCAGCGCATCTTCAGCTATGCGGCCTGGGCCGACAAATACGAAGGCGTGGTGCACAATCCGCCGGGCCGCAATATCGCCATCGCCATGCCGGAACCGGTGGGGGCGATCGGCATTCTGGCGCCCGGCGAGGCGCCGTTGCTGGGACTGCTTTCGCTGGTTTTGCCCGCTATTGCGGCCGGCAATGCGGTGGTTGCCGTGCCGTCGGAGAAGTATCCGCTCATCATCGGCGATGTGTACCAGCTGCTCGACACCAGCGATGTGCCGGGCGGCGTGGTGAACCTGGTGGCAGGACCTCCGGCGGAGCTGGCCAGAACCCTGGCCGAGCACGACGGCATCGACGCCATCTGGTGCTTTCGCAGCGACGAGGAAGCAACCCTGGTGCGCGGCGCGTCCACTGGCAACATGAAACAGGTGTGGACCAACGACGGCCACCAGTACGACTGGTTCAATCCTGCGCAAGCCGAGGGGCGGTGGTTTCTGCAGCACGCCACACAGGTGAAGAACATCTGGGTGCCCTACGGCGAGTAGCCAACAGAGGTTGCGCGCGGGATTGGGGCCGGGCGCCTCGTCCTTTCCGCAGTTCTATCGCGGAAAGGACGGAGTGCCACAAATTCAACCACCAAAGATCAATATCCTTGCGGAGCGGGAGCGCCAGCAGGCGGCGGGCCTTCGGGGTGCGGACCATGCTCGTCGCGCTTCGGCGGCACGTACGCTTTTGGTTGCAGACTGCCGCGATGGCAGGTGCCGCAGGTGAGCGGCGCAGCCTCCGAGCTCTTGGTGTCCAGGTCCGCCGCCTTGGCGACGTAGTCCTTCTTATCGAGTTCGGTCATCTTGTACATGAGGCGCGCAATCTTCTTTTGCGGCTTGTCGTCGGAGGGGAAATCCAGCTCCGGCCGGCCATTGGGTCCCTTGCGGTGGTCGGCATATTCCGCATGGCAGGTGTCGCAACCCACGCCCAGGTCACCGGCCCAGTGGTGCATCACGTCGCGCACCTGCTCGCCGGTCAGGTGCTTGGGAAGCACCTTGAGGTTCTTGGGAGGAGGGAATTTGTGCGGCATTCCGCCTGGCATGGGAGGCCCCCCCGGAGGCATGCCCGGCATTTCACCGCCGCTGGGCGGGTTTTGCGGAGCCTGGATGGCAGGGCTGGCGGCCAAAACGGCCGTCGCCAGCAGGCAAACGGCAGCGGGCGCGGCAATTGCAGAGAGCAGGGAAGATATCTTCACAGGGCAGGAACCTCTGGGATGGGATGGTCCTACTTGGTAGACGCCATTCTACTTGATGGAGACGCATTTGCCTGCAAAAGACTTTGGCCCGGAAACGCAGGGGCTCTCCGCAACCAAAAACCGCAGCGGCCACTCCACGGCGTGGCGGATGCCGATGCGCGGCGTTACCCCATACTCGCAGACCGCGAAGCCGTCATCGCGGACCTGTAGCGGGGAGCGCGGCGAGAGCAGGTCGAGACCGTTGTGCACGGGCCTGGTAACGGCCAGCGCCTGGCATAGGCGGCTGGGTCCGCTTGTGAGTTGGCGGGGCTGAACACCTGCAGCGAGATCGCGATTCCGAGCCATCTGGCCGAGCCCGGTCAAAGGTTCAAGGGCGCGCAGCAGCACACAGCCGGCGCGGCCCTCCGCCTCGCAGGAGATGTTCAAACAGAAGTAGAGGCCGTAGATGGAGTACACATAAGCATGACCGGCGGGCCCAAAGAGAACGGCGTTGCGCGGGGTGGGTCCGCGATGCGCATGCGCAGCCGGGTCGGGTGGATCGTTGTGCGGGCCGAGATAGGCTTCCACTTCGACGATGCGGCCGGCAAGCAGGCCGGACGAAGTGCGGTGAGTCAGCACCTTCCCCAGCAGGCGCGGAGCCACTTGCTCCGGCCCAGCTTCAAAAAACGCGCGCGGAAGAAGTTTACCCAGGGGCATGAAGCTTGCTCCCACTCACTTGAATCACAACGGGGTATGGCGTCCCGGGGGCATGGAGCTTCGCGATTACTGATGGCTCTTTGCCCAGGCCTGGAGCAACTCGATGTCGCGGCCGAGCACGCCGGCCGATCCGCGAAATGCAGCGGAGCCTCTGGGCTGATTATCGGGGGTCCACCACTCGTAAAAGTCGCCTGCGCGCTTGACCCGCTCAGCCATGGGGAACAGTTCGCGATAGGCGTCTCCAATATCGCCATTCTCAATCAGATCCTGCACCATGCGTCCTCCGAACCAGGACCAATCGCCGCCGTTCTGATAGGTGTAGGGATGGCTCAACACCGGGTTCCTGAAAAATCCATCCGGGTAGGGAGGATAGAGAGTAAGCCCGATGGTAGCGGCGCCGGCAGCGCGCACGTCAGCCCTCATGTGGGCCAGCGCGTTCGATATCTCGTCGCCTGTCAGGAGCCCAGCCTGAATGGCAACTGCCGTGCCGCCGTGTTCATAAATTGCGTTCTCGTCAAAGTCTTTGGGAAACGGCGATCCATTCAGATAAACATGAGGAACAAACTTCCTATCCTTCCGGTCCCAGAGATGTCTGCGAATATTCCCTTTGAGGGTATCTCCAACCTTCATCCAGTAAGCAGCTTCAGGGGCGCCAGTTGGCAGCAGGCGCAGATAATCGTTGATTGCGATGAGAAACATCGCGTTGTCATAGATGCTTAAAGCGCGATGGGACTTGGCGTCGAGCGCGACTCCCAAGGGAGACTCGGGTTGCACGTCACCCCAATCGGCCGTGGTTCCGCCCCAGACCAATCCGTAATCCGCATCGAAGCGTTCGCTTAAAACATACTGCAGGGCGCGGCCCAGGCGTTCGCGAACGGTGAGACCGGCGATCCGCTGTTCAAGAATCGACCGGTCTCCAGTGGCGTCAACGTACTTGGTCACCGCCTGGACCAGCGACGATTCCTGGTCGGTTTCCACGGTGTTTTTGTACGACACCAGTCCCGGCGCCAACGGGGTCGTGCGGTAGGCGCCTTTTGCTCCCTGCGCATCCATCGGGTAATAGCCGTCGACAATATCGCCTTGCGGCCCCTGAAACTTGAAGAAAGTCAGCAGCGCGTCGCGCAGGTGGTCCCGAGGATTCACCTCCAATGCCACCTCAATGAAAGTATTGAGATCGCGAATCCAGACCTCCGAGTAGCCCGCGCCTGCGTTGAGCTCTCCCTTCAGTAGGCGCAGGGCCATCTGATGGACCTGTCGCAGCGTGCTATTCGCGAGAATCTCTCTGGCCAATTGCGCCGTTGAAGTGCCGGAAGGGGAACTACTTTGCCGGGCCTCCGCAGATGGCGGAAGCAGGCTTGCGGTCAATGCCACCAACAACACAATCGGCAGTCGTGGAATCGGAATCTCCTCTTCTCTTTTCCAGATTGTAGAGAGTGAGCCACAACGGTTGAGTGAATTCTTCCCTCAAGAAAAATCCACGTTGCACGCCCGTGGGCGATTCTACATGAATCCGAGAAAGGCCCTGATCGGGGCGGCCCTCCACGATGGGTTCGAGTTCTTCGCAGCGGTCGACAGCATCCCTCAGCAGAAGCGCCGCAGCTCGAATGAGCTGCGGCGCTTCTGCAGGATCGGATTGCGGTTACGCCTTGGCTGAAGTGAGCGCGCCCAGGTCGGCGGCCATCTTCTCGGTGGAGAAGGCTTCCAGCATGTCGCCTTCCTTCAGGTCGCTGAAGCCGGCGATGCCGATGCCGCACTCCATGCCGTTGGTGACTTCGCGGGCGTCGTCCTTGAAGCGCTTGAGCGAGGCGATCTTGCCCTTGAATACCTGTTCGCCGTCGCGCATCACCTTGACCTCGGCGTCGCGGCGGATCACCCCGTCGCGAACACTGCAGCCGGCGATGGTGCCCACCTTCGGAATCCTGAAGATGTTGAGCACTTCGGCGCGGCCCGCGTAGTTTTCCTTGAACGTGGGTTCGAGGAGTCCCATCATGGCCAGGCGAATTTCGTCCTGCAACTCGTAGATGATGGAGTGCAGGCGAATTTCGACGCCTTCCTGCTGCGCCAGTTCGGCAGCCTTGCGCTCGGGGCGCACGTTGAAGCCGATGATGATGGCGTTCGACGCGGTGGCCAGCAGCACGTCGCTCTCCGTGATGGAGCCGACACCGGAATGGATCACCTTGATGCGCACCTTTTCCGTGGACATGCGGGAGAGCGAATCGGCCAGCACTTCCACCGATCCGGTCACGTCGCCCTTGATGATGAGGGGCAGGTCCTTCACGCCGGCCTGACGAATCTGCTCGGCCAGACCTTCAAGTGAAACGCGCGAGCTCTTGGCCAGCTGCGCGTCGCGCTCCTTCATCTTGCGGTACTGCGCAATGCCCTTGGCCTTGTCGCGATCGGCAACCACCAGGAAGGTGTCGCCGGAATCGGGCATGGCTTCGAGGCCCAGCACTTCGACCGGGGTCGAAGGACCGGCTTCGTCAATGGAGCGGCCGCGATCGTCGAACATGGCGCGGACCTTGCCGAAGGTGTTGCCCACGATGTAGCTGTCGTTGAGCTTGAGCGTGCCGTCCTGCACCAGGACCGTGGCCACGGCGCCGCGGCCGCGATCGAGCTTGGCTTCGAGCACCGAGCCCACGGCCTTGCGTCCGGGCATGGCCTTGGGCGCCTTGATGTCGCTGACCAGGCAGATCATTTCCAGCAGCAGGTCGAGATTGAGGCGCTTCTTGGCCGAAACCTCGACGAAGACTGTGCCTTCATTGCCGGCCGCCCACTCTTCCGGAATCAGCCCGCGATCGGCCAACTGCTTCTTGACGCGATCGGGATTGGCTTCGGGCTTGTCGATCTTGTTGACGGCCACGATGATGGGAACGTCCGCGGCCTTGGCGTGATCGATGGCTTCGAGGGTTTGCGGCATCACGCCGTCGTCTGCGGCCACCACGATGACGACGATGTCGGTCACCTTGGCGCCGCGGGCGCGCATGCGCGTGAAGGCTTCGTGGCCCGGCGTATCGAGGAAGACGATCTCGCGGCCGGAAGCCGGCGAGCCTTCCTTGGCGAACTTCACCTTGTAAGCGCCGATGTGCTGGGTGATGCCGCCGGCTTCGCCGGCTGCCACATCGGTTTCGCGAATGGCGTCGAGCAGCGAAGTCTTGCCGTGATCGACGTGGCCCATGACGGTGACCACGGGCGCGCGCGGCACCTCGAGCTCGTCGGCGTTGGGCGCTTCGACCACCTCTTCGATGGCCTGGTTGGCCAGCTCCTCTTCGTAGCTGATGACCGTGGCCCCGGCGCCGAACTTGGCCGACACATCCTTGACCATCTCGGCGTCGAGCGACTGATTGACGGTGACGAAGAGGCCGCTCATCAGCAGCGATGGCGATGAGGTCCTTGGCGCGAATTTCGAGCTTCTCGGCCAGGTCCTTGACGCTGATGCCCTCGGTGACCGTGATCTCGCGGGTGATGGGCACCGGCTCGTTGCTGAGGTGCATGCCGCTATAGCGTGGCGGCGGCTGAAAGCCCTTCATCGGGCCTTCCTTGGTCTTGGGGTACTGCTGCTGGCCACGGCCACGGCCGCGCGAAGGAGCACGCGCCGGACGCGGCGCTTCACCCGGAGGCGGTGCTCCGCCCGGGCCGCCAGGACGCGCGCCAAAGCCGGGGCGTGCGCCGAAGCCGGGACGGGCGCCAAAGCCGGGACGTCCGCCAGGAGCGCCGGGTGCACCGGGAGTAAAGCCGCCCGGAGTGGTGCGCGTGGGATGCTTGGGGCGCGGGCCGCCGGCAAACGATCCGGGAGGGCCGCTCATGGGACGCTGTCCGGGAGCGCCGGAAGGCCGGCGATCGAAGATTGGCTTGCCGCGCTGCAGTCCGGCAGCACCAGGAGGCGGGGGCGGGCGGTTGCGGAGCGATGGTCGCCTTGTAGACGGGGCGCGGGCCGGTCTGCGGCATCACCATGCGGCGTACCGGAGGCGCAGGCACGACGCGGCGCAGGAACTTCCGCAGCGATGACAGGCAGCTGCGGCCGCGGCCGAGCCGGCGCAGCGGTGACGGCGGCTTGGCGCGGCAGCGTGCGGCGGCACTGCGCGGGCAGCAGGAGCTTCTGCGGCTGGGAACAGGTGCGGCTGCCGCAACATGGCGGGCTGGCGCGGCAGCCGGCTTGGCGGCAACTGGCTTCAGCGGCGTGCACCAGCTCTTCCTTGTGGCGCCGGCGGCTTGACGGCGAACAGCCGTCTGCGGCGGAGGAGCGACGACCACGACCGGACGCGCGGACGCAGCAACGCCGGCGGCGGCTCAACCCAGCGGACGAAGACCTGTCCGCAGGGGCCCCGGCGGGCGGCTTCAACGCAGGGGACGAAGACCTGTCCGCAGGGGCTCCGGCGGGTGGCTTGGCCACGACTGGACCGGCAGGGGGTCTGGACGCAATGGCGGGCGCGGCCGGCGGCGGGGCGACAATGGGCGGAGCCTGGCGCGGCTGCGGCACAATGCGCCGCGGCGCTGCAGGCGCGGCCTGACCGGCTGGAGCAGCAGCAGCAGGCGCCGGTGCAGCGGGCGCGGCGCTACCGGGGCCGCGGGCGGGTGCACAGCGATTGCCGGCCGGGCTGGCTGCGCCGGCAGCGGGCGGCCTTGACGGCAACGCGGCCGTAGCGCGCCTCTTCCTCTTCTTCTTTCTTCTTGGCCAGAATGGCCTTCATCACATCGCCGGGCTTGGAGATGTGGGACAGGTCAATCTTGGGAGCAATCGTCTGCGCGCCGCGCGCGGCTGCTGCGCCAGAGTGTGCCGCAGACCGCGATCCACCCTGGAAATGCGCGCGAATCTTATCCGCTTCATCCCCTTCCACCGAGCTGGAGTGGGTTTTGCCCGCGGGTACGCCCAACTCCGCGAAGGATGTCGAGAATCGCGCGAGACTTTACTTCCAGCTCTTTCGCGAGATCGTTGATTCGAACCTTACTCATCCGCCTCTTTTCAAAAGTTCTGCCGCCAAAACCCTAGTCGCTCATACATTCCTCATGGCACTGGAATGGCTGCTGGTGAAACGTACCTGTTGATCCTAGATCCGAGCGAAGCGCGCACGGTTTGCGCATTCCGCGCCGGCCGCCTCATTCCGTTTCTTCCTGTTCGGCCGCTTCGTCCGCCGGTGGCGCATTGTCCACGGCCAGTTCAGCCGCGGTCAGATTCTCTTCTTCCGCTTCGCCGCTCATCCTCGTGGCTGCGTCAGCTCTCTGCTTCCTGGATGCTCTCTGCTTCTCTGATCACTTCGGCAGAGTTTTCCAGCTCCGCCTCGGCAGTGTCAACGGCAGCTTCCGGCGTGAACACTTCCGACTCGCCTTCCGATGGCACGCTGGTATCGGCTGCAGCGGTATCGGCCGCGGCGCGCTTCTGCAGCGCTTCGGCCTCAGCCGCTTCGCCTTCGAACTGCCCGAAGTAGTGGCGCACCGCTACGCTGATCTTTTCCAGCGTCTTTTCGCCGATGCCGGGAATCTCCTCAAGCTGCTCGGGCGTCATGTCGGCCAGACCCTCGACCGTGGTGATGCCCGCGGCCACCAGCTTCTGGATGATGGTGTCGCCCAGCTCGGAAACCTGCTCGATCGGCGTGGTTGGGCCGCCGGAGAGAGCCTGCATCTGCTGCTCGACTTCCTGGCGCTTCTCTTCCTCGCTCTTGATGTCGATCTTCCAGCCCAGCAGCTTGGCCGCCAGGCGCACATTCTGGCCCTTTTTGCCGATGGCCAGCGATAGCTGCGTATCGTCGACGATCACTTCGAGCTGTTTCTCGGTTAATTCGGTAATCGACACGCGGCTCACCTTGGCCGGCTGCAGCGCCTTCTCGGCGAAGGTGGTGATCTCGTCGGAGTACTCGATGATGTCGATCTTTTCGCCGCGCAGCTCGCGAATGATGGACTGCACGCGCATGCCCTTCATGCCCACGCAGGCGCCCACCGGGTCCACGTCCTTGTCGCGGGACTGAACGGCGATCTTGGTGCGCTCGCCGGCTTCGCGAGCAATGGCCCTGATGACGACGGTGTTGTCGTAAATCTCCGGGACTTCGGACTGGAACAGGTTCGACACCAGCTCCGGCGCGGCACGGCTCACGATGACCTGCGGTCCCTTGGCGGCGCGATCGACCTTGAGCAGCACCACGCGCACGCGCTCGCCCACGGTGAACTGCTCCAGGCGCGACTGCTCGCGCTTGGGGCAGCGGGCTTCGGCCTTGCCCAGGTCGAAGATGATGTCCTGGCCTTCGATGCGCTTGACGGTGGCGTTCAGTACCTCGCGCTCGCGGTGGGCATACTCCTGGAAGACGGTGTCGCGCTCGGCTTCGCGAACCTTCTGGAAGATGATCTGCTTGGCCAGTTGCGCGGCGATGCGGCCCAGCGGACTGGTATCGCGGTACATGCGGATCTCGCTGCCAACTTCAACGCCCGGCGCCAGTTCGCTGGCTTCGGCCAGCGTGATCTGGTTGACCGGATCCTCGATCTGCGTCTTCGTCGGCGACCACGGTCTTGTAAACGTAGGCGGTAATCTCGCCGGTCTCCTTGTTCAGCTCGCCGCGCATGTTTTCCTGGGTCTTGTAGAACTTGCGCGTAGCCAGGGCGATGGCCTCTTCGACCGCGCCCACAACGATGCCGGGGTCGATGCCCTTCTCCTGGCTGAGGAGCTCGATACTTTGATACAACGCACTGGTGGCCATACGGCTTGCTCTCTTCAGTTTCCCGGCGCCTGGTTCCGCGCCGCGTTAATTATGTCTTGCGTTGCTTGGTTCGATGCAGGGCAGGCGAGAGCTTGTTCGCTGGTCCCCAATCCTTAAGTCCCTACTTCAAATCTCCGGAACCAGGTTCGCTTTCTCAATGTTGCCGAGAGCGATTTCCACGGTGCTTACACCGGTCTTTGCGGCTCTTGCTGTTTTGCTTCACGGCCGCGAGATCGAGGCTGATGGATTCTGCGTCCCGGCTCCGGCCCCGCCACCAGCCGTGCCCTGCCAGTGCCGGTTGTTGCGGACCGGCTCAAAGGTCCGCACCTTAACCAGGCAGCCCGCGAAGCGCCGGAAATCTTCCGGCCGGCTCAACTTGCGGTCCAGTCCCGGAGAGCTGGCTTCGAGCGTGTACTCCGCGCCCGGAACCAGGTCCTCCACGTCCAGAAGGGTTCCAAAATCCCGGCTGAATGCGGCGCAATCTTCGTGCGTCACGCCGGAAAGCTGCTCGACGCTCAACTTTCCCTTCGATCAACCGCTCCGGCAGGCCCTCCGGTGCTTTCCCGTTCGCTGCAGCTGCCGTCAGCTCGCGCTTGCAACTGCGCTCGTCCGGCGGCGTTTTTTTCAAGAGAAATTCGCAGAATCCGCTCTTTGGCAGTCCCGGTGAACTCCAGGTCCACCACGTCCAGCCCATGCGATGCGGCCACCCGATCCGCCGCTGCCCGAATTTCCTCCAGTTTCACTGCCATTCGTACCCAAAGTTCTCAATCGGCGCGGTTTACATCCATGTCGGCCGAACTCAGACCGGCGCCATCCAAGAGCAGGTCGGGGCGGGGTTGAAGCCAGCTGACCCAGTTTTGCCCCTGGAATTTGCCGCAAATAAAAAGTGGGCGCTCAGCCCACTCATCTCTCCGCCAGCCGGTGCGAACACGGTCATAGAAGCCTGGCGAACAAACTCGTCGCACCCTAAGAATACCGCGAATTGGGCGGAATGACAATGGCACACGCAGAGCGACGCACGGCAATCGCATTTTTAGCAGCCGCCTTCGAACTCCGCCGGGCGGCCGCCGCCGGGCTGCGATGGTTCAGAGTTGAGGGGCCTTAACTGACGGTTCAGGCCGGCTCACCTCGCGCTCTTGATGGGACAGAGCAGTACTGGGGAGTCCCGGCACAGAGGAGTACTATCGGAGGAGCGTTGAGCAGCTTTCGCAGTTCATCTTCAGTTTCCAAAATCATTCGCGGAGTGCGGCAATGATGCGTCGCTGGTGTCTGGCCGCCGCTACGGTTGTTGTAGCGGCTTTCGTTCCTGCCTTTATCCATTCCATTCAGGCGCAAAGCTCACCCGGTCCTGAACCGGCGCCGTTGCCGCCCCCGGTGGTTGCGCCCGTCGATACGCCGTATCCCGGCACCATTGCGCTGAACGTAAACCTGACCAACACAACCGATCGCGCAGTTACCGTCGACGAGACGATTCCCGCGCGGGCCGGAAGCCTGACGCTGCTGTATCCGCAGTGGCTTCCCGGGGAGCACGCACCGGAGGGACCGATCGATGCGATGGCCGGGCTGGTGATAACCGCAGGCGGGCAACGCATTCCCTGGGTGCGCGACCGGGTGAACATGTACGCCTTTCACGTCGACGTGCCCAGCGGGACCACCTCGCTGCACGTGGAGTTTGAGTATCTGTCGCCCATTCAGCCTCAGGATGGGTTGGTGTCGATGTCGCCGGTGATGGCGGACCTGGAGTGGAACACGGTGGTGCTGTATCCGGCAGGGCACTTCTCGCGGGATATTCGCGTGACGCCGACGGTGGTGTTGCCGGCCGGCTGGAACTTCGCGACCGCGCTCGAGACAGACTCCAAGGACGGCGACACCGTGCACTTTAAGGAGACGACGCTCAACACGCTGGTGGATTCGCCGCTGATGGGGGGCGAATATTCGAAGCGCGTGGACCTGTCGACCGGGCCTGACAACCAGGTGTTCCTCGATGTCTTCGGCGATAAGCCAAAGGATCTGGACATGACTCCGGACGAGCTCCAGGTGCACAAAAATCTCACGGTGCAGGCGCAGCGGCTTTTCGACTCCCACCATTACAACCACTACGATTTCCTCTTCACGGTGAGCGATACGCTGGGCGGCCAGGGACTCGAGCATCACCAATCGAGCGAGGACGGAACCGACGCCAACTACTTTACCGACTGGAAAGCGGGCGTATACGAGCGCGACCTGCTGGCGCACGAGTACACGCACTCGTGGAACGGGAAGTTCCGGCGGCCCAACGACCTGTGGAGGCCCGCTTTTAACATGCCGGAACAGGATAACCTGCTCTGGGTCTACGAGGGCCTGACGCAGTACTGGGGCGAAGTGCTGACGGCGCGCTCACAGATGAGGACGACGGACGAGACGCGCGACGTGCTGGCTGACATTGCGGCGAGCTTTGAAGACAGCCGCGGTCGCGACTGGCGGCCGCTGATTGACACCACCAACCAGGAGATTCTGTCCCAACGGCGGCCAGTGAGCTGGGTGAGCTGGCAGCGCGAAGAAGACTACTACATGGAAGGCGTGCTGATCTGGCTGGAGGCGGATACCAAAATCCGCGAGTTAAGCGGCGACAAAAAATCGCTGGACGACTTCGCCAGGGAGTTTTACGGCATCGACAACGGCAGCTTCATTACCCATACCTACGACTTGGACGACATTGTGGCAGCGCTGAACAAGGTGCAGCCATACGACTGGTCGAAATTCTTCCAGACCGTGGTCTATCAACTGCATCCGCCGGTGCCGCTCGAGGGATTCACGCAGGGTGGATACAAGCTGATCTACAACGACACGGAGCCATCGTGGGAAGAGCACGGTGTGCCGGCGCGCTATGGGAAGAGCTTCGCCACATCCATCGGCTTCAGCCTGAGGCCGGACGGAACCATCGCGGACGTGCAGTGGGACAGCTCGGCCTTCAAGGCAGGGCTGACGCCGGGCATGCAGATTGTGGCCGTGAACGGAAACTCTCCGGACGGCGATGAATCGGAACCGGGCGACGTGGTGAAGGATGCCATCGTGGACGCGGAAAAGAGCACAGAGCCGATTCACTTTGTGGTGAAGAAGGCCGGAAAAGTGTTCAACGTGGACGTGGACTACCACGGCGGACTGCGCTACCCGCACCTGGAACGGATACCGGGCACGCCGGACCGGCTGGATGCCATCCTGGCGCCGGTGCAGTAGGTCGCGTAATGGGGCGCGTTTTTCGAGAGATAAGTACCGCATAGCCGCCGAACCAATCGGAATGCGCAATTCTGGCGCGCCGGGGTCGGATGAGCGTCTCTGGCTCTAGCCTGGAACCCGGGAGACCTGCTTGGCAGGCTTAGACGGTGTCGTTCCGGTGTTGGTGCTCTGAAGCTTTCGCATTCCGCGCCAGCGGAGGTATTCCTGGCTCTTGGCCGGACTCGGATCTTCCTCACCCTTCAGCCAGAAAGCAAACCAATCCACATCGCCTCCCTGGGCGATCAGGCGATCCTGGGGCAGGACCAGATCATGACCCGCGTCGGGCAGCAGGATGAACTCAACTGGCTTGTTCAGGTATTTCAATCCTGCGAACCATTCCCAGTTGCCAAGTACTGAACTCGGCGAGAAGCCCAGAATCCTGACCGGCGTATGAACATCTTCGAGATGGAAGGCCGACGAGCGCTGCAGCCATTCCTGAATGCCCTGCCCAAACGGAGCAGCCCCAATCATGTGCTCGTAGGTGGCTGCTTCTGTCTCGCCCATATTCAATCGCGAAAGGTAATGGAAGTAGCCATCGTCAAAACCCTCGGCGATCACGGCCGCTCCGAAAGAGTCATGCGAGAACGCCAGCGTGTACCGCACCAGATAACCGGAACGGCTCCATCCGAATAATCCCACGCGGTTGCGATCGATCAATTGTTTCTTGTCGAGGTCATCAATCAGCCCCTCGATCATCGACATCAGTACTGGACCTTCCTGGGGCGTTGTCTGCCAGGTCCACGGACCGGCGGGTTCGTCGACCTGCGCAACCACAAATCCCTTGCCGGCAAGTGCCTGCGCGGCATAGCCGGCAGTAGACGGCCCATCGATCCAGAATTGCCCCTTCGACCAACCATGAGTCTGTATGACCAGCGGATACCGCGTGCCCGCCACATAGCCCACCGGTAGATAGAGGCCGCCCTTTGCCGTATGGCCATCGGCGGACTTCCATTCACTTTCCCGCACGTTCCCAAAACTCAAGTTTGCGAACTGAGGATTGGGGTCGAACAAGACCGCCTTGGCGCCGGTGCGTTTGTCGATCGCGACCAACCGTGGCGGGGTGTTCATGTCCTGCTCCACGTGAAAATCGAACTTCGCATCCGCCTCATTAGGATCTGTCCGTTCGCCGGCAGGCTGCCACTTGTCGCCGCTTTTTACGAATGAGGTCAGTTTCCCATTGTCATCCTGCAAAACAATCTTGCGTGTCTGAGAGTCCCACTCGATCAGGTGGTACGGCTTATCCGCGACCAGCGAAACATGACGATCTTTGATCCGAATATCGGCCGTCACTTCCTGGGTTACGGGCACAGACGTTCTCAGAACTGATTCGCCAAGAGGAAGATAGGTGCCCGCGATGAGCACTGATTGCGAGGTGTTGTTCCAGGCCACCTCCGGTCGCCAATTGGTAGACGGTGCGTCGAGTAAACGTTCGGCGTGGCCTGAGGGAATATCCACCAGATCGTATCGAGCGATCCAACGCCCGCGGAAGTGATAGGCCGCCCATGATGTGGGTCGATTCTCCGCCAGCAGAGCGACTGTCGCGTGTCGTCCATCCGGCGAGATCGTGACGCCGCAATCGACGTCTGCATATTCCGAACCGAGGTCGACTCGCCGCTCTGCGCTGCCCCTTTTCTGAATGAACATCTGATAATTCTGGAGCGCTCCAAGGGGCTCCGCTTTGCCGCCGAAAAGCGAAGTCAGCGACTGATCCGAAACGATGACCTCATCTTCCGGGTCCGCGGCACGCGAAGGCGCGGGATTAGCCAGAAACACGAGCTCTTGCAAGTCTGCGGTAACGGCGAACGTCAGGACGTCGGTCTGGCAATGCGTGAGCTGGACAAGCTGTCGGTTCCGAACATCAAAGCTGTAGATTTGTCGTAACCGGTGCGGCTTTTCGCCGATGAAGATTAGCTTCGTCCCGTCAGCTGACCATTGGACCTTCTCGATTGCCGGATAGATCGACGACGAATCCATATCGAGCAGATGAACCGGGCGCATCTCTTCGATGCCTGAGCCGATCTTAAAGAGAGTTAACGTGTAGCGATTCGTATTCGAAGAAATCACCCCTCTCCGCGTGATGACGACGAACTCATCATGCTTGGGAGAGTAGGTAACAAGCGGAACCCCTAAGGCTTCATCCAGAGGCGCACCAAAGGTCGACGTCCCGATGGAATCTGCTATCGTGACAGGCCGCTTCTGCGCAAATGCCGCACTGTTCAAGACGAGAAGAAGAGGAAGAAGCGCCGCGCAGCTCTTCACCAGAACCGACATTGCACCTCCTCGGCTTGGAATCTCAAGCATCCTTAAGAGTAATGAACACGCCTCAATGCGCTCAATTGACGACGCGGATCCTGCCGCTCGATTGACGCCAAAGCAGCCAGTCTCAAGGCGAGACTAGCTCCAGCCTACCATTGGCGTTTATTGCGCCGACCCGCTTGCTTGGCGGGGCAAGATCCCTGTCGTACCTCGACGTCGCCTCCGCGCCTGGCGGCAGCCGCGGTTTGGGAAAGCAGGTCGGAGATCCCATTGCGTGCAGTTGTCGGCCTCAACATCTACGAAGCTGAGAACGGATGCAGTTGAGCAACCTAGCCACCATATACACAGGTGTTCTTTACAGTCTACCTGTATATATGGCACACTGATTCAGTGAGCCGCCCAACAGTTCCCCCTGAGACCGAACTCGCTTCCACACTTGCTCTTGAGATCCGTACGGTATTCCGCAAATTCAAGCGGCATCTCCGCGAACAAGGGGACCGCGGCGACCTAACGCTGTCGCAGATTTCAGTGGTGCTTCAATTGGAGAGAATGGGGCCGGCAACGGTCTCCGGCCTGGCGCGAGCAGAAGGTATGCGCCCGCAATCCATGAGCGCTGTGATTACGCCGCTGCAGGAAGCCGGCCTGGTGCGTGGGGCCGCCGACCCTCATGACGGCAGACAAACCCTGATGTCGCTCACGCCCAAATGCCTCAAGTTGCTGGCGCAGAGCCGAGCCGCAAGACAAGACTGGCTCACCAAGAGGATTGCGCAGAACTTATCTGCGCGTGAGCAGGAGAAGGTTCAAATCGCTCTCAAACTGCTGATGCGGCTTGTTGAAGATTGATCCACTCTGTTCTGTTTCCTATGACTGCCGTGCAGATGAGCTCTCTACTGAAGAAAAGGAGCGTTGCAGTATGAACTGGCTTTCTCTTGTGTCGTACTTCTTTGGCGGCGCGTTTGCGGCCAACGCCATTCCACATTTTGTCGCCGGCACGATGGGGCGCGCCTTTCAGAGTCCCTTCGCAAATCCGCCCGGCAAAGGCCTTTCCTCGTCAATGGTCAACGTTCTCTGGGGGTTCTCGAACGCGGTCATCGGTTATTTGCTGGTTGCACATGTCGGTGCTTTCGATCCGCGGGCGACAACTCACATCGTCGCGTTCGGCCTGGGCGCGCTGCTCATCAGCATCTTTTCGGCGCGTCACTTCGGCCAGTTCCACGGGGGCAACCTATCCACGCGCGGATGACGAATCGCAAAGCCGACACGTTCCGCTCCCTGAAAAGTTTTAACTTCCGCTTGTGGACGGCTGGCGCTCTGGTTTCCAACATCGGGACCTCGATGCAGCGCGTCGCTCAGGACTGGCTCGTACTCACGCATTTAACGCAGCATGATGCTTCGGCACTGGGCGTGGTCGTGGGCCTGCAGTTTGCTCCGCAGCTTCTTCTGCTGCCTTGGACGGGATCGGCTGCCGATCGCCTCAATCAACGCAGGCTCCTGATGTTTACGCAGGCGACCATGGGCGTGCTTGCGCTTGCCCTGGGGGGCCTCACGATTGCAGGCGCCATCAAACTGTGGCAGGTCTACGTGTTCGCTTTGCTGTCCGGCTCCGCAGCAGCGCTTGATGCACCGGTAAGACAAGTCTTTGTGTCAGAAATGGTCGGCGACGGGGATCTTCCCAACGCTGTGGCCCTGAACTCAACTTCGTTCACCGCGGCCGGAATGATTGGTCCCGCAATAGCCGGTTTGCTCATTGCCAAGGTAGGCATCGGCTGGGCGTTTCTTCTGAATGGCCTCTCGTTCGGGGCAGTGCTGATCTCGATGTACTTTTTCCGTCTCTCCGAACTCCATGCCAGCATGAGGGCACACGCCGCCACGTCCGGCTTCATGGACGGGCTTCGCTACGTGTGGAGGCGCCGAGACCTTCGCGCAATCCTGATCATGCTGTTTCTGGTCGGCACCTTCGGTCTAAACTTTCCCATCTTTATCTCTACGATGGCCGTGAGCGTCTTCCACTGCGATGCGCGCGGCTTCGGCCTGCTCTCTTCCATCATGGCGATAGGCACTGTCGCGGGGGCACTACAGGCTGCTCGTCAGGAAAAAGCAAGATTCGCATATTTGTTGATAGGAGCCGGTGTTCTCGGGGTGGGATGTACTCTGGCTGGAATGGCGCCGGGCTATTGGTGGTTTGCGGCAGCGCTCACCGTCATGGGTGCAGCTGCCGTGACATTTACCACTGGCACCAACAGCCTCATGCAGCTCTCCACAGAACCAACGATGCGGGGCAGGGTGATGGCCCTCCGGGTGGGCATTGCACTCGGAGGCATGGCGTTCGGCGCTCCGATCATGGGTTGGGTAGCAAACCACTTCGGCCCGCGCTGGGCGCTTGCGATTGGAGCAGTTGCCTGCTTCGGAGCGGCCCTGGTTGCTGCGTCTGTGCTGGCCCGTCGCGACGAGCCGCTCCTCGCGCAATCTTCGGTAAAGTGAGCTCGGCTCTGCTGCCAGGAATCCAGAATGTGCTGCGGGCCTCCTGGAAGACATGCCCGATGTGAATCGCCGCCGCTGTTTAGAGAACGACCCTCAGATGCGCATCGGCATCAGCACGTAGCGGTACTTGTACTCGGCCTCGGGATCTTCGGGGCGCATCTGGCCGGCGGACTGCGAGTCTTTGAACTCGAGGCGTACCTCGCCTTCATTGCCCAGAGCCTTCAGGAATTCGAGGATGTAGGACGAGTTGAAACCTACCGCAATGGCGTCGCCCTGATAGGGCGTGTCGATGGTGTCTTCGCTCTCACCGGACTCCGATGAGCTGGCGCTGATTTTGAGCTCGTTGGCCTCAAGGCGCATGCGGATGGCGTTGGAGCGCTCATCGGCAAACTGCGCGACCCGTTGAATGGCCGCGGCCAATTCGCTGGAGCGCACCACGGCGAACTTGGTGTTGTCGCGCGGCATCACGGCCTCAAAGTTAGGAAACTGGCCGGAGAGTTTGCGTGTGCTCAGGGTGCGATGACCTACGCGGAAGAAGAGCGTGTGTTCGTCGTCGGCAAACTCCACTTTGGCATCCTCGGGCGCAGAGGACATGAGCTGCGAGAGTTCGGCGAGCGCTTTGCGCGGGATGAGCACGCGCTTCTCGCCGCTGATGCCTTCAAGGGTTTCGCCGGGTTTTTCGACGAAGGACAGCCGGTGCCCATCGGTAGCCACCATGGCCAGGGATTCCGCTTTGAGGATGAGCAGAGCGCCGTTCAGCGTGTAGCGCGATTCTTCGTTCGAAATTGCGAAGATGGTCCGCGCGATGAGGGTCTTGAGCGCGACGAGCGGGATGCTGGTGGCTGCGATCGCGGGAAATTCAGGCACCTGCGGATAATTGGCGCGCGCCATACCCACGATCTTGGTGTTGGAGCGCCCGCTGCGAATCTGCACCCAGTGATTCTCAAGCAGCTTGATGGAGATGTCGCTGTCCGGTAGAAGCTTGATGTAATCGTAGAGCTTGTGTGCCGGTATGGTGCAGGCGCCGGCTTTCTTCACCTTCACTGCGGCGCTGGTACGAATCGCCTGGTCCAGATCCGTGGCCGTAATACTCAGGCGGTCGCCGTCGGCTTCGAGCAGAAAATTCGACAAGATCGGAATGGTGGTCTTGCGCTCGACGACGCTTTGTGTAGCCATGAGCTCTTTCACCAGATCCTGGCGGCTTACCGTAATTTCCATGGCTGCCCCCTGCGCGACAGGCTTTTCCATTGTGGTTTCCACACTCGCCATCTCGCCCACCTCTGCTCCGGACGCCAAATCCTTTGCTGCCCCACTTTACATCAATACGCCATCGGCCGGAAATGGCTGTCTTTTCTTCTTGATTGTAGCCATTTAGCGGCCTTTGGGTGCGTGGAAAACTTGGCTGCTTCTCTGGAATCCCGGGTTACAGGCCGGCTTTCCGGGCTTCCCATCGGCAGGTTGCAATGAAATCGCTGCCCGAGTCGCCGGCCACGCTATGCGGTGCGACGGAGGGGATTA
Organism: uncultured Acidobacteriaceae bacterium; assembly: GCA_963725975.1. Classification (GTDB taxonomy): domain Bacteria; phylum Acidobacteriota; class Terriglobia; order Terriglobales; family Acidobacteriaceae; genus Telmatobacter. Next base: position 793,974 of record CAVSBA010000012.1, on the reverse strand, counting down.
GAGGGATAAGAAATGAATACAAAGATAGAAGTACCCGTAGTTGCCGTAGGAAAAGTGGGAATCGTGCCCAAGCCGCACTCCACCTGGGTTTGAGGGCAATCCCGGATTTCTAAAACCAGGTTGTGGGAATCAGGAGAATTTGAAATTGGGGTCGGAACCAGTCTGGAGAGGGTGCTGTTTCCCACGTCTTCCTCAGGCGCGGGAAGAAGGGGTGTGTAAAGGCGGTGCGCTTTGTTGAAAGTCTGCCTAACTTTGTTGTATGAGCGGAGTTAGACGGGCCGCCGAATCCACAGTTGCCGCGTCGTCCACAGCTTCCACAGTATGGTGCGGCACTGTTGAGAACGGGAGCATAAGGCAGCCTGCTTTTAGGCGCTGGAAGGCCCAAATTCTGTGCGCCAAACGGGGTGCCTGATCGGACTCACTGCCTGCAGCGCGCGCGGCTCTTATACTGATGTTTCCAATGTCTTACGCAGCGGCTATCGATCAATTGAATGCCATGGCGCCGGAGCTGCATACGCGCCCAGGTGCGCAGCGGCGCAAGTTCTCGCTGCGAACAGGTGAGGACGCTGCTGCACGCGCTGGGCGATCCGCAGCTTGCGTTCCGGTCGGTGCTGATTGCGGGGACCAACGGCAAGGGATCGACCGCGGCCACACTGGCGTCGATCCTGACAACCGCGGGACTACGCACCGGCCTCTACACGTCGCCTCACCTGGAGCGGCCCAATGAGCGCATTCGCCTGGATTGCGCCGAGATCTCCGACGAAGCTTTTGCCGCGCTCTACTTCCGTGTCCACGACACGGCGCAGCAGTTGGTTGCAACCGGGCAACTCCCGCAGGACCCCAGCTACTTTGAAATTCTGACAGCGCAGGCATTCCTTTACTTCGCCGAGCAGAAGGTCGATATCGCGGTTCTTGAAGTGGGCATGGGTGGACGGCTGGATGCGACCAACGTGGTTGATCCCCTGCTCTCCATCGTGACCGATATTTCGCTCGATCACATGGAGTGGCTGGGCCAGACGATCGCTGCCATTGCGCGCGAGAAAGCAGGGATCCTGCGCGCCGGCGGCACGCTTATCACTCTGCCGCAGCATCCGGAAGCCAACAAAGTGCTGGGCGAAGTCGCCATGGAGCTGGGTTCGCGCGCGGTGAGCGCCGTAGCCCTACATGCCGCCGGCGCACGACGCTGCTAGGTCGCGCCTTTACTCCGTTGACGCGCTGGGTGCGACCATCGAGGTCGATTCACCGCTGGCCGGCGCGCACCAGCACCGAAACATTGCACTGGCCATTGCCGCGGCCGTGGAACTGGCGGCAAATCACGGGCTTGCCATTACGCCGGCCGCGATCGCCAAGGGGATTCGTGAGACGCGCTGGCCCGGACGGCTGGAGCGAATTGCGCGCGCGCCCATCGACTGGATTCTGGACGTAGCGCACAATCCCGGCGGGCGTATGGGCGCTTCGTTCCGCCCTGCGCATGTCTCTCAACGAGCAGAAGCCCCACGCGCTGGTTTTCAGCTGTTTGCGTGACAAGCCTTTCGCGGAGATGGCGGAGATTCTGTTTCCCCTGTTTGAGCTGGTGATCCTTGCGCCCATTCACGCGGCGCGCGCGGCGTCGGTAGACGAGCTGCTGGCGGCGGCGCAGTCCACGGGCACGCAAGCGGTGGCTGCCGAATCGGTGCGGCGATGCTTTGCGTCTGGCGGCGGAGCGCGCGCGTCAGGGTACGATCGTGGTTTCCGGATCCGTCTACCTGGTTGGTGAAGCGCGCAGCCTGCTGCTGGCGCAGGATGGCGCGCTTGAAACTGAGGATGCGCGCAGATGACACGCCCCAATCCCATCCCTCGGTTTTATCGCTGGCGAAGCAATGCGCTTCAGACTCCAGTACTCGAGCCTTGCCACGGTCATGCTGGGATCGCTGGCACTTTTCATCTCACTGTTTGAAAAGAACGGCCGCGCGCAGCACCGCATTGCCCAGATGTGGGCGCGGACATGCGTGCGCATCAGCGGTGCGCGGCTTACGGTGCGCGGCGCAGAGAACCTGCTGAAGCACCCGGTGGCCGTTTACGCCTCCAACCACACTTCTTACATGGATACGCCGGTGGTTTTTTCGGCGCTGCCGTTCCAGTTCCGCATTCTGGCCAAGAAGGAGTTGTGGCCCATCGCGTTTATCGGCTGGTACCTGAATCGCTCCGGACAAATTCCCATTGACACCGTGACGGCGCGCGGCACATTGACCAGCTTGGGCGCAGGCGTGCGAGCCTTGCACGCGGGCATGCCGCTGTTTGTTTTTCCCGAGGGAGGCCGCACGCCGGACGGGACGCTGCAACCGTTTCTAGCCGGCGCAGCCTACCTGGCGATTCGCTCGCAGGTGCCGCTGATTCCCATTGCGCTGAGCGGGGTGTACGACCTGCTGCCCATCCATACCCACCACCTGTTTCCCAGCGAGGTAACGCTGAGCGTGGGCGAGCCCATTGACACCAGGGGCATGACTCCGCGGCAGACGGATGAGCTGAGCTTGCGCCTGCGCCATGCCATCGAAGAGCTTCTGGAAGAAGTGAAGGCCGGGAGCGCGCGGGCCGAATTGTGCGGTTAGAGCGGCGCCCCGGCGACCGAGTCGCGATGCCGATGGCCGCCCCCCGGGGGTAATGGGCGTGTAGGAGGTCTACAAATCATTGAAAGCGCGGAGGAAATGAAGGATTGCGCGCTGGGAATCCTTGACTTCCCATGCCGCCTCTGGTTTCCTAGGTCCAGGAATGGAAAGGCTCAGGGGATCCCGGCCTGGGCTCAAGAGGCTGAGGACGAGTTCCTTAAATCGGACGACGAGAGCGCAGCAGGGCTGAACGGGCTGCGGAAAACCCAGTGCGATGAGTTTTGTAACACGTTTTGTAACAAGGGCACGGCTTCAGCCGGGCCACTAAGGTCTGCAAAACGAACGAGGGCTTTAGCCCCTGCTGTTCCCTGCTTCGCACCATTGCGTGATGCGCGAAGTTGTTCCCCCGCCTCTGAAGCCGAGGTTGATTCCGCAAGCCTTTGGAGCACGGCTCAAAGCCAGGTCTTGTTACGAGGCGCAGTCGCGATACGCATCGAATGAATGAGCCCCTGTTCAATTCTCTGCATCCAAGGAAAAGAGCGATCGGAACGTGAATCACGCAGCCAACCCGGTCCGAAGGAACCTCAACACATTTGCATGTGGGAGCCGGTGGCTGGCGTTAATCGGCCGCGTTCTGTTGCTCCTGGTTGCGGTTTCGTTGCTGACCATGCCCCTGACGCAACGCATCTGGACGTGGGATCATTTTCTTCGCGGCGGACACGATTTTGAGTCAGGCATGCTGGTGATTGTTACCACGCTTTGCCTGGCGGTGCTGCTGGTGCAGGTGTGCAAGCGGCGTGTCGCTTCGTTGTTTGCCGCTTGCCGATTGTTCGGCTTCCCGTCCGATAAATGCATCTTGTTCCGAAGTGCTCTGCCCAGGGCATTTTTCATTTGGCGTACGGAACAGGCTGGCAGTTTACCGATACAGAATTACGGTCTCCCGCTTCAGATCTGATTCGACAACCTTTGCCGGTACTGGTGACACATGGCTTGTACGAAGCCATGTGCGATCGATTTCGGTTTGGTTCCATTAGCCCCCAAATTGGAGAGGCAATGAATAAATCAGAAGTTCTGCAGGCCTGGGCAAGGATTCTGCAAGGCCGTACTCCGTCGCTTTCAATCGAGATCACCAAGGAATGCCCGTTGCGGTGCCCGGGATGTTATGCCTTCGATGCGGCGCACCTGGGAGGCGAGACCGAGCTGCGCCAGCTCTCGGACTTCAAGGGCGACGAGCTGGTGGCAAAGGTGCTTGCCCTGATCGACGAGCGCAAGCCTCTGCATGTGTCCCTTGTGGGCGGCGACCCGATGGTGAGATATCGCGAGCTGGAGCTGCTATTGCCCCAGATAGGAAAGCGCGGTGTGCATACGCAAGTGGTGACAAGCGCCTTCAGGGAGATCCCGGCATCGTGGAAGCGATTCAAGAAACTCAACGTGGTGGTTTCCATAGATGGGTTGCAACCGGAGCACGATGCGCGGCGCAAGCCGGCCACTTACGAGCGCATTCTGAAGAATATTGAAGGAGCTACGATCACGGTTCACTGCACCATCACTGCGCAGATCGCAGAGCGCCCCGGCTACCTGGAGGAGTTTCTCCGCTTTTGGACCAGCCGCCGCCAGGTAGCGAAGGTCTGGTTCAGCATCTTTACTCCTCAGCGCGGGGCCACGGACAAGGAGATTCTGACGCCGGCGCAAAGGGCTTCGGTCATCGCGGACCTGCGGCGATTGCGCTTGAAGTATTCCGCTCTGGACATGCCCGCAGCAGTGATTGACGAGCTGGAGTTTCCACCCAGAAGCCCGGAAGAATGCATTTTTGCGCGAACCACAGAGACCATTTCCGCCGATCTTAAAACGCGGATTACGCCCTGCCAGTTCGGCGGAAACCCGGATTGTGCCCAGTGCGGCTGCATTGCTTCAATGGGACTGGCCGCGGTGGGCCACCACAGGGTTGTGGGACGGCTGACCGCTGGGCATCTGTTTATGGCCTCGGACCGATTGGGGACCACGTGGAGGGGCCTCAGCAGGGCCATGTCGCGCAGGCCCGCGGTTCCATCGGCGGTCTCTCCATTCAACATCCTTGAACGGTAGGGCTGAGCAAGCGATGGAGAGCCGCTGTTGTAATCTGGTCGCGTGGGGCCCGCAGTGCGGGAACACCTCTTTTCGGGCGAAGGGGGCAGTATGTTTGGTGATTCCAATTCGTTTCTGGCAATGATGAGGCGGCCCAGCGCACTTGTACCGGTGGCGATGTCGTTGCTGGCCCTTGCAATCGTGGCGGTGGCACTGGCAGTGGACATTCACAGCGTTGGGCACATCGTTCGTTCGCCCGATGAGGGGAGTGTGGCGCACGTCTGGCAATTGCTGATGACCGTGCAGATGCCGATTGTGCTGTACTTTCTGGTGAAGTGGGCGCGACGCGCTCCGGCTGAGACGCTGGGAGTGTTTGCGGTGCAGGCCGGAGCGTGGTTGGCATCGTGCGCGCCGGTTTATTTCCTGCATTTGTAAGGTAAATGCGACCAGAAACGCGCCATCCAGAGGTCTTTGCCGCTGGGTGATGCCGGTGGCAGGGCCCCGGACGGATGGTTCCGCCTGGGGTCTTCTTCATTTCCTCAGGCTTTCAGGATCCTGGCCAGCACGTAGCCGGTAAACAAGGCTGCGCCGGTGGCGTTCCGCTCAGCATCACCGGGACGACCACGGATCCTTCGATTTGCGTGAATATCGCTTCGATGGCGCGGCGGCAGGTGAGCGGGCTGGCCGGCAGAGGCTCAAACGCGAAGACGGGCTCGTGAACGCGGCGGAAGGACTGTTGCACAAGTAGTAAACATGCCTATTGAATAAGTAGTTAACAGAGGGTCGAACGGCGGGCGGGGCAGAGGGTGGAACAGCGGGTGGACAGTTGCCGCGCGGCGAGACAATTTAGACTGGTTCTGAAATGTCCGTGCGCATCGCCATTCCCGAGCCCACCACCCGCGACCCTGAGTACAACCGCCGCTGGCTGCCGGCATATCTCGAGGCCCTGAAAGCAGCGGGAGCAGAGCCGGTGGTGGTTGCGCAGGGCGAGCCGCAGCAGCGCGTGGCGCAGCTTTTGGCGGGAGTGGAGGGCATTCTGCTGCCGGGCAGCCGGTACGATGTCGATCCGCAACGCTACGGCGAGACTCGCGAACCCGAATGCAGCGAATCCGACGCGGGACGCGCGGCCGTCGACGAGCTTTTCCTGCAGGACGCGTTTAACCTGCGCAAGCCGGTGCTGGCCATCTGCCATGGGGTCCAGGCGCTGAACGTGTGGCGGAACGGGGTTCTGGTGCAGGATTTGAAGACGCCCGTGAATCACCGCCCGGGCAGGGACGTGATGGACGCCCACCCGGTGGAGCTTGCTGCCGGATCGCGGCTGGCGGAGTTGGCGGCAACCAGCGAGAGCGGCGAGGCGGGAGCTGCCCCGCAGGTGAATTCCAGCCACCACCAGGCGATTCGCGAGGCGGGCGACAACCTTCGGGTCGTGGCCGTTTCGCCGGGGGACGGGGTGATTGAAGCGGTGGAGCTGGAGGCGGCAGATCATTTTGTGTTGGGTGTGCAGTGGCATCCCGAGCGCAGCTACCAGCAGAGTGCATTCTCTCGGGCGATATTTGCGGAGTTCGTGAAGGCCGCCAAGGCCTGGCGGCCGCCGGCGGTGGTCGATTCGGTCGAAGAGGCATGATCGACCCTGGAGAGGGCGCCGGGGCGCGGCTGAATGAACTTCTCCAGGAAGCGGGGTTGGAGCCTCTGCATTCGGAGGCGGGCCGGCGCTTCGAGACTTATCTTTCGCTTATTATTCGCTGGAACGCCCGGATCAACCTGACTTCCATTCGGGACGCCGAAGGAATCCTCGCGCGACATTTTGTTGAGTCCATTGCCTGCGCGCGAATGCTGCCGGCTGGAATCGCCGCGCTGCTCGATTTTGGATCTGGAGCGGGGCTTCCTGGGGTGCCCATTGCGTTATGCCGGCCGGAAATTGCCGTAACGCTGGCCGAATCGCAGGGGAAGAAGGCGGCGTTTCTGCAGGAGGCGGTGCGGAGGCTCGGAATTGCGGCCACGGTGCATGGCGGGCGAGCGGAGGAGCTTCGCGGCGGCTTTGACTGCGTGACTCTGAGGGCGGTGGACCGGATGGCGGATGCAGTGCAGGCGGCTGCAGGGCTAGTCCGGGCCAATGGCTGGCTGGCGCTGATGACGATCGGGGAACAGCTTGGTGAGTTGCAGGCGGCTGCAGGGGCGGAGTATGGGTGGGAGCCGGCTGCGGTGCTGCCAGGGGCTCAGGATCGGGTTGCGGTGTTGGGGCGGAGGGCCGGAGCCTCGGAGCCTGTTAGGGGATCGGTTGGGGCAGCTAGCTGACGGCAGGTACAAAGGCCGGAGGCGGGCGGGCGAGCGAGCGAGTTGTTCCACGTGGAACATTCGCAACCCAAATGAGCATGCGGCCGAGTTTCATCCAGATCTTCCCGGTATTGAAATTTACGACGCGCTCCACGGGGATGGCGGCTTGATGGGGCGATTTCCGGGCCGGTCCCTGCTTAGTTCCCTTGGAAGTCTGGCCGGCGTTTCTCCTTAAAGGCCTGAATCCCTTCTTGATAATCGTTGCTGTCGTAGACCTCGCGGCGCAGCGACTGCAGTCGCTCGTAAGTTTCCGGGATCATGGGGTGGGCGTTGGCGAGCACGCGGATTTCCTCCTTGAGGACGCGATGCACCAGCGGCGAGTTGCGGGCGATGCGGCGGGCCAAGTCGAGGGTAAAGGGCTCCAGCTTCTCCACGGGAACGACATGATTGAGCACGCCACAGGCATGGAGACGGTTGGCGGAGACCGGCTCTGCCGTGAAGAGCATTTCCTTAAGCAGGTGAGTGTCGGCGACCTTCATGAAATTCAGAGCGCCCTGAACATTGTAGGGGACCCCGAGTTTGGCCGGCGTGAGCGCAAAGGTGGCGTTGTTGGCGGCAACAATGAGATCGCAGCCGAGGACCAGTTCGCAGGCGCCGCCCCAAACGGAACCCTCGATCATGGCGATGACGGGTACGGGGCACAGTTCGATTTCCCGGACCACCTGGCGAAGCGGATCGTTGTAGGTGAGGGGGTCGCGACCGTTCAACGGGAGCTCGTGGACATCGTGTCCGGCGGAGAAGATCCGTGCGCCCTGGGGAGCGCGCAGGATGACGACGCGAACGGGTCCGGAGCGCAGCGCCCGGAGAGCGGCGGAGATGTCGTCGAGGAGCGCCTTGCTGAGCTCGTTGACTTTGCCATGGTGCAACGTGATGATGCCAATTGCCTCTTCGATAGTAGAGAAACGAGCTCCCATAGGGCCGAATCCTCCAGTTCCCAAGTGGATGATAGCGGCGAACGAGTGCAGTCGACGGTGTTGTCGCGCACGGCTGGAACGGTGTTACCTGTGCGGTCGATGCGCTTCGGGAGTGGTTTTAGTGGGAAATGTTCCACGTGGAACACGACTGGATCAGCGCTGCTGAGCGAGTTCCAATGTGGCATAGTGCCAATTTGGATTCCACTTCTTTGGGGGCATGTTTTTTATACAAAAATATGGCGCTTTTCCACCGTAGGCCCAAAAGTGGGGTCTCTCTGCGAGGGTTGTGTGTGTGACACACAACCCGTGCTGCGCCAATCACTTGCCGAGTAATGCCCTTTAAGCGCTGGGGCGGCTTTCCACAGCTTGGGCGAGTTCTCCACAATGCAAGTGCTACCGCGTAACTCGCACTTCCCTTTACTCTGGATTTCCATGGGTAAAGTGCTTGGCGTGGTCAATCAGAAGGGCGGAGTGGGCAAAACGACCACGGCCATTAATCTCTCTGCCTGTCTGGCGCTGGAGGGGCTGAAGATCCTTCTGGTCGATTGCGATCCGCAAGCGAACGCATCTTCCGGCCTGGGTTTTCAGCGCGACGACAATCGCCACTCGGTGTACGAAGCCTTGATGGGGGATTCGCCCGCCGAACAGGTGATTCTGCCCACCGAGATTGATAATTTGTGGCTCTTGCCGGGGTCGAAAAACCTTACCGGCGCCAACATCGAACTGGCCAATGCCGATGACCGCACCCTGCGCCTGCGGAACGCGCTGGAGCCGGTCAAGGCAAACTACGATCTGATTGTGCTGGACTGCCCGCCGGCGCTGGACCTGCTCACGCTGAACGTGCTCAGCAGCGCGGAAATGCTGATTGTTCCCATGCAGGCTGAATATTTTGCTTTGGAGGGTGTTTCGGAGCTGATCTCGACCCTGGAGCGGGTTCGCTCTGCGTATAATCCGGGTCTCACCATCGAGGGCGTGCTGCTGACCATGTACGACGATCGCACCAACCTGGCGCAACAAGTGACAGAGACCCTGCGCGAATATTTTCGCGAGCGGCTTTATCGCACCGTGATTCCGCGCAATGTGCGCCTTGCCGAAGCACCCAGCCACGGCAAACCGGTCGCTCTTTACGACGGGCGATCCAAAGGGACTGAGGCCTATTTCGAATTTGCCGGCGAATTTATGGCTCGCAATGGGATGGAAGCGCCGCGCATGGCACAGCGCAAGGCTGCCGCTGCCGCACGGCCGGAGATCAAGGTTCGCTTCTGGCCTTACTCCTGAAGCGGCCACTCGCTCTGTTTCTTAATCTCGAACGGGCCCTGTGACGGACCGGCGCCTGGCGCCGTTGGAAATCAGAAGGAACTGGAACCATGAATACTGTTATCTCCGAAAACAAGCGCCGTGCATTGGGCAAAGGCCTCGACTCACTGTTGCCGCGAGCACAAGCGCCCGCAAGCCCCGGCCCTGTTGCAGAGCCCGAGGGCGGACGGCCGCGCGAGATCCCGGTTGGGCAGATCGATCGCAATCCCTTCCAGACGCGCAGCACCATTCACGAGGAGCAGCTGGCGGAATTGGCTGCGTCGATTACTGCCAACGGGGTGGTGCAGCCGGTCCTGGTGCGGCCGTTGGCCAATGGGCGCTTTCAGCTCATCGCTGGAGAACGCCGCTGGCGCGCCTCGCAGCTTGCCGGGAAAGCGACCATTCCCGCCATTCTGCGGCAGGTATCGGACGAGCAGGCGATGGAAATCACGATCGTCGAGAACCTGCAGCGCGCCGACCTGAACCCGATGGAGCAGGCGCGGGCCTTTGAGCGGCTGTCGCGCGAGTTTCATATGACCCAGGAGCAGATGGCGCAGCGCACCGGGAAAGATCGCGCCACGGTATCGAACTTCCTGCGTCTTCTCAAGCTGCCGTCCGGTGTGCAGGCGCGCGTGGAAGGCGGTGACATCAGCTTTGGTCATGCGCGGGCGCTGTTGGCGTTCGAGCACGCGGAAGAGATAGAAAAGGCAGCGCAGCGGGTGATGGCACTTTCGCTTTCTGTTCGCCAAACCGAGAGCTACGTGCAGGGATTGCTGAATCCTGAAAAGGCCCGGAAAAGGGCGGCAAAAGAGGAGCCTCCGGTCGATCCCAATGTGCGCGATGCCCAGGAGCGTCTGCAACGCGCGCTGGGATTGAAGGTGACGATTGAGGATCGCAACGGCCGTGGCAGGGTCGTGATTGAATACGCGCGGCTCGAGGACTTCGATACGTTGCTGGAGCAACTGGCGGGCAAATAGTGCAGGCTGCCGGTTGGTGCGCGGGGACGAGCTCCGGCCAGGTCTGACGGACTGACAGGCTTTCCTTCGGCCAAAGGGTTCAGGCCCCGTCTGTTACATGCAAGAGGGATTCGGCAAATCCCGCCTCGCCCACGGCGAAGGACTGTGCTTTCATGGCACTCGGCGGCTGCAGGGCCGCCGCGACAATCATCAGAGACCGATCGGATCGCGGTTGAATTGAGTGCGAGCAGTCGTCGACGCAGGCAAGCAACCGCCGGCTTGCGTTGAAAGCGAGTTCTGCGAATCAGCTCGGCCGCCCGTTTCGCGAGGGTCATTCTTATGTTCGAGAGCGTCCCAGGAAAGTCATAAGGATGTGGTGCTTACGAGGGATACCACGCCGGTAACCGGACCTGGAATCGAAAGTAAGCATGTGCATGCTTTTCACGACGAATTTATCTTTGACGGCCAGAAGCCTTCTGGTAGAGTGAATGCAGAGATCCGCTTCATGAAGGGATTCCCCTGCAACTAGCGGGAGCGCGCAGGCGTCTCGTGTGCGAGTGCGGTCAACTCGCAGGCCGGCAAAATTCACTGTCGCATTCAGGTCCGCAAGTGCTGTCGGGGTCGAGATTTTCTATTGCGGATCCTTTCCAAATTCAAGCTCTAAAAAAACACTCATCCAAGTGAGGATGGCGAAGCCTTGCCAACTTCCAACCAGTTCGCATCTTCGATCACCGCTCCTGCTGGTGTTTGCGCCCCGGCAGCGGCCGGATGGTTCGCGTTGTATACAACGGCGCGTCATGAAAAGCGCGTCGCCTACCACCTTGGCCAGCGGGAGATCGAGCACTTTCTGCCTCTTTACCGGGCGCAGCGCAAGTGGAGTGATGGTTCGCGAGTGACGCTGGACCTGCCGCTTTTTCCGGGATACCTGTTTGTTCGCGTGGCGCGCACCGAGCGGGTGCGGGTTCTCGAAGTGCCTGGGGCGCTGACGATGGTGGTCGGAACCGGTGGGCAGCCGGCGTCGTTGCCGGATGCTTTGATCCAGACGCTGCGATCGGGGCTTGCGATGGCGGCTGTGGAGCCGCATCCTCTGCTGCTGGTGGGACAGCGAGTCCGCATTTGCGCAGGCGCGTTTGCGGGTCTCGAAGGCGTGGTGCTGCGCAGCAAGAGCGGCTGCCGGGTGGTTCTCACACTGGAGCACATCATGCGCAGCTTTTCAATAGAAGTGGCCGTGAGCGATTTGGAAGTGGTTGCGGAGAGCATTGCGGAAGTACCCATTGAAGCCGTGGCGCGGTGAAAGCTGAACCGTGGTACGTCATTGGGGTCCATCCCTGATCGCGTGATCGCGCCCTTTCAAGGAATGCCGGCTTCCGCTTCGTCTTCCGCCCTTGTCGCGTTGAGACGCTGACGAGGATGGGTCGTCCGGCTGGCGCGTTCCTGCCCTTCGTCGCGGCGATGAATCCCCTTCCCCTGTATCTGTTTTGGACCCTGGCATGTCCCATTCCGTTTTTCCAGAGAACAAAAGCATGAATAAGACACCTAAATCCGGTAAAGGGGATGTGGAGGAGCGCATTCTCGCCAGTGCGACCATTCTGTTCGCCGGTTATGGCTATAACGGGGTGAGCACACGGGATATCGCCGCGCGCGCGGGGGTCAACGAAGTGACGATCTACCGGCATTATCCGCGCAAGCGCGACCTCTATGTGGCCGTGCTCGATGCCGAACTCCAGCAGGTGAAGCTGGGCGGCGACTTGCTGGCGCGGATTGCCGAGGCTGGCGATGCGGACTCGGTCCTTGCGCGCACTTTTGAACTGATCGCGGCCACGCTGCTTAGCCGGCCGGAGCTTCTGCGCCTGATTCAATACAGCGTGCTGGAGCTGGGGGAGGATCTCGACCCGCTTTTGCGGAAGCATTTGAGCGAGCTGGTCGAGGTCTTGGTTCGGTACCTGGAGCCGTGGGTCAGTCGAGGGGTGTTGCGGTGTGCGAGCCCCAAGGCCCTGGTGCTTTCGCTGGTCGGGATCATTCTTAGCCACCAGTCGCTGGACCGGCTCTTTTTGGGCAATGGCTCAGGCCCGGAGGCGATGTTCAAGGCCTATGCCGGTTCAGCCGCTGCGCAATAGGGCGGAACTCGGGGCTTGGATCAGACACTCTTCGGGCTGAAGAGGCTGCGGAAAAACTGCCCGCATCAGGCAATGTTGCGAAGGAGGGTGCAGCAGGCGCTAAAGCCATCGGTCGTTTTGCAGATTTAAGTGGCCCGTCTAAAGCCGTGCCCTTGTTACAAAACTCAGCGCATTGGGTGTGGGTGAACGGTTACAAAAGCATCCCTCAGCGGCTAAAGCCGATCCATTTTGCTGGCTCGATTGGCACGACTGAAGTCGTGCCCTTTTAAAACCGCTTCTCTTTGCCGTTGCCCTTTCAAAACGATGGTCCGCAGAGTTTTTCCGCAGCCTGTAAAGCCCTCGTTCGTTTTGCAGACTTTGGTGGCCCGGCCGTGACGTTGTTACAAAACTCAGCGCACGGGGTTTTTCCGCAGCCTGTGAAGCCCGCATTCCTGAGGACCGTCACCCTGACCCGCTTCGCCGACTCGACAGACTGGAAAGCCGGTATCTGCAATGCAGTTCGCTGATCCGCAGGGCGCGCCCGGCGCTGAAATCGTCTCCCTGCGCATCCTGCACATGATCGATAGCCTTGCTCCGGAAGCCGGCGGGCCACCGGAATGTGTGCGCCTTTTGGCGAAGGGGTACAAGGCGCTGGGGGCCGAGATCGAGGTGCTGTGCCTGGATGATCCCGAGGCGCCGTTCCTGCGCGACATTCCATGCCCGGTGTACGCCCTTGGCCAGTCGCACCTGGGCCGCTTTGCTTTCTCTGGCCGGCTGTGGGCGTGGCTGCGCGAGAATGCGGGCCACTATGACGGAATTGTGATGAACGGGATCTGGAGCTTTCCCGGGATCGCTCTTTATTTTGCAGCCCGCCGCGCGGGGACACCTTACGGTATCTTTACCCACGGGGCGCTGGATCCGTGGTTCAATCGCAAATACCCGTTCAAGCGGGCCAAGAAGTTGCTGTTCTGGCCCGTGCAGTACGCGGTGCTGCGCGGTGCTGCGGCGGTTTTCTTTACCGGTGGAACGGAACGGGATCTTGCCCGAGCCAGTTTTTGGCCCAACTCGTGGAACGATGTGGTCATCCCTTTTGGAATTTACGACCCGGACGAGGGAGTGGATCCGGAGGGGCAGATTGAGGCCTTTACCCGCAGGTTTCCGCAGCTTCGGAAGCGGCGCTATCTTCTGTTTCTTGGCCGCATTCACGAGAAGAAGGGGTGCGACCTGCTGGTGGACGCATTTGCGAAGTGCGCCGCCATTGCCCCGGATGTAGATCTGGTGGTGGCGGGTCCAGACCAGATGGGACTGCAATCCGAGCTCACCGGCCGTGCGGTCGAGTGCGGCATCGCGGACCGGGTGCACTGGACGGGCATGATCCACGGGGATGTGAAATGGGGAGCGTTGCGGGGCTGCGAAGCTTTTGTCCTGCCCTCGCACCAGGAGAATTTCGGGATTTCCGTGGTCGAAGCCCTGGCTGCGGGCCGACCTGTGCTGATCAGCAATCAAGTGAACATCTGGCCGGAGGTTGAAGCACGGCAGGTGGGACTGGTTGGCGACGACACCGCACGGGGCACGGAGAGTCTTCTGGCTAGGTGGTTGAACCTGCTGCCGGGGGAGCGCGAGGCCATGGCTGCGGGGGCGCGGCGGTGTTTTCAAGAGTGTTTCGATGTGAGCCGGGCGGCTCTTGCCATCAACAGGGTCTTTTTCTCCACCCGGGCAAGTGGATCTGGAGCTTCCGGAAGCCGATCGGGAAGACGGTCCGAGTCATAAACAGCGGCGGCATTTCCGATAGGCGTGCTGGTCGTGCTGTTTTTGATGGATCAAACTTCGTCCGCCAGCCGGGCGAAGGCGAATAGTAACCGGCGCCGTCGTGTTGGCGTGGTTGCCGGACACCGGGGCGACTGTTGGGCCGCCCGGCGAATGAGGAGTGTCGATGTCTGTTGAACTTGAGGTGAAGCCGCAGGGAGCCCGGCCCGCTGACAATCCGGTCCAAAGCCTGCCTGCCGCTACCGAGCGATTCACGCTGATGGAACTGTGGCGCGTGACGATGAAGCGGCGCTACATCGTTCTCGCGATCACTCTCCTTTCGCTGGGGGGAGCGGTTTGGTACGCGCTTCGCACGCCTCCTGTGTTTGAGAGCAGTTCGCTGGTTGAGATCAGCCCGCAGCAGCAACCCGACCTCGGTCTGGCCCAGGCGGTGGGGGGTGGCGGGGACTTTGAAACGGATCCCCTGATCAGCGAAGTGCACATCCTGCAGAGTGACACGGTGCTCTTCGAAACGGCACAGGCGCTTAACCTGATCTCGGTTCTACGCGCGGGAGAGGATGCCGATGCCCGCAAAGCCCACCGGCGAGTGCCGCCGGCGGGAGCGCCAATCACGCCCGAGGAGCGGGACGCGCTGATTAGGATGATCGGGGACGGACTGAGTGTAAAAGTGGTTTCGGGAACCGACCTTGTGGACATCCGCTACCGCAGCGGGAATCCTCGTTTGGCGGCCGCAATTGTCAACCACCTGGTAGACACCTATACGACGGTGAGCCTGCGCTCGAAATATGACCATTCGATGCTGGTCTCAACCTGGCTGGAGAAGCAAATCGAAGGGCTGAGGAGCGAAGCTGCGAATGCGCAGCTGGCGCTGGCCGACTATCAGAAGGCGCATAACATTATCGGGACGGGAGAGAACTCGACCCTGGCGATCCAGACGTTGCAGGGTATAAGCTCGTCGCTCGACGATGCCGAAGCCGAGCGGATTCAGAAGGAAGCGCGCATGCGCGACATCAATTCGATGAGTCCGAATCTGGTTTCGGTGATGGGCGATAACCCCATGGTGATTTCCTTGCGCGCCCAGCTTGCCGACCTGCAGACGCAGCGCGCGCAACTCGCCCTCAAGTACGGTCCGAAATATCCGAGAATGGTTGATCTGACCACCCAGATCAACAGGATTCAGGCGCAGATTGATTCCGAAGTTGTGCTGGCCCGCCGCCAGGTCACCAGTGAGTATCAAAGCGCACTGGCGACGGAGCAGTCTCTGCGTAAGCGCCTGAACGCGCAGGAAGACGTTGTTTACAAGCTGAACGAAGGTGGCGCACAATACGCGATTTTGATGAATCAGGCGGACCTGACCCGGCAACTGTACGACACGCTGCAGATGAGGCTAAAGGAGTCGATGGTTACGGCAGGCCTCTCGGCGGCGAATGTAAACGTGGTCGACAGCGCCCAGGTTCCTTATGCCCCGATTGGGCCGCGAAAAAGACAGGCGGTCCTGATCGGATTGCTGGGTGGACTGCTCGCCGGGTGCATGGTGGCGTTCCTCATCGAGTCCATCGATGACCGGCTGCAAACCTCAGACGAGGTAGAGGCTGCGGTCATGCTGTCTCCGCTGGCCGCGATTCCCCATCTGGCGGGGGGTGCGGGACAACGGAAGTTGTGGGGCAAGAAGACAGTGGATGGGTCGGCAGCGCGGCTGGATCAACAACTGATCGCGTTACGGGACCCGAAGTCCACCAGCGCCGAGGCCTATCGCAATCTGCGCAGTTCCCTGCTGCTTTCCTCGATTGACCATCCGCCGCGGATCATAGTTTTGACCAGTGCGCTTCCTGAGGAAGGCAAGACCACGACGGCCATTAACACCGCTATCGTCCTTGCCCAGCGCGGGGAGAAGGTCTTGCTGGTGGATGGCGACCTTCGGCGCGGCAGTCTGGGAGCAGTGTTCGGGCTTTCCAACCGGAGCTTTGGCCTGTCGACGGTACTGGCCAACCCGCATAGCATTCGGGAGATTTCAGTTCCACTGCCGGAATTGCCCACGCTTCATGTGCTGCCAACGGGGCCGCGGCCTCCCAACCCGGCGGAGATGCTGTCTTCCGCCCGTATGGAGGAAAAATTCCGCCAGTGGCTGGAAGAATACGATCGCATCGTGATCGATTCGGCGCCCCTGCTGGCAGTTTCCGACACCCAGGCGATCGCAGTGTTTGCCGATACGGTGGTGTTGGTAACCCGCGCCCGGAGGACGCGCAAGCGCGCGCTGCTGAGGGCTCGCGATATTCTTTTGCGCATCAACGCACCGATCGCCGGAGTGGTGGTGAACGATGTCGACATCCGGATGGAGAATTTTTATACCCATCGCTACGGCCTGCAGGGATACGGCTATGGATACGGCAACGACGAGCGGGCCTACGGTTATGAAAAAAAGGATGAGGAGAAGGGATAGGATGCTGAAGTCATTTGCATGCGCATTGCTGTTGGGGGTGTTTTTTGTTGCCGCTCCGCTGGCTGCAAGCTCCCAGCAGCCGGAGAGCTTCCCTGCCGGCGCCGGCTTCTCCGTCCGCGCCGCCTCTCACCATCGGTTCCGGGGATCTGGTGGAAGTGGCGATGTTCGACGCGCCGGAGCTGTCGGGCCGTTTCCGGGTCGATGAGAAGGGGAATATTCAACTTCCGCTGGTGGGTATGACTCATGTCCAGGGACTCACCGCGGACCAGGCCGCGAAGCTCATCCAGCAGCAATATGTGACGGCCGAAATCCTGAAGCCGAACAGCAGTCAGGCTTCGGTTTTCATCGAGGAGTACGCCAACCAGGGAATCACCATCACCGGAGACGTAAAGACCCCCGGGGTCTATCCGGCGCTGGGAGTGCGGATGTTGAATGACGTGATCACCGCGGCCGGGGGAGTGAGTGCGACGGCATCGACCATGGTTCTGATCACGCACCGCGACGATCCCCACCACCCGCTTACGGTCGAATACAATCCGTCGGCTCTCAAGCCGGTGATCCCCGACGTACAGATCCTTCCGGGCGACTCGATTCTGGTTCCCCGCGCCGGCATAGTGTATGTGGTGGGCGATGTGATTAAGCCGGGCGTCTATGTGCTGGATGGCCGCAATGCGCTTACGGTCGAGGAGGTTTTGGCATTGGCGGGCGGAGGCGGCCGCGGAGCGAAGCTAAAGAAGGCGGGGCTGGTCCGCACCTTACCGGACGGGCGCAAGGAGATGATCACCCTTGCCGTGAATCAGATTCTCGACGGCACATCGCCGGACATGGCGCTGAAAGATCAGGACATTCTTTATGTGCCCACGGATACGAGGAAGCTGGTTTTGGAACAAGCACTCACGGCGGCTATCAATCTTGGCACCCAATTTATCATCTTCAAGACCGCGTATTACTAACAGGCGCTTCCCGCCGGGGACTCGGCAGGAACAAACTTCAACGCACAGGATACGGGCGGCTGCCCGGTTGGATAGAGCCGATGAGAGAAACGCCGGTCGCCGCTCTGGCGGGGCCTGAAGCATGACACAACGCGCCCTTATTTGCGGCATTTCCGGGCAGGATGGCACCTATCTGGCGAAGCTTCTGCTGGAGCGCGGCTTCGAAGTATGGGGCAGCTCGCGCGATGCGGAGCAGAGCTCGTTTCGCAACGCCCGGCACCTGGGCATTTACGATTCGCTGCACCTGGTCTCTTTGCATCTTCGCGATGTGGCGAGCACCATTGGGCTGCTGCAGCGGATTCGCCCTCATTCTATTTACAACCTCACCGGGCAGAGCTCGGTCGGACTTTCGTTCGAACAGCCGGTGGAGACGGTGGAGAGCATTGCGCTGGGCACGCTGAATCTGCTGGAGGCGGCGCGTCTCACTGACCGTGAGATCCGCCTGTACAGCGCGGGCTCGACGGAGTGCTTTGGCGACACCGGCGAAGGGGTTGCGGACGAGACAACGCGTTTCAATCCACGCAGTCCCTATGCGGTGGCCAAGGCATCGGCGTATTGGGCGGTGGCTAATTATCGCGAGGCGTACGGGCTGTTGGCCTGTACTGGAATCCTGTCCAACCACGATTCGCCGCTGCGCCCTCTGCGCTTTGTCACCCGCAAGATCATCCACGCCGTGGCGCTGATGAAGGCGGGCAAGGAGGTCGAGCTGAGGCTGGGCAACCTCGAAGTGGAGCGCGACTGGGGTTGGGCGCCGGAGTATGTTGAGGCTATCGCGCTGATGGCCGAGCAGCCGGTGATGAAGGACTACATCATTGCCACCGGGCACAGTCACACGTTGACCGAATTTGTGGCGACCGCATTTCGCCTGATTGGCAGGGACTGGCGCGAACACGTAAAGCTGGACGCGCATCTTATGCGCCCCACCGACATTCTCCGCAACAAGGTGAATCCGGCCAAGGCCGCGGCCGGGCTGGGGTGGAAAGCCACGCGCAACATGGAGGATGTGATCGGCATGATGATCGAGGCGGAGATCGAGAGTCTTCGTGCGGAGCGATCTGCCTGGTGAGCGGAAAGACGAGAGCCGGAGATAGCAGGGTGCCAGGCGCCAGCCGGCAACTGATTCAGGTGCTGCCGCGGCTGACGCCGGGGCGTTGCGGCGTGAGCGACCAGGCTGCGCTGCTGGCCCAGGGTTTGAAAGCCCAGTACGGGATCGGTTCGGCATTTGTGGTGCTCAATTCCAGTGAGCCGAGTGGATTAGCCGATCCGGTGGTCTACGCTGCTCCGGCGCAGTTGCTCGAAAGCTGCCTTAAGCTGACGGGCGGCGAGCGGGGCACGATCCTGGTTCATGTGAGCGGCTACGGCTATGCGCAGGACGGAGCACCCGCTGCGCTGGCCGCGGCGCTAAAGGCGGTGCGGGAGAGCGGCCGCTTCGAGATCGCTGTTTATTTTCATGAGTTGTATGCCAGCGGCCCACCATGGAAGTCCTCGTTCTGGTATTCGTACCGGCAGCGACGCGCGCTTCGCGGAGTCGCTTTGCAGGCTGGGCTTATCGTCACCAATACCGGGTGGCATACGGAATGGCTCAAAACTAAATTGCCCGGGCGGAGCAGCGTTCCCGTTCGGTTGATGCCGGTTTTCTCGCCAGCCGGGGAGACGGACGACCCAGTTCCTTTTGCCGGGCGAAATGCGGCGATGGCGGTCTTCGGCCTGGGCGGGTCGCGGATGCGGGCGTATCAGCAGCTGCTGACGGCAAAGAATCTGGTCGGCACACTGGGCATCGGCGAGATTCTCGATATCGGAGCTGAATGCGACCACCCCGTGGAGGTGGACGGAGTTCGGGTAAGGCGAATCGGCATGTTGACGGCCGACGACCTGCAGACGGTTTTCGCGCAGACTCAGTTTGGCTTTGTAAGCCATGAGTGGCGCTACATGGCGCGGTCGTCGGTTCTTGCCGGCTACTGCGCGCAGGGCATGATTCCGGTGATGAACGGGCCATTTCCCCGCGACGCCGATGGACTGAGAGACGGGGTTAACGTGGTGAGCCCAAGAACGGCGGACGCGGTCGGCAAGGCGGGGTGGGAGACCTGCTCGCGCGCTGCGTGGAACTGGTATAACGGCCATCGTCTCGGCGCGCACGTGGATCTGTACGCGCAGTGGATGGGGGAGACCCGGTGATGGGTGCGCGTGCTTCCATTGGCGCGGCCGGGCCGAATGCCGAGAGTTTTTCGCAGATTGAGCAGAGGACTGGGCCGAGGGAGAAGCCGAGGTTGTTGCTGGGCCACCCGAATGGGAATCAGAACGTCCGCAATGTTCTCAGGAGCCTGGTCGAGCATGAGATGCTGGCGGAGTTCTGGACGAGCATCTCCTGGGACGCTGGATCCCAGTGGAACCATCTGCTGCCCACAGGAATTCGGGCGCAGTTGGCGCGGAGGAGCTTCAGCGAGGCGCCCGCACAGCAGGTAAAAACGCTTCCCTGGATGGAGATTGCAAGGCTCGCGGCCCGTGCCACACCGCTCCGCGAGACTGCTGTGTTCAGGCGACCGGCCACTGTCCTACATCGGCACCAGCCGGCATTTCGACGAGCGCGTTGCCCGCCGCCTGTCCGGGCTGCACCCGGACGCTGTGTATGCCTACGAGGGTGCGGCGCATAAGACCTTTCGCGAGGCGCAACGCCTGGGCATTCGCGCGCTGTACGAACTGCCCAGCGCCCACTGGTACTGGGAGCAAGAGTTTTTGTTGGAAGAGGCGGAACGCAATCCTGCATACGCCAATCTTTTACCCAAGCTGAGCGACTCCGCCGCGTACATGCGCTTGAAGGACGAAGAGCTTCGGCTTGCGGACTATGTCTTTGTGCCCAGCCGGCACGTTCGCGCATTCTCTTCAAGGCGTGGTGGCGGAGGAGAAGATTCGCGTGGTGACCTACGGCGCGCCGGCGGTTCGGCCGCGGAAATCCCCTGCGGGCCATGCCGGCCAGCCGTTGAAGGTGCTGTTTGTCGGCAACCTGATCCAGCGCAAGGGAATCGGTTATCTGCTGGAGGCAGTCGAAAGGCTGGGCGGGCAGGTGGAACTTACGCTGGTGGGAGCACGTTTTCGCCCCAACGCCAGGGTAGACGCGGCCTGCCAAAGGTGGCGCTGGTTTGAGAGTCTGCCTCACGCCCGGGTGCTGGAACTGATGCAGGAGTCGGATGTGCTGGCACTGCCGTCATTGACCGAGGCATTTGGGCTGGTGGTGACCGAGGCTCTGGCCTGCGGACTGCCGGTGATAGTGACGCCGAATACCGGTGCCAGCGAACTGGTGCACGATGGCTGCGACGGCTTCATCGTGCCCATTGCGAGCGCCGATGCGATCGCCGAGCGGCTCAGCGCCCTCGATGAGAATCGTGAGATGCTGGCGGCAATGTCTGGACATGCGCAGCAAGCCGCCGCGGCCAGATCGTGGGAAATTTATCGCACCGACTTCGCGGACGCGGTGAGAGGTCTTGAATGGCAATAGCGCGACGAGAATCGGTGGGGAGCTATTTCAGGAGTCTGAGCCTGCTGAAGAAGCTCTTCTGGCTCTATTTCCTGCTCCTCATTTTTGAAGGCGCTTTGCGCAAATGGGTAATGCCGCAGTATTCGGCTCCGCTGCTGATCGTGCGCGACCCGGTCGGACTGATGATCATCTGGGAGGCCTACCGCACCCACAAATGGCCGCGCAGGTGGGCGGCCGTCATCCAACTGCTCACCGTTGGCCTGGTGGGTTTCTCGGTGTTGCAGATGGTGTACGGCGGCAACCCGTGGTTTGCCGGCCTGTTTGGATTGCGATCCTATCTGCTGCCTTTTCCAGTTGCGTTCATTATGGGCGAGAACCTCGACCAGGAGGATCTGCGCAGGTTCGGGACCTGCACACTCTTCCTGCTGCTGCCCCTCACCCTGGTGGCAATCGATCAATACAATTCTCCCGGCACCGCGTTGATCAATGCGGGTTCCACCCATGGCGGGAAGCAGATCATGTATGTAGGGGCCAGGGTGAGGGCCTCGGGAACCTTCAGCTTCGTCATCGGCATGAGCCAGTTCGGCACGCTGGTCGGCGCATTTCTCTTCTATGCCATCGTCAAGCCGGAATTTGCGAGCAAGTGGCTTTTGTGGAGCTCTGCCTGCGCCCTGATGGTCGCCATCCCCATGATCGGCGCGCGAGCGTTGGTGGTTCAATTGGCCGCGGTGCTGGCCTGCGTCGTGATCGCTGCCCTGCTCGGAGTTGTGCAGTTCGGTAAAACCCTTCGCGTGCTTCTCCCCATCCTCATCCTGCTGGGGCTGGCCTCGTTGCTGCCCATTTTCTCCTCTGCCATGACCAGCCTGGCTGAGCGCATATCGGGGGCCAATATCGAGGAGGGGGGAAGCAGTGGAAGTTGGGCGGAAGTCATCTACTACCGGACCTTGGAGCCGGATGTCGAAATGTACGAAATGGCTGCCGCGTCGGACCGCTGGATGGGGACCGGGATGGGAAGCGGCGCCATAGCGATTCAGGCCATTGCAAACGGCAGCCTTGAGAGCGCCGGTGAGGACGAGATTTCGCGCGAACTCATCGAGATGGGTGTATTCATGGGAACCGCTTTCGAGATATTCAAGTGGCTTCTGGCGATCTGGGTTTTCGCAGCGGCCCTGCGCCAGGTGCGCCAAGGAGAACCACTCGCCCTCCTTCTGGTCCCTTTGACCATCAGTGCGCTCCTTCTGTCGGTTCCGGAGCAGCCCACTGAGCAGGGATTTATGGTGATGGGCCTGGCGTTTTCCGTGGCGGCGGCAAAGCTGCAGGTGCACGCGATGGCGCCAGCTCCAGTACCGTTAGCCCTCCAGCGGCAGCAGATGCTGGCGCGGCAGCAGATGTTGATGCGGCGCCGGAGAGTGCAACGAGGGTGATCCGCCGGCGCCAGTGTGAAGAATCGGGCGCAAGAGGCCAGACCGGTCTCACAAATTCCACAGCACGCAGGTGACACATTGCGATTCCCACGGCGGGCGCAAAGAGGCTGGCCTGCTTTGAGCGATGGCGATGATGCCAACAGAGTTCGAGGAACCGGCCGTGGGGCGCGAATCGGATTCGGCCAATTTCTCCGCAGCGCGTCCGCTTCGCCTGGCTTATTTTGTGTCGCACCCCATCCAGTACCAGGCGCCGCTGCTGCGGACGAATTGCGCAGGAAAAGGACATCGATCTCAGAGTATTTTTCAGCTCAAATCTTTCAGTCCGCGGGTACATCGATCCCGGCTTCGGGGTTTCGGTGAAGTGGGACGTTCCTCTGCTGGAGGGATACAAGCACGAATTCCTGCCGGTGCTCAGGGACGCAGAGGAGCTTGGGCCCGCGAAGCCGCTGAACTATGGAATTGGCCGCATCCTCCGCAAGGGCGGGTTCGACGCGATATGGGTTCACGGCTACAGCACCCTGACCAACCTGCAGGCATCCGGGCGGCTCATGCGATTGAGAATCCCTGTGCTGCTGCGGGCGGAATCCAATCTGACCGATCGCCCGCGTTCTCGGCAAGACGCTGGTGGCCAAGCGTATCTTCTTCGCGTGGCTGCGCAAACAGAATCTCCGCCGCGCTCTCCATCGGCGAAGCCAATACCGCCTACTGGCGGCATTATCTGGGGCGCGGATTTTCCCGTCTTCCCGTGTTGCTACGCGGTGGACAACGAGTTCTTTCAGCGGGAATGCGCACGCGCATCGGAGAGCCGCGAAGAGTTTCGTCAATTCGCTGGGCCTCGATTCGGGCCGGCCGGTGATTCTATTCGCATCGAAGCTGCAGACCCGGAAACGCTGCATCGACCTGGTGGACGCCTGCCTGGAACTGGCGCAATCGAGCGCGCCGGAGCGGGTTCCTTATCTGCTGATTGTGGGCGACGGAGAAGAGCGCGCGGCGCTGGAGAGCCGCGCGCAGCAAGGCGGCGCCGGGCAATATCCGCTTTCTTGGTTTTCGCAATCAGACTGAGCTGCCGCGTTTTTACGATCTGTGCAATGTCTTCGTGCTGGCCTCGGTGGACGAGCCCTGGGGCCTGGTGGTGAACGAAGTGATGAACGCGGCGCGGCCGGTGATTGTGAGCGACCAGGTGGGCTGCCACCAGAACCTGGTGCAGAACGGCGTGAATGGTTACGTGGTGAAGGCCTGCGACACGCGAGTGTTGGCCGATTCACTCCGCGCCGTCTTGGCCGGCGAGCAAACCGGGCAGACCATGGGAGCAGAGAGCCTCAAGATGATTCAGCGCTACAGTTTCGATGAAAATGTGGCGGGCATTCGCGAGGCTCTGGAGCATGTGGTGCGGGGATTTGTGGGTTCACAAAGATAAGTTCGTGGTTCCGGCACCGTGGTTCCGGCAGCGGGACCCCAACTGGCGTGTTACCGCGTTTCGTATGTTGGATCGACCGGCCAGGGTCAGCCGTCGCAACCCTGAAACTGTGTCGTGGGTTTCCACACTCCTGTCAGATTTCGATCGCAGGGGCCCGCGGCAATGATCGGCATAAAAGGTGAGACGGGATGAGCAAATTTCGTATCGAAGATGTTCCAGCCAGGGTGGTCAACAAATTCAGACGTCGCTTCTTCCCGGTCGACTCCGAAGCGCAAGATTCGTTTTTGCGAGAAATACCCGGCGTTATTCATGTCGGTGCCAATGTCGGGCAAGAGAAAGACCAATATTCCTCCCTGGGGCTCAATGTCCTCTGGGTTGAACCGATTCCCGCGATTTTTGAGGTTTTATGCTCGAACATTTCCGGATTTCCCAAACAGCGAGCCTTCTGTCGCCTGTTATCTGCTGAGCATGGGCGCGAGTACCTCCTCCACGTTTCGGACAACGATGGCGCCTCTTCGTCGATCCTCGATTTTGCGCAGCACCGGAAACTTCACCCCGACATTCACCACCAATCGGACCTCCGTTTGACTTCGACCACGCTTACTCATCTGCTCAACGAGGAAGGTATCGAGATCAGCGATTACGGCGCTCTCATCATTGATACCCAGGGCTCAGAGCTGCTGGTGCTCAAAGGTGCTCTTTCGGTCCTGCCCAGGATGCAATACGTGAAGACAGAGGTTGCAGACTTCGAAGCCTACAAAGGGTGCTGCCAGGTAACGGAGCTTGAGGAGTTTATGAAGGGGCAGGGCTTCGAGTTGCTTCACCTGGTTCCCGTCATCAGCAGAGGTGGCGTGGGCACCTACTATGAAGCTGTGTTTAGGCGCGCCTGAGGACGACACGAAGATTGCCCCTTGGGCGGGCATTCCCTGTTCCAATCAGTTCCGGGTTGGTCATTTAACGAAGGCTCGGACCAGCAACGAAGGCTCGGACTAGAACGTTTTGCAGGAGTTTGGCTGTGAGCAGCGGGATTGCGATGGAGAGCCTGTCACCTGCCCCGGGTCCCGAGACGCCGGCAGCAGAGGCGTGGCCAGGCCGCCGCATGCGCATTCTCATCCTCAGCATCAATTACTGGCCCGAAGTGACCGGCATTGGCGCCTTCACCACCTATCGGGCCGAGCACCTGGCCGCGGCCGGTCACGATGTGGAGGTTTGCACCACGTTTCCGTATTACCCGGCGTGGAAGGTGCCGGCGGACTACTCCGGCAAGCTGGCGATGACGGAGAGCCGGAACGGGGTTCGCATCCGCCGCGGTTTTGCCTACGTTCCCAACCCGGCCACGTCGTTCAAGCGCATTGTGCACGAAGCAAGCTTCATCTGTTCGGCCACGGCGCGAGCCATGTTCTGCAAGCGCCCCGACGTATTGCTGGTGGTTTCGCCACCGCTGGGGCTGGCGTTGCCCGCGATCGTATTGAGCCGCATCTGGCGCATCCCATATGTTTTCGATGTGGAGGACCTGCAGCCCGATGCGGCCGCCGAACTGGGCATGTTGCCGCGGCCGGCGCTGAAGATCCTCTACGGCCTGGAGGGCATTGCCTATCGGCACGCGCGCCTGGTTACCACGCTGACGGCGGCGATGAAGGAGCGGATTGCCAGCAAAGGCGTGGCCGCGGAAAAGATCGAGCTTTTGGAACCGCGCATGGACGAATCGCTGGCCTCGACCGCCCCAAGCGAGGCATTGGCGTTCTGCCGGCGCTACGGTCTCGATGGCAAATTCCTGGTGACCTACAGCGGCAACATCGGCGTGAAGCAGAGGCTTGACGTGGTGATCGACGCAGCGGCGTTGAATCGCGATGATGACTCGATGCTGTTTCTCATCGTAGGGGATGGCGCAGACCGGGGACGCATTCAGGGCCGCGCGGCAGAGTTGGAGTTGCGCAACGTGCGTTTTCTGCCGTTGATGAGCCATGCGGATTTTCGCGGGCTGCTGGCGGCCAGCGGAATCTGCCTGGTCACGCAGCAGAAGTCGGGGGCAGAGATCGCGTTTCCATCCAAGATCGTGACCTATCTGGCGGCCGGACGCCCGGTGGTTGCATCGGTGGATCCGGAGAATGAAGTAGCCCGCATTACGCACGAATCCGGGGCCGGCAGAGTGGCCACAGCGGAAGATCCGGCGGCGCTCCTCAGCGCTATTCTGGAATTGCGTGGCGCAAATCTTCGCGAAATCGGGGCCAATGGCCGCAGGTATGCCGCCCAGCGCTGGTCGTCGAAGCGGGTCCTGGACCATCTGGAGCGCAGTCTCGCCGTCGCGGCATTCGCCGTACGATCGGTTCCCCCGGAGAGAGCATGATGAATCGACTCAACCTGCGCATTGCGATCGTTGTTCTGGGTGCAATGACCGTCTTCGCCGCTGTTTGCCGTGCACAGCTCGACGATTCTCTGCCGGCCACAAAGTCGAGTGGTGCGGCTTACGGCCAGGACTCAGGTAGTTCCGCTGACAGCGGGCAAGCATCCACCGGCGGTGCGGCTTCAGGCGAGGGCGCAAGCGGCTCGGCGGAGAATGGACAAGGAGCCGGCGCCGGAACCGGGCAAACGGTTACCGCGGCGACCGCCGAAGCGTCGCGCTGGACGGCCGGTGCGTCAAGTTTCACGCCAGCGAGCGATGGCGCCTGGGGCGGCAAAACCGCAGACTTTGGAACCTCCGACGCGAAAAGCTGGACGGCAGAGGAGGGCAACTTCGGAGAGTCTGTGCAGCGGGGAGGGATCTGGCGGGAAAAAGCGCTTCCTTTGCCGTCCAGGAAGCCTCCAGCTCTTGCCAGAATACACACCGGGTCCGAGCCCAGCCTGGCCTTCAGGCCGGGAGTCGCGCATCCGGCCCTGGGCGGTGGAAGAAGCTCGCGGCGCACCCGCCCGGGAGCCACACGACACAGACTCGGCGCGCCCACCGGCGGGGTCGCGCATGGTGCCACCGGCTCTGCTCACTTCACTGGTGCGCCAGGCGCCGCTTCGATGGGATTCGGCTCGGGCTCCGACTCCGGCTCTGGCTCCAGCTCCAGCCCCGGCTCCGGCTCCTCTCTCTCTGGCGTGCCTCCTCAGTAAGCGGCACGCGGAGCATCGGGGCTATTCCGGTTCCAGAGTTGTTGATTTAAAGAGGGCGCGTGAACTCTGGAACGGCGCTATAGCATTTCTCGGATTGGTTGAGAGGAAGCCGTGACTGTTGAGTGGATTTTTCCTCAAGAAAAATCTACCTTGCACGCCAGGGTGCGACTCTACCGGAATCCGAGAAATGCCTTAAACATGCAGTTTCATCAGGTCAGCGTTGCGCTGCCTGCCGCTGTTCCCAAATTTTCGCGTCCACCAGAAAGCGGAACCAGAAAGTCTGCAGCACCCAGAAGATGAAGCCTTCGGTTCCATCAAGAAAGCCGAGGCGGAAAACAAAACGGTACACGAACAGCACGAATGGGCGCACGAAGAGGGGCATGCGATTGTAGGCTTGGCGCAGGAACCGCTTGCGCTGGGCAGGATTGCCAAAGGCGTCGGGTTCAAGCCGTCCCTGAACATCACGGCCAGCCAACTCCGCCACTTCGGCGTCGGACCAGCGATTGTGCCGCGCCGTCCATTCCGAGAGCGGCATGCGGATATCGTCGATCATGGATCCTGGCAGCTTGCCGCTGGTTCCACTGCTGAGTAGAAAGTGCTGGTCGTACCTGCGATCTTCGCAGCGCCCCACACCGGAACGGAAAAGCCGCAGATGCCAGGTGGGGTTCATGCCCCCGTGGCGCAAGACCCGCCCCAGGAAGCGCAGGTAGCGAGGGAGAAAATAGCCGGCATGTTCCGGCTCCTCCGGCAGCGCCTGAATGGCCGATACCAGGTCGTTGTCCATCCACTCGTCGGCATCAAGATGCAATTGCCAGGGCCGGGTGATGGGCAGGTTGTCGATGGCCCAGTTGCGCTGTGCTCCATAATGTTCGAAGGGGTGCTGGACCACCGTGGCGCCCAGCCCTTGCGCCAGCTCCACCGTTCCATCGCTGCTGAACGAATCGACAACGAAGATTTCGCCGGCCACCCGTCGCGCGCTTTTTAGTGTCGCCGCCAATGTGCCTTCGGAGTTGAAGGTTAAAAGAATGACTGTCGGCTGCATGAAACAGATAGTAATTCATAGCGATTGCAGCGGTTTTGCCGTAGCTGCGAGCCGGTTCGGTGCAGCTGTTTGCGGGGTGGCGAACGCATGAAGGTTTTACTTGTCGGCAATTATCCGCACGACGGATCGACCAGCATGCAGATTTGGGCCCGCGCCCTGGAGCGCGAGCTGCTCCAACTGGGCATCGAGGCCAGCCTGATTTTTCCGCAGCCGGTGCTGGGACGCTTCCGTCCATCTCCGGTTGGCTTAGGCAAGTGGCTCGGCTACGTCGACCGCTATCTGTTTTTTCCGCGCAGGCTGCGGGCTGCGGCTGCCTCAGCCGACGTGGTGCACATGGTTGACCACGGCAGCGCCATGTACTGCGCCCACGTCAATGGCAAACCGACCGTGGTGACCTGCCACGACATGCTTGCCGTGCGGGGCGCCTTGGGCGAACTGCCGGAGATGCAGGCTTCGCGCACAGGACGCTATTTGCAGCGTTGGATCTGCGCTGGACTCAAGCGCGCCACGCGCGTGGCCTGCATTTCCCAGGCCACGTTCGACGATGCCAGCCGCATTCTGGGCCGGCATGATCATTTCCGCATCGTCCTGAACGGATTAAATTATCCATTTCAGCCGTTGGAATCGGGCGAAGTGGAGCGGCGTCTCGCCTTCGTAAGCGGCATTCGAAAGCCATTCATCCTGCACGTTGGTACGAATCACGCACGGAAGAACCGAGACGGGGTGCTGAGGGTCTTTGCGCAGGTAGCCGCTCATGCCGATCTTCAGTTGGTATTCGCCGGCGAAGCGCTCGATCATCAGCTTGTACAGCTGGCCCAGAAGCTGGGGATTTTCGATCGCATTGTGCAGGTGGTCAAGCCGACTGTATCGGTTCTCGAGGCGCTCTACAATCGCGCCGTTGCCCTGCTGTTTCCCTCCCGTTTTGAGGGGTTCGGCTGGCCGCCCATCGAAGCCCAGGCCTGCGCATGCCCGGTGGTGGCCAGCGATATTCCTCCAGTCGCCGAAGTGCTGCGCCAATCCGCTGCGCTACACGGCCTGGATGATGAAGCCGGCATGGCCGCCTCGATTCTCCGGGTTGCCACCGATGAGGAGTACCGCAACCGCCTTCGGCAGCTAGGGATTGAGAATGTACGGACGCGCTTTCAGACCTCGCGCATGATGAAGGAATATGTAGCGCTCTATCAGGAGATTTTGTAAGCAGAGGCGGCAATTCTCAGCAGCGATTCCAGATGATTGCCTGTCTCCCTAAGCCGGGCGGAGGCGTGTGACGAGCGGCCAGGCTCGACAGCCGGGAGGTCCGTCGCTACCGATGGAGGACTTTCCCTCCAGCGCCTGCTTCTCAGCCGTTCCGTTTGGCTCGCCGAACTACACTCGCCGAACTGCAGGAAGACCCAATGGCAAAAGTTTTGTTGCACTCCGTCAGTCTCGAGGATGCAACCATCTCACCGTGGATGCAAGGCGCTCACCAGCTGTTTACCGCGAGCGCCCGTGCCGACCGTTTCGGGACCCATGTATTGACTTCCGATCCGGACGCAGCGGACCTGATCATCTTTACCGAGTTGCAGTGCCATGGACTGTTTGCAGAACGTGTTCGCCACCATCGTTATGTGAAGGAATTTCGGGAAAAGTGCTTCATCTTCGATCCCAGCGACACTGCGCTGCCGTTCCTGCCCGGCATCTATGCATCCCTGCCGAAAAAATACTGCGATCGGACCAGAACCAGGACCGGGTATTATCTGCGCATTGACGAAAACCCCTTTGTCGGGCTCCGTCCGCCCTTGAAGGACTACCGTTACCTTGCCACCTTTGTGGGTTCCTTGATCAATCATCCGGTTCGTGCCCGGCTGGCAACGCTGCCGGCGGATCGATTCCTGCTTGAGGATACTTCATCGTTTGCCCTCAAAATGCTTTACGGCGGCGAACAAGAGGAACGCAATCGCTTCTGGTCGCACTATGCGGATGCGCTGGCCTCGGCGCCATTTGTGCTTTGCCCGCGGGGCTGCGGAGCCGGCAGCGTGCGGCTATTCGAGGCCATGCAAATGGGCCGAGTGCCCGTGATTATTTCCGACGCATGGGTTTTCCCGGGACGCGTTGACTGGGAGGCTTGCAGCATAAGGGTGCCAGAGGGAAAAATTCAATCCATCCCCGAGATCCTCGATCGCTACCGCGGCCGCGCGGAAGAGATGGGGTTGAGGGCACGCCAGGAGTGGGAGAAATACTACTCTCCTCCCGTACGCTTCCATTGGCTGGTCCAGGATTGCCTGGAGTTGCAGCGGTCCCGCCGGGTTCCCGAGGCCATTGCTACGAAACTTGTCTGGCGACACCTGTTCAACTTCGAGACGTGCCGAAATTATCTGATCAGCAAGAAACAGATCTATCGCGAGACGGGAAGAATTTTGCTTTAGTCTTGAAGTTCGCGAGTGAGAAGGTTCTCAATGCCGGCAGATGAAACAAATCTCTGCCCTGTGATTTCCCTACGGCAACGGTGCGGAGCGCTGGAGCGGCCTATCGCACCTCCAACTGGACAGCCCCAACGACCCTTGTGGGCCTGCTTTCAAGCAAGTTAGGATTTGCGAAGCAACGAATGGAGCCGGCGCGCGGAATCACGATGCATTTTGAATCCTGGAAGTCCGCCCTCGCGCCCAAGCTACACGGCCTCGTCGAGTTCCTCGCCTCCCAGGGGATCACGATGGCGGGGAATTTGTTGTATGGCTTCCTCTGCGTGCGGCTGCTCTCCATCAGCGATTATGCCAAGTTCGTTGTGGTTTTCGGGATCCTGGGTACGCTCGTGGTGCTCATGGATATTGGATTTTCCAATAACCTTCTTGCACTGGTGGGAGAACGAATTGACGATCGGCAGCTGATCGCCGATTACGTTGCCTCGTTACGCCAGCTGGCGCACTGGCTCTACTTGATCGTGGCGCCGATTCTGGTCGTGGCTTACCCGCTGCTGGTGCGCAAGCAGCAGTGGAGCTGGCATGTGGTGGCGGCCATGCTGCTCATCCTGCTGGTCGCATCCTGGTGCGCGCGGGTCAGCGGCGCCTACGGTTCGGTGTTGATCGTACGACGCGATCGCACCGTGTGGTACCGGGCCCAGATGATCTCCAGCCTGGGCACGCTGTTGCTGCTGGGCATCGTATGGGCTGCTCACTGGCTTAATGCGTTTTCTGCAATCCTGATCAATGTATCGGGCATTGTCTTTCTCGCTACCATGTATTTCTTTCGCGCGCGGCAACTGCTGGGCGTGAGAGGACACTCCTCCAGGGAAAAGCGAAAAGAGATTGTTCACCTCACGCTGCCCAGCATGCCGAATGTCATCTTCTATGCATTGCAGGGCCAGATAGCGCTGCTCCTTATCACTATCTTTGGACACACCACCGCGGTAGCCGGAATTGGAGCGCTCTCCCGGCTCGGTCAAATATTTGCTCTGCTTGGGCAGATGAATCCGCTGCTGATTGAGCCCTACTTCGCCAACCTTCCCCGGGAGCGGCTTAAGCGCAATTATCTGTCCCTGCTCGCGATTGAAACCGCCTTGTGCGTGTTTACCGTGATCATGGCCGCTTTGTTTCCGGAGATTTTCCTCTGGATACTGGGTCCGAAGTACAGTAATTTACGCTTCGAGTTGCTCCTCTTCATCGCCGGCAGTTCCGCCAGCTATCTGGCGGGAATGCTGTGGATCGTACACTCGTCCCGCCGGTTCGTGTACTGGTGGAACGGCATCATGGTCATCACGTCTACCCTTGCGGTGGAGATACTGTTCATCTGGAAAGTCGATCTTTCCACGATGCGCGCAGTCCTAATTTTGAACCTCTGTACGGCTTTGGCAGGTCTGGTTATCAATCTCTCGACAGGCGTTTACGGCTTCATTTGGGGGCCCCGCAATATTCCGCAGGCCCAGCCGGTTGCCGCAGGATTCGATCATGCATGATTCACCCCTACCCTCGAACGGCAGATCCGCGTCCAAAACTGCAATCTGCACTCTGTTCGAGGGGGATTATCATCTTGGGCTCGCAGCCCTTGTGAACTCCCTGGCTGCAGCGGGCTACGCAGGAACGGTGTGGGCAGGGTACCGCGGAGCGTTACCGCCATGGCTCCCCCAGTTGAAGCGTCTGGATGCTGCGGGCGACGAGTATATCGTTACGGACCAGATGCGCCTGGCTTTTGTTCGGCTCGACACAGACTATAGCCTGACTAACTACAAGCCTCAGTTCATGCTCGATCTGCTGGCGGGGAAAGCTTGCGATTGCGAGTACCTCTGGTATTTCGATTCTGACATCTTCATTCGATGTAAATGGCAATTCTTCGCAGAGTGGCAGCAGTACGGGATTGCCTTATGCCAGGAACTTGTCAACAATATCCTACCGGAGGATTCCCCACTTCGCCGTAAGTGGATGCGGGTTGCGACCGACGCCGGACTCCGCAATCCCCGGCCGCTTCATTGCTACTTCAGCGGTGGAATGGTGGGAGTGTCCGCCAGGCAATCAAGCTTTCTTGATACTTGGCGGCTTTTGATCGAACGGGCAGAGGCAGAAGGTTGCGACCCGCGGGATTTTCTTTCCGGGAATCGCGAAATGACTTTTTTCAGCGCCGATCAAGATGCGTTGAATATTACCGCGATGTATACGGAACATCCCCTCACCACCATGGGACCTGAGGCGATGGGTTTTGTTCCCGGCGGCTATACGATGTATCACACCGTGGGTTCGAAGCCGTGGAAGGGATCGTTCCTGCGCAGATCGCTGGCAGGCATTCCGCCCAGCAGTGCCGAAAAATTCTTTTTCACGCAGGTCTCATCGCCAATCAGGGCCTATACCCCGCTGGAATTTGGCGCCAAGCGACTTGCGTGTTCGATCGCCGCCTTCATCGGCCGCTTCTATCATAGGCGCTAACTTATCCCACCCCGCGGACGATCAACCAACGTGACTAACCGGCTCATATAAGAGCGAAGTAATTCAGCATGGTTCATTGAGGACGACCAATGAAGAAGATCTACATAGCGGGCTGCGGCGGCATGCTCGGTGAGGCATTCCACCAGCGGTTCAAAGTCGACTATGAACTGAAATGTACAGACAAGGATGTAAACGACTCATGGCTCTCCTTTCTTGATTTTCGCGATTTGGATGCCTACCGCAGGGATGTTGTTGAATTCGCTCCGGACTATCTGTTTCATCTCGGTGCTTATACCGATCTTGAGTATTGCGAGAACAATCCCGACGACACCTATCTTACAAATACGCTCGCCGTCGAGAACGCCGTCTATATAGCCAACAGGCTCGATATTCCGTTGCTCTACATAAGTACCGCCGGAATATTTGATGGCGGCAAGGAAGTGTACGATGACTGGGACATGCCAAACCCGCTCGGCGCCTACGCCCGCTCGAAGTATATGGGCGAGCGTTACGTGGCAGAAAGTGCGCGCAGATACCTCATTGGCCGCGCCGGATGGATGATGGGCGGCGGCCCCGGCAAAGATAAAAAGTTCATTCAGAAGCTGATGAAACAACTTAGGGAAGGTTGCACGGAACTGCATGTCGTCAACGACAAGGACGGCACCCCAACCTACACTCAGGACTTTGCTCAAAACGTGAAGCTCCTGTTGGAGCAGGAATTGTGGGGGCTCTACAACATGGTGTGCGGTGGCCAGACGAGTCGCTTCGAAGTTGCGCAGGAGCTCTTGTCACTGCTGGGGCTGGAGGACTCGGTCCGCTTGCACCCCGTGCCCAGTTCGTATTTCAGTAGAGAATATTTCGCGCCGCGCCCGGCCTGCGAACGATTGGTCAATTACAAGCTCAATCTTCGCGGCCTGAACATCATGCGCGGCTGGCGAGTAGCGCTGCAGGAATATCTATCCGCATATTACAAAGACTATTTGGGATAAACAACCTGGTGAAGGGAAGCAGCGTTTCTATGCGGCCAAATGCCGGCACAGCTATTTCCTATCGTCCCGATATCGATGGCTTGCGCGCGATTGCCGTTTTAGCCGTGATGGCCTTTCATCTCCTGCCCGATCGAATCAAGGGCGGCTTTGTTGGCGTAGATATCTTCTTTGTTATTTCCGGATTCCTGATCTCTTCGATCATCTACAAGGAGTTGGAGTCCGGCACATTCACCATTGCAGGGTTCTATATCAGGCGCATCAGGAGAATTTACCCTGCGCTGCTGGTGGTGTTGATTTTTGTCAGCGTGGCCGGCTGGTTCATCTTGCTGCCTTCGCAATTTGTGCTTCTTGGCAAGCAGATCATTGGCGGAAGCACGTTTGTCGCAAATTTCGTGTTGTGGGAGCAGTCCGGGTACTTCGGCCAAGTGGCGGCGCACAAACCTCTTCTACATCTATGGTCGCTCGGAGTTGAAGAGCAGTTCTACCTGATGTTTCCGTTGATTTGCCTGGTGTTTTATCGCACCAGGTCGCGTAAGACCCTGTTGACGGCGTTCCTGGTCATTGCTGCCGGGTCGATGGCGATCAATGTTGCCTTTGTGTCCCGCTATCGGGACGCCTCGTACTTTTTGCCGTTTTCCCGGCTTTGGGAACTGCTTCTTGGAGCGGCTCTCTCGCTTTTCCAGAAGAGCAGCCGGGGGATTGCCTGGGAAAGCCCGCGCCTGTCAACGTGGCGGACCGCGATTGGGTGCCTGGGCATAGCAATGCTTGCGATTGCGATTTTCGGCATCAATCAGGACGACGCGTTTCCTGGCTGGTGGGCTTTGTTGCCGACGGTTGGCACGGCGCTGCTGATCGCGGCCGGACAGTCGTCATGGATTAATCGCAAGGTTCTTTCGCTCAGGCCCGCGGTATTCATCGGACTCATCAGTTACCCGCTTTATCTATGGCATTGGCCAATCCTTTCATTTCTCAAGATTGTGAACCGCGACTGGGTTCTTAACCTGCCCAAGGCGCTGGAATTCGGCATATTCTCCACGTCGTTCCTCCTGGCATATTTGACCTATCGTTTTATTGAATTGCCGATTCGCGCGGTCAAGCAGAAAGAGCAACGCCGCAGAGGAGCGCTGTGGCTGCTTGTCTCGGTTGCCATGGCGGGCGCCTTTGGTGTGGTGATTGTAGGATTGAGCGGATTTCCGGCGCGGTGGCCGGCTTCGCTGGTGGCGCTGGATCACGACTTCGGCACCCAGGAAGCAGCAGCCTTTCGCGACGGGACCTGCCTCCTTCGCCCGGATCAAGGGCCCTCGTCATTCAGTTCAAGTTGCCTGGATCCGATTGAGGAACACTCGGGCCAGCCCTTGATCTTTGTGTGGGGAGATTCGCACGCAGCCGATCTTCTTCCCGGGCTCCGTGCGCTGCAGGCCGGGTGGGGAATTCGGCTAGCGCAATACACAGCATCGTTGTGCGCGCCAATCCTGGGGTTCGATGTTCCCTTGAGGCCAGCCTGCCGCGCGGTCAACGATGCAGATATTGAACGCATCAGGGAACTCAAGCCTGCAGTCGTTGTTCTATCTGCTATTTGGGACGAGCCATTCATCACTCGCGATCCATCTTTCGCGGCCGAATTTGAAAACACAATTGCATCGGTCAAGGCCGCGGGGGTGCGCAAAGTTGTTGTCATCGGCGATGCGCCTATGTGGTCCGTCGATGTTCCGCTTCTGCTAACCCATGAAGTTCGTATTAACCCCTTCACCCCCGTGCCTCATCGCTTGTCGCGGAGTTATCTTGTCCATCTTAACGACACCCAGGTGATGGAGACTGCGCAAGAGGCTGGAGCTGTGTTTGTGCCGATCATCGATCGGCTTTGCGATCAAAAAGGGTGCCTGGTTACCACCGGCCCTGCCTGGTCCGACATCGTGACATTCGATGTTGGGCACTTTACGGTCCATGGCTCTACGATTGTGGCGCCGCTCATCTGGCCCAGTATCATGCCTGACCATGAGCATCCCACGGTCGCCAAAAGGGAAGGCGCTGCGGCAGCGGAGAACAAGGGCTCTGGAGTTTGAGCAGACGGTGTAGTGCGGCCTGCAGATTGCCGATAGATTACCCTATGGCCGGTGCTGCATTGTGGTCGCAGTACGTCTTCTACGACGTCAGCCATATCTTCACAGACCCATGCCGCCAATGGGCAATCCCGTGGGGGCGCCACTTGTCGGCAGGTTTGGCCTGGCAGTGTGATGGTCGCTCTCTCTAGAAGAAACCGATCTTCACGGCGCTAAACTGGATTTTCCAGCTGCCGGAGCTGTTGTGGCGGCGATTTCGATTTAACGAGGGACCTTTATGGCGAAAGTTGCACTCATCACAGGTATTACCGGGCAGGATGGAGCCTATCTTGCCGAACTTTTGTTGAGCAAGGGATATGTCGTGCATGGCATCAAGCGGCGCTCATCGTCGTTTAACTCTGCCCGCATTGACCATATTTACCAGGACCCGCATCTTCCCGATGCTTCTTTCCATGTTCATTACGGGGATATGACGGATTCGACCAATTTGATTCGCATCATTCAGGCAGTGCAGCCGGATGAAGTTTACAATCTGGCTGCGCAGAGCCATGTACAGGTGAGCTTCGAGACGCCGGAGTACACGGCCAACGCCGACGCCACGGGCGCGTTGCGAATTCTGGAGGCCATCCGCATTCTTGGCCTGGTGAAGAAGACGCGTTTCTATCAGGCTTCCACGTCCGAGCTTTACGGGAAGGTTCGCGAGACTCCGCAGAACGAAAATACGCCCTTCTATCCGCGCAGTCCCTATGGCGTGGCCAAGCTCTATGCCTACTGGATTACGGTAAATTACCGTGAGGCGTACGGCATTCACGCCTCCAACGGAATCCTCTTCAATCACGAGAGCCCGATTCGCGGCGAAACGTTTGTGACCCGTAAGATCACGCGCGCCGCGGCGGCCATTCATCTGGGCGTGCAGAAGACGCTTTATGTCGGCAACCTGGATGCGCGGCGTGACTGGGGCCACGCGCGCGATTACGTGGAGGGCATGTGGCGAATCGTGCAGCAGGAACAGGCCGACGATTACGTGTTGGCCACCGGCGAGACGCACAGCGTGCGCGAGCTGATTGAATTGGCCTTCCGCAAGGTGGGGCGGACGATCGAGTGGCGCGGCCAGGGAGTGGATGAAGTCGGCATCGACGCGGGCACCGGCGATACCTTGATCTACATCGATACCAGGTATTTTCGTCCCACGGAGGTTGACTTGCTGCTCGGCGATCCTTCCAAGGCGCACCGCGTCCTGGGCTGGAAGCATAGGGTGACATTTGCGGAGATGATTTCGGAGATGGTGAAGTCGGATCTGGAAGTGGTCGCCCGCGAATCTCGTTTGCGAGAGAACCATCATGAGTAGCTTTGATCTTACGGGAAAGCGCGTGTGGGTTGCGGGGCATCGGGGCATGGCCGGCTCGGCCATTGCACGGCGTTTGGCCAGCGAGAACTGCGAACTGATCACGGTCGCGCACAGCCAGCTCGACCTGCTGCGGCAAGCGGAGGTAAGCGCCTGGATGGAGGCGCAGCGGCTGGACGCGGTGTTCATGGCTGCTGCGACCGTAGGCGGCATTCTGGCCAACTCCACGCGGCCTGCCGAATTTCTCCATGACAACCTGGTGATGGCAAGTAACGTGATTGAGGCGGCTCGAAGGAGCGGAGTCAAGAAATTGCTGTTCCTGGGGTCGTCGTGCATTTATCCGCGCTTGGCGCCGCAGCCCATGCGCGAAGAGATGCTGTTAACCGGTGCCCTGGAGCCGACCAATGAATGGTATGCGATCGCCAAAATCGCGGGTATGAAGTTATGCCAGGCTTACCGTCGCCAGTACGGTTGCGATTTTGTTTCCGTGATGCCCACCAATCTTTACGGTGCGGGCGACCGCTACGATGCGGACGGAGGCCATGTTGTGGCCGCGCTGATCATGAAGATCCATGCGGCCAAAATAGCGCATAGCGCAACGGTGGAGTTGTGGGGTAGCGGCACTCCGCTGCGCGAGTTTCTCTCCGCCGATGATTTGGCGGATGCCTGCGTCTTTGTGATGAAGCACTATTCCGGCGAGCTGTTTCTGAACGTGGGCACAGGACGCGAGACCACGATCCTGGAGTTAGCCGAGAGTATCGCGCACATATCTGGCTGGCAGGGGACATTTGTGTTCGACCGGAGCAAGCCCGATGGCATGCCGCGCAAGCTGATGGATGTGAGCCGGCTTGCGGCCCTGGGTTGGACCGCGCCTACGGACCTTGAGACCGGCCTGGCGCAAGCCTATGGCTGGTATGTTGCCAACGTGGCAAACAAGAGCGGCGGGGAAGTTGCCGAGAAGCAGTGAATGCCGGGACGGAATCGATGGCCAGCAAACAGGAAGCCACAATTCACAATATCGTTGCCTCTGCGGAAGACAACCCTTACCATCGCGCCTCGTTCAGTCTTGGGAACCGGATGGCGCGGATGTTGTGGCAATTTGTGTATGCGCTGTTTTACCGGATTTCTCCGCGGCCGCTGCATGGATGGCGATCCATGCTGCTGCGACTGTTCGGCGCGAAGATGGGCAGCGGTTGTCATTTCTATCCCAGCGGAAAAGTATGGGCGCCCTGGAACCTGGTTTGTGAAGACTGCTGCACACTAGCCGACGGCGCTGAAATCTACAATCCGTCGCCGATCTACCTCGAATCCCATTGCGTCATCTCGCAACAGGCCTACGTCTGCGGAGCGACGCACGATTATAACGATGCTGAATTTCCCATGATCTCCTATTCCATGCGCCTGGGCGCCTACTCGTGGATCTGCGCGCGCGCTTCGATCGCGCCGGGAGTCAGGATCGGGGCCGGCGCGGTGCTGGGATTGGGCTCTGTAGCTACGCAGGATCTGGAGCCATGGACGGTCTACAGTGGAGTTCCAGCGGTGCCCGTCAAACTGCGGGAGAGACGCGCTGCGCGCCCTGATTTTCAGCAACCATGAGTTCGTCTAACCCAACTTCAACCGGCTGCTGCAATGCGCCGCGCCGCTTTAACGCTCCCGATCTTCGTGGATGCGAGCGAGGCTGAATGAATCCGAGCAGGCGTTCGACCAGGTTCTTTTTTTTATCTTTGAATACCGTTTTTTTGTCAATAGCATTTGCAGCATCTGGATTTGTTGCGGCGCAGGGCACCACGTCGCCTGCAACGCCATCAGCCAGTAGTCCGTTGCAGGCAAGTGTGACGGAACGGGTGTGTCATCCCGACAGCCTCGGTTCGCCCTTCATTCCCGTAGACAGTTGGATCTATCCGGCCATGTGGAGACTTTATGCGCTTGGCTATGTGGATACGGACACGGTGTACCTGGGCATGCGCCCCTGGACGCGAGCGAGCGTGGAACACATGCTTGAGGGAACGGGTGCGCGGCTTGAGGCTGCCGACACGAGCCGTAATTCCGCTGCCGACGAGGCAGGGGGAATCTATGCGGCCATCAACCAGCAACTGCGCGCCGATACCGAAGGGCCCTGCGGCCCGCATGAGGGCGGAGCCCGGATTGAGTCGGTCTACTCGATGGGGCGCGGCATGAGTGGAACGCCGCTGGGCGACAGCTATCACATCGGCGAATCCATCATCAATGACTACGGGCGCCCTTACGGTAACGGGTTCAATAGCTATTCCGGCGTGAGCGGTTATGCGACCGCCGGCCGTTTCGCATTTTATGTGCGCACGGAGTATCAGGGGGCTCCATCAGGCGCGGGTTACTCCCCGGTGTTGTACCAGACGCTGGCCACTTTGGATGGAACAGTCAACCCGATCACGGGAACGGCTTATCCGGGCCAGGTCACCATTCCCGAGGGGCCGATTGCGGCGGCCAACTACGGGCGGTTTCTCGAGGCCTATGTTTCTTATCAGTATCGGAATCACGTGATCTCCTTCGGCAAGCAGGACCAGTGGCTGGGGCCGGCGCAGGGGGGAAGTTTTGCCTATTCAAACAATGCCCAGAATATCTATGCACTCCACATCAATCGCATCGAGCCGCTCAATATTCCAGGGCTTTCGCGCATTACCGGCCCATTCCGCTACGAGTTTTTAGTAGGCGCGCTGCGCGGCCATACGGAGATGCCCGACCCGCTCTACGCGGGAAGCACCCCGGGGACGGAACCGAATGTTATTGCTCCGGGCGATCCCTGGGTACACGTTGAGAAGGTCAGTTTCAAACCCACCGAGAACGTGGAATTGGGATTCGAGCGCACCGTGATCTTCGGGGGCGAGGGACACGCTCCGGTCACCCTGAAGGAATTTTTACGCAGCTTTTTCAGTATCAAGGGCACTAACTTAGTCACTAAGTACGGCCCCACCGATCCGGGCGCACGCTTCGGATCATTCGATTTCTCCTATCGGCTTCCTTTTGTCCGCAATTGGCTCACGCTCTACGCAGATGGCGAGGTGCACGACGATATCTCGCCGATCGACGCGCCGCGCCGCGCCGCGTGGCGGCCAGGCATCTATCTCTCGCATGTTCCCGGGTTACCCAAGCTGGATCTTCGCGTAGAGGCTGCCGATACCGATCCGGTGGTGAGTACCAGCAGTGAGGGACATTTCATGTACTTTGAGGCAATCGAGAGGCAGGGATACACCAACCAGGGCCAGATCTTCGGCGACTGGATCGGGCGCGAAGACAAAGGCGGCCAGGGTTGGTTGACCTATCACCTGAGCGGCAACGAATGGATTCAATTGGGTGTGCGCAACCAGAAAGCTGCCAAGGACTTCATTGCAGGCGGCACCACGCTGAACGACTTCAATGTGCAGGTAGTCAAGCGCATTGCCCGCGAAGTTGCACTAGAAGGCAACTTTACCCTGGAGCATTGGAATGCGCCCATCTACCTTCCCGGCCAGCAGACAGTGACTGCGACCTCGATTCAAGTCACCTGGTATCCGGAGCGGAAGGTCAGCTTTTGAGAGATATCGGGTACAGCTCAATCATGATGCGGTATCCGGAACTGTGAACGCTATTTTCCCGAGAGGCCCTCTGCGCGGATTCTTCACTACCGCTCGCGGGGAGTTCCGAAGTCGTATTCAGGGCCGATGGTAAAGCCGTTCGGGGTGAGGGCGCCCGTACCGCCAAACAGGCTTTGCCATATCTGGTATTCGTAGTCGGCGCGTACCCAGACGTGACGCCACGCATGGAAGTCTGCGCCTCCGCCGATCGCCCAGTAACTCCGTGTATCGGTATGGTAGCTTCCCAGAGGAAGGCCTGATGCAAATTTGATTCTGCCGAAACCGCCAAAGGCTTT
Source organism: uncultured Acidobacteriaceae bacterium (assembly GCA_963725975.1). Lineage (GTDB taxonomy): Bacteria > Acidobacteriota > Terriglobia > Terriglobales > Acidobacteriaceae > Telmatobacter. The sequence continues at coordinate 752,910 of CAVSBA010000012.1, read as the reverse complement.
GGCATAGGGATGAATGTTGCGGGGGCGCAGGAAGTGATAGATGGGGCCGCCGCCCGCCGTCTCATATTGGAAGAAGCTAAGACTCGCAGGTGCGTTGACGGTAAGATCGCGACCTTCGACCTCCAGCCCTAAACCTTGGAGGATTCTGGGCATCTGGAGAATGGTCCAATCTGCATAGATAGTTCCGCCGTCTTCGCGGCGCCCCAGACCCCAGTCAATGTTGTAGTCAGAGAAGCCGGCGCCCACCACTAGCGGCAGATCGCCCTGGGTGGCGGCAGGAGCAACCTGCGAAAATGCGGGGATTGCAGTGAAAGCAAAAACCGACGCCAAAACCGATGCAAGATGCATCTTGAAACGCATTCAAATCTCCTTGGGAGTTGAAGTCTAGAACTCAACCAAGGCGGAAATTCGGCAGGATTTTCAGCAAAATCCATTTCACAGGGGAAGTAGGACTGCAAATACTTTCAAAGCTAATACTACACGGACGCCCTCTCAGCCGGTGATCTTCTGTGTGCGAAGCAACTCAACATATCACAAGGAAACGAGTTGAGCAGAGGCGCCCGGGGTTGAGGGATTTCTGACCGATTTGTTTCCAGCCCTGCAAATGGAACACCGCGGAAAGTGCAACTTTAGAAAGATGCACGAAGCGGGCTTCAGCGTCGGGTTTGGTCGTTGGTCAGAGCACGCTTCCGGATTCGGGTAATGGTACTCTAGGGGCAGTCATGCGTTGCAACAAGATTTATTCTACGGTCGCCAGCGTATTGCTGGCCGCATCTGCGGGCTTGTGCGCGGCACAACGCAGTTCGGCCACGCAAAAGAGCAGCGTCAGGATTTTGCCTCCGGCTGCGGAGGCGAGCGCGCCTTTTGCCATCGATGCACCTCCATCCGAGCGCGCCAATGCGATCGCTTTTTTGCCTCAGGACGCGATCACCGCGCAGGATCACGAGGTGGTCCGCGGTGCCTCGCCGTCAATTGAGAAACAAGCGGCGCTGTACGGTTTCGATCTCCAGCGGGGAAGCTGGAGCTATGAACAGATCGCCTGCCCTGTTTTGCCCGGCCATCTTCTTCTTCTCTATTCGCGGGACAACGGGGTTGGCGATGTGAGTAAATTTTCGGCAGTGGTGCCCCGCGGCAGCGAAGGTTCGGTGCGCGTGCTGCCCATTCTGCGCCGCAGTTATTCTCTGTTTACGCCCGCTGCAGTCAACCCGATCACGATTGCGGCTTTCAATGCCATTCGCGAGCACGAACACCTGGACCGCAAGGTTGACTGGCTGGCCACCGGCCTTTGCTATGCGGCCCTGGCCGGCAGCGATGTGAAGATTCCGCGCGTTGCAAGTGAGGGAAACCAGGGCATCTCGCTGGTGATGAATTCCGTGTTGCAGGTAGAAGAAGACGGGGCTGCGGTGGTCAGGTTCTTTGATGTCTCCGACCCAGGGCAGACGAAGTCGTGGGATTTAACCTTCGATAAAGACGGAAAGCTCATGAGTGTTGCGGTAACACCTGTGCCTGAGCTAAAGCCCACGCTGGTTCCATGAGGGCGTGGGAATTCGTGCTCTCACTGTCAGCGGGCCCATTGTCGGGCCGCCTTTTTTCTCGCATTCGACATAACTATGAAAATCAGGAGTGGTGAACTCTATGGCGCGTTCGGTTTCAATCTGCGTGGTTGGCTCTGGATACGTGGGGCTGGTGGCCGCGGTGTGCTTTGCCGAAATTGGGCACCGCGTAATTTGCGTTGACAACGACGAAGCGAAAATAAAGATATTGCGCGACGGGGGTGTGCCCATCTTCGAGCGCAACCTGCCCGATTTGCTTACCAAGCATCGCGGTAAAGGAGTCTCCTTCGCGACCGACCTGCAAAGTGCCGTGGAAGAGAGTGAAGCAGTATTTATTGCGGTGGGCACGCCGCAAGGCGATAGCGGAGCCGCCGATCTGTCCTATGTCGAGGGGGTGGTCTCGGAGATTGCCCGCTCCATCCACTCTTACAAGGTGATCGTGGAGAAGAGCACGGTTCCGGTCTACACCAATGACTGGATCCGGAGGGTTCTCTATCGTCACGGAGTTCGCCCCAGCGATTTCGACGTGGTTTCGAATCCCGAATTTCTGCGCGAGGGATCGGCGGTCGGGGATTTTCTCTACCCTGATCGCATTGTGGTGGGAGCTTCGACCGACCGCTCCGCCGAAGTGCTGCGCCGCATCTACGAGCCGCTGACCGACGGCAGCTACTACGCACGCGCCGATGCGCTGCCCGGACCCTACAGTCCCGAACATCCAGCGCCTCTGCTGGTTACATCGCCACAGAGCGCGGAGCTGATTAAGCACGCGTCCAATGCCTTTCTGGCGCTCAAAATTTCGTTTATCAATGCCGTGGCCAACCTGGCTGAAATCGTGGAAGCGGATATTGAAGAGATTGCAGCGGGCATGGGTCTCGACAGCCGCATTGGCCCCGCCTTTCTGCGCGCGGGCCTGGGTTATGGCGGATCCTGCTTTCCCAAAGATGTGGCTGCCTTCCACTGGGTTGCGCAGCAGCAGGGCGTAGACTTCCGGCTGCTGCAGGAAATTCGCCAGATCAACGAGAGCCAAAAAGAGCAATTTTTCAACAAGGTGCTTTCCGCCTTGTGGACCTTGCGCGGCAAGCGCCTGGCAGCGCTGGGACTGGCGTTCAAGGGAGGCACAGACGATGTGCGCGAATCGCCGGCCATGGAGTTGATCAGGAAATTGCTGGAGGCGGGCGCCATCGTGACTGCGTATGATCCGGCGGCGGTGGAAAATGCAAAGAGATTTCTTCCGCCTTCGGAAAAGCTCAGCTATGCTGCCGATCCCTACGAGGCGGCAAAGGGCGCGGACGCGGTTCTGATTCTGACCGACTGGAAGGAGTTCGGCACGCTTGATTTCGCTCGCTTGAAGCAATGCGTGCGCTTCCCGATCGTGATCGATGGCCGCAACCTGTATGCGCCCGAGGCGCTGGAGAGCCACGGATTTTCCTACGTCAGTGTAGGCCGCCCGGCGCGCCATCTGGTTCCGGAAAATCAGCAGGCGTGAGAAAGTACGCAGCGGCTTGGTCGTAATACGCCATCAACAGTTCACCCACTTGATTCGTTGTTCGGAGAAACTGGCAAGATGCGCATTCTCATCAGCGGAGCCGCCGGATTCCTGGGTTCTCATTTAACTGATCGCCTGTTGCGCGAGGGCCATTCGGTGGTTGGCGTCGATAATCTGTCCACCGGCTTCCGCGAGAACATCCAACACCTGGCCGGCGAGCCGCGCTTCGAATTCAGGGAGCAGGACATTTGCGAGTCCTTCGATCCGGGCCCGGTCGATTATGTCTTCAACTTCGCTTCGCCGGCCAGCCCGCCCGAGTATCTGCGCTTGGCGGTCGAAACCCTGCATGTGGGATCGATCGGTACCGAGAATATGCTGCGCATCGCCGCGCGCTGCAAGGTCGGATTTCTGCATGCCTCCACTTCAGAGTGTTACGGAGATCCGCTCGAACATCCGCAGCGGGAGAGCTACTGGGGCAACGTGAACCCGGTGGGGCCGCGGTCGGTTTACGACGAAGCCAAGCGCTACGCCGAGGCCCTCACCATGGCCTACCATCGCAGCCGGGGCGTGAACACGCACCTGGTGCGCATCTTCAATACCTATGGGCCGCGCCTGCATCCAGACGACGGCCGCGTCATCTCCAATTTGATGATGCAGGCCTTGCGCGGCGATCCATTGACCATCTACGGCGACGGCAGCCAGACGCGTAGCTTCTGCTATGTTGACGACCTGATCGAAGGTATCGTGCGGCTCTCGCGCTCCGACGAACACATGCCCGTCAACATAGGCAATCCCGGTGAGTTCACCATTCTGGAATGCGCGCAGACGGTGCTGGAAGTGACGGGCTCAAAGAGCGAACTGCGCCACGAGCCCTTGCCCACAGACGACCCCACGCGCCGCCGTCCCGATATTTCGAAGGCCAGAGATGTGCTCGACTGGCAGCCACAGGTGAGTCTTAAGGAAGGTCTGCAGCGCTCCGTCGAATATTTCAGAGCGATGCTGCGGACCCCGCGGGCCTGAGCGGCTGCGGGCCGCGCCATTCAGATTCTTGTATCCATTTGACCATTGCTATTCATCCGGGGAGAGGCGCCATGACCGCGGCCGATGATCTGCGTTCACGCAAAGAGCTGGCCGCTGCCTTCCGCGCTCACCGTGCGGAACTCGCCGCAGCCTTCTTCCAGGCAATGAAAGAGGCCGACAGAACAACAGACGTTCTTCCCGGGCGCATCGCGGAGCTTCACGAATGGTGGCAGGCGGTTTTCTTCAATATTGTCGATCTAGCCCGAGAGTGGCTGAAGAGACCTGACCGGCTGCAGCAGGATCTGTTTACAGGCTGGATCTCAACGTTGAATCAGCCGTATATGCATCCCCAGGAAGCGGAGGTATTTTCGTCGGGCAGAATCCTGCAACATGCCATTCCACGATGGCTGGCGGTGCTCGCTACGCACGTCTCGGCCGGCGCCTTGCAGCCGCTCAACGATGGACTGGAAGAGCTGGTTGGCCCATTATCGCGGCCTGCGCGCAAGCAGCTGCGGATTCTGACCATCGGCGATTGCCTGATGTACGAGATTGTGGCGAATCTGGCCGCTCCCTGCGTGCAGGCGCAAATCGGAATTGAGACGGTGCGCACCGGGCAGCGCATTCCGTCGCTGCTGCACAAGGAGATCAGCGATCCGGAACTTGGCGGCTTCGATCTGGTCTTCTACAGTCCTTTTTCCTACAACTTTGCGCCGGAGTATGGCCAGATCAATTGCTGGAACTCATCGCTGCAGCCGCGGGCAAAGTTTTTCGCGAGCCTCGATGAAATGCTGGAAGACCTGTTGCCGACTTTGCGCAAGATGGCCGCGCGCTTCGCTTGCCCGATTTACGTCCACAACTGCGCAGCCCTGATGCAGACCTTCGATGCTTTCAGCGGCGTGGCCAAAAACTTAATGACCCTGCGCAACCGCAGCGACGCGCGGCGCTTTATCAATCAGCGCCTGAGCCGCATGCTCGCCGATGCTGCGCTTGCGCACCGCGTTCGTTTGCTCGACGAGGAGTCGCTGCGGCGCAAAACAGGCGACTTCACTCTGGGAAAGGTCATCTTTCGGGGCGACATTTTTCATCCCACCCGCTTCAGTCTTCAATTAGCGCAAGGTCCCTATATGGACGCAATCGCATCCACTGCGCTGCTGGCGGGCAAGAAAGTGGTGGTCTGCGATCTCGATAACACCTTGTGGGACGGGATCATTGGCGAGGGCCCGGTGCAACACTTTAGCGAGCGCCAGAAGACCCTGAAAGCACTCAGAAACCGCGGCATCCTGCTGTCCATCAACTCCAAAAACGATCCCGCCAATGTGCACTTCACCGGGTCGCAGCTGGAGGCGGACGACTTTGTTGCTGTGCGCATCAACTGGGAGCCGAAGGCCGGGAATATGAGGAGCATTCTTGAGGAGTTGAACCTCAAGGAGAAGGATTTTATTTTTATCGACGATCGGCCCGATGAGCTGGAGCGGATGCAGAACGCATTCCCGGCGATGACGACGCTGAACGCTACCGACGCCGTGACCTGGAGATGGCTGGCGCACTGGGAGCAACATCTGCCTGCGGATCAGCTTGAAGATCGAACCAGGCTTTACCATGAACGCGCCGCTCGCGAGCAGTTTTTGAGCAGCAGCCAACCGGACAGCAGCCACGAGGATGAACTAGCCGCCCTGGGCAGACTGGAGCTCGCTGTCAAGATTGACTTCGCGAGCCGCTCCTCGGATCTGAAACGCGCCGTCGAGCTGGTGAACCGCACCAACCAGTTCAACGTCTGCGGAAGCCGCGTGACGTTGAACGATCTGCAACGAGGATTGGGCGTGGATCAGTGGCTGCTCACCGCCGCGGCGCGGGATAAGTTCGGCAGCATGGGCATGGTGGGCGCGATGCTGGTAAAGCGCGGCGCACAGGGCCTCGAAGTTCCCGTCTTTGTTTTGAGCTGCCGGGCCTTTGGCTTCGGCATTGAATACGCCCTGCTGAATGCGGTGAGCGAGTTGGCGCCCCCGGCCTCGCGACTGGTGGGGCTGTACCAGGAGACGCCGCACAACGGCCCCTGCCGCGACTTCTACGCGCGGGCCGGGCTGCGCCAGGAAGGATCCGGATGGGTCGGCGCCATCGCCGATCTCGCTCCATCTCCGTCCTGGCTGGCGATCGACATGCCGGCTCTGACGCGCTCCTGATTCGTAGGCCGGCCCCGAGCGCAGCGTCTCGGTTATTTTTGCGAGTTAGACTTGAAGTGTGAAGATCGCGCTCGCGCAGATTGATCCCACGGTCGGGGATTTCACCGGGAACCTGGAAAAAATCGTTGCCGCCAGCCGTCGCGCAGCGGCCCAGGGCGCGCGCCTTACGGTTTTTTCAGAACTTGCCGTGTGCGGCTATCCGCCTGCCGACCTGCTTGAAAAGCCCAGCTTCCTGGCGCGTTGCCGCTTGGCCGTCGATGAGCTGGCCGCTGCCACGGCGGAGCTGCCCACCGCGGTGCTGGTGGGCGTGGCGCTGCCTGCCGGCGACCACTCCGGGAAACCAGCGGTGAATGCCGCCGTCCTCATCGATCGCGGAAAGATTCTCATCGAGCAGCACAAGCGCCTGCTTCCCTTCTACGACGTCTTCGACGAGCAGCGTTATTTCGCGCCGGCGCATCACCAGGACGTCGTCGAGTTAGATGGCGTTCGCCTCGCCATCACCATCTGCGAAGACGCCTGGAACGATAAGAACTTCTGGCCGCGCCGCCTTTACACCGTCGATCCGGTGGAAGAGCTGATGCGCCAGAACCCCGCTCTTCATATCAATCTCTCCTCATCGCCCTTCTGGCACTCCAAGCGCGCGCTGCGCCGCCAGATGCTGGCCGCCATGGCGCGGCGCGACGGCATTCCCGTGCTCATGTGCAACCAGGTGGGCGGCAACGACAGCCTCATCTTCGACGGGTCCTCGCTGGCCCTGGATGCGCAGGGCAATCTCATTGCGCAGGCCGCTTCCTTTGCTGAAGATCTGGTCCTCGTCGATCCCTTCGCCGCGCAGCCTATACCCGACCCTCAGGACGACGACACTTCAGCCGCCTACCATGCGCTGGTGCTGGGCACGCGCGACTACGTGCGCAAGTGCGGCTTCAGTAAAGCTCTGGTTGGCCTCAGCGGCGGCATCGATTCCGCGCTGGTGGCGGCTATCGCTGCGGACGCGCTGGGTCCGGAAAATGTGATTGGCGTAGGCATGCCCAGCCCCTACTCCTCCACCGGCTCCATCGACGACAGCCGCCGCCTCGCCGCCGATCTCGGCATCCGCTTTGAGGTGATCCCCATCAGCGGGCTGTTCGCCGAGTACATGCGCAGCCTGGAGCCGCTTTTTGCCGGCACCAAGCCCGATATCACAGAAGAAAATATCCAGTCGCGCATTCGCGGCAATTTGCTGATGGCTCTCTCCAATAAGTTTTGCGCCCTGGTGCTTACCACCGGCAACAAATCGGAGATGGCGGTGGGCTATTGCACGCTGTATGGCGACATGGTGGGCGCGTTGGCGGTGATTGGCGACCTGGTGAAGACGCGTGTGTATGCCGTCTGCCGCTGGTTGAACCGGGAAGGGGAGATCATTCCCGCAGCCATCCTGAACAAGCCGCCGTCCGCCGAACTGCGCCCCGACCAGAAGGACACTGACTCGCTTCCCCCCTACGACGTTCTCGACCCGATTCTCGAAGCCTACGCCGAGCGCTACGAAACGCCGGAACACATCGCAGAGACTACCGGATTTCCGCTCGATCTGGTTCACCAGGTGGTGCGCCTGGTGGAACGCTCGGAGTATAAGCGCCAGCAAGCGGCGCCCGTGCTCAAGGTCACGTCCAAATCCTTCGGCATGGGCCGCAGGTTTCCGATTGCGGTCAAGGTGCAGGTATAAGTGGCCTGCTAGCATTGCCAGGGTGCGATTGCAGTGGCCAGACACACCCCGTCGTTTTGGACAGGGGGCGCACGCTTGAGGGAAAGGGAAGATTCCGTTGGTTCTCGACAAGTTTAACCTCAAAGGAAAAGTTGCCCTGGTGACGGGGTCATCGCGCGGACTGGGAGCGGCCATGGCTGTTGCCCTGGCTGAAGCGGGCGCGCACGTGGCCGTGCACGGATCGAACGCCCTGCCGGAGGCGACCTGCAAACGCATTGTGGCGTGTGGCGTTCAAACGGCTGCACTGGTGGGCGATGTGGGCGAGCGTGAGGTTTGCGCGCGGCTGGTGGAGCAGACCATCGAGCGCCTGGGCACCATCGACATCCTGGTGAATAACGCCGGAACCATTCGCCGCTCGCCGGCCGTGGAACAGAGCGAAGAGGACTGGATGACGGTTCTCAATGTGAACCTGTCCAGCGTCTTTCGGCTGACGCAACATGCGGGCCGGCACATGCTGGCGCGCGGATCGGGCAAAGTGATTAACATCGCCTCTCTGCTTTCATTTCAAGGTGGCGTGTTTGTGCCCGCCTATACGGCGGCCAAGGGAGGCGTGGCGCAGCTTACCAAAGCCTTTGCGAATGAATGGGCGGCCAAGGGCGTGAATGTAAATGCCATCGCCCCTGGTTACATGGCCACCGATAACACCGAGGCGTTACAGAAAAATCCTGAGCGGTCGCGGCAGATTCTGGAGAGAATTCCAGCGGGGCGCTGGGGAACCCCCGAGGACCTGGCCGGCGCGGCGGTGTTTCTGGCCTCGGGCGCCAGCAACTATGTAAATGGTCACGTCCTGGTGGTCGATGGCGGCTGGTTGAACCGGTAGTCAAACCCGCGCTCCCCGCGTCAGTTTGCCGTAGAATTTAGATATGACCGACCGCATGTCACTTACACTTGCACAGGCTGACCCAATAGTCGCCGCTGCCCTTGAACAGGAAACTCTCCGCCAGCATGAAGGGCTGGAGATGATTGCCAGTGAGAACTTCGTCTCCGAGGCGGTGCTGGAGGCGGCGGGTTCCATCTTCACCAATAAGTACGCTGAAGGTTACCCCGGCCGCCGCTACTACGGCGGCTGCGAGTATGCCGATGTGGTGGAGAATCTGGCGCGCGATCGCGCCAAGGAACTCTTTGGCGGGGAGCACATCAACGTGCAGCCGCACTCGGGTTCGCAGGCCAATGCGTCGGCTTATTCGGCGTTTCTGCAGCCCGGCGACACCATCCTGGGACTTGATCTGTCGCACGGCGGGCACCTGACGCACGGGCACCGGCTGAGCTTTGCGGGCAAGCTCTATCGCACCACTTTCTATCATGTGCGGCGGGATACGGAGACCATCGATTACGACGAGATGGAAGCCGTGGCTCTGAAGGAAAAGCCGAAGATGATCATCGGCGGAGCCAGCGCCTATCCGCGCCTGTGGGATTTTGCGCGCATGAGAGAGATCGCCGACAAGGTGGGCGCAAAGTACGTGTTTGACATGGCGCACATCGCGGGCTTGGTAGCGGGCGGGGTGCATGCTTCGCCCGTGCCGCACGCGCACATTACCACGACCACCACGCATAAGACGCTGCGCGGGCCGCGCGCGGGGTTGATTATTTGCAGCCAGGATTTGGCGCAAGCGGTGGACAAGGCCGTGTTTCCCGGCCAGCAGGGCGGACCGCTGGTCCACATTGTCGCGGCCAAGGCGGTGGCGCTGGGCGAGGCGCTGCGGCCGGAGTTCCGCACTTATGCGGCGCAGATCGTGGCTAACGCCAGGGCTTTGGCCGGCGGCTTACAGGATGCCGGCTTCAGATCTGGTCTCAGGCGGCACGGACAATCACCTGATGCTGGTGGATGTGTTCGAGAAGGGCATTCTGGGTTCGGAAGCTGAAGCGGCGCTGGGCCATGCGGGCATCACGGTGAACAAGAACTCCATTCCGTGGGACACGAATCCGCCGCTGAAGCCTTCGGGAATTCGCGTGGGAACGCCGGCACTGACAACGCGAGGGATGAAGGAGCCTGAGATGCGACAGATTGCAAAATGGATTGCGCAGGCGCTGGAATCGCGCAATGACGAGGGCACAGCTGGCGCGGATTCGCGGTGACGTGGCGGAGCTTGCCAACCAGTTTCCGCTCTATGCCTGGAAGCGCGTACCGGCAGGGGTGGAAGCCTGAAGTTATCGCGAACACTTGCAGTGCAAGCAAGGGGACGAGCTTCGGCTCGTCCTTTTTTTATGCGTTGCAGTTATACGAATAGCAATCCATTGGACAAAGAAAAATCGTAACGAACTGAAAGTTGAATGATTGCACTTGCGTATAGGTGTAAGTGTCTATTAGTGGTGAGAGTGCCGGCATTGAGTAGCATTTAGATGAAGCGATTGCCCGGTCTCCGGGTAACTGGAGAGTTCGCTTCGGCATTACTAGTTCAAGGTTCCTACCTTTGTGCCTGCGTCGATGCTACGGATAAGTTCTGAGACGAGGACCCAGCCGGCTAAGTTGACGAAAATGCCGCACAAAGGCTGTGCAAAACAGCCTATTTCGTTATATCCTTTGCGTATGACGATTGATTCGATTCTGGCTCAGATAGATGCAGAGATTACAAGACTCACCCAGGTGCGGGCGCTGTTGAGTGGCTCTGGAACAACTGCAACCAAGGCCGCAACCAAGGCGGCTAGCAAGGCTGCGAGCAAGGTTTCGAGCGCCGCTGCAGCGGGCCGCCCTAAAAAGCGCGTGTTGAGCGTGGAAGCTCGCAAGCGGATTGCCGAAGCACAGCGCAAGCGCTGGGCGGCACAGAAGGCCAAGACCGCGAAGAGCAAGTAAGCCGGCACTAAATCCCAGCTCATTTCTGCAAACATCCGCGCGCCGCATTTAGATGCGGCGCATGCGATGGTGTTTTCTATTTTCCTTTCGCATGACTACCAGAAGCTTCGGTATCGCTCTCTCCTTTGCCACGGGACGCCCCTGAAGGATGCTGACCGGAGATCATATCCATCTGCGCGGTCTGAATGCCATCGCGCTCATTGCGATCACCTATCCGACGTTGACCGCATTGGCTTACTGGCTGGCGATCCTATAGAGCCGCAACAGGCAACAGGCGGTGAGCGGGCGCGGGCATTGAACAAAAGGGTGCAGCTACAGCCGCCGTGGGATCAGGCGATTCCATCCATGACCAACATGCGCGGCTCGGTCATTTCCTGAATGGCCCAGCGCAGGCCTTCGCGGCCGAAACCGGAGTCTTTGATACCCCCGTAAGGCATGGGATCGACGCGCCAGGTGGGTGTGTCGCCGACGATCAACGCGCCTACTTCAAGCTCGCGGTAAGCGGTGAGGATGCGGCCGGCGTCGCGCGTGAGCAGACCAGCCTGCAGGCCATATTTCGAGTGGTTCACTTCTGCCAGGGCCTGTTCAAAGTCGTCGTAAGGCTCGATGCAGACGACCGGGCCGAAGACTTCCTCGTCGCGCAGCTTCATGCCGGGCTTGGTCGCGGTAAGCACGGCTGGTGCGACGAAGGAACCGTTGCGCTCGCCTCCGGTGACAAGCTTGGCGCCGCCGGCCACGGCTTCCTTGATCCAGGCTTCTACGCGCTCGGCCTCGCTGGTGCGAATGAGCGGACAGATCTCTGTGGCTTCATCAACCGGTCCGCCGGCAACGAGCTTAGCGGCGCAGTCCACCACTTTCCACAAAAAGCTCTGATAGACGGCGCGGTCGACAAAGACTCTCTGTACGCTGATGCAGGACTGACCGGCGTAGCCGAAGGCTGCGTGAGCGGTGCGGACAGCAGCTTCTTCGAGGTTGGGCCAATCACCGTGAACAATGAGCGCGGCGTTACCGCCCAGTTCCAGCACCACGCGCTTGCGCCCGGAGTGCGCCTTGAGTTGCCAACCTATGTTGGCTGAGCCGGTAAAGCTGACCAGTTTAATGCGATCTTCCTTTTCGGCGAGCCAGGCGGTGTCGGCGTTGTCGAGGGTGAGCACGGCGATGGCATCTTCAGGCCAGCCCGCCTTGACGATGAGTTCGCCCAGGGCAAGCGCGGTGAAGGGCGCCTGCGGCGCCGGCTTGAGGATGATCGGACAGCCCGCGGCCATTGCGGGAGCGACTTTGTGGGCTACAAGGTTGAGGGGGAAGTTGAAGGGCGTGATGCCGAGGACCGGACCGATGGGAAAACGCTGCACCAGGCCCCAACGTCCTTCGTTTCCCTGGGTCACGTCCAAAGGAATATTTTCGCCGCCCAGACGGGTCGCTTCTTCAGCGGCGGTTTTAAAGGTGAGGACGGTGCGATCGACCTCTGCCCGGGCCGGACGCAACGGCTTACCGGCCTCTGCCACGATGAGCTGCACAAAACGATCTTTTTGCGCGATGAGCGCGTCGGCGATATTTTCAAGAATGTCGCGGCGCTTCCAGCGCGGCATGGCGCGGGTGCGGCGCAGACTGGCCACAGCGTGTTGCACGGCATCGCGCGCATCGGCTCGTGTGGCGATGGTTACGCGGCCCACCAGGCCCTGGTCCCACGGAGAGCGCACTTCCATTGCTTCTCCGTCGATCCACTCCTTGCCGCAAAGCAGAAATCCGGTCTGCGTTCCGGGCCGCATCTTCATGGTTGGCGCTCCTGAGGTATCTCTTGATGTAATGGTACAAGCCTGGACAGAGGGAGTGGGCTGACGGGTTTGCGAGGCTATATTGACCGCCCTATAGGATAGACTCCTGCCTATGATCCACGATGGACGTAGTCGCAAGCTTCCCTTCGATACGGATGAGGCGCTGGCGCATTTGCGCGCGTCCGATGCCAAGCTGGGCGCATTGATTGAGCGTGTGGGGTCCTTTGCCTTGCGGCTCGGTTCATCGCCTTCGCCGTTTGAAGCGCTGCTTGAATCCATCCTCTACCAGCAGTTGAACGGCAAGGCAGCGGCAACTATTCACGGGCGCGTGCGCGCGATTTATGGAGGTGATCCATCTCCGCAGGCGCTGCTCGATACACCCGAGGACAGGCTGCGAGCGGCCGGCGTTTCCGGAAACAAGATCAAAGCTTTGCGCGATCTGGCCGCGCGCACGCTGGATGGAACGGTGCCTTCGCATCGCGCGATTTTGAAGATGGCAGACGCGGATATTGTGGAGCGGTTGACGGAGGTCCGCGGCATCGGTCCCTGGACGGTGGAGATGCTGCTCATCTTTCGCATGGGGCGTCCGGATGTGCTGCCGGTGACGGACTATGGGGTGCGCAAGGGGTACGCGCTGACCTTCATGCGGATGCCCAGGAACCGGGCCATCGAGGCGGGCGATTTGCCCAAACCCGATGTGGTGTTCAAGCGAGGGCGGCGCTGGGCGCCCTTCCGCAGCGTGGCGAGCTGGTACCTGTGGCGGGCCTGCGACCTGGCACGCAGTTCGCCGCCGAGCGGAAGAGCGTGAAGAGCCGCGGGGCGGCGCGCCAGCCGCTTCAGGCAATCCCAGGTTCTCTGAATCCGAGATTCGCTCATGGTTCTGAAGGCGGCACGCTGGTTGTCACTCGCGCCGAAACCGGTTGGCCTGCTCGAACTCTTCGCGCAACCCCGGCGTGCGCAGATTTTCGCGCAAGTGCGCGATGCGCTGTTCGAGTGCGAACAGCGCCCGCTCCACGGCTTCGGTGTTGGTGCTGGCGATATCGCGCCACATGGAGTAAGGGCTCGCGCCCAGCCGCGTCATCTCGCGCAGCGCGCGTCCCCCCACGTCCTTGAGTTCGGGCGCGTCGCCCACTTCCTCTTCGAGCAGCGCGCTCAGCGCCGTGGCCGTAAACTGCGGCACATGGCTCACCCACGCCACCAGTTCATCGTGACGCACCGGATCGAGATCGAGGGTCTTTGATCCCATGGCAGCCACCAGCTCCCGCCAGCCTTGCACGAGCCCCGCCGATTGTGCCGAGCGTTCTGCTTTCGCATCATCGGTGAAGATCCACACCGCTCCGCGAAACAGATTCGCATCCGCCAGCGCTGCGCCGCCGCGCTCCTTGCCGGCCATCGGATGTCCGGGCAGGAACGCCGCGCGGCCAGGCGTGTTGTACAACCGCGCTGCCGCCTCGGAGATCACCCGCTTAGTGCTGCCCACATCAGTGACCAGATGCTTGCTGCCAAGTTCGCCCGCAAGCTTCTCCATAAAATCCAGCGTGGCGTAGATGGGCACGGCCAGCAGTGTCACCTGGCTGGCGCGCGCTGCAGCAACGGGATCGGGAGCGACAGAATCGACTGCCCCCATTCGCAGTGCGAGCTGCGCCTGCTCCGCGCTGCGATTCCACCCGGTGATCGATCCCCGATACCCGCCCGCGCGCAGAGCAAGCCCCACCGATGTGCCCAGAAGTCCAGTGCCGAGAATGGAGATCGAGTCAATCATGATGAGCGAGTTAGCGAGTTAGCGAGTCAGCAAGTTAGCAAGTCAGCGAGTTAGCGAGTTAGCGAGTCGGCTAGGAGCGGTGCAACGCTCCTAATAATCCATTGAGCATGCGAGCGACTTCGTCGCATTGTTCCATCAGCGCCGCAACGCGCCTGGAATCCATCAAGTGCAAGTCTGCAGCCAATTCCATTTGCGTTTGTAACTCGAAAAGCGAACCGCGCGATATGGCGAGAAATTGCCTGAAATGCCCATCGTTCAGCCTGCCATGCCCTTCCGCAATATTACTGGGAATGGCGATTGCAGCCCGGCGCATCTGCGATTGGAACCCATACATCTCATTCCTTGGCAGCTGCTCTGTTTCGGCGTAGATAGCCTTTGCCAAGCTCATAGCTTTCTGCCAAACCACCAAATCCCGATAGTGACGCGTTCTCTTCCCAACCGCAGCTTCACTCGTTGCGCTCACAAGCCCACGTCTTTCTATGCAGCCAGCCAGCGCCGACCGGCTGACTTGCTAACTCGCTAACTCGCTGACTCGCTGACTTGCTAACTTGCCCATCTTACAGTTCCCGGCCTACTGCCTTCGCAATCACACGCAGCTCACCGACCAGCTTTTCGAACTGATCAAGATAGAGTGTCTGCGCCGCATCGGAGACAGACTTATCGGCGTTGGGATGAATCTCGATGAGCAGGGCATCGCATCCCGCGGCCAGTGCTGCTTTGGCCATGGGAGCCACCATGTCGCGCCGGCCTGTGCCATGCGAAGGGTCCGCTACCACCGGCAGATGCGTCAACTTCTTGAGCACGGGAATGGCGGCAATATCCATCGTATTGCGCGTCGCGGTTTCATAGGTGCGGATGCCGCGCTCGCACAGGATCACCTGGTAGTTGCCGCCGGAGAGGATGTATTCGCTCGACATCAGCAATTCCTCGATGGTGCCCGCAATGCCGCGCTTCAGCAGCACCGGCTTGCGCACCTGCCCCAGCTCGCGCAGCAGGTTAAAGTTCTGCATGTTGCGCGCCCCCACCTGGAAACAATCCACATAGGGCAGCATGGGCTCAATCTGCGCAATCTCCATCACCTCGCTGACCACGGCCAGTCCGTTTTCCTGGGCCGCCTCGCACATCAGCTTCAGGCCCTCGATGCCGAGCCCTTGAAACGAGTAAGGCGAAGTGCGGGGCTTGAATGCTCCGCCGCGCAGAAAACCGCCGCCTGCGGCTTTCACGCAACGCGCTACGGAGAAAATCTGCCCGCGGTCTTCAATGGCGCACGGCCCCGCGATGAGAGCCACATGGTGTCCGCCTATGGCGGCGCCGTTGGGGAATTCGACCACCGTGCCTTCAGGCCGAAAGGCGCGGCCGGCCAGCTTGTAGGGCGAGCTGATGCGGTGCACGTGCATCACGCCCGGCAGCACTTCGAATTTGGTAATATCCAGCCCCGCTGTCGGTCCCACCGCGGCCAGAATGGTCTGCATCGCACCCGTGGTGCGGTGCACGTCGACCCCGCTCTCCGACATCACTTCGATGACGGCGTCAATCTGTTCTTCCGTTGCATTCTCCTGCATGGCGACGATCATTTCGATTTCCCTGTCTCGGGTAGCGATCCGGGGTTGCCAGCGACGGCTCTTTGTTGCTGGGGTACCGGTGCACCCGCGGCCTGGCCCTCAGGGTCCTTTCCCTGGGCCTGTCTCTCTGAAGACAGCTCATTGCGCTGCAGCGCCCGCATCACGTCGATAATGCGCTCGTAGATATGCTGAAGTTCGTTGTCCGGCAACGGCCCCTTGTTGGCGGC
The DNA here is from genome assembly GCA_963725975.1 of uncultured Acidobacteriaceae bacterium. Classification (GTDB taxonomy): domain Bacteria; phylum Acidobacteriota; class Terriglobia; order Terriglobales; family Acidobacteriaceae; genus Telmatobacter. Next base: position 736,813 of record CAVSBA010000012.1, on the reverse strand, counting down.
CCGCACATTTGCGTACACGATCTTCTCGCGTTGAGGTTCGTAGATCGGGAGCGAGGTGGCGGCCTTCAAGTAGCCCACCTTCTGTGCGGCACGAGCCCGCTCGTTGAGCAGCTCAACAAGCTGGCGATCCAGAACATCGATTCGGCTTCGCAATTCTTCGAGCGTCATTGAATCCTCGGAAGGAGCCTGCAGCGGACAGCTTTCAGGTTTACCGGTGCGGATGCAAGCCTCAACGGCTTACATTGGCACGATACAACTGAGAGCTGAGAGCTGTGAACTGACAACTGCTATTCTCACCGGGCCGGCGCCGCTTCGTTCAGGCGCAGGCCCTTGATAAATCGGGAGACTGCGCCGGGCGCTTGATCCGGTCCCTGTTCGGAAGTTGTCCGCTCGACTAAGCTCCACAATGGCGCTGCCGATGACCGCGGCATCTGCGAACTCCGCCACCTGCGCGACGTGATTCGCATTGGAGATGCCAAATCCCACGGCCACCGGCAGCTTGCTCCATCGCCGGATGCGCGCCACCAGGGACGAGGCATCGGCCGTCATGCTCTGCTGCTTGCCGGTGATGCCCACGCGCGAAATGGCGTAGACAAATCCCTTGCTGTGGGTGGCGATGGCCTGCAGGCGTTCATCGGGACTGGTGGGCGCGGCCAGAAAAATCGGCGCCAGCTTCACGCGCTCCATCTCGGCCAGATATTCACCGGCTTCTTCGACAATCATGTCGGTCGCCAGCACGCCATCCACGCCAGCCGCTGCGGCGTCGTCGGCAAAACGGTGCAGCCCGTAGCGCAGAATTGGATTGAGATAGCTGAAGATGACCAGGCCGGCCTGCGGCCGTGCCGCGCGCAGCTCGCGCGCCAGCGCCAGCACGTCTTTGAGGCGTGTGCCCCGCGCCAGAGCGCGCTCGCTGGCACGCTGGATGATTGGCCCGTCGGCCAGTGGATCGCTGAACGGCACACCCAGCTCGATCACATCGGCGCCCGCATCGATGGCGGCGATGGCGATTTCCCGCGTTGCCTGCAGAGACGGATCGCCCGCCGTCAGGTAAACCACCAACCCCGGTTTGTGATTGAAACGAATCGGCATGGAATGACAACCGCAGATCCTTAGGCTACGCCGCAGGATGACAACTCAAGAAAACAAAATCCATCAGAACGCATGGTCCTGTTGAGCCGGCCACTACAGCTTCAGTTCGCGGGCCAAAATGCCCATGTCCTTATCGCCGCGGCCGGAAAGATTCACCACCAGTATTTCACGCGGCGTCATCGACGGCGCAATGCGCAGCGCCTCGGCCACCGCATGCGCGCTTTCGAGCGCCGGCAAAATTCCCTCGGTGCGCGCCAGCCTCACCACTGCGTCCAGAGCGGTGGCGTCGTCACAGGAGACATATTCGGCGCGGCCGGAGTCGTGCAGCGCCGCGTGCTCCGGCCCGATGGACGCATAATCCAGACCCGCCGAGACCGAATGCGTCAACGCTATCTGCCCGTATTCATCCTGCAGCACATAGGAGTAGGTGCCCTGCAAGACTCCCGGCGCGCCGCCCTTGAACCGCGCCGCGTGCTCGCCCAGCGCCGTACCGCGCCCGCCGGCCTCCACGCCGATCAGGCGCACGTCACGGTCGCCGATAAACTCGTAGAATGCGCCAATGGCGTTCGACCCGCCCCCCACGCAGGCCACCACCGCGTTGGGCAGCCGGCCTTCTTTTTCGAGGATTTGGGCCTTGATCTCCTTGCTGATGATGCGCTGAAAATCGCGCACCATGGTTGGGTAAGGATGCGCGCCCAGCGCGCTGCCCAGAACGTAATAGGTGGTGCGGACGTTCGTGACCCAGTCGCGCATGGCTTCGCTGATGGCGTCCTTCAGCGTCTTCGATCCCGACGCAACCCCGCGGACCTCGGCGCCCAGCAGCCTCATGCGCAGCACGTTCAGCTCCTGCCGCTCCATGTCCACTTCGCCCATGTAGATGATGCATTCCATGCCCAGCAGCGCGCAGACGGTCGCGGTGGCCACGCCGTGCTGGCCCGCGCCGGTTTCAGCGATAATGCGCTGCTTGCCCATCCGTTTCGCCAGCAATCCCTGCCCCAGCGCGTTGTTGATTTTGTGCGCGCCGGTGTGCAGCAGGTCTTCGCGCTTCAGGTAGATCTTCGCTCCGCCCAGTTGCTCGCTCAGCCGCTTGGCAAAGTAGAGAGGCGTGGGGCGGCCGGCGTAGTCGGTCAGCAGGGAAGTCAGCTCGGCCTGGAATGCGGCATCGGCGCGCGCCGATTCATACTCACGCTCCAGCTCCACCAGCGCGGCCATCAATGTCTCCGGCACATAGCGGCCGCCATAAACGCCAAACCGCCCCGCCCGCGACTCGGATGGATTTGCCGGAAGAATGATGGAAGACATGGGTGCTCCTGGTCAGTTGCCCAAAGATAAGGGAACTTTTTTAGTGTACCTGTAAGATTGCCGCAAAATCGATGCCGCCCGCTTCAGCGTTTCGCGGCGCGGGCGTTGCGAATGAAAGCTTGCACTTTGGCAGCATCCTTGCGCCCCGGCGCGGCTTCCACGCCGCTGGCCACGTCCACGCCCCACGGGCCCAGCGTTCCAATCGCCTCGGCCACGTTCTCCGGTGTCAGCCCCCCCGCCGCAATGGCCCTCCGGGCTTTGGCATTTTGGAACAGAGTAGTGGCCGCGAGGGACCAATCGAAAGTCTGGCCCGTGCCCCCCTTAGCCGTGGGCGTGCACGAGTCCACCAGTACCGCATCCAAGTTTTCGCCCTGCGGCATTACGGTTGCCGATCCGGCAAAATGCACGGTGCGCACAATGCGCAGCGTGGGCCCAAAGCGGGCCCGCAACTGCGCCGCCAGTTCAGGCGCCGCTTTGAAGTGGAGTTGCACGCCCGTCAGTCCGCACGCATCCACGGCGAGGGAAATCTCGTCGAACGCTGCATCCACGAACACGCCGATCTTTTCAAGCTCCGCCGGAAGCTGCGGGACCATCGCGGCTACCTGCTCCACAGTCACGCGCCGCGGGCTGGGTGCAAAAACAAACCCCACCGCATCGGCGCCGGCCTCCGCAGCCAGCAGCGCGTCCGCCACCGAAGTGTTCGCCGCAGATTTTGATCCAGAGATTTGCAGCGTTCATGGCTTGGGCGTTCATGGCTTGGCTTTGACTCGCGATTCCGGGGCTCCGGCAATCAGCTCCGCCAGCGCGGCGCCGGGATCGGGCTGGCGCATCAGGCTCTCGCCAATCAGAAATGCGTCGAAGCCAGCCTCGCGCAGCTTGGCAATATCAGCCGCGTCGGAGATTCCGCTCTCCGCCACGCGCACCACGCCGGCCGGAATGCGCTCGACCAGCGCCAGCGAAGTCTCCAGACTTACCTCGAAGGTCTTCAGATCGCGATTGTTCACGCCAATGGCGTCCGCGCCGCTTTCACCGAGCGCATCCAGCACGCGGTCCAGCTCATCGGCCGTGTGCACCTCGACCAGCACGTCCAGAGAGAGTGCGTGCGCGGCCTGCGCAAAGCGCTTCAGCTCGTCGTTGGCGAGCGCAGCAGCAATCAGCAGAATGGCGTCGGCGCGATGCGCGCGCGCTTCGACAATCTGGTACTCGTCAACCATGAAATCCTTGCGCAGACAGGGCAGCGGAGTGGCCTCTGAAGCCAGCTCCAAATTGCGCAGGCTGCCCTGGAAGAAAGGCTCGTCGGTGAGCACAGATAGCGCGGCAGCACCCCCGGCGCGATAGCGGCGCGCCAGCCACTCGGGATTGAAATCGCCGCGAATCAACCCTTTGGAGGGTGAAGCCTTCTTGATTTCGGCAATAATGGCAGGCCCCAGCGCCTCCGGTCGACGCTCCGCCCCATCGACAAGGACCTGTCGTTGCGGACCCCGGCGCAAGGCCGCAGCCCATCCGCGCGGCCGATGCTCGCGTGCGCGGCGCTCCAGCCCGGCCACCGGCACGAGACCCTTCGCGGTCTCGACCGCGGCCCGTGTCGTACGCAGAATGGTTGCCAAAACGGTATCGGTACGCGTGGACATACTCTAGGGCGAGTATAGAAGAGCGGGCACGTCAAGATAAGGCTTACGCGTACGGCTTACGAGATGGGGCTTACGCGGAAACTCCTGACGGCGAATCGACTCCCGCTGCAACCAGGTCCCGCGCCGCCTGCCGCCCCAGCCGGATGCAATCCGGAATCCCGATGCCGTCATAGGCGTTGCCGGCCAGCCGCAGACCCGGCAGGGTAGCCACGCGGGCGGCAATGCGTTGCATCCGCTCGCGGTGCCCCACGGCATACTGGGCCATCGCCCGGCGCCAGCGGCAAACCTGCACATGCTCCGGCTCAAGGTCCGCAGCGAGAACCTTCGTTCCCAGATATCGCAGCCATCTCGCGCCGCACTGCAGCTACCAGCGCTTCGTCGCTCTCCGTGAGCAGGGCCTCGCGCCCGGCGCCGCCCAGGAAGGCGCGAAATACCGCTTTGCCCGGAGGCGTGCGGCCCAGAAATTTGCGATGCACAAAGGTGCAGGCCAGCATGGCGCGGCCTTCGCTGGCCGGAACCAGAAAGCCGAATCCCTCCGGCAGCTTCCCGAGCTTGCTCTCGTCGTAGACCAGGTTCACGGTAATCGACGATGAGTAGGGAATGCCGCCCAGCTCCTCGACCCAACTCGGCGTCCACCGGTTCCAGCAGCACGCCCGCGGCCCATGCCGGGGAGGCCATGATGAGGGCGTCAAATTCTCTTGTGGCGCCACCCCCGTACAGGCGCCAGCCGCTGTCTGTCTTCTCAATGGCGCTCACCGGCGTTGCCGTCTGAACTGGCAGCCGGATCGAGCCGCGCCGTCAACGCATCCACCAACTGCTGCATGCCGCCGCGCAGCGCCGTAAAGATCGCGGGTGCTCCGCGGTTTGGCGTTCTGGAGGATTTTCTTTGCACGGCCCGCATCTTTTTATGCGCCGCGAGCATGCCGCGGGTCAGCGATCCGTAATTTTTCTCCATCTCCACCAGCCGCGGCAGCACGGTGCGGGCGCTGAGTTGGGCCGCATCGCCGCCGTAAATGCCGCTCAACAGCGGATCGGCGAGCCGATCTACGGCCTCCGAGCCATAGTGCCGCTCCACCAGCGCGGCCACTGATTCGTCGCCTTCGCCGGCGCGTGGCGGATGCAGCAGTTCCATTCCCATGCGGAGTTTTGGTTCGAAGGCTGAAGAGGCGTGTCAGCGCTGTCGGCACCAGCTTGGTAGGCACCAGGAACATGAGCCCGTCGGGCAGCGCCACCAAGCGGTTCTTCACCACGATCCAGGTCTTTGCGCGCCGCATCGTTGGAGGGCACCAGCTCCGCGCCCAGGCCCAGCTCGCGGCAGAGCTCGGCAGCCGCCGGTTTTTCGGTCAAGAACGAGTCGGGACCCAGCTCCAGCACGGCGCCCTCTACGGTCTTCGAAGCCAACACGCCGCCCAGCCGCGGCTGGGCCTCGTAAAGCGTGTATTCCGCCGGCTGACCGGCGGCCCGTGCTTTCTCAAGCTCGAAGGCCGCAGCCAAACCCGCGATGCCGCCGCCAATGATGCCAATACGCATTCGTGCCATTATCCCACCTGGAAAATCGCTGGAGCGCCCAATGTTGTTGGAGAAGTGAGGGATTTCGAATTGGTCGGGGCTGGGGCTCACTACCATCAGCATGGCGCCTGGGATTCTGCCCAGGATGTGATTTAAATCACAGCGCCTTTGCGGATTCGCCCTACACTGAATTCGTCGGCTATCGGCTCATAAACATTTCGGCAAAGGGCTCGATTCCCGCGTTGTTCTCCCCCATTTTTTCGGTTTTTGCTTTCCCAATCCGGAGGTTTGCATGACTAGCGAAGTTCTTCATCGCCTGCAATTTGCGTTCACCATCACCTTCCACTATCTGTTTCCGCAGCTCACCATGGGCCTGAGCCTGCTGATTGTGGTCCTCAAGACGGTGGCGCTGCGCACTCCGGGCAGCTCGGATTGGGATCGCTCGGCGCGCTTTTGGGGCCGGATCTTCGCCATCAATTTTATCTTCGGCGTGGTCACCGGCATTCCCATGGAGTTCGAGTTTGGCACCAACTGGGCTCGCTTCTCTGCGCTTTCGGGAGGTGTGATCGGGCAGCCGCTGGCCATGGAGGGCGTCTTCAGCTTCTTTCTCGAATCCGCCTTTCTCGGCCTGTTTATTTACGGCGAAAACCGCCTCTCCAAGCGCGCTCACTGGTTGTCGGCGGTCATGGTCTGGTTTGGCTCCTGGCTCTCGGGTTTCTTCATTATCGTGACCGACGCCTGGATGCAGCACCCGGTGGCCTACAGCCGCCTGCCCGACGGCCGCTTTGAAGTCGCGAGCTTCTGGCAGCTACTGCTCAATCCCTGGGCTCTGCTCCAGTACATCCACAACATGACGGGCGCGGTCATCACCGGCGCGTTTGTGATGGCGGCGGTGGGCGCCTTTTACCTGCTTGAGAAACGTAACGAGGGTTACGCGCGCCTCTTCATCAAGGTCGGCGTCATTGCCGGCATTGTTGCCTCAATCGCCATCATCTTTCCCACAGGGGATTTGGCAGGCAAATACGTCGCGCAAAATCAGCCTGTGGCCATCGCCAGCATGGAGGGCCTGTTTCACAGCGGCCCCAACGCGCCCATCGTGCTGATGGGCCAGCCGAATGCGGAGACCGGCCAGATCGACAACTCTCTCGCCGTGAACGATGTACTGAGCTTCCTCATCTATGGCACCACGCGCGCCGACGTACGCGGGCTCGACAGCTTTCCGCGCGATCAGTGGCCCACAGCGCAGCCGCTGCTCTTCTACGCCTACCACATCATGGCCGGCCTGGGAACCTGGTTCGCGCTTCTCATGGCTGCATGCGCCTGGCTGCTGTGGCGGGGACGAATCTACACCAACCGCTGGGCCCTCTGGGCGCTGCTGCTCAGCTTCCCGCTGCCGTACATTGCCAACACCGCCGGCTGGCTGACCGCCGAGCTGGGCCGCCAGCCCTGGATCATCTACGGCCTCATGCGCACCAGCGAGGGCTACTCGAGTACGGTCGATGCCGGCAATACTCTTTTCACCCTGATCGGCTTTATGGGCCTGTACACGCTGCTCGGCCTGCTCTTTACCATCCTTATCTACCGCGAAATCAGCCAAGGTCCCGGCCATACGATATCCGCCACAGAACACGCCGTAACCGCAAGCTGAAGAAACCACGATTCACGAGGTCTACTCCATGATGGCTCTTCTCTGGTTCTGGCTCGTCGCCGCGATGATAGTCGGCTACGTGGTCTTTGACGGCTTCGATCTGGGTGTGGGCGTGCTGCACCTCTTTCTCACCCGCAATGAGACGGAGCGCCGCACCCTGCTCGCCTCCATCGGTCCAGTTTGGGATGGCAACGAGGTATGGCTGCTGGCCGCTGGTGGAACTCTTTATTTCGCCTTTCCGCTGCTCTACGCATCTGCCTTCAGTGGCTTCTATCTCCCGCTCATGATCGTGCTCTGGCTGCTGATCGGACGCGGTGTGAGCGTGGAACTGCGCAACCATCTCGAGCTGGGGGTGTGGCAAACGTTGTTCGACGGGGTTTTCTGCGTGGCCAGCGCACTACTCGCCATCTTTTACGGCGCGGCCCTGGCCAACGTGCTGCGCGGCGTGCCCCTGCAGGCCGACGGCTTCTTTTTCCTGCCTCTGTGGACCAACTGGCTCCCCGGCGTGACGCCCGGCATTCTCGACTGGTACACCGTGATCGGCGGCCTGGTAGCTTTGTCCGCGCTCACTCTGCACGGCGCTCTGTGGCTCAGCCTGAAGACCTCCGGCGAGCTCGAGCAGCGCGCCCGCAGCATCGTCAAGCCGCTCCTGGGTGTGCTGGTCGTTCTTACCATAGCCAGCCTTATCGCGACCATTGCGGTCCGTCCGGCCTCGCTCAACAACTATTTCCGCTATCCGCTCACCTTTGTGATTCCCGTGGGCGTGGTGGCATGCATGGCCGGCATCTGGTTCTTCAATCGCGCCGCCGAACCACTGAAGGCCTTCCTCGCCTCCTGCGGTTATCTCTTCTTCATGCTTAGCGGCGCCTGCTGGGCGGTTTATCCTACCCTGCTGCCCGCCACCACCGGGGCGGCGAACGACATCACCGTCAGCCGCGCTCTCAGCGGTTCGTATACGCTCACCGTGGGCCTGGCGTGGTGGGCCGTCGGCATGACGCTGGCCGGGGCTTACTTCGTTTTCGTGTACTGGAAGTTTCGCGGCAAAGTAGACCTTGCCGCCAACGGGCACTGATCCCTGCAGCATGGATGGGATGGGTACAGAGCGAGGGCCCGCGGCTAAAGCCACTTTAAGTCGATGGACCTTATTCGTGAGGCTGAAGCCTCACCCTCCCTCCGGAGAACGAAAAAACGCGCTCTTCACCAAGCTGTTCAGCCGAGGCGAAGTCAACTGCGAGGTAGCCGGAAAGTCTGCGGTCAGCAATGCAAAACCCCGCCATCGAGGCGGGGTTTTGATTCACTATCGAGCAGGAGGGAGCGAGAATTACATCGCACCGACATACAGCGGCGCCAACTGTTGATTGACCTGGAGCACGTCGCCCATCCGCACGGACATGTCTTTGTACATGGAAGCGGCGCGCAGCGCGTTCGAGCAGATGCGCTCGTTCAACTGGTGCATGGCGTACTGTGTCAGCGCCAAGACCACGCTCACGCGGATCTGCAACGCATCGCTGTGCAATTCGGCCAGAATCTGGTGATCGATCGAGCTGCCGTTGCGGGCTGCATAGTCGGCCATTTCCAGCATCACCCCGGCATTCTGGTACATGACGCACAGACCGCGCGCTCCACGGAGCCGTTCCCAGCGCTCTTCCGGTGTCGCTTCCTCGACCTGCAGGCACCGTCCCAGCTGAACCGGATTCCAACCCGGCTCGAGGCGCGCCACAAGCTGATCCCACGTCTGCTCACTGCGGCGCCGTGCTTCGGCCCGCGCGCGCAGCAAAAACATCGCCGCGGTTACGACAAAGAAGATTGGGACTAGCATGACTGCCATCTGACTTCCCTCGTGTGAGCGAACCGTCTCAATCCCCGGCTGGCGTGCGACTCAAGAACTCGTCGCAGTACCCAAGATTGAGAACAAAAGTAACCTTACGGTAACTATACTTCCGATGCAATGGCACTTTTGTGGTAAGCCGCTGAATCTGCGGTGCTTTGCCTTGTTTTTGGGGCTTAACCATGGGTCGCAATGATCCACTGAGCCTGGCCGTTGGCTACGGCTGGTGATGCCCGGGCCCGGTTTTTTGAACTAGCAGATCCAGCAACGGCCGCTGGCTTTCGAGGATGCGTTCACCCGCTTCGCGAAGTTGAAACCACGCACCGCGGTCCACCTCGGGAATCTGCATCTTGCGGCCGGAGCGCGAAGGCCACTCAATTTCGCAGAGGTTACTCACCAGGGCTGCGGCGTCGCAATCGCCCTCGACGGCCCATGCCGACACCAGCTTGCCGCTTGCCTGCCGGATCGAGCCCAGCTCCACAAATGGTCCCGAAACGGCGAAGCCTGTTTCCTCGGCAAACTCGCGTCGGGCTGCAGCCAGGGGATCCTCGTCCGCGCCGTACTCGCCCTTGGGAACCGACCATGCTCCCAAATCCTTTTTCGCCCAGTACGGTCCGCCCGGATGCACCAGAAAAACTTCCAGCCCATCCGCGCCTCGCCGATAGAGCAGCAATCCTGCACTCCGCTTTGCCATGCGGGAATTGTAGTGAAGGATTGAGCCAATTGGTTAGCGCATGGACCTGACCCCTGGGCAATCTCATGAAGGGCATTGGAGGGTCTTTCGCACCTCATGTACATCGCCCCTACGGGGCTGGCGTCTTTTTTCGGCCCCGGTCCCCACGCTAAAGCGCGGGGCTCAAACCGTTGCGCCTACGGCGCGACGGCAAACGGAACCCCGTCCGTCAAAGAAATTCAATTCATGCGACTGCCCTGAACCTGACCCCTCTTGCCGCCCGATGCCGATTTAGACTAATAGGTTATGACCACCATTAAGGCCGTGCGCGGCACGCGCGATCTTTTGCCGCCGGAAACGGCTCTTTGGAACCGCATTGAGGCTACTGCGCGCCGGGTCTTCGCCCGTTACAACTTCGGCGAAATCCGCACCCCGATCTTTGAGGACACCTCGCTGTTTGCCCGCAGCGTGGGAGAGGAAACGGACATCGTTTCGAAGGAAATGTACACATGGGAAGACCGCGCCCGGGCGCAGTCTGAGAAATCGCAGACCCTCACCCTGCGCCCCGAAAACACGGCTGGCGTGGTGCGCGCCTATATCGAACACAAGCTCGGCGAAAGCGGGCAGTTGCAGAAGCTCTACTATATCGGCCCACAGTTCCGCCGCGAGCGCCCGCAAAAGGGCCGCTACCGCCAGTTCTGGCAGATCGGCGCCGAGGTCATCGGCCCTCCTTTCGCGGGCAGCGAAAGTCCCTTGCGAGATGCAGAAGTGTTGGAGATGTTAGCCAGCCTGCTGAGCGAGCTCGGCATCGCCGGCTGGACGCTCGAACTCAACTCCGTAGGCTCCTCCGCAGACCGCGCCCGCTATAACGACGCCCTGCGTGCCGTTCTGGACTCGGTAGCGCCAAGCATGTGTCAGGACTGCCAGCGGCGCGCCGTCACCAACCCGCTGCGCGTGCTGGATTGCAAGGTCCCCGAAGACCAGCCCATCATCGAGACGCTGCCCAAGATTGCCGATTACCTTGGCGAGGATTCCCGCGCCCACTTCGCTGCGGTGATTGCAGCGCTCGACGCGGCCGGCGTTCCGTATCATCTGAATCCGCGGCTGGTGCGCGGCCTGGATTACTACACCCGCACCACGTTCGAGTTCACGCACGGAGGATTGGGTGCGCAGAACGCACTGCTCGGCGGCGGACGTTACGACGGCCTGAGCGAAGCCATAGGCGGCCCCAAAGCTCCCGGCATCGGCTTTGCCATGGGGCTCGACCGGCTAGTGCTCACTCTGCAAGCCCAGCAAGCGGCGCAGCCATCTGCATCGGCCTCTGCATGGGCCGAGCCAAAAGCTCATGCGTATATTGCTCCGCTGGGAGAAAATCTGAACCCGGCCGCACTGGCTCTGGCGCGCGAGCTGCGCCGCGCCGGCCTCACCGTGGAGCTCGGCGACGGCAGCTTCCGGCTCAAGAAGTCCTTTGAAGCCGCCAACAAAGCCGCCCGCCGCATCGTCATCCTGGGCGAGGACGAGCTCCAATCCGGTATCCTGACAGTGAAGGATTTTGCCTCGGGCGTGCAGTCAAAGGTTCCGCGCGCAGAACTGGTGGAGATGCTCAAGAGCTAGCAGCCACCCTGCGACACGCTGCTCCGAACCGAGCAGGCTTCGGGTTGTGAAGGTACGGGTTTCAGTCCATACCTTGCGGCTTCAAACCATGTGGGGCTTTACAGGCTGCGGAAAAACCCGTTGGGTGTGGGTGAGCGGTTACAAAAGCACCCCTCAGCGGCTCAAGCCGATCAATTTTGTTGGCTCTATGGGCACGACTGAAGTCGCGCCCTTTCAAAACCGATGGTCCGCAGAGTTTTTCCGCGGCCTGTTTAGCCACTGAGGGAATTCCGGCGACCGTAGCGAGTTCGCTCCTGGGCGGCCCAATTCCCCAAATTTTCCCTGAGCGGCGCGGCTCACCCCGCCGTTCAATCAAAGGAACAGGTAGAGTGCTCGACTTTTTAGGCAATCTGGAACGCACCAACCTCTGTGGCACACTGCGCGCCGCCGACGCCGGCAAGCAAGTGGTCCTTATGGGCTGGGTCAACCGCCGCCGCGACCACGGCAACCTCATCTTTCTCGATCTCCGCGACCGCTCCGGCATTGCGCAGATTGTCCTCGACAAAGAGCTCACGCCGGAAGGCCACGCCAAGGGCGAGCAGGTTCGCCCTGAGTACGTGCTCGCCGCTGTGGGCAAGGTGCGCCTGCGCGATCCCGACGCCATCAACCCCAAGATGGATACCGGAGAAATCGAGATTGAGGCCACCGAGCTGCGCGTTCTCAACGACGCGCGCCTGGCGCCCTTTTCGCCGGCTGAGGATGCCATCCAGAACGAGGAAGTGCGCCTCAAGTACCGTTATGTGGACCTGCGCCGTCCTGAGATGCAGCGCAACTTCCGCCTGCGCCACGATATCACGCTCGCCATTCGCGAGAGCCTGTCGAACCAGGGATTTCTTGAGGTTGAAACGCCGATCCTTACCAAGTCCACGCCCGAGGGGGCGCGCGATTTTCTCGTTCCCAGCCGCGTTCATCCCGGCGAGTTCTACGCGCTGCCGCAGTCGCCGCAGATCTTCAAGCAGATCCTCATGATCTCCGGCTGTGATCGCTACTTCCAGATCGCCCGCTGTTTCCGCGATGAAGATCTGCGCGCCGACCGCCAGCTTGAGTTCACGCAGGTGGATCTGGAGATGAGCTTCCCGCGTCGCGACCACATCTTCAGCGTGGTCGAGCAGTTTATGGAGGCCGCGTTTGCCGCGGCCGGGGTGGCGCTACCAACCCCGTTCCCGCGCATCAGCTACGACGAGTCGATGCGCCAATTCGGAACCGACAAGCCTGACCTGCGCCTGCCCGGTCTGACGGATGTGCGCCCGGCCTTTACTGAAGAGGCGCTGGCCACGCTCCAAATCGATCCTGCACTGCCTGTGGTTGCCTTCCGCATTCCCAAGGTGGGCGAGCTCAGCCGCAAGGAACGCGAAGACAACCATCCCCTCTTCGACACCAAAAAAGGCGCGAAATTCATTGACGATTTCAAGCGGCTGGCCAAGGGCTTCCCTGAATCTGCGGTTAAAGTGCGCGAGCTGGCAGGCGCCGCGGATGCCGATTTCGTCATCATCGTCGCGGGCGACCCCGCCCACCACATCAAGGCCAGCGACACCAAATTCCCCGGCCGCCTGAGCGAACGCGAAATCAACGTCTACGCTGCCGCCGGCAACTTCCGCTCCGAGCTGGCCAAGAAATACGCCGACCGTCACGGGGCCTTCCGCGCGACCGAAGAAATTGTCGAAGCCGCCCATACGCGCACCGCCCAGACCTCCATCGATGGCGCCCAGGCTTTTCAGCCCATCTGGCTCACCGACTTCCCCATGTTTGAATACGATCTGGCCAGCGGCAAGTGGATGCCCGCGCACCATCCCTTTACGGCGCCGTATGAAGGCGACATGGCCAACCTGGTGAGCGATCCGGCCAGCGTGCGCGCCGATTGCTACGACCTGGCCATGAACGGCCTCGAGCTCGGCTCGGGGTCCATCCGCATTCACCGCAAAGACGTGCAGCAGCAGATCTTCGCCTCGCTGGGGATTAGCGAGGAGGAAGCGAAAAAGAGATTCGGCTTCTTCCTGGATGCGTTAGAGTACGGTACGCCTCCGCATGGCGGCATCGCCCTTGGTCTGGACCGCATCGTGATGCTGCTGGCAGGCGCTGCCAATTTGCGCGAAGTGATTGCCTTCCCGAAGACGGCCAAGGCCATTGACCTGATGGCCGAAGCGCCCACGACCGTGACCGAGCAGCAGCTGCGGGAGTTGCACATTCGAGTGGCGCTCAAGAGCTAAGACACTCTGTCATTGGGGATGGCGATCAAGAAGGGATTGCTGCGGTCATATCGTGGCGCCCTTCGAGCGCGCCGCCGAATGGCCCTCCCTCGAGCTCGGCTTCGTCTGGCCCGATTTTCACTCGCAACGCCATCCGCCCCAGTAGTGTGAATAGGCCCTAGCCTTTGCGCCGGTAGAGAATCTGGAAATCGTACCCGGCATTGGGCGGAAACAACGCGGAGACGTGGCGCAGCCGCTCGGCCAGAGCCGGCGCGGCCAGTAGCGGATACTCGCGCTCGCGCAGGTCGTGATAATCGAAATCCACCGCCAGCGAGAGCATGTAGACTGCCAGCGAATCGGAGAACGCCGACTCGAAATAGCTGTTGCGCGCCCGCTCGTCGATCTGGCCATTCTTCTGGCCCAGCCGCCCTTCGGTTGCACGCCGCCGCGTCTCCCACGCATCCTGGCTGGTTTCGCCGCGCACCTGCGCCTCGGCCTGCGCCCATGCCAGGGTGGCAAAACTCTCCGGCACGCCGGCAGTCTCAACAAAGTTGTGGCCCACGTTGATGAAGAACTCAAAGGCCAGGCCGAACCGGTCCTCAACCAGGCGGGTCGACAAAAAAACCGCTTCCATGGTGCCGAAGTTCGCGTTGCGGTGGCAAATCGCCCGGTCGCCCAGGTCGACCGTGTAGCCTGGCGCCACCATGGTTTCGCCAGTATCGGCTATGGCCAGCGGCACAAAGTAGTAGGCGCGCTGGCTCAAAGCCGCCGACAGCGCGGCTGGAACTGCTCCCACTAACCGCTCCAAGTCGGGGTCTGAAATGCGCGTGTCTCCCCACGCCGCGTACCGGATCCCGTTTGCCGCCGCCGCTACGGTGGCTTGCGTCGCCACTTTCTCCGCGGACCATAGTTCGATTTGTGCAGGACTAGCCATCGTTCTGTATTCTAGTGGATAGAGGGTCGGAAATGATTCAGTCCGCCGTGTCCCAGTCTTCCCCCGGCAGATTTCTAGGTTTTCCGTTGGAGGGTTTCAGCTTCTTTGCCAGCGCGCTGCTCACGCTGGCCACGGGTTTCTTCACCTTTTTTGCCACAACGTTTTTGGCCATCGTCTCGCTGCTGGTGTGGAACGGCATTCTGGGCCACACGGTGAATTACGCGGACACCTATCTGTACGTAGGCTTCCCGGCCGGCGTCCTGGCGTTGGTTGTGGCGTTCTTCGTTTTTGGGTCGCTCTGGCTGCGGGCAAAATTCCGGTAAGCGAGTTCGTGATTCGCCGCTCCCGGCGACCAGCGATGCTTGATTCGTCGCGTTCAGCAGGTGCAGAGCGTGACTCCGGCTACCTGCCTGGCTTAACTATCGCAGACTATATTCCTGAAGACAGCAGCAAAAAAGCCCGCCGAAGCGGGCCTTTTTGTGGATTGTCAAAGTGCGGTCGAACCGGAATTACTTCTTCCGGCCGCCTTTTTTCTTTGCCACTTTTCTGCTTGCCTTCTTAGCTGTTTTCTTGGCCGGAGCCTTCTTGGTGGCTTTCTTTGCCGCTTTTTTGGCGGGGGCCTTCTTGGCAGCTTTCTTCCCCGGAGCCTTTTTCGCCGCTTTCTTGGCAGTTTTTGGGGCGGTTTTTTTGGCCGGAGCCTTTTTGGCAGCCTTCTTTGCTGTCTTCTTTGCTGTCTTCTTTGCTACCTTCTTGGCTGCCTTTTTAGCTGTCTTTTTTGCTACCTTCTTGGCTGCCTTTTTAGCTGGCGCCTTCTTGGCCGGAGCCTTCTTCGCCGCCGGCTTTTTTACAGCGGGCTTCGAAGCGGTTGGCGCGACTGCCGGGGCTGGTTCTTCCGCCATTCCTTCATCGTCGTCTGAAGTCGTATGCACGGCGGTTGCACCGGCATCTTCTTCTTCATCGGCAAACTCTTCTTCTTCCGCTTCGGGGCCCAGATCGTCTTCTTCCCCGAGAGGATCGCCGTCACTCATCGCGTACATCTTGAAAACGTCATCCATTCAATTGCCTCCAGCGGGTTCCCGCTGCTCCAGAGCTCCGGCGGGCGGTTGCCCGTTGGATGGCTCGTAGTCTACACATTCGCGCAGCGGACAAATGAAATCCGCATGCGCATTCAGTGTAGCTATAGCTTGCACACAAAGGGCTGGGAATGACAAGCACGGAATGCGCTTTCCACAATTTTTATTTGTTGGACGCGGTATGCGCATGCTTGCTGCTCTTGTGCACGCGGTGGTGCGTGCCTCTCTTCGCAGCAGTGGAAGCACCGCGCCGGGCGGGCGCATGAGCGTGGGGCGCAGGATCTGCATCGCGCCGCTGGCCAGGTCCCGAAGATGATGCTTGGGCGCTGGAGCGCTTCGTGGAGCGATGGCGCCGCGTCGACTCTCCTGTACGGCGAATCACCGGCTCCGCCACATGCAGTCGCATCCCGGCCGCGACTCGAATTCCCGACCGAATGCCGTTCCAGCGGCGCAACTGCGCGAGCGAGACGCCGAATCGGTCCGCAATCGTCACCAGCGTGTCGCCGCGGCGTACCGTATAGAGGCGTGCGTGGGTCACGCGTTCAGCCTGCGGCGGCTTGCGGCACCACCAGCGCCTCAACTCCAGACAGACTGACGTCCGTGCTGAGCTGGTTGGCGCGGGCCAGTTCTGACTGCCGAGACATGGTATTCACTGGCCACCGAGTCAACGTATCGCCGGCCACCACCGGATGGTAGCGCCAGGCGTTCCGCTTGTCTTCCGGAATCATGCGCAATGCGCTGATCGAATAGAGTAGCCGTGCCCGCGGGCAGATGCAGGTCAAACGAGGCGTCAGGCGGCGTCTCCATGCGCAGCAGGCTGGGATTGAGCGCCTCCAACTCGTCCACTGGCGCGCCCACCAGATCAGAAACCAGCCGCAGGTCCACCGAATAATCGACCGTCAACCGTATCCGTCAGTACCGGCGGGTCCAGCGTCACGTCGTCAAAACCATACTGGTGCGGGATTGTTGGCGATGATGATGGCGGCCAGGATTTCCGGCACGTAGTTCTGCGTCTCTCCGGGCAGATTGTGGCGCTTGTAGAGCTCCCAGAAGTCAGCGTAGCCGGTCTTCTCAACGGCGCGCTGCACATTGCCCGCGCCCCAGTCGTAAGCCGCCATGGCCAGGTACCAGTCGCCCAGCTGGTCGTACAGAAACTTCATGTAACGCGCATAGGCACGGGTCGACTTCTCCGGATCGAAGCGCTCATCCACGTACCCATCGCGGGTCAGCCCGTAGTTGCCGTGGGGCATGAATTGCCACATTCCGCCGGCGTCGGAGCGGCGATCGATTGCACGCGGCTGAAAACCCGATTCCGCCACCGCCAGATAGATCAAGTCCTGGGGCACGCCCTCCTCGGCCAGTACCCGCTGAATCATGGCGCGATAACGGCCGGAGCGCTCGAACGAGTGGAGCAACGTGTTGTGGCCCTTCTGCGTGTAGGCAAAAAAGTTGATGAAGCTGGCCACGTAGTCGTTCACCACCAGCGGCAGGTCCGACTTTGTGGTGGCGAGATCGGCACGCGCCTTGGCCACCAGGTTGGGATCCACGGCGAAGGTCACGTCGCTGGCGGCTTCGGCCGGCGTCAACTCTTCCTTGGGCACAAAGCCGTTGCCCTGTTTGAGCGCTTCCATCTCCAGCGAGTTCACCTGGTCCACGATCTTGTCGAACTCGTCCTGAAGCTGCGGATCGGACTTGATGTCCATGCCGCTGGAGAGCATCAGGTCAACGGCCTGATCGAACTGGGTCTTGGCCTCGGCCAGCTCGCCGCGGCGATAATCGGCATCGCCACGCGCGTAGGCCGCCTCAACCTGCGCGATGAGGTGGTGCAAGCGCTGCTGCTGGGCAGTATTGATGGTTGGGGGCGGAGCGGCGACCGGCTGCTGCGGCGCCGCGGGCTGCGCCAGGGCTGGAGCGGTTGCCTGCGGCGGAGGGAGCTTTGCGGTGCTCCGCTGCGAGGGACAGCCCACCAGCGGGAGCACCAGCAAAAGACAGCCGGGCGCAAGAAACCTGGACACACTCATACTCATGAAAGACGCAACCAGCCCGACAAGGGTGAGACCGCAGGAGTCACTATGCCGATGATAAGCGATGAGCGGGAGACGGCGCGCGGCGGGAACGGACTTCCGGGTCTCCGTGCACTTCTAAGCCCTTTAGATCGAAAGAGTATGGTCTTTCAGATTGGAGCCGGCCTGGCGGCTGGGTTGAGCAGCTTCACTCCATAGAGCTGCGTCGCGCTTAGCCGCGTCGCGCCTCACACACTCGAGAGAGCAGAGGTGAAGCGTCGCACTGAGCCGCTCAGCGGGCTCGCGGCAGCCGGGCAGGCCGCCGCTTCATGGCGTTCAGGTTTCCACCGTTCCTATATAGCATTTCTGCGGTTGGCAGAGAGGGAGCCACGACGTGGATCTTTCCTCCAAGAAAAATCCACGTCCGATTCCCACTCCACAGCGGGAAATGCCTTATTGGGGTCCGACCTCGGCTCCAAAGGGTGAGGTCAGCCAAGGCGTAGCAGAGACTCCAGAACCCTGTATAGTCGCGCATCGCGTTCCGTTTGGACCGGCCGCGCAGCCCCACCAGTTTTCGGTCGCATCCACCGTTCCGGTGCTCGGCGCGCTCAGGTTGTCGATGGCGACCCCCTTGGAGAAATTGTTGAAATGGACATCCATTTGACCCGCTGGAGCGCTGAACCCAACATCGATCGCTTCGTCGTCAAAGGTATTCTGGGAGATCACTGTCCCGATGATCGGCCCCTGGCTGAGAACGTTGATGCCCGTCGGGCCCGGAGTCGGCGCTCCGGCGTTGTCCGGGCCGTTCCCTGAGAAGTGATTGCCGACAATAACATTGTCATTCAGGTTCACCGGCGGCGCGGGAGATGGTGGCGCCGCGTGGTTGTGCATTGCCACTCCTGTCGCTCCGTTATCGATCAGTTCGTTGTTGATCACCACGTTTCCCGTGTTGGTGGTGCCCGGGGAGGGTGCAAAGATACCGACCCCCGCGCCGGGCGACAGGGTTCCATTGCGCATCGAGACGTTGTTCGAGATGGTGTTGTACCAGACGCCGAACGAGAGTGTCGCTGTCGGAACGACGCTGGTGGCCGGCGGATGCGACGCCAGCGTAATCCCGCAGTCATACGAGTTGTCGTGGACATAGTTCTCGCGGATCAAATTGTGATCGCTGGGCCCGGTTTCGTCGGAGGTGAGGATTCCGCCCGCGTTGCCGTATACCTCATTGCGCAGGATCGTGGAATGATCCGTAGCCATCAGGTGAATGCCCTCTCCGCAGTCACCGGCCTCGCTCGTCTCGAAGGCTGGCAGCCCACTGCAGCTCCCGCCCGCCAGCGAAGCATCGTTTCCCTTCACTTCGTTGCCAACCACTGTAATGTTGCTCCCATTCGTCAGTAGAATCCCCTCGAAGTTCGCGTTGCGGATTTTGAATCCGGAGATCACCACGTTGGCGACGCCCGGATTCGGCGCCATGCTCATGCCGTTGACCCAGATCCCGTTCGAGAGGTTGGTTGCGTCGATGATTGCATCGAGCGGCGACACGGCAATGAGCGAAAGAGATTTGTTGATGACGACTTCTTCGCGGTAAACTCCCGGCCAGACCTGAATAACGTCACCTGGCGACGCCGACGATACCGCTGCACCGATGGATGTGCTGCAACCATGCTTGCCATCCGGGTTGACGCAGTGAGTGGTGGCCGAAGCCGAACGGGCCAGACCCGCCATGAAGAGAACGATTACGCTGGCCAGAAGCAGTCTGATTGCACTTCTGGTACTTGTGCGGACTGAATGCAGAAACATAGGTACGTCCTCTAGGGGATTGGAATTTTGGGAGCGGGGTGATGGGGAAAGCCTTTGAGAACCGCGGTTGTGCCACCTTGCTCCGGAGGCCAGGCAACAACTCGCGGCGAAGGGCCCGAGGGAAGGCCACCGGAAACCTCATCGAGCTTACCATAGCTTCGCTGGGATACTGGCGGTAAAACGCCGCCTCTCACATAGGTGCAATCCAATGAAAAAACTGGCGCCGGCGGAGACTTACTTTTGCTGGATTGCGTGCAAGCGAACGGGGAAGATCAAGCCAGTTTCGTCGTCGGTCCGGTGGGGTCGGCTACGCGGAGATTACCTGAATGCTGCCTCCCCGGAAACCCTCCAACGGCAGCCGCGGACTTTCCGCATTTCCTTCACCCCGATCAGGGTCGGCGTCAGCGTTAGTCAGTTCCTGTCAACAGAGGCGCGGCCTGGCTTTCTCCGGGATCGCCCGATGATAAGCTATGCCAAGGGGAGCCTGCGCATGGACTGCGCTAACTCCTTTGTTTCCGAAAGTTTTCAGCCCTCATGGATGCACGCTTTCTTCGCAACTTCGCAATCATCGCCCACATCGACCACGGCAAGTCGACGCTGAGCGACCGCCTGCTCGAACTCACCGGCTCGGTGACCCAGCGCGAGATGCAGGCCCAGGTCCTGGACGCGATGGACCTGGAACGCGAGCGCGGCATTACCATCAAGGCCCACGCCGTGCGCATGCTGTACAAGGCGCGGGACGGCCAGATCTATCAGCTCAACCTCATTGACACGCCTGGCCATGTGGATTTCAGCTACGAGGTTTCGCGCTCGCTTTCCTCGTGCGAAGGCGCGCTGCTGATTGTGGACGCAACCCAGGGTGTGGAGGCGCAGACGCTGGCCAACGCCTACCTGGCTATCAATCACGGCCTTGAAATTATTCCGGTCATCAATAAGATCGACTTGCCTTCGGCCGACATCCTGCGCACCCAGGAAGCCATTGAGAAGGCCGTCGGCCTGGACGCCACGGATGCCATCCCGGTGAGCGCCAAGACCGGCCAGGGCGTGGATGAGGTGCTCGAAGCCATTGTTCACCGGCTGCCGCCACCCACCGGCGATCCCAACGCCCCGCTGCAGGCGCTCATCTTCGACTCGTGGTTCGACGCGTATCGTGGTGTCATCGTGCTGGTTCGCGTGATGCAGGGCACCATGCGCAAGGGCCAGCGCATCCGGCTCATGGCCAACGGCACGGTCCACGAGATCGAGTCGATGGGCTTTATGGCGCCCAAACCGGTGGAGGTGGGCGAGCTTTCCGCCGGCGAAGTGGGCTTTTTTGCCGCCACCATTAAGAACGTGGGCGATACCAAGATCGGCGATACCGTTACCGACGACGCCAACCCCGCCGCTACCGCGTTGCCCGGCTTTGAAGAACTCAAGCCGATGGTCTTCAGCGGCCTCTATACGGTGGACTCGCACGAGCACACGCTGCTCCGCGATGCGCTTGAGAAACTCCGGCTCAACGATTCGTCGTTTTTTTTCGAGCCGGAAAGCTCGGTCGCCCTCGGCTTCGGCTTCCGCTGCGGTTTTTTGGGTCTGCTGCACATGGAGATTATTCAGGAGCGGCTGGAGCGCGAGTACCAGCTCGACCTCATCACCACCGCGCCCAGCGTGCGCTACCGCATTGAGATGACCGACGGCTCGACCGTGGCGGTCGACAATCCGTCGCGCTGGCCCGAGCCGCAGAGCATCGCCTCCATTCACGAGCCCATCATCACTGCCAAGATTCTAAGCAACGAAGAATATGTGGGCGGGATCCTGAAGCTGGTGGAAGAAAAGCGCGGGCGGCAGCTCAACTTTGAATACGTGACGACAACACGCGTACTGCTCACCTACGAACTGCCCCTGAACGAGATTGTGCTCGACTTCTATGACCGGCTCAAGTCCATCTCGCGCGGCTACGCATCGCTCGATTATCAGCTGGCCGGCGAGTGGGAGTCGCCGATGGTGAAGCTCGACATCCTGGTTTCCGGCGAGCCGGTCGATGCGCTTTCCATCATCGTGCACAAGGATCACGCCTACGAGCGCGGCCGCGCGTTGGTTTCGAAGATGCGCGAGCTCATCCCACGCCAGCAGTTCGAAGTGGCCATTCAGGCGGCGATCGGCGCCAAGGTGGTGGCCCGCGAAACCGTGAGTCCGCTGCGCAAGAACGTGATCGCCAAGTGCTACGGCGGCGACATCAGCCGCAAACGCAAGCTGCTGGAGAAACAGAAGGAAGGCAAGAAGCGCATGAAGCGCATCGGCCGAGTCGATATTCCGCAGGAAGCCTTCCTGGCCGTGCTGCGCGTGGGTGAAGAGCAGAAATAAGTTGCGTTGCCCTCCGGACGCTCCGCCACCATTGATCCTTTTCGGGATCTTAAGGTTCTCGGCCTACCGTCGAATCTGCAGATCGCTCAGGCCGTGGTCTTCGGTGGCCACGCAATCTGGCCGGTGTGGCGATAGGCCAGATTAGCGATATGGCCGGCACGAGCACAGCTGATCCCAGTTTCCACTGGAGCGTTCGGCTCTTTGCGTGACTTGATGCACTCGAAAAAATTCTGCATGTGGGCTATGGTTCCGTCGTGGAAGCTTTCTTCCTTGAGAACGGGATTTTGGGCGCCCTGCACGTCCTCGCGATAGACGGCAAAGCCGCTGCGGTCAATCTTCAGCGTTGCCTCTGTCCCGCGGAATTCGAGTCCGCCGTCATCAATGGAGGAGCTCATGTTGCCCTCGTAAATTACGTCGAACTCGGGATAGCGGAGTGCTGTCTGAATCGTGTCGGGGCAGTCCCATTGTTTGAAAATGTATTTGTCCGCCAGCATTTGCGCTTCACGCGGCGTGTCAGAGTTCATGGCCCAGTGCACCACATCGATCCAGTGGGCAAATAGATCGGTCATGGCGCCTCCCCCAAAATTCCAGAACCAGCGCCAGTGGTAAAACTTCTCTTCGGTAAACGGCTGATCCGGGGCGGATCCAAGCCAAAGCTTCCAATCGAGATCCTGCGTGGCGACCGGTTTGGGCTTCCAATTCCTCAGGTAGTTCTGCCACCAAAAGGTTCTTACCTGGGTGACTCGCCCCAGGCCTCCTCCCTGAATCATGTCCACCGCATCGCGAAAGTGAGGCCAACTGCGCTGCTGCATGCCACACTGCAGAATCTGCTTGCGCGATCGAACCGCCTGGGCCAGCGTGGCCCCTTCCTCGATGGTGTGGGTGACCGGTTTTTCCAGATAAACGTCTTTACCGGCCGCCAGGGCGTCGACGGCGATGCGCACGTGCCAGTGGTTGGGAGTCGCGATCAGCACTGCATCGAGATCCTTATCGAGCACTTCGCGATAATCGACATGCGTAGTGGCCAGGCCGTTGGACAGTTCCTTCATGGCATCGCGGCGCGGCCCATACACGTCAGCGACCGCTACGATCTGGATGGTGCCGGCCTTACCCGCAGCATCGAGAAGGTCCTCCATCCGCCCTCCAGCTCCGATCACTCCGATGCGAAGGGTGTCATTAGCTCCGAACGCTTTCGCTGAGGCAAGGGCTGTAAGTCCGCTTGCGATGAGGAAACTGCGGCGATTGAACTGAGATTGCATGGGCACCCCCTCGATTTGGTCCAGATGATCTTATCAATGGACCTGCAAATCTGGGAACTTATGAATGTGGGAACCTCAGGGCAATCGCATTTCAAAATGCGAGAAGGTCTTTTGCTTTGAAAGGGCACGGCTTCAGCCGCGCCATGGAAGGCAAATGAGAGAGTTTGAGGCTTGAGCCTCGGAGGGATCTATTTCGACTGTCGCAAAACCTTCCCTCCGGGGCTAAAGCCCGCCGTTTTTTGTGGACTCTGACGGCACGGCTGAAGCCATGCCCTTTCAAAGCCGCTTCTGTTTATGACATCGGAATCCAAATGCGATTCCCCTGCTGGGAACTTACGAATCTGGCGCGGAAGGCTGCCCTAACGTTCTGGTTGGCATTCTGATGCGGTTTGCTGCCTGGTTGGCGCTTGGCCACCGCCGCACAAAAAAGAACGCGAGCCTCGTTCGTCCGAGGCCCGCGTCCATACGTAATCGCTCAAAGGGTGCACGCGCAATGCTGCGTTGCGCTGCTGGCCTCCTTTCCGCAGTCACGCCAAAAGGTTGGCAGCCAGCCTTCCTGCACTTACTCGGCCGCCGGAATCGAGCCAGTTACGTTGGCCGCAACCGACGCCGTAACCACCGTCGAGAAGCTGGCTTGGGCCGCAACCGTAGAAACGGAGACCGGGTTAGTTCCCGACGTAATAAATGGCCCCAGCGCCGCCGCCGCAGTCGTGGTGCTGTCGCCGCTCACGCTCGTGATCAGGCCTGTCAGTCCATCGGTGATTTCATAATTCACATTATTGGCGGGGATCAGATTGAGGCCGGCATAGTTTGGAGCTGCCAGCGTGACCGAAGGAATGCCGCGAACCAGAGCGCGATGCTCTGCCTCGACGCCGAGGATCGACGAAGCCACCTTAGCATACAAAACCAAATCTGCCTGTGTCAGGTTGCTGCCGCTCTGGGCCGGGTTGGCCTGCGTGGTACTGAAGCCGTTAAACCCGGCGGCCATCGAGGCAAATTCCTCCACCGCCGTCATGTATGCGCCGATAAACGCTGTCTCCAACGCCAGCAGCACGGGCAGGAAGCCCTGGAGCGAACTGAACGTGCCGGTGGGGAAATAGAAGGTTTGCGGAACTCCCGCGGCGGCATCGCCGCTTCCGCTGGTGGGCAGGCCCAGCAGCGAACGCAGCGTTTGCGCGTGCGAAACCTCCTGCAGAAGCGCCCCTTGCAGGTAAGCAACGTTGATCTGGCTTCCGCTGGCGCTCACACTCACGGCCGTGCCGCCTGTGCCGGCCAGGTTCGGGTCGGTAATCACTCCCGCAGTCGATAGCCCGGTGTAATAGGCCGTAATCGCAAGGCTCTCGGCGATGAGGGCCGCGGTCAAGATGTTAGTTGCCGTATCGACTGCGGCCGCAGCCGATACCGGCGTCATCTGCGATGCATCTCCACCGCAGCCGCCAATGACGGCGGAACTAGCAGCGCCCAGGCCGAACATGGTTGCGCCGGTCAGGAACGCGCGGCGATCGACCCCAGCTGGAATCGCCTTCTCAATCATCTTCTCTCCGATGGAACGAACTGTTGCCATGGATTTCATCCGTAATCTCCTCGCGATTTGAAATTAGAAAACAAGGCGTGCACCGCTAGTACGCGAGCGGCAGAGTTTTTGGATTGGTAGATTTTCCAGAATTCGCAAATTGAGCGAATTGTTTTAGTGGCAGCCGAAGGTGTAGCGAAATTCAACCAGGAAGACGCGGGCTTCAAAAGATTTTTCGGATAGCCGTGAGAGTTTATCTGAAGCCCGCATTCTTCCGAACCAGCCGCTACGGCATCAGCACGGCATTGATCACCTGGATTACGCCGTTCGATTGGTACACGTTGGGAACGGTGATTTCGGCCATATTGCCCTTGGCATCGGTGAGCACGTACTTTCCATCGTGCATAGTTGCCGTCAGCGTTCCGCCCTGCACCGTTGTCAGCGTGGCCTTGCCGCCGCCGTCGTGGATCATTTTCTTCAAGTCCCTGGTCGTGATTCGTCCCGGGACCACGTGGTAGGTAAGGACCGCTTTCAACTGGTCGATATTTTCCGGCTTCAGCAAGTTCGCCACCGCGCCTTCCGGCAGCTTGTCGAAGGCCTCATTGGTGGGCGCAAAGACCGTGAAGGGGCCGGGGCCTTCCAACGTGTCCACCAGCCCGGCAGCCTTCACCGCGGCCACCAGCGTGGTGTGGTCCTTGGAGTTGACCGCGTTCTCGACGATGTTTTTCGACGGATACATCGCTGCTCCACCGACCATGGGGTCCTTCTGCGCGAAGGCCATGGAGCCGGTGACAATCAGTAATCCTGCAAACACGAAACCGCATATTTTTTTCATGGCAATTACCGTCCTTTTCTGGGTTGATTTCACGAACTGTGCGCCGGCTCCAATGGCGGCAGGGAATTGCGCCAATGCAAACGTTTCTTTTGCCCGGAGCCGAATGAGAAGCTGTTCTGTCGAACAAGGGGGCGATGGGAGCCTGTTGCTCATAGCCGGAAGAACCCTCTGTCGCAAGTACGCAGCGCCCGCGCAATTCGGATTGCATGAGTTTTAATAGAACCCTGCGGGCTACAAATTTCTTGCGCGTGGCAAAACAGCGCAGGAGGCTGCCGCGTCGGCAGTGGTATAAGGAAGAAGCGCGTCTTTAGGAATTCGGCCCCCGGGAAAATCCAATCCATTGAAACCCTTGACTGCGTACTCAAACCGTAGATGGAGGTCGGCCCTGTGACTGCTCCGTTGCAGCCCGTTGCCGACGCTACGCTCATGGAGAGAATGAGGTCAGGGGACGAGGGCGCGCTTTCGGCTGTATACGACCGCTATTCGGCCATGCTTTTCGGCACGCTGCTGCGCATTCTCAAGGATGCCCAGGCCGCCGAGGAAGTTCTGCAGGACGTCTTCCTGCAACTTTGGCGCAGCGCCGGGCGGTTCGATGCGGGCCGCGGCTCGCTTCCCGCCTGGCTGCTCGTCATAGCCCGGAATCGCGCCATTTCGCGACTCCGTGGCCGTGGGAGCCGCGAAGATCTGGAAGAGAAAGATGGCGACTACGCCGGCACATTCGTCTCTGCCCATAACATTGAAGATGAGGCCTCGCGCAGTGAGTTGAGAGAGAGTTTGACGGCTGCGCTGGCCACATTGCCGGCCGAGCAGCGGCAGGCCGTGGAGCTTGCCTACTTTGAAGGAATGACACAGACCGAGATCGCCGCCCGGACCGGCAGCCCGTTGGGAACCGTGAAAACCCGGGTGCGGACGGCGATGCAATCGTTGAAGCGGATTTTGGGATGACAGAGAAGCACACCAATCCGGAAGACTTCGACCTGTACGCGCTGGGCGCGTTGGACGGCGAAGAGAAGCGGATGTTTGAAGAGCACCTCCGCGCCTGTTCCGAGTGCCGGCAGGAGCTTGCCGAGGCGCGCCTGCGCACATCGCTCCTGGGGTTGTCTTCTGCGCCAGTGGCTCCGCCGCCATCCGTCAAATCCGCACTCCTGGAGCGCGTTCACAAGGAGGCCTCGATGCAAAACCAGCAAACTCCTGCCCCCCTGTCGCGCAAAAAGCGCTGGGGACTGCGCTTCTCCCTGACGTTCGCCGCGACCACCGTAATTCTGGCATTCTCGACGTACTGGCTAGCCAAAGACGACCGGCAACAGCGGCAAGATCTTCAGCAACTTCACGCGCAGCTCGGCGCCGCGCAGGCCACCGCATCCCAGGACAACGCCACCATGAGCGCCTATGCCGACGTGGTGGCTGCGCCTGACACCGTCTCCGTGACGCTGCAGCAACAGGCCGGTGGCCCACCAGGACAAGCGCACGTGCTCTACAACCAGCGCATGGGGCTGGCCGTTTATTCGGGCCAGATTTCGCCTCCGCCCGGGGGCAAAACCTACCAGCTCTGGCTCGTGCCTGCATCCGGGGCGCCGATGAACGGGGGAATGGTAATGGCCAACCAGCAGAACGGAGCGGTAGTGGTGCACGTGGAGCCTGGTACGCCTGCCAAGGCTTTTGCGGTTACGACGGAGCCTGCAGGCGGGAGCCAGCAACCCACCGGACCGAAGGTGCTGGTCGGCGCGCTCAATAGCTGAGGCGGGAGCTGAGGCGGGGAACCACACTCCAGGCTCAGCGATGGAGTGGCTTCGACGTCCAATTTCAATAGATTCCGGGCTTTGGAGTCACAAAATCTTCACATCGATCTGTGGAAAGCTGTCGAAAAATTGTGACCTGCGGCACTCTTGGTGCAAATTGTCAAAAGTCCAATCAAAAACTTGTATCTACATGAGTTATAAATGTTTAGATGGCTAAGGCCAAATGCCACGATCAAGGAAGCCATCGAAGTTCGGCACTCGCCCAAATAATTGGGGCAGCTTTCCACAGAATTTTCCACAGAAAGTGGCCCCAAAGGACTCTCTCGTGCGATGGGGAGCGGGCAACCCTTCTTCCAGTTTCCCCAACAAACTCTTGTCGCTCAGCCAAACGCCGGCTCGAAGGCCGGCGTTGGACCGCATCGACAACAGCATTAGTGTGCGGGGGCGGGCGGTTCAGCGTGCGGCGTCGGCGCCTCAGGAACGCCTGACTGCGCCGCCGGGGCTGGAATGCCGGATTTTGTGTTGTATGCTTCGATCACTTCCTTGGTGATATTGCATGCCATCGCTGGCGAACAGAACGGGCGACTGCTGCTGGCTGATATCGAGCACCAGCGTGTAGCCCTTCTGCTTTGCGTAGGTCTCCATCGACGTCGTACACCTTTGAGGCCAAGCTGTTGTACATGTCCTGCATGGCCTGCTGGAAATCGCTCTGCGCATCCTGGGTATCACGATCCAGCTTCTTCTTTTTCTCGTCGATGGTGCGTGCCCGCGACTGCTGTTCCTCAGCGCTGAGGCTGGCGGACTGGGTCTGCAGTTGCTTGGTCAGGGTATCGACCTCGTCGGTTTCCGTCTTGAGCTGCTGGCGGCGGGGATCGAACTTCTTCTGCAAATCGGCAAAATCGCGCTGGCCCTCATTGGTCTGGGCCACCGCAACCTGGAATGCAATCACGGCCACCTTTGCGGACTCGCCGTTGCCGGTCGAGACTCTAGGTGCAGCGGGTCTGGGCGTGGGCGTTCAGGGCGAGGCCTGACGCCAGGCAAGCAATTAAAACAAACGAGCGTTTCATCTAAACTGGGAACTCCTTCATTTCGCTTGTGCCGCCATTGTGACTGCGCCCTTGCATTTCAAATCCTCACAATGAAGCGCGTCTCCGGCCTGGGGCCGCACAGCACACCCTCTTCGCTTTACCGAGGCTACTGCGGATTATATAGGTCTCACTGGGCGGCCCGTCAAACCCTAAAAGAGGTTGCAGCCCGATTCAAACCGAGCGATTACGCCCTTTCGCAGCGGCAGCCGGCGGGGCGGGCAGTTCGCAGGTCTGCCACAGCCTGCGCAGCCCTTTGGCTTCTTCGTAATGCAGGTGCGTCAGCTTCAGCAAGATCTTTTCGCCGCTCGGAGTCAAGGAGACATTCACCACCCGGCGATCGGCTGTGTCCTGGGTTCGCAGCACCAGTCCGCTTTGCTCCGCCCGCTCCACCAGGCCGACCACGGAATGATGACGCTCCTGAAGGAACTCCGCCAGTTCGGAGATGGTTGCGGAGCCGCGGCCGGTAAACCCACCGATGCCCAGCATCATCTGGTGCTGCTGCGGTGTGACCCCGCAGTTTCGCGCCGCCAGCTCGCTGAAGCGCAGGAACTTGCGCAGGGTGTAGCGGAACTGGGCCAGTTCGCGAACCATCAGCTCCTCGCGATTTGATTTCCGATTCATATCGTATTACGATTATATCGTACCATGATGAATTCTGCCCCGATGGGACCGCCAAAATTATGACACATCCGCTGCTGCGCAGGTGCACCCGGCTGATGAAAGAGGATCTGACAGCCGTCTACGCGCGCGATCTTCGCAAGTGGCTGCTGATCGCTCCGCTGATCGGCGCGGCGACGGGCCTGGCCATTACCGCCATTGCGGTTATCGTCCTCAATCAGCTATGGCCGCCCATCCTCAAGTACTATCTGCGCCATCACTGGGCCATGGTGCCCGGTTTGCTGCTGGGTTTTATTGTTGCCGGCCTGCTCATGCAATTCTTTACGCCCGACCCGGATGAGCACTCGACGGAAGAGATCATTCGCTCCTACCACGAGCATCAGGGCGATGTGAATCATGCGCCCTTTTCTGCCCAAGCTGCTGGCCGCCATCGCCACCGTGGGATTCGGCGGCAGCGCGGCGCTCGAAGGCCCCAGCATCTACGGCGGCGGAGCCATTGGCTCCTGGTTATGGTTGCGGCTGCGGCGTTTACGGCGGCTGAAACTCGATGCCCGCGATCGCCGCATCATGCTCATTTGCGGAGCCGCGGCCGGAATGTCGGCGGTGTTTCGCGCGCCGCTCACCGGCATCGTGTTCGCGCTGGAGATGCCCTACAAAGACGACCTGGCGCATGAAGCGCTGCTGCCTTCGTTGATTGCATCGGTCGTCTCCTTCATGACGCTGAGCGCATTCATGGGCAGCGCGCCGCTGTTCGATTTCGCCAGCGGTGTCTCTTTCACGCGCCGCGATCTGCTGTGGTGCGCGCTGTTGGGACTGTTGATCGGCCTGCTGGCCATGATCTTTGCCATTACCTTCCGGCGCGCCCGCGCATTTTGCGTCTGGGCTCCCGTACCGCATTGGAGCAAGCTCGCGGCGGGCGGGCTCCTCACCGCGCTTTGCGGCGTGGTCTTTCTCCACTTTTATCCTGGGCCGCTGGTTCCGCTCGGCCCCAACTATGAGGCTGTGGGCCTGATTCTGGGCCATGCGCACAGCAGTCTTGAACTGGTGGTTTTTGGGCTGCTCAAACTAGCGGCCACCATCTTTACCCTGGGCTGCGGCGGCGTGAGCGCCATGTTCGTGCCGCTGTTTTTGGCCGGTGGCTCATTCGGGCTGGCCTTCGCACAGTCTATCCTCCATAGCCCCACGCCGGCGCTTTATGTGGCCGTTGGCATGGCCAGCTTCATCTCCGCCGGCTATAAGACGCCTTTGGCAGCCGTGGTTTTTGTGGCCGAGGCCACGGGCGGACACGCCTTCATCATTCCCGCGCTCATCGGTGCGGCGGTGGCCTACGCTGTGTCCGGCGACGCATCGGCATCCGCCGATCAGCGCCTGCACGAAGGCATCAAGCAGGAGCCGATGCACCGCCTTCCCGAGGCCGCCCACGGCGATTAAATTCACTGCTATTTGTGCCGGCACTGCGCTGGGGTACTTATCTTCGTTTGTGGGCGAGCGCTTACCTGGGCGGGTTGCGATGGATGGGCTTGACCGGGCGACCGTAGCGGCCGAGCAGCGCATTCCAGCGCACCACGGCCAGATCCTGCAACATGCGCGCGCCGTCTTTGAGGTAGCTGATCTGCGTGCGCTCGTCGTGCGCCCAGCTCACCGGAACCTCTTTGATGATGAAACCGCGCTTGAGCGCGATGAAGAGGATCTCCGCATCGAAGCCCCAGCCCTCGATGGTCTGGAGCTGAAAGATGGTTTGCGCGGCGGCGCGGGTAAAGGCTTTAAAGCCGCACTGCGTATCGGCGAAGGGCAGCCGCATCACCATGCGCGTCACGGCGTTGAAGCAGCGCCCGAAAAAGCGCCGGTAAAATGGCTGGCGGACGGTCTGCCGCTGACGTTCCAGCCAGCGCGAACCGATGGCGATATCGGCTCCCTGCGGCGATGGCGTCGAAGAGCCCCTGCGCTTCTTCCATGGGCGCGGACAGATCGGCATCGGTAAACATCACCACTTCGCCCAGAGCCTGCAGAACGCCGTTGCGCACGCTGTAGCCCTTACCGCGGTTGCCGGGATTCTCAATCAGCCGCACCTCGGGCGCATTGGCGGCAAAAGCGCGCACCACTGCGGCGGTGATATCGCGCGAGCCGTCGTTCACCACCACCACCTCGGCGGACCAGCGGTTGCTGCGAATGCACGCAACCACCGCGCTGAAGAGTGGCTGGAATGCGGCTAGCCTCGTTGTAAGCGGGAATCACGATGCTCTAGCTGGGATACGACATGGAGAATCGCCGGCCACCACTCTTCGCCCGAATTGGCTTCGGGGCCGGATTTCGTGGAAGCTCCAGCCCATCATAACCCACCGCGCCGTGGGTGCCTGCGCATGCAGCGCAGGCGCGCGAAAACCGCGGCCAACTTGCTGATCCCTAAAGGGCTAAATTCCACCAGGGGGCTTGCTTTTTCGCGCTTGACCCGTCAGAATCCGATTATGCTCTGTGCGGAGGCGAACCGAACATGACTAAGGCAGATCTGGTGGAAAAGGTAACCGCATTGGGAGACCTGACCCGCCGCGACGGCGAAGTGATTGTAGAAACCATCTTCGGCTCCGTGATTGGCGCCCTGCAAAAGGGCGACAAGATTGAGATTCGCGGATTTGGCTCGTTCCGCATTCGCCAGCGCAACCCGCGCATCGGCCGCAACCCCAAGACCGGCGATCGCGTCGAGGTCCCTGCCAAGAAGGTTCCCTACTTCAAGCCATCGAAGGAACTGCGCGACCTGGTCAACCCCGGCGAAGCGTGAACCGCTGCGGCCAGCGCGTGATTGCGAGCGGGTCAGCGAGTTCCAACGGGTCGGCAATGTCAGCGGGCTGCCGGAGAATCCCAATCACCGCCATCATGCGTCCGGCGTGGCCCTGCGAGGCGCGGTGCGAATAAAACCACTCCGGCTGGCAACTCGTGCAGCCGCCCACCATCTGGATGGCTTTGGCCCGCAGCCCGGCATCCAGCAATTGCCGCCGGTTGGCTTCCACCAGATCGAGATGAATCTCCGGGCCCGATTCGGAGTGGCCGGGGGCGCGCTGGGTCAGAAACAGCATGGGATACTTGTTGCGCACCGGGTCAGTCGAATAGACCTCGTGGAACAGCTCGCCGGCTGTAGGCGAACTGCGAATCGAACTCCGAAATCACCTCTTCGCCCACCGCGTAGCAGCAGGGGCCGATGCCGGGGCCGATGGCGGCTACCAAGTCCTCGGGCCGCGAGCCGAACTCCAGCCGCATGCGGCCGATGCCGGTTTCCACGATGCGCTTGACCGTGCCGCGCCAGCCGGCGTGGAAGGCGGCCACCACGCGCCGTTTGCGGTCCGCCACCAGCACCGGAACGCAGTCAGCCACCATGATGGCGAGCAGCAGGCCGGGCTCGTTTGTAATGAGGCCGTCAGCCCGTCGCGGCGGCTCGCGTGCCGCGTCGGCAGGCGTGGCCCGGAGCAGGAGATTGGAGTGGAACTGCCGCACCGTGACCAGCGGGATCGCCGGGTCGCCGGTGACTGCCTCCGACCAGCAGGCGGCGGTTGTCCAGCACGCTTCGGCGCTCATCGGCCGCCGTAAATCCCAGATTCAGTTCGCCTTCCAGCGTCGTCGGCACAATAGGCGCGGCTCAGGCCGCCCTTGCGGGTGCTGAAACCGCTCCACAGCCAGGGCAGCTCCCAGCCGGGAACCGGCAACCAGTGGACGCCGTTTGCAGCCTGCACGTGGCCGTGCTCGCGGGCGCATCAGCTCCTCGGCAGCGGCAGGCTTCTGGGCGCCGTTCGCGCTTTGCGGTTCATGGATTTGCCGCGCCGGCTGCGGGTGAGGCCGGCCAGGGCGTAGGCCGCGTCGATGGCCTCGATGGTCGTAACGGACTTGACGGCTGAAGGGGAAGGCGGCTTGGATGGGGCGGGACTCCGCATGGTCTCTTCAATTCTATGAGAGAGCTTTGGGGATTCGCGCGAGGCTCAGCAGGAAGGGAGACGGCAGAAAGCATGTGGGCCTGCCTTCCGGCAGGCCCGCTTGAGAGGCAAGTTAGGAGGGAATCCAGGGGGGCTTTTGGGAAGAGGTCCGTTAGGACCCTCAAAAAGGAGTAGTAACCTTTCTCGGATGGGACATACTCGGGGAAGCCTCTGCTTGTTACTAGTTGAGATGCAGCGACGCTGGAAAAGGTTTGCTCAAAAACGATTTTGTTTTGCAAGGCTGTGGAAAACATTGTTTTTCCGCTAACGCGTCTGGCTCTCTTCGATTGCAACAGCGAGTGAAAAGGTTGCATTGAGGCGGTCCGGATGGCACACTTTCAACTGTGAGGCGCATTGTACTATCTCGTGCTGGCCGTGGTCCTGATTTGCGGGATAGTCTTTATCTATTACCATCGGCATACTTTAGGGCTAACCGCAAAACCGGGGGGCGCTACCGACACCAGTTCCCCGCAGCCGGCGCGCATTACGTGGGTGGATGTCAATCGCCCGCCGGAAGGCTTCAAAGTGGAGATGCCGGCCGGCACGCGGCAAATCGAAGTGCCGGCCTACAGCCGGACAGGCGGGGCCGACCAGGTGGATATGATCTACTCCTACCCGGACTCGGTGACCACGTACTCCATTGCCTGGAAAGATAACCCGCCGGTGGAGCGCGCGTCGCGCGAGGACCCCGATACCACGCTGGACAATGCGCGGGATGGCGCGCTGGCGCGCACTGAAGCGGTGCTGGTGAGCGAATCGAGGAGCACGCGCCAGGGCTATCCGACGCGTGATTTTGTAGGCCGCAATGCGAGCGGAGGTATCTTCAACGCCCGGCTGATCCTCGCCGGACAGCGCCTTTACCTGCTGATGGCGGCATTCCCCGGGCCCAGTGCCCGCCGCGACTCTGACGTGAACCACTTCTTGAACTCGTTCGACGTGCTTAGCGCCCCGCAAAACCAATAATCGCGCGCTCCCGAAGCCTTTCTCAGGTGGGTCAAGGCGCGCCGGCACGCTTGCGGCTGATTCCGATAGTTCAAGCCATCTAATTTATTAATTACGGTAGTGCCATTCGGGCTTCCGGCTGTAGAATGGCGGGATTGCGGCGATCCCCCTCGCCGAATCAGGGCCCAAGTTCAGCACCAAAATTCAGGAACGAGAAAGGATGCGCGCGCCTATGCCGCTTAGATATCGCGCTATCGCTGAGTTCTTTGGTACGTTCTGGCTGGTGTTGGGAGGGTGCGGCAGCGCCGTGCTGGCAGCCGCCTTCCCGCAGCTGGGCATCGGTTTCGTCGGAGTTGCGCTGGCCTTCGGCCTCACCCTCTTAACCATGGCCTACACCATCGGCAACATCTCCGGCTGCCACATCAACCCCGCGGTCAGCGTGGGCCTCGCTGCCAGCGGGCGATTCAAATGGTCTGAGGTGCCGGCCTATGTCGTTGCCCAGGTGCTGGGAGGGATTGCCGCCAGCGGAGTTCTATTCGTGATCGCCAGCGGCAAGGCGGGCTTCGACGTTCATGCCGGTTTTGCTTCGAATGGCTACGGCGCCCACTCGCCGGGAGGATATTCTCTTCTCGCCTGCCTGGTTTGCGAAGTGGTGATGACCTTCTTTTTCCTGATCGTCATTCTGGGGTCGACGCACCAGCGGGCGCCGAAGGGCTTTGCGCCTATCGCCATCGGCCTGGCGCTGACGCTGATTCACCTCATCAGCATTCCGGTCACGAATACGTCGGTCAATCCCGCCCGCAGCACCGGCCCTGCCATCTTTGCGGGCGGATGGGCGCTTTCGCAACTATGGTTGTTCTGGGTTGCGCCCATGGTCGGAGGATTCCTTGGCGGGGTGGTTCATCGCGCTCTGTTCGAGACGATTCCCGAGCCGGCCATCGCAGGAGAATTGGCGAAATCTCACTCAGCCGTCAGCCAAGCCGTGTAAGACGGCCGCAGAGACCTCCGAGGCTGAGATGCCCCATCCTTCGCACAATCTCAACTGTGCGAAGGGTGGGACTGCATCAAAGCTCGGGGCCTCAATGCCCGAATATCAATGCCCGCAGCCACACATGCCGCCGCCGCAGCCCATCTGCGGCGCGGGACACGGCTCGCCGGCCATACAGGGGCGGTGCGCGCTCGACGCGCCGGCGCCTTTGGCTATGATGCCAGCTCCGCCGCTGATGAGGCGCTGCACCGAACCACCGCAAGCCGGGCACGCGTCGAGCTCCGGGTCCGACATCTTCTGGCGCCGCTCAAAGCGGTTTTCGCAGGACTGGCACTGGTATTCGTAGGCGGGCATTGAAAGTTCTCCAATTTAAACGAGCCGTTCAACGACTGAGGGGCAATGGCCGGGGGGGCTGCATTGCTCACTTCCCGAACAAAGCCAGGTCAACCGACCGCGCCATGGCGCGATAGCCGGCGTCATTGGGGTGCAGGTGGTCGCCGGAATCGTATTGGGGGTTAAACGTCAGCGGGTTCTGCGGGTCCTGGGTGGCTTTGTCAAAGTCCGCCACGCCATCAAAGACGCCGCTGGTGCGGATCCAGGTGTTTACCGCCTCGCGCACCTGCTCGCCTTTTTCAGAGAAGTACCCCGCGCCCTGGTACGGCGTAAGCGTGGCTCCAATGGCCTTCATTCCATGCTCGTGGGCAGCCTCGGCAATTTGCTGGAGGCCCATCTCCAGTTGCTGTGCATCCACGTCGTCATCGGGCGAGCCGAGGTGCTCCAGCCGGCCGATGTCGTTGATCGCCTCGAGCACAATCACGTATTTGGCGCCGTCCTGCGCCAGCACATCGCGGTCCAGGCGAGCCAAAGCGCTTGGTCCATAGACATCGTTGAGCACGCGATTGCCGCCGATGCCTTCATTGAGCACCGAGACATGCTGCAAGGCCGGATCCTGTTGCAGGAGCGCGGCCAGCTCGTCGGGCCAGCGGTGATTGGCGTTTTCGGTCGAATGGGCACCGTCGGTGATGGAGTCGCCCAAGGCCACTATGGCGCGCGCGTCGCCTGCCGCAGCTACGTCGATGCCGTCGAAGAAGTACCAGGAACTGATGGTCTCAGGCTGCGTCAGGTCCGCTGCGCTGGAAACATTCCCAGTGGCCAGAAAATTGTCCTGGTCGGCGAAATCGTGGAAGGTCTCGGCGCGCATCACCTGGCTGGGCACAAAGAAGCTGACGGCCACGTCAGAGAGTGGGGCAACGGTCAGGTCCACGGGGTCGGAATAGATTTCTGCGCCCGCGGGGATGCGCACAGCGGTGGCTCCGCCGAAGGTGAGGGCGTGGTCTGTTCCCTGCTGGATTTTTGAGCCGCCCGCGCTGATGGCCACGTGCGCATCGCTGATGGAGAGCGGGTCAGTGCCAAAGGCGTTGCTGAGGCGGACCCGGATGCGCGCGCCGCCAATTGAGACGTGCGCGATCTCGCGCAGCGTGACTCCGCAAAACGGGCGCAGGCTGTACCCACCCATCACTGCCATGGTCGACGTGGCCCATGTCCCTACCCATTGGGGTGGGGTGGTGGTTTGCGCGCTGCTGTCCCCGACCGCAGCGGCAAAAAAGGCGATAAGGCAAAATGCAGCAGACCAGCGCTTCGACATAATTCAATCCCCCCGGAAAAAGCTCTTAAGGCACAGCCAACGTTATAGCAGAACAGGGGTCG
Organism: uncultured Acidobacteriaceae bacterium; assembly: GCA_963725975.1. Lineage (GTDB taxonomy): Bacteria > Acidobacteriota > Terriglobia > Terriglobales > Acidobacteriaceae > Telmatobacter. The sequence goes on along the minus strand of CAVSBA010000012.1, from coordinate 700,496 downwards.
ACGGAACTGAGGGAGCAAGGGGCTCAGGAACAGAGACACCCGCGAACCGGGTACGCTCCCCGTCATTCTTAAGAAATCGACGAGGGACAAGCGCAACGGCCCGCGCGACACCTGAAACCTTACGCGTGCCCCGTGCGATATAGTCAAGAATGAATGGCAACTGCGTCCAATAATGCCCTTGCCGGCAAGTCAGGCCCGCAAGGATTCGTTTATCTTCCCCTGATCGCCGGATGGCTGATTCCGGGAGCAGGACATTTTCTGCTGGGCAAGTGGATTCGCGGTTTGCTGCTGGCCGCTTCAGTGGTGCTGATGTTTGCGCTGGGACTGGCCATGCAGGGCAAGCTCTACACCGGCGCCCAGGACGTTCTGGACATATTGGGCATGATCGGCGACCTGGGCAACGGAGTGCTGTTCTTCTTGGGCCGTTTGCTGGATCTTGGAGCCGCTCCGGTAAGGGTGACCACTGCCGAGTACGGCAGCAAATTCATTGTGGTGGCCGGCCTGCTCAACGTGATTGCCGCCGTTGACGCCCACAATCTTCGCACCGGGAGGAAAGAATCCTAGTGTTCCGGCCCTCCCACTTTACGGCAGTGCTGCTGTTCGCGCTGTTTGCCTCCACGGTCTTCGGCATTACCCAGCGCGAGACGCCGCGGCGCATGGTGCGATACGGCATTTACTGTTTTGCCTTGTTTGTCGGCTCGGCAATCGTGTTGAGCTGGGTGATGTTTCTCATCGCGCGGTAACGCGCACCCCAATCGTCTTCGAGCGCCGTACGGGACAGGGCCGGCCCCTGCGCATTACCCGGCAGTGTGCCGCCGCCACACGGATGCATCGAAGATGTGGTTGCAGGTGTAGCCCTCCTGGCGGTAAAGCTCTATGGCCGATTCGTTGGCTTCGGTCACAGTGAGCGAAATCTCCGTTGCTCCCTGGCGCATAAAGCAGAAGGCTGCCATGGAAAGGAGCAGACGTGCCAGGCCGCGGCGGCGATAGGCGGGATGGACGCAGAGCTGCGTGATGTGGCCGCTCTGCGGGCTGACGCGCGAGCCGAGCACGAGGGCCACAGGCTCGCGGCGCATGCGGTCAACCACCACGTGCGAAGCGGGTGCGGAAAACGTGCCACAGCCGGAGAACCGCACAATGTTGTTGAGGAAGCGAGTGGAGCCGTGCACGCTGCGGTATTGATCGTTGATGAGGCTGTCCGGGTGGGCGTGATAGGCCTCGCAGATGAGCCGCGCCGCCGGCCCCAGGTACTCGTCGCCCCATGGGCGCAGTTCCAGGCCGTTCGCCAGGTCCGCGGCGGGCGGTGCCCAGTGGCCGCGAAGCACCTGCACCATGAAGAGGCGCCTGAAAATCTCGAATCCCGCGGCGCTGAAGAGAGCCGAATGGGAGCCCGACGGATGCAGCAGAAGCTGGGCTTCAATGCGTTCCACCTGCGGTGAGTTGAGCAACAGCTCCAGCAGATGCTGGAGCAGCGTATCCTCCACGGCGTGGGCGGAAGCAGCGCCCTCAAGGGAAGTTCCGGCCATGGCAAAGACTTCGCCGATGACCGCCTTTGTGTCTTCGTAGACGCTGAAGACGTAACCGATGGGCTGGTCTGCCTCGATGGCCGCGTAGCCGGGCAGCATGCGCCCGTCGAGATACTGCATGAGCAGCCTGGCCGAGGCGCGATAGTCCCAGTGCAGGCGCTGCTTCCACAGCTCACCTTCGGCCTCCAGCACCGGGCGCAGGGTGGGCGCCGCGAAGTGCCGCAGGTCGAGAATCTCGATAGAGGTCCCGGTGGCCATGCTTTCCTTAGCCTCATTAGACGCAGGCAGAGGCGAGAAAACGTCCCCACTCCAGCCCACAAACCGGGGCAAAAAGCCCGCGCGCTGTAACCCGCCCGGTGGCACAAAGCGCCTTGCGGACACTTTGCCACGGCTCAGCACCTCCGCGCAACCCGGCGGCCGGCGCCAGGATTCGTGGTTCAAGCGCCGGAGACGGGGTGTCAGCCCAGCCTAGGCGCCTGACACACTGTACCTCAATCTTCAGCGTTTACCAACAAGATAGACTTCCAGGCCCCGTTCGGGCCAGGGGAAAAGCTCCTCGTACGGACGGCCCTGCAGGTAATCCTGAAGCGCGGCCTGGGTATGCAGATCCACGCCGTGACGGCCGGTAACACGGGCCACCAGCAGGTGTTGCTCATTGGGCACGCCGCTCTCCTCGTAGTTCATCACTTCATGATTGCGATAGAACGACAGGCCATACAGGATGTCACGGCGCACGCGGAAGACGGCCACTGTCTCATCAGCCGGAGCCACGGTATCGAGTTTGGCTGCCAGCGGCCTGGCGGAGTAAGTGCGGTCAAGCAGGTGGATCACGTGCTTGGTGGAAGGGATGGCAGGAATCCCGAAAAACGGGCCGACGCCATAGAGATACAGCAGCAGGACGACGAGAATGGAGCAGGTGACGAGCCGCAGCTTGTCCACGCCGAAGGCGCGGGTAACGATGAGGATGAGCAGCACCGCACCCAGCGCAGCAACGGAAGCCGCCGCCAGTGCCCGGGGCGGCGGCAGTGCGTCCTCGTGGGCCACGAACCAGGGAAACAGCAGCGCCACCAGCGTGATGATGCCGCAGAACACCGCGTGGCCGCTCAAAATCCAGGGATTCAGGCCACTCGATTTTGAGAGCTCAGTGCGGCGGCGATAAAGGTAGTCCCCCGTCAAGATGGTGATGGGCGGAATGGACGGAAGGATGTAGCCCGGAAGCTTCGATTGCGAAAAGCTGAAGAAGACAATGGGGATCAGCGCCCACAGCACCAGAAACTCAGGGAAGGCGTCGCCCGGCCGGCTGGCGCCCGGCTCTTCCTTGCACGCGTGGCGCTGCCGCCACTCCGCCACCGAGGTCTGGATTCCATCGATGAACGCGCGCAACGCAAGCACCGTCCATGGCATCACGGCCAGGATGACGACCACACCGTAGTACCAGAAGGGCTGCTCGTGCTGGAAGCGGTCGGTGGCAAAGCGTTCCAGGTTGTGTTCGAGAAAGAACTCGCGGAAAAAGGTGGGGTTCTGGTGCTGCACGGCAATGAACCAGGGCAGCACCATAGCGAAATAGAGGGCGATGCCCGGCCACCAGAGCGTACGCGGCACGATCTTCCACTCGCGGCGCAGGAGGGCAAAGGCCATGATGATGAGTCCGGCCAGAAAGGGCGCTACGGGTCCTTTGGCGAGCGTGGCCAGGCCGGTAAAGAAATAGATATCGTAAAGCCAGAATTTTGAGCCGGTCTCATACCACGCATACCAGCCAAGCAGGCCGATGCAGAGCGGTGCGGCCATCTGCATATCGGTTGAAGCGCCGCGGGCAAATCCGATGATGCCGACGCATGCCACCGTGATGAGCGCGGCATCCAGGTGTCCGCCAGGCCGGAATCGTCGCATGTGCAGGTAAATCAAGGCGATCATGACGAACGCGAAGGTGGTGGAGGGCAGGCGCGCGGTCCAGTCGTGCACGCCGAAATCCTGGTAGAGGAACATGGCGCGCCAGTAGTAGAGCGCCGGTTTTTCCAGCCACGGGCGCCCGTAGAGATAAGGCGTAACGCAGGCGCTCAGCTTGCCTTTGATGGAATGAGCCGAGTCGAAGCGCTGCAGCATCTCGCGCGCGATTTGGGCGTAGCGGGGTTCGTCGGCGCCCACCAGGCCCATGCCGTCGCCCCCGAAGATGGGCACGACTCCATAGAGCAGAAAGAAGATGGTAAAGGCAAGAAAGACGACCGCCTCGCGGGTCGTGGCCCAGGCAAGGAAACGCCGGCCGCGCTCACGCAGCGCGTCGCTTTCCGGGGCAGGCGGGTCCAACGCGGGTACCATTTTCAGCAATTCTCCAGCAACCGCCTGCAAGAGCGCAGCACGATCGCCTCGGCTAGCAACGGGAGAGGCCGGGGGAAAGGCGTCCCGATGAAAATTTCGTCCGCGCAAGCGATACCGCGGCGATCCTCTGAACGGCGACAGGGACAAGGCTATCAGATTGGAGCGGGAACCAGCAGCCTGTTCGGGAAGGCGTGTGCCGCATTGGGAAACCCCTCACTGCCATTTTTTGGCCATCAATTTTCCTGTTCCTACGCATCAGCGGCCCATGTACACTGTCCACGCCATGAGTTGCGTATTCTGCAAAATTATCGAGGGCAAAATCCCGTCCACCCCGGTCTACCAGGACGACCTGGGCTATGCGTTCGCCGATCTCAACCCCCAGGCTCCGGTGCACGTGTTGATTGTGCCGCGCGAGCATATTGGCTCAGTCGACGAGGCAGGCGAAGACCGGCGCGCGCTGCTCGGCCATCTGCTGTGGGCTGCCGCGGAGATCGCGCGCAAAAAAGGGCTCGCCAACGGCTATCGAATCGTGGTGAACACCGGCGAGGAGGGCGGCCAGACGGTGGACCACCTCCATCTGCACCTGCTGGGGGGCCGCGTATTGACCTGGCCGCCGGGATAGAAAGCAATTGTCAGTTGCCGTTTGGAGCTAACCGGCCGACGCGGCGTCCGCGACTGAACCCTGAATGTCGTCAACTTACCGTTCCGCAGAGTGCTCGTAAGTCGGGTAAGGCTGGGGTTCGCGGCTGGTGGGCATAGCGGCCAGCTTTTTCAGATCGGCCTGCACCTGGGCCCAGCGTTTGGGGTTGCGCTTGGTGGTAATGGGCGCATTCGGATCGGCGTAGAAGGCCTGAATTTCACGAACGATTCCCGGCGGAACAGGCTGCAGCGGGGTGCGCGTGAGCCGGTGCAAGAGGCCGGCAAAGGTGGAGTCAGTGAGAGAATAGCCGCCCGGCTGCACCACGTGGCCGGTGTCGAGATCGCGATTGGGCAATGGGTGGCGCGGATCGATTGCCGGTTGCTCCCGCTCGCGATGCGTGTCCACGGGCAGCGGAGCAGCGGGCCCGGGCTGGGTGGATGTACCCGTGACGGCCGCGTTGGCCGTGGCGGGATTTTGTGATGTCGAATACGGCTTAGCCGGATCGGCTGGGGCCAAAGCAGCTGCATTCGGATCATTGGCAGCCGTGCCTTTGGTGGGCGGCGTGAAGCGCTGCAGGCTCAAACGCAGCGCCTGGGTTGAGAGCACCATGCTGTGCATGTATTCGGCCTCAGTCTGCTCGGTCGGACCTTTTACGTTGATGAGCGCCAGGGGGCCGACCTTGGGCAGCACGAACAAAAGACAAGCCAGCGCGTAGGTCTCAATGCCGGCCTTGCGGCGATATCTGTCCCAGTGATCGGCCGCGGCCACGGCCGCAATTTCTCTCGTCCATTTCTTTGGTGTCGGGAGTGTCCGGCTCGGCAGGCTCATGGCGGCGATGCAGCACCGTAATGGCGAAGGCGACGCGGGGAATCAGGGTGCGCACGGCGAAGCGATATTCACCCATGTTGAAGCGGCTGGCATGGTAACCCGCGAAATCGGTAATGCCATAGGTCTGGTAGAAAGCCAGGCCCAGCTGGTGCACCGGAACTTTGAAGCCCACATGCCGCTGAAATCCGAGCGGCGCCATGCGGTGATGGGCAAGCTGATCGATGTCGAAGGCGAACTCGGTCTGCACGTGCTGGTGCTCGCCTTCGGCGTAGCTCACCACTGGCCCGTAGCGGCGGCGCAGCTTGGGAAACTCCACCGGAACGGCGAGATTGGTGGCCTCGGAATGGCCAACCGAATCGCCGATGTAGTGGGAGAGCGCGCCCACGGCGAAGGCCAGCTCGTTGGCGTTGTGCGCATTGCGGAAGAGGCTCACGACAAAATCGCCGGAGCGGACATAGTGGGTCAGGTCGGAATAGAAGCGGTCGCCGTAGGGGTAGTAGCCCATGTCCTGCACCACGCAGCCACCGTAGGCGTAGGCGCGCGCCTGTTCAAGTTGCAGCGGAGTCAGGTTGGGATAGCGGCTGAGCAGCAGCGGCACGATCGAGTCCTGCCAGGTGAGGTCGATGAGCTGCTCGTGGGTCAGAACGGAGTAGGCGGAAGCAGCGCTGCACGCAAAGCAGCGCCATGCAGAACCAGCGGAATGAGACGGAGAAATCGCACAGAACCTGGAGGAATGTTTTGCTTTCGCACCCCTTCGCCAGAAAAGGGGCGAAAGCTGCGGGGCGCGGGAGCTTGTTTTGGTTAGATGCAGAAACTCTGAAGCCATGTCAAAAAAGGCTTAGACCTGCAATCTGGTTCCTAATTCCGAAACGGCCCCTCCCCGGCGCGACGGGCGGGCCGGAGCGCAGTGTATGCAGGCTGAGTTGGGGCGGACAGCGGAAGCGGACTGGCAGCCCCACGGTGCCCAGACCGCGATTCACGTGGAGTTGCATCGAGCCCAGCTTGAACCAGCCCTCAATATACTTGCGGCCCAGCGGCAGGAGGTGCATGAGCGGCAACAACGGAATGCGAACCTGGCCGCCATGGGTGTGCCCGCTGAGCATGAGCGCCACCGACTGGCCAGCCGGATGCCGGAGCAGGTGGTTGGCATAATCGGGCTCGTGACACAGCAGGATGACGGGCTCATTGGGCCGGTTGCGCATGAACTCAGGAATCGCGATTTCCGGATCGGGTCTACCCTCGATGACGTCGTCGAGGCCGGCCAGCCACACGCGGCCGTTGCCCCGCTCCAATGGCACGTACCAGTTGCGGAGCAGGGTAATTCCGTTGTCTTTGAGCGCATCGCCAACAATGTCTTCGCCCACCAGCACATCGTGATTGCCGAAGATTGCGAAGCGCAGCGGGCATTTCAGCTTGGACAGAATGTTGGCGCACTGCCAAGCTGAACGCTCGGCGAACTTCTCCGGGAAGAGCTGGTGGGTTACGAAATCGCCGGTGATAAAAACGGCATCGGGAGCCAGGCGGTTGATGTGGTCGACAGCGTCGCGGATGAAATAGGGCTCAGTGAACTCGTCAATATGAATGTCGCTGAGTTGCAAAATGCGAAAGCCATCGAAGTCGGCGGGAAGGCCGGGCAGATGGACGTCGTAAGAAGTTGTTTCCAGCCAATGCCGGTCGATCTCAACGCCGTAAACAGCCAATGCCGCAACGCCGCACGACGGCCGCCTTGAAAAACGTGCGCCGCGTAAGATTGTGCCGCTGGGCAGGTGGGGAAGCGACCATTAATTCTTCGATTTTAGGTGATCTCCCTTCGATCTGTTCGGTGTCGAGCCGGTCCAAGTTGGTTGCGCGGGCTATGGCGGTGGAACACGGCGCCTCGCCGGCTTCATGATTGGAGACGTGCGTCTCAGGATTGCCCACTACTCTATCGGATGCCGATGGCGCGAAGCCTTGTTGTATGGAGGGGCAGCGCGCAGTATCAGGCCTCGGTTGCCGGCTTTCCCGATTGCCCGCCCAGGTCCGCGGGCAAGTCTGCAAAGTAATCCGCCACTTCGCCCCAGTTGTTCACGCGGACAAAGCCGGTCGCTGCCAGGTTGTGAGGAGCGGTGTAAAGCAGCCCCTGTCCCTCGAAGCGCTCCAGGTTTTTGGGCAGATCGTCAATGAGGTAATCGGCGCGGAGAATCGATTTGTCGCCGCAGAAAACGTAGTGCGTGGGCGGAATGAAAGGGAAATGCCGTTGCAGCCAGCGGTACTTGGGTCCCAGCGAGTTGGGCACCGCCATGGCCTGGGTGGCAATAAAGATCTCGAATCGCGCACTCAAATGCTCAAGAACCGATTGCGCGTCCGGCATCAACGGCAGGTCCTCGAAAAAATCTTCGGCATCGAGAAACGCGCGAAGCTGTTGCTGGCGATCGAGCGGTGTGATCTGCCAGAGGGGGCGCCCGGCCAGGTCTTCGGGCTTGATGGTCTCTTCGAAGTGCTGGTTGTAGCGGCGCAGGTGCTCGGCCAGCGTATCCGCCATCACCTCATCCATATCCACGCAGATGCGCCGCACGGGCTTGACTCTCCTTGAGAGACTCTCAAGAAAAGGTTAGCAGGAGGGGGGACGGCGGGTGGGGGCCGGCGCTGCTTACGCGCCAGCGCGGCCGGGTTTGCGGACGGCGCGGCCCTGGCCCGGTAGCAGCTCCGGCTGCGGCGGTTTGGGCTCGGGCGCAATGTTTGGATCCCAGTAGAGGAGCCGGCCGCAACTGTCGCAGGTTAGCAACTGGCCCTCACGCAACTGGTTCCAGGTCTGCGGGCGCACGCCCATGCTGCAGGAGGTACATTGCTGATTTACGGCGCGCGCAATGCCGGTGCCGCGCGAAGTAACCAGGCGATCGAAGCGGGTCAGCCACTCTTCCGCAATCTCGCCGCGCACTTGATCGCGATCGTTGTTCAATGCGGCCATCTCGGCATCCAGTTCCCGCTGACGGGCGGCAACGCTGGCCCGTAACGTTTCAAGCGACGCGGCAAGCAGCTCCACCTCGTTGCGCGCCGTCGCCATCTCCTCTTCCTGCGTCTCAGTACGTTCCAGGCTGGCGAACTCCTCGTTCTCCAGGCGCTCGATTTCAGTGGTGGCGAACTGGATTTCGTGCTCGATGGCTGCAGCCTGTTCCGGCGTTTTCACGGAGTCAAGCTGGGCCCGGAAGCGCGCCACCTTTTGCCGGTGGCCGTCGATCTCGCGCTCCAGGCGGTTGCGCAGGGCGTCTTCGCGGCTGAGCGCGGATGAGGCCTGGGACACTTGTTGCTGGACTGCGGCCAGCGCGTTTTGCGCCTTGGCGATTTCGCCAGGCAGGGCACGGACTTCCCGGGTGACCCGCGCCCGATCCAGTTCCAGGGCCTGCAGCTTCACGAGTTGTTCAATGACTGCTTGCATGGTTTCCAAAGTCTACGGCAAATGGGCGCGGGGCGCCAGAGAAGGAACGCGGGTCCAAGGGAATAAGGGGCGAGTAAGCCAGCTTCGTTTCGTTCGATGGCCGGTACGCCCTATCGCGCTTTTTACAGAGGCCTGGAGCGGATGACGGATTTCGATGTCCAAAATCAGTTCCAAAATCGGTTAAGGATAAAGTCTGCATCTAACCACGCGGGCTCTGCGACTGATGGGCCGCTGGTTCGCGTTGTTTCTCGTTTGACTGTTTTCTTGTTCCTTGGTCCTTGCATTTCTGGTCCATTGTTCCCTGTTTTTTGCCTTCCAAACTGCGACAATTGAATGCGGGTACGACGAAGATGCGGGCAACATTCTGGCACAGGCACAGAGGTCTGAAATGGCTGGCGGTCTGCTGTCTTGTCTTCCTGGCTGGCCTTACGGTAGCCGCCGTCATCGCCGCGCGTCGTGCCGAGCCGTTTCTGCGCTCGCTGATTGTGGAATACCTGCAGCAGAAATTCCAGGCGCGCGTCGAGCTGGATAGCTTCCATGTCTCGCTTGGCGAGGGGTTGGAGGCCAAGGGCAGCGGACTGCGCATCTGGCCGCCGGCCCAGGTGGCTGGCGTGTACATCAATGGAAACCGGGTTCCCGCTAAACCGCTGATCGAACTGGCGCAGTTCAGCTTCCGCGCGCCACTGCATTACTCCAGCGGCAAGCCGATTCGCATTTCCCTGGTCACCCTGCGCGGGCTCATCATCGATATCCCGGCCAAGCCGCTGCTGACGCATGGGGTGAGCACGGTTGAAGCCGCTCCACCGCCATCCGCACGCGGGTCACAATCCGTTACTCGTTCGCCGAGCTCCGCCTTGCCTGGCTTGGGCCTGCTGCACTTCGTCATTGGGCGGGTGGTTTGCACCGGAGCGCGCTTGACGCTGGAGAATAGAAACCCAGCCAAGGAGCCGCTCGAGTTCGATATCGAAACGATCAAAGTAACGCACTTAGACGCCGACGGCACCATGGACTATGAGGCCACCCTCACCAACCCGCGTCCGCGAGGACTGGTGATGACCAAAGGCAACATGGGGCCGTGGACGGTGCAAGACCCGGGGATGACGCCGCTCAGGGGCAGCTACAGCTTCAACGACGCTGATCTAAGCACGTTCAAAGGCATCTCGGGCACGCTTCAATCAACCGGTAGTTATCAGGGCCCGCTGCGCAATCTGACGGTCGACGGCGTGGCGGATACGCCCAACTTCGCGCTTACCCACTTCGGCACACCCATGCCGCTGCACACGGAGTTTCACGCGGTGGTGGACGGCACCAATGGCGACACCTGGCTGCAGCCGGTGAATGCGACGCTGGGCCACACGCAGTTCACAACGCAAGGCAAGATTGTGGAAGTTGCGGCACAACCGGCAACCAGTAACAAGCCCGCACAGCGGGGCGGCCACGAGATTGCCCTCGACGTCAACGTGCCGAATGGTCAAATCGCCGATTTCCTCCGTCTGCTGACCCACCATGACGATCCCATGCTGACCGGGACACTGCAGATGAAGGCTTCGCTGGATATTCCGCCGGGCGCCAATCCGGTGCACGAGCGCATGCGGATGAGGGGGAGCTTTATTCTGAACGCTGCGCAGTTTACCAGTCAGAAGGTGGAGGGCCGCATTGGCGAGTTGAGTCTGCGCGGGCAGGGCAAGCCGCAGGATGCCAAAACGGCCGCGGCTGGGGATGTGCGCTCGACCATGCAGAGCAATTTCACCATGGAAGACGCGATCGTCAATCTGCCCGATCTTGTTTACACGGTTCCGGGCGCGGAGATTGATTTAAAGGGCAACTATGACGTGGACAGCGGAGGCCTGAATTTCAAGGGCAGCGCCAGGATGCAGGCCACCGTGTCGCAAATGGTGGGTGGCTGGAAAGGCGCGCTGCTGAAGCCAATCGACGGCCTGTTTAAGAAGGACGGCGCGGGCACCAGGATTGGGGTGCATGTGGATGGCACGCGACAGGATCCGCACTTCGGGATCGACTTCTAGCAGGAGCGATCAGGCTGGTCTCCGGCAGGGCTTTTCTCCGCCTCACGAAGCGAAACCGAGTTTGCCCCAAAACCAATGCAATGAACGCGGCTTTTCAACCAACGGCGGACTGTCAAATGACAAACTGTCTCGCTGAAACGGTGCACCCCACTTATTGTCAAGCGTCCGCCGGCAGGCGAAGCGGCTAAATTACTGAAAACAGAATGAGAACTGGCGACGGCCGACTTGCCGGTAATTTCGGCTGTTTTGGTTAAGCTGGAAACGTTCGACTGAAGAGCAACTTCAGAGGGCAAGGGAAGGCAGCGGGGGACCGTTCCGAGTCGTTGCTTGGAGCGATGGCTGCGCAAGGGGCGGGCGGGAGACGAGAACGACCGGCAATTTTTCATAACATTCAGGCACGTTGGGGCGGCGATTCCGATTAGGGATCGCCGTTTTCGTTTCTCCCCAGAACTTGCGCCGTTGAGAACGATGGATCCGAATGGGTGGGGGAAATGGCGACGAAAAAGAGGGTTTCTGCAAAGAAGAAGAGCGTAGCAAAGAAGGGGACCGCGCGGTTATCTCGTACGAAGCTGGGGCTGAAGAAACTCAGCCAGGAAGCGGACAAGATGATCGGGGAAGAGTGCGGCGAGATTGTGACAGCGCTGCGAAACAACGCGAAGAAAGGCAGTATCGGCAGCGCCAAACTGCTGGTTCAGCTTGCGGGCCGGGAAGACGCGGAAGACGGGGAGGCGGAGACGGGCGAACAGCGCGAAAGCCTGTCGTCATGGCTGGTTACGCAGCAGGAGTGGCCGGGTTTTCCAATGGCTGCGAAAAAGGATGCGAAGTAAGGCCGGCTTCAGGTTCACATGCTCTCTTGAGTTCAGTGAAGGTGGCATTTTCTTCAGGAAGATGCCACCGGCTTTCCCGGCTTTTGGGTACAGCCACTCTGAATCCGCTATCGGACAGCAGGCCGAAGGCTGATGCGGCGGAGCTGGAAGCAGCGGAGATCAATGCAGCGGGCCACGAGGATGTTGAGCGGCATTCCCAGTCTCTGGTTCGAGAGGCGGGCTGCCCCGGATCGTAAGCACGTTTGAGAAAAGAAGAAGGATGAATACGAGATGAAGCTCACAAGAGGCGAGAAAGTGTACGGCGGGATACGGCGGACAGGAAGCTGGATGGCGTGGGCGGTGATGATCATGCTGACCGCGGTAGCGAGCGCCCAGGGCGTGAGCACAACCACAGTGCAGGGGACGGTGTACCTGGCCAACGGGCAGGCGGGCGGAGGCACACTGGTGTTGAGCTGGCCTGCGTTCACGACTTCGGCCGGCCAGGAGATTACAGCCGACCAACTGTCTGTCACGATTCCGGCCGATGGTTTTGTGAGCGTAAATCTTGCGCCCAACCAGGGCGCGACGCCGGCGGGGGAGTACTACACCGCGGTGTACTACATGAGCGACGGCTCATCGAGCACGCAGTACTGGGTGGTGCCGGCGGCGGCGTCGGCAACGCTGGCGCAGGTGCAGACGCAAGTAATGCCGGCTGCGCAGGCAATGCAGGCGGCCAGCAAGGCGTATGTGGACCAGTCGGTCACAGAACTCCAGGAGAGCCTGCTCACAGCTTCGGGCGGGACCCTGACTGGACCGCTTTATCTCAGCGGGGATCCGACCCAGCCGTTGCAGGCAGCCGATAAACACTACGTTGATACGCAGGTGGAAACGGCGCTTGCACTGAGCGGTGGAACCATGACGGGGCCGATCGCATACGCCAGCTCTGCGGTCTCGAATGCGTCTTTTGCGGATCTCTCGGCGGGGCTGGGATGCACGTCGGCCGCGCCGCTGTGGTCGTTTTACGCGGGCACCTGCGTTGCGAATGGCGGCGGGAGCATGGTGTACCCCGCGGCGGGCTATGCCTATTCAAACGGGAATGCGTGGGTTGCAGCCCCGGCCAATGTATTTGACACCTACGGGTCTGCGGCCACTGCGCAGTCTGCTGCTGAAACCGCGGCGCAAGGGTACGCGAACACGGCACAGAGCAATGCCGAGGCCGCGGCACAAGGGTACGCGAACACGGCACAGAGCAATGCCGAGGCCGCTTCGCTTCCGATGTCCGGCGGAACGCTGACCGGTGCTCTGGCGTTTTCCAGCTCGACGGTTTCGAAGGCATCCTGGACGAACATCTCTGCGGGGCTGGGGTGTACGTCGGCCACGCCTCTGTGGTCGTTTTACGCGGGCACCTGCGTGGCGAATGGCAGCGGCGGGAGCATGGTGTACCCCGCGGCGGGCTATGCCTATTCAAACGGGACTGCGTGGGTTGCAGCCCCGGCCAACGTATATGACACGTACGGCGCTGCGGCTACTGCGCAGTCTGCTGCCGAAACCGCGGCGCAAGGGTACGCCACTACCGCACAGAGCACTGCCGAGGCTGCTTCGCTTCCGCTTTCTGGCGGCACGCTGACCGGTGCTCTGGCGTTTTCCGGCTCGACGGTTTCGAAGGCATCCTGGACGAACATCTCTGCGGGGCTGGGGTGCACGTCGGCGGCGCCGCTGTGGTCGTTTTACACGGGCACCTGCGTTGCGAATGGCAGCGGTGGCGGCGGATACACGGGCGTGACCTCAAATGGGGCAGGTGGATTAACGGCAACCGGTGCTTACGCGGGCACGTCGTTTGAGGGAACCGCGCCGCCGATCCTCGATATTCGCGATCCTGCTTTTGCAGGTGGGGCGGTGTGCAACGGCACGAGCGACATTGGCCCTGCGCTGCAAGCCGCCATTAATGCGTGCCCCAGTATGTACACTGACGGAACTTCAGTTTCCGGTTGTGTCATTCAGATCATCGGCAGCCCCGCATCCTGCTACCTGGCGAACCCCACGACGCTGACCTGGCCCCAAAATGTTCCGATCCATCTGGAGATTCAGGGCATTCTGGCAGTGGGAAACACGCTTAATACCACTGCCGATATTACGGGCACGGGCGGCGCGACGGGAACCTCGTTTCAGACCGGAAACACGCGCGCAGCCATTTACGGGTCGAACTACAGCGGGACGCTAGGCACGGCTGTGACTGTGGCGAATATGCCCTCGGCGGGTAGTTCGGTGGCCTTTACACCTTCGACGATGACGGGTCTTTATCCCAACACGGCGATCACGGTCGTGGATAAGATTCAGTGCAACATCAGCACCATCAGCCAGCCAGCTTCAGGAACCGCGACTGCGGTGATGAGCGGGAGCTGCCACATTCCTGACGGCTCGCCGATTACGGTGGCGGGGGTGGCTAACTCGGCCTATAACGGCGCATTCAGCGGAAGCGCCGGCTCGCCGCGACCATACATCGTCACACACTCCGACTATGTTCTCAACACCATTACCTTCAATTTATCGGGGCAGGCAACGGCCAGCACCGGGGGAACGATTGCCGGGTTGAACGAAGACACGGTGGAGAACGTGTTGATCACCGCAACTACCGGCACAACCGCGACGGCGACATTCTTCCGGGCGCATACGGCGGCGGCGATCTGGGGTGTGGATACGGTTTATCTGGCCAACCTGGGCTCGCCTAGTGGAACTCCCATTCCCAATCCGGTGGGAAGCGTTGTGAAGCATCTGATGATTACGGGTGGCGACGGAACCGAACTCTGGATGCAGGGCTACAATGCCGAGCTTGATGACGTGAGCGTGCAGACATCCGCAGCGTGCGGCGGAATGCCTACGGGCTTTGGCCTGGATATTGGAAGTTCGTCACTGACAAAGATCAACGACTCGGTTTTCAACGTGGCTTGTCAGCCGTGGTCTTTGCACATGGGAGAGTCATATCTGCAGCTAGGTCAGCAGGGAGGCGGCTTCCAGGCGGAAAACGACTGGTTCGTGGGTGGAGGCGTCAAGATGGACAATGGCGCAATCGCCGTCGATCTGGACCATCCGACGTGCGAGGAGTGCGCCAGGGGCATTCTGACCTACGATCCGGCGAACTATGGCTGGAGCGGCTCGCCAAACAGCATCTCCGTCTCTGACAGCCTGCTGCAAGACAACCCGGACGGGTTCCTGGAGTGCGATGTCAATTTTCTATCTCCGGCTTCTCCACAATCCGTCCCGCTGACGGTCAAGAATCCCTCGTTCGGGAACTGTGTGACGAATGACTATGTTACTTCGCAACTTATCTCGGACGCGGAAGGACCTTTTGGGATTAACGCCACGCGAGGCATCGTGGGAGTCCACAACGACGGTAAGAACGTGGACGCGGAAGTGAGAGGGGAAGGGGCGAACTTTAGTCCTTCGCTGATTCCCTATGCGACTGTGAATCTCTTTCCTCAGTCTGAGTGGCCCAGTTTGTGTTCTGGTTGTACATTGACGCTTGCAACCGCGGGGCCTGATTCGGGCTCGACAGCAGTCTCTTTGACTTCTACCAATCAAGGACAAGCCAATGTGGGCTACTGGTACGGCACTCCGGCGGCGGGAGACGTGATTCTCTACGGCGGATGGGTGTACACCCCAACTGTGGGGCAGCAAGCGATGGCGGGGCCGGGGTGGTTCTGCCTTCTCGCTGGGCACGAGTGGCAGCACACATTATTATCTCAGCGACAACGGATTCACCAATGGAAACGGGGGAGTGGGCAGCAACAACTGGGATTCGATGATCTTCAAGGACTGGTGGCACCCTGTAGTGAGTGTCGCGACCGTCACCACTTCCGATGGCGCCGCGGGTCAATACGCACTTCTCTACCTCAACGCTTCGTTGTCGAAGACGATGGAATACTTCGATCCGTGGATCATGTATATCCCGGCCTCGGCCAACATCCCACTGTCCGAGGTGATGCGCTGGCGGCAGCAACTGATGCATGCCTATGTGCCTGCTGGGGCAACGGCAGGGACACTGGCGGTTGACCCGAATCTGAGCCTGGCGGCAACCACGGCGATATCGGCAACAACTGCAACAACTGCAACAACCGCAACAACCGCGACAACGGCGACCTCGGCGATCACCGCAAGCACGGCAAACGAACTCAACGGCGGGTCGGTTCCCGCGAGCGCGACTCTGCTGGGCACAAACGGCAGTGGACAGCTGGTTTCGGCGCCCACCGGGGTTCTGATTAATGTGAGGACCCTGACCAGTGGCACGGGCTCAACCTACACTCCCACGGCGGGCACAACCAGGATTGTTGTGGAGATGGTGGGCGCGGGAGGCGGTGGCGGCGGCGCGAGTTACACCTCAAGCTCTGACTCTGCGTGGGGCGCGGGTGGCGGCGCCGGGGCGCACGGGCTTTACTACGTCTCCGGAATCACGAGTGGTCAGACGGGCACTTACACCGTGCACAACTCGGGGGGCGCGGGAGGAAGCAGCAGCGCCGGCACGGGCTCCGCGGGAACCAGCACCACCTTTGCGTGGAATGGCGGAGCAACAATGACCGCGGCTGGCGGATCGGGAGGAACTGGACAAGCCTATGGCACAACAGTAGCAACGGTGGCAGCGGGTGCGGGCGGTGCAGGGACAAACTGCACTGTGAATGGCGGGGGACAGCCGGGAATGGCTGGAATGCGCCTATCTGCCACGGCCGGCATGAGTGGTCAGGGCGGTTCCAGCGTGTGGGGTACGGGCGGAGTGGGGCTTACCGCGAATGGCGTCGGCAATGCCGGGAGCGGTTATGGCGCGGGCGGAAGCGGCGCGGGCTCGACGTCGGCGTCTGAGGCCGGAGGGGCGGGAGCGCCTGGGCTCATCATTGTTTACGAGTACGAATAGTACGGGAATCGGGCGCACGGTGGAGCAGGGGAATATTCGGGTAGTGGGCCGGCTTGAATTCGCATTCTTGCGGGGTTGAAGCCGGCTGCGGAAGAACTCCCCGCATCAGGCAATGGTGCGAAGGAGGGTGCAGCAGGGGCTAAAGCCCTGGTTCGTTTTGCGGACTTTGGTGGCCCGGCTGAAGCCGTGCCCTTGTTACAAAACTCATCGCACAGCGCTTTTCCGCAGCCTGTAAAGCCGATCAATTTTGCTGGCTCGATTGGCACGACTGAAGTCGTGCCCTTTCAAAACCGACGGTCCGAAGGGTTTTTCGCAGCCTGTAAAGCCCGTGCCCTTCGCGCGAAAGCCCGTGCCCTTCAAACTGATCCACTGACAAAACTATGGCCGCTGTGGCATTTGGGAACGTGCGCGGCAGGCAAGTTGGAATCCTGGAGAACGCACTGTGAGCGATGCGAAGAAGTCCACGCTTGTGGACGCAGTGACGACTGAAGAAATGTTGGAGAAGGGGGGGGATATTGCCGAGTTGGAGAGACTCGGCACGGTTCTGGATCGACGCCCCCTGAGCCTCTGCGGCGAAACGGTGGGAGCCGAACTGATTGAGCGGATGTTGCGGGTGCGAACGCGCGAGGGCCGCACGGCTCGACTGAAGGCCAACGCGGTGCAGAGGGCTTTCGAGCAGGCACGAGGGCAACGGAACATCGTGCTGAAGGCGCGGCAACTGGGACTCACGACCTGGACAGCGGCGCGCTTTTTTCTGCGCACCATTACGCGGCCGGGGACTTTGACCCTGCAGGTGGCGCATACGCAGCAGGCGGCGGAAGAGATGTTCCGCATTGTGCACCGGTTTTACGAATGGCTGCCGGAGTTTGTGCGGAACGGCGCGCTGGCAACGTCGCAGTTGAATGTGCGGCAAATGGTGTTTCGGGAACTGGACTCGGAGTACAGGGTGGTGACGGCGGGCGACCGGAATGCCGGGCGCGGGCTGACGGTGCAGAATCTGCACTGCTCCGAGCTGGCACGCTGGCCGGGCGATGCTGCTGAAACATTGGCGGGGCTGCGTGCTGCGCTGGCGCCGGACGCGGAAGTGATTCTGGAGTCGACGCCGGATGGGGTGGGTGGATGCTTTCACGATGAGTGGCAGAATGCGGAACGGACAGGAATGGTCCGGCATTTTTTCCCGTGGTGGATGGAGCGGCGCTATGTGACTGCGGCGGTGGATCCGGCCACTCTGACCGAAGAGGAGCAGAGCCTGCTTTTGAAGGTGCCGTTGACGCTGGAGCAGATTGGTTTTCGCAGGCGAATCCGGGCCAATTTTCATGCACTGGCGCGGCAGGAATATGCCGAAGACGCGGAGAGCTGCTTTTTGGCCAGCGGGGATTCCTATTTTGAGATTTCGGCTATCGATGCTCGATTCAAGGAAGTGCATGCTCCGGTGCGACGGGAGCATAACGACGAGCTGGAGATCTGGCTACCGGCCCAAGCGGGCAAACCGTACCTGGTCGCGGTCGATCCTGCCGGGGGCGGCAGCGATGGCGACTATTCGGCAATTGAAGTGATTGACCTTGCGACCGGAATGCAGTGCGCGGAATTTGCCGGGCATGTGGGTGGACTGGAACTGGCGCGGTACGTGGCGGAGTTGGCGTGCAGATACAACAATGCCTGGGTGGTGGTGGAGCGCAACAATATTGGCAGCGGCGTGCTGGCTTATCTCGAATCGTCGTGCCATTACGAGCGCCTCTACCGGCAGAACGGGCAGCCCGGATGGCTCACCACTTCATTCAGCCGGCCGGCCGCGGTGAACAAGCTGTCGGTGGCGCTGGTGAATCACGCGGGGCTCATCCAGAGCCAGCGACTGCTGAGCGAGTGCCGCACCTTTGTGCGGCTGCCCAACGGCGGCATGGGTGCACGGCCGGGAGCGCACGACGATCGCGTCATGGCAATGTCGATTGGTTTGGCGGCGCGGGAGGAGATGCTGGCGAGCGGCGCGGCCTGTGTGTAACGCCGGGGCTGTGGTGATAGGGCAGGGGACGTTTTGTGTGCGGGGAGTTCCAGCATCTCTTTGGCCGGTTGCGCATCCTTAACTGAGGCCTGGGACTAAAATTTTGCCTGAGAGATAGAATGACGCAAATTCCGCATCCGCTTTTTTCCCACTTGCAGCTTCGCTCCGTTGAGTTTGCCAACCGCATTGGGGTTTCGCCGATGTGCCAGTACTCGAGCGAAGATGGATTTGCCAACGAGTGGCATTTGGTCCACCTGGGCTGCCGCGCGCAAGGCGGCGCGGGACTGGTCATCGTGGAAGCTTCTGCGGTGCTGCCTGAGGGCCGCATCACTCCGGCCGATCTGGGCATCTGGAAAGATGCGCACATACCGATGCTGGAGCGGATCGTCCAATTTCTCCATACGCAGGGGGCACGCGCCGGGATTCAATTGGCGCACGCAGGCCGCAAGGCGAGCACACAATCGCCATTTGTGGGCCAGGGTGTAGTTTTGCCCGCGGACGGCGGATGGGTGCCGGTGGCGCCGAGCGCAGATTGCGTTCGCTTCCGATTACGCCATGCCGCGCGCATTAGACCAAGCGGGCATCGATGCGGTGATCGAGGCGTTTCGGCAGGGCGCGCGCCGCGCTGCCCGCGCCGGCTTCGACGTGGTTGAAATTCACGCCGCGCACGGCTATCTGCTGCACGAGTTTCTTTCGCCGCTGGCCAACCATCGCAGCGACGCATACGGCGGCAGCTTTGAGAATCGCACCCGGCTCATTTTGCAAGTGGTGGACGCGGTGCGCGAAGAGTGGCCGGCCCATTTGCCGTTGTTCGTGCGCATCTCGGCAACGGATTGGGCGGAGGGCGGCTGGAACGGGGACGATTCCGTTCGGCTCGCGCACCTTTTTTGCAAGTGCGGTGTGGACTTGGTGGATGTGTCTTCCGGCGGGATGGTTCCGGACGCAAAGGTACCGGTAGGGCCTGGGTATCAGGTGGAATTCGCCGCGCGCATTCGCCGCGAAACCGGCATGCCCACGGCTGCCGTGGGCATGATCACCGACGCCGTGCAGGCCGACGCCATTGTGGTGCAGGGTGAAGCGGACCTGGTGCTGCTGGCGCGCGCCGAACTGCGCGATCCTTATTGGCCGCTGCACGCGGCTATGGCGCTGGGCGAGCCGGTGAGCTGGCCGGTGCAGTATTTGCGCGCGGCGCCGCAACAGTCGCTTCCGCGGATTGCGGTTAAGCCGGCCAAGGATTGAAGGCCGAGCGGAATCCTGGAGCCGTCAAGATGCCGCGTTGAAAAGAATGCGCAGGATGAGCCAAACTCGGCACTGGTCAGGGCATTTTCGCTGCTGCGCAGCAGCTGGCTCTGCCCTATACTGGCTCGTAGAGTCAGGTGGTCCCCTACCCTGCTCGCCCTAGCTATGGCTACAGAACTTGAGCGGCAACGTGCTGATGACACACCCACGATCCCCGATCGTCTCTACTTCAAGATCGGCGATGTGGCGCGCATATGCGGGCTTGAAGCGTACGTGCTGCGTTTTTGGGAGTCGCAGTTTCCCCAACTAAAGCCCAACAAGAGCGGCACCGGGCAGCGGCTCTACCGGCGGCGCGACGTGGAAATGGTGCTGGATATCAAGCGGCTGGTGCATGGCGAAGGCTACACGCTGGCCGGCGCGCGCCAGGCGCTGGAGCAGACACAGCGCCGCACTAATCCGCAACAGCCTCTCACCTTCAAGACGGGGGCGGCCCGACGTACGGATGTGGTGGCAACTACCGTTGCCCGCGCCCGCGCTGAGCTGCGCGAGATTGCCGGGTTGCTGGCCGTGGCGCCGGTGGCTGCGCCGCAACGCCGCCGCACGCGCTTTGCCGCCGCGGCTTCCGGCGAGCTGTTTTCGTCGTAGCTGGGTTCTCAGGAACCAGCCACTGGCTGGCCTGCGCTGGCCTGCTCGTCTAAATAAATGGCAACGTAATCCAGATAGTTCTGCGCATATTCGCGGATGAGCTCCCGGTCGCTGTCGGTGAGCTCGCGGCGCAATTTTGCGGGAACGCCGGCCCAGAGCGTGCGAGGTGGCACAACGGTGTGCTCTGGGACGACCGAACCTGCGGCAATGATGGACCCCTCTCCGATGCGGCAGTGGTTTAAGACTCGCGCGCCGATCCCGATAAGTGTCATGTCTTCAATCACGCAGCCGTGCACGGTGGCGTTATGGCCGATGGTTACCCAGTCGCCCACCACCACCGGATAGAGATTGCGCTGGCCATGCAGTACCGCGCAATCCTGAACGTTGGAGCAATTGCCCAGGCGGATCGAGTTTACATCGCCGCGGATCACGGCGTTCATCCACACAGAGGAGCGCTCGCCGAGGACGACATCGCCCAAAATCTGGGCGGAGGGGTCGATGTAGCAACTGGCGGGAATGTGGGGTAGCGTTCCCCGGTAACTGCGGATCATGGGTATCTCCCTGAAAAAAAGTTTACCCGGGTCCCGCGCTTCGGGTCGATCTCACCGTCACCGGCCGGATGGGTGGATGCGGGGCGCAAATGCAAGTAGAACAGCAACCTAGGGAAACTCCTAGGGTGGCGGCGAACCCAGAATTCCGGTATGATGGATGCAGCCATTAGGGCAGGTTCGGAGGTGGGAATATTTGGCTGAGGTTCGCGTACAAGAAGGCGAACCGCTAGAAAACGCGCTGCGACGCTTCAAGCGGAAGGTACAGCAGGAGGACATTATCAAGGAAGTCAAGCGTCACTCCTACTACCTGAAGCCAGGTGAGAAGCGCCGCGTGAAGGCTGCATTGGCGCGCAAGCGGAATCGCAAGAAGGCTCGTAAAGAGCAAGATTGATTGAGCCCCACTCCCACTCTCTGAGTCTGTGCGTTCGGAACAACGGGCGCGCAGACTTGGCAAAAATTGAATCCGCCTTGAAAGGCGACGCTTCGGCAGCTTCCCTCCCTCTGAGCTTGGAAGCCGCTCGAGAATCACGGAAAGATCGGGCGGTTAGGCGGGCTACGGTCCTACGATTCATCCACTGATCTGCCCCTTACGGGGACTTGTTTCAACCGCTTTTTTAAGGCGGTCCGGGCCCTTATCGCATTACGAACGGGAACAGGGAACCGGGACCGGCAAACTCCAGCAAAGAGCCGATTTCGGTGAACTTCTCTGTTTTTGGGGAAGCCGGCCACAATGGAATTCGCCGATCGAGTACTGAAGTGCGTAGACTGCGGCGCCGAGTTTGTGTTTACAGCTGGCGAGCAGGTCTTTTTCCACGATAAGCAATTCAAAAACGACCCCAAGCACTGCAAGCAGTG
Source organism: uncultured Acidobacteriaceae bacterium (assembly GCA_963725975.1). Lineage (GTDB taxonomy): Bacteria > Acidobacteriota > Terriglobia > Terriglobales > Acidobacteriaceae > Telmatobacter. The sequence goes on along the minus strand of CAVSBA010000012.1, from coordinate 678,749 downwards.
CAAGGCGAAGCGAGCCCGCGGTTCACAGCGCGTGCGCCCCGAGACTCGGGCCATATGCTCTGACTGCGGCACTGAGACAACGGTGCCTTTCAAGCCAACGCAAGGGCGCCCGGTGCTTTGCCGGAGCTGTTTCCAGAAGCAACAAAGGTCCGAGCCGCAAGCTAGCGCAGCGCAGGACTAAACAAGAGGTCGCCCCCGACCCTGACAGCGATCCCTGATTGGCGAACCAGCGTCGCCAGTTGGGCGTAGTGTCTCTGGCTGTGAAACAGCGCATGCGCGGCCACCTTTCGGCGGGTGGGGCGGCGCTGGTCGTCCGGAATCCAGTTTAGATCGAGTACATAGACCTGCTCCCAGCTCTGCTCGGGAGCTGCTAAGAGGTTGCGGAAGACCTCCATTGCTTCGCGATGCAGATTGAAGAGCGCTTCGAGCGGGCCGGTGGGCGCGTCCTCTTTATTGAGCACCGGCAGGCCGGCCAATCGCTGCGCCCAGCGCAGTTCCGCGAGCCAGATGTGCCGGACAAAGTCCTGCACGCTACCGGCGCCGCCGATATCGCACTTCACCCGGAGCAGTGATGGATTGATATCGAGATGCTCGTGCCAGGAGCCTGCGGCATCATCGCTCCAGGCGAGCAGCTCTTCAAGACTGATGCCGACTGTCATCTCTGCATTCCCCCTTATGAATAGAAGCCGCGGTCGGCGGGTCAGCAGGTTGAGGCGTTTCTCGAAAGGATGTAGCCGTTTCGAGCAGGGCGCACTCGCGCTGACTCGCCTACTTATGCCTTTCAGGCCGGCTTGGGTTTCACGCCCCGATGCCCGATGTCCCTTCGGTAATACATGCCTTCGAAGTGGATCTTGCCCAAAGCCTGGTAAGCGCGGCCTAATGCCTGGTCGAGCGTTTCGCCGGCAGCCGAGACCCCAAGAACGCGGCCTCCGGCAGTCAGCAAGCTGCCCCCCACCTGCGCGGAACCGGCATGGAACACTTCGACTCCCGGGACCTGCGCCGCCGCGGCCAGTCCGCTGATGGGAAAGCCGGTCTTGTAACTGCCTGGATAGCCGGCCGAGCTGGCCACGACGCAGACTGCTGCACCCGGAATCCAGCGCAGCTCAGAGTCGGCCAAGCGTCCGTCGATGCATGCCTCCAATGCGTCGACCAGATCCGATTCCAGCCGCAGGAGGATGGCCTGGGTTTCCGGATCGCCAAAGCGCGCATTGAACTCCAGCACCTGGGGGCCGCGCGCCGTCATCATCAGGCCGCAGTAGAGTACGCCGACAAAGGGCAGGTCTTCCGATGCCATCCCCCGAACGGTGGGCTGGGCGATGTGGTGCAGAATCCACTCCGTCATAGCTGGATCGAGCAAATCATCTGTCGAGTAGACGCCCATGCCGCCGGTATTGGGGCCGGTGTCGCCATCGCCAATGCGCTTGTGATCGCGCGCAGGCTTTAGCGGCGCCACATGCTTGCCATCGCTGAGGCAAAGGAAGCTGACCTCGTCGCCCTGGAGGAACTCCTCGATGAGGATCTGGTGCTCCGATTCGCCGAGGATGGCGCCGGAAAACAATCCGTGAGCGACCTCGACGGCTTCAGCCCGGGTTTGACAAATGAGGACGCCCTTGCCCGCCGCCAGGCCGTCGGCTTTGACGACGATCGGCGGATGAAAAATATCCACCGCCTTTTCAAGCTCCGCAGCATTTGTGCAGACCGCGTAATTGGCGGTGGGAATGTTGTGCCGCTGCAAGAAGCGTTTGGCGAAGCTCTTGCTGGTTTCAAGCATGGCAGCCTGGCGCGTGGGCCCGAAGACGCGAAAACCGCGCTCCTGCAAAGCGTCGACGATGCCCAGCGAGAGCGGCAGCTCCGGGCCCACAATGGTCAGATCGGGCCGCTCAACCTCGGCCAGCCGCAACATGGAATCCCGGTCCTTAAGGTTGACCGGGAGGCAGCGCGCCACCTGCGCGATGCCGCCATTGCCCGGCGCGCACACCACTTCAGAGACGCGCTTGCTGCCCGCGACCGCCCAGGCCAGCGCGTGCTCTCTTCCTCCCGAACCCAGAATCAAAACTTTCATGAATTCTGCTCTCCCACAAATTTGAACCGGGACCAAAAGACTAATGGTCAGCAATGCGGGCGGGTGAAGTCAAATGCGAGTGGGCATAATTCCCCTGGAGCGCGCCGGAAATTCCGCACCATGCATCCCATTTACAATGTTGAGTGTGCCGTCCTCGTCCGTAGCGCCCATCATCCAAGCCGAAGGCCTGACTAAGATCTACGCCTCTGGCCGCCTGCAGGTGGCTGCGGTGCGCGGCATTTCAATGTCCATCAAGCCGGGCGAATTTGTGGCCATTGTAGGTCCTTCCGGGTCGGGCAAATCCACGCTCTTTTATTTACTGGGCGGACTCACCCGCGCCACCGAGGGCAGAATTGTCATCGACGGAATCGATTTTGCGACACTGAACGACGCTGAGCGCACTCGCCTGCGCCGTCACCGCATCGGCTTCGTCTTCCAGAAGTTCAACTTGCTGCCCACGCTGTCGGCTATGGGCAATATCGAAATTGCGTACAGCATCAGCGGCCGCAAGGAGCCAATGGATCAAGCGTATCTGAACCATCTGAGCGAGCTGCTTTCCATTAAAGGACGGCTTGAGCACCGTCCCAGCGAGTTGAGCGGGGGCGAGCAACAGCGGGTAGCCATTGCGCGGGCGCTCATCACGCGGCCGGCCATTGTGCTGGCCGACGAGCCAACCGGTAACCTGGACACCAAAAACTCTGAAGCGGTTTTGGAAATGCTGGTGCGCTCCAACCGGGAACTCCAGCAGACGACGCTGATGATTACGCACAATCCTGAAGCGGCCTCCGTTGCGGGGCGAATTCTGCACATGCGCGACGGGCAGATTGTGCGGGAAGAAAAGGGTTTGCGCAGCGCACCCACGCCGCACGCCATCTCTGCCCAACCCCGGACGGCGGTTTGACCCGCCGTTGGCTGCCCGGTATACTCAAATTTGCTCTGAGGCATTTTCAGGACAGCTGCGAGGCAGCAAGAGCTTGCGATCGGCGCGTTATGCGCCGTGCCTCATCCTGAAGATGCTGTAAAAGCGGGAGTAGCTCAGTGGTAGAGCATCGCCTTGCCAAGGCGAGGGTCGCGAGTTCAAATCTCGTCTCCCGCTCCAAACGACCCTTCGGCTGCAGGTTAATGGGCGATCCAAGGGAGTTTGGTTCGACCAGCATGTTGGGGCAGCGAGCCCAGGGCGCGGTACCCAAGTGGTAAGGGAGAGGTCTGCAAAACCTTTATGCGGCGGTTCGATCCCGCCCCGCGCCTCCAAATTTTCCCCAGTAAAATCAATCATTTGAATAGAACCCCGCGCGACGGGTTTGGTACTTCGCAGTGGATTCGAGCTGTCCTCTCAGCTGATATCTATTTGGCTGAACCTCTGCGCCATTTGCTCGTGTCAATTCCCTTCGCGGGAAGGTCGATGAAGAGATGCGTTCTGTTCACATGGAAAGGATCTGCCGCACTTGACACTTCAGGAACAATTCGGCGAGATCGACATTTACCTGTTTGATCAAATTCTGCGCGGAAACATAACCCCGAAGATGCGCGTGCTGGATGCCGGCGCCGGTTTCGGGCGGAACTTGATTTACCTGATGCGCGAAGGCTGTGAAGTCTTCGCCGTCGACCAAAATGCACGTGCTGTGGAGCACGTGCGCAGCCTTGCAAATGCGCTGGGCAATTCGTCTCCGGCGGAGAACTTCCGCATCGCCCCGGTCGAGCAAATGCCATTCCCTGACGCTGTCGCTGACGTGGTGATCTGTAGCGCGGTCCTGCATTTCGCCCGCAGCAGGGAACATTTTGAAGCTATGCTCAACGAGCTCTGGCGCACCCTGCGGCCGGGCGGACTGCTGTTCTGCCGCCTGGCTTCGCGCACTGGCATGGAGTTTGAACCGCTCGGCAACGGTACTTACCGGGTGGGAAGCTCCTCGTGGTTTCTGGTCGACGAGTCGATGCTCCTGGCCTACACCCGCGAGCGTGGCGCCGAACTGGTTGACCCACTCAAAACTACGATTGTGCAGAGCAGCCGCTGCATGACCACCTGGGTTCTGCGCAAGCCCACTACCATCTCGCGGTGAACACGGCAATTCAAAAGCCGATGATTGCGATCGAAATGGAAGGGTAGCTTTGCCCCCGGAGGACATTTGCATCCGCGCTGGAGGCTTCAGCCTGGGCGGCGACCGACGGGGGTGCATCTTGCAGCGACGATAACCAACTTCATAGTATTTTCGATTGAGTCGAAGCAATCGGGGCTTGTGTTTTGGCCTGCACTTCGTCGAGGGAAACATGAGGGGCCAGTTCGACGAGTTTCAAGCCCTCCGGCGTCACATCGAGTACGCAGAGATCGGTGATGATTCGATGGACGGCGCGCGTTCCGGTCAGGGGCAGGGAGCAGGATTTGAGAATCTTCGACTTTCCCGACTTGTCTGTGTGTTCCATGAGCACAATCACGCGCCTCACTCCGGCGACCAGATCCATGGCGCCGCCCATGCCTTTCACCATTTGCCCCGGGATCATCCAGTTGGCTAGATCGCCAAACTCCGAGACCTGCATGGCTCCCAGGATAGCGAGATCAATATGCCCGCCGCGGATCATGGCAAAGGAATCGGCGCTGGAGAAGAAGCTGGCGCCGGGGATGGCTGTGACGGTTTGTTTGCCGGCGTTAATCAGGTCCGCATCGACTTCAGAATCGAGTGGGAAATCGCCGATTCCGAGCAGCCCGTTTTCAGACTGCAAGGTGACGGTGAGACCGGGCGGAATGCAACCGGCAACCATGGTAGGCATGCCGATGCCGAGGTTGACGTAGAAACCGTCGCGGAGTTCCTGAGCGGCGCGTTGTGCCATCTGCTTCCGAGACCAGGCCATCACTCCACCTCCCGCGTGATGCGCTGCTCAATGCGTTTCTGCGCATTCGGGCAGTGGACGATGCGGTCGATATAAATACCCGGCGTGTGCACCAGGTCCGGCTCAATTTCGCCGGGCTGCACCAGCTCTTCGATTTCGGCAACGACCACTGCACCGCAAGTAGCCACCATGGGGTTGAAGTTGCGCGCGGTCTTGCGGTAGACAAGATTGCCCGTGGTGTCGGCTTTCCAGGCCTTAACGAGGGAGACATCGGCGTGGATTCCGCGTTCGAGGATATAGGGGACCCCATCGAACTCCCGGCATTCCTTGCCCACAGCCACCTGAGTTCCATAGCCGGTGCGGGTATAAAAGCCGGGAATGCCCGCGCCGCCCGCCCGCATGCGCTCGGCCAGCGTTCCCTGCGGACAGAACTCAATTTCAAGTTCTCCGGCCAGGAACTGGCGCTCGAATTCGGCGTTCTCGCCCACGTAGCTTGAGATCATTTTGCGAATCTGGCGCGTGGCAAGCAGGAGGCCCAGGCCCCAGTCGTCGACCCCGGCGTTATTGCTGACGACCACCAGGTTTTTCCTGCCCGTGTCGCGCAGGGCAATAATCAACTCTGCCGGGATGCCGCAGAGGCCGAATCCGCCTACGGCCAGCGTCATGCCATCCTCGATGAGCCCGGCCAGCGCGGCAGAGGGGCTGGGATAGATCTTATTCATCTCGCCCTCGATTCTTCGCTTTCACTTCTCACCCTTATCATGATGCCTCTCACGCCGGTTCCTCAATCTTGCAGATGACGACGAGATGGGTGGCCGGCAGATGGGGGTCGTTCGCCACGGTGCGCGCGTCATGGTCGGGGACCATGCACAAGCCATTCTGATGCAGATCGGCTTTCTGACCGCCCCACAGCACGGTAATCTTGCCGGAGATGACGTGGTTCCCGATGCGGCGTTTCACTTCAATCAGTTGTCAGCGTTGAATGGATTGGGGGAAAATCCCTGAGGAATTATGACTTTACTGCTACTGCTGTTCATTTTGGCCAGCCTGCTGATTGCAGGATTGTTGTATGAGATGGTCGGGAGCTGGGCCGATAACCGCCGATTTCCTCCGCATGGGCGCGTGGTGGAGATTGATGCGTGCAAGCTGCATCTCAACCGGCAAGGCTCCGGGCAGCCGGTGGTGGTGCTGGAGGCGGGAATCGCCGCGACCTCCATTAGTTGGGCGCCGGTCCAGGCGCGCCTCGCCGAATTGAGCACAGTGTGCAGCTACGATCGCGCCGGACTGGGCTGGAGCGAACTGCGCCGGGATCGTTCCCTGGCGTGCACTCTGGAACAAATGACCGGCGAACTCCACGCGTTACTGCGCGAGGCTGGGCTCGCGGCTCCCTTCGTGCTCGTCGGCCATTCATTTGGCGGCCTCCTGGTCAGGGCCTTCGCGCACTTCTATCCAGAGCAGGTGGCGGGACTGATCCTGGTAGACCCTATATCGCTGGTTGATTGGGGTCGTACAAGTCCGGCCAATGCGAACCGGATTGCGGCAGGGGTGAGGCTTTCGCGGCGCGGCGCTCTTCTGGCGCGCTTCGGCCTGGTGCGCGCGGCTCTCAGTATTCTGAACGCAGGCGGACGGTGGGTGCCGAGGCAAATAGGTCTCACCGCTGCCCGGCAAGGGAGCGAGGTGATGCAGAACCTGGCAAAACAGGTCGCCATGCTGCCTCGCGAACTCCAGTCAGTGGTGCGCGCCCACTGGAGTCGCCCCAGAGGGTTCATGGCCATGGCGGAATACCTTGAAGCTTTGCCTGCGTGCGCTCGAGCAGGATTGAAGATAAGCCTGCCGCCTCAAATCCCTGTCACCATCCTCTCCGCAGGAAATGCCACTGCTGAGGAACTAGAGGAACGGGACGCTTGGGCTACCCAAAGCGAACGAGGCCGCCACGTAAGAGTTCCAGGAACGGGCCACTGGCTGCAACTGGAAAGGCCGGAATTGATAGCCGATGCGGTGCGGGAAATGATCAACCAGTTGAGAAAAAGTTCAGCCACTGCAGATCGCCGGAATTGACCATCAGGTTGCCGGTACCGGGAATTGGTGCGGTCTGGAATGACGTGGTTGCGATGATCGGTTCCGACGCATGGCAGCAGGCGATCGGCACATTTCCCTTGATTCACTTGCCTCCGACCGACTAGAGTTCACAGGGAGCGGAAAGCGGGTGCTAATTTCGCTGCCAGATCGGCCTAATTTAGTGGCATTTGCCGCAAGAGGGTGCTCAAGCATCAAGCCGATCCCAGTGGCGCGTGGTGCGACGGCGCACCAGATGTCAAATTGGCGCCTACTGCCCGTTCTCCATTGAAAATATCGCTGCCCTCGATCTTGCCTCAGTCACTCTGGAAAAGCGTGGCTCATGTAGCAGGTGAGCCGGACAGATTGAAGTGGGATGCTATCACCGAAGGCAAATGAGGGTGGAATTGAATAAGGCAACGCGCGCATCGAGATTGTGTTGGATTTTCGTTCTTGCGGTTTTTGTACCGGCCTGTATTACGAGCCAGGATGGGGGCAGTGCCGGGACCATCGCCAGTCGTTGGGAGAAGGTCAATCCAGTCTCTCCCCTCACGGCGCAAAGCTTCGCACATCCAGCTTCACGCGACTTTCCCTGGGTACGCCTTAACATGCCTGCCAGCGCAGATCCCGCCGAACTTGCATCTGAAATTCAGGACCTGCACGACAAGCATATTGGCGGGATTGAGGTTGGCCAGGGAGCATTCCCCAGCAACGTTCAACTTATCGCCATCTATCAAAGCGCCAACCGATTTGGAATCAAGGTGAGTCTGAGTCATGGACCGACTCAGTATCCCGCCGGTTATTCCATCAACGACGATAACGCGAGAAAGACCCTGGCCTATGGCAATGCGATCGTGGAGTCGGGGAGAAGCTATGACGGTCCTGTGCCGGCCGCGTTGCCTCCTGCACTGCCGCACTTTCCTATGCCCCCTGGACGCGCGCGCCGTGAAGGCCCTCCGGGTCCGCCTCCCGCCAGTCCGCGAACTCAAGAGCCTCAGCCGCGCACCACGCTGGTGGCCGTGCTGGCGTTTCGATGCACAGCGAATCCATGTCCCAAAAATGGGGCAGCCGAGCTGGATCGGGCGTCGGTGATCGATCTCACTTCGTCGGTGACAGACAAGAACACCCTGGGCGTGCTGACGGGAACGACTGCCGGAAACCTTCACTGGACAGCACCTGATTCCGCTGCGGGAGCTCAGTGGCAGGTGATCGCATTTTGGACGCGCGGAGTCTTTGCTCAACCGGATCCGTTTAGCACAGAAGGTTTCGACCAATTGGTGCAAAGTTTAGAAACCGGGCTAAGTCCTGAAGTCAAAGAGTTGATGAAAGTGAACCGGGGAGATATCTTCTATGACTCCCACACAGGCGATCGCGGCAGTGCGGATGAGCTATGGACCAACGAGTTGCCGGAGCAGTTCCAAAATCGTGAGCACTATGACCTCATACCCAATTTGCCGTCGCTGTTTCCAAGTGCATTTGTCATGAGTGACGGCAGCTCAGCCCGGGTGCGGACCGACTTATACAGAGTTCGCGGTGATCTGTGGATTGAAACACAAATCATACCGCTAAAGGCGTGGGTCCGGCGTTATAACAACTTTCTGCGAGTCCAGCCTGAAGGCGAAATGATGCCTGACATACCCATCACCGACGAGGTTCTGGCAGCCTCTGTATTGGACCGCCCTGAGCACGAATCCTTGTTTACCAACGATGAGGTCGATAACTACCTGCCCATTGCGTCTGCTAACCATATGACCGGCAATAGCTGGTATTCGACCGAGTGTTGTGCGGCGCTCAACATGAATTATGCGCAGACGTTCCAGGACATAACGATAAGGATGCACAGGAGCTTTGCAGGCGGGATCACACAGATCGTGTATCACGTATACCCATACAGAGACAGCCCTACAGCAAAGTGGCCGGGGTATCACAATTTTGGACCGGCCGGCTTTTCCAACGCGTGGGGTCCGCGAAATCCGATCTGGCGGGATGCTGCGACTTATAATGACTACTTAACCCGCACGGGTCAGGTGCTACGGCAGGGAATAGATCGGACCGATGTCGCGGTTTACATGGAGAATTTCCTTTATCCTCAACCACAAATGATGGCCGGCCGCGGATTCAGAATGTGGCGCGATACAAAGCTGCAGGAAGCAGGCTTCACGCGCGATTATCTGGATCAGGCCATGCTGGACCTGCCCAACGCGGTCGTCAAGGACAAACGTCTTGCACCAGACGGGCCCGCCTATCAAGCTCTTATTGTAAACAGCGAACTTGAGCCCTCCACTGATCCTGATAAAGATGCGATGCCACTGGAGGTGGCACAAAAACTCTTGCAATTTTCTCGTGCGGGACTTCCGATTGTGGTTGTCTCCAAGCCACCGGACCATACGCCCGGAAACACTCCCGAAGTGGACGCTCAACTTAGACAGATTGTGGCGGAGTTATTGGCTCAGCCCAACGTTTATCAGGTGGCTCATGAAGCAGACGTTCCGGCCAAGCTCCTCTCTCTGGGCATTCACCCTGCGGCCGAGCCCCAGGCGCCGAGTTCCCTTCTCAGCGAGCATCGCTTCGACACTGCCACTCGAACTGACTATTACTTTCTTTATAACCAGGGAGTAGTGAGTCCGGCGGGCGAACCGATGAATCTCTTCGACCCCGCCACCGGCCATGACTTAGATACTGAAGTTACAATGGAAGGCATCGGGCAGCCGTATCTGCTTGATGCATGGTCGGGTAAGGTAACACCCATTGCCGATTACAAGACCAGCGCGAGTGGAATCACGATTCGTGTCAGGCTTTCACGCGATAACGCGGAACTGCTGGCCATCTCCCCATTGCCGGACCGCTTCGGGGTTTCTGTTCCGAAGGTGCATGTGGTGGATACAACAGCGGACGAAGCTGTCGAGACCGCCCACGGAATCGCCGTCCTCGCCGGCAAGAGTGGCACCTACACTACGACCTTGAGCAACGGAAGGACAATGTCCAATCGGGTCAAGGGAGTGCCGGAGCCACTGGATCTAACTAATGCCGTGTGGCAGTTAACCGTAGAAGACTGGCAGCCCGCAAATCCTTATTCAACCACCTTCGGAGTGGAAGCTACAAAGACGGTCAAAACTACATCCACGATGACTCTTCAGGGGTTGAAACCATGGCCGGCGATTCCAGAACTGCACAATGTTTCCGGCATCGGCAGTTATACAACGACATTCGATCTGCCGGGTAGCTGGAACTCGAACAGTGGCGCCTGGCTAGACCTGGGAGAAGTATTTGATACTTTTCAGTTGACGGTCAATGGCGCCGCTGTACCGGTGAATCAGTTAAGTGGGCAAGTGGATGTAGCGAAGTTCCTGAAGACAGGGGAAAATACAATATCCGTCAGCGTTGCTACGACTCTTAACAACCGGCTCTTCGATCTGGATGAAGATGTGAAGGCGCGCGGGATCATTCAACCCTATGGACTGGTTGGGCCTGTGATACTGCATCCTTATCGAGAGGTGAGTGTGTATTCTGGAGCGGAGGAAGCGCAGTAAGCAAATAGGATAAGAGCGTGAGGCTGCAAGGTTATACTTCTTGCGCCAGCAAGCGTGTGCTCCGGTAAGTGCGGAGGATGTTTAGAAAAGGGGATGGTGGGCAGATGCGATCACGGCTGTGTTCGATGGAGTGCATTCGGCGGTTCAACAGAATTTCATTGATTCCATTTTTGCTTTTTGGGTTGATTTTGCACGCCCAGGCGCCCGCCACTCCGGCCGCCCCCACGGCGCCGCCGACGCCCGGGCCTAGTGTGGTCGCGGGCATCCATGTGAACTACGATGAGGCGAAGGTTGGCACCTACACGCTGCCCGACCCGCTGCTGCTGAACAATGGCAAGCCCGTTAAAAATGCCAAGACCTGGTGGAAGAAGCGGCGGCCCGAGATCGTGGAGATTTTTGAGACACAACAGTATGGGCGCGCCCCGGGACGGCCGGCGGAGGAGAGCTTCGATGTGACCGAAAAGGCCACGCCGGCGCTCGATGGAAAAGCCCTTCGCAAGCAAGTGACGATTTCGTTTTCGAAGGACCCAAGCTGGCCGAAGATCCATTTGCTGATTTATCTTCCCGCGGCTGCGCAAAAGCCGGTGCCGATGTTTTTCACCATCAGTTTTGGGCCCAACCGGTGCACAACGGATGATCCCGGGATTAATCCAGAGGAGGTTTGGAATCCGCGTACTGAAAGCAAGATGATGCCGCCGGAGGGCCGCTGTTTTGGCCACGTTCCTGTGGAGCGGTTCCTCGATGCCGGATTTGGCGTGGCAACGTTTTATTACGGTGACGTCGATCCGGATTTCGCCAACGGTTTCAAAGACGGCATTCGCGCGCGCTATCTGAAGCCGGGAGAAGCGGACCGCGCCCCCGACGATTGGGGTTCGATTGCGGCGTGGGCGTGGGGCATGAGCCGCGTGCAGGATTATTTTGAGACGGACCCGTCGATCGATGCCAAGCGAGTTGCGATCCAGGGAATATCGCGGCTGGGCAAGACGGTGATGTGGGCCGGCGCGCACGATCAACGATTTGCGGCGGTGATTGCGAGCTGTTCCGGCGAGGGAGGCGCGGCGCTGAGTCGTCGCGACTACGGAGAGACGATCGCGCTGCTGACGGCGCCGACGCGCTATCCGTATCAGTTCGCAGAAAACTACGCCAAGTGGGGCGGGTTCCCCGATAAAGCTCCGATGGATGCCAACATGCTGATCGCGCTGGTGGCACCACGACCGCTGCTGCTGCAAACCGGCAGCAGCGATTACTGGTCCGACCCCAAGGGGGAGTTTCTAGCGGAGGTTGCAGCGGGGCCGGTTTACAAATTGCTTGGTAAAGATCCTCTTGACACCGATGTGTGGCCTGCGGCCAAGGTGCCGATTTTGCATGACCTGTCCTACTACATGCACGACGGTGGCCACGGAATGGTGCCTTCGGATTGGGATATCTACCTTCAGTTTCTCAAGGCGCATCTAGGTCAAGAGCAATAACTCGCAAACCTTCAGAGGTGAGCAAGACAGCCGATTCCGGCTTCCGAAATCGGGAGCCGGAATCGGCAACATGAACTTCAAATTTGGTGGATCTGCTTCCCCATGGTCAGCCCCCAGTATTGCTTAAATCGCTCCGCCGGCGCTGACGTCATCACACTGCGCAGTAAGCCAAGGCACAAGCCGGACCTTCAGGGTTGAGCCAGGAGCTGCGGGACCATCGGGTGCGCGGGCGCACGCCAACTTACCTAGTCTGGTTTTAAAAGGACCTTCGCAATGCCTGCTGCGGGTTTGACAAGGAACTCGGTGGATTTTCTTCATGCTTCGCTGAAGCCGATCGAAGCGATTCTGCGCCGCATCGAGGAATGCACAGTTGCTGTCTTCGGAGATTTCTGCGTTGACGCTTATTGGGATCTCGATGAGGGTGAGCCGGAGCTTTCGGTGGAGACCGGACTGCCTGTCCGCCGGGTTCGCGCGCAACGCTACTCTCTTGGTGGCGCGGGAAGCGTGGTTGCGAATCTGGCCGCCATGGGCGTTCGAAGCGTGCGCCCCGTCGGCGTGGCCGGAAACGATCTCTTTGGGCAAAGGCTGCGCGCCCTGCTGGCAGAATGCAACGCAAATACAGAAGGTCTGCTGATGAACGATTCCTGGCAGACCATGGTGTATGCCAAGCCTTACGTCGGCGACCAGGAGCAGTCGCGCATCGACTTCGGTGCATTCAATCTCCTCTCCAGCAATCTTCGCAGCGCACTCATTGATGTCCTGCGCGAGACAGTGCGGCAGAGCGATGCGGTGATTTTGAATCAGCAAGTGCCGGGAGGCATGTCGTCGCCGGAAGTCATCGAACAAATCAATGAGATTATTGCCGGGAATCCTGACAAGCTGTTCCTGGTGGATGCGCGGCATTATCCGGAGAAATATCGAGGAGCCGTGCTCAAACTCAACATGAGCGAGGCCGCGCGCTTGCTGCGTGAAGACACTGCGGACACTTCAACCGAGGCTTGCGCGCGCGACTTCGCGGCGCGGATTCATGGGCAGACTTCCTGTCCGGTTTTTCTGACCCGAGGCGAATTCGGGCTGGCCGTAGCCGCGCAGGATGAGGTTACCCTGATCCCCGGCCTGCAGATCATGGAACCGACAGACAGTGTCGGCGCCGGAGACGCCGTGGTGGCGGCACTGGCGGCTTCGCTCGCGGTCAAAGCCTCGCCGCTTGAAGCCGGAATACTGGCCAACTTCGCGGCCATGGTGACAGTGAAAAAGCTGCGCATGACAGGAACGGCTTCTGGCGGAGAGATCGTGGCGGCTGCGCGCGAGCCGAATTATGTCTTCCGCCCGGAACTGGCGGAATCCGAGCGTGGCGCGAAGTATGTGCCCGGCACGGAGATCGAGATTGTGGGCGAGCTGCCTGCCGACCTTGATATTCGGCACTGTATCTTCGACCACGACGGCACGCTTTCCACGCTGCGCGAAGGCTGGGAGCAGATCATGGAGCCGATGATGGTGCGCGCCATGCTCGGCGCGTCCTATGACGCCGTGGATGAGGCGACGTTGGCGCGCATTGTGGGAACGGCGCGGCAATTTATCGACCGCACCACCGGTATCCAAACGCTGGTGCAGATGAAGGGTCTGGCCGACTTGGTACGCCAATGCGGATTCGTGCCCGAATGCGAGGTGCTCGACGAGCACGGCTACAAGAACATTTTCAACGTCGCTTTGCTGGCCGCAGTAAGCAAGCGCGTGGAGAAGCTGCGCGCGGGGGAGCTTCAGCCGGCGGACTTCCAAATCAAGAACGCTGTGCTTCTGTTAGGAGCGCTGTACGACCGGGGGGTGAAGCTTTATCTGGCCAGCGGAACCGATGAGGCTGATGTGATTGCCGAAGCCGAGGCCATGGGCTACGCGCACTTTTTTGAAGGCAGAATCTTTGGCGGCGTGGGCGATGTAAATGTGGAATCGAAGAAGGTGGTCCTGGAGCGCATTATCGGCGAGCACAACCTCTCCGGCCACCATTTTGCGACCTTTGGCGATGGCCCGGTGGAGATGCGCGAAACCGAGAGACGCGGCGGCCTTTGCGTGGGCGTCGCGAGCGATGAACTGCGCCGTTTCGGACTGAATCTATCCAAGCGCAGACGGCTCATCCGTGCTGGTGCGGATCTTATAATTCCCGACTATAGCCAATTGCCGGCGCTGCTTAAAGCACTGCAATTGGGCGAGACTGCTGCGCGGACCACCGCCGCAGGAGAAGGAGGGAATGGATGACAGCGCATCCTAAGTTCGATCGATTCCGCCTGCAGATGCGCAGCCTTCAATACCGCCCCAACAAAGTTCAGATTGTCCGCGACGCGATTTCACTGGACGCCACGCCACGGCCTCTTACTGCGGCATCGGCGGCAATTTTGGTGGAATGCGCCGCTCGAATACGTGCCGCGAGGGCTGCGGGGCGCCCGGTAATCCTGGCGTTTGGCGCGCACACCATCAAGAATGGTCTTGCGCCCGTACTCATCGACCTGATGAGGAACGGGTGGATTACGCTCCTGGCGACCAACGGCGCCGGGATCATCCACGATTGGGAATTTGCGTTTCAAGGTGCAAGCAGCGAAGACGTTCGATCGAATGTTGACCGTGGTCAATTCGGGATCTGGGAAGAGACGGGATTTTATCTCAACCTGGCGCTGATTGTTGGAGCCTATGAGGGGCTCGGCTATGGTGAAGCGGTCGGGAAAATGATTGCACGGGACGGGCTGGACATACCGGAGCGCGACCAATTGCTGGCCACGGCTCGCGACCGAACTGCACAAGACGCAGAAACCGCGGCAGCAGCCATGGATCTTCTTGGCGCGGTTGAGAGATTCGATCTGCAGCCAGGATTTCGTTCCATCCCGCATCCCTTCAAAGCTTACAGCGCGCAAGCTGCTGCCTTTGACCTTGGCGTCCCATTTACCGCTCATCCGATGTTCGGGCACGACATCATTTACACGCATCCGCTCAACCATGGAGCGGCCATTGGCCGCACGGCGTTGCGAGACTTTCTTACTTATGCCGAACAGATACACCGGCTGGAAGGGGGCGTGTATCTGTCCATTGGGTCTGCGGTCATGTCGCCTATGATTTTTGAGAAGTCATTCTCCATGTCGCAAAACCTGGAGCTGCAGGAAGGCCACAAAATTACGAATCACTACATTGCGGTGGTTGATCTGGCAGAGAGCAATTGGGATTGGACGAGTCAAGGCGAGCCTCCGACCGATGACCCCGCCTACTATTTACGCTACTGTAAGACGTTCAGTCGCATGGGGGGGACTCTGCGCTATATCTGCGCGGATAATCGCGATTTTCTGCTCGCCCTTCTACAGGAACTTCGGTGACAAGCACGAGACGGGGTATGGAACGGGTGGAGTAGCGACAACGGGTGCACTGGCGAAATTGAGGAGCAAGGAATGTCATTGGGCATGAATCGCTACGTGGTACGGGGAGCGGTGGTCGGCGCGCTCGGGGGTTTGCTCTTCGGTTTCGATACGGCTGTGATCGCAGGAACCACTTCATCCCTGGTGCACGCGTTCAGTCTTTCGCCGCGGGAACTTGGCTTTACGGTGGCGATTGCTTTGTGCGGAACTGTGGCCGGCGCCGTGGCGGCGGGCCCGCTTGAGAGTCGTTACGGCGGGCGCGATATGCTGCGCGTGATGGCGCTGCTCTATCTGCTGTCCGCCATCGGCTGCGCTTTCGCCCCCGGCTGGGTGGCTCTGCTGGCAGCGCGTTTCGTGGGTGGCATCGGCATCGGCGGATCGTCGGTGCTGGGCCCTGTCTACATTGCGGAGATCGCTCCGGCCCGTCTACGCGGCCGCCTGGTCGGTCTGTTCCAGATCAACATTGTCCTCGGGGTCCTACTCGCCTATCTCTCGAACTACCTGGTGGCCCGCGCCAATGTGGGCGCGGCGGAGTGGCGATGGGACTTTGGCGTGGCCTTGTTCCCCGCGCTGCTCTTCCTGTTCATGCTCTTCGGCATCCCCAACAGCGCGCGCTGGCTGGCCGCGAAAAACCGGAACTCCGAAGCTCTTGATGCGCTGATGCTGATGGGAGCAGAGGATGCAGCGGGGGAACTGGATAAGATCACCGCATCTATCCTCGAGGATTCCCAGAACTCGAAAGAATCGCTCTTTCAGTGGAAATATCGTACGCCGATTTTTCTGGCCGTCTCCATTGCCATGTTCAACCAGCTCACCGGCATCAACGCCATCACCTATTACCTGAACGATATCTTTGCGAGTGCCGGGTTCAGCCAACTCTCCAGTAATCTTCAGGCGGTTGCGTACGGCGGCATGGACATGTTCGCGACCCTGATTGGCATGTCGCTGATCGACCGGCTGGGCCGCAAAACGCTGCTCCTGATCGGGTCCATTGGAACCATGTTGGCCCTGGCGGGTGTGGCCGTGGTGTTTGCAACCAAGTCCCACCGCGAATTGCTGCTGCCGCTGCTGGTCATTTACATCTTCTTCTTCGCAGTCTCGCAGGGCAGCGTGATTTGGGTTTATCTCAGCGAAGTATTTCCCACGCGGGTGCGCGGCAAGGGGCAGTCGCTGGGATCCAGCACCCATTGGGTGATGAATGCGGCGATCTCGTTTGCATTCCCGGTGGTGGCGAAGGCCTCGGGAGCTATCCCTTTCGCCTTCTTCGCCTGCATGATGGTGGTTCAGTTCGTGGTCGTGAAATCCTTCTACCCCGAGACCAAAAACGTCTCGCTAGAAGAGATGCAGCACCTGCTGGGGATTGAGAACACCCGAGTGCAGTAGCCAAGCACAGACGCTGCCGGGCGCCTCGATATTGATGGCGCTACAGCATTTGTTCAACGCCGACTAAAGGCGACCTTCCAGGCGCTGGGCGATGACGACGCCTCGGGGTGTCGGCAACAGGACCATCGATATCAACCCCTCAGCTTGAAGACGATGGGCCGCCTCCCTCACCGTCTTGAAATGAGAACTTGCATCGTGAATGACGAGCAGGCCCTGCGGATTCAACTGCGGCAGCAGCCGGCGAATCTCTGCCTCGCGGTTGGCAAGGTGGCTGTCACTGTAGAGGAGATCGATGGTGCCGTCGATGTTGGATTCCAGGCTCGATTCCAGCCTGGATTCGATCCAGGGACTGAGTCCCGAGGATTGAAAGCGGGAAAGCGCACGATTGCGAATATTGGGATCGAATTCGATGGTAATCACGCGCCCGAACCCGTTCTCGCGCACACCAGCCGCAAGGTTGACAGTGCCATGGCCAAGGAAAGTGCCCGTCTCAACCACGAGGTTCGGCTTAAGAGTGGTAACCAATGTCTTGAGGAGATTCAAAACTTCCACTTCGGTGGTTTGTGAATCGAGCATGCTCCACAACTCCGGCCGTGGGCATTCGGGAGTTGGGGGAGTGTACTCCGGCTGTGCCGCTGGTTCTTCATTGCCGACACGGTCCAGGATGCGCAGGCCTTCGTACTTTTTCATGAACGGCGGCACGGTCCAGGCAACGAGGGCTCCGGCGGCGAGCAGAGCCGCGATGCAAAGAAATTCCAGGATCAGCGATTCAGGCGACCGGACAAAGAAGAGTATCAGGAGCCCTGAAGCTCCGAGAGCGAACAGCCACTCGGCAAAAGGGAGTCCGACGGGCCGTTGAAACTGGATCAGCCTTGTGCCTTCCGACCTGAACAGCGGCAGAAAGATGAGGCAGAGCAGAGCGCCAAAAACAGTGGGCATCCGCAAAGAGAGTGCCCCGATGGCAGCCACACGCGCGAGCAGAGCGACCAGCAACGCGATACCTAGGCCGCCGGTGAGAGGCACCGGTAGCAAATCAAGGGCTCCCAGGCTCGACAGTCGGACCGCCCGCGCCGCCCGGCGACGGAACTCCAATGTCAGAAGGTACGCAAAAGCGAGAGCGCCCGCGACGCAGGAAATCGCAAATGTATAGATCATCAATCTGAGCATATCTCAATACGGGTGAAGGGCGAACGGCCCAACCGGCGCCGCGCGAATACAATAAACCTTGAGAAACAGAGCACAGGAGATCGCAGTTGCCTGAAGAATTAGGCCGGGAACGCTGGAGCATCTATCTGAGCGTGGTCCTGGTAATAGTCGCCATCATTTTTGTGACAAGCGCAATTTCTCCGCCGTCCTTAATGGATGATGTGGATGCTGTGCAGGCACAGATTGCCCGGAACATGCTGACATCCGGAGACTGGGTCACGGCGCGCATCGATGGCGTAGTGTACTTCGAGAAATCGCCCTTGGTCTATTGGGCAATGGCGGGTGCGTACAAACTATTCGGCGTCTATGACTGGGTAGCGCGGATTCCAATCGCATTATCCGCGATCCTTCTGGCGGGGCTGACCGCCTGCTTTGGAAAGTGGGCCTTTGGAAAGCGGGCAGGCTTCTATTCCGGCTTGGTGATGGGCAGTTGCATCGGACTATGGCTGTTCACGCGCATCCTTATTCCCGACGTGATGTTGACCCTCACTACCGCGCTGGCCATGTGGGCGTTCCTGCGCACGCAGGATGAGGAGGAGCCACGGCCCTTGCTGTGGGCCTGCATTATGGCCGCCAGCCTGGCTGGGGGATTTCTGCTGAAGAGCCTGGTTGGAATTGTCTTCCCTATGGCGGCGGCGGGCCTCTACCTGCTCTTTACGCGACAGCTTACTTCGCGTCCGGTGTGGAAGCGCCTTCACCTGTGGTGGGGCATCCCCATTTTTCTGTTGCTCGCCGTTCCATGGCATGTGTTGGCCACGGTGCGGAACCCACCCTATTTCGCATGGACGTTGAAGAGCCAGCCGGGGCACTATCACGGCTTTCTCTGGTTCTACTTTATCAATGAGCAGTTGCTGCGGTTTCTTAATCTCCGCTACCCGCGCGACTACAACACCGTTCCGCGGCTCTGGTTCTGGCTGTTTCACCTCATTTGGCTGTTTCCGTGGACCGTTTATCTGCCGGCCGTCGCGCGGCTGAATTTTAGGCCAACGAGCCGAGCCGGACGCGTACGCCTGTTTGCGGCATGCTGGATCGGCTTCATCCTGGTGTTCTTTACGTTCTCAACGACCCAGGAATACTACTCCATGCCGTGCTATCCGGCCATGGCTCTGTTGTTGGGGTCGGCGATGGCCGTGGACGGCAAATTGGTGCGCGTGGGGACTCGAACGCTGAGCGTCATTTCGGCCATTGCGTGCCTTGCTGCTGTTTCCATTTTGATTGCGGTCCGCCACGTGCCGACTCCGGGAGATATTTCCGCGGCTCTCACCAGCCATCCCAAGGTCTATTCGCTCTCGCTTGGACATATGGAGGACCTCACCCTGGATTCCTTTGCGTACCTTCGGGTGCCCCTGGCGGTGGCGGCCATCGCGTTTGGAGTGGGGGCCCTGGGATCATTGCGCAGCACCGGGACACGAGCCTACCTGGCGGCTGCGTGCATGATGGTCCTATTTTTTCAGGGGGCACGCCTGGCGCTGATCCAGTTCGATCCGCTGCTCTCTTCTCGCGATCTAGCCAGCAAGATCGTCGAGGATCCGCCGGGAAAAGTGATCGTCGATCATCACTACTATACGTTTTCGTCCATCGCGTTTTACACGGGCGAACCGGAACTTCTGCTGAACGGGCGCTGGAATAACTTCGAATATGGATCAAATGCGCCGGATGTGCCGGACGTATTCATCGATGACGCGAGGCTGGCCTCGCTCTGGATGCAGCAGCAACGGTATTATCTGGTGGCGAAAGAAGATCAGATGAGCCGATTCGATCGGCTGCTGGGGCAATCGCATCTTGATGTCCTAAAGACCAGCGGCGGTAAGGTTTTGCTCACGAACCACCCCATCGCAAACTAGGCCTGAGCGCTCAAAAGGTCTGTGTAGAACTGTGGAGCGC
The DNA here is from genome assembly GCA_963725975.1 of uncultured Acidobacteriaceae bacterium. Lineage (GTDB taxonomy): Bacteria > Acidobacteriota > Terriglobia > Terriglobales > Acidobacteriaceae > Telmatobacter. The sequence goes on along the minus strand of CAVSBA010000012.1, from coordinate 658,942 downwards.
CAATGTTTCGCTAGGGGGAAGCGAAGGACGGGGCGGCCCAGCGGGCAAGATCGTACGGTCAGAAATGTGGCAATTTACTTCGCTCCCATCGGTGGCCGGCGATTGGATATGACCCGCCCGCCCAGGGTAATGGACTCGGCCATGTTGGACCAGCTGCTCTTTTGCGCTCAACTCCTTGCATCTTCATCGCCTTTACATCCAGGTATGTCCATGCTAGGTTGATAATGTTTTCTTTTTTTGCAAGATCGGGCGCTCGTTGAGGGATACTAAATTTGTGCGGCATCGTCGGATTCACTTCTTTTAACTGGTTTCCCGATCCAGATCGCATCTTGCGTGCTACCTTAACGCTGCGCCATCGCGGCCCCGATCAGCAGGGCGTCTACCGCTCACCGAATTGCTTTCTCGGGGCAGCCCGTCTCAAGATCATCGATCTTGCCATGGGCGATCAGCCTATTTTCTCTGAAGATCGCGATACCGTCATTGTCTTCAATGGCGAGATTTACAATCATCTCGAAATCCGCAAAGAGCTTGAATCGCGCGGTCACCGCTTCCAGACCCACTGCGATACGGAAACGGTGCTGCATTCCTTTCTGGAATGGGATACCGGCTGTTTTGAGAAATTGAGAGGAATGTTTGCGGTTGCCCTATGGTGCAACTCCAGGCAACGGCTGGTTCTAGCCCGTGACCGGATCGGAATCAAGCCGCTCTATATCGCCGAACGCGGCGGGGATTTATTTTTCGGGTCCGAACTGAAGTCCATCCTGATTCATCCGGAGATCGAACGGCAAATTAGCCTGGAAGGTCTCGACGCTTATCTTTCCGTCAACTACATTCCCTCTCCATGGACCATGGTCGATGGAGTGAAAAAACTCCCCCCGGGGCACTGGCTGGAGTGGCACGAGGGGCGTATCAGCAGGCATTGTTACTGGCGGATCCCGGAGATGGCGCCGGCGCGGATATCCTTCGTGGATGCGCAAGAGCAGCTCGACACGTTGCTGCAGCAAGCGGTCAGCGAACACATGATGTCAGATGTGCCGCTGGGCGTGTGGCTGAGCGGGGGAGTCGACTCCTCGACCATCCTTCATTACGCGGCACAGGCATCCAGTTCCAGACTGTGCACGTTTTCTATTTCCTTCCGTGGCCATAGCTTTGACGAATCGGATTACATCGCGGAGGTTGTGCGCCAGTACGGGACTGCGCATGAGCAATTCGATCTGAATCCCGATCAGGATATGGAGGGCGCAATTCGCGACCTCTCCTACTACTCCGACGAACCCAGCGCGGATTCGGGCGCTTTGCCTGTCTGGTTCCTGTCAAAGCTTTGCCGCACCAGCTGCACTGTGGCCTTCAGCGGTGAGGGCGCAGACGAGGTGTTTGGCGGCTATGTCACCTACCGAGCGAACCGGATCGCAAGGTGGGTGCGACGCCTGCCTCCCAGCACCATTCGGCTTGCCCTCCGATCGCTGGATGGCTGGCGATCATCCAACCAGAAAATCAGCCTGGAATACCAGCTAAAGCGCCTCCTGAAGGGTAGCCTTCTTCCCGCGGAACAGGCCCATATCTACTGGAATGGAACTTTCTCAGAAGAGGAAAAAGCCGGCTTGCTGAATGTGCCTTTGCCCGGGGCGCTGCTGGATATCCTTTCCGGCTTACGGGCAGCGGCGCCCGGAGACGGAGTGGCGCCGTTCATGGAATTCGATCAACAGTACTATTTACCTGACGACATCCTGGTCAAGTCGGATCGCATGAGCATGGCCCACTCGATTGAAGTGCGGCCCCCGTTTCTCGACCACCGCATTCTTGAATTTGCCGCGAGCCTGCCTACGGAGTTCAAGATACAGGGGAGCAGACAGAAGGTCATTCTGAAGGCGTTGATGGAGCAGCGACTGCCGGCTTCGATTACGCGACGCAAAAAGGTGGGCTTTGACATCCCGACTCACGCGTGGTTTCGCGGGCCTTTGCGCAGCCTTTGGATGGAAACCCTCGATCAAGCCGAGGCGGAACATGCTGAGCTGTTTGCTTTCCAGAAGATTCGTCAACTGTCGCAAATGCACATGACCCGGAAGATCAATATTGGCTACCACCTATGGGGTTTGATGACGTTGTTCCTTTGGATGAAGCAATGGAAGGTGAGTTCGACAGCACCGCGCCAGTCTTCCGCCCAGTTATCAGCGGTCGACTGACGCGCCCGCGATCGAGTCCTCCTGACGGTCGGGGTGTTCGCCGCAGCGGTCTGTTTTGGCGGCATGTTTCCGCCTTCTATCGAGGATGAGGTGGATGCCGTCGAGGGGCAAGATGCTGCTTACGAACCATCCCGGTGAGGGCCGAAAATGAAGAAATCGTTATCTTCGGCTGCTCTTGAATGACTGGCCGATCCGGTAAAATGAGGAAAGCGCCGTTTGGCGGCTATTCCATAAGGTGGCTCTGTTCGACACGAAGTATCCCAGACAGCCGTTGAAATCCTGTGGGTGTCGACATTGGTGGGGTAATATTCGTCTATTAACATAGTTCTGCGGCTTTTTACAATCTGAAGCAAATTGGGAGCGAACATGAAAATTGCCATTCTTGGCGGTGACGGCTACTGTGGCTGGGCCACGGCCCTTTATCTTTCCAGCAAAGGGCATTCCATTGCCATCGTCGACAACTTTTCGCGTCGGCAGTGGGATTACGAACTGGGAGTCCAGACACTCACCCCGATTCGCCCTCTTCCCGAGCGCCTGGCAATGTGGCAGCAATTGACCGGCAGGTTCATCGAAACCTTTGTGGGAGACGTGACCGACTATCAGTTCGTGGCCTCCATGATTGAGTCCTTCCAGCCGGAGGTAGTTGTTCACTTCGCGGAGCAGCGGTCTGCCCCCTATTCGATGATCGATCAAAAGCACGCCGTTTTCACTCAGGTCAACAACGTTGCCGGTACGCTCAATCTGCTGTTCGCTCTTCGTGAACTGGCTCCGGACTGTCACCTGGTGAAGTTGGGAACGATGGGAGAATACGGGACGCCCAACATCGACATCGAGGAAGGCTACATCACGATCGAACACAACGGCCGCCGGGATACGCTTCCTTTTCCCATGCAGCCGGGCTCGTTCTATCACCTCTCCAAAGTGCATGACAGTCATAACATCCGATTTGCCTGCAAGATCTGGGGATTGCGGGCTACCGATCTCAATCAAGGCGTGGTTTACGGAACCCTCACCGACGAAGTTGAATACGATGAGGCGCTCATCAACCGCTTTGACTATGACGATGTATTCGGCACTGTCCTTAACCGATTCTGCGCCCAGGCAGCCATGGGCGTTCCGCTCTCGGTTTACGGAAAAGGGGGCCAGACGAGAGGCTTCCTCGATATCCGCGACACGGTGCGCTGCATTGAACTTGTTTGCCTCAACCCCGCAGCTAGGGGCGAGTTCCGCGTGTTCAACCAGTTCACCGAACAGTTTTCGGTCCTGGAGTTGGCGCAGTTGATTCAACGCGTCGGCGGTGAATTGAACATGCGCATCGAAATCGACCATCTGCCCGATCCACGCGTGGAGGCGGAGGCGCATTATTACAACGCCAAGCACTCCAAACTGGCTGACCTCGGGTTGCAGCCGCATTTGCTCTCGGACACCCTGGTGAACTCGCTGATCGACATCGCGGTCCGGTACCGGCATCGCATCAATCCGGCCTTGTTTGCACCGCAGGTGAATTGGCGTGTAGGGCACAATCCCCGGCGCAGCGCTGTGAGTGCGCCGAACCCGGACGCGCAGGTGAACAATGGGGCTCTCTCGCCGCAAGTGCGTTAGCGGCAGCTTGAGCGGCCAAATTCTCGATGCCGCGCGGAAGGACGAAGTCTTCTCTAGAAACCCGCGATCGCGGACCCTTCGACCTGTCTGAACACCTTTTCTTGTTTGATCGGTCCAAGTACAGAGCGTAGAGAGCAACGGATGGTTGGAACGCGGGGACACGGGGAGATTTGCAAGAGTAGAGCCGGACTCCGCGTTGCGCCGGGCCTTTCTCTGTTACCTCGGAAGTTGGTTCGGGTTCGACAGCGCTGGGCGCGGCTGAGTCTTTTGAGTTTGGGCGTTCTTTTGCTGTGTGCTGGCCCGTGCTTCAGCTCGGCCCAAGCCCCCACCAATTCCCCTGAAGTTCTGAAGATCGTTCGCGAGGCATCCTGGAACGAGATGCATTCCAGCGGTCCTCCCCATTTCTTCCGTTATCGCACCTTCGAGCAGGATGCCAAGAGTAGCACCGTGCGCCTGGTCATCGAAACGCGGGACGGATCGGTGGCGCGACTGGTCGAAAAGGGCGGTCGTCCGCTGAGCGCGGCGGACGATGCGACTGAGGTCGGCCGCCTTAAAAATTTGCTGGCCGATCCCGACATTCAAAAGCAGCGCCAGAAGAGTGCCCACGAGAATGACAATCGGGAAGACGAACTGGTGCGCATGTTGCCCGACGCTTTCCTCTACAGCGATGAAGGAATCGTGCAGGGGCCGAGCGGGCCGTGCTACCGGCTGACCTTCAGGCCCAATCCCAATTTCAATCCTCCCGATCGCGAAGGTGAGGTGTTTCACGGCATGGTGGGCGAATTGTGGATCGACCAGTCGCAACTGCGCATTGCCAGAATTGACGCGCACCTTGTGGCTGACGTGAATTTCGGATGGGGCGTGCTGGGCAGGCTGTACCGCGGCGGCAGCATCCTGGAGGAGAACGCGGATGTGGGCGACCGCCATTGGGAATCGACCGCGCTTCGCCTTCGCCTCACTGGGAAGATCCTCATGATCAAAAGCGTGGATTATTCAACGAATGCAACGTACACGGATTTCCATCCCGTACCCTCCGACATTAGCTATCAACAAGCCGTCGAAATGCTTCTGAACGATCCGATATCGGCAACACAAAAATAGGCGCCCCGAAGGGCGCCTATTTTTAGCAGCCAGGAAACTGGCGCTTAGTTGCTCGACAGGGCTACGCCCGCCGATTTCTCCTCGCCGGAGGTCAAATCCTCGCTGACCGGGCGGTAGAACAAGTGGTTGTTGTCGAGGTAGACCTCGAGGAATGCCGGGCGAGTGACAATCTGTCCGGCGATCAGTGCCTCTGAAAGCGGATCCTCGACGTACCGCTGCAGGGCACGACGCAAAGGACGCGCGCCGTAGCTGCGATCGACGAGGGTCTTATCCAGAACCCACTTCTTGGCTTCGTCCGTCACCGAAATGGTGATGGCCTTCTGGGCAAGATTCGCGTTGAGTTGCTGCACCAGCAGCTCGACGATCTGGATCAGATCCGCATCGTTGAGCGACTGGAAGAGGATGACCTCATCGAGACGGTTGAGGAATTCCGGATTGAAGGTCTTCTTGACTTCGTTCCGAACCAGCTCCTCGATCTTCTCGCTGACCAGGTCGTCGCGATCGCTCTGGAAGCCGAGCCCCTGCTTTTTCTGCAGGTGCCGCGCGCCTATGTTGGAGGTCATGATGAGAATGGTGTTCTTGAAGTCGACGGTATTGCCCAGGCCGTCGGTCAATTGGCCATCTTCAAAGACCTGCAACAGGATGTTGAAGACATCCGGGTGCGCCTTTTCGATTTCGTCGAGCAGGACTACGGAATACGGCGAACGTTTAACACGTTCGGTCAACTGGCCGCCCTCCTCGTAGCCCACGTACCCCGGAGGCGAACCGATGAGCTTGGAGACGGAGTGCTTCTCCATGAATTCCGACATATCGAAGCGGATGAGCGCTTTGTCTGACCCAAAGAGGAACTGGGCCAGGGTGCGCGCCATCTCTGTTTTGCCCACACCGGTTGGGCCGAGGAAGAGGAAGCTGCCAATGGGCCGGGCGGGGGATTTCAAGCCGGCTCTGGAGCGGCGAATGGCGCGGGCCAGGGCTGAAATCGCCTTGTCCTGCGAGATCACGCGCTTGTGCAGCTCTTCTTCCACGCGCAGCAGCTTCTGAGTTTCTTCTTCCTTGATGCTGGTGACCGGGACGCCGGTCCAGCGGCTGACCACGTCTTCGATGTCCTCGCGGCCAACGATGCCGGCGGCCGAGTCGTCCAGATGATACTTATCGCGCAGGGCGCGCAGGTTTTCGCGCTCCTTCCGCTCCTCGTCGGAGTAGAACCGCGCTTTCTCGAACTCGTGATTGGCAATCGCCGAGTCCATGCGGTGCACGATAAACTTGATTCGCTTCTGCACTTCCGTGATCTCTTCGGGCAGCGAGGTCTGGCGCAGCTTCACGCGGGCGCCGGCCTCGTCGATGAGGTCGATGGCCTTGTCAGGCAGAAAGCGGTCGGGAATGTAACGGTTAGAGTGCGACACGGCGAACTCGACGGCCGCATCCGTATAGCTGACCGCGTGGAATTTCTCGTAGCGGTCCTTGATGCCCATGATGATCTTGATGGCGTCGGCTTCATTGGGCGGCGGAACTTTGACGGCCTGGAAGCGGCGCTCCAGTGAGCGATCCTTCTCGATGGACTTGCGGTACTCGGCCGGCGTGGTGGCTCCGATGCACTGGATTTCACCGCGCGAGAGGGCCGGCTTGAGGATGTTGGCGGCGTCGAGCGAACCCTCGGCGGAGCCGGCGCCGACCAGCGTGTGCAGCTCGTCGATAAAGACGATGGAGTTCTGATTCTCCATCAGCTCTTTCATGATGGTCTTCAGGCGCTCCTCGAACTGGCCGCGGTACTTGGTTCCCGCGACGATGAGCGAGAGATCGAGGCCAAGCACGCGCTTATCAGCAAGAAAACTGGGCACCTCGCCGTCGGCGATGCGCTGGGCGAGGCCTTCAACGATGGCCGTCTTGCCCACGCCGGGCTCCCCGATCAGCACCGGGTTGTTCTTGGTGCGGCGGCAGAGGATCTGCACGACGCGCTCCAACTCGCCATCGCGGCCCACGAGCGGATCGAGCTGCCCGTCCATGGCCGCCTGGGTCAGGTCGCGGCTGAACTCAGCTAGCAGGCTGGACTCGCGCTGCCGCTGCGGCGCAGGGGTCTTCTCCTGTGTTACGCGAGCCAGCTCCTCGCGAATCTGCGCGAGCTTCAAGCCGCGCTCCTGCAAGATCTCCGAAGCAAAGCATTTTTCTTCACGCAGCAGGCCCAGCAGCAGATGCTCTGTGCCAATGTGCTTGTGGCCCAGACGCTCAGCTTCTTCCGCCGCGTAGGCCAATACCCGCTTGCATTCGTTCGAAAGCGGGAGATCGACACTGGTCGATACCTTCTCGCGGATCGTGGTATGCGCCTCGATCTGCTTCCGAATCGACTCCACGGAGGCATGGGAGCGCAAAAAACGGTTGGTTAACGCTTTGTCCTCGCGCAAGAGCCCAAGCAAAAGGTGCTCAGTTTCAATGTACGGCGAACCGAACTGGCTGGCCTCATACCGCGCGAAGAAGATCACGCGTCGTGCCTTCTCCGTATAGCGTTCGAACATATTGTTCTCCCTGTCCAGGCTTTCGGGGTTGTGGCCGTCCGGTTAACTGACGCCCATCGACGAAAACTGTCGTTGGGGTTGGCTTCCGGCTTCGGCCCGATCCGCTCGCGCCCTTCCTCTAACCCGCTGCCGAAGGCATACAAGCAAGACTAGCCCCGCCTTCGAACAGCTTTATGGATGGCCGGATCTCTGACCCCCGGTTCATCTGCGGGCTGGGTGCACCGCAAATCCATCCTCATTCAACAGCTGGATTTGGCAAAACCTGCTGTTTCTTGCTACTTATAAGACTCACAAATGCCCCGGAAAGGTGCTTTTCTGTCGGATCCGGGTGGGGTCAGTGTGCGGGAGCTGCCGGCAGAGGTGTCAGCCGGCCGCTTTCCAGGCGCAGCACGCGGGTGCAGCGTGCCGCCAAGTCCATATTGTGAGTGACCAGAATGGAGGTAAGTCCATGGCCGGCATGCAGTCGCGTGACGAGATCGAAGACGATAGCGGCCGTGGTTTCGTCCAAATCGCCGGTAGGCTCGTCGGCCAGCAGGAGGCGTGGGCTGTTGACCAGCGCGCGGGCCAGCGCCACCCGTTGCTGCTCGCCGCCGGAGAGTTCGCCGGGGCGGTGGGTGGTCCGCTCCTCTAACCCCACCTCTTTGAGCCAGTTTGCTGCCATCCCCATCGCTTCGCCTTTCTTCATGCCGCCAGCGAGGAGCGGCAGGGCCACGTTTTCCTGGGCCGTAAACTCCGGCAACAGGTAATGAAATTGCCAGACGTATCCGATTTCCCGATTGCGAAAGACCGCCGCTTGCCGGGCACTCAATTCGGTCACGTTGGTTGAGGCGCAGTATACAGTTCCCTCGGAGGGAGTATCAAGCGCGCCCAGAATGTGTAAAAGTGTGCTTTTACCGGCGCCTGACTGGCCCACGATGGCCACCATTTCGCCGGCTTCGACCCTGAGGTGCAGATCCTGAAAAAGCGTGAGCTTGCCGCGTGCCGTGAGGTAGGTCTTCTGGAGCCCGTTGACATCGATGATGGGAGCAGACCCGATTTCGGCCCGCGATTCCCGGTCCCGCGGTAAGCGGGATGCCGGGCTGGCAGCCGCTGGAGTCAATTCCATCATCAGTTGTTCAGATTTTATAGGACAAAACCGGGGCAGTGTGCAATGGCGCGGACGGGGCAGCGAATTGGACCGGAAAGTGACCGGTTGAAGGGGATGACCTGCGGTGATTTAGTAGGTGACTTTGGTGGCAGATGCGATCCAGGCGTCGAAGCTGGCTTGGGCTTCATCGCGGAGCAGCTGCGCGGAGGAGATCGTCCGCTCGACCGGCGGTCTGCACATCTCCTGGTAGAGGAAGGCGTCGTCAAAGCCGGCTCTGGCTGCATCGGCTGCGCAGGCGCCGTAGTAGATGGCGTCGAGGCGTGCCCAGTAAGCTGCGGCCAGGCACATGGGGCAGGGCTCGCAGCTGGTGTAGAGATCGCAGCCGGCCAGTGTGAACGTGCCCAGCCCCTTGGCCGCGGCGCGAATAGCATTCACTTCAGCGTGTGCGGTGGGATCGTTGGCAGCGGTGACGGAGTTGGCGCCTTCGCCCACGATCTTGCCCGCTCGCACCACCACCGCGCCGAATGGACCACCCCTGCCACTGGTGACGTTGGCGGTGGCCAGGGCGATGGCGCGGCGCAGAAATTCGGGATTGACGGCTGGCGGCACGCGAACTCTACCTTGCAATGGTCAGGAATGGCGCAGGCAAGTCCAGTATGGCACACGTTCAGCGAAGGGACTGGCGCTGGCATGGAAGGCCCGCGCCTATCCGCGCAGGTGCTCGGCGAGCACGTCGAGAAAGCGTGCCAGCCAGACCGGATGCGCAGTCCAGGCGGGGCCGGTGACGAGTTTGCCGTCCACGACGGCGTCGGAAAAATCCACCAGCTCGAAGACTCCGCCGGCTAACTCCACTTCCGGCGCGCAGGCCGGATACGCGTTCAGGCGCTTCCCTTTGATCACTCCCGCGGCGGCCAGCAGTTGCGGGCCGTGGCAGAGCGCGGCAATGGGCTTATCGGCTTGCGCAAAATGGCGCACCATCTCCAGCACCTTCGCGTTCAGGCGCAGATACTCCGGCGCGCGGCCGCCGGGAATGACGAGACCGTCGTAGTCGTGCCGGATCGATTTCGTCGAAGGTGGCGTTGAGCGTGAAATTGTGGCCGCGTTTTTCCGTGTAGGTCTGGTCGCCCTCGAAATCGTGAATGGCGGTGCGAATCTGATCGCCCTTTTTCTTACCGGGACAGACCGCGTCCACGGTGTGGCCCACCATCTGCAGAGCCTGAAAAGGGACCATGATTTCGTAGTCCTCTACAAAATCGCCGGCCAGCAGCAGCAGCTTCGCTTTTTTCATCGCTTTCCCCTGCACCAAGTGTGCCATACGGGAACCGGCGCGCGCCGTAGAATTTCCTCATGCCCCGGCGGCGCCCATGCTCTGGAACTTCTGAACGCCGAGATTGTGGCCTGCAATCGCTGCAGCCGGCTGCGGGCGCACGGTGCTGAAGTGGCGCGCGTGCGGCGCCGCGCTTACGCGCGATTGGGAGTACTGGGGCCGACCCGTGCCCTCGTTTGGCGATCCCCAGGCCCGGGTCCTGGCTCTCGGGCTTGCGCCCGGCGCGCACGGGTCAAATCGGACCGGAAGGCCGTTCACCGGCGACGGGTCAGGCGATTTCTTGTTTCCGGTGCTGTACGAGGCGGGCTTTGCCTCGCAGCCGGTTGCGAGTTCGCGCGACGACGGCATGAAGCTCACCGACCTTTGGATCACGTCGGTGGGGCGCTGTGCTCCGCCAGCCAACAAACCCACGCCCGAGGAACTGCGCAACTGCGCGCCATGGCTCGATCGGGAAATGGGCCTGCTCGCGAATCTGCGCGTGGTGGTGTGCCTGGGGCGATCGCCTTCGATGGGCTGCTGGCGTACGTGGAGCGCACGCCTGAAGGCGCGCAGGTGTTGCCCCGCTCCCGGTTCGTGTTTTGCCCATGGCGCGGAGTTTGTGCTGCCGGGCGGCTTGCACGCCATTGCCAGTTATCATCCCTCGCTGCAAAACACCAACACCGGCAAACTTACGCGGCCCATGCTGCTGGGCGTCTTCCGGCGGGCGCGGATGCTGGCCGAAGCTGCGCCGCAGGAGTCTCGGCGCAAACGCGCGTCGCGAGATCGTCAACCCTAAGGAGAAAGAATGGAAATCGACAGGATCTCTGGGCAGATTTTGCGCGCTGTGCTGGCCGATGAGCCTGCGCCCAAGCCGGCGCGGCGCGCCGCGGCAGATGCAGCAACAGCCGATTGCTGGACCCAGCCCGTGCTGCTGGAGCGCGCCGCCTACCTGCGCAAGCTGGCTCGCGCCGGCGACGGGCAAGCCAGTGAGACACTGCGCGAGTATCCGCAGCATCGGGCCATGCTGTCCTTCCGCAGCCGCAACGGCGAAGTGGAGGTACACGAAAAGTGGGCCGATCTGTTTTACGTGATGGCTGGGGCGGCTACGCTGGTGACGGGCGGCACGGTGTGCGGCGGGCGCGTGATTGCTCCCGGCGAAACCCGCGGCGATTCAATTGAGGGCGGCACCGCGCAGGAGCTTCGCGCCGGCGAACTCGTCCACGTTCCAGCCGGCACGCCGCACCAGTTTCTGGTTTCGGCAGAGAAGACGGTGACCTGTTTTGTGATGAAGATTCAGGAAGCCGTCTAGAACGAGGCGTCTGGATTTTGGAGCGGGAGACCGGGATCGAACCGGCGACCGCGAAATTCAAAATTCTGTTTGGCAGAATCCTTAATGGAGTTCAAACGGAGTTCACGCGGCGCTACTTGACCATCACCAACAAAGCTTCGATCGAGCCATCACGTTACTTCCGCTTCCGGGTGCGAGCCAGCAGCTCGGAACGCCCAACGACCGTTCTTGGGTCCTCCAACTTGGGAGGGGCGGAGATTCCCTCGAAAGCTTTGTCCGACTTCCATGGGCTCAGGCCGTACATTTGAGAGTCCCGCAGATGTTTCACTCCCTCGCTCCACGCGCCCAGCATCCGCTTCCCGGTGTCCTTGAAACCGGCCAGGTCATTCATCATCTTGCGAAGCGCAGGAGCGGTGTCCGCAATAGCGTCACTGATTTGCTCTACCAGTAGCTTCTGTTCCCGGTCGGGAATGCCAAAGTTTGCAGTGATGAATTTCGCGAGAGTCTTTCCCGGCAACCACGTCTTCTTGCCGCTGAACATGATGCCCGGGGGATTGTCTCTGTATCCGGCGTAGACCGAAGTGGTGAGGAAATCGTACGCCGGAGCGAGTCGTGCATCGTTCCGAGAGGTGTAGAGCAGTGCCAGATTCTTTGAGTGGCAATCGGAATTCCTCATGGCGTAGGTCATGAGCAGCATCGCCGTGAGTTTCCGGAAGGTCTCGTAGTGATACTTGCCGTCCACGTGGTTTCGAACTGCCTTGGCGATTCTCTCCCATGTGGTTTCATATTTGTTCTGTGGCCGAAGCCCGAGGAGAGCACAGAAGTCTTCCATTGCCCTGTACGGCTTGCCGTTTTCGTCTACGTCGAAACGGTGTACGAGTAGAACATTGCCGTCCTCCGACAGCTCTGTTTTCGCACTTTCTACCACTCTTGCCGCAACCTGCATACAAAGGTGCTCATTGGCCGTGGCAAACGGGAGCCTCGCGGAGGAGCCTTTGATGATGTGCTGATGCGTGAGGAGAGTTGCCTTCTTGTGGGGCCCGAGTCCACCCTGTTTTTGCGCTTCAACATCCAAAAACTTCGGCAGGACCCCCGATACGCCACTCTTGGCATGTTCGCGGACAAGCTGAGAGAAAGCTTCCTCGGAGTTGTCTCCCTTGAGGAGTTCCGCGACTTCAATCGGCGTTGCCGGTTCGTCCAGCGCGGCTCCTGGTGGCGCGACCTTCAACCGACCCACCATGTTGCGACCGATAACCGACAGCAGGGCGACAGCGCTGGCACCGATGTGGGGCCCGAACTCCTCCTGCAAGACTTGCAGCAGGTACCCCTCAGGGAGATTCATTCGAAATATGGGGTGAAGCTCGTCATCCCATAGATAGGATTCCGTGCGGACGGGCATGGTCAGGGATACGAGCTTCTCTTGAGCTACATCGGGGACGTAGGTCATTACGCTTTTGAAGTCGCCGACCTGTTCAAGCACTCCGACGTGCTGGTCGAGGACATGGACATTCAGCTTCATGCGCCACCCCGCTCACGTCGCAATTCATCGAGGGTGCCAGCCTTCCCGACTTCGGTGAAGGTCAGTTCCAGCCCGAGTACAGCGAGGACGGCCAGCAGTTTGCGTGAACCGAACTCCGTCAGCTGCCCTCGCTCCAGACGGGACAATAGAGCTTGGGATAGCCCACACTGTTCCGCTACGTATCCCTGTTTCAGCCCTAGCGCCTTTCTCCTTTCGGCGAGAGCTTTACCGAGTTCCGGGAGGGTTTGCATAATTTGTAGTATACATCAAAATATAAGAATTTTACGCATTAGTTTGACGTATAAGAAAAAACACGGCAGCTGGAGTTCCTAATCAGCAAGGTAAGGCGCCGGCGTTGTAGACAATACCGCTTCCGGACGGGTCTTGCGAGAGGCTCCAAGACGACTACTACCAGCACCATCGACAAGCTGTGTTGCATGGAGGATTGCTTCCGGTCACAAGCCTGCAGTGAACCAGCTGGAAATCTCGCTTAATGGAGTTCAAACGGAGTTCAAAGTGCCAGATAGCGCCGTAATCAACTGATTTCTAGCTGTAAGTTGTTTATTTTATTGGAGCGGGAGACCGGGATCGAACCGGCGACATTCAGCTTGGGAAGCTGACGTTCTACCACTGAACTACTCCCGCAACCTACTCCTCCCATGGGCTTGGGTGGGAGTTCGATTCTTACAATACAGCGTCAGGCGGGAAACGTAAACTCCGACGGCTCGCGTTATGAGGCTCGATCCTGAGAAGCATCCGCTTTCCCAAGCCCCGGATCGGCGGACCCGCACAGCCGCTGCTCAAAGTCGAATTCGGCTTTTAGAGTGCGGCCATTGCGTCTGCCTGGCTGGCGAAGAGATGCGCGTACTTTGTGATGCCCACCATGGTAAAAACTTTGGCGAAGTGCGCGGAGAGACCGAAAGCGTGGACCGTCTGACCGGAGCTCGCCGCTTCAATCAAAAGCTGGATAACCAGCGCAATGCCGCTGGAGTTGATGTAGTCCACCTTGGTGAAGTCGAGCAGTATCAGCTTATTGGTGTCCTTGGGCAAGGCCTGGTAGACACCTAGAACCGCATCTTTTGAGGTGCTCGCGATATCGCCTTCGAAGCGCAGGATGGTGACCGGATGGCCGGCGGGGGAATTAAGCTGGTCAACGCGCGACTTGGTTTCGATTTGCACTTTCGATGGCCTCCGCTTTCTTCAATTCTAGCTGTCGGTTCACAGTTGCCGGCTTTTTGCTGTTTCTGGTCGTAGGAGCTTTCGCGGCTTAAGCCAATTGCCGCGCGCAGGATGCGATGAAAGCTACTCCGTGCCCTTGTCGAGCCGGATGACCAGGCGAACATAGCTGCTGCGGCCATCGGTTCCAGGCACCCATTCGGCTTCGTCGACCAGCGCCTGGATGAGAAACATGCCCATGCCGCGCGGGCCTTCCTCACCGTGCATCTTGCGGTCGATATCGGGTTTCACGGGGGCCTTTTTGATGCCTCTTCCGTCGTCGATCACCTTGACTTCCAGCTCCTCGGCTCCGGCGCAGAGGACCATGCCGACAGAAAGCTTGTCATTGAGTCGATTGCCATGCTCGATGGCATTAATGCAGGCCTCGGCGACGGCAGTTTTCAGGTCGTCGATGCGATCTTCGCGGAAGCCCATGAGCTTGGCCACGGATGCGGCGGTACTCATGGCTACCTTCTCGTATCCCATGCGCGAGGGCAGGCGAACCTCGACGGTCGCGCTTTTCAGGTCGGTCATGCATGCGCCTCCGACGCTGAACGGCACAAAGCTAGAGCCGTCATGTCGTCTCCCTGCGGCGAGCCCGCGGCAAAAACAGCGAGCACTGCCCATAACGCATCGAGAATACCATCGGCTTTTGCGCACTGGCACTTAGAAAATTCAAGCAAAAGCCTTTCCGACCCAAATTCTTCATCTCCGCGGAAGACTTCGGTCAGGCCGTCGGTATAGAACAGCAAGCGCGATCCGGGAACGAAGGATGCCTGCTCAGCGGTGTAGCTCGTACCGGGAAATATTCCCAAGGGGGTCCCGGACGGGTGGAACTCACGCGGATCGGCGCCGGGCGTGAGCAGGAAGCCGGGGTTGTGGCCGCAGTTGACGACTTCCATGGCGCCGGACGCGGGGTGGAGGCGCAGGAAGATAGCGGTGACGTAGCGGCGGCGGTACTCTTCACCCTCGGCCCACTGCTGCTGGTTCATGCGGGTTGCCAGCTCGCCGAGAGGCAAGCCGGCCATCGCCATGCCGCGCAGCGCGGCGCGAAAGTTGATGGAAACGATTGCAGAGGCGAGACCTTTGCCGGCCACATCGGCTACGGCCACCAGCAGGCTGCCGTCGGCCTGCTCGACGATGTCGATGTAATCGCCTCCTACCTCGTAGCAGGCGTCGGAGCGGAATCCGAGCGAATAGCCGGCAATATGAGGCGGGGTCTGCGGCAACAGAGAACGCTGAATGCGGCGGGCGGCATCAAGATCCTGCTGCACGCGGGCGAATTCTACGTTGCGCTTGTGATTGCGGGCGTTTTCGAGGGCCACGGCAGCCTGCAGAGCCAGGCCTTCGAGGAAATCCGCTTCGTAGATAGTCAGCGAGCGGCCGTTTGGCGGCAGCACTACCAATTCTTCCATCTGCCGACCGTCGCGATCTTGGAGCGGCCACCGGGGCAGGTTGGCGGGGAGCTGTGCGCCGTCTGGTTGCTTGCCGTAACTCAGATCGGCGCCCGGGAAGGCCGCACCGGCCATCTCCAGCTCGCGCACGGTGATGCGAAGCACCTGCTCAAGAACTTCCCGTTCCTGAATTGTGGAGTGGACCTGGCGCGAAGCCTCCAGCAGGGCTTGAAGCCGCGCAACCTGCTGTTGCAGGTCGATGGTCTCGCTATTGCCGAGTAACCCCATCCCCGTTCGATTCCCCGTGGATTTTCACTCTAACATGGCCGGGCGGGAGGTATAGAATCTTCCTTTCACTCCGGTGCGCGCGGCAAGAGTTTGAGTGTCGAGCACATTCACTTTCGCAGCAAGACAGCGGCTTCTCTTTACAACGTTCTCACGACCTTTGTGGCCTAATCCGACCAGGAAGCGTGTGTGCGCACGGAAGCGCCCTGGCTCGTCGCTGTCTCCGTCTTGATGGAGACAGCTTTAGACTGGCGGGTGTTCGATTTGTTTTTGCTTTTTGCCGAGGCAGCAATGCCTTGCCATCTCACAAAACGCGGAGATTCCCGATGTTCGATGCCAGCGGTACTGCAGATCGCGGTCTGACCGAAGATGCAAACCTGGTTTTAACGCTGGAGGAGATTGCGAATCTGGCCGAACAGAGCGGCAAGCCGGCTGAGACGCTCATGAACGTGGTGGCGCTGATCGCAGCCCGCTTCCGGACTGATGTTTGCTCGGCGTATCTGCTGGAACCGGACCGCTCCAACCTGGTGCTGGCCGCAACGCTGGGGCTTCATCCGCGATCAATCGGCGTGTTGCGCATGCCGCTGAGCGAGGGCCTGTCGGGATTGGTGGCCGAGCAGGTGCTGCCGGTCGCCGTTGCCGATGCCCGCAACCATCCCCGCTACAAATACTTTGAAGCCTCAGGCGAAGAGGAGTATCACTCCTTCCTGGGCGTGCCGCTCATCGATCGTGGCGTATTGCAGGGCGTGCTTGTGGTGCAGACCAAAGAGCCACGCATCTTTAGCGACGAAGAGATCGACATGCTCGTCGAGGTGGCCGGGCAGGTGGCGCCGGTCATCAGCGAGGCGCGCACCCTGGACCGCTTTATTGCACCGGCGCAGGAAAAGCTGTGGGAGCTGGCGCGCAACGTGTCGTGGGCCTGGGACAACGACTGCACTGCGCTCTTCCGCGATTTGAATCCCAGCCGCTGGCGCGAGCTCAATCAGAATCCCATTTCGCTGCTGGGCGAGCTGCCGCTGGGCGAAATTCAGCGCCGGGCCGCAGAGCTGCACCTGCACAGCCGCATCAATTACGTCTATCGCCGCCAGCAGGAGTATCTGCACGCCGACCAGACCTGGGGCGCCAACCACGCCGGCGTGTTGCGGCCGCGGCCGGTGGCCTACTTCTCTGCCGAGTTCGGATTGCACGAGTCGCTGCCGATTTACTCCGGCGGCCTGGGCGTTCTGGCCGGCGATCACATCAAGAGCGCCTCGGATCTGGATATTCCGCTGGTGGGCGTGGGGCTGTTTTACGGGCAGGGTTATTTTCTGCAACGGCTCGACACGACCGGCTGGCAGCACGAGGAGTATCTCGAAACCGACGTGAGCCAGCTCCCCATGCAGCCCGCGATTGGCGTCAGCGGCGAGCCGGTGGTGGTGGAGATTGCTACCCGCGGCGCGGCCATCCGCGCAAAGGTGTGGCGCGTGAAGGTGGGCCGCTGCGATCTTGCTGCTGCTCGATTCAAATGTAGAAGGCAATGCGCCCGAAGATCGCGAAACCACCTCGCGGCTCTACGGCGGCAATTCGCGAACGCGCATACGCCAGGAACTGCTGCTGGGCATCGGCGGATTTCGCGCGCTGAAGGCGATGGGGATTTCGCCTGGCGTGCTGCACCTGAACGAGGGGCACAGCGGCTTCGCGGTCTTCGAGGCCATTCGCGACCGCATGGAAGAGGAGGGTCTGGACTTCTACACAGCGGCGCGGCAGATTCCGCGCGAGGTGGTGTTTACCACGCATACGCCGGTGCCCGCCGGACACGATCGCTTCGACGCCGCACTCATTGAAGAGCACCTGGGACCGCTGCGCGAGCAACTGGGCATTTCGCACGAAAACCTGATGGGGTTTGGGCGCGAACATCCCACCGACAATGGCGAAGGCTTTTGCATGACGGTGCTGGGGCTGAAGCTGGCGCGGCGCGTGAACGCGGTCAGCTCGCTGCATGGCGAGGTTTCGCGGGCCATGTGGCGGGGCTTGTATCCGGATCGTTCGGAAGACGCAGTGCCCATCGGCCACATCACCAACGGCGTCCATGTACCCTCCTGGCTGGCTCCGCAGATGTGCCGGCTTTACGATCGGCACCTGGGCGTGGGCTGGCAGCGGCAGAGCGGCGCAGCCACCACCTGGCAGGCAATCGAGAAAGTGGACGACGGCGAGCTGTGGGAGACGCACCTTGGTCTTAAGGCGCAGCTCATTGAGTTTGCGCGGAAGCGGGCGCGGGAGCAGGCCGAGCGGCGCGGCGAGCAGAACGGAGAACTGCGGCGGCTGGATAAAGTGCTCTCGCCCGACGCGCTCACCATCGGCTTTGCGCGGCGGTTTGCCACCTACAAGCGGGCCAATCTGGTACTAGCGGATATGGAGCGGCTGGCCTCGATGGTCAACGATGCCAAGCGGCCGGTGCAGTTTGTGTTTGCCGGCAAAGCGCATCCGCACGATGAGCCCGGCAAGCGCGTGCTGCAGCAGATTGCCGAGATGATGCGGAATACGAAATTCGCCGACCGCTTTGTCTTCATCGAGAACTACGACATCAATGTCGGCCGGCATCTGGTGCAGGGTGTCGATGTGTGGCTCAACAATCCGCGCCGCCCGCTGGAGGCGTCCGGCACCAGCGGACAGAAGGTGGTGCTCAACGGCGGATTGAATCTATCGGTGCTGGATGGCTGGTGGGCCGAAGCCTACGACGGTCTGAACGGCTTCGCCATCGGCAAGGGCAGAACCCATGCCGATATGTCGATCCACGACAATCGCGATGGCGAGGATCTGTATCGCGTGCTGCTCGACGAGGTGATTCCGCTCTACTACCAGCGCGACCGCGATGGACTGCCGCGGGGCTGGATCAAGCGCATGAAGCGGACCATCCGCACGCTGGGCTGGCGGTTCGCGGCCGATCGCATGGTGATGGATTACACGCAGAAGTGCTACATTCCGGCGGCGGGTGGAACCAGCAGTGAGATCCGGGCGCTGGGGTAAGGGGAGGCCGTGCAGTGGGCGTCCGTTTGGCCGCTTTTTCCCTCAGGCGGTGAAGCCCCGGTGCAGGTGAAAACCGGCTACGGTAAGCTGCATTTACTGCGCGTAGGCTTCTTCTTCCACCGCTCGGCTGTGCTTCTCCATCAGCACCCCGGGATAGTAGGCATTCCGGGTGTACTGGCGAACCATGCGATCGGTGTTGAAGTAGGAGCCGTTGTAGGCAATGGTGGTGCGCATGACGCGCGCCCACTTCTCAGGCGACTCGAGGTAGAGCGGCACCACGGCCGATTCCAGTTTGTGGTAGAGCGACTGTGCTTCATCGTAATCATTGGCGCCATCTTCAATGGCCCAGCCGGTTACGCCCTCGATGCAGCCCTCGATCCACCATCCGTCCAGAATTGAAAGGCTGGGGACGCCGTTCATCGCGGCTTTCATGCCGCTGGTGCCGGAGGCCTCGTAAGGCCGACGGGGCGTGTTCACCCAAACGTCCACGCCCGCTGTGAGCGTGGCGCCCAGATCCCACGCGTAGTTTTCGAGGTAGACAATGCGCAGTGTGTCGTTGGAATAGCGCGCGGCGTTCTCCACTACGCGCTGGATGAGCCCTTTGCCGGGGCCATCCTGCGGATGTGCTTTGCCGGCGTAGAGGATCTGCAATCCGCCGGCCTGCGCCGCAATCTGCTGCAGGCGCTCGGGGTTGGTGAACATCAGGTCGGCGCGCTTGTAGGTGGCGGCGCGGCGCGCAAAGCCCAGGGTGAGAACCTTAGGATTCAGCACCAGCCCGGTGCGCGAAACCACTTCGGCGAGCAGGCCTTCCTTGGCGCGCGCGTGGGCGGCCAGAATCTTGGACTCGGGCAGATCGATCAGGTTGCGCAGATAAAGATTGTCGCAGCGCCACTTGGGAACCTGCTCATCCAGCATCTGCTGCACCGGCGCTGAAACCCATGTGCCCGCGTGCACGCCGTTGGTGATGGACTGAATGTCAAATTCCGGGAACATCTGGCGGGAAACCCGGCCGTGCTGCAGCGCCACGCCATTGGCATAGCGCGAGAAGCGCAGCGCCAGCAGCGTCATATTCAGCAAGCCATCCTGAAAACAGCCCAGTCTTTCAAGGCGCGCAGTGCGGTCGCCGCCAAGAATGCGAATGGATTGTTCGGTCGAGAAGCGATCGTGACCGGCGGGCACCGGCGTGTGCGTGGTGAAGACGCACTTGCGGCGCACCTGCTCGATGTCGGCTTCGGTGAAAGCGTTCAGCGGGCCGCCGCCCACCTGGCGCTCCAGCAGCCCCTGCGTGAGCAGCGCTGCATGGCCTTCGTTCATGTGGTAGACGTTGATGTTCATGCCCAGGGCGCTGGCCATGCGCACTCCGCCCATGCCCAGCACAATCTCCTGCTGGAGCCGGTAGTTGGTATCGCCGCCGTAGAGGTGATCCGTGAGGCCGCGGTCCCAGCCGGAGTTGTCGTCGAGATCTGTATCGAGCAGGTAAATGGGGACGATGTGGCCGAAGCGGCCTTCCATGTCGTAACGCCAGGCACGCACCGTCACCACGCGGCCTTCAATGGACACCGTAATGCGGGCCTGTTCCTCGGTGCAAAAATCCGCCGGATTCCAGAGCTGCACTTCTTCGGTTTGGCCGCCGGTGGAATCCAGGTGCTGCTGGAAATAGCCCTTGCGATGCAACAGGGTAAACGCCACCAAAGGAACGCCCAGATCGGCAGCCGAGCGTAACGTGTCGCCCGCCAACACTCCCAGACCACCCGAATAGGTGGGCATGGAAGGGTTAATCGCAATCTCCATTGAGAAGTACGCAATCTCCCCGGACGAGGGAAAAGTCTCATAAGAAAGGGGCTTGATCTTCGATTCCATCGATTCTGAATTCTCCGCAGCTTCCACCCTGCGCGCGGCTAGTCTACGTGGTAAACCGCGAGGCCGAGCGAGGCACCGTCATTGCCTGATGCATTCATCGGGGGTTAACATCCCCAAGTTTAGCAAGGAACCCGAAACCGCACCCGATTCTTACCCGGTAGAAACCCTAACTCTTTGGTGGGATGCAGAAAGAGAGGCAGGTGTCGGACATGGAGGCGGGTTTCAGGTCTCAGTATGTGGAGGCCGGACGGCTGCCCAGCCTGTTGACTCCATTCAATAAACACGAAATCTTACATAAACCCTGCACCCTTCAACCTGTTCTCAATCCAGGCGGCGTGCCCCGCCAGAGGCGTGACAGATGTGGATCTCCGGCACGATCCCGAAACGGGCTGTGTAGCGGCGGCCCAGTTCCGTGGCAAATGCGGGCGCGGCCTTCTGCTCGACAAGATTCACCGTGCAACCGCCGAATCCGCCGCCCGTGAGCCTGGCGCCGATAAGCCCGGGCAGATCCTGGGCGAATTCGACCATCGCGTCCGCCTCCACGCAACTGCCCTCGAAATCCTGGCTGTAGCTGGTGTGCGCTTCCGCCATCAGGCGGCCTAGTTCGTTCAAGTCGCCGCGCAGCAACGCATCGCACGCCGCTACGGTACGCAGATCTTCGCTGATCACGTGGCGCGCGCGCATGAGCGACTTGGGCGGCATCTCGCTGCCCCACTTTTCCAGGTCCTCAAGCGTGGCATCGCGCAGAAAAGGCACGTTGGGCCGGTGGCTGGCGATGATTGCGCAGGCCGCCTCCGATTCGGCACGCCGTGTCTTGTAATCGCCGCCCACCACGGAGTGCTTCACCATGGTGTTGGCGATGACGATCGCCACGTGCTCGGGTATAGGCGCGAGCTTAAAGCTGAGGTCGCGGCAGTCCAGCAGCAGCGCGTGGTCTTCTTTGCCGTTGGCGGAGATGAACTGGTCCATGATGCCGCAACTTGAGCCGACAAATTCGTTTTCGGCGCGCTGACAAAGGCGTGCCATCACCGGGCCCGGATACTCCGCGCCCACGAGCGAGAGAACGGCCAGCATGGTGGCAACTTCAATGGCCGCCGAGCTTGACAAGCCGGAGCCTAACGGGACATCGCCCCAGACGGTGAGGCTGAAGCTGGGAATCTTGTGGCCTTCGCCGCTGAGGATTGAGACCACGCCCATCGGGTAATCGCTCCAATGCGAGCTAGGCCCTGCGGGCAGCGTCTCGGCGCTATAGGTCTTCTCTTCGCCGTAGTTCTCGGAGTAGAGCACGATTTTGCCGTCGCTGCGTGGAGAAATGGCGGCAAGCGTGGCGAAGTTGATGGCCGCCGGCATCACAAAGCCCTCGGCATAATCCGTATGTTCGCCAATCAGGTTCACGCGGCCAGGAGCGACAAAGACGGCGGGCTCGGCGTGAAAACGAGTGCGGTGCATGGAGCGAAGCAGGGCGGGATCGTGCATAGTAATTCAGTTCCTTTTCGGCGTGCTTACCGGAATTCGTAAAAGCCAGTAATAGCTCCGTTTCTTATGAGAACGTTTTCTTTTGGGCGTACTTTTGTACCCTTTTTGCCTGTTCCTATTCGGCGAGTACATCCTCGCAGGCTGCGAACAGCCGCTCCCAGATCTGGCCCAGCCAAGCCTCATGCTCGGGCTTCATGAGCACCGAACGCAGGCAGGTGAGCACCGTGGCCTGTTCGCCTTGGGCTGCACCGGGAGGCCGAAACCAGGAATGCGGCAATTGTACAAGAGCCAGGTGCAGGTCGCGGGCGGCGCAGGCGTCGAAGATCTTCTGGGCTGCCGCAGACGCTTTCTGAGGGTCTGCCGCATGCAAACCGGCGCGGTCGCGCGGCAGTGCTGCCCAGACTACGATATCCAGTTGCGGCGGCCCGGCGCTCAGGCAAGCGAAGCGGTCGTCGGCGCGCAGCGCACCATCGAACTCGATGGCAGCGGCACGGCCCTGTGCCAGCCCGCGCGCAAACTCCCCGCCTGGCACCAGGGGCAACAGCCGCTGCGTGGCCCAGAGCGCTACGGCTGCAGCTCCGGCGCGCGAACACTCCAGGCTGATTTCGCCAAGGTGCAACTGCTTTGAGGTGAAGTACGTATAGGGCGATTCGTGCTTATAAAACTGGCCCACCCCCGGGTCGCGGAAGAGTACGCAGCCGCAGCCATAGGGTTGCAAACCGTGCTTGTGGGGATCGATCACGATGGAATCTGCCTGCCCGATGGCCGCATAAGCACGGCGCGCGGACTCCTCGAGAGCCTCGGGGATGAGCGTGAAATAGCCGCCGTAGGCAGCATCCACATGGACGCGAAATCCGTACCGCTCGCGCAGCGCCAGAATCTGGTCGAGCGGGATCGACGGCGCCGATTGCAGTGGTGCCGAGAGTGACCACCACCGTGCCCACATCGCCCCGTTGCAGCTCGGCTTCGAGTGCGTCCACATCCATGCGGCCGCGGTTGTCGGCCGGGATGGAGGCATAGTCCAGCTTGAGCACAGCCGAGATGCGCTGATGCGTGTAGTGGGCCTGCTCCGAGCCCACGATGCGCCGCCCAGGGGACGCGCTGGCCGGCAATCCACAGCGCTTCCAGGTTGGCCAAGGTGCCGCTGGAGGTCAGATGACCCAAAAATTCGGTCCAGCCGAACATCCGGGCAATTTCGCCGACGGCTTCAATCTCCATTTCGGAGCTGGCGCGACCGCCGTCACGGGCGTGATTGTTGGGATTGATCTGCATGGCCAGCGCATACGCGGCGCGGGCCACGGGGTGCGGCGGTTTCAGCATCTGCCCGGCATAGAGGGGGTGGAAATAGGGATAATTGTCGCCCAGCCGGACTGCGGCAGCCTCCAGGACTGTTGCCATCGCATGGAGATCGTGAGCCGGAATAAATTCCGGGAGTGCTGGAAAATTCTGCTCGAGCAGCTCAGTGGCGCTGGCGAGAAGGGTAGAGACCGGATCGTGAGGCATGGCAAGCTTTCACCGTTAACAGTCGACCGGGACATGCTAAGAACTTAAAAATCAATGGTCTATGCCGATGTGGCACAGCGGGCACAGCTAGACGAAAGTTTCCCCTATGCATTTTAGACGTAGATGGTACAATATCGTCAGCGTTAGAACCGAACCGGGCGTGAGCAGCAACTCGCCCAACCAAGCAAGATTTCTGCCAGTGGTCGCTCCGATTCATCCAGCGCAATTCAACAATCAGGAAAAACGAACAAAATGGAACAAGGTACTGTGAAGTGGTTCAATGACGCGAAGGGCTTCGGCTTCATCTCGCGCCAGAATGGCGAAGATGTGTTCGTGCACTACTCCGCAATCAACTCGAGCGGCTTCAAGAGCTTGCAGGAAGGCCAGGCGGTTCAGTTCAACGTGGTTAAGGGCCCCAAGGGCTGGCAAGCTGCCGACGTGCAGCCTCTCTAAGCCTCACCGGCCGGATTCCGGCAGAATTTTTCAGGGTCACAACGGGGCTGGGTAATTCCCGGCCCTTTTGTGTCCTGGGCGTCGTAATTCGTCACGGCGTAGTCAGATCAGACTTCCGATTCGAGTCCTCTCGCTTCGGTGAATGAGAGCTTTAGAATGGGGCTTTGTCTACCTGTGCGGGTAGCGAAGCCGGCCAGACGATGTGCTCTGGTGGGTCTGCCAGTGCGCCGGCGAGGTTGTGTGGTTGCGGCGGTGTTGCTCCGCTGGCCACCGGCGACTGCTGCTCCCCATGTCTTACGTGACCCCCGGGCGTTCTTGCCCGTGCGTGCCTCGGTGCCCTCAGCGGCGCGCAATCGCCCCCCGTTATACCCTTGAAGAAGATCATGGATCCTGCTTCCCCTCGGCCGCCGCGACGCGGCATGGAGGCCTTTGCCTCTCGCGACTTTCGCCGCTTTCAGTTGGCGCGCATGGCCGCGGTTCTGGGCGCCGAGGCACAGGCGGTCGCCGTGGCCTGGCAGGTCTACTCCATTACCCATCGCGCCATAGACCTGGGCTACACGGGCCTGGCGCTATTTTTGCCCGGACTTATCTTCCTGCTGCCTGCGGGGCATACAGCGGATCGCTACGATCGGCGCCATGTGATCCTGGTCTGCTACACCCTGCAACTCTTCTGCAGCGGGGCGCTGGTGGTGCTGGCGCTTCACGGCACTCATCATGTGCTGGCCATCTACGCGGTGCTGCTCTTCATCGGAACCGGCCGCGCCTTTTCAGGGCCGGCTGCGTCCGCCCTTGTTCCGCACCTGGTTCCTGACCAGCACTTCGTCAACGCCGTGACCTGGGGCGGCGCCATCTTTCAGTTCGCCAATATCGCCGGCCCGGCGGTGGGTGGCCTGCTGTTCACCTTTCCCCTGGCTCGCTTTTACCCCGGCTCGGGCCTGGAGGGCGCGGGCATTGTCTACTGCTTCACGCTGGCCACGCTGGTCTGGTATCTGGTGCTGGTGAGCACGCTGCACGTGCGTCCCGGCAGAATGGAACACCGCGAGCTATCGATAAAGGTGCTGCTCGCCGGATTCCAGTATGTGCGCCGCGCGCCCATCCTGCTGGGATCGTTTTCTCTCGACCTGTTCGCGGTGCTGCTGGGCGGACCTGTGGCGTTGCTGCCGATTTTCGCGCACGAAATTCTTCACCAGGGACCGCGCGGCCTGGGCTTGTTACGGGCCGCGCCGGCAGTGGGGGCGGTAACCATGTCCCTCATCCTGGCGCGGTTTCCCCTCCGCCGCCGCGCTGGACGCAGGCTGTTCGTTTGCGTGTCGATCTTCGGTTTGGCCATTATGGTCTTTGGCGCGTCGCGCAGCCTGTGGCTCTCGTTGGCTTCGCTGGCCGCGGCGGGAGCAGCTGACACCATCAGCGTGATTATTCGCAGATCAGTGGTGCAACTGGCAACACCGCCGGAGATGCGCGGGCGCGTAAGTGCCGTCAACTCGCTCTTTATCGGCGCTTCGAACGAACTCGGCGAATTCGAGAGTGGCGTCACGGCGCAATGGTGGGGCGCCGTGCGAGCCACGGTCATCGGCGGGATGGGTACGCTGGCGGTAGCGGCCATCTGGGCGCGACTGTTCCCTGGCCTGCGCGAGGCCGACGAGCTGACGGTGGAGTCTCTGCGGCCGCGGAATGCACGTGAGGAAGCTCTGCCACTTCCGTGAGGAAAAACTAGGGGCTAGGGGCGAGGGACTAGGGGCTAGGGACTAGGGGCTAGAGGCTAGGGACTAGGGGCTAGGGAAAGTCTTCGTGGCGGCTTTCGCTGCCTTTCTCAGTCCCTTTGTTCCTCAGTGCTTCCTCCTTGTGTTTAGGTCTTTGGCGTGGCCGCCGTCTTCCAGTTGATGACGTGGTAGACGGCTGGCTCTGTGCCAACATTCTTGAGCCCGTGGAGGTGGTTGGAGGCGTTGAAGATCACGGAGCCTGCGCCCACGCGCTTCCATTCTCCATTTGACAACGTTGCGACCGTGCCTCGGCGGAGAATGATCATTTCCTCGTTGGGGTGGTGGTGCGGCGGATGCGGCTGCTGGCCGGGGTTGAGCGTGGTCACGTGGATCTCGAGATTTTCGAGCGTCGCGGTAGGCGCGGAGCAGAAGGAGCGCACCGAGCCGTAGGGGGTGAGCTTGGCTGGAATCGACTCCCAGTCGAACACACGCGAGCCCATGACTGTTGCGTCGCCAGGCGCGGCAGCATAAGCTTGCGGTGCGATAGCGGCTGCAGCAAGGACGGCGAAAAAGTCGCGACGATCCATGATCTCCATTCTGCGGGCAGGTCACCGCAACGGGTGAGCCCCCATAATCCACCACAGCAATACCGAGGTGATCACAATTGCTGCCGAAACGATCAATGCTGATCACAGAAAACGGCGATCACGTACGCTCGGTTTCAAGATCTGCAACGGTATTGTGGTTCCTGGGTTGTCCGGCCCCACAACCCCCATTGGTCGGCCACCGAGATAGTGGAAGCCGGCGGGCAGGCGCGAGGCCGGAAACCACGTGTTGGGCTTCAGAACTGTGAACCATCCAGCAGTTCCCACATTGAAACCCCTGCGAGTTACAGAACGGAGGATCTTCATGAAGATCTCCTGTGCCCGTGGGCGTGGCCTCGGCCGCTCCCATTCCTGCGCCGTTTAGAAGCGCCGCCGACATTGAGATTAGAACATGGGGTCTGCGGATGCGCAAAAAGAATGCGCGGCCTCGGTGCCTGGCGTGATTTGAGAGGCGCGGAAAAGCTCCCCGCATCAGGCCATGGTGCGAAGGAGGGTGCAGCAGGGGCTGAAGCCCCTCGTTCGTTTTGCAGACTTTAGTGGCCCGGCTGAAGCCGTGCCCTTGTTACAAAACTCATCGCACAGAGTTTTTCCGGAGCCTGTGAAGCCGTGCCATGCAAGACGGATGATCCACTGAGTTTTCAGCAGCCTGTTGAGGCCCTAGCCAGGCATCTTACTTCTGCGCAGTCAGCAGCTGCTTTGCGCCGGCGGGCGCAGGCGGATTCACTTGCGCATTCAGGAAATTCGCCAGATCCTCAACATCCTGCTTAGTGCCCACCATGGGCGGCAT
This sequence comes from uncultured Acidobacteriaceae bacterium, assembly GCA_963725975.1. Taxonomy (GTDB): domain Bacteria; phylum Acidobacteriota; class Terriglobia; order Terriglobales; family Acidobacteriaceae; genus Telmatobacter. The sequence goes on along the minus strand of CAVSBA010000012.1, from coordinate 632,062 downwards.
GAAGCGGTGATAGGGCGAGTCGGATTTGTACTCGTGAAGCATGGTGATAAAGCTCTCGATGTTGGCGCGATCGCGGCCGGCGAGCAACTCCGCCAGCGGCCGGTAGCCGTGCAGAGTGTGGCAGGAGCCGCATTCGCCGCGGAAGATGGCCTCGCCGCGCGAGTAGCTGGAAGCGGTGTCGTAAACCCATTGCGAGTGGATCAGGTAACCCTGCTGGTCGATTTTCGCAGCGTAGGGCACGCGCACGCTGTTCGAGTACATCCAGCGGCCGATGACGTACGGCTTGCGCAGCATCTCGCGGGAGTACTCGCCAGCGCCGGTGGCCATCAGCGCCAGCAACAGAATGGCCACCGCGTGGGCGGGATTGAAGTCGATCGGGTTGCGGTAGGCGAGGTAGTAGGCCACGCCGATGATGGTGGCCGAAGTGATGACGATAATGAGGGCGATGCGGGTGATGGTGGAGAACGTGCCGGAGCCGATGGTGTCAATGCCCAGCGTAAGCAGCGCGCGCTGCGAGGCCGGCACCATGAAGAGGTACCACGCGAACAGAAAGCGGCATGGCCACGAAGGATGGAATCAGCCACTTGACGCTCCACTTGACCAGCGAGCTCTTGAGCGCGGGCAGCTTGGAGCCGTCGATGCGGCTGGCGCTGATGAGCGCCCAGATGCCGGCCAGCGACGCGCAGACGCAGGTGCGCAGCAACAGGCTGGGCCAGTAGGTGGGATTGAAGAACGCATTCCAGAACTTGCTGGCTTCATGGCCGGTGCCGGCCACGGAGAGCCAGGTGTCGCCGGGCGTGAGCATGAAGGTAAGAATGCCGTTGATGATGATGAGCGTGAAGACCGACGCCACGGCGTAGACCCAGCCGACAGTGAGATGCAGCTTGGCGTCGATGCGGTTCCACGTGTAGTAGTAGACGCCGACGGTGGCGAGCTCGACGAGGAAGAAGACCCACTCCATGGCCCAGCCGAAGACGAAGTTGTGAATCAGCGTGCTGGTGGCCTCGGGATGGGTGAGGCCGATGGCGAACCAGATGCCTACGCCGGAGACGGTGCCGAAGACGCCGGTGAGGATGAGGAAGAAGCGCGAGTAGCCGGCCAGTTCCTTGAGCCAATCGGCGCGGCCTTCGCGCAGCGCCTTGCGCTCGGCCAGCGGCAGGTAAAGCCCGCCGCCGACGGCGAACTGCGAAATCATGACGTGGAAGATGGCGATGATGCCAATCACCCAGCCAGAGCCGAGATACGGGATGTCCCAGAAGGGGTAGTTCATGAGTGCAAGCTCCTAGCTTCCAGTTCTTCCTAGCCTTCAGCTTTCAACCATCAGTTTGATCGTGCTTGAGCGCGGATTCCCGCTGCGTAACTGAATGCTGACCGCTCATAGCTGGTAACTTTCTTACCGAATCGTCCAATACCCAATCGCCGTGGTCGCCAGCAGGGCGAAGACGGCCAGCAGGCCGAAATAATGCGCAATGCGCGCGCGGCGGCCGGATTCCTTTTCCTTGTCGTAGAACGGAATCAGGATCCAGAGCACAATGCCCAATGTGAACAGACAGCAGGCCGGCGATTTCTCCTGCTTCGCCGGGCAAGACCGAGCCCAGCAGCTTGAGCATTTCGAAGGGGCTCATGAAGTACCACTCGGGATGAATGCCCATGGGCGCGGGCGCCAGCGCGTCGTAAGCCTTGCCCAGTTGCCAGGGAAATACCGAGGCCAGCAGCGCCAGCACGTTGAGCGAAATGATCCACATGGCCAGATCCTTGCGCAGAAAATTGGGCAGGAAGGGCATGGTTTTGCGCTCGGCCGCGGGCTTCAGTCTCCTCGCTGGGCGGAAGTGCATTGCCGTGCTTCTGCACCAGCCACAGATGAAACGCAAGCAGGGGAATGAAAATGTGCAGGGAGCACCACGACGTGCAGCGCGAAAAATCGCTGCACCGTGAATTCGCGTGACATCGGCGCCGCCGCGCAGCATGGTGGCAATGGCCGGACCAATGAAAGGAATCGCGACCGGAATCTGCAGGCCCACCTTGGTGGCAAAGTAGCTGAGCGTCGTCCATGGGCAGCAGATAGCCGGAGAAGCCGAAGACCGCCGCCAATCCCAGCAGCACCATGCCGCTCAGCCATCCAAACTCGCGCGGCTTGCGATAGGCCTTCATGAAGAAGACCGAGAACATGTGCACCAGGATGGAGAAGATCATCAGGTTGGCCGACCAGGAGTGGGCGCTGCGAATCAGCCAGCCGAAGTGCATCACGAAGGTGATCTGGCGCACCGACTCAAAGGCATCCGCGCCCGGGCCGGTAATAGACCAGCAGCAGCACGCCGGTGAAGCACTGCACCATGAAGAGAAACAGCGAAATGCCGCCCCAGTAATACCAGAACGATTGCGCGTGAACAGGGACAGTTTTGTGCCGCGCGAACGCGGTCAGCTCGCTCAGGCCGAGGCGCTCGTCCACCCAGTCGTAAACATTGCTCGCGATGGTTTTTGTCGTCATTGTTTCCGGTCCTTGTGTTTCGTGGCTCGTGATGCGTGAATCGTGGCTCGCAGCTCGCGAATCACGTTCGCGACACTTCCACCCCGGTGGGGTTCACCGCAACTTTGAAGAGCCTGAGCGGCTTGGGGGGAGGGCCGCTGACGTTGGCGCCGGTGTAGGCGTTGTACACGCCGCCGTGGCAGGCGCAGTGGATGCGGTCGGCCTCGGGCTCGTATTGCACCGTGCAGCCCAGGTGTGTGCAGACCGCGGTGAGCGCAATCCAGCGGCCGTCCAGGTGGTGAATGAGCATGGCCGGCGAGGGGCCGAACTTGAACATCAGCACCGAACCGGCCGGCAGCTTCTGCGCGTCCTTGAGCGTGACCTCGGTGACGGCCGCAGCGTCGGCCATATCGACAGGTGAGGCCAGGTAACGGTAGACCGGATAGCCGAGCGCCGTCACGTAGCACAGCCCCGCGGCTCCCGCGGCAGCAGCCAGAAAGGCGCGCCGCGAATTCGGCTCCTGCGGCGCTTCCTCAGCTTTGAACGATAGGTCCTGGAATGATGACTTCACTCATTGATCTCTACGGCTCAGGCCGCTCCTTCCATCACTTTTTGCGCACGCGCCACGACCGAGACCAGCCACGCGATGACACCCAGTCCGGCGACAAACAGCACCAGGAACAGTCCAACCACGCTCCAGTTGGTGACGACGGCGCGATCCCATACGTCGTATCCTTTCTGACAACAGCGTCAGGTCGCGCACGCCATCGCGATAGACGGTGAACATGATTTCGATGAGCACGGCCGCCAGCACGCCCGCCCAACTGAGCCACGCGGCGGCGATTTTGCCGAAGCCAGCGATGAGGCCGAGAACGACGGCGACAGCGACCAGAGCGAGCCAGCCATAACCCGCCAATCCGCTCAGGCGATAGAGGGGATAGATAGACTGCCCGGCCAGGCCGGCCTTTACGGCTTCAGGCTGCACGTTTGCCGCCCACAAGCCGGCGAGCAGATAAACGACGCCGAAGCCGGCGGCCAGCTTGCCGCCCAGCCCGGCGGCAAATTTCTTCTCGTCCGCGCGTGAAGGTGCTGCGCGCCGGAGAGATAGATGAGCCACAATCCGCCGATAAACACGCCGCCCGCCAGCATGAGCAGCCAGCGCGGCGTGAGCGTGGGGTCGCCGGTGGGCAGAAAGCGGCCCATCGCCGAAGCCGAGTACATCTGCCGCCACACCTCGGGGCGCAGCATCAGCGTCATATTGGTTGTGAGCGTGCGCGCAATGCCGCCGGCCAGCAGCCACGCCAGCAGCCCCACCCACCACGCCGATTTGCCCGCCTCAAGCCGCGCGGAAGCGGTAGAGCAGCCAATAGGTGAGCATCAGCACGGGAATGATGGCGATCCAATAGAGGCCGATGAGCACGCTCGACGTGTAGAGCGCGCGGCCGTAGAGCACCTGCGCAAACAGCAGCGGCGGCACGCCCAGGTTGATCACGAAGGTCATCACGACGGTGAGGCGGCGCGCCAGTGCCCGCGCGGCTACGCCGGCATGAGGCGACGACCGGAAGAGGCTGAGCACAACCGCCACCAGCAGGCCCCCGAGAAGCATTTCCACGGCGACGAAGTGCAGCGCCAGCGTGACCACGTGCAGCAGCTTGAGCAGCCAGACAGGCGCGGGCAGGGGGATAGGGTCAACAGCAAGGATACGATAGGCATCGGGATTCAATCTCCGGCGAAGGCGGACAGTACACGCTGAATCGCGTGGGCAGACCCTCGGGTGCGAGCCGGTTGGTGCGGCGCATAAAACAGCACAGGGGTGCGAAGATCGCAGCTCATTTCGGACTATTTCTCTCCAAAATCAATTGATGAAAACCTAGCCGTTTCGGCGAATGATGGTCTGTGATGGCAAACACATCCGCCTGTGACGCCCTGGCCTACGCTGGCGGAGAGCGTCATTCCTCCGCGCACAAGGCAAGAACGAAGATCGTATGAAGAAACCCAATTCCTCCATGCAGCTCACGCGCGCCGCCGACTATGCGGTCCGGGTCATGGTTCATCTGGCCGCGCGCCGCACGGCGAGCGCATGTCGCTGCCCGAGCTTGCCCAGGCCGCCGACGCGCCGGACAGCTTTCTCTCCAAGGTTCTGCAGGCGCTGCGCGGGCTGGGCTGATTACGTCGCGGCGCGGGCAGGCGGGCGGATTTGCGATCTCCTGGCGGGCATACGGGCCACCGTGCGGGAAGTGGTTGAAGCCGTGGATGGGCCGATCCGGCTTAACCTGTGTGTCAGCGGCGGCCGATCCTGCGGGCGCAAATCGTGGTGCCCCGCGCACCCGGTGTGGGTGCGCGCGCAGCGGCCATGATGGAGGTGCTGGAAAGCGCCACGGTGGCCGGCCTGGCGAGCCAGGCGAACTGCGACCTGCCATTCAGAGAGTTGCTCGTACTGCGGGTCGTTAGAGGGTGCACTAGATAGCCGGCCGCTATCACCGAGGCGGTTTGCCAATCCACTCCGAAAGTGTTCCAATTGAAGAGTTGAAACAGGGGTGCTCCACGTGGTTGTGGGGCTGAGAAAATACCCTCGAACCCGATCCGGATAATACCGGCGTGGGAAGCTTTCTCAATCCGAGCGGCAATTTCAAACGTTAGCACGTGCGCTCCTTTGTTTCAGCAGGAAGCAAGGGACGCGTATGCAGTTTTTCAGAGGCCGCAACACACTTTTCAATTCAATGCCAGGGGCAATTCGCGCGTGCCGTGTTTTTGTGCGCGCAATGTTTGCCATTTGTCTGCTGTGCAGCAATTTCTGCAAGTGCACAAAGCACCGGAGCGCCGGCAAATCAGCGACAAGACCCGCCAGCCGCGCCGCAGAAGCCCGCGCCGGTAACCACCACCGTGATTGTCCATGGCGATGTGAATGGCGATTATTTTCCTCAGCAGGTCAGGTCGGCACGCTCGATGGCGAGCCGCTCAAGAATGCGCCGCTCTCGGCGACCATCGTCACGCGCGACCTGATGAACGACCAGGTGGCGCGCCTGCTTTCCGACGTGGTGAAGAACGACGCGTCGATTGAGGACGACTACGTGCCGGTGGGCTACTACGGGGTCTACCAGATTCGCGGATTTCCCATCGATCTGGCCACCGGGCTGGAGATCAACGGCATGACCATTGCCGGCGAGCAGGATGTGCCGCTCGAGAACAAGGAGCGGGTAGAGCTTCTGAACGGGCTGGCGGGCGTGGAGAGCGGCGTGGCCGCGGGCGCCGGCCTCATCGACTATGTAACCAAGCGTCCGGCGTTGGTGCACGCGCTTGATTTTGCGACCGATCAGTATGGGACGGCCTACGGCGCCGCGGACCTGGGCCGTTTCTTCGGCAGCCGCAAGCAGGTGGGCGCGCGCATGAATCTTGCCGGCGAGCGCATCGAGACCTACATGGACGGAACCGGCGGCTGGCGCGCGGTCGGCGCGGGCGCGGCGGACTGGAAGATTTCGCCCATGGCCACGCTGGAAGGCGACTTCGAGTACCAGCACAAAACCGAGCGCGACGGCAGCGGCTACCAGTTGCTGGGCGGCACGACGCTGCCGGATATCAATCTGCTCTCGCGCTCAACGATGCTGGGCGAGCAGGCGTGGGCGCCGCCGGATACCTACGACACCTTCAATACCGGCGCGCGGCTGAACGTGACCCTCTCGCCGACGTGGACGGCGTTTGCCGCGGCCAGCCTGAGCCATTCGCTGATTCAGGACAATGTGATGTACGCGTATGGATCCTCCCTCGATCCGAACACGTACCTGCCTAACTGCCCCAACGCGCCCAATGCGCCGGCCTATTTCTTCTGTCCCGATGGAACATACGGGATCTATGACTATCGCGATCCAGGCGAGCTGCGGCAGGATGGTGAGCTGGAAGCCATGGCAACCGGACAGGTAAAGACGGCGCCATCACGCAGGTGATCACGATTGGCGGAGAGCTGTTTCTGCGCAATGTGCAGTTGCCCGGCGCACCTGCGGCGGGCGCGCCTTCCACAGTGCAGGATGGCGCGGTATATGCGTATGTGGGAGCGGAGAACATCTATCAACCGCTCGTACCCGTTGCGCAGGAGAGCCCGCTTGAGTCGGCCGGGCCGCGCTGGCTCTGGGAGGACGATCATCAGTCCTCCGCGGTGTTGCAGGATCGCGTGCAACTGCCAGGACGCGTGCAGCTCATCGCCGGGGGGCCGCTACGACGCGTTGCGCGATCATAATTACTCTGCCGGGCAAAATACCGATAAGCCGGTCTGGCTTCCACAATACGCGGTTACATTTGCTCCGGCGCGCGATATTACGCTCTATACCAATTACGGAGTGCAGCTGTCGCTTGGGCCGCAGGGGCCGTGGTGGGTGGATAATTCGAGCGAATATCTGAATCCCTACAACACGCGGCAGTTGGAAGCCGGCGCGAAGTACGAGCCGGATCAGCGGATTCTGCTTGCGGCAGATGTCTTTCACATGCGCGCGCCGTTCTTTTATCCGAAGGTGCTGGCCGGCCCGGATTCGTTTTGCCCCAGCGGCAACGCCGGCGATCTGTGTTTCGAGTCGCAGGGCCGCGAGACGCACAACGGCTTCGAGCTGAATGCGCAGGGCAAAGCGGCAAGACTGGCTGCGGCCTCACGTCGTCCACCGCTGTCATCAGCGCCATCTCGCAGAACACCGGCACGCCGCCGTTCGACGATAAGCAGGTGATCAATGTCCCGCGTTTCCGCACGACGCTGTTCGCCGATTTGAGCGCGCCACATTTTCATGCGCTTGTCTGTGATGCCAGGCTGGAGCTTCACCAGCCGCAAAGAGGCGCTGCGCGACGACACGGTGAGCGTGCCAGCCTATAACCTGTTCAGCCTGGGCCTGCGCTACGCGCCCGGCGGCGAGCAGGGCCGCATGAGCTTCCGCATCTACGCGGACAACATCACCGATAAGAAATACTGGTCTGACACGGGCGCGAGTTATGGCGATACTTTTATCTGGCTGGGCGCGCCTGCATGGGTGCGAGCAGCGGTGCATTACAACTTCTAGCGTGATGAGTCAGAAGTGCATGGCTTTGAAAGCAACCGCAGATCCTTCGCTGCGCTTGATGACAGATCCTTTCCGATGCGAACCTCTGACTCAGGACACTAGTGGAGTGAATAGTGAATGGTGAACAGCAGATCACGGTGAAAGCGCATGGGTTGGATGGCGGGCTGGTCGAGCCGGATTGGCCGCCGCTCACGCTGGCGGAGTTGCGCGCAGCTGTTGGCGAAATTTTCGCAGGTAGGCGAGCCGGTCGCAATTCAGTTTGCCAGTCCGCGGCCGTTTTCCGCGGCAGCCGTGGTGCGCACGGTGCATGGGTCTGTCTTCGTCAAGCGCCATGCGCGCAATATCCGCGATCGCGAGGGATTGCTTGAGGAGCATCGCTTTCTGGCGCATCTGCGGGAGCGCGGCGCATGTGTGCCGCGCGTGCTTGCCGATGTTGCCGGTGAAACGGCGCTGGAAAGCGGGCCATGGACCTATGAGGTCCACGAACTGGCGGCTGGCAAGGACGTTTACGGCGAGGCAATCTCGTGGACGCCGTTTTTTTGCGCGGCGCATGCGCGGGCGGCTGGCGAAGCGCTGGCGCGCCTGCACAAGGCTTCAGAGGGTTTCAGCGCGCCGCTCCGCAAGGTTCAGCCACTGGTTGCGAGCTTTACGATCTTCGCGGATGAAAATCCGGCTGCGGCGATGTCGAAGTATCTTGCTCTTCGCCCTGCGCTGACCCACCATGGTGGCGTGCTTGGCTGCGTGGAACAGGCGCTTGAACTGCTGGCTCCCTTTTACTGCGAGCTACGGCCCCTGCTGTCCGGGCTCGCCCCGCTTTGGACGCACAACGATTTTCACGCGTCCAATCTGCTGTGGAGCGACGCAACGGAAGCTGCGCAGGCCACGGCTGTTATCGATTTCGGGCTCGCTGACCGCACCCATGCGGTTCACGATCTGGCTCACGCCATCGAGCGCAACATTGTGGAGTGGCTGAAATTGGTGCAGCATCCCGACCAGCCGGACGCTGTGCCGGTGCACTTCGATCATCTTGACGCTCTGCTTGCGGGCTACGAATCAGTACGCGCGCTTTCCGCGCAAGAAGCCGCGGCCCTGGCCCCGATGCTGGCGCTCTGCCATGCGGAGTTTGCTTTGTCGGAGGCCGATTATTTTCTGGGCGTGCTGCACTCTGAAGACCAGGCGCGAGCGGCCTATGATGGCTGGCTGGTGGGCCATGCGCGCTGGTTTCATTCTGCGCCTGGCTCGCGGCTGCTGGATGCGCTGCGGCGCTGGGCCAATGAGCGCTCGAGTCGCGATGCCAGCAGCCCTCGCAGTCCTGACGCAGGAGTTTGCCGATGATTCCTTTTCTCTTCACCTATCTGCGCATGCACGGCATTGAGCTCGCCGGCATGATCACCACCGTGATTGGCATCTGGCTCACGACTAAGCGCCTGCTCATCTGCTGGCCGGTGGTGCTGGCCGCTGATTTTCTCTATCTCGCGGTGTTCTATCAGGCAAGGCTTTTCTCTGATGCGCTGCTCCAGATTTTCTTTGTCGTCTTTACGATCTACGGCTGGTGGCACTGGTGGCGCGGCATGCGCGCCGAGGGTGAGGTGCGCGTGGAGCCGCTGAGCCCGCGCGGTTGGATTGCCGGTTTGCTGGCGGGCGCGGTGGGCGCAGTGCTGCTGGGCGCGCTGATGGTGCGCCTTGGCGCGGCGCTGCCCCATCTCGATGCTGCGCTTACCAGCTACAGCCTTGTAGCCAGCTGGTGGCAGGCACGCAAACACATTGCCAACTGGTGGCTGTGGATTGCTGTGGATGCAATCTACGTGGGTGAGTACATTTACAAAGACCTGCGGGCGACGGCGCTGCTCTACGCCGGCCTGGTTCTGCTGGCCGTATTAGGGCTGCGCGATTGGCGGAGAGCGCCGGTTCAACTTGCGGCTTGAACAATGTTGTGCAGGGCCTCGCCCTTCCTATAGCGCTGCAATTCAGCTGCGACGACGCGCAGCGCGTTACGCGCGAAGTGCGGGCTCGATGCGCCGATGTGGGGCGTGATGAGCAGATTCGGGCAGCTCCACAGCGGGTGATCTTCGGGCAGCGGTTCGGGATCCGTAACATCAACCGCGGCGCGAATCCTTCCGGCCTGAAGCGCTGCAACCAGCGCATCCGTGTTCACAATGGCCCCGCGCGCGGCGTTCACCAGCAGCGCTCCCTGGCGCAGCAACGCAAGCTGCGGACGGTCGATGAGCCAACGCGTCTGCGGCGAGTAGGGCAGGATAAGAACCACCACATCAGCACGCGGAAGCAGGCTGTCGAGGGTGGTGACGGGATGCACCTGGGGATTTTCCCGCGCAGTACGCGCCACGCGCAGAATCTCAACTCTGAATGGAGCCATCATCCGCTCAATTTCCTTGCCAATGGCCCCATGGCCCACAATCAGCACCGTCTTTCCGGTAAGGTCTTCGAGCATCACCGGCGGATGATGGGCGCGCGCGTCACCGCTGATGGCGGCGTAGGCCGTGCTGGCCTCATTGCGGCGGCGCCAGTTCGCGGATCGCTGGATGTCGAGGAAGAGCGGGAACTGCTTGAGCATGGTCAGGATCGCGGCCAGCGTCCACTCCGCAGTGGCCACGTTGTGCGCGCCATGGGCATTGCAGATGGTCACGTGCGGTCCCACCGTGCCGGGTATCCACTCCGTCCCGGCCAGCATGGAGAGTACAAGCTTGACGCCGCGCAGGTGCGGCCAGGTGCGTTGCGCGCGCGTGGGGTAGGGGTCGGGAATCCACACGTCGATCTCGACATCGTGATCCATTTTGTCGGAGACGGGAATCAGCTCGATGCCCTCGGGGAGCTCGCGCAGCACTTCCGGCACTAAGGTCGCAGGATATCCAACTCGCAGCATGGGTTCAGGGAAGGCCCGGTAGGTGAGCTAGGTGTAATGTTACGACATCGATGGAGGACATTCCGGGGCTTTTCCCGCAGCGCAATCAGTTTTTCGCATCGCCAATCAAGGCCGCCGCTACAAGGAAACGCCGCGCTTCCAGGGGATGAAGTCGATTTGGCCGCGCTGCTCGGCCTTGGTTTGGCGCGTGCCGCTGGCTACTTCCAATGAAAGCTCAAGCAGCTTTTCGCCTAATTCTGTTACCGACGCTTCGCCGGTGACGATGGGGCCGGCATTGAAGTCGATGATGTCGCTCATGCGTTCGGCGAGCGTGGAGTTTGTGGAGATCTTGAGGACCGGCGCGATGGGATTGCCGGTGGGCGTGCCTAGGCCGGTGGTAAAGAGCACAAGCGTTGGAACCCGCGCCAACCTGCGCCGTCACGCTCTCCACATCGTTGCCAGGTGTGCACTGCAGCGTGAGGCCGGGGGTCTTCACATATTCGGGATAATCGATGACGTCGCTGACCGGCGAGACGCCGCCCTTGCGCGCCGCGCCGGCGGATTTGATGGCGTCGGTGATGAGGCCGTCGCGGATGTTGCCGGGCGAGGGATTGAAGGCGAAGTCCGATTGCACGGCGCGGGCGCGCGCCGCATAAGCCTGCATGAGGTGGGCAAAGCGCTCGGCGAGTTGATCCGTGGCGCAGCGGTTGATGAGTTCCTGCTCCACGCCGTGCAACTCGGGAAATTCCGAGAGAATGGTCTTGCCGCCGGCAGCCGCCGACCAGATCGGAGACGTAACCGACGGTGGGGTTGGCAGAGATGCCGCTGAAGCCGTCGGAGCCGCCGCATTGCAGTCCCACGGTGAGCGCGGAGAGCGGCGCGGGTGCGCGTTCGACGCGATTGGCTTCAGCGAGCGCGGCGATGGTCTGATCGAGGGCTTTTTCCATCAGCGCGGCTTCGGTTCCCGACTTCTGCTGATCGAAGATGCAGCACCGGCTTGCGGATCGGCGGGATCGAGTGCGCGCAGCTGCTCGAACAGCAGGCCCGATTGCGCGATTCTGGCAGCCGAGGCTCAGCACAGTTGCGCCGGCGACGTTGGGGTGGTGGATGTAGCCGGCGAGCAGAGCGCAGAGTGCCTGCGCATCCTGGCGCGTGCCGCCGCAGCCGAGTTGATGGGTGAGAAAGCGGATGCCGTCGAGGTTGGGGAACGGCCTTTCATGAGTTACTGAGTTGTGCCCCCACGCATGCGGGCAGAAGTGCTTCCGATGATGGAACGGCTCGGCTTTGATCATGGCAGCTTGCGCACTCGCTGGCGGTAGGCGGAGTTGGCGCGGCCGTAGCCCAGCTCTTCTTCGAGGGCCTCGCGCATCTGCTCCACGTTGCGGTTTTCGCAGAAGACCAGCGGCACGACGATCCAGTAATTGCGCGTGCCTACCTGGCCATCGGCGCGATGGTAGCCGAGAAAGCTGCGGGTCTTCCAGGCGGAGGCGTCGGGGACGTGGCGCGGTGCACGGGCTGGCGCGCGGTTGTGTAGGCGCCGGTGCGATGGCGAATGTTGGCGGTGGTGATGCAGGCCGCCGCGGGGAATGGGCTGCACCACCTCACCCACCACCATGCCGTACATCACGATCAGGTCGCCGGGATTGAATGCGGCTAGCGCCATCTTCTGCTTGGCGGGGATGGTTTGCGCGACCGGGCAGGACCGATCCGGCGTAGCGGGCTTCAGTGCCCGGCTCAAGCGTAGAAAGCGCGACGATGACGTTATCGCGGGGATCGAGTTGGAGGGTTTTTTCCTGCATGGGTCCTCGTGCGCGCAGCTCGCAGCGAACAGGGTAAGGATATAACCCGGCGCCAGCCTTCTCAAATCTGTCACCTGGGGCCTGTTTTTCTGTACCATCGAGCCATGGCCCTGGTTGAGGTCGATGCGGTTTCAAAGAGCTATCCCCGGCGCGCGGGACTGCGTATGGAAGAGCATACGGTGGTTGAAAACGTCTCGTTTTCAATTGAGGCGGGCGAAACGCTGGGGCTGGTGGGCGAATCGGGCTCAGGCAAAACCACGGTGGCGCGCATGATTCTGGGGCTGGTCACGCCCAGCCGCGGCGTCGTGCGGGTAGACGGTGTGGACGTGGCCCGCGCGACGCGCTCCCAACTGCGCGGCCTGCGCCGCCAGATGCAGCCGGTTTTTCAGGACCCCTACGCCGCGCTCAACCCGCGCATGAAGGTGCTTTCCATCGTTACCGAGCCGCTGGTCATCCATGGGCGTGAAGCGGGACTGAACACCGGCCGAGCCGCGCTGCGTGAAAAGGCGGTCGAATTGCTGCACCATGTGGGGCTGGAAGAATCGTCACTCAGCCGCTATCCGCATGAGTTTTCCGGCGGGCAGCGCCAGCGCATCAACATTGCGCGCGCACTGGCCCTGCGGCCGCGGCTGCTCATCCTCGACGAGCCGGTTTCAGCGCTCGATGTGAGCGTCGGCGCGCAGATTGTGAACCTGCTGCGCAACTTGCAGCGTGAGCATGGGCTCACCTATCTCTTCATCTCGCACTCCATGCCGCTGGTGCGCTACCTGAGCACGCGCATCGCCGTGATGGAGAGCGGCCGGCTGGTGGAAAGCGGAGAGGCGGAGACGCTCTGTGCGCACCCGCGCGAAGCCTACACTCGACAGTTGATTGCGGCCACGCCGGAGCTGCCCTTAGTGCAGTGAAAAGTGGATAGTGGGCCGATCCTGAGGCCAGTAAACGCTCGCGGTCATCCGGCCGATGCGCGATAAGGCTGCGGAAAGGAAGGGGCACCCGGCTTCCGCGGCGAAGGGAGCGTGGTACGAAGGTCCGTGCCCCATCCTCGCGCCGTTCTGCTGACGCGAGGGTGGGAAAGCACAAAGAGACTATTTGCTTTGCGGCGGGGTGGTTGTGCTGGGCGGAACTGCGGGAGCAGCAGGCGCGGCTGGATGCGCGGGTGCAGGTACTGCTCCTGGACGCGGCGGGATGCCCATGGGCCGCGTGGGCATGGCCGGCATATCCGTCACGTCCAGCAGTTCCACGTCGAAGATCAGATCCGATTTGGGTGGAATGTTTGGATGATCCGCACCATGCGCGGGAACGTTACGGGTGCCGTAGGCCAGTTGCCAGGGAACGAAGATGCGGCGCTTTCCACCTATGTGCATTCCGGCAAAACCCTGATCGAAGCCGGGAATCAGGCGCCCGAAGCCCTGAGGAAAGACGAGTGGCTGGAGCGGGGCAAGCTCAGGCTGGCCATCGGGTCCCGTCACCGGCTTGCCATCTTTCATCACCGGTGCCCGGTGTTCGTTTGAAGAGTCGAAGACTGCTCCGGTGGTGGCCAGATAACCGGTGTAGAGCACGTGGTACACCTTGTTCGGTTCAGCCAGCGGGCCAGTTCCGATTTTGTAGTCCTCATATTTGAGCGAGAAAGCTGTTTTCACAATTCCGTGCACCTTGGGAATTCCGGGGGGCAGCTTGCCGGCGGTAGCGGAGTGAGTCGTAGCCGCCGACCTGCGAATATGAGTCGTGGGGTTGTTCTGTGCGCTTGCGGCCGTAACTGTGGCTGCCAGGAAGAAGAAAAATGCTGCTTGCTTCATAGGTTGTGAGTTCTCCAGCTTGGTTTCCAACGGGAGTGTATCAGGAATCCGCTTCTTCGATCTTGACGCTCGCGGGACTCCATCCAAGCTGAAGAACCCTGTGAAACCAATGGATTCTCCGCCGCATTTGGAGCGCGCGAACTCCCAGCCTTCGAAAAGCGGACACGCGGATGAATGTCTGGCCCAAACCGCAAAGAGGAGCGAGAATGCAATCCGCCAGTGCGGGAACGCGCGCAACCAGCCCGAGCTTGCGCAGATTCCTACGCGACTTCAGCGCCAGCCAATTCAAATGGCCCTGGACGAGAGCCTCAGGATACTTGCGCGCGAAGAGCACATCGCCCGCTGCGAAAACCTCCGCGTCGCGAATCAGATCGGCGTTGGTTTTCTGGTAATGCTGATAAGCCATGGCGCTGCTTGCATACACTGGCCGCACTCCGGCGCGAAAGAGCCGATACCCCATCTCCAGATCCTCGCGCATTCTGAAGGACTCATCGAATCCACCTACTTCTTCCAGCAGTGCCCTTGGCAGAGACGAGTTACTGAAGACGCAGTCGGTGATCTGCCATGCGGTCGCCGTGCTCAGCTTTTGTTCCAGATGGAATTTTCCGATTTCACGATCGAAGCATTCTGCCGCAAGACTGGGGACGCTGTCCGGGCTCAGGAACAGGGCTCCGAATGCGATGCCGCGCTCAAGCCCAGTGTGGGCGGCAATATGCGCTGCGACCAAGCCCGGGTCGCAAAGCATGTCGTCATCGAGAAACAGCACCAGATCTGCTTCGGCGGCGCGGTAGCCCTTGTTGCGCGCCGCGGCCGGACCGCGATTCTCCTGCTCGATGACGCGCAAATGGCAAGCCGGGTTCAAGGCGCGGAGGGATTCGGCCGTACCGTCCATGGAGCCATCGTCGACGACGATAATCTCGAATCTCGAAGGGGCAAGGTCCTGCGCAAAGAGAGTTTCCAGGCTGCGCCCGACAGTCTCCCGGCGGTTATACGTCGGAACAATGACCGAGATTTCCATGCATTCCTTCGGCCCCGCAAAGTCTGCCGTGATGCGCGCAAGGGTTGCTGGCTCCAGTATCTCCGGTTCCGGGATAAATCCACCTTCAAAACGCAACCTGCGGCTCGCCTTCTTCCGGCCTCAAAAACTGCTAGGACTTTAAGGCGCCACACTCGACGCCACACCATTTAAGGAGAATCTCGACAATCCCGGGCAAATTCTTCTCGTGGAGAAGATTTTGATGATTGAAAGGTACGAAATGCTCTTCAATTCCGCGTTGTGCAATTCGCCTCCAGCCGAACCGGGCAGCGGATCCAAGCGCGTCGGGCTCCTCCATACAGAGAATGTGAAGGAAGGGCGCATCAAGGGGACGGGCCTTATATAAGGGAAATTCTTCGAACCGCGCCCATTCAAGAATTGCCCGTACGGCAGCAACCTGCTCGACGGGAACGAAAAGGCGGCGAAAGGGAACCAATGCGGTCCAGACCAGCCGGCGCGAAACGCGGCGGATATTCCTCCTCAATCCCGGATGCTCACTGGTCCAGATCCGAGACCATTGAGCCCTGGCTCTCCCAAGCCATACCGGAAAATCGCGCAACATGCCGGGAGAGCCCGGCGTCGGCACGTCGAACAGAATCACCCTTACATCCTGGCCGTCGTGAATAAGTTGACGAGCCGCCTCCACGGCGATCACGCCTCCGTAGCAGTAGCCGCCCACGAAATAGGGCCCCTCAGGCTGTGCCTTCCTGATGGCTGCTGCCGCTTCCTTTCCCTCACCTTCAATGCTGAACAGGGCATAGCTGCGAAGCGTGACTGCGGGACGCACGATGGACACGTTGAGTTGACCATCCAGGTGCTTCGCCAAGCGTCGGAATATGAGGCCTTCGCTCCCGTCGGTTGGGACGCAGAATATTTGCTTGCCGGAACTGTTGTTGCCGACGGGAAAGATCCGTACCTCGTTCGATTCGCCGGGGTTCAGCTTTGGCAAATATTCGCTGCCCATCAGGCGGACGAGATTCTCCAGTGTCGGGTCGTCAAGAAAGCTCGCGGCCTGCTCGCTGGTCTGGCAGCTGAAACGCTGATCAATCTCTGCAAGCATGTTGATGGCGCCCAGAGAGTCCCCGCCGGCTTCGAAAAAGTCCTCATCAAACCCCAAGTCTTCGCGATTCAGGATGCGTGCCCAAATCTCATGGAGCGCCCTGATTAAAAGCCCACGAGCTAACGGAGTTTCGCTCACCTCTGCCGGCGACCGCGGGGCGTCGCCCCCCCATAAGCGATCAGTAAGCAGCCAGCGCTGCGGCTTGCCCAGTTCACCGCGAGGGATCTCGTCGACCAGGTGAATGTGGTGCGGCACTTTGAAAGACGCCAGCCGCTCTGCCGCATAGCGTCGCAACTCGTGCACGCTCACCGGCGCCTCAGCTCCCTGGCGCAGAACCACGGCGCATGCCACGTCTTCTCCCAGCGTAGGATGAGGAACGGAGAAGGCGGCCGCCTCGCGCACCGCGGGGTGAGATGCCATGGCTTCATCCACTTCGCCCGGCAAAACCTTTTCCCCCCCGCGATTGATCATCTCCTTCAGCCGGCCGACGATAAACAAGTTCCCTTCCGAATCCAGACGGCCCAAGTCGCCGGTCTTGAACCACCCGTTTTTAAATGCTGCCGCGGTTGACTCATGGTCATCGGCATAACCGGAAAAGACGGCAGGGCCGCGCACCACAATTTCGCCTTCCTCGCCCGTGGAAAGAAGGTCCCCCGAAGCACGCATGATGGCGATCTTCATTCCGCACGAGCGTCCAGCCGAATTTGGGATTCGGTCGTTGGGTAAGAATGCATCGCTGGCGATGGCGCAAGCCTCGCTCATGCCGTAATCGTTGAAGACCGGTATCCGCAAAAGCTCCTCAAGCCCCTTCCGCACGTTGTCTGAGAGAGGAGCTCCTGCCGACTGTACGAAGCGCAGCGAAAGCGGATTTTGCGGAGGGCTACGCATCAGTTCGACGAGCGCCGCCTGATGAACCGCGGGTGCGCAGTCGTACCACGTGGGTCTCAGCTCGTGAAACCAGCTCAGGTAGGAGGCAGGGTCGAACCCCCCCGTCGCAATCACCGAGCCTCCGGCAAGGAACTGGGAAAGAGTAGTCCCAATGCCGATGCTGTGGGAGAGCGAGGTCATCAGCAACATTCGGTCCGAAGCGGTGAGGCGCAGCGAGTCGCGTCGCGCCACGGCTCCTGCGTCCAAATTCGCAACTGTCAGCGGCACACACTTAGAGCCGGCCGTGGTTGCTGAGGTAACCAGCAGCAGCACCGCGTCTGAATTGCGGCTGGGCGGCTTTCGCGAAACCAGGGGGTGGCGAATCTCCCACTCCACGGGAGATTGGCCATGACGGGCCATCAGCACGGTCAGGCCCGAGCCGAGGGCGGATTGCGCCTCCAACTCAAATTCAGGCGAGACAATCAAAGCTGCGGTGGACAATCTCCCTAGAGTCGCTTCAACCTCAACGGCAGTTGTCCGCGGCTGGAGGGGAGCACAGACGCAGTGGTTGAGAACACCGGTGATTGCCACGACATGACACACCCCCTGTGGCAAAAGAACGGCGACCGTTTCTCCAGGCCCGATGCCGGCTTCCTCAAGCCTGCTGCCGACGGCGACAATCTGGGCCCACAACTCTGCGTAGCTGAACGACAGACCATTTGGCTCGATCAACGCAGGCGCATGCGGTTTGGACTCAGCGTAATGTGCGATCGCGCGAAGAGCGGCACAGAAGGGGGAAACCATACAAATCTCCGAGAACCACAGAATACCAGTATCTCTTAAAGCCAAGCCGTCGTTTAAGATTCCCGCGTATTCCTCTTAGCCGACATTCTTACGCAGCGCCACTGTGCCGCACGCATCGTATTTGTATCATCGGGCCTGTTGCTAGAAAAGATGAGGTTGCATTAGACTTACCACAATTACACGCCCCTAAATCGTCTCACGAGCAATAACTCCGTTATGAGTTTCAAATCTCTTCGCAATCCGCTGTTCATTAACACGGTTGTTCTCGGCGGCACTGCGAGGCAGAAGATTGCGGCCGCCCGCGCTGCGGGTTTCGACCAGATCGAACTTTGGAGTCCGGATCTGGACGGCTGCGAAGCTGATGTTGAAGCATTTGGAAACTGGATTCGGGAACAATCCGTTGTCCTGACCGATTATCAGGTCTTGCGCGATTTCGACGGCGCGCCCGACGACCAGCGGGAGAGCAAGCGAGCCGAGGCTTTAAACATGCTTGACACAGCTGTCAAGCTGGGAGCGGCGACCGTGCTCACGACGGCCTCGTCCGATGCACGATGCATCGCCGATCGCATTGACGAGGATATGCGCTGGCTGGCAAGAGAAGCGGCCTCGCGAAAGTTGAGAATCGCCTACGAGGCTGTGGCGTGGAGCGCGGTGAATTACACGCTGCAGGCCACATGGGAGCTCGTCCAGCGTCTCGACGAGCCGAATCTTGGCGTTGTTGTTGACACGTTTCATATCTTTGCCCGCAACTGTGACGCACAGGAACTCGCAGGCATTCCCATGGATCGGATTTACTTAGTTCAGCTTTCCGACGTGAACCACAATCAAATTCCGGATCCCGGCGCTGCCCGCTATCGTGAAAATATCATGCAGCTCGCGCGACACCACAGGCTCCTGCCAGGCCAGGGAGAGCTTCCTATCGAAGCCATTCTGCATGGCTTGCGTGAGGCGAACTACTCTGGCCCAATCGGAGTGGAAGTCTTTAATGATTGCCTCAAGGGGCGCGATCCAGAAGCAGTTGCGCGGGAAGCGTTCTCAGCGCTCCAGAAGATCTGGCCGTATTAGAAGCTTGCACGCCGTGTGATGGTTCCTATCGAGGCTTGCTTGCATCCCAGCCCGTACGAATTCCGCGCCGAATGACGATTAGCTCTTTCCGCACTCGATGACCGAATAGGTTCCGGCGGGGATGATACGGCTCAAAGTGAAGCCTGCGATTTGAACAAGCTCGCGGAACTCCGCTTCGCTGCGCTCTCGTCCGCCCAGCACCAGCATCATTAAATCCGTCAGTCCCACCGGCCGCGTGGCGGAATCGATCAGGCCCTCGATGATAAGAAGCGTGGCGCCGGGTTTCATCGCAGCATATATATTGGAAAGAATTTTCACCGCCTCCCCATCTTCCCAGTCATGGATTATTCTGCGCAGCACGTAGGCATCGGCGCCCTCGGGAACTCTCTCAAAGAAGCTGCCGGAGACGATCGTTGTGCGGCTGGCAACCTCGCCGTGGAAAGAGTCTCTTGCCTTGGCGACGACCTGCGGCTGGTCGAAAAGCACTCCTTGAAGTTTGGGCGCGGCTGCCAGAATACGGCTGAGGAATGCGCCATGGCCTCCTCCAACATCGACCAGCCGCTGGAAACGCGAGAAATCATAGGCTTTCAGCAGCGCAGGTGTGGTCCAAAGCATTTCCTGCGTCATTACGCGGTTGAAGACCGCGGCCTCTTCCGGCTGCTCGGCGAGATAAGAAAAAATGCCTTGCCCGAATACATGATCGAAAGCTGCTTGCCCGGTCCGCACCGACTCTGCCAGTTCCCCGAGAGGCCGCCACATGAACGACGCCGGCAGAAACATTCCTTCGGCCCAAAGAGAGTTGGGATGATCCCTGCGCAAAATCTCAGTGCCGGGGGAGTTCTTGTAACGCCCATCAGGCAGCCGCTGAAACATCTCGATACTGGTGAGCGCCCGCAGCAGCCGTTCCAAGCTCGGCGCATGGGCTCCGCATTCTGCAGCCAACGCTGCGGCTGATTTGGGGCCCGAGGCAAGGAGGTCGGGGATGCTGAATTTTACGGCCGTATGGATTGCCTGAGCGGCAATGAGGCCGGGATAAATGTATTCGAGCGGTTTGGGGGGCATTTGAGTCTCTCTTTGTAAGCATATACAAGTTTTGGTAAGAGTCTATTGGTTGGCATCTGAGTGACGGCGCGATTCCGCACAAGGCCGCTTCGCATATTTTTCCCCTGTTATGATTACCTCAAGCCGGATCATCCGTAGTTCATCAGGTTCATCCGTTGCTGGACCATTTTATCCATGTCCACTGCGCCCAACGCTCAATCCGCCAGTATTGCGCGGGTCACCATCCGCGCCACGGATCGCGCCTGGAGCCTGCGTTGGAACGAGATCTGGCAGCATCGCGAGCTACTTTACTTTCTTACCTGGCGTGACATCAAGGTTCGTTACAAGCAGACCGTGCTTGGCGTGGTTTGGGCCATTGTGCAGCCACTTGCCATTGCTCTGGCTCTGACCATGTTTCTGGGCCGTTTGGTCCATGTTTCGCCCCAGAGCCTGCCCTACCCGGTCTTTGCCTATGCCGGCATGGTGCTGTGGCAGCTTTTCGCGCAGGCATTGACCGACTCCAGCAACAGCCTTCTGGTCAACGAGCGACTGGTCACCAAAATCTATTTCCCGCGGCTGATTATACCCTTGTCGGCGGTGCTGGCAAGCCTGCTGGATTTCCTCATCTGTCTCATCGTTCTGGCTTTTTTCCTGGCCTATTATCGAATCGTCCCCACGCCCGCAATTGCTTTATTGCCGTTGGTCGTCTGTCTGGCCTTGCTCATCTCCTCGGGGGTTGGACTTTGGC
This sequence comes from uncultured Acidobacteriaceae bacterium, assembly GCA_963725975.1. Taxonomy (GTDB): domain Bacteria; phylum Acidobacteriota; class Terriglobia; order Terriglobales; family Acidobacteriaceae; genus Telmatobacter. Next base: position 611,483 of record CAVSBA010000012.1, on the reverse strand, counting down.
TCGCGGCTCTTAACGTGAAATACAGAGATGTGCGCTACACCGTAAACTTTCTCGTGCAGTTCTGGTTTTTGGCAACGCCCATCGCCTACCCCACCAGCGTAGTCGCGAAACGTTGGCGCATGTGGTACGGCCTCAATCCAATGGTCGGGGTGGTGGATGGCTTTCGTTACGCCCTGAAAGGCTCTGGTCCAGCTCCCTGGTCTTTGCTTGCGGTTTCTACGGGCCTCGCCGTGGTGATCTTTATGAGTGGCCTTTATTACTTCAGACAGACTGAGGATGCCTTTGCCGACTTCATCTGAACTCAGCGATGAGATTGCGATTCATTGCGAAGGGATTGGCAAGCGATACCGCATTGGCCGCCACGCGCAGTCGCGGACGCTGCGGGAAGTGCTCGTGCAGATGGCGCGCGCCCCGTTAGCCTCGCTTCGGGGTTCGGGGTGGGGCGCCGGGAGCGACGATAGAGATTTGTGGGCGCTCAGGGATGTATCTCTTGAAGTACGGCACGGCGAAGTGCTGGGAATCATCGGGCGAAACGGTTCCGGCAAATCCACTTTGCTGAAGATCCTTTCGCGGATTACCAAACCCACTGAGGGACAGGCAAAAATGCGCGGCCGGGTGGGCAGCTTGCTCGAGGTGGGAGCAGGATTCCATTCGGAGCTGACGGGCAGGGAGAACATATTCCTAAACGGCGCAATCCTGGGCATGAGGCGCCGGGAGATCGAGCGCAAGTTTGATGAAATTGTGGACTTTTCGGAATGTGGTCGTCTGCTCGATACTCCGGTGAAGCACTACTCGAGCGGCATGTACGTTCGGCTGGCATTTGCCGTAGCAGCTCATCTGGAAACGGAGATCATGCTTGTAGATGAGGTTCTGGCCGTGGGCGACGCCGCCTTTCAGAGAAAATGTCTGGGCAAGGTTGGCGATGCCGCCAAACATGGCCGCACCGTGCTATTTGTCAGCCATAACATGCTGGCCGTGGAAGGTCTGTGTACGCGTGCGATTTGTCTTCACGAAGGGCGAGTCGTACTGGAGGGGGCGCCGGGCGCGGTCGCTTCCCGCTATATGAGGGACTGGCTGCCAAAATTTAAGGAAGTCGTTCACGACGACATCGAAACAGCGCCTGGAAATCACTTGATCCGTTTGCATAAAGTCTGTGTTCGCCCGCAGAACGGCAACCCCGCCGAGAGGCTCACGGTTCGGACTCCTCTGGTAGTGGAGTTTGAATACTGGAAGCTCGACTCACAGACTAAATTGGATCTTGGGGCACGGGTGTTCAACGAGCATGCAGTGAACGTGTTCACAACCGCGACGTTCGACGGACCGGCTGACCCGGCCGGCTTAATTCGGAGATGGTTTGTCATTCCCGCAGATCTGATGAGCAACGGTATCTACACTGTTCACCTGGATGTTCTTTTGGACTCCGCTTCTTTGGTCACCTCTTGGGAGGATGTTGCGGCCTTTGAGATTCACGATGTCCCGAGCGAACTGCGGGGGGCCTTCTACGGGGAATGGCCTGGATTGATGAGACCGCGTTTGGAATGGCGAATAGAATTCCTTGAGCCGCTCCCAACTCATGCCCTCAAAGCTCAAGGCGGGGCCTGATCAATGCTGCCCGTCGTGTTCAAAAAGCCGCTCCCACGACGCGCCCTATGATGATGAAACTGTCTGTCGTTATTCCCACGTTTAACCGCCGCCAAATTCTGGAGCGCACGCTCACGGCGTTGTCGGTGCAGGATTATCCGCCGGATAACTATGAAATCATCGTTGTCGTCGATGGTTCCACGGACGACACGACCGAGTGGTTACGCGACTGGAATCCGACGTGCACCCTTCGCATGTTTGAAGCGCCGCACCGCGGGGTGAGCGCGGCCTGGAATGTGGGCATTCAGGCTGCAGTGCGCGAACTGGTGCTGTTGCTTGATGATGACCTTATTGCGGCGCCGGATTTGATTCGCCAACATTGTGCGTCGCACTCGGGGCCCGAGCCTTGCGTTGTGCACGGACCCACCTACATTGCACCTGACAGTTCGTCAACTCTCTTTGGTCATATTCGCGAGGGCGCTTTTGCGGATCATTATCGCCACCAGAGCCGGGCTCCAGAGTTGCGCTTCCCGAATGGGATTCCCTCGTTTCTGACTGTGCTTACCCAGCTTGCCAATGCCTCCGCTCCCCGGGATCTGCTGCAGCGCTGTGGCGGCTTTGACGAGCAGATGCGAGCGGCGGAGGGTTTGGAATTAGGACTGCGATTGTGGAAGATGCGCGCATCATTTTGTTACAACCCTGCCGCGGCTACCCATGAATTTTACCGAAAGTCTTCCTGGGATTATCTTCGTGGGCAGGCAAGAGCATTAGGGGCGGGCGACCTTATGACTGCTCGTAAGCACCCGGAATACAGGCCGTATTCGCGTTTGGCTCACTTTGCAGAAACACCGGTTCTCAAGAAATGGCTTCGCAACGCGCTGATGAGGTTGCCAGTTTCGCCAGTTCCCTTTCTGTCTCTGCCCCTTCGCCTGGAAAAGTGGTTGTGCCGCTGTTCCTGGACGCGCCAAGCCGGATTAAAGCTGTTTTCCTTCACAGAGACTGTGGCGGCCTGGCGCGGCCCCCCAGCGCTGCGGGCTCCTGGACAGAGTTGCAAGATGAGTTTGATCGGCGTCTCCCGGTCCTCATGTATTACCACGTCGGTCCTCGCCGCGCGGGCGCTTTGAGCGAATGGTCAATCGTACCCGAACAGTTCGAGCGCGAAATGCGCTGGTTAGTCCGAGGAGGCTATCTCGGCATTGCTCCTTCCGATTGGCTCCGCTCGATTCGCACGGGGAAGGGTCTCCCTGAGAAGCCGGTGCTGCTGACGTTTGACGACGCTTATGCCGATATCGCCAATTACGCGTTGCCGGTCCTCGTGCGGTGCGGGTTTAGGGGTGCCGTCTTTGTCGCGACCGGGCAGCTGGGTGGGACCAATACGTGGGACGAAGCCAAAGGCCGCGAGACGCTCCAGCTGATGAGCGAAGAGCAGATTCGACATTGGGCCTGCCAGGGAATCGAGTTCGGAGCCCACAGCCGGACCCATGCAGGTTTGACCGAAGTGGCAGGGGATGAAAGCCGGCAGGAGATTGCAGGCAGTAAGACTGATCTTGTCGCGCTTCTTGGCTGTCCTGTGGTCTCCTTTGCCTATCCCTTCGGGAAGTACAACGATGCCGTTCGCGACCTGGTCAGGGGAGAGTTTGACCTGGCATTCAGCGTGAAGGAAGGCATGAACTATCTGCAGAGCGATCCGCATCTTCTTCGTCGGACGTATGTCGGCCCGGATGATTCGCCCGTTGACTTCGGCCACATGGTCCGCTGCGGCGAGCGCGTGAGGAGCTTGCGTATGAAGCTGGCATTGGGAACCCGGCTAAGAACAGCCGCCGCGATTGTGCGTGGCCATGACACCGGTGGAAATTTCTGAATCTATTCCTCGCGGGGCGGCATTGAGGATGCTGGTGCGTCGGTGTCAAGCTTGCGCCTCTGAACCACCGATGCATAGACTGGAAACCAATTCGAGATATCAACCTAATGCTGCGAAAAGGTTCACAGTGAGTTCATCCATCTTGCCCGCGCGCCAACCGGGAAGGCCAACAGTCTCGATTGTGATACCGACATATAACCGCAGCGCGATCGTGCCGATCGCGATTGAAAGCGCTCTGCGTCAGACCTTTGAGGATTATGAGCTGATTGTGGTCGATGATGGCTCGACGGACGGCACCCGCGAGCGCCTGGACCCCTATATGGGACGCATCCGGTATTTTTATCAGTCGAATCGGGGAGTGAGCGCCGCGCGAAATGCCGGCATAGCCGCAGCCCGGGGAGAATGGATTGCTATTCTTGATTCGGATGACGTGTGGCATCCAGCCAAGCTGGAGCGCCAGTTGGAGGTCTTGTCGAAACTGGGCACTGGGTTTGGGGCATGCGTAACAGACTGTGACTATATCGGTAGCTTGGAAACCAGCGCGACCGTGTTTGAAGAAAATGGGGTAAGAACCGATGGCGCGAGCGGACCGCTCGACAACCCACTTAACTATGTTATGCGCAGCGGGTATGGATTGTGCGTGCCGAGCTTATTGGTGCGGCGTTCCATCTTGAATGAAATCGGAGGATTCGACGAAGCTCTTGGGCTTGGAGAAGATAGGGAATTAATCTTCCGGCTCTGTTTCAGAACCAGATTCTGCTATGTGCAACAGCCGCTGGTGAGCATTGACCGCACGCCAGGCGTGGCTCGGCTCACGGATTTATGCTCGATGAGAGACGACTCTATTTGCCTGTGGGGCGAACAACTGCGCAAAAAAATGCTCGCCCATCCAGAATTTGTCGATGCGGACAATCGACGACTGGTCGAGGACGAGCTGATAAGCCTCTATTACGACTGGGCAACGGCCAGGATGCGCGATTTCAACCTCAAGAGTTTCTTGCTAAATATAAGTAAGATCCGACAACTAGGACAGTCCTACCCGATCATATTCCGGACCCTGTTGACTCGCATGCGAAATAAAATAACGAGGTCGACGCCGGTGCAAAGGTGCTGACCGAGGGCTATCTTTCTGGAAGAACTTGTGGAGTCAGCTCTCCTCATCATCTGGAGAATCGCGCCCGTGGTATATTCGCAAGGAGATTGGGAGCTACAGTGGTTCCACAGCGGGCGTAGCTGCGTTCGGATTTGCGGGAGTTGAGCCTTTCCGTGAAACAGCCACTCGGCCGCTCAGGTTTCGCGAGGCAAAAACAGTGGACCCGCTGTAATCGCCCCGAGCGCCACGGACGAGTTGCGATGAATGAAATGCTTCTATGGGGATAGTACGAATGAGTCCACGGCGCGTTCTTCATGTCCTGGATACAGCGGAGCCGGTCGGAGGAGCCGCCATCTGCCGGATTGTCGAGAATCTGGCGGCCGGTATCGACCCGGCGCGCTATCAAATTGAAGTTTGCTTTCTGGAGCCGGGCGAGCTTGCGGAGGGTTTGCGGAGTGCAGGCATTTCAACTACCTGCGTCAATTGGAGGGGGAACGCCCTGAATCCGTGGGGAGCGGCACGCTATGCGGCGCTGCTGCGATCGGCCGACTTCAGCATCATTCATCAGCACACCGGTGGACGCCTGCTGACGGGCATGGGGCGCCGGTTGACCAAGGCCAGAATTGTACGCCATCTCCATATCCGTGTAGGACTCGGCGGTGCCCCTACGAAGGAGATCAACGGGGCAGTGCCCCTCCGTTGCGACCTCCCTGAACGAGACGCGTTGATTGCCGTTTCACAAATCGTGGCGGATTTTTCAGGAGATCCGCGTGCGGCCGTAATCTATCCAGGCATCGATGTTTCTCTTTTCCCGGCGACGCATAGACCTCACAAAGGAGTCGTGCTGGGTGCGGCGTGCCGCCTTGACTTGATCAAAGGGCTCAGTTACCTGTTCGAGGCTCTGGCAACGCTCATGCCCGAGTTGCATGACGTTCATCTGGAAATCGCCGGCGACGGGGACTTTCGGTCTGCGCTCGAAGAGGAGACTCGCAAGCTGGGGATCTCCGACCATGTCTCCTTTCTGGGATGGCGAACGGACCTGCCGGCCGTGATGGCAGGGTGGGACATTTTTGTCTTGCCGTCTCTCGATGAAGGGCTGCCGATTGCAGCATTGGAAGCAATGGCCGCGGGTCTGCCGGTGGTGGCAAGCGCGGTCGGCGGCCTCTGTGAGCTGGTAAAGGATGGCGAAACCGGTTGGCTGGTTCCCCCCGCTGCGCCGGCTGAGCTGGTGCGGCGTCTACGCGGACTTATTCAGGATGATCGCAAACGAGAGGCGATGGGTGTCGCCGGACGGCAACGGGCGCTACGCGATTTTCCCATCTCAAGGATGGTGGAACGGACGATGGCCGTATATGACGGGCTGTTTCCCGAGAAGCATCGGTCTTCCGAGGAAGTTCCGCATTCTGCTAAACGTTGAGCCGCGGGTTCGTGCGGCTCTCAAGATGCGGGCAAACACCCAGTAACCGGTGAATGAGATCGCTAACATACGGTGCTCCCAGGACGCGACATGCACGATCGCAATGGAATAGCGCTGAACCCGTCCTACACCGTCGAGGTGGTCTCGACGGAGGCGGGTGTTGCTGCGCTGGAGAACGATTGGAACCGCTTGACCGATTGCGCAGAAAATCCCAATGTCTTTATGACTTACGGCTGGTTCCGAACATGGACCAAGGGGCTCATCAGCGAGGCGGGCAGCGAGCACCTGCAACCGTATGTGCTTTCGATCAAGCAGAACCAAGCTGTTGTGGGCATTGCACCGCTGGTGCGGCGCATCGTCCCCCGCTTCGGGCTGCGCGTGCGCAAACTGGAATTCGCCACCTATCACTCCGACCACAACGAACTGGTGATTGGCATGGAAGTGCGCTCGTTGACAGGTGCGGTGATGGAGCACCTCGCGGGCTTAGCGGGGGAGTGGGACCTGCTCGATCTTACTGACCTGCGCGACGAAGGCGATCGGATCGCCGCCATGGAGACCGCGGCTGTGAGCGCTGGGCTCCCGCATCGGCTTTTTTTTGAGACGATCGGCTGCCCCTACATGCCCATGGATGCGCCCTGGTCCGAAACCCAGAAGAAGAAGCATCTGCGTTTTGCGCGCCGCGCGTTTCTGGGACTTCATGAGAGGGCTGGCGAGGGCTTTCGTTTGCGAGTGGTAGACCGGCCGCAATTGGAGGAAGGCCTGCTAGAACGCATGATCGCCGTCGAAGCGCAAAAACAGGTCGATGGGCGGCTTTCGAAGCCTTTCATCGGGTCATATCCGGAGGTGTTCCGATCGCTCTTTGATACGCTCGGACCACACGGACTCATCGCAATCATAGTGCTGGAGAAATTCGATCGACTTGTCGCCTACCGATTTCTTTATGTCTGTGGCACAAAGCTGTGGGACTATCAGACCGCCTACGATCGCGAATATTCTGAGTTATCGCCGGGTACGCTTTTGATTAGCGCTGCCATCGATTACGGCTTTGAGCACGGGTATGACGAGTTCAATTTTCTGCGGGGCGTGGACAAATACAAAATGCGTTGGGCCACCGGCATTCGTCGCAATCGACGCATGATTCTTTGGAACCACCGCTGGATTTCGCAGATTGCCGCGCGGGCGCTTCTTCGGCAACGGACTCGCTTGTTGACGCAGAGCGGTGCTCCAATGTGACGGCTTCCGCTCTGCAGCAACCGTTTTGCGCCTACGGCACAGCAGGAACCATTCTGTTGTGCCATGAGACGTCTGTTGAACAACGCCAGGGACGCAAGATGCGCGATACTCATGGAATGGTGCTGAACTCGTCCTACACGGTGGAGCTGATCTCGACAGTGGAGGGCATTGCTGCGCTGGAGAACGACTGGAACCGGTTGATCGATTGCGCAGAGAATCCCAATGTCTTCATGACTTACGGTTGGTTCTACGCGTGGACGAAGGAACTTGCAAACGAGAACGGCCGCGGGCGCCTGCAACCTTACGTGCTTTCGATCAAGCAGAACGAAGCGGTGGTGGGTATTGCGCCGCTGGTTCTGCGCATCGCCTCCCGCTTCGGTCTGCAAGTGCGCAAGCTGGAATTTGCTACCCATCATTCCGACTACAACGAACTGGTGGTTGGTAGAGACGTTGATGCTTTAACGAGTGCTGCGATAGAGTATCTGGCGCGTTCAACTCGAGACTGGGACCTCATCGAATTGGAAGAGTTGCGTGATACGGGTCATCTCATCGCCGCTATTAGATCCGCTGCCGCCAGCTCCGGTCTGCCATGTCGCTTTTTTCTTGAAGCCGATGGTTGCCCCTACATGCCAATTGACGGGCCGTGGGCACAGACGCAGAAGAAGAAACACCTTAACTTCGCGCGCCGCGCGTTTCTGGGGTTTAGCAAAAGGGCGGGCGAAGGCTTTCGCTTGCGAGTGGCGGAGCGGCCGCATACGGAAAGAGACCTGCTGGAACGCATCATTGCTGTCGAAGCGCAAAAGCAGGTTGGCGGCGATCTTTCAGAGCCTTTCTTCGGGCGGCATCCCGAGATTTTCCAGACACTCTTTGACAAGCTCGGGCCGCGAGGATCCATCGCAATCGTGCTCCTGGAAAAGTGCGATGAACTCGTTGCTTATCTCGTTCTCTTTGCGTGTGGGGAAAAGCTGTGGCATTATCAAACCGCCTACCATCGCACATTTTCTGAGCTCTCCCCGGGCACTCTTTTGATGTGCGCCGCCGTTGATTACGGATTTGAGCACGGGTGCAATGAGTTTGATTTTCTCCGGGGCATGGAAAGATATAAACAGCGCTGGACCGAGGAATTCCGCCGTAACTCGCGCGTGGTTCTCTGGAACCGCCGCTGGATTTCGCGGGTTGCCGCAATGGCGCTTCTTCGCCAGCAGGCCCGAGTGTCGAGGCAGAGCGGCGCTTCGACCTGACGGCTCGCCCCGTCCGGCAATTGCATCCTGTGATGAAAGGAGATCACATTGCCCGAATATCCATCATCCGGACAGGCCGCCAACCAGGCCTATTACATCTCTTCGGAAGCGGTGGCTACCTACTCGTTTTATACCCTGCTCAAAGAAGAAGACTATTTGTTTCCCAAGTACTTCAAAGCAGGTGAAAGCGTGCTCGATCTTGCCTGCGGCATGGCAAGAACCACGCTGCTGCTGCATAAGATGGGCATGCGCGTGTGTGGCATCGACCGCTCAGAGAAATTTATCGAAGTGGCAAAACAACGATTCCCCGATCTGGATTTGCGCGTGGGCAGCTTCGACGCCATCGGCGCAGAGGATGCGTCTTTCGACAATATTGTGATCGCGCTCAATGGAATCGACCTTGCTATTCCGGAGTCGCAGAGGGTCGCGGCCCTGCGCGAGTGCACCCGTGTGCTCAAGCCTGGAGGTATTCTGATCTTTTCCTCGCACAACCTGAAATCGTTGCATTGGTTTTCGCCGTATTACAACCGCCATCCACGATGGAAGCTACGTAACTGTCTGCGTGCGTTTCGGAAGCCGTCTTACCTTTGGGAAGGTGAGCAGTGTCTCATGTATACGACTCCTGAGTACGCTGTGGGACAGGCGGAGAGCGCGGGTTTGGAACTGCTGGAGATTTGCGGATTCAATCGTTTTCGGTCGAGCCGCATCGACCGGTATTTTTCTCCCTATCTTCATTACGTCTTCACCAAGCCGCGGCAATGACCGCCAGCGTCCCTGTTGAACTGCTCCACGCATAGTCCAGCCCAAAGCCCGCGTATTCGTCTATGTTATTGATTCTTAAGCCAAATACAAGGTGATTTCGCGGGGTCTTGAAGCCGATTCGGGAGAGGGAATCAGTCCCGTTCGCTAGCCGTCGCTGGCGAAAAGTCCGCTCGAAGATGCATAATCCCGCTAAGAATCCATACTGGCCGCAGAGTACCTGACCGGACGCCGAGCGCGAAGCTACGCTTGCGATCGGGACTGGTATGCAGCATTCAGCGGAGATGCGGGAACATCGCATTTGTGAAGCTCCCGGAAACTTTTGGCGGTTCCCAAATGATTGGAGGAGTTGCGTGCACAAGACGTCTGTATCTTGGTGGCTTTCCTTGCTGTTCATGGTTGCGGCGTTAACCGGCGCCGGCCGCGTGTTCGCTTCGGCAGATGCGCTGCAGGCGCCCGCGCATTTACGCTGCGAATACCTCGAGAATCCTCTCGGAGTGGACACGCCGCATCCACGCTTTTTCTGGTGGATCGAGCAGGCGGGAAGGGCCATGAACCCCTCCGCTTACCAGATACTGGTGGCCTCAAGCCCGGAGGCTTTAATGCGAGACCAGGGCGATGCGTGGGACAGCGGCAAGGTGCAATCGGAAAACACCATTCAAATTGCCTATGCAGGCAAGATGCTGGAGACGGGAAAGAATTATTACTGGAAGGTTCGCTACTGGAATCAGAATGGCACCGCAGGTCCCGACAGCGCCGTGGCACATTTCTCCATGGGCATTCTGTCGCCCAGTGAGTGGAAGGGCTCCTGGATAGGAGGCGGTTCCACCAATGGCAATGAGTTCCGAAAAGCATTTACGCTGGACGGCAAAGTAGCCCGGGCGCAGCTCTACGTCACGGCCCTGGGCTACTATGAACTGCACATCAATGGCCAGCGCGTGGGCAACAAGGTGCTGGATCCGGCCTGGACCACTTATCCCAAGCGCGTGCTCTACTCCACCTACGATGTGACCAGCGAGTTGCAGAGCGGCCAGAACGCCATCGGCGTGATGCTGGGCGGCGGCTGGGCCACATTAAGCGATGCACTCGTGGACATCAAGCCGTATTACAAAACGCCGGCGCTTTTGGTGGATATGCAGATTGAAATGGCAGACGGCAAGACCATCACCGTGGCGAGCGACGGGACGTGGAAAACCACTCGTGGGCCGATTCTGGAGGACAGTGTTTACAACGGGGAGGTATACGATGCAAGCCGCGAGACGCCAGGATGGGACACCCCTGGATTCGACGATTCCCAATGGGCATCCGCCGCGGTGGTGGAGGGCTCAGACGGGGTGCGCTCGTCAGAGATGATGCCTCCGATTCGGGTAGTGGACACCGTTGTGCCCCGCAAGGTGACCAATCCCGAGCCCGGAGTTTATGTGTTCGATATGGGCCAGAACATGACGGGCTGGGCAGAGCTGAAGGTGCGCGGCCCGGCGGGCACCGAAGTGACAATGCGTTATGCCGAGGTGCTCTATAAGGACGGCATGATCAACCGGGAGAATCTTCGCACCGCGAAATCCCGGGATACTTATACCCTGAGCGGGCGAGGACTGGAAACCTATGAGCCGCGATTTACCTATCACGGCTTCCGCTATATCGAAGTGACGGGGTATCCGGGAACGCCGGAACTTGATTCCGTGCGTGCCCAGGTTGTGCACTCGGCCGTGACTCCGACGGGAAGCTTCTGGGCGGCGCGGCAGATTCTCAACGATCTTCAGAGCGCGGTCTTATGGTCGCAGCAGACCAACCTCTTTGGCGTGCCTACGGATTGCGATCAGCGCGACGAACGCCAGGGATGGATGGGAGATGCACAAATCACGTCGGAAGAGGCCATGATGAACTTCGACATGGCGGCCTTTTACGCAAACTTCCTGCGCGACATGGGCGATGCGCAATCGCCGGACGGGGCGCTTCCGGGTACGGTGCCGCAGAAATACGGAGACCTGCCCGCCGACCTGGGCTGGGAGTCGGCTTATCCGATCATTTCCTGGAATATGTGGACGCACTACGGGGACCGTCGCGTGCTGGAGGAGAACGAGGCGAATTTAAAAAAGTATGTTGACTTTCTTGAGCACCACGCGAAGGATGGCGTGTTCCAGGGCCACATGGGGCACGAAGGCGATTGGGTCGAAGTGGAGCACACGCCCCTCGATTACATGGCCGATATCTGGTACTACTACGACATCGATTTGATGAGCAAAATAGAGACGGTCCTCGGGCATGCAGCGGAAGCGGCCAGTTACAGCCAGCAGGCAGGCCAGATACGGGATGCGCTCAATCATCTGTATTTGAATCCGAGCACAGGAGAATACGCAAATGGCACGCAGACGGCGAATGCCATGGCGCTGTATTTAAATCTTCCGCCCAGCAGCGAACGCGATAAAGTCATCGACAATCTGACCAACGATATTACCTACTATCACGATACCCACACCACGACAGGATTTATCGGCATTCGCTATGAAATGCCGGTGCTTTCCGAGATTGGGCGTTCCGATCTAGCCTATGAACTGGCCGTGCAAGATACGTTCCCGAGCTGGGGCTACATGCTGAAGCAGGGTGCGACCACATTTTGGGAGCTTTGGCAGGACAAAACAGGGCCCAGCATGAATTCTCACGATCACATTATGTTCGGCAGCGTGGGGGCATGGTTTTATCAGGCGCTTGCGGGAATCGACCAGGACGCGGAGAGTACAGGGTTCCGGAAGATTCGCATCGATCCGCAGATGGTGGAGGATCTGAATTGGGCAAGTGGAACCGTGCAGACGATCCGCGGCACGGTATCCTCGTCCTGGTCGCGCACGCCGAAGTCAGTGGATCTAAAGGTGAGCATTCCTGTTGGCGCGGATGGCCAGGTTCACGTGCCGATACCGATGGAGTTCACCGCTTACACCATTACTGAAGGTGGTCACGTGGTGTGGGAAGACGGGCACTTTGTCTCCGGCGACGCGGGAATATCAGGCGCGCAGCAAAAGGAGCGCGAAGTTGTTTTTGAGGTTTCATCGGGCAGTTACGGTTTCAAACTAACCGGGGAATGACCGACGGGCCGGTGAGTGCAGGCGTGGATTGCGATTCAATTCGCGCCTGCGCGCGGGCTGTTTGCCTTGGCGCCATTTCGCAGCCATGCAGTAAAATCGGGGAGTTCAGTTGGCAGTCACCATCATTACTTAGTGGAGGATAAGTGGACTACGACCACAAGCGCTTGCTCATTAAGGCAGCCCGCCTTTACTACGAGCAGGACATGACGCAAGCGGAGATCGCCGAACAGCTTCGCCTATCGCGCCAGAAGACACAACGAATTCTGGAAGAGGCGCGGGAAGACGGAGTGGTGACGATCACCATTCACCCGATCATGGAGATTTTTTCGGATTTGGAGCAGGCTCTTGAAGAGCGCTTCGGGCTTTCTGAGGCGCTGATCGTGGAGACCAGCAATCCGGATAGCCAGAATACGATTGCGCGGGAAGTGGGAGCCGGAGCCGCGGAGTATCTGACCCGCATTCTGCGGCCTAACGACAAGATCGTATTGAGTTGGGGAAATGCCATGCTGGGAATGGTCAATGCGCTCAGTTCCAAAGGAAATCCCCGGCTGCGAGGCCTGCGTTTGATTCAGGGGCAGGGAGGGCTGGGTGATCCCAACGTGGCGATCCACGGCGCGGAACTGGTGCGGCGAGCGGCGCGATCGCTGGGTGCCGAGGCGGTATTATTCCCCGCGCCGGCCATTGCGGTGAGCGCGGCTGTCCGCGACGCTATCTACGGTGATCCGTATGTTGCTCACACGCTCGATCTGGCGCGCAGTGCAGACGTCGCGTTTGTGGGCATCGGTTCATCAGACAGCGATAGCATCGCCGTACCCGATTTATGGCGGTTCTTACCGCCTTCGGCTTTGCCCGACTTATTGAAAAAGGGTGCCGTGGGTTCTATGAATTTGCGCTACTTCGATGAGAATGGCCACCTTGTGGCGTCAGAGCTGAATGAGCGAATTGTAGGTCTCACGCTGGATGAACTCAGGAAGATTCCCCGCGTGGTGGGTGTAGCGGGCGGTTCTGCCAAGCTGCCGTCGATTCGCGCTGCCCTGCTGGCAAAGCTTGTGAATGTGCTCGTCACGGACCACTTGACAGCCAAAGCATTGTTGGCATGAAGTAAGCGCCAATCCGTAACCAAGCATTCATCGAATTGGATCAGCATCGAATGGGATCAGTACTTGCTCAATGACTTGGCGATGCTGCAAATTTGAGCGTTGGCGGGCCGCTGTGGAGTTGGTGCAAGCGCCCCGCCCACATAAGTTCTCCTGATAATTTTGGTGGCAGCGCCACGGAACAGACGCCCCTTCTTTATCCTGACATCAATTTCCAGATCCATCGGCCGCCGTTGGTTCCGGTCCTTCATGCCATGTGGCGCGCTAACCTACTTCCGCTGCAGTTGCGACTCGTGCGCATCCGATCGCTCGGCCGTAATCCGCTCCACATAGCCGCTCTCGCGGAACGCCTTAAGCGGATCCTCGGCCAATCCCTTGGCTCTGCGCCACGCCCGGATCTGTGGCCGGACATCCGTGGCAAACGCATCTTTGAGACACTCTTCGGCACTCACCAGATCCGGCTTGGCCTGACAGGCGGCGAGCTTCTCATGATCCACAATGGCAGCCTTCGCGTAAAGCTCCTGCGCCGAGTTCGCGGTCTGGATCATCTCCTCAAGTTTGTTCTTAAGATTGTGGCTCTGGTCAACCATGTAGGCAATATCCGCCCGCGTGCACGTCTCCCATTCGTAGAGCAGAATTTCATGGAAGATGCGGAAGACCTGGTAGGGATCAATCGACCCTAAAGTAAGGTCATCGTCGGCGTAACGGCGGTCATTGAAGTGAAAGCCGCCAAGCATTCCTTCCGCCAGCAGCCATGCCACAATCTGCTCGATGTTCTGGCTCTGGTAATGGTGGCCGGTATCCACCAGGACCCGCGCCTGTGCTCCCGCCTGGCGCGATAGCGACATCGACATTCCCCAATCGGCAATGTCAGTGTGATAGAAGGCCGGCTCGAACGGCTTGTATTCAACCAGCATTCGCTGCCCGGGGCTCAGATGCGCGTGCACCGCCTGCAAGCCCTCAATAAACCAGGCGCGGCGCTGCCGGATATTTGCGGTGCCTGGATAATTTGAGCCATCTGCGAACCAGAGCGAGATATCGCGGCTTCCGGACACTGAAGCGATTTCGATGGAATCCAAAATGTGCTGGAGAGCTGCCTGCCGGATGGCGGGATCCGGATTCCCAAGCGAACCATGCTTGTACATTTGCCCCTGGTAGACGTTAGGATTGATCGCGCCAATGCGGACGCCGTGATGGCGCGCCACGGCCGATACTCTCGCTGCATCCTGGACGCCGTCGGGGTAATCCCACAGCACGTGGACCGCGACACTTGGGCAACAGCCGGTGAGCGCATGCACGCAGCCGGCATCCGCCAGCTTCTCATCAATATTGTTGGCCGCGGCCGGATCGGTGAAGATTTCGAATCTGGTTCCCGAATTCGCAAATGCCCACGAGGGAAGCTCAATAGCGAGACCGTCGAGCGCGTGCGCGATTTTGTCTTCAAGTACGCTGTGCATTTCATTCCTCCCAAGCTACGAAGTTAAGGTTTGGATCCGATGGTGACCATTGTAGAGCCGATGAGTAGGAAGCGTTTTTTGCCCACGTTTGGCCGCTCGCCGGATCAGCTTACCCCACCCTGGGGAGCAACAACGATCTTCATTCCCTGGCGCGATTCCATCACTGCGAATGCGGCATGGATTTCATGGAGCGGAAAGCGATGCGTGATGAGTGGTTTCACTCGCACCCGGCCGCTCTCCAGAAGGTTCACGGCCAGTTTGTGCTGGCGTGGCACCGAACCATGGGAACCGGTGATAAAGGCTTCGCGGTAATGAATCTTATTGGAATAAAGGTTCATAGGCCGCGCATCCTTGCCCAGGCCGCCGAAAAAGTTGACATAGCCACGATGCGCCACCATCTCCACCGCCTGCTCGTGCGCTTCAACCGAGCCACAGGTTGTAATGACGACATCTGCTCCGTGACCATGGGTTGCTTCCATCACCGCACGGACCACATCCTCCTGTTCACTCGCCAGGTACAGGTCGGCCTGATAGGCCTTGGCGATTTCCATCCTCAGCGGACTGCGCTGAATGCAAATCACCTTCTGCGCGCCCATCACTCGCGCCAAGTCGATCATCATGCATCCGATCGGCCCCAATCCGATGATCACGACAGTCTTTCCGAGGGACATGTTCACCAGTTCCAGCCCGTTGACGGCGCACGCCAGCGGTTCTGCCAGCGCTGCCTCTTCAAAGCTGAGACTGTCTGCAATGCGAGTGATTGGCCCTTCCGCGCACATCAGGCTGGGAATCTTCATATACTCGGCAAAGGCGCCTGGAATTTGATATCCGACCGCATAGTTGATCTCGCAATTATTCCCCAGGCCGTTGCGGCACCAGTCACATTGACCGCACGGAACATCGGCCCCGATGGAAACCCGATCGCCAACTTTCAGGTTGCGGACCCGGGTCCCCACTTTCACAATCACGCCGGCGGCTTCATGTCCGGTTACGGTGGGCGGCGTGACGCGGGGATTGCCGTGATGCAGGATGCGGACATCGGAGCCGCAGATGCAGCACGCCTCGACCCGCATCAGCGCAGAGGTGTCGTCAATTGCAGGCAGGGGCAGTTCTTCGAGCGCCATTCGGTCTATGCCCTGGAGAACGACCGCTTTCATGGTCGCGGGCAATTCGCCCTCGTTCACTTCATGTGCTTGGCTGGGTGCGGCAACGCTCATAGGCCCCTCTGCTCTTCAGAATTTGGTTGTACAAGAACTTTGCAATAGAACCCCGCGCGGTCTCTCATCATCTGCAAGGCGCTCATGGCCCCATCCAGGGGCACGCGGTGGGTCACCAGCGGTTTCACGTCGATCATCCCTGAGGCCATCGCATTCAAAGCTCGATGCCAATCGTCATCTTCGCCGAAGGCTGCGTAATCGGAGTTCCACGTGCCCACGATTTGAACCTCCCTGCGCATCAGGCGGGAGATCAGTTCGGCGGGAAGATTCACATCGCCAGTGGGGTTGCCAAGCAGCACGATCGTGCCGCCGTGATTGACTGCGCGCAGCGCCTGAAGGCTGGCCTGCGGAGCTCCTGCGGCGTCCACACAGAGGTCAGCACCTCGACCGCCCGTGAGCTTCTCAATAGCCGGGACTGGCTCGGATGCGCGGAGGTCAATTACATGCTCAAATCCAAAGTTTCTGGCCAGGTTCAGTTTCTCCGGAACCAGGTCGATCAGCATGACCTTGGTTGCGCCCATGGCGCGTGCCCACTGTGCGACCATCAAGCCGATTGGACCGGCTCCGAAAACGGCTATGGATTGGCCCACCATCGCCTTTCCGGTTCGGCGCAGGGCGTGTAAGGCCACTGCCGCCGGCTCAATCATGGCCGCCTCTTCGAGCGAGACCTGGTCGGCGACCCGCAATAGGTTACGAGCCGGCGCCACCACGTATTCCGCGAAGGCCCCATTGCTGCGCGAGCCGAGATAGTCGTAGTCGGTGCACTGCGTATATTGGCCGCGCTCGCAGGCGCCGCACCGCCCGCACCACAGGAGCGGAAAGACGGCCACCCGATCTCCAGGAGCAAACGCGTTCACTCCGTCCGCAACCGTTGTCGACGACTCCGGCAAATTCATGACCGCACACCAGCGGGAAGGAGTACGGGCCTTTGCCGAAGAACCGCGCCATATCGGAGTTGCACACGCCACAGAAGCCCACCTTGACCCGCACCTGCCCAGGGCCCGGCTCAGGCTTCGGAATCGGCTCGTTACGGGCGACATTGACTGCGTGCAGCACCAGCGCGTTCATCGTGGTTGCATTCATAGTTTTTCGCTGACTCCGCTCACTGACATTTCCGGCAACGTGGTTTGACGCTCAGCGGCCGGCAGCCGCATTTCCAGGCCGTGTATCACCCCTGCTCTTATCCTTTGCATGTTTTGCGCAGCCGTGCCGGTACGGCTGAACAAGCTGCTGGTGCCGGCCACCAGGATGTCGGCTCCAAGACGAACCATCTCCGGGATGTGCTCGAAGCTGACGTTGCCGTCCACCTCCAACGGAATGTTCAGACTTGCATTCCTGAGCCACGCCTTGCAGCCGGCGATTTTGGCCAGCCCCGATCCGGAAAGCTTCTGACCAGCAAACCCGGGATTCACCGTCATCACTACCAGGAAGTCGAGCAGGTGAGTCACATATTCCAGAACCGAGGGTGGAGTGGCGGGATTGAGCGCGACTCCTGCAGCGGCGCCCGCTTCGCGGATGAGCGACAGCGTCCGATCGCAGTGGCGTGCCGATTCGTAGTGCACTGAGATCATTTGGACACCGATCTTGGCCAGTTCGGCAATAAACAGGTCGTTGTTCTCCACCATCAGGTGCACATCGAAGGGCAGGTTTGTCAAACCACGGATTCGCTCCAGCGTGACAAGCCCGCAGGGCAGGTTGGGAACAAAATGACCGTCCATAATGTCCCAATGCAGCAGATCGACCCCCAATGCCTCCAACTCCTGCAGGTCATCGCGCAATCGGCCCATATCGGCGCACATCATCGAGGGCGCTACTCTGACGGCCGGCGCGCCGTTTTCGCACAGAGTCATCGGCTGCATAGTCGGCGTCGCGTCCGCACTCCGATCAGCTTGTGGCGCAGCAAAGGCCTCGCGAAGATAGCGAATCGAATTACGCAGTGACTTTTCCAGATCGCGGTCGGAGTAATCGCGCCCCAGCTTCGGCCCTCCAATCTCGAAATATCCGACCAGGTCGCGTACGGGAAGGCGCGCAGAATTAGCCAGCAGTCGATCGCGGAAGGCTTCAATGTTGATGATTCCCCGCTCCCGATCGGCCGGGGTAAACCCAAAAGTGGATTCATGGAGCGCGTCCGTGTTCTTGAGATGAATCTCAGTCACGTAAGGCAGCGCGGCATCGAGCAGCTCGATGCTGGTATGGCGTACCCTGCGAGTCTCATCCACGTAGCCATGACTGACGTCGAAGCAGTAGCCAATCCGGGCGGTATCCTCCGTATGCTCGCCGTGATAGGCCATCAATTCCTCGGCCATGTCCGTCATCTCAGCCGGCAATGTGGGAGGTTCTGCAAGGCACGACATGGGCTCGATGGCCAGCGTCTTTACCCCGCAGGAAGCGGCGTGATGCATGAGCTGCTTCATCGCCGAGATATAGTTGCGGATTCCCGCAGCCTTCAGGTGCATCTGGTCGCGTAGAACCGCTCCCGGATTTGAGCCCACAGAACTCGCTCCGAGCAGTGCGCCAACCTGGATCAGCCGCTGATAATTGCGGAAGGCAACATTGTGCCAAGCCGCTTCCTCCTGGAAAAACCCGCCCAGTTCACGGTGCGCGGTAAAGATGCTTGAAATCCGCACGCCATGGCGCTCGGCTGTTTCTCGCAGCCGCAGCAGCGCCGAGTCGGGCAACTGATAGATCTCGAAGAATGTTCCGATCTGCACAAACCCGACACCTTCGTCGGCCAAGATCCGAACCAGCCATTCCCAGGAGTACCGATACTCAATAGGATCGCTCTTTACCCCAAGATGCAGATTCACGTAATCAGACATCGAGAACCCCGCATTGATTTGTCACTCCGACGCAAGCGCCACCGTCGGCCGGTATTGAAGCGGTGAGCGAGAATGGCCGCGGCAGGGTGGCGCCAGTCAATTGATCGCGCAGTCTATTCTCCATGCGCGCCCTATAAGCGGAGATGAACAGTTCCACTCCCTGATTCCCGGCGCTGCATCGGGTGTGGACGCGATGCGCCGTCAGGCGGTTACCGAATGCATTCCATACCGAAGCGGACGAATCTTTAGTGCCAAGGTAAACCGCTGCGGCTGCGCTGTCAAGCATTTTCTTGCAGTTGGGCATTTGCTCACGCGGGCTGTGCATTTATTGATACGCCTTACTTTCCGCAGAGGCCAGAGGGGCCTTGCGGCCCCATGATCCGGAACGTAAATGCCGGCTCCTGCGGCTGCTGGCCAGGCAGTTCGATATGGAGACCGTCAGCCGTTTGACGCCACGATATCGCTTCCTTCGCGCCCAGCATTTCTACGCTGCACACCGGGCCACCGAGGTAAGGGTTACCCTTCCAGAGCGTATGGATCCGGAGTTCCCCACTCTTGGGCCAGCCGAGCGCGATGGCATACAGCGCACGGTTATGCGTGGTGAAGCGAATGTCTTGGGGCGTGAATTGCTGCTGGTCGGAATACATGGCCGAGCTGGCCACTTTGGTCGGGCCTTCGCCGTAGACCAGCCAGGGGCGCGATCCATAAATGGCTTCGCCGTTGGTCTGGAGCCACGCGCCCATTTGCAACAGGATTGCGCGCGCCTGGTCGGGAATGGTTCCATCCGACTTGGGTCCGACATTCAGCAGCAAGTTTCCATTCTTGCTCACCACGTCAACCAATTCGTCGATCAGCGACTTTGCATCTCGATATTCGTCGCCTTTGACGTAACCCCACGAGTGGATGCTCACCGATGTGTCAGTTTGCCAGGGCAGCAGGCGCAACGCGTCCAGCTTGCCACGTTCAATGTCCAGGACGGCTGCATTCGCAGGAAAATCCTGGTCCTTGTACGTGAGCACAACGCCCTGGTCGCGGCGCGCGGCTTCGTCATAGTAATAAGCCGCGAAGCGTTTCAGATACGGCCGAAACGCGGGCTGGCCGATCCACCAGTCAAAGTACATAAAGTCGGGATGGTATTTTTGAACCAGCTCCGAGCTGCGCGCCAGCCAATCGTCAAGAAAGGCTTGGTTCGGTGGCAGCCAGCGCTCCAGGTGATTAGGATCGGGCTCGTTCGTATCCTCATCGCCGGGCAGAGCCATGGGCTCCGCGGGGCCGTACAGGCCTGCATAACGTGGATCGCGCACATCGGAGTCGAACCTCATGCCACCGTCGTACCACCACCAGTGCTCGGCGCGGTGCGAGGAGACGCCAAAATGCAGCCCATGGCGACGCGTAGCCGCTGCCAGCTCGCCCACTACATCGCGTTTAGGCCCCATCTTGGCGGCGTCCCAATCGGTAAGGCTGGAGTCGTACATGGGGAAGCCGTCGCAGTGCTCCGCGACAGGAACCACGTACTTGGCGCCGGCCTGCTGGAATAAGGTGACCCATGCGTCGGCGTTAAAGTGCTCGCCCTTGAACATGGGAATGAAATCCTTGTACCCGAACCGCGACTGCCGCCCATAGGTTTCCACCTGATGTTTGAAGGCGTCGCTGCCTTGCACATACATATTGCGCGAGTACCACTCGTTTCCGAACGCCGGCACCGAGTACACTCCCCAATGAATGAAAATCCCAAACTTGGCGTCGCGAAACCATTGCGGCACGCGATACGCCCCGAGCGAATCCCAATTGGGTTGAAAAGGCCCGGTGCGGAGTCCTGCTTGCACGCGCTCCAGTTGCCGCTCCACGTTTTTGGCATCCTGCTGCGCAGGCGCGGCTGAGGCCGTCAAAATAAACGCCGCGGCAAAGACCAGGTAGATGGCGGATCGGCGGGAAGGTGGATTCATGGCAAAAAGCTAACAGACCCGGTTTTGCTTGTAAATCGCTCCAGGCTACGGGATCGGGTACGGTATTAAGATGGTGGCGACGATGAACTGGTCCACCGGCCCATTTCAGCCTTCGCGGCTGCGGGCGGAATACTTTTTTGATTGACCCTGCGGAACATGCCAAATGCATCGGCGTGTTTCGGCAACAGGCTTCCGGAAGCTTGAGCCGGTTGCTGAAGGAGGCTGGACGATTGGACATGACCGCTGACCAGGAACAACTGCTGCAACGTTCGCTTGCTGAGGCTATGCCGCCGCGGCCGCAACACGCGCGGCCCATCATCGCCATCGGCGCCGGCAGCATTATGCGCGATGCGCATCTGCCGGCCTATCGCAAAGCGGGCTTTCCGGTGGCAGCGCTCGTTGACCTGGACCTTGAGAGAGCCCAAATGCTGGCGAAGGAGTTTGACATTCCGCTGGCCACGTCATCGCTCGCTGAGGCCATGCGCCGCTGCGGCCGCGAAATGGTCTTCGATGTTGCCGTGCCGGCCAGCCGGATTCTGGGCGTGCTGCCGCTGCTGCCGGAAGGCGCTGCCGTGCTGCTGCAAAAACCCATGGGAGAAACGCTTGCCGAGGCACAGGTCATCCTGGATCTTTGCCGTCGCAAGCGCCTGGTGGCTGCAGTCAACTTTCAGCTCCGCTGGTCTCCGGTGATGCTGGCCGCGCAGAGCATTGCCGCGGCCGGCCTGCTGGGCGAGGTGCACGACATGAGCGTCCAGGTGAGCGTGTACATGCCGTGGGATCTGTGGACCTTTCTCAGGACCGCGCCGCGGCTGGAGATCCTTTACCACAGCATTCATTACGTGGATCTGGTGCGCGCCTGGTTCGGGAATCCTCGCCTGGTGCTGGCCAGGACCATCAGGAACCCGCGGACACCGCAACTCGCGGCCACCAAGAGCACCATCCTGATGGACTACGGAGATTGGAAGCGCGTCTTCATTGCGACCAATCATGGACACGATTTTCCCGATTCGCAGATGAGCCAGGTGCGATGGGAAGGCACGGAAGGCATATTGGAAGCGACCATGGGAGTGCTTCTTGACTATCCCCGTGGCAGGCAGGACACATTGCGCTTTGCCCGCCGGGGTGAACCGTGGCGCGAACTTCCCGCCGTGGGCAATTGGTTTCCCGACGCGTTCATCGGGTCCATGGGCTCCCTGCAGGCTTACGTCGCCGGAGAGAGCGGCGAATTGCCTACCGGAGTCGAATCCACCATCGATACGATGCGCGCGGTTGAGGCGGCCTATCTCTCCAGCGAGTGCGACGGCGTGGCCCTGCCGGATTAACAGAGACTGATCTTCTTAATCTCCGCCTGGCGTTGCGCGTCCGCGAGGATTGATGCGGAAGACGCATCGGAGTTAAGAGCGCGTTCGACGATGGTATTTGCGATTTCAGCGAACTCAGGCAGGCTGGGAGTGCGCGGCAAGCGGCGCGCGCCGCGAGAAATCGCCTCAAGGTGCTCGAATGCGGGAACCGCGCGCCACACCTCGGGATCGCGCCATGTGGAGAGGCGAACGCCAACGGCACCATGCCGCACCAGCTCGCGGTCCATCTCAGGGCGGGCGATGAAGCGCAGAAATTCGTAGGCCGCTTGCTTGTGGGCGGAGCCGCTGCCGATGGCCAGACCCCAGAAGACGGAAAGCGAGACCGGCGAAAGCCCGTCGGAGCAGGGTATGGGCGCGAGCGAGACGCGTTGGTGAAGCGGCGACTCGGCTCGCCCGCTGCGCGCCGCAAAACCGAACCAGTTGACCATCATGGCTACCGAGCCGGAGAGAAACGCTTCCCCGGAACGGACAGAATCCATGCCGGTCGACTGGGGATGGCACATCGATGGGTCGCGCACCATGCGGCGGTAGAAATCCAACGCAGCGACCGCCTGCGGTGTGGTGAGGGTCGGCCGGCCTTCGCCGTCATGCAGTTCGCCGCCGCGGCTCCAAAGCTGGATCGCAAAATCGTAGAGTGTATTGTGTCCATCTGGATAGCACGCAAACACCGTTCCCCAGCGGTTGTCTCCGGGCCGCGTGAAGAACCGGGCAATCTCTTCAAACTGACGCCAGGTTTTCGGCGGAGCGAGCTCGTATCCGTAAGCGGAGCGAAAAGCATCCTGTTCCTGCCTGGACTCAAACAGGTCGCGGCGATACATGAGACACTCCGGGCCGTCATGCCAGGGCATGCAATAGTAGTGGCCGTTGAAGTCCAGCGGCTGCACAATGGAGGGCGGCCAAGCCTGCGGCCACTCCGGGATTGGGTCGGCGGCCATGAAGGGATTCAGATCCTCGATGACTCCGGCAGCTATGGCATCGGGCAGCCAGTCTGTGACTACCGACGCGATATCCCATTTGCCGGATCGCAGCCCGCCGCTGGCAAACAGCTCCCGGTGAAGCGTGACCAGATCCATGGGAACAATTGCGATATCCACGCCGGGATGCGAAATGCGGAACGCATGGACCTGCGCGGCCAGCGCATTTTCGAAATCGATGAACTCGCGCAAAGCGAGTCGCAGAGTAATCATGGTGCGCCCTCAAGGAAATCGTGATGGCTAATGTTCGATTGCATGATTTCTGTTGCGCCCTGCTCCGATCACAGCGCCGGGCCCGTTCTCATTCGTGGAAGTGAGCCCGAGCGCAGTTGTAATGCGCGCGGCACAGGCTTGCACGGCGGGAATCAGCTTGCGCTCCTTGCCGCTATTTGCCGACCCGGGCAGGAAAGGAACGGCCAGTGCGGCCGTAACGCCCACGCGTGGATTGCCGACGATGCAGGAGAGATCGAGCCCCGCGCGGCGCGTGCTCCCGGCCAGCAGGTAGCCGTCCCTGCGGATGCGGGCCAATTCCGCAATCAGTATTGCCCGCTTTCGTTTCGTCTTGCACGAGGAGTCGGCGTCAAGAAGCGGGGCGCGTTCGGCAGGATCAAGAAATGCCGCCAGCAGGCGTCCGGAGGCGCTGCTCAGCGGCGCCACGCGGTCACCCACCTCCACGGACAAACGCACCGGCTCCGGGCTCTGCGCCTGCGCCACTACCACCAGCACGGGGCCGTTGAGCACGGACAGGTGGCACGATTCGTGGATGGTTTCGGCCAACTCGTACATAGGAGTCATGCACACTCTCAGGAGCTGATCCACCGGGGAATGCGTATGAGCGAGCTCGTAAAGCTTGAGGGTCAGGTGGTACCGCTCCGATGCCGGATCGCGGGCGATGAAGACTCGCCTCTCCAGCACATTCAACATGCGAAACAGCTCACTGGGCGTGCGCCGCATCCCGTGCGCCAATTCCGTGAGCGATTGCGGCGCCCGCGCTGCGGCCAGCGCTTCGAGAATGTCGAGCCCCTTGTCAAGCGCAGGAACCGCGTATTTCTGCTTCTTCCGGAACGTCATTTGTTTGCTCATCTTGCCGGGTGTGCAAGATCGACACTGTGCGTCATGATTGAACTTTTCACGGCAATTCGAATTCCCTGCGAATCGCCTCTGTGTGTTCGCCCAGCCGCGGCGCGCCGCGCGAACTCTTCAGCAGCTCTTCATCGATTCGGATGGGACAGCGCGTCGTCTTCATGGTGACGGAATCGCCGTCACCAACGGTGAGAAGCATATCCAGCTCCTGGAATGCGGGCTGCGCGACTAACTGCGGCCAGGTGAGAACATCGGAAGCCCAATATCCGCCTGCCTCGAGCCGTTCGAGCCAGTACGCAGTACCGTGCTGCTGCAAATGCGCTGCGAGCAAATCCTTGATTTCGTCGCGCCGGTCAAATGCGTCCTCCGGGGCAGTGTAAGCCAGCAACGCGGGGCATTCGAGCAGGCCTGCCAGCTGGTTCAGCGAGCCCATGGCCAGCGCCATGAACCCATCTGCCGTAGCGTAGATGCCGTAGGGCGCACCCAGATAAGCATTGGCGTTGTTGCGGCGGCTGCGCTGGGGCAGCTTGCCGCCGTCGTTCAGGAACGTTGTGAAGTACCTCAAACTGCAAGTCGAGAACGGACTCAAGCAGGCTGACCTCCACGCGCCCGCCGCGCCCGGTTACGCCGCGACGCACCAGGCAGGCGAGAATGCCCTGGCACAGGTGCGCCCCGGCGAACATATCGGCGACGGAAAGGCCAAAGGGAAGCGGCGGCTGGCCGGCATCGCCGTTGAGCCAAGGGAGCCCGGAGAGCGATTGAACGAGCAAATCCTGCCCCGGTTTTTTCGCCCACGGGCCGGTGCGCCCATAGCCGCTCACTTCTCCGTAGACCAGGCTGGGACGGCGCGCGCTCAGAGTAGCGTAATCGAAGCCAAGCTTCTCGATCACGCCGGGGCGGAAGTTGTGGATGACCACGTCAGCGCGGTCCACGAGCGCCAGCACGGCGGTGCGATCCGAGGGATTCTTCAGGTCGGCAGCGAAGCTCTCCTTATTCCGATTAATGGAATGGAACAGTGTGCTGTCGCTGCCCAGCCTCAGATTGGAAATGTAGAGATCGCGGCACAGATCGCCGGATCCCGGCCGTTCGATCTTGATGACGCGTGCGCCCATGTCGGCCAGGCGCAACCCGGCCGCTGGGCCCGCCAGGAACTGGCTGAAGTCGATGACCAGGATGCCTTCGAGAGGTTTCATTGGGCCTCGCTTTCATTCATGCCACGCATCAGATTGTTGAGAGCTGCCATCGTGGCGCCGGGTGCATCGCCCTGGCGCAGGTAATCGTGCACCAGTGTGCTGGCGCGATGCTGGAACTCCAGGTACCGGTTGAAGCGGGGACGCACCCAGGCGCGATCGAGAACAGTCAGCGTTTTCTCGAAGAACCCATTCGAGCGCCGATTTACTTCCGGGTCAAGCCATGCGGCGCGATGTCCGGGCTGACCGCCGGAATCGAAGTAGAGAGCGCGCTGGCAGCGGCTCGCGGCCACATATTCGGCGTACTTCACCGCCATCGCTACATCTTGGCATTGCGCGGAGATGGCCAGGCCGGCTCCTCCCAGCGTCGATCGCAAGGGCACGCCTTGAAAAGACACCAAGTCTCCCGCTTCGACGAGATGTTCTGCGTAACCTGTGCGACTGTAATTGGAATAACCGTAGGCGAAAGGGCAGTAGAGTTCGCGCTGGCTCGATGCCAGCCGTTCCCAGATTTTAATGGGATTGGCGTCAAGACAATCGGCGGGGCAGGCCTGGAGCAACTCCCGCAGCAAGCGCAGCGCCTGTTCACCCACAGCGGGCGTCACGACCGGTTGCGCAGCCTGGACCGCGGCCTGGAATGGCTCCTCGCCAAGTGCCAGGCAGAGCATGAAGAAATGCATCAGGCTGTCAACGGCCAATCCCGGAACCAGCACCAGGCCATCGCGAGCGAGGCGCATCAGGTCGTCCCACGTGGCGGGCAGCGCATGGCCGCTGCTTTCCAGCAGATCGATGCGGCACAGGCTCACCGGCGCTGCGGCATCGATGGGCAGAGCCCACAAATGCCCTGCATAGCGATAGCTCGCATAGCTTTGTCCAACGGCGTTCTGCTCCAGGTCGTGGAGCAGGCCGGGCGGCACGGCCTCGTCTAGACGCAGAAGACAGCCGGTCGCGGCGGCGCTGCCGCAGGAGGGATGGTCGATGACCAGAAGATCGTAGCGGGCAGCCAGTGTTTCCAGCGGCTCATCGGCGAAAGACTGTAAAGAGCGGGTTTCCCACGCGATTGTCACGCGGGGATGAATCTCTTCAAAGCGCTGCGCGGTAGACAGCATGGGCAGCAGGCCGCGTGTATGCTTCCAGGTGATACCGCGGAGCCGGAGGGGTGAGGATTGAGTCATTGTGGGAGGTCGTTGCTGATGTTATAGTCAACGAACGGATTTTATCAGCAAAAATGATTTTCACATACAAATTTTGGTAGAGACCAAAAATCACGGCAGGATGGGGTTGAGCATGAATGTCCAAGAGGTGTATTTCGAGCATTACAGTATCGGCGATCGGCGCGTGAGCTCAGGCCGCACCATCACCGAGGCCGACGTGGTTCTGCACGCGGGGCAGACAGGTGATTTCTATCCGCACCATATGGATGAGGCATGGTGCCGCACTCAGCCTTTTGGCCGGCGCATGGCCCA
Source organism: uncultured Acidobacteriaceae bacterium (assembly GCA_963725975.1). GTDB lineage: Bacteria > Acidobacteriota > Terriglobia > Terriglobales > Acidobacteriaceae > Telmatobacter. The sequence goes on along the minus strand of CAVSBA010000012.1, from coordinate 584,605 downwards.
TGGCACGCTGGTTCTGAGCATCGGGGTGGGACTGACGGCCGGCGACATCAATCCCCATGCCATGTCGTACGGCTACGATCGGGTGCGCTTCATCCGCCCGGTTTTTCTGGGCGATACAATTCACGTCACCGCAACGATTCGCGAAAAGCGAGAAGATCCGAAGCGGCCCAACCATGGCATCGTGGTGGAGTCGGTGGAGATTGCGAACCAGGACGATCAGACCGTGCTGGCCTGCGAGCATCTTTATCTGGTGGCGAGAAGGAGCCCGCTTGAGTAAGGTCAGGTCCCTGGACTCTTACCTCTGCTCGTTCCTGCGCTAATTACCCCGATTTTCTGAAATTTATGAGAGAGCTTTAAGCGGACGCAGGGAGATGTGATCGGGTCCAGGGAAGTCTGGAGGGATGGGAATGGTTACCTGGCCGCTTGCGACCCACTGAACGCCGCGGGCGAACAACGTCTGAAATCCAACGCACTCTACATCAGGGCTCGGCTCGTTGGCCCAAGTGTGGCCCAGCATGGTGGTATAGACGCGGCCCTTGCCATAGCGGTGCACCCAGTCCATGGGCTCGTTTTGGTGCGTTATCGGTGAGTGTGCGTAGGTGAGGAACGTGAAGCCGTCTATCGGGCCGTGTTGTCCGTGAGTCAGTTGCTCGGAAGGATGAAGCCAGACGCGCGGCATGTCGTTGATGATGGGATGATCGATGTTGCGCACGTGGATCTGAAAGTCGAAGCGCGGTGGATGGTTCGGCGCAAATCCCTCGCCCTGCGGCACCACGATGACCTCGTCATGTTCTCCAATATGTACGCTCGGACCGTATGACTTTGGTCGCCAGCCCATACCAATCATCTCGTTGTATTCTGGCCATAACAGAAAGGCGTTATTCGCCGCGTGGTAGCTGACCATGCCTCCACCGCCACGCACATATCTCACAAAATAGCGCCGCACGGGTGCCGGCCAGAGCACGGCCTTGGCATCAAACCCGCTGTTGAAATTCACGATTACAGCATCATAGTGAGAGAAGTCCGGGCGCCAATTTTTCCAGGCCGATGGTTCCGCTCCAGCCGGGGGAGTGGTCGACACGTCTACCTCGTAGAGGCCCGTGCCCATCAATATCTCGCGCAACGCGGCAGTGGCAATGCGCCAGGCGTGGTTGTTCATGCCATCGACAATCAGGATGCGCAATCGCGCCGGCATCGAGGCCGCGGAAAGCTGCCTGGAAGCTGCCAACGTCAGGGCTCCGCCGATGAACTGCCTTCGAGAGAGATTCATCATCACGCCTCTCTGGGACTAAGGAACGGTCCCCAAGAGTGTACGCTCCGTCATCAGCTGCGGGGAATCATTATGCCGACACTCCGGCGCTTACCCCTTCCAATCCTGGGCATCCGGACCTTCGCCAATCTCGGGGAAGGCGGTGATGCGGAGGCGCGCCGCCCCCATGGGAATGAGTCTCACGGTCTCTTCCGGCTGGCTCGACCGAACAGGACTCTCCTGGAGCAGGCCGATAACGCCTTCCTCATCCTGCTGCCAACCAGGAATCTTGCGAGCCTTCGCCTGAATCTCGATTGGGGCTGTCTCCTGCCGAAAAGGATCGATGACTGAGCCGGCCTTGGTAACAACTGCAAGCGATCGCTCGGGAGCCGAGGAGTCGACGATAAGGCCGTAGTTCCAAGGCGATTGGGGAAGGACTTCATACTCCGGCCAGCGTTCGGTTCCCGCAAACCGTGTCCATTGCTCGGAGATGGCAAGAGAATAGGTCAACGCACCACGGGAAATCGAGAGAGCATTGTGGTTTCGCTGCCATCGATGCACGGCAACTTCCATGGGCAGCCGTAACTTCACTTCATCGCCGCGCTTCCAGACGCGGTCGGCGATCACATAACATGGAGATCTTTTTTCGATGGCAACCGTCCTGCCATTGATCCTGAGTTCCGGCGCGCTGCACCACCGTGGAATGCGGAAATACATGGGGAACTGAATGGGTCGTGAAGACTCGAAATGGAACTGGACGGTGTCGCCGAACGGGTAGTCTGTGGTTTCAACCACCTTGACTTCGGCGCCGCTTCCAACCTTGGCCCTCGCCTCCGAGGGCGCATAAAGTGACGCGCAGAGGCCATTGTCGGCCGTGGCCAACCAGGATTCTTCGGCATAATAAGGCCAACCCATGCCGTAGTTGTGCGGGCAGCAGCGGTATTGATGAACACCCGGCATGTAGGCGTCCATGGCGAAATCGTTATCGTACTGGTGATGGTGCTTGGCCGTGTTCTTCAGTTCGACATTGTTGGCGCACGTGACGTAGTGCGTACCTTTTTGTTCTGGATCGAAGGCTGCTGGAAGGGAGTTGAAGGCCAATTCCTCGCAACGATCGGCCCAGATGGGATCTCCAGTGATGCGCGTAAGAATTTCAAAGCTGCGCATGAATTCGACGATCCCGCAGGTTTCGAGTCCCTGCCGCGGGTCGGTATACCCGGGACGAGAATTCTCATCTCCGGCGAATCCTCCGCCGGGGAATTGGCCGTAGACGCGCATGATGGCGTCATAGTCTCGATAGGTTGCAGCGGAAAATTTTGAATCTCTCGCCAGCAAACCAAACTGGGCCGGCTCACGGAAGCCCTGGGCGAGGTTGACATTGTGCCAGGTGGGAATGCCGCCGGTATAATCGGCCGATTCTTGGTGCATTTTACGTGCGAGATCGAGCAGCCAAGGCTCGCCGGTGCGGTTGTAGAGCCAAAAGACCGTGTCCATATTGTCGGCGTAACGGAAATTTCCCCAGCCCCGTCCAAACACCGCGACCGGCAGCGTGTTCTGATATTTGCTGTAACGAAGGAGAAACGGAATGATGCGAGGGTCGCCGGTGTACTCCTCAAAAGAGCGCAGGGCGTCAAGCACAGGCATCACCGGCCAGCAGTCGGGGCCGCCGTCCAGGGACGTCTGAAGGGATGTGGGGCCAAACCAACCGCTCGCCTGTTGTGTCGCGAGGATGCCGTCGATCCATTTGCGCGTAAGAGCCAGAACTCGCTCATCTCCCGTGACATATCCCAGGTCGCCAAATCCGCGCAGCCAATAGGGGAGTTCTTCCCATCCTATCTTGCCCGGTTCCACCCAACCGCACTGTTGGTAGACCAGATAGTCTGAGATTTCAGACATGCGGCCGTTCAAGCCCTCAAGCTGCAGTTCGAGTTGGTGACGCAGCCAACCGCCGGGACGGATGCTTCCAGGAGGCAGCCGCAGAAATGGCGCCGCCGCCAGGGGAGCGCGGTTGGGAAAATACAGCCCTCCGCCGGAATCCGCATTGGCGCGGTCCTCCCCAGAGGTCTCTTTCTGCGCGAACGCGTGGGGCAGGCGCGCAGAAAGTGCCGCGCTTCCCGCAGTCATCAAACCCAGACGTACAAATTTGCGTCTCTTCATAAAGCTTGCTGTCTCTCACTGGATTTTACGTCAGGGCATCATCAGGAAGGCTACAACCGGTCTCATACAGGCCAATACTCTTCGCTTTTGAGGTATGGGACCCAACAACGAGGCGGGTCCCACGCGGCGGGCGAGTTGACGAAGTTGGTTGATGAGACCGGTTCTAGTGGGCTACAGGGAGATGGCGACAAGCGTGTCTTTGGCGATGCCCTTGCGCATTGCTGACGTCCTCCGTCACGCCCACAGAAGCGCTCATCTGCACGCGCACCGATTAAACGAGCAGCCATCCGGCGGTGTAAATCACGGCGCTCACGCGACCTCAATCATGGCCAGCGAACGCGGCAGCATATCAAGCGCAATCAGCTTAGGTAGCTCGATTTCTTCCTCCGTTTGGCGGCCGTCGATATACAGCGATAACTTCTTTTTCCCAGTTCCTTCTAATTCAATCTGCGGCGATTCACCCAGGTCGCCGGAATTAGCCAGGACGACGCCGATGCGCCCATCCGCGGCCTGCCACGTGGCCGACGGGACGAGCGGCTCCTTACCCCAACCAAAATCGATCTCCGTAACGCCCTTTACCCTCCAAGGCCGCAGCATTTTGCCGAAGATCAGATAAGGTTTAGCGATACTCGCCCGGAAATGATTGCTTCTCTTGATCCAGTCAGAAATGGCAGCCTGGTCGGGTATCGCGCTGGTCCACGGCTGATCCCAGTCGTACTCAATCAGTCCTCCATTGCGAAGGGTGAAGTTCATCATGTATCCGGTGACCAGAGCTCGAGCTACGGAAAGGCGCAGGGCCGCATCGTTCACACGGTTGGTGTAGAACCCATCATGACCATTGGCGTACTCATGGTAAAGAAACGCGTAGAGGGGGCAATTCCGCGTGCGCGCGTCCCAAATCTGAAAATGCTGCAAGGAGGTCTCCGGCGGAGCTCCCTCACAGGACATTGCTACCGTCGGAGTAATGGAACGAGCAGCCTTCGCATCCGCGTTGAGCAAATCATTGAAGGCGGCGGACATCCAGGGTCCGGGAACCGGTGGATGCTTATGCTCGGACGAATAGCATGCTCTCGGCCCCGGTCCTTGATCGAACTGCTGAATCACGGCCGGCCCAAACTCAGACATGCCACGGGTCATGCCTTCAACCATTTGGCGTCCGGCCGGCGTGCCGACGCAGGCTACGTAATTGCTGCGCCACGCCCAGCGATCCTGAAGCAAAGTTCCATCCCATCCCAGAACTACGGCCGCTTTGCCGTCGTGCGCATTAAAATACGGCATCCCATCATAGTCTGTGTTCTTTTGCCAGGTCACCCAGCAAAGACCGTCGCCATAAATGATCGGGTGCCAACCTTTCTCCTTTGCCCTCGCCATGAACTCTGTCATGGTGGCGCTTCCTCCTAACGGCGGAAACGCGTCCGGCTGAACCCACGGCCCTGTATGCTCCCAATTGAAGACGATGGGCATTAGTGGGCTTTCCAACGCTCTCGCCACCTTTTCAAGATAGGGCAATGCGTTGGTAGCCGGAGTATATTCGGCATTCTCTTTCGCCGGGCCGTCCCAATCCGACTGGCCACGCATCGGAAATGCAATTCCTACAGGAGAATCAGCGATCCATTTTGGGCAGTCAGTCCGGTCAGAAAGCTTGATAGCGCAAAATGGCTGCTTGGATGCCCATTCCCGGTAGATTTCGGCGGCCGCATACCAATCGCCATGAAAAGTGCCGACAACCACGTTGTAGCCGAGGTTGCCCTTACTGGGGCCCCGTGTCCCCGGATAGTGGCCGAGGCCCAGAGTAACTCCGTCATCCTCCATTAAGGGAGCAATAAATTTTGGCATTCCGGTGTTGTCGTCACATGCCACGTACAGGCCGCCGGCGTCGTTGTAATAGGCCATCAGCTGGGTCGAAACCCATTGCCCTGGATAATTGTTGTAGCGCCATATCTCGGGAGTATTACGACCTATCCCCCCCCACGGATCGGCTGCCATCGACGGTTCCACCGGACCGGAAAGCATGCCATCGGAAATGGAAGAGAGGAGAAAGCTGCTATGCCCATCGACCGCGTCGTCGAAAGGAATCTGGATCACCGGGAACTGCACATGCGCGATCCAGAGGTCGGTTCGGTTATCCAAGTCTAATGTCCAGTAAGCAAGCGTCTCATCTCCCGGACATCTGATCTTCACCAGCGCATCTAACGCTAATCCCCCGATTCCGCTGAACGCAATCGATACAGTCTGCTCCTTCTCATCCCCGGACTGTTCTGCATGCACCTTCTCTGCCTGTAGAGAGGTTAGCGTCTTAAACTGCCGATCGCTGCTCATCAGATCAAGTTTCACAAGTGGCAGTTCCACGTGGTTTGGAATCAGCAGATCTCGGTCTATTCCAAAGGTCGCGAGGAATGAAGCCAATGACCCGTTCGCGGAGTCGATCACGAATCTGTATCCGGAATTTACGATGAGGATTTGCCCAGGCCCCGAAGCCTCGCGCGATGCACTCACGTGGCTATACTGTGCTTCGGCGCCAACGGCGTCGCCCGCCAGGATAGCGGCTGCAGTTGAGAAGGCTCCGGAAAGAAATTGTCGGCGCGACCTGTCATTAGGATCATTCATCCGCTGTTCTCCCCATGCATCGAGGTGGTTCCTCGGGAGTGGCAATTCGGCCATTCTCCGTGGTCGATCAACTTCTACATGCATGAATTCACTGCCTATCGAGTATTTGCAGTGAAGTGCCTTTGCCCCTGTTCATTTCACTCGTCGTAACTCTCGGGAGCAACAATGCAGCGCAGTATATTCGCGTCAAGTTCTAGTGTCAATGACTAAAACTCTTACATATTAACAAAGAATCCCATGAGCAAAGCAAAGGAACTAACCCGTCCGCTCGAGGGGCTTATTAAGTCGTCGCCGAGGAGGCTCTTCTTGAGAGCTACGAGAGTAGCTCTTCCGGAGCCGGCAGCTGTATTAGGACGAAGTCGATCTCTGGACGTGGATAACAGCGACCGTGTAACCGGACCCGGAAAATCCACTGTGCTCCCTATCGAAGTTGCGATCCTTCCGACCAATATTTTCTGCGAGTAATAAAACTAATTCCGCGTTGACACTCGATAACCAGCGGCATAGCATAACCATCGAGGTCTAGATGGTCTCGATCGTTATATCTATTTTGGGGAGAACTCGCACTAATGCTGACCAGACGACAAGTATTGGGAACCGGCGCCGGTATGATGGCCGCATCCTTAGTTCGCTCACGCGTAGCCTATGCTCGAGATAGAAAGCCTAACCTGCTGTACATTCTTGCAGACGACCATGCAGGCTATGTACTGGGAGCGGACGGAAATCAACAGGCACTTACTCCCAATATCGATCGCCTGGCCGGGGAGGGCACCCGGTTCGCACGCAATTACTGCAACGCCCCAGTGTGCACGCCCTCGCGGCAATCGTTCTTTACCAGCCAATTGCCGCACTGCTCTGGAGTAACTGTGCTGGAGACGCCACTCGCTGAGGACAAGCCCACGCTGGCCAGGCAACTGGCCGCCAGCGGCTATGCCCCGGCAGTGTTTGGCAAGATGCACTTCAATCGCCCAGGCCAGCCTGGCTTGCATGGATTCGACATCGCCTCCACTGAAGATGTGTGCCGCCGCGAATGGAGCAAGGCAGTTGGACCATGGCCCGACTACGCGAATATTCCTACCAAGCCGAAACAGTGGCGGCCATTTCGTGATCCGGCGCGAATCTGGCTGGATGCCGACAAGCTGCCGTTCGACCGCGATTACGAACATATGGAAGGAACATGGATTGCCCGGCAAGGGGCACAGTACATCCGCGAACACAAAGACGATCCCTTTGCGTTGTGGGTCAGTTTTCATTCTCCGCACTCTCCCTACGATTTCCCAATAGAAGACCGAAATCGATTCGATGCGAAGAGTTTCCCGGTGCCCGAAGTGGGCCCGGATGATTTTCATCAGATCCCCATGATCTTCCGCGACCTAACGCCGGAAGATAAGCAGGGAATCATTGCGTCCTACTACACGGCTGTGTCGTTCCTGGACCGTAACGTAGGTGAGGTGCTGCAAGCACTGAAAGACGCTAACCTGGAGAATGACACTCTGGTAATTTACATGGCCGATCACGGATACTCTCTCGGTCAGCACGGTCGCTTTGAAAAGCATGTTTGCTACGAGCCTGCACTGCGGGTTCCGTTGATCTTCCGCTGGCCAGGCCACGTAGGCTCGGGGAAGGTGATCAGAGAGTTCACCGAGTCGATTGACGTGCCGCCGACGCTGCTAGAGATGCTCGGTGCGGAACCCTTCGAAGTTAACCAGGGCCGCAGTATGACAAGCTACCTCAAGACCGGACAGGACGCGAATCCTCGCCAGTCGATATTCTCCGAGTATCTGGAGAATGAAGAAGCCTGCGTCAAGACCGGCAGTTGGAAGTTGATCCACTGCACCGGCAGGCGGCTGCGCCGTGATGGCTATCTCACGGACAATCCCCTTCCCGGCCGCTATGTGGAACTCTACGACCAGCAGGCTGATCCGGGTGAGTTCAGCAACGTGGCTAACCTGCATCCGGAGGTAGTGCAGCAGCTTTCCGCAGAGATGCTACGCATCTTCCGCGCCACCCATCCAGACGCGCACGCCGAGCCAGCCGGGTTGAGCAGCGATGAAGCTATTGATTGGTATCTGCGTCCTCGGGATGCGAAGCCAAGCCCCGATTTTCAGTGTTGAGTCTCGGCCTCGCGATGCAACCATTCACGTGAAATCAATCGATCCTATCAAACTTGACAGCATCAGCGACAACAACCCCATTCGCATCGTCGGTTAGTTCAACATAGTGGGGGTCCTTGAATGTTCCCAAGGACTTCCACGTGCCGGGATTGTCCTTGAGATCCACAAGAACCGTCTTACTACCCTCCGCAGTAACCACTTTGTACGGCGCATTTGTTGCCAGCGTACCCGCTTCAGGCCGGCCAACGTAGACAGAAATATTGTAGGTGCCTATCAGCGGATTGTCGCCACGCCAGATTGCCTTCCTTGATCCCGTCCCCCCTGCTGTCCAAAAACTGCTTCCGTCGTAATTGGCGCTGCCTGCATTCTCGTCCGAGTGCCACTCCGCGCAAGGTGAAATCAAAAAACGCGCTCCGGTTGTAACGTCGTCAACGATCACCGTCTTCTCCGGTTGCGTATAAATCCTCCACCGCTTCAGCTGAAGTTGGCGGCTCGGCTCATTCACCTTCATCCACGCATCCAGCTGACTGTCCAATTCCCGTACCTCGGCTGGATCATGCGCTGCGATATCATGCAACTCGCCGGGATCCTCCTGCATGTCGAACAATTGCTCTTTGCCGGTCCACAGATTGCGGATTAGCTTATAACGGACATCGCGGACCGACCGTAAAGGAATCTCCACATCCTCGCCGGCGTATAAATACTTGTTAATAGAGGCGGCCTTACCTAGAAGCAGTGGTGTCAGACTATGTCCTTCCGCGTCACTCAATGGAGCTGCGCCAACAAGGTCGAGAATAGTGGGGGCCGTATCAACATTGGATGCCAGGGATTCTATCTTCTCTCCTTCCGGAATTCGCGGACCTGCAACGATCAGGGGGACATGCAAGTCGGCGTCGTAAAGCGAGCGATGATCGAAAGTCAAAAAATCTTCTGGATGCGAGTACAGCAATTCGCCGTGGTCGGAGGTCAAGACGATATATGTGTTCTTATCCAAGCCGAGCTGCTTGATCCGATTGAGAATGTCCCCGACATAACGATCAACGTTATGAATCTTCCCATCATAGAGTTGATAGAGACGTTGAATGGCGTCCTGATTACCATTGGTCGCCATTCGCAGTAGCGCGCCCCCTACCAGGTCGTAACCCGTGACTGTCATAAACGAATACGGGCCGGATTTGAAAATGTCGTCCTGGGGTGGAGGGTTGTAAGGAGAGTGAGGCTCCATGAAATGCACATAGAGAAAGAAGGGCTGCGTACCATCGTGGTGATCATCCAGCCACTGCAGCACCTGGCTGGTCGTATTTGCGGCGACATCCCCGCCAACCGGGGCGCCTCTCCTTTGCGTGATATCCAGCGCAGATTCGCTCCTCTCGAAGTACTCGTCAAAGCCAGAACCAGTTAACGGATATCCAGCCAGGGAGTTATTCACAAACGCCGCTGTGTAATATCCCGCGCTCTGCATATTCTCTGCGAGCTTCGGAGTATCCTTATTGAGTAGCGGCATGCCTGGTCGCCAGAACAGCGTGACTCCATGGCGGGACGCATACAGAGACGTATGGAGCGAGGAGAAGGATGGGGATGTCCAGGGGGCAACCGTATTAAAGCGAGCAAACAATGCACCAGAAGCCGCTAACTGATCAATATTCGGACTGGTCTCGCGTGGATTGCCATAGCAATGTAGTTGATCTGCTCTCAGTTGATCCAGAACGAACACCACGACGTTCGGCTTTTTCGACGAATCTTGTGCGACCGCTGAACTTATGGCCAGATAGGCGATCACAATTCCTGTGACAAGACACCGCGCCTTTCCTGATATTGAAGCTCGGGAATAACTCACAACTCACTTCTCCCTCTCAGCAGCACCCGCTGCTGACCATGTTTGTTCGTTCAAGGATGGAGCCAAGGCTGTGCAAAACGGAACCGTAGGGGTCTTCCGCAGGTGCACGAAGCCGCTCGGTAGACTATCTCAGCAACGAATGAAACTGAACTGTCGGGAAGCCCGGACAGCTCCTGACATGACTGTTGTTCGGCGGCGCAATCCGGCTGTCCAGGCGCGTCGTAATGAATGTGATTGAAGGCGAGGCGTTCAAAATGACATTCCACCGGACCGCCTCGGTTGGCCGCAGTGTCCAGGGTGTTTCGCGTGCTGTGCAGTCTGATTTCAGACCGCACAGCACGCATCCGTTGCACTCCGGCGTCAATAGATGAACTTGAGGGAAAACTGAACGATTCTGTTTCCAGGTACGGCTGTAAACTTCCCGTAAGACGCACTTGAAACACTGGCTGATACGTTGCCGGCCGTGGGTTCGGGGTGATTGAGCGAATCAAACAGATCGGTTCTAAATTGCAACGATGTACCCTCGCGCAATCTAAAAGCCTTGAAGAACGACATGTCCAAATTTGTATCCCGCGGGCCGAGCAGGTTGTCCCTTTGTTCATTCCCGAATTGGCCTACACCCGGTTGAACGTAGCAGGCTGTGTTGAACCAATGGGTAAAGGATTGCCCCTGGGGACGATTCCCATTGCACGCCTGGTTCGCGCGCATGGAGTGGTCCCCACCAGTATCGGACAGATCAGTCGCGCCAACGCTGAATGGAAGACCGCTTTGAACGATGAATATTCCGCTGGCTTGCCAGCCTCCTATAACTTCATCGTTGAACCAATTCTTCGAGTTCAGAAATTGCCCGCCCGTTCCAAACGGAAGCTGGTAAATCCCGCTGGCCTTAAGCACCTGACCCGGATTGAAGTCAGACTGTCCATATTCCGCGTGGACGTCTGGTCCGTATTGCGGAGTATTTGCACCATTGTTTAATGCGTCCATCGATTTCGACCAGACGTAATTGACCGACAGAGACATTCCATTCGAAAAGTTACGCTTCAAATCACCTTCCAGACCGTTGTAATTCCCGTATCCAATGCTATTGATCTGAAAGACGTCTCCGACCCAGGGATAGGGACGGCGACTCTGAATGGGGGAGGGGCTTGTTGGGTTTGCCGGCAATGAGGCCTGATTGGGGTTCTGCCTTATCTGGAGGTGGTCCGATCTGTTTCCCAAATAGGCCACGCTTGCGAGCCAATTGGACCTGAAGCTATGCTCTACTTCAAAATTCAACTGTTGAACATACGGCACTTTCATATTGAGGTCAATTGTGAACGGCGCCTGTGCACTAAGCGTAGGATTTGCAACGAATGTATTCGTCACGGGAGTTGGCGCCGGGTTTGCGGCTGGATAGGTGTAGAGCTGTAGATAGAAATTAGGCGTATTGGCCATTAGGAATTGCAACTGATTGTATTGGAACGGCGAATAGTAAATCCCGTATCCTCCATGTACCGTCGTCTTATTCAAAGCATATGCAAACCCAACACGTGGAGCAAAATCGGCGTACTGCTGTTCGAATGTGCCCGGATGGTTTGTGTTTGTATAAACGTCGTAGACGTTGGAATGGCCATTCGCATCCGACGGAGATTCATAGTAATCGTAACGAAGCCCCAGATTCAAGGTAAGCCGCTTGGTGATTCTCCAGTCGTCTTGGATGTATGGCATCACGTTCCACTGCTCGAAGTTGGCGTTAGTCACGCCAGTTCCACCTTCAGCGGACGAAGGAAAGCCAAGTAGCATATCAGCGATATCGCTGCCGCCGGTCGGATGGGCTGCGTGGTTTGAGGTGAATTGGCCATTGAACGTGTAAACGCCGTTGTTATAAAGGGTCCAGTAACCATCAAAAGTGATTCTATCCAACGTTCCACCGATGTAGATGCTGTGATTCCCACGAATTAAGTCGACCTCATCGCTAAACTCGTAGAGCCTTTGCAGCGCTCCCTGGGGGCTCGTGGAATTGCCTAGCGAGGTATGGGTCGGCAGGGATACTTGTGGGGGATCGTACACAGCCGGTGTGGGGTCGAGATTCTGCAGTCCAAACTCCGAAACGTAATTCGCTTTCCCGGTGAAGGTATAGTTGATATTGCTTTCGTTATAGGCAAAGCTGGAAATATTAATCGTATTCGAGTTAAACGTATGAGTTTCATGTGCGTAAACGTTCTTAGCCGCCTGAGTATTTAGATAAGTGAAGATTGGGCTTGCGCTAAAGCTGGGGTTTACAATGCTCGGGTTGACGCTTTCATAAGCCCCGTAGAGCGAATCGTTCGAGCCGATCGTATAATCTGCCCGAGCCAGGTAGGAATTATAAGTGGATGTATTATTAACGTTTTTCTGAAAGTTAGTTCCCGGGACGGAGCTAGGGGTGGGCAGCGGGTAATATGCCAGATACAATTTAGCAAAGTTGCTGATGGTGGTGATCGTATTGTTATTAAACGCTGAAATTGTTCCCGTCGTTGCATTGTAGGTCGTAGGATCGTAGATGGTGAAGGAGTCGGCAGTGAAGATCCCGTTCCGTTCATCTGCAGTCGGAACATATGCGTGGAGCGTAGTTCCCGTAGAGTCCCTTAGTCCGGCATAATCAAAGAGGAAAAAGAGCTTGTTCTTGATGATGGGGCCGCCGATATTCGCGCCAAATTGGTTATAGCGCAGGGGCGGCTTTGGCGTCTTGAAATAGCCGATCGCATTCACGGCGTCATTTTGGAGGTAATCGTATGCTCTGCCGTGAAAGGCATTTGTTCCGCCTTTGGTGATGACGTTGACGACGGCCGGCTCGTCGAAACGCGCGGATGCGCCATTTTGGACAATGGAGACCTCTTGGGTGGCTTCGATCGGCGGCTGAAAATTGGCGGTTTTGGTCAGCATGGCGATGTTGGTTACACCGTCCTCGAGGTAGCTGGCCATTCCGGACGCGGATCCGCCAATGGTTATGCTGTTTGTTGTAGTCCTGAAATTAGAAACAGGACCTGCCGCATTTTGAAACGGCGCGACGTTGGGTAGAGACTGCAGGGTCTGGAAGACATCCCGGCCGCTTGCGGGGAGGTTCTCAATACCCTGGCTGGGGAGCAGCGCATTAACCTGGTGGTTAGAGGTATCCAACTCGACAGCACTGGCGGCGGCGCTAACCTCAATGCTTTGCGAAACGGAACTGGGTGCCAGATGAAAGTCAAAATTCGCCGTATTACCCAGAAGCACGGTTAGCTGGGTCGTGGTCACCGCGAAGCCCTTAATCGTTGCGCTCAAGCTGTACCTGTCCGGGGGGATGGACGGGACCGTGTAGAGGCCTGAAGCGTTGGTTTCGGTTACATGCTTGGCGTTGGTTTCTAGGTTCGTTGCCGTTATTTTGCAGTTGGGGATTACGGCCCCGCTTGAGTCATATACTACGCCGACGATGGAACCAGTAGTGACCTGAGAGAAAAGCGGCAGCCCGGCTACCAGCACGAGACCAAGTGCCAGTGAGGCCCAGCCGTGTGTGCGCTTGAGCGCCTCCAACGTCGTGTGAGTTATTGTTTTGAATTTGTGGGTCGTCATCTCGATCCTCCTGTGTAATCTTTCGCAAAGGTGTGTCCCTTAGAGCGTGTTTCAAAAAATAGGTTGTGCCTCAAGGCAGGTGCTTAGGTTTGAAGCGGCCAAGTTGTTGAACTTCCGCTATGGGGAAATAACAGAGGTTGTTCAAAGATGCGCGAGGATGTCCTCCGACGCCGAATCGCACTTACTTGGAATGCGTTCTGTGGATACTGCAAAAGGCGATCCACACGGCATTTTTCGGGATGGCTGAGGCACAGGGCGCGATCCACGACCCAAATATCGAGGTTCAGGGACGCAGTATCGCGACGCAGCTCTCAGTACTATGTCGTTGGGAAAAGTGAATGCGCGGGAATCAACAACAGCAACAACAGGATACCGGGCCGGGTGCCGGCGCACTCGCGGGAGTGCTGAATTGGATGGGTAGATGCCGTTGCATGACGCTATCAAACCACACACAGGGAGAGCTGTCAATAGCGTCTCAAAGTTTGCGGCACGGTAGTGATTTCTCGCCCGAGATCGAGACGTCGATAGACGAGTCACTTCCCTGCGGCACCGCGTAGTCCATACCGGAAAAACAAGGAGATGATAGTCGAAGATGATTGGAAACTGCGACGCCTCCAACGGCGTTGGAAGATCGAACCGGTCGTCGCTCGGGTTAACCAATTCCGGCGCGCAGTGGCTCGTGACGAACATCTTTCCATCTACCTTGCCTTCTTCCATCTCGCTTGCCTCTGGATTACACGAAAGAAAATGTCTTTTGAATCACGCTCTAGCCCCCGCAGCACAAGATCTCGCCTGGAGAGATGGCGTTCTTCGTGCGTGCGAGGGGTATTCACAAGTGCCGGCCCGCGCGCTGAGCGACTGCCTGCGCGCCTGCAGTCCAATTCGCACACATATTGCGGAGTGATCCTGCACCTTGCGGGGTTGTCCTGCAACGAACTATCGGGTCGTTCTGGCCCATTGAAAAGGCTGTTTATTGCTTGAACGCAAGTGCCGCAACGGAGTGGATTCTATACTGGTGCAGATGAAAATTGGCAAGCAAATTTACAGCGGAGTTTTACAGAATTTACGTAATGACCCCACGTAAAGGGGGGTGCCCGCCATTGATACCCTGTATCGGTACCCCGTCTGCCGCTGCTCGAATTACCGGACCTCCCGAAGCAGCGCGTGAGCGAAAAGTCCAGTGCGTCATTGTCCTGGCCTAAGTGGCCGATGGCGGGCGCGGGCTTCGATCTCTCTTCCATCCCTGCCCGTACCTATATCATAAAAAACAGGTTGACTAGGATTGGCCTTTTACTCCCCCAGGTGTCAGGAGATCGAATGCCTTTCAAATGGCGTATCGAGACTCGACTCAGACTCACCAGGTTGGTAGGAGGTGCGCGCGCCAGTGGGTCGTATTTATAATCTCCTGTGCGGGAGATAGTCGAACGCGTATGGTCGCGTCGAACTTCACTGTCGGCCAGCTAGGTTCTTTACAGTAAGGGGTCATAATTATGGGATCGACGAGAGATTGCCACAGGCTAAGCGACCAAGACACCAGTGAGATTTAGAATCTCGTGCACCCGGCTGATTCTGTTCTTATGTCGTTAGAATTAACCGGTATGGGGACAAGACGTCGAGCACCTGGAAATGGAGTTGCGGGGAATGCAAAGCCAAGGCACAAGTCCACGCCAACATGAACATCCCAGTGCCGCCACATGCTGGGCACTGCTTGAACGCATTGCTAACAGTCCACGACTGGCTCGGGCATCGCGTCTTAGGGATCTTTTGCTGTTCGTAGGCACGCGTTCGCTCAAAGAGGGCTGCGAGCGGGTCCGCGAGGAGGAGATCGGCGAAAAGGTATTCGGACGACCAAGCGGATATGACACGAACGCCGACAATATTGTTCGCGTGAACGTAAGCGAATTGCGTAAACGGATCGATGCCTACTTCGAGGCGGAGGGTTCGCACGAAACTGTCATTATGGAGGTTCCCCGCGGCATTTATGTTCCTGCCTTTCGGTATCGATCAATCGAGCCGGCGATCACCTCTGATCCTCAACCTAAGTTGTCATCCTTAGTGAACGAGCCAACTGCCACGCTTCGATCTGTTGAAGCTTCATCCTCCCGGCGGCACTGGTTAGTTGCCGGATGGATTGTCTCCACCGTGGCAATGCTGGTGCTAGCAACCGGCTGCGTGTCTTTATGGCTTCAGAATCGGAATTTGCAGCGAGCCCTTTCTCCATGGATGTATGAGCCTGAACTCAAGGGATTTTGGTCCACGTTCCTTGATTCGCCACTCAACACGGATATCATCCTGCCCGATGCCTCCTTTGGCCAGATTCAATTGCTGGTCGATCATCCGATCACGCTGCAGGACTATCTCAGCCGTAACTTTGTTGGTCAGTTTCAGAGTAACGACAAAGATCCGGAAAAGTATGCAATGTTGAGCATGTTCAGCTCCAACAGTTTGGTGACACCCAGCTCGGTCAGGCTTTCAGATAGCATTCAGGCGTTGGACCCCCGCAATAAGAAGGTCCATATCTACTTGAGCAATGAATATCGACCTGCGTCACTTAACACCGACAATCTGATCTTGATTGGCGTCCAGCTTGGAAACCCCTGGATGGACCTATATGAGGATCGCCTCAACTTTGCTCATCCCAGTTCCTTCGAGTCGGTTTCTACGGTCACCAATCGTTCGCCCCAACCTGGTGAAAAGTCAACATACATTAGCACGGCGTCTGAAGATTATTGCGCGATTGCTTACCTACCAAACTCCGGACACCCAGGTAAGATCCTGATCATTCAAGGAACCAACCCTCCCGCCTTTGAAGCGGCCAAGTTCTTTCTCTTGTCAAATGACCAACTGTCGAAATTCCGGCACCTGTTGCACGTTTCAGAGCTTCCCTATTTCGAAGTGCTGCTCAAAGTATCGTGGGTAGAAGGAACGCCGCTCAACGCGACCGTCGTGGCATACAGGGCCTATCCCAACCTGCACTGAATCTCGCGTGGGTATTGCGGCAGTCTGATCGGCCGATTGTGCCCGCACTTTAACCAGTCCCTGTTTCCTTCGGGCAAAACCCGGCTGCGAGATCAGATCCGCCTCGTACCGCAAACGTGCTCCGGGAACGGTACATCTCAATCGACAGTTAAGGTACAGCTTGCGGTAACCTGATGTCAAGCAAATACGTTGCCTTGGGCATTTGCTCAATCGAAGCCCATAGCCTGTAGGCGCCTAACCCAACATGGCCCGCGGCGCGTCCCAATCCGCTACCGCGATACTCGGAATTCAACTCCCCCAGCCCGGTTGGCGAATTTGCGATGCCCCGGACCGGCCTCTGTTCCACACCTCTGCGCCATGGCTCCGCGCGAGCTCCTGCTTGAACTCTCGGAGCTGCTTGAAAACCTCTCCCACGTCCTGTAGCATCCCCAATGCCGCATCTGCGGAATCAGATCGACATCCGTCCCTCTCAAAATTTCAGCCATGGCGGCCCCGAACTTTCCGGTGGGCATCCTTAGCACTGTACGAGCCAAAATCCCCCGTAATAATTGTTTGGTCATAGCCGTATCACGCGCCGCAGAGCGCTAAAGCGGCGCATTCTTGCCGGGGCGGCACGGGCGAATTCAAGTTCGCCAGATCGATTTGGAAATAAGGAGTTTATGCAAAAATGCCGCCCCCTGGATGGCAGGCAACGCGGCTCTGCTCAACCAACGCATTTTCCCAAGGCGGCTCTGCTCCCTGCTTTGGACCCCAGAATTCCACCGTAACCAACCATTTGCCGGGCCTTCTCACAAAATGTGTTACAATCACTACAAGTAATTCATAAATAAATCATTAACTCAACATTTTCCGAAGGTTTGTCCGCCGATCGGCTAGCTCTTAACCTGACGTTAACCGTTCCGAACCTTGCGCACTTTCCCGACCCCTATGTTATGGTGGACGGCGTTTCAATGACAGATAGTTTCGCGTACTAAAGATGTCTATGGCCCGGAAGTCGTGCGGCACCTCCCAGGGACTTTCCTGAGGGGGGCTGAAGCGATGACACAAGGGAGACTGGGCTGCAAAGCTCGGGTTTCCTTCATGGGCCGATCCACTGCCACGCAATTCAAAGGCGAACTTTAGGAGAGGTACAGAAGATGCGAATTATGCGATTCATACTATGTGTCACCGCGCTGCTAGCGGTGCCCTGTAGTCTGCTTGCGCAGGCAGGCGCATCGGGAACGATTGTCGGCACGGTGACAGATTCCACCGGAGCGATCATCCCGAACGCCAGAGTAACCGTAACCAACACCGCAACCGGGGTCGCATCCCACACAGTGACCAATTCGGCCGGCGATTTCCAGGCGCCGTCGCTGCGTCCCGGTGTCTACACTGCGGCAGCCGAAGAGAAGGGCTTTTCAAAATCAATTACCAGTCCCTTCACCCTGACCGTCGACCAAACCGTCCGCCTCACCATCGCTTTGAAGGCCGGCGCGGTAACAGAAACGGTGCAAGTGTCGGCGCAAGGCGTCTCGCTGGACACATCCGACGCCGCCCTCTCGCAACTGGTCAGCCAGCAGCAGGTAGCGGAACTACCTCTTGACGGCCGCAACTTCGTACAACTCCTCTTCCTGAGCGCCGGCGCTGTCACCATCGGCGGTGAGCAGGGCACCATGCGTCAGGGCGAAGGCAACGCCATCAGCATCAACGGCGGCCGGCCCGAGGGCAACAACTTTACGCTGGATGGCCTGACCAACAACGATACGGCCATGGAAACCCCGGTCGTGATCCTTTCTCAGGACGCAATCCAGGAATTCAAGGTAGAAAGCGGCGTGTATCCGGCCGAATATGGATTCTCAGTCGGCCAGGTCAACATCGTCAGCAAGGGTGGCACCAACTCGCTGCATGGAGCCGTCTTCGAATCCAACCGCAGCTATAACTTCGACGCCCAACCGTTCCCGACCGCGGGCAGCTACATCGCCGGCCAAACCATCAAGAATCCAGTCCTGGAACTGAACCAGTTCGGCTTCGTCGCCGGCGGCCCGGTTGAAATTCCCAAGCTGTACCACGGGCGCAACAAGTCCTTCTGGATGGCGAACTACGAAGGCTGGCGCATGAATAACGGCCAGGTGTTATCCGCCTCCTTTCCCTACACACCCCTCATTTCTGGAGGCAATTTCAACAACGAAATCTATCCGGCTTTGCCCAGCCAGGTTGTGAGTGGCAATACGGTCGCGCTGCCCGGCGGGGCGTTGCCCGCTTACGGAACCCCCCAGTGCACGGCGCTGCTCGGCCTGGGCTACAACTGCATGCCCATCGATCCGACCACCGGGAATCCTTTCCCGAGCAACACTGTCCCCTCGGGAGATTTCACCGCCCGCATCTACCAGATGGCAATCGCAAACACATATTTCGCAACCCCAACCATTGCCGGTCAGACGGAAGGCAACACCGACTTCATCAAGAACGTCCCCGGCCCCTTGCATCAGAACCAGCAGACCTACCGGGGAGACCAGTCCCTGGGCAAATTAGGCCAGCTCATGGGCCGCTACACCAAAACTAACTACGTCAATTCCACACTTTACAATTCCTCTTCACCCACGCACGGCTTCCAACAGTATTTTGAAGATGGGCTTTCGTGGGAAGTCATGCACACCATTAGCCTTGGCCAGAAGAACGTGAATAACTTCCGGCTCGGCTACCTTTCAGCCAACGCCCCTCAGGGTTCCCAGGCCCCAACTGCCGCGGCCCTCGCGACTCTTGGTGAGCTGAACGACTTTCAGACCTACTCACCTTTGCAGCAGTCCTGGCCTGGCTTGAGCGAGACAGATTTTTCCAACGGCGGTGGCCCCGGCAATTCCTACACCGGATCCTATAGTCCGCAGTGGGATATTTCCGACTCGTTCACCTCGGTTCGCGGCAAGCACACATTTGGTCTCGGCTTCGAATACCGCTACTGGACCATCCTCCGCAACCTGGATGACGATTTCTACGGCGATTGGGGCTTCAGCTCCAACACCATCACCGGCAACAACCTTCCGATTGCGGCCGGCCTACCCAATGCTGGAGCCTCGAGCTGTCCCAACGCGCCGGAATCCGTCAATGGGGCACCCGCTGTCCCCCTGTGCGGCACCGGCAACGGCGTCGCCGATTTGATGCTCGGTTACCTCAGTGGCGTTTCCGGTTATGTTCCCGGCCCGCTTAGCCCGACCACCACAGCCGGCAACCCCCAAACGCACGTCTACCACTACATCGGTCCGTACTTTGAAGACAACTGGAAGCTGACCTCCAAGCTCAGCATCAACTACGGCCTCCGCTACGACTTCCGCGCGGCCACCTATGAAGTGCATAACCACTTCTTCTGGCTCGACACCCAAAATGCCAATGGCGGCCTGTGCTATGCAGATCCAACGTTGACCACGGATGGCGTGGCTCCGGGTGGCACTCCCGGCGACCCGATCCTTCGCTATTGCGGATCGGTGCCCCGTGCTGCCCCCAAGAACCCCTTCGCGCCCAGGTTGGCCATCAACTACCGGCTTGACAACAAGACGGTGTTGAGTGCCGGCTACGGCATCTTCTACGCCGGATATGAAGGCCGTGAAATCGACGACTCGGCCGACATCTATCCGTACAGCATTCGCCTCGCCCTTAATCCAGCGGGAATCGGAGACCCGGTCGCCGATCCTAAATTCAGCAACTCAATCTGGCCGGCCTACGGCAATCTGGGACCCTTCCCGACTGCATCGCTGTCGTTCATTGCCGTCATCGAGTCGGAGAACCCGCTCAATCCTTACGTGGAGACATGGACCCTGGGTGTGCAGCGCGAGCTGGCAAAGAACACCACCCTGGACATCAACTACATTGGAAACCGCGGTATCCACCTTCTCGACCGGCACATGATCGCCCAACCATACGACATTCCTGCTGCCGACCTGCCGTTTTGCCAGGAGCAGGATGCCAACGGCAACTACTACAATGCCGTGGGCTCAACAGCCGTTGCTCCCTGCTCGATTCTCAGCCGGTTGCCCTATCCGAATTTCAACGGGACGTACATCGACAGCGATTTCCACGGCTACTCGATGTACAACGCGGGCAACATCAAGCTCGAGCATCGCGCTGCCGATCTGGCTGCAACCGTCGTCTATACCTGGGCCAAGAGCATGGACGACAAGTCGGCGACAGCCGGAGCCGGAGACAGCCTGACCGGTTACGAAGGCTTCATGGACAACCACAACGAACATCTGGATTACGGTCCGTCGGACTTCGACGTCCCGCAGCGGTTCGTAGCCAGCTATGTGTATCAACTCCCCTTTGGACGCGGCAAGCGTTTTGCCAGCAACATCAACCGTGCCGCCGACCTGGCCATCGGCCAGTGGCAGCTTACCGGAATCGCGACGTTCCAAAAGGGATTCCCTTACAGCGTCTCCGCGAATGATATCGACGGCATCACCGGCACCGGTGGCATGCGTGCCGAGCTCGTTCCAGGGATGCAATCTGAAGCAAAATAACTACACGGGCGTTCTGGCGCAGTTCTCGCGCTTGAACATCAATTGCTTCCAGACACCGGCATTCGGCACCTATGGCAATACAGGCCGCAACTTCCTCACTCAGCCCGGCATCAACAACTGGGACATGAGCATTGGCAAGGGCTTCGCACTGGGTGAGGGCGCGCGGTTCGTCTTCAAGGTGGACGCGTTCAACACCTTCAACCATCACCAATACTCGCAGGACGTGGGCGGCCTGATCGTTGCTGGATCGGGTGGCAACGAGCCCATCTCAGCCAGCGTAGGTTCCTCCCAAGGCGGTTTGATTGAGGGTGCATCAAGTCCCCGAATCCTTCAATTCGGGGGCAAGATCACCTTCTAGCTAGTCACGCTGATGTATTACACTGGCTCCGCCAGGCCTCGCGGCCTGGCGGAGCCTTTTATTTGCCGCGATATTTAAGCCGCTCCACTCCCATTGCCTCATTGCTGTGGCGCTGAGACAAGCCGGGACCGGCGATGCCGGCCTCGATTGAGGACCCCAATGAAATCGAGAAGAGCCTTTTGCAAGACCATGGCTGCCTGCGCTTTGTCGGCCACCCGCGCCAGGGCAAGTACGATCCTTTCCCCGACCTACACCTCCAACGCCAGCGGCATATCCAGATGGCCGTCCGACCGCAACCTTGCGTCTGAACGCAGTCGATAGCGGTCCTATCCTCCGCCATGGAACGGGACCCAACGGCTGCGACTACCTGGGAATGCGCGAGGCTATCTGCTTTCAAGCCGGAGACACTTATTATCTGCACTACGATGGAGCCGGCCCCCAGGGATGGCTCGCCTGCCTGGCCACGAGCAAGGACCTGCACAACTGGGCTCTCAAAGGCCCCGTCCTTAGCCTGGGCGCTCCCGGCGACAGAGATTCCAAATCCGCCTCCTCGCCATGGACAGTGTTCGATGGCGAATGGTGGCACATGTTCTATGTTGGGGCCATCAAAACCACGCCACCTCCCGACCGCATTCCCAGCGTTCCCTATTTCACCCTCACCGCCAAAAGCAGACGCCCCGATGGCCCCTGGATCAAGGAGGAAAAGGTCGTTCCCTTTTCTCCCCAACCGGGCAGCTACTATTCCATTGAAGCCAGCCCTGGCCGCGTCGTGAAACAGGGAGACGAGTATCTTATGTTCTTTAGCGCCGCGACCAACGTCGCCGCCGAAGGCCAGCCAATGGTCCTCAAGCGAACTTTGTCGATTGCCCGGACACGCGATCTCGACGGACCCTGGCAGGTCGCCCCGCAACCGGCCTTGCCTCTCGATCAGCAAGTGGAAAATTCCGCGCTCTATTTCGAACCCGCCAATCAAACCTGGTTCCTGTTTACCAATCACATTGGCATGGACGAGAAGCGGAGAGAATATACCGAAAGCATCTGGGTGTACTGGAGCAAAAGTTTGACCGAGTGGGACCCCGCCAAGCGCGCCGTCGTGCTGGACCGAAGCAATTGCCATTGGAGCGCGCGCTGCATCGGAATGCCCTCGGTGGTGAAAACTCCCAAAGGCCTGGCGCTGTTCTACGATGCCACTGCCAACGACACGTGGGACATGAAGCGCGATGTTGGGCTGGCCTGGTTATCCTTGCCTCTACGGCCACCGGAATAGACGACGCGCGCAACACGCGACTATTATTGCCGTCCTCCGGCGCGATTAGGTCTCGTTCCGGCGCGGTGTTTCAAGGATTACAGGCCCCATCAACCCCGACTGCAACAATGCATCGTCTGGCCGAAACGCGTTGCAGGTGGTCCAGGTGAGTCGCTGGTCGGGCGGCAGGTTGCTATCCCTGATGAGGCGGTTGGCCCACAGGTTTGCCACCACAATCTCCAACTTGTTGCCGCTGGGGCGCAACACCCCGGCCGGAATCGCAATGCGCCAGGGCACGCACCAAACGACTCCCAGATCCCGGTCGTTGAGCCTGACGGAAGCGATGTTTGCAACCGTCCCCAGCGAGAGAGAGTGCGCCGCGCTCGGGTCAAGCGGACCGCAGTCGAAGGTCTTCTTATAGGTTGCCTTGCCGGAGTAGTACCGGATTCCGGGCTCGGGTCGCTTGCTCCAGTCTTCAAGTTCGGAAAAGACGACTCGCTCGGGACCACCCCAGCGGGGATCGAACGCCACTTCCCAGGGGCCGGCAAGCTCGGCCGCGGTTTTGAAGCCTGGAAAATTGGCGCCTCGCCCGGAAGATGGCCCTGCCGCAGGCTTGCGGAAGACGACAAAACCGCTCTCGAACGGCTCCAGGCGAAGGGGAATCTCCGTCCTGCCGGAGCTTTCGGTGAACTGGGGCAGATCGCGGCGTTCGCCGGTGAGAGCGTCCCACCACTCCGGCTGCCGGCCCGTGACGCGGAAGCTGCATGTTGCAGCTTCCGGGCTGCTTTCACCGTTGGCAATGAAGTAAAAGTCCTCGCCGCCATCTTTGCGATGGATCGTGCGTAGAAGCGCATCGGCTTCAAAGTCGGGCTCGACGCCCATCCGCTCCAGCAGATTCGCAGTGACTGCGTAGCCGGGATAGATGTCTGCCTGCTCGATGGAGGCGTCATTCAGGTGCCATGGAGGCATCTCGACCGAGCCAAGCTCCACAGCGGGAGACCAGGGGCCGGATTCCGTGGCGGAGGCGGACCATTGGCGATCGGTCGAAAGAGTAGCTTCGCTTCCGTCGCGCCGAACGACGGAGAGCGATGCGATCAGGCCGGACTGCCCGGACTTTTCCGGGTTCGCCGTGACCACAACGTCGAATCGATTCCCGCCGGCGCGCAGCAGGCTGGAGACATCGACACGGCGCGCACGCTCCACGGCGTTGCCCGCCAGGACGAAGCGGCCATTACAGGACAATTCATAGCTTTTGTCTGCCGTGATGGTCATGGTCGCGGTCTGCACGCTGCTTGGTTCATCGATAGAGAATTCGCGCTGGAAGCGCACGAGGCTCTTCGAAGATGCAGCCGTATCGGCTGGCAATGACCAGATCCATTTTGCCTGTGCGAGCGGATTCGCATTTCCCTGGTGTTCCGCTTCGCTGTCGTAAATTACGCTGCCTTGGCCGATGCGACGCTCGGGCAGCGTCTCGCCCGATGGCCAGAGTTTCGCGGCCATTTCGCGGACTTGGCGGTCGCACTCCGGGTAGTTGGACAGGCTGGGGGATTTCGCAGGAGGCGCCCCCAGAACTGTGGCGCCGGCTTCGACTAAACTGACGATCTTCGCGAGCAAACGCGGCGTCATCGTCTTGAAACGCGGCAGCACGAGAAGCCGGTAGGACATCCCATCAGGGAAAACAATTCGGCCGTCTTTTACTTGGGCGCGAGCGATCAGCGTCTCCGGAGAACACCCGTCGAAATTGTATCCGCGGCGATCGGGCAGGTTGCCTGGACGAAAGGCCGAGCGTGGCGGGAAAAGGACATTGGGCGCGCCCTCCGGAGCCAGATAAAGAATGTCGGCAACAAACAAACCACGGCGCAACATCTGCTGGCAGCGGGTGAGATAAAGATGATAGGCGGAGACAAAATCCCACCAGGTCTGCGTACGTTCCCAATGCACGCCGTAGTTGCCGCCGACGTAGGTGCCCGGATGTGTAGGCACGGGCTCGCTGACTCCCATCGTCATGCCGGGAAACCGGTCGAGCCAGGGCTGCGACTGGTACCGGTGAATCACAAACCTGTTGATTCCCTGGCAGAAGGCCCAATCGCCTTGCGCCTTCATGCTGGCGGGATGCTGGCGGCCATTTTCATCGGGGCTGGCCGTAAAGGCCTCGGCCGCAATGATCGCGCGCCCCTGCGTGTGGCCCACGGAGGCAGCCTCGGCAAGGCTGAAATCGGTTGGTGGGTAGTCCGGGGTTCTCGTCCAGAACTCCGCGGCGGGAACATCGGCTGTTGCGCCCAGATCAAGGTCAGCCGCGGGATTCAGGTCGTAGGGTTCGAGCAATAAGATGAGCCCGTACTGCCTGCCACGGGTGCGCAATTGGCGCGCCTGGTTTTCACACACCAGTTCCTGCGCGGTCTGGCGAATGTCCCAAAGGAAACGCTCCGACACTTCTGGAGTGTTGACCACCAGGCCGGCGAAGGAGGGAAGAAAAGTCAACGGGTCATAGCCGCGACGATGCGTAAACTCCTCGCGAAAACGGGGTGACCAATTTTGCGAACTCATCTCCCAACTGTCGAAGTGGAGTGCGACCAGGCCGCGTCCGGGATGCTGGGGCGCGCCGGTCTTCTTGAGCAGCGAAACGACATAAGCATCGAAGTGCGCGTCCATGGCCGCCGCTGAGAACTTGTCGGTCTCCAGCCCCAGCCCCGGCTTGGGAGCGGGTCGCGTGGTTTGGCCGGTGAGGGTGCGGCCGAAGCGCATGATGGTCCAGCTTCCCGGGGGCACAGTCCAGGCAAGCCTTCCCTCAGGCGTAAGCTTGCCGGTGAGATCGACAACCCGGCGCGTGTCTACGCAGCGCTCCGCGGGCACGGGCGCATAGCTAGCTTCACTGGGCAGGAAAGGACGCACCCA
The DNA here is from genome assembly GCA_963725975.1 of uncultured Acidobacteriaceae bacterium. Taxonomy (GTDB): domain Bacteria; phylum Acidobacteriota; class Terriglobia; order Terriglobales; family Acidobacteriaceae; genus Telmatobacter. The sequence goes on along the minus strand of CAVSBA010000012.1, from coordinate 559,106 downwards.
GGGACGCTGGGTGTAGGGGCCGGGGATCTGCGATGAGTAAGAGCCGCGCGTGTAGAGCGCTTTCTCATCTAAGTCGGCCAGGGAAGCGCCCGCCGCGGGGGTAGGAAAGGCAAGCACAAACTCATCGCGATAAAACTCTTTCCATTCCTTGAGCAGGTCCGGGGAGAGCGTGTCTACGCCGAAGAACGGCGCGCGCGGCGCGGGCTGAGGAAGAATGGCATCGAACGCGGCTGGCCCTTGCACCACGATTTTGGCGGTCACCAGGTCCTGCATGGATTGGTCCGGCTTAATCCAAGGGCCCCCCGCGCCACACCATCCCGGTCCCGCCGCCAGGGCCATCTGCAGGCCAAGACGATCGGCCTGCGAGAATGCGTGGCCGAGAAGTTCCTGCCACGGCTCGCTCATGAATTCGACTGGCCCCGGTGCGATACCGAGGCCCACTTCAAGAAAGATGGCTCCGCCAAGTCCCGCCTGCTTCATGGCTTGAAGATCCGCGTCCATCCCCGCGCGAGTCAGATGGCCGTCCATGAAATACCAGTAGACCCAGGGGCGCGCAGCGTCTGGCGGCGCGACAAACTCGCGAATTGTTGTGTCCAGATCCTCCGCCTCAAGGCTCAGCAATTGTTGCGGCATTCCCATAGCGGCCGCCCCAAGAGCGGCCGATTTCAAAACATCTCTCCTGCTTACTGTGCTTTTCACGAAGCCCCCGGTTATATCTCTTTGCGCCCTCCCATGCTAACCCAGGGCAAACGCATTTCAAAACATCTCCAATAGCCGGCTGAGGAAGTCCTCGTTCCATGCGGCGCGTTTGAGTTTTCCTCGGAGTGAACCTTTGGATCCCTCTTTTTGCATGGCATTGATGGCCATGTGCCGCAGCACGGCGAGATTGTGGGCTCCGTTTCCGGCTCGGGTGCGGTCCTGGTCCTCGTTCATTACCACGTCTAAGCGCCAGTGCAGGCTGTTTTCTATGCTCCAGTGTTGGCGTACAACCTCGTTGAATCGCTCTGGTGTCAGCTTCGAACTGAGCAGGTAGTATGCGGTTTCGGTGGTGGTTTTCTCCGCTGTTTCGCGCACTCGCTCCACCTTGCCGATGGCCTTTAGCCCCGGCCATTGATGCTGTTTTTGCAGCCAGCCGATCTCGGTGGACACCGTTGCCGTGCGCGTTTCGATGCGTCCATGGTCGGCCTCGACAAGCGGCGCAGTGCGGCTCGCTTTCAGCTCCGGATCATCCAGGAGCAGGACTACCTCTTCGTGCAGCGTGCCCTGATTTGCTTTCAGCGCCAGCGCATAGTCGCCTTGCTGCTCTACGATTTGCTCGGCGATGGCGCGCTGGCAGTTCAGCGCATCGGCTGTCACGATGGCGCCTTGGAGCGTTAGCAGCTTGAGCAACTTGGGCACAGCCGTGATCTCGTTCGACTTGGCATCGGTGGCGATCTGCGCCAGCACCAGTCGCTGTCGGCAACCCCAGGCTGAAACCATATGCAACGGCGACTTGCCGCTGGCCCGGTCAAACGAACGACGCAGCACCTTGCCGTCGATAGCCACCACGCCCTGTAGTTGCTCCGAGAATTGCGCCATGAATCGCTGAAACGAATCGCGAAACTGGTCTGGGTCAAGATCGCGAAACAGTCGATTGAACGTGTCGTGGCTGGGCAAGCCGTTCGCCAGAGTGAGAAAGCCGCGCAGGAAAGGCTCCTTCGCGCGCGCAAAAAGCGCCATGTCCGTCGGGCCTTGCCCACCGCACAGCACACAACAAAGCGCAATCGCCAGAAGTTCGTGGAAATCGTGCAACCCTGCGTTGCCCGACCGAGGATCTTCAAGACCCTCCCAACACTCCCCAAACTGCTCCAAACTCTCCTGCGAAAACCGCGAAGTTGTCATACAAACAACTTCGAACCTACACGCGATGCTTCAAAGTACCTTCTATGGTTCGATCCAGTTTCAAATGCGTTTGCCCTGCATGCTAACCCCACCGTCCCAGTCGAAACAAAACCCTCTGCTAAAATCAAAGCGCGCTTTTTTGCCTCGCGTCCAAGACAGAAGCGGGGATTGGGGATAAAACCCGCAGGCGAAGGGGCAAACCGCTCTTGCGGAGCGCCCAAAGGAGCAACGATGGCGCATTCACGCCGCAACTTCTTGAGGGGCCTGGCCGGTACTTTCGCGGCTGGCTCCGTTGGCAAAGGCGGAGCGGCCGCATGGGCAAGGGAGCTATCCGCAGGCCGGGTTCAGGGAAATCCCCTTGTCGTTGGCGTCGGGCTATGCGATCCGCACGTGCGAGTCTACGATGGCGAGGTCTATCTCTACGCCACGCATGACGCCGATCCGAAGAACACGGGATTCTGTACGCATGACTGGTGGGTGTGGCACACCACAAACTTGATCGACTGGCGAGAAGTCAGCACGCTTCGGCCCGAACAGACGTATTGGCGCAAGCCTTCCACCATGTGCTGGGCAACCGATGCGATACGGCGCGACGGCAAATACTATTTCTTCTTCTCTCGTGGTCCGGAGGAGATTGGAGTTGTGGAGAGCGATTCTCCGCGCGGCCCATGGCATGACGCGATGGGCAAGCCGCTGATTGCCGCAGGCTCGACTCCTACGACCGCGCGTGATCCAGGCATTCTGCAGGAGGAAGATGGAACGACCTACATTGTGTTTGGAGTTTGGGAGTACTATATCGCGCGCCTGGCCGACGACATGAGGTCGCTCGCAGAGACGCCACGGAAGATCGTCCTGGACCGCAAGATGGGCCCCTATGGACCGGGAAAGACGGACGACAAACCGTATCTGCACAAGCGCAACGGAATCTACTATCTTTCCTGGGGCTGTTACTACGCCATGTCCGATTCCGTGTACGGACCTTACGTCTATAAGGATTCGATTCTGACTCCAGACCGCACAGACCCCATCTTCCGCAAACGCCTGGCAGTCCACAAGGACTACGATGCTTTTACCCTGGATCGTCACGCGTCGTTCTTCAACCTTCATGGCCAGTGGTACTTCGTGTGCAACGATCAGGGCTGGCCCGGCACTCAGATGTTCTTCCGCGACTCCGTGATCAGCTATCTGCATTATCGCGACAACGGAGAGATAGAACCGGTTGACCTGCGCGTGGAAGGCGTAGGCGAGTATGACGCGCGCACGTCGATCCCGGCGGCAAACTACTTTGCTGCCACGAATACGAACGTAGCGCAGTGTCCGGAAGGAGGCTACGAAGTGCGCGGCCTCGGCGAAACGAGTTCCTTGCACTATCCGAACTTACGGAACCTCGCTGCCGGTTCGCATCTCTCCTTGAGAGCGTCGAGCGCCGTCGCCGGCGGCTGCAAAGTTCGCGTCTACTCCGACGATGCCGCAGGCCGGCTGCTAGCCCACCTTCACCTTCCGGCCACGCAGAGTTGGAGCAGCTACCGCACCGTCTCCTGTCAACTGCCTCCGGACGCTGGGCCCGCGGGCGTGCGCCTGGAGTTCAGCGGACACGGTGCGGAACGGCTGCGCCTGCAATGGCTCGCGTTTGGTTGAAGACAGGTCTTAGAGCTTGGCTTCAAAGGTGTATGCCCCCGCAGGCAGCTCAAATCCATCTTGGCCGTTGCGCGTTTCCGCTTTGACCAGATGGCTGGCGGCAATCGGCACGCCCTCCAGCTTATAGTTTGCTGCCTGCTCCGGATTCAAGGGCAGCCATCCGGTAGCGTTGGCGGGGACCGTCACCCGCCACGCGACCGAATTTCCCTTGACCGTCCAACCGGAGTGAATCGGGCCGTAGGCGGATTGATAGTCAAAGTCCACGCTGCCCAGGCGCGCGTCGAACACGGGATGCAACACGACGGTATGGAAGCCCGCACTGAGCGCAGTGGTGTCCACTCCTGCGGCATAGCGATACATCCAGTCGGCTACTGCGCCATAGGCATAATGGTTGTAGGAATTCATGGTCGGGTCGTCGCGCATCTGGTCGCCATTCCAGCGCTCCCACGTGGTCGTGCCGCCGTGCTCAACCATGTAGCCCCACGATGGGTAGCGGGTGTTGAGCAGCAAGGTGTAGGCCAGATCGGCATAGCCGGCCTTGGTCAACTCCTCCAGCAGATAGGGCGTGCCCAGAAAACCTGTCCCCAGCAGGTCGTGGTTGGCATGGATCTTGGCCGCCAGCTTTTGTGCTGCCGCGGCGCGCAGGTTCTCCGGCAGCAGATTCATGTGCAGCGCCAGTACGTAGCCGGTCTGCGTGTCGCCGCCTGTATTCTTTTTATCCGCGGGATCGGCCCCGGCCACGAATCCATCCTCGTGCACAAACTGCTTCTGGAAGGCGGCGCGAATCTTTTCGAAGAGCTGCTCGTATTTCGCCTCGTCCTCTGCGCGGCCAGTGGCGTGAGCCATTTGGCGCATAAGGCTCGCGTCATAACCCCAATACGCGGTGGCGATCAGCGCCGGGTCGGTTCCGCCTTCGGGAGCCAGCCAGTCGCCAAATTGAATCCCGGATTCGTTTTTCCAAAGGCCGTCGGGATTGGCGGCCGCGATGCCATCGACGTACATCTCCATCGCCGCCCAGTTCTGGTCGATGATGCTGGTATCGCCGGTCTGCAGCCAGGAGGTCCAGGGAACGATCACCCCTGCATCGCTCCAGCCCGCGCCATAACCCGGCTGTTCGGTCGTGGTTCCTGGTGCAAAGATGCCGTAAAACGGCATTCCTGCCTGCGTGCCGCGCAAATCGCCCGCGTATTTGCGCGAGAAGGCAGCCAGATCCATGTTGTAACTAGCCGCGCGCCAGAACACCTGCGCATCGGCCGTCCAGCCCAGCCGCTCGTCACGCTGCGGGCAGTCTGTGGGCACGCCGATGAAGTTCGAGCGCTGCCCCCACAGGATGTTGCTCCACAACTTGTTGATCATCGCATCGCCGGTGGTGAGCCGAACGGTAAAGGGCGCATCCGTGTGGAAGACCACCGCCTTTACAGCGTCTTTGCCCGGCGCGGTGGGTAAGCCAGTCAACTCGGCGTAGCGAAAGCCGTGGAACGTGAACTGCGGAGTAAACTCCTCCACGCCCTGGCCAGTCAGAATAAAGTGGTCGGTGGCCTTCGCGGTGCGCAGGTTGGCGGTGTAGAGCGTTCCAGCCGGGTTGAGAACTTCGGCAAAGCGCAACTGGATTTTGGTTCCCGCCGGCCCCGCTACCTTGACCTGTTCCACACCCGCGAGATTTTGACCAAAGTCATAGACGTAGACGCCCGGCCTGGGCTCGGTGAGAGCGACCGCCGCGACCGTGCGCTCCACGCGGATCGCCGGAAAATCCTGGGCTTCAATTTTTATCGGATTCGGGTCGATCGCGAGCGCGCTCTTCCAACCCCGCGCCGCAAACCCCGCCGTGCTCCAGCCGGGCTGCGTCAGTCGCGCGTCCTGGCTTTCGCCGTCGTAGATCTCGGAGTGCAGAATGCTGGACCCGCTGGCCAGCCAACTGGCGTCCGTCGCCACCCATTCCACGCTGCCGTCGGTATGCTCGATCCGCAACTCGGCGCGCAGCGCGGGCGGCGTGTCGCCGTAGTTGTTGGGCTGCTGGAACCATTCCAGCGGCATGTCGTACCACCCCGGGGCCAGCAAGGCCCCCAGGGCATTGGCGCCGCGCGTCAGCTGCGCGGTCACATCGAAGGTCTGGTATTTCACATGTTCGCGAAAATCCGTCCAGCCCGGATCCATCACGTCGTTCCCTACGCGCTTGCCATTCAGGAAAAGCTGGTAGGCGCCCAGCGCGGTGGCGTAAAGCCGCGCCGACTTCACCGGCTCGTTCAGGGTGAAGGTGTGGCGCAGGGCCTTCACCGATTCCGGAATCCACGGATGCCCAAGCGGAGCCAAATCGCCTGTGGACTGCGCGGGGACGGCGGTCTTCCACTCCGCATCGTCGAAGCCCGGCTTCTGCCAGCCCGTGGCAGCGTGGATAGCCGTCTTCCATGAGGGCTGACTGGAAAAACTCGTCCAGCTTCCATCGCTATACTCAACCACCAGCGTTGCCACCAGCGGCGGCGCAGGAGCAGTGAGCTGCCCGTCCGGATCCAGTGCATAGTGCACTGCCTCCAGGGCCAGCACATTGGCGCCTGGGTGAAGCGTGGAACTCACGTCCGCGCGCGCAAATTTCTTCCAGGGCATCTGCTTCCATGCGGGCAGCGCGCCCGCCGCCAGCACCCCGGTTCCGTTGATCCAGGCGCCCACGGTGTCCTGAGCGGTGGCGTAGAGCGCGGCAAAGCGCACCGGCCGGTCGAGGGTGACGGTCGCGCGATAGGCAAAATGCTCCTCGTCGGCTTTCTCCTTGGCCAGAAGATCCGCGTCGGGACTGGCGATCCATGCCGCCGGCGCGAGACGCACCGCGGCTTCTTCCGCCGTTTCATACCCGATCCATTGCGCCCGCCAGGCATCTTGTGCCAGCAAGCCCGTCTCCCACCACCCAATCTCGCTTGGCGCATAGGCTTTGCCCGCCGTGTTCCATACCTTCACCTGCCAGAAATAGCGGGTGCTCGCTGCCACCGCGGGGCCGCCATAGCGCACGTTTAGCGAGGTGTCCGAATCGATCCGGCCGCTATCCCAAATGTCTGCCTTGTCCTGGCGCAGCAACGCGGGTGCGGTGGCCACCAGCACCTCGTAGGCAGTTTGCCTGGCTCCGCGCTCCGGATCGCGCAAATGCCATGAAAGGCTAGGGGCCGGGTCGTCGATGCCCAGCGGCGTGCTGAGTCCGTCGACGCGCAACTCCACAGGCCCGGCCACAACGGGCTTATTTTGTGCCGCCATCGGCACCACGGCAGCGGCCACGGCCAGGGTCCATGCCATTCCCAATCCAATCTTCCTTTTCAAGCTCTTGCTCCTCAGGTTCCACGGCAGATCGCGGTGCAGGACACTCTTTCGCACGCAGGTTGCGACGGGAATCCGCAGCCTGTAGGGCTCCAGAAACCGCACCATCACCACAGCGCCCGATTTGAGGGCCTGACATCGGTCAGAGTGAATTCTATCTGAAGCAGATTTCAGATAGGAACTGGCGCGCAGAGGGCACCCACAATTCCATTGAGCACACAGTCCGATCCCTGATCGAAAGCAAGCTCCAGCCGCGGATGCAGCGCATCCCGGACCACCCTTGCGATCTCAGGAAAAGTTCTGGTTTCTAAGCGGAATTATTTCGAAGCCAGCTCGCCTGGAATTGCGGTCGATTCGATTGGCGAGATGGGGAAGGCCGTCACTACGGACAGCCCGTCCGCCTGCCCAGAAAAACGCTCCTGCAGCACCCGGCGAAGTACCTTGCCGCTGTGATTGTGCGGAAGCTCGCCAGGGCTCATCACCCAGATGCGCCGCGGCGCTTTGTAAGGCGCAAGCCTGCTGCGGCACCACATCAGGAGATCGGCTTCACTGGATGTGGATCCTGGATGCAATTCAACGGCGGCAACGGGAATCTCGCCCTTTTCCTTGTGGGGCAGGCTGAACGCGACGGCGCGGGCCATGTCAGGATGCGCCAGCAACGCTTCTTCCAGTTCGCGCACGTACACTGAATAGCCGCCCGACTTGATCACATCCTTCGATCGCCCAACCAGCCGGATCAATCCAAGGCGATTGCGTGTGGCCAGGTCGCCGGTTCGCAACCATCCGTCGCCGGTCATCAGCCCCTGGGAATCGCTCTTGTCCTTCCAGTAGTGCGGCGCCAGTCCGCGGCGGCGAACCTGGCATTCGCCCACCGCGCCGGCCGGCACGGTTTGCCCTTCCTCATTGACAATGCGGATGTGAAACGGCGGCACCGGCAGATACAGATCGCCACTGCCGGGCAGCAACGACAGCTCAATGCCCATCATGGCCAGGCCACCCAACTCCACCATGCCGTAGCCGTTCAGCAGAACGGGAGGGATGCGCCTGCCGCCCGGCAGCCGGAACAGGGCCCCAAATTGGCGCAGACGGAGCCGAACTTCCTGGGGAAGGTGATCGCTGGCAGAGAGCCAGACGCGCACGCTGGCCAGCCGGGCAGGCTCCGGGTTGCTGTTGACCAGCCGGGCAAACATGGTGGGTACGCCAACGAAAGTAGTCACGCGGAAGCGCTCAACAAGATCCAGGGCCGCTTCGACATCGAAGTGATCGAGAAAACATCCACGGATGCCCGCCATCAGCCCGTAAAGAGCGATGCTCACACCCATGATGTGCGACCAGGGCAACGCCACCAGTGCAAGATCCCGCGGCCCCAGAAACACTCCGGAGAGCACCGTGGAGGCACGCGCCCCCAGCAGCGCATTGCTTGACAAGGCTGCGCCTTTGGGAAATCCGCAGGTGCCGGAGGTATGAAAAATAGCAATTGTTGCGGCCGGATCGATGTCGACCGGCGGCAATGGCGGCCCATGAGTCTCGGCAACGCGCAGGAATCCCTCGAGGGTTTCCTCCTCTTCATCTGCCTGTATCCAGGTGCGTATATCGAGGGCCTGGCGATCGCCGATGCTGCGTTCAAACACCGCTTTGTCGGTAACCAGAATCTCTGTGCCGCTCTCCCGCAGAATGCGGCGCACTTCGGCAAGCGAGAGCTGCGGATTCAACGGAACCGCAATGCCACCCGCCCGGATAATGGCGAGAAACCAATGGAAGCAATTCCGGTCGTTACTGCGATAGATAGCAACCGGCTGGCCGGGGCGAATCAACACGGTAGCACGGAGAAATGCATCGATCGCGCACACCGCATGGTGCAGCTCGGAGAGATTGAAGGGACCGCTCTCATAGACGGCCACTTCGCAATCCTGTTTCCGGCGAACCAGCTCGTCCACAAGATTGGCGACCGTAACTCCGCGGTCGCGGGCCAGGCGATAGCGCTGGATCATGCTCATTGCGCGGAAACCGGCTTCCGGCCCCAGTCGCTGGCCACGCAATATTGAAAGAGGCGGTCGAGATAATCGAGCACAGGAGGCGGACTCACCCCGGCCGGCTGCAGAAGACGCTCCGCATTGCTGGTATCGAATTGCATGCGCATGGTGAAGTAGTCCCGGTAAGCGCGGCCGTCGCGCAGCACACGGCGCTTGCGTCCCCACAAGGAGATAAACAAAAGAGGCCGCAGGACCGCAAAGAACAACCTGGGATCGACGTACCGCGGCTCTGGAGCGTTGAAGTATTCCATTGCGCGCTGGGCCACCTGCTGAATGGTGGCGCTGCCGCGCGGCCCGGCACAGAGGTGAACGGTGCTGCCCAGGGCAGACTCATCCAAGAGGAGCCGGGCCACAGCATTGGCCACAAAATCCACGGGCACAATGTCCAAAACCGCGTCGGGATAGCCCGGCACGGTGCGCCACAGGCGGCGCGCGTAGATTTTCAGCGGCCAATACATCATCTTAAAGCTGGAGGTAACGCCGGTGCGCGAATCCCCCACGATGATGCTTGGACGCAGGATCACGCCCGGCAGTGAGCTCAGCCGTGACCGCACCAGGGCCTCTGCCTCGGCCTTGGTTTGTTCGTAGGTGTTGCGATAGCCCTGGCCGACTCGAAGCTCGTCTTCGCGTACCAGATCAGAGCGTTCCCCGGCCACATACGCTGTACCGACGTAAGCAAAGCTCCGTAACTGGCGCGCGCCGCCCGCAAAATCGAGAATATGCCGGGTGCCTTCCACGTTCACGCGCCGCGCCTCATCGAGCGAGTGGTCGAATCGCACCGTGGCTGCGGAATGAATAACCCGGGTGGTTTCCGCGGACAGCTGCTCGTAGGCGGATGGATCTAATCCGCATAGAGGCTGGGTCACATCTCCTGAAAACACCTGAACCCGCGATTGATCCGCTGCGGGGATGAAGGAATCAGCACGTTGCTTCCCCGTTTTGCCGGCTCTGCTGCGGATGAGCAGCGCCAACCGGGTGTCCGGCTGCCGCTGCAGCAGCTCGCGCACAAGCTGTACTCCAAGGAAGCCGGTTGCGCCCGTAATCAGGATGAGTTCTTCGCTATTCATTTACCAAAGGCACCGCGAACACCAAGACTCCACGAACAACCAAAGGCCCGGTCGGGAAAGATCTCTAAGTAACCGCGCCCGGTCAGGTTCTTCGCTATTGTCGGGTTCTTCATTATTATAGCTGCCCCTAGTTTTCAGGCCCTCGGAGTGCACATTCGGAGGCTCGGCTGCGCTATCGGGCACGCCACACAGAATTAGATTGTCGTTAAATTGGAGAAACCTGCTGCGACCCCTTATCCTGAACGGGGCGAAGCGAAATCGGTCCAGCCTTCCTCAAGGGGAGACCAGGAACAACCTCCATGGCCAGGTCATTGTCGTTCACCGGATTTGCGTTCAAGACCCTCCTGCGCAGGCGGCTGAGAACTCTGCTGTCGCTCGCCGGAATTGGCATGGCAGTTGGCGCGTTTGTGGGCCTGGTGGGCTTTTCGAGCGGATTCGAGCAGCAGTGGATGCGCATTTACTCGAGCAGCGGGACCGATATCTCGGTGATCCGGGGAACGTTCCTGAACACTTCGCTGGACGAGTCGGCGGCCGCCAAGCTCCTTCGTCTGCCAGTGGTGGCGGAGGCTTCGCCCACGATCTTTAATTTGATGGACCTGACACCTGACGTCAATGCGCTGGCCTACGGCTGGAAGGCGGATGCCTATCAGCTTCGCTCTTTGCAGATGCTGTCAGGAAAACCCTTTCAAGACGACGAGCCAGACGTCATGCTGGGGGATATGCTGGCGCAGGACCTGAAGAAGACCACCGGCGATACTCTTGATATTCAGGGTTCGACGTTCCGCGTCACAGCCATCTATCACGGCGCTTCAACTCTCGAGGCGGACGCGCTCATCATGCCGCTCAGCCAGTTGCAGCAGTTAACCGGCATGCAAGGCAAAGTGTCTACGGTCGATGTTCGCCTGCGCCCCGCGCCGCGCGGAGAATCACCGGATCAATACCTCAAGCATGCGCAGGCTCAAATCGAAGCCGCGGTGCCGGGGACGCGCGCCGTTCCGGCGGCGCAGCGCGCCAGCGATAATCAGTTCGTGAGACTGGCTCACGCTTCCGCCTGGGGCACGTCTTCACTTGCTCTTATCATTGGAATTCTGGGAATCGCCAACACCATGGCGATGTCGGTTTTTGAGCGCACCCAGGAAATCGGTATTCTGCGTGCGCTGGGATGGAAGCGGTGGCAGGTGCTGGCCCAGATTGAGCTCGAAGCAGTCGCGCTCGGGCTTGTGGGGGGCATTTTCGGCATTGTTTTAGGATGGTGCGCTCTGCGCCTGCTGGCCACCTTCCCGCAGACCGCAAGTCTCGTTTCTGCGTCAATCCACTGGCAGTTGCTTGCCGAAGCCCTGGCAATCGCACTGCTCGCCGGCCTGGCCGCCGGAGCGCTACCGGCGTGGCGTGCCGGTCAGCTTTCGCCTGTTGACGCGCTGAGGCATGATTAGAGCAGTCCCTCAATCCGTGTAGCTGCTTTTCCATAGGAGATCTGAACACCCTCAGCGGTTTCTCCCGGCAGGTGAAACCACAGAAAGATTGAAAGTGTGCAATGGCAAGATTCGGCGCATTTTGCTATCCGGCAACCGGTCACCTCAATCCGATGACCGCTTTGGCCCATTCTCTCGAACTCCGGGGTCATGAGGTAGTGATCTTCGGCATCGCCGACACCGCCGAGCGCGTACGAGCTGCGGGTATCCAGTTTCACCAAATCGGCGCCCAGGACTTTCCCGCCGGTACCCTGGAGAAACTGGACGACCGCATGGCCCAGTTAAGCGGGATCGCGACCTTTCGCTTTACGTTGGAGCAGGTAAGAAACTCCACGCGCATGGTCCTGCGCGACGGCCCCGATGCCGTGCGCTCCGCCAACGTCGACGCGTTACTGGTGGATGAAGCGAACTTTGCCGGAAACGTGGCTGACTACCTGGGTCTACCCTGGATATCGATCGCCTTGATTCCCCCTCTGCTTCCGGATGATCGGTTTCCACCCTTTTGGTTCGGGTGGGCCGCGCGGCAGCATCGGCTCAGCCGATTGCGAAACCGTATCGCCATTCACACGCTTTTGCTCTTTGCAGCGCCCATCTTCAAAGAAGTGAACCAGCGGCGCAGCGCATGGGGACTGAAGCCCCACACCCGTCCCGAGGAGGGACTATCGCCGCTGGCCCAAATCACTCAACTACCTGAAGCGCTGGAATTCGATGTTCACGGAGAAAAGCCGGCGGGGCTCCACTACGCCGGACCGTTTGTTCACTCCCTGCAGCGTCCACCTGTCGATTTCCCGTGGGACCAGCTTGACGGACGCCCTCTGATTTACGCGTCGCTCGGAACGTTCCAAAACGGATTTGAACATATCTTCAAGATCATCGCAGATGCCTGTGCCGGGCTCGACGCCCAGCTAGTGATTTCTCTCGGTGGCAGACTCGATCCAGCACAACTCGCGCCATTTCCCGGCGATCCGCTGGTAGTGGGTTTTGCCCCGCAACTGGACATCCTCAAGCGTGCCGCGCTGGTCATTACCCATGCCGGCCTCAATACTGTCCTCGAGTCGCTGTCTGAAGGGGTTCCCATGGTGGCTGTGCCTCTCGGCAACGATCAACCCGGGGTCGCGGCGCGCCTCAAGGCCCGCGGTGCTGCTTTGGTGGTCTCGCGCCACGGCCTGAAACCGGCGCGGCTTCGCCGGGCGGTCCTGCGTGTCCTGGGGGACGCCAGCTACCGTAGTTCTGCCCAAGCCTTGCAGAAAGCCATCCAGCAATTGGACGGACCAGAACACGCGGCAGATCTCATCGAACAGACACTGAGTCTTTATCGCCCCGATCCGCAGGAGTTGGCCATATAGGGTAGGAAGCAAAGAGGAGCAATCATTCCTCACGGGATTCCCCACGCCGCCCCGTCTGCTCCTTGGTGGGCGTACAGGAAACTCGAATAGCGAAAGCATGCGCCACGTTGCCGGCAAGGTCATTAAAATCAGATAGGCGTCTCGATCCCTATGTCAACTTCCCAGTTGAACCGGCGAATATTTCTGAAACAATGCGGGCTGGCCGGCGCTGCCATTGCTTCGCAAAAGGCCTTCGGCTTACCCCAACCGCCCCCTGCCACTCGACCCAATATCGTCGTCATCCTGTCCGACGATGTCGGCTACGGGGACTTGACCTGTTATGGCGGAATCGATGTCAACACACCGCATCTGGATGGACTGGCCAAGAGTGGCTTGCGCTTTACGGATGCGCATTCGTGTGCCGCGACCTGCACCCCTTCCCGGTATGCGATGCTGACGGGTTGTTACGCATGGCGGAAAGACGGCGTGGAAGTCCTTCCCGGTGATGCGGAGTCGTTGATCCACCCAGGTCAGCCAACCATTGCCAGTGTGCTGAAGTCAGCCGGCTACGCCACGGGCCTGGTGGGGAAATGGCATATCGGTCTGGGAAATGGAACCATCGATTGGAATGGGGAAATCAAGCCCGGGCCTTGCGAGCTAGGATTTGACGATGCGTTCTTCTTTGCCGCTACCGCCGATCGCGTGCCCACCGTCTACATTCACGACCACCGGGTTGTGAACCTGGACCCCAAGGATCCTATCCACGTTTCCTACAGCAGGAAGCTCGGCAATGACTCGAACGACCCCACGGGAGCAGATGATCCTGAGCTGCTGAAGATGAAGTTGAGCGAGGGCCACGATGGGACGATCGTCGACGGAATCAGCCGAATCGGTTATATGACAGGAGGTAAGGCCGCACGATGGAACGACGAAACCATGGCCGCAACGTTCACCGGCAAAGCTTGCGAATTTATTGAGGAGCACAAAGACGGCCCCTTCCTTCTCTACTTCACTCCCAGCGATATTCATGTTCCGCACGCTCCAGCCGAGCAGTTCGCAGGCAAGAGTGAATGCGGTATCCGATGCGATGTGATTACGCAGTTGGACTGGTGTGTGGGGCGCGTGCTCGAGACCCTGGTGGCCTGCGGAGTCGCAGACAATACGCTCGTGATCTTCACTTCAGACAATGGTCCCGTGGTCAACGACGGCTATGACGATAACTCCGTCCAGCTCCTCGGCGCCCACAAGCCCGCGGGGTCTTTCCGCGGAGGAAAATACTCCATCTACGAGGGTGGCACGAGAATGCCTTTTATCACCCATTGGCGCGGCCATATCAGGTCCGGGGTGTCGGGCGCCCTCATCAGCCAACTCGATATTTTGCGCAGTCTTGCTGCGCTGGTGGACGAGCCGGTGCCGGAGGGCGGGGCGCCGGACAGTCTGAACGAGCTGCCCGCGTTGCTCGGTCAAACCACACAGGGACGCCAGTCACTGGTGGAAGAGTCGGAGGTGCTTGCCATCCGTGACGGCCAGTGGAAGCTCATTGACCGCAGTCAGCGGCCCGGCGCGCATCCCCCTCCGCCGCCAACCCCAATTACAAACCCGCGGGTCATTGCGCGCCAAAAACACATCGAACAGTTATATATGCCTGGAGCTGTGGACTACCCTGCTGCTCCGCTGGAGCTTTATAATCTGGAATCCGACCCCGGAGAGACAGACAATGTGGCCAAGCGGCATCCGGACATTGTCCAGCGCCTGGTCAGGCAGCTGGCAGAACTCCGGACGGCAGGTCACAGCTGATGGGCACGCGCTGCTTCTGGAGGATCGTGCAACGCTGACGACGATCAGGCAGGCCTTCAGGACAATATTCGGATGCAGGCCGGACTGCCCACTCCCGCGTACTTCCCCGTGAAGACCGGCACTCCGCTCCGCGGATGCAGGCGGAAGCAAGTAATGCTGTCGCTGCGGCGGTTGCAGGCGTAGAGGAATCGCCCGCCGGGCTCAATCAGAAATTGCGAGGGGTAATCGCCCATGGTGGAAGCTTCGCCGGCAGCCGTCAGCGTTCCATCCCCGCCAATGGCGAATGCTGCGATGGTGTCGTGAAGGCGATTGGCTCCGTAAAGAAAGCGTCCGCCGGGCGCAACCAGAATTTCCGATGCAAAGCTCGTGCCTGCAAACCCCGGTGGAAGCGCGGAGATGGTTTGCCTCTCGGTCAGTGCACCGGTCGCGGCGTCGTAGTGAAAGAAGGCGATGGTCGAAGACTCTTCCTGGATTGAGTAAAGCCAGCGCCCGTTGGGATGAAAGGCAAAGTGGCGTGGCCCATCGCCCGAGGGCAGGGCGGTGAAGGGATGGGCGCTGTTGGCAATCAGCTTTCCCGTGGTGGCGTCGAAAGCATAGGAGTAGATGCGGTCCTGGCCAAGGTCCGTAGCCAGCACGAACCGGTTCTGCGGATCGGGCGCGATCATGTGCGCATGAGGCGCATCGTGTCCGCTGATGGCAAAGCTGCCCGGACGCGCGTGGGTGGCGCGCAGGCTGCCCGTCGAGCCCATATCGCGGTGGACCTCGACGGCAGCGCCCAGCGAGCCATCGGCCTCGAGAGGAAGAACTGCAATGCTGCCGCCTCCGTAGTTGGCCACCAAGGCGAATTTGCCGGTGCGGTCGAGGCTCAGGTAAGCAGGCCCGGCCCCTGCGGAGCTGACGGTATTTAATTCGCGCAGTTCACCTGTGCGGGGGTTCATTGCGAATGCGGAAACGGAACCGCTGTCGCCCTGGTAGTCCGCAACTTCATTCACCGCATAGAGAAATTTGCGGGAGGGATGCAAAACGATCCAGGAGGGATTGCGCGCGGTGGCAACAAGCCTGCGATTGGTCAGCTCTCCCGTGGCCTGATCGACATCGAACAGGTAAATGCCCTCGCCGTTGCCCAGGTTGCCGACTGCGCCGGTATAGGTGCCCACATAGGCGAGCAGCTTTCCTGACCGCGCCGGCTGAATTTGAGCGCGCATCGATGGTGCGCCTAAATGCGCAAAGGCCGAGCCGGCTGCGCCGCGCAGGAACAAGCGTCGCGAAAGATTCTGCATGGGGGCAATAGCGGTCATAAAATTCCTCAATCATCGGGCCGGAGCACGGAGTGCTCACTGGAATCCTGGAAAACGAGCTGCGGCCAGCGTGAAGATGAGAGCGACGACGGAAATAATCGTCTCGCACACCGACCATGTCTTGAGCGTCTGCGCGACGGTCATGTTGAAATACTCTTTCACCAGCCAAAATCCGCCATCGTTGACGTGGGAGAAGATGAGCGCGCCGGCGCCGGTGGCAATTGCCAGCAGTTCCGGATGCACGCCGGTGGCATGAACCGCAAATGGCGCCACAATGCCCGCTGCGGTAGTCATGGCAACGGTGGCGGAGCCGGTGGCCAGCCGCATGGCCGCTGCCAGAAGCCACGCCATCAAAATCAGCGAAATGTGAGTCCGCAACACCGCGGTGACAATTGCCTCTGCGACGCCGCTATCCTGCAAAACGCGGCCGAATCCGCCTCCCGCGCCCACCAGCAGCGTAATGGTAGCGGTGGGGGCAAGACACTCGTTGCTGAAGCGCAGGATGGTTTCACGGGTAAACCCCCTCATCCGTCCAAGCGTATAAAAGCTGAGCAGCACTCCGATCAGCAGGGCAATGTCGTCATTGCCGATCAGATGGAGGACCGCGTCGGTCTTCGCGGCGCCGGGGAATAGAGTGCCGGCGCTACTGCCCATCACCATTAACAGAACGGGAAGGAGAACCGTGAATAGGGAGAGCCCGAACCCCGGCAACCCGCCGGCAAAGTCGCGTTCGACAAGCTGCTCTGCCATGGGATTTTCCTGGGCCAGATGGATGTGCGGGGCGATCAGCCGGGCGTACAGCGGCCCGGCGATGGCGGCCGTGGGCAAGCCGATCAGCAGAGCATACAAGACGGTGCGGCCCACATCGGCTTTGTAAATTGCCACCGCCATTGAGGCTGCGGGGTGCGGCGGCACCAGTCCGTGCACCACAGAGAGACCGGCGACCAACGGCAGGCCCACCAGCACCAACGAAGATCCGGTGCGCCGGGCAACCGTGAATACGATGGGAACCAGCAGGACGAAGCCAACCTCAAAAAATGCTGGCAGGCCAACGATAATGCCGATCAGAAGCATCGCCCATTGGATTCGTTCCTCTCCGAAGTATCGAATCAAGCTGTGGGCGATCTGGTCTGCTGCGCCGGATTCGGCCATCATTTTGCCGAGCATGGTGCCCAGCGCAACGATGATGGCGATGTGTCCCAGCGTGCCGCCCACGCCGGCCTCGAAGGAATGCACCACGCCTGACAGTGGCATGCCCGCGACGATGGCGAGCAAAATCGAAGCCAGAAGCAGCGCGAGGAACGGATTGAGTTTGAAGACCGTGATCGACAGGATCAGGCCCACCACGGTAACCAGGGCTGAGACAATCAGAAAAACACTGTGCGGATCGATCATCGGCAGTTTTTGAACGCCTTTCCCCGGCAAACAACGGGATTCGAAACTGTTGACAACGAATCAGGCGCGCGGATCCTTATAAGCCACGCAATCGATCTCGATCTTGCAATCCACTACCATGTGTGAAACTACGCAGGAGCGCGCCGGCGGATGCGCGCCGAAGAACTCCCTGAAAACTGCATTGAAAGCGGCGAAATCGCGCGCATCGTCAAGCCACACGCCGCAGCGCACCACGTGCTCCGGCCCATATCCCGCTTCGTTCAGAATCGCCAGCAGATTGCGAATCGCCTGCTGAGCCTGTGCGGCGATGCCGCCTGTGACCACCTCGCCATTCAGCATCGGCACCTGGCCGGAGACATAGAGCCAGCCATCCGCCTGCACTGCGCGCGCGAACGGCAGGTGCTGCCCGCCCGCTCCCTTACCGCCTTCAACACCAAAGCGCTTCATCGTTGCTTCATTCTCCTTCGTGAATGGCGAACCGGTTACTCTACTATTCGCTGGAAGTCTATCTGGGCCTGCATAAGGGGCCCCATCGTGACGCTCCGCCGGATCTAGTGCGAGCTGTAAAGCTGAAAGCGCAGGAATAAATGCACATGGTGCAGTCGACGTGACGATTGAGTCGTAGACGTTGGTTCAGGGGACCGGTTCTGGTCTTCTATGCCCGCATTACTTCGATGCCCGCGGCTGTCAAAGCATCTGCAACTTCATCACTGAGCCCTTTGTCGGTAATGACGGTCTGAATGGCAGATGGCGGCACAATCAGGGCCAGGCTGCGGCGGTTGAATTTTGTCGAGTCGCAGACCGCAATCACACGCTTAGCCGCGCTCACCATCGCGCGATTCACACGGGATTCAAGCACGTTGGGAGTGGTCACCCCGATCTTGGTGTCGAATCCATCGACGCCTAGAAAGAGGATGTCGGCATGCATCTCTTTCAGCATGTCCTCGGCCAACGGGCCCACCAGTGAGAACGAGTTCTTGCGCAAACTTCCGCCGGTAAGGATTACGTCAAAATCGGTTCCCGCCAACTCGCTGGCAATGTTGACGGCATTGGTAATTACGGTAAGGTGCGAAAACCGGCGCAGCTCGCGGGCAATGGCCGTGGTAGTGGTTCCGGAGTCGAGAATGATGCACAGGCCTTCCTCCACAAGACCAGCGGCGGCGGCGGCGATGCACTGCTTCTCCTTGGACTGCTTCTGCTCTTTCTCACCGAGTGATGGATCCAGCAGCGCATTGCCTTCGACCGAGAGTGCTCCTCCATGGGTGCGGTGCAGCAGGCCACGGGACTCGAGATAGTCCAGATCCTTGCGGATGGTGATGCGGGAAATCCCCAACGTCTCCGAAAGGTCCGAAACCAGTACGCGTCCATTGCGATGAATCAGATCGAGCACGTGCTGGCGGCGTTCATCGATCAGCATGTCGCTGCCGCTTTTTGCGTTAGCGTTCATAGTTCAAATCCTGCGAAGCATTTCCATCATACCCGCGCCAGCGCAGAGCGGCAATCGATTAGCTGGCCTGATCCGCATCTGGTTATTCTGACAATGCGGGACTTTGGGGCCTGTCTGGATGTATGATTCTGGCCGGAATGCCGGACATTTGCATTCACGCCGGCGACCCACAACTCGATCGGGAAAGAAGACCGCAATATGGAACCCAACAGGAAGAAACCCGAGGATTTGCGGAGTTATCGCTGGTTTGGCCCCAACACCATGCGTGGTTTCGGCCATCGCTCGCGGATGTTGCAGATGGGGTTTCAGCGCGAAGATTTTCTCGGCAAACCGGTCATCGCCCTCATTAATACGTGGAGCGAGCTGAATCCCTGTAACGCGCACCTGCGCGAACGCGCGGAGATGGTCAAGCGCGGTGTTTGGCAGGCGGGCGGATTCCCGGTCGAGATTCCGGCGCTCTCCATTACCGAAACCTATATGAAGCCCAGCCCCATGCTCTACCGCAACCTGCTGGCCATGGATACCGAAGAAATCCTGCGCAGCATGCCGATTGACGGCGCGGTGTTGCTGGGAGGGTGCGACAAAACCACCCCGGCTCTGCTGATGGGCGCCATCAGCGCCAATGTACCGGCCATTTACCTGCCCGGCGGACCCATGCTGCGCGGCAATTTGAACGGCAAGCCGCTGGGCAGCGGCACCGATGTGTGGAAGTTCTTTGCCGAACGCTGCGCCGGCGGCATCGGCGACGACGAACTGACCGTGATCGAGGCCGGTATCGCGCGCTCCCCGGGCTTCTGTATGACCATGGGCACAGCCTCCACCATGACCGCCATCAGCGATGCTTTGGGCATGACGCTGCCCGGTGCATCGTCAATTCCGGCTGCGGATTCCAATCATCCGCGCCTGGCCATGGAAACCGGCAGACGCGTGGTGCAGATGGCCTGGGAAGGTCTGACGCCCAGTGAGATTCTGAGCGAAGAATCGTTCCGCAACGCCATCACGGTTGACATGGCGCTGGGCGGCTCGACCAACGCCATCATTCATCTGGTCGCCCTGGCCAAGCGCCGCGGCTTCGATCTGCCGCTCCCGGTCTTCGACGAAATCTCGCGCCGGGTTCCGGTGCTGGCCAACATTCGCCCCTCCGGCGAGTTCCTGATGGAAGACTTCTATTACGCCGGCGGCTTGCGCGCGCTCATGGCTCAGATCAAGGACCTGCTCCATCTTGACTGTTTAACAGCGAACGGAAAAACCGTAGGCGAAAATCTCGAAGGCGCGCGCATCAATAATCCTGAGGTGATCCGCGAGCGCACGCGGCCCCTCTTCAAAAGCGGCGGCACGGTCATCCTCTTCGGCAGCCTGGCGCCGGATGGCGCGGTCATCAAGGAATCCGCCGTCACCCCGCACCTGCGCCAGCACACCGGCCGCGCCTTCGTCTTTGAGAATTACCCGGACTACGAAGCCCGCGTCAACCGCGACGATCTCGATGTGGATGAGAGCTGTGTGCTGGTCCTCAAGAATGCCGGGCCGCAGGGCGGACCGGGCATGCCGGAGTGGGGCAACTTCCAGATTCCCAAAAAGATTCTGGAGCGCGGCGTGCGCGACATGGTGCGCATCTCCGACGCACGCATGAGCGGCACCGCTTTTGGCGCCTGCGTGCTGCACGTCGCCCCCGAGAGCTACGTGGGCGGGCCGCTGGCTCTGGTAAAAACCGGAGACCTGATCCAGCTCGATATCCCCAATCGCAAGCTCGACTTGCTGATTTCGGAAGCAAAGATGGCGAAGCGGCGCGCCGCGTGGAAGCCCCCCGTCCAGCAGGATCGGCGCGGTTACCTGGCCCTGTATCGCACCCACGTGAGGCAGGCGAATCTTGGCTGCGACTTCGATTTCCTTGAGCCGGATCCGGATGGGCGGTCGGCAGGCGTCTCCACTGGTGCGGGAGCCTGAGGGGCAATTGGGCGGCTGCTCTTCACGACGCCGTCCGCCAGCGCGGCTTGTCGCGCTCGTAGTCGGTCATCATCGCCTCGGCAGCCCTCATCGCTGTGGCGCCTTTGAACAGCACGGCCTCCGCGGTTCCCTCAAACCCCATCACCCTGGGAATCTGGAGAGAAGAAGCTGCCACGAGTTTGTCCATGCGGCCGTGCGTGGGGAACGACATCGCCTTCACTACCCCGAGCGGGTAATCGGTGCAAAGCGATTCGGCCAGAAGCGCGGACCCGGCCACCAGCGCAGCCACCGCGGCCCGCGGCCGCCGCTTGCGCCACTGCCACGCCATGCCCAGAAAGCATGCTACGTGCAGATAATCGAGCGCGGCGTGGGTTCGCGGATCAATGATTTTAGGAAGACGATCTTCCGCCGCGCCCAGAACCTTACCGGCAAGTGACATCGAAGCTTCCCTTTCCCGGGCCGCGCTTCACGCTCTGCGAACGCGCAGAGCCGCCGCGGCCTCGCAGCGGTCGCAAGTGCCGCATGGGCCGGAGTAGTCGTCGCCAAAGTAGCGCAGCAGATACTCGCGCCGGCAGCCGCGCGTCTCCGCGTATTCCTGCATCTGCTCGAGCCGCCGGCCGCGCAACTCCTTCAGCGTCTCCTGCTGCCTGACGGCGGCGTCTCGCATCTCTACAGCCGATTGCTCCGACTCCATGCGAATCTGCCCCGAGGCCAGTTTGCGCGCCGCGCCCGCCTCTTCGAATTTATGCAGGATATTGGTAAGTTTGCGCGCCGACAAGCCGGTTTCGCGACTCAGATGCTCTGAAGTCCTGGGAGCGTGGGCGCTCACCAGCACGTTGGCCACGGACTCCAGTTGCTGCGCATCCACCTTGCCGGCGCCGGTCTTGTAGCGCTGGGCTGAAATATCGTGTGAGCGGTAAAAGAGAACGGCTTCAGCCGGCTCGCCATCGCGCCCGGCGCGGCCAATCTCCTGGTAGTACGCATCCAGCGACTCGCTTACATCCGCGTGATACACGAAGCGGATATCAGCCTTATCTACGCCCATTGCGAACGCATTGGTGGTCACAATCACCGGCACCTCGCCGCTGATAAAGCGGCTCTGAATCTGCTCGCGGTCTCTGCTCTTCATGCCGCCGTGATACGCCAGCGCTTCCACGCCGCGATCGCGCAGTTCTTCGCCAATGGACTCCGCATGGTGGTGGGTGCCCACGTAGACGATACCCGGCTTGTCGGCAAATTCAACCCGCCGCAGCACGGCTTCCAGCTTTTCGTTCTCCGTGGAGAACGAATCCACGCGCAGGTAAATGTTGGGCCGGTCGAAGCCGCGTACGATGATGTGCGGATTGCGCAGACCCAGGCGCTCGACAATCTCAGTGCGTACCTCGTTCGACGCGGTCGCCGTCATGGCCAGCGTGGGGGGATGGCCAAGTTCCGCGATCACCCACGCCAGTTCCAGGTAATCGGGACGAAAATCGTGGCCCCACTGGCTGATGTAATGCGCCTCGTCAATGGCGAAAAGCGCAACGCCGGCCGATTTGAGGCGATCGACCGTCTCCTCTTTTCTAAGCTGCTCCGGCGCTAGAAAAATAAACTCCGCCTTGCCCTCCTCCACCCGCCCCAGTTGCTGACGCTGCTCGCCTGCCGGGAGCGTGGAGTTAACCACCGCATGTCCGGCGAGGTTGCTCTGTTTCATGGATTCGGTCTGGTCTTTTTGGAGCGCGATGAGCGGCGAGACGATGACAGTGATGCCTTTCATCAGACTGCCCGCAATCTGGTAAACGGCGGATTTACCGGAGCCCGTAGGCGCAATAAACACGGTATCGTCCCCGGCGAGCAGGGAACGCATGGCTTCTTGTTGGCCGGGACGTAGAGAGGAAAACCCCAGCAGCTCATTGGCCGCTCGAGAAAGATCACTGTCCTGAAGAGTTTGGCTAGGCAAAGAACCTCCGCCGCATGGGTTGGCGCATCTAGTGAGATGCGCTGCACCCGGCGCTAGCTGTTCCTGTACACAACTGCACGGACGCCATTGCCGGTGTTTGTTCCTGGCCTCGCCGCTCGCTGCGGTCCCGGAGCCGCGCTCATTTAGAAAAGAAGGGTGAGCACGCTCCGCACCATGCCTGGCGGCTGGGTGAACCGCAAGAACATTCCGCGCGGTGCCAACGGCCGCGGCCTGTGCCGCTGGTGTTCGCTTGAAGTTCCGCGCGGGCGCTTCACCTTTTGCTCTGAGTTTTGCGTGCACGAGTGGAAACTGCGTTCGCAGCCGGCCTATCTGCGCGAGCAGGTACTGAAGCGCGACCGCGGCATCTGTGCCGCCTGCAACATCAATACGATTGCCGCTGCGCGCCGGCTTCTATACTCGCGCGGCGCCGGCCGGCGGGCACTGCTCGCGCATTGGGGGCTGAAACAACGCACGCGCAAGAGCCTTTGGGACGCCGACCATATTGTGTCGGTGGCCGAGGGAGGCGGAGAATGCGACCTCGAAAACCTGCGCACGCTCTGCCTGCGCTGCCATCGTATGGCAACCATGCAACTTCGCGAGCGGCGGCTTGCGGCCAAAAAGACTCAGGCCCCGCATCCTGATTAAAGAGCTTGCCTGCCCATCCTTTCGCTTGTTTCTGCCAAAGCGCGGCAGACCGCAAAAGCCTGGCAGAGAAATCGTTCCATCCCTTCGTCGGACCCGGTGCCGATGGGAGACTATGGAGAAGTGACAGCTGCCTCCGCCAACCCCGCCGCAGTTGCCCACACACCAACCGCTACGCCTCCGCATTTCTTTGCTGACCTCTACAGCTTCGACTGGAGCAAATTTCAGTTTCGGCTTCCGCTGCTGAGTGCCGGGACGGTGGCGCTGTGTCTCTATGCCGGTGTGCTGGCCGGTCATCCGGGCGCAGGATTGGTGGCCAGTGGCGGCGCTTTCACCGTGGGTTTCGGCACCAATCAGCGCATCTGCGATTCTCGCCTCATCCCCATGATGACTGCGGTGCTGGGCGTAGCCGTGGCCACCCTGTTAGGCACGCTGGCCGGTCACCATGGCTATGGGCTGCTCGTCATCGCCGGAGCCTTTGCCTTCGTCTATGGCGAATTGACCGCGCGCCACACCGGAGTGGCCTGGGTGGCGCAGCAATCGTCCATCGCGCTGCTGGTGGCTTCGGCATTCCCCACCGGCGTGGCGCCGGCATTGGCTCGCGCGGGTCTGCTGGCGGCGGGCGGCCTGGTCCAGCTCCTCGTCACCTCGGCCGGACTTGCCCTGTTCCACGACCTTAGCCGCGACGCCCTCGCCATCCCGCGTAGCCTTTTCCACGACATCGGCGAGCGCGATCGCGAGCTGGTCCGGCGCCTGCGTCAATTACCCAAATCTCTGCCGGCGCTTCCGCGCCTGCGGGCCCTGAGTTATGCCGCGCGCCTCGCCGTCACAGTTGTGATCGCTACCGAGGTTTACCGGCGCGTCGGCGTGCAGTCCGGCTACTGGATTCCCATGACCGCGCTGCTGGTGCAGAAGCCCGCATTCTTTGAGACGCTTTCGCGCTCCGCCTTGCGCGTCGGCGGCACGCTGGCAGGATCGGTACTGTGCACCCTGCTGCTAGCGCACACCTCGCCGCAACCCTGGGTCCTGGCGCTCATCACCGCGCTGTTCGCCCTGGCCGCCTACGCCACCAACCCTGTCAATTACGGCCTCTTCACGGCCTGCATCACCGGTTATATCGTTTTCCTGCTCTCACTCAACCAGATTCCCGGCCCGGTGATTGCCGAGCGGCGAGCATGGTGCACGGCTTTGGGAGCGTTGATCGCAGTTGTCATTCATCTCGACGCGCTGCGGCGGCATCGGGCCGGAACGCGGAGGAGCTGAAGCGCCGACACTGGCAGCTATTCGCTTTAAAATCAGTTCCTGCTCACCCTCAATCCCCATCGCCCCGGTAGCCCGCGCCACCCCTGCGCGCCACTTGAGCTATCATTGCGTCTAATGGGTAACGGCCCTGCTTCCCTTTACTGAGGGGCCGGCTCCGGTGGTGTGCGTGTCTCGAATTTTTCAGCGTCTTGTCTTCGTGCTGTCGGTGGCGATCTTCGCCGCTCTCGGCCTCGGATTTGTTCTCGGTGAGTTCGGCTGGTTCGGCGTTCACGCCGGTGGCGAGCAGGATGGCGCCTACCGCGAGATGCGCGTCTATGCCGAGGTCCTGCAGAAGATCCAGAGCGATTACGTAACCCAGCCGAATATCGGCACGGTGACCACGGGGGCCCTGCACGGCCTGCTTGAATCGCTGGATGCTGACTCCAGCTACCTGACGCCGACCGAATACAAGATCTACAAAGAACGCCCCACCGGCGGCTCGGCGCAGATTGGCGTCACAGTATCAAAGCGTTACGGCTATGCGACCATCGTCAACGTGGTGCCTGGCTCACCCGCCGACCAGGACCATTTGACCGACGGCGATGTGATTGAAGCCGTAGGTGGCCAGTCCACCCACGCGCTTTCACTGGCCGTGATTCGCTTGATGCTGGAAGGCAAGCCGGGAAGCAGCGTTGATGTTTCCGTGGTGCGGCCCTTCAAACCCGATCCGGACAAGCTGACCATGACCCGCGCCGACGTCGAAATTCCGCCGATGGCCCAGCAGGAGTACGAAAACTCCACCATCCTTTATCTAAAGCCCGACGCGGTAGACGAAGCGCGGGTGAATGAGATTGCGGCCAGGATCAAGGCTGCAGGAAAATCCACCAAGATTCTGCTCGATCTGCGCGACACTTCCGGCGACGACGAGCAGCAGGGACTCCGCCTGGCTAACCTGTTCATTAAACAGGGCACACTGGCCATGCTGGTGGGCCAGAAGTATCCTGAGCAGACCTTTACCGCCGACCCGGCCAAGTGCATCACCGATGCGCCGGTAGACGTGCTGGTGAACCGCGGCACCTATGGCGCGGCAGAGATTGCCGCCGGAGCCATCGAGGACAGCAAGCGCGGCGACGTGATCGGCGAGCGCACCTTCGGCGAGGGTTCGGTGCAGAAGACGCTGGATACGCCGGACGGCGGAGCCATACTGCTGACCGTGGCGAAGTACGAAACCCCCAGCGGCAACAAAATTCAGGACAACGCCATAACCCCGACGGTCGCCGTCGATCAACCGGCCGACCTGGGCTTTGGCCAACCCGCCCCCAAGACCGACGATACCCTCGATAAGGGCCTGGCGTTGCTGAAGGCGAAAAACGGCTGATCGCGAACAGCTTGCAGCGAACGGTACAGCGCGCGGCCACCACGGCCGGGCGTTTTATCGTTCGCCGCGGCTGTTTTCGCGGCGCGGTCCTCGCCGGCGCGGCCCGCTCGGCAGCCTCGAATGGTGCGGGCTTCACAGACTGCGGAACAACTTCCGTTTTCAACTGCGGAACAACGCCCGTTTTCATCAGTTTTGAAAGGGCACGGCTACACAGCTTGATGAAAGATCCGTTTTTTCGCTCTCCGGAGGGGTGTCTTCGTTCTCCGGAGGGAGCGTGAGGCTTCAGCCTCACGAATAAAGTCCATTAACTCAGAGTGGCTAAACAGGCTGCGGAAAAACCCTGTGCGATGAGTTTTGTAACAAGGGCACGGCTTCAGCCGGGCCACTAAAGTCTGCAAAACGAACGAGGGCTTTAGCCCCTGCTGCGCCCGCCTTCGCACCATTGCCGGATGCGGGGAGGTTCCCCCGTCGCATCGAGTCTTCCCGCAACTTGTTTAGCCCGTACATCAACCCCGCCAAAAATGTGCGAGGCCTTTAGCCCCTGAGGAAATGCGGGTCCAGATTGGTCCACCACCAACATTCGCAAATTCCCGATCTTGCACGCTGAGGTTCACCCAGACCCTCTGTGCATCCGTCGGGATTGCTGCGGTGCTAGCCTTGAAGCAAGGCAATTTCTCCCCTGATCTGATCGAGAAAAACGCCCTGAGGCCCGAATCGCTTGGCTGTCACGATTCAACAGCCGCCGGAGTCGCGTGGGGTGGATCGGCGCCGCCGGTCCTCTGCCTTGCCGCCGCGTCGCCGCCGCAAACTCGCCGGCCGGTCGGCGCTGGCTGTGCTGCTGGTGCTGGCCGTCATTACCGGCTCCCTGGCCGGGCTCACGCTCGTCTACTCCGCCGATCTGCCCCAGATCGATGAACTCGAACACTACCGCCCCTCTACCATTACCGATCTCTACGACCGCAACGGCCGGCAGATCGGCTCCTTCGCCCTTGAGCGCCGCGAGGTGGTTGGCTATGACGGCTTTGCGCCCGTTTTGCGCCAGGCCGTCGTCTCCATTGAAGACAAGAATTTTTACTCGCACTGGGGCATCAACGTCTTTCGCGTGGCCGGCGCAGCCTGGCACGATATCCGCAGCCACGGCCGCGGGCAGGGCGCCTCAACCCTCACCATGCAATTGGCGCGGGATCTTTTCCTCAACTCCGACCGCACCGCCAAGCGCAAGGTTCAGGAGGCTTATCTCGCCATCCAGATCGAGCGCGCCTTCACCAAACAGCAGATTTTTACCCTCTACGGCAACCAGATCTACCTGGGCAGCGGAATGTACGGCTTCGAAGCTGCCTCAGAGTATTACTTCTCAAAGCACGCCAAAGACCTTACGCTCACCGAGGCTGCGCTGCTGGCCGGCCTGCCCAAAGGGCCAGTTATGTTTTCGCCGATCCTGAATCCTGAGCGCGCCCTCAGGCGCCGCAACCTGGTGCTCAGCGAAATGGAATCGGATGGGGTGATTACGCACGTCCAGGCCAATGAGGCCCGCAACGCCCCACTGGGTCTACATCTTGCTGAGCCCGAAGGGATGGTGGCGCCCTGGTTTCAGGAGGAGGTGCGCCGCGAGCTCGATAAGCGCTTCGGCGCCGACGAGGTGCATGAGGCGGGCCTGCGCGTTGACACCACCCTCGACCTCGATCTGCAACGGACGGCCAATCGCGCCGTAGCAGATGGTCTGGCTGCCGACGAGCGCCGTCATGGTTGGAAGGGCCATCTCGAAAACGTGCTTGCCGACGGCGACACCCTGGAGGCATATCGGCACCCCGACTGGGCTGTCCCGCCCGCGCCCGGCGATTACGTGCACGCGCTGGTTACGCGCGCGCTGCCGCTGGAGATTGATGCGCGCATTGGGCCGCGGGACCAGCCCGGAACAGAGGTGGTGCTCTTGCCCCAGGACTGGCAGTGGACCGGCCAGCGCTACGGCGATGCCCTGGTGAAACCCGGCGACATTATTTATCTGCACATGAGCGCCGCCGTGGAGGGTCCCGCGCATCGCGCCACGCTCGAGCAGGATTCCGGAGTCGAGGGCGCGCTCATGGCCATCGACAATACCAGCGGCGGCGTGCTGGCCATGGTCGGCGGGCGCGACTACGCGCTCTCCCAATTCAATCGCGCCACGCAGGCCGAACGGCAAACCGGCTCCAGCTTCAAACCCTACGTTTACACGGCTGCCATCCTCAGCGGCATCAAGCCCACCGACATCGTGGTGGATGGGCCGGTGCGCTGGGGCGATTACGTCCCGCACGATTACGAGAACAACTTCAAGGGTCCCATGACCATCCTCAACGCCTTTGCCGAGTCTCGTAACATTCCGGCGCTCAAGCTGGCCGCGCGCGTAGGCATCGACAAGGTGATCGATCTCACTCACCGCTTCGGCGTCACCGCCAAAATACCACCCTATTTGCCCATCGCGCTGGGCGCGGTCGGCATCACGCTGGAACAGCAGGTAGCCTCCTATGCGGTCTTTCCCAATGACGGCATCCGCGTGGCGCCGCACCTGGTTCGCAAGGTCACGAACGCCGACGGCATCGTCCTGTGGGAGGATAAGCCGGAAGTCAGCGAGGTCATCGACCAGCCGACGGCACGGACCATGATGACGCTCTTCAAAGCGGTCACACAGCACGGCACCGGCGCGTCCGTGGCGGCTTTGAACCATCCGCTGGGCGGAAAGACGGGCACCACCAGCGACTTTACCGATGCCTGGTTTTTGGGATTTTCGCCTTCGGTCACCTGCGGCGTATGGGTGGGCTATGACAGCAGCGAATCGCTGGGCGACAAGGAAACCGGCGCGGTAGCCGCGCTGCCCATCTGGATCAACTTTATGAAAGCCGCCATCGCGGGCAAGGACGATGAGCAGTTTCCGGGCGATGACTCGGATACAAATCTTGACCGCGCTGCAACCGGCTCACCGGGCGCGATGGCCCGGCGAGATCCGAATCACAAGTGACATCTTTCTTCGATCTCAGGTGCCAAAAGCCAGCCCAAAGAACTTGAATTTCCTGGCCTTCTCCTGCGGCGGTCCAGAGGCAGCTCTCACCATCTTTTCAATGGCGCTACCCATAGCCGATTCCTTGAGGACAAGCGGCACAGCGGTGTTCTGCATGTGGAGAACAGCGCGATAGTCATTGGGAATGTACCACTCCGCGCGGCGCGTAAGAGCCCTTTGGATTGCGTATTCGTCAATCCCGAAGGCCCTCCTTGTATAACGGTTCAGAACAATCTGAATTTTCGATTGGTAGGGCTGCAGCAGTTCCACAATCAGTCGATTGGAGTTGCGCAGTTCGGCAACGCCGACCTGTGTAACCAGGTAGATGGTCGCTGCCGTTTTGAACAGGCGCGTCTCCGCCAGATCCCACCTCGACCCGGCATCGATGACGACATATTCAAAGGCTTCGGCGGCAATCTCAATCAATTTGTCGATGGCGCCTGCGGCAATCGGGAGACGCCTGAACTTGGTTGGGGCGGCCAGCACATGCAGGCCTGAACTGTGTTGCACCGTCAAAGTGTCGAGAAAAGTGACGTCCAGCCGGTCGCTTTCGTTGAGTGCATCCAGGGTGGAAAATTCGCTTGCGATCCCCATGTTGAGGGCCGCGTTTCCGAGCGGTAGATCGAGGTCGATCAGAAGCGTCTTGCGCCCGGAATCCCGAGCCAGCGACACTGCAAAATTACAAGCCGCGGTGGTTACCCCGGCGCCGCCTTTGGCTCCCAGAAAGACGAAGG
The DNA here is from genome assembly GCA_963725975.1 of uncultured Acidobacteriaceae bacterium. GTDB lineage: Bacteria > Acidobacteriota > Terriglobia > Terriglobales > Acidobacteriaceae > Telmatobacter. The sequence goes on along the minus strand of CAVSBA010000012.1, from coordinate 529,546 downwards.
ATTTCCCGTCCAATGACTTTGTCGCTGCAGTTTCCGCCTTCACTTCCGGCAGGATTTTACTCTGATTCGCCACCCGATCGAATACCTCTTTGAGCACCCCAGGATCGAAAGGATAATAGAAAAACTCCCGCACCCCCAACCTCATGCAACGGATCAACATGTCGTCGTTGGCAACCTGTGAGTAAGCCACCACAGTTTTAACACCGCCGCGGATTAGCGCCTTGATTGTTTCCAGCGCAGCTTCCTGATCTTCATCGACCGCAACGAGGACTACGTCAAACTTCTGCTTAGCCAAAGTGTCGGAGTTTCCGACCCATGGCAGACCAGTCATCTTCGTGGCGTAGCTACTGCTCCCGAGTTGCAACAGTGCGCGTCTCACAGCACTGCGGCGCTCAGGAACTGTGTCGACTACTGCAACGGAGATTACTTGGCGATGACTGAATTCCAGAACATGATTACTACCGATAACCTCGTCAGTTACCTGCAAATCTGAGGGGACATCATCCTGTTCCGTAAAGTCCATAAGTCACTCCCTTTTTGGGTATATTGATTGGGCTACCTCCGACCGGTTTCGCTCCATCTCTTCTTAGTAAGTTGAGATAATCAGAGCAGAATCCGAGCCCGATTAACCAGTCAAAACAGCGTGTAACATCACTGGAGAATTGGATATTAGTGGTCCACTAACTGTGAGTCAACACTAAACTGCAAACAGGCCAAGCGACAAATAATCCAAGGTAAGTTACTGCAGGGTGGGGAATTAGTAATGTAACTTCATTAGTCGTTCCTAAATAAAAAGGCCAGGCCCCGTATAGGTCAAATCTGCGCGCGACGAAAGTACCGCTGGGCCTGCGATACGTCTTTGAGTATCTGCTCCTTCAGCGCGTCCGGCGAAGGCCATTCCACCTCACCACGCAGGCGCAACAGAAATTCAAGTTCCACCGGCGTGGTTTCATCCATATCAACTGGCTCGAAGTTGAGTATGTGCGACTCGACGGCAAACGACGCTTCGCCAAAGGTCGGCCGGTTGCCTACATTCGTAACAGCCTGAAAAACGCGCCCCGCAATTTTTAATCGCGTTACATACACGCCGAAATCCGGCAACAGACCGTCATACGCGGCGAGATTCACCGTAGGCACCAGCAGCCGCGTGCCGATGCCGCGGCCCCGCGCCTGCGTCGACAGCACAGCGAAGCACCGGCCCAGCATCCAGCGCGCACGGCGTACATCGCCCTTGGCAATCAGCGCACGTACCGCGGAGCTTGAAACCTCCATCTGGTGCACGCGCACCGCGTCGTGGACGTGGACTGCGAATCCGAATTCGGCGCCGAACAGCGCCAGCTCTTTCACGCCTGCCGCGGCGCGGTGCCCAAAGCGAAAGGTCTGCCCCTCATGCAGTGCCCGTACCTGCAGCTTATCGACAAGAATGTTGCTGGTGAACTCGCGCGCGGAGAGCCGGGCCAGCGCCGCATCGAAAGGCAGCACCAGCACCGCATCCACGCCGGTTGTGGCCAGCAGACGCAGCCGCTCCGGCATGGGCGTAATCAGCTTGGGCGCCTCGGCGGAGCGCAGAAACTGTTCGGGATGCGGATCGAAGGTGATAGCCAGCGAACGCGCGCCGGAACTCCGCGCCTCGATCGCGGCGGCAGAAAGAATCTGGCGGTGGCCCAGGTGCACGCCGTCAAAATTGCCGATGGCGGCAATGGTGGGACCGAAAAATGAGGGCACTTCGTCCAGCGAGCGATACACCGTAAACTGCGACGGCCCCCGTAAACCCATCTCGCCGCTCATAGCGTTATGGGCACGCTCAACCCGTCGTAGGCCATGCGCACATTTTCAGGCAAGGCGCGGTTGGTGGCTTCGTGACCCAGGTCGTGGGCAATGTGCGTCAGGCAGGTATGGCGCGCGCCGATGCGCTCGGCCCAGCCCAGCGCCTGCTCCACCGTGGCATGGCTGGGGTGTGGCGCGTGCCGCAACGCGGAGAGAACCAGAACGTCAAGATCGCGCAGCAAATTGAAGCTGGCTTCGGGTATGGCGCTCACATCCGTGAGATAGGCCGCATTGCCGAAGCGATAACCGGAGATTCCCATCTCCCCGTGCAGCAAAGGAACGTGCACAAAATCCACGCCGTGCACCATATTGTGCGGTTCGACCGGCAGCAGTTGTACCTTGGCGCGCGTCGGATAGGTGGCTCGGGGCGAAAATGTGTAATCGAAAATGCGCTCCAGAACCGCAGTGGTCTTTGCATCGGCGTAAAGCGGGAGGGGCGCGCCGCCGCCGCGATAAGTGGCAAAACTGAAGGGGCGCAGATCGTCCATGCCCAGAACGTGATCGGCGTGCCCATGGGTGTAGAAGACGGCGTCCAGGTGCGTGAGGCCTGCGCGCAGGGCTTGCTGGCGGAAGTCCGGACCGGTGTCGATCACAACCACTCGCTCGCCTTCGCCATTGGCCCAGCGCAGTGCCACAGAAGGCCGCAAGCGCATATCGTGCGCATCGGCCGAGGTGCACACTGCGCACGTGCAGCCCAGTGTAGGAACGCCCATCGAGGTTCCGGTGCCGAGAAATGTGAGGGTTGCGTCCATAAATAGGCTGTCAGTATCTAGCCTCGAGCGGCGTATTGACACAGCCAGCAGGAGGCTGGATGCCGGAAGCTGCTTTACCGCTTTCCAGCCGGCGGCTGGGGCACGTGGGGCATGGAGATCATGCCCGTAATTTCAAGAAACATCATGCGCAGCTCGTAGAGGATCGTCTGCAACATGCGATCTTCCACCGGGGTGAGATTGCCGCGCGTCTTTTCCGCCAGAATCGCGAGCAGATCGATGGTGCTGCGCGCGCCCAGGATGTCAACCTGCGGCCTCTGGCCCTCATTGGTTCCGGCGCCCATCTGGATCAGGGCCGACACGTAGAACTGCTGGATCAGGTGCTCGAAGCCAATCGGCGGCTGCGCGCCCATGCCCGGGTTCTGCGCGCGCGCCATTTCCTCAACGCGCTGCGCGGAGGCATCGTAGGCTGCCTTCTGCTCCTTGCTTTCCTGCAAAGTCGGCGGTGGCGGAAGCTCCGGTTCCGCCGCCTCATCGGCTGCCGCTTCTCGATCGTCGGGCTCCAATGCAGCGGGTTCAACTTCGGCGTTGGGCTCCGCCTTGGCCCGGCTGGGTTCTACCACCAGGTGCGGTCCGGGTTTTGACTGGCTTGGCGGCGGCGAAGGCGGTGCTTCCTGCTCGGGCACAGAGGCCTGCTCAGGAGCAGAAGCCAATTCGGGTTCAGAGGCCTGCTCCTGCTGAGCCTTCAGCTTGCGGCGATCAACGAACTCAAAGGTAGATGGATCCGACTTCGGGGTTTCGCTCATATCCTCATCAATTCCGTTCTAGATTTGGCGGCGTCGTCAAGATGCGCGCCGTGCCTTTCGCGCCACCTGCCTGGTAGGCAAAGGGCTGTTCGGCCTGTTCGGCTTCCGCGCGGATGACGCCCAGCGCAAAAACCCTGTCGCCGCCGGCAAGCGGCAGCGCCGTGGCGCTGGTAATGGATCCGGCAACCGAGCCATCCTCCAGCGTAAGCCCGGTTCCTGCTTCCGGCACCGGCCCGGCTAATTCCAACGGACGCAGATGCCGGTGCACACTGCCGCGGGAGCGGATGCGTTCCACAATCTCCTGTCCCAGGTAGCAGCCTTTGTTGAAGTTCAGGGCGCGGGTTTGCGAGGTCTCCTGCGGCAGTTCGCGGTCGGACATATCCACGCCGTAGAGCGGAATCGCCTCGGCAATCCGGAATGCGTCCAGGGTGGCGCAGCCAATGGGCGTTGCTCCGCCCGTGCGCAGCGACGACCACAGATGCTGCAATCCGGCCACCGGCAGCCAAAGCTCATAGTGCGGCGCAAGAGCACCATAGGTGCGCACGATGCGAAGGTCGTAGCCGTTCCACTCAACCTGTGCACCCGACATGAGATGGGCGAACGTGGGCAGCCCTACGCGGCCCAGCACTGCTTCCGCCATGGGGCCAGTCAATCCAATGGCTGTTTCCGAGCCTGCTTCGCCGGTCGGCTCCGTGCCCAGCGGAACCAGTTCGACATCGTCCATGATGATGAATCGGTTGAGGTGGGCAAGCAGCTTGTCGTACTGGTTGGCGGCAAGCTCAATCTCCAGGCCCGACTCGCCGGCAAAGGGCGTGCCCAGAAGCGGATCGGCTGCCTGGTTGCGGCGCGAGCCTGCATCGGCTGCGCTCTTGGCGCCCGCCGCCTCGATCTTGCGGCGCTGCGGCGAAGCTTCTTCGCGGCCCCGCCATACCCGCAGGTCCCCCTGGATTTGCCCTTGCGCATTCAGAACCAGGTTCCAGGCGCCGCTGTTGGGAAACAGGTCGTTGACCGTGTTCGTCACCATGCCGCTGAGCCAGCGGAAGCGATCTTCTCCGCGCACCGCGACGCGGCGCAGCCAGCCCAGATCGTGGAGGGCTGCTTCGCTAACCAAAGCCGCTGTTTCCCGCTGCGGCGCGTCCAACTGCTGTGGGGTAAGCGCGCCTCGGTAGCCAACCAGTTTGTGGTCTACGCCGGTCGATTCCAATAAGATGGCCAACGCGGTTGGCTCAAGCGATTGCGCCAGGTCGGTTTCCGTCATGAAAGCACATTTCTGCCGTATAGCGCCGATTTTTCCGAGCACTCGGGGCGCCATACCGCATCCTGATTATAGCCTTGGAAGCAGAGACGGGGTTTCGCCGGCATCCAATGGCAAGAGGCCTCAGGGAGAAGCAATGACACAGCAGCGGGCATGGACGCGATGCGGTTCAAAGACATCGGCAATGGTGGTGGCGTGCTGCCTGGCAGTGTCCGTTGCGACTGCGCAACAGACGGCGCCGGGCACGGCAACGGTTCCGTCTCCGCAGGGCCAAACCCAGTCCCCGCCCCAGGCCCAGGCCCAGGCTCAGTCGAAGTCCGGTCACGACACCCACATCACCCCCGAGCAGGCCAAACAACTCTTTGCCCTGGTTGATCAATTGATCGAGTTTTCGTCGCAGGAGACCGGCCTGCCGATCATGAGTACGGTGAAGCGGCGGCTCATCACCCGCGCCGAGGTGGAAAAGTACGTCACCGAGAAATTCAACGACGATGAAGGGGCCAAGCGCCTTGAGCGCGACGACATCGTCTTGAAGAAATTCGGATTGCTCGATCGCGATTTTGACCTCAGGCCATTCCTCGTGGCGTTGCTCAAAGAGCAGATTGAAGGCTTCTACGATTCCAAGACCAAGACCGTGAACATTCTGGACTGGGTGGATGCCGACGAGCAAAAACCGGTGCTGGCGCACGAACTCACCCATGCCCTGCAGGATCAGCACTCCAATCTGGACAAATGGGACGACCAGACTCCCGACGACGTATCGACCACCGCGGCCGGGGACATCGACCATTTGCAGAAGGACGAAATGGATACGGCCCGCGATGCCGTGGCGGAGGGCCAGGCGACGGCCGTCATGATGGATTATGAGCTCAAGCCCCTGGGCAAGAGCCTGGTGAAAGATCCTGAGGTTCTCGATGTGGTCACAGGCCAGATGACCGGCTCCGATTCCCCGGTCATGTCCCGCGCTCCGCTGCTACTCTCTGAATCCATGCTCTTCCCCTATCGCGAGGGCCTGAGCTTTGAGCAGGATGTGTGGATGGATGAAGGCCAGCATGCAGCCTTTACCGGCGCGCTTGACCGGCCGCCAACCTCCACCTGGGAGATCATCAATCCGCGCGTCTACGAGAAGAAAGAGATTCCGGCCATTCCGCTGCTCCCCGACATTCACCCCCTTGTTGACACTCTCTACCGCCCTTATGACATCGGCCAGGTCGGCCAGCTCGATGTGCATATCCTGACGGAGCTGTTTGGAGGTGAGGGGGCTGCGCGCGACCTCACGCCCGCATGGAACGGAGGCATTTACTGGGCCGGCCAGTTGCGCGGCGCCAAAACCGCGGCCGAGCAGGACACCACGCGGTCGCTCGCGCTTTTCTATCTCTCGGCGTGGAGCAATCCTGAGTCGGCAGAGGCCTTTGCCAAGCTCTACGCCGACAATCTCTCCCGCAAGTATTCCAAGGTGAAGGCCGTGACAACCGTTGCAGAATCCGGCCCCGTCGATACCGGCGCCATCGAGCAGGTGTTTTCAACCGATGAAGGCCCGGTGGTGATTACGCGGCGCGGCAGCCTGGTGTTTGTGGCGGAAAGCTTTCCGCTGCCACTGGCGCGCAAACTCGCGGTGCTGATTCTCAACGGACAGGGAAGCGGCGACATGCGCACGGCGAAAAACACGCTGCCCCGGATGGGCGCCGGTCAGCCTGCCGCCGGCCCCGCCGCTGGACCAGCCGCTGCACCAGCTTTGAGCGCCGATCTCGTGCAGTTCTTTGAGAACTGTGGTGTCATGAAGGCCGCCGTCGACGCCGCCGTCAAAGGCGCAACGCCGCACAACGTACACTGATTCCCCCCATCGGCCGGCGACCTGTCTCAACGATGTTTCATGCCTGCTCTGCCAAGCGTGAGCCGCCGGAGACGGTTCCCCGCCCGTCCTTTCTTTGCGCATTTACCCGCGTATCCTGTTTGTTAAGGAGGACATCGCGTGCGGCAGACTTTCAGTTGGGCTCTGGTGCTGGTGCTGGCCGGAACGGCAGGCGCATTTTCACAGGGCGTTCAGAGCCCGGGGCCCGATGGACAGGTGTTTGCCCACGGGGTGGCGAGCCGCGCCGGATTCACCCTCCCACCGCCTCCCGATGTCGAGACCCGGCTGGTCAGCGATGACTATTCCGGCACCCAGGTGACGGATGATTACCGCTGGCTTGAAGACGCCAACAGCGCCGATACCAAGAGCTTTATCGACGAGCAGAATGCCTACACGGGGCGCTACATGGAGGACGCGCGGATTCGTCCCCAGGTCGTAGACGCACTCGAGAGCCTGGAACAGGTAACGGTCTGGGGGACTCCCATCCAGCGCGGCGACGACCTCTTTTTCGAAAAGCGGCTGGCCGGTGAGGACCAGGCGGCCATCTACATGCGCCACGGCTGGATGGGGCCGGCTTCGCAAAGCAAGGACAAGCGGCTCGTCGACCCCGCTCAGTTCAGTCGCGATCCCAACACCTCCGTCGATCTCGACGACGTTTCCCGCGACGGCTCGCTGATTGCCTATAGTGTTCGCCAGGGCGGCGCCGACGAAACCACTGTTCAGTTCTACAACGTGAAGAGCGGCAAGACACTGTTCGATGTTCTGCCCAGCGCCAACCATTTCTCAGTCGTCTTCACGCCCGACGGCCGCGGCGTGTTCTATACGCGCACCGACGCCAAAGGCACCCTGGTTTACGAGCACACCTTCGGCACGCGTACTTTTCTCGACAAGCTGCTGTTTGGTAATGAATTTCGCGGCGAAGAGCTAGGCCCCGCCGATCTGATCGATGCCTGGGTTACTGACGACGGGCATTACCTGGTGGTGCATATCGATCGCGGCGTGCCTGCCAAGCGCGTGGACATTGTCTACAAGGATCTGACCAAGCCCGACTCGTACTTCGACGTGCTTACCTGGGGCATTGAATCGCGATTCTCCGCAGCCTACGACAAGGGCTCCTGGTACGTGAAGACAGATTACAAATCGCCCAACGGGCGCATCCTGAAAGCGTACCCCGGCATCATGCCCGAAGCCTGGGACACGATTGTGCCCGAAAACCAGGACGCAATCCAGGGATTCTCGATCGTCGGTCACAAGCTCTTCGTGCAGCGGCTGCACGATGTGAAGACCGAGACCAGCATTTACACGCTGGAAGGAAAGCCGGCTGGAAGCATCGACTACGGAGGCATCGGGACCGCCAGCGACGTCAGCGGGCGCACCATGGATCGCTACGGCTTCTACGACTTCCAATCGTTCATTACGCCTCCCACCATCTATCGCATCGATACCGTGACCGGGCGCCGCGAGATCTTTGCGCAGGACAAGGTGCCGTTCGATTCCAGCCAGTACCAGCTAAGGCAGGTGTTTTACACGTCGAAGGACGGCACCAAGATCCCCATGTTCATCGCCGGCAAAAAGGGCCTGAAGCAGGACGGCACGGAACGCCTGCTCATGACCGGCTACGGGGGATTCGATTTGAGTGAAACGCCGTATTGGAGTCCCGCATTTGCCTGGTGGCTTGAGCAGGGTGGCTGGTTTGCGCTGCCCAACCTGCGCGGGGGCGGCGAGTACGGCGAAAAATGGCACGAGGCCGGCATGTTCGAGCACAAGCAAAACGTTTTCGATGATTTTTTTGCGGCCGCCGACTACCTCATCAAGAACCGGTACACTTCGCCCGAGCACTTTGCGATTACCGGCCGGTCCAATGGAGGATTATTAATGGGCGCAGCCATGACCCAGCAGCCGCAACTGTTTTCGGCGGTAGTCTGCGGCTATCCATTGCTCGACATGCTGCGCTATCAGAAATTCGAAAAGGGAGCCTACTGGACCACCGAGTATGGCTCCTCGGACAACCCCGGGCAGTTCCCTTATCTGCTCAAATACTCGCCTTACCAGAACGTGAAGAAGGGGACGGCCTATCCCGCTGTGCTGTTCTTCACCGGCTCGAGTGACACGAGGGTAGACCCACTGCACGCCCGCAAAATGACGGCGTTGATGCAGGCCGACTCATCGAGCGGCCGGCCCATCCTGCTGCACTACGGCCTGGGGGGCGGCCACTCCGCCGGCGTGGGCGTGGAGCAGAAGATTCAGGACGATGCCGACCAGCTCACCTTCTTGTGGACCGAGTCGGGGAATCCGAGCACGACCAAGCCGAAGGTGCAGTACTTTCCCGCCCAGTGACAGGCGACTTGAAATCTACTTGTCATTGCGGATTTCTCTATACCACTTCGAGACAGTCAAGAGGCCAAAAACGCAAAAAGTCACTGCCCTGGCGTAACGTAGTGATCCCGCCCGCTCCTCCGATAAGGGAAGTGCGGGATGGTGATGGATTCCGGAGGCAGGTATCGCTCGCCTTCGACCGGCTGCAAATCTTTGGTTCGATTGGATTTGGCCATCCCCCTAAAATTGACCTGCATCGAAGCCAGAACTGCCTGACAGGACGGCAGTTTTGGGCGCCGGCCGCGAGGGCCCATGCCGACCAACGAAATGCGTGTCACCGCGCTCAAATCGAATCCACACAGCGAGCAACTCGAGTACGCGCGGCTCTCGGCGCTGGCTTCGGCTGAGGTGCTGGATACGCAGCCGGAGGCGTGCTTCGACGCCATTACCCGGCTGACTGCGGAGTATTTTCGGGCCGACACAGTGCTCCTGGGTTTCGCGGACGAAGGGCGCGTCTGGACGAAGTCCTTCTGGGGCGAGTCGGTGCGCGAACTGCCTCGCCGGGACTCAGTTTTTGAGATGGTTCTGGCCGAGGATGGCCCGGTAATCGTGCCGGATGTGGCCTCCGATCCGCGCTTTGCGGGGCGCGTGCTGATGCTACGCCGCCTGTACGTAGGAGCGTTGGCCAGCGTGCCGGTGCGCGCTGCGCACGGGGAAATCCTGGGCTGTCTGACCCTCTTTGGCGTGGCGCGGCGGCGTCCCATGCCCGCAGATGAGCTCCACATGCTGGAGAGCCTCGCCGACATGGTGGCCAGTCAACTGGAGCTGCGCCGCTTGCGGAGGGCTGTCGATCGGCACGGGGCGCGACCGCCCCGCCCGGGGCCGAAAAACCTTGCCGGCATCTGGCCGCGCCGGCCCGACCTGCGCCGCGCCCTCGATCAAGGTCAGTTCCGGCTTTTCTATCAACCCGAGGTGGAGCTTTCGACACGCAGGATCATTGGACTTGAGGCCCTCATTCGCTGGGAACATCCCGAACGCGGGCTCATTGCGCCCATGGATTTCATTCCTTCTGCCGAGGAATGCGGGATGATTCTGCCCATCGGCGATTGGGGTCTGGCCGAAGCCTGCACCCAGATACAGAAGTGGTGCGATGAAGACCTGCGGCACCGTTCGCTGCGCGTGTGCGTCAACCTGTCGGCACGGCAGTTTGCTCGCGAAGGCCTCGCCGATCATGTGGAAAACCTGCTGCGGCGCTTCGGCCTCTCCAGCCGCCAGCTCGGTTTGGAGATGACCGAATCCAGCCTGATTCCCAATGCACCCACCGCGATGGAGGTGCTCGGCAGCTTGCGTAGATTGGGCGTTTCGCTGCTCATGGATGACTTTGGAACCGGCTACAGCTCGCTTAACCAACTGCATCAACTGCCCTTCGACGTGCTCAAAATCGACCGCTCGTTTATCTCCCGCATGACCGAAGGCGAGCAGCCGCGGCAAATCGTGCGCACTATCGTCGAACTGGCCCGCGCGCTGGGCATGAACGTTGTGGCTGAAGGCATTGAAACCCTTGCGCAATACGAACTGCTGCTGCAGATGGGCTGCCGGTACGGACAAGGCTACCTGTTTGCGAAGCCGATGCCGTCCCATGAAATCATCCGGCTGCTGCGTTTGCCCGGCCACATACTGCCGGAGCCTGGCGTGGAGCCCGGTCCGGAGCCTGATGTGGAGCCTGGTATGGCAATTCCGAGCTGAGCAGGTCAGTTCCGGGGCTCCAGCTCCGACCATTCCGGCGGTTGCTGAAATGGGAAAGCCTCTGGCCATTTCCATCTTGGAACTCCCCGCATCCCAGCGGAGAGAATCCCCTCACGCTGCCCGTGACGGAGCGCTATTCTCCAAGCCATGCAGCAAGAAGGGCTCGATTCCGCGCCCGCTAACTCGCCCGCCGACCTTTCCGGCATGGCGAGTTTTGCCGGGCTGCTGGCTTCGCTCACTGCGCCGAAGCCAGGCCCCCGGCCCGCTCGACCAGGGCTGCCCGGCGATTTCGACGGTTTGGAAGACGACGTGGCTACGCTCAGTTACGAGCGGGCCCTGCATACTCACGCCCGCTACAGACCATCTGCCGAGGAGCCGAGCTTCGCTGTTGAACATCGTGGTGTTGAAGCGCCTCAGTTTGCCGGAAGGGCCAAGATCGCGCCGGCCGTGGCTCCGCAGCCACTTCCCGAACCCGCGGGCAAGCGGGCCAGCGTTACCGTGCGCATGAGCAAGGCCGAATGCGCCCAATTGCAGCAGCGCGCGGCCCAGGCTGGCATGACCATCTCTGCGTACCTGCGGTCGTGTACGTTTGAGGCCGAAGCGCTGCGCGCTCAGGTCAAGCAGGCATTGGCCGAGCTAAAGGCGGCGCAGGCGGCGCCCAGGCCGCGCACAGGCGTCCGCTGGCTGCGGCTCTTCCATCGCGCCACCCAACCATAGACGCAACTGCCTCCGCACGAACTTTCTGGACAATCTCGTCCGGGCCCGGCTGCGACATTCAGCTCCCTCGGGACTTCGGTTTTGTGCAGTTGATCAGGTATAAAGGCCGTACCGCAGTTTAGGCCGCTGTGTGGCTGCACGGTTGCGGGATGAGGTCTGTGGGGATCGCAGTGACTCGACAAGGAATTGCTGGAATCGTACTTGCCACATTGATGGTACCGGCGGTGGTCTGTCTTGCAAGCCTGTGCGGGTGCCCTGCTGCATTTGCCGCGCAAAACGCCGAGGCAGCTCAACCCGTCGGCGGCGTAACCATTTCCGGCGGCCAATGGTCGCAGGATCACTATTCGACGTTGAGCCAGATCAACCGCGGCAACGTGAAGAACCTTGTGGTGGCGTGGAAGTACGATACCGGCGAGCGCAGTTTAGGCGTGCAAACGAACCCACTGGTTGTGGGACGTGTGATCTATGCATATACCTCATCCCAGAAAGTGATTGCGCTCGACGCGGTTACGGGCAAACTGTTGTGGAAGTTCGACTCCGGAATTGTGGGCACTCAGCCAGTTCGCGGCCTGGCCTACTGGACCGATGGCAAGCAGAGCCGCGTGCTCTGCGGCGTGATGAATTATCTGTACGCGCTCGATGGATCGACCGGGAGGCCGATCCCGGATTTTGCCGAAGACGGCCGTATCGATCTCCGCAAGGGACTGCGCGGAGACTACCGAACGCAATCGATCGTCCTGACGAGTCCGGGTGTGATTTTCAAAGATCTCATTATTGTAGGAGGACGAAATCCGGAGACGCCCCCGGCTCCTCCGGGCGATATTCGTGCTTTTGATGTCCGCACCGGCAAACTCGTATGGACCTTCCACACCATTCCCCATCCCGGTGAGCCGGGTTATTCAACCTGGCCTGCAAACGCCTGGAAGACGGCGGGAGCGGCCAACAACTGGGCAGGAATGACATTAGACGAGAAGCGTGGGGTGGTTTACGTTCCTACCGGTTCAGCCGTGCCCGACTTCTACGGCGGGGCTCGCGCCGGCAACGATCTTTTTGCCAACTGCCTTTTGGCGCTGGATGCTGCAACTGGCAAGCTGCTCTGGTATTTCCAGGGCGTTCACCACGATACATGGGACCGCGATTTTCCCGCAGCCCCGGTTCTGCTGTCGGTGAGAAGAAATGGCAAGGCGGTGGACGCCATTGCACAAACAACGAAGCAGGGCTTCGTCTTTGTCTTCAACCGCGACACAGGCAAGCCGCTGTTTCCAATCGTAGAGCGCGCGGTTGCCCTCAGCAATGTTCCGGGCGAGGTCAGTTCGAAGACGCAGCCCTTTCCCCTGCTGCCCGCGCCCTATGCGCGTCAGACGGTCACCGTGGACGATCTGACCAACCGTACGCCCGAGGCGCATGACGATGCGTTGAAGCAGTTCCGTAGTTTTGTGAGCGGAAACGGGCAGTTCTATCCGTTCACTGTTGGCAAGGAAACGATTATCGCGCCAGGTTTCGATGGCGGCGGTGAGTGGGGTGGTCCTGCCGTGGATCCGACCCGAGGTGTCATCTACATCAATGCCAACAACGTTGTTTACACGGGCGGTCTCGCGGTCAATGCTGCCGGCGCCGGCCTGGGTCTCTCCACCTATCGCAGCCAGTGCGCGCTCTGCCACGGCGACAATCGCGCTGGTTCGCCCCCGGCGTTCCCGTCTCTGATCGGCATCGACAAGAAGCTAACCACGCAGCAGATCACTGACACCATCCACGGCGGCAAGGGGCGCATGCCCTCCTTTCCCAGTCTGCAGGACGGCCGGTTGAAGGCATTAGTGAATTATCTTCGCACCGGGAAGGACGATCAATCCGCAGGCCATGCTGCCGAAACTGCCGGCGACAGCGAGCTGCAGCGCGATGATCTGGGTATTGAAGATTCCGGAAGAGCAGCAGGGAAAGCCGGCTCGCCTGGCGCGGACGAGGCGGCTGCCGACGTCATGTCGCCGGAAGAAGCAGAGATGAACCGGTACCGCTTCACCGGATATCTCAAGTTCCACGATCAGGACGGATATCCTGCCGTTGCGCCGCCCTGGGGTACGTTGAATGCCATCGACCTGAATACTGGACGATATCTGTGGACAATACCCTTGGGCGACTATCCCGAACTCGCTGCCAAGGGTATGGCAAATACCGGAACAGAGAATTATGGGGGGCCGATTGTAACGGCGGGAGGCCTGGTCGTGATTGGCGCAACCGTGTTCGACCGCAAGCTCCGCGCCTTTGACAGCCGCACAGGCGCCTTGTTGTGGGACTACGAGCTTCCTTACGCAGCCGTCGCCACCCCGACGACCTACATGGTGGATGGCAGACAGTACATCGTGGTGACAGCGGGAGGAAGCAAGCTTGCCGATGGAGCGCCGGATGCGTTGTACATTGCATTTACCCTGGCGCAATAAAGCCGGGCAGGCCAACGGCTATTGCATTCCCCTTTGGCCATATGGCGCAGGCTACAATTATTTTAGGAATGCATTCCCCTGCTCCACATCGATTGAGTTTTGGTAGTTGGACGCTGTCGAGCGAGACAGGAAAACTGCTCGGGCGCCTGAGATCAGCGTCGATTCACTCGTAACCAGACTCTGCAGGTCGTATGCGGCTCGGGCGGCTTCCGTAGATAAATTAAGGGCTCGACAAATGTTTCCAAGGAATCATGCGTGAAAACCAGACGCGACATTTTGAAGATGGTTGCAGCGGCGGGCGGTTCGAGCATGCTGCCGGGGGTGGTTCAAAGAGCACTGGCCATTCCTGCGCGGCGTCGTGCCGGGACGATTGAGGACGTTGAGCACGTGGTGATCCTGATGCAGGAGAACCGGTCGTTCGATCATTATTTTGGCAGCCTGCGCGGGGTGCGTGGTTTCAACGATCCGCGGCCGGCGCCCTTGCCGAACGGGAAGAGCGTGTGGCACCAGCCGCGGGCAAGTGTCAAAACCGCGCGTTATGAGAATCGCGGCCTGTCTCCCCAGGCCGAGCATGTGCTTCCGTTCTATCTCGATCCGCGCAGGACCACGGAGTACCAGGGCGATACTGACCACGGCTGGAGCAGCGGCCATCTGGCGTGGAACCAAGGCCGCTACGACCAATGGATTAACCAGAAGCAGGACGTCCTGACCATGGGATACCTGGTCCGCAGCGACGTTAAGTTGCACTATGCTTTGGCCGATGCGTTTACCATCTGCGACTCCTATTTCTGTTCAGTGTTTGCCGACACCTGCCCCAATCGCATTTACCTGTGGACGGGCACCATCGATCCGCAGAATACCCTGGGCCCCAGGGGCAACGGCCCCGGTTTCGATGAGCGCTCCCATACCAATGGTTACAGCTGGATAACGTACCCGGAGCGCCTGCAGAATGCAGGCATTTCCTGGAAGCTCTACCAGGGCGGTACCGGCATCCCCGGCACTCCCACGGACAACTTTACGGATAATTCACTGGAATTCTTTGCGCAATATCAGGTAAACGAGGGCGCGTCGCCGGATTCGGAACTGGTGCGGCGTGGCGTTTCGAATCATACCCTTCGCGACTTGCGTGCAGATGTTGTGGGGGGAAGGCTGCCGCAAGTGACCTGGATTGTGGCTCCGTACCAATACTCCGAACATCCCAAGGCATCGCCGGGAGATGGCGCCCACTATATTTCGCTGGTTCTCGAAGCGCTCATGGCGGATCCGGCAGTCTGGTCCTCGACGGTATTGCTGATTGACTACGACGAGAACGACGGGCTCTTCGATCATGTGGTTCCGCCCATGCCGCCGCCGAGCTCGGTGGCCGGCCATGAGGGAATGGTTTCTGCCGATCTGCGCGAAACGCTGGGCGATGAATTCATTGATTTCGGCCAGCACTCCAAACATCTGCAGCCCCTGGTTCCAGGCGCCGACATGGGCGGTCTTCAGCCCATCGGGCTCGGTCCACGCGTTCCCATGCTCGTGGTGTCGCCCTGGAGCACGGGGGGGTGGGTGTGTTCTGAAGTCTTCGACCACACTTCCGTGCTGCGCTTTCTTGAGAGGCGATTTGGAGTCGCAGAGCCAAACATCAGTCCATGGCGCCGCTCCATCTGCGGCGACCTCACTTCCGCATTCGATTTTTCCGGAGCCGTGCAGGATCGCACCTTGGTATTGCCGCGCGGGAATTCCGTGCATTCTCGCAACGAGCAGTATTCAATCCCACTCGAGCAGAAGATGCCTGACCAGGAGCCTGGAACACGGCCGGCGCGCGCTCTGCCCTACGTGCTCCAGACAGAGTGCCGTAGCGAAGCGGATCGCGTCCATATCGATTTGATCAACCAGGGTTCGGCGGGCGCGGCATTTTACGTCTACGACCATTTGCGTCTTCAGCGTCCGCCCCGCCGCTACGCTGTCTCGGCAGGCCAGGGGGTCAGCGATTTTTGGCCGGGTACTGAGGATGAGCAATATGACCTGGCGGTGTATGGACCGAATGGTTATGTGGTTCAGCAAAGCGGCCGGTTCTCCGTCTCGGAGCCACAAGTGAAGGTCGCCTGCAAAACTTCACCCAAAATTCTGCAGGTCACAATCCTGAATCCAAGCGCAGAGGTATTGAACGCATCGGTGGCTGAAGCATATACGACGTTTGCCAGTTCAGTTTTTTCTCTGGAGAGCGGCGCAGAGAAGATGGTTGAGATTCCGGTGGACGGATCCTCAGGATGGTTCGATGTTTCCGTCAGCGTGGAAGCAATGCCTGGCTATCGGCGGCGCTTCGCGGGGCACGTGGAAGACGGTCAGCCGAGCATTGCTGACCCAGGCATGCGGAGTGAGATTTGATTTCGGCTGTGGGCGGCGAGGGCAGGCCATTCCAGGATTTTTCTGGCCAAACCGGCTTGCTCGCTGCCGGCCTCCTCTGCCCGGCAGGCCAACAGGCGTTCTCTCGCGGACAAGGCCCGTCCGTACCGGGTTCAGTCCGGTGGTTGGGGCCGTTGCGGGACACGCCCAGCGGCGCCAGGACGGTGCCGGAGGCGGCCCCGTCCTGTTACACTTTGTCTTTAGGTTAGGCATTCTGCTGGTCCACGAAAGGCGTCCGTCGCTGGATGCGCCCGGAGGTTCATTCCCGGTCCTGATTTACCCGGGAGCGAGCCCAGGGAAGAAGCTGGTGGGTTAGCATAATTCAGTCATTCTGACGGACCGGAAAGAACCGTTCCGCGGTCGATCGAGCGGGGCGGGGAGGATTCATGCGGCGGTTTTTGACGCTTGTTTGTTTGTTGGGCCTGGCTATTCCAGCCGGGGTATCAATCTCGGGATGTTACCGTAACCCTGCCGGGAAGTACTGTACGGAGACCTCGGGCTACGGCATGTTGCAGAGCCAGGTGGCGTACATCACGCTTCAACCGGAGCTTGCGGGCATCTCGCTGGCCTACGGGCAGACCATTCAGGCGCAGACGCCTCAAGCGTATAACTGCCTGAAGACGACCCTCTCGGTCACCAGCAAGAGTTACGCATTCGGCACCTCAAATAATCAGCTGGTGGATATTTCGCCAACGGGTACTATCTGCGCCGGCACGTGGAACCGCAATACCGGCGGCGGCATCGCTGATTACACTTACTGCAACCCGCCCAATCCTTTGCCCAGCACTGGAGGCTTGCAGTACGCGGTGGCCTATGTCACGGCCACGGCCGATTCGGTCACTTCAAATCCGGTGCCGGTTTACGTGCATCCGCAGGTGACGTCGGTCTCCCTGGTCGGTCCACAAACGTGTCAATCGCAGGGCACCGTTGCGCCCCTTGACGCCCAGGCTTGCTATGCAGCCAACGGAACGCAATATGAATTGTGCGCGCCCACTTCGATAACATCTTCCGGCAATCCGAGTCTTGCCGCATGCACGCTGCCGTCGCTAAACGGCACCCAGGTTCCGCTGTCCTCGATTCCCACCTGCGAGGCGTCCATCGGCACCATGAGCTTCAGGTGGGAACAGCGCCGGTGGCTAGCATTAATGCCAATACCAACGAGATCACCGCGGAGTTGCCGGGCACCACGGCGATCACGGCATCCATCGCGGGCTCCGGCTCCTCGGCGGGCTATTTCTCCACGTGCCCGCCGGCTTCGATCAGCGTGACGCTGGCCAACGGAGCTACCTCGGGCGCGGTGACACAAGGTGTTGCGCAGAACCTGACTACAACGGTCTACGACACGAACGTCGCGCAGTGCCCACCGCTCGGGTGCCCCATCACCGGTCTCGCGCTCACCTATCAGTCCACCAATCCGGTCGATCTTTCGGTGAGCAGCGCGGGAGCCATCACCACCAGTTTTCCCGGCCAGGCCGCCCTCAATGCGATTTGCGAACCGGGAACTTGCAATCCTGCGCCAACCAACCTGATTGGTCTTAACGGCACCGGCCTTTCCATCTCTTCAAACACGGTGAACCTGACCGTCCCTGGCACCGCCAGCGAATACGCGTGGTTCGGGGCTCCCGGCATGTCGCAGGATTTTGTTCCGGTGGAATTGCTGACCGGGACGCTCGGTTCCACGGTGCAGCTGCCGTACGTGCCGAATTCCATGATGATGGACGCGGGCGGGAACAGCCTCTATTTTGGTTCGGCGCGCGAGCTGATGGTCTACTCGACCAGCACCAATGGATTGGCTTCGCAGCAGGCGATTCCTGGCGTGGTGCTGGCGGTTTCGCCCAATAACAAGCAAGTGTTGATCAACGACCAGGCTCGTCAGTTGTTCTATATCTACAATGCGACGGGCACCGCGACGCTCACGTTCCCCGGCATGGGCAATGCCGCGGAGTGGACGCCGGATTCGCAGACCCTCTACATCACCGACAATGCGAAGCTGAACACGCCGGCGAACTGCCCCAGCAACCTTTCCATCACCGGCCACACAGACACGCTCTATGTGTACAACGCGAACACCGGCTGGACCACCTATCCCCTGCCCCCCAGCCCACTGCCGGCGAGTGAGATTCCGTCCTATCCGACGTGTGCTGCGCCGAACACCGCGGCGGGGATGCCGGCCACTTCGCAAACGCCTGCCATTTTGATTCCCAGCGTGGGTGCCTACCTGCGTGGATCGACGACGACGGCGAACACCTGGTGCCCGACCGGCACAGTGAGCGAGCAGACTGCTTCCATCCACTATTACCCTCAGGGTGATCCCGGGGAGCCCTACGAATCCGATGCGCTGGCATCAACTGCGGAGGGCCACCACGTCCTCGGTGCGGCATGGTTGTCGAACGGCGGAATCAGCCTCGCCGATTTCGCCATCGACATTCCCGGCACCCCATCGACCACCAGCAACGGAACCCCAGTCACTCTGCCATCCGCATGCCCGCAGACAACGACTGCCGGGGTAACGACCATGTCGCCACTCGTTATAACTCCCACTGCGATTAACACGACCACAATTTCGGGGCCCGCGGGCGGCGCGCCTTTATCCGCAACCACCGTAAACCAGGTACTGACCGGCGCCACGCCCGTACCGGTTTCAGGAGGCACGGCCAGCAGCCTGGCTTTCATTACCTACAACGGAAGCACGACCGGCGCTTCGCTTCCTTACTACCTGCCTTCCTCCGGCAGTGCACTCGGGACGCTGGGAACACTGGGTTATGTAACGCTGAAGGGCAACCAGAATATTACCGGTCCCATCGCCGGCGCGTTCAGCCCCGACGACACGCTGTTCTTTGTCTCGACCGCGGGCGACAACATGATCCACTACATCAAGATTCCGACTGCGATCTCACCATCGACGCCGCTAACCGACTCCAACCAGATCAAGCCGAATTTGCCGGGTTGCGACCCTTCTACAGATGCAGGCTGCGTCTATACCGGTACGCCGGGGACGGTTGTGCCGACCACAGTGATCGAGGTCAAGCCGCGCGCGACCACATAGCCTGAAGCAACTTTGAATCGCGCCAATGCCGGCCCAGCGCCGGCATTGGCGCGTTTAGAGCGGTTCCAGAATTCACGTGCCCTCTATAGATTGGAGAGGGTGCACATTTCCCCGAGGATAAATGCCGTTCTGCTTCCTGGCTTCCGCCTGCAGCAAATCGGATACCGCTAGAGCGCAATTCCCGCGGCTCATTCAGGGCGCATAGTCAGGGAAGAACTGCAGTGCCCCAAACACGAGTCATCCAACACGTTCCACACGATAGAATCGAAACATGATCAAGGGAATTTCGTTCCTGCATCGGGCAGGCCAGCCGGGAGGCATATGAACGGCTGAGCGGATTTCTTGCCGCGCTCGGATTTGCGCAGGGCGAGGGATGGCAGGACGAATCCGGCCGGGCGGCTTCGTTTTCCGCGCCGCTGGGCAAGCTGGAAGTGATCGACGGCGCGGCTGACTACCCCTCGGATGTTTTTGTTGAGGTGACCTCGCTGGACGCGGCGCACCAGGCGGCGGAGGCGTGGCTGCGCGCGCAGGATGGCGAGGCCGCGCTGGCGCGGCTCTCAAGCCATCGAGGAGACGCACTGGAAGTCGCGCATGTTTACGGTTGAGCCGGAGCCGGGATGGAATTTCGCTTTTTGGGCATGGACCGATCCGGCTCGCGGGCAAGCCGTTGGCGGTGCAGGGCGATCTCTCCGCCGCGGGAATGAAGTTTGCTATCGTGGTGGCGCGCTGGAACGCGGTGATTACCGACCGGCTGCTGGAGGGAGCGCTGGACGCGCTGCTGCGCAGCGGTGCCGGACGCGCGGAGATTGAGGTGGTGCGCGTGCCGGGGGCGTGGGAGATTCCAGCGGCGGCGCGCACGCTGGCCAACCTGGGCAAAGTGGATGCGATCGTGACGCTGGGCTGCCTGTTGCGCGGCGAGACGGCGCACTACGAGGCGATCTACAACGAGGTGGCGCGCGGTATCGGGCAATCGCAGCAGGAGACAGGCATTCCGCACAGCTTTGGCGTGCTCACCTGCGAAACGCTGGAGCAGGCGCTGAACCGCGCCGGCATCAAGGCCGGGAACAAGGGCTTTGAGGCGGCGTGCGCGGCCATTGAGATGGTGAGCCTGCGTCGCAAGCTCGGGAAGATCGCAGCAAGGCGGCCCAGCGTGAGCGGCGCGCAGCATGGGGCAGGACACGCGTCGGGACACGTGTCAGGCAGACGCAAGGGACGCGAGCTGGCCATGCAGATGCTGTTCCAGGCCGACATGGGCAAGCAGACGCCGGACCAGGTGCGGGCCACGTTCTGGAAATCGGGCGACTCGGTGGATGATGCGGTGCGTGGCTTTGCCGAGGATCTGTTTCGCGTGGCGGAAGAGCGGCAGGAGCAGATCGACGAACTCATCAAAGGCCACTCGCAGAACTGGCGGCTGGAGCGCATGCCGGCAGTGGACCGCAACCTGCTGCGCATGGCTGTGGCGGAGATGCTGGGCTTCAAGGCCACGCCATTCCCCATCGTGATCAATGAAGCGCTGGAGATCGCGCGCCGCTATTGCGGCGGCGGAGTCCATCAATTTTCTGAATGGCGTACTGGATTCCATCGCGCAAAGCCTGCTGCCGAAGTAAGTTGTCCCGGGGATCATGATCCTGCATGTGTTGCGCGTGCAACCGCTTTTGGGTGGCCGCGCTCAAATTCGCGAAATTCACAGCCTATTTGAAGCCCGGCGGCCCGGCCCTTCATCTATCTTGGTGCTATGGAAAATACGGCGATAGGTAACTCTGCGTAAATTGGGCAACTCCGATATGGAACTTACGCCCATCGGATTTGGAGCCTGGGCGATTGGCGGCGGCGATTGGCAATTTTCCTGGGGACCGCAGGACGACAACGATTCGATTGCCGCGATCCATCGGGCGCTGGACCTGGGCATCAACTGGATTGACACGGCGGCCGTCTACGGGCTGGGCCACTCGGAAGAAGTGGTGGCGCGGGCGCTGAAGGGCATGAGCGCGCAAGCCCTACGTCTTTACCAAGTGCTCGCTGCGCTGGCGCGAGGACAAGTCGATCTACAACTCGCTCAAGGCCGGCTCGGTGGCCGAAGAGCTGGAAGCCTCGCTGCGGCGCCTGCAGGTGGAAGCCATCGACCTTTACCAGGTGCACTGGCCGAATCCCGAGGACGAGATCGAAGAGGGATGGGCAGCGCTGGAGTAAGCTGCGCAAGCAGGGCAAGATCCGCTGGATCGGAGTTTCGAACTTCAACGTGGAGCAGATGGAGCGGGCGAGTAAAGATTGCTCCCATCACCAGCCTGCAACCGCCGTACTCCATGCTGCGGCGTGCCATCGAGGCGGAGATTCTGCCTTACGCGCAGGAGCATGGCATCGGCGTAATCAATTACTCGCCCATGGTGTCGGGGCTGCTCACAGGCAAAATGACGGCGGAGCGGGTGGCGGCCATGCCGGCCGACGACTGGCGGCGCAAGGCGATCGGAGTTCAACGAGCCGCGGTTCAGCCGCAACCTGCGCCTTGTGGAGCTGCTGCGCGAGATCGGCGACGGGCACGGCGTGACGCCGGGCGTTGTAGCGGTGGCGTGGACTCTGCATCATCCCGCGATTACGGCAGCGATTGTGGGCGGACGCAACGCCCGCCAGGTGGAAGAGACGGCGTCGGCGCTCGACTTCCGGCTCAGACGAGGACGAGTACCAGCGGATCAATGCGTTTCTGGAGGCGAACCCGGTGTTGAGGATCCGCGATCAAGCGGCAACAATGAAAAACCCCGGCCGAGGCCGGGGTTTTTTGTTGCACTGAGAGAGAACCGGATTACATCGCGGCAACGAAATCGGGAACCATGCCGGCGGCATGATCCTGCAGCAGGCCGGTCATGCGGGCTGCCATACCGGTGTACATTGAAGCGGCGCGATAGGCATTCACGCGAACGCCTTCGCTGGCTGCGGTGAAAGCATACTGCGCAAGCGCGGAGAGCACGCAAACGCGAATCTGCATAGCGTCGCTGTGCAGCGTCGAAACCAGCACGCGATCCACGCCTTCGCAATGCCTGCCGGCGTAATCCGCCATTTCCAGCATCACGCCGGCGTTCTGGTACATGACCCAGAGTCCCTTGGGGCCTTCCATGCGGCGCCAGGCTTCTTCCGGGAGTGGTGTTCACGCCTTCCTGCCACAGGAAGCGATCGCTCAACTCACGCGCGCTCCACTCGGGGCGAAGTCGGGCGAGAAGCGTTTCCCATGTCTGCGCATTGCGGCGGCGTACATTTCTGCGCCAAAGGCAGAGGTAATACACCAATGGCCGCAATCACCGCAATTTGGAGCAACGGCAGAATCATTGTGACCCTCGTCGGGATAGCGACCATTTACTGATCAGCTTCATCCCGCTGGATTATGTGTACTTAATAGTGATAGCAGAATTCTGTCGCTTGTGCGGGCAATTTTCAATTCCAAATGGCACTTTGGTGGGACTTCCGATCTATCCAAAGGACTATGCCCTAAAGTAACGTTGCGGGTGGATTTGTCGTGTCTCCTTGAGCTGGCCCCGAGATGAGGGATGCCAATCCCTCCTGCCCGGCGAGGCCAATTCTGCTTGAGCGGTGGCTGTCGTCGATACCGGTGGCTTCGGCTACTCTGTCCGCCAGGCTGCCCATCCCGGCTTCTGCTTGGGCGCGTGGATCGAGCCAGAAGTAGTGCAGCCAATAAATGAACACGCCCAAGGTGCACACCGGCGTTAACAAATCGAGCCAGTGGTAATCGGGGCCCATCAGTCCATGCTCGTGGAGTATCAAAACGCATAACTGAACCAGCGCCCAGGAGCACATGCCCATAACCAGGCGAAGCTCGCGCTCCGGCCAGTCGCAATTTTTTGAAGCCGCTCCACAAGGCAATCGTGAGAAGCGCTGCGATTTCAAGGACTGCGGTCGCCTGCATCACGCGGAAAGTGAGCTGGTAGACGAGTCGAAGCCGGACTATGCCCGGCCATTGTGTAAGCAGGCCAATCGGGACGCTGGCACCCAGAAACAACAGCCATAGCAGTTCCTGGGGCACTCTGGAGGCTCCGTTGTAGCGACGCACGGACCTTCCCAGTTCCACCAGCACACAAAGGTAGAACAAAGTGTCGACGGCGATTCCCACGTCCCAGACGAGGAGGTAATCCGCAGCATTCGATAAGGATGCAAGGCTGGCTAACGCCAGGAGAACGGTATACCCCATGTAGGCAACAAAAACCGGCAAACGAATGTAGACGCGGCGCCAGATGAGAATGGCGAGGAAGGCGGTCACAAAGACCAAATTACCCGAAATCAACGCGGTATCCAGCGTCATGCCCCGCCCTTGTGCCCGTATTTTGTGCCAACTAACTGCTCGAATGGATCGCCGGAGAGATGCTTACCAACCGGATTTCTTCCGTTCGACCTGGGTGTTGGAATCCGCCAAACCTATTCGGGTGGCGCGCGCCGCGCCGGCAACAGCCAGCAGCATGCTTCGCATCTGCGGGGTGAACTCCCGCCGCTCTTCTTCCTTTTGGGCAAAACTGACGATCCAGTAAACCAGGGAACACAGGTAGGACGCGCACAAAGACCTGGCTCAGGTGGTTGTATTGGAGGCGAAACGATGCCTGGGCATGAAGGACTGTCACGCCCAATCCCACCAGCGAGGTGAAGCCGAGGCCGGTAGCAATCTGCAGTTCGCGATCTCGCCAGCCGATGGAAAGCAATTGAGTGGAAGCGACAAAGGCCAGAAAGACGATAATCTGCAACACGGATATGGTCTGTTGCAGACGCATCAAGACGATCAGTTCCCTGGTTAGGCCGCCGCTGCCCGGAACGATTGTAAACGGCCATACAGCGCCGCCTATCGCAAAGATCACGATCGTAATCGCTATCAGAACCCCGCGAGACAAGGAAGCTCGAATGGGGCGGAGCAGCGACCAGGCCAGCTCAACCAGAACACTGAAGAGCAACGTAGAATCGACGATGATTTCGACCAGGTAGGTGGTGAGATAGGTAGAGGAAGATAAATTACGGGAGATTATGTATACGCCTACGCTAGATGCCAAAGTCCAGAGGCTATACGCAAAGAATATTGGGAAGTTGCGCCAGACACGGCGATAGAGAAGCAGCGCTATGACTGCTGCCTCGGTCACGCTGGCTGAAAACCACAGCAACGTATCCAGACTCACAGGCTGAACCCACTCTGAACTCGCCGACTCAACACTTGGAGTTTAGCAGCCAATTGCCCGTATGCCACTTTCAAAGTGGCATACGGGCATGGTTCTAGACAACAACCATGTGCGGCGGAGGCACCGTCGGGAACGGATTGATCGGGAAGGCAGCCATGTGCGGCGGAGGCACCGTCGGGAACGGATTAATCGGGAAGGCGGCCATGTGCGGCGGAGGCACCGTCGGGAACGGATTAATCGGGAAGGCGGCCATGTGCGGCGGAGGCACCGTCGGGAACGGATTAATCGGGAAGGCGGCCATGTGCGGCGGAGGCACCGTCGGGAACGGGTTGATCGGGAAGGCGGCCACGTGCGGCGGAGGCACCGTCGGGAACGGATTAATCGGGAAGGCTGCAGCCTGCATACTGTGCGGCGCCGATGCGGAAGGACTCGTCATTGCGAACGAAACGGTCGCACAAAAAGCCAATAACACGACGAAAACAACACCACGAATCTGCCACGAACGAGCCATGGGGCTAACACTCCTAGGTGATACTTAAAACGAATGCAAAGTAAGAGTACCCCAAAGCGGTGAGCTTGGCTACTACAAAAGTAACGATATCTTCAAAATTCACAAAAAATGTAAGTTAGTTAGTGAAAATGCCGTGGGATCAGTGCAGGAGCTTCATGGGTATTCGCCTCAAATTCGCCTAGATGTGTTAAGGGGATGGTGCTAAGCGAAAACTAGGCGAATGGAATGAGTCCCGCAGGTAATCGCAGGGAACCACCGTGCGCCATGTCCATTTTGTGTAGGGGAGTGTGCAGAGCTCATCGCAGGTGCGATGGGAGATGAAAGTGACGGCGCTCACAGCCAAACAGCGGGGCATTGTGATATTGCGGCCACGCGTGAGCGAGGGCGAGTCGCGCAATATTCGCCGTG
Source organism: uncultured Acidobacteriaceae bacterium (assembly GCA_963725975.1). Taxonomy (GTDB): domain Bacteria; phylum Acidobacteriota; class Terriglobia; order Terriglobales; family Acidobacteriaceae; genus Telmatobacter. The sequence goes on along the minus strand of CAVSBA010000012.1, from coordinate 504,364 downwards.
GCATGAACACCAGTGGTTACTATTCTGGACACTTTCGTGCTGTAGCCGTGGACCAAAAGTCGGGTAGAGTGGCACATGAAGGGGATTGCGCTTGGAAATGCGTGAAGCTAGGACTCCACCCAAATCGGATTCTTCGCCTCGCTCTGGCACGCAAACGCCCGGCAAACGCATGCAGGAAGTGCGTTGCGCCGTGCGTTTCCCGCTGGCGTTACCGGTTATGCTAACGGGTGATAGTGGCGAGTTTCCGGCTTTGACCCGCAACATCTCGGCCAGCGGGGTGCTGTTAGAGCTGGAACGCCAGCTCCAAACGGGTTCTGAGATCCACTATTCGCTGCGCATGCCCGGTCCGGTACTGGGTACCACGCACGATGTACTGGTTCATTGCACCGGGCGTGTGGTACGCTGCTCCATAAGCCAAAAACAGTACCTCGCGGCCGCAACCATCGATGAGTACCAATTTGCGGAACACTGAGGTTAGCTGGGTTTGGTGATCTGCGAAGGCTCTACCTGGACCAATCAACGCGTGGACGAATCCCACTTCGTGAGATTTCAGCCACCAGGTAAGATCGGCTGCAGTTGGCTGCCTCGCAAGACGCTATAGGCGCAACCCACTATGGATTCGCTGGACCAATCTCCCGAGGCCGAGGTTACCGAAGTACCGGTACGGCCCGGCACCATCCGTATTATTCTGGCGGACTCGCAGGCCATTTATCGGGTCGGCATTCGCAAAGTATTTGCGCTTGAAGACGACCTTCGCGTTGTGGCACAGGCCGACTCGCTGGACACGCTGCGCGCTGCCGTCGAACGCTACCCTACCGACATTGTGCTGCTCGAAGGCGGCCTGGTGACGGGGACGTCGAATGCCATTCCCGAGCTGCTGAAGGGCGCACCAGACATCAAGCTGATTGTCCAGGCCATCGGCTCCGACGAGAATCAGACAGTGGAGCTCTACAGGCGCGGCGTGCGGGGCATCATTTCGCGCTCCATTTCACCAGACCTGCTGGTGCGCTGTGTGCGCCGCATTGCCGCCGGCGAAACCTGGATCGACAATCAGTCTGTCAATTGGGTCATTGAGGCCTATCGTGCGCAAGCCGCGGCGTTGATGAGCCCGCGCAGCCAGCCGCGTCTCTCGCCCAAAGAAATGGCCATCATTACCTGCATCACCCAGGGCAAACGCAACAAGGAGATTGCATTTCAATTGGGCACCACTGAGCAGGTGATCAAAAACTATCTGCGCAAGATCTATGACAAGCTCGGCGTGAGCGACCGTCTGGAACTGGCGCTCTACTGCCTGCACAATAAGATCATCCAGGCGGAAGTAGATGAAGAAGTGATGGCCCACAAGGTCATCGGCGGGTAAGCGCCCGCTCAGGAATTTCCGTCACAACTGACTTTGGACGTGCCGGGCTGTTCCACCGGGGTGCGCGCCAGTTCCAGCAGCCGGCTCAGCTGAGCGAGCTGGGCAGCCGTCATGTGCCCGAGCAACTGGCCGGGCGCGCGCTCCATCACCGGGTCCATGGCGCTGAGCAGCTCGAGGCCGGCCTCGGAAATCTGTGTGCAGACCACGCGGCGGTCCTGGCGATCGCGGCGCTGGCGCACCAGATTGAGGGCCTTCAGCCGCCCCAGCAGGCGCGTAATGTCGGGCTCGGCGGCGATCATGCGCTTGCCTATGGCCGCACAGGGCAAGCCCTCGGCTCCGGCGCCGCGCAGGATGCGCAGCGCGTTATATTGCGTTGCGGTAATGCCCCAGGGGCGGATTTTGTGCTGGACATTGCGCTCCAGGCAGTCAGAAGTGCGGAGCAGGTTGAGCAGCGCCTCTTCTTCGGGGCTCGAGAAAGGACGCCGTTGCTCGATTTCTGCTTTCAGGTTGGGCATAAACTGTCTGACTGATGGATGTCCGCCGGGGGATTTTCGAACTCAGCAGCGGACGATGTTCGCCCCCTCGATGCCCTTGGTGGCGTTGCGCGTGTCGATCACTAACTGCGATTGTTTTACGATGTCGCGGTAATCGTAACTTGAGTGGTCGGTGACAATCACCACGGCATCGTAGCTTTCCAGGGTGACAAGCGGCGTGCTGCTCATGTTCAGGTCGTAATGGCGGCCACGGCCTACGGTGGGAAAGTAGGGATCGTTGTAGGCCACCTCGGCGCCCTTCTCACGCAGCAGTTCGATGATGGTGAGCGAAGGCGACTCGCGCAAATCGTCGATGTCGCGCTTGTAAGCCAGGCCCAGAACCAGCACGCGAGAGGCTTTGAGGGACCTGCCGCGCTCATTCAGAGCGGCAGCGATCTGGTCAATGACAAAGTACGGCATGGCGGTATTGATTTCACCGGCCAGCTCGATGAAGCGGGTGCGGAAGTCGAACTCGCGCGCCTTCCACGACAGATAGAACGGATCGATGGGGATACAGTGGCCGCCCAGTCCCGGTCCGGGATAGAAGGCCTGGAAGCCGAACGGTTTGGTCTTGGCCGCTTCGATCACTTCGTGGATATCGATGCCCATTTTCATGCACAGTTGCTTAAGCTCGTTGACCAGGGCAATATTCACGCAGCGATAGATGTTCTCAAGCAGCTTGGTCATCTCGGCAACGGAAGGGCTGCTGACCGGAACCACGCGGCGGAAGATCGAGCCGTAGAGGGCTGTGGCCAGCTCCTTTGCGACCGTGCCGCAGCCCCCAATCACTTTGGGAACGTCGTGGCGGGCGACGGTGTCGTTGCCGGGATCTTCGCGCTCCGGAGAAAAGACAAGATGAATGCCGGTTTCCTCTTCGCCGCGCGCGATCTTCAACCCACCTGGATTGCCGTTTTCGAGCAGCGGGGCCACAACTTCCTCCGTGGTGCCCGGATACGTAGTGCTCTCAAGCACGATCAATTGGCCGTCGCGGACATTGGGAGCAATGGAGGTCACGGTATCGCGGACGAAGCTGAGGTCGGGCTGACGATGCTCGTCGAGCGGCGTAGGCACGCAGATAATGACGGCATCCATGGCGCGGATTTCCGAGTAGTCGGCGGTGGCGCGAAAGCCTGTTTTCTGGGCGCCCTGGATTGCCTCCGCTGTGATGCGTACGATGTACGATCCGCCGGCGTTGAGGGTTTCCACTTTTTGGGATGCGATATCAAAGCCGGTCACTCGGAAGCCCTCGGCACTGAAAAGCAGAGCCAGCGGAAGGCCGACGTAGCCCATGCCGATGATGCCGATGCGTGCTTCGCGTGCTTCCATCTTCTGCTTCAGCTGCGTCAGGCGGCTGGCTGAGAGGGTGGTCATGCGTCGATTGTACGGTGAATTCCTTTGTCAGCAGAAATGCAGCGGGGTCACGGGCTAACCCCCGGGCGCAAGCGAGGTTGTTTCCGGACGATAAAGGTAACGCGGATGGCGTTAAAAACAGGTTACTTTCAATGCCTCTGTTCGATCACTAAAGCGGCATGCCGGCGCGCACCGCTCCGGGCGCCGACGGTTAAATTCCCCTTATCCACGTTTGTGCCTCTGTCTACGGCCGTTTAGAGCGGAGGTGACCTTCCATCGTTGGCTCCTGCCAACAGCCGGTGTATCATTCATATACTTTCAGGCGATTGCTCTCCAGACGGGCTTAAATATCGTCACAATGGGTTCAACCCCTGGTAATTCACTGTCTTGTTACCGGCGCACGAGCGGCTGGCCCGAATGTTGGATTGAGCTAGTTGTTTAAAACCAAGATCATAATGCTTGTCATCATCGGCGCAAATTTGCGGTGAGCACCTTCTGCAGCGTCGAGAGGAGCCATCAGTGACATTGTTGGATGCGAACCGTGCTCCTGCTGCGGACGAGTCGTCGTCTGCGTCGGAGGTGTCGAAGCGCGGCATCCTGAACGAGAAATCTTTCAAAAATATGATTGCCATCGAGCGCAAGAGGACAGAACGCTCGCACGAGCCTTTCCTGTTGATGCTGCTCGAAGCCGGCAATCCGGAAGGCCCTGAAGTTACCGCCAAGGTACTTGAAGACATTGCCTCCGCACTGCTTTTCCGCAGCCGGGACACGGACATTGTGGGTTGGTACAGCCATGGGCTGACCGTGGGCGTTATTTTCACGGGTCTCGAAAGCGGCGACCAGAAACTGATTCTGAGCACCATCCTGACCCGGGTGAAGATGATCCTCCAGGATGAGTTGAACTTCAACCAGTTCAGCCAGCTCAAACTTTCATTTCACTTCTTCCCGGACTGGGAACATCCCCAGGATGGCAATCCCAGCTGACCCGGCGCTGTATCCCGACGTGATGAAGCCGGGGAAGCGCAAGCGCTCGCTGCTGTTCCTCAAGCGCATAATCGACATGGCAGGCGGCACCCTGCTGCTCGTCGTGTTTGCGCCGGTCCTGCTGGTGATCGCAGTGGCCATCAAAGTATCTTCGCCGGGGCCGGTGCTGTTCCGGCAGCAGCGGGTTGGGCAATACGGCAAGTGCTTTATGTTTCTCAAGTTCCGATCGATGTATGTGAATAACGATGCACAGATTCACCAGAAGTTTGTGACCGAGCTGATAACGGGGGATGCGGAGAAGAAGCCGGCGCCGACCAACCAGGACGGGATCTACAAGATCACGAACGATCGCAGGATCACGGTCGTGGGCAAGATCCTGCGCAGTACCAGTCTGGATGAGTTGCCGCAACTGCTGAACGTGCTGGGGGCGAGATGTCGCTGGTGGGGCCGCGCCCCGCCATTCCCTACGAGCTGGCGGCCTACCAGGCGTGGCACCGGCGGCGCGTGTTGCAGGCCAAGCCCGGCATCACCGGACTGTGGCAGGTGGCGGGCCGCAGCCGCGTGCGCTTCGACGAGATGGTGCGCATGGATCTGCGTTATGCCACCACCTGGACTCCTTGGCTGGATGTCAAGATCCTGCTGCTCACGCCATGGGCGGTTCTGCGCGGAACAGGCGCGTACTGACTCTTCAGTTTCCAGGAATTTCCCGGCATCCGGCAGATGGCCGTGCGGTTCGAGAACGGTGAACGTATGAACTTCGGGGTAATCGGTTACGGATACTGGGGTCCCAATGTGGTCAGGAATCTGTCCTTGCTGGAAGATTCCCATGTGCTAGCGATCGCGGATTTCGGCGCAGCCGCCCGCGCCCGCGCGCAGAAGGCTTATCCCCAGACGCAGGTGACCTGCGATCCCATGGAAGTGATGAAGTCGACGGCCATTGACGCCGTGGCGGTGGTTTCCCCGGTGTGGACGCACTACGAACTGGCCAAGGCGGCTCTGGAAAACGGCAAACATGTATTTGTGGAAAAGCCGCTGACCAGCAGCTCTGCGCAGGCCAAAGAACTGATCGAGCTGGCCGACCGCAAGAGGCTGCTGATCATGGTTGACCACACCTTCCTGTTCACCGGCGCGGTGCGCAAGATCCGCAAGCTGCTGGACGACCAGGTGCTGGGCCGGCTCTATTATTACGACGCAACGCGCGTCAACCTGGGACTCTTTCAGCACGATATCAACGTGCTGTGGGACCTGGCGCCGCATGACCTTTCCATCATGGATTACCTGATGGAGACCAGGCCGGAAGCAATTTCGGCGACTGGTCAAAAGCATCTCAACGGGCACGAGGATATCGCGTTTCTCACCCTCTATTTCCCTGACAAAGTGATCGCGCACATCAACGTCAATTGGCTCTCCCCGGTGAAGATAAGAACCACGCTGATCGGCGGCCAGAAGAAAATGCTCGTCTGGAACGATCTCGAGGCCGATGAAAAGGTAAAGGTGTACGACAAGGGCGTGAACATTACCAGCCAGGAAGGCGTCTACGACATCCTGGTGCACTATCGCTCCGGCGACATGTGGGCGCCCCAACTGGAGCAGGGGGAGGCGCTCAAGCGGGAACTGGCGTATTTTGTGGAATGCATTGGTAACGGCAAGGAGCCGTTCAACAACGGCCCCTCCGGGCTGCGGGTGGTGAACATCCTGGAGAAGGCCAGTGAGTCGCTCGAGAAGAGAGGAACGCTGGTTTATCTATGAACCTCCTCAACGCCATTGCCGACGATGTGAAGCTGGGCAAAGATGTCCGGCTGGCGAAGTTTGTTAATTTGTATGGCTGCACGATTGGCGACGAGACCAAAATCGGCGCATTCGTCGAGATCCAGAAAAACGCGGTCGTGGGCAAGCGCTGCAAGATATCGAGCCACACCTTTGTCTGCGAAGGGGTGACCATCGAGGAGAACGTTTTCGTCGGCCATGGCGTCACGTTTGTGAACGACATCTATCCGCGGGCCACGACCGCTGCCGGTGACCCGAAAACCGAAGCCGATTGGAAAGTGGAGCACACGGTGGTGAAGAAGGGCGCTTCCATCGGCTCCGGCGCCACGGTGCTGGCCAACGTAACCATTGGCGAAAATGCCATTGTGGGCGCGGGCAGCGTGGTCACGCGCAACGTTCCGGCCAACGCCATCGTAGCCGGCAATCCGGCCCGGGTATTGCGCATGATCGAGCCCGCAGAGCCGATGGGCGAAGCCGGCCCCGTTCCCTTCCTCGATCTGGTGACGCCGCACCTGGAACTGGAGCACGAACTGGTGGAGGTATTCCGGCGCAGCCTGCACACGGCCGGCTTTGTTGGCGGCGCCATGGTGCAGGAGTTTGAAGAGGCGTTTGCACGTTTCTGCGATGTGCCTTACGCGATTGCGGTCAGCAGCGGCACCGATGCGCTGCGCTTTGCCCTGATGGCCGCCGGAATCGCGGCTGGCGATGTTGTGGTCACGGTTCCCAACACATTTATCGCCACCACGGAAGCGATTTCGCAAACCGGTGCGACCCCGGAGTTCGTCGATGTCGAGGAGCAGACTTCAAATCTTTCCGTTGCCTGCTTGCGCGATTTTCTGGAGCGCCAGTGCCGGCGCGACGCGTCCGGCAAGTTGATCAGCCTGCGCTCGGGCGGCCGCGTCAGCGCAGTGGTCCCGGTGCATCTCTACGGCCAGATGGCGGATATGGATGCCATCCTGAGCCTGGCCGATGAATACGGCCTCATGGTTGTGGAGGATGCCTGCCAGGCCCATGGGGCCGAGTATTTCTCTCAAAAGCACGGGCGCTGGATGAAGGCCGGATCGATGGGACGTGCTGCAGCCTTCAGCTTCTATCCCGGTAAGAATCTGGGCGCGTGCGGAGAAGGCGGAGCCGTCACCACCAGCGATCCAAGCGTTGTTGCGGCCGTGCGCAGGCTGCGCGACCACGGCCAGGGGAAGAAGTACTATCACGACGTGGAAGGGTACAACGGGCGGCTGGATGCAATTCAGGCCGGATTTCTTCACGCCAAACTGCCTCACCTGGGTGAGTGGAACAGCCAGCGCCGCGAGCGTGCCAAGGCGTATCACCAGCTTCTCGCAGGGACCAACGCCGTGCAGATTTTCTCAGAGCCAAGTTGGTCGCGAGGGGTCTATCACTTATTTGCAGTTCGCTCCAAGGATCGCGAGGGGCTGATGAAGCACCTGAATGCGGCGGGCATCGGCACAGGCATTCATTACCCCGTGCCGCTGCATTTGCAGCGCGCGTATGCTGGGTTGAACTACCACCCCGGCGATTTTCCGATGGCGGAACGGCTATCTCAGGAAGTCCTGTCGTTGCCCATGTTTCCGCAGCTCACGGCCGCACAGCAGGCGCGCGTAGTGGAAGAGCTTCTGGCTTTCGCGTCAATCAAGACAAGACGCGACGAGAATATTCTGGCCTCTCACCAATAGCCTGATGGTTCGGGAGGTTTCGGGCCGGCTCTGGGGATAGCGCGATAAGTGGACGATCGAACCGTTCGGGCGGCCCGGTGAAAAGCCGCGGGTTGTAAAGTTTTGCGAGGTGTTGAGTGTCGAGCTTACCGACTTACGTTCTGATTACCCCGGCGCGCAACGAGGCGCGGCTGATTGAACAGACGATTCAGTCGGTGGTTTGCCAAACGGTGTTGCCGCTGAAGTGGGTGATTGTGAGCGACGGCTCCAGCGACGGCACCGACGAGATCGTAGAGCGTTACGCCGCCAACTATGCGTGGATCGAGCTGCTGCGCCTGCCGGTGCGCACAGAGCGCCATTTCGCCGGCAAGGTCTACGCATTCAATGCGGGCCAGGCGCGGGTGGAAGAGCTGCCCTACGAAGTGATTGCAAACCTGGACGCCGATATTACATTCGACAGCGAATACTTTGCATTTCTTCTGGAGAAGCTGACTGCCGATTCTCTGCTCGGTGTCGTCGGCACTCCCTACGTGGAGACCAACAAAGAGACTTACAACTATCGCTATATGAGCCTCGACCACGTGTCAGGCGCCTGCCAGGTCTTCCGCCGCGCGTGCTATGAGGCCATTGGCGGATATGTGCCGGTGAAGGTGGGCACCATCGACTGCATCGCCGTGATTTCGGCGCGCATGAAGGGATGGAAGACGCGGACATTTACCGAGAAAGTTTGCCACCATCATCGCCTGGTCGGTACGGCGACCGCGAACTCGACAAAGTCGCGGTTCGTGGCCGGGGTAATGGATTACACCATGGGCAATCATCCGCTCTGGCAGCTCTTTCGAACCCTTTACCAGATGGGCCAAAAGCCGTACATGGTGCGCGGAGTGGTGATGGGCGCGGGATATGTGTGGTCGTGGATGCGACGCATGGAGCGGCCGGTCTCGCCGGAATTGGTGCGGTTCCACCGCCGCGAACAGATGCAGCGCCTGCGCGTCGTCCTGCGCGCCAGAATATCGCCGGCGATGGGGCGCGCTGCGGAACGAAGACTTTCTGAAGCCGGCGCGCGCGCCGGAGCAGCGGGTAACGGTGTAGGAGAGCAGAACGTTTGGGGAGCGGTAAAGCGATGAAGAGTTCTGCGCAGCGCATGCCCGCAGCCGGGCCTAGTCATGCTGAGGCCGAAAATGCCATCAGCGAAATGGTGACGCGCATTTCCCAGCAGCAGCCGGAAGCCGCTGTGATTATGAACGCGGATGATTGGGGCCGCGATGTTTTTACTACCGATCGCATTCTGGAATGTGCGCATGCGGGCATGCTGTCCTCCGCCAGCGCTATGGTCTTCATGCAGGATTCCCAGCGCGCTGCAGAACTGGCGCGTGCCCACGGCGTGGACTGCGGTCTGCACCTGAACCTGACCCTCGACTTTTCCGCAGCCGTATCATCGCCCGTCCTGCGCGAACACCACAGGAGGGTGAAGCGTTTTCTGGAGTCGTTCCGCTTCGCACCGGCGTTCCGCCATCCCCGCCTCGCCAGCTCTTTCGAGTACGTGGTGAGTGCGCAACTGGAGGAATACGAACGGCTCTACGGCGTCGCGCCGCGGCGTGTTGACGGCCATCATCACATGCATCTTTGCGCGAACGTAATTGGCGGCAATTTACTGCCGGCCGGGGCAATCGTGCGCAGGAATTTCTCCTTCCTGCCCGGAGAGAAGAGCGCATTAAACCGCGCCTATCGCGCCCGACTCGACCGGCGACTGGCTGAGCGTTATCAGCTCACGGATTATTTTTTCGACCTGACGCCGCTGCGGCCGCCGCAGCGGTTGGAAAGAATCTTTGCGCTGGGCGCGCAGGGCAACGTTGAGATCGAGACGCACCCGGCGCTGTACGAGGAATACAGGTTTCTCCGTGGCGGCAGCTTGGAGCGCTATACCGGCGCCGTCTCGGTGCTGCGAGGCTACGTCCTCCGCAGTTTCGCGGCCGGCGAAAGCAACTCCGCTGCAGGCCAAAGCAGCGCGGCTGCGGATGCGGCGGCTTTTTGCGCCCCCGCCGGTAGCCGGAGCAAGGCATGACGTCGTCACAGGAGGAGTCTCGAAGCCCGCTCACGGAGCCCGCGGCCGCAGAGCAGAGCATTCCGCACATCTGCGTGTGTGTGTGCACGTACAAGCGGCCGCATGCGCTCGAGCGGCTTTTGCTGCATCTCCGGAAACTTGAAACCGGGAACCTGTTTACCTACTCGGCGGTGGTAGTCGATAACGACGAATCCAGATCAGGAGAGGCGACCACCGCGGAGGTTGGTACGGATTTTCCAGTGCCTCTGCTCTATGATGTGGAACCGCGGCGCAGCATCGCTTTGGCGCGCAACCGGGCCGTGGCCAACGCGCGCGGCGAGTTTCTGGCCCTGATCGACGACGATGAATTTCCCGCCCACGGACTGGCTGCTCAGTCTTTTCAACACCTGCGCACAGTACGGAGTCGACGGCGTGCTGGGGCCCGTTGTTCGCCATTTCGACGAGCCGCCCCCAGCCTGGTTCAAGAAGAGCCGCTTGTACGACCGCCGGGTGAATCCCACGGGAACGGCGGTCTACTGGAAAGAAGCGCGTACCGGCAACGTGTTGCTGAAGTCGCGGGTGATGACCGGCGAGGCGCCATTCCGGCCGGAGTTTCGCGCCGGCGAGGACCAGGATTTTTTCCGCAGAAAGATCGAGCAGGGCTTTGTCTTTATCTGGTCTGCGGAGGCGCGGGTTCTGGAGGCGATTCCGCCGGCCCGCTGGAAGCGCAGCTATGTGCTGCGCAAGGCCGCGCTGCAGGGGGCGACGGCGGCGCTGCAGCCTAACTGCGGCGCTTTTAGTATTGCTAAATCCCTCGTCGCGGTGCCTTTTTACGCGCTCTGCCTGCCCTTCGCCTTGCTGTTCGGCCAGCACCGCTTCATGATCCTGCTGGTCAAGATAGCGGACCATTCCGGAAAGCTGCTCACCCGCATGGGCATCAATCCGATTAAAGAAGAATATGTTTCAGAGCAGCTGAAATAGCGCATGAATCATTTGCAGGAGACTGGACCAATGCACGAATCGATGGCAGTGCGCGATGGGGCTTCGCAGGGGCCCGTTACGATTCCGGTCAGTGTGAAAGGAAAGTGGAGGGATGCGCCGGCTGTACGCGTGGACGGGCAGGATCTGGTGATCAAGGGGAAAGCGATAAAGATTGCCAGGTTACACGACGAGGATTGGCTGGAGCACGAAGTGTCCGACCCGCAGGCCTGCATCCGCGCATGTAAAGAGCAAGCGGGAGCCGCGCGGGCGGATATTTTCTGCTTTTCGCAAAAGCTTCCGGACGTGAATCCGCGCTATCGCTATCCGATGGAGATGCGGAGCATGGCTGTGGCGCGGGTAGTGGACTACCCGGAGTGGTTAAAGACAATCTCCGAGTCGAGCCGCAAGAACATCAAGCGCGCCGGCAGGTCCGGGGTCATTGTGAAGGTGAGAGAATTCGATCCCGATGTGATCCAGGGGATCTGTGAAGTGCAGAACGAAACGCCGGTGCGGCAGGGCAGACCCTTCCGCCACTTTGGAAAGTCCTACGAACAGGTGCGGCGCGATCACGGCGCATTTCTCGACCGCTGCGAATTTCTCTGTGCTTACTACAAAGATGAGTTCATCGGGTTTGTGAAGGTTGTGTATCGGGGTGGGGTGGCGTCGCTGTTGCAAATCCTGGCCAAGACGAGCCATTACGATAAGCGCGCCGCCAATGCGCTGCTGGCCAAGGCCGCGGAGCGCTGTGCTGAAAAAGGCATTCCGTACCTGGTTTACGACTACTTCAACTATGGGAATAAGCGCGACACTTCGTTGCGTGAATTCAAGGAGCGGCATGGATTCGTGGAGATGCTGCTGCCCTGCTATTACGTCCCGCTTACGGCGTGGGGACGGTTCTGCGTGGCGACCAGGCTGTACCGGGGCTTGTCTGGCTTTCTTCCGCATGGGGCGATAATGGCAGCCCTCCATCTGCGGGCGAAGTGGTACGAGAGGAAGTTCCGGGCGCGCGGAGCCTGACGAAAGCCTATAGCGGTTTCAGAGTTGCTTTATCCCGAAGCGGGGAAGCAGAGTGGCATTTTCCGCAGGAAAATGCCCTCGCACGGGAGAGAGGGCACGCTAACTCTGGAACCGCTTTAACTGCACCAGGATTCAGCGGAGCGCGCGCACAGATGCCAGGGATAGTCGGCCTTATCACTCGTTGGCCGCGTGAACGCGCGGATGCGGAACTGCGGCGCATGCTGGGCGTGATGCTCCACGAGCCCTCCTATGTCACGGGTGTTTGCTGCGATGAGACGCTGGGCCTGTACCTTGGTTGGACCGCGCGTGGTGGATCCTTCGCCGAGTGCATGCCGCTGACCAACGAGCAGCGCGACCTTACGCTGGTGTTTTCCGGGGAGGATTTTCCTGACCCAGGTTGCATCCCGGCGCTTAGGGAACGGGGCCATACGGTGGACGAAGGCTCATCGTACCTTGTTCATCTTGCCGAGGAGCGCGGATTTCCCGAGGTCCTAAACGGAAGATTTCACGGCCTGCTGGCCAATCGCTGCACCAAGGCCGTCACCCTCTTCAACGACCGCTATGGAATGCACCGGATCTACTATCACCAGGCGGCGGACGCGTTCTATTTTGCGGCGGAGGCAAAGGCCATTCTGGCAGTTCGCCCGGAATTGCGCTCGTTGGATGCCGACGGTCTGGGGGAGTTTGTTGCCTGCGGGTGCACGCTCAACAACCGGACGGTCTTCAAGGATATTTCGGTGCTCCCGCCCGCCTCGGCGTGGATCTTTCGGAATGGAGAGCTCGAACAGCCTTCACAGTATTTCGATCCGCGCGCGTGGGAATCGCAGCAGACGCTCGATAAGCAGACCTATTACCACGAGATCCGGGAAGCCTTCACCCGAACCTTGCCCCGCTACTTCAACGGGCGCGGCGCTGTGGGCGTCTCGCTGACCGGCGGATTAGACACGCGCATGATCATGTCCTGGAACAAGGCCACGCCGGGCACGCTTCCCTGTTACTCCTTCGGCGGCATGTACCGCGACTCGCAGGATGTGCAGGTGGCGCGCAGAGTGGCGCGAATCTGCGGCCAGCCACACGAAACACTTCGCCTGGACGATGAGTTTCTCGAAGCTTTTCCGCAGTACGCGGAGCGCACAGTTTATTTGACCGATGGATGCGTCGAGGTTCGTCACGCGGGCGATCTCTACCTGAACCAGCGCGCAGAGAAGATTGCTCCTGTGCGCATGACGGGCAACTACGGCGGCGAAGTGCTGCGCAGCGTACGAGCCTTCCGGCCGGTCGATCCCGTAGCCGGGCTTTTCGACCAGGATTTTTCCGTGCATCTCGGGCGCGCGAAAGAAACGTATCGGGAGCTGATCAAGTGTCACCCGCTCTCCTTCGCCGCCTTCCGGCAGGCGCCGTGGCACCACTATGGGTTGCTCAGCCTGGAAGAGAGCCAGCTCACGCTGCGATCACCATTTCTCGATAACGAAATTGTGCGCACCGCGTACCGCGCCCCCCAAGACGTTTTAACCAGTGACGCCATTTCCCTGCGCCTGATTGCGGATGGAAATCCTGCCTTGCGCCGGTTGAGAACCGACCGCGGGCTGGGTGGAAATCTGCCCGGCTGGTTAGAAGCCGCGCAGCGGAAATACTTTGAATTCACCTTCAAAGCCGAGTACGCGTACGATTACGGAATGCCCCAGTCTCTCGTGAATGTTGACTATGTGCTCAGGAGGGCGCATCTCGAAAGGCTCTTCCTGGGCCGGCACAAGTTCTATCACTACCGCGCCTGGTACCGGGATCAGTTGGCCAACTACGTGCGCGAAACGCTGCTTGATTCCCGCTCGCTGTCGCGGCCGTACCTGCAGCGCAAGGTTGTTGAGCAGGTTGTGCAGGGACACCTGAAGGGAAACCGCAACCACACGACCGCGCTGCACAAGCTACTGACGCTCGAACACCTGCACCGGCTCTTTATTGACTCTCCATGTCACTGATCGCAACCATTGTCTGTTTTGCCGCGGTGGCGGGCCTTTTCGCGCTCGATCACGATGCGTTCGGCCGTGATCGCGCGTCTCGCGGCCGCGGCGCACGAATCTCGCCGGCACTCTGGATTCCCACCATATGGATGCTGATCAACGGATCGAGGCCGGTGTCGCAATGGCTGCATCCGGGGTCGGCGGCGCAATTATCGCTGCAATCGACGGAGGGCAGCCCACTGGACGCGGCCATCTTCGGATTGCTGATGCTGGCTGGTCTTGTCGTATTGAACTTCAGGGTCCGCCGCGCAGGAGACTTACTGCGCCGGAACCTGCCTGTCATTCTGTTCTTCGGCTATTGCGCGGTCAGCATCTTCTGGTCCGGCTATCCGTTCATCGCTATCAAGCGATACAGCAAGGCCATCGGCGACCTGGCGATGGTCCTGGTGGTGCTCACCGACGCGGATCCGCTGGCCGCGATTCAATGCTTCTTCAAGCGCGTGACCTTTATCCTGCTGCCGGTTTCCGCGCTGCTGATTTACTTCTACCCGGGTTTGGGAACAGCCTTCGATCCGCTGGACCGGGTCACCATGTACGTGGGTGTGACCACCTTCAAGAACCTGCTGGGAATGATTCTGATGGTGTGCGGCATCTCGTCGGTATGGTGCTTCCTGGGTGCGTATGAAGATGCGCAGAGGATGCGCCGTGGAAAACATCTGCTGGTCCATGGACTGATGATTCTCACCGCCGTGCTTCTGTTGTTGAAATGCGATTCCATGACCTCGTTCGCCTGCTTTGGCCTGGCCAGTGCGGTCATGATCCTGTCCACGCAGCGCTGGACGAAGCGCAGGCCCGGCAGGATTCATCTTGTTTTTGCGGGAGCGCTCATTCTTCCGCTGTTTGCGTTGTTCATGGATTCGGGCATGGTTCAGCTGATGGGCAGGAAAGCCAACCTCACGGACCGCACCTCTATCTGGCACGCCGTGCTGGCCATGCATAGTAATCCGTTTGTGGGCAGAGGATTTGAAAGTTTTTGGATGGGCAGCACCCTGCAACGAGTCTGGGACCTGAGCGTGCACGGCATTCAGGAAGCCCACAACGGCTATCTTGAGGTGTACATCAATCTTGGCTGGATCGGGGAACTCTTTCTGATCGCGATGATCGTCACTGCCTATCCCAAGATATTGTCGATGCTGCGCCGCACGCCCTGCCTGGGGAAATTGGCACTGGCCTATTTCGCCGCAGGGCTGATCTATAGCCTCACCGAGGCGGGATTCCGGATGATGAATCCGATCTGGATTGCATTTCTGCTGGCCATTGTGAGCACGGGCCTGCAAATCGGGGCGCGGGAAGGAAAGGTCGCATTGCCGTCGCTACAAATTGCGAACAAAGGTGCAACACCTAAACGACAGATTCGTGTGCTTCAGTAGTCTGGTCTTGCCGGCTAACGCGGGGAGGCCAGGATCGATCTCAAAGGTGGTTTTACGAAAATTACGCTTTGAAACCTTTTGAATCAAATGGCGCGTTTGCGCCCGCCGTGCCCGATGGAGGACACACGCTGCGGCGCCTGGCTGTGCGGGGCGCGGGAATGACCGTGCTCTCGAGTGGCCTGTCTGTGGGCATCCAGATGATTGCCACCGTGGTGCTGGCGCGCATGCTTGTCCCCCGCGACTTCGGCCTGGTGGCCATGGTGACCACGTTCAGCCTGTTGCTGTCGAACTTCGGCTTGAACGGATTTACCGAAGCGGTGGTGCAGTCCGGGCAGATGGACGAAGCCACAGCCAGCAATCTTTTCTGGATCATGTTGGGAGGAGGATTGCTATTGACCGTGGCATTTGCGGCGGCCGGATCGCTGCTGGCCCGGTTTTATGGCGAGCCGCTGGTAGCGCGCATTGCCGCTGCCATGTCGCTGACCGTGCTCTTAAGCAGCGCCTCGGTTCTGCATCTGGCGCTGCTCAAGCGGGCCATGCTGTTTCCCGCTGTGGCTAAGAACGATATCGTCGCCAAGGCAGTTTCGGTGGTTGTCTCGATTGCGTTGGCCTGCTGGGGTTGGGGTTACTGGGCGCTGGTGGCCGGGGCCTGCGCGCTGCCGCTCAGCACCTGCGTTGGCGCGTGGTATCTGTGCCGTTGGGTTCCGCGGCGTCCGCGCCGTGCGCCTGGCACTGGCGCCAATGCTGAAATTCGCCCTCTACACCTACGGGCGATTCAGCATGAACTACTTCGCGCACAACTCCGACAATCTTCTCGTCGGCTGGCGCTTTGGCGCCGTCGCGCTTGGTTTTTACAAGAAGGCCTATGACCTGTTTTCCCTCTCCGGATCGCAGCTTACTTCCTCCACTTCTGTGGTCGCAGTTGCGGCGTTGAGCCGTGTGCGAGAAGATCGCGCCCAGTACATCCGCAACCTGATGGGCGCGATGGCCGTGATGGCGCTGCTGGGGATGGCGATTTCCGGCGATCTTACCTTAGTTGGCAAAGACCTGATTCGCCTGCTGCTCGGCCCGCATTGGGGGCCGGCAGGGCAAATCTTCACTTACTTCGCGCCGGGCATCGGCGTCATGTTTCTCTACGGCGCCCATGGATGGATTCATCTTTCCATCGGCCGCGCCGACCGCTGGTTTCGCTGGGGAATCGTCGAGTGGACGGTCACCATTCTGCTGTTTTTGGGCGGGCTGCATTGGGGACCGCAGGGAATTGCGGTTGCATGGTGCCTTTCCTTCTGGGTGCTGACCATTCCAGCCATGTGGTATGCGGGCCGGCCCATCGGATTGGGCGTCATGCCCATGCTGCGCACGGTGTGGAGATACATGCTGGCTGCGGCCGTAGCGTATGCGGCCAGCCTGTTCATCCTGGCGCGTTGGCCGTCGCTTGCAGCGGCCAGCGGCGCACAGGGCGCTGCGCTGCGGATGGGGCTGGTTTCACTGTTCTTCGTTCTGTTGTACCTGGGCGCGGTGATCGGGCTGCACGGCGGACTGGCTCCGCTCGAACGGCTGGCAGGCCTGATGCGCGACATGATGCGCGTCGCGCGCCGCGCCATCTGTGAAGGCCAAGAGCCATTTTGGTTCCGCTCCTGCTGCTGGCATTGTTTGCGCTGCACAGCTCGGCGCAACAGCAATACGGGTCCGCGCGGCGTGGTGGACTGGTCGCAGATCGGGGTGGGCGCGAATTCCGCCGCGAGCCGAAATTTGCGCGAGCCTCAACGCGTCGGCTACGGTCGACCAGATCAATGCCGCGCTGGCAGCCTGCCCCAGCGGCCAAACCGTGTATCTTGCGGCGGGCAATATGCCATCACGGGCACGGTGCGGATTCCTTCAAACGTGACCCTGCGCGGCGCCGGGGCCGACCGCACCATCCTAAATGCCGACGGGCGCTAGCGGCGATGTGATCAGCATGGGCTCGGGCTCGGTTGCCTATCGGCCAGTGCGGATTACCGCCGGCGCAACAGCGGGGTCAACGACCCTTCGAACTTAGCGACGCGCCAGGCCTTCGCGCCGGAAGCTATCTGGTCATCGCCGAAACCAACGATCCGGACTTATGTTTCGACCGCGGGCAGCGGCGGAAACTGCAACTGGTGCGATGGCTGGACGAACAGCGGCAGCCTGGCGCGCGGGCAGATTGTGACAGTGACCGCAGTCCACGACAATTCAGTCAGCATTGCGCCCGCGCTTGTACAGCGCCTACACGCACGCGCCCATCGCGGTGCCCTTTGAAATGGCGGCAAGCTATGCGGGCGTTGAGGATCTTGCAGGTATATGCCAACAACAGCGGCTACGGCTCCAACTTCAGCATGAAGATGTGCGCGTACTGCTGGATCAAGGGCGTGGAGTCGAATTACGCGGATGGCGATCACGTTGAAGTGTATTGGGGCTTTCGCGACGAGATTCGCGACAGCTATTTTTCCAATGCGTTTCTGCACGGTCCGGGAATCCACGACTCCGACCTGCAGATGGGATGGAAGACCACGGCCAGCCTGGTTGAAAACAACATCATCGAGCGTACCCACGCGGCCATCATGCTGGAGTGGGGCGCGGCCGGCAACGTAATTGCCTATAACTACACGCATGGGCGAGTTCGACAGCGGCGCGCCCAATCTGGACATTGGCGGGATCGATTTTCACGGCGCGCATCCGCAGTTCAATCTGCTCGAGGGCAACGTGCTTACCATGATCGACGCCGACTCGGTGTGGGGCACGTCGAGCGACACCACTGGATTTCGCAACTGGGTGGTCGGCACCAACCGCATTTGCAGTCCCATGAGCGGGCGCGGCACGGTGCAATGCGCGGGCGCGCAATGGCCACTACGGATTTCAGGCGGCGCGGGCCATCGAATTCTCCTATCTGAGCACGCGCAATATTTTTATTGGCAATGTGCTGGGCTCCGCGGCCATGCAGTCGCTTCCTGGCGATCACTCTGCGCTGCGGCAGCAGGATTCGGTCGAGTATCCTGCGCCGCGCAGCTACGAGGGGACGGCTTATGGCTGGTCGTTCGGCTACGGAGGCACCGGCGACGATGGCTCCGGCACGGGATGCGGCGGAGGCATTCCCCCGTGCCATCGCGCAGGAACTTCGGCCACCGATTTTGTGCATGGAAACTACGACCAGATTGGAGACGTCGACGCGCTGGGTTCCGGGTGTGACGCGGGTGCTGCCGGCATCGCTCTACCTGAAGGGCAAACCCCGTGGTGGGGCGCCATGCCGTTTCCCGCCACCGGGCCCGATGTAACCGGAGGTCCGGGACCTGGGGGACACAGTTACGGCAATCCGGCGCAGGCGTGCTATGTGAACAGGATGGGCGGCTCCGATGGAGGAGCTGGCGGGCCGCTCCCGTTCAATGCGGAAAGATGCTACGGAAGATAGGGCCGCCAGCATTTGTTGATTTCGGAATGGAGAAAGCAGATGAAGACCGGTGAGGGAGTGACCTTAGTCATTGGGCTCGGTGAAGTGGGCAAGCCGCTGTACACGTTCTGCAACAGCACGATCCCCATGTGTTGGGCATCGACGTCGAGCCGGTCACGGTCGATGGGCCGGTGGGCATCCTGCACGTTTGTTTTCCGTTCAAGGAGCAGGCGCGGTTTGAGAATGCGGTAGCAGAATACGCACTGAAGTATCAGCCGGAAATCATTGTGGTGAACAGCACCGTGGTGCCAGGCACTGCACGCGGGATTGAGGCGCGCACCGGCATTCCCTCGGTGTCCAGTCCCATTCGTGGCAAGCACACCAAGATGGTGGAAGACCTGTACCTCTACGTGAAGTTTGTGGCGGGGGCCAATGCGGAAGCAACAGAGCGGGTGCGTGCGCACTTTGCGGCTGCGGGATTGAAATCGGAAACCATCTCTACGCCCGAAGCGCTGGAGCTGGCCAAGCTGCTGGAGACCACCTACTTCGGCCTGTTGATCACCTGGGCGCAGGAGATGAACCGCTTTGCCGGCGCGGTGAATGCCGATTATCTGGAGATTGGAAAGTTCTTTCGCGAGATCGCCTACCTGCCCAAGGTTCTGTTCCAGCCGGGCGTGATCGGCGGCCACTGCGTAATGCCCAACATCGAGTTGCTGGAACAGCGCTTCCAGTCCGATTTCCTCGAACTCATGAAGAAATCGAATGAGGAACGGAAGGCCGAGCTGGCTGCCGAGGAAACAGCAATTGGCGAGCGAACGTCTGCAGCCGCTGGCGCTATAGCGGCGCTCAAGCTCGTCCAGCGCCATGAGGGCGTGAGAACATAACGCGCTATTGCCGAGCCAGGTAATTTGCCCAATGTGGTATAGCTTTTCCATGTACCGCGTAAGGCTGGAAGCAGGCATGAAGAAAATCTGCATGATCGCCTACACGAACTATCTCTCTGACGCGCGTCCGCGGCGCGAGGCAGAGACGCTGCGTCGCCGTGGCGACCAGGTGGATTTTATTGCGCTCGGCGAGAAAGACCGCCCGCCAATGGAGATGGTTGAAGGCGTGCGGCTGTTTCGGGTCATGCAACGCAAGTACCGCGGCGGCAGCGGCGCCAGCTACCTGTTCTCTTATCTGCGCTTCCTGTGCGCAGTTACGGTCAAGCTGGTCAGTCTCTATCGTCATGAGCGGTATGACGTGGTCTACGTGCACACCATGCCGGACCTGCTGGTGCTGGCTGCTCTGATCCCCAAAATCTTCGGCGCGCGCGTAGTGCTCAATCTGCACGACATGATGCCGGAGCTGTATATGTCGAAGTTCGGCATCCCGGCGACACATCCGCTCATTCGTTTTCTCGCTTTTCAGGAGCAGGCAAGCATCCGGCGTGCCGACCACGCGATTGCGGTGCATGACCCGCATCGCGACGTGCTCTGCGGGCGCGGCACGCCGAAAGCCAGGATTACGGTGCTGCCCAATGTGCCCGATCCGCGCGTCTTTCGCGCCGCCCCACCGGCCACTTCTTCGCCCCATAGCTTCCGCATCGTTTATCACGGAACCATTGCCCGGCGGCTGGGCCTCGATCTTGCCGTGAGCGCCTTTGCCAAAGCAGCGCCTTCTTGTCCCGGTGCCCGCCTGGAAATCTTCGGCGATGGCGATGCCGGCGACGAGTTGGAAGCGCAGATTCAGGCGTCGGGTGTGGCAGACAGAATTGCCTTCAGCCGCAGAATGTTTCGCGTGGAAGATATCAGCGCAATGATCCAGGGCGCGTCGGTCGGAATCATCTGCAATCGGCGCGACCTGGCTACCGAGTACATGCTCCCGGTCAAGCTGCTGGAGTATGTGCAGCTCGGCATTCCAGCCATTGTGCCGCGATTGATGACCATTCAATATTATTTTTCCGAGGCGCAGGTCGAGTATTACGAGCCCGGCAATATCGACGAATTGGCCGCCGCTCTATCCAGGCTCTACGGCGATGCCGGCAAGCGCGCGGAACTGGCCCGCGAGGGAACAGAGTTTACGCGCAACTTCAACTGGGAGATCTTCAAGCACGATCTTTATCGCGTGGTCGATGGCGATACGCTTGCACAGCGGGAAGAATTGCCGGAACAAATTGTGCAGACCGGCGCCAGGAAGTAAAGAGAGGAACGCGGGCGTGGCGCTGATTATACGCATCGACGTGGACCGTCCTTACGGGAAGCAGGGACTGCTGCGCCACGTCGCCAGCCGTGTGGCTTCCGACTATTTTCTGCCGCGCCTCAAATCGCTGCGCTATCTGGAAGAACTGAAGATTATTCTCGGCATTCTCAACGCTTACGGCCGATCGGCGTATGTGTTCTTCCGCAAATGCAGCTATCCCTGCGACGAAGTGCGTGAGCTGATGGCGGCTGGAAATCACGTTTACGGTCTTCATCTTGAAAATTCGCGTAATGCCCAGACCTTCCACGAAGAATTGCAATCGCTGCAGCAGGAGCTTGGCTTTGCAGTCACGGCATTTTCAAAACACGGCTCGGGACGTCATCGTTACGGTCTTCATCACTTTGCGCCGTACGAGCCGGAGCGCTATCTTCCCTGGGCGAAGCAGGCGGGCCTGAAAGTTTTCTTCGGGAACCTTGAAGACCCACGACTGCAGCCGGTCGAGGATGGCGAACTCCTGATTTATCCATCGGCCTTCTGGCTTGAACCTCAGTGGCGTGATACCGAAAAGTTCCCCCTTGGCTGGCTGTTGCAGGCGGCTGCAAAGCGTGACATCGTGATGCTGTTGCACGCCGATAATGTGGCTTCCGATCCGGAAATCATGCGGGAATTCCGGGCCGCGGTGGAGAAGCTGGAATCGGTGATTTTGCCCGTCTCGGCCGACGCCGTGCGAGCCGCCAAAAGACTCTGACGCACGGTTTTTCCTGCCGGTCAAATCGGCTTCAATCTCCACAAACAACTCGCCCGGCAAATCTGGGCATCCATCCCACCTGGAGCGGAACCCGGGTATGTGTGCCCGCGTGCCCGCGGTCAGCGCCACGCGCTCATGAACGATGCGCCTGGGCGAGAAGGAGGAACCCAATGACCCTAAGCAGATTGACACATCAGAAGAAGTGCTTTCCAGCGGCGTTGCTGCTGGCGGTTGCAGTGACTGCGTTTGCGTTTATGCAGGCGGCTGCGGTCGCGCAGATGCCGGCCGGCGGGGTACCCAATTCCGGCGGGGCGCCCAATCCTGGCGGCGCGCCAATGCCGCCTCAGGCTCCCGACAATCCGGCTTCCATGGGCGCCAACCCGGAGCAGGATACGATGCAGAATATGGCCGATCAGGCGTTTGTCAGGCATACCATGGAGAATGATGACGCCCAGATCCGTCTGAGCCAGTTGGCGCAGCAGAAGGCTGCGACCCCGGACGTAAAGCAGTTCAGCGACCAGATGGTGAAGGTTCACACACAGCTCGAAACGCAACTGACCCCGGCGGCCGGCGCCATGGGTGTGCATGAGTCAGGAAACCCATCGAAACAAGAGAAGAAGGAGATTCATCAACTGCAGGCACTTTCCGGGCAGCAGTTCGATGCCGCTTACCTGCAAGACATGGCACGGGAGCAGCAGCAAAGTCTCAAGCTGTTCCGGGACGAGACCAAGGACAGTGGGAACCGGGCACTGGTTCAGGCTGCCAATGCAGACACGCCGGTTCTGGCGCAAAACCTGCAGATTCTCCAGCAGATCGCCCAGTCGCACAACGTGGATGTCAACGGCACAGAAAAGAAGTAAGGGTAGAGAGCGCAGTCGATTTTTATCCGGGTCCATTCACGCCCGATCCGATTTTGTAAGGCCGCCGCATGCCAGAACTGACCCGGAAGCGCACGCCGCGCACCAATATCGTGTTCGCCTTCGCCCTTGCCTTGGCGGCATGGGTGGCGTGGCTGGCCCACGACGCCATTCTGCTGCTCTACGTTTCCGCATTGTTCGCCGTGGTGCTCATGCCAGTGGTGCGCGCCGTGGAGCGGTGGCATATTCGGCGCTGGCGCCCGGGGAGAGCCGCATCGGTTGCCATCATCTTGCTGGCCGTGGCTGCCGGGCTCACCGGGTTCGGGTTTCTTGCCATTCCCCCCGTGGCGCGCGACCTGGAACAGCTCAGCTCGCAGGCCCCGAACATTCCCACGCTGATCGACAAACTGCACAGCATTCCCTATCTCGATCGCCTGAACTACCAGCAGCTCAGCACCAGGGTTGAAGGTTGGGTGAGCCATGCGGCCGCGTACATCATGTTGTCAGCCAAGGACTGGGCCGGTAGTCTCGCGGACCTGGTCACCGGATTGGTTTTGACCATCTATTTCATCCTCGAAGGCGATATCGCCTATGGGTGGTTTCTTTCTTTCGTTCCACCGCAGCAGAGGGCGCGCCTTGACCCGACGCTGCGCCGCGCTGCCGCGCGCATGGGCAGGTGGCTGTTGGGGCAGGCCAGTTTGATGTTGATCCTGGGCCTCAGCAGCACCACGGTTTACGCGCTGCTCCACGTCCGCTATGCCTACGCGCTGGGCGTTCTTACCGGGCTGCTCAACATTATCCCGGTGCTGGGCGCGGCCATCACCATCGCGCTGGTGCTGATTATCGCCGCCTTCACTTCCTGGAAGAGTGCGCTGGGTGTAGCCATCTTCTACGTGATTTACATCCAGATTGAGAATTCGTTTCTCACGCCGCGCATCATGCATAACCGCGTCAACCTGCCGGGCCTCGCCATCCTGGTTGGGTTGCTCTTCGGCTTCTCGCTGGCTGGGGTTCTGGGCGCGCTGGTCGCCGTTCCTACAACCGTGCTGGTGGCGGAGCTGCTCGACGAGTATCTGGTGTGGAAGAACCCGCCTTTTTCCGGGCCGCCATAGTGCGGAGCATTCGAGCAACCGGCGACGTGGCCTTTCCTGCGGAGCTTTCTGACGCTCGTTCCTATGTCCCCGTGCAATCTCCAAAACACAAGTTGGCAATAAGCACTTTAGATGTTTTGCACTGTTTGCGCACTGCGGTTACGTCCGTAAAACTCCCTGCATTTTTGAGGAATGCCTGGTAGCCTTCAGTTTTACGGTGAAGATGCTGCCTTTTCCCGGCTCGCTCTCCACGGAGACGCTACCGCCGTGTCTCTGCACGATCTGCGCCGCCAGGGAAAGTCCAAGCCCCAATCCACGCTCCGTGCGCGCGCGCACCTTGTCGGCTCTCCAGAAGCGATCAAACACATGCTGCACGGCATTCTCTTCGATCCCGATCCCTGTATCCGCTACACGCACGACCACGTCCCCATGAACCTCATCGAGACTCATGCGCACGGAGCCGCTCTCCGTATACTTAATCGCATTGTCCAATAAAATAAGAAACAGGCGTCTCAGTTGCGTACCGTCGCCACGCACATAGACCTCTCGGTCGGGCATCTCGGACCTCAGCGTGAGTGCCCTCGAAGCAGCTACCGGCGACATCTGCGCTCCAAGCTCGCGAAGCATGGTGACCACATCGACGGGCCCTAATTCTGTATGTCTCTGCCGTGTGTCTCCCCGTGCCAGTTCGAGCAAGTTCTCCACCAGGTTCGACATGTGCTGTGCCTCGCCAACGACCTTGCGCAAAACGGACTGTAGCTCTGTCGCCGTCCGTTCGCTTCGTAGCGAGATCTCCGCAGCCGTCATGATCAGCGCCAGCGGAGCGCGCAATTCATGCGAGGCGTCTGCCGTAAACTGCTCGACTGCTCGAAATGCATTCTCTATGCGGCCAAGCATCGCATTGAGCGTTTGTGCCAACCGCGCCACTTCATCGTCCGTTTTGGGAACCTGCAGCCTGGTCGTCAGGTCCGACGGATCAATGGCGTCCGCCCCTCGCCTGATCTGCTCCATGGGAGCGAGTGCCCTCCCGCTCAGCCAGTAGCCTGCGGAGGCGGTAAGGAGCAGGGCTACCGAAATCAGCACCAGGAGGTACAGCTGAAACTCGCGCAACGCTCCGATTACGTGTCTCAGGGGTTCAACCACGTGAACCGTCAAATCCGTGCCTGCCACGCTGACATTCTGCGCGGCAAAGCGAACCGGCCACCCGCGCCCCATCACCGACGAAAGCGAGACCGATCCGTCCGCTGGCCCCTCCCGCAGAACCGGCACCCGGTGCGATCGCAATACATCCGACTCGTAAACAATCTCCCCTTGCGCGTTGGTGATCTGAACAAAGACCCCTACCACCGCCGCATTCGATGAACTCGTAAATTCCTTCTCGAATTGTTCGCGCGTCCTCAACCCATTGCTCGCGATAAACGGAGCCACAGTTGCTATGCGGAAGCCCAGATCCCGATCTATCGAGTGGTACATGCTTGACTTCATGGCGAACCAACTGCCGCTGGCAAACATGGCCACGATGATCGAAAGGCTCAGCAGGTACCATGCCGTGAGCCGCGCTTGAATCGTCAGGCTCTTCAATCCAACCCTTCTCTCAGGCAGTACCCCAGCCCGCGCTCGGTATGAAGCAACCTCGGCAATTCCTCCCGGTCTACCTTTGACCGAAGGTAGCGCATGAACACGTCGAGGTTGTTTTCGCTTATATCCCGCTCCCCCCACACCGACTCGATGATGTGGCCGCGCGTCACCACACGGCCCGCAGCCTTCATGAGGCACTCCAGAATTTCAAACTCGGTCCGTGTCAGGTCCAATCTTTTTCCTGCTCTCACTGCCTCGCGCTTTTGCGTATCCAGAAACAGGTCCGCAAAACGTAATTGCCTGGCATGTTTTCCCTGCGCGGTTCTCGTCCTCGCCCGGATCCTGGCCAGCAATACTTCAAACCCGAATGGCTTGGTCAAATAATCATCTGCGCCCGCATCCAAACCCTTCACAATGTCCTCTGGAGCGTCCCGCGCAGTCAGCAGCAGAATGGGCGTCTGCACATTGCGCAGCCTAAGCCGTTTTGTCACTTCGAATCCGTTCAGCACCGGCATCATGATGTCCATCACAATGATGTCGAATGCATGCATCTCCGCCTGTCGCAACCCCGACCCGCCGTCATGGCACATCTTCACGATGCAGCCCTCGACCTCGAGCCCCTCCCGGACATAGCCCGCCAGCTCTTTGTCATCCTCCACCAGGAGAACGGTCAGTGCGGATTGGAATGCCTCGCCCATCTTCCCCACCATCACCGCCGTGTCGAATGTCCGCCGTCGGATCGTCATGCCTGACACCTAAAACTTGTCAGCAAGGCTGCCACTCGAATCTGAATACCATCTGAGAAAACGGCCTTGCAGCCCAATGACGCTAAATCGCCATTCTCTCACCGCCCAACTACTTACCGCTTGTGAACTTCCATTGGGAAGATGGGGCGGAGCAGGCGCGAATCCTTCGGCTCCTCCGCAGAACGAATCCATACGGTTTGAGGGCTACTCGCCCCTGGGGAAGATCGTGTGATGAAGTGCGCGCAGGGCCCGGTCCATGTCCAACTTTTGCTGGCTGAGGACGGCCACTTCGGCGTAGTCGCCGCGGCGCTCGGCTTCGGCAATGCGGGTGCGGAGTTCACGCAAGCGGTGCTCGAGGGAGCGCTCCTGCACCTCCTGAACGGCGCTTTCAACTTCAGATTCGACGGGCGGCTGCGTTTCCTGGAGCAGCGTCTCGGCCAGCAGGGCGCGCTGCGCGGGGTCCTCTACCGCGTCGATGGGGTCGCGGGAGGTGCGGGCGGCGAGCGCCTGGAGGGCCGGAAATGAGCCCAGGTGCTCGAAGAATGCCGGCTGTTGGGCGAGCGCGTCCGCAGCCCGGCGGCGCGCCTTCTCGAATTCGGGATCGGTGACGGCAAGGGCGCGGAGCAGCACCCGCTCCACCTCAGTGAGCGCGGGGGCGCGGGTTTCCACGCGTTCGCGGCGCTTGAGAGCGGCCTGGCGCAGCTCCTCGCGCAGCACGGCGGAGTCGATGCCCAGCTTTTGCGCGGCATCGGCGGCGAACTGCTCGCGCGCCAGCTTTTCCGGCATGCGCCGAATGTGGGGCAGCAGGTAATTCATGGCCTTCACCTTCTGCTCGGCGCTGGCGCCGGGGAAGGCAAGGCGCGCGCGCTCGATGAGGTAATCAGCCTGGCGGCGGGCGCCGCGGATGGCCTGTTTGTAGGCTTCTGCGCCGCGCTCGCGGATATAGCGGTCAGGATCGAGGCCGTCTTCGAGGGTGACGATCTTGATCGAGAAGCCCTCTTCGGTGAGCAGGGCAATGGATTTTTCAGCGGCGTTGGCGCCGGCGGCGTCGGGGTCAAAGTTGACGGCGACCTGGGAAGTGTGGCGCTGCAGCAGCCGCACCTGCTGCTCGGTGAAGGCCGTGCCGCTGGTGGCGATCACGTTCTGGAAGCCGCGCAGGAAGACGGAGATGCAGTCCATCTGGCCCTCGACGAGGAGGGCGAACTCCATTTGCCGGATGGCAGTTTTGGCCTTATCGAGGTTGAACAGGACGTGGCTCTTGGAATAGAGCGGCGTTTCCGGCGAATTGAGGTATTTGGGGCCGGCTTTTTCGCCGCTTTCAAGCGTACGGGCCGTAAAGGCGATCACGCGGCCACTCTCATTGCAGATGGGGAACATGATGCGTTTGCGGAAGCGGTCGTAGAGCGGGCCGAATTCCGGCTGGCCGTCGGGACCCACGCCGATTTCCTTGGCGCTGAACAGGCCGCTGGCGCGCAGGGTTTCCGCGTCGGCCAATGGGCTTAGCCGGTCGCGCAGGGCATTGAAGCTGTCGAGCGAGTAGCCGATGCGGAATGTCTTGATGCCTTCGGGCGAAAGTCCGCGGCCGGCAAGGTATTCGCGGGCCAGAGCCCCTTCAGGGCCGCGCAGTTGCTCTTCAAAATACGCCGCGGCGGCTTCATGCAGCTCCAGAAGCTTGGCTCTCTGCCGGGATTCGGCGGCTTCCTCGGGAGAGGAAAATTCGCGCTTGGGCAGGGGAATGCCGAGCTTCTGCGCCACCATGCGGACGGCCTCAGGAAAGGTGACGCTTTCAATTTTGCCAACGAAGGTGAAGACATCGCCGGAGACTCCGCAGCCGAAGCAGTGGAAGAACTGGCGAACCGCATGGACGGAGAAGGAGGGTGATTTTTCCTTGTGAAAGGGGCAGAGGCCGGTGTAGTTCTGGGCCCCGGCCTTGCGCAGGCGGATGTAGCCTTCGACGATCTTGACGATGTCGGCCTGCTGTTTCACGGATTGGGCGAAGTCGGACAAGGTTGCGACTGACAAGGGAGCGACTGATTTAGCGACTGATTTGAGGATAAGGCCGCAGGCGCGCGGCCGCCGGGGGGCGGGTTGTGGAAGGCGTGGAAAGCTGGAGTCAGATGCCGGAAACCCACCGCCCGGCTTGCGGAGCCGGGCGGTGGGTGTGCTGCACGAGGCCCGCGATAGGTTTACTGCACGGTTAACGTTACGGTTCCGGAACTCGTGGCCTGATGGGTCTGGGTTCCCGTTCCGCCGCCTCCTCCGCCTCCCGCGCTACCACCGCCTCCGCAGCCGGAGACCGTCACGGAGACGGCCAGCGCCACAAAGGCAATGAGCCACAGGGATTCTTTTTTGAATTTCTTGCGCATCCCTGCGAGCGGCAAAAGAAGAAACGGAAGGAAGATGAGCCCGGACGCGGCGCCGGGAAGGGTTTCAGTGAAGACGGCCGTGACCTGATAGGTGCCGGCTGGTGTCGAGGTAGTGGTGACGATGGTCAGCGTGCCCGCCGAGTAGCTGCAGGAAGCGCCGGTGGGCAGGTTGAGGCAGGTCACGGAGACGCCGGTTGCCGACGAGGGCACGGTGACGGAGTAGGTGGCTGTTGAGCCTGGCGCCACGCTGCCCGTTGAGCCTGTAAACAACGGAGGCGTTGCCGAGCCGGCCGAATCAATCTCGAATTGGAACGTGTTGGAAGTGCCACCCCCGGGCGCGGGAGACTGCACGGTAATGGCGCCGGTGCCCGCAGCGGCAATCTGTGCCGCAGTCACCTGCGCGGTAAGCTGGGTCGCGCTCACATACTGGGTGGTCAGCGCTGTAGAGCCCCAATAGGCCGTCGAGCTGGACACAAAATTGGAACCGGTAATGGTGAGGGTGAAAGCCGTACCACCTGCCGTGCCAATCGCCGGGGCGAGGGAACTAATCGATGGAACCGGGTAGGCCGCGACAACTGTGTAGGTTGCGGTGACGGTCGCGCTCTGGCCATAGTTGGGTGCCGTGGCATATGCCTGAATGCTCAGGTTACCCGTTCCCGGGATGACGAAGGGTGCGACGTACAGCATGAAATAGGATGAGCCCAGAACTCCGCTTGGCTCGTAAAAGATGTCCGCGCCGGGCATCGTGCTGGTGATGGCGATGGATTGCCCGGGTATGATGATGCCCGATGGGGGATTGAAGACGGGAACTGCGGCCTCAGCCATCAGCGACGTGGGTGCGGAGGTGCTTGCCGTGTAATTCCCGCTGGCGGAATAAGTGGCCGCGACCTGCTGGGGAACTGTTGTTCCGGCAACGGAAATGCCGGTGACCGACGCGGTTGAATAGGTTCCCGCGGTCAGAAATATACTTGCCGTGCCAGAATTCTCCCCGGGATCCGCAACGTCCGTAAGACCGTCGCCGTTGAAGTCGCCGAGAGCGTAACCCGAGTAATAGGGCAAGAGGGGGGGGCTGGTGGGCTGAGTGAAGGTTCCATCTCCCTTGCCAATCAGGACATACATGTCCTGCCCACTCGTTTCCGATCCGAGCATGAGATCGGCAATGCCATCGCCGTTGAAGTCGCCAACTGCGGCGTTCGCAATCAAGGTTCCGAAGGTGATGGGGCTGCCATTCGCCTCCTGGAATGTTCCATCCCCATTGCCAAGCAAAACAGCGACGGTGCCGCCGCTGCCGGTGGATAAGGGAACAGCTAGGTCGAGCTTCCCGTCTCCATTGAAATCGGCGACAGCCATCGTCAGGTACGATCCGCTATTGACGCCGCTCAATCCGAGCGAGAGCGGCACCATCCCGAATGTACCGTTGCCATTGCCCAGATAAATCGAACCATTCTCGTCCGTCGAATCGAGGGTAGCGATGTCCAGAATCCCGTCGCCATTGAAGTCGCCCACGACCATGGAACTGAGTACGCCCTGGATCGGGACAGACGAGGCGGTGGGAATCGCCGTGAATGTGCCATCGCCATTGCCGGCGGCGCGAGATTTGGCCCTCGGTGCGTGGACGCACAGAAGCCGCAAACTTGAAATTGAAGAGGGAGATAAGCACGGTATGAACTCCGTAATGCAGGTGGGCAGACTGTTCCCATGGCCGGCCGATCACAGAACGGACAGTTAGCCGGCAGTTTGAAAGCTGGCATAGAGCTATGCGAAAAACAGGCGAAGTGTAACAGGCTGCAATCGTTTCGGCAAATTACCAACGATTGGATCAGGGGCTGCGCCTTGGCAGTCAAGGAATGATTGACCGCCGCATATCACCCGGCAGGCGGAAGACGCATCTAAGCAACCGGTGTGCGTTCGGGGGAGCCTGCGCACCGCCGGTCTGGTTCTTGCTCAAACCAAATCAATTCAGGAGAGATCAGGATGAAACGTATTCTCGGTGCCGTTTGCTGCCTTTCGATGATTGCGGTTCCTGTGCTGGCTCAACACCACCACGACAAGGCCGCCACCAAGGCGTCCATGACGGATCAGCAGTTTGTCGATCTTGCCGCCCAAACGGATATGGTGGAGGCCAACCTGGGGCAGCTGGCACAGGACGCGTCGGACTCACAGCCGATCAAGGATTACGGCACGATGCTGACGACCGATCACACCAACGACTACCAGCAGCTCAAGGCGGCCGCGCAGGAAGCGAATTTGAATGTGCCCGATGCCATTGACGCCGAACACGACAAGGCGATGGTCGGGCCGATGCACAAGCTGAAGGGCGCGGCCTTCGATCACAAGTTCATCGCCGCGATGGTCAGCGGGCACACCCAGGCTATCGAGGTCTACAAGAAGGAAGCCGACGACGCGCAGAGTCCGGCGATCAAGTCCTATGCGCAGACGGCCTTGCCTGTCCTGCAAAAGCACCTGGACGATGCCAAGGATCTGGAGAAATCCGGCGCGGAGAAGAAGTAGCGTCCGGCTGTTGATTTCGGAACCAGGGCAATCGGTGGGGGTTTCCTGCCCTTTCGGCGATGACAATGCCGCAGGGGGAGGATGACCAAAAGGGCCGCTGGGCGAAGCCTCACCTTCAAATTGCCCCAGGATACGAGGCGCTTCCCGCGGCGATGCGGCGTTGACGCTGCCTCGTATAATCTCCCCATGAGTAACCAACCGGTAGTCGGTGTGGTGATGGGCAGCAAGAGCGACTACGATGTGCTCTCGGCAGCAGTCGAGGTCCTCAAAGCGCTCGCTATTCCCCATGAGGCGCGCATTGTGAGTGCGCATCGTACCCCGGACTGGCTCTTTCAGTATGCGGAGACGGCGCGGGCACGCGGCCTGCGCGCCATCATCGCCGGAGCCGGCGGCGCAGCCCATTTGCCCGGAATGCTGGCGGCAAAGACGCTGGTTCCCGTGCTCGGCGTGCCCGTTCCAGCCACGCAGCTCAATGGCCTCGACTCTCTGCTCTCGATTGTGCAAATGCCCAGAGGCGTCCCCGTGGGCACGCTGGCGATTGGCAAACCCGGTGCAGCCAATGCCGCCCTGCTGGCGGCGGAGATGCTGGCCACCACCGACGCTGCTCTCTACGAGCGCCTGGCCGCATGGCGCACCGCGCGCACCCAAGAGGTAATGGAGCAGACGCTGGGCGAGGAAGCGCAGAAGTGAATCCCGCTCTTCCCCCTCAAGACAATCTCGAACGCCCCGGAATGGTACGTCCCGGAGGTCTGCTCGCCATTCTCGGCGGCGGCCAGCTTGGTCGCATGACGGCTATGGCCGCGCGCACCATGGGCTATCACGTGCGTGTGATGGACCCCGAATCACAGTGTCCAGCGAGCTATGTCGCGGACGAAACCATCGTTGGCCGCTGGGGCGATGTGGATGCCGCGCGTCGTCTGGCCTCGGGCGCAGATGCCGTTACCATCGAGATCGAACAAATCGGCGTCGATGCGCTTCAGGAAGTGGCTCTGCTCGCGCCGCTGCGTCCCGGCGTCGAGCCCATCCGCATTATCCAGGACAAGACCCTGCAAAAATCCTGGCTCGCCGAGCGGGGCTTCCCCGTCGGCCCCTTCCGCGTGGTGCGCAGCGAAGCGGAGTTGGAGGCGGCGGTTCGCGGATTCGACGACGATGTGTTTGTGAAGATCGGTCGCGGCGGCTACGATGGCCGGGGCCAGGCCCGGATCAGTCCTGCCGGCAGCGTCGATCTTTTACGAGTGTGGCGGGAGCTGGGCGAGCGCCCCTGCGTGGCAGAGCAGGCGCTGGATCTTGATTTTGAGATCAGCGTCATGGCAGCACGCAACCCCGCCGGCCAAGTCCGCACTTATCCAGCCGCACGCAATCACCATGAGAACCAGATTCTGGCCTGGAGCGTGCTGCCGGCCGGCATCTCGCCGGAGCTGGAATCGCGCGCCGAATCCCTCGCCGCCGGAATCATTGCGCAGCTCGGCATCGAGGGACTGCTCTGTGTCGAAATGTTTGTCACGCGCCAGGGCCAGCTGTTCGTCAACGAGCTGGCGCCGCGGCCGCACAACAGCTATCACCAGAGTGAACGCGGCTGCGTGACTAGCCAGTTTGAGCAAGCGGTGCGCGCCGCCTGCAACCTGCCGCTCGGGTCCACGGAGTTGATCGCACCCTGCGCCATCGTCAACCTGCTGGGAGAGATCTGGCTCGACAGCGAACCCGATTTCCCCACGGCCCTCGCCGTGCCCGGCGTGCGACTGCATCTCTACGAAAAGAAAACCCCGCGGGTGGGCCGCAAGATGGGGCATCTGTCGGCCACGGGCAACACGGCGGAGGAAGCCCTGGAACGCGTACTCGAAGCCAAGCGACGGCTTTGAGCAACACCGGCAGCGCCCACCGCAATCTCCTGCTTTTCATGGTGTTTGCCGAACCCCGGGGCGGTTTTCGAGCATCCATGCTTTGAGAAGGCCCCGTAACCGCGTGTGAGGCGCGCTGCCGAGGCCCTTGATGTTCACAGGCTTTTCTTTCGGCCGCGCGGTACGGCTTAACTCTCGCATTTACAATCGGAAACGGAGGAAACTTTCCAATGGCTTACGAACTGCCACCCCTTCCCTACGACTACTCGGCCCTTGAACCCTTCATCGACACCGAGACCATGAAGCTCCACCACGACAAGCATCACCAGGCCTACATCAACAACGTAAATGCCGCGCTGGCCAGCCACGCCGATCTGGCTGCGCTTTCCGTGGACGACTTGCTGCGCAATCTGAACCGTGTGCCTGAAGACATTCGCACCGCCGTGCGCAACAACGGCGGCGGCCACTCCAACCACAGCGCCTTCTGGAAGCTGATGGGGCAGCCCAATACGCCGGGCATCGGCGGCGAGCCGACGGGCGCCATCGCCAACCAGATTGCAACCGACTTCGGCGACTTTGAGGCGTTCAAGAAGACCTTCAACGAGACCACGGCCAAGCAGTTCGGTTCTGGCTGGGGTTGGCTGGTCTTTACCAGCGGCAAGCTGAAGGTCATCACCACGGCCAATCAGGATTCGCCGCTGTCGCAGGGGCTCTACGGCGTCCTGGGCAACGATGTCTGGGAGCATGCCTACTACCTGAAGTACCAGAACCGCCGTCCCGAATACCTGGCCGCGTGGTGGAACGTGGTGAACTGGGACGAAGTGAATCGCCGCTTCGCCGTTGCCAAAGGCTGAGAAGCTGTTCTCAGTACTCCGTAAAAAGCTTCGGGCCCCATCTTTGCGCCTTATTTTTGGCGCCAGGGGTGGGAGCCCACGAAGCTCAATCGCGTTTCTTCGTGTTAGTTGCCCAGGCAGGCCTGGGAACCACCGATCCTCACATTCGCAATCTACGCGCTACGCGACGGCCACCGCCGAGACCAGCCCGGTGGCGGCGGCCTGCTCGTGCGCGTGATAGCTCGAACGCACCAGCGGGCCTGATTCCACGTGGCGAAAACCCATCTTGAGGGCTTCGGCCTTGAGTTCGGCGAATTCGCGCGGGGTGTAGAGGCGCGCCATGGGCAGATGGTTGCGGGAGGGGCGCAGATACTGGCCGATGGTGAGGATATCGCAGCCTACCGAGGCCAGGTCGCGGAAAACTCCGAGCAGTTCGTGGGTCTCTTCGCCCAGTCCCACCATGACGCCGGATTTTGTTCGGCCCGCGGGCGCAATCTCTTTTGAAAATTGGAGCAGGCGCAGGCTCCGCTCATAGCGTGCGCCCGAGCGGACCACACGATAGAGCCGGGGCACGGTCTCCGTGTTGTGGTTCAGGATCTCCGGCTGCGCCTCCACCACGATGCGGATCGCCTCTTGGTCGCCCTGAAAATCGGGAATCAGCACTTCAACCCGGCAGCCCGGCGCCTGTTTTCGAATCTCCTCAATGACCATGGCGAAGATGCGCGCGCCGCCAACCAGGTCGTCGTCGCGATTCACGCTGGTAATCACTGCGTGCTGCAGCCCAAGCATAGCCACAGCCTCGGCGACGCGCCGCGGCTCGTCAAAGTCAATGGGCTCAGGCCGGCCTTTGGGCACCGCGCAAAATCCGCAGCGCCGCGTGCACAGGTTGCCCAGCATCATGAAGGTCGCGGTCTTGTGGTGCCAGCACTCGCCGATATTGGGGCAATGCGCGCTTTCGCATACCGTGTGCAGGCCAAGCGAGCGCGCCAGGCGCTTCAGGTCGTGGTAGTTTTCGCCCACCGGAGCGCGCGCCTTCAGCCAGTCCGGCTTGGGCGCCGGAACGCGCCGCGCCGGCTCGATCTGCACCAGGTCGATCACGCTCTTATTGTAGCGGGCGCGAGGCACAAGGCCGGCGATTACCGTAGCCGGTTCCGCACCTCGGCTCGTACCAAATAGAGGAAGAAGACGACGTTAAGCAAACCCTGCACCACGGCGGAAAACGCGCCCTGCGTGGTGAATTGGTAAAGAAACAGCCCCATCAGCAGCACCACTGCGCCCAGCGTCATGGCCCACGCCCAGCGGAAAAGCATCAGCAGGCCCAGACCGGCCGCGAAAAACAGCATCGGGAAGATGAGATAGAGCGGCGGATAATGGTGGGTGGCGACCCCGAGAATGACTGTTCCGGCCAGAAACAGCATGTACAGCCCGATGGCAGCCAGGCCGGGAAGCTGCATCAGCGCCGACTGAGGCACCCCGTGCTTGTCTGGCGATCCGGAACCAGGCGGCGCGGACTCGGCCTGGGGCCGGCCTGTATCGGCGGCGCGCTCGTCCGGCCTGATCTCATCGAGCTTGCTTTCGTCACTCATAGCGTGTGCAGATAGGCCAGCAGATCGCGGAGCTCTTGGTCCGAGAGGCTGGTGGGCGGCATCATGCCGTAGCCGTGCAGAATTCTGTCGGTCATGCGCTCGTCGCTGGGTGGCGTGCCGCTGGGCATCGACGTGACCTTGGTGAGCGCCTGCAGCCCCGGCCCATGCAGCGACTGCGTAGTGGTGGGATAGTGGCAGCGCGCGCACTTAGCCTGGTAAACAGCCGCGCCGGCGGCTTCCTGCGGTGTCCATTCTGAAGCGGGCATGGAGGGCGGCAGCGGCTTGCATCCGGCCAGCAGCATTGCAATCCCTGCCGCGCCCACCAACAGCATTTGAGAGAAATGAAATCTAGGAGAGCGCATTCGTTTAATGATAGCGCGCGGATCGCTGCGGGCCGCGCATAGACGCTGGCACCCAGCCCTTGTTCTAGGTGATCTCGACCGCCGGATAGGCCTCGATGTACTCCTCGCCCATGCAGCCGAGGTAGGCTACGGTTCGCGCCAAGAAGTCCACGTCGTAGCGGACCACTCCCGCTCGCCAGGTAGCTCTCAGGAACTCCGAAAACGTGCTTTCCCCGGCCTGATCGATTCGTAAAGCCGTAATCAGTGCCTCCCGGTCGAAGCACGGAACATCCATCATGCCGGATATCAAGGGCTCGCCCTGCATGACAACCGCACCCTGATCAGTCAAAAATAAACTCTGGCAGGCGGGCAGGGTCCAGATGTTTCGAGTGACTCCGGCTCGGCGCAGGCTCTCGGCAAGATAGGGAAATCCTCCCACCTTCGGTCGGATGGCTGCTGCTCTCTGCATTGCCGCGTTAAGGTTGTCGATTGCTTTGCTCATGAGATCTTCTCCTTCTTTAGTGGGGTGAATGGGGGATGGCATGCGTCATGCAATCGGAATATCGCGGATCTGATGATGCTGTGCGAGCTTACTGAGCAGTTGGCGAAGCGCATGCCTCTCGCCGCCATCAAGCGAAGCGAAAAACTGCTGGTCGTTTTGATCGGCGATCTCCGCCAGCTCAGGAACAACACGCCGCCCCATCGCTGTTAATGAGAGCAATTGGACGCGATTGTCTTGCGGCTTAGTCCTGCCCCTGATCCATCTCTTCGCCTGGAGTTTGTCAACAATCTTCGAAATCGCTCCACGCGTCATCATCAAGGCTTCGGCCAGCTCTCCTGGCGTGGCTTGGGGCAGGTCATAGAGATGACGCAACAGAACCCACTCGGCCACGGATGTTTGCCGTGCCTGCAATGAGCGGACAAAATCGCCCGAGACAGCATTCGACACTCGCCGCAGCCAGTAGCCCAGGTGGGTTTCGAGGTTGGAGATGGAGTGTTTGGCTGTGGATTTAGTTTCCATGGAAACTAATATTATTTCGGTAGGAGCTGAATGTCAACTGGTTTTTCTTCACGAAGGGCATCTCACAGCTCTCAAAGCGGGCGGCTCGATCTTCGACCACGGCCCCGCATGTCCCCGAGGACAACCCTGCTCGGCCAGCCGCGCCGGTGTAATATGCCAGTTACGGCCGCTGCCGCGGCGGATCGAAATGAGACGGTAAGGTCCGTAACCAAAGAATTTTTGGGGGAGATTGAAACCATGAAGCTGAGTACCTACCTGAACTTTCCCGGCAACTGCGCTGAGGCCCTGAGTTTCTATGAACAGCACCTGGGCGCGAAGGTCCTCCACAAGATGACTTTCGCCAGCATGCATCCGCAGGGCCAGCCAGAAAATCTACCACCCGGTCTGAACCCCGATGGCATCCTGCACGCGCGATTTACCATTGGCGACACCGCGGTGATGGCCAGCGATGGGCCGCCGGAGCGTGTCCAGCCCATGCGCAGCGCCTATCTTTCTCTCAGTGTGGACAGCAACGAGGAGGCGGAGCGGATCTACGCGGCGCTGACCGAAGGCGGTGAGGTGTTTGCGCCCATGAACGAAACGTTCTTCGCGCACCGCTTCGCGCAATTTCGCGATAAGTTCGGCATTAACTGGATGCTGCTTCACGAGAAGCCGATGGGACCTCGTTAGGCGACGACATCCACGGCCGCAGGCGTACCAAATCTCCGTGCCCTATTCTTCGCGCCTCTTTTGCCGGAAGAATGAGAGACCACAAAAGTACGCCGGGAAAACTGCGGCGCAATGTCCCCGTTAATCGCCTGCCCTATTGGTGCTCCTCATGCCCCGCGCTGATCAGGTTGGCCAGAATGCGATAGGCGCCCGGCACCAGTTCCGGAAACTGCCGGTAGAGCGCGTAGGCCACATAGATATAGGTGCCTTTGCCGGGATGCGCCACCAGCAGACCGCCGCGCTGCGGGTTTTGGCCGGGATCGGCAGTCTCGGTGAGCGCGGTGTAGCTCGGGTCCCAGCTATCCAGGAACGAGTGGCCCCGCTCCTCATCCCAGCCGTTGAAATCCTCGCTGGTAATGCTGTTGGGCCAGCTCAGCAGCGGATTCGCCGGATCGAGAATCTTCACCGGCGCGTCCTCATTCACCACGCGCTCCGGGGTGCGGCCCATGGCCAGCGGCAGCGGCGCCGGGAAGGTCGCGCTCTGGTACTGGACCACCAGCGTTCCTCCGTTGCGCACAAACTCATCCAGGCGCGGCTGCGCAGCGGCCAGATCCGGCCGCGTGGTGTAAGCGCGAATCCCGATCACGATGGTGTTCCACTGCGATAGATCGCCTGCAGCCAGATCCGCGGCCGTCAGCAGATGCCGCGACACGCCCAGTTGCTCAATCGCCTCGGGAACCGTGTCGCCGGTTCCCATTACGTAGCCCACGTGCAGCCCCGGCGCCACTTTCACGTCTACCTTGCGCGTCTTCAGCACCGCCGGCTTGTACTGGTTATAGGGCAGCAGACCCGGGTAGCTCACGTTGTGCCAGCCGCTCTTGTAAATGTGTCCGGCAGACTCGGCCTCGGCCTCAATTGTGTACGCGCCAAAGCCAGCCTCATCCGTGGTGACAGAGAAGACAATCGGCTCCGTCTCACCCGCGGCATTCGTAGCGAAGTGTGCCTCGCTCGGCGTCGCCGTCCAGCCGTCGGGCAGCTTCAGCCTGATCGTTCCCTCAGCTGCCGCTTCGGTTTCGACCGTCACCCGCACCGGCAGCGGCGAACCATCGAGTGGCAAAATCCGCGACTCCGGCTCCACGCGAACGCCAACTGCGGGCGTCACCGCCAGCGGCTCATAGAAACCGCCGACTCCGGTCGCATGTTGCAGGGTTTCGACCACTCCACCCACACGAATAGGCACACCGTCGAACGTAAACTCCGCCCACGCTTCCAAAGGCCACGGGGCAAACGAACGCTCCCGCCACGCCGGATTCGAGATATCGTAGTAGGGCTGCTCGGTGTTGGGCTGCGTGAAATACGGTTTGGTGGGCTGCGCGTCCTCCGGCACCGTCACGCTAAAGGTCGTATCGCCGGCCCGCATAGCAGCCTCGGGCGTGGCGCTTCCACTGCTGGTCTGTGACTTCCATTCCGACCCGCTCTGGCTCACAAGCCATACATGCGCCAACTGCGCCGCTTCGTTGGCCTGCGCCGTATGAACGCGCACGTCAAAAGCCTCGCCGGGCGTCACCGCGCGCGGGGTTTCGTCGGCCGCCTGTCCGTGAAACGGATCGCCGCCCCCGCCATTGGTGCGGAAGGCGATCATATCCAGGCCAAGCAAATCCTTGAGCGCGGTTTGAAATTCATCGATCTTTTTGCCCAGCTCGAATTGCAAGTCGGACTTTGCCTCTGCGCTCAGATCGCTCTCGCCGGTTTTTGCATACAGATCCAGCGTCTCGCGGTACACAGCCGCCAGGCTTCGCGCGCCGGCCACATCCTGCTGGTTGCGGCAATCGCTCGCGACTGCGCTGACGCCCGCCTCAATCTGCTTCAGCCCATCGCTGAGCCACGCAGGCGGCGCATTGCCGGCCAGTCGCGCCAGACCTTCGAGACTGGTGTCGATCTGGACCTTCGGGTTGTCGAAAAGTCCGCCCGAAAACGACCTGCCGTTATAGCTTTCCGGTGTGGCCGCCGCGGGCGTCACCGCCCACAGGTGATACTCGCCGCTATCCGGCTCGTCGAGCGCGGGGCTCGCGCCGCCGTACTGCGACTTCTGCTCGCCCCAACCCTGGCGCGCGATCTGCACATACGTGCGCCCCAGCACCGGGTCCCAGGTGCCCACCGGAACGGTCGCGTCCGTCGAAAGCGGCCCGCTTGTCCATTCTCCGGTAAGGTAGTTCTTAAACTTCGCCGGAGCCCACGTCCCTGTTGCGTAATCAAAGATGCCCTTGGCCGTAATGCGCGCAAAGGGCACGCGCGAGTAGACGGCCAGCGGCTGCCACGGCTCCAGCCCGTCCTTCAACTGATCGGGAAAAACCTTGGGGTCGCCCGCCGCCTTGAAGGCCTCCTGCGCGATCTCGCCGGAAACCTGGTGCTGCCCGTGCCCGTCGCTCACGCCGCCAACAAAGGTGGCCACGATAATCTCCGGCCGCACTTTGCGCACCGCCAGCACGGCGTCGTAAAGCACGCGCTCGTGTCCCCACTTCGCAAACGACTCCTGCTGCGTCTTCGAGAAGCCGAAGTCCACCTCCGTGCCCCACAACTGCGACGCGCCGTAGTATTGGTCGGCCTTCAGCAACTCCTCGGTGCGGATGAGGCCCAGTGCGTCATACATCTCGACCGACATGGCGTTCTGCCCGCCCTCACCGCGATTGAGTGTGAGCAGCGTGACCCGCGCGCCCAGCCCGCGCGCAAGATACGTCATCAACGCGCCGTCTTCGTCGTCGGGGTGGGCATCGATGTAGAGCACGCTGGCCGTGGTGCCAAGTTGCTTCAGAGTCTGCTCAAGCTGCGCGGCGCCACGGTCTTCGGGCAGTGGAAGCGCGTACATCGAAGGCTCTGGCATCGGAACCGAGTTAAGTTCGCTTTCCGCTTTCGCCAGCGCTTCGGCATTCTGCTGTGTGCCTTGTGCCTGGGCGGCCGTCGCCGCGCTCGCGCCCAGCACCAGGAGCACTGCTGTTGCGCATAAGGTGATCGAACCAAATTTGCCGCGAAGATTCATGGTCTGGAGCCAGTGTACAATCCGGGAAGCGTTCTGCTTCAATGACCTACAACCGTCCCAGCCCGGGCAACAGCGCAGGTGCAAGCAAGGATGCCCGCAGCTCGGGTTCAGGCAGCTCGGGTCAGGGCGGCCCGGGTACAGGCAGTTCAGATCTGGCCCGC
Source organism: uncultured Acidobacteriaceae bacterium (assembly GCA_963725975.1). Lineage (GTDB taxonomy): Bacteria > Acidobacteriota > Terriglobia > Terriglobales > Acidobacteriaceae > Telmatobacter. Next base: position 464,324 of record CAVSBA010000012.1, on the reverse strand, counting down.
CGCATCGGTCTCCGCTCCGCCGTCCTCTTCAACATGCTGGAGATGATCGGCGTAGGTCCCTTCATCACCCTGCCGCTCATCATCGCCGCAGCGGGTGCGCGGCTTTCCGTGTGGGCGTGGATTCTGGGCGCCGTCATGGCCGTTGCCGACGGCCTGGTGTGGGCAGAGCTGGGAGCGGCCTTCCCGCGCGCCGGCGGCAGCTATGCCTTTCTTCGCGAGATCTACGGTCCCAAGCGTGCGGGCAACTGGCTCAGCTTTCTGTTCGTCTGGCAGTTGAGCTTCTCCGCACCCTTGTCCATCGCCTCCGGCTGCATCGGTCTCTCCAGCTTTCTCGGCTATTTCTGGCCGCATCTCGATAGCGCCCCAATTCACGCGCTGCCCGCGCTGCATTACTCCAACTTTGCCGCCGCCGGCGCCTGCCTGCTGGTCACCAGCCTGCTTTACCGCAATCTCAGCTCCATCACGCGGCTGGCCTGGGTGCTGTTCGCCGGGGTCATGGCTGCCATCGCCGGCGTCATCACCTCCGGTTTTGCCCACGCCGCGGCCACCGGCGGCTGGCACATGCCGGCCTCGCCTGCGCTGCCCGCAGCCCTCGCCGTCGGAGGCCTGGCCCAGGCCACGCTCATCGCTACTTACGACTACTGGGGCTACTACAACATCACCTTCCTGGGCAGCGAAGTGCGCCAACCGGAGCGCACCATTCCGCGCGCCATTTTGCTTTCCGTGGTGCTGGTCTCGGCCTTTTACATCGCCATGAACATGGCTGCGCTGCCCGCTGTGCGCGCCGCCGCAAGCCACGCCGCTGCAGGCGCGGCGCTGCACGCTGTTCTGGTGGCGGAAATCGCCCGGTCCGCCTTCGGCAACTGGGCCGGTTCCACCATTGCCGCGCTCATCGTGTGGACCGCATTCGCCAGCGTCTTCTCGTTGCTGCTCGGCTACTCGCGCGTGCCTTACGCGGCGGCCCGCGACGGCAACTACTTCAGCTTTCTGGCCGCCGTGCACCCGCGCCACGGCATTCCCCACCGCTCGCTGATGGCGCTGGGCCTGGTGGCGACGTGTTTCTGCTTCTTCTCGCTCACCCAGGTCATCACCATGCTGGTCATCACCCGCATCCTGCTGCAGTTTTTCCTCCAACAGGCGGGCGTGATCCTGCTGCGCATCCAGCGGCCCAATCTGCGTCGACCCTTCAAGATGCCCCTTTACCCGCTGCCGCCGCTGGTGGCCATGGCCGGCTTCATCTTCATCCTCGTCAATCGCGTTCACGCACTGGGCGGCCTGGCCGTGGCCGCGCTCATCGCCGTCTCCGGCACAGCCATTTATCTTTGGCGCGCCCACAGCTTGCGAGAGTGGCCATTTATGCCGGAACTGGGCGAGTCATAATTTCTCTATGGACGCCGCGCGGCATGAAGCGGAAATTGTCGACCAGTTCACTCGCCAGGCAGAGCCGTTTGTGCGGCGCCATGCTCACACCCACGACGCTCTGCTTGAAGCCATGGCCGATTGCGCCTCCGTCAGCCCCCCAGACTCAGTCCTCGACGTAGCTTGCGGCCCCGGCATCGTCTCCTGTTTCTTCGCAAAATACGCACGCCACGTCACCGGGCTCGATGTGGTCCCGGCCATGCTGGAGCGGGCGCGGAAATTTCAGGCCGAACAGAACGTGGCCAACGTGACCTGGCAGCTCGGATCCTGCGCCAATCTCCCCTTCGATGGCGCGGAGTTCGATTGCGTCGTCACGCGCTTCTCGTTCCATCATTTCCTGGAGCCGGAAGTCGCGCTCCGCGAAATGAAGCGCGTGGCCAGCCCCGGCGGCACGATTCTGATCTGCGATGTGGCCCCGGACGAGGACGTCCAGGAGAGTTTCAACCATTGGGAGCGCCTGCGCGACCCCTCACATACCTGCGGGCTCACCGAGCGGCAGTTCGAGCAATTGGCCCAAACAGCCGGGCTCGATCTCTACCGCAAAGTTCATTACACCCTGGCCATGGAGCTTGAAAACCTGCTGGCCGGCTCGTTTCCCAAACCCGGAGACGCGGAGAAGATTCGCGCACTGTTTGACGCGGAAGTCGAGGCCGGCACCAACCGCCTCGGAGTCGCAGCCCGGCGCACAGGGGGGAGCATTCAAATCCACTATCCGGTGCTTCTGCTCGCGAGCCGCAAGCCGGGATTCGCATCGGGCCCCAATCCGCCCGGGGCCATCTCTGCGTAAGCATATTTGATGGAACGAAAATCGGCGCCGGCGCTTAATTTTCTGTGACCTGCGCCCTCCCTTCGTGTCTAATAGACGCAGCCGGTTTCCCCTGCAGCGAGGTCGATTATGCTCATTGGCAAGCCACCTGATATTCCCTCTTCCGAGATCACACCCAAATCCGCTTACCAGCAGTACCTGAACCGCCGGCGCTTCCTGCGCGGAGCGGCTGCTGTGGGCGCAGCGGCCCTGGGTGGCGACCGCCTGGCCGGGGTGCTTTCGCCGCGCACCCGCGTGCTCGCTTCCACCAAGCTCCAGACCGTTTCCTCACCCCTCACCACCACCGGCGAACAGCTCACCCCGCTGGATGACATCACCCACTACAACAACTTCTACGAGTTCGGCGTGGAGAAGGATCAGCCGGCGAAAAATGCCGGGGCGCTGCCCACAAGCCCGTGGAGCGTAAAGGTTGAAGGGCTGGTGGCCAAGCCGCAAACCTTCGATATCGACGCCCTGCTCAAGCTGCGCCCGCTCGAGGACCGCGTCTACCGTCATCGCTGCGTAGAGGCGTGGAGCATGGTCATTCCCTGGGTAGGCTATTCGTTGTCTGAGCTCATCAAGCAGGTCCAGCCACTCGAAAAGGCCAAGTATGTGCAGTTCCTCTCCTATTGGGATCGCCACATTGAGCACTGGGGCGCCGAGGAAACCAGCATCTACTGGCCCTACTCCGAAGGCTTGCGCATGGACGAGGCCATGAACCCGCTGACCCTGCTGACCTTTGGACTCTACGGCGAAACGCTGCCCAATCAGGATGGAGCGCCGGTTCGCGTCGTCGTGCCTTGGAAGTACGGCTTCAAGTCGGCAAAGTCCATCGTCACCATTAAGTTTGTCGCCAGGCAGCCGGAAACGACCTGGAACCAGCAGGCGCCCAACGAATACGGATTCTATTCAAATGTGAACCCCAACGTGGATCATCCGCGCTGGAGCCAGAAGACCGAGCGCCGCGTCGGATTGCCCTTCTACGACCAGCGCCGCACCACGCTCATGTTCAACGGCTACTCCGATCAGGTAGCCTCAATGTACGCGGGGATGAATTTGAAGAAGGACTACTAAGCCGGGAGTGAGGGGCCTTGTGCTGGAACCAGGCCGGCTGACAGGCTAACTCGCTAACCCGCTGACTTGCTAACTCGCTGACTCGCTGACTGGCTGCCCATGAACCGCTCGACCTTGATCCTGCTCAAGACCCTCACTTGGCTCGCCTGCCTGGCGCCGCTGGGCTGGCTCATCTGGGGCGCCATTACCAATAACCTCGGCGCCGACCAGACCCATACCATCACCTTTGCCACCGGTCGCACCACGCTGCGCCTGCTGCTCATCTCCCTGGCCATCACGCCGGTGCGCCGGCTCGCGCCGCAGCTGAGCTGGCTGATCAAGTTCCGCCGCTTGCTCGGGTTGTTCGCGTTTTTCTACGCCACCTTGCACCTCATGACGTGGATCGGGCTCTACGCCAACTTCGATCCCAACTCCATGGTTGCCGACGTCCTCAAGCGCCGCTACGTCACCGCGGGCATGGCGGCCTGGCTGCTGCTGCTGCCGCTGGCGTTAACGTCCACCAACTGGGCCATTCGCAAGATGGGTGGGAAAAACTGGAATCGCCTGCACCGGCTCGTCTATTTCGCTGCCATTGCCGGCGTTATCCATTACTGGTGGCAGGTAAAATCCGGCGTGCTTACGCCTATCGGAGTCACGCTGATTCTAGCCGCGCTGCTGCTCGCCCGCCCGGTGCTGGCATGGCGTCAGCGCCGCAAAAGACAATCGGCGGTCACTGCCTGAGAAAGCCTTCGCCAAGCTGCCTCTAATCGAATTCGAGCACCGTTTGCGCTACCGGCGCAAAGCTCTTGCGGTGCAGCGGCGTAGGCCCCAACCGCGCCAGCGCCTCCAGGTGCTGAGACGAGCAGTAGCCCTTGTGCCGAGCCAGGCCGTAGCCCGGATACACCGCATCAAGCTCCATCAGAAGACGGTCGCGGTGTACCTTGGCCATTACGCTGGCCGCGGCAATGGAGAGGCTGGTGCCGTCGCCCTTCACCACCGGCTGCTGCGGGCACGGCCAATCGATCATATCTATGCCGTCAATCAACAGGTAATCGGGACTGAGCGCCAGCCGTTCCACCGCCTGGCGCATGGCCAGCAGCGACGCCCGCCGGATGTTGATCCGGTCAATCGTCTCTACGTCCACAGTCGCAATCGACCAGGCAATGGCATTGCCGCGGATCTCGGCCTCGAACTCGACGCGCTTCTTCTCGCTAAGTTGTTTTGAGTCGTTCAGCCCCGCAAGACGAAAGCCCCGCGGCAGAATCACAGCCGCCGCCACCACGGGCCCAAACATCGGTCCGCGGCCCACTTCATCGAGCCCCGCAACGCGCAGAAAGCCCAGCTTGCGCGCAGCGCGTTCCAGCTTGGATCCGCACACCGGGGCTTTGACCATGCAATCAGTATAAGAACAGGAGCGAGTTTTCAGAGCCTCGAATTCGTTCTATTGCGAGGCTCTCTGCTGGGTCTCCCCGAGGACCAGCCCGGCGCCATCCTTCGAGGCAATCACCTGCGGCACCTGCTGCATGAGAATTTCAGAAACCTGCCGTGTGCCTTGCGCTTCCATGTGAAACGGGTCCATATAGTTGCCGGGCTCGCTGCGAAGCGAAAGGTACTCTGGCGAATCGAGGTCAATCACCGGAGCCGGAGGCATCAGGGTGCGAATTTCCGCGAGCCACGCCTGATAGGATGCCCGGTTGGCTTCATATTCGGGTTCGTAGACAGGCGGAACGACATACACGATGGTCGCGCCCCTGGCGCGGAGAGATTCGATCGTGGCGCGGTACTGCTCAAGGGCTAGCGGATCGATCTTGAAGTAATCCGCACCGAGAGGACCAGCGGCCAATCGCCTTGTGTACAGAAGCGCCATGGTACCGTCTGGTTCGGAGTTGCTGGTGTGGAAATGGTAATGGAAGGCGGTCAAAATACCGCCCAGCTCGTTGTAGAGCATGTGAAAGCTGCACAAGTCTTCAGAAGAACGAATCTTGTCCATCCCTTCGTTTGCCACATGCTGTGAGGTCATGCTCGGGTAGAGGATGGCAACCACTATTTTGAAGTGGCTCCTGGAAAGAGATTGGTTGACCAGGATTTGTTCTTCTGTCGCATCGCCACCCTCAAGAGAATTGTTGTACATGCGGGCGCCGGCGAGCACAGGAATATCCCAATTGACGCTCGAAGACGGTCCGATAATCAACCCATCGAAATTCGCCGGCACGTAGCGCCGGTTCATGAAAAATTTTGCCGGGCGCTCAAAGGAGTACACGCGGATCTTGCGCCCGGTTGGATCGCGCAGTACGCCGTAGGGGTCTGCAACATAGGCGTTGACAATGAATACGCCGGCGACGGCTGCGATGCTTGCAAGCGTGATAAGAATCCAGCGGCGGCCTGTCATAGAAACCCTTAGAAGGCGAAATAAATGAACGGTTTTGCCACGTTCGAGTTGAGGTAGAGAAATGCAATCAGCGTGCAGGCTACGGCCATGGCCGAGTTCAGCCACGTCGGCCGGAATTCGTGCGCAAGCTGATTGGACGATTTGCCGAAAAAGACGATGCCGATGCCGATCAACTCCACCAGCAGAAACACGTTCGTCATCACCCCGGCACCGTTCATTTCCCTGAGGAAGCCCATGCTCAGAGAACCCCGCCAATAGGCAAGATGTTGCATGTAAAGCAAGGCGCTGCCGAGATTGGGTGCGCGGAAAAAGACGAAGGCAACATCAATCACCGCAAAAGTAATTACCCAACTCAACCAGTGGGGAAGCTTGGGCATTTTCTTCTTTCTCCAATACTGGTTAATGACCAGGCCCGCGCCGTGAACGGAGCCAAAGATGACAAAGGTCCAGTTGGCGCCGTGCCAGAGACCGGCGATGGTCATGGCAAAAAACGTAGCGACCGCGGACGTAAACAGCGTCGCGCGTTGAAAGGCACGCAAAATTGGAGTGTAGAGGTAGGTGGTAATGAAAGCCGTGAGCGTGATGTGCCACCGCTGCCAGTACTCGATGATGGAAAGCGAGCGCAGGGGGGATTCGAAATTACGTGGGACCTCGATGCCGAGCATCAAGCCCGAGGCGATAGCCATGTCGGAGTAGCCGCTGAAATCAAAATAAATCTGGAAAGCATAAGCGCAGATGCAGCACCATGCGTCGAGAGCCGACAGGCTCGATATATTGCTGAACCCGAAGTCGGCGACCTTTGAAAACGAGTCGGCCAGCACCACCTTCTTGATCAGTCCCATGGAGAACAAAAAAATTGCGCGGGCCATCACATCGGCCGGGACGCTCTCCCGGGCATTGAGAGCCGGGAACTGGTGAAGGATACGCTTGGCGCGGTTGAGGGGCCCTGAAATCACGCAGGGAAAGAAGGAAACGAAAGTGGCATGGTCGAACAGATTACTGGCCGGAATCAGCTCCTCGTAGCAGTCAACCAGGTACATGACCTGCGTCAAGGTGAAGAAGCTGATGCCAAGAGGGAAGGCCAGTTCAGGAACGTGGATGCGGCGCGCGATGACAAGCGGAAGATTGCCGACAAAGAAATTCAGATACTTGAACGTGCAAAGAAATGCCACATTGAGCACCAGTCCTGCCTGCAGCAGAAGCTTTCGGCTCGGTCCAGTAGACGAGCACACCCAGCGCGCAATCAACCAGTTGGCCAGAATCGAGCCGACCAGGTAGATCAGGTTGAAGGCTCTGGCCTGCGAATAGAAAACCAGCGATGCGGTCAGGATGCAAAGCTGCGGCGCTTTGGCAATGGGAAGCTTCCGCGCCAGCTCGCAAAGAACCAATACAGCCGGAAGAAAAACCAGAATGTAGCCGAACGAACTGAAATTCATGAATGAGAGGCTCTCGATTCGGAATGTCTGGACAGGGGTATACGGTCCGGCCCACGGCCTCAGCTACGCTTTAGCTTTTTCCCCATCAGATCCAGCAGCTCGCCAACGTTTTCAAGTTCCTTCAATTCTCCCAGCGCAAACTTGATCTTGTACTTTCTTTCAATGGACATGACCAGGTTGATGTGGGTCAGCGAATCCCAGCCTTCGACGCTGAGCGCATTCGAATCGCGCGTGATCACCAGGTCGGGCCGGTCGAAAACATCGCGGAAGACATCCTGCACCTCGGGAAGCAAATTATCCATGAACCGGCTCCAGAATTTGAATGTGGCGACTGCGCGCCTCGTACCCCGTAACGTCGAGTGACCAAATGCTGGATTCGGTCCCTTCGTCCTTTGAAACGAGCCCAAAACCCAGTTTTTGATAATGATCGGCAACCATGCCGTTTTTCGCGGTTGGCAGATAGCGACCGATCAGCCGGCGCAACCCTTTGTTCCTGGCCCGTTGCGCGATTCCATCCAGCATGGCAATCTCCATCTCCCGCTTGAGCACGCGGCAACTCATCAGCCACAGATCGAGATTGAGTTGCTCTCCATCGACGCTGCCCAGAACTACGGAGACCAGCCCATTGTCGCCAAAACAATCGCTCAGCTTGCCGTAGATCCCGATTTGCTTTGGGTCGCGCCCGGCGGCTTCAATTTCTGCCAGCGTGTAGCGCCTGGTGGTGAGATTGAATTGATTCGATTTGTTGGTAAGCTGCGCGATCCGATCCATATAGGTTGCGCAGAATTCGCCAATTTCAGCTTTCATCTCGAGCGAATCCAGATACTCCCCGTAATTGGCGAACTTGCTTTCCATGGCCGCGCGATGCGAGTTCTGTTCGTACAACTCGGCTCGCTGCAGGTCTTCCGCGCCCAGCGAGAGGGTTTCGAAATAGCGTTGCGATTCGAGGATGGAGATGAAACCGGCCACCTCGCTGCCCACGTCGGGAACGGCCACACCGGGAACCTGCGCCTTCACAATGGCACGCTCTGCCGGGTTATCGTCCACAAAAACAAAGCTGTCGACGCCCAGGTTCAGCTCCCGGGCAATGGCCAGAATGTTCTCGTGCTTGGGCTCCCAGTTGGCTTTGAAGGCCGAAAAATGCTCAGGCTTGAGTACCGAATCGGGGTGCGCGAATCCTTGCCTGGCAATGGCCTCGTCGTTTTTCGAGCAGACGGCAAGCAGAACCCCACGCTGCCGCAGTCGCAGGCAATACTCCTGAAACGCGGTGTAAGCCTCGGCCAACGGCGTTTCCCGGCCCAGAACGATCTTGTCGGCTCCATCGTCCCCGATCACTCCGCCCCAAAGCGTATTGTCCAGATCGAGCACCAGCAGCTTGCGGCTGCGCCCGTAAATGGCGCGCACCAGCGCAGCAAGGGATGAAGCGATGGCGAAGCTGGCTTCTACCGTGTTCACAATCTTGTAGCTGAACCAGCGCTCCGGGTCAAACCAACGGTCGATGCCCAGGTGCGCGGAAATGGAACAAAGGTCCTGCACAATGAGGCGCGGATTCCGGGCCGCCTCAGCCGCGAACTGCCGGTTCAATTCGTTGACAAAGCGCGTCGCTCCGCCGGGATTGATGGCGTCCAGGTTGCCCAGGGCCGCGCATTGCGGCAGCTCGAAGTTGTTCTGAATAATCTGGCAGCCGACCGCGCTCGAAAGCGATCTCCATATGGCGCGATAGCGGCTAAGTTCGGCCTCCACCTGCGTGGGGAAATCGGCTTCCGCGCATGAAACGGAAGGAAAGTTCCGGATATTCATTGTGCAGGTGTGCAGGTAGACGATGTCTGGTTTGAACCGGGCAATCTGCTCCGGCTCCAGTACCGCATCTTCGTAGAAGCGCCCGTATTCCGACTGGTAGAACTCGGGACGGAAACCATCCAGGAGGAGAAGGATTTCAAGCAGATCAACGACTTCGTTGGTGGTAGTGCCGCCCAGCACGGCCATGCGCACATCGCGCAACCCCGGGTTGTCAAGCAACTTTCTGCGCCATTGCCTGCGCTTCGTAATGATCTCATCTAAAGATAGGTCGCGAAATTCCACGGAGTGATAAGTGCCATCCTTTGAATGAGATTCAACAAAAAATTGCGGCGATCCGGTGAGGGAGAGTCTAGCCCAACTCTACTACAACCAAGCTTTGGAATCACGGCAATTCATCGCTGCATGTCGCAAATTACGGCCAGGCCGGGTTCCGGATTCGCAGCGCCATTCGCGGCGTATTGTGAAGCGTCGGGGTCGCAGATACAGAATTTCGGTCGAAGCATCCGCGCGCGATCCTGTGCAAAAAAATCCCCTGAAAATCTTCCCTGGCGGGAAACCCCGGGCCGGCGCGCGCCATCGTAGCAGGTGGCGAACAATTCACACTGAGACCCCGCACCAGCGCTCCGCACGACCTTCGAAACGAGCTACGAAGCCGGGAAACGTGAAACTCTCGATTCCCCTTTCGGAATCGAGGACAGCTCAACCTTCAAAACAGGAAGCGACGTATGGAATAACTCCGTGCGCAGGGGGCCCCTCGTGTCCAATCTTTTTACACTGAATCCATCCACCACCGGCCGCTCGAACATCGCCGGGCACTCGAACATCGCCGGCCGCCCTAACTCCGACCCATCGCTGAGCCTTGATCGGCAAGTCAGTCTTGGTCGTCAGGTCAGCATCGACCGGCCCACCAGCACCATTCACCGCCAGACATGTGGCGATCGGCAGGCCAGCATGGTTGTTAAAGCTCAAAGCAAAGGACGCGAGGTCGTGGGGCTTGAAGTGGGCGCCCTGAACGCGCGCCGCTATATTGCCAAGGACGCCTCCGCGATCGAGTTACAGCTCGACCACCTCTCGATTTCCTGCGGCCTGGGCCCCGACTTCTGGGACGGCCACGCCGAGATTCACGACCGCCGCCTCTGCGCCTGGCTGGAACAGAAAAACCACAACGGCAGGGCAGGCGAATGCCTGGTCCCGCTGGCCATGATTCCCTCCGGCAAAAACTCCTTCCGGCTTCAGCCGCTGAAGCCAGGCGGTCCACGGAAGTCGCCCCAGCAAGGCCACCACCCACCTTCGCATGCAGCCTAACCTACCCCTCCCTGTTTCAGTTAGCGCGGTCGAAGGCCCATGGGGCGCTCACCGCGCTTTCCTTTTGCCCGCATAACGGACGCAAGCCCCCTCCAAGCCCTGTGGTTGATAGACTCGAAGCTGAATGAGGCTCCAACAAGATATTGAGCGGCACTTTGCCGCCGGCGCAGCCGCCATCGGCGATCCCGACGCCCTCGAAGCTTTTCTCACCCTGCGAACGGCGCTTGAGGCGGGCGAACTCCGCGCCGCCTCGCCCGATGCTGCCGCCCCCACCGGCTGGCGCGTCAACTCCTGGGTCAAACAGGGCATTCTGCTCGGCTTCCGGCTCGGCGTTCTTGAAGACATGCCTGCGGCGCGCCTCTCTTTTGTCGACAAAAACACCTACCCCGTCCGGCAATTCTCTGCCGCCCAGGGCGTGCGCCTGGTTCCGGGCGGCTCATCCGTTCGCGCCGGCGCTTATCTGGCTCGCGGCGTAGTCTGCATGCCGCCCATGTACGTCAATGCGGGCGCCTATGTTGACGAAGGCACGATGGTCGATTCGCATGCCCTGGTCGGCTCCTGCGCGCAAATTGGCAAGCGGGTCCACTTGAGCGCCGCGGCGCAGATCGGCGGCGTGCTGGAGCCGGTCAACGCCAGCCCCGTTGTCATCGAAGACGATGTGCTGGTGGGCGGAAACTGCGGGGTCTACGAAGGCACCATCGTGCGCAGGAATGCTGTGCTCGCCTCGGGAACCATTCTCACCCGCGGCACTCCCGTCTACGACCTGGTCACGGGCCAGGTGCTGCGCGCCACCCCCGAGCAACCCCTTATCGTTCCCGAATCCGCTGTCGTGGTTCCCGGGTCGCGCGCGGTCGCCAAGGGCAAAGGACACCCTGCCAGTGAAGCCTGGGGCCTGAGCCTCTACGCGCCCGTCATCGTCAAGTACCGCGACGAGAGAACCGATCTGAGTACCACTCTCGAGGACCTGCTGCGATAGAGCAGGATCGTCACCGGGCCGCCCGACGGGACCTCCCGCCAGCCTTTCTTATGGAACTGGTCATTGACAGCATCCTTGATCCGGTTGGCGGCCAAGGGGTCTGAGACTTTCACCTTGCCCCACGAGTAGGTATGGAACCGGGAGCAGGGTCAAAGCCGGCCTTCGCATGCTGGAATTCAGCGCTTCCAAGAGGCCTGCATCGAAGTTGTGCGGGCGGTTCGTGACGCTCCCTCGTCATGTGACGAAATGCCGTCTTCGTCACCTCGTCTCGTCACGCAAGGTTTGGCCTGTGGCCGCGTGCGGTGTGTCGCGGTAACTCCTTTATTTTCTGTTCGTCTTCATCGCATCCAGGCCAGGCTGCTGGTTTGGCACGCGTCGTGCTTTTACTCAAGGCATGGCGTTACGCATCACGATCGACGAAAGCGCTGAGACGATGGTCCTCAAACTCGAGGGCCGATTGGCGGGACCATGGGTGGTCGAACTTGACCGCCTGTGGGAGCAAGCATCGTCGCAGCGCGGTGGGCGCAAACTGGCTCTCGATCTTCGCGAAACCACTTACGCCGACGCCAAAGGAATTAGAACTTTGCGCGCCATCTATCAGGAAACGGGAGCAGACCTTCTCACCGGCTCGCCGTGGACCCAGTACCTTGCCGAAGAAGTTGAGCGCACCGCAACAGAGCCCCACGAGGAGGTTTGATCATGGAAATCACACACGGACACGCGAATGTTCCTGCTTATCGCAACGGTGAATTCTTCAGCCTGCTGTCGCCGGCGGCGCTTGCCGATCTGGAGACGATGATCTTCCCTTCTACCTTCCCGGCGCACGCGGTTCTGTTCTCGGAGACGCAGCCGGCAGTGGGAATCGTGATTGTCCTCGAGGGTGAAGTGCGGCTCTCGATCAACTCGCAGGACGGACGGCGCTTGAGCTTTCGGATTGCCAAAGCGGGCGAGGTGCTGGGTCTCTCCTCTACGGTGTCGGGCAAGGAATATGAGATGACTGCGGAGACGCTCTATCCGGCCAAGATTGCGCACGTGACGCGGCAGTCGTTCCTGCAATTTCTGAATCGTCACCCGGCGGCCTACCAGATCGTGGCGCGGGAGATGATTCGCACCTTCAACGTGGCATGCGAACAACTGCGCATGGTGGGGCTCTCAACTTCGGCCCCCGAGCGGCTGGCGCGGCTCCTGCTGGGCTGGAGCGAGTCTGGCGAGAACACCGCGGCCGGCGGACCGGCACGGTGCCGGCTTTCGCTCACCCACGAAGAGATTGGCGAGTTTATCGGAGCTTCGCGCGAAACCGTGACCCGCACCCTGAGCGTGTTCAAACACCGCCGCCTGGTATCGCAGCACGGATGCACACTCACCATCCCTAACCGCATGGCGCTTGAGTCCTACGTCTGCAGTTAGCCAGAGATTGAGACGGGCCGCTGGCCAGGCGAGCAACGATGGGGAAGGCATCGCGCCGGGCGGGCGGCTCCAGGCTGGTTCCGCAATTCGCAAGAGATTTACGGGCCAAGAATCTGTGGAACTGAAGAAGCCGGCCGGAGCAACTCCGGCCGGTTTTTAACGTCAGCCCATCTTCTCCCCACTTTCTCATTGATCAGTCCTCCAATTTTTGCCCAGTCTTCCATTCCCTGCTCGGTCTTCCATTCTCTGCCCAGACTTCCATTCCTGGCTTCGGGCACGGCCACCGCGCTCCGCCGAGGCCGTTTGCATGTGGAGCGGTCCGGCGCATCTCAGAAAGGTGAGAGGAGTGCACGTGATGGGCAAAGATGCGAACTGCGGAGGGTTCTCCTGGAGCAGGGGGCTCGTGAGCGGGGCGATCGGCGGGCTGGTGGGAACCATTCTTATGACCCAGTTCCAGAACGCGTGGAGTAAAGCAGCGCAGGAACTTAAGCCGCAGCGGCGCTACGACTTGCCGGAGAGCGACGGGGAGAAAGAGGACGCGACCATGAAGGCGGCAGGGAAATTGGCGGCTCGTGCCGGGCGAGAGCTTTCGCACGACCAGAAAAAAAAGCTTGGTCCGGTGGTGCATTACGGCTTTGGGACCCTTCAAGGTGCGATATACGGCACCGTGCTCGAAGCCATCGGGGAGCGGGGCGGCGGGTTGGGCGCCGGTTTGGCGTTCGGCGTGGCGTTGTTCGCCCTGGCGGATGAAATTGCGGTTCCCTATTTTGAATTGGGCGCCAAGCCCTCGGAGGCTCCCCTGAAGTCGCATTTGTATGCGCTGGGGGCACACCTTGTTTACGGGTTGGGCGCTGAGGTGACGCGGAAGGGATTGCGCACCAGCGTGTAAGAGTAGTCTTGCCAAGCTGGTGCGCACACGTGCTAACGCTGCAGGATCGCTAGCGCTGCAGGATATCGATGGGTTGAGTGAAGTCCGTTACCCTGATGTGCTTGGCCAATGCGGGGTGCTGGCGCTGGAGCGCCAAAAACATCTCCCAGGCTACGCGGCGGTAGCTGAAATGCCCGGCCGGGGCGCTGCGCAGTTCGGAGATGTATTGAGCTTCGGCAAAATCCATTTTGAAGAGGCTCCTCACCCTGGTGGCGAGGGGCAGCAGGTAGAGCGCGGATTCTGCTGCCTCGGGCGCGGCGCCGGCGGCGATCTGCCGGCTGGCGCGGTGGGCGGCCTCGATGGTGGCTTTGTAGTCGGCCAGCATGCCTGCTTCGGCAAGAATGTCAACCTCTGCGGGCAGATCGCCGGAGCCGGGGCTTTCGAACCCGTGCAAGGTGGTAAAGCCCTGGATGATCTGCGTGCAGCGGCGATGGCGGTGCATGTCGCGGAAGGCGCCGATGTCCATCAGCAGATCGAAGCGCAAAGCCGCTCCGGCGTGGAAGGCGCGGAGCGCTTCGTCGTGGCGGCCGCGTTGGCGCAGGCCGAGTTCGATGATTTCGTTGATGCGCGCGGCGGGCAGCCCGGCGACCAGGTCGCGAATCTGGCGGTAGGAGTGGTGGCTGGCAGAGTAGAGCAGCGTGGCCGCCAGTTCAACTTCCAGGGTTTCGGTGCGCTCAACAAGGTCCACCAGCGTGCATGCGGCAGACCTTCGCTTGGGAGCGGTGCCAGAATTTCCGCGGCGGCCTGGGCGAGGAGTTTGCGGGTTTCGATTTCGTAGGGGTTGGCCTGCGCGTATTTGACCAGCGTGGGGGCGGTGCGGACTTCGCGAGGAATAGCCGGGCGGCTTCAGCGGCGAGCGTACCCTTCATGGTCTGGCCCGTTCCCTCGGTGCTTCCTCGGCTGCGATCCGAGATTCTCGCAGAGCTGCTCGTAGGGGCTGAAACCTTCCTCGCTGGCGCGCCGCTCGTAGGCCGCGAGCTTATCGACAAAACCCTGAGCGGCGTCGGCGTTTACGTTCCACGCCGGGGTGGTGGCAGCTTCACGCAGACGGGCGCCCAGGTCGCGAATCTCCGCGGCCGGGTGGGAGAGCAGGCGCGAGACCTGGGTCTCAAGGGTGCGGGCGCTGACGATCTGGCCGAGCGATGTGTTGGTGGCCAGCGGGAGCAGGTAGCGAGCCACGTCGAAGGCGCGAGCCTTGAGCGTGCGCTCGTACGCCTCCGGCTTCATGGCCTCGGGACGCGGGACGCGCCGGCGGAGTACTTCAACGACGGCGGGAGTGGTGCGCTGGTAGGTGGACTGCAGCTCGCCGATGGTTTCGGCGTAAAAAGCCCTGCTGAATCCGAATCTTCTCCAAAATCAGGGAAATACCAGCCCGACTTCTGGAAGTCCTGGTAGCGGGTGGAGCGCTCCTGACCGTCCCAGCGCTGCTCGTCGACGAGGACCAGCGCGGCCAGCAGGCTGAGGCGCTCAACGGCGAACGCGATATGCGCCAGGTCGGCGATGGAACGATGGCCGTACTGGAAATAAAAGGTGTTAAGAAACTGCTCGGCGCGCTGGGCGCTGATTTCGCTGAGCGACTCGCGCATCGAAAGAGCGGAACGCGAGTACTTGGCCATGGCGAAGGCCAGGACCTCAGGGTCGGCGCCGTGGACGGCAAATACCTCGGTTGCGTTGCGGGAACCAAGGGCCCCCGCGGACAGGTTTTGGTTCACGGGGCGGGAATCCGAACCGGCATGGGGCGAGGTGGAAGTCACAAAAGATTTGCTGGACATTACGCGAGTCTCGCGACCAGAATACGGCATAAGAGCGGCTGGGGGTTGAAGAGTTGCTGCGGGCGCTCGCATAAACCGTTGACAGCCGGGTTCCGGCGCAGGGGCGGGCTTAGCAAAATCCGCTCCGCCGTACCTGGATTGATCTAAAGTAAAAAAGTAAAGCAGAGGAGCAGGGCTGGCGAACCCCCCGACGCCAGGGCCACGCTCGCGGGAGGGGCTGTGCAGGAGTACTTGTTCCGGACCTCGCATAAGCCGCATCCGTTGCCGCCCGGCCGCTGGGCCATGACCCAGCGCTGGAACGACCTTCTCTTTGCGCACTGGCCCTTGCCTCCCTCGCAACTGGCTCCGCTGCTGCCGGAGTGGCTGGAAGTGGATACGTACCAGGGCTCGGCGTGGCTGGGCGCGGTGCCGTTCTGGCTGGACCGCATCAAGATTCGCGGCGTACCGCAGGTCCCGGGCGTGCGCGGGTTTCCTGACCTGAATCTGCGCACCTACGTCCGCGATCAATTTACAGGAACGCCGGGCGTCTACTGCTTCTCTCTGGATGCCAGCAATTTGCTGGCGGTCGCAGTGGCGCGCATGGCGTACCACCTGCCCTATCACTGGTCGGAAATGCAGCTCGAACAGCCGAGCGAGCGAGAGTTTTCGTTTTACAGCCGGCGCCGCTTCGGGGGGCAGCCGGTGATCTTCAAGGCGCGCTACCGGGGCCTGGGACCGACCCACCGGACCGTGGATATGCGCGGCGGAACGTTCGAGCACTTCTTTACCGAGCGATCGTGCCTGTTCAGCTCGAACCGGGCGGGACAGCCCATCCGTGCGAGCCTGCACTACGTTTCGTGGCCGCTTGAAGACGCCGAAG
This sequence comes from uncultured Acidobacteriaceae bacterium, assembly GCA_963725975.1. GTDB lineage: Bacteria > Acidobacteriota > Terriglobia > Terriglobales > Acidobacteriaceae > Telmatobacter. Next base: position 448,175 of record CAVSBA010000012.1, on the reverse strand, counting down.
CAGACATCGAGCGCAACGATCTGGCGGCTTCGATTGGCATCAAGCTGCCCAAGGTGGACCCGGTACTGCACTACTCGCGGCGGCTGGCGGTCTACGTGTGGCCGGCGGAGTTGGTGCGGCCGCTGTTGGCCGGCCGGCCGGTTACGGTGGCGGCCTCACCCATGGGGTAAAAGCAGGGACAAGGGATGAGGGAACAAGCGAACGCGGAAAGGCGTGGTTCGCGGTTCCATTCTTTGGCCGCCTATAATTGTCTGCTGAAAGGCATTCCTGAACATGGCGAATTTGGATGGGCGGATTGCCCTGGTGACCGGGGCATCGCAGGGGATTGGGCGCGCTTGCGCGCTGGAACTGGCGCGGGCCGGGGCCACCGTGGCACTGGCGGCGCGCAATGAAGGCAAGCTGGCTGAGGCGGTTGCAGAGATTGAAGCGGCTGGCGGCAAAGCCGCGGCGTTCGCGCTCGATGTGGCCGGCGAAGAGTCGATCAAGGCCTGCGCCAAAGCGGCTCTGGACCGTTTCGGCAAGGTCGAAATCCTCGTGAATAATGCGGGGATCACCCGCGACGGGCTCATGCTGCGCATGAAACGCGCGGATTGGGACGAGGTGCTGACGACCAACCTGACCGGGGCGTTTCTGCTGACGCAGGCTCTGCTGAGCGCCATGCTCAAGAATCGCTGGGGCCGGATCGTGAATATATCGAGCGTAGTCGGCCGCACCGGGCAGGCTGGCCAGGTGAACTATGCCGCTTCAAAGGCGGGATTGATCGGATTGACGCGATCCATGGCGCGCGAGGTGGCTTCGCGCAACGTAACCGTGAACGCGGTGGCGCCGGGGTATATCGAGACGCCCATGACGGCGGTGCTCGATGAGAAGCAGCGCACGGCCATGATGGCCACCATACCTCTGGGCCGGCCGGGAACAGACCTCGAAATCGCGCAAGCTGTGGCGTTTCTGGCCTCGGATGCAGCCGGGTACATCACCGGGCACGTGCTGGACGTGAACGGCGGCATGTTCATGGGATAGAAGCTGGTGCGGTGAGCCAGAAGTGCGTTGCAGAATTCAAGCACTGCACAAGCTGGTCCTTCGACACCCTTTGGCGCAAAAATGCGCCAAATTTCGCCCAGGATGGCCGTCCATTTTCCGCTGCGAACTTATGCTCGGGACCTTGGCACTGGTTGCATGAATGGACTCCGCCTGCCTGAGAACATCCCTCAGCGGCTGAACAGGCTGCTGAAAACTCTGCGGACTATCGGTTTTGAAAGGGCACGACTTCACAGCTTGGTGAAAAACTGCCTGTTTCTTGCCGGAGTTGCCTCATGTCGTGTTTTTTTGCGGCCGCATGGACGGGTTGCCGGGTTGTTGTTTGTCTCTGTGGGCCATGCTTTCAGCCCGCAGAGACACCTCTCCCCGCTCAAGCCTGAGCTTGAATCGGGATCAGCTTGCTCATGCGCAGCAGATTGTGCGCCGCCGCGGCCAACTGAAACAGCCAGTCCACGCGCCTTAGACCACGAAGCTTGATCTGGCGCAGCTTATCCTGCTTCATCCAGCCGAAAACCTTCTCCACCAGTTTGCGCTTCTTCTGGCTCACGGCCAGGCCTGGGTCGTTGCGTTCGCTGACGGTGAGCCAGTTACGCCATTTCGGGTTGGGCTCGTACTCGGCCACGTGCGGTGTTACCTCCAAACTGCGCAGCCCATTGACGAACCTCTCCTCTTGATAGCCCTTGTCTGCCCCCAGCGTCATGCGCTTGCCGCGCTTGAGCCGCTTCAGCATCTCCAGCGCAGCCTGCCGCTCGGCCACTGTGCTGGCCTGGGTGGCCATGGCCGCCACCACCAGCCCGTTGCGGTTCTCCGTCATCACGTGCCCCAGGTAGCTGGGCACAGCCGCGCCGGCGCTGCACTTGCGATACAGCCGCGCATCCGGGTCCGTGCTCGACTCATGCGTGTCGCGCAACAGCTTGCGGCCCCGCGTTCCGGTGCCACGGTGCGGCGGTTCAGGCTTCTCCTTGAAGCTGCGCCGGCTGGCCCAGGCCTGCAACAGCGTCCCGTCCACGGTGAAGTGTTCCTCGCTCAGCAACTGGTGCGCCCGCGCCTCTTCGACCACCGCCAGCAACAACTGTTGAGTTGTCTCCCCGGCCATCAGCCGCGCCCGGTTCTTGCTGAACACCTTCGCGTCCCACACCGCATCGTCCATCTCCAGGCCCACGAACCAACGGTAAAGAAGGTTGAAGTGGATCTGCTCCATCAACTGCCGCTCCGAACGAATCGAGTAAAGCACCATCAGCAACTGCGCCCGCAGCAAACGCTCCGGCGCTATCGACGGACGGCCCGTCTCCGAATAAAGCTCAGCGAAAACTCCGTCCATCTTCCCCAGAGCTCGATCCGCCATCGCCCGGATTCGCCGCATCGGGTGATCGGCCGGAATCCGCTGCTCCATCGTCACGTAACTGAACATCCATGCCTGCTGCTTATCGTCGCCGCGCATATCATCTTCTTAAATCAACTCCCTGTGGAGAAAAAGTGCCTCTCTTGGGACTTTTTCACCAAGCTGTCAAGCCGTGCCCTTATTACAATGCCCCCTCATCAAGCGTTTTTCCGTAGCCTGTAAAGCCGCTCTGAGTCGATGGGCTCTATTCGTGAGGCTGAAGCCTCACGCTCCCTCCGGAAAACGAAATCACCCCTCCGGAGTACGAAAACACGGGTCTTTCACCAAGCTGTGAAGCCGTGCCCTTTCAAAACGCCATTTATGCAACCAGTTCTAGTGTTTCACCCTGCCGTGCATGCCGGATTCGAAGCTGCGGCGGTCGACCCTGGGCAGGCTGCGCGCTACTTTGTGCGGGAAGAGCGGATAGTGTCTGGCTGCAATGAGAAGTTCGGGGACGCACCAGACATCTTCTTCTGCGGTCATCCAGTGCCGGCCGTCGAGACGCTTTAGATTGACGGGCCGCGAGTAAGCGCGCAGCGTGCGTTCGCCGCGCAGATTGTAATACTGCTCAAAGTAGCTGAGGGCCAGCTCGCGCGGGGTGCGATAGACGGGCGAGCGAAAACGCAGACCGGCAAAGTTGGATTTCGCGATCCCTCCCCACAAACCGTGCTCGCGGTAGACGGCGACCACATGGTCATCGTCGTGCACGGCTTCGAGATCCATCAGCAAAGGGGGATGGCCGTTGACGCGCAGCGCCGCCGCGGCCAGCAGCGCGCCCTCCAGGCAGTGGCCTTTGCGCTCGCGCAGAACGCGCTGCGGCGACCAGGCGGTGTCGGCGTACTGGTACTGGAGCGAGTCGACCAGCTTTTGAATCCGCGCCGGCGTGTTGAGCGCGCGCAGAGTGCGCAGATCGGCAGGCGACAGCCCCCAGGTTTCGCGGCCTGCTCTCGCCGGATTCCGTTTTTCGACGGGCCGGGCCATTGAGAGGCAATAGCTGAGCTCCCATTGAGGTTGCGGCGATTATACAGAATGCGTTCTGAAGCTTGTGCATGGGCTGTGACGGGTTGGAGCGCGGCGCATTGCTCTGAGCGCTCTGGGGCGGGTAGACTGAAGGTTCGAGAGGCCAATGCATGTTGGTGGTGATGAAGTCGCACGCCACGACGGAGCAGATCCAGGCCGTCTGCGCCCATATTGAGCAGTTGGGGTTTCGGCCGCATCCGCTGCCGGGAGCACAGCGCACGGCCATCGGCATTACTGGCAACCAGGGCGAGGTCGATCGCGGCAACCTGGAATCGCTGCCGGGCGTAGCCGAGGTGATTCGGGTTTCGAAGGCCTACAAGCTCGCCAGCCGCGACGTAAAGGAAGAAGATACCGTCGTTCAATTTGCGGGAACCGATGCAACGATCGGCGGCGAGGAGCTGGCCGTGGTGGCGGGACCTTGCTCGATTGAGAGCCGCGAACAGGCGTTTTCGATTGCCGAAGAACTCGCAGCGGCGGGCGCGCGGTTCTTCCGCGGTGGCGCGTACAAGCCGCGCACCTCTCCTTATGCTTTTCAGGGGCTGGGTCTCGAAGCCTTGAAAATCATGTCCGAAATCAGAGAAAAGTTCGGGCTGCGCATTATTACCGAGGCGCTGGACACCGAGAGCCTGGGGCTGGTGGCCGAGTGGGCCGATGTGATCCAGATTGGCGCGCGCAACATGCAGAACTTCTCGCTGCTGAAGCAGGCGGGCCAGGCTGCGCAAACCGGTGCTGGTCAAGCGCGGCCTGAGCGCCACGCTGGAAGAATTTTTAATGGCCGCCGAGTACGTGATGAGCGAGGGCAACTACCAGGTAATTCTGTGCGAGCGCGGGGTGAGGACGTTCGCCGACCACGCGCGCAACACGCTCGATCTGAGCATGATTCCGGCGCTCAAGCGGGTGAGCCATTTGCCCATTCTGGTAGACCCAAGCCATGGAACCGGCCGTCGCGACAGCGTGGCGCCCATGGCGCGTGCGGCGGTGGCCTGCGGAGCCGATGGCGTGATGGTGGAAGTGCACAATCACCCGGAAGTTGCGCTGTCGGACGGCCCGCAGTCGATTTATCCCGCACAGTTCGCCACCATGATGAACGAACTGGAGCAGATTGCGCCGGTGGTCGGCACGGCGGCTGCCGCGTGGGATTCATGTGGCGGCCACGGTGGATAGCAGATCGTGAATCGTGGATCGTGGTTCGTAGAATATCGCCCCTCAGAGTCTAAAGCCGCGCGCGGTTTTGCAGCTTTCCTGGGGGGCCTGACGGTCCCTGCTTCCTCCTCTGGAACTGACCAGTTTTTGTCGGCTCCCACCCTTTCGCCAGAAACACAGCGAAAGGATGCGGCAGGGGAGTTGATTGCTGGAACGCTCTTTGTGACGGCAAGGCTGCTGTTTCTTGGAGCCGTTGTGCTGGCTATGGCCGGTTGCCGGCCGCAACCGTTTCCAAAGTACCCGGCGAACTATCGCGAATACGCTTACGTGACCAACGGGGGCAGCGGCACCGTGACGGTGATCGACGTGGTCGATGTGCGCGTGGATCGCGAGATCCAGGTGGGAGTGAATCCGGTGGCCGAGGCAGCCAGCGCCACACACAATGAGATTTACGTGGTGAACTCGGGTGCGCCCGGCGCAAATGGCTCGCTGGCCATCATCGACGCCGAGCACAATCGCGTGGCCGCAACGATTCCGCTGCACCGCCAGCCGGTTTCCGTCGATCTGGATCAAACGGGCGACCTGGCCTATGTAGCCAACTCCGGGTCGAATACGGTTTCGGTGATTGACCTTAAAGCGCGGCGCGAGATTGCGCAGATTGGCACCGGCGAACAGCCCGATGCGGCGCGGATCGCTCCCGACGGCAAGACGCTGGTGGTGGCCAACCGCGGCGGCAACTCTGTCACGCTCGTCGATCCTGCGACCCGCAAGGTGCGCGCGGTGTTTACGGGCTGCCCGGGCGCGGCCGATCCCGTGATCATGCCGGATTCGTCGAAGGTGTTTGTGCCTTGCGCAGCGGGTCACCAGGTGATGGTGATCGGGTTGGCGCAGCCGGACGAACACACCCCGGACCAGCTCGTAGACGCTGATGGACGTGGGGCGCGGACCGGTGAACCTGGCGCTGAAACCGGATGGCGGCGAGCTTTTCGTCGCCAACTCGCTCTCCGACACCATCTCAGAAGTGGTGACCAATACCAACGATGTGGGTGGCGCGTACATGATGGGCGACGGTCCGGTGGAGGGGCTGGCCTCGCGGGACAATGCGCTGCTCTACGTGGCCAACCTGCACTCGCAATACGTGACGGTGTACTCGATTGACGACGGCAAGCGGGTGGGTTCGGTGCGCGTGGGCGACGGCCCGTCGGCGCTGGCGTTTTCCGCCAACAGTTACCTGCTCTTGGCAGTTGATACACGATCCGGCGATGTGGCCGTGGTGCGCACGCCTACACTGTCGCTGTTCACGCTGCTGCCCACAGGGCGCGATCCGAACGCAATCGTGGACAAGGCGTTCAAGGTGCAATAAGGCTTGAACGCCTCGCCCGCGAACAAGCTCAGGCGAAACTGACTTTCAGGGCTGCTGCGAAGTCAGCGGCGGGATGATACTCGTTCGGTAACTCCACCCGCAGTGCGTCAGACGTCTGCTTCCACTTCAATTTTCTGTCGGTGCCAAGCAACTCCACGTTCCGAACCTTGCCGGGCTGCGTGGAATTGCCCAGGCCCAGAGACTGCACAGTAACCTCGCCGGCGGGCCAGCCGAGCACCAGGGTATAAACCACGTTGCCGGCCTTATTGCGCGTGAAGCGAATGTCTTTCTCGCCCAGCTTGCTCACGCTGTTTCCCTCGAACGACCCGGCCTTGACCATGTCCGGGCCTTCGCCGTACACCTTCCACGGACGCGTGGAGTAAATGGCTTCGCCATTGGCCTGCATCCAGCCGGTGATGCCGTCGAGCACCGCGATCTCCTTGCTGTCGATGGTGCCGTCGGGCCTGCCGGGAATATTCAGGACGAAAGTGCCGTTCTTGCTGACCGTGTCGATGAGCCAGTGAATCACGTCACGCGGCGGCAGGTAACCGCCGAACTCGCCGGGCTTGTTGTAGAGATCGAGGTTATAGTGCCAGTCGCCGATGCAGGTTTCCGACTGCCACGCATATTTCATGATTTCGCTGGTCAGACCGCGCTCGTAGTCCGCAATCACTGCCTTGGCCCATTTATCCGGGACATTTTTAATGTTGAGGATGCCTTGCGCGGCGCCGCCCTGCAGGCTGTGGTTATAGAAATAGGCTCCGATGTTCATGCCAGCCCAGCCCAGCGGGAAGAGCGCGTTGTCGAAGTAGAGCAGATCGGGGTTGTGCTGATCGACCAGGTCGCGGGTGCGGTCGTAGAAATTCTTCACATACGAGATGTCGGGCAGCGCGTTCTTGGGATGCTTGGCCCCATAGAGATGCTGCGGATCGTATCCCTGCCACCACTGCTCTTTGCCCTCGGCAGCGGTCATGCGCCCGTCGTACGGAACCCCGGCCAGGGCTCCGGTCTTGTCCGCCCCGTGTGACGTTTGGAACCACCACCAGTTGCGCGCCTGGTGCACGGTGACTCCCAGGCGCATACCCTGGGCACGCGCGGCCTTCGCCCATCCGCCCACCACATCCCGATGAGGCCCGAGATTCGCCGCGTTCCATGGCTGGTGCTTGGAGTCCCATGTATCGAAACTGTCGTGGTGATTGGCCAGGGCAATGAAAAATTGCGCGCCCGCCTTTTTGTAGCGCGCAATCAGCTCCTCGGGCTGCCAGTTGAGCAGTGTCCACTGCGCGCAGAGGTCCTTGTATCCGAAACGCGACGGGGGGCCGTAGTGTTCGACCTGGTACTTGTTTTGATCTGAGCCCTCCATGTACATTTGCCGGGCATACCAGTCACCGGCTTCGGGAACGCACTGCGGGCTCCAGTGGGCCCAGATGCCGAACTTGGCGTCTCGATACCACTCCGGCGCGTCGTATTGCAGCAGCGAGTCCCATGTGGGCTCATAGGGGCCGGCGCCGGCAAGGTTGGGAATCGGCGACACCATGGGTACGCCATCCCATGACCCTCCGGGAACCGGCAACTCGGGTGCATCGCCCCATTCGGTTGGCTCCCAGGTTGCCTCGTCCAGTTTTTCGCTCACGATCTTGCCACCCTCGAGCGCGTAGAAGACCCTCTGCTCTGCAGGTGTCGCGCAGAACTGGGCGTAATCCTGGGTAAGGGTATCGAAACTCGTCTCAGGGGAGGTGTTGGCGCCGGCTGCAGCCGCTTGATCTGAAGCTTGCGCAGACAGTTGCACTGCTTCCGGAACCGCCGTTGCCGCGGCCGCAGCCGCAACCAGTTTGCAGAAATCCCGCCGTTGCATTGTTACCCCTTCCGTAAAGCGCGTCGAGGACGCGACGCTCCACTATAAACGACGCGATTGCAGGTTGCCAACGATAAAGTTACCGTATACTACGCGGCTAACCTGTATTTCAATGCTCGTCCTTGCCCGGCCGCAGCATGAGCGCGCGGATCGCGTCGCGCGGGTCCTTGGCTTCGTTCAGGATCAGCGCCATCTGCTCGGTAATGGGCATCTCGATGCCGTGCTTGCGCGCCAATCCCAGCGCCGCCCGCGTGGTGCGCACGCCCTCGGCCACTTTGCCGCCCAGCGATTCCAGAATCTCCGGCAGCTTGCGGCCCTGGCCCAGTGCCTGGCCAACCGTGCGGTTGCGGCTGAGCGAGCCGGTGCAGGTGAGCACCAGATCGCCTACTCCCGAGAGCCCGGCCAGCGTCTCACGCCGTCCGCCGCAGGCCACGGCCAGGCGCGTGATTTCGGCCATGCCGCGGGTAATCAGTGCGGCGGTCGAGTTGTAGCCCAGGCCCACTCCGGTGGCGATGCCGGCGGCAATGGCGATCACGTTCTTGAGCGCACCGCCCAACTCCACGCCGGTTACATCGGTCGATGTGTAGAGCCGCAGCGTTTCGGAGGAGAACTCCTGCCGGATGCGCTCGGCGACGGAACGCTCGTGAAAGGCTACGGTGAGCGCGGTGGGCTGGCCCTGCGCCACTTCATAAGCAAAGCTGGGCCCGGAGAGCGCGCCCACGGGCAGCCGGAGATCGCCGCCGAGTGCTGCCGCAATCATTTCCGTCATGCGCAGAAAGCTGCCGTCGTCAATGCCCTTGGTGGCGCTCACGATTACCTGGCCGGCGTGAAGATAGGGGCGCAGACGGCTCATGGTGGCGCGCAGAAACTCCGATGGCACTACGGATACCACGATCTCGGCACTCTCCACAGCGGAGCAGTCGCCGGTGACGTGAATGGAAGCGGGCAGCGGAAAACCGGGCAGGAACTGGAGGTTTTCGCCGGCTGCGCGAATTTCCTCTGCGGCCTCGGGGCTGTGCGCCCAGAGTGACACCGATGGCCGCCGCGGCGATCGAGCGAAAGAGCGATGGAGGTTCCCCAGGCGCCGGAACCAACAACGAAAATTTGACTCATGCGGGCTGCTTAGCTCCGAAAGCGGTGTTCCGTGCCGGCAAAGAGGCGTTGAATATTTTTATGGTGCTTGGGATGATCATGAGCGCCACCGCGGCCTGCACGGCGATGAAGAATGCCGGCCGCTCGCCGCGGATCGGCAAACACCAGGCAAAGATCGGGAACGAGGCCGCGCCCAAAATGGAAGCGAGCGAGACATAACGGCTGAGCGCCAGCACCATGAAGAAAACCGTGATGGCCGCCAGTGCCGCCCACGGAGCGGCCACCAGGAAAACGCCGAAGCCGGTGGCCACGCCCTTGCCGCCCTTGAACCCCAGCCACACCGGGAACATGTGGCCGATGACGGCAAACAGAGCCGCAACCGCCTCAAAATCGCGCAGCGGCGCGGCGGGCACCGTGTAGGTGCCACCAAGCATCCAGCTCCAGACCGCGGTGCCCAGCCAGACGGCCGCGCAGCCCTTCAGCACGTCCAGCAGGAAGGTGGCCGCGCCCAGCCCTTTGCTACCGGTGCGCAGCACGTTGGTGGCGCCAATGTTGCCGCTGCCCACGGCGCGGATGTCCTGATTGCGAAAGATGCGGACCAGCACATATCCGGTCGGAATCGATCCGAGCAGGTACGCGGCGACCGCGATCAGAACAATGGCAAGGAGCATAACGGAGAGAGTGTAGCAGGTGTGGGGCAGCCTGCCCTAGCTGCATCGGCAAACACGCGGCGAGGGTGAGCTTCCGGCATCGAATGGCGGTAAGGGCCAGAGATAAGAATCAATACAAAGCCCGCCGATCAATATAAAGCCTGCCGGGCGGTGCGCACCTCGGCGGCCAGCACCTGCAGAATCTTGAGCGCAAGCTGCGGTCGAATTCTGCATGAAGGCGGTAAACTCCGCGCGGCTGATGTAGCGCACCTGCGCCCCTTGCTGGGCGCGCGCGGTCATCGAATAGGGCTGGTTGGCCAAGTAATCCGGGCAGTCCCAGCAGCGAGCCGGCGCCGATCTCCACGCACATCACGGTATCGCCGCCGGTACCGTCCATGGAGAGCGTCACCCGTGCCCTCACGCAGGATGTAAAGCCCGGTCGGGCGGTTCGCCCTGGCGGAAAAGAACCTGGTCCTTTCCGCAAGGGAAGGGGAGTGAACGCTTTTCCAGCGCGTCAACCAATTCGGAATCTGCGATAAATGCAGACGGATCAAATTGCACAGTGAGCACTTCCTCGTGGAATTTTTTAACTAGCGGCCCATGAAGGACATCTGACATTTGACCCGGGGGACGACGAATTGTGCTTATTTTCTCACCGCTTTAACCCGCTCTAGCATGTGATCCTTATCACAGGTTGGTGTTCAGTGGCGCCCGTCGCCTCGCCCCATCCCAGTCACGGCACAGTTCCGTACGCCTCTCAATTACATTAAACAGAGCAACTTATGCCCGGCATCCTGAAAAAAACCCGCACCACGCTCGAAATGATCAAGTGGGAGCACTCCATCTTCGCGCTGCCCTTCGCGCTCACCGGAATGCTGCTGGCGGCGCGCGGGCTGCCCGCTGCGCGCACGGTGGGCTGGATCCTGGTGGCCATGGTCTCGGCGCGCTCGGCGGCCATGGCCTTCAATCGCTGGGCCGATGCCGATCTGGACGCCGTGAATCCGCGCACCAGCTCGCGGGCCATCCCCGCCGGCCTGCTCAGCCGCAACTTTGTGCTGGGATTCACCTGCATCGCCGATCGCCGTCTTTCTGCTCGCGGCGGGCGAGCTCAACCGGCTCACGCTGCTGCTTTCGCCCATTGTTCTGGTGGTCCTGCTCGGCTACAGCTACCTGAAGCGCATCACGCGCTGGTCGCATGTGGGCCTGGGGCTGGCGCTGGGCCTGGCGCCGGCAGCGGCCTGGATTGCGGTGCGCGGCAGCCTCGATCCGCGCATCCTGGTGCTTACCGCCGCGGTTACGCTATGGGCCGGCGGCTTTGACGTGCTCTACGCCTGCCAGGACTACGAACACGACCGCGCGGTGGGTCTGAACAGCCTGCCCCAGGCGCACGGGTCTGGTGGCGGCATTTCTGGACGGCGCGCCTGATGCACCTGGCCATGCTGGGCCTGCTGGTGTGGCTCGGTTTCCTATTTCACTTTCGGGCATTGCGGGCTGGATTGGCATCGCCGCCGTGGGCCTGCTGCTGGCCTACGAGCACGCGCTGGTTTCGCCGCGCGACCTGCGCCGCCTGAACGCCGCCTTTTTCACCATGAACGGAGTCATCGCCATTGTGTTTTTCTGCTTTGTGGCGGCGGATTTGTGGATGCGGCGGTAAATGACATTGAAAGAGAGCGGGTAACGCATGAAGATCGCCATCCAGGGAGAGCCCGGCTCGTTCAGCCACGAAGCGGCGCTGAAGTTGGTGCCGGGCGCGGAGATTGTGCCCTGCGCGCTTTCGGCCGAGGTATTCGCTTCGCTGGCCGAAAGAAAAGTCGATGCCGCCGTGATTCCCATCGAAAACAGCCTGGCCGGCTCGGTGCTGGAACACTTCGACTTGCTGCTGCAGCACGACGTAAAGGTCACGGCAGAGACACTGCTGCGCATTCGCCACAACCTGATTGCGATTGCCGGCGCTTCGACAGGAGAGATCGACCGCGTCTATTCGCACCCCGTGGCGCTGGCGCAGTGCCGGCGCTTTCTTGCCGCGCATCCGCGCATGAAAGCCATTGCCTTTTACGACACGGCCGGCAGCGTGAAGCAGTTGGCGGAGCTGAACGACCCGCATGTTGCAGGCATCGCCAGCGAAGCTGCGGCCCGCTACTACGGGGCCCAGGTGCTGGCCGCGGACATTGAAGACAATCCCGAGAACTACACGCGGTTCTTCCTGGTGCGGCGCGCAGCCGAGGCCGAAACCGACCCCCAGGCCAACAAGATCAGCGTGGCCTTCAGCCTGGAGCACCGGCCTGGCTCGCTGGCTGGCGGCGCTGAACGAGCTTGCGGCTCTGGGGACCAACCTTACCAAAATCGAATCTCGCCCCGTGCACGGCAAGCCCTGGGAGTACGTCTTCTACGTGGATTGCCAGATTGGATCGAGCGCGGAGGGCTCGCGCGCGCTCGCGGCGCTGGCGCAGCACTGCGCCATGGTCAAGGAACTGGGACGGTATGTTGCCCATTCTGTCGAACCCACGCCGCGGGTAGGACGTGATCCCCCTCGCGAATCCGGTTATCCATCCACATCGGAGCCGTCGGGCATGGGCTGGCACTGCGGGCACCAGAAGGTAACCCGCGCGTCGTCGCCCTGAATACGGCGGCGAATTGCCGCACCGCAGCGCCGGCACGGCAGATCCATTTCGGCCGTAAACCCACGGCTTTCTCCGCTGTTGGAGGCATGGGTGGTTCGCCGGCCGCGGCCCGTGTACGTCACGATCACGTCGCCGGAATCTTCGAGTACATTGGCGCGCACCAGCTTGCGCGAAGCGGCGATGATGGCTTGAACCTGCTCCGCGCCGAGCATCGCCACCGGGCAGTAGGGATGAATTCCGGTCACAAAGCAGATCTCCGATTTGAATTCATTGCCAACGCCCGCCATGACGCTCTGATTCAGCAGCACGTCGGCAATGGCCTCGCTGCCGCGCTCCAGTATGCGCCGCGTCACCTCTGCCTCGTTAAAGTCGCGGCTCAGCACGTCGATTTCGGTCGGCGGAATTCTGTTCTGCCTGGCCAGCGATTCGGCGGTGTGCATCTCAGCCACCGGAACCTTGAACCCCACCGCAATATAGCCGGCTGTTCTCGATCACGATGCGCATGTCGAGCGGCGGTTTCATCCAGCGCTCGCCGTGCCGGTAGATGTGCCAGCTTCCGCTCATCAGCATGTGCGTGACCAGCGTGGCGCCGCCGGAAAAATGAATCAGCAGCCATTTGCCGCGCGACTCCACGCTATCCACGGTGCGGCCGGTCAGCGGCGCGTCGTCATGAAGCGCGTGAGGGTCGGATAGGTGGAGCGGAACGCAGTGACCGGTTCGCCCGCGAGAGCACGGCCCAGTGTACGCGCGGTGCGGAAGATGGTATCGCCTTCAGGCATGCTTTATTGGACCTCGGAACCTGCCTGGCTAGAATGGATGGGTAAGGGAATGCGCCGCAGGTGCATACCCAGCGGTCCGGGATGAAAGCCCGCATCCATGAGGAAGCGCGCCATGAAGTGCGCGGCCACTGGCTGGCCATTGATGGTGGTAATAAGTGCGCCATCGTGGCTGTGCATCTGCATGCGTTCCTGACCGCGGCTGCACAGAAAATGGGCCAGCCCCGCGGCCACCTGCGAGCGCTCCGGCTCTTCGCCAGGCAAAAACACCAGCAGGTTGGGATTGCCGCGCCGCAGCCATGCAACCAACTGCCCGTTGCGCAGAATGACTTCAGCGTAAGTGGCGCGCGTAAGCACTCGCGGCGCGGATTGCCACCCCGCAGAAGAAGACCTGTCTCCGGGGACCCCGATTCCGAATCTTCTTCGGCGACGGGCAGGTCGGGCCAGCGCAGGACAGAGCCATAGGGGTTGGCCGGATCGGTCGCGGCCAGCTGCACGAACTCAGGCTTCTCGGACGGCGGCGCCGTGCGCAACTGGCGCAGCAAATCGACCGCAGCCGGCAGCGCGAACTGCGTAGCGCCGAGGCCTTCAACGAAGTAACCGCGCCGGATGCGGCCGCTCTCTTCAAGCGCCTTCAACACGTCGTAGACCGCGCTGAACCCACCCGGCACATTTTCCGCGGCCACCGATTCGCGCAGCAAAATGCCATAGCGGTTGAGCAGTTGCAGCGCGAGCGCATGGCTGGCTTCGGTTGCTGTGGGTCCGATCCCCTCGGGGGCTAAAGCCCCGGTGATTTTTGCAGCACCTTCGGCACCACTAAAGTCGTGCCCTTTCAAAGAATGACTTGTCCGGCTGCGTTGGCCATTGAACCGCAGAGGCAGCAGAGACCAGCGGCCTTGCGCAATGGGGGGCGTGGTGCGGCGCGAGCGAAACACCGCGCCTGTTTGCACGCGGCGCGGCGTGCGGGCGCTCTCTGGCCGCGCCGTGTAGGCGCGTAGCGCGTGCAGCGAATCGTTGGTAATGAGCCCGCGCCAGACCAGACTCCACAGAGCGTCAATCGTCTCGCCGGGATAACCGCCGCCCACCGCCTGATGCAGCGGATCAAAGAAGTTCGCGCCAGCGGACGCGAGCAGGTCAACGAGTTTTTCCTCGCGCTCGGTAAGCGGTTCGACAATAGGGCGAGATTGCGCCAGCAGGGGCAGTTTGTCGGCAAGGAACAGCGCGATGCGTCCGTCGCGCTCTCCAATCGGTTCCACCCCGGCCCATGCCACTTCGCCGGCGGCAATCAGTGTGTCGAGTCCGGAAGGCGCGTAGTCGGCAATGCGCGCGGGCAGAATGGAACTCTCCAGCAGCGAAGCCGGCAAGGGCGCGCCCTGCAGATTTTCAATCGCGTCCAACAGCGCATCGAGATGGGCTTGGCCTCCGCGCCGGGGCGTCAATAATCCCTGCCAGTGGGTGAGGAAGCGGGCCAGAGTGTGCTGCTCCACGGGTTCCACTTCGCGGCGCAACCTGGCCAGCGACTTGCGGCGAATCTGGCGAAGAATCTCCGCGTCGCACCATTCGCTGTGGATGCCGCCGGGACGAAAACCGCCTTCGAGCACGCGGCCGTCCTGCGCAAGTTGCAGCAGCGCCTTCTCCACAGCTTCGGTATCCAGGCCAAAGCGCGACGTAACCTCGCGCATGGTGAACGGCCCGTGGGTGCGGGCATAGCGGCGCACTAACTCCAGGACTGGTTGCGCCACCGGCTCCAACAGCGCCACGGCCAGCCCGGGCGGCAGGGGAATGCCGAGCGCATCGCGATAACGCGCCGCATCTTCGGCGGCCACCATGCGCTTTTCGCCGGCGATGCGCAATTCCAACAAGCGCCGCGCGCGCACCAGGCGATCGATACTCGCTAAAAGCTCAGGCGAACTGGTGCGTCGCGCCAGCTCTTCGCGGGAAAGATCGCCAAGCTTCAAACACAAATCGTGAATGCCGTCTGCCGAGCGCGCGCGATAATTTTCCGCCAGGCACTGCGCTGCCTCTTCCACCTCGGCAATGGCTTCGGCGTCGAGCAGTTCGCGCAGATCGGCCTCGCCCAGCAGGTCGCGCAACTGATCCTGGTCGATGGTGAGGGCCTGCGCACGGCGCTCGGCCAGCGGCGCATCGCCATCGTAGAGAAAATTGGCCACGTAGCTGAACAGCAACGATGAGGCGAAGGGCGATGGCTTGCGCGTCTCAACAACATGCACCCGCAGTTTGCGCTGTTCGATCTCCCTCAGGATCTCGATGAACGCCGGCATGTCGAAGACGTCGCGCAGGCACTCGCGATACGCCTCCAGCAGCAGCGGGAAGGATGGGTAGCGCGAGGCCACGCTAAGCAGGTCGTAGGAGCGTTTGCGCAGTTGCCACAGCGGCGAGCGCTGGTCGGCGCGGCGGCGGGGCAGCAGCAGCGCGCGGCCTGCAGCTTCGCGAAAGCGGCCGGCAAAGAGCGCCGTCGAGCCAAGCTGGCGCAGCACCAGCTGCATGGCTTCGGCGGATTCGACGAGAATCCAATCCGAATCCGGGCGGCTCGTCGGTGTCGGGGAAGCGCAGCACAAAGCCGTCGTCGCCCCACAGAGTCTCCACTTCCGGCCCTCCGGCCGCGCGAATGCGCGCACTCACCGCCATGGCCCAGGGTATGTGGATACGGCTGCCGAAGGGCGAGAGCACGCAGACGCGCCAGTCGCCCAGTTCATCGCGGGTTCTCTCAATCACAATCGTCCGGTCGTCGGGAACCTGGCCTGTGGATTCGGCCTGGTCGGCGAGAAAGCGCAGAAGGTTTTCAGCAGCGCCGGGATCGAGGTCGTGTTCGGCGACCAAGCGCGTGAGCGCGGCCGCAGGCGGCAATGCGCGCAGCTCGCGCACCATCGCGCCGATGCGGCGGCCAAACTCCAGTGGCCGACCCGGACCGTCGCCTTTCCAAAACGGCATTTTGCCGGGCTCGCCGGGAGCAGGCGTCACCGTCACGCGGTCGTGCGTGATGTCGACAATGCGCCACGTGGATGCGCCGAGAATGAAGGTCTCATTGGGGTGCGACTCGAAGACCATCTCCTCATCGAGCTCGCCCACGCGCACCGCTTTGCCTTCGGTGTAAGCAAGGAAAACGCCATAGAGTCCGCGGTCGGGAATGGTGCCCGCGTTGAGAATGGCGAGCCGCGCCGCGCCTTCGCGTGCCGTCACCACATTGCGGATGCGGTCCCAGGTGAGGCGCGGGCGCAGCTCGCCGAATTCGTCGGAAGGGTAGCGCCCGCTGAGCAGGTCGAGCACCCCTTCAAACGCCGCGCGGGTGAGCGAGCCGAACGGCGCCGCGCGGCGGACGAGGTCGAAGAGAAAATCGACGGAGACTTCGGGGTTAGCGGAGGCAGCGGTAGCAGCGGAGTTTGCACTCTCCCAGGTCTCAAAAGCGAGACCTGGGGCACCCATTCTCTTGCTCGATGAGCGTCGCTTTTTGATCCCTGATCCCTGAGCC
Organism: uncultured Acidobacteriaceae bacterium; assembly: GCA_963725975.1. GTDB lineage: Bacteria > Acidobacteriota > Terriglobia > Terriglobales > Acidobacteriaceae > Telmatobacter. The sequence goes on along the minus strand of CAVSBA010000012.1, from coordinate 431,746 downwards.
CTGATCTCTGCCTTTCGCGGCGGGTGCGCCACAATCGCCACCAACTGCTGGCAGAGCACGTCAAGCGGGTTGCGGGGGAAGCGCGTGGATTCGATGTGACCCTCGTGCATGGCGCGGGTGACGGCGGCACAGGCCACCAGGTCGGCGCGATATTTGGGGAACAGCACGCCTTCGCTGACCGCGTCCACGTGGTGGCCGGCGCGGCCGATGCGCTGCATCCCACTGGCGACCGAGGGCGGGGCTTCGATCTGGATGACAAGATCCACCGCGCCCATGTCGATGCCGAGTTCGAGCGTAGAGGTAGCGCAGAGGGCGCGAATCTGCCCGGCTTTCAACTGCTCTTCGATAACCGAACGCTGCGCTGCCGCCAGCGAGCCGTGATGAGCGCGGGCAATGGGTTCGCCCGCCAGGTCGTTGAGCGCGCCCGCCAGCCGCTCGGCTACCTGGCGGCTGTTGACGAAAAGGATGGTGGAGTTGCGCTCCCGGATCATCTCCAGCAGGCGCGGGTGGATGGCGTTCCAGATGGAAACGCGGCGCGTCGTCTGCGAGGCCGGCCCGGAGGGAATCTCCTCCATTTCGCCCAGGCGCGCCATGTCTTCGACCGGAACCTCGATGCGCAGCTTAAGCCGCTTGGGCGCGGCGGCGTTGACAATGGTGACGGGACGGTAGCGGAGCCCCGCATCCGCCGAGCCAGGGATCAGGGAACAGGGATCGGAGATCAGTTCCGGCGTGCCAGTTTCAGATTCGTGGTCTCCCGCCCTTTCGGCGGAAGCAAGCGGAAAGGGCGGGGCACTTTGGCTTTCTGACCCCTGATCGCCGATCTCCGATCTCTCGATTTCCACTCCGCCCAAAAAGCGCGCCACTTCTTCGAGTGGCCGCTGCGTTGCGGAGAGACCGATGCGCTGCAGCGGCCTGGCCGTAAGCGCCTGCAGGCGTTCCAGCGTGAGCGCCAGGTGGGCGCCGCGTTTGGTGGGCACCAGCGCGTGAATCTCATCGATGATTACGGTGTCGACCGTACGCAGCGCCTCCGCGGCCTGCGAGGTGAGAATCAGGTAGAGCGACTCCGGCGTGGTGATGAGGATGTCGGCCGGGTGACGCGCGAAGCGGGCGCGCTCGCGTTGCGGCGTGTCGCCGGTGCGCACGCTGATGGCCGGCTCGTGAAACGGAACGCCCATGCGCCGCGCCATATTGGCAATGCCGGCCAGCGGCGAGCGCAGGTTGCGCTCCACATCCACGGCCAGGGCCTTGAGCGGCGAAACGTAGACGATGCGGCAGCCGCGCGAAGCCGCATTCTGATCTCCGGCCCCTGATCCCTGATCTCTGTTTTCAAGCATCAGCCGGTCCAGGCACCACAGGAATGCAGTCAGCGTCTTGCCCGTTCCGGTGGGCGCAAGAATCAGCGAGCTCTCGCCGCGGGCGATGGCCGGCCAGCCCAAGCGCTGTGGCGCAGTGGGCGCATCGAAGACGGCGCGAAACCATGCTGCCGTGACCGGATGAAAACACGCAAACGGGTCGGTTCGGTCTTCGGGGGTGAGTGTGGGGCGGGACATTCTGCTTCTTCGAGATTAGCGCGGAATAGCGGCGAATTTATAGCGAAAGATCGCCGAACCCGCTTCGTCCATCCCGACCGACCCAGTTGACCAACTTGACCAACTGAAGAAAGGGGCGGACAATGGACGAGAAGGTGACTCCAATGGCAGCCACGCAGGTGAATCTCTATGAAGCCAAAACGCATCTCTCCAGCCTCGTGGAGCGGGCCGCGAAAGGCGAGGAGATCATCATCGCCAAGGCCGGCAAGCCGATGGCGAAACTGGTGCCGCCGGGTTTCACAACGCGGCAGCCACGCAAGCCCGGCGGGAATTTCATGGGCATCACCTACATCGCCGACGATTTCGATGCGCCTTTGCCTGAAGACATCCTGAAGGACTTCGGGCTCTGAACGAGATGAGACTTTTGCTGGATACGCATATCCTTCTCTGGTGGGATGGGGATGATAAGCGGTTGCCTGCGGCATTTCAAACCGCGGTCGGCGCGCCGGAGAACGACGTGTATGTCAGTGCCGCATCGGCGTGGGAGATCGCGATTAAGAGAGCATCCGGCAAGCTGAAAACCGGAGGTTCGGTCGCCTCGACCATCAAGAGCCATTCCTTCATGGCGCTGCCCGTGACAGTGGAACACGCCGAAAGGGCGGGATCTCTTCCGCTTCTGCATCGTGACCCGTTTGATCGCCTGCTTGTTGCACAGGCGTATCTTGAACGGCTGACCCTGGTCACAGTCGACGATCAGATTCTGCGCTATCAGGTGGAGCACTTGTGATCTGCCGGATCCCAGCACCTGATCTCGCACTGTTTTCAACATGGAAATGAGCCCAGATACCAGTGTTGAGTGATGCAGAGAGCGAAATGATTCCGCCGCGCACCGCGTTCTGCCGTTCGAATACAAATTGCCCCTTGTCCCTGCCTTTACGTAATATCTTCCGTGTCGTAGACCGGCGCAATCTTGCGCTTAGGGACGCCGTGAACTGAGGCCAGCAGATCGTCGACCACGTCTTCGAGTTGGCGCTGACTTTCGATGACTTCGCTCATGCTCTTCAGCTCCTCGTCCTCCTGCATACGGACCACCAGGGCGATGGCATGGCACTGGGCGACGTGGTCCAGGTTCAGGCCTTCGGGGGTTTTGGCCTTGATGCTCACCTGGTTCATCTCCACCTGCAAAAGCTCAGCCACGCGAATGCGCATATCGGCGGCAATGGGCCCGATTTTGGGCGCGGCCAGAATCAGCGTGGCGTCCACGTTGGCAATACGATAGCCGGCGTGGTGCAGCTCTTCGAGCGCGGTGTTTAGAAAAATTGCGGAGTCGGCATCTTTCCAGCGGGGGTCGCCGGGAGGGAAATAGCTGCCGATATCGCCGGCTGCCACCGCGCCCAGCAGCGCGTCGGTAATGGCGTGGAGCAGCACGTCACCGTCGGAGTGCCCGGCCAGTCCTTCAGGATGATCGAGGGTCATTCCGCCGATGCGCAGCGGCACGCCAGGCTTGAAGGCGTGCGAATCATAGCCGAGTCCGATCCGTGTATCCATGCTCTCCGTGCTTGCCTGTTCTTGCGGCCAATCCAGATCCGCCCGCCTGGGATCGGTTCAGATTGCAGAAAAGCAACCGCATATCCTTCGCTCTGTCCAGGACCACAAGGCGGACAAAAGAGGAAACTTACCCGCGTCTCCGCTGGCGAAGATAAAATTCCGCCAGTTCCAGGTCCCCGGACTGCGTAATCTTCAGATTAACCTGAGAACCGGGAACTACAAAGACGGATTGGCCGGCGCGCTCCACCAGAGAAGCTTCGTCGGTACCCAGAAAGCCGTCAGCCTCGGCCTCGGCAAAAGCATTGCGGAGCAGCCCATAGCGAAATCCCTGCGGCGTCTGCGCCTGCACGATGAACTCGCGGGGAATGGTGGCGGTGACGATGGCGTCATGGGCGGTCCGCTCCACCTGCTTGATGGTGTCCACGGCGGGCAAGCCCACAATGGCCGCCCCATGCTCGATAACCGCATCGATGGTGCGATCGATGGTGGCTGCGTCGATGAGCGGCCGGACGGCATCGTGCACCAGGACAATATCGTCGTCCTGGGCCGGGATGGCGGCCAGCGCGTGGGCCACCGATTCCTGCCGCCGGTCGCCGCCCTCGACCACCGTGGCGCGGGCATCGAAGCCGAATTCGGCAATCTGCGCTTCCACGCGTTCCATCTCCTGCTTGCGCACGGCCACGTAAATGGCCGTGACCCGGGTAACGGCGGCAAAGGCGCGCAGCGAGTGGATCAGGATGGGAACTCCATCCAGAGCCAGGAACTGTTTCGGTTGGGGCCCGGCCATCCGGGTACCCAAACCAGCGGCCGGAAGAATCGCGAAAACTTGCATAACTGGGCGAGTATAGCACTGCGCCGGCCAGCCCTCATCCTTCTGCGCCCGCTGGGGAATAGAATGTTCGCGACCTTATTTCAGCAAAAGGATGAGCACCATGCGAATTTCTCTGGTTCTGCTTGTGGCTGGATCACTCTGCGTGGCTGGCGTTCTGGCTGCGGGCCAAGGCGCTGCTACCACTGTGGGCACGGCCCAATCCTCCAGCGCGAGCTGCGAGCGTTTGGCGGCGCTGCAACTGCCGAAGGTCAGCATCAGCACAGCGCAAGTGGTTGCCGCAGGAACATTCGCCGGCCAGCCTGAAAATGCATCGGATGCCGAATTGACCGCTCTTTACAAGAAGCTTCCGGAATTCTGCAGGGTCGTGGCACACGACAAGCCCACCACCGATTCCGACATCGTGATTGAGGTCTGGATGCCGCTGGTGGGGTGGAACGGCAGGTTTCAGGGCGTAGGCAATGGTGGCTTCGCGGGGCAAGTCGGCTACAGCGAAATGGCCGAGGCGGTCGACAAAGGCTACGCAACTGCGGGTACCGATACCGGGCACACCGGCTCGTCGATCGACGCCGATTGGGCACTCGCTCACCCTGAGAAGGTGGTTGATTTTGGCTATCGCGGCATTCACGAAATGACCCGTCTGGCCAAGCTCATGGTGGGGCAGTTCTATGGAAATGCGGCCCGCCGCTCCTATTTCTCTTCGTGCTCCGATGGCGGCCGCGAGGCCTTGATGGAGGTGCAGCGCTACCCCGCCGACTACGACGGAATTCTGGCCGGGGCTCCCGCCAACTACTGGACCGCGCTGCTTTCGACCGGGGTCGTCGATACCCAGGCTCTTACCGACAATCCATCCAGCTACATTCCGGAGGCGAAATTGCCCGCCATCGCCCGCGCCGTGCTGGCGGCCTGTGATCAACTCGACGGCGTGAGCGATGGGATTCTGAACGATCCCCGCCAATGCCACTTCGATCCTGCCACCATCGAGTGCCAGAATGGAGGCGACGCGGATACCTGCCTGACCTCGGCCCAGGTCACGGCGCTCAAAAAAATCTATGCGGGAGCGCGAGATCCCGATGGGCAGCAGGTCTTTCCGGGATACTTGCCAGGCGCGGAAACAGGAAGCAACGGGTGGGGTCCCTGGATTACCGGCCCGGCTCCGGCAAAAAGCCTGATGGCTTTCTTCGGCATCCGCTATTACTCCAATATGGTGTATGAAAATGCGGATTGGGATTACAAGACATTCGACTTGAAGAGCGGATTGCAGTTGGCGAATGAAAAGACCGCTGCTGCGTTGAATGCGGTGAATCCTGACCTGAGCGCATTCCGCGCGCGTGGCGGCAAGCTCATTCTTTATCACGGCTGGAACGATCCGGCCATTTCCGCTCTGAATACGATCAACTATTACGAATCAATGGAAGCCAGGCTGGGCCGGGCCAACGCGGCTACTTTCTCGCGGCTTTACATGGTTCCCGGCATGCAGCACTGCGCAGGAGGACCGGGTCCCGACAGTTTCGGACAGTCTATAGGGTGGACGGCCGACGATCCAGCGCACAATATCCGTCTCGCCCTGGAGGATTGGGTCGAAATGGGAGTGGCTCCAACCTCCATCATCGCCACCAAGACCGCGGAACATAACGGGCAGGGTCCCGCGATCATGACCAGGCCCCTCTGTCCTTATCCGCAATCCGCCAAGTACAAAGGCAGCGGCGATCCCGACCGTACAGACAACTTCGTCTGTACGAATCCTCAATAAGCCTTATCATCCACTGGTGCGGTTCAATCTTGCTATCGACATCTCGCTGCTGCGCCCCGGGCTGCGGCTGGCCGTCGGACTTTCCGGCGGAGCAGATTCGGTGGCCCTGTTGCGCGCACTGGCCGAGCGGAGCAGGGAACTTGGCCTGGTGCTGCACGCGGCCCATCTGCACCACGGATTGCGCGGTGAAGAAGCGGACGGCGATCTGGAATTTTGCCGCGATCTGGCTCGACGGCTCGAGATCCCATTTCATGAGGCCCGCGTCGATGTGGCTGCGGAAGCCAAGGCGAATCCCGCTACGGGGAAATCTGCCGAAACCCTCGAAGAGGCCGCGCGGCGCCTGCGATACTCATGGTTCCGACAGCTCTTGTCCGAAACCCCGCCCCACGCAGTGGTCGATGCCGTCGCCACCGCGCACACGCTCGACGACCAGGCCGAAACCGTGCTGGCCAAGTTCCTGCGCGGCGCGTGGACCGAGGGCCTGGCGGGAATTGCTCCAAAGCTCGAAGGCCCGGAGGGCGGCAAAATCATCAGGCCGCTGCTGGCCGTTACCCGCGCCGAAATTGAGGCCTATCTGAATGCCCTCGGCCAGCCCTGGCGCGAGGATTCCTCCAACCGCCATCTCACTTTCACCCGCAACCGCATCCGCCACGAGTTGCTGCCGCTGCTCGAAGGCTGGAATCCGCGGCTGCGCGAGCATCTGGCGCAGATGGCCGAGCTGGCTCGCGACGAGGAAGCATGGTGGCGCGTCGAACTCGCCCGCGTAGCGCCGCAATTGATTCTGCCCGGCAAGCCCGTCCGCGGGGGCGGCCGCGCTGCGGGAACTCGTGGCCTGGCGCTCGATATTGGCCGCTTTGCCGCCCTCGCGCCGGCTCTGCAGCGCCGCCTGCTGCGCCATGCTGCCAGGCAGCTCGGAGCGGCGCCCGATTTCGACGCTACCGAAAGCCTGCGCGTGCTGGCCCTGACTGGCCGGGCCGGGCAGAAATGCGAGGTCGAAGGCCTGCTCGCTGAGCGCACCCTGCGCGAGCTGCGCCTGGAACCGGGCGCAGCGCCACCGAGCCGCACAGCCCGCTCCCGCCGTTTACATTTGCCCCATCCCCGGCGAAATCGACGCCCCCGCCTTCGGCCTGCGCCTGCGCGTAGAGACCTCCAGGGGACGGGAGGAGTCAAATAAGCAACAGGCTGAACTGCATCAGGCTGAACTGCAACAGGGTGAAGGGGCGCAGAAGGCCGATTCAGGTTCGGCGCGATCAGCAACCCTCCGCAACTGGAAGGCTGGCGACCGGGTGCGGCTGCGCTATTCCGGCAGTCCGCGCAAGGTCAAAGAGATGATCGAGCGGTTGCGGGCGACCGGCTCCGACCGGGCTGTTTGGCCGGTGCTCGAACTCGATGGCCGCATTATCTGGATGAAAGGCGCCGAGGTTGAGCCCGAGTTTGGGTTGAAGGTGGGGGCGGAGTCGCTGAGTTTGGATGACGCAAACCGTACCGTCAATGGCACTTCTGGGGAAGAGTGACCCTCCCGGAGTTCCATCCTTGCCGGGCGCGGGATGGGCGGCGTTTCTAGCAGCTTGGGAGTACAATTTGTTTACTGCTCATCCCCCTGAGAGGTGAGCCGGGAGTGTATCTTTAGCGCGGACAAACGCCTTTCTGGAACTTAGGTGAAGCGTTACGCGTCTAAAGGTAGATGCGCGTGCGGTGGTGGAGGCCTTGGGTTTCTCCCTCGCCGGGAAAGAGGAGTCCTGGTGAATTCGAGCGTTAAGACGATCATGTTCTGGGTCTTTATCCTCATCTGCCTCATGTTGTTATGGGGCGTGGTGGAGAGAGGCGCCAACATGGGGAAAGAGCAGGAGTACAGCTACTCGGACCTCTATAACAAGGTGGACAACGGCCAGGTACAGGACGCCGTGATCCAGGGCGACGAGCTGAAGGGACACCTGAAATCCTCGCCCAAGGAAGAGTTCCACACCATTCTTCCCACCAATTACCAGGATCTTGAGAAGGCGATGCTGGATCACAGCGTCAACTTCTCCATCAAGGAACCGCAGAACAATATCTGGCCCATGTTGCTGGTCAACATCGGTCCGTTTGTGCTGCTGGGCGCCATCTGGTTCTTCATGCTGCGGCAGATGCAGTCGGGCGGCAACAAGGCGCTCTCCTTCGGCAAAAGCCGCGCGCGCTTGCTATCGATGCAGCAAAAGAAGGTCACGTTCAAAGACGTGGCCGGCGTGGATGAGGCCAAGGAAGAACTCAAGGAGATTATCGAGTACCTGCGCGAGCCGCAGAAGTTTCAAAAGCTGGGCGGCCGCATTCCCAAGGGCGTGCTGCTGGTAGGGCCTCCGGGAACCGGCAAAACGCTGCTGGCGCGCGCGGTGGCCGGCGAAGCCAATGTGCCGTTCTTCTCCATCTCCGGTTCGGATTTTGTGGAGATGTTCGTGGGCGTGGGCGCAAGCCGCGTGCGCGACCTCTTCGAGCAGGGCAAGAAGAATGCGCCGTGCATCATCTTTATCGATGAAATCGATGCAGTCGGCCGGCATCGCGGAGCAGGTCTGGGCGGCGGACACGACGAGCGCGAGCAGACCCTGAACCAGTTGCTGGTGGAAATGGACGGCTTTGAATCGAACGACGGCGTGATCCTGGTGGCAGCCACCAACCGGCCCGACGTGCTCGATCCGGCGCTGCTGCGCCCCGGCCGTTTTGATCGCCGCGTGGTTGTCGGTCTGCCCGATATCCGCGGCCGCGAAGAAATTCTCCGCGTCCATGCCAAGAAAGTGCCGGCTTCCGACGACGTGAACCTGAATATCCTGGCTCGCGGAACGCCCGGCTTCAGTGGCGCCGACCTGGCCAATATGGTGAATGAGGCCGCGCTGAACGCCGCGCGCATGAACCGCAAACAGGTCACCATGTACGACTTCGAACTGGCCAAGGACAAGGTCCTCATGGGCGCGGAGCGCAAGTCGATGCTGCTGACCGACGAGGAGAAGCGGGTGACCGCGTATCACGAGGCCGGCCACGCGCTGGTTTCGTATCCTGCGCGAACACTCCGACCCCATCCACAAGGTCACCATCATTCCCCGCGGCATGGCGCTGGGCGTCACCGTATACCTGCCAGACGACCGGCACAACTATACGCGCGAGTACCTTGAAACCCGGCTGGCTACCGCTTACGGCGGGCGCGTGGCGGAGGAGATATTCCTCCACCAGATGTCCACCGGCGCGGGCAGCGACATTGAAACCGCAACCGATCTTGCCCGCCGCATGGTGTGCGAGTACGGCATGAGCCGCCTGGGCCCGCTCACCTTCGGCAAGAAGGAAGAGCAGATCTTCCTGGGCCGCGAGATTGCGCAGCATCGCGACTTCAGCGAAGAGACGGCCCGGCAGATCGACCTCGAAGTCCGCCGCCTGATCGATGAAGCCTACCAATCGGCGCACAACATCCTGGAAACGCACCCGGATGCCATGCACCGCATTGCCGCGGCGCTGCTGGAGCGCGAAACCATCGACGCCGAAGAGGTGAGGATGCTGATCGAGGGCAAGCAACTGCCCCCGATGCGCTCCGTGCTGGCCTCGCCGACCGATCAGGGCGGCACTCCGCAGCAGGTTCTCAAACCTGAAAGCCGCGGCGGTCCGCCGTTCCCGGAAGGTTCGCCGTCACCGGCGTAAACCCCTGCGGTGGGGTAGACGCGGCTTAGCCGCCGTTCCACCGGACGTTCTCAACGGCAAGGGCTGCTCCTCGGAGCAGCCCTTTTTCATGGGGCGAGCACTACGCCCTTACTGGAAAACCTGAATGCGGTTCGCCCGTCAACAGCCGCACGATTTGCGGATCACGAACTTGGTGGCCAGGGTGACGCTGACAGGCGGCTTGCCGTTGCCTTCCTTAAGGCGGCTGAGCAGCATCAAGGCGCCTTTCTGGCCGATTTCGGTCACCGGCTGCTGCACCACGGTGATGGCCGGCGTGATCAGCGTGGCGGCGCTGAAGTCGTCGAAGCAGACGAAGGCAAGGTCGCCGGGCATGCGGATGCCCTGCTGCTGCACGAAGCGCAGCACATCGATGCCCACGTGGTTGCTGGCGGCGAACAGTGCGGTGGGCGCAGGGCTCGATCCCAGGAAAAGCGGCAACTGGTCGGCAACGCTGCCGGTCATGGGACCGACGGTGCACACGCGCGCAGGCCGGCCGGCCTCGCGCATGGCCTTCGAGTAGCCGAGCACTCTCTGGTTTTTGGTGTAGATGCGCTCGTCGTCGGCCACACACACAATCTCGCGATGACCATGCTCGATGAGATGGCGCGTGGCGCCGAACGATGCTTCGAGATTATCGACGGTCACCGCGTCGGTTTCGACGTGCGCAATGGGGCGATCGATGGCCACCACCGGCACTCCGGCGTTCTGCGCAGCCGCAAAGTGACCGTTATGGGAGCCGATCGGCACCACCAGCAGGCCGGCCACACGGCGCTGCACCATCAGCTCGGTATCGCGGCGTTCTATGTTTTCACGGTGGCTCGATGCGGCCACCAGCGTCATGTAACCGGCCTCCCAGGCAGTCTCCTGGATCGCGCTTACGCAGGACGCGTAGAAGGGGTCGGCGAGATCGGGAACGATCAGGCCCAGCACGCTGCCGCGATTGCCCTTGAGGACGCGGGCGGCTTCATTGGGTTCGTAGCCGATTTTTTTGAGCGCCGCCCGCACCCGCTGCTCGATCTCAGGCGATACTCGTCGCGTGCCATTGACCACGCGCGAAACCGACATAACGCCTACGCCGGCTAATTTGGCCACATCGGCAAGGGTGGGCATAAATACCAGATCCGAAAACGGATTTACGTGCTCGAAGCGCTGCCCGACTTCTGCTCAATCGCATCCATGAGCGCGTGCAACAGGAACTGATGAGCTTCCTGGATGCGCGGGGTTTCGGAATCCGGCACCAGGAGAATGCAATCGGCAAGCGCGCGCGCCGCACCGCCCTGTCCGCCCAGAAAGGCGATGGACCTGGCGCCGCGTCGCTGAGCCGCTTCCAGCGCCGCTAGAATGTTGGGGGAGTTTCCACTGGTGGTGAAGACCACGACCACATCGTGCGGATCGCAAAGGGTCTCAATCTGCCGCGCGAATACGTCCTCGAAACGAAAATCGTTTCCGATGCAGGTGAGCAGAACAGGATCGGCAGGCAGCGCAATCGAACTCAGCCCGGGCCGGTCGCGGTTGTAACGGCCCATCAGTTCCCCGGTCAGATGGAGGGCCTCGCAGGCGCTGCCGCCATTGCCGCAGGTGAGAATTTTGCCGCCATTTTTCAAGGCTTCATGGCACCACGCCGCAGCTTGAGCCAGATCGTCTTCGAGTCGCGCGAGCGATTGAAACGCACGCACTGCAGCGCCGAGCGCGGTTGAGAATTGCGAGGGGCCGGCAGGTGCAGCCGGCTCCGGCAGAGCATGATCTGTCGTCATCGAGACCTCATTCGTTGAGCTTTGCTTCATCGAGCCCTTCCATGGCGATGCACAGGGCAGCCACATCGCCGATTTGTTCGCCGAGTCCGGCCGTGGTAATCCGGCATCGCTGGCGAGACTCCGGCAAGGCTTCCTTCTCCACCACTTCCCGCGCCGGGCCCAGGATGGCATCGCCCATGCGCAGGGCCAGGCCCCCGACCACGATGCAATCCGGGTTAAAAAGATCGATGAGGATGGCCATCGCCTCTCCCAATCTCTTGCCCGTGCTCCGCACAATGCGCAGGGCGACGGCGTCGCCCGCTTGCGCCGCATTCCAGATGTCGCGAGCCGAGAGCGATTCCGCCCCGTTCTGCTGCGCCAGCCGCGTGGTCTCACCCTTGCTCAGCGCTTTGCGAATGGCATCTTTGGCAGCCAGCGCCATGCCGCCGCCGCTGGCCCAGCCTTCTGCCGAGCCGGATTTGTGAAAACCGATGGGCCCTGTGCGGGTAAGCCGGACGTGCCCGATTTCGCCCGCCGAGAACGTGGCGCCCCGGTACAACCGGCCATTCAGGATCAGGCCGGCTCCGAGCCCTGTTCCCATGGTCAGGAAGACCATGTTTCGCGTTCCTTGCCCCGCGCCGAATCGGTTTTCAGCGAGCGCGCCGGCGTTGGCGTCATTCTCGAGAAAACACTGCGTTCCGAAGCGGCTGGTCAGAATGGATTTGATGGGAACATTTGTCCAGGTGGGCAGATTCGGCGGCGCCAGGATGACTCCGGCGATGGGGTCCTGAGGACTGCCGCAGCTTACGCCGATGGCCTTCAAGTCCGAAGGCGCCAAGTGATGGCAGGCCAGAGCCTGATGGAGACTTTCGCAAATGCGGTTGAGCGCAGGTTCCGGGCCGTGAGCAGCGTCGGTGGGGAACTCGATGCGATGGAGGATCGCCGGCGGCTCGGCGCTGAGCACCACCGCAATTTTGGTTCCTCCGATATCGACCCCGGCTAAGACACTCTCGCGCATGGCGGGCAGCTCCGATCGGCAATCCAATTCTGGCGGAAACGCGTCCCTGGCCAGGCCGATCTGGATATCGTTACCAAGCTTAGCGTTTCCCCATGCGGCTCGTCAATGAATTGGACTACGCGGCCCAGGGCAATCGCATTTGGCTTCGGCTGTCACGAACGGAAGGGGATTTGAAAGGGCACGGCTGTACAGGCTGGGGAAAAACCCAGTGCAATGAGTTTTGTAACAAGGGCACGGCTTCAGCCGGGCCAATAAAGGCTGCAAACGAACGAGGGCTTTAGCCCCTGCTGCACCCTCCTGCGCACCATTGCCTGATGCGGGGAGTTTTTCCGCAGCCTCCATAGCCGTGCCGTCAGAGTCCATAAAAGGGCGGGCTTTAGCCCCGAGGGAGGGTTTTGCGGTAGTCGAAATACATCCCTCCGAGGCTGGAGCCTCAAACTCTCTCATTTGCCTTCCATGGCACGGCTGAACGGGCTGCGGAAAAGCCCGTTGGGTGTGGGTGAACGGTTACAAAAGCATCCCTCAGCGGCTCAAGCCGATCAATTTTGCTGGGTCGGTTTGCACGACTGAAGTCGTGCCCTTCCAAAACCGAGGGTCCGCAGAGTTTTTCCGCAGCCTGTACAGCCGTGCCCTTTCCAAGCAAAAACCTTGTCGTATTCTGAAATGCGATTGCCCTGCTGCGCGGCCACAGCATCGCTACGTCCAGGACTCGCCAGAAATTGTGCCAGTTTACGCTCTAGAATGCCCGCACAGCGTCTGCGCCAGGTGCGAGTTATAATTGCCGGGAAATTCGTTGACAGCCCTCGCGGAGCTGTGTTTTGATTCAAGGCTGTGTTGGCCATGGGTAAGGTTATCCAGGTCTCCTCGATCGCAGCGCCCGTAAGCGCGGGGGCGTCCACGGCCATCCATCACTCCGGCCGCTCCGTGACGCAGCAAGCGAATTGTTTAACCGATTAGCAATGCTCGACGCTGAAAGGATCACAATGGAATTCCGGAAGCGGAGTGGCCTCTGGAAGAAGCGGCTGGGAATGCCCTTGAGAGTCTTCGCCGTGCTTGGATTGGCCAGCGGGCTGCTTGCCGCGCAGCAGAATGGAGCGCCGCGCATCGAGAAGCGCGGTGCTGCGAAGCAGTTGGTGGTGGACGGCCAGCCGTTCCTGATGCTTTCCGGCGAGCTCTACAATTCCTCGTCGTCGAACCTGGATTATATGAAGCCGATCTGGCCGAAGCTGGCGGCGACGGGATTGAACTCGGTGGTCACGCCGCTGAGTTGGGAGCTGATCGAGCCGCAGGAAGGCCACTACGACTTCTCACTCGTCGACGGGCTCATCGATCAGGCCCGCGCGGCCCACGAGCGCATCGTCTTCCTGTGGCTGGCAAGTTGGAAGAACGGCATGTCGAGCTACGCGCCGGTGTGGGTCAAGGAGGATTCGCGGCGTTTCCAGCGCGTGGTGGAGCATGACGACGAGGTGGAGATCCTGACCCCGCTGTGCGCAGCCACGCGCGAGGCCGACGGTCGCGCCTTTGCGGCGCTCATGCGTCACATCAAGGAAGTGGATGGCAGTCGGCATACGGTGCTGATGATGCAGGTGGAGAACGAAGTCGGTGTGCTGGGCGACTCGCGCGACCGCTCAGACGCGGCCAACCAGAGCTTCGCAGGGCAGGTTCCCGCGGAATTGACGGCTTATCTCAAGGCGCATGTTGAGGATTTGTATCCCGAGTTGCGGCAGTTGTGGCTGGCCAATGGCGCGAAGACGGCGGGAACCTGGACCGAAGTTTTTGGCCCGGGCGCACGCGCCGACGAGATTTTCATGGCCTGGCACTACGCACGGTTTATCCAGTCGGTGGCCGCGCAGGGCAAAGCGCAATACGACATTCCCATGTACGTGAACACATGGCTGGGTGGGGGCAACACGCCGCCCGGCGAATATCCCAGCGGAGGCACGCAGCCGCGCGTGATCGATGTGTGGAAGGCGGCGGGAAGCGCGCTCGACTTCTACGCGCCGGATTTGTATGCGCCGAATTTTGAGCAGTGGTGCCAGCGGTTCCATCGCGACGGCAATCTGCTTTACATGCCCGAGACGCGTGGCGGCGCGGCGGGCGCGGCCAACGTTTTTTACGCGCTGGGCGAAGAGGCGGGAATTGGCTTTTCACCATTCGGAATTGATGGGGAAGCGGGTGAATCCGATCCTCTGGCGGAAAGCTACAAGGCCATTGGCGCGGTCGCGCCGCTGCTTCTCGAACACCAGCAAGCCGGCGACGTGCATGGATTTTTGCTCGATCGCGAAAACAGCGAAGTGGACTTCACGATGAACGGATATACCCTGCATGTGAGCCTCGACAGCATCTTCGGCGGCGGCGTCGAGAGCGGGTTCGGGCTCATCATGGCCGACGGCAAGGACAAGTTTCTGGGCGTCGGCAAAGGCTTCCGGGTGACGTTTTCGCCCGATCCGGCAAGCGGTCCGCACGCCGGCATCGCAGCCGTGGACGAAGGAAAGTTTGAGCAGGGCAAATGGATCGCAGGGCGGCGGCTGAACGGCGATGAGGACGACCAGGGAACGCACTGGCGCGTCGACTCACGCGCCGTGCACACGGAGAAGGTGACGCTCTACCGGTTTGAGTAGATTCGGCGCGCTTCTCACAGATTTATAGTTGCGCATCAGGCCCGTCAGGAGGGCAAGCGGTGAACGGAGACACGTTTTCAAGACGGAATTTTATCGTGGGGGGAGCTGCCGCGGCCGGCGTTGCAGCAGCGCACGGAATGCCGGTGGCGGCTGCGCCGGCAGCGGAACCGGGCCGGCCCGTTCTCCATATCATCGGCCACTCGCATATTGACGCGGCGTGGCTCTGGCCCTGGCGCGATGGCTCGAATGTTGTGCTCACCACGGCGCGCAGCGCACTGGATCGCATGCAGGAGACGCCGGGCTTTTGCTATAGCCATTCGTCGTCGATGCACTACCGCTGGGTCGAGGATGCGGATCCCGCCATGTTTGCGGAGATTCTCACTCGTATTCGCGAGGGCAGATGGGAAGTGGTGGGCGGCTGGCCGGTCGAGCCCGACTGCAATCTGCCGGCCACGGAGAGCTTTGTCCGGCACGCGCTTTACGGGAAGGCCTATTGCCAAAGGAACCTGGGCGTCGATATCAAGATCGGCTTTAATCCGGATTCGTTCGGCCATGCGGCAGGCCTGCCCACCATCCTGCGGCAAAGCGGGTACCGCTATTACGTATTTATGCGCCCCCGACCGGAAGATGGCACCACCCTGCCGCTGCTGTTCTGGTGGGAAGGGCCGGACGGCTCGCGCGTGCTCACCATGAGGATTCCGGAAGACTACGATAATGGGGCAGATCGCATTTCCACTCTGGGACCAAAGAGCTTCGCGCCCGGCTTTCACGACGGCGCATTTTTCCTGGGCGTTGGAGACCACGGTGGAGCTGTGACCCGGGAGCAGATTCGCCAGGTGTTGCAGATGCAGAGCGACCCCAGTTTACCCGAGCTTCGCTTTAGCACCTTGCGGGAGTTTTTTGCGGCCGTCGAGGCTTCGCCCGCGATGGCCAATCTTCCCGTCGTTCGAGGCAGTCTGCAACATCATGCGCGTGGCTGCTACTCCGCTTGCGCAGAGGTAAAGTATCAGAATCGCCGCGCCGAACGCGCCATGGTGGAAGCAGAAAGCATCGCTCTGCTCACCCACCTCCAGTTGAAGCGAAACTATCCCAGCGATGAATTTGCTTCTCGCTGGTGGAATATTCTCTTCAATCAATTCCATGACTTGATGGCCGGGACCGCTCTCTATACCAACTATGAGGATGCGCGAGACGGCCTGGGATCGGCTTGCCAGACGGCCTCCACCACCAAGGTCAGGGCGCTTGAAAGCATGGCGCGCCGGGTCGATACAAGCCGAGCGACTGCCGGCGTGACCTTCGTCTTTAATCCCCTGCCCTGGCCGAGGCGAGCTTATCTCGAGTACATTCCCAGCAGGGGAGCGGGGCCGATTACGCATTTGAAGGCGGAGGATGGAACTCTGATTCCCGCCCAAGCACGGCCTTCGGCAAGCATGACCAATTTCTTTCCGCGCCTCGCAGCCTGGGTAGACTTGCCCGCCTTCGGGTACCGGGTGTTTTCTGAGGAGTCGGGAACGCCTCCTGCTCCGCCCGCCTACAATTCGCTGGCTGCGGTTGCCCAGGGTGCCTTCGGTATTTCGTCGCTGAAAGCGGAGGACGGGACGGAACTGCTCTCGTCTGCCCTCGGCCTCGTAGTGATTGATGATCCGAGCGATACCTGGGCGCACGACATCGTTCAATTCCGCAAGGAGATCGGAAGGCCTACGTTCCTCTCGTCCGAACTTGTAGAGGACGGGCCGGTGGTGCGTGTCACCCGTCACCGGCTCCGCTGGCAGCAATCCGATATCGGCGTAGACATCCACGAGTTTCCGCAACTGAACATCGTGAAGCTTCACTTTGTCATCAACTGGCGCGAACACCAGCAGATTCTCAAGTTGGAAGTTCCCACGGCACTCGCTTCCGCAAAAGTGTCGGCCATGGTCCCCGGGGCGGTTGAACAGCGCCCCACCAGCGGCGACGAAGAGCCCTACCAGGACTGGATTGCGCTGGAAGGGCAGATTGGCGGATCGACTTACACACTGGGATTGGTGAATAACTGCACCTATAGCTACGATTGCCTGGATAATCTGCTGCGCACCATTCTCATTCGCTCCGCGCCCTACGCGCGGCACAATCCCAACAAGGTTCAGCTGGACAGTTTGCAAGCCTGGGAGGACCAGGGACGGCAGGAACGGATCTTCTGGCTCACCGGACGGCGCGGAGGCTGCGTTGAACAGAGCTTCGATCGCTTGTCGAACGAATTGCAAACCCCTACGGAATATGTGATGGATTCGCGCCATCCAGGCGTGGCGCCGTGGCAAGGGTCGTTCTTCGAGATCAGCCCCACCACGGTCTCCCTGCTGGCCTTGAAGCGCGCTGAAGATTCCGAAAGCGCTGTGATTCTGCGCGTGCAGGAGCGCACGGGCACGCCAACCACCATGCGAGTGCAATCCTCTCTGCTGGGTCTGCACCACGAGGTTTCGCTTCGCCCGTGGGAAATCAAGACAATTCGCATCGAGAATGCGAAACAGCCGCGCATGGTTTCGGCTCTCGAAGTTTAGCTCTCGGGCACCCTTTCCGCGCGCAAGGCGCGTAACCCGGAGAGAGCTGCGTCCCCATCCTTGGGTATGCTTATAGCAGGTGCACGCCGCCCCTTGCAGAGAGCAGAGCAGTGGGTACTTCCAGGGATCTGCAACGAATCCCCGTCCGGCGCGCATCCTAACAAGGGTCAATACTCCACCAGGGCCGGCTCTGCCCCAATCTTCAAGAAAGGCTTTTCCTGATGAGCTTATTCTGGCTTTGTTCCCGCTCTATACGTAATTGGCTTATCGTTCTTATCGCGACAGTGGCTGGCGCAATCACTTGCTTTGGCGCTGCCCCGGCCAAACCTGCGGCGGCCGACGTCCTGGTGCTGCAAAATGGCGACACGATTCACGGAAAACTGGTGAACGAAATTGGCGGCACGGTGACGTTCCATAGCGACGCGCTTGGCGACTTGAAAGTGAAGTGGAGCGACGTGAAGGAACTGCATACCAGCCAGCCCTTTGCCGTGCTCAAGGCCACGGTGACAAAGCACAGCCGCAAGACAGCCGCCACGGCGCCGGTCGGTCCGCTCGATGTAGAGAACCAGACGGTGACCGTGCATGTGGAGAACGGCGCCGCTCCGCCGCCGCTTCCGGTGAAAGATGCGGCCTACGTTGTGGACCAGGCCACGCTCGACCAGCAGATTTACCATCAGCCGAATTTCTTTGCCGGCTGGATTGGAACCGCGACCGCCGGTGCGACGCTCGTTCAGGCCACGCAGAACCAGTACACCGCGTCGGGCTCTGTGGGCCTGGTGCGCACCGTACCCGGTGTTGCGTGGCTCAACACCCGCAATCGCACCTCGGCCGATTTCGGCGGCTCTTTTGGCAAGATCACGGAGCCGGACGTGCCCACCACCAAGAGCGCGATCTTTCATGCCGGCGCCGAGCGCGACGAGTATTTCTCCCCGCGCTTTTTCGGGCTGGGGCAGGTTGCCTTCGATCACAACTTCAGCCAGTTGCTCGCCCTGCAGTCGGTCTTTGGAGGCGGCGTGGGCTTGACCGCGTTCAAAAAGACAAAGCAGGAACTCGATGTGAAGGGCACGGCCCAATACGAGAAGCAGCAGTTCATCGCGCCGCCGGCGCCAAGCGTGGTGAGCCCCAGCCAAAACATCATCGGCTCTACGTTTTCCGCCAACTATGCGCTCAAACTCAAACTTTTCGCGTTCACGCAGGAGGTGGCGTTCGTTCCCGCGTACAACACGCCGCACGATTACTCCGCGAACGAAACGGACACGCTCTCTTTCCCCGCCTACAAAAACTTCAGCTTCTCCGTGGGCACACTGGACAGCTATCTGAACGATCCCCCGATTTCCACTCCTCCCACCAAGGCGAATTCTTTCCAGTTCACCATGGGCGTGACGTACGCGTTCAAGTCGAAATACTAGGACTGGTTGCATGAATCGTGCTTTGAAAGGCCACGGCTTCACAGGCTGCGGAAAAACTCCCCGCATCAGGCCATGGTGCGAAGGAGGGTGCAGCAGGGGCTGAAGCCCTCGTTCGTTTTGTAGACTTTAGTGGCCCGGCTGAAGCCGTGCCCTTGTTACAAAACTTATCGCACAGGGTTTTTCCGCAGCCTGTTCAGCCGTGCCGCGCAAAACAGAACGAGCGCTCCGAGGAGGTGGAGCGCCCGTTCGATTCGGCGGAGATGAGAGAGGGAGGATCTAGACCTTCACCGCCGGATGGGTTGCGTAGTGCAGCAGCACGGCCACCGCGCAGCTTGTGAGCCGGGTTTCGGCGGAGTCGGCGCGGCTGGTCAGGATGGCGGGTACGCGCGTGCCCAGCACAATGCCGGCCAACTGCGCGCCGCCCAGGTACTCAAGCTGCTTGGCCAGCATGTTGCCGCTTTCAAGGTCGGGGACGACGAGGATATCGGCCTGGCCGGTCACCGGCGACACCAGTTTCTTGATGCTGGCCGCTTTCTCGCTTACCGCGGTGTCGAAGGCCAGCGGCCCATCGAGAATGCCACCGGTAATCTGTCCGCGGTCGGCCATTTTGCACAGCGCCGCTGCATCGAGCGTGGATTGGATCTTGGGGTTCACGGTTTCAACCGCCGACAGCAGCGCGACCTTGGGCACGGGAATGCCCAGGGCGTGCGCCAGGTCGATGGCGTTCTGCACAATGTGCACCTTGTCTTCAAGGTCGGGCGCGATATTGATGGCCGCATCCGTGATGAGCAGGGTGCGCGCGTAAGCCGGCGTGTCCATGATGAAGACGTGGGAGATGCGGCGCGCGGTGCGCAGTCCGGTGTCGCGCTGCAGCGCCGCTTTCATTAGCTCGTCGGTGTGCAGGCTGCCCTTCATCAGGGCCAGCGCGTTGCCGTTGCGGCACTGCATCACGCCCAGCTCCGCGGCTTTATCTTCAGACTCCGCTTCCAGAATCGGATAAGGTGAGATGTCGATGCCCAGCTTTTTCGCCAAGGCCTTCATGGCATCGCCAGGGCCAATCATCAACGGCTCAATGAGCCCCTGCTGCGCCGCTTCCACCGCGCCCAGCAGAGCCACTTCAGAAAGCGGCCAAACGACTGCCGTGGTAATGGCCGGCAGATCCTTACAGCGCTCGATGAAGTTGTGAAAGACGTGATAATCCGCGGGATGATCGACCAACGGATCGACGGCAACCGCATCCACCAGCGTAGCTAAATCGCTCATAGTAAAGATTCCTCCTGGACAGGCGGCGCACGGTCACCCGGCCTCACCACTCCATTGTGCTGCGTAGCGGCGAAAGCTCGTGTGCCTTGGGTCACAGCGCGGAAACGTGTCCCGCAATCTGGTGCAAAATGCCCCGGTTCAGCCCTTCAGCAGACGAATCCTACGCGCACTGAACGGCCTCTCGGCGTGCACGCGGAACTCCAGCGTCGCCTCGCGGCGCACGTGGTAAACCAGCGCCGGCCGAAAGCAGGCCAGGCAGGTTCCGCCGGCGCGCCTCACGCTGGGATACACCACCCCGTTCGCGCCGTGTTCCAGCAGGTGGGTCGCCAGGCGCTGCGAGTCGGCGTAGCAGGCGGGTATCGGGTCGGGGTTCAGAAACTTCCTGAAGCGCGCCTGGCCGCCGCGCAGATCGTGAAATGCCGCCGAGAAATCGGCGAGGTAGTCGTCGCAGGTAAAAACCTCCTCGTCGGGCCAGCTCACCTCGCGCAACTGTTCGCGTTTGTGAAAGGCCACTTCGGCAATGGAAGTGGCGCGCTCCAGGCCGGCGTACCACGCGCCGCGCCGGTTGCTGTTAAAGCGGCCGCCGTAGGGCGATGCGTGGGTAAACGAGGCATTCACAACCTGGCTGCAGGGCACACCGTACAGCAGCTCATGCACACCGATGCCGGGCAGCAGGCCTTCTTCGCCCAGCAGGCGCGCGTTGGTGGCGCCGTCCAGCTCCACCAGGTTGCGCACCCCCGCTTCGCTGTCGGCAAGTTCGGCCAGCACCGTACCCTGTTCGCTGTATTTTGACGGGATGAGCCGGTGCGTGTCGGCAAACGAGCAATCGCGGACCGGAGGAATCATTGCGCCCCGCGCCGCGCGTCCAGCAGTTGCCGCACTTCCATCATTCCCGGCACGCCCAGCCGCAACACGTAGTGGAGCGGCGTGGCGCCCAGGAACATGGGATTGTGATTGGGGAGCGTCATCCACGCGTCGGCCAGGCGACGGCTGTAAAGAATGTTCAGCGCCTTGAAAATCCCGATCAGCAGCGAGATGCGGGTTAACGCGTCCTGATCGAGAGCGCGGCGCGGGGGCGCCTTTTTGAGCGCATAGAAGGATCCCGAGGAGATGCCGCCGAGCAGCGCGCGCGCGTCCTGATCGCGCACCCCCCAGCGCTCCGCGATGCGCAGAAAGGCTTTGAGGCCGGCCGTGCTAAGCCGCCGGCGCGTGGAGGCATCGGAAAGGTCGGCCGCCACATCAAACCGGTAGCCGGCAACTTGCGGAATGGGAAAAGCAGCCACCGTAGAGCGCTCCAATATTGACAGTATATATATTCAGATTTGGAGTAGCAAGGCGAGGCTTTGCTCTCGTTCCTCGAAAAGCCACAGGCCGGTTTCTATAGCTTTCTCCCCCAGCCTCCAAGCTGCTATGCTGCCAGCGAAGAGAAAAGCGATTTATTGAATTTGCGCGGTTGAGGCGGGAGTCTCCCAGGCTGGCGACCAGGACGAAGACTTCGCAAGCATGGAGAGCGAAGCGTTCTGAAGCCAGGGAACGGCTCTGCTGCGTGGGTGGCTTGGGATTTCTGGAAAATCGGGATGAGAGAGGAGAACGGCCATGTGGTTCATGGGCATCGATGTGGGTACGGGGGGAACGCGGGCGGTGGTTGTGGACGCGGCTGGAGCGCTGATGGGGTCGGCCTCGAGCGAACACGCGCCGTTTCGTTCCGAGCATCCGGGATGGGCCGAGCAGGATCCGGAAGACTGGTGGCGCGCGTCCATCGAGGCCATCCACGGCGCCCTGGCCTGCTCACCCAATCCCGGCGAGCGCATTGCGGCTCTGGCGCTGACAGGGCAGATGCACGGCGCGGTGATGCTCGATGAAAACGGAGCGGTGCTGCGGCCCGCGCTCATCTGGTGCGACACGCGCACCCAACCGGAATGCGAATGGCTCACGGAAAGCATCGGCTACCGGCGGTTGATCGAGCTCACCTGCAATCCTGCGCTGCCTAACTTCACATTGACGAAACTGCTGTGGGTCAAGAACCATCAGCCGGAAATCTTCGCCAAAATCCGCCACATCATGTGTCCCAAGGACTATATTCGCTACCGCCTGACGGGCGAATTTGCAATCGACGTGCAGGAGGCCTCGGGAACGCTGCTGCTGGACGTGGCGCATCGGCGCTGGTCGCGCGAAGTGGCGGAGGCGGCGGGGATTCCAGAAAGCTGGCTGCCGCGGGTTTATGAGTCACCGGAGATCTGCGGACGCATTAGCGAAAAGGCCGCCGGGCTGACGGGATTGAACGCAACCACACCGGTGGCCGCTGGGGCGGGCGATCAGGGCGCGGGTGCTGTGGGCATGGGCATTTTGCAGCCGGGTAGCGTTTCGGCCACCATCGGCACTTCGGGCGTTGTTTTTGCGGCTACCGCGGAGCCCACCAAGGATCCCAAGGGCCGTCTGCACACCTTCTGCCACGCGGTTCCGGGCCTGTGGCACGTGATGGGCGTAACCCAGGCCGCGGGACTGAGCCTGAGCTGGCTGAAAGAGACCTTCTTCTGCGGCCAGGGCTACGACGCGCTCAATGCGCAGGCCGCAGCGGTTCCTGCGGGAAGCGACGGCGTAGAGTGGGCGCCTTACCTGCTCGGCGAGCGCACGCCGCACCTCGATCCCGATGTGCGCGCGGCGTTCGTGGGCCTGGGCGCCAAGACCACTGCCGGACACTGCATCCGCGCGGTGCTGGAAGGCGTGGCTTACTCGCTCCAGGACACGTTTACTCTGTTTCAGGAACTTGGTATTCCCGTCAGCGGAATTCGCCTGGGCGGCGGCGGCGCGCGCGGTCCCCTGTGGCGGCGCATCCAGGCAGGCATCTACGGGCACGCGGTGGAAGTTCTTGCTGCTGAAGAGGGCGGAGCGTTTGGCTGCGCGCTGCTGGCCGGCGTGGGTGCGGGGCACTGGCAGAGCCTTGACCAGGCCTGCGCGCAGGCGTTGCGTGTGGCTGAGCGGGTTGAGCCCAATGCGGTAGACCTGGCCGCCTACAAGGCCGGCTACGAGAAGTGGAGAAAGCTGTATCCGGCGCTGCGTGGGCTCAAATAAAGCAGGACAGTATGGACTAATGCCGCTGCCAGGCCGCCACGGCAACCTCAATCACAGCCAGCAACACGCTCATGGCGGCCACAAAGCCCTTGGCCCGCTGCCAGTTCTGCTCGTGCCGGTCCATGCGCCGCTCCAGCTCGGCGATCCGTCCGCCGCTGCCGTCGCCCATGAGTCCCGCCATTTGCGACTTCAGCACGCACAGATCGCTCAGCACCTGCGCCTCGAATTCATTCATCATGCGCATGAGATCATTTCCCGATTCTCAGTTTCAGTTTCCCAACCACCGCTCGCAATCCACGGCTCACTCATCACGCGCTCAGAGGCAAATTAATAAACAGAGCAGTCGAAAATTCCGAGTAATTCGGCGGCGTCGATCCGTCGTACATGCGGATATAGAACCGGTCCTCGGCCGATACGCGCGAGAAGGTAATCGTCTGTGCCGGGCTGCGCGCCACCAGCGTCGGATCCTCGCCGGCCATAAAGCAAAAATCGCGCAGCCGGATCTCGAATCCTCCACCTGTCGGCGGCGCCACGCCCGCATTGATCGTTACCGTGCTACCGCTAAGCGTCGTCACGGTGAGGCTATCCAGATTAGCAAGCACCGTGGGAGATATCGCTGCCGGCAGCCAGGTATCCGCAGGAACCGTCGCGCTGGTCTTGATGGCCAGATCGTCTGCCCAGTCATTCGCAAACGTGATCTCGTATTCCACCAGGTCAGGACAACTCGCCGTGTAACTCACCTTCGCCGTGCGCACCACCACCTGCGCGTCAAGATTTGTCGAGGGCGCATTCAGCAGCAGCGCGTCCCCCGGCCAAACGTCCGTGGCAAAGCTGGCGCGCGTGCCCTTATAAGTGCCGGCCCACAACGCGCTCACACTGGCCGCGGCCTGCTCCATTACCTGCGCCGCATACCGGCAATCCGCCGAACTGCATGGCGGAGGGCTGCTCACCGTGCCGATCCACACCGCTACCGCGGGCGAGCCGGCCGCCGCCAGCGCCGCTTGACTGGCCGTGTTCACCGCGCGCCCCACGGCACGCCCAATGGTGCGATAGTTCACTGCAATCTGCTCGCCCGCCGCCGGTGTGGACCCGGTATAAAACGCCAGCGTGCCGGTGCGCTCCACATGGCATTCAGCGAACTCGGCCGTGGTTCCCACGCGTCGCGTATACGCGCTGCCGCTCACCGGCGTGCTTACCACCCAGCCCGAGCCGAGGTTGGTCAAATTGAACGCGCGCATGGAGCCGATCAGATTCAAACTGCTGGCCGGGACCGCTATGCAACTGCCGGGCAGCGATGCTACCCCACCATCGTAAAGCGTGACCGGCGTTGCGCCTACGCCGTTGACGAATTCCTGAAGCTCCATCTGAATCCGCGCCGGCGCAAGAATGCTTTCCCCACCTGCCGAGATCAGCCCGCTGTCGCCGAACGAATAGTAAATGGAGCGCGACCGCTCGCACTCGGGGCAATGCACGCGAACGCGCAGCGTGTACTGGTTGGCGGGGTTCACGGTGAACGTGGTCCCGGCGCCCACGCCCTCCACCAGCGGCTGCAGCGTCACTATTCCCGTTCCCGCCTGGGCAGTTGCCTGGAATCCCGCTGTGCAATTCGCCGCCGTCTCCGGCGCCATAAATAATCCCGCCACGATGCCGGTACTTCCCGCCGCCAGGGTCACGCCCACCGCTTCCATCAGCAGCGTTCCACCCATCGCCACTGGCTGCAGCCACGCCAGCAGCGTCTGTCCGTCGATACCATTTCCGCCATTCATGGTAAGGCCGTTCGCGCCCAGCGTCAGATATCCGGCGCCGCCCATCGCGCCCCACAGGCAGGTGTCGAATGCGGCCTCGCCGAAGAGTTCTTTAATGAACGTGGTCTTTGCAGTGGCAGGAAAATACGGGTCCACTGCCAAATCAAAATCTGTAGTTACGCCATCGCCCAAAAAATACTCGGTCACGTAGGCCACCGGCTCATTCTGTCCGCATACCGTCACGTCGTTGGCCAAGGCGCGCTTCACGCTCGATGTGAAGGATAGATTGGCCAGCTCCAGACTGCCGTCGCTTTCATTCAGAGGATGAACCGTGGCCGCAATCGTGGACAGCGTCAGAGCGCCATCAAGCGCGCGATAGACTGAGCGCGTCATGCCCGCAGCCTCACCCGCCTGCGTGCTCCAGTTGGCGGCAGGCAGCGGGGAATAGTTGCTGACCACTGACGCCAGCGAAAGCCCCGTTGTTGAAAGTGCATTCGAGCCGGCCTGCGTCACCAGCAATTGCAACAGCTGGCTCACCGTCAGGTTGCTCGTTCCCACGCTGGGCGGCATCATCAATTGGTCGAGCAGCAGTTCATCGCTCACCGCCTGGATCGCGGTCCGATAGCGCGGACCCTCCAGGCCCATTCCGGCATATTCCGGCAGCGGGCTCACTGCAATGTAGCCGGTGAAGTAGGCGGTCCCATCGTCGCCCGTCACCGCCAGCGCCTGACACCGCGTCGGCGCCACCATCGAGCCATTGCTCGGCAAACTCAACCATAATTGGCACACCGAAGGCGCATTGAGCTTGCGCGCGATCGTGAGTGGCCGCAGAGCATCAAGCGCCGCCGAATAATCTTGTCCCTGGATCGTAAGTTTCATCTTCGCCCGCTATCCTGCTAACTTGCCGACTCGCTAACTCGCTGACGTGCTAAATCAAGGCATTCGCAGCCGGCAGAAAACTCCGATAACAAACTACGCGCTCGCCATCCAATGCATCCGTTACAGGCAGCGCCATAAACTGCGCCTTCAGCGCCACCCGCGCCTGCCCATTCTTGTTCTTGGCATCGAGAGGCAGCGTCACCTCTTCGGCTCCGCTCGCGGACTGCAGGCGTGGATAGTAAAAGAACACGCGCTCACCTTGGCTGCCTTCCATCACGAACAGCGCGGACCACTCCTGGTAAAAGCAGCCGCCCTCGCGATCCACAAATCCCGTGACTGCCTGCACCTTTGCGCCCGATGCGGGAGCGCCTCCAGGCAGCGGCTCCGCCAGCGTCAACCCGGTCGAGCTCACCTGCGACACGCGCGCCACGTTGAAGGTCACGCGGCGAACATACTCGACATCGGTGAGCGCCAGGCGCACATACGCGCCAGACACCGGCGAGCCCACAAATCCGGTTTGCCCTGTGTAATCCACATCCACTGCGATCATCGCGCCGGACTGAAACTTGGCCGCATCCGACGACGCCAGAAGAATCGACGTCGCCGTTGACCCGGTCTGCGGCGTCACGGCCGCCGATGGCTCCGCTCCATCGGCGGCCGGAGCCGCGCCACTGGCCGGCGCAAGCAGATTCATATGCTGCGATCCGGTCGCCAGGGCCATCGTCAACTTGGTCCAGCTCAAAAACTCCAAACTCACCTGCGCCTCGAGCGTTTGCCGCACCTGCTCCAGCGGAGACGCGGGAATGCCCGTGAGCAGCGGCGCCGACTTGCTTGCCGGCTTGCGCACAAAATTCTGGATCCAGCCCAGGCTCATCCACGGCGCTGGCGGCGTATCCAGGCTGAAGCGTCCCTGCTCCGCGGGATCGAAGAGCGCGGGGGTTTGCGCCGGTCGGTTAACCGGCGCAAAATACGCCCGCACCCTGCGCGCCACTGGCGCGGGAGCCGAAAAACACGTCGATGCCATTGCTTCTCCTCAGATCGGAGTTCGTCGTTGTCAGCGATCCGCTATCAGTTATCAGTCGTCACTTCAGGGCGACAACGAACTGCTGTGAACTGACAGCTGTTTTACTCGCCCGATTCCTGGTAGCTGTAGACCATTACCGTAGCCGTGCGGCTCAAACGGTCGCGCAGCGTCACAATGGGCGTGAAGGCCGGCTCATCCCAGAACACCTGGGTGAGCATGGCCGCCGGCGGCGTTGCCTCGTAATTCATCTTGGGCGTATAAAACGGCGGCACAATCTTCAGCACTTCCTCGTCCATTTCGCTCAGAGCGCGCCCGCGGTCCAGCCCGCCGAAGCTCTGCGTGCCGCAGGTCGAATACAAGATCTCGCACTGTGCGGCCGCCATGGTCGATGAAAGATCCATATCGGTGCCCAGCGCCGTCCAGCGCAGCACAAATACGTCATTGGGCAACTGGCGGAAAGGCGCCTCGGCTTCCTCCACCAGGATCCCCGGCCGCACGGCGCCGCGAATCAGGCAAGTCCGCCCCGGATTTACCGTGACCAGCCGCGTCCGCAACGTCATGTAAAAAGAGTCCTTCGCATTCTGCATAAATCAGCTCCGCAACAGTGAACGGTACACAGTGGGTCGTAAACGGCCGGGAGGAAACATTGCCGGCAAACGGACATGGTGCTGCAAGGTTGTCGCTGTTCACTGTCCGCGGTGAACTGTTTTCACACTGCCTGCTGCACCGCCTCGCGCAACAGCAACCGGTACAGGTACACCTGGCCAAACATCTCGTTCGAAGCAATCGACTCAATCAGGTAATCCTGCCCGGCCACCGTTACTGCCAGGGTTATCGCAAACAGGGCCTGCGCCGTCATCAGATCCAGCGCGTTCACCTGCTGCGCAACGCTGGTGGCCGAAACCAGCAGCTCCCACTTCGACTGCCCCCCTCCTGCCACGTCGGCCGCAGCTTGCGCATGGCCACCGGGCTCAGAACCACTTCGCCAAACGTGCTGGCCAGTAGCCCCACCTCCGACATCGCAGGATCGCTGCTCGTCGTGGTCACGCGCAGTTGGGCCGTCGTTCCCCCCAAGCTGCGCAGCAGGGCGTCGGCCAGCATCTGTGCAGCAGCAGTCGGATTGCGCGCCGCCGTGTCACTCATTTTTGCTCCTATCAAACCAGGTGTCAGGATCGGTCATCGATCTCCCTCCCTGGTCCTTCGTCCCTGGAACTCGTCGCATAAAGGATTTTTTGAAAGAGCACGGCTTCAGCCGTGCCGCACAAGGCCGATAAACAGCGGGCTTCAGCCCCTGAGGGATGTTCTCAGCCAGGCCGAATTCATTGATGCAACCAGTTCCCGGTCCTCACCCCAGCCGGTTAGCAACATACGGCGCCAGCCATGCCTGCACCGTCTCGTCCAGTAGCGAACTTGAAAAATACTGGATCCACATCGTGTCCATCTTCGTGCGGCTGGCATTCAGCGCAGGCGTGGCCTGGGCATTGCGCACAATCTGCGCGCACGCCGACTTCACGTCGTCGCCGATGGTCGCCAGCCCCGCCGTATACGTCACCTGCACCTCGTTGTAAGGCAAGCCGAATACGTTCCACGGCAGCGTGAGCTCGCCGGTATTGCGGGTCCACATCCACCAGGCTGGGATCGATCTGCCGCCCATTGCCCCGGAATCCCAAACAGACCCACGATCTCCGCCAGCGGCTCCTACAGCACCTCGCCACGCCGGGGATTCGCGTAGCGCCCCTCGAATGCTGACCAATGGCGATGTAGCCGGGGCCAGCGGAGCAAGCGGCAGATAGGTCAGCATCACGGTCCGCGCTCCGGAAATCACCCGCAGCCGCTCCGTATACTGCACAATGTTCAGATCCGGCCGCCGGCAAAAACTGTTGATCAGCGCCGTCGCCGCCGTGATCCAGTCCGCCGTGGTCCCCGCCGGCAATCCATAGTTGGGGTAATCCGTTGGCTCCAGATACGCCATTTCTCGTCCTTTCAAAGCTGGCAGCGAACCGCTGACAGCCGACAGTAAAAAGAACCCTGTCGAGCGGCTCTTTCACTGTTGGCTGTCAGCCGTAACGCTGCCCCTGCTTTTCTACCGCTCCACTAACACCTGGTAGTGCGCAAAGTTTGCGCCCTTCACCACCGGCGCGCCAAACTTCACCGCCACGTACTGATGAGTCAGCGAATTCGGCAAGCCCAGTTGGAAGATGCGCGGCGCAGGATCGCCCAGCCAGTGATACTCGATCAGGTTCTCGGTCACGATGTACGCCGGAAGCACCGCGTTGCCGGTTCCCGGTGTGCCCGTATAAGGCAGGCTCCAGTCGGGGATCAGCGGCAGGTCGCCGGCCTGGGTCGACAGCATCTTCACCCGGAACCCGGCCGTGATCTGGTCCGTGTTCAGCACCACGTTGTACTCGCTCTTCATCTCCTGGTCGATCAGGTCGAGCAGCACCGGGTTGGCGTAGATGGCCGTGGGCCGCACATAGTAGCCCGTCGAGGCCACCATCTGCGCCACCGTGGTCTTGATGGTGTCCACGATCTTCATCGATGTGGTCACCGTCACCGAGTTGCCGCCGGCCGCAATCTGCGCCGTCACGCCCATGTACTGCGTGGTGGTGGGTGCGCTCAGGCTGGTATCGTTGCCATTCCACAGAGCCACGTCGTGCGCTACCATCACGCCGCTGACCGTATCCACCAGGTCCTTGGCCTGCAGATAAGCAAACTGCTTCTGCTGGTCGCCCAGTTCCATGTCGAACAGGTTGTAGTTGATCTGCGCCACAATCGCCTTCAGCGGCACGCTCATCTCGATGCGTGTCGGAGTAACCACCGCCGGCGAAATGCTGCGGGGGTTCACGAAGCCGGCCGTGCCCGGATTCGGAATGGCCGTCTCCTCAAAGAACCGCGAAGGATGCCCGGTTGCCGGCACCTGCTTGATGCGCTGTCCGAAAGGACTCGACCGCCGGCAGATGTCGAAGATCTCCGTCTGGTAAAGCGGCACTTCGATCGCGCCCGGCCCAATGTAATCCGCTGCTGCATGGATGTCTGCAAAGGTTGCGTTCATAGGCTATTTCCGCCCCCTCCATGGGGCCGTTGGTGAGCTGCAAGCCCACAGTTCGTAGTTCGAAGTTCACAGCAAACACCGGCTGGTTTGCCGCACAAGAAGCCCAACAGCACGCAGCCACAGTGGCCCAATTGACAACTGGGAACCGCGAACTGTGAACTGCTTCTACGACACCGCTCCGGCGCGCAGCAGTTGCGTCTTGACCGCGATGCGCTGCTCCAGGCTCAGCCCGGAGAGCGCAGCGTCAAGCGTGCGCACGTCCACCGGCCCATCGCCGATGCCGTGCTTGGCCAGCATCTCCGCCGTCCCCGCCGGAACCGTGCGACGCACCGGTGTCACCAGGTTGTTTGCCGCCGACACGTTCTGCGCAGCCGCTTTCAGCTCCGTCAGTTCCCGCTCCGCCGCAGCCAGTTTCTGCTCCAGCTCCGCCTCGCGTCGCGTTTGCTCCACGGTGGCCGAGATCCGTTCCACCTCGCCGGAAAGCGCGCCCTGCCGCTCCTCAAGCCAGCCCAGCGTCTTTTCGAGCAAAGCGGTTGCCGCTTCCAGCCGCTCCACCATTTCCTTTTCGTCCATGTGCTTCTTCCTTTCTTCAGGTGTAAGAGATCAGGATCAGAGTTCAGGGATCAGGGATCGGCCACGCACCGAATCGCTAACCCGCTAACACAAACAGGCTCCGCAGCGCGGAGCCTGTTTCGCTAACTTGCTAACTTGCCGTCTTTGTCTCCCAACCGATTTGCCAACCCCGCCTACGCTGCTGCTTCCGCGGCTTTTCCCATGCGAAAACTTGTGGCCCGATACGCCGCCTTCTCGCGCAGCAGAATGGCCGCGCCGGTGAATGTCACGCGGGTCAGCTTCCATACCTCCGCGCGCATATCCTCCACGCGCGCATCGGCCAGTTCGTAGCTCATGCCCATCGCGTCCGCCGACTGCGCCGCCATGGCCCGGGCCACATCAGGAAAATCGCGGGCGTACAGATAGCCGCTCACCACCAGCCGCTGCCCCACCAGGTTGGCCTCGGTCACCAGGCCGATCTTGCGCCGCGCATCGTGTCCGTCCCAGCCCGGCCGGTAATCCACCGCCATGCCCAGCAGCGAAGGCAGCGCTTGCTCTGCCGCCTCCCGTGTCAGCATCACGCGATGTCCCCGCGCTCCTGCCGGCGCCTTGTCGCTGGCCGTGTTCACCACCGTCAGCACACCCTCGAACGGAACCCGGTTCGGGTGTCCGTCCACATGAGGAATCGTTACCGCCATCGCTTCCAGTCGCATCTGCTCGCTCCACTCGCCCAGCTGTCAGCTATCAGCTTCCGGGCCTCAGCTTGCCTCTGCAGCCGGGCGCAGGTTGGCAGGAGAAAAGTCTGCACGCAGGAGCTGAAAGTTGAGAGCCGAAGGCTGAATGCTATCCCTAATCCCCAATCCCTAATCCCTTGTCCCTGTCCCTCGCCCTAGTCCCTCAGTCCCTGCCCTGATCCCTGTTCCCTGCTTCCATCGGCCCCAGCCCGCGCATCGCCCGCACCTCGTTCACCGTCAGCACGCCGGCCTGCAGAAGCTGCACCTGCACCTGCAATTCCGTCTGCTCGTCGCGGGCGCTCAGCTCGTTGAACACAAACTCAAACTCGCGCCAGCCAATGCATTTTCCGAACAGGTCCCGGGTGATGTGGCTCGCAATCAGCATGGCCAGTGGCGAAATCGCTCCGCGAAACGCCTCATCCGCCATCTCCGACGCGGTCGATTGATTCACATCCGCTTCCAGCCCCAGCATCAGCGGCGATAACCCGAAGGCGTTGGCGACCATGCGAATCAGAAACTCCTGCCACGCCAGCCGCATGTCGGCGTCCGTGCCCTGCGCAAAGCGCAACACCTCCGGCTTTTGCGGGTCGAAAGCACCGGCACCCGCCCCGTGCCCTCAATCTCGTCCTGCCACCAGCGGATCAGCCGGTCGTGCTGCGCCGGCGTTGCCTCGTTCAGCCACAGCGCATACTGCGCCACCGAGTTGGCGGCCAGCTTGCCCGCAAAGCGGTGCGCGCTCAGAAATTGATTCACCGTCTCGAACGCCACTTCCAGCGGCCCCAGCCCGAATGGAGTAAAGCTGCGCGGGTTCATGCGGATGTACATCAGCTGGTTGTCGTACAGCTCGATTCCATTCGACTCCAGTTGCCCCGGCATCACCTGCGCGTAGCGCAGCCGTCTCCGGCTGCCCATCCCACTTGGCATTGATCCGGATCGAGGCCCCGTCCACCGCCCACAACATGGCCGGCCGTATCCGGGTCGCCGGTCGGCTCCATTTCGATAGCCCCGAAACCCCCGGTCAGAGCGTCTTCAATCGCCTGCTCCACCAGCGTGCGAAATCCATCCACATCGTTCGGCTCTTCGAGCATCCTGCGCAGCGCGCGCATCTTGCGATCCAGAAACGCGACGTCGGCACTTCACCCCGCGCCGCACCCGCACCTGCCAGTCCATGGCCGCAATGCGGTCCTTGATCACGTTGATGGCCCGGCGCACCAGCGGCGTCTCTGCAAACCGGCGCAGATTCAGAGGCGTGGGCTTGGGCAAATGGTGCCCGGGGAACTGCACCGGGCTCAGAATCGCCGGCAGCGCCAGCGTCTTCCGCTCCGCCTCCGCACCTGCCTCCAGCCTGGCAGCGTGCGCCAGCCGCGCCGCGGCGCCCGTGCATCGTGGCTCGTGGCTCGTGGCTCGTGCTCTCGCCCCCGCCGCGAGTCGCCTGCCGCCATATCTCCCGTAACTGCTCTCCTACGCTCACGCGAACCTTCCTTCAAAGCGAAAGGCGCAGCCCGGAGGCTGCGCCTTTTTGAGTTCTCAGTTTTACTTCTCAGTTCTCAGAAGCAGCGGATGGCAACCAGTCATCGTCAACCGGCCCACTGAATCTCTCGTTCCCTGCTCCCTTGCTCTCCTGTTTCCTTGCTCTCTCGTTGCCGTGTTCCCTGCCTCGATCGCGCCTTCATCCTTCAACAGAGTTGATGTTACCCTGAACCGCCAAAATTACCGGCAACTCTCCGCAAAATTATTTTTGTCTCTCAACACTTTGTTTTTGAAGAACATAGCGGAGCCCCGTCGGTTCAGTTTGCGATCCAGGTCTCTTGACTCCGCCTCGGAGCGCCCGGCGAGGCGGCTCGTCTCCAGGGTGAAACAGTCTCGAAACCCTCGTCCTCACCGCTCCGCAACCAGCTCCCGCCGCGCCGTCTCCGCCACCCTGCCCATATCCGCCACCGTAAGCACGCGAATCCGATGCTCCTCCATCGTCTCCACGCCAAACCGATACATCGCCAGCCGCTCCGGCTCCTCGTCGGTCGCGCCCAGCTTGGCCGCCGGTTCGATGATCGCGGTCAGCTCCAGCTCCGCCTTGTCCACACGCTCCACGCCCGCGCGCAGCGCAGCGGCTGAGAAAGCCAGTACCTTGGCCATCTCCACCCCCGGCTCCAGGCTTACGGCGTGAAACATTCGGATCAGCCCATTCCCGGTGCTGGCCGCAAGGACCCGCGAACCGGATCCCCCGTTCGGCCGGTATCCCATTCGATGCGCAGCGGATCGCCCGGCCGGTGTAGTCCGCCGCCGCAATTCTTTTGCGCAGCAGGTCCCACACCCCGGCATGCTCGAACTCCGCCCGCATGCGCGCCTGGATCGCCGCCCGTCCAGCCACCCGCGGCACCCGTTCCCGCGGCGGCGGATCGACGTAGAGACGCATGAGTTCTTCCACACCCGCCGGCAGGCTCTCGGCCAGGTAGGCCTTGGCCTCCGTCATCTGCACATTCAGCGAGAGCGACTCCTCCAGGATCTTCTTCAGCCGGCCTTCGGGCTCAACCGCAAACCGCCGCCGCAGCTCGCTCTCCATCGCCTCCAGCAGCGCCGTATCGGCATCCGGATCGAGGCATCGCACCCGCCGCCAGTCGCGCGTAAAGCGCACCTCGGCGTGTGCCGCTGCCCTGCTCGCGCAGCACCACCCCAATGTGCACAAACTCGTTCCGCACCGCGTCCGGCACATACCGGAGCAGCTGGAACTCGCACTCGCATTGGCGCTCAGGATTCATAGCATCGCGGCCAGTTTCAGGGGCCCGGTCTCAGGGGCCCGGTTACAGGTGGTTCGGTCTCAGGCGGCTCCAGTTTCACGGGTCAGGTTTCGGGGCCGGATTTCGGAAACCAGCGCACAGCCTTGCCGCGCTCCTCATCCCTACGCCCCGCCAACCCTGCTTCAATTCACCCTCATCCTATCCCCCCACACCCCGCTCTTTCCAATCCCCCCCCTCAATTTCCCCTCCCCCTTCTCCCCATTTCGGAAATGGCCTCCGATCCGAGTTCCGGAATGCCATCAATCGCCTCCCGCACCCGGCCGCGCCGCTCCAGCAGCTTTTCCACCAGCGCTTCCATCTCCGCCACGTCTCCGCCATACCATTCGGGAGGAACGTCGGCCGCGGCCGCCCAAACCGTGTCCTCGGACAGGTGTTCAATCCGCGTCAGCCACGGCTCGAAGGATTCCCATCCGCTTATCTTCTGGTACACATCGTTGCGGTAGTAGACGCCCCGCAGCGGCGCCTCCTCAAACCGCCATTCCCCGGCGTGAAAGCAGTAACCGAAGTCGATAAAAACGGCCTTGTAGCGCCGTTCCCGCTGCCGCCGCGTGAACACCGCCTGCCGCCCGTTGGCATTGCCCGTCCACTTGTCGAGCGCCAGCATCCCGGCGAATTCCTCGACATTCTTCACCTCCGCCAATTGCTCTTCGGCCAGGTAGTCCACCACCTGTCCCGGCATCAGCCCGCCCACAAACCTCGATCCGAACTGCAGTCCCGGCCTGCAGCGCTCGCGCGTCCGCCCCAGGTCGATCTCCAGCTCCGACGTATTTTCAATGAGCCACGGCGATACCTCTACCACCTCGGTCTCCGGCACCGTGAGCCCCACCGCCCGCGCCAGCCGCGAGGCCACCATCTCATTGGCCAGCACCCGCGTGTGCTGCGGATTGTTCTGGAACTTGACCACGTACACGTTGCCGTCGGCGCCCAGCATCAACTGTCCCTGCGCGCCGCCCCGCATCCGCCGGATCTGCTGCACTGCCAGAACCGCCAACTTGTCTGCTCCTGATTGCTTAACAGAAGCTTACAGTTCCCAGTTGTCGGTTGTCAGTTTCTCAGTGGTTTGTTGTCAGTTCGATCAGGCCGGACGGACCGCAGAAAAAATTCGCGCCACTCCGTTGGCCGCAAGAGCGGCGAGCGGCACGCACAACTGTCAACCGACGACTGACAACGGACAACTGACGACTGATCACTGCCTTTTCAGCACCGCCGCCGCCTGCTCATCCTCGGCAATCGCCGCTTCCAGCTTGCGGAACGCAACCCACTCGGAGGCGGGAATCTCCACCTTGCGCACAACATACTCGCGCTCGTAATGCAGCACGTTGCCCGCCGCCGTGGTCTTTGAGTGGTAACTGGCGAAATCCGTCTCCACGTCCGCTGCATCGGGCAGCTCGTCCACCACGTAACCGGCCGGCAGGGCAATGTCGAAGCTGTCGTGCCAGCGCCCCGTGGCTTCCAGGTCAATGGCAACCGTGCGCGGCCTGTCGTTGCAGGGCCGCGCATCGCTGCCCACCACCCGCGGCCGCACCAGCAGCAGCGTTCCGGCCGTATGCGCGTACCCTGGCGCCGTCACCCTGTAGTGAAATTCAATGGGCTTGTCCAGCGTCTCGGGCTGCACAAACGCGAAGCTGTCCAGCGTCACGCCCGGCAGATCGCGCCCCACGCGCGTCTCCCACGCATCGTGCCGCTCCTTCTCGTCGGTATACTTCAGAAGCAGCCGGTAGTCGGCGCCCTCCGGTCCGGTGCGCGCGGCGTCTACTGACCCGCTCAGCGTGCCGTCGGCGGCGAGCGTGAATTTTCCCTTCTGCGTGGTCCCATTGGCCGCGGGATCGAGCACCGGCAACGCCATCACCTGGCTTGCCGCCCCGGCTGCCAGCAGCCCGTAGCTTCCTTGTTCGTACGAAGGCAGATTCCCCACCGGCGTCCGCTCATTGGTCGGGTCGAAGATCAGGTAACGCTTGCCGTCACTGGCCGTCACCACCGCCTGCAGCCGTGGATCTTTCAGGCCGGCCGGAAGCTCGATCGCCGTAATCATGTGGTTGCCCACCAGCGAGGGGTCTTGCGGATCGACCACGCCCCGCCGGTCGTCTACCGGCACATAGAACGCGCGAATCCCCGCCACCTGCAGCATCGACATCAGCAGCGTGGTCTTGTCCTTGCAGTCGCCGAAGCGGTTGCGGAAGATGTCGCCCGCATCGTGCGCCTGCAGCCCGCCAATCCCCCGCACCACGATGAAATAGCGCACATTTTTCTGGATGTACGAGGTGATGGCGGTCAGCTTGCCATACAAATCGCTGCTCCCGGCAATCAGTTGCTGCGTCTCGGCCGTAATCTCCGGCGAGGGATCGGGCCGTCCGGCTTCGAGAGTCGTGAACCACTGCCCCAGTGCCCGCCACTGGTTGTCGACCCCGGCCACCGCAGCCTCGCCCCACTCCACCGTCATGCGCGCCGCCAGCGCCTCACCGGAAGGTCGCGAAGGAACATCGCGCAGGTCCAGCGCATGTTCGTCCTGTACCTCCCAGCGCCAGTGGTTGGGCGCAACTTCAACGCCCTTTACCGGTTCCTGGTTGTGCCAGTTCTCAGCGTGTGCGCGCCCTGCCGGCAAATCCAGCTCCAGCGCCTGGTAAACGGCCGGAATATCGCTCTGGAAAAACCAGTCCTGCTCCCGGCTGTAGGCCGCCATTAACTCCTCAGACTCGCAAATCACGGTCGCCCCCACATCGGCGGCCGGTGGCCGCACCACGCGGTTCCTCCCGGCGAACAGCATCACCGGAACTCCCGTATTGTCTCCCACATCCACAAAGTCCGAATCTTTGGCCTCGAAAACCTTGCCGTCCGCCGCGAGTGTCCACTCGCGGAAGTATTTGATGGTCTCGTCCGCATCGTAGGAAACCACGCACCCCACCTGCTCGCGCCCCTGCGGCTGCAGAATGCGTATGGCCTGGCGCTCGCGCTCCGTGGCGCGCCCCTCGGCATCAATCGTCTCCACGTACTCGTCGTACAGCACCACCGAAGCTGCGCCGCCTGCATAGGCCGGCGTAGGCGTCTTCGCCGCGTCCTGCCCCCACTGCGGCAGCGGCGCGTCTTTACTGCCAAACCAGCCTGCTCCGGCAGCCCGCGCCGCGCCGCTCGCCAGCGCCAGGCCGGCCACAACCACTGCGCCGGCGCGCAGTGAACTCACAGCGTGGGAGATCTGCCTGTTTTGTTTCCTCTCACTGCGGGCCGGTGCGCTCTTTGCTCTAATTCCATCCCACTTGCATGACCCTTGTGGCCCCGGCTGCATTCAATTCCCCTTCGTTTCAACCGTGTTCTGCAGCACCAGTTCCTGCTGATCCCCGGCCGCCACCTTCTGATAAAACCCGCGCAGATCCTGGTACTCCTCCGGCTTGGCCTCACTGAAAGCCCGCGCCACTAAGCGCGCCACCACAATCTGTCCCGGAGTGGTCTGAGTCTGCGTCACATACATCGCATGGCCTGCCCAGCTCACCTTCTCATCTTGCGGCGCACCCTCCACCGTCATGTCTGCCGGCAGGTGGTAGGTCACCTCGTCCGTAGTCCGGTCCCCGTAGTGCATGTCCACCGGCTCCATGCGCTTGTCCTCTTTCACAAACGGCAGATTTGCGCGGCTCTCAAAGAAAAACCCCGGCAGCAGAATGCGCTTGGTCATCGATGTTCCCAGCGTGCCCTTCACAGTCACAATCGCCAGTAAATTCGTATCCGGCTGATCCAGCGCCAGAAAATGATCGACGTGCGCCTCCACGCCCGCCGGCACCATCTCCTCGAGCTGGTGATCGAACTGTTTCTTCACCTCGTCCAGATCGTTGCGCAGCGCGATCTGCCGCCAGTGCAGCGCCGCCTGGCCGTTCAGCACAAAATTGAAGCGCCCGCTGATCGCACCGCGTTCGTCCAGCGTCACATCGCCGTCGCGCGAAGTCGCGTTCTCGGTGTAGACCTGCGCCGGAGTCTCCATCAAAGCAACTCCGCTCGCGCCCTGCCGCATCCCCGTCACTCCCGAGTGGCGCCAGCTCAAAAATTTGAACGGACACATCTTTTCGCCGGGATCCAGCAGAATACCTTTGCCTCCGCTATCCAGCATCACCAGCGTGTCATCGAACTGCCCGGCATACATGTAGGTTGGGTCAAACGGACCATGATCGCGATTCTTCACCCGCACCGCCCATGCCTGCAGCCCCCCCGCTCGCAGCATCGCCAGGTAGAGCAGCGCAATGTCCTGGCTGTTGCCGCTCTTCTGCGCCCACGTATCCCCGGCCCGCTTGGCCGTCTTGATCTTCAGTTGCTTCATCTCCGACTCGCTCTTCTCGCGCGAGTAGTCGGTATTGTCGAGCGCCTGCACTGCCGCATACAGCTTCTTCGCCTTGTCCAGGTCGCTGTCCGTGGGGGTTACAATTCCGTTCACCGCCGCGCGGATCTCCTTTGACGGATCGGCAAAATGATCCACCTCTTTCGTCCAGACCTTCGCCTCATCCTGCCAGAACTGCTCCGCCGTCGAGCAACCGGTGTAATAAAACACCACCCTGTACAAAACGCTGTCGAGGGGCGGCATGTACTCTTCTTCCGGAGCCGCCGGGATATCGGCAACATCGAGGATGAATCGCCCCATCCCGTCGCTGCGCAGAGCTGCGGAATCCGGCGGCAGGCGCGTCCACCAGATCAAGGTATCCAGTACCTCCCCTGTGCGCTCGTCGGTGACGTAATGGCTGGTCACATTCGGGCTGCCATTCATGAATGACTTGAAGGGGACAAACATGTAATGCGCCTTGTGCACATAGTACGGTTGCTGAATCTCCCAGCGCGGCGAGGAGACATTGTCGTCCGGATAGCGCAACTGGTACCGGTATTCCAGGATGCTGCCCACTTCCACGCTGGGCAGCGTGAATACCTTGCGCCCCAACTCCACATCCCCGGTCTTGGCCGTCAACAGGTCTTCGGGCCTGCCCTCCAGCGGGACCACCGTCCCATCCGGCTCAATCGTTCGCGCCTGGATATCGGTCACCTTGTTAAATCCATCTACATACGGCACACTGACCGTGGCCAGTTCCTTGCCTTTCTCGCTCAGCACCTTGATGCGCGCGTAATAGCTCTGGTAGTGCAGATTATCGTCGGCAACCTGCTCGATGTTCAGGTAAACCGCCGCCGCCCCGGGAGCCTTGGGGTCCGACGTCATCTTCAGTTCATCAGGGGTGGGCTGTTGAAACTGGGCCGAGGCAAGCAACGGGAGCGCCCCGGCCACAAGCAGGGTGACCGCGCGAATTACAGATATAGTTTTCATGAAGGCTTTCCTTGATTTCCGGGAACGTAAGAAGTGTAGCGCGAAGCGGCGCTGAAGCAAGCCCCCTTTTTCACGCAGCGGTACACCATGGGAACATGCCGCGCAACGGACCAAAAAGGGCTTAACCCCGCCCGCGCGCCTCAAGAAGGTGCGTAACCAGCGCCAGCGGCAGCCCTACGACATTGAAGTAGCAGCCCTCGATGCGCGGAATCCAGCGCGCCGCCCGTCCCTGGATTGCATAAGCGCCGGCCTTGTCCATCGGCTCGCCCGTCGCCACGTACGCGGCGATCTCCTCGTCGGAAAGCGTGAGAAACTGTACCGCCGTGACCTCCGCCGCAATCTCCGTGGCTGCGGCCGTCACCACCGCCACGCCGGTTATCACCCGGTGGCTGCGCCCGGAGAGCAGCCGCAGCATCCGCGCCGCGTCGGCGTCATCCTCCGGCTTTCCCAGAATCTTCCCGTCCACAGTGACCGTGGTGTCGGCGCCCAGAACCGAGAGAGAGCTGTCACCGGGCGCGGCCACGCTCAGCTCTCCAAACACGGCCTCTGCCTTCTCGCGGGCCAGCCGCGTCACATAGGCAAGCGGCTCCTCGCCCGGCAGCGGTTCCTCGTTCACCTGCGCCGCATGCACCCGAAAGGTAAAACCGGCCTGCGTCAGCAACTCGCGGCGGCGCGGCGAAGCAGAAGCTAGCACCAGCATGTTCCGATTGTAGAAGCCGCCGACCGTTTCGCCATGGCAGCTCCGTGCCCCATCCGTCGAATGCCTTTTGCTCGAAGGCTGCCAAACCATAAAACCCAGATTCCAAAAGAATCCGCCCATTCGCCAAGCCGCGACTTCCGGCAATTACACTTGAAAATGGCTGGTAGACTCCAGCCCGAAAAGGGTAGGATGCACTTTCATTTTGATTTCTCAGCACCCCAGATCCTCTGGACGCTGACCTTTGCCGCCGAGCTGGTGTTGCTGGTCGTCCTGCTGGGCCGCGACCGCGCACGCCGCTTTCCTTTCTTCACGGCCTACATCGTCTTCATGACCCTGCTCCTGCTCATCAGTAAATTGCTCTTCCACCGCCTCCAGCCCCTCGTCTCCAGCATCGTCTTTCTCTCTCTCTCCGCCGCCACTACCTTGGTCGGCCTGTGTGTCCCATTGGAGCTGGCACGGCGCGCCTTCGCGGAAGCCTCCAAACGCGCATGGGCAATCGGCGCCGCCATCGCGCTCCTCCTGGCCGCGGCCGTGCTCATCTTCTGGGGCCCGTGGCCGGCGTGGAGCACCTTCAGCGGCCGCTCCCTGCTCATCGTCATGCGCGGCATCCAGCTCTTCGCCGACAAGGGATCGGTGCTCTACGCCTTCCTCGACATTGAGGTGGCTGTAGCCATCCTCCTTCTCGGCCGCCGCTTCCACGGCGGATGGCGCAGCCATCCCCAGATGATCGCCATCGGCCTCTCCACCGCCGCGCTCGCCCAGCTCGCCGTGCGCCTCGGCTGGCAGCTCATCGCCACCCATACCACCATCCACAGCCGCGGCGAATACGAGCGCTTTATGACCCTGCGCGACCGCCTCTATCACGGCAACAACGTGGTCTATATCTGCGCACTCATCTGGTGGATTGCCTGGCTCTGGCTCGATGAGCCGGGCACACCCGCGCGAACCTGGGCGGATCCGGGTTTTGCGCCAGGCGCGGGTGAATAAAATCCATAGGCTCTGAGCGGCCTTACAGGCTGCGGAAAAACCCAGTGCGATGAGTTTTGTAACAAGGGCACGGCTTCACAGCTTGGTGAAAAACTGCCTGTTTCTTGCCGGAGTTGCCTGATGTCGTGTTTTTTTGCCGCCGCATGGACGGGTTGCCGGGTTGTTGTTTGTCTCTGTGGGCCATGCTTTCAGCCCGCAGAGACACCTCTCCCCGCTCAAGCCTGAGCTTGAATCGGGATCAGCTTGCTCATGCGCAGCAGATTGTGCGCCGCCGCGGCCAACTGAAACAGCCAGTCCACGCGCCTTAGACCACGAAGCTTGATCTGGCGCAGCTTATCCTGCTTCATCCAGCCGAAAACCTTCTCCACCAGTTTGCGCTTCTTCTGGCTCACGGCCAGGCCTGGGTCGTTGCGTTCGCTGACGGTGAGCCAGTTACGCCATTTCGGGTTGGGCTCGTACTCGGCCACGTGCGGTGTTACCTCCAAACTGCGCAGCCCATTGACGAACCTCTCCTCTTGATAGCCCTTGTCTGCCCCCAGCGTCATGCGCTTGCCGCGCTTGAGCCGCTTCAGCATCTCCAGCGCAGCCTGCCGCTCGGCCACTGTGCTGGCCTGGGTGGCCATGGCCGCCACCACCAGCCCGTTGCGGTTCTCCGTCATCACGTGCCCCAGGTAGCTGGGCACAGCCGCGCCGGCGCTGCACTTGCGATACAGCCGCGCATCCGGGTCCGTGCTCGACTCATGCGTGTCGCGCAACAGCTTGCGGCCCCGCGTTCCGGTGCCACGGTGCGGCGGTTCAGGCTTCTCCTTGAAGCTGCGCCGGCTGGCCCAGGCCTGCAACAGCGTCCCGTCCACGGTGAAGTGTTCCTCGCTCAGCAACTGGTGCGCCCGCGCCTCTTCGACCACCGCCAGCAACAACTGTTGAGTTGTCTCCCCGGCCATCAGCCGCGCCCGGTTCTTGCTGAACACCTTCGCGTCCCACACCGCATCGTCCATCTCCAGGCCCACGAACCAACGGTAAAGAAGGTTGAAGTGGATCTGCTCCATCAACTGCCGCTCCGAACGAATCGAGTAAAGCACCATCAGCAACTGCGCCCGCAGCAAACGCTCCGGCGCTATCGACGGACGGCCCGTCTCCGAATAAAGCTCAGCGAAAACTCCGTCCATCTTCCCCAGAGCTCGATCCGCCATCGCCCGGATTCGCCGCATCGGGTGATCGGCCGGAATCCGCTGCTCCATCGTCACGTAACTGAACATCCATGCCTGCTGCTTATCGTCGCCGCGCATATCATCTTCTTAAATCAACTCCCTGTGGAGAAAAAGTGCCTCTCTTGGGACTTTTTCACCAAGCTGTTCAGCCGGGCCAATAGCGTCTGCAAAACGGACGAGGGCTTTTAGCCCCTGCTGCACTCTCATTGGCTCAAATGCGGGAGTTTTTCCGCAGCCCGTTCAGCCCCTTGAGGGAAGTTCTCACGCACGCCGAATCCATTGATGCAACCAGTCCCCGTCGTGGCTCCTAGATGTGGCAGCTCGCCTGCCCGCGCTTCGCCAGATAATTCTGGTGATACTCTTCTGCCCGCCAGAAAGTCTGCGCCGGCTCAACCTTGGTCACAATCCGCTTCGGCCTAAAGCGGCCATCAGCCGTAAGCTGCTCAATCTTGGCCTCCGCCGCCGCTTGCTGCTGCGGCGAGTGGAAGAAGACCGCTGACCGGTACTGCGTGCCCCAATCCGGTCCCTGCCGGTTGAGCGTGGTCGGATCGTGCAGCTCGAAGAACGCGTCCAGCAGCTTTTCGTAGCTGACCTCCTGCGGGTCGAAGTCCAGCTCCACAACCTCAGCGTGACCCGTCTGATCCGTGCAAACGTCTTTGTACGTCGGCCGATCTATCGACCCGCCTTCGTAACCCACGGCCGTCGCCGTCACCCCGGGAAAAGCGGCAAATGC
The DNA here is from genome assembly GCA_963725975.1 of uncultured Acidobacteriaceae bacterium. Lineage (GTDB taxonomy): Bacteria > Acidobacteriota > Terriglobia > Terriglobales > Acidobacteriaceae > Telmatobacter. The sequence goes on along the minus strand of CAVSBA010000012.1, from coordinate 389,060 downwards.
CGCTTCCACGCCCCAGAAGCATCCCGCTCCAAACGTAGCCTTTTCAGTGCTCATAGCTCTTCAGATGCGCCTCCACGCAGCAAGTACCGCCGGGTTCCTGACCGGGGTGCCCGGGGACAGGTCTTCTGGGTTGGGGTTTCGTTGGGGTCGGTGACCTGCTCTGGCGGGGATCACCAGGTCCGCGCTTGTCACCAGCCTCAATATCCTAACCGCTTTTCCACCACGTTTTCGAGCGACTCGCCCGTGCGGAACCGCTCGTACTGCTTCAGGAAAAACAACATCGCCCGGTCGAGCCAGCCATGCGTATTATCCACGCAATGGGGGGAAATAAACACGTTCTCGAAGCTTCCAGATCGGATCGTCGGCCGGAATCGGCTCGTGCTCAAACACGTCAAGCCCCGCGCCGCGAATTTTCTTCTGCTCCAGCGCCCGCACCAGCGCCCCCTGGTCGATCACCGGTCCGCGACCGACGTTGATCACCACCGCCGCCGGCTTCATAGCCCCAAAGGCGGCATCGGAGATCATGTGCCGCGTCTCCGCCGTCAGCGGCGCCGACGCTACCACGTAGTCGCACCGGCCCAGCATGGCGTGCAACTCCGCCGGAGTGTAGAAATGCTGAACCAGAGGGTCGCCCCCCGCCGGGGCATGACGCTTGAGCGCCAGAACCTTCATGCCCATGGCATCAAGACGTCGCGCCACCGCGCGCCCAATATCGCCATAGCCCACAATCCCTGCCGTCTGTCCGGCAATCTCATCCACGTCGAACTGCTCCCAGCGATGTGCCGCCTTATTGCGCAGCATGCGCGGAAAATCCTTGGCGAAATAGAGAACCATGGCCAGCGCAAACTCGCCCAGCGCCTGGCTGAAGACGCCCGATCCATTGGTCAGTGGAACCGGGCTCTCGACCAGTTCCGGGAAGAGAATCGAGTCCAGTCCGGCCGACCGCGAATGCACCCAGCGCACCTGAGGATTGGCAAGCAGCGCCGCACTCAGCAAGCTCGCGCTTCCCTGACCAATTCAGGATCACGGCCGCATTGCCCGGCACAGCTTGCAGTGCCTCGGCATTCGACACCACCACGTGCGGAACCTTCTCGAGCAGCCGAAGCTGTGGATAGTCGGAATCCGAAATCACCAGCACCAGCGGAGATTCGCTCATAACTCCATGAAAATAGCCTCAGCCGCACGGTCATCAAACGGAGTGAAGGGACCTGGGCAAATAGTCGCAATTTCCATTTACCCGCGATCGCGCCGCGGCGGCCGCCGCCAGGCTTACCGCGAAATCCCGGCTTTCGGAATCCGCCAGGAGCTCCACCAGGTCCGCGCCGCGCATTGCCACCGCCCGCGCGCCCAGGCCCGCCCCCAAAGCGCGGTGCTGCGCCACGCGGTGGACCAACACGCGGTGCGCCGCTTCGCCCGCGCCCTCGGGCCGCGCCGGCCGCTGCCGCTCGCCCCCTTCGCGCGGCTTCCACTCGCCGCTGCGCCCGCTTCCGCCTCGCTCACGATCAAAACGCGGAGCGCCGAAACGGCCGGGCCGCTCACCACGATCTCCACCTCTATCTGAACTTCGACCGCCGCCGCCACGATCCGCGCCAACGCGATTTGGACTGCTCGCGCGCGGCCGGAACTCTCTGGCCTGGCTTCACTTCTTCGATCGAAAATCCAGGCCGGCTGTCGCGCTCCGGCCGTTCAACCCGCGGCTTTTCGAACCGGGGCCGCTCACCACCAGCTGTCCTGCCTGCTCCAGGGCGTCCGCCAAACCGCTGCCCTTCACGCGGGCCGCGATTCGCAGGTCATTCGCGGGCCGCTCCTCACGCCGATCAAATCCCGGACGAGCCGGCCGTGGCCGATCAAACCGGGGCGAGGCAGAGCGCCGGCCGCTCGGTTATCAAATCGTGGCTTATCAAATCGGGGCTTGTCAAATCGGGGCTTATCAAAGCTTGGCTTATCGAAACGCGGCCGCTCACCCTGCGGCCTTTCGCCGCTGCGATTTTCCCTTGGCCGCGCGAATCCCTCCAGGTCCGCCTTCGCCTGTACGCTCCGGCCGTTCACCGCGTGGCCGGTCGCCCTGGTTTGAACGCGGGCCGCGCGAAACCCTGTTCTTCGCGCGGCTTGAATCCTTCGCGCGGCTTAAACCCTTCGCGTGGCTTAAACCCCTCGCGTGGCTTGAATTGTCCTTCGCCACGTGGCTTGAACCCGCCGCCTTCACGCGGCTTGAATTGGCCGCCTTCGCGGGGCTTAAACTCGCCGCCTTCGCGTTTCCCGCCCAAGCCCCGATTCTCGAAACCTCCGCGTTCACCAGCCGGCTTTCCGCTTTCCTCGCGCCCTCGGAACGGCCGCTCAGCCGGCGCGACATGCCGCGCATCGCGCGTTGGACGCTCGCTGCGCTTGTCGAACCGTGCTCCTGTTCGTGCCCCCGGTCGCGCCCCAGCCGGCCCCAGCCGCGCTTCCGGCCTCCTTCGGCACCATCGCCAACGACTTCGGACGCCGCGGCTTCAACTTTCCTTCCGCCGTCAACCGCAACGCCGTCACTTCCTCGTCGCTCAATTCGCGGAACTGTCCCGGCTCAACGTCCAGCACCAGCGGCCCGTAGCCCACGCGCCGAATCTTCTCCACGAAATGCCCAATTGCCTGGAACATCTTGCGCAGTTCGCGATTGCGCCCTTCGGTGAGAATCACCTCGTACCATGGATTGTCGCCCGTCCGAACCTGCTGAACGCTGGCAGGCGCCGTCCGCACTCTGCCCGAACCCGCCTGCTCGCGATCGATACTCACTCCGCTGCGCAACTGCTCGAGTTCGTCTTCCGTGGGCTGGCCGGCCACCTTCACCAGGTACGTCTTTTCCACGCCCGCCGCCGCGCGCGTCAGCCCGTTGGCCAGCTCGCCGTCGTTAGTCATCAGCAGCAGACCCTCGCTCTGGTAGTCCAGCCGCCCCACCGGATAAAGCCGTTCCCGCATCTTCTCGAAAAATTGCATTACCGTCGGCCGGCCTTCGGGATCGCTCACCGTGGTCACGAAACCCTTGGGCTTGTTCAGAACGAAAGTCCGGTGCCGCTCCGCGCCCTGAATCATCTTGCCGTCCACGCGGATATGGTCGTGCTCAGGATCGGCCTTGGCCCCCAGTTGCGTCACCACCTGCCCGTTCACCATCACGCGCCCGGCCACAATCATCTCCTCGGCATGACGCCGGCTGGCAATCCCAGCCTGGGAAAGCACCTTCTGCAGCCGCTCCGGATGCGGCTCGGGGCGCGGAGCCCCCGCAGCCTGCTTTTCTTTTCGCTCCGTGCCGGCTTCCTCTTTCGGCTCGCTCCTGCTCGGCCTCGCCTTCGTTCTCGTTAGCGAGCAGCCGTTGCGCCTCGCCGTCCGTCGTGTCGCCAATGGGATCTTCAAACGTGGCCGTCGCAGCCACTGGCAGCTCAACCGGCTTTGTTTCTTCGGTCTTTTGCGCCGCCTTCTTCGTTCACCGGCTTTTTATCAGCAGCAGCCGCAGATTTCGCGATGCTCGTGCTCTTCGCCTTGGCGGCAGCGGAATTCTTCTTCGCACTCGCCTTTTTTGCCGCGCTCGTGCCGCCGGGCGCAGCCTCAGGCGCCGCTGCTTTCCTGGCCACTGTGCCCGCACTCTTTTTCTTGGCGCTGGCGCTCTTGGCCACGGCTTTTTTCGGTTTTGCTGCGGCAGATGCAGATTCAGGCGCGGCCGATTGCTTCCGCTTCTCCGCGGATCCTTCTTGCTTCCTGGGCATGGGTGAGCCTCGCTTTACTCCGTGCTCGATTCCGCGTTCAGCGGCGCGGCCTCAATCGGGTTGGATTCGCTTTGCGTCTCCGGTGATTCCGCTGAAGGCTCGGGCGCTTGGCCACTGGCTGAAGCTGGCTCTGAACTTGGCTCTGAACCTGGCTCTGAATTTGGCTCGGGGCCCGCAGCGGATGCGCCAGCCTCGTCCTCGCCGGCGGATTCTTCGCTGGCCGTCTCGTCAAATTCCTCAGCCGCTGCCACGCGAAGAAATGCCGTTCGTTTCCTGTTCCGTGTTGCCTTCCGTGTTGCTCAACTCGTCCAGCTCGCTCGCCGCCATCTTCTCGAACTCCTCCATCGAAGGCAGTTCAGCAATGTCCTTGAGCCCAAAGCGCAGCAGGAACTCCTTGGTGGTCTTGTAAAGAATCGGCCGCCCGATCACCTGTTTGCGGCCCGCCGTGGCAATCAGCTTGCGCGCCAGCAGCGACCCGAACACGCCCGACGAATCGACCCCGCGAATCTCGTTCACCTCCGGCGCTGTCACCGGCTGTTTGTACGCGATCACCGCCAGCGTCTCCAGCGCCGGCAACGACAACTTGAGCGCCGGTTTAAGGCTCTTTACAAACAGGCGCACCGCGTCGTGGCACTCCGGCTTGGTCGCCATGCGATACCCGCCGGCAATCTCGCGAATTTCCACGCCCCGCGCATCAGCCGCATAGGAGGCCATGATCTCCTCCAGAATCTCGCGCAGAATGGCACGCACCTCGCGCTCCCGCTGCCGGGCCGCGCGCCGTCCTTCGGCTTCAATTCCTGCGGACGAAGATCCGTCCGCGGCCAACCCGGCTTCCGCAGACGCCGCCTCGGGTTCCGCGGGTTCGGCGGCAGCCTCCACAGCCGCATCGCCCTCCGGTTGAACATTTTCCGGCTCGCCCGATTCCGGCAACCCGTTCTCCGCGCTCGAAGATGCGGCAGAATGCATGACTTCGGATGCCTGGCTGTGCGGCTCCTCGCTGGTTACGGGCGGTTCGGCAGCCATCTCCAACGGCAGTTCCGCGGTTTCTCCCACGGACCCATCCGCATTCCGTGCCTCTTCCGCGGCGCGCGCGGCGTCCTGCTCCGCCTTCCACTCCAGCGCTTCGTTTGAGAAAAGCATCGCCAGTTGCGCCAGCGTCACCGGCTCTTCGGCGGCATAAATCACAGCTTCCAGTTTGGCTTTTAGACTCATGGGGCGATCAGGGAACCATCCTGCATCAGGCCGAAGCCTGCATTCATCAGGCCGAAGCCTGCATTAGGGCGCCAATCTGCTGTGTCAGGCCCAGCCTGCCAACATGGCACCATTCTGTATGGTACCGGATGCAGCCGCACAAAGTGGGCGCCTTGCCGTCGAAGAAGGGATATCGTGTGCGTTAGCCGCCGCAAGCAGGGCCACCGACGATGGGGCCTCCGCGTAAGTCCGAATATTTCTCGCCCGGCAAGAGTAGACCCTAGAAGCCCGGCGTCACGGGTTCCGCCAAATCGCCGTTCCCCTTACTCTCCCAGCCACTTTTTCGTGTTCAGCAACTGCCGGTTGTCGAGCGCCCACACCTTGCCGGTCAGCTCGTCGGAGCCTTTGCCCTCGCGGGCTGATTTCTCGAACTCCTGCGCGATAGCCTGCATCTTGGCGTCCAGATCGTCGACGAAGTTCAGCGCGATAGCCTCAGGGATCATGGGCAGCTTGGGCGATCCGAATTCGAGCTTACCGTGGTGGGACAGAATCATGTGCAGCACCAGCGTGCGCAACCGGTCAGGAAAATCGGGCAGGCCGGCGATGGTCTTTTCAACCAGGTCCATGCCCATCTGGATATGCCCCAGCAGCACGCCTTCTACGGTGTAGTCAAAGCCCGTCTCCCACATCAGCTCGCGCACCTTGCCAATGTCGTGGAGAATGACGCCCGTGACCAGCAGGTCGCGATCAAGAAGCTGCGGATAGTGGGCGGCCACGCGCTCGGCAAGGCCGAGCAGGCTGACCACATGCTCCAGCAGTCCGCCCAGAAAAGCGTGGTGCAACTGCCGCGCCGCCGGTGCTTCCCGAAAGGCCTGCGCCAGCATCGGGATCGGCCACCATGGCTGTGAGCAGCCGCTTCAAGTCGGAATTGGCGATGCTGGCAATGGTCGCCTCAACCTGACCCCAGAGCACGCCAATGTCCTGGGTCGTGCAGGGCAGCAAATCGCCTTTTTCCACTTCGCCGGCAAACGCCGTGCGCAACTGGTCGACCTTGATCTGGCAGCGGTCGTCGAACTTCGAAATGCAGCCGCGCACCTTTACCGCATCGCCGCGCTCGAATTCTTTGGCAATGCGTGGATCGTTCAGGTCCCACACACGCCCCTCAAGCTGTCCGGTCTTGTCGCCCAGCACCAGGTTCAGGTAAGGCTTGTTCTGCTTGGTCATGCGCTGCTGCTTGCCCAGCACCAGAAAAAACGAGTCGAAGGTCCGGCCCTCGTCATAGCCGGCGAGATCGTTGATGTAAATGTCTTTCATTCTGCCCGCAAGAATACAACGGCAGGGAACAAGGGTCCAAGGGGAAACAGCGGGTCGGGAGGCGGAACCGGCGAGTCCGGAGCCTGGCTTAAGTGACCTCCCAACCCTTTCGCAATGAGGCCGCAGAAAGCAGCCCGCACGCAGAATTGGGGCACCCCGAATCGGCCCAAAACAAATCGGGCCCGGGATCGAAATCCCAGGCCCGATTGGTCGACTTGCTGACTCGCTACTGTTGCGGAGAAGCTTGCGGCGCCTCCGGGTGTGCCGCCGGCGCGGGCGCGCCTGGTTCCTGCGGCGCTGGCGTCATCTGCACTGGCTCTTTCTCCACCGGCGCCTTCTTCTCCTGCGACATGCGGGTCTTCTCGCCCGTGGTGGTAGCCATTTTCTTCTTCTTCTTTTTGGCAGCCGTGTTGCCGTTCAGTCCCAGCGGAGCCGACTGGGTCTCCCGAGCCGCCACCTCGGCGGCGTCGGGCGCCGCGTTCGAGAAGGTGTCGCCAGCGGCACTGGGCTTCGCCTTGATCCTGTTCTTGGTCTTCTTTTCCGTCCGGGCTCGAGCGCTGAAGCGCGTCTTCTCTGTCGAGCGCGTCGGCAGCAGCGGATTCGCCGGCTCATTGGCGGCCGTCTCCGGCAGCGCCCCGGCGTTTACCGTGCCCGTATCCTTGTCAGCCGTGGGCAGGTTTCGCGCGGCGCCTGGCCGAAGCGAATCTTTTCCTTCTTGCCCGGCTTCTCCGCCAGATCTTGCTTCTTGCCCTTCTTGTGTTTCTTCGTCCGCAGGAGCCGGGGCAGTTGCCGCAGTGTTCTCGTCCGACACCACTCCCGACTTGTTGCGGAAGCCGCGCGTGCTCTCGCGGTAGCGTGTCCGCTCCACCTTCGGTTTCTTCTTGGGAGAAGGCGGCACGTAGGCGCTGAAGATGGGCTTGGTTTCGTTGGGGCTGGCGCCGGTGTCCGCGTAGCCCGGGGCAATATCGATGAACGCCTCTTCGCGCATCTGTGGTCAGATAGGCGCGAATCGCCGGCTCCATGCGGCTCATGTAGAGAGCCTCGTCCACCTGCTTCCTGCACCTGGTTGAAGGGCTGCACGCCGCCCGGCGTATGCTGCGTTACCTTCAGAATCACCCAGCCCTGCCGCGTGCGGATCGGTTCAGTCCATTGGCCGGCCTGGAGAGCAAATGTCTTCTGCTCCAGAACCGGGGCCAGCGCGCCGCGGCGGAACTGCCCCAGGTCGCCGCCCGAAGCCGCCGTCGGCCCTTCGCTAAAGCTGCGCGCCAGCTGCGCAAAGTCGCCGCCCGAGTGAAGCCGCGCCTCAATGTCGTCGGCCTTGGCTTTGGCAGCCGCATCTTCGCGGGATCGTCGGCGCCGTTCGCATCGGCCGGGCCCGTCGAGATCAGGATCTCGCTCAACCGCTCGCTCTCCGGCTGCTGATAATCCTGCTTGTGCTGCGTCGTAATACTGCATGGCCTCGCCGGGGGTGAACTGAATCTTCTCGCCCACCTCCTGCCGCATCACGTCCTGGGTAATGATCTGGTTGCGGATGTTCTGCTTGAAATCCTCGAACGAAACGCCCTGCTGCCTGGGCCGCCTTCTCCAGGTCCTCGATGGACGCCATGTTGTACTGCTTGCGGATTTCGTCGAGCCGCTTGATCAGCTCGGTGTCGCCCGTGATGCCCAGTTCCTTGCCCTTGGAGAGCCACAACTGCTGGTCAATAAGGTTGCGCAGCAGGTTGCGGCGGTCATCGGCCGCCTGCTGCATGGTGTCGCCGCGCTGCCTGGTCTTCCTGCTCCAGATCCTGGAGCGCCCGGTCGTAATCGGAGCTGGTGATGATCTGGTCATTGACTCGCGCAATAATCTGCTCGACGGTCACGCCGCCGTACGGGCTCGCTGGCTCATTGGGCAGGGCTTGCGTTTGCGCCGCGGCGTAGACGGCCAGCAGCAGGGCGCCGGAAAACACGGCCGCGCCGGAACGCAGAAGTTTGGAACGAAGGAGGCTGAACGGAGAAAACTTAGGGTCATAAAGGTCAGCAAGGGCGATACGTCAAGACACAGATCGGATCACCACTGATTGCATAGACGCCATTGTAAATGGCAGGCGAGCGGAAAGCGATTTTTTACCGGCCAGCTCCGTTTGAGCCGGTTGAACCGGTTTTAAGGCCGCCGAACCATCGTCCCGCTAAAATCCCCTCCCCAACGGCCATCGAGAATGAGAGTGTGGGCGAATTCCCCCAAGTTGAACCGTTCCAGAGCCGCATCATCTCGCCATCCATGCCCTCTTCGCAGCTCGCCATCCATACCCTCTTCGTATCCGGCCGCTACCCGAATCCAGGCTCCCGCCGTCTAAATTTACCGGTGCTATACTTTAGCCGAGGACGGCTCTGCGACCTGCGTGGAGCGGTTTCCAGTTCTTCCCGGCCTTGCCGAACTCGGGCAAGGTCAAATTTTTATCGAGCCTCTCCCCGCTGCCGTTTTACAGGCTCGGCGAGATTTCCGGAAACCAATCGGCGCGTCCGCCGCATCAACCGTTCGGAGGTTCGTTCGTCTATGACTCCCCGCGCCCGCCGCGCATCGTTCGCCAGTGATTGTCTTCTTTGCCGTTTGCGCCGTGGCCGGTACATTTGTGCAGCGCCACGTGGGTGCGCAATCCACGGCCGATGAAAGCCAGCTCCGCGACAGCCTCAAAGCTTTTACCGATGTGTATGCGCTCGTGGAGCAGAACTATGCCGAGCCCATCACCGGCGACAAGGCTGAGGCGGCCATCTACGACGGCGCCATTCCCGGCATGTTGCGAACCCTCGATCCCCACTCCAACTTCTACGATCCCAAGGCCTACGCCCGTCTGCGCGAAGATCAGCGCGGTCATTACTACGGCGTCGGCATGGTGATTCAGCAGCAGGACGACAAGGTCTACGTCGTAACGCCCTACGAGGGCACGCCCTCCTTCCGCGCCGGCATTCATCCCGGCGACGTCATCTCCGCCGTTGACGGCAAGAGCACCGACGGCTGGTCGTCCGACCAGGTGGCCAAGGCCCTCAAAGGTCCCAAAGGCACGCACGTCCAGGTCACGACCACCCGCTATGGCGCATCCCAAGCCGCTGGTATTCGACCTGGTTCGCGATGAAATTCCGCATCCCTCCGTCGATCTGAAATACGAGATTCGCCCCGGCATCGGCTACATCCACCTCACCCAATTCCAGGAGACCACCGGCCAGGAAGTGGAAGACGCCATCCAGAGCTTTGGGCCGCTCAAGGGCCTGGTCCTTGACCTGCGCGGCAATCCCGGAGGCCTGTTGAGCCAGGCGGTGGACGTTTGCGACCACCTGCTGGCCAAGGGGCAGACCATCGTTTCGCAGCGCGGCCGCGCCTATCCTGACCAGAACTACGTGGCCACGCATGGCAACGACGGCAAAGACTTCCCCATCGTGGTGCTGGTCAATCGCAACACGGCTTCGGCCGCTGAGATTGTCTCCGGCGCGTTGCAGGATCACGATCGCGCCCTGATCGTGGGCGAAACCACCTTCGGCAAGGGCCTCGTTCAGACCGTCTACAACCTCAGCGACGACACCGGCCTGGCGCTCACCACCTACCACTACTACACGCCCTCGGGCCGGCTCATCCAGCGCAACTACAACGGTGTTTCGCTTTACGACTACTACTACAACCACGCCGGCGCGCTGGCCGCCAACTCCTCCAACCGCGAGGTCAAGCTCACTGACTCCGGCCGCACCGTCTACGGCGGTGGCGGCATCACGCCCGACGAGAAGATTGATGACCCCGGAGAACACACCCTTCCAGGACGAGCTGCTCTACAAGGACGTCTTCTTCCACTTCGCGCCCGTCTACGTTTCCAATCACCCCGTGGACAAGAACTTCCAGGTGGACGACGCGGTGATGAAGCAGTTCGAGAACTACCTCACCGATCAGGGCATCGACTGGACCCCGGCCGACATGACTGCGGATTCGGATTGGGTCAAGTCGCACATCAAGCAGGAGATCGTGACCATCCAGTTCGGCCAGTTGCAGGGTCTGCGCGTGATTGCCGATTGGGATCCCGAGATCCAGAAGGCGCTCGGCTTCTGCCCGAGGCCGCAGGCTCTGGAAACTACCGCGCAAAAGGTGATGGCGGAAAAAGCGGAGGCCCGCAACCCCGCTACGCAGGGCGTGCCGAACCAGCAATAGCACGAAGCAGGCGCAGTGAAAAGGCCATCCCGCGCGGGATGGCCTTTTAGCATCCTGCGGGCCTACAACCCCGCTTCCTGGTGCTCGTTCTTATCCACCATCCCAGCCGCCGCGCAGACTGCCACAATCGCGCCAATCACCGCCAGCGATGCCGTAACTGGTACGTCGAACCAGCGGCTGACCAGCATCTTCAATCCCACGAATGCCAGCAGCGCCGCCAGCCCGTAATGCAAATAGCGAAGGCGGTTGAGCAGTTTTGCCAACCCGAAATAGAGTGACCGAAGGCAGAGCACCGCGGCGATGTTCGAGGTGTAGGCGATAAGAGGATTGCGGGTAATCGCCAGCACCGCTGGAATGGAGTCGGTGGCGAAGAGCAGATCGGTGAACTCGACCGCCAGAATCACCGGCAGCAACGAGCCGCGCGCCGGCTGCAGCCGGCGGATCCACTCCGGAACCACTTCCCGCGCCGACCGTCCCCGCGCCAGCCGCGCCGCCGCGTACAGCAGGAACAGGCCCAGCGCCCACGTGATCCAGTCGAAGCGCCGCAACAGAGTGATGCCCGCCGCGACGAACAGCGCCCGCAACACGATGGCTCCGCCCACGCCCCACAGCAGCGCCTTGTGCTGGCGCTCCGGCCCGATCTCGAAGCCTTGGAACAGGACCATGAAAACAAAAAGATTGTCCACGCTCAGGGAGAGCTCGACCGTGTACCCGGCGGCAAACTCAAGCGCCGGCTGCCGCCCGTGGGTCACGGCCAGCCAGACCGCGAAGCCGGTCGCGCCCAGCGCCACCACCAAGGCGGGAATCCACCAGCGCCGCGCTGCCGAGTCGCGACGGCTCATGACCAACCCGTCGAGCAGCAGCAGCGCGGCTACCACGGCGTGAAAGCCCAGCCACCAGGCCCAGGATGCGCCCGCAATCATAAGCCGAATCCTATCAGGGCGTCTGCCGGGCACCGCCCGCCGCACGAAGCCGGTGCGGTTTGGGGCGCGGAATCACATTTTGACGACAGGAATCTCGCACGAATCTGGCTCTTCGCCCCCGCTTTCCGCATCTTTTCACTAGGAGGGTGGCAATTGTGGCTGGATTTGCCCAACCGTTAAGTCCTGGAACTCCCATCCAAGTGGGCCAGCGCGAGCTGCGCGGCCGCAAACGCACCCGTCCCCGCGTGGTCGTTGTCGGCGCCGGTTTCGCGGGGATCCACGCTGCCCGCAGCCTTAAGAATCTGCCCGTCGACATCACCGTCATCGATCGCCGCAACCACCATACCTTTCAGCCTCTGCTCTATCAGGTAGCCTTGGCCGTCCTCTCGCCGGCCGATATCGCCCAGCCCATCCGAGCCATCCTGCGCCACCAGGCCAACACAGAAGTTCTGATGGATGAGGTGGTTGGCATTGAGACGTTGAAAAAGCAGGTGGCGCTGAAGAGCGGCGCCACCGTCGACTACGACTACCTGGTGCTGGCCACCGGCGCCACGCATTCCTATTTTGGGCACGACGAGTGGGCGCAGGCTGCCCCAGGCCTCAAATCCATTGAGGATGCTCTTGAAATCCGCCGCCGCGTGCTGCTGGCCTTCGAACTGGCCGAGCGCCAGATGGTCGAGCATGGCTGGCATCCTCCCTTGAATTTTGTGGTGATTGGCGGAGGGCCCACGGGCGTGGAGCTGGCCGGAGCCATCAGCGACATTGCTCAGCTCTACATGCGCCGCGATTTTCGCCACATTCAGCCCGGCAAAAGCCGGGTCATGCTGCTCGATGGCGGTGACCGCATCCTGGCTTCGTATCCACCCGATCTCTCCGCCAAGGCTGAGGCTGAATTACGCAACCTGGGCGTGGAAGTCTATACCAAGACGCGCGTTACCGGCGTTGGCCCGGGATGGGTCGAGGCCAATGGAAAGAAGATTGAAGCAGTCGTCACGCTCTGGGCCGCCGGCGTGCAGGCCTCGCCGCTGGGCAAAATGCTCGGCGCGATTTCGGGAGTGAAGATCGACCAGCGCGGCTGCGTGCTGGTCGATGACAAGCTCAACCCCACCGGGCTGCGCGAGGTCTTCATCCTGGGAGACCTGGCCCACTTCGAGCAGGATGGGCACCAGGTCCCCGGCGTGGCCCAACCGGCCATGCAGATGGGCGACCACGTAGCCAGGCTGATTGGCGCCGACCTGGGCAATCAGCCGCGCCCCGGTTTCCGCTACTTCGACAAGGGCGATATGGCCACCATCGGCCGCATGGACGCGGTGGCTGACGTCAAGTGGCCGTTCAAGGCGCACATGAGCGGCCTGCCCGCCTGGTTCACCTGGCTCACGGTGCACATCTTCTTTTTGATCGGCTTCCGCAACCGGCTGTCGGTGCTCGCCAACTGGATGTGGACGTATTTCACCTTCACCCGTGGCGCGCGGCTGATTACCGGCGACCAGCGCCTGCCGGGCTGGCAGGAGCAGGTAAAAGCCGGCCCCAGCAACGCCTCGAAAGCGGCAGATTGAAATCAGAGATCAGGGGTCAGGGATCAGAGATCAGCCTGTCCGTGCCGGGACAAGCGTCTGACCTTTGTGTCCCAGTTCGGATTTTGCATTTTTGAGGGGCGGGACCGAAGGCCGTGCCCAAGCCGGTGGGCGATTTCTTAGTTGCACCACAGCTCCATGCGGATCAGGCGCGGTTTCAGACACGCGCCAAGTGGAACCGGCAGCGACATGCCAGCCTTCCAGTAGCCCAGGCGCTGCTCGATATTGGGCATCTCCGAGTCGATCACCGCGAGGGGGTTGCCGTCGCCGTAGTGTGTCGCACTTCGATAATGGAGCACCGTTTTATAGGTATATTGCGGCGTAAGGATGCTCACGGTCACCCAATAGCCGTAAGGCGCATTTTCCGTCGGATCGACCGATATAACATCGCCCTTCAGGCTGCCAGAGCCGATGTAGCGGACTTCCTGACTATTGTTTCGTCCCGTGGTGTATTGGTAAATGCGCACAAAACGATTCTGAGAATCTTCATAGGCGAGCATCTGCGTGGACACGAGCTGATCGCCATCTCCGCTGTGCAGGCTACCCGCCTGGACGAACAAGAGGGGCGGGTCGGTGCGTCCACGGGGATAAACGATCCTGACCGCGTCGAGATAGTGCGGCTGCGTAAAGTAATCGCTCTTACTGGTGGGGGCGCGCAGAGTGTTCTGCAGCCGGGCATCGCAGGGGGCGGACGGGGCAGGGCGCAAACAAAGCTGGATTTGCCCAGGTTCTTGGTCGCCAGACGCAGTATTATCCCCGGCGACAGGCGGTGCCTGAGTGGCGATGAAGCGCCAACCTTCGCTCGTCGCGAAGGGACTGGACAGGTCAATATCTGAAATCACTGAGATGGATTGGGCCCCAATCGCAGTTGCCAGCGCTAAGGCGACGACCGAGGCAACAACCGCTTGAGCCATCCAATATTGGCTCCGCATTGGTTCTTAACACCTTTTCGAAAGTTGGAGCGTTGAAACCCGTACCCGCCGGAAAATAGGCTGCCGGATTATCCTTCAGGTCGAGACACCAAGTCAAACTGAGACACTACCAACTGACCCCTGATTCCTGACCCCTGACCCCTGATCTCTGACCCCTGACCCCTGACCCCTGATCTCTGATCTCTGATCTCTGGTCTCTGATCTCTGACCGCTGATCTCTGATCTCTGGTCTCTGGCTCTCTAGTAAACTTAAAAGTCATGCTCGATCTGCAATTTGTACGCGCCAACCTTGAACTCGTCGAAAACAAACTCCGTGCGCGGGGGGCCGATCCGGCAGCTCTGCTGGGGGATTTTCTGAGCCTCGACCAGAGCCGGCGGCAGGCTATCACCCAGGCTGAGCAGGCTAAGGCCCGCCGCAACGAGCTCAGCCAGCAGGTGGGCGCGCTGAAAAAGGCAGGCAAGGATGCCGAAGCGGCGGCCGTGATGGACGAGAATCGCGCGCTCAAGGAAAAACTCGACGAGCTGGACCGGACGGCTGCCGAGTTTGACGAGCAGCTCCGCCAGGCCCTGGCGCGCGTCCCCAACCTCACCCGCGACGAAGTTCCAACCGGAACCTCCGAGGCCGATAACATCACGGTCAAGACCTGGTGCCAGCCGAAGAAATTTGACTTCCAGCCTAAACCGCACTGGGAGATTGGCGAGGCGCTGGGGATTCTCGACCTGGAGCGTGCAGCCAAGTTGAGCGGGGCGCGATTTGCCGTTTACATGGGCGCGGGCGCAAGGCTGGAACGCGCGCTCATCAGCTTTATGCTCGACCTGCATACGCAAAAGCACGGCTACAAGGAAGTGCTGCCGCCGTTCATCGTCAACTCCAAGTCGTTGTTCGGTACCGGGCAATTGCCGAAGTTTGCCGAGGACCTCTTCCGCTGCTCGGATGCGGATGCCGATGGCACGGCGCGCGGCGAATACAAGGACAACGACCATTGGTTAATCCCCACCGCCGAAGTTCCGGTCACGAATCTCTATCGGGACGAAATCCTCGACGAGGCGCGGCTCCCGATCTCGCTTACGGCGTACACCCCCTGTTTCCGCGCCGAAGCTGGAGCGGCGGGCAAGGACACGCGCGGCATTATCCGCCAGCACCAGTTTCAGAAGGTCGAGCTGGTCAAGTTCACGCGCCCCGAGGAATCGGACGCGGAGCACGAAAAGCTCACCCGCAACGCCGAGGAGATTCTGGAGGCTTTGGAGCTGCCTTATCGCCGAATGTTGCTTTGCACGGGCGATACCGGGTTCTCCTCCGCCAAAACCTACGACCTTGAAGTCTGGCTGCCGGGGCAGAATCTTTACCGTGAAATCTCCTCCTGCTCGAACTTCGACGCTTTCCAGGCTCGAAGGGCGAATATCCGCTATCGGCCGGCCGGCCCCAAGGCCAAGCCGGAGTTTGTACACACCATCAACGGCAGCGGCCTGGCGGTGGGCCGCACCTGGCTCGCAGTGCTCGAAAACTACCAGCAAGCCGACGGCAGTGTAGAAATTCCCAGGGTTTTGCGGCCGTACATGGGCGGAATGGATAAAATAGTAAGGGAGATGTAATGGCTTCTTTCACGTCCAGTAATGCGGTCCCGCGGCCCCGGCGCAGCTTCAGCCAGGTGCTGAAGAGCTATTTCTACTGGACCTATCGGCGCGGCAGTTTTCACTACGACGTGATGGTCACGCTGATTCTCCTCTTCATTTTCGTCACCCCTCACCTTTGGAATTTTGGGGCCAAACCCACGCCCATCGGCGTGCTCACGCATCCTATCGAGGTAAGCGGGTACGGCACCCACGGGCTGCTCATTACCGTTGCGGCAGCGGACGTCAATGTGCAGCCGGGCGCGTCGGACCGGGCCGTGAAAGAGGCCTTGCGCCGCGCCATTGAACCGGTCACAGGCGACGCTGTTTTTGTGGAACGCTGGAAGACAGTGGCCGACGCCCAGGGCAACCTGGAATGGCAAGTGTGGGCGCATCGCTAGAACCCACCACCCATCTGCTGCTCGAGCAAGCTCGACCCTGCGTCCAATCCATCGAGAAAGAGGAAAGTTGATGCGTTCCCTTCAAGGCAGGCTGTTTTTTGCAGGTCTGCTGGCGCTGTTGCTGTTTCCGGGCCACTCGGCTTTTGCGGCCGGCAATTTGAAAGCTACGCTCGCCAAGCTTGACGCCGCCGCGGCCAGATTTCACTCCACCACCGCCGATTTCGAGTTCCAGAGCGTGCAGACGGATCCTGTTCCGGACACCGAAATTCAGAAGGGCGTGGTCTATTACCGCCGCGAGAACGCCAACTTCCAAATGGGCATCCACATCAACACGGTGGATGGTCAGCCGGAGCCCAAAGTCATCGTGTGTTGCGAAGGCGGCGGCATACGGCTCTACGATGAGAAGCTCAACCAGGTGACGATTCTCAAAAAGTTCAGCCAGTACGAAAGCTGGTTCATGCTCGGCTTCGGCGCCAGCGGCAATGAGCTCGCCGATAAATGGGACATTACCGACGACGGGCCGGAGACGATTGACGGCGTGCCCACGGAAAAGCTGGAGATGATTGCGAAAGACCCCGCCGTTCGCCGCAACATCGCCAAGGTCACGCTGTGGATGGATCTGGAGCGCGGCGTGAGCCTTAAGCAGCTCTTCAATGAGGATCCCAGCCACTATCGCATCGCCACCTACACCAATATCAAGATGAACCAGTCGCAGCCCAGAGACGCCTTCAGCTTCAAAACCAACAAGCAGACGAAGGTCGAAACCCGGTAAGCGCGCCGGAGTGGGACGCACCGCTGCATCTGCCGGCGGCTCATGATCAGGGCTCATGATCAGGGCTCATGACTGGCGGCTTTCGCCTATCCGGTGCCGGCGTGGTGATCTCGCCTTGCTATCCTGTCAGCCATGGAGCAAGTAGCGATCCAAGCGGCCATTCAAACCCATGGGCTTACCCGGCGCTTTGGCGCGCTGACGGCGGTTGAAGACGTCACCATGAGCGTGGCTCCGGGCCAGTTCTTCGGGTTCCTGGGGCCGAACGGCGCGGGAAAATCCACCACCATCAAGATGCTGACCGGACTGCTGGAGCCGAGCGCGGGAAGCATTGAGATTCTCGGTCAGCCCTTCGGCGCCGGATCGCTGGACCTGAAGCGCCAGATCGGCGTGGTGCCGGAGGGCATGGCGCTGCTGGGGCGGCTGACGGCGCGGGAGTATCTGCGCTTTGTGGGCCGCATGTACGGCCTGGAGGTCGAGACCACCAACCGGCGCACGGAAGAGCTGCTGGAGTTCATGCAACTGGCCGGCGAGCACAAAAAACTGGTCACCGACTTCTCCCATGGCATGCAAAAGAAGCTGGCCATGGCGGCGGCGGTGATTCATGGGCCCAAAGTGCTGTTTCTCGATGAGCCGTTCGAGGGCGTGGACGCGATTGCGGCGGGCATGCTGAAGGCCATGCTGTTGAGGATGATCGGGCGCGGGGCGACCATCTTTCTCACCACCCATGTGCTGGAGATTGTGGAGCGGCTGTGCAGCCACGTGGCCATCATCTCCCAGGGGCGGCTGGTGGCCAACGGGTCGATTGAAGAGCTGAGGGCAGGCGTGGCCAGCAGGCTGCCCGGCGCCGAGCAGGTGCAGCGGCTCACGCTCGAAGAGATTTTTCTGGCCATTGTAGGAGCAGACGGGCAGCAGGAACCCGTGCAGGAGCTGTCATGGCTGGGTTAACGGGCAGGGCATGCCGAGCGCCCGGCGCGGGCGCAGTACGCGGCCATGGTGGCCATGCGCTGGCACATGTTTGTCAATGGCCTCCATTCCATCCATGGCATCCTCGATCTGGGCGCAACCGGAATTGCCTGGTTGTTCTACTGCGTCATCGGCCTCGGAGCGGGTTAGGCCTTGGCGCGGGCGGCTATGCATTGGCGCAGCAAGGGGCTTGGCGGCAACTGCCCACCCTGTTTTGGGCCGCGACCATCCTCTGGTTGCTGCTCCCGGTGGTTGTGGCCTCCTACCAGGAACAGGCAGACCTGAGAATCCTGCTGCGCTTCCCGGTGAGCCTGGGGTCGTACTTCAGGCTGTACCTCATCTCCGGCTTGATGGAGGCCTCCACCATCGTGGGCGCGCTCTGCTGCCTGGGCATCTGGATAGGGATTGTTCTGGCGCGGCCGCGGACGGGTGGCCCGCTGGCGCTGGTGCTGGTGGTCTTCGCGGTCTTCAATATTCTGCTGGTGCGGGCTGTTTTCGCGTGGATCGACCGCTGGTTGGCGCAGCGCAGGTCGCGCGAAATCCTGGGCGCGGTGTTCATGGTCGTGGTTCTGGGCGCGCAATTCCTCAACCCCGCGCTCTATCGCCATCAGGATCAGGGCCCGATGAGCGGGCAGCAACGGCGTGAGCAAGCGCAAGATACGCGGGCCAGGTACGCGCCGATCTTGAGGACGGCCTACGAGGTGCAGCAGTGGCTGCCGGCGGGCGCGGCGGCGCGTGCCGTCGAACAGTCCGCGCAAGGGCACTCCGCGCAGGCAATGGCGTGGCTGGACCTGCTGGGTATTTGGGCGCTGGTTTGCCGGAGGCACGCTCAATCTGCGCCTGCGGGCTGAGTATCGCGGCGAAAACCTGGGCTGGGCTCCGGCCCGAACCCAGGTGGCCGGACCCGAGCGCTCCTGGAGGCTGGGCGGCTCCGGTGCGCGTACGGCAGTGCTGGAAAAAGAGGTGCGCAGCCTGCTGCGCACACCGCCCTTGTTGTTCGCGGTCGCGGCTCCGCTCTTGCTGGTGCTGGTGATGGGGGGATTGTTCCAGGCGGGCGCGTCCGCTCATTCGTTCCCGTATGCATTGCCGCTTTGCGTGGCTTACGCGTTGCTGGGATTTTTACAGCTGTTTTACAACAACCTGGGCGCTGAGGGAGCCGGAATCCAATTATTGTTTCTTTCCCCCACCCCCATCCGCACGGTTTCCTGGCCAAAAATCTGCTGCATGGTGCGCTCTTCATCCTGGTGGCATGCGCGGCGGTGGCTCTGGGCTGTCTTCGTGTGGGTGTTCCGCCCGCCGCGCTGCTGGCGGCGCTGGGCGCGTGGCTGCTTTTTGCGCTGCCATGCAACCTGGCTGCCGGAAACATTCTGTCGCTCACCATGCCCTACCGCATCAATCCGGGCCGCATCGGGGGCAAACGGGGTCGCAAGCCAACAGACTGACAGCCATGCTGATTCAGGCTGGGACGCTGGCGGTGGGCGCGGCGGTGGTGAGCCTGTGCTGGTCGCTCGATAGGCAATGGCTGGCCGTGCCCATCTTTCTGGCATTTGGCTGCGGCCGCATTCTTCGTCTGGAAGCGCATCTTGAGCAATGTGAGATGCAATGGCCTTCGATCGCAGAGAAGAGCTTGTTGCCACCCTGATGAAGGCGCAATAGGCTTTCAGTTGCGGAATTTTGCTTCGCCTGTCCGGCGCGCGAAAATCTTCGCCTCCATCCCGCGGTCACTGCCACGCCGCCCAGCGCAAAAATCATGGGGAAACATTCCAGCGTATACCGCGCTTCCGGCGCTTCGACGGTTAGCAGCAGTGCGCTGCGCAGCACCATGTAGGCGAGGAGAGCCTTCCAGAGCCCGGGCCTCCAGGGTCGCGTCTTTGTCCCTGGGTGGAGGAGCGCGGCCCGAGCCACAGGCCAATCGCCGCCAGCAACAGATAAAGCGCGTTCAAACGCGGCGAAGAACCAGCTGAAGCGCGTCTCCGCGTGATGATGCGCGTAAACCCACCAGTCGACGTCGATGGGCAGGTTCTCCACGCGCGGCCGCAGCCACATGTCGGCCACGCGGCCCAGCGGCAGAGCCAACGTAGTAGCGGAAAGGATGGGCGGCGATGCGCTCGTCCGCCAGCCGTGCAAAGTCGGCGTCAATCTGCGGGCGTCAACTCTTATGCCGTGGCTGTTGTAGTCGCGGGCCAGTGCGGCCGTTCGGCGTATTGCGCGGGCGAATCGAAGGCGCGGCTGGGAAGTTGGCTCACCTCGAGCGTGTCGTCGGGGACACTCCAGTAGATCTGGTAGGTGGAGATGAAATCGAGGCACCAGCTTTTGACCCACCGTTCCCAACCTGGGTTCGAAGCCTCGCCGGGATCGATGGCCAGGCGCGGCGCGAGCGGCTCGAAAACATGAAAGACACGCCAATTGCGAGCCGTCCACACAGCGAACGGGGTGAGCGCGAGCAGAGTGCAGACGAGCGACCATTTGCAGCGCATGGGCGGGGTGCTTCCCCGGATCGGTTTTGTGGTCTCCCGCCCTTTTCGCAAAAAGCTGCCAAATAGTTGGGGCGAGGAGATTTTTCATCGAGCTACGCTTCGTCTCGCGATTTTGTGTTCCGCGCAGCGCCAGCAGCATGACCGGCGCGAAGGCCATGGCGGCCAGCGCGCCATCGGGACGCAGAAGCGTGGCCCAGGTTACGGCAAAGGTGAAGGTCAGCGCGGTTGCCCATCGCGGCCGCTCGTGGAAGCGCGCCATGGCCGACATGGCCAGCGCCAGGGCAAAGAGCGTAGGGAGCTTCCGCGAGCGGTTCGGCGGCGTAGGAGGCGGTGAATGGGCAAAGCGCTGCCAGCCACAGGGTGGCCAGCCCAGCGCGGCCGGCAAACCCTCCTGGCTGCCTCCGTTGACCTTCGACGCGCGGTCAGGTAAAATCAGCCAGCAGTAGCGCAGCCCGCCAGCTGCAGCACAATTTGCAAGCAGGCAGCGGCCCAGTAGTTCTCCATTCCGAAGAGCCGAAAGCAGGCAGCGAGAAACAGCGGGTAACCGGGCAGGCGCATCAGCGTGGGACACATTTCTCCGTTGGCCTCTGGTAAGGGCATAGCGGCAGTGCAGCAACAGATTTTTGGCGATGTCGCCGTAGACGAGGGAATCGCCGTGGGCCTCAAAAACCCAGTGCAGGAGGATCAATGCGCAGCACCAGACCCGCAGGCCAGCGCCAGACCCGCAATCAACAATAAACGGGCTGTCAGGCCGGACCTGACAGTCACCAGGTCACGCCGCGGACATTGACTCTCTTCGACGCCTTCCATACGATCTTCAATGTACAGCGTAGGACCGTTCGCGCGGATAACCCCTTTGCTGACAACGATGCTCTTCGTCAAGCCACGGAAGTTACCGCAACGGACTTCCTGCCGGGTCACTGCCGGCCGCTGTGCGCGTCCAACAGGTATCTGGGCGCGAGCTAACGGGCGATGCATGGACGGAACTTTGACCAATACTGATCCTGAAACCATGTCCTAATGCAATTCTCGGGTTCATGCAGATCCACCAAGGGGCGTGCAAGTGGACTATGGTTGAGGAAATCGACTCAACAATAGTGGCTCACTCCTACCGATCCGAGAAATGCGGTAAGCCCGCGGAGACCCTACCGGCCGATGCCAGAACGCCAGATCTTTTTCGACCCTCAACGCAAGCGCTGGAAGCGGCTGCGCCGCGTTCTTGACGCTGCCGCGGTGCTATCTACGCTGGTGGTTGTGGCCTTCGTCTTCAACGTCTTCCGCGGCCAGCGGCTGCCGGAGTTATTGCTGCCGGTTCCACGCCACAATTTCCGCGCCCTGCCCGACCGACACCGTGCTGCTGCAAGCAAAGCCAAGATCCCGGCCCGGCGCAAAACCAATCGACGCCCTTCCGACATTCCCCTGAACACCGGTGAGGGCCTGCGCGCCGCCTATTACGTGCAGGATGACGCCGCCAGTTACACCTCGCTCAAGGAGCACGTTCACCAGATCGACATGCTTTTTCCGCAATGGCTGCACGTCGACTCGCCCAATGGCACGCTGATGGCCATGAGCAACGACAATCTGCGCGAGTATCCCGGTCATTGACGGCAATACCATCCACGACCCGACAGCCTGAACAAGGTGAAACGCGTGGTTCTGGCGCCACCCGTGGATACGGAAATCTTTCCCCACCTCAACAACTTCAACCCGCACACGCAAACCTGGGACGATGGCATTGGCGCGGTGCTTCAGGATGACGACAAGAGCGCTGCGCTGCAGCGACCAGATCATGCGCTTCCTGATCGCTTATCCGGCTCTACCGCGGCCTGTCGCTCGATTTTGAGAGCTTGCCGGATGATGCGGATCCGGCTTACATCGCGTTTATCCAGGCGCTCTACGCCCAGCATGCACCCGCGCAATCTTCGCTTGTACGTGAACGTGGCCGTGGCCACCAGCGATGCCGATCTGAAGACCATTGCCGCCAACTCCGACGGCATTGTGCTGATGAACTACGACCAGCACCAGACCACCAGCGACCCCGGTCCGGTGGCGGCGCAGAGCTGGTTCGTCGCCAACCTGCAGCGCGTGCTCAAGATCGTTCCCAAGGACAAGATCATCTGCGCCATCGGCAACTACGGGTACGACTGGACGATGTCCATCCCCAACCCCATGGACGCCGCCATCATGGCAAAGCGGCAAATCCCAAGGTGCTGGATACGGAAGATCTCTCCGTCTCCGACGCATGGCAGCGCGCCTCCGACGCCGACGCCGACCTCGATCTGGACTACGACACGCTTAACCCTCACTTCGAGTACATCGACGAGGACAACAATCAGCGCCACGTGGTCTGGTTCCTCGATGCGGTGACGGTGCTGGACGAGATGCGTGCGGCGCGCGAACTCGGGCTTCAGACCTTCGCGCTGTGGCGGCTGGGCGAGGAAGACAGCTCGCTGTGGAATATCTGGGACCGGCCCAGCGCCCCCGATTCGCTCCAGGCCCTGGGCAACGTCAAGCCCGGCCACGACGTGGATACCGAGGGCGAGGGCGACATTCTGCGCGTCACCGGATTGCCGCAGCCCGGCAAGCGCACCGTCGAGGTCGATAGCGACGAGCCCGATCCGCGCAAGAAGCTCATCATCGATGAGCATATGGACGTGTATCCGCGCACCTACACCATCGAGCAGTACGGCTACCACCCCAACGAAGTTTCGCTCTCGTTTGACGATGGTCCCGATCCCCGCTGGACGCCCAGAATTCTCGACATCCTTAAGCAGAAGCAACGTCAAAGGCACGTTCATGCTCATCGGCGACGAAGCGGCGCAGAACGTCAGCCTCATGCGGCGCATCGTGCGCGAAGGCAACGAGATCGGCAACCACACCTACACCCATCCCGACATCAGCGACATTTCACCGCGCCAACTGGCTCTCGAGGTCAATCTCACCGAGCGCCTCTTCGAGTGCAAGCTGGGCATTCAGCCGCTCTATTTCCGTCCCCCGTACGACATCGACGAAGAGCCGGACACCGACGACGAAGCCGCGCCCGTGGTCAGCATCCAGCACCAGGGGCTCACCATCATCGGCAACAAAATCGACACCGACGACTGGAACGAGCATCCCCGCAAAACGCCCGCAGGAGATTGCGCAGTCGGTGCTCACGCAATTGCAGACCATGAAGACCAAGCCGCAGTTCCAGCGGCTCCATCATCCTCATGCACGATGGCGGCGGCGACCGCTCCGTAACGGTGGCCGCGCTGCCGGTGCTCATCGACCACGCTGCGCGCCCACGGCTATCACTTTGTGCCCGTCTCCGCGCTGATGGGCAAAACCACCGCGCAGGTCATGCCCCCGCTCAGGTTCTGGGCGCGGGTGCGCGCCATTCCCGACTCCATCGCGTTTTCCGCGCTCGATATCATCGGCACCTTCATCGTGATGGTGTTCTTCATCGGCGATGTTCTCATGAGCGCGCGCCTGATCCTGGTGGGTGTATTTGCCATTATCGACCGCCTGCGCCGCCCCCACATTCAGGCGTCGCCGGGCTACAACTCCGCGCGTGGCCGTGCTCATTCCCGCCTACAACGAAGAGAAGGTCATCGTGCGCACCATTCGCTCGGTGCTCAACTCCGACTACAAAAATCTGCACGTCATCGTCATCGACGACGGATCCAAAGACCGCACCGCGGAGACAGCCATTGCCGCCTATACCAAAGAAATTGCCGCCGGTCGCGTGCAGGTCTTCAGCAAGCACAATGAAGGCAAGGCGGCCGCGCTCAATTACGCGCTGGAGCGCATCAACGAAGAAATTTACGTCGGCATTGACGCCGATACGGTGATTGCCACCGACGCCATTTCCAAGCTGGTCTCGCCATTTTGAAGACCCGCGCATAGGCGCCATGGCCGGCAATGCCAAGGTGGGCAATCGCGTCAACCTGTGGACCCGCTGGCAGGCTCTCGAATACATCACCAGCCAGAACTTCGAGCGCCGCGCCATGGACCTGTTTCACGTGGTCACGGTGGTTCCCGGAGCCATTGGCGCGTGGCGCACCGCGCCGGTGAAGGCTGCCGGCGGTTATCCCATGAACACCGTCGCCGAAGACGCCGACCTGACCATGAACCTGCTGGAGCAGGGGCTGCAGCGTGGACTATGAAGATCGCGCGCTGGCTTTTACTGAGGCGCCGATTGATATGCCAAAGGCCTCATGCGCCAGCGCTTCCGCTGGTCGTTCGGCATTCTGCAATCGGTATTCAAGCATCGCGGCGCGTTCATACGCAACAAGGCGATGGGCCTGTTCGCGCTGCCCAACATTCTCATCTTCCAGATGCTGCTGCCGCTGGTTTCGCCCTTCATCGACCTCATGTTCGTGGGCGGCGTGGTGAACTACTTTGTCGATCGCCACTATCATCCCGAAGCGGCTTCGGCGGCCAGCTTTGAAAAACTGGTGGCCTACTTCCTCGGCTTCCTCGTCATCGATTTTATCACTTCCTCGGTGGCCTTCAGCCTGGAGCGTCGTCATCCCGCCAACAAGGGCGACGGCTGGCTGCTCTTCCACATCTGGCTGCAGCGCTTTGCCTACCGGCAGGTATTTTCCATCGTGCTGTTCAAGACGCTGAAGCGCGCCATCGACGGCAAGCCCTTCAACTGGGATAAGCTGGAGCGCACGGCGAAGATGAGCAAAGGCACCGAAGCGCTGATGGAGTCCGCGCATTAGCAGCTGCTCGTGATGCGTGAATCGTGTCGGGACGACAAGCCCTTGGCTTTGTAACAGGGCACGGCTTTACAGGCCGCGGGAAAACCCTGTGCGATGGGTTTTGTAACAAGGGCACGGCTTCAGCCGGGCCACTAAAGTCTGCAAAACGAACCAGGGCTCTTAGGCTTTACAGACTGCGCAAAAACCCAATGGATTATCAATTTTGAAAGGGCACGACTTCAGTCGTGCCGAAAAGGCTGCAAAACGAACGAGGGCTCTTAGGTTTTACAGGCTGCGGAAAAACCCAGTGCGATGAGTCTTGTACCAAGGGCACGGCTTCAGCCGGGCCACTCAAGTCTGCAAAACGAACGAGGGCTTTAGCCCCTGCTGCACCCTCCTTCGCACCATTGCCTGATGCGGGGAGTTTTCCCGCAGCCTCGGGCCGTCGCCCCGCCCACGGACTTTTTCAGCAAGCCGCACGCTCGCAGAATAGCTCGAACTCGGCGCCAATTACACCCGAAACACCCCTCCGCAATCCCCGCGTTGTAAACTTGCTGTTCGCACACAATTGATCTTCCAATCGTGCGAATCGGGATCGTGATGCGCAAATTCCTTTTCATTCTCCTCGCCTCCGCTTCCATCTGCCTTTCAGCCCAGACGGCGCCGTCCGTGGCGTCGAAACGCCCCATGACCTTCGAAGACATGATGAAGATGAAGCGGCTGGGCGAAACAGCCGTTTCTCACGACGGCAAGTGGCTGGCCTACTCTGTGACCACCGTAGATCTTGACCAAAATACAAAAACAACGGAGTTGTGGCTGCAGAAGATTGCCGGCGGAGATCCGATCAGGCTGGCCGTTGCGCAACCCGGCGATTCCGATCCCCAATTCGCCCCCGACGGGAACTCCGTTCTCTTTCTTTCTGGTCGCGAGCATGGGCAACAAATCTGGCTCGCCGACTTCGATCCCGAAACCGGCGCAACCAGCAACCCGCGCAAACTGACCAGTATCGCGACCGAAGCCGATAACGCGCAGTGGTCGCCCGACGGCATGTCGATTGTGTTCACCTCCGCCGTCTATCCGGACTGCCCGGCGATTTCTACGGCGGACTTCGCCACCGGCGACAAGTGCAATGCGGATCGCGACTCGGCCGCGGCGGCCAGCAAGGTGAAGGCGCAAATTTTCACGCATTCGCTCTATCGCCACTGGGACCATTTCACCGGCGACAAGCGCTCCCACCTCTTTTATCTCTCGGTTGCGAGCGGCGCGATGCGCGATCTGAATCCCGGCGACCCGCACGACGTGCCGCCGTTTTCGCTGGACGGAAGTGGCTGCGGCTGCGCGATTTCGCCAGACTCGAAAGAGTTGGCATTCACTGAGAAGCAGGTTCCCGACGAGGCCATCTCCACCAACGCCGATATCTTCACCCTAGACCTGACCAACCCAGCAGCCAAGCCGGTAAAGGTAAGTACCTCGCCGGGTGGAGATTTTTCGCCCGCGTATTCGCCGGACGGGAAATATCTTGCGTGGCGCTCGCAGGCGCGCGCGGGATATGAGAGCGATAAGTTCCGGCTGGTGGTTTACGACAGGGAGAAGAAGACGATCAAGGACCTGCTGCCGAAGTTCGACAACTGGGTGGATGAGTTTGCCTGGGGCGAAAGCTCCAAGCAGATCGCCTTCACCAGCGGTGTCCAAGGCGAGGAGAACATCTACCTGGTTGGCCTCGGAGGCGCGAGCGCGGGTCAGATCACGCGTACTGGGGAATTCGGCGATTTGCATCTATTGCCCAGACCGGACCGAATCGGGATGGCCGAAAGGGGAGGCATCGGCGCAATCGTTGCAACTCGCATAAGCGTCGATCGACCGGCGGAAGTTGCGCTGGTAAGCATCGGCGATACGTTGGAAAAAGTCGCCGATCAGCCGGGTGTCAATGAATTCGATGACTCCCCGGTTGGAGATATTACTCACGTCAATGACGCCCTCTTCGCCCAACTCAATCTCCCCGCGATGGAATCCTTCTGGTTCACCGCGCAGGACGGTACCAGGCTCGAAGGCTTCCTCATCCGCCCGCCGGGCTTCGATCCTTCAAAAAAATATCCGGTAAAGTTTCTCATCCACGGCGGCCCGCAGGGCAACTGGGGCGACGATTGGTCCTACCGCTGGAACGCCGAACTCTTCGCCGCCAACGGCTACGTCGTTGTCATGATCAATCCCCGCGGCTCAACCGGCTACGGGCAAGCAGTGGTGGACGGCGTAAACGGCGACTGGGGCGGCAAGCCTTTCACCGACCTGATGACCGGCCTCGACTATGCCGAGCAGCATTATCCCTTCATCGATAAAACGCGCGAGTGCGCTCTCGGCGCCAGCTATGGCGGCTACATGGCCAACTGGATCCTGGGGCACACCGACCGCTTCAAGTGCATCGTCACCCACGACGGCATGTTCAATCCCGAGTCGGCCTACGGTTCGACGGACGAGCTGTGGTTCAACGAGTGGGAGTTCAAGGGCAGGCCGTGGGACTACTACGGCAAGCCCGACAGCGAGAACCCTTACCGCAAATGGTCGCCTGCGCTCTCTGCAAAGAATTTCAAAACGCCCACACTCGTGATTCACAGCCAGCACGACTACCGGCTCGACGTAAGCGAGGGCTTTCAGCTTTTCGACACGCTGCAGCGGCTCGGCGTGCCCAGCAAGATGCTCTACTTTTCCGACGAGAGCCATTGGGTGCTGAAGCCGCAGAACTCCCAGCTCTGGTATAAGACGGTCAACGACTGGGTCGACCAGTGGACGGGAAACGCGGCCCCCGGCCACTAGCCGTCTGCCGCTTTACCACGATAATGGGTGCCCCAGGTCCCGCTTTTGGGACCTGGGAGGGCGCAAACCATAACAAGGAAATTGAAGCCGGGAGCAAGAAGCTGCCCTTTAAATCCAAATCCGGTAAGCCGCGCGTCTTCCTCAACGAGGGTGGTCTTTACGACTACGCCGTCAAGGCTCTGGGCCGGCAAATGCGCACTGAAGCCGACCTGCGCCGGCTTATGCGGCAGCGCGTAGAGCCCGACGACCATGGCGATGCGACGATAGATGCCGTGGTGGCCCGGCTGAAAGAACACGGGTATCTGGACGATCGGTCATTTGCCGAGACCTATGCGCGGCTGCGCCAGGAAAACGAAAAGCTGGGCGCGCGGCGGGTGCGCAACGATCTGCGCAAGAAGGGCGTGGGCGCGGACCTGGTGGAAGCAACCGTCGAGACCCGTTACGGCAATACCGATGAAGAGACCCTGGCACGCGCGCACCTGGAACGAAAGCGCATCAAGAAGCCGGAGAATGAGAAGGAAACTGCGCGCGTGATGCGGCGATTGGTGACGGCGGGGTTCTCGACCGGGACGATCTACAAAATCCTGCGCCAGTGGGATGTTTCCGACGAGGCGCTCGCCGCGCTCGAACGCGTGGACGAGGAATCGGGCGAGAACAATTAAAGGCAGTTGCGGCGTCCTCATCATACGAAGGAGAGTTCATGCGAAGGGCTTGGTTAAGCATCACGGCTATGGTGGCGTTCTCTGTTGCTGCGGCGCAGGCACAGCGCATCGAGGTGACCATTCCGTCGGCGACCGGGCCGCTCACCGGGCACTTGATCCTGATCTTCGCCAAGACCGGCAATCCCGAGCCGCGCATGCAGATGGACGAGCAATACCGCTCGGCACAGGGCTTCGGCGTGGATGTTTCCGACCTTGCGCCGGGCATGCCGATCATCGTGGATGCTCACACCTTCGGTTATCCGCGCCGCTCCCTGGCCGATCTCGATGCGGGCGAATACTACGTTCAAGCAGTCTTCAATGCTTATGACCTCTTTCATCTCGGCGACGGCCGCAACCTGTGGCTGCCGCCGGATAAAGGCGAAGGCCAGCACTGGAACTACAAGCCCGGAAACCCCTACAACAAGCCCGTGAAGCTGCATTTCGATCCCAGATCGCAGGCCACCATCAAGCTCACGCTCGACCAGGTGTTCCCGCCCATCGAAGGCACAGACGGTGATCCCGAGGTGCTGGCCAAAAGAGAGCCAGGTGCAAAGTGGCTCAAATACATGCGTTTCAAGAGCGATGTGCTGAGCAAGTTCTGGGGCCGCGATATGTACCTCGGCGCATGGATTCTGCTGCCCGATCACTTCGACGAGCATCCCAGCGCGCATTTTCCTCTGGTGGTGTACCAGGATCATTTTCGTCCTGGATTCGCGCCCTATCCGTGGGTGACCTCGCCGCCCGATTCCAGTTCACCCGACTACCGGCGCCAGCAGGCCGGCTATAAATTTTTTCAGGACTGGACGAGCGGCCGTCTTCCGCGCGTGATCATGATCTACGTGCAGAATGCCAATCCTTATTACGACGACTCCTACGATGTGGACTCGGCCAATGTGGGTCCCTACGGCACGGCCATTAACGACGAGCTGATTCCGGCCATCGAGAAGAAGTATCGCGGCATCGGGCAGGGATGGGCGCGCGCCACCTTCGGCGGGTCGACAGGCGGATGGGAAGCTCTGGCCACACAAGTGTTTTATCCGGATGAGTACAACGATGCGTATGTGGCCTGTCCCGATCCGGTGGATTTTCATGCCTACCAGGGCATCGATCTTTACAACGACGCGAATGCCTTCACGCGATACGGGGACTTCGGCGCCATTCCCATCCCCGCCGATCGCCAGCCCGATGGAATGATCCTTGCCAATACCGGCCCGGAGCACGCCTTTGAGTATGTGCTGGGCACGCACGGCCGTTCCACCGAGCAATGGGACATTTGGCAGGCAGTCTTTTCGCCTGTTGGAGCAGATGGTTACCCGGCACAGGCCGTCGATCCGCTGACCGGCGCGATTGACAAGAAGGTCGTCGCATACTGGCACGACCATTACGATCTGACGGCGACGATGGTGCGCGACTGGCCCACGCTGGGACCGAAGCTTGAAGGCAAGCTGCACCTGACGGTGGGCGACGGCGATACCTATTTTCTGAATAACGCCGTGCACCTGCTTGAGGATCAGCTCGATAAGACGCGCCATCCGCATTCGGATGCGACCTTCCAGTACGGCCCGCGCATGCCGCATTGCTATACCGGCGGGCCCGTCGGAGTACACGATGCAGCAGAACAATGCAGACTGGCCGCAGCGTGTGTTGCCCATGATGGTGGAGCACATGCTGGCCACCGCGCCGGCGGGCGCGGACGTGACGTCGTGGCAGTATTGAGGCAGCGGGGCAGCAAGTCAGCAAGTTAGGCGGGTGCCCCATCCTTCGCGCAGCCTCATCGCGCGAAGGGTGGGAGACCAAATCACTCCGCACAGCCGCTTTCCCGCTGACTCGCTGAGTTGCTGACTTGCTAACTCACAGCCGGCAGATCAGCAACTCGCGCTCGTAGATCATCTCCGGCGGCAGGTGGTCGTGCAGCGCGATGAACAGCTCCTCGTGGCCCATCACCTCGCTGCGCCAGGCCGCGCGATCCACTTCCTGCAGCTTGTCGAACTTCTCGCGCGGATAATCAAGGCCCTTCCAGTTCATGTCGTCGTAGTAGGGCGTCCAGCCAATGGGCGTTTCGCGAGCCAGCGCGCGGCCGTGCACGCGGTCGACGATCCACTTGAGCACGCGCATGTTTTCCGCAAAGCCCGGCCACAGGAATTTGCCATTCTCGTCCTTGCGGAACCAGTTCACGTGGAAGATGCGCGGCGTGGCGCTCAGATCGCGCTGCATCTTGATCCAGTGCCGGAAATAGTCGCCCATGTGGTAGCCGCAGAAGGGCAGCATGGCCATGGGATCGCGGCGCACGTGGCCGGTGGCCCCGGCTGCGGCCGCAGTGGTTTCCGAGCCCATCGTCGCGCCCGTGTACACGCCCGCCGACCAGTTGAATGCCTGGTAAACCAGCGGCATGGTGGTGGCGCGGCGTCCGCCGAAGATGATGGCTGAAATGGGCACGCCCTCGGGCGCTTCCCATGCAGGATCGATGGTGGGGCACTGGCGCGCCGGAGCCGTGAAGCGTCCGTTGGGATGAGCGGCAGTCTGGCCTGTCTTCTTGCCGATCTCCGGCGTCCAGCGGTTGCCCGCGCCAGTCGGTCAGTTCGGCCGGCGGCTCGTCGGTCATGCCCTCCCACCACACGCCGCCTTCCGGGGTGAGCGCCACGTTGGTAAAGATGGTGTTCCTGGCCAGCGTGCTCATGGCGTTGGGATTTGTCTTGCTGCTGGTGCCCGGAGCCACGCCAAAAAAACCTGCCTCAGGATTGATGGCGCGCAGCTGGCCGTTCACGTCCGGCTTGATCCAGGCAATGTCGTCGCCCACGGTCCACACCTTCCATCCATCAAAGCCCGGCAGGCGGAATCATCATGGCGAAATTGGTTTTCCCGCACGCGGAAGGAAACGCCGCGGCCACGTAGGTCTTCTCATGAGTGGGCGATTCCACGCCCAGAATAAGCATGTGCTCGGCCATCCAGCCTTCGTCGCGCGCAATATTCGATGCAATGCGCAGCGCAAAGCACTTTTTGCCCAGCAGCGCGTTACCGCCATACCCCGAGCCGTAGCTCCAGATCTCGCGCGTCTCAGGAAAATGCACGATGTACTTTGTGTCGTTGCAGGGCCAGGGAACATCCTTCTCGCCAGGCGCCAGTGGCGCGCCCACCGTGTGCATGCAGGGCACCACGCGCTTGATGCCTTTGTCGATCTCGGCAAACACCGGCGCGCCGATCCGCGCCATGATGCGCATGTTCACCACCACGTACGCGGAATCGGTAAGCTCCACGCCGATCTGCGACATGGGCGAGTCGATCGGCCCCATGCTGAAGGGCAGCACGTACATCGTGCGCCCCGCCATGCAGCCGCGGAAGAGCCGCTTCAGCTTCTTGCGCATCTCGAACGGATCTTCCCAGTTGTTCGTCGGCCCGGCATTGCTTTTGGAAAGAGAGCAGATAAAAGTTCGATCTTCCACGCGCGCCACGTCGTTGGGCGCGCTGCGGGCGTAGAAGCAGCCCGGCCACAGCTCCTGGTTGAGGCGCGTGAAGGTGCCGCTCTTCACCAGTACGCTCGCACAGAAAGTCGTACTCGGCCTGCGAGCCGTCCACCCAGTGAATGTTGGCGGGCTGGCACAGCTCGGCCATTTTTTCAACCCAGCGGATGAGATGTTTATTGGTAGTGGGCACTGCAGGTGCGCCGACGATGCTCATTTACCTTCTCCTTCGATCTCCGGCTTCAACTTCGCCGGATCGCATTCGCCCATTCGATCGGGAATGCAGCGCTTCCACAGTCGCTGCTTCCCAAACTCTGAGGACCCGGTAGCTCTTTCACCAGGAAAAGTCACCCTCCGCAGAACCGAAGACGGCTCAAGCCTCTCTCTGCGTGCCCGGTTTGCGTTCTGGCCGTGCCCGCCTGCACGATGCGGTGGCGGCCAGGTCCTGGGAGCCCGGCTACGGATAGTTGTCGCCTGCCGTCCGGCAAAACCGAACCCGTAGTACGGAGTTTTATCGAATAGCTGAGATTGTATCAAGTCGCGGGACAGCCGCCTGTGTGCGCGCGCACCGCGGTGCAGCTCTCTGCCTTGCTAGCGAGTGTGAACAGGCCCTACGCCAACCGGTTCTTCAGCGTGCCGATTCCATCGATGGTGATGGCAATCTCGTCGCCGCTTTGGAGTGTGAATTCATCGGCGGGAACGATCCCCGTTCCTGTCATCAGAAATACCCCGTCGGGAAAACTGTTGTCGCGGAAAAGGAAATCCACCAGCTCCCGCGGGTCGCGCTTCAACTCGTTCAGCGTGGTGCTGCCCGTAAAGGCGACCGCTCCGCGGCGCAGAATTTCAATCGCGATGGCTGTGGATTTTGCCGGCGGCTCAGACGAGAGCACGATGCAGGGACCCAGCGCGCAACTGCCGTCGTATACCTTGGCCTGGGGCAGGTAAAGCGGATTTTCGCCTTCAATATCGCGCGAGCTCATGTCGTTGCCCACCGTGTAACCGGCGATGCGGCCGGCGGGATTGATGAGCAGTGTGAGCTCCGGCTCGGCAACGTTCCAATGAGAATCGGAGCGGATGCGAACCGCGGCGCCCGGGCCGACAACGCGGCGCCCGGTGGCTTTGAAAAACAGCTCGGGGCGCGCCGCGTGATAAACCCGCGCGTAGAAATCGCCCCCGCCCGCATCCTGCGATTCCCTCATGCGGGCCTCGCGGCTTCTGAAGTAGGTCACACCCGCGGCCCACACCTCCTGGCTCACAATGGGCGCGAGCGCATTCGCGGGATCGAAGGTGACAGACGCTCCGCCGGTAGCCGCGCGCGCCATCTCGTACATATCCTCACGGATGAATGCATCCCACGTTTGCCCGGCCAGGGCATAGAACTTGCCCTTATCCTCGATGAAAATGGAGTTTGCGGTACGATAGGCTTTCAATGGACTTGCTCCTCAAAAGATTCTCACAGCTTTTTGCCAGCTCGCTTGCATCCATTGCATTAGGTCTGTTTGCCGAAGGAAATGCGGCAAAAATTCTCACAGCGCGCAGGCAGCGCGGGAAATCGCGGTGAATGAATGATCTCAGGCTATTCGATTGTTGGCGCCGAGCCGGACCAGGCAAGCGCGGGAACCTTTGCCGGCTATGACCCCGCGTCCGGCGCTCCGCTCGAGCCTACGTTTCATTATGCAACCCCGGAAGCGCTTCATCGCGCCGCCCATCTGGCCGGGGAAGCGTCGCTCCACTATCGCGACCTGCCGGGTAAAGACAAGAGTCGCTTGCTGAGCCGCATTGCAGCGGGGCTCGACGCCATTGGCACGGATCTCGTAGACCGCGCGCATCGCGAGACGGCGCTGCCTGAAGCACGCCTCAAGGGCGAGTTGGTGCGCACCGTCAATCAGCTCAAGCTATTTGCGCAACTGGTGGAAGAGGGGTCGTGGGTGAATGCCCGGATCGATCCCGCGAAACCCGAGCGCAAGCCGCTGCCGCGCGCCGACATCCGCTCCGTACTGCGGCCGCTGGGTCCAATCGCGGTGTTTGGATCGAGCAATTTCCCGCTGGCCTTTTCCGTGGCCGGCGGCGACACGGCTTCCGCGTTGGCCGCAGGCTGCCCGGTCATCGTCAAAGCGCACTCCGCCCATCCTGGCACCAGCGAACTGGCTGGCCGGGTAATCGCCGACAGCGTGCGCGAAGTCGGTCTGCCCGAAGGCGTCTTTGCGCTGCTGTTCGGAGCGGGCACCGAACTGGGCGCGGCGCTCGTCAAGCATCCGGTGATCAAGGGGGTAGGATTTACCGGCTCGTGGCGCGCCGGCAAAGCGCTGATGGAGATGTGCGCCGCGCGCCCCGAACCAATTCCTTGTTTCACTGAAATGTCCAGCGTGAACCCGGTCTTCGTGCTGCCCGATATGCTCCGAAGCCAGGCCGCACGCATCGCCGAGGGACTCTTTAATTCGTTTACCCTGGGTGTCGGCCAGTTCTGCACCAAACCCGGCCTGCTGTATTTGCCGGCCAACAAAGACGGCGACGCGCTGGTCGAGGTCCTCGTCAAGCTTGTCACTCAAGCCGGCTCTTCGCCCATGCTCACTGAAGGCATTGCCAGGAGCTACCAGGGTGGCGTGGCGCAACGCCTCGGGCACAGCGCCGTGCGCACGCTCGCCCAGGCTGCGCCGCTGGCCGCTGGCAAGAACTGCCACGCCGTGCCGGCGCTGTTTGCCATCCGCGGCACTGACCTGGTGGCAAATCCAGACCTGGCGGGCGAAGTTTTCGGCCCCAGCACACTGGTGATCCGTTATGAGAGCCGCGCGGAAATGCTGGAGCTGGCGCGTGCGCTCGACGGTCAGTTGACGGCCACGCTGCACGGCTCGGAAGCAGACCTCATTGAGTATCGCGACCTGATGAGCATTCTGGAGTGCAAGGCGGGGCGATTGGTCGTGAATGGCTATCCCACCGGCGTCGAAGTCTGCGACGCCATGGTCCACGGCGGTCCCTATCCGGCCACCAGCGATAGCCGCTTTACCTCGGTGGGCACCCAGGCCATCTATCGCTGGGCGCGGCCAGTCTGTTACCAGGATTTCCCCGACGTGGCACTGCCCGCGGAGCTGAGGAATGAAAACCCCCTTGGCATTCGGCGCACCATCGATGGCATGGTTACGCGCGAACCCGTAGGACAGGAACGCGATGCGTTGCGCAGCCAGCATGCGCTCACAAGGATCTGAGCTGATAGCGCCCGCTCAGTCGCCCGGGGGCCACAAAATCACCGGTAGCCCCGTATTGTCCTTGTAAAATTCGCGGCGCGCTTTCAACTGGGCGACGAGCTGATCGGCGATCTGCTCGTACTCCGGACGCACGTGCATGCCGTTCTCGACAAACAGGCTGTCCATCTCGTCCGGGTCGCGCTCCAGATCGAAAAAGTCCCATTCATTGCGGTTGTAGTAGTGGATGAGCTTGTAGCGCTCAGTGCGAATGCCGTAATGCGGAGCCACCCAGTGCGGCGAACCGAACTCGTAGTAGTGATAGTAGAGCGAGCGCTCGCGCGGCGCAGGGCTTTCGCCGCGCAGCATGGGTGCAATACTGCGGCCCTGCATCTCCGCGGGGATCGGAAGCCCACAGAGGTCGAGCACGGTGGGCGCGTTGTCGATGCTCACCACCCACTCGTCGCTCACTGTGCCGCGGCCGCGCATGCCCGGAGCGCGGATCATCCAGGGCACGTGGATGGCCTGCTCGTACATGAAGCGCTTGTCGAACCAGCCGTGATCGCCGAGGAAGAAGCCGTGATCGCAGGTGTAAACGACGACGGTGTTTTCCGCCAGTCCGTTCTGGTCGAGATACGCGAGTAAGCGGCCCACATTGTCATCCTGCGAGCGCAGCGTGCCCAGGAAATGCTCCATGAACTTCTGGTAATTCCACTGCTTGCGCTGGCGCGGCGAGAGCGAGTCGGGCGGGTTGAAGTCCGGCATGTCTTCAATGCGCATGCGCGCTTCTTTGGCCGCGCCGGCGCGGTGCGAGTAATCGTCCCAAAAGGTGCCGGGCTCGGGGATGTGCACGTTGTCGTAAAGATGCTCGTACTTGTGCGCGGGATCGAAGGGACGATGGTCATTGAAAAATTGCATCATCATCAAAAAGGGCTGCGCACTGCCGGCTTTGAACTGATCCATGCCCTTGATAGCCAGGTCGGTCATCACGTCGGTGATGTAGCCCTCGTGGCGCTGCGGCAGGACCTCATGGCTGCCCAGCGAGGGATTGCCCAGGTATCCGTCGGGATCGTAGTACGGGCCGCCCGCGCCATTTTTGTAGACGAAGTAATCGAAGCCGGTATCTGCAGGATTCACAGGCAGATGCCACTTGCCCACCATGCCGGTCTGATAACCGTTCTGCTTGAGAATTTTCGGGAACGTCTCCTGCGCCGGATCGAAGTGCGGCATCATGGTGCCCGTGGAGGCCGGAATTCCTGGGTTGCCGTACATGCCGTTGATGTTGTTGTAAGTGCCGGTAAGCAGGGTGGCGCGGCTGGGAGCGCACAGGCCGTTGGTGACGAAGGAATTGGTGAAGCGCAGGCCTTGTTTGGCAATGCGATCGATGTTGGGCGTTTCGATCAGGCGGCTGCCATAGCAACTGAGCGCAGCCTGGGGCACACCTTCACCAGTGATCCACAGGATGTTGGGACGCTTGGGCAGGGTGCCCGTCGAACCCTGTGCGCCGGCCGGTTGGGGCGCGTTTTCTCGCCCGGGACTTGCGGCGCTGGCGGCCGAAACGGCTGCAGAAGCAGCGATCATTCCGCCAATACTTTTCAGCGCGTCGCGCCGCGAGATGCCATGCATGCGATTTCCCGAACCAGAACCCGAGGCCATGTTTTGATCTCCGCCGTGGGAAGCAAAAACGACCTCCACAGGGTAGCAAGAAACCCGGCGGGCATGCGGCGTGCGATTTTGCCTGCCTCCTTGCCGCTCGGCTCTGCGATACTGGTTGGGTTATGCCCATCGATGATCTGCAGATAGCAGCCCAGAAGATTGCCGTTTTCCTGAACTCCCTGAACAAGCTGGGCGGACTGCGCCTCAAGTTCCGCATCACCGCCGGCGACGGCGCGGCCGATCCTGAAGGTCTTGAAGCTCGCCAGATTTATGTTGAACTGGCCGGCCCCGATGTGCCGCTGGTGACGCAGCACAACGGCGAACTGCTGCGGGCGCTCGAGACCATCGCCGCGCAGATGCTGCGGCTGGAATCGCGCGAGAACGACCTGGTCAGCTTTGACGCCGCCAACTTCAAGGCGCTGCGCGCGCAGGAGCTGCGCCTGGCCGCGGAAACGGCGGCGGAAAAAGTGCGCCGCAGCGGCATCCCATACAGCTTTCCGCCCATGAACAGCCGCGAGCGGCGCCTGCTGCACATGGCCTGCCGCGGCCTGGAAGGCGTTGAGACGGCGAGCAGCGGCGAAGGCCCTGGCCGCTTCCTGGTGGTGTTTCCCGAAGGCAAAACCGACATACCGGTAAAACCGCCGATTCAGCCGCGGGGATTTGGGCGCAGATAGAGCAGCTTCCACCGGGTACCGCTGAGTTCGCGGAAAGACAAAGACTTTGCCATCCAGACTCGCGGCGGCTACTACGCGGGAGAGTGACGGCGCCGAACCCTCTGACGATCATCGCAATAAACAGCGAAGGCCGCGCATTGCGCGGCCTTCGCTGTCTTCAGTCCAGTTGCATGCATTGTGCTAAGTGTTCAGAAGGTCCTGCAGCTTGTTCAACATGCGGTGCAGGTCCTTGTCGGAGCGGCGCTGCTCATCGATCTTGCCGATGGAGTGCATCACGGTGGTGTGGTGCTTGTTGCCGAACTGGCGGCCGATCTCCGGCAAGCTGGCTTCGGTCATCTGCTTGGCCAGGTACATGGCGATCTGGCGCGGCACCACCACATTGCGCGAGTTATTCTTCTGCTTCAGGTCCGTTACCCTCATGCCGAACTGCTCGGCCACGGCGCGCTGAATCGCTTCGATGGTCACCTTGCGCACTTGCATGTCGATGAACTGCTTGAGGCACTGCTGCGTCGCGGGCAGCGTAATGTCCATGCGATTCAACTGGCACCAGGCGATGAGCCGCACCAGCGCGCCCTCCAGCTCGCGCACGTTGGTGCGCACGTTCGATGCAACAAACAGAGCCACGTCGGTGGGCAGGTGCACCTGCTCGCTCTCCGCCTTTTTCAGCAGGATGGCGACCTTGGTCTCCAGATCGGGCGGCTGAATGTCGGCGATCAGGCCCCACTCGAAGCGCGAGCGCAGCCGCTCCTCAATTTCCGTCAGCTCCTTGGGCGGGCGGTCGCTGGCGATGACCACCTGCTTCATGTTTTCGTGAAGCGCGTTGAAGGTGTGAAAGAACTCTTCCTGGGTACGCTCTTTTTGCGAGATGAATTGAATATCGTCGATCAGCAGCACATCCACAGTGCGGAAGCGATCGCGGAAGCTGGTCATGCGATCGTTGCGAATGGAGTTGATCATCTCGTTGGTAAACTTCTCGGCCGACACGTAGCAGATGCTGGCCACCGGCTGGCGGCGCTTTACTTCGTGGCCGATGGCGTGCATCAGGTGGGTTTTGCCCATGCCCACGCCGCCATAGAGGAAGAGCGGATTGTAAGCGCGCGAAGGCCGCTCGGCGACCGCCAGCGACGCGGCCCGGGCAAACTGATTTCCATTGCCGATCACGAAGGCGTCGAAGGTGTAGCGCGGATTGAGCTGCGCGGCGGTGGACCAGTCGAAGCGCGCCTGCTCCGGAGAGCGCGAGGGCGCAGCCGGCGGCGCGGTGGGCGCGTGCGCTGGCACCGGGCCGAAGCCTCCATCCCTGCGCTGCGGCGGAATGCGAAGGATCTTCTTCCATGGTCACAAAACTAACGTCATCAAACTCCATTCCCTGCAGGTCGATTGCTTCCTGAATAAGGTCGCCATACTTGTCGCCGATGTGCTGAAACTCGGGCGAGGGTACGCGCACGTAGAGGGTGCGACCTGCCGCATGGCTGTAGCGCGTGGGCTTCAGCCAGGTTTCGAAGGACTGGCGGATCACCTTCTTTTCCAGAGCGGAAAGGATTTGGAGCCAGGGGTTCAATGTTGGTGCAGGAGAGGTTGCAAATGCCATCGTACGAGTCCTTGCCAGCGCCTTTTAAGCGGAGGATAAGAGTTCATTGTGCGGCGTTGAAAAAAATCGACTCTCCACGGCGAAAAGGAGGATTCCTCCGCCGCGAGAGAGAGTTTGTAGTGCCTTTCGTTGCGAGTCTGGCCCTGACGTTCACACTCTAGGGGGGCCGTGAACAAACCGATCCGTGGGACGCTTAAAACTTTCTTGAACGGTCCCGATAGTAGCACATTTGGACATGATTGCAATCTCTCTTTCACAAAACTTTCTGGCGTGCGGAAGAGTTGCACCACGGATGGTGAAACTCAGAAAAAGAAGTTACGTAGGTCATCTTAAATAGATTCGAAATACAAGTGTTACAGGCCCGAGCCTGGGCGGATCATTTTGCTGGCCAAGAATTGGGCGCAACCCACCACAATCCCTCGACGCGGTCAACAGCAGTTTCGATTTTTGGCGATTTTTTTTGTGCGCGCAGTCGCAAGCCGCGGTGGCCAGTGGCCGCGGCACGCCGGCATTCGCGCTGGCCTGAAAACTGAATGCTGAGATATACTTGAAAATGCTGTTTAAGCGAAGATTCTCTTGAAGAAAGCAGGAGCGCACTTTTCATGCCCAAGCGCACATTTCAACCCAACCGCCATCGGCGCGTGAAGACCCACGGATTCCGAGCGCGCATGAAGACCAAGTCGGGCGCTGCTGTGCTGAGCCGCCGCCGCGCGGCAGGCCGCAAGCGCGTGACGGTAACGGCCGGTTACCGCGACTAGCCTCGCGATCAATGATGATTCATGTTTCCCATGCCTCCCAGCCGAGACATGGGGCACCCAGCCGTAACGGCTGAGCCGGACGGGGTAATCATCCGCAACGTGGTCCGGATCGAGTTTCCCGATGAATTCCAATGCAAAGCCAGCGCAGTGCAAGCTGCCCCAGGAAGCGGAACTTGCGTCCCGGGGTTCGCGGCGCCAGTCCCTGGCGGGTGCTCGCCTGCGCAAGCACGCCGACTACGAGCGCGCGTACGCAGCGGCGCGCAAGCGGCAATCTGCGTCCATGAACTGGTTTCTGGCGCCGCAGG
Organism: uncultured Acidobacteriaceae bacterium; assembly: GCA_963725975.1. Lineage (GTDB taxonomy): Bacteria > Acidobacteriota > Terriglobia > Terriglobales > Acidobacteriaceae > Telmatobacter. The sequence continues at coordinate 349,179 of CAVSBA010000012.1, read as the reverse complement.
CGAAGGCCGGCGGATATGCGTGTGGGCGCGCGCGTGGGGCTCACCGCCGGCAAGGTGCTGGGCAAGGCCCATGATCGCAACCGCATCAAGCGCCGCATGCGCGAAGTGCTGCGCCGCCATGTTGAGTTGCTGCCGGCCGGATTCGATCTCATTCTGCATCCGCGGCGCAGCGTACTCACTCTCGAATTCGCCAAGCTGGAAGCAGAAGTCGTGCGTATTCTGGAACAGGCGCGGGTTGACGCAGCGCGTCGCGCAGCCGATTTGCCATGACTCGTGCTCTGCTGGCGCTGCTCGCCTTCTACAAGCGCTGGCTTTCGCCTGCGGTGCATACGCTAGGCGTGGGCGGATGCAAATTTCAGCCCACCTGCTCGGAGTATGCGGCCACGGCCATTGCCATTCATGGACCGCTGCGGGGCAGCGCGCATGGCCTGCTGGCGGCTGCTGCGCTGCCATCCCTTCACGCCCGGCGGCTTTGATCCGGTGCCGCTGGCCAAAGCTGAGCCCCAAATCGCGCGGCGAAAGACCTTTTCCCCACGAACCATTACCATAGAAAGAGCGGCAGCCTGCGGGTTGCCCCTTCAATCCGACAGGAAGTCATCCTTTGCCCGAAATTCAGCAATCCCAATCTGCAAACGCAGGGAAGCGGCGGCGGTGGCGGCGGCGATATGCGCTCCACCATGATCTTGTGGCTGGTGATGCTGCTGGCTTTTCTCGGCTACGAGACGTTTTTCAACAAGCCCAAGCCGCAGCCGCAGGCGCCGAACCCAGTCGCAGCAGCAAGCTGCACCGCAGGCCAGCCAGGCCTCCGCGCTCAACACGCAGAGCACCCAGCCGCAGACGGCGCAGGCCCATGCCAAACAGTCGGCGGCGGCCGCGGCCGCTGCAATTTCCGCTGACACGCAGAGCACCACCACGGTTGAAAACGAGCTCTACAAAGTTGTGCTCACCAATCGCGGCGGCCAGGTGGAGCACTGGTTTCTGAAAAAGTACCAAGACTCCGATGGCCAGCCGCTGGACCTGGTGCAGCAGCAGGTCTGCTGAGCGCTTTGGTTTTCCGCTGGCGCTGTTCACCTACCCCGATTCTCCCGTCAAGTCGTCGCAGCTGAACGATGCGCTCTACCAGGTGACGGTCAGCGGGTCGCAGTCGGCCGCCGGAACGGTGCTGGCGCCGGCCACGGTCAGTTTCCGTTACGCGGCCAACGGGCTCGACGTGGTGAAGACCTCCACTTCGACTCGAACTACGTGGTGGGCGTCGATACGCAGGTAACGCTCAACGGCGCGCCGCGTGCGCGCGCTGGTGGAGTGGCCCGCCGGCCTGGGCGATATGGAAGAGTTTGAGCCCGCGCACCCTCACGCAGCCGCTGCTCCTGCGCAGCGCACCTCCGTCGCTTCTTCGGTGGTGTGGTCGGTGGACGGCAAGCAGAATACGATTGTCGCCAAGAAGGTGAGCGACGACGCCACCTTCACCGATCCCTATTCGTATGCCGGCATCATGGATCTGTATTTTGCCGCAACATTTTTGCCCGACAATCCCGACCAGGCCACGGTGGTGACGCTGCACCACGCGATCGATCTGCACTCTGACCCGAGCGATCCAAACAGCAAAATTGTGCCCGCCGATGTGATTGGCATCGCCGTGGGCTCCACCACCGGCGCGACCCACCTGCGTCTCTTCGCCGGACCCAAGGCCACCGATGTGCTGGCCAGTCGATTCATGCCATGGGCGCGGACGGCAAACCGGACGGGCCGCTTTCGCCGCTGATCAATTCGGCTGGTGGGCGATCGTGGCCAAGCCGCTCTACTTGATCCTGCGCTTCCTGGTGGAGCACGGCATCGCCAACTGGGGCTGGGCCATCATCCTGTTCACCACGTTGTTCACGCTGGCTCTGCTTCCCACGCGCATCTCCATGACCAAGTCGTCGCTGAAGATGATGCGCATCCAGCCCAAGGTGGACGCCATCAAGACCCGCTACAAGAACCTGAAGGCCACCGACCCCAAGCGCGGCGAGATGAACCAGGAAATGATGGCGCTCTACAAGACGGAGAGCGTCAACATGTACGGCAGTTGCCTGCCCCTGCTGGTACAGATGCCGTTGTTCTTCGCCTACTACCGGGTGCTGGAGAACTCGGTGGAACTGCGCCAGGCCCACTGGCTGTGGCTGCCCGATCTGTCGCAGCCCGACCCAACCCACGTTCTGCCCATCCTGATCATCCTTAGCATGTTCCTGACGCAGTACATCACGCCCTCGCCGGGAATGGATCCATCGCAGCGGCGCATGATGGCCTTCATGATGCCCGTATTCTTCGGCTTCATGCTGTGGCACTACGCTTCGGGGCTGGCTCTCTACTGGGGAACCAGCAACATTATCTACCTGGCCATGCAGATCGGCATCAACCGCTCGCACTGGGGCAAGGAGATGCACGCCATCGCCGCACGGAGAGCGGCCAAGAAGAGCAGCCGCGGCGAAGACGATCCAAGGGAGACGGTAAAGGCAGGGGCCAGGGGACAGGGACAAGGTGACAGGACAGGTCGGTCGCAATCAGATCATCGATTGCGGCCGCCGTATCTAGCGCAGTCGATCTGCGTGCCTAGTCCCTGCCTGTCCCTAGTCCCTAGCCCCTAGCCCCTAGTCCCTAGCCCCTAGTCCCTAGCCCCTGCCCCTCGCCTGTTTCCCCATCCTCGTTCGCTGATTTATCGTCGTTGCATATGGGGAATCCTGAGATACCGGCACCGCATCCGCAGCCAGAGGCGGAAGAGATTTACCGCCGCTGGATCCAGTTTCTGGACGACGAATTCTCGCGCCACTGTTCGCAGGAACGGCGTGCGGAGATTGTGCGCGACCAGCTTTACCAGCTCTACCTGGGCCGTCCGCACGGCGGCAAGCTGAATCTGACGCTGACCTCCGAGTTGCCGGGCAACGTGGTTTCGCTCTCCCTCGATCCCATGAACGTGACCCTGGAGGCGGAGCATTTTCCCGACGTGGATCGGGAGCGCTATGCGCAGCGCAAACCGCTGCTCTGGTTCTGGCAGATGTTCGACCGCTCGCCCATCGGGCTGAACCACTGGCTGGGACTGCGCTTCCGCTGCATGCTGGGGCGGCACATCTTTGAGCATGTGGGCACGGGCGTGAAAATCTATCACGGCGTCGACATCACCTATGGCTACAATTTCTGGATCGGCGACGGGGTCACCATCCGCCAGCGCGCGCTGTTCGACGACCGCGGCGGCATCAAGATTGGGAAAAATGCCGTCATCGGATCCTACTCGCGCATCTTCTCGCACTCCTACGACTCCGGGCAGCTACGAAAATGTGCAACTGAAGCCCACCGTAATCGGCGAGGGTGCGCGCATCGCCAGCCATGCGATCGTGCTGGCCGGCCAGAACGTGGGCGATGGTGAAATTGTGGGCAGTTTCCCGTCCGGCAACGTCTGAAACGCGATGGCCCAGCGTGCTAACCTGATGCTTTCAGCCGTGGGAGAAATTGTTTGCAATCCAGCGCCTTTCTGATTGCCGTCTTTGAATTTGTTCTGCTGCTGTTTTCGCTCAGCTTTCACGAGTGCGCCCATGCGTGGATGGCGTCGCGGCTGGGCGACCAGACGGCGCGGTTGCAGGGGCGCATCACGCTCAACCCCATGTACCATGCCGACCCCATTGGCACACTGTTGTTTCCCGCGCTCATGATCTTCGGGCCGCTGTTCGGGTTCAGCTTGTTCGGCGGCATGCTGGTGGGCTGGGCCAAGCCGACCCCGGTCATCACCCGCAATTTTCGCAGGATCATTCGCGACGATAACCTGACCACGCTGGCCGGTCCGGCTTCAAACCTGATCCTGGTGGCCATCTCATTCGCCATCCTGGCAGGCATGGCCCTGACCATGCCCAATGGCCGCATGATTGTGCAGGGGTCGTTTATCGCCGCCATGAATCCGGCGGCGTTTCCCCTGGCTCATCCCCTGGCGCTGCTGTGCAGCCTGGCGATCTTCATCAATCTGTCGCTCTTTTTCTTCAACCTGCTCCCCATTCCGCCGCTCGATGGCAGCCGCGTGCTGCGCAATGCGCTACCCTACGCCGCGGTGCAGCAGTACGACCGCATTAACATGTGGGTGAGCTATCTGCTCATGATCTTTGTCGGCGGCTTCATTTTGCGGCTGCTGCTGGGGCCGGCGCTGGGGTTGATTTATTCGGCGTTGGTAAGGCTCTAGGGCATGCGTCCGGCGCAGGCCTCCGCGCCGGCGACGAACGCCTCTCATCGGCGCTTCTGGCCTTGAGACCAGCGCGATTCGATGGCTCCCGGTACAATGGAATGAGCCAATTCAGTACTCTCTGAAGCGCGGCATCATCCTCTTTTGGAAATCCCGGAATCGACGAACACCATGGCAGAACCTGCAATTTCAACCTCCCGCACGCGCGTGCTCAGCGGCATGCGGCCCACCGGCAAGCTGCATCTGGGCAACTACATGGGTGCGCTGGCCAACTGGGTCAAGCTGCAAGATCAGAGACTCGCCCAGGGCCCGCAGTACGAGTGCTACTTCTTCATCGCCGACTGGCATGCGCTGACCACCGACTACGCCGATCCCAGCCAGATTGCGCCGAACTCGATCGAGGTGATGCTCGATTACCTGGCCGCCGGCCTCGATCCGGCCAAGAGCGTGCTTTTTTTGCAGAGCAAGGTGCTGCAACACGCCGAACTGGCGCTGCTGCTGGGCATGAGCACGCCGCTGGGATGGCTGGAGCGCGTGCCCAGCTACAAGGAGATGCAGGAGAACCTGACCAGCAAAGACCTGACGACCTACGGCTTTCTCGGCTATCCGGTGCTGATGGCTTCTGACATTTTGCTCTACCAGCCGGATTTTGTGCCCGTAGGCCAGGACCAGCAGGCGCACGTGGAGCTGACTCGGGAGATCGCGCGGCGTTTCAATCAGTTCTACCAAGGTCCCGCGGACGCGCCGCAACGGGAGGTTTTGCCGGAACCGAAAGCGCTGCTGACGCCTTCGCCCAAGCTGCCCGGCACCGACGGCCGCAAGATGTCGAAGAGCTACGGCAACACCATCCTGATGAGCGATCCGGAACCGGTGGTGCGGCAAAAGCTGAAGACCATGGTGACGGATCCGGCGCGCATTCGCAGAACCGATCCGGGAGATCCGGACAAGTGCCCGGTGGGCGACCTGCATAAAGTCTTCTCGACGCCGGAAACCATCGCCAGGGTTTATGAGGGCTGCCGCTCGGCGGGTATCGGCTGCATTGAGTGCAAGGGCTGGGCCGCGGACGGATTGATGAAGGTGCTGCAGCCGCTGCAGGAGCGCCGCGCGCAGTTCAGCGAGGCCCAGGTGATAGAAATTCTCGAAGACGGCTCGCACCGCGCCCGGGCGCGCGCTGAGGAGACCATGCGCGAGGTGCGCGACGCCATGCAGATGACTCTGACCACGGCCAGAGAGCCGGTGAGCGCAAGGCAGTAAAGTTAGTGCCAGAAAAGCCGCCCTGGGAGAACGAGGCAATGGCCGGAAAGACAACCCCGTGGTGGCGCGACGTTTTCACAAGAGCAGTGCGCGGCATCCGCGGCGGTCTCGCGGCCATCTTCCGGCCGGGGAAGAAACCGGGTGATCTGCCTGCTGACTCTCCGAACCAGGAAATTATTCCAGAAGAAGAAGCTTTGAGCGATCATTCCCCCCAATCCCGCTCCGAGTTGAGCAGTGCTTCCGCGCCGCAGACGCCGCAGCCTGCGCCGGAGACGCCCAGCGATGCGGCTGCAACGCAAGATGTGCAGCCCCATTCGCCTGTTCGCGAGGTAGCGGCCGCGCACACCCAGGCGGCGGACGCAGCGGCCGAAATCGCGCCGCCAAGCGAGAAGATGCCAGAGGAGACAAGCAGCGAAGTGGAGCCCGAGCCGCCTCAGCAGGAGACGCATCCCAATAACCAGGACGCGTCCTCCGATTCGCTCCCGGAGAGTTCCGAGGAACTGGTGGAATCGCCCGCCGATGTGCTGGCCGAGGCTGCGCTGGAAATCGAAGCCATGGACGAATCTGAACCGCAAGCTGAATCTGCGCCGGAGCCGGAGTTGAGCGCTGTGCCCGAAGAAGAGTCGAAGCCAATTGAAGCGGTCGCGCCTGTTGCCGAACCGGCAGCGGACGATGTTCCAGGGAGCCCCGCCGATCTGCTGGCCGAGGCCGCGCTGGAAATCGAAGCCATGGACGAGTCTGAACCGCAAGCTGAATCTGCGCCGGAGCCGGAGTTGAGCGCTGTGCCGGAAGAAGAGTCGAAGCCAATGGAAGCGGTTGCGCCTGTCGCCGAACCGGCAGCGGAAGATGTTCCGGAGAGCCCCGCCGATCTGCTGGCCGAGGCTGCGCTGGGAGTCGATTTAGGCGAAGCAGCGGCCGCAGTCGAGCCGGCACTCGCAGGGCAGCCGCCACTCGCAGAGCAACCGGATGCGGAACCGGAGAAGTTTGAGGCCGTTGCGCAGGACCCGCCGGCCGAAGATCAGCCGGCCGAAGACGTGCCGGCCGAGGATCAGGCTGAGCGCGAAGGCGAAATACCCACCGCAGTCGAGCGGGAGCAACAAGAGACTGCACCCGATGAAGCGCCTGAGATTCCGGCGGCGCATGAGCCGGAAGCGACGGCGGTTCCCGAGTCAGCGGTGCCCGCTGAAGTGCAGGAATCCCAGTCCACAACCTTGCCGCCGCAGGCCGCGGCTGCCGTACCGCAGGTGCCCCCGCAACCAGCGCCGCAAGTGCTGCACCAAGCCATCAAGCGCGAGCAGGGGCCTGACACTTCACCCGTCTCTGTCTTCGTGAACCGGGTCTACGAGGGGCCATTCGATCTGCTGCTCGACCTGATTCGCAAGCAGGACATCGACATCTACGACATTCCCATTGCGACGATCACAGCGCAATTTCTGGCCTACGTGAACCAGCTCAAGGCCACTGATATGGATGTGGCCGGTGAGTTCATCTACACGGCTTCGCTGCTCATCCACATCAAGAGCAAGATGTTGCTGCCGCGCGAGCCCAAGGGCGGGGACGAAGGCCAGGAAGATCCGCGGCGCGAGCTGGTGGAGCGGCTGCTGGAGCACGAGCGATTTAAGAACGCCGCCCAGATGCTGCAGCAGAAGCAGATGCTGGAAGCGGCCACGTGGACCAATCCCGGAGTGCGCGAATTTCGCGAGATTGCCGGCGAGTCGGAGATCGCGCCGGAGATTGCCGCCGACACCACCGACTTAGTGCGCGTGTTTCGGACCATCTTGGAGCGTGCCCGCAATCGTCCCGTGATTAACGTGGAAGAAGATTCGGTGACCGTCGGGCAGATGATCCAGTTCCTGGGACGGCGGCTGACCATGGAAGACAAGCCCGTGGCGCTGCGCCGCCTGCTGGCTCACACCAGGTCGGAACGGGCTCTGATCGCTATGTTTCTGGCGCTGCTGGAACTGGTGCGCCTGCAGGCCATTCTGCTGCGCCAGGACCGCCAGTTCAGCGAGATCTTCATCAAGAAGAACTCGGGATTCGAAGCGGTCATGAACCAGGGAATGGCGCGGGACGACTGGCAGTAGAGCATCCGGCAAAGGGAAATCTTCCGGGGCCCCCGCTTCCTTTAGAACTGGTTGCATCAATGGTGTTTTGAAAGGGCACGGCTTTAGAGGCCGCGAAAAAACTCTGCTCGGTTTTGAAAGGGCACGACTTCAGTCGTGCCAATCAAGCCAGCAAAATTGATCGGCTTGAGCCGCTGAGGGATATTTTTGTAACCGTTCACCCAAACCCTATGCGATGAGTTCTGTAATAAGGGCACGGCTTCACAGCTTGGTGAAAAACTGCCTGTTTCTTGCCGGAGTTGCCTGATGTCGTGTTTTTTTGCGGCCGCATGGACGGGTTGCCGGGTTGTTGTTTGTCTCTGTGGGCCATGCTTTCAGCCCGCAGAGACACCTCTCCCCGCTCAAGCCTGAGCTTGAATCGGGATCAGCTTGCTCATGCGCAGCAGATTGTGCGCCGCCGCGGCCAACTGAAACAGCCAGTCCACGCGCCTTAGACCACGAAGCTTGATCTGGCGCAGCTTATCCTGCTTCATCCAGCCGAAAACCTTCTCCACCAGTTTGCGCTTCTTCTGGCTCACGGCCAGGCCTGGGTCGTTGCGTTCGCTGACGGTGAGCCAGTTACGCCATTTCGGGTTGGGCTCGTACTCGGCCACGTGCGGTGTTACCTCCAAACTGCGCAGCCCATTGACGAACCTCTCCTCTTGATAGCCCTTGTCTGCCCCCAGCGTCATGCGCTTGCCGCGCTTGAGCCGCTTCAGCATCTCCAGCGCAGCCTGCCGCTCGGCCACTGTGCTGGCCTGGGTGGCCATGGCCGCCACCACCAGCCCGTTGCGGTTCTCCGTCATCACGTGCCCCAGGTAGCTGGGCACAGCCGCGCCGGCGCTGCACTTGCGATACAGCCGCGCATCCGGGTCCGTGCTCGACTCATGCGTGTCGCGCAACAGCTTGCGGCCCCGCGTTCCGGTGCCACGGTGCGGCGGTTCAGGCTTCTCCTTGAAGCTGCGCCGGCTGGCCCAGGCCTGCAACAGCGTCCCGTCCACGGTGAAGTGTTCCTCGCTCAGCAACTGGTGCGCCCGCGCCTCTTCGACCACCGCCAGCAACAACTGTTGAGTTGTCTCCCCGGCCATCAGCCGCGCCCGGTTCTTGCTGAACACCTTCGCGTCCCACACCGCATCGTCCATCTCCAGGCCCACGAACCAACGGTAAAGAAGGTTGAAGTGGATCTGCTCCATCAACTGCCGCTCCGAACGAATCGAGTAAAGCACCATCAGCAACTGCGCCCGCAGCAAACGCTCCGGCGCTATCGACGGACGGCCCGTCTCCGAATAAAGCTCAGCGAAAACTCCGTCCATCTTCCCCAGAGCTCGATCCGCCATCGCCCGGATTCGCCGCATCGGGTGATCGGCCGGAATCCGCTGCTCCATCGTCACGTAACTGAACATCCATGCCTGCTGCTTATCGTCGCCGCGCATATCATCTTCTTAAATCAACTCCCTGTGGAGAAAAAGTGCCTCTCTTGGGACTTTTTCACCAAGCTGTGAAGCCGGGCCACTAAAGTCTGCAAAACGAACGAGGGCTTCAGCCCCTGCTGCACCGCCTTGCAAGCCCGCTGCGATTCTACATTCAGTCCGAGAAATGCCTTAAAACAGCTCCGGAATGCTGTGGAAGGCGATTCTTGTCGGCGCGGCTTTGTAGGCGGCCAGCATGGTGGCCGGCGCCAGCGTGCTCATGCCGTATTTGTTGTTGAGCTCGTCCATCGCGGCCAGCAGGCGGGTGCGGCGCTGCTCGCCGTCGAGCGCGTCGAAGAGATTGAGCGAGTGCAGGCGGTCGGGGACGAGATTGTTCAGGTGCACGCCGATGAAGTAGGGGTGGTCGTATTCCTGGCCGGACGGGCGCGATTCCCAGAGCCGGCGCAGCGCGGCGATGAGCGTCGGGATTGTCCTGGCACTCGGAGAGGCGCAGCTCGGCATGCCAGCCGTTGCGTGGGCACGCCGTAGGTGGAGACGGGAGTCTTCTGGCCGCGCGGCGCGGCAAAGCCGATGGCGAGTCCGATCTGCCCGGCCCATAATCCGTGCGAGCGCAGGCGCATGGCGGCTTTGTGCAGCAGCTTGTGGGCGACGGCGTAGGCCTTCTCGGCGTTGCGCATCTCCGGAGCGAGCACGTGCTGATGGCTGAGCGATTTCAGCTCCTCCGTCTCGGCCATCTCGAAGTCTTCGCCGCGCAGCCAGTGCCACAGGCGCTCGCCCCACACCGAGCCCCAAAGCTGGCCGGCCTGCGTGCAGTCGAGGGCCATCAGATCTTCCATGGTGCGGATGCCTTTTTCGTTGAGGCGCTTTTCCGTTTTGGCGCCGATGCCGGGCAGGTCGCGCAGGGTGAGCGTGCGCAGCGCCTCGGGCAGGATGTCGAGCGGCAGGGCCACCAGGCCGTCGGGCTTTTCCATGTCGCTGGCCACTTTGGCCAGGTAGCGGCTGGTGGCCAGACCCACGGAACTGCGCAGGCATTCGCCGACCTGTTCCCGGATTTTTTTCTTCACTTGGATCCCGAGATCCAAAGCCGCACGAAGTGCCCGCTCGCGGCCCATGAGGCGGCAGGCCATCTCGTCGATGGAGCAGACGGCGGTGACGGGCACGCAGCTTTCCACGGCTTCGACCACCTTGTGGTGGAACTCGGTATAGAGGTCGTGGCGGCCTTCGACCAGGACGATCTCCGGGCACATTTTTTTGGCGTCGGCGACGATGGTGCCGGTGCGCACGCCGAAGGCTTTGGCCTCGTAACTGGCGGCGATGCAGCAGGTTGTGTCGACCATGGCGGGAACCACGCCGACCGGCCGGCCGCGCAGCTCCGGGCGCACCTGCTGCTCCACCGAGGCGAAGTAGGAGTTGAGATCGACGAAGAGCCAGTTGACGGAGGGACCGGCGATGTGTTCCTGGGGCGGTGAACGACGCCGGCTGGGCGAGGGAGCGCAGCTCCTCAGGAAGTCGTCCAGGCAGTTCGGGAGTCATCTGGCAGGGCGTCAGGATTCGGAATCCGGGATGGGAATCGGTGCCCATGGGTATGCTTCAATTTTCGCCTTTTATTCCCTTGATTGCAAGCGAAATTCGAGTAAACAATGGGTATCGTAAAACTCCAGTCAGTGACAGTCGCGTCCAACATAGCACAGGCTCCGGGTGAGACAAATGGGATCCCGGCAGCGAGCCCCGTCGAAGGAGTCGGCGATCTAGTCTTATGATGCACTGGCTTTCATTGAACGGCGGGCTTCTGGCGGTGCTGGTTACAGCGGGCGTGGCGGTGTTGCTGGTCTGCTGCCTGCAGTGCTCCGACTGCTCCAAGCGCGAGAAGGACGATCTGTTCCACCGGCACGAATTGTAAGCGCCCGCCGCAGCGTCCTCTCAGAAGCTGCATGTATTTGCGAGCGTACTCGGTCCCGCACCTCGGTCAGAGTTTCGCCTGGCGAATCCTCCATGCGCAATTTTGTCTGCGCACGCACGCCAGATTCTTGCGGCTGTAACGCAGAGTGCGCTTTCAGTCCGAGTCCGTGCGCTATTATGCCGGCGGCATCAGGTACTTCTCGAACTGCGCCAGGATGCGGTTGTAGAGCATGCGTGCGCACGTCGGGGCCGGCGATGGAGTGGGTTTTGCGCGGATAGATCTGCAGGTCGTAGGGAATCTGCGCCTCAATCAGCTGCTGGATGAACTGCACGGTGTTTTCGATGTGCACGTTGTCGTCGCCGGTGCCGTGGTCGATGAGCAGATGGCCCTTGAGATTGGCCGCGGAGTTGACCACCGAGTCGTCGTGATAGGCCTGTGGCGTCCTGCGAGGGCAGGCCCAGGTAGCGCTCGGTGTAGATGGAGTCGTAGTCGCGCCAGTTGGTGACCGGAGCCACGGCAACGCCGGCGCGGAAGCGGTCGGAGTGGGTCATGGCGTAGAGCGTGAAGGTGCCGCCCCAGCTCCATCCCCACCAGCCCAGGCGCTTGGGGTCGAGTTGCGGAAACTGCGCCGAGCACGGAGTCGACGACGGTCAACTGATCTTCAAGCTGGACGGGGCCGAAGTCGTGATAGGCGAACTGCGCGAAGGCGCGGCCGCGCGAGCCGGTGCCGCGATTGTCGGCGTGGAGCACGGCAAATCCGTGCTCGGCCAGAACCTCGTCGAAGAGCAGGCCGTCGCCCCAGCGATTCGCAACTTCCTGCGGGCCGGGACCGCCGTAAGGGTTCACGATGAGCGGCACGCTGTGTGCGGCGGAGTTCGTCGGGCAGCAGCAGCGTGGCGTAGAGCGTGGTGCCGTCGTGGGCCTTCACTTCAAGCTGCTGCGGCGCGCGCAGATGGTAGGCATCGAGCGCGTGCGTCTGCCAGAAGAGATTGCAATGGCCGGGCTCGGCGCAGAGGCTGAGCGACGGCGGCGTCCATGCGCGTGGACCGCTTGTCGGTGTACGCCGTTCCAGCGGGCGCAAAGTCGCCGTCGTGGAATCCGGCGCCGCTCTGATCTGCTTGCTCTGCGCCGTCGAAGTTCACCTGCCACAGCTGCTGTTCCAGCAGATTGCCCTGGTTTGAGGCGTAGTCGATGAGCTTGTCCTTGGTGTCGACGCGGTAGATGTCGCTCACTTCAAAATCGCCGCTGGTCAGCTGCCGCACCAGCTTGGCGGGCGCATTGCCCGGATGCGCCGTGTCGTAGCTGTAGAGATAAATCTGATTGTGGCCGCTGGTCCAGTTGGTGAGGACGATGTAGCCATCCATCCACGGTGACGTCGTAGTTGTCATCGACGAATTTGTCGTCGCTGATCTCCAGCATCGGCGTCGAGTTGCCGGTGTAGATATCGGCGAAGTAAAGGGAGCGGTGCTTGTGGTCGCGGGTGAGGACTTCGACCCACAGTGTTTTCTCGTCGACCCAGCCGAAGCGCGGAATGTAATCGTCGCCGGGGCGGACGGGCAGCTTCATCCACCCGGTTTTGCCGCCGCGCGCGCTCACCACCCCGATGTGTACATCGGGATTGGCATCGCCGGGCTGCGGATAGCGCTGCATCTCCACGCTGGCGTGCGCGGGAATCCAATCAACCAGGGGGTACTGCGGCACGCTGGTCTCGTTCATCTGCAGATAGGCGATGGCCTTGGAATCGGGCGACCAGAAGTAGTTGCTGCGCGTCTCCAGTTCTTCCTCGTAGACCCAATCGACACCGCCGTTGAGCACGTCCTCGCCGCTGGAGGGGTTGGGTGCGGGCGCCACGCATCTGGGTCTGCGCGCTTGTTGTCGCGCAGGTCGATCACGGCCAGCGCTGTTCTGGCGCAGAAAAGAAATGGAGTGGCCGTCCGGCGAGAATTTGGGATCGTCGCCGGACTCCTCGTCGGAGTCGCCCACCTCCACGCCGGTGCCGGTCTTGAGGTCGTAGTACCAGAGGCGGCCGTTGGAGTCGAAGAGCAGGTGCCGTGAATCGGGCGCCCACAGGTAGCTGGCCATGTTGTAGCGCTCGCGATGATCGCGGTCCTGCTCGGTGCCGTCGGTCTCGTCGAGCGAAGACATCTTGTCGCGGCTCACCAGGATGTGCGGCTTGGCGGTGGCAGGATCGATATCGATCAGCTCGCCGCTGTCGATATAGGTCAGGTGCTTGCCGTCGGGCGACCAGGTGAGCTGTTCGGGCGGATGCCCGACGATGGGCCCGTGCAGATAGATGGCCTCCACGCGTGAGCGGCTTGGCGGGCGCTTGCTGCGCGGATAGCAGAACCGGGTACGAGCACAAAGGCAACGAAGGCCGGAATGAGAATCGCGGCTGATGGTTTCAAAAGGAATTCCTCCACGCGGTGGGGCCGTGGTGGCCTGCGCAGATGGCCGTGCGGGAAGAGCAATCGTTAACCAAGAAGTGTAAATCACAGCGTCAGGCGACGCGATTTGAATTTACTGCTTCGTTCCTGCCTGGCACGCTTTCATTGGCAGCAGTGGGGCCGAGCGTGTAGGCTGCGCACTATGCACTGGATGAGCGTGGAAGAACGCCGCCGGCTGGGCCGCGCACAGCGCAAGCTGGCGGGGCGTCACGCTGCACGACGACCTGAGGCCGAAGCAGCGCAAGGCAACGGCGCTGGCAATTGCTGCAGCACTCGATGTGGGGACGCGTGCCGGCGCTGATCCGGCTGAAGTACGAGTTGATGGCGCAATCGCCGTTTGCGTATTTTCGCGGCGCGGTTCCGGTCATGGCGGCCGACCTGGCGGCGCTGCCGCGGACCGGGATCGTGACGCAGATTTGCGGCGATGCGCATGTGCGCAACCTGGGCGCCTATGCCGCGCCCGACGGCCGGCTGCTCTTCGACATCAACGATTTTGACGAGACCATCGCCGCGCCGTTTGAGTGGGATCTGAAGCGCATGGCGGCTTCGCTGGTGCTGGCCGGCCGCGCGGCGGGCCACAAGCAAAACTCGGCGTGCGCTGCCGTGGAAGCGTGTGTCGCGCGCTACGCCTGCCTGATGCGCGAATTTTCTGAGATGCCGCAGATCGAGGTGGCGCGATTCCAGGTGCATCGCATGGACGTGGCCAGACCGGTACACGAAGCGCTGCTGAAGGCCGAGCGGGCCACGCCCTGCATACGCTGGAGCAGCTGACGGTGGCCGGGAAAAAGAATGGGCCGCGGCGCTTCAAGGAAGCCAAGCCCATGCTCACGCGCGTCACCGGCGCGCGCGCGGCCGCGGTGCTGCGCTCGATTAAGACCTACAGCAAAATGCTGGAACCGCAGCGGCAGCACTTGCTCTCGCTCTACCGGCCGGTGGATGTGGCCTTCAAAGTGGTGGGCACGGGCTCCGTGGGCCTGCGCGATTATTGCGTTTATCTTGAAGGCAACGGGCCGGGCGATCCGCTGTTTCTGCAGATCAAGGAGGAGACGCAGTCGGCGTATGCGCCGTTTGTTGACTATCCTCATATGAGGGTGGGAAACAAAAACTCTCGCCCCCCTATGGCTGGGCGGACACACAACGGGCAGCGCGTGGCCCAGGGACAGCGCGCCATGCAGATGCAGTCGGATCCGTTTCTGGGCTGGACGCAATTCGGAGGGCGGCAGTATCTGGTGCGGCAGCTCAACGATCACAAGGGTTCGATTGCGATCGACGATCTGGCCGGCGACAATCTGAATGCCTACGCCGAGGTGTGCGGCGAGTTGCTGGCGCGCGGCCATGCGCGGTCGGGCGATGCGCTGGTGATTGCGGCGTACCTGGGCAATGGCGCAGAATTTTGCGGAGGCGCTGGGGAAGTTTGGCGCTGCGCTACGCCGACCAGACCGAGAAGGATTGGGAAGATTTGAAGCGGGCCAGGAAGTAGCGCCGGAACCCAGGCGGTGAGACCGTGGACGGCACGGCCTCATGTGAAAGCAGGTCCCCCCGGGTGCTCGCTCGCGACGACAGGTTGGTGTAATCCGCCCTTCTGGAATGTCTTACTGGCCGCGCACCCAGACTATGAATCGAGACCCAGCGAACATGTCCGGCCACCCCACCAGTCTGACCCGCGAGTATTCTCGTTCGCTGGCGCTCGAAGCCGGATTCAGCGACGCCGGCGTTGTTGCGCTGCCTCATGCCGAGGAGAAGCGCGACGCGCAGCGCTTCGAGGAGTGGGTGCGGGCGGGCCGCGCGGGAACCATGCACTATCTGGAGCGCACCGCGGAGAGCGGCGAGCTGGGCGCGGTCGCGCGTGGGGGCGCCGTTTCCGTGGGCGCGGTCGGCGGTGGTGTGCTTTGCGCGCTACGACAGCGCGCATCCGCGATCGACTGCGCCGGCGAGTGCCGGATGCGGGATGGATTGCGCGCTATGCGTGGTCGAGCCGGCGCGATGAAAAGGGTGCGCGGCGGCCCAGCGATTATCACAAAGTTCTGCTCAAGCGGCTGAAGGCGCTCGAAGCGCGGCTGCACGCGGAGTTCGGCGAATTCGAATCGCGCGCGTATGTGGATACCGGCCCGGTTGTGGAGCGGGCGCTGGCCACGGCCGCCGGGCTGGGCTGGACGGCGAAAAATACCTGCCTCATCCATCCGGAACTGGGGTCGTTTGGGTTTCTGGCCGTCTTGCTCACATCGCTGCCTGTCCAGAAGGAAATAACGCCCACGGCCGGTGCCCGACCGCTGCGGAAGCTGCCGGCGCTGCATCGATGCCTGCCCCACCGATGCGCTCATTGCGCCCTACCAGATGGATGCCACGCGCTGCATCTCTTACCTGACCATCGAGCACAAGGGCGCGATCGCGCCCCAGCCGATGAGTGACGCTTGATGGAAGGCATGGGCCGGCAGGTCTTCGGCTGCGATATCTGCCAGGATGTGTGCCCGTGGAACGAGCGTGCGCTGCGCAGGACGCCGATCGCGATGGACGCGGAGACTGGAGCCGCGGACGGAGTTGGTGAATCCGGCGCTGGAAGCCTTGGCCGCGATGAGCGAGGCGGAGTTCGAGGCGCAGTTCAACGGCTCGCCGGTGCGGCGCGCGGGCTTCAACGGGCTGCGGCGCAATATCGCCATCGCCATGGGCAACAGCGGGTTAGCGCAATTTGCCGCGCGGCTGGAGGCGTGGGCCGATGACGCCGACGAGGGATTGCGCGCGGCGGCGCAGTGGGCGCTGCGCCGCCTGGCAGAGCGCAGAATTCCCTGAAGGGATATCCTGAAAGAAAGCATTCTTTGAGCTCAGAAGCAGCCCGTTCCACTGGGCCTCGCTGGGCGAGGCCTGCTCAGGATGCCAGTGCGAAATTGCATGCGATGTTTTTTGTGCTTCGCGAAAGGAGAAGCCTTGGTGGAGTTGTCGGAATCCGTTGCGGCGGCGTGCCGACTGCGGCAGACGTGCCGGCCGCGGCGAACGCGCCCGTGCCCGCTACGCATTCCAAGTGGTACCTGTGGCGCAGGGAAGGCAAGCGCTGGATCGATTACCTGCTCGACAGCGAGGTGCACACCTTCGCCTTCAGCGTGGCCGCCAACGCCATTCTGTCCTTTATTCCATTTTGCGTGCTGCTCTACACGCTGTCGGATTCGGTGTTTCACTCGCCTGCCATGTCCAGCGTGATCGATCAGATGGTGAACTACTATCTGCCCGCGGTGACCAAGGATCCGGACTGGGTGGCGAAGAATATTGAATTGGCGGCCATTAAATCCTCGGCGGGCGGGGTGCAGGCATTTTCGCTGGTCATGATCCTGATTGCCTGCACGGGAATCTTTCTGCCCCTGGAAGTGGCGCTGAACCAGGCCTGGGGCGTGACCAAGAGCCGCAATTATCTGCTCAACCAGACCGTCGCGTTCGGGCTGGCGATCCTCATGGTGATGCTGGGCGTGGGCAGCATCTTTCTGAACCTGGGCGCGCAGGATCTTCTTGCCACTGTCTTCTTTCACCACACCGACAACTTCGTCTTTAACGGCCTCAGTTATCTGTGGCTGGCGCTTTCGACGGGCGTAGCTTCGATCCTGTTTTTCTTTTCGATTTACTGGATTCTGCCCAACCGGCGGGTGCCCTGGCGGCCGGTGATGCGGACCGCGTTATCACGGGCATCGATCTGGCTGCTGGCCCGGCTGCGTCTTCGTGGCCGTGCTGCCGCATCTGGAACTGGGCAAGCTCTACGGGCCGTTTTACGTCACGGTGGGACTGCTGTTCTGGGCCTATGTTTCGGGGCTGATTCTGTTTGCCGGAGCGCAGTTCAGCGTGCGCGGCTGGGAACCGGGAAGAGCTGATACCGCCGGCCAAAATCCAGCGCTCACCTCTTCTTCGCCTTCTTCACTACGATTTGCCCGCCACCTTCTTTTTTCTGTTCGATGCGGCCCTGCCCGCGGCGGCCCATGCCCACTACGATGAGGCCGAAGATCAGCAGCGCAACTCCCGCACCACATATTGGCGTTGATGCCGAAGCTCCGGCGTGTAGAGCTCAGGACGGGCGCGCGTGGCCAGGCCGAAGGCCAGCAGCACGGCTCCGAGGATCGAGAACATCATGCCCATGGGCAGGCGCAGGTCGAGATTCATGGCGGAAGCTCCTCAGGAAAAGATCAGGCTGACGGCGATGGCGGCGAGCAGAACAATGCCGGCAAAGGTGGCAGGCCGGAGCGCGGCGCTGGATTTGCGGGCAACCGGGGTAAGCGAATAGACCAGGCCGGTCAACTCCGCCTCAGGCCGCGCGGCGGTGAACAGGCTTACGGCGACCGTGCACGATGAGATTGGCCACGATGCCGCAGAGCGCGGTGCCCGCATTTTGCGCGAGGATCGCGGCAGGGTGATGGAGCACCGCGATCCAGCCGCCGGCAATGCCGCGCGCTTCTCCTGCGGGCAGGGTGAGCCCGTAATGCGCAAGCGCGGCGGCAAAACCGGCGATGAGTCCCGCGAATGCGCCGTGGCCGGTGGTGCGCTTCGAGAACATGCCCAGCAGAAACGTGACCAGCATGGGCGCGTAGAAGAGCGCAAAGCGAGAGCGCGAGCAGGTCGAGCAGGCCGGGCATGGGCACGATCAGGACCCAGACAGGCCAGCGCTGCTGACACCACGACGGCGGCCACGGTCGTCCAGCGGGCGACAGCGATGGAATGCTTCTCAGGATCGGCCTCTTGCTGACGTGCGGCTCGTAGAGATCGCAGGTAAAGATGGTGCCGATGGCCGAGATGCGCGCGGCCACGCCGCCGGTGAGGCAGGCGAGCAGCGCGGTGATGGCCAGGCCGATGAGGCCGCGTGGGCAGGTTGTAAGGCAGCAGATTGGGCGTGGCCATGGCGTAGTTCAGCAGCGCATGGCCTTGCGGCATCGTGCAGGATTTTGCCGCCCATCGGATCGGCGATGGAGTCGGTACGCGCCGGGACCACGCCCTGACCCTGCTCGGCGGCTTCGGGCACCACATTGATCTCGTGATAAATTGCGCCGCCCTCGTTGCGCACCACCTTGGTGGTGTGCGGCGTGGGCAGGCCGATGGCAATCACGCCGGGAATGATCAGCAAAAAGGGAAGAAATACTTTCGCTGCCGCGGCGATGAGCGGAGCGCGGCGGGCAGAGCCGGCGTCTTCCGCAGCCATGGCCGTTTGCAGCAGGCTGAAGTCCGTGCACCAGTAGCCGGCGGTGAGCACGATGCCGAGCAGCGGCGGCAAACGCCAGAGCTGTGCCGCCGGTGCCGTGGCGCGCTGCCGGTGGCGTGGGTGGCAGCCGCTGCAAAACTGACTTCATCCCGCTCCAGCCGCCAATTTGTTTCAGACCCGAGCAGGACGACGGGCAAAAAAGCCGGCGATGAGCATGAAAGAACTGCATGACCTGCGCGTACATGGTTGCGCCCAGTCCGCCCAGCACCACGTAAATGAGCACCAGCGCGGCGGGCAGCGCCACGGAAAAGATGAGCACGCCCGCGGCTGCCGATGGTTTGCGCGTGAAAGAGTACGTTGAAGATGCCCAGCGCGGTAAAGATTCGCGCCATGACGTAGAGCGCCAGGGCCGCGCCCAGGATCTCGATGGCGAGAAACAGAATTGCGTTCGAGGGTGCGGGTTTTGTCGTCGAAGCGCAGGCCCAGATAACCGGGGACAGAGCGAGCGCCCCGTGCGCATGCCGCGTAGTAAACCGGCATCATGAACATGCCGGCAAAGAGCAGGGGCACGATGGAGCCGAGGCCGAAGAAACTGGCGCTGGCCAAGCCGTAAGCGCGCGCCGGCAGCGCCCATGCCCAGCACTTCCAGAGAGCCCAGGCTGGCGGCCACCAAGGCCAAGCCGCAGAGCCACGCCGGCAGAGCGCGGCCGGCGAGCAGAAAATCATCCCTGGTGGAGATGAATTGACGCAGGCTGAGGCCGATGCTGATCACGAAGAAAAAGTAGATCAGCACGATCATCCAGTCGACAGCGGACAGGTTAGGCACGGGACTCCTTGGAGGTTCCAAATCAACTGTAAGGAGTTGTGCCGACGCGAGTCCAGAAGCGCCGGCTGAATCAGGCCGGCGGATTTCCATCCTTTCGACCAGGAGACAAGGCGAAAGGTGGGCCATGGCAGGTCGAAGCATGGATGAAGTTAAGCTGCAGCTTTGCGCGTTGGCTTGTAGCCCGACAGTCCGTAATAGGTCACGTAAACATAAGCGAGGATGGGAATCACGAACGCGTAGCCGATGCCGATCCTGTCGGCGAGAAGGCCAAGCAGTGGCGGCAGCACCGCTCCGCCCACGTTGCCGATGGTGATGACTCCGGAACCCTTGCTGGTGAGGGGCCCGAGTTCGGCAATGCCGAGAGCGAAGATATTGGGGTACATCACCGAATTCGCCAGACCGGTGAGCACCAGGCAGGCGATGGCGACGGTTCCATGCGCAAACATTGCTGTCAGCAGCAGCGCCACGCCAACGATGCCGAGCACCACCAGCAGCTTTTCCGCCTTGATCCACACCATGACGAAGCTGCCCAGCAGACGGCCGATCATCATGCCCAGGTAAAAGAGGCTCACCATCAGGCTGGCCGTCTCAATGTTGGTCATGCCCTGCGCGATGCAGAACTGGATGGTGATGGCGGCGAGTGAAATTTCAAGGCCGACGTAAAAGAAGATGCCGATCATGCCCAGCACCGTGTGCCGGTAGGTCCAGATGTTGCGCTCGGCTTCGTCGCTGCCGGCCGCGGGTCTTGCGGAAGTGATGGCAGGCAGATGCAGCATCATGACGATTAAGGCCAGTACCAGCATGCGAGACGGTGATGGCAATGTATGGGCCCTCAAGCATGTGCGCCCGGGCAGCGGAAGTCGTGACCGCGCTGGTGCTCGAAAAAATAAAAATCGCCGGCAATGAAGGGGGCGGCCAGCGAGCCGATGGAGTTGAATGCCTGGGCCAGGGTCAGGCGCGCGGGCGCGCTGTGCTCGGGACCGAGAATCGAGACATAGGGATTGGCCGAGGTCTGCAGACCGGTGACGCCCGTGGCCAGGATGAAAATAGCAAACAGCGTCATCGGAAAGCTGACCATGTGGGCCGCGGGCAGAAACAGCAGCGCGCCGCCCGACATGACGAAAAGCGACAGCACCATGGTGCGCTTGTAGCCCACCGCCTCAATCACCTTGGCGGCGGGAACTGAAAAGATCAGATAGGCCAGGAACCAGGCTGCCGTGGCCAGCATGGCGGGGCCATGCGTGAGTTGAAAGACATCTTCAAGTTTTTTCACCAGCACGTTGTTGAGGCTGGTCAGGAATCCGAAGATGCCGAACAAAATGGCGACGGTGATGAAGGGGCCGATGTAGCTGGGCGTGGTAGCCGCCGGAGTTGCCGGGCGCGTTGCCATACAGGAGATGTTCCTTTCGGTAAGCAGGTTCCGCCCACCACTTTATGCGCCGGGAGCGCGGTGCGTCCAGCGGATTGCGTAAATGTTTGCACCGCGGCGCCCGCTTTGCGCGCCCATTTACACTGGATACGATGATTCCTACGCTCACCTGGACCCCTGAAGGCGTTCGTTTTCTCGATCAAACCAAGCTTCCCGCTGGAAGAAACCTACGTTCTCGCCACAACCTATGAAGATGTGGCCGAGATCATTGTCACCATGGTGGTGCGCGGCGCGCCGGCCATCGGCGTTTCTGCGGCCTATGGCGTCGCTCTTGGCGCCATGCGTTCAAAAGCGGAGAGCGCGGAGCACTTTGCTCCGGAGTTCGAGAAGATCTGCGCGCGGCTAGCCGGAACCCGGCCGACCGCGGTGAATCTTTTCTGGGCCATTGACCGGATGAAGGCGCTGTTTAAGACTCTGGCCGCGTCGGGCACGCCTTGGGAAGAGATCAAGGTCAAGCTCCTGGCCGAAGCCCACGCCATGTACGAGGAAGACATTGCCGCCTGCAAGGCCATGGGCGCATTGGGAGGCGAATTGCTGCCCGCCGAGGGCGGAGTCCTGACCCATTGCAATGCCGGAGCCCTGGCCACCTGCGGCTACGGCACGGCGTTGGGCGTGATTCGCGCCGCTGTCGAGCAGGGCAAGCAGATTCACGTCTACGCCGACGAGACTCGGCCTTTTCTGCAAGGCGCGCGGCTCACCGCGTGGGAGCTGATGGCCGACGGCATTCCAACCACCGTGCATCTGCGACAACATGGCCGCCAGCCTGATGCGCGCAGGCAAAATCAAGGCCGTGGTGGTGGGCGCGGACCGCATTGCCGCCAACGGCGATGTGGCCAACAAGATCGGCACCTACAACGTGGCCATCCTGGCGCGCGAGCACGGCATTCCGTTTTACGTGGCGGCTCCCTGGTCCACCATTGATCTGGCTACGGCTACGGGCGACGCGATTCCCATTGAGGAGCGGCCGCAACGCGAGGTGACGCATCACGCCGGCACGCAGTTGACGCCCCATGGCGTGGGCATCTGCAACCCCGCCTTCGACGTTACTCCGGCAAAATATGTGACGGCCATCGTGACCGAACGCGGCGTGCTGCGCGCCCCGTATGGCGAAGCGCTGCGCGAGATGGATCTGGTTGCAGGTTGAGTCCGGCAGGCTAGATTTGTAACAGTCGTGCTTGCCGCCTTCTCCATTTTGCGAATCCGCCAGAAATGTCTGCCACGCGGCATCCTGTTGTCGCTCGGGGGCTTTTTTCTTGCTTTGCATCTGGCTGGATTTCCCGATATCCAAACGCTGCACGGCTCGCGCTGGGAATTTGCAGCGCTGCTCATCGCCGCATGGGGCATGGCAGAGACGGCGCGCTGCCTGCAGCGGCGCTGGAGCCTGTACCATGCCGGCGTGCTCATCCTGCTCTACGCCGACCTGATGATTTTGGCTGCCATTGTGGCCCTTCTAACGCTATCCTGAGGGCAGCGGGCCATCGTGCACTTGGAGTTTAGAAACGCTCCAGGCTAAGGGACTCTGAGCCTCTGCCATGCGATTGAAGCCGTAAGGCTGCAAAGTTCCGGCAACAATGCTCCGGCAACCAGATCGAGAGCCCGCTGGTCGTTCTCCCAGGAACGTGGAGGAATTTGTGTTCAAAGGCTTTCGAGATTTTATTCTGCGCGGAAACGTAGTCGACTTGGCGGTGGCCGTTATCGTGGGCGCCGCATTCACGGCGATCGTCAATTCGCTGGTCACCAACGTGATTAACCCGCTCATCGCGGCCACCGTGAGCAAGCCCGATTTCAGCGCCTTCGTGCTCGACGTGCACGGCGGCAAGATCAAGATCGGCGATTTTATGAATGCGATGATCTCCTTCCTGATCATCGCCGCTGTGGTCTACTTCGTCATCGTCATGCCCACCCACTATTTTCTTGAGAGGATGAAGAGCCGCGGCCCCGTGCCGCCTCCGCCGCCGGCCATGAAAACCTGCTCAGAATGCCTGAGCGAGATTCCCGCCGCCGCCAAACGCTGCGCGCACTGCGGCCAGCCCCAGCCGGTGACGGTGGCAGAAAGCCAAGCGGTGGCGCGGCGACTAGCCCCAAAAAAGCCAGGCGCGGCGCGCTGCCCGATCGGCGGTCTTCTTCGCGGTACACTGAAGTCTGGCAGGAGGACCGGGCGGTCGCTGCCGCGCGCTCGCTTTGGCGAGTTCACGGGAGAGGAAAGTCCGAACTCCAAAGGGCAGTGTGCCGGATAACGTCCGGGACGCGGGCGTCAAGGCCCGTGGACGGCCAGTGCCACAGAGAACATACCGCCGGGTGCGCGTGCTTCGGCACGGGCGCCTGGCCTGAAGGGCGTATGCCTGGACGGCCAGTCCGGTAAGGGTGAAAAGGTGCGGTAAGAGCGCACCGCTCCGCCAGTAATGGCGGAGGCAGGGTAAACCCCACACGGAGCAAGACCAAATAGGGAGGGAAGCGGACAGCCAGAGCCAGGCTGCTGCTCGGTATCTGCCCGATACCGTAAGGCGGCTCGAAGTGTGCCGGAACCTCCGGGTAGGTCGCTGATGAGTGTCCGCGGCAACGCGGCGCCTAGAGGAATGACCGCATAGAACAGAATTCGGCTTACGGGTCCTTTTGCCGAGTTGCAAGCTGCCGCGCCGGCTGATTTTCGGCCCGTGGGCAGCAAACGACAGCCCCGGACGGGAGACTTCCCGTCCGGGGCTGGCCATTTTAGGGGCACCGTAAGATGCAAGCACAGTTAAGATGCAATCTGCCCGATTGTGACGGGCAAGGTCGATCTCCCAGGCTTGGCGGATAAGCGCTTAGTCCATAGATTCATAACTTACATCTGCATCGCGTTGCGGCACCATTGCCTTCTTCCCTGTTTCTGCCGTTTCCCACAGATTCACACGCTTTCCCACAGGCAGATCGCTTGCTATCCCCAGGTCCGACCGGTATTCTGAGTCAGGTCGCAAACAACTGCTTCTCAGAGTGTCTGAACGGCACGAGACAGATTGAATGCGGCTTGCAAGCCAAGGGGTTCTGTGCTACTCTTGGAAAGTTGGAAATGAGCAGTGGAGCCTCCCGGTGGCCCCGGGCGCGAAAGCGCTGGAGTTCGGTGCCTGCCCTGTAGGGGAATTGGGAAGCTGGTTCGCAGGGTCGGGTGAGTTGATTTTCCCCCTGGACCCTCTGTAGGGAATCCCGCAGAGAACAAGCCATTGCAAGACCCGGGAATTCGTTCCCGTGAGCCAAAATTGGCTCGGGCACTTTATGCGCCGGTTGATCTTTTAGATTCTGCGCTGCGCGAATTGGCTTGACCCGAGACGGCAAGTTCGATAGTCTTGAAAAGTTCGCGCCAAAACGACCGGGACGCTGAGTGAACAGCGAAACGGTGTAGCGCAAAAAGTTCGGGGACACCCTGGCGTAACAGTCAGGGCCTCGATCCGAAGGCCCCGCTTAGGCGGATCAGCCGTATGGATCTTTGACAAATTGGTTGAACGTGCCAGTCGTGAGATGCGATCAGGTTTGGCTTGATCAGTCTCACAAGGTAAGGTGCTCAATGCCCCCGTCTTTGGATGGTGGCAGCGAGCACGGTCGATCACTCTGACCTCCGTCAGATGTGGGTCGACATCAGGTTTCAAACGAGAGTTTGATCC
Source organism: uncultured Acidobacteriaceae bacterium (assembly GCA_963725975.1). Classification (GTDB taxonomy): domain Bacteria; phylum Acidobacteriota; class Terriglobia; order Terriglobales; family Acidobacteriaceae; genus Telmatobacter. The sequence goes on along the minus strand of CAVSBA010000012.1, from coordinate 324,791 downwards.
TGGCTCAGAATCAACGCTGGCGGCGTGCCTAACACATGCAAGTCGAACGAGAAAGGGTAGCAATACCTGAGTAAAGTGGCGCACGGGTGAGTAACACGTGACTAACCTACCCTGGAGTGGGGGATAACTGGGAGAAATCCTAGCTAATACCGCATAATACCCACGGGTCAAAGGAGCAATTCGCTTCAGGAGGGGGTCGCGGTCGATTAGTTAGTTGGCGGGGTAATGGCCCACCAAGACTGTGATCGATATCCGGCCTGAGAGGGCGCACGGACACACTGGAACTGAAACACGGTCCAGACTCCTACGGGAGGCAGCAGTGGGGAATTTTGCGCAATGGGGGAAACCCTGACGCAGCAACGCCGCGTGGAGGATGAAGTCCTTCGGGACGTAAACTCCTTTCGATCGGGACGATTATGACGGTACCGGAAGAAGAAGCCCCGGCTAACTTCGTGCCAGCAGCCGCGGTAATACGAGGGGGGCGAGCGTTGTTCGGAATTATTGGGCGTAAAGGGTGCGTAGGCGGTTTGGTAAGTCTTGTGTGAAATCTACAGGCTCAACTTGTAGTCTGCACGAGAAACTGCCGGGCTTGAGTGTGGGAGAGGTGAGTGGAATTCCTGGTGTAGCGGTGAAATGCGTAGATATCAGGAGGAACACCTGTGGCGAAAGCGGCTCACTGGACCACAACTGACGCTGATGCACGAAAGCTAGGGGAGCAAACAGGATTAGATACCCTGGTAGTCCTAGCCCTAAACGATGACTGCTTGGTGTGACGGGTACCCAATCCCGCCGTGCCGTAGCTAACGCGTTAAGCAGTCCGCCTGGGGAGTACGGTCGCAAGGCTGAAACTCAAAGGAATTGACGGGGGCCCGCACAAGCGGTGGAGCATGTGGTTTAATTCGACGCAACGCGAAGAACCTTACCTGGGCTCGAAATGTTATGGACCGGGGTAGAAATATCCCTTTCCCGCAAGGGACCGTAATATAGGTGCTGCATGGCTGTCGTCAGCTCGTGTCGTGAGATGTTGGGTTAAGTCCCGCAACGAGCGCAACCCTTATCTTCAGTTGCTACCATTTAGTTGAGCACTCTGACGAAACCGCCTCGGATAACGGGGAGGAAGGTGGGGATGACGTCAAGTCCTCATGGCCTTTATGTCCAGGGCTACACACGTGCTACAATGGCCGGTACAAACCGTCGCAAACCCGTGAGGGGGAGCTAATCGGAAAAAGCCGGCCTCAGTTCGGATCGCAGTCTGCAACTCGACTGCGTGAAGCTGGAATCGCTAGTAATCGCGGATCAGAACGCCGCGGTGAATACGTTCCCGGGCCTTGTACACACCGCCCGTCACATCACGAAAGTGGGTTGCACTAGAAGCCGGTGAGCCAACCGCAAGGGGGCAGCCGTCCAAGGTGTAATTCATGATTGGGGTGAAGTCGTAACAAGGTAGCCGTAGGAGAACCTGCGGCTGGATCACCTCCTTTCTAAAAGAGAAATGATGGCACTTCTCATCCTTCCGCGATTGCGGACTGCAGCCCGATGCGAATCGGTCGCAGCGGATGCGGTATGTCATCTAACCCGCAAGCGCCGTTCCTGACGGCAGGAGCGGGAATCCTGAATCAAGCCTTCTTTGCTTGATCGACACATCGAGAGATGCTCATTGCACGATGGTCACGGAGAACGTAGTTCTCCAGCACGTTCAACCTTGTCCTCGAAACCCTTTAACGACGAATGAGGTTTTGCGGAGCCGCCAGTCGTGAGCGCCGGCCGGAGCCGCCAGTTTCGGCACCGCTCGAACGAGCTTGGGCCTGTAGCTCAGTTGGTTAGAGCGCACCCCTGATAAGGGTGAGGTCGGTAGTTCGACTCTACCCAGGCCCACCAACTTGCCGCAGGCCCCTATGTGGGGCTGTAGCTCAGCTGGGAGAGCACCTGCTTTGCAAGCAGGGGGTCACCGGTTCGATCCCGGTCAGCTCCACCAACGCCTCTCATTCGCTGTTTCCGGCTCGCTGCCGCTTCCGCTTGATGCAAAATGACGAAACAGAATTTCTGTTTCGGCTATTTAAGCGGATCAGCGACGCCGATCCGGAAACAGGCTTCGCCCACGCAAGTTCGGGCAAGCTGGGTTTCAAGAGCCTGAGGGCTCGTCCTCCTCCGCGAAAGAGGAGGGCATTGATGTTTGACAACGAAATAGATTGGGTAACGTGCTTGAAGATTCCCGAACGCCCGCCGTGAGGCGCGCCATGAGGGATGTAAGACTTCAATGACGTTTAATACAAGGCCGAGCACATGCAATGAGTCATTGCAAGTTAATGGCTCAGGCTAAGTGTTCAAGTAAGAAGAGTGTCTTTAGGAGATTCGGTAACTGCTCGCGTGAGTGAGCAAGTCCGATCTCAGAGGCGGAGAATAGGTTGACTTACGATGGGGCGCGAAGCGATTCGGCTCCCTGCCCGGAGTTAATTCTATGGTCAAGCTACTAAGGGCGCACGGTGGATGCCTTGGCAGAGACAGGCGATGAAGGACGTGGCAAGCTGCGATAAGCTTCGGTGAGCCGCACACAGGCGCTATAACCGGAGATCTCCGAATGGGGCAACCCTCCTAGGCAAACCCTAGGAACTACCCACTGAATTCATAGGTGGGATAGAGCGAACTCAGGGAAGTGAACCATCTCAGTACCTGAAGGAAAAGAAAGAAACCTCGATTCCGATAGTAGTGGCGAGCGAACTCGGAACAGCCCAAACCCGTAGCATTTCGGTGCTTCGGGGGTTGTAGGGTCCGCAACAGTAGAGTTACCAATCTGGCCGTTAGCCGAATCCTCTGGAAAGGGGAGCCACAGAGCGTGACAGGCGCGTAGGCGAAAATGGTCCAGACTCGAAGCGGATACCTGAGTAAGGCGGGGCACGTGAAACCCTGCTTGAATCTACGGGGACCATCCCGTAAGGCTAAATACTAGTCTCTGACCGATAGTGAACCAGTACCGTGAGGGAAAGGCGAAAAGAACCCCGTCGAGGGGAGTGCAAAGTACCTGAAACCGTGTGCCTACAAGCAGTGGGAGGACTATGCCCGCAAGGGAATGTCTGACCGCGTGCCTATTGCATAATGAGCCGGCTAGTTATTCTTGTCAGCAAGGTTAAGCGTAAGCGAGCCGAAGCGAAAGCGAGTCTGAACAGGGCGTTCAGTTGGCAGGAATAGACGCGAAGCGGGATGATCTACCCATGGCCAGGTTGAAGGTGGGGTAACACCCACTGGAGGACCGAACCGGTGTTTGTTGAAAAAAGCTCGGATGAGCTGTGGGTAGGGGTGAAAGGCTAATCAAATTCCGTGATAGCTCGTTCTCTCCGAAATAGCTTTAGGGCTAGCCTCGGACGAATTGCGCTGGTGGTAGAGAGATGGATGGACTAGGGGGCTTTCCGGCTTACTGAATCCAACCAAACTGCGAATGCCAGCGACAACATATCCGGGAGTCAGACGGCGGGGGCTAAGCCTCGTCGTCGAGAGGGAAACAGCCCAGACCGCCTGCTAAGGTCCCCAAGTTACGGTTAAGTGGGAAAGGAAGTCGGAACGCTCAGACAGCCAGGAGGTTGGCTTAGAAGCAGCCATCCTTTAAAGAAAGCGTAATAGCTCACTGGTCAAGCGGTCCGGTGCCGACAATACAACGGGGCTAAAACCGTACACCGAAGCAGCGGATGCACACCCTAGGGGTGTGCGTGGTAGGAGAGCATTCTCAACAGCAGTGAAGCCAGACTGAGAAGACTGGTGGAGCGTTGCGAAGAGACCCTGCCGGCATAAGTAGCGATAACGGAGGTGAGAACCCTCCGCGCCGAAAGTCTAAGGTTTCCTGAGGAAGGTTAATCCGCTCAGGGTTAGGCGGTCCCTAAGTCGAGGCCGAGAGGCGTAGACGATGGACATCCGGTTAATATTCCGGACCTCCCAATGTTCGTTTGACGATGGGGTGACGCAGAAGGATAAGCAAGCCGTCCTATGGCTATGACGGTTGATGCGCGTAAGCTGGTTCTGGCAGGCAAATCCACCAGGGCATTAACAGTGAGGCGCAAAACAGGCCCGTATGGGATTCAGTTGCTGATTTCACGCTGCCGAGAAAAACCTCTAAGGAGAACAAAGGGAACCGTACCCCAAACCGACACAGGTAGACGAGGAGAATATCCAAAGGCGCTCGAGTGAAAGCTCGTTAAGGAACTCGGCAAATTGGCTCCGTAACTTCGGGAGAAGGAGCGCCCGCGCAAGCGGGCCGCAGTGAAGCGCGTACGGCGACTGTTTAACAAAAACACAGGTCTCTGCTAAGTCGAAAACGACGTATAGGGGCTGACGCCTGCCCGGTGCCGGAAGGTTAAAGGGAGAGGTTAGCGCAAGCGAAGCTTTGAACTGAAGCCCCGGTGAACGGCGGCCGTAACTATAACGGTCCTAAGGTAGCGAAATTCCTTGTCGGGTAAGTTCCGACCTGCACGAATGGCGTAACGATCGTACGACTGTCTTAACGAGTTGCTCGGCGAACTTGTAGTACCGGTGAAGATGCCGGTTACCCGCAGCTAGACGGAAAGACCCCGTGCACCTTTACTACACCTTAACTATGAGTTATGGTTCTTACTGCGCAGGATAGGTGGGAGGCTTTGATACCGGATTCTCGGATTCGGCGGAGCCAATGGTGAGATACCACCCTGTGAGTGCTGTGATTCTAACCTCCTCCCGTGATCCGGGAGAGGGACATAGTTAGGCGGGTAGTTTGACTGGGGCGGTCGCCTCCTAAATTGTAACGGAGGCGCGCGAAGCTACTCTCAGGCTGTTTGGAAATCAGCCGTCGAGTGTAAAAGCATAAGAGTGGTTGACTGTGAGACCTACAAGTCGAGCAGGTGCGAAAGCAGGCTTTAGTGATCCGGTGGTTCTGTATGGAAGGGCCATCGCTCAACGGATAAAAGGTACGCCGGGGATAACAGGCTGATCATTGCCAAGAGTTCATATCGACGCAATGGTTTGGCACCTCGATGTCGGCTCATCGCATCCTGGAGCTGTAGAAGGTTCCAAGGGTTAGGCTGTTCGCCTATTAAAGCGGTACGTGAGCTGGGTTCAGAACGTCGCGAGACAGTTCGGTCCCTATCTGCTGTGGGCGTAGGAGATTTGCGGAGGGCTGTCCTTAGTACGAGAGGACCGGGATGGACGAACCTCTTGTGTTCCAGTTGTCCTGCCAAGGGCACGGCTGGGTAGCGAAGTTCGGTTGTGATAACCGCTGAATGCATATAAGCGGGAAGCACGCTCCAAGATGAGATCTCCCTGAAGGGCCCAGGAAGACGACCTGGTTGATAGGCTGGGTGTGAAAGCGCAGTGATGCGTGAAGCTTACCAGTACTAATCGCCCGTTCGGCTTGTCCATAGAATTAACTCCGCGCAGTAATGCGCCGCCAAGCGGCGACACGCTCGGACACGATTCTTACAAGCCTTGTAACCCCCAATCTATTTCGTTTCTGGAGCGCGCCTTCAAGCGCGCTCCGGCAAAGTTTGCTGGCGCCAGATTGCAAACCGCGTTCCTGCTCGGCCCGGGCGAAACCATCCGGGACAACACAGACGCCGCGGCAGGCTGCGGACAACCATCCGCCAAGCGCCATCCAAAGTTGAGGCGTATTCAAGGCGTAAGCCTTGAGCCGAAATCCTGAGCTTTCGCAACGCGAGAGCGAAGGAACCCGGATTCGCCCTTTGACATTGCCGGTGACCATACTGCGAGGGATCACCCGTTCCCATCCCGAACACGGAAGTTAAGCCTCGCTGGGCCGATGGTACTGCACGGGCGACTGTGTGGGAGATTAGGTGATCGCCGGCATAATTCTTAAACAAAAAGCCCCGCCTTTGGCGGGGCTTTTTGCGTCTCACTCCATCTCAATCCGCTGCCTAATCTGCTAAAGTTAGGCCCGTGCTTCAAGCTGCCAAGTCCGTTCGCGCCCTAATTCTGTTGCTAACCTCTGCGACTGCGGCTGTATCGCAAGCTCCGTTCGTGAAGACAACGTATGGCGTGGCGCCGGCTAAGCTTACCCTTTGGGCGCAATTGCATGAGCCGCTTTCAGATGCTGACATCGCAAAGGTAAATCTAGAACTTTTCGCCAAAGGAGATAAGAGAGCTGCATGGGAGCTGGGACTCGCATACATGCAGGGCATGGGCGTTCCTCAAGACTTCGCAAAGGCCGAGAATATGTTCCAGATCGGCTCCGTCGATCCTGACGAAAAGGCCATGGTGGGCATGTTTCACGCCCATGGATACTTTCCCCAGAATCTAGACGCTGTCGAACGCTGGTATACCGCGGCAGGTAGACCACAAGACTACTTCGAACTCGCTGAAGCCTTCAAAGCCGCAGGAGAAGAAGATAAATCTGCTGCGCCTCGCTATTACCCAAAGGCGATCGCGATATACCTTTCGTTACTGAAAGAGAATGGCCATCCTGAAGTCCGCCGGGCGCAGCTCGAGTTAGGAAACCTTGTCATTGACGGCATTTACAGCGCTGGCAACGATGCGAAAGGCCGCGCCCTGAATCTTGAGTGGGCTCGGATCATCGCGCAGGAAGCGCTCGGGCAGAAGCAGTATCAAATGGCCGTCGAGTACAAGATCGGCGAGGAAGATCTGCCCCAAGACGAAATGATGTGGCTGCGCTATTGCAAGCGGGCCGCGGCTTACAATATCGATCTCGCTCAACACTTCTATGTTGAAGCGTTGAACGAGGCTCGGGCTAGGGATTTTACGGGCTACGACGCAATCGCATGGACCCGGCTAAGCGCGCAAAAAATGCATGCGGATATCGGCCTGCTTAAGGCAATGACCGACGGCTTGAGCCAGCAGCAGATTGCCCGTGCCAACGCAGCATACGAAGCCTTAGTCGACACTCGCTCCCGTTACGGGGCTTACTATGCACAGGACGATCCGCTGCGGAGTCCATCTCCTGCGGAGCTGGCTGCGATGGACCAGGACGATCCCGATGTACAACTTCGCGAGGCATTCAACCGAGAGCAGAACGCCACGACTAATGAGCAAGACTATGAGCGCGTACTTGCAATGTACCGACGAGTCCGAGACCAACGCGACACCCAGGCCCGATTTGTTCTCGCTCAATATGCGCTTGACGGAACCAACGGCGTGCCCAAGAACCTTGGCGTCGCACAATACTGGCTTCGGGAAGCGATCAGGAGTGGATCGAAGCCGGCACAGGAATTGCTCGATCAGGTTGAGAATCAGTTGCCACGCAAGCAATAGGGCTACTTCACCGCTTTCGCCCCACCCACCTGCGCGGCCGTCGCCGTGTACAGATGGCAATCCCCTGTCGTGTTCTTAAATCGAAAATAAGGGTGAAAAAACAGCGCTGCGCGCGCGTCGCCGCTGCCCTCTGCCAGGTCGGTAATCCACACGCCATCGGGCTCGGCGTGGTTGTGGACCTGGATCCAGAAGCCTTTGTGCAAATCGGCCACCAGGCCGCCGCCGACCTTCAAATCCGCAACCGACTTCACGTTGAAGTCCATCAGCACCCCGCTCTGCTCGTCGAGCGAAACCGATCCCTGCATCACCGTGGCCAGGCGCTGGGTTAGATTCTTCGCCTGAAAATGCGGATTCGGCACGATATCGTAATCGAGCACGCTGCGCCCATTCACAACCCTGCGCCGGCCATCGGTGAGCATCATGGCAGCCAGAACGTCCTCCACTTCCTCATCGTCCTTGTTTGTTTGCTTTTCGGCCGTGGCCGCGTTGCTGTACTTGAGCGTCTCTTTCATCACCTGCTCATCCTGCTTCTTCACTTCCCCGGGCGAAAGGTCTTTGCCGTTTTTCTGGAGCGTCCGCTCAATGGGAACGCCGTTCACAAAAAACTGCTCGCCGACCTCCGTTTCATCTTTTTTGATTTTGCCGCTCTTGTCCGTCTCCACCACCTGCTGGCTGACTCGGCACTCGTAGCGCTCGCGCTCGGCGGCCAGCTTTCTCTGGTTATCGAGCGCGCGCTGCAGCAACTCGGCGGGACTGGGCAACGGTGCGTCTGCGCTCCTCTGCGCTCCCACAGAATGCTTCGCAGGCATTTGCGCCGCGGCCCGGCTGTTGCCTGTCAGGCAGGCCAAGGCGACCGGCAGAATTGCGGCGACGCGTAGGAATAGAAACTTCATTGAACTGGCAGCGAAAAGGTCGGCAACCAAAGCGCCTCTGACGGAATAAGGATAGTTTGTCGTCTCGAAACAGCGAAGGGCGACATTCGGTTCTGGGGGTCTGGACTCGTTCTGGGGACTTGGACTTACGGATTGACCAGACTTAAGGATTGACCACCTGACGGCTCTTTCGCAGCCGGCTACGCAATCAGCCCGGCGGTCTCAATGCCGGCCGGGAGCCGCGGCAGAGAGCCCTCCGCTTTGGCCTCATCTACCACCGCATCCAGGTGCGCCAACACTTCATCCACCGTCATGGTGTAGACCTCGCGGCGCGAGTCATAGCCCTCTTCGATCAGCTGGCGCAGGTAGCGGCCTGCAATCTGCGCAGCCAGATAGTCGGTAATCACCTTGCCGGTGCGCTTCTTATGCTCCACCCAGGCGGTGCAGGGCAAAGCAATCCACATGGGGCGATCGTTCACGGCAAAGCGCACATCCACGGCATCGGCGTGGCGGGTGGCGATGGCCACAATGGTGGCCTTCCAAACACAGTGCAGGTCTTCACCGCTCCAGCGATCAACGACGTGGAAGTCTTCGTACATGTCCTTAGCCTATCGCCCCGGCGCGTGCGGCCGCAAGCATGGAAATCACAGCCGATTGCCCCATCGGAACGATACTCGCAACCGACTTCAGCAAAATTACTGCCTCGGAGCGGGGTATTTGGTTCCTTCCACAACTTCTTCCACCCTCACCTGGCTCCAGTCAAACGAGGGCACGTCCCGCACCTTGCGGCCCAGGTACTCACTGCCGCAATAAAGTCCTCGAATGGGCTGGTAACGCAGCGATTTTTCCGCCAGGCCCGAGAACCGGCCCACAATGGGGTTCGACATTCCTGCTTCCAGGCATTCGAACCCAAGCGCGCTTGGGAACAGGACACGCAAGCCCATATCGCTGAACTGGAAAAAATTCCAAGGCCGCTCATGAGCTTTGAATGAAAAATGGGTCCGGATGTAGAGAATTCCGCCCACCTTCATCATCTTTGCCACTTCCAGCGCCACGATCCACGGCATTGCGAAGTGTTCAAAAGAAGCAAATGAGAAGACCAGGTCGAACTTCTTTTCCGGCTCAAAGTAGGAGGACAGACGATGCACATCTCCTGTCACGTCCACGTTGCGCCCCGGATAGTAGTCGAATCCCACGTAATCGGCGTCTGCGTAGTCCCGCCGCGCCGTGGAGGCGCCTGTCACTTCTCTGCTTCCGATTTCGAGCACGCTCGGCTTCTCCGGCCCCGTGGATTCGAGATAACTCAGCAGTTCCCTCGGCGCCATAAAGCGTGTCAGCGGAACGTCATCGGCCAGAAAGCTTCGATCCATGGGCGCTCCAAGCCGTGCTATCGCCTTCAGCCCGAAACGGCCAAACGATTTAATCGATTCTTTCATTAGGTGAATTGCTCCTTTCATCTGGCAGCGGTGCAGCGGGTCACGTCACCGCCTTACCATGCGCTCTACGTGGCCAAATTCGCATCCTAAAGCATGCGCGGCTTGGGCTGCCAATTACCTGCGATTCCGCTGGCCCGGTGGACGTTGCTCTTACCTGCTTGATAAACTAATACGGTTGCAGTTGCAGCGCTCCCTCCGTCTGGGATCAGCCGTTTGGATCCGCATGCAAGTCTTACCGACGCCCTGCAAGTCTATAGACGAAGGACAACCAAACTCCGTGGATACACAAACCCGTCACGCCCTCAAGAAAGACAAATTCGCCCAGGCAGCGGCTTCGAGCGCCAGCTGGGTCAACGTTCACCGGTCTTCGGTGGTGCGGTGGTCAATTACCGCCGCAGTGGCGCTGGTCGTGGTCATCGGAGGTTTGATTTTCTATACAGTCCGCTCTTCGCAAGCCAACGATGCCCTCGGCGCCGCCATGGACATTTACAACACTCCGCTGGCTGTGCCCGGCGAGCCGCCCCAGAGCGGCACCTACGATACGGCCGCGGAGCGCGCCAAAGCCGCTAATAGCCTGTTTGTAAGCGTGGCGGATAAGTACGGATGGATGAAGCAGGGCGAGATGGCGCGCTACTTTGCCGGCATCACCGACCAGGAACTGGGCCAGACCCCCTCCGCGGAGTCGGCGCTGCAGTCGGTTGCCGGTTCCTGGGATCGCAATCTTGCTAATCTTGCCAAGATCGCCCTGGCTGGAATCGATCACCAGACCGGGCGCGACAGCCAGGCCGTCGACCTCTACAACCAGATCATCGCCAAGCCTTCCATCACGGTTTCCGCCGCGGTGGCCCGGCTCGACCTTGCCGACATGTACGCCGATGAAGGTAAGCGCGACCAGGCGCGGACCCTCTGGGCCAAGGTGCAGGACGGCGACAAGGACGGCGCCGCAGGCCAGATCGCAGCGCAAAAGCTGGCCGGCAACACCGGTCAACAGTAGCAATCCGCTGGGGCCCGTTCGGCCCCAGCTTCTCAACGCCTCCGGCCCCGTTGCCCAGCGCAGCGGGGTTTTGCTTTTAATCCCCGCTATCGCCCTTCTCGTTCCCGTCAGTCCCTCAGTCCCTCTCTTGCGATATTCTTCCTTTGACGGTGTCTCCTCGGGGCGCCGCCCATGAGCATTTTTCTTCAGGGCTGCGTCTGGTGGATGTATGAGTACCAGCCAAGCCATTTACGCAGGGTGGATGGAAATTTCCAACAGCGCGATCGAGCAGGCGCGGACGCAAGCCGAAGACATAGCCCTTGCTGCGCTGATTGATCAGTACTCGGGGACGCTCTACCGGGTTGCCTTTTCTGTCCTGCGCAACCCTGCCGATTCTGAAGATGCCGTGCAGGAAGCGTTTTTGCGCGTGCTGCGCCACCGTCATACGCTCCACGAGGTACGCGACCACCGCGTGTGGCTCATCCGCATTGTTTGGAACGTGGTGCTGGACCGCAAGCGCCGCGCCAAAACCCGCCCTGAAACCGACGATGTGGCCGACTTGGCGCGCGTACTGCCCTCGAGTGGTCTTTCTGCTGAAGACATTGCCGCCGCCGCCCAGCACCATGCCCACGTGCTTACCTGTGTTGACAGGCTGCCGCCCAAAGAGCGCCAGGTGCTGCTGCTCTCGGCTTTCGAGGAACTTTCAAGCGTTGAAATCGCGTCAGTGCTGGGGATTACGGAATCGAGCGCACGCTCGCGCCTTTTCCGTGCCCGCAACCTGATGGCGGAGATGCTTGACCATGCAAGGAGTTTGCGATGAGTCCCACGCCCGACAATCCGCTGCCTTCCCAACCCGCTCCCGCGCCGGGCTCTTCTACAGTTCCGTTCGATGAAACGTTGCGCCTGATTGCCCAGGCTCCCGTGCCTGCGGGGCTCAAGGAAAGGGTGCACGCAGCGCTCATTGAAGCTGGGCCGCATAAGGCGCCCCGCGGCAAAGTTGTGGCCTGGCCGGTTGCCAATGCCCCGTCCCCGCATTGGGCGGGCAGCGGCTGGATGCGCGCCGTTGCTGCTGCGGCCATTGTGGTTGTGGTGGCTGGCGGCGGATGGGGTGTGTACCAGCGCGTCGAGCATCCCACAGCGAAGGTCATGGTCATGCCGGCGCCGCAACCCGCCATGAGCGGAGCGTTCTCGAGCGCCGGCGCCATTCGCACTCCGCAAACAGTCAAAGGCCCGGCGCTGGTGCATCCAGTCACCAAAACCGCCGGCAAGAAGCAAGCGGGCAGGAAGACCTCGGTCAGGCCAACAGCTCGCTTGGCCGCCCCGCCCGTATCGGCTGCGGCGGGGAGCCAATAGATACCTTAGAAAGGGACGCCGGGCCTGCGCCCACGCAGAATCGATTTAAGCGTGTTTGGTCAGCGCCCGAATGACCACTCCCAAAAGCGCCAGCACCACCGCACCCCAGAACGCCGGCAAGAACCCATGCACGTGGAAGCCGCGCACGATGCTGGATGCCAGCAGGATCATGAGGCCGTTAATGACCAGCAGAAAAATGCCCAGGGTGAGAATGCTCAAGGGAAACGTCACGATTTTCAGAATCAGGCCAAGCGTCGCGTTCAACAACCCAATAATGATCACGGCGATCAGCGCCGGCTCCAACCCATCCACCTGAAAACCCGGCACCACCCGGGAGACGATGAGCAGCGCAATCGCGCTTAAGATCCATTGCAGAAGCAATCCAAGCATCGCAGACCTCTTTCCTTGAAACCGGGAGCCTTGAAACCGGGAGCCCGCTTTTGCCGCGCAGCAGGGGCGCTGTTCCGGCAGCCGGTTCCCTCCAAGCTACCCTCCCGCTTCGAGTTGCGCAAGCAGAAGTTACTGCCCTTCCCCAGCTCCCGTCCGGAGCACAGTGTACGGGCCACACCGGTCATGAACCTGATGCGCAGCGCCGCATCTAAGCATGGTGTGCCTATGGCTCTGCGAAGGCTCTCCCTCGTCAGCCTCGTTCTGTTGTGTTCCTCGCCCGCCATTCTTGCGCAGGCGCTCAGGACCAGCCCGCCGAATCTGCAGTTGATCCTCTCACAGGTTCAGGCCCACCAGAAGCAGGTGGAAGCCATGCGTGAAAACTACACCTACAACTGCCTGCAAACCACTGAAGATCTTGATTCCAATGGCCAGGTGAAGAAGACGGAAACCGAACAGCGCGATGAGTTCTTCGTCAACGGTCACCTGATTGGCCGCGTGGTCAGGAAGAACGGGCAGCCGCTGACCACGGCCGAAACCGATAAGGAAACTCGCCGCGTCACCGAACTGGTTCAGAAGGCTCAAAACACTCCGCCCGGTCAGCGGCTCCAGGGTCACACCATTACGATCAGCCGCGTGCTGGAATTGATGGATCTGCGCAACCCGCGCCGCGTAATCTTCCGCGGCCGCCCCACCGTGGTCTTCGACTTTGTCGGCCGCAAAGACATGAAGACCCATGGCCTGATGGAAGACGCCTCAAAGAAACTGCGCGGGACGGTATGGATCGACAAGGCTGACCTGCAGGTAGCGCATCTTGAAGTCACCGTAGCCGATAACTTCAAGCTGGCCGGCGGCCTGCTGGCCAGCGTTCAGAAGGGTTCCAGCTTCCGCTTCGACCAGGCTCCTGTCGATGGCGGCCTGTGGCTGCCCACCGGTTCCGAGGCCGACATGCAGGCACGCATCCTGGTGTTGAAGAACCTGCGCGAGCGCCTCATCCAGCGCGACTACGATTTCGAGCGCTTCAACGTGGAAACCGGCCAAGCCGCCCAACCCCCCGTGGCAGCATTGCCGTAGCGGGAGTAATGAACGTGGGCTTCACAGGCTGCGGAAAAACTCTGCGGACCACCGGTTTTGAAAGGGCACGACTTCAGTCGGGCCACTAAAGTCTGCAAAACGAACGTGGGCTTCACAGGCTGCGGAAAAACGCTGTGCGATGAGTTCTGTAACAAGGGCACGGCTTGAGCCGGGCCAATAAAGTCTGCAAAACGAACGTGGGCTTCACAGGCTGCGGAAAAGCCCTGTGCGATGAGTTTTGTAACAAGGGCACGGCTTGAGCCGGGCCAATAAAGTCCGCAAAACGAACGAGGGCTTTTAGCCCCTGCTACACCCTCCTTCGCACCATTGCCTGATGCGGGAAGTTTTTCCGCAGCCTGTTTAGCAGAAAAACCCCGCGCACCATCGGCTTTGAAAGGGTGCCAATCGAGCCAGCAAAATTGATCGGCTTCAGCCGCTGAGGGGTGCTTTTGTAACCGTTCACCCACACCCAACGGGTTTTTCCGCAGCCTCTTCATCCCCGGGGGGAGCGGGATTTCACCCTGCCCCTGCCCCATCCTTTCGCGTCCTTTGCGGAAGGGTGGAAGACCGCAAGGCCGGCAGCGCTACAGTAAAACCATGTTCGTCCGTCGTCTCTCTATCCAGCGGGTTGATGCGGCGGGTGCGCGCCACCCTTGCCTGCTGCGCTGGATCGACTCCTTTGCGATGCGCAACTTCACCAACGATGCCGTCTTCGACGACACATTGCCGATTGCCGACGGCTTGCTCGAAGCCGGCTTGCGCGTTCCGCTCGATCGATTGCAGCCGGCGATGGAGGACTGGTTCCGGCGCAAGGGCTATCTCAAGCCGGGTGAACGCCTGGAAATCGCCGAGCTCTGAAGAAACTCGTCAGGGTCTGGATTTCGTCCGGGCCATCACGCCGCCGTTTCCCGGCCGGCTCCGTCAGGCGTGTGCCACAGGTGAAACTCGGCCTCGCGGCGCACGCGCAGCGCAGCAATCTCCTTCATCCCGGCATGATCCCACAACAGCAGTTCTTCTGCTGCCAAATCATAGTGGCCGGCGTTCAGGTCGGCCAGCAGCTTTGACGCCGCCAGCCGTCCCTGCCCCAGGTTGAAGCAGAAATCCACCAACGCATCGAACTGGCCCTGGGTGACGGCAGTCCGCACCAGCCGCCGCACCGCCCGCTCGGCTTCGGCCAGGTCTGCCACCAGCAGCATGGTCGCCTGCGCCTCTGTTACACCGTGCGGAAACGACTCCGGTTCATGCACCTTGTGGCCGTAGCCGATGGTTGCAATCCCGCCGATGTCGAGATATTCCCTCGCGCGAAACCCCTCTGATCGTTTGACTAATGTGAGCCCTGCCGTGCTGAGATTCATAAATCCTTTCCATCCCGACTCAACCCTAGCAGGATGGCGGAATTAACCGGCAACCCCGGCGGGAATTCTTTTTGCTGCTCCGGCGCGGTCTGGTCCAGCCCCTAACCCACGCCAAACCACGCACAAGCCGGTCGTACGCCAGGCCAAAATTGCAGTCCCGGATCTTTTTCCGCAGCGCCGGATCCCTTGACTCCGCTTGCGCGCGAAATGGCTCCTTCTCCTCAGGAATTGCCCGCCCGCACGGGAGAGCGGCCTTGGATGCAGATCGCTGAGAATAAAGATGCTTTGTTTTCCGAAGTTTCTTGAATACTGCTCCAAATTGGGAAAATGCACCCAATTTAGTGCAATTTATAACTTCATTAATATCAGCAAATTACCAGCACTTGGCCCGTGATCCTCAGCTTTTCAACAGAAAAAGTGTTGGCGATCTTGCCAATGGTTCCTCCCCATAGTGACAAGTTGGTAAAATGACCAGATGCTGATAACACGGAAATCACGCAAACTGAACTCGAAAACTCCTCTGCGGATCTATCTGCTGGCTGGAGCTTCCTCAGTTGCGCTGACCGCGTTGGTGTTTCTGTTCGCCACGCGGACGGTGCAAGCGGATGCGGGACTCCGTCCAACTGCAACCGCTCCCGCGCTTTCCCTGGCGGCGAGCGCCACCCCGAACATCCTTAATTCACTGAAACCACTTCCTCTGAAGGAAATCGGAAAACGTAACCGGCTCCACGGGCTCGCCTCCTGGTATGGGGGAGTCTTTCAAGGACGCACCACGGCAAGCGGCGAGCAGTTCGACATGGGCGCTATGACCGCCTGCCACCCCACGCTGCCCTTTGGGTCCATTGTGCGGGTGATCAACCGCGTCAATCACCGCTCCGTGGTGGTTCGCATCAACGACCGGGGCGACCTGGTCGACCAGAAGCGGATCATCGATCTCTCCTATGGCGCTGCCCTGAAGCTGGCCATGGTCGACTCCGGCCTGGCTCCAGTCGATGTGCAGGTTCTGTGGCTGGCCAAACCGAAGTAGAGAGGCTTGTGCTCGGAGACGGCCAGCCTTAGGGCTGGCCAATTTGTTGGCGCGGTTCCCACCTTATAATCTGCCCATGTTGAGCATCCTTGCCCTCGGGGAAGTCGCAGTCTGCTGGGTCGCATGGTTGTTGGCATTCTTAAGACCGCGATTACAGTCATCTCAACAGAACGAGGTCGCCAGGGCGCCGCAGTCCAAGTGGGGCATTCTCCTGGTGATGCTCGGCTTCGCCTGTCTCTGGGCTTACGTGCGGCCCGTCGGATTCCATAAGTCTACCTTCGCCCTGGCCGCCTCCATGATCCTGGCGCCGCCTTCGGTTGCACTGGGGTGGTGGGCGACGCGCCATTTGGGCAAGCAATGGCGTCTTCAGGCAGCGGTGGGCGAGGGGCACGAGCTGATACAAAGCGGCCCTTATAGATGGGTCCGTCACCCGATTTACACGTCGATGTTGGGAATGGTGCTGGCCACCGGTGCGGCCTGGACCTGGCTGCCAATGTTGATTGTGGCGCTGCTGTTCTTCATCGTCGGCACCGGGATTCGAGTCCGTGCGGAGGACCGGCTGCTGGCAAGCCATTTCGGCCAAGAGTTTACGGCTTACCGGTCGCGGGTTCGCGCCTGCATCCCGTTCCCCGCCGCACGGAAATAATCTGGCCCGGTCACTCCTTTTCGGGGTGCTCCTCAGTGTGCTCCGCACCCTTCTGGCCCTGCGCCATCAGGCGCGATTCCATGCGTGGGGGTTCAGTCACCGTCACGCCTGCCTTGTCCCCGCTCTCGTTACAACTGACAACCGCTTTACTGCCCTTCCGGCTCCTTGTATGCCTTCTGCAGGTAGAGCCGCGCCTCGTTCACCGCGCCCTGGGTATTGTCGTTGGTCTGGATCGCCAGCCGGTACTCATTCACAGCCCGGTCGCGCTGCCCGGTCAGGTCAAAGATCTTGCCAATGGCGATATGGCTCCAGACCTCGGTCCACGGCGGCTCGTCGTCGCCGCGCAGGGCGTCGCGATAAGAGTTGACCGCCGCCTGGTAGTTGCGCTGCTGGAAGAGCACCTCGCCGATGCGGTAGCTGGCCAGCGAACTCTCCGGGTTGGCTTTCAGCGCCTGCTGGTACTGGGCCAGCGCGCCGGTCAGGTCGCCTTGCGCCACCAGTTGCTGTCCCTTCAGGATGAAGATGCGCACCTGCAAGTCGGGCGTGGTCTTCAGCACCCAGTCCTGCGGATCGATGCTGATGCGCCGTGGCCGCCCGAACGTATCTACCACGTACTGCGAGTTGGTGCCCACCACGTCGATCTTCTGGCTCACGGTTTTGCCATCCGTCTCAATCTGCAGATCGACGGGCATATTGAACAAATCGAGATCTTGATCGATCTCGCCGATGGTGCGGAACCCCTTGTTGTTGCCCAGCCGGTAGACGGCGTACTTGTCGGTAAAGGCCGGAGCCCCGGTGCCGTCGATCCACTGCGCAAAGAAGGGCGTCAGCTCCTGCTGGGTCTGCGCCTCCGTCACTTTCTCGAACTGCGCCGTGTCGATTGACTTGTCGGTGTACTGGCTGAGCGCACCCTTCAGCACGTTCTCAAAGGCCGTGTCGCCCAGTTCCCACTGCATCATGTGGAAGATCATGGCGCCCTTTTCCAGCGTCATCGACTGGAACTGGGGCGAGAAGGGATCCAGCTGGCTCACGCTCGAAAGCGGGATGGTGTCGTAGGCCAGCGCTCCGGCCGCCACATCTTCCAGTGCTGCGCGCATGGCGCTGCGGCCGCTCTCGTCCTCCAGATACATCAGCTCGCCATAACGAGCCATGCCGTTGGTAATCCAGGCGTCATCGAGCGTCTTGGGGCTCACCTCGCAGCCCCACCACTGGTGCGCCATGGTGTTGGCCAGCAGCCGCATGGCAGACTTGTCACCGAAGCGATTGCCCGGAATGGCGGCCAGCTCCGGCGCCCATACCGCGGGCAGAGTGTCGCTGGGGATCTCCACCACGTTCAGGTGGGGCGTCTCCAACTCCCCAAACTCGTCGGTAAAAAAGTCGTATTCTTTGGCTGCCGTCTGGGCAAGCTGGTTGGCGACTTGGGCGTGGCTTACGGTTGCGTACACCTTCACGTTGCCGGGGCCGGCTGAAACCGGGTCCACATACCGGCCGGCAATCACCGTGCCCGGAAATCCCGGCTTGTCCCACTTGAAGTTGTACTCTGAGCCGGGCTTGCCATTGGCCAGCGTAACGTTTTGCGGCACGCCCGTCATGCCGCTGGCAAACACCCGCATCCCCTGCGGAACGCGAATGTGCATATCGGCCGTAAAGCGGTCGGTCATGAAGCCGGTCATGGGGAACCAGCGCGCCGGATACAACAAATAGCTGATCGGCTCCTGAATCGCGGCCAGCTTCAGGCCCTCCACCGGCCCATCCTCGTTGCCGGTAATCGCGCCGCTGTAGGCAAACGTCCATTGCACGGTCTGGCCGGGAGTGAAGGCGCCATTGGACGTTACGCGGATCGAACCGTCCGCGGTCCGCTCGCCGTCCAGGGTCTTTCCGCTTTCGTCCGTGATGCTGGTAACCTTCAGCGCCGGATGGAAGCCGAAGGTGACCACCTGCAGGTTGGGCGGAGGAATAAACGAAACCACTGCCTTGGCGGTCAGGTTATGCGTGGCCGGGTCGAGCTCCGCGTCGATCACGTAGCCGGTGATGTTCAGGGTGGGCCGCGTGTACCGCTGTGCACTGGCCGGAACGCCCACGGCGCCGACCGTCAGAAATGCCCCCACCAGCGTTACTACGCCCCACAAAGTCAGGTCTCTTGCTCTTATTCGCATAGCAGTCGTCATCCGTTTTTGCCCTTCGGGGGTGGTGTTGCCCTCAGGAGCGTGCCGCCTTAAGCGGATTGCACTTGTTTGCGGGTTGCTGCTTGTTTGCTGCTGGTGCTATCCGTCGTTCACCGCTGCGGAGATCGGTTTTTACTCTTGCTGAAGACTGGCGCTCGCGCCCTTGCAGAATAGAGCTTACCGGCCCCCTTCGGCCGTGGGGACAGTCTGCAATTGCTCCAAAACGATCGCCGCTACCCGGTCCATCACGGCCAACTTCTGACCCTTATCCTCACCGGCGGCCGGTTGCGCCAACAGCGCTCGCCGAACCCCTTGCAACTCCTGCATCATGGACTGTCGCGCAGGCCCATCCGGTAGCAACTGTCTGAGCTCTTGGACGATATTTGATGCCGTAAAGTCATGTTGAATCAGCTCTGGAACCACGCGCTTGCCCGCAATCAGGTTGGCCATGGCCACATGGGGCACCTTGACCACCCGTTTGGCCACCGCGTACGTGAGGGGAGAAACCCGGTAGATCACCACGAACGGATTCCCGATGAGAGCCGCTTCTACCGTAGCCGTCCCGCTGGCAACTACGGAAACCCGAGCATGGTGAAGCGCCGAGCGTGCATCGTCCACTACCCTCAGCTCGGGTCCGCACCCACATTTCTGAATAAGCCTGGAAACTTTGCCCCGCTGGGCGGTGTCGAGAGTAGGCGCCAGGGGCACCAGAAACTCGTAGTCGGTTGGATGCGCTGCCGCGAATTTCGGCAACATCAGTTCGCGCGCCGCTTTCATCATTACCGGCAAATGGTCGCGGATCTCTCCCAGCCGGCTGCCCGGAAGCAGGGCAATCCAGGTGCGCCCGGGGTCGAGGCCATTCTCGGCGGCAAACTGCTCGCGGGGGGTGAAGGGCACCGCCAACTCGGCCAGCGGATGGCCAACAAACTCCGCCTCGATGCCGTGCTCGCGGTAGAAGCTCTCCTCGAACGGGAAGATCACCAGCATGCGGTCGACGAACCGCCGCACCAGCTCGATGCGGTGCTTTTTCCATGCCCATATCTGCGGGCTTACGAAGAAAATGACAGGAATGCCCAGCCGGTGCAGCTCCCGGGCCAGGTCGAAATGGATATCGGGGAAGTCGATGAGCACGGCTACTTCTGGCCGGCGCTCGCGAATGGATCGGCGCAGCTTGCGCAGCTCGCGATAGATGCGCGGCAGATGAACAATGACCTCGGTCACCCCCATCACGGCCATGTCTTCAGAGCGCACCACCTGATCGAGGCCCGCATCCACCATGCGCGGGCCGCCCATCCCGAACAGCTCCGCCGTGATTCCTTTAGTCGCGAGCTGTTGCCGGATGGAGGCAATCAGCAGCGCCCCGTAGTATTCGCCGCTGGCTTCGCCGGCCGAGATGAAGATTCGAGGAGGC
Organism: uncultured Acidobacteriaceae bacterium; assembly: GCA_963725975.1. Taxonomy (GTDB): domain Bacteria; phylum Acidobacteriota; class Terriglobia; order Terriglobales; family Acidobacteriaceae; genus Telmatobacter. The sequence goes on along the minus strand of CAVSBA010000012.1, from coordinate 304,850 downwards.
ATGATGGACCGCTGTGTGCTGCCCCCATGATAACGGCTGGCGGGGTGTTGGTTCCCAGCGTTACCATCAGAGGAAGTTCGAAATGAGAGCGATGCACAATCCGGCGCACCCCGGGCGGGTGCTGCGAGAGTGGCTTGGGGAGATGCAGGTATCCGAGGCGGCGGCTCGGCTGCATGTGTCGCGCGTGACTCTATCGCGCATTCTTAACGGTAAAGCCGGAATTTCGCGGATATGTCACTGCGTCTCTCAGAGGCGCTGGGAACCAGCCCAACGCTCTGGATCGACATGCAAACGCAGTACGACCTGTGGCAGGCGAGCCGTAAGCGGCGGCCCAAGATCGAACAGTTTCAGAAAGTGGCCTGAGCGGCGCTTGGTCTTAGTACGAGATGGTAGGTACCTTCCGACCCGCTCCTGGGAAATGCAACAATGGCGGCGACCCCATCACCTTGCCTTGCGCCTGGCCCTTACAGCCCCCGCCAATTCCTCCAGCAGCCCGTGCGTTTCCGCCCAGTCGATGCAGCCATCGGTAATGCTCTGCCCGTAAACCAGCGGCTGGCCCGGCGTCAGCTTCTGCGTCCCAGCCACCAGGTTGCTCTCAATCATCACGCCCATAATGTCGCGATTGCCGGCCGCCACCTGCCCGGCCACATCGTGGCACACCGCACCCTGGCGCCGGTAATCCTTCTTCGAGTTGGCGTGGCTGAAGTCGATCATGATGCGCGGCGGAATTCCGGCTGCCTTCATGCGCCTGGCGGTATCGGCTACAGCTTCGGCGGTGTAGTTCACCATGTCCCGCCCGCCGCGCAGTATAAGGTGGCAGTCCGGATTGCCCGCCGTGACAAAGATCGCCGACTGCCCCATCTTGGTGTGGCCCAGAAAGGTATGCGAGTAGGCCGCCGAAAGCACCGCGTCAATGGCCACCTGCACGTCGCCCGAGGTGGCGTTCTTGAATCCCACCGGGCACGAAACTCCTGAGACGAGTTGCCGGTGAACCTGGCTCTCGGTAGTGCGCGCGCCAATTGCGCCCCACGCCACCAGTCCGGCAATATACTGCGGCGAAATCATGTCCAGGAACTCAGTGCCCGTGGGCACGCCCATTTCGGCCAGATCGAGGAGAAGATTGCGGGCCAGGCGCAATCCTTCGTTGATCCTGTACGACTGATCCAGATCCGGATCGTTGATGAGCCCCTTCCAGCCGATGGTAGTGCGCGGCTTCTCAAAGTACACCCGCATCACGATACGCAGTTCGGCACAGAACTCGCGCATGGCCGCTTCCAGCCGGCCCGCGTACTCGCGCGCCGCCTTTACGTCGTGAATGGAACAGGGACCTGCAAGCACCAGCAGGCGGTCGTCGCTCCCATTCAGAATGTCGACGATTTGGCGCCGCGTGCCGAAGATTGTCTCCGATGCGGCTTCGCTGGTGGGGCGCTCTTCCTCGAGAAAAACAGGCGGCAGGACAACTTTCGTCCATTTGATGCGAATATCTTCAGTGGTGTGGAACATTCCGGCGTGCGGCTCCCTTGGATATAGTTCCAGAGTAGCAGCACGGTGGAGGCTCAATCGGGCAGTTTCAGAACGCGGCGCGTGCAGGGTTTCGGGGTGAATCCCAGGCTCGGCTTTACAGGCTGCGGAAAAACCCTGTGCCATGAGTCTTGTAACAAGGGCACGGCTTCAGAGCTTGGAAAAATCCGTGTTTTCGTACTCCGGAGGGAGCGTGAGGCTTCAGCCTCACGAATACAGCCAATCGACCCAGAGTGGCTTTAGCCGCGGGCCCTCGCTCCGCCCCGCTCATGGACTTTTTCACCAAGCTGTTCAGCCGGGCCACCAAACTCCGCAAACGAACAAGGGCTTTGCATGCCGCGGAAAAACCCTGTGCGATGAGTTTTGTAACAAGGGCACGGCTTCAGCCGGGCCACCAAACTCCGCAAACGAACAAGGGCTTTGCATGCCGCGGAGACACCCTGTGCGATGAGTCTTGTAACAAGGGCACGGCTTCAGCCGGGCCAATAAAGTCTGCAAAACGAACGAGGGCTTCAGCCCCTGCTGCACTCTCATTGGCTCAAATGCGGGGAGTTTTTCCGCAGCTTGTTTAGCTCCACCAGCATCGCCAATACCGCTGGCCTGACTCCACTCGTTATCTTTCCACCGCGTACACCACGCCCGCCGCGCCCACCGCTGCGGCCGTTACTACGATCGGGACCAAATGACGAATGTGGCGCCGGGGCTCGGTGCCTTCGCCGATCGACTCCCTGTCCCTCTTTACCTTATTGACGTCGTTATAGGTATAGGTATTGGTGCTGTTGCTGTCGGCGCTGGTGAAAGTGAACGAAGTTGCCGAAAGCGTGCCTAACGCGCCATAGCTGTTCGTGTCGTCGCGCAGCACCAGGTGCAGATAGCTCCCGCTGGAGTATTTTGCCAGCTTGTGATGAACTTTGCGGGCGTGTTTGGTGAGATGGGTAGCCTGTGCCTGGCCCACACAAACTCCAGCAATGAGTACCCAGGCGAGCCCAAGACGAAGAGCGACAGAGTTACGAAACAGCTTCATAGATCGTGGCCCCTCCCAAAAGCAGCTTCATTGAGTCGGTGGCCGGCCCTCAAATCGAACCGGCGTAAACCGGTGCCTAACAATACCACCAAATGAACTTTTGCGGCCAAGGGATGCCGCAAAATGCAGACGACAACCAGGGGAGGGACGGTTACGAAAGGATCGATACTTAAGTAATAAGCAGCCCGGTCAGCAATAAGCAGCCTGGTCGTTTTTTTTCAGGACAGCGTCGCGCCCCGCGGAATATGATGGCAACCCTGCGGGGGCTGACCCAACAACTTCCGCACGGGAGTTCCCAATGAGGCTGACCTGCTTTCCCCTCGTAGCCCTTTGCTGCCTGACTTTGGCTGCTGCTGCGCAACAACCTGCGGCTCCTGCGGCCGCCGCGCAATCACCCGCCGCAACGCCGCCCTCCCAGGGACAGATCCAGCTCGACGTGGTTGTAACGGACCAGTCCGGCAAGCCCGTTACCGGGCTCAGTCGCAGCGATTTCACGCTTCTAGACAACAATCACCCTGCCGATATTCAGTCGTTCGAGGCCAATGGCGGATCCGCAGCCACACCCCCGCAGATCATCCTCGTCTTCGACATGGTCAACATCGGATTCGACCAGGTTTCCTATTCCCGTGGGGGCCTCGATGAGTTTCTCCGCAGCGACGGAGGACGGCTCGGCGCTCCGGTTCAAATCTATTGGTACACCGAAACGGGACTATCCCCCTTGAAGGGAGAAACGGCTCCTACCAGCGATGGCAACGCGCTGGCCGCGGAGATTGACGCGACCTCGGGACAGCTGCGCATGGTTCACGCCGGAGGCTCATGGGCAGGGATGGAGCGCTATCAGATGTCGCTGCAGACGTTCAGCAATATGGCCAGCGCCGCATCCGCGCAGCCGGGTCGCAAACTGCTTATCTGGATCGGACCGGGCTGGCCCTTGATGGAAAACATGGAGTTGTCAGAGAAAGACCAGAACCAACTCTTCGGAAACATAGTGACACTGTCCACCATGCTCCGCGAGGGGCGGATGCAGGTTTACAGCGTGGCGGCGGGAATGCCTGATATTAATACTTATCGTTACCAGGGCTATACCAAGGGCGTGAAAAAGCCGACACAGGCCAGCCTGCCAAACCTGGATCTGAAGGTGCTGGCCGAGGAGAGCGGCGGCCTGGCTGTTCCCCCGAGCAACGACCTGGCCTCTCAGATTGAACAGTGCGCGCGCGAGGCAAACGCGTACTACACCATCACCTTTAATCCTCCGCCCGGCGACAAGCCGAATGATTACCACCAGCTGAAGATACACGTGGACAAGCCGGGCCTCACCGCCCGAACCAACACCGGTTACTATAACCAGCCGCCGGGCCGGTAAATCCCGCCGCCGGGCCGCGTTGCGCGCCGGTTTTCCGCCGCCAGGGCAGCGCCGCTGCCAAACCGGCTATGATTGCAATCCTGCGGGGTTGCGCGAACTGCTTCCGCACCGGAGTTCGCAATGAGGCTGAGTCTGGTCCTGGTAACGCTTTGCTGTCTGCCTTTGGCTGCAGGAGCGCAACAATCTTCAAACCCCGCTACGCCAGCCCCGGCCCCCGCGCAACGGGCAGGCGCAAAGCCTCCGGCGCCCCCGCCCCACGGACAAATCCAGCTCGACGTGGTGGTGACGGACAAGGATGGCAAGCCCGTCTCCGGTCTCGATCGCAGCGATTTTACGCTTCTCGACGACAATCGCCCCACGGAGATTCAGTCGTTCCAGGCCTACGGCGGAGCCGCGCCCATAGCCACACCCGTGCAGCCCACCCAGATCATCCTCATCGTCGACATGGTTAACATCGGATTCGATAGGGTCTCCTATGCCCGTGGCGGCATCGACGAGTTTCTCCGCAGCGACGGAGGGCGGCTCGGTGTTCCGGTTTCAATCTACTGGTACACCGACACGGGACTGGTGCCCTTGAAGGGCGAAACCGCGCCTACCACCGACGGCAACTCGCTGGCCGCGCAGATTGACGCGACTGCGGGACGGTTGCGCATCCTCAGCCGCGCCGGGGGCGCATGGGGAGCCATTGAGCGCTATCAGATGTCGGTGCAGACGGTCATGAGCATTGCCAGTGCGGAAACCACGCAGCCGGGCCGCAAACAGCTTATCTGGATCGGACCGGGCTGGCCCATGCTCGACAGCCCCAATATGGAAATGACGCAGAAAGACCAGCGGGAACTCTTCGCCAACATCGTGCAGCTGTCCACCATCCTCCGCGTGGGGCAGATGCAGCTCTACAGTGTTTCCGTGGGAATGCCGGATAGCCTGACTTATCTCTACGAAAGCTATACCAAGGGTGTGAAAAAACCTTCGCAAGCCAACCTGCCGAATCTGGATCTGAAGGTGCTGGCCGTCGAGAGCGGCGGACTCGCGGTTCCCCCCACCAACGACCTGGCCTCCCAGATTGAACAGTGTGCGCGCGATGCCGGCGCGTACTACACCATCGGCTTCAATGCTCCGCCTGCCGATGGACCCAATGAGTACCACCAGCTGAAGGTGCGCGTGGACAAGCCCGGCCTCACCGCCCGAACCGACACCGGCTACTACAACCAACCCCCGGGCAGGCAAAATCCGCAGAACTAATCGCATAAATGGTGTTTTGAAAGGGCCCGGGCTTTACAGGCTGCGGAAAAACGCTGTGCGATGAATTTTGTAACAAGGGCACGGCTTCAGCCGGGCCACAAAAGTCCTTCAAACGAACGAGGGCTTCACAGGCTGCGGAAAAACGCTGCGCGATGAGTTTTGTAATAAGGGCACGGCTTCACAGCTTGGTGAAAAAGTCCCAAGAGAGGCACTTTTTCTCCACAGGGAGTTGATTTAAGAAGATGATATGCGCGGCGACGATAAGCAGCAGGCATGGATGTTCAGTTACGTGACGATGGAGCAGCGGATTCCGGCCGATCACCCGATGCGGCGAATCCGGGCGATGGCGGATCGAGCTCTGGGGAAGATGGACGGAGTTTTCGCTGAGCTTTATTCGGAGACGGGCCGTCCGTCGATAGCGCCGGAGCGTTTGCTGCGGGCGCAGTTGCTGATGGTGCTTTACTCGATTCGTTCGGAGCGGCAGTTGATGGAGCAGATCCACTTCAACCTTCTTTACCGTTGGTTCGTGGGCCTGGAGATGGACGATGCGGTGTGGGACGCGAAGGTGTTCAGCAAGAACCGGGCGCGGCTGATGGCCGGGGAGACAACTCAACAGTTGTTGCTGGCGGTGGTCGAAGAGGCGCGGGCGCACCAGTTGCTGAGCGAGGAACACTTCACCGTGGACGGGACGCTGTTGCAGGCCTGGGCCAGCCGGCGCAGCTTCAAGGAGAAGCCTGAACCGCCGCACCGTGGCACCGGAACGCGGGGCCGCAAGCTGTTGCGCGACACGCATGAGTCGAGCACGGACCCGGATGCGCGGCTGTATCGCAAGTGCAGCGCCGGCGCGGCTGTGCCCAGCTACCTGGGGCACGTGATGACGGAGAACCGCAACGGGCTGGTGGTGGCGGCCATGGCCACCCAGGCCAGCACAGTGGCCGAGCGGCAGGCTGCGCTGGAGATGCTGAAGCGGCTCAAGCGCGGCAAGCGCATGACGCTGGGGGCAGACAAGGGCTATCAAGAGGAGAGGTTCGTCAATGGGCTGCGCAGTTTGGAGGTAACACCGCACGTGGCCGAGTACGAGCCCAACCCGAAATGGCGTAACTGGCTCACCGTCAGCGAACGCAACGACCCAGGCCTGGCCGTGAGCCAGAAGAAGCGCAAACTGGTGGAGAAGGTTTTCGGCTGGATGAAGCAGGATAAGCTGCGCCAGATCAAGCTTCGTGGTCTAAGGCGCGTGGACTGGCTGTTTCAGTTGGCCGCGGCGGCGCACAATCTGCTGCGCATGAGCAAGCTGATCCCGATTCAAGCTCAGGCTTGAGCGGGGAGAGGTGTCTCTGCGGGCTGAAAGCATGGCCCACAGAGACAAACAACAACCCGGCAACCCGTCCATGCGGCGGCAAAAAAACACGACATCAGGCAACTCCGGCAAGAAACAGGCAGTTTTTCACCAAGCTGTTCAGCCGGGCCACAAAAGTCCTTCAAACGAACGAGGGCTTCACAGGCTGCGGAAAAACGCTGCGCGATGAGTTTTGTAACAAGGGCACGGCTTCACAGCTTGGTGAAAAAGTCCCAAGAGAGGCACTTTTTCTCCACAGGGAGTTGATTTAAGAAGATGATATGCGCGGCGACGATAAGCAGCAGGCATGGATGTTCAGTTACGTGACGATGGAGCAGCGGATTCCGGCCGATCACCCGATGCGGCGAATCCGGGCGATGGCGGATCGAGCTCTGGGGAAGATGGACGGAGTTTTCGCTGAGCTTTATTCGGAGACGGGCCGTCCGTCGATAGCGCCGGAGCGTTTGCTGCGGGCGCAGTTGCTGATGGTGCTTTACTCGATTCGTTCGGAGCGGCAGTTGATGGAGCAGATCCACTTCAACCTTCTTTACCGTTGGTTCGTGGGCCTGGAGATGGACGATGCGGTGTGGGACGCGAAGGTGTTCAGCAAGAACCGGGCGCGGCTGATGGCCGGGGAGACAACTCAACAGTTGTTGCTGGCGGTGGTCGAAGAGGCGCGGGCGCACCAGTTGCTGAGCGAGGAACACTTCACCGTGGACGGGACGCTGTTGCAGGCCTGGGCCAGCCGGCGCAGCTTCAAGGAGAAGCCTGAACCGCCGCACCGTGGCACCGGAACGCGGGGCCGCAAGCTGTTGCGCGACACGCATGAGTCGAGCACGGACCCGGATGCGCGGCTGTATCGCAAGTGCAGCGCCGGCGCGGCTGTGCCCAGCTACCTGGGGCACGTGATGACGGAGAACCGCAACGGGCTGGTGGTGGCGGCCATGGCCACCCAGGCCAGCACAGTGGCCGAGCGGCAGGCTGCGCTGGAGATGCTGAAGCGGCTCAAGCGCGGCAAGCGCATGACGCTGGGGGCAGACAAGGGCTATCAAGAGGAGAGGTTCGTCAATGGGCTGCGCAGTTTGGAGGTAACACCGCACGTGGCCGAGTACGAGCCCAACCCGAAATGGCGTAACTGGCTCACCGTCAGCGAACGCAACGACCCAGGCCTGGCCGTGAGCCAGAAGAAGCGCAAACTGGTGGAGAAGGTTTTCGGCTGGATGAAGCAGGATAAGCTGCGCCAGATCAAGCTTCGTGGTCTAAGGCGCGTGGACTGGCTGTTTCAGTTGGCCGCGGCGGCGCACAATCTGCTGCGCATGAGCAAGCTGATCCCGATTCAAGCTCAGGCTTGAGCGGGGAGAGGTGTCTCTGCGGGCTGAAAGCATGGCCCACAGAGACAAACAACAACCCGGCAACCCGTCCATGCGGCCGCAAAAAAACACGACATCAGGCAACTCCGGCAAGAAACAGGCAGTTTTTCACCAAGCTGTTCAGCCGGGCCACAAAAGTCTGCAAAACGAACGAGGGCTTTACGGGCTGCGGAAAAACGCTGCGCGATGAGTTTTGTAACAAGGGCACGGCTTCAGCCGGGCCACAAAAGTCCTTCAAACGAACGAGGGCTTTAGCCCCTGCTGCACTCTCATTCGATCAAAGGCGGGGAGTTTTTCTGCAGCCTCTTCAGACGTTCCGCAGAAGGCCGATAACCGGCGGGCTTCGGCCCCTAGAGGGATGTTCTCAGGCAGCGGGAGCGACGCCCGCACGATTCGGTTGCCCGGCCCACGCGCCTGCAGCCGACCGCCAATGACTGGCGCTGCCTGGCCGCCGCTGTTTTTCCTTGACGACTGCCCTCGCCTTTCTTCATACTCGGCAACTATCATGGTCTGGCATTGTTTCTTCTCCGCCGGGCGAAAGCGGTCGTTTTATGGATCTGATCCTGCTACGTTTTCTTTTTGTCGTTCTTCTTGCCACTGTCTGTTATTTCCTTCACCCCTTCGGCATTCATAATGGCTGGCTTGCCTCACTTGCCGGTGTGGCTGCGGCGGGCGCGGTCATTGTGTTTGAGCTGCGCGTCCGCGCGCTTACCCTTCGCCGCCTCATCGGCGCAGTGGCCGGCAGCGTGCTCGGCATCTTTGGCGCAGCCCTTTTCTGCCTGGTGCTGCGCACCGCCCCGCTGGCTCGTGAAGACTCGTCGGTATTGCAGATCTTTGTCCTCCTGCTCATGACCTACGTGGGCCTGCTGGTGGGCGCCAACAAGGGCGACCTGCTGAACCCCGCCGCTTTGGGAACGATCTTTGCAACCGACCGCCCCACCCGGCGCAGCTCCAAGGTCCTGGACACCAGCGTCATCATCGATGGCCGCATTGCCGACATCGCTGAAGCCGGCTTCATTGACGGCATCATGGTGGTTCCCGAGTTTGTGCTCAGAGAGCTGCAGGTGGTGGCCGATTCCACCGACGGCTCAAAACGGCAGCGTGGCCGCCGCGGCCTCGACATGCTGCAGCGCATGCAGTCCAACGCCGCCATCGATGTGCAGATTGTTCCCGACGATTTCCCCTCCATCCGCGAGGTCGACCTCAAGCTGCTGGAACTGGCCAAGAAGTGGGAAGCCAAGGTGGTGACCAACGACTTCAACCTGAACAAAGTCGCTCACCTGCACCACGTTGACGTGCTCAATATCAACGACCTGGCCAACGCCCTCAAGCCCGTGGTGCTGCCCGGCGAAAAGATGAGTGTGGTCATCCTTAAAGAAGGCAAGGAGTACAACCAGGGGGTCGGTTATCTCGACGATGGCACCATGGTGGTTGTCGATCACGCCCGCAAGATGATTGGCCGTCCCGTCGATATTTCCGTCACCAGCGTGCTGCAGACCGCCAGCGGCAAAATGATTTTTGGAAAGATGGAGGAGACCGTCCGCGGCGCTCCCATCGGTCATGAGACGGCGGAGACGGCGCGCTAGAAAGCAAACGCTATGCCTGAACTGTACGTGGTTTGCAACTGCCCGGAGAGAAATTGCCCGCGCCACGGAAATTGCGTTGCATGCCGGCAGTACCACCTCCGCGCAAAGCGCCCGCGGAAGCCGTTTTGCGAGCGCCACCAGGGATGGTTCCGGCGCATCTTCGGCAAGGCTGTGGCCTGTTTTTCGCTCTCCAGCCGCGAGTAGCGTCGCTCCCTCCAAAAACACAAGGAGCGCGCATTGCCAGCGGACTTGCAGCCGCCAGATTAAAAAGGCCCGTGCGCGCGGCACAGGCCTTTTGATGAAACCGGTGGAACGGAGTGCTGTTCGCTTTCCGCTGCTTTTCGGCTGCGGCGGTTTGCTGCGTTCAGGCGCTTGACCTGCTTACTTGGGCTCGATCGGCGCGGCCGGCGGCGGCGGCACCTGCACGGCAGCAGTCTGTTGCTGCACCGGAGGCGCGGGCGGAACCGGATCGCCAATGCCGCGAATCCCTTCGCGGAAGCCTTTCAAGCCTTCGCCCAATCCCTTGCCCAGTTCCGGAAGCCGCTTGGCTCCGAACAACAAAAACGCAACTACAGCCAACACAATAAGATGCCAAGGCTGAAGAAGATCACCCATCGCAATACCCTCCGCGCGAGGCCTTCTACGCCGCGCGCGCTTCTAATATTGTCGCACAAAACGCGACTGACGGTTCACAGCCTCCAGCTCCCAACATAATGGTCGCCATGCGGCAGGCGAACATCGGTCCAAAAGACAAAAAGGGCCTGGTGTCCCGTCCCCGAAATCAGCATCATAAATGAACTGTCATCCTGAGCGGAGTTTGGCCGGTTTTTTGGCCAAACGGAGTCGAAGGATCTGCATTTTGCGTAGCCGAATTATGCAACGAACTTCCGAAATCATGTTTCCAGAAGGATCAATTTAAGCTGCGGCGGACTGCAGATGCCGTTCTCTGCGGGCTGTGATCTTGAAATCGATGCGCGTCCCAAGTTTGTTGACAATGGTAAGAAGGCGATCAATGGTAAACCGCTCCAGTTTCACCTTGCGGATGCGCGAAAAATCCGCAGCGGCGATGCCGGTCCTGCGCTGCGCTTCCCGAACAGAGAGTTTATCGCGTTCGAGAATTTTGAGAATCTGTGCGGCAAGAATGCTCTTCAACTGCCGAACATCCGCGTCCGGGTAGCCAAAATCACGGTAAACATTGCCGCTTCCGCGTACAAGTTCCATGTCGTCATCCTTCATTTCAGCATCTCCCTCAGCCGTTTGAGCCTGTCACTTACCAGATCAATTTCATGTTTGGGCGTCTTTTCACCTTGGGTTGATTTCTTTTGAAAGGCATGGAGCACCCATATCTCAATGCCGATCTGAACAGCGTAGATTACTCGAAAAGCGTTCCCGCGAAAAGGTAGAGCGATTTCAAAAACGCCACCGTCCATGCCCAGCAGCGGTTTTACAACTGGCGCTTTACCGCCCTCAGCGGCAATCGATAAGGCGTCAAGGCACTCATCCTTGGCGCCTTGCGGAAACCGCTCAAAATCCTCTCTTGCCGCTTTCAGCTAGGATATTGGGCGAGTCTTTCTGACTTTACCGCTTGCCACACGATGAAGTGTAGTCATATTTGACAACTCCGTCAACAGGGAAACTTTGCTTTCTCGAAACGACAATTCAAAAACGGGTCCATGATGGTCGTAGCGAAAAGTCCAACCTAACGCTCCGTCCTGCTCTATGACCGAGGAGCGCTCGATCAGGATCTGCTGACCCTGATCTGAGGCAGCAAAGACACGGAATTCACCGCTGGCATTGTCAGCGAGGAATAGGCACTTGAGGTTGTCCAGTCGGTAAAGCGAGAGACGGGAACGTCAGCTCGGGACGCTCGTGGCTACATGGGTCAAGCAGATACCCAGTTATTTTTTTTCTGACTCCAGAAACTCCTGCAAAATCAGGGTCGCCGCCACCTGGTCCACAACCCGCCGATGCTCCTGGCGCGGATGACCGGCTTCATACAGCCTGCGGTGGGCCTCCTCCGTGGTCAACCGCTCGTCCCACAGATGCACAGGCAGGCCGGTCAGCTCGCCCAGTTCCGCGGCGAAAGCGCGGGTACGCGACGCCTGCGGGCTGTCTTCTCCGGAGAGGTGCAGCGGGTTGCCCACCACGATTCCCGCCACCCCGAAGCGCCGGCAGAGCCTCGCCAGGGAGCGCAGATCGTCCCGGGCAATGGAACCATGGCTGCGCCTCCGTTCCAGCGTCAGCACCGGCTGCGCCGTCAGGCCCAGCTCATCGGACACGGCCACTCCGATGCGGCGATTGCCGATGTCGAGTCCCAGGTAGCGGGGATGCAGGTCCTGCTTCAGTATTAATCTCCTGACTTCCAGCTTAAAGCGGATTTCAGCGGATGGATGCTGGAGACCGGTCGCTAACCGATAGAATCAAGAGATATAGAGAGTCTCGGGAGAGGCTCTGAGCGTCTTATCAGGGAAGCATCTTGGAAGGGGACCCGGAACCGCAGAATGGCGAGCCGTCAAAGAACCAGCCGAAGAAAGAAGCGTTCCGGCGCGGCGAGCGGATTTCTGGCGGTCCTGCTGCTGGCGATTGCGGCTGCGGGCGCGGTTGCCTGGTTGGAACTTGTTCCTTACGGGCCCACCAGCCCGACCTTCGTCCAGATTGCTCCCCGTTCCTCCACTCTGCGCATTGGAAGGGAACTGGAGATGGCAGGCGTGGTGCGCAGCCAGTACGCATTTGACGCGTTGCGGCTCGTCAAGCACGGGTTTCTGCGGGCGGGCGAGTATCGATTCGACCATCCCGCGCCGGCAACCGAGGTTTACGCTCGCATCGCGCGCGGCGACGTGTACACCGTCGCGCTGACCGTTCCCGAGGGGGCTACTATCTTTGAAATCGCTGCACGCGTCGAGCACGTGGGTCTGGGGTCGCGGGCGGCGTTTCTGCAGGCAGCCGTAACCCAAGCAGCCCTGGTGCAGGATATCGATCCGGGTGCAAAGAGCGTGGAGGGCTATCTTTTCCCTGACACCTACAAGTTTTCGCCTCCGGTGAGCGCGGATCAGATCGTCGCGGCCATGGTCCGGCAATTTCGCGTTGAGGCGCAGCAGTTGGGGCTGAAGCAGGGCACGCACAAGGTGGTTACGCTGGCTTCGCTCGTCGAACGGGAGACGGCCGTCAACGCCGAGCGGCCGCTGGTGGCCAGCGTGTTTGAAAACCGGCTGGCGAAAAAGATGCCGCTCATGTCGGACCCCTCCGTGATCTACGGACTTCAACTCGAAGGCCGTTGGAGCGGAATCATTTATCGCAGCGATCTACGGGGCGACACGGCCTACAATGTCTATTTGCATCCCGGTCTACCGCCGGGCCCCATCTGTAACCCCGGAATTCCGTCACTGCGCGCGGCCATGCACCCGGCGCAAACCAACTACCTCTACTTTGTGGCCGCCGGCAATAATCCGCAGGGCCACTCCCTCTTTTCCACCACACTCGACGAGCACAATCACAACGTGGCGGGCTATCGTAAGGCGCTCAAGCAAGCAGGTGCGCAATGAACACGACGAGCCCCATCAAGTTGACGCGGCCTGCCCTGTCCGCCTCCGGCCTGCTGCTGCCGCTGTTGCTGGCCGGTTGCTCCCTGTTTCCAACTACCCGTCGTCTTCCCGTGCCCAAAGCGCCGCCGCTGGTGCAGAGCGCGACTCCGCAACAATTGGTTGCGCAGGTCAACGATCACTGGGATGCGCTGCACAATCTCACCGCCACGGTTGAAATCCAGGCCACCGAACTGCAAACCTCGGAAGGCGTGGAAAAGGACTTTCCCAGCGCCCGCGGCTACATCATCATCAGCAAACCGCAATTGCTGCGCGTCGTGGGAACCTACTTCGCCGTCACCATCTTCGACATGGCAAGCAACGGCGACCAGTTCACGCTGGTGATTCCATCCAAGGACGTGGCCATCGAGGGCTCCAACACCGTCACCGAGAAGTCCACCAATGCTCTCGAGAACCTGCGTCCCGATTTCTTCTTCGACGCTATTGCGGTGCGCGGTCTCGATCCCGATGAGTCGTTCATGGTCGCGTCCGACACCGAAACCATTGAAGATCCGGCCAAGAAACATCTCTACATCGAACCGGAGTACGTGCTCAGCGTGATGCGCCGAAAGCCCGGCGCGAATAGCGAGTTCGTTCCCGTGCGCCAGGTGACCTTCCATCGCGATGACATGCGCCCCTACGAGCAGGACCTTTACGACGCGCAGGGTAATTTGACCACCGTCATCACCTATGGAACTTACGCCAAATACGATGCTGGAATGTACCCCTCGCACGTGCTCATCAAGCGCCCCATTGAGGGTATTGAGCTCAATCTCACGGTGGAACGCGTGGAGGAGAACGTCAAACTTCCCGCCGATGAGTTCGAGGTGAAGATACCGTCCGGCACCAAGGTCCAGCAGCTGAAATAGGCAACCGCTTCGCGCCTGGCCGGAAGCTCGCGCCCGGCCGGCAGTTCGAGCATGGTAGAGCTTGCGGCTGTGGTCAGGGTATGACGATCTTATTGCGCGAGGGCAAACTCCCGCCCCGACTCCAGCAGCTTCGCTACAGATTCCTTCGAGCCCGATTCGCAATAAATCCGCATCAGCGGCTCGGTTCCGCTGGCCCGCAGCAGCAGCCACGTCTCGGCCGCGTTCGGCTTGCTCCCGGCTTCGGAATTGTCGAGGTAGAACTTCACGCCGTCCAGCGTATCGGTACGCAGCACAGGCATGCCCGCAAACACCGTATCGCCGGTTTTGAGCGCCTTGGCGCGCGCAATCGCGCCGTTCTTCACCTGGTCGGGAATGTGCAGGTCGATGCGCCCATACTGGTGTTCGCCGTATTCAGCCTGCAGCGCGGCCACCAGTTCACCCAGCGTCTGGCGTTCCTCGGCCATCACGTTGGCCAGAAGCAGAGCGTTCAACAGCCCGTCGCGCTCCGGCAAATGGCGCTGGAAGCCAATGCCGCCCGACTCCTCGCCGCCCATCAGGATTTCGCGCTCCAGCATGTAGTCGCACACAAACTTGAAGCCGATGCCGTGTTCAATCAGCTCGCGGTCGTATTTCTTCGCAATCCGGTCGAGCATCTTGGTGGTATTGAAGGCGCGGGTTACCGCGCCCGGCCAGCCCTTGTGCTTCAGCACCCAGCTCAGAAGCACCGAATAAATTTTGTGGGGATCGACGAAATTTCCATACTCATCGGTCGCTCCAATGCGGTCCGCATCGCCGTCCGTGCAGAAGCCGGCATGGCAGCCGTTGGCCACCGTGGCCTCACCCAGCGCGCGAATGTGCGGCTCAATGGGCTCCGGATTGATGCCCGGAAACAGCGGATCGGGATTGGCCCGAATTTGCACGTGCTCCACGCCCAACGCCGAGAAGATGTCCGACAGAATCGTCGCGCCCGCGCCATACATCGAGTCGATGCAGAACTTCATGCCCGACTTCGCTAATCAAATCCAGATCGGCGAAGCTCTGAATGGCCTGGAGATAGGAGCGGGAGAAAATCCACCTCCTCAATGGCCGCGGGTGTGGCGGCGCGCTCCACCGGCTTGCCCAGGTACGACTCAATTTGCGCAATGATGGATGGCTTGCCCGAGCCGCCGTAGCTGGCCTTGTACTTTACGCCATTCCACTGCGCCGGATTGTGCGAAGACGTAATCATGATGCCGCCCGCCGCCCGCCGCTCGCGCACCCCAAAGCTCAGCGCCGGCGTGGGCGTAACGGCATGGGACAACATCACCGGAATGCCGGTGCCAGCAGCCACTTCAGCGCAGGCGCGCGCAAACGCCTTTGACCCGAAGCGCGTATCGTAGCCGATGCACAGGCCCTTGGCCGGGTCCTCGTGGGCATGAACATAGGCGGCAATGGCCTCCGCCGCCAGGCGCACATTGGCAAAAGTAAAATCGTCGGCAATTACGCCCCGCCAGCCGTCAGTGCCGAATTTGACTGCAGATTGAGACATCGGCGTGGTCCGCTCCCTCGCAAAAGTAAACATATCAGGGCAGAGCGGGGCGGCGCACACCGGGTTGCAGAGCAGGGCCTGGCGAAGTTCGCGGACAAGACCGGCGCTAGTTCTGGTTCGCCCTTCCTCTTGCCTTCAGTTGATTGGCAGTGTCCATCGCCCGGGCTTGCTTCTCAGCAAGCTTGCGCTGGTGATGGCGCACGAGATCCGGCCAAAACTCGATCACTTCGGCGCCCACGATGCCCTCGGCTGAGACCGTCAATCCATCGCTGACCGTGTCCCAGGCCGTGCGTTCGGAAACAGGGTAGTACAGGCGTCCAATGGCAGCGCCAATCAGATTGCCGCCTACATTGGCATAGTTCGGTCCCCAACGGCCGTTATCGCGCCTGCACCATACTGTGCTGGCGGCCGCCCACAGAAAGCGGCTCGTGAATCTGCCCGAGCCCTTCTGGAAATAGCGCGGATCCTCGTGAAGCATCGACGGAAGCACCGCATTGCCGAAGAAATTGCCGATAAAGTAGTCGGAGTACGCCGCTCCATATCGCTTGGCGTAGCCCTTCATACCCTGCCCCCATTCCGGGTCGGCGTTGCTGGCCTGGTCAATGCCGGCAACAACCGCACTCAGTCCGAAGGGCCAGGGATCGAAGGCGCTTTTGAAAAAAAGATGGAACTTCTGCCCCGGCGAAAGGGCCACGGCGTTGGGATTCCGGGTGGTGTTGAAAGTGGCCATGATCCCCGCCACGCGCTGACGTTCTTGCTCCTTGAGCTGCTCTTCCGCTTTTTGGTGCTGCGTCTCCTGCGCGCCCGGCGGCCCGGCCTGCGAACTGGAACTGCCGGCCCCCTGCGTGTCCTGTTTCGTGTCCTGTTTCGTGTCCTGCCGCGAAGATTGCCCGCTCCCGCCCGCCTGATTTTGTGCCGGCGGCTGCGCATTCTGGCTATTCTGGTCAGTCGCGGCCGTCGCTTCCGTCGCCATCGCCACTTCTACCTGCGCCAATGGTGCATTGGGAACCGCGTTTGTATCGGCCTGCTGCGCGAGCGCTGGACTGGCAAACCACGCCAGCGCAAGCGTTCCGGCAAGCACACACGGGATTCGAATCTTACGGAACGGTGCGTGCATTCTTTCACCACGACAATGGCAGATTTACTGTTGCGACCGGTGACGGTGCAGGACATGAGCGTCGATGTCCGGCCAGAATTCGCGAAATACGTTGGTCAGCGCATCGCGCCCGACCGCATACCCATATTTCTCCATGAATGGCCCCACGCTCTGGTCCGCGCTGGGGTAATAGGTCAGCGAAATGGCCTGCGAAATCCCCCGGCCAAAAACCTCAGAAGCGTTGAACGTGTTTTTTCCATGATAATTGGGCGTGATGAGCACGCGCGAGGCAGCATAGATTCCCCGCTTCATGATCCCGCCCTCGCCCATGGCGTAATAGCGCTCATCTTCATGGGTTACGGTCGGCAACGCCCAAATCACCCAGTAGTTGCCGTCCGCCTTATCGACGAATCCGCGCCAGTAATATCTCCAGAAACCCGGAACCCCCTTGCCCAGTTGCGGATGGTCGTTGGATCCCTCCGCCAGCAACGAGGTGATCCCGACGAAAACCCCTGACGAGTAGTCGAAGCTGTTCTGGGTGGCGATTTTGAAGGCCTGCTTAGGCGTGGGCGGCGGTGGCCGCACTCCTGCGCTCACCGCGCGGTAGTTGGGCATCAGGCCCAGGATGCGCTTGGGCTCCGGAGGAGGCTTATGTTTTCTCGTGGAAGAATCACCTGCCGGCGTAGGCTGCCCGGGCACTCGCTGCGGCGCAGCCCGCTCCCCTGACTGGTCTTGTCCCGCCTGGCCTTGCCCCGACGAGCTCTGCTGCTCTGCGCTCTGCGGCAGCGGAGCGTCTGGAATCTCTGCCGTTGCGCTCAGCGGCGCAATGGGAAAAGCTGCCTGGGCCCATGCTTGCATCGGTGACCAAAAAAGAGCTAAGAGAAAAGAAAAGTGTCACAGCAAAAGCATCAAGTCCTTTAAAACGCATTCACTCACCAGTCGCAGCCACGGCGATGATTCCGAAACCTGCGCTAAAATTCGATTTTTTTGAATAAGAACCGGCCCGCTACAGCCCGTCAGGATACTTCCCTGAAAAGGGGGAATATGCCAGCCAAATCGCCCGGCCGTGGACGCTCTGCTTGTCTTGTCTATTAGACGCAAAACAGCGCCTGCAGACTCAGAGGATGCAGGCGCTGGACCCATGTTGGGAGAAGAAGACCTCAAACCGCGGTCGAGATCCGCGACGGGGGAAGGCAATTGCCTTTCCGCTCAGCCACTTAGACGGCGAAATCGATGTAGCCGCGGACCGGGTCGGTCGACACCAGCTTGACCGTCACCTTGTCTCCCACATCCAGGCCCTTGCCCCCGCTCACCACCATGCCCTCCACATGCGGCTTCAGCACCCGCACGAAGGTTCCGTGCTGGTTGACGCCGGTGACCAGCGCCGGGAAGCTTTGGCCAATGCGCGGCTGGAGCACGACTGCGGCAATGCGCTTCTCCATCTCGCGCTCCACCTTGCGCGCGCGCATCTTCCATCAGCGTGCAGCGCTGGGCAATGGCATCGAGCTGATCTTCGGAATAGGGCTGCGGTTCACTGAGGACGTGCGCCTTCAAAATCCGTTGCGTCACCACGTCGGGAAAGCGCCGGTTGGGCGCAGTCGAGTGAGTGTAATCCTGCACCGCCAGGCCGAAATGGCCTGGTGAAACCTCATGCGGCCTGATCAGCACATACTCGCCCGGCCCCATCAGCTTGACCACCGCCAGCGACAGATCGGGAAAGCGCTCGGGATCCTTCTGCTTTTGCGCCAGCAGAAAATCGTTCAGCGCCTTTGAGTCGGGCGTGGCCGGCAGCGTGGTTCCCATCCCCGCAGCCAGCTCCACAATGCGGTCCCAGCGCTTGGGCGTGCGCACCACGCGCCGGATCGACGCCACGCCGGCATCCTGCAGAGTTCGCGCCACTACGCCGTTGGCCGAGACCATGAACTCCTCAATCAGCGAAGTTGCGCGGTTTTTTTCCAGCTGCGCAATGTCCGTTGGCTGGTCGCGCACCAGCACCGGCCGCGTCTCCATGGTTTCCAGATCCAGCGCCCCGTGCTGCAGCCGGCAGCCTTCCATCCGCTGAGCCGCTGCGTCCTGCAGCTTGAGCTGCGCCGCGAGCTGGGCATCGGCGGCAACCTTGGCTGGCGCCTGCCCATGGCCCTCCAGCCACGCGCCCACCGAGCCGTAGGCAAGCTGGGCGCGATTCCGCACCAGCGCGCGATAGGCCTTTCCATCGCTGGCCGCTCCATCCGCGTCCACGCAGACTTCAATCACCATGGCGGTGCGATCTTCATTCTCGTTCAGTGAAGTCACGCCCTCTGAAAGCTCCACCGGCAGCATGGGAAACACCTTCACTCCGGTGTAGACCGAGGTGGTTTCGCTCTGCGCGTGCTTGTCGAGCAGCGTGCCGATCGAAACCCGCGCGTCCACATCCGCCACGCCCACCAGCACGCGAATGCGCCCGTCGGGCAACTGTTCGGCCCACTCAATCTGGTCGAGATCTTTTGAGGTGTCGTTATCGATGGACGACCAAAGCAACTCGCGCAGATCCTGCAGGCCATCTGCCGCACTCTGCTCCGGCTGGGCCTCGATGCGCGCCAGCTCCTCATCCGTTCCAGCGGGAAAATCGGGGTGAAAGCCATGTTCGGTCATGGCCTCGTGCGCCGCGGCAATCAGATTGAAATGAACAGCGTGGTTCACGGGCATTGAGAATTGTTCCTCACTGGGTTGAAATGCCAGCCTACCACGCGAAGGCTGTCATTTCACTGCGCCGCCGATGGCGACGGGGCAGGAACCGAAAAGCCGCCGATGAACCCGGCTTCGCCTTGAGAGCTTTGATTGCTCTGGGGTTCAACCTCGAAGATGTCGCCCCCCGGACTGTTCAGTTGTGTCGTCGAACTTCCGTCGCCATTGGCATTAGTCGTGAAAGTGCTTAGCTCATAGGTTCCCGAGCCGTTGAGATACACGGTCTCAGATTCGCTGGTATCAACGGTGCTGTCGGCGGAGGTTCCCGTGACCGTGAACGTGATGGCCGTGTTGGCGAAGCTCACCGTGCCGCTGGTCAGCGCAGCCTGCTTCAATCCCGAGCTGATGCCGGTACCGTTCACCGTCGACTCAGGCTGAAGCGTTGACATGTAGGTCTCGCCGCTCATCGCGGTTCCAATCCAGGTCTGGTAAACGGTTTTGCCGCCGGTGTCCACATTGAAGTCTCCCGCCCAACTGCCGGGCTGCGGGAATTGCACAGTAGACGTGCTGTTCCCGCTGCCGTCCGTCGTCACATTGCCAAGGCTGATGCAGGCACTGCTGGTGGTTGTCGACGAGGTAGGGTTCACGGCCGGGCAGAATTCGACGGCGTACGTAGTGCTGGCTGTGGCGCCGGCCAATTGAATTGTGACCATGCCGGTTGTATCGATCGAAATCTGGCCATTGATCGCCGTCAAGCCGGCTTCGGCAACCAGCGGCGCCGTGTATTGCGTCGCTGCGCCGCCGGTCGGCGTGGGTGTCGGTGTCGGCGATGAAGGCGTCGAAGCGACGGTGGCGAAACTCCATGTGAACGGATTGGCCATCGCTGTTCCGCTGGAACTGGTTACTCCGCTCACCGTCACCGTATAGGTGCTGTTGGGCGCGAGCGGCGCTGCGGGCGTAAAGAGCGCGGCGTTGGTGCTTGCGATGTAACTGACAGAGCCCGCAATCGCCTCAGGAGCAGTGACGCGAATGTCGGTGGAGTTTATCGTGGCGGGATTGACCGCGGCGGAAAACACCAATTCGATACCCGCATTCGACGCCACCCCAATCGCGCCTGAAGCTGGGGTAACGGCGGTGACCGTCAGCGCAGCCGGAGGAGCGGATGGAGTGGTGGGCGTCGACGGTGGAGTCGAGGGCCCATTGGGGGTACTCTTTATCGCGGGGTTTCCACCGCAGCCGGCAATCAGGAGGGGCAGAACTCCGATCCAGCAAGCCGTCCATCTTGCCACAGATACTTTGCGCCGCATGTCTCACCACCGAGATGATTCGTTGGTTTCGATGCCGCATGTCGTCGCGCGAGTTTGTTGGTTTTGAGCGAGGTCAGGAATGGTACTGAGTCAGGACGTCAGGAAAAGAGCCGTTGCCGCGTAGCTCGTGAGACCTCGCCAGAATTGCCGGCCTCTACGCTTTGCCCAGTCGGCGCACGAGGTTTTGCTTTGCCTCAGGCCATTCGCTGGCGATGATCGAATAGCGAGAGGAATCGCGCGGTGTGCAATCCGCCGCCAGGCGATGCGCGCGCAGCACGCCTTCGAGTTTTCCACCGATGCGCTCGATCGCGGCCCGCGAGCGCAGGTTGCGCGCGTCGGTATGCAGGCAGACGCGCAACACGTCCCACATCTCGAAGGCATAGCTCAGCATCAGGAATTTGGCCTCGGTATTAGCAGCGGTGCGAATGGCGCCGGCCGTCAACCACGTGTGGCCGATTTCACACACATCGGGCGTGTTGCGTCCGAAGCGCGCATTTCCCTTGGGCCAGTCCCAGAACCCAATCTCCCAGAATCTCGTCGAGCCCAGCACCACGCCATCGCAGACGCGCACCGTCGCAAAAGGAACAACCGTGCCCGCATCGCGCCCCGCCAGCGCGCCTTCAATATAAGCGCGCGCACCGGCCACGCCCTGCGGAACCGTAGTCCACTGGTAGAGCGCAGCATCGCCGGAGGCCGCTGCCGCCAGGGCCTCGGCGTGGCGCAGCTCCAGCGGTTCCAGGCGAATTTGTTTGCCGGTCAGAACGGGCAATTCGAGTTTCATTGGGGCGCTGCCTCAGTACTTCGGCACGGTGGGGTCAACTTCATTGGACCAGCCGATAATTCCGCCGGCCAGGTTCGAAACTTTCGCGTAGCCTGCTTGCGCCAGGAACTGGGCCACTCGCTGACTGCGCCCTCCCATTTTGCACTGCACCACAATCTCGCGCTCGCGATCGATCTCGTCAAGCCGCTGCGGCACTTCGTTCATGGGGATCAGCGTGCCTCCGATGTTGGCAATCTGGTATTCGAAAGGCTCGCGCACGTCGAGCACCAAAATATCGTCTCCTCGATCCAGGCGCTGTTTCAGTTCCGTCGGGGTGATTTGGGGAATGCCGTTCAATGCTGTCTCCTCTGTCGCGGACTGTAGTCCGCAGAATTGATGGTAATCAATGAGCGTGGTGATCGTCGGCCGCGCGCCGCATACGGGGCACTCCGGATTCTTGCGCAGTTTCATTTCGCTGAAGCGCATTGCCAGCGCGTCGACAAGCAGCAACCGCCCCATCAGGCTCTCGCCCTCGCCGAGAATCAGCTTGATGACTTCCGTCGCCTGAATCACGCCCAGCAGTCCCGGCAAAATCCCCAGCACGCCGCCCTCGGCGCAGTTGGGGACCGTGCCCGGCGCCGGTGGCTCGGGATAGATGCAGCGATAGCAAGGGCCTTCGCGGGTAGCGAACACGCTGGCCTGCCCTTCAAACCGGAAGATCGAAGCGTAGACGTTGGGCTTGCCCGCCAGCACGCAGGCGTCGTTCACCAGGTAGCGCGTGGGAAAATTGTCCGTCCCATCCGCAACGAGATCGTAGCCGCTCAAAATTTCAAGCGCGTTGGCGCTGGTCAGCGCGGTTTGGTGCTTCACAATATGCACCGCTGGATTCAACGCCGTGAGCCTCTCCGCGGCCGAATCCAGCTTGCTGCGGCCCACGTCGCGCGTGGAGTACAGAATCTGCCGCTGCAAATTGCTTGCATCCACCACATCGAAATCCACCAACCCCAGCGTGCCCACGCCGGCCGCGGCCAAATAGAGTGCCAGCGGAGAACCCAGTCCGCCCGCGCCCACGCACAGCACACGCGCAGCCTTCAGCTTTTGCTGGCCTTCCATCCCCACTTCCGGCAGAGTCAGGTGCCGCGCATAGCGCGCCCTCTCGTCGGCCGTGAGCTCGGGAAGAATTGTGTTTGCGGTCATGGTGCGTCTCAAGGCCGGCGAAGTTGCATGCGGCCCGCTGCCTTCAGCCTAACAAAGCTCCAGGCCGGCAACCTCTGCGCCCCAGGTCGGGCAAGCTTGGCGCCCCAGCCGGGCAAGCTTGGCGCCCCAGCCGGGCAAGCTTGGCGCGTGGCGTCGTCACAAGTCTTGCCGGCTCCGGATCTCGATCGCCTCAGCTTCAAAGCGCTTCTCCTCTGCGGTTGCGCCTGCCAGCCGGAACGAGCGCGTCTCCGCGGCCTTGCCCCGCACCACCTCGGTGATCACGTAGCTGCCGCCCATCCAGTACGCCTCCGCCAGGTCGGTGGCAGACCACTGAGCCGCGGCATCGGGATGCGAATGGTAAAAGCCGGCAATTTCCAGGCCCTGTCGCCGCGCCTCTTGCGCAATGCCCACCAGCTCCGCCGCCGCAATTCGGTAATGGCTGCGCGTCGGCCCGGCGCTGCCATTGGCCGCGCGCACCGCCGCAACAATCTTCCACCCTTCGCCTGTCGCCCGTCCCAGCAGCGCCCCGCAAGCCTCTTCCGGGTAAGCTTCTTCCCCGTGTGCGCGAAGCGCGTGGTAAACGGCGTGGGGCAGATAGAGAGGCATGAAAATAGCTTTCAAAGAGGAGAGCACCGGGAACCCAAAATCGAGCCATCAGTTCCTTAAGCCGCACTCCCAGAGCGAGCCAGGAACGGTGAACCTATAATAAATAGAGGAAACGGAAAGCCCCGCCGTCCCGAGACGGAAAGCGGGGAATCGATCTCTCAGCCCTGATCTCGGGTTTCTAAAACTCGTTCTCTGGAAAGACTATGAAGAAAAAGTCCCACCATCCTGGATTCGATGAAACGATTAATCTGCTGCGCTCCCACGGCTTTGACGCAGCGCCTTCCAACCCGGACCTGGGTGGGGTGCTGGTGAGCAAGAACGGAATCGGAGCGGTGCTGGCGCCGGCCGACTCCGCCGCCGCAGCCTTTGCCATGCGGCCCGGCGTGCTGGTCCAGGGCGAAGTGGCGCGGCTCCTGGATCGCGGCTATCAGAAGTTCATTAAAACCTCCAAATATGAGCTGCCCGCAACGGCCACCCAATTGCAAACCATTCATTCATTTACTGAGGAGTTGAAGGATCTGACGGGCGGGATCAGCCTCTACAACGAATCGCTGGGAACCACCAGCGACCGGTATTTGTACGACCGGCTGAAGGGCCGGGAAGCCGCGCAGCCCAATGCGGCGCGCCCCTGGGAGCTTTCCGCCGGCCACTGATCCTGACCTGATCCTGACCGCCATGACAACGGTCCAGAAAACCGTGATTGGGACAGGCCGCGATCGGCGCCTGCAGACGAGGGAAGCGGTCGACACCTCGGCATTCGTCTTTGTGGTCAAAAGCGGATCGCGACTCGAGGGCCGCATCCTCGATCTCAGCCCCTCCGGCTGCTGCATCCGCTTCGACCAACGTCATCTCCGCGGCATCTACACACGCGTGGAAGTCGAATTCCGGCTCGAAGGCATACCCTTCCGGCTGGGAGGCGTGATTCAGGCAGTTCGCGACCACTGGACCGTGGGCATTCGGTTCATTGATCTGAGTGAACGCAAGTATTCCCAGGTGATCGATCTCATCGCCGAGCTCCGTTCCCAGCGCCAAGCCGCTCCGCAACCGGAACCGGAACTGGGGCCGGAACCGAATCCAGATGAAGGCGCATTGGGCGCTCCATAAGAACATCGCGCCAGCTCTTTCGTACCCTGCTAGCTCCGCCGCGTCCGCTCGCGCTGCAACTCGCGATACAGCTCGCTCTTTGACAGGCCCCGTTCGCGCGCCAGCCGCTTCAGCGCCTCTTTCTCATCCACGCCCTTTTCTTTTTTCATGCGTTCCACACCGGCAGACACCGTCTCTCGCGGCATCTCTGCTTCTCCGGCGCCTGCGCCACCGGCCGGGGCTTCCAGCAGCAGCGTAATTTCGCCGCGAATGCGTTCCCGCGCTGCCAGCTCGCGCCGCAACTCCGCCGGCGTCCCGCGCAGAAATTCCTCATGCAGCTTGGTCAGCTCGCGGGCTATCACCAGGCGCACATTGGCTCCCCACGCGGCTTCGAGGTCTGCCAGCGTGTCGAGAATGCGGTGTGGCGCCTCGTAGAAGATCAGTGTCCTTGCGGTTCCGCGCTCCTCGCCGGCCAGGTCTTCGAGCCGCGACCGCCGCGCGCCGGCCTTCTCCGGCAGAAAGCCCAGAAACTGAAACTCGGCAGTGGGCAAGCCGGAGGCGATCAGCGCGCTCAAAGCCGCGTTGGCGCCGGGTATCGGAATCACCGGCACGCCGGCGTCGATGGCCGCACGCACCAGCCAGTTGCCGGGGTCGCTTACGGCAGGCGTGCCCGCGTCAGACACCAGGGCAACGCGCTGCCCCGCCTTGAGCGCCGTTACCAGCTCGGCGGCGCGTTCGCGCTCGTTGTGCTCATGGCAGCTCACGGTCGATGTGGCAATTTCAAAGTGATTCAGCAGCTTCTGTGTCTGCCGCGTATCTTCGCAGGCAATGCGGTCCACGCCGCGCAGCACGTCCAGCGCGCGCAACGTGATATCGCCTAGATTGCCAATGGGAGTAGCGACGACGTAGAGACCTGGAGCCAGGGGCGCATTCTCTTGGGCACCCGAATTGTCAGTCTCCAGTTTCATGCCGCTCGTAGGTGCCGCAAGCGCTCCACGCGCCGATATTCAAACCGACAACCGGGGACTGAGAACTATGAACTGATTCCGAGCCATCAGGCGCCCGACTCCTGGCTGTCGAAGCGCCGCTTTTCCGCCAGCAGCGACATGGAACTCATCAGGTTCTGCACGCTCACAATGCCCACCACCCGCCCGCTTTCGGTGACGGGAATAAGCGCCAGTCCCTGCCCGGCAGTCAGACGCCGAATCGTGGTGCCCAGCGTATCCTCGGGCCGCGCCACCTGGAAGGCGCGCGACATCACGGACTGCACGTAGCCGTTGCCGTCGTGGCGCAGCGCGTCCACAATTCTTTGCCGCGAGACGATGCCCACCAGTTGCGGCCCGCGCACCACGGGGAAATCTTCCTGCAGCGAGTGCACGCATCGCGCCAGCGCATCGGCCAGCGTGTCACTGGGTGAGAGCGTGGCAAAGTCGGTCAGCATCACCTCGCGCATGCGCACCGTGTCCACAACCGATTGGAAGAAGACTCCCTGGTCTTCAATCTGCGCACCAATCATGATGAAGAACCCGGCCAGGATCAGCCAGGGATTGTGCAGCAACATGCCGCCCACCAGACCGGCCAGCGCCAGGGCCTGGCCCAGTCCCGCGGACGCGCGGCCAGCAATGGCAAAGCCGTGATCGCGCGCAAAGCTGCCCCGGACCAGCCGTCCAAAATCCAACGGATAAGCCGGCACCATGTGCAGCAGTCCCAGGAAAAGCTGCATCCACACCAGGCTGCGCACCAGGTGTCCGGCGCTCAGCAGCGGTGGAGTCAGCAGGGAAAGATTGCTGCTGGCGCCGAGGATAGCCGCCGCCAGAATCAGTGCCGCGCTGAAGTTGGCCAGCGGACCGGCCAGCGCCATGGCAAACTGTCCCACACCCTGGTTGGCGTTTTCCTGGCTCTCCGGGTCGGCATAGGCAAACAGCCCGCCGAAGGGAAGCAGCAGCACGGCCCGCAACCGCAGCCCTAGCCAGGCGGCTGTCATCAGCCGCACCACTTCACGGGTGAGCACCGCGCCCACCAGGATCAGGAACAGACCCAATCCCCGCGGCCACTGGTCCACTCCGCCGATCCCAATCACAACCACGAGCAGGAGGGGGAAGAACAGATGCAGACGCGCCTCCACACCCATCCAGCGCCCCAGCGGTATTGACCATCCACGCATACTCTCATTGTAGGGGAACGGGTCCACGCCTGACAGCCGGCAGCAAACAGTTCTCACATCGGCCCATCAGCCATGGATAGCGCCGAGCCCGGAACTGTAAGCTGGAAGCTGTCAGCTCATCGCTGCTCTCAGCCCATGCGCATCATTGCCGGAACCTATCGCTCGCGGGTGCTCAAAGCTCCTGCGGGCCTGGCTACGCGCCCTTCGAGCGACCGCCTGCGCGAGACCCTCTTCAACGTGCTTGCCCCACGCATCGAGGGCGCGTCGTTTCTCGATCTATATGCCGGATCGGGCGCGGTGGGCATCGAGGCGCTGAGTCGCGGCGCGGCCCGCGTGGTCTTTGTGGACCGGGCCCCGGCAGCTCTTGAGGTGCTGCGCGCCAATCTTGAGAGCCTCGGCCTGCCCAGCGCGGCCCGCGTGCAGGCCGCCAGCGTAAGCGCGTTTCTCCGCCGTGCCGCTGCATCAGGCCCAAAAGCAGAACAGTACGATGTGCTTTTTCTCGACCCGCCTTACGATGCGGCCGAAGAGTATGCAGCTACGCTCAGTTTGCTGGGCAGCGCAGCCGCAGCGTTAATGGCCGCAGGGGCCCTGGTCGTTGCCGAGCATCGCCGCAAGCAGCATCTGGCCGAGCGCTTCGGCGCCCTGGCCCGCACCCGCCTGCTCGAGCAGGGCGATGCGGCGCTCAGCTTTTATGTGCTCGATCGAGCGCAGTAAGCCACCCTTTGCCATCTACAATGGGGCACATGAAAACTTCAATATGGGGTGCTATCGCTGCGCTGGCTATCGCCGCCGCCGGCGCAGGTTGCGCCCTGCAGCCTCGGGTGGCCCTGGCACAAGGGGCACCGGCGGCACAGGCGGCACAGGCTGCACAGGCTGCGCCGCAACTGGTCATTCTCGACACCGATATTGGGGACGATATCGACGATGCCTTCGCGGTGGCGCTGGCGTTGCACAGCCCGGAATTCAAGCTGCTGGGCATCACCACCGAGTATGGCGATACGGAACTGCGGGCGCGCCTCCTCGACCGCTATTTGAGCGCAGTGGGTCGCAACGACATTCCGGTAGCGGCCGGCGTGCCTACCCAGCACGCCAACATCTTCACCCAGGCGGCCTACGCGCAGCAGGCCCCGCCCCGCCGGCACCCGGATGCGGTCACCTTCCTGCTGGCGCAAATTCACGCCCACCCCGGCCGGATTACGCTCATCTGCATCGGTCCGCTGGTCAACGTGCAGGCTGCCATCGAGCGCAACCCGGCGGCCTTTCGCCAGCTCAAGCGCGTGGTGATGATGGGGGCAAGCGTCTCCGAGGGCTATCGCGACGCGGCCAACAGCAGCCCCCAACCCCCATCCGCCGAGTGGAACATTCGCTGCGATCCGGCTGGATTCCGCGCCCTGCTGGCCTCCGGCGTGCCGCTCTTCGTCATGCCGCTCGACTCCACCCAAATCCCTTTGCCGCAGCCGCAGATGGCCACCCTCTTCGCGCACGGATCGCGGCTCACTGACCAGTTGACGCTGCTCTATCACCAGTGGAGCGGCGTCGGCGACTGGCGGACGCCGACGCTCTTCGATCCGGTGGCTGTCACCTACGCCTTCCGGCCGGAGTTGTGTCCCACCCAGCCCATGCGCCTGACCGTTGACGACCAGGGATTCACAAGGCCGCAAGCTGGATCGCCCAACGCCAACGTCTGCCTGCATTCCGATGCGCAGAGATTTCTGCATCTTTTAACAGACCGGATCACAGCAGATACTGCGCCTTAGCCGGACTGCGAACCCCATGTATCTCAATCCTTTTCGATTTTCGACAGGCAGGTGAGTGTATATATCTGTCACCTGTGCGCGGCATCACTTGCGGCTCCATTGACAGCAGTGCAGAGTTAGAGGAAAAATGGCGCGTCGAAAAAAACTACAATTCTGTGCGCTCTATTCGACAATTGGGAGGGGGAAAGTGAGATCTATGAGGAAAATGCAGGCTTTGATAGCCGTAGGATTCTTGGGAGCAGGGTTGGCGCTGGCCGGGTGCAAATCGGTACCGCCGCTTGCCAAGGATCAGGCTCTGGCCCTGATTCAGGCAAAATACGACGCCACGCCAGCCGCGCCGTTCACCATCGCGGTCGACGATATGGGGATGCAGGAAGGCGTCACCGCCGGATACTGGGTCGGAACCAGGCGCTATCCCAACGGCTATTGGGGTGATTTCAAGCTCACGCCCGCGGGTCAAAAGGTGCTGACACTGGCCGCTGGCGGCGATACCATCCAGTGGCGGCCGGATGGCCCCAAGGACGACCATTATGTGTTCACCATCAATACGGTTGTTTCTAACCATATGAAGGCAACGGATATAGGAGATATTCAGGACCAGGCAGGCGGCAGCAAAATGGCCGACTACACTGAAGATGTGGTGCTCACCGGTGTTCCCGCACCCCTGCAGGGCATCGCCCACAACCCTGGCAATGAGCTGAGCACCAAGCGCACGGCGATTTTCGTGCAGAATCAGGGCGCCTGGACCCTGCAGTCCATCAACTGATCGGCGCCAGCCGGCTTTTGAACCCGCTGTAACCCGGGATTTGGCCGCCTGACGGGCAGGCGAAATCCCGGGTTACGCGCCGTAACCGCCCCATTTGGTTCATCTACCCTCCCCATCGGTTCCCGGTGTCAGGTACCGGCTCGTTCGCTCTCCTGCCTCCTTTGGGTCACGCTAAATCCCGGCGCTCGTGGCACAATCAGGTCGTTGCTGCGTCATCAAAACCAACAGGGAGAGATTGAAATGGACAGAGAGCAATTGGATTCATTGCGCCGTCAGGTGGAAGAGGACTACAGGCTCGATATCGCCGCGATTGAGCGGCTGCAGAGGCGCTTTCAGAGCGCTCCAAGCTCGATTCCCAACTCCGCGCCCGTCAACAGCGCGCCCCTCAACGCCTACCCGCCGTCGAACGAGTGGTCCAAGTTCGATTCGCGCAATGAGGCGCCCAGTCCCCAGCCGCCTCCCGCTGCGCCCGCAGAGCGGAAAAGCGACGAGTTGGAAGGCTCACTCCGCACCATGTTCAGCACCGGGTTTAGTGGCCGCAAGTAGCGCCGCGGAATTGCACCGGCCGCCACTTCCGGAGGTTGTCTTCCTGCGGGGAGAACTGCGCAATAGACCCATATTTGCACCGGATTTGCAGCGGCCGCCCCGTCGGGAAGTTGTCTTCCTGCGGGGAGAACTGCGCGACACACCCATAGACGATCGGAAAATTGATTAAGCTTACAGCGGAAAACGAACATTTGTTTGACCCCGCCCGTTCTTTTTGCTAATGTAAGAAGGTTCGCAAGAACGCGTCCTCTGCTGTGTCCGTAATGAGGGTGCGTCTGGAACTCCCGATTACAGCGGAAGTTCCTCTGGCAAGGCGCAGTTAGGCCGGCCGGACATGTCCCGGGTGTCGCACTCGTCTTGCGGAGGGCAGGGACAACAGGTCGCATCGGCGCCCGCGCGTTCCCCACCTTGGAGGGGCTATGCGGGCCGGAAACGGCGAAACGGAGCTGGCTTTCTTCCTCAGGCGCGTTATGCATTGAGGGAAAAACGCGCGGCCACCGTCCCGGTTCTCGTCTGAGATTGGAACGTAGCAGACGCGAAGCAGCTAGCATCGGGCTTCTGTGTGCTTGAACTGGTGACTTTACCGGTCCAAGACCAGGACGGCCCGAAGAGGTTTCTGCGGGCATTTGTGCTTGTCAGAAACGAGAACAGCCCGAAGGGCTTTGTAAGGAGTATCGGTTTGCCGACTTTTAATCAGCTTGTCCGCAAGGGGCGCACTGCCCCCCGTTACAAGACGGCGTCACCCGCGCTGCAGGCCTCGCCGCAGCGTCGCGGTGTATGCACTCGCGTGTACACCCAGACGCCCAAAAAGCCGAACTCGGCCTTGCGCAAGGTGGCCCGCGTGCGGTTGACCAACGGCATTGAGGTCACCACCTACATTCCGGGCATCGGCCACAACCTGCAGGAGCACTCGATCGTGCTCATCCGCGGCGGCCGTGTGAAGGACCTGCCCGGCGTGCGCTATCACGTGGTGCGCGGAACGCTGGATTCGGTGGGCGTGGCCAACCGTAACCAGAGCCGGTCGAAATATGGCACCAAGCGCGCCAAGGGCGGCGCGGCGCAAGAAGTAGCTATCAGCCGCCGATTGAGCGCGCTGGGTTGATGGGTCTGGCGTTAGCAGGATGAAACGGAAAGCTGGCAGCCGATGGCTGCGGGCTGCTTTTGAGGATTTTATGCCGAGAAAAGGGCACATTGCGAAGCGGGAAGTGGCGCCGGATCCGGTCTACGGGTCCACTCTGGTCACCAAGTTTGTGAACTCCATGATGTGGGGCGGCAAGAAGTCGACCGCGCAGGGCATCTTCTACCAGGCCATGAAGAACCTGGAAGAAAAGGGCGGCGGCGACGACGCGCTCAAGCTCTTCAAGAAGGCGGTCGAGAACTGCAAGCCGCTGCTTGAGGTCAAGACCCGCCGCGTAGGCGGCGCCAACTATCAGGTTCCGATCGAGGTCAATCCCGATCGCCGCACCTCGCTGGCCATTCGCTGGCTCATTACCTATGGGCGCAGCCGTGGCGAGAAGGGCATGACCGACAAGCTCTCGAACGAGCTGCTCGATGCGGCCAACGGCCGCGGCGCGGCCATGAAGAAGAAGGAAGACGTGCACCGCATGGCCGAAGCCAACAAGGCCTTCGCCCACTACCGCTGGTAATAGGTGGGACCGGGCGGGAATTGGGGACCGCCAAAAAGTTTGGGTGCCCCATCCTTGGCGCGCTTTATGCGGCAAGGGTGGGAACCGAAGATCAAAGCCGGCCAGCAGGTTTGTAGCAGGGCACGAAGTTAGCCGTGCCGCGGAAGCCGGCAGGTTTTGTAACAAGGGCACGGCTTTAGCCGGGCCAACAAGTCCGCAAAAAGACGGCGGGCTTTAGCCCCTGAGGGACGCTTCTCGGGGAAGTTTAAGAAGAGTCAAAGCCGGCCTCAAGGTCCGGCGCGGCAGGAGCAAGGGCTGCCGAAGTTGAAGTAACCGCGGGTTCAACCCGCAAGGATGATTTACCGTGGCTCGCACTATACCTCTCAATCGCTGCCGCAACATCGGCATCATGGCGCATATTGACGCCGGCAAGACGACAGCGACGGAGCGCATCCTGTTCTATACCGGCATCACGCACCGCATCGGCGAAGTGCATGAGGGCACGGCGACCATGGATTACATGGAGCAGGAGCAGGAGCGCGGCATTACCATCACTTCGGCCGCCACCACCTGCATGTGGCGCGACGTGCGCATCAATATTATCGATACCCCCGGCCACGTGGACTTTACCGCCGAGGTGGAGCGCAGCCTGCGCGTGCTCGACGGCGCGGTGGCTGTGTTTGACTCCGTCAGCGGCGTGCAGCCGCAGACCGAGACCGTGTGGCGTCAGGGCGATAAGTACAAGGTTCCGCGCATCTGCTTCGTGAACAAGATGGACAAGAACGGCGCGGACTTCGAGTTCGTGCTGGAGACCATCCGCAAGCGGCTGGGCGCGCGGCCCGTGGCGCTGCAGATTCCCATCGGCGCCGAGGCTCATTTCAAAGGCGTAATCGATCTCATCGAGATGAAGGCCATCCTGTGGCACGACGAGACCATGGGCGCCAAGTACTCGGTCGAGGAGATTCCCGCCGACCTGCAGAAAAAGGCTGAAGCTTTCCGGCTGCAGTTGATCGAAGTTATTGCCGAGACCGACGACGTTCTGCTCGAGAAGTTCCTCGAAGGCGAGACGCCGACCATTGAAGAGCTCAAGTCCGGCATCCGCCAGGCGACCATCGACCTCAAGGTCTTCCCGGTCATCTGCGGTTCGGCATTCAAGAACAAGGGCGTGCAGACGCTGCTCGACGCGGTCGTCGACTACCTGCCCAGCCCGCTCGATAAGCCGCCGGTCGAAGGCATCAATCCCCACAATCACTCCGAGATCACTCATCCGCAAGGCGGATGACTCCGAGCCGTTGGCGGCCCTGGCCTTCAAGCTCATCAACGACCCCTTCGGCAAGCTCTCGTTCATTCGCATCTATTCCGGTTCGTTGAAGACCGGCGACACCATCCTGAACCCGCGCACCGGCAAGACCGACCGCGTAGGCCGCCTGGTCAAGATGCACGCCAACAAGCGCGAGGACATGACCGAGATCTATGCCGGCGATATCTGCGCCTGCGTGGGCCTCAAGGATCTGAAGACCGGCGACACGCTCTGCGATCCGCATCATGCCATCGCGCTCGGCGCCATCACCTTCCCGGAGCCCGTCATCTCGGTGGCCATCGAGCCCAAGACCAAGGCCGACCAGGAGAAGATGGGCATTGCGCTCTCCAGGCTGGCCGACGAGGATCCCACCTTCAAGGTGCACACCGACGAGGATTCGGGCCAGACCATCATCAGCGGCATGGGCGAGCTGCACCTCGAAATTCTTGTGGACCGCATGAAGCGCGAGCACAAGGTCGAGGCCAATGTGGGCGAGCCCAAGGTGGCGTTCCGCGAGACTATTCGCAAGAAGGCCGAGGCCGAAGGCAAGTACATTCGCCAGACCGGCGGCTCGGGCAACTACGGCCACTGCTGGCTGCGCATCGAGCCCAACGAGCCGGGCAAGGGCTACGAGTTCGTCAACGACATCAAGGGCGGCGTGGTGCCCAAGGAATACATCAAGCCCATCGATCAGGGCGTGCGCGGTGCGCTGGAGCTGGGCATCCTGGCCGGCTACCCCATCGTGGACGTGAAGGTTACCCTCTTCGACGGCAGCTACCACGACGTGGACTCGAACGAAATGGCCTTCAAGTTTGCCGGCTCGATCGCGTTCAAGGAAGCGGCCAGCAAGGCCAGCCCGGTTCTGCTGGAGCCGGTGATGGCGGTCGAAGTGACGGTGCCCGAGGAGTTCATGGGCGTGATCATCGGCGACATCAACTCGCGCCGCGGCCGGATCGAAGGCATGGAGCACGCGGCCGGATCGCAGGTCATCAAGGCCATTGTGCCGCTCAAGGAAATGTTCGGGTACGTGAACGAAATCCGCTCGTCCACGCAGGGACGCGCCTCGTACTCGATGCAGTTTGCGCGCTACGAAGAGGCGCCGCGCATGATTGCCGATGAAATCATCGGCCGCGCGCAGGGCAAGTGAGCGGTAGTCCGTAGTGGGTAGGCAGGGCTAAGGCTGCGAGCAGCGGCTGGGTTTTGTGGGGCTGGAGCCGGATCGCCGGCGCCCCAAGGCGAAACGGGCAGTAAAGCGATGAAAGGGATTCAGGACTTTTATGGCGAAAGAGAAATTTGATCGGACCAAGCCGCACGTGAACGTGGGCACGATCGGTCACATCGATCACGGCAAGACGACGTTGACGGCGGCCATCACCAAGGTATTGCAGAAGCACAACCCGAAGAACCAGTTCCGCTCGTTCGACTCGATCGACAACGCGCCCGAAGAGCGGGAGCGCGGCATCACCATTGCCACCGCGCACGTGGAGTACGAGACGGCCAACCGGCACTATGCGCACGTGGACTGCCCGGGCCACGCCGACTACATCAAGAACATGATCACCGGCGCGGCGCAGATGGACGGGGCGATTCTGGTGGTTGCGGCCACCGACGGCCCCATGCCGCAGACCAAGGAACACGTTCTGCTGGCCCGCCAGGTGGGCGTGCCCTGCATCGTGGTCTTTCTGAACAAGTGCGACGCGGTCGAAGACGAAGAGCTGATCGAGCTGGTGGAGATGGAAGTGCGCGAGCTGCTCGGTCAAGTATCAGTTCCCGGAAGACGACGTGCCGGTGATTCGCGGCTCGGCCCTGGGCGCGCTGAACGGCGAGCCGCAAGTGGGAAGCCAAGATCGACGAGCTGATGGAGGCGGTGGACAATTATGTTCCGCGTCCGGATCGCGCCGTTGACCTGCCCTTCCTGATGCCGATCGAAGATATCTTCTCGATCTCCGGCCGCGGCACGGTGGTCACGGGCCGTATCGAGCGCGGCAAGGTGAAGGTGGGCGAGGATGTCGAGATCGTCGGCTTCCGCGAGACCCGCAAGACGGTGTGCACGGGCGTGGAGATGTTCAAGAAGCAGCTGGACGAAGGCATGGCGGGCGACAACGCGGGCATCCTGCTGCGCGGCATTCCGAAGGAAGATGTGGAGCGCGGCATGGTTCTGGCCAAGCCGGGCTCGATCACGCCGCACACCGCAGTTCAAGGGCGAGGTGTACGTGCTGAGCAAGGAAGAGGGTGGCCGTCACACGCCGTTCTTCAAGGGCTATCGTCCGCAGTTCTACTTCCGCACCACGGACGTGACGGGCGTGGCGGAGTTGCCGGAAGGCGTGGAGATGGTGATGCCGGGCGACAACGTGTAGCTGAAGGTGGAGCTGATTACGCCGGTGGCGCTGGAAAAGGGACTGCGCTTTGCCATCCGCGAAGGCGGCCGCACGGTGGGCGCGGGCACGGTTTCGGAAATCATCAAGTAAGCACAGAGATCAGAGAACAGGGGTCAGAGATCAGAACCACGCCGGTTGAGATGTTCGGCTCAAGCAAGACAAAAACTGATCTCTGATCTCTGACAACTGAACGCAGTTACCCGAAGGGGAACACATGGTAGGACAGAGAATTCGAATCCGGTTGAAGGCATACGACTATCGCGTGCTCGATACCTCGACCGGCGAGATTGTGGACACGGCCAAGCGCACCGGAGCAACGGTGGCGGGACCGATTCCCTTGCCGACGATCAAGAACAAGTACTGCGTGCTGCGTTCGCCGCACGTGGACAAGAAGTCGCGCGAGGAGTTTGAGATCCGGACGCACAAGCGGCTGATCGACATCCTGGAGCCGACCCAGCAGACAGTGGACGCGCTGATGAAGCTCGATCTGCCCGCCGGCGTGGATGTGGAGATCAAGGCGTTTGAAAAGTAAGCACCTGCGGTGCGGCAGACGCGCCTTGCGGCGCAAAAGCGCACAGCGGCAACAGGAAATTTTCGACGCCCGCGAAGGGCCCGGCAGTGCGAGTGCATTCCGCTCGCATGATGAGGTGAGGACGAGATGGCAGTTACAGGAATTCTGGGCAAAAAGATCGGCATGACGCAGGTCTTCGACGAAAAGGGCGATGTGCACCCGATTACGGTGCTGCAGGCCGGCCCCTGCGTGATTACGCAGTTGAAGACGGCGGCCAAAGACGGCTACGACGCGGCGCAGATCGGGCTGGTCGAGTTCGTCAAGGCTTCGAGCATCACCAAGCCGCAGGCAGGCCACCTGGCCAAGACCGAAGCGCCGCCGGTGAAGCTGATCAAGGAAGTCGATATCGAAGCCGCGGTCGAGGGCGAGGACGGCGTGAAGGCCGGCGACCGCGTGCTGGTCGACATCTTTGCCGAATGCGAAGTTTGTGGACGTGATCGGCACCTCCAAGGGCCGCGGGTTTGCGGGCGTTGTGCGCCGGCACGGTTTCGCCGGCGGTCCCAAGTCGCACGGACACATGTTCCAGGTGCAGGGTTCGATCGGCGCCTCGAGCTTTCCGTCGCGCGTGTTTCCGGGGCAGCGAATGCCGGGCCACTTCGGCACCGACCAGGTAACGGTGCGCAACCTGCGCATCCGCGGCATCGATCTGGACGAGAACCTGCTGATGGTCGAAGGCGCAGTGCCGGGTCCGCGCGAAGGATACGTGCTGATCTCCAAGGCCAAGGCTCCGCCGCGCGAGCGCCGCGGATTCGCCGGCTCGACCACGGTTGACCCGCTGAAGGCTTCGAAGAAGGCGACGGCGAAGCGCAAATAGCACCTGCGGTGCGGCAGACGCGCTTACGCGGGCGCATGAGAATTCGAGCCGGGAACGATTCCGGTGAAAGAGAAAACGATGGCAAACGTTGATGTTTTGAATCTGAACGGCGAGAAAGTGGGCTCGATGGAGCTGGCCGACGCAGTGTTTGCGCCGGAGCAGGTGAACGAGGCCCTGCTGTGGGAAGCGGTGAAGCACTTCCGCGCCTCGCAGCGCCAGGGCACGCACGCCACCAAGAATCGCAAGCTGGTGGCCGGCTCGGGCAAGAAGCTGTGGAAGCAGAAGGGCACGGGCCGCGCGCGCGTAGGCTCGGTGCGGTCTCCTCTGTGGAGGCATGGCGGCACGGTTCACGGACCGCAGCCGCGCAGCTACGATTATCCCTTCCCGCGCAAGAAGCTGCTGGGCGCGCTGCGCTCGGCGCTGGCGGCCAAGCTGGCCGACGGCAAGCTCACGGTGGTGGATTCGCTGGAGATCAAGGAAGCCAAGACCAAGCTCTACTTCCAGGCGCTGGGCAAGCTGGGCGTTACGCGCACGGCGCTGCTCGTCGAAAACGGCAAGACGCTGACCGCGGGATCTGGTCAAGGGCGCGCGCAATCTGCAGGGCGTGGAGCTGATGCTGAACAACGAAGTTCATCCCTACGATCTGCTGCGCTACGACCGCGCCATCTTTTCGCGGGCCGCAATCGAGCAGTTGACAGAGGCGCTGGCCAGGACGGTGTCAAAACGCGCGGCCGCGCGCAAGGCCGCACACAAGGAGGCCGCGTAATGCCGACGACTTATACCGTAATTCGCCGCCCGCTGATCACGGAAAAGGGCCTGGGCGTGAAGGAAACCGAGGGCACCCTGGTGTTTGAAGTCGATCCCAACGCCAGCAAGACGGAAGTCAAGCAGGCCGTGGAAGCGCTCTTCAAGGTGAAAGTGGCCGCGGTTCGCACCTCGAACGTTCTGGGCAAGGAGCGGCGCCGCGGCAAGTACGCGGGCTTCCGGCCAGACTGGAAGAAGGCGTACGTGAAGCTGAAGGCCGGCGAAAAGCTGCCCGAGTACGTGAGCAATCTGTAACAGAGATTCAGAGATCGGAGAACAGGGGGCAGAGGTCAGCAAAATTCGAGATTGAGCAGGATGAAAATCTCTGATCTCTGCACACTGACCCCTGTTTTAGGGAAACGACGATGGCAATCAAGACATACAGACCGACGACGCCGACGCTGCGGTTCCAGACGTCGCTGGTCAATGACGATCTGACCACAGACAAGCCGCATAAGCCGCTGCTGACCACGCGTAAGCGCACCGGCGGGCGCCGCAACGCCGGCGACATGACCATGCGCCACCAGGGCGGCGGCCACAAGCAGAAGATCCGCCTGATCGATTTCAAGCGCGAGAAGTATGGCGTGCCCGGCAAGGTGGCCACGATCGAGTACGATCCCAACCGCTCCGCGCGCATCGCGCTGGTGCATTATGCCGACGGCGAGAAGCGCTACATCCTGCAGCCTGTGGGGCTGAAGGTGGGAGCAACGGTTTCTTCAGGACCTGACGCGGATATCCTGATCGGCAACGCACTGCCGCTCAAGAACATTCCCGCCGGCACCACCGTGCATGCCATCGAACTGCGGCCCGGCAAGGGCGCGCAGATGGCCCGCTCGGCAGGGGCGCAGGCGCAGCTGGTCGCCAAAGAAGGCGATTACGCGCTGCTCAAGCTGCCTTCCGGCGAAACCCGCAAGGTGCTGGTCGAGTGCATGGCGACCGTGGGCCAGGTGGGCAACACCGACCACGAAAACATCTCCATCGGCAAGGCCGGCCGCACGCGCTGGATGGGCATTCGTCCCACCAACCGCGGCGTCACCATGAACCCTGTCGATCACCCGCATGGCGGCGGCGAAGGCAAAACCTCGGGCGGACGTCATCCGGTGACCCCGTGGGGCCAGCCGACGCGCGGCTACAAGACGCGCAACAACAAGCGGACCGATACCTTTATCGTCTCGCGCCGCTCGAAGTAACAAGGCCGCCGCAGGCTTGTAGCTACTGGCTACTAGCTGAAAGGCGAGCAAAACAGGGATTTACAGGCGATAGCCGGCAGACAGCGTGAGCGAGATTGAGCTGGAAGCCAGGAGCTAAAAGCTAGGAGCTGGTTTTTATGGCACGTTCGACAAAGAAGGGCCCGTTCGTGGACTCTCACCTGATGGTGAAGGTCGAAGCGCTCAACACCGCCAATGAGAAAAAGGTGGTCAAGACCTGGGCGCGGCGCTCGACCATCTTTCCCGAGTTCGTTGGTCACACCATCGCGGTGCACAACGGCAAGAAGTTTGTTCCCGTGTACGTGACGGAGAACATGGTGGGCCACAAGCTGGGTGAGTTTGCGCCCACGCGCACGTTCAAAGGCCACACCGGCGGCTCCAAGGCGGCGGAAACCACGGCCAAGCCGGCGGGACGGTAGCAAAGGCCGCCGAAAGTTCGCAGCCGCCAGTTTGACGGCGGCGGAACAGGCAGCCAGCGCGGCGCGGATTGTTGAAGACCGGGTCAGCAAGTTCCGGCACGAGAAAACTGAGAGCTGAAAGCTGTTAGCTCGCATCGAGGAACGCAGAAATGGCAGTCGAGACAAAAGAGTACCGGGCGTCAGCCAAATTTCAACATGTATCGCCGCAGAAGGCGCGGCTGGTGCTGGACCTGATCAAGGGGCGGGGTGTGCAGGAGGCGCTGGACACGGCGGCCTTTACCAAGAAGCGAATCGCTCCGGTGATTCACAAGCTGCTGACTTCTGCCGTGGACAACGCCAAGTACGTGGCCGGTGAGCAGGGTATCGACCTGGACGTTGACAACCTGTATGTGAAAAACGCTCTGGCCGACGACGGACCGCGCATGAAGCGTATCCGCCCTGCGCCCATGGGCCGCGCGTATCGCTATCAGCGTCGCTTGGCGCACATCACGGTCACGGTGGCGGAGCGCAATGGCGGATCGGCCCTGGTGACCAAAGTCGAGGAGCCGGAAGCGGCGCCCAAGACGGCCAAGGCCAAAGCGGGTAAGGCCGCAGCCGCGCCGGCAGTGAAGAAGTCCGCGACCAAGAAGTCTGCGCCCAAGAAGAGCGCGAAAAAGGCCGAGTAGCCGGCCGCAACGTGTTGGAAAGGGAAATAGCATGGGACAGAAAGTCCATCCTTATGGATTCCGGTTGGGAATCAACAAGCCGTGGCGGTCGCGCTGGTTCTCGGAACGCGAGTACGACAAGCTGCTCGTCGAAGACGTGAAGCTCAAGGCCGAGCTGCGCGAGAAGCTCAAGGCTGCCGGCGTCAGCTCGGTTGAAATCGAACGGCCCGGCAACAAGCTGCGCTTCCTGATCCGCACCGCGCGTCCGGGCATCGTGATCGGCCGCAAGGGCGCGGAGATTGAGAAGCTCAAGACCGAGCTTGGCAAGCGTACCAACCGCGACGTGTTCATCGACATTATCGAAGTGAACAAGCCGGAGCTGGACGCGCAACTGGTCTCGGAGAATATTGCCCTGCAGCTCGAAAAGCGCGTCAGCTTTCGCCGGGCCATGCGCAAGAGCGTAGATTCAGCGCTGCGCTTCGGCTGCAAGGGAATCAAGGTTCGCGTTTCGGGCCGTTTGAACGGCAATGAAATCGCCCGCTCGGAGTGGTATCTGCAGGGCCGTTTGCCGCTGCACACGCTGCGCGCCGATATCGACTATGGCTTCACGGAAGCGCACACGACCTATGGCGTAATCGGCGTGAAGACCTGGATCTACCGCGGCGATATCTACGAGCAGAAGCGCAGGCAGACACCGCCAGCGGCCGCCAGCGGAGTGTTTTAAGGCAGGTCTGAGAACGGATCAGAGATCGGGGTCAGAGATCGTAAATTCTCGGGCGCCAAATCTGATGGGCTGGCAGTGAAGATTGAATTGCAAGTTGCCCGGGATGCTGATCGGGGCGGAGATCGAAAAACTGATCTCCGACGTCTGAAAGCTGATCCCCGGTTTCGAGGGTTTCGTTATGTTGATGCCAAAGAAAGTGAAGTTCCGCAAGCAGCAGAAGGGCAAGCGCCGGGGCAAGGCGTGGCGCGGCTCCTCGCTGTCGTTCGGGGAATACGGTCTGAAGGTGATGGAGTGCGGATATATCACGGACCGGCAGATCGAGGCCAGCCGTATTGCCATGACGCGTTTCATCAAGCGCGGCGGCAAGATCTGGCTGCGCCTGTTCCCGGACAAGCCAATCACCAAGAAGCCAGCCGAAGTCCGAATGGGCTCGGGCAAGGGCGCGCTGGATCACTGGGTCGCCGTGGTGCGGCCGGGCAAGATCCTGTTTGAGATGGAGGGCGTTGCGCCGGAGGTGGCCCAGGAGGCCATGCGCCTGGCATCCAACAAGCTGCCGCTCAAAACCAAGTTTGTGCAACGGCCCGGCGCTGAAAAGCCGGTGGCCGCGGCCAAGTAGAAAAGCAGCTAATCGCTGGCAGCTAACCGTTCATCGTTCTTCGTGCGCAATCGAAGAGTGGTGGATGAGCAAGATGAAACCGTTGGCTGTGAGCTGAAAGCTGGGAGCGAAAAGGAAATGGAACTCCAGAAGATTCGCAATTTGAGCGACGAAGAGCTCACGCACCACGAGAGAACCACGGCCGAGCAGTTGTTCCGGCTGCGCTTCCAGGTGGCGCTGGGGCAGAACGACGGAGTCAAGAAGCTCCGCCAGCTGCGCAAGGAGATTGCGCAGATCAAGACCATCGCCCGCGAGCGCGACCTAAGCATTCACGGCGAAAGCAAGGAAGCGGTGGAAGCCGCCCCGGCCGCGCCCGCCGCAGAGAAAAAGACGCGCAAAGCGAAGGGAGCCAGTAAATAATGGCGACGAATCAGAATCAAGAAGCGCAGGCCCAGGCGCCTGCCGCATCGCGGCGCAACGAGAAGGTCGGCCAGGTGGTTTCCACCAAGATGCAGAAGACCATTGTGGTCGCGGTGGAAATGCGCAAGGCCCACGCCAAGTACAAGCGCATCATCCGCTCGACCAAAAAGTTCTACGCGCACGACGAGCTGAGCTCGGCGCGCATGGGCGACATGGTTCGAATCCGCGAAACCCGCCCGCTCAGCAAGCTCAAGCGGTGGTCGCTCGAAGAGATTGTGCGCCGCTCCACGCTGGCGCAGGTTGAGGATACGGCCCACGAGCCGGTGAAGTCATAAGCAGCCTTTAGCTTCCAGCTGCTCGCTTTTAGCCGGTTTGTGCCGGGGCGACGCGGGCGGATGGGAGCAAAACAAAGCTGGGAGCTGTCAGCCAGAAGCTGGTAGCTGTTTTTGGAGAAGAAACCATGGCAGTGCAAATGAGAACCATGCTCGCGGTGGCCGACAACTCCGGCGCGCGCAAGCTGCAGGTGATTCTGCCCCTGGGCGGCGGATTGGGTGCCAAGGCCGGTCTGGGCGACATTGTGACCGCGGCGGTGAAGGAAGCTTCGCCCGACGGCACCGTGAAGAAGGGCAAAGTGGTGAAGGCGGTCATCGTGCGCACGCGCAAGGAACACCGGCGCCGCGACGGAACCTATATTCGCTTCGATGAAAACGCGGCGGTGGTGATCGGCGACGATCACGAGCCCGTAGGCACGCGCGTCTTTGGCCCCGTGGCCCGCGAACTGCGCGAGAAGAAGTTTTTGAAGATTGTTTCGCTGGCGCCGGAAGTGGTGTAAGAGCAGCAGCCGGTTGTCAGTTTTTTGGTTTTGGGTTGAACTTCACAGTCGCCGCTTAGCCCATGAAGTTTGAATCGGTTGAGATTCTTCAGGTGGGCTAGGGT
Source organism: uncultured Acidobacteriaceae bacterium (assembly GCA_963725975.1). Classification (GTDB taxonomy): domain Bacteria; phylum Acidobacteriota; class Terriglobia; order Terriglobales; family Acidobacteriaceae; genus Telmatobacter. The sequence continues at coordinate 263,049 of CAVSBA010000012.1, read as the reverse complement.
AGCTGGCAACCGATGGATGACAACTGTTTGGAGATGAGATGCCGAGTTTGATGATTCATCGCAATGATACGGTCCAGGTTCTCACGGGTTCCGACCGCGGCAAGCGGGGCCGCGTGCTGCGCGCCTTCCCCGACAAGGGAACGGTGCTGGTGGAGCACGTGCGGGTCGTCAAGAAGACGGTTTCGTCGAAGACCGGGCAGCGCACCCAGGGTGGAATCGCCGAGCACGAGTCGCCCATCAATGTGTCGAATGTCGTGCTGGTGTGTCCCAACTGCGGGCCATCGCGCGTGGGCTTCAAGAAGCAGGGTGATTCGCGCGTTCGCATTTGCAAAAAGTGCGGCGCCGAATTGCCCACCAAGAAGTAAGAGGCTAAATGCCCGATCCGGGAATGCGCCAAGCGCGATGGCCTGGACGGCAAGTCCTTCCGAAACGGTACACGGTCGCATCGGCGGCCACTCCGAGATCCGGAAGAAAGAGAGCAGAGAGCAATGGCGGCAAGGCTGAAAGTGAAGTATCACCAAGAGATCAAGCAGGCGCTCCAGAAGGAGTTGGGCCTGGAGAACGCAATGGCGGTTCCCCAGCTCCAGAAGATTGTGTCAATATGGGACTGGGCGAAGCCACGCAGAACACCAAGCTCCTCGATCCCGCTGGTTGGCGATCTGACGGCCATCACCGGGCAGAAGCCTGTGACCACCAAGGCCAAGAAGTCGATCGCGGCCTTCAAGGTGCGCGCCGGCATGTCGATTGGCGCCATGGTCACGCTTCGCTCCGACAAGGCGTACGAGTTTCTTGACCGCCTGATCTCGACCGCGCTGCCCCGCGTGCGCGACTTCCGCGGAGTTTCAACCAAAAGTTTCGATGGCCGCGGCAATTACACCCTCGGCCTGCGCGACCAGCTTATCTTCCCGGAGATCGATTACTCGAAGGTGGAGAAGCTGAAGGGCATGAACATCACGATCGTGACCTCGGCCGAGGACGACAACGGAGCACGCGCACTACTGCGCCACTTCGGCATGCCGTTCCGGCAAGGGGCGTAAAACAGTTCAGAGTTCGAAGTTCGCAGTTCACAGTCTGTGGCCGACAGACACTGAGAACTAGACTCAGAACTGTTAACTTTTGAGGATTTTATGGCAACCACTGCAAAACGGGTGAAAGACGCGCGGAAGCCGAAGTTCAGCAGCCGCAAGCACAATCGCTGCCAGCTGTGCGGCCGGCCGCGCGCCTTTCTGCGCAAGTTCGGCATCTGCCGTCTGTGCTTCCGGTCGCTGGCCCTCAAGGGCGAGATTCCCGGCGTAAACAAGTCGAGCTGGTAAGAAAGACAGTTCGGAGATCAGGGGTCAGAGAACAGTTGCGCAGCGAGAGCTGCCCGCGTGTCAAGAACTGACCGATCTCTGATCTCAGAACTCGTGACAAGCTGTAGCAACCATTCCCGCTGGTTTCCGCCTGCGGGCGGACGAACGGGGAATGAAGGAGAAGGAATGAGTCTGACCGACCCTGTAGCAGATTTTCTGGCGCGTATCCGGAATGCGATCCGGGCCCGCCATCAGAAGCTGGATGTGCCGGCTTCGAAGCTGAAGACCGAGATTGCCCGCATTCTCAAGGAAGAGGGCTACATCTCGAACTACAAGACCCAGGAAGAAGACGGCAAGCTGATCCTGCGCGTGTACCTGAAGTACGGCGGCACGGAGGCGGCCATTCGCGACCTGGCGCGCGTCTCGCGTCCCGGCTGCCGCGTCTACGTCGGCCGCGACGAGATCAAGCGCGTCCAGGGTGGCCTTGGCATTTCCATTCTCACCACGCCCAAGGGCGTGATGACCGGCCGCCAGGCCCGCCGCGAAGGCGTAGGCGGCGAGCTGTTGTGCGAAGTTTGGTAGAAGCAGTTGTCAGAGATCGGGCATCAGTTTTTGATTTGCGCCGATTGATACCATGCTGATCTGCTAGAACCCCTGATCTGCTGATCTCCGCTTTTCCGGCTGCAGTGGAACGAGCGCCTCCGGCACTCGGGACTCGCAAGCCAATGAAGGGTTTTTGAAATGTCTCGTATTGGAAAGAAGCCGATCCCGCTTCCCAGCGGCGTGAAGTACAAGGTTGAGGGCAACACCGTGCTTGTCGAAGGTCCCAAGGGCAAGGTTTCGGCGATGATCGCCGAGGGCATCTCGCTCAAGACCTCCGACGGCCACCTGGTTCTCGAACGCGCCAGCGAAAAAGAGGCCGCGGTGCACGGGCTCACCCGCGCGCTGGTCTTTAACGCTGTGCAGGGCGTCACCGCGGGCTGGAAGAAGGAACTGGACATTGTGGGCATCGGCTACCGCGCCGAGCTCAAGGGCAAGGGCACGGTGGTGTTCACCCTGGGCTACTCCCATCCCATCGAGTTTCCGCTGCCCACCGGCATTGAAGTGGCCATCGATCCCAAGCAGACGCACCTTACGGTCAGCGGCATCGACCGCCAGAAGGTGGGCCAGGTGGCGGCGGACATGCGCTCGCTGCGCAAGCCCGATCCCTACAAGAACAAGGGCGTCCGCTACTCGGACGAAAAACTGAAGAAGAAGGCCGGCAAGACGGAGCGCGAAGTGATCGCGTTTGCGAGGCGTCTGAGCCTCGCGCGATCATCCTGACACGGAACACGTGAAGGGACTGATCTTAAATTCCGAACGGACCCGCAAGGCGGTTCCGCTGATAGGTGAGAGAGAACAATGATTACGCAGACCAAGAGAAACGAAATCCGGCAGAGGATTCACTTCCGCATCCGCGAAAAGCTGGCCGGCACGGGCGAGCGCCCGCGGCTGAACGTCTACCGTTCGCTGAACCACATCTACGCGCAGGTCATCGACGACCAGAAGGGCGAGACCCTGGTTTCGGCCTCGACCATCAAGATGAAGAACGGCGGCAACGTGGCGGCGGCCAGGGAGATTGGCAAGGCAGTTGCGGAAGCGGCCGTGGCCAAAGGCATCAAGAGCGTGGTTTTCGACCGCGGCGGCTATCTCTACCATGGGCGCATCAAGGCCCTGGCCGATGCCGCGCGCGAGGCGGGGCTGCAGTTTTAAGAGCCGCGAATCAGTGCACAGCTACAGTGGACAGTTTGGTGTAGGCGCAGAGAAGTTGCAACGGGATAACGAGCTAAACTGAAGCACGGCTCCACCGGAGGAAAGCAATGACGATTTTGAAGAAGAAACTCGATGCCAACCAGTACAACCTGAAGGACCAGGTGGTGGCCATCAACCGCGTGACCAAAGTGGTGAAGGGCGGCAAGAACATGTCGTTTGCCGCGCTGGTGGTGGTGGGCGACGCCGCTTCGGGCGTGGTGGGCTACGGATCGGGCAAGGCCAAGGAAGTTCCCCAGGCTATCCGCAAGGGAATCGAGTCGGCCAAGAAGAACCTGGTGCGCGTGAACCTGACCGAGACCACGATTCCTCACCAGGTGCTGGGCCGCTTCGGCTCCGGCCAGGTGCTGCTCAAGCCGGCGCCGGAAGGCACGGGCGTGATTGCCGGCGGCGCGGTGCGCGCGGTCATGACCTCGGTCGGCGTGCAGAACGTGCTCACCAAGAGCCTCGGCTCGCCCAACCCACACAACGTCGTCAAGGCGACGTTCGACGCGCTGATGCAGCTGCGCGACCGGTCCGACGTGGCCACCATGCGCGGCAAGACAGGTGGAGGATCTCTAATGGCCAGCCCCAAGATGATTCGCATTCAGTATTACCGCTCGAAGATCGCCACCCCCACCAAGCACAAGCTGGTGATCAAGGGCCTGGGCTTTACGCGCCTCAACCAGATCGTCGAGCGCGAAGACACCGAGTCGGTTCGCGGCATGGTGAAAGCGGTGCCGCACCTGGTTAGGATTGTCGAGAACTAGCTACAGTAGTCTGCCAGCTCAATCAGCTGGTGCAGTTTCGAGATTGACCAGCAGCTGACGACTGGAACGCTAGCACTACGGCTGACGGCTGAAAACAACGCGAGTCGGGGTTGCCTTGACGGCAAGTCCCCGGCGCTATAGCGAGGAGAAACATGGCAAAGAATCTTTCCAATTTGCGCGCGCCCAAGAAGGCCAATACCGGGCGCAAGCGCGTGGGCCGGGGCATGGGATCCGGCATGGGCAAAACCTCGACCCGCGGCCACAAGGGCCAGAGATCGCGGTCGGGCTCGCACATGATGCGCGGCTTTGAGGGCGGCCAGATGCCGCTGCACCGCCGTCTGCCCAAGCGCGGCTTCACCAACATCTTCCGCGTCGAGTACACCATCGTGAATCTCGAGCGCGATCGCCGAGCTGGGCGTGAACGAGATCGCGCTCGACGATTACAAGAAGCTGGGCCTGGCCTCCAGCAAGAAGGCGCTCATCAAGATTCTGGGCTCGGGCGAGCTGACCGCGGCCATCACCGTGCACGCGCACAAGTTTTCAAAGTCGGCGACCGAGAAGATCGAAAAGGCCGGCGGCAAGGCCGTGGTGCTGGGAGCCCCGGCAGCGGCGTAAGTTTTGCTCAGCCTTCAGCTGTCAGTCAGCGCCTGGGCACGGGTTCTTCCCGGAGGGGAAAAGGCTGGGAGCTGAAAGCTGGTGGAGCTGTTTCAAGTGTGACGGCCTGCACAGGCAGCCTTTCCCGGCTCTCTGTAGGCTGATGGAGAACCGAAAGATACCGTAAGATAAGGGAAAGGCCAAAACCACGGCGTAAGCCGGCCAGGATCAAGGCCAAATTTGCCCGGCGCCGCAGGGCGCCTGAAGCGGACGTCGTACCTATGCTGGAAAAGTTCCTCAATATCTTTCGGATTCCTGACCTGCGCAAGCGGGTCCTGTTCACCATGGGCATTCTCGCCGTGTACCGGCTGGGAGCGTTCATCCCCACGCCGGGCGTCAACGCCCACCAGCTGGAGCTGCTGTTCAACAGCCAGGGCGGCTCGGCGCTGGGGCTCATGGACCTGTTCGGCGGCGGCAATCTGCGCCGCATGACCATCTTCGCCCTGGGCATCATGCCCTACATCACGGCGTCGATCATCTTCCAGCTGCTGACCGTCGTCTATGAGCCCCTGGCCCGCATCCAGAAGGAAGGCGAGCTGGGCCGCGCAAGATCACGCAGTGGACGCGTTACATGACCGTGATCCTGGGCGTGCTGCAATCCCTCGGCATCGCCGCCATTCTTACCAAGCAGGGGCTGGTGCTGAATCCGGGCATCGGGTTCATCCTGATGACGGTTCTCACCCTGACGGCCGGCACCACGTTCATCATGTGGCTGGGCGAGCAGATTACCGACCGCGGCATCGGCAACGGCATGAGCCTGCTGATCTTCGCCGGCATTGTGGCCGGCCTGCCTCGCGGCGTGGGCGATCTGATCAACAAGATTCAGACCGACGCCTGGGGCTCCATGACCTTCCTGGTCACTCATCGTGCTGCTGGTGGGCATGCTGGCCGTGGTGGCGTTCATTGTGTTTGTGGAGCGCTCCGAGCGGCGCATTCCCATCCAGAGCGCGCGGCGCATCGTGGGCCGGCGGCTGATGGGCGGCCAGTCCAGCCACCTGCCCCTCAAGGTGAACTCGGGCGGCGTCATGCCCATCATCTTCGCCAGCTCCATCCTTTCGGCGCCCTTGCTCTTCGGTTCGGTAGAGTGGGTGCAGAACAGCAGCTTTCTCCAGCCCATCATGCAGGCGCTGCACGCCGGGCTATCCGTGGTATGAGTTGCTCAACATCCTGGGCATCATCTTTTTTGCGTACTTCTACGTCTCCATCGTGATGAAGCCGGACGACATTGCCGATAATTTCCGCAAATCGGGCTCGTTCATTCCAGGCATCCGCCCCGGCAAGCGCACTTCGGACTTCATCAACGATATTCTTACGCGCATTACGCTGGTCGGAGCGCTTTACCTGATCCTTGTCCAGATGGTGCCCACGTTCCTGATCTCGGGCATCCGTTTCGACAAGATCTGGCTGATTGGGAGGTTCTTCGAGAACCTGCCCAATTGGACGATTCACGGCATGAACGTCAACTTCTACTTTGGCGGCACCTCGCTGCTGATCGTGGTGGGTGTTGCCATGGATACGGTCAACCAGATCGAATCGCAGCTGATCATGCGTCACTATGATGGCTTTTCCCCGCGCTCCGGTCGCATACGCGGAAGGAAAACCTGGTAATGTCTGCCATTGCAAGTTCAGTGGAAACCGGCCGGGCTGCGGAAACCACTATCGCGCCCGGCCCGATTCTTTTGCTGGGTGCTCCGGGCGTAGGCAAGGGAACCCAGGCCAAAGAACTGGTCAAGCTCTGGGGCATTCCCCAGATCTCCACCGGCGACCTGCTGCGCGCCAATGTGGCCGCAGGGTACGCCGCTGGGCTTGCTGGCCAAGGAGATCATGGGCCGCGGCGAACTGGTGCCCGACACCCTGGTCAACGACATGGTGGCCGTCCGGCTGATGGAGCCGGATACGGCCCGCGGCTACATTCTGGATGGCTATCCCGCGCACCCTGGTGCAGGCCGACTGGCTGGATGCCCGGCTGAATGGCCAGCCGGAGACGCTGCCGTGATTGCCGTCAGCATCCAGTTGAACTATAATCAGTTATTGCGCCGCATTACCGGGCGCCGGATCTGTCCTGTCTGTCAGCGCATCTATAACATCTACGTGAATCCTCCTGAAAAGGAAGGGGTTTGCGACGTAGATGGCACACCGCTGATCCAGCGAGCCGATGACACGGAAGAAATCTTCACGGAGCGCATGCGCGCCTATGAGACTCTTACCGCGCCTGTAATCGAGCACTATCGGACTTTGGGACGATTCGCGGAAGTGGATGGAGACCGGCCGATCGAAGTGATCGCAGCCGGAATCGTAGCCACCGTGGAGCGGTTGCGCAAGGTGTGAAGTACAGTTGTCTGTCATCAGTGGTCAGTTTGCCGCGTCGGGACGGGCGGATTCAACTCCTGGCAGTTCTGCAATTCACAACATGAGCGGTTAGAAGCCGGAATCAGTCGAAGCTGACTTTGCAGCACTGACGAACTCTGACCACTGAGAACTGATTTTGTGGCCGTTGTTCTGAAGTCGTCGAAGGAGATCGAGAAGATGCGCCGCGCGGGCAAGATCGTCCGCGAGGTGCTGGAACTGGTGCGCAGCCAGGTAAAGCCAGGCGCCACCACCCTCGATCTTGAAAAGGCGGCTGAAGCGCGGTTGAAAGAACTGGGCGTGAAGGCCGCGTTCAAGGGCTATCACGGTTATCCCTGCGTGCTCTGCACGTCGGTCAACAGCGAAGTGGTGCACGGCATCCCTTCCGCCAACCGGGTGCTCAAGCAGGGCGACATTGTTTCGGTGGATTTCGGCGTGGTGGTCGACGGCTACTACGGCGATTCCGCCATTACCGTGCCGGTGGGCGCCATCGACGCCAATGCGGCGCGCCTGCTCAAGAGCCACGGAAGAGTCGCTGCAAGCAGGCATCGCGGCGGTTCGCCCCGGGGCCACGCTGGGCGATGTGGGTGCGGCCGTGCAGGGCGTGGTGGAGCGGGAAGGTTTTTCCGTGGTGCGCGATTTTGTGGGCCACGGCATCGGGTCGCAAATGCATGAGGATCCGCAGGTGCCGAACTTCGGCCAGGCCGGCCAGGGCATGAAGTTGAAGCCGGGCATGGTGATTGCGATCGAGCCCATGGTCAACGCCGGCAGGCCTGATGTGATGGTTCTCGAAGACGGCTGGACGGCGGTGGCCAAGGATGGCAGCATGAGCGCCCATTTTGAGCACACCGTCGCCGTTACCGCGAATGGGGCAAGTATTCTGACCGAGTAGTAGTGCTCGGTCCTAAACGTCAGGAGCGCGCGAGCGCCCCCAGAAATGGACACGGTTTGTCGAAAGAAGATGCGATTGAGGTAATGGCAACGGTCATCGAGACCCTGCCCAATGCCATGTTCAAGGTCAAGCTCGAGAACAATCACGAGGTCTTGACCCACGTCTCGGGAAGAATGCGCAAGAACTTCATCCGCATTCTGCCTGGAGATCGCGTGGCCGTGGAGCTGAGCCCCTACGACCTGAATCGCGGACGGATTGTGTACCGATACAAGTAGACAGTCGCAGTCATCCGTTGTCCGATGGTTTGTGCCGTGCAAACGGCATCGGGCAGCGAGATGCACTGAAAACTGAAAACTGTTTTTTTCAGAGAAGGGCAGCAACGAGATGAAGGTCCGGGCATCGGTTAAAAAGATTTGCGTCAAGTGCAAGGTCATCACGCGCAAGGGTGTTGTGCGCGTGATCTGCGAAAACGCAAAGCACAAGCAGCGCCAGGGATAGTCGATCTGGCAGGAAGCGGAGTTTCCACGACAGCTTGCAGCAGACAGCACGCTTGGTAATGGACGTACCTGTCAGCTCTCCACTGTTAGCCGTCAACAGGCTAGTTAGCCGAAGTCAAGGCTTGCGATGAACCTCTGGAAACCCACCGCAGTCACCCGTGCGAACCGGCGATAGGCCGGAGGCACACAACCGGAAGCAGCAGAGGAATCAACATGGCACGTATTGCTGGCGTCGATCTGCCCCGCAACAAGCAGGCAAGGATCGCGCTGACCTACATCTACGGCATCGGCGACCCCCGTGCGCTCAAGATTCTGGAGAAGGCGAACGTCGATGCCTTCAAGAAGATCCAGGACCTGGGCGAGGAAGAGGTTAACCGCATCCGCCAGGTGATTGAGGACGAGGGTAGTGTCGAGGGCGACCTGCGCAAGGACGTCTCGATGCATATCAAGCGCCTCATCGACATCCAGAGCTACCGTGGCAGCCGGCATCGCCGGTCGCTGCCCGTGCGCGGCCAGCGCACCCACACCAATGCCCGCACTCGCAAGGGCCCGCGCAAGGGCACGATTGCCGGCAAGAAGAAAGCGACGGCGAAGACCTAATGGCGAAACCAGAGCAGAAGGGCGCGACCGGCAAAACCGGCAAGGGCAAGAAGTTCAAAAAGCGCGAGCGCAAGAATGTGCCGTTTGGCGTTGCCCATATTCAGGCCTCGTTCAACAACACCATCGTCACCATCACCGACCAGATGGGCAACACGCTTGAGCTGGAAGAGTTCGGGCTCGCTGGGCTTCCGCGGTTCGCGCAAGGGCACCCCCTTCGCGGCGCAGCAGGCAGCCTCGAACGCCGCCAGCATGGCGCGCGATCACGGTTTACGCGCAGTCGATGTGCGCGTCGCCGGCCCCGGTTCGGGCCGCGAGTCCGCCATCCGCGCTCTGGCCTCCGCCGGCATCGAAGTGAAGTCGATTCGCGACGTCACCCCGGTTCCGCATAACGGCTGCCGGCCGCCCAAGAGACGCCGCGTCTAAGAAACAGAATCAGGGGGCAGAGATCGGAGATCAGCCAGGGAATTAGGGCTGCTGGCTGAACCAACCGATCTCAGATCCTGACTCAGAGTCTGGGTTCCAAGGGAGAGCAGGGGGCATCGAATTCAGTTTCGAGTGGCACTTCGATACTGATCTCTGATCTCTGACCCCTGAACCCTGAAACAACCGGGCCGGGATGAAGTGCGCACCGCCGCACGTAAACCGGCCGTCATCCGAACTTAGGAGAAGAAATGGCACGTTATACCGGAGCAGTATGCCGCCTTTGCCGCCGCGAAGGCACCAAGCTTTTTTTGAAAGGCACCAAGTGCACCTCGGACCGTTGCCCGATTGAGAAGCGCAACTTCCCGCCCGGACAGCACGGCAAAGACCGCAAGGCCAAGATCGTGGGCTACGGCCTGCAGCTGCACGAAAAGCAGAAGGCCAAGCGCATGTACTTCACGCTCGAGGGCCAGTTCCGCGAATACTACGAAAAAGCTAACCGCGCCACCGGCGTCACCGGCGAATTGCTCATTCAGCAGCTCGAGCGGCGTCTGGACAACGTGGCGTACCGCCTGGGCTTCGCAATTTCGCGCCGCCAGGCTCGCCAGGTCGTCCGCCACGGACACGTTTCCGTCAACGGCCGCAAGGTGAACATTCCCTCTTACCAGGTGAATGTCGGCGACGAAATCGCCATCCGCGAGAGCGCCAAGAAGCTGCTGATCGTCGAGCAGGGCGCACAGTTTGCGCAGCAGAACCCAGTGCCCACCTGGCTGGAGATGAATTTCGAATCCCTCGCCGGCCGTGTCCTGCATCTGCCCAAGCGCGCCGATGTCAACCTCCCGATCAACGAGCAGTTGATCGTCGAGTTGTACAGCAAGTAACAGGGACTAGGAACTAGGGACTAGAAGAGAACGGCTTAACTGGGCCAACGCGCTTGCATCAGCGTCGTGACCTAGTCCCTCAGCCCCTATTCCTGGAAGTAGGCGTTAAAGGGAAAAGGGGGGAAAGGAACAGGGGAACAGACAACGCGCTTGCATCAGCGTCGTGACCTGGTCTCTAGTCCCTCAGCCCCTAGTCCCTAAATTCAAACCAAGGAGAACTTGCGCGGCCGCCGCAAAATGCATCGCGACGTACACGCCGCGCGGGAAACGAGAGATGACTATGTTGTGGAGAGGATTCCAAAAACCGAAGCGCCTCGCAGTCGAAGCTGAGTCGCTTACCAACACCTTTGGCAAGTTCAGCGCGCAGCCGTTTGAGCGCGGCTTCGGCACCACCATCGGCAATGCACTGCGCCGCACGCTGCTCAGCTCCATCGAGGGCGCGGCTGTCACCGCCGTCCGCATTGAGGGCGTGCTGCATGAGTTCCAGTCCATCACCGGCGTAGTTGAGGACGCGACCGATATCATCCTCAACCTCAAGCAGATTCCGTTCAAGCTCAATGGCGAAGGTCCCAAGGCGCTGTACCTGCGCGCCGACCAGCCGGGCGTCGTCACCAGCGGCATGATTGAAGCCGACGGCGACGTGGAGATTCTGGACAAGAACGTGTACATCGCCTCGGTTTCCGAGGGCGGCAAGCTGGACATGGAGATGCGCCTCAAGCGCGGCCGTGGCTACGTCTCTGCCGACAAGAATTTCGACGCCGACCTGGGCCTGGGTTTCATTCCCGTCGATTCCGTGCACTCGCCCGTGCGCCGCGTCAATTATGCCGTCGACGCTGCCCGCCTCGGCCAGATCACCGACTACGACAAGCTCACCCTTGAAGTGTGGACCAACGGCGCCGTTCTGCCCGCTGACTCCATCGGCCTGGCCGCCAAGCTGCTCAAGGACCACATGAACATCTTCATCAACTTCGAAGAGGAAATCGAAGCCGATGCCCGCGGCGAAGAAGGCCGCATCCTGCTGCGTAACGACAACCTCAACCGCAGCGTGGAAGAGTTGGAACTCTCGGTCCGCAGCTACAATTGCCTGAAGAACGCCAACATTCAGACCATCGGCGAACTGGTGCAGAAGACTGAAGCCGAGATGCTCAAGACCAAGAATTTCGGTCGCAAGAGCCTGAACGAGATCAAGGAAATCCTCGCGCAGATGGGCCTGTCGCTGGGCATGAAGATCGACGAGCAGGGCAACGCGGTCCCCGGACCGACAAGCATTCCTCCTGCCGCCGCTCTGGCCGCCAGCTACGGCCACTTCGACGACGAGGACGAACCCCTGGACTCGGTGGATCTGCAACTGCCCACCGAAACGGAAAATTTCTAAAGACCGCGAATCACGAACCACGATTTTACGAGACAACTGAAGAGAGACTTCACATGCGCCATCGCAATGCAGGATTCAAGCTCGGACGCAACACCAGTCATCGTCGCGCGCTGCTGCGCAGCCTGACTACGTCCGTCATCTTAGAGGATCGAATTGAGACTACCGTGGCCAAGGCCAAGGCCGCTCGTCCCCACGTGGAAAAAATGATCACCCTGGGCAAGAAGGGCGATCTGCACGCGCGCCGGCAGGCGCTCAGCTTCCTGCAGACGGATGTCGCAGTCAAGCGGCTGTTCGACACCGTGGCCCCGCGCTACGGCGATCGCAATGGCGGCTATCTGCGCATTGTCCGCACCGGTTTTCAGAAGGGCGATGGCGCCGAAAAGGCGTTCATCGAACTGCTGGGCGCCGAAAAGCAGCTCGAACAGAAAGCCCAGAAGCGCGCCGACGTCAAGGCCAAGAAGCGCGCCGAACTCGAGAAGCAACTCGAAGAAGCCAAGAAGGAAGAAGGCGGCGAAGAGGCCGCGTAATTGCGGCTGTTCAAGCCAGCCGTATTCTGTTGATTGCAATAACTACGGGCATCCGCGTCAGCGGATGCCCGTTATCTTTGCAGCAACTGAAGGTCGCAACCCCGCTACGCCAGCAGCACTTCGATTCCATGGCGGTGCAGCAGGCTGAGACATTCGGGCGCGAGTCCGGCGTCGGACACGACCACATTCGCGGCGCTCAGCGGCGCCACGGGAAACATCCCGCTGCGCGCGTACTTGGTGTGGTCGGCCACGATAATTACCCGGTCCGCAATTTCGATCATCTTCTGTTCCGAGCCAACCACCAGGGTATTGTTGTTGCAGAATCCCGCATCGGTAATGCTGGCGATGCCCATCACCAGGACATCGGCGCGGATGGCGCCCAGCATCTGCTCGCAGAGCGGCCCCAGCATCACCCGGATGCGCGGATCGAGATAACCACCGGTCAGGGTCAGCTCCACGGTGCGCGAGTCTTCCAACTCCTCGGCAATAGGTAGCGAATTGGTAACGATGTGCAGGCGCCTCGAATTCAGTTCGCGGGCCACCGCCGCTACCGTCGAACCTCCGTCCAGAATCACGGTCTGCCCGTCTTCCACCAGCCCGGCCGTGAGAGACGCGATGCGCGTCTTCTCATCGCGCAGACGCGACATTTCAGTGGTGTAATCGAAGGCGCGTCCGGCCTGCTGCTGCAGGGGAACGGCGCCGCCATAGACGCGCCGTAACGTCTTTTGCTCTTCCAGCATGTCCAGGTCGCGGCGGATGCTCGATTCCGAAGCTTCCAGTTCGCGGCATAGAGATTCGAGGCTCAGGAAGTCCTGAGCCTCGAGCATTTGACGGATTCGCAGTTGCCGTTCAGCGGCTTTCATCGCTTCTCGCCGGACTCCTCTGCGTCTTTGGCGCCAGCGTTCTTCAACTGACTACCATGAGCTGCCGCTATGCTGAGCCTGTTCCGCCCAGCATCTCCATCACCGCATCGGTGACCGATGCCACCAACGTTTCCACATCGGTGCTAGCAGAACCTTTTCCCGCAGACTTGTGTGCGCACCCGTCGCATGGCGTGGGCTGCAACGCGATGGAGGTGGGCACTTCGAGATCCGAAAGCTGGCACTCCTTCATCCGCGAGGTATCGAAGCGGATGTCGGGCAGGCCGAGACGCTTCTTGATGGCCAGCAGGTCAGAGCCCTTTTCCTCGGAGAGATAGGAGATCGGCGCAGGCAGTTGCGAGGCCAGCATCAGGGTCCAGCAATAGGTCTCCAGCACTTCGGCCTGCCACTCAGCATGCGTTACCGTGTCTGCCCAGCAGATAATGCCGTGATTGGCCAGCAGCACCGTATTATGCTGCTGCACAAAGGGAACCACCGTCTGCGCAAAGGCCGCGGTGCCAGGCGTCTCGTACGGCGAAATGGCTACCTTGCCGACAAACACCTCAAACTCCGGAATCACCAGGTTGGGCGGAACGCGGCCGGTCACCGCGTAGGCAGTGGCATGCGGCGGATGGCAGTGCAGGCAGGCCTTGGCCTCCGGCACCGCCTTGAAGATTTCCAGATGCAGCAAGATTTCGCTGGTCCTCGGCCTGCTCCCTGCCACCTGGTTGCCTTCCAGATCGACCATGCACAGGTCCTCGGGCGTGAGATCGTATTTGCTCACCAGCGTAGGCGTACAGATCACCTCGTTGGGGCCGATGCGATACGAGATGTTGCCGCCATTGCCATCGACGAACTGGCGCATCCACAGCTTGCGGCCCGCAGCGCAGATCTCTTTCTTCACGGCTTCAGCTTCCGCGGTAAAAAACAGCTTGGGATTTGGGGCAGCCCGGCCCGGCGCAGACGCGGCGCCGTTGGCCTGCGCAGCCGGCGCTGCGGGCGAGGCGGAGCAGGCGCGGGCTTCTTCCACCTTGCAGGCAATGCCGCGATGCTGAAGAAACTCGCGCGCCGACGGCGTGATGACACAATTGCCCGCCACCAGAACGCAGCTTGCTCCCGCGCTGGCAGCCTCCTGCACATCCCGCATGGACACAAGCTTGCGCCCGGAAAAATCGATGCTTTTAGCTTCGTTCGTCACTTCTGTACCTCGCAATTTAGGAGACCTTCCGCGGTTCCACATCAATCGAATCGACAATCAATGCACAGTAAGCATCCACCGGCACCGCATCGGGCCAGAATGGATTGGCCGCTTCGCGGCCCTCGGTTAACGTAACTAACTGGCCAGTGTTGGCGCCCAGTTCGTCCACGGCGATGAGCGCTTTGCCCCCACCCCGCCCATTGCGCGCCCGCAGATTCTCCATGGTGACCGGTTCCACGATCGCCAGCGTACGCGCTCGATATGATTCGATCGCCGGACTGAGCGTCAGATGGCCGCGCACGATTCCCAGCCTCATGCCCCACTCCCCATCACCCCGTCTGGCTGCACCGCATCCACAATTCCCACCACCACCATGCGCGCCGGCGTGTTGTTGCCAAAGCGCTCGCGGGCAATGTCGCCGTCAGTCGATACCATCACCGTTGCGCCGCGTGCAGCGCCCAACCAGTCCATTACCACGTTCGGCTCGTCGGCAACGCTGCCATCCGGCTCCATGCGCTGCACCACAAGGAACCGGCAGCCGGTCAGTGCCGGATGCTTGGCCGCGGCCACTACCGTTCCTTCCACCCGAGCCAGAAACATCAGATAATCCTCAGCGCGTTCCCCACCACGATCTGGCGTTCGCGCGTGAAGGTAAGCGGGGTGGTAATCCCCTCCCCCGTGGGAGTGGCAATGGTGTGGCTGAAATATCCCGGCCCACCCACACCCAACGACGCCGGCGAAGCAGCATTGTGGATAAACAGCGTGGTGTTCATGGCGCGCGCCATGCGCGTCGCGGTCTCTACGTTCTGCGTGTGAATGATGGCCGTGTGCCGATAGCCGTGTTCGGCCTTCACGGAGGCGGCAATGGCTGCGTCCACATCGCGAACCCGCACGATCGGAATGAACGGCATCATCTGCTCTTCCACAACAAAAGCATGATCCTCGTCCGTTTCCCCAAACAGGAGGTCCGTTCCCGGCGGAACGCGCACCCCGGCAGCCGCGCCCAGAACAGCGGTATCCTTGCCCACCAGATCCTTCTTCACGTGCGCGCGAGCGCAGCCTCCGGCCGGTTTGTCGAAGGTGAAGGCGGCCTTGGTGAGCCGCTCGATGGCTGCCGCGTCCAACTGGAAAGCGCCCGCCCGGCGCATGGCCGCGATGAATGCGTCGGCCACCGAGGCCACCACGAAGACTTCCTTCTCGCCGATGCAGAGCAGGTTATTGTCGAACGCTGCGCCGTCAATGATGCATCGGGCAGCACGGTCCAGATCCGCAGTCTCATCCACCACCACGGGAGGATTCCCCGGCCCGCCGGCGATCACGCGCTTGCCCGATTGCGCGGCGGCTTTGGCCACGGCCGCGCCGCCCGTTACGCAGAGCAGTGCCACCTTGGGATGATGGAAAATCTGATCGGCGGCCTCCAGGCTGGGCTCGGCAACCATGGTCAGCGAGTTGGCCACGCCCAGCTCGCGCTCGATCTCACGATTCCAGAGCTGCAGCGCGTATTGCGCCACGCGAGCGCCGGAGGGGTGCGGCCCGAACACCGCAGTGTTGCCGGCGGCCAGAATATTGATGGCGTTGGAAGCCATGGTAGGCACCGAATGGGTGACCGGAAGCATCATGCCGATCACGCCCCAGGGCGCGCGCTCAATCACGCACAGGCCCGTCGTGTCGCTGCGCGCATCGCTGCGCAGGGCCTCCACTCCCAGCACGTAACGCATGTTCACGAGCTTTAGAATCTTGTGATCGAGCCGTCCGACCTTGGTCTCTTCAAGCTCCAAACGGCCCAGCTCGTCGCGGCGCTCATTGCAGATGCGGACGATAATGCCGGTCAGTTGGGCGCGCTCGGCCAGGCTCATCGCACCAATCTTCTTCTGCGCTTCATAAGCCGCATTCACGGCCTCATCAACGGTTGCAAAAATCCCATCGCGGCCCACCGCGGGCTTGGGCGCGCCATTCGGCGCCGGCGCTGCCGGAACTTCCAACTGCATGCGCAGCCGGTTCACCACTTCCCGCGCAATCTCCGCAATCGCCTGCCGGGTAATGTTTTCCTCTACCTGCATTATGGCTTCTCCAACATCGCGCCATCGACTTCGACGGCATCGACAATGCCGACAATCACCGCGTCGACCGGTGCGTCTTTTGTGGTGGGCGTCAGCCGCGCGGAACTGCCTTGCGTAAACAGCACGCATTCGCCCACGCCGGCGCCCACGCTATCCACCGCCACCACCGAGCTGCCCGAGATCTGCAGCTTGCCCTCTCTGCTGATGTAGGGCTGAATCAGAAGCAGTTTCATCCCGCGAAACTTCGCGTTCTTCTGCGTCGCAACAACGTTGCCGATTACTTTTGCTATGAACACGCCGACACCTTCTCGCAAACTGCAACAACACGCAGCGCTCGCCGGCGCTGCCTGCCGTTACTTGGGCAGCACGGCGCCCGTGGACTCGTGCGGACGCGCGATCACATGCACGCTTTGCACCTCGCCGGCCGCGCGTGCGGCGTTGGCGCCCGCATCCACTGCGGCCCGCACACTGCCTACATCGCCCGCAACATACACCGAGCACAGACCGCTGCCCACCTTGTTCCAGCCGATAAACTTCACGCTGGCAGCCTTCAGCATTGCGTCGGTTGCCTGTACCAGCGCCACCAGGCCTTTGGTTTCAATCATTCCAATTGCTTCGTTCGCCATCTCAGATCTCCTGTCCTACTTCAACATGCTCTCGACCAGCGCATCGTGCGGCCGCGGAATCACGTGCGACGATACCAGCTCGCCCACTGTCTTGGCTGCCGCCGCGCCGGCGTCAACCGCCGCCCGCACGCTGCCCACGTCGCCGCGCACAATCACGGTCACATAACCGCCGCCGATGGGGATGGTCTTCACCATCTCCACGCTGGCTGCCTTCACCATGGCGTCGGCAGCTTCCACCGTGCCCACCATTCCGCGGGTTTCGATCAATCCAATTGCCAGACTCATTTCGTCTCCCTTGCTCCTGCCGCAGTCTTGCGCGGCGCTGCTGCTTGATCCTGTTGCGCAAAGCACGGCAGTTCATCGTGAGGACGTGAGATCACTTGCACGCTCACCACCTCCCCAATCCTTGCCGCCGCTTCCGCGCCCGCGTCCGTCGCAGCCTTCACGGCCGCCACGTCCCCTTCAACAAATGCTGTCACCAGGCCGGAGCCTACGCTCTGCCACCCCGCGAACGTCACATTTGCCGATTTGAGCATGGCGTCGCTCGCCTCAAACAGCGCCACCAGTCCCTTGGTTTCAATCATTCCCAGCGCTTGCTTCATTGCTTCCTCTCTTTTGCGTTGCTTCTTTTGCGTTACTTGTAGAGTTCCATCTCTTTGGTCAGGTGCAGACCGCAGGCATTAGCCTCGTCGGTATCCATATGGACATTGAGGCGGCTCGTAGGATCGATGCGCACGTGCACAGTGTCGAAGGTGAGCCCCGATGGGCCGCCGATGCGCAGCTTCATCATGTCACCCTTCTTCACACCGAAATGCGCAGCCTCGTCCGGGTTCATATGGACATGGATGGCGGCGCGGATCAGCCCTTCTTTCAGCTCCACCACCCCCTTCGGCCCGATGATGATGGCCCCGGGAGTTCCCGCAATATTGCCGGAAAGCCGCACCGGGATATCGGTGAAGCCGAGCATGATGGCGTCGGTGAACGCCAGCTCAATTTGCGATTGCTTGCGCATCGGACCCAGAATGCGCAGGTTGGAGATAAGCCGGTTGCGCGGGCCTACGATGGTGACCCGCTCTTTCGCCGCAAAGTTGCCTTCCTGGTAGAGCGGCTTGTCGAACGTAAGCTCCGTTCCCGGCCCGAACAGGATGTCCATGTCTTCGCGGCAGACGTGCATATGGCGCGAGGAGGCCTGGACAGTGAGCACCGGCGCGGCGCCGTTCTTTCCACGTCCCAAATACTCAAGCGCTACCTGGCGAACAATCCGTTCCACGCTCGCCCGGTCAATCCTCGCCATGCCGTTTGAAGCCTTTGCTTGCGGAATCAATGTAGTTGCCATACCAAACCCTGTCTTGCTGCATCCAAAGTTAAGCTGCCACGCGCGCGCGCCGCACCACTGCCGCGGTTTCGCGCGCCACAATCCATTCCTCGTTGGCGGGAACGATGAGCACCTTGACCGCGGAATCCGCAGTCGAGATCGCTCCTTCGCCCTTCATCAATTTGTTCGCTTCCTGGTCGAGCACAATCCCGAAGCCCGCCACGTCCTTGAGCACTCCGGCGCGGATCTCGGGACTGTTTTCGCCAATCCCGCCGGAGAAAGTAATCACGTCCACGCCGCCCAGTTCCAGCAGGAATGCGCCCAGATAATGCCGGATGGCGCGTATAAAAACAGCGATCGCCAGGCGCGCTCGCTCGCTGCCAGCTTCCACGGCCGCGGTCAGGTCGCGCAGGTCGCCGCTGGTTCCGCTAATGCCCGCCAGTCCCGACTTGTTGGCCAGCAACTTCGCCATTTCATCGGGCCCCAGAGCCAGCTTCTTCATCATGTGCAGCACCACGAACGGGTCCAGATCGCCCACGCGGTTGTTCTGCGGCAGGCCCGACTGCGGCGACGTGCCGAAGCTGGTGTCCACTGCAACGCCGTTTAAAAAAGCTGCCACGCTCGAACTGCCGCCCAGGTGGCAGGAGATGTGGCGCAGATTGTCGCGTCCGAACAGCGCCCGCGTCCGCTCGCTGGCTGCCGTATGGCTGGCTCCGTGGAATCCGTACCGCCGTATGTCGAATTCCGTTCTCCACTCGTCGGGAACCGCGTACGTGGTGGCCGTCGCATCCATGTGCCGGTAAGGAAAGGTCTCGGGCACCGCAACCAGCGGAATTCCCGGAAACTCGTGCTGAAAGGCGCGAATCGCGGCAATGTAAGGCGGATTATGAGCCGGCGTCAGGAACGCGAACTCCTCCATGGCGGCCAGAAATTCCTCGTCAATCAACTGGGGCCTGTTAAACCGGCCGGCGTGCACGGCTTTAAAGCCAATGGCCTCAATCTCCGCCAGGCTGGCAATGGGCTTTCCCGGCCCCGCAATCTCCTTCAGGCACAGGCCGATGGCATCCGGGTAGCTGGCGCATGGGCCTCCGGGCTGGCCTATCCGCTCCAGGCGTCCCTCGGCCAGGACCTTCTGCCCTGAAATACCCTCGTCGCCCACCTCAAGCAGGCGATATTTTAGAGAAGTGCTCCCGATATTGGGAATCAAACATTTCATCTTTGAATGATATTGACAGACTTTGATTGACATAGGTAGAGTAACGATAGATTTCAGTCAGAGTCAAGCGCGTTTGCGAAATATTTCCAATGACCCAGAATTCTGATCGCGTTACGGCAAAGTCGGCCAGCCCCGTCTCCACCATTGACCGGCTTGAAGAACTAGGCATTGTCGGTGCCGGCGGGGGCGGTTTTCCGCTGGCGGCCAAGCTGCGCACCCGCGTCTCAGTGGTAATCGCCAACGCCGCAGAATGCGAGCCGCTGCTCCACAAGGACAAGGAACTGCTGTTGCATTTTGCCGAGCCGTTCCTCAGCGGAATGCGGACTGCCATGCAGCTCGTGGGCGCCCGCGAAGGCGTCATCGGCATCAAGGAAAAGTATCACGAGATCATTGAGGAGCTCCAGCAGCAGTGTCCGGCAGACATTCGCGTAGCCGCGCTGCCAGACGTCTACCCGGCAGGCGACGAGTTCGTGCTCGTCCACATGGTCACCGGGCGCGTCATTCCCCCCGGCGGCTTGCCCAAGGATGTGGATGCGGTTGTGGCCAACGTCGAGACGCTGATGAATATCGGGCTCGACCGGCCGGTGACGCACAAATATCTCACCGTGGCCGGCGCCGTGGCCACCCCCGTCACGCTGCGGGTTCCCGTGGGAATCTCCATTGGCGAGGTGATTGAAGCGGCCGGCGGAGCCACCACCCCGGATGTCGGCGTTCTGCTGGGCGGAGTCATGATGGCCAAGCCGGCGGCCGATCTCAACGTGCCGGTCACCAAGACCACGGGAGGCATCATTGTGCTGCCCACCGAGCATGCGGTGTTGCGCAGGCACAAGGCCCCTTGGATCCATGTGCAAAAGGTCGGTCGCTCGGCTTGCGACCAATGCCGCTTCTGCACCGAGTTCTGCCCGCGCTTTCTGCTCGGCCATCCCATCGAGCCGCATCGGGCCATGCAGTCGCTGGGTTTTTCAAAGCCCGGGGACCTCACGGTGGCTACGCTCTATTGCTGCGAGTGCAACCTGTGCACCATGTTTGCGTGTCCCGAGGATCTGGATCCCAAAACTGTATGTGTGCAGGGCAAGCCGGTTGCGCGCGAGCGCGACCTGACCTGGAAAGGGACGCCGGAATCGATCGTGCCCCATCCCATGGCGGAATTCCGCCGTGTGCCCATGCGGCGGCTCATCGCGCGGCTCGGCCTGGGCGAGTTCAACAACACCGGCCCGCTCTCTGATCACAAATTCGCACCCAGCCGGGTCGAGCTGCCGCTCAAACAGCATGCCGGCGCGCCGGCTGTGGCGACGGTCAAATGCGGCGATCGCGTGCGCGTGGGCGACCTGCTGGCAGCACCCGAATCGGGTAAACTGGGCGCGCGCATTCATGCCAGCATCGACGGCGTCGTAACCGTCGGCGCCAACGCAATTACCATCGAGGCGTAATAGAGTTAGGCGGGAAGGGAACAAACAGATGGCCGAGGTTGATTCCATCGGGCTCCTTGAGCTCTCAAGCGTGGCCACCGGATATGTGGCGGAAGACGCAATGCTGAAGGCCGCCTCCGTGCAAGTGCTCCTGGCCCGCAGTATTTGTTCGGGCAAGTTTCTCATCGCCATTACCGGTGACGTCACATCGGTTCAGTCGGCGCTGCTGGCCGGTGCCGCTGTGGCCGGCGCATCGCTCATCGAGCGGCGGCTGATCGCGCGTGTGCATCCCTCGGTGCTGGCCGCCATCTCCCAGTCCGTCGACGTCGATCCCTCCACGCTGCGCTCCCTGGGCGTCATCGAGACATTTTCGGCAGCCAGCATCCTTGCGGTCGCCGATGCCACGGTCAAAGCTGCCAACGTGACCTTGTTACGCATTCACCTGGCCATGGCTTTGGGTGGCAAGGGGCTTTTGTTGATGGCCGGCGACGTTGCCAGTGTGCAGGCAGCAGTCGAAACCGGCTCCAAGGCTGCAGCAGAGGACGGCATGCTGGTAGGCCGCGGTGTCATCCCCGCGCCTGCGCCCGAGCTTTTCCGCGATTACATCTAGAGAGCATCGTCATGCGAGCTTCGCTCTTCATTACTTGTTACAACGACACCCTCTTTCCGGAAACCGGGCGCGCCGTGGTGCAGTTGCTGGAGCGGCTCGGTGTGGAACTTGATTTCAAGCAACAGCAAACCTGCTGCGGCCAGATGCATGCCAACACCGGCTTTCGCAGTGAGGCTTTTAGCCAGGCCCAGCGCTTCGTGCACCTCTATCAGGATGCCGAAACCGTTGTCATTCCTTCTTCGTCCTGCGTCGCCATGATCCGCGATCAGTACCCGGGCCTCTTTGAAGGACCCGGCAAGGAAGCCCTGCGCAAGGAGTTTGCCGCGCTGTTGCCGCGCATCTACGAGCTCAGTGAGTTTCTCATTGACCGGCTGGGCGTAGAAGATGTGGGCGCCTACTTTCCGCATCGCGTGACCTACCATGCCAGTTGCCACAGCCTGCGCGGCCTCCACCTGGGCTCGCGGCCTGTGCGGCTGCTCTCCAAGGTGCGTGGCCTGGAGCTTATGCCCCTGCCCAACCTCGACCGCTGCTGCGGTTTTGGCGGCACATTCTCGGTGAAGAACGGCGAGGTCTCATCGGCCATGCTGTCCACCAAGCTTGAGGATGTGCTGGGCACCGGCGCCGAGTTCTGTACCGCGGTCGATAACAGTTGCCTCATGCACCTGGGCGGAGCCATGCACCGCCTCCACGCGGGCATGAGGACCATCCATTTTGCGCAGATTCTGGCCAGTACAGAAGCCGCGCCTGCGGAGCTGACGGCATGAGTGCAACCAATTACCATCCCGTGCTCGATCCTGCTCTTGCGCCCCCGTTTCCCAAGGCTGCGCTAACCGTGCTGGGCAACCAGCAACTGCGCGGCAACGTCGCTCATGCCGTCGATGTAATCCAGGCGAAACGCGCCCGGCTGGTGGTCGAAAAGACTGACTGGCAGGAGTTGCGCACTGCCGGTGCGGCCATCCGCGACCATGCGCTCGACAACCTGGCTTTTTACCTGGAGCAGTTTGAGGAACGCTGTACGGCCGCCGGTGGCACCGTGCATTGGGCCGCGGATGCTGCCCAGGCGCGCCAGATCATTCTCGATCTGTTGCGTCAGGAGAATGCAAGCGAGGTCATCAAGATCAAGACCATGACCTCCGCCGAGATCCAGTTGAACCCGTTTCTCGAAGCCGCCGGCATCGGTGTCTTCGAGACCGACCTGGCCGAAATCATCCTGCAGTTAGGCAAGGACGAACCGTCGCACATCGTCGTGCCGGCCCTGCACGTCAACCGCCGCCAGGTCCGAGACATCTTCGCGCGCAGCATGAACCTCAAGGATCTCTCCGACGATCCGCAGGCGCTCACCGCGGCCGCGCGCACCTATCTGCGCCAGAAATTTCTCTCCGTGCCCACCGCCATCAGCGGCGCCAACTTTCTCATCGCGGAAACCGGCGCGGTCGCGGTGGTGGAGTCGGAAGGCAACGGACGCATGTGTCTGACCCTGCCGCGCAGCATGATCACGCTGGCCGGCATTGAGAAGGTTTTGCCCCGTTTCCAGGATCTCGAAGTGATGCTGCAGGTGCTGGCTCGCTCCGCCACCGGCGAGCGTATGAATCCCTACACCTCCTTGTGGACCGGGGTCACACCCGGTGACGGCCCCGAGCGCTTCCATGTGGTCCTGCTCGACAACGGCCGCTCCTCAATTCTTAAGCGCAAACGCGAGCGCCAGACCCTGCGCTGTATTCGCTGCGCGGCCTGCATGAACAGTTGCCCGGTCTACCGGCAGACCGGAGGTCACGCCTACGGCTCCGTTTATCCGGGCCCCATCGGCGCCATCCTCACCCCGCAACTCGCCGGCATGCACCACGCCCAGTCGCTGCCTTACGCCTCCTCGCTCTGCGGGGCCTGCTACGAGGTTTGCCCGGTCAAAATCAATATTCCTGAAATTCTGCTCGACCTGCGTGCCGAAGTGACAGATCAGGAGCGCAGCCAGCCCAGGCGCATCTTCGACCCCATGTACCTCGGGTTGCGGGTCGCCAACCTGATATTCGCGCGTGCCGGACTCTTCCACACCGCGCAGTGGTTCGGGCGCATCGGCCTGCGCCTGTTCACGCGCAAGGACGGATGGATTCATTGGCTGCCCAGCATGGGCTCCAAGTGGACCGCGACCCGCGATCTGCGCGGCCTCCCAAACCAGACGTTCCACGAGTGGTGGGGGTCGCGCCCCGCAACCCAGAGTAAGGGGGCAAAATGAGCGCTCCAGCCTCATCCCGGAACCAGGTGCTCGATCACATCCGCGCCGTGACGCAGGACTCCGCTGTTCCGCCGGATCAAGTCGCCGCGGAGTACGCGGCCATGCCGCGCGCCTATCAGCGTGTCGGTCACCTCAGTGCGGACGCGCGCCTTGCGCTCATGGTCGAGCGGCTGCGCGAGTACGATGCCGAAGTGGTGGAATGTGCTCCGGACGCGCTGCCCGCTACCATCGCCGCATGCCTGGCGGCCAGCGGAAGAAACCGCCTGGTTGCGCCGGAAGGGCTGCCGGCCACGTGGCTGGCCCCTGGGTTCGAATGGAAGATTGATCGCGGCCTGCCCGCTGCAGAGATCGAGCTGGCCCAGGGCGTCGTCACCGCATGCTTCTGCGCGGTTGCAGAATCGGGCACGATTGTGCTGCACCATTCGGCCAGCGAAGGACGCCGCGTAATCACGCTGTTGCCCGACTGGCACCTGTGCATCCTGCGCGCCAGCCAGGTCGTCGAGACGCTGCCCGAGTACTTCGACCGCTGCCCCGAACCGCCGCCATTAGCCACATGGATATCCGGCCCCAGCGCCACCGCGGATATCGAAATGACGCGCATCAAGGGAGTCCACGGCCCCAGATTCCTTTGTGTCATCCTGGTCCGGGACTAATCCTGGCCGCCACGCAAATCTAGCTCAACAAGACTTCGCGAACGCCTTCTTCGCTGCTCACTGTGCTGCCGGGCGCCTCGCCGGCCAGCGCTTCAGGCGTAATCGCGCAATGCTGCACGTAGTTGTAGGGCGGCACCGCGAAGCCACGCAGAAGCGAGATGCCAAGATGGATCAGGCGCGGCCCATAAGTCTCTGTCCGGTGCGAGATGGAGCCGATCAAGGCGCTTGATCCGGAGTTCATTTCTTCGATGGCTTCAGGAATGCAATCCTGGCCGACAATGGCAAAATTCTGTTCCTGGTGGTACTTGCGAACGGTATCCAGTACGCCCAGCGCGCTGGAATCGGTGGCGGCAGCCACCAGCGTGTGTCCGCGTCCGCGATGAGATTCAAGAAACTCCTGCATCGCGTCGCTGCTGGCCCCGCGCATGCCGCGCCCTTCAATCTGCACGAAGCACTCCGGCCGCAGAGCGGGTAACACGTTCGCGAATCGCCTCGAAGGCTCCGCTGATGCGGCTCTGCACAAAACTGCCCGCTTCGCTGAAGCCGACTCCCACCACCCTGTCTACGTTACCCCCCCAAACACGCTGGGCATAGCGAGCCAGCAGGGAGCCGGCCTCATGCCCCGCCTCAAAGTTATCCACACCGAAGTAGGTGGCGCTGGGGTGGGGTACATCAATCGCGATCAGGGGAATTTCCGCCCTCTTCAACAGGTGAGCGACGCGCGGTGCTACCGCCTCTTCAACCTGGAATTCCAGAACCAGGTCAACGCGCTTGGCCACAAACTCCTCGGCATTGCGGACCGCGGTTTCCGCGTCGAAATGGTTATCGAGAATCAACAATTCGACGCCCGAGGCAGCCGCAGCAGCGGTCACGCTTTGCGTCAGCGCAATCGAAAAGGGCAGCTCCGCACTCTGCACGGCAAAACCGAAGCGCAGGCGGCGTGGCCGCGACACCAGCCGGTAGAGGCCGTTTTGGGTTTGCGCCAGATAGCCTCGATGCACCAGCGTCTTCAGAATGCGATAGACGCTGGTCTTCGAGATATTGGTCTTCTGGTAAACATCCTCGAGCGAAAGAGCTGCATGATCCTGCTCCAGTAGCTCGATCACATCAAGCGCTTTTGACAAGATTGGAATCAGGTAGAGTCGCTTGATCTTTTCCTTGGGCACCTGTCTGTCTCCTTCGCCGCTGCCATTGCATATAGGGCCCGGGTGCCAGCAAACGTTCTCACCCCACTGCCAGGTCTTCGACAGTGGGGTGAGGACGTTCGTGGTCTGGAAACCGCCCAACCTTACGCTCGCGGTATCAAGGGGACTACGCGTGCACCGGTTCGTTGCTGGTCGCGCGCTGCCCCAGCACTTTGCTTTCGTAATGGCGAATGTTCTGGAGCCACGCGCCGCCCACGGGCACGCCTTTGCTCTGGCAGTAGTAGTCCCAAATCGCCGGCCAGGGCATCGACTTCTCTTCTTCAAGCAGCGTCAGCCGGGTTGTGAAGTCGAACTGATCCTCAGCCTCGGTGAGCGCCTTGCGCGGTTCCAGCAAGGCCAGCAGCAGGGCCTTGCGCATGTTCCGTGCGCCAATCACCCATGCCGCGACACGATTGATACTGGCATCGAAATAGTCCAGCCCGATGTGCACGCGCGACAGCGCATTGGCCCGTACAATCTCCTGCGCGATGTCGATGGTGGGATCGTCCAGCAGCACCACGTGGTCGCTGTCCCAACGCACTGGCCGCGACACGTGCAGCAGCAGCTCGTCGAGATAACAGAGGCAGGTTGAAATCTTGTCGGCGACATTTTCGGTGGGGTGAAAGTGCCCCGCATCAAGACAGACCAGCGTTTTGCGCGTGGCCGCGTAGGCCAGGTAGAACTCGTTTGAACCGGCGGTGTAGCTTTCCGTGCCGATGCCGAAGAGTTTGCCCTCTACAGCTACCTTGTGGTGGCTTCCATCGACGCCGGCCAGAATCTCGTCGAGCGCCGCCACCAGCCGTTGCCGTGGCCCCAGCCGGTCGACGGTCAGGTCTTTTACTCCATCCGGAATCCAGATGTTCATGATCGCCGGGGTGCCCAGCTCCTTGCCCATGTATTCGCTGATTCTGCGGCTGGCGATGCAGTGATCGATCCAGAATTTGCGAATGGCCGCATCCGGGTGACAGAGCGTGAGGCCCTGCGCGCTTTTGGGATGGGAAAAACAGGTTGGATTGAAGTCCAGACCAAACCCATGCTTCCGCGCCCAGTCGACCCAACCCTTGAAATGAGCCGGTTGAATCGCGTCCCTTTCTACGGGTCCCTCGGCTTCAAGGTAGATTGCGTGCAGGTTCACGCGGTTGCGCCCGGGAGCCAGAGAGAGTGCCATTTCCAGATCGTCTCGCAGTTCCTGTACATTGCGGGCGCGCCCTGGATAATTGCCCGTGGCCTGGATGCCCCCGGTCAGATCACCCTCCGGATCCTCGAACCCGTGTACATCGTCGCCCTGCCAGCACTGGATCGAAATCGGCACCGTATCGAGTGTCTCCAGCACAGCATCGGCATCCACGCCTTGTTGCGCGTACCGTTCTTTTGCCAGCTCATAAGCATCCTGAATCTTTTTGTCGGTCATGCTCGTGTTCCTCCTACTGCCGGTTGGTTTGTACTAGCTGTTTGAAACGGTGATCCGCTTCTGTGGGCACGCTGGCCCCCGGGCGGAATTCCTGCATGGGGAATGAGGCGCGGATCAGCATCCGCGCCTCATCGAGATTCTTGATGAGCCCCAGCGCAATCATCTGGGCGCTCAGATTGCCCAGTGCGGAAGCCTCAACCGGGCCCGCGACCACAGTCAACTCGCAGGCATCCGCGCACAGTTGATTGAGCAGCTGGTTCTGGCAGCCCCCGCCGATCATGCGGATTCTCTTGAGCTTTCTCCCCAACAGCATCTCAAGTTCCTGCTTCACGCCCTTGTAGGCCAGCGCCAGGCTGTCGAACACGCAGCGTGCCAGCTGTGCCACCGTCTGCGGCGCGGGCTGCTGCGTCTGCACGCAGAAATTGCGAATGGCCTCCGTCATGGAAGCCGGATTCATAAACACAGGATCGTCCGGGTTAATCAGGAATTGCCACGCCGGCAGCGCTGCGGCCGCATCCACCAACTTGGCGATATCCGTCGCCTCGTGCTCCTCGCAGATGCGTTGCACCGGCCACATCCCCATGATGTTCTTGAGCACTCTGAAGCGCCGCTCCAGGCCGCCTTCATTGGTGAAATTCATGCGCAACGCTTCGTCGGTAGCGATGGGCGTCATGCTTTCAATGCCCATCAGCGACCAGGTGCCCGAACTGATATAGGCCTCGTCCGCCTCTTCCAGCGGCGCGCCCGCTACAGCCGATGCGGTGTCGTGCGTGGCCGGAGCAATCACCTTGGCGCGGCCTGCGCCGGCCGGCATTTCGCCCAGGATGGTCGCAGCATCCACCGGAGGCCGCATCAGGTTCCGCTTCATTCCCGCCGCTTCCAGAAGCACCGGATCCCAATCGCCGCTCACGCCGCACAACTGCGTGGTGGTGGCGTTGGTGTACTCGTTACTCACCACGCCCGACAAGCGGAAGTGCAGATAGTCGGGAATCATCAACAGATGCCGCGCCTGTTCCAGCCACTGCGGCTCCTGTTCGGCGCAGGCCGCAACCTGGTAGAGCGTGTTGAATGGCTGAAACTGAATGCCGGTGCGGCGATAGACTTCCGCCGCCGGAACCCGCGCCCACACCCGTTCCATCCACCCCGTAGTCCGCTTGTCGCGGTAGGCAACAGCTTTGCCCACCTGCTGCAAGCTCTCGTCCAGCAGCACGTAGTCCACGCCCCAACTGTCCACGCCCACGCTCGCAATCGGCCCCTGCGCGGCACAGCGCTCAATGTTGGCGCGGATTTCGGCGAGAATTCCGTCGATATCCCAGCACATGTAACCGCTCTCCGCGTCGTTCACCAGCGGAGTTCGGAAACGGCCTACAATCTCAATCGCCAGCTGCCCATCGCGAATCTGGCCCGCGATCAATCGTCCATTGCTCGCGCCAAGATCCACGGCCAGAGGCCAGGCGCGGTTCGTTTTGCTGTCGCTAGTCACGCGGAGTTTTCCTTCGATGAATTCCGCAGGTCCCATTCAGCTTGTCCGCCATCGGACCAGCGGAACGGGCTCCTGTTTACGCCCGCCGGCGAGCACCGCCGGAAGCGCAATCGGCATCATAGCAAATCGCACAGCGGAAAGAGAACATAATTATCTAATGAACAATTTCCCCCAGGCGGCTTCGCCTCACCCAGAACCGGCCAGATCGGTTTTCCCCGTGGAATCGCACCGAAGTGAGCACCGGCGAAGGTCGGAAAAGAGATTGGGAGAAGGCGGTTAACGCGGAAGGAAGGGCAAAATTCCGGGCCTCCGCGCCCGCTCGGAAGCTGGATCCCGTTTAGCCCGGGCCTGGACCCGCGCGCTTAGCCCGGGCCCAGACCGGACCTAGATCGGCGCGTTTAGCCCCTGCCTGGGCCGGCCCGCCGCGGGAGCCCTTAATTCGGAACGCCCTGGGTTTCCGCCCGCTCAAACCGGCACTCGCTGCACTGGCAGTTGCGGCGCAGATAATCCCACGAATAAATGCCCGCGCGGTGACCATCGCTCCAGGCAAATTCGAGGGCGTAGCGGCCCACGCCGTGGGCGCTGGCCGGCTTGGCCGGTGGCGCGTAGAGGGGTAGCAACGCTGCCGGCTTGGGTTTGGCTTGGCCCGGCCGCCGGCCTTCCGCCTTGCGTTCTTCCACGCAAGTGGCGCAAGGACAGGCTTCCCGCAACCACGCAAAGCTCCACGCGCTCCTGTGACCATCGGCCCAGTCAATCTCCAGGCCCTTGCCTTCCGTCAGTAAAACCCGCACCTTGTCCGGCGTGATTGCGGTGCGGCTCAGCGGCCGGTTCTCCGCGCTCTCCCGCTCTTGCTCCTCAGGCGACAGAATGCGTATTCCCTCGTGACTCATATCTATAGTTTACAGTTGTCGGTTTCCCGTTGCGAGTTTGACCTTGGGGCGGTCGCAATCGCCTGTTTTCCAGGCGGCCCGCCTCATCCGATCTTCCAGAAGAACCAGGCGGACATCACCACCCCGATCACAACCACGATGCCGCGCAAAATCGGCTGCGGAACGCGCCGGGCAAAGCGCGCGGAGAGATAGCCGCCAATCGCCGCCGCCACCATGGCCGCGAAACAATAACGCCACACAACCTGGTGGTCGGCAATGAAGATGAGGAAGGCAACGCCGTTGGCCAGTGTGTTGGCCACCATTTTCAGGGCGTTGATCACGTGGATGTCCTCGTACCCGAACAGGGCCAGCATGGTCATCAGCAGGAATCCGGCGCCGGCGCCGAAGTAACCAACATAAAAGCTGATCGCGACCGTGGCAAAAAACAGGGGCAGGCGCCGCGGCGCATGCGCTCCCGCGTTCTTCTCGCGCTCGTGGCGCACCCCTTTCAGCCGGTCCAGCCAGCGTGTCACCGGCCCGCTGACGGCGAAGATTGAAGTTGCTCCCAGCAGCAGCCACGGCACCAGGTGCAGGAAGGTCTTTTGCGGCGTGTGCAGCAGCACCAGCGCTCCGCTCGAGCCGCCCAGGAGCCCGGCCACGCCCATCGGCCATGCGGAGCGCACGTTTTTGCGCACGTCGTCGCGATAGGCGGCTACGGAGGTAAGCTGCCCCGGCCAAATGGCTACGCTATTGGTTGCGTTGGCCTGCACAGGCAAGACGCCCATGCCCAGAATGGCGGGGAACGACAACAACGAACCGCCGCCGGCCACGGCATTCAGCACGCCGGCCAGGAACCCAGCCACAGCCAGCCAAACCCATCGCCAGTCGATGGTGGAGACCCATGCAGGTGTCATTCCGCTCCATTGTAGAGGGTTAGGCCGGCGCGCCGGTTCCTCCGCTGCCGTCTGCCCAGGGCAGTCGCATGAATTGAATTTCTTTGACGGACGGGGTTCCGTTTGCCGTCGCGCCGTAGGCGCAATGCTTTTTAGCCCCGCGCTTTAGCGTGGGGACCGGGGCCGAAAAAAGACGCCAGCCCCGTAGGGGCGGTGTAAATGAGGCGCGAAAGACCCTCCAATGCCCTTCATGCGATTGCCCTGGCCGTCTGTCCAGGGACTCAAGCGACGCGCACCCGCAACGGGGCGAAGCACCGCGGCTCCAGGAATCGGCAGCGGGGGTAAGCCTGTCAAGCCCCAAGCAAGAAATTAGTCAAACAATAAATAAAACAAAATCAACACCTTATAACAGATATCCTCACAGATGAGCGTAATACGCTAATATTTTATGAATCATTCGTGCTATAGTTTCATCAGATTCAACGACTGCTGGTGTGATTCCGTCCACCAGCGCCCTATCAAATCTATGGATTCAGGAGGATCATTATCATGGCTATCACTCGTTGGGACCCCTTCCGGGAAGTACAGTCTTTGCAGAATCGCGTCAATTCGCTGTTCCGCGACATGAACGGCGACAATGACCCGCTGACCACGGCCAGCTTTGTGCCGCCCGTCGACATCTACGAGGACGACAAGAAAGTTGTGCTCAAGCTTGAAGTGCCGGGCATCGATGAGAAAGACCTTGACGTCAGCATGGAGAACCACACCCTGACCGTCAAGGGCGAGCGCAAGCTCGAGACGGAGGAGAAGGAGGAGAACTTCCATCGCATCGAACGGCGCTATGGCAGCTTCTTCCGTGCCTTCACTCTGCCCACTACCGTGGACGCCGAGCACATCAAGGCCAACTACCGCAACGGCATCTTGCGCCTGGAGCTGGCCAAGAAGCCAGAAGCCCAGCCCAAGCAGATCAAAGTGGACGTGGCGGCGTAACAACAGCTGCTGCAGCCTTAGCCGATCATGCTGGAAGGCGCAGGGACTTCGAATCGCGCCGGGCTGGCTCACAGCCGCCCGGCGCATTGTCTTATTGGACTGAACTGATTTTTTCAAATTGCATCTGGACGCCAGGGCTCCTGGCAGGAACAAGCTAGAAGCTGGCGGCTAGATGCCAGGAGCTGTGTTATGGCCATTCGTTGGGACAAATTCACCGTCAAATCGCAGCAGGCGATGCAGCAGGCGCAGAACCGCGCCACCGAACTCGGCAACCCCGAGATCCAGCCCGTTCATCTTCTGCTCGCCCTCATTGAAGACCGCGAGGGCGTCATCCCTGCCGTGCTTGAAAAGATCGGTGTGCCCACCGAGCGGCTGGAGAGCGAGCTGCACCAGATGGAGGAAAAGCTGCCGCGCGTGGCCGGCGCCAGCGCGCAGCCCGGCCTCAGCCAGGCGCTGAACCGCGCTCTCGATCAGGCTTTCAAGGAAGCCTCGAATTTCAAGGACGAATACGTCTCCACGGAGCACCTGCTGCTGGGCATCGCGCACCTCAAGGGCGACGCCGCGCGCGACGCGCTGTCTGCCGCCGGCGCCACGCACGAGGCGATCCTGAAGGCGCTGACCGCGGTGCGCGGCGCGCAGCGCGTGACCGACCAGAATCCCGAGGCCAAGTTCCAGGCCCTGGAGAAATACGCCAAGGATCTGACCGAGCTCGCGCGCCGCGGCAAGCTCGATCCGGTGATCGGCCGCGACGAAGAGATTCGCCGCGTCATCCAGGTGCTGAGCCGCCGCACGAAAAATAATCCGGTGCTGATTGGCGAGCCGGGCGTGGGCAAAACCGCCATCGTCGAGGGACTGGCGCGCCGCATCGTCTCCGGCGACGTGCCCGATAGCCTGCGCGACAAGCGCGTCATCGCGCTCGACCTCGGTTCCATGCTGGCGGGCGCAAAATATCGCGGCGAGTTCGAAGACCGCCTGAAAGCCGTCCTCAAAGAAATCGAAGACTCGAACGGGCAGATCATTCTGTTCATCGACGAGCTGCACACGCTGGTCGGCGCGGGCGCGGCCGAGGGCGCCATCGACGCCAGCAACATGCTCAAGCCGGCTCTGGCGCGCGGCGAGCTGCGCGCCATCGGCGCCACCACGCTCAACGAGTACCGCAAGTACATCGAGAAGGACGCGGCCCTCGAGCGCCGCTTCCAGATCGTGTTTGTGGGCGAGCCCAACGTGGAAGACACGATCGCCATTCTGCGCGGCCTGAAGGAGCGTTACGAAGTCGCACCACAACGTGCGCATCAAGGACTCGGCCATCGTGGCCGCGGCCACGCTGTCGCACCGCTACATCAGCGACCGCTTCCTGCCCGACAAGGCCATCGACCTGGTGGACGAAGCAGCCGCGTCGCTGGCCATTCAAATTGGCTCCGTGCCTACGGAGATCGATCAACTGGAGCGCGCAGGCCACCTCGCTGGAAATCGAGCGCGCCGCCCTCAAGCGCGAAACCGATGCCAACAGCCGCGAGCGCATGGCGGAGGTGGAACGGAGCTTGTCCGAGACCAAGGAACAGACTACCGCCCTGCGCGCCCGCTGGACCAAGGAGCGCGACGCCATCAGCCGCATCAGCGAACTGAAAAAGAAGATCGAGGCGCTGCGCTTCGAGGCCGAGGAGCAGACGCGCCGCGGCCAACTTGAGCGCGCCGCGCAGATCCAGTATGGCGAGCTGCCCAAACTGGAGCGCGAGCTGAAAGAACTGAACGCGCTGCAGGACGGGCCAAGCGCCCAACGGCGCCGCGCGCATGTTGAAGGAAGAGGTCGATGAGGAAGACATCGCCAAGATCGTCAGCAAGTGGACGGGCATTCCCGTGAGCCGCATGCTGGAAGGCGAAGTGAAGAAGCTGGTGCAGATGGAAGACCGCCTGCGCGAGCGCGTAGTGGGCCAGGACGAAGCGCTGAGCATCGTGGCCAACGCCATTCGCCGCTCGCGCGCCGGCTTGAGCGACCCCAAGCGTCCCATCGGCTCGTTTATTTTTCTTGGACCGACGGGCGTGGGCAAAACTGAAACCGCGCGCGCACTCGCCGAATTTCTCTTCGACGACGAGCACGCCATGATCCGCATCGACATGAGCGAGTACATGGAAAAGCACGCCGTGGCGCGGTTGATTGGCGCGCCTCCGGGATACGTGGGCTACGACGAAGGCGGCCAGTTGACTGAGGCCGTGCGCCGCCGTCCCTACGCTGTCATCCTCTTCGACGAAATCGAAAAGGCGCACCCCGATGTCTTCAACATCCTGTTGCAGGTGATGGACGATGGCCGCCTGACCGACGCCAAAGGCCGGACTGTGGACTTCAAGAACACGGTGCTCATCATGACCTCGAACCTGGGCGCTGCGTTCCTGGCCGCCGACGCGCTCAAGACCGAGCACGATTTTGAGCGCGCGCGCGAGTCCGTGATGCGCGTGGTGCGCGAGCACTTCCGTCCCGAGTTCCTCAACCGCGTGGACGACATTGTGCTCTTCCATCCGCTGGGGCAGGCGCAGATGGGCCAGATTCTCGACCTGCGGCTGAACGAGCTGCGCAAGCTGCTCGAAGACCGCGCGATCTCGATCGAGCTCACTGAGCCGGCTCGCCAGCTCATCCTGGCCGCGGGCTCCGACGCGGCCTATGGAGCGCGGCCGCTGAAGCGCGCGCTGCAGCGCATGATCCAGGATCCGCTGGCCATGAAGATCCTCGACGGCGAAGTGCTGCACGGCGCGCATGTGCGGATCGACGTGGACCGCAATTCGAACCACCTGGTCTTCGAGCCCATGGGCCGCGAAGCCATGGCTTGAGAGCGTGTCGGGCATGGCGCCCCAGGTTTCGATGCTGAGACCTGGAAAGGGTGAGAACCTGGGGCGCCTTAATCTCCACTCAGGCGCTGCCGGCGGATCCCCGTCCCTGCAACAGGCTCTCCGCAGAGACGCCGCGGAGGGAAGCATCGAGCAATTCGACCATATGGAATGCAGGCATCGGCTTGTGGCCGCGGCGGCGCAGGCCGCTCATCAGCTGCATCAGGCAGCCGGGGTTGGCGCTTATTACTGCGTCGGCGCCGGTGAGCAGCAGATTGTCCACCTTGCGGTCGCCGAGCGCGTTGGCGGTCTCCGGCTCAAGCAGGTTGTAGATGCCGGCTGAGCCGCAGCAGAGCGAGCCCTCCGGAATCTCGGCGACTTCAAGACCGGGAATGGCCGAGAGAAGGCGCCGTGGCTGATCGCGAACACCCTGCGCATGTTGCAGGTGGCAGGCGTCATGGTAAGCAACGCGCAGGTTAAGCGCATGGCGCTCGGCCTGCGGCTCCAGCTCGGCCAGCACTTCCGAAATGTCGCGGCACTTGGCGGCGAACGCGGCAGCGCGTGCAGCCCACGCCGCATCGTCGCGCAGAAGATACCCGTACTCTTTCATGGTTGATCCGCAACCTGCGGAGTTGATAACCACCATCTCCACATCCGCGGCTTCGAAGGCCGCAATCATTCTTTTGGCCAGCGCGGCGGCGTCGGCTTCCAGGCCGGAGTGCAGCATGAGCGCTCCACAACAGGGCTGCGCGCGGGGAATCACCACTTCGCAGCCCTCCGCCGCCAGCACCCGGGCCGTGGCCTCGTTGACATGCGGGAAGAACACCTGTTGCACGCATCCCGTCACCATGCCCACGCGAAGGCGCGGCCGCGACGCGGCACGAACCGTTGTGGGCAGCTTGGTGAAGAGCCGCGAGGGCACCTGGGGCAGCAGCGACTCCATGGCTTTGAGCCGCCTGGGCAACAGCCTGCACGCGCCGCTGGCGCGAAGCAGCCGTTGTAGACCGCTCTTCTGATACGCGAGCAGCGGCAGCGCCAGCAGGCGCAGGCGCTCGGCATGTGGGAAGGTGGCGAAGATCAGTTTGCGGAACAGCCTGTCAGCCACGGAGCGCGGCACGTTGCGCTCCATCTGCGCGCGCGTCGGCTCAATCAGCTTGTTGTACTCCACACCCGAGGGGCAAGCCGTCATGCAGGCCATGCAGCCCAGGCAATTGTCCATATGGGTGCGGAAGCAGCCATCCAGGGGAGCCGCGCCCTCCGCGGCTTTTTTGATCATGTAAATACGCCCCCGCGGCGAGTCCATCTCCTGGCCCCACAGCACGTAAGTCGGGCAGGCCGGCAGGCAGAAGCCGCAGTGCACGCAATCGTCCAGATGCTTGCGCTCTGGCGGATGATGCGCGTCGAAGCTGGTCGCGTGCTCCTCGTTCTCTGCGGCGGTAGACATGGCCATGAACTCTCTAATTACACAAGCAGCTAGTGTCCCGTCCCTGAAGTCCGCATCATAAATGAACTGTCATTCCGAGCGGAGTTTGGCCGCTTTTTTGGCCAAACGGAGTCGAAGGACCTGCATTTTGCGTAGCCGAATTATGCAACCAACTTTCGAGACACCACACTATAGATCTCCGACGAAACGGCCGGGGTTGAGAATGCGGTTGGGATCGAACTGGCGCTTGATCTCGCGCATCAGCGGGAGCGCATCCGAGTTACAGCCCCAGACATCGGTTTTTGCGTGCAGCGCGCCGGGAACGCGGAGGACCACCAGAGAGCCGCCGCTCTCGCGCAGCATTTCTCTCAAAGGATAAAGCAGAAGTTCCGCGCGCAAGTCACCGTCGAAGACGGCGGCCGTCATCACTCCGCCGGCCTGGGTCACGCACGCTGATTCCACGCCCCACTCGGCCAGTTTCCTATGTGCCGCGGCAATCTGGCTGGGCAGCATCGTCGCTTTGAAAAGCACCCCGTCCCGCGCCATCGCATCGTCGAAGAGCCTCTCGCGCGCCTGCCAAATCGTTTCTTCCCCGGCCACGATCTCCAGTCCGCTGCTCATCGTGTGCAGCTTCTTCTGCTCCGCGATCAGGCAATCCGGATGCGCGCTGAGACGCACATCCAGCCCGGCTGCCGCACCATCTGATCCGTGAACATGCAGCCCCCGCAACTGCATCGCGCTCACCGGCATGGTTGAATCCAGCACCCGCATCATCAGCGCATGAAGCGACTCCGTATCTGCCGCGATCGTCCAGGTGCGCGCGTGCTCTTCCAGCGGGTGCAATCGGAAGTTGATTTCAGTCATCACGCCCAGGGTGCCGAAACTGCCGGTCATCAGCTTATGCAGATCGTAGCCGGCCACGTTCTTCACCACTTTCCCGCCGGTCTTGGCGATGGTGCCGTCGGCCAGCACCACGGTCATCCCCAGAATCAGATCGCGAAGGCTTCCGTATTTCAGGCGCATGGGGCCGCTGTCGTTGCATGCAGCCGCGCCGCCCACGGTCGTGCGCTCCGGCCATAGCGGATCGAGTGCCACCATCTGGCCATGTTGCGCAAGCGACGATTGCAATGCGCTCCATCGGCAGCCTGCCTCTACCGTGCAGGTCATGTCCTGCCATGAGTGTTCGCGCACGGCATTCATGCGCGCCAGGCTAAGCACAATCTCCGGCGTGACCGCATTGCCCCATCCCATCTTGGTCCCGCTGCCGCGTGGCGTCACCACCAGTTGGTTCTCGTTGGCGAAGCGCAGGATTGCGGCAACTTCCTGGGAGTTTGCGGGTACAACGACCGATCGCACCACCCTCGACGCCCAGTGTGGGCGGCGCCGCAGATTGAGGCCATGCGCGCCAGGCGCTGCTCCACATTGACCGCCGTCGCATGCATCAGAAAAGCTCCGCCACGCCCGCGGTTTCGAGCGGGTGGGGTACATAGGGACCGGGCTTTTCCGCACACAATCGCGGGCGGGGGAAAACTTTGTCGGGGTTGGCAAGGTTTTCCGGGTCGAAGGCGCAGCGTACCCGCTGCATGGTGTCCAGGTCCGGCTCGGAGAACATGTAACCGAGCGCCTGTTGTTTTTCCTTGCCCACGCCGTGCTCTCCGGTAATGGAGCCGCCGCGATCCACGCACAGATGGAGGATGCGATAGGAGAGATCGAGCGCGATCTCTTCCTGGCCGGCAGATTGCGCGATCGTAAAGCACCAGCGGGTGCAGGTTGCCGTCGCCGGCGTGGAAGACATTGGCCACGCGCAGGCCCACCGCGGCGGACATGCGCTCGATCTCCGCCAGCACTTCAGGCAGCGCGGTGCGGGGAATCACCCCGTCCTGCACGATGTAGTTGGGTGAAATGCGGCCCATGGCGGCGAAGGCGGCTTTGCGGCCCTTCCAAATCAGTGCGCGCTCGGCCTCCGATTGCGCCACGCGGATTTCCGTAGCGCCGTTTTTCACGCAAAGCTCACGGACCTCGCGCATCAGCACGTCCACCTCGATCGCCGGGCCATCCATCTCCACCAGCAGCAGGCCGCCGCACATCGGATAGTGCGCATGCACGGCGGCTTCGGCAGCCTCAATGGCCAGCGTGTCCATGATTTCCAGTGCGGAGGGCAACATGCCGGCGGCAATGATGTCGCTGACCGTCTGACCCGCCGCCCGTGGCGAGGCGAAGGCTGCGAGCAGCGTCTGCACCACCTCCGCCCGCTTCACGATGCGCAGCGTAACTTTGGTCGCGACTCCCAGCGTGCCTTCCGAGCCAACAAAGACACCGGCCAGATCGTAGCCCGGCGCGTCGGGCGCGGCCGAACCGAAGGTGACCAACTCGCCATTGGGCAGCACCACTTCAAGCGCCAGCGTATGCGTCACCGTAAATCCATATTTCAAGGCAATGCGCGCCGCCGGAGTTTTCCGCCACGTTGCCGCCGATGGTGCACACCGATTGCGAAGATGGATCCGGAGCGTAGAAGTAGCCGTTGCCGGCGACGCGCTGTGTGACGTGGGCGTTGATCACGCCGGGCTCAACCACCACCAGCCGGTTGGGAATGTCCACCTTGAGAATGCGGTTCATGCGCGCCAGGCTGATGACCACGCCGCCTGCGGCAGGCAGCGCGCCTCCGCTCAAGCCCGGTGCCGGCGCCGCGGCTGACAAAGGGAATCTTGTGGCGCGCGCAGACGCGAACGATGCCTTGCACTTCATGCGTACTGCGCGGCAACAGCACGGCGCCGGGAAGCACGCGGAAGTTGGTGAGGCCGTCGCACTCGTAGGTCTCCAGCTGGTTAGGCGCCGTGATCACGCCGTCTTCGCTCACGGTGCTGCGCAATTCCGCGATCTGGGCCGGCCGGAGCATCGTGCACCTAGCTTACCGGATCGGAGCGGCGAGGTGTGCCAGGCAGCGGAAAAGCTCCGCGGACGACCGGCTTTGAAAGGGCACGACTTCACAGGCTGCGGATAACTCTGCGGACCACCGGTCTTGAAAGAGCACGACTTCACAGGTTACGGAAAAACTTCTGTGGACCATCGATTTTGAAAGGGCACGACTTCAGTCGTGCCAATCAAAGCCAGCAAAATTGATCGGCTTGAGCCGCCGAGGGATGGTTTCGTAGCCGTTCACCCACACCCTGTGCGATAAGTTTTGTAACAAGGGCACGGCTTCACAGGCTGCGGGAAAACTCTGTGGACCATCGGTTTTGAAAGGGCACGACTTTAGTCGTGCCAATCAAGCCAGCAAAATCGATCGGCTTTAGCCGCTGAGGGATGTTTTTGTAGCCGTTCACCCACACCCAGTGCGATGAGTTTTGTAACAAGGGCACGGCTTCAGGCTGCGGGAAACTCTGTGGACCATCGGTTTTAAAGGGCACGACTTTAGTCGTGCCAATCGAGCCAGCAAAATTGATCGGCTTTAGCCGCTGAGGGATGGTTTCGTAACAAGGGCATGGCTTCAGCCGAGCCACGAAAGTCCGCAAAACGAACCAGGGCTTTAGCCCCTGCCGCACCCTCCTTCGCACAATTCCGGGCAGGCTGTTTAGCCCCCATTCATTCCCAAAAGATTTTTCTGCGCGTCGGATATCCCTGCACCAATTCGCGCATCTAACGACCTTGAATCCGCGCCAAGCCGGAACGCGCCGTGACCGAACACGGTGATTCAGTTACGCAAGCCTCCAACCAGATCAATCCGAAAAGTTTTCCCGCGGATGGTTTCTCGCACCGGCGGGTCGTGGGGACTTATGTGCCTGGCAATACCCGGAAAAGTAATTGAGACCTTCGCCCAGGGCGGCATGCGCATGGGGCGCGTACAGTTTGGCGGGATCACGCGCGAAGCCTGCCTGGAGTACGTGCCTGAAACCCGGCCCGGAGATTATGTGCTGGTGCACGTCGGCTTCGCCATCAGCCGCGTGGATGAGGCAGAGGCCGAACAGACCTACCGCGCGCTGGCCGAGCTGGATCAGCTTGGCGAACTGGACACTCCTGAAGTTGAAGACGCTCTGCCGCCTTCAACCGCGAGGCAATGAGCATGAAATACCTCGACGAATATCGGGATGGAAGCATTGCCGCCAAACTCGTGGAGGAGATCCGCCGCGTGCAGACCCGGCCGTGGGTCATCATGGAAGTTTGCGGCGGCCAGACCCACTCCATTGTCAAAAACGGAATCGACCGATTATTGCCCCCAGGGATTGAACTGGTGCACGGCCCCGGCTGCCCCGTCTGCGTCACGCCGCTGGAGATGATCGACAAGGCACACGCCATTGCGCGCCGGCCGGATGTCATCTTCTGCTCCTTCGGCGATATGCTGCGCGTGCCCGGATCGAATGGCGACTTGTTCTCCATCAAGTCGCTGGGCGGCGATGTGCGCGTTGTGTATTCGCCGCTGGATTGCCTCAAGATTGCGCGTGCCAATCCGGAAAAGAAAGTCGTGTTCTTCGCCATTGGCTTTGAGACCACGGCGCCGGCCAACGCCATGCTGGCCTGGCGCGCCAAAGCGGACGGCCTCAGCAATCTCTCGCTGCTGGTTTCGCATGTGTTGGTGCCGCCCGCCATTGAGGCCATCCTTTCTTCGCCCGACAATCGCGTACAGGGATTTCTGGGGCCCGGCCACGTATGCGCAGTCGTGGGCTATCGCGAGTACGAGCCGCTCTCCCAGCGCTTCCATGTGCCCATTGTGATTACCGGCTTTGAGCCGCTCGACATTCTCGACGGCGTGCTGATGACGGTGCGGCAACTGGAGACAGGGCGAGCGGAAGTTGAGAACCAGTACTCGCGGATTTTGGGGCGCGACGGAAATCTTCCCGCGCAGGATCTGATCGAGAAAGTCTTCGAAGTGGGTGACCGCAAGTGGCGCGGGGTAGGCAAGATCCTGCGCAGCGGCTACCGGCTGCGCCGTGAGTTCAGCGACTTTGACGCGGAGCGCATCTTCGACGTCGCCGCCATCGATACGCAGGAACCGCTCGTCTGCATCTCCGGCCAAATCTTGCAGGGCATCAGAAAGCCGCATCATTGCCCGGCCTTCGGTACGGCCTGTACGCCGCAGCATCCGCTGGGCGCCACCATGGTTTCGGCCGAGGGTGCTTGCGCTGCCTACTATGCCTATGGCCGCCATCTGCATGAGAAGGAGTTGGTGGGAGGGCCCGCATGACGCCGGCTGAGATGCTGCAACGCGATCGCACCCAGAGTGAGCAGCAGCAAAACCCGCCGGCCGTTTTCGGCGCCTGCCCGCTGCCCATCTTTGAACATCCCCAAATCGTGCTCGGTCACGGCAGCGGCGGCAAGCTCACCGCCGAGCTGATTGACAAGGTATTTCTCAGCCGCTTCCGCAACCCCGCGCTGGAGCGCATGGACGACCAGGCGCAGCTTGAAATTGGCGGCGCGCGCCTGGCATTTACCACCGATTCGTTTGTGGTGACGCCCATCTTTTTCCCCGGCGGCGATATTGGCGCGCTCGCCGTCAACGGAACTGTGAACGATCTGGCCATGGGCGGCGCCACGCCGCTGTATCTGGCCGCTGCCTTCATCCTCGAAGAAGGCTTGCCTTCAGCCGAGCTGGAACGCGTGGCCGACTCCATGTGCGCAGCCGCGGCCCAGGCCGGCGTACAACTGGTCACCGGCGACACCAAGGTGGTCAATCGCGGCAAGGGCGACAAGGTTTTTATTACCACCACCGGCATTGGAGTTATCCGCCGCGGCACGCGGCTTTCGGCGGATGGCGCGCGGCCCGGCGACAAAATTCTGCTCAGCGGCACCATTGGCGATCATGGCGTCACAATTCTTTCCACGCGGGAGGAACTGGATTTCGAGTGTGCGCTGGAAAGCGATTGCGCGGCACTCAACGGTCTGGTAGAAGAGATGCTGGACGAAGCGGAGGCCGCCGGCGATGTGCAGGCCATCCGCTGCATGCGGGACCCCACGCGCGGCGGCGTAGCCACTACGCTGAATGAGATTGCCGGCCGCTCGCAGGTGGGCATGTTGCTGGAGGAGCAGGCCATACCGGTGCGCGAAAGTGTGCGCGGCGCCTGCGAGATGCTGGGCCTGGACCCGCTCTATGTGGCTAACGAAGGCAAATTGATTGCCGTAGTGGCGCCGGCGATTGCAGAGCGCGTGCTCGAGCGTATGAAGCGGCATCCGTTGGGCAGCGAAGCTGCGATTATTGGCGAAGTGATCGCGCAACATCCGCGCATGGTGCTGGCCAAAACCGCTGTGGGAGGAACGCGCGTGGTCGATTTGCTCTTTGGCGAGCAGTTACCGCGAATTTGTTAGTTGGCCCTGGTTTTGCTTGTTCGCCCTGGTATTGCTAGTGACCCGGCCCTCAAGTCCGCATCATAAATGAACTATCATCCTGAGCGGAGTTTGAGTGCACTGTCATCCTCAGCGGAGTTTGGCCGGTTTTTTGGTCAAACGGAGTCGAAGGACCTGCATTTTGCGTAGCCGAATTATGCAACAACTTCCGAGACACCACACCAGTTCGCCCTGGCTAATTTCTTCGGCGATCCACAGACCGGTGGGCATCTGCAAACGGGTGTGCAGGCATCCCACGCGGTGAATCTGAAACCGGTAACGCAAGTCTGTGAAAAACCGAGGCGAGGTGGAGTTTCGCAAGATCGGCTGCGCGGCCGCACGCAGCTGTCTTTCTCTACGTCATAGCACGCGTAGATAGAAAAAAGTTGACTGCGGTACACAACCAGGCACGAATGAGAGGGAAGCGCGGTATGGATTCCAGCTCGAGTTCTGTGAATGGGAAACAAGCCGCTCCGCCATCTGAGGTTCACGTCCTGTGGATCACGGCGGGGTTGAGTTGCGATGGAGATTCGGTCTCCGTTACGGCTGCTGAGCAGCCCAGCATCGAAGATATTTTGTTGGGAGCCATCCCCGGTCTCCCCAAGGTTCATCTTCACAACCCGGTGCTCGCCTACGAAGTCGGCGACGAGTTCATGAAACACTTCTTCGACGCCGATGCGGGAAAGCTCGGCCCTTTTGTGCTGGTCGTAGAAGGTTCCATTCCCAACGAAAACGTAAAGCGCGAAGGATACTGGGCGGCCATGGGAACGGACGCGAAAACCGGTCAGCCCATCACCACTTGCGAGTGGATCGACCGCCTGGCGCCAAAGTCGGTAGCCACGGTTGCCATTGGCACCTGCGCCACCTATGGCGGCATTCACGCCATGGCCGGCAATCCCACCGGATGCATGGGCCTTGCCGACTACCTGGGTTGGAACTGGCGCTCGGCCGGCGGCTTGCCGGTGGTCAACGTGCCTGGCTGCCCGGTGCAACCGGACAACTTTACTGAGACGCTGCTCTACCTGCTCTATCAGGTCGCCGGCCTCGCTCCCTTGATTCCGCTCGACGATCAACTGCGGCCCACCTGGCTGTTCGGCAAAACCGTGCACGAGGGCTGCGACCGCGCCGGCTATTACGAGCAGGGAGACTTCGCGCTGGAATATGGTTCGCCCAAGTGCCTGGTGAAGGTAGGTTGCTGGGGTCCGGTGGTGAATTGCAATGTGACCAAACGCGGCTGGATGCGCGGCATTGGTGGATGCCCGAATGTGGGTGGAATCTGCATTGGCTGCACCATGCCCGGATTCCCTGACAAGTTCATGCCCTTCATGGATGAGCCGCCGGGCGCGCGCGTCTCCACCACCTCGGTGGGCAGCTACGGCAAGATGATCCGGTCGCTGCGCGAGATTACCAACAGCACCGTGAACAAGGAGCCGAAGTGGCGGCATCGCGGCATGGAACTGACCACCGGCTACATTCCGCACGCCCACTGAAACCGCCGCGGGCGACTCGCACTCAAGACGCAGCCGCCCCGCGCAGCCGCGGCCCCGCCGCGCAGTCATGAGGAGCAGACGATATGGCAACCACAATGCTTCCTGAAACCGATACATCCGGCGCCAGGCGCAAGCTGGTGGAGATGAACTGGGACCCCATTACCCGCATCGTGGGTAGCCTCGGCATTTATACCAAGATTGACTTTGACAATCGCCAGGTAGCCGAGTGCCACAGCACCTCGTCGATCTTCCGCGGGTATTCGATCTTCATGAAGGGCAAGGACCCCCGCGATGCGCACTTTATCACCAGCCGCATCTGCGGCATCTGCGGCGATAATCACGCCACCTGCGCCATGTACGCGCAAAATATGGCCTTCAACGTGCGCCCTCCCGACCTGGGTGAGTGGATCGTGAACCT
Source organism: uncultured Acidobacteriaceae bacterium (assembly GCA_963725975.1). Classification (GTDB taxonomy): domain Bacteria; phylum Acidobacteriota; class Terriglobia; order Terriglobales; family Acidobacteriaceae; genus Telmatobacter. The sequence continues at coordinate 219,534 of CAVSBA010000012.1, read as the reverse complement.
GGGCGAAGCGGCGGAGTACATGTTCGACCACAACCTCTACCAGGACAACCTCGTGGGCGTGGACTTCTGCGAAACCATGGTGAAGGAAACCAATCCCGGCGTATGGGAGCAGGCCAGGAAGAAGGCCGCGCCCAACGCCAAAATCCACGGCTACAAAACCATCGCCGACATCATGACCTCGCTCAATCCGTTTACCGGCGAGTTCTATCGGGAGACCCTGCAGGTGAGCCGGCTGACGCGCGAGATGTTCTGCCTCATGGAAGGCCGCCACGTGCATCCGTCCACGCTCTACCCGGGCGGAACTGGAACCGTGGCCACCGTGCAGTTGTTCACCGATTTCGCGGTGCGCCTGGCCAAATATGCTGAGTTCATGAAGCGTGTGGTGCCGCTGCACGACGATCTCTTCAACTTCTTCTATGAAGCGCTGCCCGGCTACGAGAAGGTCGGCCAGCGGCGCATCCTGCTGGGCTGCTGGGGATCGTGGAACGATCCCGCCTCCTGCGACTACACCTACAGAAACATGAGCGACTGGGGCCGCAAGATGTTCGTAACCCCCGGCGTGGTGGTCGACGGCAAACTGGTGACCAACGACCTGGTCGATATCAATCTCGGCATGCGCATCCTGCTGGGCAGCTCTTATTACGACTCCTGGCAGAACGAGGAGATGTTTGTGGAACGGGATCCGCTGGGCAATGCTGTCCATCGCAATCATCCCTGGAACCAGACCACCACGCCGCGTCCGCAGAAGCGCGACTTTGGCGACAAGTACACCTGGGTGATGTCGCCACGCTGGTATGACAAGCGCACCGGCGAACACCTGGCCCTCGACACCGGTGGCGGACCGATTGCGCGCCTGTGGTCCACGGCGCTCTCCGGCCTGGTGAAGAACGACTACATCGAGGCCACCGGCAACAGCGTCAAGATTCGGTTGCCTAAAACCGCCCTGATGCCACCCGTGGAGTTTGAGTGGAAGATTCCGCAGTGGTCCAATGCCATTGAGCGCGACCGCGCCCGGACTTACTTCCAGGCTTACGCCGCAGCCATCGCCTATTACTTCCTCGAGAAGGCGCAGCAAGAACTGTTTGCCGGCCGCAGCAAAACCTGGTCGGATTTCACGGTTCCTGAAGAGGCCATCGGCTGCGGCTTCCACGAAGCGGTGCGCGGCGTGCTTTCGCATCACGTCGTCATTCGCGAGGGCAAGATCGCAAACTACCATCCCTATCCGCCCACCCCCTGGAATGCCAGCCCGCGCGACATCTACGGCACCCCCGGTCCCTATGAGGATGCTGTGCAGAACACGCCCATTTTCGAGGAAAATGGCCCGGATAAATTCAAGGGCATCGACATTATGCGCGCGGTGCGCAGTTTCGATCCCTGCCTGCCCTGCGGCGTTCACATGTACGACGGCGAAACCCGCCTGCTGGAGGCTCACCACATGCCCATGTTTGGCGCGCACGGCAGCGTGGAAACGCCCAAGTAGAAAAAGCCGGCTGCGAAGAAAATGCTGGTGCACAGAAAAAACCGGGGTGCCCCATCCTTTTCGCAGTTTCATCGCGGAAAGGGTGGGGAGACCACAAAGGCCAGTGGCTGTCGGGAAGGGAACAGGAATGAGCGAAAGCAAACGCGAATTCACGCGGCGGGGCGAGCGCATTGAAGAGCTGGTGAGCCGCGTGGAAAATTCTGGCGACCTGGCGACCCGCGCCGTGGCCAAGGAACTGTTGCAAGCGGTTTTGGAGCTGCACGGCGCCGCCCTGGAGCGCATCCTGGATGCGGTGGCAGAGCTGCCGCAGGGCGAGCGCGCGCTCCAGCAGGTCGCCGCAGACGAACTGGTTTCAGGCGTCCTGTCCCTCCACGGCATCCATCCCGTCGACGTGGAAACCCGTGTGCAAGCGGCACTCGAAAGCGCTCGCCCCTATCTCAAGTCGCACGGCGGCGATGTGAAACTGGCCGCCATTGAAGATGGCGTGGTGCATGTTCACCTGCAGGGGAGCTGCGGCAGTTGCGCGGGCTCCACGGAGACGCTGAAGAACTCCGTGGAAGCGGCCGTCTACGGAGCTGCGCCGGAAGTGGCTGAGGTCGTGGCTGAATCCATGCCCGCGCCAGCCCATTCCAACCTGGTGGTCTTGCGGGCGACGTAGAACTGGCTGCATAAATGGTGCTTTGAAAGGGCACGGCCGCAAAGGTCGATAAACAGCGGGCTTCACAGACTACGGAAAAACCCCGTGCGATGAGTTTTGTAACAACGGCACAGCTTCACAGGCCACGGAAAAATCCCGTGCGATGAGTTTTGTAACAAGGGCACGGCTTCAGCCGGGCCACGAAAGTCCGCAAAAGGAACGAGGGCTTTACAGGCCGCGGAAAAACGCTGCGGACCATTCGGTTTTGAAAGGGCACGACTTTAGTCGTGCCAATCAAGCCAGCAAAATCGATCGGCTTTAGCCGCCGAGGGATGCTTTTGCAACCGTTAACCCACACCCCGTGCGATGAGTTTTGTAACAAGGGCACGGCTTCAGCCGGGCCACGAAAGTCCGCAAAACGAACCAGGGCTTTAGCCCCTGCTGAGGGAAGTTCTCAGGCAGGCCGAATCCGTTGATGCAATAGTCCTGCCGCCAAAGGCAAAGGAGAAACGCATGAAGGATCAAACGTCAACAGCAACGCTGCCTTCCCACACCCCCGGCACCCACCGCGGCGAGGGTTGGGTGAAAACAAACAAAGAACCAGGACGCGAACGAGACACGCCCACTGCCCGCAGCTCCACCGGCATCAATGCCGACAAGCGTAATCCCATCGATCCACGTATGCCCCACCTTCCACCGGCGTAAGAGGGCTGTCCATGTCGATACCGCGGTCCGGTTACGGAGTCGAATCAGGTCCTGATTCAATCGGTCTCTGTACCGAAACCCCTTGCCCGGACGATCCGCTTGCCGCGCTGAAGAGGTTTGCGGCGGCGGCGCCGCAGGTGGAGCGTTGCGAGTTATGCGGGCTTGCCCTGGAGCCGGCGCATCCGCACCTGCTCGACCGCGCCCGCCGCGCTGTGGTGTGCGCGTGCAGCGCCTGCGCGATTCTGTTCGCCGGCCGGCAGGATGCAAAGTTTCTGCGCATTCCAGTGCATGTGCGCGCCGTCCCCGATCTCGCGCTCGACGGCATGCAGTGGGAAGAGCTGTCCATTCCCATCAGTCTGGCGTTCTTTCTGCGCGACGCAGATGGCGCCATGACGGCCATGTATCCCAGTCCCGCCGGTCCCGTCGAATCGAGTCTTTCGCTCGATTCGCTACCGAACTTTCTGGCCGCCAATGCGGCTGTGGCCGGCATGGCGCCGGAAGTAGAGGCGCTGCTGGTAAGCCTCGTAAAAGGAGAAGAAGCAGCTCTCCTGGTTCCCATCGACGAGTGTTTTCGCCTCACTGGCTTGATCCGTAAAAAGTGGCGCGGCCTCTCCGGTGGCACAGACGTATGGATCGCCATCCGCGAATTCTTTGCCGCATTGCGCCAGCGAGCCGGCCTGGAAAGTGGAGCGCCCTGTGCCTGATCTCACCTTCCGCGTATTGGACGTTGCCCCCATGCGCTACGCAGCCGTGCCCATGCTTGCGGTGCGTCTGCGCGTCTCCAATGCCGACGCTGCCCAATCCATTCATTCCGTGTTGTTGAATTGCCAGGTGCGGATCGAGCCGCTGGGACGCAAGTACACCGCCGAGGAAGAAGCCCGTCTGCTTGATCTGTTTGGAGAGCGTGAGCGCTGGGCGCGCACCATGAAGCCCATGCTGTGGACCCAGGCCGCGCTTAATGTGCCCGGCTTCAGCGGATCGACGGAGGCCGAACTGGCGCTGCCCTGCACGCTGGATTTCAACGTGGCCGCCACCAAGTATTTTTATGGCCTTCACGCCGGCGACATCCAGATCTCAATCCTGTTCAGCGGAACCGTGTTCTATGGGCGAGCCGATGGCGCGCTGCAGGTGGCGCAGATTCCCTGGGACCGCGAAGCGCGTTTTCATCTGCCCGCTGCTGCATGGCAGGCCGCGGTAGAAATGCATTATCCCAACACCATCTGGATGCGCCTGCCGCGCGATACCTTTGACCGCCTCTTCCAATACAAAACCAAACACAGCCTATCCATGTGGGAGCAGGCCATTGAGCAACTGCTCACTCGCGCGGAAACTGCTCCTGCCGATGCCTGCACCCCGGAGGCGCACCCGTGAGCTTCGACTCTGCAGAAAAAATTGCCGATGCTGTGCTGTTTGAAGGCTACATGCTCTATCCCTATCGTCCATCGGCGCTCAAAAACCGGCAGCGGTGGAATTTTGGAACGCTGTATCCGCGCGCCTTTGCCCAGGCGCAACGGCCGCCGGAGCCGCACTGCTTTCACACTGCGGTTTTGCTCCAGGCAGCGCCCTCGGCCAAACTCGATGTGCGCGTCCGCTATCTGCAGCTTGTGCCGCAGCCGCACCCTGAATCCGATGCCGCAGCCTGGGAGCTGGGCATTGTTCGCGCCCGTACACTGGAGGCGGTCAGGCTCGACGAACTCCACGAGCCGGCCAGGTGGGCGCTCGATTGGACAGCTCTGTCGGACTGGGAAAAACCGCGCGCGCCCATGTTTTTTAAGGACCAGCCCTCCATGGGCTGGCTGCAACTGAAAGCGGTTGCTATCGATGGCAAGCACTTCCGCATTGAAGCTTCCTTCTCAAACGAGAGCCCGGTAGAAGAAGGCGCAGGGCGCAAACAGGCGCAGGCTGCTGCCTTCACTTCGGCGCATCTGCTGCTGCATTGCGCCGAGGGCGCGTTTGTTTCGCTGCTCGATCCTCCGCCGGAGCTGACTGCTGCCGCTGCCGCCTGCCGCAACCAGGGAGTTTATCCGGTGCTGGCCGGCGATGCGCAGTGCCGCACCATGCTCTGCTCCCCCATCATTCTCTACGACCTTCCGCAGATTGCGCCGGAGAGTGGCGGCGATTTCTTCGACGCAACGGAGATGGACGAGATGCTGGCCTTGCGCGTGCTCACCCTCACCGATGCGGAAAAGCGCGAGATGCGCGCGAGCGATCCGCATGCGAAAGCCATCCTGGAACGCGTGGAGGCAATGGCCGAGGGCGGCCTGTTGGCCGTGCATGGGGCAATCCGCGACGTTCAGAGGCCCGGCGCGGCGGCGGATGCGCACCCGGCCGCCAGCCATCCGGAAGGGAACCCGGCGCTCGATGAGCAGGTTCTCCCCTGGAACCCCTTCGCCGAAAGCCCGGCTCTCCAATCGGCGCGCGCTTTTGGCGTGGAGGTGCACACGGGCGACCGCGTGCGCCTGTGGCCGCAGAAGCAGGCCGACATCATGGATTCGGTGATGCAGGGGCGCGTTGCCATCGTCGAAGCCATTGAGCAGGATCTCGAAGGCAATGTGCAGTTCGCCGTGGTGCTCGAAGACGATCCAGGAAAAGACATGGGGCTGCTGCGCCAGGCCGGGCATCGCTTCTTCTTTTCTCCGCATGAAGTTGAGCCGCTGACCCTGGAGGCGCACTGATGCGCGGCGGCGAGCAAATTCTGGTGGGCTGCATCGGCAACATCTTCCTGGGCGATGACGGCTTTGGCGTGGAAGCAGCGCGCGCCCTGGCCGCGGCCGGCCTGCCCCCGCAAGCCACGCTGGTCGACTACGGAATCCGCGGGCTCGATTTGGCTTATGCGCTGTTGCAGCCCTGGCGGGCGGTCATTCTGGTCGATTCCATTGCGCGGGGCGGCGTGCCGGGAAGCCTCTATCTGCTCACTGCCAATATCGAAGCCAATACCGAGGCCAAGGTCGATCTGGTGGGCGCGCAGAATTTCAACCCCCACGCCATGAGCCCGGCGCAGGTGCTGGCGCTGGCGCAATTGCTGGGAACCGTGACGGCGCCGGTCTATATTGTCGGCTGCGAGCCGCAGGACTTTGGCGCGGAACTGGAAGGGCGCATGGGTCTCTCGCCGGCGGTGACTGCGGCCGTGCCCCGGTCGGCAACCATGGTTCTCGAACTCATCGAACAACTGCAGGGCGCCGGCGATTTTGCCGGCGCTACAGCCAAGCCCGAATACACAAATCAGAACTAGACGAGGAGGAACAGATGAAAACGGCAGCGTGGATTATCTCGGCGATTTTTCTCGGTTGGGCGGCATACACGGTTGCGCCCGATATGCGGCGCTATTTGAAAATCTCAAGCATGTAACGCCGCAATCATCTGACAGAACTGGTTGCATAAATGGTGTTTTGCAAGGGCACGGCTTTCAGCCGTGCCGCATAAGGCGGATAAACAGCGGGCTTCACAACCTGCGCAAAAACTCTTGATGAGGGGGCATTGTAACAAGGGCACGGCTTCAGCCGGGCCACTAAAGCCTGCAAAGCGAACCAGGGCTTTAGCCCCTGCTGCACCCGCGGGCTGGCCGGCAATGGAATTCAATCAGCCCGGAATGCGAAGACTGTTCAACCAGACAATACGATCAAAGGGCGAAATACCGCCGGAAGCTGACCGGCTGTATTTCGCCCTCTTTTCTTTGCGTCTCGTCAAGCTTTACCACTGAACGCCCGGGTACAAGCTTGGAATGCGGAAAGCGCGGTAGAAATTCCCCGCGGTGGGGCGCAGGCTCCACACCGTCTGCGGATTAGTCGGGTCCGGGGTCACCTCGTAGACATACGACCCGGTCGCCGGCGCACAGAGGTCATATTCAATGTCGCCATTGGCCAACTTTTCCGCGTTTCCGCCCCAGAAGCTGTACAGTGCAGGAGCCAGGATCTGGTGGAACGTTAGCGTCGCTGTCTTTGCCGACTCATCGATCTGGAAGACTGGAATTGTCGAGTACGTACAGCCCTGCGTGGTGGTGCTGCAGGTTACGCCCGCTGGGAATTGGCGGTCGTTGCCGTTGTCCATCATGCCCAGTGAAAACACGCCGCTGCTATTGGTGCTGAAGAGCCCCGGCCCATGTTGGGCATAATTCCAATCGGTTGGGTCCGTCGCGGTTACGCCCGGTCCGGCTTGTAGCGTGAAAGTGCCGCCCTCGCCCAGTTCCCAAAGAATGTCACGCGTACCCGTGCCGTTGGCGTAGTCGACTTTGATCACCAAATTCTGATGGCGTATCGAAATGATGAGATCTCCATCATCCGGCGAATAGATGACCGCATTGGTGTGCGTCCAGTCAGGGAACGTATTTGGAAACGGCTGCCGGTTCACGTCCATGTGATTGAACTCATTCCATACCCATACCGGCTGTAAGTTCTGGTCCAGATCCACAATCACGTCGCCCAGCACCGGCTCCGGAGTCGACACTCCGGTCAAGGACGGGGTAGTGCTCGCCGATAAATTCATGAGCGTGTTGGAAATCACCAGCAAGTGGCCGTTCGGTAAAGGAGTGACGTCATGGTGAAAGACCTGCAGGGTCACGTTGCATTCGGCGCAGGTTGCAGTCGCCAGTTCCGCGTTCAGATCGTTAATTGAGATTTCTCGTACCGTGTCGCCGGCCAGGTTCACTTCACGAATCTCATCAGCCGTATTTGGCAGCGGAGGCGTGAGTGGCACGGTCGAAAGGGGAGACACCAGCATGACGAAATCTCCGTTCGGCAGCATCTTCACACTCTGCAGGCTGGACCCCGCACTGCTCGACGCGTTGTTGTAATGCCACAGCATATTTCCCGTGAGACCGGCCACGTAGAGCCCGTTCAAGGGGTTCAACATCTCAACGCCCGGTTGCGGCGTCATTCCTGCTGTTGTAGCCACATTCAGAGCGAGTCCCTGAGAAGCGGGAATGGCTCCAGTGGTGAAGGTGTGGTCCACGTCGCTGACAGTCAGGCCGTTAGCCAACTGCACCGTCGCATCCATGTGGTAAGCGGTGCTTTGCAGCATGCCGGCCACAAAGATGCTCACCTGCCCTCCAGCGGAATCGGTCGATTGTGTCCAGGTACTGCGTCCGTAAGCCGTGGTCGGCCCAAAATTAACGGTCATGCTGCCCGGGAACGGCAGGGTCAGGGTGTAGAGCGCCACTTGCGGATTGTCGGTGGTCGTCACCACGCCGGCCGTCAGCGCGCCGGAGATGCCGGTGATTCCAACCGTCTGCTGGGTACCTGCTGGAACGTCGCTAAAACCCATGTTCAAGGTTGCATTTTGTTGATTGGGCGTCGAGGCAGCAGTGGGATCGTAACTCACAACCATGTCGCACGTGGCGCCCGCCGCCAGCGTTGCACCACAGGATTCGCCCGACACGATCGTGTAGCTGGCGTCTCCGCTCAGTGAAGGACTCATGGTCAGAGGATTGGTTCCGACGTTGGTCACCGTGGTTACGGTTTGAGTCACCGCGTTGTTGACGATATTTTCGCCAAAATTGAATACACCGGAGCTCAGCGAGGCAGAGGTGAGCATGGCTGGCGAGCCGATGGCGAGCGCGGAGTTCGCTTTCTCTGAGAGTGTGCCCGAGGTGGCCGTAAACGTGATCATGGAATTGCCCGCGGCAGCGCTGGCCGATGCCGTAACCACGATCTGCTGCACCACTCCCGGGGTCAGACTCAGCGTGGTGGGCGATGCCGTAACGCCTGCAGGCAAAGCGCCGATGGCAACCGCCACCGGACCTGCAAACCCATTGGACCCCGTCGCCACTAAACTCACCGCCTGCGACCCGCCGGGGGACAACGAAACAGTCGATGGAACCACTTGGACAGTAAAACCGGGTGCGGCGCTGCCGCCGCAACCGGCAAGAACGCTGCAGAGAACCAAAGCTATCGGAAAAATCGGTTTCAGATGCGCTCCGAACCGAGCAATGAGTGATGTGTTAGTCGTTGGCTTGCTCTTCTTCGAAATATCACCTAAACCAAAATTGCCGCTGCGCTCTTGCACACTATCCTCCAAATGACGGGTATAGACACTTCCCGGGGAACATTGCTATAGGTGGATTGACGGGTCTGAGACTGTTGTCTCTTATTTAACACCTTGGAATGGGGCTAAGTTGCAGTCGGATGCAATTTTTTTTATTTCTCACAAACAGGCATGGCCGCGGACAGAGGTGGATTCAAAACCCGACGGTCTGCCCCAGGCACACCCCCGCAACCCTACAGCCTCTGCCGCGGAGTTCTTTAACTGCTATGGGCTCAGCATCTTTGCATTTGCGGGGAGCACTTGCAAAGATGCCGCAGCGAGCCGATCGCCCTCGATTCGATCCACCTATATGATCACGACTGGGAGCCGGGAGGCAGTAAATTGCTGATGGCTTGGAGCTCACTGCTCTGCGCAACGCCGCTCAATTTATAGGGAACTTTAGCCGCCCGAAAGTCGTTGCTGAGCAGACCGATGCTTTTAGTCCCTTCTCCGGTGACGCCCAAAAATACATTGGTTCCTTCTGTCGCCCGCGAATTGAGCACAAACGCGTTCGTGACGTTATCGAGAGCCACCGCCGGAGTGTCCTGGTCGGGCCACGCCTGGCGGCCGGCAAACCCGTTCAGTTCCAGCCCGTCGATGTTCTCGAACGAGATTGCGCTCTTCCATCGGTCCAGCGCCGGCTTTTCCCAAAATACCTCCACTCCCTTCACGGTCAGATTCCGCGCATTCTGGAAGGTCAGAGCATGCACCGACTCGTCGTAGGGCGCAGTGGGATCGGTCGAGAGGAACATCTTGATATTTTCGAAGGTCACATTTTCCAGGTAGTGCGCCGGATCCTGATGGCCCGCGATCAGCGACGATCCCTGGGCATGAGCAATGATGTTTTGAATGGTCACATTGCGGATGAGGCCTGGCCCTGGATCGTCCGGCTTGGGCGGTACCTCGTTCCACTCGCTGGGCGTTTTGATTTCAAAATTGAAAGCATTCCCATGGCCCGCCCAAAACCAGTCGAAGCGGTGCAGATACATGGTCAGATTCGAAATAATGACGTCTTCGATCGTGCCGCCGGCCTCAATCTGCAACGTGATTCCGCGATTGCAGTCGGTGATGACGCAGTTGTCGATGACGACTTTCCGCACCCCCACCTTGACCCCTTCGGTGAACTTGATGCCCGCCGAGGCGGAAGAGAACCTGCAGTTGGTGATCGTGACGTTTTCGCAGATGCGGTCGGATGAAAAGATCGCGATGCAGTCGTCTCCCGTCGCAATGGTGCTGTTCGAGATGTGCACATCCGTGCAGCCGTTCAAGTCGATCCCGTCGCACCACACCGCTTCCTTCAAGCTGGTGGACGCGTAAATTCCATCCACCACCACCCGATCGCACTCATACAGGTAAAACGTCCAACTGGGAGACCGGACAAAGGAGAGATTCAAAATGCGAACATTGGTGCAGCGGTGCAGCCATACCAGGTGCGGGTAAATTTGGCGATTCGGAAAGCCTGTCGGATAGGTGCGCATCAGAGACTTGCCCATCTTCTCCATCACGTTTTTGTTGACGAAGGCTCTTTCCGTGGTGTCGTTCTCCCAGATGAAACTGGCCTGGCCGTCCACGGTCCCGCTACCCTCCAGCGAAATATCGTCGAGATTGTCGCCCTGGAAAAGTGCCGCGGTGGAATTGGCATCGCTTTGCCCCCACGTCTGGACCTCGACCAGGGGATACGCCTTGGGATCGGTGGAAGCGAACAATGTTGCCCCGCTCTCCAGATACATGCGAATGTGGCTGCGCAGCTTCAGCCCTCCAGACGTGTACTCGCCCGGGGGAAAATACACAATCCCTCCCCCCGCCGCCGCGCAGGCTTCAATGGTCTTCTGAATGGCCGCGGTTGCGTCCTCGGTCTTGATTCCCGTCGCTCCATAAACTTGCACGTTAAAAACTGCTTCATGACCGGTATTTCCGGCGTGCACACCCGCGGAATGGGGTTTTCCGGTACCAGGTCGCTCACCGCTCACGTGCTGAGTGGCACCCAGAGTCGTAACGCCGGCTACCGCCAGCGAATTCAGAAACGTACGACGATCAGTCATTTTCATAATTTCGCGATTATACAGGTCGCCAGGCACGCCTCAGGAAAGCCTCAAGTTAAAAAACGAGATGCCCGCGGGTGGGCATACATGGACGAACTGGAGACCCTCTCTCAGGCCAGTTCGCACCGCTGCCTTTCCGGCAAGACAGGATGGATGGCAACGAGAAAAGGGGAAAGGAATGGTCGGGGCGGAGGGATTCGAACCCCCGACCCTCTGCTCCCAAAGCAGATGCGCTACCAGACTGCGCTACGCCCCGAACCTCACTCGATTGTAACCCGGAACGCGCAGCGCTTTCGGTGCGGCTGCACCCCCGCCAGGGCAAGCGCATTTGGATTCGGCCATCAAAAACAGAAGCGGATTTGAAAGGACAAACGGAACCGCATCTGAAAGGGCGCGGGCAAACAGAGGGGACTTTGAAAGGGCACGACTTCAGTCGTGCCAATCGAGCCGGCAAAATGCATCGGCTTCAGCCGCTGGGGGATGCTCTTGCAACCGTTCACCCAAACCCTGTGCGATGAGTTTTGTAACAAGGGCAAGTTTCACAGGCTGCGGAAAAACTCTGCGGACCATCGGCCTTGAAAGGGCACGGGCAAACAGAAGGGGCCTTGAAAGGGCACGACTTCAGTCGTGCCAATCGAGCCGGCAAAATGCATCGGCTTCAGCCGCTGGGGGATGCTCTTGTAACCGTTCACCCACATCCCTGTGCGCTCAGTTTTGTAACAAGGGCGCGGCTTCAGCCGGGCCACTAAAGCCTGCAAAACGAACCGGGGCTTCAGCCCCTGCTGCACCCTCCTTCGCTCAAATGCAGGAGTTTTTCCGCAGCCCCCGAGGGACCGAAATACATCCCTCCGAGGCTGAAGCCCCAACCTCTCTCACTAGCCTTCCATGGCCCGGCTGTGAAGCCCTGCCCTTTCAAAGCAACCCCCCTCGCATTTTGGAATGCGATTTCCCAACGCCCCAGCCGCAGCCGTCTATTCTTCTTCCTCTTCCACCGGCCGTTTGGCGTTAGCGAGGATCTTTTCTGCCACCAGTTGCGGCACAATGTCGTAATGGTCCACTTCCATCCGATAACTGCCCTTGCCTTGCGTCATGCTCGTTAGTTGCGTGCCGTAGGTCAGCATCTCGGCCATCGGAACCTCGGCGTTGATCAGCGTCGTCTTGCCCTTGGACTCCATGCCCTGCACGCGCCCGCGGCGGCTGTTCAGGTCGCCCATCAACGCGCCGGCAAACTCCTCCGGCGCTTCGATCACGACCTTCATCACCGGCTCCAGCAGGCACGGCTTGGCCTGCTCCATGGCGTTGCGGAAGGCCAGGCGCCCGGCGGTCTTGAAAGAAAGCTCGTTCGAGTCCACATCGTGATAGCTGCCATCGTAGACCGTCACCTTGAAATCGACCACCGGGTAGCCCGCCAGGTAGCCGCGAGCCGCGCGTCTCCACGATGCCTTTCTCGATGGCCGGGATAAAGTTGCGGGGAATCGCCCCGCCGAACACATCGTTGTCGAACTCGAAACCGGCGCCGCGCGGCAGTGGCTCCATGCGGATCTTGCAGTCGCCGAATTGACCGTGGCCGCCCGACTGTTTCTTGTGCCGGCCATGGGCGTCGGCCTTGCCGCGGATGGTTTCGAGATAAGGCACCTTGGGCGCTTTCAGGTGAACTTCAGCGTGGTAGCGCTTCTTGAGCCGGCTCACGATGGCTTCGATGTGCGGCTGGCCGGCGCCGGCAATCAGAAACTCATTGGTCTGCGGGTCGCGATAGAAGCGGATGAGCAGGTCTTCTTCCATCAGCTTGTGGATAGCGGGCGCCAGCTTGTCCTCGTCGGCCCGCGACTTGGGCTCGATCGCGTAGGTCATGGCCGGCTCCGGCAGCGCCGCCAACTCCACCTGAATGTCCGCGCCCTTGGCCCCCAGCGTGTCGCCGGTGAGCGTGTCGCGCAGCTTGGCGATGCCGCCAATGTCGCCGGCATGCAATTCGGCAACTTCCACGGCCTTGCGTCCCTGCATCACGCTCAAATGCGCAAATTTTTCCTGGTTACGGCGGGTGTAGTTTTCGAGCGTAACGTCGTTTTTGACCACTCCGCTCAGCACCTTGAAAAAGCTGATGCGCCCGGCGAATGGATCGGACATGGTCTTGAACACCAGCACCGCTGCGGGCTCGCGGTCGTCCATCTTTCGGGTGGCGCCTTCCGTCTCGCTATCGCCGGCGCCGGGCGCTCCCACCGCCTGGGCTGCCGCGGATTTCACCGCAATCGGCGCGCGCTCAATCGGCGCCGGTGCGTACACCTTCACAAAATCCAGCAGGTGATCCAGAGCCATGTTGGCCAGGCCGCTCGAAAATAGAACCGGGAAGATACGGTCTTCGCGGATGGCCTCATGCAGCGCGGCGATGAGGTGGTCTTCGGGGATGGTGCCCTTCTCGAAGAACTCTTCCATCAACTCGTCTTTGCCTTCCGCCACCAGTTCCACCAGCTCTTCGTGACGCGCCTTGGCGTCAGCCGCCAGCGCGGCCGGAATCTCGTTCGACGCTTTGCCGCGGCCATCGCCGCCGGGCGTGTAAGTGAACGCCTCCATGGTCACCAGGTCCACCACGCCGTGAAAGCCCTGCGCATCGGAGATCGGCAACTGGACGGGAACGCAGTTGCGGCCGAAGCGCTCGTGCAGATCGTCCATCAGCGCGCTCAGCCCGCCCCCGCCACCGGCCTTGGGGTGGTCCATTTGATTCACCAGCACGATGCGCGGCACGTTGGCTTCTTCGGCGTAGTGCCACACCCGCTCCGTCACCGGCTCAATGCCGTTCTGCGCGTTCACCACCACCACCGCAGCTTCAACCGGCAGCAGCGAAGCCCGCGCTTCATGGTTGAACATGTGGAAGCCGGGCGTGTCCACCAGGTTGATTTTCACGCCCTGCCACTCGGCAAAGGCCACGGCGTTCTGCATGGTAATGCCGCGGGCAATCTCTTCTTCGTCGTAGGCGGTCACAGCCGAACCATCTTCGATGCGGCCCTGGCTGGGCGTCATTTTGGCGGCATGCAGCAGGGCGGCTATCAGCGTGGTTTTGCCGCTGTGCGCATGCCCCACTACAGCTACGTTGCGGATCTCACTTCCCTGGTACGTTTTCATGCCATGCTCCTTGACGTTTCAAACTGATATTGGAATCGCGCGAACTCTCTTTGCGGCGGTGTAAAAGCGGGGGCACACAAATTCTGCAGGGGCGTCGCTCAGGGCGTCCTTCGCGTCGAGTTACCGGGTAGTGGAGGCCCGGTCTGCCGTCTACCTCATCCATAGAGAGGGCTCGGGCTGGGCGTGCGGGGCAATCAAAAAGACCGGCTCCCGCCGTGGCCGCTATCAAAGACCGGATGCTATCACAGCCGGAGTGTGAACGTCCTGTGACACAGGCCGCTCAACCGGGCAGTCGCCTTTGGCGTCGCCCGTCATAAACAAAAGCGCACGTCTTCGCTCTCCGGAGGGGTGTTTTCGTTCTCCGGAGGGAGCGTGAGGCTTCAGCCTCACGAATAAAGTCCATCGGCCCAGAGTGGCTTTATAGGCTGCAGAAAAACCTTGAGGACCATCGGTCTTGAAAGGGCGCGGGCAAACAGAAGGGGCTTTGAAAGGGCATCCACGATAGGTTGTTTTGAAAGGGCATCCACGATGGGTTGTTTTGAAAGGGCACGACTTCAGTCGTGCCAATAGAGCCAGCAAAATTGATCGGCTTCAGCCGCTGAGGGATGCTTTTGTAACCGTTCACCCCAACCCAATGCGCTCAGTTTTGTAACAAGGGCACGGCTTCAGCCGGGCCACAAGAGTCTGCAAAAACGAACGAGGGCTTCAGCCCCTGCTGCACCCTCCTTCGCAACATTGCCTGACGCGCAGCCTCTTCAGCTCCGGGCCCTCGCTCCGCCCCGCTCATGGACTTTTTGACCAAGCTCTTCAGCCCTGCCCTTTCAAAGCAAAAACCCTCTCCCCTTTCGAATCGCGATTGCCCCGGCCGCTCAACAACACCCAAAGCGCGGCCGGCCTGACATCCCGCCGCTCGCCCCTCCCCGTGTTCTTTCATGGCCTACTGACCCGCCCCTGAGCGGATCGAGAACAAACCCGCATGGCCCCGAGTCGGCGACCTCCCAACTGTGCTATCCTCTTGAGTTTTAGGAGTAGCGTGCATGAAGAGGCTGCTTTTGTTTGTTGTGTCTGCGGGGATTCTGGCAATCTTGCCTGCCGCCAACGGCGCTGACCTGACGGGAACCTGGACGGGCGCGTTCGATTTCCAGGGTCAGAGCATCCCACTTACGTTCCATTTAAGCGAGACCGGCGTCACCGTGACAGGAACCATCGAGGGCCTGCCCACCACACCCACCGATATCCACGACGGCCGCATGGACGCGGGCAAGTTGAGCTTCTGGGCCAATACGGATTACCAGGGGCAAACCTACAAGCTGGACTTTGCCGGCCAGCCTGCGGCGGACCAGATTTCCATCACCTTCGGGACCGATGATGGAAGCTGGAGTTCCGAACTGACGGCGCGCAAGAGCACGGAGACAGTGGCAGCTCCCGCGCCCACCCCCGCGCAGGATGTGACCGGAACCTGGCAGGGAAGCTTCGACTACCAGGGAACCACGATTCCGGTGACCATTCGTCTGGTTTCGGCCAATGGAACCGTCACCGGCACCATTTCCGGCATGGTCGAGGGCTCTCCCGATAAATCCACCGATATTCACGACGGCCGGCTTCAGGGCGCCGCCCTCACCTTCTGGGTCAATACCGATTACCAGGGCGATACCTACCAAATCGATTACCAGGGAACCGTCGCCAACGGGAAAATCCAGTTTGACTTCGGCACCGATGACGGAAGCTGGAGCACCGAAATGACGGCAACCAAACAATGATCGGTAATAATCGGTCCCTGTCCAGTCCGACTGAGCGTGAGTTACTGAGCAGTTAACCCCTCTGAATTCCGCAGGCAACCTTTCTACCCGGGGTGGCTTCCTACCATCGAATACCCCGGAAGAAAGTCCCCCAAATCCTGGGCACCGGCCAGGAGACTTTTCCTGAGCAATACGGACGGACCTAAAGCTTTGCCTTTTTATGGTGCGAACCCGAATTGTGTGCGGGCAGGCTGCGCATTGCTTCTTTTCCTGTTGGCAAGCGGCGCAGCCTGCCACGGCGCGTCCTACCCGCAGCCTGCCCAGGGCGCACAATCGCTCAAAAAATTGACCCTCGAACAATTGGGCAACGTGGAAGTGACCACCTACAGCAAGGTCCCCAGCGAATTATGGCGTGCGCCGGCCGCCGTGTATGTAATCACCAGCGATGAGATTCAGCGCTCGGGAGCCACCAATATCGCCGACGCGCTGCGGCTGGCGCCGGGGGTGGAAGTCGGCCGCATGAGCTCCAACTCCTGGGCAGTGGGCATTCGCGGCTTGCAGGATGAGTTCTCCAAATCGGTACTGGTGCTGATCGACGGCCGCAGCGTCTATACGCCCCTGTTTGCAGGCGTGTACTGGGACGTGCAGGACATGCCCCTCAACGACATCGATCACATTGAGGTGATTCGCGGCCCGGGTGGGACAATCTGGGGGCCCAATGCGGCCAACGGCGTCATCAACATCATTACCAGAAACTCGCGCGATACCCAAGGAGTGATGGCTGACGGTCTGGCTGGAAGCGAAGATCACACCATCGACGATCTGCAGTACGGCGGAGGCCGGTGGAACTGGAGTTACCGCATCTTCGGCCGCGGCTTCGAGCGCCATCACGAGTACCATTCCGACGGGATCAACGACGATAACTGGCACCAGGAGCGGCTCGGGTTCCGCGCCGACGGCAGCCGGGGCCGCGAAACCTATTTCTTGAGCGGCACTGTCTACAGGGGAGATTCCCCCCAAACAGTGCAAACCACCCCCTGGGATACGGAGGTTTCAGGTGGCGACATCAATGCGCGCTGGGAGCATGACCTGGGCCGCGACAAGGGCTTCTACCTGCAGGCCTATATTTCGCGCGAAATCAGGAGCCACACAGTCGCCGATGAAGCACGCAATACCTACGACATCGATTTCATCGATCACTTCCACCTGGGCGGCAGCAACCTATTCTCTTACGGGGGAACGCTGCACTGGAGCCCCTACGATGTTTCCCCGGACCTGTTTTCAGCGGCCGGCGGCACCGACTACGAGCACACCGGCTTTGTGCAGGACGAAGTCCGCCTGCGGTCGGGATTGTGGCTCACCGCCGGCACCAAGTTGGAATACAACAATTACAACGGCTTCGACCTTCAACCCTCGGCGCGCATCTTGTGGTCGCCCGGCGAGCGCCAGTCGCTGTGGGGCGGCGTGACGCGTGCCGTGACCACACCCTCTGACCTTGAAGAGAACTATGACCTGCATGGATCTGGGGGAAACCTCGTTGTGCAAGTGCTGGGCAATCACAATTTCAAGTCTGAAAACGTGATCGGGTACGAAGCCGGGTACCGGCGGTTGCTGGCCGGCAAGGTCTACGCCTCGCTGTCGGCTTTCTGGAACCAGTACAGCCATTCCCAGAGCTTCAGCCCGCTGATGATTACGACCGCGGACGGCTTTATTTACTACACGTACCAGTACCAGAACCTCATCTCCGGCTCCACCAGCGGCATTGAACTGGCAACGCAGTCGCAGATCGCGAGCTGGTGGCGGCTCAATACCAACTACTCGTTTGTGAGCTCCGACTTCACCGCCAGTGGACCTACCTCCAACATCAGCACCAGCGGCTCAGTACAGACCGATGATGGCTCGAGCCCCAGGCACATGGTGACCGTGCAGTCCATGTTCAACTTGCCGGCTGGGATTCATTTCGATCAGATGTACCGCTTCGTCACCGCGCTGCCGGCGCAGAAGGTTCCTGCTTACCAAAGCATGGATTTGCATCTCAGCAAATCCATGGGCCGCGACGTCACACTGGAGCTGGTGGGCCAGAATCTCTTCCAGAACATCCATTACGAGTGGGGCACCGGCGATCCGACCCAACCGCTGGTTGGCATCTATCGCGCCGGCTATGTGCGCGTGGTCTTCCACTCCGGGCCCAAATAGCCGCGGCTTCACCCCCGCTCCAGCGGCTGCCAAGGTTCCCAGGCGCCAACCAATCTTGGTATGGGCGGGGTCCGGCCCCATGGCGGAAAATTCGCCTTAAACCCAACCCCGCTCCTCGCATGTGACGCGGGGCACAGGCAATCGTATACTGAAACGATTACTGTAGTAGTGATTGGCATGTGCCCGCACGGCGCGGTCGGAATGTCCGGTTGACTCGCGCGCTCAGCAGAAACCCTCCCGTTGGAATCCTGAGCCCCCGATCCGTTACCCTGACCTATGGACCGCCTGTGCGGGTGTGGCTCTCCGCGGTTGAAGCTTAGCCGCCGGAGAGCTTGAACTCGGGCCCCCGCGGACATTCACCGCGCGGGTCAAAAATCCATAACACGGAGGCTTTCTTCCATGGCGCAGGGCGTTCTGGAGCAGGCGCCTGCCGAAACGGCAGGCTCGACGTCAACTGAAACACAATATGTGTACTTCTTCGGCGATGGCCGTGCCGATGGCAACGGCAAAATGAAGGACGTGCTGGGCGGCAAAGGCGCCGGCCTGGCCGAGATGACCAATGCCGGCCTGCCGGTGCCTCCGGGATTCACCATCCAGACCGAGGCCTGCCGCGAATACATGCGCGGCAAAGTGAGCGCGCAAGGTCGACAAGGAAATGAAGGCCGCGCTGGCCAGGCTGGAAGCGCTGCAGGGACAGAAGCTGGGCGCGGGCGAAAATCCGCTGCTGGTTTCCGTGCGCTCGGGCGCCAAGTTCTCCATGCCCGGCATGATGGACACCATCCTGAACCTGGGCCTGAACGACAAGGCCGTGGAAGCGCTGGCCAAGCGCAGCAACAATCCGCGCTTTGCCTACGACTCCTATCGCCGCCTGATCCAGATGTTCGGCGACGTGGTGCTGGATGTTCCCAAGAAGAAGTTCGAGCACATCTTCGATGGCGTGAAGGCCAAGAAGAAGGTGAAGTTCGACTACGAGCTGCAGCCCGACGCGCTCCAGGAGATCATTGCCGAGTACAAGAAGCTGGTGAAAAAGGAAACCGGCAAGGATTTTCCGCAGAATCCCGATGGAGCAGCTCGTCGAGGCGCGCAACGCCGTCTTCCGGAGCTGGCAGAACGAGCGCGCCAAGACCTATCGCCGCATCAACCGCATCGACGACTGGCTGGGCACAGCGGTCAACGTGCAGGCCATGGTGTTCGGTAACCTGGGTGAGAACTCGGGCACGGGCGTGGGCTTTACGCGCAACCCGGCCACCGGCGAGCACACCTTCTTCGGCGAGTACCTGATGAACGCGCAGGGCGAGGACGTGGTCAGCGGCGTGCGCACGCCGCTGCCCATCAGCGAGCTTGAAAAGGCCATGCCCCATGTCTATGAGCAGCTCAAGGACATTACCCGCCGCATGGAAAAGCACTACCGCGACATGCAGGATTTTGAGTTCACCATCCAGGATGGCAAGCTCTACATGCTGCAGACCCGCAACGGCAAGCGCACCGGCCTGGCCGCGGTGCGCGTGGCCATCGACATGGTGCGCGAAGGCCTCATTACCCAGGAAGAGGCGATCTTCCGCGTCGAGCCCAACCAGCTGTACGACTTCCTGGTTCCGCGGCTGGTCGAAAAGGGCGAGAAGATCGAGGTTCTGGCCACCGGCCTGCCGGCTTCGCCGGGCGCGGCTGTGGGCCAGATCGTCTTCACCGCCGAGGACGCGGTCAAGTACAAGAACAACGGCAGCTACAAGTCCGTGATCCTGGTGCGCGGCGAGACCACGCCGGAAGACATCGCCGGCATGGAAGTGGCGGACGGCATTCTCACCTCGCGCGGCGGCATGACATCGCACGCG
Source organism: uncultured Acidobacteriaceae bacterium (assembly GCA_963725975.1). GTDB lineage: Bacteria > Acidobacteriota > Terriglobia > Terriglobales > Acidobacteriaceae > Telmatobacter. The sequence goes on along the minus strand of CAVSBA010000012.1, from coordinate 199,768 downwards.
GCCGTGGTCACGCGCGGCATGGGCAAGTGCTGCGTGGCCGGCGCCGGCGACTGCCTGGTCGACGAAGCCAAGAAGGAACTGCGCGTCAAGGGCCACGTCTACAAGCAGGGCGATTACATCTCCCTCGACGGCACCACCGGCCGCGTCATTGCCGGTCAACTCAAGACTCTGGATGCGCAGCCCGACGATCCCGATCTGGTCAAGTTCATGGCCTGGGTCGATCCCATCCGCCGGCTGCGGATTCGTGCCAATGCCGACATTCCCCGCGACGCCAAAAACGCACGCACCTTCGGCGCCGAGGGCATCGGCCTGTGCCGCACCGAGCACATGTTCTTTGCAGAAGACCGCATCGAGCACATGCGCGCCATGATTCTGGCCGACAACGAGAAGGACCGCCGCGCGGCACTCAAGAAGCTGCTACCCATGCAGCGCGCCGACTTTGTCGGCCTCTTCAAGGCCATGGGCGAGCTGCCGGTCACCATCCGCACCATCGATCCGCCGCTGCACGAGTTCCTGCCCAAGCGCGAGGACCTTATGGTTCAGATCGCGCGTTTGGAAGAAACCAAGCCGCGCTCTCCGAAATTGAAAGAGCTGCGCACGCTGCTGGCGCGCGTCGAAGAACTGCACGAACAGAATCCCATGCTTGGATTGCGTGGATGCCGGTTGGGGATCACCTTCCCGGAGATCACCGAAATGCAGGTGCGGGCCATTCTCGAGGCTGCCGTCGCGGTCAAGCTCAAGGGCGGCAATCCGCATCCCGAGATCATGATCCCGCTGGTGGGAGGGATCGAGGAGATGCGCAACCAGGCAACCATCGTCCGCCGCGTGGCCGATGAGGTCTTCAAGGAGAAGGGCGCCAAGGTCGACTACATGGTGGGAACCATGATCGAGCTGCCGCGCGCTGCCTTGACGGCCGATCAGATTGCCGAGGAGGCGGAATTCTTCTCGTTCGGCACCAACGACCTGACGCAGACCACCTTTGGAATTTCAAGGGACGACATCAACAACTTCCTGCCCGCGTACCTGAAGCAGGGGATCTTCAAGTTCGATCCCTTTGCCACACTGGATCAGGCCGGCGTTGGACAACTGGTCGGAATGGCCACGGCCAAGGGACGCAACACGCGACCCAACCTCAAGGTCGGCATCTGCGGCGAACACGGCGGCGATCCTGAGAGCGTGAAGTTCTGCCACAAAATCGGCCTGAACTACGTATCCTGCTCGCCTTTCCGTCTCTTGACGGCGCGCCTGGCCGCAGCCCAGGCCGCGCTCGAAGAGACCCACGGCGGCTTCACCGGCTCCAAGTAAGCAAGCTTTAACCAAGGAACCAACAAAGGCGCGGTCGCAAGACCGCGCCTTTGTTGCGCCTCATTAAAACCGGCTCAAAACCAGTACAAAAGTGCAGATCCCTGGGAAATAAACGTCGAGTCCAATTCCGGCACGCCGATCAACACTCCATCGGGCCAGGAAATTTGCGGACCGATGGGGGGACTGCATGCGTATTCGTTTTTCTTCTGCTCTTCTTGGAATCTTTTCATTAGCGCTCATCGCGGCAAGTGGCTGCACCAACGCGGCGGTTGGCGGCAGCACGGCAATCCGGACGTACAACGGCACCGCCTCGGTGGGCGATTTTCTTACCATCACCATCGATCCCGCGACCGCAACGCTCACGTACACCGATGTCTCCAACGCGACTTCGGGCACGGTTCCTTATATCGTGAATGCCAGTGGCGGCTACACCCTCAATGATCCCAACGGAAACCTGGTGGCGGCTTACGAACTGCCCGGCTACGCGCTCGTCATCCAGGCCCAAAAGACCGGCCCTGGCAAGGACACGCCTTCGCTGGTGACGGCCGTCGAAAGCGGTCCCATCTCCACCAGCACCTTCTTTGGGAAGAGCTACAACTACACCCAGTTCCGCACTGCATCCGGCGGCACCGATATCGGCTCCATTACGCTGGCTACCGGCACCGGCAACAACACCTCGTATTGGCCGTACGGCGCGCTCAACCAGGGCGGAAGCAGCCCCTTCGGCGGCGGCACAATGGACTTCAGCCAGCTTACCCTCAGCTCCTCCGGCACCTTTCTCTCGCAGACGGACCAGAGCGGTGGCACGGATACGATCTTTGGCACCGCCGGCGGATTCTTCATCGTCGACACGCCCAACGGCTCCATCCTCGGCCTCTCCAAGGCTGCCACCAAGGATTTTCTGCCCAGCACGGCAGGAACCTACAACGCCATTTTCTACCAGAAGACCGGCGCGTCGGAGGGGCAGGGAAATATCGAGGCGGGCACACCGGCAATGGGCGCGGCCACTGTGGTTGTCACCGCCACGGGCGCAGTGACCATTACCGGCCCCAACAACAGCGTGCTCGCCCAGGGCACCCTCAGCGCCGTGGCCGACACCAGCTATCTCTACGGCAGCGCCGGCGAACTCACCGATCCCTGCTACGGCTTGTTTACCTTCCGCACCACCACGGGAACCACGCAGCAAGATGTGTTTGTCACCTTTGTCGACAATGCCGTGGTATTTTCATCGTTTGAAGCAGCCCTGCCCTGGAATGGAACCAACAGCACCTACAACTACTTCTATGGGGTGGGGTTGATTTAGGGCTTTCTATTGGGTGGCCCTGCTCTCATGCCGCACATGATCAAGTTGAGGGTGCCCCCGGTCCCTCGCATGTCTCTGCACTTGACACCCTCGCTTCTGGGCACCGGGGATACCCGCGACCTGCTGGCTACGGACGAACATCCTGTTGCCGGGTGAGCACCGGTAATGAATTCGATTAGGTGCTATTATTGGTGCAAAGGAGGACGTTATGAGGGCAACCGTATCGCTTGACGACGATCTGCTCAGAACCGCCCACGAGTACACCGGCGTCACGGAAAGGGCGGAATTGATTCGCGAAGCCTTGAAGTCGCTGATCGCCAGGGAAGCGGGACGCCGTCTCCTCGCCTTGGCCGGAACCGCGCCGGCCATTGCATCCATACCCAGAAGGCGTGTGGATGAGTCATGATTCTCGCCGACACCTCCATCTGGATCGAGATGTTCCGCAAGGGCAGATTCAAAGCGGAGATGGAGAGTTTGATCGCCAGCGATCAGCTCTGTATCCATCCGTTCGTGGCCGCTGAACTGGCCTGTGGTTCGCTCCCCGATCGCCAAAGCACGCTCACCTACCTCGATCAGCTCACCGTATTACCCATCGTGCGTCTGGCCGATGTGAGAGTCATGATCGAGGCTCGCAGCCTGTGGGCCAAGGGCATTGGCCTCACCGATGCTCATTTGATCGCTTCGTGTCTGGCAACTCCGGGCGCACAAATCTGGACGATTGACGGACCGCTCGAAAGGGTCGCGCATTCCGTGGGTATTCGTGCAGCTATTTCCTGATTGGTAAACGGCCAACTCGGGCGGGCGGCCCCGATCTCAAGTGAGATCGTATCGGTTGAGGTGCCCCCGGTGCCTCGCCTCTGGGCACCGGGGATGCCAGCGATTACTGTGCGCTGCCCGGCGCGTAATACCCTTCGCGCGTCACCACCGTCACATCGTCTTTCTTCGGCTTCAGGACGATCTTGTGATATCCGCCGTCGTTGGCGTCGGCCGCGTCGGGCACAAAGGTCAGCACATACTGGCCCTGGAGCGTCTTCGCGATCTGGTTATAGATCTCTTCGAAGTTGGCCGTCTTCTTGGCTTCATAGAACTGGCCGCCGGTGCGGGTGGCAATATCCTGCATCACTTTCTTGCCATCGATCGTTGCCTGCTGCGTCCTGCCCTGGCCACCCCCGCCCCCCGGATAGCCGCCACCAGGATAACCGCCGCCCGGATAACCGCCCCCGGGATAGCCACCACCGGGATATCCGCCGCCGCCCATTCCCCCATGCCGGCCCATTCCCGGAAAACTGCTCTCCCGTTCCTGGCCGCCACGGAAATAGATGGTGTAGATCACGGTGCCGGCGTGCTCGGCGGCGTCAATCGCGTCGCTCTGCGTCTCCTTGCTGCTGCGGTCCACCCCGTCAGAGAAGACGATGAGCGCCTTGCGCCCCGTCTTCGGCTTCATCAGGTCGTCGCAGGCCAGAAAAATGGCATCGTAAACCTGCGTGCCGCCGTGGCTGGCGCGCTCCCCGCCGCGCCCCCCGCTGTCGTTGGTTTCCGGGCCCTGCGGGCTGTTGTGCCCGGAGGTCGGCCCCAGGTTCTCAAGTTCGCTGTCCAGCTTTTCACGCGAGCTGGTAAAGTCCCGCAGCAGCTCGACCTCGTTGTCGAAGTGGATCAGGAATGCCTGGTTGCCCTCCTGGCCGCCAGGGTCCGCGGGCAGCATCTGCGCCACAAACTTCTCCGCCGCGGCGCGCTCCGCCGTCATGCCCGGCTCCACGCTCTGGCTGGTGTCCACCAGCAAACCTAGCTGGAAGGGCGGCTGGTTCTGCACCGCCAGGCTCTTGATAGGAATCGACTTGCCGTCCAGCGTCAGGGTGAAGTCGTCCGCCGTCAGGTTAGTCACCAGGTTGCCATGCTTGTCGCGCACCGTCACCGGCATCGTGATTTCGCTGGCCGTGACGCCGCTTGCCGGGCTGCTGCTGCCAGCAGGCGTGGTATGCAGTACCGGTTGCTGGGCAAAAGAGGGCAGGGCAGCCAGCGTCACTCCGCAGCCGAACACACACAAACAAGTCAGAATGCGCATCGATTTCTCCACCATGGCAATTCCAAGTACAATTCCAGGCTTTTAGACGCAAGCCACCGGCGACCGTTGACGGCTTGCCCTCGGGATGGGGCCGGCGGACAGTTTTATTCTGGGGCCTGGCAGGGCAGTCGCGCTCAAATCGCCTCAGCTCTGCCCCTGCAATTACTTGCCCATGCGGTGCTTATTGGCATTGATGGCCGATCGGGCTTCGCGGTCGGCTTCGCGGCGGCGCTCGGTTTCGCGCTTGTCCCAGTCCTGTTTGCCCTTGGCCACGGCCAGTTCGCACTTCACCCGGCCATGGCGAAAGTAAAGTCGCGTGGGAATGAGCGTATGCCCTTTGATCTGCGTCTTCGACAGTAGCTTGCGTACTTGTTCCCGGTGCAACAGCAGCTTTCGTGTGCGCAGGGCATCATGGTTCGCCATATTGCCATGCGAATAGGGGCCAATATGCATGTTGAGGAGAAAGGCCTCTCCGTCTTTAATCAGGCCGTAGGAGTCCTTCAGGTTGGCCTTGCCTTCGCGGATCGATTTGACCTCGGTGCCGCGCAGGGCCACGCCGGCCTCGTACTTCTCGAGGAGAAAGTAGTTGTGGCCGGCGGCACGGTTCTGGGCGGCATCGCGCTCGCCGCTGGCAACCGGGTCGCGGGGGCGGACAGCTTTCTGGGCCGCGGATGCTTCGCGGGGAACGATCACATGACTGGTTTGGCGCGCCACCGGGTGACCCTCCCCTCAATGCTCTCTGCCTCTTCATCCTAGCATCGGGCGGGATTTTCACCCCCCCTTGCGGTTTTGCGCTGCTGGACAAGCACTTGGCGGGCCCATGCCCCCACATTGATTCAATTGGAGCTTTGCTAGAATGGGTTGTTTGGAGAAGAAAAGTCGGGAGCAGGATGAACAGCTACGCGACCGCTGCCATGGGACGGCAATCCAAAACCATCTTTGGGTTTGTGCTGCTGGCGCTGCTCTTGCCGGCCGTCCCCGCCTTTGCCCAGTCGGCGAACGCTCGATTTCAAGCGCGGACAGCAGGCCGAAGCGCACGAGGATTACGACACCGCTTACCTGGATTATCAGAAAGCCTTCCAGAGGGAACCGCAGGATGTGCGCTTCCGGTTGGCCTTGGATCGGGTCAGGACCACCGACTCCGATCTGCATCTGACGCGCGGCCGAACTCTTTTCCGGCAGGGCAATCTGCAGGCCGCGCTGGCGGAATTCCTCCACGCCCAGGAGATCGATCCCGGCAACGAGGCTGCCCAGCAGGAGATCGTGAAGCTGCGCCAGGCCCAGGGCCTGGAACAGCCCTTGAATCAAGTCGAAAGCACTCCTGAGCCGGCCGGCGAGCAGGCCGAGCTCGCTGACATCGGCTCGCCCGTACAACTCAAGCCAGTCTCCAACGAGCCGCTCACCCTGCACATGAATCAGGATGCCAAGGTCATCTACCAGGCCATTGGCAAAGCCGCCGGCATCAACGTGCTCTTCGATCCCGATTACACTTCCAAGCGCGTCGAGGTTGACCTCAGCAACGTCACGCTGCTCGACGCGCTGCGCATCGTGGGCGCCATGTCCAATACCTTCTGGCGGCCCATTACCTCCAACACCATCTTCGTGGCCCAGAACACGCGCGTGAAGCGCGACCGAGCTCGAAGAGCAGGCGGTGCAGACCTTCTACCTCACCAACGCCTGGCAGCAGAACGACCTGAATGACGTGCAGACGGCGCTGCGCAACGTGCTGCCCAATGCCAAAGTCTATGGAGTGGCCGACCAGAACGCCATCGTCATGCGCGGCACGCCGGACGAGCTGCTGCTGGCCCAGAAGCTCATCAACGACCTCGACAAGCCCCGCTCCGAAGTGCTGGTCGATTTCGGCGTGCTGGAAGTGAGCAAGAACTGGGAGAAGACGCTGGGCATGGCCTGGCCGCAGCAGCTTCGGCGTGCAATTGATGCCGCCCAGCAGCAGCAGCAGTACTTCCACCACCTCCACCAGCACCACCGGATCCACCACCAATACCAACTGCAACAGCAACGGGCACGTGCCTTACGCTCTCCAATCTTGCGCACCTCAACTCCAACGATTTTGCCGTCAACGTGGGCGCGGCGACGCTGAACCTGTTGCTGACCGATAACAACACGCAGATCCTTCAGGACCCGCGCATTCGCGCCACCGATGGACAAAAAGCGACGCTGACCATCGGCTCCAAGATTCCCATCGCCACCGGATCCTATTCGGCGCCTGGCATTACGGCAACGGCCGCGGTGGGCTATGCGCAGACCCAGTTCCAGTACATCGACGTGGGCGTGAAGATCGAAATGACCCCCACCGTCCACTACGACGACGATGTGACCCTCAAGGTGCACGTGGAGGTCAGCTCAGAGAGCGGCAACCGACACAATCGAGGGCGTCACCGAGCCTATCCTGAGCCAGCGCATCGTCGACCAGGTGATCCGCCTGAAAGAGGGCGAAGCCAGCATCCTGGGCGGCATTCAGAACAACCAGAACCAGACCAGCTGGACCGGAATTCCGGGGCTGAGCTCCATCCCGATCCTGAAGTACCTCTTCGGTTCCCGAAGACCACAGCATCAGCAACGACGAGATTGTGTTTGTGGTGGTGCCGCACGTGGTTCGTGGTCCTGACATCGAGCAGCAGAACCTGCGCCCCATCGACACCGGCGAAGGCCAGTCCATCGAGCTGCGCCACGTCTCCGTCCCGGTGGCCGCCAATGCCGCTCAGCCCCATGCGGCTTACGCGACCGAACCCAACTACGGAACGGTACCGGCAAGCAGCGCGCCGGCGGCGGCCATGCAGGCGCTCAACCAGATGCGCGCCGGCACTGAGAATATGGAGCAGCCGCCGCCGGTGTCGCCATCCCGATAACCCTGCGCCGCCGCGCAGCTGCCGCGCGGCAACCAACGGGGCTGCGCCCGGCCAGCTCAGCTTCGCCTTTGCTCCGCCGGCTGAGCCCGGTCGCTGCCGGTTCCACCTTCCAGGTCCCGGTCCATATCGCCGGTGGCTCCGATATCTCCTCTGTTCCCTTGCAGTTCCACTACGATGCCTCCAAGCTGACGCTGGTGAACGTGACGGGCGGCGATTTCCTGAGCCACGACGGCCAGCCCATGGCCCTCATCCATCGCGACGATGGCCCCGGCAATGTGACCATCGTCGCCTCGCGTCCGCCGGGCAGCTGCCGGAGTGAGCGGTTCGGGCGTCTTGTGCGTCCTAACATTTCAGGCGAAGGCTGCGGGCGCGACCGTCCTGGGGATGACCCGCGCTGAGGCTGTCAACAGCAAGCAGCAGCAGCTCGCAGGCGCAGTCTTCGCAGGCCGTAATCGTGGTGAAGTAGCTTTGTCGATGAATTCCAACCCAATTGCGGGCACTGCCCTCGGGCGGCGCAACGCCAGGCAGCTGGTTCGCGAGGGCGAGCGCGGGCTCACGCTCATCGAGCTCATCGTCACCGTGTTCATCCTTTCCATCCTGGCTTCGGCGGCCATTCCGGTGGCCAGCTTCAGGTCAAGCGGCAGAAAGAGCGCGAGCTGCGCTACGATCTGTGGATGATGCGCGACGCCATCGACAAGTACAAGGACGCAGCCGACCGCGGCGCCTTTCAAACCAAGGTGGACAGTCAGAACTACCCGCCCGACCTGGAGACGCTGGTCAAGGGCGTGGATGTGCAGGGCAAGAAGCTCAAGTTTCTGCGCAAGATTCCCATCGACCCCATGACCGGCCAGGCCGACTGGGGATTGCGCTCCATGCAGGACGATCCGGACTCGGACTCCTACAGCGGTGACAGCGTTTTTGACGTGTACTCCAAATCGCCTGACACGGGGCTGGACGGAACGAAGTACTCCACGTGGTGAAAAGGCAGTTGACCTTGCGCAAGCGCCTTGCCCAATCCGAAGCATTCACGCTCATCGAGCTGATGATCGTGATGGCCATCATCGGCATCCTGGCCACGCTGGCCGTGCCCAGTTACGTGGCCGCGGTCAAGCATGCGCGCGAGGCGGTGCTCAAGGAAGACCTGCACATCATGCGAGAGGCCATCTCCTCCTACACTATGGACAAGGGCAAGGCCCCGCAGTCGCTCGACGACCTGGTGCAGAACGGCTACCTCAAGAAGATTCCTGAAGACCCCATGACCCGTTCCAGCGACACCTGGGTGACCGACCAGAGCGACGCCATGTATTCCATCGACCAGAGCGAGTCAGGCATCGACGACGTACATTCCGGCTCCGACGATTCCGGCTCCGACGGCCAGGCCTACTCAACCTGGTAAAGAGGCCAGTTGCCGGCTGCCCCTGGTCTCATGCCGCACATGATCAAGTTGAGGGTGCCGGGTGCCCCATCCTTCCGCAGCATCATCGCGGAAGGGTGGGAGACCACGAACCCAGCCCAGCAGGTTTTTCCTCATCTCTGATCCCTGACTCCTGATCTCTGCCGTGTGTCCCTGGTCTCACGCCGCACATCATCAAGTTGACCGTGGTTGGGAGAGACCATCAAGATCGCTTTCACTCCCGCATTGAGCGCGCCCTCTTTTTTTGTTTCGCGGCTCCCGATTGTCTGGCTGCGCTGAGAGCCTGGCGGGCCAGCGTCCGGAACGTCTCTCGCAATTGGTCGGGACTGCGCACAACGATGCGTGCTCCCGCGCTCAGCAGCATGGCCGCCATCATCTCCAGCCGGTCGCGCCCACAACGCAAGCGGGTTCCACCGTTTTCTTCCTCAAGGGCGACACGCCAGGGCGCAAAGACCGGTTTGGCTTGCTCCAGCGGCATTTCGATCCAAACGTCGATCTTGTATTGCGCCTGAAAGAAAGCCAGGCTCTGGTGCAGGTAGCTTCGCGCATCAAAATTGGCGGGGCGCCGAAAAGTTCCCGCGCCCATCTCCAGTTTGGAGACGCGATCGAGCCGAAAGGTGCGCATGGCTTTGCGCGAAAGGCAGTAGCCGATGAGGTACCAGCGTCCGTCGGTGTGGATGACCGCATAGGGCTCAATTTGCCGGCGCGTGCCGGCTCCCTGATGCGATTCATAATCGAATCGCACGCGACGGCCGCTGCGGATGGCCGCTGCGGCGCGAATCAAATACTCCACCGAGGTGGTTACCACCCAGGGCCCCGGCTCGACGGCGACAACGTCGTCAACGGTTCTGATGCTTTGACGCAGCGCCTCGGGCAGCACGCGCCGCAGTTTGGCCAGCGCGCCTTCGGTGGCGGGCGCAAACGCCGAGAGGCCGACCTGCCGAAGCGAGTGCAGCCCCAGCGAGAGCGCAAATGCCTCCTCGTTGGTGAGCAAAAGCGGCGGGAGCCTGAACCCGGGCTTCAAGCGGTATGCTCCTCCCACTCCGCGCGACGACTCGACCGGTATGCTCAGGTCCTTGAGCCGCACAATGTAGCGCTGCACGGTGCGCAGGTCCACTTCAAGCCGCTCGGCCAACTCCGCGCCGCTCACGTAGTCCCGCGCCTGCAGCACTTCCAACACGGTCAGCACGCGCATCACAGGGTCGTACATCGCAGTTTTTATCCTCTCTCCAATTTACGACAGAACCTGTCGGGAATTGCTTTTAGGATGACTCATACAGCCCAAGAGGGCCACATGGAGGTTTGATATGGCAGTCGAGACATTGGCAGCAAGCGCATTGAGCGCCGAGGATGTTCTGAAGCACTGGCAGGGACATCGCAGGCTTACCCGCAGGGTCATCGAGGCGTTTCCCGAAGACAAACTCTTCACTTACTCCGTGGGCGGCATGCGTCCTTTTGGGGAATTGGCGTACGAGTTCATCAAGATGGCGGTGCCCATCGTGGATGGAGTTGCCGGCGGTCACTGGGAGGAGTATGCAGGCATCAAGCCGGCCACCAAGGCGGAACTGCTCGCGGTGTGGGACAGGCAGACCAGGGAGATCGATGAGAGATTTCCGGCCATTCCGGCGCACCGCTTCGCCGAGATCGACAAAGCATTCGGCCAGTGGGAGGCGCCTGGAATTGCGACGATTCTGTACGCTGTGGACAACGAGATCCATCACCGCGGGCAGGGGTATGTCTATCTGCGTGCGCTGGGGATCGAGCCGCCCCATTTCTGGGAGCGATAGCGGAGTCCGGGCGAAGGAAGGGTGTCGCGTTTTCCCCGGTCCCCAAAAGCGGGACCGGGAGCACCCTCATGGTGGTTGGGAGAGACCATCAAGACCAGGGCCACCCGCCCGGGTCCCCCTCGATAAGGTCGAAGGCCGGGCGCCGGGTGCCCCATCCTTCCGCAGCATCATCGCGGAAGGGTGGGAGACCACGAACCCAGCCCAGCAGGTATTTCCTGATCTCTGATCTCTGACCCCTGATCTCTGATCTCCGGCCCCCGATCTCTTACACTCAGGGTGATGCACAATCCGCTCCTCCCCAATCCGGAAATCGCCGCGGAAATGGAGGCCGTCTATTGCCTCTATGCCGGCCTGGCGCGGCAAATGGATGCGGAGACCGGTCTGGGCGGAAAGCTGCTCTATGCCGGCGAGCCGGATGAGGCGGGCTGCCGACTGCTGCGCGCGGCCAATATCGCCGGAGCGGCCTCGCTCGCGGCCTCGGCCGATGCGGCAGCCCTGCGCCTGGCCATGCACCGGGGCGCAATCGATTTTGTCGTTAACTCGCTCGATGAGGCGCTGCGCATCCTCAAAAACGAAATCCGCAAGCAGCAGCCGGTCGCCGTGGGTGTGTCTCTGGCCGCGGAACTTGTGATGAACGAGATGAACGAGCGCGGCCTGCAGCCGGATCTGCTGGCGCCGTCTGCAACCGGCGCGCAGGTGGCCGGCTTTCTCGCCCGTGGCGCGCATCGCGTTGAGCCGCAGCCGCCCGCCGCCGGTCGGCACTTCTCCCTCGTTCCCATTCCCACCGACGGGCAGCAGCCTGCAAGCGTCTTTGACGCGCGTCTACTTGAGACCCTCGCTCCCGGCGACCATCTCAATCGCCGCTGGGTTCGCCTGGCGCCCCGCTATTTGCCGGCCGCTGCACGGCGCTTCCGGCTGCTAGCCGGCGACAGCCCTCTGCCTGCTCCCGCTGATTTTCCTTAAAGATACATCTCCACCATGCGCCGCCACGTAGGCCAGTCGTGCGCATGGGGCGTTTCCCAAATGTGCAGCCGGTGGGGAATCGCTTTCTCGCTCAGGATGCGGGCCAGATTTTGATTCTGGGCCAGGCACTGGTCGTCCCAGCCCGTGGCCAGCACGTGCGTGTTGCGGCGGATGCGCTCCAGGTCGCGGGGGTCGGTGAGGCCCGGCAGATAGTGCGTGGGCAGGTTGAAGTAGCAATCCTGGTCGTAGTAGCCGTCCAGAAATCCGGAAAGATCGAAAGCCCCCGAGAGCGCCACAAATCCGCTGAAGATGTCGGGATGGCGCAGCGCCAGGTTGACGGCGTGATAGCCGCCGAAGCTCACCCCCAGCGCCAGCAGATGCCGGTCCGGGTTCTTCTGCCGGATCAGGGGCACAGCCTCCTGCAGCAGGTAATCCTCATACCGCATGTGGCGCAGGATTCGGCGGCGCGGCGAAATCTGCCGGTTGTACCAGCTCTCCATGTTCACCGAATCGACGCAGTAAAGCTGCAATTCGCCGCCATCGATCCGCGCAGCCAGCGCGCCGATCATTCCCTGGTCTTCAAATTCAAAGAAGCGCCCGCCGGAGGTAGGGAAGACCATCACCGGCAGCCCCGCATGGCCAAAGATGAGCAATTCCATCTCGCGCCCCAGGCAGGGCGAATGATGCTTGTGATATTCGCGATTCATCGAAATGCTCGTTGGCATCATAGCAGCGGCACACTCTGCCGGGACTTCCGCCATAACTCAGGGCAATCGCATGAATTGAATTTCTTTGACGGACGGGGTTCCGTTTGCCGTCGCGCCGTAGGCGCAATGGTTATTAGCCCTGCGCTTTAGCGTGGGGACCGGGGCCGAAAAAAGGACGTGAGCCCCGTAGGGGCGATGGAAAAGAGGCGCAAAAGACCCTCCAATGCCGTTCATGCGATTGCCCTGCGCCATCACTCTTTTGGAGTGTGTTGCACAGCCCATGGAATGTGATAAAACGGCCGATGCGGAGCAAGCCATGAGCCCAATCGAGCAGCTTCGGACCACACGAAAGCTATACCGTTACAGGCTCTGGCTGCGGACGATCTGCGGACTCTTCGGCTGCTTCCTGGCGGTGGGCGGCGTGGCTATTCTGCTGGACGCGGCGTTTCTCCCCATCGCGCTCAATCCCATCCCGGCTTTTTTTGCAGTCGTGCCATTGGGCTTCGCCGCCTACCTGCTGGCCTTGACCTTTCGTCCCCGCATCGTCATCGATGGCGCCTCCATTCAGGTGCGGGGCGCATTCACCGATCGCTCGGCAACCTTGAGCCAGATCGCGGGGATCCGCGCCCGCCCATCGCGCTACGGCGCCTGCAAACAGCTCCTCCTCAAAGACGGCGGCCGCCCCATCATTCTGCGCCCGGGCTTCAAGGTCGATGACGATTATCGCGACTGGATCGCGCAGGTTCCCGATCTCGATCGCCGTGACCGCGACGCTCTGCTGGTCCAAATCGCGGCTCGGGAAGACCTGGGCGCCACGCCGGCTGAACGTCTCGGGGCATTGGCCCGGGCCCGGCGGTTGAATATCGCCCTGCTGGTTCTGGTCGCAGCCGCAGCGGCCGGGTTCGATCTAACCTCCGCAAAGTGGGGTTCTGCGCCGTGGGGTTCCGCGCCGTGGGCCGGGCCATGCGCCGTGGCCCTGGCCCTGGCGCCCTTGGCCACGGCATGGCTCTGCTGGCGCAGGCCGTTATTTTTCGCCGTCTTTAAGCGCCGGCAAGACCCCCGCGCCGAAACCAGCTACGGTCTTCTCATCGCCGCCTTCGCGCTCATCGTACCCATGGGCGAGTTTCACCTGCTCTCATTGCAGCCGCTGCTGCCAGGCATGCTGCTGCTGGGGGCCATCACGGTGGCCGCATACTACCGGCATGCGCGCAACGGCTATGGAAACAGGGTGGTGTTCGCCATCGCCGTGCTGGCCGCCCTTTACGCCTATGGCGCCCTCACCATGCTGGACGTGTGCCTCGACGCCTCTGCCGCGGACCACTATTCCACCACCGTGACGGGCAACCACATAGGGCATGGCCGCTCCACCTCCTACTACCTGCGGCTAGCGCCCTGGGGTCCGGTGCCGATCGCCCAGGACGTGAGCGTTTCCGCAAGCCTCTATCATGCCGCCGCGCCGGGAGACACCGTCTGCCTCGACCTTCATCGCGGCCAGCTCCGGGCGCCGTGGTTCCGCGTAGTCAGTTGCTCCGCCCCGCAGCAGCCTTGACGGTGGGTGGCGCAGGTCCGACTAACCACAGAGGAATGGGTGCCCCATGTCTCGATTTTGAGACATGGGATCCACAATCCATCCCCGCGTGGGTTGTGCCCCGTTCATCGCAGTTTTATCGCGATGAGCGGGTCCTCGTGCATGGTCCCGCCCGAGTTACGATAGGCAGATGGCCCATCCCTGACTAACCACAGATGAATGGGCGCCCCCAGAAATACTGGAGACCATGGACCTCAAGGACGAATATCAATTTCATCACGTCGGAATCGCCGTGGGCGATCTGAACTCGGCTATTCCCTCGTTTCGCGCTTTGTTCGGATACGAAGTCACGACGGGTCCCTTCGACGATCTCCTTCAGAATGTCTCCGTATGCTTTATGAGCCGGGGTCCGGGCGATACCTGCATCGAGCTGGTCGCGCCGCTCGGCCCCAACTCTCCCGTTGACCGCGTCCTTAAGAGAGGCGGCGGAACGTATCACGTTTGCTACCAGGTCCCCGACATGCAGGCTGCAATGAAGGCGCTTACCGCGCGAGGCTTAGTTGTGATCAACGGTCCGGTCCCGGCCGTGGCCTTCGACATGCGCGAGATTTGCTGGCTCACCGGCGAGTTGGAGCTGCTGGTCGAAATTGTCCAGGCTCCGGCCTAACCGCGGGCGACATCCACCCTAAAACTGGTTGCATAAATGGTGTTTTGAAAGGGCACGGGCTGCAGCCGTGCCGCAGAAGGTCGATAAACGACGCGCTTCACAGGCTGCGGAAAAACCCAGTGCGATGAGTTTTGTAACAAGGGCACGGCTTCAGCCGGGCCACAGAAGTCCGCAAAACGAACGAGGGCTTCACAGGCTGCGGAAAACTCTGCGGACCATCGGTTTTGAAAGGGCACGACTTCAGTCGTGCCAATCACAGCCAGCAGAATTGATCGGCTTGAGCCGCTGAGGGATGCTTTTGCAACCGTTCCCCCACACCCAGAGCGATGAGTTTTGTAACAAGGGCACGGCTTCAGCCGGGCCAATAAAGTCTGCAAAACGAAGGAGGGCTTCAGCCCCTGCTGCACCCTCATTCGCTCAAATGCGGCAGCCCGTTTAGCCTCGGGTCCTCGCTCCGCCCGCCGATGGACATTTTCACGAAGCGGTTGAGCCGTGCCGCAGAAGGCCGATAAACGGCGCGCTTCGCAGGCTGCGGAAAAACCCAGTGCGACGAGTTTTGTAACAAGGGCACGGCTTCAGCCGGGCCACAAAAGTCCGCAAAACGAAGGAGGGCTTCAGCCCCTGCTGCACTCTCATTCGCTCAAATGCGGCAGCCTGTTTAGCCTCGGGTCCTCGCTCCGCCCGCCGATGGACATTTTCACGAAGCGGTTGAGCCGTGCCGCAGAAGGCCGATAAACGGCGCGCTTCGCAGGCTGCGGAAAAACCCAGTGCGACGAGTTTTGTAACAAGGGCACGGCTTCAGCCGGGCCACAGAAGTCCGCAAAACGAACGAGGGCTTCACAGGCTGCGGAAAACTCTGCGGACCATCGGTTTTGAAAGGGCACGACTTCAGTCGTGCCAATCACAGCCAGCAGAATTGATCGGCTTGAGCCGCTGAGGGATGCTTTTGCAACCGTTCCCCCACACCCAGAGCGATGAGTTTTGTAACAAGGGCACGGCTTCAGCCGGGCCAATAAAGTCTGCAAAACGAAGGAGGGCTTCAGCCCCTGCTGCACCCTCCTTCGCACCATTTCCGCAGCCCCCGAGGCATCTTCTCAGGCAGGCCGAATCCAGCCCTAAAACGCCCGATAGACGATTGCGGGCGCCGGGGCATTGAGCAGCATGGTCATCACAAACGCCGCCGCTCCCAGAGCGGACGCATAGACAACGCGCGCATAGCGGCCCAGCAGCACCGGACTTCCCGATATCCGAATGGAGAGCAGCCCCTCGCGCACCCATTCCCAGCCCGCCAGTATGACGGTCGCGCACAACCAAACCGACAACCACACGCCCGCCCATTCAACAGAACTGATGGCTCCGAAAATTCTGTCAATCAGCCCCCACGATCCCCAGAACCAGAACAGGGTAAAACAAAACCAGCTATAGTTCAGCCCGCGGCCAAAGGCAATATACACAGGATTCGCGGCCAGCCTCTTGTAGCCCTTCCTGCCGAGCCGTTTCGCCAACTCAATTTCCCACAGCTTGTTGATGGAAATTCCACCTCCCGTTACCAGTCCGAAAACAAGGAACTCCGACGTACGGCCGTGCCACAGGCCGATGAGGAAGAAGGTAACGAAGAAGCAGAACACGGCCAGCAATGGTTGCAGAGTAATGGATGAAACGCGCCGCATCAAGGCCAGCAGCATGGGGTTGAACACATAGCTTTTGAGCCAGCTTGAAAGCGTGATGTGCCATCGATTCCAGAATTCGAGAGCCGATGCAGCCGCAAACGGCCGGTCAAAGTTCTCCGGCAGGCGTACGCGCATCAGGCGCGCCAGGGCGATCACGACATCGATGTAACCGGAAAAATTGCAGTAGAGAAAGAGCGGGTACAACACCGCCACGCGAAATACAGCCCATAGCCTGGCGGATGCGGTCAGCGCCGAGAACACTTCCGACAGCGCATCCTGGCGCAGAATGTCGAAGATCACAGCGAGCACATTCACTTTGAAGAAGCCGCGGATGATTCGTTCCATTTGCAGGCCAATCTCCCGCGGACCCAACGGAATCGGGTCGGCGGCAAACTGGTCCCGGGCAAACTCATCGTAGCGCTGAATGGGACCACACATCAGGGTGGTGAAATTGAGCGTGTAGAGCAGGTATTGCGCAGGGCCGATGGGCGGCAACTCGCTTCCTTCTCCAGTCTCGATCAAAAGGTGCAGCACGCGGAAAAATATGTATGAGAGTCCGAGGGTGAAATAAGGCGTAGGAAGGAAGATCGCCTCCGGAAGAAACGTGTATTTCTTGAGCCAGATGTAGAAGAAGACCATGGCGGACAATATCCACGCAAGCTGCCGGGAGCGGCGGGTCTTGAGCAGGAACAGGCACGCGTAGCCCGCCGCCAGGAATGCTGCCAGCGGCAACAGACTCAGCGGATGACGATCAAGCAGCGCGAGAAAACCCAGGCTGGAAACAAGCAGCACCGCCGACCGCCAGACCGGCGAGCGGCTGAAATTGGAGAGTAGCGCGATGGTCAGCCCGAAGGCTACAAACAAGAACGAAGCTGAGTCCATGATCGTTTTATCTCGTGTGGGCTGAAGCGATCTGTAACTGCTTCGCCGGGTCTAACCCAGGCACTGCGCCGCCGGCCAGTTCCTTGGCTATAAACCTCGCCAATAGCGCATGCCCCTCGATATTGGGATGACCGTCGGATGGAAAATAGCCCTCCTCCGGGCTCTCCAGACCGCGGTAGTCCGGCAAAATGTCGATGTAGTGCGCGCCGCGGCTCGTAACCATCGAGTCCAGTTCCCGGTCCAGATGATAGGGATCGTAGCCGGACGGCCACTCGCCCATTGAAATCATCGCGGTCTGCACGCGGTCGGGCAGCAGCACCACATACAGGGGCACGCCGGCGGCCTTGCAGCGCTCTTCCAAATCTCCAACTTCGCCGCCAAACGCCTGCACCTGACGCGTCCACTCCGCGTCCGGCTGTGTGCGCAGGAATCCCGCGCTGTCGCCCCCCTTGAGGAAAAGCCTCACATACTCGCTGCGGCTTTGATAGAGGTAATGCTGCACCAGAGTCTTCGATCTGGTCACGGAAAACAAGTCGAAGAGCGTTCCCTGAATATCCTCAAGCGCAACCGGAAGCGGCTCGGTGGCCAATGCATGACGGATGCGATACCTCGATTGTCCCAGGAATCCGGGGTCGGCAGGCTCCGGAAGGGCAGGCGCTGCTCTGCTCACGTCCCCCGATGCCACTGCCCACAGAATCATGTCGGGGTGATCCGCCAGGATGGCATCCATGCGCGGGGCGATCAACGGAGGATACGCGCCTAACAGACCCTTGTTGTACACCTCAACGCTGCGCCCGGTTTGTTGCGAAAGTTCCCCAGGCAGCAAAGCGGTAAAGATTTTATCCCCAGGCACACCCAATCCGAACACCATGGAGGAGCCCACCACTACGATCCTGTAGGTCCCCGGCGGCTTGGGCCGGCACGCCGTATCGGATCGATCTCCGCAATTGTTAAACCGGTATTCGATCGGCGGCGTCTCGACCCACTGCTCCCGGCACGCGGTGTTCGGAACTCCCCTGTAGCCCCAGGAAGGGTCGATGACCATGCATTTCGGCGTCACCGCAAACGCAATCGGGAATAGCCCCCGCGCCGTCAGCTCCAGACCGCCGGCAAACGCGCAGATCGTCAGCAAACTCACCAGCGGCAGCAGAATCCAATCGCGCCGCCGAAGCTTCCCCTCTTTGGGCTTTTCGCTTTCGGTCTCCTGGAGCGATATCATGCCTCTACGCGCTCCTCGGGCGTCGCAAAGCCCTGGGAGACGACCTTCATTGGCGCGCTTTCGGGCGCTGCGCCTTCCACATCCAGTTCCCAGCGCGTCAGGCCCGACTCCTCTTCGGCCACTTTCTTGAATCCCAGCTTCGCGTAGTGATCCACCACCAGGCCATTGCGTTCCGTCGGCTTGAAAACTCCGCAGATCTTGCCAATCCCCGCAGCGCGCCCATGCCGCAGCACCTCGCCCAGCACCATGTCCTCCACCTTGCGCCCCAGCACGCGGCAGCTCATCAGCCACGTATCGATCTCCCAGCTACCTGCAGCGGCCGGGCGGCAGATCACCACGCTGATCATGCCGTTATCGCCAAACATATCGGCCAGCCGCACTTGCAGCGTAAACACGCTGCGGTCGTTCTCCGCCGCTTCCACCTCAGGCTCCGTATACCGGCGCGTCGTCAGATTGTATTGGTTTGACTTGTTGATGAGCTGCACGATGCGGGCTCTCCCAGTC
Organism: uncultured Acidobacteriaceae bacterium; assembly: GCA_963725975.1. Classification (GTDB taxonomy): domain Bacteria; phylum Acidobacteriota; class Terriglobia; order Terriglobales; family Acidobacteriaceae; genus Telmatobacter. Next base: position 180,887 of record CAVSBA010000012.1, on the reverse strand, counting down.
GCGTCAAACGGCTGAAACGTGATCGTCATATCCAGCGAAGCCAGATACGCGTCCACCCCTCCAACCTGTTTTTGCAGCGCCAGCCGCTTGGCGTTGTCCTGGTAATAGCCGGCACGTTGCTGGTCCTCTCTGCGCAAAGGCAACCGCCTCAAAATACCCCGCGGCGGCCAGCGTGCGCGCATAAAGGCCGGCTCTTCCGGCAGCTCCGGAACGGCGACTTGGGGAAGCAGCTTGCGCACCAGGCCCCGCTCCACGGGATTGTCGTCGAGAAAGACCATCGCATCCAGGCCCAGACGAAAGTTCCTCGGCGATGGCCTGAATGTTGGTGGCCTTGTCGTTCCAATTGGCTTGAAAGACCGCAATGTGCTCCAGCTTGAGCAGCATCTCAGGGTGTTTTTCGAAAGGCTCCCGCGCCACTTCGTCGGTGTTCTTTGAGCAACCGCCAGCACGATGCCGCGCTCCCGCAAGTCCAGCGCCAGGCGCTGCACCGCCAGGTGCGCCTCGCCGCTGGCATCGCCCTGGGCTATCTGGATGCCCTCCAGGCCGTCATCGCCGATCACCCCGCCCCAGACCGTATTGTCGAGATCGAGAATCAGGACCTTTCCGCTCTTGCCGCGCATGGCCGCAATGGTGCGCGCCACGTGGTCGGCGTAGAGCGGAATGAGTTCGTCGGAGAAGGGAAACTTGGCCATGTTCCATAGCTGCGGATCGTGCCAATCGGCCAGCCCTACCGTCTCCGCCAATCCGGCCACGTCCAGCAGCACGTCGCCGGAGCCAGAACCACGCGGCAAACTCGCGGTTGATGCTCGCCAGCAGATTAGCCACAGTACCCGGCAGCGCGCTGTCCAGGCTGCCAAACAACGGCTCGGCAGGCGGGGCAAAGGTCTGAAAGATGCACACGGCATCGCATGTTTCTTGATGCCGTCGCGCAGCATCTGCAAATATCCAAGCACCGCCTCCACGGTCGCGGACGCCGCTTCGCCGTCTCCCAAGGTGAGCTTCAAGGGTAATGCGCGGTAGTCGAGCGCCAGCAACACCGCGTCTGGCCGCGAGCTGTTCACTTTGGAATCGGGGCTCAATGCCTCCTGCGCCACCTGGTCGTAAGCCGGCTGAACCACTTCCAGCGCAATTCCATGCCGCGCCGCGCTGGCCGTCAACGCCGGCGTAATCAGGTCCACTGTGGAATTTGAGAGCAGCGCCAGGCGGAACGGCGAAAGCGGATCGAGAGCGTCCCCGGCCGAGCGCGCCTTGTCAATGCGGCGCGCCAGCTTGGTCAACTGGTTCAGGTCAAGCGCTTGCGCCGCCAGACTTTGAATCTGGCCTCCCAGCGGACCCTCTGCCCCACCCAGCGCACGCAATTGGTCGGGGAAATCTTCGCCTGCACGCGGCAGCCACTGTAATTCAGAGTAGAGAGAGTCCATTCACTCGGTTCCACTTGGTCCGTCAGGATTCGAGGCCGCCGGTGGTTGCGGCGCGAGGTTAAGTCCGGGACCGAATCAAAGCAACCAGTTCGCCCACATTCTGCAGCTTCCCCACTTCGGAGGTGGAAAACTTCACGCCAAACGTCTTCTCCACCGTCAATATCAATCGAATGTGGGTCAGGCTATCCCACCCATCCACGTCCTTGGCCGAAAGCTCCGGCCCAACAACCATGTCATCTTCATAAAAAACATCGGCAAAAACTTTGGTCAGTTTTGCGTAGATTGCCTGCTCATCCATCCACCAACTCCAAGGACGTTGTAACTCTGGAAATGAAGAACACTAGTCCGCTTGCTCGAGACCCATGGGAACTAAAAACCACAGAAAGACGTACAGACGAGGGATGGTGATCTTTGGCGAGTATATCGCAAATATCCGCGAGATGTCTGACCAATCCCTCCTGCGTCCAGGGCAATCGCATTTGCATTCGTCTGTCATAAACACAAGCGCATTTGAAAGGGCAAAGGCTTCACAGGCCACGGAAAAACCCTGTGCGATGAGTTTTGTAACAAGGGCACGACTTCACAGGCTGCGGAAAAACTTCGCGGACCATCGGTTTTGAAAGGGCACGACTTCAGTCGTGCCAATCGAGCCAGCAAAATTGATCGGCTTCAGCCGCCGAGGGATGCTTTTGCAACCGATCACCCAAACCCCGCGCGATGAGTTTTGCAACAAGAGCACGACTTCAGCCGGGCCACTAAAGTCCGCAAAACGAACCAGGGCTTTTAGCCCCTGCTGCACCCTCCTTCGCACCATTGCTTGACGCGGGGGCAGGGCAGTCGCATGAATTGAATTTCTTTGACGGACGGGGTTCCGTTTGCCGTCGCGCCGTAGGCGCAATGGTTGTTAGCCCGCGCTTTAGCGTGGGGACCGGGGCCGAAAAAAGACGCCAGCCCCGTAGGGGCGATGTAAAAGAGGCGCAAAAGACCCTCCAATGCCGTTCATGCGATTGCCCTGGGCGCGGGGAGCGGCCGACACAAAGTCCTTTTGCTCTATGAGATGCTTTCTGTAGGTGTCCGGAGGTCAAGTCATGGGAGTTCTGCTGCAGGATCTGGGCTATGCATTTCGCCAGCTGCGTAAGGCGCCGGGGTTCACCGCCACCGTGCTGCTCACGCTGGCGCTCGGCATCGGCGCCAACTCGGCCATCTTCACGCTGGTCAACGCCATCCTCCTCCATAACCTGCCGGTAACCGACCCCAAAACCCTCATCCGCATCGGCGACCAAGACGACTGCTGCGTCAACGGCGGCTGGAGCGACAACGGGGACTACTCGCTCTTTTCCACTGACACCTATTACCTCTTCAAGAAGAGCCTGCCGGAGTTCGAAGACCTCGCAGCCATGGAATCCGGCTACGCCTGGCGGCCGCTTACCGTGCGCCCTGCCGGATCACAGGCTCACGCACGGTCCGCGACCGCAACCTTCGTCTCCGGAAATTACTTTCGCGTCTTCGGCCTGTCGGCGGCGGCAGGAAGACTCTTCGTGGATGCCGATGACCAGAAAGGCGCGCCCGTCACCGCCGTCATGAGCTACGCCGCCTGGGTCGAGGATTATGCCCGCGATCCCAGAGTGGTGGGAAGCACGTTTTACATCAATACCCAGCCGGCCACCATCATCGGTGTTGCGCCCAGGGGATTTTACGGGGACCGCATCGATACCAATCCGCCCAAGTACTTCCTTCCCATGAATTTAATGGATCAGGTCACCGGGGCGCCCTATTTTACCGATCCCGATTCGCGCTGGGCCTACATCATCGGCCGCGTCAAGCCGGGAACTTCTCTGCCCGCCCTGCAGGCCAAGGCCAGCGCCCTGCTTAAGCAGCAGTATGCAACCCTCAAGACCTTTACTGACCCGCGCGCCAAGCAGGTTCTCCCCCGCACGCACGTGGTGCTGACCCCCGGCGGCGGTGGCATCCAGAACATGCAGGACGATCTCAAAGACCATCTCACGCTGCTGCAATGGATTGCCGCGCTGGTCCTTCTGGTCGCCTGCGCCAACATCGCCAACCTCCTGCTGGTGCGCGGCATGAGCCGCCGCGCCGAACTCTCCATCCGCTCCGCGCTGGGCGCGCAGCGCAGCCGCATCGTGCGTCAGCTCCTTACTGAAAGCGTGCTTCTCGCGGGGTTGGGCGGCCTGCTCGGCCTCGCCGTCTCCTACCTCGGCGCGCACGCCCTGCTGGCCCTCGCCTTTCCCAGTCAGCACGACATGCCGCTCAATGCCTTGCCTTCGCCCCTGGTCATCGGCTTTGCCTTTGTGCTTTCGCTGGTTACCGGCGTCCTCTTCGGCCTGGCCCCGGCGCTCATGGCCGCGCGTGCGCAGCCTGCTGACGCCCTGCGCTCCAACGCGCGCACCACCGCCCACGGGGCATCCTTCCTGCAGCGCTCACTCGTGGTCCTGCAGGCCGCGCTCTCGCTGGTGCTGCTGGTTGCCGCGGGCCTGTTTCTGCAAAGCCTCAACAAGGCTGAAAACGTTGACATGAGACTGGATGCCACCAATCGCTACATCGTCCACATCAATCCCCAGGCGGCCGGCTACAAAACCACTCAGGTCGAGCCCCTCTACCAGGCCATGGTCGATCGCTTCCACGCCATTCCCGGCGTTCTCAAAGTCGGCCTTGCCACCTACACGCCCATGGAGTCCAACAATTGGGGATCGGGCGTAAAAGTGCAGGGCGAGCCCGACCTGAACAAAGGCGCATCCTGGGTGAAATGCACCCCGGAATACTTCGACTCCGTCGGCACCCACCTCGTGCTGGGGCGCGGTTTCGGCTCGCAGGACACCCTCAATGCGCCGCCCGTTGCCGTCGTCAATCAAGAGTTCGCCAAGCAATTCTTCGGTAACCGCAACCCCATCGGCCATCGCTTTGGTTTTTCCGGCCCTGGCCGCGCTGGCATGGATGGAGCGCATGAGATCGTCGGCGTGGTAGAAGACACCACCTACACCAGCGTCTACTGGAAGGACCACGCCATGTACTTTCTGCCGCTCACGCAGCCCGCCGGCAGCGCCAACGATCCCAACTTCCCCCGCGACAATGATCAATCCGTATACGCCGGCGCCATCGTGATTCAAACCGCCCATCCCATCCCCGGGTTTGAGAAAGTCGTCGGCGACACCCTGGCCAGCATCAACGCCAATCTCACCATTGTGAAGTTCCAGACCTTCCAGCAGCAGATCGATGACCAATTCACTGAGGAGCGTCTCATCGCGCGCCTCACTTCGCTCTTCGGCCTGCTCGCCTTGCTGCTGGCCGCCATCGGCCTCTACGGCGTCACGTCCTATACCGTGGTTCGCCGCACGCCGGAAATCGGCATCCGCATGGCCCTGGGAGCGGCGCGCAGCCGCGTCGTCGCCCTCGTCATGCGCGCTGCCATGCTGCAAACCATCGCCGGCCTCGCCATCGGCGTCCCGGTGGCATTCTTCTGCGTGCGCTACGTCAAGTCGCAGCTTTATGAAATCACCAGCGTGAATCTGCCGGTGATGGCCGTCGCCATCGGAGTGCTGCTGATTGCGGCTGCCGTTGCCGGTGTCATTCCGGCGCGGCGCGCAGCCTCCATCGACCCCGTCCAGGCCCTGCGCATTGAATGAGCCGCGCTCTTTAACCCAGGGAGGGCATCTTTCGCTCATGGACGCCATTAGAGAACCCGAGATCCTTCAAGAAGCGATTCTCTTCTCTGCCGATCCGGTCAACTGCCGCGAGTATCTGGTAGCGCGGCGCTGGCCGAAGGGTGTCACCTGCCCGCGCTGTGGCAGCACGAGCGTACTTTTCCTAGAAAAGTACAACCGCTGGCATTGTCGCGCCAAGCATGAAGCGCCCCAGTTGTTCACGGTCTCTAAGCAGGAGATGGAGCGCCGGGAAGCCGAATGGAAGCGGGCAAATGGCTCCCCCAAAACACCGGAGGAATAGCCCCGATTCACTCGCTGTTTTTAATCGTCTCCACCTATGGCGAAGATTGCTAGGGTACTTTAGCAGATGTACTGACCCGCATAGCCGAAGTCTGGCGCCTTCGCAACAACCTTGCTAAAAGATAAACAGCGTTACAATCCCAGCCAAAGATGGGAGTTTGCGGTTCCTAAACCGCTCTCATTTTGCTTAAGTATATTATTGCCGCTTTTTTTATAGCGTTGTGAATGTGGTATCAAGCATTCCCGGGAGCCTGACGCGTGTCTTTATCCGGATCCGGAGCCGATATTTCCGAGCGCGACGCCGCCGATCTGCTCCACAAGCTGATTACGGAGCAGACCGAGGTGCAGGCCCTCTTTCTGGGCCACGATTCGGTCGCGTCCGGGCTGGTCGGTCGCGTCTTCATCGGGCCCGATCACCTGGTCTGGGTTCGCCACGGCGAGCAGCGCTCCGAGCCCTTCCTCCGCTTCGATCCGGCTGCGGCCGTAGGCTTCAAATACGGCGACACCCGCGCCTTCCCCAACATTCCCATCCCCGGAGACGTGCGCCTGGCCTCGGCGCTCATCTTCCTCTATCCCGATCAGACGCAGATGGCGCTCTTTGAAATTGCGGCCAAGGCCGACTGACGCCCGCCGCGAGACCGCCGGAGGGGCTCACCCCAGGCCCTGTCAACCCCCGCGTCGCAGACTCTCTCACAGCAGACTGATTCAAAGCAGCTTACCGCGAGCATAATTTGCCGGTAATTTCCCCCGCCTGCGCTACACTGGGTGCGTTGAAGGTGAAAATTTCTGTGAGGCCGCTATCCAAAACCGCGCCAGTGCCATCTCACTACGATTTCCACCACCCCAAGCCCCCCAAAATACAAAATAAGTTGTGAAACTGTGCAAAATCCCCATCCGCATTAAAATCATAAACTTACCGAAAACCCAATGCACAGTTGCACAGGAAACCGCCCCTCAATCCACGCCCACCAGCCCGGCGAAGGCGATTTTGAGCTGGCCAACAGCGCTCGGCATGAGCCGGACCTGTGCCCTTGATCCCGATTTCCCCCCTTGTGATTTTTGTCATATCACGGCCCATAAATTTCAGCCTATAATGCCCGCAGAAATCGCAATCGACAGCAAGGATGCCTGTAGCTCGACATCTTGCGGATGCAATCTGGCAGAAATGTTCTTCGGATTGATAGGCGCTGTCAGGAGGGCTGTTATGTTGAAGTCGATTTTGCTTGTTTGTGCAGCAGGGATGTTGACCGCCGCGCCATTGGCCATGGCCGGCCATGGGCCGCACCAGGCGTCCCAAACGCAGCCGGCCCTGCCGGCCGCCGCTGCCCAAACCCCGCCTGCGACGGGGGAGGCCGCGGTCGCCGCGTCGGGCGTTGCCTCGGACATGAAGAATCCGGTGGTGAAGCCCACCGCCCAATCGCAAGCCAAGGCCAAAGAGCTATATTCCATTGACTGCGCCATGTGTCATGGCGACAACGGCAACGGCAAAACCGACCTGGCCACCAGCATGGGACTCACCATGAGCGATTTCACGGATCCGAAGTCGTTGGCCGACCGCATGGATGGACAGTTATTTAACATGATCCGCAACGGCAAAGGCAAGATGCCGGCCGAAGACAGCGGCCGTGCCCCCGATACAGATGTGTGGAATCTGGTGATTTACCTGCGCAGACTCTCAGAGCCGCAGCCTGCAGCACCGGCCCACTAAACTTTCGCGAGGCGGGAGGGCCCAGCGCTTGGCGCTGCCGCTCACGGAGGATTTCCCTACCCGGCGGGGGGCCGGTTATCACAGAGCCGTCTCACCTCATCCGGAAATCCGCACCGCAAAATCAGGAAATCCGCGCCGCAAATGAAAACGCCAGGGGCCGGAGCCTCTGGCGTCTTCACATCGTGACATCGCGCAGGTCAGTTGGTGGTCGAATCCTCCGGCTTGCGCCTTCGGCTGGCCCCAACTCTCTTCGCCGACCGTCCATTGGCGTGGCCACTGGACAATCTGCGTGCCTCATCGAACATGGTCCTTCAGCTCGTTGCCAGCAGCCAACGCCCCGCTTGCACAGTGCGTCGCTTATTCCGGCTCGACCGGCTGGCAACCCTTCAACTTGCGTTGAACGGTCCATCTTCCGGCTAGGCCTGTCGATCAACCTGCGGCTTGCGCCGCCTGCCAATCCTTCGGCTCCCGGTCCGGCGGTGAACCCCTGGCTTTCGCCGGTGTTCCACCCTCCATTCCGTCCGGTTGGCAACCTCCCAGCTCGCGCTGGGCGGCCCATCTTCCGGCTAGGCTTGTGGTAAGCTTCCAGCTTCACCCGGACTTCCATCGACGGCTTTCACCGCCGGTGAGTTTCCGCGCTCCACGTTCCCCTCACCTCCGGAACTCAAGTCAGCGGCAACTTCCGATCTTCATCGGCGTTTCATCCTCTGACCGTGCCAGCGTTGCAACTTGCGGCTTGCGCTGCTTGTTGTACTTTCTGGCGTGATTGTCGGCTTTTTCTCCGGCTTTCACCGGCCGTCTGCCCTTCAACCACTCCGGCGATCCACTTTCGCTTCCCTGCTGGATCATCAGTTGAACCGACAGTACGTCCGTTCAATCTGTGGATGCAAGTGCAAAACGAAGGTCGATCTGTGAATATCACCAGGGTTGGTGCAGACGCTAACAAGGATCGCAAAAAGCGCACCAATACAGGAGCAAAAAGCGAGTTCAGCGGGGCAATTTCTCGCTTCACGACTCTCGAGAGTGCGATCCAGCTCGCCGTTTTTTCGGACAAATCATGGTTCACAAGTTTCAAACCGGCGGTTCTGATGGCTTTGCTGCGGCCGACGTGAAGTTCCTGGAGGTTTCGCCGATGCAAAGCAGAGGGGGGTTCCATGACGGACCGTATGGCGCTGCTCGAAGCGACGCTGGACAGTTTGCCGGATGGCGTGGCGCTGCTCGACTGCGAAGGAGGGGTAGTGTTCTGGAATCAGGCGGCTGAGGCGATCACGGGCTGTCGTTCCGCCGATCTGCCGGCGTGTCCTGAGGTGCTGCGGCCCCTGCTGCAGGCCGCACGTGCCTGCGCGGCGGCGGCGGACAGCCATCGCGATTGCGGCACGCTGGTGCGTGCTCGGCATCGGCTTGGACACGCTCTGCCGCTGATTGCGCACACGCTGCCGTTGCGTGACGGACTGGGCGGGCGCATGGGTGGCGCGATTCTGTTTCACCCCGCCGAACGCCTGGATGCCCTGCCTCATGGAGAGTCGGACGAAGACGCGGACGTGCAGGCCAGCCAGGTCGATCTCGAGGAGCGATTGCAAGCCGAGTTCGAAGACTTTGAGCGCGGCGGGGAGGCATTGGGCGTGTTGTGGATTGAGGTGGATCAGGGGCCGGAGCTGCGCAAGACGCATGGCGCGGCGGCCTTCCAGGCGATGGGGGAAAAGGTACGGCGGGCGTTGGCTGCCGGGCTGCGGCCGGCGGAGGAACTGGGACGCTGGGGCGACGCCGAGTTTCTGGTGATTGCGCACGAGCGCACGCCGGAGATGTTGGCCAGCCATGCGCGCACGCTGGCGGGGCTGGCTCGGACCGCCGATTTCCGCTGGTGGGGCGACCGGCTTTCGCTGACGGTGAGCATTGGCGCGGCCCAGGCGGAGCTTGGCGAAGCGCTGCCCGGGCTGCTGGGGCGTGCGCGCCAGGCCATGGAAGCCAGCCTGCGCGAGGGCGGAAACCGGATCGCCGTCGCACGCAGAGCGACCGAAGCGTTCGCGCCATCGGCTGACCCAGGAGGCCAAATATGATTGCCATCCTCGGCATCTTCCTCGTCTTTGCGGCCGTGCTTGGCGGCTTCCTGATGGAAAAGGGTCACATGGCCGTCCTGTTGCAGCCGGCCGAGTTGCTGATTATCGCCGGGGCCGCAGCGGGAACCCTGCTGGTGGCGAACCCGGTGCGAATTTTGAAGTCGATTGCAGCCGGTTTGATCGCCGTCATGAAGGGGTCGCCGTTCACTAAGAGCCGTTACCTGGACACGCTCAAGATGATGTACCAGTTTTTGAATAAAGTGCGCAAGGAGGGTCTGCTGGCCGTGGAGATGGATGTGGAGAAACCGGCGGAGAGCGCGATCTTCAAAGCCTACCCTGGGTTTCTCGCCGATCATCATGCACTTGATTTCCTGTGCGACACTCTGCGCACCGCCATCACCGGCGGCGTGGAGCCGTTCGACATGGACCAGATGATGGAGCTGGACATGCAGGTGCACCACCACGCGGCCATTCAGCCCATTGAATCCTTGACCACGGTGGCCGATTCGCTGCCGGGTCTGGGCATTGTGGCAGCGGTGCTGGGCGTAGTCATCACCATGGGCTCGCTGGGCGGCCCTCCAGAGGAGATTGGCAAGCACGTGGCGGCTGCCCTGGTGGGCACCTTCCTCGGCATTCTCTTGTGTTATGGCCTGGTGGGGCCGCTGAGCTCCAACATGCGCAAGACCGCGGATGACGCCAACGAATATCTGCATGTACTGCGGGTTCTGCTGCTGTCGTTTCTGAAGGGAGCGGCGCCGATGATCGCAATTGAATTGGCGCGGCGCGCCATTCCGGCGCACGCGCGGCCCAGCTTCGACGAGATGGAAAAGACCTGCAAGAGCAAGAGTGAGCCCACAGCAGTGGCGGCGTAGGTTGCCAGGATTGGAGCAGGAATGACAGCCAAGAATGCGCCCATCATCGTGATCAAAAGGACGGGCGGCCACGGCGGCCATCACGGCGGCGCGTGGAAGGTGGCGTATGCGGATTTTGTCACCGCCATGATGGCTCTTTTCATCGTGTTGTGGCTGATGAGCCAGAGCGACCCGGTGAAAAAGGCGGTAGCAGGGTACTTCAACGATCCGCGCGGAACCGGCAGCCTGTTGGGCACAACCCTGTCGGGCACCGGCACGGCAACCGTCATGAATGATGCCGACCGGCAACGGCTGGAGCAGATGAAGGAGAAGCTGCAGAAAGAGATTCAATCGAAAATCGAGTTGCAGAAGCTGGCCAAGCAGATTGAGATCACCGTCACCGCGGAAGGGCTGCGCATCGAGTTTGTGGAAGGCAAGAACGGAACCTTCTATCAGAGCGGGAGCGCACAACTGAGCGACAGCGGGAAGGAACTGGTGGTGCTGCTTGCCACCGAACTCAAGACACTGCCCAACCATCTGCTGATTGAGGGCCACACCGACGCGACGCAGTATTCCACCGACGCCAATTACAGCAATTGGGAGCTTTCCGCGGACCGCGCCAACGCGGCGCGCCGGTTGATGCAGCAGAACGGCATACGCGCCGACCAAGTGACACAGGTGCGAGGCTACGCAGACCAGTTCCTGCGCGTGCCCAAAAATCCCTACGATCCCTCCAACAGGCGCATCACCATCCTGGTGCGGAATGGCTCCGACGGCACTGCGCCTTCGGTTCCACTGGGGCATGAGTTCGCTGGCGATGCTCCTCCGCGCGTTTCAGGGGCGGCGCCCATCAAGGCGAGCGCAGATTCTGCCGCATCCCCGGCTAAACCGGCTGCGAGCCAACCCGCGGCAACAACCGCAGCCAAGGCAGGCGCAGCCAAGGCAGGCATTGTGGGCAAGCTGCAAAGCCTGATGCCCGGCAAGAAAAAATAGTCGCCACCGCTGCCCTGCGAACCTCATGCCAATCTCCCGGCAGGCAGCAGACTGCCTTCGTGCCGACGGTGTTACTCTGAATTTCGATTCAGAAGGCCATCGAGGGAGCAGTCTTCCATGACAATCGTTGCCGGCGTCGATTTCGGCACACTCAGTGTTCGCGTCACGTTAGTGGATAGCAAGAAGGGGCCGGTTGGCACGGCCTCGGCCTCTTACCCGCTGCACCGGCGCCGCGAAGATCCCAATTACGCCACGCAATCGCACGCCGACCAGATGGGCGCGCTGGTTACGGCCACGCGGGAGGCGCTCAAGAATACCGGTGTCGACGGCGCGGATGTGGCGGCGATTGCGCTCGACACAACTGGTTCCAGCGTGATTCCGGTGGGTGAAAACCTTGAACCGCTTGATGACTATTACCTATGGTGCGATCACCGCGCCTTCGCAGAGGCCGAGGAGATTACGCGCAAGGCGCACGAGTTGGGCTTTGAAGGGATCGAGTGGTGCGGAGGAGTGTATTCGCACGAGTGGGGGTTCGCCAAGCTGCTTCACTGGCTGCGCCACAATCCTGAGATGCGTTCGAAATTCGTGACCGCTCTCGAGCATTGCGACATGGTGGCCGCAACGCTGAGCGGCTTGACCACCGTGGAAGGGCTCAAGCGCAGCGTGTGCGCGATGGGTCACAAGTGGATGTGGAATCCGAAGTGGGGCGGATTGCCGCCAGAGAGCTTTCTGGTTGCCGTCGATCCGTTGTTTGCCGGAGTGCGTGCCAAGCTGGGCGGTGAGTACCAGACCAGCGACCACCTTGCCGGGCATCTGGCGCCGAATTGGGCGGAGGCGCTCGGCCTCCGCGCCGGCATTCCGATTCCGGTGGGCGCCTTCGATGCGCATTGGGACGCGATCGGGTCGAACATCCGCGAAGGCGATGCGGTGAACGTGGTCGGCACGTCGACGTGCGTGATTGCCATGGCCCAGCAGGCGCAGCTTGTGCCCGGCGTGTGCGGCGTGGTGCCGGGCAGCGTGCATCCGCAGTTCACGGGGATTGAAGCGGGGCTTTCGGCCGTTGGCGATATCTTCGACGCGATTGCCAGGCGCGCGGGCGCGACGGTTGCCGCGCTCTCCGAAGGCCTGGACGCGTACCGAGCCGGACAGACGGGGCTGCTGCGCCTGAGCTGGGACAACGGCGATCGCACCGTGCTCGTGAATCCCGAGCTGGGCGGCGTGACGCTGGGCTGGAACCTGGTGCACACCGCTCAGGACGAGCTGTTCGCGGCCATCGAGGGTACGGCGTTTCACACCCGCATTATTCTCGAGCGCATGGCCGCGCATGGCGTGCGCATCGACCGCGTGATCAACGCCGGTGGCATTCCGCAGAAGAGCGAAGTGCTGAACCGCATCTACGCCAACGTGCTGAACAAGCCGGTGCTGGTGCCTGCTGGAATTCCCACCAGCCTGGGCTCGGGAATCTTCGCGCTGCTGGCGGCTGGAGCGTACAAGAGTATTGAAGAAGCGCAGGCCGCGGTATGCCTGCCGCTGCGCACCGTCGAGCCGGACGCCAAATCTGCCGCCGTGTACGAGCGGCTTTACCCGCTTTATCGCGATGTGTATTTCGCGCTGGGCAGTCGCGATGCCGCGCCCCTGCCGCTGGGTCGAGTGCTGCCCGAGTTGCGAAAGATTGCGGCTGAGGCGCGCCGCGCAGAGACATAACCGGGAAGTGCAACTTACTGCTGTTGCTGCTGCATCTGCTGCATGTCGATCAACGGCGCGGGCATTTCCGGCGGCTGCTGGGCGCGTTCAACCAGTACACTCCAGTCCTCGGGAATGGGCAGCTTGCGATCGAGCGCGGGCGCCTCATTGCTGCCGATCACCTGCACTGCGACATACAGATCGCTGGCGGTGTTGCCGCGGAAGACGCCATGGGTGGGCGGAACATCCGCGTAGTCGCGGCCCACGGCGGTGCGGATGTGGCGGCGATGCGCGGTGAGGTTATTGGTGGGATCGAAGCCCACCCAGCCCAGGTGCGGCATGAGCGCCTCGATCCAGGCATGGGTAGCGTCGGGCGTGGAGCGATCGTGGTCTTCGCGGCCGCGGTAAAGGTAGCCGGAAACATAGCGCGCGGGGATGCGCACGTGGCGCAGCAGCGCCAGCATGGTGTGGGCGAAATCCTGGCACACGCCCTTACCGCTCATAATGGCTTCATCGATGGGCGAGTCAACGCGCGTGGAGCGCGGAACGTAGTCAAAGAATTCAAACAGCCGCTGGTTCAGCTCATGCACAAGCATCAGCGGATCGTCGCGGCGCTTCATGTCCATCTGGTCGGCAAGTTGCTTCACCGCCGGGGTCTCGATGGCGAAGGTGCTGGGCAGCAGCATCTCCCAGTAGTCGCCGGTTTTAATCAGCTCGTCGAGCGCGTCCCACGCGTCGGGAGACAGGAACGCCGGCGTTTCCGGCATCTGCTGCTGTTCGACCACCGACTCGGCCACGATGACGAGCTGGTTGTGTTCGCCGGGAATGTCGAAGTGGTGCACATTGTTGCCGAGGTGGTCGCGGTAAGTAAACACCCGGCAACGCGGGCTGACAGAAAGCGAGAACGTGAGGCAGTGCTGGTTGGAGTCGGAGCGCGGGTGCATGCGCGTCTCCATGATGCTCTCGCTGATGGGCTGCGCATAGCGGAAGCGCGTCAGGTGCCGGATTGAGTAGAAGTTCATGGGTGTGAAATTCCCCCCAGGGGCTAAAGCCCCTACGCTTGATTTGGCGCCTTTCGACACGGCTAAACAGGCTGCGGAAAAACTCCCCGCATCAGGCAATAATGCGAAAAAGGATGCAGCAGGGGCTAAAGCCCTCGTTCGTTTTGCAGCCTTTATTGGCCCGGCTAAAGCCGTGCCCTTGTTACAAAACTCATCGCCCAGGGTTTTTCCGCAGCCTGTAAAGCCATGCCCTTTCAAAATCCGTGCCTGCTATTTGCCGTGTCATACCGCCAGGGCCGATTGGATTGAGTAGTGAACGTAGTAGCGATAAATGAGTTCGTGAATGCGCAGGCACTGTTCGCGAATGGTGTGCAGGAAGGCGGCCGGATCGCCGGCCAGAATTTCGCGGATGGTGGTAAAGCCGAGCATGGCGTGCAGGCGGCCGATGCCGGCGGTCAACTCATCGGGCGAGCGGCGTCCCCCCGTGCGCTGGATGGATTCAATGGCCGAACGAATGCCGTCGACGCAGTAACGAATGGCGTGGGGAAAATCGCGATTGAGGAGCAGGAATTCCAGAATGCGATCGGGCGCGAGGTCGGCGGTATAGACCTGGCAATAGGCCTCAAAGGCGGTGCAGCAGCGCAGCAGGCCCACCAGCTCGACGTACTGATGGCCGCTGCTCTCGCGCTCCTGCTCGGGAAAAAGCTCGGGGCGATACACCTCCAGCAGTGTGGCCGTGGCGTAGGCGCGCTCCAGCGAGCGGCCGAGGCGGATAAACTGCCAGCCCTGCCCGTGAATCATGGTGGAGTCACCGACACCCTGAAACAGATGGATGCCGTCGACGACGGCCGCTAGTGCGTCGTTGATGCTGGAGCTGAATTGCGCCTGGGTATGCGGCGAGTGCATCTGGTGGAAGAGGCGGTTGAGCCGTTGCCACTGCTCGGTGGAGATTTCTTCGCGCACCTGGCGGGCGTTTTCGCGCGCCGCATTGATGAAATAGGTGACGGAGGCAGGATGCGCGCTGTCGAAGACCAGCCGCCGCGCCATGTCTTCGAGCGAGCCGCTCCACTCCATGTCCGGGGGCTTGCCGAGCGCGCCGACCAGGCGTTCCCAGCGCGATTCAAAATCGGCGCCGGTGTCGAGCATCAGGCCCATGGTCACGTCGAGCTGGCGCACGGTGTTTTCCGCGCGCTCCAGGTAGCGGCTCATCCAGTAGAGGCTGTCGGCAACGCGCGATAGCATCGTCCTGTTCTCCAGACTCCCGAATCCAACGGTAACTACTCCAGAACCCATGTGTCCTTACTTCCGCCGCCCTGCGACGAATTGACCACCAGCGAGCCTTTTTCCAAGGCCACGCGTGTCAGGCCGCCGGGCACGATATTGATTTTGTCGCCAAACAGAATGTACGGCCGCAGATCGACGTGGCGCGGTTCCAGCCGGTTGCCGATCAAGCAAGGAGCGCGCGAAAAATCCAGCGTGGGCTGCGCGATGTAGTTGCGCGGATGGGCCGCGATTTGCCGCGCAAACTCTTCGCGCTGCCGCGCCGAAGATTGCGGTCCAATGAGCATTCCGTAGCCGCCGCTCTCGCCCACTGCCTTGACCACCAGCTTGTCGAGATTGGCGAGCACGTGGTTGCGCTCCTTTTCTTCGCTGAGGAGAAAGGTTTCGACGTTGGGCAGGATCGGATCTTCATCGAGGTAATAGCGGATCATGCGCGGCACGTAGGCGTAGACGGCCTTGTCATCGGCCAGGCCGGTACCAAAGGCGTTGGCGACCGTCACGTTGCCGGCGCGATAGGCATTGAAGAGCCCGCCGCAGCCGAGCGCCGAATCGGAACGAAAGACCAGCGGATCGCTGAAATCGTCGTCGACGCGGCGATAGATCACGTCCACTCGCTTGAGGCCGTCGGTGGTGCGCATGTAAACGATGTTGTCGTGGGTCACCAGGTCGCGGCCTTCAACCAGGTCGATGCCCATCTGACGCGCGAGATAGGTGTGCTCGAAATAGGCGGAGTTGAAGACGCCGGGAGTGAGCAGGACGATGTTGGGCTCCGGGCGGCCCTCGGGCGCGAGCGAGCGCAAGGTGGAGAGCAGCAACTGCGGATAGTGCTCAATGGGCCGCACGCCGTAGCTGTTGAAGAGCTGCGGAAAGGTGCGCTTCATGACGCGGCGGTTGGTAAGCATATAGCTCACGCCGGAAGGAACGCGCAGGTTGTCTTCAAGGACGACGAACTCGCCGTTGTTGAGCCGCAGCAGGTCGGAGCCGACCACCGCGACGTAGACGTTGCGCGGCACCTGCAGGCCGCGCATCTGGCGGCGATAGTGCTTACAGCTATAGACCAGCTCACGCGGGATCACATGATCGTTGAGAATCTTGCCGTCGGAGTAAATGTCGCGGAGAAAGAGATTGAGCGCGGTGATGCGCTGGGTGAGGCCGCGCTCGATGCGGTCCCATTCCTGCGCCGTGACGAGGCGCGGCAGCAGGTCGTAGGGGAAGATGCGCTCGGTGCCTTCTTCGCGGCCGTAGACGGTGAAGGTGATGCCCTGGGTAAGAAAGGCAAGATCGGCCGACTGCTTGCGGAGCTGCAATTCTTCGGTGGGCAGCCCGGCCAGAGTTTCGGCCAGCGCGCGGTACTGGGGCCGCAGTTCGCCGCTGGGCTCGCGCATCTCGTCGAAGGCCTGGTCGAGCGGGTACTCGCCGAACAATGCGTCCAATTCAGTGGGGTAACCGGCGCTCATGTGCTCCGAAGATTTCTGGCTTACAGGTTAGGGCGGTGGCGACCGGTCGATTACCGGCGAGCCAAGACTCGCCTCTCGGTTTGGGACGGTCCCGCGATGCCTCGTCCTTCCGTTTGTAGCACGCGGGATATAAAGGAGGCATCAGGAAAGCGGATGCCTTGTTGCCGCGGTGGATCGGTTTCCCGGGCGGCCCGTTGCCTGGGACTGCAATCAGTCTAAACGTCGAGGATGGCGCGGCTGTGGGGCGGCTTCTATTCCATTGCGGTGAGCACGGCGTCGGCAAACTGCGTGGTTCCGGCGGTTCCGCCTACATCGCGGGTCAGAACCCTGCGCTCGCTGTAGACCTTCATCATGGCCTTTTCGATGCGGTCCGCGGCGGCCATTTCGTCCAGGTGGCGCAGCATCAGGATCGACGATTGCAGCAGCGCTGTGGGATTGGCCACGTCCTTGCCGGCAATATCGGGAGCCGAGCCGTGCACGGCTTCGAAGATGGCGCAGCCTGCGCCCAGGTTGGCGCCCGGCACCAAACCAAGGCCGCCCACAAGTCCGGCGCACAAATCGCTCACAATGTCGCCATAGAGGTTTTCGAGCAGCAGCACGTCGTACTGGAAGGGGTTCATGACCAGTTGCATGCAGGTGTTGTCGATGATGTGTTCGGCGTAGTGAATGCCGGGAAATTCCTCAGAGACTTTGCGGGCGCAGCGCAGAAAAAGGCCGTCGGACATCTTCATGATGTTGGCCTTGTGGATGGAATGGATCTTTTTGCGGCCGTGCTTCTGTGCGTACTCGAAGGCGAAACGGGCGATGCGCGTGGAACCTTTTTCCGTGATGACCTTGATGCTTTCAACGACACCGGGAACGACCTCGTGCTCCAGGCCCACGTATTCGCCCTCGGTATTTTCGCGCACCACGATGAGGTCGACGCCGGGCCATTTGGTTTCAAGGCCGGGCAAATTGCGGATGGGGCGGAAGTTCACGTAGAGGTCGAAGCGCTTGCGCAGGGTGACATTGATGCTCTTGAAGCCGCCGCCGATGGGGGTGGTGACGGGTCCTTTGAGAGCGACCTTGTTGCGTTCGATGGACTCGTAGAGCGCGGCGGGAATGTATTCGCCGTAGGTTTCGAAGGCCTCGGCGCCGGCTGCAAACCGCTCCCAGTCGAATTTTGCGCCGGAAGCTTCGAGGATGCGCACCACGGCCTGGGTGACTTCAGGGCCGATGCCGTCGCCGGGAATGAGGGTTACGCGATGAGTCTTGGTCTCTGCCATGTTTTTTCCTTTGAGCAGCGGTGCCGGCTTTCACTCAAGAAGCGTTGGGCACGAACTTAGCGGAGAGAGGTCGGCTAGCTTTTCTTTCCATGGTTGCGCAGCAGCCCTTCCAGCTCTTCTTTGAATTCGCGCACGTCGGTGAAGTCCCGATAGACGGAGGCGAAGCGGATGTACGCGACCGTATCGAGGCCTTTGAGGTGCTCCATGATCAGTTCGCCGATTTCGCGTGAGGAGCGCTCGCGCTCCGGCGCATCCACCAGGAAACTTTCGGCAGCATCTACGATTTTCTCGAGCTGGATGGAGGGAACGGGGCGTTTTTCGCAGGCTCGCAACAGGCCGCTCAGCACTTTTTGCCGGTCGAAGCGCTCGCGGCGGCCGTCCTTCTTCACCACCATGTAGGGAATCTCGTCGATGCGCTCGTAGGTGGTGAAGCGGCGATTGCAGCCTTCGCACTCCCGGCGCCGCCGGATGGAGTCGGCTTCCTTGCTCTCGCGTGAGTCGACCACGCGATCCTGCCCGAATCCGCAAAAAGGACATTTCATCTATTGGAGATTCTAACAACGGCAGGGGGATGAAGGGACGAGGGATGAAGGGACGAGGGACGAGGGACAAGGGACAAGGGACAAGGGACGAGGGACGAGGGACGAGGGACAACGCCGGGTTGCCCCCGGCTGACTCGCCGACTCGCCGACCTGCTGACTTGCTGGCTAGCTGACTCGCTGACTCGCTGACTCGCCGACTCGCCGACCTGCTGACTTGCTGGCTAGCTGACTCGCTGACTCGCCGACTTGCTAGCTGGCCCGCCGCAAAGGCAACAACGGCCTGGGAACTTGCATTCCCAGGCCGCTGCCGGTGATCTGTTGGGATTGGACTGAAGCCTTCGCGCTTGGGGCGAATGCCAGAGCCCATGACAGAGAGCGCTCTCCAACGGAAATTCCGCAAGGGAGAACTCTCGGGCGGGGTCTTATCTGAGCCGGGGGCGCAAGGGCCTCAGGCCTCAGTCACCTCACGTGAGCTACAACTGGAACAATCATTCTTCATCGACTGGATCAACCTCCTTTCCCGTGTAAGGCCAAGCTACGCCGGGGTCGGCCGCGGCGTCAAGCAGGCGCATCGAACCCCCGCAGATACAGTCATTTGGTCCGGGGCGGCCGTGGCGCCCGGTTCGAATGAGAGTGCAGCAGGGGCTAAAAGCCCTCGATCGTCTTGCAGACTTTTTGGCCGGGCTCAAGCCGTTCCCTTATTACAACGCCCCCTCATCAAGAGTTTTTCCGCAGCCTGTGAAGCCGTGCCCTTTCAAATCCGCTTCTGTCTGTGACAGCCGAATCCAAATGCGATTGCCCTACGGTTCCCAGCGGTTGATCGCCCCAAACCGCACCGCCAGCATATAAGCTAGTGGGAGGGATAAACTCCCACGAACTACCGCGTTTCCGGTCCAAGACGGATTCGTCGTGGTTACGGCATGGTCGATTCCGCTTTTTCACAGGAGCCTGCTCAGGCGAGAGGCCTTCCCCAGAAGAGCCTGCCCGCCCAGGGCTCGAACGGCAGGATGTGAATCGCAAATGCTGTAGCCGCCGGACCGTAGGACTATCCAAGGAGAACAGCTTGATTCGTCAGTCTGCCCGTTTTCTCAGCCTTGCCGCGCTGCTCGCATTGATTGTGCCCGCGGCGTGGAGCTCTGCCCAGACCCAGGTACCGCCGGCGAATGGGGAGACGCCGGTTCCACAAGCACCGGCCGCGCCCGCCCCCTCGACCCCGCCGGTTTTTCCCAAACCCGATCCCGCCAACTTTACGGCAGCCACGCCGACCAAGGAGACCGTCAACGCATTTCTGGAGGCCAATTGGGGCTATGACCCAGACCGTGTGTGGCAGGTACAGGCCATCCTGAAGACGGAGGCCGAAAACGTGAGCAAGGTCATTGTCCTGATTGGCGACAAGACCGGCAAGCAGAAGCCTTCGGTGCTGGGGTTCTTTGTGATGCCCGACGGCAAGCACATCATCACCGGCGACCAGATCATCAACTTCGGCGAAAATCCCTTTGCCGAAACCCGTACATTGATGCAGGGGCAGGCGGACGGTCCCTATCGGGGTTCGGCGTCGAAGGATCTTGAGATTGTGGAGTTCGCCGATTTCCAGTGCCCGCACTGCAAGGAAGCGCAGCCCAACATGGATAGACTGCTGGTGGATTTCCCCAAGGCCCGCATCGTCTTCCAATTCGATCCCATCGCCTCCATTCATCCGGAGTCGGTGCGCGCGGCCGAGTACGGGGTCTGCGTGGATAAGCTGGGTGGCAGCGCTGCATTCTTCCAGTTCGCGGGTGCTGTATTCGATGGCCAGGATGGATTGAGCACGTCGGATGGCGCCACGCTAACCCTCAACAGCTCCGTCACCAAAGCAGGGCTCGACCCCGCGAAGGTAGCGGCATGCGTAGCCACTCCGGCGACCAAGACAGCGGTTGAGGACTCGGTGAAGCTGGCGGCGAGCATTGGCGTCAACGAGGTGCCCACGCTGATCATCAATGGCCGTCAGATTCCGGCCAACGTGCCCTACGATGTGCTCAAGAAGGTGATTACCTATCAGGCGCAGCGCGACGGCGTATCCCTGCAGTAATCCGTCTGCATTTGGAAACTTTGGCCCCTCCGCGGCTCCTGCGTCATCGGGAAAAGCCGGGAGGGGCTTTTCATGCCTGAGGAAGCAACCGGGCCAACCGCATCACGGCTCCATGCTGGTCTTCTCCACCACCATGGGCGGGGTGTGCCCGGCGGCCTGCGTGGAGCGCACCACGTGCGGGGTCATGATGATGAGCAGCGTGGCGTAATTGCCCTGCACATTCTTGTTAGTCACATTGCTCATCCCGGGAATCTGGCTCAGGCCCGGCGTTCCGCTCACGGCCCGGGTCTCCGACCTGGTGACCTGGCTTGCCAGTTCGGCGGTTTCTCCCTTTTTGAGCGTGACCACGCCGGAGAACGCCTGGTTGTTCAGGATGGGGTTCCCATTGAGGGTAGAGCCGGCAAGCGCAGTGATGGTGAGGTCGACGGTAAGCGCCACATCGTCGCTGCGCAGGACCTTGGGCGTAATTTTGAGGGTCAGGCCCAGATCCTCGTACTGAATCATGGGAACCGTGGGCGTGGCTAAGCCCAGCGATGAGACCAGCGAGCTCAAGGCGCCCGACGCTCCCGCACCGGTGAGCCCTGGAATTTTCAAGCTTGGAGTTGCGCTGGTGTACTCGAGGTCTGAATCGGGATACTTGGTGCCTTCCTTGATGGTTCCCGCCTCGCCGTCGCCGAGCCGTAATTGAATGTTGTCGAGGGCTTTCGAATCCGATGAGTTGAGACTGAAGGTGAAGCTGGCAGGCCCGCCCGGGGAGAGCGCTGACTGCGTGAGCCCGCCTCCGAAGGTAGCAAGGCCGTTGCTGAGCAGCGAACTCGACACCTGGCCTGAAGCCAGCAGGATGCCCAGAATTGCGATCGGATCGTTGGAAGATGCCAGGCCGGAGGAGATGATCTCCTGCACCAGGGATTGGTTCGCCCTCAGGAGCGACTGCTCCTCAGAATATAAGTTGAAGGCGCTGAACGACTGCGGCGGCTGCACCCCGGTGGTGTGCTGGGTGGTGTGCGCCACCTGGATGACGCGCACGTCCACCACCACCTGGTCATGGCCCGCCAGCAGATCGTGGATGTTCACGTTGAAGGCGTCAAGATTGCTGGCAGGGGCATGCAAGGTGAGGGTACCGGCGGTCGCATTGGTGGCCACCTGCTGAATCCCGAAGACGTTTCTCGCCAGGTTTCCGGCTTGTGTGCAGTTGCTCGCTGCTCAAGCCGGAGAGATACACCGTCTCCATTTCCTGGCGGGTGAACTGCAGCCGGTTTTCGCGAGTATCCTTGGCCACCAGCACGCGGTGAGCATCGAGCGGCACATAAAATGTGTCGGTGACCAGGGAGAGAGCGTGCATGGCGGTGACAAAGCCGACGTTATCCACATCCAGGCGCACCCGCTGGTCGCGCACGCTATTATCCAGCATGGGAATTACGCCAAACGCTTTGAACGCCTGTTCGATCACCTGGTGCGCGCCGCTATCGAGGTGCAGGCTGCGCAGACCCGGTGTGGCGAGCAGCGTTGGCGCCTCGGCGAGGGTATTTTCCTGCTGCCCGTACAGGGGCGTGGGCTGGGCCTGCACCGCATCGTCGGCCAATTGATACAGGTGCTCTGTCACTTCAGGATTTTGGGGGTCGAGCTCGCTGTGCATGTTCCAGCGCGGCGTGCGCGCCGGCCGCATCTCCGCTGAACCGGTCCTTGGCCGCGGCCTGAATCAGCGCCGCTACGGCGTGGCTGCGGGCCACGTCGCCGGCCATGCCATAATTTGCATTGGTCGGGGTCGAGTTGCGCCGCCTGTTCGTACTCCGCAAGCGCCTGCCTCGAACTTTCCATCCAGATAGAGCTTGCTTGCGGCCAGATAGAGCCTGGTGGCTTGGCGGCGGGCTGCGGCCGGTGGGCAGCTTTCGTTTTTCGCTGTGCCGGGGTGGGCGGCAGAGGAGGGGCCTGCCTGCGAGCTTTGTGGCGCGGCCGTTGCGTCCCCAGCCTGGGCTTGCATCGCCGCAGGAAAGACAGCCAGCAGCAGCGCCGCTGTGGCCGCCTTGCCAATCCCCATGCCGGGGCGAGGATGTTTGCCTTGGCGCGGACATTTATTGCGCCGCATCATGACATCCTCGCAGTCAGCGCCCGCAGGTCGGCCAACGATGTGGCGCAGACCTCCGGGCCGCAGGCCAGCAGGTCCTCGAAGCTGAAGTGTCCGGTGGCCACAGCGATGACGGGAAGGGCATTGGTGTGCGCGGCTTCAATGTCCCGGGGCGTATCGCCCACCACGCAGATGCGCGCCTGATCGCCGGCCAGCTCTCGCGCCTTGCCGGCTGCCTGCGCAATGAGTTCCGAGCGCACGGGAAAGCGATCGCTGAACCCGCCGAAGCGAAACCACTCGCGCAGCCCTGCCTGCTCAATTTTGATCCAGCCGATCATCTCCAGGTTACCGGTGGCCACGCCCAGCAGCGCGCCGCGTGCGGCCAGGTAATGCAGCGTTTCTTCCACGCCGGGCATCAGCACCAGGCGCAATTCGCTGCGCCGCCGGGCCACGCCCGCGCACATGGCCTCGAGAATGGCGTCAAGGTGTTTTTCCAGTTCCGCGGCAGGCACGCCCGCCTGACGGCAGGCCTCGCGCAGGATGGCGGTGTCGGTGCTTCCGGCCAGTTGGATTCCGGCCAGTGTCACCTCAAATCCGGTGATGCGCTGCACGCTGGAGGCAAAGGCATCGTAATGGACGCGGTCCGAGCTGCGCAGCAGGGTGCCGTCGATGTCAAACAGGTAGGCATCCTGTCCGTCCCATTCGAAACCCGGCTGCACCGCGATGCGCGGTTGTGAAGTCGATGAAGTCAATGCCATGATGAGGGCCGCGCACGAGCCCAGGGAAACTAACGATAGCCCTGGCGGAATGCGCTAAAGACAGGACGTTCGCTGCGTGGCGGACGCTTGAGCCCGGCGCGAACCTCGGCCAGGTCCAGTCCCAGCTCGGCCATGGCGCGGCTCAGCGTGTTGCGGTGCATCCCCAGCTCCTGTGCGGCCTTGCACTGGTTGCCGCGGTGCGCGACCAGAACTTCGCGCAGATACTGCTTTTTGAACTCGCGCACGGCTTCTTCGTAGCCGATGCCGCTGGAGTGCATTTGCGTCACAAGGTTGTCCAGTTCTCGTTTCACTCGTCCCTCGTACTTTTTTGGATCAACCAAAAGATTACAGTGCAAATAGAATCCTATTGTAGCCCGGCCCAACACTGTGGCTCACAGAATTGCGCCGCGTCCCGGGAGGAAAGCAGTCGCACATGTTTGCTTCTACTGCTTGCCATTTCCAGGATGCATCCAAGGTGGAGATTCCTGTTCCAGTAACCTTAGCCCGGAGCGCACCTTTTCGGCAAGCTCTTCCGGGGCTCATTTGTGTGGCCACCTGGCATACCCCGAAAAACTGCCTGGCCAGGCGCGAGTTTTCCAGCCACTGCGCCTGTGGGAAAAATGCCACGGCGACCACAATTCCCAGCGTAACGAGCACCGCGCCCTGGAAAAATCCCAGAACGGCGCCGCCCACCATATCAAGGCAGCCCAGGCCGATGCCGGCAAAGATCCGGCCCAGCAGGGTTCCGATAATATTGGCGATGGCCATGACCAGCAGCGCAATCAGAAAAAATCCGATGGCGTCGGCGACTGCCGGAATGCGCACCAGGGGAAGAAGAATTGCCGCCACGCGCGCGTAGTTCCATGCGGCCAGCGACAACCCCACGATGAGGCCGATCAGGGAGCAGGCGGTGCGGAAAAAACCCTGCACGATGCCGCCAATTACCGCTGATGCCACAACAATTACGATCGCCCAGTCTACCCAAGTCATTTGTGCTCCGCGCTGCTTGTGTGGCCGCCAACCCCCAACCGTGCGGGGCGATCGGGCAACTAGAGATTCAAATCGCGTCCTGTCAATCGGCGATAAGCTTCCAGATATTTCTGCTGCGTGCGCTCCACGACCTCGTCCGGGAGTGCCGGTGCGGGCGCCTGCTTGTTCCAGTGGATGGATTCAAGGTAATCGCGAACGAATTGCTTATCGAAAGACGCCTGCGCTCCCCCCGGGTTCCAGGCGGATGCCTGCCAGAAGCGCGAAGAATCGGGTGTCAGGACCTCATCGGCAAGAATAATCCCTTCCCCGGTTCTGCCAAACTCAAATTTTGTATCGGCCAAAATCAGCCCGCGTTCTTCGGCATGGGCCGCTGCCCGCGCATAGATGGCGAGCGTCAGCCGCTGCAACTCGGCCGCGTCTGCGGCGCCCATCAGCTTTTCTACAGCCGGGAACGAAATATTCTCGTCGTGCGTTCCGCCTGCGCTCTTGGTGGCCGGCGTAAAGATGGGTTGAGGCAGTCTGCGATCCCTCTTTCAATCCCGCCGGGAGGGTAATGCCGCAGACTGTCCCGTGGCTTTGGTATTCCTTCCAGCCCGACCCGGCCAGGTAGCCGCGCGCCACGCACTCGACGGGAAACATGTTGGCCCGCTTGACCAGCATGGCCCGGCCCTCGAGCTGATCTCGATACGGCTGGAGCTGCGCAGGAAACTCGCTGACTTCCGCCGTAATCAGGTGGTTGGGCACAATATCGCGGAGCAGGTGGAACCAGAACAGCGATATCTGGGTCAGGATTTTCCCTTTGCCGGGAATGGCCGAGCCCAGGATGTGATCGAACGCGGAGATGCGATCGGTGGCGACCAGCAGCAGTGCGCCGTCTACTGCGTACAAGTCGCGCACCTTGCCCCGACCCAGCAGCGGAGTGGCTCCCAGATTTGTAGAGAGGATTGCGGTCACAGCGAGGCTTCCTTTGGATAAAACTGAATCTCCGATTTTCGAGCCGCCGGCCTGCTTTGTCAAACTGCGCGGACGCAGTGGTATGGAGCAAGGATTCAATTGGTTTTTGAGGGGAGCGATTGCTTATTGGAGCCGCGTGTCGCTTTCCTTTTCAAGTTTTAGTGCATGTTTCGCATTCCCCGGATGCCGCTTTGCGCACGTCAAGGGCATTTTGTGATGCTCACAGCGGGTGAGTGCCAGCCGAGGACGCGGGAACTCGTTCATTCGAAACGATTCAGAGGGGGTTAAAGTTTTGCACAAACCAATGTGACGACCATCACGGAGCGGCTTCCCCACATAGGCGACACTTCAACTGTCAACAAGGTTCGGAGGGCGATTTTAGAAAGGCCTTCTTTGAGCCGGGCGACACGAGGCAGCAGTGGAAAGGGGAAGCCGCGGCTAGTCTCGTTTAATACAGGGATCACCAGTAGTCGCGTGCTACCGACCTCCAGCACCGGCTACTGGCCCCCGTTTTCTTACTTGTGTTTCATAAGCAAACAAGCGCCTCCGAGGCGAAGTTTTCCTTCGGGGGCGATTTTTTGCGCCCAAGCAATGTTTGCGGCTGAACAGCGTGGTGAAAAAGTCCATGAGCGGGGCGAGGGACTGGCATTAAGGAGGCTACGGAAAAACTCCCCGCCTTTGAGCGAATGAGAGTGCAGCAGGGGCTAAAGCCCTGGTTCGTTTTGCAGACTTTAGTGGCCCGGCTGAAGCCGTGCCCTTGTTACAAGACTCATCGCACAGGGTTTGTCCGCAGCCTGTAAAGCCGCTCTCAGTCGATGGAGTTTATTCGTGAGGCTGAAGCCTCACGCTCCCTGCGGAGAACGAAGACACGGGTTTTTCACCAAGCTGTGAAGCCGTGTCCTTTCAAAACACCATTGATGCAACCGGTTCTGAGGGCTACCCGGGGTCAATTCGCACAACGCGCGACTCTTTGCTATACTTGTTTTGCACATGTACCGCGCCTTCCCAAGCCGCTCTTGTTGTCGCCTGTCGAACATCTTCGACGGGTGTCCTCGCTAGTCTCTGATCTCCGCAACAATCGATCCAGAAGACGCACCCGCAGCTGATGAGCCGGGTCAGTCTTCACGCGTAACCGGTCTTCAGCCTGCTCAATCCACCTGAGAGGTCGCTATGCCGGTTGCTGAATCCGATAGAGTCTCATCACCATCCCCAGCCAAGCCTGGCTCTCCGCCAACGCTCAGTCATCTACGCCTTCTGGAGGCGGAGAGCATTCACATTCTGCGCGAAGTCGCCTCGGAGTTCGAACGGCCGGTAATGCTTTATTCCATCGGCAAGGACTCCTCGGTGATGCTCCGGCTTGCCCAGAAGGCTTTTTATCCGGGCCCCATTCCATTCCCGCTGCTGCACATCGATACGGGATTCAAGTTTGCGGAGATGCTGGAGTTTCGCGACCAGATCGCGCGCGAAGTGGGCGCGGAGCTTCTGGTGTGGCGCAACGAGCCGGCCATCGCGGCGGGCACCAATCCCATTGCGCTCGACACCAAGCGCTGCTGCGGGCTGCTCAAGACGCAGGCGCTGCTCGACGGGTTGCGCCACTACAACTTTGACGCGGCCTTTGGAGGGGCGCGGCGCGACGAGGAAAAATCGCGCGCCAAAGAGCGCATCTATTCCTTCCGCGACAGCGCCGGGCAGTGGGATCCGAAGAACCAGCGGCCGGAACTGTGGAACGTGTATAACGCGCGCATTCATCCCGGCGAGACCATCCGCGTCTTTCCGCTCTCCAACTGGACGGAGATGGATGTGTGGCAGTACATCCACGAGGAGAAGATTCCGGTGGTCGATCTCTACTTTGCCAAGGAGCGGCCCATGTACGTGCGGGGCGAGGCGCTGCTGCCCGTTGAGCAGGCATTTGTGGCGCGGCTCGGCGAGCAGCCGCAGATGGTCAAGTCGCGATTGCGCTCGCTGGGCTGCAGCCCCTGCACCGGCGCCATCCGCTCCGATGCCGACACCATTCCCGCCATTATTGCGGAGCTGATCCAGTTCCGCTCCTCGGAGCGCGCCAATCGCGTGATTGACCACGACCAGGAAGGTTCCATGGAAATCAAGAAGCGGGAGGGCTATTTCTGATGGCGACGAGCGAATCTCCCGTTTTTTCGATTGAAGAATTTCTTGCGGCCGAGAGCCGCAAGGACCTGTTTCGGTTCTCAACGGCAGGCAGCGTCGACGACGGCAAATCCACGCTGATCGGGCGCCTGCTCTACGACACGCAGTCGGTGTACGAAGACCAGGTGCGCTCCATCGAAGGCAAAGGCACCACGGCGCCGGGCCAACTGGATTTTGCGCTGCTCACCGACGGGCTGCGCGCCGAGCGCGAGCAGGGCATCACCATCGATGTTGCTTATCGCTATTTTTCTACGGCGCGGCGCAAGTTCATCATTGCCGACACGCCGGGCCACGAGCAGTACACGCGCAATATGGCCACCGGCGCCTCGACGGCGGATGCGGCGATTGTGCTCATCGACGCCAGCCGCGGAGTGCAGATCCAGTCGAGACGTCACGCTTATATCGCCTCGCTGCTGGGTGTGCGCCATGCCTTGGTGGCCGTGAACAAGATGGACCTGATCGGCTACGACGAAGCGACATTTCGCGCCATCGAAGCTGAGTTCCGCGCCATCCTTGGCCAGATTGCCGGCGATACCGGAACCCAGGTGGAACCGATTTTTGTGCCCGTGAGCGCGCTCAAGGGCGACAACGTGGTGCATCGCGCCGATGGGGAGCTGGGCACGATGCCGTGGTATCACGGGCCGTCGTTGCTTGAATTATTGGAGCAGCTGCCCGCGGCGCGAGGCACGCGCAGCGACAACTTTCGATTGGCGGTGCAGCGCGTGGTGCGCCCCGATCATACGTTCCGTGGGTTCGCCGGGCAGATTGCCGCGGGCACGGTGCGGCCCGGAGACACCATTACGGCGCTGCCTTCGCGGCGCAGCGCCAAGGTGCAGCGCATTGTCACCTGGGATGGCGATCTTCAAGAAGCGGTGGCGCCGCTCTCCGTCACCCTGGTTCTGGATCGCGAACTCGACATCAGCCGAGGCGATCTGATTGTTTCAAGCGAAGCCGAGGCCGCTGTTACCCGCAGCGTGGAAGCGGCGCTGGTGTGGATGGATCAACGCGCGCTGGATAAGGGGCGGCGTTACCTGCTCAAGCACACCAGCCATACGGTACCGGCCTTTGTGGGCGCGATTGCCCACCGCATCGACCTGACCACGCTTGCGCACGAGCCTGCGGCCACGCTGCAGATGAATGACATTGGCGTGGTGAGCATCAACCTGCTGCGGCCCATCGCGGTGGATCGCTATGCGGATAATCGCGTGACTGGAGCGTTTATCCTCATCGATGCAGAATCCAATGCAACGGTGGCGGCGGGCATGATTCGCTCGGCGACGCCGGAGGCGGAGAGCGAACTGGATGAAGCAGCCGCATGGGGACCGGTCACGGCCGGTGAACGCGAGGCGCGCTGGGGTCATCGCGGCGCGGTGCTCTCGCTCCGCGGTCCGGTCACCACCATCGACGCCATTGAGCGCTCGTTATTCGCCGCCGGAGCGGTCACTTGCCGCATCGATTCCGGGGGCGATTCCAAGATCCTGGATCCTGCCTGGCTGGAATCGGTCACAGCGGTACAAACCGCCTCCGGCATTCTCTCTCTTGTGGCTCATACAGAAGACGGCTCCACGCTGACTGCGCGGATAGGAGATTCATCGATCGAGGTCGAAGCGGAAAATGTGATGCACGCCATTTCTTCAGTGCACGAGTTTCTGCGCCGTACCAGCGTATTTATTTCCACTGAGAAAGCAGGTTTGTGATGAGTACACCTGAGATTGCTGCTGAGGTGAATGAGAAACTGAGCGCCGCGCGCGCACTTTTGGAGCGTGAGATCACGGGCAGGGGCGATGTTTGCCTCACGTGCAGTTTTCAGGCCGAGGACGTGCTGTTGACCAAGCTGGCGCTGGCCTTCGACCCGCAGATTCCCATTCTCTTTCTCGACACCGGCTACCACTTTGCCGAGACCTATGCGTACCGCGACCGGATGGCGAGCGAGTGGCGGCTGAACCTGATCAATCTTCTCCCCGAAAAGACCGTGGCCGAGCAGGAAGCCGAGTATGGGCTGTTGTATCAATCGGCGCCGGATCGCTGCTGCGGGCTGCGCAAGGTTGAGCCGCTTTTCAAAGCGGTGGCGCAGTACCGGGTTTGGCTTACCGGTCTGCGGCGCGAGCAGGCGCGCACGCGTGCTGCCCTGGAAGAGGCTGCGCCGTTCGAGTTGCCAGGCGGAAAGCACGTGCTCAAGCTGGCGCCGCTGGCTGCATGGTCCACTCGCGATGTGTGGTACGCGTGCGAGCAGCTGGAAATACCTCTGCTGCCGCTCTACGAGCGCGGCTATTCGTCGATTGGCTGCGAACCCTGCACCTCGTTGCCCACAGATCCGAACGATGCGCGCTCCGGCCGCTGGGCGGGGCGTAAAGTGGAATGCGGCATTCACATCCAAGCTGCACCGTCGCGGTAGCTGCGCATTGCAGCAGTTGTCGCCGTAGTAGGAAAGGGATTACGCGTGCAGTATCTCATCGGCTTCGTCATCGCGTTGTTCATCGCACTCACCGGGGTGGGCGCGGGCACCATTACCGTGCCCATCCTGGTGCTGTTCCTGGGTGTGCCTGCTCCCATTGCGGTGGGTGTGGGACTCACATTTTCCGCGGCCGTCAAATTGATCCTGGTTCCGGCGCAGATCGCGCGCCGCAACGTGGCTTGGCGCACGCTGGGTTACATGCTGCTGGGAGGCGCACCCGGCGTGCTGCTGGGCTCTCTGCTGCTGCGGCACCTGGCCGGCGCCGGCACGCAGAACACGCTGAACGCGATCCTTGGCGTCATCCTGGTGGCCACGGCCAGTTGGCAGATCTTCTATTCCTTCCGGCCCATGGAGGAGCAGCGCCAGACCCGCGACCGCAGCCCGCTGCTGGCGTGGCTCATGTTTCCGGTGGGCGCGGAGGTTGGATTTTCTTCGGCCGGCGCCGGCGCATTAGGCAGCGCCGCGCTGCTGAGCCTGACGCCGCTGGCGCCCGCGCAGGTGGTTGGCACCGACATTGCGTTCGGATTCATGGTTTCGCTGCTGGGCAGCACCGCACACTTGTTTTCGTTCGCGCTGCAACCGGGATTGCTCATTCACCTGATTTCCGGCGGCATTGGCGGGGCGGTAGTGGGAACGGTTCTGAGCACTCGCGTTCCGCGGCGCCCGCTGCGCTTCGCGCTGTGGATCTGGCTGCTGATTCTAGGCGGCCAGTTTCTCTTCAACAGCCTTCATGTGTGGGCTGCAACCCGGTAAGCGGGACCGACTCATCCGGCAGCAGCGGACTGAGCCAACTCGGCGAGCCGGTCGGCGATGCGCTGCGCAGCTCCGGGGTGGGCCTGCCTGCGGGCTGCCGCAGACATGGCGGCCAGGCGGGCGGGATCGGTGAGCAGCGCGATTAATTCCGCCAGCAGCTTTCCGGGGATTTCCAGCTCGCTCTCCTGTAGCATCACAGCGGCTCCGGCTGCGGTCATGGCTTCGGCGTTGCGGCGCTGGTGATTATCGGCCGCAGCGGCAAAGGGAATCAGGAGCGCGGGCTTGGCGGCCGCTGCCTCCTCACCCACCGTCGACGCTCCACTGCGGGTGAGCACCAGGTTTGCGCGCGCGAACTGCGCCGGCATGTCATTGAGAAACGGCTGCACCTGCCAGCGCGCGGGGTTGGCGCCGCTGGCCTGGTAGGCCGCCTGCGTCGGCTCAAAGTTGCGCAGCCCGCTCTGGTGGAGGATGGTGAGGCCGGGCACTGCTTCGAGCAGAGGCTGCACGATCCGGGGCAGGTGGGTGTTGAAGAGGCGCGCGCCCTGCGATCCGCCGAAGACCAGCAGGTGCGGCGCGGGTCCGGTGGGCGCAGGGATGGTGAAGAACTCCGGACGAACGGGAACGCCGGTGACCTCGGGGTTGCGAAACCATTTGGCCGCGTCGGGGAAATTGATGACCGCTCCCTGCACGCGTTTGCCTACCAGGCGATTGGCAAGGCCGGGCATGGCGTTGGGCTCAAAGACCAGCGCCGGCACCTTGAGCCGCAGCGCGGCCGCGACCCCGGGCCCGGAGGCGTAACCGCC
Organism: uncultured Acidobacteriaceae bacterium; assembly: GCA_963725975.1. Lineage (GTDB taxonomy): Bacteria > Acidobacteriota > Terriglobia > Terriglobales > Acidobacteriaceae > Telmatobacter. The sequence continues at coordinate 149,660 of CAVSBA010000012.1, read as the reverse complement.
GATGCCGAAGACCACGCCGGGCTTGAACTCGCGGATCAGCCGTTTGCAATCGGAGATGCTTTTGGGCAGGCGGACGATGGTTTTGAGGCGGGTGAGCAGAGAGACCTGGTTGAGCGGACCCACGTCGATGAGCTTGAGGCGAAGGCCGGCCTCGGGGACGAGGCGGGTTTCAAGGCCGCGCGCCGTGCCGACGAAGAGAATCTCGGCCCCGTGGCGCTCGATGAGCTCGTGCGCCACCGCGAGAGCCGGGATAATGTGGCCGCCAGTGCCGCCGCCGGCAATGAGGACGCGTAAAGGACAGTTCACAGTTCTCAGTTCACAATTCTCAGTGGTCAGCTGCGTTCCCCTGGCCCTTACGTTTACTCTGCCTGCCTTGTGATGTTAAGCAACACGCCGATGCTGGCCAGAGTGAAAAACAGTGACGTTCCTCCTGAGGAAATCATCGGGAGGGGAATGCCTTTGGTGGGAACTAACGACAGGACTACGCTGATGTTAAAGAAGGCCTGCAGCAAGATGGTGGTGGTGAGGCCGAAGGCGACGAGACGCAAAAACGGATCGCGGGTGCGGAAGGCGGCGCGCAGGCCGCACACGCCGAAGACGACGAAGAGGAGCACGATACACATGGCGCCGATGAAGCCTAGTTCCTCGGCGATGTTGGCGAAGATAAAGTCGGTAGCGGCCTCAGGAAGATAGAACAGTTTCTGCATACCTTCCATGTAACCGCGGCCGGTTAGACCGCCGGTGCCCACGGCGATGAGGGACTGGGTGATGTGGAATCCGGCGCCCTGGGGGTCGGCGGAGGGGTGGAGGAAGGCCAACATGCGCGCCCGGCGCCAGGGAACCATGAAGAGCAGAAAGGCGAGGCCGGGCAGAGCCGCCAGAGCCGCTCCGGCCAGGTATTTCCACTCCATGCCGGCGAGGATGAGGATCATGGCGGTGACGCCGCCGAGCACCATTGCGGTGCCCAGGTCAGGCTGCTTGACCACCAGGAGCATGAAGACGACGGGAACCACGGCCGCGCGCGCCAGCGTATGCCGCCAGTCGCGGATGGAGTCGAGGCGGTTATGGAGGAACCAGGCGAGGAAGAGCACCAGCACAGGCTTGGCAATCTCCGACGGCTGGAAGGTGAAGAAGGGTCCGAAACGGATCCAGCGGTGGGTATTGTGCGAGCCGGGGAAGAAGAAGACCGAGACCAGCAACAGCGTGGTGATGGAGAGGGCGGGATAGATAAAGCGCGGCGAATTGTAGCGGGTGGCATCGACGTGCATGAGCCACAGCATGGCCAGGACGCCTGCCACGGCCCATCCAGCCTGGCGGCCCAGGTCGGCAAACTCGGTGTGATAGCGCGCCTGGGCGACGATTGCGGAGGCGGAGAAGACCATGGCCAAGCCGGCTACCACCAGCAGCAGCGTGGTGAAAAACATCCATTTGTCTACGCCGACTCGTTTCGCCATGCCTGCGGTGATTCCCTTCGGGGGCCAGAGCCTCCGACATTTTCTATCGGCTTTGGGCACGCCACAAATCGTGCCCTGTTCAAAATTCGCATTCCACCAGGACGCTTAGGCGTTTTGGTGGGCTTTCCAGCCGCGGCGTTCGGCCACCAACTCCTTGAAGACGCGGCCGCGGTGTTCATAATTCTCGAACTGGTCGAAGCTGGAGCAGGCCGGCGCCAACAAGACCACCTCGCCGGGCGCGCGCCGATGAAGCGGCCGCGGTCACTGCGCGCTCCAGCGTTTCGCAGGAGTGCAATGAAACCGTGCCGCGCAACTGCGACTCGATTTTGGCGGCTGCCGTGCCGATGGTGTAGACGGCGCGGACCCGTTCGCGCAGTAAAGGCGAGAGGGTGGTGTAGTCGGAGCCTTTATCTTTGCCACCGAGAATAAGGTGGATGCCGGAATGGAAGGCAGCCACGGCTTTGGCGGCCGCGTCCACGTTGGTTGCTTTGGAGTCGTTGTAGTAGTCGACGCCGTTAACGCAAGCCACGAACTCCAGCCGGTGTTCGACGGCCTGAAATTTTTCAATCGCGAGGGCAATGGCTTCAGCCGGGGCCCCGGCCTGGCGCGCGGCGCAGACCGCGGCCACCACATTCTCCACGTTGTGCTCGCCCTTGAGGGGGATCTTGCTGAGCGGCATGACCTGTTCGATGGCCGCATGGCGGGAGGCGCGGTAAACCACGTAACCATCCTCGACCCAGGCGCCCTGGCCGACGGGGTGCTCGATCGAAAACCAGTAGATGCGCGCAGACGACCGGGACGCGGCCTGCGCCGTGCGCGCATTGTCGGCGTTGAGAACCACGGCATCGTGACCGTCCTGCGCGGCGAAAATACGCTCCTTGGCGCGGGCGTAATTCTCAAAGCTGTGGTGCCGGTCGAGGTGGTCGGGGGTGATGTTGAGGATGACGGAGACGGCGGGATGGAACTCCGCGGTACTTTCAAGCTGAAAGCTGGAAACTTCGAGCACGGACCAGGTCTGGTCTGTGCTTTCTTCGATGAGCCCGACCACGGGGACGCCGATGTTGCCGCCGACCAGCACCGGAATTCCGGCTTCTTCAAAGATGGCGCCGAGCAGGGCGGTGGTGGTGGTTTTGCCGTTGGAGCCGGTGATGGCCAGGATTTTGCCTTTAAGGAAGCGGGCCGCGAGTTCCAGCTCGCCGATAATGGGCAGCCCGAATTTGCGCACCTGCTCCAGTTCCGGCGTGTCGAGCGGGACGCCGGGGCTGACGACGATTAGGTCCTGGCGGCGAAAGGTGAGCAGGCCGTGGCCGCCGGCTTCGACCATGATGCCTTCTTCGAGCAGGGCGGGGATATCCTTGGCCAGCGATTCGGCGGAACGCACGTCGGAGACCGTGACCTGCGCGCCTTTGTGGCGCAGAAACAGGGCGGCGGCCAGGCCGGACTTGCCCAGCCCCACGACCAGAACCTTCTTGCCTTTCAACTCCATCATGGAATCTATCCTACGTCGAGCGGGCTTACGCGCGTCGAGCGAGCTTACGGGCGTTGAGCGGGGCCTGCGCGCGTCGCGAGTGGGCCTACGGCGGCGGCAGGATGGCTGACTCTATTGTGCGGCGAAAAGAGGAGCGCACGGTGCCCGGTCAGCGGAGTTTGAGGGTGGTGAGTGCAAACAATGCAAACACCAGGGCCCCAATCCAGAAGCGGACAACGACTTTGGACTCTTCCCAGCCCAGTTGTTCGAAATGGTGGTGCAGCGGGGCCATTTTGAAGATGCGTTTTTTGCGCAACTTATAGCTGCCCACCTGCAGCATGACGGAGAGCGCTTCAAGCAGGAAGATGCCGCCGATAAACGGCAGCAGAAGTTCCTGGCGGATGATGACGGCCACTGTGCCGATGGCCCCACCCAGCGCCAACGATCCCACATCGCCCATGAAGATCTCGGCAGGATGGGCGTTGTACCAGAGAAAGCCGATGGATGCGCCGACCATCGATCCGCAAAAGACAGTCAGTTCACCGACCAGCGGCATGCGCTCGAGTTCGAGATAGTCAGCAAAGACCACGTGGCCGCTGACGTAGGTGAGGACAGCCAGCGCGGCGGCGGCAATGATGGTGCAGCCGATGGCCAGCCCGTCGAGGCCGTCGGTCAAGTTAACGGCATTCGACGATAAGGTGAGCCAGAGGACCACCCAGATGACAAAGGGCGCGAAGGCCAGCAGCGCCATGTGCGGCAGCGTGGAGGGCCAGTGGCGCCACAGCAGGTCAGGGCGCAGGCTCTTGATAAAGGGCACCGAGAGCCCGGTGGAGAAGAGCTGGAACTGCTCGAGCACGATGAGTGCGATGGCGACAACCAGCCCGACCATGGCCTGCCAGAAGAGCTTGGCGCGGGCAGTAAGGCCAAGGCTGCGGCGCTTGACCACTTTGATGTAGTCGTCGGCAAAGCCGATGGCGGCGAAGGCCGTGGTGGAGAAGACAGTAAGCCAGACAAATGGATTGGCCGGATCCGACCACAGCACCGTGGGCAGCAGGATGGAGATGCAGATGAGCACACCGCCCATGGTGGGGGTGCCGGTTTTTTTCAGATGCGACTGGGGGCCGTCGTCGCGGACAAACTGGCCGATCTGGAACTCGCGCAGTCTTTGAATGACCCAGGGACCGATGAACAGAGCGATCAGCAGCGCCGTGAGCGAGGCAAAGGCCGTGCGGAAAGTGAGATAGCGGAAGATCCGGAAAGGGTGAAAGAACGGAAAGAGCTTTTCGTAGAGCAGCCAGTAGAGCAAGGAGCCTCCCAAGCCGGCATGGGCAGGGTTTGATTCGATTTTACAGGGAGGGGCGCAGGGAGCGCGTGGAGGCGGGACGGCGGTTTGGGAAGAGCGAAAGAAAAGGCCAGGAGTCCCACCCTTGCGACTTGTTTCTGGCGCAAGGATGGGAGAGCACGAAGCTACGTGAACGGATTACCGCGGCAGGGTTACCGCGTCTTTGCGACTTCTTCCACCGTGACCGGATCGAGGAAGGGCATCTGCGCGCGCAGCTTTTTGCCGACGATCTCGACGGGATGCCGGGCCTCGGCTTCGCGGAAGGCCAGGAACTCCGTTGCGGCCGGAGTTCTGGTCGGCGAGGAATCGCTTGGCAAAGGTTCCGTCCTGGATTTCGGCCAGAATCTGCTTCATGGCCTTGCGGCTCTCTTCGTTGATGACGCGCGGGCCGCTCACGTAGTCGCCCCACTCGGCGGTGTCGGAGATGGAGTAGCGCATGTAGGCCAGGCCGCCGCGATAGATGAGATCGACGATCAGCTTGAGTTCGTGCAGCACTTCGAAGTAGGCGCTCTCGGGCTGATAGCCGGCCTCGGTCAGGGTTTCGTAGCCAGCCTTGATGAGCGCGCTGACGCCGCCGCACAGCACGGCCTGCTCGCCGAAGAGATCGGTTTCGGTCTCCTCCTTGAATGTGGTCTCGAGCACTCCGGCGCGTGTGCAGCCGATGCCCTTGAGGTAACTGAGGGAGAGCGCGTGGGCGGTGCCGGTTGCGTCCTGGAAGACGGCGATGAGGCCCGGGACGCCGCCACCCTCGGTGAAGACTTCGCGGACGCGATGGCCGGGCGCCTTGGGCGCGGCCATGCCTACATCGATGCCCGGGGCAGGCACGATGGTCTTGAAGTGAATATTGAAGCCATGCGCGAACATCAGTAGTTTGCCGGCGCTGAGGTTGGGGCCGATCTCCTCCGCGTACAACTTGGCCGCGGTCTGATCCGGCACCAGGACCATGATCACGTCTGCCCACTTGGTGGCTTCAGGAACTGTTGTCACTTCAAGGCCCGCCTTTTCGGCCTTGGCGATGGACTTGGAGTTCTTGGCCAGGCCCACCTTTACCTGCACGCCGGAGTCTTTCAGGTTGAGCGCGTGGGCATGCCCCTGCGATCCGTAGCCGATGATGGCCACCTTCTTGGCCTGGATAAGGTACAGGTCCGCATCATTGTCGTAATAGGTCGTTGCCATTTTTTCATTTCCTCATTTCAAAATTGATGCTTCAAAATTGATTTCGATTATTCGAACGCGCTGGGCAGGCTGTCGTCTTGCGTTACGGCGGGGCCTTCGCTGCCGGTTTCGCCAGCGTCAGGTACGCCGGCGTCCATGGCGCGCAACACGCTGCTGACGTGATGGCCGCGGCGCATGGTCATTTTGCCGCTGCGGCAGATTTCCAGAACCCGCCCTTCGTCTTCGCGCAACACTTCAATGAGACCTTCAATCTTGCTTTCCACGCCGGTCATTTCGATCATCAGCGATTCCGAGGTGAGATCGACGATGCGCGCGCGGAAGACTTCGACCAGGTCAAAGAGCTGCGAGCGGTTTTGTGGCGTGGCGGCCACTTTGATCAACGCCAGCTCGCGGGTAACGGCGGGAGCCTTGGCGATGTCGTCCACGTCGACCACGTTTTCAAGCTTGAAGAGGCTGGCGCGGATGCGATCGCCGGCCTCCGCCGAAGCTTCACACACCAGGGTGAGCCGCGACAGGCCGGCGCGCTCGCTGCGCCCCACGGTGAGCGAGTTGATGTTGATGTTCAGGCGGCGAAACAGCGAAGCCACGCGCGTAAGCACGCCCGGCAGGTCTTCAACGTATGCAACGAATGTGTGCAGCATGATGGCCTTTCTAGAGGTCAGGGATCAGAGATCCCTCTTACTCGTCCGCTGACTCTTCCAGCGGATTTTTTGGCGCCTTGCCTGGGCGCCGGATCATTTCGTGCAATGCGCTGCCGGCGGGAATCATGGGGTACACCGACTCTTCCTTTTCGACCATGAAGTTGATGAGGAACGCGCCCTTCGCAGAGCGGGCCTCGTTCACGGCATCGGCTACCTCAGCCCGCGTGCGCACGGTGCGCCCGGGAATGCCGTGGGCGTCGGCGAGCTTCACGAAATCGGGGCTCACCAAAGACGCCGCCTGGTAGTTACGCTCGTAGAAAAATTCCTGCCACTGGCGGATCATGCCCAGGTAGCCGTTGTTGATGATGGCGATGTTGATCTTGATTTTTTCCTGAACGATGGTTGCCAGCTCGCCCGCCGTCATTTGGAATCCGCCATCGCCGGCCACCACCCACACATCTTTCTCCGGGCAGGCAAACTTGGCGCCGATGGCTGCGGGCAATCCGAAGCCCATGGTTCCCAGGCCGCCGGAGGTGATGAGCGTGCGCGGCGTCTCATGGCGGAAATACTGCGCCTCCCACATCTGGTGCTGGCCCACGTCGGTGGAGATGATGGCATTGCCGCCGGTCATGCGCCACAGGTCGTGCATTACGTGGGCTGCGTAAAGGTGGCCGGAGTCGGGCAGGTTCTTGATGTCGCGCACGGCCACCGCGCCCTTGCTGGCTTCGATGGTCTTGAGCCAAGCCGAGCCGTCGCGGCTACGACTATTGACGCGCGGCAGAAGATCTTCGAGCACAACGCGCAAGTCGCCCACCAGGGCCACGTCGACTCGCACATTTTTGTTGATCTCGGCGGGATCGATCTCGATATGAATTTTCTTGGCATGGATGGCGTAGGTTGCAAGCGTGCCGGTGACGCGATCGTCGAAGCGCATGCCGCAGGCGATGAGCAGATCCGCTTCCTGAATGGCATGGTTGACCCAGGCCTCGCCGTGCATGCCCATCATGCCCAGGTTAAGCGGATGCGAGGCAGGGAATCCGCCGATGCCCAGCAGCGTGAGAGCCACGGGAATCTGCGCGCGCTCGGCCAGCGTACGCACCTGCTCCATGGCGCCGGATTCCATGACGCCGTGGCCGGCGAGGATGACGGGGCGCTTGGCGTTGCGGATGAGTTCGGCCGCCTGATCGAGGCCGGATTCCTCGACCCGCAGCATGGGGTGCGGCCGATAGGCGCGCGGCCTGGCGGCTTCAAAGTCGAAGATGGCCGTGCCCTGCTGCGCGTCCTTGGTAATGTCGACGAGCACCGGGCCGGGCCGGCCGGAGCGCGCAATCTGAAATGCCTCGCGAATGGCGTGGGCCAGGTCCTCGGCCTTGCTGACCAGGAAGTTGTGCTTGGTCACCGGCAGCGTAATGCCGGTGATATCGACTTCCTGAAAGGCGTCGGTGCCCAGCACCTTGCTGGATACATTGCCGGTGATGCAGACGATGGGAATGGAATCGAGCATGGCCGTGGCGATGCCGGTGACGAGATTGGTTGCGCCGGGGCCGCTGGTGGCAATGGCCACGCCCACTTTGCCCGAAGCGCGCGCATAGCCGTCGGCCATGTGCGCGGCGCACTGCTCGTGGCGCACCAGCACGTGGCGGACAGGGAACTTGCGCAGCGCATCGTAGGCGGGCAGAATAGCTCCGCCGGGATAGCCGAAGACGGTGTCGACGCCTTCGCCGGCCAGCGTGGCCCACAGAATCTCCGCGCCGGTCAGCCGTGTCGGCGTGTTCAGGTGTGCGTTCGATGATTGCGCGTTTTCCTTCGTCCCCATGTGCCTGCTCCAATTCAGCTATCAGCCAAGAGCTGACAGCAAACAGTTCTCAGTTCGTGTCACAAAACTGCTACTTCAATCAGCATCTGTCAGCTGTGCACTGCCAGCTGCTTACTGTCAGCTGCTTTACGTCGTTGCCCCTTCGCTCGCCGACTTCACGCGGTCCACATACTTGCGGAACACGCCCTTGGGCCAGCGCAGCGCGGGGGTCTTGAATTCCTTGAGCCGCGCTTGTATCTCCGCATCGCTGATCTCAACATTGAGGGTGCGGTTGGGAATGTCGAAGTGAATCATGTCGCCCTCGCGCACGGCCGCAATGGGGCCGCCGACAAACGCTTCCGGAGCCACGTGGCCGGCAGTGAAGCCGCGGGTTGCTCCGCTGAAACGCCCATCGGTCAGCAGGGCCACGTGCGCGCTCAGCTCTGCATTCGAGCTGATGGCCGCAGTGACCTGCAGCATTTCGCGCATGCCCGGACCACCCTTGGGGCCTTCGTAGCGGATAACCACCACGTCGCCGGGCTTGATGCCGCCTGACTGCACAACCTTGAAGCAATCTTCCTCGCAGTCAAACACGCGCGCCGGTCCGCGATGCTCGTAGCGATCGGCCGCGGCAATCTTCATCACGCAGCCTTCAGGCGCCAGATTGCCTTTGAGAATCACCAGGCCGCCGTTGGGCTTGATGGGGTTCTCGAAGGTGTGAATCACGTCCTGCCCCGGCGTCTCTTTGGCCAGCGCCGCTTCTTCGCCAAGCGTTTTTCCGCTGATGGTCAGCGTGGAACCGTCGGCGTAGCCGGCATCGATCATGCGCTGCGCGAGCAGGCGCGAACCGCCCGCGGCCTGGTAATCGGAGGCCACGTATTTTCCCGCCGGCGTGAGAGAGCAGATGTAGGGCGTGCGTTTGGAGATGGCGTCGAAATCGTCAATGTCGAGGTCGATGCCCATTTCGCGCGCGATGGCGATGAGGTGAAGCACGGCGTTGGTTGACCCGCCGCTGGCCGCCACGCTGGCAATGGTATTTTCCAGCGCCTTGCGGGTGATGATCTGCGAGGGACGGCGATTGGCGCGCACTGCTTCCATCAACATGCGGCCGGCGGCGCGCGTGGCCTGAAGCTTGTTGGGCGAAGTGGCGGGTACGCCGGAAAGTTCGATGGGCGAGATGCCGAGAATCTCCGCGCTCATGGCCATGGTGTTGGCGGTGAACTGGCCGCCGCAGGCGCCGGCGCCCGGACAGGCGTGGGCTTCAAGAGCTTCAAGGCCCGCGTCGTCGATGCGTCCGGCGGCGTAGGAGCCGATGCCCTCGAACACATTCTGAATGGTGATATCGATTTTCTCGCCGTGGGGACCGTCGAGCCTGCCCGGCGCAATCGATCCGCCGTAGAGCATCATGCCCGGAATGTCGAGGCGGCAGAGCGCCATGATGATGCCCGGCATGTTCTTGTCGCAGCCGCCGATGCCCACCAGGCCGTCGAAGAGATTGCCGCGCGCCACCAGCTCGATGGAGTCGGCGATGACTTCGCGCGACACCAGCGAGGCCTTCATGCCCTGCGTGCCCATGGTGATGCCGTCGGAGATGGTGATGGTGTTGAACTCCATGGGCGTGCCGCCGGCTTCGCGAATGCCTTCCTTGAGCGCTTCGGCGATCTGGCGCAGGTGCACGTTGCAGGTGCCGATCTCGGTCCAGGTGTTGGCGATGCCGATGAGGGGCTTATGCAGATCGTCTTTCGTGAACCCAGAGCCCCGCAAATAAAGCGCGCGCGCCCGCCCGGCTGGAGCCCTCAGTCAACGGAATGCTTTGCCGCTTGCCTTCGATGGTCATTAGCTCTCTTCGTTTACCCAAGCTGTCAGCTTTCAGCTATCAGCTCTCAGTTGTTCATGCTGCGGTTGACGGACTTGCTTTCCCAGGTCCCAGAATCGGGACCTGGGGCACCCATATTTGAGGCTGTGTCTTACTTCGCCTTTAACCACGCTGCGTTGTCGTGCTGCTTTTCAAACGTGTCCAGTTCGGCGGCGTGACGCAAAGTCAAGCCAATGTCGTCGAGTCCTTCCATCAGGCAGAACTTGCGGAATGGATCGATCTCGAACGTCGCGCTGAAGCCGCGGTCGTCGGTGACCGTCTGCTTTTCGAGCGAGACCGTCAGTTGATAGCCCGGAATTTTCTGCGCGTTCTGGAGGAGGGTGTTCACTTCGTCCTCGGTCAGGCGCGCCAGCACAATGCCGTTCTTGCCGGCGTTGGAGAAAAAGATGTCGGCGAAGGTGGGTGCAATCACCACGCGGAAGCCGAAATCGCTGAGCGCCCACGCGGCATGTTCGCGGCTCGATCCGCAGCCGAAGTTTTTGCCGGCGACCAGAATCTGCGCACCCTGATAGCGCTGGTCGTTGAGCACAAACGCCGGATCGGGATCGCCCGACGCGGTGCGGCGCCAGTCGAAAAAGAGAAAGTCGCCGTAGCCGGTGCGCTCAATGCGCTTCAAAAACTGCTTGGGAATGATCTGGTCGGTGTCGACATTGGTGCGGTCGAGAGGCATGGCGAGCGATGTTAATGTCTTGAACGGTTCCATTAGGCTGTCACCTCTTCCCGGGCAAATTCAGTCGTGGGCCAATTTCTGATGTCGACGAAATGCCCGGCAATGGCTGCGGCTGCGGCCATTTGCGGGCTGACGAGATGCGTGCGACCACCGCGGCCCTGGCGGCCCTCAAAGTTGCGATTGCTGGTGGAAGCGCAGCGCTCGCCCGGCGAAAGAATGTCGGGGTTCATGCCCAGGCACATGGAGCAGCCCGGCTCGCGCCAATCGAAGCCTGCCTCCTTGAAGATGCGATCTAGGCCTTCTTTTTCAGCCTGCGCCTTCACCTGTTGCGAACCCGGAACCACCATGGCATTCACATGGGACGATACCTTGTGGCCGGCGGCAATCTTGGCCGCGGCGCGCAGGTCTTCAATGCGGCCGTTGGTGCAGGAGCCGATAAAGACGCGGTCGATGTTCACGTCCGCGAGCGGCGTGCCCGCCTTGAGGCCCATGTACTCGAGGGCGCGCTCGAAGGATTTGCGGTCCTGGTCGTTGGCCGCGGCAGCCGGATCGGGAACGCTGGCGGTGACCGGAGCCACCATGCCCGGGCTCGTTCCCCAACTGACGTAGGGCACCAGCGTGGCGGCATCGATGGTGAGCTCGCGATCGAATTTGGCGCCGGGATCGGTGGGCAGCTTGCTCCACTCTTCCACGGCGGCCTTCCAGGCTTCTCCCTTTGGACTGAAACTGGCGGCCTTGCAGATACGCGAACGTTGTCTCATCGGGAGCGATCATGCCAGCGCGCGCGCCGGCCTCGATGCTCATGTTGCAAATGGTCATGCGGCCTTCCATGGAGAGCGAGCGAATGGCCGAGCCCGCGTACTCGATGACGCAGCCGGTGGCGCCGTCGGTGCCGATTTTGCCGATGATGGCCAGAATAATGTCCTTGGCCGTCACTCCCTGCGGCAGCTTGCCCTCGACCGAGATGCGGAAGGTGGTGGGCTTGGACTGCGGCAGCGTTTGCGTGGCCAGCACGTGCTCCACTTCGCTGGTGCCGATGCCGAAGGCCAGCGCGCCGAATGCGCCGTGCGTGGAGGTGTGCGAGTCGCCGCAGACGATGGTCATGCCCGGTTTGGTCAGGCCCAGCTCCGGGCCGATGACGTGCACGATGCCCTGCTCGCGCGAGTTCACGTCGTAAAGCTCGATGCCGAAGTCAGCGCAGTTCTGGCGCAGCGTGGCAATCTGTTTGGCTGCGACCTGGTCGACGATATTGAGCCGGCCTTCGATGGTGGTCGGCACGTTGTGATCGATGGTGGCGATGGTGCGATCGGGCCGGCGCACCTTGCGGCCGGCGAGACGCAAGCCTTCAAACGCCTGCGGCGACGTGACCTCGTGCACCAGTTGCAGATCGATGTAGAGCAGCGTGGGCTCGCCCTTGGGCTCGACCACTACGTGCTGCTCCCAGACTTTCTCGAATAATGTTTTTGGTGCTGAACTCATGGAGTGTCCTTATTTCTCGGTTGGGGTTTGTGCTCTCCCACCCTTGGCACAAAAACAAAAACGCGCCAAGGATGGGGCACCCGATGTTATTTGCCGCTATGCGTTCACCAGCAGAGTCTTCACCGTCTCGCGCACCTTCGCGCCCATCTCTTTGGTTGAAAGGACGGTCAGGCCCTGGGTGTTGCCGCGGGCCAGATCGGGGGTGCGGAAGCCCTGCTCCAGCACCTTGCGCACGGCTGCTTCAATGGCCACCGCTTCTGCTTCAAGTCCGGCCGAATGGCGCAGAATCAGCGCCGCCGTCAAAATTGCGCCGAGCGGATTGGCCAAGCCCTTGCCGGCAATGTCGGGCGCGGAGCCGTGCACTGGCTCGTACAGATTCACCTTGCCGCCGATGGTGGCCGAGGGCAGCATGCCCAGCGAGCCGGTGATGACCCCCGACTCGTCGGTCAGAATGTCGCCGAAGAGATTTTCCGTGAGCACCACGTCGAAGTCGCGCGGCCGGTTCATGATGTGCATGGCCATGGCGTCGATATATTGGTGTTCCAGCGTCACATCGGGGAACTCCGCTGCCACTTCGTCACCGTGGCGCGCCAGAGCTGCGAAACCTCGAGCACGTTGGCCTTGTCCACGCTGGTCACTTTTTTGCGGCGCTTCTGCGCCAGCTCGAAAGGCGATCCGCGCCACGCGCGCCACCTCGTCGCGCGTGTAGACCATGGTGTTGTAGCCGACGCCCTTTTCCTTGTTCCACTCGCGGGGCTTGCCGAAGTACGCGCCGCCCAGCAGCTCGCGGACGAACATGATGTCGGTGCCGTCGATGATTTCAGGCCGCAGCGGGCTGTTGACCGTCAGTTCCTTGAACGAAAAACAGGGGCGCAGATTGGCAAAGCCGCCCAGAGCCGCGCGAATGTGCCAGCAATCCCCCCTCGGGGCGCTTGTCCGGCGGCAGCGAATTGAACTCGTTGCCCGCCTACCGCGCCCAGCAGAACCGCATCGGAGGCCAGTGCGGCGTCCAGTGTGTCCTGCGGCAGCGGCGTGCCGTCCTGCACAATGGCGACGCCGCCGATGCGCTTTTCGGCAAAAGAGAAATCGTGGCCGCCCTGCGCGGCAATCTGCTTCAATACGGCAACCGCTTCGCCGGTTACTTCGGGGCCGATGCCATCGCCGGCCGTGACTAGGATATTGAGGTGCATTGTGTCGTGTCCCTCAGGGGCTAAAGCCCCTCAATCATTTTGCGTCTTTCGGCACGACTGAAGTCGTGCCCTTTCAAAACATGCCCTCGTCTTACGGCACGACTAATCATCGTGCCCTTTCAAAACGTCCTCTAGTCCAGGAGTCTGGCTGGAGAGCTTCTGATCTTTGCCGTCAATCCACTTCGGCGACTTGCTCATGCCGCCGTTCGCGAATGTTGTCGGGCAGCAGGCCGATCAGGTCCTGGTCGTAGATGTTCTTCTTGCGATCGGCCAGCGCCACAAAACTGTAATAGACGTGCTGCAGCTCTTCGCGGGTGAGCGCGAAGCCGAGCTGCTCCAGCCGGTGGCGCAGCGCGGCGCGGCCGGAGTGCTTGCCCAGCACCAGGTTGCGTTTTGGCCACGCCCACCAGCGCCGGCGTCATGATCTCGTAGCAGAGCGGGTTGGCCAGCATGCCGTGCTGGTGAATGCCCGACTCGTGCGCAAAGGCGTTTTCGCCCACCACCGCCTTGTTGGGCGAGGGCCGGAAGGTGATGAGCTGGCCCAGCACCTGGCTGGTGGGATAGAGATTTTCGAGCTTGATGCTGGTGTTCGACGCCGTAGCGGTCGCCGCGCACGTAGAGGGCCGCGGCAATCTCTTCGAGCGCGGCGTTGCCGGCCCGCTCGCCAATGCCGTTGATGGTGCACTCCACCTGGCGCGCGCCGGCCTGAATGGCGGCCAGCGAGTTGGCCACGGCCAGGCCCAGGTCGTCGTGGCAGTGCGAGGAAAGCATGATGCCCTTTTCGTCGACGGCCGGAACCCGCTCGCGCACTTCGGCGAACATGCGGCCGTACTCCTCAGGCGTGGAGTAGCCCACGGTGTCGGGCATATTGATGGTTGTGGCGCCGGCTTCGACGGCGATGCGCACCATGTCCACCAGGAAATCGCGGTCGGCGCGGGTAGCGTCCTCCGGTGAAAACTCCACATCGTCAACCAGCGTGCGCGCCAGGCGTACCGATTCGCCGGTCTGGTCGAGCGCTTCCTGGCGGCCCATCTTCAACTTGTATTCGAGATGCAGGTCGCTTGAGGCCAGGAAGACGTGAATGCGGGCGCGCTCGGCAAACTGCAGCGCGCGGGCGGCCATTTCGATGTCTTCCTTTTTGGCGCGGGCCAGCGATGCGATGCGGGGCTTGCGGATGGCCTGGGTGATGGTGGCGATGGCTGCAAAATCGCCCTCCGAGGCCATGGCAAAGCCGGCCTCGATGATGTCCACGCCCAGGTCTTCCAGCGCGTGGGCCATGGTCAGCTTTTCCTGTGTGGTCATGCTGCAGCCCGGCGACTGCTCGCCATCGCGGAGAGTGGTGTCGAAGAAGACGACGTGATTTTGAAGATTCTGGGTCATTTATGCGCCTGCCGACGGGGAGGGGTCTTTCCCATCTCTTCCAGTTTCTCGCATTTGCGCGTTATAAGGCAAAGTTATAATTGTTTGCAATGCATAATAATATCATTATGACTAGCAAGCTGGCCTGATCAGTTGCACGTCCGGAGGAGCTGCACCCATGGACCTGAACCAGCTGGAAACCTTTCTCGCCGTGGCCGAGGAGCGCAGTTTCTCGCGCGCGGCGGTGCGGCTGCACCGGACGCAACCGGCTGTGAGCCAGGTGATTCGCAAGCTGGAGCAGTCCGTGGGAGAAACGCTTTTTGACCGTGCTGCCCGCGACGGCTCGCTGACCGCGGCCGGGGTGCTGCTGCGCGATTACGCCCTGCGTCTGCTGGCTCTGCGCCGGGAAGCCACGAGCGCGCTGGGCGAGCTGAAGAGCCTGGAGCGCGGACACCTGCACGTGGCCGCCAACGAGTACACCTGCATGTACCTGCTGCCGGCCATTGATGCGTTCCGGAAGTCGTTTCCGCACATTGCGGTGACGGTGCACCGCACGCTGGCTTCGCACGTGCCGGAGGAGCTGGCCCGGCGCAGTTTCGAACTGGGAGTGCTTTCGTTCCGGCCCGATCCGGAGCAGTTTCGCACCATTGCGGTCTATGGCGACAGCCTGGCCCTGATCGTGAGCCCCACCCATCCGTTAGCGGCGCGGCCGCGCGTGTCTATCAAAGATCTGGGCAACGAGTTCTTTATTGCGCACAATGTGGCTTCGCCGCTGCGCAGCCGGGTGATTGAGACGTTCGCGCGCTACCGCACCCAGCTCAACATGGAGATTGAGCTGCCGACCATTGAGGCCATCAAGCTGTTTGTGGCATGGGCAATGGCCTGGCCCTGGTGCCGCACCTTACGGTGGCGCGCGAACTGGAGATGGGAACACTGGTGAGCGTGCCCGTAGACGAACTGGCCATTCAGCGAGTACTGCGGCTGGTGCATCGGCGCCAGGTTACGCTCTCGTACGCGGCGCGGGCATTCTTGCGCACGCTGCGCAAGCTGGCGCGCCAGCATGGGCCGCCGTTCTATTTCCAGGTGGAAAAAGCGGAAGTTGGAGGAGCCGGGGAGCGAGGGAATGCAGGCGCGGAGATTGGCGCCGGGGACTAGAGCAACGGCGCCCCAACCAGCTATGCTGGAAACAGCCTTCAGCCACGGCCCGGACCGATTCGGGCAGTTACAATTCTGAGAGTGGGGTCTGGCGTCGCCCGGGGCCCGCAATCGAGCAGTTCGTTGTCAGCCCAGGGTTGACAGTCGTGAGGATCTGGACCGAATGAAGAAGATCGTATTTGTCATTTTCCTGCTGGCCATGAGCGCGGCCGCGGGACGTGCTCAGGAAAGCCGCCAGGACATCAGCTTGAGCGGAACTGGGATTATCGAGCCATTCATTGCTTCGTCGACCAACGTCGAGGTGAATTCGAACACCGGTTACGGGGCCCTGATGAGCTACCGGTTCATGCTGACGCCCACCACCGCTCTGGAAGCGAACTACGGCATCACCTACTTGAACAGGATCCACTATTACGCCATTCCGAATAATTACAACATTCCCTTGCGCACCCAGGAGATTTCGGGCGCGTTTGTGCGCTCTTTCGTCTTCAAGAACTGGAATCCGTTTGTGGAAGCAGGGCCGGCGGCAGTGATTTACCTGCCCGTGATCAATACCGGGTTGCAGTACCTCGATGCCAAGCAGGTGACGGCGGTCGGCGGTCTCTACGGTGCCGGGTTCGCCTATGAGGTGAGTCCCAGTTTCGACATCCGCGCTGAATATCGCGGGTTGGTGACCAAGGTGCCCACCTTCGGAGTCCCGCAATTTGAAACGAAGAAGTGGTGGAATATCTTTGAGCCCACGGTGGGTGTGGCGTACCACTTCTAAGAGCGCGAAGTTCATCTAGACAGGAATGCGCCTGGATCTCCGATCCGGGCGTATTTGTGTCTAGGGCCGGTTGCATCAGTGGATTCGGCCTGCCTGAGAACATTCCTCAGGGGCTGAACAGGCTGCGGAAAAACTCCTCGCATCAGGCAATGGTGCAAAGGAGGGTGCAGCAGGGGCTGAAGCCCTCGTTCGTTTTGCAGACTTTAGCGGCCCGGCTAAAGCCGTGCCCTTGTTACAAAACTCATCGCACAGGGTTTGGGTGAACGGTCAAAAAGAGCATCCCGCAGCGGCTAAAGCCGATCAATTTTGCTGGCTCGATTGGCACGACTGAAGTCGTGCCCTGTCAAAACCGATGATCCGCGAAGTTTTTTCGCAGCCTGTGAAGCTTGTACCCTTTCAAGACACCCTTTATGGAGCCGGTTCTTGGGCGCGGCGACGATCTTGGACGATCGAAGCCGTGGCCGGTCCGGTGCCCTGAACCAGATCCTCGCAAGAGGATCTGGCCGGAATGCTTATAGCTGAGAGGTGAACGCATAGGCGCCAGACTGCAACTGATATACAGCCTTGCCGTTTTCGAATCGCAGGAATGTGATCCCCGCGGCCTTGGCGGCGTCGTTGCCGCCTTCCGTCACCACGCCGGGTCCGCTGGCCGGAAGGTAGAGGATGGCGGTCGAGTTGGCGGGAACGGTGGCGCTGTAGGCAAGGGTTCTGCCGTTCAACTTCCAGGCGCTTTTGATGCAGCCGTACATCGAGTCATAGTAGCCTTCGGCCGATGTAATGCCGCCGGTGGTATCGGGCTCAGGTTGAAGAATGAACTTTTTGAAGCCCGGCTCATCGCGTTGAATTCCGAGAGAGTAGGCCATCATCCATTGGCCTACGGCGCCGAAGGAGTAGTGGTCAAAGGAGTTCATGCTGTTGTTGCCGCCGAATCCGTCGTCGACCGTGTAGCCGTTGAGCCGCTCCCAGATTGAAGTTGCACCCTGGTCGATCGAATAGAGCCAGGAAGGGTATTGCTGGTTCTCGAGAAGGCGGTAGGCAAGATCGCTGCGGCCGCTGTCGGATAGAGCCTTGCTGATGAAGGCAGTGCCGATGAAGCCTGTCATCAGGGAGTCCTTGGGGCGCAGGGCTCCGGAGTCGTCTTTGTTCTCGCGATCCACCGCGGCCGCCAGATTTTTGACCATGTACGGTTCATTTTCCGCGGAGAACAAGCCCATGGCCAAGGGAACGGCATAGGAAGTCTGCGTATCGTTCACCTTAAATTCCGGAGCTGCAGGAGCTTCCGGCCCTCCCGGTGTGTTTCTGGCTCGGCGGCGACCCCCGCCAAAGGCGCCCATGCCGCTGACAGTGGCGAGGGTGACTTTCTCGGCATTGACGAAGGTCCGGTTAAAGAAGGCCTTGCGATCCTCGTATTGTGTGGTGTACGTCTCCGCATCGCTTGACTTGCCCAGGATGGCGGCAACCTTGGCCATGATGCCGAGGTCGTAGGCGTGATAAGCGGTGGCGAGGAAGTCGGTTCCCTGCATTCCATTTTGCGGCCCCAACCAGTCTCCCAGAATCGCCTCGGACGTGAAACCCGTCTTGGGGTTGATGGTGGTGTCGATGTAGCTCATGTAAGCCGCCATGGCCGGGTAGTTCTGCGCGAGCAGCGCCACGTCGCCGTACTGCTGGTAGACCTGCCAGGGAATCACGATGCCCGCGCTACCCCACAGGATGCCGCCGAAGCCGCCGCCCACGGGCGCAACATCGGTAAACCTGCCTTGATCCGACTGCACATCGCGCATGGCGTACATGTGACGGGTAAGGAACTGATCGGCGTTCGAGACATAGGTTGCGGTGTGCGAGAAGACATTGATGTCTCCCGACCAGCCCATGCGCTCGTTACGTTGCGGACAGTCGGTCGGAATGGTCACAAAGTTATTCACGTTCGACCAAACGAGGTTCGACCACAGCCTGTTGACCCTGGGATTGGAGGTCTTGTAATCGGCGGTCAGATGATGCAGGGAGCTGATGACCACTCCCTGAACGGAAGCCAGCGGCAACGCCTGATCGATGCCTGTGATTTCGATGTACTGATATCCGCGGAAGGTGAAGCGCGGCTGGATAACCTGGCTTCCCGCTTTCTCTGTGTACTCATCCTGACTGATTGCGGCGCGATAGTTTTCCGTTAAGATCATGCCCACGTTTTTGCCGTAGACGGGAAGGTTGGGATACAGCATTTCGGCGTAGCGGAGGGTGATGGTTTTTCCGGGATGCCCGGCGCTGAGAGTAATGCGCGGCACTCCGACCATGTTCTGTCCCATGTTGTAGACAAAGACGCCGGGGCGCACCTGCTGCACGCTTTGCGCAGTGAGGATCTTGAAGATGCCGGCGGAATCGCCGATTTGGCCGATGAGCTTCAACTTGTCAAAGGTGAAGGGTGGGGACATCCTGGGTCCGCCGGGCCCGAAGACTTGCTCGCTGCCGGAAAAGGTGGTGCCTTGCAGCGGGACTTCGACCGCGTCCTTCCATTGGCTGTCGTTGTATGCGGCGGTGGTCCAGCCATCGATGGCGGGCTCTCTGCCGGCATCGTAAATCTCGCCGAAATCCAGGCTGCTATAAACCACGGGGCCGTTGCCGTAGTACTTCCAGGTCTGAGGACTTGTGACAATGGTGTCGGAGGAACCGTCTTTGTAAGTGATCACAAGTTCGGCGCGCAACGACTGGCGGTCGCCGAAGTGGTTCCAGATGTCGCCGAAGCTCAACAGTCCGCTCCACCAGCCTTCTCCGAGCATTGCGCCCAGGGTATTGCCCTGGGGTTTGAGCATGCTGGTCACGTCATAGGTCTGGTACATCTGCGTAACGTTGTACTGCGTCAGCCCCGGATTGTAGTAGTCGTCGCCGATGCGCTTGCCGTTCAGGTATGCCTCGTAAATTCCGCGCGCGGTGATGTAGAGGCGGGCGTGATCCACGGCTTTGCCCGATATGTTGAAGGTGGTGCGCAGCATGGGCATGGAGTTATGGCTGGGATTGCTGACCACGAAGATTCCATTGCTGCCGCCTGACAACATATAGTTGCCGTCAGCGATGGAAAGTCCGGAATCCGGCTTGATGAAGCCGGCATAAATTCCGCGATAGTCGCCGTCGTTCAGGTTCTCACGGAAGAGGATATTATTGGGGCGGCGATTATTGGAGACAGTAAGATCGCCGATGGATGCGCTCTGGCCGGGGTCAACCGAAAAGCCCATATCGCAAAGCATGCCAAATGCAATGAAGTTGCCGCCCTGTCCAACCGGATTGAGATTCACCGTATTGGTAGGCCGCGGCATTCCGGGAGGGCCACCAAAACCTTGGGCATCGTCCGCTGCCGCACCAACGGCAGAAATCGAGGACTGACCATCGATGGTAATGGCGATCTGTCCGAAGGCACTGCTGAACGCGATGGTGTGCGCGGCGTTCTTATTGTCCTGGTTGATGATGCTGGTGGGGATGGCGAAGACATGAAATGGTTTTGCCGGATTGTCGGTACTGTTATAACCGGCGCGGTAGACGTTCAGCTTCGCCGTGCGCCCGGGTGTGCCGTCCACTGCGGAGATGTCGAGTTCCAGTTTGATATAGCTCTGGTCCTTCGCGCTCTGCACCTGGAAGATGTTCTTGTTTCGATCCATCAAGCGTGAATCGTTGGCGCCGTAGACGAAGCTTGCATGGGTGCTGCCCGGCGCAATGGTCATGTTGTATTTCACATCGAAGAGAGCCAGATAGGGCGAATAGAGGACCAGATCCCGATTGCCGCCGCCGATCCATTGAGCGCCTCCCCAAGCGCTCGCATCGGGAGATGAATCCATCAATCCGGTTTCAAACCATGAATGGGAAGAGACCTTGGCCCCCGTCTTGTCCCACACCGTCACCGTCCAGGTGTAACGGGTGGTGGTATTCAGCGGAGTTCCGCCGTAAGAAATACCAACGGCGGTTGCATCCTCAACCTTGTTGGTATCCCACACCATTGAGCCGCTGGGGTCCTCGACCTGGATGCGATACGCGGTCTGAACAATTCCACGCTGGCCGGTGGTGGTATCCATTTGCCAACTGAAGCGAGGGTGCACCACGTCCATGCCCAGGGGCTGACTCTGATATTCGACTGCCAGGTTTTTGAGCACGGTGGCCGCGCCCGCCTGGGCAGGGAGGCAGAGCAAGATTGCACACAGTACACAGACCGCCGGTGATGTGAGGGAGGACGTGCTGAATACGCTCTTCACGGAATGAAGTCTCCACTTCTTGACGGCTTGCGCCGGATGAGGAAGTGCCGGGCCAGTCGAATGTGTGAATTGAGAACCATTGATATTGAATCACGCGCGTAGCGCTTGTGCTGAACGCAGTTACAAATCATTACAAATCATTACAGGAAACGACAGAATCGCGAGGTTTTTATCTTGTCTTCAAAGCTAGACTAAGTGAAACGCTCGCTTTCAACAGATCGACTCTGAGGGCTGTGCCGCCTGAACGATTCGCCACTCCATCGCTTGGACTGGTGTTTACCCGACCGGCCTCACGAGTCAATTTTGAAGCGAGCGCGATTCGCAATGCAAAGGAATGACATGAACGGCTCCGACCGACAGGCTACCGCGCTCTACACTGCTGCGCCGCCGCGCAGCAAGAAGAAATGGCTCGCATGGATACTGGCGCTGGCAGCTTGTGGAGTTCTTTTGCTCCCGCTCCTTCATCACGCCAAGCCGGTGCAAGCACCCATGGGGCCCGGCGGCCCGGGCGGCCCGCGAATGATGAGCTCCGGCAGCGCGCAGGTGAACATTGCTAAAGCCACCCCCGGGTCAATGAGTATCTATCTGGACGCGCTGGGAACGGTGACGCCGCAGGCCACGATCAATGTCTACAGCCTGGTGAGTGGACGGGTACTCTCGGTTAATTATCGAGAAGGTCAGATGGTGAAGAAGGGAGACTTGCTGGCCGCAATCGATCCCCAGCCCTTCCAGGCGCAGCTGAAGCAGGCCATGGGTACGCTCGAGCGCGATCAGGCATTTCTGCAGCAAGCGCGCATCGATCTGAATCGCTATCAGGATGCGCTCAAGGAAAATGCTGTTGCGCAGCAGACGGTTTTCGACGAGGAGCAGACTGTCAAGCAGTACGAAGGCACGGTGGAGAACGACCAGGGGGTAGTGGACTACGACAAGGTTCAACTGGACTATTGCCGCATCACCGCACCCATTGACGGGCGCATCGGCCTGCGTCTGGTCGATACCGGCAATACGGTTTTTTCAGGATCGACGACTAGCATCGCGGTGATCACGCAGTTGAATCCCATCACTGCGGTTTTCTCGATTCCCGAGGACCGGGTACCGCAGGTGCAGAAGCGGGTGGCTGCGGGCGGGACTCTGAAGGTGGATCTGTACGATCGCGCGGAGGCGTCCAAGCTGGCCACGGGCACGCTGTTGACGCTTGACAATGAAGTGGACACGACCACCGGAACGGTGAAGCTGCGCGCCCTGTTTTCTAATCCCACGGGATCGCTTTTTCCCAACCAGTTCGTGAATGCGCGCCTGCGGGTTGACACGCTGCAGGACGCAATTCTCATTCCCACTGTCGCCATTCAGTACAACGGCCAGCAGGCCTTCGTGTACCGGGTTGGCGGCAACAACATTGCCTCGATTCAGAATGTGACCCTGGTCAACTCCGAACAGAGCCAGTCGGCAGTCACGGGGCTCAAGGCCGGCGACAGGGTGATCACCAGCAACTTTGACCGGGTTGAGGATGGAGCGCAGGTTACCATCGCCGGCGCAGGCCCTGCCGGCCCAGGACCGCGATAAATGAATATCTCTGAGCCCTTTATCCGGCGTCCGGTCGCCACCGTGCTGCTCATGGTGGCGGTGCTGCTGGTAGGCAGTGTGGCCTATCTGGAACTGCCCATCTCCGCATTGCCGGAGGTCAATTATCCGACCATCCAGGTGCAGACGCTCTATCCGGGCGCCAGTGCCGCCGTGATGGCGTCCACCGTGACCGGCCCGCTTGAAAAGCAACTGGGACAGATCCCCGGTCTCTCGCAGATGGCTTCTACCTCTTCGGGCGGCGCTTCGGTCATCGTTCTGCAGTTCGTTCTGAGTGAGGATATTGATGTAGCCGAGCAGGAGGTGCAGGCGGCCATCAACTCGGCCAATGCGTATCTGCCCACGGATTTGCCTACGCCGCCTATTTACAGCAAGACCAATCCCGCGGACGCGCCGGTGCTTACCCTGGCGCTTACTTCTAAATCGATGTCGCTCTCCCAGGTGCAGGATTTGGCCGACACGCGGCTAACCCCCAAAATCTCGCAGTTGAGCGGCGTGGGGCTGGTTACGATTCAGGGCGGGCAAAAGCCGGCCATCCGCATCCAGGCCAATCCCACGGCGCTGGCCTCCTACGGGCTCTCGCTCGACCAGATTCGCACCGCCATCGCGACGACCAGCGTGAACGGGGCCAAAGGCTCGCTGAACGGTCCGCAACAGGCCTACACGCTCGACGCGAACGACCAATTGAACTCCGGAGATGCTTACAAGCAGGTGGTTCTGGCCTACCGGAATGGCTCGCCCGTGATGCTCACGGACGTGGCCACGGTCAGCGATGGGGTGGAGAACTCGAAACTCGCCGCCTGGATGAACGAGACTCCGGCCATCATCGTCAACATCCAGCGTCAGTCCAACGCCAATACCATCAAGGTTGTCGATTCCGTCAAGCAAGTGCTGCCGGAGTTGGAAAGCAGCCTGCCGGCCTCAGTAAAAGTTACGGTGCTGACAGACCGCACCGTGACGGTGCGCGCCTCGGTTGAAGATGTGGAGTTCGAGCTGGCGCTCACCATCGGCCTGGTGGTGATGGTGATTTTTCTTTTCCTGCGCAGTTGGCGCGCCACCATCATTCCCTCGGTGGCGGTGCCGCTGTCGCTGATCGGCACCTTCGGGGTGATGTACCTGCGCGGCTTCAGCCTGAACAACCTGACGCTGATGGCCTTCACCATCGCCACCGGATTCGTGGTGGACGATGCCATCGTGATGATCGAGAACATCAGCCGCTATCTTGAGGAGGGCATGTCGCCGATGCAGGCGGCGCTGAAGGGATCCGGCGAGATCGGATTCACCATCGTCTCTCTGACCCTGTCGCTGGTGGCGGTGCTCATTCCTCTGCTCTTTATGGGCGACATCACCGGCCGGCTATTTCGCGAATTTGCAGTAACCCTGGCCGTCACCATCCTCATTTCCGCAGCGGTTTCGCTCATCCTTACACCCATGATGTGCTCGCGTCTGCTGCGCTACACGCCACCCGCGCAGCAGGGCCGCTTTTACCGCTGGTCCGAGCACTTCTTTGAGAGCATCATCTCGTTTTACGGGCGCACATTAACCTGGGTTCTGGAGCGCCCGAAGACCATGCTTACGGTGGTTTTAGGCACCGTGGTAACGGTGGGGCTGCTCTATGCGTATATCCCCAAGGGCTTTTTCCCCATCCAGGACACCGGCCTACTCCAGGTTGTGACCCAGGCGCCTGACTCGACCAGTTTCGACGCGATGGCGCAGCGCCAGCTCACGCTGGCCCGCATCGCGCTGGCGGATCCGGCGGTCGAATCGCTTTCCTCGTTTATCGGGATCGACGGGACCAATATCACCCTCAACAGCGGCCGCATGCAGATCAACCTCAAGCCGCTCGCGCAGCGTGACGGAGCTCTTGTGGTGATGCGCCGCCTGCGCAGCCGCATGAACAGTGTTACGGGCATGAAGGCCTATCTGCAGCCAGTGCAGGACCTCACTGTCGAAGATCGCGTCAGCCGCACGCAATTCCAATACACGATTCAGGACACCAACGAAGACGAACTGAATAACTGGACCGCGAAGATTCTCGACAAGCTGCGCACCCTGCCGCAACTGGAAGACGTGGTAACCGACCAGTTGCCCAACGGAAACACCATCGACGTGAAGATCGACCGCGAAACCGCCTCGCGCATGGGCATCTCTCCGCAGAACATCGATGACGCGCTTTACGACGCCTTTGGCCAGCGCCAGGTTTCCACGCTCTACACCCAGACCAACCTCTATCACGTAATTCTGGAGGCATTGCCGAGCTATCAGTCGAGCGTCAGCGGTCTCCAGGACATTTATCTTCAGGGCTCCAACTCCGCCTCCTCGTCGGGGATGGCGGCCACGAACGATGCGCTGCTAACGGCCTCTTCCACCAGCGGTGTCGGCTCCGCGCCTTCGTCCGGCGTTCAGACCTCCGCGTCGAATCAACTCGGCGCCACTCCTGGGGCGCTGTCCTCCACCAGTTCTTCCAATCCCGTACCGCTCACGGCCTTCACCACCATCAGCGCAGACCGCGCTCCGCTCACCATTAATCACCAGGCCCAGTTTCCGGTGGTCACCATCTCCTTCAATCTTGCGCAGGGAACGCACCTGAGCCAGGCGGTCAATGCGGTCGATAAGGCGGTGAAGGGCCTCGATGTTCCCGCCAGCGTGCAGACCCGCTG
Source organism: uncultured Acidobacteriaceae bacterium (assembly GCA_963725975.1). Taxonomy (GTDB): domain Bacteria; phylum Acidobacteriota; class Terriglobia; order Terriglobales; family Acidobacteriaceae; genus Telmatobacter. Next base: position 124,816 of record CAVSBA010000012.1, on the reverse strand, counting down.
GCAGGGGACGGCCGCTTCCTACGCCAGCTCGCTCAATAACGAGGGCTTACTGCTGCTGGCGGCGATGCTTACCGTGTATATCGTGCTGGGTGTCCTCTATGAGAGCTTTATTCATCCACTCACGATTCTTTCCACATTGCCATCGGCAGGCGTGGGCGCCCTGCTGGCTCTGTGGATTTTCGGGCAGGACCTGGGCATCGTAAGCATCATCGGCATCATTCTGCTGATCGGCATCGTGCAGAAAAACGGGATCATGATGGTCGACTTCGCACTGGAAGCCGAGCGCACCCAGGGCAAGGCTCCTCGCGACGCAATCTACCAGGCCTGCCTGCTGCGCTTCCGTCCCATTATCATGACCACGCTGGCGGCGCTGTTCGGCGGACTGCCTCTGGCCATGGGCCGCGGCATTGGCGCCGAGCTGCGCCGTCCTCTGGGCATCGCCATGGTCGGCGGCCTGCTGGTGAGCCAGGTGCTCACGCTTTACACCACGCCCATCATCTATCTCTGGTTCGATCGTCTGGCCCATGGCCTTCGCCGCCGCGTAGCCGCGGCTGGGAGTGCGGGGATTGCTCTGGCAGGGGAGACGGAGGCATGAAACTCTCAGTCATGGCCGTGCAAAGGCCGGTGGCCACGGCGCTTCTCACCGCCGCGGTGGCTATCGCCGGCACCTTCGCGTTCACGGTGCTGCCGGTCTCACCGCTGCCGGCTACTGACTCGCCCACCATCTTCGTGATGGCCAGTCTGCCGGGAGCCAATCCCGAGGTCATGGCGTCTTCAGTGGCCACTCCGCTGGAACGCCAGTTTGGGCACATCGCCGGCGTGACGGAGATGACCTCCAACAGCGGCACCGGCTCGGCCAGCATCGTTCTCCAATTCGATCTGAGCCGCAATATCAACGCCGCCGCGCGCGAGGTGCAGGCCGCCATCAGCCAGGCGCGCAATTACCTGCCCACGAACATGCCTTCGAACCCCACCTACCGCAAGATGAACGCCTCCGAGGCTCCCATCGCGATCATCAGCGTGGCCTCGAAGACCTATGACCAGAGCGACCGTTACGATGCAGTCTCGACCATCCTGTCTCAGCGTCTCTCCCAGATTCCAGGCGTGGGCCAGGTTGAGGTGGGAGGCGGTGCATTGCCCGCGGTGCGCATCGACGTCAATCCGCTGCAGCTTGAGCACTACGGCATTTCGCTGGCTCAGGTCGCCAACTTTCTGCGGCAGCAGAACGCGCACACGCCCACCGGCAGCATCTCCAACAGCCAGACGGTCAGCTACATCGCCGTCAATGACCAAATCTCAAAAGCCGCCGATTACCGCCCCCTGATCATCGCCACGAGGAATGGCGCCGCGGTGCGTCTCAGCGACGTTGCCACCGTCAGCGACTCGCAGGAAAATCTTCTCTCGGCGGGCTATATGAACGGCTTGCCGTCGGTCGACATGATCATCTTCAAGCAAGCGGGCGCCAACATCGTCGAGACCATCGACCGCATCAAGGCGGAGTTTCCGGTTCTTCAGGCCTCCATTCCCAAGGGGATGAAGCTCAACATGTCGCTGGACATGTCCAGCACCATCCGTGCTTCATTGCGCGACGTAGAGCGCACCCTCCTGCTATCCATTGTCCTGGTCATCCTGGTTGTCTTTGTCTTCTTGCGCAGCTGGCGCGCCACCATCATTCCCGGTATCGCCGTTCCCGTTTCCCTCATCGGGACCTTTGCCGCCATGTACCTGCTCAACTATTCACTCGACAATCTTTCCCTCATGGCGCTGACCATCTCCACGGGCTTTGTGATCGACGATGCCATCGTGGTCATGGAAAACATCGTGCGCTATATCGAATCCGGCAGATCCACGGCCGAAGCCGTCTATCTGGGGGCCAAGGAGATCGGGTTTACGGTGGTTTCCATGAGCACTTCACTGGTGGCGGTCTTTCTCCCCATCCTCATGATGGGCGGCGTCGTCGGCCGGCTGTTCCGCGAGTTCGCGGTCACGCTCTCCGTGGCCATCTTCATTTCCATGATGCTCTCGCTGACCACGACACCCATGTTGTGCTCGCTGCTGTTCAAGTCCGGCTCGCAAAAAGAGTCACGCCACGGCTGGCTGTACCGCTTCATCGAAAAGCAGTTCGATGGCCTGCTGGCCGTGTACGGGCGCAGCCTGCGCTGGGTGGTGACCGAGCATTCCGGGCTCATCCTTCTCATCTTCCTGGTCACGGTTGCCCTGAATGTCGTCTACCTCACGCGCATTCCCATGGGGCTTTTTCCGCAGGAAGACACAGGCAGCATCATGGGCGGCCTGCAGGGGTCGCAGGACTCCTCCTTCGAGAAGATGAATGGCGCCATTGTGCGCGCCATTGCCGTTGTGAAATCCGATCCAGGCGTGGCCAACGTGGTGGGCTTCGCGGGCGGCGGGTTTGGCGGAACCACCAACGCCATGATGTTCATCTCCCTCAAGCCGCTCGATGAACGCAAGGTAAGCGCAACGGACATTGTCAACCGCCTCCGGCCCCGCCTGTCCACCATCAAGGAAGGCCAGGTTTTCCTCATGGCCGCGCAGGACCTGCACGTGGGCGGCCGCTCCTCCAATGCGCAGTACCAATACACTCTCCAGGCCGATACTCCCACTGAGCTCCGGCAGTGGGTGCCACCCCTTCAACGGGAGATGAAAAAGCTGCCAAGCATCACCGATGTCAACAGCGATTTGCTGGCCGGCGGCCTGCAGGCGTATCTCACCTACGACCGCGATACGGCCGCGCGTCTGGGCATCACGCCTTCCGACATTGACAACACCCTGAACTACTCGTTTTCCCAGGCCCAGGTCTCAACCATTTACAAGACCCTGAATCAGTACCACGTGGTCCTCGAGGCGCAGCCGCAATTCACGCAAGGCCCGGACACGCTCACCGACACGTTTGTGGAAGGCAACAACGGTTCCATTCCCCTGGGAGCGCTCAGCACCTACCGCATGCGTACGGGACCGATCTCCGTCAATCACACCGGTCTCTATCCGTCGTCTACGATTTCGTTCAACCTGGCGCCGGGGGCGACACTTGGCCAGGCCACTCAAGACATTCACGCCGTGGAGAACAGTCTGCATATTCCCAAGTCAGTCCACGGAACGTTCGCGGGTACGGCCCAGGAGTTCCAGCGCTCACTGGGCAGCGAGCCGTTGCTGATCGTCACTGCCATCGTTGCCATTTACATCGTGCTGGGCATGCTGTACGAAAGCTTTCTTCATCCCATCACGATTCTCACGACCTTGCCCTCGGCCACGCTCGGCGCCACCATGACGCTGCTGCTTTTCAATACCGACCTCAATGTTATTTCCATGATCGGAATGGTGTTGCTGGTGGGCCTGGTGATGAAGAACGCCATCATGATGATCGATTTTGCGCTGCAGATGGAGCGCGAGCGCGGGATGTCAACAGAGGCGTCGATTCTGGAGGCGTGCAGGCTCCGATTCCGGCCCATTCTCATGACCTCGGCCTCGGCTTTCTTTGGCGCCATGCCGCTGGCCTTTGGCACCGGCATCGGCGCGGAGCTGCGCCGGCCGCTGGGCCTCACCATCATGGGCGGACTGGCCGTGAGCCAGGTGCTTACCCTCTACACCACGCCAGTGGTCTATCTCTTTCTCGACCGGGTCAGATTGCGCCTGGTCGGCAGGCGAGGCGATTCCGATCTTCACGCCCTGCCACAGGAGGCTCTGTGATTCGTCTCTACTCATTGGCTCGCTGCTCTGCTGTTGCCTGGCCCAGACGCACAGGCCGGATGTTGCCGCTTTGTCTGGCCGCGCTCGCTCTGGTTACGGGCTGCCAGGTGGGGCCTAAGTATGTGCGTCCCTCGGCTCCCGTGCCGCCTGCCTATAAGGAGAACCAGCCGGGCACCAATCTGGCCCAGGCCGAGGGCTGGAAGCAGGCCAATCCGCAGGATGAGATGCTGCGCGGAAAATGGTGGGAGATCTTTCAGGACCCCGATCTGAATGCGCTCGAGGATAAGCTCAATATCAACGATCAGAACATCGCCGAGTACTTCCAGAACTACATGGCGGCGCAAGCCCAGGTATCGGAGGCGCGCGCCCAGCTTTGGCCCACGGTCAGCGTAGGAGCTTCCGGTAGCCGCTCGCGTACGCCCCCGCTGCAATCCACCACCACGGCCAGGGGCATTGCCGCCACCACCACCATGCTGCAGTTGCCCGTCAGTGTCTCCTGGGAACCGGACCTTTTTGGGCGGGTCCGCAATCAGATACGGGAGGCTTCCGCCGCCGCGCAGGTCAGCGCGGCCGATCTGGCCAATGAGCAGCTCAGCGAGCAGGCCAGCCTGGCGCAATACTACTTTGAGATCCGCGGCCAGGACTCGCTGCAGCAAATCTACGACGCCACCACCGCCAGCTACCAACAAACCCTGAAGTTGACGCAGTCGCTTTTCAGAGCGGGCATCGATTCCCAGGAAGATGTCGCCTCCGCCGAGACCAATCTTCGCTCCGCCCAGGCCAACGCCGTGGCCGTAGCCACGACCCGCGCCCAATACGAGCACGCCATCGCCTTACTAACCGGGCAGCTGGCCAGCACCTTCTCGATTCCCGTTCGGCCTCTGGAGACCAAACCACCGGCGATACCGACCGGCGTAGCCTCCCAGCTGCTCGAGCGCCGTCCTGATATAGCGGCCGCCGAGCGGACCATGGCCCAGCAGAATGCCCTCATCGGCGTGGGTGAAGCCGCCTTCTATCCCAGCGTCTCCATCTCCGTGGGGGGCGGCACAGAGAGTCCTTCCTGGACCAATCTTTTCAATATCGCGAACCGCTACTGGTCTATCTCGCCCTCGGTCAGTCAGACCATTTTCAATAAAGCCTTCAAGGGCGCGATGGCGCAATACCGGGCGGAGTACGATGCCAGTGTCGCCTCGTACCGCGAAACGGTTCTTACCGCCTTCAAGGAGGTCGAGGATAACCTGGTTGACAGCCGTCAGGTTGCCGATCAGATTGGCCGCCAGAAGCTTGCCGTGCAGTCCGCAAGTCACTACTCGAAGCTGGCGATGACGCGGTACAAAACAGGCGTTGACACCTTTCTGAACGTGCTCACGGCGCAGAACCTTCTGTTCAACAATCAGCTGACGCTCACCAACCTTCAAACCCAGCAGATGACCTCCGCAGTGCAGCTCATCGCGGCCTTAGGAGGAGGATGGGACTCCAGCCAGCTTCCCGCGGAAACGAAGCAAAAGTCCCGGCCCGCGCCGGTGCCTGCATCGGCTCCCGCCACGGCGCCGTGATTCGCTGAGAGAGGCGCCGGCGCGGCCATTTCCTGACGGACTAGCGGTCCCGGGCAGGGTGCAGGTGCGGTGAGTGGATGGCACAGGGAAGAGTGGGCGGTGATACGCCTGCAACCGCAAGAGCGCCTGTCATCCTGAGCGGAGCGAAGGATCTGCGGTTGTTCCTGATCGCATTCCATTGTGCCCGACGCTGAGCCTGCCGATTATCTTCGCGCACTCGACCGTATGGAGAGCTGAAGAGCAACCGCGGATCCTTCCCCATCGCTGCGCTCAGGGTCAGGATGACAGCGCGTTGGGGGAGCGCGAATGGTGCTGCTCGGGATCGCGGGTCTATCGCTTCTCCATTGCATGCCCCCGAGTCTTTCCTCTGGGAACCGGAGCAGCGAATCCGCGCGGGGGTCGCGTAAGGCTTCTTTTATCCCGCGCCCCAGGGCGGAAGCTGAATTTGCTGCGCCCACGATGGAACGCCGGCTACCCTGAGTTTTCGCTTGTAGACGTTGGCGCTGCCTGCGACATAAAGAACGTCGAAGTGGGGACCGCCGAAACAGAGGCTGGTGGCGGGCGCATTGCCGGGCAACGGAAGTATCGCGGTGACGCGGCCATTGTGGTCGAAGACCTGAACCCCCAGGCTGGTTGCGACGTAGGCGCGACCGTCCTGATCCATGGCAATCTGCGAGGCGCCGCTTGCGTCCTCTCCGCCCGGGACATCGAAGTGGTAGAACGGCGCGCGCGCATCCACGGTTGCGTCGGAGCGAACGCGATAACTGATGCCGCTGGGCGATGCGCGCTGCGCCACCATGAGCCACAGACCGTCGGGCGAAAGCGCAACGCCGGAGGCGTCTTTCAAGCCTTCATCGAGCCGGACGGGGTTTCCTCCAGCGGGGAGAAGCCACAGATCGCTTCCTGCGGCAGAGGCCCGGGTGACAGCATAGACATTGCCGTCGTGTTGAACCGTGAAGGCTGCAATCGCAAGCCCTGGGGAGAGGGTTTGTGCCGCATCTGGCCGCGAAGGATCGGCCGTGACTTGCAGGCCGCCCTGTGGCAGCACGGTGTAGAGCTTACCCTGGGGACCGAAGGAAAAGGCGGTCGGGTTAAGAGCAGCTTGACAGTGTGCGGGTTGGCCCTCTGCTTCGATGGGAGTGATTCGTTCAGGATTTGCTGCGCGGTAAAAAACCTGACCTTCCGCATTCGCGGCCAAGTCCGCGATGGAGTTGCACCCTGTGGCAACAACGCGCCAATCATCGGGCGGCGAGAGAATCGCCTGCAGCACCGGATTTGAGGAAGGGCGCGCCTGGATGGGCGCCGGCCAGTCGCGCCAAAGCCAGCGCATGGCATCGGGAAAGAGGGCAGAGGCCTGGCTGCCGTCGTGGGTGCCCGTGCCCCAGACATGGCGGACATCGTAGCCGGCAAACTCGAGGGCGCGATTCATGGTCTGGTTTGACATCCACCAATCGCCCATTTCAGGACCGCCCAGCCACTCGTCATGCACACCATCCTGCATGAAGATGCGGATCGGCTTGGGCTCGGTCTTCCGCACCAGAACATAGAATTGCTCACCACCGCGCATGCCCACGAAGGTCCCAACGGCCGTGAAGACGCGGCGAAAAGCGTCGGGGCGCTGCCACGCGACATTGAAGGCGCCGATGCCGCCCGTGCTTCCGCCGCCGATGGCGCGGTCGTTGGGATTATCCGAAAGGCGAACGGGAAGGCCATCGGGCGTGCGTTGCTGCTCGACGGCGGGAAGAACTTCATCGAGAATAAAGCGCGCGAGGCGATCCGTGAGGCTGTCGAATTCGTAGCTGCGGTCGAAGCGCGGATTCTCAGGACGGCTGGATGACTCGACCGTACCGGGAGCCAGGCCAATGGCGATGGTCACGGGCATGGCGCGCTGCGCGATGAGATTGTCGAAGACGGTTGGCGCATTGAATCCGAGACCGTCGAGGCCGACGTAGACACACGCAGGTTTGTCAGCTTTATAAGCTGCGGGCACATAGACCGTGATGGTGCGGACCGTTCCGGGAAAGATCCGCGAGTCTTTCAGCTCGAAGCTGAAGGTTTTTCCCGCAGGCGAGGATTTTTGCGGGAGCGAATCCGGACCCAACGCATAAGCGTTAGAGGCCGGAGGCACGGATTCATTGATGGCCGGCGGTGCCTGCGGAGAGGGTTGAGCTTGATCAGCCTGGGAAAAGGCGGCTGTGGCGCTCACAAGGATGAACAGGGCCGCAGGCCAGCATGACTTGCGCGAGAGCAAAATCTTCATGGAACGGGCACGTCCCTCTTCTGTTCCGCTTGCGGCTTTCAGGCTTGCAGAACAGAGGCCAACTTGTCTTGGCACACGGGTATGAAACCCGCCAACAGACATCGCGATTGTATAACGCGGCTCATGGTTTGCCCGGGGGGGGGGCGCTGACAAGGTTAAGCGTCGTCCGCATCCACGCAAAGTATGCCATTGCTCAGGATTTTTGCGCGCAATCCTCCCCGGCCTTCGAGCGCCGCTTCCGCGCCGGGCGCGATGGCCTCATTCATCCAGTAGCAGGGCCTACATTCGCATATGCCTTCGAATTCGACGCCTTGCACATGGAAGCGCTTGCCGACGAGGTTATTCAAATCGATGCTTTGGGTAACCACATTGCGTCGCGCGACGCCTGCCGATTTGTCCTTCACACCCAACCCACGGCAAACGGCGTCGAATACCTCTTGCGAAAAGAATGTGATCTGGCCTTTGTAATTCTCCTTGTATCCGAAGAACCGGTCACCACGGATGCCGCAGCCGGCCACGCACTCAATCTCGCGCACTTCGCGCAGGGGGTTCTTGCCTGCTTCTTCACCGTGATGCCCGAAGAAGTTGTGGCCGGGTGAGACAAAGAGATGCCTGATGACGGTGTTGTCCATGGGATGAAATCCTTCCCGGAAGAGCTGATGCCGAAGAGACCGCATAGCGCCCGAGGGGTTCAGCAACCTTCTTTCTTTTTTCGGGTTTGCGGAGCCGAAGGAGCTGGGGCCGCAGGCGATGCTGGCGCGACCACCGCGGGCGCGGGTGCCACAGGGGCGTCTGCCGGCGTTGGTGGATGTGTGACTGCGACGGCACCCGCGAGCTGAGGCGCGCCTCCAAAGTACTTTGCCACCAGAACCCGCTTCTCGAATGCAGCCGGATCAGCCCCGGAAGACCGCGCCGGAAAAAGCACCGTATCGTGCCACGACTGCAAGCCTCCTTCGAGGATGTAGGCAGCCTTGAAGCCCTCTGCCTGCAACAGAAACCACGCTTTGGCGCTCTGCGCGGGGTCATCGGAGTAGAGGATGATTTTCTGGTTGTGCGGAAGAAAATCGGTGGTTAATGAAGCGAGGGGGACATTCTGCGCGGTAGGAACGTGGTAGGCGTCAAAGTCTCTTTCGGCGCGCAGGTCGAGGAGCGAGAAGTCGTCGCGGCCCTGAATGATCCAATCGGCGAGGTCCGCAGGTTGAACGGAATCCAGACCTTTGCCGGCGCGGATAGCGAGCTCTTTGGTGTCAATGGTGGTGCGGTTGCCGCGATAGGGATCGCCGGCGACGGAAGCGAGCAGTCCGGCGGCAAGCAGCGCAAGCGCGAGAACGCGAACCGGCGAAAGCTGCCAGGGGCGGGCGATAAGAGATCCGCGCAGTGTGGGCTCGACGCCGCCGAATTTTTTCTCTGCCCACTCGGCGGCCATAAAGGCCGCCAGCGCCATCAACACCGCGGCGAAGAGCAGCAATCCATAGGGAAGGTCGAAGAGCTTGGGCAAGGTGATCTGGCCCATGGGCGTGGAGTTAACAAAGCCCTGCATGTGCGGGTAGACCTCGGCCAAGCCGAGCACTCCCGCAACCATTCCGGCGACATAGACCATGCCGTCGATACGCCCGGTTACGGCGGAGACGCAGGACGTTCCCGGGCAGTATCCTCCGATGACAAATCCGAAGCCCAGCAGCAAGCCGCCGACGATCTGCGGAACCAGAAAGGTGGGCACCAGGTAGACCAGCGACAGGTCGACGAATCCCGATGCGCGAGAGCAGATAGAGGCCGGTCATGGCGGTGATGATGGCGGTGAACATGACCTTGAGCACGCTCATGTCGCGGAGATAAAACTGCGCCGCCAGTTTACGGCGAGACGCCGAAACCGGCGCGCTCCAGGAAGAACCCGAAGCCGATGCCGATGACGAAGGCGACGATCAGGCTGACCTGATCGCCGAAGAGTCCGAACTGATAGAAAGGCGCGCTCATGTCAGATCCACTGCTTTCTGAAGAAGTAAGCCAGGGCATAGGCGCCCCCGAAGACGCACCACATGAACATCCAACTGCCGACGTTGAGCAGGGCGCCGCCGGTCAGGGCCTGTCCGCTGGTGCAGCCCAGTCGCGATTTTGGCGCCGACGATCATGAGCACGCCGCCGATGAAGGCGAAGATCAGACGCCCGCGGGTGGAGATGCGCGGCCCTTTTTCCACGGTCAGTTTGAGGCGGTGGGCCAAGGCGCCGGAGAGAAAGCCGCCGACGAAGACGCCGAATACCTCAAAGACCAGCCAGTCAAGCATGGGGCTATGGGAGCCGTCGCCCAGATACTTGGAGTAGAGGGCATTGTTTTGGGCGTAGGCAGGAGCGACAATGTGGACCGCCGTGGCAACGGTGGTGTTGATAGGCCCCGGAAGCTCCCAGGCCCCTGCCCATGATGACGAACGAGGCGAGCAGTACGAGGCCGAGGCCGAAACCTGCGAGGTAGGGATTCCAGTACGGTTTTGGTGCGCGTGATGAATCGCTCATAGCGAGAGACGTCCCTTCAATTCAAGGTTTGTAGCCAGTGACTTTGCTGGCCGGCATAGACAAGGATGAAGCGCAGCGCGAGGCCACCGAACAAAACCAGCAGCGAGGGCGCGAGGGTGTGACCGATGCGGCCGAATAATTCGAGGGTTTGCAGAATCAGGGGAACCACAATGCCCAGTCCGACCACGAAAACCCAGAACACCGCGGCGTAGGCTCCGGAAAGGAGCAGGGCCGCTGCCATGCGATGGGTTCCAGTGGAGCTGAGCTGGCCAACGAGGAAAAGGCCGAGCAGAACCATTTCAATGGTGAGAAAGCTGTTGTCGGCTCCGGCCAGGACCGGAGCCACGCGGGCGTCAAGCGGCCGCGCCTGTACAAGGCGCTGCAGCGAGGAGAGCAGAAAATCGGCGAAGGCGGGCCGCTGGTCGTCGGGAGTGGTGAGCACGAGAATGCCGTGCAGCAGAGCCGCGGCCGCAGACAGGCCGGAGAAGAGAAACAGGGGCCCGAGCACGGCGCTGCTCCACAATGGCCGGCCGCCCAGCGTGCCCAGGAGGATGCCCGTATAGATGCCCAGTGAAACGCCCAGCAGTACATTGGAAATCCCGATGGCCACCACCAGCCGTTCGCGGGCCAGGACATAGTCGCTGATCTGGACCAGGACCGGAAAGCGCCGGGCCAGCACCGGAATGGCCTCGGGCAGATGGACAAGGGCGTTGGCAGCCAATGCGGGGTAGACAAACAGCAGAATCCAGGAGCCCCACGACATGGGTGAAGTGATTTGGAAGGTGGTGTAGAGCCGCCACACGTAGAGCTTGTGGGAGAGATCGAGGAAGAGCACAAACATGCCGAGGCTCAGTGCGGCCAGCCCGATAAGGGGCCCGAGGGTGCAACACACCAGCGCCTCGCGGTGCTTGGGGCGCAGAGCCATGAGCCGCACCCCGGCAATGATCATGAGGCCCGCGACCAGGCCGCCGAGGAAGAGATAAACCGCAATCTGCCAGCCCCACACGTGCAGGTGCGGATCGATGAGCGGATTGTGCCGGGAGATGGTGAATTCAGTGAGCGGGTCCATAAGCCTCTAGGTCAGGTAAAAGATGCAAGGTTTGGTTCCAGCCTCGGCAATGAGCACATGGTGCGGTCGCGAGGCCAAGAGGCGGCTGATTTCGGAAAGCGGATCATCGAGGTCGCCGAATTGCATGCAGTGAGTAGGACAGACGGAGACGCAGGCGGGATCGAGCCCCTTTTCCACGCGATGAACGCAGAAGGTGCACTTGTCCGCGTAACCTTCGGGATGAATAAAGCGCGCATCGTAGGGGCAGGCGGAGATGCATGCCTTGCAGCCGATGCACTTGTCGTGCGTGACCAGCACAATGCCGCCAGGCTCGTGAACATGGCTGGCGCCGGTGGGGCAGCATGATACGCAGGGCGGATTGTCACAGTGGTTGCAGCGTTGCGAGCGGATCTCCAGTTGCAGCGTGGGAAACGCGCCATGCAATTCCTCGGCGAGCCAGTCGCGCGCATAACCCATGGGCACGCTGTTTTCGGTTTTGCAGACCACCACGCAATCCTGGCAGCCCACGCACTTGCGGGTATCAATCGCCATGCCGTAGCGCGCCATGGTCAGGCCTCCGTCTCAATGGTTACGAAATTCACGTTCACTCCCGTGCCACCCATGAGCGGATCGGTTTTGTAGCGGGTAATCAGCTGGGAATCGCTGGCGCCTTTGCCATAGGCGTAGCGAAGCTGTTTCGACGTATGACCAAAGCCATGCACCATGTAGACACAGTCTGGGCGTATACGCTCGGTGGCCTTCACCAGCACCCGGTCGCTGGTCTTGCCGTCCTGATTGCGCAGCCGGACATAATCACCGCTCTTGACTCCCAACCGCGCCGCTTCGTTGGCATTCAGCCACACCGCGTTCTCGCTCATCAGGTCATAAAGCAAGGGGTTGTTCTGAGTGCGGCTGAAGGAGTGAACCGGGGCCCGGCCATACAGCAGCCGGTACCAACCTGCCGGTCCGGGATCCGGCCGTGTGTACCTGGGCACGGGATCGAAGCCGGCCTTTTGCAATTGGGTTGAATAAAACTCGATTTTCTCTGACGGCGTATCGAAGACCGCGGGAGCCCCGTCCTCGAAGTAGATGGGCTGCGGTGCGCCGGCAAGAATGCCGTTGCGCTTCAGCGCCTCGAAGCTGTAGCCGCCGGCCTTGAGGCGTGCGGCCAGATATTCTTCAATGTCGCTCCACGGGTAATAGGCGCCCAGGCCAAGTTTCTCGGCCAGTTTTTTGGCGATCCACCAGTTCGGCTTCTGATCGGCCGGCGCCTCCACCACGGGCTGGCGCAAGGCGATGAAGGGCTCTCTGAATGGCTCGATGTGCAGGTCGTCGTAGCGTTCCAGGTAGACGCTCTCGGGCAGAACCACATCGGCCCAGCCCGTAATTTCACTCGGAATTGTATCCACCACAACCATCAGGTCCAGGTTCTGGATGGCGCGAATGGTCTCTTCCTGGTTGGGCAGCGAATACATCAGGTTGGTGGAATAGACAAACCACCCTTTGACCGGATACGGCTTTCCCGACAGGGTGGCATCGCGAACGCCGGTGCTGATGATCTCGTCCGCAAAAGGATATTGATTGCCGGGATTATCGACTTCCGGCCAGGCCGGCTGCGGATAGGGAGGATACGGATAGGGCGGTACCGGCAAGCTGGCGGGCATGTAGAGACCGCCCTTGCGGCCCCAGCTTCCCATGAGCGCATTTAGCAGAGCCAAGGCGCGGCTGCGCTGCGCGTCGTCGCCATACCAACTGGAATGCCGGCCGGGATGAATGAGCGTCGCGGGCCGGAAACGGGCCATCTCGCGGGCGGTCGCGCGGATGGTGTCGGGATCGATTCCAGTTTCCGGGTAGGCCCACTCCGGCGTGCAGGGCTGGATCTCCGCAACAAACCGATCGAAGCCGAAGCCGTATTTCTCCACGTACCTCTGGTCGTAGAGCTTTTCCGAGACAATCACGTTCATCCATGCCAGCAGCAGGGCCAGATCGGTTCCGGGCTTGATCGGCAGATAGTATTTGGCCTTGCTGGCGGCCACCGAGAAGCGCGGATCGACAACGATGATGGTGGCGCCACGACCCACCGCATGGGCGAATTCCTGCACCTGCGAATTGTGCATATTCTCGCCGATGTGCGAGCCCACCAGCACGATACATTGTGCGTTCTCAATGTCGGTACGCTCCAGTGAGCCGACGTCGTCGCCGAAGGTGAGCGTGAAGCCCACGTCGCGGGGCCCGCGGCACTGCGCAAACGAAGGCGCAGCAATGTTGGTTGTGCCGTAAGCCTTGAGGGTGTGCTTGAAGAATGTGCCGCCCAATCCATGAATGAAGGCGGCCACCGATTGCGGGCCATAGGCGGCCTTGATCTTCAGCATCTTTTCTGCGACGACGCCCAGCGCCTCATCCCAGGTGACGGCCTTCCATTGCTCCGCCCCCCGCGCGCTTACGCGAATCAGGGGCGAGCGCAAGCGGTCGGGATCAAAGTGCGCGCCAATGCCGCCGGTGCCGCGGGGGCAAAGCCGTCCATGCGAAAGCGGATCCTGCGGATGGCCTTCGATCTTCCATAGTTTTCCATCCTGCACGGTGGCGATGGCGCCGCACTGCCAGAAGCAAATGTTGCAGAAGGTAGGAACGGTGCGGAGCCCGGCCTGCGGCTGGCTTGCGGCGCCGGCAACTACGCGGTTGGCGCCCTCAAGCGCGCCGGCCGCAGCGACCGTGGCGGCGCTGATTTTCAGAAAGCGGCGGCGGGATAAGTTGTTCATGGCGGAACGTCCTTCCATTGACACTTTGCATTTAGGTGTAAACTGCAAACAGTGATCCCGATCACTGGGCTCGGATGATGGCTTCAATAGCTCCTCCTCCGCGAGTTTTGCGCTCTAGAAAGACGGTTGCCGCCCAAGCCGGAAGACGGCACTGCGAGCTTAACCGGGCGCGGCAATTTGCAAAGTCAGAAAATGCCGCTGCCATGCGCGGCTCCTTTTCGCTATGGCAGGTGAGACAGACGCCCACGAGCAGAATTTCACGCTGCTCCTGCAGATTGAATGGGCGGGCATGGTTGCGCGTCGTGGTTCCCCGTCGGGGTTCGCGAAGGAATCCGATCCAGGCATCTTGCGGTAGTCCATCTGCCTGGCTGGCGGCAAACTCAGGCGTGAATTGCCACTCCCCCCAGCGCCCATTCACCACATAGCGCAACAGTCCGCGGCCGTAGCCGAGAGCCGCAGGATTGTCGTGGCAGGAGCGGCAATCCCTTGCCTTGCTGACCGTAGTGTGCGGTGATGCGGGTGCGAAGAGGCGTTGAAATCGACGCCGCGTTGGGGCCGGGCCAGGAAGTTGCAAGTCGATGATCATGCCTGGAACAAAGGTTGTGATGCGCTCGGCCACCGTGCCGTTGGTGGTCAGCGTTTGCTCCACGCCCAGAGCCGGTGCATCGTCTTCGAGATTGGCAGCCGTTTCCTGCCATGCGCCTTTTTGAAATTTGCCGGAGATGTAATCCCAACCTTCCGCGGTGCGGTCGAAGCTTGTATGGCAGGTGACACATTGGGGCGCCCACGCCGCATGGCAGGCATCGCACTCCAGACGCCCATGGATGGCGCCGGTACAGACGGCAAGAGCGGGCTTGGGTCCGAGAATCTGGCTTGAATCGAGCAGGGAGAGGCGCGGCTTGCCGTCCGCACCGAGAAAGACGTTCGCATAGGCTGCGGACCCTGATGGCGATACAACGAACTGTCGTGCCGGCAGGTTGAGCTTGCGGATCGCGACGATCTCCTGGGTCTCCGCATCGAGCTGCGCAAATTCCTTTGCCGGGGTCTTGCCGGCAGCGTGGCAATCGATGCAGGAGATTTTCACGGCATCGCGTTCGTGCACGTGCACGCCGCCATCGCTCATCACTTCCGCGGCCAGGTGACAGTCCACGCAGGTCATGCCCTTCTCAAAATGGACGTCGACAGTTTGTTTCGTGAAGACGCGCCCATCGGCAAGGGTGCGAAAACTGCCGGGCCAGCCATGCATGGATTTTGCCGCGAGCTCAGTCAATTGCGTTTCATGCCAGCCTTCGTAATTGGTGGCAATTCGCCCGGAGCGGCTGTGGCAGCCGAAGCACGCCTGCTCTGCGACGCGAATGGAAACGTCGGGATGATGAAGCGGGTTGAAGGTTTCCCCACGGCGGCCAAGCTCGGCCAGGGCAGCGGAATCGTAGCGCAGGTGGCACGCCGAGCAGCCGCCACCGCGGCTCGATGCGTCGATGGGGAGGGGATGTTGCTTGTCCTGGCCGAGATGACAGGAAGCGCAAAGCTGGCGCAGATGGGTGTCGGCCGGCGCATGGCGGAGGGCGGCAATATTGAACGTTGCATCAAGGTTTGTGTTCTCGCCGAATACGAATTTGTCTACGGAAACCACGCCGCTCATGGTGTTCATGAGCGAGCCGCGAACGCGCACGGACACCAGGTTATGACAGTTGCTGGCGCCGCAGGTGAGGTCGACGACGGAAAGGTTTCCCGGGGTGAGTGTCATGCCGGCGTGGGCGAGCGCCGGGTTAAGCGTGAAAGGATTGCCCAGATGACAGGATGCGCATCCGATCGATTTCGGATCGTGGGCGGCTGCGAATCCGGTCATGCTGTCGTGACAGGCAAGGCAGCCTTCGCGCTGTCCGGCAACCATGGGCACAGTTTTTTCGAGCAACTTCGCATCGGGCGGGGCATAGGCTTTGAAAGAAACAAAGCGGGACTGATTGGTCCACACTGCCGCAGGCGATTCGAGTTCCCATCCGTGGCCGCGAAACCCAAGCCCCACAAGGGTGAGCGCTCCATAGCCAACGGCGACCAGCGTCATTGACGACTTAATGTTGGAGCGCAGCGGCTGCGAGAATTTTGGCAAGAGGACAAGAAGCAGGAGCCCGGCCAGCAGTGCCCAGAGGGCAACTCGCGGCCAGCGCAGCCAGTGCAGCAACTCCTGCAGGCCGACCAGATACCAAGGTCCCTTCTCCGCGGCCGAAGCGCGACCGTCCAGCCCCGGCACCAAAAACAAGGAGGCGAGCAGCAACGGGGGCAGGGACCACAGGATGGTTTGGGCGCGCGGCAGGATGCGGCGCGCGTGCTCGATGGTGACCAGCCAGAGAATCAACGTTGCCGTGGCAGCGTGATGCAGATACACGGTGGTGAGATCGGATCCGTATCCCGTCAATAGGCGCGATAACGCTGCGCCGAACAGCGGAACAAGGCCCAGCAGAGAACGCAACACCTGCAGCGCTTGTGTAGCCCCAGCGTCTCCGCGCAACAGGAATCCGGAGAGCATGACGGCGACCACCACAGGAACGCTGAGGCCCAGGCGCAGCCATACACCAAAACGAATTCTGGTTTCGCTGCGCTGAAGCAGATGGTCCGCCAGATGTGCCAGGGTGAGGATAAGAAATGCCTGCGCCGACCAAAAATGAACGCTGCGCACAAAGCTGCCGGCGGGATTCTTGAGCAGCAGCAGCGCCAGCGAGTCCATGGCGGCAGCGGGCTTGTAAGCCGGTATCAGCATGATGCCGGTGGCCACGCACACAACGAAACTGGCAAAAGCCCACCGTCCCAGGACTGGAATCTGCCGCCAGTGCCGGATCTCGCCCTGGTCTTGTCCGTTCATGGCTTGAGCGTGATGCGCAGAACCGACTCGGCGCGGTCGAGTTCGAAAGAGAGTGGTTGCAGCGCGCGAGTCGCCGGCCCGTGCAGAAGCTCGCCGTGCAGGTTGAAGCGCGAGCCGTGACAGGGGCAGACCAGTTGATCGCCTTCCGACCGGTTAATGCGGCACCCCAGATGTGGGCACGTGGAAGAGAAGACCTTCGCTGTGTCTTTGGCGGCGATCACAATGGCCGCATCATAGAAGCGGACGCTCTCACCCAGCGGAAGCGGAACGGTCATAATCGTCATGGCGTTCTCGGCGATCTCTGCGGCGCGGCGCGCTAACCCGTTCATGAACCAGAGCGCAAGCGCACCAAGTCCGGTGAGGGCGGACCTCAGAAAGATTCGGCGCGGATTTGGCCCGGATTGATTCATGGAGTATGGAGGGCGATTGATCCCGCTGAATGGCCCCTGCGATTGCGCATGCAACGAAAACCGGCGGCGGCAGGTATGGGCCATCCACCTTTGAAAGCTAGCGACGACCGGCCCCAGCGATATTCGCAAAGCCGTGCCGATCCGCGATGCCGTTCCGGGCAAGTGTGGGACCCAGCAACAGGATGGGTCCCAAAGGATTGGTGTGTTCATGAGGCCGGTTGATGGGGCCAGAGTTAGAAGCTCTTAGCTACCCCGAGAGTGAGCGAACTCTCATGCATCGCGCTGGTCACTGAGGTCCCGGGAATGGCGCCCTGGCCAGAAATCCATGGACCGGTGATGGAGTTTTGGAATGCATGGTAATAGGTAACAATCACCTCGGCATTGTGCACCGTCTGTATCACGCCGCCGGACAGGTGATGTTGCACGATGGCCGGCGCGGGGGTGTTGAAGAACGTGTACTTGGCAGGCACCGGATTGCCGGAGTAGTTGTAGCCAACCATCAGCTTGGTGGAAGACGACACTCTCTGTTGCACGCCGCCACCCACGGCCCAGATGTTGGTCCATCCGAAACCCGCAACCGAGCCATTGGCGTTGTATCCGACTTTGTCGAAACCGGCAGTATTCGCGTAATCGAACCAGCGGACGTCGACGCCGACACGGGTGCTTTTGGTGACTCCTACTCCGGCACCGAACGAGACCACCGAGGGCAGGTCCATGTGGAAATTCATGGCACGTGCCGTTCCAGACAAATCCTTGCGGTTCCAGTTGAATTTCTGAAACCAGACTGGAGTGTGATAAGACGCACCCAAGCCCACTGCTCTGTAGGTATAGTGCACGCCTACATTGGCGCCCATGCCCAGAGCCGGTGCGTTGTTGCCGGCTGAAAGGTAATACGGAGCGGAACTGCCGGCCGTCACCGGCGGTGAAAACGGCGCCGGGATTACCTGGAGCATGGACAGCGCCGGAACCAGTGAAAATCCAGTCGACAGGCGCTCTGTGAATTGCCGCGAGACGCCCATGGGAACGGTTACCAGCATGTAGTTGGAGCGGATGTTTCCGAATCCGTAACCGTTCGGAGCCTGGGGGCTGAGAATAGGATTCGAAGCGTCTTGATTTCCTGGATAATCCACTCCGAAGCCGCTGACCGCGAGCATGGCCATGTGATAGGCGTTGGCGCTGCCTTGCGGATGATAAATAAAAGCGATGCCGGGCATCACCGACATGTCGCGATGGCTCACGGTGGTCCCGGACAGCGTGACGCCGGGCATGTTGGCGCCGAAGGCGTCGGCCTCCACGGTACTCGAGAGCGAGCGCCATGGATCGAACAGGGTGGCGTGAAACTCGATGCGATGCCCCTCGAATTCAGAGGTGCATGCCGGGTTCCAGGCAATGGATCCGGTTGCGTCGAGGCAGATGCCGGTGTCGGCGCCTCCCATGGCTTCGTTGACCGGCCCCGCTCCGTGTAGAAAATGGCCATCGGTGGCGGAAAGACTCAGTGGCAGAAGCAGAAGTGCCAGGAATAAACCTGCACACGGGCCTGAGCGTTGCAAAGACATTGGTCCCATGATTGATCCTCACGAACCGGTCCTTGGTCTGGTGCGTATCATGACCAGGACGGAGTTCGGACAGGGAAGAAGCACGCCGGGAACCAAAGATTGTGTTATTTAGAATGAGGTGCTTGGCAGGATTCGTGGGACGTATGCGACAAGCGGTTGCAACGTGTCGTCTCAAGTTGAGACATTTTGTTTTATTCGTCGCCCGAGCTGCGCAAATCATGCTCGCGCATGCGCCGCCATAGTGTAGACCGGCTTACCCCCAGTGCCTTGGCGGCGGCTGCGCGGTTCCAGTGGTGCTTTTCCAACGCAGCCAGCAATTGCTCGGTCTCGATATCGCAGGACTGCGCGTCGGCCCGGCATGCTGTCTTGCGCAAGCCGTCCGGGGCTGAAACTTCCGCGGCTGCAAGGACGGGAAGGCGAATTTCAAGGGGGAGATCTTCAGGCAGTATGGTTTCGCGCCTCGCCACCACGACTGCGTATTCAATGACGTTAGACAGTTCGCGGACGTTTCCGGGCCATGCATAGTCGAGCAGGTAGCGCATGGTCTGCGGCGAGAATCTGCGTACCTGCCCATGCTGCGAGGTGATGCAGTTGAGCAGGTGTAATGCCAGCGGAGGAATGTCCTCGCGGCGCTCGCGCAGTGGCGGCACCTCGATGGGCACGACGCACAACCTGTAATAGAGATCTTCGCGGAATCTGCCCTGGTGCAAGGCTTCGCGCAGGTCGAGATTGGTGGCGGCGATAATGCGCGCGGAGGTGCTGCGGGTCTGGCTTTCACCGACGCGTTCGTACTGCCGCTCCTGCAAAACGCGCAGCAACTTGACCTGCAGAAGCTGGGGCAGATCGCCGATTTCGTCAAGGAAGAGCGTTCCTTTGCAAGCCATTTCGAAGCGCCCGATGCGATCGCGCACGGCGCCGGTGAAAGCGCCGCGCACATGGCCGAAGAGCTCGGACTCGAGCAAGTCGGCAGGCAGGGCTCCGCAGTTGACCGCAACAAACGGACCATTGCTGCGCGGCGAGTTTTGATGGATGGCGCGGGCCACGACTTCCTTGCCGGTGCCGCTTTCGCCGGTGATCAGGACGGTTGCCTCGCTATGCTGCAATGCCTCAACCAGCCGGAAAATGCGCTGCATCGACGGAGAGCACGCCACTGCGCCGGAACAGAAGACGGGCGCGTCGGGACAGGAGTTATCTTCGTCGGCGGGCCGCAGCAGGATGAGATAGCGGACCAGCGGATCGCAGATTGAAGAGTCGTCGGAGATCATGGGCGCGGTGGTGATCGACACCAGGCGCGGTCCGGAGTTCCGGAAGCGCAAATTGGCTCGCCATCCCTCGCGCATCTGCCCTGCCAGCAGCGCCTGGCGAAGCTGGCCGGCCGGTCCAAACAGATCGTCGCCCAGCAGTTCCTCGATGGGGCGCCCGCGCAAGGCGGCTGCCGTACCCTCGCCCAGAAACTCGTTGAGCAAACGGGAGACGTGCAGGATGCGGAAGGACGGGTCAAGGCAGACAAAAGCCCGGCCCACGGAGGCCAACGCGCGGGTAATCCCGTGCAATGCGGCTTCGGTCAGCGGATTCTGCTCCGCTGCGCAGACATGGGGAGCTTCGCTGCTTGCCTGGGTTTCCATGACCGGTTTCCTTTCCGCAGAGGCGTATTCGATGCTCTACGATAGGATTGCTGTTATTTCAACGGGAGAAACACCGCCCACGCATGGGCAAGCTCATCTCCCCCAACCCCAATGAGCGCCGCTTCGGTTCTGAACATGCGTCGATTCCGGGTTTCGATCCAGCCCTCGATCTGAACCGGAACTCCGGGAGACACCTGCCGGCGGAAGCGGACGCGCAACTCCGCGGTAAGCGCTTTGGCGCCAGTGCCGGCAACCACTTTGGCCATGGCCTCATCGAGGACGGTGCTCACAATTCCGCCGTGGATCATGCCGCTGTAGCCTTCGAAATCGTCCTCTGGAATCCAATTCGCGGCCACCCCACCGTCTTCCCCTTTGCGGAATTCCAGGCCAAGCCCGCGAGCGTTGCCGGAACCACAGGCGAAGCAATGCGAAGATCTGAGATATTTCTCGCCGGGTTCCGAGGGGCTCTCCTCTGCTTGCTGAATCATGCCGGCTCTCCGCTGATACCCGGTGTCTCCTGTTGACTCGTCCAACCTGTTCTTCGGCTTCATGCCGGGGCTGTTGGGGGCCTGCCGGCCGGATAGATCACGCGGTATGTGCTGAATCCGCCCGACAGATTGCGGGCGCGCAATCCGTGCTGAGCGAGAATCCGGCAAGCATAATAGGATCGCTGCCCCACCCCGCATGTCACCAGGATCTCCTTGTCGGCCGGCAGTTCACCCCTGCGTGCCCGCAACTGTCCCAGCGGAATATTCACGGAGCCTGCAATGGAGCCGGCGCCGAACTCGTGCGGTTCACGCACGTCGAGGATGAAGGCCGAAGGAGAATCCAGGCTCTCCCAGCAGGCCAGCTGCACGTCACCGCGGACAACGTTGGCGGCAATCATCCCGGCCAGGTTCACGGGATCTTCAGCGCTGCCATACTGCGGCGCGTAGCACAACTCCGACTCCTCAAGATCGAAGACGGTTGCCTTCATCTGAATGGCCTGGGCAATGACGTCGATGCGGCGCTCGACGCCGTTTTCACCGACCGCCTGCGCACCCAGAACCAGGCCGTCCGACCTGCGGAACAGCAGCTTCAAATGAATGGCGCTGGCTCCAGGGTAGTAACCCACGTGATGGTTGGGGTGGAGATAAACGCACTGAAAATCTTCGATCCCACTGCGGCGCAGCGCCTTTTCCGTCACGCCCGTCAGCGCGACCGTCAAGCCGAAGAATCCGCAAACGGCGGTACCCTGAACGCCTCTGAAGTGCGCATCGCGGCCGCAGATGACGTTGGCCGCTACGCGCCCCTGGCGATTCGCGGGACCTGCCAGAGGAATCAGTTCGTTGTGGCCGGAGACAGCGTTTTTTACCTCGATAGCATCTCCAACTGCCCAGATCCGCGGGTCGCTGGTGCGCATCTTGCTGTCGACGCGGATTCCGCCTCGCTCGCCGATCTCCAGCCCGGCGTTGCTGGCGAGATCGGTCTCCGGGCGCACGCCGATGGCCAGCACCACAAGGTCGGCCTGGAATGCCGCTCCGGCTTGGGTGTGCACCGTCAAACCACCTGTGCTGTTTTGCTCGAACCCCGCAACGCCGTTGCCCAGAATCAGGTTCACCCCATGCGCGGCAAGCCTTTGCTTTGCGTACTCGGCCATTTCGCTGTCGAGAGGCGGCATGACCTGCGGCGCCAGCTCAACAATGGTCACGGCCATGCCGCGTTGGGCGAGATTGTCCGCCATTTCCAGGCCAATAAAGCCGCCTCCCACAACCACCGCTCGTCCCGGCTTCTTAAGCTCAATCCATTCGCGAATGGCGCGGCTGTCGGGCACGCTGCGCAACGTGAAGATGCCGGGCAGGTCGATTCCCGGCCAGGGCGGACGGATGGGAGCGGCACCGGGTGAAAGCACCAGCGCATCGTAGGAATCCTTGTAGACTTCGCCCGTTTCCAGG
The DNA here is from genome assembly GCA_963725975.1 of uncultured Acidobacteriaceae bacterium. Taxonomy (GTDB): domain Bacteria; phylum Acidobacteriota; class Terriglobia; order Terriglobales; family Acidobacteriaceae; genus Telmatobacter. The sequence goes on along the minus strand of CAVSBA010000012.1, from coordinate 102,595 downwards.
TTCCTGACCGTTATTGTCTGTGCCTGGCGATCGATGGCCGTCACGTCGCTGTGCGTGCGCACTTCAATATTGAAGCGCGCGCGGAACAAGGCCGGCGAAGCCAACAGTAGCTTGGCCTCGTCGTGAATCACGTTGCCCACGTAGTACGGCAAGCCACAATTGGCAAAAGAGACGTATGGCCCTCGATCGAGCACGACAATTTCCGCGCCCTCATCCAATCGCCGTAGCCGCGCTGCGCAGGTAGCTCCGCCGGCAACGCCTCCCACAATGACCACACGCCTTTTTGTCATGGTTCCCCTTTTTGATGCGCCATCGACCGGCTGTGCTCAATGATGGCAGGTGTGATCGCAGGAGCGCTCGACAGTCTGCAGGGTGCCATCCAGAAAGTGTTCGACAAGCGTTGCCGAGCTATCGGACGGCGCCCCGGTAACGACTTCAATGGAGGCTTCCGTTAAGAGTAAACGTGCATGAGCGCCCATGCCTCCGGCTATGACGTGGGTCACACCGCGCTCTTTGAGCCATGGCGGCAGCAGCCCGTGCTGGTGCTCGGGCGCCGCAGTTACGGTACTGGAGACGACCTTCCTGGAGCCCGGATCGATGTCGAAAAAGACGAACTCAGTGCAGTGGCCGAAGTGCTGATTGAGGCGATCTCCAGTGGTTGGAATTGCGATTTTCATGATGATCCTTTCTTCCCTTCATCTGCTGCTGGTCAGTGGCAATGCGATGGGACGCCGGAGTTGTTTTGTATGCCGATCCGCGCCCATCCTGTCGTCTTATGCCCGGCAAAACGACGAGAGGCCACAAATCTCAACAGCGCAGCACCGCGCGTTCAGAGACCGCTAGATGCGACTAACATCTATTATCTTACGCCAAGCGCGCGCGATGCTGCGCTGTTGAGACAGGATCGGCGGCTGCAGGCCTGGACAAATTCGTTCTGGATGCGTTCTACATCTAGATACGAAATGTGATAGCGTGGAGCTGTCAGAGCTTCGGGGACCATGGAGCCGGAAGTGAGGTTGGCGGTGGCTCGCAAAGTCTGTGTACACCACGATAAGAACTACCCATGCTCTTGCGGCATGGGTAACCTGTATCGCTTCGTTGAGCCGGTGGTTCTGCATCTGCTGCAGATCAAAGGCCGCTCCTGTGGTTACGATCTCTGTTCGGAGCTGCAGGAGCACGCCCTTACCGATGCCCAGATCGACAAGGCGGCGCTCTATCGAACCTTGCGGCAGTTGGAAGCCAATGGCAACGTCAAATCGTCGTGGGAGGAAGGCGAAGCCGGCCCGGCTCGCCGGGTTTACCGGCTGACCAGGGACGGCGAACGGCACCTGGAGGAATGGACAGTGGTGCTGGAGCATCTCTCGAAGTCCATGTCGCGCTTTGTGCGCGAGGCACGCAAGCCGTCGCGGAAGCTGGCCAAATCGGCATAAGCGTCGAGCGCACGCCACGCTGCGGGCCCCTGGCCTCACCTCGAGTCCAAGAGCGTAGGCCATCTTCCGCAGGATGCGTCGCGGGACGCCCCTTTGCCCAAGCCGCTCATTTCGATTGAGGAAGCAAATCATGCACGAGCACGCGCACAGGCACAAATTCGATCCATCGCAGGCTCACAAACTGGAGAATCCGGAGCGCACCCAATGGCTGCCGCCCCATGAAATCATCGGCAGGCTGGAACTTGAGCCGGGCTGGCAGATTGCCGACATCGGCGCGGGAACCGGCTACTTTGCGCTGCCCATGGCGCGGGCGGTTGGCAGCCAGGGCCAGGTGTTGGCGGTCGATCTGGAACCGGCGTTGCTGGCGCGGATCCAGGCCAAGCTCACCGGCTCGGACATTATTAATGTGCGGTGTGTGCAGGGTGAGGCATCTTCCACCGGCCTTGCTGCCGCATCCTGCCACTGCGCCTTCTACGCTAACGTCTGGCATGAATTCGACGATCATGGCGCAGTACTGGAAGAAGCATTGCGCATTCTCAAACCGGCCGGTGAGATTGCCATTCTCGACTGGCGCCCCGATGTCGCTCCCGATCACGGGCCGCCAATCGCCCACCGCCTGAGCGCGGCGCAAGCCATGGCATCGTTGCAGTCACTGGGGTTCGAAAAGACGCGGGCTGAAAACATCGCGAAGTATACCTGGCTGGTTCGTGCCCGCGCGCCCCAGAAGCGTGCTTGATTCAGCGCCAAGCCCAGAGAGTGGCTGAGTGACGGGCGCGTCGCCGGGTGGCTTCGCCTACTGCGGGGGCCAGGAATCGCAGGCGGAGCTTCATGGATAAAGCTTCGCCTGCACGATCTCCGGCTCCGGTTCTCCTGAGGCAACGATCTTCTGTTTCAGTTGCGCGCACAGCGCATCGGCGGTGGCGCGATATTCTTTTCTCCCCGCCAGATTAACCAGCTCGTGCGGATCATTGCGCTGATCGTACATCTGGTACTCGTGGAAGTTGGTGCTGTTGGGCTGATCGGTCATGCCCGTGGGGTCCGCAACGCAATAGGTCCAATCCCTGGTGCGCAAGGCACGGCCGGTCATCGATTCGCTGATTTGAATCAGTTGGGCGTTGGGCCATGCCGCTCGTGCACCGGCATCGAGCACCAGGGGCAGCAAGCTTGTGCCTTGCATCGACGCGGGCACCGGTACGCCGGCCGCATCGAGCAGCGTAGGCGCGATGTCCACGATGCCTGCCACTTCCTGGATCTGCCGCGCGCTTTCGAAGCCCGGTCCGTGCATGAGTAGCGGAACCCGCAGGGAGCTGTTGTGGGTGCTGCGCTTGTATTCCTGGTTACGGGTCATGAAGTGGCAGCCATGATCGCTCATGAAGACAAAGATGGTGTTGGCGGCCAGCCCTTCTTCCTGAAGCACCGTGCGCAGGCGGCCTACTGAGGCGTCGATGCTCTCGCACGCTCCGTAATAGTCGGGCAACTGCTTGTGCCAGTCGCCGGGATGGGTGCGCAGGTCCGCGGGAACGAACGCGTCAATGAAGCGCTCGGCGGAGCCCTTTGGCCCCACCATGCGCTGCAGGTCGTTTTGCTGGTGTGGCTCCAGTTGCGAGATCACCAGCAGAAATGGCTTGTCCCGCTTCTGGCGCAAAAATCTTTCCGCGCGATCGGTGAGGAAATCCACCCGGTATTCATCTTTGAACGTAATCTCCTGCCCATCGCGGTCCCAGATGGTTCCGTAATAAGGGTGGGTGGTGAATTCCAGTTCGTTGGAAGCCTCCCAAAGGTCCAGGAAGCCTCCGCGATGTTCCGGTTTCACATAACCTCTGCCGCCGCCGGCCGCTTCCGATCCTGGCGCCAGGTGCCACTTGCCAATGTAGTTGGCCGTATAGCCTGCCTTGCGCAGTTCTGTGGCCAGGGTGGGCAGGTCCTCGCGGAGCCCCAGACCGTTGTGCCAGACTCCTGTTTGCGTGGCATAGCAGCCGGTGAACAGAACCGAGCGCGAGGGCGCGCACACCGGCTGGTTGGTGACCGCGTGATTGAAATTTGTTCCTGCGGCGGCCAGGCTGTCGAGGTTGGGCGTATGGGTGGAGCTGTTCAAGCCGTTGGCGCCTAAAAAGTCCCAGCGAAACTGGTCGGAATGGTAGAGGACGATGTTCGGCTTCTGCCGGGGCGCATTGGAATTGTCTTGCGCGCTCTGCGCTGGAGTGGTGCGGGCGGCTGCTACGCTGGCCTGCGCCAGTGCGGCCGTTGTCCCGTAGAGGAAGTTCCTTCGATTGATCGGCACCATCTGCTCCCAAGGTTAGCACTGGTTGCATAAATGGATTCGGCCTGCCTGCGAACATCCCTCAGGGGCTGAAGCCCGCCGTTTATCGGCCTTCTGCGGCACGGCTGAAGCCGTGCCCTTTCAAAACACCATCTATGCACCCAGTTCTAGCACTACCGTACCTCCAAAATAGTACTTCAGTGCCACGCGCAGAAGTTTGGCTGGGGCGGCGAGGGCGGCCCGCAACAGCTCGTGGGCGCTACAAAGAGTAGTGGCTTTTCATGAGGGCGATTCCAGCGCTCAAGTGGAACGGCGCAGCGTCGATAAGAGAAGAAGGCAGCAAGCTCACCCGAGGGATAGTCCGGGGCGTCGCACGATTCACCGTTGAGAAGGGGACCCCTGCCATGTCGAGCCGCTTCAAGCAAGGGAAGGAGGGTGGCGGAAGCGCGGATGAGGGGATCAGCTCAGCGGCGCTGCCCCATTCCTGCACCGAAGCCAGGCTGCTGCAGTCTCAGCGGCAGGAAGAGTCGCAGACCGATACGGGACTGAAAATTTTATCCGCAGCGGGAGCATCGGAGGGAGCTTGCAGTGTACTGAACGCCATGTATGCTGCGTCGCCCGATGGCATTCTCCTGGTCACCAGCCATGGAGCCGCAATCTCGTATAACCGCAAGTTTGCCGAGATCTGGGGTCTGGCGCCGGAGCCCAGCCAGGGCGGCGAACCGGGCCTGATGGCTGCGAGCAGCGGCGCGCTTCTGACCGCGATTGCCGATCATGTGAAAGCGCCGCAGGAGTTCGTCGACAGACTGATGCAACTGTTCGCCCACCCCGACCAGGAGGATCATTGCGAGATTGAATTGAAGGATGGCAGGATGCTGGAGCGGCATTCTTCGCCTTTGATCACGCATCTGGGCAAGTACCTGGGGCGGGTGTGGTTTTTCCGCGATATAAGCGAGCGCAAGCGCTTTGAGCAGGAACTGCTGCGCAGCGAGCGCCGCGCCCGCGAGCGGCTGGCGGAGATCGAACAGATCTACCGCTGCGCGCCAGTGGGGCTTGAGCTCCTTGATCGCGATTACCGCCGTATCCGTATCAATGAGCGTCTGGCGGCGATAACCGGGAGGACGACGAGCGAATGCATCGGAAGGACATTGCTGGAATCCATTCCCGAACTTGCCGACCAGATCGTTGCCATCGGCCAGCCGGTCCTGGATCGGGGTGAGACTGTACAGGATAAGGAACTCAGCCTCAACGGCCCCGCCGGCCACGGCAAGATTTACGTGCTGGTCAACTGCGCGCCTTTCCGAGACGAGAGCGGCGAGATCACGGGCCTGATTGTTGCCGTTCTGGACATCACGCAGCGCAAATTGGCGCAAGAGTCGATACGCCGCCTGGATGAGGAATTCAAGACGGTCTTCAACTCGGCGAGCGACGCCATCATTATCGTGCGCCTCAGCGACCGCCGCATTATGGAGGTCAACGCAACCGCGCTCCGGCGCTATGGCTACAGCAGAGAGGAACTGCTGAACATGCCCATTGAAGAGTTTGAGCCGGACGATGGAGAAGCGATTGCGCGCGAACGCCAGGCCCAGATCATCAGGGACGGCGAGTGCCGCTTTACATGCGAGCACCGGCGCAAGGATGGCTCCATGGTTCCGGTAGAAATCAACATTCGCAGATGCGAGTTTCGTGGAGAGTTGGCCGGGCTGGGAATCATCCGCGATATTTCGGAGCGCAAAGAGGTCGAACTGGCCATGATCCGCGCCAAAGAGGCTGCCGAAGATGCGGCGCGCATCAAGAGCCAGTTTCTCGCCAACATGAGCCATGAAATTCGCACCCCGCTCAACGGCGTGATCGGGATGAGCGGCCTGATTCTGGATACCGAACTGACGCCGGAACAGAGGCGGTATGCAGAGATCATCCACGACAGCGGCGAGAACCTGATCGCCGTAGTAAACGGCATTCTGGACTACTCGAAGCTCGAGGCCAAGAAGCTGATGCTTGAAAAGCGCAGCTTCGATCTGGGCAGCTGCCTGCGCCAGGCCGTCGATATCGTGGCTGCCAGAGCGCATGAGAAGGGCCTCGATCTGACCTGCGAGGTATCGCCCGATACCCCCATGGCGCTGTGGGGCGATGCAGCGCGCCTGCACCAGGTACTGGTCAACCTGGTGGGGAACGCGGTGAAATTCACGCTGCGCGGCAGCGTGCGGGTCTCCGTCGGTGTGGAAAGCGCGGATAAGGAAGCGGCGATGTTGCGCTTTACAGTCTCCGATACCGGCGTGGGCATGCCGGAGAGTGAGATTCCCGGCCTGTTCGATCCATTTGTGCAGGGGGATGGGTCCACAACGCGCAAATTCGGCGGGACCGGCCTGGGGTTGACGATTGCCAAGGAACTGGTGGAACTGATGGGGGGCCAGATCGGCGCCGCAAGCGAGTTTGGGAAAGGGTCGACCTTCTGGTTTACGGCGGAGTTTGCCAGGCAACGCTGGGGCGCAGCCGAATCCGAGGCTTGTCACGCTCTCAAGGGAATGCGGGTGCTGATTGCCGACAGCCGAACTGCCAGCCGCGACACGCTTCGCGTAATTCTCGATTCATGGGAGTGTTGCTCGGCGGAAGCAGCCGACGCAGCAACGGCGCTCGAGCTACTGGGCGAGGCGGCGCGCGCGGGCATCCCCTTTCAGGCAGCTCTGCTTGACGTTGCGCTGCCGGGCATGGAGGGGAGCGCATGGACCGAGCAGGTCGCGGCCGATCCGCTACTGCGTGCAACGTCCCTGGTTGCGATCATTCGCCTGGGCGTGCGCAGCGAATTGGCCAAATCGGAGGCGGCCGGCTTTGCCGCACATCTGTCCCGGCCCATCTGGAAATCGAATTTGTGCGAGGTACTGACGGCGGCTCTGGCTGGTGAGGGAGAAGGACGGGCGAGTGCTCCATCGCCACAGAGAACCGCAGCCGGCCGCAGATCGATGCACGTACTGCTGGTTGAAGACAACCCGATCAATCAGGAGGTCTCGATGGCTATGATGCGTTCGCTGGGCTGCTCGGCCGACCTGGCGGAAAACGGGCGTGACGCAGTCCAGGCCGTCGAGCATGGAGCATACGACCTGGTGCTGATGGATTGCGAGATGCAGGAGATGGATGGCTATGTGGCGACGCGGCTGATCCGTGCGCACGAGCAGAGTTCCGGCAAGCCGCATCTGCCCATCGTGGCCATGACCGCCCACGCCTTGGATGGAGACCGCGAGAAGTGCCTGGCGGCAGGGATGAATGACTACCTGTCAAAGCCGGTTGCTCCCTCCCGATTAGCGGAAATTTTGGCGAAGTGGCAGCGACATGGCAGGGAGGGCGCGGCGGCTGAGCGGGCAGGTGCTGCAGCCGGCAGCGCCAATTCGGTCTTCGATGAGGAGCAGTTGATGCAGCGGGTGATGGGCGATGCCGACTTTGCCGCTGCCCTGTTGACGGGATTTGGCGAACAATTTCCCGGCAAGCTTTTACAATTCGAGGCTTTTGTCGAAGCCCGGGATTTTGGCAGTATCCGGCTCCACGCCCACGCGTTGAAAGGGGCTGCCGCGACGCTCGCGGCGGGCAACCTGAGCCGGACCGCGGACGCACTGGAAACGGCCGCCGCAACAGAAGAAGTACAAAATGTGCTGGCCGAGCTTCCGCGTCTGGAAAGAGATTTCAATGAATTCACGCAGGCACTCAGGCAAGTCCATTGGGCCGCCGGAAGCCGGAAGGGAACAGAGGATGAAAAGTCTTATTGTTGAGGACGATTTTACGAGCAGACTTCTTTTGCAGGCAATTCTTTCACGGTTTGGAGAATGCCACATGGCCAGCAACGGCAGGGAGGCGGTGGAAGCGTTTGGAGCGGCGCGCGCCAGCGGACGCGGATACGACCTGGTGTGCATGGACATTATGATGCCGGAGATGGATGGCCATTCGGCATTGGAGGCGATACGAAAAAGCGAGATGGACGAAGGCATCCTCGCGGGGAATGGGACGAAAGTGGTGATGACCACGGCCCTGGACCGGGTAAAAGATGTGGCTGCCGCCTTTCGCGGCCTATGCGACGCCTACATGGTGAAACCGATCAACAGCGCTGAGCTCATCGAGCAGCTGCGCAAATTCTCACTGATCGCGTGAGCTCGGGCCTGCGCCAATGAGAAGCGCCACGCACCCGAAGGGCGCGGACGATTATTCTGCAGACAATCGCGATGCTGATCCGTCAAGATAGTGACAACGATCTGAGTGCAAGCGTCTCGCTGTGAAAATTCGGCGCAGCGAGGCACGTTGTCTGCATGATGGTCGGACGAGGGGAGCAGGCGCGCATCGGATGGGCAAAAAGCTGCGGGTTATGATTTACGGCGTCACGGAAGCGGGGATGTCTCTGTTCAACGAGATCTGCGGCGATCCGAATTCGTTGTATCGGGTTGTGGCTTTCCTTGACGATCGAGGCGAAAGAGGCGCCTTGCGCATTCATGGAGTGCCGGTGCTGGGAGGACAAGTCGAGATAGAGCCCCTGGTAAGGAAGCACCGGGTGGAGATGATTGTGATCGCCACGCCTTCGGCCACAGATTCCGATAGGACCCGCATCCTGGCTGGTTGCGCAGCAGCAGGAGTGCAGTGCAACATTCTTCCTGGAGTGGGCGAACTCATCGAGGATCAAAGCCTGGCGGCTCAGATCCGTGAGCTGCACATCGAGGATCTTTTAGGTCGCAGCGCGACACCTCTTGAAGACGGAAAGCTTGGCGCCAGGCTCGACGGCAGGATGGTCCTGGTGACAGGCGCCGCCGGATCCATCGGCTCTGAACTTTGCCGCCAGATCGCGCGCTTTCACCCGGCAGGGATTATCGGATTTGAAATCGCCGAATCACCATTGTTTGAAATCGACTATGAAATGCGCCGGCTGTTTCCGCGAGTGCCGTTCCATGCGGAGATCGGAAACATTCAAAATCGCGCGCGCGTAGACGAGGTCCTGAGCCATTACAGGCCGTCGGCGATTTATCATGCTGCGGCCTACAAGCACGTTCCTCTCATGGAAACGCACGTGTTTGAGGCGATTGCGAACAATGTATTAGGAACGTATAACCTGGCTGAGGCGGCGGCGATGCACGGAGTGGAGGATTTTGTGATGATCTCCTCCGACAAAGCTGTCCGACCCACGAGCGTGATGGGCGCTACCAAGCGCATCGCGGAACGCCTTATGCTGGGCGTCGAGAATTCTCCCACCCAATTTGTTGCAGTACGCTTTGGCAACGTTCTCGGTTCCAGCGGAAGTGTCATTCCGTTGTTCAAACAGCAGATTGCGGCCGGCGGTCCTGTTACCGTCACGCATGCGGAGATGCGTCGATTCTTCATGACCATTCCCGAAGCATGTCAGCTTGTGCTGCAGGCCTCGGTGATTGGAAAGAATGGTCAAATCTGCGTTTTGGAGATGGGCCAGGCCATTAAGATCGTGGACCTTGCCAGAAGCCTGATTCTACTCGCCGGTCTGAAACCCGACGAGGACATCAAAATTGAATTCACTGGTGTGCGCCCCGGAGAGAAGCTGTGCGAAGAGTGGAGCACGCTGCTGGAAGGTACAGACCCGACCGAGCACGGGAAGATCAGGACCCTTGCCGGCGGGGGCCTGCCCAAGAGCGAGGTGCAGGCGTGGATTACAGCGCTTCGGGAAATGTGCGCGTCGCGCGATATCGCGCGCCTGGTGGTCGCCCTCAAGGAAATCGTTTCCGACTACCATCCCAGCGCACCTCTGCTGGAGCGGGTCATCGATGGTGGGAAGGACGCGAAGATCGTTGCGGCGCCTGGAGTGCAGGAAACGCGAAGTTCGGCCAAGGAGCCCACGCTGGCCTGAATTCAAGACAACAGCCGATGCGGATTTTGTGAATTAAGTCACAGCGATTCATGACCGGTCAGAACGTCAGCGTAGTGCCGAAGCTGGGGAAACGCGGGAGCTGTGTCACCTCGAATTCCGGTACACCCGGAATAGCGTCTACATTCTCGCCGCAGCTGGTTCCATAAGGCGGCTTACACTGGCTCTCCCACGCGAAACCGAGGAAATTAGCGCGGTTGAGGGCATTTTCCATTCCGCCGTAAATGTTCAGCAAACCTCCGTGCACGTGAAAGGCGCGATGGAAGTCGGCGTCAATGCGGTTGTAAGCCGGACCGCGCAGCGCGTTCACCTTTGACAAGTCATAGATGCCGCGCGACTGCTTCTCCGATTCGGGGATATCGAACGGAGTGTACGGCCGGCCGGTCGCATAAGTATCGCGGAAGGTTGCGAAGAATTTACCGGGGAGACGCAGCGTGATCATTCCATTGCCGACCAAGGGAAAATCGAAGTTGCCGGGCCGCAGGATGCCGTCGGCGGCCGCGTAGCGAGTTTTGGAATAGCTGACCGAACCGAGCACGTCGGCGCTGTCTTTCCAGTGTGTGCGCAGCGACAACTCCACGCCCTGCGCTTGTCCATGTCCGCCATTTTGGAGCGGCAGCCAAATGAACTGCTGGCCGAGGGTGTCCACCATATTGGCCAGCATCAGGCTGGGATACTCTGTCGACTCGGGCTCGTTGTAGTAGTGCTTGTGATAGGCATCGATGTTGGCCGTGAAGGCGCCCGAGGTCCACAGTTGGGCGCCGGCCGATACCTGCTCCATCTGCAGCGGGCGCAATTTCGCGTTGCCCGGATAACTAAGGATGTCGATGGTAGGAGCGAGCTGCGAAGAACGCTCGAAGGAAGCATTCAGGCCCTGGTGACCGCCGATGCGAACGCCAATCGAGGCTCGTGGATCCAAGGCGTGCGCGCCGGTGAGAGCGAAGGTCTCCTCGCGAACTCCCGCGAGTATGGTCCATCGCTTACCAAGCTCGGCGCTGGTCTCTGCGTAAGAAGCAGTCTGGCCGGTGAGCAGGTTACGTGCGAAGTTGTCGGCATCCGTCCAAGTGGGATTTGGATTGAAGGGAGACTGCTGACCCAACGGCTGTGCGACATTGTAATTCGACTGCACCAGACGGCCGGTCTCCCCGACGGAAAGCAGCCAGCCCTGATGGCTGTATTGGAAGCCGTACTCCAATGTCGAAAAGCCATCGCGCGTGTGTTCCCGGTAGATTGAGGTGGTCTGGTCTGGATGGCTCATGCAATCGGGCTGGTTGAGATAAATTGTGGATTGCTGCTGCTGGCCGATCAACTGTCCCTGGGCGGAGTAGCTGACCGTCAGCGTAGAGAGCATGCTGGCAGAATGCGTGTGCTGCCACACCAGGCCATCGGTGGAGCGCAGTCCGCCGTACTCGGTTTGAAAGGGATTGGTGTCGCCGTCATCGCAGGGCTGAGGTGTCATGTTGATGGAGTCTGCACCCGTGAGACTGAGCGCGGCGATGTGGTCGTGGCTGGACGGAGTCCAGTCAAGCTGGGCAAGACCATTTGTGTAAATGGGTACGCCGTTCAGCCCGATATCGTTGGTAACCAGGTTGAGAACGCTGCGATGCGCGGAGAGGAGAAGGCTGCCGGTTTTGCCCAGCGGCTGATCGAGGAAGCCGCCTCCGCCGGAGATGCCCAAATCGAACTGTCCCGAGCGGTGCGATTCCTCGCTGGTGAGGGTGTGAATGTCGACCAGGGAGGAAAGACGGCTGGAATAGCGGGAATCGTAGTCGCCTACTTTGAAATCGATGCTGCCGATGGTGGAGGTGTCGAGCATGGAAGTGAAGCCGCCCGTAGATCCCTCGATGGCGATGTGATTGATGTTCGGCACTTCGATGCCGTCGACCACATACAAATTCTCTTCGGGGCTGCCGCCGCGCACCATCATTTCGTTGGTGATGTCGTTGTTCCAGACAACGCCCGGCAACAGCTGCAGATAGCGAGTAAAGTCGCCCCATGTCCCCGCGGAAGAGAGCACCTGAGACGAGGTGACATGGTAGGAAGCGATGCCGGTGGGAAGCTGGGCGCGGCTCGCGCTTACCTGAACTTCGGACTCGACACGAGGAAGAATGGGACCTCTTTGCGCGGCGGCGCCGGGCGCAGCAACTGCGCTCGGCGCAGCGGCACTGGCCAGGGAATGGCTGGCAAGGGGAGCGCCGCCAGAGGCTGTGAGCGTCATCGCGGAGTCAGACGACGGCTGATATATCTCCTGTGCGGGAACAGAAACCGCGGTTGTGCACAGTGCGATAAAAACAGCACAGAAGGAGGACAGGGGTGCAACGAAGCCCAATGAATTCATAACTGCAGGTACTTCCATTCAGGGTTGTATCGGTAGTTCGAATACTGCTGTGAATCAGTGCGGGCCCCGATCGTCATCGCGACGACTGTGAGCACTTGGATTCGGGGTGGTAGCAACATGTTGTTCTGCAGAATTCAGCACTTTGCGTGCAAGTTGCTGCGCACTCGCAATGGAGGCTCTGAACGGCGGTTTAGTCCGTACGGCTATACTGGGCTGATCTCTGAACCAGGCTTATGAACTTTTCGCTGCTAACCAAAGTTCAAAACCGGGCCGTTGCCGGACCAGCCCCGGCCGAGAGAGACCGAGAGGATATTCGAGTCATGCTCACCAGAAGAACGTTTTGTGTTTTGCTGGCCGCAACAGCTCAACAGCTTTCCGGCAGGCAGCCGTCGGCTTTCGCAGCTTGCCTTGCCCAAGGGGAAGAAGCGGCAGATGCCGCTGAAGCTGACGCCAGCGCCTTTCCTCCGTTGCCGAACTCTGCGCGCCCCTATGTTCTGTGGATGTGGATGGGCACCAATCTGAGCGCAGAGGGCATTACGCGCGATCTGGAAGCGATGCGGGAGGCCGGCATTGGTGGGGCGACCATCTATAGCCTCTCTGACACGGTGATGCCCTGGGCTTCCGCAATTCTGAAGGGCCCGACGCCGGAGTTGGTCACCTTTTCTGAGCCATGGTGGGCGCTTGTTGGGCATGCGGCTAAGGAATGCGAAAGGCTTGGACTGGAACTGATTCTGCACAATTGCGCCGGATACGAATCGAGCGGCGGAACCTGGATTACGCCGGAACTTTCCATGCAGGAGGTGGTGTGGTCGGAGCACCCGATAAGCGGCGGGTCCCGATTCCACGGCAAAGTGGAGCGAGCCATTGTTGACCCGCATCCGCATGCGGAGTTTCCCAAGTGCTACATTCCCTCGGAAGGCAAAGTGGAAATCCCAATTGTGGAGGCAAGGCAGACCTATTACCGTGACATTGCCGTGCTGGCGATTCCCACTGCAGGAGTGGTTCAGAGAGATAAGATCCTGGATTTGACTGCACGAATGAGCGCCGACGGCGATTTGGATTGGGAAGCACCCGCGGGCGAATGGACCATTTATCGATTCGGCCACACAACCACCGGGGCCATGATTCAGCCGGCGCAGTGGGATGCGATGGGCCTGGAGTGCGACAAGATGAGCAGGGAGGCGGTGACATTTCATATTGAGCACGTGCTTGGCGAAATGAAGGAGCACCTTGGCGAGCAGATGGGCAAGGGCTTGACGACGCTTTATTTCGATAGCTACGAGGCCGGTACGCCGACCTGGACGCCGAAGATGCGCGACCAGTTCCAGAGTCGCCGCGGCTACGAATTAACTCCGTGGTTGCCGGCGCTGGCTGGCCGCGTGGTTGGCAGTGAAGCAGACACGGAGAAATTCAAGAAGGATTTCAACCGGACCGTGGAGGATCTTTATCGCGACTGCTACTGGTCCACTCCCAAACCGCTGGCGAACGCGGCCGGCCTTAAATTCAACGCGGAACCGTATGAAGGCCCATGGGTGATCGGCGAGGTTGTGCAGTTCCTCGATACGCCGACGGTTGAGTTCTGGACCAACGACAACCGGTATTCGCCGAGCAGCCTGGATCCGGTGGTCAAGGCCGCCCACCGGCTTGGGGACCAGTTGATCGCTGCAGAGGCTTTTACCACGTCGCCTGAGTTCGGCATGTGGACGGCGCATCCGGCGTGGCTGAAGCCGATTGGCGATGCCGCCTTTTGCGCCGGGGTCAACCGCATGAACCTTCATCACTTTGTGCAGCAGCCCTGGAGCGATCAATATAGGCCGGGGAATGTGATGGGAGGATGGGGAGTTCACTTCGGGCGCTTGCAGACCTGGTGGAAGCCAGGCCGCGCATGGCTGCAGTATCTGTGGCGTTGCCAGACTCTGCTGCAAAGCGGCCGCTATGTCGCGCCCTCTGAAGAGACGAGCATGCAAGTCGCGTCGGATGAGCTCGGCCCCCAGATTCAAAGCATCCACCGAAGGGATGGAGACACCGACATCTATTTTGTCGCCAATATCGCCTCGGCTGCCGGTCGAGTTGATTGCAGCTTCCCGATCTCAGGCAAACAGCCGGAACTATGGGACCCTGTCGCGAATACGGCGCGCAACCTGCATCAATTTACGCAGAAGGATGGCGTAACACACATGGCGCTTGAGCTTGACGAGACGCAGAGCCTTTTTGTGATCTTCCGACACGCAGTGGCAAGCTCAGGACACGCGGACAGGATGATGGCCGATTTTCCGAAATTCGACACGCTCAAAGAGCTGGAAGGTCCCTGGCAAGTGGGCTTTGATTCACAATGGGGAGGTCCGGCGTCGACCGAGTTTGATGCCTTGCAGGATTGGACCGAGCATCCTGACCCCGGCATCAAGTACTATTCGGGAACAGCGACCTACAAGAAGGATTTTCAGCTTGCTTCTGCTCCCATGGGCAGCAGGGTCTATCTCGATCTTGGAGAGGTGAAACATATCGCCGAGGTCAGGGTGAATGGCAAGGACCTTGGCGTTGTGTGGACTTCGCCCTGGCGCGTGGATGCAACGGAAGCTTTAAAGCCAGGGAAGAATACAGTAGAGATCGAGGTAACCAACGTGTGGGCCAACCGGCTGATTGGCGATGAGCAATTCCCGCAGGATGCTCTCTGGGAAGCGTCGGACCCGGTGTACTTTACTGGCTCTTACATGAAGGAGTTTCCCGATTGGTTCTTGAAGAAGCAATCGCGTCCGGTCACGGAGCGTCTTACCTTCACAACTTTTAATTACTTCACCAAGGAATCGCCGCTGGTGAGTTCCGGCCTGATGGGGCCGGTCCGGCTGCTTAGCGGCATCTGAGCACGGAGGGAAACCACCATCCGCGGCGGCCGGAATCTTTGTCTGGAATTTGGGATGGTGCGCCCGGAGAGATTCGAACTCCCGACCTAATGCTCCGGAGGCATTCGCTCTATCCAGCTGAGCTACGGGCGCGCTCTTTAAGAATACCGCAAGGCGGCGTCCGGCGGGCTGGTTCGGTTGCGGACTGCTAAGATTGGGGGGTAATTGCCTGCAACCGGTGGTCCATGCACATTGGTGGCTATATTTTCCGGAAGTTGATTTTTCGCGGGCTCATCCTGCGGAGCGCCAGGTTGAGAGCGCGAATCATTTGCGAAGTGCGACGTTTTCTGCAATTTTTCGACACAGCCGGGGTTTCCCGCCATTGCCTTCGTACTGTCGCCGCGATTTTGTGTTCGCTGCTGCTGGTTCCCGCAGCCAGCATGGCGCAGAATTCCTCTGTAGCTGACGGCAATGCAGAACTGCAGTATGTCGTGATGCTGAGCCGCCACGGCGTGCGTCCGCCCCTCAGCAGACCCGGGGAAATCGACAAATACTCCGCCGCGCCCTGGCCGCAATGGGAGGTCAAGCCCGGCTACCTTACGCCGCACGGCTTCGAGCTGATGAAGATTTTTGGCGGCTGGGACCGGAGCAGGTTCGCCAACCAGGGGCTGTTTGCGCCTGCAGGTTGCGCCGATGCCGCCCATGTCACCATCCTGGCCGATTCCGATGAGCGCACGCGCGAGACTGGAAAGGCGCTGGCGGAAGGTATGTTCCCGGGGTGCAACCTCGAGGTTCATGCGCGGCCGGAAGGAGAGCCCGATCCGCTCTTCAACGGCGGCCACGGGGATGCGGCGCTGGAAGCCGCCGCCATTGCCGGGCGCATCGGCGGCAACGCCAATAATGTCACTCAGGCCCTCCATCCGCAACTCACCGAACTCGATCAGGTGCTGGCCGGCTGCGGTAAGGCGCAGGTCACCAACCCCAGCCGCACCTCGATCTTCGATGTTGCGGCCAGCGCGGGTCATTCCGGGTTGCACGGTCCCGTCAGCGCCGGCTCAACCCTGGTGGAGAATCTGCTGCTGGAATACACCGACGGCAAAAGCGACGTAGGTTGGGGCTGCGTGGATGGGGCAAAGCTGCGCGCGCTGATGCAGATCGACACCGCGAATTGGGAGTACGGCATCCGCACTCAAGCCGTGGCGCGGACGCTTGCCTCCGGCCTGATCGAGCACATCGAGCAGAGTATGGACGCGCACATGACGGGCAAGCCAGTCGACGGCGCGTTGGGTAAGCCTGACGACCGCATGCTGGTGCTGGTGGGCCACGATACGAATATCGCCAGCGTTGCGGGTTTGCTGGGGCTCGACTGGATCGTCGACGGCCGCGTAAACGACACGCCGCCCGGCGGCGCGCTGCTCTTCGAAATATGGCGCTCGCGCATCGACGGTCATCGATTCGTGCGTGTTGAATACACCGCGCAGACCCTGGAGCAGATGCGCGAGTCCCAACCTTTATCGGGCGCCAACCCACCAGCCGCATTGCCCATCTTCATTCCCGGCTGCAGCGGCCCTGACATGTCCTGCACCTGGGAAGGTTTCGCTTCCGCAGTTCACGCTGCGTTACGGTAAGCCTCACAGAAAAACGCCGTACCCATCCCAGCCATGTTTTGACTGCGTCCCGGAGCCGCATCTTAATTCTTTCCGGCGGCGGCGGGGTTCCTCCTGGGGCATGAAGCATCAACACCTTCGAGTCCGTCGCGTCGTCCGTTGATAGAGTGGAGAGAGCAGCGCGCTGCATTGGCAGCGGAATGGCTTCGACGGATACTCCTCCTTTGACAACGACCTCCAATGCGGCAGCATCGCCGGCTGAAATTCTTCAGGCGGTGTTCGGGTTCAAGCATTTTCGCGCCGGGCAGGAGGAGGTTTGCCGTGCCGCTATCGCCGGGCGCGATCTGCTGCTGGTGATGCCTACAGGGGCAGGAAAGTCGCTGTGCTATCAGTTGCCGGCTCTGGCGCGCGGCGGCACGGCCCTGGTGATTTCGCCGCTGATCGCTCTGATGGACGATCAGGCAGCCAAGCTGACCTCCCTGGGATTGTGCGTGGCCCGGATCCACTCTGGCCTGGAACGAGCAATGGCGCGGCAAGCCTGTGTTGACTATCTCCAGGGGAAGTTGCAGTTCCTGTTCGTTGCGCCGGAGCGCTTGCGTGTACCGGGATTTCCGGAGATGCTGCGCAAAAAGAAACTGGCGCTGATTGCCATTGACGAAGCCCATTGCATCTCGCAATGGGGCCATGATTTCAGGCCCGATTACCGTATG
Organism: uncultured Acidobacteriaceae bacterium; assembly: GCA_963725975.1. Lineage (GTDB taxonomy): Bacteria > Acidobacteriota > Terriglobia > Terriglobales > Acidobacteriaceae > Telmatobacter. Next base: position 85,544 of record CAVSBA010000012.1, on the reverse strand, counting down.
CTGGGCGACTATCTGCCGGCACTGCGCGATGCGGGCAGAGAGGACGATGCCGCGGCGAGTGCCTTCGATCGAACTCCGGTCTTGGCACCGGTGCTCGCCTTCACCGCGACGGCCACGCCAGAGGTGCAGGCCGACATCGTCAATCAACTGGGCATGATCAAGCCGGCCAGGTTCATTCACGGATTCAGGCGCGACAACCTGGCCATCGAAGTGGTGCAAGTTGCCGTGCCCGATCGCGCGCGCGCCATCTGCGGACTGCTTGCCGACCCGGCGCGGCGGCCGGCCATTGTGTATGCCACCTCGCGCAAGCAGTCGGAGATGCTCGCTGAAGTCTTATCGCAAAGCCCGGGCGGAGCCAATGGGAAGATTCGTGCGGCGGCTTATCACGCGGGACTCGATGCGGCGATCCGCGAGCGTGTGCAGGCCGCGTTTCAGGCGCGCGAACTCGAAGTCGTGGTCGCCACCATCGCCTTCGGCATGGGCATCGACAAGGCCGACATTCGCACCGTGATCCACGCCGGCTTGCCGGGAACGCTGGAAGGCTATTACCAGGAGATCGGACGCGCCGGACGCGATGGCGCCTTGAGCCGGACGTACCTGATGCACTCCTATGCCGACCAGCGCACCCACGATTTTTTCCGCAACCGCGATTATCCACCCGCGGAACATCTTGAGCAAGATCTTCCAGGCTCTGGGCGAGGAGCCGCTTGCGATCGAGGAGTTGCGCGCAGCAGCATGGGCGCGCCTGCAATTGAGCGACGAGGAATTCGATAAGGCGCTGGAGAAGCTGGAGATTCACGGCGGGGCGCGCATGGATTTCGGCGGCAGCGTAACGCGCGGCGGCCCGGGATGGAAAAAGACCTACGCCGTCCAGGCCCAGCATCGCGCGGAGCAGTTTGAAAAAGTGCTGCGCTTTACCGAGCTGAGCGCGTGCCGCATGTCGGCGCTGGTGCGGCATTTCGGCGACGAGGACGATGCCGAGCCAGACCTGCGGCAAATGCGATGTGTGCGATCCCGCGGGCGCGGTGCTGCGCGTGTTTCGCCACGCGACGGCCGCGGAGCGCGACCTGGCGCAGCGCATCGTCGACGAGCTCAGGCCGCTGGACTATCTGGCCGCGGGAACGTTTGCAGCGCAAGCTGGAACTGGTGGGGCGCATCAGCCGCGGCGAGTTCGACGCATTGCTCGATGCCATGACGCGCGCCGGACTAATCGACATCGAGGAAGCGGAGTTCGAGAAGAATGGCGAAGTCATTCGCTTTAGAAAAATCCGGCTGACGGAAGACGGGTTGGCAGTGCGGCGCGTCCACGCCGCTGCCGCTGCTCATCAGCGATGGAATTGGAGAGGAATTTGCGCAGCAGGGCGAGCGGCGCCACGCCGGCGAAGGCGAAGAAGCAGGAATCTGCGAAAAAGCCGCGCGCCCGCAGATTCCGGACCTGTGCTGTCGCCTGCGCAGGACAAGCTGGCGGCGCTGCTGAAGCAATGGCGTGCGGCGGAGGCCAAGCGGCTGGGCGTTCCAGCCTACGTTGTGCTGCACGATCGCACCGTGACGGCATTGGCTGTGGCGCGGCCTGAAAATCCCAGGCAGTTGCTGGAGATTGATGGGATGGGTCCCGCAAAAGCCGAGAAATTTGGCGAAGCGATTTTGAAGATCTGCCGGGAAGCGCAATAGGGGCGCTGTTAGCTGCTACTCGGCCGCCTTGGCCGCCAAACCGGCTGCGGCCGCTAAGATTCCCACCAACTCCGCCGGCAGACTGTGACGCTCCAGTAAATATTCGGGAGTGTTGTAGGAGATCCGCGTCTGCGCCGCGTTCATCCTCGCGCACCAGAATCTTGAGCGGCAGATCGAGCGCCGCGGTGGGCGAGGCCAGCATCAGGGGAGTTCCGGCCTTCGGGCTGCCGAAGATGAGCAGCTTGGTGGGCCGCATTGAAGCCCGCTTTGATCGCTTCGCCGCTGTGATCCACGAAAGCGAAGAGCATCACGCCCTTCGCTTCGAGGATATTCTTCAGATTCTCGACCGTCTCATCGACGGAATGACTGCCGGCGATCTCGACAATTCCGTTGGTGGCCATGGTGACCTCCATAGGCAGCAATTTGTGCGGGTCTGGAGACCACGCCGGATGCCCCATCCATTTCACAGTCTCACCGTGAAATGGGTGGGAGACCAAAGCCCTCATTCAGCCGCATCAAGCCACGCGTTCGATGATTACCGATTCCAGCACGACCGGCTTGTGCGGCTTGTCCTGCGCGCCGCGCGCAACCTTGGAAATTTTCTCCACCACATCCTGCCCCTCGACCACCTCGCCGAAGATGGTGTGATTGCCGGTGAGCCAGGGCGTGGGCGCCACGGTGATGAAGAACTGGCTGCCGTTGGTGCCCGGTCCCGCATTGGCCATGGCCAGCTTGCCGGCCTTGTCGAAACGATGCGGCGAGCCCTTGGTCTCGTCCTGAAAACGATAGCCGGGTCCGCCCATTCCCGTGCCCGCCGGATCGCCGCCCTGAATCATGAAGTCGGGAATCACGCGGTGGAAGATGGTGCCGTCGTAGAGCTTGCTGGTGGACTTGGCGCGGGTGACGGGATGCGTCCACTCGCGCGTGCCTTCGGCCAGTTCGATGAAGTTCTTCACGGTAATGGGAGCTTCGGATTCAAAGAGGCGCACCGTGATTTTGCCCTCGGTCGTGTTGAAAATCGCGTAGGTGCCGGGTGTCAATGCCATGTGAACTCCTGGGTGAAATCTCGAAATTGAAAATACGTTGAAGAATGCGCAGTGTTGAGAGGCCGGCCGCAGCATTGGCGATGCGCTATTGTGGCGGCGCGGCAGTCCCAGGTGCCGACGCAGCTGCCGGGCGCGGAGGCTGGTTGCGGCGCGGGCGGAGCTGCCGGCTCGCCGGGCTGCAACGCCGGCAGGGCCTGGCCCTCGGGAACGATGGTGACCTTCTCCAGCGTCACCGGAGAGAGCGGCTTGTCATTGTCGTCGCGCGGCACGCCGGCAATGGCCTTCACCACTTCCACGCTGGGGTCATCGCACTGGCCAAAGAGCGTGTAGTTCTGATCCAGCGACGGGATAAGCCTGCTCGGTGATGAAAAACTGACTTCCATTGGTATTGGGGCCGGAATTGGCCATGGCCAGCCGCCCCGGCCGGTCGAAGGTGAGGCTGGGATCGAGTTCGTCGGGAAACTGCATAGCCAGGGCCGCCCATGCCGGTGCCGGTGGGATCTCCGCCCTGAATCATGAACCCGGGAATCACGCGATGAAAGATGGTGCCGTCGTAGAACGGCTTATGATGCTCCACCTTGTGAGTGACCGGATTGGTCCAGTCCTTGGTGCCTTCCGCCAGTGCGATGAAGTTGGCAACCGTGTTGGGTGCTTGCTGCTGATAGAACTGGCAGGTGATGCGGCCCATCGACGTATCCATCACCACCAGCGGGCCGTTGGGTACGGTGGCTGCTTCAGCAGTTGCAGTGGGCGCGTCGGGAATCGCTTCCTGTTGCGCCGGAGCCTGGGCTGCAGGCGCGGATTGCTGCGCCGGCACTGGAGCTGGCAGTAAAGCTACGGCCAGAAAAGCTGTGAGGGCAGGCGCAGGGAATGAGTATTTCAGTTTCATGCCCTTTTGAGCGTACAACATGCCGGCGGGGCGATGCTACCTGGGGTGCGGCCGGTGCAGCACCGTGGCGGCCTTGTATTGTGGATGCAGGAGGAATTCGGGATGAACATTCCCCCCTTTCGTCTTGCCATTTTGCTGTGCGTGTTTTGCGTTGCCGGCTCCGCCGTGTCTGCTGTCGCGCAGAACGATAAACCCGCGCCCCCTGCGGAACAGGGCGGCAGCACCGATAAATCCGCAGCTGAAGCCCACGCCCGATGAAAACAAGCTTCCCCCGCTGCCTCCGGAAAAGAGTGTGCAGCAGACGATGGTGCTCAACGGCAAGACGCTGCACTATACCGTCACCGTGGGCGCGTATCCCACGCGCGATAAGGACGGCAAGGTTGCAGGCGAAGTGGTGGTCACTTCCTACACCATGTCCGGCAATGGGACCGGCAATGGGACCGGCGCCGGGTCCGGAGACGACCGGCCCGTCACCTTCGCCTTCAATGGCGGCCCGGGCGCGTCGAGCGTCTATCTGAACTTCGGCGCCATCGGACCCAAGCATCTGCAGTTCGGCAACCAGGGCGACAGCCCCTCCGACCCAACCGTTCTCACCGACAATCAGGGAACCTGGCTCGATTTCACCGACCTCGTCTTCGTCGATCCCATCGGCACCGGCTTCAGCCGCTCGCTGGTGCCAGACGATGAGGCCAAGAAGCTCTTCTACAGCACCGAGCCCGATATCGATTACCTTTCGCGCATTGTCTACGACTGGCTGGTAAAGAACGACCGCATGGAGTCGCGCAAGTATCTGGTCGGCGAGAGCTACGGCGGGTTCCGCGGACCGCGCATCGCCTATTATCTGCAGTCGGAACTGGGCGTCGCCCTGAATGGATTTGTGCTGATCTCGCCCTACCTGAATCCTAGTGACGAGAACCACGGCTACATCTACTCACCGATCCCATGGATGGTTACGCTGCCGCCCATCGCAGCCGCCAACCTCGAACGCCAGCACAAGCTCACGCCCGAGGCCATGCAGGACGTGATTGCCTATGACGAAGGCGAGTACGCGACTACGCTCATCAAAGGCCGCAGCGATCCGGCGGCGACCGACCGCATGATCCAGCGCGTAACCGAAATGACCGGCCTCGATCCCGAGTTCGTAAAACTCTCCGGCGGCAGGCTTGATACAGGAGCCTACCTGCGCGAGGTGCATCGCGAGCAGGGAAAACTCGGCTCCATCTACGACTCCAATGTCACCATGATCGATCCTTTTCCGTACGCGCCCGAGCAGCGCGCCAACGATCCACTCCTGGCCACCATCATTGCCCCGGTGACAACGGCCATGGTGAACTTTCTTACCCACACGGTGGGCTGGAAGGTGGATGCACGCTACAACGCGCTCTCCGGCAAAGTAAATCAGCTCTGGGTGGGCGGTGATGCGCTGCGCGACGGTTCGGTGACCCAGTTGCGCCAGGCGGTTGCGGCAGACGACAAGATGCGCATTCTCATCGCCCACGGATGGGACGATCTCTCCTGTCCGTTCATGGGTTCGGTGTTGAGTGTCAACCAGATGTCGTTCCTGGGCGATCCTTCGCGCGTGTCCGTGCATGAATATCCCGGCGGCCACATGTTTTACACGCGCGAGGCCAGCCGCATCGCGCTGCACAACGACGTGATGGAGATGGTGAGCAAGCACTGACGGCTGGGGTCGATGGAACAGTGATGAACAACCGGGCCAACGTCGCCGGGCATCGAGGGTGTGATGAGAGCGGTTCTGATTCGTCAGTTCGGTGATCCGGAGCAGTTGCGGGTTGAGGACGTTGCGCGGCCTGAACCCGGCAAAGGCGAGGCGCTGGTAAAGATCCTGGCCGCCGGAATCAATCCCAGCGATGTGAAGAACGTGCAGGGCCACATGGCCGGCACTACGCTGCCACGCATTCCGGGAAGAGATTTTGCGGGCGTGGTGGTGAGCGGACCCTCCGCAATGGAAGGCCGCGAAGTGTGGGGCACAGGCGGCGACATCGGATTTACCCGCGACGGCTCGCACGCCGAGTACATGGTGATTCCGGCGGACGCATTGATCGATAAACCCGCAACCCTTTCGATGGAGAGCGCCGGTGCGGCCGGTTTGACGTTGGTGACGGCCTGGTCAGCGATTGTTTCCGGCGCGGCAATCGGCGCGGGCGAGACGGCCCTGATTCTGGGCGCTGCCGGTGGCGTGGGTTCGGCCGCGGTGCAGATCGCGCGCTTTCTCGGCGCCACGGTTCTGGCCGCGGTACGCGATCGCGAGCAGGAAGGCGCAGCGCGCGATGCCGGCGCAAGCGTGACCATCGAGACCAGCTCGGATACCAGCTCGAAAAATCTTGTAGACGAAGTGCGCGCGCAGACCGGTGGCCGCGGAGCCGACGTGGTCTTCGACACCAGCGGACATCTCTTCGCCGAATCCATTGAAGCTGCGGCGCGCCGTGCACGGGTTTGCATCATCTCCGCGCCTCCCGACGGCAATGTCACCTTCAACCTGCGCAGCCTTTATCGCAAGGAGCTGCGCGTGATCGGCGTCGATACGCGGCGGCTTGATGTGACCGACAGCTCCAAGCTGCTCGCGGCCATGGCGCAGGGATTCAACGACGGCAAGCTGCGCGCGGCGCGGCCCAACACGTACCTGCTGGAGCGCGCGCCGGAAGCCTACGCGCAGGCCTTGAAATCCACGGGCCGGTACTGCCTTACCCCGAACGCCTGAGCGGATTCGACGGGGGTGCCGGGGAAGTCGTACTATTCATAAATCTTCAGTGCCGGAGGCCCCCCTTGACCACCGCACCGTCTCTCGATAGCAGCAACTGCTGGCCGGCTCTGCCGCTTTCGTCCTGGCAGGATACCTGCGAGACTCTGCACATGGGTACGCAAATTGTGGGCAAAGTTCGGCTTGCACTTGCGCCGTACATCAATCACTGGTGGCAGGTGCCGCTCTACGTCAATGCGCGCGGCCTTACCACGTCGACCATTCCTTATGGCAGCAGCGCCTTCGAGCTTCAATTCGATTTCGTCGAACACCGGTTCGAGCTGAGCACCGTTGGAGGCAGTTTGCGCACCATCCCGCTGGCTCCGCAGTCCGTAGCTGCGTTTTACCGCCAGGTGATGGAGATGCTGCGCGCCGAGGGAATCGAAGTTCGCATCTGGAAGATGCCGGTTGAAATTCCCAACCCCATTCCTTTCGACCAGGATGAGACACACGGCTCCTACGACCGCGCGGCCGTGGAAAAATTCTGGCAGATTTTGCTTTCCGTCAAGGCCGTCTTCGATGAATTTCGCTCCGGCTTCATCGGCAAGTGCAGCCCGGTGCATTTTTTCTGGGGCAGTTTTGACCTGGCCGTCACCCGCTTCTCGGGACGGCGGGCGCCCCAGCGTCCCGGCGCCGACTTCATCACTCGCGAAGCCTATTCGCACGAAGTCAGCAGCGTCGGCTTCTGGCCTGGCGCAGGTCTCGGTGATCCCGCATTCTACTCTTATGCCGCACCGGAACCGGAGGGGTTTTCAGCCGCGCCGGTGCGCCCTCGTGCAGCGCATTACCACCCAACCATGAAGGAATTCATTCTGCTGTACGACGATGTCCGCCTGGCTCCCTCGCCATCGTCCGCATTGCTTGATTTCTGCCAATCTACCTATGACGCGGCCGCAAGCCTCGCGCACTGGGATCGCGGTGCGCTGGAGCGGCAAGCGCAACCCATTGCCCCAATCAGTGCCAAATCACTCTGAGGAGAAGATTACGATGGCTCTCTGCGAGCATCTCGACCAGATCAAGCTCACCTCCACCACCACGCACGTCTGCGAAGAATGCGTGAAGATCGGCGACGGCTGGGTTCACCTTCGGCTCTGCCTGGAGTGCGGCCACGTGGGCTGCTGCGACTCGTCTAAAAACAAGCATGCTACGCGTCACTTCCGGCACACCGACCACCCGCTCGTGCGCTCGATCGAGCCCGGCGAATCCTGGGTGTGGTGCTACGTGGATGAAGTCGTGCCCGGCGAAATCCATCGCAACGCCTTCATTCCCGTGGCCTGAGGCGCCGGCCGCCAATCCCAGTCCCTAGTCCCTAGTCCCTAGTCCCTAGTCTCTTCGCCCCTCGTCCCTTTGTCCCTGGTCCCTTCGTCCCTTGTCCCTTCGTCCCTTGTCCCTTCGTCCCTCGTCCCTTTGTCGCTTGTCCCAGTTCCCGTTACACTTGAATCATCATGGAAGAATTTTCACGCATCCAACGTCTCCCCGCCTACGTGTTCAACATTACCGGGGAGATGAAGATGGCCGCGCGGCGTCGCGGCGAGGACATCATCGACTTCGGCATGGGCAATCCTGACGGCGCCACGCCGAAACATATCGTCGACAAGCTGGTTGAGGCGGCGCAGAAGCCCACCACCCATCGCTACTCCGTTTCGCGCGGCATCCCGCGCCTGCGCAAGGCCATTTGCGCGTGGTACAAGTCGCGTTACGACGTCGATCTCGATCCCGAGTCCGAAGCCATTGTCACCATCGGCTCCAAAGAGGGCATTGCGCATTTGTGCCTCGCCATTCTCGACTCGCGCGACACGGTGCTGGTGCCCAACCCCAGCTATCCCATCCATATTTATGGCCCGGTGATTGCGGGCGCGCATATTGTGAGCGTGCCGGTTCATAACCAGGAAAACTTTCTCGCCGAGCTTGAGGAACTGATCCCGCGCATGACGCCGCGGCCCAAGGCGCTGATCGTCAACTTCCCGTCGAACCCGACCACGGAATGCGTGGAGCTGCCGTTTCTGGCCCGGCTTGTGGAACTGGCGCGTGAATACGGATTCCATCTCATCCACGACGTTGCCTACGCCGATATCGCCTTCGACGGCTACAAGCCGCCCAGCGTGATGCAGGTTCCCGGCGCCAAAGATGTGGCCGTGGAGTTCTTCACGCTTTCAAAGAGCTACAACATGCCCGGCTGGCGCGTGGGTTTCATGGTGGGCAATCCGGTGCTGGTTTCCGCGCTCTCGCGCCTCAAGAGCTACTTTGACTACGGCACCTTCACGCCCATCCAGGTCGCATCGATTGCGGCGCTCGAAGGGCCGCAGGAGTGCGTGGCTGAAATCTGCGAAAACTATCGCGGCCGCCGCAACGTGCTGGTGGAAGGCCTGAACAAGGCCGGTTGGCAGGTGGCGTTGCCCAAAGCCACCATGTTTGTGTGGGCGCAGATTCCCGAGCAATACCGCGAGTTGAAGTCGCTGGAGTTCTCCAAGCTCCTGCTGACCGAAGCGAAGGTTGCCGTCAGTCCCGGCATCGGCTTTGGCGACTACGGAGACGGCCACGTGCGCTTCGCGCTGATTGAGAACGAGGAGCGAACTCGGCAGGCGCTGCGCGGGATCAAGCAGATGTTCGCCAAGGGGCTGGTGCACGCGTAGGCGTGCGCCGGCTTCCGGATTTCATCCGCTCGGCTGGGATGTGGCCCCATGGAATCCCGGGGGCACGGGCACGGAACGGGGCGTCCCTGGCCGTACCCGCTACTTTTGGCTCTCAATCAAAACTTTGCGCACCGTGCCCGTGATGCGGTCCAGCATCTCGATTGCATCGTCGATCAGGCGGACCATGTCTTCGGACAAATTCGGATAAGTCTTGAGCAGGTGAGTGGTAAAGACCAGTCCCGCCAGGGGATTGTTGACTTCGTGGGCGAGTCGATTGATGAGCACATTTCTCGATTCCCACTCTCTTACCGTTTGCTCCGCTGCCTGCAGCTTGCGCTGCTCCGTCATGTTGACCACGTAGGCCGACCACTGCAATGGTTCGGTGGTGAGGCGGATGGCTCCAATCAGAAAAGGCAGTTCGGTGCCATCCGCCAGCACGAATTCCTTTTCGAAGGGCGCGCACACGCCAAATTCTCTTAGCTGCTCGATGCTGGCTTCGTCGAGCGGGCGAAATTTTTCCGGCGTCATTTTGACCCAGTCGATCTCACCGCGCATTAGCTGTTCGCGCGTGTAGCCGATCATTTTGAGCAGCGCCGCGTTGGCGTCGATGATGTGGTGCTCATCGACAATGGCCACGCCCAGGTAAGGGGAGCGGTACAACAGCGAGAACGAGGTTTGCAGCGAGGCGGGAATCTGCGCCTGGTAGGCGCGGATGGACATCTCCACCTCCGCCTGCAGGCTGTAGCCGATTTCCAGAATGTCAGGCACCAGCGTGCTCAGCTCGATGGCCAGCAGATTCTCCTGAATCATGGAGCTGATGACTTTCTGCAGAATGCGCGTCTCGAGCAGGATCTGCGGAATGGTGTAGCCCTGCTGGTGCCGGGCCCGGCCGTGCTTGCGCGCGGACTCCGCCGGACCGGGACCCCATTCATCGCTATTCCGCTCCAGCCGCCGGATCAGATCCTGCAACAGGTCAGGGAGATGGTCGGTTCTCTCCTCCTTGGTCAGCGGGATAGCCGCCAGTTCTGGATCGCGCAGGACTTCCTGGTACCACCGTTCGCACACATCGCGGACGTGGTCGCGCAGCAGCTCCGGCATTCTTCGCGCCTGAATGGTTTTGGGGCGCCGCTTGCGGCCATCGCGGGCCTCCGCGATGGCAGACAATAAATCGTCTATATTTAATGGTTTGGCGAAGTAATCGTCCACCTGGCTGCGCACCGCCTTGATGGCCGACTCGATGTCTGGATAGCCGGTGAGGATGAAGGCGCTCGCATCCGGCTGCACCCGGCGCATGGCGCCCACCACGGTGAACCCGTCGCCGGGTTCGCCAATGTTCATGTCGGTGAGCAGCACCTCAAACTGTTGTTTTCCAATGAGTTCCAGCGCTTCAGGAACGCTGGCAACCGCCGAGACCTGAAAACCGCTCTGCGCCAGGATGGCCTCGAGCGAGCGCAGGACAGCAAGGTCGTCGTCGACCAAAAGAATTCTGGTGGTGCCTGTGGGTCGATCCCCGTCGAATCCGCTCATACCAATATCTGATGTGCAGTCGGGGGTAACGAGCAGCGGAGGAGGGCCGCGCCTGACAAAAAAGTGCGGATTGGGGGGGAGTGAGGCGCTGGGTTTGCCGGTCAGATGTTTCTTGCGCAACGCCCGCGGACGCGCAAGTATTTCGATACCAATGGTTTAACTTCCTTATGGTCTGGAAGTGTTTGATTTCAAAGAGTGATAGGAGCGAGGGGCAGATTTGGTGCATAGCTTCGCCTGGCCGACGCTGGCAGCGAGGCGCGGGCGTGGCTTGCGGAAGCTGCAGATTGGGTCGAGGCGGAAGCCGCGTGCTAGCTGTGGGTTTTGGTTTTGTGGGAGTCGTTCCATTCCTTCAGCAGCGCCAGCACCTGCTCCGCATGCCCTTCCGGAGTCACCTTGGGAAAGATGTGGATCAGGGTCCGGTCGGGGCCGATGACGAACGTGGTGCGCTCGATGCCCATGACCTTTTTGCCGTACATGTTCTTTTCCTTCAACACGCCAAACTGATTGCAGACTTTCTCGTCTACATCTGCGAGGAGTGTGTAAGGCAGGTCGAACTTGGCGCGGAATTTGGCCTGGTCGCGGGGTGTGTCGCGGGAGATGCCAAGCACCACGGCGCCGGCCGCCTGGATCTTCTTGAAGGTGTCGCGGAAGCCGCAGGCCTCAATGGTGCAGCCGGGCGTATCGGCGCGCGGGTAAAAGAACAGGATGACAGGCGAACCGGCGTAATCCGACAGGCTTACCGTCTTGTCCTCGTCGGTCTGGAGGGTGAAATCGGCGACTTTTTCGTTGATTTCCATTCAATTCTCCTTGGCGCTGCAGTTGAGATGGGGAACGGGCGGCAGAAGCTTCAGGATTCCCGGCCTGTCCGGCGCGCGGGGGCAGGGTGCCTGCATCGAATCAGGTGTTTATTCTTCCTGAAGGGGCCGCGCGGCGCTACCGCATCGGTGATCCATTCAGTCTGATTATTGTCGAGGGGGGCGTACGGTGTCATTGCGCAGAAGGCAAGTTGGCAGCGCTGGATTGCATTGCGGCACCGGCACGGTGGTGGCAGCGGCCCTGCTGGCCGCCTCGGTGATTGCCGTTTTGCCCGCATGGGCACAGTACCCGGGCCAGATTTCAGACAAGAACAAGAATGCCCCGACCATGCGCGCGGTTGCCGTGCTGGAGTTTACGGGCGACCTGGCGCACCCCAAAGCCAGCCGCCTGATTCCCATCAGCGTTTGGGATGGCCAGCAGCTGCAGGAGGGCGACATTTACCTGGCCCGTCCTCAGCCCCTGGCGCTGGACAGCGAGACCGAGTACGAGCTGCAGAAGGACGGCACAAATATTGGCTTCTTCGACGTCCGCGATGCAGCCCGGCAGCAGGACTCGTGGATTGGGCTGGGGGCGTTTAAGCCGCTGCCCACCGGTCCCACTCCGCAGCAGCTTGCCGTGGCGCGGCGCCAGCAGCGTGTGGACATGGACGACGCGGAGAGCGATACGCCGATTCTGCACCGCAAACACCATGCCGGCGACCCGGATAACAACAGCGGGACTGCGGGGGGCGGGAACTCGGGCAGCGGCTCTGGGTCCAGCGGCCCCACGCTGCACAAAGGTGGTGAGGCGGGCACAGACGCGGACGACAATACGCCTGCTGCGGCGCCCGATCCTGATCGGCCGCGTCTGCACGCGGATACGGACGATTCGGCCAGCACCGCTTCGACTACGGCATCGACCGATCCGGACCGGCCCAGGCTGCACGCGCCCTCGACCGACGAACAGGCGCATGTGAGCGATCTTCCTGCCATTTCCGATCCCGACCGGCCCCGGCTGCTGCGCGGACGGCCGGCCGAGTATGGGCCCACGGTCAAGCCCACGCTGGTAGGGTTGCCGCCGGAGGTGGAGCAGGATGTGGCCGTCTCCGACAGCAGCGCCATCAAGCAGCATCCCTGGGACTACAGCTGGGCCAGCCCGGACGACGAAACCAAAATGAAGTCCGCGCTGGAAGATATGGCGCGCAAGGAATTGGGCCTGGATCAGCCTGCTAAGGCCCCAGCCAAGGCCACCACGCATCGGACTTCAGTGCATCGCAAGACCACGCCGCCGCCACAGCCTCCACCGGCGCCGCTGATTGATGAGCAGTTCCGGGTCTTCGAGCTGCAGTATGGGGCCGGAGCCACGCTGGTGCTGTCCGCACATACGCAGGGCACAGGCGCGCAGCTAAAGTTTGTAACCCTCGTGGCCCAGCCCGATCTTTACGGCGGTGTGGTGGTGCTGCTGAAGAATGTGACCGACGGGGCTCACCTTGACGTGACGCCGCGCATGCGGCTGATTGACGCCGTGGACGCGCTGGCCGACAACCGCGGTGAGCTGCTCTTCGAACTGCGCGGCCAGAGCCAGCGGCAGTTTGCGCTCTACCGTGTGCTGCGCGGCCAGGCTAACAAAATCTTCACCACATCACCCACCTACTGGGGCACAATAGGCGAGTAAGTGGAATCCCAGCCTGCGCTGCGGGCTGCGGATCCAATTCCTTGATCGCAGCGGCCGGTTGAATCTTTCCCTCCTATACAATTAAGGAAGAAGGTGGGCCCGCCGACACTCTTTTGAAGGACTTCCCGATCGAATGGCATCTTCCCTGACCGCCCCAACCCCTGACCTCAGTCCGGACGACCTGGCAAGCCCCGCGCTGCCCGGTGCGTCGTCACTTCATGCATCGCCTCCAGAGCACGCCGCAGTGCCCGCGCGCCAGCAGATCCGGCTGGGACGCGCCGCCACCGTTCCCGAGGGCCTGAATACGTTCACGCTGGTGATCATCATCGCCTTCCACGTGGGAGCGCTGGCAGCGCTGTTTTTCTTCACCTGGCAGCGGTTGCTGGTGATGGCGATTCTGTATGTGCTGGCCATCAATGTGGGCATTGGCATGTGCTACCACCGGCTGCTGACGCACCGCGGCTACCGCGTGCCCAAGTGGCTGGAATACGTGATGACCGTCTGCGCCACGCTGGCCCTCGAGGGCGGGCCCATTTTCTGGGTGTCGACGCACCGCGTGCATCACCAGTTGAGCGATCAGGAAGGCGACCCGCACACGCCCAAGGAAGGCGGTTGGTGGGCGCACACCGGCTGGATCCTGTTTGGCGAGGCGCTGCACTCGCAAACTGAGGTGCTGGCGCGCTATTCGCCCGACCTGAGCCGCGACCGCTTTCACGTGTGGATGAGCAGATGGCACTGGCTGCCCATTACCGTCAGCGGCGTTTTGCTGTTCACGCTGGGCTGGTACTTTGGCGGGCCGGTCAGCGGCATCGCCATGGTGCTGTGGGGCGTGCTGTTGCGCGTCACACTGGGTCTCCACGCCACCTGGCTGGTGAACTCGGCGACGCACCTGTGGGGCAGCCGCCGTTTCCAGACCCGCGACGAATCGCGCAATAACTGGTGGGTGGCCTTGCTGACCGGCGGCGAAGGCTGGCACAACAACCACCACGCCCACCCGGTGAGCGCACGCCACGGCCTTACCTGGTACGAAGTGGACCCCAATTTCTGGGGCATCTGGATCCTGTCAAAGCTGGGTTTGGCGAAGAAGATTCAGGTGGCGAAGTTCGATCCCGAGAATCCTAAGCCGGCGGGGCTGTAAGGACTGGGAACACGGAAAACGGACTGGGAACACGGAAGTAGGGAATGCTTGAACAAGGCCTCCGCGGTGGCGCGGGGGCTTTTTTGCGGCCTCTGGGCCAGGGCCAGCGCAGCGGCCAGTTCAGGGGCCCGATCAGCGGCCCGATTAGTGGCTCGGCAAAGGATGGACGGGCGGAGCGCTGGGGGGCGGCAGAGGACGAATTTTGCCGCTCGCAGCCCATCCCATGGCCGCGAACCAGCCGAAGATGGTCCAGCCCAGGAAGACATCCAAAAGGACGATCCAGAGCGTGGACCGGCAGTCACGATAGAGGGCCAGACCTGCGGGAATGAGATAGAGGGCGAGGGCCGCGACGAGAAGCAGCAGATGCAGCGGCGCCAGCAGGTTGGAATCGTTGCGTGCCAGCCCCACTGCAAGGATCAACGCCAGGACCGCGAACAGTCCGGCGATTGCGAAGATTCGGAATAGCTGATTCATATTCCACCTACCCAAACCGGGCCAAAGTGTAGCGCTGCGCCATGGGATGCGCAAGGAGAATCGCGAGAAATTTAGCTCATTGAAGCAGTTGCGGGATTGGCGGGCGTGTGAGTCGGCCGGGGGGTTTGAGTGACCGTCACAGGCGCCGGCGAAGGCGCGTTGCCGCTGGATTGAAGAGGGCATGACGGTTATCGCCGCGCGACGGCCACGCGGCGTGGCGACCATCACCGCCATGACACGCCCCGGTCTGCATACCGGAACCGGGTTACGGAATCGCCGCCAGCACCTCTGAAGCCGCCACTGAGAACTGGGCCCTTTGGGGAGACGTTGCTGCCAGCTATTGCCGGCGCGGAAGGGCTACGATGGCAATGCCATTCTGCCGGGCGCGGTCGAGAAGCGTCTCGCGGTCGAAGAGCAGGGTGCGGCCGGATTCGACGGAGAGGCAACTGGCGTTGGCGCGGATCATGGCATCGATGGTGGCCGTACCGATAACCGGTACGTCGAAGCGCATGTCCTGATTGGGCTTGGCTACTTTGACGACAGTGAGGCGGCGTTCCAGGGTTGAGGCCTCGCCCTCGAGTGTCAGCATCAACTGCCCGGCGCGCTCGATGGCGGCGTCGGTGCCTTCCATGGCTTCGACGGCCACGCAGGCCTGGGCGGCGATGACGACCGTCTGCCCGATGTCGAACGAAGCAAGCGCCTGCGCAACTTTCAGGCCGTAGTCGATATTTTTGCGCTCTTCCTCGTCGGGCGCGCGCCCCCCGGATTCAATGGTTGTGAGCACGCCTTCCTGGGCCAGCAGCGGCTCCAGAAACGATGTGGAGCTGATGAGTTCGATGCCTTCATCGCCGAGCACCTTGGCCACTGCGCCCAACAGCACGTCGGTGGAGCGGGTGCGCAGGTTTAGCAGCAACTTGGCTAGCCGCCAGTCCGGCCGGATACTTGAAAAAATCTGCTTATGCCTCACCTGGCCGGCCATTACGGCCTTGGTCACGCCTACTTCCTGGAAGGTTTCGATGAGGCGCGAGAGTTCGCCGAGCGAGAGCCAGTGGACGGTGATGGAGGGGTCGGCAGCGGCGCGGCGATCGATCTCCGGGTCGGTTTCCTGACGGATGGCCGCGACCACAACCGAGTGGCCTTCAGCCCGCGCCGCGTCGAGCAGCAGGAAGGGAAAGCGCCCATTGCCGGCGATGAGGCCGAGGATCATGGCTACTTGATCACCCCGCGCTGGCTGCGCTCGATAAAGCGGGCCAGCAGCGCCACATCGTCGCCTTCCATGCTGCGCAACCGGTCCAGGGCCTGGGTGGTGTTGATCTTTGACGCCAGCAGGACGCGGAAGGCCTTTTGCAACTGCTGTAAGCGCTGCGGCGAGAAACCGCGCCGCTGCAGGCCGATTTTGTTGATGCCGAAGGCCTTGTTTTCGCGCCGCGCCGAGGTGAGCGAAAAGGGCAGCACATCCTGGGTTACGATGGTGCCGCCCCCGACAAACGCGTGGGCCCCGATGATGCAATGCTGGTGGACCGGGCAGAAAGCGCCCAGCGTCACGTAATCCTCAATGAGGACGTGACCGGCCAGCGTGGCGGAGTTGGCCAGAATGCAATGGCTGCCCACATGGCTGTCGTGGCCCACGTGGGCGTAGGCCATCAACAGGCAATTCGAGCCGATGGTGGTTTTGCCGCCGCCGCCCACCGTGCCCCGGCTCACCGTCACGCACTCGCGGACGGTATTGTCATCGCCAAGTTCGGTTTCCGTAGGCTCGCCCGCGTACTTCAGGTCCTGCGGCGGCACACCGATGGAGCAGAAAGGATAGAAGGTGTTGCGCGCGCCGATGCGGGTGCGGCCGTCGAGCACCACGTGCGAGATCAGCGTGCACTGCTCGCCCAGCACCACGTGCGGCCCGATGGTGCAGAACGGGCCCACGGTGCAGGAGTCAGGAACAACGGCCCCGGGTGCGATAACGGAGCTGGGATGAATGCTCACTCCGCCGTCTCCACAGCAGCGCCTGTGGCGTTCTCGCCCTGATCGCCTTTTGCTTCCTGATCACCTTTTGATCCCTGATCCCTGACCCCTGATCCCTGCTCTCTGTTTCTTGGCACCACCTGGCAGGTGAGCGTGGCTTCGCAGGCCAGCTTGCCATCCACTGTGGCTCGGCCCTGCATGCGGCCGGCGCGGGAGCGGAAGGCCAGCACATCGATCTCGAAGCGGAGCTGGTCGCCGGGCGTGACCGGGCGGCGGAACTTGCAGCGCTCAATGCCGGTAAAGACCACCAGCTTGGAGTGACGGTCAGGATACTCGGACATCATGAGGATGCCCCCGGCCTGGGCCATGGCTTCCACCACCAGCACGCCGGGCATGATGGGGTAGCCGGGAAAATGGCCCTGAAAAAACGGCTCGTTGATGGTCACATTCTTGATGGCCACCAGCCGCTTGCCGCGCTCGAACTCCACGACCCGGTCGATGAGCAGAAACGGATAGCGGTGGGGCAGAAGGTCCAGAATCTCCTGGATATCAAAGGTCATTCATTCTCCAGAGAGCGTGCAGCCAGGATGTGGGGCGCTCGTCTGGATTATAAATAGATCGCTTCGGCCGGTTTCATCCGGCAAGGGAGCGAGGCGGCCAGCCGGGAAGGGCACGGGCTGCCAAGAGACGCTTCATTGACTCTCTGCGAAGGTCAGGCTGAACCGGCCCAGCGTGACGAGGAGCAGGTTGGGTAAGCGTTGGCGGTGATATGGTCAAGGTCCCGTCAACGGCTGTCATCCTGAGGCGGAGCCGAAGGATCTGCGGTTGTTCCTTGCCTCGCTCGTCGCGTACTTGAATCCGCCGTCCCGCCGGCCTTGAATTAGCCGCCAGCTTCAAAATCATCGAATTCCGATCCCCGTCCTACAAGAAGATGAAAAGAATCTCTTGACATTTAATACTGTTTAATACACAGTATGTATAACACACTATGTATGACACGGCTAATCTATGAACCCAGATCCCTTTGAGAACCTCCGGCTGGAACTCCGTCGCGGCTCCGTGGTCCTCGCCGTCCTCGCGGCTCTGCGCAGGGAGCAGTACGGCTATACCCTACGCAAGACCCTATCCGATCACGGCCTGGAGATCGATGAAGGTACGCTTTACCCGCTGCTCCGGCGGCTGGAATCCCAGGGTCTTCTCAACAGCCAATGGCGCGAGGAAGACAAGCGCAGGAAGCGCTTTTATCTGCTCTCGACCGAAGGCGCACATGTCCTGGAACAGTTACTCACCGAGTGGAGAAGCATCGATCTATCTCTCGAAGAAGTCATAAAGGAGCAAAGCCATGGAAATGATTGAACGTTACCTCGAAGCCGTCAAATTCTGGCTCCCGAAAAGGCAGAAGGAGGACATAATCGAAGAGTTGTCCGCGGATATCGACGCGCAAGTCAAGGAACGCGAGGCCAGTCTGGGCCGCAAATTGTCCGACGACGAAGTCGAGTCGATCCTCAAACAGCGTGGCCGTCCCGTCGTGGTGGCCAACCGCTTTCTGCCCCAGGAGCAACTGATCGGGCCGCTGCTGTTCCCCGTCTACCGTTTCGTCCTGAAGATCATTTGCCTCTGCTACCTGCTGCCCTGGGCACTGGTATGGATTGGGTTGATGACCTTTGACCGCGCCTATCGCGCCCAGCAAATCCATGTATCGTGGTTAGCCGCGGTGGCATCGGCGTGTCGCACCTGGTGGATTATGGCATTCGTCGCTATCGGCCTGGCGACCCTGGCCTTTAGCATTCTGGAACGTGTCCAGGCCAAGTCGCATTTCCTCGACGCATGGAGCCCACGCAAGCTCCCGCCCGTCCGCATTGCCAACCAGATTCCTCGCGCCGGTTCCATCTTCGAGCTGACCGTGAACCTGCTGTTCTTCGTCTGGTGGGCGCTCAATGCCTCCCCGCGCGTCATCAATTTAGGCAGCACGGTCCGCATCGAGCTCGGGCCGCAGTGGGTCTGGCTCTTCACGGCATACCTTGCGCTGGCCGCCGCTAATGCCGCACTCGCCGCGGCCAACCTGCTTCATCCTCATTGGACGGTCCGCCGGGCTGTGGTGCGCATGCTCAGCGATGACATCGGAGCGATCGTCTTCTGCTGGCTCCTCCGCGCGCACGTCGTCACCAGATTCTCGGCAGCCTCACTCACTGCGGAGAAATCAATCCAGGTAACCCGGGCCATCGACTATTGGATGGCTATGGCCTTCCCTTGGGCCATCGTGGTCTCGGTGGCCGTCGCCGCCGTCGGCATCTACCGCATAATCCGTGTCAAACCCCCAGGATCGTCCTCTGAGTAGTCAAACGGGACAAAGCGGGCAAGTGTTCCCCGATTCAGCCAGCGCAAGATTCTCGGTTGACGACAACGGCCCTTAGCGCTCATTGGCCCGTTCTGGGTGGATTGTCGGCGATCCGGAGATTACCGAAATGGTGACGAGCCGGGGAAATCTCAAAAGCAATCGCAGATCCCTCACGGGATGACAGCGAGTTAGAGAATCGAGAGGCCATTGTTGGCGTGGCTGGCGGACTGTTAACGCTTATCTTGGAAGGCTCTTCGCCGTGGGTTTTATGTCTTTGCGCCAATTCTCAGGCATTTCCAGACTCCAACCACAGCTGAATCGCGGTTCAAAAAGCGTGATGGAAGAGCACAATATTCTTACTTGGTGGACGCGTCCCGAGCTGGAGGCCTGGGGCCGGCTTTTGTGCTCTCCCAGATCTCAAAGGCGAGATCTGGGCCACCCATGGTCCTTCGTTGGTTGAATCTGCTCGACCTGAGCCACCCGGCTAAAGCAAGTTCAACCCCGCCGAGAATGCCTTGAAATCTCCATCCCGGGCGATGAGGGCAATATCGGCGTCAATGCAGCATTGTGCGATCAACGCATCGCCAAGCCGAGCTTTCCTTTTTCGGGCGAGAACTTTTGCGCGAAGCCTTCCGGCTCGATGCCAGAATCCGTCTTTCAACGCCACCAGGGGGAGTTCCAGGAGAGTTTGTGCCACAGAAGCTGGGAGTTCAGGGTCACTGAGCAACTCTGTCAATACCGGAGGCGGCATTACCACCTGACGGGATTGCAGCGCCCTGGCCAGCGCCAGAACATCGTCTCCCTGCTCGCCCTCAAAGAATGAGATCCAGGTACTGGTGTCCGCTGCGATCATCGGTCTGCCTTCAGCTCTTCAAGTGTTTTTGAGAATCGAACTTTTCCCTGAAGTTGAAGAAGACGCCGGTATGCTCTGCCTGCCGCAACCAGTTCAAGCCCGGTACGAATGGTTTGAGTGATGCCGGCGCCACTTGCCTTTTGCGCCTTGCTCAGAAGCTCTGCGGGAACTTCCACCGTAATTTTCCGTGCTGCCGGCATTCCGATTCTCCCTTTACCATATTGTATGCCAGCATTCAGTATGGGATTTGGTCTGGGGAAATGAGATCAAACAGACATCCTGTTCGATCTCACATTCGCCCCAAATGAGCTTTATTTCACCTTCTTGATATGGTGAGCGGCGTCGTCCACGTCCCAGAAGTCGGAAGGCAGCTTTTGGTTGTAGACCACTTTGGTCACGTAGAACTGCCGCACCGTGTCGCCGTTGTGGAGGCGGGTGATGGTGTAGGGCGTGGCAATGCCATCGACCATGTGGTAATCGTCGTACTCTTCGACCTCGGTGTTCTTGTCGTGGTAGGTGGGATCGCGCCACTCAAAAACGCGCTGCAGCGGCAGGTGGGTCTGCGCGTCCAGCAGGATGGTGATGGCGTCGTTCTGCGGCGAAATGAGCGTGACCTTCTGAGCCAGGTGGCGCTCGGCCAGGGACTCGCCTTCGTAGATGAGGATGGTGTTGGGATTCTTCATCCACTGTTTTACGGCGACCTCGATGGAGTGGTCGCGGCGGCGCACGAAATCGTCCAACTGGTCCTGGGGCATGGCGCGCTTGCCGCGGTAGGTGACTTCCCAGCCCTTGTTGCCAATGTAGAATTCCACCACGTCTTTATGTTTGGTGGCCTCAACGCGGTCGTAATCCGGCCATTGGTGGTACTCGAAGAGCAGCGTGGTGCCGGGATCGGGATTGCCTTGAAAAAAGGCGGCGATCTGGCCTTCGAGCATCTGGTTCTGCATATTGAGCCAGGCCTGGCCGCCCATGGCCTGGACCATGGCGTCAAGAGCGGTACGCGCCTGCTGCGCGTTCTTCTGGGCGTCCTGGTCGCCGTTCACCTGGGCGTGGAGAGAAAGCGGCGCGACCGCTGTGATCAGCACCGCGAGAAAGCCTGGCAACAGTCTGCGAAGGTTCATCGTCTCCTCTACGAGCCTTAAGAATAGACGCAGGCGGAAGGCGACGGGCTGCAAACGGGTGAGGAAAACGGGGCGAGAAGAGCGGGCCAGCAAGCGGGTTCGCTCGTTGGCCCGCCCGTTCACCCCACCAGCACTGAGCCGCCGTTCACATTCAGCACCTCGCCGGAGATGAAGCCGGCCAGCGGCGTGCACAGGAACAGCACCGGGCCGGCGATTTCTCGCGGCGCGGCCACGCGGCCCAGGGGAATGCCGGCCGTGATCTTCGGCCCCAGGCCGGGATCGTTCAGCGTGGCGGCCGACATTTCGGTGGCCACCCATCCCGGCGCCACGCAGTTGACGCGAATCCCTTGCGGCGCGAGCTCGCTTGACAGGCTCTTGGTGAGACTGATGAGCGCGCCTTTGCTGACGGCGTAGTCGGCATGGAAGGCCTCGCCGCGCTGCCCGGCAGTAGAACTGATCAGCACGATATGACCGGCCGCGGCGCCAGCGCCCAAAATACTGCTCTCCACAGGGGTCTGCCGCTCCATCTGGGCCGTTGCGGCCTGCACCAGGCCGAAGACGGAGTCGAGGTTGACGGCCAAGGTGCGCCGCCATTGCTCCTCGCTCATGGTAGAGATGGAGGCGTCTTGCGCAGGCCAGATGCCATGGTTGACGACCAGAATGTCCAGCCGGCCCAAGGTACGCACGGCGGCTTCGACGAGCGCGCGCCCGGATGCCGGCGTGCTCAACTCCTGTTCAATGGCGACGCAGTTGGCAGGCGCGGTATCGATTCCGGCGCACTCGGCGACCAGTGCTGCGGCCTGTTCGCGGGCCCGGTGGTAATTGAAGGCCACGCGGGTGCCGGCCTGCACGAAGAGCCGCACAATTTCTGCGCCGATGCCACGCGATCCGCCGGTGATGAGGGCCGCTTTGCCCTGCAAAGACAGCGAAACACCATGCATTTCCCTCAGCTTAAATCAATGCGGGTGAGCGCTGATCAGGAAAGTTGCGCATCTGCGGCTGTTGGCGCAGAATGGGGCCGTGTTTTCTCGACGCTGGTTCCTGACAGCTACGGCAATGTTGTGTGTGGGCCTTCGAGCGCCCGCGCAAAATCAGGATCGCGATGGTTCTGGAGCACCGGCAACTTCCACGCATGCTCCCCCGCCGGAGGCGCGCGTCGATATTAACCACGCCAGCGTGGATGAGTTGATGAAGGTACCCGGCATGGCGCGGCCGTGGGCGCAGCGGATTGTGCGCTTCAAGCCTTACCGGACCAAGCAGGACCTGCTCGAACGGGGGATTGTGACCAGCGAAGTCTATGACCACATCAAGGACTTCGTGATTGCGCACCGCGAATAGCAGTGAGGGCGCGAGCCTGGTGTGGCCGGCGGCTCAGTAATGCGCGTGCACCTCGACAGGTTCGGGGGATGGCGCAACGTCCCGCTTCAGCAGGCGGCTCAGGATCACGTAGAGCACCGGGATAAACACCAGGTTGAGCACGGTGGAGAGCAGCATGCCGCCGACGATGGTGGTGCCTACGGACTGGCGGCCCAGCGCGCCGGCGCCGGTGGCGAACACCAGCGGCAGAACGCCCATGATGAACGCGAAGGAAGTCATGAGGATGGGCCGCAAACGCAGCTCAGCGGCCTCAATGGCGGCTTCGGCAATCGACCGGCCCTTGCGGCGCAACTGTTCCGCAAACTCGACGATCAAAATCGAGTTCTTGGCCGCGAGTCCGATCAGCATTACCAGGCCGATCTGGCAATACACATCGTCGGCGAGGCCGCGCCACCACACCAGTCCGAGCGCGCCCAGCACCGCCATGGGCACTGCCAGCAGGATGATGAAGGGCAAGGCAAAACTCTCGTATTGCGCGGAGAGGGTGAGATACACAACCACGATGCCAAGCGCAAAGATGGTGAGCGCCTTGCCGGATGGATTCGATCTCATCCAGCGTGAGTCCGGTCCACTGCGTAAGTCATGCCCGGCATCATTTGCGACTGGGCCAGGTTCTGCATCGAGGTAAGCGCCTGGCCAGAGCTGTAGCCTGGAGCGGCCGAACCGTCAATCTCCACCGCGCGGAAAAGATTGTAATGAGTAATGACCGGCGGACCGGCGCTTTCAGTTACGGTAACCAGGTTATCGAGCGGGATCATCTGACCGCCGTCGGAGCGTACGTAGTAGCTGTGCAGATCGCTGGCTCTCATCCGGAAAGGCTCGTCCGCCTGCACAAAAACGCGATAAGTGCGGGTGTTGTAATCGAAGTCGTTTACGTACTCCGAACCCATGAGTACGTTCAGCGTGGAAGCGATCTGCGAGATAGTGACACCCAGCGGTCTTGGCCTTGTCGCGGTCAATGGTCACCAGTTCCTGCGGATCGTTGGCGGAAAACGTGGTGAGCAGGCCGGTCAGGTCTTTTTGGGCGCGGCTGGCGCCCACAATCTGGTGAGCCACGCGATCGAGATCGGTGAGCGTGTTGCCGCCCTGGTCCTGCAACATGAACTGGAATCCGCCCAAGCTTCCCACGCCCTGAATCGCGGGCGGCTGGAAGACCGCAACCAGGCCGCCGTCGGGCATCATCATCAGGCTCTGCAACTTGGGGGATAAGATCGGCAACGATGTCCGCGGCGGAGTGACCCTTGCCGCCGTGCGCTTGTCGGACGGCTGCAGGTTCACAAACATCATGCCGGCATTCGATGCATTTCCGGAAAAGCTGAAGCCGATTACCGAGAACATGCCCTGCAACGTCGGGATTGCTGGCAATGATCGCCGATGCGCGATCAGCAAGATTGCTCGTATAGGAAAGCGAAGAGCCCGGCGGCGCCTGGATGATCACCATCATGTAGCCCTGGTCTTCCTGGGGAATAAAGCCGGTGGGCACCCGGCCGTAGATCCACGCGGTTGCAGCCAGGCCGGCGAAAAAGACCAGCAACAGAAGATAGCGCAGCCGCAACGCGCCGTGAATGATGCCGCGCGTAGGTCTTGCCCATCCAGTTGATGGTGGCGTCGGCGCCGTGAATAAACCCGGCAAAGGCGCGCGAAAGCGGGCGAATATGCAGAAAGTCGAGCTGATGCGGCCGCGCCTCTTCGCCGCGCAGTAACATTGCGGAAAGTGCGGGCGAAAGGGTGAGCGCGTTGAAGGCCGAAATGGCGATGGAAAACGCGATGGTCAGCGAAAACTGCCGGTAAAGAATGCCTGTGGTGCCGGGGAAAAACGAAACCGGCACAAACACCGCGATGAGCACCAGCGATGTGGCGATGACGGCGCTGGTCACTTCGCGCATGGCGCGCGAAGTGGCCAGGTGCGGGTCGGAGTGCTCCATGTGAATATGCCGCTGCACGTTTTCGATGACCACGATGGCGTCGTCGACCACCAGGCCGGTGGCCAGCGTGATGCCGAACAGCGTGAGCGAGTTGATGGAGAAGCCGAAGGCCTTGATGAACGCGAAGGTGCCGATGAGCGAAACCGGAATGGTAACGGCCGGAATAATGGTGGCGCGCCAGTCCAGCAGAAACAGAAAAATGACGGCGATGACGATGACGATGGCTTCGGCCAGCGTGCGCAGCACTTCGCGGATGGAGTCGCTCGACCGCGGTCGTGGAGTCGAAGGCGATGGCGTATTCGAGGCCGGGCGGAAATCTCTTGGAGAGTTCGGCGAGCGCGGCCTTGGCAGCGGCGATCCACATCCAGGCGTTGGCGTTCGAGAGCGGCTGCACGCCGATCGCCAAGCGCGCTGTGCCCGGAGTATTTGAGGTCGGAGCTATAGTCTTCCGCGCCCAGTTCGGCATGGCCCACGTCTTTCAGCAGCACCAGGCCATTGGGAGAGTTTTTGACGACGATGTTGTCGAACTGCTGCGGGGCTGGTGAGGCGGCCCACCACGCGCACCGGAATCTGGAAGGCCTGCTTGGCATCGGCAGGGCGGCTGGCCCAACTGGCCGGCCGGAATCTCCACGTTTTGCTCCTGCAAGCGCGCTCACCACGTCGCTGGCGGTAAGGCTGCGCGCAGCCAGGCGCACCGGATCGAGCCAGACGCGCATGGCGTACTTGCGCTCGCCGAAGATCTGCACGTCGCCCACGCCGGGCACGCGCTTGAGCGCGTCCTTCACGTAGACATCGAGATAGTTGGAGATGAACTCGCTGGAGTAGCGGCCGTCGCGGGTAAAGAATCCGGCGCCAAAGACGAAGTTCATGTTGGACTTGGTGACGTGATGCCGGTGGAAATCACTTCGCCGGGCAGCCGGCCCTGCGCGCTGGCTACGCGATTCTGCACGTCGACCGCGGCAATGTCGAGATCGTAGCCGGTATTGAAGGTGATCGTGATCTGGCTGGTGCCGCTGTTGGTGCTCTGCGAGCTGATGTAGCGCATTCCCTCGACGCCGTTGATCGACTCTTCCAGGGGAATGGTGACGGCCTTCTCGACCGTCTCGGCGTCCGCGCCCACGTAGCTGCTGGTGACCATGATCGTGGGCGGCGCCAGCGTGGGATACATGGCGACAGGCAGAGTGGGAATGCACACCGCGCCGGCCAGGATGATGAGCAGCGCGCACACCGTGGCGAAGACCGGCCGGCGAATAAAGAAATCGACAAACAAGAGAAGCTCTCTTTCTTAAGCTGCCAGCTGCTGGGTTCCAGCTTTAGCTGCTGGCTCCTGCTCCCGGCTTCGGGATGCGGCGTCCAGTATTCCCGTACGCCTGACGCTGCTCCTTCGTTCGTAACGTTCCACCGCTCGCTGATCTCGCTATCGCCAAGTTTCCAGCTAGCGGCTAGAAGCTGGAAGCTCGAAGCTGCTTTTTCATCCGCCCAGCGGCATCACCGGCATGTTGTTCACCAGGAACTGCGTGCCGGAGACGATGACCCGGTCGCCCGCGCTCAACCCCGACGAGATGGCGTATGTGTTGCCGACGGTCTCGCCCAGCGTGACCGGCATCTCGTGCGCAAAGAAATGACCGCCCTGCTGCTGCGCGACGAACACAAAGCTCTGGCTGCCGACGCGGGTTACCGCAAGCACCGGAACAACGGCCTGCGGCTTGGTGCTCCAGATTACCCGCGCGGTGACCATCTGCGCGTTGCGCAGGCCAGCGCACTGGAGTGCACCGGCGCCTTGGCCAGGATGGCCTGCAGGGTGCTGTCCACCTGCGGCGAAACGAAATCGATCCTGGTGTTCTCAATGCAGCTTGCCGGAGTTGTCCAGCAGGTCGACGCCGAGGCCGGTGCGCACCTCGCCGGCGCGCTCGGTGGGGATATAGATGTAGGCCTCGAGGTCCTTGTTCTCATCCACCGTGGTCAGCATGGTGGAGGTGGTCACATAGTCGCCGACGTGCACCGGGATGTCGCCAACGACGCCGTCAAAGGGCGCGCGGATGGTGTAGTAGTCCAGCAGCTGCTGCTGCGCCTTGCGCGATTCGACCGCCGATTCGTAATCCGCCTTGGCGTTCTGGAAGGCCTGCTGTTCCTGCTCGAAGGCCTCGCGGCTGGTGATGCCCGCCTCGAACAGCTTCTGCTGGCGCTCGACTTCGATCTGGTTGTAGTCGTAGAGAGCCTTCTTCTGGCGCTCGGTTGCCAGCTGCGCGGCCACTGTGGCCTGCTGCTGGCGCGGATCGATCTCCATCAGCACCTGGCCGGCGCTGACATGGTCGCCGGAGTGAACCTGGATCTGGGTCAACGTACCGTTCACCTGCGGCTGGATGGTGGCCGAGCGGCGCGACTTGATGGTCGCTACGTAATCATTGCTCTGCGCCACGGGCGCCATTTTCACGTCGACGGTCTGCACCGGCAACGCTTGCATGGCCGCACCCGCGGGCGTGGCCGGCTTGCTTTGGCAACCAGCGGCAAGAGCCATCAGCAGCAGAGCCCCGCATGCAGGCATTCGATTCAAAACAGTTGTTGTCACTGCAGATCTTCCTTTGTACGGCAGGTGGTGCTTGCTAGACACCCCTGGTTGCATTGGCATTGATTCTAAAGACAAATTCACCCAATCAGATGTGTGGGCGATCACGATGTATAGGCGAAATAGAGGTGCGCTTCGCTATGTGACTCCCACAGCCTAGCAGCGGATGCAAAAAAACTCATCGCGCTGGAGGTCTTCCAGCGCAGTTGCAAAGACTATTTGCCAAAAACAACGCACGGATTGCCTGCATCGAGGATAACTCAAAGGGGATGTGCGCGCAGGCTCCGAAATTCCGTTAACGCTGTTTGCCTTTTCGGCCCGGTCTCCGCTTTTCAACCGCGCCCTCGCCCGGTTTCCCGCCCTTGTCGCGGTGTTTCTTGTGTTTGGCGGGCGCTTTGGATAGTTTTTTCCCGGTCAGCGAGATGCCCTCTTCGACGATTGAAAACTGCAATTTCCTTTCCTGGGCGAGGATGCGGTCGAGGATGACCTGCACGCGGTCGCCGGCCCGGAAGACTCTGCCCCAGCGCTCGCCGACAATTTCGTGGGTGTTCTCGCGCCAGGTATAGCGGTCGCCGCGCAAGGTGTCGATGGGCACCAGTCCCTCGACAAACATATCGGTAAGTTCCACAAACAAGCCGTATTTGGCCGGGTTCAGCACCAGCGCGGCAAACTCCTCGCCGACCCGGTTCTGCATGAACCGCACCTTTTTCCATTCCACGAGTTCGCGTTCGGCATCGGCGGCGCGGCG
Source organism: uncultured Acidobacteriaceae bacterium (assembly GCA_963725975.1). Taxonomy (GTDB): domain Bacteria; phylum Acidobacteriota; class Terriglobia; order Terriglobales; family Acidobacteriaceae; genus Telmatobacter. Next base: position 58,049 of record CAVSBA010000012.1, on the reverse strand, counting down.
CTCGGCCTGGCTCGACTCCTCCGCAATCTGCGCCAGCTCTGTTTCGGGAATCGGCGGCTCAATCGCGCTGCCGGCCTTAGAACCCCGATGCGTCCCGCTTGCGGGCGGTTGCTGCCGCGGGGGGGCCAAACCACGGTCCGCGGCCTCATTCGGATGCGACCAGGGCGAGCTCAATCGCCCCTCCGCAATCTCTCCCGCGGCGCTGACGCCGGCCCGCAGCAGAGCCTTGGCTATGCGGTGCACAATCAGGTCGGGATAGCGGCGAATGGGCGAAGTAAAATGCGTATAAGTGGGCGCGGCCAGCGCAAAATGCCCTTCGTTGGCCTCGCTATAGCGCGCCTGCATGAGCGAGCGCAGCATGAGGTAGCTCAGGATCCGCTCCTCCGGCTTGCCCTCGATCCTGGCCGCCAGCTTCTGGTACATGCGCGGCGTGACGGCAATGTCTTCCGGCACCTCATGCGGGCGCGGATTGCGCCCGCGCCCATGCATCTCCCGCCGCTCCCCGCGAGTTTGGATGCGGCGGACCGGCAATGGTCCCAGTCCCAGGGAATAGCCGAAGCTGGCCGCGAGTTCTTCAAACTGCACCACGCGGCGCGGTTCCGGCTTTTCATGGATGCGATAGAGCGAGGGCACGCCCAGATCCTCAATCCAGGTGGCCACGCACTCGTTGGCCGCCAGCATGAACTCCTCAATGAGCCGGTTGGCCCAGGTGCGCTCGGAGCGGGTCACGCCGCGCATGTTGCCCTGCTCGTCGAATTCGATCACCGGCTCGGGCAGATCGAAATCGATGCTGCCGCGCTCTTCGCGGCGCTTGTTCATGAGCATCGCCAGCCGCCGCATGCGCTCGAACTCGGGCACCAGCGCCGAGTACTCGGCCCGCGTCGCAATGTCGCCTTCGAGAATCGCGTGCACCTCGGTGTAGGTCATGCGCGCGGCCGAGCGGATGATGCCCTCGGTAATTTTGTAGCTCTCGATGCGGCCCATCGAATCGAGCTGCATGATGCAACTCAGCACCAGCCGGTCTTCGCGCGGGCGCAGGCTGCAGATGCCGCTTGAAAGCTCATGGGGCAGCATGGGAATGGCGCGATCGGGGAAATAAACACTCGTGCCGCGCAATCGCGCCTCCAGGTCGATGGCGCTTCCCGCGGTCACGTACTCTGCCACGTCGGCAATATGAACCTGGAGTTCGTAGCCCACGCCGCCCTGCTTGTCGATTCGCTCCGTGACCAGCACCGCATCGTCGAAATCCCGCGCTGTCTCGCCGTCGATGGTCACACTATGCTGACCCGGAGGCAATTTGCGAAAGTCCGTTCTGCGGGCGATAGCATTTTGGTCGAGATGCGCGATCTGGCGCGCTTCGGCCAGCACCGTGTCGGGAAAGATGCGCGGAAGCTGGTGCTTGCGGATCATCATCTCGACATCGACGCCGAAGTCGTCGGGCGAGCCCAGCACTTCGATGACCCGGCCGAGGGGTGGGCGCGTGGGCGTGGGCCAGCGCGAGATCTCGACATCGACCACCAGGCCTTCGAGGGATTCATGCGCTGCGATCTCGCCGCCCAGTACGCGGTGCGCGCTGGCCGACTCGCGAGGCGCCGGCAGTTCCGCATCCGGGGGAATGAGGATGGGTTGCGTCATGCGCTCATCGAAGGGGGTTACGCGATGCCAGCCGGGCGGATGGTCGCTTTCTCCGGACCACTCCTTTGCAACCGCGTAATGAAACACGCCCACAACCGTGGCATTTCGCCGTTCGAGGACGCGCACAATGCGCCCTTGCAGTCGGCCGTCGGCCTTGGGCGGTTCAACCTCGACCAGCACCTGGTCGCCTTGCATGGCGCCATTGATCTCATTGGGCGGAACGAAGATATCCTGTTGCCCGATCTGCTGCCGGGCATTAGGGCGCACAAAGCCGAAGCCGTCGCGATGCAGATCGAGCCGGCCGGCGGCCAGGTTGTCACGGGTCTGCGCAGCCCGCGGGAGGGTCCAGTGCTCGCGATCAATTTGGGCAAGCTGGCCGCGCACGGTGAGGCGGGCGAGCTGTTCGAGCAGCAGACGCCGCTCGCGTCCTCCGCCCAGCCCCAGTTCGCGGACCAGCTGCTTATATCCGGCTTTGCCGCCCTGCGACCGCGCAATTCGTGCGATCAATTCGCGATCCGTCATAGCGCTAGAGTAGGGCATGGGGGGATGGAACGGCAGGGCGCCCTCGAATTCAGGAATGGCAGCGCCGTAGAATGACGTTAGCAGCCTGTTCACGCAGGGCTGCGCGTCGATAGGAAATCCATGGTCCAAGTCAAGCGCTACATCTGCATCCACGGTCACTTTTACCAGCCGCCGCGCGAGAATCCGTGGTTAGAAGCGGTGGAGATTCAGGACACTGCCGCGCCATTTCACGATTGGAACGAGCGCATTTGCGCGGAGTGTTACGCGCCCAACGGCGCGGCACGCATTCTGAACGCGAAGAAGCAGATCAGCCGGATTGTGAACAACTATGCGCGCATCAACTTCAACTTCGGGCCCACGCTGCTGAGCTGGCTGAAGGAGAACGCGCCGCGCACCTACCGCATGATTCAAAGCGGCGAGCGGAGAAGCCGCAAGCGCTTTGGCGGGCACAGCTCGGCCATGGCGCAGGTCTACAACCACATGATCATGCCGCTGGCGAGCACGCGCGATCGCATCACGCAGATTCGCTGGGGCATCGCGGACTACGAAAAGCACTTCGGCGCGGAGCCGGAGGGCATGTGGCTGGCCGAGACCGCGGCCGACAACGCCACGCTGGAATTGCTGGCGGCGCACGGCATCAAGTTCACGGTACTGGCGCCGCACCAGTGCAAGCGCATTCAGGGCCATTCAGAATGGCAGCAATGGGGTGTGGACGGATACGCCGGACGCAACGGTAGACACGACGCGGCCTTACTTGATGCGCTTTGAGAGCGGCGTATCGCTGGCGGTTTTTTTCTACAACGGGCCCAACTCGCGCGCCATTGCGTTTGAGGGGCTGCTGAACTCGGGCGAGAATTTTGCTGCGCGGCTGAAGAGCGGATTCAAAGAGAGCGCGGAGCCGCAACTGGCCAGCGTGGCCACCGACGGCGAAAGCTACGGGCATCATCATCGGCATGGAGAGATGGCGCTGGCTTATGCGCTCTACCTGCTTGGAAAGGACAAGACGGTTAAGCTGACGAACTTTGGCTCGTATCCTGGAGCAGTTTCCGCCCGAAGTACGAGTGCGAGGTTGTGGAAGACAGCTCCTGGAGTTGCGCGCACGGGGTCGAACGCTGGCGGTTGGACTGCGGCTGCAACGGCGGACGGCCCGGCTGCAATCAGGCCTGGCGCGCACCGCTGCGGCAGGGCCTGGATGAGCTGCGCGATGGCGCTTGCGCCGCTCACCGAACAGGAAGGCGCCAAGCTGTTTCACGACGTGTGGGCGGCGCGCGATGGCTACATCCAGGTGATTCTCGATCGCAGCCCGGAATCGGTGAACCTGTTTTTCCAGGCGCACCAGGCGCAGCCGCTGGGGCACGAGGAGCGGATGCGGGCACTTCAGTTGATGGAGATGCAGCGCCACGCGCAGCTCATGTACACCAGCTGCGGATGGTTCTTTGACGATATCGGGGGCATCGAGACGGTGCAGATCATCGCGTATGCGGCGCGGGTTCTGCAATTGGCCAAGGAACTTTTTGGCGAGCAGGCGGCTGCAGCTGGAGCGGTCTTTTATGGGCGGCTGGCAGAGGCGCGGTCGAACGACGAGACGCTGGGCGACGGCGCGCAGATCTATCGCGCCTGCGTGAAGACCAAGCATCTGCGGCTGGAGCAGGTGGCGGCGCATTACGCCATCAGCTCGGTGTTTACGCCCTTTTCGGAAGAGACGGAGCTTTACTGCTTCAGGGTGCGCCGCATCTCTTATGAAACCTATTCTTCCGGCCGCGGGCGGCTGGCGCTGGGCAGAGCGCATATTGAAAGCGCCATCACCGGCATAGACGATACTTTTTCTTTTGCCGTGCTTCATTTCGGCGACCAGAACATTACTGCCGCCGTAAAACCGTACGCTGAAGACCGATGCCGACCGATTTGAAGAATTTGCCGAGCTGGCGGCGCAGCAGGTGCAGCGAGCGGATTTTCCCGAGGTGATCCGGCTGGTCGATCGCGAATATGGCTCGGCCAATTATTCGCTCACCTCGCTGTTCACCGACGAACAGCGGCGCATCGTGCAACTGATTCTCAATTCGACATTGTGGGACATCGAGAGCTCGCTCACCACCATCTACCAGGATCACGCCAGCCTGCTGCATTATCTTTCGCAGGCGGGTTTGCCCAAGCCTCCGGCGCTGACGCTGGCTGCGGGCTTCGCCATCAATGCCGGACTGCGGCGCGCGATTGAGGCCGACCCCATCGATCCGCCGCAGATGCGCTCGTACCTGGCGCTGGCCAAGGCGGACCAGGTGCCGCTGGAAACGGCTACGCTCTCCTATCTTGCCGACCAGCGCATGAAGCGCGCCATGGTGGAGCTGCAGATGTCTTCCGGCTCGCTGGAGATGCTGGATCGCGCGCTTACGCTGGCGCGCACGCTGGCGGAACTGCCATTCGAGCCGAATCTGTGGCAGGCGCAGAATATCTGGTACGACATTCTGCGCAATGGCCCCGAGCAGTTGACGGCGCTGAACAAAGAGGACACGGCCCGCTGGGCAAAGAGACTTCAACGAGCTGGGCACATGGCTTTCCATCGACACGGACAGCCATCGGCGCGCAAGAGACGCACGACGGCGAAGGCGGCGGATTGAGGAAGAACTCAGCTCGTCTCTTTGCCGGCGATTCATCTACCTGTGCCAGGGAATCAGATGGCGCGGCGTGGACGTACCGGTCTCGAGCAGCACGAAGGCGTTGCCGTCAGGGTCGCGCACGAAGACGAGTTTATTGTCGCGAACTACCTTCAGGCCGGCGCTGTGTAACTCGTCGGCGGCGCGGCGTGCGTCCTCCACCGGAAAGAGGAATTGGGGCTGGTCGTTGACGCGCGCCGAGTGCAGCTCCATGCGCAGGTCGGGATTGGCTGGGATGGAGAGACGGTAATTGGCGCCATCGGGTTCGACATCGAAGCCCAGGCTCTCCATAGAACTTTGCCGAGCCTGGAGATCGGTGACCGGCAGCTCGAATCCGAGCAGCGTATCGGAGACGCGGCGGTCGCCAAGATGCTGTCCGCGGTCTTGCATGTGGCGCGAATCGGGCATGTACTGCGTGAATTCGGTGACGCGGCTCTGGGATCGAGCAGCGTGAAGAGCAGATTGCCGGCGGTTGCCTTGCGCACCGGCGTGGGATGCAGGCCGGCTGCCACATAGCGCGCGCGAAGCGCGATTCAGGTCAGACAGATTCGTAGCAGGCGTGCATAAAGCCGAGCGGCTGAGGCGGATCGCTCTGCGGATAGATTTCGATGAACTGCATGTCGTTGACCTTGATGAAGACCTGCAGAGTATGGCCGTTCTCGACATTCGAAAATGCCTCTTCAAAGCCCATCTTTCCGAAGAAGTTGACTTCCTGATCGAGATCGCTGACGCGAAGGCAATATGCGCCAGGCCGGTCAGGTCGGGCGATTGCGGTGGTGTCGGCGATGGGCCGGTTGCGCCCGCCTGCCCGGTCAGGCTGATGCGGGATCAGCAACACCGCCACGATCAGGAATCCAAACCACTGGGCCTTGATTTTCATCTTGGAATTTCCTCCGGAGAAGCGCGCGCTCGAGCCCGCGCAGGTATTGAGAGCAGTTCCAGAATTCGCGTGTGCTCTCTGGATCGGGGAGGGTGGCAAATTCCTGACGAAAATACCACCAAGGTTCCCGGCTTCGGCCTACAGCAACTCTGAAAGCGGGATAAAACCAGCCATTTTGGGGTTCAAGCCCAAGTCCCTGCCGGAACCTCCACAAAGTACTTGTACTTGACGACAGAGCCGAGTGACAAGTGAGCCGAGATCGGGCCGCCTGTGAATGGGCGCGCCGAGGGGATTGCCAGGAGTGGATTTTCACACATGGTCCTGTTGCCGAATTGCGTACACTTGGGTCAGCGGCGGCTGCGCCGACAAGACTGAAATCGCTATGGGAGTCCCCCTGAATCGTTTGATGATGGCTGGCCTGATGGCGGCCTGCTTGATGCCGGTAAACGCCCAAACTGCGGGAATTGACCAGGCCCTGCTGGCCAAGGCCAATGCCGGCGACGCCACTGCCCAGGTCCAGGTGGGGGAGTGTTACGAGGACGCGAAAGGCGTGCCGAGCGATGGAAAGCAGGCGGCTGAATGGTATCGCAAGGCTGCCGACCAGAAGAGCATCAGCGGCGAACTGCACCTGGCCGAGCTCTATCGTGATGGCGACGGCAAGAGCTTCCCCCGCGATATGGAGCAGGCTGCGGAATGGTATCGCAAGGCTGCGGACCAGGGCGATGCCGGCGCGCAGGGCACGCTGGGTATGCTGTACACGCTGGGGCAGGGGGTTGCGCAGAGCGATGTGGAGGCTTACTTCTGGCTCGACCTGGCAGCCGGCGTGACCAGCCCCAACCAGGCGCAGTACATTGCCAACCGGCAGAATGTGGGCACGCGCATTACCGCCGATGAGCTCGCCGATGTGCAGGATCGGGAAGCGCGATGGAAGTCCGCGCACCCGCGGCCGGATTCCGCGCCGTAAATTCCCCGAGAGAAGCCGCAAAATTTATGCTCCGCGGCGCCCCTGGCTGCGGGCGGCCGCCTGCTCTTCTATCCTGTGTTTGCATGCGCGAATTTCCCCTGCCCCGTGGCCTTCGCGGCCTCGCGACAATTCTGCTGGCGGTTGCCTGCTGGAATTTGCCCGTCGATGCCCAAACGGCTGTAAGCCTTACGCCGGCTCAGGTGGAAGCTGGTTCGCCGGAGCTGATCCACGTGATGGCGCCGGCGACGGCCAAACTGGATGGCGAGTGGATGGGTCACACGCTCCAGTTCTTCCGCGCCGCCGATGGACACGGCTGGTTCGCGCTGGCCGGCGTGGATGTGGAGGCGCCGCTTGGGCCTTCGACGCTGCACATCACGGAAAAGCTGGGAGACGGCAATGTGCGCGACCTGAGCCGGAGCGTGGAGGTGCTGGCAGCCCACTACCGCACCGGGACGCTGTCGGTTGCGCCCCGGTTTGTTGAGCCGCCGGCCGATGCCATCGCGGAGATCGAGGCCGAGGTGGCGCTGAAGAAAAAGGTGTTTACCTCAAGCGCGCCGCAGCCGCTGTGGAGCGGCGATTTCCGCGCGCCGGTGGCGGCCGAACCGACAGACAGCTTTGGCACGCGGCGCACCTTCAACGGCACGCTGGCCAGCGTGCACAAAGGCATGGATTTTCGCGCGCGCATGGGAACGCCGGTGCATGCGTCGAACAGCGGCGTGGTGGTGCTGGCGCGCAAGCTCTACTTTGAAGGCAACTGCGTGGCCATCGATCATGGGCTGGGTTTGTACACGATCTCCATGCACCTGAGCCGGATCGATGTGCACGAAGGCGAGCGGGTTGCGAAGGGGCAGTTGCTGGGATTGAGCGGAGATACCGGCCGCGTGACCGGACCGCATTTGCATTGGGCTGTGCGCTGGGAGAATACGTATCTCGATCCGGCGAAATTGCTGCGGCTGAACCTGGACGAGGCGCGGTGAATCCGCCGTCCTGGTCCGCCGGGCTGGAGACGGCGAATGGGCGCTGTGCCCTGGCTCGCCCCCGGGGCTAATTTCGGGCGCCCGCTGCGCGGGCTTTCGGCAGGGATGGAGTGGATTCTCCGGCTGCGGCATTCTCTTCGCGCAGGGCTTTGAAGGCGCGGTAGATGAACCAGCCCAGGTACCAGCCGTCGATGAACTTGTAGGGGGTTTCGCCGGTGGTGTAATGGCCGCATGGCAGCACGCGGGGCTCAAAGTTGACGCCACTGGCTCGGAATGCCTTTACCACTTCGAGCGAATACTCTCTGGGGAACGTGAGATCGTAATCGGCGTAGACGACCAGCACTCTTTTGCCGGGGCCGTTGGCTTTGGCGCTGATGAACTGGTTGTAATAATTCACGGGGCTGACGCTGCCCCACAGCGCGCGCAGCCGCTCCTGGGTCAGGCCCGCGTCCTGCACCGCCTGGCGGATATGGCGGGTGCTTTGGCCGGCCCAGACGACATCGCCAAATGAAGTGGATGCGTGGTTGAAGGCGTTCACGCGCAGGCGCGGATCGTGGGCGCTGGCCAGGAAGCCGTAGCACGAACCCAGGCTGGTGCCGAGTACGCCGAAGTGCTCATAGCCCTGCTCTTCGAGCCAATCGAGGCAGCAGCGAATATCGACAACCGCCTGGCGGCACGCGGAAAGGGTGCGCCCCACGTTGGCGCTGACTGCGTAGTCGGAGCGCTCCAGTTCCGCAGGCCGGCGAATGTCGTGATAGGGCTTTGACAGGCGCAGCGCGGACACTCCCATGCGGTTGAAGAGCGTACACAGAGCGTTGTGGCTGAAGCCATCGGCGTTCCACTGCGGCATGACGACGATGGCTTGCTTGGGACGCCGGGGATCTTTGTGTTCAGGAGCGGGATACCAGCGCGCATTCACCAGATCGTTTTCCGGATAGGGCGTTCGCTCCGGCGAGGTGAAGCGCAGAAACTGCGCCGGCCTTGAGCTTGCCGGCCTGGGCCTGCGCGCGCAGCGCCGCTTCTTTGGCGAGCGTCTCAGGCCTCACGTTGGTGGGGAAGAGTTGCGGATAGCGCTCTTCCAGGCGGAAGTCGGTGGGCCGCTCGTAACCGAAGAAAACTTCGCTGTTGCGGATGAGGAGGTTGTTGATGCGGATCATGGCGGCTTCGGCCGCTGCGGGTCCTGCTCGATGGAGCGGCGCGGGCAGGGCATTGGCGAAGCCGTGCGATTTGAGAAACGGAGCGATCCAGTCGAAGCCCCACTCCAGCGGGCGCACCACGCGATTTTCATCGCGCGTGGTCAGCCGCGTCTCCCAACTGTACATCCGGCGCGCGTACCAGTTCCTTAACATGAATGCTGTATCAAGTTTAACAGTGCGCAAAGGTGCTGCGCCTGGTCCGTCTCGATCTGTTTGCATCAATGGATTCGGCCTGCCTGAGAACATCCCTCAGGGGCTAAAGCCCTCGTTCGTTCTGCAGACTTTTGTGGCCCGGCTAAAGCCATGCCCTTGTTACAGAACTCATCGCACGGGGTTTTTCCGCAGCCTGTAAAGCCCGCTGTTTATTGGCCTTTTGTGGCCCGGCTGAAGCCGTGCCCTTGTTACAAAACTCATCGCACAGGTTTTTTCCGCAGCCTGTGAAGCCGTGCCCTTTCAAAACACCATTCATGCAACCAGCTCTAGTGCGCAGGCGCGATGCGGGTAGCTTTGCGTTTGGCGACGATTCCGGCGATGATCCAGATCACGCTGAACACCGTGAGCAGCGCGATGATGCACTGCGAGATGACGCAGTAGAGACACCACACCTCAAGCACATTCTTTTCGATGCTGGAGAGATGGAGCGCGAATCCGAGGGCGATGCACGCGAAGACGAGCAGCAGTGCGCGGCGCCGCGCCAATGCCAGAAAACCAAGCAGCAAATAGCCGGCGATGCCCATGGCCGCAACCGGCACACCTGCAATGACCGAATAGGAACTGTGGTTGACGATTCCGCAATCCCACCTGGCGTTGATGGAGCAGGGCTCAGTGCCGTGCGAGTAGTGAACCTGGAGGGCAAGCGCGGATACAATCACCCCGGCAAGAGCGAGCGCGATGAGGAAGAAACGCATTGTATCTTCCATTCTATCGGAGCGGGGCAAGGCTTCGGCGAGATTTCAGGTGCGGTCATTCCTTCGGATGGGCGCGGTTCGCAATTGGCGGGCGCGCGAGGGCGGCCGGCAATTTACGATGTTGGCATGAGCCAGCCAGGCAGCGGACGCATGGCGTTCTTCGGCGGCAGTTTTGACCCGCCGCACCTGGGCCACCTGGCCGTGGCGCGGGCCGCGCGCGCGGCCCTTGATCTGGATGCGGTGCTCTTTGCGCCGGTGGGGGCGCAGCCGCTGAAGCCGCAGGGATCGACCGCTGCCTTTGAAGACCGGCTGGCCATGATGCAACTGGCCATCGACGATGAGCCCGGCTTCACGATCAGCACAGCCGACGCGCCGCGCGATTCGGGCGCACCGAATTTCACCTTGGAAACCCTGCAGCGGCTGCGCGCCGAACTGACGCCCGGAGCCGCGCTCTTTTGCCTGATGGGAGCGGATTCGTTCTGGGGTTTGCGGCATTGGCATCGGGCTGCGGAGATTCCATTTGTGGCGCCGCTGATTGTGGCGTCGCGGCCGGGGCAGCCGGTGGAAGAGTTGCAGCCGGCCTTGCCGGCCGGGCTGACGATGGAACCGGTGCGGGAGCAGACGCGGGCCGGGGTGTTGCTGCGCACATTCCTGGTTGCCGACGGGGCTGGGCGACGAGCGCCTTTTTATCTGCTGCCCGGGCTGGATGTGGAGATCAGTGCTTCGGCGATTCGGACACAGGCCGCGTCCGCTCATGTGATCCCGGAGGCGGTGGCTGAGTATATCCGGGCGCATGAATTGTATCGATAATGCTGCTTGAGAATCGGCCAGTTGGCTACGCTGCGCGGAATGGCGACGTGGCAAACTGGCGGGCTGGGAGGGGTAGTTTCGTCCTTCACGGGAGCGGATTTGGCTGCCTCTCTTGCTCCCGCCCCGCTGAACGTCTAGGATTGGCATTGGAGACCGAGATCGACGCATGACGCCCATCCCCGCGCACGAACAGACGCGCATCCTCGTACAGGCCGCTGCCAGGGTCTGTGAAGAAAAAAAAGGCCAAAACACTCGTATTCTGGAACTCGATCCGATCGACTCAGGGCTGTCGGATTTTTTCCTTGTCACCTCGGCGAGCAACGATCGGCAGGCAGTGGCCATTGCCGATGAGATCGAGTTGCGCCTGAAGCGCGAATTCGGCGCCTACGCCAATTCGGTGGAGGGGCGGCGTCAGGGCGGGTGGATCCTGCTGGACTACGTGGATTTTGTGGTGCACGTATTTCTGGAAGAACGGCGGGGGTTCTACGACATCGAGCGGCTGCGCAAGTCGGCGCGCCCTCTCACGCCCGGGGAGTTCGATGCGGAGCTGACATCGGCGCTGGCGGAGAAGACCCGCGTCGCGCGTCAGAAGAAGACCGCCAAGGCCGCGGAGGCGAAGAAGCCGAGCGCAGCCAAGCGGGCTCAAAAGAAAGCCCCCAAGGCGCTGGCGAAGAAGGCAGCTGCGCGTAAGGCGCCGGCCAAGAAGTCGGCGCGGCGCTAGTTCACGCGGTTAGTTCACGCGGCCTTCAACTCCAGAATGATGGCGGCTCCCTGGGGCTCCAGGTTGATTGCAGAAGCGCGGCCCTCGTTGTCGCGCAGGATGCTGGCGCACAGGCCCAGTCCCAGGCCTGTCGATTCTCTGCCGTTCTGCGGCGGCAAGAAGGGATCGAAGGCGCGTGCCGGGCTGACAAAACCGGGTCCCGAGTGGGCGATGAGAATCTGCACCATGCCGCCCTCGCTGGTCGCTTCCAGCCGGATGGTTCGGGAATCATCGAGTGGGGCGCCGGGGCTGGCCACCGCGTCCATGGCAAACTGCAGGCAATGGCGCACTGCCTGGCGCAATTGCTGAGGGCTACAAAGGGCGCGGGGCAGGTTGGGCGCGACACTCAGACGGAGCTGAATGGAGCGTTCGAGGAACTCGGGCCGGTGCAACTCGCTCAAATCGGTCAGCAACTCGGCGACGGAGACGGCGGCGAACTGGTCGCTTTGGGGGCGCGAGATGCGGGCCAGGCTCTCCAGCGTGTCGCGCATGTGGCGTGCTTCCACCAGGATCGACTCCACTCCCTTGCGGTCGAGCGGGTCAAGGGCAGCGGTGCTTTCAAGCAGAGACGCGTAGCCCAGGATTACAGTGAGCGGATTATTGAGCTGTTGGGTGACGCTGGCTGCGAGTTGGCCGAGGTGACCGAATCTTTCCGAGTCGATCAGCTTCTCAAAGATCATGGTCTGGCTGCGTGTGGCATGGAAGCGCGCGGTGAACATCTCGATCGGCAACAGGTCGTCGGCGCGAAGGTCCCCGTCTGGGAGACCGCCGCCTGGGGGACTGCCGGCTGGAAATGCGGCGTAATGAGAGCCTTGACTCTGCTCGCCCGGTCTCATGCCGGCCAACAGCAGCGCGCCTTCGGTAACGGCGCGGTTGAGCATGGGCACGGCCAGCAGGCGCGTAAAGCCCAGGCGTTTCAGGTCGTCGCCAGGAGCGAGCCAGGGTTCCAGGTTAAGCACCACGGTCTGGCTCCCGTCCACAGCAGGGGGGGTTGAGCCGGCCGCCAGAAATCCGGTGGTTGGGAGGCTTTGTGCCAGATCGTCGAGCGCCTTGACGATGGCAATGTCCAGCCCTGCGCTACCGGCCAGCCGGAAGCGGCCGCCGCTCGACAGCAGCAGGGCGACCTGGGCGAAGCGGCTGTGCGCGGCAATCGCCTCGCAAACGTCCTCCCCCTGCTGGTCGAAATCCTGCACGTGGCGCCGCGACAACACGAGCCGCGAGTACGCCTCCAGTTCCAGGCGGGCGCGGTGCTCGCGCTCCCGCCCGGCGCGATTGGCAGCCACCTCGTCCTCCAGCACCAGCAGGATCATGCCCATGGCCGCCACCACCTTGCCGGTGACGATGACCTGCAGCAGATGGATACCGGCTGCCGAATCGGCCGAAGCAATGGGCAGGATACGCAGGCCGATGAGCGACCAGGCAAAAAATCCCATGACCGTGAGCACCACGCCGGGAGAGATGCGTCGAAAGGCGAAGACCACCAGCAGTGCGGTCATGAAGAGGTTTGCGCTCTCGATGCCGACCAGCGCCGGAGCCGCTCCCTGGGTGAGGAAAACCCCGTAGACGGCGCCACCCAGCACCAGGCAGGCCGCGATGCCCAGCGAACCGGGCATGCAATAGGGATCGGCGCCCCAGAAAAAGGCCGCCGCCAGGCTGACGGCGGCCAACTCCGGGAACAGGAGCAGCAGCGCCAGGTGGGAGGGATGGCCGCCATAGACGCCGTAGAGCAGGACGGAATAGACGAGCAGCGGCGCTGTGTAGGGAACCACATAGAGGATGTACCGCTGCCGGATTCGAAACCCGATGGGCGAAAGCGAGGCCAGGAAGACTGCGGTGCCCGCCAAAAACGCGCTTTGCCCGGCTGCCTGCATCCACGGGCCGCTGTCGCCCAAGGAGGTTCTTGATCCCATTGGGTAAAGCAGCAGCATGGCGACGATGGAAAACAGAAAGCCGAGCAGCCAGAGCAGCGTGCGGGCATTGCGATTGCGGTGATAGAGGTACCCGAAAGCGGGCAAGAGGAGCGCGGTCAGGATCAGTGCGGGCACGTGGTAGATGTCGGGCATGGAAGCCGCTATGTCCTTCTCCCGGATTTGCCTGGGCTAGTTCAAATCTTCGGCCATTGGGGCCGCTCCACGATGATTGCGGGGCGAAAATCCGATAGCTGGAACCGGAAATGCGCTGCCGCGAACAGGATTCCGCTGCCCTGATTGTTTTGGTCTCCCGGAAGGCAGCTCAATGCGTCTAAAGTTGTACAGTTGGACTTGCCCGGAGTCCAGTGGAATTTCAAACCCGGCTCTCGGTCCCATTTTCATGCCGAAAGCTGCCCCAGGAGGCGATGGTGCGTAATCGGTGGTGGATGATCCTGATTCTAGCCCTGGGGTGCGTGGTGGCGCTGCCTGCGCAGGACAGCTTTACGCCCATGCCGCTCGACTCGGGTTTTGGGCGCATGGACCTGACGCCGCCCTCCATTCCCCCGGAGCAGATCATCAAGCAGTTCTCCGCGAAAGAGACCGAGTTCCAGGATGCGCTCAACCACTATACGTATCGGCGCATTGCCCGCGTGGACACGATTGACGACGATACCAACAAGGTCGACGGCGAATGGTACGAGGTGGACGACGTGATCTTCGACCCTAGCGGCGCACGGACGGAAAAAGTGGTTGATGCCCCGCCCAGCACGCTCACCCGCGTGATGATGTCGCCCTCCGACCTGCAGGACATCCAGCACGGGTACCCGTTTGTGCTCACCACCGCCGACGTGCCCAAGTACAACATCAACTACGTGGGCCGGCAGAAGGTAGACGACCTGGAGTGCTATGTCTTCGACGTAACCCCGAAAACCATTGAGAAGCACCAGCGTTATCTGGACGGGCGCATCTGGGTAGACGCCAAGGACTTGCAGATTGTGGTGACCGACGGGCGCATGGTTCCGGACGACACCAAGCGCGGGCAGGAAGATCTGCATCCGCCCTTCATGACCTGGCGCCAGCAGATCGACGGCCATTACTGGTTCCCCGTCTACACCCGCGGCGAGGGGGTTCTGCACTTCACCGGCGGAAACGGCTACATGGACGAGGACGTGCATATGCGCGACGTGGTCAAATACACGGACTATAAGCGTTTCGGTTCGACCAGCACGATTATCTTCGACGGCCAGGACATTACCAAGAACGGCCAGCCGAATGGGAGCCAGCAGGCTCCAGCGCAGACTGACCAGAACAAGAAGTAGGCGCGCGCACGGTTACGGTTGTGCGCCGTGGTGCTGGAACCGACTGCGTGTTGGGCAAGGAAGAGGCCTGGTCGGCCTGGCGCGCTGTCTGAATTTCAGCGGCGTGCCAAGAGTGGCAGCAAGTCCGGTTCTGCATGGCGCCGTCGATTCCTTTTGGGCCGTCGATTCCTATAACACCGTCGATTACTAAAGAAGCACCTTCGGCTGTTTTCACAGCCCTTTCTTGCAATTGACACTGCTCATTCATTTTGGACCGCGATACTGCGGTCACCGGACGACCCGCGCTCAAATTCGGTGACGGCGCCATGAAGCGTTCCAATTGAAAGGCGTGCGCCGGTGGCGCGCAGGCCAGCGGACGGCGGTTGCGGGGCAGGATGCGCGAGCAGGATCGAAGGGAGCTTGAGGTGAAGAGAGGCCCGCTTCGCGTCGCGGTTTTTCCTGATTCCCTGCATGAGATCAACGGCGTTGCCAATACCTGCCGTCACTTTGCCGAGTATGCCCGCGCCAGAAGCTTGCCGATGCTGGTGATTCACGCAAGTGCTCCGGAAGGCATACAAGAATCCGGCTCGGTGCGGTACGTCGGCCTTGGTCGCAGCAGACTTTCGATTCGTCTGGAAAAGGATCTTCGCTTCGATCTGGCGTTTGTGCGGCACCTTGGCCGCGCGCTCGACGAACTGCGGAAATTTCAGCCGGATGTTGTGCACGTGACCGGCCCCAGCGACGTGGGCCTGCTTGGCACCGTGGCTGCGCGCCAGCTGGGGATTCCGCTGGCCGCCTCCTGGCACACCAATGTGCACGAATATGCGGCCACGCGATTGGATCGCATTCTGCCGCATTGGCTGATCCGCGGCGGTGTGCGCGCGGGCCTGCTGCATGCGCTCGAAGAGGCGGCCTTCCGGATTTTGCTGTTGCAGTTCCGGCTTGCCCGGTTTCACTACGCGCCCAACGAAGAGCTGATTGCCCGGCTGCGAGAGGCCACGGGAAAGCCCTGCTGGCCCATGGGCCGGGGTATCAATCAGGAGCTGTTCAGGCCGGAACGCCGCACCCGGACAGGCGATGGCGCATGCGTCATCGGGTATGTGGGCAGGCTCTCCTCAGAGAAGAAGATCCGCAGTTTTGGCCCGTTGGCCGATGCGATTCGCCAAGCCGGTCATCGTCATGTCCGTTTCGTGTTTGTGGGCCATGGAAAGGACGAGGGCTGGATCAAACAAAACATTCCGGAAGCTACGCTGACCGGGGTGCTGAAAGGTGAGGCTCTAGCCCAGGCCTATGCCGATTTGGATTTGTTCGTCTTTTTTTCCGAGACGGACACTTTTGGCAACGTGGTGCTGGAGGCTCTGGCCTCTGGCGTGCCGGCGCTGGTGAGCGATAAGGGCGGTCCCAAGTTTATTGTCGACGGGCATTGCGGAATGGTGTGCAGAGATGACGAGGAATTCGCGAGGGCGGCACTGCAACTGATTGGAGACGAATCCATGCGCCGAGACCTGTCGATGGCTGCTCGCAAGCGGGCCGAGCAGGCGTCCTGGAGCGGAGTGTTCGATGCCGTGTATTCCGCGTACGAGCAGGAATTGCGGGAAGGCCGGGAGCCTTTGAAACAGGAAGAGATTCCCTCTGCCTGCTTCACTCCGGATGCATAGCAGTGCTTGATCCGTTTGGGCTCAACGATGCCGATACCCCTCAGTACCTCTTGACGTCCACTTCAAAAAAAGCTGCGGCGCAGCAGCCGAGCAACCACCAAATCCAGAATCCGGGCAAAGCTAAACGCTCCTCAAGTGAAGCGAGAGGGACCCGCCCACAGGCAACTTAAAGCGTCTGTTGCCCCTTGGCTCAGGGATAGCCACTTCCGGTAGATTCACATCCTCGTTACGCGGCAAGATCAGTTCGCCCTCACATCGGGGAGGCAGTTCGAAGAACACGTCACGCGCACCTGGCCTTCCAGTGGCTTTCATTCGCAGCGGGCCCTGCACTGTGAAGGCGGTGAGATCGAGATCGGGCAGATCGGCCAATTGCGGGCGCAGTTCGAAGCGCGTGAAGCCGGGTTCGATGGCGCGAAGACCCATCAAACCATGAAACGCCATGTAGAGGGGGACCACCGCGCAATGACTCCATTGCTGCGATGAATCGGGCGTGACATGCCACTCCTCCTGCAACGTCTTGTTCGGTCTCACCGATTCCATTGCCAACCAGCGCGAATGAAGTTCGCTGACGAAAACGTCGGCTCGACCAGACTTGGCCAAAGCCCAGTATCGCCAGCAGGAGTTCGCGGGATAGGAGAATCCCATTTCTGCGGGGCATTCCACGAGAGATTGCAGAGCCGCGGCATAACTGGCTGCCGGACATTGATCGAAGAAGATCGAGGTGGCAAGGGATCGATCGCAGGTGCTTGGCGCTCCTTCTTCCGATATCCACGGCAAGTTGTTCACAAACATGCCGCGGCTGCTGCTCCAGAACCGCCTTATGGTTGCTGCACGTAACTGCCGGCTGAATTGCCGGGCGAATGCTGCCTGGGCGGTGTCTCCGAAGGCATCACAGATCCCGGCCAATGCATGTTCCATGGCGGCGGCAGCGTAAAGATTGAACGCACATTGCTTGTGACGTTGCTGCGTGTAGGCATGGTGGTCGATCCAAACGTACGGAATGCCCAGGTTTTCGACGGGGAGCAAATTATCTGGCCGGACAAGCCCCTGCAGATAGTGCGCGAATCGAAGCAAGCGCGGATACGGCTCGCGCAGCGCGTCCAGATCGCCGGTATACATGTAATGGTGCCAGCAATCGAAGTTGAATCCGACTCCGTGATCGAGCAGCGGACCCCAAGGCGTAAGGTCCAACTGACGCTCAGTGAGCCGCTGCAATCGATCAAACGCCGGCCAGCAGTCAAGAAAATAGCCGTCCTTGGTCATGCCCTGGGACCAGGTGGTGAGGTAGCGCGCTACCTGGCGCGATTCACCGCAGGCGAGGTGGAGCGCGTGAATCTGGTGGGCGCCATCTCCGCTGTATTGCTGCCGTTCGCGGGCCATTCCGTCGACCAGCGTTTCCTGGGCGCAATTCACGAGCGTGTTCGCGGTGGCATCGAAAAGCAACTGCAATTGCTGATCGGTGCTGCGGATTTGCGGTTGATGAGCCCATGGGTAGGCTCTGCGCCGAACCCGTACATGACTAATCCGAACTTTGCCATTGACGGCATGAATATGGAGCTGGAGCCAGCGCAGGCTTTCAAAGTCGAACGTCTCAAAGTTGTTGATGCCCTCGCGGCAAATGAAGCGCGTCCAGGAATCGAAATGCGTATTAAGAAGGGCAGGCCCGTCTGGGCCGTGCGCCTCATGGACTAGCAACTCGATTTCTGTTCCTGCCGGAGCTTCAACGGTAAAAGCCGGCCAGCCGACAATCTGCTCGGCGAACTCAAATGTCAGCGCCAGAGCAGATTCGCCATCCATCTCCACAAGCCACTCGCCGGCCCCGGTTTCGACGGGGACGGCTGCCGGAGTTGCCAGGTATGCATCGGGGCCGCGAAAATCAAAATAATCGTGTGGGTCAACTTGCCATTTGATCGAATGGCACTCGGAAAGCTTCGCGATGGGCACCATCGATTCCTGCATGAGAAGAATGCTGCGGGGGCGGAGTTCGGCATCGGACGGCCCGCTGTCCGGATCGAGCATGTATTGGTAATAGTCTGTGCTGAGGGCGGGCTTGTTCGGCGAACCATCGAGGTTCATCGCCTTCAGCCAGGGAGGGCCGGCTTCGAAACCGGGCCGCGACCAGCCATCGGGGTAAAGCCGGGCATCGAATTCTTCCTGTAATGCGCGCAGATACCACCGTTTGGGGCGGCCTGGCCTCCAGGCGCGACACATTAGCGTATGCCAGCTATCGTCTGAAACAACTCTTTCAATGCCTCCGTCCGCGTCTTCGATTTCCAGCCAAAAAAGAAAACCCGGCTTTCCCAGCGGAGATGTTCCGTCTCCGCTGCCGTAGAAAAGAACCGTTGCCGCCAGAACGTTCTCTCCAGGCTCAAGGAATTCCACCAGATCGACCGGATCAGCTTCCGCCCAGCGCGGGTCGGCGGGAGCGGGTCCCCATTGCACGCGCTTGCCATTCACTTCGAGACGATAACGGCTGTCCGCGCAGATCCAACCTGTGGCACGCCGGGGTTTTTCGGCAAGCCTGACCGTGCGACGAAAAAGGACAAAGGTGCTGGGTAAGGTTCGACCGGATGGATACCAAATCCAATGAGCCGGTGACAGATCCGGAATCTGATGGCGCGGCGCCTGGGGCAGGGATACGGGCTGATGGAAATCTCGAGCATCGGTTGCCGTTGCATCCGTCGCGCCGCCTAGCAGAAGTGTGGTGCCACTCGCGGCCGTAGCAGCGAGAAAATCTCGACGGTTCATCTTGTGCCTCATTGGTATATCAACATACCAAAGACCAGTTGCAATCAGAGTTTGCGGGTGGGGCCATTGGCACTGTCAGGTTCTTTGGGCGGTCCATGCAGGATGCAGGCTGCACCAACGCGCGCGGTTCTCTGGCCTCGTGCCAACCATGCCTCTGATCGTGTAAAGTCCAACCCAGGCGCCCGACCGGCCGGCAGCCCCACAACCCCTACACGGAGACACAATGCCTGTCACGACGCCGATTGAACGCCGCACGCACATACGGTTTCTGCTCTGCTTCTGGCTGTTCGTGCTCAGCTCCATCTCCTTCGTTGACAGGACCAATATCTCCATCGCTGGCGTGCAGCTCAGCCACGCCTTCAACCTCAGCAATCAGCGGCTGGGATGGGTCTTCTCCGCCTTCCTCATTGGCTACGCCAGCTTTCAGATTCCCGCCGGGGTGCTGGCGGTGCGCTTTGGACCGCGACGGGTGCTGGCCGCGGGCGTGGGCATATGGGCGCTCTGCAATGTGGCCACGGCGCTGCTGCCCTCGGGGTTTGCGCACGCCATCCTGCTGCTCATCTGCGTGCGCTGCGCGCTGGGCGTTGCGGAAGCCGTTCTGTACCCCTCGGCCACACAGTTTGTGGCGCGCTGGGTGCCGCAAAAGGAGCGGGGCAGAATCAACGGCCTCATCTGGGCTGGAGTGGGCGCGGGCAGCGGGTTGACGCCGCCACTGCTCACCTGGATCATTCTGAGTTTTGGCTGGCGCGCGGCCTTCTGGTTCGACGCCGGGCTGGGACTGATCGGCGCAACGGTGTGGTGGCTGATTGCGCGCGACCGCCCCGAAGAACATCCCAGCGTGAGCGCCGCCGAAGAGCGCGAGATTCGGGAAGGACTGCTGTCGCTCTCGGTGGCCGCTCCGGCCGCCGCCAACAGGGACGAGCACAGCATTTCCTGGCGTGTTCTCTGTTCGCGCATCGACCTGCCGGCGCTGATGGTGAGCTACTTTGCCTACGGCTACGCCTCGTGGATTTTCTTCAGTTGGTTCTATCTCTACATGGCGCAGGCGCGCGGATTGAACCTGAAAACCAGCGCCTATTTCACCATGCTCCCGTTTCTCTCCATGACGCTGTTCTGCTTCTGCGGGGGTTTGGTCTCGGATCGGCTGGCGCGCAGCGCCGGACTGCGTACCGGCCGTTGCGGGGTGGCCGCTGTGGCCATGGTTTCGACCTCGATTTTCCTGCTGGTGGGATCGCGCGTACACAGCGCGCTGCCGGCTGCAATTTTGCTGGCGCTGGGCGCCGGCTCGCTCTACTTCTCGCAGAGCTCATTCTGGTCGGTTGCCACCGACATTGCCGGCCACAACTCCGGGGTCTTCTCGGCCATCGTCAATATGAGCTGCCAGATCGGCGCTGCGCTCACCACTTCGCTCACGCCGTATCTGGCGCTGCACTTCAACTGGAAAATGCCCTTTACGGTGGCCGCAGGTTTGGTGCTGGTGGGCGCGCTGGCGTGGATGTTCGTGCATCCGGAACGGCCGCTCGAAGCGTGAATTGCAGCGTGAATTGCGGTGTGAATTGCGGTGTGAATTGCGGTGTGAATCGAAGCGCGAATCTATTCGATGGCAAAGACCGCGTACACACTGGCCGAGCGCACCACCTTGCGCGGCTCAAGGGCCAGCGGCGGGGCTTGCGCGGTTCTCGCCTCAGCAGCGGCGAAGCGCGCCAGCGGGCGGACGGGGAACACCGGCGCGGAAACTTCGTTGCTGACATAGAGGAGCTTGCCCAGGCTCACATCCATGCCTTTGGCCAGCACCGCGGCCTGGGCCCGGGCGCGCTCGGCGGCGCCTTCGAGGGCGCGATCTGCCAGGGCCTGCTCGTTGGCGACCGTCCAGTCAATGTCGCCGCTGTTATTGGCGCCGGCGGTCACGGCCACATCCAGAATCTCCGCGGCCCGCTCGGGCGTAGTCTTCACCGTCCACTGCTGCGACGAGGATAAATTTGTGCGGCTTGTCATACTCGGCCTGCAGTTGCTGGCCCTCACTGTGGATGGCGCTCTCTGCAATCCCGGCAGCTTTCAGGGCATTCACAATGTCGTTTGAGGTCTTGGCGCCGGCGGCGTAGGCTTCCTTTGCATCCGCAGGCAATGTTTGAAAGCCGACATGCAGGATGGCCACATCGGCATCGGCCGTGACCTGATCGTCCGCGCTCACGGTGAGCGTGCGGTTGGCAGGCTGAATCTGCAGCTGGACCTGGGTTTGCTGCGCGGCCGCGGCCATCGATCCGGCCAGCAGCGCGGCGATCGCAATTCTTCGTTGCAAGGTCATGGCTCTGACTCCTTTGCGCCGCTGCTGCCTGGCGCGGCTACTGTGGCCCGTATTTGGCGCCGAACTGGCGCAGCTTGGCGAGGGTGGCCGCGGCCTGTCCCGAGTCAATGGCCTCGGCGCCCATTTCCACGCCCTGCTTCAGGTCGCCGGCCAGGTCCGCGGCCACCAGCGCGGCGGCGGCGTTCAAGAGCACAATATCGCGGCGGGGGCCCAGGATGCCGGTGAGCACGTCAGTAATGATGTCGACGTTGCTCTTGATATCGCCGCCCACTAAGTCATCGAGCGTGGCGCGTGGCAGGCCGGCCATCTCCGGGGTAATGCGCGCGGCCTTCAGCTTGGACTCGCCCGGGGCGGCGTGGCCATCTTCGCCGGAGTGGTCTTCACGCTCTTCGACTCGCGCCACCACGCTCTCCGCCGTGGTGGTCAGCTCGTCCATGCCGTCGGTTCCGTGCACCACAAAGGCGCGTTTCGCACCCAGGCTGGCCAGCGTGCGTCCCACCAGCAGCACTTTACTTGGAGCCAGCACGCCAATCACCTGCGCGCGCGCGCCGGCCGGGTTGGTCAGCGGTCCGCACAGGTTGAAGATGGTGCGAAATCCCAGCGCGCGCCGCAGGGGCCCCACGGCCTTCATGGCCGGATGATAAAGCGGGGCGAAAAGAAACATGAAGCCGGTCTCGCGCAGGCAGGCCACGGCGCGCTCCGCCTCCAGGTTGATGGGTACGCCCAGCGCCTCCAGCACATCCGCCGAGCCGCAGTGCGAGGTGATGGCGCGATTGCCATGCTTGGCCACCTTGGCGCCGGCCGCCGCGGCCACCAGCGCCGCGCCCGAAGAAATGTTGAAGGTGGGCGGACCGCCGCCGCCGGTGCCGACAATATCCACCAGGCTGTCCCGCTCGGCTGCGGTGAGGGGCATGGGCGCGACGCGTGCGCGCATGACGTCGACGAATCCGGCCAGTTCCGGCGCCTGCTCGCCGCGCGTGGCCATCACAGATACCAGCGCCGCGGTTTCCACCTCCGGCACTGTGCCGGTAAGGATCTCTTCGAGCACAGCCGAAGCCTGCTCGCGGGTGAGCGCAGCGCCATCTTCGGCGAGGGGTTTCAGTAATTCCTTCAGCAAGCCCATACCATTCCATGGTAACGGTGTGGGGCCGTTGGGTGCGCGGGAATACAGCCAAGTAAGCTCCCGCACAGCTTTGAGTGACAGGCATCACGGCATGACTCAGAGCCTGCAAAACATCCTTGTAGATCTCACAAATCGGAGTATGCTGTCTGACTAGAAATCGTTGAGCTGAAGCAAACAGACCGTGGCAGGCGCGCATGGGAGAGCCGATGGAAATTCTCTCCGAAACATCGCTGGAATCCCGGGAGCAGACGGTGATTCGCCAGGCTATTGCAACCCACCAGGGACATCCCGGGGCGTTGCTGGGCATACTTGAAGCCGTTCAGCAGAACAACACCCACAAATACCTGTCGCGAGCGGCCCTGCGCTTCATTGCCATGGAGACCGGCATTCCTCCCGCCCGGGTGTATAGCACGGCAACCTTCTATTCGCTGTTTAATCTGCAGCCGCAGGGGCAGAACGTGATATCGGTATGCCGGGGCACGGCCTGTCATACCCGCGGCTCGCGCGATCTGCTCCACCAGCTCTGTCTGCACCTGGGCGTAAGCAGTGTGGAAACGGGCGACGGAGACGATGCGCAGAAGCTTGCCATGACCACCGCCGACCGCCGTTTTACGGTGCGCACCGTAGCC
Source organism: uncultured Acidobacteriaceae bacterium (assembly GCA_963725975.1). Classification (GTDB taxonomy): domain Bacteria; phylum Acidobacteriota; class Terriglobia; order Terriglobales; family Acidobacteriaceae; genus Telmatobacter. The sequence goes on along the minus strand of CAVSBA010000012.1, from coordinate 35,075 downwards.
TGCTTCGGCCAGTGCGCGCTGGCTCCAGTGGTTGAAATGAATCACCAGATTCTGAGCCACGTGAACGAGCGCACCCTGCTTCGCCACGTCGACACCCTGGGGCAAAGGAGGCCCTGATGCGGCGCATTCACGATATTGGCGTCTTCAGCGCGGTGCGCGAGGCCGGACTGCTCAAGTTGCTGCCCTCCATTCCACGAATGATTGTGGGCGTGGGCACATGCGGCTGCGGCAATGGCGCGGAGGAGATTTTTCATGCCCTGCAGGATGGCATCGACCGCAGTGGGCTGGAAGTGGTGCTGGCCGGGGTAGGCTGCTTCGGTTCCTGCTTCCAGGAGCCGCTGGTGGGCATTCGATTTCCTGCCGCGCCGCTGGTTCTTCTGCGTCACGTGCAGGCCCACGACGCCGGCCGCATCCTCGAAGCCCTTGCCTCCAAAGTCATGCCTCCCGATCTGATCTACTGCAAGATTGAAGACTGGGATCACATCACCTCCACGCTGCGCTATGGAACCGGTTACCCGGAGATCCCTCTTTGGAGCGAGCTGCCTTTTTTCAAAGGCCAGAAGAAGATTGTGCTGCGCAACTGCGGCCTCATCAATCCCGAGGACATTGAGGAGTACATCGCGGTTGGCGGTTACCAGGCACTTTACCAGGTGCTGATCGACGGCAAGCCGGACGCCGTGATCGAGCAGATCAAGGCTTCGCGCCTGCGCGGGCGCGGTGGAGCGGGCTTTTTCACGGGCAACAAATGGGATTTCCTGGCCAAGGCCAAGGCCGAGACCAAGTACATCATCTGCAATGCGGACGAGGGCGATCCGGGCGCGTACATGAATCGCAACGAGATCGAGGGCGATCCGCACTCGGTTCTCGAGGGCATGATCATCGGCGCCTTCGCCACCGGCGCCACCGAGGGCATTGTCTACATTCGCGCCGAGTATCCGCTGGCGGTGCGGCGCTTCAACCGCGCCATCGAACAGGCGCGCGACTACGGCTTGCTGGGAAAGAACATCCTCGATCGCGGATTCGACTTCGACATCGAACTGGTGCAAGGCGCGGGGGCTTTTGTCTGCGGCGAGGAGACCGCGCTGATTGCCTCGCTGGAGGGTTCGCCGGGAAGGCCGCGGCCGCGGCCGCCCTATCCTGCGCAGCATGGGCTGTGGGGCTTTCCCACCGACATCAACAACGTGGAAACCTGGTGCAATATTGCGCCCATTGTCACGCGCGGGCCGGCATGGCTGGCGGAGACAGGCAGCGTGAAGAGCCCCGGCACCAAGGTGTTTTCGCTTGTGGGCAAGGTGCAGAACACGGGATTGGTGGAGATGCCGCTGGGCACGCCGCTGAGGAACTTTATTTACGATGTGGGCGAAGGGGCGGGAAACGGCCGCCGCGTGATTGCCGTGCAGACCGGCGGACCCTCGGGCGGGTGCATCCCGGCCGAGATGTTCGACACGCCGGTGGACTTTGAGAGCCTGGCGCAGATCGGTTCCATCATGGGCTCGGGCGGCATGGTGGTGATGGATGAAGACAATTGCATGGTGGACGTGGCGCGCTACTTCATCGAATTCACACACTCCGAATCGTGCGGCAAATGCGTGCCCTGCCGGGTGGGGCTGGACAAGGCTCTGCACACCCTCAACGCCATCGTCGAAGGCCGCGGAACGGAGCAGCACATGGTGCAACTGAGCGAGCTGTCGCGCATGATCCGGGAGTGTTCGCTGTGCGGGCTGGGGCAGTCGGCGCCCAATCCCGTGCTCACCACCATGCGGCATTTCCGCGATGAATACGAGGATCACATCCTGGCCGGCCGCTGCCGGGCGGGCGTTTGCCAGGAACTGGCGATCTCGCCCTGCGAAAACAGCTGCCCCTTGCGCATGAACATCCCGCGCTTCCTGGAACTCTATCGGGAGGGCCGCACGGAGGACGCATTTGTCTCCGTTATCCTGGACAATCCTCTGCCCGCTTCGACGGGGCGCGTGTGCCAGCACCCTTGCGACAATCGCTGCCGCCGGCAGTCGTTTGATGAAGTTGTGAACATGCGCGAGGTGCACAGGCATATCGCCGATCTGGTTTATACCTCGGATTTGTTCGAGCCCATGGTGAGCCGTGTTCTTGATTTCAAGCTCCCGCCCAGCGGCCGCAAGGTGGCCGTTGCGGGCGCGGGTCCCACCGGGCTCACGGCGGCCTTCTACCTGGCCATGCTGGGGCACGATGTCACCCTCTTTGAAGAGCGCGGCGAGCCCGGCGGCATGTTGCGTTTCGCCATTCCCGAGTACCGCCTGCCCAAAGCCGTTTTACGCCGCGAACTGGAGTTGATTGCACGCACCGGCGTGAAGATGCGCTGCAATGTGCGCGTGGGCGAGGACATTGCGCTGAACGATCTGGCCGCGCAGTTCGATGCGGTGTTTCTCTCCATCGGAACCTGGAAGGAGTCGTGGCTGTATCTTCCCGGAACGGAGCTCAAAGGCGTTTCTCCGGCGTTGCCGTTTCTTGAGTCGGTGGCGCGGGGCGAACCCATTGTGCCCGGCGCGCGCGTGGCCATCGTGGGCGGCGGCAATGCGGCCATCGATTCCGCGCGCACCGCGCTGCGCATGGGCTCGCGCGTGACCATTTTCTACCGCCGCGAGCGCAAGGACATGCCCGCCATCGACGAGGAGATTCAGGCCGCTGAAGAGGAAGGCGTGCGCTTCGTGTTTCTGTCTGCGCCGCATCGCATTCTAGGCGACGCGCACGGCAACGTGAAGGCCCTGGAGACGGTGAAGACGCGGCTCGGCGAATACGACAAGTCCGGCCGCCGCCGTCCTATCCCTACCAATGAGGTGCAGCGCTTTGATTGCGACACGGTGATTCTGGCGGTAGGCGAAGCCTTCGACCAGGACTTTTGCCGCGCATCGGGGCTGGAGTTGAAGGAGGAGGGGATTATCCAGGTGGATCGATTCACGCTGGAGACCAGCCGCCCCGGGTTCTATGCCGGAGGCGATGTCATTACCGGGGCCTCCAATGTTTCCAATGCCATGGCCGGCGGCAAACTGGCCGCGCGCAGCATCGATGCCCGGCTTATGGGGGAGTCGCGCTGGGATCGCCTCTGCCCGCAATTCGTCTATGAGCGGACGGCGCCCGGCGAAACCAGCCTGAGCCGGCGGCACACGGGAGGCGCACTCCCCGCGGCCGATCGCGTGAAGTCGGAACGGGAAGTCATTCTGGGGCTCACCGATGCGGAAGCCCTGGAAGAGTGCTGCCGCTGCCTGCGCTGCGATCTGCGCAAGACGGCCGGCGAGGAGATCCATCATGCCTCATAAAATCATCTCCGCGCGGATCGACGGCGAGCCGGTGACTGCGCCCGAGGGACAGAGCATTCTTGAAACCGCTCGCGCCTGCGGCAAGCACATTCCCACGCTCTGTTTTCTCAAAGGGCTGAGCCCGTCGGGCAGTTGCCGGGTGTGCATGGTGGAGCTGGCCGGAAGCGAGCGCCTGCTGCCGGCCTGCACCTCGCCGTTGCAGGAGGGCATGTCGATTGTCACGAACTCGCCGCGACTGGCCAACTACCGGCAAATGGCGGTTGAGCTTCTGCTGGCAGAGCGTAATCACGTCTGCTCGGTATGCGTCTCCAATGGGCATTGCGAACTGCAGTCGCTGGCGCAGTCGCTGGGCGTGACGCACGTGCGCTTTGAGTACAGCCACCCCCGCCTGGCCGTGGACATGAGCCATCCGCATTTCATTCTGGATCACAACCGGTGCGTGTTGTGTACGCGCTGCGTGCGGGTTTGTGCAGAGCTGGAAGGCGCGCACGTGTGGCAGATTGCCTCGCGGGGCATGCACGCGCGGCTGGTGAGCGAGCTGAACGATCAGTGGGGAATGTCCGAGGCATGTACCGGCTGCGGCAAGTGCGTGCAGGCCTGCCCCACGGGAGCACTGGCGGAGAAAGGCCGCGGCGTTCAGGAGATGGTCAAGGACAGCGCCGCCATCAGCCGGTTGGCGGCAGTGCGCTCCACACAAGGGCCCGGAGCGCGAAAGGATTCGTTCTGAGGCCTCTGGGATCGATCCTTCCCGAAGCCTGCCTGCAGCTCGCGGTATCGGAAAGCCGCGTCCAATCTCCTGCGACGGCGGTCACAGAAAGTTTCAATTGTCTCTCTTACACTTCAGAAGAGCTTTCCGGTCATTGATGGCGGAATTGCCATGTGACCACTATTCCAGGAGCGAAACTCCAGATGCTTACACATGAAGTGGAACAAATGTGTGTCGTCGCCAAGGGGCCGAATCATGGTCCGGCGCCGATTCCACAAGAAGGCCGTTGGACCAAGGCCAAGGAAGTCAGCGATATCTGCGGTCTCACGCACGGCGTGGGCTGGTGTGCACCCCAGCAAGGGGCGTGCAAACTCACCCTGAATGTCAAAAACGGCATCATCGAAGAAGCGCTGGTCGAGACCATTGGCTGCAGCGGAATGACGCATTCGGCGGCCATGGCGGCCGAGATTCTGCCCGGTAAGACCATCCTTGAGGCCCTGAATACCGACCTGGTGTGCGACGCCATCAACGTAGCCATGCGCGAGCTGTTTCTGCAGATTGTTTACGGCCGCAGTCAGACCGCGTTCTCAGAAGGCGGATTGCCTATCGGCGCCGGCCTGGAAGACCTGGGCAAGGGTCTGCGCAGCGTGACCGCAACCATGTACGGCACCAGCGAAAAGGGCGCGCGCTACCTGGAATTGGCGGAAGGCTATGTCACCGAGCTTGGCCTCGACGAAGACAGCGAGATCATCGGGTACAAGTTTGTTCGATTGGGAGTGATGATGGACGCCATTGCCAAGGGCGTTGACGCGCAGACCGCTCTCACCAAGGCAACCGGTACTTATGGCCGCTTTGCCGATGCCGCCAAAACGATTAATCCGCGCAAGCAGTAAAGGAGCAGATCATGGCCACATTTGAAGGGTATGAGAGACGGATTGCCCAAATCAGTTCTTTTCTTGCCGACAACGGGATTGCATCGCTTGAAGAAGCCGAAAAGATCTGCCTCGATCGAGATGTCGACGTTCGCAAAATCGTGAAGGAGATTCAACCCATCTCATTTGAGAATGCAGGTTGGGCGTATTTGATTGGCGCAGCCGTGGCCATGAAGAAGAATCAGACGGTGGCGGCAGAGATTGCGGAAACGCTGGGCGCGGGCCTGCAGGCTTTCTGCATCCCCGGCTCGGTTGCCGATGACCGGAAAGTCGGCATCGGCCATGGAGACCTGGCGGCCATGCTGCTGCGCGAAGAAACGGAGTGCTTCGCGTTCTGCGCGGGGCACGAATCGTTTGCCGCCGCCGAGGGCGCCATCGGTCTGGCGAAATCGGCGAATAAGGCGCGCCAGACGCCGCTGCGCGTGATTCTCAACGGACTAGGCAAAGACGCCGCCATGATCATCTCGCGCGTCAATGGATTTACCTACGTTCAGACAGAGTTCGATTACGCCACGGGCAAGCTGACCATCGTTCGTGAAAAGGCGTACTCCACGGGCGAGCGCGCCGCGGTGCGCTGCTACGGCGCCGACGATGTGCGCGAAGGCGTTGCGGTGATGCACCTGGAGAAGGTGGACGTGGCGATCACCGGCAACTCGACCAATCCCACGCGCTTTCAGCACCCGGTTATGGCCATCTACAAGAAAGAGCGGCTGCTCGAAGGCAAGAAGTTCTTCTCAGTTGCTTCGGGTGGCGGCACGGGCCGCACCTTGCATCCGGACAATATGGCGGCCGGCCCGGCTTCCTACGGCATGACCGACACCATGGGCCGTATGCACTCAGACGCCCAGTTCGCCGGATCGTCTTCAGTGCCCGCGCACGTTGAAATGATGGGGCTCATCGGCATGGGCAACAATCCCATGGTCGGCGCATCGGTGGCCGTTGCCGTAGCAGTTGAACACGCCATGAATACTGTGGCCGCGTAACATTTCGATAGGTATGGCTCTGCGATCAATGCCTTAATCTTCCCGGCAATGCGCGGAGTACTGCCAACTGCAGCCGGCAGGCCCGCGTGCCAACTGCCAATGTTCGGCGTCTCGTGAAAGGTATCGCCATACAACGACTCTTTCCCGCACTGGGCTGCCAGCCCGCGGCGCCACTACCTGCAAGACGAGGCGGGGAAACCGACCTGAAGATTGTCGAATTGGATACGATTCCACCCGGTGCCCAGCGCAAACATGCCGTGCGCGTGTTGCGCGCCTTGGACCGATGCGATCTGCGCGCCGTCAAGACAGGCAAGAATCCGCGTGCCCTGGAAACTCACTTGCAGGCGATGCCATGAATTGGAATCGATTTTTGCCCAACCGCTTGCCAGGGTGACGACCGGCTTTTTGAAGCGTGCCGATAGAAGCTGCCACGAACCATCGGGCCGCAGCCGCAACACGTATGCGCTTGGCCAGCGCGCATGACCGTCCTCAAACACATTCGCCGAATCGATGCGCCCCATGAGCACCGCCGGCGCGCCGCTGAAAAGGTGAACGTCGGCAGCGACGCTGTAATCGGACCATGCCGAATCCCCGGCAATGGTAAAGGGGTCAGGCAGCGGGCCCCATGGAATGGGCTGGTTCGTAATCACCTGCTCCAGACACATTCCGGGGCGGCCGGCGCAGGGCTGCGCTTCGAATGCGCCGTCCTGATCGGCAAGGTACCGGGGCGAGCGATCCAGGCCGGTCTGTTCGAAGTCGTCGGCATAGGGGAAGGGAAACGGCGCGGGGGCGGGCGGTTGCGCAGTGCCCTTGCCTTGTCCGGTGGTCGTGGTCAGCGAATAGAGTGAGTCCGGGTCGAAGGTGTAAGTGAAGGAATTCTGCTGCGGCCTGATGGTGGCAACCTGCTCGAAGGTGCGTGTGTCGTTCGTTTCCCAGACATAGACCGGCGAAGCGGCCAACCCACCAGCCAGATGGAAAACTGCGGTTTGGGGGCGGGTTGCGCCCATGGTTTCGAGAATGACGCTCCAGTTTTTCCTGTCGGGCGAGCGCAGGGAGACATAGCTTCCCTTGATCGGCAAGCGGCCCGATGCGGAGTCGAGATACTGCCAGCCGGGCTGGGCAAACTGCGTGGTGTGCGCTGTGGCCCAAATGGTTCCCTGCACCGTGTAATGGCCCGACCACGGGGTATTGGCGTACATCAATCCGGAATTTGGAGCGGCGAGATTGTCGTAGTAGGAGGTGATGGGGCTCCATATCTCCGTGGCCGTCAGCGAACCCTCAAGATAGTTCTGGTTGTAGAGATGGGCAAGGATGCGCCCACCCTCGGCCCAGTCGCGGCTCACAAACGGTCCGCCTCCGCCATTGGGCTGATCTTCAGTGGACCAGAGAGGCTTGCCCGTGGCGCGCGCCGCACTGGTGGTGGTGATTTTGCCGTTCACCTTGGGATAGTGCACGCCGATGACAGCGACTGCCGCAGCCAGCGCGGGATCTTTCAGGATGGCGTCGGCAATAGCCCATTGCCCGGCGCCTTCGCCCGGATACTCATCGCAACAAACAATCTTTGTGGAAAGGCGATCGGCTTTTAGCTGGTGGTCGAGTTGCTCGACATAGGATGCGTCGTCGACGTTCTCATTCCATATTCCCGCGTAGGCAATATCGAGACCGTGATCGGCCTTGGCCATTTTGATGAAATCGGCCACATACGCAGCCATCTTTGCAGTGTAGAGAGTATTTTTGCCGTCAGTATTTTTGCCGACCCATGCCGGCGCGCCCCAGGGCAGCACTTCCAGGATGATGCGAGGATTGCGCCTGTGGGCCTCCTCCATCAACCACCATTCATAGCCACGCGTCGCATTGTGGTCGGCGGGAGTACGCATGGCGCTGGGCTCTGAACCGTCCGTGGAGTTGACGTCGGCGCCGATCTCCACTTTAAGATGCTGCAGCGCGGCGCCATAGCCGGGCTTGAACAGATAGTCGAGAATCTGGCTGCGTTGGGGCTCCGGGTAGTCGATCAAGAGGCGCGATGAAGCTCCTGCGCTGACTGCGCCGAGGCCGTCGAAGACTCTGCCCTTGCCGTTGCCATCGAGCACGATGTTGATCTGCTGGGCGGCGGCTGCGGAATAGCAGGGCATCAGAGCACAAAGCCAGAACGTCGCAATGAACGTGACCCGCATGTTCACCTTCCAATCCGGAGAGTTCAATTTATTCCGCATGTGTGCTGTCCTGCACTCTGCCATTGCGCAGCCAGGTTTCAATCTCTTCAAGCGTTTTGCCCTTGGTTTCCGGCAGAGAGCGGGCCAGGAACAACAGGCCCGCCAGGCAGATGAGCGCATAGGTCCAAAACGTGCCGGACGCTTTGAGCGCCGCATTCAAAAACGGAAAGGTATAGGTCAACAGGAAACATGCGCTCCACAAGGCTGTCACTGCGATCGACATGGCGGTGCTTCGAATCTGGGTTGGGAAAATCTCTGAGATTACCACCCAGGTGGCCGGCGCGAGCGACATGGCGTAGCAGGCGATAGCGGCAAGCACCAGAATCAGCATGGGCTTGCCCTGAACGTGCAGATGATAAAGCAGGCCCAGCGCAGTATAGGAGATGGCCAGCCCGGAGATGCCGGTGAGCAGCAGAGCGCGCCTGCCAAAGCGGTCGATGGTGAACAGCGCCACCACGGTAAACAGCAGATTGACGGCTCCGGTGATCACAATGTTGAAGAGAATGCCGGAGACCGGGTATCCGGCGGCGGCAAAGATCTCCTGCGCATAATTGAAGATGACATTGATGCCGCACCACTGCTGCAAGACGGCGAGCGCCACGCCCAGCAAAAGCACCTTGCCCATGCCATCGGCAAACAAAGCGGCGAGATTGGATCGGCGCGGCTCTGCGGCTTGCGCGGCAGAAAAATCTGCGAGCACGTGTTGCGCATAAGCGCGATCGCCCAGGCGCTCGAGTACTTGAAACGCGCGCTCCATTTGGCCCTTCGCGGCCAGCCAGCGTGGGCTCTCCGGAACCAGAAAAGAGGCCAGGAGGAAACCAACCGAGGGAATGGCGGTGACCGCAAACATCCATCGCCATCCCCACTGACCGTTCCAGGAGACGAGAATCTGCTGCGCCGTGGCGCCGGCGGGCACGGGCCGCGCGATGAGCCAATTCACGGTCTGGGCCAGCAGAATTCCGACCACAATGGCCAATTGATTGAGTGAGACCAGCCGGCCGCGCAAGTGTGCTGGGGAAATTTCAGAGATGTACAGGGGCGAAATGCCCGAGGCCAGGCCGATGGCATAGCCGCCCATCATTCTCCAGGCAACGAACGCGTTGAATGTGGTGGCCAGGCCGGTGCCCAGAGACGAGATGGCAAAGACAAATGCGGCAAGAATCAGAAGCCGCTTGCGTCCCCACCGGTTACTGAGCGTGCCGGACGAGACCGCGCCCAGCAGGCACCCGATGAGCGCGCAGCTCATGGCCCAGCCCACCAGCCGGGGAGAATCGAGGTGAAAATAGACCTCATAGAAGGGCTTTGCGCCACCGATGACGACCCAGTCGTAGCCAAACAGAAGGCCGCCCAGGGCGCCGGCCGCGGCCACCATCCACACATATGCAGAACCGGCTCCGGAAGCGGGAGCGTTGCCGGCAGCGGGAAGGGGTGCGGGCGCAATCATGATGCCGCCTGCACCTCAGGCGCTTGCGATGCTTTGGCATCCTTCTCATCCAGCCAATCAAGCACTTCGGCGGCCAACAGGTGATTCGGATCCTCGGTCATCACCTGGCGCAGCAGTTGAATGGCTTTTGCGCAATCGCCCTGGCCGTGGCTGGCCAAGGCGCCCAGCAACAGCGACTCAACGCGATTGCGCTTGTTCAGGTCGTCGTCGAAAAGCAACAGATTAGGCAAGGAGGTTGCAAAATAATCGAGCTGCGGCTCGGCCTTCAATTGCTCCCCGGCAAAGGAGTCGAGGCTGGTCAAGATGGCAGCGGCTTCGTGCTCTTGTCCTAATGCTCTGCGCGCAAGGGCCTGGAAGTAGGAGTGAATCCCGGGTGAGGGCAGGGGCGCGGCAGCCGCGCTCCAAAAGCGCTGCGCCCGTTCCGGCTCACCCATTTTTTGGGCGGCGAGTCCGGAAAGATAATCCAAATCGCGCTCCAGGGCCAGCGGGTGTTTGCCTTCGCCCAGGTTTTCCGGGTAATGCCGCGCGGCGGTGAAGTGATCCAGCGCTTCCTTTGCGTTTCCGGCCAGCAAGGCTTGCCTGCCCAGCGCGCGGTGGGCATATGCATATTGCGCGGCCACCAGTCCTTCACCACCTTCCCAGGGACTGAAGCGGCGCTTGCTGAGATGCTTGAGCGCTTCCTGCCATTGCCGTGTCTGATTCAAAAGCGTGACCAACTCCACGGTGAGATCATCGCGAAAGTCCACAAGATGGCTGAGCTCGCAAAGAGTGCCGAGCCGCTCCTGCGCCGTGGCCAGGCCAGCGCGCTTGCGCAACTGATCCCACTCATACAACAGGCGCGCGTCAGCGGGTTCGGCGGCCAGCGCACGCTTGTACATGCGGTCGGCGGCTTCAGGATTGCGCCGGATGTTGAATTCCGCAATGCCCAGATTTCTCCAGGGAATGGAGAAGGCCGCATCGAGCTCCACGGATTTTTGCCAGCAGCGAATGGCCTCCTCGTAACGGCGCTTATCGTAGTAGAGATTGCCGAGATAGTAGTGAGCTCTGGCGCTCGCCGGAAACTGCTGGATCACCGACTCCAGCACGATCATTTCTTCAAGGCGCGCGGGAAAGCAATAGCGCGATGAAGCTGCTTCAGCACGCGCCGCATATTCCACGCGCTCCTGCTCGCGGCCCAGCAGCGCTGCGAGCCACGAAAGCGTGTAGCAGAGCATGGGATGTTCCCATGGCGCTGCCCGGCCGCATGCCTCGAGCAATGCGAAGGCATCATCCTTAAGCCCGCACCAGGCAAGGTCGTAGGCAACATCGAGCAGCGTCTGAACGTCCTGCTTGAGCGCGCCAACATAGGCGTCGAGATCAGCATCGCTGCGCGTCAGCAGGAATTGCTCGGCCATGGTGCGGAAATCGAGTTTGTCGAGGGTCAAAGCAGCGGCGATGGCAGCGTGCGCCTCGGCGCCACGGCCCATGCGCCGCAGCAACGCAATTCGCAAAGCGCGAGCCTTCAGATTGTCCGCATTGGTCAGCAGGCATCGCTCCACCTGCTCCAGCGCGCCGGCCCAATCGCCGCGCCCGGCGCTGATGGAGGCCAGGCCGTAATATCCAGCACTCTGCCACGCGTAGTTCCATACCGCCTTGTGAAAGGCGGCATAGGCTTCGGTGCTTTTTCCCTGATAGAGGCGCACCAGGCCCAGGTTGTAGAAAGCTTCGCCGTCCCGTGGATTGGGGTTGCGCGCAGTAAGGCGGCCAATGGCCGTTGCAAAGTGCTCGGCCGCCTCGGCAAATTGTCCGCGGCGCAGGCACAGCAGGCCCATCGCGTTGTTCAGGCGCGCATCGCCCGCATCGCGTCTGAGCCCCTCCTGCCAATAGGCTTCGGGCCGGCGCGTGGCATGACGGTACTGCTCCAGATGCAGTCCGGTCAGATAGAGTTCGTCGGCGCTTTGAATCCTGGCGGGCGGCAGCGGCTCCGCGGCCGGGTCGGGCAACGCGCGCTGCGCAGGCTTTTCTGGCTGAAAGGCGATCAACTCCTTCCCGGCAGCGTCAAAGACGGACAGGCGCAACTCTTCGGGCGCTGCGCCGCGCGAGTCAATGCTCGCGGTAAAAGGAATGTCCGGCGCTAGGTCCATCTCCTGCTCAAAAACCGGCTTTTGGTTGCGAAGTAAAACCACGCGCACACGACGCGTGGTGGTGACGCAGACGCCGAGGCTCACGGTTCCCGCTTGTATTTCCAGATTGACCGCAGCTTCAGTGTTGGCATTTTTCGCCGGCCCGATCTTTTGGATCGGGTACCAGTACTGGCTGAAGGTTTTCGTCTCATAAGGCTGCAGCCACGAAAAATCCGGCTGATTGTCGGTATAGGCGCCGGCCATGAGTTCAATGTAGGGGCCGTCTTCGTCGGTTAAATTGCGTTCCCAAGCGTAGCCAAACTCCGCATTGCCCCATGTCCACATCTTCTTGCCCGGCGCCACGTGATGATTCGACGTGTGCACCACGCCCGCCGCCCGGGCATGATCGTAACCGCCGCAAAAATCATATTTAGATTCCGTGACCATGTACGAGGTGGGGACGGGAATGTTCTTGTACCAGGAGATATCTGTGCCCGGGCTGTAGTTCACGCCGTAATAGTTGCCGCGGGCAATGGGAAACGAGGAGATGGCGCGCTTGGCGTGATCCGCGACAAAGTTCACGTCGGGGGGAAAGAAGGCCTGATACTGCTCGTGGGCGCGCACTGCGACGTTGCTCCACCAGAGGAAGGTTTGGGGCAGCGGGGTGCGATTGTAAAGACGGACTCTGGCCTCCACGATGGCCTTGCCCGGCGCCAGACGAATGCCCACCATGCCCTTCATGCGCAGCATGGGATCGTGTTCGCTCAGCCACACTGTGCGGCTGCCGTCGGATTCCTCTTCGACGGTTGCATGGACGGGCATGAAGGTGGATGGGCGATGATGCTGGGGCCAGTTGAATTCCACGCCGCCAGAGATCCAAGGCCCCAGCAGCCCCACCAGCGCCGGCTTGATGACGTTCTGCCGGTAAAAGAAATCGTAGCCGTTGGTCTTATCGCGCCCGGCGTGGATGCGCCCGCCCAACTCCGGCAGAAGCATCAACTGGATATATTCGTTTTCCAGGAAAATGGCGCGATAGCTTTTTCCAACTTTCTCGAGGGCCACGCGATCGGTGAACGGATTGGGATATACGCAGCCGCTGCTTCCCTGATACACTCGCTTCTCAAGAAACATGGGGTTGGGATCGGGCTCTTGCACTGGATAGGTGGGAAGAACCACCTGCTGCTGGTAGCAGCGTACCGCAGCGCATTGACCAGGATCGCTCACCGGATTTCCACCCCGAAACACAAAATCGACCGGCAGCCGCGCAGAGGTTTTGTTTGCACAAAAGGGCGCATTGCCAGACTCGCGTGGTCAGCGCTACCCTAGTTGGCCGGGTACGATATGTCAACAGAAAGTTGACCAGCCCGCTTTCTCAGCGCACTTCAATCAGCACCGCTCCGTGTTGCGGAACCTCTGTGGTGAAGCTGCCTCGGAGCGTCCCCAGATCTTTCTTCTGCCACAGGTCGCGCACGTGAACCGGATGAGAGAAGCCAATCTGGTTGAATGCGACGGAGGCAGGCAATGGCGATTCGCCGGAATTGATGAGGCCGACCGCTGTGCGTCCTCCGCTGAGCGGCTTAGCCCACACCTGGACAGGCCCCACCTGGCTGATGCGGCGCCCCTGAACGCCCATGGGGTCCTGGTCGACCGCAATCACCTCGCGATTGATGAGGACGGATAACTGATCCGCCGTCAGCTTGGTAATATCCGCGCTTGCAAACAAGGGCGCGGCCAGAAGAGACCACAGCGTCATCTGGGTTTTGTCTTCATCGAGGTCGAGGCCGTGGTTCCCGATCTGCAGAAAATCGGGATCGTTCCAATGGCCGGGCCCGGCGTAGCGTTGCAGCCCTTCCTGACCGAAGCCCATAAACATCATTCTTTCGTACTCCTGGAAGTCGATGCGATTACTGACATCGCCGGTGGTGCGCCAAAGGTTGGCGCCAATTTTCGGTCCCCATATCCAGGGCGCTTCCATGCCGTATTCGCACAGGCTGTAAATCATCGGACGGCCGGCATGAACGAGAGCTGCGTGCATTTTTTCGTAGGCTGCCTGGAGCTGATCAGGGCGATAGACGTTCTGCGCGCTGCACCAGTCGTATTTCAGAAAATCCACTCCCCACTGAGCGTAAGTCTCGGCATCTTTTTCTTCGTACCCGTAACTGCCCGGATAGCGTCCACAGGTTTGCGGACCCGGCGAGGAGTAGATTCCGAATTTGAAGCCGCGGCTGTGGATATAGTCGCCCAGCGCCTTCATGTCGGGGAAGCGGCTGTTGGAATGAATATAGCCTTGCGCATCGCGCTTGCCCTGCCAGCAGTCGTCGAGGTTGACATACTCATACCCGGCAGCTTTCATGCCGTTGGCAACCATGGCATCCACAGTGGCCTTCACATCGGCCTCTGTCACGTCGCATCCGAAGGCATACCACGTGTTCCAGCCCATGGGCGGAGTGGCGGCCAGTTCTGTTGCGCGAGCTTGGGGGCAGCCCGCAAACAAAATGATTGCCATGCCAAACGATGCCAGCATGGTCTTCATCGCGGTTGATCGCTGAATGGCTTTTTGTGACGTTGACATGCTGCTGGACGGTCTGGCGATACGCATCCGATTCTCCTTGCGATCCAGCACCATTATTTATCAGTCAGAAGCCGCGCTTGCGCAGAAATACAGTCGCGCTTCCGCATTTCTGCGAATCGAACGGCGGATTGATGGTCATTGAGATATGGCTTAGACACTGACAACAGAACTGACAGGTTCCGCGGGCACCAGATCTCCGTTCACAATCGCATACTTGTGCCCGCGCCAGGAAATCGTTCTGCGGGTGAAGCTGGTCAGCCAGATGAAAGTGGCCAGGGCGTCCCATACGGGAATGAGCGCCAACTTGGCCCATACGCCGCGTTGCCGCAAGCCCAAGGAACCCACCAGCAGGGTGAGGACGCTGCGAACCAGGAAATAGCCTGCCAGGTAAGCGACCGCCACGGCCGGAGTTGGTTTTACGGCGATTGCAAATAGCGCCCAGGGCAGTCCCAGCGTAAAAATCAGGCCGATATGTCCCCACGGGCGCATATGGCGCATGACGGTAATCCAGCGCAAGCGCTTTGAGAACAAATCGTGGAAGGATTGGTAATCGGGGACCGTGGAGATGGCGTAGGGCAGCAGCACCACCTGGTGTCCGTGCTCGGCGATGAGGCGTCCGATCCACAGATCGTCGGCCGGCTTGTTCTCAATGGAGGCATAACCGGAGAACTCCTTGAGATGGGAGCGGGTGGTGCAGATGGTGGGTCCGAGGGCGAATTTGACGCCATCGAGCTGCCAGGCAACCAGGATGCCGGGATAGAAGTCGGAGAGCATGCCGACGTCCTGCAACCGCTGGATCCAGCTGGTCTCTTTGGTGGGCACATAGAAGCACGTGACTGCGCCGGTGCCTGGGTCGGCCATGGGGGCGACGATGCAGCGCAGGTATTCGGGCTGGACACGCACGTCGCTGTCGTTGATGACCAGATGCTCGAAACTTGCTTCCTCGACCAATCGCGCCAGCTTGGCCACTTTGTCGTTGGTGGCCTTGCGCCCGGTGCCAATCTGAACGCGAATGCGGGTGCCGGGAAAATCGGCCTGCAACTTGCGGATGACGGGCAATGCGCTGTCGTTCGAGTCCCCCACGCAGAACAGAATCTCGTACTCCGGATAGTCCTGCCGGCAAAAACTGGCGAAGTTTTCATAAGCTTCCGGATCAAGTCCGCGCACCGGCTTGAGAATACTGACGGGCGGCAGGAACTCACGTCTCAGGGGATGGGCCCTGAGGAAGAAGCGCAAGCAGCTGAAAATGGCGATGCCATAGTAGATGAAGGGAATGGCAGCGATCCCGAGCAGCACCATTCGGATTGTGGGAAGGTTGAACAAGGGCATGCGCACCTTTAGTCAATACGAGTTTTTCCGCGACGCTCACCGGGCTTGGTGAAATTTCCTGCTGGAGCACAGAGCGATCTTCGGAGCACCAGACGGGTGGGCGCCCGGCGGTGTGGGTCTGAGTGCTTCTGCCTGAAACAGGACTTCAAGAGCGTCAAGCTTGATTCTATAGAATGATTGTATGTCTAAGGAGCTGACCGAAGGGGCATCTGAACCGTCAATTCAGGCTCACAAAACCCTCAAGCCTAAAACCTTTCTGATGATTCTGGTGATGGTGATTTGCGCCCCTCTCGGCAATGTCCTGCTGGGGAAAGGGATGAAGCAGGTCGGCCCCGTTGCATTCTGGCCGCTTTCCCATTTGTTACCGGCTGCAGCCGGGATCGTCACATCTGTCTCTATCTGGATGGGAATCGCATTGCTGCTGGTATTTTTCGTGGCGTACTCACTGGTGCTTTCCTGGGCCGACTACAGCTTTGTGCAGCCTGCCTCCTCACTGTCCTTCGGAGTGGTAGCTCTGTTGGCCTATTTCGTTCTGGGGGAAAGGGTCTCCCCATTACGCTGGGCAGGAGTCGCCATCATCTGCCTGGGTGTTTTTGTCGTAAGCCACACTTCTCCGCGAACCACTAACCAAGAAACGGCGAGACGAAGCTAATTGGCCACTTTTCTTCTTTTTTCTGTGATCGTACTGTCGGGAACGGGCGGCGAGCTGTGCGTGTCCCGGGCCATGAAGGATGTTGGCGAGGCCACCAGCTTCCATCCCGCGCACATCGTGAGCGTGCTGTTGCGGGCGCTGCGCCAGCCTTGGATGTGGTGCGGCGTGGGCATGATGGCGCTCGGTTTTTTTGCGCTTCTGGGCGCGTTCTCGATTTATAACGTCAGCTTTGTGGTTCCGGTCACAGCGCTCAGTTATATCGCCGGGGCGGTGGGAGGGGTGGTTTTCCTGCATGAGCGTGTAAACTTTTGGCGGTGGATTGGCGTATTGCTGGTGGCCATCGGAGTTACGCTGGTGATCCTGGGCAAGAATTGAAGCGCCAGGTTTCAATTGCGCAACCATGTTGGCGCGCGAAGCGGCGATCCTTCGGTTAGGGGGGAGCATGGAAAACGGCAAGGGGTGGAAGCTGCCCAAAGAGGGGCTATCCATCTTGTTGATAACGGTGCTGACCGCGGCAGCGTCGACGCTGATGGTGGCGTGTCAGCGCAGTGCAGGGACGCCAAAGGCGAGCGTCGATCAGGCTGCCGCGCAACCCGTGGAGCCGATCAAGGACACGATGTCGCCGGAACAGCGGCAACAGCGCATGGCGTGGTGGGAAGCGGCGCGATTCGGCATGTTCATCCACTGGGGTCTGTATGCCGAAGCGGCAGGCGATTGGAAAGGCAAGCCGGTTCCGTTTCTGGGCGAGTGGATCATGAACACGGACAAGATTCCGGTGGCCGACTACAAGAAGCTTGCCGCCCATTTCGATCCCACCCGGTTCAACGCCGATGCCTGGGTAGCGATGGCCAAGGCCGCGGGGGTGAAGTACATCGTAATTACCGCCAAGCATCACGATGGTTTTGCGATGTTCGACTCGGCGGCCAACCCCTTCAACATTGTGGACGCCACTCCCTATCATCGCGATCCGCTGAAGGCGCTTGCCATTGCCTGCCATAAGCAGGGCATCAAGCTGGGTTTCTACTACTCGCAGGATCAGGATTGGACGGCGCCGGGCGCGGCGGCCATCCATGGGCATTGGGACAAGGCCCAGGATGGCAGCTTTGCCGCGTACCTCCACGACAAGTCCATTCCGCAGATCAAGGAACTGCTCGCGAATTATGAGGGCTGGGACGCTCCGGACGAGATCTGGTTCGATACGCCCACGCCGGACATGACACCGCAATTGGCCAGCCAGATTGTGACCATTCTCAATCAGCATCCCAATGTGCTTTGGAACAACCGGCTGGGCGGCGGCTACCAGGGCGATTTTGAGACGCCGGAGCAGCATATTCCTCCGCAGGGTTTTCCCGGCAAGGCGTGGGAAACCTGCATGACGATCAACGACACGTGGGGATACAAGAAGGACGATACCAACTTTAAATCGACCGAGACGCTGCTGCGCAACCTGATCGATATTGCCAGCAAAGGCGGCAACTACCTGCTGAACGTTGGCCCCGAGGCCAGCGGAATTATTCCTGAGCCGGAACAGCAGCGGATGCTGGCCATTGGGAAATGGCTGAAGGTGAATGGCGAGGCCATTTACGGGACGCACGCCGGGCCGTTCCCGCAGGAGCACGGCGCCTACAGCACCACCGCGAAGGACAGCGACGGCAAGCCGGTTTGGGTTCCGGTGTGGGATTGGCGCGCGACGGCTGCGCCCGGCACGGTATACGTGAGCATCTTTGCGTGGCCGCGCGGAGCATTCAAACTGCCGGCCATGGATGCGCGGGTTACGGGCGCATACATGCTGGCCGATGCTCACCACCAGGCGCTTAAGTTTTCGCAGAGTGCGAGCGGCATTGAGGTGAACGTGCCGAGAACTGCGCCCAATGCGATTGCCAGCGTGCTGGTGCTGAAGACGCAGTCGTAACGACTGGAATGCCGCGGCGCGCAGAAGGGGCGGCCGCGGCATTTTTGTCCCCTTTTGGCAGGTGCAGGGGATGGCCGGGTGGTGAACGGGGCCAGGTGAATGGGCCCAGGTGAACGCGCCCAGGTGAACAGGCCTAATCGAGATGGAAGATTCGCTCCAGCGTCACCATATTCTTGTCGGCGTATTCGCCTTCCAGGTCAAAGAAGGGCGCCATCTCTGCCTGCCAGCGCGCGTTGACGGCCTGGTTTTGCATGTTGGCGAGGCAGCGGTCGAAGTCGTCGGTTTCAAGATAGCCGACCAGCAGACCGTCTGGCCTTAGAAACAGCGAGTAATTGTGCCATCCGGCCTGACGCAGCGCGTCCAGCATCTCCGGCCAGACCGCAGCGTGGCGGACTTTATATTCGTCGAGCTTTTCGGGCTTCACTTTAAGCAGAAAACAGACATTCCGGGTCATTGCCGTTCCCTCGAAAATTGATTAGGCGGTTACCTGGGCTTTGCGGTCCACACGCTTGGAATGGATTTCCTTTTCGTAGCGGTGAATCGGATGAAACGCGCCGCAGGGCTTCTCTTTGCCAAGGCAATGATAATGCTGTACCCCCGTCCAGGGGGATTTGGCTGAAAAGTCCCAGAAAGCCGGTCAGCCTCATGTGCAATGGCCTGCTACCGGCTGACGCGAGCCGGGCCATTCGGCAATGCACTAAAATAGACTGGCAACGACTCCACGACAGGATTGTCCAGCGATGACGGCAGAATTGAAATCCTCCCTTGTTACATCCATCGACGCGGCAGCAAAAGAAGCCGGGCTGACGATGGTTTCGGTCACGCAGGGCGAATCGAGCGACGGCCGCGCGACCGCGATCTTCCAGCTTGGCCTGCCCGGCGCCGCAGCCGGCAAAACCCTCCCGCTCCAGTTGAGCGACGCGTTCGAGTTCGATAAGCCGGAGCTGCTGGCGCAGATGACCACTCACCTGGCCGGGGAAGCCAAGCGCCTGCGCAATCCGCGGCCGGAATGCTACGTGACGCTGGACGGCCTGCCGCTCGCGTTTGGCCAGTTCCGGTGGCCGTTTCACCGCTCAACCTCCGGCGCCGACACGCACATCGTGCATGGTGAGATTCGCCTGGAGGACGGGGGCGCGCATAATCTGCACGCCAAGATTGCCGCCAGCGTAACGCTCACCTTTGCCGAGATTGTGCCGGCCATGGAGCAGCCCTACGCGGAAACCTTCATCTACAACGCGGTGCGCAAGACGGTGGACATGGGCCAGCTCGAATTTCTCAAATCCGGCAACCGCCAGCCGGTGCCCGTGACGACGCGGTTCTACAGCCGCTGGCAGAAGAAATTCATCTTTACGGAGACCGACGATACGGAGCGGTTGCGCTACCTGCTGAGCAAGGTCTACTGGCTCTCCGGCGTGCTGGGCGCGGGCGCGCCGGTCTGGATTGCCGACCCGCGCGACGCGCAGTACCTGAACACGTCTGAGGCCGATTTGCTGCGCATGGCGGGCCACGAAGCCGGCGAGGGATTGATGGCGCTTGATGGCGAGTTTGCCGCGGCCACGCCTGCGCTGATGGCGAAGGCCGCGGAGTACGAAGCCATGCGCGACGCTGCCCTGGAATTTACCAAGCCGAAATTCAACGAATCGATGCGAGCCGGCGAAGCCAATATGTAAAGGCAGCTTGCTTTTCGTGGTTCGCAGCGGTCTCCGTCAGGCGCCGCTGGAATCTGAGAACTACGAGTTTGGAACTCCTTTACAGGGCATTCCCGCACGCCGAGCAGAATCTCGATCCCGCGGGATTTGCCGTATTGCAACGCGGGCAGGCCACGACAGTGGGTGGAATGGGCGGCGGTCCGGTCACATTGGGGCGCTGCTGCTCCCACCCCGGGACTGAAATGCCCAGCGAAGCCGCGATGGCCGCGGCCTGGATGGCGTTGTACTCGCGCACCCGCCCCGCCATGAAGAAGCACTCGATAAAGCCGAGGATGGTGGGGATGCCGGTCCAGAAGAGGCAGCAGTAGAGGATGCCCAGCCCGGTGCGGCGCAGATAAAACTGATGAAGGCCGAAGGTGCCCAGGAACAAGGCCAGCAGAATGCCCACGATCTCGTCGCGGCGCGTCGCTTCGTATTGCTGGTAGAAGATGGCTTGCGGATTGGGATAGGGAACGCTGTTCATGACGTTGCTCATGGCGCTGCTCCTCGCACTTCAGGTTACGCATTAGGCGGGCGAATAGTTCCGACGCCGGTTTACCGGGTACTGACCGCATTGTCCCACAGTGGCATTGAGCGCTAGGATCGAACCTGGTATGAGCCAATCCACCTTTCTTAACGCTGCAAGCTCCGGCACTTTCCGCATTGGCGGGGATCTGCCGGTGCATCGCCTTGGTTACGGAACCATGCGCCTGGTGGGCGATGGCGCGTGGGGTGAGCCGGCCGACCCTGACGAAGCGAAACGCGTGCTGCGGCGCGCGGTCGAGTTGGGCGTTACGCTCATCGATACCGCAGACGCCTATGGTCCTGAGATTGCCGAGCGACTGGTCGGCGAGGCGCTCGCGCCTTATGCGGCGGCCGTGGTCATCGCCACCAAGGGCGGCATTACGCGCCAGGGGCCGGCCAAAACCGAGTACGTGGGC
The DNA here is from genome assembly GCA_963725975.1 of uncultured Acidobacteriaceae bacterium. GTDB lineage: Bacteria > Acidobacteriota > Terriglobia > Terriglobales > Acidobacteriaceae > Telmatobacter. The sequence continues at coordinate 14,308 of CAVSBA010000012.1, read as the reverse complement.
CGCGCGGGTTATTTGATACAGTGCGTGGAAATGAGCCTGCGCCGCCTAAAGCTTGAACGCATTGAGCTTTACCAACTGCACCGGATCGACCCGCGCACGCCGCTGGAGGAGTCTTTAGGCGCGCTGAAACGGCTCCAGGAGCAGGGAAAAATCGGTCACATCGGGCTCAGCGAAGTCACGCCTGCGCAGATTGAAGAGGCCGAAAAGATCGTTCCCATCGTCAGCATCCAAAATCGCTACAGTCTGGCCGACCGGCGCCATGAAGAAACGCTCAATTACTGTGAGCGGCGTGGCATCGGGTTCATGCCCTGGTATCCGATCGCCGCCGGAAAACTGCTGAAGCCGGAACATGCCGCGGCGCAGGTACTGGCGCGCCTGGCCGCGCGGTACAGCGCCAGCCCCGCGCAACTGACGCTGGCGTGGCTGCTGCATCGGTCGCCGGTGCTGCTCCCCATCCCCGGAACCTCGCGCGTGGGGCATCTTGAAGAGAACGTCGGCGCAGCCAGCCTGAAACTCAGCCCAGAAGAATGGTCGGAATTGGAAACGGCGGGGGCATCGTCTGCGTAGGACTTGTTGCATAAATGCATTCGGCCTGCTTGAGAACATCCCTCAGGAGCTGAACAGGCTGCGGAAAAACCCGTTGGGTGTGGGTGAACTGTTACAAAAGCATCCCTCAGCGGCTGAAGCCGATCGATTTTGCTGGCTCGATTGGCACGACTGAAGTCGTGCCCTTTCAAAACCGATGGTCCGCAAAGTTTCTCCGCAGCTTATGAAGCCGTGCCCTCTCAAAACACCATTGATGCAACCAGTTCAAGGGGTCAAAAGGGAAAATTTCAGGTTCAGATCCCGCCGTTCGCTCATCGCTTCTTCCACATTGCGAAAGTCTTCTGCATGCGCGGATCGGTAAAGAGTTTCACGCAGACCTCGCGCTCGACTGGGCCAGCCACGACACAATGCATGTCGGTCCGACGGGCGACCTCTTTTGCGGGGATCGTAATCTGTGAAACGAACCGGCCCGCGTCCGCAATGGTGGCACCGAAGACCAGCCGGTCCAGGCCCGACCAGAGAGCGCAGGCCATGCACATCGCGCACGGCTCGCAGGTCGTGTACAGGGTGTAGCCCTTGAGTGATCCCGAGCCCAGCTTGGCGCAGGCCAGTCGAATGGTCAGGGTTTCGGCATGCGCGCTGGGATCGTGGTCGGGGCCCACGCGATTGACTGCGCGCATCAGCCGCTCACCGGTAGCCGTGCTCACAATGTCTGCGCCGAACGCCATGGGATGATCCGTGCTCAGCGTCTCCGCTGTGAAGGCAGCCACGGATCGCATCCGCTCGCGGTCCATTGCGCTCACACCATCCGCAGCCAACGCGTGTGCGGCCAGAATCCCTGTGCTGAGGGACACCGCGCCAGCCTGCACCAGAAAACTCCGCCGGTTTACATGCATGTGCTTTTCGATAGCTGCCATGCGGAAATCATACAGGCGGGGCATTTCCTTAACCAGAAGCCACCGGCCTGCTTGTGATGAAGCGCTGACCGCAAGCAGACTCGTCAGGACGAATCGGCCGACAATGAGAAAATTGGCGGATAAAGCGGCCAATCCCAAAGCTTCTGGTTCATGGCTTCGCCTTCATCGCTTCGCCGCGAAAGCGACGGGGAGCGCGGAACCTGGCCGCAGGTTCATCCGCCCAGCCGCTCAGAACGACGTGCCAGGCCGGGATTCCCCATCGGCGGCGCGGTTCGGCAAGACGGCTAAGGGGCGTATGCTCGCTGCCGGAGCGGCCCGCAAGGGTTGTGGCTGCGTGGCCGGCGCCTGATGCATGGTCACAATAATGGCTCCAGTCGGCTTGCTGCCCACGCACTGGTAGGAGTGCGGCGTACCCGCGTCGAAGTAGGCTGCATCGCCGGTTTCCAAGATCGAATCCTGCTCGCCATGGCGCAGCGCCAGCTCGCCGTGCAGCACGTAGAGAAACTCAAAGCCAGGATGAATGTGAGCTTTCGGCTCTGTATCGGTCTCCAGGGGCAGGAACTCTGCGAAATATGGATCCATATGCCGGTCGGGCACCAGGTAGCCGAGGCTTTCAAAGTAGTAGCTGGGCGGCTCCACGCCGGTCTGCGGCATGCGCACACGCTCGCTGCGGCGGTGCACCCGGAATACAGGCGCCGGTTCAGAATCGAAAAAGTAAGATAGATCTTTCGAAAACACCATGGCAATGCGGGCCAGGTTGCGCAGCGTCGGCACCACGCGCCCGGTTTCCAGTTGCGACAGAAAACTGGCGGATAGGCCAGTATGTTTTCCCAGTTCAACGAGCCCCATCGATTTCTTGAGCCGCAGCCGGCGGATGCGTTCCCCTATCCTCTTCTCCTCGATAAACCGCTCGGCTGTTTCGGGATCCGCCTGAGTTTTCTGTACCTCTTCGCTTTTAATCTCCAGGGGTTCGGCCATTGTCCCTCCCGTTTACTTCTACTAAGATGCGCTGAGCGCGATAGTTTTGTCTAGATCAACAATTATTTGGGTCAGGTGAAACCCTGACAACCGAGGTCGGTGGCGGCGGAAGTCGAGGATAAGGGTGGGATCGAGCAGCGGAGAGCTGGTTCGGGGGCTGAAGCCGTGCGCCTTCGGCGAAGTTCATCAGGGACCGAAGGCCCCTGGTCCCTTCGCTTTGGGGGTCGAGACGGGATTGGTCAGGCGCTGCGTTTTAGAAAGTCCCTTCCGCGTGCGCAGCATAGAAAATCGGCGCCCTTCAAGCTCGCACTAAACCGGTCCCCTCCGCCGAAGGATAGTGGCAATTTGAAATGAGGTTGTCAGCAACATCCGCAGGAACGGCCCTGCCATGCCGACTTGCCCTCCTTCACGAGGATGGGAACAGCCACCAAAGCAGCAACCGAATCGAACCATGCGACATGGAATACTGCATTGATAGCAAGCCCGGCCAGCGCGATAAATGCAAGATAGGCACAAGCTGCGGATTGCGCCGCATCGGCGGCCAAGGCCGCATTATTGCTGCGACGAGCCTCACGGCGCTTGAGGAGAGCCAGAACAGGCATTACGATCAACGCCGCCATGGTGATTGCTATGCCTGCGTAACTCGTTGCAGGCCGCAACCGCAGAGTCAATGATGCAACTGCAATCGCTGTAACCACGAAGACGAGCACAAAAAGCAGAACTCCGGCGGTTCGGCTTGCCCGCCGTTCCGAGATAGACGTGCGTGGAATCCACTGCAAGAGCACAACAACAGCGGACAGCAGTTCTACCAGGCTGTCGGAGCCAAAGGCCAACATTGCAGGACTGTGAGCCGTTACAGCCGCATACACAGAGACGCCGAATTCCACAAGCATCCATACCAGCGTGACACCCTGTATCCAAAGTACTGAAACGCGCGACTTCGGGGCGCCAACGACAGTTGACTTCGACGGCTGAAAATCGATCTGTACGAGCCCCGGCATCTTCTTGCATTCATCATGTCAGGCTCATAGAAGTGACGCAAGGGAGGCGGCAGCCCCAGGGGCGAACTCTGAATCTTCAAACTGCACCATCACCCGCCGAAGATCCGCAAGGGCTCTGCGCGGTATTCTGGAAGGTCCAGCGCGGTCTGTGCCGCGCCGCCAGAAAGCGTATCGTCGATGCCTGAAGACACCACTGTTACCTCTTTACCAAGCGGCAAGCCGCCCGTCGCCACCATCAGCCAGATCGGCCGTTACGAGGGCCAGTCCGTTACCCTGCGCGGATGGCTCTACAACCTGCGCGAGAGCGGCAAGCTGCTTTTTCCTATCTTTCGGGATGGCACGGGACAAATTCAGGGCGTAGCGCACGTGAAGAGCGTGTCGCCTGAAGTGTTCGAGACTCTCAAAGGGCTGACCCAGGAATCGAGCGTCATTGTCACGGGAAAGGTCCGTGCGGACAAGCGCGCTCCCGGGGGCAACGAGCTCGATGTCGAAGGCCTGACCGTGGTGCAGCGTGTGCCCGAGTCGGAGCCTTACCCCATCACGCTCAAGGAGCACGGCGTCGATTTCCTCATGGAGCACCGGCATTTGTGGATTCGCTCGCCCAGGCAAGCCGCCATTCTGCGCGTGAGGGCTGAGATTATGCGCGCCACGGCGGAGTTTTTTGACTCCAACGGCTTTATCCGCACCGACCCCCCCATTCTCACTCCTGCGGCCTGCGAGGGCACTTCGACACTGTTCCCGGTGGACTACTTTGGCGATCCGGCCTTCCTCACGCAATCCGGCCAGTTATATGCGGAGGCGACGGCGCTGGCGCTGGGCAAGGTTTACAGCTTCGGGCCCACGTTTCGCGCGGAAAAATCCAAAACCCGGCGCCATCTTACCGAGTTCTGGATGGTGGAGCCGGAGGTGGCGTTCATGGACCTGGATGGCCTGCTCGAGCTTTCGGAAAACTGCCTTGCGCACATCGTGCAGTCGGTGCTCAAAAATCGCGCGCCGGAACTGGGGACGATCGGCCGCGATGTAACGAAGCTGGGGCCGATCAAGGCTCCGTTTCCGCGCCTGCGCTACGACGAAGCGGTTGAAATGCTGAACCAGGCCCACAAAGATGGCCACCTGGAGCAGCCTTTCGAATACGGCAACGACTTTGGGTCGCCCGACGAAACGTGGCTCAGCTCGCAGTATGACCGCCCGGTGATGGTGCATCGCTACCCGGCCAATGTGAAGGCGTTTTACATGGAGCCCGATCCCGAGGACTCGCGGTACGCTCTGTGCGTGGATGTACTCGCTCCCGAAGGCTACGGCGAGGTAATCGGCGGCTCGCAGCGCGTTTCCAGCTATGAGTTATTGAGCCAGCGCATCGACGAGCACAAGCTGCCGCGCGAGGCCTTCCAGTGGTACCTCGACCTGCGCAGATACGGCTCCGTTCCCCACGCGGGATTCGGCATGGGGATTGAGCGAGTGGTGAGCTGGGTCTGTGGTCTTGACCACGTGCGCGAGACAATTCCGTTCGCGCGTACGCTGCATCGCATTTACCCGTAAAACGCCATCGAATTGCCGACTTGGAGGGGCGCCGACAGCGGCAGATCCTGTCGCTCTTGGGAAGTTTCGCACCCTTTCGGCTTGGCTACGGCCGGTTTGATGCGGACGATGGCGGAGTCGGGGCCACAGCCGAACTTGCGGGCTCGGCCCCGGGCTCCTTCGAGCCGGATGGCGCGATTGATGGGGCTGTAGATTGAGGCGCGGTTGCAGGCGCGGTTGCAGGCGCGGTTGCAGGCGCAGTGGCCGGGGCAGGCGTGCCATCTGCCGCGGATGCAGCGGCGGCGCATTCTCCGGCGCGGGCATGGGCATGGCTGTGCCCGGCGCGCTCTCCGGCAGCGCAGCCTTGGCTTCGGCAGACGTAATATAGGTGACCGGCAGCGTCAGCGTCTGCACGGTGTCCGGATCGTCGCGCAGCTTGAGGTAGAGTTGCCCATTGGCCGCGGGGTGCGGCACGATCAACTCCATGCCGGTAAACTCCGGCGGAACTGTGGTGGCGCTGTCGAATTGCGTCGTGCTGGAAATCGACGTGGCCAGAAAGAGATTGGAACCCGTCAGCACGCATGGCTTGGCAATGGCGCGAGGGCAGCGCAGATCTTTGAAGCCGGGCATGCGCACCAGAGTTCCCAGAGGAACCCAGTCTCCGGCCTGGCCATCGGCGCCCACGGCGCGCACCTGGACGGGGCCAAAGGCCGAAAAACCGAAACGCGCCAACGGCTGCAGCGTGGCTTCGGCGGTCTTCGCATCCTCCAGCATCAGGCTGCCGTCGTGAAGGTCGAGCATGGTATCGAAGCTGGCATCGTCGGCGGCCAGTTCGATTTTTTCGCTGCGCGGGAACCTCGACGGGGTAGTGGATTTAATGAAGAAAACCAGACGCCCGTTGACCGCAAGATCGTCGGGACTGCCAAGCTGAACGGGGGAAGGCGAGTCATCGTTGCTGTCCTGCACTCCTTTGCTCAGCAGCACCACCTGCGGTCGTGGCGGGTCAACCGTCACCGGTACCTTGAGCATGCGCCCGTCTTTCAGTTCCACCTCAGCCATGTAGTTTTTGCCCGGTTCCAGCCCCGACGTTGCGGAACCGGCTTTCATGGTCAGCTGGTCGAGATCTTCCACGCGGGTAAGCGTGGCCGGCGTGAGCACGATGCCGCGCAGTTTGGCGTGCGCCACTTCATCCAGGCGGGTGCCTTTGAGCACGGCTTCCGGGTCGCCGGCGTTCAGGGCCAGGCCTTCGAGCGAAGCTGCCGCATCGTAGGCTGTCATCTTGATCATGTCCGGTTGCGCCAAGCCATATTGATAGACATCGAGGTCCACCGACCCGGGTTCGGCGCTCTGCAGCGGGATCTTCACCATCAGCGTATTGGACCGTGCGGCCGACCAGGGCAGGCTGATGGGCGAGCCGCCTGTGGCCTGCTCATCCACCTTCTGCACGCACTCCGCATTGTCGCCCACGATGTGGACGGAATCGTCGCGGCCCACCACCAGTGCGGACTGATCGCTGGCGGCCACTGCCCACTTGCCGCTTTCCGGCGCATAGAGGTGGAAGCTGGGTCCCTCCCAGTCATCAAAGCCCCATTTGCCCTGGACGGCGCCAAGCAGCTCACCCGCCGGCAGTTTGGGAAGCGGTTCTGTGAAGAAGAGGCCACCCATGCCGGAATCCGCTTGGATGGGCACATCGACGCCGGCGGCGTTAGCCGAATCCTTAACTTCAGCCGAGGTAATATGCAGCACGAGGTTGTGGGCAAACTGCGTGGCATACACCAGTGGCCCACCCTCGGCGGGCAGAACCAATTCCGGCTTGGTGGCACACGAAACCTGGTCCGGGGCTACTGCGTATAGCGGCTCCACGTGCGCCGGGCCAATGGGCGGAAGCGCCACCACCACCACGGACTTGGGATTCCGGAACGAGGGCGGAATATTGAGCCGCAGGTTCAAGGTGTCTGTGGTGGGCAATGCCAATGCGGGAATGTAAACGAAATGCGCAGTGTGCAGCGAGGCGAGGAGCTTGGCCGTATCGATGATGGCGCCCACATAGGGGCTGTACAAGCCGCCGCCGGCCATGGTGGTCACGCTCAACTGATTCACCAGGTCCAGCGCCGAGCCGTTCGCCAACTGGTTCACGACCGACTGCGTGTTGGAGTCGTCGAGCACCGCGCCCTGGGAGTTTTGCGCGAGACAGGTGGCTTGCTGGTCCAGGGGTTTGAGGAAGCAGCTCTCGTTGACTTTAATGCCCAGGCTGCGCGCGGCCATCTCCGCGCGCAACTTCAAGGACGCGGGATCGGTCTGGGAGGTGACGCGCACATCATCGAGGTAGGTATCGAGGCGCATGCGCTCCCAACTTGCCTGCTGCAGATCCTGGGCCGCGCGCACAAAGGTGCCCGGCTCATCGCGCACGGCCTTGCGCAGGGTGTTGAAGTCGCCGCCGGTTTCCGGAGCCAGGAAGATAAGCGCCTGTTGCGCCTCTGGCGGCACGTTCACAAAGACGCCTTCGTCGTGCGCCTGGCGCGTCCACGTCTCGACGCGGGTGAACCATTCCGGAGGCGGGGGATTCGTAGAGCCGCGCAGGAACGCAACCACCAGAACAAAGTGCTCGGATTGCGTGGGGGGAAGATCGGGATGAATCCATAGCCGGTCGCCGGGCAGCAGATTGGGGGTCTCGGAGATGGGCAGCGTCAGCGTTCCGCGCTTTACGTGCACGTCCACCTTGGGCCCGGCCAGATCGAAGCCGGGGCTGTCAGCATACAGTCTCGATTGCCGACAGGGACCAAAGCAGAGGCAAGCAAAACAACCATGAACGGCGCATGTCTTCTATTGTACGAACGGTGGAGCCTTACGTAAGCGCACAGTGGAAGCGAATGTTCCATTAAGTGATGAGCTACTCAAAATAAAGAGGTATCGCCCTGCACGCTGATAGAATTTCGGGTACACTGGGGGTCGTAAAGCAGGTTCTTTTGAGAACGTGCATATTTCTCGAAATAATTTTTGTAAGGGAACGACAAAAGGCATGGACAGTCGCTGGTCCGGTAAAAGCCTTGCACCATAAGCCCTTGTAGATCAATCACGATTCGAGAATTTCAGTGGGCCGCATAAGGGAAGCAGCGGCAAGTGCAGTTCTGCCTGACTGCTCCTGCGGACGGCTTCAGTCCATCGGGAGCCGAATTTAGGATTCAAACGCCGCCAAACCTCTCTGATTCGTGCTTTTTTCGCCCTGATGATTGGATATGGTTTATAAATTTCTGTTCCGGCTGGGCTGCGTTGGAATTTTAAGAAGGGCAACGACGACTCGGCCGGAGTGAAGAGAGACGCCATTTGGAATGTCACGCAAGCTGGACAGATTCGATGGAGCAACAAATATGAAATCGACACGCATGGCACAAAATAATATCGATACCGCCAACCTGAGCATTCCCGCAGCAGAAGAGATTATTGAAGAAGCACTGAATGAGTTGGCTTATTCGCAGGACCCGGGCCTGGTACGCGCTCTGCGTTTCCTGGCCCCTCCGGGATACCAGGCCATCGTCGAACTGTGCAGTGAGAACGGCCGCAGCAAGCGCCGCAATGCATCTGCCGAGACTTGGTCGCCGGAAGAAGACGAGGTGCGGATTTACTTTGAGCGCATCTCCGACGGCGAGCCCTACGCGCGTCCGGCGCGCACCCAGCGCAGTGCTCCCACACAGAGTGCGGAAGAGGAGGAGCCCGCCGAAGCAGTGCTGCCGGCCGACATGGACCTACGTGTGAAGGAGCTATGCGCGGCCCTGGCCGACGCCGAGCGCGGAGGCCATGCCTTCATTGCGCTCAAGTGGTTTCGCGATTCGTTTCTTCCGCGCAAGGCCTTCCGCTGGAACCAGCATCCCGATACGCGCCAGGCGGTGCTGGCTGAAGCCATTCAGCGCGGCATGGTTCTTACCAGCAAGATCGCCAATCCCAAAACCCCGGCCTACCCCACCACCACCATTCGTCTCAACCGGGCTGAGGCCGGCTTGCCCGACGAGACCCCACGCTTCCAGCCCGTGAGTGTCCATGGCGAGTCGCATCACGGCGGTGATTGACGAGGACCGGGGGGACGAGTGAGCCTTTACTTCCTTGAGGCGACAGCGTTCGCGAAGCTCTTCGTGCAGGAGCCGGGACCGCAGCGCTCATTCGCCTCATGGACTCGACGGAGGACAACAGCAAGCTCATCTCCGCCGCCACGCCGTTGGAGATTTATGCCGCCATCCGGCGCCGCGAGCGCAACGGCGACATTGCCTCCGCCGATGCAGCTGCCGCCCTGGAAATTCTGCGTCTGGAATCGGCGCGCATGGTGCAGCAGCCGCTGAATCCGGCGGTGCTTGAAGCGGCGCGGCAACTGCTGGACCGCACGGCGTTGCGCTGGCCCGCGGCTTTGCAACTGGCCTCCGCCCTCACCGCGCGCGACATGTTCCACGGAACCGGCATTCTATTTGTGTCCTCGTCGCCGGAGCTGCGGGAAGCAGCGAAAGGCGAGGGTCTGGAAACCCTGGCGCCTGAACACGAGGCGGTGGAGAGCAGCTCATAGATTCCGCTGTTTTTGACACGCGTTGCCGCGCTTGTTAGCCTCAAGGTAGGCGCTTCTCGGCCAGTTCGGGGCGTTCCTTGCCCTCCCATAGCGTCCCCGTCGTCTAGCCCGGCCTAGGACACCGCCCTTTCACGGCGATAACACGGGTTCAAATCCCGTCGGGGACGCCAACAAAACAAACAACTTAGAAAATTCCCCTCGTTTTCGCCGGGGACCAGTTTGGGGACCAGTTAAGTCCCCACCGCCAGCGCCTGCTGGCGCGCCTCCGGCTCGCATCATCTCCACGACCTTCTGTTGCGCCTTCCGCTTGGCCGGCATCTGCGCCTGTGCGTACACATCCATCGTTACTTCCACCGAACCGTGGCGCAGCAACTCCTGTACTACTTTGACATCCTCTCGGTTGGCTTGAAGAAGTGTCGTGTAGGTGCGCCGGAAGGTATGCCAAGAAACCCGCTTGTCGATGCCGAGTTCCTTGACTACCGGCTGGATGTGGTAACGCATGATGCTTTGCAGCCAAAGCGGCTGTTTGCCGCGCTTCCGTCCCGCGCGGTTGCTGTTCGAGGCGAATACCCAATCCTCCGGCTCGCGGTAGGGAGTCACCCGATACCAGGCCAACAGGTCTTGTGCCGTGTGCTCATCGAGCGGCACCGGCTTCTGCGAGGCTTCTGTCTTGCAGCGCCCGACCACCTGATCCACGACCGACCTCTGGACATCAATCAGCAGGTTCGCAAAATCGATGTCTCCCCACTTGATGCCGGTCAGCTCACCGCGCCGCAGCCCGGTCGCCATGTCCAAGAACACCAACACGCGCTCCCGCAACTGGAGTTTGGCGACAATGGTCTGCATCTCGGTGATTTCGAGAATGTCCGGGATACGCAGCCGCTTGGAACCCTGGCGAACGCCCGCGCCTCTGTTCGGTCCGGTGATTGGGTTGCGCTCCGTAAACTCCCAGCGGATCGCGTGGTTGAACAGCACGCTCATCAATTTACGGATCTTGAGCTTTACTCGCGGGCGACAGAGGTTTCAGATCTTTTTCTGGCACGGCAGCCTGAAGCCACTTCCGCTTGCGCGGCTTCTGCTTCAGGTTGCGTAACCACTCCTCCACCAGTGGCGCTTTGATCGCGGCGAGTTCCTCTTTTCCCCACCGCGGTTCAATCCACGAGTTCAGATAAGCCTCATACCGGTCCCGCGTGGACCAGGCGCGACCGTCCTCGCCTTTATCCACGAGTTCCCTTTCCCGGAAGTGGTCTATAAGAGCTTGCATGGTTACACCGCTGACTACGCCCGCTTGATTCGCGCTCACCGCCAGCCGCCAGCTTCGCACTGCCTTTTCCGCAGCCGTCTCCGTTGGGTACTGGTCGAGCGTGCCGACTTGCCGTTTTCGTCGAACACGTCTGCCGTCCGTTAAGGTCTCCCACCAGCGGAAGATCCAAACCTGAGTTCCGCTGCCGTTGACAGACATGCAAAGACTTCCTTTCTGCCTTCGCGCCTTCTTCATAACGCCCTCCTTTCGTTGGGGGCGCGAAGTGCATCGGTACTCAAAATGTACAGCGAAAGAGAGCCTATTGGAATAGAGAGAATCATCCAAAATTACCCCTCTGGGTTCTTCTGGCGCGCAGCCACTCGGCGAGTTCGGAACGAAGAAATCTCCAGTGTCTTCGCTTTCTTCCGGCAATAGGATGAGCGGGGATCAATCCCTCCCGAGCGAACCTCTGTACAGTCGCCGGGTGGAGTTCAAGAAAGTCCCCAGCTTCTGAAGCCGTTACGAATGCTTCGATGCTGCCGAGGGCTTCGGCAGCAAATGGCGTCCTGTCTCGCCGGAGTTCGAACCCGGAGAATTCTGCATAACGCTCCTAATCGGGACAAAGCGGTCTATCGTCGTCCGTGTTTGGAGATTAGGGGCGGAACTAGGCTATCAATTCAGAAAACTCTTCCAAAAATCGGAAAACTTTTCCAAAAGGTTTACCGCCAGGAATACGAAAACGCCCAAAACAGGAGCAAGGAGGCGCTACGCGCGACTTTTACCCACTTCGCGGCACTCCGGTGGACGGCCCAGAGAACGGGCCTTTTCCGGCCGTTCGGACAAGCGCCGCCTGCGCGCCAAACGATCGTGCGTGTTTGGCACTTGCCGCGCCCACCACTCCGGCCTCCCACCGTCGCCGCCCTCGTTCTGCTCTGTCTGCCTGTGGGTACGTTTTTTCCTTCGCTTCGCTCCAGGGTGAAAGAAAAAAACGCCCCCCAGGGCAGACCGAGGCAAAAACAATGGAATATCAGAGCAACTACAGCAGCAACAGCGCATTCAGCGCCAGCAATGGCTCAACCAGCGGCATCGCCAGCAACACGGCTTCCGACAGTAATAATCGGAAGCCTGCAACCGCACAGCAGCTTGTGCGCGAAAACGTGCAATATCTCATCAAGCAGTTGGAAGCCGGTCATAGCGAAGCCTTGACCGCGTTTCTCGACGCGATGGCGCATTTCCGGAACTACAGTTTGGTAATGTCTTGCCGATAGCGAGACAAAAGCCGCAAGCCACGAATGTAGCGGGCATGTGGGCATGGAACCAGCTAGGCCGCAGGGTCAAGCGTGGTGAGAAGGGCATCGCCATCCTTGCGCCGATGGTGGCAAAGACCCGCGAGGGACGAAGCGAAAAACGACGGCGAGGTCAGCGGTAAGCCCTCACTGCTCGGCTTCCGCAGAGTGTATGTGTGGGACGAATCGCAGACCGAAGGCGCACCCCTGCCGGAACTGGACAAGGTGACAGGCGAAGCTGGCGTGTATCTGGACCGACTGCGCGAGTATGTCAACGCACAAGGCATCACGCTTGAATACAACGAGAGCATTGCCCCTGCTCTGGGTATGGCTTTCGGAAACACCATCCGCCTGCTGCCGGGGCAAACGGACGCGGAAACCTTCACCACGTTAGTTCACGAACTGGCGCATCTCGCACTCAACCATACAGACCGCCGAACGGCAACCACCAAGACTGTGCGCGAGACGGAAGCCGAAGCCAGTGGCCTTTGTGGTCAGTAAGGCGATCGGACTGGCCACATCCACGGCCAGCGCGGACTATATCAGCCTGTATCACGGCAACGCAGCCCTGCTGACAGAAAGCCTTGAAGCGGTACAGCAGACCTCATCCGTCATCCTGGCCGCAATCACGGTGGAGGAATCCGTTTCGCAGGAAGTTTCCCAACCAGCAACGGAAGCAGCGCCCGAACCCAAGCGGGCGCGGCGCTCCCGCACACAGACAGCCACCACGGAAGCGGCCTAAACAGCCGCTTCCATCTCCACCGCCAACCAGCGCGGACAGGTGAGGTGTGCCTGTCCGCATGACCTCCACGCACCAGCAAACCGAAATGGAGAATTGTCATGCCGAAAACCGTTGCAGTTACCAGTGAATATCGCAACCTGCCCACTCGCGCAGTTGCAGGAGTCGCCCACCAACCCGCGCCGCCGCTTTGATGAACACAGCCTGAATGAATTGGCCGCGAGCTTTAAATCGCAGGGCGTCTTACAGCCCTTGCTTGTCCGTGCCATCGACACAGATATGTATGAGGTCGTCGCGGGCGCGCGCAGTTACCGTGCGGCGAAACTCGCCGAACTCGTGATGTTCCTGTGCGCATTGTCGCGCTGTCGGACGCCGCCTGCGGGAGCGCGCAATTAATTGAGAACATCCAGGGAAGGAGTGCATCCCTGGAAGAAGCATTGGCCTTCGACGCAATTTTGCGGCTGAGGGCGCACGTACGACATTGCAGCCTGTCGGCGCAGTCGGGCAAGATCCAGCGTTTATCGCGCAGCGGATGCGCTTGGCTGAGCTTATTCCGTCCATTGCCGAGGCGTTTCTGGCCGACCACATCGGCGTCGGCCATGCGCTCGAAATCGCCAAGCTGCCGCAGGCCCAGCAGGAGAAAGCCTTCGATGCCGCGTTTCGTACAGTCTGGAATGGCGGTAAAGAAACCCACGTGCTGCTGCCCGTACGGGAACTCACAGCATGGATCGAGCAGAACATCTTGCTCTTGCTCGATTATGTGCCGTTCGATAAGAGCGATGCGGCGCTTGTGCCGGAGGCCGGTAGTTGCGCCGAGTGCCCCAAGCGGACGGGATTCAACACGCTTTTGTTCGGTACGGCAGTCCATGACGCTTGTACGGATGGGACCTGCTACAACAACAAACTCGCAAAACACGTTGAGCGGCAGATTGCCGAGAAACCGAAACTGGTACAGATCACCACGGGATACGGAACGCGCAGCGACAGCCCTGTGTTGGGCGCAACCGTTACGTCCCTCCAACTTGCCAAACCCGCAAAGGCCAAACAGCCGCTCTCTGCAAACCAGAAGCCATGCAAGCACATGGCCGAAGCGGTTGTGGTAGACGGCGCAGAGAAAGGCCACACGGTCAAAGTGTGCGCGGATACCAACTGCCCCGTTCACTTTGCCGACCGTGCCAGCAAGACGCCCGACCCGGCACAACTGGCGCGAGAACGGGAGCAGCGGCGAAGAGAGCTTGAAAAACGCAAACTCGAAATCACCGTGCGGCACAGAATACTGGCCGAAGTGCTCAGGAAGGTAGGTTCGCCGATAGAACGGGCCGACCTTGTGTTGATCGCGAAACCATGCTCAAGAAGACGGAACCGATGCACCAGGAAATCATCGCACAGCGGCACAAGATGGTGGACAGCACCAACAGCGAAGTGACTTATCCGCAGGTGCAAAAGGGACTGCAACGACTTTTGCGGCAACTGGACGAGAGTGGACTTTCCAAACTCATTGTCGAGATCGTGTTGCTTGGCAGCGTGGAGT
>CAVSBA010000011.1:0-1075589 GCA_963725975.1 uncultured Acidobacteriaceae bacterium | reverse complement strand
ACACCGATGCGGGAGCGCTCTATACTCCGCCGAAGAGCGTACGCCAAGCCATTCGCGGTAATTTGGATTCATGGGGCAGACTACTCATTGTCTATGATGCGAGCTACGTTGCGATCAGCAGCGCCCTCGCAAAACGAGGGCTTCACCGTGATTACCGGGAACACCCGGATGCACGATCTTGGAAATGTCGAGACCTATCGAGCAGAGAAGCGCGTCCGTGGCGGAACGTACTGGGGAATCCCAAGCGAACAGGTACGAGACCTGGCGGCATCGATCGACTTTGCCGAGGGGCTTGGGTTCAAGCGGATAGTCCTGGTAGGGCACAGCGCCGGTGCCCAATGCCGTACGCGAATATCAAGCCCAAACGCATGACCCTCGCGTCGCGGGACTGATACTTGCTTCAGGAGACGTCCGTCCGGATACCAGACTTCCACCTCCAGAATGGGTATCGACAGCAAAGCAGGATATTGCCGATGGGCGACCGGAAGAGTTGTTGTGCAGGGTCCCTTTCTGAGTGCCGCCACATTCTTGGATATCGTGAATAGTACCTCCCGGATTCAAGGATTTTTTTGGAGAACTGAGCCCCGATGCTGGGATAGTGCGCATTCGCTGCCCACTGCTCGCCATTTTGGGAACAGATGGAGATGTCGGAAACGAGGAGGACTTGAAACGGGTTTAAATCCTCAACTGAAAGGCTACCTACTCACCCAAGCCGCTTCGATACTGCACTGATCTCAGGGTGCCGATCATATGTATGAGGGACACTAAAGCATAGCGTCGCCCAAGTCATCGCGAACTGGGTTGATACGCTGCCATTAGAAAACCGGGAAAAAAGGCGAAGTACCCAATAGGCCGTGAGCAATATTGAGCGATATGGCTCCTAGTGGTAAAGATAATTTTGAAAGATCCGGCCTTCCCATCCGATCATTCAATTCCCTTGGACTCATCCCACACAAACGCCTCTTTGGGCTTGTCGGCGGGCGCGGGGATCGAAAAGTGGGAGCGTGGCCTGGGCCGCCGCCCGTCTTGGGTAGCTCCGTGCGGGTGCCGGCGGCGGCAGGTGATCGGCCTGGGTGCGACCTTCGGCATTCTGCGCTCGATGAACTCCGGCTGTCCGCCGCGATTCTTTGCCAACCGAAAATGAACCGGCACAACGCGATTCCCCTGCTTGATGTAGCCATGCAATGGCTCAAGCCCGGCAATCTCGGAAGGCATGACGAGCGGCTTGGTCGCAATCTCCATCGCGAACGATTTCTTGCTCCGCAACAATCCCATCGAGCGCGACTCTTTCAGCCGCTCCACTTCGATTTCCCCGATGGCCTCCGAGATCCATTTCGCCGCGCGCGGCTCGGAGGTCTTGAAAAAGATCTTGGTCGCGGGCTGGGAGAGCATGGCCTCGGCGTCCTGGCCGTATCGTTTCTCCAACTGGCTGCGGCCCTGAAAGCCCATCACGACGGGATTGCCGTACTTACGATTCTCAGTGACGGCGGAGTGAAGCTGGGGCAATTTGTTGAGGCTGGCGAGTTCGTCGAGGACGAACCAGACGGGCTTGCCGTTGGGGTCATCGCAGTAGCCCATCATGCGCAGGATAAACAGGTCAAGCCACACGGAATGCAGCGGCAGAATCTTCTCCCGATAGGCGGGACTGCGAGGTGAGAAAAACCCATCGCTTCCGCTCGTCGTACCACTCGGCAGTGGCAAACGTCGGCCTCGTGTGCTCCCACTCCGGCAACAACTCCAAACTGTCGGCAACCATGTTCAGACTCGAAAGGACACCGGCCCGCTGCGCAGGCGCGGCGGATCGAGCAGCGGCGCAAGCGGAGTTCCTTTTATCGCCGCCTCGATCGTTCGATGGATTCGCCATCATCCTCAGAATGTCCCTGGGCTGCGGCTTCCGCTTGAACAGATGGGCCAATATCCGGCGCGGCCCATCGGTAAAGAACTCCTTTTCGTACTCCTTCTCTGGCAGGAACGCGGCGGCGATGGTCGTCGCAGTTTCATCGCGGGTGATCTCGTCGCCAAGCCCCCAATAGGGACAGCGTGTATCGAGAGGATTGAGGATCAAGTCGCCCCGCGCTGGCGAGTAGAACTCAGGTCAAACTCCAGCGCCGGATCGTAGACGATGGCAGTCTCCCCCCGCTCCGCAATCTGGCGAAGAATCTGCCGGATCGCCGAAGACTTGCCGCTGCCGGTGTCGCCCATCAACAGAATGTGGCTGGCTTCAAGCCGGCGCGGAATCCGGTAGCCCGGCCCGAATGGAAGCCAGCTCAAAAGCGGATTCTCGAACGCAGCCCGAAACCTATGCCGTCAGTCTTTCCGCCGCGCCACCGGAAAACCGATGCCAGCTCTGGGCCTTTGGTCCTCCGTCCGTGGCGCTCCTCCTGCTGCCGAATGACGCGAAGCCGATGGCCGAACGTGATCCATAGCGCATATAGGAAAAGCACCAACGCCAGCAGATAGAGTACAGGCCGGAGGAAGATTAGCCATGCGCTGTCACCGTCGTAGATCGTGTCCCGAAGGTACGCCTGCAACTCCTTCGCGCGGCACCTTCTGGGCAACGTGATGCTGACACCCCGCCAGCCTTCGGCGATGGCCTTGGGGCTGAGGGCGAGAGGCTGACTAACACTTGAACCCTTCACCGCGTCCTCGGGCAGCAGCGTCTCCGGCTTCCGCCCCGGAGCCGTCTTCTCGGCATAGCGAACCGTAGTCACCGCTCCGGGATAGCTGCTCAGCGTGGAGCAAGCGGCGTAGGTTCCGAGGTAGAAATTCTGCACCGGGTTCATGGTCCAGCCGAGCCACAGCGTGGCGGGAAGGATCACCAGAAACGGCCCCAGAGCGAAGAGCAAAATCAACCACAAGAGCCACCGGCCCCGGTTGGGAAAACGTATGGGGCGGCTCACTGCTTGCCCCCGTCCAATCCCTCCTGGGACAGAAACTCCGCGAGCAATTTGCGGGCGTCGGCCAGCTTCCGGGCATTGGCCTGGTCACGGATTTTGACCACGGAATCGGGTAACAGATGCTTGCCTTCGGCGTTAGCCTGGGCTGTCGCGTGAAAGAGATTCAGGAGCATGTACCGGAGTGCCGAGACCTCGGCCAGCACCAGCTCGGTAGGGTCTGCCGGACGTTGCCGCGCGGCTTTCAGGGCCAGCTCACGCAGCCATTCGGCCACGGTCTTTCCCGCGCCTTCGGCGGCGGCTTCTACCTCTGACAGTTCTTCCGGCGTAACCCTGGTGGCGATGGTTTTGGCACGGAGAACCGGACGCGCTTCGCCACTCGGCGAGGCTGGAGACTGCAACGGAGCCGGGATGCGGGGAATGCTCATGGGAAGCCCGCCTTGAAAACTAGCTTGCACCCTGCAATTTTGGCCGTCAAGTGTCGGGATGCTGGAAGCCTTTGTCTATCAATGCGTTTACGCGGTGGGCGCTGCGAAGCGCCATGTCTGTTTACGCCCGTAAACGCTGGAACCATTTCGAAATCGTGGATTGCCAAGTCGCTGATTCCGAGCGTGTTGACGATAGTAAACCGGAAACGCTGACGGTTTACCTACAGCATCCCATTTGGGGTGACGTGTCACCTGCTCATCCGCTGCGGAGCAGCGTTACGGTTTTCAGGAAGTGGCGCATCTTCTCAGTGCTCCACTTGTACCTCCGGGAACTTTGCAGGCAACTGCTGTACCAAGACAGCTGACATACCCTTGAGGTATGCGTCGAAGAAGTTGCGTAGATACATCTGTTCCATCTCCAATCCTCGGCGCCCTCCAACACGTCCCGTCGAACCCGATAGCCTTCCCAGCGGCCAGTTCACAATCAGTGCCTCGTCGCTGAAGCTGAAGTGTCCTGTGCCGCGAAATGTCACCCATAACCTGTCCGGCGAGGAGTGGTACTATAAAGTGAATGCAATCGAGCCATAATTGCTTTGCTCTCTGAATCGGTCTCACTGCTGTGATCACTCAATATCAACAGAAATGGCTTGGTCACACCGCTCAGCACAACTTCTCCAAATGGTTGACCGTCCACGTCTACTCCAGCCTTGCAGCGTACATCTTCGTGACAAAACTCCGCGGAGGTGGCTCCGCCAAACGAATGGCCGAAGATCCCGACCTGCTGTAAATTCAGCTTTCCGAAGAATCTGCCAGGCGTCTCATTTAGGAGCTTCAACTGATCCAGCTCAAATCCAGTATCGGCGGTCCAAGTCTGCAACAGCGGCCCAATCGCTTGTTCCCATGCTGACAATGAAGCGCCCTCGCCCGGATTGCCAGCGGCGGTCCTTTCCACCTTCCGTCCATCATGAAAGACTGTCACGACAGTGCTATATGGCGAATCGTTTCCTACAACTAGGTATCCGTGACTCGCCAGGTCTTCCGCCAGCGTTGTGTAGTCGGTCGACGAAGCTCCAATACCGGATTTCATCAGTATGACCGGATAGCTCGTCTGTTCTTCGGCTACAGGAGCATCCTTCAAGCTTTCCGGTTGCACAAGCCTTAGATCACGCTTTACCCACCCGCTCAGTATTGGTCCTTCATGCTGCTCAATTGCATTCCTGTAACCATCCGAAACATATGTGTTGGTGCCACTCGCTCCATTCTTGCTCGCCGGATACCATACCCATACCATCAACTCTCGTTTGGTTCCTGGGTGCGGGGATAATACGTCGGTGCGCGTTTTATCTACCCAATCGAAACTTGTTCTGCCCACGGCAAACGGCCCGGTTGGTTCAGGCAGCCTCAGCCGCATATCATGCTGAATCCGCAATGTCGCCGCTGCTCCTACAACCAGCACCGCCATTGCTCCTGCCGTCCACACACTAGCTTTTAAAATCCACTTCAGTGCCTTCATTCAGCTCTCCCATCGCCAAACGAACAGTCGCGTTGGCATTGCGCAAAGAAA
Organism: uncultured Acidobacteriaceae bacterium; assembly: GCA_963725975.1. Lineage (GTDB taxonomy): Bacteria > Acidobacteriota > Terriglobia > Terriglobales > Acidobacteriaceae > Telmatobacter. The sequence continues at coordinate 1,070,703 of CAVSBA010000011.1, read as the reverse complement.
GCTTGACATATAACTCTACATATGTAAAGTTAATCCCATGCCGCGCCGTCCAAACCAATCTGCGCAGACTAAATCCCTCCTCGCCGAGTTGCTCGATCGCCCGCTAGTCTGGCACTACGGCTACGACCTTTCCAAAGAAACTGGCCTCAAATCGGGCGTACTTTATCCGTTACTGATCCGTCTCAGCGACCAGGGCTACCTCGAATCCAAATGGCGAGAGCCGGAGAAGCTGGGAAGGCCGCCGCGTCACATGTATCGCCTTACGACCGACGGTCTTGCACTGGCTCGCAGTCAAAGCACGGAAGCGGCAACCCTGACTCGCCTAGAAGGAGCACGCGCATGAATCTCTCCCGCTGGGTTGCCACCACGCTGATGCATCACGCCATCCAGATGCTTCCACGCGACCGTACCCTCTGGGCGCAGGCCATGCTGTGTGAGATCGACCACATCAGCGACGACAGAGCCGCTCTTCGTTGGGCATTAGGTTGCGTCTTCACCGGCTATGCGGAGCGCATTCGCTCCAGCCTCACTGCACATCAGCCACAGCTTGCCACGCCGTACGCCACCATGAAAGGAAGCGATATGCCATCCCAGCAACTTAACCGCATCAGCGGTATCGCCGCTTTGGTTCTTTCCCTCACAGCACTGCTCCCAGTCGCTATTCCCTTCGTACAGATGTTGTTGGGCCATCCACCTATTCACTCCCGCGACGAAGGTGCCTCCGCGCATATCTTCCAGCTCTCCGTGTGTCTCTGCGGCCTGGCGTTTCTACTGTTCCTCGCCACCTCAGACTGGCATCAGGCAAAATCGCACATCTTGCGTCGTATCGCAGCCCCAATTGCAGCGCTTACACTCGCCTTTGCCGGCGTCTCCTTTATGCATCTCTAGTTTGATTTAGTGTGAGGGGTGCTTAAATCCCCGATTTTTGATGACTTCGAGATAGGTCAATTGCCACTTCGTTTATGGATGTTCTGATAATTTGCGCAAACTCCTCATATTGACGGCGGGGCTCTTCCTAACAACTCCGTTCGGCACGCCCACAACACCACCACGACTGACCTTTGAGGTCGCATCGATCACCCTTGCGAACCGTGCCTTTCAATGCCTGCGCCTGTTTGAATGTTAGGCCAGAATGGAGAACTGTACTCGCTCGACCAAAGCAAGAGGATATTGATGCCACGGTAGGGCTTGCCGGTGTAGAAGTTGCGCGGGAAAGGGCCGCCAGCGTAGCGGGGCGTCCTCCACGGTTTCTCCCACGGAATCACGCCCGCTTTGAGGTTGGCAATGATACGGTGACGGCTGCATTGCGATGGTCGCGGTATGCCATACGTTTTGGTCTCCTGTGCTGCCGCATGGGCGGAATCTGAAGGAGAGCTTTTCGCCTTTGGCTCTCAACCAAATTTCTTTTGTTGAAGCGGGGGCGCTTGATAAAAGAAGAAATTTCGGCCTACTTCCGCATTGCTTTTCAGGGGTGGGCGTTGTGGGGCTGGACACAGGCCCGCAGAGCAGGGCTTCGCCGCAGCGCAATTCAAGCTTGGCGTGCTGTACTGCAACGGCCAAGGTGTGCCGCAGAACTACGCGCAAGCGGCGTTTTGGTGGCGCAAGGCGGCTGAGCAGGGTGACGCCCAGGCGCAATTCAACCTGGGGCTTTCCTGCGACTAGGGCCGGGGTGTGAAAAGAGACCACACGCAAGCGGCCTTTTGGTTGCGCAAGGCGGCTGAACAAGGTTTTGCCCCGGCACAACATAACCTCGGGGTTTTGTACCACTATGCCCAAGGCGTGCCTCGGAGCTACTCAGAAGCCTATTTCTGGTATGCTCTGGCGGCTGCTGGCAAGCCGGAGGCCTCGAATACGAAAGACGCTGCGAAATTCGAGACAAAACCGCATCTCACCTGACGCCAGCCGATCTATCCCGCGCACAGGAACGGGCGCGGAAGTGGTTCGAGGCGCATCAGGCGAAGCCATAATGATGGAGGCGGCGGTGCTGGAAAAACTAGGCAACCGTCCGCACAGAAGATGAAAATGACAACGCTTTCGGGGGCCATGTCAAAAAAGGAATAGTGCCCGCCTATGGGCACGGATAAAATGGGAGTGGGAAGATTCGGATAGTCGTGCCGTTAACATTTTCTTCGGCATTTCGCCATATTCTTTCGAGTGAGCAGGCAGCGCACCCATTGGTTGTAATGGAATCCATTACAGTGTAATATTCAGGTATGGCTACTGCTACTGCAAGGAAATCGAAGGTCTACACGATCAGCCTGCCGCCCGAACTTGCACAAAGGGCTGAGGCGCTGGCTCAGCGGGACAGCCGCACTATGAGCGAGCTATTCCGTGAAGCCTTCCGCACGTACTCCGCACAGCAGGCGCGAACGACGCTGGATGAGTTGGGCGAATATGCGGCAGGCCGCAATCCCGAAGGGCTACACCGAGGCCGATGTGCCCCGGCTCATTAAAGAAGTGCGTGCCGAGAAGCCGCGCCGCCGCAAGGTACGGTCTAACGGGTGATCGTCGTCATCGACACAAACGTCTGGATTTCCGCGCTTCAGTTTGCGAAACGTCGCGGCACGCCGACTCTGGCGCTCGAAAAAGCGATGAGCGAAGACGTGATTGCCACCTGCGATGAGATTGACGCGGAGATTGTGCGCGTCCTGACGGAAAAGTTCTCCTGGGAACAACACCGGGCAACGTCGGCGCTGCAAGCGATTCTGGCGCGTGGCATCCGTGTGAAGATTCGAGGCACGGTAAAGGTATGCCGTGATCCTAACGACGATATGTTTCTGGAGTGCGCCGCCCTTGCGAAAGCGGATTTGCTGGTTGCAGGCGACAAGGATTTATTGACTCTCGGCACGTACAAGGGAACGCGCATTGTCACTCCCTCGGAGTATCTGAGAGCCGGATAAAAGCATCCGGCCACTGCTCAGAGATGAGCATGGCCGTAGATCGCCGGAGCGATATTCATCGCAACGGCTGCGGGGATGCCGCTGACAGCGGCATCCCCGGCGTTTTCGGTTGTCTCCTTCTCTTCCTCAAACGTGCTGCCGAGAATCAGGTCCACGGCTCTCTGCGCGTTGGCGGCGGCATGAACGATGAGGCGGTTATCCTCTTCCAGCTTTTCAATCCAGTTCTGGATGTATGCGGTGGTGTTGCGGTCGGTGTGCTCGTTGGCAATGCCAGCGATAGCGCAAAGGAAAGCCGCGCCCATCTCTGCGACCAATTCCTCTTTGCTGTAAAGCTCATCTCCGAAGCGGTCGCCAAAGGTGCGATTGAGGCGGCTTTCGTGGCCGGTGCTGTGTACCAGCTCGTGAAACAGAGTGCTGTAATAGTGCGGCGCATCCACAAAGCGGCTACGGGCGGGCATGTGGACGGAATCGGTAGAGGGCCGGTAGTAAGCGCGGTACTCGGTGGGGCTGTTGAGATAGAGCGCGGGGCGGTTCTCCCATCCGGTGACGATGCTCTCGCAGAGTTCGTCTTCGTCGATCTCCGGCGCGATGGCAGGCTGCGAGATTTCAGGAAGCGTGAGGCCGTCGCACTGCTCCACGTTGAAAACCGTGTAGTGGCAGAGAACGAAAGGAACGCGCTCATCCTCGCCGGTGTCTTCGTCGTCTTTCTTCGCATGTTCGGGAAGCTGCTTGTAAAAGATAATCGGCGTTCCGTGCTCGCCTTTGCGGACGCTGCCTTTCAATGCCTGCGCCTGCTTGAAGGTAAGCCAGAATGGGGAATTGTATTCGCTCGACCAAAGCAAAAGAACATTGATGCCACGGTAGGGCTTGCCGGTGTAGAAGTTGCGCGGGAATGGGCCGCCTGCGTAGCGCGGCGTCTTCCACGGCTTCTCCCACGGAATCACGCCTGCTTTGAGGCTGGAAATAATGCGGTCGGTAACGGTCTGGTAGATGCTCGGCCTGCTGGCTGCGTTGCGATGGTTGCGGTATGCCATGACGTTTCGCTCTCCTGTGCTGCCCGCGTGGGGCGGAATCTGAAGGAGGGCATTTCGCCTTTGGCTCTCAACCAAATTTCTTTTGTTGAGTGCCCCCGCTTCATGTCTTGTGCGGCGGGCAGAGGCGAGGCGGGTTCGGTCAAGGGCGCGCGTTCTCTGCGCGTTTATGGAGCGTCAGCGAACACCCTTGACGGGTTCCGACCGGCTCTGCCATAAAGCCGCATGAAGCGGGGGCACTTGATGAAAGAAGAAATTTCGGTCTACTTCCGCATGGTTTTCAGGGACGGGCGTTGCGGGGCAGGACACAGGCCCCGCATGAGATGGGAAGCGGAAAACGCCGGTATTATCGGCGGCTGCAGCGAGGGAGGAAGCGTCCTCCCAGCACGTCATGCGCTCTGGTTTATAATTTCCGCTTCAACGAGATAATCAATTCAGGGGTCCACAAACTGGAAGTGGTAAGTGTGCGATAAGGAGAGACGATGCTACTTGCTTTGGATGCTCGGCCCGTAGTTCAAACCGATTCTTCTAGGCAGCGTGATTTTGCCACCAATGAAGAGGAGCTTCCGGCGACGGTGAGTATGACCGCAGGCGGTCCGGTGGAAATGGCTACCCGCATAACCGAGGTAAGAACAGAGACGACGGATGACAACTAATGTTCCCTTTCTATTGCGCTTTGCGACGCCGTTTGCTTGCGCCCGTGAGTTTGGTGGGTCTGAAGGAAAACGGCACTTCGTCGAGCACTGAACGGAATGCAGTCGCGGAATCTTCCTTGAATAATCGCGGTGAGAGCCGCTTTACACGAGTACGCAATGAAACCACTGACGATGACTAGTCCAAAGCAATCCGACCAACAGCCCCCATATCAGACCTTGGGACGATTTCGAGACAGAACGGGAAGATTTGCCGGCGACCGTGCGACCGGGCAGCAGTTCTCGTTCTGGTCCGGCGAAACGTCCATAACCTTCGTTTCCGAAGAATCGACCGACGATAATTGAAAGGGGAAAGTTCTCATGGCAAGCGAACCACTCTTGTCGCGCTTTGCGACTCCGCTTCCTGTTCAGCCACATCCACCATCACGGCAGAATCCAGCGACTCAGACGGCAGAGGTCGAGCACCAGGGCTCGTGGGTCTCTGCGTCGGAACATATCGAACTTCTCGGTCACGGTCAGACGAAGACCGCGGTGCAGCAGGAGTCCACCGATTACGCCTAAATCTCCTGTCCTCATTGTCAGTACGATTGTGGATCTGGCGACGGACGCCGTGGTGCGTGCGTTGCAGGATACGGGGACACCTGTCGTCCGCGTGAACACAGATGACCTGCCTTTCTCTGGAGTCATTGATTATTCGATAGGCGTCATCAAGCCAAGGGAGATTTTTTCAGATAGAGCCAGCTACCGAGGGCTGGTTTGGCGCTGTGTGGTATCGGCGTCTGCGCGTACCAACGATGCCCGCCGACATGGATGCTGGCGTTTATGACTTTTGCGTGCGCGAGAATCGAAGTGCTCTTATCGGTGGTCTGATAGGCCAAGAAACCCGCTGGATGAGCCATCCTGGGGCCATCTGGAAGGCGGAGTTTAAGCCTTATCAATTACAAGTGGCTGCCCAAGTCGGGCTGGATGTTCCAAAGACACTTATCTCCAACCGGCCAGAGAGTATCCGTAAGTTCTATCAGAAACACAGGCCCATCATTGCCAAGCCGGTACGAAGTGGTTATGTCGTCAAGAACGGAGTTGAGTGTGCTGTCTTTACGACCAAACTTGAGGACGAGGTGATGAATGATCTGTCGGATGCCGCACTAAGTCCGACAATCTATCAGGAACTTCTTCCGAAGGCCTATGATATTCGCGTCACCATTGTCGGACGAAGGCTCTTTGCAGTCACGATTGATTCACAATCAGACCCCAACGCAATAATAGATTGGCGCAAGACGGAAAACCCGCTGTTGCCCCATGCTCCTATTGAGTTGCCAGAACCATTGCAGCGATCACTTCTCGAACTGACGGCGCGGTTGTCACTCGCCTACGGAGCAATCGACTTGGTGCTGACACCAGATGGCCGCTACGTCTTTCTGGAGATCAATCCCAATGGTCAATGGCTTTGGATCGACGAGATGCTGTCCCTCGGCATCTCACGTTCCATCGCAGAATGGCTTTCGGAGGGCACACAATGACAGGTGCCGATCTGCGCGATTGGTTTTATCCGATGGTGGAGCCTCTGTCTCAAGAGGAAAAGGACAGTCAGCAACACCGTCAACAAGAGCAGTTGCAGTTGGTCGAGACGCACGCCGATCCCGAGGCGCTGGCGAAGGGGTACGCTGAGCTGTGCGAAGAGGAAACCGAGCGTCTGAAGAGCGTCGAGGCAAGGCTTGGCGGTATTTTGGGATTGACTTCGATTACAGCGAGTTTGTTGATCGGAGGGATATTCGCAATTATGAATGGCGGGCTGAATGATAGTCCTCGCGGTATCCGCTCCTTCGCATGTGTCACGCTACTGTATTTAAGCCTCCAAATTATCAGTTCGACGCTAGCGTCGATCCAAGGTTTGAAGCGCACAAGCTGGATTAGCGCAAGTATCGACGACTATATCGGCTCGCCGATTAGCTCCTCGACGGCGGGGCCATCGGAGCAGTACCGACCAACCGCATTGCGGAATTGCAAACGCCTTCAGCAGATGGAGGAGAACATCAACAAGAAAGTCACGCAGATGGCAGTGGCTCATACTGCGATCCGAAATTTCGCATCAGCGAGCGTCTTGATTGCGGCTTTGGGTTGCGTCGCTGTTTTCATGCAGCAACCTGGAAGCGCGGCGGCTAAGGCAATTCGCACGAATCCAGACTTACAGAAACTCCTACAGGGACCTCCAGGGCCAGAGGGGCCGCGGGGTCCCAAGGGCGATCCTGGGACTTCAGCTCCTGTTTCGCATAAACACCCTATCCCGCAAAGAACACGACAACATTAGGCATCTATGCGATGCCGAAAATGGCCGCTGCAGCCCCAAACAGTGCAGCGATGGCACTCCAAATCGCGGCCTTCTTGTTGAGGCGAGATGCTTCGGCAAGAGCCTCCTGTACTCCATAAACGTCTGCTTGAGCAGTCATAATGTGCAACTCAGGAACATCGCTGATCGAGGCATCCGGGGGATCGTTAAGCACAGGCGTCGGACGACTCGAAAGATACCAATAAGCCGCTGCGACCAGGGCACAGGCAGCGGTCGCAGCCGAGCAGAAGATGTAGGCAATGCGAAGTATGCTCATCGTTCCTCGTCTCCAGCCAAGCTATTCGTATCCCAGCTCCGATGCGCGAACAATGAACTCATGTCTATTCTGAACCATCGGAAGCACCATGCCTCGATGGGACTCCAATTTGTTCGTGTAAAAATGTCTGAGGCTTTCCAAAGCATTGTGGGCGTAATGCAGCAGGGCGACGGCAGCAGTGGAATAGCGTTCAAGCTCGGCTCCTTCGGCGAGATAGACATGAACATCTCCAGTTTCTCGTTCAATCAGAAAGTGGGCGATGGCATCCCGCATATCTTTGAGCTTATGAAATAAGTCTTGTGTCGTCTTAACTCCTTGGATGATTTCAGTGCTAAACCCAAACTCTTTCAATTCCTCTTGGCTGACCTGTGGGTCGGATGGCAACCTATCTTGGATTCCGCGCTCGTCACAACGTTCCTTCATCCACTTGCGGATAGTATTTGTCCCTTCGTACATACGCGCCGCACACAGCAACCGATAAAAGGGGCTGCTAGACGTAAGAGCTTCGCGGTATATGGCATCGTAAGGTGCAAACGGAACAGCTTGCACAATTCCTCCCAACGGCCCCGCGACAATTTTGGTATTCGTCGGCAACAGGGCTTGCGAGACCAATACATCACCGTCTTTGGGAGAAATAAGTTCGAGTCGTTGCAGCGACAGAGGGAGAGTGAAGTTGCGGGTGATGGCATCAAGCATGGCGTTCAATGGTCGTCGTGCCAGAAGCAAAGCAACACTAGGGAGGCGCGATTCGACCTGCACTTCGATGTATTGCAAATTGTGCTTTTCATCGCCAACAAAATCATAGTAGACCGCCTTTTTCCCACCTGCATGGAGGTAAATCGTGAGCGGGTCTTCGTTGAGGAAGAGAAGGTTATGCGCGGGACGCTTGAGTGCTTCGAGGATTTCTCCAGAAAGCGGGACTGAATCGGAGATGATGCCACGCACTTTCCAGACAGTTTTGCGACCGGAGGTTTCTAATTCCTTGATCTCTTCCAATTTCTCTGGCCGCGCCATTGCAGCAAGCATTCCTGGCTTCGGCGTATAGGGGCTGAAGATGTATAGCTCTGCTCCTGTTGGTTCAGATTTGTTAGTCATGGTCTCCTCGCACCGAATCATATCTGATGGCTGGAGTCAGAAGCTCAAATGTGACGGTTAGCAGCGGCTTGCTCTATAGCTAAGGCTTGGGAATGAGAGGAAGGATCACAACGCCGCACGAAGAACAGCCGCCAGCGGCGGCTCGTGCGCGGGGATTTGCCGCTAAGAACGCCCCGGCGGGGCTGCGGCAAATCAAAACCAATATCCGAAGAGATGGATTAGATATTGAACTTCCTACGCCAGCCTTCGCCAGCGGCTCCGGCGAAAGACGGCTTCGGGAAGTTCCACGGTCAGCCTACCCTGCGGTGCTGGCCTCGCTTGGATTTATTATGCGTCTCCGCTGCTTTCGACGCTTTAGCCCTTGTAACGTCTAGTTCCGGGTGCGGCAGTTCCCATCCCGCCATGCCCTGCAATACGCGGTCGGCGTGTTTGATGGTGTTCACATGTCCATAGTGTTCCTCGATCATGTGGACGGACGTTCCCATCTGCTCGGCAAGGAAATACACGTCCACGCCCTCTTGCAATCGGAGCGTAGCATAGGTATGCCGGAAGCAATACGTGGAGCGCGGCACGCACTGCGTGCCTTCGCGCAGATTCGCTTCGTTTAGAAGATCGGCAATCAGACTGGTATAAAGAGATTTTGCAGGCTTGCCGGTGATATTGGTAAAGACTCTATCCTCCGGTTCGGTGGCCTTCGAGATCATGCGGATGCGTTCCAGATAATCTCCAACACTCTTGGGAGCGACCAGCTTGCGCGACTTGCCTTTGCCCTGGACAAACAACACAACGATCTCGCGGCCCTCGCGGTCCTTTGCAGGCATGATGTCACGCCAGCGAAGATTCTTCATCTCCGCTGGCCTCATGCCTGTATTGCAGGCAATCAGAATCATGTTGTAGGTAACAGTCCGATACCAGATGCTCGAAGGCTTGTCGGCTTCACCAATCCACTTGCGGCCCACGGTGTGGAGCTTGCGGTACTCTTCCAGCGTGAACTCGTCACGCCGCATCGTCTTGAGCTTCGGGCGCTCGTCGAAACGCTGGCTTGCGGGAACGTAGCGTTTCTTGATGGCGTAGTTCATCACCGCACCGAAAATCGACATCTCAAAGCGGATGGTGGAATCACTGATAAAGGGAACCGTTCTCTCTTCGGAAGGTTTGACCTCAATCGGTTTCAAAACCCGGGTGCCAAGCGTGTGTTGAACTTTGGTGCGGCGCTCGGCTTCGTTGTCCGCGAAGGTTTGGGCCATCTCTTCGCTGACCTCCCGAACGCCGTTGCGCTTGTTGCGCCCCGCGCCGTTCACCCGCCTCCATGCCGGATAACCACCCCAAAGCTCATCCCCAATCAAGTGAACCTGCGTAGAGCCTACATATCGGTCTAATGCACCTTCGATGATGGCGCGAACCTTCTTAGGGCGTGCCTTGCTGATCTCTCCACGTTGCGCCCGCGCTTCCTGGGTCAGCAGATATTCTCTGCCCACTTCGCGGAAGGGGCGGTTGAATACGGGAACATCATGCTTGATGCGGAATCGAACGTCCGCATCCTGATCGAAGGCGCGTTCCCGCGCCGCTTCTTTATCGGAGGTTTTAAGCGAAACCGTCTTGTAGCGGTCGGCCTTCGGCATCTTCATGCGGCAATACCACATGCGATGATCCACGTCGCCCCGCCGGAAGATGATGAGGCCCGGCTTCAGCTCCTCTTTTTCGGTGACGAATGCCATAATTGGCCTCCATCGTTTGACTCATTCTGTGCAGATTCCGTGTAGGATTTTTTTGTAAGTCGTTGAATCCTCGTATCTGTGCAGGACTTGTACAGATAATAACAAAAAGTTATCTTGTTTATTTATATTTATTTACGTTAGATTTGTCATCCTGAGCGGAGTTTGGCCGGTTTCTTGGCCAAACGCAGTCGAAGGACCTGCTTGTAGCGAAGCCCATTTATGCAACAAACTTTCGAGACACCACACTAGGTCAGGGCCAGATTCAAATTGTCGATGGCTTCGTCGATCTCCGACGGGCTCTTGTAACCCACCGTAACGCAATCCACGCCGGCATTGCGGAAGGCGAAGCGCATGGCCTTCTGCCGGTCTTCGTGGTTGAACGTGCCTTCGCCAATCAGCTTCATGCTGATGACGCCCAGCCCCCGCGCCTTGGCCAGCTTCACCTGCTGCACCACTTCCGGCACGTTGCCCGGCTGGCCGCTGTCGGCCACCGCGGTGTCCATGTGTGAGCCCTTGTGGTTCATGCGGATCATGGCAATATCCAGCCACGGGGTTTCGGGTACCTGGCGCAGCGCAGGCAGGCCATGCACGGACGCTCCGTGGCTCAGCACCAGCTGCTTGCGCTCCGCCTCCAGAATGGCGTCCTGCCAGCGCACCGTATCCGTTGGCCAGCTTGCCACATGCTGAAAGTGCAGCAGCATGATATCGAAGTAGTCGGCCTGTGAATTGGCGAGCAGCTCTTCAACCCTCGTCCCCGGATTGCCATCCGGGTCGGTGGTCAACTTCGACATGAGCCGGTAGCTGTCGCGGGGCAGGCCTTTGAGCGCAATGCCCAGCATCTGCTGCGACTGGCCGTAGGTGTCCGACGTCTCAAAAAAGCGAATGCCGCGGTCGTAGGCGTAGCGCACCAGGCGCGTGAACCCATCCTGGCCCAGCCCCTGCTGCACCTGTCCGGAGAACGTGCCGGTGCCGAAGGCCAGCCGCGTCACCTTCACCTCCGATTTGCCCAGCACCACCCAATCTGTTGCCGTGGCGCGCTCGGCCTTCAGCTCACCAACTCCTGCCAGCGCGCCCGCCGCCACACCGGCCTTCAAAACCTCTCGCCTGGAAAAGGAATGCATTGCGACCTCCTTGTCACAATTGCCCGAGCAATTGCCCGAATGGTAGCACTTTCAGGAGTGAAGTGGCAGCAGGGTACGGGGGCAAGTTTAGAATTTGTTTCCTCAAGGGGTGGCGGCCTTGAAGACACCGGCTTTGAGGGGTAGGGGCATCAGTCCGCACGTCAAATGTCCCATAGGCCCTGCAAAGTCGCCGACTGATCGATGGGGCACGCTATCATCATCTTGGGCCGGATCGAGTGAAGATCATAGCCCCGCACGAAGAGGATTATGTCGACGTTTGCCCATGAAATGCTGCGCGAGATTTACGAGCAGCCCGATGCCCTCGAACGCACGCTGGCCCTTTATCTGGGCGCAGATGGCCTGAAACCGGAGATTGAAGCCAAGCTTGCCGGGTGGCCGGGCGAGGCGGGCGAAATCCTCATCGCGGCCAGCGGCTCCAGCCGCCACAGCGGCCTCTACGGCGAAATCCTGCTTGAAGATCTCTGCGGCCTGGCCGTCGATGTGGAGTACGCCAGCGAGTATAGTTGCCGCGGAGGACTCGATTTACGCCATCCCAGCGTGCTGGTTCTTTCGCAGTCCGGCGAAACCAGCGACACGCTGGCCGCGCTCGAAGAAGCGCACCGCCAGGGGCATCGCACGCTGGCCATCACCAACGTCGCCGGTTCCACCATGGCCACGGAGGCCGATCTTTCCATGCCTCTGGCCGCGGGCACGGAAAAGGCCATCCCGGCCACCAAGAGTTTTACCTGCCAGCTCGCCGTTCTCTACCTGCTGGCCTTGTATGAAGGCGCACGGCTGGGGCGCATGGATGCTGCCACCATCGCTGCGCACGTTCGCGAAGTGCGGGCGATACCCGCTACGCTGGGCGCGCATCTCGACGCCTGGCGCGATCAGTCTGCGCAGCTTGCCCACCGCTTGAGGAACGCTGCAACTTTTCTCTACCTGGGCCGTGGCATTCATTACGCCATTGCCCGCGAGGGAGCGCTCAAGCTCAAGGAAAGCTCTTACGTGCATGCTGAAGGCTATCCGGTGGGCGAACTCAAGCATGGCCCTAACGCACTGGTCAGCGACCGCGTGCCGCTGGTGGTGCTGGCCACGGTCGATCGCGAGCTGCCCACCTCGGTCCTTCGATACGAAAAGACCCTGCAACTGCTGCGCGACATGAAGGCTCAAGGCGCGCACATGATCGGGATTGCGAATGAGGGCGACGGGGAAGTACCCGCGCTGGTGAGCGATTGCGTCTTTGTTCCCCCGGCCGGCGAATATCTGCTGCCGCTGCTCGAAGTGGTTCCGCTCCAGCTATTTGCGTACTTCATGGCGCTGGAGCGTGGGGTTGACGTTGACCGGCCGCGGAACCTGTCTAAAGCCGTGGTGGAGATCTAGGGCCTGTTCACGCTACTGAGGCGCCACCGCGCCAGTAGTGTGAGCAGGCCCTAACTAAAGCCCATCCATCGGCTACCCTGATGGGCTGCTTTGCATCCTTGCCAAGAGAGATGCAAAACGGAGGACGCTTGGAGACGGAAGGCGAGCCCAGGCTTCTGCTGGAAGCGGCGGTGCTCGGCATAGTGGGCGCCCTGGCCGCGCGGATCTTCATGGCCATGCTGGAGATGTGCGACCGCGTGCTCCTGTACGGCATCGCCGGCTACATGCCCCCGGGGATGAATATCCACCCGAGCTTTATCGAGCGCCTGGATGTTCACGCTCCAGTCAGTCTTGCCCAGCACATTGGTCCGCACGGTCTGTGGCTCATTCCCGCGGTTACCACGCTGGGCGGCCTGATCTCCGGATTCCTCGTCTACCGATTCGCTCCGGAAGCCGAAGGCCACGGCACGGATACGGCCGTGAATGCCTTTCACCGCCAGGAAGGCATCATCCGGCCGCGCGTGGCGCCGCTCAAAATGTTGGCCTCGGCCATAACCATTGGCTCGGGCGGCTCAGCCGGGCGCGAAGGCCCCATCGCGCTCATCACCGCGACCCTGGGCTCCTGGTACGCGCGCCTCACGCACCGCACCGAAGAACAGCGACGGCTGCTGCTGCTGGCGGGCATGGCGGCGGGTCTTTCCGCCATTTTTCGCTCTCCCATGGGAACCGGCGTCTTCGCCATCGAGGTTCTCTACAGCAAGATGGAGTTTGAAACCGGCGCCCTGCTTTACACCATGACCTCGTCGGCTGTGGCCTATGCGGTCAACGGGCTGTTCGTTGGCTTTGGCCCGCTGTTCACCCTTCCCGCCGTCGCGACGCCCTCCTACAGCTCCTACATCTGGTATGCGGGGCTGGGCGTGGCTGCCGGGCTGGTGGGTACTCTGCTGCCGGTGGTTTTCTATCGCGTGCGCGATCTGTTCCGCGCCCTGCCCATCCCGCTGTGGAGCAGGCCGGCGCTGGGCGGCCTGGGCGTGGGTCTGGTGGCGCTGCGTCTGCCCCAGGTTTTACAGGGCGGTTATGGATGGATGCAACTGGCGATCGACGGCAAGCTGGCCCTGGGCCTGTTGCTGGTTCTTATCTTCGCCAAGACCGCGGCTTTCGCGCTCACCGTTTCTTCGGGCGGATCGGGTGGCGTGTTTGCGCCCTCGCTCTTCGTGGGCGCCATGCTGGGCGGAGCGGTCGCCCTGCTGGTCCATCAGCCCCCCGCAATTTTTGTGGTGGTGGGCATGGCCGCGGTGTTTGGCGCGGCTGCGCGCGTTCCCATCGCTACCATGCTGATGGTGACGGAGATGGCCGGCGGTTTTCATTTACTGGTTCCGGCGGGGATGGCGGTCATGATCGCCTATCTGCTGCAGGGAGTGCTCTCGGCCAAGCTCAAGTACCGCAGTCTGTATGAAGGGCAGGTACCTACGCGCCGCGACTCGCCGGCCCACTACATGGAACATATCCAGATCGCGATGAGCCTGCTGGGCAAGCGCGACCTGCATCTGAGCGACAATCTCGGCCATCTCGATCTGTTGCGGCTGATGCGTTCGCGCATTCGCTTCGATCTACCCGGCCAGCGAGAGCTTACGCTCTCGGCGGTGCCGGGGGAGAGCCCGCTGGTGGGCAAGCCCATCGCCACGCTTTACCGCCAGTTGCCGAACCAGGAGTTCGAGGTGGTGGTGATCCTGCGCCGCGAGCATGTGCTGCTGCCGCATCCTGACACGATCGTCGAAGCCGGTGACCGGCTGATGATGATCGTCTCCCCGCAGGCACGCGAGCCGCTGTCGCGCTTCGCCGTGCCCATCCCGCAGATGGAAGCGGGTGGGGTGCAGATACCGGCGGCGGGTGAGGCCCGGTGACGCGAATTTGAAGTGACGAATTTGAACGGTGGCAAATTTGAACGATGGCAAATTTGAACGATGGGAGGACGCCATGGTCCCGGAAACACCCGGCCACGATGCAATCCGCATGAAGCGGATTCTGTTTGCCACCAACTTTACTGAGACCTCGGCCGCGGCGCTGCCTTATGCTGCCGCCTTTGCGCGCGTGTTCGGCGCCGAGATCTGCGCCCTGCACGTCATCCCCCCCGAGCGCTATGCGCATCTTAGCCCCGTCCAACTTGACGTCGCGCTGCGCGAGATGAAGCAGGACGCAGCCGCCCGCATGCACACGCTGCTTACCGCGTCGCGCTTCAGCGACGTGCCCTTCCGCGTCGCCATTGAGCACGGGGAGATTCTGCAAACGCTGGCGGCATTTGCCGCGCGGGAAGATGTCGACCTGATCGTGGCCGGAAGCCACGGCCGGCACGGCATTCAAAAGCTGATTTCCGCTGCGTTCGACGAGGAGATTGCCAGTGCGGCAACTCGCCCGGTGCTGCTCATCGGCCCGGAAGTCTCGATCGAGCCGGAGGCGGAGACTCATATCCACCGCATCCTGCACGCCACCAACTTCGAGCCTAAATCCTGGCCGGCGCTACGCTATGCGTACGCGCTGGCCGAGACTTTTCCTGCCGAGCTCTACCTGATGCACGTGGCAGAAGATGTGTGGCGCGAGCCGCTCTCCACGCGCATGACGGCGGAGGGATTCTGCCGGATGCGCATGCTGGAGAGCAGCCTGCCGGAGCACGCGCCCACATTGGAGCCGCATTTTCTGGTCGACTTCGGGCCGCGGGAGAGCCTGATTCTGGATTCCGCGGAGCAGCAGGATGTGCAACTGATCGTCATGGGACTGCCCCGCCAGTCGCATCCCGAACTGGCGGCGCACCTGCCTGGGCCGCTGGCATACGATATCGCATCGCACGCGCGCTGTCCGGTGCTGGTGGTGCGCAATGGCCAGGAACCAGAGCAAGCAACTCAGGCTTCTTGAAGCTGCAATCAGTGCCGATGCGGATGTTTGTGCCCCTCTTCAGCCTCGCCGTCGCCGGCGATTGCATGCGCGGGCACGGTCATCACCAGGCGTCCGTGTTGCACGCCCTTGAGACCGATGAGCAGATCGGCGAAGTGTTGCACCTGCGCCGCCTCGCCGTGCACGATGAGCACCTCAAGACAGGAGCCTCGATCCAGGTGGGCATGGCTGGTGGAGACCACCAGGTCGTGATGCTGGTGCTGCACCTCAGTGAGTTTCTCGCTGATGCCGTGGGCATGATGGTCGTAGATCAGGGTCACAGTGCCGACCACAATCGCTTCCGGCGCGGCCGTGCGCTCCTCCACCAGCCGGTCGCGAATCAGGTCGCGAAAGGCCTCTGAGCGGTTGGTGTACCCACGCCGCGCATTCAGCCGGTCAAAGCGCCGGAGCAGCGCGGAATCGAGTGCAATGCCGATTCGGCTCAATGTGCTCATCAATCTGCCTCCGCAGGCGGAAACTGCTGCAATCCGGGTCTAACTAACTGTTCGAGGGCAATGCCAGGGTATTGAAACAGGCACTCGCCACCTGGGGCCGCTCCGGCGCGTCCCAATCGTACAGCGTGTAGCCATTGGCAAAAAGCAGTTCGGCGACTTTGTCAGGATTCTCCTCGGCAACCTCGCAGAGAATGATCGGACGGACCTCGGAAAGAATGCGCAATCCGCCTTGCAGCACACTGAGTTCGGCGCCCTCCACGTCGATTTTCACAACCGCGGGGGGCGGAGTGAAGTTGAGCAGCCAGTCGAGCGTGATGGTCACCACCTGCACGGTGTCGCGTATCCCGCCGGCCTGACTCGATCCCGGCAATCCGGCCAGGTGATTCGAAGCCCGGCCTCGCTCGGCGATGGTAAAGGATGCAATGCCCGAAGCATCCGACACCGCTGCCGGGAGGACCTGGATGGCCGCGGATGTGGGAGGCTGCAGGGCAACCGAGCGCTGCAGGAGTTTAGCTAGCCAGATATCGGCTTCTACGGCCACGACCCGGCCTGAGGCTCCGGCTTTGTGCGCCGCGGCCAGGGTAAACAGGCCCACGTTCGCGCCAATATCCCACACCACCGCTCCCGGCTTCACGAATTCCCGCGCAAAATCGAAGAGATCGGATTCGAGCCGGGATTTCCAAAAGCGCAGACTCGCATCCGGAGAGACGAGGATGGGCGCTCGGGCAAAGTCCTGGGGAAGGCGGCGTTTGAGAACACGCTCCCGGCTGAGATGCTC
Organism: uncultured Acidobacteriaceae bacterium; assembly: GCA_963725975.1. GTDB lineage: Bacteria > Acidobacteriota > Terriglobia > Terriglobales > Acidobacteriaceae > Telmatobacter. The sequence goes on along the minus strand of CAVSBA010000011.1, from coordinate 1,054,059 downwards.
GATGAGCGAACGGGGAGAAAACATAGGCAATCGCCTCGCAACAAACCGGGCCGGGCGAGCACTTGCCGCAGCCTGCCTGCAATCAGCTCATTGTGGCCGTGTATCGAGTGTAATGGTGCCGGGGTGAACAGCGAGGAGCGAGCGGCGTTGCATGGGGGCTGCGGGCCGGCGCCTCTTCGAGGGGCTGAATATCCCCTGCTCCGCACGGCGCGGAGGTGGATGCGTAGAAGCGGACCCTAGGGGGTTGTGGCCACCAGGTGGTGCGCGATGGCGAACAGAGCCAGTTCCAGCCGCGTAGAGACGCCCGTCTTGTCGAAGATATTAGAAAGATGACGCTTCACGGTTTCTTCGCTCAGCGTGAATTGCTTGGCGATATCGCGGTTGGAGCAGCCTTCCACGATGCAGCCGACCACTTCAAGCTCGCGCGGTGTGAGCCCGTAGGTTTTGCGCTGCGGAACGGCGGCCTGCTGTATCAGCTCATGCAGCGCGGACACCAGGTTGACCACCCGCTTGCCGCCAATCCAGTAATCGCCCGCGGAAACGGTTTTAATGGCCGTCTGCAGGTGGCTGGCCAGCGCGTCCTTGAGCACGATGCCGCGCGCGCCGATCTGCAGCGCTTCGATGATCTGCTGGGTGGTGATGGTCGAGGTTAGAAGCAGAATCTTGGAGTTGCTTGGCCCGTTCATGATGGCCCGCATTGCTTCCAGGCCAGGCAACCTGGGCATGGAAACATCAAGGAGCAGGATGTCCGGCTGCAACTCAAGCGTCTGGGTAATGGCCTCGTCGCCGTCGCCGGCGTCGCCGACCACGCTAAAGCCCTCACCCTCCGTAAGCATATTGCGCACACCAATGCGCACCACCGGGTGATCGTCTGCCACCACAATTCTTATCGGTCGATCCATGGAATCCCGCAAGCCTCCGGGTGCCGGCCTAGGCCGACAACTCAGAATCCAGCATACGCTGCAGGGCCCGGGCGGCGGCGCGCAAATCTCGGAGCAGAGCTCTGCTGTTATCCAAGTGGTTATCTTCAGAGCAGCTTGAAACGCTTTCCAGCATGGCGCCCAGCCGTGCCGCCTGCGTGGCTCCCGCCATCCCGCAACCGCCCTTGATGGCGTGGCCAATGCGGCGGATTTCATCGCCGTCCCGCCGCGCAATGGCCACACTTAATGCTTCGATGCGGCGGACCAGGTCATCGGCGGCGGCCGTGTAAACCTCGCGCACCGCGTGCTCCGGCATCAGTTGCCGGAACTGCGCGAGCACCTCGGCACTCACCACCGGGTCACCCTCATCGAGGAAGGAGTGGGCTGGTTCCGGCGTCCCATCGAGCAGCTTGCGCAGCGCATGCTTATCGAACGGCTTCAGCAGCAAGCCGTCGGTGGCTGCAATCAGCTCCGCCGATGGAGTGCTGCCGGTGATCACGAAGATGGGGATGTGGTCGCAGGAGGCGCGCAGCTTGCCAACCAGCTCCAGCCCGTTCATTCCCGGCATCTGCGCGTCCATCAGGACCAGGCCCGGCCGGCAGCGGCCGGCCGCGACCATGGTCAACGCCTCAGAGCCTTGCTCGGCGCTGTGCACGGTATAGCCGCTCAACGTGAGCAGGGTTGCCGTCACCTCGCGGCTCACCAGGTCGTCGTCGATCAACAGAACGACAGGGAGATCGCATTGAGAGACGTCCAACATGTGATTAGTCTATTGCGTGCATTGGCTGCGATCCGCAAAAGTCAAGTAACTCCGATGGTACGCCAACTCAGTCCCCGCGTTGAGCCAGGCTTCCTATCCTTGCGCAGTCTGGCTGCGGAAGGATAGGGAACCGCCTGGACATTAATGAGCGGCTGCCGCGGGCATGCCCAACGCCGACGCAGCCGGCAGGTCCTGCTTATTGTTCCAGTCGTACGACGCCGCTTGCAGCGCACGGGCGCGGCGCTGCCAAAGCTCGACAGCAAGATCGTAGCGCACCGTCACGTTGTTGAGCCAGTAGGGGCGGTTTTCGCTCAGCCACACCTGGCTGTATTCGCCCTTGGTGGCCGAATAGGCATCGCGCAAATCGTTGCAGCGATCGGAGATCTCGCCCATGAGCGTGCCCAGGGCGTCTTGCTGCGCCGGATCGTGCTGCCCGGCCACGATCTGCGCGTAGGTGGTGACAATCTCCTGCGCCATTTCGAATTTCATCCCAATCAGATCGAGGCGCCGCGCGCCCAGGTCCATGGCCGTCAGCGCATCCGGCTCCAGCAGCCCGGCGTTTTCCTGGCGCGCCTGCTCAATCAGGACAATCGCCTGCTCGGCGTGGACGCGCAGATCGCGCGCGTTGGGCAGCAGCCGGGCTGAAATCGCCTGCCCCCGCGCGCTCCAGGGGTCGATCCAGAACAGGTCGTCGCTGCTCAGGTCCGGCTTGGAGTTGGCGATGGCCTCCTCGGCCGCCATCAGCTCCTTTTCGGCCGCGTTGATTTTGCCGGTGGGATCGCGGTGAAAGACCTGCCCGTAGGCGTCCTGGTAGTTGGCAATGTTGCTTTCGCCGGGCTGCCATGCAGCCACCCCGCCAAACAGCACGCCGTACCAATCCATGTTGAACAGGCCTTCGCCGTCGTCGTTCCACACCGTGTTCAACATGCCGGTCGAGCCCAGCCGCTGCCCGGCGCTTACGAACCCCTGAATATTCCAGAGCGCCGTCTTCTCGACCGGATAGACCTCGCTCCAGTTGGAGTCGCCGGGCGCCACCCAGGTCTCGATGCCGTTTTTCGCAAACGGCTCAATGTCCTTGTCGAAGCCGCTGGAGTCCCAGTAGTCCCACGGAACCGCAATCATATCTTTGGGCAACGCAGCCACAGCGTCGGGATGCTGATCGCCAATATCGCCCCAGAACAAGAGTCGCCGGTTGAGCGGCTTCAGCGCGTCGTGTATCTGCTTCAGGAAGGCCATGTAGACGGGCCCATAGCCCTGCGCCTGCACAGCGTCTTTGGTACGCCCCAGTCCCAGGTCGAAGGTCTCGTCCGCGCCGATGTGAATGAAGGGCGAGGGAAACTCCTTGGCGATATCGGTGAACCAGTCGGTGATGAGCGGCAGGCTGCCTGCCTGTCCCGGCGCCAGCACGTTGCCGTGCTGAGTCTCGGCCACATCATCGTAGAGATCGTACTTCAACACCTGGTGGAGATGGCCAAACGACTCCTGCTCGGGAATGATGGCGATGTGATATTGGCGCGCATAGGCCACCAGATCGGCAACTTCGGCCGGGGTCATGGAACTGCCCGGAGGCGCGGCCAGCGGATGATCGGGATACACCAGCGTATTTTCGAAATAGGGGGAGTAGATGTTGATCTTGAACGACGCGAAGACACGAATCTGGTGTTTCTGAAAAGCCAGCGTGGGGAAGGGGCCGCGGGAGAGGTCGTCGTCGATGCCGCGGTACTTCATGGCCGGCCAGTCGCGCACGGTCCCGGTGGGCAGCTGCCGCGCCGCGCCGGGGAGCGGCAAAAGTTGCTTGAGCGTCTGCACGCCATAGAACACGCCGGAGCCGGATGCGCCGACAACATAGGTCTCATGCGGCTCGATCACCAGCACGTAGCCTTCCGATTCCATGGGCGGATCGAAGCTCAGATGATTGTGTGCGAGCACGGCCTTGGCTTCGGTGCTCTGGGTGCGCAGCAGCAACACGCGGTAGGGCGCGCCGGCTGACCTGGCCGGCGCAAGCTGCCCCAGCGCGTCTTCCAGATCCTTGGCGGCAAACTCATCCTCAGGAGTTTTTCCCGGTGCGGACACAAGAATCCTGGCGGGCAGATCCACGGTCGCGCCGAAGTGACTCTCGCGCGGAGCCGGTAGCAGAGTCTGTGCCACCGCAGGTGCTGAAGAGGCTAAGGCGAAAAGCAGGAGGAAAGCTGGGGTAAGACGCGAAGCCGCTGAGCGGCAGAGTCGTGACATGGAAAGCCTTTAGCAGCTCACAAAGATGAGCAGTTGATTTTCAATCGATCATTGTAGACTAAGTGGGCGCGGCGGTGCCGCGAAATGCAGCAGGCTAAGGATGGACTGGCCGGGCTCATGATGCGGCGTTTTTCCTTCATCGAAAACCAAGACGATGATGCGCAGAAGGTAAATTGATGGTCACGACTGGTTCTGCCGATCAGCTGGATGCGAGCCGTTCGGCTGCCTTGCGGCGATACAACATTATTTTGCTCACCGTGGCGGGGCTGGGCGGGCTGCTCTACGGCATCGATGTGGGCATCATCGGCGGCGCGCTGCCCTATCTTGAAGCCACATCGGGATTGAGCGCGGCGCAGCTCTCGGTGATTGTGGCCGCGGTGCTGCTGGGCAGCGTCTTCTCCACATTGTTTGCCGGTGTGCTGGCCGACTGGATGGGCCGCAAGCCGCTGATGATCGTGAGCGGCCTCACCTTCGTGTGCAGCATTCCCGTAATAGCGCTGTCGCACGGCTACACGCTGCTGTTTTTCGGCCGCCTGCTGCAGGGCGTCAGCGCCGGACTGGTGGGCGTGGTGGTTCCGCTCTACCTGGCCGAGTGCCTTACCGCTTCCGTGCGCGGCAAAGGCACGGCAATTTTTCAGTGGATGCTCACGCTGGGCATCGTAGCCGCGGCGCTGGTGGGCATTTATTACAGCTACCGCGTCGAGGCCGTGGCAAGACTCTCTGACGCAGCCACGCTGCTGGCCTTCAAGGATGAGGCCTGGCGGCGCATTTTCTGGGTTTCGCTGCCGCCCGGAGCAATCTTCGTGCTGGGCGGCCTGTTTGTGACGGAATCGCCGCGCTGGCTGTTTCGCCGCGGCGAGCGCGAGCGCGCCCACGCAGCGCTGCTGCATTCCCGCACGCCGCAACAGGCAGCGCTCGAGCTTGAAGAAATGGAGAACATCGCGCGCACCGCAGCCGCGCAGAGCGGAAACAAACTGCAGGATAAATTCAAAGAATCGTTGCTGCGCCGCAAATACGTGGTTCCGTTTCTGCTGGCCTGCGTCATTCTCTTCTGCAACACGGCCACGGGCGTCAATTCCATCATCGGCTACAACACGGGAATCCTGTTGCAGAGCGGGTTGAACGATCTCCGCGCCCACTGGGGCTATGTCATCTTCACGTTCATCAACTTCATGGCGACGACCATCGGCATGATGCTGGTGGATCGCAAAGGCCGCCGCTTCCTGCTCATCCTGGGCACGGCGGGCATCGTGGTTTCGCTGGTGGGCGTGGGGCTGCTCTTCAAGAGCACAGAGAGCGCGACCGTGGATTGCCGCGCAGCGGTGCAGTCCATGGTGGGCTCGGCAGATCAAATCACGCTGCACTTCGATTCGGCACAGGCGGCGCGCCTGCTGGCTGCCCAGGGTTACACGGGCAGCGCCGTCAAGAGCCAGCGCGCTTCGCTGGCCGTCATTTATTCTTACGGCGATTTCACGGCGGCGACCAGCTTTGTGCGCTCCGACAATGCAGCCGCCAAGCCCATTGAGATTAACCGGGCCAGCGCTGTCCCCGCCAATCGCGTGGAGGCTTTCTTCCAGGATCCCTTTGCCGATTTGCAGGCTGCGCAAACCGCGCCGCTGCGCATTCAGAAAGCGCTCATCGGGGCTGTGCCCGACGCCGGCCACGGCTGGCTGGTGGCGCTCGGGCTCTATCTCTTTATGGCCTTTTACGCGCTGGGCCCGGGTGTGGTGGTGTGGCTGGCGCTCAGCGAACTGATGCCCACGCGCATCCGCTCCAACGGCATGAGCATCGCGCTGGTCATCAATCAGCTGGTCTCGACTACGCTGGCCGGCATCTTTTTACCCTTCGTCAGCAAGCATGGCTACTCGTCCATGTTCTTCCTGTTTGCCGGCTTCACAGTTGTCTACCTGTTGGTCGCCATCTTCTTCCTGCCGGAGACGAAGGGCAAAACGCTCGAAGAGATCGAGGCGCATTTTGAGGGCGAGAGTGCGGTGGCGGGGTAACGGGTGCTAGAAAACCCCCGGTATCAGGTGCCAGCGCCGGGTGCCCCATGTCTCGCTTCTGAGACATGGGATACCACGATTCCCAGTTCTTTGGCCGGTCGGGTATGAACAGTATCCTAGGTCTGAAAATCCAGACCTGGGGCACCCAGCCTCAGTGGTTCATCGAGACGCGGGTCACGCGCCCGCCCGAACTAGCCCCGCTACACGTATGGAATCTGGCGGCTCTCCATGACACCCTTGATGTATCCGACGGCAAAGATCTTGCCGGTCACACCGTAGCCGGGCTGCGTGTCCGTCTCTCCGTCCATGATTGGATCGTGGTCAGGACGCAGCGGGCCGCGGAAGCCGTTGTCGTAAAGGGCCTGGAACACTTCGCCGAAATCGATGTCTCCGTTATCTTGAAAGGTCTCCACGAAGTGGTTGCGTGTGCCCTTTACGTTACGGCAGTGGGCGTAGAAAATCTTGTTTTCACGACCCCATTCCCGCGCCAGGTCCACCAGGTTTTCGCCCATTAAATGGAAGACTGACATCTCGAACGTGACGCCATTGGCCGGACTTGGCACCATCTTCATCACCCGCCGATAGGCGTCGGCGTTGATGATAATCCTGGCTATGCCGCGCAAATTCGGAATGGGCGGATCGTCGGGATGGAGCGCCATTTTGACGCCCGCTTTTTCCGCTGCGGGAACTACCGCTTTCAGGAAATAGTCCATGTTGCTCCACATCTGCTCCGCGCTAATCTGGCCCCACTTGGTCGGCCCCAGCGCTTGTGCGGTGGCAATGTCGAAATCCATGGTCGAACAGCTTCCGCGGCCAGGTACGTCGAGGTTGGAGCGGTACCAGTCAATACCGGCCATGAAGTCGTAACAGACAACCTCGATTCCGTTCTTGCCCAGGGCCTCCAGGGCGGCAATGTAGTTCGCGATTTCCTCATCGCGTCCCGGAAGTCCGAGCTTGATTTTGTCGGCGTCGACAGGGTGGCTCTCGACGGCGGCAATCTTCAGGCCGGCGGCTTCGTAATCAGCCTTCAGCTTCGCAATCGCATCAGCATACTGATGGTGCGGGAGGCTGCGCAGAATCGTATTGGTTCCCGCCACAGCGTGCGTCACCCCCAATTGCTCTGAGATCTTCACCCGGTGCGCATCGCCGATGCCCCAGATCAGGCTTATCGCGATCTGCTTGCCGGTAAGGTCAGGTTGGTGGACCTTTCCGTGCAGCGCGATCTGCGGCGGCACTGCTGCCCGCGCAGAAGCTCCGGCCGCGGCAGTGGCCATGGTTGCCAGAACTGCCTGCAGGTACTCGCGACGATTGGGTTTCAACATAAGTTCGATTTTCTCCCCTCTTCTGTGTCGAACCGGCCCAGGATTCCGTGCATGCCCCGGCCGCGTTCTTCGCGCGCTTGGCATGGGCGTTTTGCGAATACTCATCCGAATCGAGGGAATATTGGGTGCCCCATGTCTCGATTCTGAAACATGGGAGACCTCGTTTCCCAGTTCTTTGGCCGGTCGGGTATCAACGGAATCCCAGGTCTGAAAATCCAGACCTGGGTCACCCATCCTCAGTGGTTCATCGGGACGCGGGTCACCCGCCTCGTTCATCCGCGCAGTCTTACCTTTCCAACAAGGGTACCGCGGCGTATCCTGCTCTGGAGCCCACCCCGGAGGAGGATCGGATGCCTCAAAATTCTACGTTTGTCGTTGACTGTCCTTGGTGCAAATCGAAGGTCGCAGTCGCCGAAACAGGTCGGGCTGAGAGCGCTGGAATAGATCTGGAGGATGGTGTACCTTACGGCTTGCGAGTGATGGTCGGAAAGTGCGGGAGCTGCAAATCCATTCTCGTTGGTGAGTCAAGGCAACTCGATTTCCGAGACTACGACTCCGACCAGGATCGGTGGAGCGATGTAGTTCGGGTTTATCCGAGTCCGCCTAAGACGTTTTCCAGCTCCAGAATTCCAAGGCTCGTAACGGACTCTCTCAGTGAGGCAGGCCGCTCGCTGCAAGGTGGGGCACACGTTGCAGCCTGTGTGATGCTCGGTCGTGCTCTTGAAGCACTTTGCCGGGACGTCCTGGAGGAGCCCCCAGATGAGTCTGTTCATTCAGGCCCGTCTTCAGCACCAAAAAGGAAACTGATGCTTGGCGCAGGCATTAAGCGGCTCAAGGACAAGAAAATAATCGATGATCGACTGTACGAATGGAGCCAACAACTTCAAGCATTCCGCAATCTTGCTGCACACCCGGAAGACATAATTATCTCTCGCACCGATGCAGAAGATTTGCAATCGTTTGTTAACGCTATCGTCGAGTACGTTTATGATCTCGCCGACCGTTACGACGAATTCAAGAATCGAGTTGATAGACGTTCTAAACTTAAGAAATCCGCAATTGCGTCCGCATGATCGGTGTCTCGGGAGGAAACCGCTGGAGTCCGTGCTTGAAAACCACTCTAGAATGGGGGTTCTTCAGCAGCACTGGCCAGGTCGGCGAGGAATACTATTTGCGAAGCCGCCGTTCCGAGAACGTATTCAGAAAGCTCGGCAGTCACTGCTCCTCCTGACGCGGCTCCGTGAGACACTCCTTCTCCGCTGCTACGGAATGCATACAGGCCACTGAATGTTTGCCCGATCGATTTTGGAAGCAAATTGCGCTCGCTGTTGGTCGCCCAGCTGACAAACTCCCCCAAGGTCTTTGCCTTTGCGTCTGGGAACAATTCTTTCGCTGCCGCTTCCACCGCGCAAACGGCTTCTTTTACGGCGTTCTCGTGATCGGGTTTCTTGCGATCATGAAAATAGCGGAGGGCCTTTGAAAAATGCGTTCGGGCGCCGTCTAGTCTGTGATCGGCCAAAACCGTTTCGGCTTTGTTGGTCTGAGTTATAGTGTGGCGCTTGCCGCGCCTTTGCACCAACCCATCTCGGAACTCATAGCCAAGACCCTCCTCTTCAAAAAGGCGCTGGATTTCCTCAGCGAAAAATGCCTGCGCCTGCCCTTTCGTGATAGTGGTCTCTTGATCGTTGTACCCGCGGGATATGTCCTCAGCGAGGTGGCCGTGGAGGCGTTCGCAGAAATCGTAGATCCGATCCCATCCAAGCTGATTCAACTCGGCCTCTACATCGAACTTAGCCTGTCGAATGCCTTGAACGGACCTCGAGTCATAGTCTTTCGGAGCAACCCTTGTGACCCTTCTGAGCTCCTTAGCGGCGACAAACCAGCCTCGAAGGTAGCCCTTTTCGACCGCTTCGTTCAATATATGAAAAAGGCCGTTACGTGCGGAAGCGGGAAAGTCTGCGTCGATCCAGTTTTTCCCTCGACGATTTCTTGCTGAAAAGGGCGGCGTTAGAGCTGTCGTCATTCCCTAGAATTTTACTCCCAATGCGCTACGGTCCGACCAGCCGGATCGCGCCACCGGCGAATGCAGCCCCTGATTTCGGATTAGTCCCGCTAAGCCGGCAAGTATTCGGCGATTCGGGGCGAATCACCGCCAATTCCGACAGAACTCATGGGACGGAGACCAAGGCAACCGCAGGTCCCTCGCTCCGTTCGGCATGACAGCCGCCGATCGAGAGGAGAACTCAAACCGCCGCCAGCTTCCACCGCCGCCCTGTGGTCAACATCTGACGTTCCAGTCTGACCGTCGGAACGAGGGTCCTCGGAATTCGTCCGAGGAGCTGCGACCAAGGAACGCATCGTCCCGATGCCGACATTTAGCATGAAATTATGATTAAAGCTGCCGTCGCACAAGTAGGAAGCGTGTTGTTCGATACCCCGTCGACTCTCCGGAGGGTCGAGGCGCGATGCCGCGAGGCAGCGTCAACCGGCGCGCAGCTGTTGGTATTCCCGGAGGCACTCCTGGGAGGCTACCCAAAAGGACTGACCTTTGGGGCCACCGTCGGAAATCGAACCGATGAGGGACGCGAACATTTTCGCCGCTACTCCCAGGCCGCCGTCCAATGCCCAGGCCCGGAGACGGAGGCGCTGGCGAGCTGGGCGAAGGAACTCAGCCTTCATATCGTGATCGGAGTCGTTGAGCGCGCAGGCGGCACCCTCTATTGTTCATCGCTCCTCTTTTCCCCCGAGCAGGGACTCGTCGCCAAGCATCGGAAGCTCATGCCCACCGGGAGCGAACGGCTGATTTGGGGATTGGGTGACGGCTCAACCATGCAAGTCGTGGATACCGACCTGGGCCGCATCGGGATGGCAATCTGCTGGGAGAACTACATGCCGTTATACCGGCAGCATCTCTACAATCAGGGCGTTCAGCTTTGGTGTGCTCCCACAGTGGACTCGAGAGAGATATGGCAGTCGAGCATGCGTCACATTGCGTATGAGGGGCGTTGTTTTGTGCTGAGCGCATGTCAGTTCCTGGCCAAGGACGATTGGCAGCAAGATCTGAGAGAGGCTGGCGGCGAGATCGATGGGAGAAGTCTCGTTGTTTCTCCGAGGGGAGAGATCATCTCTGGCCCGGCCGAAGGCGAACGACTGTTAACGGCGGACTTGGATTTGGACGATATCCCGCGGGGCAAGTTCGACCTGGATGTGGCCGGCCACTATAACCGGCCCGATGTGTTTACCTTTCACGCCAATTGAGTTCATGCCAATGGAGTCATTGCATAGTCGAATTGGCGTTGGTTCGGGCAGAACCCGCTGGACGGGGAGCAAGGTAGCCGCAGGTCCCTCGCTCCGCTCGGCATGACAGCCGTTGATCGAGAGCGGAACTCAAACCGCAGACAGCTTCCACCGCCGCCCCATCCCGCCGCGATATTCTTGAAAGCAGGAGTTCCCCACACGACACATGGCTGATTATCGCTACTCGACTCTTGCTGTACATGCAGGCCAGCAGCCCGATCCCCGGACGGGCGCCGTCAACGTTCCCCTCTACCTGTCTTCCACCTTTGAGCTCACGGGCATTGGCACCGACCGCGGCTGGGACTACTCGCGCGCCGGCAATCCCACGCGCGACGCCCTGGAAACCGCGCTGGCCGCGCTCGAGGGCGGCCACTGCGCCCACGCCTTCACCACCGGCATGGCGGCCATATCGGCGCTGGTGGCCATGCTGCGGGCAGGCGACCACCTCATCTGCTCGCGCGACGTTTATGCGGGCACGGTGCGGCTCTTCGATCAGATTGTCAGCGGTTACGGCATTGAGATCGAATACGTGGATACCAGCAACCTGGCCGCCGTAGAAGCGGCCATGAAGCCCAACACCAAGCTGGTGCACATTGAGACGCCCAGCAATCCGCTCATGGTGCTCACCGATATTGCCGGCGTTTGCAAAATTGCGCACGCGGGCGGCGCGGAAGTGAGCGTGGACAATACGTTCCTGTCGCCGGTGCTGCAAAGCCCGCTGGCCCTGGGCGCCGATATCGTGATGCACTCGACGACCAAGTACCTGAACGGCCACTCCGACGGCCTGGGCGGCGTGCTGATCGGCTCGAAACCCGAGCACCATGAACGTTATTTGCTCATCCAGAAGGCCGCCGGCGGCGTGATGTCGGCGTTTGAGTGCTACCTGGTTCTGCGTGGCATCAAGACACTGCCGCTGCGGGTTCGCCAGCACGAAGAAAATGGCCGCGCGGTGGCCGAGTTCCTCTCCACGCACCCCAAGGTCAGTAAGCTGGCCTATCCGGGGCTCAAGAGCCATCCGCAATACCAGCTGGCCCTGAAGCAGCAGAAGGGCTTTGGCTCGATGATGAGTTTCGAACTCAAGTCGCGCGATGAGGCCGGGCGCTTCCTGAAGGCCATCAAGATCTTTATCAACGCGGAGTCGCTGGGCGGCGTCGAGTCCTTGGCGTCGCACTCCGCCACCACCACCCACGGCTCGGTGAGCGAGGAGACCCGCCGCTCCATGGGCATCAACGAAGGCCGCATCCGGCTCTCCATAGGCATCGAGGACAAGGAAGACCTGATTGCCGATCTGGACCAGGCGCTGGCTGCGGTGTGACGCCCATGCCGGATTCCGCGCTGCTGCTCGCCATCGACACCTGCGGCCCGAGCGGGTCCGTTGCCCTGGGCCGCTGGAGCGCGGGAGCGGTCGAAATTCTTGGCCAAACGGAGCTGGCCGGGCGCACCTACTCGGCCACGCTGGTGGCCGCGATTGCCGGTCTTCTCAACCAAAACCAAAAGAAGCTGAGCCAGCTCGATGCGATCGTCGTGGTCAACGGCCCCGGTAGTTTTACCGGGGTACGGGTGGGCCTGAGCGCGGCCAAGGGCTTGGCCCAAGGCGCATCGCTGCCGGTGCTCGCCGTCTCGCGGCTCGAAGTTCTTGCTGGAAAGCGCAGGCTCCCTCCGCGGCTCTCGATGCCCATCGCGGCGAGGTTTTTCTGCGCATCGCGAATTTTCCGGGCGTCGCGCCGGAGGGCAGGGAACTACTGGCCGGCGCGCGCGATCTTGCCGGGATCGATCTTGCCTGTATCGACACTCCGCCCGTGCGCATCGCCGTCTGCGATGAACCTGCCGCCGCGCTGCTCCGCTCGGCGTGGCCGGCGGTCGAGCTCATCGCCGTTCCCGCGCCTGCGGCCGCCGACGCTCTCCAGCTCTGCGCCCCACGCGCCGCCGCCGGGCAGTTCGCTGACCTGGCTCTGCTCGACGGCCATTACCTGCGCCGCTCCGATGCCGAGATCTTCGGCGAACCCGCGCGGCGGCCGCACTCCCTATGAACTCCCCGGCAGAAGAGATTGCCGTCCGGCGCATGGTTGCAGCCGACCTGCAGGCCATCATTGAAATCGCCGCCGGCCTGAATCATGCGCCCCATTACCCGCGTTCCACCTGGGGCGCCATGCTCGATCCCGAAGCTGCTCCGCCGCGCCTCGCCCTGGTGGCCGCGGATCAGGCAGGAGTGGTGCAGGGCTTCGCCGTGGCCAGCCTGCTCCCTCCCCATGCCGAGCTTGAAAGCGTGGCCGTGAGGGCTGCCAGCCAGGGCCGGGGAATCGCCCGCCGTCTGCTCCAGTCCCTTCTTGAGGAACTCGGTCCCGCCGCGATCCACGAGCTTTGGCTGGAAGTCCGCGCCTCCAATGCTGCCGCCATCGCCCTTTACCGCCGCGTGGGCTTCAGCGAAACCGGCCGCCGCCCGCGCTACTACGCCGATCCTGTTGAAGACGCAGTGCTGATGGCACTGGAGCGGGAGTAGCGGTGTTAGCCGTCCTTGGCCGGAAGTTTCCTGGGCCTGGGCGCCGCCGTAAGCTCCGCTGACCCTGCTACCCCCCGCGCCAATTCTCCTACCGCCGCAGATATTCACAGCCCCGAGGTTACCGTCGGCAATTTTCTTGCTTGCGGACTATCCGGTCGTGGCGATATATGTTAATGTTCGCTAAGAATTCCGGAGGTGCCGGATGGATGAAATAAACGTCGCTACGCTGAGCGCGGAGATTGATCGCCTGCAAGCCGAACATAACCGCTACGCTCAGCGGCTCGAGGAATTGATTCAGAAACCGTATCTTTCTGTGGATGAGCAGCTTGAAGAGGTTCGCCTGAAAAAGCTCAAGCTGCACGCCAAAGATCTGATTTTTGCCCTGGAGCGCCGCGCGCCGGCCATCGCGTAGCTATCCAGGAAAATTGAGCGGTTATTCCCGAGCAAGCGGGCCCAGGCACCGGGTACGCGTAGAGTGTGTGTCCCTGCATAACGGTTTGCGCCTCTCCGGCATTTCTCAGATGGCTAATAACGACCCACAGCTGGCGAGAGAATTTCCCTACGAATATCTATCCTGCGCCCTCCGTTTGCGGCTCTTCCTGCGTCCGAGAAATGCTTTAGGCTCCTTTCTTTGCGGCATCCCGCTCCGCGCACGTCTTTCTCGCCCCGTATAATCGTTGGGGACTATGGTTCGTGACGGTTACATTTATGGCGTCAGCCTGCTGGCGGTTGCGGCAGCGCTCGACTGGGCCACGCACAACTGGGCATGGAGCATTGTGCCGGTGTTGCTGGCAGCCTTTTTTCTATGGTTTTTCCGCGATCCGCCGCGCGCCATTCCCGCCGGCAGGGGTGTAATCGTCTCGCCCGGCGACGGCAAAGTAACTGAAACCGCGTCGATTGAGACGCCCGAAGGCCCGCGCCAGCGCATCAGCATTTTTTTGAGCGTGTTTAACGTGCACGTCAACCGCTCTCCCATCACGGGAGTGCTCAGCCGCGTCTCCTATCACAAGGGCCAGTATCTGAACGCCATGAACCCGGCCTCCGCGGAGCGCAACGAGCAGAACGTGGCCACAGTGCGCGGGGAGGGCCCCGACAGCGGCATTGAGGTTACTTTCAAGCAGATCGCCGGTTTGCTGGCCCGCCGCATTGTCTTTCGTCCGCGCCAGGGCCAGGCGCTCCAACGCGGCGAGCGCGTAGGCCTCATCAAATTCGGCTCGCGGGTCGACGTTCTGCTGCCTGTCCAGGCGGTGCTGCAGGTCCGGGTCGGGCAACGGGTCAAAGGCGGCTCCAGCATTCTGGCGGCCATGCCGGCCGCAGCGGGAACGCCAGTGCTGGCGGGGACGGCCGCAGGAGAAGGCGCGTGAACCTCATGGATCCGGCAGCCCGCGCACGCCTCCAGGCACGCGACCGGGGCCGCCTGCGCCGCGGCATGTTTCTGCTGCCGTCGATCTTTACCTGCGGCAACATCGGAGCGGGATACTTCTCGATCACCCAGACCATTGCCGCGCTGGCCAACAACGGCGAAGCGCACACCCATCTTGACTGGGCCGCCATGGCCATTCTCTTTGCCATCCCCTTCGACTCTCTTGATGGCCGCATCGCGCGCATGACGAACACCACCAGCGACTTCGGCAAGGAGCTCGATTCGCTGGCCGACGCCATCACCTTTGGGGTTGCGCCCAGCCTTCTGGCCATGATCTGGGGCTTTCAGTTCCTGCCCGAATCCATCAACCCCACGCTGCGTCAGCACCTCATCCAGGCGGGCATCTTTTTCTGCTTCCTGTTTTTGATTGGCGGAGTTTCGCGCCTGGCCCGCTTCAACATCAGCCACGATCCCAAGCCCCGCAACCCTGGCCGGTCCGACCGCAAATACTTTGTGGGCATGCCCATTCCGGCCGCTGCCGGCTCGCTGGCCGCCACCGTGCACCTGTGTTATGGCTACCCGGTGGAAGCGTGGTGGATCGCCATCATCTGGGTGTGTTTTGTCGGCCTCAGTGCCTTCCTGATGGTCAGCACCTGGCGCTTCTGGTCGGCCAAGGAGATCAATTTCTCCCGCGCTCATCCCTTCCAATTGCTGCTGCCGCTGGCCCTGATCGCGTGGATCACTTTTCGATTTTCGAATGTGGTGATGTTCGGCGCGGCGCTCCTTTACATGTTCTCCGGCATCTGGGCTCGCGCTGCCTATTCCTGGCAGCGCCGCAGCCGTCACCGGCCCACGGCCGCCGGCCCGGTCTCTGACCCACAGGCCCATTCGTCGACCGAAGCTGATGGCTTCAGGCCCTCCTAAGGCATCTCAAGAAAAATCAATCAACGTCGCCGCCTGCCTCTCTCGCGGTCCGGGAAGTGCGATAACCTCATCTGAAAGAAGATTACCGTGTATAAAATCGCTATTGCCGGAGCCTCCACCCTTGTCGGAAGGGAACTGAAAGACATCCTTTCCGATTCTTCGCTTGCTGCCGCCAACTTTGTCCTGCTCGATGCGGAGGAAGGCCAGGGCCAGCTTGACCAGGTGGGCGACGAAATCACTATTATCCAGCCCATTGCGCCTGATGCGTTTGAGCACACTGATTTCACATTTTTCTGCGGTACCGAAGACCTGACGCGCCGGCACTGGAGCACCGCACTGCGGGCCGGCTCCACGGTGCTGGATCTCTCCGGCGCGCTGGATCGGGAGACCGGCGTGCTGGTGCGGGCGCCGTGGCTGGGGACTGAAGCTGCCGCGGTCGATCTCTTTACCCCGGCCATTGTCCCGGCTCACCCTGCGGCGCTGGCCCTGGCGTTGCTTCTGGAGCGGTTGCAGCAGG
This sequence comes from uncultured Acidobacteriaceae bacterium, assembly GCA_963725975.1. Taxonomy (GTDB): domain Bacteria; phylum Acidobacteriota; class Terriglobia; order Terriglobales; family Acidobacteriaceae; genus Telmatobacter. The sequence continues at coordinate 1,038,221 of CAVSBA010000011.1, read as the reverse complement.
CCGCGCCGGTGCGCTTTGCCGCGGCGACCGTGCTGCTGCCGGCCAGCGAAGTGGGCCGCGCGGCCATGGACGAGCTGCATCAGCAGACGGTGAGCCTGCTCAGCTTTCAAACGCTGCCGCGCGCCGTCTACGACGCCCAGGCGGCTTACAACCTGCTGGGTGGGTTAGGCGAGGCCGCAAAATTCAAGCTCAGCTCCATCGAGGCCCGTATTCGCCGCCACTATGAAGCGCTCACCGGCGGCCGCGGCCCCCAAGTGGCTGTTCAGGTTATCCAAGCGCCCGTTTTCCACGGCCATACCTTCATGATCGCGGTGGAGCTGGAGCACGCGGTCGAGATCGCCGTCATTGAAGACGCACTCAGCGGCGAGCACGTTGATCTGATTCTCGAAGAGACCGATTCGCCATCGAACCTGGCCGCCACCGGCCAGAACGATGTCCTGGTCCGCATTCGTCCCGAGCCCGGCCGCCGCAATCCCGCCCAGATCTCAAAGCTGTGGCTGTGGGCCGCTTCAGACAATCTGCGCATTCAGGCGCAGAACGCCGTGGCCTGCGCCATGGATTTGCGCCGGCTCAGGCCCCAGGGAACCGTGCAGTAAACCGCGGCTCTCCCGTCCCTGCTGCAGTGGTTGGGTTTGGAAGGGCTGGTGGCGCCAGGGATCAGGCAACTTTGGCATTCTGTGTGTTAGGTTTGGTTATTCCCCCAGGTTATGCGCAGCAGGCGCAAGCTTCTTCCCCACAAACGAAATTCAGGAGGTCGGGCATGGCTGGTGCAACAATAAGTCCCATTGCATATGGGCAAGGCGAAGGCGAGACGTTCTGGTCTTTTGGCGGCCTGGTGACGGTCAAGGCAAACGCCGAAACCACCGCAGGCAGCGTTGCCGTGATCGAGATGATTGCTCCCCAGGGCGCAGGGTCTCCGCTGCACGTGCATCATCGCGAGGACGAATGGTTCTACGTCATCGAGGGTGAACTGACATTCTGGGTTGGCGGGCGTACGATTCACGCTCCCGCCGGCTCCTTCGTCTTCGGTCCGCGCGATATTCCCCACACCTTTCTGGTTGCGTCCGACCTCTCGCGATTCCTGCTGGTGACCGAGCCGGGCGGGTTCGAGAGCTTTATGCGCGAGCTCTCTCAGCCGGCGCTGACGCTGACGCCGCCGCCGCCTGCCACTGAGCCGCCCGACATGCAATTGATCCATGCCACGGCAGCCCGCTACGGTATTGAAATTCTCGGCCCTCCAGGCATTCCCGAGGACAAGGCGTAATGCGTTCCCTGAACGTGGTCGCCATCGCGGGCCTGACGCTGGGCGGCGTTCTGGGAATGGCCGGGACATTTGTCGGCGACCCCAGACTGCGCGTCGTTTTTTGGGGGATCGACGGGCTGGGGCTGATCGTAGCCACCGCTATCCTGGCGCTGAAGAACTTCCGTTCGGGAGAGGACGCGGTAGCGGCCGGGTTCCTGATCTTCTGCATCGGCGAGAGCGTCATGCTGGCCGGAACGCCGCAGTCGCTGGATGCCATGGTGCCGTCGTTCGCAGCCGGGGCGGCCTTGTGGGCTGCCGGCCTGCTGCTGACCGGCATACCGCGCAAGTTTCCCATCTGGGTGCGCGTAGCCAGCGTAATTGCCGCGATCCTGTTCACCATGACGTTTGCTGAGATCCTGTGGGGCGTGCGAGTGCTGCCCACCTCGTTTCCGCTGCCTGGTTTGGGGTTTCCGTTCCTGGTGCTGGCGTTCTGTGGCTGGATCCAGGGCCTGGTGCGAGAGCCCCGGGGAGCGATATCAGCAACCAGTCCGACAGGGTGATCCCAGAATTACTTGCTCTTAGGCGGTGCGCCGCTGTTCGCACTGGCGGCAAAGACCGCCGGGGCAACGATCATTCCCACGTAGGCGAGAGCAATCAAAAAGTCATGCATGGTTTTCCTCACCGCGCCGCAGACTGATGGTCCGCCGCCACGAGCTTCACTCATGGCTTCGGTTCCTTCAAGGATTCAGTCGCGCAGCTCTCTGAACCTTCTGTTGGCACGCACCGGTCCAATTCGTTGGCAGCGAGATTAGAACGCTTTAAGCTCGTCGATCTGATGGAGCGGCCACACTCCTTCCGATGCCGAAAAGCCTGCTTACGGGCGGGAATGGTCGTCATGGCCAGGATCGTCACGGCCAGCCTGTGTGGACCTCACGAGGCTGAGAAGCGGTGGGACGCCAGGCTGCGGAATCCGTCGTCGAATCGATGCCGGGTAATCCTGAAAAGCGCAGCGCCCGATGGGCCGCGGCCGGTGTTCCGGCCCGCTGCGCACACCGCGACCGCGCCGTTGCGGACGCAGCTCACACCCTCTCGCTTTAATCGGCGGCTCAGCGCCCGCAGCAGCGCGCCCACAACTGCTCAATGTAGCTGTCCGTCATGCCGGCAATGTAGTCGGTTACGGTGCGGGCCAGGCCCTCGGTGGGAATCTGCGCCTGGTGATCGGCGGGCATCAGCGACGGCTCGGCCATCACCGCCGCAAACAGTTCTTCCACCACCCGCTCAGAATGGGCGTGTACCTCTTCCATGCCGGGTGAGTTGTAGAGCCGCGCGTAGAGAAACTGTTTTGCGGCCGCGCGTGCGGCTTCCATCTCCGGGCTGAGCGCGGCAATGCGGCTCGGGGCCCTGCGAATATCGGCGAGCGTGGTTGCCCCCAGGGCCATCACGCGGGCGCGCACCTCGTTCAGCAGGTCGGTCACAAAGGCGTTCAGCAGCCGCCGCAGCGCGTCGTAGGCAGCCAGCCGCGGCGCGGCATCCGGATAGTTTTGGCGCGCCGCATCGTGAAAGCCGCGGAACAGCGGCACCGCTTCACGCACTTCGTGCAGCGTCAGGATTCCGGAGTCCAGCCCATCGTCGAGATCGGCGCTCAGGTACGCAATCTCGTCGGTCAGGTCGATCAGTTGCGCTTCGAGCGGGGGAAACTCAGCGAGAAAATACTCGGCCAGCTCCGGATGCGTGGCTTCTGAGTAATCGTGCGAGTGCTTCACGATGCCTTCGCGCACGGCCAGCGTCAGGTTGAGGCCGCGAAAGGCCGGATAGCGCTCCTCGAACCAGGTGACGATGCGCAGCGCGTGCAGGTTGTGGTCGAAGCTGAGGCCGTGGTTGCGCAGGGCGCGGTCCAGGGCTTTTTCGCCGGCATGGCCAAAGGGAGGATGGCCGATGTCGTGGGCCAGCGCCAGGGCTTCGGCCAGCTCCGCATTGAGTCCCAGCGCGCGCGCCAGGGTGCGGGAAATCTGCGCCACCTCAAGGGTGTGGGTGAGCCGGCTGCGGAAGTGGTCGGTGGTGGGCTCGCCGGGCAGCCGCGTAAACACCTGGGTTTTGCCGGCCAGGCGCCGGAAGGCGCGCGCATGAAGAAGGCGCGCAGCATCGCGGGCGAAGGGCGAACGGTAGGGATGAGGCGGCTCATCGTAAACCCGCCGCGTGAGCGCATGATCGAACTCGCCGGGAACAGCGGTCCCCGGCGGGAGCGGCGTTGCGGATTTGGAGAGATTGGCAGCCATAGGTTCAGGAGCCTGCTCGGCCCCAAATGTGGTTATACCGCAGCGGGGAGCAGCGGTGCCTGGCCCGGCACGGCCACCGGTGTCGGGAATCACGGTACGCGGAGGGGCCGCGCCTGTAGTTTTCCTTAGAGCGGGATGGACAACGAGGACGCCGAAGCGTAGCATCCTTGCGGATTTTCCGCACACCGCGCCCGTGCCCGGAATCGAGCCGCGGGCCAAAGGGTCCGGTTGAAAGTGAGGTAGTGTATGAGAGCCATCAGGCGATGGACGCCGGCCCTGCTAGTGCTTGCAGGTGCGTGGATGTGCGGGTGCCAGCGGCACTCGACGAAAGAGGTGTATTACCTGGTTGCGGCGAACATGCAGTCGCCGTACTGGCAGCCGGCAGTGTCAGGATTCAAGCAGGCCGCGGCGGAGTACGGGGTGACGGCGCGGGTGGTGGGGCCCGACACGCGCGACGCGCAGGCCGAGTCGGCAGAGCTGCAGAAGGCGATTGCCGCCAAACCGTCCGGGATTCTCATCTCGGTCGCCGATGCGCAGGTGCTGCAGCCGGGCATCGACGCCGCCATTAACGCCGGCATCCCGGTGATTACCATGGATTCCGATGCTGCGGCCAGCCGCAGGCTCTACTTCATCGGCACCAACAACCTGGAAGCGGGCCGGCTGGGCGGGCGCAGAGTTGCGCAGCGCCTCGGCGGCAAGGGCAATGTGGTGTTCTTCACGCTCGCCGGACAGCCCAATACCGACGAGCGGCTCAAGGGCTTCAAGGACGTCTTCTCGGCCTATCCGGGAATCAACGTTGTTGAGGTTGTCGACGTCCAGACAGAACCGCAGATTGCCTTCGACCGGACCCAGCAGTTCATGGCCCAGACCGGACCCAAAAAGATCGATGCGTTCGTTTGTCTGGAAGCGGTCTCGGGCAAGATGGTGGCGGACGCTGTTAAGCGCACCGGCGCCACCGACCGCGTGCTGGTGGCATGGGATGCGACCCAGGACACACTGGACTCGATCAAGGCGGGCGTCATCGATTCCACCGTGGTGCAGAAGCCCTACACCATGGGATATGTGGGGTTGAAGGCGCTGGACGAGGTGTTTCACGACCCGCCCAGGCAACTGGCCAACAATTCCGCCGCGGACCCCTTCGCCGTCTACCCGGAGTTCGTGGATACCGGTACGGCGCTGGTCGACAAGTCCAATGTCGATCTCTACATTGCCGCGGCAGCCAAGCGGAAGTAACCTGCCCATGCACGAAGACCTGCGTGGGGGCCCGGCTCGGGGGCAACGATAGGCACGGCGCCTCGGACGGCACAAACAAAACGGCGGCGATTGAAACCGCCGCCGTTGTTTCTAGTTAATTGAAGGGCTATTCCGGCTTGGCCGGTCCCAGCGAGCTGTCCTCTTTGGCCAGCTTGACGCGCGCGCTCTCCAGCTTCTTCTGGACCTTGGCCACGTCGCCGGGCTCGATATCGGCGGGCGCGGACTTGGCAAACTCCGCCAGCGAAAGCTCCCACTGCGCGGCGGCCAGCCGGATGCGCCCCGTCTTCTCATACAGGTCGCCCAGGTGCATGTGCACGGTGGGATCGCTCTGGTCGCGCTGCACCGCCTGGCGCAGGTTGTCCTCGGCCAGATCGTAGTCGCCCATCTTGAAGTAAACCCAGCCCAGCGAATCGAGATAGGCGCCGTTCCAGGGCTCCAGGTCGACGGCTTTGCGAATCATCTTCAGCGCTTCAGGAAGCTTTTCGCCCTTGTCCGCCCACATGTAGCCCAGATAGTTCAGCGTCATGGCGTTCTGCGGGTCGAGGGCCAGCGCCTGGTTGAAGTAGTTTTCGGCCGCGTCCATGTGCTTCTGCCGCTCGGCCCATTCGCCGCGCAGAAAGAGCAGGTAAGTGCGATCTTCTTTTTTGGTGCTCAACGGCTCGGCCTTGTCGAGCGCATCCTCGGCGTCCTTCCAGCGTTTCAGCCGGATGTCCATCTGCGCGATGGCCAGGTACACGGCGCGATCGTCGGGAGTTTTGTTCAACAGGCCGTTGGCCATCGACATGGCCTCGTCGACCTGGCCGTGATCGGCCAGCTCGCCGGCCAGCATCAGCTTCAGGTCGCGATTCTTGGGGTCGGCCGCAACCGCCTTGCGCGAAACCTCGATGGCCTTGTCGAATTGGTGGTCGTTGCGATAGGCGTCCACTTCGCCCTGGTAGCCGCGCACCGCCGGGTCGCCGCCCAGGTCGATCATCTTCTGGTAAGCGGCGAGGGCCAGGTCGGTCTTGTCCTGCTCGAGATAGACCGCGCCCAGCCGCTCCAGGAAGATGCTGCGGTTGTTCTTTTCTTCGCTGGTGTAGGCGCCATTGGCGTGCGAGGTCGAGATCGACCATGCTCTGGAAGGTCTGCGCCGGCCTCATCCAGCCGGCCCAGCACGTCCAGCAGCAGGCCCTCGTTGTAGCCGGCTTCGAGCGAGGTGGGATCGAGCTTGCGCGCCTTGCGGATGGTGGCCAGCGCATCTTCGTACTTGCCCTGGCGGCGCTGAATCTCGGCAATGTGCACCAGCGCTTCGCTGTTTTCCGGGATCGGCCTCGGCCAGGTCCTTGTACTGCTTGAGCGCCTCGTCGAGCTGGTCATCGGTGAGCAGCGCCTGGGCCAGCGCGTCGATGGTCTGCAGGTCGCCGGGTTCCAGATCGGCCGCGCGCTTGTAGGCGGCGATGGCGTCCTTGGTGTCCTTCATCTGGTCGTAGGCCGCGCCCAGCGTGAACTCCATCTTCGGCGTGCGGCTTGCTTCCGGGAACCGCCTCGATCACCTTGATGGACTTCTGCATGTCGCCGCTCTCGGCGTAAAGCCGGGCCAGGTTCAGCACCACGTCTTCCGAGTCCGGCTCGATGGCCTGCGCGCTCTTGAACTCGTCTTCGGCCTTCTGCGGCTCGTGCTTCACCGTGTAAAGCTGGCCCAGCACCATGCGGTCTTCCACGCTGCTGGGCTCGAGCTCGACGATCTTTTCAAACTCCGCGATCGCCTGGTCGAGCACATTGCCGGCAGGCGATGTGGATGACACGCCGCTCTCGCCTTCGCCCAGCTGGCGCAGGTAAATGCGGCCCAGCAGCTTGTGGGCGTCCACGTCGTTGGGCGAGGTCTTGAGCAGATTCTTGGCCGTCATCTCCGCATCGTGCACGCGGCCGGTGCGGAAGTAGAGATCGGCCAGCTCGTCGTTCAGTTGCGCCGAGTCGGGATCGGCATTGAGCGCCGTCTTGTACTCTTCGATGGCGCGCGTGATCTGATCGGGCTGGCCCTCGGAGATGGCGTCGTCCTCATACACGCCGGCCAGGGCCGCGTGGTAATAGGCCACGGCGCGATTGGCATCCTGGCCCGCGATGCGCGCAGACGACTGAGCCGGCGCCGGGTCTGCGCGGCTTGGACGCGGATGCACGGGCCGGCTGCCGGGGCGCTCTGCGCGCAAAGCGCAAACGCGGGCGCCAGCAGCAGCGAGGCAGCGATCGCGAAGCCGCGGTCAAGGAAAGCCGGGAGGCGAAGCAAGAAGGTTTAGGATTCATCATTCCGGGGATACCACGCCCTTTCCGTCGGTCGGACCCGCACAAAACGGTGCTGGAGAGCCAAAGGGCGGCACAGGCGGCCGTGCTTGTCCTATTGTACAGACGATTTTGCCCGCCGTTTGTCGCACCAGCCCATCGATTCCGTGCTCTTTTGCCGCCAACCGGTTGAGCGGCAAGCTTTGCGGCATCCGCAGATGCGACCGTTCCGGTCGCCGTGCCAGCGAGGAATCCGTCCCTGCTTGGATGCGCAGGTGCGGACGAGGGTTCCGGTTCACTGCGCCGCTCAGTGCCGGAAGTGCCGGATTCCGGTAAAGACCATGGCCATGCCCAGCTTATCGGCTGCGGCAATCACTTCTTCGTCGCGCACCGAGCCGCCGGGCTGAATGACGGCCGTCGCGCCGGCCTGGGCCACCGCTTCCAGACCGTCCGGGAAGGGAAAGAAGGCATCCGATGCCGCCACGCAGCCCTCGAGCGGCAACACCGCCTTCATGGCGCCAAATCTTGCTGCATCCACGCGGCTCATCTGGCCCGCGCCTACGCCCAGGGTCTGCCCGTCGCGGGCGTAGACGATGGCGTTCGATTTCACGTGCTTGCGAGACGCGCCAGGCAAACAGCAGGCTGCGCAGCTCTTCGGCTGTGGGCGGGCGCCAGGTGACCACCTTCAGCTCCGACTCGGTCACGCGCGCGGTGTCGGCATCCTGCAGCAGCAAGTCCGCCGGAGATGTGCTTCACCACCGGCCGCGGCGGCGCCGTGCGCACTTCAACCAGGCGCAGATTCTTTTTGGCCGCGAAGCGCTCGCGGGCTTCGGCGGAGAAGGCCGGCGCGGCGATGGCCTCGACGAATAGCTTGGCGATCTCTTCGGCTGCGGCGCCGTCCACTTCGCGGTTGATGCCGATGACGCCGCCGAAGGCCGAAACCGGATCGCAGGCCAGCGCCTTCTGGTAGGCCTCGAGGATCGAAGCAGCCCGTGGCCGCGCCGCAGGGGTTGGTGTGCTTCACGATGATGACCGCAGGCTCCTCGAACTCCTGCGCCAGCTCCCAGCAGGCGTCCAGATCGACGAGGTTATTGAAGCTCAGCTCCTTACCCTGCAGCTGGTTTGCGCCGGCGATGCCGCAGCCCGGTGCCGTCGGCGTAAAGCGCGGCGCGCTGGTGCGGGTTCTCGCCGTAGCGCAGGGTCTGCGCCAGCGGAAAGTTGATGCGCAGCGTGGCCGGGAAGGCGGACTTCGTCGGGAGCGGCCGGAGCAGCGGGCGCAGGAGCTTCCGCGATCCGCTCCAGCGTGCCGGCGATGGCCGCATCGTAGGCAGCCGTGGTGGCAAAGGCCTGCTTGGCCAGCCGCCAGCGCGTGGCGCGGCTCAGCGCTCCGCTGATTTGCTTTCAATTCCTCGATCAGCGCGGGGTAATCCGACACCCGCGTGACGATGGCCACATCTTCAAAGTTCTTGGCCGCCGAGCGCACCATCGACGGGCCGCCGATGTCGATGTTCTCGATCAGGTGGCCGAAGGCGACGCCGGGCTGGGCCGCTGTCTTCTCAAAGGCATACAGATTCACCACCACCATGTCGATGGGCTCAATGCCGTGCGCGGCCACGGCCGCCTCGTGCTCGGCGTTGCCGCGGATGTAGAGCAGGCCGCCATGCACGCGCGGGTGCAGCGTCTTCACCCGGCCGTCCAGCATCTCGGGAAAGCCGGTCAGTTCGCTGATGTCCTTGACCGTGAGGCCGGCCTCGCGCAGGGCTTTGGCGGTGCCGCCGGTCGAGACCAGCTCGACGCCGAAATCCGCCAGCGCCCGGGCAAACTCCACCAGGCCGGTCTTGTCGGTCACGCTCAACAGCGCGCGCCGAATCCGCTTCTGCTCGTTCTCTGAAGCCACTGCCAGACTCCTTCGTCTTGGGGGTTAATGGTTGCGGGCCGAGCCGCCGGTGCAGCCAACGCGGCCCTGCCGCAGTCCTGCTGCGGTGGGATGGGGACCAAGTTCCAGAGTACAACGTGGGGCGCGAGCCAATCGACGGGCGCAAACAGAAAGGCGCCGCGAGTCAGCTTGGCGTCGATTTTGCTCGGGAGGGAGGCCCTGTCCAGGAAGTAACCGCTTTCCGCTTGAGGCGGAGACGGCCGGGTGGCCAGGCTTGCGTCAACTGGATCGTCGCCGGCGATCCGCCCGGAACTCTGTCAAGGAGTGCATCGTCCTGGATGCGTCAACCGAAAGTCATGCGCGCTTCGATCGGCGGACACTTGCCGACATTTCGGTACTGATTTATCGTCGACGAGCGATTCGACGATCATACGTACATTGAAATCGGAACGCTGAAAAAGCCGGTCGAGGTTCGTGGTCTCCCACCCTTCGGCGGGTGGCCAACATCTCGATGAACCACTGAAGATGGGTGCCCCAGGTCTGGATTTTCAGACCTGGGATTCCGTTGATACCCGACCGGCCAAAGAGGGCATCGCGGCTCCCATGTCTCAGCATCGAGACATGGGGCACCCAGAAATCACCTTATTCGCTAATAGATCCCCATAAACGCCCTAGGGCTCCGGAGCATTTCTGGAATGATGCGTAATCGCCAAACCGCTCGTCTCAGGCTAATGAATGCTGGAAACGTACCAAGACCTATGCGTAACCCGGGACCATGCTGAGCCAGGTCGATGTACGCAGGCCGACTTGCTGGTCTCTACGCGGCGATTAACGATTCTTGGGTGAGTCGCTCTTGGTCCTTACACGATCGGCGGCCTCCTTGGCGCGGAACTTCGCAATGCGCTCGATCAATTTCACGGGAACCGGCTCGGAGAGCGGAAAACGAATCGTGCCCTTGCTGATTTCATAGCTGGCAAGCTCGTTGCTGAGCGCGGTCAAAAGAGCTTCCCCGGCGGGGTAGAGCGAGTAGTGCTTTTTCCAACCCGCGAAGTAGATCACGATCTCATCGTTCAATTTGTACCCAGGAATCTTGTAGGAGATGACTTCCTCGGCACGCGGTAGAGCCCTGCGAAGGGCGCTGCGCACCAGTTCGAGTTTGGCAACTGCAGCCCTGGGTTGCAAGGCCATGTAGTCGTCCACGGAATGCAAGACAATTTTGTCCATCGGATTCATCCTTCCAGTTCATCCTTCCAGCGCGGCTGCAACGCGCGCGGCTTGCGTGAGGAGGTAGTTGCGTTCGGCGAGGTTCGCGGTCTTGCCTGCGGCGGCACGGTAGTATTTGACCGCACTTTTGCATTCTCCGGCACGCTCTAAAAGGTGGGCTCGAACAGGTTGCTGGTCCTTTTTATTGTTCTGTCAGGATAATCCTTACCGGAAGCGGATGTTTACCTGTACTCGGATATTGTTGTCTATTTGGGACAGAATAATCCTGACAGGCTGCATCTCACATCCCCGTGTGGGAGTACTGCATGTCTCGGCTTTTCCTTTGCTCTTTTTGCTCGTGCGCATTTGCACTCCAGGCCTCGCTCATCATCGGGTGTGGCGGTTCAACTTCAACTACCACCACGGCCGGCAACAACCCCGGCAGCGGCACAGGCTCCGGCAGCAGCAGCGGTTCGGGAAGCGGTAGCGGCTCGGGAAGTGGCGCCGTTCCGACCATTGGCTATAACAGTAACCCGAGTCCGGGATGTGGCGGAGCGGAATCGGGATATAACAACCAAAATGGCTCAATAAGCGGGATCTGGTTGCAGACCCCCGCACCAGGTGAGAATCCAGGCAATGTCACGGTGACTGCGAGCGGATATTCCACCGCTACCATTACCCAGTGGACGGTTTGCCTCGACGGGCAAGCCGTATATCAGACGAATAGCCCTGCAAATACCATCTCCCAGGCGATCACCATTCCCACTGGCCAGCATCTTCTGTGGGCCAGCGTTGCGGACTCCAAGAATGATTCCGACAGATCGGAAATCAGGCTGATCCAGGTCGGGACCCCACCGGCGAGCAGTACGGTGCTGCCGACTCCACCCGCCACCGCAAAGGTGGTGACGGAGATGCAGAACGACCAGTCCAACTGGAGCATCTGCAGCCTGTGCGCTGCCGGGACGAACGTCACCAACAATTACACGATGACATTTGACCAGAGCCAGCCCTCGCTGAGCGGCAGCAGCATGGAGATGTATGCCGGCGGCCCGTCCTGGAGCAACGTTCTGTTCAAGGACATCACCCCGGGGACCACTCCCTATACCCACTTCCTGTGGGACTTCTGGGTCTACCACGACCCCGCTGCCGAAGCCCACTTCTGGTCCTCGGAGCTCGATTTCTACGTGGTTCTGTCCGGCCACGAGTTTATGGCCGGCAGCCAGTGCGACTTTGGAGACGGCTACTGGGCCACGTGGGATAGCCAGGGCGCTCGATGGCTTCTCGACCCGCTTCCTTGTCCGCACTGGGCGCCGGGCTGGCACCACGTTCAGGAGTACGATGACCTCCCCAACTCCACGCAGTATCGCTACGATACGCTGGTCCTCGATGGAACCCCCTACGGACTCAACCAGACCTGGACCGCCAACAGCACTACTTGGCAAGATCAGGTCGGTCTCCAATACCAACTGGACGAGGACACCTCGCGGTACGCCCCTTCACGAATGGGTCGATAACGTGACTCTGACGATGTGGTAAGGCGAGCGGTGGGTGGATAGATAGCCAGGATGGAAAACGGAATTGACCTTCGGGTCAAAGAGATCTCTTCGGCAAAGCCCTCGAGGAGCCGCCCGCCCCTCACTTTTGCCGGCCCATTTTTTGCCGGCTTGATGCCCGGCTGAGGCCCGCGCTCTTCCGGCTGGAGCCCGTGCCCCCCAGGCTGGCCACGGTCCGGAAATGCACAAACCGGAAAATGCATTAGAGTTAATGCATGGCCAGCGTTCCCCCTGAATCTACCCTCAACGGGTATACCGCCGTCCGCGAACCGGAGATTCTGCCCCCGGACGCCGCCGGCTACGTTCCGGCAGCCCGATATGCTCCGCCAGCCGGGAGCGGACCCGCAGCGGCGCCGGTCCGCCGGCGAAAGTCTGTGCTCAGGGCAGCGCCTGCGACCCACCTGCTGGTGGGCATCAACTGCGCCGTGTATCTCGCCATGGTGGCGCGGGGCATCAGCGCCATGAACCCCACGGTCGATCAACTGATGAACTGGGGCGCGAATAATGCGGGTGCCGTGCTCATCTATGGCGAGTGGTGGCGAATTGTGAGCGCCATGTTCCTGCATGTGGGCATTCTTCACCTGGCCACGAACATGTGGTGCCTGTGGAACCTGGGCATGCTGGCCGAGCCGCTGATCGGCTCCGTGGGCCTGTTTGCGGCCTATATTCTTACCGGCGCGGCCGGTAACCTGCTGTCCACCCTGGTCAACTGGGTCTGGCCCATCCGCGACGCAGGGCAGGTTTTGTTTCCCGCCGGCGCCGGTGCTTCCGGCGCGGTGTTTGGAATTGCCGGACTGCTCATCATTCTGCTCAAGTCCCCGCACCTGCCGTTACCGCCCATGGAACTCAAGCGGCTGCGCCGCTCGGTCATTTACTTTGCCGCCATCAACCTGGTCATCGGTTTATCTATTTCGGGCGGCAACCACTTCGTGCATTCGGGCCTGAACATCGACAATATGGCGCACCTGGGCGGCTTTAGCAGCGGACTGCTGTTGGCGATGCCCATGGTGCCGCGCATCGGCTCGTCGCGCAGCACCTTTGAAAGGCGGCTGCGCATAGCCCTATCCATGATGGTTGGACTATTGGTGCTGCTTGGTTTTTATATTGCCCACGTTCAGCCGCCGCAGGCCTGACGGGCAGCGGGCGTAAAATTTTAATCGTCACCGACAGGCAAGTCCTGGTGCAAGCGAGGAGGAGACCCATGGAACGTCGCCATTTTCTCAAGCAGGCTGCCGTCACCGCTGCTGCTGTAGCTTCGGCCAGCCGGCTGCACGCCGCTGCCCCAACCCGTCCTATTGCGCGCCGGGCCCTTGGTAAGACTGGCGAACATCTCTCCATCATCGGCTTTGGCGGCATCGTGGTGATGAACGAAGATCCCAGCGCCGCGGTGAACATCGTGGCCGAAGCCGTGGACCGAGGCATCAACTACTTTGACGTCGCGCCCAGCTACGGCAACGCGCAGGAGCGGCTGGGACCGGCGCTCAAGCCCTACCGCAACAAATCTTTTCTGGCCTGCAAGACCGAGGGCCGCATGAAGGACGATTCGCGGGCCCAGCTTGAAAATTCCCTGCGCCTGCTTGAGACCGATCACCTCGATCTCTACCAGTTCCACGCGCTCACCAAGATGACCGAGCTTGATAAAGTGCTGGGGCCGGGGGGGGCGATGGAAACCATGGAAGCGGCCAAGAAGGAAGGCAAGATCCGCTTCATTGGATTCTCTGTGCATTCGGTGGAGACGGCTCTGGCCGCCATGGACCGCTATAACTTCGACACGGTTCTGTTTCCGCTTAACTGGCTGCTGGTGAGCCAGGCCAACTTCGGGTTGCAGATTGTGGAGCGCGCGCAGCAGAAGCAGATGGGTATTCTGGCGCTGAAGAGCATGGCGAAGACGGTTTGGCCGAGCGCCGAGGCCAAGGATCATCCCGAGCCTAAGTGCTGGTACCAGCCGGCCGCATTTCCTGAAGAGGCATCAATGGGGTTGCGCTGGACGCTGGGCCATCCCATCACGGCAGCGATTCCGCCCGGAGATGAGCGCTATTTCCGTTTAGCGATGGATGTGGCGCAGAATTATGAGCCGCTGACCGCCGAAGAACAAAATCACCTGCTCAGCGGCGGGCGTGGCGTCGAGCCGTTCTTCCATCTTGGGAACGACGTATAAAAACAGCGGCTGTGGCGGAAGTTGCGAGGGGGGGCGCGGAGCCAAGCAGCAACCGCAGTCGCTCAGGATGACAAACCGCCGGGTACCCCATGCTTGCGCGTTTTTTTTGAGCGCAAGGGTGGGGTACCAACGAGCCGGACCCTACCGTGTCGCCGTGGCCGCGAACTTCTTCACCATGGCCAGCAGCAGTTTGCGGTCGCTCTCGTTCAAATTCGATGAGTAGCGGCGAATCTGCGTCATGAAACGCAATTCCTCGTCCGACAGTTTGTGCGTGTTGAATTGCCGTCCCAGCGATTCATCGGCGAAAAACTGCGCGATGGGCAGATCAAGCGCCAGCGCAATCTTCGATAGCGTGTCCAGCGAGGGCACGGTGTGTCCGTTCTCCACGCGCGAAAGATAACAGCGCAGCAGCCCGGTTTTCTTTTCAATGTCTCCCTGGGAGAGCCCTTTTTGAAGGCGAAAAGTGCGGATGGTGGTGCCGATCTTCATGCCAAAATCCTGTCCAATGCCGCCGTTTACTTGCTTGGTAGCAATCGGCGAATTATTAATTCAAGAGTTAACATGCACGGCGTGAGGAAAGCAAGGAGGAAAAGGCCATTTTTCCGCGGCCTGGCTGCGGCGGACCCAACTCGCCAAGCCGCGCGCCGCCGAAGCACGTAAACCTTCGCGGCCTGCGATCCGTCAGACCATCCAGAACAGAGGCCTTTCGGGAGAGGTTGGCGTGCGGCAACTGAGAACGATCTTTGGGGCCCTGGCGGCAGTTGTTTTTGCCGGCGCCGCACTGCTTGCAGCCCAGGCGGTCCCTGCAGCAGGAACGCCGGCGGCACAGGGTGCCGGAGCAGCCGGCCTTTCTGCGCGCCCGTCAACGCCTGCATCCATCCCGCCCGATGCCGTCAGCGGCGGCCGGCTTCACGGAGTGGTCAAGAGCGGCGCCATCCCTCTGCCGGGCGTGACCGTCACTGCCGTGAACACGCTGACCGGCAAGCGCTACTCCACCACGACCGACATCACGGGCTCCTGGTCGCTCAGCATTCCGCAGAACGGCCGCTACGTGATTCGCACGCAGTTTGCGGCCTTCGCGCAGGCATCGCAGGAGGCTTTGCTGAACGAGACCGGCCACGACCGGACGGTGAATTTCCAGTTGATCCTGGCCTCACGGGCTGCCGAGCAGGAGCAGCGCGCCGAGCTGCAGTCGAGCCGGGACCAGGGCGGTGCCCAAGCAGGCGTGCAACAGGCGATACAGGAGATGGCGGGCAACGCTCCTGAAAACCTGAGCCTGGTGAGCGCGCTCAGCGCCGATACCGAAACCGGCAACGGGGCGGCAGGCATTGCCGGCGCGGAACTGCCGTCGGTGGCCGACAATACGGATTTCGGTGGCGAGTCGGTGGCCATCAACGGCCAGTCCGGCCAGGTGAGCCCCATGGCGGGCGTAGACATCGACGAGTTACGCGAGCGGCTGCAGGAATACCGCCAGCAGAATGGCGGAGCGACGCCGGGCGCGGGAGGCCTGTTTGGTGGCGGGGGTGGTTTCGCCGGCGGCGGTTTTGGTGGGGCTTTTGGCGGAGGGGGTGCTTTCGGCGGCGGCGGTTTTGGCGGTGGGGGCCGCGGTGGCTTTGGTGGCGGCGGATTCGGTGGAGGCCGTGGAAACTTCCGCGGCTTCAATCCCGGCCAGCCGCACGGCGCGATCTTCTGGGAGGGCAGCAACGCGGCGCTCAACGCTGAACCCTTCGCCTTGGCCGGGCAGCCGCAGGTGCAGCCGGCCAGCGGGACCAACCGCTTCGGCCTCACGTTTATGAGTGCGCCGTACATTCCCGGCCTGACCAAGCCCAGCGGCAAGGACACGGTGTTCCTGACGCTTTCCGGCCAGCGCAGCTCTAACCCCGAGGATTTTTACGGAACGGTGCCGACCATGGCCGAGCGGCAAGGCAATCTGAGCGGCCTGGCGGCCATCTACGATCCGGCTACCGGCCAGCAGTTCACCTACGGCGGCACTGCCAATGCCATCCCGCCCACCGGCGCGCAATTCGAGTCCCTTTCGCCGCAGGCGCAGGCCCTGCTCACCTGTTCCACGGCCAATTGCGTGCCCGCGATTCCTTACCCGAACCTGGCCAATCCGGTCAATGGATACAACTACCATCTGCTGACCACGGCGCAGACCAATTCGACCATGGGCGGGGTGCGCTATATGCGCAGCATTGGCCCTAACGCCTCGCAGCCCGGCGGACGCGGCGGATTTGGCGGCCGCCGCGGAGGGCAGAACCAGCCTCTGCACCAGAGCATCAATTTCAACTACAACTACTCGTCCTCGGCCGCGGACGAAGTGAATATTTTTCCTCAACTGGGCGGCAAGACGGCTTCGGATTCCAACTCGCTGCAGGCCGGCTACACCATGGGCATTCACCACATCACCAGCATCTTCAACGCCAACTGGAACCGTAGCAACAGCCACGTCACCAACTTCTTCACCAACACCGCCGTCGATCCCTCGGGCGCCAACGGTATCGTGGTGCCCAACGAGGTTCCGCTCAACTACGGTCTGCCCGACATCACGCTCAGCAACTTCAACGGCCTGAACGAAACTCAGCCCAGCTTTGCCGTCTCCCAGACCATTTCCTTTTCCGAGGTGCTGAGCTGGATCCACGGCAAGCACAATATGCGTTTTGGCGGCGACTACCGGCGCGTGCACCGCGACTTCCTGGCCGGCTCCAATGCCACCGGCGATTTCATCTTCACCGGACTGTTTACCCAGGAGCAGTCCGGCGGCCAGGCGGTTGCGGGAACGGGCTCGTCACTGGCCGATTTTCTGCTCGGCCTGCCCCAGTCCACCACGCTCAACTCCTCGCTGGCGAAAAGCTATCTGCGCGACAACGTCTATGACGGGTTTGCGTTCGATGACTGGCGCGTGCTGCCTTCCCTCACCGTCAACTACGGCCTGCGTTGGGAATATTTCGCTCCCTATTCCGAAAAGTACGGCCATTTAGCCGATGTGCTCACCAATCCCAGCGGCGCATTCACCAGCGAGACTGAGGTCGCGTCCGGCACTGCCGGCCTGCCGCCTTCGCTTGTCTATCCGTATCGCAAAGGCTTTGCGCCGCGGGTGGGACTGGCCTACCGCTTGCCCAAGCAGACTGTGCTGCGCGCCGGCTTCGGCATGAACTACACGGTGGGTGAATACGCGACCTTCGCCAACACCATGGCCCACCAGCCGCCCTTCACCAACGAGCAGACCAACGAGGAATCCGTGGGGGGCGCGGCCTCGGCTGCGTGTGTTCAGACCGCGAGTTGCTTCACGCTGACCAGCGGTTTTCCCAATCCTGCGCAGTTGGGTAATTACGCGCTCGATCTTCACTACGGGCTGCCCTACGTGATGGCGTGGAACCTTGACGTGCAGAAGACGCTGCCCTGGGGCATTGTGGCGAACATTGGCTACAACGGCTCCAAGGCCAACCACATGGACAGCGAGATTGCGCCGCGCGCCCTGCCCGACAGCCCCGGCACCAATCCCACCAACCTGGTTTTCAACTACGACCAGGCCGAGTCCTTCTACAAGATGAACGCCGGAACCGTGCGTGTGAACAAGCGGCTCTCCAAGGGCATTGCCGTGGGCGCCAATTACCAGTTCGCGCACGGCATCGACGATGCGACAGCAGTCAACGGCAGCTCCGGCAGGGTGGCGCAGAACTGGGAGAATGTGGCCGCCGAGGAAGGTAATTCGAGCCTGGTGGTGCGCAACTCGGTGAGCGGCAATTATCGTGTACGAGCTGCCCTTGGGAGAAGGCCGAAAGTGGGCCACGACGGGCAAGCCGAATCATATTCTCGAAGGCTTTTCGGTCTCCGGCACCTTTACCTTTGCCAGCGGAGAATGGCTGACGCCCACCTATACGGAAAACACCGCCAATGTGGCTTGCGGCACGGTCGGCGCTTTCCGGCTCAATCAATACGCCGGGGTTCCGGTCACTGCCGGCGGCGGGTCGCTAAAGCGTTGGTTCAACACCGGCGCTTATTACGAGCCCTCGGCATCGGGCAACTATTGCGACGCCTTCGGCAATGCGCCGCGCAATTCGATTGAAGGGCCGGGTACGATTGAAAACAATATGGCGCTCTCCAAGACCGCGCAGATGAGCGAGACGCGCAGCCTTGAGATTCGCGCAACCATCAGCAACGTCTTTAACACCGTGCAGTATTCCGGTGTCGATACCACCTATGGAACACCGAACTTCGGGCAGGTGACCTCCGCGGGCAACATGCGGTCGTTCAATTTCACGGCGCGGTTCAGGTTTTGAAGAGCAGCGAAGCAAGCAGAGTTCGCGGGGTTAGCAGGGTTCGCCGTGTGAGCAGAGTCCTCGCGCCAGAGGCGCAACGGTTATTAGCCCCGCGCTTCAGCGTGCGGACGGGGATGCGGACGGGGATGCGGACGGCGATGCGGACGGGGATGCGGATGGCGATGGGAACGGCACGACAACTCGGAGCCTGCATCGCCGCGCTGGCGCTTGCCGTGGCCATGACGTCGGCGCAGGATGCGCCCCAGGTTTCTTCCACGCCGCAGGCCGGCTTTACGCTCAAGTTAAATGGCGAGCTGGTGCTGACCAACGTGGTGGCGCGCGACGCGAAAACCGGCGACCCGGTGCGCGGCCTCAAGCCCAGCGACTTTCGCATCTACGAAGACGGCAAGCTGCAGCACATCGACACCTTCGATTGGGAGAGCGTGGATATGGCCACGCCGCTCAATGAAGCAACGGTCAGCGGCCTGGCGGCCGGACCCAGCGCAGCCAACGCCAGCAAGGCTGTGGTGGTGGCCAAGCCGGAAGAACTGCGTAATCACCGGCTCATCGTGATGTTCTTCGACCTTACCTCGATGCAGCCTGAGGATCTGGATCGCTGCGTGGATGCGGCGCAGGAATTTCTGCGCACCAAGATGCAGCCCGCTGACCTGGTTGCGCTGGTCTCGCTCGGCGATACGCTCACCGTCGATCAGGACTTTACGGCAGATAAAGACGCGCTGATTCGCGAGGTGGGCGCCTACAACGGGACCGAAGGCCAGGGATTCACCGAAGGCGCCAACGCCAATTCAAACCAGGTGGAAGACACCACCGCTAACACGCCCGACGAGAGCGAGTACAACGACCTGAATACCGATCGCGAGCTGTACGCGCTGCGCGCCATCTCAAAATCGCTGGAAAAGATCTCGGTGAAGAAGTCGCTGCTCTATTTCTCCGGCGGCATCTCGCGCGACGGCATTGAGAATGAGGCTTCGCTGCGCCAGGCCATCAATGCGGCGGTGCGCGCCGACCTTTCGATTTACAGCGTGGATACGCGCGGCCTGCAGGCGGTGTCGCCGCTGGGCGACGCCTCCACCGGCAGCCTGCGCGGACAGGGCGCCTACAACGGCGGCGCGCTGACCAACAACATGAACCAGAACTTTGCCAGCCAGGAAGTGATGGCCACGCTTTCCAGCGACACCGGCGGCAAAGCGTTCTTCGATTCCAACGATTTTGCGCCGGCCTTTGCGCAGGTGCAGAAAGACACGTCGGAGTATTACGCCGTCGGCTTCCACTCCACCAACCTGGCGCGCGACGGCAAGTATCGCAAGCTGACGATCAAGATCGACAGGCCGGGCATCAAGCTCGAATACCGGCCCGGCTACTATGCGCCCGCGGATTTCCGCCACTCCGGCAAGCAGGACCGCGAGCAGGAGTTGCAGGACGAGCTGGCCAGCGATCTGCCGGCCACCGATATCGCTGTCTATCTCGACGCCATGTACTTCCGGCTCGAAGACAACCGCTATTACATGCCGGTTTCGCTGCTCATTCCCGGCTCGCAGATTCCGTTTGTGAAAGGCGGCGACAAGGACAAGGCCACGCTCGACATTATTGGCGCGGTCGTGGATGAGGTGAAGCGGCCGATCGGCCGCGCGCGGCAAACCGTCAAGCTCGATCTTGACCAATCGCTCAATGCGCGGCAGAAAAATATTCAATACACCACCAGCTTCAATCTGCCGCCGGGCAAGTACACGCTCAAGTTTGTGGTGCGCGAAAACCAGACCGGCCGCATGGGCTCGTTTGTTGCCGACATCACGCTGCCCGATTTGAAGAAGGCTCCGCTCAAGATGAGCTCGATTGTGCTGGCCTCCGTGCGCCAGCCGAGCAAGGAATCAAGACCCGCTGGTGCGCAATGGCGAGCAGTACGTGCCCAACATCGCGCACGTCTTCCGCCAGGATCAGCACATGTACCTGCTCTACGAGGTCTACGATCCGGCGCATGAGAAGGCGGCCGAAGGCGCACCCAAAGAACCGAAGGACGCGATCAATCTGCTCAGCAGCCTGGAACTGATTCAGGGCTCGACCAAGGTGTACGAGACGCCGCTGGTGCGGGCCAAGACGATTAACGTGGCAGGAGCGCGACGCGGTGGCCATGGAACTGGATGTGCCGCTGAGCGGTCTCAAGCCGGGCCAGTACATCTGCCAGCTCAACGTGATCGACGACGCCAACGGCAGCTTTGCGTTTCCCCGATTTGCGGTACTGGTGCGGCCGCCCAAAACG
The DNA here is from genome assembly GCA_963725975.1 of uncultured Acidobacteriaceae bacterium. GTDB lineage: Bacteria > Acidobacteriota > Terriglobia > Terriglobales > Acidobacteriaceae > Telmatobacter. The sequence continues at coordinate 1,017,862 of CAVSBA010000011.1, read as the reverse complement.
CTGGCGGCCACGCCGGCAGTGCCTGCTGCCACTGGCGGAACGGAGTAGCGCCAAGGCCGGCGCCCACGCCTATTCCCGCGTCTCTTCCTTCTGATAGGGGCAATGCCGGCACCCCGACCCGCAGCAAGATCCGCGCTTGAGATGATACGCAGCCGTGAACACCAGGTACGGCCCGTCGAAATAATAGTCTTCGGGCGCCAGCGGCTGGGGCGCGGCCTCGGGTTCATGCTCCATGCAGCTATTGTCGCGCAACGCCGCTGTCCACTACCGATACAATCGAAGCATGGCACTGACCGCGCAAGATCGCGCCCGCAAAATCAAGATCATCATTTTCGACGTAGACGGCGTTTGGACCGACGGCACCATCTGGCTTGTTCCGGGGCGTCCTGCGGACGGCAAAGTTTTGGACGGGATTCGCGGCGCACATCGGGAAGCGACATCGGCTTCGGCGTGCAGTCGGATACGCTGATCGAAGCCAAAGGCTACAGCGCCCACGATGGCATGGGAATTTCTCTTGCGCGCATGGGCGGCCTGAAGTGCGGCATCATCACCAAGCGCATCTGCGAGACTGTGGCCACGCGCGCCCGCGACCTGAAGCTTGAGTTTGTGTATCAAGGGCAGGCGTTCAAGATGAAGCCGATCCAGCGAGATCTGCGAGAAGGCCGGCGTCGACGCTCGACGAAATCTGTTACGTGGGCGACGACATCATTGATCTGCCGGTGATGCGCCAGGTGGGTTTGGCCGTGGCCGTGGCCAATGCGCGCGAACGGGTGAAGGCTGAGGCGCATTATGTCACGCCGAACTCGCGGCGGCTATGGCGCCGCGCGCGACGCCATCGAATTCATCCTCGAAGCCAAGGGCGTGCTCGACCAGGTCATTGAGAATCGTACCTCAACGAGAGCACTTCGATTGCGCCGTCGATGGATATCGGCAAGGGCGGAGATTCGAACTAATTTGCTGCGGCGTTCGCATTGAAGTGCAACCGCAGATCCTTCGCTCCGCTCAGGATGACAAGGTTAGAGGAGATTGATGGATCATAGTTCGAAAAAAGCCGTAGTTCTGCTCAGCGGCGGCCTCGATTCCGCCACCGTGCTGGCCATTGCCAAAGGCGAGGGCTACGCGCCTTACGCGCTCTCGTTCTCCTATGGCCAGCGGCACGCATGGGAGCTTGAGGCTGCAAAGCGCGTGGCCGCGTCTCTTGGCGCAGTCGAGCATCGCATTGCCACCATCGATCTGCGCATCTTTGGCGGCTCGGCGCTGACGGCGGAAATCGACGTGCCCAAAGGCCGCGACCCCCACGAGATGTCGCACGGCATTCCCATCACCTACGTTCCGGCGCGCAATACTATTTTTCTTTCCTTTGCGCTGGCCTGGGCTGAAGTGCTGGAGGCGAGCGACATCTTTATTGGCGTGAATGCGCTCGATTATTCCGGCTATCCCGATTGCCGGCCCGAATTTATTCGAGCTTACGAGACGATGGCGAATCTGGCCACCAAGGCCGGCGTTGAAGGCCGGCAGCACCTCAAGATTCACACCCCGCTGATGGCGATGACCAAGGCGCAGATCATCGCCAAAGGGCATGGAACTGGGCGTGGACTACGGCCTGACCAGCAGTTGCTACGATCCTTCGCCGACGGGCGAACCGTGCGGCCAGTGCGACTCCTGCCAGTTGCGGCAGAAGGGATTTCGCGAGAATGGGATCGAGGATCCGCTGTTAAGCCGCTAGCGCGCGAGCATTGTGGTCTCCCAGGTCCCGAAATCGGGACCTGGGGCACCCAGACTCGGTGGCGAGAGACCAGCACAAAACTGCCGGCTGCGATGAGTTGAAGAGTTCGGAGCAGCACGGAAAACCGACAACTGAGAACGGTATTTATGTACGCTGTTAAGGAAATTTTCTATACGCTGCAGGGCGAAGGCGCGCAGACCGGGCGCGCTTCGGTCTTCTGCCGCTTTGCGGGCTGCAATCTCTGGTCGGGCCGCGAAGCAGATCGCGCGAGCGCCATCTGCAAGTTCTGCGATACGGATTTTGCGGATACGAACGGGCCCGGCGGCGGCAAGTTTGCGTCGGCCGAGTTGCTGGCTGCGGCCATTGAAGACAAATGGCCCGGCGACAAGGCTGGCGGCAAGCGCTACGTCGTCTGCACTGGCGGCGAGCCGCTGCTGCAGCTCGATGAGCCGCTGATCGCGGCGCTGCACGAGCGCGGCTTTGAAATTGCCGTGGAGACCAACGGGACCTGCATCGCGCCGGCTCATCTCGACTGGATTTGCGTGAGCCCCAAGGCCGGTTCCGAACTGAGGCAGAAGAGCGGGGACGAACTGAAGCTGGTGTTTCCGCAGCCAGGCGCCGAGCCGGAGCGATTTGCGGGTCTTGCGTTTCATCATTTCTTTCTGCAGCCCATGGATGGCCCGGACCGCGAAGGAATACACAAGCGGCATTGCGGTATTGCATGGAGCATCCGCAGTGGCGGCTGAGCCTGCAGACGCACAAGCTGCTGGGTATTCCCTAGAGCAGGGAGCAAGGATGCTCCTCTGGCGCCCGCTGCGTTAAATATTCTGCCGGTTCATCTCCCCGGCCAGGTACTCTGAGGCGCGCATGGAGAGGGAAAGAATCGTCATGGTGGGATTCTGCCATCCGCCGCTGACGAAGCTCGCCCCATCCACCACAAATAAATTCTTGTGGTCGTGGCTCTGGCACCATTTATTGAGCACGCTGGTTTTGGGATCGTCGCCCATCCGGCAAGTTCCGATCTCGTGAATGCTGTAGCCGGGCGGGTTGGGCAAAGGATTGCTGGAGAGCACTTCAAAGCCGGCCGCCGCAGCCACCGCGGAGCTTGTTTCCACAGCGTCTTTGGCCATATTGAATTCGTTGTCGGTGTACTTAGTGTCTACGTGCAGCACGGGAATGCCCCAGGCATCCACCGTGCTCTTGTCGATGCTGACATGATTCTCATAGCGCCCCAGCACCTCGCCCATGAGGGTCATGAAGACGGCGCTGCCGTAGTATTCGTCGAGCTTACGCTGCAGTTCCGCGCCGAAGGCGGCAAAGTTGCGGGGCGATAAGCCACCGGTGCTGCTGGTTACGTTCAGGGCATATCCGCGCAGGAACTTGTCGGATTTGGTTGTAATGTTGCGAAAACGGGGAACGATGGCGCCGCCGCCCATCAGGTTCAGCGGATCGCCGCCGCGAGCCTCGGGCACGGAGCAGACCACCCCGGCGCCATAGATCTGGTCGGTCAGGTAATGGCCCATCACGCCACTGGAGTTGGCCAGGCCGGAGTTGAGCAGCAGCCGTGTGCTTTCCAGCGTTCCGGCGGCCAGCACGATTACCCTTGCCTTCACCGTCATCTCGCGGCGGGAGATGCGATCTACAAAATTGCACCCGTTGGGCAGGCCGGTGTTCCTGTCCACGGTGAGCTCGCGAACCACGGCGTCGGAAATCGAGGTGAGATTGCCGGTGCCTTCCGCATCCGGAAGCAGAAGGTTGATGGAACTGGCCAGGCCATTGCGGCCCAGTGCGCGGCGCTCTTTGCACACCGGCATGTTGAAGGGCTTGGCGGCTTCAATGAAGCGCAGCATCGAGGGCGACCACGGCGAGTCATCGAGGATGAAATTTCCGTTGGGCATCTGCGGCGGACCGTCGAGCGCGCCCTTAACCTGAAAAATCTCTTCCACGCGCGAGTAGTAGGGCGCCAGATCCGCGTAGCTGATGGGCCAGTCCTGGCCGAAGCCGTCCCGGGAAGCGGCTTTGAGCTCGTAGTCGCTTAAGCGGAAAGATTGACGCGACCAGAACAGCGAGCGGCCGCCGAACAGGCGCACGCGTACCCAGTTATACGGTTGGCCCGGATCGAAGGTGTAGGGGACCTCCTGCTCGTCGACCCACACGTTGGCGTTGAATTCATCGGCCTGAAAGACGTGTTCGACCTTGCCGGGCGGTTTGAAGCCGCGGTAGGGAAGCTTGCTGGCCGGCTTACGCACGGCGTCGCGGCCTACGTCTGCCACCGGGCCGGCGTTCAGCATCAGGCAGCGGATGCCGCTTTCGGTGAGGATCTTGGCAGCCATTCCGCCGGAGTGGCCGGAGCCGATAATCAGCACGTCAAAGGTTTCGTTGGTCATTCGTCCATGGCCGCGCGCTAGCGCGAATACTCTGGCAGGTTGTGGGCTGACTTGTGAGCTGCGACGTGGGGCGGAACTGCTGCTGCAACGACGCGGCGGTGGAGATCGGGCTCGATGGGGGACCAATAGAGATCCACCTCGGTCTGCTCGTCTGCGCCCAGGGTGACGGTTTCGTCCCAGGCGGGAGAGTTGACCGTCGCCTGGCGAATGTCGTCCTGGGCAATATTGATGAAATCGGCGTGAGCTTCTGTGGGAGGATGGTCACTCATCCAGGTGCGCAGCCAGGGCGAGACGAGTGCGCCGGCTTCGGAGTCGCTGAGCTGCGCGAAGGGCTTGCGGTACTTCGATTGGGACTGGGCTTCAAGCCAGTCCAGGCCGCTGGTGTAAACCGATCTGCGCGGCTGGGGCGAACTGCCGATGAGGAAATCGAGGAACTGCGGCGTTTGGGCGGCCACGGCGCCGGGCTTGTTGGCCAGCGGAGGCATGAACAGGTCGCTGAGGCGGGTGAGCGTCTGCATCTCGAGGACAGAGAAGAAGCGCACCTCGGATTCGGCCACCGCATCGGCTGTCACGGTCTGCGGAAGCGGGATTTCGTCGTTGAGGCCCAGGGTCCAGGGAACCGGCGCGGGAGGGGGAGGAGCGGGATTGGCAACCTGCTGAGCACGGGCCAGTTTGTTCACGAAAAAGAAGGAAAAAGCCGCACGCACAAAATCACGTCGGAGCATCCATCGCCTCCCAGGGGACGACTTTACGCTACACGGTTGGCGCTGCGGACGTCCAGCCGCCTGCTCGGCCCTCGCCCAACCATGCGGGGTGCGGGAGTGGCGGCAATTCCGTCTCAAATTGGTTCCTCCCCCCGGCTTTCTTCCGTGACCGGGAACACTTTGGGGGGGGAGCGGTGTCTAAGAAGATGGGAGCGCGGGATGTCCGGCGAACCCGGCGTCCGTCTCTCGCGCACCCTGGAAGGAAAGCATAGGGCAGCAGGATCGCTGGAAGGGGTGAACGCAGCAAAGGCTTTGGATGGTTGTTTGATCGCTGGTGGGCAGGATCCGCGCAGTGCGGTAGGGATTTTGCTGATGCCAGAAGAGCCCTTGATGCGTTATAGATGGGAGGACACTGATTGCAGGCGGACCTCACCATGGGCAATATCGCTAGCGCGTTGACGTTTCACACGCAAGAAGCGGTTCTGGTTGCGGAACTCAGAGCCGGCTCCGAAGAGGCATTTACGTGGCTCATCGAGCGTTATCACCAACCTATCTACTCCCTTTTGGCGCGCTCCCTGCAGGATGGCACCGATGCTGCAGATATGACCCAGGAAGTGTTCGTCAAGATTTTCAGAGGGATCGGCAGCTTTCACGGAGAATCATCCTTACGGACATGGATTTACCGGATCGCCCTGCGCGAGGCATCGAATCAGCGGCGCTGGTGGATGCGGCACAAGCAGCAGGAAGTTGCCATCGAGCAGGAGATTGACGCAAACGGCACTAACCGGGTCAAGCTCATTGACACGTTGATCGATCCGGGCGAGTCGCCCTTCGAGACGGTGTCCCATGCTGAGGACCGGGCCCGTGTCGAGGCGGCCTTGCAGCAGGTTCCGGAGCCGTTTCGCACCACCCTGATTCTGCGCGACATTGAGGGTTTTGTTTACGAGGAAGTAGCGGAGATGCAAGCGGTAAGCCTGGGAACGGTGAAGTCGCGGCTGGTGCGCGGCAGGGTGATGCTGAAAGCCTTGCTGACGAGACCGGAGCCGGCTGCGCGTTCGCTGGCATTAGCGGGGTAACCAGGCCCTTCGGAGGGGAGGCGCAATGAATGGCTGCGATCGAGTGCGGGCAGGTTTCACGGAGTATCTGGACGACCGCTTGAGCGGGCGCGAGATGCAGGAAATCGCCACCCACCTGGACAACTGCCAGGAATGCATGCAGGAATGGAAATCGCTGCGCCGCACGCAACTCGCGCTCTCCGCACTGGGACCGGCGCCGGAGCCCAAGGATCTGCTGTTGCGGATTCGCGTGGCCGTGAGCCAGGAACGGGCTCGCAGCCGCCGCAACTGGCTGTCATCCTGGGGCCTGGCCTGGAAAAATACCGTCGGACCGTTTCTACTCCATGCCTCGGCAGGCTTTGCCAGTGCTGTGCTGCTGCTGGGCACGGTGGTGGTGCTGGTAACGGTGTTTGCGCAGCCTGAGGCGGCGCAGGCCAGCAAAGATCAGCCCTTGGGCATGGCCACTGCGCCGCACCTCCTGTATCTCTCCAGCGATGCGGGCACCGATGACATCAATACCGGCTCCCAGCCGGTTGTGGTTGAGGCCTATGTGAACGATGAAGGCCAGGTGTACGACTACCGCATTCTTTCCGGTCCCGCGGATCAGGCCACGCGGTCGGAGATCGAAAACCTTCTGCTGTTCAGCGTGTTCGAGCCGGCCAGGTTCTTTGGGCAGCCGGTGCGCGGTCTGGCGGTGCTCTCGTTTGCCGGAGTCTCGGTGAGAGGGTAGCGAAGGACAAAGGACCTGGTACTGGAATCTCCGCCGCCGGCCGCTCAGGGCGGCGATTTTTCAGTTGGTCCCTTGCCTCTGCTTCTTTCAATTATCTGTCTCTGCTTCTCTCAATTCTCCGGTCTTCCGTCCATCTTCCCCATCGATTCGCGCAGCAGCCGCTTGGCGGTGAAGATGCGCGCCTTCACGGCCACCACGCTGACCTTCATCTCCTGGGCTGCGGTGCGTTGCGAGGCTTCCTCGAAGATGCACAACTCCACGGCGCGCCGGCAACCCGCGCTCAGTTTTTCCATCTCGTTCCGCAGCATGTGCCGCATCTCCGCCTGCTGGCAGCTCTCTTCGGGCGTGCGCCCGGGGTCGGGAAACTCGATCGGTCCGGTGTCCGCATCGCCCTGCCGCTCAATGGGCAGCAGGATGATGTTCTTCCGCTGGCGCAGCCACTCGCGCGCTGCGTTCTGGACGATGGCCTGCAGCCAGGTGCTCATGCGCGCTTCGCCGCGGAAGTGGGGCAGATTGCGGAAGGCGCGCAGCAGCGCTTCCTGCACAATGTCCTCCGCCTCTTCGTTGCACGGCGTAACCCGCCGCGCCAGCCGCACCAGGTGGGCGCGGCGCTGCTGGGCCGCTTCCACAAAATCCTTCACCTTGGTGTCGCTGTGAATCCAGTCGATTTCGTGATCTGGTGATTCGAGATTTGCTGAAACCGTCATACTCGCCATTGATTAGTCCTTATCCCTTGGCTGGGCCCGGCTCGCAGCCGGGCACGATGGGGGGAACAGAGCACAGTTCGTGGCGTGCTCCTGCCGTCAGACCCTTGGCTTCCGCTATTACCGGGTACCGGAACTGCACGGCGACAGATTCGCTTCGGCAGTGCATCCCGTGACTTTCGCCTGTCCTTATGTGCAGGCGAACTCGCGGCGGATGGGAAAATCCGATGCCCGATGAAAATGCCGATAAACGTAGAGCACGCAGTCAGCGGCTCAGGAATATATCGGATGAGGGTCTGAATCAGAAGAAAAGGACAGAGGTGGCGAACGCAGCGGAATGGCCACATGGAAGTAAGGAATGGCGCGCCAGCACGCCGTCAGAGAGAGCAGACTGGCAGTACCCACTTTGGCAAGTTGGGGAAGCGGGGCATACAGCGCAGAAGCGTCCGTCTGCCACGCATCAACACGTCCCTTCAGGTTAGGAGCCGTGGCGCTGCTGGAGAGCTGGGAAAATCCGTAGCGATGCTCGATCCAGAGCTTAGCCGGAACCTGCGAGCTCGAGGTGCCGGATGGAGGAGAGTAGAGCGACAGCTTATATCCGTATCCCCACACCACCACCGCAACGGCCAGACCGAGCAGGCCCAGAGCCAGCGGATTTGAAATCTGACGCCACAGTTCACGACCGCAGGCAAGCGCCCGGATCAGGGATGTGCGGCTACGCGGGGATACGCTGTCGACGAACATGGGGCCGAGTCTTCCCTTTCAACCCTCTGCGCCAGAGTATAGCGCAAGTAGTGCTTTTACGGAATCGAACTGCCTTGCTTCAATCGGGCCGGCTCAACGCTGGCCAATTGCTGTTCAACCGGTCATTTCCGGCCGTCTGACTCTAATTTCGCCGCCGCTTCATCCGTTCCGGCTTTTTGTCTTTCTTCTTTTCGTGCCCGGCCTTTTCGTGCCTGGTCTTTTCGTGCCTGGTCAGGATGGGTGTGCTGCCGGCGCCAATTCGTTTGACGACGGTTTCGATCACTTCGTACTCAATGGTGCGCGGCGCGGCTGGCCGCACCACGCCGGTGGCAGGATCGGTGATGACGTTATCGTCGCCGGCCAATTCAAAACTGAACGCCGGCACAGTTCCCTGCGGCGTCTGCACGGTGAAGATCTTCACCGGCAGAAATCCGGCGATGGGGTGCAAGCGGAAGCCGGTCTCGTAGCGGTGATGAATCTTGCTCCACGTGAACAGGCGCACCTGGTCGAAGTCGAAGGGCAGTCCCGACGTGGGCGGCGCCATCAGGGTCAGGTATTCGGGAGCCTGGTGGTTGGGAAAATTGGATTCGGGATCATCGACGGTGGCGATCTTCCATGCCCCGATGAAGCGCTGTCCTTCGCCGTACTCCATGATGTCGTCGGGCACATCCACGTCCACGCGGCTTGCCAGCAGCCATCCTGTGTGTCCTTGCTGATCGCGCACCAGCCACCAGTCTTCCATATCCGGCGGCGGCGTGAGCGGGCGATCGGCTTGATTGGCGTAAGCGATCTTCTTGCCCGCCGCTTTGTTGTCTGCCAGCCGTGCCGGCGATGCGGGCGCCGCGCCTGCGACAGGGTGCCGCGGCACCGAGGCGCGCTCCAGCAACTGCACCTTGGTGTTGCCCGGCAACAGGTAAAAATGCTCCGTCTCACGGCCCGGCGTCACGTGCATGTAGAGATCGTCGCGCAGTGTGGCCGTGGCGAACGGCTGATCGTTCTTGTGCTCGGCGGCAAGCCTGCTGAACGCGTCGTAGCTCTTCTGGTCGATGACCATGTGGTCTTCGATCCATCCGATCTCATTTTTGGGAGTTCTGACTTTTGTGAAGCGGTGGCCGTGTTCCATCACCTCGAGCACTTCGCCGTTGGTCACCTCGCCCACGCGATTGGAGACTTCGGCGACGCGGTCGCGGAGGAACGTCTCGCGCACCGAAACGTACACTCTTTCGGTCTGTTGTGATGAAAGCGGCTACACCCCGCCAACAGCAAAAACACCGGCAGACTGAGCAGAACGAGCATGCTCAAGGCAACATGTCGCACAACGATATGACGTAAAAATGTAGAGCGAGTGAGCACAACCCGAGGGGGACCTTCTTTGTTGAGGATAGCACTTTGCAACCGTTGACAGTTTTCAGTTTTCAGTTTCAGCCAAGCCAGTGTTTCTGCCATGACCTGATCGCTGACGACGGACAATTGCCGTTATGGCGCTGCCACCACTGCCAGCGGCGCGGTGCCGGTGGATGCGGTGACCTGCACGTCGAGCTTGCCGGTGGTCGTGGCGTCGAAGGTGTAGGAAGAGAAATAGGGGTTGCCGATTTCGCTGACGGCGAGCAGGAAGTTGCCGTTGCCGTCCGGGGCCAAGGAGAACGGCTGAATGCCGGCGGTGGCGCTGGTGCCGGCGGCGGCGATGGTGTAGGCGCCGTTGCTTGAGGTCAGGTTAAAGGTGGTGATGTTGCCGGCCGTGCTGGTGCCCGCTCCGTTGGCCACGTAGATTTCTGACGAGGAGGAAATGGGCAGGATGGCGTTGGGAGCCAGGCCGCCGCTGGCAATGGGCGATCCGGATGCCTGCACCAGCGTGCTGCTCAGCGAGGCCAGCGTAAACGCGCGCAAGCCTCCGGTCGTGCCGGTGGGACTGCCCAGGGATTCGCCGATGTAAAAGAGGGCGCCGCCGGGATCGACGGCTACCGAGAGGGCGCTGCCGCCGGTATGCTCGACCGCGACCACCGGTGCGTTATTGCCAAAGGGGTTGTTGCCCGCGGCGGCGGAGGCATTGAAGGGAATGGCAATGGTGCCGCCGGAGCCCAGCGCCACGAAGACATGGGCATCGTCGGGCGAGATGGCGATTTTCCCTTGCTGCACCGCGGCATTGTTCACTGAATACACAACCGTTGCCTCGGCGCCATTGTTGGTGCCGTTGGAGGTGTTGAGCGGAACGGCAGCCATGGTGACGCTCCCGGTCCCGGACTCGAGCGCTTCGACGAGCCATTTTCCGCTGGTATCGACGGCGATGGCGACGGCGTCGATATCGGTTGACACGGCCACGGCGCTCGCCGTTTCGAGGCCTCCACCCGAGATGGGGTACACGTACACGCCGCCGGTGGAACTCACGTAGAGATCGCTGCCGCCGGGCGAGATGGCCATAGCGTAGGGGGGCGCAGTGAGCGTCCACGGGCTGCCGGAGATGGCCGTCAGCTTGCCCGAAAGGATGTTTTCGCCCTGCACCTGGGGGCTGGTTCCGCCGGTCAGGATATAGAAGTGGCCGCTCGACAGGGTGGTGCAGTCAGTGGTGCAGCCAGAGCCTGAGGAAGAGGAACTGGCCGGTTTCTGCCAGAACCCCGCGCAACCGGCCAGCAGGGGAACTGCCGCCATCAGCGTACGCGCATACCTGCCAACGTTCATCGCCTCTCCTGGATGGACCTCTGTTGCGATTCGAGGGCTTTCAATTCCCTGGGCTAAGGAACAGGGTACAGCTTCAGCGCGCGGGAAACCTTCCCGGCCGCACAAGTGTCAGGAGCTCAGTGGGGTAGACGCAGATTGCGCGAGAATCGCTCGATTCATTGCCCCTACCCCCGGCGGCAATACGCAAGTGTATGAAAACAAAAAGCGAGCGTTGCAATGTTCGGCGATGGATTGTTGGGGGCGGGCCGGCCGATGAATGGAACCGGCTGCCCAGACCGGACGCCTGCGGATGGCTAGACCGCGTGGACCGGCAGCGGGAGGGTATAGGCGGGCAGAACGCCGGCTTCGGCGGCCATGCGGAAGAAGCCGCGCATGCCTTCCAGGCACTCCTCGTCGAGAACGTAATGGATGTTTTGCGACAGATAAGTCGCGGATGGTGCTCTCCGGGATGGGCAGGCGGGCTGCCCACTCGGCGGCCAGACTCGTCGATGTTCTGGAGGCCGTGATCGCGGGAACGGATGAAGTCCTCAGCAATGCTCTCATCCAAAAGTCACCCGCCGCAGGCGCAGCACCCCAGACGGCGGAGATGAAGGGCAGGCCGGTGAGGATGCGCCACTCGTGGGCCAGGTCGTGGTAGGCCAGCTCTTCGCCGGTGCGCTCGAAGCGGTTGGAGCGTTCTTCCAGGGCCAGCAGGGCGGGGTCGCCGATGACGATGGCGGCGTCGGCGCGGTCGAGCATCGTGTCCAGGTCGGCCTTGAAGGGCAGGAAAGGGACAGCCGGATTGCCCCATTGGTGGAAGAGAATGCGAGCGTAGGCGATGGTGGTGCGGCTGGCGGTGTCGGCGGCCACGGAGCGCAGGGTAGGAAGCGGTTGTGCGGCGCGGCGTACCAGCAGCAGAGAGCGCACGCGGTCCTTTGAGGCAATGGTGCAGCCGGGCAGAATGGCGAGGCCGGGACGTGGTGGCCAGCGCGGCGATGGGGATGAGGCCGATATCGGCCTGGCCGGAGGCGAGGCGCTCGGCGCACTCCGACAGGCATCATGCGGTCGATGCGGTAGCGGCGCGCCAGGGCAGCGTCGAGGGGCGGATGCTCGAAATCCCACATCAAGGGGGCGGGATTAAGAAATTGGATGGCCGCAATGCGCAGGCGCGGGTCCCTCTCGGACGGGTTTTCGGTCGTGTGGTGGGGGCGCGGGTCTTGCGAGACGCTCACATTGCTTAGACTATCAACTCTCGCAATCGGATTCCCGGAGACGTACCAATGCGGGCACCTGCGCTTGACATCCACCCCGGCCAACGGCTAACGTGAGCGCAAATTCCCCGAACGACGAGGAGCAGAGGAAAACCGTGCCTTGGCGCGATTTTCAGGAGCGGAAGTTTGCCTCGGAAAGGCAGCATGAACCAGGAATCGGGAGTCGACCGAGCAGCAGGGGAATTGGGCCGGGAACCGGGACAGGAGCGGCAGGCGTGGCTGGCGCTGGCCATGACGCCCGGCCTGGGGCCCAAGCGCATTCTGGACGCGGTAGCCGCGGCTGGCTCGGCGAGCCGGGTTCTGGAACTGCCGCTGACAGAGCTCGAAGGCCTGAGGCTGCCGGCCGCGGTGGCGCAGTTTATCTTTGACGGCAAGTCGCGGCAGGCGGCAGAAGCGGAGTGGGCGCGAGTCGAGGCCCAGGGCGCGACAATTCTCAGCTACGCGTGCGCGGAGTACCCGGAGCGGCTGAGGGAGATCTACGACCCACCGCCGTGCTCTGGGTGCGCGGGGAGGCGCGGCTGCTGAGCCGGCCGTCGATCGCGGTGGTGGGCACGCGCCACCCCACGCCCTACGGCAGCGGCATGGCCGAGTTGCTGGCGCGCGATCTGGCGGCGCGCCGCCTGCTGATTGTGAGCGGAATGGCGCGGGGCATCGACTCCGCGGCGCACAAGGGGGCGCTGGCCGCACGCATGCCCACTGTGGCCGTATGGGGAACGGGCATCGACGTGGTCTATCCCAAGGAGAACCGCAAGCTGGCTGAAGATATTCTGGCCGGCGGGGGAGCGATCGTGAGCGAGATGCCGATGGGGACGTTTCCGGCGCCGCAGAACTTTCCCCGCCGCAACCGCATCCTGAGCGGACTGAGCGTGGCAGTTCTGGTGGTGGAGGCGAGCGAGAACTCGGGCACGCGGGTAACGGCGCGCTGCGCGGCGGAGCAGAATCGCGACCTGTTTGCCGTGCCCGGCAATGTGACCAGCAAGGGCTCCTGGACGCCTAACACGCTGATAAAACAGGGCGCAAAGCTGGTGGCGACGTGGGAAGACGTGTGGGAGGAGCTGCCCTCGCAGGTACGGCTGGAACTGGAGTCCGCGGCTGGTCCTGCATCCGAATCGGACCCTGCCAGCATCCTTATTGCCTGATCCCGTGCTGAGACCCGAAGAGGCTCTGGTGCTGGAGGCGCTGCGCACCGATGAGAGCCTGCAGATTGACCAGATTCTCGAGCTTCTAGAGACACAACTGACTTCTTCAGAGGTATTTACGGCCCTTTTTGAGCTGGAGATGGCAGGGCCGGATCCGGTGCTTGCCGGGTAAGAACTATGTGCGGACGATGTGAGGGAAGAGCAGGGAACGAGGGAACGACGTACGAGAGAACAAGAAGGCTGTACCGGAAGTAGTGCGGCGGCACGCCGAGTCCCGTTTGCCCGTCTAATTCTTCGTCAAAAGCTGACGATCTCCAGTTATTCGGCGAAACGGCAGCGCGGTCAACGCCTTGCAGACGCCCAAACGAAGGGTTTTGCCTCCGAAAACTGGCAGTTGGAGGGCAGGAAAGGCGTGGGCGAGTGGAAATCGAACGGTGTTCCGTGGTAGGGTGCAACTCTTGCAGGCCATTTTTCGCGTAGTCCCCAAAACTGGGGCCCGCTGGGCGACGGATTTGGCTGCATTGGATCAAACAAGAGGAAAGACCGGCGGGCGATGCGGTCAAGCGAAAGCGCGCCTGCGGAGTAGAGAGAGGAAGCTGGTTTCACAATGGCAACGAGCAAAGCACTGGTCATCGTCGAGTCCCCCGCCAAGGCCAAGACGATTGAGAAATATCTGGGCAAAGGGTTCGAGGTGCGCGCATCGGTCGGGCACATCATGGACCTGCCCAAGAACGACATTGGCGTGGAGCTGAGAAGCGCACCTTCGAGCCGGAGCTGATTGTGTCTCCGGGGAAGGAAAAAGTTGTCGATCAACTGAAGAAGCTGGCCGCGAAGTCCGATGAGATTTACCTGGCGCCTGACCCGGACCGCGAGGGCGAGGCGATTGCCTACCACCTTGCGCTGCAACTCGGCACCAACGCCAACGAGCGAAAAAAAATCCGCCGCGTGACCTTCAACGAGATCACCAAGAAGGCGGTGCAGGAGGCGTTCCAGCACGCCCGCGACATCGATCAAAACCTGGTGGACGCGCAGCAGACGCGCCGCGTGCTCGATCGCCTGGTGGGTTACCAGATTTCACCGCTGCTGTGGGACAAGGTGCGGCGCGGGCTCTCCGCGGGCCGCGTGCAGACGGTTGCGGTGCGCCTGATTGTGGAACGCGAGCGCGAGATTGGCGCGTTTCAGCCGGTTGAGTATTGGACGCTGGAAGCCCTGCTGCATCCCGAGCGCCAGGGCGAGAAGAAATTCAAAGCCAAGTTCATCGGCGTGAATGGCGAGCCGGCGCGCGTGGCCAACGGCAAGGACAAAGACGGGAAAGACCAGTTCATTGCCAGTGCGCTGCCCAACAAGAAGGCGATGGATGAGGTGCAGGGCGGCGCTCGCGAATGCGGACTGGCGGCTGGCCAGCGTGCAGGCGCGCGAGCAGCAGCGGCGTCCGCTGGCGCCATTCATCACCAGCCAGCTGCAGCGCGACGCGGCCAACAAGCTGGGCTTTAACGTGCGCCGGACCATGGGCGTGGCGCAGCGCCTGTATGAGGGCGTCGACCTGGGTTCGGAAGGCACCACGGGCCTGATCACGTACATGCGAACCGACTCGCCGCGCGTGGCGCCGGAGGCCAAGGTGGCGGCGCGGGAGTGGATTGCGAAGACCCTGGGCGCGAATTATCTGCCCGCCGAGCCGAACAACTACCGCGGCAAAAAGGACGCGCAGGATGCGCACGAAGCCATCCGGCCCACGGATGCTGCGCGCACGCCGGAGTCGATCGCAAAGTATCTGAGCGACGAGCAGCTCAAGCTCTACACGCTGATCTGGAAGCGCTTTGTGGCCTCGCAGATGGTTCCTGCAGTCTATGACGTAACCACCGCGAACATCGAGGCCAAGTCGAAGAAGAACGGCAAGACCTACGACTTCCGCGTGAGCGGATCGGTGCTGCGCTTCGACGGCTTCCTCAAGGTCTACGAGGTGGCCGAAGACAAGAAGGACGAGGACGACGAGAGCGCCAACAAGCTGCCCGTCCTCGACGGCGTGAAGACGCTGGAAGTGGACGAGCTGCTGCCCGAAGAGCACTACACGCAGCCGCCTCCGCGCTATAACGAAGCCTCGCTGGTGAAGGAGCTGGAAGAGCGCGGCATCGGACGGCCTTCGACTTACGCGTCCATCATCAACACCATTCAGGACCGCGAATACGTGGTCAAGCATGGCGGCTCGCGCGGGCGCTTCTATCCCACGGAAATCGGCGTGGTGGTGTGCGACCTGCTGGTGGAGAGCTTTCCGTATATCTTCAATACCGCCTACACGGCCAAGCTCGAAGAAGAGCTGGACGACATTGAAGAGGGCAAGGAGAAGTGGACCGATCTGCTCAACGCCTTCTACGGCCACTTTGAGGAAGAGCTCAAAGATGCCGACAAGACGATGCGCAACATCAAGCGCATGGAGCAGGTGACGGACGAGAAGTGCGAAGTGTGCGGCTCGCCGCTGGTATTGAAGCTGGGGCAAGTTCGGCACCTTCTTTGCCTGCTCGGCCTACAACAAGAAGGACCCCGCCAGCTGCACGTTTACCAAGGAAAACATCGCCGCCAAGCCCGACCTGAACACGCCTGAGGCGCAGGAAGCCGGCGACACCGAGGAGTACTGCGAGAACTGCGGCAAGGTGATGGTGATGCGGCGCGGCCTCTTCGGGCCGTTCATGAGCTGCCCGGACTACAACGCCGATCCGCCCTGCAAGACCTTCCGCAAGCTGAGCCAGAAGCAGCAGCAGAAGCCGCCCGAACCGACCGGCGAGGACTGCCCGCAATGCGGCAAGCCGCTGGTGCTGCGCCAGGGCGCGTACGGCGAATTTGTCTCCTGCTCCGGCTACCCGAAGTGCAAGTACATCAAGCAGAACCTGATTGAAGGCATGAAGTGCCCCAAGTGCGGCGAGGGCGACATTGCCGAGCGCAAGGCGCGTCGCGGCAATGTCTTCTGGGGCTGCACCAACTATCCCAAGTGCGACTTCACCTCGAACCTGAAGCCGGTGCCGCAGCCGTGCCCCAAGTGCAAGAGCCCGTACCTGGTGGAGAAGGTGCTGAAGAGCGGCATCTTCCTCGAGTGCCCGAACAAGAAGAAGGCGGCCGAGGAAGAGGCGCCGAAGAAGCGCGGCAAAAAGGCAGCGCCCGCGGCCAGCGCCGAGGGCGCTGCGAGCCGGTGGTGTGCACTTACTCCAAGCGCATCGGCGACGCGCCGCCTCCGCCCACGGCCGAGACCCACGGGCCGGTGGTGGAGAAGGAAAAAGACGAGCTGCAGCCGGCGTAAGAAGCAGCGAGCCAGCAGGTCAGCGAGTCAGCCGTAAGCCGAAGGCCTGACGGGAGCCCATCTGAAGACCCGCGCGACAGCCGGTCGGGTAGGGCAATCGCGTTTCAAAATGCGAGGAGCTTTTTGCTTTGAAAGGGCACGGCTTCAGCCGTGTCTTGCGAGGCAAACGAAAGTTTGAGGCTTCAGCCTCGGAGGGATGTATTTCGACTTTCACAAAGCCTTCCCTCGGGGGCTGAAGAGGCTGCGGCCCCCCCATCAGGCAATGGTGCGAAGGAGGGTGCAGCAGGGGCTAAAAGCCCTCGTTCGTTTTGCAGACTTTAGTGGCCCGGATGAAGCCGTGCCCTTGTTACAAAACTCATCGCACGGGGTGTGGGGGAACGGTTACAAAAGCACCCCTCAGTGGCTCAAGCCGATCAATTTTGCTGGCTCGATTGGCACGACTGAAGTCGTGCCCTTTCAAAACCGATGGTCCGCAGGGTTTTTCCGCAGCCTGTAAATCCCGCCGTTTTTTATGGACTCTGACGGCACGGCTGAACCCGCGCCCTTTCAAATCCGCCTCTGTTTATAACCGCCGAATCCTAATGCGATTGCCCTGCGGCCGGGAGCACGGTGCTACGAATACCGATGTAAGCTGCTACCATGGGTCTCTCGGAGAGAACAACCCATGGAGCGAATGTTGGCTACGCCTGCTGATGCGGAAATCATTCTGAAGCTTTACCAACTGCGCACCGAGCCGCTGATGCGGCAGGCGCGCGCCTGGGTTGGCGGGGAGTTCTGGCCGAAGACGGCGGAAGATTTCTTTGCCGTGGCCGAGAACCCCAACGATCCGAACAATGCCTTCTTTCGCCAGGTAATCTCCTACTGGGAGATGGCGGCGGCCATGGTGCTGCACGGCGCGCTTTCCGCAGAGCTGTTTGTCGATGCCAACGGCGAGGGGTTCTTTCTGCTGGCCAAGTTTGCGCCGATTCTGGACGCCATTCGCGAGCGGAACCCGCATTTTCTAGCCAGGACGAGCGATCTGATCAGTCGCTTTTCAGTGGCGCAGCAGCGCTACGAGGCGATTCTGCAGCGCGTGGACGCATCGCGCAGTTCGCGCTGAGGGTTTCTGTCCATCTCCGTTGATGCCTTCGACGAGCTTGGCCCTGGGGTTGCGCGGGGCTTTGGCGAGGCGCTTGTGAATTGGGAGGCAGGAAAAAAGCCGCAGGCGTTTGGGCGCAATGGCAATCGCCCCATCACGACGCCAGAAAAGTCTTCCAAGCCTCACGCGGTTTTTGCTTGTCAAACCCGTCCGCCCGGGTCATGATGGTGGAGGTTTTGCAGTTTTCCCCAAGAATTCCCCTCGGAGGTTTTCCCATGAAGCGTGTATCTGTTGTGATGGCAGCCTTTTTTGCCCTGACCGTTCTCGTGGCTCAGGCCGCCGGCGCGGCGCATACCGGCTATATTTCCGACTCCATGTGCGGCGCCAAGCACATGGGTACGGGCGCGGCCTGTGTGAAGAAGTGCATCGCGGGCGGCATGAAGCCGGTCTTCGTGGACTCAAAGAAACAGGTGTGGAGCATCGACAACCCTGACGCCGTGAAGTCGGATTTCTACGGGGCCAAGGTGAAGGTGAATGCCAGCGAAGACGCGGCCAACAAGTCCATGCATATCGACTCGGTGGAAGCGGCCAAGTAGTTTCTTTGAAGGTTCCACCCGGCATGGCAGACTCGCCATGCTGGGGAAACTCTGCTAGTGTGTATCCGGTCAGTCCTTTTGCGCGCGGCTCTCTCTCTGCGCAAATGGGAGAGCCTCAGCACGACCGAAAATACCATGGCGCGAGCGATCTGGAACGGCAAAGTCGTAGCCGAAAGCGACAGAACCATTGAGGTTGAGGGGAATGTGTATTTCCCCGAGACCACCCTCAAGCGAGAGTACTTTCGCCCCAGCACCACCACCTCTACCTGCCCCTGGAAGGGCCAGGCGCGTTACATGAGCCTGCTGATCGACGGGCAGGATAATCAGGACGCCGCCTGGTACTATCCCGACCCCAAGCCGGCGGCGCGCAAAATCAAGGGCTATGTAGCCTTCTGGCGGGGCGTGGAAGTGGAAAAGTAGAAACCCAGGGCCGAGACGCCCCCAGTGCCACTGGTGCAGCGACCCTGATCGGCGAATGCGCAGCCGGCGGCGTCGCAGTATCTGCTTTCTCGCCTTATGCTTACTCGCCTTAGCTGTGCGCCTGGCCTGATTGCGTGCGCAGCAAACGCTATTCGCCTAACAGCCCGATCGACTGCATGAGCTTGAGCGCGTTGCTGGTTTGAACCACGCCGGCTTTGAGCTTGAAGTCGAATGCGAGTTGTCCGTGGTCGAGGTGATCCTCGAAGTGAAAATTCTGCGCTCTCCCGTTCATGCTCTCCGGGATGTGGGCGAGCGCCAGATCGTGGGTGGAAACCATGCCCATGGCTCCCCGCCGCACCAGATCGTTGACCAGCATTTGTGTTCCCAGGAGCCGATCATGCGAGTTGGTTCCCGAGAGCAGTTCGTCGAGCAGGAAGAGCACCGGGAGGGGGCCTTCAGCCAAGTCTGAAATCAGCTTGAGGCGTTTGATCTCCGCGTAGAAGCGGGACACGCCGCCCTGCAGTGAGTCCAGAATGCAGATGGAAGCGCCAACCGCAAGCGGCGACATGCGCAGCCGTTTCGCGCGCACCGGCGCGCCGCACTGCGCCAACACCGCGTTGACGCCGATGCCGCGAATAAAGGTGCTCTTCCCCGACATATTTGGACCGCTAAGGACGATCAACTGCAGGCCGTTGCCCAGATTCAGATCGTTGCGGACGGCTCTGCCTTCGGGCAGGAGAGGATGCGCGAGCGATTCCGCATCGAAACACGGGCTCTCCTCGTCCATCTCCGGCCACACGTCGCCGGGATGCTCATAGGCATAGCCGGAGAGCGCGGCAAGCACCTCCATCTCCCCAACCGCGGCCAGCCAGCCGCGGATGGCAGGACCGAATTGTCTCCGCCAGGCCTCGGCCCTGAACATCCACTGCGCGGTGTAGAAAAGAAAACCGTCGACCAAGCCGACCAGCTTATTTCTGCTTTGCGCCAGATAGTGCACAATCCGGTCAAGTTTCTTCACTGCGGCCGAAGGCGGAATTCCGTCGCGTTTGAGCGCCGACTGGAGATTTGCGAGCCGGGGCGACTCAAACTGTTCCTGTTCGAGAATGCGCAGAACCTTTACCAGCAGATCGAGATCGTCAGTAGCCTCTTCTACGGCTTCGGCAGATGTCGAGAACCGCTTCATGAGGAGCTGGTTCACCATCAGATTCATCGCCGAAAACAGCAACAGTGGCAGGACGGAAAGGTAAGGGTCGTGCAGTGTACCGGAGTGAAAATTTTCAATCCCCAGGATGATGAGCAAGGCGGCGAGCGCTGGGAGGAGACTTGCAACCCACAGGACAGCGAGCAAGGCGGCGAGCACGGGCGGCCATCGCGATGCGGGCGAGGATTTCTCCTCTCCCCAAGCTGCCAGCGAATCCGGATGAAGGCCCAGGCGAAGCTTGTCTCCGGCAGTGAACAGCTTTTCCCGAAAATCCACGCGCGCGCTCAGTTCCTGCGCTGCGCGTTGACGGGCGCGTACCTCATCCGGAGGCGCCGGCTCCAGGAGCCAGCGCGCGAGGGTCTCTTCGCCCGCGCGGGTGCGGAAGGTGCAAAGCAATTCGAAGATCGAGCCTGGCCCAAACACATCCAGGTCCCGCGCGTAGGGATGAGCGGGATCCATGAAGCCTTCGCCGCGTTCGCCCTTTCCTGCCCAGCGGTCTTCCAGCCGCGCCAATCCGCGATCGTAGTGAGCGATCACCGATCTGGATTCCTTTATCCGCGTCAATACTTTCTCATGCGCAATCGCGAGAGCGATAAAGAGGGCTACGGGAATCGCCAGCAGCCAGCTTCCGTGGAGCTCATGCACGAACCAGAACATGAGCGCCACCAGCAGGAGTCCGACGGCGAGCTTGGCGTAGCCCAAGCCCCAGTCCCATTTCTGCTGATGGGCCAGCCGACGCCGATTATGGGCAAGTAACCGCTGATAGGCTGCCAGCGGAGATTCGATTTTGTGGCTTTCCGGAGTCCCATCCATCCTTGTCATCGAGTCGCCGGCATCCAGCCGTCGCGGTGACTTCAATGCTACAGCCTTGAGTGCCGGCAGCCTTGCGCCCAGGGCGCAGCCTGGCGTTTTCACACAGCATGGCAACGGGCAAACGCCGGGCGAGAGCAATCTCCCGCAGCAATTGAGGAGGAATGCCTGCGCGGGCGCGGTTTCTATCGCATTGTGCCGCGGCGGCAGCTGTCGCCGCGGCAGCTATATTGACCGCAGGAGCGGGGGCGCACAATTGCAGTGCGCCCCGCGCCGGGCCCGCGCCCACCGAGTCCTCATCGCAGCAGGCTGCTGCGCTTCCGCCCTAGCGCCGCATCAGCCGCGTATGCGTTCGCAGGCAACCGTACGCAGCTGCACCGGACCGATCAAGCCGGATTCAACCAGCGGATCGGTCTTCCGCCAAAGCTCCCAGGTGGTAAACGTCAAACGCCCGGTGGGACTGGGTTTGCCTTCCAACAGCCACTGCGGCCAGCTCAACAGATGGCCATTGGGGGCACGGTCCGTGTCGGAAGGAAGTTGCTGGTCGCCAATCAGGCGGTTAACCCACAGGTTGGCGAGCGCTATTTCCAGCGTGTTGTTTCCGGCGCGCAGCACAGAGGTGACGTCCAGCAGGTAAGGCGGCTTCCAGAGGGTGCCGAGACGCCGGCCGTTCAGCGTTACGTCCGCCATCACTGCTACGTCGCCCAAATCGAGTTCCACGCGGAAGCGCCCCTTCAGCAGTTCTTCCGGCGCATGAAATTGGCCGTGGTAGAGGGCGGTGCCGGAAAAATATCGCACTCCGTCATCCGAATGCTGGTTCCACGCCATCAACTTTTCCAGTTGGATTTGGGCCGGGGCGCCCCAGCCAGGGGGGAATTTCACTGTCCATGGGCCTTCGATGGCAATCGCTTGAGGGAGAGCGGGGATGGCAACCGTCGCGGTTTTCCCGGAAGACCATTCGCAGCGGTAATCGCCGGGTTCAGTGGCGCATAACTGAATTTGCCCATCCGGGCTGGCCTCGACGGACACCGGCGGAATCTTGCTGCTCGCGCCACCGGTCGTCAGCAGCGTTTCGCCATCGCGACTGATGCTGCGAACGGTCTGCTTTGGCGCCTGCGACCGGCCGTGGCGGAAGATCACGAACACCGATCCCTTGGGGGGCAAGACAATGGGAATGCGGGTGACGCCGCCGGTGGAGTCGTACAGGGCAACCGGTGCGATCTGCCCGGTTTCCGGGTTCCAGATTTCAGGCTTGGCGTCCGTTACCCGGAAGGAGCAGTTTGCCAACACGGGGCTGCCGGCATGCGGGTAATCGGCCGCGGCAACTCCGTTCGCGACAAAATAGAGGTCGAAGCCGTCCCCGCGACGGTGGGTCCAGCGAACCATGGGTTGATCGCAAGCAAAGTCCTGTTGGATGCCCCGGTCTGACAGTAGTTGGTCCGCGGTCTTTGCGCTGATCTTGCCACTCCCCCACAGTTTTTCGGAGAGCGTTTGAACATCCTGGTCGCAATGCGGGTAGCCGCTGAGGCTTGGCGATTTTTGCGGTTGCGGTCCGGTCACGATGGCCCCGGCGTCAACCAGCGTTTGGATTTTTTCGAGCAACTGCGGCGTCATGGTCGGCGAATCGGGCAGCACCAGAACGCGATACTTCATGCCGCCGGGAAGCGTGAGGAAGCCGTCTTTGAACTCCATGGCGGCGAGAACCAGCTCCGGGGGACAGGAGTCGTAGTTGTAGCCGGGCCGGCTGGGCGGCTTATGCGGGTCGCTGCCGGGTGGCGAAAACCGCTGCGGATCGCCCTCGGTCTGCATATAACACACGTCGGCAACAAAATCGCCTTGGCGCAGCATGTGGCAGCAGCGAGCCAGGTATTCATGCCACGGTTTGCTCATATTCCACCACGTCTGGGTGCGCTCGTAATGCAGTCCCCACGGCCCCATGCTCATGCCCGGCGCATAGTGCGGGTTATTCCAGGGCTGCATGGCATAGCGGTGGAACACAAAGCGATTGATGCCCTCGCTGAAGGTCCAATCGCCGATATCTTTGACCACCGCGGGATGGCCCAGCCACTTTTCATTGGAATCGGCGGTGAACGTCTCCTGGCCGATGATGTTGCGTCCATAGACGTGTCCGGCGGAGGCCATTTCGCCCACCGTCTCGCTGGCCCCGTAGCGGACCCAGGACCAGCATTCGGACATCGGCTCATCGGCCTGGCCGCCATAGACCAGGTTGCTGTCTGGTTCGCCTGAATATCCCTCGATGGACAAACGCAGGCCATGTTTCTGGGCGATTTCGCGCATGGCGACCGCGTAATTCTCGGTCAGGAGTTCGCCAACCGTCTTCCGGAAATCCCACAGAAACCGCTCGGACACTCCAAGGCTGTCGATGACTTGACCGGTTAAGACGGGTAGATACGGCTGGAGATCGTAACCGCGCAATCGCTTGAAATCGGCGGGGAAGGTTGGCGTCCAATTCTGCGAACCGGTCTCCCAACTGTCAATGTGGGTGGTTACAAGGGTCTTGCCGGCCAGCGGGCCAATCATTGCAACGATTCGGCCCATCAAAGCGTCGAACTGCAGCATGGTCGCTTTGCGACTGAGCTTGTCGGTTTCCAGGCCCAGTCCGCCCGCCGGCGCAGGATGATTCAGGACGCCGGTCGTGGTGTGGCCCAGGCGCAAAATCGTCCATTGGCCCGGCGGGACGTCCCACGTCAATCGGCCGGTTTTTTCCATCCGATCAGACAGGTCGATGACGGAATTGACGGAAACCGCTGCTCCCGGTTCAAGGGTTGGCCACTGCGCGGGCGCCGGGAGGTTGTATTCGCTTTTGACGTCGGTCTGCTTTTCGAGGTCGCCGATCACATACTTCGCGGTGGGCGTGGGAAAAGCCAGCACCGCAATGTCGCGATAAAAGTCCAGATGCGCCGACGGCTGCGGCAATTCCGTGTCCAGATGTTGGCCGCCGGCCGCGGGTGTGCTGCTCCAAACCACCCGCTGCATGGAGAGCTCGGGGGTGATCCACGGCCCGCCGCTGCCGCACCATCCGGCGTCATTGGTCATGTTGACCTGAATGCCCAGCCGTTGCGCCTCGGTACAGGCGAACTTGAACAACTCATACCATTTGGGATCGCCAAATTTAGCGCCATTGAAGCTAGCGGGGGTGCCTTGATTCACGTCCATAATCAGCACGCCGGCGATACCGACTGCTTTCATGGCCTCAAGATCGGCCGTGATCCCCTCACGGGTCACATTCACGTCGAGCCAGAACCAGTAAACCCAGGGGCCAGACTCGAATGGAGGAGAAGCGAATTCAGCGGCGACCCGGTCGCCGGAGGAAGCCTTGGCGGTGCGTCCGCTGGATGATTGGGATTGGGCTACGGGCCCCGCCTGCAGGATCAGCATGCCACCCGCGGTCAGCCCGATGCATTGCACAAACTCACGACGACTGATATCAGACATAAAGACACTCCTTCTTTCGTAAGAAGATAAAGCGAGCAAGCACTGCCCTTCTGTGCCGTTAGCGTTCTAGTCGTGATGGCGGCTATCTGTCAAGCGATGCGGGGATGCGGGGGTTTATCCCAAGGCAATCGCATTTTGGATTCGGCTGTCACAGACAGGAAGCGGATTTGAAAGGGCACGGTTTTCAGCCATGCCATCAGAGTCGATAAAAACGGCGGGCTTTTAGCCCCCTAGGGAAGGTTTTGCTATAGTCGAAATACATCCCTCCGAGGCTGAAGCCTCAAACTCTCATTTGCCCTCCATGGCACGGCTGAAGCCGGTGCCCTTTCAAAGCAAAAAACTCCTCGCATTCTGAAATGGGATTGCTCTGGGGTTTGTCGATGAAACGGGGGCTCAGTCCAGGATTCGGAACGTGATTGGGGATGGATGGATAACGCTTCAGCGCGTCAACTGCTTGTCGTCTTCGGAACGTTCAGAACGGCCGTCCGCGGAAGAGAAAGAAAAGCTCGATCAGCAGGATGATGACTACGGTGGCCTCAAGGAAGAAGGCGCGGCTCTGGTTGAACTGCTCGACCATGTAGCGGTAGTAGTCTTCGGCGGCCTTCAGCTTCTGGGCGACCAGGTCCTTGTAATCGGGCACGCCCACTCTGGCCGCAGCCAGCCGGTACAGGCGCGCGGCGAACATGTCGCTGAGGAACTTGATGGCATTGTCGGCCCGTTCGGTCAGCTCCACCACCTCCAGCAGCACGGCGTGCAGATTGGTGGCTGACTTTGCCAGCCGCCAGCGCGCCAGGACTCCGGATCTCTTGGCCAGGGAGTCATAGACGCCATCGAGAACGTCCGTCAGCAACTCGTCGTAGTGGCGGAATTCGAGTAACTGCGAGTTGGCATATTCGAGCAACTGGATGGCGGTTTCCGCTCCGGCCGGCGTGTCGTACAGGAAGGCCGCGTTCCAGCCGATGACAGCGAGGTCGCTGGCATAATAGGAAATCTGCGAGCGCAGCACCTCGGCGCACTCACCCTCTGACAGCTCGGTCCTGTCTCCACGCACCAGTTGCGCGATGGGCCGGCCATAGGCCTGCAGCAATGTGTTCGCGGCAGGCGATCCGGGCGCCTCGCGAATGTGAAAGATGAAATAGTCCTCGCTGAGCCAGCGCGCGTAGGGCTTGACCATGGCGGAGGAGACGCGTTCCAGCTGTTTGCGAATGATGGGTTCGGCGCGCGGCGCAAAGTCCACGTCCCACACCCAGCGGCTGGCCAATTGCACCAGCGTGTCCCAGTCGCCCGCAAACGAATGCTGGAACAGGACGCTGACCACGCCGTAGTCAAAATACTTGATCTCGCCGGTGAGCACTTCGCCGCTTTCGAGCACCAGCGGCTCAAGTGGTTCCACTACGGGTGGCCTTTGATAACGGACGTAGGCGGGAGCCAGCTGCTTCATGCCCGGCCGGGCCACGGGCCGGGCGCTCACCATCTGTTGCAGGCGATCGAGGCGGAATTCTTCGCAGACGTCGAACTGGATCAGCACCAGGACGGAGCCAGCGAGGTGCGAAGAATCCGAAGATGGAACCGCAGCGGCCACCTAGGATGCATGATACGCAATGGAGGCGGGCAGGTCGAAGCGCGAGGGTATTTTCAGGATGAGAAGGCGGAAAGGATCGGCGGTTTGCCGGCGGTGCGACCCATACCCAAAAGCGACTGTCATCATGACGCGAAGTGGACGGGACTGCGGTCGTTCTTGCGGCTGTTCCTGGCTTTGCTCGTCGCGTACTGTCTGGTTTGGATGTCGACCGCCGGCGCCACGCTCCGATCAAACTCAAACACACTGTCATGGTGAGCGCAGCGAAGCATCTGCGGTTGCTTTTCCAAACTTCCGCATTGACGGTGATACGACCGGAATCCCAGAGATGGCAGATTTCCTGGGCGATTTTCATCAATGATTCCGTAGCGGAACCGCCTATGATTGGTGTACTCGTATGGGCACACTTCCAGATGCAACTCCACATCGACCGGAATACCGGCTGTACGATTCCGGTGCCGTAGGACTCGCGGCATTCGTTTGCTGTCCTCTTGCCGGCGCCATTCTCATTGCAATCAATTACGTCAGGCTGGGAAAAACCGGCAAAGCAGTTCTCGCCGTCACCCTCGGATTGATTGCAACCGCGCTCAACATCTTGATCAAGTTAGATTGGAATACGTCGCCGGGCTCATTGGACCGGTTGAAATATGACGCATTTGAGATCGTGTTCATATTCTGCATGTGGATATGCACTTGGCAGGTCGCAAAGGAGGAGCAGGGCGACGCTATTAAAGAACACACAGCGCGTGGCGGCCAGCTCGATTCCAGATTCACGGCCGCTTGTGTCGGGTTCGCGACTGTGGCGGCTCTGGCCGTCTTGGCTGGCGCTGCCATTTACGCATATCAATATCGAAAAATCGTAATCATTGGAGCCAATGACCAGGTCATCTACTCCGGCTTAGCCACCAAGGCTGATGCCGTTGCGCTTGGCAACTGGCTCAAGAGCGATAAATACTTTCAGGACCGCGGTGCATCCGTTCTACTCAAAAAGGGATTCGGTGGCGCTTCCATCTCGTTCGGAGTCCAGGAGGGCGTCGGCTACAAGCCGGGGATGCTGTCCTCGTTTGAGGAACTCACGCGGGAATTGGCTCCGGTAGTGGGAGGGCTTCCGATCCATGTCAGCCTAGTCAATACCGGGGGAAGCGTGGAGGAGACCTCGATTGTGGGGGAGGCAAGGTTCGGCAAGCTCGGCGGAGTCTACTACGAGGGCTCGGCAACCAAAGCCGAGGCAAAGGCGCTCGGGAAACGATTAGAGTTGGACGGCTTCTTCAGGGGAAAGGAGGCCGATATGTTTTTGACCAAACACGACGATGGCACGACCCTTGCGTTCGTCATTGCAGTCGACGGTGCATGGAACAACCCCAAAGTAGTTAGTAATCTGGAGGCCATCGTGCGTGATGCCGCCCCCACGATTGGCGGGCTCCCGATCAATATGCGTCTTTTGGACACGCAACTAGAAGTGGAGAAGGAAGAACTAATCGAAGAGGGAGACAAGTCGGGGAATGACGATGACCCCGGGCATGGAGACGATACAGCGGAGGGGCTGTACCACGTCGGCGGCGACGTCGCGGCTCCGGTGCCACTTAACACAGTCGAGGCTGAGTACTCCGACGAGGCACGGCGGGCCAAGTACCAGGGCGCTTGCCTGATCGCGCTGATCGTGGACGCGCAGGGCAATCCGCAAAACCCGCGGGTGATCCGAAGCTTGGGCATGGGACTGGATGAGAAGGCGCTCGATGCGGTCAGGAAGTACAGGTTTAAACCGGCAATGAAGGATGGAAGGACTCCCGTGCCAGTCATGATTACTGTTGAGGTGAATTTCCGCCTTTACTGACGAGTTTGGCGGTCTTGCGCGGCTCCTGCCCTGAACATCTGGAGGTCAAGTTCCTGTTCAGCGATTCTCGGAAGTATCGCCACCTTGAACTCCCAAAAGCAACCGCGGATCCCTCGTCGCTGCGCTCTGTCGGGATGACAGCGCATTGGAAGGAAGCGAGGGGTCCACTGCCGGTGTACCGAACGGATTGTCGGCTATGCGGACAGCGGATCCTTCCGCTGCGCGTCAGGATGACATTTGCAGGTGTGAGGTTCGGAGGAATGCAGGTGTGAGGGTCGGAGGAAAATTAAAAGGGCAACCCGCAGGCTGCCCTTGATTCATCTGGCCGAAGATGAAACAGACTACTCTGCCGCGGCGTCCACGGCCTTGGTCTGCGCAACCGTCCAATCGGGAGCGCCGACCTTGAAACGGGCGAAGCGGCGCACGGTGATGTTCTCACCGAGCTTGCCCACCTTGTGCGCAATCAGTTCCTTGATGGTGACGGCCTGGTCCTTGATGAAAGGCTGCTCGAGCAGGCAAACCTCTTCGTAGAACTTGGCCATCTTGCCTTCGACGATTTTCTCGATCACCGGGGCCGGCTTGCCGGTGGCCGCGGCCTGGGCGCGGTAAATGTCCTTCTCGCGCTCCATATCGGCCGTAGTCACGTCCTCGGGCTTAACATAGCGCGGATCGCTGGCGGCAACGTGCATGGCGATATCCTTGAGCAGCTCCTGGAAGTCCGGGGTGCGGGCCACGAAGTCGCTTTCGCAGTTCAGCTCCAGCAGTACGCCGATTTTGCCGCCGGCGTGGATGTAAGTGCCCACCGCGCCCTCGTTGGTGGTGCGCGCGGCCTTCTTCTGCGCGGAAGCCACGCCGCGCTTACGCAGCACCACAAAGGCTGCTTCCATATCGCCCTTGGCTTCCTGCAAGGCCTTCAGGCAATCGCCCATGGGCGCTCCGGATTTCTCGCGAAGCTCTTTCACCAATTTGGCGTCGATTTTCTCAGTCACGGTCATCATCTCTCATTTCTTTTCAGGCGGCCGGGATTTCGTTCGAGGACGAAACCTCCCGGTTCATGTTTGTACAAAAGAAAAGCGTGGCATGCGAATCTCGGCCGGCCACGCTGTTTCTGCTGTGCGCGCGAGGCGCGCAAAAAGCTTACAGAGAGCCCTCGGCGGCCTCGGCCTCTTCAAGAGAGGCCACAGCGGCCGGCGCCTTGCGAATGCCGCTGCCATAGGCGGCGGCCAGGTCCACTTCCTCGCTGGGCGCGGCTTCCTCGGGAGCGCCATCGGCGGCCGCAACTTCGGCGGGAGCCTCTTCTGCGAAGGTCTTGTCGCCCACCAGGTTCACGCCCTCGGCAGCCGAGTCGGCAATCTTCGAGGTGAAGAGGCGAATGGCGCGCAGCGCGTCGTCGTTGCCGGGAATCACGTAATCCACCACCGTGGGATCGCAGTTGGTGTCGACCACTGCCACCACGGGAATGCCCAGCTTGCGCGCTTCCTTCACGGCGATGGCCTCGTTGTTCGAGTCCACCACGAACAGGGCGTCGGGCAGGCGCTTCATGTTCTTGATGCCGGCCAGGTTGGCCTGGAGGTGCTTGCGCTCGCGCTCGAGGCGAATCACTTCCTTCTTGGTCAGCAGTTCGTAGCGGCCGTCGGTGGCCATCTCGTCCAGTTCCTGAAGGCGCTTTACACTCTTCTGCACCGTCACCCAGTTGGTGAGCAGCCCGCCCAGCCAACGCTGGTTCACGTAGGGCATGCCCGCGCGGCTAGCCTCTTCGGCAACCGCATCCTGCGCCTGGCGCTTGGTGCCGACGAACAGGATGGTCTTGCCGCTGGCGCACAGGTCGGTGACGAACTTCGACGCATCCTTGAACAGCTTGAGCGTCTTTTGCAGGTCGATGATGTAAATACCGTTGCGCTCGCCGAAGATGTATTCCTTCATCTTGGGGTTCCAGCGCTTGGTCTGATGCCCGAAGTGGACTCCCGCTTCGAGCAGCTCCTTCATGGTGATGGTCGCCAAAGTATCTCCTTGTTGAATTGCATCGCCGGCCGGGCCGGGATTGATTCCCCTTGCGGGGAGAGTGGAAAAACCAGGGATCAGAGATCAGGGGTCAGGGATCAGAACGGCGCCACGGCCTGACTGATCTCTGATCCCTGAAACCCGATCCCTGCAAGCGGGTTAGCGCTTGCTGAATTGGAACCGCTTTCTCGCGCCCTTCTGGCCGTACTTCTTGCGCTCCTTCACGCGCGCATCGCGCGTCAGCAGGCCTTCAGCCTTGAGGGTCTTGCGCAGCTCGGGGTTGAACTCAATCAGCGCGCGAGCCACGCCCATTTTCACGGCGTCAGCCTGCGCGGCCACTCCGCCGCCCTGCACGGTGGTGAGCACGTCGAAGGTCGCGACCATGTCGGCAACCACCAACGTGCGCTTGGCGCTTACGCGCTGCTGCTCGGTGACGAAATACTCGTCGAAGCCCTTGCCGTTAACCTTCCACTCGCCCGAGCCGGGACGCAGAAAGACGCGGGCAATGGCCGACTTGCGCCGCCCCGTCCCGTAATACTGCACCAGATCTGCCATTCGTTTCCTCTTAGCTGTTCGCTGTCTCTACGCAATCTTCATGTCCACCGGCATCTGCGCCTGGTGGGGGTGCTTGTCGCCCCGGTAGACCTTGAGTTTGGTCGCCATCTGGCGGCCCATCTTGGTCTTGGGCAGCATGCCCTTGATGGCCTCTTCCAGAACCTTCTCCGGCTTGCGCTGGATGAGGCGCGTGAACGATTCCTCGCGCAATCCGCCGGGAAAGCCGGTGTAGCGGCGATAGACCTTCTTCTGGTCCTTGAGGCCGGTCAGCCGGACCTTCTCCGCGTTGATCACAATCACGTGATCGCCCATGTCGATGTAGGGAACATACTGCGGATTGAGCTTGCCGCTGAGAATGCTGGCAGCCTTGGTGGCCAGCCGGCCCAGGGTCTGCCCGTCGGCGTCCACTACATACCACTTGCGGGCAATATCCTTGCCGCTGGGAACAAAGGTCGACATCTGTTCTGCCCTTTCAACCTGTGCGGCCGGCTCAGTGGAACCGCTCGCCGCCATCAAAAAATTCCGCGCAGAGCGCGTTTCAATTCCACACAAAAGATGCGCGGGCTAACCTTGACCCACTGCCAAGCGCCCCGCCGACGAAAACCTGTCGTCGGAGACCCCGCACAAACCTGTTCGGGTGAGGATTGCGGATGCGACCCCGAGGGGTTCCGGCGGCCGGAATTCAACAGTTTCCGCCCATTTGCCTGTGCCGGACGGTCCATTTCAGGATTCGCCAGCCGGGTCCGGTTAGATTCACACAGACCTCAGGCACAACACCGCGCAAGGTCTTCAGAATACTGGAAAACGGGGTAAGAGTCAACGGTGCTGTAAGTTGATGCTGGGAGTTGTTATGAAGTGGGACAGGGATGGATTTCCACAGCTGCAAGGGCGTCGCGGGAGGGGAGAAACCTCGTGCAAGGCTCAGTCATCGCCCAATGCAGCTCTGTCTTCTGGATCATCTGCTTCCACAAAGAATTCGGATCGGAGGTGAATACCGTGCCGGCATCCGGTGGAAAAACAAACCACGCGCCCAATTGCACCTCGGCGCGCAATTGATCCTGCGTCCACCCGGCATATCCCAGGTAAACGTGAAAGACATGCGGGGCAGGGTGGGAGGAAATGGTTTTTTCGAAGAGGCCCTTGTCGGAGATCAAATAGACGCCGGTGAAGATGTTCTCAGCTTTTTTAATCTTGGTCGCGGAGTGCAAAAGCGCAAAGATGGCCGCCGGCTGCACGGGCCCTCCAAGATAGACCGGGTCGGAGCGATCTTTGGCGGCTTTGAGATCAAGAACTTTAGAAAGCGGCACGTCGGTGCGCCGGTTGAGGATCAGTCCCAGTACGCCGTCTTTATCGTAGTGCACCAGCAGAATCACCGTCTGAGCGAATTGCGGGTCGCCAAGGCCGCGACTGGCGACGAGCAACTTTCCGATTCCTAAAACCCTGGGGTTCTTGAATTGAACGGGCGCATTCAATTTCGCGTTCTCACTGGCGACTCTTCCCGGTTCCGCCAAGGCAACGACCGCCAACAGCATTGCGAACAGCAACCCTTTGCGCAGCGACATGATCGGGATCCTTCTAAGTGGAGATTATCTGATTTTTCTCAACGCCGGGCCGCGGATCTCTGTTCCCGGCGGCTCTCGAATGGGTCGGGCCCCGAACCTTGTGGCTCCTCGGGACCTTAACGCAGGGCCGTCCCAGCTTATCCTCAAGGCCGGCTGAATGGGGCGATGGCCGCGAGCCGGCTACCACGTACACTATTTCCCAGGAGGCATCCCATGCAGGCGCGCATTCTGGGCACCACCATGCCCGTCCTCGAAGTCGATCTTCAACCCAACGAGAGCGTGTTTTCCGAGAGCGGCGAGCTTTCGTGGATGACCGCTTCAATCCAGATGGCCACCCACACGCAGATGGGCGGTGGCGGCGGCCTGTTCGGCGTCCTGAAGCGGGTGGCGGGCGGCGGCAGCATCTTTATGACCGAGTACCGCGCCTACCAGTATCCCGGCTCGGTCTCCTTTGCCACCAGGGTACCCGGCCACATTGTTCCGGTGCAGCTGGGCAACGGGCCAGAATATATGGTTCACCGGCACGGTTTCCTCTGCGCTACGCCCCAGGTGACGATATCTGTAGGCTTTCAGCAATCGCTGGGCGCGGGCATCTTCGGCGGAGACGGTTTTCTCCTGCAGCGCGTGGGGGGCCAGGGAACGGCGTGGATCGAGCTTTCCGGCGAGCTCATCCAGAAGAATCTCGCTCCCGGCGAGCTGCTGCGGGTTCACCCCGGCCATGTAGGCGCGTTCCAGACCACGGTTGGTTTTCAGATCACCACGGTTCCGGGCATCAAGAACATGATCTTCGGGGGCGATGGCATCTTTCTGGCCGAGCTGGTTGGTCCTGGCGAGGTATGGCTGCAGACGCTGCCCATTTCGCGGCTGGCTCACCAGATCAGCGAATACCTGCCCCAGAACCGGCCTGCGCAGACCACGGCGGCCGGCGTTGGCGGCGGGCTGCTGGGCGGCATTGTCGGATCGATCCTGGGCGGAGACCAATAAGGGGGCGGACCGTGATTCATTTCGCGAGTCACGGTCCACCAATCGTGGGTCTTCGGCTACTATTCCCACGTGAGCTCATCGACATTTCCGATCATTGGCAATCTTCCGCGGCTGGCGCATGAGGGATTTTCTGCGCATCGCGAGCTTGAAGCGCGGCTCAAAAAAGATCTGCGCGGTCCCGTCACTGCCGATGTGGTCCGCTTCGACCTGGGTTCGCGCGCGCTCTACGCGGCCGATGCTTCAAATTACCGCCAGCTTCCCATCGGCGTGATTTTTCCGCGCGACGCCGCCGATGTGGAAGCCGCGCTGGCCGCCTGCCGCGCCACCGGCGCCGCGGTGCTGCCGCGCGGCGCGGGCACCAGCCTGGCCGGCCAG
Organism: uncultured Acidobacteriaceae bacterium; assembly: GCA_963725975.1. Lineage (GTDB taxonomy): Bacteria > Acidobacteriota > Terriglobia > Terriglobales > Acidobacteriaceae > Telmatobacter. The sequence continues at coordinate 985,007 of CAVSBA010000011.1, read as the reverse complement.
TGCGTCAACGTGGCCGTGGTCTTTGACTACTCGCGTTTCATGAATGCGCTCGAGGGGCTGGACCCCGCCAAGCGGCTGGCGCGCGTGCAGCCGGGCATCGTGCTCGACCGGCTGCGCGAGGCGGCCGAGCAGCACCAGCTTACCTACGCGCCCGACCCGGCCACGCACTCGCGCTGCACGCTGGGCGGCATCCTGGGCAACAACAGTTGCGGCGTGCACGGATTGCTGGGCGGCAAGGCCGTCGATAATGTCGAATCGCTCGACATCGTGCTCTACGACGGCACGCGCATGACGGTGGGCGCGACTGCGCCGGAGGAACTCGAAGCCATCATTGGCGCGGGCGGCCGCCGCGGCGAGATTTACGCGGGCCTCAAGAGCCTGCGCGACCGCTACGGCGACCTGATCCGGCAGCAGATTCCCGCGCATTCCCCGCCGCGTCTCCGGCTATAACCTCGACGAGCTGCTGCCGGAGAACAACTTCAACGTGGCGCGGGCGCTGGTGGGGTCAGAGGGCACCTGCGTCAACATTGTGGGCGCCACGCTCAACCTGACGAAGAGCCCGCAGCACCGCCTGCTGGTGGTGCTGGCCTTCGACGATGCTTTTCTAGCCGCCGACGCCGTGCCGCGCGCGCTCGAGCACAAACCCATTGGCCTGGAAGGTTTCGATTCGCTGCTGGTCCAGTTCATGCGCCGCAAGGGCCTGGCGCTCAAGGATCTCGACCAAGCTGCCCGAGGGAACCGGGTTTTTGCTGGTGGAAATGGGCGCGGATTCCGAGCAGGAGGCCCGGGCCAAAGCGGAGGAAGTGGTTCGCGCGGCGCAGCACTGGCCCACGCCACCCGCTGGCGCACATCTGCACGCCGGAAGAAGCCGCGGCGGTGTGGCATGTGCGCGAGTCGGCGCTGGGCGCCATGGTTTTTGTTCCCGGCGAGCCGGACCGCTTTGAAGGCTGGGAGGACGGCGCCGTTCCGCCGGAAAAATTGGGCCAGTATCTGCGCCGCATTACCGCGCTCATGGCCGAGTACGGCTATCGCAGCCCGCTCTACGGCCACTATGGGCAGGGCTGCGTCCACATGCGCATCAACTTCGACTTCCGCACCGCCGAGGGTTTGCGCAAATTCCGCGAGTTCATTGAGCGCGCGGCGGATGTGGTGGTTGAATTCGGCGGCTCATTCAGCGGCGAACATGGCGACGGGCAATCGCGCGCCATCCTGCTGCCCAAAATGTTCGGGCCGGAACTGGTGGGGGCATTCCGCGAGTTCAAGGCGCTGTGGGACCCGGACAACCGCATGAATCCGGGCAAGGTTTCCGATGCGGTGCGCGTCTACGATCCGCTGGAGAATCTTCGCCACACGGCGGAAGCGGAGTCGCATGAAGCAGAGGAGCCGGCGAAGCATTTCGCCTTTGCCGCCGACGCAGGCTCGCTGGAGCGCGCTGCGGAGCGCTGCGTGGGCGTGGGCGCCTGCCGCAACACCAAGGGCGGCGTCATGTGCCCCAGCTACCGCGCCACCGGCGAGGAGCAGCACTCCACCCGCGGGCCGCGCGCACCTGCTGTGGGAGATGATGGCCGGAGCGCTGCGCGCAGGAGGGATTCCGCAGCCAGGCGGTTCATGAGGCGCTCGACCTGTGCCTGAGCTGCAAAGCCTGCAAGAGCGAGTGCCCGGTGCAGGTGGATATGGCGCAGTACAAATCCGAGTTTCTGGCCCAGCACTACAAGGGCCGCCTGCATCCGCTGCAGCATTACGTTTTCGGCTTTGCCGACCAGATGGCGCGTTTCGGGTCGATGGCGCCCGCGCTCACCAACGCCATTCTCACCGGCCCGCTGACCAGTCCATTGGTCAAGCGGATGGCGGGCGTGGCGCAGCAGCGCGAGTTGCCGCGGCTGGCCGGGAAGAGCTTTGTGGCTTCCCGTCCTCGCGACCATGAGAAGTCGCGAGAACGGGGCACGGAAGAGTCGGGGCCGGGACAAGAGCATGGAGCCGACCCGCGGGGATCTTCGCGCGAAGCGCGGTCTGCCGCACCGCAGGTGCCGCGCGAGGCGCGGTCTGCCCGCACGCGCAGGTCGGCTGGTTTTATGGCCGGACACCTGGAACAACTACTACCACCCGCAAACCCTGGCGGCCGCGGAAACCGTTCTGACCGAGGCCGGCTTTGCCGTTGAAGTTCCGCAGGGCCACATCTGCTGCGGCCGGCCGCTCTACGATTTCGGCTTGCTGGGCGCGGCGCGCTCCTATCTGGCCAAGGTTCTCGACCGCATGGCTGCCGCAGATCGATGCGGGCCGGCCGTTCATCTTTCTGGAGCCAAGCTGCGCCAGCGTCTTCAAAGATGAGCTGCTGGAGCTGTTTCCCAACGACGCTCGCGCCAGGCGACTCTCAGCGAGCACGTCTGGCTGCTGGCCGACTGGCTGGCCGCGCAGGCTCCCGGATTTGCCGCCGGCCGGCTGATCGGCGCGCACATCCTGGTCCACGGCCACTGCCATCACAAGGCGGTCTTCGGCGGTCCGGAAAACGAAATTGCGCTGCTGCGCACAGGCCGGCGCGGTGGTTGAAACCATCCAGGCCGGCTGCTGCGGCATGGCCGGTCCGTTCGGTTTCGAGGCAGACAAGTTCGAGGTGTCGAAGACCATCGCCAACGACGGTCTGCTGCCCGCGGTCGAAGCCGCAGGTCCGCTCACGGTGATCCTGGCCGACGGCTTCAGTTGCCGCGAGCAGATTGCGCAGCTCGGGCATCGCGAAGCGCTGCACTTTGCCGAGGTGCTGGCGCGCGGCTGCGGCTGCGGCGGATGACGCTTGGCGCGGACCGCGCCCGATTGCATGTTGCGCGAGATGCAGCGATCCTTGGCGCTTGCAACTCCCCGGCATAGCCCGGCGTCCAACCCGGGGAGAGGTCGCCGCACCAACCCACTCCCCCGTGCGTCCGCGGCGGCCTCTTGCAAGACCAGCATTTATTAAGGTTCTTTTAGTGCGTTTTCAGTGGGGGATTTGCAGTAAACTGGAGTGTTTTGATACGCTCAGGCAGCCTTTAAGCTCCGCGAAAGGAGAATTTCGTCATGGCAGAAGAAAGCAAGATCGAACGGTTTGGCATGGTTTTTAGCCGGATTAGGTGTGGGTGCCCTGGTGGGCATCCTGTATGCGCCCAAGAGCGGTCGCGAAACCCGCGAAGACCTTGCGACCGGCGCCCGCGAGGGCACCGAGTACCTGCGCACCCGCAGCCGGCAGGCCGCGGAGAGCGTGGGCGAGTTGGTGGATAAGGGCAAGGAACAGGTGAGCGCGTTTGTCGACAAGAGCAAGGAACAGGTAGGCGACTACGTGGATCGCGGCCGCGAGGTTGTCGATCGCGGACGGGCGCAGTGGGAAGAGTTTGTGGAGCGCGGCAAGAGCCTGGTGACCGAGCAGACCACCCGCGTGAGCGCGGCGGTGGATGCGGGCCGGCAGGCTTACAAATCGACCACTGCGACCGGCGAGACCCAGGAATACTGATCGGCGTTCTCCCGGACGCGGCGCAACCGTCTTCGTCCGGCACAGCCTCTTGGTAGGAAGCGCAACGCCGGTCGGCTTTTGGGTCCGTTTGATTCCCATTGATTTGGCAATCGATCGCGCGCAGTTGGCAGCCCGGCCGCAAGGTCGAGCTGCAGGCCGCGCGGGTGGCTGGTTTCAAACGCCAGTAAGCCCGTGGAGAGTTGCGAAAGGACCGCGCCGAGCGGCCTCCTTCATCATCTGGAACCGCCGGTTCGAGATCCCGTTTTAGAGCCATTCGTTGCTGGGGCGAGGTGCTGCAGTGTCTATCGGAGTTGAAAACACAATTCTGGTCTTTGTGGCCATTGCCGCGGTGGCTCTGGCGGTGCAAACCATCGGGATGATCGCCGTTCTGGTGGTGGCCCGCAAGGCCGCCAAGAACATGCGCGAAGAGTTTGAGGAGTATCGCTCCTCGCTCATGCCGCTGATCCTGAGCGGGCGCGGGAATTAGTGCAGAACGTGGCTCCTAAAGTGGAAGCGGCGGCCGACGAGCTGTCTGCTCATCACCGTCCGGCTGCGCGAGCAGACTGCCGACGTGCAGGTTGCCGCGAAGGATATTATCGAGCGCACTCAGCGCCAGGTGGGCCGCGTGGACCAGATCCTGTCTTCAATCTTCGATAGGGTGGAACGCGCCGGCACGTTTGTCTCTGACGCGGTAGCCAAGCCCATGCGCCAGCTTTCGGGCGTCATTGCTTCGGTCAAAGCGGTGGTAGATACGCTGCGCGATCCGGAGGGCGGCAACACGGTGCACGACGCCTACCGGTATCCCGACCCTGAGGCGATGGCGCCTCCACGCCCCACGGGCGCGGGCAGGAATATGCGGCCGTAGGCAGGCGCGATTGCCGCTGGACGCGATTGCCGCGGGGACACGATTGCATCTGGGATTGGTAGAGAGGCAGGCGCATCTGCCGCGCGGATTATTCCGCGAAGCCTAGGCCCACTGTTGACGCGGTTTCAAGAAGGATCTGCATTCGCAACTGCTTCCTCACACGATCCAGCCCCCGCCCACCACCTCATCGCCATCGTAGAAGACGGCCGACTGCCCGGGTGTAACGGCGCGCTGCGGCTCGTCGAAGGTGGCCGTGACCTCATCCTTACCGCTCGGCTCCAGCATGGCCCAGGCAGGCTCGTGCCGGTGGCGAATCTTGGCCCGCACCCGCATCGGGGCGGTCAGCTCCGTAATGCTGATCCAGTTGAGGCGGCGTGCGCGCAGCGTGCGCGTGGCCAGTTCGGCGTCTGCGCCCACGGTCACGCGATGGCTGGCCGGATCGATGTTGAGAACATAGAGCGGAGTCGGTCCCGACTGCACGCCCAACCCTTTGCGCTGACCTACGGTGAAGTTCGAGATGCCCTCGTGGCGGCCGATCACCTCGCCATTCGAGGCCACCAGCTCGCCGGCAGTCTGCGGCATGGCCTCGCACTGCTCCTCGAGATAGGCCGTCAAAAACTGCTTGTAGTCGCCGCCGGGAATAAAGCAGATCTCCTGCGAATCCGGCTTTTCTGCCAATCGCAGCCCATGCTGCCGCGCCGTCTCGCGCACCGCGGGCTTGAGCATGCGGCCCAGCGGAAACAGCGTATGGGCAAGCTGCTCCTGCGTGAGACCGAAGAGGAAGTAGGTTTGATCCTTGGCCAGGTCGGCAGGGCGCTTCAGAATCCAGCGTCCGCGGCCCGAATCGCGCGTGGGGTGGTACTCGTTCACCGCATAGTGGCCGGTGGCGATGCGCTCGGCGCCAATGGACCGCGCTGTCTTCAGCAACTGGTCGAACTTGATGTGGTTGTTGCAAAGCGAGCAGGGAATGGGCGTGCGCCCGGCCAGATACTCATCGACGAAGGGGCGAACGACATCGCGCTCGAAGCGCTCTTCCTGGTTGACGACGTAGTAGGGAATGCCGAGTTGCTCGGCCACGCGCCGCGCGTCATACACGTCGTCGAGCGAGCAGCAGCGGCCCGCTTTGGGCGCATCGGGAATGCCATGCTTGCCGGCCAGCCGCGTCTGATCCCAGAGCTGCAGGGTGAGACCGACGACGGTTGCGCCATCGCCCAGCCGGGCAAGAATCGCCGCGACCGTCGAGGAGTCAACCCCTCCGGACATGGCAACGGCAATGGTGGTGTTCTCGATGATGAATCCTCTCTGAGCAGTGTTAGCGATGCTAGAAGACCCTTACACAGGCGCCAGCGCCCTCAGCCGCTCCACGGCTTCCGGCACCACGCGCAACGCATGTTCCACATCTGCTTCGGTTGCGGTCTTCAGCAAGCTGAAGCGCAAACTTGCCCGCGCCGCATTCTTATCAAGGCCCATGGCCATCAGCACATGGCTGGGCTCGGTCGATCCGGAATGGCACGCCGACCCGCCGCTAACGGCCACTCCCTTCAGGTCGAGCGCAATCAGCATGGCCTCGCCCTCCACCTGGTCGAAACGGATGTTGGTGGTGTTGGCGGTGCGCGGGGCGCCGGCGCCATTCACGGCGGTTCCGCTCATCTTCAGGATGCCCGCTTCCAGCCGGTCGCGCAGCGCGGCTACGCGATTGAGCGTGCCATCGGCGAGGCTTTCCGTGGCCAGCTCCGTTGCCTTGCCCAGACCTACAACCCCGGTCACATTTTCCGTTCCGGCGCGACGGCGCCGCTCGTGGCTGCCGCCCACCAGCAGCGGCTCGAGCGGCGTTCCGCGGCGCACATACATCGCGCCTACGCCCTTGGGTCCGTGCATCTTGTGTGCGCTGATGGAGAGCAGGTGGCACCCAAACCGCTTTACATCGAATGGAACCTTGCCCGCGCCCTGCACCGCGTCCATGTGGAAGAACACCTTCGCCTGGGCAGCAATCATTCCGATTTCTTCCGCCGGCTGCAGCACGCCGGTCTCGTTGTTGGCCAGCATGACGCTGATGAGCCGCGTGCGCGGGGTAAGCGCCGAGCGAATCGCATCGGGATCGATCAGTCCATTGGGCTGCGGCGCAATGTACGTGACGTCCACACCCCGCTCACCCATGCGCTCGGCCGCGCGCAAGACTGCGGAGTGTTCAATGGCCGTGGTGATCAGGTGGTCGCCGGCGCGCAGAAGGCCGAAGATGGCCGTGTTGTCGCCCTCGGTGCCGCCGGAGTTGAATATCACCTCGGCTTCGCGGCAGTTGAAGAATGCGGCCAGCGTCTCGCGCGCCTCGCCTACAGCCCTGCGCGCCGTCTGCCCCTGCACGTAGATCGATGAAGCGTTCCCAAAATCCTCCATCCAGTAGGGACGCATCGCCTCCAGCACCTCGGGGAGCAGGGGCGTGGTGGCGTTGGCGTCCATGTACACGCGGTGCAAGGCGGGGAAACCTCCTCTTCCATTCTATCCGGTATTGGAATTTGGGCCGTACGGGCGCTTGCATCGTGCTGCGGGACCGCTGTTGGGGAATGGGGATTGTGCTCTCCCAGATCTCAAAAGCGAGATCTGGGGCACCCATGGTCCTTCGTCAGTTGATGTCGCAAGACTTGGGCCACCCGCCGGTGGGTGGCGTCTGGAAGAATGATCAAAATGCCACCAGGGCGTCTTCGAACAGGCGAGCCAGTTCCTCAGGTCCGGCCGGGCGAGGTGAGAGCTTGGTAACACGGTGTTGCGGCAGAGTACCTTCGACCAATGCGAAGATCTGGGATGACGTATAGCCCAGCGCGCGCAGGCCGTTGGGCAGTTTCAACCGCTCGATAAACCAGGTAATGCGGTCTGCGAGCACCTTTCCCGCGTCGGCAGCAAGCACGCCTGCTACGTCGGCCCCGAGCGCTTCTGCCGCCTCCAGGTGCCGATGGGGATTAGCGCTGGCCGTAAAGCGAAACACCGCCGGGGCGTTCAGCACCACGGAATATCCGTGCGGCACCATGGCGTGATCGCTGGGATATCCAGACGCAAAATAGCCTTTCACCATTCCCGACACGGGGTACGACATTCCGTGCGGCAAATGCACGCCGGAGTTTCCAAATCCGATTCCGGCGTAACTGGAAGCCAGCATCATGTTGGCGCGGGCCTCGTCATCGGAAGGATCTTCTACCGCGCGCACCAGGTATCGCGCGACCATGCGTAAGGCTTGCAGCGACCACACGTCACTGATGGGATTCGATCCTTGATACGCCGGCCGCGTAAGAGGGCGGTCCGGCAAGGGGCGCTCCGTGTATGGCAATGCCGTGTAGGACTCGATGGCATGGCTCAGAACGTCAAGACCTGTGGCGGCGGCCACTTGCGCAGGCAGGGTCCGCGTGTTCTCGGGGTCGAGCAATCCCAGGGTGGGCTTTATGCGGCGGCTGGCGATGCCGGTCTTGGCGCGCATCCTGGTCAAGTCGAATATGGATACGCCGGTGGTCTCGCTGCCGGTACCCGCAGTGGTGGGAATTGCAATCAAAGGCTGGAGAGGGCCCGGCACCGGCAGGCCTTTGCCGATGGGCGGATTCACGTAATCCAGAAAGTCTTCCGGCGGATAGGTGGCGTAAAGATTCACCGCCTTGGCCGTGTCAATTGTGGACCCGCCGCCGACTGCAACAATCGCGCCGTAGTCGCACTGCCGGGCAAATGCGATCGCATCCAGAAATGATTCGTCGTTAGGCTCGACCCGCACGCGGTCATAGAGTGTGTATGCAAGGTGATTGGCTTCAAGCGATTCGAGCACCGTCTGGACGGGATGCAGGTGCCTGAGCAGCGGATCAGTGATGACGAGCGCGTGACGGATTCCAAGGTCGGCGAGATCCATTCCGACTTCGCGCGTAACGCCAGCTCCGTAGCGCACGCTGGCCCCAGACATTTCAAAAGCGATTTCCTGGGTCATGGGGATTGCGTGCCTCCGTCGCCTCTTCCTCCGGCGCAGTATAGCCCGGTGGTGGCGATGCCGCCAAATTGAGGTTGCAACTGCATCGTAGACATTCGATCCGCGACGATGCGCCCGACTCCGGCAAACGGGAAGTTGCGCTATTTTGGGTAAGGTCTTGTTTACCGGCTAACCGGAGATGACGAGAAGCTACCGCAGAATCTTCACTGCGGTTCGCCGACACTGCAATCGCGGGAGCGGAATGTGATCAGGAAAAACCGCAGATCCATCACTCCGTTCTGGATGACAGCGGCTCTTAGGATGGTCTGCCGTTGACCGGCTACTCGGAGATTACAAAGTAGTCAACACTTGAACCCGCCTACGGCGCGCGATGCTCTATCCTCAATCCGTGGGCTTCAGCGAATTTCTCGGCAACACGGCCACCGTTACCCACCTGCGTGAAAGCATTCGCGCGGGCCGCTTTCCTCACTCCATGATCCTCTCCGGGCCGCGCGGCGCGGGCAAATACAAGCTCTCGCTCATGCTGGCGCAGGCGGTCAACTGCCTCAACCCCACGGAGACGGATGGGCTACCCGACTTCTGCGGCGTCTGTTCAAATTGCACGCGGATTGCCGAGGCAGCCAACCTGGAAGAACGCGTGGAGCAGGCCGTGGCGGCGCGCGACGATCTGCGCGACACGGACAAGCGCGAGACCCGCGTGCTGATTCAGACGCACCCCGACGTGCTCATCATCCCGCCTGACCCGCCGCAGCTGCTCATCAAGCTGGGCCAGGTGCGGCAGGCCATTCACGTGGCCTACTACCGCCCGCCCATTGAGGCCAGGCGCGCATTCACCATCTTTACCTGCTCGCAGTTCATGAAGGAAGCGGCCAACAGCCTGTTGAAGCTGCTGGAGGAACCGCCGGCGCATACGAGTTTGATCCTGCTCACGGAAAATCCCCAGGAGCTGTTGCCCACGATCCGTTCCCGCGCCGTGGTGCACCGCCTGGGCGCGGTGCCGGCGGGGGAAATTGAAGCGCTGCTGGCGCGCCGGCGGCCGGAGTTGAAGGAGCGCGATCGCGCCCTGGCCGCGCGGCTGGCGGAAGGAGCCATTGGCCGCGCCCTGGGCATCGACCTGGCCGCCTATGTGGCCAGCCGCAACGACGCCCTGGTGCTGCTGCGCACGGCCTTGCGAGAGCCCGCGGGGGCAGAACCGGATTACAGTCAGCTCTTTCACACTACGGAGACCTACCGCGCCGGCGCCGATGGGCAGGAGAAGACGGTGAACCTGTTGCGCGCGCTGGGCAGCCTGATCGAAGATCTGCTGCTGATTGGGGCCGGTACGCCTGCGCTGATCCGCAACCTGGACTTGAGCGCCGAGCTCACGCGCCTGTCTGAGAGCGTCAGCATTGACTGGATCGACGGCGCGGCGCGCGCTTTGGCGCAGGTGGAGGCAGGAATGCGGCGCAACCTGCTGCGCTCGCTCTCGCTGGACGCCATGGCTCTGAGCCTGGAACGGTAAGACTGGTGAGAAGGTTCAGCGAACCGTTGCGTCGCCGTGTTTTGTTACACCTTCAGACGGGCAGCGGAAAGCCTGACGACGCGGCTACTTTCCACAGCCATCTTTTTCCGGGTGCAACCCGCACAACTGCTTGGGCATCTGTGACTTTGAAGCTCCCACGCACCTGGGACGCAGGGTCAGCGTTCACACCATTTCTGCGGAGCAACGGGCCACGCTCGAGCGGGCGCTTTTGTTCAGGTCAACACGGCGCTGTGCGTCAGAATCCCAGGAAATGCGAAAACGCTTCAAATCCGGCGAGTGCGGTTTCGCATCCCGTTCGCAGCCGGATCAGCATTGCTGTTTTTCAAGTGGTTGAAGGGCTGGAGACGAAGCAGAGGCTCGAAAGTATTTCTCGGATCGATAGAGAGGGCGCCGCAACTATCAAGTGGATTTTTCCTCAAGAAAAATGCACCTGGAACGCCTTTTGGCGACTCTACATGAATCTAAGAGATGCCGTAAGCAGCTCCGCCGCAGGACTGAGTTAACGATTCCTGACGGAGTGGCGGGGACGATTTTAGGTGTTTCAGGCGGCACTGCGAAGGGCCTGCCGACCGATTTTTTGGAGGAAAGGTTGTGTTCCTATGAGCATTTCATCTATTCTGCCCGCAAGACATCGCGAAAGCAGCGCTGAATTTTTCCGGCCGTACGACCGGCTAAGGAGAGGCCTTTCTATACCTATGCCTTTAAAATTCACAGCCGAACAGACGGACGCGGACCCACCCCACCGCCACGCCGAACTGTTCTATTTACAGAAGCAAATCCAGTCCCAGACCCCCATGGTGGTGGTGCTGGAAGACGGGGAACATGTGGAAGGTTGCATCGAGTGGTACGACCGTCATTCCATCAAAGTCCGCGGCCGGGGTAAGACTCTTATTTACAAATCCGCCATCAAGTACATGTACAAGTTGGGCGACGCCGGGCAGTAAGGCAGGGACGGTAGAGCTGGGAACGAGCGACGAAGGCAACAAGGTTGGCGCGCCGCAACTTCCCGCAACTGGCCTTCACCGCGTAAACCGCCCGCGCAGAGCTGAACCTCAGGTTTTCTGGTTTCCCTATTCAGTTGTTCCCTCGTTCGCCGTCTTTTGTGTGCCGGCCTTCTTGAGCCGGTCGCGAATGGCTGCGCCAATTCCTTCTTCGCTGGGTAACGGGCACAGAATCACGGTGCATCCCCTGGCGTCGAGTTCGCGCAAACCCGCATAGAGGGTGCGCGCCATTTCCTCGGGTGCGTCCCAGCGGCCCCACGGAAACACATGGTGCAGCGCTGCGCCGATGGGAGCAGCAATTCCCTCGGGCAAGAGCAATCCGATGCGCTCGCCCTGGCACTGGCGGGCAAACACATCCAGGCGCTGGGCAAACTCCGGTAGCGCAGCTTCAAAGGCGATGAGCCGCGCTCGGGGCGCATAGTGGCGCAGGCCAACGCCCGGCGAAGGCAGGCCGCCAGCCGGCAGTGCGGCGGGCACGGCCGCTTCGTTGAAGTGCTCAACGGCTCCGGAAACCGCGCGAATTTGATCGGCGGTGACCGCGCCGGGGCGATAGATCACCATGGGGCTGCGGCAGGGGTCGAGCACGGTCGATTCCACGCCGTGATCGGTCGGCCCCGCATCGAGCACCGCATCGATGCGCCCGTCGAGATCGGCAAGGACGTGCTCGGCAGTGGTGGGGCTGATGTGGCCGAACAGATTGGCGCTGGGTGCGGCCACCGGAACCCCTGCGCGGCGAATCAGCTCGAGCGCCACGGGATGTGCCGGCATGCGCACGCCCACCAATTGCCGGCCGGCGGTCACAGCGTCTGGAACGGCGTGGCCGCGCGGCAGCAGCAGGGTGAGCGGTCCGGGCCAGAAGGCTTCAATCAAGCGGCGCGCCGCTTCGGGAATCTCCTCCACGAGCCCGTCCGGCATGGCTTCCCAAAGAGGGTCGTTTTGCTTTTCTTTTCGAGCATCGCGCGGCGCAATGTGCACGATCACCGGGTCCCACGCGGGTCTCTGCTTGGCCGCAAAGATTCGAGCCACGGCGGCCGGGTCGAACGCGTTGGCGCCCAGGCCGTAAACGGTCTCGGTGGGCAGCGCCACCAGCCCGCCGGAGCGCAGGATGACCGCCGCGGTTTCGAGAGCCGCGTCCGCAGCTCCGCTTCGCAGGTTCAGAGGGTCCACGATCAGCCGCAGCGTCTTCACACTCCTATTTTCGCCGCTCGGCACCGGGTGGAACAGTCGCTTTTATCCTGATGGAGGCGGATCGGGTAAACTACGCCTGCGCTGCGAAGGACCGAGGCGAGGGGATGGTGTTCACCAGAAGGCGGTTTCTGGGCGTTCTTGCTGCACTGGCCGCGAAGAGCCAAGCGGCTGCAGCGGATGGCCGCGAGTACCATGTTTCTGCGCAGGGAAGCGACCACCAGGAAGGCACCAGGTCGCGGCCATTGCGAACCATCTCCGCTGCCGCTGCACGCGCGTTGCCGGGCGACACCATTACCGTTCACGAAGGCGTGTATCGGGAGCGCGTTGCGCCGCCGCGAGCAGGCGCGTCTGACGACCGGCGCATCACCTACCAGGCTGCGCCCGGCGAGCGCGTGGAGATCAGCGGCGCCGAAGTGATCAAGGGATGGGTCCAGGTGCAGGGCGATGTGTGGAAGGTCGTTCTCCCCAACACTTTCTTTGGAGATTTCAATCCCTACAAAGACGTCATCCATGGTGACTGGTTCGACGGGCAAGGCCGCACGCATCACACCGGAGCTGTCTATCTCGATGGCGAGTGGCTGAATGAGGCTGAGAGCCGCGCAGATCTCTTCCGCCCGGCGGGCGCAATTCCTCAGTGGTTCGGTGAGGTGGGAGCAAGCGAAACCACCTTGTGGGCGCAGTTCCCGGGAGCCGATCCCAACCGACGGCTCGCCGAAATCAACGTGCGGCAAAGCGTCTTCTATCCGAAGAAGACCGGTATCGACTACATTACCGTGCGTGGTTTCATCCTGCGTCGCGCCGCCACTCCCTGGGCGCCACCCACGGCTGAGCAGATGGGCGTGATCGGCACCCACTGGAGCAAGGGCTGGATCATTGAGAACAACGTGGTGAGCCACTCGGCCTGCAGCGGTATTGCGCTGGGCAAGTACGGCGACCGCTGGGATAACACCTCTGCCAACTCCGCGGAGGGCTATGTAAAGACCATTGAACGCGCCGAGCACGCCGGCTGGTCGAAAGCCAATATTGGCAGCCACGTGGTGCGCAACAACACCGTTTTCCAGTGCGAGCAGGCGGGCATTGTGGGCAGCCTGGGCCCGGTCTTCAGCAGCATCACCGGCAACACAATTTATGACATTCACGTCCGCCAGCTCTACTCGGGCGCAGAGATTGCCGGCATCAAGTTCCATGCCGCCATCGATGTGGAGATTCGCCACAACCACATCTATCGAACCTATCGTGGTCTTTGGCTGGACTGGATGGCCCAGGGCACGCGCGTGGCGGGGAATCTGTTTCACGACAACCAGACAGAAGACTTATTTGTCGAGGTCGATCATGGGCCATTCGTCGTGGACAACAACTTCTTCCTGTCAAAGACAGCGCTGCACGTCAACTCCCAGGGCGGCGCGTTTGCGCACAATCTTTTCTGCGGCGGCGTGGATCTGATTGGTTTCGACGCGCGCATGACGCCTTACATGAAGCCGCATTCCACGCAGGTAGCGGGCTACCACGAAAATCCTTGCGGCGACATGCGTTTCTTCAACAACCTCTTCGCGCAAGGCGGCGATTTAAGCCCCTTCAACGTAACGCGCCTGCCCATGAGGCTGGGTGGAAACGTCTTCGTGGGCGGCGCCAAGCCCTGTTCGGCGGAGACGAAGCCCCTGCTGCGGGCCGCCTTCGATCCACAGGTGAAACTCACCGAAAACAGCCACGGCTTCGCACTGGCGATGATGCTCGATGATGGGTGGATGGCCGCACAGGAGCGTCCCGCGGTAACCAGCGAGCTGTTGGGACGCGCGATGATTCCCGATCTTCCCTTCGAAAACGCGGATGGCACTGCCATCCGTATAGACAGGGATTATCGCGGGAACCCGCGCAAGCTGAATAACCCGTGTCCGGGTCCCATTGAGTTTGCCCACGGAGGAAAGCAATCGATTGCGATCTGGCCGGACAGACCATAACGCCATGAGGGTGTTCTCCGTCCTTTGTTCCTCTGGCGCCTGTGTTCTATACACTGATTGCCATGGCTGTCGAAACCGAGATCAAATTTCGTGTTGAGGATGTGGCCGGGGATTTGGCGGAGCTGAAGCTGCGGCTGGCTGCTGCCGGATTCCGGCTGCAGACGGCGCGCGCCTTTGAAAGCAACGTGCTCTACGACACGCCCGACCGGCAAATGCGCGCGCGCACTGAAATTCTGCGCATCCGCCACTACGAGGGGCGCTGGACGCTGACCCATAAGTGCCTGCCGCCGAACGGACCCGGCGAAGACACGCACAAGCACCGTATCGAGACCGAGACCGAAGTTGCCGACGGGAATGCGCTGGCCGAGGTTTTGGTTGCGCTGGGCCTGGTGCCCGCGTTTCGATACGAAAAATGGCGTGCGGAGTGGACTGACGGCCAGGGCCACTGCGTGGTCGACGAGACGCCCATCGGCAACTATGCCGAACTGGAAGGCGAGCCGGCCTGGATCGACCGCGTTTCCGAACGGCTGGGCGTGGATCGTTCGCAGTACCTCACCCTCAGCTACGGGCGGCTGTTCGAGCAGTGGCGGCAGGAACACGCAAGCGCCGCGGAAGATCTCACCTTTGCCGCCATCGCCGCGGGCGGTCCGGCGCAGGGGCGGCCGGGCGCCTGATGAGCCCCGAACCCGGTCGCCGCGCCGGAGCCAAGAGGGTAAACTCTCTCAGACTTTCGTGATCTGCAATGCCTCCGCGCAAAAGGATAAAATAAAAGTACTATCCGCTGGCGGAGCAGCAATTGCGCGATGTCTGAAGTTCAGAAAATAGCAGGCGGCGCGGACAGGAAATCGCTGACCGTAGCGCTTTGCGGCTCCAACGACCAGCGCCGCGGCGCGGTCGCCGACGCGCTCTCAAAGCATGCCAGCGTGAGCTTTCGCGAGTTCGTCACTCTTCCGCCCCTCGAACAGATTCCCGATCTGGTTCAGCACTACGGCGTGGTCCTCATCGATGTGGAGAGCGACAGTGGCCAGGCTTTTCAACTGGTCGAGCGCCTGGTGGCCGACGGCAGCGCCTACGTGATGGCGTATTCGGAACGCGCGGATATGAAGCAGGCGGTTCGCTTCATGCGCGCCGGGGTGCGGGAGTTTTTCACGTTGCCGCTGGACTCTGCGGAGCTGGCCGCGGCCCTGGGCCGCGCCACGGTCCATCAGGGCGCACCGCACCTGGGCGATCGAGCGCCGGGCAAGCTGTTTATCTTTCTGGGCACCAAGGGCGGATGCGGCGTGACCACGCTGGCCTCGAACTTTGCCCTGGCGCTGTCTCAGGAGTCGGAACAGAGCACGCTGCTGATTGACCTGGGCCTGCCCCTGGGCGACGCGGCCATCAACCTGGGCATGCAGACCCAGTATTCGGTGGTGAATGCGCTGCAGGATACCGAGCGCCTGGATACCAGTTTCCTGCGCTCGTTGATCGCCAACCACAGCGGCGGATTCGACGTACTGGCCGCGCCCAGCGACTTTCGCGATGGGCTGCCGGCCATGGGCCCGATGGATAAGCTGGCCGCGGTGGCCCGCCAGAGCTACGACTTCGTGGTGATCGACGCCGGCTCGCGCGCCGAGCTGGTGGGCACGCCGCTGTTTGAGCAGTGCTCGGCGGTCTATCTCATTACCCAGGTGGGGATCAGCGAGCTGCGCAACGCCAACCGCATGATCACGCAGTTTTTTGCCGCCCGCACCGACAGCCTGCAAATCGTGCTCAATCGCTACACGTTCAAGGCGCTACTGTTCGACGACAACCAGATCACCAAGACGCTCACCCGCGCGCCGCAGTGGAAGATTCCCGACGACTGGGCAGCGGCGCGCCGCACCCGCAACACGGCCACGCCCATGGTGCTGGTGGATTCGCCCATTTCCCAGGCCATCCGCGAGATGGCGCGCAGCGCAGGCGGCGTGACCGGAGATAAAGAGGGCAAGCGCGGCCTGTTCCGCCTGCTGCGCTAAGGCAGCCCCACCACCTTCCGTGATCCTGGATCGAGGGAAGGACTCGTAATGCCCTCGTTGATGTTGCCGGCTCTTCGGCACGGCCAAAGTTGTGCCCTATTACAAGACCCACCACAGGACTGCGGAGCGCCCATCCGGATCTCCGACTCAGCCTTCAACTGAACAGGTCCTTCATTTTCTCGATGAGTCCGGGTGCGGCGGGCTTGTTGTCCACGGCCATCGATTCGCCCAGCTTGGTCACCAGCTCGCGCTGCGCGCGGCTCAGCTTGCGCGGAATCTGCACCACCACCTTCACCACCAGGTCGCCCTGGCCTTTGGAGTTGAGGTGCGGAACGCCGCGCCCGCGGACGCGCAGTTCGCGGCCGCTCTGCGTGCCTTCGGGAATCTTGATGCTCACCGGGCCGTCAACGCCTTCGATCTCGAACTCATCGCCCAGGGTAGCCTGGGGAAAGCTGATGGGGATGACGCAGTGCAGGTCGTAGCCGTGGCGCTCGAAGAAATCGTGCGGACGGATAGACAGCACCACGTACAGATCGCCCTTGGGCCCGCCTGCGCGGCCGGCATCGCCCTCGCCGCCATAGCGAATGCGCGTACCTTCTTCAACGCCCGGTGGCACCTTGACATTGAGCTTGACCTCGGTCGCCGTGCGGCCTTCGCCGCGGCAGGCCGGGCAGGGATCGGTGATGACCTGTCCGGTGCCGCTGCACGCCGCGCAGGTGCGGGCGACGGAGAAAAATCCTTGCTGGTAGCGAATCTGGCCGCGCCCGCCGCAATGGCTGCAAATGCTGGGTCCGCGGCCGGAGGCGCTGCCGCGGCCGCCGCAGGTTGAGCAGACTTCCAGACGCCGCAGCTTGACTTCAGTCTCGGTTCCGAAGATGGCATCCTCAAAGTCGATGGTCAGGTCGAAGCGCAGATCGTCGCCGCGCTGCTGCCGCGAGGCGCGCCCAGCCCCCTGCGAACCGCCCATGTTGAACATCTCGCCGAACAGGTCGCCGAAGATGTCGCCAATGTCCACGCCGCCGGCAAAGGGGTTGCCGCCGCCGAATCCGCCCCCGCCCAGTCCCGCATGGCCGTAGCGATCGTAAGCGGCGCGCTTGTCGGCGTCGCTCAGAATCTGGTAGGCCTCGCTGGCCTGCTTGAACTTCTCTTCGGCAGCGTGATTACCCGGATTGCGATCAGGGTGGTACTTGAGCGCCTGCTTGCGATAGGCACTCTTCAACTCCTGGTCTGTGCAATCGCGCGCGACGCCCAGAACCTCGTAATAATCAGCTTTGCTCACTCTTTTATCAGGTTACAGGCCTCAGGCGTCAGGTGTCAGCAGGCTGTGCGCCTGCAGTCCATAAGCCGGACGTTACTGAACCCGCCTTATTCGTTCACTTGCTTGGGATTGTGGGCCACGCGCACCAGCGCGGGGCGCAGTAATTTGTCGCGCAGCTTGTAGCCGCGGCGAATCTCCTCGGCCACATGCTGATCGGGCAGGTCATCGCGATCCACGGAGCCCAGGGCCTCGTGCAGGCGCGGATCGAAAGGCTCCCCGACGGCGGGCACCGGGGTCACCTGCATTTTGGCCAGAACCTCGCCCATCTGCTTGACGATGAGGTCAACGCCGGAACGCAACTGCTCGACACTGGAATTCGACTTTCCGGCCGGCGCGGTCGATTTGAGCGCCAGCTCGAAGTTGTCGATCACCGGCAGAAACTGCTCCACCACGTTGCCGGTTGCATAATCGCGAAAATCCAGCCGCTCGCGTTCGGCGCGTTTGCGCGCGTTGTCGAACTCGGCCTGCAGGCGGGCCAAACGGTCCAGCAACTGGTCGCGCTCCGCCTTCACCTTTTCAAACTCTGCCGCACCCACCGTGGGCTCCGCTGCAGCCGATGCGGCGCGTGCAAGTTCCTCCGGCTCGGTTACGGAGTCGTTTTCAGGCGGCGGCAGCTCCGAAGCCGGATCCAGATTCGGCCCCTGGTCGATTCGCGCGCTGCTTCCTTCTTCCATCACAGGCGACTTGGCTTCTTTCTCTGGCATGGTCCTGCGTCTTCTCCAATCCATCGATTTGCGCCTTATACTTTTGATTTTCCAAAACCCCCGGTGGATTCAACGGCCGCGAGTATGCGGGGTGCTGCGGCTGAAGCCGGAGCGGCTATTGTTCAGGGGGAGCGTCCAGGATGCGCTCAGAAAGCCGTGCGATGTAGCTGACCGCCTGGATCATCTCCTGATATTGGATGCGGGTGGGTGCAATCACGGCGACGGTTCCCAGGCTGGCGCCGCCCAGCCGCGCCGGCGCGCCAATCAGCACCAGGTCCTGCATGGCCGGCGAAGCTTCATCGAGGCCGACCACGACGCGCACTTCCTGCTGCCGCCCATCAACGTATGCGTTCAACAACTCGACCAGCTGCTGCTTGGCTTCGAGAGCCAGCAGCATTTGCCGCAGGCGCTCGCGATCCTGCTCGGCCGCAATCAGGTTGGCGATTCCATCCACAAAGATCGACGGGGCGCTCTCGCCGGCGGCCAGCGCGCCCTTGCTGCACAACTCCTCGATGGACGCCAGCAACTGCCGGTAAGCCTCGCGCTCCACTTCGAGGCGCCGGGCCACTTCGCTGCGGATCCGCTCGATGGGCCAGCCGCGGAAGTTCTCATTGAGGTAGCGTGCCGCCGCCTCCAGTTCCTGGTGGCGTTATCTCGCGATCGAGCAGCAGCGCCCGGTCCTGCACGGCGCCGGACTGCGTTACCAGCACCGCCAGCACCTTGCCGGTGGCCAGACGCGAAAAATGAATATGCTCCAACACCTGGCTGGCGGTTGAGCAAGCCAGCGCCACGCCCAGCCCGCTCGAGAGCAGAGCCAGCACGTGCGAGGTGCGCTCCAGGTATTCGTTGGTCGAGGCCACGCCGCTGAAGCTGTCCTCAATCTGCCCGCGCCGCGCCTCGCTCAATCCGTTAGCGGCGGCTGCGGAGCCGGTAAGATCCTGCTCCACCGGCAGGCCAGTTGACCGCTGCGCGTAATCTGCTCAACGTAGTAGCGGAAAGCGGCGGGCGTGGGAACGCGGCCCGCCGAGGTATGCGGCTGCTCCAGCAGCCCGGCATCGGCCAGCGAAGCCATCACGTTGCGCACCGTAGCCGAACTCAGCCCCTCTCGGTTTTCAAAAAAGCGCGCAACCGACTGCGAAGCCACCGGCTCCCCGGAGGCGATGTACAGCTCGACGATCGCCGTCAGCACCAGCCGTTCGCGCGGACTGATGCGCATTTCAGTGCATCTTTCTGCTCCCAGAGGGTACGGACAGCTCGATCAGAGCAGCTGCTGAGCCCCACGCGCCCCGTTCAGAGCCCCGTTCCAGGCCACGGTCCGCAGCGATAAATATTTGCGGAACAGCAACTTGCACTTCTGCGCTGCGGAGACCTCTGCTGCTTTCATGCTAGGGAAAATCGATTGACGAGTGTCAAGGACGGGACAGTTCTAAGTGGTCAGTTCTCAGTTGTCAGCTCTCAGTTGTCAGCCCTTGGCAAGGCACTGCCGGATGTCAGGCCAGGGTTAGATTTGCCCGATGAGCTGATCCCTGCCACCTGACAGCTGCCGTTTACGACGCAGCCGCCAGCTCTTCGGCATGGCCCAGCCGCTGTGCGCCTTTGCGCGGGCCGCGCTTGCGCGCGCTCATCACCTTGATGCGCTCCAGCAGTTCCTGCGCCGAGCAGTTCTTCTTGGCGAGCAAAGCATCGGCCAAGTGCATTTCGCCGCCCATGGCCTGGGGGTCGCCGAGCAGGACCATCGGCACGTGCGGCGCCATGCGCTTAAGCCGCTCCACCAGTTGCTTTCCACCCATCTGCGGCAACGCGAAATCGGCCAGCACCAGATCCACCTGCAGGCCGGCAAACAAACCAATCGCCTCCTGGGCGCTGGTGGCGGCAAAGACGCGGTAACCGTTGGTGGACAGCATGAATTTCAGGACCGAAAGCTCCTGCTCGTTGTGATTGACGCAAAGTATAACTTTCTTTGGGCGCATGGTACGGGTGACGCTCCTTTGTGGGGTGTTCAGCTCATTGAGGCAACACTATCCCTGTGCCGCCTCCAAGGCGGGGAATTGAGGGCATAGATTCGCGGAGGCCCGGAGACCGCAAATGTTTCCCCCCTGGATGGGCTGCGAACTGGCCGCTGTCATTTCAGTTCAAACGACAGCCCGGTTGCTGTGCTTCAGCAGGAGGTTTGGGAATTGCGGTCGAACTTGACGCTGGGTGTATTCCAGGAGCGCCTATGAATTGCTTCAATGGAATCGAAGCTTACGGGCAATGGAGCGCAAGCGAAAGAGGGAACGAGAAGCGAAACCTTAGATGTAAACCGGACTGTAACAAAGGACAACCCGACTATTGTGAACAGCGGGCAGGACTTGGGTTGTTGAAGCGTCTGTTGAAAGCGTGTGTATCCGGGCAGGAAAAGCCGGTTTATTGCAACCGGAACGGTGCGGCCGCAGGCGCGGAGAAAGGTGTTTTGCTCGTCAAGCGGTTGTGCAGAGCCACGGCCGGTTGGCGCTGCGCAGGCGCTGCCGGAAGCTGTCGCGCCCCGGAAACGCGCCGCTGCCGATTCCGGTCCGGTCCGCCCCGCGGTCAGACCCGCGCGGATGTTGTCGTCGGCTTCGTCTCGTCGCCGCGATTGACGCGCAGGTTGTTGACGGCGTATTCCATGTAGCGCGGCTTGAGCTGGGGCGGCTCGCCCAGAAAGCGGCAGGTGGCCATTACCTGGTCGACGATAAAGCGCGGCTGGTAGGCAGCCAGTTCGAGTTGCTTTTCTTCGCGAATCTTCTTGACGATGAAATGAAACGCATCGTCGCGCAGCGTCATGCCCTGGCGCGTACATTCCTTGTCGAGAATCTGGCGGAAGCGATCGAGGCTGGGCGCGCCCACTTCGATTTTGTAAGGCAGGCGGCGCAGGAAGGCCGGGTCCATCAGGTCTTCCGGCTCCAGGTTGGTGGAGAAGATGATGGACTCTTCGAAGGGAATACTGAAGCTTTTGCCGGTGTGGAGCTTGAGGTAGTCGACGCGGCTTTCGAGCGGGACAATCCAGCGATTGAGCAGGTGCGTCGGACTCACGAGCTGGCGTCCGAAATCGTCGATGAAAAAGCAGCCGCCCAGGGCCTTCATGTGCAGCGGAGCCTCGTAGAAATGGCCGCTGGGATCAAAGCGCAGGTCCAGCATGTCAAGCGTGAGTTCACCGCCCACCATGACGAATGGCCTGCGGCACGCGATCCAGCGCCGGTCGTAAGTTTCGTGACGGATGAAGGAGAGCCGCTCGTCGGCTGCCAGCTCGACCGGCGTGAGCGCGATGTGGAGGGAGGGATCGAAGAAGCGAATGATCTGGCCTTCGATGATGATTGCGTACGGGATGTAAATGAAGTCGCGAAAGACGTTGGCGAAGCTGAGCGCGACGGTCGTCTTACCGTTTCCGGGCGGCCCGTACAGGAGCATGGCGCGGCCCGAGTTGAGGGCCGGACCGGCCTGCTCCAGCAAAGCGGTCTCGATGGTCATCTCGCCCAGGCCCTTGCGCATCTCTTCCAAGCTGATGCGCTCGTTGGTGGGCCGCTGCAGGACCACCTGGTCATTGAACTCATCGAGGGTGACGGGCGCAGGGCCTACGTAACCTACATGATCGAGGGCTTCCTGGGCAAAACGGCGGCCTTCTTCGGTCAACGCATAGCTCATGTCAAGCAGGCTGTCGGACTTGCGTGTGCCCAGTGCGCTGAGCAGACGGCGATCGACGGCCATTGCCGACAGTTCCGTGACCAGATGCAGCGGCAGGCGGATGGCCTCCATGTAATCGCCGACGTTGTTGAGGCGATTGACGAAGATCAGCTTGATGAGCAAACTCAGCAGATCGCTTTCATCGATGCTGGTCGAGGCCAGGCTGGCAGGCTCGCTGGGAATCTTGTGCAGGAAAGCTTCGAGCGCTGTCCGGGTGATCATGCCCAGTGCGATCAGATTATCGCCCAGTTGTCCGCCGTGCTGATTGCCGTGCTCAACGGCGCGCGTTACATCCTCTTTGGAAACAAGTTGTGAGCGCACCAGCAAATCGCCGAGTCTCATGCGGGTTTCGATGGGGAGCCTCCTGAAGACAGTTCTGAGTTGTAATTCTCAGTGATCAGTTGATCGTACCCGGACCGGTGTTGGGGACCTCCCTAGTCTACCGCTGTCAGCCACGGCATCCCGTTAAGGTTTGACTCGCCCCGTGAGCCAGGCCTGATGGCTTGGGCCCTTGTTCTCTTGTTATCTTGTTCGCTGGTTCCTGTCTTCTTCACTCCGGCCGCACGCTAAAGCGCATGGTCCGGTAATCGAAGGTGTAGCTGCCCAACTGCTCGAGGGCGTCGATGCCCAGAACCCCGTAGACATCGTCGAGCGCAGCAGAGCCAAGCGGCTGGGTGAGCACGCGCAGGTAGTGGAGATGACCGTGGTGCGTCCCACGGTGAGCGGAACCGTCTCTGCCACATAGGCGGGCTGTGGCCCGGACTGCGAGCCGGGAAAGGAGTATTTCGTGCTCTGCTGGCCGTTGAATTGGGCGGCGTGCTCGTCGAAGTAGCGCGAGGTGAGGTAGGTCTGCTGGCCGCCGGCATCGATGGCATACATGCTGTCGTCGCTGCTGTCGTCGGGGTGGCTGGCGGGGCCTTGCGGGCCCGCGGCAGGGGGAGTGCCGGCGGCATGGTCTCCGCTCGCTGCCGTTTGCCCGGACAATGCGCTTGAATCCGTCTGCGCATCGGCAGGACTGTTTCCAGCGCGGCCCATGGCCACGATGATCTGGCCGCCATCGAGATAAAACGGCGCTCCGGTGGTGAGCAGATCTGCCTTCTCGGCCGCATCGATCTGCTTGGGCGGGGCGCACCTGAACCTTGTCCTCGTCGGTGATGGTAATGCTGCCCAGCGCGGCCAGCGCCGGATAGCCGAGCACGCCCTTCACCTGGTACTGGTGTGCGGGAAGAGGTAATCCGCATCGTCGAAGACGAAGACCGTCATGTTGTGCAGGGTGAGCCGGCCGCCGATGGTGAAGCGCGGAATCACAGCCATGTGCACCTGGATGGGGCGGCCGGTGAGCGTGCGGATGGTGGCGGACTCGATCTGAAATCTTCACGCCCACCTCGCGGGCCGTAGCGCGGTCCATGAGGTTGAAGGGCGCGGTCGGATCGAGCATCCAGCTCTTGGAATCGGCGTCGACGAAGACCGGAATGTCGAGAAGGCCGAGCGGGTCTTCGCTGGCCTGCATGGTGAACGGCTCGCAGGGATCGACCGTCATGGGCGGATTGTCTTTCGCCAGCGGCAGCAGCTTGACGGGCAGCTCGATGGAGGCCTGCTCATCGGATGAGAGCTGCGCGGAGAGGCGCGATTCGAGCGCGCTGTAGGCGGCGGCGGCCTTCGCCCAGTCCCCGGAGCGGAGATAATCCTCGGCCAGCGCTTCGCGCAGCAGCTTTTCGTGGGCGATGTCTCCGCCGGCCGTAACCTGGGCGACCAGCGGCTCAAGTAATTGGATGGAAGTCTTCAGGTCGTTGGAGCGGTTGGCGAGGACGCCGCGGTAGAGCTGCGCGAGCTGGGGCGGGAGCTGGGCGAGTTCGGCCTGAACGCGCGAGTATTGGTGATCGGCGAGCAGATTCTGGAGGCGGGCATCGAGCGACAGACCGCTGCTGGTTCCAGTGTGAACCTGGGCCCCCTGGCCAGGCTGCTGGCTCTGGCTCTGGTCGGACGGCTGTGCAAGCTGCCGAGCTGGCGGTGTTGCGGGGGTCTGTGCGATGGCCGGAGCGGCGAGCAGAAGCGCGAGGAGTGAAAGAAAGACGCGGCGATTGATGCCGTATGCCGGACGCCGATCCGGGCGCGCTGAGATTCCCCAACCCCTGTGCATGATCACTTCAGACGTTAACAGATTTGCCGAAAGCGGGTGAAAGCAGGGTTTTCATCTTCTCACTAAACAATCGGAAGTGGGCGCTCTTACACAGCTTTTACGGTCGCGCCCGTAGACTGGAGAGTGGCAACGAAACGCAAAGTCATCGGGCATTACGAAATCGTGCGGCGACTGGGCGCGGGCGGCAGCGGTGTAGTCTACCTGGCCGACGACACGCTGCTGGAGCGGCCGGTGGTGCTGAAGGTGCTGCGCACCGGCACGCTGACGGCCGAACAGACGCGCAGCACCATGCTGCGCGAGGCGCGGCTGGCCTCGGCCATCGAGCACCCCAACATCTGCGCCATCTACGAAGTGGGCGAAAGCGGCGACGAAGCTTTTATCGCCATGCAGTTCGTTCCCGGCCAATCGCTGGACCAGTTGATTGCGCGCGGGCCGGCGAGCCCGCAACTGGTGCTCTCGGTGGGCATCCAGATTGCCGATGGGTTGCAGGCGGCACATGCGCTGGGAATTTTTCATCGTGACCTGAAGCCGCAGAACGTGATGTTGACCGAAGGGCGGGCTGGTAAAGATCCTCGACTTCGGGCTGGCGCGGCGGCTGACGCCGGAAGAAGTCCGGCCCTGAAGCCGAAGAAGAAGAACCGGCGCAGCCGGCGCGGCGCCTCCGGAAGTGCTACGGTAACGGCGCGCGGCGGCACAGTTCGCTACATGGCGCCGGAGCAGTTCGTGACCGGGCAATCGAGCGCGCAGTCGGATGTGTGGGCGCTGGGCGTGATTCTGTATGAGCTGGCCATCGGCCATCATCCCTTTTCCCGGGCCGATGCTGAGGATTTTCAGGCTATTCGCTCCATTCAGTTTCTGGAACCGCCCGCGCTGCGCAGTATTGCGCCCGAAGTTCCCGCGGAACTTGAAAGCGTGATTGCCCACTGCCTGCACAAGGACCCCGCCGACCGCTACGCCTCGGGGGCGAAGTGCGGGAAGCGTTGAAGACGGTGATGCGCACGCTGCGCGTGGAAACCGGGATTGTGCCGGCGGAGGTGAGCGCGCAGCGGCCGGCCGCGGAGCCGGAGGCGGAAAAGCGCACAGCCGGGATTCTGTCCATGCTGGCGGAGCGTTTTCGCGAGCCTGCCGCCGAGCGCAGTCCGCTGAACTCGATCATCGTTGCTGCCCTTTACCAATCTGGGCGCTGCGGAAGTGGCGCCGTTTTTCGGCCTGGCGCTGGCGGATGCGATTGCGGCGCGGCTGGCGCGCATTCCGGCGCTGGTGGTGCGGCCTTCCAGCACATTGATGGCGCTGCGTCACCCCGCTAGTGCGGCGGCTCAATCTGACGATCCGCTGGCACTGGGGCAAAAGCTGCTGGTCTCGCTGGTGCTGGCGGGCAGCTTTGCGCGCTCGCGAGAGCGGCTTTGACCTGAACTGGCAACTCCTCGATGTGGCTGCGCAGCGCGTGCGCTCCGGCGGGTCGATTCGGGTGGAGGCGCTGGATTTGATTGCGGTGCAGGCGGAGATTGCCAACGAGGTGTACGCGTCGCTGCACGGACTCAAGGCCGGCGAGGGTCTGGAAGCAGGCGGTCTGGACACGCAGCGGCCGCCGGAGAGTGAAACGCCGCTGCGCGGCCGGGTGAGTGAAGACTACTTGCAGGGGCGCGCGCTGCTTAAGCTCATTCCGCATGCGCACCGGCTCGCGTGCCGACCTGGACCGCGCCCACGAACTGCTGGCCGGAGTCACCGAGGCCGATCCCGGATTTGCGGCGGGCTGGAGCGGGTTGGGCATTGCCGAGCTGCAGTACGCGCGCAACGGATTTGGCGGGCAGGGGTATGCGCAGCGCGCGCAGCGGGACTTCGACGAAGCGTCTGCGCCTCGACCCCGCCTCCACCGAAGCCAATCTCTACCGCATCTTCATGCTCATCTCGCGAGGCGAAAAGGAGTCGGCGCGGCACGGCATTGCCGAACTGCTGACCATTGCCGCCAACGACTGGAACGTGCAGCGCGTGGCCGGCATTGCGCTGCGCTCCGACGGCATGTACGAGGAGGCGCTGGCGCGCTTCAGCCGCTCGCTCAAGCTGAATCCGGCCCACGCCGCCATTCTCTACAACCATCGCGCGCGCGTGTATCACTACCAGAACCAGATGGAGCTGGCCGACGACGAACTGGAGAAAGGCCTGGCGCTGGAGCCGCAGCATCCGCTGCTGCGCACCTCTTCGGGCTATCAGCAGATGCGCATGGGCAATTTGCGCGCGGCCATCGAGATCCTGGAAGGCGTGGTGCGGGACGCCGCCACCATGCGCATCGCCGTGCCCACGCTGGCGCTCTGCTACCTGCAGGCGGGCGAGAGAGAGCGCGCGGCAGCACTGATCAAGGAGGAAACGTTGACGGCGGCGGAGGCAGACAGCGAAATGGCTTATCGGCTGGCCACCTACTTTGCCGCAGCGGACAACCCCGGCGAGGCGCTGCGCTGGCTGCGCCGCGCCATTTACATGGGCAACGAGAATTATCCCTGGTTCAGCCGCAATCCGGCGTGGAGCGCTCTGCGCGACAATCCCAGACTTCGAGCGCATTCTGGAGGACCGCAAGCGGGCCTTCCGCAAAAATCAGAAGACTTGGAAGCGGCTGCTGGCGCGGGTGACGAGCGCAGAATAGGCGCAGCGGCCCCGTTGAAGCCCTTGAGCGCTCGGCAATCGCATTTCAAAATACGAGAAGGTTTTTGCTTTGAAAGAGCACGGCTTCACAGGCTACGGAAAAACCCTGTGCGATGAGTTTTGTAACAAGGGCACGGCTTCAGCCGGGCCACTAAAGTCGGCAAAACGAACGAGGGCTTTAGGCTCTGCTGCACCCGCCTTCGCACCATTGCCTGATGTGGGGAGTTTTTCCGCAGCCTGTTCAGCCGTGCCATGGAAGGCAAATGAGGCTGCGGAAAAACTCGATGGGTGTGGATGAACGATTTCAAAAACATCCCTCAGCGGCTAAAGCCGATCAATTTTGCCGGCTCGATCGGCACGACTGAAGTCGTGCCCTTTCAAAACCGGTGGTCCGCAGGGTTTTTGCGCAGCCTGCGAAGCCGTGCCCCTTCAAATCCGCTTCTCTTTATGACAGCCGAATCCAAATTCGATTGCGCCCTTGAACCCTCGGCAATGTTTGAAGTACGTGCGCTCGTTGGATTATTCTGCAAGAAGGCCCGGAAGTTCGGATGCATCCCCGCATCGCAGAGAGTCCTCGGCAGGTTGAACGTAATACCTGGCTCAACCCAACAGCTTCACTACCCCTCGCTCCTCCACGCCCACTATGCCTGACGGCCCTGTTAGCCGCGAACAAATCGATCGCTTCCTTGTGGACGAAATCGATACCGTTCCGCAGCTCGAGGCTTTGCTGCTGATCTGGAACCACCGTCCGAAAAGGTGGTATCACAGCGAAATCGCCAAGGCTCTCTACATCTCCCAGGAACTGACGCAGGATGTCATTCGCCATCTGCTGCAGCATGGACTGCTCAACAAGGTGGAGGGTGGCGCGGACTGCTACGAAATGCGCACCGCCTCTGACGAGCAGGCGCAATTGTTGGAAGGACTGGATACCCTCTACCGGCGCGAGCTGGTGCGGGTCTCGACTTTAATTCACGCAAAAGCTTCGCGCGCGGTCCGTGACTTTGCCAGCGCATTTCGATTCAAAAAGGAATAACGGCCTTGAAAGAGGTTGCTTACATTTTGTGCGCGTTGGTGAGCATGCTGTGCGCGGCTCTGCTGCTGCGCGGCTATTTCCACGGCCGGCACCGGCTTTTGCTGTGGAGCGGACTGTGTTTCGCGGGGCTGACGATTGCCAACGGGCTGGTCTTCCTCGATCTGGTAATGCTGCCCAATGTGGATCTCTATCCGCTGCGCCTGGCAGTGACCGCGGCCTCAGTACTCACGCTGCTGGTCGGCCTGCTTTGGGAGGGCGAATGACGCTGCTCACGGAAGGCTTCCTGCTGGGAGTGATCGCCACGGCCTCAGCGGCGATCGGCCTGCTGTTCCTCAAGTATTGGCGACGCACGCGCGACCCGCTGTTTCTAAGCTTCGGCGCCGCCTTTCTGATTGATGGCTTTAACCGGGTGTGGCTGCTGGCCCAGGTGCATCCCAATGAGGCCAACCCTGGCTACTACCTGGTCCGGCTGTTCTCGTTTCTGATCATCCTGGCTGCGATTCTCAAAAAGAATTACGGACGGCGGTAAGGTCAGGGAGGGGAATCGAGGGAAGAGGCCTATTCGAATTCCAGCTCCACGATTTCAGGATGCGTGCCAACTCGCATGGGCGGACCCCAGGTGCCGGCGCCGTACGAGGTGTACACCTGCAGCCCGCCGAAGCGATGGAGGCCGTAAGTGAACTTGCCGAAGATGCGCTGCGTGATCCAGTTGTAGGGGAAGATCTGGCCGCCGTGGGTGTGGCCGGAGAGTTGCAGGCTCACGCCAGCGTGCTCCACGATGGGCAGGCGGCTGGGGACGTGGTGCAGCAGAATGGTGGGATGGCCGCCGTTCAGGCTCATGCCGTCGAGCAGGGCGCGCAAACGGATGGGCTGCGAAGCATCGCGGTAGCAGACGCCGGCAATATGAACTCCGTCCACCGTGACCTGCTCATTGGCGAGAACACGAATGCCGGCCCGAGCGATGGGTTCCAGTATAATGCCGGGCATCGCCAAACTCCTCGTGATTGCCACTGCAGAAGTAGAAGCCCAGCGGCGGCTTGAGCTCGCTCAGGGGGCTGACGCAGGCGGTCCAGATCGGCCTTGACTCCGTCGAAGAGGTCGCCGGCCAGGAAAGCCACATCGGGGCGCAGACGGGTTGCCAGACGCATCATGCGGCGCGCGAATGCCACGCCATTCACATTGCCAAGGTGAAGATCGGTGAACAGAACCGCCCGTCGCCCGCGCCAGGACGCGGGCAGGTTGGGCAGCCGGACGGCGACGCGGCGAACGCGAATCCAGCGGGCGTTGACGAGGCCGTAGATGCCGGCCAGAACGGCGACGCCGGTGAGGGTGCCGCGATATGCCATCCGCGCCTGGGCGGAGCGCACGCCGGCTAGCCAGACCAGGCCCAGGACCGGCCAGCTCAACACGGCGGCGATGAACAGGAAGTTGAGGAATCCGAGCCAGATAACGGCGACTTTGTAGTAAAGGCTGAGCAGCGGATTGGAAAAGCGAAAGCTGAGCAGGGCAGCGGGAACGAAGGTGAAGGCCAGGATCGGTGAGCGCGATGCGCAAGCCCGTGCAGGCCGCCGGGCCCAGACCCGGCCAGAAGGCAATCCAGGTTAAATAAAGAAAGCAATGGGCTAGAAAGAGAATGAGTTGCACCACCGAAACGCCCACGAGCGGCCAAGCCTTCAAAATAATTTCTCCTTCTTAACAGATGATGCTACGCGGGCAGCGTTGCAACCGCATGCATGAAAGAATTGACTTATGGAGGCTGCGATGAGCCCTACTCCCGGCCGATCGCCATGGATAGACCGAGGCATTGGGGCTTTACATTTCGATTCCGTTTTGCCGCTCCAAGTGTACTTACTGCAATTTTTCTTCAGGAGTTTATCCGGCGCGGGACCATGCGCGTTACGTGGAACGGGTGATCGAGGACCTGGCCGCGGCGCCCGGACTGGGCCAAAACCATGAGAGCGGAGCTTCCGCGGCAGGTAGACACGTCTATCTGGGCGGAGGCACGCCCAGCCTGCTGGAGCCGGAACTGGTCACAAGTCTGTTCGCCGCCATCCGGGCTGAGTTTGCCGTGGACCCGGACGCCGAAATCACCATGGAATGCGCGCCCGGCCAGTTGGCGGACGCGACTCTGGAGGCAATGCTGGCGTGCGGCGTGAATCGCGTGAGCCTGGGTGTGCAGTCGTTTATCGACTGCGGAGGCGCACGCCAGCGGCCGTCTGCACAGCCGGGCCATGGTCGAAGACGACCTGCGGCGACTGCGGGCGGCCGGCATCGGGAACCTGAACATCGACCTGATCGCCGGGCTTGCCCACCAGACGCTGGCCTCATGGGAAGAGTCGCTGGATGCGCTGCTCGAGGCGGGCGCGCCGCACGCCAGCGTTTACATGCTGGAAGTGGATGAAGACTCGCGCCTGGGCCGCGAGTTGCTGGGCGGCGGCGCGCGCTACGGCGCCGGACTGGTGCCCGGCGACGACGCCATCGCGCGCATGTACGAGCGGGCCATCGAGACGGCTGGCGCAGGCCGCCGGGACTTGGCACAGTACGAGATCTCGAACTTCAGCCGTCCGGGCTGCGAGTCGCGCCACAATCTGCGCTACTGGCAGCGGCGGCCTTACCTGGGCGTGGGGCTGGATGCATCGTCGGCGCTGCGTGCCGCGGATCCATCCCCGGAGGAAATGCCGTGGGTGCTGCGCGCGACGACCAGCGACGATCTGAATGCCTATCTGGCCGGGCCGCAAGCCGCGGAGACGGCGTGGCTCTCACCGGAGCGTCAGCACGAGGAGGCCTGGTTCCTCGGCCTGCGCCTGAATGCCGGCGTCGCCGGATGCGCTGGAGCAGGAATTCGGCAGCGCGCGCGTGGCTGCCGGCAGTGGAGACGGCACAACGGCTCGGCGCCGATGGGCTGCTGCACATTCGATGCCGGGACCTTCCGCCTGACGGCACGGGGACGGATGCTTGTCGAACGATGTGTTTCAGGAATTTCTGGCCGCGTCCGCAGCCTGATGCGCGGGTCGCGGCCGGTCTCTCATAAGCGGCGAAGGTGCGGGCATCGGGGCGCTTACCACGCCAGCAATTTCTCGCCGGAGACCGAGGAAAGAAACGTGACCGGAGCAGGCGCAGGATGCTGGCCGTCGAAGGTCTGGATCGACTCGGGACCCGCTTGTCTGGCGCACGCCAGCGCCTGCTCCGCCTCGCGCAACACCACAACCGGCGAGCGGCCGTGACTCTGCGCAATGCCGAAACAGGCTGACAGGCGGATGGACTCATTCCCGATGCGGTAGGGCAAGCCAAATACTTCCAGCCGCAGGCGCTCGGCCAGCGTAACGGCATTGACCACCGAACAGCCGGGCAGAGCCAGCAGAAACTCGTCGTCGCCGGTGCGGCCCAGCAGGTCGTAGGTGCGCAGCAGGCGCGCGGTGCGGTGCACTGCCTGGCAGAGCAACTGGTCGCAGGCTTCCATCCCCAGCCGCGCATTCCAGTGGCCGAAATCGTCCACATCGAACAGCAGGAGCGACAGTGAACTGTCCAGCCGCTGCACGCGGTCGGTCTCGCGGAAGATCAGCGCCAGCAGGGCTTCGCGGTTATACACGCCGGTGACCCGGTCAAGCTGAGCGCATTGAGCATTACGGGCCTGCGTCCTCGCGCATGGCGTCGAGTTCGTAACGCACGCGGCGGGCGCGCAGCACGCTCGATGCGCGCAGCGGCCAGTAGGCGCCCTCGGCACTGCGCGGAATCAGATCGTCGAGGATGCCTTCGTGAGCCGGTCGAGCCACTCCTGGGTAATGGTGTCCGCAATCAGCACAATGGGCAGCCTCTGGCCCGCCTCCTCCGCCCGCACCGCGGCCAGCAACTGCTCCACCGGCATGCCTGGCAGTGCGGCATCGAGGAGCACCAGGTCCGGGGGATGGCCCGCCGTCATGGCCGCCAGCGCGGTTTCGGCCGTGAGCACAATCGCCACCTGGGCTCCGGCATTCAGCAACACCGGTTCGATGCGGGCCAGCAAAGCGGCTTCGGCCGAGGCCACCAGGTAAGTGGGCGCATGTGCGGGCATGTGGAAATTCTCCTCACCCCATGCATCGGCGCAGATTAGAAAAAATTTAGGAAGGCGGGTCGAATTCTGAACGACGGCAAATGACTTTTGGGGCAGGCCGCGCTGCGAAATTAATGCTTCTTTGGAAGCGCGTACGCGCGGGGGCGCTACAGCTATTCACCGCTTCGTACGCTCAGCCATTCTGAGGGAAGCTGCTCACGTTCCTGCGAGCGGCGCAGCAAGGCTTTCCCAAAGCCTTGTCATCCTGAGCGACCCCGAGCGAAGAGAGGGGAGTCGAAGGAGCTGCTTTTCGTCACATCCCCGGCCTGTCGCGCGGTGCTAGAGTTCTGCGATGCACGACCGGCTCTATTACGCCTACATGATCTCCAGCCGCAGCCGCACGCTCTACGTTGGTGTCACCGGCAACCTGCACAAACGGATCTTCGAGCACAAGCGCAAATGGTATGAGGGCTTCTCCGCAACCTATCAATGCAACCGGCTTGTCTGGAACGAGCGGTTTATCTGCGTGGAAAATGCCATCGCACGAGAGAAGCGGTTGAAGGGATGGAGAAGGTCGAAGAAGATCGCGTTGATTGAAAAGGAAAATCCAACCTGGGGGGATCTGAGCGAAGGTTGGTATACCGCGGAGCAGTTGGACCTCAGCAGGCCTTAACAGCAGGTCCTTCGACTCCGTTTGGCGCCAAGAACGCGCCAAACTTCGCTCAGGATGACAGTGCCTTGGCGAAACACGAATCACGAAACACGAATCAGGCCCCTAATCGACGAAGTCAACCTTGGGCGCGATGGGGATGATGCCGCGCTCGTGGCCCATGTCCAGCAATTTGCGGATGGCTTCGCGGCCATCTGCGCCGTAATCCAGCGTGCGCTCGTTCACGTACATGCTCACGAAGCGGCTGGCCAGGTTCTGGTCCAGGTCGCGGGCAAACTGCATGGCGTACTCCAGCGCCTGTTCGCGATGATCGAGTGCGTGCTGGATGGAGTCGCGCAGCGCCTTGGAGATGATGCGATGCGATTCGGCGCCCAGGGAACGGCGGATGGCGTTGCCGCCCAGGGGCAACACCAGGCCGGTGGTTTCGCGCCACCAGGCGCCCAGGTCGATGATCTTGTAGAGTCCGCTCGAGGTGTAGGTAAGCTGGCCCTCGTGGATGATCAGGCCGGCCTCGTATTTTCCCGCCTGGATCTCGGGAATGATCTTGTCGAAGGGGACCACCACGGTCTCGATCTCCGGATTGAAGATCTTAAGCGCCAGGTAGGCAGTGGTCAGGGTGCCGGGAACCGCGAGGCGGATGCGGCCCAGGCCGCCGGCCGCAAGTTTGCGACTGGAGACGATCATGGGACCGTAGCCCTCGCCGACGCTGCCGCCGCAGCCCATGAGCGTGTAGTTGTCCTGCACGTAGGGGTAGGCGTGGAAGCTGATGGCGGAAACGTCGAAAAAGGCCTCGTCCTGAGCGCGCCGGTTCAGGGTCTCGATGTCCGCAAGTGTGTGCGTGAACTTGTAGCCGGGCACGCGAACCTTCTGCGTCGCCAGACCGTAAAACATGAATGCGTCGTCGGAGTCCGGGCTGTGGGCAATGGAGATCTCAGTGACGCGATTCGGGGTAAGTGTTTCCGTCTGGGGGGTGCGCACGGCAGCGTGATTCCTTTCAAGAGAGCAGTTTGCTTATTTAGGATGTGAATCGAAGGTGTGGCGGCGGACGCGTACCCATCCGGCAGCTAATCCGGCAGCGGCGACTACTTTGAGCGCGTCGCCGGGAAGAAACGGCAGCACTGCCAGCGCGGAGGCGGGTGCAACGTGGGGCAAAATCGAAAGCCAGAGTGCGCCGCAGGCCAGGATGAGAAGATCTCCAAGGGCTGCGCAGACCACGCCGGTGGCAAAACTGCGGCCCATCTTGCTGCCCAGGCCGCGCCACAACCCTGCGATGAGCGCAGCCGCCAGCGGATACGCCATCAGGTATCCGCCCGTGGGGCCCAGCAGATGGGCAAGCCCGCCTGGCGCGTTGGGCGCAAATACGGGCAGGCCCGCCGCGCCTTCAGCAAGATACGCGACGAAAGTAACAGCAGCCATGCGCGGCGATAGCACCAGGCCCAGCAGCAGCACGGCGAATGGCGCCAGCGTGAGCGGCACCGGCGTGAAACTAAGCGGAATCGCCACATGGGCGCAGATGGCAGCCAGCAGGCTGCCGCCCAGGACGATTGCCACGGGGCGCATCACCTTGTCCGTGGTGGCGCCGGCCACAGAACCGCGAAATTCTAAAAGAAGCTGCTTCATGCTCTGTCAGTCTCCTTCAGGCCAATGTAAGAACGATCTCGGAAGTCGTCGTCGACGCGGATTTCAGGGCTCGATGTCGGTTTCCTGCATGGTGTCCAGGCGGGAAACGGCCCTGCGCCGCAGCCGTGCATGGTGAAGCCGGACATGACGCGCGATCATCGCCGCTGCCACAAGCAGCGCCGCGAGCGAACCTAGCAAACAAAGCATCATCCAGCGCATAATGGCCGCAACGAGAACCAACCAAGAATATCAGAGGTGGTGAGTTTCAGGGGCGGGGTAGATAATGTTCGCCTGTCGGCGTTCTCCTGTAAGCCCGCAGAGAGCCTTAAGCCGCCAATAACGAGGCCCGCAGCCAGTCAAGGTAGCGCTCGCTGCCGGCATCGACTGCCAGAACCAGGAACTCCGGGATCTGGTAACGATGCAGTCCGTGGATACGAAGCTCCAGCGCGGCAATCAGGTCGGCGCTGGTCTTGAGCAGCAGCATGGTCTCCACCGCGGACTCGATCGCCTCGTTCCAGCGGTAGATGGATTGGACGCCGGGCAGGAGCGTTGCGCAGGCCGCGAGCCGCTCCTCGACCAGGATGCGGCCCATGCGCGATGCCTCTTCCGGGCTGGAAGTGGTGGTCAGGACAATGCGTGCGGAGCAACTGGCTGCGCTCATGCGGCCCCTCTCTGAAATAGCGCTACCCTCACTCTAAGGCATTTCTCGGATTCCTGTAGGGTCGCGCGCTGGCGTGCAAGGTGGATTTTTCTTGAGGAAAAATCCACTGAACGGTCACGGCTTCCTCTCTACCAATCCGAGAAATGCTCTAAACGGAATCGGGGATGACCGGCGCTCCTGGCCGTTAGCACGGTTTCAGAACAGCATTCCCGCCCAGGCTGTCGCTGCCTTCAGCGCTTGCTCGTTTTTGCGGAGCCTGGTTTCGAGCTGAGTCATGTCGAAGCGTAAAGTCTGGTTCTCCAAAATCAGCTCCGCCACCAGCGCCTGCAGGCGGCGGTTCTGCGCCTCGAGCGGCGCAGCAGGGTCGAAGGATTTCCCAGCACGGTCGAGGGATTGCGAAGCACGTGCGAAGTGCTCCTCTGTTGCGTCTATGTCTGGCGCCCTTCCCATTTCAATCTCCGATGCGAGCCCATGCCGTGCAACTGCCGCGGTTCCGGCCCGCTGTTCCGCTGAGCTGCCGCGCCGCTTACGCGGCGCTTTTCAAGCTTCATCGATGCTCCGCGCCGCGGCGTCAATGGCGGCGGCAATCTTGCTCACCTGTTCGGCATTCAGGTCGCCGCGCCCGGTGCGCATTCTGATGGCCATTTGCAGGTTCATAATGGCCCGCATGATTTGCGGCGAGCGCCCACGGCCGAACATTTTGCGAGCCTGCTCCATGCGCCCAAAGATTGCCTTCACCATGACGCTGTTGGCCTTGAGATGCTCCTTCCCGGCCTCTGTCGCGTCGTACATCTTCTTGTTGCCGTCGCTCAATGTCACCGTGGCCAGGCCTTCTTCTTCAAGCAGGGTCAAGGTGGGATAGACCACACCGGGGCTGGGCGTGTAGCCGCCCGAAAGCCGCTCCTCGATGGTCTTGATGATTTCGTAGCCGTAGCTGGGCTTTTCGGCGATCAGTTGCAGGATCACCAACTGCAGATTTCCGCTGTCAAAGAAGCGTTCGCGCCCCCCTCCGAACCCGCGCTCAAAGCCCTCCCAGCGCCGGCCAAATGGACCGTGGTGGTGGCGGTGTCCGTGCTCGCGAATGTGTTCTTCGTGCATCTCATGCAAGCGGTCGTGCAATTCTCGAAATTGTTCAAACATATCTGATTTCCTCCATACTCGGGATAGATCATTGATCCATTCACGATATATCTCACGATATATCTAAAATAAATCTAAGTCAAGATGGCTTTGGCAAATTTAAATTGGGCAGAGCCGTTTCTCCGGCCCGGTTTCATGCGCGAACCGCTGAATCCGCTCGCGTGAACCGAGCCGCATCCGGCCCACGCTTCGTCAGGACGCCTTTGA
Organism: uncultured Acidobacteriaceae bacterium; assembly: GCA_963725975.1. Classification (GTDB taxonomy): domain Bacteria; phylum Acidobacteriota; class Terriglobia; order Terriglobales; family Acidobacteriaceae; genus Telmatobacter. The sequence goes on along the minus strand of CAVSBA010000011.1, from coordinate 949,181 downwards.
AGAGCTGCGGTACGGCCAGTGCAGCAGCAGGAAGATCAACAGCGCAACAATTTCTCCGCCGGCAATGTACCAGGGCCACGGTCCCAGCACACTCAGCAGGGAAATCTGCTGTGGCTTGTGGCGCAGGTACATGTAATTGGTGTGGAAGACCCAGTCAAAGCCGCCGGCCACCACAGCCCAAAGATTGACCGCGAGCAGGCCGCGAGCCACCGAACCAGGCCGCGGCCGCGCCAGCCCCGAAAATGCCAGGTAAAGAACCGATGCCACCACCAACCCATGCGCGAAGAAGAACTGGCAGGTTGATAGCGATGGAAAACGCTCCCAAAGATCGGGAGTGAGCAGCGCCATGGAGGTTCCGGCCAGCGCGAGGTAATAACCCACATCGAAGAGGGCGGCGCTGAGCGTGAACAGCTCCGCGATGGTGAGAAACAAGGTGAAGTCGCACAACTCGAGTGGCAGATGAGCGACGGTGAATTGGCCGAGCGCTGCCTGATAGGCGTACCACGCGATGGTTTCGGCGAGCAGCACCGCGCCCACCCCCAGCCGCAATCCCCGAGAACCGCGCAGCACCGTGCGCTGCAGCACCGTGAGCACTGCCGCCAGCGCAACGATGGCGGTGAGAATGCCAACATGCGCCAGTCCGAGCGGGGCAAGGTTGGCGGGCGCGTTGGCGGCAAGAGCGAGAGCCATCGAATTGGTCGGGGGCCTCCGCGCGCACCCTGATTCCGCCGTATTGACGACGCGCGCACGGACGCTCCCAGATTACTCCCATGGCCTGCTTCCACTGCTGCGCTCGCGTCTTTGTGGACAGCCCCTCCGGCGCAGTACGATGTGCCCATGCATTCTTCGCCTCGCTGGCTCGCATCGTGGCTTGTGTTGTTGTGTTTGGCCTCGGCCGCGTTGCCGGCCCAGTCCGCACAACACGCCTCCAGCCAGACCCCAGTTCCAGGAGCTGCCCAAAAGACGCCGCCCCAGCGTCCGCCTTCGCCGTCCGATGTCACCTCGCCCATCCCCACGCGCTATGACATGCTGCGCGGCGCCTATGGACCGTTCCGCGCCAACAACGACCTGCTCTACTACCACCTGGACATCCGCGTCGATCCTGACAGCAAAACCATCCGCGGCAAAAACACCATTCGCTTCCGCATGTTGAACGACAGCGCGCGCATCCAGATCGATCTGACCGACGAGCTGAATATCGACAAGATTCTCTACGGGCAGACGCCGCTCAAGTACACGCGCGACACGGGCGCAGTCTTTATCGATTTTCCCGAGACGCTGCACGCAGGCCAGGTTTACGCAATCGACTTTTATTACTCCGGCCATCCGCCGGAGACGGGCCGATTTGGCGCCTTCACTTTCAAAAAAGACAGCACCGGCCACACCTGGATTACCACTGCCTGCGAGGGCACTGGCGCCAGTATCTGGTGGCCTGATAAAGACCAATGGCGCGATGAGCCTGACAGCATGGATATCAGCGTGGAAATTCCCAACGGGCTGGTCGATGTTTCCAACGGCAAGTTCATGGGCAAAACCGACCTGGAAGACGGCTACACGCGCTGGGACTGGCACGTGAGCTACCCCATCAACAACTACGACGTGGCGCTGAATATCGGCAATTACGTCCACTGGCACGAGCAACTGGGCACGCTGCCCATGGATTTCTACGTGTTGCCGGAGGATCTTGCCAAGGCCAAGGTTCAGTTTGCGCAAGCGCGCGGCATGATGGAGGCGTATCAGCACTACTTCGGCCCCTATCCCTTTGCGCGCGATGGCTACAAGCTGGTTGAGGTGCCGTATCTGGGCATGGAGCACCAGAGCGCAGTGGCCTACGGCAATGGCTTCAAAAACGGCTACATGGGCACCGACTGGACCCACACCGGCATTAGCCTGCGCTTCGACTTCATCATCATTCACGAGAGCGGGCACGAGTGGTTCGGCAACAGCATTACCGCGGCCGACCCCTCCGACATGTGGATTCACGAGGGCTGGACGACCTATCTCGAAGCTCTGTATGTCGAGTACCGCTGGGGCAAAGCCGATGCCATCACCTATTTGAACGGCCTCAAGCCGAAGATCTACAACCAGCGGCCCGTCGTGGCCGAGCGCGGCGTGAACGCCGACCCCACCGAGGACCAGTACTTCAAAGGCGCGCTGATGCTGAACACGCTGCGCAGCGTCATCAACAACGACCCACGCTGGTTCGAGCTGATCTACGACTTCTACCAGCACTTCAAATATCGCAACATCATGACCGAGGATGTGGTTACCTGGTTCAATCTTCACAGCGGCATGAATCTGACGCCCATCTTCAACCAATACCTGCGCCATGCGCATATTCCACGGTTGGAACTGCTGTTTGGGGAAGCGCCGGGAATGGTGATGTACAAGTGGGACGCGGACGGGGACGACTTCGCCATGCCGGTGCGCGTGGGCACGCCCGACCACTGGCAGATCATCCATCCGACGACGAAGTGGCAGTGGATGCAGACGCCGCTGAGCAAAGATCAGTTCCAGGTGGCGACGGATTTGTACTACGTGGATGTGAACAAGCAGTAGAGCTGGTTGCATAAATGGTGTTTTGAAGGGGCACGGCTTCACAGCTTGGTGAAAAACTGCCTGTTTCTTGCCGGAGTTGCCTCATGTCGTGTTTTTTTGCGGCCGCATGGACGGGTTGCCGGGTTGTTGTTTGTCTCTGTGGGCCATGCTTTCAGCCCGCAGAGACACCTCTCCCCGCTCAAGCCTGAGCTTGAATCGGGATCAGCTTGCTCATGCGCAGCAGATTGTGCGCCGCCGCGGCCAACTGAAACAGCCAGTCCACGCGCCTTAGACCACGAAGCTTGATCTGGCGCAGCTTATCCTGCTTCATCCAGCCGAAAACCTTCTCCACCAGTTTGCGCTTCTTCTGGCTCACGGCCAGGCCTGGGTCGTTGCGTTCGCTGACGGTGAGCCAGTTACGCCATTTCGGGTTGGGCTCGTACTCGGCCACGTGCGGTGTTACCTCCAAACTGCGCAGCCCATTGACGAACCTCTCCTCTTGATAGCCCTTGTCTGCCCCCAGCGTCATGCGCTTGCCGCGCTTGAGCCGCTTCAGCATCTCCAGCGCAGCCTGCCGCTCGGCCACTGTGCTGGCCTGGGTGGCCATGGCCGCCACCACCAGCCCGTTGCGGTTCTCCGTCATCACGTGCCCCAGGTAGCTGGGCACAGCCGCGCCGGCGCTGCACTTGCGATACAGCCGCGCATCCGGGTCCGTGCTCGACTCATGCGTGTCGCGCAACAGCTTGCGGCCCCGCGTTCCGGTGCCACGGTGCGGCGGTTCAGGCTTCTCCTTGAAGCTGCGCCGGCTGGCCCAGGCCTGCAACAGCGTCCCGTCCACGGTGAAGTGTTCCTCGCTCAGCAACTGGTGCGCCCGCGCCTCTTCGACCACCGCCAGCAACAACTGTTGAGTTGTCTCCCCGGCCATCAGCCGCGCCCGGTTCTTGCTGAACACCTTCGCGTCCCACACCGCATCGTCCATCTCCAGGCCCACGAACCAACGGTAAAGAAGGTTGAAGTGGATCTGCTCCATCAACTGCCGCTCCGAACGAATCGAGTAAAGCACCATCAGCAACTGCGCCCGCAGCAAACGCTCCGGCGCTATCGACGGACGGCCCGTCTCCGAATAAAGCTCAGCGAAAACTCCGTCCATCTTCCCCAGAGCTCGATCCGCCATCGCCCGGATTCGCCGCATCGGGTGATCGGCCGGAATCCGCTGCTCCATCGTCACGTAACTGAACATCCATGCCTGCTGCTTATCGTCGCCGCGCATATCATCTTCTTAAATCAACTCCCTGTGGAGAAAAAGTGCCTCTCTTGGGCTTTTTCCCAGCTGTAAGCCGTGCCCTTGTTACAAGGCCCCTTCATCGGGAGTTTTTCGCGGCCTGAAGCCACGTTCGTGTTGCAGACATAGTTGGCCCGGCTGAACAGCTTGGTGAAAAACACATCTTTTTCATCTCGGAGGGAGCGTGAGCTTCAGCCTCACGAAAAAAAGCCTAATGGATTCAGCGTGGCTTTGCCACGGGCCCTTCTCCGCGTGCGCCGCAGGGACTTTTTCACCAACCTGTTCAGCCGTGCCGCAGAAGGCCGATAAACAGCGGGCTTCAGCCCCTGAGGGATGTTCTCAGGTAGGCCGAGTCCATTTATGCAATCAGTCCTAGAGCTGCTCAAGTGACCAACCCCGGGTACTCCGGGTCTCGCTCTTAGACCCGGAAACACCAGACGTCAAGCGCGCCTTACTTCACCGCCTCCGCGACCACTGCGATCTCCAGCCGCCTGGTGGTACCCGGAACATCGAGCGAGCCGAGCACTTGCGGCTTGCCATCGGTGAGGGTCGCTGTCGCGTCGAGCACCGTCTGGTCCATCGTCGGTTCCTGGAATCCGCCCAGCGGCTTTGCATTGGTTATGCTCGATTGCTCCACTTTGCTTTCGATACGCAGACCATCGGCCGTGCTCACCGGCATCGCTCGAATCTTCAGTCCTACGTCGACGTACTGCATCTGCGCAGGTGATTCGGGTTTGTCCGGCGCAGCGCTCATGATTGGCACCTTTTTCCCCTCGACGAGGTTCGCGGGCTGGCCCGCCGTCGCAATCAGCACATACTTTTGCGCGCCGCTTCGATTGCCGTTGTCGATCTCCGTCAGCGTATAGGTGATGCGGTAGGTCTTGCTGGGCCGGTCGAACTCGGCAATCATGCTCTTCGCGCCGGACACGTCTTCGGGCATCCCCGCCAGAGTGATGGCCAGTTGTGAGGCAACGCCGTAGATTTTCATACGTGGGAAGATGTTGCGCAGGGCCGTCTCAATGTCGTACAGTTCGCGCTGTTCGGTTATTTTCTGCAGGAAGACCGTCTGGCGGACCGGCCAACGATTCTGTTCCGTGTCGTTTGTTGCCTGCGGCTGTGTTTGGGCATGCGCCAGGCTGGTAAAACATGTCACGGCGAGTGCGGCTGCGGCAAACGGGCGCACCATTCTCCTGGCCGCGTGCGCGGCGCTGCTCGAATGCGAATCCATTTTGTCCCACCCTTCAATATCGGTCGTGAAGGCGTCAGGCGTGCGACTGAATTCTGCCCGGCTCTTCTAACGACACTGACGCGGAGTTGTGGAAAGTGCTCGAATAAATTGCGGAAAGATACCGTGATCGGCTGCTCCGGATTCCAGTCACAGCCGTGTCCGCGGTGGCCTTAGCTTAGTCTTGAATGCGGTGAAGCGCAGAGACTTCTTGATTCGCGGTGCCGGCGCGCGCACAGGAGCGCTTGCCCTCGACTGCTCTACGCGGCTGCCGGCGCAGACGCCAACCGCGGACTACACCCTCCGCATCGCCCCACTCCATCTCGAAATCGCGCCGGGAAAAGTGGTGAAAACCACTGCGATCAACGGCAAGGTTCCGGGTGAGTTGATTCGCGTTTCTGAAGGCGCGCGGGTCACCATCGACGTGGTGAACCAAACCGACGTGACGGATATCGTGCACTGGCATGGCCTCCACATTCCTTCGGTGCAGGATGGAGCCATCGAAGAAGGCTCGCCGGCCAGCGCGCCACATGGCGGAACCCAGCGGTAGTCCTGGGGGGGCGCGGCCTGCCGGGTTTCGCTGGTATCACTCGCACGTGATGGCGGGCAAGAACCTGAACCGGGCAACCTATACCGGCGAGTTCGGCTTCCTCATGATCGATCCCGCCAGTAATCCCGCGCGTTACGATCAGGAAATCTTTCTTGCGCTTCACGATTGGGAGGGTCACCTCGAGGGCAGCGCCGAGGGCTACCGGGAGGTGGTTTACAGTTGCGCCACGATCAACGACCGCATGCTGGGCTTCGGTGAGCCGATTCGTGTGCGCGAAGGGCAGCGTGTTCTTCTGCATGTTTTGAACGCCAGAGGGAAGGACTACGGTTCACGCACCCACCGTGCAATAGAGTCATCGCCCTGAAACTGTGGTAAGCGGTTTCTCAGGCAAGATGCTTTTCAGAGTGGATGCGAGCGGCGTGCGCTCGACGCCTCGCGCTCTCTGCGCGCCTCGTGCAGTTTCTCTGAAAATGCCGTAGACTTGGCATGGTCATGCACTTTCCTCGAGTGCTGAGGCCCTTCGTGCGGAAGTGGTGAAATGGCAAACACACTAGCCTTAGGAGCTAGCGCCCAAAAGGCTTGCGGGTTCAAGTCCCGCCTTCCGCACCAACAAATCTGTTAGGCAAAATTGTCAGGCAAAAAGCGCCGTTGTGCGAGCCACGGCGGATTGCAGGATTGTGTACCTCTCCAAACTGCTAGACAATTGGCTGGGCGCCGCGCCCTTCCTGCGGCGCGCCACTGGATCGATATTAAGCGTTCTCCGACCTTAGCGGGACGCGGCGGAGGGGGCTGCGGTCGCGGCTTGCGGGGGCGCCTTGACTCCAGCCTCCGCCAGGAGCTGCCTCACTTCATTGGCCTGCGGGGCATTGGGAGCAAGTTCGAGGTATTTCTCATAGGCCACCACAGCTTCCTGGGGCGCGACAATGCGATTCGTTTTTGGATCCACTGCGGCCTTGCTGATCAAGGCCTGTCCCTTTAGATAGTATGCGACCGGTTGCGTCGGATCCGCCGCGATGGCTTGATCGGCTGCGGCCAAAGTCGCCTCGGTCTGGCCAGTTCTGCTGAGTGTGATTGCCTCGTTCGTATAATAAAAAGCTGTTTTTTCGGGATTGGCCTTGGCTGCCGCCTCGAATTCGCTGCATGCCTCTGCAACCTTGTTGGCCTGCAAATAGGCTTCCCCTAGCTCATTCAGGGCGGCGCCCGCCACGTCTGGCTTCGGCTTCTTCAGGGCCGCGTTGAGCTCGATTGCCTTGTTAAAGTCGGGAATCGCTTCTTCGTATTTCTTCTGTCCGACCAGCGCGAGCCCCAGTTCCAGCCAAAGAGCCCCCGCGTCTGGATCGATCTGTACAGCCTGGCTCATGACGGTTTGAGCTTCCTCATACTTCTTTTGTGCGTTGTCGTCACGCGCCTCCTTGAGCCTGGCATTCATCTCTGGGACGGTCCAAAGCTTCTGCCCCTTATTGGCAGGATTATTGGCTTGCGCCTGTTCAATGGCCGCTGTGTTTACATTCTTGTTGTCGGCTATTTGCTGGGCCGTATTCAGAAGGACCTCCAAAATGCGGACTTGTTGTTGCGCCGCATCTTGAAGTGTGAAATGTGCCGCACTGGCGCGGGGAGCGGGTTCGCCGGCAACGTCGTGATTTTGCCTCTCAGACAATTCATCGTAATAAGCGAACATATCGTCCTTATGAAGCTTGACCATCGCTTTGGCATAAGCAAGATCAAACTCGTTTCCGGAGAGTCCAGAGAGACTATCTTGAACCTTCTTATCTTTCTTGGAAATTTTGGTAGCAATAGGTACGCCGATTTGCTTGGCATACGGCTTCAAACTGCCATTAATCGTTGCCCAATCATCGATCTCCATCTGGGCGAAACCCTTGATCTGAGTGCTGCTGCTCTTTGTTAGGGCCAACTGTGCCAGCTGAACTTCGGCCATTCCTGCTTCAATCGCCGACGTCAAAAACCTGGTATCGCGTTCGTAGCTCGGCTGCCCGTTATCTTTGTCCCTTTGATCCACTTGATCCATTCTCGTGTCGAACTGCGCAAAGCCTCTGGGACTCACGAGGAACACCAACGCAAGCAGGGCTACCAACCTGGTGAGAATACGGATATTTTGCTTACTTTTCCCAATCGGCTCAGGGAATATTGAAATCGGCGTGGCCAACAGCATAGCCCCTCCAGCTTTTCGCCCGCATTTTCGATTGTTGTTCGACCTCTTCTACGAACCGCTGACTTCATCTAGATAGACCATGGCAAACGTACAATATCGCGTTTTCTGGAATAGTGCAATGTCGTAATAGCCGGTCGGTTAAATACTTTCGATATAGTTGCCCTGAGACACTTAAAGCGTTGAAATGCTGACGTTCCGGAATCGTGCGCTGCCTTGATCCACAAAGAAGCCCCAACGGCCAGTTGGCAAATCATACATTCGAAAGCTCAGAGCGATTCGGTCGTTGGCGTACAACACCGCGATGGTCCGGTCTACGAAGACCTTCAGATTCACCGGTGCGCCGGGCGTCAGTTTGATCCAACGGTCCACACCGGGCATGGGGCCTTTAATCAGCGTTTGCCCTGCAGAGACTCGCGGCCAGGACTCGACGATGAGTCGATGATTCACCGCGTCAAGTAACAGGTAATAGGAAGCTTCCAAGTCACCACTGGTCCGCAGCATGATGCCGCAACTGCGGGTACCTGGCTCGAATTGCACTTGCGCGTCAATCCTGCAGCAATCCGGCATAGGTTCCGCGGCAGCGCAGGCGAACGTCCCCGGGGCAACAATCTCGACTTGATTTTCGTCGATCTTGACTTGCCCCAAATGCAACGGGAATCGGGGAGCCAACGGTTTAGACCAGGCAGCATCAACCGTGGGAGGCGCGGAGACCGAAAGTGTCCCATCGGACGCCTGCTTCAACTCATGGACGACGAGATTTCCACCCCAGTCCCATCCCGCGTAATCTTTGTTGTTGATCCCAGTGGGGTTCCATCCGAACAGAAAACGATGCTGGCCATCAGAGGCCGTCTTGGCAGCGTAGAAAGCTCTGCCGTCGAAACAATCGTCTTCCGGCGTGAGCCACGGACCTTGGAGCGACTTGCTCATGCGGTAACGCGTTCGCACCAGGTCGCTGAATTCAGAAAAGACCAAGTACCACCAATCGCCCATTTGGAATAAGTCAGGGCATTCGTGGGTATAGTACAAACCCGGAGCCCAGAATGGCTTACGCACTTCCCATCTCTTGAGGTCCCTGGACACGCATAGACCTGTGCAGCCTCTCCTGCGGCTTGGACCATTCTTTAGCCGCGCGGCCACTAACATCCAGTATTCTCCAGCGTCCGCATTCCAGAACACATACGGGTCCCGCCAATCATTGACTTCATATAAGTCGGGTGGGGCATAGAAAGTATCTTCCGGCACCTTTTGCCAGTGAAGAAGGTCATCGCTGACCGCGTGCATAACTGCCTGGGAGGGAGACCTATCGGAATTGTTTCCGCAGTAGAAGATATGATACTTTCCCTCTCCATATGTTACCGACCCAGTAAAGACATCAAGATCTTGATCGGCCTTGGTTCCGTGAGCCAGCATCTCACCATGCTCCTCAGAGTGGACAAAGTCAGTCGTGCTGATCTGGTACCACGAGATTCCTTCACCGTGTCCAGCCGCACCCCGCCAGTCAAGTAGATAGAAGAGGTGAAATCGGCCACCTTGAAAGTAGGGAATAAAATCTCCCGCCCAGGCGCCTGCTGGGCGGTAGAAGAACTCTCGACCATCGGCGCCCTCCGCTGAGCCGGCACTGGGGTTGCCGGGGGCAACTGGTAAAGGCAAACTCAATGGCTGCGAATGCAAGTCCTGGAATTGCGGCCGGGCCGCGACGGCCACCGTGGAAGCTAAAAATGACTTGAGGAACCTACGTCTCTTCATGGTCAGTCTCCTGTGGAGGACCTCGAAATGCGCCTGTGCCTTTTTGTAGCCCGAGGAAATCGCCGCAAGTACGCCACTCCCGCTCTGGCCTAAGCGACCTCGCCGCGGCCGCGGCGGGCACGATTCTGGCCAAAGTTCAGATCGCCACTGTCGCGCTGGAATTGATTCCTCCGCAGCCGGCGATGGAAAGCATTAAACATTTCGACTCTGAACGCTAGGGAGTGACGGCGATTTCCGGTTTGCCGTAGCGTAGGGATACGCGGTGCGGTTTGCCCCCGATGGGCAGATTGGTTATTTCAACGGGCTCGTTGTATCCCGGACCGGTTGTGGGAGTACCGTCGTCGCCGATATCGAGGATGGATTCAACTCCGACCAGGCACATCAGCGCGCCCCATGTGTAATTGTGGTTGCCGAGCACGCTACCGTCGGTGCTCAGGAAATTCTCCCCGCAATATCCGTTGGCCAGCCAGTTATCCATAAAAAGATGCACGCTCTTTTGCGCAAAGGCGGCTCGCAATTCAGCAGATGCGTAGCGCTTGACCCCTTGAGAGACCAGGTAGTTGACCGGCCCCCAAATGGTTCCATGCCAATAGTCCTGCTGAAGGAATAAGGGGTCGCGGCGCGAAACGGTAGGCAAGATCCATTCGCCCCAGAACTGGGTGGGATCGGCCATGACGGCGAGCACTTTTTGCGCGCGATCCGCGTCCGCTGCGCCGCAGATCAGCGGATAAAAATTTGCCGGTGTGAGCCGGGTCAAAAAATCACCGGGCGTGCCGTCGGCCTTGTTCCAGAAGCGGCTGCAGTAGATGCCCAGCTCTTCATTCCACAGTCTCTCGTTGATGCGGCGGTTCATGTCAGTCAGTTCCTGGCGATGGCGCCTGGCGTCCTGCGGCCGGCCGATGGCATCCGCAATCAGCGCCAGGTAATGAGCATCCATGGCCCACAACGAACACAGATCGATGGCGTACGCATTCATGGTGTGGCCCACCATCTTTACCCCTGGCACTCCCTCGAACTGCGGCGTGTCATCCCATCCGGTTTCGTCCTGAGCGGCGCCCATTTCGCCGGTACTGCTGCCCCATTGCAGCAGCCCATCTTGCTGGGCATTGCGTGCGCCCAGCCACCAGTTATGCCACAGCACGAATTTGGGGTACACCTCGCGCAGAAAGTTCGCGTCGGGCCAGTACTGATGCATCTTCCAGACGCACATTGAACCGACGGGCGGCTGCGATCGATCTTTGCTTATGTCTCCATTCCCCCAATGTGCGTAGTTGGGAACGAGGCCATCGGCGCTCTGATAGGAGAGGATGGCGCGCACCGTCTGCCGTCCCATCTCCGGGGCGTCAAGGCTGGCCAGCAATCCGCTGAAAAAACTGTCCCAGCAGAAATACGGGCAGGAATTCGGAGAGTCCGAGCCAAAGGTGCGAGAGACGCTGATCGCAACCATGTGGTTATCGTTCGAATAGATGCGTGAGTTGTTCAGATTGTCCGAAATTGCCGCGAGGATATCGCCGGACGGTCCTTTTGCGTGCGGCCGCCGCTCCTCGTACGCTTTTTCGGCCTCGGCAAGCGTGTCGTCGATTCCTTCAAAGGAAGGCAGCTCTCCGAATCCGGCCACCAGATAGGTAGGCTTGGCCATGCCCTGCAGCGTCACCGTAAATTGATCGCCATCCGCGGACTTCAATTCCGGTTGCGCCTTCAGCCTCCAGGTCACAGTCTCTCCGCTCGGCAGAGCAGCCACACCCTTCACGCCGTCTGCATCGGCAGAGAACTGGCTGGTGAATCCCGGCCAGTTTTCGTGCAGGCTGAAACTCACCTCGCCCGCGTCTGCCGACACCAGGCGCGCAACAATCGCATCTCCAACCCGCGACCATTGGAATTCTACCCGCGGCAGCTTCGGCGTTGCGGTTGCAGGCGCAAAGATCACTTTGTGAAAGGAGTCATTCGGCGCCACGGTTCCGGCATTGTGCGAACCACCGGGGTCGATAACAAAGGCAGCCGCATCCTTCCAGATGAATGCAATGCCATTGGGAGCCCGATAATAAAAGTTCCCAATGCGGATAGAAGAATTACTCTCGTTACTACTTTCATCGAAAGAACCAGTTAGGATGCCGTTCTTCGCCAGCATGTTCTTCCCTGCGCACAAATAGGCTGCAGAGGCTCCGGTCATGAAAACTCGCCGAGAAATCATCACATATCCTTTCTGGAATAGGCTACGCGCCGCGGTCGCACCTTCAATTCGGCGAAGACATCGAGGGGGGCGCGGCATCCGGTGCGGCGCCCCATTGCCTGTTGGGTTTTGGGCCCATCTGAAATACAAGATGCGCGCCGTTGGCAATGTCCGACTGGCTGAACCACGGCTTGTTCCAGGGTTTTCCATTCAGCGTCGCCGACTGAATGTAGATGTTCGTGGAAGAATTATCGTGGGCAGTGATGACAAGATCTTTCCCATTTCCCATGTGAAGGGTTACCTGGTCGAAGATGGGACTGCCGATGATGTAATCGGGCGTAGACGGATCGACCGGGTAGAAACCCATTGCGCTCATTACATACCAGGAGGAGGTTGAACCCTGGTCGTCCATTCCAGGAAATGCATAGCCGTATTGATCGCTGCCATACATCAACTTGAGAATCTTACGTGTCAGCTCCTGAGTCTTCCAGGGTTCGCCAGCCCAATCGTAGTAGTACGCCACTTGCTGATCGGGCTGGTTGCCTTGTACATATTGTCCAACTAATCCCGTGCAATCTTCGCAAACGCCTGTGGGATGATAAGGTGTGCTGAAGAATTCGTCCAGTTTGGCGCCGAATTTCTCCCGCCCGCCTAACAAGTTAGCCAAACCCTGGATATCATGCGGAACCAGCCACATGGTTGACCAACCAGATGCCTCTTTCATCATGAAGTTATAGTAAGGTTCCCCCGGATAAAATGGAGAAACCCATTTTCCATCTGCAGTCCTGCCGACCATGAAGCCATTTGCAGGATCAAACAGGTTTCGATAATTGAGTGCGCGCTGTGAGAACATCTGGTAATCATCCTCTTCGCCGAGCTTCTTGGCAAAGACCGCCAGGGCATGATCGTCCCAAGAGTATTCGAGTGTATTGGCCACACCTGACTTGCCGTCGGCATCTGTAGGGTTGATTGGTCCCGTGGGGATGTAATCTGAAATCCAGCCCTGCTTCAAGTATTCCGCCAGATAATGTCTCGGGCCATTTACATCAACAGCGTTCTTGCGCAGGTACTCATACACTGCTTCGTGGTCGAAAGGAATGCCGCGTTCCCAGGCGCCCAGATAGACCAGGTCGGCGTGGTCGCCATGAAACGACGTACTCATGTGCCCAGATTCGCGGGCCATGTCCAGCTGCGAACGCAGAATGTCGACCATTGCATCCGGTTCCAGCATGGTCAGCAAAACGATCTGGTTTCGGCCCGTATCCCAGAAGGGTATACCGCCATAGCGGTCGTAAGTGGCTGTGCTGACCTTTCCATCCATCCCAGTGAACTCCTCGCCCTTTCGTGCGACGAGACGCGGGCTGGAATAGGAGAGAAAGAGACAGGAATAGAACAGCATCTTTTCCTTTTCGGTCCCGCCCTTGACTTCAATCAAGTTCAGTTTTTTAGCCCAAGCTGCTTGGGCCTGGCTTCTTATGCTGTCAAAGTTCCAACCTGGATCTTCTAACTGGAGTTTCCGCTCAGCCATGGCATAGGTGCGGCCGAAGGCAATTTTCACCAGAACCTGTTCACCCTCGGTAGTCGTGAACTGCAGATAGGTCCCTGCATAGTGTCCAGATAGAGTGCGTGTATCCGGCTCCACGTCTCGTTCGCCTACCATGGGCTTTCTCATGTCCCCTTGCGCGGGGGGGATCTGCCTGAAGGTGCCAAACGATTTGAACGGTTTGGAGAATTCCGCGACAAAGCAAGCGTCGTCCACTTTCCCCGCGCTGCATCCATGCCCGTATACGTGACCTTCTCCCCGCACCATGCGGTCACCCACTATCTCCACGTTTCCTCCGAACCTGCCGAGGTTGAGCACGATATGCGCCCTTTCGGTTTTAGGAAACGTAAATCGGTAAAGTCCGGTCCGCCTGGTTACGGTCATCTCTACCCGGATCTTAAAGTCATTCAGATATACAGAGTAATAGCCGGGCGATGCTTTCTCGCGCGCCTTGTCATAGACAGACCCGTTACGCTCCGGTGGAACCTTCCAGTCACCCACCACAGGCATCACCGTTGGTCCGTTGTCTGATCCACTCGAAAACCCAATCATCATCCGGTTTGGGTAGTAGTAAGGGGTCTCGACTTCAGTGCTGTAGGACCGGTCCAGGTCCCGGTTGATGGGCGCCAGGTTCATCATGCTCTGGGGAAGCACCGCCCCGGGTGAAGTAAACCCCGAGTAGAGCTGTTCGCCGGGGGGCGGGGCATTGCCAATGACTTTCTGGTCGTCGAGCGGCGCGGTTCCGACCAGCGGATTGGCGTAATCGATCGGTTGCTTGTTTGAAGCAGGTGCGCTTTGCGCAAGGATGCCCGTCGAGGAGCAGCCGATCAGGAGAATGGCGGCCAGAGATCTTCCAACCAAAAGCATAAATAGTCCCTTTGCATGTGAGAACTCCTGGCCGCCAATGTCATTCCCATGCCACTGATCACCATCATCTTTGGTCAGTAAGCCGGGACTGGCCAAGCGTACCGGGAAGTTAGGAAAAGCGGAAACATTTGGAGGGCGCTTTGCTCATCCTCCAGTTCAATCGCCGACGCAAAAGCTCATCGCTGTAGCGATAACGCATAGTTTAGAGGAGTTCCAAGCATCGGGCAAGACCCATTTATTTGTAACGATATGTAGACCAATACCGTAAGATGACTGGTTGCGGTATCGGTACCGCCATCCTATACTGTTGGTGATCTGGGAAAACTGCTCTTGGACTGCGCCGGGTGCTTCCCGCCCAACGCTGGTTGATCGAGGATTGGTGACAGGAGGCAAATGCCGGCATTGCGGGTGGAGAGTGGTGCGGAGGCGATTGCAGCGCCTGCCGTTGGGGTGGGCCTGTGGGGCGCACTGTCCACCAATATCCTCAACATGGTGGGCATTGGTCCCTTTCTGACCATTCCCCTGGCCCTCGCCGCGATGGGGGGGCCGCAGGCCATGGTCGGCTGGCTGGTGGGCGCGGCGCTTTCAGTTTGCGACGGCATGGTCTGGGCTGAACTGGGTTCGGCAATGCCTTTGGAGGGCGGGCCCTACCATTACCTGCTGCAAGGCTTCGGACCGCGAACATGGGGAAGAATCTTCAGCTTTCTCTTTCTCTGGCAGTCGATCTTGCTGGGCCCACTTTCTATCGCTTCCGGTGCTGTAGGCTTTGCGGATTACACAAAGTTCCTTGTGCCCCGCTTGCATGGCGGTCAACTGATTGCGATCGCCATCCTGGTTTGCCTGCTCAATACCGTGCTGGTCTATCGCAACATCCGTTCCATCACGCGGCTCTCGATTGTCGTGGCAGTGGCCGTATTTGCATCCATGCTTTGGATCGTGTTTGCCGGGGTCATGCACTTTAATCCTGCCCTCGCCTTTGATTTTCCGCCCCATGCCTTTGGCTTTTCTCTGGGCTTTTTCGCGGGCCTCGGATCGGCTACGCTGATTGCCGCTTACGATTACGGCGGCTATTACAACGTCTGCCTGCTGGGCGCCGAAGTTATCCGGCCGAAGAAAACGATTCCCCGTTCCATCCTGTTATCCATTGCCATTGTGGCGGCACTGTATCTGGTCATGAACCTGGCCATCATCGGCGTGGTCCCGTGGCGCGATGCTATGCACTCTGACGCCATTGTGGCGGATTTCATGCGCACGATCTATGGCGCCTGGGCGGGCAATCTGATCGCCGTGCTTATTCTTGTCGCCAGTTTCGGCTCGGTCTTTGCAGTGCTGCTGGGCTATTCGCGTATTCCGTACGCCGCTGCGCGTGACGGCCGCTTCTTCTCGGTTTTTGCGCGTCTGCACCCCCGCGGCGGTTTCCCGTATGTCTCGGTGCTGGCGTTGGGCATCTTGTCGATGCTGGCCTGTTTCATCAGTCTTCAAGGTTTAATTTCGGCGCTGATTGTGACGCAGACGCTGCTGCAATTTATGGGTCAATGTGTTGCCGTTATTGTGCTGCGCCGCAAACGGGCTCAAAGCGGCGAGAGCTATCGTATGCCGCTGTTTCCGCTGCCCGCGTTGCTTGCGCTAGGCGGGTGGACGTATGTCTTTGTGTCCAGCGGCGCGCGCTATATTCTGATGGCGACAGGGCTGATGATCGCCGGTGTGATGGCCTACCTGGTGCTGGCGCGCAACCACAGCGAGTGGCCGTTCGGAGGCGCGGAAGCATGACCAAGCGCTGGGACGTAATCACCGCCGGTGAAATTTATGTCGACCATATTTTTACGGGCTTCGCCACGTGGCCCGATCCCGGCGCTGAGGTTTTTGCGCCCTCTTATGCGCGGGAACTGGGCGGCGGCGCGGCCATTACTGCGTGCGGCCTGGGCCGCCTGGGACGCAAGGTCGCGACCTTAGGCGCTATAGGCACTGAAGAGAGCACATGGATCGCCTCGGTCCTGAACGCGCATCAAGTGGACGCCGGCGCCTTGCGGCAAGTCGCCGGGCACAGTGGAACGACGGTAAGTATTTCAACCAGAGGCGATCGTTCTTTTTTCAGTTACGCGGGGCCAAATCGTCCTTTGCCTGAGTGGTGGCAGGACGATGAGGTACGGGAGTTCCTTGTGCAGGCTAGCCACGTGCACTTTGCCCTGGCTTTGCCCCGTTGGCTCGCGCAGCGGTTGTTGCCGGCACTGCGGGCTGCTGAAACCGTGGTTTCTCTCGATCCGGGATGGCAACCTGAGTGGTCTAAGGATGCGGCCAATCTTGCAACCTGCCGCGAGGTGGACTTCTTTCTTCCCAATGAGAAGGAAGCTGCCGAGATCTGCGGTTTTGAACCGCACCGGGAAACACCGGAAGAATTGGCCGCGGCGCTGCTTGGCAGAGGCTTTCGAAACACGATCATCAAGCTTGGATCCAAAGGAGCGATTACGAATGTCGGTGGCGTGGTTCGCAGCGTTGCCGGGCCCAGCGTGGAAGTGGTGGATACAACCGGAGCTGGGGACGCCTTTGACGCCGGTGTAATCGACGCCATCCTGGAGAGAACCACAGTCGAAGCTATGTTATGGCGCGGATGTCAGGTGGGGGCATTTTCTGTTGGTTCAGAAGGAGCCTTGCGCGGCTTGCCGCAGCGAAATCAACTTACGGAGAGAGAATGAGTGACTTTAAGAATCGTAAAGTAGCCGTGATTGGCGGCGGCGGCGTGCGCACGCCACTGCTGGTTTTTGGAATGAACGAATCGAGCAAGAGTCTCGGACTGGACGAATTAGTGCTCTATGACATCGATCCGCAGCGCGCACGGGTCATGGCGGGGTTGGGCGAGGCGCTGGTGGCCAGCGAGGGCGGAAGCTTGCGCATTCGCGTGGCCGGCAGTGTTGAAGATGCGGTAGACGGAGCGGCTTTTGTAGTGACCAGCATTCGCGTCGGCGGCATCAAAGGGCGCGCCATCGACGAGCGCATCGCGATTCGCAACGGGTTTCCCGGCCAGGAAACGACCGGGCCCGCGGGAATCGCAATGGGACTCAAGACCGCGGCCGCTGCCATTGCTTACGCGCGCGAGGTTGAACGCCGCAGCCCCAATGCATGGCTGATCAATCTCACCAATCCCGCCGGCCTGATTACCCAGGCGATAAGTCACCACACCAACACCAAGGTAATTGGCATCTGCGACACGCCCACCGAGATGTTCCATCGTATCGCCATCGCGCTGCAGGCCGATGCCAGCGATGTTCGCTGCGAATATGTCGGCTTGAACCACTTAGGCTGGGTGCGCCGTGTGCTTTTGAACGGTGAAGACGTGACGGCAAGGATTCTCAACGACGACCAGATTCTTCACAGTCTCTATCAGGCGCCCCTGTTTGACGTCAGCATGATTCGAGCGCTGGGACTTATTCCGACCGAGTACTTGTACTTCTACTATTCGCGCCGCAAGGCCCTCGCCAACCAGCAGACTGCGGGAACCACCCGCGGGGAAGAGATCACTCAGCTCAACGAAGAGCTGCTGCAGAGCCTGACCGAAAGCGTGGAGGCCGGCCGCGCGCATGAGGCGCTCGGCACTTACACGAATTATCTCAATCGCCGTTCCGGTTCCTACATGCAACTGGAGGCTGCGGCGGGCTCTTTATTCGATTCGAGCCACGTCCGCGACGAGGATCCTTTCCGCACGGCCACCGGCTATCATCGCATTGCGCTGGACGTGATGCACGCTCTGTCGAGCGAGGAACCGCGTCGCATCGTCATCAACGTTCGCAATCATGGCGCAGTGGACGACGTGGAGAGCGAGGATGTAGTCGAAACCGCATGCGCAATTTCACGCGATGCGATCGTGCGCGATAAAATGGGCGCTCTGCCCAGAGATGTGTGCGGGCTGGTGCTTGCGGTCAAGGCCTATGAACGGGCCGCCATCTCAGCCGCTGTGGAAGGGTCGAACCTGCTGGCCCGCAAGGCCATGCTGCTCTATCCGGCAATTGGCGAGTGGGACCCATCGGAACAATTGCTGCACGATCTGTCGGAGCAGAGCCTGGGCTTACCTCACCTGCACTGAAACCTGTGGGCCAGGACGCGACCACGAAGCCCTGGTCACTTCTCGGAAGAGGATGACCAGGATTTCGTGGATCTAACCCGCGCGTTCGTTTGATTGCCAATCACGCAGAGTCAAGCCTTGGCCTGGGAGGACGCTCGTACCACCAGGGTCGGGCTGAGGAGGACTTTTTCCGGCTTACCGGGCTCTTCGTCGATCAGTCGCAGCGCGAGCTTTCCCGCATACTCACCAAGCAAGCTCGTCGATTGATCGATGGAAGAAAGAGGAACGCGAAGATATTCGGAGTAATGTACATTTCCGCAGCCGACAAATGCTATATCTCCAGGAAGACTAAGTCCGCATTCGGTGGCGGCATACATGGCGCCGATAGCGGTCAAATCGTTATAGCAAAACACAGCGTCGGGGCGCGGGTTCAGTTGCAGTAACTCCTGCATACTGTGATACCCGGCCGATTCTCCGAGTTCTTCCACTTTGGAGTGGGCAATGGTGTAGCCTTCCAGAACCGGAATTCCCCGCTCCATCAGCGCCGCTTTGTAGCCGTTATGGCGGCCAACCGCGGGCGAATGGGGAGGGCCTGAAATATGTGCGATGCGCTTTCTGCCAATGTCAAGAAGATGCTGCGTGGCCAGCATCCCGGCGCGATAATCATCCGTGCCTACAAAGTTGGCATAGAGGTAGGGGAAATCACGGTCGATGAGAATGAAAGGAGTGCGCTGATCTTCGATGCCATAAAAGCCCTGTAACGTGGGTTGGCACGAAGCAATCAGCAATGCATCCACGCCTCTTGCCAGTACGGTGCGGATCTCCTGTTGCTCGATATCCGGATCGTCTTCCGAAGAGGCAAGGATGAGTCCATAGTTGTTTTGGCGCAGGATGCTGTTCAGCGCTTTGGCAAACTCGGCAAAAAATGGGTGCAGCAGATCGGGAACGACAAGGCCTAAGGTAAACGTCTTTCCGCTGGCAAGCCCCCTGGCCAGCAGATTGGGCCGGTAGTTGAGTTCGGCAACCCTCTTGAGTACTCGTTCTCGGGTTTTGTCACTTATATCTTTTGCCCCGCGAAGAGCCTTGGACACGGTGATCACCGATACACCAAGGTCGCGCGCAATGTCTTTCAGTCGAATAGGCATATAGGTCAATATTCCATCGAAGAATGATTTGGAGTCATAAGCGTTAACAACTTATCCGGCTCCGGTTTGCGCGGCTACATCGAACCTGCCGAGGCGCAAGGATCTTCTCTGTCGTCAGCTGCGATATTGCAACTCCTCCTGGAGACGGATATCTGCGGAAGACGAGCCTATCATGACCGTTACGGCGCCCAGTTCTACTGCAAATTGATTCCGGGCTTCATCCCAGTATTGAAACGCCCAATGATCGTAGGGAATCTGGAGTGAGACGGTCTTTTTCTCGCCGGCCGCAAGGTGCACGCGCTCAAAATTTACCAGTTGCTTGTTGGGTCGCTGGATCTTCGTGTCAGGAAAGGCGACATACAATTGGACCGCCTCGTCGCCGTCACGGCTCCCCGAATTGGTGAGATCGAAACTTACCGTCACCGTTTCTCCAGGGCCGATGGAGGTCTTATCCATCAGGAGGCGTCCATAACGGAACGAAGTGTAGCTGAGACCGTGACCAAAGGGATAGAGGGGCAGCCCTTGAAAATACATGTAAGTTCTGCCCACCCGGATGTTGTAGTCGTGAAAATCGGGGAGATCCGCAGTATCCCGGTACCACGTAGTACTTAGCTTTCCGCCCGGATTGTAATCGCCAAAGAGAACGTCGGCCAATGCCGGCCCCTGTTCACATCCCAGCAGCAGCCCGCCCACGATTGCAGGCAGGTTTTTCTGTTCCCAGTTCACAGCAACCGGACAGTTGGAGCAGATGACCATGACGGTTCGGGGATTGGCGGCAAAGACTGCCTGCACCAGTTCGTGCTGAACTCCAGGGAGGCCGATCTTTTCGCGATCCCTGGCTTCAGCGTCAACCTCTTCATCGGCTCCCACGAAGAGCAGCGCGATATCTGCCTTCCCAGCAGCCTCAGTGGCGGCGGCAAAATCCGTGTCGTTTTTCTCTCCGGTTACGGTGCAGCCAAGGGCATAAGCTACCTCAATGGCGCCATGATTCTGAGAGGCAAACGGTGGTGCGGGGAGAAGGTTAAACAAGCGCAGTGTAAAGAGCTGGCCAGTGCCGCCGGTAAACTTCAACAGCACCTTATGCACGCCGGTGATGGGCGGAATCGGGGCCGTTACATCGACCCACTTCTCCCAATCGCCGGTATTCGCCACCTGCAGCTTTGCAATCGGTGCGTGATCGAGGGTGTCCAGATAAACTTCAATGGTCCCGCCTGCCGTCAAGCTGGCAACGCGGGTGCGAAACTGAGTGGCGCCGTCAAACAAAACCCGCTCAAACGTGGCCGACGATCCATTGGTAATCCCCGTTAAGGACTGCCCGCCATCGCCCCCGTATTGCAATTGCAATCCCTGGCTGAGGTCAGTGGTATCGGCCGCGGGCCGGTAGTATTCAGCGCCTTCAGCGATACCCAGATGCTGGCGAATACCGCGCAGAGGCGAGATCCGCGAAAGTGAGTGGCCGGCGTAATTTCCAAGCTGGCAGACATCGGCCATGGGGCCGATTACCGCGATTCTCTTGAGATGCTGCTTGTCGAGCGGCAGGGTGCCATTGTCATTCTTGAAAAGCACGATCGCCTGGCGCGCAGTCTCACGGGCCAGCGCGAGATGTTCTTGGCTTTCCAGGCAGTCCACAGGGATTACGTGGTAGGGGTTCTGATCGGTGGCATCGAACTCGCCTAACAGGAATCTGCCTGTAAATGCGCGGATGAGCGCTTCATCCAGGGCCTCATTGCCAACCAGCATCTGGTCGACCGCGCTGCCCAGATACTTTTGCAGGGTGTCTCCGCAATTAATGGAACTGCCCGCATTAATGGCCAGCGCAGCGGCTTCAACATAACTTGTAGCAAAGTGATGGGAGTCGAAAATGTCCTCGATGGCATCGCAATCGGAGACCACATATCCGCGGAAGCCCCACTCTTTTCGCAATAGATCCGTAAGCAGGAAGGCATTGGCGCTGGTGGGAATTCCGTTCAGGCTGTTGTACGAACTCATCACCGTAAAGACATGGCCGGCGCGCACACTAGCCTCGAAGCCGCGGCTGTAATACTCCCAAAAGGAGCGGGAATCCACGCTTGCGGAGGTCACCTCCCGATCATTCTCGGTGTCGTTGGCAATAAAGTGTTTCGCGCAGGCAATGGTTTTCAGGTAATGAGGGTCGCGGCCTTGCATGCCATGAACCGTGGCAACCGCCAGTTCAGATACCAGGAGGGGGTCTTCACTGTAGTTTTCGCCGATCCGTCCCCAGCGCGGATCCCGTGTGCCCATGTTCACCGTGGGAGGGGAGAACACCGCCAGGCTCTGGCCGTCTTTCTTGTGCCATGCCCAGATCTCGTCGGAAACGGCGTTGAACACTTGTTCGGTGAGAGAACGATTCCAGGTGCAGCCAAGCGCCAGCGGCAGCGGGAACGATGTGATGGGACCATCGTGGATGAGTCCGTGGAGCGCCTCGCTGCCGTAGTACTTGAATTCGGGTATTTTGAGTCGAGGCACAGCGGGCGCCGTGGAGCCGAACTGAGTGATCTTCTCTTCTATCGTCATCTGCTTGACTAACTCAGTTGCCCGCTTTCGTGCGTTCGCAAAAGCATCGGCCGCGATGCCGCCGGTGTCAGGCGAAGCTCCTTCCAACTTGTCTCTGAAGGAGACCGTTGCGACTTCACCTCTGGCTGGCATCGGATCGAGGGCGATTGCCACCGCCCCCGCGGCAGCCATGGCCAGAAATTCGCGACGGCTTAACGGCTTGGATTTAACCTGTCTGCGGCCTTTCATGGAACCCTCCCCCCCTCGCGACCATGACTCTCGTGCACACAAATCTCTTCCTCTACCTGATGGCGCAAAGATGTCAAACAAAAGAAGCCCGATTCTATTTTACGTTAGCGGTAATGTCAAGAAGTGGTGTAGCCCGTTGAGGTGTCAACACTTCTGTAATAAAGGCCTCGCTCCCACTTGAGAAATTCCGGTTGCAAATACTATAGCCGTTACCGTTGGCGATGGACATTCCAGGTGCGCGAGTATATATTGGGCCCGTCGCTCCCGCACTTGCCGCGGAGCAGCCTGCGTAAATACTTACCTATCGGAGAACGATTGCAATGGCCAAAATTTCTCGCCGGGCCGTGGTCTCGTCCGGACTTGCGCTTTCAGCATCTTCCTTGTTGCCACGTTCTGCATGGGGATTCACGACCGATTCGGCACCCGATCAATCAGAACCGATGGTGGGGAATGCGCCGGGGGGAACGGCTCCGCGAGAGCAATTGCTATTCGATTTTGGCTGGAAATTCACCTTTGGAAACGGCAACGACCCAGCGCGCGACCTGGATTTCGGCTTCGACCAAAGCGACTTTGCCAAGACGGGCGATTTTAAATTCGCCCAGACTGGCTTCGACGATTCAAAATGGCGCACCTTGAATCTACCACACGATTGGGCCGTCGAATTACCCTTCGTCGATGACGATGCGCAGCTAGGTCACGGATGCAAACCCATCGGCCGCCGCTATCCGGAGACAAGTGTCGGCTGGTACCGGCGCGAATTCGATATCCCCTCGACTGACAAGGGCCGGCGCATCACCCTGGAATTCGACGGCGTCTTCCGCGATGTTCTTATCTTTGTGAACGGTTGTTTCATCGGCCGCAATAACAACGGCTATGCCTCTTTCGATTTCGATCTGACTGACTTCCTGTATCCAGGCAAGAAGAACTGCGTCGTGGCACGCGTCGATGCGAGTTTTGGCGATGGCTGGTTCTATGAGGGCGCCGGCATTTATCGCCATGTGTGGCTCAACAAGTCTGACGCTCTGCACCTAGAGAAATGGGAGAGCACGGTGCGGAGCATGTTGAATTCGAATGTCGCCGTGCTCTCGCTCGGTTCCATGGTGCGCAACGAGGGCAACCAGGCCGAAGCCGCAAAGGTCGTTTGGCAGATTTTCGACCCGGACGGGAATCCAGTCGCCAGCGCCGGGTCCACGGCTCAATCCATTGCCATCGACGGAAACGCGCAATTCATCGCAACCGCGAAGCTGCCAAGCCCTAAATTGTGGTCACCGGAGGAGCCGCATCTCTATTCCGCGCTTATCTCCGTCCGCAACGGCGACGTGACCCGAGATGCCGAGCGCGTTACCTTTGGCGTGCGCACCGCTTCCTTCGATCCGGACAAAGGATTTTTGTTGAACGGCGCCCCGCTGAAGATCCAGGGCATGTGCAACCATCAGGACCACGCCGGTGTGGGCGCCGCATTGCCCGACCGTCTTCAGGCGTTTCGAGTCGGTGTCCTCCGCGGCATGGGCTGCAATGCAGTACGCACCTCGCACAACATGCCTGCGCCGGAGTGGGTGCAAGCCTGCGACTCCATGGGCGTGATGGTGATGTGCGAAACCCGGCAGATGAGTGCCAACGCCGAGGGTCTTGCCCAGTTTGAGACCATGATCAAGCGCTATCGGAACTCGCCGTCCGTCATTCTATGGTCCATCGGCAACGAGGAGTTCACGCTTCAAGATAGCGAGCTGGGCGGGACGATCGCGGCAAAAATGGTCAGGCGAGCTCACGAACTGGACCCCACCCGGCCGGTAACGGCAGCCGTCAATGGCAGTAATGAAACCGCGCTTTCGGAACAATTGGATGTGATCGGATTCAACTACCATCTGGATCTCCTGGAGCCGTATCACAAGAAATATCCCAAGAGAGCACTGTTCGGCTCTGAAACCGCCAGCGCCGTCGCCACTCGCGGGGAGTATAGGAACAACCCGCTCGACCACATCGTGAGTGCCTATGACACCCATGAAGGAAGGTGGCCCGGTTACGAGAGCGCCGAGGACTGGTGGAGTATCTATGGTTCCCAGGACTGGGCATCGGGCGGCTTTGCCTGGACCGGGTTTGACTACCGCGGCGAGCCATCCCCGATCGCCTGGCCAGGCATTAGTTCCCAGTTCGGCTCGGTTGATACCTGCGGATTTCCCAAGGACAGCTACTTCTATTACAAGTCCTGGTGGGGCAAGGAGCCTGTCCTGCATCTGTTGCCGCATTGGAACTTCGAGGGCCGGGAGGGCGATGAAATTCCCGTCTGGGTGTATTCGAACCTGGATGAAGTCGAGCTCTTCGTGAACGGCAAGAGCATGGGCGCGCAGAAGGTGCCTCGGCTTGGCCATGTCGAGTGGAAGGTACGTTATGAGCCCGGTGCGATTGAAGCGCGTGGATCGCAGGGTGGCCGGGTGGTTCTTACCGAGAGACGAGAGACCACCGGACCAGGGGCGGTCATCCGGCTCTGCGCCGATCGCACAGAAATCAACGCGGATGGCGAAGACGTGTCGGTCCTCAAAATCGAAATGTTAGATGGGCAGGGCCGACTCGTGCCCACTGACGCCACCGTCATCACGCTCAAAGTCGCGGGAGATGGGGCACTGATTGGTGTGGGGAACGGCGATCCCAATTGCCACGAGAGCGATAAAGATCCTAGCCGGTCCTTGTTCAACGGGTTGGCGCAGGCTATCATCCAGTCCACCAAGAATGCCGGCGAAATTCACGTGCAAGCCTCGAAGGACGATTGGTTCGGAGCGGAAATTACTCCTGCCAAACTCGTCATCCAGACAAAAGATGTGAAGGCGCGTCCAGCGGTGGACTAAAGCCGGTCTCATCAACCGACCTCCGAGTTGATATTTGCATTGGTGCGCCATCTGACCGGGTGCGCACCACGGCTCTGCTTTGCAGCCGAGCCCGGTTGACTCACCCGTGGTGTGCGGCGCCGATCCTGCTGAAAAATCACTTCCAGCCACTGCGGTCTCAACCGGATTGCTGGTCGGATTCGACGTTCCCAGGGCTGACCGGCGGCGCATGTCAAAGGCGGGTTAACGTTAGCGCAGATAGTGGTCATGTGCCTTCGGGGGCAAAAGCATATGGTTCGATGCAAATAATTGATATAGATATATTTAGTTCGATTTTGGTTCCTCTCCTAGTTTCTGGAGGTTGATTTCGCGCAAATTTAATTTGCGGAACGTTAGCGGTTATGCTACTGTTACGCGATCAATCGTTGCAGCTCAATCGACCCCTCTCTAGGGAGGCGCGTGAGAACGGCGATTGCGATTTTCTTCAATTCTGAGGGAGGCTTTCTGCAATGAGTCAATTTTTGGCGCGACGCATCGGTAGCCGTGTTTCTTTACGTTTCCACGGTATTCAACGTCTGCGGGGTCTCTTCAAAACTAAACAGGATATGGGGCCAGTGAGCGCCGCATCACGCTGCTCTCGCCTCACCGCGTTGCTCAGCTGCGCCGCCATGGCGCTGTTCATGCTCTGCGCAACGACTGCCGGCTGGAGCCAGGCGAGTTTCACCGCGCAGTTAAGCGGCACTGTGACAGATACAACCGGCGCTGCAATTCCCAATGCGAGCGTCGTGCTCACCAACGAATCAACCGGAATTGCGCATTCCGCGCAGTCGGATGGAGCGGGGCGCTTCAGCTTCGTGAACCTGCAACCGGCCAGTTACAGCATTGTGGCAAAGGCGCAAGGCTTCGCTGTGGTCCGGCAGAACCACCTGGTCTTCAATGTTTCCCAGCAGAGCGTGCTGAATCTGAAGTTAGCCGTCGCCGGGGCCAGCACCAGCGTCACCGTCACGTCAGCCCCTGTTCTGCTCAATGACTCAAATGCACTGCTGGGAACCGATGTCACGACCCGCTACATCGACCAGGTGCCGCTGCTTGATCGCAACATGGAGAAGCTGGCTTATTTAGCGCCGGGCGTGGTGACAGCGCAAGGCTATCAAACCGATCAAACCAACGAAAACTTTTCCTCGAACGGGCAGCGCAACTCCGAGACCGAAATTCGACTGGATGGCGGGTTGCTCAGCACGCCGGAGGCCGGCGAAGGCGCCCAGGAGTGGGCTCACTTCCAGCCGTCCATTGAAGTTGTCCAGGAATTCAAGATGGAGACCAACGGTTTTTCCGCTGAATACGGCGACAACGGCGGCACCGTGATGAACGAGGTCACCAAATCAGGCGGCAACAAGATTCATGGCAGCGCATACTTTTTTGCCCGCAACAGCGCGACGGATGCAAACAACTGGTATGCCCAGGGGCAGGCGCTTCCCGCCTACCACCGCAATATCGCGGGCGGCACCATCGGCGGACCGATCATCAAGAACCGGCTGTTCTACTTCGGTAATTATGAGTGGACCAGCTTTTCCCAGCCTCAGACGGTAACCACGACGGTTCCGACCGACGACGAAAAGAAGGGCAACTTCTTAAATAGTCTGACCGAGGACGCAAACGGCAACCCCGTCGAGGACCTCATCTATGATCCGTACACATACGATGCCAACACCGGATTAAGGCAGGCCTATAACAACAACACGATTCCGGGCGGCGAGATTACGCCGCTGGCCCAGAAAATAATGGCGCTTTATCCCGAGGCGACCGGTTCCGGCAACGTGATCCACCAGAACAACTTCACCAAGAACTACGCCGACGGGCAGCCGGCGCACCAGTATAACGCCAAGGTGGATTGGACCATCACGCAAAACAACAAGCTGAGCACCCGCTACAGCAAGGGGTATCTGCGCCGCGAATCTCCCACGGACTTCGAAGGCGCCATTGGCCAGGGCGACGAGCGCAACGACTACAACAATGCCGTTTCGCAGTACGATCGCACCATCTCAAGTCATGTCTTCCTCACCGCGCGGTTGGGCGTGGACCGGCACCACCAATCGCGCCAATCCGACGCGACGCCGAACCTGGTCGCGTTCGGCTTCCCCGAGGTAGTCGCCAACTTGAACGGCTATCAGACGTTCCCGGGGATCGGCATCAGCAACGAACAGAACCTTGGCCTGGGCAGCTACACCAGGACGATCGAAGCCGAAACGGCGGTTCTCGTGGACGCGACGTTATCGATCATCAAGGGCGCGCACAGCATTAAGTTCGGCACCGAGCATCGCATTCTCTACGACAACTTCTTTCAGCCCGCGTGGCCGGGCGGCAATTTCAACTACAACCAGAGCGCGACACGTCAGACGCTGTTAAGCAGCGACCAGACGCAAGGCAATGGAATCGCCTCGTTCCTGATCGACTGGGGCTCGGGCGGCAGCGAAACCATTCACCCGCCCATCGCGGAAAAATCCTCGGAGCAGTCGTTCTTTGTCCAGGACGACTGGAAGGCGACGCGCAATCTGACGGTGAATATTGGCCTGCGTTGGGATGACAGCATTCCTTACAATAGCCGTCTGAACGAAAATCAGTTTGCGGATTACACAGCCGACACGGGCATGAGCGTGGACCTGAGCGGCGGCAACTCTTTCCTGCAAAGCATGGGATTTGGGCCGACCGAACTGCATGGCGTGGCGGAGTTTGCTACCCCGCATCACCGCGAAGAGGGCTCGGACTTGAATAACTTTGGCCCGCGCATAGGCTTTGCTTACCGGATGGGGCAGAGCACCGTCCTCAGCGCCGGCGGCGGCCTTTACTACGGACTTAACCCCCTAACCAGCTACCAGGATCAGGGCTCGGTCTGGCGCAAAAATATAAACTGGTATCCGTCGCTGGATAACGGCGCAACCCTTACCGCCACGCTCGAGAATCCCTGGCCGAATGGCTATTCGGGACCCCAGGGCAAGACCTACGGCGCGCTGAACCAATGGGGCATCGGTTCGGACGCCAACCAGGACAACACCTTCCGCAACGCGGAGATCTATTTGTGGAACGTCACCGTGCAGCGCGAACTGCGCGGCGCCGGGGCGCTGTCCGTGGCCTGGGTGGCCAACAAAAGCACGCATCTTTCCTATGGGGACAGCGGTAGCTCACAACGGGATTACGCGCCGTCGTCCAAGATCGCGGCCATCAGCCAGGCGCAGCATGCCCTGGACCCCAACTGCGACCAGGACAACTGCGTTACCAATTTCCTCAATCAGCTCGTGCCGAACCCGTTCTACTCGATGTTCAACGGGCCCAGCGCAATCTTCAATCAGCCGGACGCGAACTATGCCCAGTCCCCGACCTTTGGGTTAACCAACCTGCTGGTTCCCTATCCGCAGTTCGCCGGTGATTTTTCCGGCGACGACGTCTTCTACTCCAGCGCGGTCTACAACGCCCTGCAGGTGAAGTTCCGCAGGAACTACAGCGGCGGCGCCAACGTCCTGGCTAGCTACACGCTGGCCAAGGGCAACGACAATTCCTCGTCCAGCAGCAACGGCTGGCTGGGCAACTCTCAGGGTATTCAGCAACTGGACAATCTGCGGTGGGGTGAGTGGTCCTCATCCGCAACCGATGTGCGGCACCGCGTTGTGGCGGGCGGCACCTATGAGCTTCCTCTGGGCCGGGGCAGGCGCTTTGGCGGCACCATGAACCGGGCTGTTGATGGCGTGGTGGGCGGCTGGCAGGCCAGCGGCTACCTCACTCTCCAGTCCGGCGAGCCCATCGATGTAAGCCAGGGTAACGGCAGGCTGGCGTTTGGAAACCAACGCCCCAACGTCAGCGGCAACCCACGGAGCAAGTACACAATGCACGACCTTGCCTGGGACAACCTAAAGGGCGGGAACCGAATCCTTCTTCAACGTCTCGGCCTTCAGCAACCCTGGAGATCAGATCCCCGGCAACAGCCCTCGTTTCAACGACGCGCTCCGCGGCGACTCGGTTCGCGATCTCGACTTCTCCGTGAGTAAGAATTTCGCGATCAAGGAGGGAGACAACCTGGAGGTCCGCGTCGAATCGTTCAACCTTACGAACTCGCCGCAGTTCGCTGATCCGAACAGCTCCTTCCAAGGCGGCAGCTTCGGAACGGTCAGCGGCCAGGTCAACTCACCAAGGCAGTTGCAGTTTGGCACCAGGTTCACTTTTTAACTCTCATTGCCTGTCTCACGGCACACTGCCGGGGAGATTTCAGGTCGTCGCCCTTCCGGACGGCCTGCAATCTCCCCGGATTCTTTTGTACCGGTTCCGTGACTCCTCCTCCTAACCTCAGGCAGATCCAACGCAACAAGCAGCTAGGCGAGTTTGGTTTGCCGGGAGCGAAGTTGTTCCCAGGGCGTCCGGGGCGTTTACCATGGGAGCATCTTCAAACATCGCATGGGGCTCGGGTATGGCGGAATTGCCGCCCGGGGTTATCAAGCTGGAGGATTTTCAGTGAAGCCATTTCAGATTTATCTGAGAGCTTTCTCGGTTGCCGTTCTCATCGCTGTTTTCGCTTCCGCCCACAGCCAAGGTCAAACGACCTCTCAGCCCGATGCGCCGCACCGCGATTGGCATGCTGCGTGGGTTACTCACCCAACGGCGCCCCTGCGTGAGCCGCTGGTGCTGCACTTCCGTCGCACGCTGGAGCTGTCTACAGTGCCGGCCAGCTACATTGTCCGCGTCAGCGCCGACAATCGCTTTGTGCTCTATGTCAATGGCGAGCGTGTGGGCGACGGCCCGGCTCGCGGCGATCTGGGCCACTGGCGCTACGAGCGTTACGATCTGGCTCCGTTTCTTCGTGCAGGCAGTAACTTCATTACCGCTACGGTATGGAACTTCGGCATCTATGCACCGGTCGCGCAGTTCAGTGACCGCACGGCGTTTCTGCTCGAAAGCGATGCAACCGGGGAGGCAGGCATCAGCACGCCGAGTGGCTGGCAGGTCGAGATCGAAGAGGGCCGTCACGTTCTGGACCGCTCCACCGTTACTGTCCAGGAGTACATGGCCTCGGGCCCAGGCGAGGAGATCGATGCTGCGCACTACGACTGGAATTGGAACTCGCCTTCCGACACCAGCCCATCCTGGGTTCCCGTGGCTTCGCCCATGCGCGACAGTATTTTTGGCGATGTGAACCATGCCCACTCCGCCGATACCACCGGCGACAATGTCTGGGGACTGGTACCGGACACGCTGCCACACATGGAGTACACGGCTACCCCTGCCGGAGAAACGGTGCGCACAGGGATGCCGGAGCTCAATGCGTTTCCCGATTCGCCGGTGACGGTGCCCGCCAACACCACGTGCACATCCTGCTGGACCGCAAGACGCTGACCACCGCCTACCCGCTCCTTACGGTCTCCGGCGGCAACGGCTCGCACATCTGGTTTACCTACTCTGAGGCTCTCTACGACAAGGACATGCACAAGGGCGACCGGAACGATGTGGACGACCGCACCGCCCACGGTCTTCGCGACAGCTTCCTTCCCGATGGCGGAGACAATCGGTCCTTCCACCCACTCTGGTGGCGCACATGGCGCTACCTCGACCTGGATATTCAGACCGGCGCGGAGCCGCTCAAGCTCGATTCCCTGACTGCCTCGTTCACGGCTTACCCTTTCAAGGAAATGGCCACATTCGACTCCCCCGACGACCAACTGGCCAAGATATGGGAGATCAGCTGGCGCACGGCGCGGCTCGACGCGCACGAAACCTACATGGATACGCCCTATTACGAGCAGCTCCAGTACGTGGCCGATACCCGGATTCAGGCGCTCATCTCCTATGCCGTGACCGGTGACGACCGGCTGGCTCGCCAGGCGCTTGAGGCCTTCAACGACTCCCGCCTTCCCGAGGGGATTACGCGCAGCCGCTATCCCAGCTGGCTCCCGCAAAACATTCCCACCTTCTCCCTGATGTGGATCGGGATGCTGCACGACTACTGGATGTACCGCTCCGACCCAGCGCCGGTGCGCTCCTCGCTCGTGGGAACGCGGGGCGTGCTCAATTGGTTCGAGGGCTACGAGCAGCCCGACGGCCTGCTCAAGGAACTGCCCTGGTGGAGCTTCATCGACTGGGTTCCCTCGGGCACAATTCCCACTTATGGCAAGAACGGCGAGTCCTGTGTCACTACGCTCCAGTATTTAGGCGCTTTGGACAACGCTGCGGATCTGGAGGCCGCGCTGGGCGATCCGACGTATGCCAGCGGCTACCGGGCGCGCGCGACGCACGTTCGCAAGGGCCTCTACGACCAATGCTGGAACGGCTCTCGCGGCATGTTGGCCGAGACGCCGGATCGCGACAGTTTCAGCCAGCAGGCGAACATCATGGCGGTCCTCTACGACGTGATTCCTAAAAACCGTCAGCAGGATGTTCTGCGCAAGTTTTTGGCCATCGAGCCGGGAACCACGCCCGATGGCATTCTGAGCGCCTCTTACTACTTCCGCTTTTATCTGGCGCGCGCGCTCCAGCACGCCGGAATGGCCGACGATTATCTGCAATCCCTCGGGCCATGGCGGCAACTGCTGGCTCTCCACTTCAGCACATGGCCAGAGATTCCCGGCGACACCCGCTCCGACTCGCATGCCTGGAGCGCGCATCCCATTTACGACCTGCTCACGCTGGTCGCGGGCATTGAGCCGGCCAGCCCCGGCTTCGCAACCGTTCGCATCGCACCGCATCTCGGATCGTTGCCTTCGCTCACGGCTACATTTCCGCATCCTGACGGCGAGATCAAAGTCGAGTATCATCGCCAGGGCGCCGGCCTGGACGCAACCATCGCCTTGCCTGCCAAGCTGAACGGCACGTTTGTTTACGGAGGCAAAAGTTGGCCGCTTCATCCCGGATCGAACAGCATCCAGGCGCGGTAGCCTAAAACCGGCCTCAACTCGTGCAGGACTTGAGCCCGGTGGTTGCTTACCATTGGGCAACATTCCTGCTCGAGAATCTGCGAGCATGCGCACGATCGCCTCTGCGGGCGCACGCTGAGATTCAGGGAGATCCATGGAAAAGACACTGGATATAAAGCTTGCGGCATTGAAGGACAACCCCGCGTCCGGGGAGTTTATCCTCGCCGACGCCAAGGATGCCGATATGGCCTTCGGCATTTTGGCGCCGGGCAAGGCTGCCGATGGACGCTACCGGTCGTTGAGCGAGTACCGCGAGCAGATGCGCGAGATCGTGTCGCAAGGCCTGGTGGACATCATGCTCATGTCCGCCAGCACATCGGAAATCCTGACCATCCGGGAGCGCATCTTCGATTCCTCAGCGGTCACTCCTGCGGTTCGTGCCAACGATACTACGGATGTACACGTCGTGCGCGGATCGCGATATCCGGCAGCCCCTTCGCGACCCTTTGCCACGGCAACCATCGATCACATCCAGGCCGGCAAATCTCCGTGTACCTCTGAGGAGCGCCGCCTGGGCGCGAATCTTAGCCTGTATTCGGTCACCTTCAATAACCACCCTGAACTCGACCTCCAGGTTCTTGAACGGTACAAGGCGTTTCGCCTGGAGGCGGAAGAAAAGCGCTTTCACCATTTCCTTGAAGTTTTTTATCCCAATGTGCCTGCTGCTGCGCACGGCCTTGGGCCAGAGCAGATTCCGCACTTTGTCAACGATCACATTGTGCGGCTGCTGGCCGGAGTTCCTTCCAGCAGCCGGCCAAGGTTTTTGAAAATTCCGTATGGCGGTCCGGGAGCCCTGGAAGAACTCTGCGCTTACGATTCGTCCCTGATAGTAGGCGTGCTGGGCGGCTCGGCAGGTACAACCCACGACGCCTTCACCCTGCTCCATGAGGCCAAGCGTCATGGGGCGCGGGTTGCGCTCTTCGGCAGAAAAATCAACGCGGCCGAGCACCAGCTTTCATTTGTTCGATTTCTGCGCCTGGTGGCGGACGGCCAGATGCAGCCGGCAGAGGCGGTGAAAGCCTATCACGGGGCGTTGCAGGACTTGGGTATTACTCCGCGCCGCAATCTCGCAGACGATTTGGAATTGACTTCCGCATGCGCACACTATGGAGGATAGCTAGCCTGGCCCCATTCCATCGATAGCCATCTCGACGGGATCTACGAGCGGAGAGCGCGAAAATGAGTAAAAAATACGACGTACTCGGCGCCGGAATTGCCGCAGTAGACGATTTGCTCTACGTCGCGGAATACCCACCTATCGATTGCAAAATACCGGTTTCCGGCAGCACGCGACAGGGTGGCGGACCGGCCTGCACGGCGATTGCGGCAGCCAGTACGCTTGGCGGCCGCGTTGCCTACGCCGCTCGCTTCGGTGACAACGAACTGTCTGCTTATATCGCATCCGCTCTAGGCCGGCGCGGCGTCGATACCTCGCATATCGTGCGCGACCCGGCCGGCGGTCCCTACCACAGCACCATCGTGGTTGACAGCGCGGGCCGCCGCAATGTTTTCTACGATCCCTCTCTCTATACGGCGCTTGCCCCGGACGATTTGCCGGACGCGCTGGTCCAGTCGGCCGCCATCTTCCTCCTCGACCACATCACTGAACCATCGCTGCTTCCGCTGGCGGAAAAAGTGCACCGGCTCGGGGTGCCGATCTTAGGCGATATTGAAGGGAGGTCGGAATCTTCGCTGAGCCTGGCAGCTCTGGCAGATTACCTGATCGTTCCCAAAGCCTTTGCTACATGGGCCAGCGGCTGCTCCAACCCGCGCGACGCCTGCGCGTTCCTGGCGCGTATCCGGCGGCCGGCGACGATTGTGACCGATGGCGCCGAAGGCTGCTATCTGAGTACAAATACGGACGCAGCGATCCGGCATTTTCCCGCTTTTCGCGTCGAGGTTTTTGATACCAACGGATGCGGCGATACCTTTCATGGCGCCTTTGCTTTGGCGGCTGCGCGTCATCTCTCGCTTGAAGAATCCATCACCTTCGCGTCGGCCGCCGCCGCGCTCAAGGCCATGGCCGGCGGAGGACAGCGCCGTGGATGGAAGGCGCTGCCCACGCTCGAAGAGGTCTCTCAATTTCTTCGCGCCGAGCTGAACGAACCGGAAAGATCTCGCCTGCTGCAAAAGCTCGACGGCCTGAAGCCAGGCATTCTGTAAGCCGCGCAAGCATCGCCATCGTATCCAAAGAACGCTCGGCTGCTTTCATTTCCGGCGCAGCAATGCATTCACCTCAGGGCGATGCGGCATGGAGTGCGCGGTGCCGTGGCGCGTCACCGACAATGCTGCCACCGCGCAGCCGAATCGGGCCGCTTCAACCACGTCTTTGCCCTCCGCCAAAGCCACGGCGAAGCCGCCGTTGAAGGCATCGCCGGCGCCGGTGGTTTCTACCACCGCACCGGCATCGATGGCGGGAACGAGCATTTTGACTGTCCGATTCTTGAGGAATGCGCCTTGCGCCCCCAGTGTGATGACCGCATTGCCTACGCCGAGCGCCAGAAAGGCATCGGCAGCGCGTTCCGCATCGGCGGCCGAGCGCACGCGGATTCCGGTCAGGACCTCGGTTTCCCACTCGTTTGGAGTTACGTAGTCGCAGCAGGGAAAGATCGACTGCGGCAGTTTGCAACTGGGCGCGGGATTCAGAATGGTGGGCACGCCCAGCGCGTGGGCCAGCTTCACTCCATGCTCAACAGTCGGCAACGCCATTTCCAGCTGCGTAACAAAAACGGCTGAAGCGGCGATCGTGGCCTTCATGCCATCCACTTCATCCGGTGTCAGATCCAGGCTCGCGCCGGGGACGACGATGATTGCGTTTTCGCCTGTCTCTTCATGAATAAGAATGGCTGCGGTGCCGGTGGTATTTTGGCTGGTCAACAGGAACTGCGCGTCGATGCCTTCCGCGCGGTACAACTCGCGCGCCATGGCGCCAAAGGCGTCGTCGCCCACCTTGCCGATGAAGCTTACCTGTGCGCCGGCACGCGCAGCGGCAACGGCCTGATTGGACCCTTTGCCGCCGGGCCCCAGCTTGAAGCTGTTGCCCTGGATGGTTTCGCCCCAGGCCGGCAGCCGCTCGGCGCGGAACGACACATCGGCGTTGAAACTGCCCATGACGGTAATCCGCGCCGGGCTCTTGTCTGCGTGCATAAGTCGAGGGGCAGCTCCTGTGGGATTTTTACCAAAACCGTCAGTCGATCGGTACGCCTGCACGCTGTCAAGTGAAAAGCCTTCCCCAGCCAGGCAATCGGATTTCAAAAAGCGAGAAGGTTTTTGCCTTGAAAGGGCACGGCTTCACAGGCTGCGGAAAAACTCTGCGGACCACCGGTTTTGAAAGGGCACGACTTCAGTCGTGCCAATCAAAGCCAGCAAAATTGATCGGCTTGAGCCGCTGAGGGATGCTTTTGCAACCGTTCACCCACACCCCAACGGGTTTTCCGCAGCCTGTTCAGCCGTGCCATGGAAGGCAGACGAAAGTTTGAGGCTTCAGCCTCGGAGGGACGTATTTCGACTGTCACAAAACCTTCCCTCGGGGGCTAAAGCCCTGCGTTTTTTATGGACTCTGACGGCACGGCTGAAGCCGGGCCCTTTCAAATCCTCTTCTGTTTGCCCTTTCAGATCCGCTTCTGTTTATGACAGCCGAATCCAAATGCGATTGGCCGGTTGCCCAATTTGTCGCGGGCCATTCGTCCGGAGAATCTAGCATTTCTCGGATTGGTGGAGAGTGAACCACAACTCATGAGCGGATTTTTCCTCAAGAAAAGCCCACCTTGCACGCCCATTGGCGACTCTACAGGAATCCGGGAAATGCCTGAAACAACTGAATGCATTGTAAATCCGTCCAACGGAGTGGCTGCGCCGCGATCGAGGGGTGTTTTGCGACAATTGAACTCTGGAGACTGCGCACGACGGCTGCTGGTCTCCGCCTGTGTTCCCTGCGCCTGAAGCGATATCCGATCTAAATGAGAGGTCCTGAACCATGAAAGCTTTGCGAGTCCTGCCTGTTCTGCTCCTGGGTGCTACGTTCCTGCCGCGCGTGAGTGCGGCCGCGCAAGGTGAGCCGGTGGCGGCCGCCACCAACGTAACGCGCGCCACACTCGACAATGGCGCCAAGGTGGTGATCATCCGCAACACGCTGGCCCCGGTGGCAACCGTTGAAGCCAACTTCGTGGTGGGCGGCAACGAGACGCCTCCGGGATTTCCCGGCATGGCGCACGCGCAGGAGCACATGATGTTCCGCGGATGCCCGGGCATGACCGCCGATCAGACGGCAGCCATCTACGCGCTGCTGGGCGGCGAAAACGATGCGGACACGCAGCAGAGCATCACCCAGTTCTACGCCACCGTGCCCTCGGCCGATGTGAACGTGGCGCTGGAAGCGCAGGCGGCCTGCGCGCGCGGTGTGGATGACTCCCAGGCGCAGTGGGATCAGGAGCGCGGCGCCATTGAGCAGGAAGTGCAGCGCGACCTTTCCAACCCGACCTACAAGTTCATCGACAAGATGAACGGCATCATGTTTGCCGGGACCCCCTATGCGCACGATCCGCTGGGCACCGTGGACTCCTTCAACAAGACCACCGGTCCCATGTTGAAGTCGTTTTACGACAACTGGTATGCGCCGTCCAATATGATCCTCATCGTGGTGGGCGATGTGGACCCCACGGCCACGCTGGACAAGATCAGGAGCCTGTTCGACAAGGTTCCCAGTCATCCCACGCCGGAGCGGCCGGCCGTCGATCTGCAGCCATTCACGGATGCGAGCTTCACCATCGACAGCAATCTTCCTTACGTGCTGGGCTTCATCGGGTATCGGCTGCCGGGTACCGACTCGCCCGATTACGCGGCCATCAATATCCTGGTTGACGTGCTGGCCAGCGAGCGCGCCGATCTCTACGGCATGGTTCCGGCGGGCAAGGCGCTGGCTGCTGAATTTGGGGTCGCCGAAAGCTATCACAAGGCCAGCGTCGGCTATGGACTGGTGGCGCTGCCCGCAGGCGCCGATGCCACAAGCGCCATTGCAGAGATGCGCCAGATTATTGCCCGCTATGCCCAAAATGGCGTTCCTGAGGACCTGGTGGCCGCGGCCAAGCGCAGTGAGATTGCGCAAGCCGAGTTTCAGCGCAACTCCATCCCCGGGCTGGCAGACGTTTGGTCGTCGGCCCTGGCTGGGGAAGGCCGCACCTCGCCGGAACAGGATATTGACGCCATTCGCAAGGTCACGCTGGCCGACGTGAACCGCGTGGCCAAACAATACCTGCTGAATGCTTCCACCATCACGGCCACGCTCAAGCCGGTGGCCAGCGGCGGTCCGGTGGCGCAGAAGGGTTTCGGCGGCGCGGAGCAGGTGACGGCCGCGCCCACCAAGCCGGTGACGCTGCCGGAGTGGGCGGCCGGCCCGCTCAACAAGCTGCAGGCGCCTTCAAATTACATTGCGGTCTCTGACACCATGCTGCCCAACGGCATCCGCCTCATCGTGCGCAGCGACAAAACCAGCCCCACCGTAACGGTGCTGGGAGCGGTGAAGCACAACTCCGATCTGCAGACGCCGGCTGGCGAAGAAGGCTTGGCCGACCTTCTGGATGGCCTCTATTCCTACGGCACGCAATCGCTTAACCGGCTCGCCTTCCAGAAGGCGCTGGACGACATTGCCGCCAACGAGAGCGCCGGCTACCAGTTCTCCTTGAGCGTGCTGAAGGAGTACTTCTCACGCGGCGTGCAATTGTTGGCCGACAACGAACTCCATCCCGCGTTGCCTGCGCAGGCCTTTGCCGTCACGCAGGGGCAAACCGCGCAGTTCGTCGCCGGCAATCTGCAAAGTCCCGGATATCGCACCTCGCGTGCTCTCGATACCTCCCTGCTTCCGGCCGGCGATCCGGTGTTGCGCGAGACCACCCCTGCGACCGTTTCCAAGGTGACGCTCGACGATGTGAAGCAGTATCACGACTCCACGGTTCGCCCCGATCTCACCACCATCGTGGTCATCGGCGACGTGACCGCGGACGAAGCCAAGTCGGTGATCGAGAAATGGTTTGGCGACTGGAAAGCGTCCGGCCCCAAGCCGAATACAACCCTGCCGCCGGTGCCGGTAAACAAGAGCGCGGCAGTCACGGTCCCCGATCCCGAGCGCGTCCAGGACCAGGTTGTGCTTGCCGAGCAGCTCCACCTCAATCGCTTCGATCCCGATTACTATCCGCTGCAGCTTGGCGACCACGTGCTCGGCGGCGGATTCTATGCCACGCGTCTCTATCACGATCTGCGCCAGGTCAGCGGCCTGGTCTACAACGTGGACGTCAGCCTGGATGCAAGCAAAACGCGCGCCAGTTACTCGGTCGAGTACGGCTGCGATCCGCAGAATGTTTCCAAAGCACGGGCCATCATTGTGCGCGATCTGAACCAGATGCGGAGCGAAGGCGTTTCCGAGGACGAATTGCATCTGGCTAAAGCTCTGCTGCTGCGAGGGATTCCCTTGAGCGCGGGCAGCGAGGACGCGCTGGCAGGGCAACTGTTGGGGCGTGCCGAAATCGGGCTGCCGCTCGATGAGCCTGTCCAGGCCGCGAGGAAATATATGCAGCTCACGGCCGATGACGTGAAGAATGCATTCGCGCGCCACGTGAGCACAGACGATCTGGTGCAGGTGGTGCGCGGCCCGGCTCCGCAGTAAAAAATGGAGTGTAGTAGGAAGTCAGGTGCGGGTGCCCCATCCTTCGAGCGTCTTTTGCTCGAAGGGTGGGAGAATTCTTCAGGCCCCGGCGCGTTCCAAATCACGCAGCCGCTGCCGCGCCTGATCGATGAACGTATCCTGGGGCGCGTCCTGTTGCATGGAGTCGAGATTGATTGCGACATTCGCTCGCGCGCCTTCAATCGCGGCTCGCGCCAACGCAATCGCCGTGGTCAGGTCTGAGCTCATCTTCGCATTGGTGATCGCTCTGAGCCGCTCCGCAATCTGCGCCACCTCCGCGGCACCCTCCGCCACCCCTAACGGCACGGCCGCCGCCTGGCGCAGCGCGGCCGCAACGCCAACGCTGCCATCCTCTGCTTGCCTGGCCGCCCTATAGGCCTGCATCACCAGGTTGTAGGCTTCGGCATCGGCGTCCACGGCGGCCTTCAACGCTTCACGCAGCGTTCCCAGGCGCGCAATGGCTTCACTCAGCTGGGCCTCGTACTGCAGATAAGCTTTCTTGCCGCGCGACATGGTGGCAACCATGAATGCCAGGCCCGCGGCCATGGCTCCGCCGGCCGCCGCCGCGCTGCCCCCGCCGGGAGTCGCGGTGGGCGCTGCGAGTTGCTCGATAAAGGGTTCGACTCCCGCGCGCAATCCGCCGACAGCCATTTTGCCGCCCGTTACCGCGGCCAGGCGATTTTCAAGAATGAGCGAGGAATCGAAGTTTTCCACCTGCAGAAACCACTCCGCCGCCTGCTCCAGCGCCAGCTTGGGAATCAGCCCGACAACTTCGCTGGAGACGGGAAACACCCCATACCGCGCCGCCTCGCGCTTTACGTATTCAAAGACGCGATGGATGGGAGTCTGCTCAAAGTCGGTCAGGTTCATCGAAACCTGCGCCAGGCCGCGCACCAGGAATCCCGCAGCTTTCACAAAGCGCAATCCGCCGGAGGAAAAGCGCACTGCCTTGGCGATGCGCTTGGCCACATCCACATTGGAAGTATTCAGGAAGATGTTATAAGCGATGAGAAATTTGCGCGCACCTACGACCGTGGCGCCGGCCGTGGGGTGCACGCGCAGCTCGCCAAAATCCGGCTTGCGCGCGGCCACGGTAGCAATCTCGTCGCGTATCCCCTCAAATTGGCCGCGCCGTATGTTTTCAAGATTCTGGCGCTCCGTTGTCGTAGCGGCGGCTTCATACAGATACACCGGAATCTGGTAGCGCTTCCAGATCTCCGCGCCTGCGTTACGCGCCATCGCAACGCAATCTTCCAGCGTAACGCCTTCAATGGGGATGAACGGCACCACGTCAGCCGCGCCCATGCGCGGATGCGCACCCTGATGGAGGTTCAGGTCGATCAGCTCCGCGGCTTTGCCCACGCCGCGAATCGCGGCTTCCTGAATGGCTTCGCGTTCCCCAACAAGGGTGATCACCGAGCGGTTGTGGTCGGCATCCATCTCGCGGTCGAGCAGATGAACGCCGGCAATCTTCATCGCCGCAACAATGGCGTCGACTTTGGCCGCATCGCGGCCTTCAGAGAAGTTGGGAACGCATTCAACGAGCGTGGTAGACACGCCAAAAGCATACGATTCGCGAGTCGATCTCGCAACCGGTGAGCGGACACAGGCAGATGCGCGTGGCCGGGAGTATCCTGTGTAGCAGTTTGGGGTCGGCTGGCGACAGATTCTTTCTATGCGCCAACGGCCTCCGCACGGGAGAAGGGTATGACCACAACCACTATCGCGCCCACCATTCGCGCTCCACGCGGCACGGCGCTGCGCTGCAAGGGCTGGCAGCAGGAAGCGGCCCTGCGCTGCCTGATGAACAACCTCGATCCGGAGAACGCCGAGCGCCCAGCTGACCTGGTGGTGTACGGCGGCATCGGCAAAGCGGCGCGCAACTGGGAGTGCTTTCACGCCATCGTGCGCGAACTGGAGCGGCTGGGGCCAGAGGATACACTGCTGATCCAATCGGGCAAGCCCGTCGGCGTTTTTCCCACGCACGAAATGGCGCCGCGCGTGCTCATCGCCAATTCCAACCTGGTGGGCAAATGGGCCACATGGGAGCACTTTAACGAGCTCGACCGCAAGGGCCTGATGATGTTCGGGCAGATGACCGCGGGCAGCTGGATCTACATCGGAACCCAGGGAATTTTGCAGGGCACGTTCCAGACCTTTGCCGCACTGGCGGAAAAGCATTTCGGCGGCTCGGGCGGATCTGGTTCGTTGAAGGGCAGGCTGGTTGTTACCGGCGGCATGGGTGGCATGGGTGGAGCGCAGCCGCTTTCTGTAACCCTGAACGACGGAGTGGCCCTGGTGGTCGAGGTCGATCGCAGCCGCATCGAGCGGCGCGTGGCCACGCGTTATTGCGATCGCATTGCGCAAGATCTGGACGAAGCGCTGGCATGGTGCGAAGACGCGCGCCGCGAAGGGCGGCCGCTTTCCGTGGGACTAGTGGGCAACTGCGCGGATGTGTTGCCGGAGATTGCTCGCCGCGGTGTGCGCGTAGACGTGGTCACCGACCAGACCAGCGCGCATGATCCACTCAACGGTTATATCCCGCAGGGACTCACCATCGAGCAGGCTGCCGAACTGCGGCGGCGCAACCCCGAGGAGTAT
This sequence comes from uncultured Acidobacteriaceae bacterium, assembly GCA_963725975.1. Taxonomy (GTDB): domain Bacteria; phylum Acidobacteriota; class Terriglobia; order Terriglobales; family Acidobacteriaceae; genus Telmatobacter. The sequence goes on along the minus strand of CAVSBA010000011.1, from coordinate 908,073 downwards.
GTGAGACGCGCGCTGGCTTCGATGGTGGTGCACGTGAACGCCATGCTCGATTTGCAACGCGCGGGCGCCATCGTCTTCGACTACGGCAACAATATCCGCCGTGTGGCGTTCGATGCCGGCTGCGCCGACGCATTTCTGATTCCGGGCTTTGTGCCGGAGTACATTCGTCCGCTGTTCTGCGTGGGCGCGGGGCCGTTTCGCTGGATCGCGCTCTCGGGCGATCCCAAAGATATCGACCGCACCGACAGGCTGGCCCTGGAACTTTTCCCGCAGAACCAAATTCTCAACCGTTGGCTCGGTCTCATTCGCGGCGGCCGTTTTGCCTTTCAGGGATTGCCGGCGCGCATTTGCTGGCTGAGCTATGGTGAGCGTGCGCAGATGGGCGAAGCCATTAACGACCTGGTGCGCAAAGGCGAGATTGCAGCGCCCATTGCCGTGGGACGCGATCATCTCGATACCGGCTCCGTGGCCAGCCCCTATCGGGAGACCGAGAAGATGCGCGACGGTTCCGATGCGGTGGCCGACTGGCCGATTTTGAATGCCCTGCTCAATACCGCTTCCGGCGCCACCTGGGTGAGCTTTCATCACGGCGGGGGCGTGGGCATGGGCTACTCGCTGCACGCAGGGCAGGTCACGGTAGCGGATGGAACCGCACTGGCGTCGCGCAAAATTGCACGCGTGCTGAATAACGATCCGGGCATTGGCATTGCGCGGCACGCCGATGCCGGCTACGAATTGGCGCAACAGACCGCGCGAGAAAAGGGAATCGCGATTCCCATGGCGGAGAAATGACGTTGCCCGCTTCGCTTGCGGTGGTTAACATTGGCCAACTGGTCACGCTCGCGGGACCGGCACGCCCGCGCGTGAGCCGCGAGCTGCGCGAGCTTGGCATCATTGAAAATGCCGCGCTCTTAATCGCCGGCGGGCGCATTGTCGCGGCCGCGCCCTGGCCTGAACTCCAGTCGAAGATCCCGCCGCACGCAGTGATGGTTGACGCGGAGGGCCGCTGCGTTACGCCCGGATTTGTCGACGCACATACGCATTTAGTGTTTGCAGGGAATCGCGCGGCAGAGTTCGAGCAGCGCATCGCGGGCGCGACCTATCAGCAGATTGCCGCGGCGGGCGGAGGCATTCTGAGCACCGTGGGGGCTACGCGCGCCGCTACGGAAGAGGAACTTCTGGCAGCGGCGCGCCGGCATTGCGACTGGATGCTGCGCGCCGGAACCACGACCATCGAAGCCAAATCCGGCTACGGGCTGGAGCGCGCCACTGAACTGCGCATGTTGCGCGTGATCCAGCGGCTCAACGAGCAGGGACCGGCGCGCCTGGTTCCCACGCTGCTGGCCGCGCACACGCTTCCTCCCGAGTATGCCGGCCGCCCCGATGATTACATGCGCTGGATTGCAGAGGACCTGATTCCCGAAGTCTCCGCCGAAAAGCTGGCCAGCTTTTGTGATGTATTTTGTGACGATCATGCATTCAGCGTGGACCAGGCGCGGCGCGTACTCCAGGCTGCGCGCCGCCACGGCATGGGATTGCGCGTGCATGCCGAGCAGTTTCGCGCCGGTACGGGAGCCGCGCTGGCGGCGGAGCTTGGCGCCGCCACTGCAGATCATCTTGAAACCGCAAACCAGGAGACGCTTTGCGCGTTGCGCGATGCTGGCGTGCAGCCGGTCCTGCTTCCCGGCTCGGTGTTCGCGCTGGGGCGCAATGAATATCCGGCGGCGCGAAACATGATCGAGCTGGGAATGGGAATTGTGATTGCCACGGACTTCAATCCCGGCTCATCTCCCATCTGCTCCATGCCGTTTATCCTCTCGCTCGCCTGCTTGCAGATGCGTCTTACGCCGGCCGAAGCGCTGTGTGCGGCCACCATCAATGCAGCATGGAGCGTGGGAATGGGCGAGAGCGTGGGCTCGCTGGAGCGGGGCAAACATGCAGACTTCCTGATCCATGAATTTTCAGATTATCGCGACCTGGCCTACTACGTGGCTGCGCCCCTGCGGCCGCGAGTGTTTATCGCAGGCAGCGAAGTGATTGCGTAGCGTGCCGTCGATGGGCGCGTGATCAGGCCACCTGCCTGACTTCGCGTTGCTCCAGCAATTCAGCATAATTGGAGATGACATCGGCCCAGCGATAATTGGCGCGAGCCCGCGCGGCCACAGCCTTTCTCCGCTCCTGCCTGCCCGTTTCATCGCGCTCCATGCGGTGGATCGACTGCGTCAGTTCCTCCGGAGTTTTAAAAAACAGTCCGCCGTCTCCAAGGTTCTCGCGATTGAAGGGATTGTCGTGCGCGAAGATTAGATTTCCGCACCCCATGGCTTCCAGCAGCGAGGGATTCGTTCCGCCCACGCTGTGGCCATGCATATAGGCAAATGCGTGGGCGCGCAGGCTCAGCAGCTTCTTCTGGTCGTAAACGGTGCCGATCATTCGGATGCGCGGATCGCGAATGGAGCCGAGCGCGCGCACGTAGCGTGTCGGCGCGCGATGATCGCCCACCACGATGAGTTCGCGGGCACTTTGCGATTGCTGGAATGCATGCAGAATTTCGCGAATATGGTTTTCCGGTTCCAACCGGCAGACCACAAGATAGTAGCTCTCCGGCACCAGTCCCCATTCGGCCAGCGGTTCAATCGGCGGCAGCGCATCCACAATCTCGCAGCCATAGTGAATCACGGTGCAGGAGGGCAAGTGGCCGTGCCGCGTCGCCAGGCTCTCGCGAATCGCGGCCGCATCGGCGATGAGACGGTCCGCGACCCGCGCAGCGATCCACTCCATGAGGCGAAGGTAGGCTCTGCCGGCGGGATTCCACTTGGAACGCGCCCACTCCAGACCGTCGGGATTGATCCAGACCTCGGCGCCGAAGAGGCGCGGAGTTGCGCAAAAAAAGGCAGCGCCATAGCCCAGCATATAAACCACGTCATAGCCGCTGCGCGCATCCCACAGGCATTTCAAATCGTAGAGAATGGTTTCAAGCGGGCCCAGTCGCGGCGACGCGATGTATCGCAACCGCACTCCATGGAATTCGGCAGGCAGCGGCGATGTGCCGGCCTCGCAATAGACGGTGACTTCGTGCCCCAGCTGGGTGAGGCCGATGGCCAGCTTCTCCGCAAACGTTTCAAAGCCGCCATAATGCGCAGGTATTCCGCGCGTACCCAGTATCGCTAGCTTCATCATCTCCTCGCTGCTCAGGAAACAGGATTGGCAAACGGGCGTTGCCGGCAAGCTTGCGCCGCGGGTAATGGGACGGTCAGGCGTGCGTCCCACTGGTGGAAAACGGAATAGGGCTCGATATAAGAAAGTGACTTGCAGAACAGACCAAAGCCCATGATGGCCAGAAATGCAACATAGAAGATGCGCGAGTTACCCTTCAGTCTCTCCAGGATCATCATCAGGATGAGCAGCCAGTAGATATCGAAAACGTAGAGAAAGCGTGTGGCCAGGCCCGTGTTCCAGCCGAAGATGACGAACAGCGTAAGACCGATGCTGCAGGCGATGGTGGCCACGCGCTGGTGCAGGTTCAACTTCTTCCAAAGCAGTGCGACCGGGATAGCGATGGTGAACAGGTGGGCCAGCGCGTACCAGGAGACCACGCGCAGATCGTTCTGTTCACTGCCGCCGTTAAGAAATTCATCGATGCGATAGAGGCCGGACAGCAACTCAATCAGGCCGTGCATGGTGATGGATGCCACTACGCCGGCCACAATCAAAATCACCACCCAGTTGCGGGTGCGGAAGCGGGCGCCCCAAAAAAGCAGCGCCAGCAAGGGAGAGGCAATGATGACGGAGAAGTGGAAGAGGAGCGCCAGGAGATAGGTCCAGATGGCCTGCCGGCGCTGCCCCTGCGCCGCCTGATACAGGCTGAGGGCCATCAGCGGGATGGCCACTGCGGCGCGAATCTCCGTCATCTCGCCCACGATGAAGTACTGGCAGAACAGAAGGTAGAAGAACAGCGTCACCCAGCGCTGCATGGAAACGGCGGCCGCGAAGCGCCACGTGGCGATCAGGCCGAGCAGTGCATAGGTGAAGGCCACCGCCGCATAGCCCAGGCTGAGCTTGACGGCAATCCACGAAAAGATAGCAAAGGCGGGATCGCGAAGCCATGCGAACAGCGGCGCATCCCCTGCCTTGATCAGGTCGAACCACATGACGTAGTTGGGGAAGTCGCGGTCCACATTGGGCGAGCGCATGCCTGCGAACAACGCCAGCACCAGCAGCACGGAAACAAAATACAGCCCTTGCGCAACGCGCCGCAAAGTGATGTCGCCGAGGAAGCAGATCAGGACTCCCGATGCCACCAGCCCGTAGATGTAGAAGTAGGCAGTCATTGCGAAGTAAACGGCCGCATGGTGCCGGTCAGACCCTCCCACACGGCGCGCAGCAGTTGCCGCACGCTTAGCCAGACGTTGTTAGAAAGGCAGGAATGCACAAGAATGTATTTGGGAATGTAGCGAAGGGTGGTGAGCCGCCAGCCCAGGCTCATGTGCGGGTCGCCCAGCAAATAGACAGCGTTGCGGATGATGTAATAGTTGCGCGCCGGAGTGTGCAGGTTGAAGCGTTTACCCAGGAACTTGGCAGTGGCATCGCCAACGCTGTGCTGCATCACCACAGTGGGAACAATAAAGGTTCTGTACCCTGAACTTCTGGCGCGGTAAGCCCATTCGGCATCAACCCAGTCGATAAACAATTCGCCGCGCATCAGCCCCACCCGGCGCAGAACGCTGGCGCGGATCAGCGAGCCGGAGGCGATCAGGTAATCGACTTCCGCCGGTTGTGTTTCATGGGGAGCGATGGTGAACCAGCAGAGGCGGAGAAAGCGATGACCCACGCTGCGTGCGCGCTCGCCGGTTTTCTCGTCGACAAACTGCGGGCCTACGGCGGCCACCTGTTGGCCTGCGCCAACGAGTGACGCTTCGGCAGCCAGTAGATCGTCGACCGCACCTGGGGGCAGCGCGCTGTCCTGGTCGAAAAGCAGTACGTGTGTGAAATCCTCCTGCAGGGCCTGGACGATGCCGATATTCTGCGCGCTGGCAAGTCCTTTGTTGGTTCCATTGGCGTGATAGGAAAACGGGCAACCGCATGCGTCGAGCGGCGCGTTCATCTCCGCGGCGCCTGATGGCGTGTTGTCGATCACGAAGATCTTGTCGACTTGCGAAGCAATACTGCGGATCAACCGCGTAAGCAACTCGGGACGGGGATGATAGAGAACGACAATCGCGGCCACACTGGCCAGCTTTTTGCTTCCCGAGTGGGACGCGAGTGGTTCTGTATTAATAGCCGCGCGAAGTTCAGTCCAACGCTGCACGGGGTTCCTCCTTGGCAATCCATGCCGGCAATCTGCGCGCAATAATCCAATTGGCTACGCCCAGCGATCCGTCCGTAGCCAGGCTTGACCACGCTGCGCCGCGCCAACCGTAACGCGGAATCAGCCATAGATTCAGACCTAAGTTGAGAGCCGCAGCGGAAAACTGGCTGGCTGTCCGGTAGCGCTGGTAGCCCATGCCGGTAATGGCGCTGCCAGTAAGCTGATGGACTCCGCGAAATGCTGGAATAAGACATAGCCAGCGCAGCGCCTGCACGCTGCCCGCAAAACCTTTGCCCAGGATGTGCGGAATCGCGGGCGCTGCCAGAAACATCGCGACAGCCATCGCCGCGCCCACCACCGCCGCCCTCCGCGCCAGGCGCGTGGAGAGAGCAGTAACGCTGTCCGCGCTTGCGACGCTTTGGCGGAAAAAGCGGGGAAGCACCGCGGAATCGAGGGCGATGATGGGAACGGTGGCAATATCGACCACGCGATAGGCCATGGTGTACAGACCGTTGGCCACGTTCATGCCATAGTGGCTCAGCAGCGTCTTATCGATGTCGTTGTAGACCGATTGCGTGGAGGCCGCGATCGAGAAGTTGAATCCTTCGCCGAAGCGCTTGAAAAAGAGGAGCGGCTTAAATTGCGGCAGGCCAAAGCGCGCGGTAATGAGGATAACGCCGGCCGCGGCGGCCACCATGGACGCCGCCAACGACCACAGCGCCCACTGCCAGGCAGTCACATGATGCAGCACCAGCGCCAGAATCCCCACCGTGAGCAGACGCATCGAGCTGGTGAACAAGCCGGTAATGGCCGTCATGCGCAATTGCTCATAGGCCTGAAACACCTGGCCCGTGCAAAGTACTAATTGCTGAAAAATGCATTCGCTCAATCCCACAAATAAAATCAGCGCTGCGCTGGAGGCGTTCAGCAGATGGGGGGCAATGGCGTACAGCAGGCCGGTGAGCGCCAGGCCAGTGGCGAAGGTGGCGAAGAGAATATTGCCCCAGTAGGCAGCGAAGTTGTCTTTCTGTACGCTGACATAGCGCATGAAAAGCAGACCCGAACCGAGGCCGCAGTAGGGAGTGGCCATGGAGGCAAAGGCAAAGGCGCCGACAAAAATACCGTACTCCCGCACTCCCAGCAGATGCGCGAGCAGAATGAAATAGCCTGCGCGCAGCAGCACTGTGAATCCCTGCCCGATCAGCATCCAGCCCGCATTGCGCGCCAGAACACTGGAGCGGAGCCTGCGAATCTCTGCCACGGGCGAGTTCATGAATACAAGGACTCCGGATTAACCTGGGTGCGACGAAACCAGACGCGTTCAACGCCGGCTTCGCCGCGGTCGCAAGTGGAAGGCGCTGTAAATGCGGTGCAGCTTGGCCGCAGATTCCGGGTCGTCTTCCATTCGCTCAAGGCTGTTTAAGGCAAATGCCCCGAGGATCGCCAGAATCAGCGCGCCGAAAAAGGAACCGAGCACAATGTAACTGCGCTTGGGAGAAGATCGCTTGTCGGGAGGAACAGCCGGATCGACGACTTGGACGAGCGCACCCTCGCGCGCCTCATCGAGTTTAGCCAACTCGTACTGCCGTGCAAGAACCTCAAAAATAGTTTCGTAGTACTTCACGTCGCGCAGTTTGCGCACGTATTCCAAGCCCACCTGCGGAACCAGGCCCTTGGGCACGATGAGACCGTCGTCGGTTTCCTTGTTGCCGCCCAGCTTGGCCAACTGCCCGCGCAGGCTGGCCAGTTCCTGTTGCGCCTCAATCATCTGCGCGTTCTGGCCGGTGGCATAAGTCTGCATGCCCTGGATCATCATTTCCCGCGCGGCAATCTGCGCGCGCAGCGAGGCCACGGTCTCAATCAGCGCGCGCGCCTGGCTGTCGAGCTGAATCAGCCCGGTCTTCTGCTCGGTCTCCTTCAGCGCCTCTTCGGCATTGGCCAGCTTGTCCTTGGCTTGCTCCAGTTGCTGCTCAAAGAAGAGTCGCCGTTGCGAGGCTTCGCCGATGGCCAGGTGCTGCGATAGATCGCGGAACTGATCCACATAGCCATTGGCGATGGCTGCGGCTTTGCTCGGGTCCCGGTCCACAACCGAGATGTGAATGAGTCCGTCCTTGGCGTTGCCGTCGATTTCCGCGTGGTGCTCAAACACCATGCGCGCATCGGACAGCAATTTGACGTGGTACTCCTTCTCCAGACCGAACTGCTCGATTACCGCATCCTCCACAACGCGGCTGCGCAACATTCCCACGTACCTGTCGTTGGGATTTTTGAGGCCAAGGCTGCTGCCGGCCAGCGCCGCCATCCCCCCCAGGCTGCTCAGTCCGCCGCCCCCGCCGCCGATCTCTGAAGCCAGCATGGCGCCCAGCGCGGAGGTTTGTTGCGGAGGCAATACGGTCACGACGGCCGTATAGCTTTTGGGCAGGAGCAGAGAAACAACCACCGCCAGCAGTGTGACGATGGCGACAAACCAAGCCACAAAGCGCCGGCGATCGACAACCACCACCAGCATGTCGAGCAGCGAGAGGTTGTCATCTTTCTGCGCAACGCCGGACGCAAGCTCCAGATCCGGATCGGAAACGTCGGGTGCGTGCAGTTCGGAAATGGAGGTTCGCGTTGCCATTGGACCTGAATTGCCGTCAATGAATTTGATGCCATAAAAGGGGTTAAAGCTGTGCTACAACCCCGCCAGAATCGCAAGGGTGGCAGCGCCTATTCCAAACTGTGAAAAGAGCTGCGTGAAGTCGAGCACGCCACGCAGCACAGAGGGCTTCAGGGTCTTGTCGGGAACCACAATCGTGTCGCCGGGGCTGACGGCCAGGTGCTCGAATTCGTTGCCCCACGCCCCGTGCGCCATGTCGTAGCTGACTACTTCTCCATCGGCCCGGATCACAAACTCGTGCTTGCGATCGGCGTCTTTGTTCGGTCCGCCGGCCATCTCCAGGTACGCGCCCAGGTGGTCGCCCCGCGCATAGAGAAACGAGTTCTGGTCATAGACCGCGCCCACCACGTTCACACTGGAAGGCACCGGCGGCACGATAAACCGGTCCCCGTCTTCGATGGGAATCGCAGGAACGGCATCGGCGCCGCGGCTGCCCGGCTGGAACTGGAGAACGATGCGGCCCGTGGCCTTGATTTGTTTGAGGGTGGCAAGCAAATCGTGTTCCATGTTGGCGGCCGCGGCGCTGCTGGCCAGATCCTGGGGCGTGGCCGCGGGCTGGGTGACCAGCGCCAGCGTGCCGCGTTGAATGCTCAGATTCATGCTGGCCACGTATTCATCGATGCGCGCCTGCTGGATGACGCGCGCCGACTCGCGGGTGAACTCGGAGCCGTAGAGATAGGCATCGGGCGTGAAACCGCCGGCGCGCTTCACCAGGTCGCGAAGCGTCTCCCCGGGCGACACCGTATAGATACCGGAATGGACAAACTCGCCCTCCAGCCGAACCAACTTGGTTTGCTCTTCGATGGGGACACGCACGTCGGCCTCGGAGAAGATGGTGACCACGTCGTTGGGCTCGAGTTCCAGATCCTGGGAGGCATCGTGTTGCAAGACCAGCTTGCCCAGATCGAAAGGAATCAGTTTGGTCTTGAGCGTTTGCGGATCGATGCGCTCGATCACGGCGTAATCCCAATCGATCTCCGGAGCAGGGAGCTGGATACCGGTGCGCTGTGCGGGGGAGCGGGTCTCGCTGTTGATGTTGGTTTGTGCGGCGGCCAGGGTGGCACTGGCGGGCCGCTGGCTGGCCGGCAGGTTCTGGTCCGGCGATCCGGTTTGCGCCTGGCTTTGCGTCTGGGTTTGCGCCAGGGCGGCCTCAGCTGCCGGCGAAGCCGGCTGGCCCGCCTGCGGCGTCTCCGAAGCCCGCTGCGCCTTGGCGTTCTGATTCTGTTGTTCTTCCAGCAGGTCCTGCTGGTGCTCGAGCGCCTCCGGAGGTACCTGCGTGGGATAACCCTCTACCGGCTGACGCAGCGTGCTCAACCCCTGCAGGGGTGCGAACTCCGGCGCGGGAAGCCCGAGCTGCGCTCGGCGCCACCAGTAATTGCGCGTCAGCAGCGAGTCCTTATCGGGAATCAATGCGCTGATGCGCATGCCCGCGTGCCACGCGAAGCGCCCGGGATTGGCCACATTACCACGCAGCGTAACGGTTTTCTGGTACATCGGTACGATGGAATAGACGCGGATCAAGTCGCCGTCCTGGAGCGGAGAAGAGAGCCCCGGGGCATCGTCTGCCACTTCCATCGCCTCGCGATCGCGCCGGTTGTCAATGCGCTCGATGGAGATGCGCGCGTCCGATGCGACTGCGGTTGCGCCGCCCGCATCTTTGAGCAGATTGCCCAGCGGTTCGCCCTTCAGCAGCTCATAGATTCCCGGCATGGCTACGCTGCCCGTCACCGCTGCTTGCGGCCCCACTGGCGGTATGTAAATCACATCCCCGTCCAGCAGTTTCACGTCCTTTGACTTGTCGCCTTTCAAAAGCAGGTCATAGAGGTCGAAGGTGCTTACCTCCGCCCCATTGCGCCGCACCTCAATCCGGCGCAGCGAGCCATCCACCGATGGACCCCCGCTGGAGAAGATGGCGTTGACCAGGGTGCTTAACGAACTCACCGTGTACAAGCCGGGGCGGCGCGCCTCGCCGGTCACGTACACCTGGATGGAACGAATCTGGCCCATATCGACGGTGAGATTGAAATTCTTGTAGACCCTGCCCACTGCCTCGCGCAGATGCACTTCGAGGTCTGAGTAGGGCAGGCCCGCCACATGGATCGGCCCAACCTGCGGAAGATAGATATCGCCGGAGCGGTCGACGCGCAAATTGGCCTGGTTGTTGACCTGGCCCCAAATACGGATGCGCAGTTCGTCGCCGGGTCCTAATACATAATCGGCAGGCACCGGGGTCATTCCCATGGGCGAAAAGGTGGTGGGCACACGGCGAAACAAATCGGCTCCGTAAACAGGTAGAATCTGGCCGGTCGTCGAAGCAATGAATTTTTGAAATTCAGTAAGCGGCTCCGGAGCCAGCGGCTCAGTCTGCATGCGGGCGCCCATTTGCTGCGACAACTGTTCGACGTCTGTATAGTTGCGCTGGGGAGCAGCTGATGGCCCATAAGAATTGCCCATCCCGTAAGTGTTGATCATTCCGCCGGAGGAGCCTGAATAGCCCAGCGGATTCGCGCCCCCTTGCGTGAGGCCAAAACACTGCGAGGAATCGGCCATCAAGGGGTCAGAGCAATCCACGTTGTTATAGCCGGAGGCGCCGATGGGGTTCTCGCCTTGCCCGTTGGATTCCGGCTGAAGTTGCGCGTAAATGCCTGGAAACAGCGACAACATCAAAAGCAGAGTCCCGCCGCTCTGACTCGGTGGAGGAGACCTGCTCGACGATGAGGGAAGCTGCGACGATTTTCCAAATTGAGGGGAGTGCCGGACATGATGGCTTGCACGTTCGTCTCAGGCCGGGCGCAAGGCGCGCGCCGCGGAATCGGTTTTTGATGCCGGGAAAGAAAACAATATTGGTCGACCACTGACCATTCAAACCCAAAAGGCACAAGCAAGGATCCGCCGCATGCGCAGTCCTTCCCCTGCAAACCTCTTAGACAAGAGTGGATGCCGGATTGACGGGAAAAGGTTGCACTCTTTGTCAGTGAAACCCTGACAGGCGGCGCGGAGATTGCTTCGCGCATCTATCCCAATCATGCCGCCCGCCCGCCGCACCAATCGCGAGCGACCGGCAGCGAATAGATGTCACTACACTCCCATTGCGATTCTCCGCGGAAGGTTGCTGACCGCTCGCCGGCAGGCGAGCTTGATTGCCTTCAACGACTGCCCGACGAATCTCGAGCACGCGCAATTTCCAAATCAGTGACTGGCGAAAGCGCCGGAAGACGGCTATTCAGTTGCCGGAAGAGTATTCGATAGCCGGCGCCCGTCGCCGGATCGAACGCATTTTTCTGTGACCAACGATGTTGTTTTATGGAGGGTCGCTTGTGAACGTTGGGTCGATTGCCCAGCAAAATCTTGAAGCTTCGGAAGTCGAAGAATTTGAATGTGATTCTGCATGCGAGAATCCCACTTCGCCGCACGACCTGATCCTGCTCTTCCTCGTATCCAATCGCATCCGGGAGGAGCTGAGCCCCTGGTCACAGTCGGCCGCGAAGCGCCTCTTCGATTGTCTTTGCGTTCTCATCATGCTGCCGCTCTTGCTTCCTCTTCTGCTGGCCATCGCTCTTGCAGTGCGCCTCACTTCCGCGGGTCCGGTGCTGTTCCTGCAAAAACGCGTGGGATGCCACGGGCGCCCGTTCACCATACTCAAATTTCGCACCATGATTCACGATGCGGATGTGCGCTATCACGCCGTTACCACGGCGGATAATCAACCGTTCACTTCCATCGGGCCATTCCTGCGGCGCTGGAAGTTCGATGAGTTGCCGCAGGTCTTCAATGTGTTGCTGGGACACATGAGCATGGTGGGCCCGCGGCCCAAAATGCCTGAACACGTGAAAGTGGACCTCAGTTGCCGGCCCGGAATCACGGGCGCCGCCACTATTGCCTTTGCCCGCGAAGAAACCATTCTGGACCGCGTCCCCAAGCACTCGCTGGACGACTACTATCACAAGGTGGTCTTGCCCGCCAAGCGCCAGCTCGATGCCGAATACATGGCCAATGCCACCTTTTTCTCAGATCTCAAGCTGATAGTGGACAGCGTCCTGCGCAGGTGGGACGGCTCCGTGGCCGAAGAGTTGCTTGAGGCTGAGCGCATGGAGGCAGAGCGCATGGAGGCAGAGGCCAGGCTGCGCGAAAACCGCCCGGAACCCCCTCCGATTCGCACCGCCGCGAGTGAGCCAGTCTCGCTGCACGCCGGCAACCGAGGGCAGGCGCTAAGCCAGTAGCTCTCCCTGTTATCGTGCCGGTTGTTATTTTGGCTGCGACGGAAACCAGGTGATGCGTACAGAGGCTGTCGTGTCGCTCTGCGCGCCGCTTAAGTAGATGGGCGCCTTCCAGGCCTCGTACTGCACGCGCCCCAGAACTTCAATGTTCTTCAAAAAGCGTTTCCGCACCTGCAGCGCGAAATCGTTTTGCGTGGTGCCGCCGGGAATGAAGTCTGAAGAGGCCTTGGCATTGCGGTACTCCAACTCCACATCCTGGTCCGGCGACAGATGATAAGTGAGCCATGCCTGCCCGCCTTTGCCCTCGCGTCCCACCCAGTCGCCCACCAGCGCGCCCTTGTTGGTCGGCCCCTGCTTCTGCACCTGCTCCCAATAAAGAAATTGGCCGTTCTGGAGTGAGGTGCTGACCGTATCGGTGTTGGCGCCCTCCACGCGCAAGCTCAGATTTTCGAAGCGCGGAAAGCGCGCCAGGTAAATGCCTGGATGTACGCCCGCTCGCCGCGGCGCATCCACCGGGCTCACATCATCGTGGGCCAGTGAGTCGGTATAGAGGGTCACCCATTTGCGCAGATAAGGCAGCCGGTAACTGAAATCGAAATTCGCCATCCGGTATCCCGGATCGTCGGGCGAATATTTCACCGCGGCGGTCACATTCGAGAAGCTGAAGAAGCTGTGCAGAAATGTGTGCAGCGTAATGGGCGCGTGGCCCTTGCCGCCCCAGATCACCATGCGCGAGAAACCAAACTCCAGGTTGCGTGTGGGTTTGAAGCTGACTTTCTCTACGTGTACCCAGGGATCGTTGGGATCGGTGTGCCCTTTCAGGCTGCCCACAAAAAAGTCGTACCGAAACGGCCCCAGCAACTGCGAAAGCAGAGGAATGCGCAGCGGCTCGACGCGATTGATCTCGAAGTCGTAGATATCCTCCGCATTGTTGCTCCACAGCATGGACGCGCCGCGATCCGGCCCCATCCAGTGATCGTTCTTTCCAAACGAGATTTCATTCCCGAGCAGAAGGTAGGAGAGATTGGCCTCAAGAACCCGCATGTTGTTGGCCTGCGGGATGGGTCCTTCCGGGATGGTGTCCTGGAGCGGATTCTCGGCGAACGGAACCTCGTCGAGATTGTTCGAGAGGAAAGCGGCCAAGCCCGGCGAGTAGCCTGCCGCCGCCGGCGCGTGCTGATATTCGCCGCGAAAGTAAAGTGAGAAACGGCCGCCCTCGGCAAACCCGCTGAACCCGGTGTAGTTATTGAAGCCGCCCTCGTAGGGCCGCCCATAATCGTCCACGATGGTTGCGCCCAAATGGTAGCTGTCGCGCAAGGGCGTGCCTGAAATGCCGCGCAGCAGCGCGTAAACGCTCTGCGTTTGCGCATGAAAACGCGGCGGGCCCAGCGCGCGCTCGACATCGGGCTGAAACTCGCGCATCAGGGCAAGATAAATCTCCTGCGCCTGCTGGTCGTTGCTGGCCGCTTCAAGGTCAGTCGCGCCGCGCTCCAGCATGTGCGCAATGCTCATGCGCGTCCACGGGCGAAGGCCCAGGTAAGCCGTATCCACGTAGCCCAGCGAGTAGAGCCGATCGATCGCCCCATACACCCAGGAATCGACAGGCACATAGGGCGAGCCGCTTGTGCTTGTTTGCTGGGGAGCGGCGTTGGACGCGGCATCGGATGAGGAGGCCTGCCCGCCCTGTACTGGCTGAGCAGAATTTGCATGCTGAGCATGAGCAGCCGTGGCCCCTGCGGCCCACACGGCCGTCGCACATAAAAGAAGAAAAACTTTCAGGATCTTCATCCGGATCCCAGCACCTGCTTAAAATTGGTCTGCGCTGCCTCAGCACGGCGGCATCGCCTCTGGCTCTGCGCACAGTTCCGCCCACCGGACGATAGAAATGCGCACGCTGCTCAAGAGGTAGATGCCGGATTCCTCTGTAGGGGTGGCTCTTATCGGGATGTCAGAAAAGAGGTAAAAACACCAGAGGATTGGATGCTAGTCGCAGATGAGTTCAGCTTGTGAAAGCCAGGGGGGCGTATCCTCAGACTCGACGCATGCCTGCGGGCCCGCAGATTCCCCGGCTGCTGCGGCAAAAAAGCGTTCCACTTCACCCAGCACTTCGGTGCCGGTGCGTGCCTGGTAGATGGCCGCGCGCAGCCTGGCTCCGCCCGGAACTCCATGTGTGAACCAGGTCGCGAACTGCTTCATTTTGCCAACCGGATTCCACCCCGCCGGCGAAGACCTTTCCGCGGCGACGCCGGGATCCACGAGACGCGCATCCGTCTCGGCCAGCAGCATTTCGAAATACGCGCGGATCATGCGGAACCGGTCGTCTACCGTGGGCGTGTCGTAAGCGCCCGTCGCCGTGTACTGCGCAATCTGCCGGAAGATCCAGGGGTTGGCCGGCGCGGCGCGGCCGATCATTACGCGCGTCGCAGCCGGTCTCGGCCACCATGGCGGCGGCGTCCTCGGGCGTGCGGATGTCGCCGTTCCCGATCACCGGGATGGCCACCGCCTGCTTGACCGCGGCAATCCACTGCCACTGCGCCTGGCCGCTGTACCCCTGTTCGCGGGTGCGCGCATGCGAGCGCCACGGCATTCAGCCCTTCCTGCTCGGCCATCTTCGCCAGTTCCACGCAGACGATTTGCGCGTCGTTCCATCCCGTGCGGAACTTGACGGTGAAGGGAATGGTGACGGATTTGCGAATCGCCCGAAAAATTTCGCCGATACGGGCAGATCGCGCAGCAGGCCCGAGCCGCCGTTGCAGCCCACCACGCGCTTGGCCGGGCAGCCCAGGTTCAGGTCCACCGTGTCGAAGCCGGTCTCTTCCACGATGCGCGCGGCCTCGGCCAGCGTCTCGGGATTGGAGCCGAAGAGCTGCGCCCCGATGGGGTGCTCGTCGTCGTAGAAGGTGAGATAGCGGCGGCGCTTGCTTTCCCGCATGCGGGCCAGGCCGTCGGCCGAGGTAAATTCCGTCATCAGCAATCCGCAGCCGGACTGCACGTTGGTGATGGCAGTCTCGATTTGCCGCCGGTACTGGCGTACCCATCGCGGATCTCCGAGTCCCTGATCGTCTGCTGAGAACAGCTGGCGTGGCGGATGAATCGCCGGAAGACCGTGTCGGTAACGCCGGCCATGGGCGCCAGAATCGTAGCCGGCCGCACGGCCACCGTACCGATCGACACTTCTGCCGGAACCCGCGCCTCCGCAGGCATCGCGTGCTCCACCGGATTGTCCCAGTTCTTTTTCACGGTGAAACCTTTGCGCGGCATGAGA
Source organism: uncultured Acidobacteriaceae bacterium (assembly GCA_963725975.1). Taxonomy (GTDB): domain Bacteria; phylum Acidobacteriota; class Terriglobia; order Terriglobales; family Acidobacteriaceae; genus Telmatobacter. Next base: position 892,627 of record CAVSBA010000011.1, on the reverse strand, counting down.
ACCAGCTTTCGGCTTTCGGCAGAAATTGCGCTTGCACGTTGGGGGCGCGTACGCCCAGATCGCCTTGCTCGTCTTAAAACAAACTGGGCCTCCGCCGCGGCGGAGGCCCAGGCGAATCTCGATCGTGTCCCGGCCTACTTTGCGGCCGCTGCTGTGGCCGCGTCGCTCTTGGCGTACTTGCGGCGGAAGCGCTCCACGCGTCCGGCGGTGTCCACGAGCCGTTGTTTGCCGGTGAAGAACGGATGGCAAACCGAGCAGATTTCCACGTGGATGTCGCCCTTGTGGGTCGAGCGCGTTTCAAAATTGTTTCCGCAGGCGCACAGCACCCGCACCGCGGCGTAGTTGGGATGAATCTTTTCCTTCGGCATCGTGAGCAAAAAACCTTTCCGGCAAATGTTCTCTTTTAGTTTAGGGGTTTTGGAGCGAATCCGCAATTGCGCTTGTGCTTCCCAAGGCTTGGTGGAATAGCCAGAAGCAAAGGTCCTGCTTTCAGTAGCTTGCGAATTTCGATGGTCAGGCGGCCAGGAACTCTTCCTCAAAGCACCGTGCTTGCTATTGCGCCAGCGCCTTCTCAATCCCTGCCTGCGCCAGCGGAGCCATGATGGCGTAGACCGGCCGGATTGGGATGCACGCCGTCGTGGCTCAGGTTCAGGCGGCAATCCACCCGCCGCGTCCTTCAGCGCCGAGTAGTAGTCCACGTAGACGTAGCCTCTTTGCGCGGCGTAGTCCCGGATCCACTGGTTCAGAGCGGCGATTTTGGGCGCAGGCTCCAGGCCTGGATTCCACGGGAAATCCACCGAGGGCGTCACCGAGCACAGCACCACGCGGATGTGGCTGGCGGCGGCAATGTCGGCCATGGAGGCGAGATTATCCTCAGTCTGTTCGAGGGTCATCGGTCCGGTGTTGCCGGCCACATCGTTGGTGCCGCCCAGGATGACCACCACTTTGGGGTCGAGCTCGACCACGTCCTGGCGGAAGCGGAGCAGCATTTGCGGCGTGGTTTGGCCGCTGATGCCGCGGTTGAGTAAGGCTTGCCGGGGAAACTGGTGTCCAGCTTCCAGCCCTCGGTAATGGAGTCGCCCATGAAGACCACGCGGTTCTCGCCAGGCGCGGGCGCAGACAGCGCCGCATCGTCGGCCTTGAAACGCTCTAGATTCCCGAAGTCAGTCAGCATCTGCATCTTGTTTTCAATCCAGGATAGGTCGTGACTGAGCTGCGCCTGAATTTCCTCCGGCGTAGAGGCTGGCTTTGGCGCCGCTGCGGGTGCGGGCGCGGTGCTCTCGGGTAAGGTGTTGCCAGGCTCCTGGCCCGCAAGTTGCGAGGCTGAGAATCCGGTGAAGAAGGCAGCCGTCAGAAGTACTCTCCACCATGTTCCACGAAGTATTGGTTTCAACCGCTCCTCCTTGCAGAGCTTTATTGGCCGTTGCGGCAGTGTGACCTTTCCGGCCCGTTCCGATTGTAGGCAATGACGCCGCAGTCTGCACGATCGAACTCAAGTAGACGTCGGACCTTTGGACAAAACAACGCCTTGGCGCCGGCACCGCCTTTTCCACATTTCCGCCCATTCGCCCACCGGCGCCAGCCAGCCCCGCCTGCGCTAGGCTGGAAACAGATGACTGTGTGTCCGATTTGCGATGGCGTAGGGCTGGTGCGCGTGGTCGACAGCGCCGGGCGCTGGGTTTCGCGGCCCTGCGAGTGCCAGGAGATGCAGCGCGAGGAGCGGCGGTTGGCCGCTGCGCGCATTCCGCAGCGCTATCGCGACTGCACGCTGGACGCCTTCGACCCCTCCTATCCGCGCGCCGACGATTCGCTGGCCGCGCTCGCTGCTGACGGCGCGCAAGTTTGTCGACGCCTATCCGGTGGACACGGCCGGCAAAGGGCTGTTGTTTGTGGGCACGGCGGGGCTGGGCAAAACCCACCTGGCGGTGGGCGTGTTGCAGCGGCTGGTGCGCGAGCGCGGCGTCCGCGGCCTGTTCTGCGACTACCGCGAGCTGCTCAAGAACATCCAGAACAGCTACAACCCGCAGGTGAATACCACGGAGATCGAGCTGCTGAAGCCGGTGTTTGCCGCCGAGGTTCTGGTGCTGGACGACCTGGGCGCGCAAAAGCCCAACGAGTGGGTCTGGGACACGGTGGCGCTGATTCTGAACACCCGCTATAACGACCGGCTGACCACCATCATCACCACCAACTATGCCGACCTGCCGGCCGGCGGCGGCAACCAGAACGATGCCGAACGCGCCGCGCGCGAGCAGACGCTGGGCGACCGCATCGGCGACCGCATGCGCTCGCGGCTGGCGGAGATGTGCATTCGCGTGGAGATGAAGGGCGAAGATTTCCGGCAGACGGTGAAGCGGGCGCGGTTTGGCTGAAACTGTCTCAATTTGAGACAAGCAACTGAATCATTTCAAGACACTTTGCCGCGTTTTGAGACACTTGGCAACATAAGGCAGTGGACTAACTCTTCGCGCTGTCACGCTGGTTTCCAGACCCGCACCTGCTTCGGCGCGTAAGTACCTGCTTCGGCGCGATTACCGAATCACGCGGTCTGAGGACTAGAAAACCCACAGGCTGGCCAGCAGCAGGAGCATGGCTGCCAGGGTCAAGCCTCGGTATACGATCTCAGCATTGTAAGGTTGCGGCAGGGGTGGAGAGGGAGACTGACTGGCACATGCGGAGTTGGGGGGAGTGCTCATCCTTGGCCTCGGTTTTCATTGCAGTCCGACTGCGTCTTTGCCACAGCCCAAGCGGCGTGTGGCCCGCTCCGCAGTCCGGAGCCCGCGTATCTGGTCTCTTGGCAGCTTAGACGCTCAATCGCCGGCCGGGATGCGTCAAATTTCTAGACGGCGACTAGAAGGCGTCGAACTGCTTATCGGTGCGCTGAGCGGCATCGTGAGCCCCCCATGCCGCGAATTGAGAATCTTAAGTAACGCCCGGCTTTACCCACCGAACTTCGTAAGCGATCAGGCGGCCAGGAAACCTGGCGCGATCGAGAGATTCTAAAATCAAAGCAGTGCCGCTGACTCTCCCCAATCCGCGCGCCCATGAAGTACCGGAGTCTCCCGCTCTTGCCGCTCCGCTGCGGGGAAAATCTTCCGCGTCGCAACTGGCCGCTCCCGCAGCCTTGCACTTCTGGCATTTGGCCAGCCTCGATGCCCCAGCCGTCGCTGCCGTCTGGTCGCTGGCCTTTGCCTGGATCGTCCGCGCGCGCCTGCCGCTGTGGGTTCTCGCTCTCCAGGTTCTCGTGGTCTGGACCGTCTACGTCGGCGATCGTCTCCTCGACGCGCGCGCCGGCCTGCGCCGCTGGACCCGCACATCGCAGAACGAACTCCGCGAGCGCCATTTCTTTCATTGGCGCCATCGCCAAATCTTCGCGCCTCTCGCCGTCGTGGCTGCCGTGGCCGCGGCCGGCATCGCTCTGCACTGGATGCCGATCGGCGCCCGCGAGCGCGATTCCGTCCTCGCCGTGGCCTCGCTCGCCTACTTCACCCGCGTGCACGCCGGCTCAGGAGACGGGCGGCGCATGGCAATCCAGCGCATGGCCATCCAGCGCATCGTCGCCCGGCGCATTTTCTCCAAGGAACTCCTGGTTGGCGTGCTGTTTACAGCAGGCTGCGTGCTCCCTGTGTGGTCGCGCGCCCGCTGCTTCGCGCTGGCTCTGCCCCTTGTCTTCTTTGCCGCTTTGGCCTGGCTCAACTGCCGCGCTATCGAGCGCTGGGAGGGCGGCCGGTCCGGCATTGCGCGCGCTGCACGGCGCACAGCCTGCGCCGGGCTCATCGCCTCCGCCGCCATTGCTTTCGCCGAGCCCCGCAGCGCCGAACTGCTGGCCGCCGGAGCCTGCAGTGCGTTGCTGCTGGCGTGGCTCGATTCCCGGCGCGAACACATCACGGCCGTCACCCTGCGCGCACTCGCCGACCTGGTGCTGCTGACGCCCCTGTTTCTGCTGGTGGCTGCGTGGTCGGTGGGTCGATGAAGGCCCGGGCGAACACTTGCGCGGCCGAGCCCGATCATCTGCCCCACAACCCTGCTCCGAATTTCGACCGGCTCTCCCCCATCTATCGCTGCATGGAGTGGGCCAGTTTTGGTCCATTTCTCTGGTGGTGCCGCTGTGCATTTTTGAGTGCGATGCGCACGCGCAGCCGCGCATTGGTGCTTGGGGACGGGGACGGCCGCTTTACTGCCCGCCTGCTTGAAATCAATCACACGGTCCGGATCGATGCAGTGGATGCCAGCCCAGGGATGCTGCGGGCGCTGGCGCGGCGCTCAGGGCCGAATGCGGCACGCCTGCGCACCGTTCACGCCGATATTCGCGCCTTACGGCCGGATCCTTCGGCGCGGTACGACCTCATCGTCACCCATTTTTTTCTCGATTGCCTGACAACCGAGGAGGTCAGGATGCTGGCGCAACGGCTGAGAACCGCGTCCTCCCCAAACACCCTCTGGATCGTCTCCGAGTTTTCCATTCCGAAGGGCTGGTTCGGGAATCTGGTAGCCCGGCCGATCGTGGCGAGTCTCTACCGGGCCTTCGGCTGGCTGACGGGCCTGCGCCAGCGCCGGCTGCCCGAATATGCACCCGCCCTGGGCGCTGCAGGTTTCATCCTGGTTGAGCGAAGAAAGTGGCTGCACGGTCTGCTGGTGAGCGAACGATGGCAAGCAAGAGAACGCGGGGCCTGATCGTCCAATTGTTACAAACATGTTAAAATTGACTTTCTGGGGTCCGGTAACACCACCTGCTCGTGCCGGACCGAACTCCGATGATCCTCTATCTCATGCGACATGCCGACGCCGGGACCCTTCGCGGAAATCCCGCTGCTCGATTCCAAACGGGGCCTGGTCAAAGAAGGCAAGGAGCAGTGCATGTTGATGGCGCGCGCTCTGAACGCGCTCAAGGTGCCGATCGACGTGATCGTTTCCAGCCCGCTCAAGCGCGCCCTGCAAACGGCGCAGTTTGTGGGCACTGAGCTGGGCTATGACGCGCGCGTCGAGATCAGCGCCGCCCTTGGGCCGCAGGCGACCTTCGCCGATTTTCAGGACATGCTCGGCGAATACGCCGGCCACGAAGGCATGCTGGCGGTCGGCCACAATCCCAATATGTTTCAGTTCCTGGGCCGGCTTATCACCGGCAACGGCGGCGCCGCCATCCGCATGCGCAAGGCGTCCATTGCCCGCGTCGACCTGGATCACCATCCGCCGCGGCTGCAGTGGCTCATCGATCCGCGCACGGTGCGCGGCATCTACGCCAGCGTGACGAAAAGCTCGCGCCCAAAGACCTCGCGAAAATAAGCTGCCTCTTTGCGCAGCGACCACAGTTCCAGCTCGGCGCCCGTTCGGCCCGGCCGCAATTCCAGGTAAACACGCTTGGGATACACGCGCACCGCCACGCGCAGCACGTCGCTGGCGCGATCCTGGTTGAGCGCCTCGGCCAGCCGCAGCATCACCACCGCGCGGCGAATGTGCTCGTGCTCCTCAGCGGGAATATTGCGCATGGCGCGATCACCCGGCTCCGGGCGGCTCTTGCCCAGGTAGCGAGCAATGGCCGAAACAATGGTCCGCTGCAATTGCGTGTACCCGTAAATCTCAGAGCTCGAAACAATATATTGCGTGTGCCGGTGATGGCCCTGGTGGTTGACGAACTTGCCGGTATCGCGCAGCATGGCGGCGGCGGCCAGCCAGCTTTCGTATTCGGCCGGCGACTGGTGCAGAGCTTTCAGTTCGCGGAAGAGCTGGATGGCATGGGCGCGCACCGGCTCGGCCTGCCTGGGGTCAACGCCGTAGCGCCGCGCAGTGGAGAGCACGCTTTCCCAGCGCTCGTGCTCAAACTCGCGATGCACATTGGCACGCGCGTCCTGCTCAGCCAGCATCTGCGCCAGGATTCCGTCGCGCAATCCCAGCGGCGAGTAGCGGAAGCCGCTCAGAGAGAAGCTCTCCAGCAGCTCGGCGTACACCTCGGCGCCGGCCACAATAATCTCCGCGCGCCGCGGCCCGATTCCGGGGATGGCTTCGCGCCCGGGCAGTGAGAGCTTGGCCAGCTTGCGCGCCAGCTTGCACACCGCGGCCGTAGGCACAACTCCGTCGCGAATGCCTGCGCGCGCCGAGGCGCCGAGCCGGGAACCGCCTGATCGGCGTGCGGGTTTGCCCGCCAGCTTGAGGGCAACCTTCCCGTTCTTCGCCGCCGCATAAGCGTCAGAGAGCGCGGCGGCTGTTCCTGAAGTGGCGATCACCAGCGGCACCCGCGCCGGCTGCAATCTTGCGGTGGGCGCGGCGCAGTTCGCGCGCAATCAGCTGCCGCATGCGCGCCAAACCGTCGGCGGGCGCAGGATCGGCGGGCAGAAATTGCTCTGTCAGCCGCACCGCACCGAGCGGCAGGCTTACCGTTTCCTTAATGTGTTTGCGCTCAGAGAGCGTCAGCTCGCAGCTTCCGCCGCCCAGGTCCAGCAGCAGCACGCGACCGCCTGCGCCCGGCTCGGAGCTGGTTACTCCCAGGTGAATAAGCCGGCCCTCTTCGAGGCCGGAGATCACCTCCAGGTTCCAGCCCGTCTCCGACTTCACCCAGGCGCGGAAGGCGTCGGCATTGCGCGCGTCGCGCATCGCGGAAGTGGCCACCATGCGCACCTGGTCCGCCCCATGCGCCTGCACCGTGCGCTGGAAGCGCTTGAGAGCCCGCAGCGTGGCCGCCATCGCCTCAGGAGAAATCAGTCCGGAGTCGAAGACGCTCGCGCCCAGCCGCGTGACTTCGCGATCTTCCGCCACGGTCTTCAGTTGATGAGAAACAACCTTGGCAACCTTCAGGCGGCAGGAGTTGGATCCAACGTCAATGGCAGCAAACGTAGGCATGAAGCTGGCACCGTCTCCGCACAGAAATAGTGTTCTTCGGCCACGATACACGATGCGGGTAGGGGACCGTTGATGAGAATGTCCCGCTTTGACTCATCCGCAGTAAACTTGCTGCTCTTACCCTCTACTTTTCCGGGCCGGCCCAGCCTGCAAGACTGGCGCGTATAAAGAAGCCTTCATACTGTGCAGCAACTTGACTGCTATCCTGAAAGTGATGCCCGGTTCAAGCACCCTTCCTGTTCCTCAGGTGATCGAACGGCCCCGCCAGTCGCTTTCCGCCCGCTCTGTCTGGCTGCTGTTCGCCGCGCTTTTTACTGCCATTTATTTTGCTTCTTTATGGACGCCGCCGCTGCTCGACGACGTGGACGCCGCCCACGCCCAGGCCGCTCAATATATTGCCGACACGGGCGACTGGATCACGCCGCACATTGACGGCATCCGCTACATCGAAAAGCCGCCGCTGCCCTACTGGATCGTGGCGGGGCTTTACAAGATTACGGGCGTGGAGAATGCATTCACTACCCACCTGCCCAACGCCTTGGCCATGCTGGCTCTCACCTGGCTCTGCTGGGCCTGGGCGCGCCGCGCCTGGGGCGAGCGTGCCGGCCTTTACGCTGGTCTCGCCGTGCTCACCTCCGTGGGACCGTTCCTGTTTACACGCTTCATCATCCCCGAATCGCTGCTCGCCTTCTTTCTCCTTGCTGCGCTCTATGCCCTGATTACGAGCCTGGAACTGAACAAGCCCCTGCGCGCCTACTGGATGTGGGCCTGTGTTGCGCTGGCCCTGCTCACCAAGGGCCTGATCGCTCCCGTGTTTTTCTTTGGCGCGGCCATTCCTTACCTGCTGCTCACCGGTCAATGGCGCCGCTGGAAGGCGCTCAAGCCCGTTACAGGATTCCTGCTCTTTCTGGCCATCGCCGCGCCCTGGCATATTCTCTGCGGCCTGGCCAATCCTGACCAGGGCCATGCTGTCGGCAACCATCCCACGCTGGGCAACGTCCACGGCTTTTTCTATTTCTACTTCGTCAACGAGCACCTGCTCCGCTTCCTCAACCTGCGCTATCCGCACGATTACAACAAGATGCCTGCGCCCTGGTACTGGGGCGCGCACCTGGTCTGGTTGTTTCCGTGGAGCATCTTCCTGCCTGCCGTCGTCGCGGCGGCCTGGAAAACCCGCCACAAATGGATGCAGCACCTGCGCCAGGATGCCGGCCAGACGGTCGACTTCTATCTCGACCACGCTCTGCGTGAAGACGTGGCCAGCTACGTCGTCCGCCTCAAGTTCCGCGTGCGCACGGTGTGGCTGCTCTCGCTGTTCTCCGCCTGGACCCTGCTCTTCTTCTCCGTTTCCACCAACCAGGAGTACTACACTTTCCCGGTGTGGCCGGCACTCTTCATCCTGATTGCCGGCGTGGTGGCAGAGATTGAGCAGCGCCGCTCCGTCGATAGTTCCGCGCCGGTGCTGAGCACGGCCTGGCTCACCGGCGCACAAGCGGTTTTTGCCCTCATCGGCATCGCATCGGCAGCCACTCTGGGCTGGGGCTTGTGGGATTCGCGCCACCTTCCCTATGTCGCCGATATCGGCACCCTCCTGGCTCATCGCGACGTGGCCGATTACACCCTCTCCATGTCGCATGTGTTCGACCTGACCGGCCCGGCCTTCGCCGCCTTGCGTCTGCCCGCAATTCTAGCCGCGCTGGCCTTGCTCATCGGTCCCGCAGCAGGGTGGCTGCTGCGCATCAAGCGCAGGCACCTGGCTTCCACCATCAGCATTGCGCTCACCATGGCAGTGTTCCTTATTGCCGCGCACATCGCTTTGGCGCGCTTTGAGCCCATGCTCAGCTCCAAGCAACTGGCCGACGTGATCATGCGCGAGGGCACGCCCAGCGACACCTTCATCATTTATGGGGAGCAGTCGTCGGGCTCGTCCATCATCTTTTACACGCATAATTACTTCCACTGGAAGCCGGCGCTTATCGTGACTCCGCGCTGCGGCCAAAACGGCGAAGGCACAACCCTGCTGTGGGGCTCGTGCTACCCCGACGCGCCCAACATCTTCCTCAATCACGCCGAGCTCTCCGCCCTGTGGGGCAGGGGAAATCGCAAGTGGATCTTCGCCGAAGATCCCGACGTGGCCAATGTAGAACGGGTGCTGGCCGGCCGCCTCTATCCCGCAGGCACCATCGCCGACAAGCAACTTTGGACCGACCGGCCGCTTCAGTAGAGCGGCGCCACGCTCCACCCATTCAATCCGGATCGAAGCTGTTCCCGCCTCAAGTTCCGCGCCAATCTTCACTCGCAAGGCGAGCGTCGTCGTGCGCTGACGCGGTCTGCGTCTTTCCCTCCTGATGCCCGTTTGTCCGCGTCACGGCAATCGTCGCCGGAATCTGCTAGAGTGTTGGACCGGATTTTGAACCCAGGGAAAGGAGCGCTCCAATGCGTACCACTGCTTTCAGCGGCGTCGCGGCGCTTGGCCGCAGGGGAGCTTGCAGCTCGATCGCAAGCCTTCTGCTGGCCGCCAGCGCGCTGGCGTTTCTGTTTGCCGGGCCCGTCTCTGCAGCACAGGATTCCAAATCTCCAGCCGTGCTGCCTGCGCCGTCTAACGGCAAAGCCATCGTCTGTATCTACCGTACGAGCAGATTTACCGGTTCCGCCGCACACGACGAGCTTTATGTGAACGACACTCATCTCGCCAAGCTCCTTAACGGCGAATATGCCTTCATGGAGGTATCGCCGGGCACCGTGGTCGTCGTCGGATTGCCCAAGATGTACTACGGAGGAATCATCCAATCCACCGGCGCGGCCCTCGCCGAGGCCAGAAAGAAAGAGAATGAGCGCGCCCGGTTTGAGGCGGAGGCGGGAAAAACCTACTACTTAAAATGGACCTCGGGAGCCATGGCCACGGGGATCAAGGTTACGGCTCAAGATCCAGGAGTCGGAGCCAAGGAGATGAGCAAGCTCCATCTCTCCAAACCCCCCGACGAAACGGACGCAGCGAAACCGGAGACCCAGGGCTCGGGCCAATCAACGCCGCAATAAGTTGCTGCGGATCATTTTTAAAGACGCCGCCTGCTGCCAGGACCCTTGCGGGTGAGAATCGTCGTGTGTCTTGAAGTTCGAGGCCGAAGTTCGGCGCAGGTTATGATCCCGCCGCGCGCATTTTGCCGCCCGGCAGCAGCTCGTAGACCTGATCCCGCCACAGAATCCTGCGGCTCAGATAGCTCGCCGCCCAGAAGCCAAAGCCCATCAGATCGCGGACCGGATAGAGCACCAGCAAGCCGAACCAGCTCGGATCCTGCACCACCATTCGTCCCGCGCCAATGGCGAGCGCGAGCCTTGTCGCCATGGCCCAGATCAGCAGCCCAACCCCCAGCATCGGATGCCCAATCCACGCCGCAGTCGCCAGGCCCAGCAGGCCGAATGGCATGGAGAAGCTGAGCGAGGTGCCGAAGTGTCCGACGGGGCGCGAAAAGCGTGTCGACTTCATCCACCGCGCCTGGTGCCTCATCGACGAAAGGAAGCTCAAATTCAGCACCACGTGGTCGATGGCGTGATGGCTGAGGGCAACCCGCTGACCCTGCTTCCAGGTCTCATTGCCCAGGACAAAATCGTCGGAACAATAATCCGCCGTAATGCGAAAGCCACCCATGCGGCGCAACGTTTCACGGCGAAAGGCCATGGTCGGCCCCAGCACAAAGCGCATGCCCTCGGTGAGCCGCGCCGCCAACACGCCCGCCGTCATCTCCACGCTCATGCCTACGGCTTCCAGCCGCGCCCACAAGCCGCCGTCGACCGCTACGCCGCGATACGGGCAAGTGACTGCCCCCACCGCGGGGTCGGCGAAGGGCAAAGCCACGGCCCGCAGGTAATCCGGCGTCACGCGCACATCGCTGTCGCTGATCACCAGAAAGTCGTGGGTCGCATGAGCCTCCATCAGCTCCATGGAAGCGACCTTGGTATTGATATAAGGCGGCTGCCCGCCGGTTGCCAGAAATTGTGCCGGAACGAGTGGATATCGCGCCGCCACGCGCCGCGCAATCTCAAGGCCCTCATCGCCGGCATCGCGCACGCAGAACAGGATTTCGTATGCCGGGTAATCCTGCCGGAAAAAGCTGGCCAGGTTTGCTTCCAGGTCCGGCTCCGCACCGTGCAGCGGCTTCAGCAGCGTCAGGGGCGGGACAAAGCCCGGGCGCACCGCCAGCTTGGCTTCGGCGGCCCTGCGCTGGCGCAGATACTGAGGAATTGCCCACACCACCATGCCCGCGAACACGCTGGATGTAAAAAGTCCGAAGACCGCCAAGGCTAGGAGCGCGTAGGGCATGTTGGTACAAGGATAACGGAGTCCGGCGTTACTTCCGTCCCGGACCGGGCCGTGGAACCGGTACCGGCCGCTTCAGCGGCACGATGGCCGCGCCGGAGTTGGGCGCAGCCTGGTGGAACCGCGACAGCATCTCCGAGCGCACATACTCCACAAAGCTCTGCATCTGCCGGTTCATCTCCTCCATCCGTTCCCGCATCTGCAGGATGATGGCGATGCCGGCGATGTTCACGCCCAGGTCGCGCGCCAGGTTCAGGATAAATTCCAGCCGCTCCAGGTCCTCATCTGTATAGAGCCGCGTGTTGCCCTCGGTGCGCGAAGGCTTGAGCAGCCCCTCGCGCTCGTAGAGCCTGAGCGTCTGGGGATGAATCTCGTACATCTCGGCTACCGCCGAGATCATGTATGCGCCTTTAGATTTCCGTTTCGCTGTCATTCGATCACCTAAAAAGCGCTCCGGGGATTAAGATGATGCGCTTGGGATCCCAATACCAAGTCTACGGGGCCATTCCTCGGAAGTTTTGACGCGGAACTGCTCCAATATCTTCTTGAGCTTCTCAGACGGCCTTGTTGTTGTGTACTTCCCGGCGTCCCAAGATTTTGTCTTGTCATACTTCATTTCCGCGAAAACAGCCCGCGCCTCCTTGTAGCTCAGGACGAAGACCTCAGCCTTTGCAGGTTCTCTGGCATTCCAGACAAAAACGATTCTCAAGCTTGGAAAAGACTCGTATTTGCTATCCAAACTGAAGACCTCGTCTGAGGCAGTTTTCAATTGAATGGGGCAGGCTAAGAACTCGCCGCTTTCTGCACGGTCACGAAAGGCAATTAAATCGATTCCGTGGTCGCGGATGGGTTCAGCAACTTCAAGGTCCGCCGCAATCAGATGTGCAATCAAAATATGCTTGCCGATGATCGCAGTCTGCTGAGAATCAAGTTTCATCGCTCAAACCCAATCTCGGATATCAAATTTTTCCAAACAGCGCACTGCGCGGATCCTGGGGGTTCAGCTTCCCCAGCTCGCGCATAATCTCGCGGCTGCGCTCATCCTGCAGATGCGGCACCGCCACCTCCACAGTCACAATCTGGTCGCCGCGCTGGCCCGGATTTTGCGCGCTCTCCACGCCGCGCTCGCGCATACGCAGCTTCTGCCCGCTTTGCGTGCCGGGCGGAATCTTCAATTGCGTGCGCCCGTCGATCGTCGGCACTTCGACCTTCGCGCCCAGCGAAGCCTCAGGCACCGAAACAGGCACGGTGAGCTGAATATCGTCGCCCACGCGCGTAAACACCGGGTGCGTGCCGGTGCGCACAATCAGGAACAGATCGCCGGCCGTTCCGCCATTCAATCCTGCGTTGCCTTTGCCCTGCAGCCGGATGCGCTGTCCATCGCGCGTTCCCGGCTTGATGCGGAAATCCACCGTCTCGGACCGCGTCACCGTGCCCTCGCCGTGGCAGGTGGGGCAATCGTTCGACACGCGCCCCGATCCGTTGCAGCGCGGGCATGGGATGTTGAACTTCATCCGCCCGCCCATCTGCGTTACCTGTCCGGTGCCATGGCACTCCGGACACTGCATGGGCCCGCCCGTGTGCGCCTGGCCGTGGCAGGTGGGGCACACCTCCTGGCGGTTCACCTGGATGCGTGCCTGCCCGCCGCGGATGGCGGTCCAAAAGTCCACCGTGGCCTGGTACTCCAGATCGGCCCCCGGTTGCGGCCCGCGCGGCCGCTGCTCATGCTGCGCCCCGCTGAAAATGCCGGAGAAGATGTCTTTGAAGCTGCCCCAGCTCGAACCCTGTGTTGCGCCACCCGCCTCCTGATGACCCGGAAACCCGCCGCCCTGAAAGCCGGAGAAGTCGAAGCCGTCGAAATTAACCTGCCCGCCGCGGCCGCCGCCCGCGCTCTGCTGCCGCGCATACGCCTCGGCCGTAGCCGGGTCAATCTGATCGGAGTAGAAGCCCAACTGGTCGTAGACCTTGCGCTTTTTCTCGTCGCTCAGAACATCGTTGGCCTCAGAGATTTCCTTGAACTTCTCCTCGGCCTTCTTGTCGTCCGGGTTCACGTCGGGGTGGTACCTGCGCGCGGCTTTGCGGAATGCCTTGCGAATCTCCTCGGGCGAAGCCGTCTTTTTTACGCCGAGCGTACCGTAGTAGTCTTTGTGGGTCGTTGTCGCCATTTTTCCTTAGCTCAAACCAATTTCCATTGCACTCTGTTCGATTTGCAAACCACTTGCCAGGATGCGCCGGCTAAACTCGGGAATGTCTCATGGTACGCGAAGCGCCTTTTCCACCGCCTGCGGCTCCCGGTCGATCACCAGCAGATAAGCGCGCGTGGGCGCCTCCGGTATGCGGCGTCCCTGCTCCCAATGCCGCAGCGTATTCACGCTGAACCCGAAGCGAATGGCAAATTCCTGCTGCGTCAGCCCCAGCCGTACGCGTATGGCCCGCACGTCGATCTCCGCCGGAATCCGCACCGCGTAAAAGCTGCTCTCCGTGACTGTCAGCGCCTGGTACAAGCCGTCCATCCCCTTCTCGACCATCTTTTTCGTGACCCTAGAACCCACTCCTGCAACTCCAGCCGGCGATAGCGCCGCTTGAACTTACTATCTCCATTGTAGTGCATTGCACTACTGCGCGCAATTCTTGCGATTCTCTCACTTTCCCTGTAGCCCAAGTGTCGTTTGTCCGCATCCTCCGCTTTCCTCGCTCGTCTAAACTGAAAGAGATGGCCGATACCCTCTATCTGAGTCTCTGGTACCCCAACCTGCGTCTGCAGGCACTCCCCGACAAGCTCAGCGCTGTGCTGGGAGCCTTTGCCGCGCACGGCGGCGAGCGCGGTGTCTATGCCGCTACCGTCTGGCCGGTCGGCTGGAGCGAGGCGCCGGTTTTTCAGCGCGTCTGGGGCCATGCCGGCAATACGCGGGCGCAGGGAATCGAGCCGCGCGCAGCCGTCGACGAAGCTCTCGAACTGCTCCACGAGGACTATGCCTACGAGTTCCAAATCGGCTGGAGCTTGTGGGAGCTCGAAACTGCGGAGCACGATCCGCAGGGTGTCGCGAGCCTTGACCCGCGCTGGGCGCACACCCCGCGCCTGGTCCGCGTTACCGGCTTCGGGCCGCTCTTCGCTGAGGGCACCTACGAGCAGGACGGTCATATCCGTGTCGATTTCGGCTCAGATGTTCCGTTCCTTGAAGAAGAGGCGGAACTGGATCCGGAGACCGCCCGTCACGTCGAAGAAAACATTCGCCAGCTGGTGGCGCTGACTGCGGCCATCGAAAAGGATTCCGGAGCGACCGCTCGCGTATTGTGGAGCGAGCTGGGGGAGAGTCTTGCCGAGCGGCTTGCCGCTCGCCTCGGCATGAGGAATTAGTCCGTGCGCTTCACGATCGAACGAATCCGTACGCTGATTCTGGCTGCAGGCGTTCTGCTGGTTGTGGTTCTGGCCGTCTTCCTCACTGTGAGCCGATGGAAAAGCCCCTTCAACCGCCGCGACATTCCCAAGCGCCTGGGCATCAACATCCAGCAGGAAGCCAATGGCGTGACTTACACGCAGGCGCACGGCGGCCACACCATCTTCAAAATCCACGCCTCGCGCGTGATCCAGCTCAAGAACGACCACGCCACGCTGCACGATGTAAAAATTGAGCTCTACGGCCAGAATGGCGATAGCGTCGATCGCATTCAGGGTGACGAATTCGAGTATGACCAGAAGAGCGGCATCGCAACCGCAGCCGGTCCGGTAGAAATCACACTGATGCGTCCGCAGCCTTCGGCCAGCCCGCAGCAGAAGGCAAACACTCCCAACGGAAACGGCGAAATCCACGTCGCCACCAGCGGCCTGGTCTTTAATCAGCAAACCGGCGTCGCCAGCACCGATCAGCGCGTCGATTTCTCGAGTCAGCAGGGTAGTGGAAGCGCGGTAGGCGCGACTTTCGAGTCCGACCAGGGTCTGCTGATTCTCCAACGCAACGTCGACTTGACCACGCAGCAGGGCGCCAACCCGGTTGAGCTTCATGCCCGGCACGCGGAGATTAATCGCAACACTCAACTGGCCCGCCTGCGAGGGCGCTACCGCGCAAACCCGCGGCCAACAAGCCTCTGCCGCGCAGGCGCTCATCGCTTTCCGCGAAGACGGCAGCATCGAGCGGCTCGACGCTTCGGGAGGTGTCACAGTATCTACCGCCGCGGGCAGCCACCTGGCAGCGCCGCGCGGCGCCATGCAGTTCGATAAAGACAATCACCCGCGCAGCGGTCGCTTTGAGGGCGGCGTCATCATGGACTTCGTGAGCCAATCGTCGGCCAGTGCTCGCCAGATTAGCGGTTCCTCGCCGGCCGTGACCCTCGCCTTCAGCCCGGAGGGCGAACTGCAGCACGCCCATCTCGAAGGCGACCAGAAAAACGATGTCGAGATGCGCAGCCAGCAGCAGGGCCAGGCGCTGGTCAACGGCCGCGCCGTTCCGGTGCGGATGAGCCGCACCTGGCATTCCTCGGTCGCGGACGTGGATTTTCGCGCCGCTGGCAAAGGCCAGATTGAGCCGGCCCAGGTGCATGGCACCCGCAACGTGGTCCTCACTGGCGAAACCAGCCGCGGCAACGAGCCCGCCGTTCCGTCCCGTCTCGCCGCCGATGAAGTGACTGCGCTCTTCGGCCCCAATTCCACGCTGAGTTCGATGACGGGCATGGGCCACGCCAGCTTTGAAGAAACCACCGTTACCGGTGCGCGCCAGATGGCTATGGGCGACCAGCTACGGGCTCGCTTTGCTCCTGCTTTGCCCGATGTGGGAGCTGCGAAAGCGTCCGCGGCGACCTCCGCTTCTGCTTCCGCATCTGGGCCCGCTTCTGCTCAGGCCGCCCAGATCGAGTCCGCTGAACTGGAAGGCCACGTCACCCTCTTCCAACAGCCGGCCACGAAGTCAGATGGGAGGCCTGGGGTTTCCGGCGACAGGTCCTCGCCGCCGGGGTTGAAGCCTGAATCACCCCTGCACGCCACCGCCGGCCGCGCTGTGTACGAAGCTGCGGGCCAATGGCTACACCTCACCCTCAATCCCCGCATCGAGGACGGCGGCATGGAGCTCACCGCCGGCAAAGTCGATGTCTCGCAGCAATCCGGTGAGGCCTTCGCTCACGGCGACGTGAAAGCCACCTGGATCGACAGCGGCGCCACGCAATCGGCCAACGCCGCACCCGGGACGAATCCCGTAGCTCTCGGTGGCAAAGGCCCGGTTCACGCCATCGCCGCAGAAGCCGAGTTCCATCAGCACACCGGCGAAGCCACGTTCCGCGGGCACGCGCGCCTCTGGCAGCAGGACAACTCCATCGCCGCCCCGCTGATCGTCGTCGACCGTCAGAAGCAGACGCTGGTCGCCAAAACGTCCAGCTCCGCCGACTCCGTGGTCGCGGTGCTGCTCAACGCCGGGCCGGCAGCCTCGGCCAACCTCCGCGCCAGCGACGCTGACAGGCCGTCTGTGGTACGCGTCCGGGGCGGCGACCTCTGGTACTCCGACGCCGAGCGCGAAGCCGTGATGCGCGCCGCGCCGCTGGCTCATGTCATGGCCCAGTCGGATAGTGTTGAGTCCATCCTCCGAGCAGCTCGAATTGTTTCTGGCCGCGCCCAAAGCTGCCGGGCAAACCGCTGCCGGCGCACCCGCGCAGGTGCAGAGGATGAATGCCGCAGGCCACGTCGTACTCACCTCCCAGGACCGCCGCGGCACCGGTGAAAAGCTCGTCTACACCAGCGCCAGCGACAACTACGTCCTTACCGGAACCGCAACCGCACCGCCTCGCTTCACCGACCCGCAGCGCGGAAGCGTAACCGGAGCTGCTTTGATTTTCAATAGCCGCGATGATAGCGTCAGTATCGAAGGCGGCGGACACCAGACCACTGACGGAAACCACCGCGCCGAGGTAGAGGCTGCTAAGGCTAAGCGAGCAAGTGGCAGAAGAGAGCCTGAGAACGAATGGAAACACTTTCAGCCGAGGGAATCGGCAAGAGCTATAAGGGACGCCAGGTGGTTCGCGGCGTGAACCTGACCATCTCCCGCGGCGAAGTGGTCGGCTTGCTGGGCCCCAATGGCGCCGGCAAAACCACCAGCTTCTACATGATCGTGGGCCTGGTGGCGCCGGAAACCGGCCGCGTCATGGTCGACTCCACCGACATTACCCACTTGCCCATGTACCTGCGGGCGCGCAACTTCGGCATCAGCTATCTGCCCCAGGAGCCGTCCATCTTCCGCAAGCTCACGGTGGAAGAAAACATCCTGGCCGTGCTTGAAGCGCAGCCCCTCAATAACCGCGAGCGCCGCGCCCGCTCCGAGCGCCTGATCCAGCAGCTCAACCTCGGCCACATCCGCACCACCAGGGGTTATGCTCTTTCGGGCGGCGAGCGCCGGCGCGTTGAAATTGCCCGCGCCCTCTGCATCCAGCCCAGCTTTATCCTGCTCGACGAGCCCTTCAGCGGCATCGATCCCATCGCCGTGCTGGAGCTGCAAAAGATCATCTTCGATCTCAAAGCCGAGCGGCATCGGCATCCTGATCACCGACCACAACGTGCGCGAAACCCTGAGCGTCACCGACCGCGCCTACATCATCGCCGAGGGCCGCATCTTCCGCGCCGGCACCCCCCACGAACTGGGCAACGATATGGAAGTCCGCCGCGTCTATCTGGGCGAAGGCTTCTCGCTGGCGTGAAGGCAGCTTCAAGCTCGCAGTTCTCAGTCGTCAGTCTCTGACCGGAGCCCGGTCGATCGAGAACTGGATCTGCTCGGCTGACCCTCGCCTGTCCCTCGTTCCCTCGCTATGCCCATCAGTTTCCAGAGAGAAATTTCAGGAATCTGCTATGCCCATTGCGGAACTAAAGTGCAAAAGTGAGACAATTTTGTGGTGAAGCTTATTTCCCCACGGCTACACTCATGTTTGACCGAGCACAATGGGAATGAGCCCCGTTTATGGCGCTGCTGCAACCGAAGCTGAACCTGAAAGTCGCGCAACGCCAGATCCTCACGCCTGGCCTGATGCAGATGGTCAGTGTCCTGGCCCTGAACAAGCTTGAACTGAAGGAGATGATCGATGCCGAGATGGTGGAAAACCCCGTCCTGGAAGAGATTGACGAATCGGTTCCGATGCTGGATGAGGTCGCGGGCCGCGAGGAACGCCTGGAGCGCAGCGCCGAGGAAACGATCCGCAGCGCCGAGGAAACGGCCACTGCCCCCAAGGACGTATTCAATGAGATCGATTTCGGCTCCTATTTCCAGGACTATCTCGATCCCGGCTATCGCACGCAGCCGGAGTTTGAAGAGAGCGAAAAGCCCTCGTTCGAGAACTTTCTCTCCCAGCCTACAACTCTGTCCGATCACCTGGCGTGGCAACTGGGAGCTCTGAGCCTCGACCAGGAACTGCTGCGGGCAGCGGATTTCGTGGTCGGCAATCTCGATGGCTGACGGCTACCTCGCTGCCGCCGAAGAAGAGCTGGCTATCGCGTATCGCCAACTCTCCTCCGCCGCTACTGCGCTCCACGCCTCGCAAAACGGCCACGCCGCCAACGGCCATGTTCCCGCCTTCACTGCAGCAGAGCCGGCCAACGGCTATCGTCGGCGGCGAACTGGGCCGTTCCGAGCCCATACCGCCGGCTTGCTGGCCTCTGCCTGCGCCGATCTCGACCTGATGCGCCGCGCCGTCGAGCTGGTCCAGCATCTCGATCCCGCCGGCGTCGCAGCGCGCGATCTGCGCGAGTGTCTGCTGTTGCAGATCGCCGCCCAGCAAAATGAGTTCGAAGAACTCTACGGCCAGCGCCTTCCCGAGCCGACGGAAGAGAACCCGCATCGCAGCTTCAGCGACGAAGCCGACCTCAAAATTGAAGAACGCCGCCGCGCCATGGATGTGGCCGCCGTCATCTGCGACCATCACCTGCACCTGCTGCAGAAGCGCGACGTAAAGGACCTTGCCCGCGCCGCCCAGGTCAGCATCGAAGAAGCGCACCTCGGCATCGATTTCATCCGCACCCTCGATCCACGCCCCGGCCGCATGTATAACCGCGAAGAGACGCGGCTTATCGAGCCCGATGTCTTCTTCGTCAAGCGCGGCGGCGAGTGGGTGGTGAGCATGAACGAGGAAGACCTGCCCAGCCTGCGCCTCAGCCGTCAGTACCGCCACATGCTGGTCGCGCAGGACACCGATAAAGAGGTCAAGGATTACGTGAAGGAGCGCTTCCGCTCCGCGCTGCAGCTCATGCGCAACATCGCCCAGCGCAAGAGCACCATCCTGCGGACCTGTGAAGTCATTGTTCGCCGCCAGCAGGATTTTCTCGATCAGGGCGTGGAAGCGCTGCGCCCCATGATGATCAAGGAAGTGGCCGAAGAGATCGGCGTGCATCCCTCCACGGTGAGCCGCGCCGTAGCCAACAAGTACGCGCACACGCCGCAGGGAGTGCTCGAGCTGCGCTTCTTTTTCAGTGAAGGCTCGAATGGCCCCGAGGGCGCGGACACGCCGTTGGTGGTCCTCAAGCGGAAGGTTAAAAAATTGATTGAAGAAGAAGATCCCCGCAAGCCGCTCACCGATGATCAACTGGCCGCGATGCTGCGGTCCCAAGGCATTCAACTTACCCGCCGCACCGTAGCCAAATACCGCGAAGATATGAACATTCCGTCCACGCACCAGCGTCGCAAGCGGCAGTAGCCCAATCCTTCGGGTTCAGCCCGGTTCGCAGCCTCCCAGAATTGGTTGCATAAATGGTTTTTTGAAAGGGCACGGCTTTACAGCTTGGTGAAAAAACCCGTGTTTTCGCTCTCCGGAGCGGTGTCTTCGTTCTCGGAGGGAGCGTGAGGCTTCAGCCTCGCGAATAGAGTCCATCGACTCAGAGTGGCTTTACAGGCTGCGGAAAAACCCTGTGCGCTGAGTATTGTAACAAGGGCACGGCTTCAGCCGGGCCACAAAAGTCTGCAAAACGAACGAGGGCTTTAGCCCCTGCTGCACCCTCCTTCGCACCATTGCCTGATGCGGGAAGTTTTTCCGCAGCCTCTGAAGCCGTGCCGCAGAAGGCCGATAAACAACGGGCTTCTGCCCCTGAGTTATGTTCTCAGGCTGGCCGAATCCATCTATGCAACCAGTCCTCGCAGGCTGCGAAAAACCCGTTGGGTGTGGGTGAACGGTTACAAAAGCATCCCTCAGCGGCTAAAGCCGATCACTTTTGCTGGCTCAATTGGCACTGACTGAAGTCGTGCCCTTTCAACACCGACGGTCCGCAGAGTTTTTCCGCAACTTTCCAGAACATCACTGCAGCATCATGGCCGCCAGCAGCGCCGTGCGCGGAGCCAGGTGCTCCACCAGCACCGATTCATGCTGCGCGTGAGCGCCTTCGCCCACGGCGCCCATTCCATCGAGCGTAGCCACGCCCAGCGCAGAGGTAAAGTTGCCGTCCGAGGCGCCGCCGGTGGCCGCTTCCTCCAGAGCAAAGCCCAGCTCCGCCGCCAGGGCGCGCGCTGCCTTGTATAGTGCAACGGTTCCGCGAGTACGCTCCATGGGCGGGCGGTTGATGCCGCCGGTTACGCTGACGGAGCAGCGCTTGTCAGTTGCTTTCAGGGCGGCAAACTTACGCTCCATGCGCGGGCCATCGGCGGCGCGGGCAATGCGCGCATCCACCAGCGCCCAGGCTTCGGCAGGAATCACGTTGCTCTTGGTGCCGCCGCCGGCCACGCCTACGCTCACTGTCAAGCCGCGCTTCAGGTCGGTCCATCCGCTCACGGTTTCAATGGCGCGGGCCAGTTCGCGCAGTGCGCTTGCGCCTTTTTCAAAGTCCACGCCGGCGTGCGCCGCCACTCCGCGCACATCGATTCTCCAGTTGCCGGTGCCCTTGCGCGCGGTCTTGTAGGCCAGTCCCTGCGCCGGCTCCAGCACGTAAACCGCCGCGCACTCCCGCGCCAGCCCTTCGGTAATGGGCCGCGATGACACGGGCTGCCAACCTCCTCGTCGCTGTTGAGCAGCAGCACCATTTCGCGCTTCGAATCTCTGCCCAGAAGCTCGGCTTCGAGCAGCAGTTCGATGGCGGTGAACGCCATGGCCACGCCGGCCTTCATGTCGAGCACGCCCGGCCCGCAAAGCCGCCCGTCGCGAATGCGCCACGGCATGGTCTGCAAGGGTGCCCAGCGGCCAAACGGTATCGAGATGGCCGAGCAGCAGGATGCGGTCCGCACCGGATCGCGGCCCGAAGCGCGCTTCCAGAATGTTGCCGAATTCCTTCTGCCGGTGCAGCTTTCACGCGTCCGCCCAATGCGCCTGGCGTGGTCCGCGGCCAGAGCCACGCAACCGTCAACGGCAGCCTTGTTGTCGGAGGGCGATTCGGCGCAGACCAGCTTTCGTGCCAGCTCGATGAGCGCTTCCTCCTTGCGCCGGGCTCCGGCCAGCAGAGCGCGCATGGGGATGGGCTGTTCAACTTGCGCAGGCATTTCAGGCACCCTCGGGCGGTTTAGATCTGAGATGAAAAGCTCTTTATATTCTACGGCGCGGAAGGCTGAGAAGCGTTTTCGGTTGTCCAGAGTGTGGCAAATTTGCCACACTCTGGCATCTGTGCCCGTCGTCTAATCTATGGAGGGATTCTATCCACAGTTGGAGAACTGGATTGGGTCAGTTCGCGCAATACGAGCAGACCATTGCAGCGCCGCTTGAGTTTACAGGCGTGGGCCTGCACTCTGGTGCGCCGGTTACCATGCGCCTGCTGCCGGCGCCCGCCGGTTCAGGCATCGTCTTCCGCCGCACCGATCTGGATAACTTTGAAATTCCCGCCACCGGCCGCAACGTGGCCAAGGTCAGCTACGCCACCAGCCTGATGCGCCAGGGCGTGCTGATCTCCACCACCGAACATCTGCTGTCGGCGCTCATCGGCATGGGCATCGACAACGTGATTGTCGAGCTCGACAACCTTGAGCTGCCCATTCTGGATGGCAGCGCGCTGCCCTACGTCGACGCATTCCACAGCGCCGGCATCCGCACCCAGCGCCGCCGCCGCGAAGTGATCCGCGTGCTCAAGCCGCTGGAAGTGCGCGAGGGCAACAAGTTCATCGGCGTCTATCCCGGCGAGGGCTACAACATTTGCTACGCCATCGATTTTCCCGCGCCCATCGGCCAGCAGGATGTTTGCGTGGATCTGGCTGCGGAGACCTACGGAACCGCCATCGCGCCGGCGCGCACCTTCGGCTACAAGGCCGACGAGCAGCGGCTGCGCGACATGGGCCTGATTCGCGGCGCGAGCCCGGAGAATGCCATCGTTCTCGATCCCAAATCGACCCGCATGGGCCCGATCAACGGCCCGCTCCGGTTCAGCGACGAGTACGTGCGCCACAAGGTGCTGGACCTCATCGGCGATCTGGCCCTTGCCGGGCGCCGCATCGAAGGCCGCGTGGTAGCCGAGCGCGCCGGTCACGCCATGCACACCGCGCTGGTATCGCGCCTGCTCAAAGACCGCTCCGCCTGGGAGTTGGCCTATGTGAACGCGGCCGAAGGCGCTGAAGAGACGGCCGTTCCGTCGTTGACAGGCAGTTCCCTGGGCGCGGCGCTGGCGAGTTAGTAACCGCCGAACCCGTCCAGCTTGCCAGCGCGCTGACCTGCTGCCCTCCCACGCCGCTCCTTTACGATTGAATAAGTGCAAACCATACGTGTCGAAACACCCTCGGCAAAGTACGAGGTCTTTGCGGGCAGCGGGCTGCTGGAGACGCTGGCGCCGCGCATCGACAAGGCCGTTGGCCGGCTCGCGCATGCGCGGGGAAGGCGCGGCGAATCTTCGTTCTCACTTCGCCGGCCATCTGGGCGCTTGTGGAGCGGGCATTTCCTGCGTTCCTTTGCTGAAGAGCCCATCGTTCTGTTTCTCGATCCGGGCGAGAAACACAAGACCATGGCAGCGTGGAGCGCTTGCTGCGCGAAATGATCCGCGCCGGTGGCGATCGCGGCTCTGTTGCTCATCGCCTTTGGCGGCGGCATTGTGGGCGATGTGGGCGGATTCGTCGCCTCCATCTTCATGCGCGGCATTCCCTATGTGCAGGTTCCCACCACG
Source organism: uncultured Acidobacteriaceae bacterium (assembly GCA_963725975.1). Taxonomy (GTDB): domain Bacteria; phylum Acidobacteriota; class Terriglobia; order Terriglobales; family Acidobacteriaceae; genus Telmatobacter. The sequence continues at coordinate 869,450 of CAVSBA010000011.1, read as the reverse complement.
TTTCTGGCCCAGGTGGACTCGAGTGTAGGCGGCAAGGTGGGCGTGAATCTGCCCGAAGGCAAAAATCTGGTCGGCAGCTTTCATCACCCGCGCGCCGTCTTTGCCGATATCGGCGTGCTGGGCACGCTGCCCGACCGCGAGTTGCGCGCGGGGCTGATGGAGAGCGTGAAAGCCGGAATCATTCGCGACCGCGTCGCTGCTGCGCTTTATGGAAGAGCACGCGGATGCGGTGCTGGCGGCGCGACCCCAAAGCGCTGGAGCGGGTGATTGCCGCCTCCATCCGCATGAAGGCCGGCGTAGTGAACAAGGACGAGCGCGAGAGCGGACTGCGCATGATTCTCAACTTTGGCCATACGGTGGGTCACGCCCTCGAACAGGTAACCGGCTACAAGGCCATGCTGCACGGCGAAGCGGTGGGGTGGGGCATGGTGGCGGCGCTGGCTCTGGCGCGCCGGCGGGGAACCATCAGCGGCGCGCAAATGGAGCGCATGGAGCGGCTGATCTATGCTACGGCCCGCTGCCGCCGCTCAAGCTGCGCGCTGCCAAGAGTGTTAGCAGCCACCGGCGCCGACAAAAAGAACATCGGGGGGGTGCGGCGCTTCGTCTTGCCGCTCGGCATCGGCGACGCTGGCGTGGTGGAAGATGTGACCCCGGCCGAACTGGATGCGGCGGTTGCAGTACATGCTGGGACGGGCGAAGGAAGAGTAAAAGGGGCGAGAGAGCAGGGAAGGGCGAACAAGGACGACAGGAGGATTCTGTGAAGTTGCAAGAGACTTTCGGCCACCCTCCGGGTCTAACTGAATGACGAGAGTAGCACCGGATATTCCTTCATCGCGTTATTTGTGAGTCGACCGCCGAAAGCAGACACCTGAGAACGGAAAGCTGAAAACTGCCGGCGATCAACTACTTATCAGACACATCCGAATCCGGCTAGGCACTCGGGCCCGGGCGCGGATCGACGTACACTGGAGATGCTCTGGATGTCCGCACCTTCCTCGATGTGCAGGACTGCCATGTTGATGTTGGCGCTGGCGGTCTGTCTGACCGCTTTCGCTGCTGATTCGGTTTTAGCCGATGCCTCCGGCGCAGCCTCTGCCGTGGCGGCTCACTCCGCAAAACCGCACAGGAAAGTTGCGGAGGCCCGCGGGCGGGAATCTTTGCATGCGCGCTCCGCAGTCCATTCACGCCGCACCACTGCTTCAGTGCATCGTGCCACAAGGGAGCGTACCGCGCGCCGGCCGCTCGATCGCGCCTCCTCCGTTCGTGTCTCGTCCGATCGCGCTCACAGCCGCCCGTCGCGTTACTCCAAACATTCCCGCGTTTCAGAACAGCGGGCCTCCTTGCCGCGCACGCGCCGCGCCCGAAGCGAAGAGACCCGCCGTGCAATCGAACTCAGACTTGAGCGGGAGAGAATTGCCCGGGAGGCAGCTGCCAGGCGCGAGGAGCGGGAATCGGCGCGCGCCGCCCATGCGGAATCCCGCGCAGGCCTGGGGCATGGCGCCTCTGCTGCCGTCGCGTCCAGCTTAGCCATGGCCGCGCCCATCATTAGCGCTGCGGATGCTCCTGATTCCAGGCCAAGTGAGTTCATCCCTCCGCCCGACCCGGCCTCGCTCTCCATCGCGCGCGGCGCTATGCCGCCGCCTTTGCGCGGTTCGCTGGCCTTGCTGCAGCGGCAGGATCAGCGGCTGGAAGCGGACGGCCTGGAGCGCATCGAGGATGAAGCCGACCTCTCTGCCCGGATTGCGCAACATATGCTGGTGCCTCTGCCCGTGTCGGATGCGCTCACGGTAGACCCGGAGATGCCGGCGCACCACCGCTACTGCCGGCCGTGGACGGCGCGCTTCCTGGCTGATCTGGCGCGGTCCCACGAGGCCGCGTTCCATCGGCCGCTCGAAGTGAGTTCGGCGGTGCGCACCGTCGTCTACCAGGCCCGCTTGATGCGCATCAATGGCAATGCCGCGCCGGCGGAGGGCGATCTCTTCAGCCCCCACCTCATGGGCGCCACCGTCGATATCGCAAAAAAAGAGATGAGCCGGGATGAGATTGCCTGGATGCGCCGCCGCTTGCTGACCCTGGAACTCGAGGGCAAAATTGATGTGGAAGAGGAGTTTGAGCAGGCCTGCTTCCACGTCTCGGTTTACCGCAGCTATATGCCGGCGCACAGAGCCGAGCCTTCGCAGGCAGGCCCGGCGCAGCGCCTGACCGACGAAACAGGCGAGACGGACGGACAAGGCAACTGACCGGCCAACGCCGTGCACCAATCGCTCTACCCAATTCCCACTCAAATTTATTCGCCCATAGACCCCGTTGAAGGGTAGAATCGCGGGGCAACGCATTCCTATGCCTTTTTGGGGCTGCGGCGGGAGTGCTGCGCGACCCGGCGCGATCGCATTTCTCGGACTGATCGAGAGTGAGCCATCGCTGTTGAGTGGATATTTGTGCAGGAAAAATCCGGCTTGACCTGGTGACCGCACCTGAATCCGAGAGATGCCGCTGCGCGATTCACGCGAAAGGGGAATCGTATGAACGAAGTCCAGTCACCGGCCGCCCAAACGGCCGGACTCACGCAGATCGCAGCGCGTCACCAACGCCTTCATCGCGCCCTCAAAGACCTTCGAAGACATTAAGCGTGGCCATCGCAGCTGGTGGTTGCCGTTGATCCTTCTGGCTGTGTTCACCTATCTCTTCTTTGCCGTTGTCTCCCAGAAGGTGGGCATGCAGCAGGTGGTGGACAACCAGATTCGCATGAACTCCAAGGCGCAGGAGCAATTGGCGCAAGTCGCTCCCGAGCAGCGCGAAAGGGCCAATAAGATTTCAATGGGATTCACAGAGGGAGCTTTGCTGGCCGGACCGCTACTGGGAATGTTAGGCGCGGTGATTGTCTCCATGGGCCTGCTGGGAACCATGAATTTCGTCTTCGGCGGCCGCGCGAAATACGGAGATATTTTCGCAGTCACCTACTACGCGTGGCTGCCCAGCATCGTCAAGTCTCTGCTGGGGATGATCGTAATTTACGCGGGTATGGCGCCGGAAGTCGTTCAACATCAGAAATTTTGCCCCCACCAACCCCGCGGCGCTCTTCATGGACCCGGCGTCCGCGAACAAAGCGCTCTATGCCCTGGCCAGCTCGTTCGATATCGTCACCATCTGGATCCTGGTGCTGCTGGGCATGGGCATCGCTACGGTGGCCGGCGTCAAGCGCAGCTCCGGCTACATTGCTGTGTTCGGCTGGTGGGCGATTTTTGTGCTGATCGGAGTGGGCTGGGCCGCGGCCTTCAGTTAAAAAAACAGTTCATCGTTCCCAGTTCATCGTTCTCAGTTCTTTGTTCACGGTGCGCCTGGACCAGGGCAATCGCATCTGAGTTCGGCTGTCATAAATACGAAGACTGAGAACTGGAAACGAAGAACCGTGAACTAACTTATTCCGTCCAGCGGCGCATCACCAGGCTGGCATTGATGCCGCCAAAGCCGAAGGAGTTCGACAGTGCCACATCGAAGCTGTAGGGGATGGCAGTGTGCGGCACGTAATCCAGCCGGCACTCGGGATCGGGCGCGTCCAGGTTGATGGTGGGTGGAATGATCTGGTTCTGGAGCGCCAGCACGGTGATGCCGGCTTCCAGTCCCCCCGCGCCGCCCAGCAAATGGCCGGTCATCGACTTGGTTGCAGAAATCTTGACCGTCCCGCTCAGCGCATGTTCCCCAAACACACCCTCAATTGCCCGCGACTCGTTGCCGTCGCCGGCGGGCGTTGAGGTGGCGTGAGCGTTGATGTATCCCACCTCGGCGGGTTCCACGCTCGCATCGCGCAATGCCGCTTTCATGCTGCGTTGCGCGCCCATCCCTTCCGGCGCAATGCCGGTCATGTGATAGGCATCGGCGCTCATTCCGTAGCCAATCACCTCGGCCAGAATCTTTGCGCCGCGACGCCGCGCGAACTCCAGCTCTTCCAGGATCAGGATTCCAGCTCCTTCGCCGATCACGAAACCATCGCGATCCTTATCGAAGGGACGGCTGGCGCGGGTGGGCTCGCCGTTGCGCGCCGATAACGCGCGCATGGCGGCGAATCCGCCTACCGACATGGGCGTTACCGCTGCTTCAGAACCACCGGCAATCATCACATCGGCATCGCCGTGCAGGATCATGCGCACCGAATCGCCAATGGAGTTGGCCGAAGTGGCGCAAGCCGTTGCCGTGGCAGAGATGGGACCCTTGGCGCCGTAGCGAATGCTGATTTGACCGGCGGCCATGTTGATGATGGTGGCGGGAATGAAGAAAGGCGACATCTTGCGCGGGCCGCCCTGCAGCAGGTTGGAGTGCTCGCGCTCGATGATCTCAAATCCGCCGATGCCCGAGCCGATGAAAACCCCGATGCGGTCGGCATTCTCTTCGGTAATCTCGAGCCCCGACTGTGCAATCGCCTCCTGAGTGGCAGCGAAGGCGAAGTGGATGAAGCGCCCCATCTTGCGCGACTCTTTTTTGTCAACGAAGTTCAGCGGGTCAAAGTTCTTGACCTCGGCGGCGAAGGTGACCGGAAAACCAGTCGCGTCAAAGCCGTGAATCGGCCCCATGCCGCTGGCGCCGGCCAGCAACTGGCGCCAAACTTCGGGCGCGGTGTTGCCCACGCCGCAGAGCAAGCCGATTCCGGTTACAACCACTCTGCGGGCAGATGCCTGAGTAGACTCGATCAATGCCTACTTGCCGCCTTTCGCATTCTTCTCGATATAGTCGATGGCATCCTTGACAGTCTTGATCTTCTCCGCGTCTTCGTCGGGGATTTCCAGGTCGAAAGCCTCTTCGAATTGCATCACGAGCTCGACCACGTCGAGCGAATCAGCGCCCAGGTCCTCCTGAAAGCTGGCTCCAGGCGTGACTTCTGCCTCGTCCACCTGCAACTGCTCGACAATGATCTGCTTCACCTTTTCTTCAACGGCCATGCGTATCTCCTCAATAAGTTTCGAATCTGCAGGAAAACTCCCCGGACGAAATTCGTGTTCCGATCCCGCGAGGCTACAATACCGGGCAATACCGGTCCAGGGCAAGGTAAGACTGCTCATACGCCAAACAAGATGCGCAGCCACCCCGAAACTTCAAGTCTACCGGTCGGGGTGGGGTGTGTAAAGGCGCGCCAGGGAAGGGAAATGATTGGAAATGCAAGGGACTAGGGACTTTGGTCTCCGCAGCGGCGCGCGACGCCGGATTTTGACGTCATATACACAGCTTAGAGGCGTATATTCGGCGAAGAGACGCTTTGCCTTGCAGGGGGACCGATGCTGACTTTGATCGTGGGAGCGGTTGCGGCAATTGTGGGAATTCTGGTGGGCTTTTGGCTGCGTGGGACTTCGGCGCAGCGTGAGTTGAGCGCCGCCAAGAGCGATTTGGCGCGCGTGAATGCTGAATCCGCAGCGCGCGCCGGGTTTGAGGCCCTGGCCGCGGAACGCGAGAAAACCATCGCCCGAATCTCCACAGATGCCGAAAAGGTGGGTGCCGAGCTCAAGGACAAATCGGAAGAGGCAAGCCGGTCGGCGGCCCTGGTTGCGGAGCTGACTGCGAAGCTCGAGAACGAACAAAAAAATCTTGCGGAAAAACTGCAGCTGCTGGAGAGCGCCAAGCAGACGCTGGCCAATCAGTTTCAGGCCTTGGCCGCCGACATTCTCGACCAGAAGTCCAAGAGCTTTGCCGAAGGCAGCCAGAAAGAGCTGGGCACACTGCTGGACCCGTTGAAAACACAGCTCAAAGACTTTCGCGAAAAAGTTGAGAAGGCGCAGCTCGATTCCAACACCGGTGTCACCAAGCTGGAAACGCTGATCGGCGCGCTCAATGGACTGAACCAGCAGCTCTCAGAAGAAGCGCGAAGCCTGACCAGCGCGCTGCGCGGCTCGGCCAAGGCGCAGGGCGACTGGGGCGAATTCATTCTGCGCGATCTGCTGGAAAAGGCCGGTCTGCGCGAAGGCGAGCAGTTCAGCTTCCAGCAGAGTTTTTCCGTAGCGGCTGAAGATGGCGAGCCCTCCAGGGCGGCACGCACGGATGTGATTTTGCATTTGCCCGGCGAACGATGCCTGATCATCGACTCCAAGGTGTCGCTCAAGGCATACACCGATTACGCCAACGCCGCTACGGATGTCGAGCGCAGCGCCGCGCTCAAGCTGCACCTGGCCAGCGTGCGCGGACACGTGGCCGGCCTCGGCAAGGCCGGCTATCATCGCCTGCCCGGGCTGGAGACGCCGGATTTCGTGGTGATGTTTGTGCCTGTCGAGCCGGCATTTCTCCTCGCGCTGCAGAACGATGGTGAGTTGTGGGCCGATGCCTACCGGCAGAACATCCTGCTGGTGGGCCCAACCACGCTGCTCTACATCATCCGCATCGTGAACGTGCTTTGGCAGCAGGAGACGCAGGCGCGCAATGTAAAAGAAGTGATGGACCGCGGCGCCAAGCTCTACGAGAAGTTCGCCGGCTTCGTCAACGACATGGAAGAGATTGGCAAGAGCCTGCGCGACGCCACGGCCTGCTACGAGGACGCGCGCAACAAGCTGAGCATGGGCCCCGGCAATCTGATCAAGCAGGTTGAAATGCTGCGCCAACTGGGCGTGAAGCCGCGCAAGACGGTGCCCGCAAAATTCCTTGAAACTGCGGATGTGGAAGAGCCGGGCCTGGCCCTGGCGGCCGAGGCGGACGAGAACGGATTGCGATAGGGACGAGCCGTCAACTCGCCTCCTGCGCCTGCAGTGATAGCCTCGAAGAGATGCCGGGGGCTTCTCAGATAGATTTTGTCGTCATGGGCGCGGGTGTCGCCGGGCTACGCGCGGCCATTGAGCTCGCCGGCCACGGCGAAGTGCTGGTGGTCACTAAAGAATCGCTGCGCGAGTCGAACACCCACTACGCGCAGGGCGGCATTGCCGTAGCCATGGAGGGCGACAAGGACGTTGCCCTGCATCTCGAAGACACCGTAAAAGCCGGCGCCGGGCTCGTCCATCGTCCGGCTGCAGCAGCGCTGGTTGCCGAAGGCCCAGTGCGCGTGGCGGAGCTTATCGAGTGGGGCGCGCGCTTCGATAGCGAAGATGGCCAACTGCTGCGTACGCGCGAAGGTGCGCACTCGCTGGCCCGCATCCTGCACGCCAGCGGCGACGCCACCGGCGCCGAAATCAGCCGCGCGCTGGTGGCCTTTGCGCAGGCGCATAAGCGCATCCACTTTGCCGAATGGACCCGCGTGACCGGCCTGGTGGTTTGCGGCGGGCGCGTGGTTGCCGCCGACCTTGCCGGCGCCAATGGCGACGCGGGCCGCGCCCAGACCACGCGCATCGCCGCACGCGGCATTCTGATTGCTTCCGGCGGCGCGGGCCAGGTCTACTCCGACACCACCAATCCCGCCGTTGCTACCGGCGATGGCATTGCCCTGGCTGCGCAGGCCGGCGCCGCGCTGGCCGACATGGAGTTCTACCAGTTTCATCCCACCGCGCTCTCGCTTCCCGGTGCGCCGCGGTTTTTGCTTTCAGAAGCCCTGCGCGGCGAGGGCGCCTGGCTGCGCAACGACCGTGGCGAGCGGTTTATGGAGGGTGCGCATCCGCTCTGCGAACTGGCTCCGCGCGACGTGGTGGCGCGCGCCATCGCCCGCCAAGGCATGGGCGCAGCCGGTGAGCAGCGGTTGGTCTATCTCGACATGCGCCACGTGCGCGGCGTGAATCTGCGCGAGCGTTTCCCCGGCATCAGCGCAGTGTTGGCGCGCTACGGGCTCGATCTTGCCTGCGATCTGATCCCGGTACGGCCCGCGGCCCATTACCTGATGGGTGGGGTGCGCACTGACCTCACGGGCCGCACCAGCGTTGCCGGGCTCTATGCCGCCGGCGAGGTGGCTTGCACCGGCGTACATGGCGCCAATCGCCTGGCGTCGAATTCGTTGCTCGAAGGGCTGGTTTTTGGCGCACGCGCCGCGCAGGCCATGCTTGCCGACGCTCCATTGCTGACGTCCGTTAAGCCCGCAGCAGAAGAACAAAGGAGCGTTTCCGCAGCCGAAGAGCAGCAAGCCGAGCGCATCATTACAGACTTGCAGGCAGCCATGTGGGCAAACGCCGGGCTGCTCCGCGATGAGGCTTCGCTGCGCCGGGGACTGGCCGAGCAAGCAGAATGCAGTTCCCGCCTCGCCGCGCTTAGCGGCTCCGGTACCCGCCGCGTTGCCGAAGCGCAATCGCTCTCCATCGTCGCCCAGGTCATTCTGAAATCCGCGTTGGCCCGCACGGAGAGCCGCGGCGCACACTTCCGCAACGACTTTCCCCAGCGCGACGATGCGAACTTCCTGAAGCACTCCGTGACGACTGCGGACGGCGCCGTGATTTTTGAGCAGTGGTGAAGGCCAACAAGTCGTCTTCCGCCCCGCCTTCCCCGTCTATCATCCTGTACAGCACTATCGGGAGCGTGCTATGAAGCTTCGTCTTATCGCAGCATTTGCTTTTGGCGTTGCGCTGGCCTCGGCAGCGTACGCGCAGGATCAGAATCCGCCCGACAATCAGAATTCAGGCGGCCAGAACTCGGGCGGCCAGAATTCGGGCAGCGCTGAAGGCGGCGGCCAAGGTCCCGGCGGTGGTGGTTATGGCCGCGGCGGCCGCGGTATGGGCATGATGGGCCGCGGCGTGGCGGGCACGGTGACTGAAGTTGCCGCCGACCACTACACCATCAAGAGCTTTACCGGCGAAACCTACACCATTCACTACAGCGCCAACACCCGCATCATGAAACAGCCTGCCGGGGAACGCGGCGGATACGGCGGCGGAAATGGTCGCCGTGGCGAGGGCGGCGGCAATCCTCCCGAGCAGATCAAGGCCTCCGATATCAAGGTTGGCGACAGCATTGCCGCCATGGGCGAGGTGGATGCATCGGCCAAATCCGTCGGCGCGATGGGCGTCATGTTGCTCGACCCCGAGCGCGCCAAACAGATGGCGCAGATGGAAGCCGACTACGGCAAGACCTGGCTCATGGGCAAGGTGACGGCCATCAACCAGACCACGGTGACGTTGACCGGCGGACCTGACAACGCAGAACACACCTTTGTGGCCGACGAAAATACCACCTTCCGCGAGCGCCGCGATCCCATTACACTCGCCGATCTACAAGTGGGCGATATGGTGCGTGTGGACGGTGCAGTCAAGAATGGGGTGTTTACTGCGGCCACTGTGCGCGACATGGGCACTCCGGGCCGCGCGCGGGTTCCGGGCAGCGAGCCGCCGGTGCAATAACCAGCCCGATCCGAACCTGATGGAGCTTGTGGGACCCTGAGCGAAGTTTTCCTGAACGGAGCCTGGCGCATTTTTGCGCCAAACGGAGTCGAAGAAGCTGCCGCGGGGAGCAGTCCAGGTAACACTGTGGATCCCATGTCTCAAATCGAGACATGGTGCACCCGTTCCTCTGTGGGTCGTCAGACACGGGCCACGCCGGGATGGACTGGTGGTGCCCAATGTCTCGCTTTTTAGGCCGGGGAACGCACTGCATTCAACCTGGCAAGGTCGCGAGCAAAAATCTACGCGATCACAGCGATCTTGGCCCGTTTGCCCAGCCGCACCACCAGCCGCGCGGGCAGCGTGACAGCGGGAATCAGCAGGCTCTCGATGACTTCGCCCTCAATCCGCACCGCCTTCTCCGCAATCTTGCGATTGGCCTCAGCACCGCTGGCCGCGAGGCTGAGGTGCACCAGCAATTTCGGGACGCGGATCTGTTGCGCGCCGGCGGGGCCGGCCACATCGGCATATGCGACAGAAACTTCCTCCAGATCCTCCGCCGTTTCCTTCTGCTGAAACATGCGCGCCCAGTTCTCATCGGCGCTGCAAGGCCGCAGCCTCGCCGTGAAACCCTGCCGTAATTGTCCGCGCCAGTTTTTTCTTGGTCTCCATGGGATGCGCGCGGCCCGCCGCAACGTCGGCCTTCAGCTCATCAACTTCCGACCCGCGCAGATCGGTCAGGAAAATAAAATACTTCCACATCAGCTCGTCGGAGATCGACATGAGCTTGCCGTACATCTCCTGCGGCGGCTCGTTGATGCCGATGGCGTTGCCCAGCGACTTCGACATCTTCTGCACGCCGTCCAGGCCTTCAAGAATCGGTGTCATCAGCACGATCTGCGGCTTTTGGCCGTAGTGCCTTTGCAGCTCGCGCCCGGCCCCGAGGTTGAAGCGCTGGTCAGTGCCGCCCAGCTCGACGTCGCACTCAAGCGCTACCGAGTCATAGCCCTGCATGAGGGGATAGAGCAGCTCGTGGAGGCTGATGGGCTGTTCGGCCTGGAAGCGCTTGTGGAACTCGTCCCGCTCCAGCATCTGCGAAACGGTGAAGTGGGACGCGAGCCGGATGGTGCCCTCGTACCCCAGCTTGCCGAGCCATTCGGAGTTATAGCGTACTTCAGTCACGGATTCGTCGAGAATCTTGAAGACCTGCTGCTTGTAGGTCTCCGCGTTCGCCTCAATTTGTTCACGGGTCAGCGGCTTGCGCGTCACGTTGCGCCCCGTGGGGTCGCCGATGAGGGAAGTAAAGTCGCCCACCAGAAAAATGACGGTGTGGCCGAGCTGCTGAAAGTGGCGCAGCTTGCGCATCAGCACCGTGTGGCCCAGGTGCAGGTCGGGCGCGGTGGGGTCAAAGCCGGCCTTCACGCGCAGCGGCCGGCCGGTTTTGCGGCTGTCTTCCAGGCGCTCGCGCAGATCGGCCACGCGGATGATCTCCGCCGCGCCTTTCTCAAGCAGGTCCATCTGTTCGTCAACGGGTAAAAACGTGTGGGGCTGAGTTTCTTGCATGTCCAGTCCAGTATAAAGTTTGGGCTTGCGTTTGCTGACGTCGTCGAAGCAACACGGGCGCCTCATCCCATGAATCCGCTGCCCCCCCGTTATGTCATCATTCTGTTGGGCAGGCGAGCCCACGCCGTATGCTTTCATCCTTCCAATCGCCAAGGAGACTTCCATGCAAATGAGAAAATTGGGTCAGAACGGTCCCGAAGTGCCGGCCATTGTTCTGGGTGGCAACGTGTACGGCTGGACGCTGTCTGAGACCGACAGCCTGCACCAGCTAGACCGCGCTGTGGGTGCGGGCCTCACTTTTATTGATACAGCCGACGTGTATTCACGCTGGGTTCCCGGCCACTCGGGCGGCGAATCGGAGACCATCCTAGGCAAATGGTTTGCCAGGAGCGGCCGGCGCAAGGACGTTTTCCTGGCCACCAAGGTGGGCATTGAAATGGGCGACGGCAAGTCCGGCCTCAGTCCGCGGTATATTGCGCAGGCTGTCGACGATTCGCTGCGCCGGCTCCAGACCGACACCATCGATCTCTACCAGGCGCACAGCGATGACGCGAATACGCCGCTCGAAGAGACGCTGGGCGCGTTCGACAAGCTGGTGAAAGCGGGGAAAGTACGGTATATCGGCGCTTCGAACTACAATGGCGCGCGCCTGGCCGAGGCGCTTGAGGTCAGCCGCGCCAACGGCCTGGCCGCCTATGTTTCGCTGCAGCCGCATTACAACCTCATGGAGCGTCAGCGATTCGAGACGGAGCTGCTGCCGGTGGTGGAAAAGTACTCGCTCGGCGTGATTCCCTATTTCGCCCTGGCGGCAGGCTTTCTTACCGGCAAGTACCGTCGCGGAGCGGAAGCATCGCAGTCCGCGCGTGCCGGCATGGTGGAGAAATACCGCAACGAACGTGGCTACGCCGTCGTGGATGTGCTGGTTGAAGTTGCGCACGCGCACAACGCCGCACCGGCACAGGTTGCGCTTGCGTGGCTGCTGGCGCAGCCCGGCGTTACCGCCCCCATTGCCAGCGCCACCAGCGACAGTCAGCTTGACGACCTGCTGCGAGCGGTCGATCTCAAGCTCGATGCTGCGAGCCTGGATCGGCTTGCTGAAGTCAGTCGCCCCAGCCAGTCAGCGCACGCACAGTGATTTCGTTTGGCTGCCCAGGGCATTCGCATTTCAAAATGCGAGAAGGTTCTTGCCTTGAAAGGGCACGGCTGAACAGCTTGGTGAAAAACCCGTGTTTTCGCTCTCCGCAGGGGTGTCTTCGTTTTCCGGCGGGAGCGTGAGGCTTCAGCCTCACGAATAAAGTCCATCGACTCAGAGTGGCTACACAGGCTGCGGAAAAGCGCTTGATGAGCGGGCATTGTAATAAGGGCACGGCTTGAGCCGGGCCAATACGGGCAGCAAAACGAACGAGGGCTTTAGCCCCTGCTGCACCCTCCTTCGCACCATCGCCTGATGCGGGGAGTTTTTCCGCAGCCTCTTCAGCTCGCCGTTTTTTGTGGACTCTGACTGCACGGCTGAACAGGCTGCGGAAAAACCCGTTGGGTGTGAGTGAACGGTTAAAAAAGCACCCCTCAGCGGCTAAAGCCGATCAATTTTGTTGGCTCTATTGGCACGACTAAAGTCGCGCCCTTTCAAAACCGATGGTCCGCAGAGCCTTTCCGCGGCCTGTGAAGCCGCGCCCTTTCAAGTCCGTTTCTGTTTCTGACGCCTTGGCTGAGGCCGAGATCGCGAGTTCGGAGGGCTGACTCTGCAACTGTAGGACAGGATCGCCTAATACGTTCGAAACGCCACGATCTCAGCCTTCAGCGGACTGCCGGCCACGCGGCTGGTCCGCAGCAGCAATTCGAAGTAGGGAAATTTCCGGCCCGGGAATTTGGACCTGAAATTCTGCATCTCCGGCTCGGAGGTAATGAAATCTCCGGCCGCCTTTGCCGCTTCGGAGTTGGTGGCTTCAATAATCAGCCCATTCGCAGTGTGGCTGTGGTTCGGCAAATAGGCAATCACGCTATATCCGGACGCGGCGTTTGGGTTTTCCGGCGGCCCATAGATAGACTGCTCGCCGCTGTGGGGATGCAGGTTTTTCACTAATGTCTGATCCAGATCGCGATTGTACTCGAGATCAAAATTCAATTCATCGGCGAACAAATCGACCCAGGGATTGGATTTCCGGCTCCCGATCAGGATCACGTTGTTGCGTTTCACCGCGTCGGCTGTAAAGTCACGGGCGTATTCGAGCTGTACATTGGGAGCGCCGGGAGCGAGCGCCATGATGTGCTGCGCCACGCTGAAATCCCCAAAGCTGCCATCGTCGCGTGAAGCAATGGAAGCCAGCACCTTAGCATCTACGCCTCCGGCCGGCGTTGGCACGGGTTCAGCGTAGGCGCGGTTCAGATAATCGCTTAGCCCATAGGACTGGTGCTTCAAGTCTTCAATCAACAGGAGTGAAGCATCGCCAAGAACGATGTCCGTCTCCTGCGGAGAACTGAAGAAGCCGGACCAGAACGCCGCCAGTGCGGGCTGATTCTTCCACACGTCAATGCGTCGCACCAGGGATTGATTTTGCCACCACAATGCAGCGCAGGCCACGCCCAGCACAACGGCCACCAGGGAAACCAGAGCAAGCAGTACACGCGGCCGCGGCGCAGCCCGCGGGCTCTCCGCTGCGACCGGCTCAGCAGGGCTGCGCGGCAGGGCGGGCCCATCCGGCGCGTCGTTGTCCGGCGCAGGGTTGCCCGGCGCGGGGCTGCCCGGCGCTGGCTGCGTTTCAACGGCGCGCAGCCGGAAGACCGGCACGTAACTCCCGCGGGGAATTTCGAAGACGATGGGTTCTTCACGGCCCTCGGAGGCGAAATACGCGTTCAGGCGTTTGCGCAGTTCGGTCGCGCTGACCCGGACAATATTGTCCTGGCTGGTGTCGTAGGACTCGCGCCGGCCAAAAACTGCTTGCCCGATCTCCTGCTCGTGAATTCCAGTGCGCCCTTCTTTAAGGGATTTGGCCCCCACGTAAAACAAAAACTCGCGCAGCCGGGCGGCACGCTTGAGGGTCACGCTGGCCGCTGCCCGCTCCAGGACGCGCCAACACGCCTCCGGATCAAGCGCGGAAGAAACGTTTTTGGCGTCGGTGCTCATGCCGTGTACGGGATTTACAATCGGAACTGCCCGCTTGGGGTGGGAACCAACCATTTGTACCATTCCCGATGGGGAGCGTAAAGGCGGCAAGGCCCCTCTGACCTTTTACTTGCGTCCGCAGGTGCCAAGCTTTTCTATTCGCATTTTTCAGCGCGTTGCTGGGGACCTAACCGTAAATTAACTTGTGTCGCCGAGACTCACGGTTAAGACTACTACCGTTTCCAGCAATTCGACGCCGGCTCAGTCAGTGTGCCCGAACGTGTATATTGGGCCCCGTCGGCCATCAGGCTTGGGCCGACCCTCGCAGTAACAAACTCGATGGGCTGGCGTGGTTTTCAGTCCGGATTCTTCAACACTACGACAAGAAAAAGGATTCGCAACGATGAGACAGAAGGTTCTGGCGGTTGCTGTCATAGGATTTGCACTTGGTCTATTGCTCCCTCAGGTGGGGCGGGCACAGTCAGCGGAGGAGGCGGCTTACAACGCGTTACCGGTCCCGGCTCGGCAGATCGTCGATCGCCTTGGAGACTTGAACCGGCTGCCGCCCGGAGCCTGGCGCGTTCATCCCGGCGACCTGCCTCACGGCGAGAGCCCATCTGTGGACGATTCCGATTGGCCCATCGCCAAATCCGGCGTCGATTACGGCAAGGATGCTGTATGGTTTCGGCGCTCGATTGAGGTTCCCACGACCTTGAATGGATACGACCTGAGCGGTTCTGACATCTGGTTCAGATTTCGCGCCGACTCCGCGGCCGACGATGAAGACATTACCGAAATTGTTTATGTCGATGGCCGCCGGGTGGCTCTGGGCGCGGATCTTGAGAAGCTCAACCTCTTCCACGAGGCCAAGCCCGGAGACCGCATTCTGGTGGCTGTCAAGTTGCTGGCCTCCCCGAGCGGCAAAATTTTCAGGGGCGCCGAGGCGTCCGTTGTGTTTTCGGCCAACCGTCCCAATCCTCAGGACCTGCACGATGAGATCGTCGCCGCAGGAATGCTGATTCCCAGCTTCTCGAAGCAAATCCCGGCCGATCAGGCCATCCTGGCGGCGGCTACGGAGAAGGTTGACGTGAAGGCCCTCGACGCCGGCGATCAGCAGCAGTTCGATGCCTCTCTCCGTGCTGCCGAGCAGGCGCTGGAACCGCTGGAGCCGCTGGTCCAGCAAGCCACCATGCACCTGGACGGCAACTCGCATATCGATGCGGCATGGCTGTGGCCGCGCAGCGAAACCATCGACGTGGTGCGGCGCACCTTCGGCACCGCGCTGCAACTGATGCACGAGTATCCCGGATACGTGTACACCCAGTCCGCTGCTCAGTACAACGAGTGGCTGGCCGATAAATATCCGCCCATGAACGCCGAGATCGCGCAGCGCATCAAGCAGGGGCGCTGGGAAGTGGTGGGCGGCATGTGGGTGGAGCCCGACCTCAACTTGCCCGATGGCGAATCGACGGCGCGCTCCATCCTCATCGGCAAGCGCTGGTTCCTCGACCATTACGGAGTAGACGTTCGCATCGGCTGGAACCCCGACTCCTTCGGTTACAACTGGCAGCTTCCGCAGATCTACAAGAAATCGGGCATCGATTATTTCGTGACCCAGAAGATGTCGTGGAACGATACCAATCCGCTTCCCCTCAAACTCTTCTGGTGGGAGTCGCCGGACGGCAGCAAAGTTCTCACCTATTTTCCTCACGACTACGGCAACTCGGTGTTGAATCCGGTCCGGCTTTCGGCCGACCTGGTGAGCGCGCGCAAGTTCTCGCCCGGCCTGAGCGAACTGCTCGATCTTTATGGAGTGGGCGATCACGGCGGCGGTCCCACCCGCGACATGCTCGACGAGGGCGTGCACTGGATGCAGCCCGGTAAAGTTGCTCCGAAGATGGAGTTCGGCACCGCGCAATCGTACTTCTCCAGCGTAGAAAAACAGATTGCGCCGGACTCGAAGACATGGGATTACCGGACCATCGCCGAGGGTTATCAGTATCCCCCTGCTCCGCCCGAGGGGCAGATCTCCATCCCCACGTGGAAGGACGAGCTCTACCTCGAATATCACCGCGGCGTCTACACCACGCAGGCGGCCCAGAAGCGCAATTTGCGCGAGGCGCCGGAGTGGACCTTGAACGCGGAGAAGCTGGCCTCGCTGGCCTGGCTCGACGGCAACCCCTATCCGGGTTCGGAACTGACCGATGCATGGGAGAAAATCACGTTTAACGGCTTCCACGATTTGGCCGCCGGCTCCGGCATCGCCACCATCTACCGCGATGCGCAGAAGGACTTCGACCAGGTGCACTGGGCGACCAACGAAATTTCCAACAGGTCGCTGAAGACCATTTCCGAGCACATCGACACGCATGCCCAGGGCGGAGCGTCGGTGCTGGTTTTCAATCCGCTGGCGTGGCGCCGCTCCGGCAATGTGACGGTCGCTGTGCAGATGCCGTCCGACGCAGCCGACGTGACGGTGCTCGATGCCCACGGAGCGGTTCTGCCCTCTGAGATCCTCTCGCGCGATCCTGACACCAGCGCCCTTCATCTGCTCATCGAAGTCCGCGACGTGCCTTCGCTGGGCTATGAAGTGCTGCACGTTATCCCCGGCAAGCGCGCGTTTGCCAGCGATCTCAAGGTCCACGGCATGACTCTTGAAAACGCCGCGCTGCGCGTAGTTGTCGATCCCACCACCGGCTGCATCACCAGCCTCTACGACAAGAAGGCCGGCTTTGAAACCCTGGCTGCCGGCTCTTGCGGAAACGAGTTGCAGGCCTTCAAAGACAAGCCCAAGGATTACGATGCCTGGAACATCGATCCCGGCACCTACGATGTGCCACCCACTCTGCTCACCCATGCCGATTCGGTCGAGCTCGTCGAAAAGGGCCCGCTGCGCGGCATCATTCGCGTATCGCGCACCTGGCAAAGCTCCAAATTCGTGCAGGAGATCGAATTGGACGCCGACAGTGACGAGGTCGCCATTCACAACGATTTCGACTGGCATGAGACCCACATCCTCATCAAGAGTGCGTTTACGCTTTCGGCCACGTCTCCCTTCGCCACCTACGAGATTCCGTTCGGAACCATCGAGCGGCCCACCACCCGCAACAACAGCTGGGAGGACGCGAAGTTCGAAGTGCCCGCGCAGCGCTGGGCTGACCTCGGCGATGCGCAGCACGGCATGAGCCTCATCAACGAAGGTAAGTTCGGCTATGACGCAGTGGGCCACCTGCTGCGGCTCACCTTGCTGCGCTCCCCCGTCGATCCCGATCCCAATGCCGATCGCGGCCCTCAGCACTTCACCTTCGCGCTCTACCCGCACCCCGGCGACTGGAAGCAGTCGATGACCGTGCGTCACGGCTACGACGATAACTTTAAGCTGATGGCCACGCAGGTCGAACAGCACGCCGGACCATTGCCATCTGAGCACTCCTTTGCCGCCGTCTCGGCGGACGATGTAGTGTTGACGGCGATGAAAAAGGCCGAAGACAGCAACGCGCTGGTCTTCCACATGTATGAGTGGGCCGGGAAGAGCGCGAGCCTCGATCTGACTGTTCCGCCTGGCGCCACCGGCGCGGAAGAAACCAACCTGCTTGAAAAGCCCGAAGGCGCGCCGCTCTCGCTCAGCGGCGATCACGTCAACGTAACCATCCACCCCTACGAGATTCTGGCGTTGCGTGTGGATTACCCCGCGCATTGATTGCGGGCGCAGGGATCGACGAAGGGGATTTCCGGCTAACGGAGATCCCCTTCGTGCTTTCAAAGGTTGCGAAATGAGCGCTCTAAATTTCCATGTATTGGCCAAGCCCATTGGTCCCATCTGCAATCTCGATTGCAAATATTGTTTCTATTTGGAGAAAGAATCGCTCTATCCGCAGGTGGAGAAGTGGGCCATGCGCGAAGACGTGCTGGACAGCTTTATCCGCCAGTACATTGAGGCTCACGATTCCCCAGTGGTGAGTTTCGCCTGGCAAGGGGGCGAGCCCACACTGCTGGGCGTGGAATATTTCCGCAAGCTCGTGCAGATTCAGAAAAAATATTCCAACGGCAAGTCCATCCAGAACGCCTTCCAGACTAACGGAGTGCTGCTCAATGACGACTGGGCCGCGCTCTTCAGAGAAAACCAATTTCTGCTCGGCATTTCCATCGATGGCCCGCGCGAGCTGCACGACACCTACCGCGTGGACAAGGGCGGCCAGCCGACGTTCGACAAAGTGATGCGCGGCATGGAAACCCTGAAGCGCAACGGTGTGGAGTTCAACACGCTTACCACCGTGCATGCCGGCAATGCCGATCATCCCCTCGAGGTCTATCGCTTCCTCAGGGAGCACGGCAGCGGATTCATGCAATTCATTCCCATCGTGGAGCGGATTGCGCACCAGGTCACATGCGATGGGCTGAAACTTATTTCGCCGGACTTCAGCGGCGCCGCGCGCGTAGCTCCCTGGTCGGTCGAGCCTCGCCAGTTCGGACGCTTCTTGTGCTCCATCTTCGATGAATGGGTGTGCAACGACGTAGGCCGCGCCTTCGTGCAGCTCTTCGACGTGAGTCTTGAATCCTGGTCGGGCATGGAAGCCAGCCTATGCGTCTTCCGCAAAAAGTGTGGCGCGGCGCTGGCCGTCGAACACTCCGGCGACCTTTACTCCTGCGATCATTTTGTCTATCCCCAAAACCGGCTGGGCAACATCATGGAGTCGTCCATGGCGGCGCTGGCGGGCTCCCAACAGCAACGCGATTTTGGCGATGCCAAGGAGTCAACGCTGCCGAACTACTGCCGCCAGTGCGATGTGCGCTTTGCCTGCAACGGCGAGTGCCCCAAGCATCGCTTCCTGACCGCGCCCGACGGCGAACCGGGCTTGAACTATCTCTGTGCGGGATACAAGATGTTCTTCCGCCACGTGGACCCCTACATGCGCTTCATGGCCGCGGAACTGGCCGCCGATCGCGCGCCCGCCAACGTGATGCGCTGGATTGCGGCGGAACAGACGCGAGCCGCGCTCCAGAAAGCGGGCCGCAACCATCCCTGCCCCTGCGGCAGCGGAAAGAAGTTTAAGCACTGCTGCGGCAGAAGCGCCTAGTTTCACGAATCCGGGCGCTGGGTGTCCCGTCGATTCCGGGGCCATTCTCCTTGAAAAGCAGCGAACCAGCCAGTTCCCGGAAGAGTGAACCCGGTCACATCTTCTTTACCCGCCTCAGCCCTAGAATCAGCTCCAGGCATGAGTACGCAAAGCGAAACCGCAACGCCAAAGACCATCGGCGACCGCATAGCGGAGCTGGAAGCCAGGCGCACGTCGCTCGAAATGGGCGGCGGCAAAGAGCGCATTGAGCGCCAGCACGCTGCCGGAGCTCTGACCGCCCGCGAGCGCGTCAACCGGCTGGTGGACAAGGGCAGCTTCGAGGAAGTGGGGCTTTTTGCCCGTCATCGCGCCACCTACTTCGGCATGGCCGATCGCGAGCTGCCGGCCGACGGCGTCATTACCGGCTGTGCCACCGTCGACGGCCGCCTGGTGCACCTCGCCAGCCAGGACTTTACCGTGGCCGGGGGGGCCGCGGGCGAAACCCACTGCAACAAGATCGCCGACATGCTGGCCATGTCGCTTAAGACCGGCAGCCCGTTCATCTTCATCAACGACTCCGGCGGCGCGCGCGTGCAGGAGGGCATCGACAGCCTGGCCGGCTACGCGCGCGTCTTCTACAACAACGTAATGCTCTCCGGCACGGTGCCGCAGATTTCGCTCATCTGCGGTCCCTGCGCCGGCGGCGCGGCTTACAGCCCGGCGCTCACCGATTTCATCATTCAGACCAGCCACGCGCGCATGTTCATCACCGGCCCCCAGGTCATTAAGCAAGTCACGGGCGAAGAGGTCACCGCCGAAGAACTGGGCGGGCCGCAGTCGCAGATGAACCACTCCGGCGTGGTGCACCTTATCGCGCAGGATGATGAAGATGCGATTCGCCTTTGCCATCGCCTGCTCAGCTTTCTGCCTTCCAACAACCTTGAAGATCCGCCCCGGCTCGCCTTCAACGGCCGCGTGCGTAACGATCCGGAGTTCAACAATATCGTCCCCGTCGACGCCAAGGTTGCCTATGACGTGCGCAATGTGCTGCAGCGCGTGGTGGACTCGGGAGACTTTCTTGAAATTCAACCCGGCTTCGCCGCCAACATCGTAATCGGCTTCGGGCGCCTTGCAGGCCGGCCGGTAGGCATTGTGGCCAACCAGCCCTGCGTACTGGCCGGCGCGCTCGATATCGACGCCTCTGACAAATCGGCGCGCTTCGTCCGCTTCTGCAACGCCTTCAACATTCCGCTGCTCACCTTTGTGGATGTGCCTGGATTTCTGCCCGGCGTGGAGCAGGAGCGCGGCGGCATCATTCGCCATGGCGCCAAGCTGCTGTTTGCCTACTCGGCCGCCACCGTGCCCAAAATCACGGTGGTGCTGCGCAAGGCCTACGGCGGCGCATATATCGCCATGTGTTCACGCGGGCTGGGCGCCGATCGCGTAGTCGCGTGGCCCACGGCGGAGATCGCCGTGATGGGCGCCGACGGCGCCGCGGAGATTGTGTTCCGCCGGGAGATCGACTCCGCCGAAGATAAATCCGAGCGCCGTAGGGAGCTGGTCAGCGAATATCGCGAGACGTTTTCGAACCCTTATGTGGCCGCAGGCCGGCGCCTGGTCGACGACATCCTCTCGCCCGCGGAAACCCGCCCTTATCTCATCCGGGCCCTGGAATCGCTGCACGGCAAGCGCGAACTGCGCCCGCAGAAAAAACATGGTCTGATTCCGCTCTGAAAGGAGAGTCCGCATGAAGTTGCCGATGGCAATCGCCGGAGTGGTGGTAAGCGCAGTCTGCGCGGCTCTGCTCATGGCTCTGCGCCGCGCCATCGACCGCCGGCAGGCAGCGGAACAGCAACTTGCCGCGCTGGCCGCCAGCGTGAAGACCTTGCAGGCGCGCGTGTCTGAACTAAGCCGCAGGACGCCTCCCGAGCATGAAAGCCAGGCCATGTCGGTGATTGCCGAGAACGACCCGGAGCCGAAAACCCTGGCCGTCCTGGCTGCTGCGGCAACGGCTTTTCTTGGCAAGGCCGCACACATTCGCTCCGTGAGTTCGATCCCAGCCGCCACCAAGGACGCGAGCCCCTGGTCGCAACAGGGCCGTGTCATCGTGCAAACCTCGCACAACCCGCGGGGCCTGAATCAGGAAGGAAGGAACCGGCGTTGAAGCTTCAGATCACGATCGACGGACGAGCCTACGCGGTCGAGGTGGAGCTGATCGACGAGGAGGAAACCGCGCCTCCGGAGGTTCTCTACCCGCCCGTAACGCAGCCACTGCCATCCACCGGTACCAACGCCGATCCGAACTTCTGCCGCAGTCCCGTCAACGGACTCGTGTTCAAAGTGAATGTCGAGGCGGGGCAATCCGTTGCAGCCGGCGCGCTGGTCCTCGTTCTTGAAGCCATGAAGATGGAGACCAACATCGTGGCGCCCCGCGCCGCCAGGGTAAGGGCCATTCATGTGAAGCCGGGCGACCCGGTCAAGACGGACGAGATTCTGGTGGAGTTTGAATGATGACCACGCCAATTTGCCGACCTGCCGTGCCGCGAAGCGGCGCCAGTTCGCCGCGTTTGACAAGGGCCGCTCTCTGCCGCCGGCGCCTTGAAGACCGGAACGAGAAAGGCAACCAATGATAGGCGCTCCGGATAGGCTTGAGCACGACGAGCTCCAGTCGATTTCCACCATGGGCTTTCCCGGTATTCACTGTATCGATCACATCGGCATCGCCGTCCGCTGCGGAGAACTCGACGGCCACGTCAATGCCTACAAGCTGATCGGTTTTCGCGAAATCCACCGCGAAGAAGTGCATGGCTCCGACCAGGTGCGCGAGGTGCTCCTGCGCGTCGGCGACGGCCCCAATCTCATCCAGTTACTCGAGCCGCTGAGCACTGAGTCGCCCATCCAGAAGCTGATCGATAAAAATGGCGGCCGCGGCGGGTTGGCGCACGTGGCCTTTCGCGTCGAAGACGCCCAGCAGGCCTTTGATGCAATGCAGGCCGCCGGATTCCGCATCATCGATGCGGCCCCGCGCCCCGGATCGCGCGGCAGTACCGTCTTTTTCGTCCATCCCAAATCGCGCGCTGATTTCCCCTTCGGTTTCCTCATTGAGATCGTCGCAGTGCCGGAAGGGAGCGGCCAATGAGCGCAGAAAACCTGCTCGCAGAATTTCCGCCCGTCAGCACTGCGGAATGGGAAGCAGCTATTGACGCGGACCTGAAAGGCGCCTCCTACGAAGAGATGTTGATCTGGCATGCGCCCGAGGGCATCGCTATCCGTCCGTGTTATCGCGCCGAAGATCTAGCGGGGCCGGATGGGGCGGGTCTCGCCTGGGCCGGCGCAGTTCCCGGCGCATTTCCTTTTGTCCGCGGCGCGCGCGCCCAAACAGGTTGGCGTATCCGCGAAGAGATCGCCGCAACCGAACCAACCGCCGCCCATCGCGCAGCCGTGGCTGCGCTTGCTGCAGGCGCCGAAGAAATCGCATTTCCCGCAATCCCCATCACGAATAATTCGGATCTCGCGCTGCTGCTCGCCAACCTCGACGAAGTTCCAGTGCACTTTGCCGGCGTCGACGAAAAGACACTCCGCTTGCTCCTCGAGTTTTCCACCAGCGGTTCGCACCAGGCGCCGATTTCAGCAGCATTCGATCCTTTTGCAAACCTGGCCTTTGCCGCGGAGATCCTCGCTGACCTGCCGGCTCACTTCGTGCCCTTCACCATAGACGCCTTGCGCGTGACCCCGGCAACCGCGAACGCCGTTGACCAAACCGGATGGGCGCTGGCTGCGGCCGTGGACTTTCTCGGCGCCATGGAAGAGCGCGACATCGATCCCGATCGCGCCGCCGCCGCCGTCGAGTTCGGCTTCAATCTTGGCGTCAACTACTTTTTTGAGATTGCCCGGCTGCGCGCATTCCGGATGCTCTGGGCCCGCGTGGTGGAGAGCGTTGGTGCATCGCGCCACCGCGCTCAAGCCCGCATCGCCGTGCGCACCGCTTATCCGCGGACCGCCTCGGACAGCGCTCACTGGAACATTCTGCGCGCCACCACTCAAGCCATGTCCGGCATTCTTGGCGGCGCAGACTCCATCTGCATTGCGCCTTTCGCGGAGGCTGTCGAAACCCAAGATGAGGCTGCCCGCCTGGCGCGCAACACGCAACTCATTTTGAAGCAGGAAGCCTTCTTCGCGCGCGTCGCCGACCCGGGCGGAGGATCGTATTACCTGGAAAATTTAACCGGCTCCATCGCGGCCCAAGCCTGGAAAATCATGCAGTCCATCGAGACACGGGGCGGCTACCGCGTTGCCGCAAAAGAGAAATCAGCACCAGCGGAAGGAACTGGCAGCTAGAAGCAACTCATATGCGTCCAGACTTCTCAAAAATCGATTGGCGCCCCGCGGCAGACGAAGCGTCGCTCTCATCCGCTGAATCATGGCTCGCGCCCGAGCACATCGCGGTCAAGCGCTTCTACACCCGCGAAGACCTCAGCGGTCTCCAGCATCTTGAATACGCCGCCGGCATTCCGCCTTACCTGCGCGGGCCCTACAGCACCATGTACGCCCTCCGCCCATGGACCATTCGGCAATACGCGGGCTTCTCCACGGCCGAGGAATCGAATGCCTTCTATCGCCGTAATCTGGCCGCCGGCCAGCGCGGCCTGTCGGTGGCCTTCGATCTGGCCACGCATCGCGGCTATGACTCCGACCACGAGCGCGTCACCGGCGACGTGGGCAAGGCCGGCGTCGCCATCGACTCCGTCCTCGACATGAAGATCCTCTTCGACCAGATTCCGCTCGACAAAATGTCTGTGTCGATGACCATGAACGGCGCGGTGTTGCCCATCATGGCCTTCTACATCGTCGCCGCCGAAGAGCAGGGCGTGCGCCCGGAAAAATTGAGCGGAACCATCCAGAACGACATCCTCAAAGAGTTCATGGTCCGCAACACCTACATCTATCCGCCCGCGCCCTCCATGCGCATCATCGGCGACATCTTCCAATACTGCTCGGCCAAAATGCCGCGCTTCAACTGCATCAGCGTCTCCGGTTACCACATGCAGGAGGCCGGCGCCACGGCCGATATCGAGCTGGCCTACACGCTTGCCGACGGCCTCGAATATCTGCGCACCGGCGTCAATGCCGGCCTCGATGTAGATGAGTTCGCGCCCCGCATCTCCTTCTTCTGGGGCATCGGCATGAATCACTTTATGGAGATTGCCAAGATGCGCGCCGCGCGCCTGCTGTGGGCAAAACTGGTGAAGGGTTTCGGTGCCAAGTACCCAAAATCCCTCGCTCTGCGCGCCCATTCGCAAACCTCGGGTTGGAGCCTTACCGCGCAGGACCCTTACAACAACGTCGTCCGCACCTGCATTGAGGCCATGGCCGCTGCCCTGGGCCACACCCAGTCGTTGCACACCAATGCCCTCGACGAGGCTTTGGCGCTGCCCACCGATTTCTCCGCGCGTATCGCCCGCGACACGCAAATTTATCTGCAAAAAGAAACCGGCATCACCCACGCCATCGATCCCTGGGCCGGCTCCTACTACATCGAGCGTCTCACCCACGAGCTGATGCACGCCGCCTGGTCGTTGATCCAGGAGGTGGAAGAACTGGGCGGAATGGCCCGCGCCATTGAGACCGGCATTCCCAAGATGCGCATTGAAGAGGCTGCCGCGCGCCGCCAGGCACGCATCGACGCCGGACTCGACACCATCGTGGGCGTCAACGCCTACCTCGCACCCGAGGAGCCGCAGATCCCGGTTCTTGATATCGACAACGATGCCGTGCGCGAAGCTCAGGTCAATCGCCTCGCACGGTTGAAGCGCGAGCGCGATGCCCACGCCGTTGGCATAGCGCTCCAACATATCGAGCGCTGCGCCTCCACGGGTGAAGGCAATCTGCTGGAATGCGCCGTGGTAGCGGCGCGTCAACGCGCCACGCTGGGCGAAATTTCCGCCGCGCTCGAAAGCGTGTGGGGCCGTTACCAGGCGCGCACGCGCACCATTTCCGGCGTCTACTCCGCGGAAAACAGCGCCGATGAAGTCTTTCTCAAAGCCCATGCCATGGCCGAGGAGTTTGAACAGGCGGAAGGCCGCCGCCCGCGCATCCTGGTGGCCAAAATGGGGCAGGACGGTCACGACCGCGGCGCCAGGGTTATCGCCACAGCCTTCGCCGATATCGGCTTCGACGTCGACATCGGACCGCTCTTCCAGACGCCGCGCGAAGTGGCGCGCTTCGCCCTTGAAAGCGATGTGCACGTGGTGGGCGTCTCGTCGCTTGCCGCCGGCCACAAGACGCTGGTTCCGCAGCTCATTCAAGAACTGCGGCTGTTGGGCCGCGACGACGTGCTGGTGGTCGTCGGCGGCGTGATTCCGCCGCAGGATTACGAATTTCTTTACGCCGCCGGTGTCGCAGGCATCTTCGGCCCCGGCACCGTGATTCCGCTGGCGGCACAAAAAATCGTTGTGTTACTCACCGAAAATCGGGTGAGCGAGCGAGTTTGACAGGAGGTTGCGATGCAGAGTGCCATACGTGAGAAGCCGGGATGCAAAACGCCGGAACCGCCGCGCGCTCGCCGCGGACATGTTTCCCCCACGCGGCAGGAATATCTCGACCGGCATCCTTCACGGTGACCGTATGATTCTGGCCCGCGCCATCACCCTCATCGAGAGCGGCCTCGGCTCCGACCGCAGAATTGCCGAGCAGATCGTGGAAGACTGCCTGCCTTACGGCGGTCACTCCCTGCGAGTCGGCATCACCGGCGTACCGGGCGCGGGCAAAAGCAGCGTCATTGAGGCGCTGGGGCAGTATCTGACCTGCGAGCGCCGCGAAAAAGTGGCCGTGCTCGCCGTCGATCCCAGCAGCCGTCTCTCCGGCGGCAGCATCCTGGGCGACAAGACCCGCATGACCAGCCTCGCCACAAACGACTTCGCCTTTATCCGCCCTTCGCCCTCGCGTGGGTCGTTCGGCGGCGTGGCGCAGCGCACCCGCGAGGCCATGCTGCTGTGCGAGACTGCCGGCTATTGCAATATCCTTGTTGAAACCGTAGGCGTCGGCCAGTCCGAGATCGCGGTCCGCGACATGGTGGATTTCTTCCTCCTGCTCGCGCTTCCCGGCGCCGGCGATGAGTTGCAGGGCATCAAGCGCGGGGTCATGGAACTGGCCGATATGGTGGCCATCAACAAATCCGACGGAACCAGCCTGGCGGCGGCGGAACGCGCCCGCGCCGAAGCTGAAAACGCGCTGCATTTTTTCCCCTCATCCGCATCCGGCTGGGCGCCGCGTTCCCTGGCCTGCTCGGCCCTCACCGGCAAGGGCATTCGCGAGCTATGGGAGTGCGTGCTCGAACATGCCGCGCTCACCCGCGCCAACGGCTACAGGGAACGCCTGCGCCGCGAGCAGAAGCGCCACTGGATGCACGAGACCATCGAGCAGACCTTGCGGCAGCGCTTTGAAGCGCACCCTGAAGTCCGCAGCCGCAAACTCGCGCTCGAGCAGGATGTCGTCGAGGGCCGCATCACCTCGTTCGCCGCCGCCCGCGTTCTCCTGGATTTGTACTCCGCAGCAGCCCACAAGAGCTGACGCGGCGGGGAAGGCATGGGCTTTACAAGCTCCCTCGAGGGCTAAAGCCCAGTCGTTTTTTGTGGACTCTGACGGCACGGCTGAAGCTGTGCCCTTTCAAATCCGCTTCTGTTTGCGACAGCCGAATCCAAATGCGATTGCCCTGGACTGAGCCGGCTACACATTCCCCTTTATGACCGTTCCCCTATACACTGAAGTCCATCGTGACTGGCCGACCGCAGGCCCAACCTCGTTTCCCCAGGAGGAGGTTCGATGAGCAAGCTCAATCCCTATGAAGATTTTCTCGACGGGCGTCCGGTTGAGGTGATTCTGGCCGCGACCCCTGAGGCCATTCGCTCCCTGCTGGCCCGGATTGGCGACGCCAACACTTCCACACGCCCCTTGCCCGGCAAATGGAGCCCGGCGGAGATCGTCTGTCACCTGGCCGACTGCGACCTGGTCTTCGGCTTTCGCCTGCGCCAAACTCTCGCCGAGGATGGCCCCACCATTCAGCCCTTCGATCAGGACAAGTGGGCCGCGCAGTATGCCGGCATTCCCGCCGCCCGCGCCCTTGAAATCTTCACTGCGCTGCGCGGATGGAATCTGCGCCTCATTCAATCGGCGCTTCCCCAGGCGGCCAACCGCACCATGACGCATCCCGAGCGCGGCGCTATGAGCTTCCAGACGGTGGTGGAGACCATGGCCGGCCACGACCTGAATCACCTTGCCCAATTGCGCAAAATCGCCGGCCCGGCGTGATCCTGCCGCGTCTCTTCAGTGCATGGTGCCGGTCATCGCGTAAAACAGAACTCGCGCCGCCGCATCTTCGTCCGTTTCCGAGCGCAGCATCAGGTCGTAGAGGCGATGATCGCACCAGTTTCTGTCGAAGGTCTGGCGCAGGTACTTGGCCCGCTCCGCATCCACCTCGCGGATGCGCGCCCCGATATCGGCATTCGCTTCCAGCCTGTGCTTGAGCCTGCGCATGCGATCGTGGACTGAAGCGTAGAAGAACGCGTGAAACACATCCGGCTTATGTTCCAGGATGCATTGCGCGCCGCGGCCCACGATCACGCAGTTGCCCGAGGCGTAGGCCTCTTCAATAATCTTGCGCGTAAGTTCCACCATCACATGCGCGTCAAAGATATCTTCCTCGTTAAACGGCCGCCCCGCCGCCATGGCCACGCCGCGCACCGCCTCTTCGTTCAATCGCCGCAGCCATGAGTCCACGCGCTCGTCGTAATGGCGCACGATTTTAGAATCCACGCGCGCCGCCCGTGCTATGGCTGAAATCAACTCGTTGTCGAGCAGTTTCCAACCCAGCCATCCGGCAACGGTATTCGCAATGCGTCCGCCGCCGCTTCCAAACTCCCTTGCTACCGTTAACGCACGGTATTTCATCTTCTCCTCCGCACGACGCAATCAAACGGCAATAAGCCCAACACAGGAATATACGCCTCCAGCCGCTGCCGGGCCCACAACCTGGCGAGCACGCTGACGTACACTGGACCAAACCAAGCATCCTGCCACGATTTTCTCCATGCCAAGGGAAGATCCGCGGCCGGCCGCGGAGACGAAGCGGATGAAAACGATCGGCGTCCTGTTTGGCATGGAAATCAGCTTTCCCGGCGCGCTGGTGGAGCGCATCAACTCCAAAAACATCGGGGGTATTCATGCCGAGTTCGTGGTCACCGGCGCCGTCCAACCCGATAAGCCGCCCCGCTACTCGGTCATCGTCGATCGCATCTCCCACCACATTCCTTTCTACCGCGCCTTGCTCAAACATGCTGTGCTCCACGGCAGCGTTGTTCTCAACAATCCCTTCTGGGCTTCGGCCGACGACAAATTCTTCAACTGCGCGCTGGCCGCAAAGCTGGGCGTCGCCGTCCCGCCCACGGTGGTCCTGCCCCACAAGCGGCATCCCGGCGAAACCACCGGCCGCTCCATGCGCAACCTCGAATTTCCGCTGGACTGGGACTCGGTCTTCGCCTGCGTCGGTGAGCACGGCTTCCTTAAGCCAATCGACGGCGGCGGCTGGCGCGACGTGCATCACGTCCACAATCGCGAAGAGTTCTTCCGCGCCTACGATCAGTCGCGCGATCTCTGCATGATGTACCAGAAAGCAATTGACTTTACCGACTACTTCCGCTGCTATGTCATCGGCCAGAAAAAAGTCCGCATCATGCGCTACGATCCCCTCCGACCCCACGCCGAGCGCTACCTCCAGGACGCTCTTCAGGCGGAATCCCGCGGCGCCTCACGCCCGGCCGCCAAAAAACTCCTCCGCCGCATCGAACAGGATGCGCTCACGCTTTGCCGGGCGCTGGGCTACGACATGAATACGGTGGAATGCGCCGTCCAGGCAGGCATTCCCTACGCCATCGACTTCATGAACCCGGTGCCGGACGCCGATCTGCATACCGTTGGAGCCGCCCACTTCGAGTGGTTCGTCGACCAGGTAGCGGAGCTGGCCATCGCCAAGGCGCGCATTGCGCCGCAGGTTGCTGAGCTGCGCTGGTCCGGATTGTTTGGGCTGGCGCTCCCGCCAGCGGCGCCCAAGGGAGCCAAAGTGAAGAAGCAGGAAAAGAAGCCCGCCGCGAAATCCGTTGCGAAATCCGCGCCGAAATCCGCGAAAGGCACAACCAGAATGCCGAAACCCGCCTCGCCCCAGGCCTCGCTCGAAGCTGAAGAAGAATCTGCCGCCGCCCTCGCCGAGCCCATGGGCAGCATTGCCGCCGCCGTTCCCGGCAGCGACGCCCTGGCGCAGGATGCACTCCGCACGCGCGAACAGCCTGGAGCCGAATCGCCCGAGGTTTGGGACCCGTCCGAAACCACCGCGGCAAGCGAAGAAGACGGGGAAGATCACTAAACATCGGCCCGGTTTCCACTCCGGTGCCCCTAACCGCGCGAGATCGGTGGCAAGCGCCGCTCCTCACCTGATGCCCGCTTCCAATCGGCTGTCACCTTTCTCAGGTGCTTGCCGTCTAACCTGTAGTCATAGCTGTCCAAAGGCTTTCAGGGTATTTGCCCTGGCGGCCAGATAAGTTTTACCTTACGTTTTCATTCCCCAGATGTTACGGAAGCTGCAAAGCGACACCCGTACCACCTGCGGGAAAAATCTGGGCACGTGGGGCCGGTGCTGATCTGGTTCAGACCCCAAACTGACCAGCGTATCGGCGCAGCATCGCCACGGAGTTGGCGGAGCCCGCGACCAGGCAATTTCTTGAACGAGCGGCAACTTTCCCGGCACGCGGGGGTTGTCTGACAAAGGAAGGTCCAGGAATTCCATGAAAATCTTGCGTTCGATCCCTCTGTGCGCTTTGGCAGGTGCCCTGTTTTGTACGCTCGCAACCGCGCAACCAGCCGCGCCCAAGGTCCGCATTGTCTCACCCGTCGATAACAAAGAACTGGTGACCCTCAAGGGCAACGTCAATCCGCATGCGAACGCAGCCAACGATCGGGGCCCGGTGAGCGGCAGCATGGCCCTGCCCGACCTGACCCTGGTGCTCAGCCGCAGCGCTGAGCAGCAGGCTGCCTTTGATGCCTATGTGCGCAGCGAGTACGATCCCAACTCGCCCAATTACCACCAGTGGCTTTCGGCCGCCCAGATCGGCGCGCAGTATGGCCCGGCGCCCGCGGACCTTGCGGCCATTACCAACTGGCTCACCAGTCAGGGCTTCACCGTCAAAAGCGTTGCGCCCGACGGCATGACCGTAAAATTTGCGGGCACGGCGGGCACCGTACAGAGCGCCTTCCATACCTCGATCCACAGCCTCGCAGTGCACGGCCTCGCCCACTACGCCAACATGACCAACCCCCAAATTCCCGCCGCTCTCGCGCCGGTGGTCGTGGGCGTAAAGGCGCTGCACAATTTCCTTCCCAAGCCTCTGCACAAGATGGGCAGCCTGGTCCAGTTCAACGCGGATAAAGGCAAATGGCAGCGCATTGCCGCTCCCGGTTCCGGCCTCGCCGGAACGTCCTCCAGTTTGACCACTTCCACCAGGCCCTCGCTCAGCGCGCTGGCCGCCTTTCCCAAAGCCTCGCTCAAGGCGCTTCCCCAGTACGGCATCAACGCCAATTACTCAGGCAGCACTTATCTTGAAGAGGACGTGACGCCCTGGGATTTCGCCACCATCTACAACGTCACCCCGGCCTGGACCGCCGGATACACGGGCACTGGCCAGACCATCGCCATTGCCGGAACCAGTGAAATCTGCCTCGGTCAGTCCGGTTCGCCCTGCGACGGAGAGAATGACGTCTCCACCTACCGCAGCGAATTCGATCTGCCCGCCGGCATGACTCCCGTTCAAACCGACACCGGCATGGGGCCCGCGGCAACCGTCTGCACCGGCAGCACCAATTACTGCAGCGGCGGCGACCAGGTGGAGAACACGCTGGACACAGAGCTGGCAGGATCCGTGGCCACGGGCGCGCAGATCAAGCTGTACGTTACCGGACAGATCGAGACAGGAACCAATGCAGGATCCATCGACACGACGTATGATTCTGCCTCCTACATCGTGGAGCATCAAGCGGCGGTTGGGGCCAACATCCTGAGCCTCAGCTACGGCGAGTGCGAACTCTTCCAGGGCACGGCGGAAAACGTTGCTTACTACGACCTGTGGCAATCGGCCGCGGCCGAAGGCATTTCGGTCTTCGTGGCCAGCGGCGATTCCGGTTCGCCGGCCTGCGACGACGCCCTGGACTACAGCTACGGTAATCCTTATGTTGCCCAGTACGGACTTTCCGTCAACGGCATGGCATCTACGCCCTACAACACAGCAGTGGGCGGGACCGATTTCAGCTGGTGCCAGCCTTATTTCAGCGGCAACAACTTCGCAGGCTGCGCCACCTCCAGCACCAGCCAGGGCACGCCTGCGTATTGGGGCACTTCGAACAACTCCAGCAACGGGTCGAGCGCCCTGGGCTACGTACCGGAGATTCCCTGGAACGATACCTGCGAGAATCCCATCGTGAGCCGGTATCTTGCAACGTTCCTGACCATCAGCGGCACTCCGGAACAGGTGTGCAACTACATCGAGAACAACTGGCAAAGCCTTGACCAAAACTACTCCTACCAAACAGGTAGCCAGCTAGGCATTGAGTACTACGTCGATGCAGTGGGCGGGGGCGGAGGAGTCAGCGGCTGCGTGGCGAACGACGCAGCCACGGTATCGAGCACTACGATGCCGACCTGCACGGCCAACGCCACCAGCACCGGCGCTACCACCAACCCGGATACCGGCGTGAGCCAGGCCGCTCTCCCGCTTACCGACGACGGCTGGCCCGTTCCAAGCTGGCAGACCGGCGTAACAGGGATCAGCGGTCTGGGCCTGACCACGCGCGCACTCCCTGACGTCAGTTTCTTTTCCGGCGTGGGCTTGCTGGACAGCGCCACGCTGGTTTGCGTCCAGAGCCAGGGCTCCTGCACCCTCAGCAATAGCGTTGAGAATACCGCCCAGGAAATCGGCGGAACTTCCATTGCCACGCCGGAGATGGCGGGTGTGATGGCCCTTATCAACCAGAAAGCCGGCGCCCCGCAGGGGCTCGCCAATCCTGAGCTGTACAAGCTCGCCAGCCAGCAGACCTACTCGGATTGCAGCGCAGAGAAGGTTACCGCTTCGAGCAGTTGCTATTTCCAGGACATCGATAGCGGTCCCACCGCCTCTTCCGGATCGGCTTTCAATGGTACTGAAACCACCGGCATGCCTTGTGCCTTGTCTGCGGGCACGCCGGAGGGCGGCGACCAAGGGGGCTATAGCACCACGCTCGCTGCCTCGCCCAACTGTTACCCCATGAGCTCCGGCGATTCTATCGGAACGCTGGGCATCTCAAGCACAACCCCGGCTTACAACTCCACTGCCGGCTTCGATCTGGCAACCGGCCTGGGGTCATTGAACGTGGCTAATGTGGTGAACGCATGGGTCTCCGATGCGGGCACTGACAAGTCCACCATCGCGGTGACACTCACTCCCAGCACTGGAACGGTAAACCCACTGTCCGACGGCGCAACCCTTACGGTTGCGGTGACCATGACCGGCATCGCTGCTGGTCCGGCTCCGACGGGCACGATCGCGGTCTCTGGTGGAGGCTATTCGGGCTCAGGTCCGCTTTCGAGCACCGGTACCAATACCAGCTCGGCTAGTGTCGTCATTCCGGCTGGATCGTTGGGCGTCGGCGACGACACACTGACCATCACCTATAGCGGCGACGGCACCTACGCCTCCAACAGCACCACCGAAAGCGTCACCGTTGCGGCGGCCACTCCAATTGTCACGGTCACGGCTCCGGCCGCTCAAAACGTGGCCAATCCCGTGCTGGTCACGGTGGCTGTCGCCGGGCCGGCAGGGATTCCCACCTCGGGGTCTGTGACCCTGACGCAGACCGGAGGCTCGTACAGCTCAGCGGCTCAAACGCTCACCTCCAGCAGCGGAGGAATTCTCAACTTCACGATCCCCAAAAGCGCATTGACTGCGGGTACGGATACTCTGACCGCCATGTTCGGCGGCGATTCCAGCTACACCAGCGGCTCAGGCACTGCGTCGATCACCATGTCCAGTGCAACGACCTTGTCCGCGAACGTCAAGGTCACTCCCAACCCCGCCAGCATCGATACCGGCCAGTTGCTCGTTGTTGACGTCGCGGTCAGCGGATCGGGCGCAATCCCCACGGGCACCGTCTCGCTGACGGCGGGCACCTACACCTCCACGGCCATGCCCCTGGTTACCGGGGCGACCTCCGCTTCTGCCAGCTTCACGGTTTCCGCCGGCAGCTTCACGACAGCCGGGTCGCCGACCATCACCGCAACCTATAGCGGCGACGCGGTCTATGGGGCCAACACCGGCTCCGCAACCGAGACGGTCGCGCTTTCCACCTACGCACTTGCAGCGTCTGCTTCCACGCCTACGTCGATAGCTCCGGGCGCCACGGCAACCTCAACCATCACTGGAACCAAGAGCACCACGAACTATACCGGAACCGT
This sequence comes from uncultured Acidobacteriaceae bacterium, assembly GCA_963725975.1. Lineage (GTDB taxonomy): Bacteria > Acidobacteriota > Terriglobia > Terriglobales > Acidobacteriaceae > Telmatobacter. The sequence continues at coordinate 835,997 of CAVSBA010000011.1, read as the reverse complement.
CACCCTGAACTCCTGCACCGTGACCAGCGGACCCACGACCGGCACCGCTCCAACCTGCGGCGTCTCCGGGACCATCACCTACGCGTCGGGCGTAGCGACCGGGTCAGGAACTGCGACCGTAAGCACGACCGCAGCGTCAAGCGCTGAGCTGGCTCGGCCCAAGGTGGGGAACGGCAGGGGCTGGCTTGGAGGCGGCGCGGTGCTGGCCTTCCTGGTCTTCCTCGGCGTTCCGGCGCGGCGCAAGAGCTGGCGCGCCATGCTGGGCATGGTTGTTCTGCTGGTCACGCTGGGCAGCCTGGCAGCCTGCGGCGGAGGTGGCAGCAGCGGCGGCGGCGGAGGAGGCACCGTGTTCCCGCAACCGCAGCCGGAGCCTACACCTTTACGGTAAGCGGCACGGGCAACGACGCGGCCAGCACCACAGCGAGCACCACCTTCACCGTAACGGTGAACTAATCCCAACAGAAAGAAAGGGGCAACCGGATCCAACCGGTTGCCCCTTTTCTGTGCGCCAATTCCTCGGCTCTGCCTGCTCCCTTGGGCCGGAGAGATAATTGTACCGTTCCAGCCGCGGCAATCCCCGGCACTCGAAATTTCGGCAGTGTCCCTCTCGCGCCTGGGCGAGGGAGCAGAGGCCTCAAAAGGCTCTCGGGCAAGCAGCCTGAGGAGCAGGGCTTCACAGGCTGCGGAAAAATGCTCTCCGCATCAGGCAATGGTGCGAAGGCGGGTGCAGCAGGGGCTAAAAGCCCTCGTTCGTTTTGGCAGATGTTAGTGGCCCGGCTAAAGCACGGAAATGCCCTTGTTACAAAACTCATCGCACAGGGTTTTTCACGCAGTCTGTTCAGCCGTGCCTTGTTACAAAACTCATCGCACGGAGTTTTTCCGCAGCCTGTTCAGCCCCAGAGCGGCGCTGCCGCAGCTATTGCGGAGGCGCGCCCTGCTTCAGGATCTGCTCGGCGAAGTAGTTTCTTACCTTCGCCTCATCCTGCAGAGTCTCAAAATAGGCATTCTGCAGCACCTGCTTCTGGCCGTCGTGAAGCGTCTGGTGAATGTACTGCTGCACGCGCGGGTCGTTCAGCTCGCGCTGTCCGGCCGGGTCACGCGCAATCAGCTTGAAGATGGCGTAATCGGCCACTTTGCGGCCCGGACCGGTGCCCGCGTACATGGGAATCACGTCGCTGAACTGGTCGGGCTTGAGCTTGCTGATGGCGTCGAAGACGTCGGGGTCCGACTTGAGCTGCGACTCCATCACAAAGCCCATATCGCCGCCGTTCGAGGCAGTGTTCGGATCATCGGATAAGGTTGCGGCCACGGTGCCGAAATCGTCGCCGCTTTCCAGACGATTGTGCGCGAGGTCAATCTTTTTGCGGGCGTCGAGCGGGGCGGCCTTGCTCTGCATGGGCGCTCCCGGCTGCTGGGCGGGCGAAACGGCCACCACGATCCGCGCCAGATGATAGCGCGGCTCAACCAGGTCGAAGTCCGACTTGTGGTCCATGTAATAGTCGCGGATCTCGGCGTCGGTGATGTTGATCTTCGACTCGATTTCCTTGTTGATCAGCTTGTCGCGCGTCAACTGGCGGCGCAGGTTGCGCTTCAGCTCGTCGAGCGTCAGGTCCTGCTGCTTGAGCAGGTTCTCAAACTGGTCCTGGGTGTACGGCGCCTTGATCTCGGTGAGCTTGGCGTTGACGTCCTCGTCTGAAGCCGTAAGGTTGAGCTTGGCGGCGCGCTGCTGCAGAATCTCGTCGTCGATCAGGCCGCGCAGAACCTGCAGGCGGCGAATGTCGGCTTCCATCGGCGAAAGCTTCTGGGGATTGTCGCCAAGACTGGCCTGGTAGGCATGGTTCAAGTCGGCGCGCGAAATCTCCTTCCCGTTCACCGTGGCCACCACGTCGGCCGAGGGCGGGCGGTGGCATCCGGCGACAACCGCAACTGCTCCGCAAAGAAGAACAAAAACGGTAAAGCGAACCCTGAAAAAACTTCGTGAATCAACTTGCAACGTTATCTCTCCTGTGAACCGGAAAAATCGGCTCACCAATCGCCGGAAACCCGGTGCCGCGTCAGCGACGATGGAACGCGCTTGAGAACCCGGCAATCACCCTCGGCCATTCCGGCCTGGGCTATCCCACCCAGGTGCTGGCTATCCCAGATAAGTCTTGGGTATCCCAGATAAGTCTCGGCTATCCAGTGTCTTGTCTATCAGATAAGTCTTGGCTATCCAGATAAGTCTTGGCTATCAAGGATAAATCCCCACCCTGCCCTTATGAAAGCGGCCTTACGCCGCAGCCCGCACGGTCACAGCCGCTCTATTGCCCGTTCCCGGCGGCCGGTTTCGCAGCCGCTGCCGGCACCGGCGCTTCAACCGGCGGCTCTTCGCCCTCGGCGCGCAGTGCCCGGTCGATTACCGCCCAAAGCTGATCCTGCGGCACTGCGCCGTTGATCCGCTCTCCGTTTACAAAGAGCGCAGGCGTGCCCTCGATGTTGAGCGCCTCGGCTTCTTTCTCTGAAGCTTTCTCAATGCTCTCGTCCTGCTTGGCCAGGCATGCGTCCAATTGGGTCGCATTCAGCTTGCCCAGCACCGCTTCCTGGCGCGCAATGCGGTCCAGCGCCTCAAAACTCTTCTGCAGCGTTGCGGTCCGGACCGGTGATCTCGGGGCCATGCGTGTGCAGATAATCCACGTACGTCCAGTACACGCTGCCGCTCTGCGCGGCCAGGCAGTTGGCGTCCACGGCGGCGTGCATGGCCCAGGGATGCAGGTCGGTGAGCGGATCGTCCTTGTAAATGAACCGCACCTGGCCCTGGTAATGGTCCAGCGTGGCCGGAAACAGCTCCTGGTGCATGCGCGCGCAGTAGGGGCACTCCAGGTCGTCGAAGTTGATGATGGTGACCTTGGCCGCGGGATTGCCGCGGATCGGCCGGTCAGCAATGCTGATCGAATCCTCCGGCGATTTGGTCAGGTCGATGGTGTCCAGGTGAATCAGCTTGGTGCTGTCGTCGGAGATGAGGAAGTCGATGACCTGCGTCTTTGTCCGCATTGGAGATGGTGATGGGCAGCGTCTGATAGCCCGGAAATTTGCTGGGCGTGCGTGCGCCAAGCTTGATTTCCACGTCGGAGGGCAACTCGTACCGGGAGCGAACCTGCACCTCGATGCGGCGCTCGAGGGCGGAACCTGGCGCGGGGGGCGGAATTTGGGCTTTGCACCCGATGGCCAGCGTTACAACCAGAAGTCCGGCCAGAAAACGAAAGTGCGGCAAAGTGATTGTCCTCTCAGGCAAGAATACTCCAACGAGTGCCGTCCGCGCTGTCACTCGGAGTGCTCCGCCGGGTGGCGGCGGGGCTGCTCGAGCCGCCGCGTAATTCGTGGCTTTTAGGATGGACGCGCAAGCAGCGCAAAGGGAATCGGGAAGAACCGGGAACGATGGACAAAGGGACCATGAATCAGAGAGGGGGGTGGACAACCTCCGCCGGCGGCCTTGAGAACGGCGCCGCCGTGAACTTAGGCCGCCCTTAAAACACCTGCGGCAGCAAGGGATCGTGGAAGACGGAGTTGGCGCGGCGGATATCGCCGATATTGGCGAAGTTGGCCAGCGTAAAGCTGTAGAGCCACTCGTGGTAATTGGCGTTGGCGGTACCCGCCGTGCCCAACTCGAAACGCCGGTAGCCAAGCGTTAAACCACAGCAATCCCAGTTGTAATCGGCCTGTGCGCCGGCATATTGCAGCGCGTGCTCAGCAAAATCGTAACCGCCGTTAAGGGCGAGATTTGCGCCTTTGCCGTTGGTTTTTCCGAATTCCAGGAACGGCTGCAGCTCCTGGCCCTTGAGCGTGCCCAGAACAAAAGTTGTGCCGCTGGTGCTGGTGTTTTCGTCCACGGCGTTGAGCAGCGCGTGGACCAGGCCCACCGTGGTGCGGCCGAAGCTATAGCCGGCAAACAGGTTATCAGTGTCCATGTGCCCGGCTTGGGGATCGTAATCGAAGTCCCACTGGATGCGCAGGTTGGGCAGGGCATTGAAGCGCATGCGCGAAATCAGGGGCGACAGATTACGCGGCGCGGTGAGGAAAGCGACGCCGGTCAGGTCGAGCGTGGACGCAAAGACATTTCTGTCTCCTGAAACCACCGCGCCACCAAAGGTCGGGTCGAAATAAAAGTCCTGAGCGAGCTGCCAGCTGGCCCACTCGCGGGGTTGCGCCGGGCAGGGCGCGGCGTTGGGCGCGGCCTCTGGCGCAGAGTCGGAAGCAGACGCAGAACTGGAGTCAGAATCTGGGGCATCGCCGGCCGTGGTGCCGGAGTCGGAATTCATGGCGCAGGGTTTAGCGGCGCGCGAGCGCGCATAAAGATGTTGCGTGAGCGAGAAGCCGAGCTGGTTGGTGTTGGTGACAATATCGGTGGTGTCGAAGAGGAGTACGTTGCGGGCCTGCGGACCGATTCCACCCACGTAGCGATAGGTGAGCTCAGGTTCTACCACGTGGCGCAGCACGCTGTGACCGAAAGGCAGTTCGAAATCGCGCTCGAAGGCGGGAGGACGGATATCCAGGCTGGCTTCGGCCGCCGTGCGGTTGAGCGGCGAGTGGCTGATGGTGGGAATAAACTGGCCTGGCGTGCTGGCAACCTGGCTGATGGTGTAGGCCGTATCGCGGATCGAGCCTTCGGCAACAAAGCTCCATCCGCCCGCCTCGAAGGGCAGCGTGAGACGGGGATAAAGATCGAGGCGGCCGACGTTGCGGGCATGGAAGTCAGGCTCAGAGCGGCTGAGGTAATCGAGCGATGAGCCCATGCTCCAGTAGAGCGGCGAGATGCCCAGCGGCCGGTTCGACCACGTCATAACGGAGGTTGGGCAGGTGCAGGATGCGCACCTCGTCTCCGTTGGTGGCGCTGGCAAAAGTCTGAAAGCGGTCAAACGATGCTGAAGGCACAAATCCGTTGTGCGCGTGGGTGAAGGCGATATCGCTGCTCACCTCGGAACTGGTAGCCTGCGAGTAGTTGTCGTTGAACACCAGGCGGTAGACGTAGCTGGAAAGATACTCGGCGGTGCCGGCCACGCGCGTCTCCGGCGAGAAGGCTTTGATGCCCTGTGTCAGGACGTCCAGGCCGCCCTGGTTTACAAACTGCTCGCCATTGGGCGTCGATACTCCTCGATACCGCGATCGATCAGGGCGTTCCAGCGCGCCATCACATGATTGTCGCCCGGGCCTTTGTAGCGGAAATCGCCGTTGGGCGCCCATCCGCGCTTGCTAAAGTAATCCGTGCCCACCACCATATCCATGCTGCGATTGATAGCCCAGTACACCTGCTCGCCGATGACATAGCCCTTGATGGATGAGTTGCTGAGCACCGGGATCAGCAACCCGCTTTCCCGATCGTCGCTCGCCACCGCATGGCGCAGGTAAGGCAGATAAAAGATAGGCGTGCCCAGAAATTTGAACCAGGCGTTGGAGGTAGAGGCGCGGCGATCATCGAGCGCGATGGTGTGAGCAATGATCTGCCAGTCGGGATGCGGAATCCGGCAGTTGGTCATGGAGCCGTCGATCAGCTTGTAATGGCCCTCGCCTTGCTCGATCACCACGCGCGCGGAAAAAAGCAGCGGATTGGGCGTGGAGTAGACAACGGTATGGCCCGCGGTGCGCACCCCCTGCGAGCCGTGCACGTTAAACAAGCGCGCGGTGTGCAGATCCAGACGCATGTCGCCATGGGAGGCGTTGATGAGGATGTCGTTGGGGCCGCCCGCTATCTGCAGGTGCCCATCGGCCTCCACCTCGGTAGTCTTGCGGTTGTAGGTCACCTTGTCTGCGCGGAGGATGTAATCGCGATAGTGGAACACAACATCGCCGGTAAGCGTGACCGTATCGCCGAGCCACTGCTGGTTCTGCGCCTCCCATTCCACGGGAATGCCGGCAGCGGGCTGGGGCTGGGGCTGCGCCACCGGCAAAATTTCCTGGTCCGGATCGTCGGGAAGCGAGGACTGCGACTGTTCGAAGCTGCTGTCGTTGGCGGTCGAGGCGCCGGGCGCAGAAATTGCAGAAGGTAACCCATTGGTCAACGTCTGCCCGCCAAGTTGCAGGTGACAGAGTGCCAGCAGCGTGATAAGAACTAGATAACGAGGACGCATTCAGACCTTGGTCCGGTAGGCTCAGGATAGCAAAACCGGCCCGTTCCGATTGCACTCCACGCTGCTCTGGCAACACGAAAATTCGGATCCCGTGTCCTGCGCTGTTGCGCAGGCCGCATCGAGGCATATTGCCGCGAGGTTTCTTGCCATTTTCCGTTCTTTTCTCCGTGAACCCTCCTTCCTCGATGGTTGTAACGTCTGCGCGACCGGCGCTTGCCAACCGCTCCGTGGACTTGATCAGCAGCAGGGCCGGAACGCCTTGCCAACTTGAAGGGAAGCAGCCTTGAGCTCATCCGCACAAATCTCCCCCGTCTGGAAAGAGGAAGTCAACCGCCGCCTGGCCGAACATCGCAGCCGCGATGGCAGTGGCCGCAAGGGCGCATCCGCGACCGAGCCGCAGGGGCCCCCGGAAAACCAGCGCAACGCCAGCCGTCGCGCCATGGAAGCTGCCGCGCGCGTCGCGGCCCGCTATGCCAATGCACCCAGCTACAGCGAAGTACTGGCCAATGAAGCGCGCGCTGCGCTGCGTGCCGCCGAGGCTGCGTCCCGTGCTGCGCTGCAGGCGCAGGCTGCAGCCCAGTCGGTTGTGGATGAAATTGAAGCGGCAACTGAGGCCGAAACAGAAGACGAGCCGCTTGCCGAAGCGGTAATGGAGTGGCGGATTGCACCAGTTCCCACACCAGTTGCGGGCGATTTGTTTCAGAATGATTTTGCGCCGGTCACCGATTTCTTTGACCGTTCGGCCGAGTCCGGTCCCGAGTTTGGCCCGGAGCTTGTTCACTTGGCAAAGCCTGCGGCTCATTCTCCGGCTGCTCCGATTGCCGCGGCGATTGAGGAAGCGGCGCCGCTTCGTTGGGATCTGAAGCTGCCCACCCATCCGCCTATGCCTGTGGAAACGCGCGCCGCGCGCGGCCAGGAGTTGTTTGAAACCGGCGCGGAAGGCTGGTGGCGGCCTGCCGTCGCGGAACCGGAGCGCTCTGAGCCTGAGCAGATCGAAGTGGTCGAGCCCACGCCCATTCCCGCCAACCTTATTGAATTTCCCCGCGAGCTGGTGGCTGCGCGCAAGGCGCGCCCACGGCTGGTGGAGGGCTTGTCCGCGCCGGAAGCGGCTGCGCAGTTGAGCATTTTTGAAGTCGATCCGGTTTCCATTTCGACCGACCCTGCGCTGGAGGAATCGGCTGCGCCGGCACAGGCCTGGGCCGCGCCCGCATGGTCTGGAATGGAGCTGGGCGCGCAGCCCGCGCGTGAAGACGTATATGAGCCTCTCCCCGAGCCGGGTACGCAGGCCGAGGCAGCCGCCGCGATGGAGGCCGCTACCGCTCTCGAGCCCGCGCCAGCCACGCTGCGGCTCATGGCGCTGGTGGTGGATGGCGCGCTGATTGCAGGTTCTCTGCTGGCAACGGTCATGTTTGCGGCCTCCAAGGCCAGCGTCTTGCCGGGACTGCGCGCCGCGGAAATCAGCATGGCTCTGGCGTTCGTGGCGGCTGCCATTCTCTACCAGATGTTCTTCTTCACGCTGGGCGGGGCAACGCCGGGCATGAGGTATGCACGTATCCAGCTCATAACCTTTGAGGGCGTGAGCCCGGTGCGTGCCGAGCGCTACAAACGGATCGTGGCTCTCATGGTGTCAGCCCTGCCGGTGGGTCTGGGGCTGGCCTGGGCGCTGTTCGATGACGATCACCTGAGCTGGCACGACCGCCTCTCGCGTACCTATTTGTGCAGGCGGTAGAGCGCTTGCGGGGTCAGCCCGGCGAAGAAGCGTCTCGCGGCCTTGCCTCCTGGCGCAACGCGGTTGTCATCCTGACCGCGGTGGAGGGATCCGCAGTTGCGCTTCGCGCGATCCCTGCCCGAGATGCTTACTCTCCAAATAGCCGGTGATACGCCCACACCTCAACCAACCGCTGTCATCCAGACGCGCAGCGGAAGGATCCGCGGTTGTTGCTGCGGCTGTTCGTCGCGTTGCTCGCCGCGTGCTGTCCGGTTTGCCCGTCAACCACCCGGAACCCGAATTCCGGTTCGATGAGCGACTCGGCGATTACGCGCTCGTTGACCACAAACGCGGTCTGGGATTGCTGCCGAGAAGGGCGTTTGCGGGAATGATACAGACAATGCGGCCTCCCGCCAGAAGGGCGACCTGCGCGCAGAAGTTGCCCTCAAAGTGTGTGATGATAGCCTCCACAATTTCCGCCAATTTCGCGAGAACTGGCGTAACGGGTTCGCCCATAATGGCCTCAGGCTCTCCAAACGCTATATCGAAACTGAAATTTATGCGATGTCAGTTTCGCTATTGCCGGAAACTTCACCCAACACTGTGCCTTCTTCGAGGGTAGGCGCACTAAAAAGAACCGAAAACTCCGCCCTTCAGGGCTTAGCTTGAGCTGATGCGATTTCCCGATATTGGTTTTTATAAAAATGAGCAGTCTATGCTTGTCACCGTTGTTCATGGTGTGAAGGACCCAGAGAGCTTCCATGTTGCCAGCTCCGCGGCGAGGTAGTCGAGAGCGCTCCGAAGGTTTTGCGCGGCGTCTCCGGCGATTACGGCCAACTCGGAAGGGATTGTCGGGAGCGGTCCCATGATGGACTGCGTGACGTTGTGTTCAGCGTCGAACTGGCGGATGACTACGTAAGGACTTGTGTCAAGAAAAGCGACCTTTTCCCTTTCAAAATCTGCGATGTGCTTCTTGGCTCGCTGTATTTTGACACGGCAACCGCTAACATCTAGCATCCCAATAGCCTAGCATTTAGAGCGATTCGTATATCCGGGGACCCCAGGGACACACAACATTCACGCTGAGTTTGAGACCTGGCCCCGGGCCGCTCGCCGTTCTACTTGCCGAGGCGCCTCCAGCCCGGAATGGTCTTCTTCGAATAAAGCTGCCAATCGATTGCGGGCCTTCGTGCATTCTCCCTGGATAGAAAATTTACAAGGTTAATAAACCACTGCTGGAAGAATGAGGCAACCTCGGCCTTCTCCGTTCCGGTCCGGGATGGCGGATTGATGAGGCCGCGATTGAAGACCAAGACGCGGTCTATGTATGCAGGCGCGCATTTCGCGGCTTTCGAGGCGTCGACAAGGCGGTTCCACTCCTTGTCGAGCCAACCTTCATCATTAAGATCTGATTGAAATGCGAAGAGTGTTCGGAAGCAGCGGAGTTGTCCGGAATCCTCTGCGCCATCTCTACCACTGGCCCCGGCGAGTGTGAAGCACCGCTTGAATGGACGAAGGGCACTCAGCTTCTTGGCACCCTCATACGATTTCAGCAATTCCTGTCCGGAAAGCACGGATTTGACTTCTACATAGGCCAACAAAGACTCCGCCGTGATCCAAAGGGGGGTCTCAGACAGGACAGCGTTGCGCACCTTGTCATAAATTACGATGTCTAGTTCCCCGGATCGCTGATCCAAGTAGTCGACGGCTTCTCCACCGCAAGCGACTCCGAAACATTTGGGCAGTCGATCCTCCAGAAAGCTGGCCACATTGGCCGCTCGCGCGTCGCCCTTTCGACCTGGGTGAGCAGTTTTCTGCGATTTTTGGAATGCAGATAGAAGATTTTGTTCTGCCTCCTCTATGACTCGCCCAATTGATTCGTTCTGATTCCTTGCACCTCGAATGGTCAAAACGATCTCCTGACTGAGTGATGCGTCCAGCCTCGTTCGTGAAAGATAGCATCTCGGCGTTGGTAACGAGAAGTCGGCTTGTCCTTACCAATCAGCTCAGTTGGCGATTTCAGGCCGCGGCACTCATCGACACGTACCGTGGCCGCGTCCTGACTTCTGGGCGGTTTGTCGGTGACACGGCCGGAACTCGCCAGCGTATTACGATGCGGAAGTTGCCAAGCTTTTTTCTGCCGAGTAAAATCGGTGAACTGGATGAGAGGGATTGAACATGCGATCTGCTTTTGCGTTGGGAATGATGGCATTGGCAATGGCTATCCCACTGTGCGCTCAACAGGGCCAGCAAGATGCGAAGAAGGCACGAGCAGTGATTCCTCCTCTGGTCTTCCTTTCAGGATCGGCGACCATCAAGCCCCTTGACCCTCATGCCAAAGTATTCTCAAGCGGTATCGCAATCGAGTTGCATCCTATGGCCGTCCCTTCGGCGTCGACGACGACAGAACTCCCTGTTCCCCATGCCAAGGTATTCTCAAGCGGAATCGTGATAGAGTTGCCTGATTTCGCGCGTGTGCCAGCTGCAAAATAGCCATTCCCGTCGGAGCCTGGGCAATGCGGAGATTACCGAAATAGTGCCTCGCCGGGAAATCCTAAAGGCAACCGCGGATCCTTCCGCTTCGCGTCAGGATGACACTGCCGGGATGAGCGTCTGGCGTAAACTAACGTCCGGGTCAAGGAGGCCGGCGCGTAAGGGTTAGCGAGTTGGCTGATTCGAGAGGATTGGCTACTCGGCCTGAGGAAGACGCCCTAATGCCCGTTGGGCAAGCGTGCGCGCAGCCGTTGCAGCACATTCGGCGGCACCAGGCCGGTTACGTCGCCACCGATGCTGAAAACCTCTTTGAGCATGCGCGAGCTGATGAACGAATAGCGCCCGGCGGGCTGCAGAAAGACGGTTTCGATCTCCGGCGCCAGCCGCCGGTTCATCAGCGCCATCTGAAACTCGTACTCGTAGTCGGAGATGGCGCGAATGCCGCGCAGCACCGCCGTGGCGCCTTCCTGCCGGGCAAACTCCACCATCAGGCCGTTGAAGGTGCCCACCGACACATTGCCCATGGAGCTGGTGGCCTCGCGCAGCATGTCCACGCGCTCCTCAACCGTGAATAGAGGATTCTTGACCGGGTTGATGAGAATGGCGACGGTGAGATGGTCGAAGATCTTGGCGCCGCGCTGGATCAGGTCCACGTGGCCATTGGTGGGCGGGTCAAACGTACCGGGATAGAGAGCCTTCACTGGCATAGGACGCTGCAGAAATTTTAGCAGCGCGCCCTTACCAGCTCTCTGGTTTGCCGAGCGGCCGGGTGCGCCATCCTGGCGGAGTATTTGTCCTCGTCGCAAGGGGGGTGAACCCCAAAAGCCCCAAGGCCGGACTGGTTTGGGCTGACTCGCTAACCCGCTGACCGGCTAACCCGCTGACCGGCTAACCCGCTGACTGGCTAACCCCCTGACTCGCTCGCCTTGGCCGGATGCTTGCGTTTAATCGAGGCCACGATCGGCTTTCCGTTGGCGCGCGGGGCTACAAAGCGCGAGCTGCCCAAGGCGTTTTCGCCCATCACATGCAGGCGCAGAAAGTTCGTCGAGCCGGACTTGGTGCGGGTGCCGGCCACGATGGCAATCACTTCATGGGGGCGCACGTAGCCGCTCTTCTCCAGCAGGGTTTCGGCGGACTCGACCAGCGCCTCCGTGGAATTCACTTTGGAGCAGCGGATGGGCGTGGTGCCCCACAGCAGGTTGAGGCGGTTGATGGTGACATCGACAGGACTGAGCGCAAAGATGGGCACCGAGGGGTGATACTTCGAGAGCTGCCGCGCCGTAAATCCGGATTCGGTGAAGACCGCGATTCCGCGCAGCTCCAGATCGTCGGCGGCGTGGGCAGTCGCTTCGCAGATGGTTTCGGCGATGGAGAGCCGGGAGCGCCGCTTCAGGGGCTCGGGGCTCTCGTCCAGGCGCATGTGCATCTCAGCCTCGGCAATGATGCGCCCCATCATGGCTACTGTCTCGATGGGATATTTGCCAACCGCCGACTCGCCCGAGAGCATTACCGCATCGGTTCCGTCGAAGACGGCATTGGCCACGTCGGAGACCTCCGCGCGCGTGGGACGTGGATTCTCGATCATCGACTCCAGCATTTGCGTGGCCGTGATGACCGGCTTCGAGTATTCGGCCGCGCGGCGGATGATGTGCTTCTGGATGGCCGGAACTTTCTCCGGCGGCAGCTCCACCCCCAGATCGCCGCGGGCCACCATGATGGCGTCGGCAACCTGCAGAATGGCATCGAGGTGCTCGATGGCCTGCGGCTTTTCGAGCTTGGCGATAATCCAGGTGTCGCTGCCGAAGGCGGAGACGCAGTTACGCACCAGGCGAATGTCTTCCGCGGTGCGCACAAAGGAAACGGCGATGGCGTCCACGCCGCTCTTAAGGGCGAATTCGAGGTCCGCCGTATCCTTTTCCGTCAGCGAAGGGACGCGAACCAGAACGCCGGGAAGATTGATTCCCTTATTCTCGCCGAGCATGCCTCCATTCACGATTTCGCAGACCACGTCCGCTCCTGCCACTTCGTGCACGCGCAGTTCGATCAGGCCGTCGGAGAGCAGAATGCGCGAGCCCTGCTCAACATTTTCCGCCAGTGTCTTGAAGGTGGTTCCGATGAGCGATGCGGTGCCGGGCACCTCGCGCGGACTGATGGTGAGCCGGTGGCCGGCCTTGAGCAGCACCGGCTGACGATCCTTCAGCCTGGAGGTACGAATCTTCGGGCCCTGTAAATCCGCAAGAATGCAGAGCGGCTTGTTTTCCAGGCGGCTGACCTTGCGCACCATCTTGATCAGCTCGAGCTTCTCCTCGTAGGCGCCGTGGGAGAAATTAAGGCGAACAACATCGATACCGGCGCGCACCAGGTCGCGGAAGACGCTTTCGGACTGAGTAGCGGGCCCCAGCGTAGCAACAATCTTGGCACGGCGCTGCGATGGAGATTCCGTCAGGCTCAGGTCAGGAAATGACATGCACACGTCCTCCGGAACGGTTAAAGGCCAGGTTTTAGGGCTCAGATTGGCAGGAAGAATGGAAACCACTGCCTCTATTGTAACCGGGAGGTCGGATTTTGAAGGCGATTGTGCGCAACCCGTTTTAACGCAGCGAGCTATGGTCCCGGCGCTCCCAATAGAGCACGCCGTTGATCTCCGCGCCGATCAGGATGCTGAATGAGGTGATGTAGAGCCATACCAGCGTGGCGATGCCGGCGCCGAACGAACCGTAGAAACGCGAGTAATTGGCGATGCGGGTGACGTAAAAGCCGTACGCCAGGGTCGTCGGGAACCAGATGAGCGTGCCGGCGATGGCCCCCGGCGCCACCCACAGCCAATGTTCCTTGCGGCGCGTGCCAAAGTGAAACAGCGAGCTGAGCACGGCCACGCTGGCGACCAGGGCGATGGACCAGCGAGCCAGCCGCCACAGCAGGAGAACCATGTAGCGCAGATCGTGCCCGGCATTGTCTACCATCCACATCTCGATCTGATGGCCGAAGATTACCAGCAGCGTGGCAATCGACAGCGGAACCATGGCAATGGGAAGCATGAGCAGCGCGCGCAGGCGCCGGTCCCAGAAACCCCATGCCTCGAAAGGCAGACGATAGGCGCGGCGAAAACCCTCCATCAGCGAGAGCATGACGCCCAGCCCGGCGAACAGGCTGAGGAAGGCGGCCGAAAGCAGCAACTGGCTGGAGCGCAGCGGCCGGGTCACCACGTAGGACTGCAGCAGGTCGAGCGTGTCGGGCGGAAGAAACTGTTCGAACAGAGCGCGCAATCCGCCCAGCAGACGACTGCCTTCATTGACCTCGGCCACCAGGGTGGTGATGACCAACAGGGCAGGGAAGAGCATGAGCATGCCGGAATACGCGGCAGCCTTCGCAGTATTCACCACGTCGTGTTCGAGGGCATGCAGAATTGCTGCCCCGATGCGGCGCAGAAATCTTCTCATGGCGTCACAGCCAAGAGTAGAGCATCCGGTTGAATTCGGCGATAAGAGATTGGGTACGTGGGTTGGGTAATTTTTCAGCCAGAGAGGGAGCTGGCGAGTCACACCCCGAATCTGACGATCGGAGCCAATCGAGGAGGCCCTCTTTCCTCAAAACCCATCATAGGCAGCCCGCACGGCCCGGTCCCGGGGGTCAGGGTTGCGCGGATTCCGCCTTCTCAGGCCGCCCCAGCGGATCGTTGTCGCGGTCCGTAACTTCAGTCAGCGCGGCCAGCCGCTCGGCAATCGCAGCCGTCCAGCAGCCCTGCGGGGCTCGCCAGCTCCAGTTTCCCGTGGCCACGGATGGCCTGTTCATGCGCGCTTCCGAGCCCAGTTCCAGCAGGTCCTGCGCGGGCACAATGGCCAGTTGCGCCACGCTGGCTTCCGCCGCGCGGATGAGCTGCCACACCGGCCCTCGCTGTCCATCGCGCTGCTGAATAGGACCCGCGTAAACCTGCAGCGCGCGCTTCTCCGCCTCGCCGGCTTTGTCCCACCAGCCCTGCGTGGTGTCGTTGTCATGGGTGCCCGTGTAAGCCACGGTATCCGGCGTGAACCGATGCGGCAGGTGCACGTGCGCGCCCTTGTCGCCAAAGCCAAATTGCAGCACCTTCATTCCCGGCATGCGCATCTGCTGGCGCAGCGCGTCCACTTCCGGAGTGATCAGTCCCAGGTCTTCGGCCACCAGGGGCAGCGGTCCCAGCGCCGACTCCAGCGCCAGGAAAAGCTCGACCCCCGGCGCTTTGATCCACTCGCCGTTCACCGCGGTCTCGTCTTCCGCGGGGATTGCCCAATAGGCCTCAAACCCGCGGAAGTGATCGAGACGCACAATGTCGTACAACTCCACGGAGCGGCGAATGCGCTCGATCCACCAGTCGAATCCGCGCTCAGCGAGCACATTCCAGCGATAAAGCGGGTTGCCCCAGCGCTGGCCGGTGGGCGAAAAGTAATCGGGCGGAACGCCGGCGATGCGGATGGGCTTGAAGTCGTTGTCGAGTTCAAACAGTTCGGGGTGAACCCACACGTCAGCCGAATCGAAGTTCACGAAGATGGCCACGTCGCCCAGAATGCGGATGGCCCGCTTGGCCGCAGCCTCGCGGAGCTGATTCCACTGCAACGAAAACGCGAACTGCAGCGCCTTTTCCTGGGCGACCGCGCGCGCGTACTGCGCGGCGGCGTCGCGCAACGCATCCGGATCGCGCCGGCGCAGCGGCTCCGGCCACTCGGTCCACGCGCCCGTATGAAACTGGCGGCGCAACTCGGCGTACAACGCGTAGTCGTCGAGCCACGAAGCCTGCGCCCGGCAAAACTCCCCGAACTGCTGCCATGGCCCGGCCAAGGCAGCACTGTGTGGCCCGCGATCAAGGAAGTTGCACGCGGCCTCGGTCAGCAGCGGCAGCTTGCGCTTTTCCACCTCGTCAAAATTCACATTGCCATCGCGGCCCGCAAGGTGCGCGATGCCCTCGTTGCCGATCCAACCCCAATCGCGCAAAAACTCCAGGCTGATGAGCGTGGGATTCCCGGCGAAGGCCGAAGACGCCGCATAGGGCGAGTTGCCGTAGCCGGTTGGTCCCAGCGGCAGAACCTGCCAGACATGCTGCCGACCCGCCGCCAGAAAATCCAAAAACTCATGCGCGGCCGGACCCATATCGCCGATGCCGCCCCAGGAAGGCAGGGAACTAAGGTGAATCAGGATGCCGGATGAACGCTGGAACTCCATATCCTCATTATGATGGTCCGGCGCGGCCCCAGGCCGGCCACCTGCTTTTTGGAGCGGCTATAATCCGTGTGATCGGCAATCCGCGTGTGCGGCGCCCGCGTGCGCGGTTTTTGTGCCCATCGCTCTTCCTTTAGAAAGAGTGGGTTTTGACCCTTGAAAAATCGCATCGGTTTTTTTGCTGCCCTGGTTCTCGCCTTTACGCTGCCGGCTCCGGCCGCTGCCCAATCGAAGCCACAATCGAATCTCCCCGGGCCGGTGGTGCTGGCTTCCGGCTGGCAGTTGCAGGATGTCGCCAAAGCGCCGCAGACGGGCGCGCAGATCGCATCGCAGGGTTACAATCCCGCCGGTTGGCACAACGCCACGGTCCCCGGAACGGTTCTCACCTCGCTGGTCAACGACGGCGTTTATCCTGAGCCGCTCTACGGCGAAAATATGCGTCCCATTCCTGAAAGCCTGGTGCACACTTCCTACTGGTATCGCATCACCGTGACCGTGCCCGGGTCGTATCGCGGCCGGCATGTCTGGCTTAATTTCGAGGGCATCAATTATTCGTCTGAAGTTTGGGTTAACGGCGTTCAGGTCGGCACCACGCGCGGCGCCTTCATCCGCGGCATCTTCGACATTACTTCCCACGTCACCCCCGGCCAGGACGCGGTGGTGGCTGTGCATGTCTGGCCGCAGCCGCATCCCGGCGTTCCTCACGAACATACCCTCCGCGACGGAGTAGGCAGAAACGGCGGCATGACCGCCATCGACGGTCCAACCTTCCTCGCCACCATTGGTTGGGATTGGCTGCCTGCCATTCGCGACCGCGATACCGGCATCTGGCAGAAGGTGTTTCTCTCCGCGACCGGGCCGGTTACTGTGAAGGATCCTTACGTTACCACTGACCTCCCGCTGCCCAAGACAGATTCGGCCGACGTCACCATCAAGGCAACGGTCGAAAACGTGACCGATGCGCCGGTGAAGGGCACGCTGACCGGCACCATCGACAAAATCAAATTCAGCCGTGACCTGGAACTGGCGCCGCACAGCTCGCAGGTGGTCAGCTTCGATGCACAGAACACGCCGGTGCTGCATATGGAGAGTCCCCGGCTGTGGTGGCCCAACGGCTACGGCGAGCCGAATCTCTACACGCTGCACTTATCGTTCACTTCCAACAAAGAAATCTCCGACGCCGACGACGTGACCTTCGGGGTGCGCAAGATCAGCTACTCCGTACCCGGCGCCGACACCCTCACCATCTCCGTAAACGGCGTGCCCGTCTTCATTCGCGGCGGCGACTGGGGGATGGATGAAGGAATGAAGCGTGTTCCCCGCGAGCGCCTGGAGACGCTGATTCGCCTGCACAAGCTGGCCAATCTGAATTTGATCCGCAACTGGGTCGGCCAGAGCACGGAGCAGGATTTTTACGACATGTGCGACAAGTACGGCATCATGGTTTGGGACGAGTTCTTCCAGCCCAATCCCTCTGACGGCCCCGATCCAACCGATATACCCACGTATGTTGCCAACGTGCGCGACAAAATCCTGCGCTTCCGCGATCATCCCTCCATCATTCTGTGGTGCGCGCGCAACGAGGGTTATCCGCCGCCTGAAATCGACGTGCAACTGCGCAAGCTTCTGGCCAGCCTCGATCCGGTGCGCCGCTATCAGCCCAGTTCCACTGACGGCGCCGGCGTGCGTTCCCACGGCCCTTACAACTGGCGCACGCCGTATGACTTTTACACGGTGACCGACGACTACTTCAAAACCGAAACCGGCAGCATGTCCATCCCCACCATCGAGTCCATTCACGGCATGATGCCGCAGAAGGATTGGGAGACCATCGACGACGATTGGGCCCAGCACGACATGGCCAAGGGCGCGCAGAGCGGAGACCTGTATCCCGGCGTTCTGGCTGCGCGCTACGGCAAACTCGCCAACCTGGCCGATTTCGTGCGCAAGGGGCAGCTCGCCAATTACGAAGCCTTTCGCGCCATGTACGAGGGCCGCAACGCGCTGCTCTTCCATCCCACCACGGCCATCATTACCTGGATGAGCGATCCCGCGCAGCCGAGTTTCGTGTGGCAGATCTACCACTACGACTTCGATCCCATGTCGTCCTTCTTCGCGGTGATGCACGCCGGGGAGATGCGGCACATCCAGTACAACCAGGCCACCGGCGAGTTGCAGGTGATCAACAACCTTCCCTATCCGCTGACCGACGCGACCGCCCACGTGGCTATCTACAACCTGGATGGAAAGCTGGCCACCCAGAGCGACAAGAAATTCACCGCCGCGCCGGAAGCGGCAACCAACCTGGGCCGCGTAGAATTTCCCGCCGCGCCAGCGTCCACGCCGCCGGCCGTGCAATTCCTCAAGCTTGAGCTGCGCGACTCCTCGGGCAAATTAATTTCGAGCAACTTCTACTGGGTGGGCGCGCCCCAGAATCCTGACGACCTGACCGCGCTCAATCAATTGCCCATGGTGACGCTGGACGTGAAAGCAACGCAGAAGAATGACCACGGCGTGCGCCGCGTGATCGTAACGCTGCACAATCCCACCCCGCAAATTGCGCTCATGGCACATCTCGAACTGAAGCGCACGGCCAGCCATGGTGAGTCTGCCGAGCGCGTACTGCCGGTCTTCGACAGCGATAATTACGTCTCGCTGGTTCCGGGCGAGACCAGGACCATCACCATGGAAGCTGCCGACGACGGCTTCCATGGCGAGAAGCCGTTGGTGACCGTGGATGGATGGAATGTGACAGTGGCGACGGCCACCAGCCACGGCGTCTCCATTGCGCCGGACTTAGACGCGCAGCCCAGTCACTGGCCGACGACAGGACTGCCTTTCGCGACTACCGGGCTGAGGTAAATTGTCCGTGTTACACAACGCGAGAAGACGCGCAAGAAGGGGTACACAATGGCTTGGCTCGATTGCAGAAGCGAGCGGGATGGGTGGGCCGCCCGCCATCATCCTGTTCCTCTGTGGATGGTCAGATGTGGGCCAACAGCCCACCCGCAGGGGGCGGAGCCGTGGTCGCCCATCCTTGTATGACGCCACAACTGGGATGCCAAAACTACCTTTTTGCAGGATAACTGACTTATGGAGGAGAGCAATGCCGAAGAGTAACTTGGCGGCAACAATTTGGGCAGTATCTATCGTGATACTAATGAGCCCTATTAGTGTTCGGGCCGGCCAAGCTCAGCAAGCAGGCCAGCGGTCTTCTGGCCTTGTCAAAGTCGCTGCCGTGCAGATTGAAGGTTACGACATTGGTGATTTACCTCGGAAGGGTTATGATCCCACAGCGGCGATCGTACCTTACATCTATCGTGCTGGGAAAGACGACGCGCAATTGGTGATATTTCCAGAATATGTCTTAGGGCATATTCGCGTTCCCGGCATAGAGACGCAAAAGATCTCTGCAGCGGCGGCCGCTAACCATATCTACGTCATCATAGGCGGGTGGGAGGATTACCCCGATGGGACGTTTTCAGATGCCGCGTGGATCTTTGATCGGCGTGGGAAGATTGTGGGGACATATTTTAAGGCTCATGCGGCTGTTAACCATTATGAAGGTAGTCCCGCCTGGTCGAAGCCTCCCAGTGGCAAAGATAGGAATTGGTTTCTAACCAATGATCCCGAATGGATAATGAAGAAGGGTAATGACCTGCCTGTCTTTAATCTGGGCTTCGGTAAAGTTGGTATAGAAATCTGCTACGACGGATGGTTTCCTGAGAATGCTCAGGTACTGTCTCTCAAAGGAGCTCAACTGATTGTCTGGATCAATGGCCGCAGGATGGATGTTGAGGATTACATTGTGAACTCGGCCATGTTTCAGGACCAGGTGGCGATGATCACCACCAATCAATCCTACGGAGGCGGCGCGATGATCGGCGATTTGACAGAATATGGGGGTCCGCAGATTCTCGCCCGCGCTCCCGATCAAAAGGAAACCTACATCTCCGGTACGATTGACCTGAAGCAAGTACGAAGGCTGAGAGGGGTAAACCGGAATTTCCAGCAAAGGCGGCCAGATCTTTACGGAGTGCTGGTAAGCCCCATAAGACCCAAATATTAAGGTCAGATTTCGGACACGGGCGTCAAAAGCGAAGGCAACGGAGTTGACTTAATCGTTAAAGGAGGCGAGATGAAGATAATCACCAATATGCTCCTTATCGCGGCGGCTCTGATCCCGGCGTCTGCGGCATGCCAGGTTTGTGTAAGCCAATTAGCTGTCCCAAAATACGCTCCTTTAGCATGGGCTGCACAATGGACAGGATTGGTAGACCTGACCGTGACGATCGGGGCGCAAGGACAGGTCGTTAGCGTCGATGGAAGGGGCTCAATTCCATACCTGGTCGACCAGTCGAAGAAGAATGTGAAGGAGTGGGTTTTCTGCGCCCCAAAGAATGACGGAAGTACGCATGTGCAGCTTCGATATGACTACCGGCTGGAGGGCACCCGTGTCTATCGCCCACCGACGGCTAAAGTCGTGCTTGATTTAGGTGACGCGACAGTTTTGATTAAGATGCCCCCGCCGCAGCCCCAGCCCTAATCAGCCACGTGTGGCCGAAGTCTGACTAACCACAGATGAAAGGGTTCACCCCAACCCGTTCCTCCGTGGATGGTCAGATGTGGGCCACCCTCAACCCTGCGATGACAACATCATGAAATCGTGGTCCTACCGGCTCTCGATCCGGTATTGGCCTGCTGCGCGAAGAACCACAATCGCGCGAGCGCCGTTTTCAGCGGGAACACTCGATTCAGATTTTCCGTTGACCAATACCTGGGCCCCTGGCGTGGTGACTGGAATCGATACGCTGGCGACGGTGCCGGCAGGAAGATCGACCGTGGTCACGTACCCGTTCTGCTTGCGAATATCGACGGTGAGCAGGCCGCGCGGCGTAGGTTCACCACCTTTCGCCCATTGCAGATCGATCAGATCGGGACGAATGGTGACGGCCGAGAAGCCGGGACCCGTCGCATGAATGCCAATCACCTGTTCCATGAGCCATGGCATCACACCAGTCGACCAGCCATGAGCGAGACTTGCCTGATAGCCTGACGAGTTATCCGCTTGCAACGAGGCGTGGAAGTACTGGCCCTTATACCAGGAAGGATCGTACCCCTCCCAAAAACTGGTGGCTCCTTCGTTTGTCATCCCGCCCCAGTATTGCCGGATCCAGTTCAGAGCCTCCTGCCGTTTTCCCATCTGGGCCATGGCGCTAACGACGTAATAGTTGTAATAGGGCGTGATGATGAGGGCGTTGTACTCGATGTGTCCTACGCTGGAAAGGGCATTGTGCCAGATCGCGGCGTACTGAGAAGGATCGGCAACTCCGGACAGCACTGCGTAGGCATTGGTCTGCCAGCGGGTGCCGAACGAGCCCGAGGGATCGAGAAGATAACGCTGCGCGGCTGCCTTGATCGCGTCCGCTTCCTTCTGGAACTTTGCCGCATTTGCGGTGTCGTGCAATTCGGTGAGCAACCATACGCCATCGCGGAATCCGGCATAAAACTCCATGTCCGTTCCCAGTCTGGATTCGGCGTCATCGCCATTGAGTTCCGGCGACCAGTCGACATAGGGCCATGCGTGGTTGGTGTCGGCATACAATGTCTTCGCATCCATCTCGGTTTCCATGTAGTTGAGCAGTTCGACGAGGCGGGTGTGCGTCGCTTCGAGTTGCTTGAGCGAGCCCGTATGCCGGTAATATTCGGTCTCTCCGGTGACCCAGAAGGCCGAGTATCCGGGAATGCCGTTGACATCGGCACGGATGGGCTCGGTTCCCAACAGCCGGTCGAGCGTCTCGTCCATCAGGGGGCCGTCGCCAAAGGCGTCCTCAATGGTTCGGCCACTCACGTCAAGATCGCCCATCCAGCGTCCGCGATCGCGCTTGGGCGCATCCCAGACATCATCGAGCATGCAGAGATGCGCGGTGTAAGCGCCAATGGCCCACATCTTATCCAGTTGCGCATCGGATGAAGAAAAGAATCCCTGGTAGGTGACCGGATATGCAATTCCGTCCAGCCCTATAAATTTGAAAGTGCTTTCCTTGCCACCCACAAAGTGGACAACAGCAAAGCGGAAGGCGCTCTTTGGTCCATAGGCGGTTCCATGCGGCGCAATGTGGATGGGGTCCACTCCCAGATAGGGACCAGTGAGAGCCTCCATCTCCGATTCGCCGTATTGCACCGTCACATCGGCAGGATCGCCGGAACTTAGCTGCAATTGCAGCCGTCCTGTAACCTCGCGCCCGAAATCAAGCATGATCTGGGGCGCGGCTTGCTCGTTCACCTCGGCTTCGGGCAGGCGGACGCTGAACTCCTTCGCGGCAGGCGCGGAGGATAGCAGAGAGTCTACGCCGTCCAGCGATCCAACGCCGCCAAAATCATGGTTAACCTTTACAGGGGAAAGATGGTATTGGGCTAAGAAAGGCGAAATGCCATCGTAGCCAGGCCATGCATACATTCCCGCGTCTGCGTTCCACTGGAAGAATTCGATTGAACTCTCAATGCCGCCCAGGCTATCTGCGGCCGGCCAGTTACTATCGTCGAAACTCGCGCTCTGCCAGCCCTCAGGTGCCTGCAACGTTGCCTTCCACTGCGCGTCGCTGATCAGCAGCGGAGCAGCGTCGATGCTCGGGGCTGCGGGCAAAATCTTCACCGCGAGAACATCGCCTTGCGTCTGCTGAATGCTCAGGCGGTTATCCGCGCCGCTTCCGATTTGAGGACCACGGACGGCTTCAATGGCCAGCACATTCTTGCCTGACCTGAGGGTGCTGCTCACATCGCAAGCGTAGACTTGAATGCCAATTGGAAAGTCCAGGTTGAGCTGATAACTCCCCACCTTCTGTCCGTTCAGATAAATCACGGCCGATCGCGGACCGGCAAGATAGAGCGTGGCTTGATGCGGGCTGCCGTCGATTTCGAAGCTACGGCGAAAATAGTGGGCAGTGAGGTTAGATCCCGATTCCGACACCCAGCTCGCTGCGGCAATGGCATCGTTCGGCACCTCATCGGCCTTAGTCCAGATGTACTGCTCCGGCAGCGGCTGGTGAAGCGTCGATTCAAGAGTCAGGATTCCGGGCGTTCTGGTGGGATCCAAATCCTGATTGGGGATGGTGGTCGGTCCCACCGCGGGATCTCCCATTTGTGCCCTGGCAGGCACCCCAGCAGCAAGCACCAGCGCCATGACCCACGCGGTACCATGCAAGCGCCGCGCAATTGACCAAGTTGACGATTTCATACAGTGAAGGTCCTTTTCTTCCTGCGGGTGGGCAGGGCCGTGCGCAAGCGCATGTTTGCGGCGAGTCGCGCGGCCCCGGCCTGTTTCTAGTGCGCTTCTCGTCGCGCAACTGCGGAATAGAGACGAACCGGTCCCAGCAGACCGGAGGGAAGCAGTGGCGAATCGGCCTTGTACGGCTTGATGTCCGCAAAGGTGTAATGGCTTGCGTTGGGCTGCTGATCTCCAATCAGCCGGTTCACCCAGGCGTTGATCACTTTGATTGAAATCTCGTTGGCTCCCGGCTTGAGAGCGCTGGTTGCGTCCACACGGAAGGGCGCATGCCACACTACTCCCAACGATTTGCCGTTCACCGTGATCTCTGCCAGGTTCTTTACGTCACCCAGGTCAATCCAGATGTGTGCGTTGTGCTTGAACCAGGCTGGCTCGGCAACTACGGTCTGGGTGTAAGTTCCGGCCCCGGAGAAATACTTTACGCCCGCGTCGGTACTGTCGTTCCAGGAAATTAGCTTGTCCAGGGTTATCTGTGGTGGTGCTCCGCGATCCGCCTGGAAGCTCACCGTCCACGGCCCATTGAGGGTTGCGACTTCAGTCTCAGTTTCGGTCGGCGCGGTATAGGAGGTCTTTGTAGTTGGTCTGCGGAAGACCACAAAGACCGATCCCCATGGTCCCAGTTGCAAGGGCACCGTGGTGCGACCGGCGGCGACGGTGAAGGAAGGATTCTCGGTGGAGCCGGTGTCGGAGTGCCACAGTTGGGGTGCATAGCCGGTTACGCGGAAGGTGGCATCGACGGTCTCGCTTCGGTCTCCGCGGTTGGCCACAAAGTACAGGTCGCCGTTGGTCAATTTTCTGTGCACGAATTTCAGGTCGGCATCGGTCTCTGGTTTGCTGTAGTCGAAATCGGGAGCTAACTTGAGCGCCGCGAAGACGTCGCTAAGACTCTGTCCGGCGTAGACGGTTCCCTTGCCGACGCGGTGCACGCCCGTGCCATCGCCAAAGAGCTCGTTGTCCAACTGATGGAACTCGGCCTGGTCGTCAGCCAGGCTGGGATCGTCGAATGGCTTGGGTCCGGCAAGCACGGCTCCATCGGCCACCAGTTTGTGGATGGCGCGCAGAACCGGCAGGGACATGTGCTGGCTGTAGGGATCAAGGCCGAGCACGCGATAGCTCATGCCGGCTGGGGTCGCAATGCGGCCCTCGGCGGTCACGCTCAGTTTGTGAATCAGGGCATCGGCATTGACGTAGTCGAAGCCGTAGCCGGCGGGAATGTCGGGCCATTTCTTCGCGAAGATCGCGGTTAGATTCGAGTCCTCGCCGTAGAAGTAGATGAGATCGGCGCCGAAATGTCCCTGCTGCAGCAAGTAGCTGGTGCGGGCCAGGTAATCGACCCAGGGACCGGCTTGTTCCGCCCAGGTTTCATTGCGGTTGAACCACTCCCCACAAGGGCCCAGAGTCATTCCCGGCGCCTTGCCGATCAGAGGCTGGTGGGCCGACTCGTGAATGACAAAGCGGTTAATGCCATCCAGAAACTCTTCATCGGCGGCGGGTTTGAGGGTTGCCGGCGACCATGCCCAGGCATGTTGAACATCGCAGGTGGTCAGCGACTCGGCCGCAGCCAGGTTCTGCCCATAGATGTGGGCCACGGATGCCGATTCGCGGTCGTCGGCGTCATAACCAGGTTGTTCGTAGAAGTTCGCGGGATCGTGGGTCCACATGGCGCCCATGGGCACTTCATCGAACTTCTTCACTTCCATGCCGTCGGCAACAAAGGCCCGCCCTACTTCGTGCGATTCCCCATAGTGGCCCATGCCGCGCTCGTGCAGCGTTGCTTCCAGTTGCCCGTAATGTTCGTTGGCAATCAGGTCGCCAATGGTCTCACGGAAATCCCAAAGGAAACGGTCGCTGGCCGCGGAACTCTCCACCACTTGGCCGGTGAGCACCGGCAACCAGGGCAGCGGACTATAGCCGCGCAGTCTTTCGAAATCGGCGATCATGTTGTCGGTCCAGTTCTGCGAACCGGCCTCCCAACTGTCGTTGATCACATAACGAATGCCGCGCTTGCCCATCATGTCCGGGCCTACGGTTTCCTTATAGCTATCAAGGAAAGTATCGAAATATTTCTTCACGAATCTGTGGTCGAGTTTGTCTACCTCAAGCCCGGTTGCTTCCTTGGTTGCTGGATGATTGGTAATTCCCAGCAGGGAATATCCGAAGCGAAGTACGACCCAGTCGCCGGCGGGCGGTGTCCAGTCCAGACTCCCATCGGGCTGCATCTTGGAGGTCAGATCGATCACCTCGGATTTGGCCACGGCCTCAGAGTCAGAAACCTGTGGATTGGCTGCAGCATAAAGATCCAGCGCCGTCACAAACGCGGCTTTTTCTTCAAACTGGTTCACGCGCGCACCCGGGTGCAGCACCAACTCGGCGATTTTATAACTAGTCGGTTGCACGAACGGGGCGGCTCCCGCTGGCAGCGGCGGCGGGGGCATTAGCTTGAATGTCACCCGGAAAAACTTTGCGGTTACGGCGGGAAACGAATTGGTTTGCTCCGGTGCGCTGCCTCCGGGCAGTTCCGTCACGATGCGGAAGTTCTGCCCGTCGTCGCTTGCTTCCAGGTTGCGCTCCGGCACGCTCGCCCCCATCCTCATGGCTCGGCGGTCCGGACCGGCCATCACGTAGGTAATGGCGCGGATGGTTTGCGGCGCAGCGAACTCGTATTGAATCCATGCGGTCTCGCCAAGTGGCGCTACCGGCAGTTCCACTGTCTTCTGCAGGTCACCATCATCCAACATCGCAAAGTCGGGTGAACCGGCGCTGGCCGTCATGGTGGGGTGCAGCGAGGCGAGGGAAACATCGCCGGCCGGACGCCGATAGGCGACCACCACTGCGTCAGCGTAGAACACCGGCGGCGGCTGCTCCTGGCTGCGGGCGATGCCCTGGAAAGGTCCGGCCACTGCAGGCGGCTGCGCCAGTTGGCCGGTGAATGGTTGTCCACCCTCGACCTCTGTCTCGCTCCACACGTACTTCTTCATTCCTTCTGCAGGAGGAACCCAGGGACCGCCCGATTCACTCCACCCCGGCGAGCCGGCGATTGCCTCCTCCAGGCCGAGTTGATCGGCCAGGGTCGTTGCGTATCGGAAGGCGTCCTTCCAGCCCGGCGTCATGTATGCGAGGCGGTTATCGACAACCTGCGGTGTAGCCAGCGCCGCGTCGAAGTTCTGGAATCCGGCAATCCCCACGCGGTGCATCCATTCCAGGTCCTGTTGAATGCCCTCCTTGGTGATGTTGCCGTTCATCCAGTGCCACCAGACGCGAGGCCGCGCGCTACTGGGCGGATTGACAAAGCCGCTCAATAGAGGATCAGGATTTGCCGTAGCCGCAGACTGTGCCCCAAGACCGGCAGGCAAAATACAGAGCACGAAGCCAATAGTCGCCACAACCGCTTTACAGTTCATGATCGCAATTACCCCTCATTGTTTGCTCTCCAACCCAGATGGCCCATTTCGGAGAACCAACCAGCTTGAGCGTTGCCGTTGACCATTTGCCTCAAGTGCGCTCCCGCCGCATTGCAGCACAAATAGTTCGGAATGGTTTCGACCGAGAGATGCATCTCAGGCTCCGAAAGCAGATCTGGTTAAATTGGAAAGACCCTGACTCTCAGCAGGGGAAGTTGCCAACAGACGTTCTGCCGCCGCCAGAGGCAGGCTATAGCGCTCGTAAAGGACCGCACTCAGCCCAGCCACACCACTCTGCGAAAGAAACTGTCTGCGAGTTTTCATTACGCTCGTCTTGTCCCGGTCGAGGCCGTACTCAGCTGAGCCGGTTCAATCGCCGGATGGAGCAAGTGCCTTCATTGCTTGAGCTGCCGAGGGCGCATTTTCCCGTTGTTTTCGCGCGAGATGAAGGAACGCGATGCTTGTGAGCCAAATGCCTTCAGCCCATGCGTCCCGTCGCGGCTTAACGAGTTGGCATCCCGTGGGGCCGCGGCCCTTTCGAACCCGCTCAATTTTCGGAAGCTATGATGGAGGGCAGTATAGTAATCGAGAATTCCGGTGTCAACATTTTTATCTATTGCACCTTTCTGTGAGCACCTTGGCTTTAGAAGCTCCCCGGGGACGGCGCGGTGTTGGAATTCTAAAGCTGATGCGAGCGAAAAGGCTTTGCAACCACCGCACAGGATCATGCCTGGCTTTTAAGCCACTCATCACGGACGTGCTTGACAGCCGGATTCCGCTGTGTTCAGGTTTAAGCGACCGCGGGGGGATCCCAGAAGCACCGCTCAAAAAATGGCGCCCTGCACGGCGCGGTGGATTTTCTGTGCCGGCTTAGCCTGCCACCGCCGGGGGCGAATGGGCGGAGCCCGCGGCTGTGGGTTACCAGGTTCAAATGGGAGAAAGCAGCATGAAGAATATGATTCGCAGTTTTTTGCTCTGTCATCCACCGGCATGGGGCACGGGTTTCGCGCTGCTCTTGGTCTCGGGAATGCTGGCTGCTCAGACTCCGGCAAAGTTTGCTGCCATTCCGCCGCCGCCCATGGGTTGGTCTTCATGGAACAGTTTTTCGAATACCGTGGACTCCGGCGTCATCATGCAGCAGGCGCGCGCCATGGCCGCCAATGGCATGCAGAAGGCCGGCTTCGAGTACGTCAACATCGATGAGGGATGGTGGCTGGGCCAGCGCGATGACGAGGGAGATTTTGTCGTCAATGCGCAGGACTGGCCCGCGCTCGCCCCCGGCGAGCGCGCCGGCGATATGAGCAACATTGTCCGCTTCATCCACAGCCTGGGACTCAAGGCGGGCATTTACACGGATGCGGGAGCCGACGGCTGCAGCATGTATCCGGACCTCGGGCCAAAGATCTTTCACACTGGCAGCGAAGGCCATTATCAGCAGGATTTCCTGCAGTTCGCCAAATGGGGTTTTGATTACGTCAAGGTTGATTGGTGCGGCGGAGACAAGGAGAATCTCGATCCGGCCGTGCAATATGCTGAGATTGCCCGCGCCATTGCACGCGCAGTTTCGCTCACAGGGCATCCTCTTTATTTCTCGCTCTGCGAATGGGGGAAGAACAGTCCCTGGACCTGGGCGCCCAATATTGGCGGCGCTCCGGCGGATATCTGGCGCACCAGTTCCGACATTGTGGCGCCCATCGTCTTCGGTCACGAGCATGCGGATCGCAAGGCCAGTGTGCCCAAAGTGCTGTCGAATTTCGACCAGGGTATCCATCCCGAAGCGCAACATACCGGCTTTTATAACGACCCGGACATGATGGTGCTGGGGATGCCGGGATTGAATGACGCCCAAAACCGGTTGCACATGAGCCTTTGGGCCATCTCCGGAGCGCCGCTGCTGGTGGGAGCCGACCTGACCCGGCTTAGCGCGGCGTCGCTCGCGACCCTCACCAATCCCGCGGTAGTTGCTATCGATCAGGACCCGCTGGGATTGCAGGCGGTTAAGATTGCTGCGCCGGCTCCTGGCCTGGAGGTCTGGTCCAAGCGCCTGGCGGAGGCTGGATCACGCGCCGTGCTTCTGCTGAATCGGACCCATGCGGCTGCCAACGTTGCCGTCGCGTGGAGTGAGTTGGGCCTGGAAAATTCGGCGCGGGTGACCGATCTTTGGGCGGGCAGAGATCTGGGCAGCCAGGACGGCTCCTATTCCACCCAGGTCGGCGCCGGAGATGGGGTCCTTCTTCTTGTGAAAGGAAGCGAAGGAGCGATGACTTCTGTGGTCCCCGAGCCGTCGGAGCAACCCGCCAACGACGGCGCCGGCCAGCCCGTGGTGCGCGGACATGACGTCACGTTTGCCCATGTGACATCGCGCTTCCAGATTGCGCCCATTGAAATTACCTACTTCAATCCCGGTTCCACGCCGCGCATCGTCGAACTGCGCGTCAACGGGCAAATGCCGACTCGCATTTCCTTTCCCTCAACGGGATCGCAAGCCGAGGCAAGCATCTGGATTGAGGCGCCCCTGGGTCCCTCTCCCCACGCCAACGTGCTCACCTTCTCGGCGCCCTGCGACCCCGGGCCGGAGATCGTTTCACTCTCTCTCCAATAATTTACGGCAAGCAGAGGAAGCGCGCGCGGGGTTCACCACCGCACCGAAGTTGATGCGACGCTTGATGGGTGTTTCCTAAAGGTTGAACAGTTCCTTGAGCCGCCTGGTCTGCGCACGGCTAACCGGAATCTCCGTCTGCTGCTTGTCGTTCATGCGCAACTGGTAGCTGGATTTGAACCACGGCACCACTTCGCGGATATGGTCGATATTCACCACGTAGCCGCGATGGGCGCGCCAGAAGTGCGCCGGGTCAAGCAGTTCCATCAACTCCTCCAGCGTCCGGCACTTTGACTGGCCTTCGAAGCTGCGGGTGACGATGCGAATCACCCCGTCGTCAATGGCGGCAAAACAAATCTCCGCCTGGTCGATGAGCAGCAGCCGGCTCTGCGCCTGGACAATGAGCTTGGGTGCGTGGCCTTTGCCCTGCTGCGCCGCGCCTGGCGTCGACGGCGTACTCTTGAGCAGCCGCAGAAGGGCGTCAATCTTCGAGTCGATCATGGAATCGACGGTCGCGCCAAATGTGGCGCCAATATTGGCGTGTACAAGGTGCTGCGGCTCTATGGGTGACGCGCCCCCGGCGGCTCCCGCACCCTCGCTGGCCAGGCGCGCGCGAACCCGCTCCACTGCTGCCAGCACGCGGCTGCGGTCAAACGGCTTCAGAAGGTAATCGACGGCGTTGACTTCAAAGGCGCGCACCGCGTACTGATCGAATGCGGTGGCGAAGACGATCTGCGGAAGCGGGTCAGGTTCGCCGCCGCTCTGCTGACGGCGCGCCATCAGACGCTCGAGCACGCCAAAGCCATCCAGGCCCGGCATCTGCACGTCCAGAAAGACGAGATCCGGTTGGTGCTCTTCGATCAGGTCCACGGCCTCGATGCCGTTCGATCCCTGCGCCACCACATCGACGCCGTCGATGGAGCCGAGCAGGTACTTCAGCTCGTCGCGAGCCAGCCGTTCGTCGTCGATAATAAGCGCGGAGATGGACATGCGGGGCCGAAGCTCGATTGTAGGAACCTGAGGCGGCGGGGTCAATCCGGCAGGCCAAACCGCTTTGCCTGCTCCTCGCCATCGAGCACGCGGAAGACGCCGTCGGCCAGCGCGCGCAGCTCGTCCTCGCCGGGATAGACGGTGACCGGAGCAATCCATTCAATCTGCGGCCGCAGCCTGTCGATGGCGCGCGCGGAGTGCGCCATGCCGCCGGTGAGCAGCACGGCGTCAACCTTGCCCGAGAGCACCGCGGCCATGGCGCCGGCTTCTTTGGCGACCTGGTAGAGCAACGCTGCGAAGACCTGCGCGGCCAGGGTGTCGCCGGCGTCCATGCGCTGCTCCACTTCGACAAGGTCGCGCGTGCCGAGATAGGCGTAGAGGCCGCCGTCGCCGAAGAGGTGGCGATCGAGCTCATTGGCGGTCATTTTTCCGCTGCAGCAGAGCCGGGCCAGCGCGCGGACTGGCAGCGAACCGGTGCGGTCCGGGCCGAACGGGCCTTCTTCGATGGAATTGCTGTCGATCAGGCGGCCGCCGCGGTGCGCCGAGACGGTGACGCCGCTGCCCATGTGAACCACGATCAGGCGCAGGTCGGCGTAAGCGCGGCCCTGTTCGCGCGCAAAGCGACGGGCCACGGCTTTGGTGTTCAGCGCATGGCCAATAAACTCCCGCTTCACCAGCGGTGAGCCGGTGAGCCGTGCGCACGGTTGCCACTCATCGGCGGTTACCGGGTCCACGATGTAGGCGTTCACGCCTGCGCTGCGTGCAAAACGAAGCGCCAGTACCGCGCCCAGGTTGGAGGCATGTTCGCCGCGGCGGACCAGGCGCAGCTCCTCAACCATGGAGTCTTCCACGAGATAGGTACCGCACTCCATGGGCGGCAACAGGCCGCCGCGTCCGGCCACGGCGGCCCAGGGTTCGCCGTCCTTACCGCTCTCGGTGTATCCGGCTTCCGCGAGCGCGGCGCGCACCAGGTCGAAGCGGTACTCCAGGCGGTCCAGCACGGTCCGCCCGCGAAAGCGCTCGATTTCCTCGTCGCCGTGGCGCAGGATGAGGGCCAGCTCCTCGCCCGTCCGCGTCAAGACGCCGAATTTGGTGGACGTGGTTCCGGGATTCAGCACCAGCACCCGCCCGGATTCAATCTGCACGGATTGACGCGTCAAACGTGATCCTCCGGCGCCTGGATTTGACTTTGCGCCTCAGTGAGCATCGACCAGCCAAAGGGCTGCAAACGAAGAGCTTCTAAGCAAAACGGCCCGCGGTCTTCCACAAAAAATCGAGGCTGAGAAGTTGTTTCCATGGTACACTGGGCTCAATCGTAGAATTCGATCGGAAGTTTTTGCCTGTTCCGGGTTACCGCCCACTCGCAACACTTTCAATTTGCGTTCGGCGGTAAATTCAGTATCAAAGAGGAGCAACACTCATGGAACAAGGCACAGTCAAGTGGTTTAATGACGCGAAGGGCTTTGGATTTTTGAGCCGTGAGAACGGCGAGGACGTATTCGTCCATCACACTGCCATCCAGTCGAATGGTTTCCGTTCGCTGCAGGAGGGCCAGAAGGTCCAGTTCAACGTGACCAAGGGCCCCAAGGGCTGGCAGGCTGAGAACGTTCAGGTCGTCTAAGACCTGCCCATCGAGGCTCGAACGCTAACCAGCTTCGGAGTTAAGATCAAGAAAAGGACGGCACCTATGCCGTCCTTTTCTTGCGTTTGCGGTGCTTTTTTTGAGGGCGGCAGCCTGCCGTGCGCGATAGGAGAAGCTCTGTCCTATGCAGCGGGCTTGATTCTCTTTGAGGCGATCTGCGCTGCGGACATGTGAAGAGTGTCTTTGGGCGTGTCGTGCGTGCCCAGATACTGCAGCACATCGTTGATGGAGTCCTCAAAACGCGAGCCGGTGCGATGGGTGGCTTTTACGCCCTTTGAAACCAACTGGCACACTTCAAAGCGGTTGATGCCGCGCGCAAGCGCGGTGTGGATCTGATTAGAGCGCATGACGAACTCCCGTGAACCGGTGGTTACAGCGTGGAGGTACTGGGCTCGTCAGAAGCGGATAGGCAGCCGAAGCCGAGCAGGCTGGGCAATTAGGAGTCCTTTTTAATTGTACGCTTCGCCTTCGCTGGCCGGCCGCGCCCATGCGCTAAGCGTGCCCGCTTTTCCCGCACCCAATCGCCCTGTTACCATTAGGATCGCAGTGCCCGCGGGCGCGATATTCTGTAGACATTCGAAGGAAAGAGGAAATACGTGGCTGACACGAAAAAGGTTGAGGATACACTGGAGCGCAAGAAACTAAAGCGCGCAGCGCGCAAGAAGGCCGCTCCCAAGGCCAAGCGCACCACTCCGCGCGGCTCCAACAAGAAGAAAGTCAAGAAAATGGTGCGCGGCCAGTCGAAGCGGTAAGGGCAGTAAACCGCGGACAGCTGACAGGGAGTTTCAATTTGCCGCCGCGCAAGGCCCGGCAATGTCAGCTGTTCGCTGTCGGCTGTGAACTGTCAGCTGCAAGGAGTTCTGCCCTGCCTAGCCAACTTCTGGCCCGTAAGTCGATCGACAAGCTGATCCGCGATTCCGAAGAGCCTGAGCACGCGCTCAAGAAAACACTGGGACCGTGGTCGCTCACTGCGCTGGGAATTGGCGCGGTGATCGGGTCGGGCATCTTTACGGTCATCGGTACAGCCATGGCCGGGCAAAAGTTCGACGCTCCCTCCATCGAAAACACTCCACTCCTCCACTACCTGATTTTGCACACGGCCATGGCCGGCCGGCCCGGCGCCGGCCCCGCGCTGTCGCTGTCGCTGGTGCTGGTTGCCGTCGTTTGCGGCTTTACCGGGCTCTGCTACGCGGAGCTCGCCTCCATGATTCCCATTGCCGGCTCGGCCTACACCTACACCTACGCCACGCTGGGCGAACTCGTGGCCTGGATCATCGGCTGGGACCTGATTCTCGAATACGCCTTCAGCAACATGAGCGTGAGCGTGGGCTTTGCCGCCCATATCGTCGACCTGATGGACTGGTTCGGCGTTCACCCGGCGTTGAAGTGGATCTCGCCTGCCTATCTGCCCGACGGATTGCAGGACCTGGCCGGGAACACGCTCTACTCGCCCGGCTGGCACTTCGGTTTCAACATCCCGGCATTTCTCATCGTGATGATTCTCACCGTGGTGCTGGTGCGCGGCATTCGCGAGTCGGCGCGGACCAACAACATCATGGTGCTGGTCAAGATGGCTGCAATCCTGGTCTTCATCTTCGCCGCCGCCAGCTTTATCAAGCCGCGCTACTGGCATCCATTCATGCCCAACGGCTGGTCGGGAATGCTTACCGGCGGCTCCATCATCTTCTTCACCTACATCGGATTCGACTCCATCTCCACGGCCGCCGAAGAGTGCCGCAATCCGCAGCGCGATCTGCCCATCGGCATCCTGGCCACGCTGGCGGCCTGCACGCTGTTGTACGGCGGCGTGGCCCTTGTGCTCAGCGGCATTGTGCCCTGGCAATCGCTGATGGGCGATGCGGCCCCGGTGGTCAACGGCCTCAAGCGGCTCTCCATTGAGTATGGCGGCAGCGAGCTGCACTGGGTCCGGCTCTTTGTCCTGGTGGGCGCGCTGATGGGCATGATCTCTTCGATTCTGGTGTTTCAGCTTGGCCAGGCGCGCATCTGGTTTGCCATGTCGCGCGACGGTCTGCTGCCCTGCGTTTTCAGCCGCATTCACACCCAGTTCCGTACCCCCGCCGTCTCCACCTGGGTGGCCGGATTCGTGGTCGGCATTCCCGCCGGTTTGCTCGATATCGGCACCGTTTCAGACCTCTCCAACATCGGAACCTTGTTCGCGTTTGTGCTGGTTTCCATCGGCGTGATCATTCTGCGCTATCGCGAGCCCGATCGGTACCGCGGGTTCCGGTTGCCCTTGGGGCCGGTCTTTCCGGTCCTCAGTGTCATCTTCTGCATCGTACTGATGATGGGCCTGGAGATCCTGACCTGGATTCGCTTTTTTGCGTGGCTGGTCATCGGCCTGCTCATTTATTTCTTCTATAGCCGCCATCGCTCGGAATTCGCGCCGGCGCGGCGACAAACGTTTCCGGCAGGGAAGTAGTGCAAACCTGGCAAAAAATCCTCATCCCCACACTCATCTCGCTGCTCATCGGCGGCGTCTACCTGTTTTCCGTGTACGAGCATCGCAAGAACCCCGGCGTGATCGGGCACCGCAGCGTTACCCCGGTTAATCCCGACGACTATGCCGTGGTGCGCGAGATCTTCCCGGCGCACTTTGAAGACACGCTCAAACTGGTGGGCACCAGCGTGTGGATGAAGAACGGCTACACCATGCCGTATTACCCATACCGGGCCAGCATCGTCTTCAAGCGCGTGGGTCTGCTGGCGCCCGACCAGAAGCTCGACATCAAAAAAATTGTGAAGGCCGTGCCGCCGGCGCAGGAGGATGACGGCATGAGCCACGGCAGCCGCCAGGTTTTTGCCGTCTTTGCCCTGCCTGGCAATCCCGCCCTCTATGCAACTCCCATCGGCGTGATGGGCGACGGCCAGAACGAAGCTATTTCTGCGACCTGCTCTTCTACTACGACGATCCCCACACCATCTACAACAACTGGCCCAAGGATGTGTGGGCGGCCATCGATGCGCACCAGGTGAAGGTGGGGATGAACGAGCTGCAGGTGCGCACCGCCATCGGCCAGAAAGTGGTGAACACGGACGGCGGTGACCAGGGCAACCGCACCGTGACCTACAACGCGGACGGGAAACAGTGGACGGTGACGTTCGTGCATGACCGGGCCACGGTGGTCAAGAACGGGTAGCGGGCAGAGCACATATCGCCACGCTCGCCCGCAAACAGACGCTAGTGTCCCGTCCCTGAAGTCAGCATCATAAATGAACTGTCATCCTGAGCGGAGTTTGGCCGGTTTTTTGGCCAAACGGAGTCGAGGGATCTGCATTTTGCGTAGCCGAATTATGCAACGAACTTCCGAGACACCACGCTAAAAGCGAATCAGGTAACTGGCCTTCACAAAAAACTGTCGTCCGTCGTTCAGCAATCCCGGGCCGCGGGCCAGAATCGGCTGGTCGGGATTGCAGGCGTGGGGAATGCCGTCCAACAGCGGCGTGCAGACGGTGTGGGCATAATTCTCGAGGTCGTCGTTCCATCCCATGTACACCACCGTTCCGGGATGCGGCAGCCACGTCAGCAACGCCTGGGTCTGTACCTCCCTCGTCCTCGACAGAGATGTTTCCGCGGGATTGGCAAGGGTTGTGTCGTACTCCACGATGGCGCGCGCTGACCAGGCGCGCGTGAACTGGTAGTTCAGCTTGGTGCGAAAGGTCTGCGTCTCGTAAACCAGCGCTCCTCCTTTGACAGCGTGATCGCGATCCAACAGGTAGGTATTGTCGCTCGTCAATTGTCTGAACGGATTGACGGTCACCATGGCCTGAATGGTCTGCTGGTTCAGCAAGAACGGCAACGCGCCCGCAGGCGGGTTGTAGTTCACGTTACCGCCGCGGAAGGCCTCGAGGTTGAAGTTCAGAGTGGCCCACGGTTGTCCGCGGGCGACCACTCCGGCAAAGTTCTCAGTGAAGTTTTCGCTGGCTGGCATTGCGTAACCATTCTGCGGCCCTACGGTGTCGGAGTTTTCACCGGCGAGCGGCGCCAGCACAATATTGCGCGGCAGCAGCCAGAACGGATCGAAGGTCGAGTAGTGATAGACGCGACGGTGCTGGTGATCGAAGGCGACGTTCTGATTGGTCTCCAGCCCATAGCTCTGAATCACGCTCTTTTTGGGGAACCACTGATAGGTCGAGTGCAGGTGGTTGCTGCGAATGTCTGCTGTCTGAAAAAATCCGGGCAGCGTGTCGAAGCCGGTGCCCACGTCCTGGTACTCGTTGAACATGCTGAATGCGTGACCGCTCCGCTGCAACTGCACATCGGCTGCCGGGCCGGCTCGATAGCCGCTGGGAAGAACCGTGGACGCGCTGGCGGGGTCGCTGCCCATGGTGGAGCTCTCCGCCATCTGTCCCAACAGTGTCCAGTGGTTGTTGGCGCGCCAGGTAAGATCCGCTGCGCCGATCCTGTTCCACCCGCCGCCAAACTCCTCGTCGGTGTACATCAGTCCCGCGTTCGAGCCTTCGCCCAGATCCTCTGAGACGCGGCCCACGCCAAAAAATGCCTTGGCGCCGTAGAGCCGGTCATTGGCGGGCACCGTCTGTCCGGGCTCGCGATCATCCACAGCAAACAATCCGAGATTGGTGTGCCCGGCCTTGCCCGTTACCCGGGCGCCCCAATCCGGGCGGACGATGTTGCGCGTGTACACCAGCGTCAAGGGCGTCCCAAAATAGCTGGCATTCTCAAGAAAAAACGGGCGCAGCTCGGGGAAATAGACCGGGTAGCGCTGGTCCACGGTGAACTGCGGCTGGTCGCTTTCCACATCGCTGAAATCCGGGTTCACAGTGCCATCGAAGACCATGGCATCGCGCCAGATGGCCTTGGCCTCGCCGCCCGCCGTCATTTCCGCGTTGCGCGTACTGAAGTAGGGATCGTTCGGATCGCGGACATCCAATGAGTGCTCGTTCTGGCCCAACACATACGGGTCGATTTGCACGTTGTGTGAACCGCTTACCCCCTCAATCCCATGCAGCGTTCCCTCCTGGCTCAGCATCCCGCTTACGTTAGCGGCAATGCGCGGCCACCAGTCTGTCTCGCTGTTGCGGGGCAGGTTGCGCCCCAGCACCATGCCCCAATTGGGACCCATGGCCGGAAAACGCAGGCTGCGGAACGGAATGGCGATAAGGGCCATCCATCCTTTGTCTGTGATCCTGCCGTCGGAATCCCACACCAGGTCGTAACTGTAGTCGGCTCCATTGGTCTCTGTGTAGGACGCGTCTGCCTGTACTCCGGCCGGGTTCACCTGGAAGCCCACTCCACGCTGGCGGTCCTGAAACGGATCGAGCATCACCGTCACCACATCGTCCTTGGTGATATTTTCGCGGCGCGCGAGATGCGATCGGATTAGCTCCGGATGGCGGTCAAAGCAAATGAAGACGATGTACAGAGTGGTGCGGGTCCGGGCCAGCCAGGCCTCCGTCTTTTCGGTCGCAGGCGCTCCATCGATCGGCTGGTTCTGAATGAAGGTGGTAACATGCGCCAGCTTGTCGCGCCACTCCGGACCAGCCTGCATGCCCTCGAAATCC
Organism: uncultured Acidobacteriaceae bacterium; assembly: GCA_963725975.1. Classification (GTDB taxonomy): domain Bacteria; phylum Acidobacteriota; class Terriglobia; order Terriglobales; family Acidobacteriaceae; genus Telmatobacter. Next base: position 799,044 of record CAVSBA010000011.1, on the reverse strand, counting down.
GCCAGGCTCAAGGGGCGATCAATGAGCGGGATGCTGATGGCGAGTCGCGCGCTCACGCCTGCTGGCGCCGGGGCCGCAGGCTGCGTCTGCGCCGTCGCAGGCCGTTCCGTTGGCTGATTCACGATCTGGGCGCTTAGCCCCATGACGAAGAACAGCCCTGCCAGACCAAATGCGCATTTCAAAGGATGCAGTATCAAGACAAACCCATTTTGAACAAACCTGCCTGGACGTCCCGCGTGCCGGCGATCGGCTGACCTGTGCTCGTGCTCCGCGGAAGCTCTATGATTCTACGCAAAATTGAGTGCGTCAGTTCATTCTGCAGTGCGCATAATATCCCATAGCAGGAACGGCTCGCAGTGATGAGCGGCGCCCCTCCCGCTAAACTTGATCCATGACGGAAATCAGCGATTTTATTCGCCGCATGCCCAAGGCCGAGTTGCATCTGCACCTCGAAGGCACCATCCTGCCTTCCACGCTGGTGGAGCTGAGCGCCCGTCACGATGCCCGCCCGCTCACACTCGCCGAGGCTGAGGCGCTCTACCAGTTCACTGACTTTACCGGGTTTATTGAGGCGTTTCGCGCCGTTACGCACCAGCTCATCGGCCCTGAAGATTACGAGCTGGCCGCCTGGCGCATGATGCAGCGGCTGGCCGGGCAGGGCGTTGTCCATGCCGAGGTCTACATCTCAGTGGGCGTGATTTATATGTGGCGCAACCACGACCCGGCCTGCTTCGAGCCCATCTTCGAGGGGCTGGAGCGCGCCCGCGTGCGCGCAGAACGCGAACTGGGGCTCACCATCTACTGGATCTTCGACGCGGTGCGCCACTTTACCGTGCCCGAGGCCGAGCGGGTCTTCCGCAAGGCTGCGGAGATGCGCGCCTGTTATCCCTCCATCATTGGCATTGGCCTGGGCGGCGATGAACGCCTGGCGGGCTCTGCGGCCTTTCGGGAAATCTATGCCGAAGCTGCGCAGGCTGGCTTACGGTTGACCAACCACGCGGGCGAAACCACCGGCCCGGAGGCCATCTGGGCCGCGCTGGCCATCGGTTCAGAGCGCATCGGGCATGCGCTGTCGGTGCTGAACGACCCATCGCTGGCGCAAGAGTTAAAGGTGCGCAGCACCCCGCTGGAGATGAACCCAACGTCCAACGTGCGCACCGGCGTTTGCCCGTCTTTTGCGGCGCATCCGCTGCGCCGCTGCTTCGATCTGGGCCTGCTGGTGACGCTCAACTCCGACGACCCGGCCTTCTTCGGCTCCGACCTGGCCAACGAGTACCTGCTGGCCCATACCGAGCAGGGTTTCAGCCCCGAGGAGCTGCGCAGGCTGGCGGCCAACTCCTTCCATGCAAGTTTTCTTCCCGAAACGGAAAAAACAAACTGGCTGTCCCGCATCGAAACCCATCAGTAATTCGGGCGGGATTTCCGCATCCGCCGTCACCAATGGCCTCGCACATTGTGCGCTATCATGGTTCCATCAGGAGGAAGTACGCGCATGTCAATCGATCCCGAACCCCTCACGCCTGTCGGCGAAGCCGTCGCCCTTGAAAAGGCAGTTGGGAAGCATAGCGCGAATGCCCTGATGATGGTCGGATGGTTCTCTGTAGGCATGGCCGTGGCAGCGGTCGGCATCCTGGTGGGTGTCGAGCTGCGCAGCCGCTACAAGTTCAGCCATCGCACTCCTTATGACTTCTATGCCAGCGCCGGCGGGCAGCAAGCCAGCGAATTCGGCGTGGGTGTCTAAGCCAGAAACGCGAGCGGTTCCTCCACAATGAGTTTTGTATCCGGGCGGCTCAGGCCTGTCGCACCATTGCTGCGCAAGTTACAATTGCGCTCCGCTGCAATCGCGTCCTCCAGATAATTCCAGATAATTCCAAATAATTGTTGCTCCGATCCCGCACGGTTTCACCGCTTGGTGAAAAGCCCGTGTCTTCGTTCTCCGGAGGGGTGTTTTCGCTCTCCGGAGGGAGCGTGAGGCTTCAGCCTCACGAATAAAGTCCATCAACTCAGAGTGGCTTTAGCCTCGGCCCCTCGCTCCGCCCCGCCCATGGACTTTTTCACCAGGCTGTTCAGCCATGGTTCTCCTCCTGGCCGTTTTGATGCGTGGGCGCGGCCCTCCTGGGGGGTACGGCGCACTGCGGGTTGGGACAGTGCGATGCGCTGCAGCGCTCAAGCCGAGGGGCGTTCCCGGCGGCTGCGCGCCACGCGCGGGATGGCAATAAGCGTGAACGCAAAGAGGCAGACCGAAGCCGCCACGTAAGCAAGATGCCCGTGACGCAGGTCTTCGAGCACCAGCTTGACGGCTTCAAGGGCAACCACCCCGTAGCCAATCTGGGTCAGCTCACGCCGCCGCCAATGGGCTCCGCTGTAAGCGAGCGCCAGCACTGCCACGCACAGAATGAAGCTGCGAATGAGGGCGAGGTGATGGGCTTCCACCTGGAATGCGCTGGCGGCCAGCCGCGTGGAACCCTGGGCCAGCAGTGCCGCAGCCGCCAAAGCCGCTACGCATGCGAAGAGGAATGGGAACGGCTGGCCTTCGTGAAGCACCTTGCACTTTGAAACCATTCCGTAGCAGAGCACAGCGGAGAACACCGAGAGGCAGATGCTTACAGACGGTGCTCCTGACGGCGTTCCGGCCAGCGCGTTGAAGACGTATGAGAACAAGCCGGAAGCCCACGCGGCGCCGAGCAGAAATGCCATGGCGTGGCCTGCGAGCACGGGTTTCCGCAGCAGCGCGCCGGCGGAAACTGCTGCGATTGCCGCTGCAGCAAGGTAATCAACCTGCGCAACCGCGGGAACTGCCAGCCAGATTCCGGCCAAAAGAAGTGCGCCGCTCCACACGTTGAAGACGAAGCCGGTGCGTCCATCAGGGTCGCGCAGACGGGCAAATAGTGCCGCGTAGAGAGCAGCCGCAAGCACCAGGCAGAGTAAGCCGAGGATAGTAGCCTTTTCGGCCGGCCCGAAGTAGAGCAAGCCGGATGCGGCCAGCAGAAACGCGAGAGTTGACTGGACAGTATCGAAGAGCGAGATTCGCTGGCGCTGCTGAATGCTGGTTCTCGCTATGCTGACCGCGAAGATCGCGAAGAGTAGAAAGCCGGGGGCGATGAGCCAGCCCGCGCTCAGTGCGGGGTAGTCGCTGTGCGTGATCTCCGCAAGGCGATAGAGATAGATCAGCATCCACACGCCAAGATCGGCAGCCAACGCGATGAGCGGTCGCGCCAGCCGTTCCTTATCTGCCGCGAATTCGCACAGTGCGGCGGTGAGCAACAGCACGCCGAGGAATGGCAGGTTGGCGTGCGTGGAAATGGCCAGCGCCAGGCAGAGCGCGGCGGCAGACAAATTGGCGATGCGCAGGACGGGCGCCCGATGCGATCCGCGCGCCAGCGCAAATGGGATCGCAACAAACGCTGCCAGGGTGAGCGCGGCGACTGCGGTTGGTAGCCCCTTGAACCGCAAGGTCAGCTCCCAAAGCATGGGTGCAAGAATGAGAACGGAGGTGCAGGTGTAGACGGCAGCGGCAAGGGCCGTGCGCGCCTTTGCGCCGGCGGCCAGCCATGCCAGCGCGTAGACAATCGCCGCAGTTTCGAGCGCCGTTTCAGGCAGGACGTGCGCCTCGGCGAGAGCGCGCAGCAGATAGGCGCCGGCGATGCCCAGCATGGCCCGGCCGAGCACCGGGAAGATTCCGCCGGCCTGCCAGTGGGGAACTTGCGGAAGCAGTGGCGAAGCCAACGCGCCTGAAGCAGTACCGGCTGAAGCAGCTGCTGGTAATGAAGTTGTTGTTGCAGTGGCCGCGGTTTGTTGGGTTGCCGTGGCTCGCTCCACGCTCTCCAACCGGGCGATGCGTTGTTCCAGAGCGGCCAGCCGTTTCTCTACGTCATCGAAGCGATCGTTCAACCGATCCAGTGAGCCGGGAAGATGATTCATGTCCCACCCGATTCCGCGCCGTGTTGCTGGCTGATAGCATTTCTCGGATTGCCATCGAGGCAGCCGCAATTGCCCGGTGGATTCTTAGCAAAAAACAATCCACGCGGATGGCGGCTCTCCCCTGATCCGAGCAACACCCTAATCTCCCGCGACTGGTGCCTGCAGGATCGCGGCTGGTGCTTGTACACTCTTCTCCGGCCAGGGCGGCAACAGCTTGAGGAGCGCCCACAGGAAGAAGAAGGGAAGAATGGTGAGGCCGATGGACGCCAGCAATCCTTCCCGCGTGGCCAGCGTCATCTTGTAGGTGGTGTAGCCAAGGAAGCTCTTGGAAAAGAGCTGGCCGCCGATGACCACGTTCCAGCGCATGGCGAAGACGCTGATCAGGATCAACGAACCGCAAATGACATAAATGCGTTTGCGGACGATCTGGTTGAGAGTGTGCTTCCAAACCTGGGTAATGAACAGCAATGTCAGGGGCAGCAGCGTGCCAATGCAGATCTGCAGCACGATCTGCGAGAAAAAGAGCTTGGTGTGCACCATGAAATCGAGGCTGCGGAACGATTCGTCGGCTTCGTAGATGCGGTGAATCAGGTCCAGCATCTCCAGGCTGAAGTCGATAACGAAGATGTAGAACATGTACATGGCGATGGCGTCGACGCAGCGCATGTCGATGGTCTGCTTGCGCAGCTTGGTGAGCGCCATGTAGAACAGCATGACGGCGGCCACGCCGGAGACCATGGCCGAAAAGATAAAGACCACGGGCATGAGCGGCGACGACCACCACGGATTGGCTTTGATGGACCCGAAGATGAAACCGACATAGCCATGCAGCAGGAAGGCGGAAGGAATGCCGATGAGCGTAACCACCCAGCCGACCTTTTCATCGATGTGCAGCGAGCGCTCGCTGATGTTGGTTGAGCCCAGGGTCATGATCTTGTAAATCAGCCGCAGTACACCTTTGGTCTCCTGCGAGCGCAGCACGATTTCGCGGCGGTAGTCGAGCCAGATCTCAAACACCAGCACCGCCATCAGGTACCACATATACACGTAGCCGAACATGGCCATGGCCGAGGTGGCGTGAGGCGTGAAATACATTTCCGGTGACCGCTCCGGATGGCCCAGGTGGAAAATCAGCGGCAGCGGCGCGTCGAGCAGAAACGCGAGGGCCGTGAGCAGCGCCAGGCGGTAGGTGGGCTTGACCGCCTCCACGCGGAAGACCCGTTCCAGCGAAGCCAGGATGAATGCGCCCGCCACCAGCCCCGTAATGTACGGGTACAAGACGATCAGCACGCTCCAATAGAGATTGATCTCGTTCGGGTACATGTAGCCTTCAACGCCGGTCATACGAACTCCTAAATGAACCGCTGACAGCTGACAGCTCGTCGTGCTTGTCCTCTGCCCCTGCTTTTTCCAGCAGCAGAATTCAACTGATCACTGTCCTCTGGCAGCGGTGAGCTGCTTTTACCGTACCGACCCATCCAGTCCGTTGTAGTAGACCTTCGCTCCTGTGGCCATCTGCGGCTTCAGGATCTGCACGCTGTGCGTCTTCAGGAACACGTGGATGGGGTCATTCGGGTTCTTCAAATCGATCAGTTGCCTTGCACCGGTGGGGCAGTTTTCGGCGCACGCCGTGGTCAGCCCCTTGGTAATGCGGTGATAGCAGAGCGTGCACTTGTCGGCCACGTGCTTCTGCGGATGAATGTAGCGGCATCCGTAGGGGCAGGCCTGCACGCAGTAAGCGCAGCCCAGGCAATAGGTCTGATCCACAAGCACCACGCCATCGGGAGCGATAAATGTTGCGCCCACCGGGCACACCTGCGTGCAGGGCGAGTCGGCGCAGTGGTTACAGAGCTTGGGCACAAAGAAATATTTTCCCGCGTCCTCCTGGACCACCGGAAAACCTTCCTTGCCGCCGTCGGGCGAAATGACCTCGGGGCTGGTCATGTTCTCGTCGGTCACGTGATAGCGCTCCACCCAGGTGCGGAAGTGGCCGTCGGGTACATCGTTTTCCGCCGCGCAGGCGCGCACACAGTTGCCGCAGCCAATGCATTTGGGGATATCGATCAACATGCCCCACCAGTGGTCGCTCATCCTGTAATTAGGCGAGGTCTCGGGAGTTCCCGCGAGCACCGACTCCCATGCCACTGTGGCGGCCGGTAAGAGAATTAGAAAGTGACGCCGGCTCATGGTCATTTCGCACCTCCTGCGGTCTGCCGGCCGGCTGCAGCGTGCGCGCCGGCTGGGGCAGTCATCGCGCCGGTTGTGGGATCCGCGCCGGGCGTGGGATTATGCGGATTGTGGCAGGTCTGGCATGGCGCGCCACCCGAGTGCTCGGCGGGGTCAACCTGCGGGAAATCCTTGGGCTTGGCGGCACTGGCCGTGTGGCAGCGCGCACACAGCACGCCAGTGTCCGGCAATGTTGGTGTCACGGACGCCGGATCGCTGGCATGGTTGGCCAGCGGCCCGTGGCAGGCCTCGCAGTTTACGCGGACGTGTGGGCCCAGCGTCTTGGTGGAGACAATGTCGGAATGGCAGTCTGCGCAGGCCTGGTGACCGGCATACTTCACCGGGTGGGCCGCAATTTCTGCCATGGCCGCGCCGCGATAATGGCCGTACTCGCCAAAGCTTTTGGGCACCACGTAGCCGCGAATTACCAGGAACACCAGAAAAGCCAGAACGAACAAGCCCGCGAAGCGGAAAAGATGTCCTGCATCCTTTAAGAATTTCATCAAGCCGGACTCCGTTGATCGCGGGAGTTTGCGCCAACATGTGAGCTACGACACCCGCGCTACCACACGGTACGCGGTCCGCAGGTAGAACTGTATGTGAGCTAGCGCACGAATGCCTGTGATGGAGAACGAAAAAGCAGTTGTCCGTCCGCAGATTCCGGGAGAGATTGCCCGCAAGAGGGTGTTCGATTTCAAATCAGTTCGGCTGTGTTGCCGGTATTACGAAAGCCGACAACTGAAATCTGAAAATCGCCGAACCGCGAACTGTAAACTGGAGTGCTATGGGGCGCATCCGGATACTTCCCGACCAGGTGGCCAATCAGATTGCCGCGGGTGAGGTGGTCGACCGCCCGGCGTCGGTGGTCAAGGAACTGCTGGAGAACGCGCTCGATGCCGGGGCGACGCGCATTCGCGTCGAAGTGGAAGCGGGTGGGCGCCGTCTCATCCGCATTGCCGACGACGGCCAGGGCATGAGCCGCGACGACGCTCTGCTGGCCTTCGAGCGCCATGCCACCTCGAAGCTGCGTACCGCCGACGACCTGCTCTCCATTGCCACGCTGGGGTTTCGCGGCGAGGCGCTGCCCTCCATCGCCTCGGTGGCGCGGGTCATGCTGGAGACGTCCTGCGCGGACTGCGGCGCCTCTGACGCGGGTACGCGAATGGAGATCGCGGGCGGCAAGATTCTCCGCGTCGAGGACGCAGCCCTTCCGCGCGGCACCACCATTGCCGTGGCCGATCTGTTCTTCAACACGCCCGCCCGGCGCAAATTTCTCCGCGCCGAATCCACCGAACTGGCCCACGTCACGGCGCTGGTCACGCACTATGCCCTGGCGCATCCGGAGATGCACTTCGAGCTCTTATCGGCCACCCATACTCTCCTCGCCGCGCCGCCGGTAGCGCGCACCGCCGAACGCATTTATCAAATCTTCGGCAAAGAAACGCTGGCCCAACTGCGTCCCGTGGCCGCGGAGATGCCGCTGGAGCGTGGCGGCTTGCCCGAGCCGCCGCCATGGAAAAAAGATCCCGGCGAGAAGCCACGTGATCCCGGCACGCTACGCCTCTCCGGCTTCTATTCCAGCCCCGAGTTGCAGAAGCTGAATCGCAACTCGATCTATATTTTTGTGAACAAGCGCCTTATCCGCGACCGTTTGCTGCTGCACGCCATCACCGAGGCCTATCGCAACGTGATTCCCCCCACCAGCTTTCCGGTGGTGCTCCTGTTTCTGGAGATGCCGCCGGAAGAGGTGGACGTCAACGTGCATCCGGCCAAGACGGAGGTGCGCTTTCGCCAGCAATCGCTGGTTCACAACTTTGTGCGCGACAGCTTGCGGCGGGCGCTGATCGAGTCGCGCCCGGCAGCTGGATTTCTGGCCGCACTCGATTCGCAGCCCACAGCCAGCCCATCGCTCATGCCGCCGGCCACTTCACCGTTGCCGGGAGCGCCCGGCGAATCCGCCTCGCAAGGCGCAGCGCTGCCGGCGCCCGGTTCCGATCCGGCTAGCCAGGACCGTGCTGAGCCCTTTCAACTGACTCCGCGCATGCCCCTGCCCATCCCCGGACGCCTGCCCTTTCAGGCCGGCCCTTCAGCGGCTTCAGCAGCCGGCCGGCCGCCAGACGGTGCAGGTTTCGATTCTGTCAGTGTTGACCGCAGCGCCTGGGGTGAAGCTGCGGCTGCGCTGTTCAATCCGGCATCTGGAGGGAACGGCTGCAGTCCAAGTACCGAGGCTCGAGCCGGAGCCCCATTCGACGCCGGCGCCACGGCTGCTGCCACCGCACGCATTGAAGCTGAGCAGGCTGATATCAACCTGAACCGCCTGGGCTCGCTCAAACCCCTCGGCCAGCTTCGCGAGTCCTTTATTTTGGCCACCAGTGAAGAAGGCCTTTGGATTATCGACCAGCACGTGGCCCATGAGCGCATCCTATTTGAAAAGATACTGCGCGAGCGGCAGGTGGAACAGGCGCAGCGACAACGACTCTTGATGCCCATGCTGGTGGACCTTAAACCGGAACAGATGGTGGTGTTTGCCCGCATTGCCGCGGAACTGGAGCGCAATGGATTTGAGGTAGAGCCGTTTGGCCTGCAGACTCTGGCCGTGAAGGCTGCTCCTGTGGGTCTGGAGGGCGCGCCGCTGGAGCGGATGCTTGCTGAAGTCATTGAGCAATCCGCGGCCGACGACGACCAAACCGCGCGGAAAGAGGATCTTATGGCGCTGCGGACGCGTATTGCAGCTTCCATCGCCTGCCATTCGGCCATCAAAATCAACATGCCTCTTGACCCGGCACGAATGGAATGGCTATTGTTGGAACTTGCGAGGACGAGTCACCCAACCAGTTGTCCGCATGGCCGTCCCATCGCATTGCTCTATTCGTGGAGAGATATTCAGCGCGCTTTCCATAGAATTTGAGAGAGGCCTTCCATCGAGCAAAAATCGTCTGGCGACGCTTCCAAAGCGGCCTGACGATAGTCAAAAAAGCGGGATCTGCACCGCATCCGATGCACCACTCTTGTGACTATTGTCTGGAACTACTTTAATTCCAGCAGGTTACAAGGGGGTGCGCTGAAGCTTAAACAGGATTAAACTGGAAACAGTCACCTCTGGTTTTTTCCCCCGAAAAGCCAGCCTGGAAGCGAGGGTTTTTCTTTGACAGCGGAACAGTTGGAAGCATCGCGCGCCGAGAGGATGCGCCTGAATGGACCTGGGGCTCTTACTTTTGAGGATTCCCGCACTTGGTTGGAAGAGACGGGCTTATGCCTCTTTTTGCCGCGCCGCCAGCACGCCTCGGCCTTAGCGCCGTCGTTCGTTGAGGCGGTTGCCGGACAGCGCAGTGCGGCCCCGGATGAAAAACAAATTGCCTTGGCAGAAGATCTACTGGTGCGGCTGGAAAAGTCCGATGTGGCCGTGCGGCTCAACCTGCTGGGCCAGCCGGGCGAGCATCCGGACTTTGTAGTGGCCACCTGGGTACTGCCCTACGTATACGCCCTGCGCGGCGACCGCGACTGGCGACGCAGCCCGCAACTGACTGGCTCCAGGCAGGTTTCGCCGCTGGCGATTCAGGCTTACAAGCTGCTCGAAGCCGGCGAATCCAGCATTCCGCAGCTCAAGCATGCGCTGGGCAGGGAAGTGAGCGAGTCCGCGGTACTGCGCGCTATCACCGAGCTCTGGCAGCAGCTGCGCATCATCCCCATCATTGATGCTCCGGGCAAAACCCCGCGCTGGCAACTGCTGCGCAATCGCTTCCAGAAGGCGATTGCCGAGGGTGCGTCCACCTCACAGGTGACGGCGATTTCGGTTCTGGCCTCCATTTACCTGCAGGCGGTTATCGCCGCCAGCATGGAGGACGTGGAGCTGTTCCTGTCCCCGCTGACGGCACGCAGCAAGGTACGCGAAGTGCTGCGCGGCCTGGTGGCGACACGCCAGGTCCATACTCTTTCGCTCGGCCATGCGCCACATTTCTACGTGGCCGGAACACTGCCCGAGTTCACGCCCGCGCCTACCATTTACGCCAGTTCGTCCATGCCCGCTTCGAGCTACTTCCTGCATGCTTACCAGCATGAGGAAGAGCCCGTGCAGACGCCGATCTCCATGGTGCCCCCGATGGCGTCAGCCGCGACCACCACCAACGGCGTGCACAAGCCAGTGGAATCGGCCGAGGAGAACCATGCGCCCGCGCCGCGCAAAGCAGCTCCGGCTCCCAAGCCGGCCGCAGCCCGCCCGCATTTCAGCCGTCCTGCAGTGCAGGCGCGCGACCGCAAGCCCGCCCAGAGCCCGAACAGCCGGACCTCGAACGGCCGCAGCGGACGCCATGCTTCCAGTGAGGCGCGCGGCCCGCGCTGGGCATCGAATGCCGCCAAGCACTCCAGCCGTAACGGCAGCAACGGCAATCACAGCGCTGCCGGTCACAGCCCCAGCCGTAACGGCAGCAACGGCAATCACAGTGCTGCAAGTCATAGCCCCAGCCGGCACAGTGGTACTCATCTTGCATCGGCAACGCCGCACCGGACCAATGGCGCCAGCCGGCCGGCAGCGACCTCCACGGCGCGGAGCGTGAAAGCCTCGTCCGCGGCTCGAACCGTCAAGGCAGGCGGGGCATCGCGCAGCCGACAACGGCCAGTGGCGGCCGGCGCAAAATCCGCAGGCGCCAAGCGCTTTGGCTTTAGCTCGCAAAGGGCCAAAAAGCGCGGATGACCGAGGCCAGCAGCCCAGGTAGTGTCGCGCGCCAGGTCATTGTTGCCATCGACGGACCGGCAGGCGCCGGCAAAAGCACCATCGCGCGCCATTTGGCTCGCCACTTTGGCTTGCTCAACCTTGAAACCGGCGCCATGTACCGGGCCTTCGCCTTGAAGGCCCTGCGGGTGGGACTGCCTTTGGATGAGAGCAGTGGCCTGGAAGCGCTGGCTGCGCACACCGCCATCCGTCTTGAGCCGGGCGAGGAAGAAAACCGCGTCGTACTCGATGGCGAAGACGTCACCCACCTCATTCGCAGCCAGATGGTGACCGATGCCGCCTCGCGGGTGAGTGTCTTTCCCGCCATTCGCGCCTGGATGGTCCAGTTGCAGCAGCAGTTGGGCGCCCGGGGCGGCGTGGTGATGGAAGGCCGCGATATCGGCACCGTTGTTTTTCCCCATGCGGACGTCAAAATCTTCCTCGATGCCGCACCGGAAGTGCGCGGCATGCGCCGCTTCGATCAGTTGGGTGCGAATTCCACCAACTCGCAAGCTGTTCAGCCTGAGGAAGTGCTGCGCGAGCTGCGCGTTCGCGATGAGCGTGATCGCAACCGCGCTGACTCGCCGCTTAAGCCTGCGCCCGATGCCGTGCTGCTCGACTCCACGCACATGGCGCTGGAGGAAGTTGTGGGAGCCGCAGAAAAGATTGTGGCGGCACGGCTGGGCGATCAGTTTTACAGTTTGCGGAAAAGCCCTGTGCGATGAGTTTTGTACCAAGGGCACGGCTTCGGCCGGGCCACAAAAGTCTGCAAAATGAACGAGGGCTTCAGCCCCTGCCGCAGCCTCCTTCGCACCATTGCCTGATGCGGGCAGTTTTTCCGCAGCCTCTTTAGCCCGAAACGCCACGGCAATCCTGGTGATAGGCTTAAATCTATGGAGATGACCTGCAGCCGCTGCCACCAGACCGTGCAAGCGGAGGCCAGTTTTTGCCCCAACTGCGGTCTTCCGCAACTGGTTTACAGCGCCGATAGCCCTGCGGAAGGCGGCCAGCCGGTGCGCTGGAACGAAGCGGTGCGTGATGCCAGCTCCATAGCCTGGCGGCCGGCGCTGCGTTCCGCCTTTTCGCTGGCAATTCCCGCCGGCATCCTGTGCGCATTTCTGGCCCCCGTCGGCGTGCTGGGGCTGGCGCTCATGGGAGTAACGGGCGCGTGGGTCGTGTCACTCTACATTCGCCGCCAGCGGCCGGCCTGGATCACGATTGGAGCGGGCGCACGCATTGGCCTGGTCACCGGAATCCTGGGCGGATGGACCGCTGCAGCCACCACGGGTCTGACCCTCTACGCGTTGCGCTACTGGTTCAACCAGGGCCGCATCTTCGACGATTTCTGGAACAAGGTGGTGGCGCAGCAGATCGACCAGCAGTTCAATCAGCAACTCGCGTCCATGGGCGACAGCGCCCAGGCGGTTGCCATGGTAAAGGCGTGGCTGCTTTCGCCGGAAGGCCGCGCCGCCTGGGTCCTGTGCGCCATGAGCTTCCTGGTGACTGCGTTGCTGGCCTGCGCCATGGCCGGCGGCGCTTTGGGCGCTCGCATCCATGTGCGCCGTCGCCAGCAGAAGTCGTGAGAGCGGGGAGCGAGGGACAAGACCGCGGGCGAATTCGTCCTCACTTGCGCTCGGCTTACTGACCGGAACGGCAATTAGAAATTGGCATTGTCCCGCGTAAAAGACCGGGGGGCAGCGCCGGTTGCATCGCGCCCGCCTTCCCGCATCTAATGGAAATACCAGCGGCAGTATTCACGCCGCGGGCGGCCCGCTTCCCCACCCCTCCTGCGAGGAGCATCAATGACGAGCGCGTACCTGCAGCGCATCGCTACCGCTGTTCCCGAACACGACATCCACCAGAGCTTTGTCGATTTTGCCGCTGAAATGTTGACCGACTCGCGGGCCCGCTCCATTTTTCAGCGCCTGGTCGCCAAATCGGATATCCGCCATCGCTACTCCTGCCTGCAACGCGATAAAACCAGCTCCGGCTTTGCTGCCGACGCTTATTCTTTCTACGCCAGCGGCCGCTTTCCCACCACCGCCGAGCGCATGAAAGTGTTTGAGGCGGCCGCACCACTGCTGGTGCGCCGGGCCTTGGATCGCCTGGCCCTGAGCGCAAAAGAGCGCGGGCAAATCCGCCATGTTCTGGTCACCTGCTGTACCGGGTTCTACGCGCCTGGCCTGGATTTCGAGATCATCGATCACCTCGGTCTTCCCGATTCCACCGAGCGCACGTTGATCGGCTTTATGGGCTGCTATGCGGCCATGAACGCGCTTAAGCTGGCGCGCCACATTGTGCGCTCGCAGCCGGAATCAAACGTGCTGGTCGTGAACCTCGAACTTTGCTCGCTGCATTTTCACCAGAGCCAGGATTTGGGCGAGGTGCTCGCCTTTCTGCTCTTCAGCGACGGCTGCGCGGCGGCGCTCATCGGCGGCCATCGCGCCGGCTTCGAACTCGATGGCTTTCATGCGCTGCGTTTGGACAATTCGCGCGACCTGATCACCTGGCGCATCGGCGATTTGGGCTTCGACATGTTTCTCTCCACGCAAATTCCCAAGCGTATCGCCGGAGGAATGCGCGAACACGCTGCCATCGTCACCGGAGGCCGTGCTGTCGACCTGTGGGCGGTCCATCCCGGTGGCCGCGCCGTGCTCGACGCTGTCGAAGACGGGCTGGCGCTGGAGCCCGACGCCCTGCACCATTCGCGCTGCATCCTCTCGCGCTTCGGCAACATGTCTTCGGCCACCGTGATGTTTGTGCTGCAGCAACTCATGGAACACGCGCAGCCCGGCCAGCAAGGCTGCGCACTGGGCTTTGGTCCGGGCGTAACCGCGGAGATCATGCGCTTTCATGCCGCCTAGCCCTCCAACTGCGCAGTCGTTTGCTACGCGCGCGCAGCTCACCGAGCTCATGGATGAACCCACGAGCTATGAGGAGTTGCGCGACTGCCTGCACGACCTGGAACGGGTGAATCGGGTGCTCTCTGCTTACCGGCCAACGCTTCAGTGGCTGCGCCAGTTCTCCGCGCCCCAATTGCACATTGTCGACGTGGGTTGCGGCGGAGGCGACATGCTGCGCCGCATCGAGGAGTGGGCACGCCGCAGGTTGCTTACCGTCCAGCTCACCGGCATCGACCTTAACCCTTATGCGCAGGCGCGCGGCACGCGAATTCACAATTCCCTCCAGCCGCATTCAGTGGGTCACTTCGGATGCGTTTTCCTACCGTCCCGCGCAGCCCGTCGATATCGTTATCAGCTCGCTCTTTACGCACCACCTGAGCGATGCGGACATTGTTCATTTTCTGCAATGGATGGAGCGGACCGCGGCGCGCGGCTGGTTCATCAACGATCTCTCGCGCAGCCACACCTCGTATCGTCTGTTCAAACTGCTGGCGCGCGCCATGCGCTGGCACCCTTTGGTGCAGCACGACGGCCCCATCTCCGTTCAGCGCAGCTTCACGAACGGAGGACTGGCGCGGGCTGTATCGCCGAGGCCGGTCTTGCGCAGGCGCCAATCGAAATCTTCTCAGCGCGGCCAGGCCGGCTGTGCGTCTCGCGGGTCAAGCGATGAATGCTTGCCGTCGCAGCGATTCGGAAGCCCTTGTCATCGGCGGTGGCCCAGCCGGCGCCGCGGTCGCCATTCAACTCGCACGCAGCGGCCGGTCTGTCGAAGTCATTGAGCAGTCCGCGGCTGCGCACCACAAAGTCTGCGGCGAATTCCTGAGCGGCGAATCGGTTGCTTATCTCGATGCGCTGGGCCTCGATCTCCGCGCTCTAGGCGCAACGCCCATTCACGGGGTTCGTCTCGCCACGCGGCGGCGCATTGCAGCTTGCGACCTGCCTTTTCCCGCGCTCTCGCTCACACGCCACACCCTCGACGAAGCGCTGCTCGCGCTGGCTGGGCAAGCGGGAGCCACGATCCTGCGCGGTCGCCGCGTGGATGCGCTGACGCGGTGCGATGGGGACGGTGCAAAGTGGACTGCGCAACTCGCTGGGGGCGAGAGCCGCTCCGCAGCCGCTGTGTTTCTGGCCACGGGAAAGCACGATCTTGCTTGCCATCGTCGTCCGCGCGGCGCGCAAAACCATCTCATCGCCTTCAAAATGTATTTTCATCTCACGCCCGCCCAGCAGCGCGCGCTTCACGGCTGGGTGGAACTTTTTCTTTATCCCGGCGGTTACGCCGGCCTGCAGCTCACAGAAAGCGACGAAGCCAATCTCTGCCTGCTTGTCGAGCGCAAAACTTTTGCCGCCTGCGGCTCGCAGTGGCCCGCGCTGCTCGCACACCTGCTCCGTAGTTGCGACGCGCTGGCGGAACGCCTGCAAGATGCCCTTCCCTTGCTGGCCAAGCCGCTTGCGATTTCGTCGATTCCTTATGGCCTGTTGATGAAGCGCGCCCAGCCCGGGCTGTGGCGGCTGGGCGATCAGGCAGTTGTCATTCCATCGTTCTCCGGCGACGGCATGTCGATCGCTCTGCACAGCGCGCATCTGGCTACGGGCATGTACCTGGGCGGCGACTCCTCGGTCGACTTCGCGCGCAGCCTCAGCGGCCACTTGCGCGGCTCGGTGCAACTCGCCACCGTGCTCTCGCGCATGATGATCGCCGCGCCGGCTCTTGCGCAGGCGACGCGTCTGTGGCCGCCGGTGCTGGGTTATCTGGCCACGCATACGCGCATTCCCACTGCTGCACGCAGACACGTGGCGCTGCCCGCGCATCCGTAGAATACGCACCTGCTGACGCACGCCAAGCGCAGGAATGGAGTCCATTCGCAGTGAAATTTCGATTTTCGCGTGCCGCAATCTTCCTGTTCGCAACGGCGCTCTTGGCGCAGTCCTCCGGTGTCTTCGGCACTTGGCGCACGCCGAGCGGATCCGTTATTCGCGTTCAGCACTGCGGCGCCCTGATCTGCCTGCAAGTTGTGGCGCCGCCTTCCAACGTTCCCACCACCGACATTCACAATCCGGACCCGTCCTTGCGCGGCCGAGTGATTTGCGGGCTCATGATCGGCAGTGGCTTTGCGTTAATCGATGCCAACCACGCCTCCGGCGGCACGCTCTACGATCCCAAGACCGGCAAGACTTATCGCGGCGGCATGACCATGGAAGGAAGCAGGCTGCACCTGCGCGGCTACGTCGGCATTCCGCTGTTCGGCGTATCGCAGACGTGGACGCGCGAGGCGGCGCCGGTTAAGCCATGCAGCGCAAAATGAGCGAGTCAGCAAGTTAGCCAGTCAGCGGAGTGGATGGATTTTGCACTGGTTGGCAAGGGAAGTATGAGTTGGATTGAAAACAGATGCCGCCAGGCCTCTCTCCGCTGCCGGGAATCGCAAGCTGGCAGGTTCGCGAGGTTCGCAGCTCAGCGAAGAATTTTAAAAGCGGATTTGGCGGCGGGGAGGGAGCCGAAATCCATGTCCAGGCCGGCGGCCAACTTGGCAGCATCCGACATCTTCGCGGGCGACCAGGGCGGATCGAAGACGATCTCCACGCGCACCTCGCTCACCTCCGGCAGGCGCGCCAGCTTGTATTCGATCTCGCGCTTGATGACGTCGCTCATGGAGCAGCCGGGAGCCGTCAGCGTCATGCGCAACGCAATGCGCTTGCCGTTTTCAACGGGCTCGATGTTGAGCCCATAGATCAGTCCCAGGTCAACGATGTTCACCGGGATCTCCGGATCGCGCACCGTCTTCAACTGCGCCCAGACCATCTCCTTGCGCAGTTCACCGGATTGAATGGAATTGGAAATCGCTTCTGCCATTGTCCCTGAAGCCTGTACGGTTGGCTTGCTGACCCGCTAACCCGCTATTCCGTCGAGACCGCTTCCTGCTTGCCTTCGAGCGCGGATTGCAGCGTGTGCCAGGCCAGCGTGGCGCATTTCACGCGCGCGGGAAATTTCCTCACACCCGCAAACACAGCCAGCTTGCCCACCGCGTCGCTGTTGTCGGCCTCGCCCGTCACCAGCGCGTGGAACTGCTGGAACAGCTTTGCTGCGTCGGCCTTGGTTTTGCCTTTCAGCATCTGCGTCATCATCGACGCCGACGCTTTGGAGATGGCGCAGCCCGCACCCTGGAATCCGATATCGCGAATGGAATCGCCATCGAGATCGAGAAACACCGTGTAGCGGTCGCCGCACAGCGGGTTGTAACCCTCGGCGGTGTGATTGGTGGTGCCCGGTTTGCGGAAATTGCGAGGCGCCTTGCTGTGTTCCAGAATTACTTCCTGGTAAAGATCGGTCAGTTCCGTCATCCCATCACCTCGCGCGCCTTCTCGATGCCGTTGACCAGCGCGTCCACTTCTTCAAGTGTGTTGTAGACCGCGAACGAGGCTCGCGCCGTGGCCGCCACGCCGTAGCGCTCCATCACCGGTTGCGCGCAGTGGTGTCCGGTGCGGATGGCGATGCCTTCCCGATCCAAAATCGTGCCCAGGTCATGAGGATGAATATCGCCGACCAGAAAGGAGAGCACGCCGGCGCGCTGCTTGGCCGTTCCGATCAGACGCACGCCTTCGAGCGCGCCCACTCTCTCCGTGGCGTAGGCCAACAGTTGCTGCCCATGCGCGGCCACGCGCTCCATGCCCAGCGCGGTCACGTATTCCAGGGCCACGCCCAGCGCGATGGCGCCAGCAATATCGGGCGTGCCGGCTTCAAACTTGTAGGGCAGCACGTTGTAGGTCGTTTTTTCGAAAGTTACCGAGCGGATCATGTCACCGCCGCCCTGGTACGGGGGCATCTCTTCCAGCAGATCCCTCTTGCCGTAGAGCACGCCGATGCCCGTCGGCCCGTAGACCTTGTGGCCGGAGAAGGCGTAGAAATCGCAATCGAGCGCCTGCACATCCACCGGCATGTGCGGCACGGCCTGCGCGCCATCAACCAGCACCGGAATGCCGCGCCCATGAGCCATCTGGATGATGTTGCGCACCGGGTTCACGGTGCCCAGCGCATTTGAAACATGAGTTACGGCTACAATACGCGTGCGCGGCGTGAGCAGTCTTTCGTAAGCCTCAAGATCCAGTTCGCCGGCATCGTCGATGGGCACCACGCGCAGGTGCGCGCCTTTTTCCTGGCACAGCATTTGCCACGGCACGATGTTGGAGTGGTGCTCCATGGCGGTGATGAGCACTTCGTCGCCCGCGACCACGTTGGCGCGGCCATAGGTCTCCGCAACCAGATTGACGGCCTCCGTGGCGCCGCGCACAAAGACGATCTCGCTCGTATCGGCGGCATGGATGAAACGCCGCACCCGCTCGCGCGCCTCGTCATGTTCCTCGGTGGCGCGCATGCTGAGGGTGTGCACGCCGCGATGGATATTGGCGTTATCGTGCTGGTAATAGCGGACGATGGCATCGATGACGGCGCGCGGCTTTTGCGAGGTGGCGCCGTTGTCGAGGTAGACCAGCTTTTTGCCATGGATGGTCTGGTCGAGAATGGGGAAATCGCGCCGGATTTTCTCCACATCCAGAGCCTGCGAACCAACCTCGTTCCGCAATACGGCGGTGCTGCTCATCCCACTTCCTCCCAGCTCTGCTGCGCCTCTTCGCTTTCGATGGCCGGCAGCTTGGTGCCTAGCCGTGCAGCGATCTCGCCCAGCCGCTCACGGATCAGTTTTTCGATAAACTTGCGCGCCGGCCCTTCCGCCATGCGGTCCAGGCACTCGGCCGCGAAGGCATAGAGCAGCAGGTTGCGCGCTTCCGCTTCTGAAATCCCGCGCGAGCGCAGATAGAAGAGCGCTTCCTCATCAATTTGCCCGATGGTGGCGCCGTGCGTGCACTTCACGTCATCAGCGTAAATCTCCAACTGCGGCTTGGTGTCGATGCGTGCGTCGTCACTCAACAGCAGGTTGCGATTGGTCTGCTTGGCGTCAGTGTGTTGCGCGTCCTTGTGCACCACAATGCGGCCGTGAAACACGCCGCGCGAGCGCTCGTCGAGGATGCCGTTGTAAAACTGCCGGCTGCTGCAGTTGGGCTGCGCATGTTCCACCAGCATGTAGTTGTCGAGATGCTGCTTGCCGCCGCCCACAAAGAGGCCGTTGATCAGGCACTCCGCGCCTTCGCCATTCAGCACCGGATGCACGTTGTTGCGCACCAGGCCGCCGCCCAGGAGAATGGAATGCGAGCTCACATTTGCGCCGCGCTCCTGCTCCAGCCGCAGCGTGGATATGTTATAGGCGTCGAGATTTTCGCGTTCGACGAGATAGTGCGAAACCACCGCATCCTGCCCGGCCACCAGCTCTGTTACGGAGTTGGAAAAGGCCTGCCCGCTGCCCAGCGAAACGTAATCTTCAACGACCGCAACGTGACTCGTAGCTTCAGCCACAATCAGCGTGCGCGGATGGGTCATCACCGGCACTGCGCCGCCGGCTGTTATATAGAGCAAATGCACCGGCCGTTCGATGACTGCGCCACGCTTCGTGCGCACCAGCGCGCCATCTTCCCAAAGCCCGGTGTTCAGACGCCACAAAGGCATCGCGTTCGCGATTTGCATAACGGCCCAGGTGGTTTTCGAGATGATCGTGGGTGAGCGCCGCGCCCAGGCTCGTCACTTCAATTCCATCCGGCAACTGGCCAAGCTCAGAAAGCTGCGGCGCAAATCGGCCGTTCACGAACACCAACCGGCACAGCGCGCCCTTAAAAAGCCAGGGAGCAATCTGGCTCGCCGTCACCGCGCCTTCGCTCGAAGCCGCGCGGCGGAAGGGAATCCGCTCCAGCGCTCCGACGTTGGTGAAGCGCCAATCTTCGTCGTGGGTGTTGGGTATGCCCGTAGCGCGAAATTCGTGCCATGCCCGGTCGCGCAGGTGCTGCAACCACGCCGGCTCCTTGACACGCAGCGCGCGCAGCTCGCTATGCGCTTCCACGTAATGATCCAACTGCTTGACTGCCGTTGCCATTGTCTCCGCCTTGGGAATTCGTTCAGGGCTAATGCTCCACCGTCTCGCCATCAACCTCGGCACAACCAGTGCCTGGCCAGAGTTAGACCTTACGCCGGCACCTGGTCCGGTTCAGCCCAGCCGTATCCCTTATCTTCAAGCTCGAGCGCCAGCTCAGGTCCGCCGGAGCGCACGATTTTACCGTCCACCAGCACATGCACATAATCCGGCTTGATGTAATCGAGCAGCCGCTGATAATGCGTAATGACCAGGAACGAGCGCTCTGGGCCGCGCAGCGCATTCACGCCGTGTGCGACGATGCGCAGGGCATCAATGTCGAGGCCGGAGTCGGTTTCATCCAGAATCGCGAGCTTGGGCTGCAGCATGGCCATCTGCAGAATTTCGTTGCGCTTTTTTTCGCCGCCGGAGAAGCCTTCGTTGAGCGAACGATTCATCAGCGACTCGTCCATCTCCAGCAGCTTCACCTTTTCGCGGAACATGGGCAGAAAGTCCATCGCGTCCAGTTCTTCCTCGCCGCGATATTTGCGCACAGCATTCATGGCCGAGCGCATAAAGTACGCATTGCCGATGCCGGGAATCTCAACCGGGTATTGGAAGGCCAGAAACACCCCTTCGCAGGCTGCTTCTTCGGGGCTCATGGCGAGCAGGTCCTTGCCGTCGTAGAGCACTTCACCGGCGGTCACCTCGTAGGTTTCGCGCCGCGCCAGCACCGCGGCCAGCGTGCTCTTGCCGGAGCCGTTGGGGCCCATGATGGAGTGCACTTCGCCGGGATTCATGGTCAGGTTTAGACCCTTGAGAATCTCGTTTCCGCCGACCGACGCGTGCAGGTTTTTTATTTCCAATAAAGCCATTCGTTCGTCTCCGTATTCAGCATGGCGCCCCGCAAATGGAGCGGCCAGTTGAAAGATTTGTACTTCGGGCCCGGGTCGAAAAGCAACAGCAGTCATACATGGCGCGCTGCGCCCGTCACTGCGCGACCCACTCAGGATGACAGGCCAGCGTTTATCCCACGCTGCCTTCCAGGCTTATGCCCAGCAGTTTCTGCGCTTCCACAGCGAACTCCATGGGCAGCTCGCGGAACACCGTCTTGCAGAATCCGTTCACGATCATCGATACCGCGTCCTCGGTCTTCAAACCGCGCTGGCGCAGGTAGAAGAGCTGGTTCTCGCCGATCTTCGAAGTCGACGCTTCGTGCTCCATGCGTGCCGTCGAGTTGCGCACATCGATGTAGGGAAAGGTGTGCGCGCCGCACTTGTCGCCGATCAGCAGCGAGTCGCACTGCGTGTAGTTGCGCGCGCCGGTTGCGCCCTTCATGATCTTCACCTGGCCGCGATAGGTGTTCTGCCCGTAGCCGGCCGAGATGCCCTTGGACACGATGGTCGCAGCGCGTGTTCTTGCCAATGTGGATCATTTTTGTGCCGGTGTCGGCCTGCTGGCGGTTGTTGGTCAGCGCCACAGAATAAAACTCGCCCACCGAGTTGTCGCCCTGCAGAATGCAGCTCGGGTACTTCCAGGTAATGGCCGAGCCGGTCTCTACCTGGGTCCACGAGATCTTGGAGTTCACGCCCGCGCACTTGCCGCGCTTGGTCACGAAGTTGTAAATTCCGCCGCGGCCTTCCTTGTCGCCGGGGTACCAGTTCTGCACGGTGGAGTACTTGATGTTGGCGTTGTCGAGCGCGATCAGTTCCACCACCGCCGCGTGCAACTGGTTCTCGTCGCGAATGGGCGCCGTGCAGCCTTCGAGGTAACTCACCGAAGCGCCTTCGTCGGCGATGATCAGCGTCCGCTCGAACTGCCCCGTCTCCGCTGCGTTGATGCGGAAGTAGGTAGACAGTTCCATGGGGCAGCGCACGCCCTTGGGCACGTACACAAACGAGCCGTCGGTAAAGACCGCCGCGTTGAGCGCGGCAAAAAAGTTGTCGGTATGCGGAACCACCGTGCCCAGGTATTGCTTCACCAGGTCGGGGTGGTTCTTCACCGCCTCAGAGAACGAGCAGAAGATCACGCCCATCTCCGCCAGCTTGCCCTTGAAGGTCGTCGCCACGGAGACGCTGTCAAACACCGCGTCCACGGCCACGCCGGCCAGCAGCTTCTGCTCGTCCAGCGGGAATGCCCAGCTTCTCGTAAGTGCGGCGGATCTCCGGATCGATGTCGTCCAGCGAGTCCAGCACAATCTTCTGCTTGGGCGCCGAGTAGTAGACGATGTCCTGGTAGTCGATGGGATCGAACTTGATGTTCGCCCACCGCGGCTCGCCCTCTTCGCGCGCCATGCTCATCCAGTGGCGCAGCGCCTTCAGCCGCCAGTCCAGCATCCACTCCGGCTCGCCCTTGCGCTCTGAAATCAGGCGCACGATGCCTTCGTTCAGCCCCTTGGGCACGCGGTCTTCGTCGATCTCGGTGACGAAGCCCCACTTGTACTCCTGCTGGGCTAGTTCCCGGATTGTATCTACGCTGGCGCTCATTCCTTAACCCTCCACCGCTGTGCGGCTCTTACCCCATTGGAATGTCTTGGCTTTTCCACTTCCCATAATATAGGACTTAATTAGTCCTATATGATCAGTCTACTCCGTGGGAGGGCTGGTTTCAACTCTGCCCAAAAAAGAGATTTGAGAGAGCGGCCGCCTCCGGCCCGCGGGCCCTAAAAATCCCTCTCTCAGTGCATTGCTGAAGCGCCCGGTCCGGCGCCGGGACGGTTCTTGTCGAGCAGGAACGCCAGCCCGATCAGGACCATCGACGCCCAGGAGAGCTCCATGTAGACATCCTGGTAGCCCTGAGTCGTGGCCTGCTGGATGAGCTGCTGGTAGATGGTTCCCAGCGCCATGGCGGCAGCATTGGCGCTGCCCGCGGCGTTGCCGAAAAAACCGGTAAGCGCCTGCAGATGCTGCTGATAGCCGATCGCGCCCGGCTGCATGCGACTGCTGCAGGTGCTGCTCGTGCCACATGGCCCGGCTGGTTACCTGGGCGTTGGTGACAGCGATCAGGATGCTGCCGCCGATGTTGCGCACAAAGTTGATGAGGCCGGCCACCTGGTTGCTTTCTTCCTTGGGCATGCCCACATAGGCCGCGTTGGTAATGGCGATAAAGCAGAACGGAATGGGCAGCATCTGCACCACGCGCAGCCAGGAAGCCTCGGCAAAGCTCATTTGCAGATTGGTAACCTGGGCGGCGTAGCGGAAGCTGATGACGAAAAGGATGAAGCCGCCGACGGTCAAATTGCGCGCGGAGATTTTGCTGGTGGCCCATCCCGCCAGGGGCATCACCAGAACCAGCGCGAAGCCGCCGGCGGTCAGAGCCAGGCCGGCGGTGGTGGCCGTATAGCCCAGCAGCTCCTGCGTAAACTGCGGCTGCAGCACGGTGTTGGCATTGAGCACTCCGCCCACCAGCATCATGAGGAAGCAGCAGATGGCGAAGTTCTTGTGCGTGAAGAGCTTGAGGTTGATGAGCGGAACTTTCTGCCGCCACTCCCACACGATCAGCCCGACCAGGCCGAAGACGAACAGGAAGCAGAAAATGCGGATGAAGTTCGACTGGAACCAATCCAGCTCCTCGCCCTTGTCGAGCATGATCTGCATGCCGCCCATGGCCAGGGTGAGGAAGGCCAGGCCGAGGTAGTCCATTTGCTTCAGGCGGGAACGATCGGGCTTGATCCAGGGCGGGTCCTCGACCATTCGCATGACCAGGAAAAAGGCCATGATGCCGACCGGGATGTTCATGAAGAAGATCCAGCGCCAGGAGAAGTTATCGGTGATCCAGCCGCCCAGGGTGGGGCCGATGGAGGGTGCCAGCACGGCCACCAGGCCATAGAGGGCGAAGGCCTGGCCGCGCTTCTGCGGCTCGAAGGAATCGGCCATGATGGCCTGGGCCATGGGCTGCAATCCGCCGCCGCCTGCGCCCTGGATGACGCGGAAGATCAGCAGCAAGCCCAGCGAAGGGGCGATGCCGCAACAAAAGCTGGCAACGGTGAAAATCACGATGCAGGTGACGAAGAAATTGCGGCGGCCCATCAGGTTCGAGGCCCACCCGCCCAGCGGCAGCACGATGGCGTTCGAAACCAGGTAGCTGGTCAGCACCCAGGTGCTCTGGTCCTCGCTGGCGCCCAGGCTGCCGGCGATGTGAGGCAGCGCCACGTTGGCGATGGTGGTGTCCAGCACCTCCATGAAGGCGGCCAGCGCCACCGTCATGGCGATCAGCCATGGATTGACGCGCGGCTTCCATGCCGCGTGCTCGTCCACCGGGCAGCGGACGGCTGGCTGTCCCCGCCTGCGCCCGGTAATGTGTGCCTCCGTGTCGGACAAAAAGTACTCTCCTGCGGCAATTTTTATCTGGCTTTTTGCTTTAGCCGGGAATCCAAGACGTCCTAACGCTGCGGGAACGCTGAGATACTGGAAGCCTGCATCCCGCAGGCGGAGCTTAGTCTCTCTATAGATTCACATGGGGGGGATCGGGGTGCAGGATTCGCCGTGGCCGGAAGAAGCAAAAGGCGGGTCGGTAAAAAACGCAGACAGCGAACAGTTAAGGAAACTGTCCGCTGTCCACTGTCGATCGTTAGCTGATCTAGTACTTCGCTTCGGCAACTCCGATCAGTTCCTCGATCTGAGGTGCGGTTTTGGTGCGCGGCGTCGAGTCCTGCTTTCCGCGCTCCTCCGGCCCCGCAATGCCGTGCACGCGATCGATGGATAAGCCCCTGCCGCCATCCACGGTCGGCCCCACCTCGGTGAGCCCGTTCATGCTCATCCACGGACCCCGCATATCGGTCTCGCCTTCGTCTCCGTCGCCGGTCGAGCCGTTGAAGTACTCGTTCACCAGCACCGATGTCGGCGCCAGGCGGCCGATTGAGAACGGAGGCTTCTCCAGGCTCTCCAGCGCCGCGGCAAAAGCCTTCATGTGCGTGATCTCGCGGGTCATCAGGAACTGCAGCGTGTCGATGCTTCCCGGATCTTCGGTGTGGTCGATCAGCCGTTCATAGACGATCTTGGCGCGCGCCTCGGCAGCGATGTTGCTACGCAGATCCACGTCCAGCTCGCCAGTGATTTTCAGGTAGTCCGCGGTCCAGGCGTTGCCGGCCGAGTTGCGCAGGTCCAGTCCGCCGCCTCCGCAAACGGCGATCAGCGGATCGGCCTCGGCAGCTTCGGCCTCGGTTTTCAGCGGCTTCAGGTGCAAGCGGATGAGTGCGCCGACCACTTCAAGATGGCTCAGCTCCTCAGTGCCAATGTCGAGCAGCAGATCGCGGCGCCCGATATCGTCAACGCAATTCCAGGCCTGGACGGTGTATTGCATGGCGGCTGCCAGCTCGCCATTGGCGCCGCCGAATTGCTCCAGCAGCATCCTGCCGAAGCGCACGTCCGGCGTGCCCACGTTCACCGTGTACATAAGTTTCTTCACGTGGTGATACATGCATTTCTCCTCGCGTGGAGACAGGCGTTCCAGCTCGGTCTTTGCCGCAAATGGGCTGCTCAAAACATCGAGACGGGAAAGGCAGGCACACACCTTGTTGAGCCGGAAGCCTGTCGTTTGGTTTTAAGATGCGGGGTGGCAGAAGGAGTTTGTTCGCCGGGGAGGGCAGAAGAAGAGGCTGCCGGTGCCTTGTTGCGCAAATCGCTTGCAGCAGAAGGCTTGCTGCAAGCCCTCACATGGGACCGCACATCATAGTATAGAGATGACTCTGCGTTACGTCGCCACCGTAGGAGGCCGCGATGAACCGGTTCAGTTGTCTTACTGTAGCCCTCGTGATGGGCGTAATGCTTCCAGCGCAGCCCCGACCCGTGCCAGGTTCGCAGCCGGTGAGGCCGGTGTTCCAGGCCTCCGATGTTGTATGCAGCGGCAGGGTTGATTCACTCCGTGTGCTAGGAGAGGGGAGTAGAGAGCGGCGATGGTACTTTGCCTTTGAAGCGGGTCTTGGCGTCGGTTTACGTGCAGGATGTCTATAAGGCAAATGAAAGCTTGCCTTCGTCGATCGTCGTCTCTTTTGACGAGCAAGTGTCAGGGGCTTCACCCACATAATGCCGATTTTGGAGCAGGGCGAACAGGCCATACTCTTTCTGAAGCATTCAGAGGGTTCCACCTACGTCTTTTCCGACCGTTTCTTGGGGGTTACGAGCTTCGCCAGCGTTCCCACTGGAGAAGGCGGGTCCGGTTCCTTGAAGCTCCAGTCCACTCTTGCCGAAATAGTTCACGAAAACGGGCGAGAAGATAAGATCAAAGCCATGCAGCTTCTTAACGGGATGGAGAATCTGCAACCGGAGACGTTAGCCGAGATCACGCCGCTAAGCACCTCGCAAGACCCCGAGCTGGCCTTTAACGCACTGGCGATCATGATCAAGGCACGTGCACCCGGGAGCCTTGAATCACTTATCCAGTACCTGAAGGGATATCAAGGAGACGGTGCTTTATTTCCAATTGACAACATCGGCGGCGACCTAGACGATATCAGGAATCGGGAAGATCTCCCTGCGTTGGAATCATTGACATCTTCAAGGCTTCGGGCGATCCGCCTTGGATCGATGGAAGCCATTCGAAATATCGGAGATGTCAGCAGCGCTCCGACCCTGATTCAGCGGCTGAGCGATTCAGACAGTATGGTTCGGTACGTCGCAGTGATGACTCTCGCAGAGATTTTCGACAAACATGGCGATTACGAGCCGTCAATGCCGGAATTTAGAAAGCGTCCGGACTTCTATACGAACGAATGGAAAGACTGGTGGGCTCAGAAGGGAGCTGGATCCAAGAAATCGCCCTCTCCTTAGACGGGTTAGGAACATTGCCATTGTTCTGGGTCCTACATCAGGGCTATATGAAGGCAAGGCAATCCTATGAGCAGGCGGCGGCGAAGGGGGCGCGGTCGCATATGGTCGGCTGGGAATGCTGTACCTGTTTGGCCGGGGTGTTCCGGCCAGTTTCGGCAGGGCAACGGGTTGTCTGAGTTTAGGTGCGAGCCGCGGCGACGCCTGGTCGATGGTTGAGTTGGGTTATAGAGATGACTCGCTGCTGGCAGAGGGAAGGTTTGCGGAGAGATCTGCGAACAGATATCTACGAACAAGGAGGCAGATTGGTTGGCAACCCCACGCGTACCGCGACTGCCAAATCGCGGTCTGCCCCATCGCGGCGCATTCCGCCGCGGCGAAGGAGGAATCGGAACTGGCGGTTACGGCTGGCATTCTGGCCGGTGCTGCCGTTGCCGGCCTGTTCGGATGGGCTGTGCTGGAGCGGCACGTTGCCGGGGCCGGCAACACCAAGCTCGATCGCTTCGACGCCATCATTGTGCTGGGCAATCCGGCCGATGCCGATGGCAACCCCACGCCCACCCAGCTGGCCCGCGTAACGGAGGCTGTGCACGAATACGAGCGCGGCGTGGCGCCACGTCTTATCCTGACTGGCGGCGCGGTCGCGCAACCAGTTTGACGAGGCGCGGGTCATGGCCCGCACCGCCGAAGCGCAAGGCGTTCCCGAATCGGCCATCTTCGTTGAACCCAGCGCGCGCGACACCATCCAGAACGCCTGCTTCGCCGCGCGCATCATGAAGGCCCACGGCTGGACGTCGGCCGAGGTGGTTTCGAGCCCCAGCCATCTGCCCCGCGCGGCACTGATCTTCAGCCGTTTGCCCATTCGAGTGGCGCACCCACGCCGCGCCGCCGCTCGAGCCGGAATCGGAAACCAGCCGCCGCGCAGACTCCGCCATGGAAACGTTGAAGACCCTGCGCTACCTGGTGTGGGCTCAGTGGCGGGAAGAATGCCGGTGAAGCGGGGGCTAGGGACTAGGGACTAGGGACGAGGGACTAGGGACGAGGGAGCAGAGGTTCAAGGCGGGAACTCGCGATTAGAAAGGGCACAGGTCCCTACTCCCTAGTCCCTAGCCCCTAGTCCCTGCATTGCGGGTCCCTAGCCCCTAGTCCCTGCATTGCGGGTCCTACTCCCTAGTCCCTGCATTACGGGCCTCGTTGTCGCTCCTTGGTATGGTCCTGTAATCTAACGGGTGATGCATCTCCCAGCAAGGTTCTCAGCCCTTTTTGCCGCCGCGGCGGCCATGCTTCTCTGTGCGGCCACCGTTGCGCCCGCGCAGTCATCGAGTTCGCAGACACCGGGCCAGACCGCCCCCACACAGGCGGCGCCCGCCAACGGCAATTACGTTGCCACCAATCCGCTGGCGGGCGTGAACTACAACAACCGCTACGACCTGTCGCTGGGCATGGCCTACGACCACATGAAGGCCGGTCCCACGCTGCTGCAGGGCTCCAACCTGGGCGGACTGAATCTGAGCGGTTCCATGTGGCTGACGCGGCACTGGGGCCTGGAAACTTCAGAGCGCGCCTATGTGGGCACCAGCGGCACGGGCAACAGCACCGGGCCCACCGGCGGCAGCGCCCAGAGCAACATCAAGGGGCCGTTCATCAGCGAGTACTTTTTCACCGGCGGCCCGGAATGGCTGGGTCCGCACAACCAGCACGGCGACATGACAGCGCACCTGCTGGTGGGCGGTGTCTACGGCAACTTTGAAAAGGACCTGCTCGGGCAGGGCGCCAGCGTGGCGGCGTTTTATAACAACCAGGTGGCCCTCGCATCCATCATCGGTGGCACCTTCGACCTCAACCGGTCGGCGCATTGGGTGTTCCGCATTACTCCCGACGCGGTGATGACCCACTACAGCATTCAGTACCCCCCCTTCACCTCGGCCTACGATGTCAACTTCGCCATCTCCGTGGGCATGGAGTACAAGTTCAGCAAGAAGCGGTAAGCCGAAACCGGGAGGTCTTGAAGCATCCGGGCTCCAGTTGATATACGGGATTAAGTTGCGGGGTGGCGGCTGAAAGGCTCCGGCCGAGGCACGTGGCCCGCCTCGTGATTGATGAGGGCCATGCCACTTTCATTCCGGTGTGGTATTCTCCGTCCTTTGGGTGCCTGCGGTGCGGACGGACACCACACGCAGATGTGACGATGGAGGGATGGGTCACGCGGTCGCAGGCAATCGGTTTCGGACACTGCAAGGGAGAGGCTGAGGCGGAATTCCATGGACATGAAGGACGCTTTAGGAGTGCTGCTGGCCGGGGGAGCCGGCGAAAGACTTTTTCCACTCACGCGCGACCGCGCCAAGCCGGCAGTGCCCTTCGGCGGCCACTACCGGATCATCGATATCACCCTTTCCAACTGCATCAACTCCGGGCTGCGGCGCGTCTACGTACTCACCCAGTACAAGGCGCTGAGCCTCAACCGGCATATCCGCGAAGGCTGGTCGGGCATTGTGGCGCAGGAGCTGGGCGAGTTCTTTGAGCTGATGCCGCCCATGCAGCGCACCGGCGCCAACTGGTACATGGGCACCGCGGACGCGGTCTATCAGAACATCTATTCCATCGGCAGCGAGCAGCCGGAGTACGTCATCATCCTGAGCGGCGACCACATCTACAAGATGGACTATAGCCGCATGCTCGCCTATCACAAGGAGACCCGGGCCGAGGTTACGCTGGCCACGCTGCCCATCGCTCCGGAAGAGGTTTCGCGTTTTGGAGTGGTCGAAGTTGGTTCCACCGGCGAAGTGCTGGGATTCCAGGAAAAGCCTGCTTCGACAGCCTTCCGTTCGCCCTTCAACCCCAACGCAGTCGACGCCTCCATGGGGATTTACATCTTCAACACCGAGACGCTGCTCAAGGCGCTCATTGCCGACGCCGACGATCCGAACTCCAAGCACGACTTCGGACATAACATCCTGCCCGACATGCTGGGCAAGAAAAAGATGATGGCGTGGAGCTTTGTCGACGAGAACAAGAAGCAGGCGCTCTACTGGCGCGATGTGGGCACGCTGGATGCCTACTACGACGCCAATATGGACCTGTGCTCGGTGTCGCCGATCTTCAACCTGTACGACAAGACCTGGCCCATGCGCACGCGCGTGCGCCAGTATCCGCCGGCCAAGTTCGTGTTTGGCGAGCCCGGCCGCTCCGGCATGGCAGTCAATTCCATCATCACCGCCGGCGTCATCATCTCCGGCGCCCTGGTGTCGAACTCGGTGCTGTCGCAGGACGTGCGCGTGAACTCCTATTCTGAGGTGGACTCGAGCATCATCTTCTCGCACGTGAGCATCGGCCGCCACTGCCGCATCCGCCGCGCAATTATTGACCGCGATGTCCATATTCCCGAAGGTACGGTCATCGGCTACGATCCTGTTGAGGACAAGCGCCGCTACTTCGTCACGCCCTCAGGGCTGACCATCGTGACCCGCGATGCTTCGCTCTTCGAGAATCCCGTCGATCCCGAATTTGCGGATCGTTACTGAGTCCCGAAGCTTACCCATCGCGAAACGGGGTGCTCCCGGTCCCGGTCCCAATCTCGGACTTGGTCCCGGGACCCGGGAGTCCGCGCAGCCCTGCGATTCCTGAACCGGCCTGACCGGAGTTCGGGAACAAACACCCGGAAACCTGCGTACACGTCACCATGCAGTGCGTGGGTACATTAAGCTGGTCGATGGTGGGCTTGGTGGCGGGCTCGATAGCACCTGCTGAGCGCAGGCCAGGCGGCGCATCGAGTCCAGGCGGCGCATCGAGTCAAGAACAGCGGGATGCCGTCGGCCAGCCTGTGGGTGGGCGGCAGCCTGCGGGTCGCGGCCCATCGAGTGCCTGGCCCGCGCCCGGAGCTACCGGTATGCAGGTCGAAGGTTCGCTCCAGATCGAAGCCGCTCATCGGGCGGCTGAAATGGCGTCCCAAATGGTCCGGCGCTGCCTTGGCGGGGACTCCAGCGCCTGGGCGGAGATGGTGCGCACGCACCACAAGCGCGTCTACGGCCTCTGCTACCGCTTTATGGGCAACGCCGCCGACGCCGAAGACGTGACCCAGGACGTGTTCCTCAAAATCTATTCCAATCTGGCCAGCTTCGATGCCGCGCGCGGCAGCCTGGCCGTGTGGATCACCACCATGACCCGCAACCTGCTGGTGGATAACTTCCGCCGCAGCCGCAACCAGCGGGCAACCGGCTCGCTTGACGAGGGTTGGGACGGAAGCGACGAACAGGGCTTTCAGAAACCGATTGACCGGCTCACGGCCAGCGGTCCCAGCCCGCACGACGCCGCGGTGCGCCGCGAACTGGAAACAATGGTGCAGCAAGCGCTGGCGCAAGTCTCAGTGGAACTGCGCGAAGCGGTGATCTTACGCGATTTGCAGGACCTCGACTACAGAGAAATCGCCCAGGTTCTGGACATACCCGAGGGGACGGTCAAGTCCCGCATCAGCCGAGGGCGCGCGGAACTGGCGCGGCTTCTCGAACGTAATCAACGGAAGGTGATGTAAATGACGGAGCGCACAAACATTCCGGGCTCTCCTGCCTGCGGGCAGTGGGAGACGCTGCTGGCGGACGCGCTCGATGGGCAGTTGACGCCCGAAGACGAGGCCATCTTCACCGCCCACAAAGCATCCTGCCAGGACTGCGCGGCTCTTTATGAAGAAGCCCGTCGCGGGCGGGAGTGGCTGGAGTTTTTAGCCCCCGAGCCGGAGGTCCCGGCGGGACTGGTGGACCGGATTCTGGCGCAGACGGCTCCGGGGCATAGGTCGGCTCGGCCGGTGCTGGGGGGCGCTATGGCGCTGTCCATGCCGGCGTGGCAGCGGCCGGGATTCATGGGCTCGGTGCGTCGCTGGGCCGAACCGCGATTGATGATGACGGTGGCTATGGCCTTCTTTTCGATCGCGCTCACTTTGAACCTGACGGGCGTGCGGCTGAGCCAGATCCGGCTCGCGGGGCTGCGGCCCACGGCGGTGCGGTCGTTCATGGAGCGGCAACTGAACATGGCGTCGGTACCCATCATTCGCTACTACGATCATTTGCGCCTGGTTTATGAGGTGCAGTCGCGCATGCGCGAGCTGCGCGGCGAAAACGACGATACGCAGCAGCAGGCGGATCCGGACAGCCATTCGCAGCCGGGCGGCTCCGGCGAGTCAAGAAAGCAGCGCGGCGGGTCGCATGAGCAGGCGCCGCAGCAAAACGGCCAGCCGTCCCAGGCCGATCAAACCGATGAAGAGGACTACGTTGTCACCTCCTTCAAGACAGGGAACAGGGGAACAAGAGAGCAAGGAAACCAGGGCGGGGCATCAATCCGCGCATTCCGGCGGCTCCAGAACCCGGTGGACAGCAGGGCAAGCGAGAGGGGTAGAGTATGGACTGCGTAAATCATTCAGGCGTGCAAGCCGCCGCCTATTGCCAGAATTGCGGAAAGCCGATGTGTGCAGCCTGCATCCGCCAGCAGGCGGGCGGGCAAATCCTGTGCGAGCCGTGCTCGACGGCCTGGCAGAACGTGCAGGCTCCATTTCCCCCTGCTGTGGCGGGCGGGCCCAACCCGGGAGTCGCAGCGGTACTCGGATTCATTCCCGGCGTAGGCGCCATGTACAACGGCCAGTTCGTCAAGGGATTCATCCACGTGGCCATTTTTGCGGTGCTGGTGACCATAACCAGCTCGGTCCACTCCGACCTGGATATTTTCTTTGGTCTGCTGATTCCGGCATGGATTCTCTACCAGGTCTTCGAGGCATTCCACACGGCCAAAGCGCGGCGGGACGGCGATCCGCTGCCCGATCCGCTGGGCCTCAATGAGCTCGCAAGCTATTTCCATACCGGCATGCAGAGCGAGTTTCGGCGCGGACCCGGCGTTGCCGCCGCGCCGCCTCCGCCGCCGGGTCAGCCCCAGCAGCCTGTGCCACCTTATGAGGCGCCCTACGCGAATCCCTATCCGGGTGGGTTCCCGCAGCCGCCATACCCGGGCGCACCTCCGGCAGCGGGCTATCCGCCTGCGCCGCCGGGATTTGGGCCGGG
The DNA here is from genome assembly GCA_963725975.1 of uncultured Acidobacteriaceae bacterium. Lineage (GTDB taxonomy): Bacteria > Acidobacteriota > Terriglobia > Terriglobales > Acidobacteriaceae > Telmatobacter. The sequence goes on along the minus strand of CAVSBA010000011.1, from coordinate 766,530 downwards.
CTATCCGCCGGCCGCCGCTTACCCTCCTGTGCCGCCAGTGCGCCGGCGCCATTCGGAGCCCATTGCCGCCATTGTCCTTATCGCCATGGGCGTGCTTTTCCTGCTCGGCCAGGCGGATTGGTTCTCGGGGCGCATGTTCGAGTTCTCCTGGCCACTGCTGCTGATCGGGCTGGGAGTGTGGCTGCTGTTCCGGCGCATGAACGACGTGCGGACGCTGCCGCCTGCGCCGCAGGCTCCGCCACCCGCTCCGGCGCCGGAGAACGACTTCATCCGGCAGCCTGAAGACAAGGATTCGCAGGGAGGGACACTATGAACCGCTACATCCTCATCCACCGCCTGACTGGCCCCGCGATTCTGTTGCTGCTGGGCATTGTGGCTCTGCTGGCCGAGATGCACCTGGTGCATTTCGAGCTTTTCATACCGCTGCTGCTGATTCTGCTGGGCGGGCTCAAGCTGGCGGAGCGTATGGCTTTGGCGGGGTACGAATATCCCGCGCAAGGCCCGCAGGGACCCTACGCGCCTCCTTATGGGACGGCTCCCTACAGCCCATCCGGCTCGGGCCGACATCGACCTCCATTGTCCCCACCCACGGGTTTGACAACGGCAACAGCGACATCGGGGAAGGAAAGTTATGAGCGCCATGCCTCCCAATACGCCCGGCGGCATTCCGCCCTATCCACCTTACGATCCGAAGACCCAGTGGCGCGTCTATCGCGAGCAGCAAAAGGCCGCGTGGCGCGCACAGCGCGACGCCGTGCGCGCCCAACGCTACGCGTGGAAAGCCGGCTACTATGGAATGCCGCGGGTGCCGTCCATTGTGGGGCCGCTGATCCTGATTGCGATTGGCGTGATCTGGCTGCTGATCTACGCCGGCCGCCTGCCTGCGCAGCAGTTCTGGAGTTGGTATGGGCATTGGTGGCCGCTGGTGCTGATTGCGGCCGGCGTGGCCATGCTGGGCGAGTGGCTGCTCGACCTGCGGCGGCCGGCGCCGGTGCATCGGCGCGGCAGCTTCGTGGGCATTGTCATCCTGGTGGCGATTCTTGGGATTGGCGCAGGCGCCTCAAGCCGCTGGGGCATCGTCGGGCCGTGGAACTGGAATGGCAATAACGGCGACTTCTTCAACATGTTTGGGCTGCCGGAGCATGACACCGACCAGCCCGCGCTGAGCCAGCAGATTCCTGCCAATGCCGTAGTCGATATCCAGGTTCCACTTGGAGATGTGAGCGTGACCGCCGGTGACGGACCCGATGTTGAGGTGCAGGCTCACGACGTGGCCTACGCCAACTCCGACTCCGATGCCCAGAAAATCTTCGACGCCGAGAAAGCCACGGTCAGCGTGAACGGCGACTCCGTGCTGGTCAAGGCGCCGGGCAACGAGCACGGTCGCGTCAACCTGGCGGTGACGGTCCCCAAAACATCGCGCGTCACCATCGACTCGGGCTCCGATGACGTGGCCGCTTCCGGCCTGAGCGCCGGAATCAACATCACGGCGCGCGGAGACATTCAGCTCAACTCCATCACCGGGCCCGTGGAGGCGCACTTCATCAACGGGCGGCACAACGACATCTCCATTCATCAGGCCAACGGCGATATCAAGCTCGATGGCGATTGTGACGATCTGACGCTTTCCGAAATCAAGGGGAGCGTGACGCAGAATGGCCAGATTGAAGGCGACGTACACATTGAAAACGTAAGCGGAGCGGTGCATCTGCATACCTCGGTCACCGACCTCGCCATTGCGGCGCTGCCTGGCGACATGACGCTCGACTCCGACCATCTGCGCGTGAACGAGGCCACCGGCGCGGTGCAGGTGACCACGCACGCCAAGGATGTGGACTTGAACCAGATTTACGGCAATGCCACTGTGGAAGATCGCGACGGCACCATCAGCGTGGAGCCGGCAGGTGCGTACAGCATCGACGCCCGTGATGCCAAGGGCGACGTGGAGATTACGTTGCCGCCCAATGCCGCGGGAGTTGTGAACGGCCGTACCCATAACGGCGATATTGTCACCGATTTTGGGCTCACCGTGAGCGGCGATGCGGACAAGACCGTCACCGGCAAAATTGGTTCCGGCGGCCCGCAGATTTACCTGAGCACGGACAACGGCGACCTGCGCATCAAGAAGGGGCAGGCGTTCCCGTCGACTCCGCCGGCGCCGGCCGAGAATACCGACGCCACGGCCCCGCAGCCGCCTGCTCACGCGCGGCATCTGAAAGCGCCCAAAGCGTTGCTGCCTGCGCAGCCGGTGACGCAATAAGGCGGCTCATGGCTGGCAGTTGGCAGTTTCACAGCTTTGGAGGTCTGCAAACTGGAAGCTTAGAGCCGATATTGGTAAGCTGAGTTCCGGAGGGTAGCGGCGCCATGATGCATCGGCCTATCCGGGTGATTACAGTGGAGCGGGAGTACGGCTCCCACGGCGGAGAGTTTGCTCACGATCTGGCCCACCGGCTGGGCTGGCGGTTGCTGGATTCCGAGCTGGTGTGCGGCGCGGCGCGCATGGCCGGCGTTACTCCCAAGCTGGCTGAGCGCTACGACGAGCGGCTCGACCCCTGGTACTACCGCTACGGAAAAATCCTGTGGCAGGAGCCGGTGTATGCGCCGGCTCCGGGCGAAGACCGCACCTTTGACTCCGAGCGCATGATGGAACTCATTCAGCAGCAGATCCTGGAGGCGGCCAAAGAAGGGAACTGCGTGCTGGTGGGTCGCGGATCGGCCTGTGCGCTCATGGGCCATCCGGGCTGCTTTCACATCTTTGTCTACGCCACGGCCAAGGCCAAGCGCGAGTGGTACATGCGCACATTTCCCGACCAGGCGCAGCACGCCGAAGCCCATTTGGCGGCTTTCGACAAGCGCCGCGCGGCAGCCATCAAGAAGTTTTACCAGCAGGACTGGTGCGCGCGCGGGCTCTACCACATGCTGCTGAACTCATGCATGGGGTCGGAGGCCATGATTGCAGCCGCCACGGGAGCGGCGGAACTCAAACCGGCCGTGGCCGAGCAGGTGACCGGGTGAGGCTTAAATCCCAACTCGCGGCACCCGCGCCGCGATGCGCGTGAAGATCTCCCAGGGAATCGTCCCGGCCGCTTCGGCGTGATCGCAGGCTGAGATTGTCTCGCTGCCTTGCGTGCCAATCAGGACCACTTCATCTCCCGCCTCGACGCCCGCAATCTCCGTCACATCGATGACAGCCTGATCCATGCTGATGCGGCCCACGAGCGGTGCGCGCTGCCCGCGCACCAGCAGGTTGAAGCGATTGCCCAGCCGCCGGTCGAGACCGTCGCCATAACCGGCGGCAATCAGCGCCAGGCGCATGGGCTCAGTGGCCACAAATGTGCCGTTGTAGCCCACCACGGCGCCGGCAGGCACAGAGCGCACGCCGGCCACGCGCGATTTCCAGCTCAGCACCGGCTTCAGATGAGCGCGCGCGGCGGCCAGTGACGCAGGTTCCTCGGCAAAAGGCGGATCGAAGGCCGGCGCGAGGCCGTAGAGGGCCAGTCCCGGGCGCAGCAGCGCCTTCATGCCGTGACGCGCGGCCAGCTCGGCAATGGCTCGCTGCCTGCCCGGCCAGCAGTGCCGCGGAATTGCCCACGTTGAGCCACTCGGCAAAGTGGCCCGCGGCGGAGATGCGCGCCAGCGCCGCGTCCAGGCACGCAAGCTGGTCCGCCGTCACGCGGCCGTCGGCTTCATCGGCGGCAAACAGGTGCGTCATCACCGCTTCCAGCTTCAGCGGCGAGCCGGGCGTGAAGCGCGCCAGCAGCGGCGCCAGCCCGTCGGGAGCGGCGCCCTGGCGGCTCATCCCGGTATCAATTTCAAGATGAACGGGCAAGCGAGCCGGGTGCAGCCGCGCGGCCTGCGCGGCCGCTTCCAGTTCCTTGCAGATGCCACGGCTCCCAGGCAACCGGCGTCAGGCGATTGGCGATGAGCGCCGCACCCTGGCCGGGAAATGCGCCGCCGATCACGAGAATGCGGGTCTCGGAGATAGGCGTGCCGGGGTTCGCGCCGGCCACCAGCTGCGCGCGCGGCCACGCCCTCTTCCACGCTGGTTACACCCAGCCAGCCGGCTCCCGCGCGCACCGCGGCCGGCGCGCACAGCGCCAGCGAGTGGCCGTACGAATCGGCTTTGACGATGGCCAGCAGCTCGGCATGAGGCGCGGCCAGAGCTTCAAGCAAACGATAGTTGTCTTCGAGGGATTGGGTGTCGATCTCCACCCAGCAGGGGCGCGTTGGCATTGGGCTTTCCAAGCCTTAGTTTACGGCAACCGGCGTCCATAGCGCCTGCTCTCAGTCGGCCGTTTTGGCGATTCTGACGGGCATGAGCTTCACAGGCTGCGGAAAAACTCTCCGTGCGTGAGGTCTTGTAACTGAGCACGAAACAACGCGGAAGCCCCACGCAAGGATTCTCAATCAGTCCTTGAGCACACGCCAAACGCGCTGGAGTGATACAATGTAGATACGTAGGTGAGGTATGGAAGCCTTGGTGTTGAAGTGGGGTAACAGCCTGGCAGTGCGCTTGCCAAAACAGGTCGCTGCCGAGGCGCGGTTCCAACAAGGGGACCGCATTCGTCTTGAAGTGGATGAACCAGGTACAGTGCGGATCAAACGCGCTTTTCCCACACTGGATGAACTGGTCGCGCAGATTACGCCCGAGAACCGTTATAGCGAGAACGAAGTAGGCGTAGTCGGAACGGCTGGGAAGGAAGCTGTTGAATGGTGAAAACTGCGTACGTTCCAGACCTGGGAGACGTCATCTATCTCGACTTCGATCCGCAAGCAGGCCGGGAACAGGCAAAGCGCCGGCCCGCTCTTGTAGTGACCACCCGCAAATACAATAAAGCAGCAGGTCGGGCCGTTGTGTGCCCTTTAACGTCTGTCATCAAGCCCTATCCATTTGCCCAGCGTGTTCAAATCAAGGGGCGGGATGGCTGTGTGCTCACCGACCATATCAAAAGCATGGACTGGCAGGTTCGCCGAGCTGAATTCTATGATAGGGCGCCAGACGCAGTGATGGAGCAAGCCCATAATCTGCTAGGCGTCCTGCTGGGCATTAACTGATTCCCTTCGGTTTTTCCACCTCTCAAAACTGTCAGCCGCTTCATGGCAGCAACGCAAACGCGACCACGGTTTCGCCTTCGTCTCCAAGCTCCGTCAGCAGCGCGGCTTCGGTTTCATGCGGGACGGTCATTTCACCTGCAGCCACCTCCGCGGGTGTGGCTGTGGTGAAACAAAGCTCGCAGTGGCCCAGCCCTTCGCTGCCATCTTCGGCGCTGGCGCGGACGGGTGGGCCGAAGACGCGGCATGTCATGGGACGCCAGGCGTAGACTTCGCAGCGGCCGGTGGCAGGATCGAGCGCGGGGCAGGGCGCTTGGTTCGCGAACTCGTCGAATCGCGCCTTTTCATCTTCAGAGTTCCCGAGCAATCCGGTGGCCGGGTCGCCGGGAAACGCAACCCCATGCTCGGCAACCCATGCACGGGCGCGTTCCTGAATTGCCTCTGCGGTCTTGGGCTCGCTCGCGCGCAGTACTGCCATGCCCGACTGGAGGCGCAATGCGTCAAGAGCATTGATACGGAAGGCGCCGTGACAGCATTGCGTGCAGCCGATGCGGCAGGCGAGATGCGGCCCGCCGCGGCGCGCGGCATCGGCAAAGTTGGCGTCGACAATCTGGATGAGCCCGGCATCGCCGGCGGGCAGGCGCATGGCAGAAGGATAGCGGAATCGAGGTTGGCATGGGTGCGGCGTTTACCGTATCCTGCCCGCGGAGGCTTCCATGGCACAAGTTCACAGCACCGTGATACCAACCATGCGCTATCGCAACGCGCCGGCCATGATTGACTGGCTGGGCAAAGTCTTCGGCTTCGAGCGTCATGCCGTGTACGAGGGGGCCAACGGAACCATCAACCACGCCGAGCTCAAACTCAATGGCGGCATGATCATGCTGGGCTCGATGAAGGACGATGAGCACGCGCGAGGGTTCCGGTCGCCCGGTGAACTGGGCGGCGCGGAGACACGCAGCGTGTATATCGTGGTGGAAGACGCAGACGCAGCGTACCAGCGCGCGCTCGACGCAGGCGCGGTGGTGGTGCGGCCCATTACCGAGATGCCTTATGGCAGTCGCGAATTCACCATCAGCGATGCCGAGGGCCACTCGTGGAGCGCGGGAACCTACGATCCGTGGGGCGCGCACGGCTAATTCACAGGCTTACTGTTGGCATTCGCCGAGGGACCTTCCTTCACGAATGCGCGTGGTTTGCGAACAGGCTGTGGTGGCAGGTTGGAGGAATGCAGGCGCCAGGTGGCACCGGGCCCTGATAGCCGGGAGAGGAGACGCCGTGGCCAATTCATCTCTTTCCGAACAGATGTATGGCCTCACCGCTCCGTCCATCGCTCAGCGCGTGACGCTCGCCATCGGCCTGGCCGGCTGCGTGGTTCTAGCCGGGTGGCTGCTTTTCTTCGGCGGTGCGGCCGTGGCCGGCCACTGGTTCCACCGCCGCTGGGCCACTGGCGATTTCACGCGCCGGGCTGCGCTCGGTTGCGCTTTCGTCATTTACTTCGTCCGCGTCCTCTTTACCGAATTCCGATTTCTGAAGCGCGGCGTAAGCTGGAACGAGGTGCTCACCATTGTCCCCTGGGCCTTTGTACTCTACATTCTTCTGGCCCTTGCCGGGGGCACGAATCAAGCGCCATTTGCGGCCGCGGCCATTACCGGCGCGGTGTTCTTCGTCCTGGGTTCGTGGATGAATTCGTACGCCGAGCACCAGCGCCACGTCTTCAAGCAACGTCCTGAGAATTACGGCCAGCTTTACACCGGCGGCCTGTTCCGGCTCGTCCGGCACCCTAACTATTTTGGCGACCTGGTCTCTTTTACAGGGCTCTGCCTCATGGCCGGCCGCTGGTATACGGCGATCATTCCTGTGCTGATGTTTTTCGGCTTTGTCCTGGTCAATGTTCCCGCCCTCGACCAGCACCTCGCGCGCCACTACGGCTCGGCATTCGAAGTCTACGCGCGCAAAACCCGCAAGCTCATTCCGTTTGTTTACTGATGACGCAATTTGAACAGCGAGTTTTCCGCAAACTCGCCCAGGTATCGCGCCAATCCGTCCATGCGATATATTCGTTGCGTAACTTAAATTGACTTTCCCCATCCCCCGACGAGGTCACCCATGAAATTCAATTCTGCGGTTGGTTCCCTGGCTGTTTTTTTGCTGCCTGTGCTGTTGTTGGCTGCGCCGGCGGCGTTGGCGCAGCACTCCGAACTGCTGGTGGCACAGAAGGGCGAGCGCGCGCTGGCCATCGTGAATCCGGCAACCGGCCAGGTCGTGGCCAATGTGGAAGAAAACGGCATCACCGGCCACGAAGTTGCAGGGTCGCCCGATGGACGCATCGCCGTGGTGCCCATCTACGGCAACTCCGGCGTAGGCCAGCCGGGTACCGACGGCAGCAACATTCTCTTCATCGATCTGGCCACGCGCAAGATCGTGGGTAACATTCAGTTCCCGCATGGCGTGCGGCCCCACTGCCCCATGTTCGGCCGCGATGGCCTGCTCTACGTGACCACCGAACTGGACCACACCGTCACCGTCATCGATCCCAGGACGCATAAGGTCGTCGGCGCCATTCCCACCGGCCAGCCGCAGAGCCACATGCTGATTCTGTCGCACGATGGCCGGCGCGGCTACACCGCCAACGTGGGACCGGGCACGGTCTCGGTGCTCGACATCAAGGCGCGTAAGCTCATCAAGGTCATTCCCGTCGCCGGCGACGTGCAGCGCATTGCCATCTCCAACGACGACCGCTGGGTCTTCACCTCAGATCAGACCAAGCCGCGCATGGCGGTCATCGACACGGCTGCGCTGAAGGTGGTGCGCTGGGTGCCGCTCGACGGATGGGGCTACGGCGCCGCGCCCAGCAAAGACGGCCGCTGGTTGCTGGTGGCCGTGCCCCCCTCGAACGAGGTGGACGTGATTGACCTGAAGACCATGACGGTAGCGCACAGGGTGCCGGTCGGCGCAGGCACGTCACCCCAGGAGGTGCTGGTGCGCCCCGACGGTAAAGAGGCGTTCGTCTCCTGCGTGGGAACCAACCGCGTGGCCGAGATCGACCTGGCCACGTGGAAGGTGACACGCATGATTGTGACCGGTAAAGGAAGCGACGGCCTGGGCTGGGCGCGCGGGGAATAATTTCCGGATCAAGGTTCCTGCGGTCTGGCTTCCTTCTCCACAAAATGCGTAATCAGCCCCACGGGCAAGAATCGCACCATGAATGCGATCAAGCGCCCGCTGCCGGGCGGAATGACAGTCCGTTGTCCCCGTGCCAACGCCTCCACTCCTGTGCGCGCCACCAGGGCTGTATTCTGCACGCGGCGCTTGAAAGTGCGGGCCTTGGCCACTTCAAAGAATTCGCTTTCCGTAGGCCCGGGACAGAGCGCCGTCACCTTCACTCCGAAGCGCGCCACCTCTGCAGCCAGCCCCTGCGCGAAGAAGCGGTCGAAGACCTTGGTGGCCGCATAGGTGGTGAGGTAGGGCACCGGTTGAAAGCTCGCGGTCGAAGCTACAACCAGCACCCATCCGCGCCGCCTCTCCACCATGCTCGGCACGAATAACCGCGAGAGCCGCACCACCGCCTCGCAGTTCACGCGCACCTGGCTCAGCTCTTGCTCCTGAGGGCTCGTGCAGAACGAGCCATACTGTCCCAGCCCGGCATTGTTGATGAGGATGTCGACCGGCAAGCCGGCGCCCTCGGTGGCGTCGAATATCTGTTGCGGCGCGGCGGGATCGTTGAGATCGGCTGCAAGAATGCGCGTCTCGGTGCCTCGTTGACCCAACTCCGCAGCCAGCGCTTCCAGCCGCCCCCGCCGCCGCGCAGTGAGAATCAGATTGGCGCCACGCGAAGCCAGCTCCCGCGCCAACGCCATGCCAATGCCGGCACTGGCTCCAGTCACCACCGCCCATTTACCGCGAAATTCGTTTGCATCGGCCATGGCGCACATCATAACGCAGCGGGTCAGCCGCGCAGCAGTTCAGCAAAGCTGCGTTCCATTACGTGCGGCTGACTGGCCGGCGCGCTGACTTGCTAACCCGCCTTCGCGTCTTGCCATTCTTCTCCACGCGCAGCTTCCATGCCGCATGCAGGGCGCCGCGCAGGGAATCTTCATCGGCCTCAGCCAGCCGAATGTGGGTCGCACCCATGCGTCCCCAGCCGCCATGAACCGGCAAAAACAGCTCCGGCCGCCCGGCCAGAAACTCCGCCTGCAGCTCTGGTGTCACCATCAGGTTGCCGTAGCCTTCTTTGACTGAGGCGAGGGTGGCAAAGATCGTCCCGCCCACGCGAAAGTCCATCGCTCCCATGTGCGAGCCCTCTGCGGCGCCCTCCATGCTGAGCGCAACGCGTCGAAAATCCGCAGCGGTCGCCATTGTTCCTCCCCTCTCCCCGGTAGTTGCCGGAGTGCATCCTGGGGCATATTTCTGCCGCTAAATTGCTATGGACACTTGCCCTTGAGTAGCCGAGAATAATCTAGCCGTTCGACCCATATCCAAGTCAAAATATCATCCGGGCATTTTTTAGGAGGTAGTGAGTGATGCGCACCATAGGCACCCGTCTGCTCGCACTGTCCGCTGTAGCATTTTCCATGATTGCCGTTGGTCACGGGCAAGGCTTTTTGACGCACCACACGCGGCCCGCCATCTCCAACGGCCAGGCGCCGTTTGTGGCTTCGTTACCCGCCAGCCAGACCATGAGGCTCACCGTCACCTTGCCCTTGCGCAACCAGGCCGGGCTTGAGAACTTCCTAGAGCAGCTTTATAACCCGAACAGCCCCTCCTATCACCAGTTCCTCACCGTGGAGCAGTTTACCGCGCAGTACGGGCCCACGCAGGACGACTACAACACGGTGCAGGCGTACCTCGAGGAGCATGGGTTTACCGTGGTTGGCACCTCCATCAACCGGCTGAACATCGATGTGGCCGGGCCGGTGTCGGCGGTTGAGAGCGCCTTTCACGTGAAGATGGGCCAATATCAGCACCCCACCGAAAGCCGAAATTTCTACGCTCCCAACCAGGATCCCACCGTCGATCTGCCTTTCCCGCTGTGGCACGTTTCAGGGCTCGATAACTACTCCATTCCGCATTCGGCTGGTTTAGACAAGCGGCCTGCCGCCGGGAAAGCCACTTCCGGCGCGACCACCGGTTCCGGCCCCTCGGCCTCGTTCCTGGGCGGCGATATGCGCGCCGCCTACTACGGCAGCGGCAATCTGACCGGCGCCGGCCAGTACCTGGGACTATTGGAGTACTACGGCACCGATATGGCCGATTTGAACACGTACTTCACCAATATCGGCAAGACCAACCCCGTCCCTGTCTCCCTGGTCTCTACCGATGGCACCAGCACCAGCTGCGTGGATTCCGGCAGAGGCGCCTGCGATGATACCGAGCAGACTCTGGACATGACGCAGGCCATCGGCATGGCGCCGGGCCTGTCGGGCCTGATCATGTACGTGGGCTCGAGCGACGCTGCCATCTTCAATGCCATGGCCACCGACAGCCCGCGTTGCGCCCAGTTGAGTTCCTCGTGGACCTGGACCCCTGCCGACCCCAACACCGACAATCCTTACTTCCTGGAGTTCGCTGCCCAGGGCCAGAACCTGTTCCAGGCCGCTGGCGACAGCAGCAAATGGACGACCTCCGGCACCGCGTCTGAAATCTACCCGGCCGACGATGTATATGTCACCGCAGTGGGCGGAACGGATCTGGGCACCAGCAGCGCAGCCGGTGCCTGGTCCTCAGAGAGTGCGTGGGCTGATGGCGGCGGCGGCATTTCGCCCCACAAGTACGCGCTGCCTGCCTGGCAGGACACCGCGGCCAGCGGCTGCTCCAGTTGCTCCAAGAGCTACCGCAACGGTCCGGATGTTTCAGCCAATGCCAACTTTACCTTTTACGTTTGCGCCGACCAGACCACCTGCACTGCCAATGAATACGGTGGCACCAGCTTTGCCACGCCCATGTGGGCGGGCTACCTGGCGCTCGCCAACCAGCAGGCAATCACCAATACGGGCGAGCCCCTCGGCTTCATCAATCCCGCTCTGTACACCATCGGCGACGGCAGCAACTACGACACGGACTTCCACGACGTAACCAGTGGCAGCAACGGCTATTCGGCCACCACCGGCTACGATCTGGCCACCGGGTGGGGCAGCCCCAACGGCTCCGCGCTGATCAACGATCTGGCCGGGCCTGCCTCCACCACGCCGGGCTATACGCTCTCCTCTTCACCGGGCGCGGTGACCATCGCGGCGGGCGCTTCGAGCAGCGCCGTGAGCATTACAAGCACCGTGACCAACGGCTTTAGCTCGCCGGTGACGCTCGCAGCTTCCGGTGAGCCCTCCGGCGTCGGCGTCACCTTTGCCGCGCCGGGCACAATTACCGGCTCGGGCAGCCTGGCCGTGACCATCGTGGTCGGCTCTACGGTGGCCGCGGGCACTTACCCCATCACCATTACCGGGACCCCGGCCAGCGGCCCCACAGAAACTACCTCGGTCTCGCTCACCGTAACCAGCACCAGCAGCGGCACGTTTACCATCAAGGTTTCGCCCACTTCCGCCTCTGTGATTCAAGGCAGGAGCAGCTCGACGACAGTGACCACTGCCGTTTCCGGCGGGTTCAGCTCCGCCATCGGCTTCTCTGCCAGCGGCGTGCCGTCGGGCGTCACCGCGACCTTCAGCCCCGCATCTCTGGCCGCGCCCGGCTCCGGTACCGCCAAACTCAGCCTCAGCGTTGCCAGAACCGCGACCACCGGAACCTATTCCATCACGATTACGGGAACCGGCGGCGAGGTTACCAAGACCACGACCTATTCCTTGAAAATCGAACGCTGATCACGCGCAGCCCGTAAGCAGGCAAGCGGCCAGAGAGCGAATTCGCTCTCTGGCCGCCTGCTTTTTGTGCGCCTGCTTCACTCACAAGCAAGCTGTCATCCTGAGCAAAACCCGCTCATCGCAAAAGACGCGATGAGCGGGGCACAGCCACAAGGACCACGGCGACCGATGAATGGGCCACCTGCCATGGATTTGTGAAAAACAACCGCAGATCCTTCCGCTTCGCGTCAGGATGACACTGCCTGAATGAAACTCTGGTGGGAATGAGGCTTGCCTGCATTTAATCCTCTTCTGTCTGGGTGATCAGATAACGCTCGTAGCCGATCTCGTTGATCTGGTGAACCTGTGCTTCCAGCCAGTCGACGTGGCCCTCTTCATCCTTCAGCAGCTTCACAAACAGGTCGCGGGAACCGTTGTCGCCGTTCTCCACGCACACCCTTATCGATTGGTTGTACGAAGCCACGGCCTCATGCTCCAGACCCAGATCAGACTCGATCATTTCCTTAACCGACTTGCCGATGGTCAGGGACATCGGCTCCATCTTCGGGATGCCATCGAGGAACAAGATGCGCTCCATGAGCAGTTCGGCGTGCTTCATCTCGTCGATCGATTGCTTCTTGATGTACTTGGAATACTTCTTGTAGCCCCAGTTCTCCGCCATTTCTGCGTGCAAGAAATACTGGTTGATCGCCGTTAATTCGTCTCCGAGAGCCTGATTCAACTGCTCAAGAACCTTCGGATTTCCTTTCATGGAGCCCCTCCTTCAAGAACCACCGTTGAGATCCAACTTTGCCGGTTGTTCTAAAGGCTATCACCGTCGTTCGGCAAGCTGAGCGTCGGGCTCGCGCCTTTTGCAAGCGGAGCAACAAAGGATCTGCGGCCGCCTTGGCAAGCCAGCACCTGTCAGCTTTTCGCCGTCAACTGATGTTCAAACTCTTCGTTGAGCCACTTGGTGAAAGCCGCAAACTCCTCGTCGCGGCCCAGGAAGTCGCGCACCATCGTGCGTCCGGGTTTGGATCCGCCCTGCTCCAGCACCGTCTTTTTGTAGCGCTCGCCCGCCGAGCTGCCCAGCAAATCCGCAGCATCGAACTGGTTGAAGAAGTCGAGCGCAATCACTTTGTCGTAGGAGTAGGTGTAGTAGTTCGACGAGTAGCCGGTGAGGTGGCCGAAGCTGGCGTACATGCGATTGCCCTCCATCCACTTCCACGGCTGGAAAGTCTCGTAAAGCTCGCGCAGTTTCGCGTCCAGGTCGATCCCCGCCGGGTCCTGGTCGTGCAGGTCGAGCGCCAGCGTGGCGTAGAAGAGCTGCGCGCGCATCCCATCGGCGCGCCCGAACGAACTGGCTCGCTTCAGATTCCGAATCAGCTCGGCGGGCAGCACTTCGCCGGTCTGATAGTGCCGCGCGAAGGACTGCAGCAGCTTCTCGTCGCGGAAAAACTCTTCCAGCATCTGCGACGGCACTTCAATGAAATCGCCTTCGGTAGCAAAGCCCGAGATTCCCACCCACTCCGTGTGTCCGCCGAGCAGGGCGTGCATCAGGTGGCCGAACTCATGGAAAAAGGTCACCACGTCGGAGTACTGCATCAGCCCCGGATCGCCTTCTGCACCGCCCGGAAAATTACAGATCAGCGCCGCTTCCGGCATGTAGCGGCCGCGTACCCCGGCCACCACGGTGGCCGCGGAAAACCACTTGTCCTTGCCCTCGCGCGGGTGCATGTCGAGATAGAAGCGGCCCACGTGCTGGCTGCCGTCAAAAACGTCGAAGACCGAAACCGCCGGGTCCCAACCCTGCGCCGCGGCGCGCCGGAACTCCACCTTGAAGAGTTGCGCCGCCGTCTCCAAAATACCTGTCTCCACCTGAGCATAGGGCAAATAAGGCCGAACGGAGTTGGAATCGAAGGCGAAGGTGGCGCGCCGGAACTGCTCATACCAGTAACCGCGGCTGGTGATGTCGATTTCCTTGAGGTCCGGCTGCCGCTGACGCGCGAAAGCCATCACCTGCTCGTGCTCGTGGCGTCCGCCGTCGCGGCTGGCCTCGTCGAGCCTGGCCAGGAACTTCCGCGCATTGGCAGCAGACTCCATCATCTGGTCGGCGGTGGCCAGGTCAGCCCAGCTCCGAAAACCCAGAATCCCGGCGATCTCCTGCCGCGTCGCCAGCAAATCGAGCAGTATCTGCTTGTTGGCGGGATAGGCGCGAGTGTTGTAGGCCAGGAACATGCGCTCGCGCAGCGCCGGACTGGCTGCAAAAGTCATCACCGGCTGCATCTCGGGCTGGTCGGTGGTGATGGTTACCTGGCCCGCATCGTTGGCAGGATGCCGCGCGATGTAATCGGGCGGCAAGCCCTCCAACTCGGCTTGTGTGGCCTCAATGCTTTTGGCGCCCTCCTGAATATTGCGGCTGAATTCGAGTGCCCGGCGCGTGGCCTTTTCGTGCAGCGCCTGCAGATGGTCTCGCGTAGCCTGGTCCTTGTCCACGCCGGCCAGGCGGTACTGCAGCAGGGTCCGCTCCACATAGTGCCGCGTGGGCGCGCTGGCTCCTTCCAGGCTCATGGCCGCCAGCGCCTCGTACACCTGCCGATTCAGGCTCAGGGCGCTGCCCGCCATGGCGATGCGTTGCGCCTCCAACTGGGCCTGGTCGCGAACCGATTTCTCGGCGGCCACGGAGTTCAGAATCCCCGCCTGCGAGCCCGCCAGCCCAAGCTGCTCGATGGCCGCATCGTACAGACGCAGCGTGTTTTCCGGGCGTTCGCGGGCCTTCGACCGCCAACAGCGCGGCCAAAGCTGCTTGGTGGCCGGCCAGCCGCTCGCTCACCCATGCGGTGAGCGCTTCGGCCGATTCCGCGCCGCCATGGTCCCAGGCATGCAGATGGCTGGTCACGGCGACTGGATCTTGTCCAATTTGAGTCGATTCAGGGGTCATCGGGGACATTCCTCCAACTTCTAGGTTGCCACAGAGGACCAGGACTGGTTGCATAAATGGCGTTTTGAAAGGGGACGGGCTTCAGCCGTGCCGCAGAATGCCGATAAGCAGCGGGCTTCAGCCCCTGGGGGATGTTCTCAGGCCTGCCGAATCCATTTATGCAGCCAGCCCCGAGGACCAGGAAGGCGGCGGCAATGCCGGCAGAGACCAATCGCCGGCCCCCATTCCGGAAGGCGGTAATCCGGCTCCTTCACGCAGCAAAATAGAATCTGTTGCATCTGCGGCCCAATCTCTTTAAGATGCGTCAATTAGGCGCTATGACCGCTCTGGCTTCCCCTCCGCTGGCACCACCCAATCCCGTACCGCGGGTTTCCCACCGGGCCGCGGATGCGTCTGGGCAAGGTGTGCGTGGCTGTTCAGGGCGCGACGCCGGCCGAACTCCTGGATCGCGCCCGACGCCGCGCTGGCCGACTCCCGCTTCCTTGAGTTCCGCCTGGACGCTCTCGCCAAGCCAGCCGCGGCGCTCGCCGCAGATTCATGAATTTCTGGCCGAGCGCCGCGACGTGACGGCCATCGGCACCTGCCGCCGCAAGCCCAATGGCGGCAACTTTACCGGGTCTTTGAACTGCGGAGCTGGAGATTCTGCTGAAGGCCGCCGAATCGGGCTGCCAGATCGTCGATCTGGAAGTGGAATCGGCCGAGCAGTGTACGCGCCCGCAACTGGCCCGCTTTCGCGCCTCGCTGCGCGCCGCCGGCGCCGCTCTGCTCATCAGCTTTCACGACTTCACCCGCACCAAGGGTCTGGATCACGCCGCCCAACGCATTGAGTCCTTCGAGCCGGATTTCGTCAAAGTGGTTTCCACCGCACGCGCACTGGCCGACAACCTCGCTGTCCTGCGTCTGATCGAAGACCATTCGCTGGCCGCGCACATGGTGGGCATCGCCATGGGCGAGGAGGGTCTGCTGAGCCGGGTGCTGAGCCCGCGCGCCGGCGCAACCTTCACCTTTGCCGCCGCTGCCGAAGGGGCCGAAACCGCGCCTGGCCAGGTGAGCGCGCGCACCCTGCTCGACCTGTATCGCATCGACCAGCTCGACCAGGCGACGCGCATCTTCGGAGTTGCCGGAAATCCCATCGCCCACTCGCTTTCGCCGCTCATGCACAACACGGCCTTCCGGCGCGAAAACGTGAATGCCGTCATGCTGCCGCTCAAGGTGAAGACGCTGGACGACCTGCTGACCGTGGTGCGCGACCTGCCCATCGACGGGTTGGCCGTGACCATGCCGCTCAAGCAGGAAGTTCTGCCTCACCTGGCCAACATGGACCCGCTCACCGCGCGCATCGGCGCCTGCAACACGCTGCGCACCGGCGCCGACGGCAAGCTCTACGGCTTCAATACCGATGTGGCCGGCATCCTGCGTCCGCTGGAGAAGCGCCTGCGCCTTCGCGGTTCGCGCATTCTGGTGATCGGCGCGGGCGGCGCCGCGCGCGCCGCGGTTTTCGGCCTGGTGGAGCAGGGAGCTGAAGTCTTTATCGTCAACCGCACCCATGAAACCGCGGTCGCGCTGGCGCGCAAGGCGCACGCCAAGTCGCTGAAGCAGGAGACGCTCGCCAAGCAGCACTTCGATGTCATCATCAATACCACGCCCTGCGGCATGACCGGCTTCAAGCAGGCGCTGCCGGTCAAAGAAAACGAGCTCAACGCCGGCCTGATCTTCGATATGGTCTACTCCCCGCTCGAAACTCCGCTCCTGCAGCTGGCGAAGTCGCGCGGCCTGGCGGTCATCAGCGGCCTGGAGATGTTTGTGCAGCAGGGCGCGCGCCAGTTTGAAATCTGGACCGGCAAAGCGGCTCCCGAATCGGAAATGTTCCGGGTCACGGAGCTGGCGCTGCGGAAGAGATAAGAGCAGGGTCGAGGGACGAGGGACTAGGGACGAGGGACGAGGGACTAGAACGTGTGCCCTGGGGCCTGGTCCGGTGTCCCTTTATTTCTTGTTGCTGCCTTTTGTCCGCGCCCCGTCTCCTGTCCATTGTCCCGTTTGACCCTGCCGGTGCGTCTAACTAGACTTGCAGCAGGGTTAACTACGCATGGCATTTCGCGGATTTCGAACGGTCAATTTTCTTTCGGCAATAATTCTGTGTCTATTCACGGGGGTGGCGGCCAGTTCTGCCCGCGCCCAGGCGCCGGGGGGCAGTTCAGCAACGAATTCGAGCAGCAGCTCGTCATCGAGCTCAGCCTCGGTGTATGTGCCGGAAAAGACGCCGACAACGCTTGATCCGGCGGGGCCGACGGTTTCTCTCATCAGCTCGGAGCAGGTGTTCATCATGTCCGCGGCGCTGAATGCCTGCGGCTACGACGAGGGGCTGCCGGAGAGCGATCCGGTACGCAAGCGGGTTCGCGATGAGATGGACCAGGCGCTGGCCAAGAGCGAGAATGCCCGCGCCAAGCGCGATGCACTCTGCCTGTATATCGCCCAGCACAACATGACGGGCAGCGAAAAGGACGTCTCGCAGTACATTTCGCTGTCGCTTTACCTCACGCCGCCTCCGGAACTGGAAGCGACGGCCGATTTGACCGAGATGCCGCCGGACGCGACCCAGGTGTACGAGGTGCTGCCCATCCTGCGCAGCTTTGCCGCGGCCGTCGATCTGCACGGCATCTGGCTGACCACGCACCATGCTTACGACGATGAGATCGACGAGTTGCACGATCCGCTGTCGAAGATGATTGTGGCTACCGATCTTTATCTGAAGATGCCGGCCAACACCTACGACGGGCGGCGCTTCGTGGTGGTGGTTGAGCCCATGCTTTCGCCGAGCACGGTGAACGCGCGCATCTACGGCACCGATTACGTGGTGGTGGTTTCGCCGGTGAACGGCAAAATCCCCATGAACGACGTGCGCCACACCTATCTGCACTACATGATCGATCCGCTGCTCTACGCGCACTCCGACGCGATTGACCGCGAGAATCCCATTCTGAAAGCCATCCGCGATGCTCCCCTGAACTTCAGCTACCGCTCCGACGTGGTGCCGTTCACCATCGAGTGCCTGATCAAGGCCATTGAGGCGCGCACCATGGATACCGGCATTGCGCCGTACAAGATTCCTGCCGGCATCGACCGCTCGGACCTGCCCAAGTACGAGTACCAGCAGGAAGCGGTGGAGAAGAAGATGGAGGATGTGCGCCGCGCCGCCGTCTACCACGACATGACCCAGGGTTTTGTGCTGACGCAGTATTTTTACGAGCAGATGATCGCAGTTTGAAAAGCAGCCCGCCAGCCTGAACGACACCATTGGCGAGATGGTGTACAGCATGGACGTGGATCAGCAGGTACACCGGGCGCGGCAGATCTGCAGTTCGACCAGCAGGCCGACCAGGAAATTCTGCAGCGCAGCCAGCCGCACAAGCTCACCGGACTGGATCTGGCGGAGGCCAGGCTGTCGACGGGCGATGTGGCGGCGGCCAGCGCCATGGCGCAGAAAGGTATTGGCTGAGCCTGAGGTCACGCCCCAGGCCAAAGCCGATGCGGCGCGGGCGCATTTCATCATGGCGCGCGTGGACCTGTTGACCGTCCATCCGGGCGAATCGGAAGACCAGGCCGAGAAGGCGGTCGGCGACGCCATCGCGCAGTTCCAAAAGACGCTGGAGGCGAGCAAGGACCAGCGGCTGCTATCCTGGTCGCATATTTATCTGGGACGGGTGCTCGATCTGGAGTGCAAACGCGATGCGGCGGTGGCCGAGTACAACGCAGGCCATGGCGACGCGCGACGGGCAACTGGATACGCGGCTGGCGGCCGAGCGCGGCCTCAAAGCTCCGTATACCGTGAATGGCCACAGCTGCGACGCGGACGCCGGCGACGATTCGGCAGCGCCGCCGGCGCTCCGGAGCGGAAAGCCGCCGAGCGAGCAGCGGTGCCGCCTGCGCCGGCACGGTGCGCCCAATGCCGCAGTAGCACGGCGATTTGCGCTGCAAGGAAGCGGGCGTCATACGCATGGGCGGAGAGCCTGCAATGCGGGAGCTTGAAGCGGTGCTGGGGCACGCGTTCCGCAGTCCCGCGCTCCTGACCTGCGCGCTGACGCATCGCTCGCTGGCGCGGCAAATTGCCCATGAGACGGGCGACGATGGGCCTGCGGGTCGGCAGAGGCTGCCGTGGCCGAGGATAACGAGCGGCTGGAGTTTCTGGGCGATGCGGTGCTGAACCTGGTGGTGGCCGAGGCGCTCTTCGAAATGCATCCGGAGTGGCACGAGGGCGAGTTGACGCGGGTGCGCGCGCAACTGGTGAGCCGGCAGCACATGGCCGAGGTGGCGGAGGCCATCGGACTGGGCGAGCATCTGCGGCTGAGCAAGGGCGAGGAGCGCAGCGGGCTGCGCCACAAGAGCACGGTGCTGAGCGACAGCATGGAAGCGGTGATGGGCGCGCTGTTTCTGGATGCGGGGCTGGAGCCGGTGAGAGCGTTTGCGCGCAGGCAGGTCATGGGCGAGGCGGTGGAGCAGCTGGCCGAGGAACTGCGCTCCGGGGCGGCGCTGGGCAATTACAAATCGGCTTTGCAGGAGCGGTTGCAGGCCGCGCGGACAGGCACTCCGGTGTACCGCGTGAAGAGCGAGAGCGGTCCTCCGCATCGAAGAAGGTTTCTGGTCGAGGTGCGGATCAAGAGAGCCGATCCGGCGGCGCGGGAGAGCCGCTGGCCGCGGGCACGCGGCACGCACCAAGAAACATGCGGAGCAGGACGCGGCGCGGCGCGCGCTGGAATTGCTGTGAATGCCGGCTGGAGCCAACCTTCCCGGCGCGGCGGCGCTCGAAACCGATCAGGAGGAACCCGCGGCGCAATGAGCCATGGGATGCAGTGGCAGGGAAATGCTGCCAGAAATCCGCTGAGGGGCAGCGCGCTTGCTGTGGACCGGACTGCGAGGAGCCGGTTCTGCGAAGGGCAAAGCACGTGCCTTGAGCGGATGGCGGCAATTCCGGCTGCAATTGCCCACGCTGCCTGAGGCTGGGGCCTCGCTGCTGCGCACGGTGGTGGTTGCGCTGTTTGCACTGACCTTCATCCTGCAGCCGTTCCTCATTCCTTCAGAGAGCATGGAGCACACGCTGCTGGTGGGCGATTTTCTGCTCTTCAACAAGCAGGTATTTGCGCCGGCCGGGGTCTGGGCCGCTGCATCCTGCCCTATCGCGATGTGCGCCGCGGCGACATTGTCGTTTTTCATCACTCCGATCCGCCGCTGCTGGTCAAGCGCGTGATCGGAATTCCGGGCGACCATCTGCGCATCGAGAACGGGCGGTGCTGGTGAACGGCGTTGCCGCTGAACGAGCCGTATGCGACCTACGAGCCGGCGCCGCCCAACTCCTTCCGCGACAATTTTCCGGCCCGCATCTACACCGATCCTGAAGTCGATCCCGATTGGTGGAAGCTGATGCAAAGCCTGACCCACGACGGCGAGCTGACCGTGCCGCAGGGCGAATACTTTGTGCTGGGCGACAACCGCAACCACAGCATGGACTCGCGCTTCTGGGGATTTGTGCCGCGGCAGGCGATTGTGGCGCGGCCGCTGGTGATTTATTTTTCGCTGCGCCGGCCGTCGACGACCGACGTGCAGCCGGCCGCGCAGCAGGCCTCGCAAGCCGGCCTCAAATGATAGACTCGGACACGACAGTGGACTTACGGCGCGGCTGGCCGCCTTTGCGCGCTGGAATCGCATTTTCCACGTAGTTCACTGATCCCGATCCGGAAGGTTCGCGCGCATTCCCACACAGAGCGACAGGATGACGAACAAGAAGAAGACGGCCTCGAAAGCAGAGGAGCCGCAGGCCCCTGCTCCGGCCGCGGAAGCGGTGGAAGAGACGCCGTTTGAGGCCATTGCCAGCATCTGCTCGGTGCTGGTGGTGGGGCTCTTCATCCTCACTTTTCTGGCGCAGAACTTCGTCATTCCCTCCGGCTCCATGGAAAAGACGCTGCTGGTGGGCGATCACCTGGTGGTGGACCGCATTACGCTGGCGCCGCCGGCCAAGTGGATTGAGCCGCTGGTCTACTATCGCGAGCCCAGGCGCAACGACGTGGTGGTGTTCATCAAGCCGGTCTTCCAGCCCGGCATTGATTCGCTTGATACCAACGGCCAGGTCGCAGTACCTGTTCCTGGTGAAGCGGCTGATCGGCGTGCCCGGCGACCATATCCATCTGCGCAACGGCATCGTGATCATCAACGGCGTGGCCCAGTCGCAGCCCTTATGCGCAGCCCACCACACCGGAAAACTTCAACGAGTTCCTCGACGATTTTCCGGCCGTGCCGCCCAGCGAAATCAACGGCGCCACGGAAGAATGGGCAGTGGCGTTTCCCGAATTACATTCAGAACGGCGACCTGGTGGTGCCTCCGGGCATGTACTTCATGATGGGCGACAACCGGCACAACAGCCTGGATTCGCGCTTCTGGGGATTTGTGCCGCGCGCCAATATCGTAGGCCGGCCGCTGTTCAATTACTGGTCGTTCAAGACGCCGGAGTCGGAGTACGAAGAGACCGGGATCGGCAACAAGCTAGCGTGGATGACGCACGTGGCGCTGCACTTCTTCACCGACACGCGCTGGAAGCGAACCTTCCACATCATCCACTGAGCGGGAAGTTCCTTGAACACCATGACGAGCGACGAGCAAGGCCGGCCAACTGCTCCGAATCAGGAAGAGGCGCAGGCGGAACGATCGGCCGCGGACGCCGCAAGCGGCTGTACCTGATCCTGCTGGTGATTGCCGCGGTGCTGGTCCTGTTGATTGTTCCGCCGCATGATCAGCATCGGGCGCTACAAGAGCCGCATTACGCAGGCCATCTCCCAGTCGTTTGGCAGGCCGGTGCGGCTTGCTTCCGTTGAGCTGCGGCTGTTGCCCTGGCCGGGATTCGTGCTGACCGATTTGAGCGTGGCGGAGGATCCCGCCTACGGCTCTGAGCCGGTGCTGCATGCCAACACCGTTACCGCCAACATCCGGCTGCTGTCGCTGTGGCGAGGCAAGCTCGAAATCAGCAGCGTGAGCGTGGACGAGGCCAGCCTGAATGTGGTGCGCGCCACGCCGGGGCACTGGAACCTCGATCCGCATCTTCCGCACGGCGGCTCGGCCGCAAGGCCGGCCCGGCGGCGAGCAGTCCGGGCACATCGATTTCCCTATCTCGAGGCCACCAACTCGCGGATCAACTTCAAAGACGGCGCGGAGAAGCTGCCGTTCTCGCTGGTCAACACCGATCTGTCGCTGTGGCAGGAGAGCCCCGGCGAATGGCGGTTGCGCCTGCGCGGCCAGCCGGCGCGGACCGATGTGGCGCTGGACATGGGCGACACCGGCATCGTGCGCCTGGAGGCCAGCGTGCATCGCGCGCCGGAGCTGCGCCAGATGCCGCTGCACGTCGATATCGACTGGCGGCAGGCGCAACTGGGGCAGCTCTCGCGGCTGCTGGTGGGCTACGATCCGGGCTGGCGCGGCGATTTGACCGGCGAACTGCACCTGCAGGGCACGCCCGGACGCGGCCAAGGTCACCACCCGGCTGCGCGCCACGGGCGTGCATCGCGCGGAGTTTGCGCCGGTCTCGCCGCTCGACTTCGACGCCAATTGCGGGTTCGTCTATCACTACTCGCGGCGTGCGCTCGATGACCTGGTCTGCAACTCGCCGCTGGGCGACGGGCAGCTGCATCTGACCGGCGATATGCCGGGCGCCGACGCGGCGCCCAACCTGACACTGGAACTGCGATCACATCTCTGTCGGCGCGGGTCTGGATGTGCTGCGCACCCTGCGCAGCGGCATCGATCCGGACATGGAGGCGGCGGGAACCATCAGCGGAAAACTGGTGTATGCGGCGCAGCAGGGGACAGAGCCGCAGACGGCCAAAGGCACACAGGGGACAAAAGGAACAAATAACGCTGCGCCACGGGCGCGCCAGGGCTGTGGCACGTGGGCCGTTGACCGGCAGCCTCACGGTGGAGGGCTTTGCGTTAAGCGGGGGTACTTTGTCGGCGCCATTACGGGTGCCCAAGATGGTGCTGGAACCGGCAGTCGTCGGAGGCGAACCGAGTGGCGGCGCTTTGCAGGGGCCGGAGGCGCTTACGGGGACCATGGAAATTCCCGCAGGCGGCGCCACGCCGCTGGCGGTGAATGTGAAGCTGGCGCTCTACGGGTATGAAGCCGCCATCCATGGGCAGGCCAGCATAGCGCGGGCCCGCCAACTGGCCCGCACGGTTGGCGCGAGCAGCGGTTCGCTGCTGGATGGCCTGGCCGGCGAGCCACTGACAGCGAGCCTCATTGCTGAAGGGCCCTGGATGGCAGCCGAGGCCGTTGCCCCACCCCTTCTTCCATTAAGCGGCGCGGCCCTGCCCGGGGCGATATTGCCCGGCGCGGTATTGCCCGGCGCGGCGTCCACACCTTCCCGCGCAACCGCCGCTGCGCACCGGCCTGTGGGTCCGGAGCCAACCGAGTTCGATCGCGGCATGAAGCCGGCCGACGACAGCATCCGCGGCACTCTGGTATTGCGCAACGCCAACTGGCGCGCCGATTATCTGGAGAATCATCTGCAGATTGCGGAAGCCACGCTGCACCTGGGCGAGGGCGCGTTGCGATGGGATCCGGTAGTGTTCTCCTACGGACCGGTAAAGGGAACTGCCAGCGTGACCTGGCCGCTGAGCTGTGCAGATGTTGAAGCTGCTACGCCGCCCAAGTGCGTGGCTCACTTTAAGGCGCAGTTCGGGGCCCTCGATGCCAGCACGGTAGAAGCCGCGTTCCTGGGCGCGCGCCAGAAGAGCACCTTGCTTTCCGATCTCATCGACCGGCTGCACCCCGCCGCTGCGCCGCTGTGGCCGGTCATGGAAGGAACCATTGCGGCCGACTCGCTTTGCTATCGGGCCTGTGCAAGCTGGCCAAGGCTTCGGCCACGGTAAAAATCGAGGACGACCATGCCGATGTCTCCGACCTCACGGGAGATATTCTTGGCGGGCAGGTGCAGGCGAGCGGAATTCTGCGCTGGGCTGCGGATAATCAGGCTGGACCTTCCTACGCGGTGGAGGCGCACTTCGATGGCGTAAGCGCGGCGGCGCTGGGCCAGTTGCTGGCGCTGCGCTGGTCGGGCGGGCCGATCAAAGCAGACGGGAAGATTGCGCTCTCCGGGTTTACGGCCAAGGATCTGGCCGCCTCGGCCAAGGGAACGCTCGACTTCGACTGGCGGACTGGCGGCATGGCGGGCGCCAAGCCGCTGCGCACACTTCAACGAATGGAGTGGCGACGCGGCCATTGCCGATGGCGCTGTGACGCTGGGCAAAAACCAGTTGGTCTCGGGCGGGCATGAGCTGGCGGCGAGAGGTGCAGTGACATTCGGCAAGCCGCCGAAGGCGCAATTCGCTCTGGCCAAGCCGGTGCCAACGGAGAAAGCTGCCACTAAAAAGGAGCCATTAAGGGACCGTTGCGCGCTGAAA
Organism: uncultured Acidobacteriaceae bacterium; assembly: GCA_963725975.1. Classification (GTDB taxonomy): domain Bacteria; phylum Acidobacteriota; class Terriglobia; order Terriglobales; family Acidobacteriaceae; genus Telmatobacter. Next base: position 742,304 of record CAVSBA010000011.1, on the reverse strand, counting down.
TACCAAGAGCGCATTGAATTTACAATCAGATTGATGGCCTCTTCCGTCATTCCTTCCCCCGTTGAGATCCGTTGCCAGGGCGTTTTGTTCGACATGGACGGGATTCTGATCTCGTCGCTGGAGTCCGTGGAGCGGAGCTGGACGAAGTGGGCGCAGATGCGCGATGTGGACCCCGCGTATGTCCTCGGCTTCGCGCACGGCTGCCGGGCCATCGAGGTGCTGGCCAAGCTGCGCCCCGATCTCGATTCCGAGGCCGAGCTCAAGATCCTCGAAGACATTGAGATCGCGGACGGCAAGGGGCTCACCGTACTCCCCGGCATTCTCGATCTGCTCAAGGCGCTGCCTCGCGAGCGCTGGACGGTGGTGACCAGTGCCACCGAGAAGTTGGCGCGCGTGCGGCTGGCGTCGAGCGGCATTCCTGTGCCGGAGCGGGTGGTGACCGCCGACCACGTGACGCGCGGCAAGCCCCACGCCGAGCCATTTTGTGCCGGGGCGGCGCTGCTCGGATTCAAGCCGCAAGAGTGCGTGGTATTTGAGGATTCCTCTTCCGGCGTGCAGGCGGGCCGCGCCGCGGGATGCACGGTGGTGGCGACCACGTTTTCGCATCCCGCTGAATCGCTGGATGCAGCGCATTATCTGGTGCGCGATGTGACCGGCGTGACTGTGGAGCAGAAACCTGATGGGCTCATCTTGCGCCTGGCGCCGCTGGCGTAGCAGGCCGGCCGGTTAGCGAGTTAGCCAGTCAGCAAGTTAGCCAGTCAGCGAGTTAGCAAGTCAGCGAGGCAGCGCCGTCGTCACTGCTGCCCCCTGATCTCTGATCTCTGATCCCTGATCTCTGATCTCTGTCCTACTCGTTCGCTTCAATCTTGCGCCCGTGCAGGTCCTGGGTGGGGCGGGTATTGCGGGTGTAAAGCGCGGCGAAGGCGTTGTACTGGCTGCGGCTGATGCTCACAGACTGCTCCAGGACGAACCAGCGCACTCCCTCGGTGCAAGGCGGCGTGAGCTCGGAACCCATGTAAGTCCAGTAGCCGCGATCGGCGGGGAGCAAGCCCCCCGGGTTCACCATGTCGGTGACCTTATCGCTCTGGCCTGCCCGGGCCGGCAGATGTTGCCAAAGGGTCGCCATTGTGGCGTTGGGAAAGCCTTCGCCTTCGTTCAAAAGAATGGCCACGCCGGCCTGCTTGCCGTCGGCGCTGCGATACATGATGTCCACTTCCATGTCAGAAAGCTTGTTGCGGATGGTGTGCTCGCTGGGACTGTGGAACGTGAAGGAGATCAGCTCGTAGCGAATACCGTCGGCGATGAGCGCACTGCCGGGATCGACATGGACCTGGATGCTGTTTCCGGTATTGGTTACCGTGACCGGGCCGGCGAGAAAGTGAAACGCGAGGGGTTGGAGAGCGGTGTTGAGGCGGGCGTTCCGGATGTTAACCGGCGACTGCTGTTGTCCCTTGGAGCAGGCGGAATAATCCGGGCTGATTTTGCCCCAGAAGGCGGGGCCGGATTTGCCCTGATAGCTCCAGTTGGGGTTTGCCTGGGCGGTGGCGAGGGCCGAAACGGTGCTGAGGACGAGAAGTGCGAGGGCGGAATGGCGCATGGATCCTCCGCATGCTGCAGATTTTGGAGCGTCACGGAGAATTCTACGGCATGGGCCCGCGCCAGCCGCTCTAACGGCGAAGGGCAGCCGCGTATGCGACTGCCCTTCCCCTGGAACCGCTTGGAAGCTACTTAGCGGCCGCGGCCACGCCGGCCTGCTCGGCCAGCTTGGCGGCCTTGTCGGTCGCTTCCCAGGTGAACTCGGGCTCGGTGCGGCCAAAGTGGCCGTAGGCTGCGGTCTGCTGGTAGATGGGGCGGCGCAGGTTCAGGCTCTCGATGATGCCCTTGGGCGTGAGCGAGAAGTTCTTGCGCACCAGCTCGGTGAGCTTGGCTTCGCTCAGCTTGCCGGTGCCGAAGGTCTCGACGAGCACGGAGACGGGCTCGGCCACGCCGATGGCGTAGGCCAGCTGGACTTCAGCCTTCTCGGCCAGGCCGGCGGCCACGATGTTCTTGGCGATGTAGCGGGCCATGTAGGCTGCCGAGCGATCCACCTTGGTCGGGTCCTTGCCCGAAAATGCGCCGCCGCCGTGACGGCCCATGCCGCCGTAGGTGTCCACGATGATCTTGCGGCCGGTCAGGCCGGTGTCGCCCATGGGCCCGCCGATGACGAAGCGGCCGGTGGGGTTGATGTGGTACTTGGTGTGCTCGTCGAGCCACTTGGCGGGCAGCACGGCCTGGATGACGTGCTTGAGGATGTCGGCGTGGAGTTCTTCGTTGGTGACGGCCTCGGAGTGCTGGCTGGAGATGACCACGGCGTCGATGCGGGCGGGCTTGCCGTTCTCGTCGTACTCCACCGTGACCTGGCTCTTGCCGTCGGGGCGCAGGTAGGGCAGCTTGCCGGTCTTGCGGACCGTGGGTGAGCTGGCGGCAGAGCTTGTGGGCCAGCGAGATGGGCGCGGGCATCAGCTCCGGGGTCTCGTTCGAGGCGTAGCCGAACATCATGCCCTGGTCGCCGGCGCCGCCGGTGTCGACGCCCTGGGCGATGTCGCCCGACTGCTTGTTGATCGAGGAGATCACGGCGCAGGTGTTGGAGTCGAAGCCGTAGAGGGCATTGTCGTAGCCGATGGAGGCGACCACGCCGCGCACCAGCGACTGGAAGTCGACGTAGGCCTTGGTGGTGATTTCGCCGGCGATGACCACCAGGCCGGTGGCGGTGAGGGTTTCCGCGGCCACGCGGCTGTAGGGGTCCTGCTCCAGGCAGGCATCGAGAATGGCGTCGGAAACCTGGTCGGCAATCTTGTCGGGATGGCCTTCGGTTACGGATTCAGAGGTGAAGAGAAAACGATCGCTCAACTGTCACTCCTCCCTTGAAAGGGAAACTTGGCGGGATGCGCGCAGGCCAGTTTGGCGGGAACTGCAGCCCATGAGGCATAGGGCGCCGCATCGATCGGACAGGCCTGGCATCGGGACTGCTCTGACAGACCCGGCCCGCACCAGCACCTCGCAGGCCAAGGCCTGTTGGTGTATCTCCTCTATGGTAATTGCGGCGGCGGCAGGGAGCAATGGAACGCAGCGAACGGGGAAAGAAAGACGGTGAACAGTGGACAGCGAGCGGTGAACGGTGGTAGTCAGTGAAAAGCGTGAGATGACAGTGCCCTAGCTGCCGAAGACGGCCGTGACGCGGGAAACCTCGTGGTGCACCCAGGACCAGGTGGAATGGAGGGCCGCGGAGAACCGTCGTGGGCGGGGAAGACGGTAGGCCACCAGCCGGCGCGGACGCCGTAATAGCGGACGGCGAAGAAAGCGGAGACGGCCGACGACGAGCGAGCAGGAGCAGCGCGCCCAGCCAGCGGAGGCGAATTTCACGGGCCTCGCGGCGGATGATGCGGGCCTTGCCGACGTTGGAGGCGAATGCCGTCCAACTGCGGTCGTCGTCGAGCATCTGGCCGGAGGCGCTGTAGGCCTGGAGGAAGCGCTCGTCCAGTCTTCCTGGTCCAGGCCCAGGGCGCTGGCGTAACCGCGTACGATGCCCTTGTTGAGGATGCCGCCGGGAAGCAGACGAAAGTGCTCCTGCTCCAGCGCCAGCAGGTGGCGCTGGCTGATCTTGGTCACCGCCGTAATGTCTTCCAGCGCAATGCCGCGGGAGAGCCGCTCAGTGCGCAGGTCTTCTCCAAAAGTACCCATCGGCGAGACACGGACAAATACCCAAAGATGGAAATTCAACTTTCACGATAAACCCGCTTGAGGAGCCCGTCAAAGAGATTTTAGCGGTTCGGGTGGTGATGTCCGGCTTTTGACGATCGGCAAGCTGGTATGGCTGGCGGACTTGGCTAGCCGCTCTCAAAAGCAGCGACTCCGTGCCGGGAACTGCGCTGGTAGGCTGGAACTGGAGCCGACTGGTAGGCTGGAAGAACGAGTCCTCGATGAATAAGCTCATTTTTGCCAACCTGCTGCACCGGCCCCTGCGCTCCATCATCAGCGTGCTGGCGGTGGCCATTGAAGTCATCATGATCCTGTCCATCGTGGCCATCTTCATGGGCATGGTCAACGACAATCGCCAGCGCACCAACGGCATCGGCGCAGACCTGGTCATGCTGCCCTCGGGCGCCAGCCTCATCAGCGGACTCAGCTCGGCCTCCATGCCGGTCAACGACGCCATCGCCCTGCGCAAGCTTGCCCCATGTGGCCATCGTTTCGCCCGCCATTCAGCAGACCGTCACCTCCAGCACTTCGATTTCGGTGATCTACGGCATCGATTACGCCACGTTCAACGCCATGCGGCCGTTTGTCTTTGTTGCCGGCGGGCCCTTTCAAGGGGCCCGATGACGCCATTATCGATCGCGTGCTGGGCCAACGGCACATCACCTACCAGGTGGGCGAGCACGATCGAGGTGCTGGGGCAGGACTTTCATATCTCCGGCATTGTGGAGCCGGGCAAGGGCGGTCGCGATCATGGTTCCCATCTCCACCCTGGGACAGCTGATGGGCGCCTCGAACAAGGCATCGGTTTTCTACATCAAGTGCGACGACCCTGCCAATGTGCGCCTGGTGCAGCAAGAGATCCTGGCCACGCCGGGCCTGGAAAGAAACGAAGTTGTCACCCTCAACGATCTGCTCAGCCAGATGACGCCGGCCCACCTGCCCGGCTTCAATATCGCCATTAGCGCCGTGACCGGCATCGCCGTGATTGTCGGTTTCCTGGTGATCTTTCAGGCTATGTACACGGCGGTGCTGGAGCGCACGCGGGAGATCGGCATTCTCAAGTCGATGGGCGCATCGCGGGCCACGATTGTGGGTGTGGTGCTGCGCGAATGCGCGGTGCTGGCCATCGTCGGGGTGCTGCTGGGCATCGGCGGCACCTACGGCGTGCGCGAGCTGATGGCGCACCTCTTTCCCACCATGCCGTTTCAGATGACCGCGGACTGGATTGTGCGCGGCGCCATCATTGCGTTTCTGGGCGCGCTAGTCGGCGCGCTTTATCCGGCCTGGATGGCGGCGCGCAAAGATCCCATCGATGCGCTGGCGTACGAATAAGGCAGGGAACAAAGGAACGCGGGAGCAAGGGAACGAGGGGCGAGCAGCATGAGCACCGTGTCGAGCCATTTGGTTTCGTTGAGGAGATTCGGGCGGCGGCGCGAGCGGATTGCGGGCATCGCCATGCGCACGCCGCTGGTGCGGGCGCAGTTTCCAGGCGTCTCCGGCTACGGGCAGCCGCGCGAAATCTGGCTCAAGGCCGAGAGCCTGCAGCCCATTGGCGCCTTCAAGATTCGCGGCGCGGCCAACAAGATCCTGCAACTGACGGCCGATGAGATTGCGCGCGGCGTCATCACCTATTCGAGCGGCAACCACGCGCAGGGCGTGGCCTATGCGGCGCGCGAGGTGGGCGCCAAGGCGGTCATCGTGATGCCGTCGAATGCGCCGGCCGTCAAGCGCGCGGCCACGCTGGCCCTGGGCGCGGAGATTGTGGACGTAGGCGTGGCTTCGAGCGAGCGGCTGGCCATGGCCGAAAAGCTGGTGCGCGACATGGCTACGTGGTGATTCCGCCATATGACGACGAGCAGATCATTGCCGGCCAGGGCACCTGCGGCCTGGAAATCGTCGACGACCTGCCGGATGTAGACCTGGTGGTTTCTCCGGTTTCAGGCGGCGGATTGCTGGGCGGCGTGGCCGCGGCGGTGAAGCAGCTGAGGCCCCAGGCCAAGGTCTTCGGCATTGAGCCGGAGCTGGCCGCCGACACGGCAGAGAGCTTTCGAAGCGGCAAAATCGTGACCTGGCCGGCGGAGATGACCAGCCGGACCATGGCTGATGGACTGCGCACACAGAGCGTGGGGGTGCGCAATTTTGCGCATCTGCAGGCCTTTGTGGAGGGCATTGTGACGGTGACGGAGGCCGAGATTCGCGCCGCCATGCGGGCCATTGTGGCCGCCACGCGCCTGGTTCCCGAGCCCAGTGGGGCGGTGGCGACGGCGGCGCTGCTGTTCCATGCCCACGAGCTGCCGGAGTACCGCAAGGCGGTGGCCGTGGTGAGCGGCGGGAATGTCGATCCGGCGTTGCTGGCCGAAGTGCTGACCGAGCGGTAGACTGGTTCATTTCTGGTGGTGGCGATGCGTGGTCTCCAAGCCCTTTCCGGTAACTTCAGGTTTGGCGACCATCCAGTCCTTACGGAGAGAACCGGCAAGTAAACTGACTTGGTGAGGTGTGCGTGGATTCGTTTGAGCAGTTCCATGACGGCTTCTACAACGGGCTATTCATCCGTGAAGGTTCGGTTGACCTCTTCATTGCAAACTGGACGAAGAAGCGGTTTATCGTGTCCGCGACAGACGTGGTCGCTCTCACTTCTGGAGACATACGGGCCGGGAACATCATTTTTGACGTGGTGTGTTCCAGGGGAATCGAAATCACGCCCGATGATATCCGCGAAGCTTACGGACTTGGCGATAGGCCAAGACGATCCGCACGCGCAACGAGCATTGGCGAAAGCACTGGAATCGGAACTTTCATTCCTGAGCATCAGTGCCTCTTATGGCGGGACCTGTGCGGTGGTAGCCAAAGCATTCACACTCCGCACTGTAGATGAGTGGATCACTCAAATGTGCGGTGCAAGACTTTGACCCGCTGCAATTCCGGGTTCTGAACGTATCGCCGTCAACTCGGAAGTTTGGAAAAAGGCAACCGCAGATGCTTCGCTGCGCTCAGCATGACAATGTGTTTGGGTTTGATGTGGCGTCGCCGCTCACGTAAAGCCGGGTCAAGCGTCGTTTCCAGTATGATTTGTGGCGTGAGACGTTCTCGCGTAGTCATCGCTCTTCTGTCGGCGGCCGCAGGTCTTGCCGCGCTGCCAATGTTCGCGCAGACGCTGGTGAAGCCTATGGCGGGGCCGCGCGCCACGGCTCTGCAAATTACCTCGCTCTACGTATCGCCCGATACCAGCGCTCAGCGGCTTGACAAGGTGCAGATCGGCCGCGAGTTGGTGGTGGCCGAAAAGAGCGGGCCCTGGCTGCGCGTCTACGCCAATACCGACGCGGAAGAGGCGGCGGAGAACGATCCCGATGCGCCTATGGTGGGCAGTGACTCGCTGCCACCGCCCGATTCCGGCTGGGTGCAGGCCAAAGGCATAGTGGAAGAGACCACGCCCAACGGGGATCAGATCATCATGGGCACGGCGGCCAACGAAGAAGCCCTGGCCGCGGACCCGCGCGGGCCGGTGAATGCGGCCCAGGCGGCGCGGCTGCTGTACACGAGGGTCGTCGAAATGTTTCCCAACTCGCCATTGGCCGGCGAGGCTGCTTGGCGGTCCGCGGATATCCAGTGGCAAATCGACAAGGCAGACAACTCCACGCTGCCTTCCTCGCATGAGCGACAGGCTTATTTGCGCCCGCAGATCAATGAGGATGCGCTGAAGAAGGTCATCAAGAGGTATCCGCGCACGCGCTGGGCGGCGCTGGCCGCCTTCGATCTGATCGACAACAAGCTTTGCGGCGACTGGCAAGGCACAGCGCAATGCCCTGAGAAGGAAGCCGATATTTATCTCAAGTACGCAGACGATTTTCCCGATGGGCCGCGCACCCCGCGGGCCTTGTACGAGGCCGTCTACCGGCTGGCTGCGCTTACCAACATCTATGACGCCGCCGGCAAGCACGACGAGAGCCAGAAGGCCCATCGCGCCGCCAGCGACGTGGCGGCGCGGCTGCGCACCAAGTTTCCTGACTCCGACTATGCGTGGCGGGCAGGGGCTCTGGTGTACAAATTGGATGAAGGCATTCCTGTTTATGGCATTGACCTGCAATAGGCAGAGGCGAGCGACGCGCTCGGCCACTCCGGCAGGCGCTTGTGCCCGGAGGCTTCTTGAATCCTTATCTGCAGTCGATCATTTTGGGCATCGTAGAGGGACTGACTGAATTTCTTCCAGTCAGCTCGACGGCGCACCTGCGCATTACCGAAGCCTTGATGCACATTCCGCTCAACGCTGCGGTGTGTCCGGCGCCCGACGTGGCCTGCTCGCAGGATGTCTCCTATTGGGCCATGTACACCATCGTGATCCAGTTGGGGGCCATTCTGGCTCTGTGCCTGCTCTTCCTGAGCCGGATCATCGAGTTCTTCCGCACCTTCCCGGGTGGCGAAGAGGGCAACGGCGCCTGGTACAACCACCCCATCACCATGACCTTTGTGGCCTTCGCCTGCACCTCCGGCCCGGCCCTGGCGCTGCGCAAGTGGAGCGAGAAGAATCTGGGCAGCCTGAACGCCATCGCCATCGCGCTGCTGGTGGGCGGCGTGGCCATGTGGCTGATTGACGCCTGGGCCAGCCGCCGCGACGCCTTTACCACCCACGTGGAGCAGATGAACATTCTGCAGGCCATCTGGATCGGGCTGATGCAAACCCTCTCGGCCATTTTTCCGGGAACCTCGCGGTCCATGTCGACAATTGCGGCGGGGCAGATTGCCGATCTCGACCGGCCCACAGCGCTTGAGTTCAGCTTCCTGCTTTCCATTCCCACCATGATTGCGGCCACCGGCTGGGACCTGGTCAAGGAGGTTCATCCCCGTGCCAATGCTGCCGGCGTGGTGGCCGCGCATGTGGTCATGAATCAGGAGCGCTGGGTCGTCCTCATCATCGGCACGGTGGTTTCGTTCATCGTGGCGCTGGGTGTAGTGGAGTGGTTTCTGCGCTGGGTGCGCAACCACGGCTTCACCATCTTCGCCATCTGGCGCATCCTGCTGGGCGGCTGGCTGCTCATCTGGGGCGCGAAGTATATCGGGGCGTGAGAACCTTGGTTTGCCCAAAGACACGGCCAACTGCCGGCCGGGAAATCACGAATGCCGAAGCAGGACCGCGCCAGGTTCATTCATCGAGGGACACCCGAATCAGCGGCCCTGCGGGTGAGAATTCCGTGGTTGCGGCGGCTTCGGTGGTGACCAGGGACGTTCCCGCGAATACGCTTGTCGGAGGAAATCCGGCGACAGTGATTCGTTCGATCGCGGACTGAGGGAACGTTCCCAGCGGACCCAAGCCGAGCTTCCACCCTTCCGGGCTGGGTAGTGTCCAGTTAGTGCGTTGCCGTAGGGTGATCGCCGTCACAGAGCAACAGATGGCTTGTTGATAGGCTGTGATGTATGTCTTGGATTGCAGCGTATTTTCGAGGTCTGTTGAGCCGCATGGCCGAGATCGAACATGCTCGTCATCACGCTGCCCATAGTTGAGGGATGCGGTTTCCCCTGACTGGATGGGCGAGGCGGCCTCACTATCAGGACACTACCCCGGGCTACCGATTCTGAGCGGTTGTGTTACTATTAAGTCACGCTCAGTTGTTTGGTTGTGAGTCGTTCTCGCCTTCATCCTGCCAGATCGTTCACCACGTAAATTTCCCCAGGCCCCTCAGCGTAATGGCCCCTCGTCTCAAGCATTGATGTCGAGTTCTCGACGGGGCCAGGCTGCCGCGCAATTGCGCATCGCAGCCGAAGACGCAGCGTGTGGGCGAAATCCTGAATGGGCGCATCCCGCGCCCCCTGGTTTTCCTGCATACAACCTGAAGCGTTCTCCTGCGCCGGTTTCCAAGCGGCTGCGGAAGAACCGAAACGACTGCCATCGCCGCGATGGAATCCATGGATGATCTTGAGGAACGATCTTGAAAGATCGTCTCCATGACTGGATCCGCCGGCGCCGCGCAGGACAGGAACAAACTTGAAACAATTTTCTGAACTAGAACTTTCGCCGGCGCTCCAACAGCAGCTGGCCAATGCAAATTTTGTCGTACCCACGCCCGTGCAGGCGGCAGCCATTCCTCCCGCCCTTGAAGGCCGCGACGTACTGGCCACGGCACAAACCGGTACCGGCAAAACCCTCAGCTTTCTCATTCCTCTCATCGAGCGCCTGCCCGCCAAGGGCGCTAAGGCGCTGATTCTGCTGCCCACCCGCGAGCTGGCAATGCAGGTGGTGGAGGCCTGGTCAAGTCTCACCCGCAGCAGCAGCACCGTGGCGCTGGTGTGCGGCGGGCTCAATGAAGGTCCGCAACTGGCCGCACTGCGGCGCGGGCCTCGTTTGATTGTGGCCACGCCGGGGCGCCTGGAAGATTACCTTTCGCGCAAGCTGGTGAACCTGGCCGATGTCAAAATGCTGGTGCTGGACGAAGTGGATCGCATGCTGGACATGGGATTCAAGCCGGCCATCAAGCGCATTGCCGCGGCCTTGCCGGCCGAGCGCCAGACGCTCTGCTACTCGGCAACCCTTAGCCCGGCCATTCGCGAAGTGGCGCAGGACTACCTGAAGAATCCAGTGCGCGTCGAGGTTGGCTCGGTGCTCAAGCCCTCGCCCAATGTCGAGCTGCGCACCTTTGAGGTTCCCGGCGACAAGAAGCAGGAGCTGCTGGAGCACCTGCTCGGTCAGCACGATGGCAGCTTCCTGGTGTTTGTCCGCACCAAGCACGGAGCCGACCGCGTAGCCCGCCGTTTGTCGCGTGCCGGTCACTCGGCCACGCAGATTCACGGCGACCGCTCGCAATCGCAACGCAGCGCCGCACTGCGCAGCTTTGCTGAAGGCCGGCATCGCGTGCTGGTGGCAACCGACGTGGCAGCCCGCGGCATCGATGTTGCGGACGTGGCCCACGTGGTCAACTTCGATATGCCCCGCGAGGCCGAGGATTTTGTGCATCGCGTCGGCCGCACTGGCCGGGCCTCGAGCCGTGGCGTGGCCTCTACCTTTGCCGCTCCGGACGAAACCCAGGCGTTGCGCAAAATCGAGCGTACCCTGGCCATCACCACCACAAAATTCCGCGTGCGGCCCAACATCCCTGCCCAGAACCAGGTTGCCGAAAGCCGGGTGGCGTAACTCAGGGCGATTTCTGAACCTAATGGGCGGGGGTGGACAGCAAGGTTCCCCTCGCCTTGTTTTGCTCCTTTCCGGGCCCGCCGCCGGGGATAATAAAAATTGCTCTGGCCCCGTCGCACTTGACGGTGGGGAAATGTCCGGCCCGCCCGCGCCCGCCTGTCTGCGGGGAAGAGCGGACGCAACATGCCCTTCATGAAGCCCATCAGTATCGTTCTCAAGCCGACGCGCAGCCGTCCCGTGAACATGTTCCTGGGGCTGGTGCTGCTGCTGGTCGCGACCCTTCTTGTCCTGGCGCTGGCCACCTACCACGCCTCCGACCCCTCGTTGAATACCGCCACCGACGCCCTGGGTCCGCATGCCATTCAGAACTGGATTGGGCTCTTCGGCGCCTACATGAGCGATCTGCTGCTGCAGTCGCTGGGGATCACGGCATTTTTCCTGCCCCTGTGGCTGGGCGAAATCGGGTGGACGTGGATGCACTCGCGGCCCGGCGGCCCGGCCCTGCTGCGCTGGGCGGGCGTGGTGCTGACGCTGGTGTTTGTGCCGGCTGTGCTTGGGCTTGTCCCATGGCACTGGCGCTGGATGCACATGGTTGCCGTCGAAGGCGTGGGCGGGCGTCTCACGGCCGGCCTTCTGGTCCGCTACCTCAACATCCAGGGCGCATGGGTGGTTTCAGCGGTTCTTGCCCTGGCGGGAATGTACTTTGCGCTGGCCATCAGCTTCCACTCGGCAATGGAGTGGCTGCAGGAGCGCTGGCTGCGCGTGGCTTCGCTCTTTGAGCGCTGGCAGAATTGGCGCGCCGACCGCGCCGAACTGCGGGCCGAGGAGGAAGCGGAGTTTGACGAGCAGCAGGGGCCTGCACAGTCGTTTATTCCGGGCGCCGGGCCCAACCTCGAACCCGAACTCGAGTTCCAGGCAGAAATGGATCCGCCCGAGCGGCGCGCCGGCTGGTTTGCGGCCTTATTTGGCAGGCGGCAGCGTGCGCGCATGGCGGACCCCGTGCAGGACATTCCCGCCTTTCAGCGCGCTGCGGTGGCGGCAGAAGGCGCAATTCCCGTTACCCAGCCGCTGGGACGCAGGGCCAGTATTTGGGAATCAGACCCGGCGCCGAATCAGCCCGCGGCTGCTGCTCACAGCGCGCCGATGCCGAGCGTGACCCCGATCCGGACGCAGCCCGCAGCGGCAGCCCAGTCTTCTGCGGCACAGTTTCCGGCGGCACGGCAGACCGCCGCCGCGGGGCAACCACCGGTTGCAGTGCGGACGGCGCCAACTGCAGCCGCTCCGGTTCTCGACCCCTGGGCAGCCGCAGCGCGGGCGGAGTCTGTGGCCACGGTTGCGCCCAAGCCGGGAGAGATTGCGATTCACGAGCGCGCCGATGCGGAGATTCGCACCGCAACCCTGGCGCCCAAGAACGTGAGCGGCTTCAAGCTGCCGGCCAGCACCCTGCTTTATCCCGGCGAAGGTCCGCAGACGGTGCGCGAGGAAGCGTTGCGCGACGAGGCCAAAGTCCTGGTTGAAAAATGCGCCGAGTTCGACGTGCGCGGCCAGGTGGTCCAGATCAATCCCGGGCCCATGGTCACCACCTACGAGTTCAAGCCCGAGGCGGGCGTCAAGTACTCGCGCGTCACCGGCCTGGCCGACGATCTTTGCCTGGCCATGCGCGCCGAAAGCATCCTCATCGAGCGCATGGCCGGCAAGAGCACGGTCGGCATCCAGGTGCCCAACCATGAGCGCGAAACCATTCACCTGCGCGACGTGATCGAGAGCGAGACCTTCGGCAAGGCCAAGTCGCGGCTGACCCTGGCCATGGGCAAAGACATCAACGGCCGCATCGTCACGGCCGATCTGGCCACCATGCCCCATGTGCTCATCGCCGGCTCAACCGGGTCGGGCAAATCGGTTGCCATCAACGCCATGATCATGAGCCTGCTCTACCGCACGACGCCCAGCCAGGTGCGGCTCATCCTGGTCGATCCCAAGCGCGTGGAACTGGGCATGTACGAAGGCATTCCGCATCTCTTCACGCCCATCATTACGGAGCCCAAGCTGGCAGCCAACGCGCTGCGCAACGCAGTGCGCGAAATGGAACGGCGGCTCAAGCTGCTGGCCAGCCGCAGCGTGCGCAACATCGACCAGTACAACAAGCTCTTTGAGGGCTCCATGCCTTCGCTCTTCGAGAATGGCGAAGACGGAAGAGCCGCTGCCTTACATCGTGATCATCATCGACGAGCTGGCCGACCTGATGATGCTGGACCGCGCCAATGTTGAGGAATCCATCACGCGCCTGGCGCAGATGGCGCGCGCCGTGGGCATTCATCTGATCCTGGCCACGCAGCGGCCCAGCGTCGATGTGATTACCGGCCTGATCAAAGCCAATGTTCCCACCCGCATCAGCTTCCGGCTGGCCACCAAGGTGGATTCGCGCACCATTCTCGACACCAACGGGGCCGAAGCGCTGCTGGGACGCGGCGACATGCTGTTTCTGCCCCCCGGCACCAGCCGCCTCATGCGCCTGCACGCGCCCTACGTCAGCGAGAAGGAAACTGCCGCGGTGGTCGCGTTCTGGAAAGATCAGGGAACGGCCGAGTACGTGGAAGGCTTCCTCGAATCTCCCAAGGACGAGCACGGCAACCTGGAAGGCGCCAACAGCAATCCCGACGACAACGATCCCATGTTCGACGACGCGGTGCGGCTGGTCTTCGAATTCGGCAAGGCATCCACCTCGCTGCTGCAGCGGCGTCTGCGCGTTGGCTACGGCCGCGCCGCGCATTTAATCGACCTGATGGAGCGCGACGGCCTGGTTGGCCCCGCCGACGGCTCGCGTCCGCGCGAGCTGCTCAAGGCGCCGGGCTGGCTGCACGAGGTGCCGGCCGTCAACGAATAGCGCGCTGCTACGGTATCCCCGCCCCTTGAGCTGGAGAGCCCTATCGAGAAATGGAAGCGTTCGGGGCCCCGCTCGCCCAGAATGACAGGGGATTATGCTGTGAACTTCAGGCTCAAGACACTCGTGGCTTTTTCCTCAAGAAAAAGTCACACAGCAGGCCACCCAATCGGGCATTGTTGCCCAGATTCTGCCCTGCTTGCCGGGGGCGCGGGAGTTCGCTCAATGCTGGCCACGGTGGTTCTGCTGCCAGTCCCGGTATTCCTTCTGGTCTTCCGGGCTGCGCTTGTTATAGTCCTCATGCTGCCGGTGGGTGTTACGCTCCCACTGCGCGTAATCGGACGGTTGCTGCTCGTTGTAAACGGTTGCGTTCTCTGTCCTGCAGCCCGTGACGAACACCGGAGCAGCCAAAACCGCCACCAGCAGGCAAAGGCCAAGACTCTTCACCCGCGAGCGCATATTCGAGTGCATATCGTTTCCCCCTGGTGAAAAGATGCACAGTCACGCCGGGCGGTAGTCCGGCTGGGCCGCAGCCACGCCGCCCTGCCGCCGCAGACTGAAAGCTCAACCGCGCTCACCTGGCGGGATTACCCGTCTGCCCCTGCATGGCCGGTTTTCCTCGCCGGCGACGGTCTTTTACGCGGCCGCCGCCCCATCCACCAGACTCCGTTTTCCTCCTTGACAATCCCCCCAGTAAAGCAATTTACTAAGGGCGGTCCTCCAGATCATGCGGGACTGACTCAATCCTGCCTCCAGGTGACGCATGTTCCTGTCCAATTCCGCCGCTCCGCTGGGTGCGCTGCCTGCAACCCTGGCTTTGGCTGAGCCACTGGCCCATCTTCGGCCACTCGATATCGCCGTGATCGCAATCTATTTCGCCATGGTGATCTGGATCGGCTTTTATCTAAAGGGCCTGGCCAACACCAGCGAGGAATTCTTCATGGCCGGCCGCGAGATGACGGCCTGGATCGCCGGCTTGAGTTTCGTCTCTGCCAACCTGGGATCGCTGGAACTGATGGGCTGGGCCGGCTCCACGTACCAGTACGGCATTCTGGCCGCGCACTGGTACTGGATCGGCGCCATCCCCGCCATGCTGTTTCTGGGCATGGTGATGATGCCTTTCTACTACGTTTGCAAGACCCATTCCGTCCCCGGCTATCTGAAGTTGCGCTATGGGCAGGGGGCCAGCGTGGTTTCAGCCGTGTCGTTCGCACTGATGACGGTGTTGATGAGCGGCGTGAACATGTTCGCCATGGCGGAAGTTATGCGCGTGGTGCTGGGCTGGGATCTGAATTTTTCCATCATCGTGTCATCGCTGGCGGTGGCCGCGTATGTGGCGCTGGGCGGATTGCGGTCGGCAATTTTTAACGAGGTGCTGCAGTTTGTGCTCATCTGGGCAGGCGCGTTGCTGGTTCCGATCCTGGGACTCGTTGAAGCCGGCGGATGGACGGGACTGAAGGCCAAGATCGCGCATAACATGGCCACGGGCGTGATTCCCGCCGGCGATTACACTCACATGTGGCGCAGCCTGGGGCACTTCTCCACCAATCCCATGGGCATCAGCTGGACGGGCATTGTTTTTGGGCTTGGCTTTGCCATCAGCTTTGGTTACTGGACCACGGACTTTCTTGTAGTGCAGCGCGTGCTGGCCGCAAACGATCTGCGCGCGGCGCGCATGGCGCCGGTGATTGGCTCGTTCTTCAAGATGGCGGTGCCATTCATCGTGATTCTGCCCGGGCTGCTGGGATTGGCCATGCTGCAGAACCCCAACGGCACGCCGATGGTGCTGGTGGGCCAGGACCAGGTGAGTGCGCTGCATCCGCACAGCTACAACGAGGTGCTGCCGCTGATGATGGTGCGCTACCTGGGGCCGGGGTTGCTGGGGCTGGGCATCACTGCGCTGATTGCCGGTTTCATGAGCGGCATGGCCGGCAACGTGAGCGCCTTCTCCGCGGTGTGGACCTACGACATTTACCGCCCGCTGCTGGTCAAGAATGCGCGCGACGAGCACTATGTTGCCGTGGGCCGATGGGCCACGATCCTGGGCGTGATTGTATCCATTGGCACGGCCTACATGGTGATGAGCGCCCACGGCATTATGGATTATGTGCAGGCGCTGTTCAGCTTTTTCATTTCGCCGCTGCTGGGCGTGGTGCTGATGGGGATGTTCTGGAAGCGCGCCACGCGGGCCGGCGGCTTTTGGGGATTGCTGATTGGGACGCTGGCCTCCGTCGGGCTGTGGGCGTGGGTCAGGATCGATCCCTCGGCCTTGCGCTATGTGGCGCTCTCACGCGATGCGAAATCGATGGCCGAAGACATGTACCGGGCTCTCTGGTCGGTCAGCACTGCGGTGCTGGTAACGTTTGTGGTGAGCCTGTTTGGCAAGCCGCGGCCGGTGGCGGAGCTGGACGGGCTGGTCTACGGCGCGACCAAATTACCGGTCGAGGAGCCGGTGCCATTCTACAAGAGCCTGTGGCTGTGGACGGGGCTTGCCATCGTCCTGCTGGTCACACTGAACGTTATCTTCTGGTAAGCGGAGACCGCCATGCATGCAGCGCGAATTTCCATCTGGTTTTTCATCGGCGTCCTTCTGTTCGTCTATGGACTCCTGATTTTGGCTTACGGGATTTCTACGCTGATTACGGGAGTGCTTCCGCAAGTGGCGTTGGCCTATCTGCACGCGCCCGTGTGGTGGGGCGCTTTGATGACCGCGCTGGGAGTTTTTTACCTGCTCAAATTTCGTCCCGGAGATAAGCGCAAGTAGCCTTCGGGATTTTTTGCAATGATCGGACAACATCAGGAGTAAAGACCATGGCAGCGCAACGCAAAATGACATTCGGAGTGGTAGTCGGCAATCGCGGGTTTTTTCCCGATCACCTGGCCAAGACAGGCCGAGAGGAGATTCTTGCCGTCCTCGAGAAGGCAGGCGCGAACGCAGTGGTGCTCGGCCCGGAAGAATCAAAGCATGGCGCGGTAGAAACGTATGTGGAATCGCAGCGTTGCGCGGAGCTGTTCAAAAAGCATGCTGAAGAGATTGACGGCATCATCGTTACGCTGCCCAACTTTGGCGAGGAGCGTGGCATTGTTGATGCCATCCGTCTCTCCGGCCTTAGAGTCCCGGTGCTGGTGCAGGCCACGCCCGACCGCTCCGACGCCATGACCATCGCCACCCGGCGGGATAGTTTTTGCGGAAAAATGAGCGCCTGCAACAACATGATGCAGTACGGCATCGCCTACTCGCTCACCACGCTGCATACAGAGGCCGTGGCTTCGCCGGAGTTCACGGCCGACCTCGAATGGTTTTCGCAGGTCTGCCGCATTGTGAAGGGACTCAAGAACCTGAAGATCGGGGCCATCGGCGCGCGCCCCGCGGCCTTCAACACGGTGCGCTATTCTGAGCGCATTTTGGAGACGGCGGGCATCTCGGTCGAGCCGATTGACCTGTCGGAGATCTTCGGGCGCATCAACCGCATGAAGGACAACGACGACCAGGCGCAGGCCAAGCTGGCCGCCATCAAGGGCTATGTCAGCACGCAGGGCATTCCCGACGCCGCGCTGCTGAAAATGGCCAAGCTGGGCGCAGTCATTGACGCATGGATGAAGCAGACCAACTGCACCATCAGCGCCGTGCAGTGCTGGACCTCGATGGAGGAGTTCTTCGGCGTGGTGCCATGCACGGTCATGAGCATGATGAGCAACAACCTGATCCCCTCCGCCTGCGAGGTGGACGTGCCCGGCGTGCTCAGCATGTACATGATGGCGCTGGCCAGCCAGACTCCCTCGGCCCTGTTGGACTGGAATAACAATTACGGCAGCGATCCGAACAAGTGTGTCTGCTTCCACTGCTCCAATCTGCCCAAGCACTTCTTCAATGAAGCGCGCATGGATTACCAGGCGATTATTGCCGGGACGGTGGGCAAGGAGAACACCTTCGGCACCTGCGTGGGCCGGGTCAAGTCAGGCGCCATGAGCTACGCGCGCTTCTCCACCGACGATCGACGCGGCGTAATCCGCGGCTACACCGGCGCGGGAAAATTCACCGACGATCCGCTGGAGACCTTCGGCGGCGCAGGCGTGGCGGAGATCCCGGAGCTGCAGAAGCTGCTGAAATACATCTGCACCAATGGCTTCGAGCATCACGTGGCGGCAAATTTCAGTGAAGTGTCAAAGGCCGTGCATGAAGCCGCGGTCCGGTATCTGGGGTGGGAGAGTCATTACCATCCGGAAGACTAGGACTGGTTGCATCAATGGATTCGGGATTGCCTGAGAACATCCCTCAGGGGCTGAAGCCCGCTGTTTATCGGCCTTCCGCGGCACGGCTGAACAGCTTGGTGAAAAACTGCCTGTTTCTTGCCGGAGTTGCCTCATGTCGTGTTTTTTTGCCGCCGCATGGACGGGTTGCCGGGTTGTTGTTTGTCTCTGTGGGCCATGCTTTCAGCCCGCAGAGACACCTCTCCCCGCTCAAGCCTGAGCTTGAATCGGGATCAGCTTGCTCATGCGCAGCAGATTGTGCGCCGCCGCGGCCAACTGAAACAGCCAGTCCACGCGCCTTAGACCACGAAGCTTGATCTGGCGCAGCTTATCCTGCTTCATCCAGCCGAAAACCTTCTCCACCAGTTTGCGCTTCTTCTGGCTCACGGCCAGGCCTGGGTCGTTGCGTTCGCTGACGGTGAGCCAGTTACGCCATTTCGGGTTGGGCTCGTACTCGGCCACGTGCGGTGTTACCTCCAAACTGCGCAGCCCATTGACGAACCTCTCCTCTTGATAGCCCTTGTCTGCCCCCAGCGTCATGCGCTTGCCGCGCTTGAGCCGCTTCAGCATCTCCAGCGCAGCCTGCCGCTCGGCCACTGTGCTGGCCTGGGTGGCCATGGCCGCCACCACCAGCCCGTTGCGGTTCTCCGTCATCACGTGCCCCAGGTAGCTGGGCACAGCCGCGCCGGCGCTGCACTTGCGATACAGCCGCGCATCCGGGTCCGTGCTCGACTCATGCGTGTCGCGCAACAGCTTGCGGCCCCGCGTTCCGGTGCCACGGTGCGGCGGTTCAGGCTTCTCCTTGAAGCTGCGCCGGCTGGCCCAGGCCTGCAACAGCGTCCCGTCCACGGTGAAGTGTTCCTCGCTCAGCAACTGGTGCGCCCGCGCCTCTTCGACCACCGCCAGCAACAACTGTTGAGTTGTCTCCCCGGCCATCAGCCGCGCCCGGTTCTTGCTGAACACCTTCGCGTCCCACACCGCATCGTCCATCTCCAGGCCCACGAACCAACGGTAAAGAAGGTTGAAGTGGATCTGCTCCATCAACTGCCGCTCCGAACGAATCGAGTAAAGCACCATCAGCAACTGCGCCCGCAGCAAACGCTCCGGCGCTATCGACGGACGGCCCGTCTCCGAATAAAGCTCAGCGAAAACTCCGTCCATCTTCCCCAGAGCTCGATCCGCCATCGCCCGGATTCGCCGCATCGGGTGATCGGCCGGAATCCGCTGCTCCATCGTCACGTAACTGAACATCCATGCCTGCTGCTTATCGTCGCCGCGCATATCATCTTCTTAAATCAACTCCCTGTGGAGAAAAAGTGCCTCTCTTGGGACTTTTTCACCAAGCTGTGAAGCCGTGCCCTTTGAAAACCATTTATGAAACCAGTTCTAGCCTGGCGGCCAAGGGATAAGCAACTACGACAGAGCCAGGGGCACGGCAGAGCTTGAGGCAACACGGCTATCTCCTAGTCCCTGGTCGCTAGTCCCTGTTCTACCGGCTCCAGCGTGAGCCTCGCGGTCAGCACGATCAGTGCCGCCCACAGGCAATCTGCGCCCAGCAGGTGCACGACCTGCAGCCACACCGGCGCCAGCCACAGCACGTCCATCAATCCCAGCACGTATTGCGTGGCCAGCAGGATGAGGACCAGCGCCGACAGACCGCGGTTGTCCCAGTGTGCACGGCGCTGCGCGGCGCGCACCAGAATCCAGATGAGAAAAACGCTGGCCAGGAATGCGACGGTGGGATGCGTCCAGCGCCAGCGCACCAGCCAACCGCTGCTGGATGAAAAGTCCGCAGTGAGCGCCGCGCTCAGTGAGGATTCGGGAAAGAGCGTGTCGCCGAGCGCGGCCAGCGAGCCGGTTACGCCCACGATCATGAAGACGCAAAGCCCCGCCGCGGCGGCAACGGGCGCAACCAGGCGCACGGTGCGGCGCAAATAGCCTTCGCGGCGGCTGAGCATGTGGGCCGTGAGCGCCAGCGCGGCCACCAGCAGCAGGGTATTGGCCAAATGCAGCGCCAGGTACCAGGGCCGCAGCGGCGAATGGCTCTGCGCGGTGAGGCCGAGCTTGACCAGCAGAGCGCCGATGAGGGCTTCAACCAGCGTAAAGCCCACTGCGTAGCTGGCGAAGACACGCGCGAGATGCCCGCGCACGGTTCCGGCAAAGGTCCAGAGGAGCAGGCCGACGACGCCAAAAAACGAGATGCCGCTGGTGAGCCGGTGCGTGAACTCAATCATCGTTGCCGTGCGTGGCGCGTGCTGCAGCACGGTGCCGTTGCAAAGCGGCCAGTGGTTGCCGCAGCCGGCGCCGGAGCCGGTGGCGCGTACCAGCGTCCCCCACAGAATGACGGCGATGAAATAAGCCAGCAGGCCCCATGAAAAACGGCGCAAGGCCGGCGACGGCATGGCATGAGGGAGATGCGATGCGGATTCCGATGAGATGCTGGAACCGGAAGTGGAAGCGGTTGTAGACGACATTAAGTAAGACTCCGCAACCTATCAGTGTAAAGCAAGCAGCTTTTACGCGTCGTTGCTCATCAGCCGTACCGCGTGATTCACAATCATCAGGTCTTCGGCGGGAGGAATGACGCGGACCGTTACGCGCGAATCGGGCGCGGAAATCACGGCGGCCCCGCGCACGTTGTTGCGCGCCGCATCGAGCTTGATGCCCAGCGCGCCCAGGCCGGCGCAAATTTCGGCGCGCGAGTCGATATCGTTCTCGCCAATGCCGCCGGTGAACACCATCATGTCCAGCCCTCCCAGCTCGGCCACATAACTGCCGATCCAGCGCGCAATCGTCCAGCAAAACTTATCCACCGCCAGCCGCGCCTTGGCGTTGCCGTCTTTGATCGCTTCGCGCAGATCGCGCATGTCGTTGGAGACTCCGCTGATGCCCAGCAGTCCGGACTTCTTGCTGGCCACCGTCTCCAGTTTGTCCGCTGCTTCTTTGGCGTCGGCCGTGGTCTCGGCGATTTTGTTGAGGATGAAGAGCAGCACGCCGGGATCGATGTCGCCCGTGCGCGTGCCGCTGATGATGCCCCCCGTGGGCGTGAGGCCCATGGAGGTGTCGAGACACTGGCCCTTGCGAATCGCGGAAATGGATGCGCCGTTGCCCAGATGCGCAACGATCAGCTTCTCCGGCACGTCAGGCTGGAGCTGGTAAACGATCGACTCGTAGGAGATGCCGTGATACCCGTAGCGGCGCACGCCCATCTCGACATATTCCTCGGGGATGGGCATCACGCTGGCAACTTCAGGAATGGTGCGATGGAAGTATGTATCGAGAATGGCGAAATTGGGAACCCCTGGAAACAGGTTGAGCGCCTGGCGCATGATGTACACCGCGATGGGCGTGTGCAGCGGGGCCAGCGCCGCAAAACTCTCGATTTCGTCAATCAGCGCGGGGGTGATGACCTGGTTCTCGCGGATATTGGGGCCGCCGCAAACCACGCGATGGCCGATGGCCTTGGGAGCAGGGAACTGGCCGGAGTGGAGCGCCTCGGCTACCAATTGAAAGGCAACGCCGCGGTTAGGCAACGGCGGCGTCTGGTCCACCAGCTTTTTGCAGGCCGCGTCCTTGATCCAGAACTTGCCGAGGTCCGTGCCGATGCCATCGACAGCGCCCTCGAACAAACGCCTGCGCTCGTGATTGCCTGCTTCGTATATGGAAAACTTGATGGAGGAAGAGCCGCTATTGAGAACCAGGACGGGCAAAGAGGACATGATCGGGTTGGGCCTTTCTTGAAAGCTGCGAGTTGGCAAGTCAGCAAGTCAGCGAGTTGGCAAGTCAGCCGGTTACCACGTCAGCCCGGTGCTCCACCTTCGCCGATGCGGGTTTCAAGCGCATCGCTAAAGGTGGAAGCCGCGGAGTCTCTGAGCCAGTGAGTCCGCTAACTCGCTAACTCGCCGACTCGCTAACTTGCTGCCCCGCTGGTTGCCGGCCAGCGCCAGTTCTTGATTTCGGACAGGTCGTCGCCATTTTCCGATACATAGAGACGATGGCGTTGAATCTGCTCCGAGTACCACTGCTGCGTTCGATCGACCTCTCCGGCCAGGCGCTTGACGCGGCGGATGGCGTCGACGGTGAGTTGAAAACGATCGATATTGTTGAGCACACACATGTCGAAAGGTGTGGTGGTTGTGCCTTCTTCCTTGTAGCCGCGCACGTGCAGGTTGTCGTGATGATGGCGGCGATAAGTCAGGCGGTGAATGAGCCACGGATACCCGTGGAAGGCAAAGATCGTCGGCACCTCGGGCGGGAAGATCTGGTCGTACTCCTCATCGGGCAACCCGTGCGGATGTTCCGACTGCGGCTGCATGGCCATCAGGTCAACCACGTTGACGGTGCGGATGCGCAGATCGGTGCGCTCGCGCAGAATGGAGACGGCGGCCAGGGCTTCCATGGTAGGCACGTCGCCGCAGCAGGCCATCACCACATCGGGCTTGCCTTCATCGTTTGAAGCCCACGGCCAGATGCCGAGGCCCGTTGTGCAGTGCGCCACAGCTTCATCCATGGTTAGCCACTGCGGCGCGGGCTGCTTGCCGGCCACGATGAGGTTGATATAGTTGCGGCTGCGCAGGCAGTGGTCGGCCACCGAGAGCAGCGTGTTGGCATCGGGCGGAAGATAGATGCGGACCACATCGGCCTTCTTGTTCATCAGGTGATCGATGAAGCCGGGATCCTGGTGCGAAAAGCCGTTGTGGTCCTGCCGCCAGACCAGCGAGCTGAGCAGGTAATTGAGCGAGGCAATGGGCTTGCGCCAGGGAATTTCGCGCGTGGTTTTCAGCCACTTGGCGTGCTGGTTCACCATCGAATCGATGATGTGGATAAAGGCTTCGTAGCAGGAGAAAAAGCCGTGCCGCCCGGTCAGCAGGTAGCCTTCCAGCCAGCCTTCGCACAGGTGCTCACTCAGCACTTCCATCACCCGGCCGCTGGGCGAGAGATCGATATCGACGGGCAAGGTCGCGGCCTCCCAGGTCTTGCCGGTTCCTTTAATCACGTCTCCAATGCGGTTGGAGGCGGTCTCGTCGGGCCCGAAGACGCGGAAGTTTTTCTGCTCCCGGTTGGCTTCCATCACCGCGTGCAGCAGTTGGCCCAGCACGCGTGTCGATTCGACGTCTTTCGCGCCACGGCCCTCGATCTTGACGGCGAAGTCGCGGAAGCTGGGCACCACCAGCGGCTGCAGCAGCAAGCCGCCATTGGCATGGGCGTTCATGCCCATGCGTAACCGGCCTTTGGGCGCAATCTCGGCAATCTCCTGCCGGAATACGCCCCCCTTGTCGAAGAGCTCTTCAGGCTTGTAGCTGCGCATCCACTCTTCAAGCTGGAGCAGGTGCTCGGGCTTTTCGCGCAGCTCGCTCAGCGGTACCTGGTGAGCGCGCCAGGTGTTTTCCACGGGCAATCCATCCACGAACTTGGGTCCGGTCCAGCCCTTGGGCGTGCGCAGTATCAGCATGGGCCAGGTGGGACGCACGCCCTGTGCCGGCGCGTTGCCCTCAACCTTCCCGACCTGACGGGCTTGCTTCTGGATCTCGGCGATGCGGTCGAGAATACAGTCGAACATGGCCGCGGCCTGCTGGTGCATTACGGCCGGATCTTCGCCCTCCAGCGTAAAGGGCTCATACCCATAGCCGCGGAACAGCTCTTCCAGCTCGGCCTGGGGAATGCGGGCCAGCATGGTCGGATTGGCGATCTTGTAGCCATTAAGGTGCAGGATGGGCAGAACCGCGCCGTCGCTGGCGGGGTTCAGGAACTTGTTGGAGTGCCAGCTTGTGGCCAGCGGCCCCGTTTCGGCCTCGCCGTCGCCCACCACGCAGGCCACAATCAGGTTGGGATTGTCGAAAGCCGCGCCGTAAGCGTGCACCAGCGAGTAGCCCAGCTCGCCGCCTTCATGAATCGACCCCGGCGTCTCCGGCGCCACATGGCTGGGGATGCCGTACGGCCAGCTAAACTGGCGGAAGAGACGCTTGATGCCATCCCGATCCAGCCCGATGTAGGGATAAATCTCCGAATAGGAGCCCTCAAGGTAGGTGTTGGCCACGATGCCCGGACCGCCATGTCCGGGGCCGATGACGTACATCATGTCCAGGTTGCGCTCGCGGATGAGCCGGTTCCAATGCACATAAAGAAAGTTGAGCCCGGGCGTGGTGCCCCAGTGGCCCAGCAGCCGCGGCTTCACGTCGTCCAGCGTAAGCGGGCGTTCCAGCAGGGGATTGTCCTTGAGGTAAATCTGGCCAACGGAGAGGTAGTTGGCCGCACGCCAGTAAGCGTCCATCTTGGCCAGCATTTCGGGGCTAAGAGGGCTCTGGCTCGTCGCTTTCTCGGTCTCGTTGTGGGGCATTTGGGACCTCGAACGGAGGGATTTGCGTGCTGTAGAAAGGCTAGCAGCGTTGGCTGTGGCTCCAGGTGACTGATGTCACAACGCGGCCAAGCACGTGCCGGCACCGGGAAAAGCGGAAAGGCCCTGACGGTGCCAATTGCCTGGCGCGGAAGTCTCATTCATTGATGCGATTGGCTGCATCCGCGAGGGCGAAGCTGGCTCTAATGCCCAGAGCGGATTTGAGCCTGTCCACTCTAGCCATTCTGCGTCAGTTGTGTTAATGTACTGGTTTGCAACCTCTACCTTTGAGGATATAAGCGCAACAGCATCAAACACTTGGCAGGAATTTCAAGGCACCGAAAGCAGGGACGGCAATGCCGGACTACATCTACCTTTTAGAAAACCGCCTGTCGGCGGACCAGCGGAACGCTCTCACCCAGTTACGGGATGCTGCGCGCGATGCGGGAATGATTCTGTTTTTGACCGGCGATGCCGTCCGCGATCTGACCAGTGGCCATGCCGTCCGGGAACTTGAAATTGCCGTTCATGGAAACGCCCTTAAGCTCAAGAAAATCATTGAGAAATCGGGCGCCAAGGTGTGGGGTGAGGACGAGCATTCCCGCAGCCTCTACCTGTGTTTCCCCGGCACCGTCCGCGTGGACGTGGTTAGTACCCATCGGGCCGAGTATCCCAAGCCGGGCAAGGTGGTCTACCATCCCGCTTCCATCCAGGAAGACCTGCGCCGTCGCGACTTTACCGTCAACGCCATGGCGATCTCACTGAACGAGGGCTCGTTTGGCTTGTTGATGGACCCCCTCAATGGGGCCGCCGACATCGAGACGCGGAGTTTGCGGCTGGTGTCGAGTTATGGCTTCCTCGAAGATCCTTCGCTGCTGATTCGCGCCACCCGCTACAAGGCGCGCCTGAGCTGGGAACTGGACCCGCGCACCCAGGCTCGCTATGAGAACGCCAAAATGGAAGGGGTGATCGAGCATCTCTCCCCGGGCGCCCGGAGCCGCGAGCTCGAACAGATTGGCCACGAGGAAGATGGTTTGAAGGTGCTGCGGGCGCTCGAGGACGAGGGCTGGATGAAGGTGCTGTACCCGGCATGGAACTCGGCCAAGGCCGATGAAGCCAGGCTGACGGCGCTGCACGATCTGGCCGTGGAACTGCTGATGCAGGGCGTACATCCCGACATGTCGGCGGCGCAGATGCAGTTGCTGACCGCGGGCATGAACTCCAAGGATCTGGACGGGCTGAAAAAGTCTCTGCTGCGGCCCGGCTTCGTCGAGGAGTGGGATAGCCTCGACTCGCTCGCCAGCGGGTTCGAGAAGGTTCTGCTCTCCAAACAGAACAGCATCGCTTCGGCTGCCTACAAGCTCTTCATGAGTCACGACCCCGAGGCCATTCTCTGGCTCGGGTTCACCAGCAAAAAATCGGCCGTGCAGGAAAAGTACGAGCTGTTTCTCAAGACCTGGCCCGAGGCCCGGCAACGTATTCCCTACGCACTCATGCAGGAGATGCGCATCACGGTTGAGCTGCCCAATTACAACGAGATTGTGCAGGGCGTCTTCCTGGAGTTGATTGACGGCAAGCTGACCACGCCGGAGGAGATGCGCGCGTACCTTGAGCCGTTCTCTCCGCCCGCGCCACCGCCCCAGGTCACCATCAAGCGCAGCCGTGCCCGCCGCGCTGAAAAGCTCAAGGAGATTGAAGAGGAAGAGGAAGAAGAGGAAGATGCGCTGACTGGCGACGAGGATCTCGACGACATGGGCGGGGACGACGACGATCTGGAGCCGGTTCTGGTCAAGGGTGCGCTGGCCGCCGACGAAGAGGAAGAAATCGAGGAAGCCGAGGAGGAAGACGGCGAGGATGGTGAGGCTGAAGCTGCGCCGGTGGTCAAAGGCCGCAAGAAAGGCGCTGCCCCGACGCCGCCCAAGCCGCAGCCCAAGCCCGTCGCCAAAGCCGTAACTCCGGCGGCAGCCAAGCCGGAGCCGCCCGCCAAGCCCAAGCAAGAGAAGGTGGAACCGGCGCACAAGCACGAGGCCAAGGCCGCCAAACCTGCGGCCAAGAGCGCGCCGGCTGCGAAGCCAAAACCGGCTCAGGCGGCCAAGGCAATGCCGGTTGCCAGGCATAAACCACCCGCGCCGCCAGCGCGGAAGTCCGCGCCTGCGCACATCACCGGCAAAGGCGGCAAGCCGGTAACGGCTGCCAAGCCGGCCAAATCTGCTGCCAAACCGGCCGCCAAAAAGATCGCCAGTCACGCTGTGGCCAAGAAAGCCAAGCCGGGGCCGGCCAGGCACGGCCACGCCGCCAAAGCGGCGCACGCAAAGCCCGCGGCCAAACCAGCCAGGAAGCGCTGATTGCGGTTTTGGTTCAGCTCACGCTGAAACACCGAGCGAGAGATTGTTCCACAGACGTAAGGTTGGGTCGGCCTGGTTGATGGTGTAGAAGTGCAAGCCGGGGGCGCCGTTTTTCAGCAGCGTTTCGCAGATGCGCGTCACCACTGCTGCGCCGAAATCGAGCAGTGCGGCCTTGTCGAACTGCAGCTCTTCCAGGCGCAGGCGAATCCAGCGCGGCAAGTCGGCGCCGCAGCCACCGCAGAAGCGTACGACGCTGGCGTAGCTGGTGATGGGCATGATGCCGGGCACGATGGGGATGGTGATCCCGGCCTTGGCGCAGCGCTCCATAAAATCGAAGTATGCCTCGACGTTGTAGAAAAGCTGGGTGAGCGCCGCGTCTGCGCCGGCCTCCACTTTGCGCCGGAAGTTTTCGAAGTCCGCGCCCGGACTCGCTGCCTGCGGGTGCATCTCGGGGTAGGCCGCCACTTCGATCTTGAAATGATCGCCGTGGGTCTGCCGGATAAAGCTGACCAGTTCGTTGGCGTAGTGGAACTCGCCGGGCGCGGCCGGGCTCATGGCGGTTGCCGGCAAGTCGCCGCGAAGCGCCACAATGCGCTTGACGCCCGCCGCGCGATAGCGATCAAGCAGCGCAGCCACGTGGGCGCGCGTGGAGCCCACGCAGGTAAGGTGCGGCGCGGCTTCAATGCCGGTTGATCGAATCACCGACATGATGGTGTTCGTAGGTTCCTTCCTGCGTAGAACCTCCGGCCCCGTATGTAACTGAGAAGTAGTCCGGCCTGAACCTGGCAAGCCGTGCAATCACCGCGGGCAACTTATCCGCCGCTTCCGGCGTCCGCGGCGGACCGAGTTCAAACGAGAAGCTGAGCGGCGATGCCATGCGAAGTTCCTAAAAGGCAAGTCCGGGGTTCGTGGTTTCCCACCCTTCGCACGGTAAAGCTGTGCGAAGAATGGGGCACCCGTTTTTGTGCGAGGTCTTTCTAGTCCTTCAGTCCCTAGTACCTGGTCGCATCAATAGATTCGGGCCTGCCTCAGATCATCCCTCAGGGGCTGAAGCCCGCTGTTTATCAGCCTTCTGCGGCACGGCTGAAGCCGGGCCCTTTCAAAACACCATCTATGCAACCAGCTCTAGACCTTCAGTCCCTAGTACCTGGTCCCTCAGTCCCTAGTACCTGTAATGATCTGCCTTGTACGGCCCTTCCACCGGCACGCCCAGGTAATCGGCCTGCTTGGGCGAAAGCCTGGTCAGCTTCACGCCGATCTTCTCCAGGTGCAGCCGGGCAACTTCCTCGTCCAGCTTCTTGGGCAGCACGTAGACGGCGGCCTTGTAGCTGTCGCGGTTCTTCCACAGGTCGATCTGCGCCAGCGTCTGGTTGGCGAAGCTGTTCGACATCACGAAGCTCGGATGGCCGGTGGCGCAGCCCAGGTTCACCAGCCGGCCTTCGGCCAGCACAAAGATGCTGTTGCCGGTGGGGAAGGTGTACTTGTCGACTTGCGGCTTGATGTTGAGCTTGGTCACGCCTTTGGCGTCGTTCAGCCGGTCCATCTGGATTTCGTTATCGAAGTGGCCGATGTTGCAGACGATGGCCTGGTCCTTCATCTTCTCCATGTGCTCGAAGGTGATGATGTCGGTGTTGCCGGTGCAGGTAACGTAGATATCGCCGCGGCCCAGCGTGTCTTCGACGGTGGTCACTTCGAAGCCTTCCATGGCCGCCTGCAGCGCGTTGATGGGATCGACCTCGGTGACGATGACGCGCGCGCCCATGCCGCGCAGCGAATGCGACGAACCTTTGCCCACGTCGCCGTAACCGCAGATCACGGCGACCTTGCCCGCAACCATCACGTCCGTGGCCCGCTTGATGCCGTCGGCCAGCGATTCGCGGCATCCATACAGATTGTCGAACTTGCTCTTGGTGACCGAGTCGTTCACATTAACGGCCGGAACCAGCAGCTTGCCCTGCTCCATCATCTTGTAGAGCCGGTGCACGCCGGTCGTGGTTTCTTCAGAAACGCCGCGCCAATCGGCCGCCACCTTATGCCAATGCTGCGGGTCTTCCGCATAAACCTTCTTGAGCAGGTCCTTGATCACCTGCTCTTCATGGCTGCCGCTGGGCGCCTCGACCCACTTGTCGCCGTTTTCCAATTCGTAGCCCTTGTGGATGAGCAGCGTGGCGTCGCCGCCATCGTCCACGATGAGCTGCGGGCCTTTGCCTCCCTTGTGGCAGAGCGCGCGATAGGTGCACTCCCAGTACTCTTCCAGCGTTTCTCCCTTCCACGCAAATACAGGGACTCCGCTCAATGCAATGGCCGCGGCCGCGTGGTCCTGGGTGGAGAAGATGTTGCAGCTTGCCCAGCGCACCTCCGCGCCCAGGCTCGCCAGCGTTTCAATCAGCACAGCGGTCTGGATGGTCATGTGCAGCGAACCGGTGATGCGCACGCCGGCCAGTGGCTTCTCGGCCGCGTACTTGTTGCGGATCGCCATCAGCCCGGGCATCTCCTGCTCGGCGATGACGATCTCCTTGCGGCCCCAGTCGGCCAGGCTCATGTCGGCCACTTTGTAGGCCAAGTCGTTGATTTCAAGCGTTGTACTCGCCATGCAATTCTCCTTGGTTTCTTCTTAAAATCCGGTTTTTCAAGCCCGCCCACTGGGCAGGAACCGCCAACTTCCGACCTCGCCACGCCGGCGCCGTAGACGCGAACGCGCGGCCTCTATCGATTTCTATCTTCGGCTGCGCACGATTGCATCGTCCCATCGTGATATGTTGATATGTATCAGAACCGAGCCATGCCGTCAATCGTGAAAATCCTGCGCGTGGTGGCCGATCCCAACCGGCTGCGCATCCTGCTGCTTCTCAAGGGCGAAGAGCTCTCTGTGGCCGAGCTGCAGGAGATCCTGGTCATGGGCCAGAGCACGATTTCCACCCACCTGTCGCAGCTTAAACAGGCTGGCCTGGTAGAGGACCGGCGGACCGGCAAGAGCAGTCTCTATCGCCTTACCGCACAGCCCGCGGAAGACTCGGGTACTTTGAAAGGGCACGGATTCAGACGTGCCGACGATCCCAAGCCGATCGACGGGGCTTTAGCCCCTGGGGGACGATCCGTCTCCGCCGCCGCGCCTGGCAGTTTTCTCAACGAACTCCTCGACCGTGCCGCCGCCGAACTCCCCGAAGCCGCGGACGATCAGGCTGCGTGCCGCCGCGTGGTGCGCAAGCGTCAGGACCGGACGCGGGCGTTCTTCGACAGCGTGGCCGGACGGCTGGGCCGCGACTATGTCCCTGGCAAATCGTGGAAGAGCATTGCCGAAGCGTTGCTGCGGCTGATGCCGCCGCTGGTGATTGCCGATCTGGGCGCCGGCGAAGGGAGCTCTGCTCTCCTGCTGGCCCATCGAGCCCGGCGCGTGATCGCGGTCGACTCCTCGGCCAGGATGATTGAGGTGGGCCGCGAGCAGGCGCTGCGCCACGGCATCAACAATGTCGAGTTCCGGCTCGGCGATATGGAAGAGGCGCCGATTGGGGATGCGGAAGTGGACCTGGTCTTCTTCTCGCAGTCGCTGCACCACGCGCTACACCCGGAGCGGGCGCTGGCCGAGGCGGCGCGGATTCTTATGCCTGGCGGCCGCGTGGTGATTCTCGACCTCGCCAAGCATCGCTTTGAAGAAGCTCGCGAACTCTACGCCGACGAGTGGCTGGGCTTCAGCCAAGCGGAGATGGAAGCGATGCTCGAAAGAGCCGGGTTCGCTGAAGTGAAAACTTCCGTAGTGGATAAAGAGGCTGAGGCGCCGCAGTTTCAAACGCTGCTGGCAGTGGGGAACAAATCCAAATGGCCCAGGTGACTTACCTGTAGGCCTGCTCATCGGCCCAGTCCCCGATAATCGGGAGCTTGTAGCGCTTACCATTCAACGCGCAGACCACGCACCACAGCCATATGAGAGAAACGGCCAAACTCACAATGCCCCATATGCCCAGCAGAACCCGGGGTCCAAGGGATCTGGCAAGGGGCATCACAAGATTCAAAACACAATAGAACAGGAAAACGAAGGCACTGAATACCAGTGACTGCCAGGAGTGGAAGCGCACGTAGGGCCTCTTGTTGTAGCGCCTGATGGTCAAAAAAAAGAAAGCTGGGAGCGGACTGAGATAGGCGATGGCGCCGATTGAGTTGTCTGAGAAACCGGACTTTGGGGGACGCGGCGCGACTTTTGCTTTCTCTGGATCGGAGTGGATCGTTGCCATAGTGTCTCTCCCGCTGGAGGCCTACAAACAGAATAGGCGTACGCAGCAGCCGGACGCACCTTTTTCGCGCTCATTTTGCGCGGAGGCCGGGAGACCGAACCGCGATCCTCGATCTCCTTACCGGGCTGAGTTAAAGCGCCAGGAAATCGATCCGCCCACCCACGTTACCATGCGGATACCCACTGCGCGCTCCGCCGTGCCGCAATCGAAATCGTTGGGCAGGCCGCTGGGACCGGAGCCGGGCGCGCAGTAGGGCGGCGCGGTGCCGCTGGCAGCAATGCTCCATGCCGGATCGAAAGTCTCCGTGGTCTGGCCCGTGTAGCCGCGCGCCACCATGCCGTTGGCGCCCAGTTCCAGGCGGCCATTCAGAAACGGGCGCACCACGGCAAGCCGCGTTTCTCCCACTGGAATGGCCTCGTATTGCGCCGGGTGCTGCGCATTGCCCACGTCGAGAAACTTGTGGCCCACGTATTCGTACTCGCCGCGAAAATGCAGGCCTGCGGGCAAACGATCAATAGCTGTAAGAGCGTCGAAGATGGTGCGCGGCGCTTCCGGCACAACCGTGCCGGGCATGCCAGCGAAGGCCGCGAGGCGCGCGTCGGCTTTAGAAAAAACCGCCTGCACCGTGCCGAATCCGAATGCATGGCGCACATTGGCAGTAAGAAATTTCAGCGTGCTGGGACCCAGGTCGAAGGCCGTGCCGTTATCGGGATCGATTTTGCCCTGCGTCGCGGTCATGGTGGTGCGGCTCACGGCCACGCGCACATCGGTTGCGGAGAACGCTTTTTCCAGCACCAACTGCTCGGCATGGGAGCGTTCGAAGGGATTGGCCAGCGCCGCCCCGCCTGTGCCGGTTGCCGAAGGCGCCAGCTCGATGCGCGGGTCCTGAGTGAAGAAGGCCTGGCCGACGCTCAACGAAGCCGCGGGCAGCCAGTGTCCCCATTGGGAATTTCCGGCGTCCGGCGACCAGGTGAGCGTGGCTTTGGGATTTTCGAATTCCTTCCACTCATCGAAGGAGTACTCGGACTTCATCTTGTCGGTATTTACCATCTCTACCTGGTCGCTGCGCAAACCGGCGTAGACCTGCACGTGCCGGCCGAGGTCGTCGCGCAGCGCTGCATAGGGCGCGACCTGGCGTATGGTCACGTTGTTGGCCAGCACCTTCACGAATGGGCCGGAGAACTGTGAATTGTCAGCGAGGTAATGATCGAGATTGTCATTGCGAATGCCATCCTGGTCATAGAGGGCGCCGGCCATGGCTTGGAGTCTGGGCGAGAAACTATGCGTCTCGCGCAGCTCCGCGCCCTCCACGGTGCGGAACTCGCTTTGCCGGATCAGGCCTTCGCCGAAGTCTGAAAACAGCGCAAGGTTGTAGGTGCGGAAGAATGCCGACAGGGCAAGCTCATCGTGCGCCGCCGCTTTCCATTGATCGTTGGCGGCAGCGATCGAAGTGTGCGTCTGGTCCTGCTGGCGCGGATCGACCGTGTCATTCACCTGGACGCCAAAGCCGATGGGAACCAGATTGCCCTCGTGCGATTGCCCGTAGTACCCAAGGCTGAACAGCGTGACCTGGTGCTTGCCCGCGTCGAAGATGCGCAAGGCATTCCATTTGTACTGCTGGCGGTGTTCGAGCGTGCGCATGAGCCCGTTGCCGTAATTGGCTTCGAGAGCCAGCCACTCCTTTTTTGCCGGATCCGATGGCGCGAAGCCTGCGGTCAGATCTGCGTCGCGACCGTCGCCGGTAAGGGTGAGGAAGCGCTGCAAATGCGGGCGCAGGTCATACGTGGCCGCCAGATTGAGCGAGTGATTGCCTTCGAGCACGTTGTAAGCGCCGGCGTCACTGGCTACGCTGCCCAGCGCGGCCGAGACATAGATGTTGGGGTCGGCGTAGCCGTTGCCGTGGGCGTTGGCGGAAAGGTTGTTGGGAAGCAGGTAGCCGCCGACCGCGATGTACTGGGCGATGGGTTCACCGTGATCGCCGGCCACACCCGGGGCAAAGTATTGTGGCGCCTTGATACCCCCGGAAGCGGTTTCAATGGGAAGGCCCGGAATGGACACAGGCGCGCCGGGGCGACCGGGGTTCGCATCCAACAGTTCCTCCCGCACCATCACCTTCTGGGAAGGATCGGGAGAGACCAGATCGACACTGCTGACGTGGGCGGAGACGATCACCGCTTCGGCACCGCCGGCTATTTTCTCCAGGTGCAAGTTGAGAGAGCGTGCGACGGGAGCGAGGTCGAATTCGCGCGTGATTGGAGCGAAGCCGGTCGCCTCTACATGGATCTTCCATGGGCCGGGAGCGGGCAGCAGGATGGTGAATTCGCCTTCTGGAGCCGTGGAAACAGCTAGCCGCGCGCCGGCAACCGAGTCCAGTTGAAGGTGCGCATTGGCAACCGGGCGGCCGGCAGGATCGAGGACCGTACCCGACAAGCGAATTGGAGCTGTTTGGGCTGCAACTGCGGCGGCAAGAAAACAGAGGACTGGTAGTACGATTTTATATTTCGTAATACCAGCCGTGGCCGGGCTCCCTCTGCTCACTTCACTTGCCTTTGACCATGGATGCCTCCGCAAACGCGAAGGGGACGACTTCCCATCAATAGCACGTTTTCAGGATTCGTAGCATGACGGAGATCACACGGCAGCCCGCGATTACGCGAAACGCCGGCCGGTGGTTTAGGTTGTTTCTACGGTTTCCTTGCGGATTTCTTACGTGGCGCGTGAAAGAATCGCAAATGTGATGCCCAGCGGACTGATGACCACTACGCTTGAAGCCGGATCCACCCTCGACCATTTCCGTTTGGACGCGGAAGTGGCGCGCAGCGGCATGGGCACGCTGTTTCGCGCCACCGACCTGCGCACCGGCAAGCTGGTCGCTGTCAAAATTCCGCACCCGGAGATGGAAGCGGATCCGGTGCTGCTGGAGCGGTTTCGGCGCGAAGAGGAAATCGGCCGCGAGCTGGATCACCCGGGGATTGTGAAGACCTTTGCCGGGGAAGAACGCAGCCGGCGCTACATGGTTCTGGAGTGGGTGGAAGGGCGGCTGCTCCGAGCAATTCTGAACGAACGGGCTCTGAAGGGTAACGGTGCTCTAACCATCGAGCGCGCCATCGGCCTGACGCTGCAGATCTGCGAGGCGCTCGACACCATGCACAAGCACGGCGTGGTGCACCGCGACCTGAAGCCGGAGAACATCATGGTGGGAGCGGATGACCGCGTCACCATCATCGATTTCGGCATCGCCATGAAGGAAGACGCGCGGCGCATTACCCAGGTAGGTTTTTCGCCGGTGCTGGGGACCCCGGATTATATTTCGCCGGAGCAGGTGAAAGGCGCGCGCGGCGATCAGCGCAGCGACATCTACGCGGTGGGGGCCATGCTGTATGAAATGCTGACCGGCCGGCCGCCGTTTACGGGGCCCAATCCTCTGGCGGTCATGAACGAGCGCGTCCTCAACGATCCCCCGCCGGCGCGCACCCTGAATCCTGCAATCTCGCCGCAGCTTCAAGAGATTCTGCACCGCGCCCTGGAGCGCGACCCCCGCCACCGCTATGCAACAGCCGTAGAGATGGCCTGGGAACTGGAACATCCCGAACTGGTGGGCCTGGAAGCAGACGAGCGGCGCATGGCCGCGCACGGCCGGCTCAAGGTCAACAGCCGCAAGCTGCTGCTTTACGGCAGTCTGGCGCTGGTGCCGATTGTGCTGTTCGTGCTGATGATGCTGCTGGCGCGGCGCTAGGTGGCAGGCAATCACGTTGCGCGGCTGGCAGGTGGCGCAATGGGAGCAACGCTTGCCGTCGGGCTGGACGAGCCTGACCTACCTCTTTTTCAGCAATTGAAAAAGGAAGTGGACCGAACCTATCCGATTCCACCCCCAAGTCAGGCGAAGAAGCCCTGAACCGGCTACCGGTACGATTCGTCGCGGTGAATCACGAACTCAGGATAGGCTCCGCCGCCCAGCTCGTGCAGGTCCATGCCGATGCGCTCGCCATCGGGATCGACGCGGAACGGCACCAAGCGATTGAGCAGCGCGAAAAGCAGATAAACCAGCGGCAGAAAGACGCCGAGCAGAGCCGCGATGCCGAGCAGTTGTGCGAGGAATTGTCCTGCCGGACGGGCGAAAAGCCCCACGGCGAAGATTCCCCACAGCGCGGCCGCACCGTGTACCACGATAGCGCCTGAAGGATCGTCGATGGAAAGCGCCAGTTCCAGTAGCTCGACGAGCAGCGGCGTCATGACGCCGGCAATGACACCGATAAAAATGGCTGCGCCAGGGACCACGATGGCGGCGGAGGCGCTGGAGGCAACCAGGCCGGCGAGCCAGCCATTGGCGCACAGGCTGGCGTCAGGCTTGCCGAAACGGACGCGGGTGACGGCGAAGGTAGCTGCCAGCGCGCCGGCTGCGCACAGCAGCGTATTGATCGCGGTGACAGGCAACGCGGTCAGCGGCGCATGCAGCCAGATGATGGCGCCGGCCGCGTTCCACGCCATCCATCCCACCAGCGCCACGAAGCAGCCGAACAGAACGTAAACCGCATTGTGGCCGGGCATGGCGGTGGAAAGACCTTCCTTGGGAAACTTGCCGCGGCGCGGGCCGGCGATCCAGACGACGCGCCAGGGCGCTGAGGCCGCCGAGCGCATGAACGGTGGCCGCGCCGCCGGGATCGAGGAAACCCGCACCCAGCGAAAAATTGATGCCCAGAGTGGCGAGCCATCCGCTCCAAACCCAATGCGCGGCCAGCGGAAAGACAAAAGCTGCCGTCACCGCGGCCGCCGCACAGCCGGCGGAGAGCCGCCAGCGGTCCGCGCCCGATCCCCACGGAATCAGCGCGGCCATGGCGACGGAAAGAAATTCGAAGAGCACCGTCAACTGCATCTGCGGAGTTGCCGAGCCTAGACCGCCGAGCAGGAATCGGCTCGCGCCCAGGATGCTCCAGGCTTTGCCGGCCGCATGCACCGTCAGTTCTGCGCCGCCCAGCGCGCCCGCCAGCGATGCGCCGGCCAGCGCGAAAACCAGGGACGCCACGGCCACGATGGCGAGATTGCCAAGCAGCGCCTGCGCGGCGGAGCGCGACCGGCCCAGGCCGGTGTTGATAAGCGCCAGGCCGGCAATGGCCAGCGGGGCAATGAGCAGCAGCGCCAGCGCCAGCCCAAAGACGGCGTCACTCATAAGGGGAATGGGGGCCGCGCTGTTCATGAACGTCCCTCGGCGCGCCGCGTCATGTGACCGCGCACGGCAACCACCAACCCCAGGGCTTCCACGGCCACACCGCACACCATGAAGGCGGCACGCGCCGCACCCGGCGGAAACAGCACCAGCGCCGTCACAGAGAGGAAAAATCCGGCGGGCATCACCAGCAGTCCGGCGTATTTCATGGCCTTCCTTTTTGGGCTTCAATTTCGTGCGCGACCGCGCCCCGCTCTCA
This sequence comes from uncultured Acidobacteriaceae bacterium, assembly GCA_963725975.1. GTDB lineage: Bacteria > Acidobacteriota > Terriglobia > Terriglobales > Acidobacteriaceae > Telmatobacter. Next base: position 705,983 of record CAVSBA010000011.1, on the reverse strand, counting down.
AAACCGATCAAGCCGGTTCACGAAGAGAATGACTTTTGCGACCGGAGGTGTTGACGGCAAATTCCTTGATGCATTCTAAAGCATTGGCTCCGTGGCCGGGGCCAATGCGAGTTCCGCAATGGATTCACACTGGGGTACGCGCCTGCGTGGCCCTTATAGATTCCTTTCAAGGTGTAGGCAATAATAAGCGGGTGAACATCCGTCTTGATCGCCCGCAGAGGATCCTTCCCATGGTTCTTGGCATGGTTGCGCTTGGGGGTGGCGCGCTCCTGCTGGTGCAGGATGCCTTCCCGGGGCTGGCTGCGGTGAGAATTCACGATGGGCTCGCTGCTCTTACATTGGCGCTGATTGCAATCGCTTATGTCATTTATCAGGCGATGCACAGGCCCGCGCTTGCGGAGTTGGCGAAAGCGGCGATGCTGGCTGCGGCTTTTTTATTTTGGGCGGCCAATCAGTTCTGGCCGAATCTGCCCCAGGCGGTCCTGTTCAACGACATTGCCATCGGGCTCTTCGTCTTCGATGTTTTTCTGGTGATTGTGGGCTGGCCGCCTTCCGCGTCGGACGGCTCCTTTGCCGAGGCTGGCGAAGAGTCACACGAGCCTTTCTGATGGAAGACTGCTGCTGGCCAATGCGAGCGCAGACGAAGCGTAATTCATCGGGCCAGCGCGTTGTGGGACGAGCGTCCCGCGGCGCGGAACGCGCGGATGCCAAATCTGCCTCCGTCGTGCTATTTTTTATGTCAGAAATTCCTGTGCCTCTGAAGCTCCACTTCGGAGGCTCAGAGGTCTATTCCCCAAACTGATTCTTGTCACAATCGTCATTGTTTTTAATGCGCAGGAACGCCGGATTTTGCACCGTATTTTTCGCAATTTTTGTCGCTAACCTCTTGTACGGCTGCGTCTAGCTGTTATATTGAACTTTCGGGCTTCCTCGCCAGCACAGCTGTTTTTTACCCAAGAGCGATTTTTGTACATAACCTGTGTGACCGCCGGCACAGCGGTCATCTATCGACGCGAAAATCAAGCAGGGAAAACATGCCGCAAATCTTTGACCGCAGCTCCAATGCACTGGCTCGCATGAGCCTGGTGTTGACGGGGTTGATCGTGATTGCCTTGGGCGTCACTCTGGATCAACTGCAACGCTCGCCGTGGGTAACCCGGCAGGGACAGCGCGCCGATCAGCCGGTGCCCTTCAGCCATAAGCATCATGTGCAGGGGCTCGGCCTGCAGTGCCAGTACTGCCACACCACGGTCGAGAAGTCGAGCTACGCCGGCATCCCGCCCACCCGCACCTGCATGAACTGCCACGCGCAGATATGGACCAACGCGGCTCTGTTGGAGCCGGTACGCAACAGTTGGTATACCGGCCAGTCCATCCCCTGGATTCGCATCCACGACCTGCCTGATTTTGTCTACTTCAATCACGAGATTCACGTGAACAAGGGCATTGGCTGCGAAACCTGCCACGGCCGCGTGGATGAGATGCCGTTGATGTACAAGCAGAACACGCTGCAGATGGAGTGGTGCCTGGATTGCCATCGCAACCCGGCCAAGAATCTGCGCCCCACCAGCCAGATTTACAACATGGCGTGGAGGTCGCCGGCGCCCGATCATCCGGTGTGGTGCGCGGCCGCCGAAGCCAAGGATGGGGTGCCGACCGCGCAGTCGGTCGATTGCACCACGACGAACCCCAGTGGGAGCAGCGGAAGCACGGAGATGGCCCTGCTGCAGGCTCCGGCCGGTGCGGGCAATACGCCTTCCGGCAATGCGCCTTCCGGCAATGCACCTGCGGGCGATGTGGCTCCGGCTGCTGTGCCGGTCGCGATCCACTATCAGGAGTTCACCAGCCAGATGGACCTGGGTCACTTCCTGCTCGACCACTACAAGATCCGCAATTCCCGCGACCTGATGAGCTGCGAGGTGTGCCACCGATGAGCAGAAAGAGAGAGAAGACGAGCACGGTGGAGAACGCGATGGCTGATGCCGTGAAGCAAGATGCAGCAACCAGTTCGCAGCCCATGACGCTTGAAGCGGTGCGCAACGAGCTCAAGGCGGTAAAGGGGAAAAAGCTCTGGCGTTCCATTGATGAGCTTGCCAATACCCCCGAGTTTCAGGCCGCGGTGGAGAAGGAGTTTCCCTCGGCGGCGCAGGAATGGGTCGATCCGGTTTCGCGCCGTGGCTTTCTGAAGTTGATGGGCGCATCCATGGCGCTGGCCGGCATGGCCGGCTGCACCAAGCAGCCCGCGGAGGCCATTTATCCCTATGTCAAGGCGCCGGAAGACCTGGTTCTGGGCAAGCCCATGTATTTTGCCACCGCGCATCCCATGCCGGTGGGCGCGACGCCGCTGCTGGTCAAGAGCAGTGAGTTCCGGCCCATCAAGGTCGATGGCAATCCCGAGCACCCCTATAACGCGGGCTCTTCCGATGTCTTCGCGCAGGGTAGTTTGCTGGCTCTCTACGATCCGGACCGCTCGCAGAAAGTTCTGTATCACGGCGAGAACCGGAGCTGGGGCGAGTTTGTTGAAGCCTTTCAGCAGAAGGTGGCGTCGAGCAAAGACGGAACCGGCATTTATTTCCTGAGCGCAACCATTACTTCGCCCACGCTGGCCCGGCAGTGGAAGGCTGTGCAGGCGGCCTATCCCAAGGCCACGCTAGCCCAGTATGACCCGGCGATTGCGGGCACCGTGGCGGAGAAGGGCATCAATGTTCAGTACGATCTGAGCGCGGCGCCGATCCTGGTTTCGCTGGACGCGGATTTCATTTCGAGCGCTTCCTATCCCGGCTTCCACAAGCTGGTGCGCGATTACGCCTTCGGCCGCAAACAGCCTGAGAAGGGCATGAACCGGCTGTACGCCATTGAGAGCTCGACGACCACGACGGGCATGAAGGCCGAGCATCGCCTGGGCCTGCGCGCCAGCGAGATTCCGGCGTTTGCCGCGGAGCTGGCCAAGGCGGTCGGAGTGGCGGGCGTGAATCCGCCGGCCTATGCGTGGACCGGCGAGCAGCAGACAGTATCTCGCCGCGCTGGCCAAGGATCTGAAGGCCAATGCCGGCAAGAGCGCGGTGATTCCCGGCCTCTATCAGCATCCCGTGGTTGCGGAGCTGGCGATGGCCATCAACAGCACGCTCGGCAATATCGGCAAGACGGTCTTTGTCACCGACGAGACGGTGAACCCGCTGCCCTCCGATCAGCTTGGCGATCTCAAGAACCTGGTGGCCGACCTGAATGCGGGCAAAGTGGATTGGCTGGTGATTCTCGAATGTCAATCCGGTGTACACGGCGCCCGCCGATCTCGATTTCCTGAGCGCCTTCAATAAAGCGCAACATCGTGGCTCATCTCGGACTCGCACGTGGACGAGACCGGCGAGATTGCGCACTGGCATATTCCCGCCGCGCATTATCTGGAATCGTGGACGGATGCGCGCGCCTACGACGGCACGGTTTCGATCGTGCAGCCCATGATCGAGCCGCTCTACGGCGGCAAGCACGGCGCACGACGTTTTCCAGATGCTGCTCAACGAGCCGATGGCGAGCGCGTACGACGCGGTGCGCGAGACGTGGCAGCCGGTCCTCGCAAAGAGCGGCCAGCCGGACGACTTCGAAAAGGCCTGGCGCAAGGTACTGCACGACGGCTGGATTGCGGACACGGCCTTCAATAAAAACGGCAAAGTTGCCGCCATCGGTTTCAAGGGCGATATTCCCGCGCCCTCGCCGAAGGATTCGATCGAGATCATCTACCGGCCCGATCCGAATGTGTACGACGGCCGCTATAACAACGTGGGCTGGCTGCAGGAGCTGCCCAAGCCGGTCACCAACCTGAGCTGGGACAATGCCGCCATCGTCTCCGGCGCCACGCTGACCAAGCTTGGCCTTGAAGAAGACGACATTGTCGAGTTGAGCGTGGGCAACGGCCGGGTGAAAGCGCCGGTGATTGTCGCTCCCGGCCATCCCGACAATTCGGTCACGGTTTATCTGGGTTACGGCCGCGAGTCTGCCGGGCGCGTGGGCTCGGGCATGGGCTTCAACGCCTACCTGATTCGCAACACCTGGGCCCCGTTCTACGCGACCGGCGGCATCCGCAAGGTCGAAGGCAAGTGGGGCGTGGCCATCACCAAGAGCCACTACCAGGATCATCGCCCTGCGATCTTTGGCGGCCAGGGCACTGGCAACAACTCGCTCGAGGCCGATGAGGCGCTCGGGCCGCGCGGCATTATCCGCTACGCCACGCTCGAAGAGTTCAAGGCCAATCCCAACTTTGCGCACGAGGGCGACGGGCACGAGACGCCCGATCCAGGCACCTCGCTGTTCCCCAACTGGACGTACACGGAAAACGCCTGGGGCATGTCGATCGACATGAACAGTTGCACGGGCTGCAATGCCTGCATCGTGAGCTGTTATGCCGAGAACAATATTGCGGTAGTGGGCAAGCAGCAGGTGCGCATCGGCCGCAACATGCAGTGGATCCGCATCGACACCTACTTTGAGGGCGACCTGGCTGCGCCGCGCGGCGCACTTCCAGCCCATGCTCTGCCAGCACTGCGAAAACGCGCCCTGCGAGCAGGTTTGCCCGGTGGGCGCCACGGTGCACTCGGCCGAAGGCCTGAACATGATGGTCTACAACCGCTGCGTGGGCACCCGCTACTGCTCCAACAACTGCCCCTACAAGGTGCGCCGGTTCAACTTCCTGCTCTACTCCGATTACGAGACCGAAAGTCTCAAGCTGATGCGCAATCCCGATGTCACGGTGCGCTCGCGCGGCGTGATGGAGAAGTGCAGCTACTGCGTGCAGCGCATCCAGGAAGCCAAGATCGAGGCCGACAAGGACAACCGGCCCATCCGCGACGGCGAGATCGTGACCGCCTGCCAGCAGGCCTGCCCGGCATCGGCAATCACCTTCGGCAACCTGAACGACAAGAACAGCCGGGCGGCCAAGCTGCGCGCCCTGGAGCGCACCTACCAGGTGCTGGCCGATCAGAACACGCGTCCGCGCACCACGTACATAGCTGAAGTGTTGAATCCGAATTCCGAACTCGAAGCAACGCCGGTGGAACATCGCACCGGCAAAGGGTTAAATCCGCGATGGCAACCAGCAAAGTCAATCTAAAAGACACCGTGGATCCCGCAACCGGGGAATACCGGGTCATTGCGCCAGGCGAGACCTTCCGGTCGGTCACGGAAAAGATCACGCGCATCGTGCTCACGCCGCACACGCCGCTGGGCTGGTTCGCGTACTTTGCCGTGGCCGGCGCCGGCGCCACCATGCTCATGGTGGCGCTGTGCTGGCTGTTCCTCAAGGGCGTCGGCATCTGGGCCATCACGCAGCCGGTGGCCTGGGGATTCGCCATCATCAACTTCGTCTGGTGGATCGGCATCGGCCACGCCGGCACGCTGATCTCCGCCATTCTGCTGCTCTTCAAGCAGGGATGGCGCAACTCCATCAGCCGCTTTGCCGAGGCCATGACCATCTTCGCCGTGGCCTGCGCCGGATTGTTCCCGCTGATTCACGTGGGCCGTCCCTGGCTGGGTTACTGGCTGTTCCCGCTGCCCTTCACCATGACGGTGTGGCCGCAGTTCCGCTCGCCGCTGATGTGGGACGTCTTCGCGGTTTCCACCTACGCGACCATCTCGGTGGTGTTCTGGTACATCGGCATGGTGCCCGACTTCGGCACCTTCCGCGATCGCTCGCAGTCCAAGCTCGGCCAGTACATGTACGGGCATGCTCTCGCTGGGCTGGCGCGGATCGGCACGCCACTGGATGCGCTATGAGACGGCCTCGCTGCTGCTGGCCGGTCTGGCCACGCCGCTGGTGCTTTCGGTGCACACGGTCATCAGCTTCGACTTTGCCGTGGCCGTTCTGCCCGGCTGGCACACCACCATCTTCCCGCCCTACTTCGTTGCCGGCGCCATCTACTCCGGCTTCGCCATGGTGCTCACGCTGGCCATTCCGCTGCGCAAGTACTACCACCTGGATGCGCTGGTAACGGAGCGCCACATCGACAACATGGGCAAGGTCATGCTGGTGACGGGCTTCATCGTCGCCTATGGCTACGGCATGGAAGCCTTCATGAGCTGGTACTCGGCCGACCACTGGGAGGCGTTCACCTTCTGGAATCGCGCCTTCGGCCCCATGGGCTGGTCGTACTGGGTGCTGATCACCTGCAACCTGCTGATCCCGCTGACCACGCTCTGGTCGCGCAAGCTGCGCACCAACATCACCTTCATGTTCCTCATTTCCATCGTCGTGAACACCGGCATGTGGTTTGAGCGCTTCGTCATCGTTGTCACCAGCCTCTACCGCGACTTCCTGCCCTCCTCGTGGGGCACCTATCGCGCCACGAAGTGGGACTACATGACCTTCGCCGGCACGCTGGGATTCTTCACCTTCCTGTTCCTGTTGTTTGTGCGATTCCTGCCCATGATTCCCATGAATGAAGTTCGCATGTTGCTCCCGTCGGCCAAGATAAAGCCAAAGACGGGACCGGAGGTGGTTCAGCTAATGCCGCCGCGCGAAGGAACCTACGGCCTGCTGGCCGAATTCGATACGCCGGGCGACCTGGTGCGCGCTGCGCAGCAGGCGCACAAGGACGGCTGGCGCCGCATGGACTGCTATACGCCCTATCCGGTGGAAGAAGCGGCCGAGGCCATCGGCTTTCACCGCAACAAGGTGCCGCTGCTGACATTGATTGGCGGACTCATGGGCGGCTGCGCCATGTTCTCGCTGGAGACCTGGATCTCGGTGCTGGCTTACCCGCTCAACATTGCGGGGCGCCCGACGTATTCGTGGCCGGCGTTCCTGATGCCCACCTACGAGTGGACGATTCTGTGGGCCGGACTTTCGGCGGCCTTCGGCATGCTGGCGCTGAACGGTCTGCCCTCGCTCTATCATCCGCTGTTTAACGCGCCCAACTTCCGCGACGGCGCCACGACCGACAAATTCTTCCTCTGCCTCGAAGCGCTCGATCCCAAGTTCGACCTGGTGGAAGCGAAGAAGTACCTGGAAGGTTTCAAGCCGCTCTCCGTGGTGGAGGTGGAGTACTGATGAACAGGGATCAGGGAACAGAGATCAGAGATCAGGGCCGGGTGCGCCATCCTTTCCGCGCCGTTTGCGGAACGGGTGGGAGAGCACGAACCCTGACTGCGCGCGCCGCGGCTCTCTCAGTCGGCCGCCGTGCTGCTGTTTGCTGCCGGCTGCCGCTCGGACATGCAGTTCGAGCCCAAGATGCTGCCGCAGCGCGGCACCAGCTTCTTTGCCGATCATCGCAGCGCCCGTCCCCAGGTGGCGGGCACGGTGGCTCGCGGACAAGCGAACGAGGACAGCTACTTCTACACCGGCGTGGTGAAGGGGCCGAACGGGTACAAGCAGGAGCAGGACCTGATGCCGTTCCCGGTGACCATGACGGTGCTGCAGCCGCGGTCAGGAGCGTTTCAACACTTACTGCACGCCGTGCCACTCGCGGGTGGGCAACGGACTGGGCGAGATTGTGATGCGCGGCTACAAGCCGGCCGCCAACCTGCACGATCAGGTTCGCTTGTCGCAGCCGGTCTCGCATTACTTCTATGTGATGACGCACGGCTATGGCGCCATGCCCGACTACTCGGCGCAAATTACGCCTGCCGACCGCTGGGCAGTTGCGGCCTACATTCGCGCACTGCAGTTGAGCCAGGCGGCTACCCCGCAGGACGTTCCCGCGGGCACGCAGATCCAGGATCTGAAGACCATCGCCAAGCAGGAAGGACTGCCGGCGGGCTATGCCGGGCCGTGGGCGCTGCCGGCGACGGCGATTTAGGCCTACCAAGCCTGTGACCAGCGAAGGCACTCCGGCCATGGCGCCGGCCAGTCCGGCTGATCCTAAGATTTCGATTCCCGCAAGCAAGCCGGCCAAAAAATAAGGACCGGAGACTGAACGGCAAGTGCACGAGAGAAGGATTAGGGAGTAAGGAAAAGGGAATGGCACACGATTCACACGCGGCATCGCACGCTAAACAGCTCCCCGCCGATCTGGGCGCGCCGGCGTTTGTAGACGGCTGGCGAAATCGCGCGCTCGTCATCAGCGTGATCTTCGCCGTCGTCGCCGTGATCCTGGGATTTCTGGGCCAGGCGCAGGATCCCGAGCACCTCGGCTGGGATCATTTTCTGCGCGCCTGGACCATGGGCCTGATGCTCACCTGGGGATTTGCCATCGGCGGGCTGGCCCTGCTGATGGTGCAGTACTGCTCAGGCGGCAAGTGGGGCCTGCTGCTGCGCCGGCCTCTTGAAGCCATGAGCCGCACCTGGCCGCTGGCCTGCCTTTACTTCCTGGTCATCGCAATCTTCCAGAAGCGGCTTTATCTGTGGGCTAAAATCAGCAATCCTGAGGCGGCCCTGCATGCCGGGCTTATCAGCGAACTGCAAGCGCACTGCATCACCTTCAAGCGCCCCATGCTGAATATCGCGTCCTTCTGGTGGGTAAGCCTGCTGTGCTTCGCCATCTGGGGGTTCTATGCGATACGGCTGAATGCGCTGGGGCTGAAGCGCGACACGGAAGGTCCCGAGACCACGCCGCGCTGGATTAAGAAGTTTGAGAACATCAGCGGCCCCGGCCTGGTTCTCTACGCCGTCACCATGACGGCCGCAGCGATCTACTGGGTTATGTCCATGGATGTGACCTGGTTCTCCACCGTCTACGGCTTGCTGTACCTGGTGGAGCAGGGTTTCCAGGTGCTGGCCTTTGCCATCATCGTGGCGCTGTCACTCTCTGAAGCCGAACCCTTCAAGACCATCCTGCGCCGCACCGAGCAGCATGACCTGGGCAAGCTGACGTTCGCCTTCGTGATGCTGAATATCTATCTTGCCTTCGGCCAGTTCCTGATCATCTGGTCGGGCAATCTTCCGCTGGAGATTAACTGGTACCTGGACCGTATCCGCGGCGGCTGGGGCGTCATCATTACGCTCGACTTCATGTTCCACTGGCTGGTGCCGTTCACCCTGCTGCTTTCCCGGGATCTGAAGCGCAATAAGAAGCGGCTGGTGCGGGTCTGCCAGTTCATGATCTTCGCCGTGGCCTTCAACCTGTTCTGGCTCATCGAGCCGAATTACAAGGACGCGGCGCGCAACCTGCACTTCAGCTGGGGAATTCTCGAATACATTGCCGTGCCGGTTGCCATGATGGCCTTCTGGGTGGCGTACTTCTGCACCCAGTTGAAGCAGCGGCCGCTGGTACAAGTCAACGATCCGCATCTGGCGGAGATTCTGGAGCCTGAGCATGCCATCGCCTAACCCCCCTCAAGAGAACGAACAGCCTAAGAACGGTGGCCGGCTGCCGGAGCACGTCCCTGGGGGCCGCGAGCCAGAAGCTGTCGATATTTCGGCTGGCTACGAAGTCAGCGACGTCAAGATCACCGGAATCATTGTGTTCCTTGTGGCACTCGGTATTTTGGTCGCGGTCACGGCGCTGCTGTGCTATGGCATGGGCGCGGCCATCAACGCCCGCATGAACGCGGAAGATGGGCGCACCAGCAAGTGGAGCAAGACGGTCGATATTCGCCAGCTCGGCAATCTGCCTTCGAATCCGGCCATGCAGGACAAAGTGGCGGAGCTGATGAAGACCTTTCCCACGCCGCGTGTGCAGGTGGACGACGGCGATGAAGATTTGGCCGAACTGCACGAGCGCGAAGATCTTCTCCTTGACCATTACAGCTGGGTCGATCAGTCGAAGGGCGAAGTGAGGATTCCGATTGAACGCGCCATGGAACTTCTCGCGCAGCGCGGCTTGCCGGTGGCGCCGGCGGCACAAGCCGAACCGCTGATGACCGGCGACGTCCGGCCGGTGGTGACCGCGCCGCTTACCAATGGATTCTCGCCCACAGCCTACGAGCAGGAGATGCCCGCGGTGCAGGGCAATGACGTTGGCGATCAACCAGGCTCAGGTAAGGCCGGCATTGAGTAACCTCGATCGAATTTGTTCCGAGACCAGGTCATTTGCAAAGCACGTAGTTCTTAAGCAGAGTGATTCAACCCTCAACGCAAGACTCGCAACGGCCAGCGCCGATGCGGAAGGGAGCAGGGAAATGAAAAGCATAGACACAATCCGGAAAAGCTGGCACAGGATGGCGATGGCCACAGCCGGCACCATTGTGCTGTGCCTCGCGCCTTCGCTCCAGGCCCAGATTTCTAACTACGGCCCCAAGGGGCTGCCGGCCATGACTAATGCCATGGGCGAAAAGGGCGGGCAAGGGTCCACAGTCATGCCCGGGGTTCTGGGTAAGGTGGGCATCGCGCAGCGCCTGAACGCGCAACTGCCGCTCAACCTCACTTTTACCGACGACACCGGCAAGCAGGTGCAACTGAGCAGCTATTTCGGGAAGAAACCGGCCATCCTGGCGCTGGTTTACTACCGCTGCCCGATGCTGTGCTCCGAGGAACTTGACGGGCTTACGAGCGCTCTGGAAATGGTGAGCTTCAAGCCCGGCAAGGACTTCAACATTATTGTCGTGAGCATCGATCCCTCAGAGGGCACAGATCTGGCCGCGGCCAAGAAACGCGAGTACTTGAAGCGCTACGGCAATCCGGCCACAGCCAATGGCTGGCACTTTCTCACCGGCACCCAGCCCAACATCGACGCCATCACCCAGGCGGTGGGATTCAAGTACGTCACGCTGAAGGTGCCGGGCAGCAACCTGGTGCAGTTTGCACACGCCAGCTCCATTCAGATTGTTACCCCTCAGGGCAAGCTGGCCCAGTACTACATGGGCGTGGAGTACTCGCCTAAGGATATGTTGCTTGGCCTCGACGAAGCGTCGTCGAACAAAATCGGCTCGCCGGTCGACAACATTCTCACTTACTGCTATCACTACGATCCGACGACCAATACGCATTCGCTGATTGTGGCGCGCGTGGTGCAGTTGGGCGGGGCTGTCACCCTGGCGATGCTGGGCGGATTCATGTTCCTCATGCTGCGCAAGGATTTTCAGCAGTACGATCCGGCCGACCCGAAAACCGATGAAGATACGAAAAAGGTGAACGGATAAAGGAATGAACACCATCAGTCCAGTACTGTGGCAGTTTCTCAGCAAATGGTTGAGCAACTTCCCGCTTTTCCCGCCTGAGGCGTCCAAAATCGCGCCGCAGATGGATGCGCTCTATTTCTTCATGGTGCTGGTGAGCCTGGTTGGCCTCACCCTCGTCATCCTGCTGGTGGTCAGCTTTTCGCTGCTCTACAACAAAGAGCGCCATCCCAAGGCTGTGCAGATCGAGGGATCGACGCTGCTTGAGGCGACCTGGACAATTATTCCGCTGGGGCTGTTCCTCATCATGTTTGTGTGGGGAGCGCTGATTTACTTCCGCGTCTACACGCCACCCGCCAACGCCATGAACATCTACGTGGTGGGCAAGCAGTGGATGTGGAAGGTGGAGCATCCGGGCGGGCAGCATGAGATCGACGCGCTGCATATTCCGGTGAATCGCCCCGTGCAGTTGACGCTCATCTCTCAGGACGTGTTTCACAGCTTCTCGGTTCCCGCCTTCCGCGTCAAGCGCGAGGCCATCCCGGGCCGCTACACGACGGTGTGGTTTGAAGCCACGGAGACGGGCACCTTTCACCTGTTCTGCACCCAGTATTGCGGCACCAACCACTCGCAGATGATCGGCGACGTCATCGTGATGACGCCGGACGACTACCAGAAGTGGCTGGCCGGCTCCACCAGCGGCGATTCGCTGGCCCAGAATGGCGAGCGGCTGTTCGCCAGCCTGAGCTGCAACGCCTGCCATAACACCTCGGCTGAAGCGCGCGGTCCGAATCTGGTGAATGTGTACGGATCGAACCTGGCGCTGGCCAACGGGCAAACGGTTACGGTCGACGCGGCTTATCTGCGCCAGGCCATTCTGAATCCCTCAGAGCACGTCACTGAGGGCTACACCCCGATCATGCCTACCTACCAGGGCCAGATCAGCGAAGAAGGCGTCATCGCGCTGGTGGAATATATCAAGAACCTCAGCTCCGATTACCGTATTCAGCAGACCCTCAACACCACCGCACTTACGCCTGGCAGTGAGGGTGGCAAACCGGTGGCGGCCAGTACAACCGGCGCCGCGCCAGGGGAGGTCAACCAATGAGCACCGCAACCATCATTAGTCTTCCAGACCAGTCCACGGCCAGGGTTCCCAAGATGAACTTCCTGACCAGAGAGAACGGTCTGCTCAGTTGGCTGCTCACCGGCGACCATAAGCGGATTGCGACCCTGTACCTGATCTCGATTACATTTTTCTTCTTCATCGGCGGCGCCTTGGCCGGCATGATCCGCCTGGAACTGCTCACGCCGCAAAGCGATCTGGTGGCAGCCGATACCTATAACAAGCTCTTTACCATGCACGGCGTCATCATGGTGTTCCTCTTCCTGGTGCCGTCGGTACCGGCCACCATCGGAAATTTCCTGATTCCGATGATGATCGGCGCTAAAGATCTGGCCTTGCCCAAAATCAACCTGCTGAGCTGGTATCTCTACATGGGCGCAGGCATCATGATGATCTACACCATGGCCGCCGGTGGCGTGGATACGGGCTGGACCTTCACCACCCCACTCTCCACGCACTACGTCAATACCCACGTCATCACCACCGGCCTGTGCATCTTCATCGCCGGATTCAGTTCCATTTTTACCGGCCTCAATTTCATCGTCACCATCCACAAGATGCGCTGCCCGGGTATGACCTGGTTCCGGCTACCGCTCTTCGTCTGGTCCAACTACGCGGCCAGCATTCTGATGGTGCTGGGCACGCCGGTTCTGGCCATCACGCTGGTGCTCATCATCCTGGAGCGCACCATCGGCATCGGCGTCTTCGATCCCGCCAAGGGCGGCGATCCGCTGCTCTTCCAGCACTTGTTCTGGTTCTACTCGCACCCCGCCGTCTACATCATGATTCTGCCGGGTATGGGTGTCATCTCCGAGGTGATTTCCACCTTCAGCCGAAAGCGCGTCTTCGGTTACACGGCGGTAGCGTTCTCCTCGGTGGCCATCGCCGTCTTTGGCTTCTTTGTGTGGGCGCACCACATGTTCATCATGGGCATCTCCAACTACGCCGCCCTGGTGTTCTCCCTGCTCACCATGCTGGTCGCGGTTCCTTCGGCCATCAAGATCTTCAACTGGGCTTTCACCCTCTATAAGGGCTCCATCACCTTTGAGACGCCCATGCTCTACGCCTTCGGCTTCATGGGGCTGTTCACCATCGGCGGCATGACCGGCGTCTTCCTGGGCGCCACGGGCACCGACATTCATCTTAACGGAAACCTACTTCATCGTCGCCCACTTCCACTTCGTCATGGTGGGCGGCATGTTGATGGCCTTCCTGGCCGGAATCCACTTCTGGTGGCCCAAGTGGACGGGCCGCATGTATCCGGAGAAGATTTCGCAGTTGGCCGCTGTAGTCACTTTTATCGGCTTCTGCCTCACCTTCTTCCCGCAGTTCATTCTGGGAACGCTGGGCATGCCGCGCCGCTACGCGTCGTATCCCGCCGGAGTTCCAGGTGCTGAACGTCTTCTCGACCGCGGGCGCCAGCGTGCTGGGCATCGGTTACCTGCTGCCGGTTCTCTATCTCACCTGGTCGCTGAAGTATGGCGCGATCGCCGGCGACAATCCGTGGCAGGCTACAGGCCTCGAGTGGCAGACGCAGTCGCCGCCGCTCACCGAGAACTTTCCTGAGATTCCCATCATGGATCACGAAGCCTACGACTACGAGTGGCTGGAGCGCCACCAGCAACAACATGAGGTAGCCAGTGTCTGAAACCGCAACCACGCACGGCACGCTGGCGGAAGCGCAGCACGAGCATCCGTCCTACCAGCGCCATCATTTCGAGTCTATGGGTCAGCAGTTCGACGCCACCAATTTCGCCATGTGGCTCTTCCTGCTTACCGAGGTCATGTTCTTCGGCGGCCTTTTCACCGCTTACCTGATCATGCGCAACTGGTACTATCCGGCCTTCGTTGAAGGCTCGCACCACTTGAGCATCTTCTGGGGCACCACTAATACCGCGGTGCTGATCACTTCCAGCTTCACCCTGGCCATGGGCGTGTGGTCGGCCCAGACGCGCCGCAAGCGCGAACTGGTTGTGTTCCTGGTTCTAACCTTTGTCCTGGGCCTCGCGTTTCTGGGCATCAAGGCAATCGAGTGGCACGGCGAATGGGTCGATCATCACGTGCCGGGGCTTCGCTTCACCGATGCTGACTTTATCAATCCCGCTATGGACCCGTCGGTCTATAACGAGTACCACGACGCGCCGCTGTCGTCGGGCATGGCCAGTAAGACCGAGATGTACTTCTTCCTCTACTTCGCCATGACCGGCATGCACGCGCTGCACATGATCATCGGCATCGGCATCCTGGGCTACATCATCTTCCGAGCGCGGGCCGGGGCCTATACCACGGGCCACGTGACCTTTGTTGAGAACTTCGGCCTCTACTGGCACTTCGTCGATATCATCTGGATCTTTCTGTACCCGTTGTTGTATTTGATCAGCCGGCACACGTAAAGGCCGCGGACCAGAGAACCAGCCGGGTGTGACTTGAGGTCATACCCGCATGAAACGCGAATTTGAACCAGGGTGATCGAGCCCGTACAAACTAAGGCCCATCAGGCGCCAGAGCAGTGAGGGATCTTATGGAACATCAACAGCCCAGAAGCGACGAAACCTCCGGCGAGCACATACACATCGTCAGCCCCAGGGTCTACATGGCCGTGGGTGGCTCGCTGCTGGTGCTTACAGCAACCACCGCGGCTATTTCCTACGTTGACCTGGGCGTGTTCAATGCCGTCGTGGCGATGGCCATTGCCAGCATCAAGATGATGCTCGTGGTGTTGTTCTTCATGCACGTGAAGTACAGCAGCAAGCTCACCAAGCTCGCCGTCATCTCCGGGGTTTTCGTTTTCATGGCCTTGATCTCGATGATTATGTCCGATTACATCAGCCGCGCCTGGGGCAGGTGGTAAGGCAGCTCACAATTGCCGGTGCTCACTTAAAAGGCCGCCTGCGGGCGGCCTTTTTTCGGGATGGGTGTTCCGCCACGCATGGTGCGCTGCTCTTAGGCGGAGTTGTTGTGGTCGCTGCTCGGTGGGCTTGAGGCGGAGCGTCACTGGCAAGCCCTGATGGAGCCGAACGTGTTGATGATTCCACGCTATCGGGAAGTGCGAATCGATGGCCGCTGACGATCACAAGATGCCGGAAGAGCTTGTGCAGTTGGCAACGAATCCCCGCATCCAGGTTCGCCGCAGCGGCGCTCCGCGCAAAGACGGCAAGTGCGTCGTCTACTGGATGCAGCGCGCCCTGCGCATTGTCGATAATCCGGCGCTCGACCTCACCATTGAAGCCGCCAATCATCTTGGCCTCCCGGTGGTTGTGTTCTTCTCTGTGATTCCCAATTACCCCAACGCAAATTTGCGGCATTACCATTTCCTGCAGCAGGGATTGCGCGATGCCGCCGAAGATGCCGCTGAGCGCGGCTTAACCTTCGTCGTGCGCCGGCCGCCGCACAATCGCCTTGAGTCCTTCGTTGAAGAAGTGCAGGCGGCGCTCGTGATTGGCGACGAAAACCCCTGCCGCGAGCCGGAGCGCTGGCGGCGCGTGCTGGCCCAGCGGCTCACCATTCCTTTCTGGACCGTCGATGCCGATGTGGCCGTCCCCTCCCGCGTCTTCAATCGCAGTTTTGTGCTGATGCACCATTTTCGACCGCATCTCGAAGGCGAGCTGCCGAAGTATCTCGAGCCATCGCCAGCCGCTCCGCCCGCGCCCCGGCACAGATTCCGGCAAAAGCTCGAGAGCTTTGATCTCAACAACGATTTGACCGCCGGGTTCAGGAATCTCGACCGCTCCATCAAGCCTGTGGACAGTTTTACCGGTGGCACGCACGCCGCGCTCCAGCGCCTCGGCGAATTTGTGCGCAGCCAACTCGCCACCTACGACGAAACCCGCAACCACCCCGAGACACGCGGCACCAGTCGATTGTCCCCCTATCTCCACTTTGGCAATATCGGGCCGCTCACCATCGCGCGGGCGGTTCAGCGGTCGAAGATCCCCTCCGAGACCAAGAAAAAATATCTGGAGCAACTCATCGGCTGGCGGGAACTGGCGGTGCTCTTTGTGCGCCATGAGCCCAATTACGACAACTGGGAATGCGCTGCGCTGTGGGCTCGCAAATCGCTGCTGGAGCACGTTGCGGACCCCCGGCCTCGCTACACCTTCAAGCAATTGGAACGCGCCCAAACAGCCGACGATCTATGGAACGCCGCGCAGCGCGAAATGGTCGCGACCGGCTGGATGCACAACTACCTGCGCATGTACTGGGGCAAGAAGATTCTGGAGTGGGCGCCCGATCCGGCCACGGCCTTCGATTGGGCGGTGATCCTGAACGATCGCTATGAACTCGACGGCCGCGACCCCAACGGCTATGCCGGCATTGCCTGGGCCATCGTCGGCAGGCTCGATCGCCCCTGGTTTAACCGGCCGGTCTTCGGCCTGGTGCGCCCCATGAGCGGCGCGTCGATGGCGCGCAAGTTCAACGCTGCTGCCTACATTCGCCAGAACAGCCTGGGGGATGGGGACTACTGGCCGCGATAATGCCTGTTTCCGTATGTTGCTGTGGCTAAAGGTGGGCGCATAGGTGTGTCCGGGGTCACATTTTGCGCGCTTCTGCACTGTCCTATAATGGGTCACCATTTCAGAACTGGAATTGAGCTGTGCTGCGCTGCGGAATCCCGTGGATTCCTTGTCCCTTCCCTTAGAAGATTTTCACCATGGGGGCCAGAATTGGTTTCTGGTGCACGGGATGAATCCCACTGACGGTCGGATGGAACCGCAGCTCGCAGGAAGCAAGAAGAGAAGCCGGCCGCGCACCGCCCGGTCGAACGGATTCAGCCGCGCCCTTTTCACGCCATCCTTCGCCAGCCTTGCATTCCTGGGCATTGCCTGCTTTGTTTCGGCCGTTCCGGGCATGGCGCCTCTCCTGGCGCAGACTACGCCGTCCACCCTGTCCAGCAAGACTGCCTCGAATCTGCCCCCTCGCGTCGCCCAGGCGCAGCGTTTTCTGGCACAGCGTGGCTGGATTCCTGGCCAACGGCTGCCTCGGCGCCAAAGTATTTCCCGGGCCTCTGTTCAATCTGTTCAATCGGTTCAATCTGGCGCCGCCGTGCATTCCCTGGCAACGACCATGGCCCAGAGTGGCTCATCGGCTACCTGGACTGCGCTGGGGCCGACTGCTGTCCCAACCACTCCCTACGGGCTGGTGACGGGACGGGTTACAGCGATCGCGCTCGATCCCTCCGACGTTACCGGAAACCATGTCTACGTGGGCACCACCGGCGGCGGGGTGTGGGTTGCTGCGAATGCCGCCACTTCCACTTCGTCTCAGGTCGTGTTTACGCCGCTCACCGATTCGCTCTCCGCGCTGGGCGGCGTATCGGATGCTTCCATCAGCATTGGCGCACTGGCGGTGCAGCCGGGTGGCACGGGCGTGATTCTGGCCGGCACCGGCGATCCGAACGATGCGCTCGATTCCTATTACGGCGCCGGCATTCTGCGCTCTACCGACGATGGAACGACGTGGACTCTGATTGCTCAGACCAACGATCTGAGCGCCGGTCTGAGCGAGCAGAATTTTTCATTCCTGGGTGAGGGCTTTGCCGGCTTTGCGTGGAGCACCGTCAATTCGCAACTGGTGGTCGCAGCAGTTTCGCAGGCCTACGAGGGCGACCTGGTCGACGCAACCGTGGCCCACGCCAGCATGCAGGGGCTTTACTACTCCCAGGACAGCGGCGCCACCTGGCATCTGGCCACCATCACCGATGCCAGCGGGCAAGACGTGCAGGGCCCGCTCGATCTCTTCGCCCAGCCCGACGGCAACGGCGCCACGGCCGTGGTGTGGAACCCGGTGCGCCGGCTCTTTATTGCCGCGGTGCGCTATCACGGCTATTACCAGTCGGCGGATGGCGTGACCTGGACGCGGATGGCTGCGCAGCCCGGAACCGGCTTGACCGCGACCATGTGCCCCACCAATGCAGGCTTTACCGGGTCGATAGCCTGCCCCATTTTTCGGGGGGCGCTGGCGGTGAATCCTGGGAACGGCGATACGTTTGCTTGGAGCGTCGACCTGAACGATCAGGATCAAGGCCTGTGGCAGGACCAGTGCGCGGCTCCCACGGCCGGTGCGGCGTGCGCCAGTCCCGCTCTCGCCTTCGCGCAGCATTGGGGCACGGCGGCCCTCGAAACCAGCACGGCGCAAGGGCCGGTTACCATTGCCGATGGCGTATACGACCTGACCCTGGCGGCCGTTCCCTCCGGGCAAATCTCGATGGTGCTGGCCGGGGCAAACGATCTATGGCAGAGCACCTGTCCGGTTTCGCAGGGCTGCACCTGGCGCAATACCACCAACTCCACCACCTGCATGAGCGCCCAGGTGGGCGAGTTTCAGCATGCGCTGGCATGGAGTGGGCAAAATCCCCTGGAAATCCTGATCGGCAACGACAGCGGATTATGGCGTTCGATGGACGCCATCGCGGAAACCGGCGCAGTTTGCAATGCCGGCGATGCCACCCATTTCCAGAACCTTAATAGCGGTCTCGGTTCGCTGGCTGAAGTGCAAAGCGTATCGCAGGTGGTTACCTCGCCGTATTCCATGGTGGCCGGGTTGGGCGTGAATGGCGCTGCGGGCGTGAATGGAACTGGCGTAACTGCGGATTGGCCGCAGATTCTCGGCGGTTATGGCGGACCGGTGGCCATCGATCCCGTGGACAGCTCCAACTGGTACGTTAACGACCAGGCAGGGGTAGCCATTTACCGGTGCACCAGTCCCAGGAAGCTGCACGCCGTCCACCTTTGGCTCGTCGCCGGTTGTCACCGAGGCCGATGTGAGCAATGACGGACTCGCTATGGCCACGCCCGCTCCCTTCCTGGTCGACCCGGTCGATGACACGCAACTGATGGTGGGAACGTGCAGGGTCTGGCGCGGTCCGGCGTCGGGCAGCGGATGGACCACGTCCAACGCCATCAGCCCGATTCTCGATTCGGATTCGAGCACCGGCTCCTGCGCAGGGCGATGCGCTCATCCGCTCCATGGCTGCGGCCAATGTGGCCGGCAATGAAGTGATCTACGTGGGCACCTACGGGTCCAACGACGGCGGCTCCAATCTGCCCGGCCACATTTTGTCGGCAACCTTCGATCCTAACGGCAGCTCCATGCCTGCATGGAGCGATCTCACCTTCAATCCGGTTGCCAACGATACCAATCCGTTCAACGCCTACAACTTTGACATCTCCAACATTACGATCGATCCGCACGATGCCACCGGCAAAACCGTCTATGCCACGGTTGAGGCCATTTCTACCATTTACAAGGTGGTGCAATCCATTTATCGCTCCACAAACGGTGGCGCCACCTGGAGCGCCATCACGGCCAACCTGCCTAACGCCCCGGTCAGCGCGGTATCCGTTGACCCGCAAAGCGCCGACACGGTTTACATAGCAACCGATGGCGGCGTTTACTACACAACGGAGGTGACCGCCTGCGCCACCGCGCCCTCCAATTGCTGGTCGCCGTTTGGCACCGGCCTGCCGGAAGCGCCGGTTGTGGCGCTTTCCGTGTCTCCGGCGGGCAGTTCGTCGCAGGTGCTGGTTGCAGGAACTTACGGCCGAGGCATCTGGCAGACCAGCCTCGCGAGCGCCGGCACCACTCTTTCGGCGGCCTCAGTCAATCCCGCGGCGCTGGTTTTTGCAGGCCAGATTCTGGCTACCACCAGCAACGCCCAGGACGTAACGCTTCAGAACACCGGCAGCGTGGCCCTGTTACCCACGTCCATTGCATTCACCGGCGATTCCAGCGATTTCTCCGCGACTGGAAACTGCGTGGGCCAGTCGATTCCGGCCGGCGGCTCCTGCATACTCGAGGTCACCTTTTCGCCCCAGACCACTGGCCAGGTCACCGCGCAGATGACCGTCGATGCCAATATTTACGGGGGCCAGATCGCAGTGGATCTTAGTGGAACCGGACTGGCCGGCGGGAGCGTGTACCCCAGCCCGGCAGGCGTGTCGTTTGGGCTGGTTGAGGTTGGTTCTACCTCGACACCGCTGCAGGTGACGCTTACCAACTCCACCTCAGCCGCAACGGCGATTTCGGATATTTCCGTCACCGCTCCTTTCACCCTGGCTTCGAACTCCTGCGGAACCAGCCTGGGGAGCGACAGCGCCTGCCAGGTCAAAATCGCGTTTGCTCCCACGCAGGCGACCGTCGCCAGCGGCCAGCTTACGTTCACGGATGGGGCCGGCGTAGAGACGGTTCAGCTTTCCGGGACGGGCGCGGCTCCGCCCACCGACACTCTTGCTCCCAGCTCGCTCTCATTCCCCTCCACCGCGTCCGGGGAGATTTCCGCAGCGAAGACGGTCACCATCACCAACAGCGGCGGCGTTGCCCTGCAGGTCACTTCCATCGCAGTCAGCGCTAATTTTCAGCAATCGAGCAGTTGCATTACGGGCGTGGCCGCTCAGTCGACGTGCAGCATCAGTGTGCAATTTGCACCGGCGCAGACGGGCGCACTTACCGGTACGTTGACCCTCAACGACGCGCGGGGAACAGAGACCGTCGCGCTGAGCGGAACCGGGTTGTCTGCGGCGACTTTAAGCGTCAGTCCGGCAAGCCTGACCTTTGTGCAGCAGCAACCCGGTGTTGCCAGCCCGCCGCAGACCATCACCATTACCAACACGGGCGGCGTAGCCGCAGCCAACATTGGCTTCCAGATTACCGGCCCGGCCGCGGCCAGCTACTCTCTGGGGGTGACCACCTGCGGTGCGCTTCTGAATGGTGGAGGCCAGTGCACGGTACAGATCATCTTTACGCCGTCGGGCATTGGGTCGATCTCTGCCGCGCTTGCCGTCTCCTCGTCCACAACAGGCGTGATTGCCGCTTCGGTGCCGCTCAACGGCTCCGGTCAACTGGCAGCGGGGCTCGTGACCAATCCCGCGCAGATGCCGTTTTCGACCGTTGTTCCAGTTGGCCAATCCAGCTCCGCGCAGTCTGTCACCGTGACTAACTCGAGCAACTACAGCCTCAGTTCGGTCTCAATGGCCGCAAGCGGGCCCTTCAGCCTGGCCCAGAACACCTGCACCGGCGGTCTGGGAGCGGGGGCCACCTGCACGGCGGCAGTTGTTTTTGCACCCAGCAATAGCGGCTCGGCTACGGGCACGCTTACCGTCAGTTCCGCAGCCGTCACGCAACCCGCCACGGTCGCGCTCTCCGGCACCGGCTTTAATTTCACGTTGGGGGCATCCGGCTCCACCAATGAGACGGTCAGCAGTGGCCAGCAGGCAGACTACACGCTGGTCATTACTCCCAGCGGCGCGACTAGTACGTTCACGTTGCAGTGCGGCACACTGCCGGCGAATTCAGTGTGCATTTTTAACCCCACCACCGAAACTCTCACCAATGGAGTGGAGGGTAATGTCGAGGTACAAATCTATACCGGCAGCTGGGGGCTTACGGCGCGGGCTGCGCCGCTGACGGCCGGGCGCGGCTGGCCGCTGGCCTTCGCCATCGTCCTGCTTCCGCTGGCCCTCTGGCGCCGCCGCAGGATCTTTATCATGGCCCTGCTGGCCGTTGTTTTCTCAACTGGCATGACCAGCTGCACTGGCGCCATCGTGGGCCCGGGCGCTGGTTCAAACGGCGGCAGCGGTGGAACCGGGGGCAGCGGGAGTTCCAGCAGCACGCCTGCAGGCACTTACACCGTTCCGGTCACCGTCTCGGCGAGCGGGCTCTCGCAGTCCGTGACGCTTACCATGACGGTGGACTGAGGCAGACGGTGGATTGACGCGGACGGTGGACTGAAGCACGCAAGATGCGCGCGCCAACCCGCTATACTTGAGTTTCGGGATTCAAGCTCAACGCTGGGCGCGGCTCCCGCCGTCACTGGTCCCGGAATCGACACTCATGACTGCAAAGGTATCTCAAGAAGACGTTCACCGCGTCGCCGAACTGGCTCATCTCGAGCTCACGCCCGAAGAATCGGGCCGCATGTTGAAGGACCTGAACGAAATCCTGGACTACGTGGCCGAACTGAACCAGTTGGACACGGAGGGCGTGGCTCCTCTGGCGCAGGTGACGGAACTGGCTGCCGCGAGCTCGTCTATGGGCGTCCCGATTCAGAGCGCGTCCGCTACGCGCTCCGATCACGTGGCGCCCTCGCTCGATCGCGCCGTGGTCATGGGCCAGGCGCCGGAGGCGGACGGAACGTTTTTCAAAGTGCCGAAGGTGATTGAACGATAGGGCGACCGACTCAGCCAGGGAGCTGCGATTCCACCTATCACGAACCAGGAAGACGCTGAGGGCGATGAAGACTGCTGAATCATTTGTGGAGAAGCCGAAGACCCTGGCCGAACTGCGCGCCGACCTGACCTCAGGCCGCGTCAAGGCTGCCGATCTCGCCCATCGCTACTATGCCCGCATCGAGAAGATCAATCCGCAGCTGAATATCTATTTGAGCCTGGCTCGCGAGCGTGCTCTTGCCCAGGCCGAGCGTGTGGACGCGCTGGCCGCCAAGGGCGATCCGCTTCCGCCGCTGGCCGGCGTGCCGGTGGGCATTAAAGACGTGCTGGTGATGCAGGGTGCGCCGGCTACGGCCGGATCGAAGATCCTCAAAGACTATCGTCCTCCCTATGATGCTACGGCCGTCACCCGGCTTGAAGCCGCGGGCGGGGTTTTGCTCGGCAAGCTGAATTGCGACGAGTTTGCGATGGGCTCTTCGAACGAGAATTCGGCTTACGGTCCGGTACGCAATCCCGTGGACCCGGAGCGCGTTCCCGGCGGTTCGAGCGGCGGCTCGGCGGCGGCGGTTGCAGCCAATCTGGCAGTGGGCACGCTGGGAACGGATACCGGCGGCTCCATTCGCCAGCCGGCCAGCTTTTGCGGCGTGGTGGGCGTGCTGCCAACGTATGGGCGGGTCTCGCGCTACGGGCTCATCGCCTTCGCTTCCTCGCTCGACCGCGTCGGCCCTTTTGCCGCCAATGTGCGCGATGCCGCCACGTTGCTCGGCGTGATTGCCGGGCACGATCCGCAAGACGCCACCAGCTCGCCGGCTCCGGTTGAGGATTATGCCGCCGAAAGCGACAAGCCCGTTACCGGTCTGCGCATCGGCATTCCCGCGGAGTATTTTGCTGAAGGTCTTGATCCGGAAGTTCGCGCCGCTATTGAAAAGGGAATCGATGCGCTGAAGGCCGCCGGCTGTACCGTCAAGCCCGTGACCCTGCCGCACACAAAATACGCCATCCCGACGTATTATCTGGTGGCGACGGCGGAGGCCAGTGCCAACCTGGCCCGCTTCGACGGCGTGCGCTACGGCTATCGCTCCCCGCACGCGGCCACGCTGGCTGAGATGTACAGCCACTCGCGCGACGAGGGGTTTGGCGCCGAGGTTAAACGGCGCATCCTGCTCGGCACCTATGCCCTCTCCGCGGGCTATTACGACGCCTATTACCTGAAGGCGCTCAAGGTGCGGCGCCTGCTGGCCGAGGAGTTTCTGCGGGCGTTTGTCGAGGTCGACGCGATCGTGACGCCCACCGCGCCCACCGCGCCGTTCAAAATCGGCGAGAAGGCCGACGATCCGCTGGCCATGTACCTGGCCGACATCTACACGGTCACCGCGAGTCTTGCGGGCATTTGCGGGGTCACCGTCCCCTGCGGCACAACCTCTGCCGGGCTGCCGGTGGGCATGCAGGTGCTGGCTGCGCACTTCAAGGAGTCGAAGGCATTTCGCGTGGCGCGGGCGGTGGAGGCGGCGCGATTGTAAGCGCGGAATTGCAAATCTGGCGAGTGGTGCCGCAGAGAGCCGCGTGCAGATCTTTCCATTCCGCTGCGCTCAACGTCAGGATGACATTTGTTATGGGAGCATGTTTCTGGCTGCGCCAATCTGCGCCGCCAAGTCGAGCAACGCCTCATCGTCATCGCGTGCGGCCGCCAGTTGCATTCCACCCGGCGAGCAGGGAATTGCGACAGCCGGTACGCCTCCCAGGCTGAACGGCGAGGTATAGCGCAGCAGCCGCTTGCGCAGCTGGTCGAAGGCGCCTCCGCACCCCACGGCCAATTTTGCAACGGGTATGCAAGGCAACAAGACCAACTCATGCTTGGCAAACAAGTCGTCCATGCGCGCCCTGAAATCGGCGTGGCGCCGGCGGAACTCGGCAATATCCGTGGAACTCTGACTGGCTCCCCACTCCAGGCGCACGCGAATCGCCTGCTCAATCTGTTCAAATTTCCCGGCCTGAATCCGCGCTGCCTCCCAAGCCTGCAGGGGCGCGAAAATTTCCAGAGATTCGGCCCAATCCTCTACGTCAATGGCTCGTGCTTCCAACCCCAGGTCCTGCAGCTCTCGAATCGCGGCGCGAAAGCTGGCCGCAATCGCAGGTTCGCAATCGTGAAGGAAACTCTCACTTACGTGGGCAAAGCGAGAGAATCTATGCGCGGCCCGCGCTGCGGCGGGCGCAAAGGGCGCACTCAGGAGCGGCGCATCTTCCAGATCGCGAAAAAGCCAGCCCATGGTATCGAAGGACTCGGCAAGGTGCGCGCCGCCGCGCCAGTTGCCGCGGCCCAGCGACGAGCGATAGCCGGCCAGGCCGCAGAGTGCCGCGGGAGCGCGCACCGATCCGCCGGTATCGGTGCCGATTGCGGCTACGGCTGAGCCCTCCATCACGCTGGCCGCCGCGCCGCTTGATGAGCCGCCGGTGAGCGCGTCCTGAGTGCCCGGCTGGATACAGTCGCCAAACTCGGGATTCTCGCCGGTAATGCCGTAGGCCAATGGGTGCAGATGGGTCTTGCCTATGATCACCGCGCCCAGGCTGCGCAACTGTTCCACCAGCCACGAATCCTGGGCCGCGATTCCATTCAAATCGCGATAGAAGCGGACCCCGCAGGAGGTCGGTGCACCGGCCAGATCGAAGCAATCTTTGACTGCAATGGGCAGGCCCCACAGCGCGCTGCGGCCATCGGCAAAGGCGCCGCCGGTGGCGCGCGGCATGGCCTCTGCGCGCGCGGCTTCAGCGCCAGTCCAAGCGGCATCCTGCCACAGATAGGTATTGCGATGCAGCGTCTGATTGGAGCGCGAGAGCGCGAGGCCGGCGAGTTCGTGAGGCTGGGTCTTGCCCGCGGCCAGCGCGCGGCGCAAATCGCGGGCGGTCCATGTGCCAATGGTCATCAACATGATTCTACGGCGGCGCCACGGCAGCGCTTAACCACGCGGCCGGGAATCGAGCGCGGAAACATTCCCGGCCTCAGATTTCCGGGCAATCGCATGAACGGCATCGGAGGGTCTTTTGCGCCTCTTTTCCATCGCCCCTACGGGGCTGGCGTCTCTTTACCGGCCCCGGTCCCCACGCTAAAGTGCGGGGCTAATAACCGTTGCGCCTACGGCGCGACGGCAAACGGAACCCCGTCCGTCAAAGAAATTCAATTCATGCGATTGCCCGGCCTCAGATTCGATTCCGGGGCAAGTCCGATCCCCAATGCAGTACTGTCGTAGCAAGCGCCTTATGACCATCCGTCTAGCCAAAATCCTGCTGCTCGCCGCCCTGGCGTTCTTTGATTCGCTGGTGGCGTTCAACAACTTGTTCGACTTCAATTCCAACTACCAGTTAGTGCGCCATGTGCTGCTCATGGATACGACATTTCCGGGCAATGGCGGGATGGGCCGCGCCATTCACGCGCCCTGGGCGCATCTGGCGTTCTACCTGGCCATCATCGCCTGGGAGATTTTGATTGCGCTGCTGACGTGGTGGGGCGCGGCGCGCCTGCTGCGGGTGCGCACTGCGCCGGCTGCGCGTTTCAACGCGGCCAAGGCAGTCGGGATCACGGCGCTGACGGCATCGCTGTTGCTGTGGCTGGTGGCGTTTCTCGCCGTGGGCGGTGAGTGGTTTCTGATGTGGCAGTCGGCTGCGTGGAATGGCCAGCAAGCGGCGTTCCGCAACTTCGCAATCGCTGCCATTGTGCTTGTCTTCGTTGCGCAGCCGGAGTCCGACGTTCAGCCCTGAGCTATGGCCTCTAGGCGCGCGACAGGTAGCCCATGCCTGTGAGCAGCCCTCGCATGTAGGCGTAACTGGCAATCACGCCCGGCATGGGATCGTCCGGGTGCACTTCATATTCGAGATCGACAAATCCCTGGTAGCGGATGGCGATCAGCGCCTCGAACATTTCGCGGAAACGCAGGATGCCCTGGCCCACAGGCACCTGGCTTTCCTTGTCGTGGAAACTGGTCAGGTCCTTCACGTGCATGTCGTAGAGACGCGGACCCGCGGCGTGAATGGCCTCAACCAGGTTGGCCCCGGCGCGGGCGGCGTGGCCCACGTCGATGCAGCAGCCGATGCGCTCGTCCATACCCTTCACCGCCTTGAGCACATCGAACGGAGAAGGGAAGAACTTCGCATCTTCAGGCCCATGGTTGTGAATGGCGATGCGAATATCGTATTCCCGCACAAACTGGTCCAGGTTTGCAAGTACGGCCGGGGACGGATCGCCGATGACCATCACCGGAATTCCGGCCCGCTTCGCGTAATCGAACTTCGCGCGCATGTCGCCGTCGGCGTCTTTGATGTAGATGGTGCCGGCGGCGTGCAATTTGATGCCGGCAGCCGCATAATCGGCCAGCGCCTGCGCCTCCGCGGCTGGATCCATGGGCAAGTGGTCCTTTACGTCTTTGGCGTTCAGGCCGGTGACGTTCAGCTGCTTCATAAAATCGATCAACTGGGCGCGGCTGAAGTTGCGGAAGGTGTAACTGGCCAGGCCCAGGCGAATGGGCGAAGGTTTGCCGGTCTCCGGAAGCGGCTGAGCCTGCAAAGACGCCGCGCCGGATATTGCGCCGGCAGCCGCAGCCATCATGCCGGATTGAAGAAAGCGACGGCGAGAGAGGGAATCTTTCATAGTGACCCGTCCTTGAGGATTGAGGCTTAAATATGGGGCGCCCACCCCGGTTGATAATCGCGGTTCCACATCTTCATCGCCTCCGCATCGCCCTGGACCTTTCCATCGGCGCTATCGAGACGCAATTCGCGGTTCACTTTCCAGGCGATGTTGGAAAGCTGCAGCGTAGTCACTGACACGTTGCCCACCGCCACCGGCGCGTGCAATTTTTCGCCGCTGCGGATGCCGGCGATGAAATTGGCAAAGTGCAGATCGGTCATGGAGTCGCGGCCCATCAGATCGGAGGACGAGGTTTCCTTGCCGGCTTTGAATTCGCTGGTCTTGTTGCCGTCGAGGTCGTAGATCTCATACCCCGCGCGATCGACCAGCACCGAGCCCGTGGTGCCCATAATCACCGCTCCGCGATCGCGGTTATAGAACTTCATCCCCTGGCAGCATTTGCCTTCCCAGGAGATCATCTTGTCGCCGTAGTCGAAGCTGGTGAGCAGGGTGTCGTAAAACTGCCAGTCATCTTTGAATTGATAGCGCCCTCCGGTGGACGTGACGCTCTGCGGATAATCCACGTCCAACGCCCAGCGGCACACATCCACTTCGTGGGTACCGTTGTTGAGCGTTTCGCCGGTGCCGTAGATCCAGAACCAGTGCCAGTTGTAGGGCTGAATGTTGCTGGTGTAGGCGCGCCGCGGCGCCGGTCCCTGCCACAAATCCCAATCGAGGGTGGGAGGCACGGGCACGTCTACCCCGTGGCCAATCGACTTGCGCACGTTGCTGTACCAGGCCTTGGCGTAGTAGGCGCGGCCAATCAGGCCATTGTGGATCTTATCCACAATCTCAATAGTGTGCGGGGAGGAGCGCTGCTGGGTACCCATCTGCACCAGCTTGCCGTATTTTTTCTGCGCCGCCACCAGCAGCGCGCCTTCCCCGGGATTGTGGCTGCACGGCTTTTCAACGTAGACATGCTTGCCGGCTTCGAGGCCTAAAATCGCCATGGGCGCATGCCAGTGATCGGGCGTGGCAATGGTAATGGCGTCCACGTCTTTCATGGCCAGCACATGGCGGAAATCCCTCTCCGTCCTGGGTGCGTAGCCCAGCCCGCGCTGGGCTTCGGCGGCAAATTTTGCCAGGAAGTTACTTTCCACGTCGCATACATAGGCAACGCGCGCCGTGGCGGCGTTCGCCTTGAGCGAGGAAAGATGTGCGTAGCCGCGGCTATGCAGACCCATGATGGCAAAATTCAGGCGATCGTTCGCCCCCATGATCTGCCCATAGCTCTTTGCCGTCGAGCCAATGGCCATGCCCGCAGCACCCACTGCAAGTGTGTCAAGAAATTCACGCCGAGTTACCATCGTCTCCCACCTTTGCCCAAAAGCTCACAGCGCCGCGGCTGCCTTAAGATCCTTTTTCATTCCCGCCCAACTGATGCGCGAACTTTGTTCCGGTGTGCCGCCGCCGCGCCAGTGCGTCTCCAGGCTCACCGCCTGGTGATAGCCGATGCTCTTGAGAGCCCGGAATTGAGCCACCCAGTCGATGTAGCCCACATCCACCGGCGCCCAAACAGTCTTCCCGGCCTCATTCTTCCGGGCATTTTTGCAGTGGCAGTGGTGAATGCGCTCTTTGGGCAGAAGATCCCATCCGGCCGGAAACGCGTCGAGTTCGCCGCGCATGACCGCGTTGGCTGGGTCCCAGTTCAGCCCCAGGTGCGGCGTTTTGACCCTATGCAGCAGTCCAGCCGCTTCGCGGCCGGTGGCCGTGTTGCACTCAAACTCGTTTTCCAGCACCAGCAGGATGCCTTGCCTGCCGCATTTTTCAGCGGCCTCGCGCAGCTTGTCGTCGATGGCTGCGCGATAGGGGGCCACGTCGTCGATCCGCCAAAAATCGAAGCAGCGCACCTTGTCTGTCCCAAACTGTTTGGCCAGTTCAATACAGCGTTGCAGAACCTCGTCCTGCTGCTTGAAGGTAGCGTCCGCGCCAAAGGTGTCGCCTTTGCTTCCGTAGGCCGACTTTGGCGCGCCCGGCCAGTCCACTTTAAACAGCGGGCTGGCAATGTCCGTCACTCGCAGTTGATACTTGGCCAGAATCTTCTTCGCGTCCGCGACCTGGTCGTCGCTCAACTCGCTTATATTCTTGTTCCACATGCCGCGCAGCTCAATCCAGCTCATGCCGAAATCGTTGGCAGCCACCGAGCAGGCATGATCGAAGTCCTGGGAAATTTCGTCGTTGATGACGGAAATCCTGAAGGGCGACTGCAGCCGCGCAGCCCACCCGCGCAGGGGATACCCCGCCCCCGCGGCAGTGGCGCTCAAAAGAAAATTGCGACGATTCATGGGATACCTTTCGGTCAAGAGCGAGGCGATAAACCGGCGGTTAGCTAGAATTTATTTACCGCAGGGGGAACGATTAAGGTCCGACCACACGCTAAATTGGCACATCCGGGCCTGTCAAATATGCGGCTGTCATAAACAGCAGCGGCCTTGAAAGGGCGCGGCTCTTAGCCGTGCCGTCAGAGTCCATAAAAAACGGTGGGCTTTACAAGCTGCGGAAAGACCCCGTGCGATGTTTTGTAACAAGGGCACGGCTTCGGCCGGGCCACAAAAGTCTGCAAAACGAGCGAGGGCTTCAGCCCCTGCTGCACCCTCCTTCGCACCATTGCCTGTTGCGGGGAGTTTTCCCGCAGCCTGTTTAGCCCCCGAGGGAAGGTTTTGTGACAGTCGAAACACATCCCTCCGAGGCTGAAGCCACTCTGAGTCGATGGACTTTATTCGTGAAGCTGAAGCCTCACGCTCCCTCCGGAGAACGATGACACCCCTCCGGCGAGCGAAAACACGGGTTTTTCACCAAGCTGCGACGCCGCGCCCTATCAACGCAAAAACCTTCTCGCATTTTGAAATGTGATTGCCCTGTTCGCTCCGCGCTGGTGCTTTCGTCTGCACTCTGCGCTCCTGTACAATCATTCCGCAATTGCGCGTTCCCCTCGCGTACCACTGATTTCTGCTTGAAAGGATCTGCGATCGCCATCCCCACCCTTAACTCGGTATTGGAAACGGCGGATGAAAGCCTGCTGTCCGTGGCAACGCACGCGCCCGGACCCCCAGGGCAATTGCCGATCTCGGCGGAGATGCTGCTCACTCAGCCGTCGGGAAACATCTTTGGATGGACGCAGGACACCGCGATGGGTTGGCATCCGGAGCGCCTGCGCGACCCCGAATTCCTTATCCTGAGCACGCATGGCGGTCTGCGCGCGGAAGATGGCAGCCCGGTTGCGCTAGGCTTTCACACTGGCCACTGGGAAGTGGGACTGCTGGTGGCCGAAGCGGCGCGTGAGCTGAAGGCGCTGCACGCCACGCCCTTTGCGGGCGCCTGCACCGACCCCTGTGACGGCCGTACGCAGGGCACCACGGGCATGATGGACTCGCTTCCGTTCCGCAATGACGCAGCCACGGTGCTGCGCCGGCTCATGCGCTCGCTGCCCACCGGTCAAGGCGTGCTCGGCATTGCCACCTGCGACAAGGGCTTGCCGGCCATGATGATGGCGCTTGCCTCCGCGCATAAGAAACCGGCGGTGCTGGTGCCCGGCGGCGTGACTCTGCTGCCCGAGGACGGCGAAGATGCGGCTGGAGCGCAGACCATCGGGGTGCGCTTTGCCCAGCATCAGATCACGCTGGAATACGCTGCTGAAATTGCCTGCCGCGCCTGCGCTTCGCCGGGCGGCGGATGCCAGTTCCTGGGCACTGCGGCTACCTCGCAGGTGGTGGGTGAGGCATTGGGCCTGTCGCTGCCGCACACTGCGCTTGCTCCCTCCGGCCAGCCCATCTGGCTGGATGCGGCGCGCCGTTCGGCCCGCGCGCTGTTGCGTTTGTACGAGCTTGGAATGGGTGTGGAGGACATTCTCACGCCCGCGGCCCTGCGCAATGCCATGGTGCTGCACGCGGCTTTTGGTGGTTCCACCAATCTGCTCATCCACTTGCCGGCCATCGCCCACGCTGCGGGACTGGCGCGTCCTACGGTAGAGGACTGGGTCGCTGTTAATCGCCAAACGCCGCGGTTGGTGGATGCATTACCCAATGGCCCGCGCAACTTCGCCACGGTGCAGGTATTCCTGGCCGGCGGCGTGCCGGAAGTCATGCTCGAATTGCAGGCCGCTGGCCTGCTCGACACGACGGTGCGCACGGTGACCGGGGAAAGCCTGGGCGCTTCGCTCGACTGGTGGCGCCAGAGCCCAAGGCGCGCCGCGCTGCGCCACGCGCTGCAGCAGCAGGACGGAATCGATGCCGCCGACGTGATTCTGTCGCCGGACCGTGCCCGCGCGCGTGGTCTTACCTCTACCGTGTGTTTTCCCATTGGCAATCTTGCGCCGCAGGGCTCGGTGATCAAAAGCACGTCGATCGATCCCTCGCTCGTCGACGAGAAACAGGTCTATCGCCATTGCGGCCCGGCGCGGGTGTTCATTACAGAAGCTGCGGCGATTCAGGCCATCAAGGCGGGCCAAATTGGCCAGGGTGACGTCATCGTGCTTATTTGCGGAGGCCCGGCGGGCGCGGGCATGCAGGAGATTTATCAGATCACCGGCGCGCTCAAGCAACTGCCGCACTGCAAGCATGTCGCCGTGCTTACCGACGCGCGCTTCAGCGGCGTCTCCACGGGCGCCTGCATCGGCCACATTTCGCCGGAAGCGCTGGCCGGCGGGGCCATCGGCAAGGTGCGCGAGGGCGACCTTATCGAGATCGTGATCGACCGCGCGGGCCTGGCCGGCTCAGTGAACCTGGTGGGCGACGCGCAGGAGACCTTCGGCGCGGAAGAGGGTATGCACCGCCTGGCTGCCCGAAAGCCGCGCCCGGACTTGCGGCCCCATCCTGCGCTGCCTGCGGATACGCGCCTGTGGGCTGCGCTGGTTGAGGCAAGCGGCGGCGTGTGGGGCGGTTGCGTCTACGATGTCGACAAGATCGTTGCCCGGCTGGAGCGTCAGCCTTGAGGCTTCCCCTATTGCGAACCCCATCAACGAGGATTGCTTGACGACGCTGGCCCAAGCCCAACGGAAAACCGTTCCCCGCCGCCGCTGGCGCATCGCCTGGCTGCTCGGCCTCGGCGTGCTGGTCAACTACTTCGACCGCGTCAATCTTTCTGTTTCGCACGACGCGCTGTTTGCCGCCTTCGGCGTCTCCGATGTGCTCTTCGGCTATCTTTCCAGCGCCTACAATCTCACCTACTGCTTTCTGCAACTGCCTATCGGCGTGATTCTGGACAAGTTCGGGGTGCGCCGCGTGGGCCGCGTGGGCACCTTTCTGTGGAGCTGCGCCACCTTTGGCGCGGCCGTTACGCCCACCCTGAGTGGTCTGTTTGGGGCGCGTTTTCTGCTGGGCATTGGCGAGGCGCCCACATTCCCCGCCAACGGCAAGGCCATCGGGCTGTGGTTTCCGCAGCAGGAGCGCAGCTTTGCCACCTCCATTTTCGACGCGGCGGCCAAATTCTCCTCGGTCATCGGCGTCCCCATCATCGGCATTGTGCTCCTGAAGGCGGGCTGGCGCTGGAGCTTTGCGCTTACCGGCTTGTTCAGCCTCATCTACTTCGTGTTCTTCTGGCGCGTCTATCGCGACCCTGACGAAGATGCGGACCTGAGCCAGGCGGAACGCGACTACATCGAGGCCGAGAACCAGCCGGCCGCAGCCGTGCCACAGGTTCCCGATCATGCATTCTCGCTCCTGGAGTTGATCGGCCAGCGCAAGGTGATTGGCCTGGCTCTGGGCTTCGGCGCATATAACTATGTTTTTTACCTGCTGCTGACCTGGCTGCCCAGTTATCTTTCCTCGGCTCTGCACATCAATCTGCTGCACTCATTTCTTTACACCAGCGTGCCCTGGATCATTGCCACGTTCACTGACCTGTTCTTCGGCGGTTGGCTGATCGACGTGCTGATTCAGCGCGGTTACGATGCCAACCGGGTGCGCCGCATAGTGCTCATCGGCGGCATGGCCTTCGGCCTCGGCATCTTCGGCGCGGCTCATCCGGCCAACGCCCTGCATGCGCTCTTCTGGATCAGCGTTTCGATCGGCGGCCTGTCGGCAGCCGCGCCGGTCGCCTGGTCGTTGCCGTCGCTCATCGCCACCCGCTCCAACGTGGGTAAAGTGGGCGGCATCATCAATTTCTCCGCTCAAGTCTCCGGCATCGCGGCGCCCATCATCACCGGGTACGTGGTGCAGACGCAGCACTCCTATGCCTGGGCCTTTGTCATCCCGGCCGCGTATCTGGTCATCGGCATCACCGGCTACATCTTCCTGCTGGGCCGCATCGAAGTCGGGCGCCCATCCGCCTGAGCCTTGAGCAATTGCGCAATCGTGCCCACATTTCAAGCCAGCTTTCCGCCTGCCGGCGCGTCTATTCGCTATCGATTTAGCTTCCGTTCGTTTCCGCGCCATCGTTTTGGGGCGTAACACTTCTGGTGCAGTCACAGGGAAATTCGTTCGCCTGTAACATGGAAAGAGCACAATCGTCAGATCAGGGAGAAACCGTGCCTAGGATTCATTTTCATCAGCAGCTCGCTGAGCTCAAAGACAAGCTCCTGGCGATGGCCGCGCTGGCACAGCAGTCTGTGGAATCAGCGCTCGACGCGTACCTGCGCCGCGACAAGGGACTGTGCAAGTTCGTCAAGCAGAATGAGCGGGCTGTGGATACCGCGCAGCGCGAGTTGGACGAGATGGCCTACGAACTGCTGGCCAAAGAGCAGCCCATGGCCATCGACCTGCGCTTCATCCTGGCGGTCATCAAGATCAACGGCGACCTGGAGCGCATTGGCGACCAGGCCATGAGCATTACCCGCCGCACCAAGGAGATCCTGGGCGACGAGCCGGCGGAGCTGCCGGTGGATTTTGCCGCCATGGGCGAGTACGCCAGCAACATGATCCGCACCGCGATTCAGGCACTGCTCGATGGCGACGCGCGGCTGGCGGATTCGGTCCGCGAGATGGACGACGAGATCGACCGCATGAATCGCCGCGCCAGCACCGACCTGCTGCAGCTGATCCAGGAGCAGCCGAAGTACTCGCAGCAGGCGATGAACGGCATCCTGGTGGCCAAGAATCTGGAGCGCATCGCTGACCACGCCTCGAACATTGCCACCGACGTGATCTTCTGGATTCGCGGCGCCGACGTGCGCCACCAGCTCAGCTTGTCGATGGACTGAGAGAAACAGCCTTGAACCGCCAGGACTGGTTGCATCAATGGATTCGGCCTGCCTGAGAACATCCCTCAGGGGCTGAAGAGGCTCAAGAAAAACTCCCCGCATCAGGCAATGGTGCGAAGGTGGGCGCAGCAGGGGCTTAAGCCCTCGTTCGTCTTGCAGACTTTAGTGGCGCGGCTGAAGCCGTGCCCTTGTTACAAAACTCATCGCACTGGGTTTTTCCGCAGCCTGTGAAGCCCGCTGTTTATGGGCCTTCTGCGGCACCGCTGAAGCAGTGCCCTTTCAAAACACCATTTACGCAACCAGCGGCTAGGCCTTTTTTTGTGCGGCAAAGTCCTGCAATTCGCCGATGCTCTTGTCAGGAAATGCGGCCTTTCCTGCAAATTCCCAACCACGCATTTTGTCGATCGCTACCCGGCTACGCTCGATATAGTGCGGGAGTTCCTCGAGGCCGTACTGCCTGGCTAAAGCTCTCGCGCTTACGCCGGGCCTCTTGGCCTTCAGCACAAACCACTCTTCTAAAGGCAGCCACTTTTCCTGGGCGACATCCTCGGCATGCTCCTTGAGTAACTTATCGCGCTTATCCACATTGAAGTTTTCATGATAGATGCCGCGGTCCAAATCCAGAGTAATGCGGCTGACATTGACCCGTTTGGCCGTTTCATACAGAATTCGTTCGCCATCAATGTCGTAGACGATACAATCCGGCGTCGCCGATGACGTAACAATGTAGTAGTGGTGGTTGATGGCATGAGCTTGCAGGGAACGCCCGGCGGAATACGCGCTGGGCCATACCACGACCTCCGCCCCCTGCTCGGACAAACGCCTCCATACTTCCGGAAAATTTGCATCGAAGCAGGTTGCAATACCCACACGGCCAAAGTCCGCCTCATAGACCGCGGTTGAATCGCCCGGGCCCACCGGAGGTTGTAACTCGTACTCTGACCAGTAGGGAAACACCTTGTCGTAATGACCGACGACATGGCCCGTACGATCCAGAAGGACCACGGTATTCAGTCGCCTGCCGGCATCTCGCCGATCGATCGGTACAGCGATATAGGTGTGATGCTTTGCGGCCAAAGCCGCCATGGCCAGAACCGTCGGGCCGTCTAACGACTCTTCGCTTGACGCATCTTGACCCCGGCACAGCTCCGGTAAGACGATCAGATCGGCGCCGCGGGCTGCTTCCTGATCGACATGGCTTGCGATCTGCTCGAGTGACAAGGCTGAGTCCTGAAACCCGATGCTCACCATGCGGGCCGGTCGTCCTATTCGTTCTATTGTACCGGGCTCGACCGCACTGTTGGCTTCACTGGTTTGCAGCCCTTCAGCCGCGATGGTTGGCAGCACTCCGCTTGCCAATGCTGCCACTCCGACGGATGCTCCTCGAAGAAATGTGCGTCTTCTCATTTTCTTCACCCCCGGACAACTGTCTCTCAGCGAACCGCTTGAGGGTAGCACAATTCTGCAAATGCCGGGGCGCCGCTATACCCCGATCACCGCGCAAAGCTCCTTCACCGCCGCAGCGCTTTTCTTCAGAGCGGCATCCTCTTCCGGCGTCAGCTTGATCTCGATGATCTGCTCGAGGCCGGCCGCGCCCAGCTTGCAAGGCACGCCTATGTAGTAACCAGAAATTCCGTATTCGCCATCGAGGAAAGCCGCGCAGGGCAGGATCTTCTTCTTGTCTTTCAAAATCGCCTCGACCATCTCCGTCGTCGCCGCGGAAGGCGCGTAGTAGGCGCTGCCGGACTTCAGGTACTTCACGATCTCCGCGCCGCCGTCGCGGGTGCGCTGGATCAGTTGTTCCAGCCGCTCGGGCGCAATCAATTCGGTAATGGGAATGCCGGCCACCGTGGAGTAGCGGGCCAGCGGAACCATGGTGTCGCCGTGGCCGCCGAGCACAAACGCGGTCACGTTTTCCACGCTCACATTCAGTTCCTGCGCAATGAAGGTGCGGAAGCGGGCCGAATCCAACACGCCGGCCATGCCGATGACGCGCTGGCGATTGAAGCCGGCCTGACGGTAGGCAGCCTGGGCCATCGCATCCAGCGGATTCGACACGATGATCAGGATCGATTCGGGTGATTGCGCCACCACCTTCTGCACCACGTCCGACATGATTTTGAAATTGGTGTGCAGCAGGTCGTCGCGGCTCATGCCCGGCTTGCGCGGAATGCCGGCCGTGATCACCACGATGTCGGAGTTGGCGGTGGCCGCATAATCGTTGGCGCCCACGACGCTCACATCGCGCTTTTCAATGGGCATGGCCTCCAGCAGATCCAGCGCCTTGCCCTGCGGTATGCCTTCCACCACGTCAACCAGCACAACATCCGCCAGTTCCTTGGCCGCAATCCAATGCGCGGTCGTGGCGCCCACGTTGCCGGCGCCCACAATGCTTACTTTCTTACGCATATCCTCTTCTCCTTACAGTGAACAGTGGACGGTGATCAGTTTCGAAAGAGCACGGCTTTACAGGCTGCGGAAAACCCTGTGCGATGAGTTTTGTAACAAGGGCACGGCTTCAGCCGGGCCACTAAAGTCTGCAAAACGAACGAGGGCTTCAGCCCCTGCTCCACCCTCCTTCGCACCATTGCCTGATGCGGGGAGTTTTTCCGCAACCTGTAAAGCCGTGCCCTTTCAAATCTGATCCCTGGTTCCTGATCTCTGATCCCTGTCTTTACATGTTCCCAATTATCCGCGTAGCAAACTGGCTGGTCCCCACCTTGGTGGCTCCGGCGGTCTGGCGCTCAAAATCGTACGTGACAAACTTCTGCAGGATGGTCTTCTCAAGCGATGTCTCGATCAGCTTGGCAGCTTCTTTCCAACCAATAAAATCCAGCATCATCACGCCCGAAAGAATCACCGAGCCGGGATTGATGACGTCCTTGTCGGCATATTTGGGAGCGGTGCCGTGCGTGGCCTCAAAAACCGCGTAGCCGTCGCCGATGTTCGCGCCCGGCGCAATGCCCAGCCCACCCACCTGCGCCGCGGCAGCGTCGGAGATGTAGTCGCCGTTCAGATTCGGCGAGGCCAGCACGCTGTAGTCCGCCGGCCGGATGATGATCTGCTGGAAGATCGAATCGGCGATGCGGTCGTTGATCAGCACCTTCGACTTCCACGCACCGTTGCCGTGCGATTTCCCAATCGCATCCAGCACTCCCTTGACCTCTTCGCACACCGAAGTCTTAAAGCTCGGAGGCCGAACTCCATGCCCGGCTCGATGAGCGCAGCATTCTGCTCGATGGTGAGGCCGGGGTTGGCTTCGAGATTGCCCAGAATCCAGCTCTCGCGCTCGGTGACAGCCTGGTCGCGGAACTCCTCCGTAGCCACTTCGTAGCCCCACTCGCGGAACGCGCCCTCAGTGAACTTCTGAATGTTGCCCTTGTGCACCAGGGTCACGGTCTTGCGGCCGCTCTCGAGTGCGTATTTGATGGCGGCGCGCACCAGGCGCTTGGTGCCGAAGATGGAAATGGGCTTGATGCCCACGCCGGAATCGAGGCGGATTTTTTTCTTGCCGCCCTTGAGCAGATCGTCGTTGATGAACGCGATCAACCGCGCGGCATCCTCCGAGCCCTGCTTGAACTCGATGCCCGCGTACACGTCCTCGGTGTTCTCGCGGTAGATCACCACGTCCAGCTTCTCGGGATGCTTCACGGGGCTGGGCACACCCTGGTAGTACTTCACCGGGCGCACGCAGGAGTAGAGGTCGAGAATCTGGCGCAGCGCCACGTTAAGCGAGCGGATGCCGCCGCCCACCGGCGTGGTCAGCGGTCCCTTGATGGAGACGCGCAGGTCGCGCGCAGCGTTGACGGAATCGTCGGGCAGCCAGGTGTTGAACTGGCGATAAGCCTTTTCGCCGGCGTAGATCTCAAACCAGCGAATGGCGCGCTTGCCGCCGTAGGCCTTTTCGACCGCCGCGTCAAAGACACGCTGCGATGCCTTCCAGATGTCGCGTCCGGTGCCGTCGCCTTCGATGTAAGGAATGATGGGATGGTCGGGAACTTCGAATTGTCCGTTGCGGTATTCGATGGGCTGGCCGTTCTTCGGCAACTCAAGCCCGTTGTACGTGCTTTGCATGTGTAGGTAGCTTCCCTTCTGTACAAGGCCAATTTAGAGGCTACCACCTCAAAATTAGGAGTGGCAATGCGGACCGCCTCAAGGGTCGCGCGCTCCAAGCCGCCACGCGCTGTCATGCTGATGCTGAGTGCAACGAGCAGGAAGGATCGGCGGTTGCTGCTGGAACTCGCCGGTGAAGCGCAATTCAGGTAATCTCCGCATGGGCGACAATCCGCCCGCCACACAGACAATGGCCCTCTCGTTCTCTCCAGCGGGCTGTCATCCCGAACGCAGTGAGGGATCTGCGGCTGCTTTTCGGGATCTAAAAGTTTTGATGGTTCCGTGTAGGCGATACACTCAGAATGCCCTCGAGGAGTGGCGCAGGCGCTTAGGGCCGTAGCAATGCCGCCCCGGGGCTTCACAATACCCGCTTCCTGTACCTCTCACTGAGCTTCTTACGCGGGAATTCAATTTGCCGAAGGCTTTTCAACTCGGTCAATGACGACCACGTCGTCCAGCGTCTTCTCTGCCTCTAATTTCAGTCCAAGCTGATTCTGAATCGCCGTGAATAATCCCGGCGGAGCATTCACATCTCCGCTTCCAGAGGGCACATGCACGCCCGTTCCTTGGAACTGAATAAACTGAGACTCGTCCGGTGTCCACTGCAGAACAAAGTCATATCGATCCCGAAGCCCCGTCTCGTCAACGACAGGTCTATCGAGGACTGTTCGCTGCAATGCACTGGCAAAGGCCGGCATGGTCATCCGCATCACTTTCATTTGCGTTACCGGAACGATCTCTGGGAAACCGTAGCCAGAGCGAGCATCAGGCGGAGCGTCGCTCTTGCGGAACTTCACTCCGCCACGCGCTACGGCGATTACATAGACTGCTAGCTTCCGCTTTTCGGTGTGAACCTGCAGCTGAAATCGATCCGCCAGCAGTTTTCGCAGCATGATCTGCAGCTGCACCCTGACAGGCCGCCCCTCAAAGTTCGGCACACCTTCAACATCAAATTTCTCGCTCCGGCACCAAGGCGGCCCGCCAACAATTTGCTTCGCATGAAGTTCGTACGCGAAGGAAATCAAGTCGATAACAGTTGTATCGTGCGACCAGAAATGATTCCCTCTTGTGCCCAGCCCCCACTCCACGTCATTTGGATTGCTTGGTCTGATCGTGGCCACCTCAAAAGTGGGGTCAACCGATGCCTTCGAGGATTGTGGCGAACCGCTCGCAACCTGGGCTGGGGCGAGCGACCCAATTACGCAGCCAAGACCAGCGAGAAAAGACACGGCAAAAAGGGCCGTCCCGTTCATGCGTCTCATGTCTCCAGTTTAAGCGGAGCCCGGCTACACGTTTGCCGCGCACTCGGTGTCTCTGACCGAGTTCCAGCCGTCGGTATCGAAGTTGTTTGTCGGTTGCGGGCGAGTGACCGGCAACTCTTACCCAACGTGATTTAGCTCATGTACCGCCAGACCTTCATTCGGGCAGTGTCATCCTGAACGCGAAGCGGAAGGATCTGCGGTTGTTTTTCACAAATCCATGCGATCCAGCGCTCTCCGGTAGTCGGCAGGTTCGTAGTCGTACCATTCGCGGCTGAGGTCGGCCCACGTCGGGTTCGCAACCCTCGTGCCTGCGTTTCATCGTATGCTGCAGCGACGGGACGGGATGCGATGAGGAACAACCGCAGATCCCTCCCCATCACTGCGTTCAGGGTCGGGATGACAGCCTGCTTGTGAGTGTCGGGCGAATCACCGGCTACGACAACCGGCTATGCGGTAGTTACTGCTTCAGCAATATCTTTGCGCCCGTTACTCAGCCGCCTGCGGACCCGGCCGGAGCAGGCCTCGCCCTGTCCATGGCTATTGCGCCCTTTCAGCTTGGAGCGCGCCGCCGTCGAAGCGCGGAATGCCGAAATGGCCGCGCAGATGGAGCAGGTCGACGGGGCTCAGATTGCCGGATACGGTGGCCAGCGTCAGCCCTCTGGGGCCGGCCACCAACACCACCGCGCCGCGCAGGTTTACGCCGTCCATCACCACCCACACATCGGTTTTGGCATCGTGCACCGGCCCACCGCCGCTGTCGGAGGCGCTCACCACGTGCTTCCAGCCAGGCAGGTGATAGCCGCTGCGGATGGCCTCCTCGAGCGCGGGGTCGGCCGGCGCGGTATTGGCAAAACGCAGCACGTGCACGCTCACCCCGTCGAGCTTGGCAATGGCGGCCGTGGCTCCCGGATCGGAGTCGCCCATGAGGCCGGCCGCGGCTGTGAGCATGGAGCGGTCGAGCGTGAAGCTAGAGCTGGCCAGCGCCTGCGCGCTCAACTGGGCCAGGGCAGGCGGCGTCCACTTGAGCGGCACCGGCGCCATACCAGCGGGCAGAGGCGTTGCCGCGGGCGGCGGGGTGGCAGGGTTCGGATCGCCGGGAGCCGGTTGCGCCAGCGCACATGCGGAGCCCAGGATAGCGGCCAAAACTACGGTTCCTAAGCGGAGAAATCTCATGTCTGTTTAAACGCAATGGGCGCGCAAAAGTTGCCCAGCGGCCGCACTGCCCAACCGCTCTGCAGCGCCGGCCCCAAGCCGCAAAGGGCAGCGCTTCTGCTGCAGCCAATTTAACCGCCGGCCGCGGCTCTTAAAATTGAAATGAAATTCCCGTCAATTCCTGTTCCAGGCCCCCCGAATGCGATAGACTCATGCGGGAACCCGGTACATTCGTTTCCGAATCTTCACACCTATGGAGGGTACACAGAAATTGGGCAAAAGCATGGTCCCCAAAAAGCTTTTCTTCACCAAGGGCGTCGGCAAACACAAAGAACGGCTCACTTCGTTTGAGCTGGCCCTTCGGGACGCGGGGATCGCCTCGCAGAATCTGGTACGCGTTTCGTCGATTTTTCCACCGCAATGCAAGGTCATCACCCGCAAGGAAGGCCTGACTTACCTGAACCATGGCGAAGTGGTGTTTGCCGTCATCGCCGAGAACTCCACGCGTGAGGCGCACCGGCTGATCGTGTCGAGCATCGGCGTAGCCATCCCCGCGGACCGCAATACCTACGGCTACCTGAGCGAGCACCACAGCTTTGGTGAGACGGAGGAGCAGGCCGGCGAGTACGCCGAGGAGCTGGCCGCCGAGATGCTGGCCACGACCCTCGACGTTGAGTTCGATCCCGACACCAGCTGGGACGAGAAAAAAGAGATCTACCGCATCTCCAACAAGATTGTGCGCACCAGCAACATTACGCAGTCTGCAGTGGGCGACAGGCGCGGCAAGTGGACCACTACCATTGCCGCCGCGGTGCTGATCCTGGAAGAATAGCGGTTGCCAAGGTCCGGGCCCTCAGCCGCTGAAGGAACGCAGCCTTCGAGGTTTGCGGATCGGCTAACTGCCGAAGCAGCTGCCTGGCGGAGCAACACCACTGCCGGCCTGAGAATCGCAGACTCGCCCAGCAACTCCGTGCCCCATCCTTGCGACTTCTTTATGTCGTCAAGGATGGGAGACCACAAATCTCCGCTGCTTTTCCCGTGGGAAGGAATCCACTACGCATGGCGCCCACATCCAAATTCACAATCGGCCTGGTGCAGATGCAGATGGGTCCCGATCCGGAGGCGAACTTCGCGGCCGCGCTGGGGCACATTCGCGAAGCAGCGCGCCGCGGCGCCAACCTGGTCTGCCTGCCCGAGCTTTTCCGGACGCAATACTTCTGCCAGCGCGAAGATCTGCACCTGTTCGACCTGGCCGAGCCCATTCCCGGCCCTTCGACCCAGCGCCTTGCCGAACTGGCCCGCGAGTTGCACATTGCTATCGTGGCCTCGCTCTTTGAGCGCCGTGCCGCCGGCCTTTATCACAACACCGCCGTCACGCTGAACGCCGCCGGTGAGCTGGCCAGTGTGTATCGCAAGATGCACGTCCCCGACGACCCGCTCTATTTTGAGAAATACTACTTCACGCCCGGCGATCTGGGCTTTCGCGCAGTTGATACCGGCTTTGGCCGCGTGGGCACGCTGGTGTGCTGGGACCAGTGGTACCCCGAAGGCGCGCGGCTGACTGCCATGCAGGGCGCCGACGTGCTCTTTTATCCGACGGCCATCGGTTGGCACCCGGCGGAGAAGGCGGAGTTCGGCGCAGCGCAATATGACGCCTGGCAAACCATCCAGCGCGGCCACGCCATCGCCAATGGAGTGTATGTGGCCGCGGCCAATCGCGTGGGTGAGGAGCACGGCGAGGTCAAAATGGCCAATGGCGAAATTCTGGGCAATCGCGCCGAGGGGCCGGGCCTTGAATTCTGGGGCGGCAGCTTTATTGCCGACCCCTTCGGCCGCATTCTGGCCAAAGCCGCGCACGACAAGGAAGAAATCCTGCTCGCCGAAGTCGATCCGGCATTGATTGAAGAGACGCGCCGCAACTGGCCCTTCCTGCGCGACCGCCGCATTGATGCGTATGCGCCCATTGCAAGCCGCTTCCTCGATTCCGGCCACTCCCACAAGGGAGAACCCCGCTAGCCATGCATGAGGCGAGGCACGATTTGGCGCCGCGCGCCCTGGGTTACCGCATGCCCGCCGAGTGGGAGCCGCACGAGGCCACGTGGCTCGCCTGGCCGCACAACCGCGAAGACTGGCCCGGCAAATTCAACGCCATCCCCTGGCTCTATGCGGAGATCGTGCGCCTGCTGGCGCAACGCGAGCGCGTGCACCTGATCGTCGAGGATGCCGCGATGCAGAAGCGCGTGACCGGAATGTTGCGCCGGGCCCACGCTCATCTCGAGAATGTCAGTTTCACGCGTGGCCTACGGATCGGGTCTGGACCCGCGATTCGGGACCAATCTTCATTCGAAATCAGGAGGGGCAGGTCGCGCTCACCAACTGGCAGTTCAACGCCTGGGCCAAGTACGACGACTGCCATCTCGACGACCAGCTCCCGGCCCGCGTGACGGAGCTGCTTGGCCTGCCGGAATGGCAACCCATGGTCGAACTTGAGAACGGTGTGAAGCGCCGCATTGTGCTCGAAGGCGGATCGATCGACACCAACGGGGCCGGTGTGTTGCTCACCACCGAAGAATGCCTGCTGAGCGAGGTGCAGCAGCGCAACCCGGGCCTGAGCCGCGCACAATTGGAGCAGGTGTTTTCCGATTACCTCGGCATCGACCAGGTGATCTGGCTGGGGCGCGGTATCGCCGGCGACGACACCCACGGCCACATCGACGACATTGCCCGTTTTGCCGGGCCCTCGACGATCATTGCCGCTGTGGAGCCGAGCCAAAAGGACCCCAACCACGCGCCGCTCGCCGAAAATCTGGATCGTTTGAAAGCGGCGCGCACGGCAGACGGCAGACAATTTACGGTGATCGAGCTGCCCATGCCGCGCCCGGTGGTCTTCCGCAAGCAGCGCGTGCCGGCGAGCTACGCGAACTTCTATCTCGCCAATGGGCTGGTTCTGGTGCCCACCTTTCACGACCCCAATGACCGCGTCGCGCTCAATCTGCTGGCCGAGGTCTTTCCCGACCGCGAAGTCATCGGCATCCACAGCGTGGACCTGATCTGGGGGTTGGGCGCGCTGCACTGCATGACCCAGCAGCAGCCGGCGTCTTTGGAAGCTTTGAATGCGGCTTTGGACAAGCTTTGATTGGGGGGCTGTATTGAAAGGGCACGACTGAAGTCGCGCCCTTTCAAAACCGATGGTCCGCGGAGTTTTTCCGCAGCCTATTTAGCCGCTGAGGGATGGGTGATTCGGTGCCCGATCAGAGGCCCTTAGCATGGTGAACATGATTACCGACCTTGAAGCCATGGAAGCCGCGCTGGAGGAAGCGCGCGCAGCCGCCGAAGCCGGCGAAGTGCCGATCGGAGCGGTGGTGGTGCGCGAAGGCGCCATCATTGCGCGCGGCCAGAATCGGGTTCTGCGCGACGTGGATCCCACAGCCCACGCGGAGATTGTGGCCATGCGCGCGGCCGCTGCGGTGCTGAGCAACTACCGCCTGATCGGCTGCACGCTGTACGTTACGCTGGAGCCTTGCGCCATGTGTGCCGGCGCCATGATTCATGCGCGGCTCGACCGGCTGGTCTACGCTGCCGCCGATCCCAAAGCCGGCGCCTGCGGATCGGTGCTTTCCGTGCTCAACCATCCGCAGCTCAACCACCAGATGCAGGTGGAGCAGGGAATCGCCGCTGAAGAGTCCGCCGAGTTGCTGCGCAGCTTCTTCCGCGAACGGCGTTGCTAGACTCGGCTCATACCGCTATTTTCGCGTCAGCGCCCGAATGCGTTCATCCTGCTCCGGCCATTTCTCCGCCAGCTCCGCATAGCTGGCGCTGTGGTAATCGGCAAAATCGAACCCCGGCGTAACGGTGCAGCCCAGCAGCGCCACCTTCCCACCCTCCACCAGCCGCGTACCCTGCCACACGCCGGCCGGGACCAGGAGTTGCGACGTGCTGACCCGCCTCCAAATCCTGTCCAAGAGTAAAGACGGCGGAGCTCCCATCGTCGGCCAGTTGCAGCATCTCCACCGGATCGCCCAGGTAGAAATGAAACATCTCGTCGGAGGCCAGCATGTGCATCTCGGAGAAGGTTCCCGGCTCCAGCAGGTAGTAGATCGCCGAAGCCCAGCGCCCGCGTTCCGCGGGTCAGCGGCACATGGCCCATGGATGTGTAGGTGCGGCGGTAAAATCCGCCCTCGACAGGGTGCGGCTCCAGCCGCAGCAGCGCCTTGATCTCGTCAGCCGTCATGTGCACGATGCTATCGCACTCTATGGGGCAACACGGCTGCCGCAAACTGCACCCAAAGGCAGCAGGAGTGCGGTCGA
Organism: uncultured Acidobacteriaceae bacterium; assembly: GCA_963725975.1. GTDB lineage: Bacteria > Acidobacteriota > Terriglobia > Terriglobales > Acidobacteriaceae > Telmatobacter. The sequence goes on along the minus strand of CAVSBA010000011.1, from coordinate 661,063 downwards.
TCACTGCAGCGACAGTGGCTGGGAAATAAGATAATTCCATGGTCGTGCAAATTTACTCTGCGGCGTGGTGCCGCGATTGCCGCGCCGCCAAGCAGTTTCTCGACGCCAACGGCATCGCCTACGCGGAGATCAATGTGGACGCCAACCCCTCCGCCATGGCCGAGGTCGTGCGCCGCGTGGGCAAGCGCGCCATTCCGCAGATGGTGATCGATGGCGAGTGGTTCCAGCCCTACGCTGCCCGGCCGCGGCCTGCTCTTCGACGAACTCCGCCAACGCCTGCATCTTCCTCGCCCGCTAAGTCCTTTCCCCCTCGTACAATCAATACGGAGACTTGCTTTGATCGAGCGCTATACCCGCCCGGCGATGGGCGCAATCTGGACTGAAGAGAACAAGTACCGCTGCTGGCTGCAGGTGGAAGCGGCGGCGAGCACGGTGCTGGCCGAAGACGGCGTGATTCCCACCGCGGCCGCCGAAGCCATCGCCACCAAAGCGACGGTGTCGGCCGAACGCGTGCGCGAAATCGAGGCCGAGGTCCGGCACGACGTGATCGCCTTCACGACGGCAGTGGCAGAAAGCCTCAAAGCGCAGGGCCTCGACGCCGAGTCCCGCTGGCTGCATTACGGGCTCACCTCGAACGACATTGTGGATACGGCGCAGGCGCTGCAGGTGAAAGAAGCCTCGGCGCTGATTCGCGAGGGCATTCGTCGCCTTTCTCGCCGTGCTCAAGCGCCGCGCCCTCGAGTTCAAGCACACGCCCACCATTGGCCGCACCCACGGCATTCACGCCGAGCCCACCACCTTCGGCCTCAAGCTGCTCAACTGGTACGCCGAGATGGAGCGCAACCTGACCCGCTTCGATGCCGCCGCCGAGGACATGCGCGTGGGCAAGCTCTCGGGCGCCGTCGGCACCTTCGGGCACTTGAAGCCCGAGCACGAAGAGCGCATCTGCGCGCGCCTCGGCCTCAAGCCCGCGCCCGTGGCCACGCAGGTCATCCAGCGCGACCGGCACGCGGCCTACATTTCCACGCTGGCCATTATCGGCAGCACGCTCGACAAGATCGCCGTCGAAGTGCGCCATCTGCAGCGCACTGAGGTGCGCGAGGCGCAGGAGTACTTCAGCGAAAAGCAGAAGGGCTCCTCGGCCATGCCGCACAAGAAGAATCCCATCACCAGCGAACAGATCAGCGGCCTGGCGCGCGTGCTGCGCGGCAATGCGCAGGCGGCGTTTGAAGACATCGCCCTCTGGCACGAGCGCGACATCTCGCACTCTTCGGTCGAGCGCGTCATCTTCCCCGATTCGACCATCCTGGTCGACTACCTGCTGGCCAAGTCGACGGACCTGATCGATCGCCTGCTGGTCTACCCCGAGCGCATGAAGAAGAACCTCGAATCGACCGGCGGGCTCATTTTCAGCGGCCAATTGCTGCTCGATCTGGCCGAAGCCGGCATGATGCGCGAAGACGCGTATCGGCTGGTGCAGTCGCACGCCATGCGCGCCTGGAAAGAGGATTTGAATTTCCGCGAGGAAGTGGGCCGCGACCCGCAGATCACTACGCTGCTGAGCCCGCGAAAAGCTGGAAAAGACCTTCGACTACACGCGGCAGTTGGGCAATGTGGATGCGATCTTCAAGCGGGTATTGGGGAAATAGTACACCCGCCGAAGGACAGCGCCGCGGCAGATTCGCGGGCACGCTCGCCTCCGGCGCGATGGCTCCAACCCCGGCGCAAAGTTGTAGGAGTTAGAAGCGGAATCCCACCCTCTCCATTACCAGCGCCGGCGGCGCCATCCGCAGCCGCGATTTTGCCGTGCCCGGGGGAACCGGTCAATCCGGTTTGCAGGGCCACGGCTGAGTGTTGACCCGAATTCGCGCGCCGTAGGCGCAACGGTTTGTTAGCCCCGCGCTTTAGCGTGGGGATTCCAGCCCAGAGTAGAATGGAAGTCCCGTAGGGACGGCTCCCCCACCCCACGCTGAAGCGCGGGGCTAATAAAGATTGCGCCTATGGCGCGAGTTTTCCTAACCACTGCGCCGTAGGCGTGCGCGACTCAGGCCGGCGCAAAACTGAAGGAGCTAGAAGCTGCAATCTAACCCTCGCCATTACCGGCGCCTCCGGCGCGATCCTCGCGCGCGAGGCGCTGCGCGCGCTTGAAGCCGACGTCCCGCGTCGCCCGCGTCCACTTCGTCGCTTCGGAAAATTCGCTGCGCGTGCTCGCCGAGGAACTCGGCGTCTCCGGCCGCACGCAGTGCCTGGAAAAACTGCTCGGCGCCACGCCTACCAAAATCACTCCAGCACGCTGACGCCGACATCGGCGCGGCCATCGCCAGCGGCAGCCATCCTTCCGACGGCATGATCGTCCTGCCCTGCTCCATGGGCACGCTGGCCGCCATCGCCCTGGGCCTGGCCAACTCGCTCATCGCCCGCGCCGCCGACGTCACGCTCAAGGAGCGCCGCCCGCTCATCCTCTGCGTGCGCGAGACGCCCTTCAACCGCATTCACCTGCGCAACATGACGCTGGCCGCCGAAGCCGGCGCCATCATCTTCCCCTGCATCCCGGCCTTCTATCAGCCGGGCGCGGACGCAACCGCCATGGCACGCCAGTTCGCCTGCCGCGTGCTGGCCCACATCGGCCTGCCCCAGCCGGACGCGTACGTCTGGAAGCCGGAAGAGTGAGCAAAGCAGGGGACAAGGGATCAAGGTAACGAGGAAACCGGAGAGCAGCGATCGGGGGCAGCGGAATTGAGTCACTGGCCCTGCTGGAATTTCTTGACACCCCCGCATCCACGCCTTGATACTTCCTTCATGCCGAACTCAAGGGAATGCGGAATTGCGGTCATGGCCATCTGCATGCGCATGTGCATGTGTATGTTCGTGTCAAGCGGATCCCGTCCGTCGGCCTCTTGAGCGGCCACTGCGTTAAGCGCAACCGAATCTGAGGTCAAGCGGCCCGGTCCCGAAGCGGATGCGGGCCGTTTTGCGTTGCTGCCCCGCACCACGATTTTGCGCTCCGCGTTTTTGCTTTTGGAGCAGCCCATCAACAGGATGAGAAGGAGCTACACATGTCCGAATCGAAACAGCAGCTTGCCACTCTCGCCGTCCACGCCGGCCAGGTCCCCGACCCGACCACCGGCTCGCGCGCCGTCCCCATTTACCAGACCACTTCGTACCTGTTCAACGACGCGGACCACGCGGCGCGGCTTTTTGCGCTGCAGGAGTTCGGCAACATCTACACGCGCATCATGAACCCCACCACCGACGTGCTTGAGAAGCGCGTGGCGGCTCTGGAAGGCGGCGTGGCGGCGCTGGCCACAGCCTCCGGCCAGGCGGCGGAGACGCTGGCCCTCACCACGCTGGCCGCGGCCGGCGACGAGATCGTCTCCACCACCTCGCTCTACGGCGGCACCTACAATCTCTTCCACTACACGCTGCCGCGCCTGGGCATCGTGGTCAGGTTTGTCGATGCCGACGACTTCGACGGCCTGCGCGCGGCCATCAACGAGAAGACCCGCGCCGTCTATACCGAGACGCTCGGCAATCCCAAGCTCGACGTGGTGGATATCGAGAAGATGGCCGCCATCGCGCACGAAAACAAGCTGCCGCTGATCATCGACAACACTTCGGCCTCGCCGGCGCTGGTGCGGCCCATCGAGTGGGGCGCGGACATTGTTGTCAATTCGGCCACCAAGTTTCTGGGCGGCCACGGCACGGCCATTGGCGGCGTCATTGTGGATGCCGGCAAATTTGACTGGGCCGCATCCGGGCGCTTCAAGGAATTCACCGAGCCCGACCCCAGCTACCACGGCCTCTCCTACACGCAGGCCTTCGGGCCGCTGGCCTTCATTCTCAAAGCCCGCGTGCAGGGGCTGCGCGATACCGGCGCTGCGCTCTCGCCCTTCAACGCGTTCCTGCTGCTGCAGGGTATCGAAACGCTGCACCTGCGCATGGAGCGCCACTCGCAGAACGCGCATGGCCGTGGCCAGGCACCTCGCCAATCATCCCGGCATCGAGTGGGTCAACTATCCCGGCCTGGAGTCGAGCCCGTACTACAAGCGAGCGCAGAAGTACATGCCCACAGGCCAGGGCGCGCTGGTCACCTTCGGCATCAAGGCGGAAAATCGAGCGGCTACGATGCAGGCAAGAAGCTCATCAACGAGCTCAAGCTCTTTTCGCTGCTGGCCAATATCGGCGATGCCAAGTCGCTGGTGATTCATCCGGCCTCGACCACGCACCAGCAGCTTTCAGTGGAGGAGCAGGCCTCCACCGGCGTCACGCCGGAGTTGGTGCGGCTTTCGGTGGGCATCGAGGACATCCGCGACATCCTCGCCGATCTGGACAAGGCCATCGAAGCGGCCAACGGGCAGGCGGCAAACGTGCCGGTCGCGGCTGGTGCGGCAAAATAAGGAAAGCGAATGACCGAACCCACCAACTCGACTGCAAGTGGCAGCTCGCCAGGACAAAAAATCCTGGCGCCCACCTACGAGGGCGACTTCGTGCTCGACGGAGATTTCGCCCTCGAGTGCGGGTGTACCCTGGCGTGTCCCACGCTGCATTACGCCGTCTACGGCAAGCTGAATGCGGCGCGGGACAACGCCGTTCTGGTTTGCCACGCGCTTTCCGGCTCGGCCCTGGTGGGCTCCTGGTGGCCTGAGGTCTTTGCTCCCGGCGCCGTTCTCTCCCTCGAACACGATTTCGTCATCTGCATCAACATGCTGGGCTCCTGTTACGGCTCCACGGGGCCCGGCTCCGTGAATCCCGCCACCGGCGAGCCGTACGGCCCCGACTTTCCCCTCATTTCCATCCGCGACAATGTTCGCGCCCAGGCAAAGCTGCTTGACTCGCTCGGGGTGCGCCGGCTGCGCCTGGTCATGGGCGGCTCCATTGGCGGCATGCAGGCGCTGGAGTGGAGCCATCCAGTTTCCGCCAGCGCGTGGAGCGCGGCCTCATCATCGGCGTGTCTCCGCTGGGCGCCATGGGGCTGGCGCTGAATCATCTGCAGCGCCAGGCCATCCAGCACGACCCGGAGTGGGTGGGCGGGCGCTATCTGCCGCAGAAGCCGCCGCGCAGCGGCCTCTCGCTGGCCCGGCAGATCGCCATGCTCAGCTACAAATCCGCGCCGCTGTTCGACGAGCGCTACGGCCGCAACCCCAACCGCAGCGGCGAAGACCCGTGGTCCGCGGACGGGCAGGGAAGCGGCCTGAGCGGAGGGTTGATCGGCGGCCGCTTCGACATTGCCGGCTATCTCGACCACCAGGGCAGGCGCTTTATCGACCGCTTCGACGCCAACGCCTACCTCGCCATCCTGCGCACCATGGATACCTGGGACCCGCTGCGCGGGTACAACTCGCCGGAGGAGGCCTTCGGCCGCATCCGCGCCCGGCTGGTCTTTATCGGCATCAGCACCGACTGGCTGTTTCCCGCCACTGAAGTGAAGCGTTTTGCGGAGATCGTCCGCGCTGCCGGCGCTCAGGCGGAGTACCGCGAAATGACCAGTGACCACGGCCACGACGCCTTTCTGGCCGAGCAGACGGAGCTGGTTCGCCTGCTGCAATAGCACCTGCAGCCCTAACGGCGGTGAAGGCATCCCACTTTCGGGGTGCAACAGTTTGCTTGTCAGAGGTAGAGTGGCTTTCTATAATCCATTGCAATGCCTCGTAAGGGGCCGTGGTATTGTTATATCCGTTGACTCGTACTCGACTGCGTACCGGATCTGTTGCCGGATTCCGCAGCAGATAGGCTTATCCAGTTTTGGGAATTCCCAGGAGCACAGAATGAAGAAGTTAGTCCTTGCATTTGCGATGGCTTTGGCAAGCATTGCCCTTGTTGCCGCGCCCGCGCTGCGAGCGCAGGATACAATTCAGGTCAGATCACGATTCAGGATCCGACCGAGTTTAACGCTTATCAGACAGCCATTACCCAGACCGAGCCCGGCATACCAAGGCTTCGGCCTTGGAAGATTTTCTGCAGAAATACCCTAATAGCGTGGTCAAGAAGGCCGTGCTCAACGAGTTGATCGACACCTATGAGCAGCTGAACCAGCCCGACAAGGTGGTGAGCGCGGCCAGCCGCTTGCTGCAGGTCGATCCCAACAACTTCAAGGCCGTCTTCGCGACCGTCTACTTCAAAAGAACGACCTGCCAAAGGAACATCGATACCGCTACGGGCGACAGCAAGGATCCGCAGACCTGCGACGACGCTGCGGTCATGGCTCAGAAGGGGCTGACCCTGCCCAAGCCAACCGGCGTGTCAGACGACGACTGGAAGAAGATGACGGATGCGTCTTATCCCATCTTCCACTCGGCCATCGCCCTGGATGACGCGATCGTGAAGCACGATTATGCGGGCGCCATCAAGGAGTACACCACCGAGCTGATGCTGTATCCGGCGAACCAGACCACCAGCGGCGCTGGCCTGGTGGACACGCTGAACCTGGCCGAGGCCTATGCCAAGCCCGGCGCCTCGCGCGATGAGGTGAAGGCCTGCTGGTTCTACGCCCGCGCCTGGAACTTTGCGCCGCCCGCTTACAAGTCGCAGATCGAGCCCAAGCTCGAGTACTGGTACAAGCGCTTCCACGGCAACCTGGAGGGTCTGCGATCACGGTGAAGACCCAGTCGGCGCAAACCCTGTTCCCGCCGGCGACTTTCACCATCACGCCTGCGCCTACGCCGCCGGAGATCGTCGCCCAGCGTGATTGCCACCACGCCCGACCTGACCAAGCTGAACCTTGAAGACAAGGAGTTCATCCTGGCCAACGGCAACCGCACGATGCCCAGAAGCTGTGGGGTGTACTGCAGGGCCAGCTCACGCCGGTCCCGGGCATTGTCATCAGCGATCCGGCAACGGTGCTGGTGGTGCATGTCACCACGGCAGCTTCAGTCAAGCCCAAGGACTACACGGTCAAGCTCAAAACGCCTGGCCCGTGCGCCTCTGTGCCGCCTGCGCCCACTTCGGAGCTCCGCGTGAAGGAAGCGCAGGATTATCTGCAGGCCAACGCAGATCCCACTGATCTTGGTCAGATTACCGACCTCGACCACGCGCGCCACATCCTGATCGAGCCTTCCGTGAACACCATCAACATGGCCGTTACCCAGGACGCCAAGGACTCCAAGTCTGCTGACTTCACGGTCAACATGAAGGAGCCGCTGAGCTGCAAGGATGCCCCGGAAGCGGGCTTCGAGTTCATGCTGCAGCCTAACGACGAACTGGACGCGCACCTACGACACCTACACCGCGATTCCCGCCAGCAACGGCAATGCCGCCAAGGCCCAGATCGTGTTGAAGGATGGGTTCGTCCAGCAGAGAAGAAGGCCGCTGCTCCGGTGCATCGCCGTCCCGCTGCGGGCCACCACCGCGGCGCATAGCCGGCCCGCACCTGGGCTCAAAACTGGAATACAAAAGGGCGGTCCGCACGGCGGACTGCCCTTTCTTTTTTTCTTTGGGGTTGGCGCTCTCAGGGCTGCCGTGCGGCCGGCATTTCCCGGCCCTGGCGGATTTTACTCGCCGAGCATGATGCGCTGAATCCGGCTGGCGCGGCCGGTGGCGGAGTCGCATGTCACCAGCGCGGCGCACATCTTCGGATTTCCCTTGGCGGCCTCGAATTTGCCTGGCATCCCGGTGAGGAATTTGTGCAGCACCATCTCTTTTTCAACGCCGATGATGCTGTCGTAGGGGCCGCTCATGCCCACGTCCGTCTGAAAAGCGGTTCCATTAGGCAGGATGCGTTCGTCGGCCGTGGGCACATGCGTATGCGTGCCCAGCACCGCAGTCACGCGGCCATCGAGATACCAGCCCATGGCGACTTTTTCGCTGGTCGCCTCGGCGTGGAAGTCGACCAGGATCACCTTGGCCTTGATGGACGCCAAGAGCGAATCGGCGGCCCGAAACGGGTCGTTGGTCGAGCCCATGAAGACGCGCCCCTGCAGATTGATCACCGCGTAAGCCACGTCGCCCCGCGTGGCGCCTTCATAGAATCCGAAGCCCGGCAGCCCCGGGGCAAAATTGGCCGGCCGCAGTACGCGCCGCGGGCGCTCCGCGCTCTCAGGTTTTGGAGCAGCGAGATAGTCCAGCAACTCCTTCTTGTCCCACACGTGGTTGCCGGTGGTGAGCACGTCGGCGCCCAGGTCGAAGATCTCTTCGGCAATGGATGGCGTAACTCCGAATCCGCCGGCCGCGTTCTCCACGTTCACCACCGTGAGATCGACGTTGTGCGCCTCGCGCACGTGCCCGATGTGCTCAGACACAATGCGCCGTCCCGCGCTACCGAAAATGTCGCCGACGAAAAGAATGTTCAAAAAAAGCTCCAGATGAGAAAGACTAGGGACTAGGGGCTAGGGGCTAGGGGCTAGGGACTGGGGGCGCTGTCTTTGCGTGAAGGGACTTCATCATGGTGCGCAACATGCGGCTGACTTCGTTACAAAGCCCTTCGGCATTTTGAAGGAGTGGCTTTGCGCCAAAATTCAAAGCCGCCGAAATCACGCGCTGCGTTTCAACTTCGGATATGGAACCGCGCGCGTGCCCGAGGAACTGAATGTACTCCCCTTTGGTAGCCCGCCCATATCCTTCCGCAATGTTGCTGGCTACAGAGACGGCGGCTCTCCTTAGCTGGTTGGTGAGACCGAATCGTTCGGCATCGGGAAACGTCGCGGTGAGCTTGTAGACCGCTAATGTCAATTCAACGGCACGTTGCCAAACGGTTAGCTCTCGAAACGAAGCGCCCATTTGCCAAGGATCTCCTTTCGTCCCTAGTCCCTAGTCCCTAGTCCCTGCTCTTTCCGCATCAGCGGAAACAGAATCACGTCGCGAATCGACTTCGACCCGGTCAGGATCATCACCAGCCGGTCGATGCCGATGCCTTCGCCGCCGGTGGGCGGCAAACCGTAAGCCAGCGCGCGGACGTAATCCTCATCCATCTGGTGCGCTTCTTCGTCGCCGCGGGCGCGCTCGGCGAGCTGATCGGCAAAACGCTTGTGCTGCTCCACCGGATCGTTCAGCTCGCTGAAGGCATTGCCCAGCTCGAAGCCGCCTGCGTAGATCTCGAAGCGCTCCACCCAGTCCGGATTTTTTGGGTCCTGCTTGGAGAGCGGCGAGACGGCAGTCGGGAATTCGTAGATGATGGTCGGCTGGATTAGATTTGGCTCCGCCAAAAACTCGAATAGATTCGCAATGCTCCTTCCAAGAGGGTTCGCCTTGCTTGATATCCGCGTCCTCGTTGTTGCAGATGCCACCGAGCTGTCTAAGCCTATTGATCTTCTCGTCCGGTTGCGCGAACTCTAAATGCGATGGGCGCACCGGATTGCGTTTAGGTAACTGGTGACAAACGTCAGACGCCTTCCAAAGAAAGTCGCAAAATGCTTTTTTGTCTCGAAAGTCGTCCAGGCGATGGAGCCGGTCCCGCGTTCTCCAGCCAATACTTGACGAATCGCCTCACGCATGGTCAGCCGCTCGAACTTGCCCAAGTCGATCTGCGCGCCGTTGAACTCCGTCACCGTCGTCCCGTTCACCTCAAGCGCCACAAACCGGAACAGCTCCTCGGTCAAATCCATCAGGTCGTGGTAGTTCGCATAGGCCTGGTAGAACTCCAGCATGGTGAACTCGGGATTGTGCTGCGTGCTCACGCCCTCGTTGCGGAAGTTGCGATTGATCTCATACACGCGATCGAGGCCGCCCACCACCAGCCGCTTCAAGATACAGCTCCGGCGCGATGCGCAGAAACAAATCCATGTCCAGCGCGTTGTGATGCGTCTCAAACGGCCGCGCCGCCGCGCCGCCGGCGATGGCCTGCATCATCGGCGTTTCCACTTCCAGATAGCCGCGGCTGTCAAAGAACGTCCGCAGGGCGCGCAGCACCTTGGCGCGCTTCACAAACACTTCGCGGCTGTCGAGGTTGGCGAACAGATCCACGTAGCGCTGCCGGTAGCGCAGCTCCACATCGGCCAGTCCGTGATACTTCTCCGGCAGCGCCAGCATGGCCTTGGCCAGAAACGTCAGCTTCTCCACGTGCACCGTGAGCTCGCCCGTGCGGGTGCGGAACAGATAGCCGCTCACGCCGATGTGGTCGCCCAGGTCGAGCAGCTTGTAGAGCGCGAAGCCCTGTTCGCCCACCGCGTCCAGGCGGACGTAAATCTGCAGCCGCTGCCCGTCCTGCTGCAGGGTGGCAAAGCCGGCCTTGCCCTGCTGGCGGATGGCCATGATGCGCCCGGCCACGGCCACCGTGGTGCGGTTGGCCTCCAGCGCCTCGCCCGTCGCCTCGCCCCACGCCGCGCGCACCTGCGGAATGGTGTGCGAAAAGCGAACTGGTTGGGATAAGCGGCCTGGCCCAGCTTCTCGATTTCCTCAAGCTTGCCTCTGGCGCAACTCGAAGAGATTGCGCTCAAATTCCGAATCGAACTCCATGCGATCCTTCCTGCGAAATTCCCGTCGAAGGTCCAACCGCCAGTATAGCGGCTGCAAGTTCCCGAGCCTGCGCGCCGGGGATTATCGCGTAGCAGGAGCCGCGCATCGTGTATAACCACGATGATGCCATTCAACCCGCCTATTCCGGAACCAAAAGGCCGCGGCAAAGGCCCCGGGCTGGTCAGCGCCCTTGTGCAGGCAGAAAAGATGGTGCAGATTGCGCTGATTCTGCCCTGCGCGGCCTTCATCGGCTGGCTTGTTGGCGACTGGATCGGCGGCCGGGTGCACCAGCCCTGGATCGGCGCGGCGGGCGTTGTCTTTGGCGGCGCGGCGGGACTTTATTACGTCGTCCGCATGGCCCTGGACGCGGTGAAAGAGCCTCCCGGCAATGGCAGACCGGACGGAAAGGGAAGCGCCGGCAGGCCCTCATGAGCGAAGAAAGGAACTCTGCTGGCCGGCCTGACCGACGCCGGCCTCGAAGCCCTGCTGCAGCGGGCCATGCGCATCACGCTGATCATTGGGCTGCTGGGCGCGCTGGTGGTGTGGAAGGCCTCGGGCTGGCGCAACGGCGCCATGCTGGCCACCGGGACCGTGATCTCGGCCGCCAGCATCCTGGAGTGGCGGCGGCTGATCCGCATCATCAATGCCAGGTTGGATCAGAAGCAGGTTCCGCAAGGCGCCGGCCTGGCGGTGGTCTTTCTTATGCTTCGCGCCTGGTCATCTTTGCCGGGGTCATTTATGGTAGCCTTAAATGTTTCCATGGTTCGGTGCTGGCTCTGCTGTGCGGCCTCGGCCTGGCGGTTCTGGCCATTGTGTGGGAAGCGCTGCGCCTGCTGCGCAATTGAACAGATCGTCAGCGATCGAGAAGACCGCACGGTCCGCCTCGCCGCGTCTATGTTGTCGCAGACAGAACGTGGAATTTCTGACGAGAAACGGAAAGACCTTCTTTCGATGCAGAAACTTGGGATTACCCACGCCTTCAATGCGGTCTTTGGACCCTTCTTCGGCTGGCTGATGCAGTTGGTGGGCGTGCATCCGGCGCACCCCAACGCGCCCATCAACGACGTGTTCGCGCTGGAGATGCTGGTCGTCTTCATCCTGCTGGCGTTTTTCTTCCTGGTGCGGGCCACGCTGTCGGTCGAGCATCCCAATCCGGCGCAGCATGTGGCCGAGATCATCCACGAGTTCGTCGGCGACCTGGGCGACCAGGTTATCGGCCATGGCTACGAGCGCTTCCAGGCCTTTGTCACCTGCGTCGTGCTCTTCGTGCTGCTGAATAACCTGATAGGCCTGTTCATCGGGCTGATTCCGGGCGTGGTGACGCCCACCAGCCAGCCGGTGGTGCCGCTGGGCATCGCGGTGCTCACCTTCCTCTACTACAACTTCCACGGGCTTCGCGTGCAGGGCCCGGTTGGCTACCTCAAGCACTTCATGGGGCCGCTGCTGGTGGCTGGCGCCGCTCATGTTCCCCATCGAGATCGTTTCGCACCTCGCGCGCATGATGTCGCTCACCATCCGTCTTTACGCCAACATGTTTGCCAGCGACCTGATGGTGCTGGTATCGTTCTCGCTGATTCCGCTTGCGCATTCCGGCGGTTTCCTGGGGCTGCACGCGCTGGTTTCGGTCATTCAGGCATTCGTCTTCATGCTGCTGGCCATGATTTACCTGTCCATGGCAGTGGCGCAGGAGCACTAGAAAGCAGTTCACAGTTCGTAGTTCACAGTTCTCAGCCAGTGACAGCGATTCTGACAACTGCGAACTGACGAACAGCTACAGATTCCGCCGGAGCCGCTTCCGCTCCGGATCCACGGTAGGGCCGCAAGCGTGAGGGGGCCAGCTACGGTGAGCCTCAACCACCCACTGGCGGCCAATCTTACGGAAGCAGGAGAACTATGCGGAAACTTCAGTACCTGTTCATGGCCCTGGCGGTGCTCTGCTTTGCCGTCCCGGTCTTCGCGCAAACCGGCACAGCGCCGGCTCTCAACCTGATTCCGATCGGCGCCGGCCTTGGCATGGGCCTGGCTGCCGGACTGTGCGGCATGGGTCAGGGCCGCGCCGTCGGCTCGGCCTGCGAGTCGCTGGCCCGCAACCCCGGCACCCGCGCCGGCATCATGCTGTTCCTGGTGCTCGGCCTGGCCTTCATCGAGTCCCTCACCCTGTTCACCATGGTGATCGTCTTCGTGAAGATGTAGTCGACGGAAATCGCCAAAAGAGCAACGGCCCTGCGCGATGAGCGCAGGGCCGTTTCGTTTTTGCCGTGTACCAGTTTTACGGATTCCGTCGCCTCCGTCTTGAACGCCCCGAGCTGCAGCTTCTCGATCGCCTCGCGATAGCCCATGTCCGGCGGCAGCGGCGCAAAATCGCTCTCTATCCTCCGTGGTATCGAAGCTGCGTGTCTTGAAGAACACGCGGCCGCTCATCACCATCTGCAGGCGCACGGTGCGCCACTGGCCGGGACCCACTTCGGCCTGGTCGATGGCAATCCAGCCGCCTTTGTCCAGTCTGCCCAGAATGCCCCAGCCGAAATCGACGTCGTGTTGCAAATGGCCCTCCAGCCGCACCACGCGCTCCTGCTGCGGGATTGATCCAGATTTCGCCGGCCATGGCGGTCAGAACCTGGGTTTCGAGATCGGGCGGCGAAAAGCCGGGATTGGGCCGGAAAGTGAATTTTTCCGCCAGTCCCGCGGGGCTCTGCACGGTGCCGGCATACTGATAGATGAAAGGCGTCAGGCAGCGCGCGCAAACATTGACAGCGCGCGCCGCGGTCCGCATCTTCCGTCTGCTTGCGATGCCGCTGGCGCCCCGGATCGGCGGCCAGCTCACTGAGCCGCGACGATCTCTTCTGCTCGGCATCGGGGCTCAGCGGCTGGCCGTTCATGCTGAGCAGGCGCGCCACATCGCCGTCTGTTGTTTCGTAGATTTCGTGGCGTGAGCTGAGCCGCGGCGTGGTCTTGCGCAGCAGGTAGCGCATGGGATGGCTGCTGTCCTGGGCCGCGCGCAGCTCGTTGGCCAGTGCGCGGTCGACCGCCGCCTGCGCCTGCGAAGCGGAAAGAGCAGTGGGCGGCGCATTCTGCGCGGGGAGCAGAACGATTCCCAGAAAAGGAAGTCCCAGAAATCGAGATAAGGCTGCGCACTATGATCAGTTTACGGCGAATTCCTGCGGCGGGCATCTGCTCCCCTTTCACGCTCCCGTTGCGCTGTTCGTGATAGATTAGACGCCAAGGACTTCCCACGCGATTCTGCAAGTATTGAAGCAATGCGGCCCGGTTGCGTATAGTGCGGGCAGGGCCTGCGAGCGGTCCGTGGGAAGGAAAGGTTCATGCCAGTGGAGAATGTTCCGGCGCGCATCGGCAAGAGTGTGGTCATCTGCGGCGAAGTGAAGGGCAGTGAGGATCTGATTGTGGACGGGCGCGTGGAAGGGACGGTCAGCCTCTCAGAGAGCCGGCTGACCATTGGGCCCAACGCCAATGTTGCCGCAGACCTCGCCGCCAAGGACGTGCTGATTCTGGGGCACGTGCAGGGCAACGTGGTGGCCAGCGGACGCGTGGAGCTGCGCGCCGGCTGCACGGTGGAAGGCGACATTCGCGCGCTGCGCCTGGCGGTTGAAGACAACGCCGTGTTTCGCGGCAAGGTGGACTTGACGCAGGCCGTCAACAAGGGTCCTGACGGCGCCAGCGCGCCTCAGACCGGCGGCATCTTCTAGAACTCCGCTCCGCGCACAGGGTTCCGCGAATCGTTGTCGAAGCGGTGCCTCGCGCGACGGACAAGCTCTTCGAGCGCTGCTCTGCGGTCAGCGCTTGCTTTGAGGGATTCCAGGTTGTTAGGCCGTTTCAAGAAACAGGAAAGCGAAGCGCCGGCTTCCAGCTCCGGGCCTGATCGGGCCCAAGGTGCCGCGGCACTCCGGCGCATGGGCGGTGATGCGCAAGCGGCTGGAATCGGAGCCCGGCCTGCGCATCCTCGACATCGGCTATACCTCGCCCATCAACATCAACTACCTGACCGGCCTGAGCCACAGCCTGTTTATGGCCGACCTGGTGCACGAGGCCTGCGCCGGACAATGGCACACCGGCGAGCAGGATGAAGACGGCAATCCCATCTGGGATGTGCAGCGCTTCCTCGAGCCAGACCCTCAACTTTGCCGGCCGCATGTTCGATGTGGTGCTGCTGTGGACCTCGCTCGATTACCTGCCCGAGCCGTTCGTCAAGCCGGTCGTCGATCACCTCTACGCGTCGATGAATCCCGGCGGCCAGGTGCTGGCGCTTTTTCACACCCGCACGCAGGGCGAAGAGACGGTGCATTGCCGCTTCCACGTCACGCCCGGCAACGACATCGAAGTGCAGCTCGGCGAAGCCTTCCCCATCCAGCGCTCGCTTCACCAACCGCAGCATCGAGCGGCTCTTCGCCGGCTGGAGCGGCCACAAGCAGTTCCTGGCCAAGGATGCCCTGTCTGAAGTGATTATGACGCGGTGATGCGGAACAGGGACGAGGGACATGGAAGGGCAAGGGACTAAGGGACAGGGGAAAGGGATACTGCGTCAGGCAAGGCGCGTATGGCAGCAAAGCTGCGCGACTAGGTTTCTAAGTCCTTGCCCTTGCTGAGCCCTTGTCCCACGGTCCCTGTTCCTAGTTCCCCTGTTCCCTCGGTCCCTCGGTCCTGTCTCCGGCAACTTGTCGAGCGCTCCGGTCACAATTCCCGGCGTGAGCACCTGCGGCAGCAGCCGTGGGCTCTCTTCTCCCGGGATATAGAGTGCGTAGACGGGCACGCCGCTGCGGCCCAGCGCGGCCAGTGCCTGCGTAATCTCAGGATTCTCGCGCGTCCAGTCGGCCTTGAGCAGCAGCACATTCTTCGCCGCGAAGGCCTGCTGCACCTCCGGCTGGGTCAACGCCACGCGCTCGTTCACCTGGCAGCTCAGGCACCAGCTCGCCGTGAAGTCCACAAACACCGGGCGGCCCGCAGCCAGTCCGCTGTCTGACCGCCGCGGGCGACCACGGCTGCCAGTCAGCGCGCAGCTGGCGGCGGAGGTTCCGGCTGCGTCACCGGCGCACTGGCCGCAAGCTGCTGGTCGAACACCGCCAGCCCCGCCACGCACAGCCACAGAAGCACGGCGACGGCTGTTGACCAGCGCTTTGGCCGGCCAGCGGCCCAGAAACCAGCCGGCAATGGCCAGCAGCAGAAAGCTGATGAGCAGCACGGCCAGCACCGCCGCGCCGTATCCGCTGGCCAGCACCCACGCCAGCCAGATCACCGTGCCAAAGATGGGCACGGAGATGGCCTGGCGGAAGATCTCCATCCACGCGCCGGGCCTGGGCAGCAGGCGTGTCCACGCCGGCTGCAAGGTGAGCGCAACGTAAGGCGCGGCCAGGCCCAGCGCCAGAGCCGTGAAGACGGCAAAGGTGACGCCGGCCGGTTGCGCCAGCGCGTAGCCGACGGCCGCGCCCATGAACGGCGCGGTGCAGGGCGTGGCCACCACCACCGCCAGTACGCCGGTAAAGAAGCTGCCCGCGTAGCCCTGCTTCGCTGCAAGGCCGCCGCCCGCGCTGGTGAGCGTGAGGCCGATTTCGAACTGCCCGGCCAGCGACAGGCCGAGGAAGAACAGCAGCCCCGCCATCAGCGCCAGAAACACCGGCGACTGGAACTGGAATCCCCAGCCCAGCGTGGCTCCTGCCGCGCGCAGGCCCAGCAGCGCCGCCACCAGCGCCCAGAACGAAACCAGAATGCCGACGGTGTAGACGAGGCCGTGGGCGCGCAGCTTGTGGCGCTCTTCGTTGCCCGGACTGCACCAGCGCCAGCCCCTTCAAGAACAGCACCGGAAAGACGCAGGGCATCAGGTTGAGCAGCAGCCCGCCCAGAAACGCCAGCCCGGCGATGCGCGCCAGCGCGCCAACGGTCGTATCGCGGCGCTGCCGGAGGCGCGGCAACCGTGCCCGGCGTCGCCGCAATCTCGTAATTGCGCCCGCCGGACAAGCTCCAGCACGCCGCTCAATTGCGCGGGTCCGGCGGTGAGGTTCGCGTCCTTCTTGAGTTCGAGGACCAGCCCCTTCGCTGTCGGCGTCGACCTTTTGCGGCGGCGGGATTGTCGAGGATGTTCTGGTCCGCGGGAAAGAACTCCGCCTGTGTCTCACGCCTGGCCGGTGTCCACAGCCAGGCGGAAGCCGGTCGCGGTGGGCTGGAAGACGGCTTTGTCGTCTGCAGGCAGCGGCTTGGGAAGCCCATTCTCCCAGCGCTGCAGCAACGCCGAGTCCACGGCGAGCCGGAGTCAGCCGGCGGCGTTCCGGGCAGAACGTGGACGCTTACTCCAGTTCCGCCTTGCCCGGAATGCACACCTCCCTGCACACCAGCCAGTCGACCTTGGCCTGCAGAGCGGCCGGGCCGTCCTTCACCGTCTTCGCCACGTGGACTGGATGGGGAAAAGCACCTCGTTCTCGTAGCCGAAATCCATCAGCGGGCCGAGCGGCAGCCGCTGCGGCGCGGGAAACTGCAACGGCCCGGCGGTGACTCCCGTCGGGCAGGGTCCACTTGATGTGCGGCGGCTCGCCGGAGTCGCCGGCGTTCTGCCAGTAGACATGCCAGCCCGGCTCCAGCTTGAAGTAGAGGCCGATGAGTCTTTGCCGCCCGGATAAAGCTGGTCGTCGGGAACAACGAGCTGCACGTGCAGATGCGGCGCATCGGCGGAGTCGGTCGCAGCCGCGGCAGGCAAACGCGCGGCCAAGCAGCAAAGCGATGCTCAAAAAGAATGAGATGCGGCGCAAATGGGGACTCCTGACCGATGACTCCTTGTTCCGTTGGACTCAGTTTACCGGACAGAAGATGCAGGATGAGCCCATGACAGATTTGCTGTTCGCTAAGCCGTGCCGGCTTGCGCGTGCTCGCGGAAGATGCAGTCGTTCTGCACGCACTTGACGCCGGCGGCGCGGGCGCGGGCCACGGCTTCGTCGTGCACCACCTCATCCTGCAGCCAGAGATAGGGAATGCCGAGGCGGATCACGTCGTCCACGATGGGCGGCACGTGCTCGCTGGCGCGAAAGACATCGACCAGGTCGATTTTCGCGCGCGGCCTGCGCCTCGTCGCAGAGTGGCATAGACGGGCTGGCCGTCGATCTCCTTGAGCGCGGATTGACCGGCAGCACGCGGTAGCCGTGCTGGGCCAGGTACTTGCCGATGTTGTAGCTGGCGCGCTGGGGCTTGTCGCTCATGCCCAGCACCGCGATGGTCTTTGCCTCGCGCAGCATTTCGTCGATTACGGCGTGGATTACGTTGTCATAAGTCATTAAGCTGACTCCGTGTCGCGTTCATACGGCTCCGCACCGTACCAGAGTTCATTGCCTATCGCTCGATTCTTTGCTACACTGTCCAGCTACTGCTACCGTACACTCGGCGTCTCGATCCGTCGTCGCTGCACCGCCACGCCGTTCCGCGCCGCTTGGCCAGCAGATAGCCGCGCAGAAACGGCTCCAGATAGCCGTCCAGCACCTTGTCCACATCGCCCACTTCCACCTTGGTGCGGTGGTCCTTGGCGATGCGATAGGGCTGCAAGCACGTAACTGCGAATCTGCGAGCCGAAGTTGATTTCGAGCTTTGAGTCTTCCAGCTTCTTGCTCACCGCGCGCTTCTTTTCAAGCTCGTACTCGTAGAGCCGCGAACGCAGCATCTTCATGGCCTTCTCGCGGTTCTTGTGCTGGGAGCGCTCGTTCTGGCACTGGACGACGATGCCCGTGGGCAGGTGCGTCATGCGCACCGCCGAGTCGGTGGTGTTCACGTGCTGGCCGCCCTTGCCGCCGGAGCGGTAGGTGTCGATGCGCAGGTCTTCGAGCTTCAGATCGACGTGAATGGTCTCGTCGATCTCCGGCGAAACATAGACCGACGCGAACGAGGTGTGCCGGCGCTTGGCGGAGTCGAACGGCGAGATGCGCACCAGCCGGTGCACGCCGCTTTCGCCGGCCAGCTGGCCGAAGGCGTATTCGCCCATGATGGTGAAGGTGGCCGACTTGATGCCCGCCTCTTCGCCGTCCTGGTAGTCGTTCATCTCGGTTTTGAAGCCCTGCTGTTCGGCCCAGCGCAGGTACATGCGCATGCAGCATCTCCGCCCAGTCCTGGCTCTCGGTGCCGCCGGCGCCGGGGTGCACGGTGACGATGGCGTTGAGCGGGTCGGCCTCGCCGGAGAGCATGGTTTTGGCTTCCAGCGCTTCGGCAAATGCGGCGAGCTCCTTGATGCCCTTCTCCAGATCCGCGAGAACGTCCTCGCCCTCGCGCGCCAGCTCGAAGTAGGCTTCGATGTCGCTGGAGCGGCGGACCAGTTCTTCGTCGTCGGCGACAAGCTGCTCCAGGCGCTTTCTGTCGCGCATCAGCGGCTTGGTGGCGTCGGGATCGTTC
This sequence comes from uncultured Acidobacteriaceae bacterium, assembly GCA_963725975.1. GTDB lineage: Bacteria > Acidobacteriota > Terriglobia > Terriglobales > Acidobacteriaceae > Telmatobacter. The sequence continues at coordinate 642,304 of CAVSBA010000011.1, read as the reverse complement.
CACAGCGCCGGATCGGCTAACTTGGTTTCTATTTGTGCGAGTTCCCTGCGGATGCGAGCAGGGTCAAAGATACTCCCGCAGGTCGCGCACCTGGGTGCGGACCGGAGCGTAGGCGAATTCGAGATCGTTCAGCGACGACATGGTTTGCTCTGGTGACCTGACTGTGGATTCAATTGAGGAGCTTCGTTCTCTTGACTGATCTTGAGAATATCACTGCAAATCCCGGAGGACCAACGGAGGGATGCCGGGAGCCGGGTGCCGCATCCTTGGCGCAGTTTCATCGCGCCATGGGTGGGCGAGCGAGAATGTCTGACTCGGCTCGGAAAGGTTTCGCCATCCCACCCTTCGAGCACAAAACGCTCGAAGGATGGGGCCCCCATCATCGCGCTGTACTCATTTGCGCACCCGGCTCCTGCTCCCTCCGTGATTGCGGGTCAACAACGCGGCATGGCTAGTTGGCGGGTTCGCGGGTGCTTGCCGGTGCTGACAGCCTCATGAGGCACACGGCCAACACGCCGATAGAAAGTATGGCACAGAGCCACGCAAACACATCGCCATGCGCGGTATAGAAGGTGATGTCGCTGCGGAAGGCGAACTGCGCAGGAAGCGCATCGACGGCGTGGCGGGGAATGCTCTCGCGGACTCGGCCATACGGGATCGATGACGGCGGTGATGCCGGTGTTGGTGTCGCGCAAAATCCAGCGCCGGTTCTCGATGGCCCTCATGCGGCCCTCGTTGAGGTGCTGCCATGGCGCGCTGGTGTCGCCGTACCAGCCGTCGTCGCTGATGTTGACGAAGACCTGGCGCCATGCAGCGCAAATTGCCGCACCTCGTCGGCGAAGACGTCTTCATAGCAGATGAAAATCCCGTAGCGGTGCCCGTCCAGCAGGAAGCTTTGACGCTCGCTGCCGCGGGAGAAACTGCTGACGCGGCCCGTCAACTTGTGCGCAAACGAGAGCAGATTCTGAAAGGGAATGTACTCGCCGAAGGGCACCAGGTGGATCTTGTCGTAGCGGCCGATATATTGCCCCTGCGCGTCGAAGACCATGGCGGAGTTGTAGTCGTTCCAGGCCTGCTCCGCGGGCACGAAATCGGTGCCGATCCCGCCGACGATCAGGGGCGCGTGTTGCTGCCGCGCCATGGCGATCATGGATGAAGCAAAGCGCGGATCCCCCTGGATAAACGGCGCCGGTGACTCTGGCCAGACCACCAAATCGGGGTGAGTAGGATAGGGCGGGCAAACGACCTCGCCCTGCGGCGCGCCGGTTTGCGGAATGCCGGCGATGTAGCTCTTGCACTGCTCGGCGGCCAGGTGCGCGAACTGGGCCATGTTCTGGTTCCACGCGGCGCCGTTCCATGCATTGTCGTCGCCCACGTTGAGATTTGGCTGGATGAGCACGGCCGATGCGGTGGACGCGGGGCGCGGCGGCGTGATGGTCATGCCCAGGCCGCCGGCCACCAGCAGAACGGCTCCCGCAATGCCCCAGGAGCGCCGGTCGGAGAGCAAGTTGGGGCAGCGGGTCTGCAGAACTCCGCCGGTAATGAGGGCGTTGACCAGCACCAGCACAAAGCTGATGCCGTAGACGCCGGTCCAGGGGGCAAGCTGGTTGACCAGCGCGTTGTCCACCTGCGAGTAGCCGAGCTGGTCCCAGGGAACGGAGGTAATTCGCGCCGCGGCGAGATCGAGCGCGGCCCAGAGAAACGGCGCAAAGAGCAGAGCCCAGCGAACTGAGCCGGTGGCGCGCCGCACCAGCGCCAGGCCCAAACCAAACAGGCCGAAGTAGGCGCCCAAGACCAGGCTGAACCCGGCCAGCAGCAGCACCGAGACCAGCGGCCCCAGGCCGCCGTAGATGTGCATGGTCGCGTAAATCCAGTAGCAGTTGCCCGCGTACCACAGCACCCCGCAGAGATAGGCCACAAGAAAGGCGTCGCGCAGTGGATGCTTCCCGCCTGCGGTTCGCTTTGACAGCACCGCGCAGAGGAGTGGAACCAGCCCCAACCACGCGAAGACGGTGCGCCAGGGGGGCAGCGGTCCGGCCAGCGGGAAGGGAAGTTCGAGCAGGGCGGCTGAGAGGACAGCCGCGGCCCACGGGGCCCAGGCTGCGCCGGCGAGAGTCATGCGCCGCCCGGCAGTGGGTGTCGGTGCGGATGTCTGCATACAGGCCTGAGTTTATCGCACCGGCCTCAACTCATCTGTGTTCCCTGCCCGTGAGCTCTCTCCTGCAGTACAATCGATTCATGTCGTTCGCCATCTTCGCAATTAGGCTGCTGGAAGTCTTGTTTTTTCTGGGGCTGATCGGCTCGGCCATCGTAGTCGTGGTCAGTTTCATCGAAGACGGTAAAGAGCTGTTCGGCAAGGACTAAGCAGCCCCCCTGCGCGCCCCTTTAATTTCCGGTTGACACCACTGTGAATCGCCAATAAACTCAGCGCAGGGCGCGGAGAAAAGGTGTCCCTACCTGTACGAAGCCGGTAGACCCGCCGGCACCCTTACGATGGCATCTGGCAGAACGACCGTAGCTCCTCCTTCAGACCGCGTCCGGCTCATCGTGGCATCCTCCGTGATGCTCACTTTCATCTCCTTTTGGCGTGCTGCGGCCATCGTTCTCAACGATTTGGGTTCCTCGGCGTTTTACGCCGGCGGCATCGCCGAGCAGGCCGTAGGCGCAGCCGCTCCCTGGTTCATCCTGGGCATCATGTTGTTCAGCTTCGCGGTGCGCGCGGTCTACGTGGAGAGCTGCTCCATGTTCACCCGCGCCGGCGTTTACCGCGTGGTCAAGGAAGCCCTGGGCGGTGGATTTGCCAAGCTCAGCGTTTCCGCGCTGATGTTCGACTACATCCTCACCGGCCCCATCTCCGGTGTGTCCGCCGGCCAGTACATCACCGGCATGATGAACGAGCTGCTCAACGTTGCCAATCATGCCCACTGGCTGCCGCCGGCATTGATGGACGCGCACAACCACGCCTTTCAGTTCAACATGGATTACACCTCGGCACTATTTGCCGGGCTGGTGACCATCTACTACTGGTGGGAAAACATCAAGGGCATCGAGGAGTCGAGCGACAAGGCCCTGCGCATTATGCAGGTCACCACCGTGATGGTGATCGTTCTTTTTATCTGGGGCATCTACTCGGTTTACAAGGTGGGCGTGCACTTTCCGCCCTCGCCCATTCCCTCTCACCTGCACTTCAGCAACGACGCCATGGGATTTCTTCGAGGGCGCGGGCTTCCCATCTTTGGTCTCTTCGGGATCCTCATGGCCTTCGGCCACTCGCTTCTGGCCATGAGCGGCGAAGAAACATTGGCCCAGGTCAACCGTGAAATTCAACATCCCAAGCTCAGGAACCTGAAACGGGCGGCGATCATTATCGCCATCTATAGCCTGCTGTTCACCGGCGGCGCCACGCTTCTGGCTTCCATGCTGATCCCCACCGGGCCGCGCACGCAGATCTACCAGAACAACTTGATTGCCGGTCTTGCCATGTATATGGTGGGGCCGCTGGCAGCGCGCATTGCCTTCCGCATCTTCGTAGTGGTGGTGGGCTTCCTTATTCTCTCCGGAGCCATCAACGCGTCCATCATCGGCTCAACCGGCGTGCTCATGCGCGTGGCCGAAGACGGCGTGTTGACCGACTGGTTCCGGCAGCCTCATCACAAATTCGGCACCAGCTACCGCATCGTCAATTTGGTCTTTGTCCTGCAGATGATCACCATTATTGCCAGCCATGGCAATGTCATCATGCTGGGCGAAGCATACGCCTTCGGAGTCATCTGGTCGTTCACCTTCAACAGCCTGGCGACGCTGGTGCTGCGCTGGAAGTACAAAGGTGAGCGCGGCTGGAAGGTTCCACTCAACCTGCGCATCGGGAAACTCGAAATTCCCATCGGCCTGCTCTCCGTCTTCCTGGTCCTGCTGACCACGGCCACCGTGAACTTGTTCACCAAGACCATGGCTACGGAAAGCGGCATTGCCTTCTCCGCGGTCTTCTTCATTCTCTTTACCATCTCCGAGCGCGTTAACCTGCGCAAGCATGCCAAGACAGCCATGGAAATGAAGGATCATTTCCAGCTCGAGCACCAGGAGACCATCAATCGCGAATCGGTGGCCATCCGCCCCGGCGCCATCATCGTCACCATGCGCGATCCCAACAATCCGGTGGCTCTCAAATGGGTGCTGCAGCGCACCAGCACCGACGAGCGCGATGTGGTGGTGGTGAGCGTGCGGCTCATGGGTGCGGGCGGTCCCGAGTACCTGAGCGCCGACCAGCAGAGTTTCAGCGAGCACGAGCAGACTATCTTTACGCGTGCCGTGGCCATCGCCGAGAGCTTCGGCAAGAGGGTTTCGCTGCTGGTGGTTCCGGCCGGCGACGTGTTTTCCGCACTGGTGCAGACGGCCAATTCGCTGGAGGTGGAATCGGTGGTCTCGGGAATATCAGACTCCATCAGTGCCGAGGATCAGGCCTTCCACATGGGTCAGGCCTGGGAGGCGCTACCCGAGCCCAAGCGACAGTTTAACTTCTGCGTTGTCTCGCCCAACGGCGATATTAAGGTCTTCTATATTGGTCCCCATGCGCCCACTCTGAGCCCCGACGATGTGCAGCTTGTCCATCGCCTCTGGCTCAACATGCGCCGCGATCCCTCCATGCAGGACCTGCATCACAGCGACATTATTACCTACGCCTTAACGCGTCTGGCCGGCCATTACGCGCGTGAGAAGGCTGAGATTCTGCGCGACCTGCGCAACTACCGCCTGGGTGCCGGCCAGCTTAGGGAGCGCGTCGTCGCTACCGGCGCCCCGGAGCCCTCCTCCGACGATGAGAGCATCACGCCCTCACCGCGCGCCATCAAGCAGACGCGGGACCAGTGAAGCAGGGGCTAGGGACTAGGGGCTAGGTGTGGTGCCCCGGAAGTTCTTGGGTTTAGCGCAGGTCCTTCCGCTTCGGTCCCTGAAGTTATGCAACGTAATGTTCGCCCGGCTTCCACTCCACCACCTCGACGCCCGAACCCAGCAGCGCGGCTAGTTGTTGGGGAGTTCCGGTCAGCGGCGGAAACGTTCCGAAGTGAATAGGCAGAATCACCTCCGGTCCAAGGAGCCTGACTGCCAGCGCTACTTCCCGGGGGCCCATGGTGTAGTGGCCGCCGATGGGCAGCATCGCGATCCTCGGCTGGTAGAGGTCGCGGATCAGCGCCATATCGCTGAAAACCGTTGTATCGCCGGAGTGGTAGAGCACCGGCCCATTGTCCACGGTGAGCACAAACCCGGTGGCGGTGCCCACGTAGTGCATGCCCTTTTCATCCTGGGCGCCCGAGGAGTGCTTCGACTCGACCATGGTGGCGGCCACGTCGTTCAGCTTGACGGTCCCCCCCAGGTTCATGCCGATGGTTTCGTCCACCCCTTTTTGGGCAATGAAATCGGCCAACTCGAAGATGGCGACCACGGTCGCGCCATGCTTTTTGGCCACCGGCACAGCGTCGGCTATGTGGTCAAAGTGACCGTGGGTGAGCAGCACATAGTGGATCTTTGCGGGGAGATCGAAGTCTTTTGGGTATTTAGGATTCTGCGCAATGAAGGGATCAATCAGGATGTTGGTTCCCTGCGCGGTCTGGACGAGCACAGTAGAATGGCCCAGCCAGGTAATGCGTGTTCCTTTCGCAGCACTCATCATTTCCTCCTTCACGATGATGACGCGGGAGGGCGGGAGGGTTCAAGGGGACGAGGGAGAAAGGACTAGGGACTAGGGACTAGGTCGCATGAGTTCGTGGCGCTCGTTTTGGATGAGAATGCCTTGATCCGCTCTGTTCGGTCAATCCCTGTTCCCTTGTCCACGCCTAGTCGCTTGTCCCTTTGTCCCTTTGTCCTTCAGCCCCTAGTCCCTAGCCCCTCGTCCCTATCTCTTCAAGTGCAGCAATCCATCCCGGTCGACGATGTTGCCGTCTTCGATCAGCACGGAGATTTTACGGGCGTTCCAGATGTTCATGGTGGGGTCGCCGTCGACGACGAGGATATCGGCGCGGCGGCCGGGGGCGATCTCACCGAGTTCAGTCCAGCCGAATTGCAGAGCGTAGTTGTTGGTGGCCGCCGCTAAGGCTTCGCGCGGGGAGAGTCCCAGCCGCACCAGCAGCTCCAGTTCGGTATGCAGCGAGATGCCAGGCATGGTGCCCATGGCGTCTGCGCCGGAACCGGCCAGGTAGTGAGGGAAGGCCGAGAAGATGGTTTCGTTGATGCGCCACAGCCGCACCGCGGCCTGATCGGCCCGTTTCTGCGAGATCGCCTTCCATCCAGCGCTGTGCGGTGCCGGGCAAATGGTGCGACCAGCCGGGCAGCGGGTAATCCATGTCGCCGGTGGCGGGATTGGTGGGGTCGTACATGCGGGCCCGATCCAACAGCGCTGCGGCGGGTTCCTTCCACAAATTGCGGTGGTTGGGCAGCTCCGCGTAATGCAGGCTGAAGGTGGGCAGCAGCGCGGCGTGATGGCCGGCCAGGAAGCGGGCATAGTTGCGCAGGCGCGCGTCGGTGGGCGGCACGCGCTCAGAGTAGTCGAGCGCCGTCATGGCCGAGGGGCCCAGCGGGTCATCGACCAGCGGCGTCTGCAACTCGGTGGGAATCACGCCCAGGATGTAGCGGTCCATGTGCAGCAGCGCGTCCACGCCGGCTTCGTCGCCCACGCGGTCGGGGGTGGCCACAAAGTTTCCGTAGGTGGCCAGGTGCAGGTCGTGGGCGCGGGAAATAATCCACTGGGTGTTGGCGGCCGTGACCACCGGCCCGATGAGCAGGACGCGGGTGCCCGTCTGCGCGGCCTCGGCGATCTGGCGCGCAGTATCTTCGGGGCTCAACTCGATGGGGCGCGCGCCCTCGCGCAGCTTGCCTACCCACTCCGGCCGACGCGCCAGCAGGCTCCAGTCATCGGTAACACCCACGGAGTCGATGGGATAGATGTGCGGGCTGGGATGAGCGCCGAAGTCGATGAAGCCATGCTCGGCGTCGGCGCGGGCCACGACGGTCGTGACCCCCATGTAGAGATTGGCGTTGGCCTGGGCCTGGGAGTTCATGCCCGCGTAGCCATCCACCAGGCCGGGAATGATGAATTTCCCGGTGCAGTCAACGACCTGGGCGCCCTGGGGCAGGGGGATTTCCCCGGCCGGCCCCACGTAAGTGATGCGTGCCATTAACGACGATCACCACAGCGTCGTGAAGATCGCGGGCCGAGTCACCCCAGTTGCTCACGTCCACCACAGTGCCGCCGGTCAGCGCCAGGGTGGTTTGAGGGGACGCGACAGCCTGCGCGCCGGCAGCGAAGCAAGCCGGGGCCGAAAGGAGCAACGCGACGAGGAATGCCAATAAAAGCCGCAGGCAAGCAGGCATACAAATGGGTCTGATGAGGATTGTCGCACGGCGTACTGCCCCGGAATCCGGGAATCGCGACCTTTTGCCTACCGGCGGATGGTGACTAAATGTATGATTCCAAATCACGCTTTAGCGCGCCACCAGCTTGGGCAGCTTGCGCGCGATTAGCAGCGGCGTTACCTGCCGTTCGGCTTCGTCCACGCTCAGGCCATGGCGCATACGGAGCTCATCGACCTTGCCGTGCTCGATGAAGCGGTCGGGCCAGCCGATGCGGACCACGGGAAGGGTGCTACCCAGCTCTTCCAATGCTTCAACAACCGCGGATCCAAAGCCGCCCATCTTGACGTGGTCCTCGAAGGTGACGAAGGCGGCCACGCGCTGTGCGTAGGCGGCCAGCATCTCGCGATCGATGGGTTTGATAAAGCGCGGATTGATAACGGCAGCGGAGTAGCCGTCGCGCTCCAGGCGCGCGGCCAGCTGCTGTGCCATAGCGAGCAGGGGGCCAAGACCGAGAATGGCCACGTCGCATCCGTCGGCAATAACTTCGGCTTTGCCGATGGCCAGCGGCTGCGGCTCCGGTTTGCGCTCGATACCGGTGACCGCTCCGCGCGGATAGCGAATGGCGCTGGGACCGGGAATCTCGAGCGCCGTCTTCATCATGTCGGCCAGCTCGTTTTCGTCTTTGGGCGCCATCAGCACGATATCGGGAATGGAGCGCAGATAGCCGATGTCGAACAGGCCGTGGTGGGTAGGGCCGTCGTCGCCCGACAGCCCGGCGCGGTCCATGCAGAAGAGCACCGGCAGCCTCTGCAGGCACACATCGTGAACAATGGGATCGAAGGCGCGCTGCAGGAAGGTGGAATAGATGGCGCAGACCGGGCGAAAGCCGCGCGTGGCCATACCGGCCGCAAAAATAACCGCGTGCTCTTCGGCAATGCCCACATCGAAGTAGCGCTTGGGATGGCGCGCGCGGAACAGGTCGAGGCCGGTGCCGTTGGGCATGGCTGCAGTAATGGCGACAATGCGGGGGTCGTTGGCGGCCAGGTCGGCCAGCGTATTGGCAAAAACCTCGGAGTAGGTGGGCACGCCGCCGGGCGCGGTTTTGCCGGTTTCCGGGTCGTAGGGGCCCAGGCCGTGAAACTTCTTCTGGCCATCGAGCGCGGGCTGAAAGCCGCGGCCCTTTTGCGTGAGCACGTGGAGCAGCACCGGGTGATCGGCAGCCTTGAGGAATTTGAAGGTTTCAATGAGCAGGGGAATGTTGTGCCCGTCGATGGGGCCAAAGTACTCCAGGCCAAACTCTTCAAACAGGATGGAGGGCCACAACATGCTTTTGGCGGCTTCCTCGGCGCGCCGTACCACTTTCACGGCGGTCTTGCCGCCCACGCGCTCCAGGATGCGGGTGGCGCGATCGTGCAGGTGCTGATAGTGCTCGTTGGTCACGATGCGATGCAGGTAGCGTGCAATGGCGCCCACGTTGCGATCGATGGACCACTCGTTGTCGTTGAGCACCACGATCAGGCGCCGGGTCTGCTCGGCGATATTGTTGAGCGCTTCAAACGAGATGCCGTTGGTGAAGGCGGCGTCGCCGGCCACGGCGATCACGTTCTCGTGTCCGCCGGCCAGGTCGCGCGCTACGGCCATACCCAGAGCCGCGGAGAGCGCCGTGCCGGCATGGCCCGCGCCGTAGCAATCGTGTTCGCTCTCGGTGCGCAGCATAAAGCCGTTCAGGCCGCCGGGTTGGCGAATGGTCTCAAAGCGGTCGAAGCGCCCGGTAAGGATCTTGTGCACGTAGGCCTGATGACTCACATCGAAGAGAATCTTGTCGGCCGGGGTATCGAAAACCGCATGCAGCGCCAGCGTGAGTTCCACCACCCCCAGATTGGGGCCCAGGTGGCCTCCAGTCTTGGAGAGTGTTTGGATCAGGAAAGCACGAATCTCTTCAGCGAGTTCGGACATTTGCGCCGGTTGCAGGCGCTTGAGATCGGCAGGCGATTGAATAGTCTTCAGCAGCTCTCCCATGCAAATCCTTCCCCCGGAAAAGCCGGTGGCTCACCAGGGAAATGTACGCGGCGCAAAAACGGCGGCGCGAATCCATTTTCTCTGCGGCAGAACCCCCTTCTGATGAGGGACTTTGACGTCGGTCCTGCCAACCTCTAGTATACCTGCGTTGCGATTCCGGTGAGGCGCGGGCAGAGGAACTCGGGGAGAGGAACGCGGGTTGATGAACTTAGAAGATCGCCCTCACCACACCGCCATCAACGCGCAGGGCCGCTCCGCTGGTGGCTGAAGAAAGCTCCCCGGCCACGTAGGTCACCATGGCCGCAACCTCGTCCACGGTGGCGAAACGCTTGATCAGCGACGAAGGCCGCGCGTGCTCGAAGAACTCCTTCTCAACCTGTTGTTTAGACTTGTTCTGCTGCCTGGCCATGGCCGCCACAAAACCGCCCACGCCCTCCGATTCGGTTGGTCCGGGCAGAACACTGTTCACCGTTACGCCGCTTCCGGCCACCGACTCCGCAATGCCGCGCGCAATGGCGATCTGCGCAGTCTTGGTCATGCCGTAATGCACCATCTCGGCCGGAATCTGGATGGCCGATTCGCTGGAGATGAAGATCACGCGGCCCCAGTTCTTCTGGAGCATGCCGCCTAGATAATGGCGCGCCAGGCGCACCCCGCTCATCACGTTCACTTCGAAAAAGCGGTACCAGTCGGCATCGGGAATCTGGGTGAATGGCTTGGGCTCAAAGATGCCCACATTGTTTACCAGCACATCCACTGCGGGCAGGCCGGCGATCACCGTTTCGGCTCCGGCCGCGGAAGAAAAATCGGCCGCGATGCCGTCGACTTTGGCATGGGGCGCGTGCAACCGGATGGCCGCGACGGCCGCGTCCACGCGCTGCTGGGTGCGCCCGTTCACGTAAACATGCGCGCCCTCGCCGGCCAGGGAGCGGGCTGTCGCAAATCCAATTCCGGCCGTTGAACCGGTGATTAGCGCAACTTTTCCTGTGAGTTTCAAATCCACGTGATCCCCCTCAACAAATTCTTCTTTCATTGGAGTCGCAAACCGCAGGGAACGATTCCGCAGTTCCTTATAGTATTCTTCGATCTCAAGCGAAGTTGATTGCGCGATGTCCCGCGAACCCCGCGAGCTGCCATGCAAACCATCTACCTCATCACCACCGGCGGCACGATTGAGAAGGCCTACTCCGAGCAGTTGGGCAAGGTGCTGAACGATACCAGCAAGATTGCCCAGTACCTGAGCCTGCTGCGCCTGCCCGATTGCGACGTGCGCGTGATTCCGCTGATGAACAAAGACAGCCTGGAGATGAGCGCGGAGGATCGCGCGCAGTTGGTTGCCGGCGTGGGAAAACTGCTTCCCCAGCATTGCCCGGTGGTGATTACCCACGGCACCGACACCATGGTGGAAAGTGGATTGGCGATTCAGGAAGCATTTCCTGCTCCGCAAGTTCCGGTGGTGCTGACCGGCGCCATGACGCCGCTGGGATTTGAGCGCAGCGACGGGCTGCAAAATTTAACCGAGAGCCTGTTTGCCGCGCGCCTGCTGGCGCCGGGCATTTATATCGTCATGCACGGGCAGGTGTTTGCAGCCGACAGGGCACGCAAGGACCGCGAGCGGGCGACCTTCGTTGCCGCACCTTGACCCTGGTGCGCGCCGCCAAAGTGACCCCGGAGACGAGCGCGAACCGTTTCGCACAGCCGGTCGGCCGTTCAATCCGCTTCCCTCCGATAAAATAGGATGAAGCTCCCGCCGCCAAGGAACTTTGAAGCCTGCACGCGGCCGGCGCTTCAAAACCTATGCTGAATCAAAATCTTCCTGAAGCTCTGACCTTCGACGATGTGCTGCTGGTGCCCGCCTACAGCGACGTTGTGCCCGTTCAGGTGAGCACGCAGACGCAGTTGACGCGCGAAATCACGCTCAACACGCCGCTGCTTTCCTCGGCCATGGATACGGTGACGGAGTCGCGCATGGCCATTGCCATGGCGCAACAGGGCGGCATCGGCATTGTGCACCGCAATCTTTCCATCGCCGATCAGGCCGGCGAAATTGACAAGGTGAAGCGCTCGGAGAGCGGCATGATTGTCGATCCGGTGACCATTGGTCCGGACCAGATGATTGCCGATGCGCTGGACGTGATGCGCCGCTACAAGATCTCCGGCGTGCCGGTGACGCGTGGCAAGCGACTGGTCGGCATTCTCACCAATCGCGATCTGCGCTTCGAGACGCGCACGGATATTCCCATCGGCGATGTGATGACCAAGGAGAATCTCATCACCGTTCCGGTGGGCACCACGCTGGAAGAAGCCGAACTGATCCTGCACAAGCATCGCGTGGAAAAGCTGCTGGTGGTCGATGACAAGTACGAGCTCAAAGGGCTCATCACCGTCAAAGACATCCAGAAGAAGCTGAAATATCCCAACGCCAGCAAGGACGATCAAGGCCGGCTGCGCGTGGGCGGCGCCATTGGCGCAACCGGCGATTATCTAGAGCGGGCGGCTGAGCTGGTGCGGGCGCGGGCAGACGCGCTGGCCATCGATTCGGCGCATGGCCACTCCTCGCGGGTGCTGGACGCGGTGCGCGACGTGAAGAAGCGCTTTCCGGGCGTGGCCCTGCTGGCCGGCAATGTGGCCACCTACGACGGCGCCATGGCGCTGATCGACGCAGGCGCAGATGCCATCAAGGTGGGCATCGGCCCGGGCTCCATCTGCACCACGCGCATGGTGACGGGCGCCGGCATGCCGCAGATTACCGCGATTGCCGAAGCCTATCGCGCCGCTCGCCAGCACGGGGTTCCGGTGATTGCCGATGGCGGCATCAAGTACTCCGGCGAAATTACCAAGGCCATTGCTGCCGGCGCCAGCAGCGTGATGATCGGATCGCTGTTTGCCGGCGTGGATGAGAGCCCCGGCGAAACCATTCTCTACCAGGGACGCAGCTTCAAGACCTATCGCGGCATGGGTTCGCTGACCGCCATGAGCCAGGGGTCGGGCGAGCGCTACTTTCAGGGCAACGCCGACCTGGCGGAAGGTGAAATGCCGACCGAAGGGGTGGTGCAACGCGAGCGCGCCAACCAGAACCGGCTGGCCAAGTTTGTTCCCGAGGGCATTGAAGGCCGCGTGCCTTATCGCGGGCCGCTCGAGGCCATGGTTTTTCAACTGGTCGGCGGCCTGCGCTCCGGCATGGGCTACCTGGGCTGCGGAACCGTTCAGGAGTTACAGGAGAAGGCAAAGTTCGTGCGCATCTCCGGCGCCGGCTTGCGCGAGAGCCACGTGCACGACGTGATCATCACGCGGGAAGCACCCAATTATCATGTCGAATAATGGCGGCGCGCATGTCGAATAACGGCGGCGCGAGCGCCGTTCTGGAACCGGTGCCGCCGCGGCGCATTAACTCCCGTGAACCGGGAAGCCTGGGCTACTGGCTCAGTGCATGGCTGCCGGTGGCTGTGGGTGTCGGTATCATTTTTCTCGAATCCACCGCATGGTTCGGCGCCGACCGTACCAGCGGCCCCTTGCGCGCTTTGTGGCAGTGGCTCTTCGGGGCGGTGAGTGACATGCGCTGGGATCTGATCCATCACCTGCTGCGCAAAAGCGGCCACTTCATTGGCTATGGATGCATCGCGCTGGCGTGGCTTCGCGCATGGTGGATGACACTGCCGGGCTCAGGTTACTTTCAGGATGCAGTGCTGGCTGTGCTCGGCACCGGCCTGCTGGCCACTTGGGATGAATGGCACCAATCCCTCTTGCCGAACCGCACCTCTTCGCCCTGGGATGTGCTGCTGGACTGCTGCGGCGGCGTCATCCTGTGCCTGGTGACGTATGGATTTTGGCGGCTGTTCCGCCCGGAACGCCTGACGCGCCGCACCTCGTGATTTCGTCGATATCAGCGTTGGTCTGAGCTTTGGAGCCCGCTGATTCTCTATCTTGTGCTTGCCCCCACCAGTGTAGTGCGTCATGCAGACTGACGATTATGCAAGGCAGCCCGGGCGCGCTTCACCTTTTCCAAGATGTCGGCGGATTGCAAATAATTGGAGGAGTCGAGGAATCGAGGAATCGGAACCGCAACATCCTTCTGCTTCCTAACAATTCCTCGTTGCCTGCCTTCAGAGATTCGGAAAATCGCTTAAGGGGTATCTCCACGCACATAGAGAACCGGTCCTCCCGCATGAAGACCTTGGGCAAGGCGGGCCGCTTCCTTGGCGTCCAGCGGTTTGACGCTGATCGGAGAAGCCAGATAAAAATCCATCTGCGATTCGGCAGGAAGCGTTACAGCTGGCCCGGGCGTTGCGGCAGAGGTGAGTGCTCCCACTCCTGCTCCCAAAGCGGCACCGGTTCCCATACCGGCAAGCTTGCCCACCGCCGTTGTTTCGCCTTTCGCGCTGCCACTGAAAACGCCTCCCACAACCGCTCCGATCACATCCCCGCCCTTGACCTTGGTCTCGGTGGGTTTTGTCTTGCTGACTCCCTGGACCCTGAACTGATAGGTGTAAAGAGGATAGCTTTGTTTGCCTAAATCGAGAGAAACCAGCTTGAGCGTCAACTCCGCGCTGCCTGTGAGAGCACCTGTCTTCTTGGCCCCGATGACTTCGCCATGAATCGTTGCGCCACGCGGAATAACAAGCATGTCGTCTGCGATCACGTCTTCGTTCAATGTAAAGAGTACTGCTTGGCCATTCTTGGAATACCGGCTACTTAGGGGCTCATCGGTCAACACACGCAGCAATGTGTTTTCAGGCACGGTGACGTAAATATTAGGGTTGGGGGGCAGCAGTGCCATGGGTGCCTCTGCTTGTGACGATGAAAATTGGCCTCTTGCCGGTTTCCCGTTTTGTGGCTGGGTCTGTGCCTGTGTGGGAGACGGGGCATTCGGCAGCGACTCTGGCGCGGTTTGCTGCGCCGAGATTACTGCACCATCGAACCTCAGGAATAATGCTGCCGCAAAGAAGTAAAGAGAAGAAACTACGATTCGAGTCCGCATGTGAGTCCCCACAGTCCGGTTTCCCTGCGACTATTACGCATTCTGGCTGTCCCTCTTGGCAACCGTGGCTCGTTAGTATGCTCGTTTTCCGTAGCTGATGTACCTTTCGGGAGTCGTCCGCAGACCTCACGAACTCTCAAGAATCTGCAACATGTCCTAGCGAATAGCGTCCCGTCAGATCCGAAGGCATCACGTGCTTTCCAACCTTTCGAGTGTAGTCGGCCATTGCAGATTGACGATTACGCAAGGCAGCCCGGGCGCATTTCACCCTTTCCAGGATGTCGGCGGCCTTGGCGGTCCAGATGAAGGGTTTGGGGGCTTCGTTGTGATGGTCAATGTATTCGCCGATGGCTTCGATCAGTTCTTCCACGCTGCGGAAGACGCCGCGGCGCAATCGGTTCTCGGTCAGGTCGCGGAAGAAGCGTTCCACCATGTTCAGCCACGAGCAGCTGGTGGGCGTGAAGTGCATATGAAAACGAGGATGGCGTCGGAGCCATCCCTTCACCTTCGGATGCTTGTGGGTAGCATAGTTATCGACGATCGTATGCACCTCTTTGCCAACTGGGATCACATCGTCGATCACGCGCAGGAACTTCAGCCACTCCTGATGGCGGTGCCGTTCGTCGCACATGGAGACCACCTGACCTTCGAGCGCATCGAGGGCGGCGAACAGCGTGGCCGTGCCGTTGCGCTTGTAGTCGTGGGTCATGGTTCCGCAGCGGCCCTTCTTCATGGGCAGGCCGGGCTGGGTGCGGTCAAGTGCCTGAATCTGGCTCTTTTCGTCGGCACACAGCACCAGGGCATGTTCGGGTGGATTCAGATACAGGCCGACGATATCTTCCAGTTTCTCGGTGAACTGGGGATCGCGGCTGAGCTTGAATGTTCTCACCTTGTGCGGCTTCAGCCCATTCGCGCGCCAGATGCGCCGCACGCTGGCCTCGCTGATACCCGCCGCTGCCGCCATGGTGCGCGTCGACCAGTGCGTGGCGCTGACTGGTTTCTGGTGCAGAGTCATCTCCACCACTTCTTTCACGCGGTGATCGGTGATGGTGCGTGTTCTGCCTGGCCGCGGCGCGTCCTTCTCTAAAGCGGCGATGCCGCCTGCCAGGAAACGGTTCCGCCACCGCGCAGCCTTCTCTGGCCAGATACCCACCCGCTGTGCGATCTGCTTGTTTTCGAGACCGTCGGAAGCCAGCAGCACGATCCGCGCCCGCTCCACCACCCGAGCCGGCAGCGAGCGCTGCCGCGCCAGACGCTCCACTGCCGTTCTTTGCTGGGGGCTGAGTTCAACCGGGGGTGCCGTCCGCATACTGTTCTTCAAACGTATGGACGCACCCGCTCAATAAACTTTAGCAATTACGACGCACTACACTAGGAGGCTGCGGAAAAACTCCCCGCATCAGGTAATGGCGTGAAGGAGGGTGCAGCAGGGGCTAAAGCATTTCTCGGATTGGTATGGAGGAATCCGCGACTGTTCAGTGGATTTTTCCTCAAGAAAAATCCACCTTGCACGCCAGTGGGCGACTCTACAGGAATCCGAGAAATGCCTTAAAGCCCTCTTTCGTAGTGCAGACTTTGGTGGCCCGGCTGAAGCCGTACCCTTGTTACAAAACTCATCGCCCTGGGTTTTTCCGCAGCCCGCTAGGCGAGTTTGCTGACTTTCACGGCTAGTTTCTCGAACTCGACTGTCCCCAGTCCGCGCGCGGCGGCCATGGCCAGATAGGGCAACTGGCCGGAGTCGAGGTTCCAGTAGGCCTTGGCCACATAGGCGTCAATGGCCACAGGATCGGTGCCCGCAACCAAGGTTTTTTTCAATGCAACGTCTTCAAGATTGCCGCCTGTGGGGCCGTTGCGCAGCAGAACACGGTAGCAGTCCAGCAGTGTGACGGTGGGCAGCATAAAGCTGGCCAGATCGGCAAGGCTCTGGTGAATCTGCTGGTGCAGGCGGTTGCGCTCTCCGCCCAGAATGCCGTACCAGTTCTTCATGCCCAGCGTGGCGCCCACCAGGCTATGCTGCTTGGCAATAGGCAGGTTGAAGATCTTGTCCGCCTCCAGGAACGGCGTAAAGATCGGCCAGCTCTTCAGCACCACGCCGCCCACGTCCACTTCGCGGAACAGCGAGGGATCGGGCAGAATGACCTCAGCGCCCTCGGCGCGCGCCGCCGCTTGAATGCCGGAGCGCAAAAAGCAACGGCGGGGATCGTTGCAGCTAACGTCGGTGACCACCACCCGCTTGGCGCCGGCCTGCCAGCACTGCCGCACCACCTCGGCCACCAGATCGGGATTGGTGTTGGCGGCCTGTTCAGGCGTACGGTCCCAGGCGATGTTGGGCTTGAGAACCACAACCTCCTGGCGGCCGACGAAGCGGCCCATACCGCCCAGGTTTTCGAGTGCCTGGCGCACCAGGGCGGCAGGTTCGCCGTTCTGGACGATGGTCATTTGCGGAAATTGGGCCTGGGCGGCAACGCGGTGGTCGCGGCGCGTTTCTTCCGCACTGGTGCTGGACGGGTGGAAGCTATGCTCGCTGAGCCAGACGCCGACGCCGGCCGTTCCCGCGGCGATGCCGCCGACGCGCAGCAGTCGCAGCAGCGCTTCGCGGCGCGTCATTCCAGCAGGATGCGTCTGGCCGGCAGGGTGCGTCTGGCCCGGCGTCTGGGCAATTTCGCCTGATTCTATCGGTTTTCCTCCCTCGGGCATGGCCGTTCTCCGCTTCAAATCTCCACCAGTTGTATGCGCTTGGGATCGTTGACGCCGAGCTGATGGGCCGCGTCGGCCGCGGTGGCAATGTAGCGTGGCTCCCGGCCTGCGGCTGCAAACGTGGGCAGCCCCGCGCTGGCCCTTTGGCGCTCCAGCATCTGCCAGGCAATGGTGTCCACGGCAACCCGATCCTCGGCCACCATGAGCGCGTTGGGATACCAGAGGTGCTCAGGATGGAAGCCCGGTCCGCCCTCACAAACAGAAGTGAGCGCATCGCCAATGGTGAAGCGGACTTTCTCGCGAATGGCGGGAAGCGTGTTCAGGTCGGCCACGCCCGGATTGCAGGCGTCAGAGTGGAGAAGAAACGGCTTATCGATCACGCCGTACATATTTTTCATGGTGAAGGTCACGCCCGCCCCCTCATGGTCCTTGAGGATGGGCATGCTGATGACGAACCCACACTCGCGGCTGAGGATGTTGGAGAGCCGGACGCCCGCGGCGCCACATTGCTCCTGGCGGTCCTCGAAGCCGGCCACATCGCTGCCGAAGCAGCGCATACCGGAGCCGGTGTTGATGGCCATGCCGCAGGCCTCCAGGTCGCGGGCGTTGCGGTCCCACACCACAATGTTGCCGGCCGGAACGCCAATCTGCTGCAGCCGCTCGGCAACGGCCTGCACCAGCACGGCATGGGTCGAGATGCCGCGCCCGCCGAGCCCATTGATCTTGAGCCCGACCACCACGCCCGGCGGCACGATACGCTTCCAGGCTTCCATCGGATGATCACGGCCGGTGTAGGCAGCCATGGCGCGATCGAGCAGATCGAGCACGCGCTTCTCATCCAGCGCGCCCTGAAGCGCCGGATCGCGGGCGACCACCACCCTGGGCCTGCCGCTTTGAACACGCGAGTCGGCATGGGGGCTGAGCACCGCCGCCAGCCCCAGCTTTTCTGCTGCGGCGGAGGAACCGAGAATCGCAGCGCCCGTTGCTGTTGCTTTCAAGAATTCACGTCGGTTTTTCATTCCCGTTTTTCCTTTCGCGATGTTCCTGCACTGGTTGCGATCTAAAGTTTTGCTTCCACGCCTTGCGCCAGGGCCAGCAGTGCCGGCTCGGTTTGCGGGGTCAGTTGGTAGGCAACAATGCGGACAAGATAGGGCCCCTTGCGGAAGGTCACGCTCTGCTGCAAGGCAATGGTCTCGTCGCCCACGGAGACGCTCTTGTCGCTGGTGGCATGCTCGCCGGCAAAGATGGTGTGTGCCCCGGCCGCGTCGCCCATGGTGTAAACGTCAACTACCGCCTCCACCTGATTCCGGTACTTGTAGTCAGAGGTCGCGGCGGAGACAACGCCTGCCTTGAGGTACTGTTCGGCGTCGCCATCGATATATTGCCAAAGGTCTTTGGCGGCAAAGACACGCGTATCGCTGGTTTTTTGCCAGTCTGCAACCTGGCCCGAGGGTGGGAAGGGATCGATTTTGGCGGCTTTTTTGCATCCTGTGCCGGCGAATATCGCGGCCACCATAACCACTGCCATTGCCCATCTGCAAACTTTTGAAAAATGCATCTGTCTCCTTCAACTCCTGGCAACCTGTCCTCTGTGGGGAACAGCTTACCTGGGGGTAAGCTGTTACCTGCGCGTCAGCAACACCTGGCTGCTGGCGGAACGGCTCTCGCCGATGCTGGTGACGTAGGCGGCCGGGTGATCTTGCAGCGGGCATGCGTATTCGCATGCGCCGCAGCCCACGCAGCGGCTGGGGTCAACGTGGGGCTGCTTGAGCGTCTTCACCTTGCCGTCCGCATCGATGACCTGCGCCTCTTCGACATAAATGGCTTTAGGCGAAACCGGGCACCACTCCTCGCAGACAATGCAGTCGGTGGCCATGGCCCAGGGCAGGCAGTGGCCGCGATCATAGAAGGCAGTGCCCAGGCGGACCGGCTGTTCCGTAGCGGCCGACTGCCCGGGGCTCGCGATCCAGCCTTTTTCCCTTACCGTGAGCTGCCAGATGGCCCCGGTGGGGCACACTTCAGAGCAGAGTACGCAGCTTGGCTCGCAGTAGCCGATGCGCGGAACCAGGGTCGGCGTCCACAGGCCTTCAAGACCGGCCTGCGTAAGCGTGGGCTGCAGCGCATTGTTGGGGCAGGCTTTCATACACTCGCCGCAGCGGATGCAGCGGGAGAGAAAATCGGATTCGTCGAGTGCGCCGGGCGGACGCAACAGCCGCTCATCGCGGTCTTTGCCCAGCGTTGTATTGACCTGCATGAGGGGAACCATAGCGGCTCCGGCGGCCAACCCGGTAACCGTCCGGCGCCGGCCCAGGTCGGGCGAAGCCACTTCCTTCTCCTTGCGAAAGAAGCGGAATTCGAGGCTGTGGTCCGGGCAGCTCCCCACGCAATTCATGCACATCAGGCACTCGGACTTTCGCCATGGCGCGCCCCCGATGGGATCGTCGCCACCCTGGCAGTGGAGCAGGCAACGGTTGCAGCGATTGCAGCTTGCCGCGTCCTTGTGCAGGCCCAGGATCGACCAGCGGGAGACGGCTCCCAGCAGCGCACCCAGCGGACAAATCGAGCGGCACCAAAGCCGCGTCACACGCACACTGGCGGCGAGAATGGCGATGAAGAGAATCCCCAGGAACAAACCCTGGGTAAAATGCGGCTGGCGAAATTCGAGCACCACGGCGCCCAGAATTGCATGGATGACTCCGCCCGTGGAGCGCACCAACGCTAGGTGGCTGGTTTCAAGAGGGGTAAGCACGGCGCGCGCTGCGTCGTTGAAGCCCGGCAGGATGGCCAGGCCCACGGAGCGCACCAGCACGCTGAACGGATCGAGCCAGCCAATGGCCATGGAGCCAAAGAATGCGGCCGTGAGCCCGGCCAGCAGGATCACATACTTGCCCGTCTGCCAGCGTTGATAGCGATTCGATTCGATGCGCTGCTTGCCGCGCTTGGCTTCGGAGGGCATGTTGCCGACGAAGTGCTGCAGCGTTCCCAGCGGGCAGATCCAGCCGCAGAAAAACCGGCCTAGAAAAAGCGTGGGCAGCAGGATGACCAGGCTCCACAGCAGGCCCCGGTAAAGGGCATGCGTGGCGAGCGCGTTGGCGATGGCGATGAGCGGATCCCATTCGAAAAACAGGCGCACCGGCGCGCGCAAATGGATGTCGCTGGTCGTTCCCGGCAGGGCCCGGAGCGACGTAAAGATGAGCAGCGCAAGAAACAGGAGCAGAAAAAAGATCTGCGAAATCCTGCGCAGCAGCGGCAATTTGGAACTGGCCACGCTACTCCTTCATCGCTGGGCGGAGAAGAGGCGACTACAGAGATGGTCGGTGGTGAGGGCGATCCCGGACAGTGACACACATCACGCTTTGGCTGCGGATTTATCCCTTACTGGCGAGAAGAAGAGGCAACTCCTCGTTACTTGAGAGGTAGAGAGAAGATAGAACCGTCTCATCCTCCGTGCGATTGCGCAGATTTGCTCGCAACAGCCGTTCGATCTTGTGTTCAGGCCGACCGTCTCTCCGGAGTTGATCTTCTACTTGAGCGAGGTGGTAGCGTCCAGTGGATTGCACCCAGGGGTTTTATGTTCACCGCATCGATCACGGTCCGATCGCAGCTGGGAAAGCCCTCATTGGGTCCTCTCCGTGTCCTTGGGAACTTCGACGACTCGCTCCAGCACCAGCACCCAATCCTGCGAGAGCGGCAAGTTCGGCGCCCGCCAGCTATGGGCCACGACCAGGTTCGCATTGGCATCCGGAGGAATGTCTGAAATCTCGAATCCCTGAAATTCGCTGAAGCTTTGCTTCAGATCTTCGCCGGCCGCTCCCTGGACAAACGTGCAACCTCCTCCGCCGGCAAGTCCTCCTTCGCACGCCAGCCGCTGGCTCCACAATCCAACATTGCCTCCATGCGTATTGGAAACAACCACCGGTGAAGTTCGAAATGTCCTCTGGCCGTCGGTGATTGTGAAACTCGCCGAAGAACCATGGACTTCCGCGGACAGGTCGATCGATGGGCCAAGTCTGGAGACATCCATGAGGCCGAGCCGTGGTCCCAGATTGCCATTCTTCACGTCGTGGATCCAGAGGGCTTGCACCAGGGGCGAATAGACAGCGAGGATATAGTCGTCGGGATCGTGGACGCGCAGCAGGATTCCGGCCTCGGCACTGCTGCTCGCCGTCACCTTGACCAAAACGTCCGCCTGGTTGACGTCTTTTCGTACCGCCCAGAGTTGTCCCTGACTCATCAGTGTTCGATTCTGTGCAGCGGCATGCCCCTTAGCGATATTCCATTGGTCGCCAATCGCAGAGGCAAAGCTGTCAGAACATATCTTGTGCAGCTCTGGGTTGATCAGCTTGCCAAGGTCGTATTGATGACCGTTGACAGGATCGAGATAGGCCGCGCGATAGATTATGTTGTCCTCGAGTTTTACGACCAGCGGACCAATCGGTTGGTAAATGCGCGGAGGAATATAGATAAACCTGACTTGCCCTGGAATGCCGCTCGAATAGGGAAGAAGATAGTCTCCCTTCTCTTCATCCCAGCGTTTGTTGGCATCGAACCAATCGGCATGAGGCTGCTGAAATGCGGTGCCGTGCGGTTCGGTCCATTCCAAATGCGGTTCGAAGCGCTGCCAGGGATAGCGCATCAGAATACTGCGCCCTATGCCCACCTGTGTGGAGCCGGGCAATCGCATGGCGACATTCCATGGCGTGATCTCGTAGGTAATGCCCCACGGCGACGGTCCATGAGGAACCGTGGTCCCATTCATCTCCCAGATTCCGCCGGCTCCGTAGGTGTAACCTGCCGCGCCGTTCATCATTGAAGTCCAGAATGCGAACCGCTGTATATCCTGCCAGTTGGTTTGCTGGTGGCCTTCGTATACTGCTTCTCCGGTAAGAACCGGCATGGCGGGGGTTTTGGATCGCTGAGACGACAAGCTGGCGACCAGGTTTGCCGCCGATCCCCAGTTTCCATGTCCGGTTTGAAGCATATTGAAGTCCAACACTGATTCGTCCGTCAGCTCCTGCCTCGCGGAGGAAGAAGGATGTGCCGTAATCGGCCGGTGATATGGATCGGTCTCGCGAATATATCTTGCCATCTCCGTCCAATATTTCTTTTGGAATTGGGCGTCTTCGTCGGTGTGCGCGGAGAGATAGTAGGGCATGTCCACCTCCCCGGCCAGTATCCAGACCACCGGATCAGCTCCCCAGCGGGCAATCAGATTGCGCCAGTGCTGCTGCATTTTTTTCACGCCTGCCAAATCGAGGTAATATCCCCAGCTCCCGACAATGGCGGGGGTGAGCTCGGCATTGACCAGCGTCTGAATGCGCTCATCGGCCGCATCGAAATAGGCTGGATTGATGCGGGAGAAGTTCGCTTCCCAGGCGTATCCACCCCCATTGTTTCCACGGGCGTCGAATGGCTCTTCGTCCGGATTGAGACCGGCTACGATCTGAACGACATTGAATCCCTTGGCGTGCCTGTCGGCAGCCAGCGTCTTGAAACCGTCATCGGAGATTCTGTTGCACAAGCCATCCCACCAGGTATCGGCCAGCCAAAGGAACGGGGTTCCATCGGCATGTTCAAAGAAGCGATGATCGGGGCTGACTTTGAGGGGGCCATGCATGAGAAGAGAGTTATCACCGCTGTAAGGTGCGACGCGTAATTTCCCTTCATGGCCATTCAGGTCGGCGTTATTCTTATCCGTGCTTTCCGCACGGTAGCTGTAGGTTCCTGGCGTGGGTGGAGCAAAACGAACTTTCCACTCGTTTCCACCAGCCCAAAAGGTCGGTACACGCCATTCTTGTTTGGTGTCCTGATTGGTGAAGAGTACGTCCACATTCACGTCATTAAATGGGTCGTTGTAAGTCTTTGCAGACCGATAAGACCATTCTGCCGGCACATACTGCTGTGCAACCTCCGGCGGCGGAGTTGCCGCTGGAGTCTGCGCGGGAGCAATGGTTCCCAATGCGCAGACGAGTAAGACGAGCAACAAGGCATTCACACGAAAAAATCTCATCATCGAGAGAATCCTTCCCAGACCTTTGAAGATGGACACAAAAGTATACAGCCGGCAAAGAACGAATCGCAGCAGAAAGTTCATACGGTATGAAAGTCAGGGATGAAGATGGATGAATGTGTGGGCTAAGAAGGTTCAGTTGTTTTTCCGCCGGCAAAGGCAGCCAGTCGGAGGTTAGCGCGCAAGTCCGGCGTAGGAGATGAGATTCACATTGGGAAATTCGTGCAGCGTGGCCAGAGCCTCCCGCTCCAGGTCGCGCGAGGCGCGGAGCCGCGTCTGCACACGATCAAGATCGGCATCGTTGTAGCCAGGATGCGTGACCAGCTCCCATGTGCCGGCGGGAAGCGCAGCCAACAAAGCGCGCAACGTAGCGGCGTTGAAGGTGCCGGTGCTCACCACGGCCAGCGTGCCATCGGTTGTGGTGAACCCTTCTTCCGCCATGATGCGGCGGCAGATGGGGGCGAGCGTGCGCAGCGCGCTTACCTGTGCCACGCGGGCCCATGCCGGATCGCGCGCTGCTTTCACCGCCCACCCCGGCTCAAAGGGGTTGCGCACGGCGCGGATGCCGCAGGAGCGCGCCGCGCGCAGAACCGGCCGCAGCACGCTCGGAAACATGTGGGTGTGCTTGTGTGTATCGATGTGTGTCAGGCGCACGCCGCGCGACTGCAGCAGCTTGATTTGCGCGGTGGCTTCGGCTTCAATTTCAGCGGCGCGGATGCGTCTGGTGACGAGCCGGGGCAGAAAGGCGCCGAGCGTGGAATAAAGCCGCCCGGTAGCGTGGTTCACTAGAGGAGCAATCTCGCGGGCGGGAAGGACGGGCTCGCCGTCGACGAGGACGATGTGGCAGCCGACGCCGAGCGAAGGCGTGGAGCAGGCCATCTGAATAGCTTCCTCAGAGGCGCCGGCACGCGCCATCAGCGTGGTGCTGGTGAGCACGCCGGCCTGGTGCAGCTCGAGGATGCCGCGATTCACGCCTGAGGTCAAGCCAAAGTCATCGGCGTTCACAATCAATTGGCGCACCGGCTGAGTGTAGCAGCTAGGTCAGAACCCGAGTAACAGTGCCCATGCCAAAGCCGTGCAAGGTGGCTTTTTCTTAAGAAAAAAGCCACTGAAGGGACGTGCCTTCGGGTACATCTACTCGGATTCTGCTTTGGGGAGCCCGCGCGATCGGCCACCGGGAAGTACGATTATGCTGGATTCTTTCGCCGAACTCGCGAAAGACGTTTGTCGCGCTTACTTGAAGAAGCCTTGCGGACGGCGCTTGATTCTCCGACTGAAGGAGCAGAGAAGCCATGGCATTGGATAGACGAGATTTTGTGAAATCGCTGGTCGCTTCAATGGCCATGCCGGCAGCAGACGCGGGGCTGGCTGAGGCCGGGCAGCCGGTGACGGTGCACGCGCCGCGCAAGCAGAAAAAGCCGAACAAAAAGCCGAATGTCGTGCTGATGATCTGCGACGACCTCGGGTACGGCGATCTGCGCTGCTATGGATCGAACCTGGCGACCCCTCATCTGGACGGCATGGCCGAGCAGGGGCAGCGGTTTATGCATAACAACTCCGCGCACCCCATCTGCTCGGCCTCGCGCGCGGCGCTGCTGACAGGGCGCTACGGGCTGCGCATGAACACCACCGGGGCCTTCGGGCCGCAGTCGCAGACGGGCACCTCGCTCGACGAGACGCTGATTTCGAATCTGTTCAAGCAGAGCGGATACAAGACCCACGCGGTCGGCAAATGGCACCTGGGCAACAGCGGACCCTATCTGCCCACGGCGCGCGGCTTCGATTCGTTTTTGGGAGTGCCGTACAGCATCGACATGAGCCCGTTGCCGCTTTTGCGCGATGCCACGGTGGTGGAGGAGCACACCGACCGCGCCATTCTGACGCCGCGTTACGCCGAGGAGGCAGTAAAGCGCATCGAGGAGAGCAACGGCGAGCCCTTCTTTTTGTACCTGGCGTTTTCCTATCCGCACGATCCGCCCATGGGCTCGCCCCGGTTTCACGGCAAGTCGGGTTTCGGCAACCAGGGCGACGCCATTGAGGAGATTGACTGGAGCGCGGGCGAGGTGATGAAGGCCCTGGAGCGCAAGGGGCTGAGCGAGGACACAATTGTGATCTTCACCAGCGATCACGGGCCCTGGTACCAGGGCAGCCCGGGACTGCTGCGCGGGCGCAAGGCATCTTCGTTTGAAGGTGGATTCCGGGTGCCGTTCCTGCTGAAGTGGCCGGGAACTCTGCAGGCGGGCAAGGTGCGCGATGCATGGACGTCGAGCCTGGATGTTCTGCCCACGCTGGCGGCCATCTGCGGGCTGCCGCT
Source organism: uncultured Acidobacteriaceae bacterium (assembly GCA_963725975.1). Classification (GTDB taxonomy): domain Bacteria; phylum Acidobacteriota; class Terriglobia; order Terriglobales; family Acidobacteriaceae; genus Telmatobacter. The sequence continues at coordinate 616,942 of CAVSBA010000011.1, read as the reverse complement.
GCCACAGAAGCCGCTGGACGGAATCAATGTGGAGAGCGTGTGGTTCGATCGTGAAACCAAAGAGGAGCGGAAACCGCTGCTCTATTTCTGCGCCATGGGCAACGACGGTCTGGACCTGCACTGCGTGCGCAAGGGGCAGTGGAAGCTGCGTGTGGCGCAGGGGAATCGGGGGGAAATTTACATCAACGACCGCACCACTGAAACGCAGGGGAGCGCGTGGCTGGGGATTCCGGAACTCTACAACGTGACCGAGGACATGGCGGAGAGCTATGACGTGGCGCCGCTGCATCCGGAGATCGTGAAAGAGCTCATGACCAGCCTGGAGGAGCAGATGCCGTCGTTCCCGCCCCATGTGGTTGAGGCTTATACCAGGCTGAAAGAAAACAAGGGAGACATTAGTACGCCTCCGGGGGCATCTCCGCGGCCGGATCATTTGCTGATGGGTCCAGGGTCGTATACGCCGCCCTACCGGTAAGAACACGCAGCGCGCTCAACCGATCGCTTGCCTCTGGAGTCTCAGGCGGAGAAGGTCGTACAATCGCGGAGATGCCTACTTATCGGTCAAGAACTTCAACCCATGGACGGAATATGGCCGGAGCGCGCAGCCTTTGGCGCGCCACCGGCATGCAGGATGGCGATTTTGGCAAGCCCATTATTGCCGTCGCCAACTCCTTCACCCAGTTTGTTCCCGGGCACGTCCACCTCAAGGATTTAGGGCAGTTAGTCGCGGAGGAAATTGCGCGGGCCGGCGGGGTGGCCAAAGAGTTCAACACCATCGCCATCGATGACGGCATTGCCATGGGCCACGACGGCATGCTTTACAGCCTGCCCTCGCGCGAGCTGATCGCCGACTCCGTCGAGTACATGGTGAACGCGCACTGTGCTGACGCGCTGGTTTGCATCTCCAATTGCGACAAGATTACGCCCGGCATGTTGATGGCCGCGTTGCGTCTGAATATCCCGGCCGTCTTTGTGTCGGGTGGACCCATGGAGGCGGGCAAGATTCAGCAGGGAAGCACGCTCAAGTCCGTGGACCTGGTCGACGCCATGATTATTGCCGCCGATCCAAAAACCAGCGACGAAGAGGTGGAGGCCTATGAGCGCTCCGCCTGCCCGACCTGCGGATCGTGCTCGGGAATGTTCACGGCCAACTCGATGAACTGCCTGATGGAAGCGCTGGGCCTGGCCCTGCCCGGCAATGGGACCGTGGTGGCAACGCACGCCGATCGCAAAGGGCTATTTCTACAGGCAGGAAGAACGATCGTGGATCTTGCCCGGCGTCATTATGAGCAGGACGATGCCGGCGTGCTGCCGCGCAGCATCGCAACCTTCGATGCGTTTGAGAACGCGATGACGCTGGATATCGCCATGGGCGGCTCAACCAACACCGTGCTCCACCTGCTGGCTGCCGCGCAGGAGGCCGAGGTCGCCTTCACGATGGCCGATATCGATCGGCTCTCGCGCCGCGTGCCTAATTTATGCAAGGTGGCTCCGTCTTCGCCCACCGTGCATGTTGAAGACGTGCATCGGGCCGGGGGAATCATTGGCATCTTGGGCGAACTCGACCGCGGCGGCTTGATCCATCACGACGTCTATACGGTGCACTCCGCCACCTTGGGAGAGGCTATCGAAAAGTTCGACGTGCGTCGCGAAGCTACTGCCGACGTGAAGGGTTTTTACCGCGCCGCGCCCGGAGGCATTCGCACCACCGTGCCCTTCAGCCAGAAGAATCGCTATCCGGATCTGGATCTGGACCGGGAGCGCGGAGCCATCCGGGACATGGCGCATGCCTTCAGCAAGGATGGCGGCCTCGCCGTTCTCTACGGCAATATCGCTGCAGAAGGGTGCATCGTGAAGACGGCCGGCGTGGATGCGGCGCACCTCACTTTCTCGGGACGGGCGCGAATCTTCGAGAGCCAGGAAGATGCGGTGGAGGGCATCCTGGGTGACCAGGTGGTTCCCGGCGATGTGGTTGTGATTCGCTACGAAGGCCCGCGCGGCGGACCCGGCATGCAGGAGATGCTCTATCCCACCAGCTATCTCAAGTCCAAGGGCCTGGGCAAGGTGTGCGCGCTCATTACGGATGGGCGCTTCTCCGGCGGCAGCTCGGGGCTATGCATTGGGCATATTTCGCCGGAGGCTGCAGAGGGCGGTTTCCTGGCGCTCGTCGAGGAAGGCGACACGATCGAAATCGACATTCCCGCGCGCAATCTGAGCGTGAAGCTGTCGGAAAGGGAATTGGCCAGCCGGCGCGACCGCATGGAGGATCGCGGCACGTCCGCATGGAAGCCGAAATCCCGCAATCGCAAGGTTTCGAGCGCGCTCCAGGCCTATGCCGCCCTGACCACCAGCGCATCGCGCGGAGCAGTGCGCGATGTTGCGCAGATCCAGAAGCTGACGGCCCGCCAAGCCGATGAAATCCTCAGCTGATTATGTGCTGGTACTTTCGTTCTGGTCCCGCTCGCCGGCGAACAGGTCGGGCTGGTCGGTTTTCTGCGCGGCGCCGCGGCGCGATGCGCCGATAAGGCTGACGACTTCCAGCGTTTGAATGGACTGGCGCGGTACGTAGATGCGCTGGGTGTTGGAACGCGTGTCAGGCGGAGTGAGGAGCAGGCCCGCGCCGGTAACCAGTGACAGATCGTTCGCAGCCAGGCCCTCCAGCTCATCGCCATCGCAGAGCGTCATGCGCAGCCAAACGCCGGCGGCGCGCGGACGCACCGAGAATCGCTTGTGCAGAAGGCGCTCGGGATTGGCTGCATCGGCCGCCAGACCGGGCAGATCGCGCACGTAGCAGACCCATTTCACCTGATCCCAGGCAATACGCAGGACCTTGCCGGTGGTGTCGAGGAGTTCGAGCTCGGCGGCCTGTTGCGCAGGTCCGGGGTCCGCGTAGCCCGCGCACCAGTCGCGGGAGAACTTGCGAACAATCACCGGTTTGCGCGCGCTGGCCATTGTTCTGGATTGTCGCATGGCGAGGCGGGGTGGAGCGGCCCGCACCGTTCCTGACTTGCCTCAGAAATATTTCTTCAGCTTGAGAATCTGCGACTCGAAGGCGTACCAGAGCACGGTGGCGGCGGCGGTGGCCATGGCCAGCCGAAAAGCGACGACTGCCAGGTTGCCGGCCGTGCCGTAGGGGTCCATTTTGAGATCGAACCAGCCAAAGAAGATGAAGACGCTGATGTGGATCATGTAGAGGCCATAGCTGATGCGGCCGTAATAGGCGAGCGGGCCTTTGGCGAGTGCGCGATTAATGGGATTGCGCGCGCCGGTGGAGGCGATGGCCGCCAGTAGTGCGCCGGCAAAGGCGACGGCCAGTGCGGAGTCAAGAAATGCGCCGGGGACAATAGCCGCGGCCCAGAAGCCAACGATCATGCCTGCCAGGCCGAGCCACAACCAGGTGCGGCGGCGCAGCGGAAGGCGATGGAGCGCAACGGCCAGCAGGCTTCCCCAGGCGATGCCGTCGAGATGGATAAGGGTGTTGGTGGGCGTCAGGCTCCAATGGAAATGGGCGAGCCGGACCAGCGGTGAACCCACTAGCGCAGCGGCCAGCACGGTGCTGAGCATCCACGGACGGCGGAGCAGGCGGAGCAGCGGAGCCCAGAGGAAGTAGTACTGCTCCTCAATGGCCAGCGACCAGGTGGGGCCGAGGGCCGGCGGCAGCGCCAGGTGAAAGAGATTTTGGATGAGGAGGAAGTACGCCCACCAGGGAGCGGTGACGATGGCCTGGCCGATGCTGGGGCCGATAAACCAGGGGGCCTCAAGATAAACGACGACCAGCAGGAGCACGTAGACGGGCCAGATGCGCAGCACGCGGCGGCCGTAGAAATTGCGGAAGTAGCGGGGCTTGGTGCGCGATTCGAGCAGGATGGAGGTGATGAGAAAGCCGGAGAGAACGAAGAAGAGATTGACGCCCGCCCATCCCCATAAAGACGCGCCGTAGACCCAGGTGCCAACCAGGCGCGGATGGCAGTGATAGAGGACAACGGCTACAACGGCCAGGCCGCGCAGTCCCTGCAACTCGGGAATATAGGCGGGAAGCCAGTCGGGGCGGCGAACCGAGAGGTGGGTGAAGCGGCGCCCCGCAGGCTCGGCCGAAAAGGTCTTCGCGGTTTCGGTGGTGCGGGGCTCGGCCGGCGTAATGCACCTCGGAAACCAGAGATCAGAGATCAGGGGTCAGAGATCAGAGATCAGTTTTCCGTGCCTCATATACCCTTCGGGGTGCTGGGTGCCCCATCCTTTCCGCAGTTTCATCGCGGAAAGGGCGGGAGACCACAACGCTCAACCAGCAGGCTCTTCCTGATCTCTGATCTCTGACCCCTGATCTCTGGTTTATCCCGCCGCCAGTTGGCGGGCGCGCTCGGTGGCGCGCATGACGGCTTTGATGAGCGTTACGCGCAGGCCGCCTTCCTCGAGTTCGAGGATGCCGTCAATGGTGCAGCCGGCCGGAGTGGTGACCGCGTCCTTGAGCAGGGCCGGGTGGTAGCCGGTTTCGAGCACCATTTTGGCGGCGCCAAACGCGGTTTGCGCGGCCAACTGGGTGGCGATATCGCGGGGCAGACCCACTTTGACGCCGGCCTCGGCCAGCGCCTCAATAATGATGTACACGTAGGCGGGGCCGGAGCCGGATAGGCCGGTCACCGCATCCATGTGCTTTTCGTCGACGATCACTGTCCGGCCCACCGTCTCAAACATTCTCTGGGCCAGCTCCATCTGCGTGTTGGAGACGAAGCGGCCCCGGCACAGCGCAGCCGCGCCCGCGCCCAGAGCCGAGGGCGTGTTGGGCATGGCGCGGACGACCGCGATTTCCTGGCCGGCAGCTTCTTCAATGGCGCTGGTCTTGACCGAGGCGGCAAAGGACACCACCATCTTTTGCGGCGTGAGGGCCGGCTTGATCTGCTCGATCAGGTCCGGGACCTGGAAGGGCTTGACGCCGACCAGAATCAGGTCCGATTGACGCGCCGCCTCCAGATTGTTGATGCTCACGTCCACACCCCACTGGGTGCTGAGGGCCAGCGCGCGTTCGGCGTGGCCCACGGTGGCGTGAATCTGGGTGGGCTCAAATAGATTTTGCTTGAGGAAGGCCTGCAGCAGAATGCCGCCCATCTTACCTGCGCCCAAAACGGCCAGGCGCACCTGGGGCAGTTGCGCAGGTGTCTCGTTGGCCTCTACGGCTATCTCCGCCATTTTTTCAGTCCTGAATGGGATCGATGGTGCTGCATTCAGAATACTCGCAAAGGGCGGGGGACCTATTTTTCGCGCTTGGGGCCTTCGCGGTTGAAGCGCAGCGTCAGGCGGTTGCCCTTGGCCAGCGGCTGCCACTCGACGGCGTCGGCGAATTGGCGCATGAGGGGAATGCCCTGGCCGCCGGGGACAAGCTCTTCCAGCGGAGTGGCGGCGGGCGCAGCCGGCGGCGCTTCGGGATCGAAGGGGCGGAAGTGGGGCGCAGCGTCTTCAATGACAAACGACACACGACCCTCCGGACTCATCTGGAAGGCCACATCCAGTTTCCGGGTGGGGTCGTCGGCGTAACCGTGGCGGATGACGTTGGAGAGCGCTTCTTCAAGACAAAGGTCGATGGCGAAGCTGGTGCGGTCGGAAAATCGATGGCGCGAGGCCAGCGCCTGCACCCAGCGCGAAACCAGCGAGAGGTCGGCGAGCTGGCTGCGCAGGGTCAGGCGGTCATGAGCGCTGCGGCCATAACCGCGCTGGGACGCACCCGGCGCTGGCTCCTCATCCATGACGATGGGCATGAGGCCGGCTATTGAAGCTCCGCCAGCGCACTGTCGAGGTCGTGGCGGACGGGGATGATGGTGGTGATGTTGGAGGCTTTGAGTACCTCCTCGACCATGGGCACGGGGGCGAACAGAACGATTTTGCCGCCACGGCGCTTGACGGCCTGCGCCGGCACCACCAGGGAGCGCAGTCCCATGGAGCCCAGGAAGCTGACTCCCTGCAGATCTACAAGCAGGCGGCTGGCGCTGCCGGCGATCACGTTCATGCGCAGGTCGACCGCTGCTGCGCCTTCAATATCCAAACGTCCTTCGAGCAGTACCCGCGTAATGCCGCCGTCCATCTCTTCGCTTGAAAGCTTCATTCACCCTTTCCCTTTCTTGTATTTCTGAGCTGTGCTGGATTATGTTACCGGAAATTGATTGCGAAACGGTTAAAAGGGGCCGGGTCAGCTGGGCGACGTTTCCCATCGGGAGCTAAAGCGCGCCTTCTTTGGGGCCTTTGATGGGTGGGCAGAACAGGCTGCGGAAAAACCCGGTGCATGAGTTTTGTAACAAGGGCACGGCTTCAGCCGGGTCACTGAAGTCCGCAAAACGAAGCAGGGCTTCAGCCCCTGCTGCACTTTCCTTGGCACCATTGCCTGATGCGGGGAGTTTTTTCCGCAGCCTCTTTAGCCCGGATGAGGAAAAGGCCCGATGCCGCGTTTCTACCCGATCGCGCTCGCGCGAGCGTTACAGAGAGAACAGGGACTTTTCAAGCGACATGACCACGTCGGAGGAGGGATCGAACGTGCCGTTGCTCTGCGGCCATAGCTTAACGGTGAGCGTCATCTTTTTCTTGGCCACAAAATCGCCGCTGAGGTTGCCAGAGGACTTCTGCCTGCCGCCTCCGCTGACGATCACGCGCAGTGTATGGCGGCCGGGGGGCGCCCTCAGGCCATCGTAGCTGTCATGGTCGCCGGCGATGCCGCTCCAGTAGGTCTTGCCGTCCATGAGCACGGTGACAGAAAGCGCGGACGGCAGCGCATCGAGGTCGAAGGCGAGATGAGCGCTGGCGGCGGGGTCCAGCGTTTTGGGGTTGAAACCGACAGCCCCGGCCGCAACGGCGCCCGCGCTTACCGGTTGCCCTGTCTCCGAGCCTGGCGGCCCCTGCTGCACGTGCATCTGCAGGAACAGCCAGCTTCCCCCTACTCCCACGGCGATGAGGATAAGCCAGGCGAAGATTCCCATGCCGCCGCGTTTGCGCGCCGGGGTGGGTTCGGAAGAGGGCTTTGCGGCGGTTCCGCGGCGGGACCGCGTGGAGGACATGGTAAATTCCACCCCCGCAGGCCCCACTGGGCGCAGTGTGGCGCTGGGGTGCGGAGCCGGGGGGTGGGTGCGTGAGGGCGACGCCGGTGCGGCAGCCGAGGGTGGCGCCGGGAAGCTGCGCGCTGGCACCGGGATTGGCCGCAAGGGCGTGGCGGGGGTGGGAGCAGGCCGGGGAGCCGGCGGTGCAGCTTCGCGAACCGGCCACGCTGTCGTGGTAACGCCGAAAGGTTGTGCCGGCGGGGCCGGCGGGAAAGGCACAGGCGGCGCGGGGGCATGAGCTGTGGGAATCACCGGGCGGCTCCGGCTTCCGGAAATGACGGTGGGCGCAACGGGAAAGGTGAGCGCCGCTGCCGGACGCAGGCTGGCAACCGGATCGATGGTCTTGCCGGCGCCGCCCTGCGCGGCCACCGCCTTGGCGATGGTGGAGTACCGGCCTGACACGCGCGGACCGGGCTTTACGGCTTGCAGGTCGGCGGCCAGTTCTTCACCCGTCTGATAGCGCTCGACCGCGTTCTTGGCCAGGCACCGGAGAATCACGGCCTCAAGCTGGCGGGGAATTGCGGGGTTGAGATCGGAGGGCGCAACGGGCTCGGTGTGCACCACCTTGTAGGACACGGCGGGCAGCGATTCGCCGGGGAAGGGATGCTCGCCGGTGGTCATGCGGTAGAGAATCACGCCCAGGGCAAACAGATCGGTGCGGCCGTCAATGGCGCCGCCAGTAAACTGCTCGGGCGGCATGAAGGCGGGGGTGCCGAGCAACTGCCCGGTGGTGGTGGCCTCGCCGAAGGCCAGTTTGGCCACGCCGAAATCAGTAATGCGCGGCCGCTCCGCGCCGTAGATTTCACGCGCGGTCATGAGGATGTTGGCGGGCTTGATATCGCGATGAATGACGCCCTTGCGGTGCGCGTAGCCGAGGGCATCGGCGATCTGCTGGCCGATCTCGCAAATACGCTCGAGCGAATACTGCTCACCATGCTTGATGGCGGAGTCGAGGGTGCGTCCCTGCACCAGTTCCATCACCAGGAAGGGAACGCCGTCGTCTTCGCCCACGTCGAAGACGGGGACAATGCCAGGGTGGGCCAGAGCGCCGGCGGCGCGCGCCTCGCGGTAAAAGCGTTCGCGGAACTCGCGGATGGGATCGCCGGCCAGAGCGGTGGAAAGGATGCACTTGAGCGCAACCTCGCGGCCCATGGCAGGATCGCGCGCGCGCAGTACCGCGCCCATGGCCCCCCGGCCAAGTTCACCGAGAATCTCGTACCGGCCGATTTTTTTGCGATCCATAACCGCGTGATTTTCAATCTAGCATGGGGGCGCAGGAGGGAGCCAGAGTTTCTTCCCGGCCGTGACGCCGGGTTGCCTGCGGGCGCGACCATGCAGGGGATGCAACAGCGCTGCTTTCAAACTGCTAAAATTTCCTGAAGCGATCCCAGTGGTTTTTTCGTCGAGAAAGCGCCACCTGCCGCAGACAAGGAAAACGGCTATACCTGCTGGGAACCGCTCCACAGCCCCGACACGAAAGAGAACCGCGTGCCTGCAACCGAAACAGCTAATGCAATTTCTCCGCTCACCTTTCAGGACCTGCTCTTCCGGCTGCAGAGATTTTGGGCGGAGCGCGGCTGCGTCATCCAGCAGCCTTACGACGTGGAGGTAGGCGCAGGCACCATGGCGCCGGAGACGTTTCTGCGCGTGCTGGGCCCCAGGCCCTACCGCGTGGGCTACGCGCAGCCCTCGCGCCGGCCGGCCGATGGCCGCTATGGCGAGAATCCCAACCGGCTGTTTAAGCACACCCAGTTTCAGCTCATCCTCAAGCCGCCGCCGGTCAACGTGCAGGAACTGTATCTCGAGTCCTTGCAGGCCCTCGGCATTGACCTGAAGCACCATGACCTGAAGTTTGAAGAGGACAACTGGGAGTGGCCGGCGGGCGGCGCGTGGGGCGTGGGCTGGCAGGTGATGCTCGACGGGCTTGAGATTACGCAGTTCACGTACTTTCAGCAGTGCGGCGGCATGGACCTCGATCCCATCTGCGCGGAGCTGACTTACGGTATGGAGCGCATCGCCGCGTTTCTGCAGGATGTGGATTCGATTTACGACATTGTGTGGGCGCGCGACCCGGATACCGGTGCGCCGGTAACGTACGGCGATGTGCGCCTGGCCGAAGAGCTGCAGTTCTCGGTTTACAACTTTGAGTACGCCGACGTGCCGCGCCTCTGGGAGCATTTCAATTCGTATGAAGCCGAAGCCAGATCGCTTCTCGACCAGGCGGGCGCACTGCTCAACGACCCGAAGGCCAGTGCCAACGAAAAGAAAAGGTTTCCCCTGCTGGCGACCTACGAGCTGGCGCTCAAGTGCTCGAACCTGTTCAACCTGCTTGACGCCCGCGGCGCCATCAGCGTAACCGAGCGCGTCGGCGTGATCGGGCGCATTCGCAACCTGGCCGTTGGTGTGGCCAAGGCTTATGCCTTGCAACAGGCAGCTGGTTAGCTGCGCGGCAGGCCAGCAAGTTAGCAGGTCAGCCCCAACCATCCCGCTGTTATTTGAGCGCGAGAAAGCGCGGGGCGCGAGCGAAGTCGAAGGATCTGCGGTTTACCCATTTTGCCGGACCACGAAAGTTACATCATGTCAGATTTCTTGTTTGAACTCGGTCTTGAAGAAATTCCCGCCCGCATGATTGCCGGCGCCGAGGCCGAACTGGGCCGCCGCGTCACCGACCTGCTCACCCGTGAGCGCCTGCTGGCCGAGGGCGCCAGCGTCACTACCTACTCCACGCCGCGCAGGCTGGCGGTGCTGGCCGAGGGCGTGCGTGCGCGCCAGGCAGATGCTGAAGAGCAACTCACCGGCCCCTCGTGGAAGGTCGCGTTCAAAGAGGGCGCGCCCACGCCGGCCGCAGAGGCCTTTGCGAAGAAGGCCGGAGTTGCCGTTGGCGATCTGAAAAAAGTGACCACGCCCAAAGGCGAGTATGTGGGCGCGACCGTCAAGCGCGCAGGCCGTTCCGCAGCGGAGCTGCTGGGCTCCGAGTTGCCCAGGGAGGTGCTTGCTCTTTACTGGGCCAAAAACATGTACTGGCGCGCAGGCAAGCCGGAGCGCCTGGTGCGTCCGGTGCGCTGGCTGGTAGCGCTGCTCGATTCGGAGATCGTTCCTCTTGAAATCGCGGGCATCAAGGCAGGCAACGCCAGCCGCGGCCATCGCATTCTCCACGGGAACTCCGTTCTTTTACTCTCGGCGAAGGGCTATGCCGATACACTCCGCGCGGCAAGCGTGGTGGTGAGCGTAGCCGAACGGCGGCAGCTCATCCGCAAGGCGCTGGATGCGGCCACACGCACCGTTGCCGGCGCGCGCTGGCGCGAAGACGAGCCGCTGGTGGAAACGGTTGTGCACCTTACGGAATGGCCCTCCGTCATTCTCGGCAGCTTCGAGCCCGAATATCTGGAATTGCCGGAAGAAGTTCTGGTCACGGTGATGCGCGACCACCAGAAATATTTCGCCGTAGAAGACGCCGGCGGCAAGCTGGCCCCGCACTTCCTCGCCGTGCTCAATACCCGGGCCGATGAGGAGGGCGCAGCCATCATCCGTCACGGCAACGCGCGCGTGCTGCGTGCCCGTTTCAAGGATGCACGCTTCTTCTGGGACTGCGACCAGAAAACGCCCCTCAGGGCGCGCCTGGAAAGCCTGAAAAGTGTCACGTTCCAGAAAGAGCTGGGCAGCTACGCGTGGAAGACGGAGCAGAATCTAAGCGTAGCGCGTGCCCTTGCCGAAAAGGTCAAGGCTGCCGGCCTTGCATTCGACGAAGCCGATCTGTTGAAAGCCGTCGAACTGGCCAAGACCGATCTCACCACCGAACTGGTGAAGGAGTTTACGGAGCTACAGGGCATCATCGGCGGTCTCTACGCGCGTGCGCAAGGTTTAGGAGAGAGAACCGCGGTAGCGATCTACGAGCAATACACGCCGGCTTCGATCGAAGAAGAAATTCCGCCATCGATCGAGGGCCAGCTTCTGGGCGTCGCGGACCGCATTCAGACCATCGTGGCCATGTTCGGCATCGGCAATGCGCCGACGGGATCGAAGGATCCTTTTGCATTGCGCCGCGCAGCCAATGCCATCGTGAAGATCCTCGCCGAGTCCGAGCTGCCTTTGACGTTGAACGACGTGCTGGCCGCTTCCGATGCCCAGGCAGCGAACAAAGAACAGGTGGCCGCGTTCCTGCGCGAGCGGTTGCATTTCTATCTCAAGGATGTGTGCGGATTCGCTTACGACGTGGTGAGCGCGGTTCTGGCGGCCGGCGCGGACGACGTGCGCGATGCCATTGCGCGCGCTGAAGCGCTGACTGCGGTGCGCGGTGGCGAAGATTTTGCGGCCATTTCGGCGGCCTTCAAGCGCATCAAGAACATCCTGCGCCAGGCGCAGGAAAAAGGCTTCGTCATCGGTTCAGCCGCCGATATCCAGCTCTCCGACGACGCTCATCGCCTGCACGGAGCCGCCACAGCCCTCGCGCCCGAAGTGGCCAAACTGCGCGAGCAGCGCGCCTATTCCGATGCGCTGGTGCTTATCGCCACGCTGCGGCCGGTGGTGGATACCTTCTTCGACAAGGTGATGGTGCTCGATCCCGACGAGAAGATACGCGGCGCGCACCTCGGGCTCATCAGCGAAGTGTTGAGCAGCTTCTCCACCATTGCCGATTTCAGCGAAATCGTCATCGCCTAGAACTGGTTGCATTAATGGTGTTTTGAAAGGGCACGGCTTTCAGCCGTGCCGCAGAAGGCCGATAAACAGCGGGCTTCAGCCCCTGAGGGATGTTCTCACGCAGGCCGAGTTCATTTATGCAACCAGTCCTGGTGTCCCGTCGCTGCAATCCGCGGCAAACTATAGTTGTCATCCTGACGCGAAGCGGAAGGATCTGCGGCTGTTCTTCAACCAACCTCTGCGTTGCCAAAATCTCAACCAGGCCGCCGCTACATGGCCACCGGGCTCTCAATCCCCAGCAGCGCCAGCGCCTTCACCAGTTCGCGCAGCACCACCGCTGCCGTGGCCAGCAAGAATGTTTTGCGTTGCGGGTCTTCTTCGGTCAGGATGTGATGCTTGTGGTAGAAGTTGTTGAACTCCTGCGCTAGCTGGAAGGCGTGCTTGGCCAGGTAGGCAGGCTCGGATGCGGCGATGCACTGATCGAGGACCAGAGAAAAACGGCCGGCGCGGAGCCACAGCGCCCAGATATCTTCGTTCGCTTCGCCGGTCAGGAATTCCGCGATCCCGCCGTGCTCAGCACCCTCCTGCTGACTCGCTGACTCGCTGACTTGCTGACTCGCCAGCTCTTCCAACACCGCTTCGCTCGTCGTCCTGCCTTTGCGGAAGATGTTGCGGATGCGCACCACGGCATATTGAATGTACGGGCCGGTCTCGCCCTCGAAGCTGAGCGCGTCTTTGAAGTCGAAGGCGATGACGGAATTGCGCGTGTATTTGAGCATGAAGTAACGCAGAGCCCCGATGGCGATCTGCTCGGCGATTTTCTGGCGCTCCGCGTCATCGCGTCCCGTCTGGCGCGCGTCCACTTCGGCGCGCGTGGCGGCGATGAGCTTGTCGATCAGGTCGTCGGCCTTGACGCCGAAGCCCTTGCGCCCGCTCACTTCAATGTACGGGCGGCTCAGATCTTCTTCGCTGACCGTGTAGCCCAACTCGACCGCGCAGCGCGGCGTGAGCGCCACCATCTCGTAGCTGAAGTGCGTATAGTGGTCAGCCTCGGCGGTGTGGCCCATGCCGCGCAACGCCTGGATCACGTTAGCCTGAGGGTCGGCCTGGCGCGCGTCGATCACGTTATAAATCGCCGTGGCCCCGCCGAAGTGCGGATGGTGCTCGCGGCCTTCGACCGCAGAGATCCAGCACTCACGATCGGGATAGGTGAAGAACGGCTGATAGCCGAAGTCGCGGCCGAGCAGGCCAAACTTCCACAGGTGATAGGCGATGTCTTTGCCGACGTAGGTTACGGTGCCGTTGGAGCGGACAATGACCTTGGCGTCTTCGTTGATGTCGCCCTCGGCGATTTCCGCGCCCGGCCGCGTCATCACCCAGCAGCCGTTGTTTTTGCCCTCGGTTTCGAAGTAGAGCACGCCGGTTTTCTTCAACTGCTCAAAGGCCGCGTCCCAGAATTTGAGGTGCAGAATCTCGCTTTCGCGGGGCAGAAAATCGTATTCAATATCCAGCCGCAGCATGGTTTCCAGATGCCGCCGCAGGACTGCCGTCGAAATCAGTTCGGCAATTTCGGCCGTCTCGTTTCCCCCATGCTCGATGGCGTGAAGGGTGTCGTACCGCAGCTTTTTTCGCGCGTCCTGTTCTTCTTTGCTGCCCTCGCCATACCATTGCGAAGTTCGCGCATACAGGTCCCAGCAGTAGTAATCGATGGCCGCGGCATGGCCGGCGCCGGCCGCGCGCTGTTCGCATTCCGCAATGAGCGCGCGCACCTGCGCGGCCGTCTTGCCTTCGAGGTGCAGAAATCCCACGACCACATCCGCCACCTGCACGCCGGTGTTGTCGATGTAGTTCTGCACATCCACTTTTTGCCCGGCGGCGCGCAACAGGCGCACAAACGTGTCGCCCAGAATGGCATTGCGCAAATGCCCGATATGCGCAGCCTTGTTGGGATTGATGGAGGTGTGCTCCACCAGCGCATGATCCTGCGCGGACGGCGAGCGGCCTTCGGCGCGTATCACCATCTGTGTTGCCGCGCCGCGATCCAGGCGCGCGTTGATGTATCCCGTGCCCGCAAACTCAAAGCCCGCAAATCCTTCAACCGCGCCCAGGGCAGCCACGATTTCCTGGGCAATTATCTTGGGGGCTTTGCGCAGCTTCCGTGCCAGTTCAAACGCCACCGGCGTGGCGATTTCGCCAAAGCGGAGATCGGGCGGCGTCTCCAGCGGCAGGTTCTCGAGCGACAGATCGTATTTTTCTTTCAGCACCGCGCGAATGGCGTCGCCGAGTCTTTTTTGCAGTTCCAGAACCACGCGTGAAGGCCTCGTTTTCCGTAATCTTCAAGGTTACCAGAGCGTATGTCGCCGGGAGTCAACGGGGAGCGGGGCATCCAGGGCAAACGCATTTGAAACTGGATTGAACCATAGAAGGTACTTTGAAGCATCGCGTGTAGGTTCGAAGTTGTTTGTATGACAACTTCGCGGTTTTCGCAGGAGAGTTTGGAGCAGTTTGGGGAGTGTTGGGAGGGTCTTGAAGATCCTCGGTCGGGCAACGCAGGGTTGCACGATTTCCACGAACTTCTGGCGATTGCGCTTTGTTGCGTGCTGTGCGGTGGGCAAGGCCCGACGGACATGGCGCTTTTTGCGCGCGCGAAGGAGCCTTTTCTGCGCGGCTTTCTCACTCTGGCCAACGGCTTTCCCAGCCACGACACGTTCAATCGACTGTTTCGCGATCTTGACCCAGACCAGTTTCGCGATTCGTTTCAGCGATTCATGGCGCAATTCTCGGAGCAACTACAGGGCGTGGTGGCTATCGACGGCAAGGTGCTGCGTCGTTCGTTTGACCGGGCCAGCGGCAAGTCGCCGTTGCATATGGTTTCAGCCTGGGGTTGCCGACAGCGACTGGTGCTGGCGCAGATTGCCACAGATGCCAAGTCGAACGAGATCACGGCTGTGCCCAAGTTGCTCAAGCTGCTAACGCTCCAAGGCGCCATCGTGACAGCCGATGCGCTGAACTGCCAGCGCACCATCGCCGAGCAAATCGTAGAGCAGCAAGGCGACTATGCGCTGGCGCTGAAAGCAAATCAGGGCACGCTGCACGAAGAGGTAATCCTGCTCCTGGATGATCCGGAGCTGAAAGCGAGCCGTACTACGCCGCTTGTCGAGGCCGACCATGGACGCATCGAAACGCGCACGGCAACGGTGTCCACCGAGATCGGCTGGCTGCAAAAACAGCATCAATGGCCGGGGCTAAAGGCCATCGGCAAGGTGGAGCGAGTGCGCGAAACAGCGGAGAAAACCACCACCGAAACCGCATACTACCTGCTCAGTTCGAAGCTGACGCCAGAGCGATTCAACGAGGTTGTACGCCAACACTGGAGCATAGAAAACAGCCTGCACTGGCGCTTAGACGTGGTAATGAACGAGGACCAGGACCGCACCCGAGCCGGAAACGGAGCCCACAATCTCGCCGTGCTGCGGCACATGGCCATCAATGCCATGCAAAAAGAGGGATCCAAAGGTTCACTCCGAGGAAAACTCAAACGCGCCGCATGGAACGAGGACTTCCTCAGCCGGCTCTTGGAGATGTTTTGAAATGCGTTTGCCCTGGCGGGGCATCCGGATGCAGAGATCGGGCCAGTGTGAAGGAAATGTCGATTCCCGGATAGGCGGCGATATGACCGTGTCATTGGCCCCGTAGGGGCCAGGGAATTTAGCCCAGGACAAGTTCGCGCCAGCGAACGCGGTCCTGGGTTAGCTGTGAAACCCGGTCGCAGCCCCGGAGGGGCGGCGCGAATTGGTCAAGCAGGCCGATAGTTCCGAATTGGCGAACAATACATCCAGAACGATGTCAATGAGTGCATTGGCCTGTTCTCGCCCTTCCAGATTTCAAGGCGCTCGCCTTAGCTAAAGCCAAGTTGGCGTGTCGAAGCCACTTGGCATCTGTTCTAAAGCAATTGGTCTATCTAAGCTTGATCCAGAAGTTCCGTGCCATACTTCGCTGCCACAGCCTTCGCCTTCTTCGCAAACTCGGCCATCTGTATCTTGTCGAGCTTGGGTGGCGCTGTAGTGCGCGTCGCTACGGGCACCCCGAGCTCGACGAAGAACCTTTCGTTGCCCGCTGGAGCGCAGATACAGATCATCCGGGCTGGGCTCGTCGATGAGTTGTGAAACTGGTGAGGAGCATTGGACGGAACGTTGACCGTGTCACCCGCCCGAACGATGGACTTCTTCCCACGAAAGGTCATCTCCACCTCGCCTTCCAGCAGGATGAATGTCTCTTCAAAGTCATGACGATGCGGCCCCGGCCCGCCACCAGGTGGCACATGCATGTCGATCACGCAGAAGCGCCCGTTGGTATCTTTACCGGCGACAGTGATCGTGTACGTGTTTCCAACCAGGCCAATATGCTGGGCAGTTGGACTATCTAGCTGGGCAAACGCCAGCGCGCGGCTAAGATCATCGGCAGGCAGTTGAGCGTAGGTGGTTGCAATCTCTGACATGGGATTGTCCTCTTTGTGGTTCAGTTGGTCCTGCAGACGCATCGTGCCCGCAAGAGCGTTGGTTACAGAATGCCCACGATGAGCAACACGAAGGCTGTCGCGAGGACGACAACGCGCCAGCGGTGAAGCAGGTCCCATCGGCTCCGGTAACGCTTCCAATCCGCAGGCGGAGTGGACGTCTCCCACGATGCAATTCGGTTATTGATCGGCACCAGGATCGTGATCGTACATACAATCACCAGCATCCACAAAACGGCCGATGCAACGATCCATATGGGTAAGCGGCCAGTGATATGCCAGTGGATCGCACCCTCGACCACGGTCAGCAGGAGCGTAAGCGCATACCAGAACGGCATGGCTGCTCCCATCACCCGGGCGATAGCGCTTGCAGCTGGCAGGTGAACTTCCTCTGGAAGCGTATCCAGAGTTGGGTGAATAAACGCGGCGATGGACAACTCACATCCAACCATCAACCCAGCGACGACGATTACCACAACATTCAGAACTTCCATGTGATTCCTCCAGAAACAATTCGTCTTGTAAGCTACTGGTTGGCGCACGTCTCTCAAAGCGAATGGGTCAACAACAGGCCGACGACAAGCATTGCCACACAGGTTATGCCATGAATCGAAAACGCCGCCGATTTCGACCCGCCCGACTTCAGGACGACCGACATGTCGCCAAAAGGTGTGATCGCCAGCACCAGCATAGCGATGCCTACCGAGCGAGGACCCGTGGTCAGCATCAGGGCCAGCACAACCAGCCCGGATGCGATGTCCCGCACCCCCTTCAAGCGCAGCCACGCTCGAGTGTCGGCATCCGCTGCGGGCAGCTTGAGACCGAACGATCCTGTCATACGCTCCGGGGAAAAGAGGTAGAAGCCGCCGATGACGAGGATCGCCACGGCCATAAGAACAGCGAGCGAAAGCAAAAGCGTGTTGAGCATGAAAATCTCCTTGTTAGAAAATCTAGCAACGCTATTTATGATGCACGACGATGACCCGCGATGCAATAGCATTCGTAATTATTATTGAAAATAATTAGAAATTCTAGCGGTGCTATACTTTGCGAATGGAGACTACCGTGCCGAACCGCATTGCAGAACGAAAACAACGCGACAGAGAGGCCCGACGGGCACAGATTATCAGTGCCGCGAGGCGAATCGCGGAGCTGGAGGGCTGGCCCAACGTCACCGTTCGGCGGCTGTCCGACGAAATCTCTTACAGCCAGCCCGTCCTGTACGGTCACTTTGAAAGCCGCGAAGGCATCCTCGCTGCGGTGGCTATCGAAGGCTTCCAGGAGATCGGACTGGCCTTAGAGAAGGCACGCAAACGGGCCAAGCCAGGGAAGATCGTCGAAGCAGTCGCAACCGCCTATCTGGAGTTCGCCACGTCCTCACCGGCACTCTACGAGGCGATGTTTTCGCTCAGTCTCAGCATTCCCTTCGCTGACGCGCACACACCTCCGGAGCTCCGGTTCGCGTTCGCACAACTCATAGAGCTGTTTCAAGGACAGGGCTCGAAGCCGGAGGTCCTGACGGAGCTCTTCTGGGCAGGCCTACACGGAATCGCCGACCTCACAAGAACCAAGCGATTTCCACCCAGCCGTCAGAAAGAGCGCGTGAAAATGTTCGTCGAGCTCTTCACTTTTCCAAGTTGAAGCGGAACAAGTGCTGAAAGTGCCACTACTGTTAGAGGAGTGCCCTCGTCTTTGCACCAGTCCGGCGACGGGTTTCGCCAGAATGGCGCTTTTGGCTTTACGCAAAATCGCCATAAGCGGCCAATCGCTTCCCATTTTCATTCAGTTGCTCTGGAGCTTTCTTATCTCGGCGAGGATCTTGATGAGGCGGACGGATAGCCTGAGGAGACGCTTGCGAGCATTGGTTGTGAGCGATCGACGGAACATCTCCATGAGGTGTTGAGCGGCGACTAAGGCGTCGATGAGACCATCGAGGCCTGTCCGAACTGGTGCGGTGGATGTTTTGGGCTGTGGAGCCAGATGCCTTGGTTTGGAGCGGGCCAACTGGAACTCGCGTTCGAGGTCGGTAAGGGCTACATCGACATAGCGCATGGTCATACCCGGATCGACGTGACCGAGTAATTTCATCAGGACGGGGAAGCTGACCCCGGAGCGAAGCATCTCCGTGGCGTAAGTGTGTCTGAACTGATGGGGGACGATCCGAGTAGAGAGCCCGAGGGAGTGGCAGACCTGATGCAGGTAAT
This sequence comes from uncultured Acidobacteriaceae bacterium, assembly GCA_963725975.1. Lineage (GTDB taxonomy): Bacteria > Acidobacteriota > Terriglobia > Terriglobales > Acidobacteriaceae > Telmatobacter. The sequence continues at coordinate 598,508 of CAVSBA010000011.1, read as the reverse complement.
CGCGGAGCTGAACCAGGATTGCAACTTTGCTTCCGGGCCGCGCCAGGAGCCGCCCATCGAGAGGCAGCGGGTCGAGGGAGCGGAAGAAGCGCAGACGTTGAACGACATCACGGCCGAAGACATCGATGGGGACCATGCGCTCGGTCTTGAGCTTTCCGAGGGGGACATGAATCGCCCATTGGTTAGGCCCCGTGCAACGCAGACAGTCATAAGACAGGTCGGCGCATTCTCCGATGCGCATGCCGGTCGAGCGGAGCAGGAGGAACACATTTCCGCCGAGGTCGTTGCGGTGCATGAACTCCTGCTGGAGGAGTTGATCCTGTTCCGGGGTGAGCGGTCGTGGCAGAGTGTGAGGCGAGCGCGGGATATCCTCGCGCAGCAGCAAGTGGGCCAGTTCAGCGAGACGGCTGGTGCGAGCCAGCTCATGGAAGATGGTGCGCAGCGCGAAGAGCCGTCCGATGCAGGTTGTCGTGGTCAGAGGCGGATTCTGAGCGCGCAGGTGCGCCATCCATCCCAGGATATGAGGATCGCGGCGCAGTTGTTCGAGACGAGTAATCTTCGGGTATTTCGTTCCGAGATAGACGAGGAAGCTGCGCACCACGATGTCGTAGTTGCGTTTGCTGGAAGGAGTGAGTGCCGTCGACAGAGACTCGACCGCGTGCGCGAAGGCCGGCGCCAGGGGATGCTGAAGTGGAGGACGGCGCCAGCGCATCAGGAGATCCTCGGTTGCGGATGGATACACTGCGCCGCCGCGCGGGCGTACTGCAGATAGACATCCTGCGGTGACACCTTCACATAGTGCATGGTGGTCTCGATGTCAGTGTGGCCCATCAACTGCATCAGTGCGGGCAGGCTGATGCCGGCGCGCACCATATCCGAGGCGAAGGTGTGTCGGAACCGGTGCGGATTGGCCAGTTGGACGCCGGTGGTGCGGCGATGATGGCGGAACAGGGAACGTAATCCCGCAGGTGTCATGCGTTGGCCGCGAGCGGGCCCTTTCAACACCACGAACAGTGCCGCCGAGCAGGGATCGGGGCGCTCCACGCGAAGATAGTGATCGAGCAGTTGTGTGGTTTCCGGCGCCAGGGGCAGTAGGCGCAGCTTGTTCCCCTTGCCACGCACCCGAAGCTGCCCTTCGGAGAACAACACATCATCACGGTTCAAGGCCATCACTTCGGCGGAGCGGAGCCCCTGCATCAGCATCAAGCCGACGATGGCCAGGTCGCGAGCGTTTCGAAAACTTCGCCAGAAGCGCGCCACTTCATCGACCGAGAGAGGAACGATGTTGAGCCTGGGCTCCCGTATTCTGAGTCGGCCAAGTTCGAACCTGGGCCGTCCCAGGCCCATCGGCCTGCGGTGCAGGAAGGGTTGATGGAAGCCGTGCGCGACTTGACAGGGAGCATCGGGGAACTGGTTGCGGATAGCGCGATCGGCGGTGGCGGTGCGGTCGTTGATGGTGGAGGCAGAAGGCGGAGGTAGGAGGCTCGACTGGAAGCGCACGTAATCGAACAGAGTCGACTCAGTGAGGTTCGCGGCAGAGATTTCGCCAGTGTGATGGACGCTCTCCCACCAGCGCACGAAGTGCAACAGGCTGTGGGCGTAGCTGTAGAGGGACTTGTCTGCGAGGCGGCGGACATACTCGCGGTCCAGGTACCGATTGATCCACGCAACGCCCGCGCCGGTGGATTGCTCCACTACCTGAACCGGACTATGCGCGCCCGTAGAGGTCTTCTGGTAGATGACGCGGAACTTCATGGCCGCGCGGCCTCCACAAGAGACTGGAACTGGTGTGCTTCTCCTCCTTGAACGAAGAAGGAGTTGGGATCATGTCCTTCAGGCAGGAGAACGCGACGTGCCGGGATACCGCGCGCCACAAGACGATGAGCCAGTCGCTCTGCGGCCTGCTGGCCGCTCTGGTTCTGATCGACATCGAAGGTGAGATAGACGGTGCGTTTGCCTTCGCACAACTGGCGGAACTGGTCTTGGTTGAGCTGTGTGCCCAGCGAGCAGGTTACGTTGTTGAAGCCAGCCTGCCGCAACACCGCATAGTCGAACAGCCCTTCGACCAGGATCACTTCCGAGCAGTTGCGCACCTTCTCCCACGCATACAGACCACCCTTGCCGCCGGGCAGGAAGCGATGAGCGAAGGCAGAGCCGATGCTGCGGCCATAGACGTTGACGATCTGCTCGCGCTGCCATAACGGAAACACGATGCGCTGATAGAGAGCGTCCGCACCGCGAGCGTTAATGAGGCCGAGCCTTCGCAACACATCGAACGAATGACCCTGCGCCATCAGATATCGACGCAGGGTTCCGCCGGGTGCATAGCCGATGCCCAGTTCCCGGATCAGAGCTGCATCATGCACTCCACGCCGCTGGAGATAACGCATCGCATCGGGGCTGTGATCCAGTTGCTGTTGATAGAACGTTGCGGCTAGCTCAAGCACAGCGGCGGAGTCAACCGGGCGCACTGCAGGTTGCTCAAGATAAGCCAGGCTCTCACGGAAAGGCACACCACGGGATAGCTCGATGAATCGAATCAGATCCCCGCCCTTACCGCAGCCGTGGCAGTAGAAGACGTCCTTGCGCGTGTTGACATAGAACGAGGGCCTGGACTCTTCGTGCAGTGGGCAGAGTCCAACAACCTCGGACTGACCCGAAGGTGATCCCTTCCAGTTGTGCTGCCGCAGATACTCCAGCAGCGGCAGTCGCCGCTTTAGTCTTTCGACGTCTTCGCCCACAACGCTTTTTCGCCTCCGGAGCCCAGCGTAGGAGAAGTGCGTCGGAGTTCCCAGGCAAGGATGGTGGGGAAATGGATTTTTTCTCAGCGGCGCATAGGGCAGAGGACTTCGAGCACCGGAGTCAGCCAGGATAAGAACGCTGCCCCGTCCTGACGCGAGTGAGCGGACTCCAGCCATTGAGCCGCTCGCGCAGCCGTTTTGCGGAGAAAAGACACGGTCGGCTGTGACTCGTCCGCACCTTGCGCCCAGCGGCGCACAGTAGAGGCATCCGGTACGCGATCAGCATCCCTGAACTTCGGCGCCGCCTTCTCCCACGAACAGTGCTCCACAAAGCGACGCAGCAATGCCTGGCAGCGCGCCAGCAGGCTGTAATGCGTATAGGGCAGAGAAAATACCGGCAGAAAGGTGAAGGTTCTTCCGCATCGGACACAGCGGCCCCGGCGAATCCCGATCCAATCATGATGCTCGTCGTGCGCCTGCTTGCGCCGTCGCCCATGGCCAACAATCGAATCCTGTTCGCAAACCGGGCATCGGCGTAAAATAATCTCGTCCGAGTCTTCGGCCCAGCCGACAGCAAGCCGCTCCAGCGGGACCGACACTGGGACAAAGAGGATCGTAACCTCACACGGGTCCCGCTTCCCGCTGCAATCCGCCAAGATGCTTGGCAGGAAGCGGGGCTCCGCCTCCTGAAGAAAATCCAACTGAAAGAAAATATAACTTCTTACTGCAAGTCACGATCACCCGGTCCAGCTTATTGGCCGCTTATCTCCGCCGAGGCACTCATCGAGTCTTTGGGAGGCGGGTTTTGGGTTCCGGTCGAGTGACCGACAATCCGGAAATTGGCCTGTGGATTCAATCCTTCCCACTGGCAGCCGGCGGGGAGCGCAGTTTGAATACCGTAAGATAGAGAGGGAGCTTCATTTAGCCGCGTTGGGCGCGGCGATCCTTCTCTCATGACCGATTCGATCTCGAATGCAAATCGCTTTTATCTCACCACGCCGATTTACTACGTGAACGCGCGCCCGCACCTGGGCCACGCTTATTCGACCATCGTGTGCGACGCTATTGCCCGCCGCAAGCGCGCCCTGGGCATCGATACCTGGTTTCTGACCGGGACCGACGAGCACGGGCAGAAGATTGAGCGCAGCGCCAAGCTGGCCGGGCGCACGCCGCAGGAGTTTGCCGACCGCCATTGCCGCCGAATTTCGCGGCCTGTGGGACCGGCTGGGCATCACCTACGACGACTTCATCCGCACCACCGAGGCGCGGCACAAGCGCGGCGTGCAGCATCTGTTCGCCACCCTGCGCGAGCGCGGGTTTATCTACAAGGGCTCCTACACCGGCCAGTACTGCGTCTCCGACGAGGCCTGGGTGGAAGTCCCTCCGGGCACGCCGTGCCCCGACTGCGGCCGCATCACGGAGACCGTCAGCGAAGAAAACTACTTCTTCAAGCTCTCGGCCTTCGAGCGCAAGCTGCTGGAGTTTTACGAGGCCAATCCCGGCTTTATGGGGCCGGAATCGACGCGGCGGGAAGTAATCAGCTTTGTCCGCAGCGGGCTGAAAGATCTGTCGGTGAGCCGCACCAGCTTTCACCTGGGGCATTCCCGTGCCCGGCGACGAAAAACACGTGATCTATGTGTGGCTGGACGCGCTGGCCAACTACATTACCGCTCTCGGATACGGCTCGGAAAATAGCAGAGGACCAGGAAAAATTCAAAAAATTCTGGCCGGCCGACATGCACCTGATCGGCAAAGAGATCAGCCGCTTCCACTGCGTCTACTGGCCGGCATTCCTGATGGCTGCGGGCTTGAGCCGCCGCGCTCGGTGCGCGCCAACGGCTGGCTGCTTTTTGACCAGGGCAAGATGTCCAAGTCGCGCGGCAATATTGTGCGCGCGGAAACCGTGCAGGAGGTGCTGGGCTCCGACGCGTTGCGGTATTTCCTGCTGCGCGAAATTCCCTTCGGGCAGGACGGCAATTTCAGCTTCGATGCGCTGGTGCAGCGCTACAACGCCGACCTGGCCAACGGCTATGGCAACCTGGTGAGCCGGGTTGTGAACATGGTGCACAAATATTTTGGCGGGGTGGTGCCGGAGGCCGGTGCGTGCGGCAGGCCGAAACGGCTCTGCGCGCCAGCACGGAAAAGGCAATTGCTGATTTCGGTCCATTCTTCGACGAGCTGAACTTCTCTGAAGCGCTAAAAAGCCTGTGGCTGCTGGTTGCCGAAACCGACGGCTACCTGACCGTCAACGCGCCCTGGAAGAAGCCGGCCGAGCGCTCCGATGCCGATCACCTGGCGCACCAGGCGCGCGTGCTCACGACGGCTGCCGAAGCCATCCGCGTGATGACGGCGCTGGCCTTATCCCATCCTGCCCGATGCGGCCGCCAAGGTTTGGCATCAAATGGGGCAGGGTGATCTCGCCGACGCGGCGAAGCACTCGTTTTTGACCAGCTCGGCATGGGGAGGGCTGAAGCCGGGCACAAAATTTGGCGAGCCCGCGCCGCTCTTTCCCCGCGCGGAAAAGGATGCAGTGGAGCGTATGCAGAATCTCGAAGAGCAGAACAACAAGAGCGCGGTAGAAGCAGCCGGCGGGCCGGCAGCGGCCAGCCAGGACGAGCAGGGCAGCAAGATTGCTCCCGGGCCGGCCACGGCATCGCCCGTCCGTCGCGCCCTCCGCGGGCACCGGCAAAGAGGGTGTCGCACGCCCATGAGGCCCTCACGCCCACCACGGCGGTCCCGCACAATCAGCAGGCCATGCCGACGGCGCAGGTGCATGCGGTTCCTGCCGATCAGACCAGCCCGCGGCTGAGCACCGTGCCCGTCTCCGCGCCGGCCAGCGAGCCGGCCGCGCATGCGCAGCTTGCTGCGGCGCAAACCGCGCCGGGAGCGGCTCCTCGCCGGTGATCAACATCGACGATTTCGCCAAGGTCGACCTGCGTGTGGCGCAGATTCTCGTCGCCGAGCGCGTGCCCAAGGCCGACAAACTGCTGCGGCTCGAAGTCGACCTGGGCTACGAGAAGCGCCAGATTCTGGCGGGCATCGCGCAGTATTACGAGCCGGAAAAGCTCATCGGCCGCAAGATCGTGATCGTGGCCAACCTGGCCCCGCGCAAGATGCGCGGCCTGGAGTCGAACGGCATGTTGCTGGCCGCTTCGCTGCCCGATGGCGCGCCGGTGCTGGCCGGATTCCTGGAAGAAGTGCCGCTGGGCGCGCGGCTGAAATAGCTGTCGGAACCTGGCCTGAGGAGCCTTCACCCGAGTTCTGCTTAATCCAGAGGCTCGTTTGCTGATCGATTCTCACGCCCATCTCGACAGCCCGCGCTACGCGGACGATCGCGCCGCCATGCTCACCCGTGCGGCCGAAGCCGGGGTGGGCGCGGTGCTTTCCATTGGTATCGGCGAAGGCCCCGCCGAGATGCACCAGGCTCTCGACCTCTGCCGCGAATTCAACGCCCAGCGCGCCAGCCGGTGCGAACCTGCCGCAGCTCTATGCCAGCGCCGGCGTTTACCCGCACAACACGCCGCGAGATCGACGACGCAGTCCTGGCCAAACTCGATGCGCTGCTGGCCGAGCCGGAGGTGATTGCCTGCGGAGAAATCGGCCTCGACTACTACCACGAAGGCGCGCCGCACGAGGTGCAACGCGCCGGCCTCATCCGCCAGCTTGAAATCGCCGCCGCGCCGCAAGCGCCCCATCGCTCATCCACTGCCGCGGCAGCAACGAATCGACCGACGCCTGGGACGATCTTTTCCCCATCCTCGAAGCTCACTGGCGCGCCACCGGCCTGGGCGGCATCATGCACTGCTTCGGCGCGCGGCTGGGAAGAAGCGCGCCGCTCGCTCGATCTCGGCTTTCTGATCTCCTTCGCCGGCAACATCACCTACCCGAAGGCCCAGCCGCTGCGCGAGGTGGCAGCGCAGGTGCCGCTCGACCGCCTGCTGGTGGAAACCGACGCCCCGTGGCTGGCCCCGGCGCCGAATCGCGGCCAGCGCAACGAGCCGGCTTTCGTCACCGAAACCGCCCGCACGGTGGCCGATCTGCTCGGCGTTGATCCTGCCGAAATTGCTGCCGCTACCACGAAAAATTTCTTTCGGCCTGTTCCACCTCCCGCCCTGCCGTGTGAAACTGGTACTGCGTACTGCATGCAGCAGCCTTTTGGTGAAGCGACTATGGCCCAGGACAACTCATTCGATATCGTCAGCAAGGTGGACATTCAGGAAGTCCGCAACGCCATTGACCAGGCGCTCAAGGAGATTCACCAGCGCTTCGATCTGAAGAACTCGCACTCCGACATCAAGCTCGAGGGCAACGACGCCATTCAGCTTGCGTCGGCCGACGAGTACAAGCTGGAAGCGGTCAAAGATATTCTCAGCCAGAAGCTGGTGAAGCGCGGGGTTTCGCTCAAGAATCTGACTTACGAAAAGCTAGAGCCGGCGGCGGGCCAGAGCGTGCGCCAGAAGATCAAGCTGCAACAGGGCATCGCCGCGGAGAAAGCCAAGGAGATTGTGCGCCTCATCAAGGACGCAAAAAAGAAAGCGCAGGCCAGCATCCAGGGCGATACCGTGAGAGTATCGAGCAAGGACCGCGACGAGTTGCAGTCCATCATCGCCCTGCTCCGCGGCCGCGATATGGGCGTCGATTTGCAGTTCACCAACTATCGCACCAACTGAGCTGTGGCATCAACAACAGGTAAGATAGAGGAAACCTTCACTGTTTTCGCTTGGGGACCGGACAGTTTTGAGCACACTCACCATAGCGACGGCAAGGGAGGTCTTCGAGTTGCTGCGCGAAGACCTGGTGGCCATCGAGCAGGAGCTGGGCCGCGACGCGGCTTCCGGCGTCAGCACCATCACAGAGATTGCCGAGTACCTGCGCGAAGGCGGCGGCAAGCGCCTGCGCCCCTCGCTGCTGCTGCTTGCCGCTCACCAGCTCGGCTACTCCGGCCAGGGCGCCATCCGTCTGGGCGCGGTGGTGGAGATGGTGCACACCGCCACGCTGGTGCACGACGACATCATCGACGGCGCCGATACGCGCCGCGGCCGTCCCTCCGCCAACACCACCTGGGGCAATGAGAAATGCGTGCTGGCCGGTGACTGGCTCTACATGCAGGCCTTCAAAGTGGCGCTTGAAGAAAAGAGCCTGCGCATCCTCGATCTGCTCATCGGCCTTACCCAGCAGATGGTCGAGGGCGAGCTGCTGCAGATCCAGAAGCTCGGCAAGGCTGTTTCCGAAGCCGAATATTACGACCTGATCTTCCGCAAAACGGCGTGTCTTTTTTCCACATCGATGCGCATGGGCGGCGTGCTGGCCGGCGCAACCGAGGCCGAGGAGACCAATCTTGCCACCTATGGCCGCGCTGTTGGCCTCGCGTTCCAGATTGTCGACGACGTGCTCGACCTTACGGCCACCGAAGAGGTGCTGGGCAAGCCGGTGGCCAGCGATTTGCGCGAAGGCAAAGCCACGCTGGCCGTGATTCACGCCTTCGATCACGGCACCGCCGCGGACCGCCGCGCCATTCAGCGAGTGCTCGACGATCGCAGCTTCGAGAATGTGAGCCGGCAGCAGATTCAGGAGATTCTGGCCCGCAACGGCGCGGTGGAATACGCCATGGCCGCGGCGGACCGCTATGCCGGCCAATCGCGCCAGGCGCTGGCCTCTCTCTGCGACTCCGATTTCAAGCGCGCCCTGCTCTGGGTGCCCGAATTTGTCGTCGCCCGGGATAAATAACATGCCCAAAAACCCGCCCCTCGACGTGTGGGTCGCCGTCGACAGCTATCTTGGCGACCTGTTTGCTCCAACCGACGCGCAGCTGGATGCGACGCTCGCCGCCAATCGCGCCGCGGACCTGCCGGAGATTCGACGTTTCGCCTTTGCAGGGCAAGTTTCTTGCGGTGCTGGTGCAGATGCTGCAACCGCTCAAAGTTCTCGAACTCGGACTGCTGGGCGGCTACAGCACCATCTGGATGGCGCGCGCGCTGCCCTCCGGCGGCCGCATTACCTCGCTCGAATACGAGCCGCGCCACGCCCAAGTTGCGCGCCGCAATCTTGAGAATGCCGGGCTGCTCGACCGCGTGGACATCCGCATAGGCGCGGCTCTTGACACGCTGCCCACGCTCGCATCTTCCGGCCCCTTCGACCTGATTTTTATCGACGCCGACAAGCCCAATAATCCCGGGTATCTGGAATGGGCACTCAAACTTTCGCGTAGCGGCACGGTGATTGTGGTCGACAACGTGGTGCGTGATGGCCACATTCTTGAGCCCGAAAACTCCGACCCCGACATAAAGGGCACGCGCGCCATGTTCGAGAAGATGGCTGCCGAGCCGCGCCTTAGCACGACCGTCGTCCAGAACGTCGGCATCAAGGGCTACGACGGCTTCGCAATGGCCGTGGTTCGCTGATTCTTCAACTTTCCGGCAGAGCTGCCCGAAAAAAGATGGCGCCGGCGCGCATCAGGGATGTTGCGGCCGCGCTCAGGAGGTCAAGATGAAACGGCTGGTGGAAGGGCATAAGCGATTTCTTAGCGAAGTATTTCCGCAACGCAAACAGGACTTTCACCTGCTGGCCGAGTCGCAGGCGCCGGAATGCCTGTTCATCACCTGTTCGGATTCGCGCGTGCTGCCTGACCTGATTCTCGGCACCGGCCCCGGCGATCTGTTCATCGCGCGCAACGCGGGCAACGTAGTGCCCATCACGACGCACGATGTGGATGGCGTGACGGCCACCATCGAATACGCGGTCGAGGTGCTCAAGGTGAAGCACGCTATCCTTTGCGGCCACTCCGACTGCGGCGCGCTGAAGGCCGCCGTGAACAGCCAGGCGCTCGAGACCCTGCCCAAGGCTAAGCGCTGGCTGCGCCACGTTGAGGCGGCCTTTAACCATCGCCAGCCGCTCAACCCCGCTGACGGCGATTCCGCTGAACTGGCTTCGCTCATCCGCGGCAATGTGGTGGCGCAGCTCGGCAACCTTAAAGCGCAGCCCTCGGTCGCCTTTGCCATGAAGGAAGGCCAGCTCGCTGTGCACGGCTGGTATTACGACATTCTCACCGGCTGCATCGAGAGCTACGACGAAAAGCGGCGGCGGTTCTTGCCGCTGGTGAGCTGAACACGGTTAGCTGAACAGAGCACTCTCGATGTTCGAGATCATTCCAGGCAGGGTCCGGCGGCTGCCGTTGCGATTCTCCTTCGCCGCCGGCAAGAGAGGGAAATCGCGAAAACCTCTCGCCCCTGCCCAGGGACGGAACGCGCGGCCCCCCAGGGTTACGCATCCTGTCAGCAGCATAGAGGCCGCACGCCCGTTGCGGGTTGCTCGGATCTCAGTGCGCTCCCGGCGGCGCCTTCGCGTGCTTTTGCGGTTTGCCGAACAGCCATGTGGCGCAGGCGCAAAACAGCGCCAGAACCGCCGTCCAGCGAAACACATCCACATAGGCCAGCAGCGAAGCCTGTTGAATCAGTTGCCCGTAGAGCAGCCCGAAGGCTCCGGGACGGGCCGACGGCCTGCCCATCTGGTGGCCCAGATACATGGCCAGCCCGGTGGCTTTCTGCTGCAGCTGGGCGCTGGTTGGCGAAAGGTGCTCGCCCAGGTAGGTCTGGTGTAGATCGGCGCGGCGGATCAGCGCCGTGGTGGCCATGGCAATGCCCACTGAGCCGCCGATGTTGCGCAGCATGTTGAAGAGGCCGGTGGCGTTGCCCATGTCGCGGTTGGAGATGGTGGCAGTGGTCATGGTCGCCAGCGGCACAAACACAAAACTCAGCGCGAAGCCGGTGAGCGTAATGGGAATCAGCAGCGTGTAAGGCCCGATGTCGAGATTCACAGTGCCGAAGATGTACGAGCAAATCGCGAAGCCGAGGAAGCCCATCGAAAGCAGCCAGCGGTTATCCACGCGCGAGCCCAGGAAACCAATGAGGGGCGAGCCCACAAACGACCCAATGCCGCGCGGTCCCACCACCAAACCGGCGGCAAAGGCTGTGTAGCCCAGGATCTCCTGGTAGAAGAGCGGCAGAATGGCGATGGTGATGTAAATGCACATGCCCAGCATCGCAATCATGAAGCAGCCAGTGCGAAAGTTCTTGTCCTTCAGGATGTGCAGATCGACCAGGCCTTTGGGATTGGCCCACGATCGCCAGATCCACAGCACCAGAGCCACCACCAGCGCGGCCACCGCCCAGCGCACCCACATGGCGCCAAACCAGTCGTCTTCCTGCCCTTTGTCGAGCACCACCTGCAGGCAGCCGGTCCAGATAATCAGCAGGCCGAAGCCGATGTTGTCGAACGCGCCCACCTTGGCGTTCTTGATGTAGGGAGGGTCGTGCACAAAGCGGCTGATCATGATGACCGCCAGGATGCCGACGGGAATGTTGATGTAGAACGCGTAGCGCCAACTGAAGGTATCGGTAAGCCAGCCGCCCAGCGTGGGTCCCAGGACCGGCGCCACCACAATGCCCAGGCCATAGGCGGCCATGGCTTTCGATCGGTCGCGGGGCGTGAAGCTTTCCAGCAGGATCGACTGCGATAGAGGCTGAAGCGCGCCGCCGCCGGCGCCCTGCAGGATGCGCGCCAGCAGGATGATGGCCAGCGACGGCGCCGCTCCGCAGAAAAACGAGGCGACGGTGAAGATGATGACGCAGGTGAGCAGGAAGCGCTTGCGCCCGAAGCGTCGCGCAAACCAGTTGGACGCCGGCAAAATAACGGCATTGGCTACCAGGTAGCTGGTGAGCACCCAGGTGGCCTCGGAGTTGGAGGCGGAGAGCGAGCCCGCAATATAAGGCAGCGCCACCGATGCGATGGCCGTGTCCAGCACCTCCATGAAGGTGGGCAGCATGACGGAGACGGTAACCAGCCACGGGTTCACGCCCTGGGTAAGCGGATAGCGGTCGTGGGCAGCGTCTTGAGTCATCAGCCAGGGAGTGTTTTGAGGGTAAATGACGCCACCCCTCCGGTGGCAGTGCGCGGCGCCACACGTCCTCTCACGCTTGACAGCGCGGGCCGTTGCCTTGATGCTTAACAGTTCTGGCAGTTTTCAAATCGTTATTGGGGAGGGGTACTGGATTTGCGGGTTCGCGTGTTTTATCACGACAAATGCTTCGATGGGGCTTGTTCTGCCTCGCTATTTACGCGCTTTCATCGCGAGCGCATCGCCGCCGGCGCCGGCTACGAATACCACGGCCTGGTGCACCGTGCCGGCGCGCTGTTTGACGAGTCGGACTTCAGCGGGGACGAGAATGCGATTGTGGACTTCAAATACTCGGCCTCGCCTCGCATTACCTGGTGGTTCGATCATCATCAGTCGGCTTTTCTGACTGCGGCCGACCACGCAAATTTTGAAGCATGCCGCCGCGACCCGGCCTGTGCGTCGCGCAAGTTCTTTGATCCGACTTACACCTCCTGCACCAGCTTCATCGCCCACATTGCGGCCACTGAATTCGGGTTCGATGCCGCGCCGGTTGCCGAGCTTGTGCACTGGGCCGATATCGTGGATGGCGCCAAATACGAGAGCCCCCAGGCGGCCGTGGAGATGGCGGCTCCGGCCATGAAGCTTACCCTTATCATCGAGTCCACGCAGGACCCTGCGTTTATCCCGCGCCTGATTCCGCTGCTCACGGAGATGCCCCTCGCCGACGTGCTGCAGCAGCCCTTTGTGGCCGATCTGTTGCCGCCATTGCTGGAGCGGCATCGGGCAGCCCTGGAGCTGATTCGCAGCCGTGCCGAAGAGCGCGACGGCACCATCTTCTTCGACATTACCGACCATCCGCTGGAAGGCTTCAACAAGTTCATCCCCTATTACCTCCATCCCCACGCCACCTATTCCATTGGCCTTTCAAAATCGAGCTTCCGCACCAAGGTGGCCGTCGGCTCAAATCCGTGGACCAAGGTTGACCCAGGAAAGATGTTGAATCTGGCGCAAATCTGCGAGCGCTACGGCGGCGGAGGTCATGCGCGCGTGGGAGCGGTCAGTTTTCCGCCCGACAGGGAAGACGAAGCCCGGGCTGCCGCCATGGAGATTGTCGCCGAGCTGCGCGCGCACGATCCCCGCTGAGCAGACAGGGCAGGCCTGGACACGACAGTTTGAATCCTTCCGTGAGCGAATCCGTCTTCATTTACGGCACATTGCTTCCTGGGGTGGCTCCGCGCCAGATTGCGGATGCCGCGGCGCAGTTGCGCTTTGTCGGCCAGGCATCTGTTCGCGGCTATCTTTACGACCTGGGCCGTTATCCGGGCGCGGTTCTCGATGGTTCTACGGAACACCGCGTGCACGGAGCTGTTTTCACGCTGCCGCAAGATCCAGCCGTGCTGCGGGCCCTCGATGCCTATGAGGAGTTCGACGCGGCCGCACCCGAGCTGAGCCAGTTTGTGCGCGTGCGCGCCATTGCCAAGTTGGCCGACGGCGCCGAAGTGGATTGCTGGATTTACGTCTACAACCGGGACCTGAGAGCCGCGCGCAGGATCGAAAACGGTGTGTGGCGAGTGGTCTAAGCTAGCCAGCGAACCGGCGACCAGAGACGCCGGCGCGGACGGGCGATGCCCGGCTGCCCGCGCTGCGGACAACCCAAGGTTGCGCGAGACGCGATAAGCCCGCTAGAATGGGGCCCCGCGCACGTCCCCATCTTTCTCGCACAGGAGAACGTTTCATTGCGCCGCAACCTTGTCTTTGTCGCCCCTCCTCTTGCCTTCTGCGCTCTCGTAGTTTTTGCCGCTGTACGCCCCCCCGACATCGCTTTCCAGCCCCAGATGATCGACCCCGGCTATTTTGAAACGGCTGCGGTCGCCGACATTAATCGCGACGGCAAGCTCGACATCATCTCCGGCGACAGCTGGTATGAGGCTCCGCTCTGGACCAAGCATCATATCCGCGACATCAACTACAGCAGCGGGTACAACGACGACTTCAGCGACCTGCCCATGGATGTGGATGGCGACGGCTGGGTCGACATCGTCCAATGCAGCTACTTTGCCCACAACCTGGTCTGGCTTAAAAATCCAGGCAAGTCCGGTGGTCCATGGAAAGAGACGGTGATCGACGACAGCGGGCCTTGCGAGTTCGCTTTCCTTGTGGACCTGAGCAACAGCGGCAAAGCCCGCGACATTCTTCCCGAGTACGACCGCCCCAACGTGCCCCTGGCCTGGTACGAGGACCAGGACGGCAAATGGATCAAGCACGTGGTTGCCGATCACAGCTTTGGCCACGGAATTGGCGTGGGCGATGTGAACGGGGATGGCCGCAACGATATCCTCACGCCTCAAGGATGGCTGGAAGCTCCGGCCAACGTGCATGCGGACGGGTACTGGACCTTCCACCCCACCGACTGGGCTCAGCACCCCGTTGAGCCGGCCAGCCGGGAGCGCGAAATGGCCGGCCCGGTAAGCCCGGGTGCAGACGCGACGGCGGCCCAGCCCCATCGGCCCGATCAATTCGGGCGCATGTATGTGCTCGACATCAACGGCGACGGCCGTCCCGACCTGCTGACCACCATGGCCCACAGCTACGGCATTGTGTGGTACGAGCAGACCGCCGATGGCCAGTGGATTCAGCATGTCATCGACAACAGCTGGTCGCAGGCACACGCTTCTATCCTGGCCGATTTGAATGGCGACGGCCAGCTCGACCTGGTCACCGGCAAGCGCTACTTTGCCCACAATGGCTTAGACCCAGGCTCGCGCGAGCCCATCGGCCTCTACTGGTATGAATACCGCAGGGTTCCTCCCACGCCGGCCAGCGCGCATGGACCGGGCAACGGAGGAGTGGAGTGGATTCGGCACATCGTCGATTACGACGGGCGCATGGGCGGCGGAATGCAGATTGTGGCCGCCGATCTGTACGGCAACGGCAAACTCGATCTGGTCAGTGGCGGCAAGGACGGCCTTTACCTGGCGAGGAATCTGGGCAAATCGCCTAACCATGCCAGGAACGCCGGGAAATAGGGAGTGGGGCAGTTGCGCAGGCTGAAGGGCGCTGATTTCAGTTGAAGCCTATGGGGTTTACAGACCGCGGAAAAACCCTGTGCGATGGGTTTTGTAACAAGGGCACGGCCGGGCCACTAAAGTCTGCAAAACGAACGAGGGCTGAAGAGGCTGCGGAAAAACCCTGTGGGCTGAGTTTTGTAACAAGGGCACGGCTTCAGCCGGGCCAATAAAGGCTGGAAAACGAACGAGGGCTTTAGCCCCTGCTGCACCCTCATTCGCACCATTGCCTGACGCGCAGCCTCTTTAGCCAGTGCCGTGACGATGGGGACGGAGATTATCCGAGGGCGGCTAGCGGCGCAGAAAATCGAATGCGGTGCCGGATAGCATCCACAGTTCAGCCAATCCCAGGAAGTGGAAGAGCGAGATCTGCCAGATAACCCCGAGAGGTTTCACGTGGTGGCGCAGCACCCGGTAAGCCAGCAATCCCTCGATGGAAAATTGGGTGTACAGCATCAGCGTGGGCAGCAAGTGCGTGATGGGCCCCACCTGAATCTCCGGTCGCTCGGCGAGGACTACGAACGGGAACACCAGCGCCATGCAGGTCGGGCCGAGCAACTGGGCCACGTAAGCAAGAGCCGGTCCGAACATTCCCACCGCCATGCCCACCCAGAAGGGCCATAATTCAACGACCAGTTGCCGGACGCGCGCCCGCTCTTCCGACTTCCGCCGTGATTCCAGGACGGCCAGGCTGGCATCGCGCTCGCGCTTCCGCTCCGCTTCCCAGGATGCCATCGAACGCTTTCGCTGGCGATTCGAGAGCGGCTGCGGAACTTCAGCGGAATTTGCAAAGTCACTCATAAAGGTCCTGGTCCGGCTTGATAATTTCACTCTAAGAATGCTTTAGGAGAGACTCCCTGGACCATGGCTCTTTTGGGGGAGGAATCAACACCTGCTATGGGCAGGCTCTACAGTCCAAGCTCCGCGGCCCGCTTCCGCATTGCCTCAATGCAGAAGGCGATATGCGAGTCGAGTTCGACCCCCAGCTCGGCCGCTCCCCGGACCACGTCCTCGCGATGCACGCCGCGGGCAAAGGCCTTATCCTTCATCTTCTTGCGCACTCCCGCCACTTCGACATCGGCAATAGCCCGGGTGGGCTTGACCAGCGCACACGCGGTTAGAAAGCCGGCCAGCTCGTCGCATGCGTAGAGCGCTTTGGCCAGATGGCTCTGGCGCGGCACGCCGGAATAGTCGGCGTGACCCAGGATGGCGGTACGCAACTCTTCCGGCCAGCCCCGGCGTTCCAGTTCGCGCACCCCCACAAACGGGTGCTCTTCAGCCGTGGGATGCCGCTCGTAGTCGAAGTCGTGGAGCAGGGCCGTGGTGGAGTAAAGATTTACCAGCGCCTCGCGTTCCGCGCCCGTGAGGGTCAGCCGCTCGGCCTGTGCCTCGCCGCAGGCTGCCACGCAGGCCTCCACGGCCAGCGCGTGCTTGCGCAGGCTCTCACTCTCGGTCCATTGCGTCAGCAGCGCCCATGCTTCCTCGCGTCCGTAGTTCGATCGTTCCGTCATCGTCGCTCCTCCACTGAGAATTATCGCTGGTGGTGGAGGGTTTTCAATCTGGGCCGTTGCAGGTGGGTTAATAGAGGATTACGCGCGTTTGCACAAGACTCTCGGAACTGCGGAAACGCCTCGACAAGATGGGTGGATGAGCGATTCACCCCGAATACGCTCGACCTGCCAGTTGACATCTATGCATAGATATCTATATAAAGACCTCTAAGTATGGCTAAGACCGATGCTCTGCAAGGTTCGCTCGATTTGCTCGTGCTCAAGATCTTGTCGCGGCGCCCGCGGCTTCACGGATACGCCATTATGGCTGCCATCGCCAGTACGTCCGGCGAAGTGCTGCGCGCAGAGGAGGGCTCACTTTATCCCGCACTGTATCGCATGGAGGAAGCGGGCTGGATTCGCGCGGAGTGGATCAAGAAGGATTCTGGCCGCCGCGCCCGAGTTTACGAACTGACCGCCTCCGGCAAAATGCAACTGGGCGCGGAAGAGATGCGCTGGCAGGCTGTCAGCCTGGCAATCAATCGGGTTCTCCGGGAGGCATGACGTGTCTTTGTGGTCGCGTATCTCGAATGCTGTGCGCGGCGAGCGCTTGAATCGCGAAATCGAAGAAGAGTTGCAGGCCCACATTGAAGAAGCCATTGCCTCGGGACGCGACCCCGACGAAGCTCGCCGCACCTTCGGCTCGATCATGGGCCTGCGCGAGGCGAGCCACAGCATTCGTGTTGCCGGATGGCTTGAGTCGCTGCTTGCCGATGTGAATTTCGGCAGGCGACAGCTTTGGCGCAACAAAATCGCGTCTGCGGCCGCTGTGCTCTCGCTGGCCCTCGGCATCGGCTCGAGCGTCGGCGCCTTCCGCCTGATGGACGCCCTGCTCTGGCGCCCACTGCCCATCTCCGGCGCCAGCCGCCTCTACTCCCTGTCCCGCAAAATGACTGGTTTATACGGCCAGCCTGCCGAGGACGGCTACTGGGCCACGCCGGAGTTCAAGGTCATGCGCGATGCCGTCAAGGACCAGGCAGACCTCATCGCCATCAGCGACGCCGATCGCACCGACATCACCTGGTCCACCAATGACGACATGGAGAAGGCCACCATTGTTTATGTCTCGGGCAACATGTTCGCGCGCTTCGGCCTGGAGCCCGCAATCGGTCGTCTGCTCACTCCCGCCGATGACCGGGGCCCCGGCGCCAGTCCGTATGCCGTACTCTCCTGGGACTACTGGAATCGCCGCTTCGGCCGCGATCCCCACGTCCTGGGCCGCTCGCTCCACATTGGCGACCAGACCGCGCAAATCATCGGCGTCGGCCCGCGCGATTTCACTGGAACCGAAAAGGGAACAGTCGCCGATATTTTTCTGCCCCTCGGCATGAACGCCTGGGCCACACTGGAGACCACCGCCTGGCACCACACCTTCCTGATGTTGAAACCCGGCGTCAACCCGGCCACCGCCCTCGAGC
Source organism: uncultured Acidobacteriaceae bacterium (assembly GCA_963725975.1). GTDB lineage: Bacteria > Acidobacteriota > Terriglobia > Terriglobales > Acidobacteriaceae > Telmatobacter. The sequence goes on along the minus strand of CAVSBA010000011.1, from coordinate 580,841 downwards.
CGCTCCGCCAGCACCTCTCCGTTGTCAGCCGCGCAATCGAGGCCGAGTGCGCAGACTGCCTGCGCGGGATGACCCCCACCGACGTCGGCCGATTTCTCGATAAGAAGCTGGTCTTCTATCCTGCCGGCGCCGGCGTCTCCGACCTCCAGAAAGACTATCGCCGATCACTCGTCATCCTCGGTCTGCTGGCCGCTCTGGTTCTGCTCATCGCCTGCGTCAATGTCGCCAACATGATGTCCGCCCAGGCGGCTGCCCGCACTCAGGAGATGGCTCTCCGCATCTCGATCGGCGCCGGCCGTCGCCGTCTCGTCCAGCTCATCCTGTCGCAAAGCGCGCTGCTCGCTCTTCTGGCTTCCGTGCTTGGCGCATTTTTTGCGGCGTGGTCCGCGCCCTTCGTCCTCAGCCTCATCAACCCGCCCGACAACCCGGCGCGCCTCGCCCTTTCCGCCGACTGGCGAGTGCTTGGCTTCGGCCTCGGGCTCATGATTTTCGTCGTTCTGTTGCTGGGCCTGCTTCCAGCTCTCCGTGCCTCTGCCGTCAGGCCCGTCGTCGCCCTCAAGGGAGGTAAAGATCCGCACGCGCCACGCCGCTTAATGCGAGGAGCCATCGCTCTTCAGGTCGCGTTCTGTTTCCTCGTGCTCTTCCTGTCCGCACTCTTCGTCACATCCTTCCAGCGCCTGCAGAACCGCCCCCTCGGTTTCTCCACCGACCGTCTTCTCCTGCTTGAAACCGTTGCCGAAAAAGGTCAGCTCCCTGTTGTCTGGAATCAAACTGCCGCGGCGCTCCGGGCCGTCCCGGGCGTCAAATCGGTCGCCATCTCGGGCTGGCCCCTTCTCGGGCGCATCATGATCAACAGCGACATCTCCATTAACGGCGCGCCTCCCAGTCCCACTCCCGCCTGGTTCCTGAACGTTTCCCCGGGCTGGTTCTCGACCATGAAGATCCCCTTGCTATCTGGCCGCGACTTTCGCCCTGAAGACGATTCGCCGGGATACGCCATCGTGAATGAAACTTTTGCCAAGACGTACTTTCCCGGCCAGGACCCCATCGGCCGCAGCTTTGAGCGCGGCGCCAATCAACCTCCCAACAAGATCGTCGGGGTCACGGCGGATGTCCCTTATCACGACCTCCGCGAGCCCAGCCGCCCCATCTTCTACGTCCCATTCGCCGAAATTGACGGCAAATCCAGCCTCAAGGCCGTGGGCTTCGCTACCTTCACAATTCACACCGATGCCCGGAACCCGCTGGCCCTTGCCAACTCTCTGCGCCAGTTCATCGCGCAGCGCCACAACAGCCTTCGCGTCTTCAACATCACCACGCAGCTCGATTTGGTTCGCGACCAGACCGTCCGCGAGCGCTTGCTTGCCATGCTCGCCGTTTTCTTTGGTGCGGTGGCGCTGCTCCTGGCCGGTATTGGGCTCTACGCAGTGCTCAACTACTCCGTCCTCCAGCGCCGCCGCGAGATTGGTATCCGCCTGGCCATCGGCTCGACTCGTGCCGGCATCGTGCGCATTGTGACTCTCGATGTCTTTCTGATGATCGCGCTCGGCGGCTGCGCAGGCATCGCACTCGGATTCGGCGCGGCGCGCTATGTCGCGTCACTTTTCTACCAGGTCAAAGCAACCGACGCGGATATGATCGCCTGGCCGGCGTGCGCCATTCTGCTCACTGCGCTGGTTGCCACACTCCCTGCCGTGCTGCGCGCGCTGCGCACAGACCCCACTGAAATTCTGCGCAGCGAGTGAGCGACAGGCATTTGATTGCTGTCATTTTGACGGGTGCTCTGGCCGGATGATGCTGTGAGATCCCCTTAGGGTAAGGGGTTAACAGCGGGCGCTGCAATTGGTTGCTTCCACTGCGCCTGGCTGTCTGTTTACTCCAAAGGTTCGCGTTTGTCCGGGTTTCCCCGGGCTTTCGAGGGTGTCTCGTGGAATCAGGCTCGCTTTTGCCTCTGGCGCCTGCGGCGAGAGAGCCGGCAACCGGAGCAGCGCGCTTGAAAGCACTGAAAAGAGAAGATTTCGGCCCTGCTACGGGGGCTCAAAAAAATCATGTTTACTCCCCTGGTTCGCGTTTCTCGGGGTATTCTTGGTTTTATTGCTGGTTTTTTGGGTTTGTCCCCTAGTTTCTACTTGACAATTATGGTTCACCTCGTCGAAAGTAATCTTGTCGTGCAAAAGGCTGCACACGGAGTTCCACAGCTCTGGCGCTCCGCACAACCCCGATGGCCACTACTCTTGTGAGCGTGGAAACACGCGAGGTTGTTCGTTGCGAGTACTGCAGATTGATGCAGTACCGCACTAGCAACTCTCTCTGCAGAAAGTGCCACAAGCCCCTCGACATCGAGGAGCCGGAGCAGCTGACCCCCCAACTTGTGATCAGCTCCTGCGGCGATTCGAGCCGGGACGCCGGGTCGCAAGTTGCCACCCAGGTCCGCGAAATTCGCCGCGCGCGTCACCTGAGCCAGCGTCAGTTGGCGGGCCGCATGCAGGTGCCGCGAACCTATATATCAAAGATAGAAAATGGCAAGGCGATTCCGACGCTGGGATCGTTGGAGCGGCTGGCATCGGCCCTGGAGGTCGATGTGAGCAAGCTGGTGCGCGATGCGCGCAGTTGCCGGGACGAAGAGGTGGCTGCCATCTTCGCCGATCCCTTCCTGGCCGAGGTTGCCGCGCTGCTGCCGCAACTGGACTCGCTCAAGCGCACGCTGTTCTATGGTGCGCTGCGCGATGCAGCCAGCGGCCGCCGGCGCACGGCATAAGCAGAGTTCGCCCCCCGCCTGGCGCGCGCGCCAGGCGGAACTGGACTGTCCAGCTCCGCTGAGCCTTGTTGACGCCGCTCGAGCTCCCCTCAACGGGCGTGATTGTCGTCACGCCCGCTCTCTGACGTACCCACTATGATTTCAGGCGAAAGGCACCGTACGCGCGCCCTCCCTATCTTTTGGGCCTGCGCGTGCGGGGTCGAGTCAATGCTGAGGTGCGCAATGGTTCCTGGAATGTGGGTGGTTTGGGGTATTTCCGTCATTCTGTTTGTGGTTGTCAAACTATATGCGAGCCGGTTGAGCCGGGATGAGGACGATCAACTGGTGCTGGACGATTCCTTTGAACATGTCCGGGCTGAGCAAGCCGCCATCGTAGCGCGGCTGAACAAGGTTCAACCCATCATGCGCGCCGTGTTGGTGCTGTTGTGCGTCATGACCGCGGTCGTGATTGGCTATTACGTGTTCGATGCGATCCGCCAGTTCCAGTAAGGAATCTGGCGCACGACTCCGATCGGTTGAGCAGGAGCCATCGCTGCGCGCGGAATTCTGGCTCGAAACACCCTCCGCTCGCATGTTTCCTGGCGGCTCAGCGGGGATCTGAGAAATAGTTTAGGCGCACACAACGCCTTGTGACGCAGCAGTGCGCGCGGTCGAGAGCTCTCAATCCAGGCAAGCCGAGTCGCAGGGGGCGAAGCTGGATTCTGCCTGCATGGCTTGCTTTGCCGCGTGCGCGCCAGCTCCGCCCCCGTGACCCTGTTAGCCAAGCAGACCGAGATGCACCAGAATGTCGCGGACGTAGTAGACCACGACCACTGCGGTCATGGCTGCCACCATCCACTGAGAAATCCTCAGAAAAGGTTCGATCTTGTTGACCCTGGCAACAATGGCTGCCTGGGCGTTTTTCTCGTGCTCGAAGGAATCGTCGAGGAATATCTGGTCTTCCTCATCGCGGGTAAGGCTTACGCGATAAACGTAAAGAGCGGCCGTCACAAGCACCAGCGCACCCCAGACGGACCACAAGACAGGAACTATGGTCATGGCAATACCTCCACTCCGAGTTCACTTGCACTCTCGTGCCCGGACAGGTCCAGTTCTGACGCGCCGCCGTATCCGGACGCCTTTTGGTCACACATCATAGTCCAGAAGCGGTACGCTTGTAACGCGAAAGTTTCTGCACACGCGTGCAGTCGTCGCGGTTCGAATCCCGCGATTCCCCGCTGGGGAGGGGCGAATCCGAGCCAATACGGGTCTCAGCCATGATTTCTGCGACCATCGAGGAGGCGGATGCATCGAATTGGCAGTTCGGCGTCCGCCAACCGCGGGGTTGTCCTTCAGCCTCGGGAGCGGTACATTGGAGACAGGCAAGCACTTCAACCGAGGAGACGTATCCCCATGGCCACTGCAACCGCAGCACCTGCACAGGAAACTGTGAAGAAGGCACCCCTTAACCTGACCCCGCAGGCCATCGCCAAGGTGCGCGAGATCATGGCCACCCAGGACCCCATTCCCGCAGGGCTGCGCATTGGCGTGGTCGGCGGGGGATGCTCGGGATTCCAGTACTCCATGGCCTTCGAGAACCAGAGCGGAATGATGGACAAGGTCTTTAGCTTCGACGACCTGAAGGTCTTCATCGACGCCACTTCGCTGATGTATCTGAACGGCTGCATCGTGGATTACGTGGAAACCCTGGAAGCGGCCGGCTTCAAGTTCGAAAATCCGCAGGTGAAATCGACCTGCGGCTGCGGCTCTTCGTTCAGCGTGTAAAGCGCCCGCCACGGCGATAATGACCACAAAAGGCCTTCCCCACCCGGGGCAGGCCTTTTGTGTGCCCTTTTGCGTGTGTGACTACTGCTGCGGTGTGGTGGAGGCGCCGGAACTGGGGCTGCTGCTCCCGCCACTGGGGCTGCTGCTCCCGCCACTGGGGTTGCTGCTCCCGCCACTGGGGTTGCTGCTCCCGCCACTGGGGTTGCTGCTCCCGCCACTGGGGTTGCTGCTCCCGCCAATGGGGTTGCTGCTCCCGCCAAAGGTGTTGTTCGATCCGCCGAAACTCGATCCGCCGCCAAATGTTCCCGTGCTGTTTAAGCCCGTGCCGCTGGTGGTGCCATTACCCGTAGTTGAGGAGCCGCCCATCAGGCTGCCGCCCCCCGCTTGCTGCTTCACGTCGCTGAGCGGACTGTAGGTGAATTCCCACTGGTTATAGTGGTCCTTCTTCTTGTAGAGCAGGATCGACTTCTTAGGGCTGCCTGGCTCAAAGCCCACAATACCTGCTCCGCCGAAGGTCTGGCCGTTCTGGCCGCTCATGAATCCGTTTCCGCTGCTTGCTGTCGATCCGCTTCCTGTGCTGCCATTGCTCGCCGACGCAGAGCCGCTGCCGGATGTGCCCGTGGGGCTGGCTGAAGTGCTGCCATTATCGGAGGAGAAGATGGAGCTACCCCCTGGCGAAGAACTACCGCTGAGGGAGGAGCCGCTTCCCAACGTAGAACCGCCTCCGAAAGAGGAGCCAAACGTGGAGCCGGATGCGCCCACCCCCAGACCGGCTCCGGGCGAGGTGTTGCCGCCGCTTGGCCCGGTGCCGGCAATCGGCGTTGCGCCCGCCAGGCCGCCCAGCGGCTGGCCGAAGAAGCCCATGGCCAGGGGCGCCTTATTCTGCCCGAAGATGATGGGCTTCCAATCGTCTTTGCGGGTGATGGGATCGAGATAGCGCTTGCGCAGGAAGCGGATATTGTTGGTCTTCACCAGCGCGTTTATCGAGGGGGGATAGGACGCCGAATTTGCGGTAGTAGAGCTGGATGGCGCGGCGATATTGCATGCCCCGGTGCATGGTCTCCACTTCCTGGTCGCGCTGGATGGATTTGGTCATGTCCGGAACGGCCACAGTGAGCGAGATCGTCAGCAGCGCCAGCATGAAGATGACGGCCAGCAGCATGTAGCCCTCTTCGCGAGCCTTCTTCGGAGGGTTTGGGAGGCCGGACCTGGAATAGATTCCGCATTCGCCTGCTGTTCTTTGGACGTATTGGCGAGGTGATTCGCTCGCGCCACTACTTTCGGCTACCCGCCAGGTGCGCTTTCCCGCTATTTTCTTTAGAACGGCGCAAGCGTCAGCGTCTGGGTGTTGTTGTATGAAAGGTCTGTCACTTCCACGCTGGTGGGCTTGATGGCGACCACCCTGTAGCGATGATCGACCACCTCGCCGAGCCGGGCCATGAAAATATCGTCTCCGTGGATGAAGAAGGCGCGAAAATCTTTGTCCGGCGTCTCCTCGTAGCCAAAATACTTCAGGTCAATGGAGGGCGGCTGCGGCACCGCCGGAGGCAGATTGACAGAGGGAGCGGTGTCGTTGCGGGCGCTCTTGATGGGCTGGGGAATCTCCACCGGAGCGCCGACTCGGCGGAGAAGATGTTGCGCCCTGTGCCCGTGGTATTCCACGTCCTCGCTCTGCGCCAGCTTGTCGAAGTGCAGCGTGGGATCGAGGTTGTCGTTGCTGAGCTTTTGTGCCTCCGGCCCCGCCGCCGAACTGCCTGCCGCAGCGCTGCGTCCGCGTGGCCGCAACCGGAAGCGCCTGCCGCGGCGGCGGTCCTGAAAACGTGCTGTAAACTTCCATGCCGCCGACCACGGCGATCACGGCGAACAGCGCCGCTCACGATGTAGACCTGCTTCTTGTTTTCCGCGCCCAGACGTATGGCCATGGCTACTCGTCCTCCCTGGCCGTACCGTTTTCGGGCGCCGGTGCTGCCGCCCCGCTGGGCGCTACCGCCCCGCCGGGCGCTGCCGCCCCGCCGGGCGCTGCCGCTCCGCCTGCGCCGTCCTGCGGGGTTGCGGGCAATCCGCTGGCGGCCGCGTCGGCGGGACGCAGCCAGGTGGAAACGCGCAGGCGCAGATTCACCAGCCCGCCATTTTGGCCGGTCAGAGACATGGCGCGGATGACGAAGAACATCTGGTCGCGCTCCAGGCTGTTGATGAACTTCATGATCTGCGGATAATCGCCGCTGATGCCGGCATCGAGCGAAATCTCGGTCAGATCGTTGCCCGGAGGCCCTTGCGTGTATTGCACCCGCGACAGCCGCACCCCTGAGGCCACGGCCAGCTCGCCCACCCGGGCGTCGATCGAGGAGTAGTTGGGCGGAATGCGCTTGTCGTAGAACTCGCGCAGCTGGTCGCGGGTCTTCTCCACTTTTTCGTCGAGGCCGCGCAGCGGAGCGGTTTCATGCTCCAGCGCCGTCAGCTCCACCTGCTTGCCGGCCAGCACCTGCTCGGCGTGGCGTATCGATGGCCGCCCAATCCATGGCCAGGCGCACCGACATGCCGATGGCCAGCGCCAGCAGCACGGCGAATCCCACATAGTGCCAGGTCAGCGGCGAAGTCAGGCGCTCCTGCCAGATGCCGGGTTTGCGATCGCTCATCGCGCACCTCCTGGAGTCGCGTACTGAGCCGCATCGGGTTTGGCGAGGCGAGCACCGGGCCGCGCTTCCCGTGTTTCGCGGTCGTCGGCCGGATTGCGCCGGCGCTTCTTCGAGCGTTCGCTGGCTGCGGATTTCTTTTCCTGGCTCTTTGCCTGCCTCGCGCTCTTCCGGAGTGGGCGGGTTGTACTCGGCCAGCAGATCGAAATCGAAGCGGTTGGAAGCGCTTACCGGCTCCAGGCGCTGTACGGAGCCGTTTCCGGAGGCCTCAGCAGTTTTCACCCACGATGCGCGGATGCACGAAGCGCCTGGAGTGCTCGAGATTGCGCACCAGGTCGACGCCCAGGTCGCGCGGGCCCACTACGCGCAGGTGCAGCAGTGATCACGCCGTTCTTGTCGCGCACCGGCTCCAGAGAAGTCACCATCACGCCGCCGGGCAGCACGGTTTCAAGATTCTCCATGGCCAGCGTCCAGGAAAATGCTTTCTGGTCGAAGATCTGGTTGAGCGCGTTCACGCTGCCGCAGCAGGGCCGCATTATCGGGCTGCTGCATCATGCGGATGTAGCCCTGCCGCTCGCCGGTCACGCTGGCCAGCCGCCCGTCGAGCGAGTGCTCGTGCGCGCGCGCAACCTCAGCCCGGTTGTGCAGCAGATGCAGTCCCACGAACAGCAGCGATGCAGACGCCGGCCAGCACGCCCATGCCGATGCGCAGGCGCTTCATGGCCGGGCCCGAGATCGGCGTAGGGCCGGGTGGCGAGATTGAGCGTGATTCTCATAGCGCCCCCGCCCTTACGATGGTGCGCAGCGCCAGCGCGCCGGCCACGGCGGCGGTGCTGACGGCGCCCAGCGTGGTCGAGCAGCGCCACTCTCCGGCCGCGGCACAAGATCGACGACGGCCAGCTCAGGATTGTCGACCCATGCGGCAAATTCGCCCAGGCTGGCGCTGCCCGGCGTAGTACAGGTGCTGCGGGCGCATCTGCAACTTGTCTTCGTAGTAGGCTGCGGCCACGGCAATGCCGCGCTGAATTTCGCTTATGCGCAGGCCTGGGATCGTCGGGCAGATCGAGGGTGCGGTAAAGCAGCAGGTCCTGGCCGTTGGCGATGGTGGTGGTGAGCACTGGCGGCTCAGGTTGGCGGCCAGCACCGCTTCCATGGAGTCCATGGCCTCGAGCGCGGCCAGGCTCGAAGGCAGCACTGCGCCGGGCTCGTAGCCGGCTGCGCGCACCGCGGCTTCGTACTCGGCCAGAACCGGGCCGGGCAGGACCGCGGCCAGCACGCGGATCTCGTCCCTATCTTGCGAAAGCACCTGGTAGCTCACGCTCGGCGTGCTCCACATCGAAGGGAACCATCTTGCGCAGCCGGAAACGCAACACCGGGATGGCCTCGGCGGCTTTGGCGGGCAGGGAATCGAAGTCGAGCACGAAGACGCGCACCAGGGTGTCGGGCAGAACCAGCGTGACGGCGCGCTTGCGTGGCGAAACCTCGTCGAGCGCGGTGCGGATGGCCGCGGCAGACAGCACGTCCGGCTGGCGCAGATTTACGCCTTCGATGCCGGGAACCAGCGCCCCCGGCGGCAACGCCACAAAGGCGTACACCGGCGCGCTGCCCGGACGCAGGCAGTGCGGCGGCCAACACGCCTTCCGGCGTAAGGTCCACGGCACGTCGGCGGCCGTCCACCCGGCCGGGATGGCCATCTTCGCCGTATTGAATATCGAGCTCATTCGTTCGTTGTTCCTTATTCCGGTAGCCCTTCAGGTGGCGTGTTCTTACCGCGATGCCTCAATAAACGTTACCTTGTTGATCTCCTTGAGCGTGGTAAGGCCGCGGCGCACGCGCTCGATGGCCGACTCGCGCAGAAACGCTCATGCCCTCCTTCTGCGCCAGCTTGCGCACTTCGGAGGTGGGCTTCTTTTCCAGAATCAGCTCGCGAATGGGATCGGTGAGGTCGAGCAACTCGTGAATCGCAGTGCGGCCGCGGTAGCCCGTTCCGCCACACTCCATGCAGCCTGCTGCCTTCGCGAAAGCCAAAGCTGCGCCACTCGTCCGGCATTCAATCCGCTGGTCAGCAGCGTTTCATCATCGTAGTAGACGGTTTGCGCGCAGTACTCGCAGATGGTGCGCACCAGCCGCTGCGCCAGGATGCAATTGAGCGCGGAGACAAAGTTGTAGGCCTCCACGCCCATGTTCAGAAAGCGGCCCAGCACGTCCACCACGTTGTTGGCGTGGACGGTGGTAAACACCAGGTGGCCGGTGAGCGCGGAGTTGATGGCGATCTGCGCCGTCTCCTGGTCGCGGATTTCGCCCACCAGAATCTTGTCCGGGTCGTGGCGCAGAATGGAGCGCAGTCCGCGTGCGAAGGTCAGCCCCTTCTTTCTCATTCACCGGAATCTGCGTGATGCCGCGAATCTGGTACTCGACCGGGTCCTCGATGGTGATGATCTTGTCTTCGTCGCTCTTGATCTCGTTGAGCGCGGCGTAGAGCGTGGTGGTTTTGCCGGAGCCGGTTGGCCCCGTCACCAGCACCATGCCGTAGGGCTCGCGAATGTAGCGGCGGAAGCGCTTCAGGTCGTCTTCGGCAAAGCCCACCACGTCGAGCGTCAGGTTCTTGAACTTCTCGCTCATCGACTCTTTGTCGAGCACGCGGAGCACGGCGTTTTCGCCGTGAACCGTGGGCATGATGGAGACGCGGAAGTCGATGAGCCGGCCCTTGTAGCGCACCCGGAAGCGGCCGTCCTGGGGCACGCGCTTCTCGGCAATGTCGAGCTCGCTCATGATCTTGATGCGGCCCAGAATGGTGCCGTGGTGCTCGCGCGCGATGGGCGCCATGGCCGCCTGCAGCACGCCGTCGATGCGGTACTTCACAATCACCGAGTCGTCATTGGTCTCGATGTGAATATCCGAGGCGCGCCGCTCGAGCGCCGTGAAGATGGTCGTATCCACGAGGCGGATGATGGGGCTGACGTCTTCCGCCTCGCTGGTCAGCTTCTCAATCGAGATGTTCTCGTCGGTGTTCTCTTCGCCGGTGAGCACGTCGAAGGTCAGGCCTTCGCTGGCTTCGTCGAGCACGCGCTGCGACTGCTCGGTTTTCTTCAGCAGGTCGGTGATCTGCGAAAGCATGGCCACGCGGATCTGAATGCGCTGGCCCAGCAGGCCGGAGATTTCGTCCAGCACCATCAGCCGCGAGGGGTCGCTGACCGCGATCACCAGCGCGTCCGCCTGCTGCTCAATGGGCACGAAGTTGTAGCGGAACATCAGCTCCACCGGAACGGTGCGCAGCAGATCGTGCTGAATCTTGAAGTTCTTCAGATCGACAAACTCGGCGCGGTAGCGGCGCGCCAGCGCCTCGGCCTGGGCGCGCTCGTCGCCGCCCGGACCGGTTGGCATGGGAATAACTGTGGCTTCGGCCATTGCGGATTAACCTCCTCCCATTCCGCCCGCCTGCCCCAGCGAGAAGATGGGCAGATACAGCGAGATGAGAATGAATACCACGACCACGCCCATGACAATGAGAATGGCCGGCTCGATGAGGGCCAGCGAAGCGGCCAGCGCCGTGGCCACGTCCTCTTCAAAAAACTCGGCCACGGAGTTGAGCATCTGCGGCAGCGCGCCGGTTTGCTCGCCCACCGTAATCATCTCCGCCGCCAGGTCGGGAAACACTCCCGTTTTGCTCAGCGAGTCGGCCAGGCTCTTGCCCTCGCGCACCGTGGTCACGGAGCTGAACACCGCCTTCGAGACTTTGCGCGAGGAGATGGACCGCGCCGCCGTTTCGAGCGACGGCACCAGCGGCAGGCCGCCGGTGAGCAGCGTGGAGAGCGTGCGCGCAAAACAGCGCCACCTGGTACTTGAGCCAGATCTTGCCGAAGACCGGCAGCCCCACGCGAAAACCGTCGACAAAATCGCGGCCGCGCTCGGTGAGCGAGAAACGGTAGGCCGAGGCGCCGACAATCGCGCGCGATCAGCGCGATCCAGATCAAAGTTGTGCTGCAGCCATTTGCCGAAGGCCAGCAGGTCCATGGTCATGGCGGGCAGCTTCGAGCCCATCTGGTCGTAGAGCACCGCAAACTGCGGCACCACCACGGCCAGCAGGAAGATCATGAGGCCGATCACCAGCGTCATCAGCAGCGACGGATAAATGAGCGACGCGATGAGCTTTTTGCGGAAGGCGAGCGAGACTTTCTGAAAACTGGTGTAGCGCTCCAGCACCTCCGGCAGATTGCCGGACCGCTCACCGGCCAACAGCGTGGTGGTGTACATAAGCGGAAACCCGCTCTGCGCCTCGAAGGCCGCCGACAGCGATTCGCCGCGCTTCACGCGGCCGGCCACGTCGTCCAACTGGCCTGAAAACATGGCGTTCTTCTGGATCTTGCCCAGCATCTGGATGGAGCTGAGAATGGGCAGGCCGGCGCGGATCAGGGTAAGAAACTGCTGGTTGAAGATGAGAAACGGCTCCAGCTTGACCTTGCGCCGGCCCAGGCCCATGCCGCCCCGCGCCTTGACGCTGAAGACGTGGTAACCGGCGTGGGTAAAGCGGGCGCGCAGTTCCTCCGCGGTGGCAGCGGTCTGCACCTGCTCCTGCACCCGGCCACGCTCATCGGCCAGTCTGATGACGAACTCTGCCATAACTCCAGTCGCCGGCTACGCTTAGCCCCGGCCTGCCCTGAAACAAGCTCCTGCTCCAGTGTAACTTCAATTGATAGACGGGCGAAGGGCGCGGAGCGTTCGGGAGACCGCCCCGAGCAAGCTTCGGGGCATCGCCGGAGGAAGCCGGGCGATCAGGCAGCTTCAGAACTTCATGGTGATGCCCTGCTCGCACATGTCGGAGAAGACCGAGAGCAGGTTGGTGATGCCCAGCAGCTCGCGAATCTGCTTGCCCAGGTTCACCAGCTCCAGCCGCGATCCGGCAGCTTTGGCCGAGACAATAGATCCGCACCAGGGTGCCCAGGCCCATGCTGTCCACATAGGCCAGATCCGTGAAGTCCAGGGTGATGCACTTGGTCTCCGGCAGCAGCTCCTGCACGCAGTCGTACAGCGACTGCCCACGCCGGCCACCAGCCTGCCCGTGGCAATGCACAATGGCCTGCGCGCCTTGTGTGTTCCACTTCCAGGGTCAGGGTGTTGCGACTGAAGCTGCATTTGCGCATGGGAATTCCTTAAGGGAATGGATCGACCGGAATCGGGGAAGATTGTGATAGGCCGACTGCCGCGTTGATTGTCTCACAAGGCAAGGCAATTCGCACACTCCAGAAATCGCGATTCCGCTGGTCAAACCCGCCGATCCCTGAACCTCTGTGCCCTGCGTCAAAACCCGTTCGCCACCAGCCAGCTCGCGGTCAGCTCGCTCGGCTTTTTCTCCGTCTGCATCTGCATGGCCGCCAGCTTCACCAGCACATCGGCCTCAATGTTCATCGGGCGCGCCGGCGCGAGCGTGTGCAGGTTGGTTCGCCAATAGGTCAAAGGGAGAATGGCAATCGAGATCGCCTCGCCGTCGAAGTCGGCGATGGTCAGGCTGATGCCTTCCACAGCCACCGACCCTTTGGGCACCATCCACTGCCGCACATTTTCAGGAACGCGCACCTTCAGGGTCCAGTCGGTAGTCTGCGCGTCGAAATCGGGCCGGTTCCGCGGAACCAGCGGCTCCAGAGAGGCAAGCTCCCCGGTCCCATCCACGTGACCTTGCACGATGTGCCCGCCCAGCGGACTGCCCGCGGCAGTGGGCAGCTCCAGATTCACGCGCGCGCCGGGCTCAAGCGCGCCCAGCGAGGTGCGGTCCAGCGTCTCCTGGGCCAGGTCGGCGTGAAAATAGGTTGGGATCGGGATCGAGCGCCGTCAGGCACACGCCGCTCACGCCCAGCGAATCGCCCTCGCGCAGCCGCTGCCGCAATGCCCGGCGCCTCGATCGTGATGCGCCGCACGCCGCCGCGGTCGGTCAGGCTGACCAGCGTGCCGGTCTGCTCAATGATGCCTGTGAACATGGAATCATTTTAAGGGACTAGGGAACAGGGACAAGGGACAAGGGGCAAGGGGCTAGGGACTAGGGACAGGGGCTAGGGGAGTGGTGGCTACGTTTTTGCCGCGGCGATGGCTTCGGCCAAGGCCTCTTCCGGCTCCGGCCTCACCCGAAAATCCGCATGCGCCTGGGCAAACAGCACGCGCCGGTCGCGCGCCAGCACGTAAGTCGCCGGCAGCGGCAGGCGCCAGGAATCGTCGCCGTTCACAAAAGGAATATTTACCAGGATCGAGCGGTAATAATCGCGCAGGTATTCGGGAATGCTGTAGGCGAGGCCGAACTGCTCGGCCAGGGCGCAACCGGGATCGCAGAGAACGGGGAAGGGAAGCTGGTGCTGGCCGACCATGAAGTCGCTTTGCCGGCTGGTTTGCGGACTGATGGCCACCAGCAGCGCACCGGCCTCGCGCAGCCGGCCATAGAGATCGCGCCACGCCTCCAGCTCCGTGGAGCAGTAGGCGCACCAGCGGCCGCGAAAGAACTTCACCACCAGCGGGACCGAGCGCCAGCAGGTCGGAGGAGCGGACCAGACGGCCGGATGCATCCTTCAGGGCGAAACTCCGGCGCAGTGGCGCCAACCGGGCAGGATGCGCTCTTCAATTCCCGATCGAAACAGCTCTTCGACCGCGCGCTCGCTGGGCGCCATGCGTTCCGGCTGCACCAGGTGGCGCGTGTTCTGCGTAATCTCGTCGAGTTGGTCCTGCAGAGCGGTCATAATTCATTATTCTCTCAGAAACGCTCTGGCATAGAATGTGCGCATGGGCACGATCGACTAGGCGCCGTTCGCAAGGGCAATCCAGCGGCTGAACGAAGGCCTGGAAGTTCTCGCCCGCGAACCGGACAACACGCTCTACCGGGACGGTGTGATCCAACGGTTCGAATTTACCTATGGCCTTTGCGCCAGCATTTTGGAACGCTATCTCATGCATGCCGCGCCCGTGCAGCCCGAGAAGAAGATGACCTTCCCCACCCTGATCCGCACCGCAAGTGACTTGGGACTGCTGCGCTCCGGGTGGAATGTCTGGCATGAGTTTCGTGAGGCCCGTAACCTCACCAGCCATGTCTACAATGAGGACATCGCGCTCCGGGTCATGGGAATAATCCCGGCATTTGCCGAAGAGGCAGAATTGCTCTACAACCAATTGAAGAAAACGGCGGAATAGATTGGCCACCAACGCCAAAACCCGGCCCGTACCTCCTCTTGTGATGGAGCCTCACGAATGGGAAGAGTTGACGATCATCCTGCGCAGGTATTTGCCCGGACGAAGAGTCTGGGCCTTCGGCTCGCGGGCGACGGGCGAGCGAGTGCGCCGCTTTTCCGATCTTGACCTGGCAGTAGACGGCGGCGAACTGACCTTTACCCAGTTGGGAACACTGCATGACGCGCTTGACGAATCCCGCCTGCCATTCAAAGTCGATGTCGTGGATCTGGCAACCGTCACGCCCGAGTTCCGCGCCCGCATTGAAACCGATATGGTTCTGGTGCAGGAAAACAGCTCGCAAGTGTCCTGTCCCTAAACTTCGCGTAATAAATAAACTGTCATCCTGCGGAGTTTGCCGGGTTTTACGGGCAAACGGAGAACCTGCTCATAGCGTGCCCAATTTACGCAACGAATTTCCAAGGCGCCACACCGAAGACGTAATTCTACCGCCCGAACTTCTGCTTCCCGCCCAGGGCGCCCATGCCGCCGCGCAGCATGCTCTTCGCCAATCCCCCGCGTCCCATCTGCTTGAACATTTTGCTCATCTGCGCGTACTGGCGCAGCAACTGGTTCACGTCCTGCACTGAGGTGCCGCTGCCGGCGGCAATCCGTTTGCGGCGCGAGCCGGAAATGATCTCGTGATTCAGCCGCTCCTTGGGCGTCATGGAGTTGATGATGGCTTCAAGGCGCACAAACTGCTTTTCGTCGACCTGCTTGCGCGCCTGCTGCAGGCCGGCAAACGGGCCCACCGAGGGCAGCATCTTCAAAATCGATTCCATCGAGCCAAGCTTCTTGATCTGCCTCAACTGGTCGCGAAAATCTTCCAGCGAAAATCCATCGCCCAGCAGCGCTTTTTTTGCAAACTCCTCGCTCTTTTTGCGGTCGAGCTTTTCTTCGGCCTTTTCGATGAGCGAGAGCATGTCGCCCATGCCCAGAATGCGGCCCACAATGCGGTCGGGATGAAACGGCTCGAAGGCGTCCGGCTTTTCGCCGGTGCCGATGAACTTGATGGGCTGGCCGGTCACATGGCGAATCGACAGCGCCGCGCCGCCGCGCGCATCGCCGTCCATCTTGGTCAGCACCACGCCCGTCAATCCCAGGCGCGAATGAAACTCCTGCGCGGAGTTGACCGCGTCCTGGCCGGTCATGGAATCGGCGACGAACAAAATCTCCTGCGGTGCTGACGAGCTTTTTCAGGCTCTCCATCTCCGCCATCAGGTCGGCGTCTATGTGCAGGCGGCCGGCGGTATCGACGATGAGCGTGTCGCAGCCCATGATGACGGCCTCGCGCCGAGCTTCCTTGGCCAGCCGCTCGACCAGCGGCGTGCCAGCGGATTCGCCCTTGGCGTCGCCCTCGTAGAGCCGCGCCTCCACCTGCCTGGCGACGATCTTCAACTGCTCGCGCGCCGCCGGGCGATAGACGTCGACCGAGACCAGCATGGGGCGATGTCCGCCCTTTTTGAGCCACGCGGCCAGCTTGCCGCTGGTGGTGGTTTTGCCCGAGCCCTGCAGCCCGGCCATCAGGATGACGGTGGGCGGCTTGGAGGCGAAGTTGAAGCGCGCCGTATCTTTGCCGAGCAGCGCCATCAGCTCGTCGCGCACAATCTTGATGACCTGCTCGGAGGGTGAGAGCGCGGTCAGCACCTCGGTGCCAACGGCTTTTTCGCGAATGTGCTCGATCAGTTCGCGCACCACGTTGAGGTTGACGTCGGCTTCGAGCAGAGCCACGCGAATTTCGCGCAGGGCCTCGGCAATGTTTTCTTCGGTCAGCGTGCCCTGTCCGCGAAGACTTTTGAAAGCGCGCTGCAGTTTGTCAGTCAGGTTCTCAAACATAGGTCTGCTTCAAGTTTACCGTGAATGCGAAAGGGACGCGGATTCCGCCTGGCGGGCCGGTTTGAATGGGCGTTTCCTGAGGGGGCTTGCCAAGAAATCCTTCCTGCGGCAAAAAAGGGCGTCTTGGCCGAGAGCTGTGGGTTTTGCCTGAAATGCTCTCGACGGGCGGGTCTGCGGGCGGCTGAGGTGGGCGGGCAGAAATGTTGCGAAAACAGTAAGCGCCGCATAGGCGGTCAACCGGAATCCAGAATTTCGTCCTCGATGCCTCGATGAGCGCTTCGGCGATTTACCACGAAGCGAATTACCGTTCAAGGCGCTTGAATCTTACGGATCGCGACCTCAACCGAGAAACGGTCAAATCTAAGGCTCCCTATTCGGGCTCGGAAAATGGTCCCCACACGGGTTAGGTCTCTGTCTATGCCGCTGCCGGCCCGCAAAATTGCCATGTGGGGCTGAAAATACCTTGCCCCGAAAGCATTGCGCTTGTGATCGCTGGGAGGTCTGCTGCCTAGGACCTGCCTTGTTTCGTAGTTGAGTATCCTGCTTCTGAGCTCCTCAACCGCGGCCCTTGCTGGATTCTGTCGTTGTATTCGAATACCCACCTTACGGTATGCAGGTTCCAGATCCGCGCGCGGATTCTCTCCGCCGGGCGCCATCACCATAAAACGCGTGCTAGCAGTTGGAACGACCAGATCGATCGGCTCAACCCTTGTGAGGAGCCCAGGCATAGATCGACGCCCGTGGTATACGGTAAGGTGCATTTTGCTCAAAATCTTACTGCGCCTGGCGATGCCTTCGCTGCCTAATAGATCCCTTATCCGCTCGCAATCTTCCGCGCACAGCCATAGTTGCGCCCAGATTTGAATGGATTGCTGCATCACAGCCTCCGCCCAAATCTCGTGGCTCTAGGCAATATACACATCCGAATACTTACCAACACTACATTGAACAATGCCCGAGCTGTGCAACTTCTTCAGCAGCGAGGTAACTTCTGTTTCATCGTAGCCCTGCGCCTGCAAATGCTGGACCAGTTCGGACCGCCGCATGTGCGAAACACCATCTAGAGCGTGAACCAGTTTGAGTGCAAGCGCTCGATTGCGCTTCTTTGTCCCCTTGGACATTCCCTTGCACGCCGAAATAAGCGCTTTTTCGAATCGCTTTGTGTAATCGTGTGCTCTGCATAGCTTCTGAAGTTCGGTTTCGAGTGCCTGATCGGTTTTGTACTGGACCCGACGCATTCCAACCAAATCAGAGATGATTGGTGATCCAGCGCTCTGCCTTTGAGCTTTCTTCCGCGCGCTCAAGAAAATAGCTCTTGGCACCTCGACACCCTCGGCGTATCCGTACTCTAGCGACACGTTAGCGTTGCCACCTGAGGCATCGAATATGGCATAACTAGACGAGGAGATTCGCTCTTTAATCACCTCAAAGAGATTTGCCGCGTCGCTGCCATCGTCTCGGCCGACAATTGTGAAATACAAAGGGAACTTCTTGTCCAGGTTTGAGATGATTTTGTCGTATTTCGGACGGACCGTTTTCCAAGGAAGTCCGACAAATATTTGGTTCGAGATGAATGTCCTTGTTTTGCCAGCCACAAATCCTCCAGTGTTCTTTACCCTCTGGGACAGAGGCTTATGCTATGCGCAGTTGAGCGTTCCAGTATAAAAGGATAGTCCGCGAGTCAGGGTTCAGGACTAAGGAGCGGCGACAATCCCATGCAATTCTCCGTTTATGACAACAGGCCAGAGCGCTCATTAAGCCGACAACTGAAGAGCTTCCCGTGTTTCGGGCGCACCGTCGCGATGCGGAGATTGCCGAAATTGTGCTCTGGTGGGGAGCCCTCAAGGCAACCGCAGGCTCTTCGCTGCACTCAGGATGACAGCGCGTGGTGGGGCAGGACTTAAACTGGTGTCGGAGCCACTTTTGGAGCAGGCGATGAGCGACGGACGCGAAGAGCGGCAGGAACAGGAACAACGCCGCCAATGGGATAAGCAAAAGGACCGCGAGGAGTACGACGAACGCAACCCGGTTAATGCCGATCGCCCGGAACGGCGCGAATCGTAGCATCGGACCCCAGTCCGACTCGCGGTCGGTCCGGCACCGCCGTCAGTTCGCCCCCCGCAATCAGTCCCCCGGCGCAATCAAATACTGCTCCAGCTTTCCGTCCGGATAGGTGTAGGTGGTCAGGCGCAGCCGCCGTTCGGGATAAGTGATCAGGAACGACGCGGAAGGTCATGCCGCCGCGCAGCTCCTGGCCGGTTTGGCGCAAAGCTCAGCGGCTCGCCCAGCGGCGCCAGGCTCGATTTGAAATCCTGAATGGCCTGCGCGGTAAAGTAGTCGCTCAGATTCGGCGCCAGCAGCGAGCGGTCGATCTGCCCGTGCTGCAAGCCGCGATAGATGTTAAGCGCCTGCTGCTCGGCGGGCGCCAGCGGAATGCCGGCCACCAGCGGGCTGGCCAGCCGGGCGATTTCGCCGGCCGCACCCACGGCGTCCTGATTGGTGGTCACGGCCACGGCCGCGCCTGATTTGGGCAGCACCTCGTTATCGGAAACAAAGCCGGAAACCTCGCCGGAATGGGCGAGAACCGGTTGGCCATTCAACTCGCGAACCTCCACGCCCAGCCCGTAGCCGGTGTTGGTTCCGTCCTTGAGCTTGACCGGCGTAAACATCTCCTGGTAGCTCTCCGGCTTGAGCAGCGAGCGCGCCATCACGCTCTCATCCCACAGGGCCAGATCGTGCGGCGTCATGGCCAGCTCGCCAGCCGCGAACATCCATCCCGCGCCTTCCCTGGGGGCGGGGCGCAGCGGGCCCAGCGCATGGCGATAGTAGCCGCGTGCGTCGGGCGGTGGAATCTCAGCGCGCATCGGAGTTCCACACCGAAGTCATGCCCAGCGGCCGGAAGATGTGCTCGGTGAGAAATTGAAACAGCGGTTCGCCTGAAACCTTCTCCACGATCACGCCGGCGATCACGTAATTGGTGTTCGAGTACTGCCATTGGGTGCCGGGATCGAAGTCGAGCGGCTTCTTGCCCCACACGTCCAGAATGTGCTGGACGGTGGTGGGTTTGGTCATCGGCGTCATCAGATAATCCTCGGGCCAGTAATCCTGGTAGCCCGAGGTGTGCGACAGGATCTCGCGAATGGTGACTTCGTCGCCACGGGTCAGGCCGGGCACGTACTTGCCCACTGGATCATCGAGCGAGAGCTTGCCTTCCTGTTGCAGCATGAGAATGGCGGCTGCGGTAAATTGCTTCGAGATCGAGCCGATGGAGTAACGCATCGCCGGCGTGGCCGCCTGGGGCGGTGCAAGCCTCGCCTTGCCGTAGGCATGGGTGTACACCAGCTTGCCGTGCGCGACGATGGCCACGGACGCCGAAGGAACGCCGGTCTGCTTGAGCACTTCGGTGGCGATGCGGTCGACCTGGCGGCGCAGCGCCGGATCGATCGTGTTAACGGTTTGAGTGTTGACGGTTTGGGCAGCCAGCGCCGGGGCAGCGGCCAGGAGAGAAGAGAACAATACGAAGGCGGTAGATTTCAAAAGGCGATTCATTGCACACAAAACCTTTCTGTGAGGTCTGTGGTCTGCCACCCATACGCCAGTTTGCTTCGCAAAAGGCAAGCGCACGGATGGGGCAGGAAGGCGGATGCCCCGGTAAGGGAGCAGCTAGCATTCGTTCATCATGGCTTTGAGGGCGGCCGCATAATGTTCCGGCAGCGGCTTGCGCTTCATCTGGTCGTCGCAGACCACGTGCACGGTTTCGCCCTCGGCCAGGAGCGCCGCATCGCTGCCGCCGTGAGCCTTGCGCAGAATGCGATAGGCAAACTTCAGCACCGAGCCGCGCACCAGCGCCGGCTTGGTCTCAATCAGGATCTCATCGTCGTAGCGCGCCGGCGAGCGGTAGCGGCAGCGCGATTCAATCACCGGCAGAATGCAGCCGTGGTCCGATTCCAGCCGGCTGTAGGCCATTCCGAGCGAACGCAGCAGTTCCACGCGCCCCAGCTCAAACCAGACCAGGTAATTGGCATAGTAGACGATGCCCATCTGGTCGGTCTCCGCATACCGCACCCTCACTTCGGTCGTGACTGGCATTCGTACTCCAGAGATCGTGGGTCAGAGAACAGAGAACAGAGAACAGAGAACAGAGAAGAGAGATCAGGATTCGAGCACTGAACCACTGATCTCTGATCCCTGATCTCTGACCCCTGTTTTACGGCTTTACGTGCGCAAACATCGGCAGCTTGCTCACGTCGTTGAAGATGATGAAGACGAAGAACACCATCAGCACCACGAAGGCGGCCTGGTAGACGCGCTCCTTCACGTTCATGCTGATGTCGTGGCGCAGCCCGCTCTCGATCAGCAGCAGCAGGATCATTCCGCCGTCGAGAATGGGGAACGGCAGCAGGTTGAGGATGCCGAGGTTGAGGCTGATCTCGCCCGCCAGGCCGAACTTCGGATACCAGCCGCGCATCTCCGCGGCTTCACCGGCAGCGCGGGCAATGCCCACCGGCCCCATCAACTGCGAAACCGAGACCCGATGCGTGAACAGCCGCTCCAGCACGTCCACCACCAGCAGCGAATTCTCATCGCAAAACGCCATGGACTTTTTCCATGCGCCGCGCAAAGGCGAGCGGCTGGTCGTGGTAGGGAGGCGGATTCTCTGAGAATCCGAGAATCCAGCGCGAATTCTCGTTCTCGGGCGTGGCGGTGATGGGAACGGTCTGCCCGTTGCGCTCCACCACAAGTTGCACCGGCTGGTTTTTGGTGGTCTGCAGGTAAGCCGCGAAAGTGGTCACGATAGTGAAACTGCATGACCGTTCACGCTCTCAATCT
Organism: uncultured Acidobacteriaceae bacterium; assembly: GCA_963725975.1. Lineage (GTDB taxonomy): Bacteria > Acidobacteriota > Terriglobia > Terriglobales > Acidobacteriaceae > Telmatobacter. The sequence continues at coordinate 559,817 of CAVSBA010000011.1, read as the reverse complement.
TGTCGCCGGCGCGCAGGCCGGCCGCGGCGGCGGGCGTTCCCGCCTCCACCTCTGAAACCGGGATCGGCCCGGGCATGATCTGCGGCAGAATGCCGGCATCGCTCACGTCGAAATCGTCCTCTTTGGCCGCTGCCGGAACGTGCAGGCTGAAGGAGACTGTCTTGCCCGCGCGATCCACGATTACCGGGACGTACTGATTGGCATTCAGCTTCAAGTGCTCGTAGACCTGCTCCCAGGTGGGCTTGGCTACGCCATCAATGCTGGTGATCACGTCGCCGGTTTGAAAGCCGGCTGAAGCCGCAGCCGAGTCGGGCGTCGACCCACTCCACCGTGGTGGTCTTTACCTGCACGGAAGGCACTTCGTTGATGAAGCCGAAGTAGATCAGCATCAGCACCAGCGCCAGCGCAAAATTTGCCACGGGTCCAGCCAGGCCGATCAGCATGCGCTGCCAGCGCGGATGCGAGGTAAGCGCGCCCGGATCAGCCTGTTGTGTTTGCGATGACCTCTGCGCCGGCGCCCTCCATAGACATGTTTTCGCCGGGCAAATTCTCACCGCGTCATCTTCACAAAGCCGCCCAGCGGCAGCAGGCAGACTTTGTAATCGGTCTCGCCATATTTGAAGCCGAACAGACGCGGGCCAAAGCCGAAGGAGAACGCTTCCACGCGCACGCCAAACAGCTTGGCCACGAGAAAGTGGCCAAACTCGTGCACCACGACCATGACGCCGACCAGGACGATGAAAGCTACGGTAGAAACAAGAAACTGATGCATAGATGTGGGGACGGTTCCTCAACCAACGGCGTTCAAACTGATTTCTGCGGCGGAACTCCGCCGCGCACAGATAGTTGGACGCGTGGGCAAGCACAAGCGATTCCCGTTCCGCTCAGCGAATCACGATTCCCCAAGCAGGGCCCGCGCGGTTTCTCTGGCTTGCCGGTCCGCAGCCAGCACCTCCGCAATGGTCTCGGGGTGGGCCTCTGGGGTGCGAGCAAGCACCTCTTCAATTGTACGCGGGATTCCCATAAAGGGGATGCGCCGGTCGAGAAACGCCTCCACCGCAACCTCGTCCGCGGCGTTCAGGGCGATGCAGTGCGCGCCGCCTTTTTCAGCCGCATCAAACGCCAGCCGCAGGCACGGGAAGCGCTCAAAATCGGGCGGCTCGAACTCCAGATGCCGCAGCGCCGCCAGGTCAAACGTAAGGCTGGACTTTGGCCGCTCCGGATAGGCCAGCGCGTAGAGAATTGGCAGCCGCATGTCGGTCACTGAGATCTGCGCCAGGATGGACCCATCGACATACTCAACAAGCGAGTGCACGGTGGACTGCGGATGCACCGTCACCCGCACCTGACTGGGCGCGACGTCGAAGAGCCGGCAGGCCTCAATAATCTCCAAGCCCTTGTTGAGCATGGTGGCCGAATCGATGGTGATGCGCCGGCCCATTACCCAGGTGGGGTGCTTGAGCGCCTGCTCCGGCGTGATGGCGGCAAACTGCTCCAGCGGTGTCTGCCGGAAGGGGCCGCCCGAAGCCGTTAGCCAGATGGTTTTGACCTCAGCGTGGGCTCCGACGCGCAGGCACTGGTGCACGGCGTTGTGCTCGCTATCGATGGGCAGGATGGGAACGTTGCGCTCGCGGGCTGCGCGGGTCAGAATCTCGCCCGCCGCGACCATGCACTCCTTGTTGGCCAGGCCGACGGGTTTACCAGCCAGAATGGCCGCGTGCGTTGCTTCCAGTCCGGCCACACCAACGATGGCTGAAACCACAAAATCGGCGTCCGGCAGCGTGGAGCAGGCTACCGTGCCGGCCCTGCCGTGAACGGTCTGGATGCCGCTGAGGCCTGCTTCATGAAGCCGCGCAGCAAGCTGGCCGGCCAGCTCCTCGGTGGCCATCGAAACCATCTGAGGACGCCAGCGCCGCGCCTGCGCAAAGGCTTCGTCCAGATTGCGTCCGGCGGCCAGCGCGGTTACCGCGTAGCGTTCGGGAAACTGCTCCACGATGGAAAGGGTGCTTTGGCCAATCGAACCGGTCGAACCAAGAATGGCAAGTCGCTTCAAGAGATTGCCTCGATCAAGCTCACAGTGAACCGCTAACAGGTTACAGCCGGGGGGCGGGAACTGTTCGCTCTCTGCTCTCCACTATTTTTTCACAACGCCTGGTGGATCAACTGCGCATACCAGAGCGCCGGAGCGGCCAGCAGCAGGGCGTCGATGCGGTCGAGCACGCCGCCGTGGCCGGGCAGCAGACTGCCTGAGTCCTTGACGCCCGCCGAGCGTTTCAGCGCTGACTCGGCGAGATCTCCGACCTGTGCCGCGACGTTCACAATGACCGCCAGCACCAGCCAGTACCAGAGTTGGTCAGGATAAGACAGGAAAACGACATCGTGTTGCTGGAGCAGGGTAGCGAGTCCAACCAGGCCCGCGGCGATCAGCACGCTGCCAAAGATTGAGGCAGCGGCGCCCTCCCAGGTTTTTCCGGGGCTCAGCTGCGGCGCCAGCTTGTGCCGTCCCCAGGTACGGCCGACGTAATAGGCGGCCACATCGCCTGCCCAGACCACGCAAAGCAGGAAGGTGACCAGGGAGGGCCCATTGCTCTGCTCATGCAAATTGGGCAGCGCCAGCAGCGTGAACCCGGTGTAGAGCAGGCAGAAGATGGACGCAGCGGCATCGCCCATGACCTCGACCACCGGCCTGAGAAATGTGCAATAGACGAGCAGGCCCAGGCAGACGAGGCCAAAAAAGGCGGGGGTACTCTCAGGCCATTCAAAGCTGACGATAAAAAGGGCCGCGAGTGCGATGAGGAGGGCAAGACGCGGCGGCCGCACGGCGCATTTTTGGGCCAGGCCAACGTATTCCCAGGCTGCCAAAGCGGCCACCGCGGCCACCGACAGAGTGAACAGCCAACGTGGTGCAAGAAACACCAGAAGCAGCACAACCGGGATCAGAACCAGCGCAGTCAGGACGCGTTTCATTCAGGGTTGAGGATACACCGGCGGGGCCAGTTGACCCTTGTTTCCAAAGGGTGAAGTTCCGAAGATTCTTGAAAATTCTATTGACTATCTATTCTGTCTGTTCTATTCTGTCTTACAAGGAGTCGAAACCTATGACAACCGGTCTGAGTGATGCAATTCGGGAGTATGCGCGGGTCAGGTATGTGGTTCCGGCCGTTACCGCTGGAAACCTGGATTTTGCAATTAGGGTTAAGGACGTTTGGAACGATTTGAAAACACAAGGCTTTGAGATGTCTGGCCGTACGCCTCAAATCTGCAGCGCCCTTCGGACAGAGAAATTCCTAGAGGAGAATGGTCTCGCAATTAGCAGAATCGATGGGCCTCCATCCGGCCAGAGCCCGACAGTTGTATTTCACTACAAGGTGACCGATACGAAGGCGGTCGGGATTCTCCCCGTGCAATTGCAAGATCCTGGAACCAAACGGCCAGCAGAAACTCCCGAAGAGTGGGCCCACCGCATGACCGGAAAACTCTACGGGTTGCTGCGGGAAGAGATTGCGGGCATCGGTGGCACAGAGGCTTTCATCCGCTGGGTGCGCTCTGAAGATGAAGAGCGTGCAGGGGAGCATGCGGCGTGAGCAGAGTCTTCTGGGATTCGATGCTGATCATTTACCTGCTCGAAGGAAATCCCCAGTTCCGGCCCAGAGCCGATGCGCTGCTGGCCCGTTCCCGCCGCCGCGGCGACACGTTGTTTACCAGCTATCTGGCGGTCGGAGAAATCATGGCAGGCCTCGAGCGGTTCGATAACCCGCTGAAGACCGCCGCCGTGCGCGAAACACTCGCTGAGATTGGCTTCCGATTTCTACCCTTCGACGAAGGCGGATTGCGGGCTTTCAGCGTGCTGCGTGGACGAGAGAAGCTGAAAGTCGCCGATTCCATCCACCTGGCATGCGCGGCATCGGCTGGAATCGATCTCTATCTCACCGGGGATACGCAGCTGTTCCGCTTAGATGTGCCCGGCATCCAGTTCATCGCCGACTTCAACTCACCGATTCTCTGACGAAAACAGGCCGGGGAAGTGAGATGCGGAACGTCGGTGTTCAAGGGGCACGATTTAGTCGCGCCAAATCGTCGAGCTGAGCGTACGGCGTCGATATTGATTACTGGAGGGTGACTGCCGACTAGACGGTGACGAGCCCGGAATCCGAGTTTTAGTTCGATTTGTGCCTCGGCGATTCCTCCGGCGACATGGGTGTTTGTCGGGACAGATGCAAGTCAGGGGCTTACCCTCCCACCTTTCCGCGACGAAGCTGCGAAAGGATGGGGCACCCGCGTTCCTTGCTTGGAAAAGGGTCGGCCACCCGCCAACTGAGCTCGCAGAATCATATCCCTGCATACCACGCGTAGCCGTATTCCGGATCGACGGAGCCCAGCCCCTTGCCGAAGTGCTTCATTGAGTCGGTGGCTGTAATGTGGGTGATGAACTTGAGGCTCTTGTAGCCGAGCTGGCGCGGCACGCGCAGGCGAAGCGGACCGCCAAAGCCAATCGGCAGGTCGCCGTCGTTCATGCCCATGGTGAGCAGCGTCTGCGGATGCATGGCATCGTTCATGTCGATGCTTTCCCACAGAATCGGGTCAATGGAGCGGTAGACGATATAGCGCACCTGGGGCTTGAGGCCAGCCGCGTTCAGCACATTACTCAGCGGAGTTCCGATCCACTCGGCGATGTATGACCAGCCCTCTTCGCAGGCCACTTCGGTGATCTGGCCGCGCATGGGCAGCGCCTTCAGGTCGGCAAGCGAGAGCGTCATGGGATGCTCGACCAGGCCGTCGACGGTCAGCCGCCAGTCAACGAAGTTTGCGGCCTGCATGCGCGTGAAGGCAGCCGTCGGCGGCGCGATCTCGTTGGCGAAGGGCTTCTGCGAGATCATGCTGCGCGGGAACTCGCGCGCCATGGCGTGCGGGGCGAGAATGCGCTGAGCCGCGTAGGTGAGGGTTTCGCCGGGGCCGTAGACGCCGCGGCAGTCGGGCGGCACCAGCCCATACTTGCGCGAGAGCTTGGCTGCAACGCCCAGGCCCGTGGCGCCGGCCGCGGTCGCCAGCCCCGCACTAATCAGTTTTCGCCGGGTTATCAGGCTCATACTCATATCCAATCCTCGTTCGATGAGCGTCCCAGGATCATGGACCGCGTGCGGCGCCAGAATCCCGAAAGGGCAATCATGGTAACGTGCACAATCAAGAAAACGACCAGCGCCCAGGAAAGGAAAAAGTGAAGCGTGCGCGCCGTCTGCCTGCCGCCCAACAGCCACGCCGTTGCCGGAAAAGCTGCGGTGAAGGAGGGCGACATGGCCAGGCCGGTCCAGATGATCAGCGGGAAAAGCACGAAAATGACCGCCATGTATGCGGCACGCTGCAGCACATTGTAGCTATGCTCTTCCAGCCTGTCAGGTGGCGCGCGGCGCAGGTACTTTGTTATGCGCGCGCGGAGGGCGCTCCAGCCCCGCTCTCCTCGCACAGGAACAATGTTGCGCCGAAAGTGGCCGCTGGCCAGGCCCCATACTCCGTACACCAGGGCGGTGAGCACCAGCACCCATGCGGCCTCAAAGTGCAGATAGCGGCTCCAGCCGTTCTGGTCGGGCATCACGAAGTGGTAGGCGGTGGGCACAGTTTCGCGCGAGGCGGGAATGGGCAAGGTGAAGGCCGGCCCGGTGTTTACGTTGCCCACTTCGCCCCAGTAGAAGCGCGGGTGCGAGATTACGATCTCCATGCCGCTTATGAGGAGGGCAAGGAAGGCCGCCACCGTGAGCCAGTGGGTGACACGCACAATGGCCGAATGCCGGAGCGCCGCTTTTTGCCTGACCGGGAAAAGGGTTGGCACGCGCGGAGAATACCATACTCCGTGCGCAGTGAACAGCGGACCCATGCAAAGTCTCCTTGCCTCGGCGCGAAATCGCCGGAGCCACCGAAGCCAGGCGCCAGATCGTCCGGAAACCTTACGCTAGAGCCTTTCAGAGTTGCTGTACCCAGATAGCCGCAATGACGGAACCACGCCTTGGCGCTGTCGGCGGTGATGGCTTTCAGCGCCGCGGTCATGGCCTGCTCCAGCATCATCGCCCAGTTGTATTTCCGCGCAAGCCCTGACCCCGTCCGACCCAAGGAGGTGCGGCGTTGACAGCTCCTGAGAGACTCACCTGCGGGTCGTCGAAGGGCTCACCTCAGTTTCCGCCGATCTACCTGCGCGTGGAAAGGTCTTCATCTTGCCCAAGAACGCAGACTCTTTGGGCAAAGGCCCTTGAGGGGTGTTTTGCGGGGCAATTTTCCAGCGCTCATGACCTGCCGCACGCTCAGACCGCGAGCGTGCCGTCAGCTGGCCGCGATGTGGATGCGGTCGGGATCGTCTTCGACCTGGCCGCAATCTTCGCCCAAACCGCCAAAGCGCCGCTCCCGGCGCTGGAAGTCGGCAATGGCTTCCAGCAGATGGATTCCGCGGAAGTCGGGCCAGAAGCGTTCCGTCACAAAGATTTCGGTATAAGCGATCTGCCAGGGCAGGAAATTCGAGATGCGCATCTCGCCGGAGGTGCGGATGAGCAGATCGGGGTCGGGCATGTGCGCGGTGTAGAGATGGCGGTGGATATCCTCTTCGGTAATGCGGTCGGCGCCCATCCGCTTCTGCTGGATCTCGTTGGCCAGGCGCCGGAAAGCATCGACCAGTTCCGAGCGCCCGCCATAGTTCAGAGCCAGCGTCAACGTGGTCCCGGTGTTGCGCGTAGTGATCTCCTCGGCCCAGCGCATCTTCTCCTGCACTTCAGGAGGCAGTTCGTGGGTGCGGCCGATATACCGAATGCGCACATTGTTGTCCATCATGCGCTGCACATTGCTCTCCAGATAGCTCTTGAGCAGGCGCATGAGAAAGTTGACCTCGGCGCGCGGGCGGCGCAGGTTGTTTTCCAGTGAGAATGCGTAAAGCGTGAGCCAGGGAAGGCCGATGCGGGATGCCGTTTCAGTGACCATCTGCACGCTGCGCGCGCCTTGCTGGTGACCGAAGAAGCGCTTCAGCGAGCGCTGTCCGGCCCAGCGGCCGTTCCCGTCCATGATGATGGCTACATGCTCGGGCAAGCGCTCCGGCTTGAGGGTGGCGTAGACAGATTGCTCCTCGGGAGTGAGTTCATGAATGCGCAGCGTGCCGGAAGAATACAAGGAATTCGCCTCTTATGGTTGCGCTTGCTGTTTCCGCGCCTCGCCTGGAGCGAGCTGCGTGGCGCGCCGTGAGCAGTTCCGCAGAGAGCAGCGCCGCGCAGGCCATTGGAATGGGAACCTGCACCGGACCCGAAGATCGCATCTGTTCCGGTCCGTAAGTTACTGCCATTTTACCAGCGGAGACACCACACTTCCCGCTGCCGATACTTCCGCGGGCCATCGGGGATACCACTCTGAACCTATAGCATTTCCCCGATTCCCGCAATGCGCGGTCCGGGTTATGGAGAGCAGCGCCCTCAGGGGTTGCGATAGGAACCGGGCCGGGACCACTGCGGGCTGCGCAAAGACCTGCAGGGGAACGAATGCAACTGCCGCAGGGCTGCGCAGAAACGCTGGCCGAGAGTCTCTTTACCTACTCCACTTCCTGGCTGGCACGGTATCCGTCGCGCGCAATAATTTCATACTTCAGAGGCTTGTGCTTTTGATCCTGCATGCGCAGCGGATTGCCTTCGTCATCCACCAGCATCACGCGCAGCTTGCGCCAGGTGCCGTCCTGCTTGGTGTTGGTGGGCTGATACACCAGCTCGTACTTGGAGCGGATGTTCTCGTTGATGGTCCGCACCATATCCGGCAGCTCGCCCACAAACTTGGGGTCGAAATACATTCCGCCGGTGAGGTTGGCGAAGGTGCGCATCTGATTTGCGGCTTGCAGATAGGTCATATCGCGCATGCTGCCCATCATGCCGCCGGTGCCCTCGGTCATCTCCAGCAGCATTCCCCCGGTGGAGATGGAGAAGATGGTAACGTTGCTGGATTCCTTCACCCGCTTCAGAATCTGGTCGAGCGTCAGCCTGGACATGGTATCGACGCCGGAAGCGATGAGAATGATGTACTTCTCACCCTGGACGCGGGACAGGCGGTCCAGCGCGTCTGAGAGTGCGTCGAAGATGTCAGTCTCGGAGAATGCCGCCGGCATATACGATTCCAGGCCCAGCTGGTTGATGCCTTCCTGAATTTGCCGCTTGTCCTGCGTAAAATCGCTCACGATGTGGGTGTTCAGATCGAAAGTTTCCATGGCCACGTAGTCTTGCGGCCGCAACTGCTGCGTGAACGCCCAGGCGGAGTTCAGCATGTCCATGCGGAAGATCCAGCCGCGCGCCGCAAACTCGCACAGCAGCAGCGCGGTAATGGGCGCCTGTACTCGTTTGAATCCTTCAACCTTCTGCTCCACACCGTCTTCATACACGCGGAAGTTGTTGGGCTTCAGACCGGGCACGAACTCGTGCGTCTTTTCAAGCAGCACACCCACGTCCACCGTCACCTCCGGCACGTTAATGTGCATTGAATAATCGGGAGCGCCCTCGGGCTGTTTGAACTTGGGAGCGGGCGGGGCGGGAGCGGGCGGCGGCTGATCGTCCGGGTTTTTCTTGGGGATGGCGATGGTGCCGCTGTCGGCGCCGGGACCGCCTGACTCCGGCGTGGGCTGTTGCTGGTTCTGACCGGTGGCTTGCCCGGAAGCCTGACCGGAGGCCTGACCGGAGGTTTGACTCGAAACCTGTATCTGGCTGAAAGCTCGGTCGAGCGGCACGGCCGCCAAGGCCAGAACCGCGACAGCCAGCGCGGTCCACCAGTACTTCCGCAACGGACGTTGCAGCGCGATATACAGTCTGCGTAGCTTGAGCATAAAAACCTCGGTCGTGACCAGCATACGGGATTGGACTGCCGTAAGCCGTTTGCGGCATGTCCCCGTCCAAACATGCAGACGGCTGGCGCGCACCTGCACAGAAAAGACAACGAGCGCGCCGCCCGCTGTAGTCTTATAGACGTGGAAACTTCCCTGAAGGAAATCCGGAGCCGGGCAAGTCTTGCCGGCCGGGCGGCGGCGCTCTGTGCCGGGATCGCACTCCTGTCGGCGCCAGGCGCCGTGCTTGGTCAAGCCGCGCCCGCACAATTCAGTCAGCCGTCGTCGGCGACCGCTTCCGCTTCCCCGGCCGCGCCCGCCGGCCCGCCCCCCTCGACCGATGGCATTTTCCCCCTCAGCCAGGTTCACCGCGGGCTTAATGGGTACGGCGTGGACGGTATTTCAAGGCACCCAACCCGAGCCCATGCCGGTTGAAATCCTGGGCATCCTGCGCGGCGCCCGCGGTCCCGGTCAGGACATGATTCTTGCCCAGCTTCAGGGGACCAAGGCCGAATTCACCGGCGTCGTCGAAGGCATGAGCGGCAGCCCCGTCTACATCGGCGACAAACTGCTCGGCTCGCTCTCCTACCGCATTGGCCAGTTCAGCAAGGAACCGATCGCCGGCATTACGCCCATTCGAGCAGATGCTCGGCCTGCGCGACCTGCCCGCCGGCCCGGCGCAACCCAATCCACCCGCCGAAGCGCCCATCGCGCCCGTTGCCGAAGACGCCCTGCTGCAATCACCCCACGCGCTATCCGATGCGGCGGGCGGCGCGCCAGTTGACACCGGCGACATGAATTTCCACGTCATGGACACGCCTCTGGTAATGAGCGGCTTCAGCCCCCAGGCCATCGCCCTCTGGCAGCAGAAGATGGCCGGAACCAGCCTGGCAGCCGTGGCCGCAGGCGGCATGATGTCCGGGTCGTCCGACGGCGCCTCGGCGCTCGACGACCGCATCTCCACCTCCGCCCTGGCCACGCTCAAGCCCGGCTCTGCCATCAGCGCGCAACTGGTGCGCGGCGATGTGGAAATTGCCGCCACCTGCACCATCACCTACATCGACCCCAAGCAGCTTCTCGCCTGCGGGCACCCGATTCTGCAGGCCGGCCCGGTCTCGCTGCCCATGACCACGGCCGAGGTGGTCACCACCCTGGCCTCGCCGCTGAATGCGTTCAAGATCATCAACACCGGCGCCACGGTGGGCGCGTTCACTGAGGATCGCGAGTCCGGCATCCGCGGCATTCTCGGCGCTCAGGCGCACATGATCCCCATGCACATCGCCATCGAGGGTCCCGACGGGCCGCGCAAGGTCAACGTCGAAGTGCTCGACCTGCCTTCGCTCACCTGCCCAGGCGGTGCTGGTGGTTCTTTACGATTCCCTGCTGCAATCGAACGAAAGCACGGCCGAAACCAGCTACCACATCACCGGCAGCATCGACGTTTCCAATTACCCGCCCGCTCCGCTCGATCTGTGGGCATCGGCCGGCGGCATGATGCCCGCTCCGCTGGAGGCAGCTTTGCTGGCCGGCGAACGCTTCACCAGCCTCTACTCCAATGAGGCCCGCCGCGGCGACATCAAGAGCATTGACTTCAACGTGCAGGTCATTCCTCGCCGCCTCAATGTGGAACTGGTCAGCTCCCGCATTGTTTCCAGCGACATGGTGCACGCCGGCGACACCATCACCGTTGAAGCTACGCTGCGTCCCTGGCAGCAGCCGGAGCGCAACGTTCGCATCCCCATCTTGGTTCCCGCGCGCCTCGGTTCAGGCAATCTCCGCGTTCTGGTTTCTGACGGCGCAACCCTCGACCGCGCTCTCGATCAGCCGCAGTCTTCCAATCACTCTGAGAACATGGAAGCGGTTCTGGCCGAAGACCGCCGCGCCCATCCCGCGGACCGCATTTATGTGAGCCTGCTGGCGCCTGAGGTCCAGGCCGGGATGGACGGGCACACACTTACCGAACTGCCGCTCTCAGTCGCCAATGCCCTCGAGCCGGTGCGTACCACGCAGGACATCACCCTCAACGGTGAGTCCGCCGAACTGGCCGGCGAGGCTCCTGCGGGCGGCATCCTCTCCGGATTCCAGATTCTGACTGTGCACATCGATGCCGGCGGCGGTTTACACTAGACTGAAGCCAAGGTTCATTTCACGAGAGACCGGCAGCGTCAACCCGCTGACCGGCCAATCGATTTCAGATACCAAGGAGCCCTCCAGAATGGCTCAGATTCAAGGACTTGCAGCACATGCAGCGGGAGCCGAACTCCTGCCTTTTCACTACGATCCAGGCGAACTCAGGCCTCAGGACGTGGAGATTGCCATCACCCACTGCGGCGTCTGCCACAGCGACCTGCACCTCATCGCCAACGACTGGGGTATCAGTCAGTATCCCTTCATTCCCGGCCACGAGATTGTGGGCACTGTGGCCGCCGTGGGTTCCCAGGTGAGCGCGCTTGAAAAGGGCCAGCGCGTCGGCCTGGGCTGGCAATCCAACTCCTGCGGGGTCTGCGAGTGGTGCATGAAGGGCCTGGAAAATCTCTGCGCCCGGGCGGAAGCAACGTGCATGCATCGCCATGGGGGCTACGCTTCGCGGGTGCGTGCCAACGCCCGTTTCGTGATTCCCGTCCCCGAGGCTCTGGAGAGCGAGAACGCCGCTCCGCTGCTGTGTGCCGGCATTACCGTCTACGCGCCGCTGCGCACCCACGGCGTCAATCCATCATCGCGGGTGGGCATCGTCGGCATCGGCGGCCTGGGCCATCTTGCCATCCAGTTTGCCCACGCCTTCGGAGCGGAAGTGACCGCCTTTTCCACCTCGGCCGGCAAAGAGAAGGAGGTTCGCGCCCTGGGCGCGCATCACTTCGTCAACAGCCTCGACTCCAAGTCCATGAAGGAGATGGTCAACTCGCAGGACTTTATTCTCAACACCGCCAATGCCGATCAGGACTGGTCTGTCTATCTGCAGGCCCTGCGCCCCACCGGCGCGCTGTGCATGGTTGGGGTTCCGCCGTCGCCGCTCACTGTTCCAGCCTTCCCGCTCATCGCCGGCATGAAAGTCCTCTCCGGCAACCCCATCGGCAGCCCCTTCCGGTTGCGCGAGATGTTGGACGTAGCCGCCCGCCACGACGTGAAGGCCAAGACCGAACTCTTTCCCATGGCCAAGGCCAACGAGGCCATTGAGAAAGTGAAAAAGAACAAGGTGCGGTACCGCGCGGTCCTGGCGAATTGAGGAAAACAGGGACTAGGGGCAAGGGACTAGGGACTAGGACATCCGGAGCGGAGCGAAGATTCTGCGTTTCGGGACGCCGACTCCACAGCTGAATTGCCGAGCCCACTCTTTTCTCTTCCCTAATCTCTAATCCCTAGTCCCTAGTCCCTGGTCCTTCACTTCACCGCCAGCAGTGACTCGTTGGCCAGAATCCTGTACAGCGTCGATCGGCTGATGGCCAGTTGCCGTGCGGCCCGCAGCTTGTTGCCGCGGTTCAGGTCGAGCACGTACTGCACATGCTGATGAACCACGGCATCGAGCGAGAGATCGCCGGGACGGGCGACGAGAGGTAGGTCGGAACGCGCCGCGTAGAGAGCCTCGGCGGGATCGGGAAGCGCCAGGTCCGCCGGACGAATGATGCCGTTGGCGGCCTCAAGCAGTGCGGTCTCGAGCACGCCGGCCAGTTCGCGCACATTGCCCGGCCAGTTGTGCTGCAGCAGCCGCGCCAGGGTGCCGGGCCCCGAGCGCCACCGGCCGCTGCTGATAGCGCTGGCAAAGACGGTCCAATCAGAAACTGGGCCAGCGGTGGAATGTCTTCACGGCGCTGGCGCAAGGGCGGAATGGCAAAGCGGATGGCGGTGAGCCGAAAGGCCAGATCGGGCAAGAGCAATCCCTGACCAGCCATTTGCCGCAGTGAGGTCTGTGACGACGCCAGCACGACGGCGCGGCCCGGCGGCCGGTCCTGCAGATTTTTGAGCACCCCCAGCAGCAGCCCCTGACCGGGCGGCGCAAGCAGGTCGATGCGATCGAGATAGGTGAAACCGGCCAGGGTGGCCGGATCGGCGTCCGTGGCCAGCCACTCGCGCGCATCGCGGCGCTGAAACAAGGTAGAGGCCAGCGGCGATCGCGAAAAAAGATAACGCGCCAGTGTCTGCTTGCCCGCGCCGTGCTCGCCCTCGAGCGTCGCTACCTGCAGATGCGGCGCGGCCATCTCCGCCTGCATCATCAGCTTGCGCCAGGCGGCGCTCACGCCCACCACCGGAATAGCTCCTGCATCGAGTTCCACCAGCGTCAGGCCGGTGTAGGAAGCCTGGCCGGGAATGGCAAACGGAGTTGGAAGATGAGCAGAGTTCTGCATGGATCCCAAGTGCCTCGTCTCCGTGGCGCGGTCTGTTCCCGCCCGACAGCGCTTTCATCGGCGCAAGAACAGAAAACTTGAACCCAGCCCTCCTTGCAGACCACCACCCAGCCCAATCGCATCCTTAAACAACTTCTTGCCACCCATGTGGCGAGGTTAGCGAGTTCTCACTCATGAACGCCGCAGCACGCCAACTACTTCGCCGCGCGATAAATCTCCGACCCGGCCAGCAGATACGCGCCTACGCCGTACACGTAGCTTGACGTCTGAGTAAAAGCAGCCCGGCCCCGCGCCCACTGGCTGAATGCAGCCCAGACGCCCATCGGCATACACGTGCTTGAGCATGCCGGCCCAGGCTTTTTCGACGGCCGGCCAGTAGGTTGCCCGGTCCAGAATTCCCTCGTTTACGCCGTAGGCCATGGCATAGGTGATGAACGCGCTGCCTGAAATCTCCGGCAGCGGATAGGAATCGGAATCGAGCAGGCCGGGACGCCATAGACCATCGCTGCCCTGGATGGCCAGCGCAGCCGCCGCCATTTCCTTCAACTGCGCAACATACTTCGGCCGCAGCGGCGAGTCGGGCGGAAGCTCTTTGAGCACGCGCACGATTCCGCCCATCACCCAGCCGTTGCCGCGCGACCAGAAGATCTTTTCGCCGTTCTTTTCGTGCATGTCTAGAAAGGTGGCATCGCGCGAGTAAAGATGGCTTGAGCCGGGTCATAGAGCAGATCGGTGGTGATGGTCCACTGCCGGTCCATGAAGTCGAGATATTTCTTGTCGCCGGTGGCCGCGCTCATATCGGCGTAGACCGGCGGCGCCATGAACAGCGCGTCGCACCACCACCACAGCGGCTTTTTAGCGTAGTCGGACTCGGGCGTTGCCATTTCGGTATCCAGCCGCGCCCGCATCGGATCCATCATTTTTGCGTCTTTGTGCAGGAAATACTGCTCCATGTACATCTGGCCCACGGCCTGATCGTCGGCATGCCATCACGCGCGGACCGGGCTGCCAGTTGAGCGCTTCACCCACCTGCAGCATGGCCTGCCGATACTTGTCGCCGGCCACCTGCTGCGGTACGGCCATGAAACCGGTATAGAGCGCCGCAAATGTCCAATCAGTTTGCGGCTGCGCAGGTAAACGGCCCAGTTGCCAATCGGCCACCAGCTTCATGGCCCTGGCCACATCGTGCCGCCTGATTGCGGGAGAGAGGTGGGCGAGCGGCCCGGCCGTCGCCGGCGCATCGCCTTCAGGCACCGGCGGCTGGGTCTGTGCGCCGGCCATCGAGGCGCAGGTAAGCAATACCGCCAAGAGCCAGAGCCAGGCAGGGCAGGCGGCGACGCGCGCAGCTTCGCTTTGCATGAATCATGTTCGATCCCTCCCAGGGAGCTGATGATTTTCGCAACCAGCTTACAGGATCGAACTGAACTTCCCGTTGTGAGACTTCCCGTTGTGAGAGCGGTCTCTTCGTCACCGTACGCCTGCGGCGTTCTTAGAAACTCCGCGCCCACTCCAGAATGGAGCGCACGGCGATCCCGCTAGGCCCCTTGGCGATGTAGGGTCTGGATTCTTCCACCCAGGCCACGCCGGCAATATCCAGATGGATCCAGGGCGTGTCTTCGGCGAAGGCGTGCAGGAATTCGGCAGCGGTACTGGCGCCGCCCCAGCGTCCGCCGGTGTTCTTAATGTCGCCGATGTCGCTCTTGATCATCTCCATGTATTCGTCGCCCAGCGGCAGCCGCCAGAACTTTTCGCCGCTCACCTTGAGCGCGGAATCGAATTTCGCGTAGGTCTCGTCGTCGTTGGAGAACGCGCCGGCATTTACCATGCCCAGCGCCACCACGCATGCGCCGGTCAGCGTGGCCGCGTCGATGAGGTGCGTGGCGCCAAGCTGCTTGGCGTAGGCCAGGCCGTCGGCCAGCACCAGCCGGCCCTCGGCATCGGTATTAATAATCTCGATGGTCTTGCCCGACATGGCTGTCTGCACGTCGCCCGGCTTCTGCGCCTTGCCGTCGGGCATATTCTCGGCCGCGCATACAATGCCGATCACGCGCACGCTGGGCTTGAGCAGCGCGATGGCGCGCATGGCGCCAATCATGGCCGCCCCGCCCGCCATGTCGTACTTCATCTTCTCCATGTTGTCGGCCGGCTTGATGGAAATGCCGCCCGTGTCAAACGTAATGCCCTTGCCGACCAGGCCCAGGACCGGGCCGTCCTTCGACGCCCTTGGGCTCGTAGCGCATCACGATCAGCGCCGGCGGCTCTTCCGATCCCTGCGAGACGCTCCAGAACGCGCCCATCTTCAGCTCGTGGAGCTTCTCGGTGGAGTAGACGTCGCACGCCAGCCCCACTTCCCTGGCCATGGCTGCGGCGCGCTGGCCCATCACCGTGGGCGTCAGCTTGTTGCCCGGCTCGTTCACCAGCGAGCGCGCGAAATTCTGGCTCTCGCCCACGATCACGCCTTCGGCAAATGCCGCCTCAATCGCCTTGCGATCGGCAGCCGCAGGCGCGGCCACAGTGAATGACTGAATGCTCTGATCCTTGCGATCGCTGCGATAGGTGTCGGGATCGAAGTCGCCCACCAAGGCGCCTTCCACGGCCGCCCGCGCGGTGTCTGCGGCGACCAGAATTTCTGACGAAGGCAACGCCACAGCAAGCTCTCGAATGGCGCGCGGCTTGGCGATAGCGGACGGCGGTTCCGGCGGCCTCGCGCACGCTGTGAGCGCTGGCCTTGGCCTGCTTGCCCAGGCCCACAATCAGCAGCCGTTTGGCGGCCAATCCGGCGGGGGCGTGCAGCAGCACCGTCTCGTTGGCGCTCGCCCTTGAATTCGCCGCTGGCCAGCACCGCGGCGGCCGCGGCCTTCACCTTTTCGTCGGCTGAAAGCAATACGGGCATGGGCTTGGCATCGGGGCCTTTGGCGGTTTGCGTATCGGTTGCCAGCACGGCCAGTAATTCGGTTTTGATTTCAGAGAGAGGAACAAAAGAGAGTTCAGTCCGCATACCCGCTATTGTTTCACCGCATATCCGGCTTGTGGCAAATGGCGGAACCCAACGCGCGGCTGGGCGGTGGGCGCGAGCATCCGCACCCGGATTTCAGCGGAAGAAGTTCCGGGCCAGGAAGAGAGCGTTGGCCGGCCGCTCTGCCAGGCGGCGCATGAAATATGGGTACCACTCGGAGCCGAAGGGCACGTAAACCCGCACCCGGAATCCCTCTTCGACTAACTTCCGCTGCAGGTCGCGGCGCACCCCATAGAGCATTTGAAACTCGAAGTGACTGCGGTCGATGCCGCGCTCGTGGCAAAATGCCTGGACTGCGGAAATCATCTTCTCATCGTGGGTGGCCAGGGCATGGTAGTCCGCGCTCTCGAGCAGCTTGCGGGCCAGCTTGATAAAGTTCTTATCCACGTCGGCCTTGTGCGGAAAAGCAACCTCCGCAGGCTCCTTGTAAGCGCCCTTGCATAGCCGCACGCGAATGTTGTCGGCCAGCAGCTGCTCAATATCGGCTTCGGAGCGGTAAAGATAAGCCTGGATAACCACGCCGATGGAGCCGCGCAGATCGGCGCGCGCATAGAGGCGGCGCACAATGTCCAGCGTGACCTGCGTTACCGCGGAATCCTCCATATCGATGCGGACAAAATCTCCCAGCGCGTGGGCATGTTGGGCCAGGCTGCCGGCAATGGCTTCTGCCAGCCGCGGCGACTGCCCCAGTCCCATCTGCGTCAGCTTCACGCTGATATTGGCATCGAGCTTGCGTGCGGCGATGGCGTCGAGAAGCCGGTGGTAGACCTCGGCCGCGCGATGAGCCTCAAGCTCCGACGTAACGCTTTCGCCCAGCGAATCCAGGGTGACGGCCATGCCCTGGCCGTTCATGGCGGCGGCCGCGCGCAGGGCATCGTCCAGTGTCATGCCGGCAATAAAGCGGGAGCTGAGCCGGACGCCGATGCGCGAACGCTCCAGGAAACGGCGAAGAGATTGATTTCGGGAGAGGGCAATGAACGTGGAGCGAAGCAGAGCCATCGAGCAATCCCGCCGGCGCGATCGAGGAAGAGATCAGCGGTCCGGACCCTTCAGTGTCGCATATCGGACTCGGCTGAATTGTGATTTGGTGCAGGTAGTCCACGACCCCGCGAGAGAGACTTGCCTTGGTCCGGATACAATGTCTGGATGGAGTTTTCCGCGAAATCCCGGTGCGTGTCCAGGAGGCCGGGATGGCGGCAGGCGGTCGAGGAGGCATGAAAAACTTCTTCCGCCTTCTGCGCTATGGGCTTCCTTACACGCTGGAGTGGTTACCGGGGGTGGTGCTTCTGGCCGCGGTGGGCTTGCTGGACAACTTCCGCGTGCTTTTGTTCCAGCCCATCTTCGACCGGGTTCTGGCGCCGAACGCCCCGCCCGGTCCGATTCTGGTTGGGATTGCCAAGTATCACCTGCAGTTGAATCTGCGTGACGTGGTTCCGCCTTTTCTAGCATAATGCCTGGACTGTGGTGGCATTTTCTCTTATCGTCTCGACCTTTCTGAAGGGGCTCTGCGACTACGCAGGCACCTACCTGGTGAACTACGCCGGGTTTGGCACCATCACCGACCTGCGCAACCATCTGTACGAAGCCACCCTGCGCCGCTCCTCCAGCTTCTTCCATAAGCACCCCACCGGCAGCATCCTCTCCACGCTGATTAATGATGTGGACCGCGTGCAGAACGCCGTGGCCTCGGTCATTGGGCAGTTCCTCCAGCAGCTCTTCACGTTCATTGTCGGGCTGGCCCTGGTCATCTATATGGGCGGAAACCTGAGTTGGGCGCTTCTGCTTTTTATCCCCGTCGTGGTCACCTCGTCGCGAAGAATCGGCAGAGCGGTGCGCACGCGCACCCGCACCGGGCAGGACAAGCTGGCTGAGATTCAGAATATTCTGCACGAAACGGTCACCGGCAACCGCATTGTGAAGGCCTTCAACACTGAGCTGTGGGAGGTTCTGCGCTTTAAAAATGCGGCCAAACGGCTTTTTCGCGCCAATCTGCGCAGCATCCGCATTCAGTCCATCAGTTCGCCGCTCATGGATACCATTGGCGCGGTTGCCATCGCTCTGCTGCTTTGGATCGGCCGCAACGAGATCAAGAGCGGGCACATGACGGTCGGCGCTTTTGGCGCCTTCATCGTGCTGCTCTTCAAGCTCTACGATCCGGTTCGCCGCTTTGCCACTTACTACAACAGCTTCCAGCAGGCCATGGGCGCGTCTTCGTCGATCTTCACTTACTTCGATACCAAAGACGACGTAGTGGAGCGGCCGCACGCGGTAAGCTTCGGGCGGTTTCAGAACTCCATCCGCTTTGAAGATGTGGGTTTTACCTACGCCAATGCGGATGGCGAGCAGGAGATTCTGTACAACGTCGATCTGGAAGTACGCGCCGGCGAGGTGTTGGCGGTGGTTGGTCCCAGCGGCGCCGGAAAATCCACACTGGTGAACCTGATCCCGCGCTTTTTTGACGTGACCTCAGGGCGCATCCTCATCGACGGAAAGGATGTGCGCGACCTGACCCTGCATTCGCTGCGCCGGCAAATCGGGCAAGTCGCGCAGGAGACCATTCTCTTCAACGACACGGTGCGCAACAACATTGCCTACGGACAGCCTGAGACCAAGCACACGCTGGTGGAGGAAGCGGCACGCAATGCGCTGGCGCACGACTTCATCATGCGCATGCCGCAGGGCTACGAAACCGTGGTGGGCGAAAAGGGATTTCGCCTGTCCGGCGGCGAACGCCAGCGCATTGCCATTGCCCGCGCCATTTTGAAGAATGCGCCGCTGCTCATTCTGGACGAGGCCACTTCGGCTCTGGATGCCGAGAGCGAGTCGCTGGTGCAGGCCGCGCTAGCCAACTTGATGCAAGGGCGAACGGTGATCGTGATCGCGCACCGCTTGTCGACCATCCGCCGCGCCACTCGCATTGCGGTGCTTGAAAACGGCCGCATCACGGCGACCGCGCCGCATGAGGAACTGCTGGTCAATTCGCCGACCTACCAGCGTCTCTATCAATTACAGTTCATGGACATGCCCGAGGCGCTGCCTGATCCCGCCGCGCCGGCCCCCTCGGCGTGCGACCCGGTGATTGCAATCGGAGTAAAGGAGTAGCACGAATGCCGATTTCTTCGATGACTGGTTTTGCGCGCGTGCAGGTGCGTGTGCCAGCGCAGGAGCAGCTCAGTTATACGCTCGCCATCAAGAGCGTCAACCACCGTTTTCTCGATCTGCAGTTTCGTCTTCCCGCCGGTTTGGATGGGCTGGAGATGGAACTGCGCAGGATACTGAAAGAGAAGTTGGTGCGCGGGCACGTGGACCTGACGCTCTCTGTCGACCGCGCCGCGCAGCAGAAGGTGGGCTACAACCGGGAACTGGTGGGCGCCTTTGTGGCAGCCTTTAACGCGGCGCGCGAGGAACACCGGCTAATGGGTGAGCCGGATCTGAATGCAGCGTTGCGCCTGCCCGGCGCTTTGCAGGCAGATAGCCGGGGCGACGAGGATCTTACCGCGCTGGCTGCAAGCGTTCTGGAGCAGATGCCGGCCCTGCTGGAACAGTTGAAGATGATGCGCACGCGGGAGGGCGACGCACTGCAGACCATCCTGCTCGATATTCTGTCGCGGCTTTCCGATGCCTGTGCCGGAGTGGAGGAACTGGTTCCGGAGATTGCGCAACGCTACCAGGAGCGGCTGACGGATCGGCTGCTGGCAGCCACGGGGCCGGAATTCAATCGCCAGCGCCTGCTTGAGGAAGTTGCAGTACTGGTGGATCGCAGTGACATCTCAGAGGAACTGGCGCGGATGGGGACGCACATTTCGCATTTCCGCGAATTGCTGAGTGCGGGCGGCGAGGTGGGCAAGAAGCTGGACTTCCTGCTCCAGGAGATGAACCGCGAGGCCAACACGCTGCTTTCGAAGACCGGCGGCCTGGGTGGTCGAGGCATGCGCGTTACCGAGTTGGGGCTGGCCATGAAGACGGAGATTGAGAAGGCGCGGGAACAGATTCAAAATCTGGAATAAAAGCAGGGACCAGGGGACAAGAACAAGAGACGCCTGGGATTAATCACTGATAACTGGCTCCTGACTTGAGGCTGGGGACTCTGATGGAAGAACGAGGAATATCGTAGCGTGGCAGGAATTCTATTTATCATTTCGGCGCCCTCGGGATCGGGCAAAAGCACATTGGTGAGCGAGCTGCGCAAGCAGGTGAGCGGCGTGGACTTCGCAGTTTCCTGGACCACGCGGGCGCCGCGGGGCAGCGAAGAGGATGGCCGCGAGTATCACTTCACCACGCGCGAGGAATTCCTGCGCATGGCGGACGCCGGGCTCTTTCTCGAATATGCCGAAGTTTTTGGCAACCTGTATGGCACCGCGCGCGCGTCGCTTGAAGAGGCGCGCAATGCCGGCCACGATCTGCTGCTCGATATCGACGTGCAGGGCGCGGCTCAGGTGCGCGCGCGGTTGGCGGAGGCGGTGGGCATTTTCGTGATGCCGCCCAATCCTCACGTGCTGCGTACACGGCTGCGCAACCGCAGCCGCGCGGAAGGCGTAGTGAACGAGGAAGAAGTCTACCGCCGTCTGCGCGAAGCCAGCAAGGAGATTGAGAATTATCGCGAATACAGCTATATTTTGGTCAACGACATTCTGGACCGGGCGGTTGCGCAGTTAGAGGCCATCGTGCTGGCCGAGCGCTTCTACCGCAATGGCGAGACCATTGCTTACCGGTCGCGCAGAGTGTTGGAGGTTGCCGCAGCCTGCCTGCAGACCAACTCGCAGGAGCGGCTTAAACCCGTGCTGGAAGCGTTCGGCGTTCTGGGCTCTTCCGGCCAGCAACAACTTCCCTTTGGAGATGATCCCGATGACGATTGAAACCGGCTTTGATTCCAATTACCGCAAGGTGCTGGTCGCGGCGCGCCGGGCCCGTCAGTTACAGAATGGGTCCCACGCGCTCATCCCCACCCATTCCAACAAAGCCTGTCGCATCGCGCAGGAGGAAATTGATGCCGGCAAGATCTCGTATGTGAAAACCGAGGTCGAGGTCGTCAAGCCGCTCGTGGAAGGTCCGGCAATTCCTATCCTGCTGAGCTAATTTTTCTTTTATGTCAGGCGCAGGAAGCGCTCGCGCGCGAGGCCTGCGCCAGGAAAAACCAGCTCCAGATTCTCCGCGCCCATGGTGCGCGTCACCACCTCGCCGAGGACGGTGCGGTAGTCGGTTGTAAGGGCCAGGTCGCGACCCTGGTTAAGTTGTTCGTTGGCGAGGCCGGGCCAGCGTCCGTAGACTTTGCCGCCCTTCACCTCGCCACCCAGAACGAACATGGCGTTGGCATGGCCGTGATCGGTGCCGCCGGTGCCATTCTCACGGGCGGTGCGGCCAAACTCCGACATCGTAACCAGCGTGATGTTGCCGGCCTCGTCGCCCATATCGCGCCAGAAGGCGGCGATGCCGGCCGCGAAATCCGCGAGCCGATTGGCGAGTTGTCCATTGACGCCGCCCTGCGCGTGGTGCGTGTCCCAGCCGCTTACATCGGTGAACGCGGCTTCAACGCCCAGGTTGGCTTTGAGCAGTTGCGCGATTTGCCTCATGCTGTTGCCGAATTCGCTGCTAGGGTAATTGGCGCCGGGCGCGGGCGCGTACTGCGCGGGGTTGGCTGCGCGCAGCATCTTCACGGCTTCAAACGTCTCATCGCCCGCAGCGTGAAAGATGCGGTCGCCGCTCGCTGCATACATGGCTTCAAAGGCGCTGGCAGCGGGGGATATGTTGGGGCCGCGGCCCGCGATGGCAAATCCGTTCACGTTGTTGATGGCGATGGCGGGGATGCTTCCCGCGAGAGTGAGCGGAACCTCTGCGCCCAGCGCCAGGGCGCGGAAGGCGGTGTGCTCCTGATCGTGGCCCATTGCGTGCGCGGCGCAGTTGCATTTGTCTTCTGCCTGCAAGGCGCGATTGAGCCAGCCGTCGGAGGTGTTCTTGTTGCCGGGTGTTCCCGATTCCATGTAGTCCTGCGCCTCAAAGTGGGAGCGGCACATGTCGGGCGAGCCGGCGGCGTGCACGATGGCGAGTTGGCCGGCATCGTAGAGCGGCTTGAAGGGCGCCATGGCCGGATGCAAGCCGAAAAATCCATCCAAATCCAGTACCTGTTTTTCCGGGATGGCGATGGTGGGGCGCATTGCGTAGTAATTCTTCTCGCCATAGGGGACGACGACGTTGAGGCCGTCGGCTGCGCCGCGTTGGAAGATGACCACCAGGCGGCGGCCGGGCGCGGCAGCGCTTTGAGCCAGCACCGAGCGCACCAGGAAGTTGGGCAAAGCCGCGGTGCCGGCAACGGCGAGAGCGCCTTTGTGAAGAAAGAAGCGGCGGGAGAGATGCATGGTCCAACTCCTGTACAACACGGCGGTAAGAGACGCCTGGTCTTTCGAGTTACCGGCGCTGGAACTCGGGCGAACCGAGCAGCAGGCCGGCTAATAGCTGATCCTCGCGCTCTTGCGGCGAAATTGCGCTAAACCGCGTGCCAGGCTGAGCATCGGGGCGATTGATGAGGCGCGCAGCGCGCATGGGCTGCGCCGGCGACGAATCGTCGGCAATCGGATTCTGGATCTGGGCCTGGAACTGCTGGAGCGCTGCGGAGCGAGTGGAGAGGCTCACGCCGCCGGGAACAAGCATTGACTCGAGGCGCGCTTCTTCCTGTCCGGGGCTCGGCGTCGCGTCCTGTGCGGCCTGCGTTTGCAAACGCCCACGACACGCTGATGCCAGGGAACCGGTTTGCAGCCAGGGAAAGCGCGAAGTTCATGCGATCGACGAGCGCGCCGGTCGAAACCCAGGTCTGCGCGTCCCATGCGTAGCCGCTGGGCGGAATGCAGCCGTAGAGCGGCATCCCCATCTGGCGCAGATTATTGATGAGCGGCTCGTAGTTCTCGACGTCGGCATTGGACGCACGCACGGCGGAGACGACGAATTCGAGCGGCGTCTTCACCTTGGCGTTGTCGTCTGCTGGCCGACCAGAACTCGGGTGAGCGGAAGAGCGTGCGCAGCACGGTTGGAATGTCGCCGCCGCTGGCGAGGTAGGCCTTGGCCATGCGATTAACCAGTGCCGGCGGCGGATTGTCGCCCACGAAACGGATGGCCAGCTGGTGCGAAAGAAAGTGCGCAGTGGCGGGGCTGGAGGCGAGCATGTGCAGCAACTCAATGCCTTCTTTTTCGCCGCCGTCCTTGATCTTTTTGCCCATCACCTTCTTCGTGCCCGGCTCATGGCGATTGGGATTGAAGGTGAACTCGCCGCCCATGAGCGGGCGATCGACCGTCCAGCCGGTGAGCACGCGCGCCACCTGAATAACGTCGGCCTGCGTGTAGCCGCCGTTCACGCCCAGCGTGTGCAGTTCCATCAGCTCGCGTGCATAGTTTTCATTCAGGCCCTGCCGGGCTGCAGACTTTCGGTTCGAATTTCGTGCCGCGAACAAACTTGCGCGCTTTGCGCGGCCAGCGAATCTGGGCCGATGCTCTCCGCGTTGTCGAGATAGATGAGCATGGCAGGGCTGTGGGCCACGGCTTCCAGCAGGTCTTCAAACTTGCCCAGCGCGTGCGGACGGATCGTATCGCGCTCATAGCTGACCAGGTAGTAGGGCATCATCTCGTTTTTGCGCAGATAGATGTTGAAGTGATTGAGCCAGAAGTCGGTCATCACTTCCTGCAACTGCGCGTTCGAGTAGATGTCGCGGGTTAGGCGCTCGGCCATCAGCTCGCCGGCGACCAGGCGCTCGGGATTTTCAAGATCGGCGACCGATTCGCGCAGCTCGGGAGTCATATCGGCTACCAGCGCCTGGCGCTGCATAGGACGCAGGGATTGGACGAATGATTCAAACTCCGCCGGCTGCATGGCGATGAGCGCGGCCACGCGCTGTTGCGGGGGCAGCGACAGGATATTGGTCGGTCTGCGGGTCCTCGTCGAGCGTGTCCATGCGTGCCGCGAGCGCCATGGCTTGAGCATCGGGCACGGGTTGGTTAGCGACCGGCTCGGCATTTTCTTCCATTGCGGCTGGGGAGGGTGGCTGCGTACCTGCGCTCTGGGGATTGACGGCGGCCTGCTGTGGGGTGGCTTTGTCGTTCTTCTCTTGCTGGCGCGCCTGCAGTCGATAGATGGCGTTTTCGTAGACGGCGTGCAGCGTTCCGTTGCGGGGGACATCGACGCGGCCGTCGGCGGCCTGGCGGACGATGGGGTTGGCGGGAGCGCGGTAAAGCAGGTCGCGCAAGCTCCACTGCATGGCAGGGAATTGTGCGAGCCGCGCGTTCAAATCAGTCTTCATCGATGCGATGCCGGGTGCAACTGCTGCTCGAACCAGTTCTGCAATCCCATCGTCCTGACGGCTTCAAGATCGCCCGCGCGGGGGCCGAAGGTGAAGCGGTTGAGGGCGTGGAGAATGCGCTGGTCACCCTGGAGTTGCGTGGAGACGTAGGCGGGCCGTGCCGCAGGGCCGTCTGTGGATGCCGCCAGCGCGTAAGGCGCGGGCCAGCATAGATCACAGATAAGGAGGACGGCGAATGCGCCTCGCAGCGGTTGCATAAGCGGAAGCTCCAGGGAAAAATGACCGGGGAAGATCACAGTGCGATCTTCTTGAACATGCAGACGGAATTTTCGACGGAAAGTTGCGGAGGAAACAGATTACCTTCGGGTGAGGTGCTGCGCGCCCTAGCCTAACTGCAGGGCCCTTTCTTCTTCTTGCAGCGCTCCATGATGGCGTTGTGGAGGCGGTCGCGCAGATCGGTGGGCAGCTCATAAATCTCATGCGACCGGTAGATCTCGATGGTTTTGCGCGTGGTGTTGACCACCACTTCGCAATGCTCGCACTTGCTCATGTGCTGTTCGATCTCGGCGCGGGTCTCAGCGGCGATGGACTCGTCGATGATGTCGTCGAGAATGGCGAGGAACTCAGTGCAGGTCATGCGGTTAGGCTCGCTTTCCTGCCGGAGAACCGGCCTGGGGAGTAGGGATCGCCGCTGCTTTGCCGCCGGCCCGGAAGTAGCGGCTGAGGCGCTCTCGCAATTGCAGCCGGGCGCGCAGCAGGCGAGATTTGACGGCAGGCACGCTCAGGCCCAGCGCTTCCGCAGTCTCCTCCGTGGAGAGCCCTTCCACGTCGCGCAGGGCAAAAACCACGCGAAAACCGCGCGGCAACCCCTGGATGGTCTTGCGCAGGATATCCGAAAGTTCCGAGGTGTTGTAGTTCTGCTCGGGATCGGGCGCCCAATCGGCCAGGTCGCGAGGGACTGAGCCCTCGTCGGTCTCCAGATCCTCGTCGATCGAGACCATTTTGCCGGTGCGCCGCTTGCGCAGCCGCATCAGACTTTCGTTGACCGCAATTCGAACCAACCATGTGTAGAACTTCGAGTTTCCCTGGAACTGGTCGAGCTTCTCATAGGCCTTGAGAAACGCGTCCTGCGTTACGTCTTCGGCGTCTTCGCGGTTTTGCGTAATATGCTGCGCAATCCTGAAGACCTGCCGCTCGTACTTGCGCACCAGCGTATCGTAGGCGGAGATATCCCCCCCTCGAACCCTTTCTACAAGGGCCACGTCGGGGTGGGGCTGCCCGTCTTCGCCTGCAATTGTTTGGATGGTCGACATGGGGGTTGGTTGCGGAAAAATCCTCACGCCCGGCGCTGGAACCCGAACTCTGCCGGTAAGGTGAGTGTATCAAGACAGGGAACCAGGGACCAAACAAGGGACCAGTGGAACGAGCCAGAAGAAGGCCAGGGGCCTGGGAACTGACAGCAAAAGGTCCGGTTACGCGCCCAAACGCCTTCGGGTGCGTCCTTAACAGTTAGGCAGGAGATTCCCTGCCGGTTCGAAGGCTGAAAAAGGAATACATTTAATTTATGCGGTGCCTACCAGGCTTCTCTTTTCGCCGTGCTTTCCGCGGCCTGGCCCTTACGCTGTCCATGCTGTTGATCTTCCTGCCGGTTTATGGGCAATCGTCCGGAACGGCAGGGGAAACCCACTCCTCACGCACCAGCAAGACAAAATCCAGGCATAAGACAGCCAGCAGGCACCGGCGCAGGCATTATCGCGCCAGCCGCGCGGCGCGCACGGCGCGAACGGCGCGCATCCGGCAGGCCTTTATTGCGTCGAGCGAACTGCGCCCCATGGCGCAGGAACTGGCTACGCTGCGCACGCCCGAGGCTTACGCCGGAGTGACCGCCTATGCGCGGCGCCATAGCGGCGACGCTGCCGCTGCGGCCTACCTGGCACTGGGTCATGCGTATCTGCTCGATCATCGTTATGCAGAGGCGGTAGAGAACTTCCG
This sequence comes from uncultured Acidobacteriaceae bacterium, assembly GCA_963725975.1. Lineage (GTDB taxonomy): Bacteria > Acidobacteriota > Terriglobia > Terriglobales > Acidobacteriaceae > Telmatobacter. The sequence goes on along the minus strand of CAVSBA010000011.1, from coordinate 533,363 downwards.
GCTCTCACGCCAGGACAGCAAGGAACTAGGCGATATTGCCGATTTTCTGGCCGCCGAAGCGGATCACGATTCGGGCGACAACGCCGGCGCCGAGGCTTTGCTGCACGGATTCGCGGCGCGCTACCCTGACAGCATTTTTGTGGATCAGGCGCCGGAAGCTCGAAGCCAACGTCCTGTTGGCGCTGAATAATTCCGACGCAGCGCGGACGGTGCTGGCGGCGGCCGAGGATACCGATGCCGTGGACCGCGTGGGCTATCAGCTTGCGGTCGGGCAGGTGGAATACGCGCTGGGCCAGCAGCAGGAGGCAATTGCCGACTTCAAGCGGCTGCTGCTCGACCACCCGCTGAGCGGCGAGGCGCTGGTGGCGCGGGCGCGGCTGACGCAAATGGGTGCGGAGCAGACGCTGACAGCGGAGGAACTGCGCAGCCTGGGCGATGCCTATTACAACGCCGGACGCTACAGCGAGGCGGCGGATCAGTATCGCGCCCTGGCCCAGGCGACGGGCCCAGGCGCCCAGGGACTGACCGAGGCGGAGCACAACAGCTTCCTGGTGGCCCTCGCAGCGTGCAAGCTGAAACTGCATCGAGCTGACTCCGGCCGACGTGCAGGCGCTGCCTGATACGGACGACGAAAATGGCGCGCGCCGGCTTTATTTGCTGATGGAACTGGCGCGCGACCGCGACGACGAGGCCGATCAACAGCGCATCGTGGGCCAGATGGAAACGCGCTTTCCGCACAGCGACTGGCTGGCCGAGGCGCTCTATTCCAGCGGCAACATGTACCTGCTGAAGCACGATTATCCGAACGCGGTGACGTACTACAGCTACCTGGCGCGAGAATTTCCCCACCTACAAATACGCGTCCGCGGCGCACTGGCGGGCCGGCTGGATGAGCTACCGCGAAGGCCAATATGCGGCGGCGGCCAAGTTGTTCGACGACCAGATCCAGCGCTATCCGGCTGCGCTGGAGACGGTGAGCGCGCTCTACTGGCGGGGACGGCTCTACGAGACGATGGATCATTATCCCTCGCTGGCGGCGGCCAATTACCGCGCCATCATTCGCGCCTACCCGCACTATTTCTACGCGCAGATGGCGCGTGCGCGGCTGACGGCGCTGGGCAAGCTGGAGCCGGCAGCCGAGCCTGCTTTGGATCACTTTCAGCCCATGCCGGAGCCCAAGCTGGTGGATACGTTTCCGGCTGACAGCCCGCATCTGGCCAAGGCGCGGCTGCTGGCCAACGCAGGATTGAACGAATATATTGCGCAGGAGATTCAGGCCGATCCGGATTCGGAGTCGTGGAGCGCGCTGGCCGAAGCGCAGATTTATTCCTCTTATGACGAAACCTTCCGCGCTCTGCGGGCCATGAAGCGCGCGCTGCCCTATGCTTCGACTGCGCCCATCAATGCCATTCCGCTGGCCTACTGGCGAATCCTTTTCCCCGAACCGTGGTGGCCGACCATCCGCGCGGAGGCGGAGAAGAACAATCTCGATCCGTACTTCGTGGCGTCGCTGATCCGGCAGGAGTCGGAGTTCAATCCCGGATGCCGTATCGTATGCCAATGCCTATGGCCTCATGCAGTTGCTGCCCGCCGTGGGCAAGGCGATGGCGCGCGAAGAAGGCCTGACCCATTTCCGCACCTTTCAGCTTCTCGACCCGGAGACCAACATCCGCCTGGGCACGCGTTATCTGCGGCAGATGCTCGACCGCTTTGGAGGGGTGGAAGAATACGCGCTGGCCGCCTACAACGCAGGCGACAATCGCGTGGTGGATTGGCAGGCGGCCGGACCGTACTCCGGCATGGACGAGTTTGTGGAGTCGATTCCGTTTTCAGAGACGCGGGGCTATGTGCAGGCGATTCTGCGCAACGAGGAGACCTATCGCGCCATCGACCAGTACGCCAGTTCGCAGAGCGGGTTGACCACGGCGAGACGGTGAAGGAAGTTCGGCCGTTGCCGGATACGAGTTTGTTTGGTTGTGATTCGTGATGGGACAAGATTTCAATTTGGCGCGTAGGAATCTGCTTCGATACTGCTCCCTGGCGATTCCCATTGACTTGGAGTGGTGGCACCGGCAACACTGGCTGCAACCAAAGGCAAAACGGCGGGTTTAAGCAAGCAGAGCCGCGGTGCCGGAGGCGATTTGAGCAGCCTGATCTTGCTTGACGCCGGAGACGCCTCAGGGCTCCGTCGATCTTACCCAGGGTGGAGGGCAGGATGTCAGCCGATCTGCAGTTTCTGGAAGAATGGATCCCCGACAAAATGGACCCCGGCACGGTATTTGTGCTGGAGAATCAGGCCAAGCTGGGACAGGCGCAGAACCCCTACGTGGCGGTGATGTCGTGCCCGCGCTGCGGCACGCTGGGGCTGATTACGCGCCGCCAGCTCTACGATGGCGAGGCCATGATCTGCGGTGGCGACACGTGCTCGGCAGAATATCGGCTGGATGGCGACGCAATCTGCTATCGGCAGGTGCAGTAGGCTGGCTGGGTTGCGCGGGTTGTTTATGCGCCTGGCCGGCGATAGCGCACCAGCAGCAGCGTGATGTCGTTCGATTGCGGTGCGGCGGGAGAAATCGGCCACGGCGTCCGGAACCTGCAGGCGGTGGCTTTTTCTTGCGGAAAAAGCCACCGCCTGCTCCGGCTTTGGGATCGAGCAACAGTGAAACCGCGGGGTCCTTCCCTCCGCTTACCGGGACAACATTTCCTCGGTGGTGAGGAAGGTATTCAGAGCGCTGGTCATATCGGTGACTTTCTCTTCGTTGGGCCAGGCACCGTTCCACATGACCGGGCCACCGGGCAGCACCAGGAATTTTTCGCCGCCGGCCACGGCTATGGTCGCGCTCACCGCCCAGGCGTTGTTCTCATATGCGAACAATGGCGCCGGGGCAGTTCCCGAGTGGAAATTGCGGACATCGGCAACGTGCTGCGCCAGGTGCATGGCGGCAATGGGCAGCGCCAGGCCGGGCAGGCGTTCGCGATTCAGCGTGCAGGTATAGAGCACGCCGTCCGGTGAATCCTGCGTGCCCGGTGCGCCCTCGGTTGCCGAAATTTCATTCACCTGGCCGTAGTTCAGGCTTACGCCATTGGCGCCGTTCTGTTCTTTGGTCGCGGGCAGCAGCGCAATGTCTGTCTGAATCTGGGTGAGGATGGGGCTGGGGCTAAGCCTGGCTGCCACCTTCTGGGCTGTGGCCACCGGATCCATATCGCCCTCGTTTGGATCGCCCTGCGGGGGGCCCGACTTGGCGGACTCGGCTTTTTTCACCTCGGCATCGGCGGCGGCGAAGTCGATCGGCTTGGCGGTTACGTCGGCGACCGATTGGAGCACCAGGCGCGCCGGATACGCATTGAGATTGCCGAAGCCGCCGAGGGCGGTGATTTTGCCGCTGGCATCGCGCGCGAACGAGGCATCGGCCACGCTGTCGAGGCGGCCCACCAGCGTGGCCTCTACCTGGTTGCGCTCGCAAGCCAGGCACAGAGCGTCGGCGATTTCATGCTTCTGCGACAGCAGGGAATCAAACTCCTTGAACGGCTTGTCGCGGGTAAGCGTGACGGCGGGGCGCGCCACCGGCGCAGCGGTGCCGGCAAAATTGCGTGCGGGGACCAAATCCACCATGGCAATCGGCCCGGATTTTGCCTTGGTTCCTGGCGGATAGGCCAGCCAGATTCCGTTCACCGCCTGGCCGCAGTTGCCGTCGCTGACCACAAACTGATCGAAGCTTGCGTTTACCGTGCCCTTGATGCGCACCGTTTTACCGTTAAAGCTGGCTGGATCTTTCAGCACAGCACATACTGTTGTGTCGACTGTCTGGGCAAAGGCTCCACACGCCAGCGCGCCCAGCAAAAAAGTTAACCCACAAAGCCGCTTCATTTCACGTTCTCCCTGTCAAAAAAATTCCGGTTGGCGAGACGCGTAAAGGATAACAGGCCGGTGGCCCGGCGGCGAGTGTTGATCGGTACAGGAATTTGGGTCTGTTTGGTAACGGGCCCGGGTCCCAAAACGCTCCTCAGGGACAGTCCCTTCAGCGGTCCGGCGGGGCTCGCGGCACCTTCGACTGTGAAATAATCGGTGCAACTACAAACTGCAGCGCGATCCGGTTGGCGTCCGTTGGCATGCTTGTGGAGGTGTGGCGTTGAAGTCCAAAAAGCTCCTGGTGACTGGCTCCTCGGGGTTGATCGGGTCAGAGGTTTGCACGTATTTTGCGCGGCTTGGCTGGGAGATCCACGGCATTGACAACAACCAGCGCGCGGTTTTCTTTGGGCCGCAGGGCGATAATCGCTACAATCAGCGCCGCCTGCAATCGGCTTTGCACGGATTCGTCCACCACGAGATCGACATCCGCGACCGCAACGGAGTGCTGGAATTGGTGAAGGAAGTGAAGCCCGACGCGATTGTTCACACCGCCGCGCAACCCAGCCACGACCTGGCCGCGCGCATCCCCTTCGACGATTTCGATACCAACGCGGTGGGCACGCTGAACCTGCTGGAAGCCGCGCGCCAAAGTTGCCCTGAATCTCCCTTCGCCGCCATGTCCACCAACAAGGTCTATGGCGATGCGCCCAACGAGATCCGCCTGGTGGAGCTTGCCACGCGCTACGATTACGCCGATCCGGAGTATGCCGAAGGCATTGCCGAGTCGTTCCGTATCGATCAATCGAAGCACTCGCTCTTCGGCGCCTCAAAGGTGGCGGCCGATGTGATGGTGCAGGAGTACGGCCGGTATTTTTCGATGCCTACCTGCTGCCTGCGCGGAGGATGCCTGACCGGGCCCAACCACTCGGGCGTGGAGTTGCACGGATTCCTGAGTTACCTGGTGAAATGCAATACCACCGCAACGCCTTACCACATCTTCGGTTACAAGGGGAAACAGGTCCGGGACAACATCCATTCCGTCGATGTGGCGCGGTTTATTGGCGCGTTCATTGAGGCGCCGCGGTGCGGCGAGGTGTATAACCTGGGCGGAGGCCGCACCAACAGCTGCTCGATCCTGGAAGCCTTTGCCTTGATCGAAAACATCTCCGGCACGAAGATGGTTTATGACTATGTCGACAAGAATCGCGAGGGCGATCACATCTGCTACATCAGCGACCTGCGCAAGATGAAGGGCCACTATCCGGGGTGGGATCTGACCAAATCGCTCCATGATATTTTCGTCGAGACGCACGAATCGTGGGTCAGTAAGCTGGCTGTGAGTTAGGGCCTGCTCACACTCCTGGGGCGGTGGCGCCGGGAGCCAGTTTTTTCGAGTTCGAGGAGTGAGGAGTGACGCATACCGGGTGTCTGCTAGCGACGATCGACGCGGAAATCGGGAAAACTGGCCCCGGCCCGGAGGGTTGCGGCGAAAATCGGGCCATACATCATTCTCGCCCTCGACAGTGGACCCGCCACAGCCTTCGAACTCGGCCTCATATGGACCGATTTTCACTCGCAACGCCTCCGCCCCAGTAGTGTGAACAGGCCCTAGTGTCCTGCCTGTTTGATTTCACACTTTCGGGATTGCTGGTCTCCCATCCTATCGCCCGGCAGAAGGCGACAGGATGGGGCACCGAGCCGCTGGGCGCGTCGTGCTTCATGGCATCGGCCTGCAGGGGGGAGATTTGACGCGTCCGCGAGTTGCGCTGTTTACGCCTTTCAATCCCCAAACGGGCGGAGGCGCGGTAATTTTTCGCAGCCTGCTGGCTAACCTGCAGGAAGTGGACGTGCGCTGGTTTTATCTGGCCGGCGCAAAGATCGATCTGCCCAATTCCACCTGCCTGGGACCGGTGCTGCTGGGCGGGTCTTACATGAACGACGCGCTGGTCAGCGCCAGGCTCCACATTTTTCAAAACCATCCTGAGATCGACCGGTACACGGCCGCGATTCGCGAGTGGGGCCCCGACATTGTGTGGGTGAATGCGATGAACGAGGGCCTGCTAGTGGGCAGCAAACTGCGCCAGGCAGGGTTGCGGGTGCATGTCTCCGTGCATGACGATCCGGCCGGCCTGGCCATCAAGTCCAGACGCTATCGGCACCTGGCATCGATCATCGAAAAGCGCAATCGAGCGTTGCTCAAAATGGCCTCCTCCGTCGATGTGGTCTGCGAGCCGATGCAGCAGTATTACCAGCGCCGCTACGGGGTGAATTCGGGGGTGGTCTACCGTTACATCCAGAATCCCAAGCCGGTGGCCACGCGCGTTGCCGCGGATTCAACCATCGTCATCGGTCACGTGGGCAGCGTCTACAGCCAACCGGAGGTGGTGGCGTTCCTCTCTGCCTTGCGCAGTATTCAGGAATCCGACGGCGTGCGCTTCAAAGTCCTCACCTTTGGAACGTCGAAGATCTTCGACGATGCGGCGGCTGAGGTTCCGGGGATTGTGGAGGCTGCCGGCGATGTGCAGGAGGCCGAAGCCGTAGAACGCTTGCAGCAGTGCAGCTTTCTGTATTCGATGTACTCGTTCAGTCCGCGCCATCGCATCTTCAGAGAGACCAGCCAGCCCACCAAGATCAGCACATATTTAATGGCGGGCAAGCCCATTCTTGCGCATTGCCCGGCCGGCAGCAGTACAGTTGCCATGCTGTCGAAATTCAAGCTTGGCGTTTGTGTCACCTCGGTCGAAGCAAAAGATCTCATCGAGGGCGTGCGTCGCGTGCTCGACTTTAATCTGGAGACCGATGAATTGCTGCGGGCCGTCGATTACTATTGCGGTCGTGCCAATCTGGCCTATCTGGAAAAGTGCTTTGGGCTCAGTCCGGCTGTGGTGTGAGGGCGCCTTTCCTCCGGGGTTGAAGGTCCGTTCCTGTTGGCAGATTGATGTTCAGTCTGAACCGCTGCGGGAAAACGCCTGACCCTGGGCAAAAAGCCACGCCCTACGCAGGAGAATTTCATCGGCCCATGCTCATTTTGCCCGCTTTTTGGGCTCCATCACCAAATGGTGTGACGCCGGTACCCTATCAAACGCCGCCAAACTGTCCCCCCTTGCCCAAAGGTTCGCTATCATCGTAGAGAGATCGAGACATTCGGAAGGGTTTGAGGCGCGGACCTGTGAAGTGGGACCGGGTTCGAGGGGGCGTCGGCTGAGTAGGACAACTTTTATGGCAGGGGGATGGTCTAATCCTACATTGCGGCGGGGAAGACTGTGCGCTGGAAGTGTGGCGTTCCGTTTGCAGGCGTGCGTCGCACGCGCAAAGCCTCAGCCGGCGATGAGCCAGGAAGGCGCGGACGACTTGCGCGATAGCCCGGATTCGGGGATTCAGGAAAAATCCGCAATGCAGCGGTCGTCCCAGAAGCATAGACGGCGCCCATCGGCACTGCGCTCAGCAGCCCATGGGGCGGTGCGCGCCATCGCGGCGATTGCGTTTCCGGCAGTGCTGGCGCTGGCCGGCTGCGGCGGCGGCGCTAATTCGGTGAGCACCTCCGGGGTCAGCACTTCCAGTGGCGGCCTTTCCATTTCGCCCGGTACGTTGACCATTGACACAAACTGCTCAGGTTGCAATAACGCGGCTTCCGAATCTCAGCAATTCAGCGCTGTCACCGGGAGCGGCGCCGCGGCCAGTGTTACCTGGAGCGTAAGTGGCGGCGACCAGTATTCCAAGGCGGGAACCATCAGCTCCAGTGGTGCGTACACGCCGCCTTCGTATCTAACGGCCGACAGCGTGCAGGTGACGGTAACGGCGACCTCGACCTCCGATCCGAGCGCCACGGCCACGGCCCAACTGACGGTGACGCCGGGATTTCTGCAGCCGCTGGCGCCGGAAAATGTGGCGTTGGGCGCAGGCGGCACGGTGACGGTCACCGGGTACATTGCTGAGGTGGGGGGCACGGACGGAATTGACTTTGCCACTTCAAGCTCGGCCGCCGGATCGAGCGGTGGGCAGGGAACGCTGGTGGATGGGCCGTGCACGCGCGGCACCGTCGGCACCGGAGCGTTTACCCACTGCTCCGTGACGTATACGGCTCCGTTCAGCCTCTCGCAGGCAGCCACCACCTACATCGTGGGTACGGTCGGCAGCACCTCCACGAAGGATTCCACCGATGTGCTCTTGAATACGCAGGGGGTGAATTCCAATCCTGCCGATCACCAGGCACAGATGAACACGCCGGCGTTGCTGGGCAGCTCCGGGGGAAACAACGAGGACTACGACAAATCGACGCAGAACGGCCAGACCTACATCTCCGATTGCTGCGGCGGCACGCTGGGCGCACTGGTCCAGGACTCGAGCGGGACGCAATACATTCTGAGCAACAACCACGTGCTGGCCCGCAGCGACCAGGCCGATGTGGGAGAAGCGATCATCCAGCCCGGACTGATCGACAACAACCCGGCCTGTGAGCCTGAAGGACAGGGCGGCAATGAAACTCCGGTGGGCGTGCTGAAGGGATTTGTACCGATCAATTCGAATTCCACCAATGTGGATGCGGCCATTGCGTCCATCAACGCCGGTGCAGTGAACACCAGGGGCGCGATTCTGGAACTGGGTGCGCCGTGGGGCAACGGCACGCTGGGCGCGGCGCCGCCGGGGATTTCATCGACTGGCGGCAAGGGTGAAAACGCGTCGCTGAATCTGGTGGTGGCCAAGAGCGGACGCACTACGGGCCTTACCTGCGCCAGCATCTCAGCGCTTTCTCTCAACGTGAAGGTTTCCTACTACGGCAATTGCGCGGAGACCGAGCCCTATTACACCAAGACCTACACCAATCAGATCGGCATTGAGGGCGACCACTTCAGCGATGCCGGCGACTCGGGTTCGCTGGTGGTGGATACCAGCAACGGCGAGCCGGTGGGCCTGTTTTTTGCCGGCGGGGTCAACTCTGCGGGCCTGAGCGAGGCCGTGGCCAACCCGGCTGGCGAAGTCCTGAGCGAACTCAAGGCCTACGGGGGCAACAACAACACGGCGTATACATTTGTGGGCACAGCCGATCACCCGGTAAGCTGCCTGAATTACGGCGCCGGGACAGCGGCCGAGGCGCAGGCGCGCACACTCAGCGGTGCGCAAATGGACCATGTGGAACAGGCCATGACCGATGCGCGCGCGCTGGTGAACCCTGGCGCGGGAATCTTGGGCGTAGCAACGGGCAAGAGCAGCGATCGTGGCGGCCAGGGTGCGGTGATTGTTTACGTGGACCCCAACAAGCAGGTGGGCGTTCCGGCCACGCTGGATGGGGTGCGCACGGAAGTGATTCCGGCCACGGCGCAGCAGGTTTCCATGGGCACCGCGCCGCAGTCGCTGCTGCAGGCGGGCGCCATGCCCGCGCTCTCCGCCGCCGTCTTGCGCCAGGCCATTGCCACCAAGCAGCAGATGGCCGCTGTGCTGATGAAGCAGAATCCGGCTTTCTTCGGCGTGGGTGTGGGGCAAAGTCTCGACGATCCCCGGCAGGCAGCGCTGGTTATTTATGTGGATAAAGACCACGTTCCCGCGCAGCTTCCCCAAACCATCAATGGGCTGCGCACGCGCTACATCGTTATGGAACGGCTGCATGTGACCCGTGCTTATCTTTCGGCGACGCCGACGCGCAGCCACTGCATGGCGCATCCGGCGCCGCAGTGGAGCGATGGTTTCGGTCTGCTCGGTGGCAAGACATTGCGCGGCCTGAACGTCTATTAGCGCTCGGACCCCTCCGAGCGGCGCGGGCGCAGAAGATCGAAGCGTACCAGTTGGAAATTACCGGGCAGATTAATTGGCTTCGGCGGATTCCAGATCTGCGTCGGAACCTTCGGGGATGAAGATCTGGAAGATGGTGCCGGTGAGTTCAGTTCCGGTCCCGCCGTCGGGGGGCTTCGCGGCGGCGCGCGTGCGCACGTAAATTGCGCCTGCGTGCTTCATGACGATCTCGCGACTCACCCACAGGCCCAGGCCGGTTCCCGTGGTTTCCTTGGTGGTGAAGAAGGGCTCAAAGATCCGCTCCCGGACCTCCGGCGGCATGCCTGAGCCGGTGTCGGCCACGACAAAACGAAGGCCTGCGCGCCCCGGGTTCTTCCAGTCATGCGAAGGCCAGGCGCGCACCAGCAGCCGGCCGCCGGCAGGCGCGCAGGCGTCGATCGAATTGCCCACCAGGTTTGCAATCACCTGGCGGATTTCGCCGGCGAAGCAGAACAACGCTAACTGCGGATCGTAGCGGCGCTCCACCTGGATTTCGAGCGCGTTCAGCCGGCCGCGGTAGAGACTGAGCACCGGATCGAGCAGCTCGCCGAGCGTGGCGCGGCCGGGCAGTGTCGATTGGCGGTAAAAGCGCAGCGTTTGCTGAGTGATTTCCGAGATGCGCCGCACCTCGTATTCGAGCATTTCAAGGTAGTGCAGCAGCCTTGGTGTCGAGCTGGAGTGAAGTTGCGCAGCAGGAAGACCAGGTTGGTGACGGCTTCAAGAGGATTGTTGATCTCATGCGCGATGGAAGCTGCCAGGCGACCCGTGACGGCCAGTTTCTCGCTTTTGCGCAACGCTTCCTCGCTGCGTTTTCGTTCGCTGGCATCGATGGCGATGACGCCCACCCAGCGCATCTCGAGGGGCGTGGTGCGCACGGGGTAGGCGCTGACCAGCCACGTCCAGTCGCCGGCCGCCTTTCCCGCATCTTGCCGCGAACTCGAGGTTGCGGATTGGCTCGTTGCGCTCGAAGACGCGCAACACGGCGTCTTCCAGATCATGGGCCGCGGGTTGCGAAAGCAGTTCCGGCAGCGTCTTTCCCAGTTGCCGCGCCAGCGCTACGCCGCGTCATATCGGCAAAGACCTGGTTGACGCGCACCACGCGGCAGTTGCGATCGAGAAAGGCAAGGCCGATGGGCGCGTTGGCCAGCATGGAGTCGAGCAGCGAAAGCGTGTCTTTGAGTCCTGCGCGCTGCTCGGCCAGCGAGGCGACCATGCGATTGAAGGCCTCGATCAGGTCGCCCATTTCGTTGTGAACCGAGACCGGCAGAGGGAAGCTGCGCGTGTCTTCGGGCGAGGCCATCAGCGCCTGGGTGCCCCGGTGCAGCACCGCCAGCGGCCGGGCGATGCTGCGCGCCATGATCAGCACCAGCAGGCAGGAAGCGGCAATCCAGATGATGCCGAAGATCGGTGGTGTCGCGGCGGATGGAATCCAGTTGCTCGTATGCCCAAGTGGGGTCGCTTCGACCCAGGCAAAGCCGCGCAAATCGTTTCCCGTAAAGATGGCGTGAGCGCATTCGGCGCGCGATCGTCAAAAGTAAAGCATTGGGAAGTGTAGTGGGAGATGAGCGGAATCTGAGCGCGCTCAAGGCCGAAAGAGGCTGGTGCGATGTGCTCGCCGCTGCTGACGAAAAGCACGTTGCCCGGGGGATCGGTGATTCTGGCCTGGGAGACAGTGGGCCCGTCGCCCATCATCCTGACAGAAAGGCCGATCCAGCCGGGCCGTCCTTCGAGCAGCGCCTCGCCGGCCTGCATGGCCAGGGAGTCGGCTTCGAAGGCCAGCCGGCGGTGTGTGCGCGCAGTAATCTCCTCTGCCTGCTGGCGGGTGACGAGGAACGCGAACAGGGCCAGCGACAGACTCTCCAGCAGCAGCAGCCCGGCAAGCATCTGCCACTGAATCGAGCGTGGCCACCAGCGCGTGGGAGAAAATCCAAAGCCTCCTTGACAGTTAGCTGAGCCAGTGTACATGAAGGTTGGATTCGCTGATTACCCTGGATGGTCGTCCCGGTCAGTGGGAAGGTGCAGCGCCGGGCCTCAGTTTCGATGCGAGGGCGGCGGCGATCTGCCGCCCGTGAAAGCGGCCATTCTCAATGAAAATCTCGTTGGTCCGGGAGCCGGCAACAATCACCCCTGCAAGATAGATGCCGGGAACATTGCTTTCGAGAGTTTCCTTGTGGCACACGGGCAGGCGGTCGACCCCGCCGCAGACCACGCCCAGGCGTTCCAGGAAATCGAAATCGGGGTGGTATCCGGTGAGGGCGAAGACGAAATCGTTGGCCAGAGTCAGCCGGCCCTCCGGCGTCTCGAGAACGATGGCGTCGGGGGTGATCTCAGTCACGCTGGAGTTGAAATACGCCTTGATCTGGCCGTTCTTGATGCGATTTTCAATGTCCGGCTTGATCCAGTACTTCACGTGCCGATGAATCTCCGGGCCGCGGTGAATGAGCGTGACCCGCGCGCCGTGACGCCACAGCTCCAGGGCCGCGATGGCCGCCGAGTTTTTGCCGCCGATGACCGCCACATCGAGCCCGTAGTAAGGGTGCGGGTCGTTGTAGTAGTGGTGCACTTTGCTCAAGATCTTCGCCGGGAATGCCCATGAGGTTGGGCAGATCGTAGTAGCCGATGGCGATGGCCAGTTTGCGGGCGTGTAGCGCGCCGGTGCGGCCAAAGCGGTCGACGGTGTGCACGGTGAAATCGCCGTCCGCTCCCGGTGACGCGCTCCACGCGATGATACTGGCGCACGTCGAGCTGGTAGAACGCTGCCACCTGGCGGTAATATTCGAGCGCTTCGTTGCGCGTGGGCTTGGCGTTGGGGCTGGGAAAGGGAATGCCGCCGATCTCCAGCAGCTCCGACGTGGTGAAGAAGGTCATGTGCGCGGGATAGTGGAAGAGCGAGTTGCAGAGGCAGCCCTTGTCCACCAGGACCACGCGCAAGCCCACCTTTTGCGCCTCAATGGCGCAGGCCAGACCGGTGGGTCCGGCGCCGATGACCAGCAGATCGAAGAGGGTATCGGCCAGCGCCGCTGGCGTGCGGATCGTTCATAGCTCTAGATTAGGCAACCGCCCGGCGATGATCGAAGGCGGAGGCTTTCTCCGCTGCTAAGCGGCGGGCGCGGGTTCCGGTTGCGGCGCAGGCGGCGCAATCAGCGGCAGCTCTTCCAGCAGGTCGAGGCCCGCGTCCTGCAGCAGCTTGGCGACAGCCGGCGGCTTCAGGCGGGTGGCGTCGAATTCGATCCGCACCGTGTGGGCCGCGCTGTCGAGGGTCAGGCGCCGGATGCCGTAAACATCGCGCACGTGCGCCAGCGCCACGCCCGCCTGTTCGGTGGGCGGCGACTCCATAGCGATAGAGAACTTCCACCGTGGTCATGCTTCGATGATAGCAACGCGGTAGCGGGACGTGACGGACCCACGAACGGCTGCACTACATCAGGCTTTTCAGGTATCGGCGGATTTCAGGGCTGGACCAGTCCTGCGCGCCTACGAATTTTCTGCGAATCACACCCTTGCGGTCGATGACGTAGGTCTCCGGCCACATATCGGTGTGGAAGAGCTTGGGAGCTGAACTCGTTGGTATCGCGGACGGTGGTGAAGTCGATATGCCGCCGGGCGATGAATCTCTTATACTCGGCGGGATCTTCCGCGATGCCTTCCTCCGGCGGCACTGCGACGCCCACAATCGCCAGAGACGGCATGTCATGGTGGAGCTGGACGCAGTGACGGAATCTCCACGATGCAGGGCCCGCACCAGGTACCCCAGAAGTTGAGCAGCACCACCTGGCCGCGATAGCTGGCCAGATGCACGGAGGTGGTGCCGTCGTGAGACGGTGAAATCCGGCGCCGGTTCCGGTGTATTCCGGATGTGCGCCGCGGTTGCACGCCGACGAGCAAGGCAAGCGGGAGGGCAACAACAGGGCCAGAGAGCGACGGGACTGCACCTTCTTATAATAGCGGGAATGACGGAAGATGAATCGAAAGCGGGGCCGGGCGGCGAAAAGAAATCGGTGCTGGGCCTGGTGGACGAAGCCGGGGCGCCGATCGGCCACGCCGACTGGCGGGAGTGGGCGCGGGCCGCGCCGGGAACCGTTTTTGCGCAGCCCGAGCCGGAGCAACTGATTGACCTGACGGTGATTGTCCCGGCGCGGAATGAGGAGCAGTCGATCGGCGAGTGCCTTCGGTTCGCTGGTTGCCCAGAGCGAGGAGATTTTCGAGCTGGGCCGGGACTGGGAACTGATCGTGGTTGACGACCACTCGACCGACCGCACCGCGGAGATTGCGCGCGGATTTGCCGGCGTGACGGTGATGCGCGGCCGGCAAGCTGGAGCCCGGCTGGACGGGAAAGGCCAACGCCGTGTGGACTGCGGCGCAGCAGGCGCGCGGCCGCTGGCTGCTGTTTACCGACGCCGATACCATCCACCAGCCCGGCGACCTGCGCCGCGCCATGCACGAGGCGGAACGGCACAAGGCGGGGGTGCTGAGCTACTCGCCGCGGCAGATCGTGAGCGGCTTTGCGCAGCGCGCGCTCATGCCGCTCATTTTTTCCGAGCTGGCGCTGGCCTATCCGCCGGCCAAGGTTTCGGACCCTGCCCAGCGCATTGCCGCGGCCAACGGGCAGTTTCTGCTCATCGAGCGCGAGGCGTACCGGCGGCTGGGCGGCCACGCCAGCGTGGCCGACAAGGTTCTGGAAGACGTGGAGCTGGCCTTCATCGCCAAGCGCCGCCGGGTGGGCCTGCGCTTCCGCTATGCGGCCGACGCGCTCTCCGCGCGCATGTACCGCAGCACCGGCGCAATGATCGAGGGCTGGACGAAGAACCTGGCGCTGCTGTTCAACAACACGCTGGCCACGGCTTTTTGGCGGGCGCTCGATTTCTGCGCTGCTTTTCGGGCTGCCGGTGCTGGCGTTCTTGCTGTGGGACGCGAAGCTGGCCGTGCATTCGCTGGCATGGCTGGGCGCGGGATGGATTCTGGCGCTGCTGTGGGTGCGGACGCTGGTCCGGTTTTACGCGCGCGTGGCCAAATCGAATTTTCCGTTTGTCGATTGCCTGCTTGCGCCGCTGGGTTGCCGCTCTTTGTCGCGCTGCTCTACCGGAGCTGGTTTCAGCACCGGGTGTCTGAAGCGGGTAAGCTGGAAGGGGCGGAGTTACGCGGCATAATCTGTTGATGTGCACGGAAGTTCTCGTTGATTTTGTGAAGCGCGGCCATCGCTTCCGGCATCTCTTGATTGCGAGGTATCGAATGATCTTCCTCACGCGGCGGGCGACTTTTTCCGCATCGCATTACTACTGGAACGAGGCCTGGACTGCGGAGAAGAATCAGCAGGTCTTTGGGCGCTGCGCGAATCGCAACGGCCACGGCCACAATTACACGCTGGAGGTGACGGTGGCCGGCGAGCCGGATCCGGTGACCGGCTTTGTGGTCGATCTGAAGTGGCTGAAAGATGTGATGGAGCGCGAAGTGCTGGCGCGCTACGATCATCGCCACCTGAATCTGGAAGTGGAAGAGTTTGCGGCGGGAAAGATGATTCCGACCACGGAGAACCTGGCCATTGCGGCGTGGCGGCGGCTGGAGCCGGTGGTGAATGCGGCGGGCGGCGCGCAGTTGAGCCGGATTCGGGTGTACGAGACGCCGGAGATTTTTGCCGAATTCCGGGGCGGATGATGAGCGAGTTGAGAAGGCATATTTCGGCCGGCGCTACATGCTGAGCGCCAGCCATCGGCTGCATGCCGACGCGCTGACGGCCGAAGAAAACCGGGCGGCGTATGGAAAGTGCAACAATCCCCACGGCCACGGGCACAATTACGTGGTGGAAGTGCTGGTGGGCGGCGCGGTGAATGAGGTGACCGGCATGGTGATCGATCTGGCCGCGCTGGATGAGGTCGTGCATGCGAAAGTGGTGGCGCGTTTCGATCATCGCAATCTGAATTACGACCCGGCTGTTCGAACGGCAGGTGCCGACCACGGAGAATCTTTGCCGCGCGGTATTTGAGTTGCTGAAGGACGAGCTTCCGGCGGGCGAGCTGGAGTATGTCCGCGTGGAAGAGACGGAAAATAATTTCTTTGAGTTTTTCGGTGCGTAGTTGCCGGCGCAGCAGTGAGGCGAGAAGGAGAACGAGAAAATGGCGCAGCCATTGGTGGTGAGCAAATCCGCGGCGATGATCGGCAGGCGGGCGGCCGGAGCTGAGCGAGTTCAGCACGCAGGAGATGTATCGCGAGATTCTGTCGCGGCTGGGCGAAGACCCGGCGCGCGACGGCCTGGTGAACACGCCGGAGCGCGTTGAGAAATCGATGGCCTTCCTCACCAAGGGTTACGAGCAGGACCCGCATGAAGATCCTGCGCGGCGCGCTCTTCGATGTCGATTACGACGAGATGGTGATCGTGAAGGACATCGAGATGTTCTCGCTCTGCGAGCACCACATGCTGCCGTTTTTCGGCAAGGTGCACGTGGCCTATATCCCCAAAGGCAAGGTGATCGGGCTGAGCAAAATTCCGCGGCTGGTGGAGGTTTTTGCGCGGCGCCTGCAGGTGCAGGAGCGCATGACGCGGCAGATTGCCGATGCCATTCAGGAGGCGATCGATCCGCAGGGCGTGGGCGTGGTGATTGAGGCGCGCCACCTGTGCATGATGATGCGCGGCATTGAGAAGCAGCACTCCTCGACCGTGACCAGCGCCATGGTGGGCTGCTTCCGCCAGAAGGAGACGCGGACGGAGTTTCTGTCGCTGGTGCGGCATTCGGCGGTGGACGGCATGTGACGCGGTCCTATGCCGTCACGCATTCATGGCCGCTTGAGGAATCTGAAGTAGAAAGCTGCGAAGATCAAGACAATTCCTATATTCACGATGAGCCGTTGCCACCATCGGCCTCTGAAGAACAGGATATCCACCGCGACGATAACGGCCGCCATCAGCACGCCGTACAGCACCATGGTTGCGTCTTTTCCCATTGGACTCTCACCGCTTGCTTCGCATCCTGACACGAAGCTCATAGGAAAGATTCTAGGCTGCTTTGTGCGGCGCGGGAACGGATTTTAGGTGCCTGCGCCGCAATGTGTTTGCGGCGGCCAACGCATGAGCCAGCTTCTGCTTTGCGGATGCGTCGATTTCGGCCAGCAGTGTCTTGTCTTTCCGGGCATCCAGAACCTCGCGAGCGATGGCGAGCAACTGCTGCCAATCGTGCCACTCTCCGATGTCGTCCTTTACCTTCGCGAGCGAATCGACCAGGCCGGGGTCAGCGCCGGGAAAAAGCTGCAGCACATAGCGCAGTTCCTTGACCTTGAGCCGGAAATGATGAATGTTCAGGTTGTTCAGTCGAGGCCACTCGCGCAGCTCCGCCATCAAGGTCGACGCCCGCGAGTCACCTCCGTCCGCGGGCTCCAAGGTGTGCCCGACCCCGATGGGCGGCTTCTTGCCATTCGCCACAGACTCCAGGAACTTGGCGTACTTTTTCAGCGAGCGCCGCGCCGGCCGCCGCTGGCGGTTTACGGTATCCACCAAGCCGTCGGCGCTTTTGCGCCGCACCGTGCCCAGGTGCTCCACCAGGCGGAGCAGCGAGTCATGGGTGGCGTCTTGATTCCCGTTCTGCGGCATGTGCATCAGGTCGCCGGTGAGCACGTCCATATCGCGCACGCTCCCCGCCGCCTTGCGCAAAGGCTTGATCGATTTGAGGAGTTTTTTCGTTTTGCCGGCGTCAGCAGTCGCCAGCGCCATGGCCATGGCTTCGATTTTGCGCGCCCGCGTGCGCAGCTCGTGCACCGCGTCCGGAGCAGGATTCCGGGGCAGGGTGTCGAGCAGCTTACGTAATTGCAGCAGCGGCTTTTCGGCGCGATCAATGGCCATGGTCATCCCTCTTAGGGTTGCTCTTTCCACCCCGGGTTGGCAAGCAGGCGTGCAAGCGGCGGCTGGCGCCTGTACCCTGAGAGCTGAGAGATGAACGGACTGCTGGTGATGGACAAACCAGGCGGTATGACCAGCCACGATGTGGTGGACCGCCTGCGACGGATTACGGGCGAACGGTCGATTGGGCATCTGGGCACGCTCGATCCCATGGCCACCGGTGTGCTGCCGCTGCTGATGGGCAAATTCACGCGCCTGGCGCAATATTTTTCAACAGCGGAAAAATGCTACGCGGGAACCATCCGCTTTGGCTTTGCGACCGATACCTACGATGCCGAGGGCGAGCCCGCAGGCCCCGATCGCTGGCCTGAATTTGCCGGCTCCGTCACGTTGGAGTGCCTGCGCGCCGCGGCTCTCCGCTATCGCGGCGAAATGGAGCAGATGCCGCCGCCGTTTTCTGCCAAAAAGATCGATGGCAAACCTGCCTACAAGCTGGCGCGCGCTGGTAAACCTGTGGAGTTGAAGCCGGCCAGGGTACGCATAGAGTCGTTTGAGATCTCCGCGCTCCATGGAGCTGATGCCCAGTTTGAGCTCAGCATCAGCGCCGGAGGCTATGTGCGCTCCGTGGCGCACGAACTGGGCGGGGAACTGGGCTGCGGCGCACATTTGAGCCGCTTGCGCAGAAGGCAGGCGGGGGTGTTTTCGCTCGACGACGCGCACAAGCTGGAAGAATTGGAGCCGCTTCAAGGAAATGTGGAAGCACTGGAAGGACTGTGCGTGCATCCGCGCAGTCTGCTGCCGGAGATGCCGGCGGTTTGCGGCGATGCCGAGGCCCTGGGGCGCTTACGCAATGGAGGGCAGGCCAATCTGCCCGAGTTTTCGCAGGCGACGCTGGTCAAGGTTTTCGCCGGACAGCGGGAGTTGGTGGGCATCGCCAAGCGCGTAGCCGGAACGCTGTTTCAGCCGGTGCTGGTGATGGGGTGAGAAGCATCTGGCAGCTATCCGTTGTCAGTTATTTTCGTGGTGAATCCAAAGTCAACGCTCAACAGGAGTGCACCCTACCGGCGCGCCGCGGGGCGGTACTGACAGCTGTTTGCTGTCTACTGCCTTTTCAGCATCGGCTTCAGCGCCGGCATCAGGGTATTGGCGATGATTTCCGCGCCTTTGGGGGTGGGATGGATGCCGTCGGCCTGAATGGTGCCGGGGACATGGATGAGATCCTTGTATAACTCGGGCACCAGGGCGACGTGGTACTGGGCGGCGAGCGAGCGGAACATCTCCTGGAAGGAATGAATGTAATCGGGGCCGTAATCGGGTGGAAGGGTGATGCCCGCCAGCAGCACTTTGATGTGCGCATTTTGAAGCGTGGTGATCACCTGGCTGAGGTTGCTTCGGGTCTGGGTGAGCGGCAGCCCGCGCAGGCCGTCGTTGCCGCCAAACTCCACGATCACGAGGTCCGGATGCAGGCGCAGAACCTCGGGCAGCGCGGCAACCGCATCTTTGGTCGTAGCGCCGCTGGTGCCCTCGTTCACGACCTTGTAGTGGTAGCCGGCAGCATTGAGCCGTTGCTGGAGAAAATCGGTGTAAGCTTTGCCGTCGGGAGCGCCATAGCCTGCGGTGATGCTGTCGCCAAAGCAGACCAAGACCGGTTGCGAAGCGGCCCGGACAGGCCCGGCCAACAGCAGGAAACACATTGAAACGACAGCCACGCGCCGGGCGTCCATCAGACTAGTGTAACGGCAAAGGAGCAGCGACCCAGGGCCCACGGGACGCGATGCGATAAGCTTGGCCGTATGGAACGGATTTGCAGCCAATGCCACGCCGAGTTAAAACAGCAGATCGAGACTGACTGGTGTCCGGCTTGCGGGGGAGCGCTCGCCGAGCGGGCGGGGCTGCCGCAGACAGAGCCGAAGCAGAGTCCGACCGAAGTGGATCACCGGGGCATTGTGCTGCCGCGGCGCCATGCGCTGGGTGGGATTATTACGCCACGATAGGCTCGCCACGGGGTGAGGCTGGTGCGGAGTTCGTCGGCTGTCAATACGTCGATCGGGTTTCGAAGCGGCGGTAGGTGAGGATTGCGCCGCACATGGCGATCAGCAGCGGCACGATCAGGCCTTCCGTGTGCCAGGTTAACTCCAGGACGAAAACCAGCGAGGAGATGGGAGCCTCAGTGCATGCGGCCAGCACGGCGCCCATGCCCACTACTGCGTAGCAGCGCTTGTCGGTGGCTGTCGAGACGTAACTCCACGCCTGGCCCAATGCGGAACCTGCCAACGCGCCAAGGGCGCATGTGGGCGTGAACAGTCCTCCGGGAACCCCGGCGCGCAACACCGCAATGGTGGCGAGCGGGCGCAGCATCGTCAGCCAGCAGAGCAGACCTGCGCCCATGTTCACGTCGAATGTGAGTTGAGCAACATCCTTGCCATTGCCTAGCAGTTCGGGAAAGCGCATGGAGACCAATCCCAGCGCGGCCAGGACGACGACAGGCAGAAACGCGAGGTTCCAGTCCTGCGGTTTGTGATCCTTGGCCCAGTGGATTCCGCGCACAAAAATGACGGATGCCAGTCCCAGAAGAGGACCGGCAAGAATGGCCCAGAGGATGAGTCCCTTGCTGAGCGGGAGAGGCGGCACCTGGTAAGTAGGTTCGTTAGGAAGCAGCAACCATGAGACCGCAGTGGCGATGAACGAAGTGACGAAGGCGGGCAGAACGGTGGTGAGGGAAACGGTTTCGAGCAGAACTTCCAGCGTGAAGAGTGCGCCGCCGAAGGGAACGTTGTAGGCAGCGGCCATGCCCGCGCCAATGCCGCAGGCGACGAGCAACTGCCGCTGCGCCGGCGTGAGGCGGGCAAAATCCGCCAGCTTGGTTCCCACCAGGCCGCCTGCTTCTTTGAGCGACGCTTCGCGTCCTATCGCCGCGCCCATGCCGACAACGATGATGGAAAGGATCGCGCTGGTGGCTGTGGCGCGTTGCGGCAGCTCGCCATGATGCTTGCGCACCGCTTCAGGCAGATTGGGGCTGCCCTTGCCGAAGAGGTGCTGCGCGGTGATCAGAACGGCCCCCGCCAAAACCCCCGCGGCCAGCAGAATGGCAACCCTATGCGGGCCCGAGACGCGCTCCACGCCATCCAGGAAATGGCCCTGGGTGTAGCCATAGCAGAGGTGCTGCACGGCGTGAAGAAGCTTCATCAGCAAACCGCCGGCCAAGCCCGCGCCCACACCGGTGAGCGCGATCAAGATCCAAAGGCGGAGGGAAAGCGACGGCGATTGCGCGCTTGGCTGTGCAGGTTCCTCACCGGGCGGCATAGGGGGTTGGATGCGCTCCGCCCGAAGGTGCTGAACTGGTTGCGCGCTACTCATACCTTAGCGCTTCGGCAGGCAGCACGCGGGCGGCCGAAGTTGACGGATAGAGCGTGGCCAGAAGCGAAACGCCAATTGAAACCGCCGACACGATCACGCCCATCCATGGCGCGGGCGCGAAGGGCAGCGTGTCGATGGAGTAGACCTCGGCGGAGAGGTGGATAAAGTGGTAGTGGCCTCCGGCCCAGGAGGCGACATAGCCCAGGATCAGGCCAATGGCGGTGCCGATGACGCTGATCAGCAATCCCTGCAGCATGAAGATGCGCCGCACCTGCGCGGGCTGCACGCCAAAACTCATCATGACCGCGATGTCGCGCGTCTTCTCCATCACCATCATGGTGAGGGCGATGAGGATGTTGAGCGCGGCCACCATCACGATCAGAGCGATGATGATGAAGGTAACGATCTGCTCGAGTTTAAGGGCGCGGAAGAGCTGGCGGTTCTGCTCCATCCAGTTGGTGGTCATGAAGCCGGGTCCGGCGGCTTGCTCGATCTCATGCCCGACTTCGGGGGCGCGGTCGAGGTTATCGATTTTGAAGCTGATCACGGTGAGCAGGTCGGGCTCGCTGAAGAGTTGCTGCGAGTCGGAGAGGCGCATGAAGCCCATGGCCGCGTCGTACTGGTAGAAGCCAGAGTGGTAGATGCCGGCCACGCGGAAGCTCTCGTATTTGGGCGCCAGGCCGAAGGGGGTGAGCTCGCCCTGGGGGCTGGTGATCAACACGCTGTCGCCGACGGTGGCGCCGATCTGATCGGCAAGATCGCTGCCCAGCAGGATGGGCGGCTCGGGCGCGTTGCTTGACCCTTCGCCCGGGACTGGTTCCGCGTTATAGTTGGCGGCGCCTGCGCTCAGGTCCTTGGCAGAGCCGGAGGTGATGGTATCGAGAATGTTGCTGACCTTGCGCTCTTCGCGGGGAACGATGCCTTTAACCAATGGCAAAGCCGGCGCGCGGGCCGCGCGAGACCAGCACTTCGCCGTAGAAGCCAGGCGCGGCAGCTACAACGTGGGGCAGCTTGCTGACGCGGGCAAAGCAGCGGACGCCAGTCGTGGATGCCGTCGGATTGCACGCGCATCAGGTCGACGGCGGAGGTTGCGCCCAGCAGCTTGCCCTGCAGGTCGCGGCGCATGCCTGTGGTGACGGCCAGCGCGATAATCAGAGCGGCCACGCCGGCTGCGACACCGGCGACGGAGATGGCTGTGACCACGCCCACTACGGCCTGCCGCCGCTTGGCTCGCAGGTAACGCGCGGCAATGTAAATCTCAAACCGCATCGGCGGTTACTTTTCCTCGTTGCGGTTTTTCCGGGGCGGGAACGACGGTTTTGGCCAGGCCCACGTTGTCGTAACGGTCATAGACGCGCACGGTGATGAGTTGCTCCACCGGCTTGCCGCGCTCCATGGTCGCGGTGATGCGGAAATCGTAGTGCTCGTGCTTCGAGTCGGAGAGCTTGCCGACCGGATCGATGTACTGCCACGGGCCGGCGTCAAGCGAGTATTCAGCCTGTGCGATGGGCGAAGTGGCATCGTCGGCGTCGAAGGTGACGGCGAGTGGCTGCGTGCAGGATTCCGCTTCGCAGGTTTGCTGCTCGGGAGTGACCTTGAGTGCGGAGACGACTGGCGGTGTTGTGTCGATCACGAAGCGATCGCTGATCTTATCGCCGGTCAGAGCGTCTCCGGGCGGCTCGGAGGGCGAATCGGAGGCGAGCACCTTGATGGTGTAGCCGCCGTCGGGAACGCGGGTGGCGTCGAAGCTGTAGGCTTCGTCGTCGATCCTGTCCTTGAGTAGACGCCAGACTGTTTCTCCGTCACCACGCAGGTAGAGGGCATAGACGAGCTTGTCGCCGTTGTCGTCGTGCGCGGCCCAGCGCACCGTGATGGCGGTGCGGTCTTTGACGGCCTGAATGGGATTGCTGCTGGAACTGGTGTCGAAGCTGATGCCGCTCTGGCCGGACGATGGAAATGAAATATTCACCGTGGGCGGATTCATGATCTGGTTCTGCGGGTTCAGGCGGGCGCCGGGAACCACTACCAGGTCGTCGATCACAGGCACGGTATTGACGGGCAGGTAATTGACGCCGATGCTGCCCACAGAGCCGCCGGACTGCAACTCGACCTTCCACTGCAGAAAGCGGCCGGAGGGTGAAGCCACCTGCTCGTCTTTGAGCGGCTGCCAGTCGGTCCATCCGCGCACCGGCTGGTCGATATTGCCGGTGCGGGTAAGGATCTGGTAGCCGCTGGAGCCGGGCTCGACTTCGATGCGGCCGAAGCGAGCGAAAGCGCCCGCATCGAGGACATCGCTCGCATACTCATGCGTTGCTGCAGCGCCCAGGCGCACCAGCTTGCCGGTGTTGCCGGTGCCGATCAGGACGTTTTTGGAATCGGGCTCAACGGCCAGGCTGAGTCCCTGTTGCGCGTTGAGATGACCGATGTCGGCATAGGAACCGTCCTCGGCGATACGGAAGATGTGGCCGCGATTGCCCGGTAAGCGCGATCAGGCCGTCGGGACGCTCGGCCAGGGCATAGACGACGTCGTCTTTGTCGGCCCAAAGCTTGCGCGGGGCCTGGTTCTCCTTGAGCGCATAGATCTCGGCTGCCTTCAGGAATGGAGGTGCTGGAGTTGGCTGCCTGCAGTGACCCGGGTTGCACCACGGTGATGGTGATGGTGGCTCCGCCCTGTACTGCCAGCGGCGGCAACGCGTTGTGGCCCTTATCGCCGACGCAGGCTGCGTAGATGGTTCCGTCCTCGCCCACGGCGATGGAGGTCACCTCGCGAAGCGGGGAATCGAAGAGCACGTAGCCTTTGCCTGCGGAACTGATGCGATACACGAGCCCCGAGCCATCGGAGCCCGCGAGGAGATTGCCTTGGTCGATCCCAGGCCAGCGTGCGGATGTGGGCTTCATCTGTCTTGAAAAAGGTCTCAGGTTGCGAGCCGGGTTTCGATGGATCGACGCGGTAGATGGCGCCGGGATCACCGGCTGCGATGTAGAGGCGTCCGTCCTTATCGAACGTGAGATCCCAGATATAGTGCGACTTCGATGATTTGTCGTCGCTCGACTTGGCGGCGTCGGATTTTGCAGCCGAGGTTCCGTCAAGCCTGGCTGCGTCAAAAACCACCGTGGCGCTGGAATCGTCCTGCGTGGTGGTTGCGTTGGGATTGAGTTTGTAGACCTTGCCGCTGGGCAGCGTGGCTGCATAGAGCGAACCATCTGGGCCAAAGCGCACCACCTGTACGGTGAGGTCTTTGGTCTTGAAGAGCGTAAAGGGCTTGTTGTCAGGTGCCCACGCGCAGTACGGTGGCGGGCGATCCGGTGGCGGCGTAGGCCACGCCGTTCTTATCTACGGCGATCGACCAGACAAAGGTGGAAGGCGTGGTGAGCAGGCTGGTCAGGCCCGGACCCTGGCGCAAGTGGCCGTCGCTGGTGATGGCCACGCCCTGCGGCGTGCCTTTTTCGAACTCGTCCATTTGCGACTGCGTCCAGAGGTGAGTGCCCTGCGCAGGCGAAGGCTGGGGAAGGGCGAGCCCAGCAAGAGCGCTGACGGCGAGGCAGGGGACGACGCCCAAAATCGTGCGGCTGGAAAGCGGGCGGAGGAGGGAAATCGTG
This sequence comes from uncultured Acidobacteriaceae bacterium, assembly GCA_963725975.1. Lineage (GTDB taxonomy): Bacteria > Acidobacteriota > Terriglobia > Terriglobales > Acidobacteriaceae > Telmatobacter. The sequence goes on along the minus strand of CAVSBA010000011.1, from coordinate 508,965 downwards.
CGGCGAAAAGCAAACATGCTGCCGTTGAGTCTACTAGAGTTGGGCGAGACCGTTCCATACAGGAGCAGCAAGTCAGCTCGGCTGCGCGGAATGGCGAGTTAGCAAGTTAGCGGCCGCATTGCAAAATTGAGCCTCTACGCTCCAGCACTGTCTCACGCTTCGTCGGCCATCAGCAGGCGCAGGTCGCGGAGATTGTGCTCCGTGGGGCCGGTGACGACCGAATCGCCCAGCGCGGTGAAGAGCGGGCACGCGTTGAACTCGCGCAGCGAGCGCTCCGGATCGAAGCCGAAGGCGCGGGCGCGGGCAACGGTGGTGGGGTCGGCGATGGCGCCGGCGGATTTGGTGTTGCCGTCGATCCCGTCGGAGCCGGCGCTGAGCACCGCGATCCGCTCGCCGGGATGCTTGGCCAGATCGAGCGCGCAGGCCAGGGCAAACTGCTGGTTGCGTCCGCCGGCGCCGGGATGGTCGTTGAGGGTGACCGTCACTTCGCCCACGCTCACCAGGCAAAGACGCGGATGCGCGGCGCGCAGAGCGTAAAAGCGCTCGAGGAGATAGCGCGCGGCTTCGGCGTAGTCCCAGTCGTCGCAGCTGTTGTCCACGACGACAAAGTAGCCGGCTTTGCGAGCCAGGGCGCGCACATTTTCCACCAGGTCGTGGGTGGAGAGCAGGATCTCGAAAACAGAATCTCGGAAGGCCGGCTCTTCGCCGGTCATGCTGGAAGCAGCCGTGATGCGGCGGGGCGTGGCAGGCTCGCTCCACGGCATTTTGGGCAGGTTGGAAAGAAACGGCGGCCGCCAGGTCTTGTTGCCGGGCGATTCGGGCAGGTCGGTTCGCTCAAAGAAGGCGCGCACCGACTGGGGAAGGCGTTCGGCGAGATGGTAGCGGGCAAGAAGTTCGCGCACGTCGGCCACTGTGGAGTGGTCAGGCGAACTGGGGCCGGACGAGAGCGCATCGAGCGAGCGCAGAGGCACGTCGGGCAGCAGGATGCTGACCTTTTGCGCCTCTGGCGCCGCCATGGCCAGGCGTCCGCCCTTCACTGCGGAAAAATGCTTGCGCAGCGTATTGATCTCATTGATGGGCGCGCCGGAGCCGAGCAGCAGAGTGTGGAAGGCGCGGGTGTCTTCGAGCGTGATCTGCGCATCGAGCGGGAGGTCGAACAGCGCCGAGCCGCCGCCGGAGATGAGAAAGAAAATCAGGGTATCTTTGCGGGCTTTGCGGAGCAGCGCGAGAGTGGCGCGGGCGGCGGCAAAGGAGTCTTCGTTGGGCAGTGGGTGGCCACCCTCGAAATAGCGGAAATCGCCAGTTGCGCTTGCGCGGCATCTGGTTGGAGCAGCAGATGCCGCGCAGGCCCTTGCGGCGCTTCATTCGGTCGAGCAGAGTGTCGAGCATGGGACACGCAGCCTTGCCGATGGCGATGGCGAAGATGCGCTTGTAGGCTGCCAGATCGATGATCTCCGGGCCGCTGCCGTCGGGCATGAGCCGCACCAGCTTGTTGCCGTCGAAACGGATGCGGCGATCGAACGCCGCGCTGATGTTGCAGGCTTCCAGGCGCTTCGGTAAAGATGCCGGTGGCTGTGGTGTGCAGACTTTCCAATACCGCATCGCTGGCCGGGGTCATGATGATTGCTCCTTGACCTTTGTCTTAACCTGCCCGTTTGTGGTTTGCTCATTGATCCAGCCGCCGAGCGCGTTTTGCATGGCCTCTAGTTTCCCGGTGAAGAAATGATCGGAATCGGGGATGAAGACGAGCTGTTTGGGATCTGCGGCGGCGGCGACAATTTCGCGGAGTTGTGCAGCCGGGGCCAAAGTCGTCACGATCGCCGCTGATGAATAATTTCGGAACTGTCGCATTCGTGCAGGAAGCGGTAGTGGTAGTCGCGGCCGTCGGCGTGGGTGGGCAGGCCCAGGGCGATAAGAGCGCGCAGATTTTTATCCGTTTTCTGTGGGCCGCAACAGGACCAGAGCGCCATGGCCGCCCCGAAGCTGAATCCGGCTACGATCAGGGGAAGATGGAACTCGTTGTCGAGCCAGTTGCATGGCGGCCAGAACATCGCCGACCTCGGCTTTGCCATCGTGCGTTCCCTGGCTGAGACCGGTACCGCGAAAGTTGAAGCGCAGAACCGGAAATCCCAACTCCCACTCGGGATCGTTAAGAACTTTCATGGCGCGGTACACGACCTTATGGTGCATGGTTCCGCCGTACGCTGGGTTGGGATGGCAGATCAGGGCAGCGCAGGCGGCATCGGGAGCACCGGTATTCAGAAGCGCCTCCAGCCGGCCTGCCGGTCCTGCCAACTCCACACTGCGCAATGCTCGGGTTCCCAGGGGCGGCACCAACGGGGAACGGTGATGCGTGGCGTTCATTCCACCCTTCATTTTACGCGCGATGGCCTGCGGATTTCTCGGGGGAGCGGGTCTCGGCTGATATGGCGGAGATTGCATGAGCGGGCAAGGCGCGCGCTGGGCTGCGGGCAAGTGGTACAGCCCGAAGGCGGTTGTACGGTATTCTGGCAGCATCATGACTGAAAGCCCGCACCTTGATCCACTACGGTTGACCCGGCAACTCTGCGAAATTGAGTCCACCACCTACAACGAGGGGAAGGTAGGCGATTTTCTTGCCGATTTTCTGGCCGCGCGCGGCTGGAGCGTAGAGAAGACCGCGGTGCAGCAGCCAGTGGAGAGCGCGACAGCCGGTCCGCGATGGAATGTATACGCAGGTCCCGCAGACGCAGCGCCGGAGCTGGTGTTTTCCACCCATATGGACACCGTGCCGCCTTATATTCCGTTCAGCGAGGATGCGAGTGGATGTACGGGCGTGGCGTGTCGGATGCGAAAGGAATTATTGCCGCGCAGGTAGCCGCGGCGGAGGCGCTGCGGACGCAGGGCTTTCGGATTGGATTGTTGTTTGTGAGTGGCGAAGAGCGCGATTCGGCCGGCGCCAAGGCGGCGAATCTGAATCCCAAAGGCAGCCGCTTTCTGATCAATGGCGAACCCACGGACAACAAGCTCGCGCTGGCGTCGAAGGGCGCGCTGCGCGCGGTGCTGCGCGCCAGCAGGAAAGATGGCGCATTCGGCCTATCCCGGACTGGGCGAATCGGCCGTGCATAAGCTGGTGGAGGTGCTGGGGCGCTTGCTGCAGTTGGATTGCCGGTGACGGAAGACGTGGGGCCGAGCACGCTGAACATTGGGCAGATCAGCGGCGGCCATGCCCCCAATGTGATCGCAGATAAAGCCGAGGCACAGATCCTGGTGCGGCTGGTGGGGGATTCCGCACCGGTGCGCGAGGCTTTGCTCGAGTCCGCGGCCGGCCTCGTCGAAGTGGACTTCACGCTGGAGATTCCGTTCGTACGGCTGCGGGCCGTTCCCGGCTTGCCGACCATGGTGGCCAAATTCACCACCGACATTCCGCAATTGAGCAACTGGGGCGAGCCGCTGCTGCTGGGGCCCGGATCGATCCATGTGGCGCACACGCCGCACGAGCGGCTGGCGAAAAAAGAGCTGCTTGGAGGCCGTTGAGCTTTACGTCAAGGTGGCCAAGCAACTGCTGAGCTGAACCCGCAAGCGGTGGAAATTTGCTGAGCGCCGGACAACAGTCCTGCTATGCTGGCACCACGGCTTCCCAAGCCTATTTCATCCCCAAAGTGAGGTCACCATGGCAACCACAGTTCTTTCCGCATCCGGATCTGTACCCACCTCGTCCAGCGCGCCGGTGACGCCCGAACGCATTATGCAATTCGCCTGGGGATACGCGCCTCCGTTGATCCTGGAGGCGGCGCTGAAGCATGGCGTGTTTGACGCGCTCGATCGGGGACCGAAGACCCTGTCTGAACTCCAACAGGCCACGGGCGCATCGGAGCGCGGGTTGGCTTCAATCCTGAATGTGCTGGTTGGCTTGAATCTTTTGAAGAAGGACGCCGAGGGCGCCTTCGCGCTTTCTCCCGATAGCGCGGCATTTCTGGTGAGCAGCCGACCGGGCTACCTGGGAGGGCTGATTCGTCACACCAGCGAGCAATTACTGCCCAAGTGGCTGCACCTGAACGAAGTGGTTGCGACCGGCGGTCCGGCTGCGGCCGTCAATCAACAAAGCGATGGCGCGGAGTTCTTTGAGAAGTTCGTGAATGACATCTTCCCCATGAGCTATCCGGCAGCGCAGGATTTGGCGCAGTATTTGCGACTGGATGTCATGAGCGGACCGGTGAAGGTGCTGGATCTGGCGGCGGGTTCGGGCGTGTGGGGCATTGCGCTGGCGCAGAGCGCTGCGCAGGTGCAGGTGTGCGCGGTCGATTGGCCGGGCGTCATCAAGGTGACGCGCAAGAATGCAGAGAAGTTCGGATTCGCGGATCGCTTCTCGTTCAGCGAGGGCGATCTGCAGGAGGCGGAATTCGGCACGGGGCATCATGTGGCAACGCTGGGGCACATTCTGCACAGCGAGGGTGAGGCACGCAGCCGCGCGCTGCTGAAGAAGACATTCCATGCGCTGGCTCCCGGCGGAACCATCGCCATTGCCGAATTCCTGGTGAATGCGGATCGCACCGGACCGGTGAACGGGTTGATTTTTGCCGTCAATATGCTGGTGAACACCGAGAATGGCGGTACGTATTGCTTCGAGGAAATTGCCGGGTGGCTGGCCGAAGCCGGATTTGTGGAAGCGCGCACGCTGCCCAGCCGCGGGCCCTCGCCGCTGATCCTGGCCAACAAACCGTAGCGGGTGGCAGGCTTCCGTGGTCTCCCACCCTTTCGCCAGAAGCGGCGAAAGGATGGGGCACCCCGATCCCCCGATCCCCCGATACCCCGGCACCCCGATACCCGGCCCCCGGTACCCCGGCACGCGCGGCGGCGGGACCTCTGGTTTCGATAAAAGATTTTATGATGGCTGTCAGGAGAGATTGATGAGCGCGGAAATCTATTCTATTCCGGTTGAAAAGATCAGCGGCGAGCCGGCCTCGCTGGGGGATTTCAAAGGCAAAGTAGTGCTGGTGGTCAACGTGGCGTCAAAGTGCGGTCTCACGCCGCAGTACGAGGGGCTGGAGAAGCTTTACGAACAATATCGCGGGCAGGGCCTGGTGATCGCCGGCTTTCCGGCTAACGATTTCAAATCCCAGGAGCCGGGCACGAACGATGAAATTCAGTCGTTCTGCAAGCTCAACTACGGTGTTTCGTTTCCGCTCTTCAGCAAAATCACGGTGGTGGGGCCGGAGAAGCATCCGCTCTATAAGGCACTGATTGCGGCCCAACCCAAGGCGGTCAGCACGGCCGAGACGCCGTTCCGCGAGAAGCTCAAGGGGTACGGCATCGAAGCACTGCCGGAGCCGGAGATTTTGTGGAACTTTGAGAAGTTTCTGGTCAATCGCGAAGGGGAAGTGGTGAAGCGTTTCTCGCCCGACACCCAGCCGGATGCGCCGGAACTGATAGCGGCAATCCAGACAGAGCTGGCCAGGGACTGAATCTGGCCCCTGATTATCTTTGCCCTGGTTATCTGGCTTTTGGTTCAGGAATGGGCTGCGGAATCCACTCCCGTCTCCAGCGGGAAAAAAAGCCTGAACACGGTGCCTGAGCCCGGCTTGCTGCGCACCGCGATGGTGGCGTGGTGCTTGTCGAGGATTCCCTTCGATACCCACAGCCCGAGGCCCGTTCCGGCTTCGCCCTTGGTGGTCGCGAAGGGATGAAAGAGGCGGCCCAGGGTCTGCCGGTCCATGCCGGAACCGGTGTCGGCGACGGTCACGCTCACGCCGTCGCGTCCCTTGCGGTCCCGCGCCGGGCGCACGGCGACGGTGATGCTCCCGCGTTGTGGAACCGCGTCCAGCGCATTGCGGATGAGGTTTGTGACAACCTGCTGGATCTCCCCGGGCAGGCAACGCACGGGGGGCGCAGGCCGGAAGCGGCGCGCCAGGCGCACATTGCGCAATTTTCTGTCCGGTTCATTGAAGAACAGCACCGTTTCAATCAGCTCTTCGAGTGAAACGGGAGCCGGAGCGGTGCGCTGCCGGTAAAACTTCAGGCTGCGCGCGGCAATATGCGACAGCCGCTGCAATTCCTTATCCGCTACCTCCAGCGTGTCCCTGGTCTCTCCTGTAATGGAGGGATCGAGCTTGGCCAGGAAGAGCAGATTGGTGAGCGACTCCAGGGGATTGTTGATTTCGTGCGCCACGCTGGCCGCCATGCGTCCGGCCGCCGCCAGTTGTTCTGAGCGCCGCAGCGCCTGTTCGGTCCTGCGGCCCTCCGTGGTGTTGCGGAGATAGAGCACGAGTCCTTCGCTGGGTTGCGGATAAACATGAAACTGAAACCAGTTCTCGTCGCCCTCGGGGCTTTGAAACATGTGTTCGAAGGAGATCGCGACCCGCTTGCGCATGACGTGCTGAAAATTCTCCTCGATCAGTGTGCCCTTGAGAAAGGGATAGAGATCCCACAAGCACTTGCCCAGAGGATCGACGCCAGCCGCGGTGGCGGCCGCGGCGGCATTGAGATAGGTGACGCGAAACTCGCCGTCGAGCGTCGCGAAGGAGTCGGGAATATGTTCCAGCGCCTCCCACGCAAACCGCCTCGCTTCCTGCAATTCGCGGGTGAGCGTGGCCTCCTGCTCCATTGCCTCACGGCGCAGCGCGGCCATTTTGATTTGCGCCTCGACGTGGGTCAGCAATTCGCGCGCGGTGAAAGGCTTGATCAGGTAGTCGTCCGCGCCGGCGTCGATTCCTTCCACGCGCGCTTCTTCGCCGGCGCGCGCCGAGAGCATAATCACGGGGACGGTTCGCGTGGCTGGATTATTGCGAATAGCGCCCAGCAGCGCAAATCCGTCCATCTCCGGACATCATGATGTCGGTCAGCACCAGGTCGGGTTTTTGGTGCGCCATTTCCAACGAGCGCGCGCCGGCCATTTTCCGCTGTCTTCACGCGGAATCGCGCTTGCAGCAATCCCGCCACGTAGTCGCGCATATCGGCGTTGTCGTCCACCAGCAGGACAACCGGCTTGGGCGCCGCAGCCTCGTGAACAGAGCCGTCATTAAGCGCCTTTTCGGGCTGCGCCGCGGAACCGTTGCGTTGCGGACGAGGCAGCCAGTTCATGGCTTCTTCGATATACGCGGCAGCCGAGTCCTGCAGGGCGATGGGATGGGCCGACTCCGCCACCCGCTCGGGAGCAAGATGATGCTTACCGAGCGGTAGAGTGAGCGTGAACGTGGTTCCTGCGCCCAGGCTGCTTTCGACGGCAATCGAGCCTCCATGCATCCCCACGAGCTCGCGCACCAGGGCCAGCCCAATCCCGCTGCCCTCATGACTGCGCCGTCGCGCGCCCTCCAGGCGCTGAAAGCGCTGGAAGAGTTTGGGCAAATCGCCTGCCGATATCCCGGTTCCGGTATCGGCAACCCTCACCTGCGCCTGCTCTCCGTCGCTGGTCACGGAGACGCGAATCTCGCCTTCGAACGTGGACTTGAGCGCGTTGGAGAGAAGGTTGAGGACGATCTTCTCCCACATCTCGCGGTCGACGTAAACAGGATCCGGAAGCGGCGGGCAATCAATCACCAGGCGCAGCCCGGCCCGCTCCACGGCGGAGCGGAAGACGCTGGCCAACTGCGCTGTCATCGCGGAAAGATCGGTGGGCTGGAAGGTGGCGTGCAGCCGGCCCGCTTCAATGCGCACAAAATCGAGCAGGCCATTGACCAGCTTCAACAGCCGCAGCCCGTTGCGGTGGAGCATCTCCATGGCCGCCCGCGAGGGCGCAGTCGTCCCCGGACAGCGCGTCCTCAATCGGGCCCAGGATCAGGGTGAGAGGCGTGCGCAACTCGTGGCTGACGTTGCTGAAGAAGGCGGTCTTCGCCTGATCCAGCTCGGCCAGCGCTTCGGCGCGCCTGCGTTCGCCCTCGAAGGCCTGCGCGTTGGTGATGCTGGCGGCGATCTGACCCGCGGCGAGGTCCAGAAATCCGGCATAGCCCGCAGTCGAATTGGCGATAGGGATTCAGCCCGGCGATGAAGATACCGAGCGGCGTTTCCTGGCCCTGCTTCACGATGGGAACCAATCGCGCCTGGGCGGGCTCGCGGTCCCACAGGCCGGTGGGGAGAGCAGGGAAGCGCCGTGGCCAGATCCTCACGAGTGATCGCGCGCCGCATGGCCATCACCTGCTGCACGGGCCATGGCGCATCTTCCCTCGTCGATATCGATTTCGAGCGCGTGCCGCCGGATGTTCCGCATCGATGCCTGCCCGGGACACCAGGGCGAGCCGGCCGTCCGGCGTTCGTCGAAGAGATAGACCAGTGCGAAAGGCATGTCGCGCTGGCTTTTCGAGCCCTTGCGCGATGGCGTCAAAGACCTCATCTTCGGTGATGCAGTCCGCGAGGCTCGCGGCCAGCGTGCTTAACGACGCCACCTGCCGTTCGCCGATCACCCGCGCCGTGTCCTCCATGACCACGCACAGCATGCCCGACATTGCGGCCAGCAGAGTCGGCAAGCGGGCTGTAGGAGAAGGTGTGGTAGGTTTCTTCGCGGTATCCGCTGCGCTCGAGAATCAGGAGCAGCGTTTCATCCCACGATGCCTCGCCGGTGGCCATCACGCGATGAATGCGCGGCCCGATATCCTTCCAAATTTCCGGCCAGACCAGCGTGCGCGGGACGGCCCAGCGCCCAGGGGTGCTTCTTGCCCAGGGTCGTGCGCGCGTAGGCGTCGTTGTAGAGGAATGTGAGCTCCGGTCCCCACGCCATCCACATCGGGAAGCGCGAAGTGAGCAGAATTCGAACCGTGGTCCTGAGGCTTTCGGGCCACGCAGAGGCGGGGCCAATCGGCGTCGAGGCCCAGTTGAACGACTCCACCAGGGCGCCCATCGGGCCAGGGGTAACCCTGCCGTCGAGTTCGCCGTAACCCGTCCTCTGCACTTGTGCTATTTCACCGGACAAGCGAGATACTCCAGATCCACCAATGTTTCGGTTCGGGCGAGCCAACGGCCGCCGCTACGGAGAGGTAACATGCTTCGATGCCTGCAGAGCCGCTGGCGTTGCCTTTGACAGTACGGCCGGGGTAGTCTTCGCTCCCGTTACTGGATTCCCGGGCAGTGGAAATTGACCTGCCACCGATTCCGGCTGGCTGCACAGCAGCATTCTGCCTCTATCCTTATTGCATGCACGACGAATCTTCCCCTGTCCCGGCTCGACCAACCAGCTTGAAAATTCGGCTTCTTCCTATCTGCGCTCGGCGCGGCATCAGCCCGTGCACTGGCATCCGTGGGGCGAGGCGGCGTTTGCGCGCGCGCAGGATGAGGACAAGCCCATTCTGCTGGACATTGGCGCGGTGTGGTGCCACTGGTGCCACGTGATGGATCGGCGAATCGTACGAAGATCCCGCAGGTCGCCGCGCATCATCAATCGGGATTTCATTGCCGTGAAAGTGGACCGCGATGAACGGCCGGACGTGGATGCGCGCTACCAGGCAGCGGTGTCGGCCATCAGCGGGCAGGGCGGCTGGCCGCTGACCGCGTTTCTGACTCCGGACGGCCGGCCCTACTTTGGCGGCAACGTATATTCCGCGTGACGAGCGATACGGCCGGCCTGGAATCGCGCGCGTGCTGCACGGCCATGGCGCAGGTGTGGCGCGAGCGGCGCGACGAAGCGCTGGAGACCGCGGGCAGCGTGATGGCGGCCATCGAGCACAACGAGAGCTTTTCCGCGCGCGGCGGCGAGCGGAACTGTATCGCCGGCGCTGGTCGATAAGATCGTGGCGTCGATCGTTGCGCAGTTCGATCCCGCGCAATGGAGGCTTCGGTTCGCAGCCCAAGTTTCCCCATCCAGCCGCACTCGACCTGCTACTGCAGGTCGCGGTCGAGCCGCGGCAACGACGAGGCGCGCCAGGCATTCACGGTAACGCTCGAGAAGATGGCCCGCGGCGGCGTCTACGATCAGCTTGCCGGCGGCTTCCATCGCTACTCCGTGGACGAGCGCTGGGTGGTGCCGCACTTCGAGAAAATGCTCTACGACAACACCGAGCTGCTGCGCAACTACGTGCACGGTTTCAGAGCTTTTGTGCGCGAAGACTTTCTCACCACGGCGCGGGAGATCGTCGGCTGGCTCGACGGGACCATGACGGATCGCGAGCGCGGCGGGTTCTATGCCTCACAGGACGCCGACGTAGGTCTCGATGACGACGGCGACTACTTTACCTGGACGCTGGACGAGGCGCGAGCAGTTCTGGAGGGCGACGAACTGGAGGTTGCGGCCAAGTATTGGGACATTGGCGAACTGGGCGACATGCACCACAATCCAGCCAAGAACGTGCTGCATGTGAAGCAGTCGCTCGAAGAAATCGCCGACGAATCGGGACGTCAGGTGGCGACAGTGCGGGCGCTGATCGAGTCGGCGCGGCGCAAGCTGCTGGCAGCGCGGCTAGCAGCGGCCCACGCCGTTTATCGACCGCACGCTTTACACGGGCTGGAACGCGATGGCGGTGACGGCGTACCTGGAAGCAGCGCGCGTGCTGCGCCTGGAGGGTACGCGGGAGTTTGCGTTGCGCACGCTCGACCGCATTTTGAACGAAGCCTGGGACGGAGAGTCGGAGCTGCGCCATGTGTATCGCGTATCCCGACGGCAATGGAGCCCGCGGAGCAGGCGCCGGGCACGCTCGACGATTACGCCTTTATGCTCCACGCCTGCATCGATGGCTGGCTGGCCGGCGGAGAGATGAAGTATTACCGCGCCGCGATCAAGCTGGCCGACGCGATGATTGCGCAGGTTTTACGATCGCGCGGACGGAGCGTTTTACGATGTCGCCTGTCGCGGCAGGTGGCGCTCGCCTGGGAGCACTGGTGGCGCGGCGCAAGCCTCTGCAGGATTCGCCTACTCCGGCGGGCAATCCCACGGCCGCGGCCGGCCTGTTGCGGCTGGAGGCGTTGAGCGGCCGCAGCGAGTACCGTGAGATCGCCGAAGAGACGCTGGCCACGTTTGCGGGCATCGTGGAGCACTTCGGCCTCTACGCGGGCAGTTATGGGCTGGCACTGGAGCGGTTGCTGGCCGACCCGGTGCAGGTGGTTGTGGCCGGTTCCGGCACGGAGGCGGACAGGCTGGAAGCTACAGCAGTCGCCGGCTTCGCCGTGAACAAAACCGTGATGCGTTTCGCGGCGGAGAAATTAGTCGCTGACGAATTGCCGGAGGCGCTGGCGGAGACGCTGCTGCAGGTTCCTGCGCCCACCGGTGCAACGGCCTGGGCGCTGGTTTGCCGTGGCCGCACGTGCCTTCCGCCGGTGACCGATGCGGATGCGCTGGAAAAGGCGCTACTCGCCTGAAAACGGATTGGTTTCCTGCGGCTTGATGGTGGTGGGATCGGGCTTGACCGGCGAAGCTTCTTCTTGAGCCGAAATTGATGCGCCACCGCCGCCGCCGAAAACACGCAGCGGATCGCCGGGCAGCAGGTGGTGTTCTTCCAAAGCCAGGCGTACGCGCCGCTGGAACTCGCGAACCACAGCATATTGCTTCAGGGGCAGTGTCTTAAAGAGCACGGGGAAAATAAGCTGCGAGCCCTTGACCGCATCCACGCCCAGAACCTGGGGATCGCTCACAAAAACATCTTTGCAGGCTTCGCTGTTGCGAACCTGCATGGAGATTTCCTTGAGCAGCGCCATGACCTCATCGGGGTTGGAAGAAAAATCTACGCTCACGTTCACCGTCGCCACGGAGAAGTCGATGCTCTGGTTGGCCACCGTGGTGATCTGCGAGTTGGGGATGAAATAGAGGGTGCCGTCGCTATCGCGAACCGTGGTTTTACGCAGGCTCATGGATTCGACGATCCCGGAAAGGCCTGCCAGCTTGACCGTGTTGCCCACGTTGAACTGGCCTTCCACGAGGATGAGGATGCCGTTGAAGACATCCTTGACGATGGTTTGCGCGGCCAGGCCGATGGCCACCCCGGCGATGCCGGCCGAAGCCAGCAGCGGGGCCAGATTCATTCCCACCGTGGCCAGGATTTGAAGGGTCACAATGGTGCCGATCACCGCCAGGCCCGTGGCACGGATGACGCTGGCCAGGGTTCTCACCTCGGCAATGCGGCCGGGGCCGGCTCCGTGTTGCTCGGCAATGCGCACCATGCGGCGCGTGATCATGCGCAGCAACTTGTTCAGCACCAATGCGATAATTGCGATGCCGATCAGATGAGGCAGTTTACGGACAAATTCCTGACTGTCGGAGGTCCACTCGTCGAAGACCTTACCCATAAACTGGTTTTCCCGGACCAGAGTCCAGACCACTCCTGCCGCCATTTCGATCATGTGAAACTCCTGTAACCGGATGCCCCACAACTAGACTAGACTGTGCGCAGGCGCATCCCAGAAATTGAGCGATGTCGGGCGCATTCACCGTTATCTCCTGAATCGGCGGGTTCGATGCGAGCACGGAGCTGGAATCAAGGCGGGCTTAGGCGCGTGCCGGCGCCTTCCGGATTCTGCGCGCGGCTGCGGGTCATTCCTATGCTTCGGCCGCAGGCGGCATGGGCGGTGCTGGTTGTTGCCCTCCTTTTATCCGCTGCCGCAACCTTAAACGCGCAGGCCAGTCAATCCGCGAACTCGTCGAATAGCTCTCAGCAGACTTCCACGACACCAGGCCGGAATGCCCAGGCCAAAGCCAGCGGCCAGCGGCCCGCGACAACTCCCGCACCCGGATCGACTCCCGCACCCGGATCGACTCCCGCACCCGCACCGATGGTCCTGGGCGAAAACCCGGATTCGGGAGACGCCGCCAGTGCGCCGGTCCCTTCGGCGTCATCGCCGGCTCAGCAACCCGCGGCAGCCGCGGCGCCCGGCGCGCTGGTGCATTGGGATCCTGCAAATCCCCGGGGAGAATCTGCCGCCGCGCAGCCCGTGGCCATGGAAGCTGCTACGGGTGGCGCCCCGCCGGTTCCTCCGCCTGCCAACGCGGGTGGCGATAGCGCCCGTCAGCAGATCAACAATCAGTGTGTCGACTTGCTCAAAATGGCCAACGACTTGAAGGCAGCAGTGGACAAGACCAACAAGGACGTACTTTCTATAGCGGTGGTTCGGAAGGCGGACGCGATTGAGACGCTGGCCCGTCATATGAAGGATGAGATGAAGCCGAAGGTCGACAAATAGTGAGCCGAAGACGCGGTGCGCAAGGGCAGGATTTCATGGTGCAAAGCAACTACAGATCGCGAGATCGAGTGATCGAAACTGCGCAAGGGGCAAGGATCAATGCCCGGCGGAGCAGACTGGCTGCTCGCCGCATTGGTTCCTGGGCCGCGCGGTTGTCCGGTCCCATGCCGGCGACTCTGGCGCTGGTCCTGATGCTGGCCTTCTTTTCTGCGTCGCAAGTGTGCGCGCAGAACCAGCCATACAACCCCAATGGTCGCCCATACTCGCGCGCGCAGACGCAGAACCCTGGAGGGCCGCCGCAGGCTGGGGATCCTGGCAGTCCGGAGTTGAACGCCAAGCAGCTGGACACGCTGAATGCCGCAAGGCAGAAATCGCTGGTTTCTGACACCCAGAAGCTGGTGAAGCTGACCGCCGAACTCAATGCGCAGATTAATAGCGCCGACTCCGCAAAGTTGACGGACGATCAACTGCGCATGGTGGGGGAGATTGAGAAGCTGGCCCGCAGCATCCGCGAAAAGATGTGCACCTCGGTCAACGGGGTTCCGCAGTTCATGATGCCGGGTCCATCGCTCGTTCCTCCTTCGCTCCGGTAAGCAGCCTTCCGGAAGTTCTTCGTCATTGCTCCGAATACCTCGACTTCGGCGCCAGCCATCTTAGAGACTGGGTCCACGCCTTCGGGCGGCGATAAAGGTGCAACCTGCGCGCGGCAGGATTGTTACAATCAGGCAGAGGTCCCTGGCTGCGACAGATGGCTGCCCAGCGCGCTGGCCAGGCCCAGGTCGAACGATCAGGTTCGACGGCATGAGCACAACCGGTTATTCAAGATCGCCCGCAGAGGAAGGCCGCGCCGCGTGAAGCCCGGCCCTTGAGCGGAAGTCGGGAGTGAAGGCAATGGACGTGGCAGTTTCGAGCGAGCGCGGGCAACCTTCGGGTGGACTGGAGCCGGGTGAGCTAAACTCCGGCCAATTGGGCGCGCCGCAACTGGTGGAACTCTACCGGCTGATGTTTCTCTCCCGCCGCATTGACGATCGCGAGATCATGTTGAAGCGGCAGCAGAAGATCTTCTTCCAGGTTTCCGGAGCCGGACATGAGGCGTTGCAGGTGGGCGCAGCCAGGGCGCTGCGTCCGGGCTACGACTGGTTTTTCCCTTATTATCGCGATCGCGCGCTGTGCCTGACGGTCGGCGTTTCACCTTACGACATGTTTCTGCAAGCGGTGGGTTCGTCGCTGGACCCGGCCAGTGGCGGCCGGCAAATGCCGACGCACTGGAGCAGCCGTCCCCTGCATATTGTCACCACATCTTCCTCGACCGCCACCCAGCTTCTGCACGCCGTCGGCTGCGCGGAGGCGGGCCGTTATTTTTCGCGGCATCCTGAGGCCGCGGCCAAGGCTGACGGCGATTACCGCGCCTTTCACGACGTAGAATTTCACGGCGACGAAGTGGCGCTGGCCTGCGTGGGCGAAGGCTCCACATCGCAGGGCGAGTTCTGGGAGGCGCTGAATACCTCGTCGAACCAGAAGCTGCCGGTGATCTTCTGCGTGGAAGACAATGGCTATGCCATCAGCGTGCCGGTGGAGGTGAACACGCCGGGCGGCAATATTTCGCGGCTGGTTGCAAACTTCCCCAACTTCCACTTTGCCGAGGTGGACGGCACCGATCCGGTGGCCTGCCTCAATGCATTTCAGGAAGCGGCTGCATACTGCCGCGCCGGCCGTGGTCCGGCCCTGGTGCACGGGCACTGTATCCGGCCGTATTCGCACTCCCTGTCGGATGACGACAAGCTCTATCGTTCTGCCGCCGAGCGCGAGGCTGACGCCCTGCGCGACCCGATTGCGCGCATGCGCCTGCGCCTGCTTGAGGCCGGTGTCATGACGGAAGAGCAGATTGTCGACCTGGAGCAAAAGCTGGACCGCGAGGTAGCCGAAGCCGCTGAGCGCGCGCTCGAGGCGCCGCTGCCGACGATCGAGTCGATCCCCGAGCATGTGTACTCCGAAGACCTGGATCCGACCAGCCCACGCTTTGCGCGGGAGCAGGTGGAAACAGGGGCGAAATCGGGCGGCAAGAAGGCGCTCGATGGTGAGCGGACCATGGCCGACCTCATCAACGTGTGCCTGCGCGATGAGATGAAGCGTGATCCGCGCATCGTGGTCTACGGCGAAGACGTAGCCGACGCCAGCCGTGAGCAGGCGCTCAATGAGGTGAAGGGCAAGGGCGGCGTCTTTAAGCTGACCGCCGGATTGCAGACGGAGTTCGGGTCGGAGCGGGTATTCAATTCGCCGCTGGCTGAAGCCAATATTGTGGGCCGCGCAGTGGGCATGGCGGTGCGCGGTATGAAGCCAGTGGTCGAGATCCAGTTCTTCGATTACATCTGGCCGGCCATGCACCAGCTTCGCAATGAGCTGGCGCTGATGCGCTGGCGCTCTAACGGCGCCTGGCCCTCGCCGGCGGTGGTGCGTGTGCCCATCGGCGGTTATCTCACCGGCGGCGCTATCTATCACTCGCAATCGGGCGAGAGCATCTTCACGCATACTCCGGGCTTCCGCGTGGTGTTCCCGTCGAACGCGCTCGATGCCAACGGACTGCTGCGCACGGCCATCCGCTGTGACGACCCGGTGCTGTTTCTGGAGCACAAGCGGCTCTATCGCGAAACCTACGGGCGCGCCGCGTATCCAGGGCCGGATTTCGCCATTCCTTTTGGCAAGGCCAAGATTGTGCGTCCCGGAGCCGACCTGACACTTATTACTTATGGCGCAGTTGTTCCGCGCGCTTTGCAGGCCGCCGAACAGGCGCGGCGCAAGCACGGGATCGATGTGGAGATTCTGGACCTGCGCACGCTGAACCCCTACGACTGGGAGGCCATTGCGACCTCCGTCCGCAAAACCAGCCGGGTGTTGGTGGCGCACGAGGACATGCTGAGTTGGGGCTACGGCGCGGAGATTGCAGCGCGCATCGCCGACGAGCTTTTTGAAGACCTGGATGCGCCGGTGCGCCGCGTTGCGGGCATGGATACATTTGTGGCCTACCAGCCGATTCTGGAAGACGCGATCCTGCCCCAGCCCGAAGCAATTCTGAAGGCGATTGTCAGCTTGAAGAGCTTTTAGGGGTATCGTTCTCGCCATCTGCGGCAGCTGTGAGTCTGCGACGATGAGACAGCCGTGCCAGGACGGAGACGAGCAGCCTGGATGCGGGCGATTGCCTTTGTTTTGAAGAGGATGCTGAATCGCGCGAGCAATGATATATTGGTTCTGTGGGCTATCGAGATCGCCAAAAACGGTCTGCCCGCCCAAGGTTCAATCAGCGGTTTCAAGGCGCTATCGTCTAGGGGTTAGGACGTGAGATTCTCAATCTTAAAACCCGGGTTCGATTCCCGGTAGCGCTACCAGATTCCTTTCCAAGTGCATCCAATCCGTTCCAGCAATCAGCAAAAATCAGCAGAAAACAAGGGGCTCAGCTCGCTGCGGTTGCAGAGCTCAGGCGCCCTCTCTCGTTCAGTGAAAGTCTTTCGCTCAGTGAAAGTGGCATTTTCGGGCAAATGCCACTGGACTTCCGGCTTCCGGGTACAGCGACTCTAACTCTGAAACCTCACGAGATTCACGCTCGTTGCTTGGCTGCGATTTCGCCGATAGCGCGGACAAGTTTGTCCAGGTCGGCGATGGTGATGTAGACATGCGGCGTCACGCGGACGCAACTGATGTTCTCCCACACGATACCGACGGTGTGGATCTTGTATTGGTCGAAGAGGGCGGTTGCGAAAGCGGATGGGGTCATGCCATCGATGGAGACGCCGCAGATGGCACAGGAGTACTTCGGGTTGAGCGAGGTGTGCAGCTTGACGTTCGGAATTGATTGCACGCGCGTGGCCCAATAGTCCTTCAGGTAACGGATGCGATCTTCCTTGCGCTTGGGGCCGATGCCGTTGTGGAAGTTGACCGCTTCTCCAATCGCCTCCTCGATGGGGAAGCTGCGCGTGCCCAGCGTCTCGAATTTGCGAATGTCTCCGCTTCGAGGCCGGTCGTTGCAGGTGAGAGGCCAAATCTTTTCAATCTTCTCGCGGCTGATCCACAGCATTCCGCTGCCGATGGGCGCGGAGAGGAATTTGTGCAGGCTGGTTCCCATGTAGTCGCAGTGCAGGTCGGGGATTTTAAAGTCCAGCAGGCCGAAAGAGTGCGCGCAGTCGGAGATGACCTCGATTCCATGGGAGTGAGCCATATCTGAGATTTTGGCCACAGGCATAATTTGACCAATCCAATTGATCATGTGGGTGACATGAATCAGTTTGGTCCGAGGCGTGATGGCCTGCTCGTAAGCGCGCACAATTGACGCATCGTCTTCGATGGGGAAATCAAAATTGAGCTGCGTGTACACGATGCCTTCGCGCGCCGCGCGTTGACGGTACGCCTCGATCATGTTGGGGTAATCCTGCTTGGCGCCGATCACCTCGTCTCCGGCCTTGAGATCGAGGCCGTAGATGACAGTATTGAGAGCCTCCGTCGCGTTGCGGTCGACGGCCACCTCTTCCGGTGAGCAGCCACCCAGGTCGGCGAGCTTCTGGCGCAGCGGTTCGCGGCCTTGGTCGAGGATTTGCCACATGTAGTAGGAGGGTCCTTCGTTGGCCAGCTGGTTAAAGCGCTCCAGGGCCTGCTGCACCACGATGGGCGACGGTGAGACCCCGCCGTTGTTCAGGTCCATGATGTTGGGATCGACTGAGTAGCAGCGTTGAATTACGGCCCAGTAATCTTCAGCGGATGCCGCTTCTTGCGGGTTCAGACCGTCCAGCGAGGCTGAAGCGGCCAGAAACTCAGCGGCGTGAGCCTGGTGGAAAAGGCTGTTGATGGAGAATGCGCTGCCGAGTCCAGCCACCTGCTTGAGAAATGTGCGACGTGCGGAAATGCCCATAGGCTGCACTTTAGCGGATGCCAGGAAGGTGGTTCAACAAAAATTCGCTTGCGCATTGGCGCGCAGATATCGACCGCTTCACTTGCCTCCCCATGGGACCTGTTCGCCTTCCCTGGCCACCGGGTATCGGCTGGGACCAGGGTGCGAGCCCGGCACGGTAAACTGAATCAGGGTTCCCGTGCGCATCCTCACCCGCTACATTCTCGGCGAGATCCTCTCTCACACCCTGATCGGCTGCGCGCTGTTCACTTTCATTCTGTTCATGCCGAGACTGCCTCAAATCCTCGAGGTGGTTGTGCGCAACAGCTCCACGTGGACAGATGTGATGGAGATCTTTCTCTTTACGCTGCCCAATCTGTTTCGCGTCACCATTCCCATGTCGGTCCTGGTGGGCATTTTGTTGGGACTGAGCCGCCTGGCTGCAGACAGCGAAGTCATTGCCATGCGCGCCTCGGGACTGGGTATCGGCTACTTTGTGCGCGTGGCCTCCATCGTGGCCGTGGCCGGAACTCTGCTGGGCCTGGGCAATTCGCTCTACCTCGCGCCTCGCGCCAACCAGGGCATCCTGGCCATGGAGCAGACCCTTGAAACCCAGCAGGCCTCCTACGAGATCCAGCCGCGCGTCTTCTATGACGACTTCAAGAACGCCGTCCTGTACGTTCAGAACGTGCGCTCCGGCACCGGCGCCTCCAACTGGGGAAATGTTTTCATGGCCGATGTCTCCGACCCCTCCAATCCCATCGTCACCATGGCGCAATCGGCCACCGTGGCCAGCGATGAGACGCAGGAGTTAATGATGCGGCTCCGCGATGGAGCGCGCTATGAGACGGCGGCCGGCGACCCGCAGCAGTTTAACATCTCCTCATTTGTGACCACCGACCTGCCGCTCTCGCTGGGTCAGCAGAGCGATGTGCACCTGGGGCGCATGGACACCGCCATCTACGCGCTACCCCTCAAGGTGCTCCTCAAGCGCATTCAAGGGACCGATAACAAACGATACGTCATCGAGCTCTACAACCGGTTCTCGTTTCCCGCTGCCTGCCTGGTGCTGATGCTGGTGGGGGTGCCGCTGGGCGTGAATTCGCGGCGTGGCGGCAAGAGTTCCGGCTTCGTCTTCGCCATCCTGCTGGTGTTCATCTACTATTTTCTCTCCATCATTGGCACCGAGTTGGGCAGGCAGAACCGGCTGCCGGTCTTTCTGGCAGTCTGGTCGGCCAACTTGATCTTTGCGACGGTGGGCGTCTTTCTGTTGTGGCAGATGGCAACCGGCGGACGCTTGTTGGCCGCGTTGACCGACGGGGTTGCGCGCTTTAGCCGCCAGAAGCCTGACGCCGCGGAAAGCAATCACCAAGGGCTCGGCCTGAAGCGCTTTCTGGAAAAGTTGCGGCCGCGCCGCCAGCAGCGCGTCAAGTCGCGCGGCGTTTTCCCGCGCATCCTCGACGAGTATGTAGTGCGCGAATTCCTCGGCCTGTTCTTCATGGTGCTTCCCGGGTTCGTGCTGCTGATCATCGTATTTACATTCTTTGAGCTGATCGGCGACATCATCCGCAATCACATTTCGCTGGTCACGGTGGGCGATTACCTGGTGAACCTTACGCCCAGCATGATCTACCAGCTCGCTCCGCTGGCAGTGCTCATTGCTGTGCTGGTCAACTTCGGCATGCTCAATCGCAACAGCGAAATTATTGCCATGAAGGCCACCGGCATCAGCCTCTACCGCCTGGTGGTGCCGATCATTGCCATCTCGGCAATGCTGGCCGTGACACTTTTCCTCTTCGATCAGTACTATCTGCCCCAGGCCAATCGCCGCCAGGAAGCGCTGCGCAATATCATCAAGGGCCGCCCGCCGCAGACCGTTCTGCATCCCGAGCAGCAGTGGATCTTCGGTCAAAAGCCGCTGCCGGGCGACGCAGGCCGCATCTTCTACTACCAGTTCTTCGACGCCGACAAAGACGAGTTTGCCAATATCTCGGTCTTCGAATTCAATCCCTCGACGTTCGAACTTACGCGGCGCATCTTTGCCCAACGCGCAGTCTGGGATCCGTTGACAGGGAACTGGAACTTTGAAAATGGCTGGATGCGCAATGTGCAGGGGCCAAATGTGACCGAGTACAAGGTCTTCGATCACGCCTTGTTTCCTGAGATTCACGCCACGCCCGATTACTTCAAAAAGGAAGACTGGCAATCGCAGGAGATGAACTTCGGCCAGCTGGAGCGCTACATCAACGACCTGCGCCAGAGCGGATTCGACACCATGCGCCTGCGTGTAGAGCTGTGGAACAAGCTCGCCTACCCGCTGGTCGCAGTGGTGATGGCCGTGCTCGCCATCCCCTTTGCGCTGTCTATGGGGCGCCGCGGCTCACTCTCCGGCATCGCCGTGGCCATCGCCGTGGCCCTCGCCTACTACGTTGTGGATGGCCTGTTCCACGCCATGGGCACGGTGGATTACCTCCCGGCTGCACTCGCCGCCTGGTCATCCGATGTTCTGTTTGGCTTGGTCGGCGGATACCTGCTGCTACGCACCCCCACCTGATCCCCAACCTGATTTCTGTAGCCTGGACTTTTGTAGCCCGGACTTCTGCAGCCCTGACTAGAGGGAACGACTGTTTAAGCCGGCGATCATTTGCTCGATGCGGGACCGGAGTAGCTCGGCCCTGCCGGGCCTGTGGCCTGGATGCTTACCACGGGTCCCCCTTCCGAAAGCTGGCTTTCCTCCTTCACAAACGCCGGAACCTCTCCCGGTTCAATCCAAATCTCAATGTCCGGCGGCTGCTTGCCCACTATCGGCGCCACTACGCCGGCGATGCCTCCGAGGTCGAACTTGGCCTGGTAGTGCACCGCTTGACGCTCGGAGCCGCCCACTGAGAACTTGTCTTCGCCCTGGGAAGAGAACACAAGCTTGACCAGCCGCGGCTTGGGTGTAGACACCACCAGCGAAACCTGGCCGCCGCCCGCAGTAAGATTTTCAGCGATGGGGATGAGCATGGGTGGGCTGCAAACATCCGGCGGAAGTTTCATCCGCTTGGCGTCGGCCTTGTCCTTCGCATCGTCTCCCAAATTTCCTACGGTTACCTCACCCTTGGGCACATCGACCCATAGATCCATTGGATGAGCGAAGAACGGCCCCTTCTGGATATGGTGGTCGCTGATGAGGCGGAAGGTGCCGCGCTGCGTAAAGACGGTCGTTTCGTCATCGAGCGACCCGTCTTTGAAATGAAAAATCACGTGGGCCGTCACTCGGCTTCCTCTCACAACCTGGATGAGGTCGCCGGCAGCAAGCACCTGGCCCGATTCACTGCGCAATTCAAGATAACCATGCACCGTCCCTTGCAGATGCCGGGTGGTGACCTGTGCCCCGTGTGCGCTCAGCGGAACGCACGCGGCCAGAACCGCCATTGACAACCGGGATCGGAACCACTGTGCCAGAGAACTGCCCATCTACCCCTCCCGCACAGTTAGTCCCGGCCAGCTCAATCTCCGGGCTACCTGGCTCAGGAATTGTAGATGATCCAGGCAAAACAGCAGTTGCCCTGAACCCGCGTATCAAACCGCGAAAGAAGAGCGCAACTCCGCTTCCCGTACAATAAAGCCATGCTGCGCGACCTGGCCCCGCTCTTCTCCTACATGCGCCGGTACCGCTGGGGTTACCTCTGGGGCACGCTGGCCTGCGTCTGCACCAACGCCATCTGGGTGCAGTTTCCGCGCGTCCTGGGCAGCGCCATTAACGCGCTCAAGCGCGGCACCACGCGCGAGCACATTTTTCTCCTGGCGCTGCTGCTGTCGCCATCTCGCTGACCAAGGGCGTATTTCTTTACACCCAGCGCTGGGTGCTGATCGGCATCTCCCGTGATATTGAGTTCGATCTGCGTAACGATCTCTTCCGCAAGCTCGAAGAGCAGGATACAGGCTTCTACCGCCGCTATCGCACCGGCGACCTGATGGCGCGCATGACCAACGACCTGAACGCCGTGCGCATGCTGCTCGGTCCGGGCCTGATGTACAGCGCCAACACCATCTTTCTCACCGTATTTGCGCTGGTCTTCATGCTGCGCATCAGCCCCTATCTCACCCTGGTAGCCCTGGCGCCCATGCCGCTGGCCAGCATCCTGGTGCAGTATTTCGGCAGCCGCATCCACACCCGTTTCGAGCGCATTCAGGCCAGCTTTTCCGATATCTCCGCGCAGGCGCAGGAAAACTACTCCGGCGTGCGACTCATCCGCGCCTTCGCCCGCGAAGAATCCCAGATTGGCCTTTTCGAGCGGCTCAACCGCGAATACATTGCGCGGGCGCTGCGCCTGGTTCAGTTAATGGGCATGCTGTGGCCCACGCTCGAATTCGTGCTCGGCATCTCCATGATCATCACCTTGCTGGCCGGCGGTCACCTGGTTATCGCGCACAAGATCGATGTGGGCCAGTTTGTCGCCTTCAACACGTACATGATCCTGCTCATCTGGCCCATCATCGCCGTGGGCTGGGTCATCAACATCTTCCAGCGCGGCACCGCTTCCGTAAAGCGCATTGACGAGCTGCTCAAGCAGAGCCCCGCCATCGACGACAGGCGCTCCGCGCCTTCATCTTTTGGAGAGGATACGAGGCTGAGTGGGGACATCGAATTCCGCCACCTCAGCTTCAGCTACGGCGACATGCCCGGCCTCGACCCAGCGGACGAAGACCTGTCCGTCCCGGTTCTCCGCGACATCTCGCTGCACGTTCCGGCCGGATCGAGCCTGGCGATTGTCGGCCCCACCGGCTCCGGCAAATCCACGCTGGTCAATCTGATTGCGCGGCTCTACGAGGCGCCGGAAGGCACCTTGTTCATCGATGGCCGCCCTGTGTACGAATACCCGCTGGCTGTGCTGCGGCGCAATATCGGCATGGTGCCGCAGGAGACATTTCCTCTTCAGCGAAACCCTCCGCGAGAACCTGGCTTTTGGCGCACCGGGCGCGGACGCACAAGACCTGCTCCAAGCCGCCGATGCCGCGCACATCCGCAAGGAGTTTGAGGAGTTTCCGCAGGGCTTCGAAACCATGGTCGGGGAGCGCGGTATGACACTCTCCGGAGGACAGAAGCAGCGTTCCGCGATTGCCCGCGCACTGTTGCGCCGCCCCGCCATCCTCATCCTCGACGACGCTCTGGCCAGCGTCGATACCTATACCGAGGAACGCATTCTCGGCGGCCTGCGCGCCTATACCGAAACCACCACCAGCATCCTCATCTCCCATCGCGTCTCGACTGTGCGCCATGCGGATCGAATCGCGGTGCTCGATCGCGGCCGCATCGTCGAAGTGGGCACGCACGATGAACTGCTTGCCCTGGACGGCTACTACGCCGGCCTCTTTCAAAAGCAACAGCTGGAAGAAGAACTCACCGTGGCCGGCTGAGAAGCGGCAGCGCCGCAAGCCGGCTCCATGCCCATCCTTTCGCGTCCTCCGCAAAAAGGTGGGGGACCCCAGAGACCTGACCTGCGGCCCTACCCTTCAAGCCATCCAGCTGGTGGCGGCAATACCCTCCGGTGCGGCGCTTTCCGCGCGCCTGCCTGCCAACCTGCCCGGTGCAATGGGGTAGGCTTCGGGATCTCTTGCCACGATTCGCCAGGCTTCGCGCACGCTCTTTACGCAATCGATGGCATGAGAGAATTTAGCGTTCGAGGCCGATTGCGAGGCTTGCAGGATCTGCGCGAAAAGAGCAGCATAAAACTCGCTCAATGCCTGCGCCGGCCGCCCGCCAACATCCATGCGCAGCCGCGCCTGCAGGTGGATGATGATGTCGAGGGTGCGCTTGACCGCAGCGCGCCGCCCCTCCGTATCGCCGCGCTCCACCGCCGCCATGGCCGAAGAAAGAAAACGTACCATCCCGTCATACAGCGCCACCACCAGCTCAACCGCCGATGCCCCTTCCAGGGCACATTCCCGATAGTTGCTCATCCCCTTACCTTTCTCTAACCACCTGTGTTCTGGTTGTAGCCCGTAATGGCCGAATACAACTCGTTCATGCCGTCCAACTGCGACGGCAACTCCTGCATGATCTCGTTGGCGCTGTTCAGCTCCGCCGTCAAACTCGCCTGCTCGACCGAAATCAGGGTATTTTCTTTCGTAATGTCCGCGTTAAGCGTGGATTCCGTGCTGCTGTTGGAGCTTGCGGCCAGCGCCAGGATGCCGCTACTGGAGCTGGTTCCGGCACTGTCGAGCACCGAGGCAAACGACTGGCCCCAGCTGTTGGCGTTCTGAAAGAAACCAGTCACTCCGTTAAAGTCGGAGTTCAGCAGTGCATCGAGCATGCTGGCATCGAAGGTCATGGTGCCGTCGTCATTCAGGCCGATGCCCAGGCTGGTAAGGCTGTTCACGTCCGACGATGCGGTGTAATTCAGGGTTGTCGGGGTGGTGTTGCTGGTGTCGTAAAGACTCGACGTGACGCTCAGCGCGCCCCCCGAGCCATCGACATTCGACGTAAGCGAAAGGCTCACCGTGCCGTCGCTGTTGGTCACGGCCGCGGCCGTCACCACCGAGGAATAGTTGGCCTGGATATAGCTGGCCAGATCGGAGACAGTCGCGCCGCCCTCGGCCGCCGTAACCTCCGCCATGGTCGCGGTGGCCGCTGTGCCGCTGCGGGTCTGAAATGTGATCGACCCGCTTAGCGTGTCGCCCGCGCCCGCTGTGCCCACGGTGCCGCTGTCCTCGGTTGTGCTGGTATAGCCCGCGGTGTCGGAGTAGGTCAGCGCTGCGGGCGTCGCGGCGATAATCGACGACGTGACGGAGAGCGCGCCGTTCGAGCCCGAGGCCTCGTTGAGCAGCGTAAGCTGCGCTTGTCCATCCTGGGTCACCACCGCCGCCGTTACGCCCGACCCGGGAGCAACCAGGCTCGAATCGACCGTCAGCGCGTCGGCGCTCAGCGAAGCCGAGGAGAGCGATAAGGTCGAGGTACCATCGCCGTTATCGGCCGCCGTCGCCGTCACGCCCAAAGTGGAAGAATTGGCGGTGATGTAGCTGGCGATATCGGCCAGCGTGGTGCCGCCCTCGGCAGAATCCACCTCGTCCATGCTGACCGTCTGAGCGGTGCTGCTGCCCACCTGGATGGAGAGGCCCCCGGTCAACGCCGCGCTGGTGCTCGCGGTCAGCGTGCCGCTGTCGCTTCCGGTCGTGGCGGAATAGGCAACGGGCGTGCTTACGGCAGCCGCGTTGATGGCCGCTACCAGCCCCGCCAGCGTGTTCGCATCGCTTCCCGAGCCGGTATAGTAGACGCCGTTGCCCGAGGTTCCCGGGCCCACATTGATGGTTTCACTGGCGCCATTGCCCAGGCTGATCACCATCGAGCCGCTCAGCGTCACGCCCGCGCTGGCAGAAATGGAGTCAAAGGATCCGGTGGGGCTTTGCGTGTTCACGCTGCTCATCAATTGCTGCTGCAAGAGCGACAGCGTGGGCGAGCCGAACAGCGGTTCCGCCGTGCCCGAGCTGGTGTTCCCCTCCTGGGCATTCATGGCGCTGATCAGAGAGTTGTAGTCGGTCACGAACTGGTTGACCGTGCTCTCCACGGCCGAATTGTCGTTGCCGATGACCACCTGCACCTGTTCCAGGCTGCCATTGGATTCAGTGGCGCTGGGGGCCAGCAGTTGGAAGGTAACTCCAGGGATGAGATTGGTCACCGTATTCGAGGAACTAATCAGATTGCCGATGCCGTTGATGGTCATCTGCGCATTCGCGCCGGCCACCGTCGCATTGAAGCCCAGCGTCGGGGTGCTGTCGGTTACGCTCGAAGCCACGGTCAGCGCTCCCACCGAGCCGGCCGTGTTTGAAACCAGAGAAAGAGATGATTGGCCGTTGCTGGTCACCACTGACGCCGTGACTCCGATGCCGGAGGTGCCGTTGATGGCGTCGGCCAGGCCCTGCAGCGTGTTGGTGCCGCTGGGCACATCGACCACCTGTGCCGCGCCGCTTCCCACCGCGATCGATATGGAGCCGCCCAGCGTGTCGCTGCTGCCCACGGCGCTCAGGTTACCGCTGGAGAAGTCTCCGCTGCTGCTATAGCCACCGTTGCTGTAACCCAGGGTGATGGGTTTGGCGTCGGCGATACTTGACGTGATGGTCAGGTCGCCATTCGTGCCGGAGGTTCCCGACACCAGGCTCAGTACCGAGCCCGAACTGGTGGTCATCACGTTGGCGGTTACGCCGGCGGTGGAGGAATTGATGGCAGCGGCCAGCCCCGCCAGCGTGTTGTCCGCCGAGTCGATCGTAATTTTCGTCGACGCCCCCGAACCAACCTGCAGCGTGATGGAGCCGGAGAGCGTGTCGGAGGCATTCACCGCGCTCAGATAGCCGCTGGAGGTCTGCGCGAGACTCTGCACTTCCACCGTATAGGTGCCCGCGACCGCCTCAGCCGTTGCGCTGCTGAGTGTCAGCACGTTGGTATCCGAGCTTGAACCTTCCTTCTCGGCCAGGATCCCTTGAAAGTCCGTCAGCTGGCTCATATCGTTTGAGACATTCGAAAACAGCGTCCCCAGGCTGGAGATCGCGGTGTCCTGGCTGTCGAGCGTAGTGAGCTGATTCTTCCAGGGGGTCTCGACATTCTGCAGATTGCCCACGATCGAGGCCACGGTCGAGCTCACGTCGAACCCGGCTCCGCTGGTGGGCGATCCGAAACTCAGACCTACAGTGCCCATGGCTTCCTCCGTGAACAATCAAGCAGCCGGCGAGCCGCTCACGCATGAAACGGATTGGAAAGATTTCACCGACTGTCGACAGCAGCACACCTGCGTTGGGCGCGTGCGCTCTGCTCCCCCTGTGGTTATCGGCAGGTCATAGGCTTCGAGCAGGCGTGGTTCGCCGGCATTTGCTGAGATTCCTCCAATGAGCCGTGCATGGCAGCGGTTTGCCATCTGCTGCATTGCCGTGGACGGTCGGGTATTCGAGCGCGTCCATGCAGCTGCCGCCATAAGAAGGGGTTCTGATTGCGCCAAACGAGAATAATCCTGCCCCATTACGCCGAGCGGTTTTCCTGTATCGGCCCGGCGTGTGAGGATACCTGTTGCGCGGGATGGTCGGTCGCGGTGGATGAGGCCGCCTGCCAGAAGTACAAGAGCCTGCCCGCCGGACCCTTGCGCTCGCTGGTCGACATCTCGATTCTGCACCTGGCCGGGAGCGGCAAAGAATCGGCCACCTGCGCCACGGTGCGCATGTTGCCTTCCGGCGATTGTCCGTTTCTCTCTGCAGAGCGCCTCTGCCGCATTCAGGTGGAGCATGGCGCATCGTATCTTTCGCACACTTGCGCCACCTTCCCGCGCGCGGTTCACCGCATCGACGGGCTGAAGGAAATCGAGCTCTCGCTTTCGTGCCCGGAGGCCGCGCGCCTGGTCCTGCTGGAGCCGCGCCTTTTGCCGCCCGTCACAGGTCCCGCCTACGCGATGAAGTGGGACGAAACACAATCCGGCCAGACCTCGCTCCGGACCTATTTCTGGCAGATTCGCGAATTGATCGTGACGCTGATCCAGAATCGAAGATATCCGTTATGGCAACGGCTGTTTCTGCTGGGGACTTTTTCGCGCCGCCTCGACGCGGTAGGGAGGGGAGAAGTCAAGCGCAGCGTTCCCGATCTCCTCTGCGACTTTTCTGGCGCCTTAACTGCCGACGGACTGTCCGCCTCGATGGATTCCATTTCTGCCAATCTTCGATTGCAACTGGAGGTCGTGCTGCGGTTCATCGCGCGACGGGTGAACAACTCCCCGGTCAGGTCCGGCCTGCGCGAAGTGATCGGCACATTCACCGAGAGTATTGGCCGTTCGCAAGGAGCGTCGCTGGAAAGCCAGGTGGCGAATTACGCGGACGCGTATACCCAGGTCTATGCGCCTTTCTTCCATCGTCACCCGCACGTTCTTGAAAACTATCTTCTCAACGCGGTGCTGCGCGATCTGTATCCATTCGGGGCGCAGCTTGGCGATCCGCAGGCCAGGCCGGAGCCGACGCGGGCCTTTGCCATGCTTGCCATCAGGTTTGCTCTCATCAAGGGGCTACTGATCGGGGTGGCCGGCGCCCGTCGCAGCAACTTCAGCCTGGCAGACGTGGTGCGCACGGTACAGACGGCCTTCAGGCATTTTGAACACAACCAGAAGTTTCTCGCCGGGGCATACAAAATGCTGAGCGCAAGGGGGCTGGACGATGCGCGGGGACTTACGATGCTGCTTCGCAATTAGGCCAGGGCCGGCACGACGAAGGTCCCGAACAGAAGACAGACAGAGCGCGAAGGGCGTCCTTGTCGGGGACGCCCTTGGCGCTGTACGGAGCGCCGCTGCCGAGTTCTGCAGCGGGCGGTTTATTGCAGCCCGGCAACGAGCCCTGCCGCCGGGCTGCGGTTGGTTACTGCAGCAGCTTGGTCACTTCCTGCTGCATGCTGTTGGCCTGTGCCAGCGCCGCTATGCCGGTCTGGCTGAGGATTTCGTACTTCGACATGTTGGAGCTGGCCTGCGCGTAGTCGGTGGCCTGCACTGCGTTTTGCGCCGACTCCACGTTTTCCTGCTGCGTGCTCATCACGGAGCTGACCGAGTTGAGCGTGTTGATCTGGGCGCCCACATAGCCGTCCTGCGCCGCGACGTCGGCAATGGCCACGTTCAGATTGGTCAACGCCGTTTGCGCATCAGACTGGTTGCTCAGATCGGTTGTGGCCAGAGACTGGCCGGCGGCATCGGTATAGCTGATGGTGGCGATGTTGCCGGTGGCGCTGGTGTCTGTTTGAAAGCCGGCATTTGCCGTGGCGCCCAAGGTGCTGTCCGCGACGCCGGTGGTCGCAAAAGTTGCGGTGTTGTTGAGGCCCACCGCATATCCGGCCGTTGCCGTGTAGGTCAGCCCGGTGTTGGCGACAGTCGTGTCCGTTGTGTCTGTGAGGTTGGCGGACACATTCAGCGTTGAGTAGGGTGTGACCGGACTGGTGGTTGCAGGGGTCACGCTGGTCAGCGTCAATACGTCGCCGGTGAGCGAAGCCACCACTCCGAAGGGATCGCTCGCAACCGTTTTGGAGTTGGGACCATCGTTGATATACGTTTCCAGGTCGGTCATGTCTGCCGTAGTTGTGCCTTCGGCAGCAGCCACTTGACCCATGGTGATGGTGGTTGGCGGATTGGTGCCATCCCGGAGGGTGATGGATCCGGTGAGTGTGTCACCGGCCGCGCCACCGGCTACAGTCAGGGTTCCGGTGTAACTGCCCGCGCTCGCGTTAACGCCGCTTCCCACCGATCCAGTGATCTCAATGCCGGTATCGGTTGCCGCCGTAGCGGCCGTATCTCCTGCCGCGCCGGCGGTGGTAAAGCTGGCCGTCAAACCGAGGCCCGCGCCATTGACCGCATTGATCAATCCCTGGGCGGTGTTGGCATACTGCGTGCCGGTGCCCACAGTAATGGTTTCGGTTTGAACGCCGGGGGTTCCATCGGCGTTGTTGCCCAGATAATCCACCGCGATGGTTGTTTTGCCACCGGTATTCAGGGTATCCGTGACTGCGGCCTGGGCAGGGGTACTCGCTTTTGCGTCGGCGGTGAGATCGACAAAAACATTGGCTTGGCCGGCGTTGTAAGACATCACGCCATTCGTATCGCCCACATCGGACGAAGAAAGGCTGGCAGATGTTCAGAGCGTCGATCGACGAGCCGGCCTGCGAAGAGTCGCCGGTGTAGATGTTGGTGTTGGATCCGAAGACCTGCTCCTGGTTGTAGGTGGTCGTCGAGCCGATGTTGTTGATTTCCGAAAGGATCGACTGGTACTCCTGGTTGGCGGCCGTGTCCTGAGTGGAATTCAGCGTACCGTTCGAGGCCTCGGTGGCCAGGGTAACGGCCCGGTTGAGCAGGGTTGTAACCTGCGAGAGGGCGCCGTCGGCCACCTGCAGCAGGCCCACGCCTTCCGTGGCGTTGGTTTCCGATTGCGTGAGTGCCGTCTGGTTGGCCTCCAGGCCGTCGACCAGGGAGAGGCCGGCAGCGTCATCCGCGCCGGAGTTGATCTTGGAGCCTGAAGACAACTGCTGCAGCACGGTGTTCAGGCTGTTGTTGGTATTGTTCAGCGCGTTCTCCGCATACACCGCGGAGAGGTTGTTCAAAACACCCAGGGACATGGGGTTCTCCTTGTGGGATGCGGGATTTGCGGCCCCTTCCCGTTTGCGCCCCCCTTATGTATTGCCCTGGGTTGCTGCCTGCGCGGGAATCAGTGCCGCCGCATCTGGTGCCTTTTTCGGCTAGCTCCTCGCGGACTTTACGCGGCGGCCCTTTGTGTCCCGCGCAGAGACACTTCGCGCCATGGTTTTCTAATCCATCAACTTTCTTCACGCTCGCGCCGATCAATCCTGTAAAGGAGCATTGATCCCCATGATCGAACTGACGCGCTTGAATGGCACGCCCATGGTGCTGAACAGCGATCTGATCAAGACCGCGGAATCTTCACCGGACACCATGCTGACCCTCATCAACGGAGAAAAGCTGATTGTGCGCGAGGAAATTGCAGAAGTGACGGAGCGGGTGCTGGTTTACCGGGCGCGATTGCTGGCCGCGGTGGCGCGCAGGCTGCACCACTTTGGCGACCTGGAAAGAATCGCCGGCCTGCTCAGCCTGGATTCAGCCGGGCAGCCTGTGCTCTCGCCCAAACGCGACCCTGGCCAATAAGAGCGATTGCAAAGTTGGCGTGCCCTGGTTTGTCCGGTGAAGGCGGCATTTTCCTGCGGCATGGCCACTGGATTTCGTGGCTTCGCGGTCGAGCAACTCTGCAACCGCCTAACCAACGTAACCGCAAGGTGTCGTTACCAGAGCGTGGCAACCCTGCATACCGCCGATTAAAGAAGTATCGATTACTGCATGCCGATTGGCGCCGGGCTCAATAGCGGGAACCTGGACCGCGGAACCTGGAGCGGGGAACTGGAAATGGATAAGGGAAGCGTTGCGGGTGTTTTTCTGGCCCTGGCCGGCATCACTGCCGGGCTGCTCATCGAGGGCGGCAACCTGGGCCAGGTACTGCAACCAACCGCGGCCCTCATCGTTTTCGGCGGCACGCTGGGCGCGGTGCTGTTGCAGTTTCCGCTCTCCACAGTCCTTGACGCATTCCGCAGCCTGGGAAACATCTTTGCCGCCCCGCGCAAATACGATCCGATCTGGTCAAAGCAACTGGTGGCGTTTGCAAACAAGGCGCGGCGCAACGGTGTCGTCTCGCTGGACGCCGACCTGCCCTCCATCCAGGACCCGTTTCTCAAGCAGACCCTGATGCTGGCTGTGGATGGCACCGAGCCCACCGATCTGCGCAGCATCATGCGCGTCAATCTCGAATCGGCGGTCGAGGATGAGGAGCGGCTGCCCGCGGTCTTCGAATCGGCCGGCGGGTTCTCGCCCACCATCGGCATTCTGGGCGCGGTGCTGGGCCTCATCCAGGTCATGCAGCACCTCGACAACATTCAGGAAGTTGGGCGGCGGCATTGCGGTTGCCTTTGTCGCCACCATCTACGGCGTCGGCATCGCCAATCTGTTCTTCCTGCCCTTCGCCGGCAAAATGCACCTGCGCATCCGCGCCGCGCACCGCCGCCGCGAAATGATGCTCGAAGGCGTGATCTCGATTCTGGAAGGCATTAATCCGCGCATGCTGGAGATCAAGCTGAATGGCTTTCTGAACGACGGCGAACGCGACAGGCCGGAAGCGCGCGGCATGAGACGCGCAGGGGCGCGGCAGGGCAGGACACGATCGATGGCTGGTCTCCTATGCCGATTTCATTACCCTGCTGTTTGCATTTTTTGTGGTCCTGTACGCCTTCGCCAAGGCCGATCAGAAAAAGCAGCAGCAGGTCACGGCATCCATCAACGCGGCTTTCGATCCATGGGAATGCCCATGCCGCCGATTCCCGGACAGGAAGCGACGGTGCCCGATCCCAATGCCGTGGTGAACGACGATCTGCTATCGCCCGAGGAGGTGAAAGACGATCTGGAGCGCATTCACAGGGTCCTGAATGGAACTCTGGCCGGACAACTGCAAGCCGGCAACGGTGTCCATTGCGATGGGTCGCGAGGGCCTGGTGATCAGCCTGCGCGAAGCCGGCTTTTTTGACTCGGGCTCCGCGCTCCCGAAACCTGCGGCGCTGCCCACGCTGCGCCAGATCGCCGCCTCGCTTGCGGGCACGCCGTATAGCCTTCGCATCGAAGGGCACACCGACAATGTGCCGATTCACAATGCCGACTTCGATTCCAACTGGGAGTTGTCCGACGGCGCGCGCCACCCGCATTGCGCGGCTGCTTCGGCTTTGAAGCAGTATCACCGGACCGGCTCTCGGCCGCCGGTTACGCCGAATTTCATCCCGTGGCCAGCAACGAGCACCGCGCAAGGACGAGCGCAGAACCGGCGCGTCGACGTGGTGATCCTGCCGCGGACGAGAATCAACTTGGCCGGCTGCCAGCGCATCGCCTGCGAGCGGTCCCTGGCGCAGGATTACGGATGGAGACCGAAGCAGCCGGTCAGCGAGTCAGCGAGTCAGCGAGTCAGCATTGAAGAAGCGGCGCCAGTCCGGGTTTCAGGCCTGCTCAAGCGATGCTTTGGCCGCGCTGACTCGCTATTCAACCCCCAGCACTTTCACGATCACCCGCTTGCGCCGCTGGCCGTCGAACTCCGCATAGAAGACGCGCTGCCACGTGCCCAGGTCAAGCTTGCCATTGGTCACGGGCAGAGTGGTTTCGTGGTGGAGCAGCAGCGACTTGAGGTGTGCATCGCCGTTATCTTCGCCGGTGCGGTGGTGCTTGTAGTCGGGGCGGGCGGGAGCCAGTTCCTCCAGCCATTTGCCGATGTCCTCGATGAGACCATCTTCCAGATCGTTTACGTAGATGGCCGCGGTGATGTGCATGGGCGAGACGAAGCACAGCCCGTCCTCGACGCCGCTGCGGCGCACCACCTGCTCCACCTGATCGGTAATGTGCACCATCTCGTGCCGCTTGCGGGTCTCAAAAACCAGATATTCGGTATGGCTCTTCACGGTGTCTCCCGAACTGAACTTCTCCATCACAATCTACAGGAAACAGAGAGCGACGGGTCAGCCAGGCACCTCGTCCATTTTTGGTTTTTCTCGTGAAAAGGCGGGCGGCCCCAAAGCCCAGTCCACTTTCGTGAATCCACCCATTATGCTGAAAACAGACGTGATTCTCTCCGATCTCACCGGCGATGCGCTCGCGCAGCGCGGCTTCGATCTGCTCGCAGCAGGCAGTGCGGCGGAGGCGGCCACAGCCTTTCGCGCCGCGCTTGCCTCCGACCCGAAGCACGCCATGGCTCACCAGGGCCTGGTGCGCGCGTTGCGTGATGCGGGCCGGCTTGAGCAGTCCATTGGCGCAGCACTTGCGCTCACGGTGCTCACGCCATATGATCCTGTGGCGCACACGGCGCTGGCTGCTTCGCTTGGTGCGGCTGGACACCTTCCCGAGGCCGAAGCTGCCGCAGCCCGGGCACGGGTTTTGACATGGAAGCTGGAATTAGAATCGGCGCCTGCCGTTGACCCAGCAACAACTCCGGACGCAAAGCCATGAAGGGCCGTGCTCCTTCGGCCGCCCGGCGCTTGCGCCGGATCCATGACAAACTGGTCCAGGCCTACGGGCCGCAATTATGGTGGCCCGCACCCACGGCTTTTGAAGTGATCCTGGGCGCGTACCTGACGCAGAACACCTCGTGGAAAGCGGTCGAGCGTTCCCTGGCAAATCTGCGCGCGGCCGGAGCGCTCACGCTGGAAGGATTCCGCGCTCTTTCACTCGACGATCTTCGCCGGCTGATTCAACCATCGGGCTTTTTTACCCGCAAGGCGCCCGCGCTCAAAGCATTTGTCGCCATGGTCGACGCGGAGTTCTGTGGATCGCTTGAGCAATTGGCGGCCGCGCCAACAGATGCCCTGCGCAAGCGCCTGCTGGCCTTGCCGGGTGTCGGCCCAGAGACCGCCGACGCCATTCTGCTCTATGCCCTTGGCCACCCGGTACCCGTAGCCGATGAGTATCTGCGCCGCATTGTCGAACGGCACCGGCTTCTGGAGCCCGCGCCGGGCAAGAATCGCGCTGGATACGCTGCGCTGACTGCTCTCACGCGCCAAGCCTTCGCCGCCGATGCCGAGCCCCAGCAGGCGCAGCTCTTCAACGAATTTCATGCCCTCACGGTTGCTGTCGGCAAGGCGCACTGCGGCCGGGTTGCTCGCTGCGAAGGCTGTCCGCTGAACTTCGATCTGCCCCGGTCCAAGCAAACCGCGAACACCTGATCCCTGACAACGGTCAGTGTCAGCTGTTGGCTGTAATCTGTACCCATGAGTCCAACACCGCCGCAGCCCAAGTTAAACCTTGCCCAAACCCCCGACTACCGCGAGTCCTATGCCAACAGTGTGCAGGTGCGGGTCAGCGTCTGGGATTTTCAGCTCATTTTCGGCCTGGCCTCGAGCGACAGCCCCGAGCAGGTTACCATTCGAAACCATCAGGCCATCTTCCTCAGCCCGCAGCAGGCCAAGGCGCTGTGCAATGTGCTGGGCCAGAATATCGCCCAGTACGAACAGGCCTTCGGCACACTCAACCTGGAACCGCAAGGACAGCCATTTCCACAGGGGCCGGTGAATTGAAGCAGGGAAGAGGGGAGCGAGGGAGCAGGGCAAAGAGAAATCGGCGAAAGGGAATGAACGTGATTTCCCATCAAACCCAAATTCAGCCGCACAACTGTCATCTTGCGCGCGCACAGCGAGTCGAAGAACCTGCTGTGGCTTCTCCCCATCTGCCGGTGCCGCACCCTCGCGGGGTCTTTGTTTTTCCCGCAAGGGCGGGAAAGCGCAGCCTTAAACCCCGCTGCCGTCGAGGAGCAATTCTTTGCGCCTGAATCGGCTTCTCAATCCCTGGCCCAACGCGCCGCTGCCGCTGTGGATGATCTTCCCGGTCATCTTTGCCGCACTGTATCTCACCCACTTCACGCTGCTGACCTTGCCCTATTACTGGGACGAGGCCGGCTACTACATTCCCGCGGCTTGGGATTTTTTTCGCACCGGCTCACTGATCCCCATCACCACGCTCAGCAACGCCCATCCGCCGTTGCCCAGCATTTATCTGGCGCTGTGGTGGAAGGCTTCTGGTTTTTTCCCTGAAGTCACGCGCGAGGCCGTACTGATGGTGGCCGCTCTGGGATTGCTCGGCGTCTGGCGGCTGGCCATGCGCCTTACCAGCGTGGGTTCAGTGGCATTCTGGACGGTTCTTCTCACCGGCCTTTATCCCATCTGGTTTGCGCAAAGCTCGCTGGCCCACGCGGATATTTTTGCCGCCGCCTGCTCGTTGTGGGGCATGGTCTACACGCTGCCCCAGCGCGATCGCCGACCCGCAGTCGCCGCGCTTTGGTTTTCTGCCGCCGCGCTGTGCAAGGAGACGGCCGTCGTTATTCCGCTCGCCCTGGCGGCCGTGAGTTTTGCCGAGAGCCTCCGTCAACAAGCGGCGGTGCGGCGCCGGCTTTGGAGTGAAGCCGCATGGTTGACCGGCTGCGTGCTCCCGCTCAGCGGCTGGTATCTCTACCACTACGCCAAAACCGGATATTTCTTCGGCAATCCCGAGTTTCTGCGCTATAACGCTGAAGCGACGCTCACACCGCTCCGCGTGCTTGCCGCCTTTGGCCACCGCCTCATCCATCTCACCTTGCACATGAACATGTTTGTGCCCGTGCTGATGGGTCTTGCAGCCCTCCTGCTGGTGCCGCGGCCCGACGCCGAAGGCCACGACCGCGCCTCCATTGCGACTTTCAGCCTGGTCCGCATCTTCGCTCTGTTGCTGGCCAACGCTATCCTCTTCAGCTTTTTGGGCGGCGCGCTGCTCACGCGCTACCTCCTGCCCATGTACCCGCTGGTGCTGCTGCTGGTGGTAACTAACCTTTACCGCCGGGTTCCGTACTGGCACGCACTGGCGGCGCTGTCCGCGGCGGCCTTTGTGGCTGGCCTGTTTATCAATCCTCCGTATGGCTTTGCTCCCGAGGATAACCTGGCCTACGCGCACGTGATCCGCATGGACATGGATGGCATAGCGCAGTTGAAGCACCGCTACGACGGCGCTGCCGTACTGACGGCGTGGCCCGTGAGCGACGAATTGACCAAGCCTGAGCTTGGCTACGTCAAGGAGCCCTGGGACGTTTGCCGCATCGAGAACTTCACCAACGCTCAAATCGATTTAGCCGCCGAAGAGCCGGAAAGGTATTCGACGGCGCTGGTCTTTTCCACCAAATACGATCCGCCCCTGCCCCTCATCAGCTCGAAAGAAGAGGCCCTGAACGAGCGTTTCTTCGGATTGCACCACGATCTGCCGCCGGAGACCATCGCGCAGCGCCTGGGCGGCACACTGGTATGGAAGGAGCAGAACCAGGGTCTGTGGGTCGCGCTCATCCGCTTTAACCGCCAGGTAGAGGCGCGCGTCGAAACCCCGGCTTGGGCGCAGCGGCGTTAAGCCCTTGCCACCGGTTGGCCCTCGCTGATGACGAAATCCATGCGCGCAACAGCCGTATTGGCTTCGAGCGCACCGTCGGATGCGATGGGTCCTTCATTTGCGGTTAAAGCTGTAGAGTTGGTTGAAGCTGTAGAGTTATTGTGACGTGACCGACAGGCTCATTCTCATCACCATGCTCGTGAAGCTGGGCGTGGTGGCTTCGCTGGCCAGCATCCTGGCTCGCTCCGCCAGCTTCCGCAAGTTGTTTTTTGCGGAGCAGCGCCGTCCTGCGCAAACCCTTGCTCTGCTCGCCTTTTTCCTGGTGCCGCTCACCCTCGGCGTCTGGATCCGCATTGCCGTCCCTAACTTCCTGGCTGCCGATATTTCGTTTGAAACCATCATTCTGCTCGGCCTGTTTGTCGGTCCGGGCTGGGCCATGCTCAGCGGCCTTATTCTTTCCATTCCTGCCGAATTTCATCATGAATTCCTGGCCCTGCCATTCGATATCGTGGTTGGCCTGTTGGCCGGCTGGTTGGGACACTTCGTCGAAAGAGAGGAGATCTGGTCGTTCACCCCCTTCATCGATCTGAGTCTCTATCGCTGGGTGAGCCGCAATCTGCGCCGTCCCCGACTCGACCACCAGTTCCTCATGCTCTTCGCCATCGCTTTGGCCGAGGCCTGCCGCATGTGGCTTGCGCACGCGTTCCCGCATCGGCTGTTTGCGCTGCTGGCCGCTGCTCCCTGGCTTCGCGTGCTCGTCTGCCTCAGTGCGCCCATCACGGTAGGCGTTGCGCTTAAGGTGTGGAATGCGCTACGCACGGAGATGTCGCTCGAAGAGCAGAAGAGGCTGCTGCTCGAGGCGCGACTTGACGCACTGCAGCGCCAGATCAATCCGCACTTCCTCTTCAACACGCTCAACTCCATTGCCTCGCTGGTGCGCAGCCGTCCCGATCTTGCCCGCGACATGATCGTGAAACTGGCCAACATCTTGCGCGCGCTGCTCCGCGACCATACCAGCTATGTGCCGTTGCGCGAAGAACTCAAGTTCACCGACGACTACCTGGCCATCGAAGTGGTCCGCTTCGGTGCCGATAAGCTGCGCGTGGAAAAGGAAATCGATCCGGCCACGCTGGAAGTGATGGTGCCCAGCATCCTGCTGCAGCCGCTCATCGAGAACAGCATCAAGCACGGTCTGGAACCGCGTATCCACGGCGGCACGGTCACCTTACGCAGTCGCATGGCGGGCGACTGCCTGCAGATCGAAGTGGCCGACGATGGCATCGGCATCGGCAATCGGCCCATCTCCGACCTGCGCCGCTCCAGCGGCGCCGGCATCGGCATTAAGAACGTCCAGGAGCGACTGGAAGTGCTCTACGGCGGTCGCGCGCGCTTCGAGGTGGTCAGCAATCCGGGTCGGGGAACGCTGGTGTCGATTGAGATTCCGGCGGTGTTGACGGGGTGAAAACAGCTCAGTGCCGACAATCAACAGTAACTTGTGATCTGTTGTCGGAGTAGTAACTATTAGCTGTCTGCAGTTCGCTGTATGCTCAAGCTATGGTTCGGTTCACGGTGCTGGCTTCGGGGTCGAAAGGGAACAGTACAGTTGTTACCGGCGGCCGCACGCGCATCCTCCTCGATGCCGGATTGAGCTGCCGGGAACTCATCCGGCGCATGAAACTGGCCGGCGAGGATCCAGAGACTCTCGACGCCATCGTCATTACCCACGAGCACCAGGACCACATCAACGGGCTGGCCGTGACCGCCCGCAAGCTTAACATTCCGGTTTATTGCACCGAGCCCACGCACCGCGCCTGGATACGTTGTCTCACGCCGCGCCGCGCCATGACCTATGCGCAGTGGCTGGAGCAGTACCGGAAAGAGGCTGCGGAACGGCAGGCTGAGGCCCACGGCGAGGTGTCCTTGCCAGCGGGAAGGCAAGCTGAAGCGAATTCGGTCGCTGAAGGCGAGGCCAGCGAGTTGGAAGCCGCGCCGGCCGACGGTGCGGGTCCCGAGACCCGGGCTACCGCCGAAACCCCTGCAACTGCCGATCAGCCGCCGTCGCTCAAAGAGGATCCGGCGTGGCTGCCGGCCGTCGAGTACTTTGAGGCGGGCAGGCCGTTTGAGATAGGGGACATTGCGCTGAGTCCGTTCACGATTCCGCATGACGCTGCCGACCCGGTCGGGTTCGTCCTAAGGGCCGAGGGCGTGCGCATGGGGTTTGCCACTGATCTCGGCTACATTCCGCCCAACGTAAAGGCGCAGCTCAAGGGGGTGGACCTGTTGTTGCTGGAATCCAATCACGATCTGGAAATGCTGCGCGATGGACCCTATCCCTGGTCGGTGAAGCAGCGCGTGCTGTCGCGCGTCGGCCATCTCTCGAATGAGGCGGCGGCGGAGTTTCTTGCTTCCGGTTACGACGGGCAGGCGGCCTACGTCATTCTGGCTCATCTATCTGAAAGCAATAATCTTCCTGAGCTTGCGCGGGTGAGCGCCGACCGCGCGCTGAGACTGCGCGCCAGCCTGTTGGCGAATCGGCTTCTCCTGGCCGAACAACACCAGCCACTGGCTGCAATTAGGTTCTAGGGTGCCCGAAAAAGTAATACAATAGTAATCAGCGAGGCCCCCCGGCCAAATGAGCCGAGGACGAACAGGCAAGGCAAGTTTCATGCGCTGATAAGGAAGAGCGGGCGGTCGCGAATCGATCATGCCAGCTCCCGCATCCCATGGCCATATGCCTCCCGCAACCAAACGCGTTGCGCGGAATCGCATTTGTATTCGAGAGACCCATCGCTGCACAAGAGGCTTCTTCGTTATGTCAAAAACTAGATGCACTGATCCGGTCATCGGCGCCATTCTGGCAAGCTGGCGCTATGATATTTCCGGTATTTCACCTGAGATGCGTAAGGATTACGAGCAGCACCTGGCCGAGTGTGCACGTTGCAGCTCCAGCCAGCGGTACCACCGCAGTCTGGATGCCACGCTCGCAGCTCTCACATCGCTCGCTGCTGTCTTTTTCCTGTTTGCTCTTGCTGTGATAAAGCACATCAAGCCCTTCGAGCATGTTGCTTTCAACGTCCTCGGCCTCGATAGCTTCGACATGTACCATATGCTGATTTCGGCTGGAGTGGCTGGGCTGTTGTTCAGCCTGATCGCCTTCGCGCTGGTGCTCATGGCTACGCCCGCACAGTCCTACTTGAGCGGCATTGCCGCCGAGCGGGCCAGGCTGATTGAAGCGCGCCTGCCGGCAAGAATCAAGTCGATACGTCTGCGGTAAACCTGCCGGAATTCTTTCGCAAGAAAAGTCCTCCCCATGGGGAGGACTTTTCTTGCGAACTTAGCTGCTTCAGGTCTGGGTTGCGGTTTTGGGACCTGGGAAACCACCGAGCGCCGCAGTCACTCCTTCACAATCGGCACGCGCATGTCGCCGCCGGTCATCTCCTTGGGCAGCCCCAGGCTCAACAGGTTCAGCAGTGTCGGCGAGATATCGCGCAGTGAGCCGTCGCTGCGCAGACGGTAGTGATCGGCGTCCTCGCCCACCCAGATAAACGGCACTGGGTTGGTGGTATGCGCCGTGTGCGGACCGCCGCTCACCGGGTCGACCATCATCTCTGCGTTGCCGTGATCGGCGGTAATGATCCAGTTCCCGTTGCGTTCCTTGATGGACTTGTAGATGCGGCCGAGTTGTGCGTCCACGGCTTCCACGGCCTTGATGGTCGGCTCCAGCTTGCCGGAATGGCCCACCATGTCGGCGTTGGCAAAATTAGCAACCACCAGGTCAAAGGCCGTATCGTTGACGGCCTTCACAATGGTGTCGCCAATGGCTTCGGCGCGCATCTCTGGTGCCAGGTCGTACGTGGCCACCTTCAGCGATGGAATCATGGCGCGCTCTTCGCCGGGGAACGGCGTCTCGATGCCGCCGTTGAAGAAGTAAGTCACGTGCGCAAACTTCTCCGTCTCTGCCACGCGCAGATTGCGCAGTTGATGCGCGGAGAGCACGTTGGCCAGAATGTTATCCAGCGACTCGGGAGGAATTACGACTGGGAGCTCGTAGAGCTTGTCGTATTGCGTCATGCACAGGTAGTGCAATTTTTTCGGGATTTCGGAGCGTGGAATCTCCTGATCGAGCAGTTCCCATCCTTCCAGATTGCGGCCGCCCTCTTTATTCAGTCCGCTCTCGCGGGCCAGCACGCGCGTAATCTGCCGGGCGCGATCGGCGCGGAAGTTGATGTTGATGCACACGTCCTCGTCGCGAATCACGCCCGTGGGTTTGCCCGCTGCATCGGTCACCACGAAGGGAATCAGAAATTCGTCGGTCATGCCGGCGTTGTAACACTCCTTGATGCGCGCCACGGCGTTGGCATAGGCGCCGCCCTCGGCCTTGCCGTTGACCATGGCGTCGAATGCCTTGCGCTCGCGCTCCCAGCGGCGATCGCGATCCATGGCGAAGTAGCGGCCGTTGATGCTGGCCACCTTGCCAACGCCGTACTCGCGCATCTTCTGCTCGAGCGCGGCAATGTAGCCGGCGCCGGAGGTGGGCAGCGTATCGCGGCCGTCCATGAAAGCGTGGACGAAGACGCGCTCCAGCCCGTTCTCGCGGGCGATGCGCAGCAGCGCGTAAAGGTGTTCCTGGTGCGAGTGCACGCCGCCGTCAGAAACCAGCCCGAAGAGGTGCAGTTGCCGCCCG
Source organism: uncultured Acidobacteriaceae bacterium (assembly GCA_963725975.1). Classification (GTDB taxonomy): domain Bacteria; phylum Acidobacteriota; class Terriglobia; order Terriglobales; family Acidobacteriaceae; genus Telmatobacter. The sequence goes on along the minus strand of CAVSBA010000011.1, from coordinate 467,912 downwards.
CCTTCGCGCGCGCGCTTCATGGCATTCACAATGGCCGGGTTCTTGCCGAACTCGCCGGAGGCGATCTGCGCGTCGATGCGCGTAATGTCCATCTGCACAATGCGTCCGGCGCCGATATTCAGGTGGCCCACTTCGCTATTGCCCATCTGCCCATCGGGCAGGCCGACAAAGTGCTCGGAGGCGCGAATCAGCGTGTTGGGAAATTCCTTGAGCAGCTTGTCGTAATTGGGCTTGCGGGCCAGTGCGATGGCGTTGTTGGCGGTTTCAGCGCGATAACCCCATCCATCGAGGATGGTCAGAACAAGAGGATGCTTAGTAGTGGGCACGGAAGAAGACACCTCTGATGATTCGTAATGTCTTCTTCAGGATAAAGGACGGGGCCAGGGTGCGATGTGTGCGCTGTGGCACAGCACTAGCTTCTCCATTGCGTTGTCCTCCTGAGCATAACGAAGGATCTGCGGTCCCACAAGTTCTTACTCGCCGGAAGTCCGGCGCTTCTTCTTTTTCAGCTTCGCTGTCTCGGCACGCAGCGCTGCAGTCGTCTCTTTAAAGAATCCCCCTATTGCTTCCAACTCAGCGGTGGTGTAGTGGCTGGCTATGGTCGCCATCGCGTTTAGCAGAGACTGAAAGATGGGGCCCACGCGCTGCTGCACCTCCTTCAGGTGCTGCGGCTTCACAATCACGCTGCGCCGGTCTGTAGCATGCGCCTCGCGGCGCACGTAGCCCGCGCTCTCCAGGCGGTCGACGATGCCGGTGATCGCTCCGGTTGTGAACCCAGACAACTCCGCCAATCTACTTGCCGACGACGAACCGTGTTCGCGCAACAGCCCTAGGCACTTCCACTCCGCCGCGCTTACACCCAAATAGGCCGCCACAGACTCGTGAAAAAAGACGATTGCGTCGCTCAACTCGCGGCCCATCCGCTCCCCATGGGGCAGTTCGGGCTGCAATGACCGGGGGTACGATTTCCTGCTTGCCATTTGTCTTAGTCCTAAGATATATTTGCGTGAGATATATTCTAGCATCACCGGTGCTTTCTGAAACGCATTCTTCAGCTATCGGCTACTCACTTGGGACTGCTTCGAATCTTGCTCGCCCTGGGCATTTGCCATTTCTTCGCGGCTGCCGCGCTCGCTTCCACGCCTTCTGCCGGCATTCTAGTGCAGGGACCGGGCCGGCCTCCGCAGCTCATATTTGCCTGTTGCGATCCCGGCGTGAGCCAGACGAAGACTCTGTTGGCAAGCGCCGACGTGATTGCCAACCTGAAGAACCTGCACGCCGGGCTCGCCGTTGCCATTCCCGCCTTCACTGCGGAGCGTGCTGAACTCGTGCGACGACTAAATCAGGAGGGAATTCCGGTAATCGCCGGGCTCGGCATGCCGCCGCAGCAGGGTTCCTACTTTAATGCAGAGAACGCGACACAGGCTGCGGCACGATTTGCGGCTTTCGACGCGTGGAGCCGCGCGCAGGGCCTGCGATGGGACGGGGTGGGGCTAGACATCGAGCCCAATTTCGCCGAACTGGCGTCTCTCAGGGGCCACTGGTGGCGGTTGTTTGGCACCCTCCTGCGGCGCGCCGTCGACGTTCAGAGCATGCACCGCGCACAGCATTTGTACTCCGAGCTTATCGCCGACATCCGCTCCCGGGGCTACTTCGTCTTTACCTTTCAATTGCCCTACCTGCCCGTTGAACGCGAGGCCAACTCGGCGTTGCTTGACCGGATATTGGGCACAGTCGACGTTCGCGGCGATCGGGAAGTACTGATGCTGTACACCAGCTATGCGGGCGCCGCCGGAGCGGGGATCATCTGGAAGCTTGGCCCGGGCGCGCAGGCGATTGCCCTTTGCTGCACTGACGGCGATCCCGCCACAAACCCCGCCGTGCTCGATTGGAGCAGGTTTTCCCGCGATTTGATTGTCGCGGGCCACTTCTCCCGCGTCATCGGCGTGTACGACCTGGAGGGATGCGTGCGCCAAGGCTTTATGCCTCGTTTGACGACCATGAATTGGGGCCAGTCCGTCCTGATCCCGGCGGTTGCACTGCGGGCGGCCAATCGCCACGTGCGCATGCTCAGCCTGGCTCTGTGGATGAGTTCGCACGTTCTCTATTTCGTGTTTGCTTTTCTGCTGGGGATACTTTTGATCGTGTGGCGCCGGCGCATGAGGCGCTCGCCAAGCGTGCGGATGGAAGGTCGATGACAGCCTGAACTCGGCACGGCAGTGGTGACATTCAGGTCGGGAAAGGAGAATACCCAAATTTTCCTTTGCCGGAAGCGCCTCGCGTTCTTACTCATTTTCCAACGCCCTCTTGAGACTCTCGAGATCGCGATGGATGGCTCCCCTCATGAGGAAGAACACCGGGGCCAAAAATATGTATCTGAGCCGCAGCTTGAAGAGCACGGCGCAGGTAACCAGCGCTCCCTCGGGAGCTTGATCGACTTTAAAACTCCAATATGCCCCTTTGAAGTATCTGGCATTGCCGTCGGAGTTGGTCAACTGTAGGGTGCAGCCCTTGGCTGGGTCAGTTTCCGTAACACGATACGACATCTTTCTGCGCTCAGCGTCGGAATGGCTTCCGCTCTCCTTTCCAAATGTCGAAAATTCGAATCCCACACCAGGCGCTGTGTCTGGGTTGTGACGCACACTCCCCACACCACGGTCCCATGCGGGCACATTTGAAAAGTCGCGGAGGTAGCTCCAAACGTATTCTGGTTTACGCCGGACCAGGATTCTCGTTTCTAAGTGCATGAGCGCCCCCTGGGGATTGCAGAGTCGATGCAACATTATAGTCACTGCATTTATTCACAACAGGATGATTTATGGCGGGTGGCCCACATCTCGATAAACCACAGAAGATGGGTGCCCCGGGTCTGGATTTTCAGACCTGGGATTCCGTTGATACCCGACCGGCCAAAGAACTGGGAATCGAGGTCTCCCTTGTTTCAGAAGCGAGACATGGGGCACCCGGCAGCATCAGGATGACAGTGAACTGAAAATGGGAACAGGCGAAGGTGAAGCCTTCGCCTGTTCCCAACGCGCCGATACCACGAATTTAGTCGTTGTAGTTCAGGCTTTCAAGCCCGAGGTAAACGGCGCCGGAGCCAAGCTCTTCTTCGATGCGCAGAAGCTGGTTGTACTTTGGCAATGCGATCTGTGCGCGAGACCGACCCGGTCTTGATCTGGCCTACGCCGGTTGCCACTGCGAGGTCGGCGATGAAGGTGTCTTCGCTCTCGCCCGAGCGGTGCGACATGACTGAGGTGTAGCCATAGCGGCGGCCCAGTTCGATGGCTTCGAGCGTCTCCGTGACCGTGCCGATCTGGTTCACCTTGATCAAAATCGAATTGCCTACGCCTTCTTCAATGCCGCGCTGCAGGCGCTCCACGTTGGTGACGAAGATGTCGTCGCCCACAAGCTGAATGCGCTGCCCCAGCTTGTCCGTGAGGATGCGCCAGCCTTCCCAATCGTCCTCGGCCAGGCCGTCCTCCAGTGAGACGATGGGGTACTGGCGAATCCAGTCCTCGTAGAAATCCACCATCTCGGCGCTGGAAAGCTCGCGCTTGTCGCTCTTTTTGAAGACGTACTTGTTCTTGTCCTTGTCGTAGAACTCGCTCGACGCGGGATCGAGTGCGATGGCAATCTGATCGCCGGGCTTGTAGCCGGCCTGCGTAATGGCTTCCAGAATCAGATCGATGGCTTCGCTGTTGGACTTGAGCGAGGGCGCAAAGCCGCCTTCGTCGCCAACCGCGGTGTTGTAGCCCTTCTTCTTCAGCACGCTCTTGAGCGTGTGGAAGGTCTCGGCCGCCCAGCGTAGTGCGTCGCTGAAGCGCTCCGCGCCCACCGGCATGATCATGAATTCCTGAAAATCCACGTTGGAGTCGGCATGCGCGCCGCCGTTCAGCACGTTCAGCATGGGCGTGGGCAGGATGCACGCGTTGATGCCGCCCAGATAGCGATAGAGCGGAATTTCGAGCGTCTGCGCCGTCGCCCGCGCCGCGGCCATGGAGACCGCCAGAATGGCATTGGCGCCCAGCTTGCTCTTATTCGGCGAACCATCCAGCTCAATCATCGTCTTGTCGATGAGCCGCTGGTTGCCGGCGTCCATGCCCTCCAGCTCCGGCGCAATCACCGTCTCCACATTGGCCACCGCCTGCAGAACGCCCTTGCCCTGTAATGGCTCTTGTCGCCGTCGCGCAGTTCCACGGCCTCATGTTCGCCGGTGGAGGCGCCCGAGGGCACAATGGCGCGGCCCAGCGCGCCGCTTTCCAGAATCACATCCGCTTCCACGGTTGGATTGCCGCGCGAATCCAGAACCTCGCGGGCACGAATGGCAACTATCTCAGTCATATCGCTCCTCAAAATACGATGCAGCAGCCGATCATTTAATGGTTGGGACAGCCTGGGGGGTCGACCAACAGCAAATTCTTCTCCAGCGGCGTTTTGAATCGTATGCAGAAGCCCTTGCACGGCGGAAAATCTCCTCTGTATCCAGAAGCGAGAAAAATGTCGATACCGATTCGGATTCTAGCAAAAGAGGCCTGATGAAACCGTCCCTGCTTGTTGACCGCTCGAAAGCGAATGCGGCGCACGGCCCTATAGAAGGGCAGTAACTGGCTTGATTCTTGCCCAGCGAAGCACCTTCCCGTCGCCGCGATTTATTCGCCGCGTTCCAGCGGTTCTACCCTGAATACTGGAGAAGTGGACGGCTGGTTCGGATTTCAGCAAAAAACTTTCCCGCGTTACGCGTGTCTAAATCAGGTGGGAAGCACCCGTCTCCAGGAGGTATCTATGAAGCGTTCGCCGTTTGTGTGCGCTTTGCTGGTCGGAACCGTTGCTGCGCTCGTCGCGGATGTTGCTGTGCTGGCCGCGCAGCAGGCCAACTCGCCGAGCCAAAGTCAGTCTGGCCAATACGCAGGCGTTTCCCATCCCCCTCCTGACGACACCATTACCACGCCCCTGCCCCAGCCTCCGCCTGAGGCCAAGCCTGCGCCCGGCAAACCGATGAACACTGCGCCCAATGCGGCCCCTGCCTCGGGGATGGTCGCTGTGCCCGATGTCGTGACGGGTCCGGATTCGTCGGATGCGGACGATGCAGACGATGCGCCCGCTGCGTCTCGCGTGCCCAGCGCAGCCAACGTCCATCCGGCCTTCTCGACGGCGAATTCGGCGAGCGCGCCCAACGCGACAGACGGCACCGACGCCGGAATTGTAGAAGTGGAACACGGTCCGCAGCCGCGAACGGCCTGGCAGCCAGTCGCGCAACCGGGCTCGCAACCGGGCACGCAACCAGCCTTGCAACCGGGTTTCGGCCAACGCATCGCCGGCAGCGATCCTGATGACGACATCGTGCATCCGGCGCCATTGCCGCCCGGCGTCGTCGCTGCTGGGGCCATGATTCGCGTCCGCCTCCTCGACCGGCTCTCCACGGCCTACTCCCAGGACGGTGAACGATTCCGCGCTCGCGTTGCCTCCGATGTCTTCCGCGGCAACCAGGTTCTCATCCCCACCGGAGCAGAGATCGATGGAACCGTGGAGCAGGTTTCCACCGGCCACTTTGCCGGCCACGGCTCCATGCTGCTGCACCCTGATACCGTGATCCTGCCTGACGGCTCCCGGTTTCGCCTCTACGCGCAGTTAACCGGTGCTCCGGGCACCAACACTCGGGTGGGAGACGAAGGCAATATCGCACCCGGCTCCCGCGCCAAAAGGGATGCGATCGAGTATGGCGGAGGAATGGGCGTGGGAGTGGTAGCAGGCGCGGCCCTGGGCGGTCCTGCCGGCGCTGTAGCCGGGACGGTGATCGGCGCCGGCGCGGTCACCGTTCATCTGCTCCTGGATCATCCTCAAGCCACGCTGCAAACCGGCACGGTGCTGGACTTCACGCTCACCCAGCCGCTGAGCCTGGTCGCTGTTGCAACCGCGAGCACCAGCGAGTAGCTCCGTAGCATCGAATCTCCGGGATGGTGGCGAGCCGAGTCCCCCAGGCCATCCCTGCCCTCTGCCGCCGCATCGGACGGTGAGGAGAGGCGAAACCCTTTTAATGCTCTCTTCTTACAGCCGGACACCCCGCCCCGGCAGTACGGCCATCCGTTTCGCCCCCATGTTGTACCTTGGAGTCTGACTGTGTTTCCTGCCGCAGAAGGAATCGGCGGCAGGAGAAGGATGGAGCACGGCCTCTGATGATGGAATTCCACATTTCGCGCAAGGCACGAGAGCGCTACGGATTCTCGGAGACGCTGTTTTCCTTCAACGGCAACGTGGTTCTGGACAACATGCCTGCGTGCCGCGAGTTTGCGCAGCGCATGAACCAGGTGCGCGAGGCCGACAAACATCCCGAGCAGGCGGTCCATGCCGGTTCCCTCTATGCCATGGGCCTCATCGACGAGGCCTGCCACGTGCTCATGGCCCGCTATCGCGAGAAGTTCGACCCCGAGGTGATGAACGCGGCGCTGGGCTGGTTCGGCGGAATCGTGGGCGCGGATCAGCTCGATAAGATGCTGCTCACTTTTGTCGAACAGTTTCCGGGATCGACGGTGATGCGCGGCCAGCAGACGCCGGCCCAATGGCTGGCAGGCGCCACCGGAACCATGTCGCACCGCTCGGCCGCTCTGGAAGAATTGCTGATGCTGTGGACCGCTAACCGCAATCCGGCATTCAAGCCCTTCGCGGAGCTGTTCGACGATTCGGCGCTCATCGAAAGTACGGTGTATCCCCAGGTCACCGCATCGCTGCCCGATTACTTCGCCACCCGTCCGCTGATTCCGCTACCCGGCGCGCAGCCCATGAATCTGCTTGACCTGCTGCGCTTGCCCGCGTTGCGCTCGGCTTCGTTGAGCGAGCAGCTTGAAATCATTCGCCGCCTGTGGAAGCCGCTGGTGGGCGATGCCCTCGACCGCCTGTTGCTCATGGCCGGCGAAATTCTGCGCGAAGAAGAGTTGGCTATCTGGGCGCAATTCAATCCGCCGGGCACGCGCCGCGGTCCACAGCAGTGGCCTGCATTCATGGGCGGTGCAGAAGTACCTACTTTCGGTGAGGCGGCCGCGCAGGAATACGAAAAATTCTCCCCCGATCAGGCCTGGATGCCGGGCGCGGTGCTCATCGCCAAAAGTACTTACGTGTGGCTGGCGCAGTTGAGCCGCTTCCACTCGCGGCCCATCAACCGCCTCGACGAAATTCCCGATGAGGAACTGGCGACACTGGCGCGCCGTGGCATCAACTCGCTCTGGCTTATCGGTGTGTGGGAGCGAAGCCGCGCCTCCAAAACCATCAAGCAGCTCACCGGCAACACGGATGCCGTGGCCTCGGCCTATTCGCTCTTCGATTATAGTATCGCCGACGACCTGGGCGGCGAAGCGGCCTACATCAATCTTCGTGACCGCGCCTTTCGTCACGGCGTGCGCCTGGCCAGCGATATGGTGCCCAACCACATGGGCATCGACTCGCCCTGGGTTGTAGAGCATCCCGAGTGGTTCATCTCGCGTTGGGAATCGCCCTATCCGGCCTACACCTTCAACGGGCCCGACGTCTCCAGCGACAGCCGCGTAGAGATCAAGATCGAAGACCATTATTACGAGCAGAGCGATGCGGCCGTGGTCTTCCGCCGCCGCGACAAGGCCAGCGGCGAGACCCGCTACATCTATCACGGCAACGACGGCACCAGTTTTCCCTGGAATGACACAGCGCAGCTTGACTATTTGAACGCAGCCGTCCGCGAGCAGGTGATCCAGACCATTCTGCATGTCGCGCGGCTGTTCCCGGTCATTCGCTTCGACGCCGCCATGACCCTGGCCAAGCGCCATTTTCATCGCCTGTGGTTTCCCGGGCCGGGCTCGAGCGGCGCCATCCCCTCGCGCGCCGAATACGGCATGACCCAGGCGGAGTTCGACCGGCACATGCCCCACGAGTTCTGGCGAGAAGTGGTGGACCGCGTGGCCGCAGAGGTCCCCGGAACCTTGCTCCTCGCTGAAGCCTTCTGGCTCATGGAAGGCTATTTCGTCCGCACCCTGGGCATGCATCGCGTTTACAACAGCGCCTTCATGGTCATGCTGCGCGACGAAGACAATGCCAAGTACCGCTCGGTCATTAAAAACACCCTCGAATTCGATCCCGACATCATGAAGCGCTATGTGAACTTCATGAGCAATCCCGACGAACGCACCGCAATCGATCAGTTCGGGAAGGGCGACAAATATTTCGGCGTCGCCGTCATGATGTCTACCTTGCCCGGCTTGCCGATGTTCGGCCACGGGCAGCTTGAAGGCTACACCGAAAAATACGGCATGGAGTACCGCTGGCCGCGCTACGAAGAATGGCCCGACCTGTGGCTGGTGGAGCGCCACGAGCGCGAGATTTCGCCACTGCTCCATCGCCGCTGGCTATTTGCCGAGAGCGGCAATTTCCTGCTCTACGACTTCTTTCAGGACAACGGCTCGGTCGATGAAAACGTCTTTGCCTACTCCAACCGCACCGGCCACGAGCGCGCACTGGTGGTCTACAACAACCGCTATGGCTCTACGCGCGGCACCGTCGACTTTTCCGCAGCCTATGCGGATAAGGGCTCCGGCCAGCTCCGCCAGCGCCGCCTGCGCGAGGGACTCGGGCTCAGCGGCGACAACAGCATGGTTTTTGCCTGGCGCGATTCGCTGACGGGTCTCGAGTACTTGCGCCGCGCCGGCGACTTCGATCGCGGCTTTACCGTCGATCTGCACGCCTACCAGTGCCATGTGTTTCTTGATTGGCGCGAGCTGCGCTCGACCGCGGAGTACCCCTGGGATCGATTGGCCGATGTGCTGGGCGGGCGCGGGGTTCCCAGCCTGCAGGATGAGCTCGTCAACCTGGAACTGCGTCCCCTGCACGATGCGCTGCGCCAGCTTCTCGATCCGGCCACGGTTCGTATCGTCGCCGATGTCGCCGAGCAGCCGCGCGGCGTGGCCACCGGTGCGCACCGCAAAATCGAGCGCGAGCGCAAGCGTTTTCTCGACCACACCTGGCCTGGTGCGGAGAACTTCCTGCGCCTGGCGCAGCGGGCCTATGCTTCCCGCCGTGCAAAAGCGGATGGCTCGGCACCGCTCAGCGAACCTGCCGATCCGGCCACTCTCATGGACAGCTTCCGTGAGCAGATGCGCGCCGCCATGCGGCTGCCCGTCGTCGAAGCGCTGTTCCCGACGCCGTGGACCTCGGCTGCGCGCCGCATGTTGCCCAGCCCCAGCCCCCAGGTCGCGGCCACGGCGATGTGGGGCCCCATCCTGGCCTGGTGCATGGTGCAAACTGCTGGCCGAGTCTGTTGAACCCGAACAGACCGCGCAGGCTGCGCTCGATCTTTTCGATCACCTGCGTTTGCGCGAGCCGCTGGCCAATGCCTTTGAAGCGCTGGGCTTCGAGGGTGAAGAAGCCTGGCGGGTCGCGGCGCGCATCAAGGTCGGCTTGCTCATTGGCGCCGGCGTGGGCAGGGAAGAGCCGGTGGTTCGGCCATCAGCGGCTTCTGTGCTTCCCGAGAATCAAGCGCAGGCCGGCGGCTCACCTCTCAAAGAAGCGACCGTGCTTAAGACCGAGCCACAACCGCCTGAACTGCACCCCGCAGGCGCAACCGGCCATGGAGCAGGAGCCCGCGCTGGCCGCAGCTCCTGCCTCCGGCATTCCGCCTGCTCTCTGGTCCGATCCCGATGTGCGCTGGCTCTGCGGCGTGCATCATGCGGGCGGCTGCGAATACCTGGTGCGTGAGCGCTATGAGGAACTGCTGTGGTGGCTGCTCATGCCCTCGCTGCTCAAGCTGGCAGCCGCGCCCGCGTCCGATCGTGCCGCGGTGGCAGATTTGAGCAGGGAAGTGGATCGAGCGCTGGCCGCGGCTGAAGCCACCGGCTACCGCGTCGAAGTCCTCACCGGCGCCGCAACTGCCGGGCAGCCTTGCGAACCCTCTGAAGCAGAAGCTGGCGCCGAATCTGCCGAACCCGATTTAACCGAATCCGTCCCCGAAGCGACAGCTTCGACGACCACCGCCAGCACCGAACCCACGCCCGACGAATGAGCGTGTCTCCGGTTATGAGCAGGGTTCAGTGCACAAAACTTTGTCGCACCCGGCTCCGGCCCGTAGAATCACACCAGAGCCAATGCAGACCGCCTGGCGCGGATAAGCTGCTGCGGAACGCAAGCACTCCAAACACGAACCGATGAGCGAACAAGAAACAGCGACTTCCCACCCGGCGCAGCCAGTTTCTCCGGCCTGGACCAGAATTGAGCGGGCGCGGCATCCGCAGCGGCCGTATCCGATGGAATTGATCGAACGGATTTTCAGCGATTTCACCGAGATTCACGGCGATCGCGCCTTTGGCGACGACGAGGCGGTGGCTTGTGGCATGGCGCGGCTCGACGGCCAGGAGGTAATGGTTATCGGCAACCGCAAGGGCGGCAGCACCAAGGAGCGGGTGCGCCGCAACTTCGGCATGCCGCATCCGGAAGGCTATCGCAAGGCCTTGCGTTGCATGAAGATCGCAGAAAAGTTTGGCCGCCCGGTCATCAGCTTCATTGATCTGCCCGGCGCTTTCCCCGGCCTTGGCGCCGAGGAGCGCGGCCAGGCTGAGGCCATTGCGCGCAATATTCTGGAGATGTCGCGTCTGCGCGTGCCTACCATCTCCGTCATCAGCGGCGAAGGCGGCTCTGGCGGAGCGCTGGCGCTGGCCGTCTCCGATCGGGTGTTGATTCTCGAAAACGCGCTCTACTTTGTTATTACGCCCGAATCCTGCGCGGCCATCATGTGGCGCGACGCATCGCATAAGCAGCTGGCCGCAGAAGCCATGCGCATCTCCGCGCCGGAAGTTGCCGCGCTGGGCTGTGTGGACGAAATCATCCCCGAACCGGCCGACGGCATCCATACCGATCGGGAAACCGGCGCGGGAATTCTGGCCACAGCTCTCAAGCGCCATTTGGCAGAACTCAAATCCCTGCCCGTTAACGCGATGATCGCCGCGCGGCAGGAAAAGTTCCGCAACATCGCGCAGTGCTATTCAGAAAAATAGCGTCTATTTTCTAAGGCAACTGGGCCGCGAAGGCCCTGAGGTGATGCGTGGGCCTGGTGGCCAAACCACAACTCGGCTCCATCTCCGCGCTATTTCCGGAGGCGCCCATGAGCGCCTCTGCGGCAGCGGCGGGCAATCCCACGGGCGCCGGCAGCCCGGCCGAGCCGGCAGCCCGGCCGGAGCCGGCAGCCCGGCCGGAGCCGGCCGCGGCCCCACGGCAGCCGGCAGCCGGCTGCGCGCCTATCTGCAGTTCGTCTTTGCCGTCTTCTACTACTTCATCGCACGCTCGCTCGCCCATCACGGCGCCCAGGGCCTGGCCGGTGTCCTCTGGTCGCCGCTCCTCGAGCAGGCGATGCTGGTGTTTCCTTCTGCTCCTCGGCTACTCCGCCATGGGTTTCTGGTTTCAGCGCCAGTCGCACCCGGTAAGCGCGCAGGGCCTGCCTCGCCGTTCCGGTTTCACCTCGGAGTTCGGCCTCGGCCTGGCCACCGGCTGGGGCATCGCGTCTCATTTGCGTCATTCCCCTGGCGATTGCCGGCGGCATTGCCGTTGTTCTCTCCGGCCAGCTCAGTGAGTGGGGGTGGCTGCTTTCCGATGCGGCTTTTTTCCTGCTGGCCACGCTTGCTGAGGAGATTGCGTTTCGCGGCTACGCCTTCCAGCGCTTTGTGGATGCCGTCGGTCCCCTGGGTGCGGCCCTCGGGTTCTCAGCATATTACGCAATCGTGCAGCAGTTGACGCCCGGCTCCAGCCGCACCAGCTTCGCCGTCTCGCTCGCCCTCGGCCTGCTGCTTTCCACTGCCTACCTGCGCACCCGCGGCCTCTGGGTCGGCTGGGGTCTCAACTTCGGCTGGAAGGCCAGCCGCGCCCTGCTCTTCGGCTTGGCCGTCTGTGGAATCGGCAGCCACTCCTCGATCGTCATAGGCGATCCCATGGGCCCCTTCTGGCTCACCGGCGGCGGCTTTGGCCTGGACGGCACCTGGATCGCCTTCTTCGTCATCCTCGCCGCCATTCCGCGTGCTCTGGCGGCTCACCCGCGATCTGGATTTCCGCTACAACGCGCCGGTCATCGTGGCGGGCGGAATTCCGGTGGACCTGGACGCAGCCTCGCGGGCACAACACGAAGCCGCCATGGGTCCGGCAGCGCCGCCTCCGCTCGTCCAGATTGCTCCTGTCACGGCCCGCAGCGCTCTCGCCAGCCGACCAGACGCCAGGCGACCCACCGGCCGCCGATTAGCCGCGCCGCACGGTTCATCCGTGCAAAAGCGCCGGGACACCCTTCCTCCACGCCCTGCATCTCTGCGTAGCAGGGCTCGGCGCAGCCGGGTCTCGGCGCAAAATGGGCCCTTTTTAACTTGAATACCAATCGCTTTTGCGTAATGCTGAAACTGAACATGGGAGGTTCCCATGCTACGGTCGATTTCTTCCCATTGGCTGACCGTTCGCACCCCCTGGCCCGTCGGCAGCTTCCCCGCGATCCGCCTTTCTGCGTAAAATCGCCTTCCCGCCCTCAAAATCTCTTTAAGCAGCCGCAGGATTCGCCCTTGCCGCCTTTCTGACCGCTGCGCCCGCAGTCTGCCAGGTCCTCACCATCGACACCAGCGGCAATGGAACGGCTACCACCCACGCTCCGGTCGATCGCCAGATATCAACAGATTCAGCCCACGCACGTGCCGCTTTCAAAGCAGCCCTTGGGCATTCGTGCCCGGCTGGAGCTTGTCCGCATCATGCAGGCTGAGCAGGGGTTCGCGATGCGTCCGCTGCCGGGCGGCCACAAGGGGCTCACGCTTGAAGCCAATGGAAAGCTGCGAACCCGCCGGAGAAGCTTATCTCAACATGGCCACCACCGACGGCGTCAGCGTCAAGCCCGGGGGAAGCGTTGTCATCACCAATATCAAAATCAATCACAACAAGCTGGTCATCGATCTCAACGACGGACCCGATGCCATGCATCGCTTTTTGCGCCACATCTCCATTGGCGCCGATCCCAATTACGGCACTCCGATGGCTGCAGACGCCAGCAATCCAGGTGGCGCGCGCGTCACCCTCGCCTTTAAAGGTCGCGTTCCCGATTTGACCGACGACCAGGTCAAAGCGCTGATCGCTCCATTGATCACCTTCGACGTGAAGACTCCCGTTCAGGCTTATACCGACACGCTTCCCACGCCGCTTAAGAAAGCCATCCTCGGCCACGAGGTGCTGGTAGGCATGAACATCGATATGGTGCTGTTCGCCAAGGGACAGCCTGAGGAGAAGTACCACGAGATGGAAGGCCAGATGCCTGTCGATATCTGGATCTACGGCAAGCCTCCCCAGGACGTGACCTTTGTCCGCATCAACGGGAACCGCGTCATTCGCGTGGAGCTTGCCAGGATTGGCCAGCCGCTGCAGGTTTTTAACACCGACGTTGTGGCCGCCATGATGACCGCTGCCGGCCAGCCGACCGTGGCGAGTCGGAAAATGTCCGCGTCATCCGCGAAGGCGATGCCGAGCGCAATGCCGACGCGCAGGCGCCCGCGCCCCCGCCCACGCTGCGCAAACCCGGCGAAACGCTGCCCACCGACAACGATAAAAACGGCGGAGTCATGAGGCCGGTCTACTTCCCCAAGCAGCAGCCCGATACGCAGACCGGCGATCCGTACCCGGATGGCCAGACCCAGGGTTCCAACCAGCCTGCATCGGGAGGGTCCGCATCGGGGCAGAGTACGCAATCGGCTCCGGCGACGGCGTCAGGCAAACCGGCAGCCGGCACGCAGAGCACGCCACCGGCAAACCAGCCGGCGACGCTGGGCTCCAATCCCGACGACCAGCAGAACTGAGGGCAGGCTTCTCGCGCGGATTCCCGCAACGGCATATTTTCCTGGCCGTGAGTGTCGCAACGCCACAGGAACGAATGCGGTTGTTTTTCAAGATAACCTCCGGATTGGCGACGATCCGCCCTTGATTGCGTACCAGGGCCTCTGCCGCTATTCCTACAGCTTGTCATCCTGAGCGACCGGACGCGACGCGGGAGGGAGTCGAAGGATCTGCGGTTGCTCTTCGGGCGACTAATGGTATGCTCAGCCTATCTTGCCCGTCGAAAGCTATGTCGGTCAGCTCGAGCCAGAAACGGAAAACGCGGTGATCTGGCGCTTCCTCGACATGCGCAAATTCCGCGATCTGATGGCAACGTCGGAACTTTATTTCTGCCGCGCCGATTTGTTATCCGATAAGCAAGAAGGATTGCCCCCCGAAGAGTACCTAGCGACCTTCGGCCTTCACCCGTTGGATTTAAACGACAGGCAGGAATTGTTGAACCACATGGGCTCGGACGCCCAGTTCCGCGAAGGGTTTTACGTCAGCTGCTGGCACTTATTTCGGGAGGAGAGGTGCCGGATGTGGAAGGAGTATGGCGACGAGGGCGTAGCGGTCACTTCCCGCTATCGGCTTCTCAAGTCCGCTCTCGATTTAATCAGCGATCGAGCGTACATCGGGCTCGTCCAATATAGCGGGAAGCACATGTTGGGTAACTGCGCGAATCTGTTTCGATACATTACAACAAAACGTAGCGAATACGCGAACGAGCAGGAGGTCAGAGCTTTCTTGTGGCTCCCGGACAAACAGGCTGGGGGCAATCGACACTTTGATGAAGATAATCGAGTGCATCCTCTCCCGCTCACGTCGCCGCCGGACTATGTGCCAAGGGGCCAACGGCGCAAAGTCGATTTACAGGCACTCGTGATCGATATCGTAGTATCACCCTGGGCATCTTCACACATGCTCGATGAGGTCAGGCAGTTGGTTCGCAATACAGGTCACGAAATCCCCGTGCGCCAATCCGGACTGACTCGCTTCGCAGCTCTCCTTCCTTAAGCCGTGCTCCATTTCTCCTCTCATGCAAAATGAGCTGTGGCGCGGACCTATCACCGTCAATGCCGAAGTTTGGAACAGCAACCGCAGATCCCTCGCTTTGCTCGGGATGACAGCCTGCTGGTGAGTGTTGGGCGGATTACCGCCCACTCTTCGCTTTTGACCTCTTGTCGCCGGTCCCTGTAAACCTCGCTGTTCTTGCCATCCCGGGCCGCGACGGAACCGAGCCCCCCGGAACTGGCCTTCATGTAAACTGAAGAAAGCGAGTCAGCGTCCTGGTCCTGCCAGGGGGAGACCGCGCCGTTGAAGCCGCGCCCATCCAAGGGCGTGTGTGCAGAAACACCCCAAGAGGAGAACCACCCCTACCATGGCAAAGATTGCAAAAACCGGTGACCGTAAGAAGGTAATGGACACGACGAAGTCCACGGACTGCCCCAAGTGCAGCAAACCCACGCGCATTGTGAAGCGCGTGAAGGACCGCGAGCGCGGCGTGCCCGGCGGAGTTTATATCTCATGCTCTGCCTGTGACTTCTACGAGAAACTTTAAGCTGAAGTTCAGGTTGATTTCCACAGATAAGCCCGGCTGATTGCCGGGCTTCGCTGTCTGTGCCGTCAGAGCGGTCTCAGAGTTGCTGTACCCCGAAGCCCGGGAGCGCAGTGGCGTTTTCCTCGAGAAAATGCCACCTTCACTGAACTAAAGAGGGCACGGGAACTCTGGGACCGCTCTAGAGCGCCTTCGTCATTTCCCTCAGCACCGCATCCGCCGCGGCCGCCGGATCGGCGGCCTGGGTAATGGGCCGGCCCACCACAAGATAGCTTGCCCCTTGGCGCAGGGCGTCGCCGGGCGTGGCCATGCGCCTCTGATCGCCAACCGCCGATCCCGCGGGGCGGATGCCGGGTATCACCAGCACCCCTTCCGGCCCGGTAAGGGCGCGCAGCCTGCCCGCTTCTTCCGGCGAACAAACAAAGCCGCGCATCCCGGCGTCGAGTCCGGCGCGCGCCAGCAGTTCCACCTGTTCAGCCGGCGTGCGGCCCACGCCAACCGTCATTAGCTGCGCCTGATCCATGCTGGTGAGGACCGTAACCGCCAGCAACTGCGGCGCGTCGGCAACGCCTTCCAGGGCGCTGCGCGCAGCCGCCAGCATCGCCGCTCCACCGGCTGCATGGAGAGTGAGCATGCGCGCGCCCAGCCGGGCTGCCGAGCGCACCGCGCCCGCCACCGTGTTGGGAATATCATGAAATTTGAGATCGAGGAAGACGGAATGCCCGCGCGCCACCAGCGGTTCCAGGATGGAGGGTCCGGCCGCGACAAACAGCTCCAGGCCAACTTTGAACCAGCGGCAGGTTCCCTCAAGCCGGTCTAGCAGCGCAACCGCCGAGGCCGCATCCGGAACATCCAGAGCCACGATGAGCCGCTCCCGCGCGGCTTCGATTCGATCGGCCGGCCCGTGCGCAGGCGCATCGGCTGTATTCAATCCTTCCGGGGTTAGCATAATGGAATCGTACCGCAGTCGCGCTCGCGGCCGGCCCGGCTCCCCGGATTGTGCCGTTTCGCTCTCGGTGTCAACTTGTGTATTTTGAATCGAATGGCTATTTTAAGCTGAAGTAAATGTTGAAGGTGGAGCGGAGGATCAACTACTGAAATGCCCAGCTCGACCGTCCAATAGATCGGAACCCATGCACAACGGTCATTCGCAATCCTTCGCTCTTCGCGTCCTGCTGGCCGGGCTGGTCTTGCTCTGCGCGTGCGGCGGCGCTCGGGCTCAGAAGGTCGACACCAACCCCATGAACTACGACCCGCAGGTGCGCGAAGCCTATCAGCACTTCTACAACCTGGATTACGCGGGCGCCATCGCGCGCTTCCAGAAATATCACCAGGAGCATCCCGGAGATCCGCAGGCCACGGCTTATCTGCTGGACGCAGTCATCTTCCAGGAACTCTACCGCCAGGATCTGCTCGATACCACCTTCTACGCCAACGACGGATTTCTGACCGGCCGCCACGCCACCGAAGAGGATCCGCAGAAGCGCGACCAGATTTTTGCGCTGGCCGATGAAGCTGTGCGCGAAGCCGACTGGCGGCTGAGCCAGAATCCCAATGATGTGGACGCGCTCTTTACCCGGGGCTGGGTGCGCAGCCTGCGCTGCACCTATGTGGCCATGGTCGAGCGCGGCTTCGGCACCGGTTTTCGCCTGGCCACCAAGGCCAAAGACGACTGCGCGCGCGTGCTCCAGATCGATCCCAATTATGTCGACGCAAAGCTGGTCGTCGGGGTCTACGAATACGTGGTGGGGGCGCTGCCGCTTCCCTTCAAGTTCCTCATCGGGTTTGCGGGGATAACAGGCTCAAAAGCAAAGGGATTGGCCATGCTCGAAGATGCCGGCAATCGCGGCGTGATTACCAGCATGGAGGCGCGCACCGCTATCGCCCTCTTCCTGCGCAGAGAGGCCAAATACGGGCAGGCGATCCAGGTGGTGCGGGAGCTCGAAGCGCAGTACCCCCACGATTTTCTCTTCTGTCTGGAAGAGGCCAACCTGCGCAAGGACGATGGGGAAGGCATGGCCGCGGTGGAGGCGTACCGGCAAATTCTGGCCGAGAGTGCGACCCCCGGCTACTTTGCCTCAGCCAAGCTGGAACTGGTGGACTTCGGGCTGGGCGATGCATTGCGCGGGCAGCGCCGATTTCAAAGAGGCTGCACAAGCCTACGAACATGCGGCCTGGACCCCGGCTGTGGGTCCGGAGCTCAAGATCCGGTCGCTCCTGGACGCCGGAGAGTGCCGCGACCTGAATGGCGAGCGCCAGTTGGCGGTGCGCGATTACCAGGCCGCCGTGGATGCCGGCCCCGATACCAGCCGCGGCGAGACGGCGCGGAAGTATCTGCGCAACCCGTATCGAGGGTGAACGAGCGGTTTGACAGACGCACAAGCGACTATGGCAGCGAGTGCTCCCGCAAGGCGTTACGCACGGCGTCGTGGAAGGCAGGCCTCACCTGGCGAATGAGCTGACTGGAGCGGTCGGGCCAGGTGCGATTGGTAAGCAGAACCACTGCGACTTGAGCTGCAAGGTCGATCCAGAGCGAGCAGCCGCTGTAGCCCAGATGCCCGATCGAATGTGCAGAAAAGCCGGAGCCTGAGGAAGAGTTTTCCGAGGGCGTATCCCACCCCAACGCACGCGAACTGCCATTCGGTGGCTGCCGCTCGGCAAAGGCGGTGATCGTGTCCGGCCTGAAGAGCCCCGTGCCGTTTCCAGAAGCGCCGGTATCAAGCGAGCGCAAAATTTCGGTGGAAAATCGCAGCAGGTCCGGCACATTGGAAAAAAGCCCGGCGTGACCGGCCGCGCCGCCCAGGACACAGGCATTTTCGTCCTGCACCTCACCCTGAATGCGGCGATGGCGCCAGGAGGTGTCTTCCTCGGTGGGCGGAATCGAGCCGCGCGCACTCTGCGGGGGGCAAAAGCGGGTTGAAGCCAGCCCGAGAGGCGCGAACAATTCACGGTGCGTCCATCCTTCCAGCCGCTCGCCGGCGCAGACTTCCAGAGCTTTGCCCAGCAGGATGAACCCGGGATCGGAGTACTCGACGCACGCACCCGGCTCAGCGTTTAGGCGCAGTTCCAGGCAGTCGCGCAGCAGGGCCCGGGGCGCAGAGTGTTCGCGAAAAAACTCCACGTAGCCGGGCAGACCGGAGTTGTGTGCCAGCAGATGGCGGAGCCGGACCTCCCGGGCGCGGTCGCCGGGCTCGCGGCCCACAACAAAGCCGGGCAGCCATTCCCCAACCGGATCGTCGATGTCCAGCTTTCCGCGCTGGACCAGCAGCATGGCCATCGCCGTGGTGGCCACCACTTTCGTCAGACTGGCCAGGTCGTAGACCGTTTCCGGCGTCACGGCCGGCGAATTGTCATAGGTAAAACTGCCCAGAGCGTCCTCGAGAACAATGGAGCCGCCCGCCCGTACCCCGAAGGCGCATCCGGGGAAAGCGCGCGCCGCGATTGCGTCTTGGAGCACGGCGTACGCGGGGCCAAACCGATCGCGCGCAGTCCATGCTTCCGGAATTTGTGGCGAAGGCGTCATAGTTTGCATGGTAGCGCGGAAGGGAGTTCCGCTGCCTTCATGGACCCATTTTTCCGATGAGTGACACGCACGGTTATCCTTTTCGGTGAGCGCTTCGTCTATTAAGAGGGATCGCGTCGGGTTCCGCAGCGTATTTCGGGAGAGTGGCCATGCGCCTGTGGCAGACAGCCGCAGTTCTGATCGGAGTTGCCGGATTCAGCGCCCATTGCTGCGGCGGGCAGACCACTGCCCAGGCGGCTGCTCCGGCGCCGGCTGCACACACTTATACCGTCCCCGCCGGAACCAAGATCTTGCTGCAACTGCGCAATTCCATCAATACCAAAAGCGCCAAGCCGGGGGATGGCGTCTATCTGGCCTCGACGTTTCCCGTAGTTGTGGGAAACAGGGTGATGATTCCTGTGGGAGTTTACGTGCAGGGAGTGGTGGACCGCGTGCAGCGTGCCGGCCACATCAAGGGCAAAGCGCAGCTCGACATGCACTTCACCTCCATCATCTTTCCCAATGGTTCCGTGGTGGAGATTCCCGGCGTAGTGAATTCGTTGCCCGGGGCCAAGGACCAACAGGTGAAGGACGATGGCGAAGGCACGGTGCAGCAGGACAGCGATAAGACCCGCAATATGGGCAAAGTGGCTGAGGTCGCGATCCCAACTGGCGGCACGGTGGGTTCAATCGCGGGACTGGGCTCGGGGCATCCGCTGGCGGGTGGAATTGCCGGCATCGGCGCCGGCCTTGCCACAGCGGGCCTGGTTTCGCTGTTTACGCGCGGTGCGGATGTGAACATCGATGCTGGAACGCAGGTGGAAATGGTGCTGCAGCGCCCGCTGCTGTTGCAGGATGAGAACCTGGCAGCCGCAGGCAGCGCCCGGAACCGCGCCTGCCCTGGTTCCGTCGCCCAATCAACCCAAACCGATCGGCAAGCCCACGCGTGGCAAGGTACTTTGTCCGCCGGGAGGGCTTGGATGCGAATAATTTTTTGTACTCTTTACCTTCTGCCTCAGGGCGATTGCAGGTTCACTAGAAACAACCGGGTAATCTAAAAGAGAGATGCCAACCGATTTCCACGAGAATCACGCTTCGCCTGACGCGGCCGAGCCAACTCAAGAACCCACGCAGACCGCCTCACCGGTACCGCCGGCGCGCCCGGGCAGTTCGATCACCCTCTGGATTCGCGACCTCGCCATTTCCGCAGCCGCTTCAGTGCTGATCATCACCTTCCTTTATCAGCCGGTGCGCGTGGAAGGCACCAGCATGTTGCCGCGCCTCGAAGACCGCGATCGGCTGTTTATCAACAAATTCGCGTACCACGTGGAAGCCATCTCGCGCGGGGATATCGTGGTCTTTCATTATCCGCGCGATCCGGAAAAGAGCTACATCAAGCGCGTGATTGCGCTGCCCGGCGACCGCATCCGCATCGACCAGGGCCAAGTGTGGCTCAACGGCAAACCTCTGCCGGAGCCCTACGTTCCAGCGGAGTATCGCGACACGCGCTCCATGGCCGAAATGGTGGTGCCCAAGGGCTGCTATTTCATGATGGGCGACCACCGGTCGATTTCCTCCGACAGCCGCGAATTCGGGCCGGTGGAGCGCTCGCTGATCTACGGTAAAGCCGTGTTTGTGTACTGGCCGGCAAAGGATGCCGGAGTGCTTCGCTAATCCAACCCTGTAATCCACCGGGACAACCTGCTAAAATCGATTGAATCCACTCCTCGGAGCGGCGATGCAGGCGATCCTAGCGCTCGAAGACGGGCGCATCTTCCGCGGCCTCGGCTATGGCCACCCAGGCGAATGCCAGGGCGAAGTTGTTTTTAATACTTCCCTTACCGGTTATCAGGAAATTGCAACCGATCCTTCCTATGCCGGACAGATTGTCGTTCTCACCAATCCCCAAATTGGCAATTACGGCACCAACCAGGCTGATAACGAAGCAGCCAAACCCTATATCGAGGGCCTGATCGTTCGCGAGTTTTCTGCGATCAGCTCCAACTGGCGCTCCGAGCAGGTCACCGACGAGTACATGGAGCGCTACAAGGTTCCGGTGCTGGCCGAAATCGACACGCGCGCGCTGGTGCGGCATCTGCGCAATCACGGCGTGATGCGCGGCGTGATTTCCACCAACGTCTCCGATCCCGATGCGCTTGTTGCCCGCGCGCGTTCCATCCGCAAGATGGACGGCACGGATCTGGCGAAGGTGGTTTCTACGCCTTCGATCTACCACATGGATCCTTCCGACCCGCATAACCAGATCAATGACCCGCTGCTGGCGAGTTGTCTTGACCAGACCGCCGAAGCGCGCGAGCGGCAGCTCAAGGTTGTGGCCTACGATTTCGGCATCAAGCAGAACATTCTGCGCATGTTGTGCCGTGAAAACTGCAAAGTGACGGTGGTTCCGGCCGAGACGACGGCGGAAGATGTGCTGGCCATGAAGCCGGACGGCGTGTTTCTGTCCAACGGCCCGGGCGATCCGGAGCCTGTGGATTACGCGGTGCGCGCCATTCGCAACATGATGGGCCGCGTGCCGATGTTCGGGATCTGCCTGGGTCATCAGCTTACGGGGCTGGCGCTCGGCGGCAAAACCTACAAGCTCAAATTCGGCCATCATGGCGGCAACCACCCGGTGCGCAACAATGCAACCGGCAAAGTGGAGATCACCGCGCACAACCACAACTTTGCAGTCGATCCGGACTCGATCAATGCGAATGAGGTGGAGCTGACGCACGTGGACCTGAACGACCAGACGCTGGAAGGACTGCGCCACAAGACGCTGCCTCTGTTCAGCGTGCAGTACCACCCTGAAGCCGCGCCCGGCCCGCACGACTCGCATTATCTGTTCCGCGACTTCCGCCTGATGATGGAGGAGTGGAAGGGATGAAGCTTCGAACAGCACAGAGGATTATTTTCGAAAGACCAGCGGGGCCGAGGCTCCGCTGTTTTTTGGAACCGAAGTAAGTCGGAAACTAGAAGACAAACATGCCACGCAGAAATGACATTCAGAAGATCCTGGTGATCGGCTCCGGGCCAAGAGTATTTTGAAAGGGCACGGCTTTAGCCGTGCCGCAAGGATGCAGAGAAAGCCGCGGCTTTAGCCGCTGAGGGATGTTTTTGAAACCCGCTCGCGAGCACGTCACGAACAACTCGCAGACGTACTTCATCACTTCAGATACTTGGGAGCGGCGCGCGTTATTTCGTGCGGAACCGTGGGCGCGGCTCTTTTTCAAGAATCTCCTCGCACAGCGCGGCGAAGCGTTCCATCTGCACGAATTCGTTCTCATGCCGGATCATTTTCATTTGCTCGTTTCTCCTTGTACTTCCCTTGAGAGAGCGGTCCAACTCGTCAAGGGCGGATTTTCATTCAGAGCAAAAAAAGAACTCGGTTCGAATGCAGAGATCTGGCATCGAGGATTTTCCGATCATCGGATTCGCGATGCTAAAGATTACGAACAGCATGTGCATTACATCCATTTGAACCCGGTGAAGAAACATCTTTGTAGCAGCGCGGCAGACTATCGGTACTCATCGGCCTATCCCGGTTGGAAGCTGGACCCCATCCCTCCGTGGCTAAAGCCACTCGCTGCTGAACTGGTTGACGGCACGGCTAAAGCCGTGCCCTTTCAAGACAGTCACGATACGAACGGCAGGGGTGAAGTCGCGCCCGTTCAAAGCAACAGCTCCAGAATCTAAGACAATTCGGACAAGAAAACAGAACAATGCCACGCAGAAATGACATTCAGAAGATCCTGGTGATCGGCTCCGGGCCGATCGTGATCGGCCAGTCGGCCGAGTTCGACTACTCCGGCACGCAGGCCTGCAAGGCCCTGAGGCAGGAGGGCTACGAGGTGGTGCTGGTCAATTCGAATCCAGCCACCATCATGACCGATCCCGAACTTGCCGATCGCACGTATATCGAGCCGCTGACGCGCGAATATGTTGAAGAGATCATCCGCATTGAGGCTGAGATGCTCTCCGCGCAGCCCGGCGCGGGAAAGTTCGCCCTCCTGCCAACAGTGGGCGGGCAAACGGCGCTCAACCTCGCCGTCGACCTGGCCGATGCAGGCGTGCTCGACCGCTACAACGTGGAGCTGATCGGCGCCAAGCTGGAAGCCATCAAGAAGGCCGAAGACCGGCTGCTCTTCAAGGATGCGATGATCCGCATCGGCCTCGAAGTGTCGAAGTCGGCGCTGGTGAATAATCTTCGCGACGGGCTGGATTTTGCCGGCAAAATCGGCTTTCCCATCCTCATCCGCCCCAGCTTCACGCTGGGCGGCTCGGGCGGCGGCATCGCGTACAACCGCGAAGAGCTGATGGAGATTCTGTCCCGCGGCCTTGATCTTTCGCCGGTGCACGAGTGCCTCATCGAGGAGAGCATCCTGGGCTGGAAGGAATTCGAGCTCGAGGTGATGCGCGACCTCGCCGACAACGTCATCATTATCTGCTCGATTGAGAACTTCGACCCCATGGGCGTGCACACCGGCGACTCCATCACCGTGGCGCCGGCGCAGACGCTCACCGATCGCGAGTACCAGAAGATGCGCGACGCGGCCATTGCCGTGATGCGCGAGATCGGCGTCGAAACCGGCGGATCGAATGTGCAGTTTGCCATCAATCCGCAGGACGGCCGCATGGTGGTGATCGAGATGAACCCGCGCGTCTCGCGCTCCTCGGCGCTGGCGTCGAAGGCCACTGGATTTCCGATCGCCAAGATCGCGGCCAAGCTGGCCGTGGGCTACACGCTCGACGAAATTCCCAACGACATCACGCGCAAAACGCCGGCCTGCTTTGAGCCGACCATCGATTATGTGGTCGTGAAGATTCCCAAGTGGCAGTTCGAGAAGTTTCCCGGCGCGGACGATACGCTGGGCCCGCAGATGAAATCGGTGGGCGAGGTGATGGCCATCGGCCGCACCTTCAAGGAAGCGCTGATGAAGGCGTGGCGCTCGCTTGAAACCGGCAAGAAGACCGGCGCCGAAGTGGTGCTGGAGCCGCGGCGGCTGACGCAGATGCTGGTCACGCCGCGCCCCGATCGGCTGGCCTACATCCGCTTCGCCTTTGAGCGCGGCATGAGCGTGCGCGAGGTGGCGCGGCTTACGCGCATGGACCCGTGGTTCCTGCATCAGATTGCGCGAGATCACGGAGGCGCAATCGGCGATTGCACAAACCGACTCCAAAAAATATGAGCGCGGAGGACATGCGGCGGTTGAAGCGCCTGGGTCTCAGCGATGAGCGCATTGCGACGGAGTGGAAGCTTGAAGGCCACGAAGGCACCAAGCAGGTGAGAGATCTGCGCGAGGGGCAGGGAATCCGGCCGGTCTTCAAGCTGGTGGATACCTGCGCGGCTGAATTCGAATCGATGACGCCGTACCTCTATTCGACCTACGACGAAGAGGACGAGGCGGCGCCGACGTCGAAGCCGAAGATCATTATTCTCGGCTCGGGACCGAACCGCATCGGGCAGGGAATCGAGTTCGATTACTGCTGCTGCCACGCGGCTTTCGCGCTCAAAGACGATGGCTACGAGACCATCATGGTCAATTGCAATCCGGAGACGGTTTCGACGGATTACGACACCAGCGACCGGCTCTATTTTGAGCCGCTGACGCTGGAAGATGTGCTTGCCGTTTATAACCACGAAGCGCAGTCGGGCGCGAAGATCGGCATGATTGTGCAGTTTGGCGGCCAGACCCCTCTGAACCTGGCGCAGCGGCTGCGCGCAGCCGGCGTGCCCATCATCGGAACTTCGCCGGAGTCGATCGATCTTGCTGAAGACCGCAAGCAGTTCGGCAAGCTGCTTGAAGATTTGAAGATTCCGCAGCCGCGCGGCGGCACGGCGACCAGCGTGGAAGAAGCGCTGGCCGTGGGTGAACGCATCGGGTATCCGGTGCTGGTGCGGCCCAGCTACGTGCTCGGCGGTCGGGCGATGGTGATTGCCTACGATGCCGATGCGGTGACGCGCTATATGCGCGAGGCGGTCGAATATTCGCAGGAGCGGCCGGTGCTGATCGATCACTTCCTCGAGAACGCGGTGGAGGTGGATGTCGACGCGCTGTGCGATTCGGAAGACGTGCTCATTGCCGGCATCATGCAGCACATTGAGGAGGCCGGCATTCACTCCGGCGACTCGTCTTGCGTGCTGCCCGCGGTGGGCATTAAAGAAGAGACGCTGGAAACGCTGCGCACCTACACGCGCAAGCTGGCCCTGGCGCTCAAGGTCGTTGGCCTGGTTAATCTGCAGTTCGCGATTCAGCGGGATGAAGAAGGCAACGACCATGTTTACGTCATCGAGGTGAACCCGCGCGCGTCGCGCACGGTGCCGTACGTGTCGAAGGCAACGGGGATTCCGCTGGCCAAGATGGCCGCGCGGATGATGACCGGGCGCAAGCTGCGCGAGTTGCTGCCCGAGCAGCTTGCGGCGGGCAAAGATCTGGATGTGGGCGCCTATTACTACGTCAAGTCACCGGTCTTTCCGTGGTCGAAGTTTGCAGGCGTGGACACGGTGCTGGGCCCGGAGATGAAGTCCACCGGCGAAGTGATGGGAGTGGCGGCGAGTTTTGGCGAGGCGTTTGCCAAGGCGCAGCTTTCGGCCGGGCAGATTC
This sequence comes from uncultured Acidobacteriaceae bacterium, assembly GCA_963725975.1. Taxonomy (GTDB): domain Bacteria; phylum Acidobacteriota; class Terriglobia; order Terriglobales; family Acidobacteriaceae; genus Telmatobacter. Next base: position 442,405 of record CAVSBA010000011.1, on the reverse strand, counting down.
TGCCCACCGGAGGAACGGTCTTCTTCAGTGTGAACGATCATGACAAGCCGGCAGCCGTTCCACTGGCGCGGCGCTATGTGGATCTGGGCTTCAAGATCGTGGCCACCGAGGGTACGGCCAATGTGCTGGAGGCTGCGGGGATGATCGTGGAGCGGGTCTTCAAGGTGATGGAAGGCCGGCCCAATGCCGTTGATCTCATCAAGGGCGATCGCATTCAGCTCATCATCAACACGCCGCACGGGCAGGACACCTTCTTCGACGAGAAGCCGATTCGCCGCGCGGCAGTACTGGCGCGGGTTCCCACCATCACCACGCTGGCCGCGGCGCAGGCGGCGGCCGAAGGGCATCGCGGCCATGCAACGGCATCGGACCACGGTTTATGCGCTGCAGGAGTTGCATGAGGCGAATGGGCGCTGAGGGGCGCGACTCGGATCGTGGAAAGCAAGCTGGCCGCTCGGGAGAGAGAAAGTATTACGATCGCCGGCGAAGCGTCAGTCGCGCGCCGATGGAGTAACCCATGAGCGCGATGGCCGGCCATGTGCCGAGAAACGGGCCGTCATTGTCGATCAGGCCGCTGGGCCGGGGAATGCTGAAGAAGGTGCGCGTAAGTTTTTCGCTGGCGCCACACTGGAAGCATTGGTTGGGCCCGGTCGGCATGTCCAGAATCCACAGCGCGACAATCAGAATCCAGATCAGACCCAGCAGCCAGACCAGCGTCGCCATGTCGTCCTGGCGGATCCTGGTCAGAATGGCGCCTGCTATCAACGGCACGATACAGGAGAGAGCGAGAATCGCGAGCTGCGGCACTCCCAGGGGATTGAGCGCATAGCCCACCGCCATAAGCGCGGCCCAAGACGCCAGCGCCATCACGGAATTCAGAAAGAACCGGAGTGCCTGTCGTGGCAGCTTTGCGCCCGAGTCTATCTCGTCCAGAGGTTCTTCACTCTGCAATAACGAATCCATTGTGTCGCTCTCTGCGTTGGAGCGGAACCAGAGAACACACGCCATCGAATCGGGCCGTGAGGGTGGTATTTTTTTTGAAAAAGCCACTCGGCTGGCGTGCTTTCCGGATACATCTACCCTGGCTCTGCTGTAGCTGATCGGTCTTTCCATACGATACACTGCGCGACCGGGGCGAACAATTGAGGAAGAACAATTGCGGAATTGGTTCGAGCGGCATTGCTGGTTTTACAATGTGGATCATGCTGATGGAAGGGATTTTTGCCGCGGTTACCACGCCGTTCTACCCGGACGAGCGTATCTATTTTCGCAAGATCGAAGCCAACATGGCTCACTATTCGCGCACTCTGCTGGCTGGGATGGTGGTACTTGGCTCGACGGGCGAAGCGGTGATGCTGGACGATGCGGAATCGGCCGAGGTGCTGAAGGTGAGCGCGGAGGCGACTGGACCAGAGAAGGTGCTCATTGCCGGTGTGGGCCGCGAAAGCGTGAAGGGCACGGTGGCCATGGCCGAGGTGGCCGCGCGCTGCCGGTACGACGCGGTGCTGGTTCGGCCGCCCAGCTATTATCTTGGCCAGATGTCTTCAGCGGCAGTCTTGAATTATTTTCGTAGCGTGGCCGATCGTTCGCCGCTGCCGGTCTTGCTCTACAACATTCCCAAATGCGTGCCCTACCAGATTCCCGTGGAACTGGTGGCGGAGCTTGCGCAGCACCCCAACATCATCGGCATTAAGGATTCGAGCGGCAGCGTAGAGCGGATTCGCGACCAGGTGAATCTGACGCGGAATGCTTTGCGCCGCACGGTGACGGTAACGCCCGTGTTTGAGGCGGTGACTGCCCGCATGATGAGCGCGAAGCCGGAGGGGACAGGCAGCTTCGTGGCGGCGCGGGAACTGGCGGGCGGTGCGGCGGTGGCCACAGCGCCTCCGCCGGCGCCGATGAAAACTCGGACCAGGGAAGTAGGTTTTCAGGTGCTAAGCGGCTCCGGTGCGGCAGTGCTGGAGTCGCTGCGTGAGGGAGCATCGGGCGCCATTCTGGCCTTTGCGGCGTGTGCTCCGCAGGCCTCCCACGAGGTGTATCAGGCCTGGAAGGATCACGACCAGGAGCTGGCTGAAGAGAAGCAGAAGCGGATTGCGGGACCTAATCAACGAATCGTGGGCGCGCTGGGGATCCCGGCCCTCAAATATGCCTGCGATTTCAACGGTTATTTCGGCGGGCGAGCGCGCGGACCGCTGCTGCCGCCCAGCTCCGACGAGAAAGCGGAGATCGAGCGGCTGATGGCTGAGATTCGGAATTAGGAAAACAGTTGGCGGCTTTCAGTTCTCAGTTTGGAAGCGTTCGTTTCGTTGCTGGTGGGCTGAAGAGGCTGCGGAAAAACTCCCCGCATCAGGCATTGGTGCGAAAGAGGGTGCAGCAGGGGCTGAAGCCCTCGTTCGTTTTGCGGACTTTGGTGGCCCGGCTGAAGCCGCCCTTGTTAAAAAACTCCCAAGAGAGGCACTTTTTCTCCACAGGGAGTTGATTTAAGAAGATGATATGCGCGGCGACGATAAGCAGCAGGCATGGATGTTCAGTTACGTGACGATGGAGCAGCGGATTCCGGCCGATCACCCGATGCGGCGAATCCGGGCGATGGCGGATCGAGCTCTGGGGAAGATGGACGGAGTTTTCGCTGAGCTTTATTCGGAGACGGGCCGTCCGTCGATAGCGCCGGAGCGTTTGCTGCGGGCGCAGTTGCTGATGGTGCTTTACTCGATTCGTTCGGAGCGGCAGTTGATGGAGCAGATCCACTTCAACCTTCTTTACCGTTGGTTCGTGGGCCTGGAGATGGACGATGCGGTGTGGGACGCGAAGGTGTTCAGCAAGAACCGGGCGCGGCTGATGGCCGGGGAGACAACTCAACAGTTGTTGCTGGCGGTGGTCGAAGAGGCGCGGGCGCACCAGTTGCTGAGCGAGGAACACTTCACCGTGGACGGGACGCTGTTGCAGGCCTGGGCCAGCCGGCGCAGCTTCAAGGAGAAGCCTGAACCGCCGCACCGTGGCACCGGAACGCGGGGCCGCAAGCTGTTGCGCGACACGCATGAGTCGAGCACGGACCCGGATGCGCGGCTGTATCGCAAGTGCAGCGCCGGCGCGGCTGTGCCCAGCTACCTGGGGCACGTGATGACGGAGAACCGCAACGGGCTGGTGGTGGCGGCCATGGCCACCCAGGCCAGCACAGTGGCCGAGCGGCAGGCTGCGCTGGAGATGCTGAAGCGGCTCAAGCGCGGCAAGCGCATGACGCTGGGGGCAGACAAGGGCTATCAAGAGGAGAGGTTCGTCAATGGGCTGCGCAGTTTGGAGGTAACACCGCACGTGGCCGAGTACGAGCCCAACCCGAAATGGCGTAACTGGCTCACCGTCAGCGAACGCAACGACCCAGGCCTGGCCGTGAGCCAGAAGAAGCGCAAACTGGTGGAGAAGGTTTTCGGCTGGATGAAGCAGGATAAGCTGCGCCAGATCAAGCTTCGTGGTCTAAGGCGCGTGGACTGGCTGTTTCAGTTGGCCGCGGCGGCGCACAATCTGCTGCGCATGAGCAAGCTGATCCCGATTCAAGCTCAGGCTTGAGCGGGGAGAGGTGTCTCTGCGGGCTGAAAGCATGGCCCACAGAGACAAACAACAACCCGGCAACCCGTCCATGCGGCCGCAAAAAAACACGACATCAGGCACTCCGGCAGACAGGCGTTTTTCCGCAGCCTGTTACGCCGTGCCCTTGTTACAAAACTCATCGCACAGGGTTTTTCCGCAGCCTGTAAAGCCGTGCCTTTGTTACAAAACTCATCGCGCAGGGTTTTTCCGCAGCCTCTGAATCCGAAACAAGAGTATGCCGGGAAGTAAGAATTGGTAACAAAGCGCTGTCGTTACTCTGGCACTGCGCGCTGCTGGCCTTGGGCGTCCTTGTGCTCCTTGAAGTATGTGTCCTGATCGGTGCTGAGCTGCTTGGTCTGCGAGGCCAGGTCGCCTACCGCATCGGCGGCGTCGTTGCGGGAGATTTCAAAGACGGGATCGTTGGGCAGATCGTGAAGAATCAATTGCCAGCGAGCAATGGATTCATTCAATGGCTTGAGTGCCTTACGCAAGTCGGCCTTGCGCTCGCCGTATTCATCGAGATTTGAGGCCAGTTCGTCGACTAATGAAGAGAAAGCCTGGAGTTCGTTGTCGATGCGCTGATCGCGGGCCGACTCGGTGCGCGGGATGAGCCGCTTGATGGTGTCTGCGCGATCGTTGATGTACTTGGTGTAGAGGTCGATGCGGGCCGCGGGATCAATGCCGGCTTCGGCGATTGCCTGCTGCTGTACGTCGGTGAGAGGGTCGGCATGGTTAGCTTGCGCAGATAGTAGGGGAGCGCTAAAGAGAACGAGCAGGACGGCAATCCAACGCAGACTCAGCATGGTTCCCCCCGGCACACAGCTGATTTAGACCCCTGTTTCCTATTCTATTTAGGAGCCGGCTTCTTAGGGACCTTCCCGGTTCATGTGAGTCGCCGGCGGGCGCACAAGGCGGGATTCTCCTTGAGGCAAGACCACCCAGGAGCTGTGGCTCATTCCATTGCGGTCCGAGAAATGTTACCGTGCCCCGAATCGTTCAGCAGCAGCCAGCGCCCTCATTTTGCACGAGCTATTGCTGAAAGACCTGCATCATGGCTTCGTCCTGAGCGTCATTGATTTTGGCCAGAGTCTGCTGCACCAGCGGGCGGTCTTCATAATCGCTGGCATTGAGCATTTCTTTCAAGCGGAAAGAGGTGTTGCTCAGCATGATCTCTGCATTTTTAAGACGCTTGTCATTGCGGGCCAGGGAGAGATGAATCTTGGTGGCGAGGGCTTGAACGCGTTTTAGCAAGCCTTGGGCCTTGGCCACGTTGCCGGAAGCGTATTGGCGGACGCTTAACTCGGTCATCTGCTGAACCAGCTCCGCATAAAGGAAGCACTGTTCGCGAGGCTGGGCCTGGCTGGCTTTGGCTTCCAGTGCTGCGAGTCTCTGGTCGTCCTGGGAATTGTTATTGGAGGCGTGGGCCCACACCGGCGCAACGGTCAAACTCATTGCCAGAAGCGCGGCACATGAAATGTTGGTCCGCATAGGATTCTCTCCGCTGATGCGGCTCGACCCCATAACTGTGACTGCGATATTAGTCACATTCACAACGAACCGCAAGGGGTAAGATGCGGAATTTTTAAACGGGGGCAGAAAAATGACTCTTTGAGATCACGGGGCGGCCCGAACCGATCCTTGAAGACGCTAGGGATAGAGCCGGGCGATGAGCTATTTCCCCAAGATTTTCAGCCGTTCCCGGGCTTGCCATTCCTCGTTTGGGAACTTGCCATCGGCGGAATCTAGGAAGTGGTGGTAATAGGCTGCGGCCTCGGCCTTTTGATGAAGGGAGTCGTAAGCAAGGGCCCAAAGAAAAAATGTAGAGGCATTGTCAGGCAGCAGCCGGGCCCGCATGGTGAGGGCGTGCACCGTGACTGCCGGGTGGTCGGAGCGCGAGGCCGCGAAAGCCAGGCCGCTCCAGGCATCTGCATCTTTCGGGCTCAGTTGTGTCGCTTTGTCGAAGACATCGAAGGCCTGTGTGTATTTCATCTGGCGCACGAGATTTTGGCCGTGGCCAACGAGCAGATCGGGGTCCTGGGGCGTGGCGCTAAGCAACTCGACATACAGTTCGTCGGAGCCGGCAAAATCTCCGGCGTCGGCCATCACTTCGGCCAACATGAGGGTGACGGCGGCCTGGTTGGGATGGGCGCTGTGGAGTTGCTGCAGAAGCGGCAGGGCTTCAGATTTGTCTTGCGCGGCTAAGACGGCAGCCAGTTGGGCAGTGAGCGCGGGGTCATCGGGATGGTGCTGCAAGGCGGCGCGTAGCAGGGTTTCGGCTTCGGGATATCGCTTGGATTTGATGAGCAGGTGGGCGAGGCCAGCGTTAGCCGGTGCAGAGTCGGGGTTCTTGCTGAGCACCCGGCGATACTCGGCTTCGGCAGCGGTGATGTCGCCGGATTTCGCGGCCAGATCGGCAGCAAGGAGCGTGTCATCTGGGGTTTCCGGCGATAGCTTCAGCGCTTCCAATAAATCATTTGAGGCGGCAGTGGGGTCCGTGCTGCTGTCGATGCGCGCCAGGGCACGCCAAGCGCGGGCCTTTAACTCCGGTCCGCCTTCGCCCGGATCAAGCTGGGTGGCGCTCGCCAGTTGCGCGTGCGCCTCGGCCAGCTTTCCTTCGCGGGCCAGAAGGACCCCGAGCAGGAGATGAGCGTCAAAGTCTTTCGCATCGGACTGAATGGCGCGCCGATAGAGGCTGGCGGCGTCGTCAGAACGATTCTGCACATCGGCCACGTAACCTGCGTCAAAAAGGGCACGCGCGTCGGTGGGATGAGCGGCGAGCCATGAATCGAGAGTGGCCTCAGCGGTCTTCCAGTCGGTGTTGGCAATGGCCGCTTCTGCTGCCGCTACCTCGCTGGAGATCGGTTCCTGCTTTTGTGGGACCGGTTCGGCATTCGAGATGGGATCGCTGCCGGCGGGAGCTGGTACCTGGGCGGCAGCTACAAAGGACGCCAGCAGTGGGGCGAGGAACAGGAGCAGGGAAGCACGGTGGGACACAAAATACCTCAACTTCTCTAGTTTAATTTGATTTCACAAGGGCCCGGGGCGTGCGATAGCAGGTCCCAGCGCTCGTTTCAGGACGAAACTCTGCCCGGCTGCACCATGCGCGGTGCGGAATCGGTTGTACCATCCCGTTTACATCGGTGAGCGAACGAATTCTCCGGCAATGAGCGTCCTGTCGCTCGACGTTACAGACCAAACCGGGTCGGGAGGAACCCGACGAGTGACTGTAAAAAAGACCAACTTTAAGCGGCATTCGCGCATCTATTAGAGTCAGTAGAGCAGTCCCGGTCGCCTTGCCAGAGAGTGAGGATCGCTATGCGCAGCCATCAAAAGCGCTACGACCATGGGGGTGAGCGCATGACATTTGTATCGATGCAACATATGCCTTTGTCCACCGCGTATCTCTGCGAGGATTGTCACTGCGTCGGAAACTGTGCGGAACAGTGCCCAGCGTGCGCCTCGGCAGCATTAATGGGCCTGGCGGGAGTATTAAATCGCGAGCAGCCCAGGGAAAAGGCTCAGATCGGCTATGCGCTCGCCGTGCACATTGAGCGTCAAGCGGCATCGCTGGCCGCCTGACGGAATTCCGGGCTAATCAATCCAGAACCGTGACGCGCGAAATCCCGATGCCTGGCGCTGCTTCTGTGCGTGGGGGCGATTCCGGCACGGGCTCAACTCTGCACATCCTCAACTCACTGATTTCATTCGAGTGCCCGATCCGGGCTAGGCGCGCAATTTATACTAGAAAATGGCTGGTTGCGCTCTGGGCCTCACTGAGGCGCCCGTGCGACGCTGGACGACTTTTCTTTCCCGGTCCTACTCTTGAGCGACTCCGTCATTATCCGCGGCGCGCGGACTCATAACCTGAAGAACATCTCCTGCGAGATTCCGCATGGCAAGCTAACGGTGGTTAGCGGCGTATCGGGATCGGGCAAGAGTTCGCTGGCCTTCGACACCATCTATGCCGAGGGACAGCGGCGTTATGTCGAGTCGCTGTCGGCTTACGCGCGGCAGTTCCTGGAGCGAATTGAAAAGCCGGACGTGGACGAGATCGACGGCCTGGCGCCGGCCATCGCCATCAAGCAGAAGAATACGACCCGCAATCCGCGTTCGACGGTGGCCACGGCCACTGAGATTTACGATTACCTGCGCATTCTGTTCGCACGTTGCGGCGTGGTGCATTGCATCTACTGCGATGGGCTGGTGAAACGCGATTCGGTGGATGAAGTTGCGGAGGCAATTCTTGCGCTGGACGAGGGAACGCGGCTGAATGTTTTGTTTCCGGTGATTACGTCGGCTCCCGTGCCAGAAGCGGCGGCCGCCAAGGCGGCAAAGGGCGGCCGCGGGACAAAGTCTACGGGAAAAAGCAAGGCGAGTGTTGCCACCAGTGCGGAAGCGCTGCACGCGGAGACGATGAAGGCGCGGCTGGCCGAATTGCGCGGGAGCGGATTCAACCGGCTCTGGCAGCAGGGAAGAATCTTTGAATTCTCCACGCCGGAGTCGCTGATCGACCTCGACTTCTCAACTCCGTTGTTTGTCCTTTTGGACCGGATTGTCGTTAGTTCGGACAATCGTCCCCGCATTGTGGATGCGGTAGAGACCGCGTATCGCGAGGCCGACGAGGTAGTTTTTGAAGAGGCTCCCCGCGAGGAGGCGGCTGAGCGGCGCCGCTTCCGTTTCAGCGGCGCCTATGAGTGCAAAACCTGCCACCGGCCGGGGCGCGAGCCAGAGCCGCGGCTGTTCAGTTTCAACAATCCTTTCGGCGCGTGTCCGCGTTGCCAGGGCTTTGGCAACACCGTGGACTACGACCTGAACCTGGTCATTCCGGACTCGACTCTGAGCCTGAACGATGGGGCGATCGATCCCTGGAACCGGCCCAAGTACCGGCCGTGGCTTGCCGAGCTGCGCAAGCGGGCGGCGGAATTGGGCGTGCCGCTGCAGGTGCCGTGGCGCGATCTGCCTGAGTCGGCGCGGGAGATTGTGCTGCGCGGCATTCCCGCCGCAGCGGGCAAAGCCGGCTTTGAAGGCGTGATGGGCTTCTTTGCGCAGATGGAGCGCAAGAAGTACAAGCTGCACGTGCGCGTGATGCTAAGCAAATATCGCGGGTATGCGGAGTGTCCGGATTGTCGGGGGCAGCGGTTGAGGACAGAAGCGCGCGCAGTGCGCATCGAAAACGGAACCATGGGGGAAAAGAACATCTGCCAGGTGACGGCCATGACCATCGCCCAGGCAAAGGAGTTTTTCAGCACGCTCAGGCTCACGCCGATGCAGGCGGAGATTGCCGGGCCGATTCTGGACGAGGTGCGGCAGCGCCTGACATTTCTGGATGCGGTAGGGCTGGAGTACCTTACGCTGGACCGGCTGGCGTCGACTCTTTCCGGCGGTGAGGCGCAGCGCATTCAGCTCGCTACTTCGCTGGGCTCGCGGCTGGTGGGGGCCTTGTATGTGCTCGACGAACCTTCCATTGGTTTACACACGCGCGATACGGAACGGCTGATCCGGATTCTCGAGAACCTGCGCGATCTGGGCAACACGATCGTGGTGGTGGAGCACGATGCCGACATTCTGCGCGCCGCCGATCATCTTCTGGACCTGGGACCGGGCGCAGGCGAGTTTGGCGGAAAGATCCTGGCCGAAGGCGTTTTGGCCGAGATCGAGGCCAATCCGAATTCACTCACCGGTCGTTATCTTTCCGGTAAAATTTCGATTCCCGTGCCCACGCGACGCCGCACGCCGGGCCGCGAGCGATTGATACTACGCGGCGCCCGCGCCAACAACCTGCATAACATCGATGTGGAGATTCCACTGGGAATGCTGGTGGCCATTACCGGCGTGTCGGGGTCCGGCAAATCGACGCTGGTGCACCAGGTGCTTTACCGCGCAGTCATGCGGGCGCTGGGCCGGGGCGACGCCGGCGAACCTGCGCCGGCATTCACTTCGCTCACCGGAGTGGAGCGGCTGAACGATGTGGTGCTGGTGGATCAGACGCCCATCGGGCGCACGCCGCGCTCCAATCCGATCACTTACATCAAGGGCTTCGACCTGGTCCGCGAGCTGTTTGCTTCGCAGCCCGAGGCCAAGCGGCTCTCGCTCACGCCGGGACATTTCTCCTTCAACGTTCCCGGCGGCCGCTGCAATACCTGCGAGGGCGATGGCACGGTGACGGTGGAAATGCAGTTTCTGGCCGACGTGGAGCTGCCCTGCGAGGACTGCAACGGCACCCGCTATCAGCCGCGCATTCTTGAAGTGCAGTACAAGGGAAAGAACATCCACGACGTGCTGCAGATGACGGTCAAAGAGGCGCTGCGCTTTTTTGCTGGGCAGACCAAGCTGTTGGAGAAGCTGGCGGTGCTCGATGAAATCGGGCTCGGTTATTTAAGGCTGGGGCAGTCGGCAACCACGCTCTCCGGTGGCGAAGCGCAACGCGTGAAGCTGGCCGCGCATCTGGCTGCAGTGCGCGCCCTGAACGCGGCGGCCAAGCCCTCGCAGGCCAGCCGCGTGCTTTATATCCTCGACGAGCCAACCACGGGATTGCACTTTGACGATGTATCGAAGCTGCTTACGGCTTTCCGCAAACTGATTGATGGAGGCGGATCACTGATTGTCATCGAGCACAATCTGGATGTGATCAAATGCGCCGACTGGGTCATCGATCTCGGCCCCGAAGGCGGTGAAGGCGGCGGACACATCGTAGCCGAAGGCCCGCCGGAAGAGGTGGCGGCGAGCCTTCATTCCCATACAGGAAAGTGGCTGGCGCGGGTGTTGTGACGGCTTACTCCGCTACAACGGGATTGGTGAGCGAGCCCAGGCCGTCGATTGTCACGGTGACACTGTCGCCGGGCTTGAGCCAGCGCTGCGGCTTGCGGCCCATGCCAACGCCCGACGGCGTACCGGTGGATACGATATCGCCGGGCAACAACGGAGTGATGGACGAGATGTACTCGATAAGGTCCGGAATCCGGAAGAGCAGTTCGCGAGTGTTGGAGTTCTGCAAAGTCTCGCCATTAATGCTGAGGCTGATCGCAAGTTGGTGCGGATCGGCGATCTCATCGGCGGTGACGATGGAAGGCCCCGTCGGGCAGAAGGTGGGGAAACTCTTTGCCAGCGACCACTGCGAGGTGGACATCTGGATATCGCGCGCGCTCACGTCGTTGACGATGGTGTAGCCATAGACGTGCTCCCGCCAATCGGCCGCGGGAATGCGATAACCACCTTGGCCGATAACGAAGGCCAATTCCGCTTCGTAGTCCGGTTGGGCGGAGTTTTTAGGCAGAACGATCGATTCACCGGGGCCCACGATAGCGGTATGCATTTTGAAGAAGACGACGGGAAAGTTTGGCAACTCCATCTTGGATTCTGCCGCATGATCTCGATAGTTCAGCCCGATGGCAAAGATACGCGGAGGGTTGGCGATAGGCGCGTGCAGCCGAACAGCATTCAGGTTGTAGCCGGGATGGGCGCTGAAATCGCCAACCGAGGTCAGGCCGGCAGCGATCACGGATAAGGTATCGGGAAGTTCGATGGCGGTGAGGTCAACGACCAGGTTGGCGTTGTCGATGAGCGCGCCGGGCCGTAGTTTGCCGTCGGCTGCAGAAAACGTCACGAGCTTCATTCGAACCCTCCAGAAGGGCATGTGCGATGTTACGCGGCTGTCAAGCCGCCGTCGATGGGGAAAAGCGAGCCGGTAATAAAGGCCGCCTCGTCGCAAGCCAGATAGCGAACCATGGAAGCGATCTCCTCCGGTTGCCCAAGCCGGCCCATAGGCTGGCGGGCACGCAACTCGGCCCGCACCTCCTCTTTATTATGCTTGTGAAACTTCTCCAGGTAGCCCTCTACAAAGGGCGTCTGGACCGTGCCCGGACAGACGGCATTGACGCGCAGAGTCTTGGGATACTCGACGGCCAATTGGCGGGTCATGGCGATCACCGCGCCTTTGGTGGTGCAGTACGCGAAACGCTGTTTGATGCCGACCTGGCCGGCCACGGAGGCGATGTTGACGATAGCGCCAACGCTTTGCGGGCCTTTACTTCCATCGGATTTCCCGGCCAAAAGAAGTGGCAGAAAAGCTCGCGTAACCAGATAGACGCCGCGCACGTTCACGTCGATGAGGCGGTCGAAGTCTTCCGGTTCGGTGGATTCAATGGAACCGACGTGGCCGATGCCGGCGTTATTGACGAGGATGTCGAGACGGTCGAGTTGCGCGGCGGCAGCGGCGATGGATGCGGCATTGGTGACGTCGAGCGCGACTGCTTTTGCCGAGCCGAGCGATTGGGCCAGCGCTTCGGCGGCGGCAAGGTTTATGTCTGCAATCCAGACGAAGGCACCGGCGCGGGCCAGCTCTTTCGCGGTTGCTTCGCCAATGCCACTGGCCGCGCCGGTGATGAGGGCGTGGCGGCCGTCGAGGCGGAATGCGTTATCGGCGGAAGCGGATGGAATCTTATTGGTCATCGACATCTGACTAGCCTCCTCCGAGGCTCAGGACGATCGTGCTGTTTCATTGACGCGCGGCGGCCAGCACCTTCAAGTATGCCTGTGCCGTTTCGGTGATGGTTTCCGGTGTGCCGGCGTCGATAGCGGCCAGGTTCACCAGGTCGGAGCCCACCCCCAGCGCGCGCGCGCCTGCCTTGATAAAGCTTTCGGCTGTTTGCAGCGTAACCCCGCCGGTGGGAATGATCTTCAACTGCGGGAAGGGGGCGAGCAAGGACTTTAAATAGCTGGCGCCGCCCATCGCGGAACAGGGAAAGATTTTAACGTAATCGGCACCCTCGTTCCATGCCGTGATGGCTTCAGTGGGTGTGAGCGCGCCCGGGCAGGACACCTTGTTGTTCTTCCTGGTGACGGCGATGACCTCGGGATGAAGACTGGGGCTGACGACAAACTCCGCGCCCGCGTCGATGGTAGCCTGCGCCTGGTCTGGGGTGGTCACGGTGCCGGAGCCGAGCAGAAGGTCTTTCGGACTGTACTCGTTGCGGAGTTCCTTGAGCAGATGGATCGCGCCAGGCACGGTCATGGTGACTTCAACAATGGTGATCCCTCCGGCCATCATGGCGTCGACGGCTGCCCGGCCCTGGGCGATGCTTCTGGCGCGCAGGACCGGAATCAGTCCGACGCGCTCAATGGTTTCCTTTGTGGTTTCAGACATTGGCACCTCAGCGGCGGAGTTGGCGGAGTGAGCGCGCTTCGCGCTTGGTTAGCGGGGTTAGGCAAATCCCGGGCCCAGCAAAGAGCATAAACCCGGCGTTAGCGGGCGATGCGCGCCGAGCCGCCTTGCATGGCGCGTTCTACTTCGGCCAGCGTGGCCATGCTGGTGTCGCCCGGAGTGGTCATGGCGAGCGCGCCGTGAGCTACACCACAGCGCACCGCGTAATCGATATCCTTGCCGGCCAGCAAACCGTAAATCAGGCCGGAGGCGAAGCTGTCGCCACCGCCCACGCGATCGAGAATTTCGAGGTCGCGCTGCGGGACGTGGGTGATGCGATCTTGATACAGTGCGATGGCGCCCCATGCGTTGCGGCTGGCGGTATGCGCCGTGCGCAGGGTGCTGGCAATGAGCTTAACGTTTGGGTAAGCGGCTGCGACCTCGCGCAACATCTCTTCATAGCCGGCGATGGGCAGTTCGGCAAAATCCTCGCTTACGCCTTTGATGGTGACGCCAAGCATGGCCGAGAAGTCCTCTTCATTTCCCAGCAGCAGGTCGACTTTGCGCACGATCTCGCGATTGACCTCCTGCGCCCTGGCTTTGCCGCCAATGGATTTCCACAGGGAGTCGCGGAAATTGAGGTCATAGGAGATCGGGGTTCCGTATTTGCGCGCAGCCTCCATAGCCTCGACGGCGACTTCTGCCGTGGATGCGGACAGCGCGGCGAAGATGCCGCCGGTATGCAACCACTTCGCGCCGTTTTCGGAACCGACAATTCGCTCCCAGTCGAAATCGCCGATCTTTACCTGGCTGATAGCGGTGTGGCCGCGATCGGAGCAGCCCGCGGCAGGACGCATGCCGTAGCCGCGCTCGGTAAAATTGAGGCCGTTGCGCACAGCGCGGCCGACGCCGTCGTAGGGAACCCATTTGAGCAGGGTAGTGTCGACACCGCCGTGGAGGATGAAGTCTTCCACCAGCCGGCCGACAGGGTTATCGGCCAGTGCCGTAACAACGCCGGTGCGCAACCCGAAGCAGCGGCGCAAGCCGCGCGCAACGTTGTACTCGCCGCCGCCTTCCCAGACCTGGAAGTGGCGCGCGGTGTGGATGCGGCCCTCGCCGGGATCGAGCCGCAGCATTACCTCGCCGAGGCTCAGGCAGTCCCAGCGGCGATTATCTTGAGGGATGGCGATTGAATTCATGGACTCTCATACTCTATCGCATCGCAAAGACGGCGGTTTGTGAACCGGCGGGACTGATATAGACTGGCACCCGAAGGAGAAGATGCATGGCGGAAGGGCGCAAACTGCGCATGGGAATGGTGGGCGGCGGGCCGGGCGCATTTATCGGGCCGGTTCATCGTCTAGCGGCGGAGATGGACGGCAAAATCGAACTGGTGGCGGGAGCGTTTTCGCAGTCGGCAGAGCGTTCGCGTGAGGCCGGAGTGCGATTCGGCATTGACCCGGCGCGCGCTTATGCAGATTACCGGCAGATGATCGAGGCTGAGCGCAAGCGGCCGGATGGCATCGACTTCATCGTCATTACCACCCCTAATCACCTGCACCTGCCGATCGCCAAGGCGGCTCTGGATGCGGGCCTTCCGGTGATGAGCGACAAGCCGGCCACGGCGAGCTATGAAGAGGCGCTGCAACTGGAAGCGGAAGTGCGAAAATCGGGACTTCCCTATGGATTGACGCACACTTATGCCGGCTACGCGATGGTGCGCGAAGCGCGGGCGCTGTGTGCGGCAGGAAAACTGGGCACAATTCGCAAGGTTGCCGTGGAGTATTTTCAGGGATGGTTGAGCGGGCCGCTGGAAAGCACAGGGCACAAGCAGGCCGCGTGGCGGTTGGACCCTGCGCGGAGCGGTCAGGGCGGGGCAATCGGCGATATTGGCACGCACGCCTTTCACCTGTTGGAATACATCAGCGGGTTGAAGGTAACGGCGCTGAACGCAACGCTGCGCAGCGTGGTCCCTGGGCGCCGCCTCGATGACGATTGCAACGCCTTTGTGCGCATGAATAATGGCGCGGCCGGAACCCTGGCCTGTTCGCAGGTGGCCGCAGGAGAGCGAAACGAGCTGTTGCTGCGCATCTACGGCGAGAATGGATCGCTGGGGTGGCAGCAGCAAGACCCGAATCGGCTGATCGTGAAAGGGCAGAATGGCCCGGAAGAAATTTACCACGCGGCCGACGGATATCTGAGTGCGGATGCGCGTGCCGTGGGGCGGACTCCTGCGGGCCATCCCGAGGGTTATTTGGAGGCGTTCGCTGTGCTGTATCGCGAGTTTGCCGAAGCTCTGGTGGCCTGGAAAGAGGGCAATGCCAAGCCTCTGCCGCCGACGCTGCCTGGAATCGAAGCCGGTGTGCGTGGGATGCGGTTTATCGAGCGGGCGATTGAGAGCAATCGGCGCGAGGGTTGGGTGGAGTTCTGAGCGAGACCTGCAGATAACCGTTGACACTTGTATTTTGAATCTTCAACAGTTTCGTTTGCGAGGAGTACTGTATGAAAACGACGAGAGGGCCGGGGATTTTTCTGGCACAGTTTGCGAGCGATGCGGCGCCCTTCAACACGCTGGAGGGAATGGCCGGCTGGGCGGCGGGACTGGGGTTTGTCGGCATTCAGATTCCCAGCTGGGACCGGCGGCTATTCGACCTCGAGCGTGCTGCGCAGAGCCAGGCATATTGCGACGAGGTTCGCGGGATCGCGGCCAAGGCAGGCGTGGAAATTACGGAGTTGTCGACGCACCTGCAGGGTCAGCTTGTTGCCAGCCATCCGGCGTTCGATACGCTGCTGGACGGGTTTGCGCCTCCGGAACTCTCCGGCAACCCCAAGGTGCGCTCTGCATGGGCCACGGAGCAAGTGAAATACGCTGCCCGGGCCAGCCGCAATTTGGGTCTTACGGCGCATGCCAGTTTTTCAGGCGCCCTGGCGTGGCCGTTCTTTTATCCGTGGCCGCAGCGGCCGGAAGGCTTGATCGATGAAGCGTTCAAGGAACTGGCGCGGCGCTGGGTCCCCATCCTGAACGAGTTCGACGAGGCAGGCGTGGATGTGTGCTTTGAGCTGCATCCCGGCGAAGACCTGCATGATGGCGTGACCTTCGAGCGATTCTTGTCGGAGGTGGGCAATCATCCTCGCGCCAACATCCTTTATGATCCAAGCCACATGATCCTGCAGCAGATGGATTACCTGGCGTTCCTGGATCTCTACCATGAGCGGGTGCGCGCATTTCATGTGAAAGACGCGGAGTTTCGGCCGAGTGGCCGCTCCGGCGTTTACGGCGGGTACCAGGGATGGGTTGATCGTCCGGGAAGATTCCGCTCACTGGGCGATGGACAGATCGACTTTACCCAGATCTTCAGCAAGATGGCGCAGTACGATTTTCCGGGTTGGGCTGTCATGGAGTGGGAGTGCTGCATCAAGAGCAGCGAGCAGGGCGCCCAGGAAGGTGCGCCGTTCATTCGCGACCATATCATTCGTGTGACGGATCGCGCGTTTGATGATTTTGCCGGCGGCAAGGCAGATGCGGAAACCAACCGGAAGATTTTGGGGCTCTGACGTAGCGCTGGTGCGGAGGCTGGCTGGTGTGCGGGTCGTTGGACCCGCATGCTACTCTTCGCCGGTTGGCGATGCTGTTCGCCCTGGCGCCGCGATTCCGTATTTCACATCGAGAAAATGCTGGAGCGAGTCAGGCAAAAATGCGGCGAGTTCCTGCCAGGTGAGGACCTTCAGGCGTACGCGCAGGTCGGCGCTCTTGACCGCGGCCATTACTTGAAACCACTCTTCGCGCAGATCGGGACGGCGCGCGTCGTGGATCACGCAGAAGCTGCACCCGGTTGCATGCGCCGCCAGCACGTTGCGGATTAATTGGTAGCTTGCGTAGCCAGGGTCGCCCGCCGGACGGACGATCGGATCGACGATGGATTGCGCGTCGGGATCCCCGAGCAGGCTTTCAAATTCCTGCGACAAATTCTCAGGAAACTCGCTGGCTCGGCGCCGGCGTGCCGTCGGGATTTCGATGCGCGGCAACAGATCGCGGTCGAAAACGTCCGCGAAATCGTGATAGCTTTCGACGATGCTCGCCGCGCGGCACTGGAAGTCGGACTCGGTGAGCTTGGCCTCGACGAGCAGCGGACCCAGTCTCATGTCGACTTCGGTGCGGTCGTATTTCCCATTGCGCAAGGGCACGCGCGCCTTCCATCCAAAAATCGGGTCGAGATCGTTCTCAGTTCCCATGGCACGGCGTAGGGCTTGAGACCGCAAATCTTCCGGGGTGCAGAAGACGTTCATCAGCAGAGCGTCGGAACTCATCGAGGAGTCGAGCTCGCGCCAGCGGCGCGCAGGATCGGGAGATTTTGGAAGCGAACGCGCGGCCTGGGCATGGACTTTGTCGAAGCGGCGCAGCCATTCCGGCTTCTGGAGGATGGCCGCATACGCGGGATCGAAGAAGTTGCCGTGGCGTTCTCCTTCGGGCGTGTAGACGATCACCGGGGCTGTGCCGTAGCTCTCAACGTGGGCGCGGCCGCGCGCGTAGAGACGGTTGCGCGCCATGAGTTCCTGGCGAAGTTGAGTTGCGAAGCAGGCTTTGGGAATGACCATCGCTTGGTCAGATTACTCCTTGGCAGCGCGTATCTTCCGCTCCCCAGCGTGGATTTACACTGGAAAGCAAGGGGACGGCGCTTATGGATAAGTTTGTCATTCGGGGCGGCAATCCGCTGGTGGGCACGGTGCGTGTCTCCGGCGCCAAGAACTCAGCGCTGCCCTGCATGGCCGCGGCCATCCTCACCGAGGATGAGGTCGTTCTCGAGAACATTCCGCTGGTGCGCGACATCGATACCGAGCGCCGCTTGTTGCAGTCCATGGGCGCCGAAGTGGAGCGGCCGGAGTTCAATGCGCAACATGCCGCCACCATCAGTTGCCGAACTCTGTCCGATCCTGTAGCGCGATACGAAATCGTGAAAACCATGCGCGCCAGTTCGCTGGTGCTGGGGCCGCTGATTGCGCGCACTGGAATGGCGCGCGTGGCCATGCCCGGCGGCTGCGCCATCGGCGGCCGTCCCATCGATCTGCACCTCAAGGGGTTGGAAAAGATGGGCGCGACCATCACCCAGGAGCATGGGTACATTGAGGCAAGAGTCGATGCGCGAGTGGGCCGCCTGCGAGGAGCGCACATCGTCTTCGACAAGATCACCGTCACCGGCACCGAAGATCTGCTCATGGCGGCGGTGCTCGCGGATGGCGAGACCCTGATGGAAAACTGCGCGCGCGAGCCCGAAGTCTGCGATGTGGCAGCCCTATTGACGGCCATGGGAGCGGAGATCAGCGGCGCGGGCACGGCGACCATTCGGGTGCGCGGCGTGAGCCGGCTGCGCGGCGCAAAATTTCGCATCAGCCCCGATCGCATCGAGGCGGGGACCTTCCTTCTGGCGGGCGCGATTACAGGCGGCGATCTTATTGTGGCCAACTGCAATATCAATCATCTGGGCGCAGTCATCGCCAAGCTGGAAGAAGCCGGGGCGCGCCTGGACGTGCTGGGACCCGATGCGGTGCGCGTCCGCGCCCACGGCAGGCTGCGCGCCGCCGATATCTCTACCGAGGAGTATCCCGGTTTTCCCACTGACATGCAGGCCCAGTACATGGCACTGGCCACACAGTCCGATGGCGTGAGCATGGTGACGGAGAACATCTTCGAAAATCGCTTTATGCACGTGCAGGAGCTGGTGCGCATGGGCGCCAATATCAAGGTCGACGGCAGCACCGCTACGGTGCGCGGCCCGGATCGGTTATCGGCGGCCGCGGTTATGTGCTCCGACTTGCGTGCTTCGGCTTCGCTGGTCCTGGCGGCTCTGGTTGCGGAAGGGGAGACGGTTCTCGATCGCGTGTACCACATGGACCGCGGTTACGAACATATTGAGCAGAAGCTGAGCGGAGTGGGAGCGCAAATTCAGCGACTGGGCAATCTCTTCGCACCGCGCGAAGCGGAATCGGTCGCCGGCTGAATCAAGCAAGCCTTTGTGGCGTTCAGCGGAAACATATATTTACAAATTCTTCGCAACTTTCGTTTAGGATTTCTGTTGTTACAATTGTCCCGCCGAGCAATTTTCCCGTTCCGGCAGACTAAATCTCTGGAGGTTAGCAAACCTGTGAAGAAAACGGTTCTGGCTTTTCTTCTCGCGCTTTTCCTTGCCCCTGCAGTGTCTTTCGCGCAGGTTGGCGTCGTGGTCCGCGTTGGGCCGCCCGCTCCCATTGTCGAGCATTACGGTCCGCCGCCGCACCCTGGTTACGTCTGGATCTCCGGCTATCATCGCTGGGATGGACAGCGCTATGTGTGGGTGCACGGGTCCTGGGGACGGCCACCGCATCCGGGCGCGGTTTGGGTCGCGCACCGCTGGGTGCATCGCCGCCGTGGCTGGGTGCTGGTGGAAGGCCACTGGCGGTAAACGCCGGGACGGAGGAAGCACAGAAATGGCGATGCCTGCGCATCGCCATTTCTTGTTCCCTGCGCGAATTTGATCACTGAATTTCGATGACGTCTTTGGCCGATGCGGCTGCCGCATCGGCGTGCTCTTTCAAATTTCGCGCTACAACATAGAACTCCGCCGCTTGCGGGCTCTTGGGGCCGGCCAGCGTGACCGGCAAGCCGCGGTCGCCGCCTTCGCGAATGGCGGGCACCAGTTCAATGGACCCCAGAAATGGCACATTGAATTGCTTCGCCATGCGCTCCGCGCCGCCTCTCGAGAAGATGTCGATCTCATGCTGGCAATGCGGACACGTAAAGTGGCTCATGTTCTCCACGATGCCCAGAACCTCGACGTTGACCTGCGCGAACATCTCCAGGGCCTTGCGCGCATCCTCCAGGCTCACATCGCTGGGCGTCGACACCACCACCGCGCCTGTCAGCGGCACGGTCTGCACCAGGGAGATGACCACGTCGCCGGTTCCTGGCGGCAGGTCGACGATCAGGTAATCAAGTTCGCCCCACTCCACCTGCTGCAGGAATTGGCGAATGATCTGGTGCAGCATGGGTCCGCGCATCACCATCGGCTTGTCGCCGGGCGAGATGTAGCCGATGGAAATTGTCTTGATACCGTGCGTGATGTTGGGCTCGATCATGTTGTTGCCAGTTATCTTGGGCTGCTGGGTTGAACCCATCATGAGCGGCACGTTCGGGCCATAGATATCGGCATCGATCAATCCCACACGGTGGCCGAGCTTGGAAAGCGCAACGGCCAGGTTGACGGCTACCGTGGTTTTACCCACTCCGCCCTTTCCCGAACCGACAGCAATAATTTTTGAAACGCCGGGCAATGCAACCGGCTGCGGCATGGCATGGGAATGCGCCATCGATGTGCACCTCTTCTCTCTTCGATTTTACAGGGATGCAATTGCTTCTGCAGGCTAGAGCGGGAGCGCTGCTTCCGATGCTGCGAACTTTCGCTGCTGGTGAGGTTTGGGTGTCAGGCCAGTGCGGTCGCGGCCTTGAGCACGTCGGGCGGGAAGACGATGCCGAGCTTTGCGGCGGCCTGCTGATTAAGGACCAACTTCTGCTCGGCGACTTCCTGGAACGGAATGGTGGCAGGGTCGTCGCCGCGCAGCACGCGGGCGGCCAGCACGCCGCCGGCGTTGCCGGGCGTGTACCATCCCAGGCCGCAGCAGGCTACGGCGCCACGGCTGGTGAACTCGGGATCGTTGATGATGAGCGGCAGCTTGGCGTCCTGCGTGGCTTTCACGATGCCATCGAAGCTCTGCAGCGCGGTATTGTCGCCGGTGACCCAAATGGCCTGGACTCCGCGATAGCATGCCACCTGCGCGGCTTGGAAGACCTCGTTGGTGTTGGTCGCCGTCACCTCTTGCAGTGCGATTCCGCGCTTCTTGAAGATATCCCGAGCCACGCCGATGACCTTGACGGAGTTGGCCTCGGAGCTGTTGTAGACGGTGCCGACAGCCTTCACGCCCGGCACCAACTTCTGGATCAGGTCGACGGTGGCTTCGACGGGCGGGAACGAGCCGACTCCCGTCACGTTGGGCAGATGGCTGGTGAAGGAGGCGCCTGCACCGGCGGCAATCGGGTCGTAGACATAGGTGAAGACGATTTTCGTGTCGCGCGCCACGCTGCAGGCACCGGTGAGGCAGGGCGTGGTGAGCGTGACAATCAGGTCCACACCCTGGGTAACAAAGTTCTGCACCAGCATAGGAATGTTGGAGATTTCGCCCTGCGCGTGCGAGCTGATCACGTCCAGGTTCTGGTCCTTGTTGAAGCCCCGCGAAGCCAGGCCGTCATACAGGCCCTTCATGCAAAGCTCGGCGCCTACTTCGGGCGCGAAGTAGAGGAGCCCCATGCGCGCGCCGCCGTTGGCCGAGCGCTTGCGGCAGCCGGCCACTGCCAGGGCCGCGGCGGCGGAGCTGACGATCATGCGGCGGCGGGTAAGAAGCGAAGAAGACAAATCAAGCATCGGTGAACCTCATGAATTTGCGTTACACGTAACTTGCGCTCAGCATCTCGGCCACCTCGCCGTCGAGCTGCTCGCGCCGGCGCACGTCGTCAAAGCGGCGCAGAAGGTCTTCGGGGCGCACGCGGGCGCGCTCGCTGCCTTCCAGGTCGTGCAGGATTCGGCCCTTGTGCATCATCACGATGCGCTGGCCGAGGTTCACGGCCTGCAGCATGGAATGCGTGACCATGAGCGTGGTGAGCTTGTCGCGCTCGATAATTTCGTGCGTGAGGCGGATGACCTGGTCGGCAGTCTTAGGATCGAGCGCGGCGGTGTGCTCGTCGAGCAGCAGCAGCTCCGGCTTGAGCCATGAGGCCATGAGCAATGTAAGCGCCTGGCGCTGGCCGCCGGAGAGGCTGCCGATAGGATTGTGCAGCCGGTCTTCCAGGCCCATGTTGAGCGGGCGAATGCGATCGCGTAACTCGGCAGTGGAGCGGCGATTGACGGCGACGCCAAGTCCGCGCGCTTTGCCGCGGCGCGAGGCGAGCACCAGATTCTCGGCGATCGACATGGTGGGGGCTGTGCCGCGAAAGGGATCCTGAAAGACGCGGCCGATCAAGCGCGCGCGGCGATGCTCCGGCCAGCGTGTGAGGTCGTGCCCCGCGACGCTGATGGAGCCCGAGTCAACAAAGAAGGTGCCGGCGATGGCGTTGAGCAGCGTGGATTTTCCCGAGCCATTGGTACCCAGCACGATGAGGAATGAGCCCGCGGGCAGCGCCAGCGAGACGTCACTGAGCGCGTGCACCTGGTTGGGCGTGCCGGGGTTGAACGTTTTCGAAATGCGGTTAATCTGCAGCATAGGCCTCGGCTGTCTTGGCGACTGCGGGCCGGCGAATCCTGATCCGGCGGGCAAGGTTGGGCATCACCAGCGCGGCAAAGACGAAGAGCGCGGTAATGAGCTTAAGGTCGTTGGGATTCAGGCCCCAGCGCAAAGCGACGGCGACCAGCAGGCGAAAGAGCACCGAGCCCATCACGGTTCCTGTGATGAGCAACCCCACAGCGCGCGTGCCCACCAGCGATTCGCCGATGATGACGCTGGCGATGCCCAGCACCACCATGCCCACGCCCATTTGCACATCGGCAAAGCCCTGATACTGGGCAATGAGCGCGCCGCAGAGCGCAATGAGGCCGTTGGACATGGCCAGGCCGAAAATGGTGGCGCCGTCCACGCTCACGCCCAACGCGCAGATCATGTACGGGTTGTCGCCCGTGGCGCGCATGGCCGTGCCCAGGTCGGTGCGCAAGAAGAAATAGAGCAGCACGCAGGCCGCGACCACCAACAGCAGCATGGCGATGAGCATCGACATGTCGCGCACACTGACCGCCCAGCCGGCCACGTTCAGATTTGCGGCGCCGCCGAAGACATGCGTGCCGATATTTTCCGCGTAGGTGGCCAGCGTGGTGGTCTCGAGCAGGGGAACGTTGCTGCGGCCCATCACGTGCAGGTTCACGCTGTAGAGGCCGGTCATGACCAGGATGCCGCTGAGCAGGGCGTTGATTCTGCACTTGGTGGCGAGCAGGCCGGTAACGGCGCCGGCGGCAGTGCCGGCGAGCATGGCCACGAAGGTGGCGAGGAAGGGATTGCAGCCGTTCACCATGAGAATGGCGGCCACGGATGCGCCCAGGGTCACCGTGCCTTCGGCCGTCATATCGGGGATGTTGAAGATACGAAAACTCACGTAGACGCCGAGCGCGAGCAGAGCGAGGATCAATCCAAAGGTGAGTGCGCCGATGAGGAGGGTCATGGTTGTTTATCCCCGTGCGAAGGATTCAATCGGGCCCATCCAGCAAGCTCCGCGAGCCAGGTCGGTTTCGCCCACGCCTTCAAAGGGCCGCGAGTCGGCCATTAGATGCAGCAGAGCGTTAGGGCTGGAGGCATTGAGGAGATTGGCGATGGCCCCTGCGAATGGCAGCTCGCCGCGCTGCACTGGCCGATAAGGAAACAGCGCGGCGTGAATGTGAGCGTGGACAGCAGAGCCCGCTCGCATGGGGCGGGCGAAGGCTGCGGCACTATCGGAGAGATTGCGACCGGCGACGCCGACCAGCAAGGCGAGGCACTTCTCGCTGATGCGTTCAGTAGTGAACGAGAGCCAGTCACGCACCGCAGGAACGCCGTGAGAGAGCGGGCGGAGCGCGGGCGATTTGCGTAGCGTTGCGCCGACGACACCCACGGTTTCCGCGAGAACCACGAAGGCGATGGCCGAGGCCGAGGAGAGATCGAGGAGCGTGGACGTGAGTTCGGAGAGGCCGATCTTGTCCGAGCTATCGGCGAGCGCATCGAAGCGGACCATCGTGGAAAAATCGCCGGCAGCCGGTGAGCGCGTAGAGGGTTTCGATGCGCGGAACCAGGCCGCCGGCTTCGATTACGAAATCAGGGACGGCGTCGCGCTCGTTCGTTGGCAGGGCCAGTGCGCATCCACCGGCGGCGAGGAATTCGCCGAAGCGCGTCTGGCAGTCAGCGAAGCTGGCGCCGAATGCACCCAGGCCAAGGCCAATTGTGCCGGAAGGAAATGCGACCGGGCAGCAGCCGTCCGCCAAAAATCCTGTCGTCGCGAGCTTTGCCGGTTGGCCCACCAGCGTGCAGGTCAGCGGTTTCGTTCCTGCCTGTGCATAGATTTCATAAGCCGCATTGCCGCGCGTTTCCCGCGGAGGGAGGGCGGGCGCGGGCGCGGCGCTGTTGGCGGCGTTGCCGATGAGGCTGGACAGCCCCACGATGCCCAGTATCTGGCGCACAAATTCGCTGGGCTCGGTGATGACGAGGGTACCCTTCACCGAGTTGAGCAGCTTGTACTGCACCACCAGCACGCGAATGCCCAGCGAGCTGATGTAATCCACGCCGGCGCAGTTGAGCACCACGTGGTGCGAGCCCGCGCGCACCGCCTGCTCGATGGTCGAGCCCAGGTGGTCGCCCCAGGTGGCGTCGATGCGCCCGGTGAGCCGAAGTTCGAGCGAATCGGCTCCGGGATGCTGCGTGATCTGCATCAGGAGGCCCTCTCGTTGCAGTGATGGAAGAACGATGGCACAGTTAGCCTCACATGGAGCTGGCCCCAGGGATCATGACAACGGTCGTGGACGGCGGTGTATTGTGCAGAACGTGACGACCGCTTTGGTCTTCCACGATGTTGGCTCGCGCCAGCACGTCGGGCGGAAGCGTCCACACATCGCGAAGGCCCTTCAACGCCTGCTTGTTCACTGTGAGCGAAACCGGCATGACATTGTCCGCGGGGATCGTCGCGGGGTCTCGGCCGTCCAAAACGTCGGCCGCAAGGTTGCCGGCCACGCGGCCTATGGCGAGGTAGTCCGCGCCCAGCTCAAACAGTGCGCCGGTGCTCTTCGCGGCCGGGATCGACGTAAAAACCGGAATCTTCGCCGTCCGCGCTTTGCTGACGATCAGTTCCATGCCGTGCGAGGCGATCAGGTCGGGGCTGATCCAGATGGCCTCCACGCCGCGCGAAAGCAACGAGGCGGTGGCGTCGCCAATGGCGGTGGAGTTTTCCGCGTCGACTTCCACCAGCGTGATGCCCATCGACGCGCAGACCTTGCGCGCCAGCTCGGTTGTCACCACGGAATTGGCTTCCGACGGGTCCCAAACCAGGCCTACGCGCTTCAGCGACGGGCGCATTTCGCGGGCCAGCTTGAACGCATCCTCGACCGGGGCAAGGCTGCCTACGCCGGTCATGTACGGCGGATGCAGCAGATGATTTTCGCGGCTGATGCCCACGCCCACCGCATAGGGGTCGCTCACCAGCGCGAAGACGTGCTTGCGCGGCGGCGTGGCAAAGCGGTTGGCGTTGGCGATGGTCTGCAGGCTGACGGTGGAAAAGGAGAAGATTAAATCGACGTCGCCGCTGGTCACTTCGCGGGCGATGGCGTTGCCGGTGCTAATGTCGCCCTGCGCGTTGTACTGGCGCAGGATCATGCGGCCTCCATCCACGTAGCCGCGATCCTTGAGCGCGGCCAGCGCGCCGCTGATGCCGTCGTCGAGCGCCGGAATCGAAATCTGCTGCACAATGGCGACGCGCGCCACGCGGCTCTTGCCGTGCGCCTGCAGGTGGCGTGAATCGATATCGGAATAGAGAAGGATGGCCGCAGATGCAACGATCAGCACCAGGCCGAGGGCCATCTTCTTCAGAATTGGCAGCATGGGAGTTTCCTGCGCGGGGACGAACAGCTTGATTCGCACGATACACGGGCGGTTGGCGGCGAGGCAAGAAATATCTTGCGGCGCGCCGGAACTGCGGCCGTGGCTGCTGGGAGGGCAGCATCCGGTGCACTGCCGGGCGCACAAACCGCCGCTTATAATTTGTGGGAATCCCGAGTGGAGCGGGGACCACCGGTGGGCGAAAGTTTCACTCTCGAGTTGCGCAACAGACCGGACGCCATCGTTCCGGCGAGCGAGGCGGCAGAGGCCTGGCTGGAGCAGCATTCCGCGGGGCCCGAGGCCGCATACCTGATTTTGCTGGCTATTGAAGAGCTGGTGACCAACTGCATCAAGTACGCGTACGACGATACAGCCGAGCACACTATCGCCATCGTCCTCTCGGCAGACGCGAGAGCGCTGACCATGACTTTCGTCGACGACGGGCGGCCATTCGACCCGCTGAGCGCGGCAGCGCCCGATCTCGACGCAGCCGCGGCCGAGCGGAGCGTGGGCGGGCTCGGCATCTTCCTGTTACGCAGCCTGGCCGATGGAATGACCTACGAACGCCGCGACGGAGCCAACCGGCTGACGCTGACCAAGCGCATGACATGAGCCGGCTGCGTGGCACCGGCCCTACGGCCGGGTCGGCGAAGCACTTATATTCGCGCCAGGGAATATCGGCTAGCATGCGGCGAATGGTTTCTCCCACGATGCGCTGGTCGTCGATGAACAGAACTTTTATGTTGCGCGCGGTGATGGCAACGGAAGGGAGGGCAGGGGAGCAGCCGCCTGTCATAACGACCTTGAACTGAGGGCAATGGATGCCGCGCCGGAGACAGAAGATCGGCAAGGCACACGGCGACCGCAGTGAGAGGCAGACCTGGCTGAGTTGGGTTAGCCCAGACTCTTACCACCACCAAGGCGACAGCTGAAGTCGATGTAAACCAAGGCAGTTGGGGAGTAATGGCCAGCGGATTCGCGGAGCGTAAACTTGCCGGTCACAGGATCCATCTGTTGAAACTCGACGCCGGAGTCTGCAATGGCAGTCGTCCACTGTCGCATCAGATGCTCCATCTCTTTGCTCTTTCCGTAGTAGGGCATCCACCGCGTCGCTCGCAGAGCTGTTAGCGCCTGTGAAGGTCCTCCCCAACAGTTGGGCTGGATCGGTCGGACAAAAGCAGGATCATCAAGTGCGATTGACGGAAAAGGGAACGGGGACCAGAACGCCTTTGTATTGTGGAGTTGTTTCTCCCATACATTCTCGAAGATTGCTCGATCTGATGTGCTGTCAAGCTTAAGCACATGCTCGCCAAGAACACGCGTGATAGCGCAGGAGCGAATCCGGACGAATCTGTTATTTGAGTCCAAATCGTAAAAGGCCCCGTCTTCCGGGGAGTAGAGCTTCTCGATGATGAGCTTACGGATGTTCTCAGCGCTCTCCAGCCAGCCGTCTGCTTCGCTGTCTTTTCCCAGAGCCCTGGCCATGGAGGCCAATGCGGCGCGTGCACCGTAGGTCGTGGCGGAGAGATCCGGAGAAAGCCGTGGGAGGCCCTTGGCATCCGGCACGACGCGCGCATCCCCGCCGGGGCAGTCGTTCGGCATGCCCGCCCAGCGGGGGCTGTTATCTTGCCCGGTGTCATAGGTACAGAATCCTTCTACTAGCCCCGTCTTGCGCGTATCGCGGTATCGACGAAGCCACGCATCCCATCGGCTACAGGCTGTGTATGCCGCCTCAAGCAGTTGCTGGTTCTTCGTGATCCGTGACGTCTCCCATGCGGTTGCTGCTATGGGTACCACCATCTGGATCTGCCCAAAACCCACGCTTTTGTCCCAGATGTAAGCTGGTATCTGACCGTCTGCTCGCTGGAGTTCAAAGAACGCCATATGATTGGCGATGGCCAACTTGTCCGCTATCTCCCTTTGCGGCTCAGGAAGATACTGCTTCCACTGCAGATTTACGAGCGCTTCCGTCGGGCTGCATTCCATCCAGATGCCGGGGTATCCCGGGCCCTCGATCAGGACCGGAAGAGAGTACGTCGCCAGAGTACGCGTATTATGAGCCAACGTTGTCGTCGCCTGGTCCCAACTTCGTTGCCACTTTGCGTCCCGATTAGAAAATATCGGAAGCGGATTCCTCGAATCTGTCGAAGCCCAAACGCCCTGGGTCAGCATACTAGCCGCTATCCCCAAGGCACTCGTCATAAAGTTACGTCTCGAATCCATAAGCCACCTGTCTCACTTATTGTGGTCAGTGCAACACAACGTTTGTGGAGCGTGTTACTACTTCACATAGTCACTGCGCTAGTGACCAATGCCATGATATCTCTGCGCGTCGCGCCGTGAACTCCGGATAAGGCGAAATCGTAACTTGCTTCAGCGCGCTCAGATTCTCGGTGTGAGCGAGGACCACGGTCAGAACATCGAACCAAATACGCCTGGTATCAGAGCGCCCTATGCTAAGACTTCAACCCAATCACCTTGCCCGGCGTTGTCTTAAGGGGTGAACAAGTCTCCGTAGACCGTTTCGACAATCTCGCAGGCATCCGGAACGAGCTTTAGGGTCCGATCAGCTACGTTGATCGCTTTTGACCACTCTTTCTCGGAAATCTCCATCTTGATCCACTGAAGGTGAGGCTCCGGATTGTTCGACTTCAGTTTGTGCGCAGCTGCAAAATGAGTAGTCGCATCGGCGATGCGCAAGTTTTGCCCCGCAACTCCTTAGCCTGGCTAAAATTGACACCTCGGGATGGGCATATGTACCCTTGGCTGGCCCGGAGGTAGAAGCAACCTGCATGATCGGACTTGTCAACTTTTCACTAGAGCCCAACTCGGTAGAGCTGCGCGAAGTGCCCGTTCCCGAAATTGGCGAAGAGGACGTGCTTCTGAAAGTAGAGGCCGTCGCCATCTGTGGCAGCGACCTGCACCAATACAAGGGCAAGCAGAGCTGGAAAGTGAATTTTCCGGTCATCCTGGGCCACGAGTTTGCCGGCTCGGTTGCCGGCCTTGGCAGCCGCGTTCACGGCTTCAGGGAAGGCGACCGCGTGGTGAGCGAAACGGCCGCGCATCTGCCGCCCGACTCGGCTTACATCCGGCGCGGTCTCTACAATCTCGACCCGCAGCGGCTGGGCTTTGGCTATGGCGTCGACGGCGCCATGGCCAGCTACGTCAAGGTTCCGGCGCGCTGCCTGCATCATGTTCCCTCCGCGCTGCCAATGGAGAAAGCGGCGCTGACCGAGCCCTGCTGCGTAGCCTACAACGCAGTCTGCGTCCACTCGCACATACGTCCCGGCGATACGGTTGCAGTCATCGGCCCCGGGCCAATCGGCCTGCTCTGCGCGGCCATGGCCAGGCTCTGTGGGGCTGGTCATCTGGCCGTCATCGGCGTTCGCGCAGATGCCATGCGCCTGGAGACCGCGAAGAAGCTCGGCGCCGACACCACGCTTGGCGCGCAAGGCGAGGACGTTGTGGCATGGGTGAAGAACTTCGGCGACGGCTATGGATTCGATGTCATCGTCGACGCTGCCGGCGTTTCCGCTTCGCTCAAGCTGGCCCTCGACGTAGTCCGGCCAGCCGGCCACATCACCAAGGTAGGCTGGGGTCCGCAGCCGCTCAACTTCTCTCTCGATCCGCTGGTGCAGAAGGCCGTAACGCTGCAGGGCAGCTTCTCGCATAACTGGCCCATCTGGGAGAAAGTGCTGTCGTTGCTGGCCAGCGGCAAAATCGATCTCGATCCCATCGTCAACCGCGTCGCGCCATTGGCAGACTGGCACGAGCTCTTCGAGCAGATGCACAGCGGGGCCATCGTCAAAGGAGTGCTGAAACCATGAATCAGAAAGCAACACACCGGAATGGCCGGCTCCAGGACAAAGTTATTCTCGTCACCGGCTCCAGCACCGGCATCGGTGAAGCCATCGCGCGGCTCTTTGTCCGCGAGGGCGCGTTGGTCATGGTCCACGGCCCTCAGCGCGACGCCGCGGAGGCTGTTGCCGTCGAGCTCGGTGACCGCGCCGCCTTTGCCGTGGGCGATCTGGCAGACCCGGAGGTTCCCGCACGCCTGGTCGAGGAGACCGTCGCGCGCTTCGGCCGCATCGACGGCCTGGTCAACAATGCCGCCGTCATCACCCGCGGCACCATCGACAACGCCACGCCGGAGGTCTTCGACCGCACCATGGCCATCAACCTCCGTGCGCCGCTGTTTATCATCCGCGCCGCCATTCCCCACTTCCACAAGCAGGGACACGGCCGCGTGCTCAACATCGGCTCCATCAACGCCTACTGCGGCGAGCAGACCTATCTCATCTACTCCATCTCCAAGGGCGGCCTGACCACCCTTACCCGCAACCTTGCCGATGCGCACGCCGCCGAAGGCATCCAGATCAATCAGCTGAACCCCGGCTGGACCCTCACGCCCAACGAATACAAGCTCAAGCTGAGTGACGGCATGCCGCCCGACTGGCCCTCCCGCCTGCCCAAAAACGTCGCGCCCGCCGGCCGCATTCACCAGCCCGAGGAGGTCGCCATGGCCGCCATCTACTTCCTCACCGACGAGGCCGCGCTCATCAACGGATCGATTCTCGACGTCGAGCAGTTCCCGCTCATCGGCCGCAACCCCAACAAGGGAGTTTAGTGAGCACGACCATGAAACCCAGGCTCGCGGCATTTCCCAAGTGTTTTATGGATCAGCTCTGCGTCGACCGGACGATGAGCGTCTTCGAATGGATCGAGATGGCCTCCACGCTGGGCGTTGATGGCCTGGAGTTTTACTCCGGGTTCATCGAGGATGACCCGGAGTTTCTGGGCAAGGTGAAGGCTGCTCTCGATGAGCATAGACTCGCCATGCCCATGCTCTGCTGCTCGCCCGACTTTACCCAGCCCGATCCGGTTTTGCTGCAGAAGGAGATCGACCGCGAAAAGCGGATGATCGAGATCACGGCATTTTTCGACGGGCGCTACTGCCGCGTTCTCTCCGGCCAGCGCCGCCGTGAGCTCTCCCGCGAGGCTGGCGTAGCCCAGGTGGTGCGGGTCATCAAGAATTTGCTGCCCTTCGCGGAACAGCACGGCGTCGTCCTCAACATGGAGAACCACTACAAGGACAACTACTGGAAGTACCCTGAGTTTGCCCAGAAGATGGACGTCTTTGCCGCCATCGTCGACCAGATCGATTCACCCTGGTTCGGCGTCAACTACGATCCCTCGAACACAATCCTGGCCGGCGAGGACCCGCTCGAACTGCTGGAGCGCGTCAAGCACCGCGTCGTCACTATGCACGCCAGCGACCGCTATCTGAAGACGGGCACCATCGAGGACCTCCGTAAGGAGGAAGACTCGGTGGGCTACGCCAGCCGCCTGGCACACGGCGTTATCGGCAAAGGTATGAACGACTACGACCGGATATTCTCCTCGCTGGATGCGGTTGGCTTCAGCTCGTGGATCTCCATTGAAGACGGCATGAACGGCATGGACGATCTGCGGGAATCCGTACGTTTTCTGCGCGCCAAAATCGACCAGCACTTTACGAACTAACACCGTCGCCGCGCCAGACATAAAAAATGCGCAGCACGGTCCCTGAAAGGCCATCATGAATACGATCGTTCAAATTTCGCTCGACATCATCTCCATCCCCGAAGCCCTCGACACCGCGCACTTGGCCATGCGTGCAGGTGTGGACTGGCTGGAGGCGGGTACACCGCTCATCATCGCCGAGGGAATGAACGGCGTGCGCGCCCTGCGCGCCGAGTTTCCCGGCGTTCCCATCGTCGCCGACCTCAAGACCATGGATGGCGGCTGGCTGGAGGCCGAGATCATGGCCAAGGCCGGCGCGACCCACGTCGTGGTCATGGAGCGCGCTCATCCAGAGACGGTCAAGATGGTCGTCAAGGCCGGACACGATCTGGGCGTGAAGGTGATGGGCGACAACCTCGGCGCCGAGGATATGGTCGCCGCCGCGAAGCGTCTCGAAGATCTCGGCTGCGACTACGTCATTCACCACATCGGCTACGACCAGCGCCGAGGCCTGGTTGCCGCAGGCCATCCCTGCCCCAGCCCGCTCGACCAGCTCCGTGAGGTCGTCGCCGCGGTCAAGGTTCCGGTGCAGGCCGTCGGGGGGCTCTCCATCGAACAGGCAATTCGCACCCCCGAATACGGCGCTCCGCTGGTGGTGCTCGGCGCTCCGCTCACCATTGACGCCGACGCCTTCAAAACGGCCTCCGGCAACCTCGAAGACACGCTGCGGCTTATCTGCGGCAAGGTCCACGCTTACAACAATTAATCGCTCTACTCATGGTTTGGCTGCCCCCTTGGGGGTGAGATTCCG
Source organism: uncultured Acidobacteriaceae bacterium (assembly GCA_963725975.1). Classification (GTDB taxonomy): domain Bacteria; phylum Acidobacteriota; class Terriglobia; order Terriglobales; family Acidobacteriaceae; genus Telmatobacter. Next base: position 410,741 of record CAVSBA010000011.1, on the reverse strand, counting down.
GGTTCTAAACCTCTCTCATGTGGTCAAGCCAGCCCATACGTTTGAGAGACCCAAAGACTGGCTCCCGCTCCCCGATCACCCTTACGAACAGTCGACCGGTGCCTGATACTCGGCACCTTGTCCTCTCCGAGATACGCATCACCAACTCAACCTGCGCGCTGGGAATATGCTCCGGGTGGACTCTCAAGAGAGATTGAAACGCGTCCGTTGGGGTTAATCGGTGGCCGCCAGCCGTCAACCTCTACCCGTGTGGAAACACCAGGACCGTACGTACGAAAGACGTAAGCGTCCTGATCTGCCCTCTTGACCTTCGCGAAGAGTGATCCTTGAAGTGCCCACTACCTTTTTGGTGGGCACTTGATGAGTGTGTCTACGCGGCCTGGGAGGATTGAGTCTGTAAAGTCGCGGCGATGTTCCATGGCAGGAGTTCTTCGATGCGACTGATGGGATGGTCGGCGATCTGGGCCAGGACGGTGCGAAGGTAGAACTCCGGATCGAGACCGTTGAGTTTGGCCGATCCGATCAGGCTGTACATCGCGGCGGCACGTTCTCCGCCGCAGTCGGAACCGGCGAATAAGTAGTTTTTGCGTCCAAGGGCAACAGCCCTCAGTGCCCGTTCTGCTGCGCTGTTGTCTATCTCCAACAGTCCGTCTTCGGTGTAGCGTGTGAGGGCACTCCAGCGCGACAGCGCGTATCGAATCGCAGCCGCGGTTTCGCTCTTCGCTGAGAGCGAACGCAGTGCCTTCTCCATCCATTTGCGCATGTCCCCAAGCAGTGGTCTGGCTCGCGTCTGTCGGACACTCAGCCTCAGATCAGCGGGCTTGCCGCGTACCTCGTCTTCGATTGCATAGAGAGCACCGATCCTCGCCAGCGCCTCGGTTGTTGTGGGCGATGCGTGGATAACATGGATCTCGTGAAACTTGCGGCGTGCATGCGCCCAGCAGGCAACCTCATAGATCCCCCCATCGCCATAGAGATGATGGAACCCTGCATAGGCGTCCGCTTGCAGGCCGCCCTTGAAGTTCTTCAGATGCTGCCGTGGATGCGCGCCCTTGCGATCTTCTGAGTACGCGAACCACACGGCCGGCGCGGTATCTTCACCCGCCGGCCTGTCATCGCGCACATAGGTCCAGAGCCGGCCCGTCTTGGTCTTGCCACTGCCAGGTGCAAGTACCGGCATCGGCGTATCGTCAGCGTGTAACTTGGTCCCAGCGAGCACATGCTTCTGAATCGCATCGATCAGCGGAGTGAGTAACTCACTTGCCCCGCCTACCCAGCCGGCCAGCGTAGAGCGTTCGATCTCAACTCCCTGGCGAGCGTAGATCTCTGACTGACGATAGAGAGGCAAATGATCGGCGAATTTAGAAACCAGCACGTGGGCCAGCAAACCCGGTCCGGCAAGGCCACGCTCGATCGGACGGGATGGCGCAGGTGCCTCTACCACGCGCTCACAACCGCTGCAGGCGAACTTCGGCCGCACGTGGCGAATGACCTTGAAGCTATCCGGGATGTACTCCAGTTGCTCGGAGATATCTTCGCCGAACTGGCGCAACTGGCCACCGCAGTCCGGACAGCAGTCGCCATGAAAAGCGTGGCTGACAACTTCGCGGGGGAGATGCTCGGGCAGCGGCTTGCGCCGAGATCTCGTTTTAGGTTCCGCAGCAGGCCTCACTCGCTCAACGGCGGCTTCCATCTCGGCTTGCGATGACTCCAGTTCTTCCAGATGGAGTTCAAGCTGTTCGAGCTGAACAACGATCTTCTCGCTCTTGACGCCGAACACCCTGCGCCGCAACTTCTCGATGACCAGCTTCAAATGCTCGATCTGCTCGCTGCTTGAGCGCAGTTCCTGACTCTGTTCAGAGAGTATGTTCCGTTGGCTCTCGAGCTCAGCTTCGAGCGATCGAAGCTCGTTCTCGTGAGAAGCGGCAAGAGACAGAAGTTGCTCTTGATGCGCAACGAGCAGCGCCTTCAGAGCCTCTCGATCAAGCCCGTCGAGATCCGGCAACGGAGCGGAATCCATGCACACAGTATGCCATGAAAGTAAGTGGAAAACAGCTAGAACACCCGCATGAATAAAGGGGAATCACATGTGTCAATCAAACTGCAATCTCTGGCGTCCATGTCCTCTGCGGCCGGCGCCAATCGATGCCTTCGAGTAACATCGACAGCTGCGCACGCGTCAGACAAACAGTTCCTTCCGTGGCCTGCGGCCAGATGAATCGTCCTCGCTCCAGACGCTTGGCAAACAGACATAGCCCATCACCGTCCCACCACAAAAGCTTCACAATGTCGCCTCTGCGGCCTCGAAAAACGAAGACATGTCCGGAGAACGGTTGCTGTTCGAGTACGGTCTGCACCTTGGCGCTCAGGCCATCGAATCCTCGACGCATGTCGGTCACGCCGGCGGCCAACCATATCTTCGTTCCTGTGCGAAGTTCGATCACTTGCGTAAACTCTCAAGGATCGAACGCAGCAGTGACGGATCAGCACCGTGTTCAACGCTGATCATGGCCCTGCCAGGAAACTCGATGTGAATCGAGCCGCTCGGTACCAACTGTTCCTTGGTATCAGCCTCGCCTGTAGCGCTGACCACCTCACTGGGAGCCGCAACCACGACCGGAAGAAGCGACGTCGACGCCGTCGCGGGCTCGCTCAGTTCGCCCCGTGTCAGAGCACGACGCCACTTGAACACCTGGTTCGCGTTAACACCGTGAGCACGAGCCACCAGCGCAACGCTCGCACCGGGCTCGAATGTCAGTTCCGCAATCCGCCGCTTCTCAGAAACCGTTCGGAACCTGCGTGGGCGGCGACCAGACCCCACTTCCAATCCATCAACCATGACGACATCGTCGTCCTCAAAACAGAGGTCAGGCCAGAGGGGAGATCAGGACGCTTACCCTGTACCAGCAGTCTGTTTGGGAGGGAAAAAGGCAGGCCCAGGAAGTAACGTTTCGTGGGATGTGCTGGGCTGCTGACTCTCAGCACCCTCGGAGAAGGCCTAAAAGAAGAAGTCACATCCATAAACCGCAGGTTCTGATTGGTTTATGGCGGGGACGACGGGGCTCGAACCCGCGACCTCTGCCGTGACAGTCCACCGTTTTGAGGTTTTTCAACGACTTACAACCCGTGGGGAACGCCTAAGACCACCGAAGTCGTATAAGACCTGGCATTTTGTGGATCGGATTGTGGATCGGATTCGAGTTTCACCCTCATGTTCGTGGCCATCCACGATCGCCTGTCCGTCTGCCCTATCAACCGAAGATTCGCCTACAGCTTAGAACGGCCGCCGCGTTTGCGCCAGCCTAGCGCACGATTTTCTCAAGAATCATTCTCGCCAGGCCGATGCTGTCCGCTACGACCGATGCCAAACGTGGCGATGGTCTGCTAATGTCCTGCTCCCTCGCGAGCCGTACCGCCGCAATGATCGACGCGGCAATCACCAGCGTCGAAGCGAACCGGTCCGTCATGCGCTTCTGCTCTTCCATAGTCTTCGCCCGTTCCCGTTCCTCGCGAGCGATGGCCCGCTTCATCTCGCCCATCTCTTACCGCCGATCCGAGATCCGCGGGGGCTTCATTAGCAGGTCATGGGACAGCCGGCCCCGGAAAATTCCGCTGGCAAATACCGGCGCTTCTCGCCGCAGAGCGGGCACTCGGCAACGATCCATGAGTCCGGCAAGGTCTGGACTGGCGCCGGGATATTCTGCTGACAGCCTTTGCAAATGATGACAAAGGGATGGATGCCGGATGTTGGGCCGTGGAACATGGAAACAGTATAGGCGAATATAAGGCGAATATTTCACACAATTTCTCGACGCGCTCGAATGCAAACACGGCTACGGCCGGTTTGGTCAGGATCAGATCCCGAGACGGAATGGACGAAACGCCCTATCGCGCTGTGACGCGCCGTTTGAATCGTTGACCGGCCGAAGTTGTGCGAACCCGGCGGCGTATCCGGTGCTGATGAATCGACGACCGGTGTTGATGCGACCGCTACAGACCAGCAATCCGCTCAGTTCTCAAGCCAGGCCATAGCTTCATCGGGCAATTTGATACCCATGCAAAATCGCATGGCGCTTAAGAGCTTCCGCGTGCCGTTGGGGGATCCGTCAACTGCGGCGATTTGGCTTGCAGTATAAGACATTCCGGTACGGAAGACAGTTGAACTAGCCAACGCGCGCTCCCAGTATGCTTTGAACATGGGCGCTACAATTTCGCGGTAGATCGAAGCGGGTTGTACGGAAGAAGCCTTCAAACTGTTGCGCTAGATTGGTCTGTAGATAAAGTGATTGTATCGCCGGAGCTCTTTCCATTGCGCCGAGGCATAGAATCAGACCGCGTGCATATTGTGAACCTCTCATTGCGTCGCAACCCGCTGCATTTCACGCTTGTTTTGACTTGCGCTGCAACGGCGCTTCGGGCTTCCGAGATCGTCTCGCTACGCTGGTCCGACATCCTTTGGAGTGACAGGCAGATTCGCATATCGAAGAGGTGGGCCAAGGGAGCAGATGGCGATACAAAGACGGCTGCCAGCAACGGCTATGTACCGCTGCATCCGGTACTCGCGGAATACCTGAAACACTGGCGCACCCAAACCCCGCACTCGAAGGTCGATGATTTCGTTTTTCCGTCGCTGCTCGAGGTTTGGGAGGGTTCCTATATCGGCTTCCATTTTCGTTGCCGACCATTTGCGGCCGGCACGCAACCGGAGCCGGTGTGATCTTAGCAAAGGGGCAGCGCTTCGGATTCCACAATCTACGGCACAGTCTGTCAACCTGGCTGGTGAACAAAGGAAAGGTCGATCCAAAGACTGTACAGGGCATGTTGAGGCACAGCGACATCCGCACCACCATGAACCTGTACACCCAGGACGACCGGGACGAAAAACAGGCAGCGCAAGGCGCCTTCCTAAGCGCGGTAGGACTTGGAAGTCGTTTAGTGCAGTGATTTGTGGATCGGATTGTGGATTGTCACTTGGGGTGCCATACAAGCTTAAGTCATTTGCTTTGTATGGCGGGGACGACGGGGCTCGAACCCGCGACCTCTGCCGTGACAGGGCAGCGCTCTAACCAACTGAGCTACGTCCCCCAATTGCCGCGCCGCTTAGCGCCACAACATTCTTGAGTGTATCAGAAAGACTATCCGCCCCATGATCCCTTAGGTTGTGGAAACGCTGCCCTTCAAAGCTCTACGCCGAAAGCGCGGCGGGCCGGTTGACGCGGCTGGAAACATAACCCATGTCGACGGAAATTCCACGCACGCACTGCAACAGATGATTGGCAATGGAGGGCAGCTTCTGCGCGGTGACGCGGAAGGACGGGCCGGAGACACTGACTGCTGCCACCGGCTGGCGCTGGGCGTCGAGCACCGGCACTGCTATACAGCGCAGCCCCTCTTCCAGTTCCTCGTCGTCGACTGCGTAGCCGCGGCGACGAGTCTTTTCGAGTTCTGCGCGAAGCGCCTCAGGGGTGACGATGGTGCGGTTCGTGAGGTGCTCAAAACGGATGCGGCGAATGATGTCTGCGGCTCGCTCATCGGGCAGGAAGGCCAGAATCGCCTTGCCGACTGAAGTGGCATGGATGGGATTGCTGGCGCCGATGCGCGTAATCATCCGCACGGAGCGGGCGGGCTCGATCTTGTCGATATAAATCATGCGCGCGGCCTCCAGGATGCAGAGGTGCGCGGTCTCTTCGGTTTCGGCAACCAGGCGCCGCAAGTGGGGCTGGGCGCGGTCACGCAGGTCATATTGTTCAATAGCCCGGTTGCCAAAATCGAACAGGCGCAGGCCGAGCCGGAATTTACCGTGGGAGGTCCGCTCCACCATGCGATGGCGCTCCAGGACCATCAGAAACCGGTGCGCCGTGCTTTTATGCAGTTGCAGGGAAGAAGCTACCTGGGCCAATCCCAGGGGAGTGTCGCTTTCACCCAGCAGATCGAGGACCGCGAAGGCGCGGTCAAGAGCTTGTACTTTATAAGTGCCTTGGGGGGCAACATCTCGCATAATGAGCCTCTGTTTCGCTAATTGGCTACATTCCAGCTTCTCAGATGATGGGAAGACCGTCAAGAGATGAGACGCAGCGCGGGCCGGAAAAGTCGCACTATCCGCTAAGTCGAACAATCCGCTAAAGTGAGGATTCCGCGTCGGGAACCACATCGCCTTCGCCGGGAGCGAGGAAGAGATTGGCTTCGAGGCCATGTTGGCGCGTATAGAGATCGTAATAGCGGCCGCCCAGGGCAAAGAGCTGGGCATGATTTCCGCGCTCGACCACACGGCCCTGCTCGACAACGAGGATCTGGTCGGCCCGGCGGATGGTGGAGAGTCTGTGGGCAATGACGAATGTCGTCCGGCCCTGCATGAGCTGGGCTAAGCCGGCCTGGATCATGGCTTCGGATTCGGAGTCGAGCGAACTGGTCGCTTCGTCGAGGATAAGGATGCGCGGCTCGGCCAACAGGGCCCGAGCGATCGACAGTCGCTGACGCTGGCCGCCGGAAAGCTTGACGCCGCGCTCGCCGACAATGGTGTCATAAGCTTCGGGGAAGCGGTCGGCGAACTCATCGACGCGCGCGATGCGGCAGGCCACGAGGAACTGCTCCTCGGTGGCCCCGGGGTGGGAGAACAGGATGTTCTCGCGGATGGTGCCGTCGAAGAGAAACGACTCCTGGAGCACGACGCCCAATTGCGACCTGTAGGAGTGCAGATCGACAGTCGCGAGGTCGAGATCGTCCACCAGCACCTTTCCCTTAGTGGGCGTGTGGAAGGCGCAGATCAGGCTGATGATGGTGGACTTGCCGGAGCCGGAGGAGCCGACCAGCGCGGTGACGGTTCCCGGCTCGGCGCGGAAGCTGATGCCATGGAGGACGGGCTTGCCGGGATCGTAGGCAAACTCTACATCTTCAAAGCGCACGCGGCCTTCGATCTGGGCGATGGCGGTTACGCGGGCCGGATCGGAAAACTCGTCGTTTTCGCCGAGAATCTCCATGGTGCGATCGATGCCCGCAATGGCCTCAGTGAGCTGCGTGCCGATATTCACGACTTGAATCACGGGCGCGATCATGAAGGCCAGGAACATCGTGTACTGGATGTAGGTGCCGTCGTCCATGCGGTTGTGCAGGGCCAGATGCCCGCCGAGCAGCATGACCAGTCCGCCCACGATACCCAGGACCGTGGTTGCGGCCATCGACATGAGGCTGGTCGCGGTCAGGGAGCGCATGATGTTTTCAAGCAGGCGCAGCACGCCGGTGGTAAATACGCCGGCTTCGCGGGTCTCAGCGTGGTAGCCCTTGACCACGCGCACGCCGCCCAGCGATTCCGTGAGGCGGCCGGTGACTTCGCCGGTGATTTTGGCGCGCTCGCGGAAGATGGGGCGAATGGTTTTGAAGGCGTATTGGAGCAGAAAGACAAAGACGGCGACCACGGAGAAGACGATCAGTGTCATTTCCGGGCTGCGGTGCAGCAGGAAGAAAAAGGCCATGGCCGCGGTGAGCAGTCCGCCTACGAACTCCACCAACCCGGTGCCGATGAGATTGCGCACGCCTTCCACGTCGCTCATGATGCGCGAGACCAGCAGGCCGGTGCGATTGGCGTCGTAGAAGCTGACGGAGAGCCGGCCCACGTGCTGCTGCACCTGTTGGCGCAGTTCGGCAATCATGCGCTGCGCCGCTTTTGACAGCAACTGGGTGTTGGAAAAAGACGTGATGGCCTGGACAAAAGTGGCGATGAAGACAGCCAGCACAATGGGCATGAGCTTGCTGGCCTCATGCTGGCGGAGCACCTCGTTGACAAAGGGTCGGACGAGGTAAGGCATGGTGAGGCCGGCGACGCGATTGATGGCTACCAGGACCAGTCCCAGGAGGAGCAGCCACTTGCGCGGCCGCACCAGCTTCCATATTTCCGGCAGGGCTTTGCGGAGGTCCGCCTTTTTCTTAGGCTGGTCCAGGCCGCCTCGCGCGCTGCGTCCGTGGGGCGTGCGTTCGGCGCGCATGCCCATGCCCAATCCCCCTCCGCGCATCGTGCTCATGCGCTATTCCTGCAGCCGGGCACGGCGCGCTGCGATGAAGGAGCGGACGCAGAGCTGCACGTAGACGGCAAGGATGGCGGCCATGGTGAGCTTGGCTGCGAGGGCGATGTAGTCGGGGTCAATGCCCTGGGAGCGGGCGGAGCCGTATCCCTGAACGGCGACGACCAAGGCGCCAATGAGACCGACGAGGCCGATGGTTACGTTAATGTGCATGAAGAGTTTGCGGCGGCGCTCGCTGGGGCTGATGGCGAGAACGCCGCCGATGCCGAGGGCAAGACCCCACCAGGTGGGAATGAGCGCTGTGGGATGCACGCTGCCTGTTCCGAAGTAGCTGACCAGGCCCAAGGCAATCAGCAGGATCGCGAAGACGATGGTGACTTTTGCCATGCGGAGACCTCTAAAAACAGTTTACAGTTCGCAGCCGGCAGTTCACGGTTTTCCAGCCGGGTTCGCGGTGTCAACTGTGAACTGTCAGCTGCCTTTTCTACCGCTGGATGCGCGCTGATCCGCCGCGGGCAAAGGCTTGCACCTGTTCCAGCGTGGCCATGGTGGTGTCGCCGGGGAAGGTGGTGAGCAACGCGCCGTGGGCCCAGCCCAGCTTGAGCGCTTCTTCTGGCTCTGCGCCGGCCAGCAGGCCGTAGATGAATCCGGCTGCGAATCCGTCGCCGCCGCCCACGCGATCGATTACGTCCAGCTCGACGGTAGGTGCGGTGTAGGTTTTGCCGTCGATCCAGGCTACTGCGCTCCAGCTATGGTGATTCGTGGAATGCACTTCGCGCAGCGTGGTGGCAACAATTTTCGCCTGCGGATGCTTCTTGACCACCAGGTCGATCATTTCGAAGAAGGCGGTGGGGTCGAGCTTGGACTTAGCAGCGACTTCAGGGCCGGGGATGCCGAGGCCTTTCTGCAGATCTTCTTCGTTGCCCACCAGCACATCGACGTTTTCGACGATCTTGCCCAGCGTTTCGACAGCGTGGTCGATACCGCCGGAGATCTTCCAAAGCTTTTCCCGGAAATTGAGATCGAACGAAGTGATGGCGCCGGCGGCCTTGGCCTCCTTCATCATCTCTGCTGCGAGTGCGGCCGTTGAAGCGGAAAGGGCTGCAAAAAGTCCGCCGCAGTGGACCCAGCGCACGCCCCCGGCGAAGATCTGTTTCCAGTCGAAGTCGCCGGGCTTGAGCATGGCGGCGGCTTCGTTGGCGCGGTTGTAAAAGACTACGGGCGGACGCACGCCGGCGCCGCGATCGCTGTAGACGGCAGCCATGTTGGGGCCAGTGGCGCCGTTGTGCTCGAAATGCTTGTAGATGGGACGCACGCCCATGGCGCGGACGCGTTCCGCGATCAGGTCGCCGATGGGGTAATCGACCATCGCCGAGGCAAGGGCGGTCTTCATGCGGAAGCAATCGGAGAGATTCGCGGCCACATTAAATTCCCCGCCGCTCACGTGAATGTGGCAATGGGTCGCTTTGCGGAAGGGAATGATTCCAGGATCGAGCCGGTGGACCAATCCACCCAGTGCCAGAAAATCCAGTTCGCCCTCTGCGCGGATGTTCAAGCCGTAACGCATGTCTCCGCTCCTTCATCGTGACGCCAATTTAAATGTTTGAAAAGCGGGAAAGAGGGTCGTGCGGCCCGGGCTTAGCCGGCGCTGGCTTCAAGATGCTTCATGTCGCCCACCACCTGCTCCGGCGTCCAGTCGTTGCCGGGATAAAACTGCGCAACTTTGCCATGCGGCCCGATCAAGGTTGTTGAGAGAGTGTGGGTGATGCTGTCGTCGGCGACCGTGTGTGATGCCCACATCGAAATACAGCGCCATCTTTTCGAGTTCGGGCTTTGAGGCCGTGGCGAAATCCCAATGCGAGAAGGCGCTCTTGGAGTCGCTGCCGATGTACTGCGCGCCGTAGGCCTTGAGCCGTGCCGGGCGTGTCGTGTTCCGGGATCGAAGCTGATGGAGAGCAGATGAATCTTTGCAGTAGAGCGCGGGATCAGCCTGCAGGCTCTTATCGATGACGGCGAAGTTGTGCGTGACCAGCGGACAGAAGTTGGGTAGCGGGCAACGCGTGTAGATGAAGGTGATGAGCAAGAGCCTTGCCGCGGAACTGATCGAAATGAATCGGCGCGGCCGTCCTGGTTGCGCAGCGTGAAGTCAGGAACCTGGTCGCCGGGTGCGGGGACGTGGTATTGAACTGTGGGTTTGTAATCCGGCTTGGCCTGGGCGATCGACCACGATGTGATCGAGGAGCACGGTGCCGTCGGCACCCTGGGAGACAAGCACGTCGGCGGTGATGACGTCGCCGGGATGGAGTTCGCTGATGATGCCGGGATCCTTCAGCTTGTAGGGCATGGTCATGGCGTCCATGAAGCCGGGAATCGCGGCGGCGTCCACGTTGACTTCGCCGGTGGCCGGGTTGGTGCCTACGATCTTGCCGCGCAAATGATAGGTTTTGAAATTTGAAGTCTGAGAAGCTTGGCGCGGCGGGCTGGGTGCTGGAGTGGCAGCCGGCCAAGGCCAGACAGCAAGCAGGGCGCTGGCAAGAAAGGAACGCATGAATTCCAGTGTACAACCCGTGGACTGACCACTCATTGAAAATGCTTTTGGAGCTGGAATTCAGAGGGCGCCGACGAGAGTTGGCAGACGCTGGGTTTTCCGCTGAGACGAGGCTGCGGCGGACGGCGTATAACGCAGGAATGGGAGATTTGCGGGATGATGCAGCGGCTGCGCCTCGGCGAGTCGCGGCCAATCCACTTACGGCCAATGTTGACATGTGGTTGCAGCGGTGGCGGCCTGGTGGTGGCGGCCAGCGAACGCGCTGCGCGTGCGCTTACGGCGGCGTTCCATCGCGCGCGCAGGGCCGAAGGCCTGGCGGCGTGGCCCGCGCCTGCGATTCGTGACTGGCACAGCTTTGTCCGTGATGCCTGGAAAGACGATGGCCGACGACGATCGCCTGATTCTGAACGCCGTGCAGGAGCAGGCGCTTTGGGCTGATATTGTGAGCGCAAGCGGGCAGGGAAGCGGGCTGCTGGCGGGGCCGCGCCACCGCATGGCGGCGTTGGCAATGCAGGCCCATGGGCTGCTTTGCGCTTATGCTCCGCGCTTTCTGAACGCCAAGACGCGGACGGCGTGGCAGCAGGACGCAGGCGCGTTCAGCGGCTGGCTTGCCGAGTTCGAGGGCGCCTGCCGCTCCACCGATGCGCTGAGCGCGGCGCGCCTGCCGCTGGAATTGCTGAGGATGCTTGAAGCGGAGCGGAGGGAGCGAGCGCCGCTTTTGCTGGCCGGCTTCGATCGACTGTTGCCGGTGCAGCGCCAGGTCTTCGATGCCTGGGGGAGATGGAGCGAAGCGCGACCCGGCGCAGCGGCGGCGCAGGTCGAGCTTCTATGAAGCGCCTGATGCCGCAGACGGAACTTGCGGCGTGCGCGCTGTGGTGCGAGAGGAAGCTGGCTGAGAATCCTCGTGCACGGCTGCTGGTGGTGGCGCAGAATGTTGCTCAGGCGGCGCGGCGAAATTGAGCGGGCGTTTTTGCGGTTTGCCGGCGGAGCCGGCTGCGGTGACGCGTTTCGAGTTCTCGCTGGGTGTTCCGCTAAGCAGCGTGGGGCTGCCGCGCGGCGCACATCTGGTGCTGCGGTGGTTGAGCAGCGCGCTGGAAGAGCGGGAGATGGACTGGCTGTTTTCGACGGGCCAGACGACGACCGGGGATGCGGAACAATATGCACTGACGGGGTTCATGCGGGCGCTGCGGCGGAGCGGCCGCGAACGAGCGCGCTGGGGCCTCGAAGAGTTTGTGACGCAGCGGACGGACGGAACTGCCGCGCGCCTGGGTTGTGCGCATGCTCGCAGCAAAACGGAAGCTGGAAGAATGCGCGCGAGGCGCACAAACCCCGCTGGCCTGGGCGGAATTGGTTCCTGCATTGCTGCGAGACCGCGGGCTGGCCGCACCCTGAGGGTTCCGGGCGGTCGCTGGCGCAGCGCGGAATTTCAGGCGCTGCGCCGATGGCAACAGGCGTGGATGAGTGCGCTTCGTTGGGATTCGACGGACGGCGCATGAGCTGGAGCGAATTTCTTGAGGCGCTTGGCCGCGCGCTGGATGAAACGCTGTTTGCGCCGGAGTCGCACGATGCGCCCATCCAGATTGCGGGGCCGGCCGAATCGGCAGGGTCTGACGGCGGACGCTGTGTGGGTGACTGGGCGCGAGCGACGATGCGTGGCCGGCGAGCGGCTCCATGAATCCTTTACTACCCGTTGCAGTGCAGCGGGAGTCTGCGATGCCGCATGCCACGGCACAGCTTGATTGGGAGCTGGCGCGGGCGATGACTGCGCGCCTGCTCGGCTCCGCTCCGGAAGTCAATTTCAGTTATGCGCGGCAGAGTGAGGGCGTGGAGATGCGCGGATCGCGCGTGGCTGCTCAGTTTTGCGGCGCGCCGCAGCCACTGCCGCAGGAATTTAGCTGTTCCCGACGTGCCTGAGCCAATTGCTGTTGCATTTGAGGATGCGAGCTGCGTGCCGCTGCGCGCGGGTACTGCGGCCGGGGGTTCAACAATTCTCACTTCGCAATCGCGAGTGTCCGTTCAAAGCATTTGCGCACAGCGCGGCTGGGTGCGCAGGGGTGGGAGCCGGCGCAGGCCGGACTGACAGCCGCTCAGCGCGGTCAACTGTTGCACTCCGTGTTGCATTCGGTGTGGGGTGGGCCGCCGGCGGGCCTGCGCACACATGCGGAGCTGATGGCGATTGCGGATTTGGAGGCCTTTGTGGAGGGCCACGTGCGCGCGCGTGATGGAGGAAAAGCTGCCTGCCGGCGTGCGCGAGCAGATGCCGCAGCGCTATCTGGAGCTCGAGGCTGTGCGGCTTATGAAACTGGTGACGGAGTGGCTGGAATTCGAGCGCGAGCGCGTTGCATTTTCTGTGGCGCGCACGGAACTGGATGTAAGCCGCAGCCATTGCCGGGCTAGCGCTGAAGCTGCGGCTGGATCGAATCGATCGATTGATTGACGGATCGTTGTTGGTGATCGATTACAAGAGCGGCAACGTCTCGCCAAAGATGTGGGAGATGCCGCGGCCGGAGGATGTGCAGTTGCCGCTCTACGCGGGCTTCGGGCTCGACGAAGAACTGCGCACCGAGATTGCGCGGGAGCTCGGCGATAGGGCCGAAGATAGCGTTGAAGATAGCGTTGAGCCGGTTGCTCCGCTGGGCGGATTGGTGTTTGCCAAGGTGCGGACGGGAGGCATCGAGTTCGCGGGCCGTATGGCCGATGCCAAAGCTACGTTGCTGCCGAATCTGAGCGACGGCAGTGCGCTGGTAAAGAAGAAGTTCACGGCTGAAGAGTTGATGGATTGGCGCGACTTATATCGAAGAGATGGCGCGCGCATTTCTGGCCGGGGCACGCAGAGGTCGATCCGCGCGAGTACCCGAAGACCTGCGAACGATGCGAGCTGCAGGCTCTGTGCCGCGTGCATGAAAACCGCACGGATGTGTCGAACAACGACAGCGAGGAGGACGCCGATGAGTAGCACGATTTCAGGCGCGGTTGCTCGCGATCTGCCTCCCGATCAAGCGGCGCGAATACAGGCGCTGGATGCGGCGCGCTCGGTGTTGGTGCAGGCGCCGGCGGGCTCCGGCAAGACGGATTTGCTGACGCGGCGTTTTTTGCGCCTGCTGGGCGAGGTGGATGAGCCGGGGCAGATTGTCGCCATCACGTTTACCAAAGCTGCGGCGGCGGAGATGCGGCACAGGATTCTCAGCGAGCTTGAAAAGGCTGCGGAGAGAAGTGACGCGGAGGAGAATTCGGAATGCGATGAATTCTCGATGGAAGTGCTGGCCGCGCGGGCGCTGGAGCGTTCGCGGGCGCTGGGATGGAATCTGACTGAGCTGCCGGCGCAACTGCGCATTACCACGATTGACGCGTTTTGCCGCGAACTGGCTCTGCAGCAGCCGTTGCTCTCCGAGCTTGGCGGAGGGCATCGACATCTATGCGCAGCCGCAACGAGCTGTATCGGCGCGCGGCGCGGCGCACGCTGGAGCAGATTGATGCGGCTGAGCCGGAGTTGCGCAGCGCCATCGAGAGGCTGCTGCTGTGGCGCGATAACGGCTGGCAGGAGATGGAGGGACTGCTGGTGACAATGCTTGCGCAGCGCGACCGCTGGATGCAGGACTTTGTGCTGGAACGCGCGCAGGATTGGGAGGCGCTGCGCGAGCGGCTGGAGCGGCCGTTTGCGCGCGCGGTGCGGGAGAAGATTCTGGAGTTGAGCGCGCTGCTCGATCAGGTTCCGCAGGCGCGCGCTGAGGCGCTGGAACTGGCGCGCTTTGCCTGTGAGCAGACCGCCGGCGCCCTGCATCGCGAATTGGCCGAGCTGGCGGAGTTTCCCGCTGCGCCATTCGAAGGCGCGGAGCAGCTTGAAGAAGCGCGGGAGGCGTGTTGTTGCCTGGCGGGATTGCTGCTGACCAAAGACGGAGACTTTCGCCAGCGGATCGACAAGACATTGGGATTTCCCGCGGATCGCAAAGCCGAGAAGGAGCGGTTAGCGAAGCTGATTGCGGACCTTCGCAGATTGCTGGGCTCGAGGAAGCTCTGGCCGCGGTTGGCGATCTTCCGCCGGCGCGCTACACCGAGGACGACTGGCTGATTGTGCGCGCGTGTTTCGCGCTGCTGCGGCGTGCGGCAGCAGAGTTGAAAGTGGTGTTTGCCGAGCAGGGCGCGGTGGACTATACAGAGGTCGCGCAGATTGCGCTGAATGTGCTTCGGGGCGAAGAGGGTGGACCCGGAGACGTAGCGCATGGCGGTGGCCGACGGGATTCATCATCTGCTGGTGGATGAGTTTCAGGACACCAGCCGGCGGCAGCATCAACTGCTGGTGCGGCTCATTGCGGCATGGCCGGAGCGCGAGGGCCGCACCTGCTTTGTGGTCGGCGATCCCATGCAGTCGATCTACTTCTTCCGCGATGCGGATGCGGAGCTGTTTCCGCGGGTGAGAGACAACGGGCTTGAGATGCTGGGCGACGAGCCGTTTACTTTCGATTCGGTCGGACTCGCTGCAAACTTTCGCACTGCCGCCGGACTGGTCGAGCAACTGAATGAGGTCTTCGAAAATGTCTTTGCCGGCGGACGATGGAAGCGGCGTGAGCTTTGCGCCCTCTGTGGCGGCGCGCAAAGTGGAGGAACAGAATGGCCCGCGGCTGGTTGTGGCTGAAGAGCCGCTCTTCAAGCTGCACTTCGACTTCATCCCGCAAAGCGCCGCGAGCGCGGGCGCGTCCGAGGCAAGCAGCGAATCGCCGACGAGCGAGAAGCTGCCAAGGCGGCGCAGATCGCAGGAGATTGTCGCATTTGATCCGCAGCCATTGGCCGCGCATGGAGGCAGCGCGGGCCGAGGGGAAAAGATATCGCATTGCTGTGCTGGGCAGAGCGCGCAAGGCGCTGGCGCCGGTGGCCGCGGCGCTGCGCGAGGCTGAGATTCCCTTTGCCGCGGTCGATCTCGAAAAGTTGAACGAGCGGCCGGAGGTGCTGGATGCGTTGGCGCTGGCGCGGGCGCTGCTCAATCCGCACGACCGCGTGGCTTGGCTGGGCGTGTTGCGAGCGCCGTGGTGCGGGCTGTCGCTTGCAGATTTACACACGCTGGTGAGCGCGGACGACGCCGAATTGCTGGCGCGTCCTGTTCCCGAACTGCTGGTGGAGCGGCAAGCGCTCACTCTCGGCCGAAGGCAAGAGCAGCCGTGGAGCCGCGCGATTCGCGCGACTCAAGCAGCGGCCTTGTGGCGCACGGCTCAGCCGACAGGGCTCTGGGCACGTGGGTCGAGCAAGCGTGGTTACGGCTGGGCGGAGCGGCCTGCGTGGATGCAGCGAGCGCGCGCGAATCTCGATCTGTTGTGGAGGTGCCTGGACGATTTGCCGGAAGGCGAGCAGGGGGTTCTTGGCTCGGCGCTGACGGCCGCGCTTGAGGGACTGACGGCGCTGCCGGATCCGGAGGCCGACAGCCAATGCGGCGTGCAGTTGATGACCATTCACAAGGCGAAGGGACTGGAATTTGAAGTGGTGATCGTGCCCGAGTTGCAGGCTGGCGCTGGGCGTGGGCACGGCGACTTGCTGGCGTGGATGGAACGTGGCCTGGCGGAGGCGGAGGACTCGGGCGAGGTGACGGAGTTTCTGGTGGCGCCGATCCAGCCCAAGGGCGCGGACCGCGGCAAGGCCAAGTCCTGGGTCGATCGCATTCGCCGCGAGCGGGAAGCGCAGGAGCTGCGCAGGCTGCTCT
Organism: uncultured Acidobacteriaceae bacterium; assembly: GCA_963725975.1. Taxonomy (GTDB): domain Bacteria; phylum Acidobacteriota; class Terriglobia; order Terriglobales; family Acidobacteriaceae; genus Telmatobacter. The sequence goes on along the minus strand of CAVSBA010000011.1, from coordinate 394,489 downwards.
ACGTGGCGATGACGCGGGCGCAGGGAAGAGCTGCACCTGTTTGCGCGGCCGTCGTACAAGACGGCAGCGGATGGGTTCGAACTGGTTGTGCCGAAGGATTGCCTGCTGGCCACCGCGTGGCCGGCGCTCGAAGCAGAGGTGCGGCGGCAATTCGAAGCAGTGGAAGGCAAGCCCAGCATCCGCAATTGTCGAAACGATTGCAGCGGGGGAGGACAATCTGCGCATGATGCCGCAGCCGATGAAGTCGAATGTTGTACGACGGCTGCCGGCGGACTACACGGCTGTGGAGGACGGGACAGAGGACGACGATCCTGGATTGAGCGGGCTCGGCTTGACCGGGCTCGGCGCGGCGACTGACCAGTTGTATCGCCGGCACGAAGGCGGACTGCTGTCGCGGGTGCTTGGCGTTGCGGTGCACACGCTGCTGCAGGAGGTGGCGCGATTACGCCTGACGCTGGAATGGGAGGCTACGCGATTGGCATTGGCGAAGATGGGGCCGCGGATTGCCTCGCCATGCGCGCGCGGTTGGCATTGACCGCGGTCAGGCCGATGGCATTGCTGCGCAGGCCCTGGAGATTGCATTGCAGGCTACCAGCGACCCGGCTGGGCAATGGATTCTGTCGCCGCACGCTGAGGCTGCGAGCGAGGCGCGCTGGGCAGGAGTGGTGGGCGAGGCTGTGCACTCGGTGCAAGTGGACCGTGTATTTCGCGCCGGAGCAGAACCGCTGTCTGACGGCGATGAGGCCTGGTGGATTGTCGACTACAAGACCGCGCACGCCGACAGTCTCGACCCGGAGAGGGCGCTGCCGGAGTTGCGCGAGCTGTTTGCGCCGCAGCTCGAGACCTATGCGCGCGTGCTGCGCGGACTGCATGGCGCCGGATGTGCGCGTGTGCGCGGGGCTTTATTATCCGCGGATGGAGCAGTTCGACTGGTGGGAGATGTAGGGCTGTGCTCTCCCACCCTTTTCGCAAGATGCGCGAAAAGGATGGGGCACAAGATCTCTATAGAGGTGCCGACAGACTACTGCAGGTTGGTCATAAGGCTGTCGAGGGCGCTCTTGGGCGGGCGCGTGAGCGACTCGGGCAGGGTGCCCAGCGGCTCATCCACCATGTTGAGCAGATCGGTGAAAGTGGGCTTTTTGGTGTCGATGTAGAAGACGCCGGTGAGGATTTCGTTGTTCTCCTCGGCTTCCATCAACGTGCGCACGGCGTTGGCCTTGTCGGTGGGGTCGTAGTCCTCGTGCAGCTTGCGCAGGCGCAGGTTGGAGCCGTCGTGCATTTGCACGTCGTAAACCTGGCCGGAATCGTAATCCACGTCGATATCTTCAAAGGCGGGAACGAAGCCGATTTCGTTGATGGGCTCGTCATTTTCCTGCATGAACTTGTAGCTCTTGGTCGAGCCTTCGTGATCGTTGAAGGTGACGCAGGGGCTGATCACGTCGAGCATCACCGTGCCCTTGTGGGCGATGGCGGCCTTGAGCATGGAGAGCAACTGCTTCTTGTCGCCGGAGAAGGAGCGGCCCACGAAGGTTGCGCCGAGCTGGATGGCGAGGGCGCAGGTGTCGATGGCGGGCAGGTCGTTGATGACGCCGGTCTTGAGCTTGGAGCCGATGTCGGCGGTGGCTGAGAACTGGCCCTTGGTAAGACCGTACACGCCGTTGTCCTCGATGATGTAAATCATGTTGCATATTGCGGCGCATGAGGTGCACGAACTGGCCGATGCCAATGGAGGCGGTGTCGCCGTCGCCGGAGACGCCCAGGGCCATCATGGTGTGGTTGGCCAGCACGGCGCCGGTGGTGACCGAAGGCATGCGGCCGTGCACGCTGTTGAAGGAGTGCGAGCGGCTCATGAAGTAGGCCGGGCTCTTGGACGAGCAGCCGATGCCGCTCATCTTCATCACGCGCTCGGGCTCCACGCCCATTTCGAACATGGCGTCGATGATGCGCTCGGAGATGGCGTTGTGGCCGCAGCCGGCGCACAGGGTGGATTTGCCGCCGCGGTACTCGATCGACCGGAAGGCCGATGCGATTGACTTTCGGTGTAGGTGTTGCAGTTGCCATTTCTTTTCCTCGGGGGCTAAAGCCCCGCAAACTTGTTAAGTTCGTCCTAACCCAGGTCTCAAAATCAGTCCCGAGGCACCCCGCCAGGGTGCAGTATCAAGCTGCCGAAAGCCTACAGGCCTTCCTTGGTCGCGAACTCCTCGGTGATGGTGCGCGCGTCGATAGGCAGGCCGTTGTAGTTCAGGATGCTGCGCAGCTTAGTCACCTGGTCGGCGGGCAGATCGAGCTTGAGCAGGCTCAGCATTTGCGCGTCGCGATTCTGCTCGACCACGTAAACGCGCTCGTGCGAGGCCACGAAGTCGTGAATCTCGTGCGCGAAGGGATAAGCGCGGATGCGCATGTAATCGGCGCTCTTGCCGTATTCCTTCTGGATCTGGTCGAGGCTCTCGCGCAAAGCGAAATCGGTGGTGCCGAAGGCCAGGAAGCCGATCTTCGAGCTTCCGTTCTTGACCTCAACCGGCGCAGGAACAATCTTGCGCGCGTTCTCGAACTTGCGCGACAGGCGGTCCACCACGGCCTGGTACTCGTCAGGCTTTTCAGTGTACCCTGCAGCGTCGTTGTGTCCGGAGCCGCGGGTGAAGTAAGCAGCCTTGGGGTGACCCGTGCCAGGGAGTGTGCGCCAGCCGATGCCATCGCCATCCACATCGCGGTAACGGGCAAAACTGCCCAGCCGCTTCAGATCTTCCGCAGTGAGCACTTTGCCGCGATCGAGGGGCTTGTCAGGATAGTCGAACGGATCCGACATCCAGTTGTTCATGCCCAGGTCGAGATCGGAGAGCACGAAGATGGGGGTCTGCAGACGCTCCGCCAGATCGAAGGCCGCCATGCTCAGCTCGAAGCACTCCTTGACGGAGCCGGGCAACAGAACTACGTGCTTGGTATCGCCGTGCGAAAGGAACGCGGTTGAGAGCAGGTCCGACTGCTGGGTGCGCGTGGGCATTCCTGTGGAGGGGCCGGTGCGCTGCACGTCGAAGATGACACCGGGCAATTCAGCGTAGTAGCCGAGGCCGGCAAACTCCGCCATCAGAGAGATGCCGGGGCCGGAGGTTGACGTCATGGAGCGTGCGCCCGCCCAGCCCGCGCCCAGCACCATGCCGATGGCGGCCAACTCGTCTTCTGCCTGAATGACGGCGAAGGTGGCTTTGCCTTCCGGCGTGACGCGGAACTTCTTGAGCAGGTCGGCGGTTGCTTCAATCAGCGACGTGGAGGGTGTGATGGGGTACCACGCGACCACCGTAACCCCGGCGAAGACCGCGCCCATACCGCAGGCCGCGTTGCCGTCGATGATGATTTTGCCGGCGGTCTGATTCATCGGCTCTAAGAAGAACGGGTCCTGCTTGGTGAAGGTGGACTGCGCGTAATCGTAGCCGGCCTTCACAGCGCCAAAATTCAGGTCGAAGACCTTCTGCTTTTTGGCAAACTGCTTCTGCACGCCTTTTTCGACTACCGCGAGGTCGATATTGAGAATCTGGGCGACTGCACCCACGAACACCATGTTCTTGACCAGCTTGCGCAGCTTGGCCTCAGGGCAGACCGCGGCAGTGATCTTGTCGAAGGGCACCGGATAGCAGACCACATCGTTGCGATACTGCTTCAGATTGAAACTCTCTTCGTAGATGGCTACGCCGCCGCTGGGCAGGGCCAGCATGTCTTCGCGGGCCGTCTCCGGGTTCAGCGCAACCAGCACTTCCGAATCGCGTTTGCGGGCCACCTAGCCGTCTTTGCTGGCGCGGATGGTATACCACGTGGGCAGGCCGGCGATATTGGAAGGGAAGAGGTTCTTGCCGCTGACCGGAACGCCCATGCCAAAGATGCTCTTCAGCAGTACGCTGTTGGCGGATTGCGATCCGGAACCGTTGACGGTGGCTACGATGATGCTGAAGTCGTTGATAACGCGCTGGCGCGCGCTCAAAGCGCCCTGTTCTTGACCCAGGGCAAGGTTTCCAGTCGCCATTTGGCGGGAGTCCCTTCAGAAAAAGTCAAAGGGAGCGTGGATGTTCGCTCTCCTTAGTGATTATAGTCACTTTCGGGATACAGCGTCCCATTTTCCGATGGCAGGGATTACCCCTTTGAGTACCGTCCGCAAACAGATGGAGCCGGCTGCGAAGGGAGCCAACTCAATACTTGTCAGCGGTTTGCGTCCCTTATCAGGCTTTCGATTCCGGGACGGCAGGGCGCGCCTCGGCTGCTTTGGCTGCGATGACGAGAGTGACCGGAGTCACATTTTGTTCGTTCGTAAGATCCTTCGCTTCGATCTGAATCTCTCCAGGCTGTTTACCTGCCTGCACGATGATCTGCGCAAGCCCATTGAAGAGCGACCGCTTGGATCCCTTGTCGCTTTCCTGGCAGTTGGGATTGCCGTTGCCCACGCCGATGAGGGCGCCGGCGCCGGTGACGGTAAAACCGATGAGTTGACTTGCTGTGGGAACCGGGCGGCCGTTCTTGTCGAGAGCCTCGACTCTGACGATGGCGAGGTCCTCGCCGTCGGCATTGATCTCGGTGCGATCCGCGCGTGAGGCGCAGACTGGCTGCCGGGCCGGTGGTTTCGCGCTTCTCGGTAAGGGCCAGCTTGCCGTCCTTGTAGCCGCGAGCCTCGATCAATCCCGGCTCGTAGCGCACCTTCCACTCCACGTGCCCCAGGTGTGGAACTTTCTGGCGTCCCTGGCTCTTGCCGTTGACCAGCAACTCCACCTCATCGAGATTCGAGTGCACCCAGACGGGAATCTCGTAGCCCTCCTGTCCTGTGAAGTTCCAGTGCGGAAACAGATGCAGCAGCGGGTCCTTGCCCCACCACGCTTTGTAGTAGAAGAAGGAGTCCTTCGGAAATCCGCAGGTATCCACAATTCCGAATTGCGAACTGATGGAAGGCCAGCCGTAAGGGGTGGGCTCGCCGCGATAATCGAAGCCGGTCCAGGCAAAACCGCCCGCTTCCCACTCGCTGCGTGCCGTAGAAGGTCCACCACTCCTGAGCGGTTTCTCCCCAGCCGGGCTGGTTCACGTCGTAAGCGCTGACCGTGTTGCGCAGGGGATCGGTAGTGTACTCGCCGCGCGTGGAAATCGCGCTGGCCGTCTCCGAGCCGTAGATCGGCCGCGTGGGGTTGGCCTGGTGGTATTGCGTCTGGATATTTGAGGTTGTAATTGAATCCGATGACGTCGAACGAATCGGACACGCCCTGTTTATTGTTGCCATTCACGGCAGCAGAGACCGCGCGAGTGGGGTCCAGCTCATGGCAGCGCTCCACCATGGTGGCGCCGATCTTCGCGCCCTCTTCGGCCATCGCGTTCTGGAGCTGCCATTCCTCGTTGCCGATGGACCAGAGAATCACGCAGGGCGAGTTGCGATAGCGCTTGACCATGGCGCTCAGTTGCGCCAGGCCCTCGGGGCTGGAACTCATCTGGCGCGTCTCGCACATCATCATCATGCCCATGCGGTTGCAGGCGTCGACCCACTCCGGGGTGGGCATATTGTGCGAGGTGCGTACCGCGTTGCCGCCCATCTCCTTGAGCACGGCCAGCCGGTACCACTGCAGTGCGTCAGGAACGGCGGCGCCGACGCCGGCGTGGTCCTGATGATTGCAGGTTCCCTGAATCTTCATGGATTTGCCGTTCAGTAAAGAAGCCCTTTTCGGCATCGAAGTGCACGGTGCGCACGCCGAAATTGAACTTGCTCTGCATCGCGCGTCGTGACCGCCGGACTCGACGGTCACGATGGCGGAGTAGAGATTCGGTTCATCGGGTGACCAGAGCGACGCATGATCAAGACTCGCCGTTGCTTTGAACGTTGCTGTCGCATCGCGATCCGACGGCCTGCGCCGGAGCTTCGGCCGTCGCCACTGTTTTGCCGGTTGCGTCGAGAATCTGCCAGCTGACGGTGGCGCTCTCGGCAGCTCGCTGCCCTGGTTCTGCACGATAGTGGAGAGCGAAGGGCAGCGGTATCGCCATTCATCTCTGTCCGCACGTAGCTTTCCAGTGGAGCCAGGTGCAGCGCATCCAGTCTTGCGTGAGCCAGGCGTGCCGGTAGATTCCCGCTCCTTCGTAGAACCAGCCATCCCCGAAAGTCGCGTCCACGCGGGCGACGATGCAGTTCTTCTGGCCGTAGGCGAGAAAATCGGTAAGTCGAAGCGGAAAGGCACGTAGCCGTTATTGTTGCGGCCGATGAAGCAGCCGTTAACAAAGATCAAGCACGTCGCGAAATGCGCCGTCGAACTCCACCGTGATGCGCCGGCCCTGATCGCTGGCCGGAATGTCGAATTCGCGCCGGTACCAGCCCACGCTGGTATCGGGATAGCGGCGGCCGAGCGGCTTGTAGCCGTGGGATTTCAACTGTTCGTCCCACACGAAGGGCAGCTCGACCGCCCAATCGTGCGGCAAGTTCAAGGATCTCCATTTCGAGTCCTCGTAGCCTGTTTTGGCGAAATCGAAATCGCCGGTCTTGGCGAAATCGCCCTGGTCCGCGCCGAAGCCGAGATCCTTGGCAGGGTCATTGCTGTTGCCAAACTGGAACTTCCAGCCGAAATCGAACAGCAGCTTCTCGCGCGGGGCAAGTGCGGGAAGCACGGCAGCAGAGGCGTCATCACGGCCGGCGAGCAGGGCGGTTGCGCGAGCCCATGCCGAGTGGCTCACCAGCGAAGACGCGGAAAGAGCCAGCCCGGAACGAAGCAGACTACGGCGGGAGATGGGAGACATTAGAACCTTCCTTGGAGACACACCAAACATAACGGTGCGGAAACGCCGCCTGCCTGGGCAACATCGCACTATAAATCAGTGGAGGGACCAAAGTAAACGATTTCACGCTTCAGGACAGGGGCTCGCGGAGGGCCCAGTTTTGATGGGGCAGAGCCGATGCGAGAGGAGGCGTACCCGAGGAATTCTTGCCCACCCGCGCAGCATCCGGTGAACCCACCCAATGTGCTACATTCAAAAGGCAGACTGCCCGCAGGAGAGATGGCCGAGTGGTTGAAGGCGCACGCTTGGAAAGCGTGTTTAGGGGAAACTCTAACGTGGGTTCGAATCCCACTCTCTCCGCCATTAGTTTCCTCATCTTCCTCATTCCATTGGCAAACTATAGAAAGTAAGCCGCTTGTACGGTTTCGGCACGGTCCGCATTTGCCGTAGAATTTGGCCTCTGAGACGCTTTTTGCATGGCAACGGGCGGGATGCATGACAACGGCTCCCTCACTTTTGTCCTCTCGCTCAGCGAAAGGATCGCTGGGATCGCCGGCCAGGGGATCGGCCGAGCAGAACGTCCCCGTGCGGGAGTCGTAGTAGCGCGCCAGCGCCTAGTCCAGCCCGCTCTCTGAGTCGCGGTCGTAGCTGGTGAAGAACCACTTGTTCGAGGCGCCCGTCTCGTACCACTGCTCGCCGAACGGGAAGGTTCCCTCCTGCGTCACCACATTCCGATTGGCGTCCGTCGTCAGCCGCACCGACTCGTGATCCTGGTGATAGTACGTGGTGGCGCCGCCGGAGAACATGGCCAGCAGACCGGTGGCTCCGCCCGCGCCGTTATACACATACTCCCGTGAGGGCGACGAGGGCGCTGCCCCGTTGTCATACTCCGCAATCACCGAACTGCCCGAGAAGATGCTCACCGTCGTCGTCCCGCTGCTGATCGATTTAACCACGCGCAGCCCGTCGCCGTCGTAGCTGTACGTAGCCGCGCCGCCAAGGCCCTGGAACGCCGTCATGCGGTTCTCGCCGTCGTAGGTCATGTCGTTGTTCAGGCCCGCTTCCACCGTCATGTTCCCGCTGGCATCGTAGGTGTAGCCGTTGGGTTCGTTTCTGGTCGTGAAGCTCAGGCTGGAGGGGTAACCGCTCCCGGCTGTGACCGTCTGACTCAAGCGGTTTCCATAGCGATCGTAGGATTGCGCAAGACCCCACTGCGCGTACGTCGACGAGCCGGCCGTCTGCTCCGCAATTATCCTCCCCACCAGGTCGTAGCTGTAATTTGCTGAGCGCCCCGTGGAGACTACGTCCGTGATGCACTGGATCGCGTTATTATCCGTTGCCGTGCCGCTCGCGCAGTTCGGCGAGTAGGGCGAGCTCTGTTGATACGAGTATTGCAGATTGAAATAGTTCGTGCTTCCTTTCGTATAGTCGAGAGAAGTGAGCTGGGTTCGGTTGGGGGAATAGGTAAACGCCGCGCCCACCCCGTTCCCGTAAGTGAAACCGAGCAACTTCCCCGGCGCATTGTAGGAGAAGCCGCCGGCATAATAACCGCTTCCGCTGCAACTGGTCGCCGAGGAGCCGACTTGGCACAACTGGCCGACATGGTTGTACTCCCCGGATCTCCCACATCTTCCCGACACGGCGGCGACGGGTAATCATCTCACCCGCGTGACAGTCTCAACCTTTTGGTGGAGATTTTCACTTGAGTTATACCTACGTCAACCGCGTCCGCCAAACGGGCACAAACCGAACAACGCAGGCGGAAATTCCAATCTCGCGCAACCAAGTTTTCCTGGTCAGGTTGATTGCGAGAGAACTCCAGTTCTCCGTGGCTGAGCCTTCCGGGGGTAGGTCACCAGAAATGGGCAGCTACGACCTGCGGTTCTGATATTGCTGTTCCGACTACCGATACACGGACGATGGCTTGAAAGTTCTTCAACTCCCATCCGGCTGGTGCGGTTTTCACCAATTCAGAGAATAATCTAGGTACAAATAGAAGCATGGCCGCTCCTCCAGTCCCGAAGGTGTAGAGACCATCCGCCAGGAACACAATTTGTCCTGTATCGGTATCGAAGATCCGGCAAACCAAGCCGTAATCGAGAGTTACATAGGGTTTATCAGGCGGTATCGCCGTCATCCATTTCTGTTTTGTCCAATTATCGAAAAAACTGCGTTCTCCTGTTTCTTGGTCGAGACGTGGCACATAGCGCAGATTATGAGTGATGAGCGCAACCCAGTCCATATTGAACCCTCCCAGCAAGAGACAAGGAGAATCTCGCAACTCGGCGTAAGTAAGTTCAGAACCGAATCGTAGTTCGTATGGGTGTTGATGTTGCGTAAGGAAAGCAGTAGCAAGACCGAGCGCGGTAGCCGGACCGATCCCCGTCCACTCTGTGATCGAGTTGTCCTGGTAACGCATCACCGGCAGAAAAATGATAAGTGGTAAATTGCTGGTGAAAATGGGCTTCCAAAGCCGGTCAAGCGGCGACTGGACACTTCTGCGTAATAGCGGGAAACTTGCTGAAACACTCAATGCGGCGGCGGCGGTGGCAGCCAGCCAAACAAATTGGCGGCGACTGGTGGGCCTATGAGCTTCTTCAGTTCCAATCGGCGGTTCCGAACTCTGTTCAACTTTGAGGAAGTGCGGAGCGTAGCTGCCAACCGGCAACTCTATACGGATATTCTGTTGTGGCGCTGACTTGTAATACTCGACCAGGCGTTTTCGCACATCGCTTGCTTTTACGCGAACTACAGAATTTTCCCCCGGTTCAAAATCCTCGTCCTTTCCAAAAACCTCGCAAGCTATATTGCGTTCCTTAATCTGGCCAGCTCGTCCTTGAATGGTCTCTTGGACGATATAGCGAAGAAACTCCTGACTGCGCTTACTGGAGGAGAAGAATTGACTCTGGCACAACGCTTCCAGATGATCCAAGATATCGTTGCTGGGAATTTCTAGTGAGGCATTTGGTTTGTTCTCCATGACAACCCAAAGCGTAACATGGCGTAACAAGCCGTGACAAGCACACTGACGTCTAAACTAAAGCACTGATTCGACAAACGCTTAGTCAGCTTTGAACTGCATAGCCGTCATTTTCCGAACTGACGTTGACATCGTATTTGTTCAACGAATACGTTTCTGGATCGTAGGGATGAGTGTGAATATTCCGCAACCTTGAGGGGCTGCCGAAAGCGGTGGTCGCCAAGGTTTCGGTCGAGCACTTCACTGTGCATGGGACATTGCTGGAGGGGCGGCTCACCCTGAACTGTTTGCAATCGAAGGAGAATCATCTGGGCGTGTTACTGGACGGTTCCTGCAACCCGACCGTGGATTTGCGCGCCGCCCCAACCGCTCTGCTGATACGGAAACCGATTGCGGGCCACGGGCCATAGTGGGCACCGTCAAAGCTCGGTTCGATCTTCGCGTTCGCAGTGGCGGCATACAACTTGCACGCATGCGAAACCGGAGCCTGATTGCCATGGCGACCTGATTGGGCCGGCGTGTCTCTGAGGGTCGCAATAGCGGCCCGTCAAACGAGGCGAACAACGAAATTACGGGCCAAGTCAGTAGTGAACGCGGCGAGAGCAAAAGCTCACCACTGCTCGGCTGTGGTTTCAGCAGCCTGCTCACCGGCAAAACAGGAAGAAGCTTCTAAGAGAGAGGGAATGCGCCATGCAATGTTACTTCCGCTGCAAATCCGAAGGACAGAGAATGTCAAGCCCCCAAAGATCAGTTCCCCAAGCAACATTCCGTCACTATAGCTTCGCCACCACGCTTTTGTTGATACTGTGTGTAGCGGTAGCCGTTGCTCCGCTGAACCTAAGGGCGCAAACCGCCTTAGGAACCTCGAGTGTCACCGGAACGGTGCTCGACCAATCGTCACTTGCCGTTCCGGGCGCGCCGGTCACACTATACGATACCCAACGTGGCTCCCCACGTCACTCTGTGACTAACCAACAGGGCGAATACGTGTTTACCGCTGTGCTACCTGGAATCTACACGGTGACCGTTCAGCAAAGAGGTTTCGAAAAGACGAGCGTTCAGAATGTGAAAGTCGTGATCGATCAGGTGGCTACGGTAAATGTGACATTGCAGGTGGGAGAGGTTTCGCAGTCCGTAACCGTAAATTCAGCTGACGCTACCCCTCTACTCGATACAACATCAAATTCCTTGGGAACCGTTATGGGGAGAGCCCCAGTGGAGCAACTTCCCCTGAACGGTCGCAATTTTATACAGCTTGCAACCCTAACCAGCGGGAGTCAAGAGCCAAGCGGCTCCTCGGACATGGTATCGAGCCAGACTGGGCACAGCAACCTCACCATCAGCGTTACCGGAGCCAATCAATTTGAAACAAGCTACTTCATCGACGGTGTAGCGATGCGCGGAGCGCGGATTGGAAACCTGTCGCTTAATGAATCGGTGTCGGCCATCGATCAATTCAAGATAGAACTGGGTTATTTTATGCCGGACCTGGGACCGAACGCGGGAATTGTCGACGTGATGACGAAGTCGGGAACAAACACTCTCCACGGAGAAGCTTATGAGTTCATGCGCACTACGGACCTGAATGCCCGCAACTTCTTTGCGACGAAGCCGGAAAACTTTCATCGTAATCAATTTGGCGTTTCACTGGGCGGTCCGATCGTGATCCCCAAACTGATCAATGGACACAATCGGCTCTGGTTTTTCGGTAACTACGAGGGCACGCGGCAGGTAACCGGAACGGTTGTCACCGCATTCGATCCGACACAAGATATGCTGAACGGCAACTTCAGTGCCGAACCGGGCATCACCATTTACAACCCGTTTAGCTACGACGCCACGACTGGCACGCGGACGCAATTTCAAAACAACACCATCCCGCCTGATCTAATTAACCCAGTCTCCAAAGCACTATTGGCTTACTATCTGCCCGGCTCTAGTTACGCCGAGAAACCGAGCAATCTCGTCGGTTACCCGGGAGATACTTATAATGACAATCAATTCACCATTCGAACAGATGCGACGATCAACTCACGGCAGTCGATCTTTGCCGCGATCATTCATGAAAATGCTCCCGTAGTCAATGCGGGCCTCTTCCCCTTGAATGGCGCTAGCTTTCCTCTCATTTCCGACTTGGCCGTTCTACAGCACACAATGCTCATAAGATCGGATCTGGTCAACATTGCGCGCATTGGCTGGAATCGAATGCTAACAAATGACACCAGCCAAGGGGAGTCCGGGACTGATCTCCAGACGCAAATTGGAATTCCTGGAACGGTCGATCCCCATGGAATTCCCGGAATTGGAATTACCGGCTTCACTGGATTCGGAAGGTCAACCGGGGTAATAGGAAACACCGACAATAATTACCAGTTCAATGACGCCTTGAATTACACGAAAGGGAAGCACAATATCTCGTTCGGCGTAGGCATCTATTACATTCGCACCATACAGGACAACGCCAACGCAAACGCGCGGGGAAGCTTAACTTTCTCTCCCATATTTTCAGCACAACTTGCACCGGGACCGAATGGACCAACGCCTGTAGCTGGAACCGGAAGCGGACTGGCAGACTTTCTGTTAGGTATGCCTATCAATGGCGCGGTTATCGGCTTTCATCCCATGCACTATAGCTACTCTGAGTATTTTCCGCATTTTCAGGATTCGTGGCATTTGACGCCGGAGCTGACGGTCAATTACGGACTCGCTTGGGATTTCCAGAGTGTTCCTATGCCGCTCGGACCGGATGGCAAGCTCACACATGCTTTTAATTTTTCCACCGGACTGCTGGAGTATTCTACATTGGGACAGATAAGTCCGCAACTCATAAAGCCGACCTACACCAGCTTCTTGCCTCGATTGGGGCTCGCTTGGCAACCCCACTTTATGAAAAATACCGTCGTTCACGCAGGCGCCGGAACGTACTACTCACAAAAAGGCCTTCTCGAAGCGCAATTCCTCTATCTCGCGCCGCCATTCGAGACATCTGTCTCAATTGCCAACAATCAATTCTCTCCTCAGCCTACCTACTACTTTGGCAATACGACAGCCGCCGACAACGTCTTTCCTGTTATTCCGCTTGCACCGCTTACCAGTACATTTGCGAGCACGATTCCCGCCGGGTTCTCTCCGTTTGCGGTCAACCCCGACAGCAAGATCCCTTACGTTAACCAATGGACCGCGTCCGTTCAACACACCTTTGGCAGAAATAATATGGTCGAGGCGGATTATATCGGTAACAGCGCTCACGATCAGCAGAACCGGTACGACGCAAATGCCTGTTCCACTACGATCGGAAATTCGCGCGCAGCCTCCTATGTAACGGCCAATTTATTTTGTAACGTTGCTGGCAAACCCTATTCCCACTATGGCTACATACTGTACTCAAACACGAATGGCAATATGAGCTATGAGGCACTCAGCCTGAAATATCAACACCAGGTTTCACAGGGGTTGACAGTTCTCGCCAATTACACGTTCTCAAAGACCCTGAGCGACTCCTGGGAGACAGCCCAGGGCGTGGAGAACCAAATTGCCAGTTGCCGGAATTGCGACAAAGGTCCGGTGTCGTATGACATACCGCAGCAATTTGTCACTTCTGTGATTTATGACCTGCCCTTTGGACGTGGGCGCATGTTTGGCAACACCATGCCCCTGCCAGCCGACATGTTCCTGGGGGGCTGGCGAATAGGAGATATCACAACACTTTCCGCGGGAAGCGCATTCACAGTGACATCTCCGAACAACACGGGAGACCCAGAATCATCGGTTCGCGGAGATCGCTTGTGCAGTGGAAAGGATAGCCACTTTAGCGGCAAGCTCAGAACGAACGGATTCGTCGATTTCAATACCGCCTGCTTCGCCACGCCGGCTGCGGGGTATTTCGGCACGTCTGGACGCGGTGTTCTCTTCGGGCCGGGCACTGATAACTCGGATATGAGTCTCAGTAAGGATTTTCCGCTTCCTGAAAAGTTCACCTTGGAGTTGCGGGGCGAGTTCTTCAATGTCTTTAACCACGCGAATTTTAGAAATCCAGACGCTGGCACGGCGGATTCGACCTTTGGGCGAGTGTCTAGCGCAGCGGATCCTCGGCTAATTCAGGTTGCCGGCCGGTTAGTTTGGTAGGATACGGAGTTCATTTATCGCGATGCGTCGGGAATAGGTAGCGGTATTGACCGTTAGAGACCAGAAGAGAAGCCGAACCTTTCTAATTACACCAACTTTCTAGTGCCTGGGCGATGAGTTCGTAAGGCGTATCCGAGTCAGACCCGAGCGAGAGTCAGCTCTCAGCGCAGGGTGGGATAGGGAAATCCCGGAGGTATGTTTTGATGGAAAAGTCAGCAATGTCGCGTAGGAGTTTCCTGGAAATGGCTGCTGGTGCCGTGGTGACAAGCCAAGTAACGAATGCACAGAGAAGACCTCCGGGCAACCGCCCCAATGTGCTATTTATGCTAGGTGATGACCATAGATGGGATGCCTTAAGTTGCCGGGGCAATCCTGTCATCCAAACTCCGCAACTCGATCGGCTTGCCCGAGAGGGCGTGCTCTTCGAAAATCATTTTTGTACGACTCCGATCTGCTGCGCATCTCGTGCCAGTATCATGTTGAGTCAGTATGCCGGCACAAATGGAATCTACGACTTCAGTACCCCATTGAGTCAGAAGCAGGTACAGCAGACATACTGGGATCAAATGAAGCGGTCCGGCTACTTCATCGGGTTCATTGGCAAGTTCGGCGTCGGCAGCACGATGCCGACTGAGGCGTTCGATTACTGGAAGGGCTTTGGGGGGCAAGGGGAGTATTTCCCTGAGGGACCAAAGGGCCCGCATTTGACATACATCATGCGAGACCAGGCCAATGAGTTTTTCGAAACCGCTCCGCGGGACCGGCCGTTCTGCCTTTCCATAAGCTTCAAAGCTCCGCATGTGCAAGATGAGGATCCTAATCAGTATCTGCCCTCATATGACACGCTGGATCTCTATAAAGACGTGACAGTTCCACCCCCTGCTGGAGCGCCCCCGGAGGATGTAAGCAGATTCCCATTGGCCATTCAGCACTCGGAAAGCCGGCACAGATGGGGTGTTCGCTTTGCGACGCCTCTCCTCTATCAAACCTCGGTGAAGAACTATTACAGGCTTATCAATGGCACGGACAACGCTATTGGAGCAATGCGGCAAAAACTCGAGGAACTCGGTCTCGCAGATAACACAATCATTGTGTATTCGGCCGATCATGGGATATTTAACGGTGAGCACGGTTTCGCCGGAAAATGGTATGGTCACGAGGAATCGATACGAATTCCGCTAATCATTTATGATCCTCGTCTGCCTGAGCGGGCGCATGGACAAAGACGGCATGCAACAAGTCTCAATATCGATCTCAATCCGACAATTCTTGAATGGGCAAGTCTTAGTCCAGACCCTTCGGCGCAAGGTCGCAGCCTGGTTCCTCTGATTGCAAAGGACAACCCAGAGAGCAGAAAGGTATGGTTCATCGAGCATCATTTTCCCGATCGCGGCTGGATTCCCTCCAGCGAGGGAATTCGAACCTCGAGGTGGAAGTATCTCCGGTATACCGATTTTGCTGCACCCTTCGAGGAACTGTATGATCTGGAACATGACCCACATGAGACAAAGAACCTGGCCGGGCAGGATCAGTATGCACGCGAGCAACGAATCCTGATTGGATATTGGCAAAAATGGAAGGATAGCCTGCGTCAGGCGACCGGTGAGTGGCAGGACCCAGTTACCTCGGAGGACTTGCTGAGGGATAGACTGAGCTGATATTCGCCCTCCCATCCATTGATATTCCTGACTGGACGGAGAACAGGGTTAGTACGCACGAAGACCGCGACGCGATGGGCATGCTGGATTGTGGAACCAGACAACGCCCGGCTTGACCAGTTGAACCGATCAACGATGAGGAGTGGCCCAATGCGTTTCATGATGATTGTGATTCCCAGGGGATATGAAGCGGCAGCGCCGGGGGCCGTTCCCAGCGCGGACGCGGTGGCCAAGATGCAGGTGTACAACAAGAGTCTGCAACAAGCGGGCGTGCTGCTCGCGCTCGACGGGCTGCTTCCGCCTTCGACGGGGGCGCGGATTTCGTATTCAGACGGCAAAGCCACGGTTACGGACGGACCCTTTGCCGAGGCGAAAGAAGTGATCGGAGGCTACTGGATCATTCAAGTGCGCTCGCGGGAAGAAGCGATTGAATGGGCCAAGCGAGCACCCATGTCCAACAACGAGATCATTGAAGTTCGTCAAATCTTTGAGATGGGCGATTTCCCCGAGGATGTCCAAAAGGCCGCAGAAGGCTATGAGGATCTTCCGCACACCCCAGCAGCAAAGGCATGACCGAGATTCACAAAGCGGTTGAGGCCGTGTGGAAGATCGAGTCCGCACGGCTGATTGCCGCCCTTGCCCGTGTCAAATAACTCTGCTGCCGGGAGAATGACGGCGACGAAACGGCGCGCCATTAATTCGTCGAACCCCAGTGTCGTGATCCGCACCAAGTCCTCTCTTCCTTGACAAAACCCGCCGATAACCTGGCCTGACCTTCCGATTGTGGTTTTTGGCAGCAGCCTGCTCCCCGTACGCCCCGAAGGCGCTTGCGGTGAAGGAGCGGGACTGTCCAATAAGCCGACAGCCTTTAGTCTGCAGAGCCAGACCAGCAAGGCGACTGTGCCTGCCGTCTTCCCGTCCGGCATTTCGCTGTCAAGCACCCGGCTGGCGATCCCATGAGCATCTCCGCTTGCTTCCACCGGGTTTTATTGTCGCCGGAACTATTTTGGCGCGCGCCTTCGCCGTGGATCAAAGCCGTACAGCCTATGCAACTTTCCAATCCTGAAACTTATGTGTATTGCGAGGCCGCCGATATTGCTCTTGTGCTCCCAGTTCAACCGTTGAGCACAACATCTGTTGGAACGAGATTCCGCGAATTGTGAGTGAGCAATGGGCCAAGGTGGGATTGCAAGGCTTTTTCATCTCCTCTCCGGCATTCTTTTGACTGCGCTCTTAGCCGGCGTAAGCCTGCTGGCGCAGACCTCGATCCGTGGTTCCGTGCGCCCGCAGGCGCAGAGAGCCAACGACCTGGGCCCGATGGCAGGAGATACACGCCTTTCCGCGCTTCGCATTTCGATCAAGCCATCGGGAGAGCAGCAGCTGGGGCTTGAGAAGACGATCGCGGACCAGCGCGATCCGATTTCTCCGAGCTATCACCGGTGGCTCACGCCGGAACAATTCGGAGCGCGGTTCGGAATCTCCGCGGCGAACGAGACGGTCATGCGGCGGTGGCTGGCCTCCCAGGGATTCGGTAACGTCAAGCTGGCGAAATCCCGCACAGCGTTTTACTTCGCGGGTACGGTCGCGCAGGCGCAGCAGGCATTTCACACCAGGATTGATTCGCTCATGGTCGATGGCGAACGCCATTTTGCGAACACTACCGAGATTTCCGTTCCGGATAGTCTCTCTGCGTTGATCGGCAATGTGCGCGGCCTGGACGATTTCAGGCCCAAATCGTATGTGCATCGTGTCACGCCGCAGCACACCGGTCTCATCAATGGCAACAGAGTCTACGGACTTGCACCCGGCGATATAGCGACCATTTACGACATCAACAGCCTGTACGCGGCAGGAATTGACGGCACGGGAATGAAAGTTGCCGTGGCGGGGCAATCGGACATCGATCTTACCGGGGTTGCGGAATATAGGAGCGCATTCGGGCTGCCCGCTTCAACACCCAAGGTCATCACCTATCTTGGCGATCCGGGGGTGCAGCCGGTCGACGAGGTGGAAGGAGAACTTGATGTTGAGCTGCTGGGTGCGGTGGCGCGGGGAGCACAGATTTATTACGTCATCTCACCGGGAGCGATGAACGCTCTCTTCTATATCGTTGAGCAGGACCTGGCGCCTGTGGTCAGCATGAGCTATGGGTACTGCGAAAATGGCGACAGCGTCTCCAATCAGCAGGACCTGGAGTTTCTCTCCATGCAGGCCAACGCCGAGGGCATGACTATCCTGGTGGCCTCGGGAGACTCGGGAGCAGCGGACTGCGAGATGAGGGGCGAGCCCGCAGGGGGCGCCCGGGGCGGGTACGCAGTCGACGCCCCGGCCAACGATCCCGGGTACACGGGGGTTGGGGGCACTTCGTTTGTCACCGCCAATGGAACCTATTTCAGCGGTGTCAATGGAGCGAACCAGGGTTCGGCCTTTTCCTATATTCCCGAAAAAGCCTGGAACGATTCGACCACGATTAGCCTGTTGTCCACTGGTGGTGGCGCGTCGCAATTCTTCAGCAAGCCCGCCTGGCAAGAGGGCCCAGGCGTGCCCAACGACGGAGCGCGAGACGTACCCGATGTAGCCATGTTCAGTATGAACGCGCAATCGGATGGAACCGAGGTGGCGTACCTCAGCTGCACGGACGGCGATTGCGCGACGGGGATCAATAGTGCCGACCAGTGGGGAGGAACGTCGGCGGCCACGCCGGTGTTTGCCGGAATCGTCACGCTCCTCAATCAATATCTGGTCTCGACCAACACGCTGGCGCAGCCGGGACTGGGCAACATCAATCCCCAGCTTTACCTGCTGGCGCAAAACTCGTCCGATGCCTTCCACGATATTACGCAAGGCAACAATATCGTTCCCTGCGTGATTGGCTCGATCGATTGCACGACGGGAAGTTTTGGTTTCAGCGCCGGTCCGGGTTACGACCAGGCAACCGGGCTGGGGTCGGTGGATGCATACAACCTGGTGCACGAGTGGAACAATGTAAACGCCACCTCCACCTCGACCACATTTTCCTCGTCTCCCTCGCCCATCATCAACAACAACACGCAGGTAACTTTGAGTGCGAGGGTTACCGTGGCCGGTGGAAGCATACCGACAGGGAACGTCACCTTTTTCGTCATTGCGGGGGCTGTTCCGCTCGGAACCTTCAACACTTGCCTGTCGGAACTTGGCACTGTGGCACTCGACTCGACAGGAACCGCGACTCTGAATCTGCCTGATGGGTTGGTATATAACGCCATCGAGGTCTATGCCGCGTACGCCGGCACCTCAATGCTCGCTCCGAGCTTCTCGGATGCCGTCTCCGCCCGCCAGCCGGGGCCGCCCGTCGCACTCTCGACCTCAGCCGGCCAGATCAACCAGGGCGAGCCGCTTACTTTGACTGCGATTGTCTACGCATTTGTCGGTCAGCCGGGGAATGTTGCCTTTTTCAACGGAAGCACAGAGCTGGGGACCGTCACTCCGACCCGTGTCCCCAATCAGATCGCGCAATGGACAGCCAGCATCACGACCCCCGCATTGCCCGCCGGCCAGGACTCGATCACCGCGTATTACACGGGCGACTTGTACTATGCGCCCAGCAGTTCGCCGGCGATCACGGTGACTGTCGTACCTTCCAGCCCGGTCAATACCACGACTACTCTTGCGGCTTCGCCCTCCGCAGGCACGGTTGGCAATCTGATTACGTTGACGGCGACCGTCTCGCCGGTCTTGAACTCGCCGCTCCCCGCCGGAATTGTGACCTTCTTCAACGGGCCGAACGCGATCGGAAGCGCGACCCTGAATGGCGGCGTAGCTATTCTTTCGGACTCGGGCCTTCCTGCAGGGCAGAATTCGATCACAGCCTCTTATGCGGGGAATACTGCTTTCAATCCCTCCATTTCCGCGCCCGTGCAGGTGACGATCACGGCGCCGATCACCGCCATTGGCACCACCACATCGCTCACGGCAACGCCTTCGCAGGCGCTGACCGGCGCGTCCATCGCCATTACGGTCACGGTGACTCCCGCCTCGGGGAGCATGGCTCCCGCCGGTTCGGTCAACCTCTTCAATGGCAACTCGATGATCGGGACGGCTCCCCTGAACGCCGGGATGGCCAGCATCCAGATCACGACGCTTCCGGTGGGAACGGACACGCTCACTGCGTCCTACCAGGGCGGCAACACGTTCGGTCATTCGACATCGCAGACCGTGCCCGTGACCATCGGTGCCCCCACCAATTCCGCACCCGTCATCAACAGCCTCTCGCCGGCGTTTGCCAGCGCGGGAGCGGCTGCATTCACTCTCACTGTCACCGGATCCGGATTTGGCGCCGATTCCACGGTGTATTGGGGTAGCACAGGGTTGTCGACCACGTACATGAGCGATACCGAGCTAACGGCGTTGGTGCCCGCAGCGAGTCTCGCTTCAGCCGGCACGATCGCGATCACTATCGAAAGCCCGGCTGAGGGCGGAGGCGTGTCCAGTGCGCTCCAGTTTGAAGTAGATTCCGCCAGCGGGAGCGTCGATGTTCCCACATTCGCTGCTGCCTCGGCGACAGTGACCGCCGGCAGCGCAGCCAGCTATCCAGTCACGCTGCCTTCGGCCACCATGAGCGTCTCGGTTAGCTGCCTTAATTTACCGGCGGGTGCTTCCTGCTCGTACTCGGCTTCCACCAACACGGTTGTCATTGCGACGGGAGCCACAAGCCCCAAGGGCACCTCCCAAATCACCGTGGTGTTTACAGAAACTCTGGGCGCGACTTCAACGGCGTTCGTGCTTCTGCCCATTCTTCTGCTGCCCCTCGGTCGAGCGAGGAGGAAGCCGGGCCAGGGTGGACCATGGAATACTCTCTGCATTGCCCTCCTTCTGGCGGCTTGCACCCTTGCGACAATTGGTTGCGGAAGCCTACCCGCCGCCAACGTTGAGTCAGCGCCCGCCACACAACATGTCACCAGCTCGAGCGTCGTGAGCCTGGCCATCCGGTAGTTGAGGGCATCGCAATTCGCTGTCGCGGTTACGAACGCTCTACAGTTCGGAGATGAGTGCTCCGCCGGGCGCCGCATCTTTCGCCAACCACCCACAATCCAATCCATCCCCACGGCGCCGGGCTCCCTGTTGATATTTGGGAGTTGTTCCTTAGTTAGCTTGTAGATACCTCTTTTCGAGAAATCCCCAAAGTCTCCTCTTTCGGACCGCCCCCTGCGACGGGGGAGCTGCGCCCTGGCGCGCGTCGCAGATCCGGCCAGTCTGCAGGTTAGGAGAACCCACCAATGGTAACCAAGTACGCGGGTTACCTTTTAGGTCATGGATAGCACTTTGGGACCAGTGGATATTGACCAATTTCCTGTTTTGCACATTTGGTAACTATGCTATGCTTCACTAACTTCCTAGAATTCCCTAATTCAGCCGGTACCCCGCTCTTACAGTCACTAGTTTACGGAGTAAGTTATGAAGTCCGCAGTTAGGTTTGTGGCGATCGTGAGTCTCCTTGCCTTTGGCATGCCTGTCCCCCAAGTGCAAGGGCAAGCCAAGGCATCGAATACGTGGTCCTCTGCAGGGCAGATGACTGAAGGCCGCTCGGGCGCAGCCGCGGTACAGCTTCAGGATGGGCGAATCCTGATTACCGGCGGCACCGACAGCGGAGGTGTGCCTCAAACCTCGGCTGAAGTGTACGACCCCTCGACCGGGGCGTTCTCGGCTTTGCCGGCGATGAATGTGCCCAGGGCAAACCACGCCGCCGTTGTTCTAATAAGCGGCGACGTCCTCGTCACCGGCGGATTGACCACCGGCGGGGGCTACAGCGATTCCGCGGAAATTTATAGCGTCAGCACGAACAAATGGACGCTTTTGCAGGCATCTATCGGTACGGGCCTTGCGGGCCAAACCATGGTTCTGCTCCCTGACGGCAACGTGCTGATGGCCGGCGGCGCCAGCACCACCAAAGTCGTAGGTTCGATCATTCTCTTCAACCATACCGATCAAACATTCACGCCTATCGGCCAGTTGCAGACGCCGCGCACCAACGGCGCTGCAGCCGCTACGCCGGACGGCCGCGTTCTAATCGTGGGCGGCGCCGACATTAACGGTAAAGTTCTGGCCTCGACGGAAATCTTTACCTACACCCCGAGCGCGGCGACCGGGACCATAGCGGCCGGTCCGGCCATGAGCAGTGCCCGCGAGTACGCCACGGCTACCAGCACCTACGACGGTGTAGCTGTCATCGGCGGCAATAATGGAAAAGACGATCTGGGAACGGCGGAGATCTTCAGCCAGTGGACCAACACTTTCAGGGTGGTGACAGGCGGTACTGCGCGCAGCCATCACTTTGCCATTCGTCTGCCTAACAACGGCAGCATCCTGGCCATGGGCGGGACGGGCGGAACCGCGGTGGACCTGCTTGAGCCATGGGCGAACGCCAAGGCCGGCGCCTTTGTTGCCGCTGCCGCTTCGCTTGTCAATCAGGATGGCGGGTTCTCCACTCCCGCCAGTCTGGGTTCGGTGTTGGCTGCGGGCGGCACCGGCAGCAGCGCCAGCCAGGCCGAGCGCTACTGGTTTCCGACCGTCTCGACACAGAACCCCGAGTACGCACCCGGCATGCCCGTACAGATGAGCGGCTCCGGCTTCAAACCTAACGAGACCGTCGACCTCCATATACACCTGTGGGTCGATCAGACCACGCAAGACGCGCCTGATGCGACGGTCACCGCCGATGCATCAGGCAATTTTACCTACAACGGATATTCGCCGGACTCCGGCGACGTCGGTGCAAGGTACCATCTGACGGCGGTTGGCGAGACCTCCGGCTACCAGGCCCAAACGATTTTCGGTGATAGCGCTTCCTATATCATTTTCACAAACGCTCCACTCGATCAGTCGACAACCACCTGCGGCGCACTAACTTTGAGTGTGGGCGGTGGTAGTACACCTTACGGCACGTTCTACCTTTACGACAGCACAACCACGGGCAAGTTCTACTCGAACTCAATCTGCTCCACTGTAATTACTTCAGTCGCGTTCGCATCGAATCAGTCCGCCACCATCTATTACGAGAACACCGCGGCGAGTACCCCCGAGCTTATGGCATGCAGCACAAATGCCGGCAGTGAGGATGGTTGCGAACTCGATCAGGCCTTTGGGACTGCGTTTTTCACATCCCAAACTGAGACGATTTACGCTCCGGCGTCGAAACTTGGGTGGTTGGCGTCTCCGGGCAACGGCGCCCCAGGCGTGGCATTGGCACCGCAGCCGGCTGTAGTCGTTGAGGATTCGGTGGGTCACACGGTGTCGGCAAGTACGGCGCCTATCACGTTAGCCCTCTCAACCAATCCGGGCGGCAACCTGACCTGCACGAGCGGGCTCGTGCTGAATGCGACCTCCGGCATAGCCCAGTTTGCGGGATGCGCAATTGATACGGCCGCAAGCACGCAGTATTGTTTGAGCGCGACTTCGCCGGGTCTCACCTCGCCAACGCCGACTTGCTTTTATATTACGAATGCAGCGAACGCCGCTAACTCAACGGTGGTTGCCAGCACCAGCCCCGCCACCAGCCCCGTCACCGTTGTGGACAACGGGACAGCGTATGCAACGATCACCGTAACGCTGAAGGATGCGAGCGGCAATCCTGTGGCCGGCAAAACGGTAGTGCTGACTCAGGGCGCCGGCACCAGCTCAGCCATCGGCGCCGCCAGCGGCGTTTCGAGTTCGGCTGGTGTTGTCACCTTCAGGGTGACCGACGGGAACGCAGAGACCGTGACCTACACGGCTGTCGATACCTCGGACAACGTTGTGGTGGCGCCATCCACCGCGACAGTGATCTTCCAGGGCGGCACGGTCAGCACCACCAACTCAACGGTAACCGCGGCCCCGGCCACTGTCACGGCAGACGGCGTGTCGCAATCGATCATTACGGTCACGCTGAACGATACAAGCACCGGCGGTGGCAATCCTGTGGGCGGCAAGGTGGTAACGCTGACAGCGGGCAGCGGCGCTTCGGTCATCTCTGTAGGCGGCGTGGTAGGGAATACCGCAACGACCAATGCCTATGGGCAAGCCATCTTTACCGTGACAGACGCAACCGCCCAGGCGGTGGTCTACACGGCAAAAGACACCACCGACTCACCCAACATTACAGTCAGGCAGACTGCCACGGTGACCTTCGTGGCCAGTACTGCCAACACCCCGGTGCTAACGCTTACCTTGAGCATCGCTGGGCCTCCGTATTCAGCGCCCTACAACAGCACGTTCACGGTTACGGCAAGTCACACGCCCACCGCAGACCCGAATACGACCAGCTACAGCGTCACCGGTAACTGCACCCTTGCGGGCGGTTTTGGCGGCAACACCGTGACCATGACCGCCACCTCCGGTACCTGCACGGTAACGGCCGAAATCGCAGCGAGCCCCAGCGGCGGTGGCGGCACCAAGTATAACTCTGCCACGGCAAGCGTAACCGTCAGTGCCACCCTGGCCACACCGGCAACACTTACCGTTACCGGTGCTCCGGCATCGGCAGTCTACAACTCGACGTTTACCGTAGGCACCTCCGGTGGCAGCGGAACGGGTGCGATAACCTTTGCGGCATCGGGAGGCTGCTCCAACACGGGTTCGTTAATCACGATGACGTCCGGCACGACGGCCTGCAACATCACGGCCACCCAGGCCACCGACGGGACCTATCTGGCTCAAACATCTGCCCCTGTCACGGTTCAGGCAACTACTGCCACCGGGACGATAACGGTGAGTTGCCCGACGGTTGTGTATAACGGCGCGGCGCAGTCATCATGCTCGGCCACGACCACTCCCACGTCGCTGGCTGCGGGCGTGACCTACACCTATAACGGGTCGACGGAGCCGACGAACTCGGCAAGCTATACGGTGGTGGGCACCATCAACGACGCCAACTACTCGGGGACGGGGACGGCGACGTTTGTAATCACTCCCGAGCCAGTCACAGCGACGGGGTCCAATTTTGTCACCGCTTATACCGGGTCGGCAATTACGGTCCCCACGGCCTGCACGCTGACGGTCCCCGGCGGCGATTTCAATCCACCCAACCTGAGCTGCGCCAATAGTCCAACTAGTATTGGCCCGGCTGTAGGAGTGGGAGCGCTAACCCCAACGGTAACCGCCACCGGCGGGGATACACTGACGAATTACACCATCACCATCGTCGGCGGTACGTGGCAAATTACCGGCGCGGCGGTTACAGTGACGGCGGGCGGCTACACCGGCGTTTTTGACGGGAACGCGCACACGCCAGCGCCCTGCGTGGTATCGGCACCAGGGGGAGGCAGCACCGGCACCGTGACCTGCACTGACAGTCCATCTCCAGTGGGACCGAATGTAGGCAGCGGGACAGTATCGCCAGTGCCAGCCGTTGGAGCCGGGGACTCGCTCAACAACTACACGATCACGGAAGTTACTGCTCCATGGGGTATCACCCCCGCGCCGGTCACAGTGACGGCGGGCAGCTACAGCGGCGCTTATACCGGAGTTGCCGCCACGATTCCTGGCTGCACGGTGACGGGTACGTCCCCGGCCACCTTCACCGGCACCGTGAGCTGCACAAACAATCCGGTTTCAGTGGGACCGGCTGAAGGCTCGGGAAATGTAGCGCCAGTGGCCGCCGTGGTCAGTCCGGACCTGCTGACGAACTACACGATTACCACCGTCGACGGCACGTGGAGTATCGGCAGCATAACCCCGACGATGAGCCTGGTTCTTGACCCCGGCAGTTCGGATCCTGCGCCGACGGGGTCGCCAGTGTACTTCGATCTGAATGTGAATGACGAGCCGGCGGGTTCCTCGACGCCCTGTCCCACGGGAACCGTGCAGTTCTATGTGAATAGCGTCGCATCGGGATCTCCGGTGACGCTGCCAGCCACCTGCGCCAGCCCGATCATCTTTGAGAGCTCGACGCTCACAGGCTCGGCCACTGTCTCTGCGACTTACAGCGGCGACACCAACTATGCCGCTAACACCAAATCCAACACGGTGACCGAGGTGATTTCAACGGACACCACGTCGGTGACGCTGGCCGCCTCGGGAACCGCCATCAACCCGAGCCAGTCTGACACCTTCACAGCGACGATTACGCCGGCACCCGGTGTAACCCCCGCGGGCACCGTTAATTTCCTTGATGGGGCTACGGTAATCGGCACCCAAACTCTGTCGGGCACCGCGCCGTACACGGCTACCTATACGAATTCGACCCTGGCGGCGGGAACGCACACCATCTCCGCGGCCTATGTGCCCAGCGGCAGCGACCCGGCGGGCACCAGCTCGGCGATTACGGTGAACGTGTCGGCGACCCTGACCGCTCCTGTCATCACGTGGGCCACTCCTGCTGCCGTCACCTATCCGACGGCACTGAGTGCGACGCAGTTGAATGCCACGGCAAGTGTGCCCGGCACCTTCGCCTATGCCCCGCTATCGGGTTACACCCCATTGGGCGGACCGATCAACCTGTGGGTGACGTTCACGCCTACCGATCCAACCACCTACTCAACGCAGACAGCGTTAGTGACACTGTCGGTTAATCAGGAGGCGGCGGTGGTGACGGACTGGCCGACAGCCAGCGCCATCACCTACGGTGAGACTCTGGCCTCATCGAACCTGTCGCCCACCAGCGCTGTTGTACCCGGCTCGGCTACTACTCCCGGCTCGGCTTCCGTTGCCGGCACGTTCACCTGGACCACGCCGACAACAGTTCCCGCTACGGGTACGCAGACAGAGAGCGTGACCTTTACTCCCACCGATACCAACGACTACAGCCCGATTACGGGTACCGTCTCGGTGAAGGTCAATCAAGCGACGCCAACGGTGGTCTTTCCAACCGCCAACCCCATCTCCGTTGGCCAGGCTCTCTCCGCATCCACCTTCTCGGGCGGCTCGGCCTCGGCTACCTATAACGGCAGTACCGTGAATGTGCCTGGCGTGTTCGCATGGGTCACGCCGACGCTGGTTCCTACCCCTGCGGGTACCTATACGGAGAGCGTGACCTTTACGCCTACCGATGGGACTGACTACGCCGTGGTAACCGGCTCTGTCTCAGATTGTTGTAAACAGCAAGACGACTCCGACGATAATCCTCCCGCCGACAGCCACTGCCATCACCTACGGCCAGGCTTTGTCCGCGTCGACGCTTAATCCCGTCACGGTGACGGGCACCCCCAATGCCAATGCTTCCGTTCCCGGCACGTTCACCTGGACCACGCCGGCAACAGTTCCCCTTGCGGGGGCTGCGGTTTCAGAGAGCATAACCTTTACGCCCACCGATACCACCGACTACAACACGATCAGCCAAAACATCACCCTGTTGGTGAACAAGGCAACGCCGACATTGGTCGCGCCAACAGCCAGCCCCATCACTGTCGGCCAGCTCCTGTCCGCATCGACGCTGACGGGCGGCTCGGCTACAAATCCAAACGGCGGCGCTACAGTTCTCGGCTCGTTCGCCTGGACCACGCCGACGACCGCTCCCCCGGTGGGTACGGCTTCTTACAGCGTGACGTTTACGCCCACCGATACGAGCGACTACCTCTCGACGACCATTAATGTCAGCCTTGTGGTGAATGCCAAGATCACGCCGACGATTACCACCTCGCCGACAGCCACCGGCATCATCTACGGCCAGACTCTGGCCTCGTCGACGCTGTCGGGCGGCGCGGGTTCCGTTGGCGGCACGTTTGCCTGGAGTGCGCCGGCGACCATTCCCCCAGCGGGTACGGCTTCTTACAGCGTGACCTTCACGCCCACCGATACCACCGACTACAACACGACGACCGGCTTGGTTTCGGTTACTGTAGCCAAGGCAACACCCACGGTGGTCCCGCCCACAGCCAGCGCCATCTCTTCCGGCCAGACTCTGGCCTCGTCGACACTGTCGGGTGGCTCGGCTACAAATCCAAACGGCGGCGCTACAGTTCTCGGCGGGTTCGCCTGGACTACGCCGGGAACAACTCCCGCTGTGGGTACTGATTCTGAGAGCGTGACCTTCACGCCCACCGATGCGGCCAACTACAACTCGGTGATCGTTACTGTCTCGGTTGTCGTGAACAACAAGACTACGCCGACGGTGACGACCTGGCCGACAGCCAGTCCGATCGTCTACGGCGCGGCTCTATCCACGTCGACGCTGACGCCCTCCACCACCACCGGCCCCCCCGTGGCTTCCGTTGCCGGCACGTTCACATGGACCACTCCGACGACGGTTCCCGGCGCGGGTACTGATCAAGAGAACGTGACGTTTACGCCGACCAATACCACTCTCTACAACACGACAAGCCAAAACATTTCGATAACCGTGAGTCAGGCGACGCCGACGGTAACAGACCCGCCGACAGCCAGCCCCATCACCCTTGGTCAGCTTCTTGCCTCGTCGACGCTGACGCCCGTCACGGCCGTCTCTCCCGGTTCGGTTACCACTCCCGGCTCGGCTTCCGTTGCTGGCACGTTCACCTGGACAGCGCCAACTACGCAACCCGCGGCGGGCGCACAATCGGAGAGCGTAACCTTCACGCCCACCGATGCAGTCGACTATAAATCGGTGACCGTTTTGGTCACGGTTACGGTGAATGGTGTGGCGGCGCCGATCGTATCGGATTGGCCGACACCCAGCGCCATCACCTATGGTCAGACTCTGGCCTCGTCGACCCTGACGCCTGCCACTGCTGTCGTTCCCGGCTCGGCTACAACTCCCGGATCGGCTTCCGTTGCCGGCACTTTCGCCTGGACCTTGTCGACTACAGCTCCCGACGGGGGTACGCAGCAAGAGAGCGTGACCTTTACACCGACCGATACGGTCGACTACAGCACAGTGACGACGACGATCGCGGTTACGGTGAACCCAGCGACGCCGACGGTTGCGACGTTGCCGGTAGCCGCCCCGGTCTCCAGCGGGCAGCCTCTGTCCGCCTCGGCGCTCACGGGCGGGACTGTGACCTTTAACGGCAATCCCGTTGCCGGCACGTTCGCCTGGACCACGCCGACGACAATTCCCGCCGTGGGTACGAATTCGTATAGCGTAACCTTCACGCCCACCGTTGCGGCCGACTACACCACGCTCACCAACATTATGGTGTCGATTACGGTCAACAACTTGACGACACCGACGGTGACGGTCTGGCCAACAGCCGGCCCCATCTTCTACGGTCAGACTCTGGCAGCGTCGGCGCTAACGCCCAGCGCGGTGACAGGCACCCCCAATGCCAATGCTTCCGTTCCCGGCACGTTCGCCTGGACCAACCCTGGGACAGTTCCTCCTGTAGGTACGGCCTCGTACAGCGTGACCTTCACGCCCACCGATACGGCTGACTACAACAGCGTGGCCGGTACGGTTTCAGTTACGGTGTACGCGTCCGTCAAGTCGGGCGGTTACATCGTCACCGTAAGCACCGACGACGCGGGCACTGCTGCGAACTGCACGCCTCAAACCGCGCCAGGAGTTGGCACGGATAGATCGTGCAGCCTGCGCGATGCTCTTCTGGCTGCGGCAACCGGCGGCGGCGGCATCACATTCGACACAGGAGTGTTCGCCTCGGCCACGACGATCACGTTGTCGAATGGAACGCTGACGGTTCCCACGTCAACTACGTTAACCGGCCCCACGGCCGGCAGCGGAGCAACTCTCGCTAACCTCGTCACGGTAGATGGCGGCAGCGCATCGACCGTATTCACGGTCGGCTCCAGCGTCACCACCTCGGCCATCGCCAACCTGACCATTCAGCACGGCAAGGGCGTGGCAGGCGGCATCCAGAATGCCGGCGGATTGACCCTTACCGGCGATACCATCACAAATAATGCCTCGACCGGCGCCGGTGCCGGAATCAGTAACAGTGGAACCCTCATCCTGAGTGCCAGCACGGTCTCAACCAACACCGCGGCCGGCAATGGCGGAGGCATCGACAACACCGGAACCCTGACCCTGACCGACGACACCATCTCCGGCAATACCTCTTCGGGCTCGGGCGGTGGCATTTACAACAACGCCACGCTTTCCGTTTCCGACAGCACCATCTCCGCGAACGGTGCGGGGACGGCTTCGGAGGGCGGCGGCATTGATAACGCCTCTCCAGGAGCAGCAACGCTGGCCAACGCCATCGTAGGCGCTAACAATGGAGACGATGACTTCGACGGCGTTGCTTACACCGATAGCAACGGCAACATCGTGGGCGTTGTGAACGGTGCAACGGTCAGCGCAACAGCCATCAACCTCGCGCCTCTCGGCAACTACGGCGGGCCGACGCAAACCATGATTCCGGTTCCCAGCAGCCCCGCCATCTGCGGTGGTGTGGCGGCTGGAATTCCATCCGGGCTGACCACCGATCAGCGTAGCCTTTCTAACACCAATGCAAGCTATACCGGCTATCCGACGTGCGTAGATGCAGGCGCGGTCCAGACAAATTACGCGATGAGTTTCACGGTCGAGCCTACGGGAGCACCGGTGGGCGGCGACATAGCAGCCGCTGTGACACTGACTGAGAGCGGAAGCCCGTTCCAGCCCCCGGTGACAATCCCGCTGACGTTGAATGGCACGGGAACATTAACCGGCGGCTCCACGGCGACAGTAGGCGGAGTCGCAACCTATACGCTGCAGGTGGACACGGCGGGAACCGGGGACACGCTGACCGCCAACCTCACCTTGAACGGAGGGCTTACTCCTCCGGTGGCTATTTCCACAACCAGCAACAGCTTTACGATAACTCCCACGGTCACGGCGACGGTCACTTTGGGTGGTCTGAGCCAGACCTACACCGGATCTCCGCTGCCGGCTACGGCGACAACCAGTCCCACGGGGCTGACCGTAACCTTCACCTACACTGGCACCGGCACCACAACCTACCCGCTAAGCTCGACTGCGCCGACGGCGGCGGGGACCTATACCGTCGTGGGCACCGTCAGTACCGCGGGCTACCAGGGTACGGGTACCGGCACCATGACCATCGCGCAAGCGCCGACAACAACGACGCTGACCACAAGCGCAACCAGCGGGTCGATTAATCCTGGGCAGAGCATCACGCTAACGGCCGTGGTCGCACCCTCGGCAGCGGGCACAACGGGTCCGCCAACCGGTACGGTCAGTTTCTACAGCGGAACCACTTTGCTTAACACCACGCCGGCGCCGCTCTCGGCCGGTACCGCGACCTATAGCACCACGACTCTTTCCGCCGGAACCACGGATCAGATCACCGCGGTGTATAGCGGGGATAACAACTTCCTCACCAGCACCTCATCAGGATCGTCGATCGTGGTGGCGGCGCTCGGCTTTACGCTGACCGTTAACGCACCCACCAGCCAAACGGTGGCTCCGGGGGGCACGGCGACATATCAGATGGTGGTTGCCCCGCTCTTTGGGGCCCCCTATCCAGGTGTGGTGAGCTTCGCAGCCACAGGCATGCCGTCAACGGCCACGGTCACATTCAACCCCTTAACGGTTGCGGCCGATGCTGGTCAGCAAACGGTAACAATGCAAGTTCAAACTACTACGGCGGCGGCACAAGCATCTCCGACATTTGGGCGCAGGCTGGCTCCCTTGACCTTTGCTTTGTTCCTGCTTCCGCTGGTTGGCGCAAGCCGGCTGCGGCGGCAGGGACGTCGACTGAGCAGGCTGACGGCCTTAGTACTGCTGCTCGGCTGCACATTGGCGGGAACCATGATGACTGGGTGTGGCGGCACCATTAAGAACGCGGCTGAGAAAAGCTACACGATAACCATCACCGCGACCAGTGGTACTGCGCAACAGACCGCCCAGGTAACGTTGGTGGTCCAATAACCCAATGAGGAGATGCGGAGCTTCGGCGCGTTGTTATGAGGATTGGGGTTTATGTCGACGACCTATTTCCCCGGAAGGATGAAAATCGGATTGCTCCCCGAGCCCGAAGGCCGGATGAAGTCCTTCGTGACCAGCTCGGTTGTCAATCTTTGCATTCTCGCCACAATCCTCATCGTGGGGTTGACGGCCCGGCGTGCGATTCAGAGCCACTATGAAGTGACTGAATTGATCGTGCCCACCACGCCACCGCAGCCCCAGGTGCGTCAGATCGTGCCCAAGCTCCCGCCTCCTCCTGAGGTCACCAAACTTCAGATGGAAGCTCCCAAGATCCAGGCGACTCAACCCAAGCCTCCGGAACCAGAGCCCATCCAGATGGCAGCGAAAGTGGTGCTGCCAACCATCCATCCCAAGCAGCAGCAAGTGGTGCTGGCGCCTCAGCCCAAGGCGGCTTTCGCAACTGCGGCTGCACCGGCGCAAAATAGTCAGGTCAAGCCCTCCACCACGCCTGTACACCTCGGCGAGACCTTTGGCGTCACTCCTAATCCCAATGCCACCCGGCCTGCAACGGTGGCCGCCATCGGCAATCCCTATGGAGGCATGCAGGGGGCGGCCGTCGCGCCGCGTGGAGTGGTTGGCTCAACGGGAATTGGAAATGGCCTCAAGCCAGGTTCAAGTGCAGGTGTTCACGGAGCGGTGGCATCCGCCGGCGTTCCAGCCACCATGACCGGCACTGGGAACGGGACGTATGGAAAGGTCGCTTCGGCGGGTATTCCCGGCGCAGCCGCGGTTCCGGTCATTCAGCCCGTTATAGCGCGGGTAATGGCAACCGCTCCCGAGGTGATTTCAAAGCCTCCCGTGCAGTACACTGCTGAAGCTCGCAAGATGAAAGTGGAGGGCGATGTCGTTCTCCGTGTAACCTTCCTGGCTTCCGGCCAGGTTGTGATTCAAGAACTTATACACGGACTAGGCCATGGCCTTGATGAAGAAGCGCGCCGCGTCGCACAACAGATTCGTTTTCGTCCTGCAACCCTCAACGGTCAGGCCGTGGACACAACAACAACCATCACCGTCACGTTTCAGTTGGCGTAGCAGCAACTTGGCAGTGCGCATCAGAAACGGGGTTCTTGCCCGCGTGCAAATCGGTCCCGTTTAGCAATTTGATTGCGTTCGCAAGTAAACTACCTGGAGCACGTTACTCATGAATCGATTGACCGTAGTTTTCTTTTCTTTGTTCTTCGTTGCCGCGATGTCTGCTCGCGCACAAGTCACCGCATCCGCGTCATCGCATGGTACCAAGCTGTACGCAGGTGGCGAAGGCTCTCTGTTCCAACCCGACTACGCCGGGGGGACAGCCGCACAAACCAGTCCCCAGCACCTCTATGGCATCGGCGCGTACGTCGATGCCGACTTCACTCGCTGGATCCAGATTGAAGGTGAAGCGCGCTGGCTGCGGTGGAATCAGTACAAGGGCGTCGACGAGAACACCTATATGATTGGCCCCCGGGTGCCCATCATCGAGTACAAGGGGCTTAAGCCGTATGGTAAGTTCCTCATCGGCATGGGCAACGGAAATTTTTTAACCGGGGATGCGACCGCCATGGCTTTCGGCGGCGGCCTGGATTATAGGCTGAGCAAAAAGTTGACCCTGCGCGCCTTCGATTTCGAGTACCAGGACTGGCGTGTGGGGACAAGCCTGCACCCCATTGGCGGAAGTGTCGGCCTCAGTTACCGCATCTTCTAGCATTGCGAGAGCGCTTCAGCGCCGAAAAAGTGCGCGAGCCTATTCTTGCGGATGCGGAGCCTGCTCTTGCGGATGATGATATCGCCGGCTGCCGGTCTCAACTTTCTTGGTGGCTGATACCTGACCACCAACCCGTGATTGATTCTCTCCTACTCGACTGTCACCGACTTCGCCAGATTGCGGGGCTGGTCGACGTCGCAACCGCGGCGCACGGCGATGTAGTAGGCCAGCAACTGCAGCGGAACAATTTCAATGATGGGCGCCAGCAGTTCGGGCGCGGGCGGAATGTGGATCACGTGCTCCACCAGTCCGCCGATCGTAGTATCGCCTTCTGTGGCCACCGCAATCACGCGGCCGGAGCGGGCCGTGACTTCCTGGATGTTGGAGAGCGTCTTCTCATAGCGCAGCTTTGACGCGGGATCGGATTCGTCGCGCGTGGCCAGCACCACCACGGGCAGCGTTTCATCGATCAGTGCGTTGGGGCCGTGCTTCATTTCGCCGGCTGGATAACCTTCGGCGTGAATGTAGGAGATTTCCTTGAGTTTGAGCGCTCCTTCAAGCGCGATGGGGAAGTGGATGCCGCGGCCGAGGTAGAGAAAATCGCGCGCGGTGGAGAACTCCCTGGCGAGCTGCTCGCATTGCAGCGAACTGGAGCGGAGCGCTTCTTCGATCTTGACCGGAACGCGGCTCAACTGCTCGATGAGCTCGATGGACTGTGCCGCGTCGAGCCTGACCGCGCAACTGGCCAAGCTTAAGCGCCAGCAGGAAGAGCGCGGTGAGCTGCGAGGTGAAGGCCTTGGTGGAGGCGACGCCGATTTCCGGGCCGGCGTGGGTATAGATGGCGCCGTGGGCTTCGCGCGCCACCATGGCTCCGACCACATTGCAGATGGCCACGGTCTTGGAGCCGAGCGCCTTCATCTCGCGCTGCGCGGCCAGCGTGTCGGCGGTTTCGCCCGATTGGGTGATGAGCAGGCCGAGCGCCTCGGGGCCGGCAATGGGATCGCGATAGCGGTATTCGCTGGCGTAATCCACGTCGACGGGCAGGCGGGCCAGCCGCTCGATCATGTATTTGCCGGCCAGCGCCGCGTGCCAACTGGTGCCGCAGGCTGCGATGTTGATGCTGGCTGCGCGTGCCAGCTCCTCGTCGGCAATTTCCATTTCGCCCAGGAAGACCTTGCCGGAATCGAGCGAGACGCGGCCCAGCGTAGTGTCGCGAATCGGATTGCGGCTGCTCCCAGATTTCCTTGAGCATGAAATGCTTGTAGCCGCCCTTTTCCGCCTGGATCGGATCCCACTGGATGCGGGTGAGGTGGCGCTCAATCGGCTTGCCGTCAAAGTCGGTAAGCTTGACCGCCGGCTGGAGTCAGGATGGCCATGTCGCCATCGGCGAGGAAGTAGATGTTGCGTGTGTGGTGAAGAATGCCGGGCACGTCGGAGGCGACAAAGGCCTCGCCCTCGCCCACGCCGATGACGACCGGAGGCCCAAAGCGAGCGGACGACGATCTTGTCGGGCTCGGCGGCGGAAAGCACACCCAGGGCAAAGGCGCCGGTGAGCTGCTTCACGGCGCGGCGCACAGCAACTTCAAGCAGAATCGCTTCACCGGCTGTCTTCGGCGTCTTTCTGCACCTGCTCGATCAGGTGGGCGATGATTTCGGTGTCGGTTTCGGTGACGAACTTGTGGCCCTAGGCGGTGAGTTCGCGCTTGAGGTCGAGATAGTTTTCGACAATGCCGTTATGGACCACCACGATGCGGCCGGTGCAGTCGCGATGCGGGATGGGCGTTCTCTTCGGTGGGGCGGCCGTGCGTAGCCCAGCGCGTGTGGCCGATGCCAAAGGTGCCGTCCAGCGGGTGGTCGTGAAGGACTTCTTCCAGTTGACCAGTTTGCCCGGGGCGCGGCGCACGTCGAGCAGTCGACTCGAGCGACTGCCCACCGCGATGCCCGCCGAGTCGTAGCCGCGGTATTCAAGGCGCCTCAGGCCCTCGATGATGACGGGCACAACTTTTCTGGGACCGACATAACCTACGATTCCGCACATACAGGCGATTCTATTCGACCGGCGCTATGATGCATCCATGGATGCAAGAAGATGTCTTTGCCCGTGAACCGCCCGGATCTGACGCAGACCCTGAAGGAACTTCGCGCGCGCGAACCGATCTTTCACACCGCCGAATTCGGCCGCTCGCGAACGTGAACTTGAGCAAGTCGACTGCGCCCGATTATTGGGAGGTTGGCGCCTCCGGGCGCCGCTACAGCCGTGCGTTCATTCTGGATTGGCTGGCTCAAAATCCGCCTGCGGACGCCGCGGAAGCTGGATGGAAGAGCGATGGCTTCGGTCTTGCGCAGATTGGGCGAAGACATCTTTCTGCTGACGTATACCCTGAGACAGGGAGAACGAGTGACACGCCGCGCAACGATCTGGCAGTGCGGCCAGGCCGGGTGGCACGATTCTGTACCACCAGGGCACGATCGTCACCGCAGAGGAGGATGACGTGGCGCCGTCTTTAGGGCGAAAAGCGCTGGCTGCTCGGTTGCGCGCCTATTCCTCAATGCGGTAGGTGTATTCCTCGATGACTGGGTTGGTCAGCACATCGCGGGCGATGCGCTCGACCTGGGCGCGGGCGGCCTCGGCGGCGGTGCCGTCGGCGAGAGAAAGCTGGAAATACTTGCCCTGGCGAACGGCCGCCACTTCAGCAAACCCGATCTTGCGCAAGGCATTGTGGATGGTTTGGCCCTGCGGATCCAGGACCGATGTCTTCAAAGTGACATAGACATGCGCCTTCATCATCCGTGATTATATAAGGGTCCGCTTGCGCTGCATCCAAGCTGGCAGCGTGAAGCGGTGCGACACCGGCGGTCCGGCCATAGATCCGCCTTTCTGCATCAAATTCCGGGACCGCGGACATGTTCCCCAACCCTCGAAGGAGAAAGCCAGAATGACGAACTACCTTGAACTGCCTGTCGGCGACCGTGCTCCGGAGGTCTTCCGCGCCGTCATCGAGATTCCCAAGGACGGCACCCAGAAGTTTGAATACGACAAGCAGTTGCACGTCTTCAAACTCGATCGCAACCTGCACTCGCCGGTCCACTATCCGGGCGATTATGGATTCATCCCTTCAACGCTGAGCGACGACGGCGATCCGCTGGACGTGCTGGTGCTGGTGCCCAGCCCCAGTTTTCCCGGCTGCGTGCAGGAGGTTCGCCCCATCGGGCTGCTGGAGATGATGGACCAGGGCGTTCTGGACGAGAAGGTTTTGGCGGTGGGCAAGAACAATCCGCGCTATACGAATGTTTGGAACTACACCGATACCTATCCGCACATGCTCAAGGAGATCACCCACTTCTTCTCCATTTACAAGGATCTGGAGGGGAAGCGCGTGGAGATGAAGGGATGGCATGATGCAGCCTACGCGCGCGATCGCGTGGCGCGGGCCATCAAGCTGTTTGAGGAAGGCAAGACCAAGCGCGAGGCCGTAAAAAAGGAAGTCCCGGTCTAAGACATTTCTCGGGCAGTTGCGGCTCTCTCCCAACCAATCTGAGGGATGCCGTAGCAATCATGGCCGGGCGCGCTCGATCATTGGCGTGCCGGCCGCTCAGTCCGCAACAGTTTCCGCAGGGACGCGGCGCCGCGTCTGCGGAGGCGCGGTGA
Organism: uncultured Acidobacteriaceae bacterium; assembly: GCA_963725975.1. Lineage (GTDB taxonomy): Bacteria > Acidobacteriota > Terriglobia > Terriglobales > Acidobacteriaceae > Telmatobacter. The sequence goes on along the minus strand of CAVSBA010000011.1, from coordinate 357,853 downwards.
CCCCATAGAGCAGCGGACCCAGCAGGGCTACGCCGGCAGCCACGGCAAGCGCGGAGACCGAGCCGATCAGCTTTTCGCCGCGCGAGACGTAGAGGGCGTAGCCGATTAGCACCGCCGGGCCCACGCCCAGCAGGGACAGGCGAAGGGCAGATTGCCGGCCCTGAATGGCCGCTCCAGCTCGCGGCTCGCGCATGCGCAGAACGGCCAGGGCCACAAACTCCAGCAGCAGGCTCACGCCGTAGAGAATCAGATCAATCGAGATGAGGCGCTCGAAGGGAAGCTGAAGCGCCAGCGCCCAGGCCACTCCGCACAGCAGCACGCTCACCCACGGCGCGCCGCGGCTGTTGCGGCGGGCCAGCGCGCGCGGCAGCATTCCATCCTCGGCCATGGCCATGGGCAGGCGCGTGTAGCTCATCACCAGCGCGTTGAACATGCCGATGCCGGTAATGCAGCCGCCCGCGACGACGGCCCACCCAGCATGGACCGCCCAGAGCGCGCGCGGCAGTCGCCCAGTCGCCGGTCGAAAAGCTGCTTGCCGGCAGAGCCGGCCAGGGCCATGGCAGCCAAGGGCAGAACGTACGAGACAACGGTGAGCGCGATGGCGCCGGCCATGGCGCGCGGATAGTTGCGCTGCGGATTCTCCACCTCCTGCGCCACCGTGGAGGCATTGTCCCAGCCCATGTAGTTCCACAGCGCGACCAGGATGGCTGTGGAGAGGGCAGAGCTTGAGGCGGGATTGCCGGGTGCAATCGCGGGGTGCAGGGTGAGGCCGCGCCAGAAGCCAAGCACGACAAAAACTGCAAAGGGCGCGAGCAGCAGCGCGAACAGCCAGCCCGAATCCTGCCCAACCTTCGGCGCTCCCAGCAGATTCCACAGGCTGCACGAGCACAACGACCGCCAGAGGCCAGGCATAGCCTCGCCAACCTGCAGTCAGCGCGGGACTGAATTTGCCCAGGTAGAGCACAAAGATGGCCGGATAGAGCGCCATGTCGAAGATGGAGGCCGAGAGTGAGAGCCAGCTTTCCTGGTATCCCCAGAACGGCCCCAGCGCGCGCCGCACCCAGATATAGAATCCGCCCTCGGCGGGGATGGCGCTGGCCAGCTCGCCGATCATCAGCGCCGTGGGCAGGCACCAGAAAACAGGCAGCACCAGCAGGATCACGATGGCGCGCGCGAAACCGGCGCCGCCCAGGATGTCCTCGATGCCGTACGGGCCGCCCGAAACCATGAAATAGGTAGCGGCAATCAGCGGCCACAGGCGCATCTTGCGTGGCGCAGGGATGGAAAAGACGGGGCACAAAGTGAATTTACATGGGTCGCGGCGGGAAGTGGAAGGGAATGCGAGCGCAGGGAGACGAGAATCTTCCGGTATAATCCCATCTGAGACCCGGAGAGATGGCCGAGTGGCTGAAGGCGGCGGTTTGCTAAACCGTTATAGGGTCAAAAGCTCTATCGGGGGTTCGAATCCCCCTCTCTCCGCCAGTCCGTTTTCATTTCCTACTGATTCCTTGGCGGATTACCTATTAACTCTCATAGTTCAATAGTTTAAGGCAATTCCGTCCTGCGCCGGACAGTACCGTATTGGCCGGCCCGGATGCCCTTTTAGGGTCATTTGGTATTACCATGGGCGCCGTGTATTACCATGGCGCTGATGTGCTTCGCTTTGATCCGATGCGACTAGCCACATGGTTAAGGGCATGCGAGGTCGGAGTAGGCCACTCGATAGAAGTCAACCTGCCAACGGCAGCTTGATGGGCAACAATCACCGACCTGGCCCGGGGCTCTCTTCGCGGGCCATCTCATCTCCGAAGTGTGCTGGCGGCTGGCGGGCCAGATGAGAAGTCGAAAGCGCTGTATTAGTCCGTCGCCCGTTTCGCCGTCAGCCATAGCGTCGGCAAAGTGCCAACGAAGCCGAGTCGATTGAGCGCTGCGGCGTCCCGCTCACCTGCGGTAGTCGCCCCCTCAAAAAGCCGGCAATCTTCCGCTGTTTGTCCCGTAGTTCTTGTTCAGTCGTCACTCACGCCAATCCGCCGTGAGATGAAGTGCGTTCAGCGCATGAACTCGAGTCTATAGGAGGTTATCTGTGAGCTGCCCATAACAAAGTATCCACCAGCCTGAACCGCAGTATCGCCCGAGTTCAAAGGATGCCGGATTGATCGAGGATGCCCAAGTGCTCCGGTTCAGCAAATCTTCTCGACCGGTTCCTCGCTAAACCGAAAATGGGCGCGACTCTAATATCGCCCCCACTCTCTTCCGTTAACAGTTCTATTTCTGAACGTGAGGAACAGATGCATACAGATTTGGAACCTTTTGTCGATTTAGATGAAATCGCGGCCCCAATAACGAATCGCGCCGCAACGTGATTCGGATGGGAGGCGGTTATCTATTTTGAAATCGTGCCCTCGAGAAGAAGGTCGATCGCCACGTCTTTATCTGCTTTCCAGAACATGAAGCTTGGATCCTTCAATCCCCATTGGATGTACGGTACGACAAAATGAGCTTTGGCCGTTGCGGTTGTGCCCTCCAGATGGACAAGCATGGGGATGGTGATCTCGTGAGGCGTGCCGAGTAGCGTGAACAGACCAGTTACCTGGATGGTCGAGTCGCCTGAAGGAGCTATGGCGCCGGTATAGGTCTTGGGCTCAAAGGAAACAGTTGTGTACTGTTCAACCTTCAGGATGTCCTTGTTCATCCTTTTGTCGCGACTGTCATTGCCGGTCTTACCGCTGCCGGCGACGACGACCACGGAACCCTGCATTTTGGGAGTGCCGGGGTCAAACTCAATCGATCCGGATTGGACGTGAAAGGTACCATTGACGAGCTCGTGTGTCGTTTTGAGCGCTATCTTGACCTGACTGGCATCGGGATTGACGACGAAGGTCTGATGCTGGGCGAATGCGCCTGGAGCGAGCATGGCAGCGAGCACGGCAGCGAGGGCCAAGACTGCGAAGGATTTCATTCCATCTCCCTTGGAAGGTTTGACTGCCGAAATTTCTTGCCATGGCCCGAAGTCAGTTGGCGAACGCCTGCGAAGCAACAGCGGGGGGCTGGGTGACGCGTGTCAGCCTGGCCGTTACGCGCATGGCTCCCGGCCAGACCCCGAGGCAGAACGGCAGCACGGCGCGGGCGAGAGCGTTGTTCAAGCCGTCGGCGGCGAACTCGGCAAGGCGCATCTGGGGCAGCATTGCGGAGCGCAGTTTTGGCTGAAAAACCGGCGCCGGCTCCGCGGCAAGATAAGCAGCAGCAGCACGGCGGGCAGTATGCAGGGCGATGGATATGCCGTCGCCGGTGAACGAGGGGATTACGGCTGCCTGATCGCCAATGCAGTAGAGCCCATCCTCGGTTGCGCGGCGGAGGTAGCCGTAGGGGATGTGAGTAATTGTGATTGGTTTGTCGAGCAGCGGCTCCGCACCGCCAAGCCGCATCGCGAGGTGGGGACAGTCCTGCTGCATTTTTGCAAGAAGGCCCTCCCAGCGAAGACCCGCCCGCGCAAAATACCGCCGTTGCACCACACAGCAGAAATTCGTAATGCCGTTCTCGACCGGCTGTATACCGCCGTAGCCTCCGGCATAGAGCGTCAACTCAGAGGCGTCCGCCAGGTCCGCGGCCTGGGCGGCAGAGAGCCGGTAGTACATCTTGAAGCCGACCCATTGGTGAGGGTCCTTCGGGCGACCATGGCCGCGCAGATCGTGTTTGCCCGTGGCGAGAAAGGCGGTGGGAGCCTCGTACGTGATCCCGTCGTCGAGCGTAGCCTGCCAGATGTTGCTTGTCGTGCGAACCAGCGCCTGCACACTAAGCCCGCGTTCTACGTGGACTCCGGCGGCGATGGCTGCGGCGATGAGGGCGGTATCGAGCGCTTTGCGCGTAAGCGACTTCGCGGGAAACGGCAAGGGGGCCGTCGCGGCGCGCCTTGCAGCGGCGAGACGAACATAATTGATGGGCACGGCGCCCAGCGAGGTCACGTCGATACCGAGCGAATGCAGGTCTTCAAGTGCCTCGCCGCTCAGGAACTCCCCACAGACCTTATGGCGCGGAGTGGGCTCGCGTTCGATCAGGGTAACTTGGCGTCCCTTGCGGGCCAGCGCGATAGCAGCAGCACAGCCTGCGACGCCACCGCCGATAACTAGAACTTCATCTTGCACAGAAATGTGATTCACACTGGACGCTGTAACTGGAATCTCCTTGTTCGGATCCTATACTTGAAATTGTACCGCTCACTCTTGGAACAACATGACGATCCTGTCATCCTGTGTAGTGCTGGATGTGATGTCCACATACCGCGTGCAAAGGTTGGACGGAGCGTTGCAGGGAATCGTGAGCCTCTGCCTCAGCTTCCCCATGACACACATGCAACGTCTATCCTTATAACTCGAACTGAGGACCTATTGCGAGAAACTACGGCTTACCTGAACCGCATTGCCACTGCCGTACCCGACCACGATGTACATGACGCTTTCGTCATCTTCGCCGAGCAGATGCTATCCAATCCGCGGCTACGCACGATCTTTCGCCGCATGGTGAGCCGCGCCGATATCGCCCATCGCTATTCGTTCCTCGATGCGCAGAAAGGTTCCGGCCAGTTCTCTTCGCATGACGCGCATGCCTTTTATCAGCCAGGGGGCTTCCCCAACACGGCGCGGCGCATGGAGCTGTTTGAGCAGAGCGCTCCGGTGCTGATGCGGAAAGCCGTGGACAGTCTCGCGCTCAATGAGAAGGAACGCTCCGGTATTACGCACGTGCTGGTGACCTGCTGCACCGGGCTTTACGCGCCGGGGCTGGACTTTGAAATCGTCGACCACCTCGGGCTTGAAACCGGTGTGGAGCGCACCATGGTTGGATTCATGGGATGTTATGCCGCGATCAACGCGCTAAAGCTGGCGCGGCACATTGTGCGCTCAAATCCGAAGGCGGGTGTTCTGATGGTGAACCTGGAGCTGTGCACGCTGCACTTTCAGGAGACGCAGGAGCTGGAGCAGGTGCTCTCCTTCCTGGTCTTTGCCGATGGCGCGGCGGCGAGCCTCATTACTGCGCGCGAGCAGGGTTTCGCGCTGGACAGCTTCAAGGCGGTAATGGTGCCGGGGACACGTGAGCTGATTACCTGGAAGATTCGCGGGCTAGGTTTCGACATGCTGCTTTCCGGGCGGGTGCCGGGAGAGCTGGGCCGCGCGCTGCATGAGGGCGAACTGATGGCCGAGCGTGATGGCATTGAGCTGTGGGCGGTGCATCCGGGCGGACGGTCGATTCTGGACGCGGTGGAGAAGGGACTTGAACTACCCACGGATGCGCTGGCCGCATCGCGCGAAGTGCTGGCGTGCTTCGGCAACATGTCGTCGGCGACAGTGATGTTTGTATTGCGGCGGATGATGCAGCAAGCGCAACCGGGGCAACTTGGATGTGCGATGTCGTTTGGGCCAGGCCTGACCGCGGAGACGATGCGTTTTCATGCGGTCTAACGTGGAGATCGACTTCAGACTGCGGGTCTCTCCGCGCGATCTGCCGGAGCTGATGGATGGCGACTGTAGTTATGAGGAGTTCCGCGACTGCCTGCGCAGCCAGGAGCAGATCAACCGCTGGCTGCTGGGATATCGACCGACGCTGGCCTGGCTGAATCGGTTCCCGCGTGGATTACGTGGTCCGGTACACATCGTCGATGTGGGAAGTGGCGGCGGCGATCTGCTGCGTCAGATTGCAGCTTGGGCGCGAAGACGCGGCATTGCTGTTCAGCTAACGGGGATCGACTTGAATCCGTATGCGGCGCGTACAGCAGCGGAGTCCACGCCGAAGGAACTCGGAATCACGTGGGTGACCGGCAATGCCTTGGCGCTTCAGGCGGAGAAGCCAGTGGACATCGTGGTGAGTTCGCTGATGGCACATCATCTTGAGGAGGAGGGAATCGTCGCCCTGCTGCGGTGGATGGAAGCCACTGCGCGAGCAGGTTGGTTTATCAACGATTTGGAGCGGTCGGAGTGGAGTTGCCGGATGTTTGGGTGGGTGGAGAGGATCGCGGGGTGGCATCGATTTGTACGGCACGATGGGCCGGTGTCCTTTAGGCGGGCTTTCCGGACGGAAGACTGGCTGCGGTTGCTGACGGCGTCGGAGGTTCCGTGCGAGGCGGGGACGGTGGAGCATTGGCGGCCGGGACGGCTGTGTGTAGGGCGGTGGAAGTGAGGGTACTTGTGGGCTATTTCCCGCACAATTGGCATGTTATAGAGCTCATGGTTAGTTCGAGGCATTTGATGGCGCGAAGCAGATTCCTTGCAGCCGCATTTTTGACAGTTATGTTAGGCGCCGCAGCATCGGCAGAACGAATTCCAGTGAGACATATCCAACTCCCGAGGCACGAATTCATGGAGGCTCGCTCCGAGTCTGGAAAGATCATCGCCCGGGCTGAATTTACGGAGACCGTGCAAGGCGATGAAGTAACGATGCGCCTGACCTATCGATTTGTGGATGGGTCGATTGATGATGAGACGACGACGTACAGGCAGCAGGGCACATTCCAGTTAGTACGGGACCATCACATACAGAAGGGACCGTTCTTTGCGAGGCCCGTCGACTTCTCGGTGGAAGCCGCTACCGGCATAGCGACCACCCGCACAGTGGACAAGAATGGCAAGATACATATCGACAGTGAGCATATCGACCTGCCGGATGACCTGGCCAATGGGTTCGTGGGAACGTTGCTGCTGAATGTACCGCCAAATACGGCGCCCTTTCGGGTGGGGATGCTGGCGCCGGTCTTCGGCGGGCGATTGATTCGAATCCTGATCTCGCCGGAGGGCGAGCAGCAGTTTCAAAAGGCAGGACAGACGCTCAAGGCGACGGTGTTTCGCATCCATCCGGAATTGGGTGGCTTCCTGGGAATGATTGCGACGATGCTCGGCCTTCAGCCAAAGGATGTGATGGTTTGGGTTTTGGAAGGAGAGACGCCTGCAGTGATGAGGGTAGTGGGACAACTCGGTGGCTCCGGGCCTGTGCTCAGTTCGGAACTGGATGGGACCAGCTTTGCGAAATAGCAAGCATTTGCAACTCAATCCTGGATAACAGTGGCCTTGCCAAGAAGACGAGATGTTATTAGAACTACCCGTCCTCTGACAATGGTCAACGGATTCGGTCGATCAACCCGTTCATTACACCAATTAGGAACGGCTACCAGAGTCGAAGAAGTCTCCATTTGTGCTGGCGACTAAACCAAGCAACCGCCCGAGGAAGCCAAATCCGATGATCATACCTGAAGCCCCAAGACTGATGAATACTCCGCCAACAAGCAAGATGTGTCTAAATGTAGGTACTGAAGAATCTTCGCTCACTTCAGCTACATAAGCGAGAGCGCCAATCGCCAGTCCAGTCAAAGCGGCCACGGCAAGTGGGAGGTATTTAGAACGTATACGGAATGGCCTGTCCGACCGAATCGATGCAGCTGACGAACGAACTTCGGGTAGCCATGCCTTCACTAAAGCGGATACGGGGGCAAAAAGGAAAACGGCCCCGCACAGAACGGTGAGAAGATGTCCAACCAACCCAACGATAAGACGTTCCGGGTACACGGCCAACACTGCCAATACCGCCAACCAGACGATAGCAGCCCCTACAAAAGAAGAATGGCTTCGAACCGCTTTCTCCCTTGCGAAAGCCAGTACCAGGGCTGCGAATAGGATTAGGCTCAGCTCCAAGGTCAGCAATGAGTTCATCCCTGCCGCGCCGAGCCACATCGAGGTATGCCGTGCCATCGCCACCAAATCAACAGAAACAGTAACAAAAACGCAAATTGGAACGGCAGCTTGCGCTCTGAGTGTATAAACGGGGTGTCCATGGTCATCCAGCCATCGGGGGAAATAGGATCGCACAAGCGAAATTAAGGAAAGCAGAAATCCGGCGATGACCGCGTACGAACTGACCGCGTCATAGGGGTCTTCTCCAAACGGGATAATAGGTCGAAGCATGGTGCCATGCTTGGCCAACTCGAAGGCCCACCAGAAGAAGACCGCGAGTGCACCCACAAGAACAGAGTTTCGCCTCAAACCACGCTGCATTTTTGACTCTATACTCCTTCTTTTAGTCAGCAACAGCAAACGCGCTTCAGGCTCATAGCTCCGCTCGATATCATTGAGTCGATAATGGGCGAGGCGTAAAACTGTCGAATAGCGGTGCGCGTCGTTAGGCTCACCAAGTCTTTGATACTATACGACGAGCGCAACCACAGTCTTCAATCAGTTACGACGAGTGGTGAGTTCGTGCCAGTTAAGGCCGAGCTCAACGATCAGCAGGGACGCAAGCGTGAAGGCGATGACGCCGACTGCGGATAGGCTATCGCCGAGATGGCTCCAGTACGCAGGCACGACGTTCAGAACGCGGCTGGAGACGAAGGTAAACGTGACCGCATAGGAGCGGGCCATCCATTGGCGATGCACGGCGATTTGGCGGTTGCGCGCGGTGAGAAAAGCGGCCGTGGTGCAGACCATCCACGCAGCGGCCTGCATCGAGGTTCCGGGGAGACCCGGACGTCCCCAGGCCAGAGCGATCCCAGTGAACGAACCGACAAAAACGGAAACCACGTAGATGCGGCCGAGAACGCGATGGAGCGTGAGATGAAGCTGGCGGATCCGCGAGGAGAAATTGATGGGGCCGATCAAGAGAGCGAAGGTTCCAGCCAGTGTATGCGGGATGAGGAGATGGCGGTCGGCGATGACCTGCAGACGGTAGGCGTGGTACATGGGGTAATCGGCGACGAGAAGAACTTCTGAAGTGATGAAGACAAAGAGCGTCGTAAGACCAAGAAAGATCCAGAGAACGGTTTTAAATCTGAAACGATTAGAGTTGGGAACACGAAGCGTAGAAGTTGCCATTATTTGCCCTTCAGATGATTTGACGTGACAAGGGCGGCTGCGAGAGCGAGGGGCGTGAAAAGGTTCATGTTTCTTAGTCTATCGAGAAGCTTCAGAATGCGGAACCAGTAACGCCCATGGGATCATCAAATGAGCATGCAGCTACAGCCCGCGCGGCGGAATGGCCGCCGCTATCTGAATCCTGTACCGACGATGGTCGGCGGATTCTCCGTTATGTTCAAAGTGGGGCCGCAGTTCGTTCTGGGAAGCAAGGCGCACTCGCCACGAGCGCCGCTCGGGCCGTTTCATACCAACGCTATGGTTTATGCCACAGAGCCGCGCTCAGGACTGCGCATCACCTGGATGGGACATGATACGTCGATCATCGAGATCGATGGGACACGGATCCTGATCGATCCGGTGTGGGATGAGCGCGCGTCTCCGACAAACTGGAGTGGGCCCAAGCGGTTTTTCCCGCCGCCCCTCAATTTGAGCGAGCTTCCAGCCATCGACGCGGTGATCGTTTCGCACGACCATTACGATCATCTGGGAGCAGGCACGATACGAGCCTTGTCGAAATTGCCCGCGATGGAGAAGGCCCGATGGATTACGCCGCTCGGCGTGGGCGCACTGCTGAAGCGGTTCGGCGTTCCTGCGGCGCGCTGTGTTGAATTGAACTGGATGGACAACACGCAAGTGGGCGCGGTGCGGATGACGGCTCTGCCGGCGCGACACTTTTCGGGCCGCGGCCTCTTCAATCGCTTTGAAACGCTCTGGGCTTCGTTTGCCTTGACAGGTCCGCAACACCGCGTGTACTACGGAGCCGATTCAGGGGAGTGGCCCGGGTTCCATGAAATCGGAAAGCAGTTTGGACCGTTCGATCTTGCCATGCTTGAGATTGGAGCTTTAGATCCGCTGTGGGCTGAGATTCACATGGGACCGGAAGGCGCCGTGCGCACATTTCGTGCTTTGGGCGGCCAGGGGCTGCTCATGCCGATTCATTGGGGACTCTTCGATCTCGCCCGGCACCACTGGAAGCAGCCCATCGAGAAGGTCTGGCCCGTGGAGGGACTGAAGCTCTGGTCGCCAACGCCCGGCGTTCCTTCTGAGGTAATCGCAGGCGAGGAACTGCGGTCGGACTGGTGGCGCTAAACGCAGTTGCCAAGCCGCCCCAGTCGCTGCCCGCGGTCCAGGCGGAGCAGTGAGCCGCGGTTGCCGGCAGTCGAAGGACCTGCCGCACAGGCATGATTCCACCCGAAGCGTTCATGATGAATGGAGAATGACGATTTGTTCATTCTCGTTGGATTACGCTGCCATTTGACTTGTTCACTGGTCAGATAATTCATGAGGTTACGGCACTGTTCTGGCATCCTTCTCCTGTTGAGTTCACTCACATTGGCACAGCCAACTGCTGCCCATGCGCAGGAGGGTCTGAACTCCTCAGCCAACCGTGCCTCTCTCCCCGATGCACCCTTACCGACACAAGCTACCAGCCAATCGGGCACAAATGACCCACAGCAGGCCGGCACCGGGGAGATTTCCGGGACGGTGCTCGATACCAACGGAGACGTGATGGAAGGCGCGCACGTTACGCTCTCGGGTCTTGCCGGCTTCAACAAACGGACCCTGGTGTCCGGCAATGACGGGCAGTTTGCGTTTGGGAGTCTGCCGGCTGGGGTTTACAAGATCACTGTCTCGGGCCAGGGTATGAGCACTTTTACGTCATCCCCGATCCCCTTGCGAGCGGGCCAGTTCCTAATTGCTCCTCGGATAGCCTTGTCAGTCTCTGGCGGGTCCACCAGCGTGACAGTGAGTGGGAACAAGGAGGAGTTGGCCGAGGAGCAGGTGCATATCGCCGTTCAGCAGCGCGTGCTTGGAGTGATTCCGAACTTCTACAGTTCTTACGATTGGAACGCACCGCCGATGATGGCCAAGCAGAAGCTCCAACTGGGTGTTCGGTCGGTCCTCGATCCCGTCTCGTTCCTGGAAGTAGCGGGAATTGCAGGCGCGGAGCAATACGAGAATGTTTTCCCCGCGTATGGCAGCGGAATCGAAGGATATGGAAAGCGATACGGCGCCGCCCTGGCAACCCATGTTTCAGCCGACCTGTTGAGCAGAGCTGTTTACCCGGCGATCTTTCATCAGGACCCGCGCTATTTCTACAAGGGCAAGGGAAGTATCGGGTCGCGCGCGTTGTATGCGATCTCTGCCGCCGTGATGACCAGGGACGACAATGGGCAGTGGAGGCCTAACTATTCGAATGTGCTTGGCAACTTCTCCGCGGGCGCTATTTCAAACCTCTATTACCCATCTTCCGATCGCGGCGCCTCGCTGGTTTTTTTGAACGGCCTGGCCGATACCGGCGGAGATGCGGTGGGGAATCTGGTTCGCGAATTTATCTTGAAGGGGTTAACTTCGCAAGCCCACAAAGGAGCGAGCGGTCAGCCATAATGCACCGCCGATATTGGCCCTTGGCGGATTCTCATATTGTCACAGACCTATGTGCCACGGCTTCTTGTTTATATCCCGCGATATCATAAGCTTCAACGTCCATCTGTCGGACCCCGCCGTCAAGCCCAAACCCGCGCCCGCTTCGATATCCCAGATCTTGCCGTTGCGGTCAAACGCACCCCACACTTCGTGAAACTGATTGTGCAGGTTCTCAAAGCTGCTAAAACGTCCGAAGCCGTCGTACTCCTCGGCAGCCACATCCCAGGTGCTATTGATGTTGTACACAATGCGCCCCGATGGATTGAACTCCAGGCCCGCCGGCCCACCCGTCCAGTCGGTATCGACAATGGGGTTGTAAATGAGCTCCCATTTACCGGTGTAGCCACCGATGATCGGCCGTATCTCGGCCGTATGCGCCCGTAACTCCCAATAGTGGTAGTTGAAACTGAATTCGAAATTCGTACCCCAGAAAACTTTGTGCTGCTGAGCGTGCGGCCGCACGAACAGTTCGCGGATTTTGAAACCATCAATCGAACCGCCGCGCACTGTTGAATATGGCGAATAGACAGGCATATACAGGCCCTGCTCCATCCATGGCTTCACTCCGTAGGCCCATTCCCATGCTCCGTTGAGCGAATGATTGGCAATGATGGCGCCGGGGTAAGCGGGCGCCGTCCTTCCCTCCGGGGTGAAGTTGCTGTGCACCATGACGTTGAATATGCCTGGTGGGGCGATGACCGCATCGTACACTTGGATTTCGTCCGTCTGGGCGAGGGCCGCGATGGGCGCGATCGTCAATGAGATCAGTACGAGCGCGCGCAGATGGATTGTTCTGAAGTGCCCCATCGTTAAGATGCCCATCCCACTCCCTCATAAAGAACGCTGCGCCTCCTCAACTTCGGCCGCACTGTTATTGATAGTAATATCGGCATCTCGTTATGATCCTGCGTTCCGGTCATGTCGCGTCCTAATCTCCTCATTGCCTGTGTTAAGTGAACGACTGGCGCGTGTAAAAGCGCACCGCCATCTGCGGAGGATACATTCAAGTTACCATCCGCACAGTCGCCGGAATTACGAAACACCTTTTGGGAATTTTCCTAATCGCCGCCGGGGATGTCAGTTGCAGGAACGGTGCGCCGCCGGCTGCTGTGCTCACAACGATTGGCATACGACCGGTCGGGAGCACGCGACGCCGCGCACTCCCGACTGGCGCACGCTATTCTGCAATGGCATGAGCCACCCACTTCATTCGCAATCCGACGCCCTGGATGACGGTGAACGCGCCGTCAGAAACGGCGACGATCAGCCAAGCCGCCTGGAGCGTACCAGCCAATACACTCTGCACGAGAAAGATTGCCACGGCGCTGCGCGTTAGCGCCGTGAGGAGCCACACCATCTCGACCCGTGTGCGGCCCTCCCCGCGAGCGGCGAGGGAAGCGCCGTAGAGGCAGGCCATACCCACCGAAAAGATAAAAGCCCCAATGAGGGAGATGAAGGGAGCAGCATCGGAAGGCACCTGGATACGCATCAGCCCCAGCGTGTATGCCGGCGCCACGCTGAGCAGGGCGCCGGTGCAGGAGTCTGAAAGTCCAGTAATCAACTGGTAACCGAGAAGGAAGCGGCGATTCATACCGTCTGCTCCTGAACAAGGTCGGTTGAGACCGGCCCCGGTTGGTGAAGCACATTCGTGGCATCGACAAACCAGTCAAGCGATGCCAGAAGCATGAAGATTCCCGAGATCAGCCGGACCGAGAAAGCACATTGCGCGTGGTTCCCGGCCGCGAGCATGGCAGAAACACTAAAGTCGATACTGGCTACGCTGACGAGGAAACGGCTACGCTGACTGCCGAGGCTTGTGCAGATCAGCTGGAGAATACGACTTCGTGAACTGCCGTTCTGCACTTCTCAATGTAATATAAGACGAGCGCACGACGCCTTTAGAAAGCTCGAAATCGAGCTTCTCCGCGTGACGTTTTGTTCATTTACGGGACAAGATGCAACTGGCTCTTGGTTAGCTCGGGCCGTGTCGCTGCCCAGGATTCAGATCGGGTCCTGCGCCAAAAGATGGTCAAGGTAGATGACTGGGAGTGAACGCTGAGATGACAGATCGTTCATCTTGACCGGAAGCGATTGCCCGTTTACGAATGAAGCCTACCAGGAAGACACATTCAGTCTGTGAAGGAGTAATGCGGATGCACTAATATCCTGTCATGCGCCTTCTTCTGGTGGAAGACGAAATCGATATCCAGAGTTTCCTGCGGCGCTCCCTTGAAGAAGCGGGATATGAGGTAGAAGCGGCGCCTGACGGCCGAACAGCCGAGGCGCTGGCTACCGAGAGCCAATTCGACATTCTCATCGTTGATCTAGGGCTACCTGATCAGGATGGAATCACTTTGATCCTCCGCCTGCGTCAATTAGGCGTGAGGGCTCCTGTACTGATTCTTTCTGCACGCAGATCGGTTGACGACCGTGTGCGCGGGCTCGAGCAAGGTGGCGATGATTATCTGACCAAACCTTTCGCGCTCGCTGAACTGCTGGCGCGCCTCCGTAATCTGCTCAAGCGGAGCAGCCCCGCCACAGCTGAAGCGACACGGCTGCGCGTGAGGGACCTTGAGCTGGACTTGCTGCGGCGCGAAGCATCGCGCGGCGGCCAGGTGCTACAACTCACGCAACAGGAGTTCGTCTTGCTGGAGTATTTGTGCAGGAATGCAGGGCGCGTGGTGACGCGCTCCATGATTCTCGACAAGGTGTGGGGCATGCGCATACAGCCCGACACGAATGTGGTTGACGTTCATATTTACCGGTTGCGCGGCAAGGTGGATGGCACCGGACAACAACCTCTGATTCGAACCATGCGAGGTGTGGGCTATGTCCTCACAGACAAGTAAGCCACGCATGTGCAGTGCCGCATGGCGCATCTCACTTTGGGCAACCTTTGCGTTCGCATGCGGAACCTTGGTGCTCTTTTTCTTTATCCAAAGTTTTGTCGTAGCTGACATTCAGCGGCGCACCGACGCGTGGCTTTCGGGCGAGGTCAATGTGCTTGGGGATGTTGCCGAGCGCACGCCCAAGAACGCGCTCTACCACCGCGTGGTAGGCGAGGTGGCGGAACTGGCCAGCCATGAGGTGCCGAACAGATTGCCCTCGGAAGGCGATTTCAACGATTCGGTGTTTTTTCTTCAAGCCGGTGACGATGGCCTGCTCAAGCTCTGGGTGGGAGTTGGAAATGGCCAAGCCGAATTGAACGCACTGCGCGCCATCCCCACCTCGTCAGATCATCCGACCGATATCCACGTGCAGGGTTTCTCGGTACCCTTCCGCGTTGCGTCCATCCGCATGGAGGACGGCAGCCATATCTTTCTCGGTCTCTCTGAGCGGCACGATCTCCGCATGCTCCGGAGTCTCCGTCTGCGCTTTTCGTTGCTTTGGCTCATGCTTGTCATGCTCGGTTTCGCAATGGTGTTTCTATCCACGCGCCGCATGTTGAGCCACGTACGCAAGATGACTGAAGCAGCCTCCCGGATCGGTCACTCCGATCTGGGCGCCCGCGTTCCAGTGACTCGCCGCAACGACGAAGTAAGCCAGCTCGCCCTGACGCTCAACCGCATGCTCGACCGCATCGAGCGATCGATGCACCAGTTGCACACCATCACAGATTCGCTGGCCCACGATCTGCGCAGCCCTCTGACGGCCATTCGCGGCAAGCTTGAAGCATCCCTGTCGAGAGACCTGGAAGGCGATCAGGCAGAGCCCATCGTCTCCGCGATTGAAGAGCTCGATCGGCTTACCGATTTTCTGAACAAGTCCCTCGATGTTGCCGAAGCCAAGGCCGACGCTCTGCGGCTGACGCGGTCTCACGTGGATTTGAATGATTTACTGCGCGTGATGATCGATCTCTATGAACCCTCCATGTCAGAGAGGGGATTGACGGTCAGAATGCAAAGCCTCGGCCCCATAACAGTCTTCGCCGACGCCTCGCTGCTTCATCGCATGGTTGCCAATCTACTCGATAATGAGCTGAAGCACTTGCCGGCCTCCTGCACGGTCACGATCGAAATCGACAGCAGTGAGAATGTTGCGTCGCTGATTCTCGAAGACGACGGCCCCGGCTTCGATTCCGAAGTGCTTGACCATGTCTTCGAGCGCCGCGTGAAGGGGCGCAATTCCGACGGCCATGGACTAGGCCTCGCGTTCGTCGACGCCGTAGCCCGCGCCCACGGTGGCACCGTATCGGCCGCCAATCGCGAAACCGGCGGGGCGCGCATAACGGTTAATATTCCGTTTGCATCAAAGGTTGGCCCCGACTCCGCTGCTATCCGGTTCGAGCTGACGTAACTGCCGCGGACTACGCGCAATGCTGAGAACCGCAAGCAGGTTTCGTGACCAGTCAGGCAAGCGCTCGTGGGCTGCTGGCGGTTCTCTGCGGTCTGCAAGGTTTGGGAACAATCACGATCGACCTCAATCGCACCCATGCCACCAACCCAGGTTCGCGGCATTTTTCGCCAAGGGTTTATATCGAGAAGCCTCTTCAGGCCCGGATGAAAAGCGGCCCACGATCATCGCGCTTCCAGGTTCAAATCTCTATATCGATCCCAATCTGCTGATCGAAGCGGCCGCAATATTGGTGCTCGGAGCGATCATTGTGCTTTATCGCCACCCGGGCGTAGCGCATTGAGACGCAATGCCGCCTGACGACTAAGTGAGGGCCATCACTCGCATTAAGTCGATTAGCGATGCAACATTTCATAAGTGAGTAATCCGGTTCAGCAGGAGATCAGGGTGATCGGGCAGGAACGCGGAGATCGTGCAACACAGCGGAGCGCACCCTATCATGATGCGCAATTCGCCATGCGCCTCTCGTTGATCGTTGGCTTGGCCATGCTGCTGGGGAAGACCGCTGCCTATTGGATCACACATTCTGTGGCCATTTTCTCCGATGCAGCCGAATCGGTGATTCACGTCATTGCCGTTGGCTTTGCCAGTTACAGTCTTCGCCTCAGCTCCCGGCCTGCATCCCCGCATTTCCTCTATGGCTATGAACGGATCGCTTTCTTCTCCGCAGGTTTTGAAGGGGCGCTGATCGTGGTAGCTGCAATCGCAATCGTGATTCAGTCGATCCACGAGTGGACGGTCGGACTACAATTGCAAAGCCTGGGAGCAGGAGTGTTGCTCATTCTTTCGGCAGGCATTCTGAATGCGGGCCTGGGCTACTATCTTCTCCTGGTAGGCCGGCGATCGAACTCGCTGATTCTTGAAGCGGACGGAAAACATGTCCTGACCGACAGCCTGACCAGCTTCGGCGTTGTGGCTGGACTCGGGCTAGTGCTGTTAACACATTGGAAGCCCTTCGATCCGCTCGTGGCAATTGCGGTTGCGGCAAACATTCTGTGGTCAGGAGGACGATTGGTATGGCGTGCGGCGGTCGGGCTGCTGGATTACTCCGATCCGGATGCCGGGCGCAAGATTCGCGGCACACTGGATGAGATCTGCTCGGAGCTGAACATTCAATATCATGGCGTTCGCTTTCGCACCACCGGATATCGCCAGATCATCGAAGTGCACCTTCTGTTCCCGAGCTCTACATCGGTGACTGATGCTCATGCGCTGGCCACGGTCTTGGAAGAACGCCTCCCCATAGAACTTGGAATGCCGGCAGAAGTCGTAACACATCTCGAATCACTGGAAGACCACGGCGAGGTTCATCACCGCCAGCACTACACGGGCAAGCCTGAGTAGGGCCTAATTGCGAATCTGCGCGAGCTCTTGTATCTCCAGAGCACTTCGAGCCGGTCGGTCACATGTGATGCAGATCACATCGAGACCTTGTGCGAAAAGTCTATTTCTTGATCAAGCGCGAATGGCCGGGCTAAACCATCGCCACATGGGGCGCAGTCCAGCTGCGTTCTGTTTAATTGTTCTCCGTCAGAAACCCCGCCCGGCTTCATAGGGACGATTGACATGGTCGCTGTCGGAAAGGCGAAACGCAGGCTTGGCGATCGCGTGCTGTGGATCAGCGGGATGTGGGTCTTGCCGCTTGCCGCTCCTCTGTTCGTCCAACCCACTCCCGCCGCATGGAGAGTAGCCGCTTTCTGCGTTGCAGCGTTGCTGGCGCCGCTACCCACACTGTTGTTTCTGCGCGCAGAGCGCTCTCGCATGCGTGCCTGCACAGCCAAAGCGGAAGATGCGGCAGTCCAGTTGAGGCTCGAACTCGATACGGTTCGCTATCGTACCTCACGGCTGCGCGAAGAATTGCAGGTTGCCGATCGCCAGGCGCGGCTGACGCACCAGCTCACGCTACTCGGCCAGTTCACGGCCGGATTCATTCACGAATTCAACAATCCGCTGGCCATCGTCGCCGGGCGCCTGGAGGTTCTGCTCGACGAGCGCAAAGACGACACCCCACTGTGCGCCGATCTTGAACAGATGCTCAAGGAAGCTCGCTATATGGGAAGCATTGCCACAACGCTCCTGCAGGCACTCCGCCGCGAACGCGGCAAGGAGGTTTTTGAGGCTTCGTCCCCACACAAAGCGCTGGAGGAGGTGCTGACGGCACTGCGCCCGACGGCAGCCAATCAGCGGGTGAAGCTGGTGGAGGAGATTGCCGAGGTCCCTCGCGTGGACACTCCCGAGCATGTCGTCTGCGAAGTCGTGCGCGGGCTCTTGACCAATGCCTTGCAAGCTCTGGCTGAACGGGAGGATGCCACCGTTTGGGTGCGGATTGCTCCCTATCGCACCGCGGGCGCCAAGGTGGTTATCAGGATCGAAGATAACGGGCCCGGTGTTCCGGAGAGCATTCGCGCGCACCTCTTTGAGCCATTCATCTCGCAGAGCAGCGGACGCGAGCGTTTGGGGCTTGGATTGTTTTTGGCGGCCAGTCTGCTGGATATGTATGACGGGCGCATTGCTTACGAGACAAGGGACGATGGCGGGGCGCGCTTTATTGTCGAGCTGCCGCCGGCGCGATTTACCCGCGGCCAGCCCTATCACTGGTTTGCGGGAGGAGCATCGGAATGAGCCGCATTCTGGTCATTGACGATGAAGCCGCACTGGGCGAAAACATCCAGCGAATGCTGCGCCTGCCGGGCACATCGGTTTCCGTGGCCGTGGATCCGGTGCAGGGCGCTGGCCGATGCGCTAGCCAATCCCCCCGACCTGGTTTTGCTGGACATGCGCATGCCGGGAATGTCGGGCGAGGAACTGTTTGCCCGTTTGCATGAGGCGCATCCGGGACTCCCTATCGTCTTTCTTACCGCATTCGGATCGGTCGAGGGCGCCGTCCTGGCCATGCGCAACGGCGCCTTCGATTATCTGCAGAAGCCCTTCAAGCGCGACGATCTGCTGCTGGTGGTGAAGCGCGCTCTCTCCCACGCATCGCTGGAGCATGAAGTGGCTCGCCTCAAAGGCCGGCTTGAAGACCTAGGCGAAGCCGAAGCTGCTCAGAGCCACAGTTCTGCAATGCTCAACCAGATGGATAAATGCCGCCGTGCCGCAGGTACCGATGCCACAGTAATGATTCTTGGCGAGAGCGGCACCGGCAAGGAGGTCGCCGCGCGCTTCATTCACCAGCAGAGCCGGCGCAAGGACGGTCCTTTTGTTCCGGTCGAATGCAGCGCTATGCCGGGCTCGCTGATCGAGAGCGAGCTGTTCGGTTACGAGCGCGGCGCATTCACCGGCGCGGAACGCACCAAAAAAGGGCTCATCGAATCGGCCGACGGCGGCACGCTTGTTCCTCGACGAAATTGGCGACCTGGGCGTGGAATTGCAGACGCGGCTCTTTCGTTTTGTCGAGGAGCGGGCATTGCGGCGTCTGGGCGGCCTGGCACAGGTTCACGTGGATTGCCGCATCGTCTGCGCGACCAACCAGGACCTGCTCGGCCAAGATCAAGGCAGGCAGCTTTCGCGAGGAGCTTTATTATCGCCTCAGTGTGGTGACGGTCAAGCTGCCGCCTTTGCGCGAGAGGCCGGAGGACATTCCCCATCTGGCGCGCTTCTTTCTGGAGCGCTTCTCGCGCCGCTACGGTAAGAGCCTCTCCGGATCGCCCCAATTCTACGAGGCGCTCTTGAATGAGCGCTGGCCAGGCAATGTGCGCCAGTTGAAGAACGTCATGGAACGGCTAGCTGCGCTGCACCCCGGCGGTGTGCTGCATCCGGATGATCTTGAAGACAGCGCTGCCCCGGCGATGCTCGTTGTACCGCTCTCCACGCTTCCCTGGAAGGACGCGAGAGAACAATATCTCTCCAGCTTTGAAACCAGCTACGCGCAGGCGGTACTGGCTCGCTGCGGCGGAAATGTGAGTGCGGCCGCGCGCGAAGCCGGAGTGGACCGCAAGACCTTCTACACGCTCCTCAAGAGAGATAGGGACGCGCAGAATGGGGAATCCATTCCCCGCAATGGATCGGAAAGCGGGGAATGAAATCCCCAGTCAGGACATGAGAATCCGCGCAAGTAGTTGAATGCAAATGACGCGGTACTTTGGTCCCAGAACTGCTTAAGGAGAGTGCAGGAGCTCCCATATGAAAGTCTGGACCTCAGGCCGCATAGCCACCCTGCTGGTGTTCGGCTTCTTTCTGATCTCGCCTCGGCCAAGCCACGCGATTCCGGCATTTGCCCGTAAATTTGGCGTGAAATGCTACACGTGCCACACCATTCCGCCGGCGCTGAACAAGAACGGCTATATGTTCAAGCGTCTCGGTTACCGGATGCCGCCCGACGAGATGGATGGCACCAAGCCGGCGCCGAAGATCGACGAGTTGGACAAGGACATCAAGTTCGCCCTGCAGAACAATCTTTGCGCTGATTGTGCAGGGCAGCGTCACGGACGAAAAGACCACAGCAGATGCGGGCAACACCACCTCCGCATCTCCTGTCTCGGCCTGCAACTCAGGCGTAGACGGCACCCAGCAGAGCTCCTCCTGCTCCAGCTTCAATCTTGACGAAGCCGCACTGTTTCTGGCGGGAACGGTGCCGGACACCGGCTTCTCCTACTTTGGCCATTACGAGCTCTACCAGGGTGGAAGCAGCGATCTGGAGCAGGGTTTTGGCGTTTGGACACGGTGGCCGCGCCAACAGCAGCTTCTTCGTCAAGGCTGGCGAGATCCACATGCAGGAGGGCGAAGGGACGCGGGCGGCCATGTTCTACAACCTCTTCACCGACCCCGCCTTCACGCTGACCAACGTCGATCCCCTCGGCTTCTCGCTCGATCAGCATCCGGTCGGCATCGATGTTGGCTACACCCACGCCTCGAATTATTTTCAAGCGCATCTTTGCCGTCTCGGCCAAAGTCACCAATGGACTGAACGCAGACGGCAGCGAGATTCTGGACAGCTCAACCAAGAACTCCAAAGATGTCTGGGCCGACGCCGATTACTGGTTCGGCCCCGACGGCGGCGTCACGGTGATGATGTACCGCGGATCGAAGGACCAGATCCAGAATTCCGGCGCAGCAAACCAGTTCACTTTTCGTCCGACCTTCTAGCGGGACGGCGCGTTCGGCAAATATCTGTTCTTCGACAAGCTCGATCTGCTCGGCGGCTACATGCGCAGCCAGGATGACTGGGAGTGGGTGCAGGGTGGCCCATTGTCGCATTATATCGCAGAATACCTACCGCGGCGAGGCAGACTACTACATCAAGACCGGCACGGTGGTGATGGCGCGGTCGACCGTGCGCGCCGCGACCATAGCGCCCAATCCAACGATGCACACGCAGGCCTGGGGCATCGGCGGCGAACATGCCCTCACGTCGATGGGCAACGTTGTGCTGCGCGCCGCCTTTACACAGGAGCACGACGGCGACCCGGTGGCTCTAGCTGGCACCACCGACAAACTGTTCAGGACTGGATATCCGGTACATGTGGTAAGGAGAGACTGAAATGCACAAGGCAATTCGCTACACCGCACTGCTCTTAGTAGGTCGCGCCTCTATTGCTGGCGGCGCAAAGCAGCAACGTAACCTTCCGCAGGACAAGGGGCCGAGCAAGATCGACGTGTCCGCGTACCCGCCGGAGATGCAGAAGGCTACAAGGTGTTTGACGGACAAGTGCTCCAAGTGCCACACCATCGCGCGGCCCATCAACACGACCATGACCAAGCCGGAATGGGAGCGCTATGTGAAGCGCATGATGCACAAGCCGAACTCCGGCATCAGCGACAGCCAGGGAAAGACGATCTTCGAATTCCTGGCGTATGACCAGAAGACGCGCAAGGACAAGAATCCGTCGGCGTTCTCCAAGTCGCTTGTCCGACGACGAGATCGAAAAGCTGAAGGCGCAACAGCACTAGAGTCTTGTTCTGGGTACGGTTACGAATGCCCTGCCGCCCCGGCGAGTTCAACAGGCTGCTCGCCGGGGCATTTTTCAGCCCATCGAATCCGGATCGGTGAATCAACTTAGCCGATCAACCGCCAGAGCGGGGAACGCATGAGCTATTCCATCAAGATTCCGGACCGGGAATATTTCGACAAGAATATTCCCTGCCGCACTGCCTGTCCCATCCACACCGAATGCGGGCGATATGTGCAGGCCATCGGGATCTCGAAGGATGAGGAAGCCTACCTTCTGGCGCGCGCGCCCAATCCCTTCGCTTATGTGCTGGGCCGCATCTGCGCGCATCCCTGCGAAGACAACTGCCGGCGCGGCAAGATCGACGAGCCCATCGCCATCTGCGCGCTCAAGCGCTACGCCACCGATCGCCATAATCTGGGCATCGGGCCACGACCCGGCGCGCAAGAAGCTTGCCGCCCGTCGCCAAGCGCGGAACAAGCGAGTGGCCATTGTGGGCGCGGGCGTTTGCGGACTCACCTGCGCGCACGATCTGGCCCTGCTGGGTTACACGGTGGAGGTCTTCGAATCGGCGCCGGTTCCCGGCGGAATGCTCTACCTGGGCATTCCGCAGTTCCGGCTTCCGCGGGAAATCATCAAGATGGAAGTCGATAACATCCTGGCCATGGGCGTCACGCTGCATACCCGCGTGACGCTTGGCCGCGACATTTCCTTTGCCGAATCTGCGCGCGAAGTTCGATGCGGTGCTGCTGGCCACGGGGCTCAACAAGGGCCGCGAGCTGAATATTCCCGGCGCGCACCTGGCGGGTGTCTACAACGGCATCGATTTTCTGATCAACGTCAACCTCGGCTTCGAGATCGAACTGGGCAAGCGCGTGGTGGTCGTGGGCGGCGGCAACGTGGCCATCGATGTGGCGCGCGCCGCGGTGCGCCTGGTGCAGGAGGCTGCGGATTTCGGTGCGCCCTGCCGAAGAGGAGAAGAGCCTGCAGCCGGCCATTGGACGCGGCCCGCATGGCCATGCGCTCCGGCGCCGAAGAAGTGGACCTGGTCAGCCTGGAATCGCGCGCGCAGATGCCCGCCTGGAAGGGCGAAGTGGACGAAGCCGAACACGAAGGCATCATGGTGGACAATGGCTGGGGGCCCAAAGAGATTGTCGGCGAGAGACGGCGTCGTCACCGGCCTCAAGGTTCGCCGCTGCCTTACCGTCTTCGACGAAAACGGCCGCTTCAATCCCGCCTTCAGCGACGAAGAAAAGATCATTCCCTGCGACAGCGTCATCCTGGCCATCGGCCAGCAGGCCGATCTCTCCTTCCTCGGCGGCGACGACGGCGTGCAGGTGACGCCGCGCGGAATCCTCAAGATCGACGAAAACCTGATGACCACGGCACCGGGTGTTTTTGCCGGCGGCGATGTGGCCTTCGGGCCGCGCATCCTGGTGGAGGCGGTCGCCAACGGACATCGCGCCGCGCGCTCCATTCACCTCTATCTCAGCGGCAAGAACAGAAAAGACGGTGCCCAGCCGCTTCCGCATCTTGCCCAACTGGAAGATGCCGCGCGGCTTTCTCTCCACGCCGCGGCAGAAGATGCCCGTGCTGGCCGCCAACCGCCGCATCGGAATCGCCGAAGTGGAACTGGGCTTCGATGAGGAACAGGGCCGCGCCGAAGGCCTGCGCTGCCTCAATTGCCAGGTCAACACCATCTTCGACGGATCGAAATGCATCCTCTGCGCCGGCTGCGTGGATATCTGTCCGGAGAACTGCCTGCGCCTGGTGGATCTGGTGCAGGTGAGCGGCGATGAGCGTTACGACGCCCTGATTGCGCAGCGCTACGGCGTGTCGTGCCGCCGAACTTAAGGCGGGCCAGGCCGGCGCCATCATCAAGAACGAAGAAAAGTGCATTCGCTGCGGGCTTTGCGCCGAGCGCTGTCCCACCGGGGCCATCACCATGGAAGCGCTCGAACAGCAGGAGCGGGAAGTCTTTGAATAAGGGAGCATGAGGAAATGAATCGTCGATGCTTTTCTCGAGTTGGGGAGCGCGCGGGTTTCGTCGCGCTGGTTTCGGGGGTCGCCGTGAGCTTTGGCGCGGTGGTCCGGTTTCTGGTGCCGAGCGTGTTTTATGAGCCGCCGCAGATCCTTCAAGATCGGCGATCCCGCCGATTTTCCTTTCGGCCCTCCTACCTTCCTGGCTGACGAAAAAATCTTTGTGTTTCGCGACCGGGACAAGGGCTTCGCCGTGGCCAGCGCGGTCTGCACGCACCTGGGCTGCACGGTTGCATACTTCGACAGCGACCAGCAGCTTTCATTGTCCTTGCCATGGCAGCGTGTTCGCCGCCAACGGCACGGTGCAGCACGGCCCCGCGCCACGGCCGCTTGAACTGGTTTGAAGTCACGCAGGCGCGCGACGGCCAACTCCGTGTCGACAAGGACAAAGTTGTGCCTTCCAACTACCGGTTGATGGTGTAACGATGAATCTGATCCGCGAAATCTGGCAATCGATCGTCCGGCGCGATCCGCTGTCCACCGACAAGGGAAAGTCCGAACTGGTCTTTCTCAACGTGTGGCTGCATATCCATCCGGCCAAGGTGAAGAAAGAGAACCTCAAGTTCAGGCACACCTTCTACCTGGGCTTCATCACCTTCTTTCTCTTCCTCATCCTGCTCACCACCGGGATCGCGCTGATGTGCTACTACCGGCCCTATCCTCCGCAGGCCTATCAGGACATGAAGGACCTGCAGTTTGTCGTCTTCATGGGGCCCTTCCTGCGCACCATGCATCGCTGGGCGGCCCACGGCATGGTGATCTGCGTCTTCCTGCATATGTGCCGCGTCTTCTACACCGGCTCGTACAAGAAGCCGCGCCAGTTCAACTGGGTGATCGGCGTGCTTCTGCTGCTGCTGACACTGGGCCTGTCCTTCACGGGCTATCTTGCTGCCCTGGGATCAACTGGCATACTGGGCCATCACGGTGGGAACCAACATCGGCAGTTATGCTCCGCTGGTCGGCGGCCAGGTGCGCGAGATCCTGCTCGGCGGCCATACCGTGGGCGAAGCCGCGCTGCTGCGCTTCTACGTGCTCCATGTGGCCGTCCTGCCGTCGGCAATCATCCTGCTCACCATCGTGCATTTCTGGCGCGTCCGCAAGGATGGCGGCCTCTCGCGGCCGCTCTGGAAGCTGAAGCCGGTCAAGCATGAGGCAACTGGTCACCATCGGCGCGCCGGCCGGAGCTCGCGCCTGGTCAATGCCGTGCCCGCCGTCGAAGGACAAGACCTACGGGCTGATGGAAGTGGTTACCGGCAAGCCCATCTTCGAAACCGTCACTCCCGAAGAGGAAGAAGATGCGGTCTTCTCGTATCCGTATGCCTTCTTCCGCGAGGCCATCGCGCTGATGGTGACGGTCACCGGCATCATGGCGATCTCGCTCTTCTTTCACGCGCCGCTTGAAGAACTGGCCAACCCGGCAAAGACGCCCAATCCGGCCAAAGCGCCATGGTACTTCCTCGGCCTGCAGGAACTGGTCAGTCACTCCGCTCTGCTGGGCGGCGTGGTGGCGCCGGCACTGATGGTGCTGGCGCTGCTCGCCATTCCTTATCTTGATAGGAATCCCAGCCGCCGTCCGTCCGACCGCAAGTGGGCCATCTGGCTCTTCACGCATCTTCGTTGTCGCCAACCTGGCCTGATCGTCATCGGAACCTTCTTCCGCGGGCCGGGTTGGGCGTTGGTTCCACCGTGGGTCCACGTTGTTGCGGGGGCAGAGTAATGGAACGCAAACTACCGCAAATCTTCTTCGCGCTGAGCATCTTGGCACTGGCGCTGATCTGGTTGTGCCGCTATGGCAGGCCAGCACGCCCTCCTGGAAGAACTATCAGCGCAGCTTCCTTCAACTCGAAGCGCAGGAGCGAACCCAACGCCATCAGCCAAGGCTGCCGTGCTGGCCACGCCTCCGCAGATTCACCAGATCCTGCTGCCCGGGCTGCAGCGCGTGGACCGCTGCACCACCTGCCATCTTGGCGTCGACGATCCCACCATGAAGAATGCGCCCGGAGCCCTTCCGCTATCACGCCGGACTCGGGCCCGCACATTCCTTCCAAGTTCGGCTGCACGATCTGCCATGGCGGTCAAGGTCTGGCCACCGACAAGCAAAGACGCGCACGGCAATGTGCCCTTCTGGCCAGATCCGCTGCTCCCCGCGGACTACATCCGCGCCTCCTGCGGCCGGTGCCACAAGGAAGGCGATGTGCCCGGCGTGCCGGAACTGACCGAGGGCCGGCGTCTCTTTGAAACCCAGGGCTGCCGCGGCTGCCACAAGCTGAACGGCGTGGGCGGCAGCATCGGTCCCGACCTCACCGAAGAAGGCGCCAACCATCGCTCGCCGCGAATGGCTCGAACGCCATTTCCTGGCGCCCAATCGCGGTCTCCGCCGGCTCCGCGATGCCCAACTTCCATTTCACGCAACGAGCAGGCGCGCGCCCTGACCTACTACATGCTCTCGCTCACCAACGAGGAGATGGGCAGCTACTATTCAAGCGTGCGGCTGATTCCCAGTCCCGACTACGGCCGCGCAATTGTTTGTCGAAAAGAACTGCATCGTCTGCCATGCCGTCGGCGGAGTTGGCGCAAAGACGGGCCCCGATCTGCTGGGCGTCACCAAGCGCCACTCGCTCGGATGGCTCGACGAGCAACTGGTCAATCCGCAGCTTGTCTATCCGGGCAGCTCCATGCCGGAATACGACCTGGAGACCAATGCCCGCAAGGCGCTGGTCGCCTTTCATGGCATCCGCCACGCCGCAGGATGCTGCAGGCAATCCTGTCGCACAGAGGCAACGTGCTCACGCCCGAAGACGCCGCGATCGAAGCCGGCAAGCAGGACTTTGCGCGCTTCGGTTGCGCCGGCTGCCACGGCACAGAACTCCAGGGAGGCGTGCCCAATCCCAACGCCCAGGGCGGGGAGGTTCCTTCGCTGCTGCATGTCTCGGACGACTACACCAAGGACGAAGTTATCGAGATCATCCGCAACGGCAAAATGCCGCCGCTGGACAATCGCCGCCGGCCCCACGCCGCCGCTCTATATGCCCTCCTGGAAAAAGCTGATGAGCGACGAAGACATCCACCGGATCGTCGACTTCCTCTGGTCGAAGCAAGAGAAGTCAAAGGAGAGTTGGTAGCCGATTCTTGGCGCAATCGCGGGGGATCATCGCCGGCACCGTTTGCGCCTTTCGACGATTACTGAGGCTTAATGCTTGCAGACTTCATCAACATTTCGATGTCAGGCTCTTGTCGTGCTCCTGACGACGGCCGTCTTGGTGGGTGCGCAAACTCAGCCGAGTCCGCAGAGCACCACTGGAAGCGGGGGACCTGATTTGCTCCGCACCTTTCCCGCGCCCGTGAACCTGCGGGTGCTGCCCAAAGACTTCACGGGGCGGCAGGTTCATGAAGTCATGAAGCAATGGGCCGGCTCGCTTGGCGTTCGGTGCGACGCGTGCCACGTCGAAATCACCGAGAGCGCTGAACCCAATAGGCAGCACCACCTCGATTTTTCAGATGACTCCAAACCAATGAAAGCCGTCGCGCGCCGCATGTACACCATGACCGAGGAGATCAACAGAAATTACATTGCCAAGGTTGACGGCTCAGGCATGCCGGTTACTTGCGGTACCTGTCATCGCGGACTGGTGAGTCCAGAGGCGTTCCTGCCGGCAGGCGAACAACCTCCTGCCCAGGCGCCGTCGAGTGTGAAGGAAAGCCGGTAGCTGCAATGACAGAACGTCGCGGCGCTGCCTCCAGTAAGCGCAGGGCAAGCCGGCGCTCCTGCTATCTGCTGATGCTGGGCGCGTGGATGCTTTGCGCGACTGTGACGGTGGCCCAGGCAGCAGAAGGTGGGTCCAGCGGCCACCAGGCCACTCAGCAGGATTCAAGCGACCCACCGGGTGCAGCTCCCTGCGCACAATGCCACCAGGAGATCGTGAAGAGCTTTGCCAGCAATCCGCATAACCGGCCGGCTTCAATCCATCTCGGAACAGGCGTCACCTGCGAGAGCTGTCACGGCCCCGGCAGAGCACACGCGGAAGGCGTCGCCGTTTCCCTCATCTTCGGTGCCTCGCGCGCCACCGCCAAAGAGGTGGATCAAAGGTGCCAGGAATGCCATGGCGCCCAGCGCGCGCACTTTGAACAATCGGCCCACGCCAAGCACGATGTAAGTTGCATCCGCTGTCACGTCATTCATGCTGCCGGTGGGTCCAGGGATTTGCTGAGGATGGAGCAGCCCGAACTTTGCTTCCAGTGCCACAGCGAGGTGAAGCCACAGTTCTCCGCGCCCTTCCACCATAAGGTCCAGGAAGGACTGATCAACTGCACTGACTGCCATGATCCGCATGGCACATTGGGAAAGGATTCAAAGCCATCTGCCGCCTGGCAGTTTAAGGTGTGTACCAAATGTCATCTTGCTGCAGCCGGACCATTCGTTTATGAGCACGCAGCGGTCATGGAGGAAGGTTGCACTGCCTGCCATTTTCCCCACGGAGGTCCGTATCCGCAACTTCTGGTGCACGCCGGCGTGAACACGATCTGCGCGCAATGCCACTACCTTTTTCCCAGGACGGGCCTCGCTGCGGTGCCGGAGCACATTCAATCTCCACAGAGTCAGTCGTGCACCAGTTGTCACGCAAGCATCCATGGTTCCAACACCAGCGCCGTGTTTCTGGAATCCAGGCAGGCGAAGAGCGAACCTAGGGCCCCCTGACCGAACAGTAACGGAGTTTTCTGTGTTGGGGTGTGTCGCCTACCCATGGGTTCGCTTTGCGCCGAACGCATCGCCGTCCACGCTCCGGCAGCCAGGCGTCATCAGATCGCCTCTTTGACGAAGCACCTGAGGCTACGCTCTGTTTTACTTGGCAGCCGTCATTGAATAGGGTGGCTCGGGCTGCCCCATCGACCACGTTGCACGTTCCTTGGTGCTCATGACGAAGCGCAGCACACCTCCGGCCATCAGCTCCCGGTGCCATAGATAGCTTCGGTTGAGGGGTCTGCCATTGAGCGTGACGGATTCTACATAGGCATTCGTCTGACTCAGATTCTCCGCAAGGATGGTGAGAGTCTTTCCGTTGGGCAGGTGCAATGTGGCTCGATTTACGAATGGCCTGCCGATGACGTACTGGTTGGAAGCGGGGGCCACGGGATAAAAGCCAAGCGAGGTAAAGATCAGCCATGCCGACATCTGCCCCAGATCGTCGTTGCCTACCAGGCCATCGGGAGTGGGACGGTACTGCGACTCGACAATCTGGCCAAGTCTTTCTTGAGTGCGCCACGGAGCTTCGGCGTAGTCATAGAGATAAGCCAGATGATGGCTGGGTTCATTGCCGT
The DNA here is from genome assembly GCA_963725975.1 of uncultured Acidobacteriaceae bacterium. Taxonomy (GTDB): domain Bacteria; phylum Acidobacteriota; class Terriglobia; order Terriglobales; family Acidobacteriaceae; genus Telmatobacter. The sequence goes on along the minus strand of CAVSBA010000011.1, from coordinate 328,941 downwards.
GAATGTACTGGCCGATCATGCCGCTGATGTCCTCGATGTCGGCGTATTTTGCCGGATCCACTTTTGCGTCGAACATCGCGTCGAGCTTGGCGATAAGCTGCTGGTCGCCTCCGAGCAGGTTGATCATGCCCTGGATATCCTGAGGCTCAAACCACGAATATTGCCATGAGTTCCCTTCGGTGAATCCGCTGTCACCCTCGGCACTCGCAGGATCGAAAGGCGTGCGGAACTGCCCGTTTGCCAAGCGCGGCTCGATGAATCCGTCTTTGGTGTTGAAGAGATTGCGCCAGTTCTCGGCGCGCTTATCAAAGGTTCCGGCAATGTCGGCCCGGTTCATCGCATGGGCCATACGCGCGATGGTCCAGTCGTCAAAAGCGTACTCGACGGTCTTCGACGCAGCCTGGCCATCGTTATCTATCGGGACGTATCCGTATTTCATGTACTCGTCCAGATGGCCGTATGGCCCATAGGTGGCGCTGGCCACCATTGCCTTGAGGGCTTCATCCGCATTAAATCCGCGAATGCCCTTCACGTAGGCATCGGCAATTTCTGGAACTGCGTGGTAGCCGATCATGCACCAGGTCTCCAGGCCCTGAAACTGCCAGATAGGCAGAATCCCGAAGGGGCTTTCATGCTGAGAGGCGATCAGCGAATTCACCAGGTCGCTGGTGCGCCGCTCCGGCTCGATAAGCGTCATGAGCGGTTGTTCGGCGCGGAAGGTATCCCACAGGGACAGGGTGGAAACGAAGTTGAAACCGCTCGCCTGGTGCACCTCGTTATCCGGCCCGCGGTAGCGGCCATCCACATCCATGCTCAGGCTTGGCGCCATCAGGGCATGATAGAGCGCGGTATAAAGGCTCTTCTCCATGGCCGGGGATGCCTCAAAATCGATGACACTGAGCTGACGCTCCCACGCGGCCCTGGCGGCGGCGCGCACCGCGTCGAAGTCAAACCCTGGGACTTCGGCATTCATGTTGGCAATAGCGCCTTCCTCACTCACCGTGGAAAGCGCCACCTTCACGATGAGAGGCTGGCGTTTGGGGTTGAAGTCGAAGACGGCTACAAGCCCACGGCCTTCGATGGCCTGCGTGTTCTGCGGATTCGTTCCTGGAGATTTGAATCCGTGATAATCGACCGGAAATGGCTCAAAATCATAGAGGCTGTGTTGCTGGATGGGCTGAGAGAATCGAATCGCAAAGTAGAGTTGACGCCCTGGCGCCCAGCCGCGCGTTTCGCGCATTCCTGTTACCGTTCCGTCCGCGCGAACACGCAAACTCGACCAAAGCACTTTGCCGGGATAGTTGTAGATGCTGGAGCGGAGATCGAGCAGGACATGGGCGGGCTTTCCCGCTGGATAGGTGTAGCGTTGAACTCCGACTCGCGCCGTGGCAGTGAGTTCGGCGCGGATATCGTAATCGAGCAGCGTGACCGCGTAGTAGCCGGGCTGAGCTTCCTCCTCTTGGTGGCTGAAGCGGGAGCGATAGCCAGAGCCAGGCTTGTCGATGTCGCCAGGGTCGAGCCGTACATCGCCGGCGATGGGCTGCAGCAATACATCCCCCAGATCGGAATGTCCTGAGCCGGAAAAATGGGTGTGCGAGAAACCGAGGATCGTCGTGTCTTCGTAACGGTAGCCTGCGGCCCATTTGTAACTTTGTTTGTAATATCGAATCTGAGTGTCGGGGGAGAGTTGAACCATACCGAAGGGAACGGTTGCGCCGGGAAAGGTGTGGCCATCGGGGCCGGTGCCAATGAACGGGTCAACCATAGCCACTTTGGATTGGGGCCCGGACTTCGGGGGAGACTGGATCTGGGCCGCGAGTTGGAAGGGCGAGAGTGAAAAAACACAAAAAAGAGCGAGCGCCGGCACAGCCCCGGATGGCATGCAAAATCTCATAGAAACCTCTCTCGATGCTGCGCTACCAGTCGGCCTTTCTCCTGACGGCGCGGGCTCTCGACGACGGAAATATCGTCCCCCAATCCAAGAATAATTGAGTCGTCTTCGCTGAACTTTTCGATGAATGCTTCATCTATGCCCAAAGACCTGATGCTTACAACGACGCCTTTCAGAGCGTCGCGGCAACCGTGAAGCCGCCATGAAATTCTCCCTGAAATGTGAGTGTAGCCCAGAGCACAGCTTGGGGGCCATCCTGCGGCTATAGAGGCTGCGGAAAAACTCCCCGCAACAGGCAATGGTGCGAAGGAGGGTGCAGCAGGGGCTAAAGCCCTCGTTCGTTTTGTAGACTTTTGTGGCCCGGCTGAAGCCGTGCCCTTGTTACAAAACTCATCGCACGGGGTTTTTCGCAGCCTATATAGCCCAGCGTCATCGTGAAGCCCCACAACTTGCGTTCGCTATCCCCATCAGAGACGCTGTAGGCAGTGCCAAGTAGGCATTCTAGAGCGTCATCGCTCGCGCTGCCGCGATTTCGGTTGCGTCCGCCTTCACCCCTGCGACGGCTGCCGAATCAGCCAGACCTCCGACAGCCGCGAGGTGTCGCGCCAGTTGAGGTTCTCTTCTCCGACAGGCGGGTCCCAGGTGAGCGTCAGGCGACGCGTACGCACGTGCTTCTGAGGTACGGGAAATTCCTTGAATTCACCCATCTGCTGGCCGTCGAGCGTGGGTTGAACGCGGTCGCCATTGATGCGCAGTAACGCCTGCCGATAGCCGGTGGAGCGGACAATATATTCGGTATCGGGATCGAGGGCGTCGTACACCACCGCGATCGGCCATGAAGTGGCCTGCCAGGTCAGACGGGCCCGGCTTTTGCCATCATTCCACCACCAGAACGTGATTCCATATTCGTCTAGGTCCTCGTGACTGACGGCTGCGGAGCTGCAGCGAAGTACGTGCGGCGACTTATCGAGATCTCCGACCGCGTCGTAAAAGCTGCCCGGGCCGGGATGTTCCCAGGTTGCGAGTACGCGCAGGCGTTCCACCCTGGCGCTCTCTGGTCCCAGCTGCGCCACCTTGGCGAACTCGTCTTCGAGCCACCAGCGGTTGTTGAGCGGGAGATCGATGAAATCGAGCACAGCGCCGCGTTCTGCGCCAATGGCGTAATATTTGTCGACGCTGGTCTGCAGCACGATGGAGTGAAAGAGATCGTCGCAGAGGTTGACGATGCGTGCGCGGAGAGGGGCGGCATCCGGTTGTGTATCCGCGCGAAGGAGCGCGTTGCGGGCGGCGTCGATGGCCGCTGCGCTGCCTATGGACGGGGCTTCGAGCAGGCGTGCGTTGGCTACCAGTTCGAGTTGCGTTTCACAGGCTAGACGGCGGCGGAGGAAGGCATCGTAGTTGGCGCGCAGCAGACACATTTGCCAGCGCCAGTTACGTGCCAACCCGCGCATTTGCTGCTCCAACTGCTGCCAGCGCAGTAAAGTGTCCTCGACGCATCCGTTGGTCAGCAGCGCTCCGGACCAGTTGCGTTCGAGCGCGAGGATAGCGTCGCAAGCCTGGGGCGCCACCTGCGGCGCAAAATAGACGTGCGCATAGCTGGTGAGAATCTCCGGCACGGTGAGCGAGGGATCCCAGCTCAAGGCGCTCCAGACGGTTTTGTTCACATCGTCGTGCACGCCCTCGGAGTAGGAGATGAAGCCATCGCTGTATCCAGCTTCGGCGTGAAAGTAGCGGGCGTACTCGACAGCGCGCGGGTTGACGCACTCGCGGCCTTCGGTCAGGGCGTAGGCCTGGTCCCAGTTTTCCACCTCGTACTGGCAGCGCACGTTGTGTGAAACGTCTGGATAGTGCCGCAGGCGATACCGCGCCGGGAGCCGGTTGCGCATCTCGTCCGAGGGTGGACTGCTGGGTCCGGTGACCAGACCACCCATCCAGGCGGGCTGCCGCGTGCGGATGTATTCGAATGCGTAGTTGACCTCCTCTGGGGAGAACTGCTGCAGGGAGGGCCAGATCTTGGCCTGCGGGTGAACAGGTGCAAGCAGCGCGGCCATCTCATCGATGAAGGAAAAAAGGAGTTCGGGAGGATTGTTGCCGGGATCGCCACCCGGCACCGAGACGGCGGTCAGCACCGGAGTATCGTGGAAGAACTCCTGGCAGCGGGCGAGCATCTGGCTGCGCAGCGTTTTGTTGTTCAGGTCGAAATCGGCCGGGACCCAGACCCAGTAGTCTAGGCCGTAGCGCTCGCAGATCTCCCCGATTGCGCGGTTCATCTGCCGGCGCGGAAATTTCATCACCGGTGTTTTGCGATTATCTTGAAACGGTATGCCTTCAATACTGTTGACGCCGAAGTAGGTAAGCTCGCGGATATACTGCTCGAACTGCGCGGCGTCCCAGCCGTCGTAGGAGTTCGCCATGGGTCGATAGCCAAGCTGATGCCCGCGAATGGCGTAGGCGGGCGAGCTTGTCCAGTCCAGCTCAGCGGCGATCGACAGGCGCCCCGGCGCCCATGTCAGGCGGCGCAGCAGCGCTCCAACTCCGAACAGCGTTCCACGCGGATCAGCTCCCAGCACCCAGACCACCGGAGGCTGGCACGGAGCGCTTTCCACGCAGATACGGAAGCCCTCAGGACGGAGTGGCGTGCTCGATAGCTGCCGAGGAATGCGTTTCCAGACTGAAGCCTGCTCCCCACACGCGACGGCGATGACCGCGCGGCGTTCCGGCCACTCCGTTAATCTTGGCAGTGAAAGGCCGCAGCGCCGGGCAATCTCCGAGACGAGCACGACGGCAGCGGTTTGCTCGGCTTGCGGAAGTTCTCCGGGCCGGGTAACAAGAACAGCGTGGGTCAGATCGAGTGCAGGGGCCGCGGCGCCAGGTGAGGCCGGGCCGGAGGCTTCCGGTGCGAGGCTCTCTGCAGCGGCACGCAACCAGCCGCTGGCGGTCTTGCCGGATGCCAGCGCTGCCGTTCCAATTTTCATGAAATCTCTTCGTTGCATAATTCAGGTCTCCGGTAAAGTCGCGGCGACGGGTATCCCTGTGCAGCTGTGGGATTCTTTGAATCGAACCAGGCTTATGCGGCAGGTTACAGCAGGGTCAGCAGACGATGTTCCTCATTTCCAATTGAATGGTGTAAGTGTGCCGGGTGCGCACTGCATAAGGGAACGCACTGCCAATGCCAACGCGACAGCCGATGCGCTCGACTCCGGCGGACATTCGGACGGAAATCTGTGGTTGCGGCAGCACTCAATGAAATAGCGCAACTGCTCCGCGTAAGGATCGATACTCGGTAACGGCACGGACTCGGCCGCCGCACCTGCGCGCTGAACGGAAAGGAGGTTATTTTCGTAAATCAGATCGGCCTCGGCGAAGCGGACATGAAAGCTCATGGAGAAAGGCCGGCCGTCGGCGAACCACCCCCCGCTGATATCCACGCAGGGCGCGTCCGGGTTATCCGCGGGCGAATAGCGAAGCACGCAGTCAACACTGTCTGCAGAGTTGCTCCCGGAATTGACCGGTTCGACCGTGATCCGGTCGGGCATGCCCAACAAGGCAATGGACTGATCAAAGTCGTGGATCAGCAAATCGAACACTCCGCCCCCGCTTTCGTCCGGCTGAAGGAACCAGCCGCCCCAGGTGGGAAAGGAGCAGGAGCGGACAAAGCGGACGGACTTCAGCGATCCGTAGCGGCCCGTCTTCACACTCTCAGCCAGGTAACGGTAGGCGGGGGAAAAACGTAGCACGTGGGCCACCATAAAAACGCCGTTGTTCTGATCGGCAGCCTCGAGTACGCGCAGGCAATTCGCATTGTCGAGGGCCATGGGCTTCTCGCAGAGCACATGTTTACCGGCGTGAAGAGCTGCGATGGACGCTCCGGGATGGGACGGCGTGGGCAGGCAGATATCAATGGCATCCAGCGTGGGGTCGGCGATCATAGCAGACAGCAGGGCGTCGCGATCCCGACCATCGACCGACGCATACGATGCCGATTCACGCGTGACCACTTCGACATCCGGCAGTGTTGCATAAGACGCCAGATGATGCCGGCCCATCATCCCTAAACCGAGTAACCCGATTCGCATTCACTCCTCGTTCCTGGAACTCCAAGAAATTCGCTTAGCTTGCAAAGTTGGCTGCTTCTTGTCATCTCTTGTTAGCGAGAGCCGGCGATCCGGTAAGGATTCCGTACTTCGCAAGGTGTGCTTCGATTTGCCTGGTTTCTTCGGGCGTGGCGGGTTGGTAAGGCCAGGTAAGAGTGGTGCTGCAAAGTCCCATCAACGACAGTGCAGCTTTCAGTCGCCGCAGTTGGCCCGGCTCACTTTCGTCGACAGTCCAGATTCGTCCGCCGATGTTATTGATCTCCACTTGCAGCGCGTGCATTTCTTCGTGCTTTCCGTCTAGAAATGCCTGATACAAGCGAACTGGGAGGTGAGGGAAGATGTTGGCGCCGCCGGGGACACCGCCATGCGCGCCCAATAAAAGTGCCTCTGCGAGCAAATGCTCTGGACCCACAAGAACGGAATACTCCGGATAGCGCTTGCCGACCAACTCAAGAACCTTCTTGAGATAGACAATGTCGCCGGAGCTATCCTTGATTCCCTGCACGTTCGGAATCTCCGCTGAGCGGGCAACCGTGTCGGGGTCGAAGCTCAACTTGGTCAGTGCTGGCTGGTTGTAAAGATACAAGGGCAGAGCCGATGCCTGTGCCGTGCTCTCGATGAGACGAAGAAGGTCCGCCTGTCCGAACTGGTAGTAAAAGGGCGGAGCCATCACGATTGCGGTTGCGCCGGCCTTCGCGGAAACTTCTGCGATGTGAAGAGCCTCGATATACGCGCTGTCGGTAATGCCAACCAGCACTGGGACACGAGAGCCAACCTGGGCGCAGACGCGCGCGATCAGCTCGCGCCGTATCTTATAACTGAGAGCCGGGCCTTCACCTGTCGTGCCCAAAAGGAAGAGGCCATGGACGCCTCCGCGGAGAATATGTTCGACGAGCCTTTCCACTGCGGCAACGTCGAGTTCATCGATAGAGGCCAAGGGAGTGGCCATTGGCGGGATAATGCCCCTGAGAGTTTTTGTTTGTCTGGCTGCGTTCATTGAAATGTCCCTTGATTAAATTTGGTTGCAACATCAGTACAGAATGCTCTCGTCGGATTTCGATCTGATGCCGAGTGGCTGCAGGATGGTTTGCGCTCCGAGGCGCATCAAGCCGAGTTCCGTTACCGATTGGAAGAACTGGAATCCTTCACGATGGTAACGAAGCACTTCCTCCGCGGTCGCTACGGGACGGCCGAGAAATTTGTTATGCCGCTTGGCGGCGGCGCAAATCTTGCCGATGGCCTCTTCCAACAGGGGTTCGTCCTCCCGCCGTCCGCGCAATCCGAGCGAGAACGAAAGGTCGCTGGTTCCAATGAAGAGAACATCGACCCCGGGGGTGGCGGCGATTTCATCCACGTGCAGAAGCGCGCGCTCTTCTTCAATGACGCATACGGTCAGCATATGCTTGTCGGCAGAATCATAATAAATGCCGGATTCAAACCATGTGGAGGCAGCGAGTCCGGCTCCGGAGCCGCGCAGGCCAATGGGTGCATAGCGGCAAGCGGCGGCAGCGGTTTTCGCCATCTCGGCATCGGAGACGAAGGGGAAGATGACTCCCCGCACGCCTTGATCGAGTACGCGCTTCGCGCTCCATAAGGCGACCACGGGAACGCGCGCCAACACCGCGGCATCGAGTCCCCGCGTGGCAAGCACGATCGATCGTAATGTTTCGAGAGAGACCGGTGAATGCTCCATTTCAACCCAAAGGAAGTCGAAACCCAGCTTGGCGCCGAGCACCGCGGTTTCGAGATTGCTCGTGGTGATGGTCAAGCCGATGACGGGCTCGCCTGCTTCCAACCGTGCGCGCAGCCGGTTGTTTCCCCAGGCGCTTGAAGATACGCTGTTCGAGACGGTAGTTTCCATATTACAAAGCCTCCGTCGACGTGGTGGGAGTCAGCCATACTTCCGATGCCTGACAGCCACCGCCGTTCCCACCATACTCTGTTCCCGCATCCACATGAGCTTCAGCTCGCCGTTCGCAGTAGCTTTAGTCGGGATCGCGAACTCCTGAGATGGCCAGTCGGATTCCTTTGCTGACGGCGAACCCATAGTCTGTATGCGTTGTGCGAGAAGCCCGGGTTAGAAACCGGCTGGCCCTCTCACCGCTCCACGCGTTTCAGCACCACTGGAATGCCCTGCGGAATGCGCCGCGAGCCCATGGACGGATCGGACCCATCCGGCGCGGGACCAACGGCTGGCCGATTCGGTTCTTCCTTCGGAGGCGGCGGAAAGTGCCAAGGCAGTTTGAAGGTTCGCTGCAACTCCAATTGGCCGCCGATCAGTTTCCCTTCGTAGGTGTTATTGCCCGACTTGAACGCTACGTGGTCACCCTCCACGACGCCCTCGGTAATCGGAACCGGCACTGTGTCGCCAAAGAATCCGCCGCTCCCCTCCACCACTCCAGTCAGTTTGCTGCCCTCCTGCCGCAGTGTAAAGACTGAGCTGCCACCGAAGACCATGACGACAAAAGCCGAACCCGGGCCCGCCGCCTGCGGAACCGGCCGCCATAGCCCTGTAATTCCCGCACCCTTCGGCACTTCGCGTTCCCACACCGCGACCTGCGGGCGTAACGAGGTCGTCTTTGCCGGGATCGCCACCGTAACCCCAGTGAGGCCCGGAGAGGTGGCTTCCACCTCGATGGCCCCGGCGCTCTTTTCCGCCTGCACCAGCGCCATGCAGTAGCCTGAAAACGCCTTTCGTGCGTGGCCCTTGTCCGGTGCTTGATCCGTGGGATCGCCGTTGCCCACGCCGATCAGTCTCCCCGGCCCTCTCACCCGGAACGTCACCTCGTTATCGGTGATGGGCACGGTCCTGCCCTGCGCATCCTGCACCTCCACGGCAAACATGGCCACGTCTTCTCCGTTTGCCGCCAGGTCCGCGCGATCCGCCCTCATCACCAGCTTCGCGGCAGCTCCTGTGGTTTCACGCCGCATCACCATCACCTGTTTTCCGTCTTTCCAGCCACGCGCCTCAATCGCGCCCGGCGCATATTTTACGTTCCACGCCACGTGAGAGTCTTTCTTCACGTCCTTTGTGCCCAGGCTTTGCCCGTTGACCAAAAGCTCGACCTTGTCGAGGTTGCTGAACGCCCAGACGGCAATCTCCTTACCCTCCATGCCTTCCCAATTCCAGTGCGGAAACAGGTGCAGCACCGGCTTGGCGGTCCACCACGACTGGTAGTAGTAGAAAGTGTCTTTCGGAAATCCGCACGTATCGATAATTCCGTACTGCGAACTTATGTTCGGCCATCCATTCGGCGACGGTTCACCGCGATAATCGAAACCGGTCCACACAAACCCGCCAGCCAGCCACGGTTGCGCGTCGCAGAAACTCCACCAACCTTCCGCCGACGCCCTTCCGGTGGTCGTGTAAGGGTCGTAGGAACTGACAAAACCCTTCTTGGGATCGGTGACGTAGATACCGCGCGTGCCCACCGCGCTCACCGTCTCGGTGCCCATCACCGGCCTGTCCGGATGTTCTTTGTGAAAGGCCTCCGCCTGCGGGTCCATGTAGTTATAGCCAACCACATCGCACAGCGCCAGCCCGCCGGTTCCAATCGCACCGGTGGGAGCAATCGAGACTGGCCGGGACCCATCGTGCTCGATCGCAACCTGTTTCATGGCGGTCAAAATCAGCACGCCCTTTGCGGTGTTGGCCTGGCTCTCCTCGTTGCCCATCGACCACATGAACACGCTGGGGTGATTGCGATCCCTGCGTACCAAATTCTCAAACTGGCTCAGCCCCTCCGGGTTCGCGGACATCATGCGCGTCTCGTCAAACACCAGCATTCCCAGCTCATCACACGCATCCAGCAGCTCCGGCGTGGGCGGATTGTGCGACGTGCGCAGCGAATTGCAGCCCATCTCCTGCAACTTACGCACGCGATAGTACTGCACGTCGTCCGGCAGCGCCGCACCGAGCCCCGCATGGTCCTGGTGATTGCAGGTGCCTTTCAGCTTTACCGGAAGGCCGTTCAGCAGCAGCCCTCGGGCCGGGTCAAACAACACCGTGCGAATTCCGAATGTGGTCTCGTAGCGATCCACAACCTCACTGTCTGCCCGCACCTCGGTCACGAGCTTGTAGAGGTTTCGTTCTTCAAGCGACCACAGCGCCGGTCGCTTGACCGCGATCTGCTGCTCAAATTCCTGCTCCGTGCCAGCCTCCATTGAAGCTGCCTTTGAAATGTCCCTGGCGACTTCGTTGCCCGCCGGGTCGACAATTGTCGACACCACGCGCGTGGCGCGGGCCGCGCTGCCGTCGTTGCACACCTCGGTCCGAACGGATAGCGTAGCTTCCGCGGTTTTTACCTCGGAGCGCACTTGCGTCCCCCACGGCTTCACGTGCACCGGGCTGGTCTTAACCAGCCACACATGGCGATAAATTCCTGCGCCTTCGTAGAACCACCCATCGCTCTCCGTCGCATCCACGCGCACCAGCACGGTGTTGGGCTGTCCGGGATAGATGAAATCCGTCACATCAAAGCGAAATGGATCGTAGCCTCCGCTGTGCCGCCCGATATAAAACCCGTTTACCACCACCATCGCTTCGCGGTATGCGCCGTCAAATTCAATTGTGATCCGCTTGCCCGCATCCTCCGCCGGTACATCGAACACCCGCCGGTACCAGCCCACGCTGGTCTCTGGATATTTCCGTCCCAGGGGGTAAAAACCCTTGCTGGACAGATCGGGATCGTTTCGAAACTCGAGTTCGATGGCCCAGTCATGGGGCAGATCGATGCTGTGCCAGTCGCCGTCATCGAAGGCCAGCGCCGCCGCCGGCATAAAATTCCCGGTCTTCTGGAAATTTCCGGCCCGTGTGCTCCCAAAACCGAAGTCCTTATTCGGATCGCATGCGTGACCGAAATGGAAACGCCATCCGAAGTCGAGCAGCAACCGCTCGCGTCCAGCGCCCGGCGTAGCCGAAGGTGCTCCTTGGCGCGTGCTCAACGGGCCGGACAGCTCCGTCACGGCATGGACCGTGGCATCGATCGGGGCCACATGCTGCGCAGCCGCAACCGCGGCGGGCGCCAGCAAAGTCGTCTTGAGAACATCGCGACGTGAAAATGTTTTCATTGATCCCTATTCCTTCCCGCGCCATAGAAACTCAAGTCCGATTTGGGCGGATTTCAAAATCGCCAGAAGTATACCCTGAACACCCGCGCCCAACAACGAGGGCAGGCTGAGACTACCGTTCGGCAATCTTATCGAGCAGATCGAAAAACTCCGGGAAGCTGATGCCGGCCGACTCCGCGCCCTGGATCAGCGTCTCTCCCTCGGCGCGCAGGCCTGCAACGCTAAACGCCATGGCGATGCGGTGATCGCCGCCGGCATCGATGGTTGCCCCGTGAAGGGTTTGGCCGCCGGGCACATCAAGGCCGTCTTCCAACTCCTCGACCTCCGCACCCATAGCGCGCAGATTTTTTACCACCAGCGCGATGCGATCCGACTCTTTGACGCGTAATTCCTTCGCGTCGCGGATGCGGATGCCGCCGCTGGTGAACGGCCCTATGGCCGCTAGAACCGGCAGTTCATCGATAAGCTGTGCAGCCAGCGGGCCGGTGATGGCTGTCGAGCCAAGGCCCTCTTCGGGAGCCGCAATCTGGATTGCGCCCACCAGTTCAGAATGGCGTTCCTCAAGATTGAGGACCGAGATCTTGGCGCCCAGCAGGGTCAGCACATCAAGCAGCGTGGCGCGCGTGGGGTTGAGGCCGACGGAATCGAGAACCAGGTTGGAGCCGGGAAAAATGGCGGCGGCGCAGAGAAAGAACGCGGCCGAGGAAAGATCGCCAGGAACGGCAGCCTCGATGGCGTGGAGCGATTGCGGACCCGCGATGGAGACCGAGTCCGATGTTCGCGTAAGCCGGGCGCCGAAGGCCCGCAGCGCCAGTTCGCTATGGTCGCGGGTACGGATGGCTTCGCGCACCGTTGTGGTTCCATCGGTCTGCAGTCCGGCCAGCAGAATGCAGGTCTTTACCTGCGCACTGGGAACGGGAGTGGTGTAGTCAATCGATTGCAGCGCACTGCCGTCCAGAGTGAGCGGCGCGTGGCCTTCAGTGAGCGTGAGCCGCGCGCCCATGGCTGCAAGCGGTTTCCGAATCCGTTCCATCGGCCGGCGCGAAAGGGAATCATCGCCGCTGAGCGTAAAGCGGCCTGGTTGCGCCGCCAGCAGGCCGGAGAGCATGCGCATGGTCGAGCCCGAATTGCCGCAGTCGAGTGGATGGCCGGGCGGCGTCACGCGGCCGGCAACGCCGGTGATTTCGATGGCGTTGTCTCCATTGCGGTTGACCTTGGCGCCCAGCGCTTCCATGCAGGCCAGGGTCGATGCGCAATCGGCGCCGGTGGAGAAGCTGGTAAAGCGCGAGGTGCCTTCAGCGAAGGCCGCCAGCATGGCATAGCGATGGCTGATGGACTTGTCGCCGGGCAGGCGCAGGCTTCCGTAGATGTTACGCGCGGGGCGAATGAGTCGTTCCTGGCTGGCGATGGACAAGGGGTCTCCGCAAGGATGATAGTCCCTTTGAGTTTATCGAATCTGGGCGGCAACGGCGCCAGCAGACATACCGCGAGAGCAGTGTCTCGGAAGTTCGTTGCATCCATCGGCTACGCCAAAAGCAGTTCCTTCGACTCCGTTTGGCCAAGAAGCCGGCCAAACTCCGCTCAGGATGACAATTCAGTGCGACGGGAACTTTAGGAACAGGCCGCTAGAGGTTTTTGTTGTCGATGCTGGCGGCCGTTGTATCGGCGGCGGCGCGGCTCCAGCCGATGCGCAGATCCTTTACGCCGTGGAGCGCGAAGGCGCCGTTCTCGCCGCGCGGCGCGGTAATGGCGAAAAAGTCGGCGCCATCAACATCGTAGAGCGAAAAGGCCGGACGCGCGTCGGGCGTAGCGTTGGCAATCTCCACGTGGCTCATCTCCAGGTTGTTCACGTGGCGCACAAAAAAACCTGAGGCCGGCAGGGGGCCGAACATGGAGGGCTCGGGATACTTATCCGCCTCCTCCGGCGGCTGAATCTGCGCGTCGGCAGCCGTGCCTCCGCCCACCGTCTCCACGTAGATGTTCGACAGCTTCACGTCTTCAACAGGCGCGCCGCTCATGCCGGCGATGATCGAACAGATGCGCTGGGGTGCGTTATGGCAGACCACGTTGTCAATGAGAATGCGCTTCAGCGTTCCCACTTTCGTGCTGTCTTTGGGGCCGCGCAGGCGCGCGCCCAGGCGCAGGAAAAACGGCCCGGAGCCGAGATCGCGCATGGTGGTATTGGTGATGGCGATGTCTTCCAGCAGCGCGCCGTCAACCGTTTCCAGTGCATAGCCCTGGCAGCCTTCAAAGACGCAGTTGGCGATGGCGATGTTGATGAACCCGCCGTTCGATTCGGTGCCGCATTTGATGCGGCCGGTGCCATAGGCGCGCTGGCTGCTGCGGTCGAATTTTTTGTAGGTGCCGTCGAGAACCGTGCCCAACTCGAACCATCCGGTAACCCAGCAGTTGCCGATGGTCACGTTCCTGGTGGCACGCGCATAGCCAAGGGCGTAGCTCGATTTGGGGCAGATGCCGTCATCCCATGGCGAGTTGACCGTGCAGTTGGAGACGCGCACATTCTGGCAACAATCAATGTCCATGCCGTCGCGATCGGTGTCGATCTTGAGATTGTCGATGGTGAGGTTATCCACGCCGGTGAGCAGCAGGGCGAAGTGGCCGCCCTTGAGCACTGAGAAATCGCGCAGCAGAACGTTGTGGCAGTTTTTCAGAGCGATGGACTTGTTGCCCACCCCCGGCTGTTCGGCCTGATACATGGGGTAGTCGCCGCGGGGAGAGAAATGCCTGAAAGCAGGAGCTTGAGCCGAAGCGTTGTTGCCGTGCGGCGGTTCTGGCCCGAAGCCGCTGCGCTCCGGTCCCGGTGGACGGCCGGGGCCCGCTCCAAAGCTCAGGCCTTTGCCCCAGATGAGCCCGGAGCCGGTGATGCTGAAATCGTGAATGTCCTCGCCCCAAATGAGCGAGTTGTGCCAGTGATTGTGCCCGTAATCCTGGTAAGCCTCCCAGGGATCGTTGGGTTCTGCGGCGTCGTACACGCCTCCGTTGTAGCCGGTCTGCTGGCCGGGCAGCGGCGAGTCGGCTGCCAGAATGGTCGCGCCCGAATCCAGGTACAGATGAACGTAGCTCTTGAGGTGAATCGAGAAGCAGAGATAGGTGCCGGCAGGGAAGAGAACCGTGCCGCCGCCGGCTGTGGCTGCGGCTTCAATGGCGCGGTTGATGGCCGGCGTGTCCGCGGTTTTGCCATCGCCGGCGGCGCCGTAGCTGCGCACGTTGAATACTGGCTGCTGCTCCGTGGGGCCGTGCCGGTCGCTTGCGGCCAGGGCAACAGAGGGCAGCGCAACTCCCGCGACTCCTAAACCGCCGCTGCGCAAAAAATCACGACGCAAAGAACTGAAAGGCTTCATTGATTCCTCCGGAGAATACGCGTGCACGATGGCAGGGTGAGCTTCACAGCTGATCAGGGTTCTATCCGTGGTCCGACCACATGCTAATTTGGCTTCCGTGACTTGCACAAGGGAAATCGTGCCTGGAAATCGTGCTTGTCGCCGAAGCGAAGTAAAGCGCGCGCCCGCGATCGATCTTCCCATCCGACCTTGCGTTCCTCCAAAAAGCGGCCCGCCGGGAAACCCTCTCCCGCCGCTCGGCCCCGCGATCAATTATCTTGGTGCAAGCGGGTGAAGGATAGCGCGAGCATCGATTTCATGGATATCTTGAAGCAGCTTTTTGAAGAGCATTACCGGTTTCCGGCCGAGCAGGTGCAGCCATTGCAGGGGCAGCTTGGCGCCTCTGGCCGCGTCATTGTGCGGCTGGCGGCCAGGGACGTGAGCGCCATCGGCGTCGTGCACGCAGTGGGCGAGGAGAATCGCGCATTTCTCGAGTTTTCGCGGCATTTCCGCAGCCATGGATTGCCGGTTCCGGAGATTTACGGCGAGGAACTGAAGCAGGGCGCGTACCTCGAAGAAGACCTGGGCGACACCACGCTGTTCGACTTTTTGAGCGCACATCGCAGGGAAGGCAGCATCGATACCGAGGCGGTTGAGGCGTACCGCAATACGGTGGCTGTGCTGCCGCGCTTCCAGGTGGAAGCCGGGCGCGATTTGAACTACAAGGTCTGTTATCCGCGCGGCAGCTTCGACCGGCAATCCATCGCGTGGGATCTGAATTACTTCAAATATTATTTTCTGCGCCTGGCGGGAGTGCCTTTCAATGAGCAGGCCCTGGAAGATGACTTTGGCCGCTTGACGCGTTTCCTGCTGGCTGCGCCGCACGAGTATTTCATGTACCGCGATTTTCAATCGCGCAACGTGATGCTGCGCCAGGGTGAGCCCTGGTTCGTCGACTACCAGGGCGGACGCAAGGGCGCTCTGCAATACGATATTGCCTCGCTGCTCTATGACGCCAAGGCGAATTTGCCTTCCGAACTGCGCCCGGAGTTGCTGGCGTCCTACCTCGACGAGTTGGGCACGTATATCAAGCTCGATCGCGCGGCGTTCATGGAACACTACTACGCCTATGTGTACGTGCGCATTTTGCAGGCGCTGGGCGCATACGGGTTTCGTGGATTTTACGAACGCAAAACGCACTTTCTTGAGAGCGTGCCTTACGCGCTCAAAAACCTGCGCTGGCTGGCGGCGAATGTCACGCTGCCTATCGCGCTGCCTGCGCTGATGGAAGCGCTGCAGCGCATTGCGACTTCAGAAAAGCTTACCGGGGTGGCTGCCACGGCTGCTCCGCTCACCGTGCGCATCTTCAGCTTCTCGTTTCATCACTCCATGCCCAGCGATGCTTCCGGAAACGGCGGAGGATTTGTTTTCGACGCGCGCAGCTTGCCCAATCCGGGGCGCGAGGAGCGGTTTCGGGCATTCACCGGCAAGGATGCGTCTGTGATCGAATACCTGGAACGGGAAGACAGCGTGCGGCAGTACCGGGAGCATGCGTTTGCGTTGGTGGATGCAAGCGTAGCCGCCTACCAGGCGCGCGGTTTCTCCAGTCTGATGGTTTCGTTTGGGTGCACCGGCGGCCAGCATCGCTCGGTCTATCTGGCGGAGCAACTGGCCAGGCATCTGCGCGGACGCGCGGGCGTGGAGGTGGTGGTGCGGCATCAGGAGATGGAGAAGCGGGAATTGGAGAAGCAGGGTCGATGAAGGCGATGGTGTTGGCTGCCGGCTTGGGCACGCGGCTGCGTCCGCTCACCGACGAACGTCCCAAGGCGCTGGTGATGCTCGGCGGGCGGGCACTGCTGGAGATCACGCTCGAGCGGTTGCGCAGCTTCGGCGTAGACGAAGTCATCGTGAACACGCATCACTTTGCGGACATGGTGGAAGAGTATCTGCGCGTTCACGGCAACTTTGGAATGCGGATTGAAGTTTCACGCGAAGAAACGTTGCTCGATACCGGCGGCGGTTTGAAGAAGGCGGCGTGGTTCTTTCTTGAAAATGGCGGCAGCGAGCCGTTCCTGGTGCACAACGTCGATGTGATGAGCACAATCGATCTGGGGCGGATGGTTGCGTTTCATCGCCAGCGGGATGCGTTAGCCACGCTTGCGGTCGCGGAACGGCGGACATCGCGGTATCTGCTCTTCGATGAGTTGGGAAACCTTTGCGGACGCCGTGCCGGAAGCGACGGTGGGCCGAAGCCCGATGCTGAGCCGGAGATGGTTCGGCAGGCCGGCACTGTGCAGGCGCTGGCCTTTGCGGGCATTCATGTGGTTTCGCCGCGCATCTTTTCAAAAATCGGTGAGGAGGGCGCGTTTTCCGTGATTCCAGCGTATCTGCGGCTCGCCGGGCTTGGGGAAAAAATCATGGCCTTTCGCGTCGACGAGTATCAGTGGCGCGATCTCGGTCGAGTGGACAGCCTGCGTGCCGCGGCGGAAGAAACGCAAGGCGCCTCAAGCTGACATTTCGATACCGAAGCTCGAACATGCCAATCGTCGGTGGTTCTAGTGACTGGCAATCTCTGTCGCCGGAGCGGAGTTGTAGCTCTCCGTAGTGACCGCCGGGGCCTGCATCAGGCGGTAGCCGTCGCGGGAACGGATGCGGTACTTCTTGAGTTTTGGCCCCACCAGCTTGACGCTGATGGTGCGCCAGCCGCGGTTGGGATTGGGCTGCGGATAGTAGCTGATGGTGTAGAGGTGAGCGATGTCTTCGCGAATCGAGGCGAAGGCCCGCCTTTCGTCGCGCCAGCTTCTGGCGAAGTAGGCTTTGCCGCCTGTGGCCTTGCTCACGCGGGTAAAGGCCGCCGTCGAAATCGCCTGGTCCCGCGCCTGGCGGGTGCTGACAATATAGATGATGGTGCCGGAGGATTGCGCGAGTTCTGCCACGTCTTCAGGCGGAACAGAGCTGGCGTCGTCGGGCCCGTTGGAAAAGACCACGATGGCTTTGCGGCCGGTTAACTGCGCGGCGTCCTTTACGGTGAGCAGTAAACAGTTGTAGAGCGCGGCGTCGTCGCCGGCCACGGTGTTGCGCACCCCGCTGACCACGCGGTAACGGTCAGAAGTGAGCTGAGTGTCGCGCGAAAGATCGCGGCTGTAAGAATAGAACGCAATCTTGTTGGCAGGATCAAGGGAGCGCACGAAATCGGCGATCGCATCCTGCGCATACACGAAGCCTCTGTACATGTAATTGCTGGTGTCGAAGAGGATGAAGACGTTGGCGCCGGGGAGGGGCTTCACCTGTTCCGTACCGTCCGGGCGCGCGCTGCTATCGAAATCGACCACGCTCCGGGTGGCTCCGTTGCCCTCTTCAAAAGTGGCGATCTTCTGCGGAATTTTGTCCTCGGTGATCCTGAAATCGTCGGGCTTGAGGCCGGAAATGTAGTTGCCTTTACTGTCGGTGACGGCCACGTTGAGCTGCACCAGGTCAACGTTGACCCGCAGGTGAGATGGGTTGTCCTGGGCGACCGGCCCCGGTGCGGCGGCCAGCAGGAGTGCGCTCGAGCCCAGCCCGAGCCACGTAATTGGCTTTTTAAAATTAATCATCAGTCTCCGCTCCCCATGCCTTGTGCGTCACCTTCGAATGCTTGCTCGAGGGAAAGTTTTCCGTGCTTGAATTCGCTTCCGGTCTGCTGCAGGGCGCGCAGCAGCGCGGGCCAGTCATCCACATAAGTGGCGAAGATATTGGCGACCATCCGATGCGTCAGCTCCGGCACGAGCACATTGAGCATGACCGGGGAATAACCCATTTCATCGGCGATGCGGGCCCAATATAGATTGCTCGATTCCCAGGACTCGCCGAACATGCGGCTGGCGTAGCCTCCGGAGACGGGAAACGGTTCACGATTTAGAAGTGTGAGGTCATTGGTATCGGTGAGTGTCGGATGCGGCGCGCCGAAATCGCGGGCCAGGCGAACTGGGCCGGTTTCATCGGGATCCTTGCGCACCAGGCTATCCAACTCGCGCCCCGCGGGCCCCTGCGCAGCCTGATCGGGATAGCGCCGACGGTATTCGACAGTGAGATCGAAGAGGTCGGAAGGAAGGACCTGCTGGACCATGACATTGGGATCAATCGAGTGATCGAGCTGCTCTTCCAGCTTTTCAATCCGCCCTGTGGTAAAGCGCGCGGAGAAGATGTCCAGCACCCGCTCATGAATATCGGGGTGGGTCTGGGCGGCAATCAAGAGTTCTTCGCCGGCGCGCTGATAGAGCGCAGCGGCATGCATCTCAGCGTGGCTGATATCCCACCAGCGCGGTAGCACGGCTTCAACCAGCAATTGCGGAACCGTCTCATGCCAGATAAGAGCCTGCACGTTTTGAGGAGCGATGAAGTCCTCTTCCGCCACGGCCAGCGCATAAGGCAGATCGACGAGCGAGCCTATCAGGTAGGCGCCGCCGCCTGCCGTAGCGCCGATGCCGATGAGTTGCGGAGGGCCCCAGACCTCGTCCGCGCCCTGGATGGACGAGCCGGAAAAATCTTGGGAGCGCACGAAGAGCGGATTGTTATGCAGCACCTGCGCCCCCGGGGGCTCGTAATAGGCGTAGTTAAGGCCCACCAGCGTGTCGCGCAGGAAGGGCGTGAGCAGCTCGCGCGCGGCGTCAAGATGCTGTGGTGAATGGTCGTCTTTGATGACCTTGGCGAGATCGGTTCGTACCTGCAATTCAGCGTGGCGGCTGGTGTAGATAAGCGGTGACCACGCCACCCGCTCGCTGCCGGTGAAGATGGGACGCGGCATTTCGAATTCATGCAGGCTTTGCGCCAGCGTAAGCAGGCTGTCGCCGATTTGCTCCCCATGGGCCATGGAATCGAGGCCGTCGTAAAGTTGAAAGAGCGTGTCCAGCGAGACCAGGCGCTGATCGGAGAGCACGGCACGGATTCGATCGGCGAGTTCATCGTGTACGCGCTCGCCGTCAGGCGTGTTCTGGGGCGGACCGGCCAGCAGATTGACAATCTCATCCTGCGTGGGACTGGCACCGCCGGCCGCCGTAACCAGCGCAGTAAGGGAAGCGCGCGCGGCATCAAAGATCTGAATCGAGTTGTTAACCGACGCGAACGGCTGAAGCGTCTGGTGCCACGAAGCGTTGAGGTCCGAGGCGGGAATCTCACCTTGGCGCGCGAGAATTTTCCATAGGCCGATATCCGCCTGGAAAGCTCCCAACCCATTGGCCCGCAGACCTTCTGCGGAAATGCCGCCAATATGGTCCGCGATGGCTGTGAATTGCGTAATTGCCGAATCGTCGAGCTGGGGGAAATCAGAGAAAATCAAAAACCACTCCCGGTACTTCGCGAAGCGGCTGGCCAATAGGCGGACGGTATCCTCGGAGAGCTGCCGGTCAGGTGGCCGTCGGCTGTCGATGGCGCTGATCATCAGGTAGCTCTGCGCAGGTCCGGAATTAGTAATCATGTCGTTGCAAGCAACGATGGCCTCGAGAAAACGCTCGGGGCTGTCGATGGAGCGCGCGTGGCGATCCCAATCGCGAAAACCGGAGGAACGGGCCTGGCTCGCGAAGACCGGCTGCCAGGTCTTCAAACTGCCCGGAATGACCGGCTGGCCATTGCCCTGCCATTTCATGCGCATCAGCAGGAGCAGCAGGCTGGCATTGCGCGGGAAGACACCGGAAGCTGCCGCGATTTTGCTGTTCCCGGCGCGATAGGCATCATAGAGCTCTTTGAGCCGCTGGCCCTGGGCGAAGTGCAATTGTTGCTCGGGCCCGATGCGGGATAGCGCGTCGAAGTAGGCGGCCAGCCAGCCACGATCGCGGCTGAGGAGTTGCCGCACAAAGAGGCCAGGCGAACGCGGGCTCGCACCTGCGAGTTCCTGCCAGCTATGTTCGGCGAGTTCGCCACCGGGCACCGTGACGGCATGACCGGGAATGCAGATTTGACTGCCGTAGAAATCGAAGGCCGCAGCTACAGGCAGAAGCTGTGCGAGTCCGGGAGAATCGTGGAGTAGCGCTCGGGTGCGTGGTTCCAGGCGTGCCATTGCGGAGTAGAGCCGCCCCACTTGCTCATCGTGAAGAAGAATGTCAACCAGGTTCGCGCCCGGAGTTTCTTTCCAGGTGCTCAGGGCCGTCCAGTCTCCCTCCGAGAACATGACTGGAACGGGCGTGGCAGAGAACGGGTAAGCGAACGGAGAGCCCTTCTCCAGAGACTCTTCGAGCTTGGTGATGGGAAAGCCGGAATCCACCGTAAGGAAGGCACGCTCCGCGTCTTCGGTAATCAGCGAGGCATTGGCGCGGCTGCACCCATGCTCGAAGCGGTAGCCCAGGACACGGACCAGTTGTGTGGCGTCGGAGCAACTGGCAACATGAATCTGGCCATCGCCGCCGGCCAGCGCCTGGAGCTCGCGTGCCTGGTGCAGATAATGGTCGAGAAGAATCAGAAACTCGGTTTCCTTTCCGATCTCATATCCGTGGAGAAACACATTCCGCGCCAGCATCGGCAGAACTTCCGGCGGAGTGACTTCCTGGCTGATACCGGCCATGCGCTGGAACGAGCGCAGCGGACCGGGAATCATCACGGTTGCACTGGTGGCGGGCGCGTGGTCGGGTGCGGCGGCGGCTAGTTGACCGGCAGCCAGAGCCAGCGCCGGGGTAGAGGAGATGGTGCAGAGGCCGATCCCAAACAGGCTCGCGGCTACCCCGGCAAGAGGGCGAAGAGGGAATTTCATTGCGATGACCGCTTCCAATCCGCGGTATCAAACGCCAGCCACGATTGTGGTGCAGACGGCGACGCGCAGCCTCTTCGGAAGAAATCCGGTGAGGCGCAGCGCGGCCAGGAGGATGGCTCGCGTTCTTTGCCGCTTGACCCTGAATCCCAGTGAGATTTGCCGCTTACGTCTTACGAATAAGTTCGTTGGAAAACCGGCAGGAAGATGGGGAGAATCTTGCCTTCCCGCCTCTGGGGCCTGTGCGTCGCGAGCTATGTCAACTGTAACATCCCGGAGGACCAGGGAAGCCGGGAATCCGATGGCGTGGACGTGGAGACATTTGGTGCGCGCATGCCTCGTCCGTCGGGCCATTCGTTGTCTTGTCTTTTCCTGGCCCCCGCTCCACGGGGCTTTGAGAGGAAAGGATGCGACGGGCAAGGGAAGGGATGTACCTGAACCCGCGACTTTCGCAAAGGGCGTATTCGCGAACGTCCAACGGATGACGGAGTTACGGCGGGAGAACCACCACAGGTAACACCCCACAGCCCGAATTTGGCCCGGACAGAGGTGTCGGGTGCTGGCCGGCCCCCCCCCCACCACGCGGCGTGGGCTGGAATCACGCCTTTGCTTTGCTGTCGCGTCTATACTTGAAGAGACATGCTTCCCTTTATCCACGTCGGTTTTCTGAACATTCCCACCTTCGGCCTTATGCTGTGGCTGGCTGCGGTGGCGGCAGCCATTGTCGTCGATCGCGGCTTCCGGCGTGCGAGCATCAGCGCCGATGCAGTGAGCATCGTGGCCATTGCCGTTGTGGCCGGGATCGTCGGCGCCAAGGTTTGGCACGTTCTTGACACGCCCCAGGAATTTCGCGAGATGGGCTGGCGCGTACTGTGGGATACTGCGGGGTTTGCCTGGTACGGGGGCCTGGTCTTCGGCATCTCTGCGCTGGTGTTGCAGGGGCTGCGCGCTAAAATCGGCGGGCTGCGAATGCTAGACCTTGCGGCGCCTGCCGCCGCCATAGGCTATGGCGTTGGACGTGTCGGCTGCTTCCTGTCCGGCGACGGCTGCTACGGCATCCAGACCACGCTGCCGTTTCCGCTGGGCATCGGCTTTCCGCACGGCATTGTGCCAACGCCGCCGGGTGTACGGGTGTTACCCACCCCCCTCTTCGAACTGGGAGCGGGCCTGCTCATCGGCTGGTATCTTTGGCACCGTGCCGGCAAGGCACACCCGGTCGGCCTAATTACCGGTCAGTACCTTGTCCTCAGCGGTCTCGCGCGTTTCCTGGTAGAGTTCGTCCGTCGTAATCCCAAAGTGCTTTGGGGATTGTCGAACGCGCAGCTGGCCAGCGCCGGTGCAGCGGTTGCCGGATTCGCCCTGGTGTGGTGGTCGAAGCAGCGCGCGGTGGCACGGCCAGTGCTGGTCAAGCCGGCATCTACCGCAGAGAAGCCCGCGTAGTCTGGGCCCCTTCGATCTGCTCTGACGTCTCTAACCATCCTCTCCGTACGGCCCATGACCCACATGGGCCGTTTGACTTTTGATTGGGCCGCAAATCCAAGTTGTTCTTGGAATAACCTCGGATGTGGGACGGACCAGGGCCTCCAGCAAATGCCCGTCGTGTGCGCTTCCATCATGCTGCGCAAAGCCTTTTCATTCTCTAGAAAGAAAAAGTCGATTGGACAAGGATGGTCCGGTTTCCCGGCGTCGGGCTCACATACGCGCCGGCAGCCAGAGATTGAGTCTGATTGAACAAAGGCGTCAGCAGAACTCCGTTGGGCGTGCCCAGATTCACCTCATTGAGTAAATTAATGGCGGCCACGGCCAGGGTGAGGCTGTAGCGTCGAGGCGCGGCGGCGTCAAGATGAACGGCTGCTCCGCCGCCGCTCAGGCCGCGGTCGCTCACGCTGTTACTGGATTGAATCGTGGCGTGCTGGGTTGCGGAAGTAGACTGCATCCGCGGTCCAATCCCAAAAACCTTGCTGGCGCGCAGATAGAGGATGGAATTCGACGGGCCAAGACCCACTCCGTAGGGAACAATTCTTTCGCCTTTTCCTAGGGGGTCAGTATCCAGGCATCCATATTGGGTTGCGATGACCCCGGCGCTGTCGCAGGTACCGTAGGTAGGCCGAGCGTTGAACTGATTGTTTGCCGTCAGATCGGAACCGATGGTGAGGTTGTACGGCGTGCCGGAGCGGGCAAAGAATGCGCCTGCCACGGTGACTGCGTGGGCTGCGGAATAGGAGCCGATCAAAGATAGCTCGTGGCGATAGTCAAAACTCGCACGACCATAGTCGAGGCCCGGGTCCTGAGAGTCGGAGACGAAGGAGGTTACGCCCTGAGTGTCGCTCTTGGCACTGTCGAACGTGTAATTCGCATTCATCGTAAGCCGCTTGAGTTGAGCGCTCACGGTGGTAACAATCTGGCTCTGTTTGTAGATCCCGCCGGATTGGTACTGATAGTTATAAAGCCCGGGCAGTGAACTGTTGACGGTATAAGTCGCAGGATCAAAAGTGGGGGCGGTAATATTATTCGATAAGTACTGGTGCACGCCCTGAGTGTAGAGATAGGTGATGTTACCGGTCACAGACTTTGTAAGTTGCCGGTCCAGCCCTATGCCCATCTGCATGTCGAGCGCTGCGTGAAAATGAGGATCGATCGTGTGATACGACGGCACGCTCGGAGACCCCGATGAGCCAGGATTGTTGATAACGTAACTCTGTTGGTTGATGAGATTGTCGTGCAGGGTTTCGATAATATAGGGCGCGCCTGCGGAGTTACTGAAGGAATTCGGTACGGTGAAGCGGTTATAGAACCAGCCATAACCGGCGCGCAGTACGGTTGTGGCAGGCGCAGTACCGGTATGTCGCGGGCTCCATGCAAAGGCAATCCGCGGCGCCCAGTCGTCGTGATCGTCGATCCAGTTCTGTCCCTCGTAGCGCAGACCCAGGCCCAGGACAAAGTTGGGATTCAACTTCCAATCGTCCTGCACATACATTGAGCCGTCGAAGACGACCGCCCGCACCAGCGGATTGGTGATGTGAGTGACCGAATAGAGGGTGGGCATGGGTGCTGGCGCGGCCAAGTACTGAGCCAGGCTGCTGTATAGATAGGTACCATTGCTGCCCGAGGTGGAGTAATTGGCATCGCGATAGATGCGCAGATCGGCGCCAAAGCGCAAAGTGTGGTTGCCGGCCGTGGCCGTCGACCTATCCTGCAACTCGTAATCGTCTTGATGATCTTCAACCACTGCAGAGCTGTTTCCGCCGGTGGTAAAAGCTCCCTGCACGGTGACAGTGGGCGTGGAAAAGGCCGCGGTTTGCTGATTGCGCATGCGCCGCCACTGGAAATGCAAGTCGTTGACCAGCCGCTCGTTCACCAGCATGGAATCGCCGATCTGCAGCGTATTTTCCTGGTCGAGAATGTTGCTGGCCTGATCGGGAAGGTTGAGCGTGCCCACTCCGCTGCCGGCCTCTGCTGAGCGCCAGTAAGTTTCGCGGGCGGTAAAAGTATTCCAGTTTCCAAGCTGGAAATCGACGCGTTCGCTGGCGCTGAACAGGCCGGTTGGATTGGAATACGCCTCATCGATGCTTTGGTTGGTGTTCTGCGGATCGATGGCGTCCACCATGGTCTGGTTTTGCCGCTCCATGCGAAGAATGTCGATGAAATAAGACGCTTGTTTGTTGAGCGGTCCACTTACGTTGCCGAACACAGAATAGAGATAGTAAGGCGGCTGGTTGGCAACCAGCGGATTGGCAGTGTTCAGCGCCGAGTCTACGCCGTAGGCGCTCACGCTGCCATGCAATTTCTCTGTGCCGGGCTTGGTAATGATCTCGATGCGCCCGTAACCGATGCGATCGTACTCAGCGGAAAAGGGGTTCTGGTTGACGCGGATTTCCAGGATCGAAGACTTGGGCGGAATCCGGCCGCCCGTAAAACCGTCGATATAAATCTGGCCGCCGTTGGGGCCGGCAGCGGGACCGGCAAGCGCCTGCAGCTCGTTCCGCAACTCGTCCGGATCGTCGGAGAGAGCGTCGAGGTCACGGCCGCGGATCACCATGGCGCTCGCGTTGCGGTCGGAGTTGACACTCACGCCAGGGTTATGGTCCGTGACCGTGACCTGCTGGTGCTCGGTTGCGATGGTGAGTGTTAGATTCAGCTCTCGAATCTGACCGGCGGTAATTGCCACATCTTCGACCGTGAGCACGCCAAAGCCTTGCGCCGTGACCGTGACCGCATAGACGCCGGGAACGAGATCCCGGAAGATATAGCCGCCTTCATGCCCTGACTGCGTGGTGAACGACTGCTTGCCGCGTTGAAGGATGATTTGTGCACCAGGAATTACGGCTCCTGTAGCATCCGCCACTGTGCCGCGCAGTGAGCCGGTTGCAGCAGCCGGCTGGCCCGCAAGGTGCAGAGTCGCAACCGCCAGACAGAGCGCAAGGTAAAGAAGCTCGCGGAGCGCCGACTTGAAGATCATGTGGTTTCGCACGTGGCCGAATGAAGCCCAAAATTTTGTGGGTAGTTTCCTGCGTACAAGGATAGCGGATAAGCAGGCTCAGGGATAGGCCGGTGGCATTTCTTAGATGGCCAGGGGAGTCATAACCGTTACGTCGAGTTTCTCCGAATCAAATCCACCTGGGCTGCCGGTTGCGGCTCTCGATCATCCGCGCAGTGACCTACAGTCGCTTCAGGAATGCCAGGGCTTCAGCCAGTTGTGGAAAGAGCGCTTCTTCGGCTTTGAACTCCCGCGAGTGTACGCAGCGGCGGACCCCGCGCATGCTTACGGGATGCTTGAGGTGCAGCATCTCGTGATAGAGCAGGTATTCGAGGGCGTAGCGGGGGCTGGACGGGCGATCGAAGACACGGCTGACGACAATCGTGTTGTGGGCCGCGTCGTAATGGCCCAGGGAACGCTTGGCCATGTGCTCGCTCCATGTGAGTTGCGGCCGCCCCAGGAGTCCGCTGAAGAAACGGATGTTGAGGGAATCGAAGACTTCCTCGAGGTGAAAGTAACGGCCCTCTGGTCCGAAAAAACGCTTGCTGCCACGCGCGTTACGGATCAATTCTGTTTGCCGCGTGACCGCCCTGCTGGAGACAAAGCGCTTGTAGCGCAGGTTATGCGAAGCGTTGATGGCCTTGTTATAAAGCTTGGCCAGCAGGATGTGTGCGATGGCGCGAAGTACGGACTCAGGCGCGCCTTCCAGCAGGTCGGAGAGGCTGACCAGAATCTTGCCTTCGCGCAGCCGAATCGTGGTGTTGAGCGAGGTGAAGCGCCGAAAACGCACCGCGACCGGCGGCATGGGAGCGCGCGGACGCAAGACGCGATATTCCTGCTCAAAAATTGGGATAATTTCCGGGGTCACCACTGAGGAGAATAACAGGAGGGCAGGGAACGAGGGAACAAGAGAGCAGGGACCAGGGACAAGGGACAAGGAACCGAGGCAACAAGTGACCGGCGAAGTTATCGGCGTTCATCGTTACCTTTTGTTAATCGCAAAGACAACTTATGTTGACCCGATGGAAGATTCCAGCGCCAGTCATTTGGAGAGCCGAATTTCGCGAGCCATTGGTTGGCAATCGCCGCCAGGCGTGCCTCACCGTAGAGTGTCCCCGACAGGTCCACTTTGCATCGTAACCAGAGACAGGGCGGCAAGGCTGCCTGGATTGTGGTTTCGGAATGAGGGAGAAGTGACTATGAAGAAGTTAATGGGCTTGGTACTGATGATGGGGGTCGCGGCGGTACCGATGGCCGCGCATGCTGCTGACAATCCGAACAGTCTGGCCGACATGCATAAGCTGGACCAGCGGCTTGACACCGCGGCCAACACGCTCGATCAGATCGAGGGCGTAAAGTTGAAGGCGGTTCCGGATTGGATTGCGAGCAAGGCGAGGTGCATTGCAGTAGTACCGGGGCTGGTGAAGGGTGCGTTCATCATTGGCGCGGAGTATGGCCAAGGCGTGGTTTCCTGCCGCACGTCACACGGCTGGAGCGGACCGGTATTTATCCGCATGGCCGGCGGCTCATGGGGATTCCAGATAGGGGGCTCCGGAACCGACCTGGTGCTGGTGGCCATGAATCAACAGGGCATGCAAGACCTTCTGCAGACCCGCTTTAAGATTGGCGGCACCGCCGCTGTGGCAGCGGGTCCCCTCGGCCGTGAAGCACA
Source organism: uncultured Acidobacteriaceae bacterium (assembly GCA_963725975.1). Classification (GTDB taxonomy): domain Bacteria; phylum Acidobacteriota; class Terriglobia; order Terriglobales; family Acidobacteriaceae; genus Telmatobacter. The sequence continues at coordinate 301,681 of CAVSBA010000011.1, read as the reverse complement.
GGCCGCTACAAACCTCAGCATGCATGCCGAACTGCTTACTTACTCGCGCAGTCATGGCCTGTTTGCCGGTGTCGATCTTAGCGGCGTAACCGTAAGCGACAACACCCCGGATACAGTGGCTCTCTATGGCGGCAGGTACGCCACGTTTGACCAGATCCTGGATGGTCACGTACCTCCTCCCCACAATCAGGCGGCGATGCATTTTATACATGTTCTGAACAGGTACTTCGGGCAAGCCAACAGGGACATGGCGAACCACGGACATCCTAACGAGCACTGAGATTGATAGCGCGGATGGATCTCTGCAGTATTGGCACACTGCAGAGACCCGGCCAACGCAGTTGCTGGCGAATGGTGCCCGCGCTTCTTTCCTCAAGGTTGGCTACCCGCCAGACCCTGTGAGCAACTGACGCTACGAGCAAGGCATCACAGCGCATAGAGCCCCGAGAGAACTTCGCGGCTGGAGTTCTCGCGGGGATGTACTCAGCCATAGAAGCGTTTCTGCACTACGATCCTGGCTCTCGCGCACGTGGCGGGTTTCTTTTGTCCCTCTTTCAACGAAAGAATCCATATCAGATCACTTAGATTGCATTTTGCCTTGCAGGGGGCCGCAGGTTTGAGGCAAGGTTGAAGGCAAAGCGCAAAAGTCAGAGAAAAGGCAGGTAATCCATTCCGTCCAGGTAAAGTGCGGCTCGCCTCTTCTGGAGGTTGGCTCTCCCGAGCACGGCCGCAGATGCACCGGTGTGGATCAGGCGCGAAGCAGGAAAACGGCGCTGCATAGCGGCACGCATCCTGCCTGGCGACGAGGGAGAGCGATGAAGCAAGTTCGGGGGAGAATAAGGAATGGAATCCAACAACAGTAGAAATAACGTTCACCCAATAACAGAATGCGCCAGATTGAGCGCCGGCTTATTTAATCGCCCGGCGGAAAAGATCGCCGAGTCGCTGGCCTCAAAGGAAGTTTCGCCGCAAGGGCCTTCGTCGGGGTTGCGCCTGCTCACTTTCTACATGAACTACGCAGGAAAGCGGCTCAGCCCGTCGCGGCGCCGCAATCTGGAAAAAGCCAAAAAACTGCTTGAGGACCGCATCACGCGGCAACTCGTGGAGCGAGAGCGCGAACACCGGAAAATCGCTTAGCGACAATCGTTCCTGTCAGACGGAGCGGCGCACTGCCCGCAGTGGTGCTCGATGTCTTTCTCCACCCACCGCGGCCAGCGTCTCCGCCGTGAGCCGCTGCTCCAGCCCACTCATTGCTTTCCACGGATCTCGCTTCAGGCGCGCACTCCACTTTGCAAAATCCATTACATGAAACTGCGGCCGGCTCGCAGAGCGCAGTTCTTTCCACTCCAGCGTCATGGCCACCGGGGCGCCGCTGCGGGCACGGGGCGAAAACGCCGCAATTGAAGTCGAACCGCGATCGTTGCGCAGGTAATCCAGATAGATTTTGTTGGTGCGCGCCGCTTTCGTCATTTTCGTAAGATAAAGCGCGGGATCTTCGGCTTCCATCTCCACCACCAGTGCGTGCGCAAACTCTTTCGCCGGCGCCCAATCGAGTTCCGCTACCACGGGAACAACGAGGTGCAGGCCCTTGCCGCCCGTACTCTTCAGGAAGCTTTCCAAATGTAATTTCTTCAGCCTTGCGCGCAGCTTCTCCGCGCTCGCGGCTAATGTTTGCCAGTCAATCGCCGCATCCGGATCGAGATCGAAGACCAGGCGATCCGGCTTGTCGAGCGATTCGTTGCGCGAACCCCAGGGATGAATTTCGAGCACGCCCATCTGCGCCAGGCCGATCAGCCCTTCGGCAGAGTCGAGCGTCAAGTACTGCTCGACTGCGCCGGTCTTGCGATTGGGCACGTCAATGCTTTTAACCCCCTTCGGCAGTCCGCGGCCAACGTGCTTCTGGAAGAAGCATGGCTTTGCGCTGCCTTCCGGGCACCGGACCACGCTCAGCGGCCTGTCGGCCACATGCGGCAACATGCGCTCCGCTACGGCGAGAAGATACTCGGCCAGCGCCTGCTTGGTCATGCCGCTCTCCGGGTCGAGAACCTTTTCAGGATGCGTAATGGTGGGTTCGATCACTTGTCGAATGGCCTCATGGTTCCCGGGTGCGCTGGCCTGTTTGGTTGCGCCAGACCTGTACGCGGCGACTTGCGATTCCGCAGGAACCGGCATCTCGCGTACGACCTCTTGGGCCGGCTTGTCCTCGCGCAGTCCTTTGAACGAGGCCTGCCGCACCAAATTATCGCGCGTCCACGTGGAGAAAGCGACTTGCGCTACCAGACTGGGCTTGACCCAATATGCACCGCGCCGGGCTTGGCGGGGAATCTCGGCGAAGGAAGTTTCGTTTTGCTGCAACTTGTCGAGCTGCGTGCGCAGCGCGCGTTGCGTGTGTTCAGTGAAACCAGTCCCGGCGCGCCCAGCGTAAATCAGCTTGTTCTTACGGTAGTAGCCAAGCAACAGCGCGCCAATTCCGAGCCCGCCTTTTGATGGCGGCGTAAATCCCGCAATGACGAATTCCTGCTCCTGGATGCACTTGATCTTGAGCCAGGCGTGGCCGCGTCCCGATTGGTAAGCTGCCGAGGCTAGTTTTGAGACAATGCCCTCAGCGCCCAGCGCGCATGCTTTGCGAAACACTTCATCGCCGCGTGCTTCAAAATGTTCGCTGAAGCGCAACGGCGAGTTGGCGCCGCTTTTTGCCAGCACTTCCGCGAGCAATTGTTTGCGCTCACGCAGCGTGAGCCCGCGAAGATTATGGCCATCGAGATGAAGCAGATCGAAGGCAAAGTAGGTAAGGTACCGCGCGCGGCCCTCCTGAAACGCGGACTGCAAATCGGCAAAATTGGCCATGCCTTGCCGATCGAGCGACACCACTTCGCCGTCCAGAATCGCTGCTTTCACCGGCAATTGCGCGGCGGCCCGTGCAATGTCGGGCATGCGCTCGGTCCAGTCGAGTCCCTTGCGCGTGTAGAGCGTGGCGTTACGATGACCGCTCTTTGCCATGCGGATGTGAACCTGGATGCGGTAACCGTCGAGCTTCAGTTCATGAATCCAATCGCTGCCACCGGGTGCTTTTGCCGTTTGTTGCGCAAGTTCGGGCTCGACGAATCCCGGATCGATCTCGCGCGGCGCGGATTGAAGCAGCTTTGCTGTATTGCGAGATAGCTTCGCGGACGCCCCCTTTGCCGTGCGCGACCAAGTCCCTTTCGCGGCGGCTTTCTTCGTCTGTTCCGGCTCGCTGGCCGCTGCGCCGGCGCCGTTCTGGAACCCTTTCATCGAATCCCATACGCTGTCCGCATTGGCGGCGATCTGTTCCAGGCTGCGGTGCGTCATGGCGCTTTCCGGAGCCTCATCGGTGATGCAGGGATCGCTCTTTTCACGCGCAAATTCGTCACGATCCTTGATGAGCAGCCAGTTGGGCTTTGTCGGCGTGTTCGCGTGGGCCGTGCATGCGCACCAACGCCCAGCGCCCCTTGAGCTTTTTGCCGTCGAGCTCGAATTTGAGATGGCCGTCGGCCAGACCGCTATCGACATCGCCCAACGGTTTCCACTCGCCGTAATCCCACACCATCACGGTGCCGCCGCCGTACTGGCCTTTGGGGATGGTGCCTTCAAAGCCGCCGTATTCCATGGGGTGGTCTTCTACCTGCACGGCCAGGCGCCTGTCTGCCGGAAAGTAGCTGGGGCCCTTGGTGACGGCCCAGCTCTTGAGCACGCCATGCCAGCCAAGCCGAAAATCGTAGTGAAGGCGTGTGGCCGCGTGTTTCTGGATCACGAAAGGAAGCGTCTGGGAGGAAGGCGCGGAGCGACGCCCGCCGCGCGGTTCCGCGGTCACGTGGAAGTCGCGCATCTCACGGTAGCGTTCGAGCTGACGCGCCACGGTTTGCGCGGCGCTTCGAGCGGGATTGCGCTTTCGCAGCCATTTCAGGCGGCCTTGTGCCGGCGCTTCGCTTGCTTCACCAGCACTGGGCCTTGCTGCCCGGCAGCAGCCGGCCTTTCTGCGGCCGGCGGTTTTTTGCGTGCGGGGTCTGGGCTGGTGCGTCCCCTCCAGGCTGCGGCGCAACGCGTCCATAAGGCCCATGGTTCTGGGTTGAGCCGGCTCCTCTTCTTCGAGCGGCAGTGGCATGTGCTTCTCCTTCGCCTCGATCAGCTCGCGCAGCGCGGCCTCGTAGTCGTCCTTGTACTCTTCGAACTTGAAGGGCGCGGTGTAGGCCTTCACCAGGTCCGCCGCCATGGCGAGCTGCTTTTTATCGATCTCGACGGGCGCGATGCCGGAGAAGTAGTCTTCAGCCTTGCGCAGCTCTTCGGCGTAACGCAGCGTGTACGCCATCAGCCCCGCTCCGTGGCCGGGGGAACGGCAAATGCCACCAGGTGCTCGCGGCCGGCGAAGGCTACCTCGCCGATGGCAGCCTTGTGGGCCTGCTCCATGGCTTTGCGGATCACGGCGAAGGCTTCCTGCGATTGTTTGGGATCGGGCAGCACAAAATAGGGCTTTTCAAAGATGGCCGGCGGCAGCTCGCCCAGCTCCACGAACTGGCTGATTGCAATTTCCCGCTTGGCAGGTATGCGCAGGCGCTTGATCTCTTCCGGATCGATCGCGATATATTTGCCCTTGGTGTACTCGTAGCCTTTGACAATCTCCGCGTTCTCCACCGGCTCGTCGCTGTTCACCACGTTCATGTGGCGTACGCGTTGCCCCGTAGCCTTGTCGATCTGGTGAAAGCTGATGCCGGATTGGGGATTGACCGCCGGGTAGAACTGGATGCCGAAGGAAACCAGCGAAATTTTCAACTGACCCGACCAGAACGGACGACCGACCATGGCTCCTCCTGGGACGCAGCCTGTACCCACAGAGATAGTGATTTGGATGCGCGGCGGGGGCGGCCGGTTACAACCTGCAAATCTGCCGGGCCGCATCTTTCGGATCGGCGCCGGAAAGTGAGCTAAATCACACGGACAAGTGCGGTCGGGCACATCCCTGCAGTCGCACCGGTGACACGCTGTCTCCAGCAAGAGCACGAAAGGACCGAAACGGTACCCGCCCTGTAGGCAAGGCGATCGAGCAGGGATTTGAACGGCAACTTGTACTGGGGACCTGGAGCAGGAGTCGCATATGGAGCATTTGGACCTGTGCCGCTGGACCGAACCGGCCGTGATCCTGGTTGCGACCGACCTTGGAGATCTGGCCCAGCTCATGCCCGTCGCCCTTGACCAGGCAAGCCAAAGCGGCGCGCGGCTGATCCTGCTGCATGTGACGGCCACGACCGCTGTATTTTCGACGGACGCTGCCGGTATGCCCTACTATAACCCGGCCAGTGTCCTGGAATTTGCCGACAAGACCCTGCGGCCCTGGTGTGAGGCCGCGCGCCGGCACGGGATTGTGTGTGATGCGCTGGTGCGGGAAGGCAATCCCGCTCAGCAGGTTGCGGTTGCGGCTCGCCAATTCCAGGCGGATCGCGTGCTGCTGGGGACGCGGAGCCGGAGCAAACTCTCTAAGTTGCTACTAGGCTCCGTAGCAGAACAAGTGCTGCGCTCGGTCAACGTCCCGGTCATTACCGTGGGCCCCGAGGCTCATCTCATGGTGGATGAAGACGGCGAACAGGTCGTCCTGCACGCCACCACATTGCGAGAGACCTCCCGCCCGAGCGCGGCGCTTGCCTGCCGAATTGCTGCCGGCCACAAACAGCCCCTTGTCCTGCTCCACGTCTTGCCGCCCATCGACGAGATGGAGCGAAAGGGAATGCCCTCCGGACTCGATTCGGCTGCCGCACGGGAACTGATCCGCCTGGCCGCGGAAACCGGTGCGGAAGACTGTCCCCAGGTTGAGCCGCTGGTGCTGCACGGCAATCCGTCCATCGAGATTCTGGCCACTGCGCAAGAACGGCATGCCAGCCTCATCGTGCTGGGCTCGACCCATCGCTCTGCCTTTGAAAATCTGACTCGTGACCGCACTGTGTACCGGGTGCTGGCGCACGCGCGCTGCCCCGTGCTTACGCTGCGTGATCCCATCTCCGAGCCATCCGAAGTGGATGAGGGCCGGGTGGCAGCTTTGCACCGCTAAAGCGAGCTTCAAGCATTTTCGATTCTGCGCGTTGTGCAAATTGCGGAGCTATGGGCTTTTCCCGCGTGCATTGGAAATGTCCCAATCAGTTCCTTGCCGTTGCCGATCGTTGGGTTTCGTAGGCCGCCGTCTCCGCATGAGAGTTGGGCGCCTTGCTGGGCGCTGGCTTGGCCAAAACGGGCGTCAGTTGCTGGGATGACGGCGCCTGCTCGAGAAAGCGAATCACTTTCGGTCCCATCGCGTGGGCGCACTGCAAGGGCGCCAGATGCCCGCAGCCTGGGAATATATCCAATTGCGATTGCGGAACGAGCTCATGGATCTTCTCGGCCTGATCGACCGGAATAATGCGGTCGTCAGCGCCCCATAAGATCAGCACCGGCATTCTTAGATTCGGCAGGATGCTGTCGGTCACGTCTCGCCCGGTGAGCATCTGGGCCATGGCGCGGGAAATTACCCAGCCGGATTCTTTGGAGACGCGCAGGATATCGGTGGCCACGAAGCCGGGAATGCGGGGCGGATGCGGCGTCAGCAGCGCGTCCAGCTGGTTCAACTGCGCCGGCGTGGAGGGCGTAAACAGGTTGGTGCTCCAGCGTGGCCTTTCGTAGAGCCCGGCAGAGTCGAACAGCATGAGCCGTTTGATCCGCTCCGGATGGTTGGCGGCAACTACCTGTACGATCCATCCGCCCATCGACCACCCGCCCAGGTCCACGCGCTTCAGGCCCACGGCGTCAAGAAATCCGATCACTGAGGCAGCTTCGTCGCGAATAGAGTAGGAAAAATTGACAGGCTGGGCGCTGCGGCCGTAGCCGATCAGATCGGGCATGTACACGTGGTAGCCGGCCCTGGCGAAATAAGGAGCCAGCGCGCGCCAGTCTTCTGCGCGCCCGCCCAGTCCGTGCACCAGCACCACGGGCTGCCCGTTTGCCGGCCCCAGCATTTCATAGTGCATGCGCTGGCCGTCAACCCACGCCCAGCGATTTTGCACCCCGCCAATGGTCTCCTGCAAATAGGTAAAGTCATCGAAGAAATCCAGCGGGCGCATCCAGAACGCGATGCCGATCAGGATCACAAGGGCTCCCGCTCCAATCACAAAGCCCTTCAGCGCCACCTTCAACAATCTCATCTTTCCTCCGGCAAATGGGGCCAGAGCGCTTGGGCCCGTTGCCAGCCTTTCTCGATTACATGAACGGTAATCGGGTCCAGAACCAGCGCGCTATGACTGTTCCATTCGGATCGCTCCACCCATCGCACCGCATCGGCGTCTGAGGCCGCCTGTAGTACGCCGCCGGTCACGCGGCACAGGTAGTCCGCGATCACGTAATGAAATTGGATGCGGCTCTCAATTTTATGGATACGGTCGAGCAATTCGATCAACTCGACCGGTTCGACGATCAAACCCGTCTCTTCAAGCAATTCGCGCGCAACCCCCTCCGCCAGCGTCTCGCCCAGTTCCAGCACGCCTCCGGGCAGCGTCCAATTCCCTTTGAGCGGCGCTTGCCCCCGCTGCACCAGCAACACGCGGCCCCCATGGACCACCACCGCTCCTACACCCACTAATGGCGCTGACGGAAATTCCCGCTGCATTGTTCTTTCCCCTCTATCTGACTTCAACATAGCTGGCCGGCCCGCCTGGGTGGAACGACGAACCTCTCCCGTGAATCCCGGCCCCCGGCATTATCATCACTTTAAGTGGGGAAACTATGGCTGAGATTACGCTTCGAATCGACGGGATGCACTGTGGCGCCTGTGTGCGGCGTGTGACCCAGACGCTGGCTGGCACTTCGGGCATCGCGGTGGACGAAGTGCGCGTAGGTGCCGCGCGCCTGCAGGCGAACGATGAGCCGGCCGCGGCGGCCGCCATCGCCGCACTGGCCAAAGCCGGTTACCCGGCTCACCGGGAACAATAAGTGCCTACTTCTCTTCGAGAATCGCTGACCCTGCCGGTGCTGGGCATGACTTGTGCCTCCTGCCAGCACCATGTCGAGCAAGCCCTGCGGGCAACGGCCGGGGTGGAATCGGCGCATGTGGATTTGATGGCCCACCGGGCCTGCGTGGTGTTTGACCCAGGCGTGGCCGTGCCCCAGCAGCTTGTAGAAGCGATCCGCGGCGCGGGGTATGACGCGGTACTGCCGCGGGCAGGCGATGCTTCTCCTTCTGGGAGGGATGAGCACGATGCCGGCGCCTCGCGCAAGGCATGGGCCACACTCGCGGGCGGTTTCCTGGCCATGTTGCTGTCCATGCCGTTAAGTACTGAGTGGGGACCGATGAATCGCAGCCTCGTGCGCTGGTTGCCCTGGCTCTACTCCCCCCCGCCCAGCCTGATTCGCTGGACTCTGCTCATTGGCACGTGGTTCCTGCTGATCTGGGCGGGGCGCGACATCTACCTGAACGCAATTCGCGCGCTGCGCCATGGCGCCACCAACATGAACACGCTCGTGAGCCTGGGCACGGGCGTTGCCTTTGCCTGGTCCGTTTACGCTACCATGTTGCCCGCGCCGGGGCGGCAAGTGTACTTCGACGCGGTTCTCCTGATTCTCGGCTTCCTCCTTTTGGGCAAGAGTCTGGAAGTCCGCGCCAAGCGCCGAGCGCTCAGCGCGCTCAACTCGCTCTCGCGCCTGCGGCCAGCCACGGCGCGCCGGGTGGTCGAGGGAGTCGAAGCCATTGTGCCGCTTGAGGAGATCGAACCGGGCGACAGTGTCCTGGTTCTGCCCGGCGAACGGTTTCCCGTGGATGCCACGATTCTCGAAGGCCGCACCACGGTCGACGAGTCGATGCTGACCGGCGAATCCACCCCGCTCAGCCGCGAGACCGGTGGCCGTGTGCTGGCCGGCTCGCTCAATTACGATGGCGCCGTTGTTTGCCGGGCTGAATCGCTCGGCGAGGCGACAGTCCTGGCGCAGATCACGCGCATGGTGGAGCAGGCCCAGGGCTCGCGCGCCCCCATGCAGCGGTTGGCCGACCGCGCCAGCGCCATTTTTGTGCCCGCGGTGCTTGGCCTCGCGGTGCTCACGTTCGTAGTCTGGCTCGCGGCAGCGCATTCACTGCAACTGGCTCTGGCCAACACCGTTGCCGTGCTGGTTATCGCCTGTCCCTGCGCCATGGGCCTGGCCGTTCCCGCCGCGCTCACCGTAGCCGTTGGCCGCGGCGCGCAGTTGGGCGTGCTGTTCAAGGGCGGGGAAGCGTTGGAGCGGCTCGCGCACCTGGACGTGGTGGTTCTCGACAAGACCGGAACTCTCACCGTAGGTCGTCCTGTGCTCGAAGCAGTTCACGTTTTTTCTGTGCCACGTTCCACGGCCAAACAGAGCGCCCCCGGTCTCGCTTCTGAAACCTCAGAAGCCACCAACGCCGACGAACGCACCCTGCTGCGCATTGCAGCCGCAGCCGAGGAGCGTTCCAATCACCCCTTGGCCCATGCCGTGGTGGAACATGCCCGGGCCCTGGGCCTTGCCTGGAGTCCTGCGAGCGATGTGCAAGTGCTGCCCGGCCGTGGTCTGAGCGCGCGCGTGGAGGGGCACCAGGTTCTGCTCGGTAACGAAGCCGTGTTCCACGAGTTTTTCATTCCGCTGCCGGAGGCGGTCGCCCTGCCCGATCGAGGAGTGACGCGCCTCTGGATGGCTCTGGACAGTGCCTTCGTCGGCTATTTCGATGCCCGCGACGCGCTGCGTCCCGACGCCGCCGAAGCCGTTGCCGCTCTCCATACTGCGGGAATGCGCGTACTGATGCTTACCGGGGACTCAGCCGCGGCGGCTGGGCCAATCGCACTCCAGGCGGGGATTGACGAAGTGGAAGCCTGTCTCGATCCCGCCGGCAAGCTGGCCCGCATTCGTGCGCTGCAAAAAACCGGCGCGCGCGTCGCCATGGTGGGGGATGGCATCAACGACGCCGCTGCGCTGGCCCAGGCTGACGCGGGCATTGCCATGGGCACTGGCGCCGATCTGGCCCAGGAGGCCGGCGATGTGCTGTTGCTGCGCACGCGTCCCTCGGCCATTCCCGCCGCGCTCGGCCTGGCCCGTCAGGCCCTCCGCATCATGCGCCAGAACCTCTTCTGGGCAGTCGGCTATAACATCATCGGCATCCCGCTGGCCGCCGGCGTCTTTTATCCCGCCTTTCACATCCTGCTCACCCCGTGGGTCGCGGCCGCGGCCATGGCGCTCAGCTCCGTCTGCGTGCTCTCCAACAGCCTCCGCCTCCGCGGCTGGCAGCCTGCGCGTTGACTTCAGACGTGCCCGCCCTCGCCCGGATGTGCCTGCAGCATGGCGTCTGCAAGAGCTGCTAATCGGGTGGCTTTTACATGAATGACATTGTCCTGGTTTTGCAGCTTGCCCTCCACCAGCAGAAACTTGCTGCGTGTCACCACCAGGCGATCGCGGTCGTAGAGGTCCGGGGTCACGATCACGTTGGCAATGCCGGTCTCATCTTCCATGGAGATAAAGATGAAGCCTTTTGCCGTGCCCGGTCTCTGCCGCGCGATGATGCACCCGGCCGCGCGCACCCACTCGCCATGCCTACAGCGCTTCAATTCCTCGGCTGATAGAATGCCATGCTGCCTGAGCTCAGAGCGGCGGTAGTACATGGGATGCTTCCCCACCGTCAGCCCTGTGCCTGCATAATCGGCAACCAGCCGCTCCTCGACGTTCATCTGCTGCAAAGGTCGAGTTCCCGATTCCTCGCGCAGCCATTCGCTTTGCTGGCGCAGCAGCGGGCCCTCCAGCTTGCCTGCACGCTCCACCTGCCAGAGCGCATCGCGCCTGTGATGGATGCCATCCAACGCATTCAGCGCCCCAATCTGAGCCAGCTTCGTCAGCTCTTTTCGGTTGATTGGAATCGCGCGCCGCACCAGATCCTCTACGGAACTGAAAGGTCCGTCGTGCTGCCGCGCGCTCATCAGCGCTTCAGCCGCTCGTTTCGTCAACCCCTTCACATATCCGAGCCCCAGGCGTACACCAAGCGTGTCATTGGCCTCGCGCTCGATGGTGCAAGCCCAATCGGAAAGCTGCACGTCGACAGGCTTGATCCGCAATCCATGCCGCTGTGCGTCCTTCACCAGGACGGCGGGCGAGTAAAAGCCCATGGGCTGGTTGTTGAGAATGGCGGCGGTGAAAGCAGCCAGGTACTTGACCTTGAAGTAAGCCGATGCATAGGCGATGAGCGCAAAGCTGGCTGCATGCGATTCGGGGAATCCGTATAACGCAAAGGAGCTGATATTTTGCACGATCGTATCCTGGGTGGGAAGATCGATGCCATTGGCCGTCATGCCGGCGCGCAATTTTCCTTCCAGATTCTTCATGCGCTCCCAGGAGCGGCGCATGCCCACCGCGCGGCGCAACTCGTCGGCCTCGCCCCCGGAGAAATTCGCGACCGTCATAGCGATGCGCAGCAGTTGTTCCTGAAAGAGCGGCACCCCCAGCGTGCGCTTCAAAACCGGCTCCAGGGATGGATGCGGATAAGTCACAGCCTCTTTCTTCTGCCGCCGCCGCATGTAGGGGTGCATCATCTGGCCGACGATCGGACCGGGGCGAATGATAGCCACCTGGACGACCAGATCGTAAAAGCGTTCCGGGTGATTGCGCGGCAGAGACGCCATTTGCGCACGGCTCTCCACTTGGAACATGCCCACCGTGTCCGCCTTTTGCAAGGTCCGATAAATCTCATCGTCTTCCGGCAAGTGGGCCAGATCGACTTGGTCGCCGTAGTGTTCAGGAATCAGTTCGAGGCAGTCCTTCAAGACGGCCATCATGCCCAGACCGAGCAGGTCCACCTTGATGAGCCCCAGGTCGGCGCAATCCTCCTTGTCCCACTGGATCACCGTACGTCCAGGCATGGAGGCGCGCTCCAGCGGCACAAAATGATTCAACAGGCCCTGGCAAATCACCATGCCGCCCGAGTGCTGGCCGAGATGCCGAGGCAGGTACTGAATCCGCATCGACAGTTCAAGGTATTTCGCGATGCGCGGGTGTCGAATGTCGAAGCCGGCGTGCTCAAAGGAATGCGCCATGGTGTCAGTTTTGCCGCGCCACTCCCATTGCCCCACCAGGCTGCTTAGGCGGCCGAGCGTGTCCTCGTCGAAGCCCAGAGCTTTGCCGGCTTCGCGCGCAGCCGATTTACCGCGATAGGTGATCACGTTGGCAGTCATGGCCCCGCCGAGTTCGCCATATCGCTGGTAGACATATTGAATGGCCTGCTCGCGCTTCTCCCCCGAAGGCAGATCGAGATCGATATCCGGCCATTCGTTGCGGCTTTCGCTCAAGAAACGTTCAAAGAGCAGTTCCATTCCCACCGGATCGACGGCCGTAATTTCAAGCGCGTAGCAAACGGCAGAATTGGCTGCGCTGCCGCGGCCCTGCACCAAAATGTCGTGCTGCTTGCAAAATTGAATAATGTCCCAGACGATCAGAAAGTATCCCTCAAAACCCAGCTTCGCAATCAGAGCAAGTTCGTGCTCTACCTGTTTCTTTGCGCGTTGCAGCAAATCCCCGTTGCCAGATCCATAACGTCTCTGTACCCCTTCTGCTACCCGCTTGGAGAGAAAGCTGTTCATGGTTTCCGCGTCGGGCACCGGGTAGCGCGGAAACTTGTAGCCAAGATCGTTCAACTCAAACGGCAAGCGCGACGAAAGCTCAATGGTGTTTCCAACTGCTTCCGGAACATCGCGAAACAGCGCCGCCATCTCGCCTGCCGCGCGCAGATGCCGCAGATTGTTCAGCGCCAGCAGCCGGCCCGCCTGATCGAGTTCAACGTGATTGCGGATGGCGGTGAACAGGTCCTGGATTTCACGGTCGCAGGCGGTTGCATAGCGCACTCCATTGGTTGCAATGAGCGGAAGCCGCAGCGCGCGGGCAATGCGCATCGCAGCCTGATTGCGCCACTCTTCTTCGCGTTCCTGGTGGCGCTGCAATTCGACGTAAACGTTCTCGCGTCCGAAGATGCGGGTCAGTTGCTCGACCATCTCGCGCCCCGCAGCTTCGCCGCCGCGCATCAGCGCCGCAGCCAGCGGCCCCTCATCGCCGCCGGTCATGCAGATTAAGCCGCCTGCATAGCGGCTCAAATCGTCAATCGTCGCGGCTCCCTCGGCTTTCTCGGTCTCCCTCATTTTGAAGTGCGTAATAAGCTGGCAAAGATTTTGATACCCCTGGCGCGATGCGCAGAGCAAAGGCAATCTTGCCGGTTCTTCGGCTTGCTGATGCGGCAACCATGCTGCAGGCGTCAGCCTTGGTCCGAAGCTCGAAACGGAGATCTCCGCTCCCACGTGCACGTGCATGTCATTACGCCTGGCGCTGGTGTGAAAGCGTGCCGAACCATATACGCCGTTGTGGTCCAGCAGCGCCATCGCAGGCATCTCCAGCGCCACGGCCCGCTCGATCAGTTGCTCCGGCGCTGAGGCCGCCTGAAGAAAGCTAAAGGCGCTGGCTGCGTGCAGTTCGATGTACCGCTCAGTCATACAGCCCCGCCATCTGCCACTGATTCCGCAGCAGATCTCGCATTACGCAGCAACAGAGTGTTGCGCCGTCCTGTGCACGGGCTACCAGGTCCCATTGCTCGCATCCCCACAGCGTTGGATTCCACCAGTCGCCGCTGCTCAGCCAGGGGCCATACGCACGCTCGATCAGGTAGCTTTTTTTCCGAAAGAAAAATGTTTTGGGGCGTTCATTCTGAAATGTGACACTGACCGTTTCGGCTGGATTTACGCGGCGCAGCCCCGGCCGTGCACACGCCGGCGCAACTCCCTTCGCCTGTGCCGCCGGCACGTGGAAAGGCTCTATATGGAATCCATCGGGCCGATGTGTATCCTCAAGAACCGCGCGACCTACATTCTGCTCGCCTACCAGCGCACGAATCCGCGCCATCGTAACATCCAACCGCGCGGGCTCTGGTAATTGTGGAGAGAACAAACCAAGTTGCACCTGCGCGGTTGTGCCCGGCTCCGCTTCAAGGGCAACAGCCACAATCGCGGTTTGGGGCGGATGCGCTTCAAGATCAAGGTGCATCAGCTTGAGCCACACCTGCCGGTCGGTAGTGGGCAATGCCGGACGCACTGTGCGGGTATGCATCGCGCCCCCTTGCAGCTTCAGCACGACAGAAACTGAAGCCAGCGCCAGCGCCCGCGCACTGCTCCGCACCATCAATTGATCCAGGAGCAGGTTGACGATAAAGAGGAGGGTATCAAGATTCTCGACAGGCGCATCAAGTTCCATTCGCTCCATCAAAGCCAAGCCGGGTTCGAAGGCCTGAAAGAGATGAGGCCGCTCCCCGCACGCCAGCTGGAGAAGCGATTTGCCCGGTTGCCCCATTCGTGCGATCAGTTCCTGTTCCGGTAATGCGGCGAGCGCGCCCAGGGTGCGAATGCCCCACAGCGAGAAGGTCTCCATTTGCTCTTCGCTAAGGTCAAGCACCTGGAGAGGCAGCGGAGCCAGCGCCTCTTTCTCCTTGCCTGCCGGAATTACCCATACAGGCTCATGCACAGGGTCGCGCGCAGTCAGACCTTTGGCTGCCACAAGCGCCGCATGAAAGTTATGGCTGATGGCGATACAAGCTGTCACGCCCAGGGAATTGAGCTGGTCCAGAAGTTTGTGAGCCAGCACTTGCGGAGGCCCAAATAGTTTTTCGGTGCCTGCAATATCGACCGCGCACAGAAACAAGCCTGCTGCGCTGCACTCTTCTACACGTGGAGAAAATCCACCGGCACAGGCCAGCAGCGCCGCTCTTGTGGCGGCTTCCTCGTTTACCGAACGCGCCAGCACCTTGGCCTGTGGAAACGTCTCCACCTCTACTTTCGTCATGCCCCGCATGATGCCGAGGGAGCGTGCCAGGCGGTTGAGCGAGCAAGCCTGTTGGAGCGGCGGATCGCCTTCCATCACCACGCAGGCTGAAGCACGCAACTCCGGGCGCAGGCGCAACAAGGCCTGCGCGGGAAATTCTTTCACGCATACGCAGGCGTAGCACTCTGTCATCGCGCACCTGCCCAAGTCGATCGGCTGCGCCATTGGGTACCGCTCTCGCGTTGAGGAGGCTTACGCATCGGCACTACATTTGCCGGGCGTTGCATGAATCGCCCCCGCTCCACTTCCAGGCGATACTCGAGCCCCGTAAACACCGTCGCTTCATCGCCGCACGCACGTCCTGGCTGAAAGCGCAGCAGCAACTCGCCACTGCTTTTTGCGCACGCATGCTGCGTGAGCACAAGCAAACTCGTTCGCGTTCTCTCAGCCGCCGCGCGATACCGGAACCACGTAGCCATGGACACGCGCATAGCGTACTCCGGCGCAATGCCCGCCATGTCCAGCACAATGGCCGCAAAGCCCCCGGCCTGCAACAGCAGGTCGGCCGTGCGCAGCGCCTGCTCGATGCGCGTCCATGGTTTTCCTGGCCGGGCATGTGGGCTTGCTTGGAACGCCGAGGTCTGTGCAACCGGCATCAAGGCTTCCCGCTCCCGCTTCTTCTGCAACTGCGTCTGCGCGGAGCGAGGCGCCAGAGACTTGGTCCGCAGAAACTGGGGGCGCAGAAACTCGCCCACCGCTCCTGAAAGTCCCTGGATTTCCGTGCGCGGGTGTGGGCCGAAGCCTCCCCCGTGCAGGCCTTTCTTCACTTCCGGCGGGACAAGGAATTTATCGGGAAGCCGGAAGCCGTTCTCTCGATGGCATTGCGGGTGCGCAGCAGGAACACTGCAGCGCACCCAGAGCAAGCGCTGCAGATCGACACCCGCCGCCGCCGCCGACTCCGGATCGAATCCATCCTCGACGTCGATCCAGACACCCACACGCGCCGCTTGCGTGATGCGGGCAAGAAAGCTGAGCGCCAGCGATGTCCGTCCGCTTGATTCCGGGCCTGCAAATTCCGAGATTGCCCCCACCGGCAGGCCACCTCCGACGAGCTCATCCACCGTCTCAACCCCGGTTGGCAAAACCGGCCGAATCGCCTTCGCTACCGGTGTGAGGGCAGAGGGGATGCGATGGGCGAGCGATGCTTCGATCTGGATGCGGAGAGCGGAGGCAGAGGCCATGGGCGGAAATCCTGTTTCGCCTTATATTCGCCTAAAGGCTTCCGGTCTGCAATCGCTATTGCCCCACTTTTGCAGCACTCCGCTGCTCATTCCACTGGAAACAAAGGAATTATTTTTTGGGCGTTCCATGCATAAAGGCAGCAGCTTTCGGCCGTTGCGCCCAGATGCGAGAGGCATTTGCCGCGCCAATCGCCGATGTGCATCCGGGCTCTTTGCCGGAGGCTTCCAGCCATCTACACTTTTCTTATGTGCGGAAGATACCGCCGACGGTCCGATAAGCAGCGCATCGCAGAGGCTTTCGAGGTTGGAGCGGGGCTGGAAGATCTGTATCTGGAGCCTGAGGACGATATTGCGCCGGGATCCATCCAACCGGTTGTGCTCGCCAACCAAACTGGTGAACGCGAGATTGCACTCATGCGCTGGGGTTTCATGCTGCCCGATCGCCACCTTTTCAACGCGCGTTCGGAGGGTATCGAACGCGCATCCTTCTGGAAGGAATCGTTTCAACAGCGCCGCTGCATCGTACCCGCCGATGCGTTTTTTGAATGGCAGCAAATCTCGCAGCGAAAGAAACCCAAGTACGAAGTCATGATCCCGGGCCGGGAGCCGTTCGGGATGGCGGGTGTCTGGAAGCCCTGGAAGAACCCGAAGACGGATCAATGGGAACGATCCTTCGCCGTCCTCACCGGTGAGCCAAATCAGCTCATGCAGCCCATTCATCCGCGCATGACGACGATCCTGAATCCCCGTGATTACAAAGAATATCTTGCGTCTGCTGAGCGCCCTCCCTCGCATCTGTTGCGCATTTATCCGGCCGAGGAAATGCGCGCGTTGCGCATTGAGCCGCCAGCTCTTGCCAATACCCAATTGGGGTTGTTCGAGTCAGGTCAACCGTAACTGGAAATTGGCTTTGGCTGCACAAAGTAGCACGGCAACCCGCTAAAACAGAATTCTCCCGCGCAACTGAGCCGCAGCCCATCCCCAAATGGCGCCGCATCTAACTACACGTTAAGCGAAGCAGCGGCGGAGTTTTGAGAAGGAAGCCAAGCTTGCCTGAGCGGCGCTAAACGCGCGGGTAGGCAGTTTGCACTCGATAGCAAGCGCTGCAGGCGCGGACAGCGGCCGGCAGCTTTCGGCAACCGTCTATGCCACTGGCACCGGGATGTTGGAAGACACACCATCGGCCGGCAGGAACACCACAAACGTGGTCCCGTTCCGGCCCGTCTGCTCCGAGGTGCGGAAGCGGATTGCGCCATGGTGCTTGGCGATGAGGCTTTTCGAAACCCAGAGTCCCAGGCCGGACCCCTTGAGTTCCTTGGTCGTAAAGAACGGATCGAAGATCTTCTGGCGCACGGCTCGCGGAATGCCGCAACCGTGATCGTGGATGGTGACCCGCGCCCCGGCGTGACCCGACCGATGGATGGGGCGGACCCGGATGGTCACAATGGAATCGGCAGGCGCCGCTTCCGTGGCGTTGCGGAGCAGGTTTCCGAAGACCTGGCCGAGTTGGCCCGGAAATCCCAAGACCGGCGGCGCCGGCCGTGCATCAAAAACCAGGTTGACCCTTCTTTGAGATGACGGGCGTTGGTAGAGATCAACCACATTAGCCAGAAGCTGGCCAAGATCGACCTGGGTCGGATGCTCGGTATCGCGGTGAAAGGCCAGTGTCTGTTTGGTGATTCTCGCGATGCGATCGAGTTCCTGATTGGCGCGCCCCAGCATGTCCTGCACAAAGTCCATGTCGTTGGAGGCTCGAGCCAGAAATATTACATTGATCATCGCCTCCAGCGGATTGTTGATCTCATGGGCGATGGCGTTGGCCAGCTTTCCGGTGGCCGCGAGTTTTTCAGCGGTGCGAATTGCATATTCGGCCAGCCTTCGATCGGTCAGATCGGAGATGATGACGATACTTTCATTTTTGCCTGTGCCGGTGGCCATGGGACTCAACGACACCTGCATGGTGCGGCTATCCAAGGCAAACTCCACGCTGAACCGCTCGCCCGCCCCCACGGCCCACGACACGTCCATTCCGGTGAGCTGGTTTAGAAATCCCCTCACATCCTTACCGCGTTCAGGGCGGAAACCCGAACCGCTGATGGCCTCGCTGATGGCCTCGAATGCCGAGTTCCAGCGAACCAGGCGGTGACCCTCTTCGAGGATTGCCAGCCCTTCCGATAGGGCGTCGAAGGTCGATTCCCACTGCTGTGCTGACTTGCGTGCTGCCAGTTCCGCCGTGTGCAGCCGTAAAAGCGATCGTACCGTAGCCGTCAGCACGGTGCGATCGATGGGATGCGTGAGGTATCCGTCCGCCCCGGCCTCGAGGGCCCGCACGCGATCGTCGGTAGACACGAAGGCAGCGGAAATCTGGAGGACCGGTATGGATGCTGTGTGCGCATCGCTCTTGAGCTGTTTGCATACCTCGAATCCGGAGATGTCGGGCAGGCGCACGTCGAGGATGATCAGATCCGGCTGCTGAGTGCGTACGCATTCAAGCGCCTGCGCTCCGGTTGCGGCTTCACTGCAGTGGTAACCGGCGGCTCGTAAAATTCGATTCAGAATGTATCGAGTCTCCTCATGATCGTCTGCAATGAGGATGCGATGTGGTACTTCATGCATGTCGATCTCGAATCAAGACCTCGGGATTGACTCCGGCCGTCGTCAACCAGTGCAGGAAAGGTTGCGCAGAGAGTCGGGTTGAAACGTCTTCTTTCCGAATCACGTTGGCGTGCCAGTCTGCCAGTTGCGCTTTTTCCGCATCGGACAAAGGCTTCGACGTATAGATGAGGACGGGAAGCTCTGCGGATTCCGGTCTGGATCGCAACTGGCGAAGAACTTCGAAGCCATTTACGTCCGGCATGAGAAGATCCAGAATCAGCGCGTCGGGAAGCTTTTGGCTGATGCGGTTCAGCGCGCTGGCGCCATTCGCGGCTTCTTCAATCTGGAGCCAGGGCTGAGAGAGCAACTCGCGAAGAATATAGCGGGAGACTTCGTTATCGTCGACGATCAGCAAGCTGCGGCTTCCTCCCTGGTTGGTGCGCAGCCGCAATTCGTTGAGCAGGATCTGGGCATCGAGAGGCTTGGGCAGGAACAGGTCAACGCCGTGCGCCTGGGCCGCACCCGGATCTTGATACGCGCTGGTAGCGATCACCGGAACTTCGGGGTACTTTTCCCGGAGGCGCGCGAGAAATCCCCAGCAGGAATCGTCCTCGATGTAAATATCGGCGACCACCGCAGCCGGTCGATGCCTCGCGATCCATATTTCAGCCTGCGCCAGCGAGGCGGCGAGAATAGGTTGAAATTCGCTGTCCCGCAGTAACAATTCGAACGAGTGGCTCACCTTCTCATCGTCTTCGAGATAGAGAATGGGCGCGCGATGAAACTCCGGAGCCGGAAGAGCCGCGCTGTCACTGGGCTTAATAGCCTCACCGATATAAATCGAAGGAACGGTGAAGAAAAACGTCGATCCGCGGCCGACCTCGCTCTCCAGAGAAATTGATCCGCCCAGGAGCATCGCCAGATTCCGGCAAAGCGGAAGTCCAAGCCCGGTTCCGCGATGGCGCTCCTGAAGCGGGTTTTCGATCTGGCTGAACTCTTTGAAGATGGTCTCTTGATGCTCGGGGGGGATGCCAATTCCGGTATCAGACACTCGAAACTCGACGCGACCGCCAGGTACCTCGCAGGCAGACACGGTAACACTGCCCTGGGGAGTGAATTTCAAGGCATTGGAAATCAAATTTCTGAGGATCTGCGAAACCTTGCCTTCATCCGTATGCAGGGGCGCCAGACCGTGAGCGTCCTCAAAAACCAGGTCGACCGACATGTTATCGGCGAGCAGTGGCTTGAGCATGCCCTTGAGCGCGCTGAAGAGTTCATGTACCTCGAATTGTTTAGAACGAATGCGAATCTTGCCGGCTTCCACCTTGGCCAGATCGAGCAGGTCGTTCACCATTTCCTGCAGATCGCGGGCAGAAGACTCGATAAAGTGCACCTGCTTCAATTGTTCAGGGGTCAGCTCGCCGTCGATGCGATCCGTAAGCAGCCGGGCCAGCGAAACAATGGAATTCAGGGGCGTCCGGAACTCATGAGAGACGTTGGAGAGAAATTTGGTTTTGAGCTCCGACGCCCTGCGCAGATAGTCGGCGCGTTCATCCAGTTCGGCATAGAGCGCCACCACGCCGCGATTGGTGTCTTCCAACTCGCGATTCAACAGCTCAAGATCTTCCCGCCGGCTGCGCAGTTCCTCGAGCGTCTTGAGCAGCTCCTGGTTCTGACGCTCGATCTCCGAATAAGGATCGCCCGGAGCCCGGCGCTGCATGTTCCGTTGCATCTCTCCGACCGAACGAGCAGTCCAATACTTCGCGGACCTAGGAAGGTGTTTTCCCAGGCGGACAGTAGTACCTTCGGCTGTGGATTCGATGGCGAACTGGTCCATGAGCCGGCGCGTGCCGATAATTCCCACGCCCATGCCCGTCTCCGACTGGTATCGGCCGGCGAAAATCTCCTCCAGATTACGAATCCCAGGGCCGTCATCTGCGACCAACACTTCGAAGCACTGGGGCGCGTCTAAATTAACCAGAAAGTCCACTTTGCCGTTGCGTGCATAGTGGAATGCATTGCGCGCCATTTCCGATGTGGCCGTTGCCATCCGGATTTGGTCCTGATTATCGAGTCCCAGCTCGGCCGCAATTTCGCGCGCCTTCTGGCGCGCATGTACTACATCGCGCTCGCTGCGTAAAGCGAGTTGGAAAACAGAAACTGGCATGATGTTTATCTGGCCTTGATTACCACTACGCTTGCATCATCGCGCTGGCGCCGAAAATCACGGAGAAGAGCACCACCAATGAGAGCAGGATGCTTCGCAATCAAGCCCGCGTAAGCACCCAGGTCCCACCGCGTCTGTACTCCGTCTGAATGCATCACCAGGATGGAATTCCGTGACCACTCGAAGCGGAACTCCTGAATGCGTGGGGCGATGGCTCCCAGCGTGCCGTTATGAGAAACCAGGTTGCGCGAGCGATTGGCATCGATCAACGTGGCCGAGATATTTCCCACGCCGGCATAAACCAGCACTTGATCTCGCGCCCGGATTTCAGCTACTGCGGCCACCGCACCCCGCGTCTTACGTAGTGCCTCGTGGATGGACTGCAGAATCTGGCAAGGTTCGGAATCGGCATACTTTGCAAACGTCGCAGTGGCCTCCTGCGCCGCCTCAGCCGCTCCCCATCCGTGGCCGATTCCATCCACAAGCATCGTCACCATGCGCTCCGGTGTCTCATGAAATCTCCAGCCATCGCCGCAAACGCGCTCGCCGGGGTAGGGAACCGCGATCCCTGCAATCTCGGCTCCCGCGCGAGCCGGCGGCTCACCAACCTCGATCAGGATGATGGTGCCGCTGGGCCCGGTGAACACTTCCAGGGCCGATGCCATGCGCTTCATGGCTCCCATGCCGCCGCCCATGGTTCCTGCAGTGGAATAGCCGTCCGCGAAGGCCTGCGCCATATCCTTGATTCCGGGGCCGCTGTCCATGGCCAGAATCCTCGCCACTTGATTGTCACCCTGCCTGATGCCGGCCAGGATTACCTGACCGCCGCGGCCATGAAGCAAGACGTTGCGCGAAACCTCGGTAGCCAGCAGCGCCAGCTCCCCTGCACGCGTCTCATCGAATTCAAGCCGCTGGCCGGCCAGCATGGCCGAACGCCGCACCTCACCCACAGAGCTGAGGTCGGTTACCGGGATACATTCCGTAAAGGCTACTTCCATCGAATCACCGTAACCTTGGTTCCTTTTCCCACTTCTGATTCGATGCTGAATTCGTTGACCAGGCGCTTGCTCCCGCCCAATCCCAAACCCATCCCCGAGCCGCTTGTGAACCCATCCTTGAGGGCCAGCTGAATGTCCGGGATTCCAGGGCCCTGATCCTCAAACGTCAGTCGTAGTCCGGTCTTGCCGCCGTCGGACACGACCTCCATGGTCATGGAGCCGCCATGCCCGTGATCGAGAGCATTACGGCCCAGTTCGCTTGCTGCCGTCACCAGCTTCGTCAAATCGACGAGCGTGAAGCGCAACTCCGTTGCCCACTGCCGAACTCGTTGACGTGCCAACACCACGTCATTTGAATTCTGCAGCGGGTGGACCTCACGCCGGATCGAGTTCATCTTCAGACCTTTGTGCGGCTTTAGCAACCGCTGTCAGGAGCAGTTCCATGCCCGCTTCTACGCTCAAAGCCGTCCTCACGCCGGGCAGCGACATGCCGAGTTCCACCAGCGTGATGGCCACAGCCGGCTGCATTCCAACCACCACCGTATCGGCGCCCAGCACCCGCGACATGGCAGCGAGATTGGCGAGCATCCGCCCGATAAACGAGTCCACGATTTCCAGTGAGGAGATGTCGATGAGCACGCCCGTCGAACCGAAATCCGTAATGCGATGCGTTACATCGTCCTGCAGTTGAAGGGCCAGCTTGTCGTGCATATCCACCTGGATTGTGACCAACAAAAGAGGCCCCATGCGGAGAACCGGAATCCGTTCCATCTATCCCTCCTGCCTGGTAAGCAAGCTGTTCAGGCCGCTCTGCGAAGCAGTCCCCTGGCGCACCACTGCTCTGCCACTGCGCTGCAAGGCCAGCGCAAAAGCGTCGGAGAGCTTGGCCTTGGTAATCACATCCTCAAGATTGATGCCCAGGTGGACAATGGTTTGGGCAATCTGCGGGCGCACGCCGCTGATAATGCACTCGGCGCCCATCAGCCGCGCGGCGGTAATGGTCTTCAGCAGATGCTGCGCCACCAGCGTGTCGACGGTGGGTACGCCGGTGATGTCAATGATGGCAAACTTGGAGTTTGTCGCCACCACGCTCTGCAGCAAATTCTCCATCACCACCTGCGTACGCGAGCTGTCGAGCGTGCCGATGATGGGCAGCGCCAGAATGCCATCCCATAACTTGACCACCGGCGTCGAAAGTTCGAGCAGTTCCTGCTGCTGCCTTGAGATCAGCTCCTCGCGTGTATAGATGAATGCTTCGGAGGTAATCAAAGCCAGCTTGTCCACGAGCTCCGTTGCCGCCCACACCCGGTCGAAAAGCTGATCCTGGCTTCGCACCGGCGCGGAACGTATCGCGGCAAAGAGCGGCTGCTTAAGAGAAAGCACGAAAGTCGCCACATCTGTAGGCGAGAATCCCTGGCGGGCCCGCGATGCGGAAATCTCCTTCAGCAGTTCGCGAGCGGTGTCCCATCCCGGCCCGGCAACATCGATGCCGCTTGTTCTCACACCCTGAACCAGGGCATCGAGAATCGCCCGGCTCTGTTCCTCTATTTCAGCCTTGCTGATTAGATCACTCCGCTGAACAGCGCCAGACAGCTGCGCGATCCATTGTTGGCGAATAGTATCTGCATTCTGAGAAATAATCTCAGCGAGATCGTTCATTGCGTTCTCCTTCGGTTATCGAAGTTGTGTTCAGACTGAAGAATTGAAGCCTGCGAGAGGAGCTTGCGTTCGACTAGACTGACTCTTCAGAAGGGCTGTCCAATCCCGACGCGGAAGCATCGGGACGAGAGCAGACGAACTGGCCCAGGGCGGCCCGCAAAGCGTCCATCCCTTCCCACTTGGCAACGAACGAATTCACCTTGAAGAGCTCACAGATCTCGCGCTGCTTCTCGATCACCGACCATACAATAACCGGAATCTTGCGGAGTTTGAACGAGCCATGCCAGTAGCGAAGGAGTTCGTAACCGCTTTCCATTCCAAGATCGAGGTCGAGAATAATGCCGTCGGGTAGAGGGCTTTCTCCGGCCAGTCCCTTATCGAGCGCGGCGCGGGCACTAGACACCGTGTTGCATGCCTGCACGCTCTCGATTCCAATCGATTGCGCAACATCCGCAGCGGCTCGCACGTCCTTGGGCTGATCCTCGATCAGCAGTAATCTCTTCATGGAAGACCTCCTCTTCCCCTAGTACAGATAAGATGGCTCTGGCTTCAATGAGGGAAAAGCCTGTAACTCTTAAGTGGGGAAATCGGCCGGAAACAGCCTGGTCTCGTATCACGATCGGACACCAGGCCAATTGCCAACTCAATATTCGCAAACAGATGGCTCGGGAGTCCAGTTACTTTAACGAAAGAAATGTACAATCCAAGCCGGGCGAGAATCAATCCTCCTGTACGGCGCGCGAGGCAACCTCTGAGCGCAGGATGGCATCGGTCATTCCGACAAGATCGACATCCCAAAGGCGACCCCGAAACTTAGATGCGCGGGCACTCAATCCAGAAGACCTACACCCGCAAATCAGCCGCCATCTCTGGGCGAATCTGCTGAATCCTGTGCTGCAGCATGGTGTGCACGGCCTCGCAGACCCTGGCTATAGCCGGGCGGCGATAATCCCACTTTGTCTCCTCGGCCG
The DNA here is from genome assembly GCA_963725975.1 of uncultured Acidobacteriaceae bacterium. Lineage (GTDB taxonomy): Bacteria > Acidobacteriota > Terriglobia > Terriglobales > Acidobacteriaceae > Telmatobacter. The sequence continues at coordinate 277,236 of CAVSBA010000011.1, read as the reverse complement.
GAGGATTCACCGCCATGGTTGCGTTGGCCTCGAACACCAGCACATCACCGGCCTCATTCAGGCCAAAAAAAGATGCGAATCCTCCCAGATTTCGTACAAGAATCCGGCCGATTAAGGGGCAGGGGGCACAGCACTGTGGCGAACTGGTTTGCGCAGGCTGGAAGCGCGCACCACCAGCCGGGGCTGGATCAGTTCGGTGCAAGTGGGCTTTGGTCCTTTGCTGTGCGCGATTTTAAGCGCCAGCTTGGCGGCTGCCTTGGCAATCGAGGCTGTGCCTTGATCGATTGACGTAAGCGGGACGCGCAGAAAGTCGGAGTAGGAAAGGTTGCCGCAACCCACCACCGCAATGTCTTCAGGAATGCGCAGGCCGGCATCGAGGATGGCGCGCATGGTGCCCAGCGCGCAAGGATCGTTGAAGCAGAAGATTCCATCGGGCTTGGTTTTATTGGAAAGCAGCTTCTGCGCGGCGTTGTACCCGCCGCGTTCTCCGCGATAATCGCCGGAGGCGCCGAGCGAGACAACGTCATCGGCGTGGCAGCGGATGCCTCCCCCGCTCAGCGCCTGCCGGTAGCCTTCGAGCCGGCCGGCTGCGGTGCTGACTTCGGGACCACGGATGTGGGCGATGCGCCGGCAGCCCTGCTGGATCAAATGCTCCGTGGCCAGCAGCCCGACCGCGCAATCGTCCACGCCAACAAAGTTCGCATCCAACCCCGGCAACTGCCGGTCAAGAAGAATGTAAGGAATCTGTTGCTCCTCGATGCGCTGGAACGAAGCAATCTTCTGTTGTGAAGAGGCGATGAGGAGCACGTCAACCCGCCGTGCGAGCAGTTGTGCAATCTCCTGCTGCTCCAGTGCCGGGTCCTCGTCGGACGAGGAGATGAACAAGCTATAGCCCTTCTTGCGCACCGCCATGGAGATTTCGTTGGCCACCTCAGCAAAAAAAGGGTGCAGGAGATCGGGAACCACGAGGCCGATGGTCCAGGTCCGGCCCGTGATGAGCGAGCGCGCCGCCATGTTGGGCTGGTAATGCAGCTCCTTCATGCGCTTCAATACCCGCTTGCGGGTCATGTCGCTGATGTCGGGATGATCGCGCAGCACCTTGGAAACGGTGACGACCGAAAGGCCCAGATCCTGGGCAATATCCTTTAAACGAACAGCCATTGCTAGGCGTTGCCTCCTGCCCATTGGCATGTGTTCTACATCATCTATGCGACTGCGAAGAAAAACGGCTTCAACTTACATTAAAGTAAATCATCGCAGGAGGCTGGTAGTAACTCCGCCACAGCAATTCGCCGACCGGGAGGTTACGATCGAGCGATTTCGTAAGGACGCATCATTTCGTTGGCCTGATGCTCCAGAATGTGGCAATGCCAGACGTAACGCCCAGCGTAGGGCGTGAATGGAACGATGATCCGCGTCACCATTCCCGGCGGGCATTGCACAACATCTTTCCATCCCATCTCGTGCTGCGCGGGCGGAAGCACCGGGCCGGTGGAGCGCAGTGGCAAGGAGTTGGTGGCAAGATAATCGTCCACGGAGAAGTTACGCCGGTCCAGGATCTGGAAGCGGACCATGTGCAGGTGAATGGGGTGAGTATCCTGGGTCAGATTGGCGAGGCTCCAGATTTCAACGGAGCCCAGGCGGACCCGCTCCGTAACCGGGTCGCTCCAATGACTCCGGTTCAGCAGCATCACCATGGGACTGCCGTCGTCGCCGTCGAATTCGTCCAGTGTCAACAGGCGTGAGCGGCTGGCCCGCTCTTCCGGAATGCGCTGGATGGGCCGCAGAACCGAAGGCAGCGGGGCATCGACGCCCGCTGCGGAACCGCCGACGCGGAACTGCATCACTTCCAGTTCATCGCTCATCAGGACCACATTCTCGCCGCGTGAACCGCTGAAGTCCACGATCAGATCTGCTCGCTCGGCCGGAGCCAGCACCAGCCGCTTGAGTTCAACCTGCGCAGCCAGCAGTCCCTGGTCGGAGCCGATGACGTGAAAGCCTTGCCGGTTGGAGAACGTTAGAGCGAGGAAACGCGAGTTCGCCGTGTTGGCAATGCGCAGCCGGTAGCGGCGCGGCTCAACGTCATGGTAGGGCCGCACCTTCCCATTTACGACCATGGCGTCGCCAAGATATTCCTGCGACCATGCGCCCTGATCGGGCGGATTCGGGTAATAGATCTGGCCGCGGGGATCGAAGCTACGGTCGTAAAGCAGCAGCGGCAGTTCGTATTTCCCTGCGGGCAGCCCAAGCTCCTGCTCCGCCTGGTCTCGGACGATGTACCATCCCATCAGCCCGGCAAAAATATTGAACAAGCTGACGCCCATGGCGTGGTCGTGGCACCACAGGGCGGCGGCTTCCTGCTGGTTCGGGTAGTAGCAAAGCTTGCGCTCGCCGGGACCATACCAGCTTTCCGGATAACCGTCACTGACGGCGGGAACACGCGCTCCGTGCACGTGAGTGGAAACCCGCGTCGGCGGTGCATGTTCCATGCCCGGCTTGGGCGGGCTCAGCGGCAGGAAGTGTTTCGCGGGCAGGTCATTGATCCAGTCAATGAGCACGCCCTCACCGCTGTTCACCTCAAAAAGAACGGGCGCCGCGGTGTCGCCGTAGCCCCACAGACGCGACGCCGGCAGGTCGCGGTGCATCTTGCTTTCAATCGCGCGGATGTGCACCGGATAGTAGGGCGCGTCGACAGCTCCCAACTGCGCCGACGAGCGCCGGCCCTGCGCAATTTGCAGCACGGGGAGGGGAAGTGGGTCTACGAACGAGGCCAGCCGGGTGGCATCCAGGGTTCGCGCAGCGGGCTTGCTCTCGGCTGCGGCGTTCTGCGCCCGTGCCGCCCGTCGGCTGGCCAGTACAGCAGCGCCGGCCAAACTGCCCTGTCGCAAAAGCTGCCTGCGTGTCCACTTCTTCAATGGGAATCTCTGCCTGCGCTTCGCGCTTCGCCGGTTTCGGGGTTCAGAATCAGGGGCGCGGCATTTTTCGGCTTATTGCCGCTGAAATCGAACAATCCGAGCAAAGAGCCCGCGTCCGCATCGAAGGAGCCTTGACCAAGCCGCTGCGAATTCAGATACAGGTCTTCCACCAGGCGCAGAATGGAAGACTGCGTGGTGGTCGTGTGGTCCACGTAATTGGCACGCGCCCACGGCGAGACGACCAGCAGGGGCAGACGCGGTCCTGGGCCGCAGCGTCCCTGCGCGTGTGGCGTGCCGGGCTGCACTCCGGGCAGCACATCGGATCCGTTACCGCACCGGCCCGCTCCGTTGAGGGCATCGCGCGCGGTGGCGGAACCGTTCGCGGTCTTGGCCATCACATGGTCGTACCAGCCGTCGGAGTCGTCATAGGCCACGATCACCGCCGTCTGATCCCACTGCGGTTGCTGTTCGAGGAAGTTCAGCACGCTCACGATCCAGCGCTGCTCGTCGAGAGGGCTTGAATATCCTGCATGGCCGTCTTCAAACGCGGGAGCCTTGAGGTAGGAGATGGTGGGGAAATTCCCTGCGCGCACGGCATCGAAGAAGTCATGCGTGTCGTACTGATGATTGGCGCCTCGGTCGGCATTCGTACCCACCGCCTGCAGTGACAAAGGACGGATGTGTTTCGGATTGGCCGTCGATGCATAGTACTGGAAGGGCTCATGGTGCGGCACGTAATCCCGCGAACGGACCAGCGTCCAGGCCGAGGTGGAATTACGCCGGCAGCCGGTGCTGCCATTTGGATTCACCAAGGTAAGATCGAATCCCCCCTCAAAAAAGCCCCAGGAAACGCCCGCGGCCGTGAGCAAATTGCCGATGTTGCGCCCGGTCATGTGCACCAGGGGGTCCGTAGTGCTGGAGCAGAGGTCCCCTGCCGGTTCCGGATCGGCGATCAGCGTGAATCCTCCGGATCCGTCGGCCATCATCAGGCCCTGCGCATTCTGATCGTTGACCACGCCATTCGTCTGGCCTGACGCCAGGTCGATGGCGCCCGGCGTGGAAGGACCGAAGACGTCCCCGAACTGGCGATCGCTCATGGCGTAATGCTGCGCATAGTTCCACAAGGCAGTCACGGTGTTGCCGTCGAAGTAGCCCATCGTCAGTCCGCTGGTGGCCAGCACGCCGGGATGCTCGCCCGGCACGCGCGGCCCATCCGGATGGCCTACCGATTCGGGAAACAGGTCCATCTTCCCGTCATCGAAAGCATGCTGTTCGGCCGTGTAGTCATGACTCTGGTCCGCAGTCGCAGCCTGGCTGCGGTCCAGCCGGAAGGGGTTGGAGCGGCCCCTGCCATTTTTTCCATTCAGGCTATTCGGATTGTTGGTCAGCAATGAACGCGAGTAGCCCTCCACCTTTGGAGTTCCCGGGAGTGCGGTGAATGCGGGCTCGCCCTTCGGATTTGCCGCTACCGGATAGGTCCCGAAATAGTGATCGAAGGAGATGTTCTCGTCATAGACGATTACCAGGTGCCGGATGGCCTTTCTTGCTTTCCCCAACTCGCGTGTCTGCGCGGAAGATGGGCCGCACGCCACCGCCGACAGCAGCAGTGCGCACACCGCCGTCTCCACTACCCGTTTCCACTTAATCATCTGTTTTCCTGAGCTTGCTCGATCAATTTGGTCAATCCTCAGTCTATCGCCAGCTCTCAAGTTGGCGGTGCGCTTTTAAGGTACTCCGCTGGGGACGCGAGGGAGATCTGCCTGAAGATTGGAGGTTCCGGATGCGCTTGACCCACCGTGGAGGTTGCTATAATCTTAATCCGTTACAGTTATCGATTTCGGAGCTGCTTTTATGGTCAGTTCTGCAACTGCCACTGATGCTGTCGATCCACCGCTCGTCCCGCAACGGCATCTGGCTAGCAATGCCACCATGCCTGCCATTGGACTGGGCACCTTTGGTTCTGATCACGTCCCGCACCAAGAGATCGCCGCGGCCGTCAGGATGGCTGCGGCCATGGGGTACCGGCACTTCGATTGCGCCTCCGTCTATGGCAATGAGGCGCACATCGGCCAGTCTCTCCGCGACATTGTCGCTTCCGGCATCGCTCGCCACGAGATCTGGGTGACTTCAAAGCTCTGGAACGACAAACACGGCGAGCATGACGTCATCCCGTCGTGCCAAAAGAGCCTGAAAGATCTCGGACTCGAATACCTCGATCTATACCTCGTGCACTGGCCATTTCCCAATCATCATCCGCCCCACTGCGATGTGAGCCAGCGCAATCCCAATGCCGTTCCTTACCTCCACGAAAACTTCATGCGCACCTGGCGCAAGATGGAGGAACTGGTGGACAGTGGCCTGGTGCGGCACATCGGAACTTCAAACATGACGATTCCGAAGATGAAGCTGCTGCTGCGCGACGCGCGCATCCGGCCCGTGGCGAACGAGATGGAGCTGCACCCTTATTTTCAGCAGCCGGAGTTCTTCGACTTTTTGTGCGCGCACCAGATTCAGCCCATTGGCTACTCACCCATCGGGTCTCCGGCACGCCCGCCGCGGGACCGCACGCCTGAAGATGCGGCGCCGGCCGAGGACGCGGTGATCGCGAAAATTGCCGCTCGGCTGGGTGTGCACCCGGCGGTGGTCTGCCTCAAGTGGGCGGTGCAGCGCGGCCAGGTTCCGATTCCATTCTCCACCAAGCGCGATCACCTCCTCGCCAATCTCCGCGCGGTGGTTGGCGAGCCGTTGAGCGCAGAGGAAATGAGGCAGATCGCGGCCATCGATCGTAACTGCCGGCTGATCAAAGGACAGGTGTTTCTCTGGAAAGACGATCAATCCTGGGAAGACCTGTGGGATTTGAACGGCGAAATTACGCCGCCCTGATCGGCTGCAAACCAGACAGGCCGGAGAGTTCACGGGCCCACGAGCAAACCAGATAAGCTTCGACTGAGGCGCACGCATGAGCAAGACAATGCAGGCAGCGTATCTGCCTGGCAACAGTACGGTGGAACTGAGAGAAGCCCCCGTGCCCACGCCGGGCTATGGCGAGGTCCTGGTCGAGATCCAGGCCTCCACCATCTGTGGCTCCGATATCCGTTGCATTTACCACGAGCATTTGGGGAAAGGGCCGGAAGGATACCAGGGTGTGATTGCCGGCCACGAACCAGCGGGCCTGATTGTCGAAGCCGGCCCCGGCTGCCGGCGTTTCAAGGCCGGTGACCGGGTCATCGTTTATCACATCTCCGGCTGCGGCCTCTGCACGGACTGCCGGCGCGGCTTCATGATCTCCTGCACCAGCCCCATTTATCGGCGCGCCTACGGCTGGCAGCGCGACGGTGGCATGGCGCCCTATATGGTTGCCGAGGAAAAGGATTTGATTCCCCTGCCCGAGCCGCTGACCTACATCGACGGGGCGCAGGTGGCTTGTGGCTTCGGCACCGTGTACGAGGGGCTGGAAAAAATCGGCATCAGTGGCAACGACGCCGTGCTGATCACGGGTCTCGGTCCGGTAGGACTGGCCGCAGCCGCGCTCTGTCGCAAGCTCGGAGCCCAGCAGATTATTGGGATCGATGTTGCACAGGAGCGGCTCGATCTGGCCGGGAAGCTTGGCCTCTGCGACGTCTTGCTGGCCGCGGGGTCCGACAACGTGACGCAGGTACGGGATCTGACTGCTGGCCATGGCGTGGAACGCGCGGTAGATTGCTCGGCGAATGCCGAGGCGCGCGCTACCGCGATTCGCGCTACCCGCAAATGGGGCCGCATCGCGCTCATTGGCGAAGGCGGCAGCCTCACCCTGAACCCATCGCCCGATATCATTCACGACCAGAAAACCATCTATGGCTCCTGGGTCACCTCCACCTGGCTCATGGAAGAGTTGGTCGAGCGGTTGGTGCGCTGGAACCTGCATCCCGAAGACATCGTCACGCACCGCTTTCCCCTGGAGCGAGCGGGCGAAGCCTATGCCCTGATGGCTTCCGGCCGTTGCGGTAAAGTCGCGGTTTGCCCCGGCGCCGGCGAGATGAGGCCATGAGCAAACCGAAGGTGGCAGGAAAGCCGGCCCGGTGGGAGGCCGAACTCGAAGCCAGATTGCCGCTCTTCGGTCACCGCAACTGGATCGTGGTCGCCGATTCCGCCTATCCCGCGCACTCCGGCGCCGGTATTGAGACCATTGTTGCCGATGCCTCCTACTTCGACGTGATTCGCATGGTCCTCAAGAGAATTGCCAGGCACCGGCACATTCGGGGCCATGTGTATACGGACCGCGAACTGGAATTTGTCCGTGAGAAAGATGCACCCGGTATTGCGAAGCTGCGGAGCAAGCTCGATTCTTTGTTGAAAAACTCGAATCGAAATGCTCTCCCCCACGAAGCGATGATCGCGAAGCTCGATCAATCGGCACGCGAGTTCCGGATTTTGATCGTGAAAACCGGCCTGGCCATTCCCTACACCTCCGTTTTCCTCGAACTGGATTGCGCATATTGGAATGCTGAGGCTGAACAGCGTCTGCGCCAATCGATGAGCGGCCAATGAGTTTCCCCAGCGAGGGGTGTTATGCCCCTGCCGATACCCATCGGCAGCGACGTTGATTGCCGCCCTTTTATCGGCATTTTCCCAACCGTTTCATCCCCAGTTCGTTGAATCCGGGCCTGTGGCCGCGGTGGTGCGATTGCGTTGTGCGGCCAAGAGCCTTTTAATGGAAGAGAAGGAGTATCGACGAAATGGCTACAGTGGAAAGCTTGGCGACGGCCGTGGTGTCGCACTGGATTGGCGGGAAACCCTACGCAGCAACCTCAGGCCGCTCGGGAGCGGTGCTGAACCCGGCCACCGGCGAGCAGATTGCCGAGGTCGGATTTGCCTCAGTTGAGGATGTAAATCGTGCCGTGGACGCTGCCAAGGCAGCCGCGCATGACTGGCGAGTTACCCCGCTGTCCCGCCGCGCGGAGATTCTCTTCCGCTTTCGCGATCTGGTCTCGCACCACAAGCAGGAACTCGCCGCCATCATGAGCCGCGAAAACGGCAAGACCATGCCCGATGCGCTGGGCGAAGTGGCGCGCGGTCTCGAGAATGTGGAATTCGCGTGCGGCATTCCGCACCTGCTCAAAGGCGGCTACACCGAGCAGGCCAGCCGCGGTGTGGACGTTTACCAGATTCGCCAGCCGCTGGGGGTCGTGGCCGGTATTACGCCGTTCAATTTTCCCGGCATGGTGCCGCTGTGGATGCTGTCGAACGCCATTGCCTGCGGCAATACCTTCCTGCTCAAACCTTCTGAGAAGGTCCCAGGCGCAAGCATGTTCCTCGCCGCGCTGCTGCAGGAAGCCGGCCTACCGGATGGCGTGCTGAACCTCGTCCACGGCGACAAGGTTGCAGTCGATCGCATCCTGGAACATCCTGACATCAAGGCGGTGAGCTTTGTCGGTTCCACGCCGGTGGCCAGGCACATCTATGAAACTGCCACCCGCAATGGCAAGCGCGTACAGGCGCTGGGCGGCGCCAAGAATCACATGCTGGTGCTGCCGGATGCCGACATCAACATGGCTGCTGACGCCGCGGTTTCCGCCGGCTATGGCGCGGCCGGAGAACGGTGCATGGCCATCTCCGTGGTGCTCGCCGTAGGCAAAGTTGCCGAGCCGCTCATCGATGCCATCCGCGAGCGCATGGAGAAGATCAAAGTGGGGCCTGGCTCCGATCCCGCCAGCGAAATGGGGCCGCTCATCACGCGCGAGCATCGCGACCGCGTCGCCTCGCACCTGGATAGAGCTGCGGCCGAGGGCGCAACCGTCACCGTCGACGGGCGCAAGGATCCCGCCACCGGGCAGAAGGGATTTTTCCTCGGGCCGTCCCTCATCGACAATGCCAAGCCGGGCATGGCCTGCTACGATCAGGAGATTTTTGGGCCGGTGTTGAGCGTGGTGCGCGTGGATACTTACGCCGAGGCGGTTCGCCTGATCAACGAGAACCCATTCGGCAATGGCACCGCGATCTTCACGCAGAATGGCGGTGCGGCGCGGCAGTTCCAGTTCGACGTGGAAGTCGGAATGGTCGGCGTCAACGTGCCGATTCCGGTGCCCGTGGCCTATTACAGCTTTGGCGGCTGGAAGAATTCGCTGTTCGGCGATCTGCACATGTACGGCCCCGAGGGCGTGCAGTTTTACACCCGCGGCAAGGTAGTCACCAGCCGCTGGCCCGATCCCGCGGCCAGCAAGGTTGATCTCGGTTTCCCGCAGGTGCGCTAAATCGACGCCCCATCCTTGCGATGTTTTCGTCGCAAGGGCGGGAGAGCCCGAACCAGCCCTTGAAATAATCTGAAGAAGGGGAGCCATGATCGACGCGACGAAAGCAACCGCACTCACCAGCGAAGAAATTTCAGCCATCACGCGGCAGACCAACTACGGCACCTGGCGCTACCAGAAAGGCTGGAAGCCGCTGCACATTGCCGATGCCGAAGGCTGCTGGTTTATCGACGGCTCCGGCAAGCGCTACCTCGATTTCAGCTCGCAGTTGATGTGTGTCAACCTGGGCCACAAGAATCCGCGCGTGATTGAGGCCATTGCCGAGCAAGCTCGCGAACTGTGCTTACGTGACGCCCGGCTACGCAACCTCAGCCCGCGCGCGGCTCAGCCAGAAACTTCTTGAGGTGCTGCCTGAGGGGCTGAACAAATTCTTCTTTGCCACCAGCGGCACGGAGGGCAACGAAGCGGCCTTCAAAATCGCCCGCATGTATACCGGCAAAACCAAGATCATCTCGCGTTACCGCTCCTATCACGGTTCCACGATGGGAACCATCGCGGCCACGGGCGATCCGCGCCGCTGGGCCATGGAGCCGGGCGGCAAAGGAGCCGGCATTGTCTTTGCGCCCGAGACCAATTGCTACGACTGCCCCATCAAGCACACCTATCCCAGTTGCAACATTGCCTGCGCCGATTACATCGAGCACATGATCCGCAATGAAAGCGATGTGGCCGCCGTCATTGTCGAGCCGGTTGTGGGCACCAACGGTGTTCTGGTTCCGCCCCCCGAGTATCTGCCCCGCCTGCGCCAAATCTGCGATGAAAACGGCGTGCTGCTCATTGCCGATGAAGTGATGACCGGCTGGGGCCGCACCGGCAAGTGGTTTGCCGCTGATCACTGGAACGTGAAGCCCGACATCCTGGTCACGGCCAAGGGCATTACCTCGGCGTACGTTCCGCTCGGCCTGTGCGCCACCAGCGGCAAGATCGCCGATTTCTTCGAGGACCACTACTTCTCGCACGGCCACACCTATGAAGCGCACCCGCTCACCCTCGGTCCGGCCCTGGCCACCATCGAAGAGATGCAGCGGCTCAAACTTGTGGAGCGTGCGGCGGAACTCGAGCCCTATGTGCGTCAGAAGCTCGAAACCCTGAAGCAGCGGCACCCGTCGGTGGGCGATGTGCGCGGCCTTGGCCTCTTCTTCGCCGTGGAACTGGTGAAGAACCGCGCCACCAAGCAGCGCTTCAATACCATGCGCGACAAGGTGGAAGGCAAGCCGCTGGTGGTCGACCAGATCGCGGCCAGGATGATGGCCCAGGGCGTCTCGATTCAGGGCTGGGTGAGCCATTTTGTCATCGCCCCGCCACTGATCGTCACCAGGGAAGAGCTGGATTTGGGGCTGGCTGCGCTGGACGAGCATCTGGGTATCGCCGATGCACTCGTAGAAGCTTAACTGTCGCGGCCGGGCGCTGCCGCGAAGCCCGGCTCCCGGCTGTTTCCAATTACACTCATTGCTGATGCCCTGGCAGGATCCATTTGCGCCGCAGCTTGACCTCACCTTCGAGGAGCCGCGTCACATGCGGCGTATTTGGCCTGTGCGCGAGCTGGTGGGCCAGGTGCGCTCACTGGTGGAGCAGGAATACGGCGACGTGTGGGTCGAGGGTGAGATTTCAAACTACCGGCCTGCGCCCTCTGGCCATGTTTACTTCACATTGAAGGACGCGGATGCGCAGTTGCCGGTGGTGCTGTTCCGGCGGCAGGCCATGCTGCTGCGCTTCCGGCCTGAAGATGGACTGCACGTGCTGGTGCGCGGCCGGGTGAGCGTCTACGAGCAGCGCGGGCAGATGCAACTCGTGGCTGAGACCATGGAACCGGTGGGCACGGGTTCTCTGCAACTTGCGTTCGAACAGTTAAGGGAACGCTTGAAGGCTGAGGGCTTGTTCGATGCCGAGCGCAAACAGCCGCTCCCGGCGTTCCCACGCTGCGTGGCCGTCGTAACCTCGCCCACCGGCGCCGTGATTCGCGATTTTTTGAATATCGTCGGCCGCCGCCACTCGGCATTAAGTGTCCTGGTCTGCCCGGTAAGCGTGCAAGGTGAAGCAGCGCCGGGCGAGATCGAGGCCGCGTTGGCCGATCTGAACGCTGCGCCGGGGTTGGCGGACCTGATTGTGCTGGCGCGCGGCGGGGGTTCGCTTGAAGATCTGGCTGCCTTCAACAGCGAGCGAGTGGCGCGGGCCATTGCATCGAGCAGACTGCCGGTGGTTTCCGCGGTTGGCCATGAAACGGATTTCACGATTGCGGATTTTGTTGCCGACCTGCGCGCCCCTACTCCCTCGGCCGCGGCAGAACTGGTGACTGAGGCGCAGCATAAGATTGCCGAGCACCTGGCCACGCAATCGCACCGGTTGGAGCGTGCGGCCCGATTCCAGCTTTTGCAGGCGCGCCAGCGCTTCAGCCGGGTTCCGGCCAGCCGCGCCGAAGGGCGTGTGACGGCCATTCTGTATCGGCTGGCGCAGCAGCTTGACGACCTGGCGTTTCGCAGTGAGACTTGGGCGCGCATGATGCTGCGTGTGCGTTCTGATCGGGTTTCGGAGTTGCAGGCAGCAGTGCTGCGCCACGATCCGCGGCAGCGGCTGGCCCACGCCAACTCGCACCTATGGGATTTTCGCGCCCGCATGGATCGCTCGCTGGAGCGGCTGATTGAGGCATCGCAGTCGCGGCTGGGCGCGCTGGATGCGCGGCTGAACGCGTTGTCTCCGTTGGCGGTGCTGGATCGCGGCTATGCGCTGGTGCTCACCGAGGCAGGGCAGGTGGTGCGCTCAGCGGCCCAGGTGGAGGCCGGCGATCGCGTCACGACGCGCGTGGCCGATGGGGCATTTGTGAGCAGAGTGGACGAGACGCATGGCAATGGCATGATGGAGAAATGAAGAAAGATGAAGCTCGGAGGGCGGGATGATGGCGCATTCCCCCGGGGCCTGAAGAGACTGCGCCAAGTGGCTTTCTCTCAAGGAAACAGCAGCTAAAATATCTCTGAGGGCTACATGACTGCCACTGCCGCATCCAATAACGACCTCCTGGCCCGCGGCTGGGCAGCGCTACCACCCTCTTACCGTATTCCCGACACGGCCCCAAGTCTCGCCGAAGCCCTTGCCTGGTGCCGCCGCCTTGCCGAGTCGCACTACGAAAACTTCCACGTCGCCACCTGGTTTTTGCCCCAGCCCCTGCGCCCCCACTTCCACGCCATCTATGCCTATTGCCGCATCTCCGACGATCTGGGCGACGAAGTCCCGGATCATGCCGCCGCTCTGGCCCTTCTGAACCTGTGGGGACAAGAGCTGGACGCCTGCTACGAAGGCCGTGCGCGCCATCCGGTCTTTGTCGCTCTGGCCGAAACCATCCGCGTCTGCGCCATCCCCAAGCAGCCCTTTGCGGACCTGCTGACCGCCTTCCGGCAGGACCAGACCGTCACCCGCTACCAGACTATGGGGGATGTGCTGGGCTACTGTCATTACTCTGCGAACCCCGTCGGCCGTCTTGTTCTCTACGCCTGCAACCAAGTAAGCGAAGAAAATTTCCGCCTCTCCGACCTGACCTGCACGGCGTTGCAGCTCGCCAACTTCTGGCAGGATGTGCGCGTGGATTTCACCAAGGACCGCGTGTACATTCCCCAGGCCGACATGCGCGCCCACGGCGTGAGCGACGCAACCATTGCCGCCGGCCTCGCCACCCCCCAGTTTCGCGCCTTGCTCCGCCAGGAGGTTGACTACGCGCGCTCCCTGTTCCTCGATGGCCTGCCGCTGATTGGCCGCGTGCGCCGCGACCTGGCCGTCGATCTCGACCTCTTCAGCCGCGGCGGCCTCGAAATTTTGCGCGCCATCGAACGCCGCGACTACGACGTGCTCAGTGCTCGGCCTTCCATCTCGAAGTCCACAAAATTCGCGCTTGCCGTGCGCGCCCTGGCCGGAAAGTCTCTTCCCTTTCTGCGCCTCGGCCGTCCACCCCAGGCCGCGCGATAAAATCGCATTGAGTCCCGCGTAACCGCGCCTGAGTATCGCACCCCTTGCCATCCTGAGAGGAGCGCGCCGGGGCCCCGCGGACAGGTCTTCTCCGTGGGTGAGAGAGCCAAGCCGGAGGACCTGCTTCATGCGCCGGGGTCTCGATTCTGAGACCCGGAAAGGCTCTAACTGAACTGGCATTCTCCGCGATCCATCGAGAACTGAGCATTGACGCAACCCACCCCATCCGCCGAACTCGTCCAGGCCTACGCCGACTGCCGCGCCATCGCTCGCCGCGAAGCCAAAAACTTCTACTACGCGTTCGTGGCCCTTCCGCTCACCCGGCGCAACGCCATCTGCTCCATCTACGCCTTCATGCGTCAGGCCGACGACCTGGCCGACGACGAATCCTTTCCGCGCGACCAGCGCCGCCGCCGCCTCGATACCTGGCTAGCAGAGTGGCACTCCGTCTGCCACGGCGCCCGCTCATCGAACCCGGCCTTCATCGCCGCTCGCGATGCCACGCAACGCTTCGCCATCCCGCTTCACCTGCTCGACGAGCTGGTGGCAGGCGTCAGCATGGACCTGGAGAACCCGTCAGCCATCCCAAGCGGCGCCCCCGATACCTATGCCACCTTCGCCGGCCTGTATCGTTACTGTTACCTCGTGGCTTCGGTGGTGGGGCTGGTTTCCATTCGCATCTTCGGCTACACCGACCATCGCGCCGAAAAGCTTGCCGAGGAGACTGGCATCGCCTTCCAACTCACCAACATTCTCCGCGATGTGCAGGAGGATGCCGCACGAAACCGCGTATACCTTGCGCTCGAAGATCTGTCGGCGAACGGACTCTCGCCTGAAGCATTCCTCAACCGCCCGCCGGCCGCACCGCCCACCGTTGCCGAGCGCATCCTGCTGGCCGAGTATGGCCGCCGCGCCGAACAGTATTACCGCTCCGCCGAGGCCCTGCTTCCCTTGATCGACCGCGAAAGCCGCCCCGCGCTCTGGGTTCTGGTCACCATTTATCACGCTCTGCTCAAGCGTATTGAGCGCGCCAACTATGATGTCTTCAGCCGCCGCGCCAGCGTCCCCGCAGGGCAAAAGCTCGCTATTCTGGTGGCAGGTTTGGCCCGCATGGTTTGGGCGCGCGCCTTCGGCTAGAGTTTGGTTCGCGGGCCTAGAACGGTATGGGCCTAGACCGGTACGGGTATTGCAGGGTACCGGCTTCAGCCCGTGCCGGGAGTCCCATCAAAACATTCCGGGCTTTTAGCCCCCGAGGGAGCCATATCCAACCCACCGCGACCAATGAGGAAGAGCAAAAAACAGTCGCGATCGTCGGCGCCGGCGTCGCCGGCCTTTCCGCGGCCTGCGCACTTGCTGAGAGCGGCATCAAGGTTCATCTCATCGAAAGAAGAGGCTATCTCGGCGGGCGCGCCAGCTCCTATCTGCATCCCGGCGTCAACGAGGTCATCGACAACTGCCAGCATGTGCTCTTCGGCTGCTGCACCAATCTGGCCGGCTTCTATCAACGCGTCGGCGTCGAAAAAAACATCCATTGGACCAGCGAGATGACCATGATCGAGCCCGGTGGACGGCGTTCGGTTCTCGGTCCATCGCTGCTGCCCGCGCCGCTCCACGGCCTGCCCCGCCTGCTCACGGCCCACGCCTTCACCCTGGCCGATAAGCTGGCGCTGGCGCGCGCTTTTTCCGCCATTCTCAGATTCAATCCAAAGGTTTCCCCGGCAGAGCCCTTAAGCGCGTGGCTGGAGCGGCACGGTCAAACGCCCGGCGCCGTCAATCGCTTCTGGCGTCTGGTCATCGCCAGCGCCCTCAACGCGGAACTCGACTCCATCGCCGTTCCTTACGCCGCCAAAGTCGTCCGTGAGCTGTTTATGAACTCAGCCTGGGCCGGAGCCATGGGCATGAGCACCGTCCCGCTCACCGAACTCTACGCCGGAGCAGAAAACTTCCTGCGCCAGAACGGGGCCGAGATCCACTTCAACACCAATGTCGAATGCGCGGCGTGGGATGAAGAAGTTTCCGAGTGGACACTGACCACGCGCACCGGCCCGCTGATCGCCGACTATCTGATTCTGGCGTTGCCGTTTGAAGCCACGGCCAAGCTCATTCCCAACATGCCGGCTGCCGAAGGCGCCGCCGCGCTGCTCGGCCAGGTCGAGCAGCACCAGCACTGGCCCATCTGCAGCGTGCACCTCTGGTTCGACCGTGAGATCACAGAGCTCGACCATGCAGTCCTGCTCGATCGCGAGATCCATTGGATGTACAACAAGAGCAAGCTCCAGCCATGGCGCAAGACCAAGCGGCAGCTATATCGAGCTGGTGGTCAGCAGCTCGCGGGCCTTCGCAGCGCTGGAACGCAACCAGGCCATCACCCAGGCCATAGCCGAGCTAGCGGAGTTTTTCCCCGCCGTGGCCTCTGCGCAAGTCGAAAAAGCCGCTCTGGTGAAAGAGGTTCGCGCCACGTTCGGAGTGCCACCGGGGATCGACAGATTCCGGCCGGGCGCAGAGGCCTCGCCCTGGCCCAACAGCTTTTTAGCAGGCGACTGGACCGCAACCGGCTGGCCCTCCACCATGGAAAGCGCCGCGCGCAGCGGCCACCTGGCTGCGCAAGCGCTCTCTGCCGCGGCAGGCGCGCCGCGCAAAGTCCTCCTGCCGGATCTGAAGCCGAGGGGATTGATGAGGCTTTTCGCGCTCGGTCGTGGGCTCTACCCTTCAATGCGCCAGCAGATACACGCCCACGCACACCAGCCCCGCCGCCGCCCAGCGCCGATGATCGACATTCTCTTTAAGGAAGATCTTCCCGGCAATCGCATTGGTGACCAGCGTAAGCGACGCTGAGGCCGGAGCCACCAGGCTCAGGTTGAGGTGATTGAGCGCAAACAGCAGCGCAAAAAAAGCCACCGTCAGAAAAAGACACGCCGGCAAAAAACAGCGGCGAGCCCAGGACTGCGCGAATGGCGCCCTTAAGCCCGGAGCGAGAGCGAATCTCGTCCAGGTCGCCAATCGATTTCATGGCCGCGGCCGTCAGCACCTCTCCCGCCGTGGAGCTCAACACCACGGCCGCAATCATGGCCGTTGCGGCCCACACGCCGGTCGCTCCGTTCATGCCCCGCTCATCGCACACGGGCTCCTCGAACTGTTCACGCCGGCCGCTCCGTGCGCGACGGCCCGTGCGCCACAAAGCCTACGCCCAGCGTGATGAGCGCAATGCCCGCCCAGCGCTCGGCTGAAATCGCTTCATGGAGCCAGAAGCGCGACAGCAGCGCCACAATTACGTTTCCGAAGGCGGTGGCCGGCAGCACAAATGTGAGATCGGCCCACGACAAGCGCCGTCAGATAGCTGGCAAAGAACCCGATCAGCAGCGCAATGCCGAGCCGCAATCCACGGCGTAAACACCGCTGCCACCAGCAAGCCCGGATCGGACAGATGAAATTGAGGGAAGCGCGTCATCCCGCGCGAAAGGCAAGTATCGCCCAGCGGCGCGCAAAGCGAGACCAGTGCCCAGAATCAAATATTGCCGAGCAGAAAGTGTGTGACGGCCCATCCTGAACTTTCTTGTAGGGCGGTGATGGCTTGCCCTCATTCTTGTGCCCCGTCCTTGCGATGTCTTTTTGTCGCAAGGGCGGGAGAGCACAAAATCCAAATCAGGTCCAAAAGAAATTGAGGGCGGCCGCTACGGCGCCGCCCTCCTGTGAGGTGTTGAAACGACTCAGCGCGAAATCTACGCGCCGGCCTTCACTGCTGTCTGCGGCTTCGGCCTGCTGGCTGCGCACCTGCTTCACCATGCGGTTACGCTGCTCGCGCAGTTTGAGAAACGATTTGGCCTCAACATAGAGCCGCGGCACATCGCGATTTACAACCGCCTTCCAGATCACGCGGAACGCCGCCTTGGGCCGGAAGTAGTACTCGTCATAGAAACGGTGCACCATCTCCATCACGTAATCCGTGGGCAGGCCGGGGTATTCGATGTGCGCCATCTGGTGGCCGCCATCGTCGCTCATGGCCTGCTTGTTCACAATAAAGCCGTTGGCCTTGGCGTATTCAAAAAACTCCGTGCCCGGATAAGCGTGCGCGATGGAAACCTGGATGGTCTCGACGTCCAGGCTCTTGGCAAAGTTGATGGTGTTGCGGATCGACTCTCTGGTCTCGCCCGGCAGGCCCAGAATGAAGTCGCCGTGGATGGTCAGGCCCAGGTCGTGACAGTCTTTGGCAAAGGCCCGCGCCCGCTCCACCGTTGCGCCCTTCTTGATGTTCTTGAGAATCTGCGGATCGCCCGACTCGAAGCCCACGATCAGCAGCCGGCAACCCGCCTCGCGCATGGCCTTCAGCGTCTCGCGATCGGTGGTCACGCGCGAAGTGCAGCTCCAGGTCAATCCCAGCGGCTTCAGCTTCTCGCACAGCTCTATCGTGCGCCCTTTCTGGATGTTGAAGGTATCGTCGTCGAAGAAGAACTCCTTCACTTCAGGAAAGTTCTCCTTGGCCCACTTCATCTCCGCGGCCACGTCGTCGCTCGACCGCTTGCGCCATGCGTGCCCGCTCAACGTCTGCGGCCACAGGCAGAAGGTGCACTGCGCCGGGCAGCCGCGCGTTGAATAGAGCGCGATGTACGGATGCAGCAGGAAGGGAACGTTGTAGCGCGTCACGTCCATATCGCGCTTGTAAATCTTCGTAGCCCACGGCATCGCGTCCAGGTCTTCCACCTGCGGCCGGTCCGGATTGTGGAGGACTTTGCCGTCCAGCTTGTAGCTGATGCCCAGGATTTCGTCGAGCGGCTTGCCCTGCGCGAACTCCACAACCGAGTAGTCAAATTCGCGCCGGCAAATGAAGTCCAGCGCCCAGCACTCATTGAGCGCCTTGTCGGGCGCGGTCGTTACGGGCGGCCCAACGAAACGCAATCTTGATGGAGGGATTGGCAGTCTTGATCGCCTCGGCCAGCCGCTGATCGCCCTCCCAGCCCACGGTCGAGGTGAACAGGACCAGGAACTCGATACTCTTTCGAGATCTCGATGGTTTCCTGCGCCGAGACGTGATGGGGCGGCGCATCGAGCAGGCGCGAGCCCTCCAGCAGGCCAGCCGGGTAGGTTAGCCAAACCGGGTACCAGTAGGACTCAATCTCGCGCGTCGCCGGCCAGCGTGAGCTCGCTCCGCCATCGAAATTCTCGAAGGAGGGTGGGTTGAGGAAAAGGGTCTTCAAGGGTATAGGCATCCTGTCTATTTTACCATTGAGTGGCTTTTCACCCGCTCAAACTTCACTTTGTCTGATCGTAAGCCACCCCTCAAACCGCGCGTTTTCAACAACCGCTAGTGCTGAGCCGGTGCCTGGTTGGTAACCCCCAGCTCGGCCCGAATCGCCCCGGCAATGGCCTCCGCATGGCTGCGCATCGCCTCTTCGCTCTCCGCCTCAATCATCACCCGCGCCAGCGGCTCCGTTCCCGAGTAGCGGATCACGACCCTGCCCGAATCCTTCAGCGCTGCTTCCGCTGCCCCAATCGCCGCTGCCACGGCGGGAATCTGCGCCAGCGGCTTCTTTTCGCTAACCCTCACGTTCACAATCACCTGGGGGAAAACTTTCAAGTCCGACGTCAGCTCTTCCACGGTCTTGCCGCTGCGCGCAATCAGGTCCAGCACCACTAGCGCCGTCAGAATCCCGTCGCCCGTCGTGGCGAGGTGGGGAAACAAAATGTGCCCGGACTGCTCGCCGCCCAGCGCCGCATGGTACTTCTGCATCTCCTCCAGCACATAACGGTCGCCCACGGGAGCGCGGAGCATCTTGATCCCGCTGCGCTTCAGCGCCGCTTCCAGGCCCATATTCGACATCGTGGTGGCCACCACCACATTGCCGGTCAGCATCCCGCGCTCCTGCAAGTCCCGCGCCGCCATCAGCAGAATGGCGTCGCCATTGATCACATTTCCATGCGCGCCGGCCAGCAAGCAGCGGTCCGCATCGCCATCGAAGGTGATGCCCAAGGCCGCGCCGCGCTCCTTCACCGCTCGCGCCACCGTCTCGGGATGCAATGCACCGCAATTCAAATTGATGTTTCGCCCGTCCGGCTCCACGTTGAGCAAGGTCACCTCACCCCCCGTGATCTCCAGCCACCGCTTGAGCTCGGGCGCCACTGCGGCCGCCGCGCCGTTCGCACAATCGGCAACGATGCGCAGGCCTTGCAATCTCAAATCCGGTACCGCGTCCTTGAGAGATTGCAAATAGCCCTGCATCAGCGCGGGATTGTCTTCGACCGGCGGAAGAACTTTGGGATCGGGCGCCGCAATCTGGCCGAGATGATGAAAGATCTCCTCCTCAATCGCCAGTTCCACTGCGTCCGGCAACTTGAAGCCGTCGCCGCCGAACAGCTTGATTCCATTGTCCTGCCACGGATTGTGCGAAGCAGAGATCACCACGCCTGCATGGAATCCGTGCGTGAGGGCCAGAAAAGCCACTGCCGGCGTGGTGATGACGCCCGCGCTTTCCACCTGCACATCCTGGGAGCGCAGCCCCGCGGCTAGCGTGGCCGCAATCCAGGGACTTGAAGCGCGGGTGTCGCGGCCCAGGAGTACGCGCGGAGTTGCGTTGGTCTTGCGCAGCGTATGCGCCAGAGCCACGCCCACTGCATAAATCGTCTTCGCATCCAGAGGAGATTCACCAGCCACGGCGCGAATGCCGTCAGTCCCAAAAAGCTTGCGTCCTTTTGTCATCGTCTCAATCTTCTTGCGTCATCAATTCCATTGAAGGCTACGGGCTTCACAGGCTCCGGAAAAACCCT
The DNA here is from genome assembly GCA_963725975.1 of uncultured Acidobacteriaceae bacterium. GTDB lineage: Bacteria > Acidobacteriota > Terriglobia > Terriglobales > Acidobacteriaceae > Telmatobacter. Next base: position 257,318 of record CAVSBA010000011.1, on the reverse strand, counting down.
GTGCGATGAGTCTTGCAAAAAGGGCACGGCTTCAGCCGGGCCACCAAAGTCTCTAAAACGAACGAGGGCTTGAGCCCCTGCTGCACCCTCCTTCGCACCATTGCCTGATGTGGGGAGTTTTTCCGCAGCCTCTTCAGACCGTACATCCCTCCTGGAGACTACCGCGGGGCTTTCGAGGCTGCGGAAAAGCCCTACGGCACGATGGCAGTTTTAATTTCGGTGGAGCGCTTCATTAGCTTCTCGAAGACGCGATTCAGCTCATAGAGATGGGCGTGGCCGGTGATGAAGACGCCCGCTTGAAAGCGGCCGCTGGAGATGATATCGAGAGCCTTGCGGCAGAGCTCCGGGGTGTGATGGAAGGTGGCGCGCAGAGTGATGTCGCTGTAGTGGATGCGATTGGTATCGAGGGTGACGTGGGTGTCGGCTGCGCACCCTCCGAAGAAGTTCACCGTGCCGCCCTTGCGCACCAGTTCGACCGCCTCCTGCCACGCTTCCGGCACACCGACGGCCTCAATCGCAATATCCACGCCACGATTTTTGGGTGTGAGCGCGCGGGTTTCCTGAATGGCTTTACGGATACTCGAGGTCTGCACCACATGGGCGGCGCCGATTTGACGCGCCGCTTCTACCTGTCCATCGTGGCGTACCAGCGCGATGGTTTCATAGCCCGCCAGCGCAGCCACGTGCAGAATCATCAAGCCCAGCGGCCCGCCGCCGATGACCGCGACAATGTCGCCCTTGCGAGGGTTCGAATCCTCAAATCCGTGAACGGCGCAGGCCAGTGGCTCGGTCAGCGCCGCGTGCTCCAGCGGGACATGATCGGGAACGTGGAGAGTGTTCTTGGCGACGATGCGCGCCGGGATACGGATGAACTCGGCATAGGCGCCGTTGTTGAAGAGCAGATCGTCGCAGAGATTTTCCTGGCCGCGTGCGCAGAAGTAGCACTGCCCGCAAGGGGCGGAGTTGAGGGCGACAACGCGGTCGCCGGGAGCAAACTCCGTAACCCCTTCGCCGGCTTCCACCACGGTCCCGGCCAACTCGTGGCCGAAGAGCGCGGGTGGAACGATCATGCGCGCGTGATAGCCGCGGCGAAAGACCTTCAGGTCTGTGCCGCAGGTAAGGGCAGCGCCCACACGGACAATAAGTTCGCCGACGGCGGCGCTGGGAACGGGGACGGACTCGATGCGGACATCTTCGCGCCCGTGCAGCACCGCGGCCTTCATGGTGCTGTGCCCGTGCAGGAGGGTCTTCTCGACTGTCTTGCGGCCGAGGCTGACAGCGCTTTCCACAGTTTTACGGCCTTTGCCGACGACTGCGTCGACTGTATCCAGGCCCGCTTCGACGACCGTCTCGACCGTATTCAGGCCGCCTTCGACGACGTTCTCGACTTTCCTTCGGCCCTCTTCGACTACACTTTCGACCGTCTTGCGCCCGCGGAGGAGTGCGTGTTTAACCGTGCTTGCCATCAACGCTCCTAATTGGCTCCGCCGCCCAGCTCAGGCTCAATCATAATCTTCATGGAGCCGGGCTGGGGGTGCGATGCGATTTCAATCGCTTCCACTGCCTGCTCCAAAGAAAAACGATGGGAGATGAGCTGCGTAAGATCGAAGCCGTTGCGGTAACCGCCAAAGACGAGGCTGGTGACCTCGTCGAGGATAGGAAAGGAAGAAGAATAGGAACCAAGAAGGGTCTTTTCATCCACGCAGACGGCAGCGGGATCGAAGGTGGCCTCGCCGTGCTGGGTCTGGGCGAAGAGCATGACTTTGCCGCCGGGGCGCGCCGCGTCCATGGCCGTACGGATGAGCGCGTTGCCGCCCACGGCCACAATCACAGCGTCTGCGCCGCGGCCTTCGGTAGCGGCCATTACCCGCTCAACGACATTTTCTTCCCCTGCATGAATCGGTTCCGCAAGACCAAAGCGTGCAGCGATGGCGTGGCGCTGGGCAAACAGGTCGGAGGTCAGACACACGCGCGCCGGTCTTCTTGGCCAGCGCTGCGTGCATCAGGCCGATCGGTCCCTGGCCAATGACCAGAACCGTGTCGTCGGAGGCCAGATTGAGCATCTTCACGCCCTTGAGCACGGTATTCGACGGGCTCGACGAATGCGGCCTGCTCGAAGGGCACATCGTCGGGGATGCGGACTACGCCGCGGTTCTGCACCACAAAATCCATGACCCGGATGTAGTGGGCAAAGCCGCCGCCGGAGGGCTCGAAGCCGGCCGTGACGCCGGTCTTCTTGTAGAGCGGGCATTGCGCGGGCGTCTGCTTGCGGCAGTAGTAGCACTGGCCGCAGGGAACGTGATGGAAGGTCATCACCCGGTCGCCGACGGAATAGCCGGTGACGCCGGCGCCGGCTTCGACAATCACACCGGCCATCTCGTGGCCGAAGATGCGCGGTGCGGAGTGGGAGCCGTTATGGATCTTCTTAAGGTCAGTACCGCAGATGCCGCACGTAGCCACCTTGATGAGCAGTTCGCCTGCGCCGATACGGGGCACGGGCACGGTTTCCACGCGCATGTCGTTGATGCCGCGGTAGACAACGGCGCGCATGGTGGCGGGAAGGGAGGAGCTAGCCTGATTTTCGGGGTTCGAGATTTGGGTAGCCATTCGGTTTCCTGTGCGCCTTTTCAGGCGAGAAAATCGTGTAGCGACTCCGCGATGCTTTGGGAAGCCTTCCTGCTATTTTCGCCCATCCGGACGAGCGCGGGCCAGTAGATTGGACGCAAAAGCGCAAAAAAGGCGAAACGGGCCGTATGGAACTGGCCGCTAGCGTCGATGAAGCGGTTGAAGTCGGGAAGCCGATCCTCAAACCCGTCGCTGATGCCCTTGATGCAGTAGAAAGGGATCTCGCGCATCGCGGCCAGCCGCCCGATGGCTGCGGCTTCCATGTCGACGAGCGCGCCTTATAGGCAGAGGCCAGGCGTCGCTTTTCGGCGTGATCGGCAACCTTGGAGCTGGTGGCCAGCCACAGATCGCCTGCCCCGGCATCGCAACGAAAGCGCTCGCCCGTTTGGACGTCGATCACGCCGGCCAGATTGTGGGCGGTGCCGGCAGCAAGATCAGGTGTGAGGGCGCCGGCCCAGCCAACGGAGAAGACCAGATCGATGGGTCCGCCGTCTTCAATGGCGGCAAAGGCGCGCGTGGCAGCGGCCTGGCCTGCTCCAGCGCAGGCTGCGATCCACTCGTCTTCCGGATTGCGCTGCGCCCAGAAGTGAATGCCATTGCGGGTGCTGTGCGGCCAGTGGCCTGCGGGATTCTTAACAAGCGGCGTCAACTCGCCGGGCATTGCGGCAATAATGGCGGTTCGGGTCATGAGAGGCGTAGTTGTGGGCGCGGAACCAGTCGATGGAGGCGCGCAGGGCAGGCGTCGACGGGCGCCACGCGGAAGCCCAACTCCCGCTCGGCGCGAGTGCTGGAGGCGTACATCTTCTTGCGGCCCATGCGCACCTCTTCCAGTGTGGCACGAGGTTCCTTGCCGCGGATGCGGCCGGTGATCCACTCCTCGAAAAATGCGTAGGCGGCGGCCACGGCAAACGGAATCTCAACGGTAGGCGACGGCAGGCCGGTAAGCGCCGACATCTTGTCGAGGATCTGCTTGAGGGTCAGATTCTCGCCGCCCAGGATGTAGCGGCGGCCCGGAGTTCCGCGCGCGAGCGCGAGCACGTGGGCGCGCGCCACTTCGGCTACGTCCACCAGGTTGAGGCCGGTGTCGACGTAGGCTGGGAATTTGCGCTTGAGGAAGTCGAGAAAGATGCGCCCGGTAGGCGTGGGCTTTACGTCGTGCGTTCCGATGGGGCGTGGTGGGGTTCAGAATGACGACCTGTTGTCCGGCTTGGGCGGCCTGGATCGCCTCCTGCTCCGCCAGGAACTTGGAGCGCTTGTAATGGCCCACCATGTCGGCCAGCGAGACTGGAGTGTCTTCGTCGCTGATGGTGCCGTCGGTGAAGAAGTGCATGGTGGCAACCGAGGAGGTGTAGACAAAGCGTGGCACGCCGGCTTCGCGAGCCAGGCGCAGCAACTCGCGCGTGCCCTCCACGTTGGTGCGGTACATGGCCGGAGGGTCGGGAATCCAGAGCCGGTAATCGGCGGCAACATGCACGACGGCGTCGCAGCCCAGCCAATGCCGGTTTGAGGGATTCCGGGGCGGCGAGATCGCCGGTATGGGTTTCGCCGGCAATGCCTTCCAGATTGGCAAGATTGCTGGCTTTGCGCACCAGCAGGCGGAGCTGTGCGCCTTCCGCGGCCAATGCGCAGGCCACGTGATAGCCGACAAACCCTGTAGCGCCAGTGAGAAAGACTTTCATCGCGAAGTTTTATTTTAGACGGTGAGTTCGGGGAGCGCTGTTTCAACCGCTTTGCTGCTGTGCCCCGTTCATTGCGTTTTTGCGATGAGCGGGCGGGGTGGGTTTGTGCTCTCCCACTCAAAACGCAAAGGACGCGTTTTGAATGGGGCACGGACAATCACGCCACCATGAAGCGTGAAGTATTTAGACGAGCCACCTACACAGGTGTTGTGTTTAATGCATCATCTGAGGTAATATCAGCCCGTGTGGGCAGTAAGATTCGCCTTCGCAAGGACACCGATTACGAGACGTGTTTCCGATTTGCTGACGGCACCGGGATTCTGCGCGAAGAGGTTTGGGTGGACGCGAAGGGACAAGTCGCTCGATATAATCTCGCCTTTCTCGTGCCCCACCTTTCCAGGCTCGATAAGGGACGCGTGCTTGGATACGACAATGCTCACGGTGTTCACGAACGCCATTTCATGGGGACAGTGGAGCCGGTTGAGTTTAAGGGTTATCCAGCCACGGCCCGGCGCTTCTACCGGGAAGTCGAAGCAATGAGGAGAAAGCAATGAAGGTTAAAGTGTTCACGGACGGATTCGAAGGCCATGTGCGGCGTTCTCTGGACCGTGCTCGCAGGCGAGAGCGGGGTGAGCGGCTGGAGCCCGAGAAGATTATCACCTTCGACGATCCCCTCCATATGCTCGAATGTCTGACGGCGCAGCGCATCCGCATCTGCCAGGTGGCGCGCAAGAAGCGCCTTAGCGTCTCTGCGTTAGCCGAGGAACTGGGCCGCAATCGGGGCTCAGTCACGCGTGACGTCAATAAGCTCAGGCAGTTTGGGCTGATCCGTCTGCGCGAAGAGGTCAATCCTGGGCATGGCAAGGTCCAGATTGTGGAGCCGGTTGCGCAAAAAATCCAGATGAGGGTGGCGTTCTAGGCCTGCAGTTTGCTCCTAACAACGAGGCATTTCTTCCGTTCCGATCATTCCCAGCGACACCTCCTTACTCGTTCTGAACCCGGAAACATTTACCATGGAATGACTGGATTTGCGCCTCTTTCCGGCGCACCCAATCCTGCTTCAGAATCCGCGGCAACTTTGCGCCGCATAGTGATTTGCATCACAGAGAAAAGCCCCTAAACCCTTTAAGGTGAAGTCGAGATGTACCTCCTCTGGCTAAGAGTCGCGGCCGTTCTTTATGCAGCCGGCTGTGTCGCCGTAGTCCCCGCCGTTTTCTATGGGGCGATGCGCTGGCGCAGCATCTGCGTGCACCTGGCCGGGCTGGCCTTTTTCTTTCATTTTGTGTCCATCGTAGAGATGCTGGTGCAGGCCCGCCGCTGGATGCCGGTGGGTGGCCGCGAGATTGAGTCGCTGCTGGGCTTCGCGATTATTGGGCTGTTCTTCCTGGTCTGGTGGCTTTACGACGCCATTTCGCTGGGCATCTTTGCTCTCCCAGCAACTTTTCTGCTGGTTCTGGTGCCTGCGCTGGGGCCTGGCCGCTATGTCTTCCCGTCGGAGGGCGTGCGCATGAGCTGGCTGGTGGCGCACATTATCGCGCTGCTGCTGGCCTACGCGGCGCTGTGCTTCAGTTTGCTGGCCAGTGTTCTTTACCTGGTGCAGGAGCGGCGCATCAAATCCAAGCCCAGGCCGGGCCATAAGTCGCAGTGGGCCTGGCTGGAATGGCTGCCGCCGCTCGACACACTGGAGCGGATTGCGCACGCGACGCTCGAATTTGGTTTTCCCTGCATGACGGTTGGCCTGGTGATCGGATCGGTTCTGGCGCAGGAAACGGCGCTGGGCGACGCCTATTTCCGCGATCCCAAGGTGATTGCTTCCTTCGCCATGTGGGTGGTGTATGTGCTATTGCTGCTCATCCGCCGCGGCGCGGGGCTGCGCGGGCGGAGGGCAGCCTATGTTTCCGGCGCGGTGCTGGTGGTGATGATGGCCGTTTGGGCCGCGAATCTCTTTAGCCGCGTGCACAGGTTCGGATTGCGATGACACTGGCGCTCATTGGCGTGAATCACAAAACCGCGCCTATCGCGCTGCGGGAGAAGATTGCCATCTCGCGCGATGAGCTGGCAGAGACCACGCGCGCCCTGGCTGCGACCGCCGGGGTAACCGAGTGCATGATCGTTTCCACCTGCAACCGCGTGGAGCTGATTGCCGCCATTGAAGGCGAGGAGATGCCGCTGAGCGGATTTCTTGCCAATCACTTTGGCATTGATGCTGCGGTTCTGGGACCGCATTTGTACGAGTACCGCGACCGCGAAGCGGTGAACCATCTCTTCCGCGTGGCCGCCAGCCTCGATTCCATGGTGGTGGGCGAGCCGCAGATCCTGGGCCAGGTAAAAGAGGCCTTCGCTGTGGCGCGCGCCGAGGGCACGGTGGCCGCACAGTTGGACCATCTGCTGCAGAGTGCGTTTGCAGCGGCTAAAAAAGCGCGGTCGGAGACGGGCATCGGGTCGAACTCGGTTTCCATCGCTTCGGTGGCCGTGGAGATGGCCCGCAAGATTTTCGGCTCCCTCAATGGCCGCACGGTTTTCCTGGTGGGCGCTGGCAAGATGAGCGTTTTGGCGGCGCGCCACCTGGTGCAGCAGGGCGCCGGAGCGATCCTGGTGAGCAATCGTACCCAGGAACGGGCGCGGCGCATGGCGGAGGAGTTCGAGGGGCCGGTGGCTCCGCAAGTCGTCGACTTTGGCCAGCTATACGACGCGGCCAGCAGCTGCCGATATCGTGATCAGCTCCACGGGCGCGCCGCACCCCATCTTCCGCCCCGAACACGGGCGCGCATTTCTGCATGCCCGCAAAAACCGGCCCATGTTCTTCATCGATATTGCGGTGCCGCGCGATGTCGATCCGGAGATGAACAAGCTGGACGGCATCTTCGTCTACGACATCGACGACCTGCAACAGGTGGCGGCGTCGCACATGCAGGAGCGCAGCCGCCAGGCTGTAGACGCGGAAACGCTGATTTCTACGGAAGTGGAACGGTTCCATCAGCGCCAGCGGACGGTGAATGTGGCGCCGGCGATTGTGGCGCTGCAACGGAGAGCTGAAGAGATTCGTCAGGGCGAGATGCAGCGGATACACGCGCGGCTGGGCACGCTGACGGCGGAGCAGCTGGCCGCCGTGGAAGCGCTGACACGTGGATTGGTGAATAAGTTTCTGCATCCGCCCATGCAGGCGCTCAAACAGGCGGCGCGGGAGGGCGATTCGGTGCGGCTGGAAACGGTGTGCGAGGAGTGGTCGGTTTCAGCGGCCGCCATGAACGGAACCGAAGCCGCGCCGGCGAAGGGCCCCGAGGCAGAACAGCCTGCAACGAAAACGCCGGCTGTGGAGGCACGGCGATGAATCTGCGCATCGGGAGCCGCGGCTCGCAGTTGGCGCTGTGGCAGGCCAACCATATCGCCGCGCTGTTACGTGGTGAAGGACATGCTGTCGAGATCGAGATCATCAAGACCACGGGCGACCGGCTGCAGGAAGTTACGTTCGCGCAAGTCGGGTCGAAGGGCATGTTCACCAAGGAGATTGAAGAGGCGCTGGCCGAGGGACGCGTAGACCTGGCCGTGCACTCGCTCAAGGATTTGCCCACAGAGCTGCCCGAGCCGTTTGCGCTGGCCGCTACGCCGCCGCGCGTCGATCCGCGCGATGTCTTTGTTTCTGTCGAGCATAAGAATCTTGCGGGGCTCCCTGAGGGCGCGCCGGTGGGGACCAGCAGCCAGAGACGCCGCGCCCAGTTGAAGGCGTTGCGGCCGGATATTGAAGCGGTTGAGTTTCGCGGCAACGTTGATACGCGGCTGCGCAAGCTGGCCGAGCGGCAGGTGGAGGCGATTCTGCTGGCCGCCGCCGGATTGGACCGGCTGGGCCGCACCGATTGGGTGCGCGAGCGGCTCGATCCGCATGATTTTTGCCCTGCGGCAGGGCAGGGCTCACTGGGTATTGAGACCCGCAAGGGCGATGCGGCGACTATTGCGGCCGTCGCGTTTCTCGATCACCTGGATACGCGTTTTGCCGTAACCGCAGAGCGCGCGGCGCTGGGTGCATTGGGCGGCGGATGCCAGGTGCCGATCGGGATCCATTGCCGGCCGTGCACAGCGGGGTCGCAGCGCGAACCGGGTGCGTGGGATGAGATTTTTGGCGTGGTGGCATCGCCGGCAACAGGGCAGGTGGTGCGCGTGCATCATTGTTCGCCGCGCGAAGGCAACGATGCAGCCGCGTTGGGACGGCTGACGGCGCAAATGCTTTTGGATGCCGGCGCCGGAGCGCTGCTGACGAGCATTGGCGACGCCCCCGGGGCCGCGCCTGCCGGGGCAGCGTAATTATGGCGAGCGCGCTCGGCGCACGCCGTGTGCTAGAGGCAAAACGCATCCTGGTGACGCGCGCCGTGCATCAGGCCGGCAAGCTGAGCGATGGGCTCCGCGCCCTGGGCGCCGAGCCGGTGGAAGTTCCGGTGCTGGAAATCCGGCCGCCGAAAAATTCTGAGCCGCTCGATGGGGCGCTGCGCCAACTCTCGCACTATGACTGGCTGATTGTCACCAGCGCCAATACCATGCGAGCAGTGGCGGAGCGTGCTGCAGCGTTAGGGATTTCGTTTCGAGATGCCGGGATGCCGCAGGTAGCCGCAATTGGCGAAGCTACAGCGACAGCAGCCCGAAACGCGGACCTGGCGGTTGCCCTGGTTCCGGAAACGTATGTGGCCGAGGCTCTGGTGGAATCTCTCGCCGGTCGCGCAGTGGGCAGGAAAATCCTGCTGGCGCGGGCGGAGATTGCGCGCGACGTAATCCCCGATGCTCTGCGCGCAGCCGGCGCTGAAGTGGATGTGGTGGATGCCTACCGCAATGTGCTGCCGGAGTCTGCGCCATCGTTGCTGAGCGCTGCGCTGGCTGCCGGCATCGATGCGGCGACGTTCACCAGTTCATCGAGCGTGACCCACCTGGCTGAGGCGGCGCGGATTGCCGGCATTGCATTCCCTTTTGCAGGCGTGCCGGCGATTTCCATCGGGTCCATTACCAGCGCAACGCTGCGTGAATTTGGGTGCGAACCGGCTGCCGAAGCTCATCCCTTCGATATACCCGGCCTGATTGCCGCGACCGTCCATTACTTTAAGAAGGACTGAGCCCGTCTACTGCTTGGAATCTTTTTGGGCTGCGGGTGCGTTTTCGTGCTGACCTTGTGCAGTCTCGCTCGGCTGCATCTTCACGATGATCGGTACTGCGCCGTGCTGCTTCGAAAGCGTTGCGTGTGCTGACTCGCAGCCCGCTGCCTCACGAACTCCACGTCTTATCTTTCGAGCGGCAGAGGGTTTCGAGATTGCAGTTTTTGCATTTGGGATTGCGCGCTACGCAGACCTGGCGCCCGTGGTGAATCACCTGGTGCGAGAAGCTGATCCAGCGGTCCTGCGGCAGCACGGCCATCAACTCCTTTTCAACTTCCTGAGGCGTGTCGCCCCTGGCCAGCTCCAGGCGGCGCGCAATACGGAAGACATGGGTGTCCACGACTACGCCTTCGGCTTTTCCGAAGGACACTCCCAGAACAACATTAGCCGTCTTGCGCGCTGCGCCGGGAATCGTGATCAGTTCGGCGAGCGTCTGCGGCACCTTGCCGTTGAAGTCTTCGCTGATCTTCTTGGCCGCGCCTTGAATCGACTTGGCTTTGTTGTGGTAGAAGCCGGTGGTGCGGATGAGAGCTTCAAGCTCTGAGATTTTGGCTTTGGCCATGTCGGCCGGGGTAGGGAAGCGGCGGAACAGTTCCGGAGTGACCATGTTGACGCGCGCGTCGGTGCACTGCGCGGAGAGGATGGTGGCTACGAGCAGCTCCCACGGCGTGCGGTGGGTGAGGGCGCAGACGGCGTCGGGATAAGCTTCGTCGAGAGCTTTCAGAATGGCGGCGACGCGGTCAGGGGCGAGGGGACCGCGGACTACGCGCTTTACCGTCTTTATAGCGGGCTTGTGGGTTGGCTTGGCCATGGGCATTGGGATCGTTATCGGGGCTTCTCAAGAGCCCTTCAATGACCTTATACGTGAGTATTCCACCTTAGCCACAAATCATTGCCGTTGCTTCTCGTCGAAATCTATGACGCCTTACGCTAGAGTTTTCCAGCCAGCCAGGCGCTCAGCTTTTCGACCGGCAGCCGCACCCCAATATAGAACTGCCCAAACAGCGCGTACACCGCGCTCACCTCGTCGAAACGCATCTCGTAGATGAGCTTCTTGAACGCGACCGGATCTTCCGCGAAGAGATCGACGCCCCATTCCCAGTCATCCATGCCGATGGAGCCGGAGATGATCTGTTTCACCTGGTCGCCGTAGCGGCGGCCGATCATGCCGTGCTCGTGCATCATCCTTTGCCGTTCTTGAAAGGGCACCGTGTACCAGTTCACCTGATCGCCGCGCTTGCGATCCATGGGATAGAAGCAGAGATATTTCGCATCGGGCACGGATGGATAAAGCCGCGACGCCATGGCTTCCGCGCCGCGCTTCATGGATGCAGCAATCTCGGCATTCCATTCCGGCGAGTGGGCAGCAAAGCCTTTGGCCGAAGCAGCCTCGTATGTCTTGCGGCTGGACTCGTAGAGACCGAGTTCAACAACCGAGACATAGGAATGTACCGGCGTGAGGTAGTCGTAAAAAGCGGTCTGCGCGAGTTCCAGTTCCACCTGATTCAGTTCTTCGAGCGATTCGCGAAAGTGGATCAGGATGAGGTCGCCTTTGTGTCCGAGTTCGGAAAAGAGAGCGGAGCGAATGGGCGCATCGGGGCCGGAGCGTTCCAGCTTCTTGAGACAGTCGATGAACTCTTCAGCGATTTCTTTACGTTCGCCGTCCGCGCAGGCACGCCACGCCTTCCAGTCGAAACGGAAGAACTGGTGCAGTGCGCTGGAGCCTTCGAGAGTGAGCGGGACAGGGGGAAAATCGGCCAATGCGAACCTCCAGAGTTTATCCGTGTTTCTAGCTCAATCGTAACAAAGCGAGCTGATGGCAGAGATGCGAACGCCCTCGCAACTCAGGTCTGTGCTCAGCCGCCCTTATGAGCGGATAACTCCAGGAAGGGGACGGAGAGGATGGATTGCGCGCCCTCCGCGAGAGGCAAATGCGAATGTGAAAAATGCAGACGTGTGCATCTGATTTTTTGTGTTTCTGAAGCACAGAGCGGGAAAACCGCACGTTGTGCGCCTATATACTGAGTACGCTCATGAATGAAAAGATCCTCGCATTCCTGGTCCAATTCATTACTCATGTCATCGCTGTTGGCGGGTACGCAGGAGTAGCTGCGCTCATGGGCATCGAGTCGGCATGCATTCCGCTGCCCTCAGAGATCATCATGCCGTTTGCGGGGTACGTGGTCTTTCTCGGGCATCTCAATCTCATCCTGGTGGCAACGGCGGGCGCGGTGGGATGCAACCTGGGCTCGGCGGTGGCGTACTGGATCGGCGCCAAAGGCGGGCGGCCGCTGGTGGAGCGCTACGGCGGCTGGGTGCTGATGGGCCAACACGATCTGGACCGCATGACACAATTCTTCGAGCGCTACGGGTCGATTACGGTTTTGATCGGCCGCTTGCTGCCCGTGGTGCGCACCTTCATTGCGTTTCCCGCAGGCATCGCGCGCATGTCGCAAGTGCGATTCCATATTTATACGTTCCTGGGCTCGTGGCCCTGGTGTTTGGTTCTGGCTTATGTGGGCATGAAGCTTGGCGAGAAGTGGCACACAGATCCGCGCTTCGCAGAGGTGTTTCACCGTTTTCACCTTGCTGTGGAATTGGCCCTGCTTGCGGCGCTGGTTTGGTTTGTCTGGTCGCACCTGAATCGCAGAAGAGCAGCGAACGCGGTTTGATAAGAGCGAGAAGCCGCAGGGCTGAAGCGCACTTTTCGGCTGGTGGTCCTGGTTCAGCCCCTTTGCTAAAACGGATGTTTGACGCAACATGAGCACGCATTGACGAAGTGAAATTTCAGAGCGAAAGAAGGTTAAAGGAGCAATGGCAAACGAGCAGCAGAGCGGCAACGGAGCCGCTCAAAAAGTGGCGCCGGCGACAGGCAAGCTGGGCGTGATGGTGGTGGGTTTGGGTGCGGTCGCGACCACGATGATCGCGGGCGTAGACGCAGTGCGGCGGGGACTGGCGAAGCCGGTGGGATCGCTGACGCAGATGGGGACGATCCGGTTGGGCAAGCGAACCGAAAATCATTCCCCGCTGATCAAGGACTTTGTTCCCATCGCCGATTTGAACGATGTGGTCTTTACCGGGTGGGACATTTTCGAGGACAACGTCTACGAGTCGGCGGCCCATGCGCAGGTGCTCAAGCCGGAGACGCTGGCCCAGCTCAAGCCCTACCTTGAAACCATCAAGCCGATGCCCGCGGTCTTCGATCAGTATTACGTGAAGCGGCTGCACGGCACTCATGTGAAAAAGGGCAAGACCAAGCGCGAACTGGCCGACCAGGTGATCGAAGATATTCGCAACTTCAAGAAGACGGTGGATCGCGTGGTGATGATCTGGTGCGGTTCCACTGAGATTTTTATGGAGCCGACGCCGGTCCATGCCACCCTCGAGTCGTTTGAAAAAGGACTCGAGACCAACGACATAGGAATTCCGCCTTCGCAGATTTATGCCTATGCTGCGCTGAGCGAGGGCGTGCCGTTTGCCAACGGCGCACCCAACCTCACGGTCGATATTCCGGCGCTGATCGAACTGTCAAAGCGCAACGCGGCGCCCATTTGCGGCAAGGACTTCAAGACCGGCCAGACGTTCATGAAGACGGTGCTGGCGCCGGCCTTCAAGGCGCGCATGCTGGGCGTGTCGGGCTGGTTCTCCACCAACATCCTGGGCAATCGCGACGGCGAAGTGCTGGACGATCCGCAATCGTTCAAAACCAAGGAAGAGTCGAAGCTGGGCTCGCTCGAGTACATCTTCCAGCCCGAACTCTACCCCGACTTGTACAAGGACATCTATCACAAGATCCGCATCAACTACTATCCGCCGCGCGGTGATGACAAGGAGGCATGGGATAACATCGACATCTTTGGCTGGCTGGGCTACCCCATGCAGTTGAAGGTGAACTTCCAGTGCCGCGATTCGATTCTGGCCGCGCCGGTGGCGCTGGACCTGGTCCTGTTTCTCGATCTGGCCAAGCGCGCGCCTTCGCTGCGGTCGCTCGGCATTCAGGAGTGGCTGAGCTTCTATCTCAAATCGCCGCAGACGGCCGAAGGGCTCTATCCGGAGCACGATTTGTTCATCCAATCCATGAAGTTGAAGAACACGCTGCGGCACATCATGGGCCAGGAACTGATCACCCACCTGGGCCTGGAATACTACGACTAACCACGCGCCGGTGGGGCAGACGCTGCTCTGCTCCCAAAAGGCACGTCCTTCCCACGACACAAAAGAATGCCCAAACAAAAAGCCTCACCGCGCGGTGGGGCTTTTGTCTGTCAGGTTCTGGCTGTTTCGTAGCTTGGAATGTAAGTCACGGTGACTCTCCAACCCCTATCTTGTGACGAGCGCCTCATGGCGGGCGGGGAACGGGCCGGTATCATGGTTCTGAGACCCCGATGCAAGAAAGGGAGACAGCCTGCCCGTGAAACCCGATATGAAAGTGACGCTGGCCGGAATCGAACTGGTCAGCCCGGTGATTGCAGCCAGCGGCACCTTCGGCTACGGAATCGAGTTTGAGGAGATCCTTTCGCTGGAGCGGTTGGGCGGGTTTGTGACCAAGGGCATCTCGCTGGAGCCCATGGCCGGCCACCCGGCGCCGCGGCTGGTGCAGACGGCGGCGGGAATGCTGAATGCCATCGGGCTGCAGAACGTTGGAGTCCGGGAGTATATCGAGAAGAAGCTGCCACCGATGAAGCGGTATCCACAGTGCAAGGTGTTCGTCAACGTATTTGGCCACACGGTTGCCGACTATGTAGAGGTGATTGAGCGGCTCAACGAGGCGGAGGGGATTGCGGCTTACGAATTAAATGTCTCGTGCCCCAATGTGCATGCCGGCGGCATGGCGTTTGGCGCCGATCCCGGCTCGCTCGAATACCTGGTGGACAAGGCCAAGCGCGCGGCCACCCGGCCGCTGGTGGTGAAGCTGTCGCCTAACGTGACCTCGATCGGGCAAATGGCGCGCATCTCGGCGGACTCTGGCGCCGACGCGCTAAGCGTGGCCAATACCTTTCGCGCCATGCTGATCGATGTGGAGACGCGGCGGCCGCGACTGACGAATGTGACGGGCGGTCTTTCCGGGCCGGCCATCAAACCCATTGCCCTGCGCATGGTCTTCGAGGCAGCGCGCGCAGTGAAGATTCCCATCCTGGGCATGGGCGGAATCGTGACGGCGGAGGACGCAGTCGAATTCCTTCTGGCCGGTGCGACCGCGGTGCAGGTGGGCACGGCCAGCTTCGCCGATCCTCGGGCTACTGAGCGCCTGGCCAAGGAACTGGAATCGTGGTGCCGCAGCCACAGTGTGGAGCGGGTGTCGAGCTTGACGGGGGCAGTGGAAGTTCCGCGGGAGTAGCGCCAGACCAGGGATCCCAACGACCGTAATCTTTTCCGTTCAGATCGGTTGATCGCGATCACGGGCGGTCACTTCCGTTTTAGCCAAGGCTGCTGGTCCTGCGACTTGCCCCAGCTTGGAATCGGCGCCTGCAATCCGTCTGTGATCCACAAGAACCGCCCATTCACATCCGCGGCATCATCGCGCATCAGGTCGGCAACCAGTTGGGCGGCTTTTTCAGGATCGTCGCCGCCCGTCTCCTCGACCCATTCGGCCCATTGAAGATACGCTCTTGCCACGCTTCCCAGCCGTTCCGAAGTTTCTTTGATGTACGCCCACATCTCGGTCTTCACGTCGCCCGGATGGATAACATTTGCGGTTACGCCGGTTCTCTGCAACTCGGCTGCGAGATGGCGTGTGAATTGATTCAGAGCTGCCTTACTGGTACCGTAGGCGCTGTTGATGGGCCCCGGTTCGTGGAGCGCAGCGGCCGAGGTCACGTTCACAATTCGTCCCCATGCCTGCTTAACCATTCCGCCAACAAACGCGCGGCAGGTTAAATACGGCGCCACCGTGTTGGTCATGATGGTCTCGATCCATGCGTGCGGATCGGTATCCTTTACCAGGCTGATGGGACCGAACACACCGGCCGCATTCACCAGAATCGACACCGTGCCCAGTTGCTGCTCGACCGAATGCCGCGCCGCTTCCACCGCCTCCGGGATTGCCAGGTCGGCAACAACGGCCATACCGTGGCCACCCTGATCCTCAATCATTCGTTGCGTCTCTTCGAGGCCCGCTCGTCCGCGCGCCAGCAGCGCCACACGCGCACCATCCCGCGCCAGACGGATGGCAATGCGGCGCCCGACACCTCGGCTTGCCCCGGTGATCACGGCAACTTTGCCGGTCAAATCACTCATGTCGCGCCCACTCCTGCGGTGATGGTCCGAACGACAGTTCCGTTGCGCCGGCGACCCATGGTTGAACGCCAAGGGCCAGGCTCGCGCTTCTGGGATTGGGCAAACCGCGCCCTCCAACCCAGTAAACCGAGAACGGGAGAGCTGAAAACCGCCTTTACGCCGTCGCCCTCTGCGCCTCGCGCTGCGCCAGCCGCACGCTCACCATCTTCGACACGCCTTGCTCCTGCATGGTGACGCCATAAATCATGTCCGCCGCCTGCATCATGCGCTTGGAGTGCGTCACCACCAGGAACTGCGTGTCCGCGGCCAGCGAGCGCATCAGGTCGGCAAAGCGGCCCACGTTGGTTTCGTCCAGCGGCGCGTCCACTTCGTCCAGCACGCAGAAGGGACTGGGCTGGAACTGGAAGATGCCGATCAGCAGGGCCAGCGCGGTGAGCGCCTTTTCGCCGCCGGAGAGCAGCAGCACATTCTGCAGCTTCTTGCCCGGAGGCGAGGCCACAAGCTCCAGTCCGCTCTCCAACTGGTTCTCCTCGTCGGTGAGCCGCAGAAACGCCTGTCCACCCTGGAACAGCCGCCCAAACACCTGGCCGAAGTTCTCGTTGATGCGCGCGAACGCCTCGTCGAATTTGGCTGCGCGAAATCTGGTCGATCTCCTTGATGGTCTCCTGCGTGTTCTCAATCGACTCCATCAGATCCTTGCGCTGCGTCTCCAGGAACCCATGCCGCTCGGCGGTTTCCTTGTACTCGTCGAGGGCCATCATGTTGACCGGACCCATCTGCTCCATGCGCTGCTTCAGGGCGCGGCAGGTCTCTTCCTCGGCCGCCAGTTCCTCGCCGCCCAGGCGCGCAATCTCCGCGTCTTCGCGCAACACCTGCGCCTCCACGTTGACTTCCGCCAGGCAGCTTGCTTCCAGGTATTCCAGATCGGAGTGCAGCTTGGCCAGTTCGCTTTGCCGTGTCGCCACGATCCTCGCGCAACTGGTCCAGCGCGGCGCGCTCGGTCTTGAGCTGGGTTTCAAGCTCGGCCAGTTGATGGCGCAGAGCTCTGCGCCTGCGCGGCAATGGTCTGCATCTGCGCCAATGCCTCGGCACGCGCTTCGGTCAACACCTTCTGCCGCTCCACCAGCGCGAGCGTTCTCGTTCACGCGCTGCTCGCGTTCATTTTCCGAGTCAGTCGCTCTGCTTGGCGACCGACTGCACTCGCGCTCAAGGTCGGCAAAGGCGCGGTCGATGCGCTGGAAGGCAGCTTCGGCGCCGCGCCGCCGTTCTTCCAGGCCGGCCAGCTCGGCCGTCACCTGCGCGGCTTCCTGCTGCAATCCTTCGCGCTTGCTGCCGCATCTCGTCGAGTTGCGTTTGCAGCGCGTCGAGTCCCGCTTCAGCCTGCGCGCGCTCTGCTTCGAGCCGCGCCGTCTCCTCGCGCTTCTGGGCGATGGCATGCCGTTCTTGGCCTCGCACGCATCCTTGTTGCGCGCGGCCTGCGACGTCCACTCCTGCAGCCGCCGCTCGATGCGCTGCGCTTCGCCTTCCATCTGCTCGCAGCGATGCGTTCAGGTTGGCCGCCTCGGTCTCCGCCTGGCGCCGCTCGGCGCTGCGCGTCTCTAGCTGCGCGCTCAGGTCTTCAATGGCTCCGCGTCAGCGCTGCCGCTTGCGCTTCGGCTTGCGACAGGCTGTCCTGCACGCGCGCCAGCTTGGTCTCGGTTTCGCGCAGGTCGCGCTTGAGCGCCAGCGGCCCCTCGCTCGCCGCTTTGCCGCCCGTCACCGTCGCGTTGTGGAAACACTCGCCCTCCGGCGTGAGGAAGTAAGCCCACGCGTAGCGCAAGCGCCAGTTGCTGCGCCGTCTCCGCATCGTCGACCAGGTAGCCATGGCGCAGCTTGGGCAGAATCGTCTCCAGCGACCGGCCGAAACCATTCAGCACCTTGATGGCATCGCGCAGCGGCGTCACGCCCGGCTCATTCACCGCCGTAGCGCCGGCATCGAACAGCTCGCCCTGCAGCCCGCTGTGAATGAGAAATGTCGCGCGCCCTTCGCTGGTCTTCAGCAGGCTCACGCCTTTATCGGCGACGCCCCAGCTCTCCACCACCACGTAGTTCAATTCTTCGCGCAGAAACTCGTCGACCACGCCCTCATGCTCGGCCGCTCACTTCGAGAAAATCGGCCAGCGTGCCCTGCGGAGCCATGTCCTGGCCCAGCGCGCCCGGCTTCAGCAGCTTGCGCACCGTGTCGGTGGAGTAGCTGTGATTGCGAATCAGCGACTCCAGCGAATCGCGCCGCCCCGCCGCCGCCGCCTGTTCGCTGCGCAGCTTGTTGGCCGCGGCGCGCTGCGCATTCTCTTCAGCGCGCGTGGTCTGCAACGTCGTCGCGCACCGAGGCAATCTCCGCTTCCAGGCTCTTGAGCCGCTCGGCCGCCGCCTCATGCCGCTGCCGCGCCAGGCCGGTTTCCACGCCCAGATTTTCCTGCTCGTTGCGCGCCTGCTGCATCTCCGCATTCAGCCGCTCGGCCTCGCGCTCCAGCGCCGCCAGGCTCTCTTCGCCCTGCGCCATGTGGTTGCGCGCGTTGCCGGCCAGCGTCAGCAGGTTCATGGCGTGGCGGCGATTGGTCTCCAGCTCCCGCTCGGCGCGGAACACCTCTTCGGCCGCGGCCCGCGCTTCCTGCTGCCGCGCCTCCACCTTGTGCCGGAACTCGCGCGCCTCGCCGGCCGCCGTCTCCATGAAACTCTGGTGCTGGGCGCGCTCTTCCGTCACCCCGGCCAGTTGCGTGCGGGTCTGCTCCAGCTCCGCGCCGGCCGCGGCAATGCGCGTTTCCAGCTCGCCACTACGCTCTGTATTGCTGCGCTCGCGCGCCGTGGCCCGCTCCAGCTCCAGAGCCGTTTCGCTGGCGCGCTTCTGTGCTTCCTGGCCCTCCTGCTCCAACGCATAGCCGCGCTCGGTAAGCGCGTGCTGGCTGGCCTCTTCGCTCTCAATCTTCGCCGCCGAGGCTGTTGATGCGCTCGCTCAGCGCGGCAATCTCCTCATCGAGCTTGCTTCTGCTCGGCATCCATGGCCGCCATGCGGCTGGCCAGCACCACGCGCAAACGCCCGCGCAGCTCTTCGCGAACCGCACCGTAGCGCTCGGCCTTCGCGGCCTGGCGCTTCAGGCTGTTCATCTGCCGCGTGACTTCTTCAAAAATGTCGTCCACGCGCGCCAGATTCTGCTTCGCGCTTTCCAGGCGCAGCTCCGCCAACCGCTTCTTGGTCTTGAAGCGCGTAATGCCCGCGGCCTCTTCGATGATGGAGCGCCGCTCATAGGGCTTGGAGCTGAGCATTTGCCCAATGCGCTCCTGCCCGATAATCGCGTAGCTCTCCGGCCCCAGGCCGGTGCCCATGAAGATGTCCTGAATGTCGCGCAGACGGCACAGCTTGCCGTTCAGCAGGTACTCGCTCTCCCCGGTCCGGAACAGCCGCCGCGTGATCACCACTTCGCCCTTCTGCGGCGTGCTTGAAAACTTGCGCCGGCGAATCTTCAACACCACCGCCTGCGGCCCCTGCGCCAGCCTGCGCCGCGGACTCGGCGCGGGCGCCTGACGCGTCCTCGTCACCCTCGATCACCTGCCCCGGCTGCTCGCTGGCAATGATCTCCTCAGCCTCGGCGGCGCGCTGCTTGCGCACCTCTTCCTCATCCCAATCCGCAGGCCCGTCGTGATCGACCACCACCTCCGGCTCCACCGGCACCGGCCCCTCGTAGGCCTCGGGATCCACCAGGGTCAGCGTCACTTCCGCCATGCCCAGCGCCTTGCGCTCGCGCGTTCCGGCAAAGATCACGTCCTGCATGTGGGTGCCGCGCAGGCTCTTGGCGCTCTGCTCGCCCAGAACCCAGCTCACGCCGTCCAGGATGTTCGATTTGCCGCACCCATTTGGCCCCACCACCACCGCAATGCCCGTGCCCGACACGGTCAGCTCCGTGCGATCGCAAAAGCTCTTGAACCCGAGGATGTGGATCTTTTTTAGTTTCAGCATCTTTGACTCCGGAACTCTGTGCGCGGCTACAGCCCGCGCGGCGGCATTGCCGGCAAAACATGGGGGAAATGGCCGCTTATCTACAGACTTTACGGAGACGGAAAGGCAGGGTCAACGCTGGAAGGTCCGGAATTTGTGGATAAGGCGGGGCGGAATTTCGCGTCTCCAGAAACCTGTGGATTACCCGGTTCTTTTTGGCATTTCTACCGGATTCATCCCGTTTTTCCACAAGGTAAAACCACTCCTTGCGCCCCTCCGCGCACCCGCCGGGGAGTAACTGACCTGATTCCCATGCAGGCCAGCGCGGTCGCGCGCCGCGGCGCAGCCCAGGCGCCTGCGCTCGGCTTAAACGAGTGGGTTTTTAGGGTAGGCCTATTTCGCCTGAAGTCACTCCAGGCACCCTTCTCATAGTCCTGTGCGCTCCACTCAGGGCGAGGTCACAATCCTGGCTTGAGCATTGAACAACTGGTAATCGGAGTATTGATGGTCCTCCTCGACCGGTCCGGTGCCCTGATCCGTGGAGATGTCGACTCGGCTGGGCAGCCAGAATACGGCATCATTGCCGTGAATATGCACCGAGCGGAAGGTGAGTTCGGTGGTCATCCGTCTAAGGTCAGGCAAGGGCGTCAGAAGATCGGTTCGGAAACCTACAATGTTGAAGCTCGACTGATCGACCCAAAGGACGCCCTGAAAGTAAAAAGTCTCCAGTTTGCCCTGCCCTTGAAATTGTGCGGGGTGGGCAACCTTGCTGGGATCCTGCATGAACAAGATCACATAGGTCTTCCGCCCGTCCCTTTTTTGCTGTCCCAGATAACGGAAACGGAATCCGGGCTGGTTGGCCGCAGAGAACAGGAGCCATTGGTAGGCAAACCCATGGCCGCCCATTTTGGAATCTGGCGCCGCGTTCCCCTGGGGATCCAGGCGCGATTCCGAAATCGATATGCTTCCGTCAGGCATGGGTTGGCGCTGCAATAAAAACCTGAACACCTGGCTCCACGGTTGCCCGGCAGACAATCTGCTTGCGGCCGCCGTGTCTGTGGAACCCTCAAAAACGCCCCCAGCAAGAAGAGAGGCATCCGAGCGATCCGGTGGGCCCTGAAAATGGTAAACCTCCTCGCGCGAAATCAGATCGGGCAAGCGCGGCAACAAATCGGCAATCGTCTTGGCAACGTGATCGAGGATCGACGGCAGCTGCTCCTGGCTGGGATCGTATTCGATCCCGTCGAGCTCCGGCACCGCGTGCCGGAGCTTCTGAATGGGGAAATCGAAATAAGAGGAGGTCTGGCCGGGCGCAAAGTAGTATGTCCTCGATGTACCGTCAGACTGAAAAGTAGACATCGCCGCGGCGTCTTTTCCGGGTTCGCCAGTGGAAGTTTGCCGGATAAAGATAAGAGACGAGGATAGGCCTTGCTGGGCCCAGGTTCCGGTGATGGTATTGCCATCGGGGCTAAGGTCACCCTTGAACGTTCCGTGGGCCAGGGGAAAGGCAAAACTCAAATGAACGCCCGACAAGAGGAAGCTCTCGCAGACAACCCCGTCTAGCCCTGGCTGATCCAAAATGTCCAACGTTCCCGTTAAGTTTGCCGAATCATCGTGCCGAATGTGCAGCAGCAAATGAAACTGCGCCAGTTGCCCGGCATAGTCGCCTTCGATGGAGGGCGAAGGCTTTTGTCCCACTGCAAAACCAGCGAAGGCAGCAAATAACAAGAGGCAAAGGAGCGTCGAACCTCTTCCTCGATCATTGATGGGGAACTTCAAGATGATGCCCCGCCTGGACTAGACTCTATATATTAAACCTTCCGGTTGCACAGCATCCGCGCTGACGCCAGAGAATCCCCCCCTCGCATTTGATGGGCTCGCAGAGTAGCATTTCTGTCATGAAAAAAATCGATCAGCACGGAATGCCATTCGTTTTCGACGTGCGGCCTTTTCGCTTGCGCCGTGTCGTTCCCGGGGTGATGGTGGCTTTCCTGGCGGCCGTCGCTGTTCCATCGTATACGGCCGCGCAATCTTCGCCGGCGCCATCTCAAGCAACCATCCGTACCAGCGCCAATCTTGTGGTGCTCGATGTGACGGTGACCGATGGGCAGAAGAACCCGGTGCATCATCTGGCCGCGACAGATTTTACGGTGCTTGAAAACGGCAAGCCGCAAACCGTGACGGTGTTTGAGGAACATGTCGCAGGTTCGCCCGCGCCTGCGCCGTCCGCGCCCGCGCCCAGTCTCGCTCCCGGCTCCTTTACCAACGATTCCGCGGCTACCCAGAGCGGGACGCTCAACATCCTGCTGCTCGACCAGCTGAACACGCCCTCAACCGCGCAGGCCGATGTCCGGGAGCAGGTGCTGAAGTATCTTAAAAACGCGCGGCCGGGCACGCGTATGGCCATCTTCTCCCTCACCACGGAGTTGAGGCTGCTGCAGGGATTCACCACCAATCCGGATCTGCTGCGCGCGCTGGTGGAGAGCAGGAAGGGAAATTCTGGCGCCTCAGCGGTGATGAACGATTCGATCCACGGCGGCGGCGACCAGCCGGGTTCCGACGACGCTTATACGAACAACATACGGGCCGCCCTGAACCAGGCCGTGAGCCCGAATAACGCGGCCGCAGCTGCCAACATGGCCGCCGCCAGTGTCAGCCTGCAACAATTCGAATCCTTCCAGCAGTCGCTCCAACTCCAGATTCGCGTGCACTACACGCTGGACGCGTTGAATGAGCTGGCGCACGCCTTGAGCGGATTGCCCGGGCGCAAGAACCTGATTTGGTTCTCCGGCTCTTTCCCCCTCAGCATTTTGCCCGATCCAGACCTGCCCGACCCCTTTGCCGATTTGGGTTCGCAGGAGGACGAGTTCAGGGAGACCATCGATCTGCTGTCGCGCGGCCAGGTTTCGGTTTATCCCATCGACGCGCGCGGCGGCATGCCCACCCCCATGATGGACGCGTCGAACGCCGGAGGCAAATACGCAGACCCGACCGTCCCCAGCTCCTACAGCAAGGACGACAACGATTCCTTTGCGGAAATTGCCGGTCAGCAAGACACCATGCGGGAGATGGCCGAAGCAACCGGCGGCGAGGCGTTTCTGAACACCAACGGCCTGGCAGAGGCGGTGGACCAGGCCGTCAACGCAGGGTCGAATTATTACACCGTGGCGTACACGCCCACGGATCGAAACTGGAACGGCAAATTCCGCAAGATCCAGGTCAAGCTCGACCGTCGCGACGTGACTCTCGCCTATCGCCGTGGCTACTATGCCGACGACGCCAACGCGCCCGCGCCAGCCAGTGCAGCGCAGGAAGAAAAGCCTGGCGAAACACAGCCGAGCCCCATCCGCACGGCCATGCAGCCCGGCGCACCGGAGCCAACAGAGCTGATCTTTGTGGCCCATGTTCAGCCCACCACGACGGAAACCGAGGCCGCGCCGGCACCGGGAAACCAGCCCGGGAAGGACGTGACAGGGCCGTATCGCCGCTATACCATAACCTTTTCCGTCGATCCCAACCAGGTAAGCCTGACCCCGGCGTCTGATGGCGCACGGCATGTGGCGTTGGACTTTTTGACCTTTGTGTACGACCCCAGCGGCACACTGATCAACATGCAGACCAACAGAATCAGCGGCAACATCCCCGCGCAGATGCATCAAAAACTTGAATTTCACCAGCAAATCAGCGTTCCGGTGAAGGGTGAATACGATCTTCGCATCGGCATGCGCGACGACTCCAGCGATCGTGTGGGTGCGTTGGAGATGCCGGTGGCCGCTGTCGCCAACCTGCCGCCGTTTGCCGCGACTGCCCCTGCACCGCCGAAGTAACCGGCGTACCCCGCTTCCACGATCACCCCCACCCTGTATGGAGGGATCTGCCGGTGGTTTAAGGCAATCGCCCACCTGCGCCAAAGCAATTATGTCTTCGTAAATCATTGAGGCGAAGAGTAGCATTTCCGTCGTGACAGAAATCGATCAGGACGGAATGCCATTCGTTTTCGACGTGCGGCCTTTTCGCTGGCGCCGTGTCGTTCCCAGGGTGATGGTGGCTTTGCTGGCGGCCGTCGCTGTTCCATCGTATGCGGCCGCGCACTCTGCGCCGGCGCAGTCTCAGACAACCCTCCATACCAGCGCCAATCTTGTGGTGCTCGACGTGACGGTGAGCGATGCGCGGCACGATGCGGTGCATCATCTGGCCGCAACCGATTTTACGGTGCTTGAAGATGGCAAGCCGCAAACGGTGACGGTGTTTGAGGAACATGGGGCAGGCTCGCCCGCGCCTGCGCCGTTGGCGCACGCGCCCAGGCTCGCTCCGGGCGCTTTTACCAACGAATCCGCCGCGCCCCAGGACGGCGCGCTCAATATCCTGATGTTCGATCAGCTCAACACGCCGGCGACCGCGCAGGCCGACGTCCGGGCGCAGGTGCTGCAGTATCTCAGAGACGCGCCGGCGGGGACGCGCATGGCCATCTTCTCGCTTACTACGGAGTTGAAGCTGCTGCAGGGATTCACCACCAATCCGGAGCTGCTGCGCGCGCTGGTGGAGGGCAAGAAGGGAAATCCAGGCGCCTCAGCGGTGATGAACGATCCCATCCACGGCGGCGGCGACCAGCCGGGTTCCGACGACGCGTATATCGACAACATGCGGGCTCTCCTGAACCAGGTCGCGAGCGAGAACGGCTCTGCCAGCATGGCAGCCGCCATGGAAAGCCTGCAGCAATTCGAATCCTTTCAGCAGTCGCTCCAGCTCCAGATTCGCGTGCACTACACGCTGGACGCGTTGAATCAGTTGGCGCATGCGCTGAGCGGCCTTCCGGGGCGCAAGAACCTGATTTGGTTTTCCGGCTCATTCCCTCTCAGCATTTTGCCCGATCCAGACCTGCCCGACCCCTTTGCCGATACGGGTTCGCAGGAGGACGAATTCAGGGAGACCATCGATCTGCTGTCGCGCGGCCAGGTTTCGGTTTATCCCATCGACGCGCGCGGCGGCATGCCCCTCCCCATCATGGACGCGTCGAACGCCGGAGGCAAATACTCAGACCCGAGCGACCCGAACGCCTTCAACAAGGACGAGACCGATTTCTTTGACGAAACTGCCGGCCAGCACGACACCATGCGGGAGATGGCCGAAGCAACCGGAGGCGAGGCGTTTCTGAACACCAATGGGTTGAAGGAGGCGGTGGAGCAGGCCGTCAACGCAGGGTCGAATTATTACACCGTGGCGTACACGCCCACGGATCGCAAGTGGAACGGCAAATTCCGCAAGATCCAGGTGAAGCTTGACCGTCGCGGAGTGACTCTCGCCTATCGCCGCGGCTACTTCGCCGACGATCCCAACGCACCCCTGCCCGGCGCAGCACAATCGAGGGCCATCCGCGTGGCCATGCAGCCCTTCGCACCGGAGCCAACGGGGCTGATCTTTGTGGCCAAAGTTCAACCCACCACGACGGCAACCGAGGCAGCGCCATCGCCGGGAAACCAGCCCGGGAAGACCGTGACAGGGCCGTATCGCCGCTACACCATAACCTTCTCGGTCGATCCCAACCAGGTAAGCTTGATACCGGCGTCTAATGGCGCGCGACATGTGGCGTTGGACTTTTTGACCTTTGTGTACGGCCCCAGCGGCACGCTGATCAATATGCAGACCAACAGAATCAGCGGCAACATCCCCGCGAAGATGTATCAAAAGCTTGAATTTCACCAGCAGATCAGCGTGCCGGTGAAGGGCGCATACGATCTTCGCATCGGCATGCGCGACGACTCCAGCGATCGTGTGGGTGCGTTGGAGATGCCGGTGGCCGCTGTCGCCAACCTGCCGCCGTTTACCGCGACTGTCACTGCCCCTGCACCGCCAAAGTAACCGGCGTACGCCGCTTCCACGACCACCCCGGGACCGTGGGCGCTACCAGCCCCTTTAGCACTATCCGCTAGATCGGGATGTGTTGACAGTCACATGGCATCGTGATAATAGTGGAACAACGAAACTGCATTGAACCTGTCCCTCCATCGCTGATTCCGCTGCGGAGAAAATGCAGGCAGGTTTCACACGGATTCCACCACTTATCCTTTTTGTCCGATTAGGGTGCCATCGACTCTTGGCGCCACGGTATAGGTGTCTCTCGCCAGCCTGCTTATCACACTCTGGCCCCGCCGTCATCTTATGTGTTTCGTAATTGGGATTGCATCGTTGGGGGAGCGGGGCAGGCAAGCCGCCTGATCGAGCCGGCCGACTGTCCCATCGATACTCGCCCGCATGGTGCAAAGCGACTGCCTTTGCCACAAACCGTTCGCCGGCTCTCGCTCTGCGGCGGGCCAACATCCATGCTTCATCCACCGAAACGCAAGAAGGATTCCAAGATGATGCACGCGATCGCTCAAAAAGGAACCATGGGAAGGCTGATTGCCCTCCTCGTCACCACCGTCTTCGCCGCTGGCCTGGCTCATGGCCAAACACGGGTTCAGGTCAACATCCCGTATGCGTTCAACCTTGCCTCGCAAAAGCTGGCTGCCGGCGACTACACCTTCATCGTGGATGAATACAGGCTGGTGGTGCGATCGAGCCACGACCAGGCCAGTTTGCCCATCGTCAGCCAGTTGAATGGACCGAATGTCGTCCTGGCCGGCGGCTCGCTGATCTTCGACCAGACCGCCGACGGCAATCTTGTCCTCTCCGAGCTGTGGATGCCGAGCGGCAATGGCATCCTGTTGCACGCACCGCGAAAGGGCGACCGGCGTACTATTCTGCAATTCGACAACTTGAGTCAGATGGCGCATCCATCCGGCAAAACCGCCTATCGAGAGGCTTGCGCCCGGTGCCACGGCGAATCCGGCGATGGAAATACGGAAGCCGATAAGTTCTTCAACATTTCTATTCCTCGCCTGAACTCCCACGAAATCCAAAGCAAGTCCGACGACCAGATCAAACAGATCATCCTTAACGGTACGAGCGTCATGCCGCCAGTGGAAGTGGAGGAAGCCGGTTTCCGTCATCGCCTTCCTCCCCAGGACCTGGATGCCGTGGTTGCATACATTCGCACCCTGAAGAGGGATTGATCGATAGAGTTGCCATACCCGGGTGCCCCAGGTCTCGCGTCTGAGACCTGGGATCCACCTAACCCTCACGGTCGCGGCGGCTATGGCGGTTTGAGAGTTGCTGTACCGCAAAGCCGGAATGCTCAGTGGCATTTTCCTCAAGAAAATACCACTGAGCTGAACGAAAGAGGGCACGTGACGCTGGAACCGGTCTAGCGCGCCAGCTCGAACCGGTCCAGGTTCATCATCCTGCCCCACAGCGCCGCGAAGTCCATCACAAACTTCTCCTCGTCGCTTGCGTAGACCTCGGCCAGTGCGCGGAGCTGCGAACTGGAACCAAAGACCAGATCCACGCGGGTCCCGGTCCACTTGAGTTTGCCGGTGGCGCGATCGTATCCCTCGTAAATGCCCTCCTCCTTTGCTGACGGCTTCCACTCGGTCTCCATATCAAGCAGGTTGACGAAGAAATCATTCGTCAGCGTCTCCGTCCGGTGGGTGAACACGCCGTGCTTGGAGTGGTCGAAGTTGGTATTGAGAGCCCTCATGCCGCCCACCAGAATCGTCATCTCCGGCGCCGTCAGCGTGAGCAGTTGCGAACGGTCGACGAGCATCTCCTCAGCGGTTGCGTGTGCCCGCGGCGCAAGATAGTTGCGGAAACCGTCCGCGGCTGGTTCCATCACCGAGAACGACTCCACATCCGTCATTGGTTGCGAAGCATCCGTGCGCCCCGGCGTGAAGGGAACCTTTACAGCGTAGCCGGCCTTCTTGGCAGCTTGCTCAACCGCCGCGCAGCCGGACAGCACGATCAGGTCGGCAAGGGAAACCTGCTTGCCGGGCTTGCCGTTGGCGTGAACACCATTGAATTCCTTCTGAATCGCCTCCAGCTTGGCCAGCACCTTCGCCAGTTCCGCCGGCTGATTCACTTCCCAATTCTTCTGTGGTTCAAGGCGAATGCGCGCTCCGTTAGCGCCTCCGCGCTTGTCGGAGCCGCGGAAGCTCGACGCCGATGCCCACGCCGTCGTCGCCAATTGCGCAATCGACAGTCCCGATGCCAGGATCTTGGCCTTCAACTCGGCAATTTCCGCGTCTCCAATCAGTTCATGATCCACTGCGGGAACCGGGTCCTGCCAGATCTGCTGCTCCTTCGGTACCAGCGGCCCCAGGTAACGCGCAATCGGCCCCATGTCGCGGTGCGTCAGCTTGAACCACGCTTTGGAAAACGCCTCGGCCAGCTCCTGCGGCTGCTCGGAGAAGCGCCGCGCAATCGGCTCATAGATCGGGTCCATGCGCAGCGCAAGGTCCGTCGTGAACATGATGGGCGCGTGCCGCTTGGCGGCGTCGTGTGCATCGGGAACCGTGTTCGCCGCAGCTCCCTCCTTTGGCACCCATTGATAGGCGCCTGCCGGGCTCTTGGTCACCTCCCATTCAAAGCTGAACAGGTTGCTGAGATAGCCGTTGTCCCACTGCACCGGGTTTGAGGTCCATGCGCCTTCCAGACCACTGGAGATGGCGTCTCCGCCGCTGCCGCTGCCATAGCTGCTCTTCCAGCCCAGTCCCTGATTCTCAAGCGGCGCGGCCTCCGGTTCGGGACCAACAAATTTATCGGGCGGCGCAGCGCCATGCGCCTTGCCGAAGGTGTGCCCGCCTGCAATCAGCGCCACCGTCTCTTCGTCGTTCATGGCCATGCGGCGGAAGGTCTCGCGAATGTCGCGCGCCGCGGCCACCGGATCGGGCTTGCCGTTCGGCCCCTCCGGGTTCACGTAAATCAATCCCATCTGCACGGCGCCCAGCGGATTGTCGAGCTCGCGATCGCCCTTGTAGCGCTCGTCGCCCAGCCACTTGCCCTCCGGCCCCCAGTAGATGTCGTCGCCCGGCTCCCACACGTCTGCGCGCCCGCCGCCGAAACCAAACGTCTTAAACCCCATCGACTCGAGGGCCACGTTGCCGGTAAGAATCATCAGGTCGGCCCACGAAATTTTCTTGCCGTACTTCTGTTTGATGGGCCACAGCAGGCGGCGCGCCTTGTCCAGGCTCACGTTGTCGGGCCAGCTGTTCAAGGGAGCGAAACGCTGCGTGCCTGCGCCGGCTCCGCCACGCCCGTCGCCGATGCGGTAGGTGCCTGCGCTGTGCCAGGCCATGCGAATAAAGAACGGCCCATAATGCCCATAATCGGCCGGCCACCAGCTCTGCGAATCCGTCATCAGCGCGTGCAGGTCCTTGATGACCGCATTCAGGTCCAGGCTCTTGAACTCTTCCGCGTAGTTGAAACCTTCTTCCATGGGATTGGATAAATCCGAATGCTGATGGAGGATTCTCAGATTCAGCTGATTGGGCCACCAGTTGGCATTGGTCCACGTCCCGGCAACGGTGTGCAGGTTCTTGTTGTGCATCACCGGGCATTTGTTTTCGGCTGTCGACATTGCATTGCTCCTTCTTATCGGGGACAGGCGCCCCGCTGCTGGGTTGAGTTCTTTTCTTCGGGGAGTGAGCTGCCTTCGAACACTTCTCCCAAAATCCTGGGCCCAATCTACTTAGGCCCGCAAACCTCTATGGCCCGCGCTTTTTCAGCGCGCGGTGCGTCGCGGCGCGCATTTTGCGCACAGCCCGCGCACAATCAATTCGCATTCCCGAACCATCCGCTTGCCCAGCGAGCCGGAAGCGGGGGTGGGCACTTCATACCAATCCAGGTCTTCAACGGCGCCGCAGCCATCGCAGATAAAGTGGTGATGGCGCACGCCCTTGGCGTCAAAGCGCGCAGCGCGGCCCTCCACGGCTACCTCCCGCACCAACCCCGCCTGCACCAGGTCGCGTAGATTGTTATAAATGGTGGCCCGCGAGGAGCGCGGATCGAGTCGATTGACGGCGTCGAAAATCTCAGGAGCGGTGGGATGCCCATCCTGCTCCATCAGAAACGCCATCACCCCATAGCGCTGCGGCGTACAGCGCAACCCGCTGTTTTCCAGGCACTGTTTGATGGCTTCAGCATCCATTGACAAGTTTAGATTCAATCTAAATTTACACTTTGTCAAGAGTCGCAAGCGCAGTGGCCGGGTGCCCCATTCTTTGCGCGGTTTCATCGCGCAAGGGTGGGAAACCAACCGCCCCCACCCACCTCGTCTCCGCAAATTGAAGGATCCGCGACAAGTCGGCCTGTTCACTCCCCCCCGCCGGACCCACTACACTCAACCAAGAAGCTCCTCTGAGGTTTTACCGCGTTGAAAACACCATTTTGCATTGGCTTTTCCCTCTTCCTGTCGTTCTCCATCTTCCCCGCTTTGGGCGCGCAGAAACTTCCTCTGGCATCGGCCCAGCCGGCTGCGCCCGCATCACTCGCCGACCGCCGCGCTGCCCTCAATGACCTGTTTCACGATTACTGGGACCTCTATCTCAAGCACAATCCTGAGTTCGCCTCCACCATCGGCGACAAGGCCTATAACGACCAGATCTCCGACTACTCCGTCAGCGCGGTCAACGAGTGGCTGCAGCAGGAACAGACCTTGCTCATCCGTCTGGTAGCCATTGCGCCGGACGGGTTTCACCGATCAGGAGAAGCTAAGCCAGGAACTGCTCATCCGCCAATTCGAAGACGACCAGGACGCCGCCGAATTCAAGGAGTGGGAGATGCCCGTCACCCAGATGGACGGTATCTACTCCACCTACCCCGAGTTGGTTGCGGAGTTGAGCTTTACCACGGAGAAGGATTACGACGATTGGATCGCGCGTCTGCACGCCATCCCCCAGGCCTTCGATCAGGTCACCCAAAACATGGACATCGGCATGAAGGACGGTCGCGTGCCGCCCCAGGCGCTGCTCGAAGAAGCGCTCGCGCAGGTCACCACGCTGGCCCATCAAAAACCCGAAGATTCGCCGCTGGCCGCGCCGCTCAAGAAGTTTCCCGCCTCCATCTCCCCCGCCGAGCAGGAGCGGATCAAGGCGGAAATGCTCGAAGTCATCGGCAAAGAGGACCTGCCCGCCTATCTGCGTTTCGAGCGCTTCATGAAGGTGAGCTATGTCCCCGCCGGGCGCACCGATCCCTGCATCTGCGCTCTGCCCGACGGAGCCCGCTACTACCAGTTCCTCATCCGCCGCGTGACGGCCAGCAAGCTCACCCCCGAGCAGATTCACCAGATCGGCCTCGACGAAGTGAAGAAGGATGAAGCCGAGGAGCTGGCCATCGCACAGAAGCTCGGCTTCAAAGATCTGGCCAGCTTCCGCGCCAGCCTTAAAACCAATCCCAAGCTGCATCCGGCCTCAGCCGAGGCGCTGCTCGACGCGTATCGCGGATTCCTTGCGCCCATGGAGGCCAAGCTGCCGCAGTTGTTCGGCGTTCTGCCCAAGGAAAAATTTGAAGTCGCCGCGGTTCCCGACGTACATGGAAAAGACCGCGCCGCCCGCCTACTACGAAGCCGGGCGCGCCCGACGGCAGCCGTCCCGGCCGCCTGCGCATCGACACCTACAACGCCACCGCGCGCAATCTCTACGAGGTGGAGGACATCGCCTATCACGAAGGCATTCCCGGCCATCATCTGCAGATTTCCATCGCCCAGGAGCTCACCGGCGTTCCGGAGTTCCGCAAATACGAAGGCAACACGGCGTATGTCGAGGGCTGGGCCCTCTACGCCGAGCACCTGGGCAAGGATGTGGGCTTCTACACCGACCCCTACCAGGATTACGGCCGTCTTGAAGGCGATGAGTGGCGCGCCATCCGCCTGGTGGTCGATACCGGCGTGCACTCCGCAGCACTGGACCCGCCAGCAGATGGTCGATTACTTCCACCAGCACTCATCGATCGACGAAACCAGTATTCAATCGGAGGTCGACCGCTATATTGCGTGGCCCGGGCAGGCGCTGGCCTACAAGATCGGCCAGTTGAAAATTCTCGAGTTGCGCGCCCGAGCGGAAAAGGACTCTGGGCCCGAAGTTCGACCTGAAGGCTTTTCACGACGCCGTGCTCGACTCCGGCTCCATGCCGCTGGACATGCTGGAAGACCACGTTGACGCCTGGATTACGTCCCAGGCCGCCGCGCAGGTCCAGCCCGCGCATTAACTCCACTCAGCGGCTCGCCTTGGCTTTCATGCGAAGAGCGTGGGCTCCCCGTAGAAGGGCACAGCCTGTCACCGCGTCCACGTGGTCTTTCCACGCGGCAGGAATCGCCCCGCGCGCTGCCCGGTGCTTCCTTGCGCGGTATAGGCCAAGGCGCCGTTGACCCACACGCCGGCAATTCCCTGGGCCGGCTGCTGGGGGTCGGCGAAGGTAGCCGTGTCGAGGATGCGCTCCGGATCGAAAAGGGTGAGATCGGCAGAAGAACCTTCGCGAATCGCGCCGCGATCCTTGAGGCCAAACCGTTGGGCAGACAGGCCGGTCATCTTGTGAACGGCCTCGGCGAGCGAAAACAGTTGTTGCTCGCGGCAATAATGGCCGAGCACGCGAGGGAAAGTTCCCCACAGGCGCGGATGCGGCAACGGGTCGCAGGGCAGGCCGTCGGAGCCGATCATGGTGGCCGGATCGCGCAGGATGCGGCGCATGTCGTCCTCGCTGATGCTGTGATAGATGGCGCCTGCCGGCATGAGGCGGCGGGCAGCCTCAAGCTGTGGCACATTCCATGCCGCGGAAACCTGGGCCAGCGTTTGCCCGCCCATTTCAGGATGCGGCGTGCTCCAGGTAATCATGATCTTCACGCGCTCATCCACCTGGCGCAGGTCAAGGGTGCTGGAGCCGGCGGCGTAGGGATAACAGTCGCATCCGATGGCCTGCTGGGCGCAGGCTTCATGCAGCGCCTGCAACACTTCGCCGCTGCGCCCCCAGTTGTCCATGCCGGCGCACTTCAGGTGGGAGATAATCACCGGAATGCGCCCTCCCTGGCCGATGGCGAAAGCCTCCTGCATGGCGTCCAGAATGGCCTCAGTCTCGCTGCGCATGTGGGTTGCATACACCGCTTCGGCAGCCTTGAGCGGCTCGGCAAGCTCAAGCACCTCTTCCGTGCTGGCCGCGTTCGCCGAGAGATAGGCAAGGCCGGTGCTCAGGCCCAGCGCGCCGGCATCCAGCGCCTCACGCAATTGTGCCTTCATGGCTTCAATCTTCGGCAGGAGCCGCGGTGCGGTCGAGCCGGTCCAGATGATTGTTGCGCAGCGCGGTGTGGCCCACCAGCGCGGCCACATTCACGGCCGGAGCCGCGGCGCGGACTGCCTCAGCATACGCAGAAAAGCTGGGGTAACGGAATGCCTCCGCAGTACCGAGCAAATTCATGGGATCGGGCGGCTCGCCGCGCAGCGTAACCGGAGAAGCGCTGATGCCGCAGTTGCCCACGATCACGGTGGTGACCCCCTGCGAAACTTTGGGCGTCATCTGCGGCGCCTGGAGGACAATCAGATCGTCGTGGGTGTGGGTATCGATGAACCCGGGCGCGAGCGCCAGGCCTTCGGCTTCGATCACGTTGCGGGCGCGCAGGTCGAGCGCGGGAGCAATCGCGGCAATGCGATCGCCGGTGAGCGCAACGTCAAGAACTTCAGCTTCGGCGCCGCTGCCATCGTAGACGCGGGCACGGCGGATGAGGGTATCGCAACTGAGCATGTTGGCTCCTGAAAGCTATAGGCTAGACATGTCGCGGCGGAAGGCAAAGAATTTTCATCCGCGGCGGAAGGGAAGTTCTCTGTGTTGAAGAACCAATCGCTTGTCGCGAAGCACCTTGAAGACAGGATCGATCCGCTGAACAAGGGAATTGCACACCTTGAGCAGCCTATCGGACATGGAGAAATTGTGCAACGCGGATGGAATCTGCTGCGCGAAGATCTGAGCCTTCCCGCCGCCGTGCTCTACGAGGACAAGCTGCGGCACAACCTGGAGTGGATGCGGCAGTTCACCGCAGCCTATGGGGCCAAGCACGCGCCGCACGGCAAAACCTCCATGGCTCCGCGCCTGTTTGCCATGCAGCTTGAAGCCGGCGCCTGGGGCATCACGCTGGCCACGGCCCACCAGACGCAGGTTGCCTACGAACATGGCGTGCGCCGCGTGCTCATGGCCAATCAACTCATTGGCCGGGAAAACATGGCTATTGTTGCGCGCCTCTTGCGCGATCCGGAGTTTGAGTTCTATTGCCTGGTTGACTCGGCCGTGCAGGTCGACCAACTGGGAGGCTACTTTGCGCAGGCCGGGCAGCGGGTCAACATTCTCATCGAACTGGGAGTGGCGGGCGGCCGCGCGGGAGTCCGCGACGGCAGCCAGCTGGAAGCCGTGCTCGAGGCGCTGGCGCGCTGGCCGCAGGCGCTGGTCCTGAGCGGGATCGAGGTCTACGAAGGCATTCTTGGGGACGAGGAATCCGTTCTCGCGTTTCTGCAGCGCGCCGTCGAAGTGACCAACCAGGTGGCTGCGAGGAAGCTCTTCCGGCGCTCGCCGATTTTGCTCTCCGGGGCGGGCTCGGCGTGGTACGACGTGGTTGCCGAGATTTTTTGCGCCGGCAATTTTCAGGATCCTGTTGAAGTGGTTTTGCGCCCGGGCTGCTATCTCACCCACGATGTGGGCGCCTATCGCGTGGCGCAGGCCAGAATCCTTGCAAGCAATCCCGTGGCCCGGCAATTAAGCGAGGGCCTGCTGCCGGCGCTCCAAATCTGGGCTTATGTGCAGTCCATTCCGGAGCCGGATAAGGCCATTATCGGCATGGGCCGGCGCGACGCTGCGTTCGATTCCGGCCTGCCCGTTCCAGCGCTCCACTTCAGGCCTGGACAGACTGTGCCCACCCCCGTCCCCGCGCACTGGACGGTGACGAAATTGATGGACCAGCACGCCTACCTGCAAATTGCCCCACGGGACAACCTGCGCCCCGGCGACATGATTGGCTTCGATATTGCCCATCCCTGCCTGACATTCGATAAATGGCGGGTTCTGGCCATGGTGAATGCAAGGTACGACGTGGTCGATCTGATTGAGACGTTCTTTTGAATGGAAAGTCTTTTGATGGAGCCGCTGCCGAGGATCAGAGTGTCCGTCCCTCGTGGAATGCTGGCTCTCCCCCCACGGACGAAGTTCTGTCCGTGGGGATACCAGGGCTGATGATGGCAGGCTTATTGTGGCGGCAGCGAGAGCTCGCTCACGTCGAGATAGACGCCTTGCTTTTCCAGGCGCGAAGCATCGGTGCTATCCAGTTTCCAGACGCGGGTTGCGCGCGACGCCGGAGGGGCTTTCTTCACGGTTCCGATGGCATCAACCAGCTCGCCGCGGGTAATCCCGGTGGTGGGGGCATTTCCCCTTACCACCGCCAGGATCGGATGTTTTTCGCCGATCCACAGAACGTGGCCGGTAACCATTTGGCGCACCGGCAGGTCGTTGGCAGCCAATTTCTGCCCGATCAAGGGCTGCTTGTCCTCGGCAGTGATAATCTGCAGGCCATCGCCGGCCATCGGCTGCGGGCCTCCGCCAATCGTGTTGCCCGCGGTCGGCTGGGCGCCGGCGTTGGCCAGTGTCTTGGCCGTCTTTGCTCCCGGCTGGGCGGGAATGACCGCGCTGTGCGCGGCGCGGCCCCACCACCAGCCACCGGTTCCAGCCCAA
The DNA here is from genome assembly GCA_963725975.1 of uncultured Acidobacteriaceae bacterium. GTDB lineage: Bacteria > Acidobacteriota > Terriglobia > Terriglobales > Acidobacteriaceae > Telmatobacter. Next base: position 222,096 of record CAVSBA010000011.1, on the reverse strand, counting down.
CCCCAGCCGGCCCACCACACCGCCAGCGCGACAACCAGCGGCCAAACCCACCACCAGCGCCAGCCGCTGCGCGACACCTCTTCCACCTCCCGCTGATCGCCAAGATCGTTCACATGGGTTGGGGGACGGTTGGAGACGCGTCTCTCAGGTAATGCCATCTTTACACCTCTCGAGTATTTGAACTTGCTCCTTCCCGAATGCGGCTTCCGGCGTGCCTTTCGGGTCCGCGGAACACCAAGGCTTGCGTCAGATAGGATGAAGCGGCGCGCCCGCGGGTGGCCCGGATCGGATTGGCCTGCTGCCGGCCATTCGATCTCACGCATTCTCAGCCCTGCGCCAAATGCGCTATGCTGGCCGGTTGCCGAGAAAATTTGTGTGCGGGAGGCACCATGCCTGTCCTCACAACCGTCAGGAATCCCGCTATCCTCTCCTACCACGCGCTGCGCAGGGTAGTCGGATGGATTGCGCTGGCGCTTCCCTTTGCGCTGACATGCGGAAACGTGGCGCTCACGCTGCTGGGTCCGCGCCATGCACTGCCCAGGCCGCTCCTTGAACGCTCAATCAGCGACTACTACTACACGCCCATGAGCGCGTGGTACGTGGGCAGCCTGTGCGTGATTGCGGCTTTTCTCATGTGCTCGCGCGGCTACGACCGTCTGGACGAGATGGCCGGATACCTGGCCGGCCTGTTCGTGCTGGGAGTTGCGTTCTTCCCCTCCGAGAGCCCCCACAGCGAGGTGTACTCCAGGCTGCAGGTTGACATCGGCTATGTGCATACCGCCTTTGCCGGACTCATGTTTCTGGCCATCGCGTACTTCTGCCTGTTTCTGTTTCCCAAATCAACTCCGCAGGCCAGGGTCACGCGGCGCAAGCGGCATCGCAACCGGATCTACGCAGCCTGCGGGGTGCTGATTGTGGTCTGCAATGGCGTGATGGTGAGCCTGGCGCTGAAGGGCGTGAGCGATCGGCTGCGACCGGCGCACCCCCTGCTTTGCAGCGAATCGCTGGCGCTGGTGGCCTTCGGCGTGGCTTGGCTGACCAAAGGCGAAGGCCTGCTGCGAGACAAGCCGCAGAGTCACGCGCGAATGCTCTAGACGGCCGGAAGAGCAGGAATTCCATCCCCCCGCGCACCAGCATGGCAATCGCGGTTCAATCCTGTTGGCGCACGCGCCAGCCTTTCAGTAATTCTTCACTGATTGAGACCGGTTCGAGATTACTTTCGTACCGTCGCATCCTCCGCTTTAACCTCGCCGGAGCGAACGGCGCAGGGAGAGATGCCGATGAGGGAAGAAACCATCTCTGCCGGAGGGACCACTTTGGAATTCATCGACGAGAATCTTATGCCTGAAGAGGCAGTTATCTATTGCGCCAAGCTGCATTGGATCATTTATGCCTCGTCCTTCATCCTGTTTGCATTCGCTGCCTTTCTTCTGCTGCTCACCATCGCAGTCCATGGCAGTTTTTTCCCCATGGCCCTGGCCACAGCCACTGGGGGTGGCGTGCTGTTCCTGCGTGATCGCCTGAAATCGGAAACATTCTCGTTTGCTGTGACCGACAGGAGGGTTCTCGTCAAGGTGGGAATTTTGCGCAGGCAGTCGCTGGAGCTTGTTCTTCAAAAGATCGAAGGAATTCATGTAGACCAAGGCCCGATGGGTAGAATTCTGGGCTACGGAACCATCACCGTGATCGGCACCGGCGGCACCAAAGAACCATTCAAGAGCATCGCCAATCCTCTCGAATTCCGTCGCCAGGTGCTGATTTCGACTCATGCGGTCCAAGCCCATTAAGGCGGTTTCACAGTACCGGTAGCCGTTGCCAACGCTGCGGAAGGTGGCCTTTTCGTAACGAAAATGCCACCTTGTCCCGCCCTTCCGCAACGCCCGCGACCTCATCTCCAAACCCCCGCCGACCCGCCCTTTGTTCTCGATTGAGAGTTCCGCATACTAAAAAGTCATGCACGCCCCCCAGATCGCGCGCCGCGATGGAATCCACGCCTGCATGGTGTCACCTGCTCATCCATCCCATAGCGTGCTTGTCTTGCGCATATTTCTGCCCGCATTTTGCACAAAAATGATTGCTTTGATCATTTTTATGGACATGATGATCAGTTTTGCGATATTGTGATTCCACACATGCGGGCCAACGTTTCGCGTTCTCAACAAGTTTTGTGCCCGCGATTTCGATTCAAAGGAAGGCCTGTCATGCGATCTCACCTCTTCAAGAGCCTTGTTCTCACGGTGTTGGCCCTGCTCTTCAGCGCGGTCGCAATTCGCGCACAGAATGTAAACGGCGCCATCAGCGGAGAAGTCACGGACCCCTCCGGCGCGGTGGTTCCCGGCGCGGCGGTCACGGCGCACAATCTGGACACGGGCGTGAATACACGCACCGTAACCGACAGCGCTGGCGTTTATCACATCGGGTTCCTGACCGCCGGGCACTATCAGGTGACGGTCGAGGCCGGCGGATTCAGCACGGCAACGCTGCCCCCCTTCACCCTGGAAGTGTTGCAGTCGGCCACATTCAACGTGGCGTTGCGCATGGGCAGTGCATCCACCTCGGTGAGCGTCTCGGCGGCAGCGCCCATCCTGAATACCGAAACCATCTCCCAGAGCAGTACGTTCACCGCGAACACGATTGCGAATCTGCCCCTGAACGGGCTGGATTTCTCAGCCCTTACGTTGTATATGCCGGGATCGGTGAACACGGCCGGCACCGGCGGCATGACCAGTATCGAGCGCAGCACCTACTTCGTGGATACGCCCAACGTGAACGGCAACCGCGCCCAGGCCAATAATTACACGCTCAACGGCATCGACATGAACGAGGACTACAACAACCTGATCTCGTACAGTCCGGCTCCGGAAGCGCTGGCGGAGGTGAATGTGCTTACCGCCGATTCGCCCACCGAGTTCGGCAACGTGAATGGCGCAGGCGTGGTGCTGATGCTCAAGACCGGAAGCGATCAGTTTCACGGATCGGCCTATGGCTACGTGCAGGACTACCGTTTGAATGCCAACTCCTATACAAACGACCAATCGGGCTCGCCGATCAATCCGTTCTCCCAGGCTCAATTCGGCGGAACGCTGGGCGGGCCCATCAAGCGTGACAAGCTCTTCTTTTTCGTGGATTACCTGGCATCGCGCTGGCATAAGGGCGGATCCAGCTTTGCCAGCGTGATTCCCGACGCCATGCGCAACGGCAACTTTTCAGCGCTGCTGGCCGGGTCCAATCCCATCCAGCTCTACGATACGCAGAACAACTTCGCGCCCTATTCCGGCGACACGGGGATTCCGATCGTCAACCCGGTGGCCAAGTTTCTGTTTGCGCACCCCGAGTACTATCCGGATTGCGGCGCGGCCAACCCTGCGCTGCCCGCAGGCGGCAAATGCCTGACCCCCACCGATGGCATCGCCCAGAACAACTACGAAGCCCCCCAGCGCAGCTACAAGGCGAACAACCAGGGCGACATCAGCATTGAATACGATATGCGCGCCAGCGATAAGGTGACGGGATTCTATTCAATGTCCACCGCCTACGATGGTTCCACCGCGGTGCTGCCGGTTTTCTTCCCTGGCATCGACCTGTTTCCCACCTGGCTGATGGGCACCAACTGGGTGCACACCTTCTCGCCGTCCCTGGTGAATTCGGCGCGCGTCGGCTTTACGCGCACCAAATGGTCCGAGGGTTTACCGCAGGACCCGTCAGGTTACTTCGGAACCCAGGGCAACTCGAAGGTGGGAATCAGCTTTGCAGACCAGATGTACAACGGCTTCACCAACCAGGGCATCGGCGGTGACATGAGCGGCGTGGGAACCACGGCGTACAACGGCAACAGCCTTATCGACAACACCTACGATTACCAGGACGACCTGACCTGGCAGCGCGGCCGGCACTTCCTGAGCATGGGCATGACGGCCATGCGCTACCAGAACAACTATCCTACCGGCAACAACGATGGCTATCTGGGTTCACTGAGCTACAGCGGCAACTTCACAGCCGATCCCGCGAATACGACGAATGCAGGCGGGTGGGGACCGGCGGATTTTGTACTGGATCGCGTGCAATCGGCCGGTGTCACGCTGGGCAGCATCAACGTCGGCCAGCGCCAGTGGCGTGTAGCCGGATTTGCGCAGGACAATTTCAAAGTCCTCCCCAACCTGACGCTGATCGCTGGCTTGCGTTACGAATACGACCAGCCTTGGATCGAGCAGAACAACAAGACCGGCAACGTGAATTTGGCCACCGGCCAGGTAGAGTATGCGGGAAGCATTCCCGTGGGCGCGCCCGCGGGCTCGGGCCTTTGCAGCAACCGCGCCTGCTATCAGGCCAACTTCCGGCAATGGATGCCGCACCTGGGCTTTGCTTACCAACTTACACCGCGGCTGGTGTTGCGCGGCGGTTACGGGGCCACCAGCTTCTTTGAGGGCAACTCCTTCAATCAGCGGCTGACTTCGATCACTCCGTTCATCCAGGCGGTGAACGTTTCCGTGCCCTCGCCGGCTCCCGGCGCGGTAACCGTGCCGCGCACCGCTGAGCAGGGATTCACGGGCGGCACCACCCAGTATGGCGGAACGTTCAATGTGTATCCGCAAAACATTCAACCGGCTTACGTGCAGGAGTGGAACCTGACCACCGAGTACGCGCTCACCAACACTGCCTCGCTGCAGGTGGGGTACGTGGGTGAGCAAGGGCAGCACGTTGAGGACTACGGCAACGTGAACCAGTATCTTGTCAACGGCGATCCCACCTCGGCGCCCTTCTTCAACAACCAGTACCTGGGCCAGAATTCTCCGCTGGGCATCGGTTCAAACTCGTTGCTCATCACGGAATCGCGCGCCATGATGAATTACAACGCCCTGCAGGCGGTGCTGCGGCAGCGGCTGCAACACGGGCTGGAATTCACCCTCAACTACACCTACGGGCGGGCCATGACCAACAGCTTCGGCAACTATGGCCTCAACGTAAGCGGGTACAACGGCGCATTCGAGAACTACTTCAACAGCGCGGCCGACTACGGTCCGGCGGGCTACGACGTGCGTCACAACGTCTCCGCAACTGGCGTGTACGCTGTGCCGGTGGGGCATGGGCGGGAGTTTTTGTCGAATGCGAATCCGGTGTTGAATGAGGCGCTGGGCGGCTGGAAGATCTCTACTGCTCTGGTCTCGTATTCAGGATTCCCGGAGTCGATCACCGGCGGATCGCCCAATGCCAATAGCTACGGCACCAACCGCGCCAACCAGTACCGGCGGATGCACATCAAGGGCCGCACCACCGCAAACTGGTTCGGCACCGACCCCTCGGCAACACCCTGCACCGCGGCGGGCGTGGATAACGGCATCTGCGCGTTCGGCATCCCGGCAGTCAATTCCTTTGGCACTGCGGGCAATGGCGCAGTGCGGGGCCCGGGATATTTCAATGACGATCTGTCGGCCTTCAAGGATTTCACAACGTACCATGAGCAGACCATCGGGTTCCGCTTCGATGCTTTCAATGCATTTAACATTGTGAGCTATGGGAACCCGGACACCGGCATAGGTGACACACACTTCGGCAATGTTTCCCTGGCTGGGCCTCGTTCCACGGAGCGGCATCTGCAATTCTCGATGCACTACATCTTCTAGGGCTGGTCTCTGAAGAACCGGTTGGGTCAACCGGGCATTGCATAGGCACGGCGCAACCCTCTGGGGCGGCCGTGCCGCAAGGCCCGCAAGAAGCGCGGGACTTTCGCCCTTGAGGGATTGGACAGAAAGACCATGGTGCTAGAGATTTGTGTGGATTCGCTGGAAGCGGCGCGGATCGCAGCCAAGGGAGGAGCGGATCGAATTGAGCTCTGCAGCGATCTGCTGGATGGCGGCATTACTCCCAGCGCCGGCCTTCTGCGCTCCGTTCGTTCCGCGGTTTCCATCGATATCTTCGTGATGATCCGGCCGCGCGGGGGAGATTCTCTCTACTCCGCGCAGGAGATCGAAACCATGGAGGCAGACATCGACGAGGCCCGCCGTCTGGGCGCCAATGGTGTGGTGCTGGGCGTATTGGGCAGCGACAGCCGGGTCGACGTTGCCGCCGCGGGCCGCTTAGTCGAGTTGGCCGCGCCCATGGACGTGACCTTTCACCGCGCCTTCGATCTAACTCCCGACCTGGCCCAGGCCTGTCGCGACGTTATCGCCGCCGGGGCGCACCGTATCTTGACTTCTGGTGGTAAGCAGACGGCGCATCTGGGCGCAGCGCAGATTGCCCGGCTGGTGGAAAGTACAAACCCCAGGATCGGAATCGTGGCCGCCAGCGGCATCAACGCTCACAACGCGGCAGAACTGATCCAAGCCACCGGCGTAACGGAGATCCATGCCTCGCTGCGCAGGCGGCGGACAGGCTCGCTGGAGCATCGCAACCACGGCGTGAGCATGGGAGCGCGGAAGAACGCGGAGTTCGTGCGTTATGAGCTGCGCGAGGCCGATGTGCGCGCGCTGCGCCAGGCAGTTGATTCCGTGACTGCGCAGGCGAGCGCGGCTCATTCCGTAGAATGATGGAAGTAACTTTGCACCCGCACCACGGAAAAGGCTCGACAGGCCGCCATGTCTTCGAAGACCGACGAACGCGCAAACAAGATTCTGCGGCTGCTGTTAAGCCACGGCAAAACATCAGTCGATGAGCTGACCACGGTCATGGACACGTCGCCGGCCAGCGTGCGCCGCGACCTGGCGCGTCTCGAGGCGCGGGGGCTGGTCCATCGCACCCATGGCGGAGCGATGCTGGCCGACCATGCCGTCTACGAGCCCTTCCGTTTCGACGCTTCCTTTGCCACGCGCGAGGACCGCTTCGCGAAGGAAAAGCGCCGCATCGCCATGGCCGCCGCTGAGATGATCGGCGAGGGCGAGACCATCGGCTTCAGCGCAGGCACCACAACCACCCAGGTAGCGCGCCTGCTCAAGCATCGCAAGCATCTCAATGTGGTGACCAACGCCGTGAACATTTGCATGGAACTGGGGTCGAATACGGGCGTGAACACGATCCTGACCGGAGGCTCGCTGCCTTGGCCGGGAGCCTTCTCCCTGGTGGGGCCCACGGCCATGGAGTCGCTTCGGGCATTTTCACTGCAGCGCGTCTTTATCGGCGTGTGCGGCCTCGATGCGGCGCATGGCGCCTCCATCATTGAGCCCGAAGAGGCTGCGGTGGTGCGAGCCATGGTGCAGCAGGCACGGCAGGTGGTGGTTGTGGCCGATTCCAGTAAGACCGGGCAGTGCAGTCCGGCCCTCATCTGCCCGGCCAAGGAGATCGACCTCATCATCACCGACGATGGCATCTCGCCCGAGGTGCTGGAATCCTTTGCGGCCTTCAACGCCAAAGTTCTGGTGGTTTGAGGCACGTAGTGTCAGGCTGCGGAAGGAAATTAAGCGCAATTTAATATCGCGTGCTCCGGTCGCTCTTGACCAGTGAATTGCCCGTTGCTACGATCGTCCTTCCCTACACGGGATCCTCCTTGGTGAGCCTGCTCGATGAAACTTCCCCGGCACACGCCTCTCGCGTTACTGCTTCTCGCTGTGCTTGCTGTCCCGCGGCTGTGGGCACAGGGGCCGCCGTATCAAACCGACGACCCTGTGCCGGTCGACTATAAGCACTACGAGTTCTATATCTTCGGCGCAGCCGACGGCACTCCAGCGGAGATGGACTCGATGGGGCCGGCCTTCGAATTCAACTGGGGCGCGGTTCCCAGGGTGCAACTCCATGTCATCCTGCCCTGGGGTGTAGCCGCTCCCTCCAACAACCCGGTGTACCTCCCCGCTGGAACCGGCCCCACGTATTTTGGCCTCACGGACATGGAACTCGGAGCCAAGATCGCCTATATCAAAGAGGGGAAGTATATTCCGCAAATTGGCACTTTTACTATGTTCGAAATGCCCACCGGCGACTACGACAAGGGCCTTGGAGTGGGCAAGGTTTGGTACCGCCTTCCGCTGTGGTTGCAAAAGGATGTTGGCCATTGGCTGCTCGATGGCGGAGCTGGAGAAACGGTGGTTCCGCAGACCGGCTATCGAGACTTTCCTTACGGCGGATTCCTGTTGAAATATACATTCGGCGAGCGGCTGGAGTTTGGGGGCGAGGTCTTTGCCCACGGCAAGGAAGGTTTTGCCGCGCCCCAAACCCAGGCGTCAACCCTCATTGACATGGGGGGCTATTACCACTTCAAGCACAATCCCAACGAGCAATTTCTCTTCTGCTACGGCCATTCTGTGGCCGGGCAGACTGAGAATTACGCTTACGTGGGCATGTACTGGACCTGGGGAAAGAACCAAGACAAGCCAGGCGCAGGCAGCGCGTGGTTGCCGAAGCCGATGAACGGCGAGGGGTTCGATTAACCGGCTGCACGTCGCGGGAATGGAGGACGCGATCCATGGCGATTACGGCACGCGGTCTTTGGACGATGATTCATGGAATGGGCTTCGGCGCGCTCTATCTGCTGGCCTGTTCCGGGGCCATCGTTGAATTATGGCGCCGCTACGCTCCGCATGCAGGCGCGCCGGCGAGTTCGCGCGATGAGACTTTCTTTCGCATTTATCTGATCGGCATGGCTCTGCTGGCGTGGCTGGCGGTATTCACGGGCGCCTACGTCATTTATCCCTGGTACCGCGCCGCTCCGCCCGCAGGCAGCGAAAGCCTCACTGGGTTTCCGCAGCGGCTGCTGATGTCGAGCCCGACGACCATCGGCTGGCACTCCATCGGCATGGAATGGAAGGAGCACGTGGCCTGGCTGGCGCCGATTTCGATCACCATGGCGGCTGCCGTTTTCATGCGCTACGGGCGGGGGATTCGGAAGTATCCAATGCTCCGCAACGCGGTTCTGGGATTCGTGCTGGTCTCGTTTATGGCCGCCGGTATCGCCGGATTTTTCGGCGCCATGCTTAACAAAAACGCTCCCGTCAGCGGCGGCGCGACGATTCAGCTAATGCAGGGAGGAGAGCGATGAGCAAGTTGCAAACCACTAAAGTTGAACCGTCTGTTCTACCGTCCGCTGCCTCAGATCTGCCCAATGGCGCAGGCGCGGCGGCGCTGCTGGCCGCCGGCATCGGAGCCTTTGCGCTCGCAGCGCTCGCCATTGCCGCCGACCGGGTAGCAACGCTCAAGACCTTGATGGTGTTCTACAAGCCGACCGGCCCATTGTCGGGTGTAACAACCTCGGCAATCGTACTATGGCTGATGGTGTGGGTAATCCTGGATGCGCGGTGGAAGAAGCGCGATGTGGCACTCGGCCGTGTGGCCACCGCCGCGCTGGTGCTCCTCGTTTTGGGCCTGGTGCTTACCTTCCCGCCGGTAGGCGAACTATTTTGAAGCGAAACCGCGGAAAGGGCGACGTTCCGCAGGAAGTTGGCTGAATCTGGGTAAGATCGCGACGTGGCAGGCGCCGCTCAAAGAATTGATTTTTCAGGAAAAAAGATGGTCGGGGAGAGAGGATTTGAACCTCCGGCCCCCTGGTCCCGAACCAGATTTCGCCACCTATTGAAGTCTATTGAAATGGTGTAAATTTAACTGCTTTCGATTGAACGCGTTGCGGCAATGCTACTGAAAGCTTTGGTTCTGGGCGGATCTGGGGTGCTTTGACCGCTACAATTTCGACTACACCTGCGTCTGGCTTTGTGGGGTCGGTCCAGTCTTGGAAGGATGAAACTGAATCCTGCCAAACGGCAAAAAAGAAGCGCTGATGGTGCTAACTACGAGGGAATCATGAAACACAGAGGAAGCAAATGGATTATAGCGGCGCTTGCGGCAATGGCGTGGGTATGCGCCGGGGCACAAGATTCGCTCGACCGAGGTTTCATGAATCCGCCCCAAAATGCGCGGCCGCTCGTGTGGTGGCACTGGATGGGCGGCAATGTGAGCAAGGAAGGCGCCCAGCTGGATGTGGAATGGATGCACCGTGTGGGACTGGGCGGATTCCAGGCATTCGAGGGCTCGCTAAGGACTCCCGACGTCGTCAAGCCGCCCGTCGCCTATATGTCTCCTGAGTGGAAAGATGCGATGAAGGCTGCGGTCACGCTGGGCGGCAAGTACGGCCTGGAAATGGCCGTTGCAGGGTCGGCGGGTTGGAGCGAGTCCGGCGGAACCTGGGTTGAGCCGAAGGATGCGATGAAAAAGCTCGTCTGGAGTGAGTTACGCATCGAGGGCGGACAACCTTTTCATGGCAAGCTGCCGCATCCTCCCACAACGACCGGCCCGTTTCAGAATATCCCCACTTCCGCGGCCATGCTGCGTGCATCCACGCCATTTCCCGAATATTATGCCGACAGCGAGGTGGTTGCCTACAAGGCGCCGGCCGACGACGTGACCATGAACTCTCTGCATCCCACGATCACAGCGAGCGCAGGTCAAATTGATTTCTCCATGCTCACAGACGGCGACCTGGTCAAGCCAGTTCTGCTACCCATTGCCCCAGTGGGCCAACAGTCTTGGATTCAATACGAGTTCCAGCAGCCACAAACGATTCAGGCGGCTACCATCTCGATGGTGCCACCTGCCGGGAGGAGTGCATACTTCCGCGGACTACCCGCCAATCCAGTCTTTGAAGCCAGTGATGATGGCACCCATTTTCGAGCAGTGAAAGACATCGTTCCGCCCCGGTTGGGCTTTGCTCCCAGCGGGAACGTGAGCGAGTTCACCTTGGCTTTTACGCCGGTAACTGCGCGATTCTACCGTGTCGCCTGGGAGACGCCAGCGCAGCAGCTTGGTGCGGGCCAGCCGGGAGGATTCGGCGATTTTGCTCCGCCCAAGCCAGACACGGATTACAAAATCACCGAGTTGATTCTTCACCCGGGCGCGCGAGTGAATCTTTTCGAGTTGAAAGATGGATTCTCGACGGTGATCGATCCCTACAGCATCGCCACGCCCGCGGGTATCCCAGGTAGCGCGGTTCCCAAAAGCGGCGTCATCGTCCTGACCGGGAAGATGCAGCCGGATGGAACTCTGGATTGGACACCACCCTCGGGAGGAGAGTGGGTAGTGCTGCGCTTTGGCTCTTCGCTGACCGGCGCCAGAAATTCGCCCGCACCCGACGATGCGACCGGGCTGGAAGTCGACAAGCTGGATCATGTGGCCGTGAAGAACTATGAGGAATACTACCTGAATCTCTTCAAGAGCGCCTTGGGCCCTGATTTGATCGGCGCGCGCGGACTCACCTACCAAATCAACGACAGCTGGGAGGCGGCTAATCAGAATTGGACTGCCAATATGATCGAAGACTTCAAACGGCTGCGCGGCTATGATCCGGTTCCGTGGATGCCGGTTTTGGCCGGACGGGTGGTGGAAAGCCCCGCGGCCAGCGACCGCTTTCTGTGGGACTTCCGCGAAACCATCGCATCGTTGATCGCGACCGAATTCTACAGCGAGTTGGAAGACGTTTTGCACGAGTGGCACATGGGGCACTACAGCGAATCACATGAAGATCACCGGGCGTTTGTGGGTGACGGCATGCAAGTGAAGAAATACAGCGAGGTTCCGATGGGGGCGTTCTGGGCTCAGAAACTCGGCGACTTCCAAGTGGAGTACGACTATAACGCGGACGATCGGGAGTCAGCCTCAGTCGCGCACATTTATGGACAGAACATCGCCGCGGCGGAGTCAATGTCAGGCGGATTTCCTCCATGGTCGTGGTATCCGGCGGTGCTCAAGCCGGTAGCCGACCAGGAGTTCTTGAACGGTATCAACCGCATTGCGATTCACGAGTCCGCCCACCAGCCGTTTATTGACAAGTTTCCGGGCATAAGTCTGGGGGGGATCGGACAGTTTTTCAACCGCAACGAAACGTGGGCTGAGCCATCAGTGGCGTGGATCGATTATCTGGCGCGCTGCAGCTATTTGCTGCAGCAGGGACGCTTTAGCGCCGACATTGTTTACTACTACGGCGAAGATTCCAACCTGACGGGGCTCTTTGGCGACAAAGCGCCCGACCTGCCCGCGGGTTACGGCTTCGACTACATCAATGCGGATGCATTGATCAACGAGCTGAGTGTGATGAACGGACGGATTCATACACCCAGCGGGATGAGCTACAGCATTCTCGGGCTTTACCCTTTCAGCCAGGACATGTCGCTCCCTGTGCTGAAGGCGATCGCTAAGCTGGTACAGGACGGGGCTGTAGTGGCCGGTTCTAAGCCGACGGATGATCCCAGCCTGGCCGACGATCAAGCGGAGTTCAAGCGACTGGGCAACAAATTGTTTGGTGACGGCACAGGCGTGCACCACATAGGTAAGGGGACGGTATATGCGGGCCAGACGGTAAGCGAAGCTCTGCAAGCGACGCACCTGACGAAGGACTTCGATTACTCGAAGCCGGAGAGCGACACGCGTCTGGAGTTCGTACATCGCAAATTGGGCGACGGCGACCTCTACTTTGTGGACAACCGCAGCGACCGCGCTGCTCAGGTGAATGCGAGCTTCCGCGTGACAGGCAAGGAACCAGAATTATGGCGCGCGGAGACGGGCAGCATCGAGCCAGCATCCTACCAAATCACTGGCGAGCATACCACGGTTCCGCTTAAGCTCGAACCTTGGGGATCGGTCTTTGTGGTCTTCCGCAAGACGGCCGCGGCGCCTGCACGGGCGCTGCCCGCACTCGCTGAAACCGATCTCGCGACTGTGGATGGCGCATGGATGCTCAGCTTCCAGCCGAACCGCGGAGCTCCTACCTCGATCACGCTGGACAAACTTGCCTCCTGGAGCGACAACTCCGACTCCGGCGTCAAGTACTTCTCCGGCACGGGGACGTATACGAAAACGATCGATGCGCCAGCGCCTTGGTTTGCGCAGGGCGCTCACCTGTGGCTCGACTTGGGCTCGGTGAGAAACCTGGCCGAGGTTGTGGTGAATGGCAAGCCGCTAGGGATCGTGTGGCATGAGCCCTACCGCGTTGACGTGACGGACGCGCTGAAGCCGGGGGCGAACGAGCTGACGGTGAAGGTGACGAATGCGTGGGTGAATCGGCTGATCGGGGATCAGCAGCCGGGTGTGACCCAAAAGATCACATTCACCACCTTTACGCCGTACAAGGCCGATGCACCATTACAACCATCGGGCCTGCTCGGTCCGGTACGGATTCTCTCACTCTCAGAAAGGTAAGCTGCGCGAGCCGGGGAGCAACAGTGAGGATGAGTTTATGAACTAATCGCCCGGTTGCTTTGCAGATAGGAAACCGATGGATTTGACTAGAGTACCTGGGCCAATACCAGCGGACCTGGATGGATGCCCCGTAAGTTATTCAAAATAATGGTCGGGGAGAGAGGATTTGAACCTCCGACCCCCTGGTCCCGAACCAGGTGCTCTACCAGGCTGAGCCACTCCCCGACATGGTGTGTGGAACGTACTCCGGGCGCGGCCTGGCGCGGTGATTCCCCTCGGGTACGCTGGGTTCAGTTTAGCAGAAGTAATGGGGTGTGGTTGCTCGGAGGGCGGCGAAAGCTTCCGCTCATGGCAAGAAAACCAGTCGTGGCAGAAGGGGGATTCACGGCGCTCGGGGCAGGCGATGGTTGTCGCCCACCCCGACCACGGGGACCTTGCTATTTTTTTTCTTCCACGTCCACGTACTCGGCGTCGATTACGCCTTCATCCTTCTTCTGTTCGGCGTCACCGGCACCGCCGCTCGCGCCGCCCGAACTGCCGTCCGAGGGGCCGCTCGAAGCCGTTGCGGAGTTGGCCTTGTACATGGCCTCGGCCATCTTGTGACTGGCCTGGGTCAGGCGCTCGTGGGCTGAACGCAGCTCGCTTGCAGACGGCGAACCTTCCAGCGTCTTCTTGGCGTCGGCCAGCGCCGCTTCCACGTCGGTCTTGTCGGAAGCAGGCACCTTGTCGCCCGAATCCTTCAACATCTTCTCGATGTTGTAGACCATGCCATCGAGCTGGTTGCGGGCTTCGATCTCTTCGCGCTTTTCCTTGTCTTCCGAGGCGTGGGCTTCGGCTTCCTTGGCCATCTTCTCCACTTCCTCTTTCGACAGGCCGGAACTGGAGGTGATCTGGATGCGCGTGTCCTTGCCGGTGGCGTTATCTTTGGCCGTCACGTTCAGAATGCCGTTGGCATCGATGTCGAAGGTGACCTCGATCTGCGGCACTCCACGCGGCGCCGGAGGAATGCCGGCCAGCTTGAACTTGCCCAGGGTGCGGTTCTGCGCTGCCATGGGCCGCTCGCCCTGCAGCACATGGACCTCAACCTCGGTCTGCGAATCGGCCGCGGTTGAAAACGTCTCCGTCTTTTTGGTCGGAATCGTGGTGTTCCGCGGAATCATGGGCGTAGCTACACCGCCAAGCGTTTCGATCGAGAGCGTGAGCGGCGTCACGTCCAGCAGCAGCAGGTCCTTTACCTCGCCAGCCAGCACGCCGGCCTGCACGGCAGCGCCCACGGCCACCACTTCGTCGGGGTTCACGCCGCGATGCGGCTCCCTGCCGAAGAGGGTCTTTACCAGTTCCTGAATCTTGGGCATGCGCGTCTGGCCGCCCACCAGCACCACTTCGTCAATGTCGGTGGTCTTTACGCCGGCGTCGGTCATGGCCTTTTTGCACGGCTCAATCGATTTGTCGATCAGGTCGCCCACCAACTGCTCCAGCTTGGCGCGCGTCAACTTGCGCACCAGGTGCTTGGGGCCGCCGGCGTCTGCCGTGATGAAGGGCAGGTTGATCTCGGTTTCGACAGTGGTCGACAGCTCGATCTTGGCCTTTTCCGCGGCATCTTTCAGCCGCTGCAATGCCATCTCGTTGCCCTTGGAGCTCAGGTCGAGACCCTCTTCCTGCTTGAACTCGGTGATAAGCCAATCGACGATGCGCTGGTCCAGATTGTCTCCGCCCAGGTGGGTGTCGCCATTGGTCGACTTCACTTCGATCACGCCTTCGCCGACTTCCAGAATGGAGATATCGAAGGTGCCGCCGCCGAAGTCGTACACAGCGATGGTCTCGTCCTTTTTCTTGTCGAGCCCATAGGCCAGCGCGGCCGCGGTCGGCTCGTTGACGATGCGCTTCACATCCAGGCCGGCGATTTTTCCGGCGTCCTTGGTAGCCTGCCGCTGCGCGTCGTTGAAGTAGGCCGGCACGGTAATGACGGCCTCGCTGACGGTCTCGCCCAGGTAGGCTTCGGCCGACTTCTTCAGTTTCTGCAGAATCATGGCGGAGATTTCCGGCGGCGTGTACTCTTTGCCCTGGGCGAGCACAGCCACGTGGTCGCCCTGCTTCACCACCTTGTAGGGCACCATCTTCATCTCATCGTTGACCTCGTCGTAACGCCGGCCCATGAAGCGCTTGATGGAGAAGATAGTGTTTTCAGGGTTGGTAATGGCCTGGCGCTTGGCCACCTGGCCCACCAGCCGCTCGCCCGACTTGGCAAAGCCGACCACCGAGGGCGTGGTGCGCCCACCTTCTTCGTTGGGGATGACTTTGGGTTCTCCGCCCTCCAGGACGGCGACACACGAATTGGTGGTGCCGAGATCGATGCCGATGATCTTTGCCATGTTTTTCTGCCTCTATTCCTAAAGATTCTGTGATTTTGAGCATCTCAGATTGAGTGAGATGCTGTCAACATTATTTGATGCGGATTATGTAAGGTGGATGCATTTACGAGCGGTGGAAGTTTGTCCGGCATGTCTGCCCGCCCCCACGGAGGGCTTCTGGTAAGTGTATGAAAACAAGAGGTGAATTTTCGTGAGTATATACTTGACACAAACAGAAAGAGTCGGTAATCTGATCCTGTAATCGAGGATCGGCCATGAACCTTTGCGAAGTGCATGAAAAGCTCGGAACCACAGAACAGTGCCTTGAGTACATCGAGAAGATGCGCTGGCCTGATGGTGTGAAGCGCTGCCCTACTTGCGGTGCTGACAAGATCGTCAAGGTAGAGCGCAAGGTTGCATCGAAGAACACTCGCGGCTGGTTCTATCTTTGCCAAGAGCCTACATGCCATCAGCAGTTCTCAGTAACCGCTGGTACGCTGTTCCACGATTCTCATTTGCCGCTCATAAAGTGGTTTCAAGCGATTGCTCTCGTGCTCAATGCCAAGAAGGGTATCAGCGCCAAACAACTCCAGCGCGACCTGGGGGTGTCCTACAAAACCGCGTGGTACCTCTATCACCGCATCCGCCAGATAATGGCTGAGGGCGATATACCGAAGCTCGGCGGGATCGTGGAGATCGACGAGACATACATCGGCGGCAAGCAAAAGGGCAAAGGCACCTACTACGGCAAGCATCAGAAACAGACCGTGATGGGCGCTGTTCAGCGTGAAGGTAATCTTAAAATGCTCCACGTTGAGAACACCAAGGTAAAGAACATCAAGCCATTCATCGAAGCCAGTGTTGACGAGAACGTAGAGCGCGTAATGACAGACCAATCCGTCATCTATCCGTATGCGCTGAAGCCTTTGAACCTCACAGATCGGCACGAAACCGTGAATCACATAATCGGCGAATATGTGCGCGGCGACGTTTACACGAACTCAATCGAGAACGTGTTCTCTCTATTCAAGCGCGGAATCATAGGGCAGTATCACAAAGTGAGCGCGAAGCATTTGCAGCGCTATTTGGATGAATGCGCCTATAGATTCAATCGCCGCAAGTATGATCCATTTGGAGAAACGGTGCGCAGGCTTTGCGGGTTTCCGCCGCTCACTTTCGCTTCGCTAACTTCTGAGGAGTCGTTACCTTTTTAGGCGACTTTATCTCGGTAGTCTTCTGTGGTTCCTTCGATAGCATCCGCCGCAGAACCTCGTCGAATTGGCCTTTATCGACTTTCATTTCTCACGTCATTCTCGAATTCTTGCAGGAACTGAAGATGTAGATGCGTTGGAAGGGGAGCCTCGGAAAAGAAGATGTTCTCCGAAGGGGACGTGTTCGCTCGATAAGTGATAAACAGGCTAGCAATTGCATTCTTGCGCTTTTCGGGGTCATGGCCGATCCATACTTGGCTGGGGCCATATTCTAGGCCATCGAACAATTCCTCCGTGAACCCGCTAGTCTTTCTAGCTAGATTTTCGAGTGGGCGGCTACAGCGGCGCAAGAGTGGAAAATCGCAACGAAAAACTACATCGCTGATATAGCCCCATTTGCGAATAACGTTAGGCTGATACGACAATCCGAATTCCGTCCGAGTCCATTCGAACAGGTCGAGAAGAATGCGCTTTGAATCATCCGTTGACGCTATGGTGTCCAGAAAAATAGCGCCGTTATAGATCACAAGAGAGTCGATCAGGAAACCGTCTGCTTTTCCAGATTCAAAATGCACACCCTTATCTGCCAGATCGAAGTCTTGCGGACCAGTCGGGAATTTCTGAAAATCATACTTGGCTACCAATGCAGGAACGCAATCGCTAATCCGTACCCGTCCGCCGTTCGACAGAGAGTCCAATTCCAGCATCGCTAGCGCTCTGGCCTTCTGGATCGTTATCACTTCCATATACACCTCCCGCGTTCGGTTGTTTCTTCTTTCCCGCTAAAGCGAGTCCTACTTCGATACTCACAACGTTTCCGCTTGGCTTTGTTGTGCGTGCATAGGAAGCGAGTTCTGCTTCTCGCTCCGCCTTTTCACGCACGGCATCCTCTTCCTCAAACGTTGCAACTTGCACTGCCTCTTCTGACAAGCCTAAGAACCACTTTTCTAGATCGCTGAAAGGAACTAGAGTGCCCAAATAGGCCATATCCAGACCAGCCGCAATTTTGGTCTTGGTAGCTACAGTTAGTTTTCCGTACTCGGGGTCTGCGGCTCTCGAAATAACTCCTTGAGTTAATCCGCACATCTCCGCAAGCCTGTCTTGGGAGAGCTTTCGTTTTTGCATGATCGCCTGTAGCTGAAATGCAAATGCACGTTTGGCAGTAGCGGACATAAAATGCTCTCGATACCGCCTACTCTTCCTCATCTTTTTCCAAGTCGTATGCATGAACATCTCCTCTCGGATCCCTACTTACCCATTCCTTCGCATAGTCCAGAGCGCTATCTAGACAAGAGAAATATTGATCGTTGAACCTATCGCAAACCAGAAACAAAACAAATTCAGGATTGCTCTCCAGTTTGTATTTCCCGATGACGCCAAACTCCCGCTGGTCATCTTCTAGATCGACCGTGACAAGAATTTCGTGAAGGCCAAGATACTTGCCCTGCAGCGGTCGAACAGTAACGCCTCGCGGCTCCGCTAGATCAGAGCTACCTTGGAAAAGTCCCATTACTGCGTCAAATGTACCTATGATCGCGGGGTCGCTTTGCTCGTAATACCAATCCCTGACCGGGCTTATGCCCGGACGAGGAGAATAGAGCGAAAGCTTCCAAGGCGTCATCATACCCCAATCCGCGAGTGTATGCAATATTACATATTGCCTTGATTACAACCATGCAATATTGCATAATAGCGCCACGATGCACGGAAAGTACAGGCGGAGGGCGACTAGCGGGTGCTAGAAACGGGATTTATACCCCGTAGATCGTGGATGCGATTGGAGTTCGAATCTCCCACCCTCCGCCAGAACAGTGTAGTTTAGGTCTGCCCTGTCACGGCAAGATTATCTTCGTCTATCTCCGTATTTGTGTCAAAGTAATAATCGCGTGAATTTTTATCTAAACATTCAAGTGTCTGAAGGCAAACCGCTTATCGCCGACATTCACCTAAGTGACTGGAAATACTATAGATGCGCCGCTGGCGCCGGAATACGACGACTGCAGCCACGGATCGCGGAGCAGGGAACTGAAGCCGAGGTCGTCGCCGTAGCGCTGCACTTCAAGGCTGCCGGCGCTCACTGGTGCGGACAGGGCACTAAAGGCTGCCACGGCATCGCTACCCATGATTTGCGGCGCGACGAAAAGCTGCAGGCGATCGACAAGCCCGGCCGCCAACAGTGCCGTGTTGAGGCCCGCGCCGGTCTCGGTCAGCAGTGTGAGAATGCCTTCGCCGCCCAGGTGGTCGAGCACTTGACCGAGCGGAACGTGGCCGGCGGTTGCTGGAAGCACTTCCACGCGAACACCGCGCTCATTCAACTCGCGAATACGGGACGGGTCGTTCGCGACCGTGAAGAGAAGCACGTCGTTGCGCGCGGTGGCGACGAGTTTGGAATCGAGTGGGATGCGCAGGGCGGAGTCGAGGACGACGCGCAGCAGCGGGCGGCGCCGGGCCTCACCGCTGCGGTCGGTGAGCAACGGGTCGTCTGCCAGCACTGTCCCGATCCCGGTCAGTAACGCGTCGGCCTCCCGGCGCAGCCTGTGCACGGCGGCGCGCGCAGCTTCGCCGGTGATCCAGTAAGGCTGGCGCGCGGTGCGCTGGCCTGGCGACCACCCCAACGACGAAGACCTGTCGTTGGGGACCCCGGGGGGCGGCGCAATCCGCCCATCGAGTGACTGGGCAACTTTCATCAGCACCAAGGGCCGACGCGACTGCGACCAGCGGGCAAAGCCCTCGTTGATGCGGCGTGCTTCGGCCTGACAAACCCCAATCTCCGCCCCAAGGCCTGCTGCACGCAGCGCCTGCATGCCGCCGCCCGCGACGCGAGGATTGGGATCTGCGGTGGCGGCAACCACGCGGGCTACCCCTGCCTGGATGAGCGCCTGCGTGCAGGGCGGGGTGCGGCCGGTGTGATTGCAGGGCTCGAGAGTGACATAGGCGGTGCCGCCGCGAGCGCGATCGCCGGCGGCGCGTAGAGCTGCCATTTCCGCGTGGTCGATGCGGTCGTACTCATGCCATCCCTCGCCGGCAAGCCGGCCGTCGCGATCCAGAATCACGCAGCCAACCGCCGGGTTGGGCGAGCAAAGCCCGACGCCGCGCCGCGCCAGCTCAAGCGCGCGCTGCATCCAGCGCTGGTCGTGATCGGTTGGGCTGCTCATGGCAGGTGACTAGGAACACTCAAGTGTACAAGGGACCGCCTGCGGAGTGACGGGAGGACCGAGGCCGGTTTGCGCGGATAGACCGTTCAGCGCCTGGCCCGTTTCGCGCTGCGTGAGGTCTGCAATCTCCCAGATCTCGAAATGCGAGGGCCTCGGGCCGCCCGCCGGCATCGATTTGTGACCATTCTTTTGGCAAAAGACCGCTCGGGCGGTGCGCAGGTGGCGTTTCGGCGAGACGTGATTGGCATCACTGATCGACACCCCTCGCGAGTTCGATACTGCGACATCGGACTCAGGAGGATTTTTCTGTGAATAGTTTCCGCGCGTGTATGCTCGGCTCCGCCTTGCTCGTTCTTTTCTTTTCGGCTGCTGCCGTCCAACCTGCACTTGCTCAGCAGGATCAAGCCACGCATATTTTCCATCGGCTGATTCCGGCCGGGGATACCTGTGCCAGCTGCCATAAGGTGGTGTATGACCAATGGAAGGCCAGTCCGCATGGCGCCAACGGTGTGGAATGCACCACGTGCCATGGCGAGACAACATCAGCGGACTTCGCAAGCAGGCCGGCGTTAAGCACATGCGAAACCTGTCACACCGACCAGGTGGCTCAAGTGAAGTCTGATCCATTCATGAAAGGCAAGACGTGCGTGAGCTGTCATCAGCCACACATGTTCGTGGAGCACAAGAAGGCCGCGGCAGGCGAGTAATAACGATTTTCAAGCGTCGCATCCTCGAACAGCCCGCCGGCGCACCCGCGCTCGCGGTCCTGGCAACACGTCATCGCGTGCCAGGGGCATCATGATCTGACCGAGATGGGTCACAGTGAAACTCCTTCTCTGTGACCCAAGCTGGTCAGCAACCATCCATGTCGGCTCAGGAACTTGCGCGAGCGTCCGGCGCTGCTGCGGCCTCGTTCATGTTGACCAGGCTGAAGGCGCTCGAAGTTACCCCAGGAGCGAATCGACAAACGCGTCAGGGTCGAATTCCAGCAGATCGCCCATCTGCTCTCCAACGCCGACAAAACGCACCGGCAGGTTGAGCTCGCGCGCAATGGCTACGGCGATGCCGCCCTTGGCCGTCCCGTCCAGCTTGGTGAGCACGATGCCGGTGACGCCCGCCGCCGCAGCTCCTGGCTGCGTACGACCAGCGAAGCGCGTTCCGTGGCACCCTGGATTGTGCGAACATTGTGCGGAGGTATTGCTCATGCCAAAACCTCGTGTCGGCCTTTTCCTGCTTTCCCTGACCCTTGGAATTCAGCCAGCAAGCCATGCCCAGGTTCTGACCGCCCAGTACGATAACTTCCGGACTGGCGCAGATCTGCACGAGAGGGTGCTGACGCCGTCGAACGTGAACACGCGTGACTTCGGAAAATTGTTTTCGAGAACGGTCGATGGGGACGTTTTCGCTCAGCCTCTTTATATTCCATCGCTCGCGATTCCGGGCCTGGGGAAGCGCAATGTGGTGTTCGCGGCCACTGAGCATGACAGCGTCTACGCATTCGACGTGAGCGGCGCGCGCGATGTCCCGTTGTGGAAGACCAGCTTCATCGACTCCGGGCACGGCATCACGACAGTGACCGAAGACGATGTGCTTTGTCCGTTTATCACGCCGGAGGTGGGAATTACTGCGACACCGGTCATCGACGCGACCAGCAGGACGATGTACGTGCTGGCGCGGACCCATGAGCGTGGCGGGTTCGTGCAAAAGCTGCACGCGCTTGATATCACGAACGGCAAAGAAAAGCCGGGCAGCCCGGTGGTGATATCGGCAACGGTGCAGGGCTCGGAAGACGGGGGCGCAGACGGCAAGATCGCCTTCGATCCGCTGAAAGAGAATCCGCGAGCCGCATTGCTGCTGGCAGGCGGTGAAGTGTATTTGACGTGGGCGTCGTCGTGCGACGTGCGTCCGTATCATGGCTGGGTTATGGCATACGATGCCCACACTCTGCGACAGCGCGCCGTGCTGAATACTTCTCCGGATGGCGAGGACGCGGGTATCTGGCAGTCGGATGCCGGGCCGGCAGCGGACGACGCAGGCAACGTGTACGTGGCTACGGGCAATGGGGACTTCAACGCCGCGAAAGCAGGCGGACGGGATTTCGGCGACAGCCTTTTGAAGTTACGGCTGGAGGGCCAGAAGCTGGTTGTGCGCGATTACTTCACCCCGTTCAATCAGAAAGTTTTAGAAGCGAAGGATTTGGACCTGGGCAGCCAGGGACCGGTCTTGCTTCAGCCGCAGCCGGGAGCGCATCCGCATTTGCTGGTGGTTGCAGGGAAAGAGGGCAAGCTGTACCTGCTCGATCGCGACAAGCTGGGGAAGTTACAGCAAGAGTCCGGCAGCCAGGTGCTGCAGTCCATCAAAGTTAAGGATGCGTATGGAGCTGCGGCGTATTGGAACGGGCACCTGTTCTTCACGGATCGAAGCGACGCCACGCGCGACTTTGCAATTGAAAATGGGCTGTTGGTGGAAAAGGCAGAGACAGCGCGAATGTCGTCCCCCGCAGCGACACCGATTGTTTCGGCCGATGGGACGAAGGATGCGATTCTGTGGGTGGTGTCGACCAAGGAATGGAACGAGTCGCACATGGACAGGCCTGCCGTGCTGCACGCATACGATGGGAGAGATATTACGCGGGAGCTCTACAACAGCGAGCAGAAGAGCGACCGCGATGGGGCCGGCATGACGGTTCGTTTCGCCATACCGACAATCGCCGACGGCCATGTATTTATCGGAGCTCGCGGCCAATTGGACGTCTATGGCTTGCTTAACCAAGGCAGGCTGTCCCAGAAGTAAGGAACTGACAATTGGGAACGACATGTGGAGAGCCGGATCGCTTCTACTTCTTAGCCGAAGGCGGAAGCATTCCGTTCAATCGCAGATAGCCTGCCATCTGTGAGTAGTGGTCCTCAAGGTCCCCCGTCAGTTCCAGGAGTGCACGCGCACGCGGCTTTTTCGCTCCGCCGAAAAAGGTGATCGTTTCCCCCAGGCTCGAGTCCTGCAGCCCGTCCAGTGCTTTCCGGCAGGTCTCGAACGATTGCTCGAGGATTGGCACCAACTGGTCCTTAGTGGCCGTCTGCGCAACTGCCGGTCCCTGGCCCGGGCTATCTCCCGAGAGCATTCCGCACACATGATAGTTGGCCTGAATGACATGCGAGACGATCTTCCCGTACGTCCACTGGTCCGGTGTCGGATGATATCCATACTTATCCGCGGGCATCTCCTCGGCCGCAGCGACCATATAACTCGATTGGCGCTGAAAGATTTCCTTCGCACTCGTCACGACGGGATTCGACGCATCCTGCGCAAGCGCACATGCCGAAGCCGCCGTCAGCAACATTACTCCCAGTGCAACCTTCATCTCGTCACCTCAAACTCATCCTAACTTTTACGCTCACTACCCCAGTAGCGACTCCACAAACGCCCTGGGGTCGAATTCCAGCAGATCGCCCATCTGCTCTCCGACGCCGACAAAACGCACCGGCAGATTCAGCTCGCGCGCAATGGCTACGGCGATGCCGCCCTTGGCCGTCCCGTCCAGCTTGGTGAGCACGATGCCGGTGACGCCCGCCGCCGCAGTAAACAACCGCGCCTGCTGCAAGCCGTTCTGGCCGGTGGTTGCGTCCATCACCAGCAGCACTTCATGGGGCGCGCCGGGCACCAATCGGGCTGCCGTGCGGCGCATCTTTTCAAGCTCGTCCATGAGGCCGCTTTTGGTATGCAGGCGTCCGGCCGTGTCCACGTAGAGATCCTGAATGCCGCGCGATTTCGATGCTGAGATGGAGTCGTACAGCACCGCGGCCGGATCGCCGCCCTGGCGCGTCTTGATCATCTCCACGCCGGAGCGCGCGGCCCACACTTCCAGCTGCTCGATGGCCGCAGCGCGAAACGTATCGGCAGCGCACAGGAGAACGGAGTGCCCTTGGGCGCGGGACCAGGCCGCTAGCTTTCCGCTGCTGGTGGTTTTGCCGGTGCCGTTCACGCCTACGAGGAACGTGACCTTGGGCGGCGCTTCCGGCTGCGGAATCGGGCGCTGCGGAGCTTCCAGAATTGCCTGTAACTGCTCCTTGAGCAGCGAGCGCAGCTCTTCGCCGCCTTCAATCGCTTTGCGCAGCGCGCGCTCGCGCAGCGCATCCAGCACTTCCGTGGTGGTCTGTACGCCCAGGTCGCTGGTCAGCAGCACCGATTCGAGTTCTTCAAGGGTGTTTTCGTCGACCGTGCGGGTGAGGGCGGCAATGCCCTCCATCTTTTCGGCCAGCGAATCGCGTGTGCGCGCGACCGCTTCTTTCATGCGGTCGAGCCCGACCGCCTGCCTCATGCGGCCGAAGAAGCCTTTGCGCGATGCCTCTTCGTCCGGCTCAATGGGTTTTTTGGGTTCGTCGTTTCCAAACAGCGTCTGAATCATCGTCCTTTTCAGTGTAGAACGATGAGTGCGGAAAAGCCGGGCTGCCCGGCGCCCCATCCTTCGTACAGCTTCATCGCGCCAAGGGTGGGAGACCGCGAAGGCGCGACAGTTCAGCGCCCCCGGATTCGCTTCCTGATGGGGAGGGTTACTGCGGGGCCGATTGCGGAGCGGGTTGCTGAGGCGCGGCGGCCGGCTTGGGCTTGGGGGCTTCCTTTTTCGTCGGCGCCAGAATGGCGTGCAGAATGGTGCCTTCCATGCGCGGCATAAACTCCACCACGCCGGCCTCGCCAATGTCCTGGATCAGGCGATTGATGATCTTGTAGCCCAGCTCGCGGTGCGCCATCTGGCGGCCGCGGAAACGCAGGCTGGCCTTTACCTTGTCGCCTTCGGTGAGGAAGCGCACGGCCTGGTTCTTCTTGGTCTGGTAGTCGTGCTCGTCCACGGTGACCGAGAACTTGACTTCCTTGATGGTGATGACCTTCTGCTTTTTGCGGGCGGCGCGCTCGCTCTTTTCCTTCTCGTAGAGGAAGCGGCCGTAGTCCTGAATGCGGCAGACGGGCGGCACGGCGGTGGGCGAAACCTCCACCAGGTCCAGGCCGCGCTCGCGGGCAATCTTCAACGCCTCGAAGGGCGGAAGAATGCCGAGCTGCTCGCCGTTTTCGTCGATCACGCGGACTTCGCGGGCGCGAATCCGGTCGTTGATGCGGATAAAAGACTTTGCCGCACGTTTATCGAATGCGATGGTGCTCCTCCAGAAATCGCTGTCAGTGCCGCCTGCGGGTGCTTTCAGCGTCGCCCGCGCGGCTGACCAGCGCACCCTGAGTATAGCATTGGCTCGGCTTTCGCAGCAACGGTTGCAGCTGTTCAGCGGAGCAAAGGGCTTTACAGCGGCTGCGCAGCCGGCCAGCATCGCCTTCGGCAGTGAGTCCCGTGACGCGCACCCGGAGCAGGCGGTTGGCGTCATGCTGTCCGTCGATCTCAACGGGCAGAAAATTTTCGGTCAGCGCCGCGGTTCTGCCCTTGGCGGCCAGCGCAGCCGGCGTGTGCAGGGTGATGGCCTCCAGCTCCTGTCCGGCGAAACGGCTGCGGTGGCTGCGCGTCTTTTCGGCAGCCAGGGCGCGCAGCGCGGCCATGCGTTCTTCCACGACCACTGCGGCAACAGGGGCTCGCTGCATGCAATGCCCAGCCGCGCGTGCCGGGCCGCGGCGAAAAGGGAAACAGGTGCAGATAGCCGAAGGGCAGCGCGCGGACCATGTCCAGCGTCTCTTCAAATTCGGCGTCGGTTTCGCCGGGAAAGCCAACCATGACGTCGGCGCCCAGGGTAAGTGCCGGTCCGGCGGCGCGCAGCAGGGCCGCAACTTTCTCCGCGTAGTGCCAGGGCCGGTAGCGGCGGTGCATGCGGCGCAGCACGGCGTCGGAGCCGGACTGCAAGGGCAGGTGCGCGTGGCGGGCCAGACGCGCTGCCGCCAAACTCGGCCATCAGGCCGATCAGTTCGTCGTCCCAGTCCATGGGCTCGATGGAGCTCAGGCGCAGGCGGGGCAGGCCGGTGCGCTCCAGAATCTCGCGGGCAAGACTCGCAAAGCTCTGGCGCTCAGGCAAGGTCGCGGCCCCAGCGGCCGAGATTGATGCCGGAAAGCACCAGCTCGTTTCCGCCGGCCGCGACAAAGCCCTCCACCTGCCGAGACGGCTGCGCGCGGGCAGGCTTCTGGAGGAGCCGCGCGTCTGAGGAATCACGCAGAAGGTGCAGCGGTTGCCGCATCCCTCCTGAATCTTCAGGTTGGGCCGCGTCTGCGCGCCGGGCACAAGCTGCGTCTCTTCCAGGAACGAATGCGCGAAGCGATCGTCGACCCAGACCTTCGCGCCGGACTCGGTCGGCCGGAGCCAGCAGCGAGGCAACGGGAAGCAAGTCTCCGCGTGCGGCTGGCGGCGTGGCGGCTGCTGCCAGGCCCAAAATGATCTCCGGCGCCAGGGCCTTGTGGCTGTTGCCCACCACCGCGGCCACGCCGGCCATTGCAGCCAGCTCTTGCGGCGCGCGCTGGGCATAGCAGCCGGTGACCACGATTTTGGCGGCGGGATTGCGGCGATGGGTGCGGCGGATGAAGGCGCGGGCGGCGCGATCGGCCTCCGCGGTCACGCTGCAGGTATTCACGATGACCACATCGGCCTCAAGGGGCTGCTGCGCGCAGTGCTGCCCGGAGGCGAGCAGATGGCCGGCGATGGCCTCGCCGTCGGCGCGCGCCGCCCGGCAGCCGAAGTGCTCGATGTGAAATCCCGCCATCGACCTTCAGTTTAACTTTTGTCCCTGGCTTCAATCGGTTCCCGCCCCAGTAACCTCGCAGCCGCCCGCGCGGGGTGCACCCCTCTGAAGGAGCCGCCTGTCTCGATCGCCGCGAAGTTTCAGGCGGCGATCTTCATCGTAGGACTCGTCCATTCTTGCTCGAACTGCATCGGGCTGACGTAATTAAGCGTCGAGTGCATTCGTGTTCAGTTATGCCAGAGCAACCAGGCGATGGTTTGATTCTTGGCCTGAAGGATGGTTTCAAATCGCTGGCCATCCAGTCGCTCCATTGGGGGCTGATTCGAAGTGTGGGCCAAAAGCCCTCACTGGCACGGAAATTCGGTAGGAAGGTATGTTGGGAAGTGCGATTTGAGCAGTCATTCGTCCCGCTTCCAGAAGCCGCGTACAACCTTTGTCCGAGGAATTGAAAATAAAGTTTGACATCCAGTCAATGGGTCTGTAGCGTTGCGGAACTGTCCTTTCACAATTTGGGGGTATGATGCGTCCGAAGACATTCGGTCTATCCTGTCTCAGGATCAGTTTCTCTGGCTTTGCGGCGCTCATTTTCCTCTTCGGATGTGGAGGAACCAACAGCGGATCGAATTCAAACCAACCACCACCTTCCGTCAGTGTCAGCGTGAGCCCCAACACCGCATCGCTCAGCGTCAGCGGGGCGCAGTCCTTTACTGCGGCTGTTTCTAACGACTCTTCCAATGCAGGTGTCACCTGGAGCATCGGCTCCGGCGCAGGCACACTCAGCGCTTCCACCTTGACAGGCGTTACTTATACGGCGCCGTCCACGATCAGCGCGACCACTGCCGTAACCTTGACGGCAACCAGCAAGACCGACACAACGAAGACCGCCTCGGCCGCCATCACGCTGAATCCGTCCGCCCCTCCGCCTATCATCACTTCCGTTGCGGCGTCATGCATTCTGGCCTCGGTCCAAACCGGCCAAACTTCACAATGCACGGCCACGGTCACAGGAACTGGAAGCTATAGTTCCACCGTTACCTGGAGCGCCGGAGGTGTGGCTGGCGGCAACTCCACCGTCGGCACAATCTCCTCCGCTGGCGTCTACACCGCGCCCAGCACGGTGCCCGCCACCAACCCTGTCACCATCACCGCAACCAGCACGGAAGACACGACCCAGTCGGGCTCAGCCTCGGTCACCGTCACCACTGCCTCCCCCGGGGACATCACCATTTCCGCGTTGAGCGAAAACTCCGCGACACCGTTCGACCCACTCACCGTAACCGGCACAGGGTTCAGCAACGGCACCGCGGCGATCTCTGTTCTCTTCACACCTGAAAACGGAG
The DNA here is from genome assembly GCA_963725975.1 of uncultured Acidobacteriaceae bacterium. Lineage (GTDB taxonomy): Bacteria > Acidobacteriota > Terriglobia > Terriglobales > Acidobacteriaceae > Telmatobacter. The sequence continues at coordinate 194,275 of CAVSBA010000011.1, read as the reverse complement.
ACCCACCCCTGATGATTCCGGTTAGCTCCTCGACTGCCACCAGCCTTCAGCTCATGGTTCCGGCATTCCTTGCTCAGGCCACGGGCGCCTTTTCCGCCGAGACGGTGGATGTGCAGGTTGTGGCATTCTCTTCCACCACAACCTATCTGTCGAACACCATCAAAGGCATACCGGTGAGCGCGCTGCCCCAAGTGGCAGGCACCGCGCCCGTCGGCGCCATGACCGCCGCCGCGCTTTCGGCGACGCTGAACATGTCAGTGAGCGCGGAAAATCTGGGTGCGGGGAATTCGGCCTTGGCGAACATCTCCGCCGACTTGGCCCAGTTGGACAGCGACATCTATCCGTTGATCGATGCGATCAATATCATCGTCACTGACCCCACGCAGACAGTGAATCTGACAGCTGCCAACGGCACAACGATCATTCTCAACGAGCAGATGCTGGCACAATCTGACCAGTATCTGCAAGCCTTGCTGGCCGCGGTCGTGAGCCAGGCGTCGATTCCTGCAGCCACTTCAACGAGCTGTGCGGCTCCATCCGGAAACAGCGCCTTCGACGCCAATCTGTGCAGCGTACAGTTATACATGCAGGCTCTCGCAGCCCTGGGACCCTCGCCTGCTCTGACGCCCAATTTGGGATTGCATCCCGCCCGGGGCAATTCGAGGCCCATGCTCACCATCACAAAGCCCGATGCTGAGGCCATGGCCTTCTTTGCCAATCTCACTTTTGGGGCACTGGCCGAGGCCTGCGATCCGATCGGCGGAGCCGCCATCTATGGCATCGGGGGCGCCCCGATTGTGACAACTTTCATTATGTCGCTAGCCGAGGGCGGCGAGGTCCCCACGAACACAGAATTGGCAGGCGAACTGGGCAAGGGAGTTCTCAGTGTCGCGGCAGACAGCGGAATTCCGGGAATCAGCACGGCGGTCGAGCTGGTTCAAGGTTTCAAAGACGTCGCTACGTACCAGCCGCCCCAGAAGGGCGTCCTGGTCAGTTCGGGAATCGCAACCTTTCTGCCGGGAGGAATCACCTACCTGGATCCGAATACAGGCGCTCCGAGCACCCTGCTGCAGATCTCCTCTGCACCGGACGGAGCCACCTTCGACAGCACCTCGCTCGTAGTGGCGCCCGGCACCACTTATACACTCTCCCTCACCACCAACGGCTCCGGGGCCGGCTCAATTACGACATTCCCGTCAGAGTCTTCTTTCCCGACAGGAACTGCGGTAGAGGTCAACGAAGTGGCGAATGCCAGTTCGACGTTCACCGGATGGGGCGGTGCGTGTACGGGCACCGGCGCCTGCAGCGTGACCATGAACTCAAACCAGTCTGTCTCCGCCACGTTCACCGGCGGGGTTACTGACTGGGCCACTCCGTCCATCTCCCTAGGGTCTGTCGGCGGCTGCGCCGGTGGTACCGTCTCCGGCACAATCAATATCGAGGCGGCGCCAGGGGTCACATGGACAGCCGTCAATAACATAAATGTCGGCCAAGCCGTTGCGGTCATCAGCCCGACTTCTGGAACCGGGTCGGGAATCGTGACCATCAGCATTACAGTGCCACCCCAAACTGTGTCCCCGGGCGGGTCGTGCGGGTCTACATACTCCAACACCTATAACGACAGCGTGCCATTTGTGTTCTCCGACGGAACGAATCAATACACCAATGTCACCTGGATTTACGTTTTGTTGAACTAAACGGATGATCATTCGCCGGTTTCCTTTTGCGCGGATAAGGCTCTCGAGCTTCGCCTTGAGCGCAACGGCCTATTAGATTACAACAGCTCACGAAAAGGCTGCGCATTGTGCTCCAGTTCCGAGCTGTGCCTCGGCTGGTGGCCCAAAATCTCGGCGGTGCGCGCGTAGCCATAAGCTTTTAATGCCCCGGATCCCGCATCTGGGACCTGGGAACAATGCATTGCACCTTTGCGGCTCCTTATAGCAGAGATACCCGAGCAAGCAGTGGCCGCGCCGCAAGGCGGTCAATTGCGACTCGATTTCCATGGTTCCGGTCACTCCTGTTGCGTAGTGGCGGAAAGTTGCAGTGGTCCTACCACAAATCAGCTCTCGATATACAATGAAGACAGCCGCCCGAAGCATCGATTCTCCCGTATTCCAGACTATGCGTTCTTCTGCTTCCTCATCCTTTTCAGCCTCATCTCCCACGGTGGACAGGAGCAGTCCGCGGCACATCCTAACCTTCGTCTACTTCACCTTTATCTGCTATCTGTCCATTGGCTTGCCTCTGGCCGTGCTGCCGCCGTTCGTGCATTTGCGCATGGGATACAGCGCCATGCTGGCCGGCCTGGTCATCAGCATCCAGTACATTGCCACGCTCGCCAGCCGCCCCTGGGCCGGGCGCATCAGCGACCATCTGGGCGCGAAGGTTTCTGTTCTTTGGGGCATGGCGGCCTGCACGGGCAGCGGAGCCATGCTGATTGTCGCCGCCGCGCTGCACTCCGTTCACTGGGCCAGCCTTGCGGTGCTGGTGGTCAGCCGCCTGTTTCTGGGAGTGGGAGAGAGCCTGGGATCGACGGGGGCAACGCTGTGGGGCATCAACAGCGCCGGCGCCGAGAGCACGGCGCGGGTGATCGGCTACAACGGCATCAGCACTTACGGCGGCATGGCGCTGGGCGCGCCCCTGGGCGTAGTGCTCGATCAGCAGTTTGGCCTGGCCTCCATCGGCATCATGACCATCGTGATTGCGGCCGGAAGTTTCGTGATGGCCATGCGCAAATCTGCGGTCCTGGTCGAGCCCGGCGAGCATCTGCCCTTTGCCCACGTGCTGGGGCGGGTGGCCCCGCACGGCATGGGCCTGGCGCTGGGAGGCGTCAGTTACAGCGTACTGGCAACCTTCGTCACCCTCTTCTACGCCAGCCGCCACTGGAACGGCGCCGCGCTCTGCCTCACCGCGTTTGGAGTCGCGCTCATCCTCGCGCGCATTTTCTTCATCCGCACCATCAATGTTTTTGGCGGATTTCCGGTGGCCAAAGCCTCGCTGCTGGTGGAGGCCTTTGGCACGGTACTGCTGTTGATTTCGCATTCGCCGTGGATGGCAATGGCGGGCTCGGCGGTGTGCGGCTTTGGGCTCTCGCTCATTTTCCCCGCCATCGGCGTGGAGGCGGTCAAGCGTGTTCCGGAGTTCAATCGCGGCACCGCGCTGGGCGTCTATACCGCATTTGCCGACGTTTCCTTCTTTCTGGTCGGCCCCGTCGCCGGTGCGCTCATCGGCTTTTACGGCTACGACAGCATGTTTGTCTTCGCGCTCATCAGCATCCTGGTGGCGCTGGGAATTGTGGTGGTGTTGAGCCGCATGCAGACAGAAGTTTCCTAGCCGGTTTCCGGCCACAGTCCAAAGTCTTGCCACCAAGCCTTCCTCAAGCAACGTCATGTTGAGGAACGAAGCGACGAAACATCTGGCGTGTGGCGCTGGCCCCGGTGGGATCTCGAGACCAAGGTACGGGTGCCCCCGGTGCATCGAGAGAGACCGGGGGCACCGTCAACTTGATCACGTGCGGCATGAGACCGGGACCACCCGGCTATTGGCTGATAGCGACGCCATTAAAGGAAGCGACTCCGATGGGATTCGAGGTTGCAACATGGGTCAGGTCGCCGTGTCCGTTGATGGAGAAGACCGCAACGTAAGCCTCGCCGCCGGAGCTATAAATCACGGCAAGCCACTTTCGATCGGGCGAAACGGTGATGTCGGTCGGCGAGCCCGGCAGGGATACGGATTTGTAGAACGCCCCGCCCTGGCTGTCGCTGAAGAATTCAGAGATGGCGTCGCCAGGAGAGTTGCCCGTGTACCAGACGCTCAGCGGCCCTTTGGCCACCCAGCAGGGCGCATTGCCGTTGGGATACGACGGCGTCGGTCCTGCCATCGGATAGACGGTCCCGCTCTCGTTCACGATGGCGAAGCTGTCAGGACTGTGTGCCGGCGTGAAGCCCAGAGTGTTTCCCCAGAACGCCTCTCCCAGAGGAGTATTGTTCGCGTCGCTGGGCAGCGAGACCGCAGTGCTCGTCCCGTTGAGCGCCCCATCGGAGTTGAGGGGGAGTTGAAGGACGGACCCCGAAGTCATGGTGACCGCAGCCCAGGTGTTTCCAACCGCTATCTGCGCAGCCGAAGGATCGGTCAGGTCCACAACCGGTCCGTCGATATTGCCCCAGGGCCAGGAATGGCTCTCGGCACAATTGGCTCCTACGACATAGAGATGTCCCAGAGTCAATGCCACAGAGTCGGGTTTCACGCAGTCGCTCGCCAAACCAATCGTTTTGCCGAGGGTGATTGAGTTGTTTTCCCGCACCAATTGGCTGACTGTGTTCGATCCGTAGTTTGCTACCGCCCCCAGTTCGTTCTCAAACTGCAGAATTCCCGCGTTCCCGCTGGCGCCGCCTTGGCCGCCCGTGGGCAATGTCGCCTGCAGCGAGAGCGATGGAGTCCCTGCCGTATCCAGCTTGAATACAACCGCGGCGTTGGCGCTGCTGTTATTCGTGCTTGTGATCACGAGGATGCGGCGGTCCTGCTGGGCCGCGGCCGTCACTGCAATGGTGAGACCTGTGGCTGCCAGCATCATGCCGACGCGCCGCAGAGCGGGCTTCTGGTGGTTTTGCGTGTGCATTGCGATTCTCCTTGCAGTTTGTGGTGAAAAGGTGCCCCGTCGCGCGCCGCAATGGCCCGCGGAGGAAGGGGAGCATGTTTGCTGGTGGATATTCGGTTGGGAGCGCTGAAAAGTTACGGTCTGTTTCTGTATTCGCCAAAACATTTACAAATCCAGGAATTCAACTCAGCGGCGTAACTTTCGCTCGCTCTGCAGCGAATAACATCAATTGGCATTGAAAGCGGTCCGCGGGTGAACGCGGGCTTGCGGAAAGCGGTTTGCGCGAACCTGCCCTGATCGGTAAAGTGCAGGTAGACGATCCATTGCATGCCTGCCAACAGCACTCTCGAGATACTCATGGCCCAGTATCAACAGGGCGATTTTGGTGCTGCCTCGGATCTCATCGATCGGTTAAGCCCGCAGCTGCATCGGTTTTTTATTGCACAGTTTGGAAGTCGTGCCGACGCGGACGACCTGCTGCAGGACACCTGGCTTCGGATTCACAGGGTGCGGCACACCTATCGCCCCAACGAGCCGGTGCTTCCATGGTTTTACGCCATAGCGCGGCGGGTTCGCGTGGATCACTATCGCAAATCAATCCGCACCGCCGCGCGCCGACAGGAATTGGAAGATATGTCCAAGATCGCGGCGCCGGATTCGGCGGCGTCGGGCGGGGCCGATGGGCTGGCCGCAATGTTGGCGCCGCTGGCGGAGAGCGAACGCGAAGTAATTGAGATGCTGAAGGTGACGGGAATGTCATTGGAGGAGGTAGCCCGGGCCACATCTTCTACGGTGGGATCAGTGAAGCAGAAAGCGCACAGAGCCTATAAGAAGCTGAGGGAAACCTTGAGCGCGGCGGAGCTTAGGAAGGGACAGGGCGGGTAACCAGAGTGGCATACGAAGACATTGACGATTTCCTGAACAAGGAGGCGCAAGCTCCGCACCATCTGAAGGCGGAGACGCTCCAACGCGTGTCTGCATCGATCAAACCATCACTCCGCCCGGTTCGCCCGCTGCCGCCAACCTGGGTGATGACGTGTGGCCTGGTGCTGATTTGCGCGGCGGTTGCCCTGGCGGGCGCAGCCCGGGCGGGATTCTATGGAATCGAAAAAATGGACCTCCTGGAGCGCGCGCTGATCTTCTCCACGCTGGCCGTCTTCGCCTGGGCGGCGGGATCCGGTTTCGTCCATGAAATGGTTCCCGGGAGCCGGCGCCGCATTTCTCCAGGCGCGCTTTTGGGATTCGGCACCGCTGCATTGCTAGCCGTGTTCGCGTTTCTGTTCCGCGATTATCGAACCGACCACTTCTTCTCCGCAGGGATTGCCTGTCTTCTCACCGGCCTTCTTTTTGCCCTGCCTGCCGCGTTGCTGGCCTGGCTGCTGCTGCGGCGCGGTTTTGCGGTGAATCCCGTGTTTGCGGGCTTGGCCGCGGGAACCCTTGGGGGATTGGCCGGTATTGGGATGCTGGAGTTGCATTGCCAGGACTTTCAGGCTTCGCACGTGCTCGTTTGGCACATCGCCGTCGTACCCTTGAGCGGTGCGGCGGGCGCCTTGGTAGCATCGATCCTGCGTTTCTGGGCGAGCCCTGGCAAACCGGAGCGCTCCACTCGCAAATGAGTTGGGAGCTGCTCCAGCGGCCAGAATAAGGCTTTGGGGCTTCGACCCTTCGCGCCCGCCTTCGCTGCTACCATGAAGCAGGGCGCGTCTGAAATAACACCGCCCTTAGGAGCAGGTTCGGGGTTGCCGCTCCTGAAGGTCACGACCGGCTTTAGGGCGTCGGACCCGATTCATCGAAATTGCGGGGAACGCTCCAGCCGGAGAAGCATGCGCGATCATCTGGCCACACTTCTCGACGATTTTCGAAAATTTGAAGATCAAATTGCCGTGGTCCGATACCAGGGCAACCGCCGCCGTGTCACTTCCTATGGCGAACTGGCGCAGCTGGCCGGGCGCTTTGCCGCGCTGCTGGAGCGGCGTGGCATTGTGGCCGGCGACCGCGTGCTGCTGTGGGGCGAAAACAGCGCCGAATGGATCGCCGCTTTCTTGGGCTGCATGTTGCGCGGAGTGCTGGCCGTGCCGATGGATGCAGCCGGAGCGGCCGATTTTGCCGGGCGCGTCGCCGCCGATGTTAAGCCGAAGCTGGCGCTGGGCGATGCTCTGCTGCTGGAGCATTTGCCGCGCCAGTGGCCGCGCCTGGCCTTCGAAGACTTTAGCGCCGCGTTGCCTGGCGAAGAAGCGGCTGCGCTGGCTGGGCTGTCCGAATCCACTCCACTCGAAATTCTTTTCACCTCCGGCACCACAGGCGAACCCAAGGGCGTGGTGATTACGCACGGCAACGTGCTGGCCAGCATCGCACCGGTGGAGGAGGGTTCGCAGCCCTATTTGCGTTATGAGTGGCTGGTGCATCCCCTCCGCATTCTGCACACGCTTCCGCTCAGCCACGTCTTCGGCCAGACCATGGCGCTGTGGGTTCCGCATATTTATCGCGCCGAGGTGCATTTTGAAAGCCGCCTGGCCGCGCCGCATCTCATCGATCTCATCCATCGCGAGCGCATTTCGGTGCTGGCCAGCGTGCCCCGCGTGCTGGCGCTGCTGCAGACTGACCTCGAAATCGCACATTCCGGCCTCAGCGAACGGGCGGCTGCGGCCGCGCAGCTCAACGCGTGGCGGCGGTGGTGGCGTTTCCGCAAAATCCATGGGGAATTCGGCCTCAAGTTCTGGGCCTTCGTCTCCGGCGGCGGTGCGCTGCCGGGGCCGTTGGAGCAGTTCTGGAACGGCATGGGCTTCGTGCTGGTGCAGGGCTATGGCATGACCGAAACTACGGCGCTGATCACGCTCAATCATCCCTTTCATGTTTCGCGCGGCACCATCGGCAAGCCGTTGGCGGGGCGCGAGGTCAAGCTCGGACCGGATGGCGAAGTGCTGGTGCGCGGCGCCATGATTGCGGGCGCCACGTGGGCCGGCGGCCAGATGCGTCCGCGTAAAAGCGAGTGGCTGGCTACCGGCGATATTGCCGAACGCGAGCCTTCGGGCGAGCTCAAATTCCTGGGCCGCAAGAGCGAAGTGATTGTCACTTCGAATGGCCTCAATCTCCATCCGGAAGATATGGAAGCGGTGCTGGAGCAGCAGACCGGCATTGCTGCCTGCGCCGTGGTGCCCATAGAGACACCCTCCGGTCCGGAACCCTGCGCGGTGCTGGCGCTGCGCGGGGACGGCGGCCAGGCGGCTGCGGCCATTGAGCGCGCGAACGCACGGCTTGCCGAATTTCAGCGCATTCACCGCTGGGTGCTGTATCCCGAGCCCGACCTGCCGCGGACGTCTACCGGCAAGGTGAAGCGCAAGCAAGTGGGCCAGTGGCTCAACCATATTCAGAAGGCCGGCGCCGCATCCAATGGCGCCCGGGCATTCGGCGCGCAAGCCGATTGGCTGCTGACGCTGATTGCGCAAATCTCCGGCGAGACGCCGTCGGGCGTGGGCGATGAGCTGCGTTTGGGCGAAGACCTGCACCTGGACAGCCTGGGCCGCGTGCAACTGGCTGCGGCCATTGAACAGCGGCTGGGAATCGTGAGTGCCAGCGGATTGCTGGAAGAGGTGCAGACGCTGGGGGATCTGCGCAAACTGATTTCTGGAGAAACTGCGGCGCCAGTTGAGCCGGCGCGGCCCGCGCGGCTGTCGCCGGCGCCCGCGCGCGTGGAGGCGGGCAATGGCCATGCTGCAGGGAATCGCGCAGAAGTGGCGCCGCCGGCGGCTGCAGAGGCTGCGCCAGCGGCACAAGTTGCGCAATCCGCGCCGCCTTTCGTCCGCAATGAGCCGACGCGCACCAGGTTCACTTATCCCACCTGGCCATGGTGGAAACCCGTGGAGTGGATTCGCAGCGCTTTCCTCGAGGCCGTTGCGCGCCCGCTCACCTGGTTTCTGGCCGCGCCGCGTGTCTTCGCAGCCAAGGATCTGGCTGTCTCCGAGCCGGTTCTTATCATTGCCAATCATGTGACTGCGTACGATGGTCCGCTGATTCAATACGCTCTGCCTGGCCGTTTGCGCCGCCGCGTGGCCATCGCCATGCTGGGCGAACTGCTTTGGGACTTCCGCCATGCCCGCAATCCAGACGATCCGCCGGGACACGAGCGATTCTTCCTGTGGGGACCGCCGGCCTATTGGCTGATGACTGCGTTGTTCAACGTGTTTCCGCTGCCCCAGGCCAGAGATTTTCAATCCAGCTTTGCCCACGCCGGCCGGGCGCTCGATCACGGGTATAACGTGATGATTTTTCCAGAGGGGGCGCGTTCGAAAGCCGGCACGCTGGCGCCGTTCCGGCCGGGCATCGGCATTCTCGTCAAGCAAAGCCACACGGCGGTGTTGCCGGTAGGTTTGCGCGGGCTGGGCGCCATGAAGGTTCGCGGCCGCGGCTGGTTCCGTTCCGGCGAGCTGGAGGTTCATGTGGGCCAGCCGATTCGCTTCGCGCCCCAGGCCACGGAAACCGAAATCACCGCACGGCTGCACGACGAGGTTGCGAAACTGATTGGGGAAAACGATCAGGCCGAGCCGGTATAGTCGAAGTTCGAGAGAAATACAGCTTTTTAACGACGGTGCATGGCGATGAACACAAATTCCATCGAGCCCGCGCGCGAAGATCTCATGAACCGGGCCCGCAGCATTGCGCAGCACGCGTACGCTCCGTATTCAAAATTTCGCGTAGGCGCGGCCCTTCAGCTCAGCAACGGAGAAATCGTGACAGGCGTGAATGTGGAGAATGTGAGCCTGGGATTAACCATCTGCGCCGAACGTTCGGCGCTGGTGCAGGCTGTGGCGCGCTTCGGCCCGGAGATTCGCGTCGCCGCAGTGGCGGTTGCCAATTTGAATGGCGCGGCCAGCCCGCCTTGCGGCGCTTGCCGGCAGGTGCTGGCGGAGTTTGTGTTGCCGGATGCGCCGGTCACGTTTCCTGCCGCGGATGGCGTGCGCACCATGCCGTTCAGTGAGTTGCTGCCGCTGGCATTTGCGATGAAATAGGGCAGGGTCGAATTCGATGACGCATTCCCCAGATCGATTCCGCAGCTCATTCCGCCGGCAAAGACTCAGAGATGCCATTGCAACTCGGCGCGCCGTTCCACATGATCGATCTCATCCGTCGCAAGCGCGATGGCGGCGCCCTGACTGCGCGCGAAATCAAATTTATTGCCGAGGGCGCGGGAGACGGTTCCATTGCCGACGATCAGCTCGCGGCCTGGCTGATGGCGGCGTGGATTCGCGGCCTCGATCTCGACGAAATACGTGCGCTCACGCTGGCCATGCGCGACTCTGGCGAAAAGTTCTCACCTGCGAGCCTGGGCCGCACGGCTGTCGATAAGCACTCCACGGGCGGCGTGGGCGACAAGACCAGTTTTCTGGTTGCGCCACTGGCGGCAGCCTGTGGCGTGGCCGTGCCCATGATCAGCGGCCGCGCGCTGGGCCACACCGGGGGCACGCTCGATAAGCTCGAATCCATTCCCGGCTACCGCTGCGCACTGTCGCTGGCGGAATTTGAAGCGGTGCTCAAGAAGTGCGGCGCGTCGATCGTGAGCCAGACGCCCGCGCTGGTGCCCGCAGACCGCGTGCTCTACGCGCTGCGCGACCGCACCGGCACGGTGGAAAGCCCGGGACTGATCTGCGCGTCGATATTGAGTAAAAAGCTGGCCGCCGGTTTGGATGCGCTGGTGCTCGACGTGAAGACCGGCTCGGGCGCGTTTTTGCGCCGCTATGAGGATTGCGCCTATCTTGCCGCGCTGATAGTGACCACGGCCGAAGCTGCCGGCACGCGTACCGTGGCGCTGCTCACCGATATGGATCAGCCGCTGGGCTATGCGGCGGGTAACTGGATCGAACTGGCGGAAGCTGTCGAGCTGTTGCGCGGCGGGCGGCGCGCGCAGAGTGAGGACCTGCGCGAATTGTCGCTGATACTCGCCGGATGGATGATTCATCTGGGCGGGCAAGCAGAGAGGCCGGAAGATGGCTACCGTCTCGCCGAGAAAGCTCTGGAGGATGGTTCGGCATTGCGGGTTTTTCTGGAAATGATTTCGGCGCAGGGCGGAGACGTTCGAGTGTTTGACGACCCCGTCGGATTTCATCGTCCTGGCGCAACCTTGGTCGTGGAAGCCTGGCAAAGCGGGTATGTCTGCGCGATGGACACGACGAAGATTGGATGGGCCGTGCAGCGCACCGGCGCTGGGCGTGAAAAAGCCGGCGCTCCGGTCGATCCTCACGCGGGCATTCTGTTTCATGCGCGGCGTGGAGCAAAGATAGAAGCCGGACAGCCCATAGCGGTCATTTATGCCGTGACGGAGGAAATGCTAGGGGAACCAAGCGAATTGTTGAGAGAGGCGATCACGATTTCCGACACCGCTCCTGAGTCGGTGCCGCTGGTCAGCGGCATGATCACAAGGGAAAATGCTGAGAATTATTTGCGGAATGCTGTAAGGTAATTGACAGTTACTTCAAGTAATTCCCCCCTCAAAGGAGTGCAACCTCTTGGCTCGTCTCACGGGCGTCTTGGGAATTCTGGCGGTTCTGCTGGCTGCCTATCTCGGCTCGACCCACCGCAAGCAGATTCGTTGGCGCACGATTGCGTGGGGACTCGGCCTGCAGGTTTTGTTCGCGTTCCTGGTGTTGCGCTTCAGCTTCGGGCAGCGTGTCATGGCCTGGGCGGGATCGGTGGTCACCAGCATGCTCTCCGCTACCTTTGCGGGAACGTCGGTGGTCTTCGGCCAGTTTGGACTGCCTAACTCCGGTCTGTTCGGCAAGCTGCTGCCGCCCAACTCCGGCGCGGTGTTCGCGTTTCAGGTGCTGCCTACCATCATCTTCATCTCCGCGTTTTTCGCGGTGCTCTATCACATCGGCGTCATGCAAATCGTCATCCGGGGCATGGCGTGGCTGATGCTGAAGACCATGCGCATCTCCGGCGCCGAGAGCATGAACGTGGCGGCCAGCATCTTCATGGGCCAGACAGAAGCGCCGCTCACCATTCGCCCCTTTCTGGCCAAGGCCACGCGCAGCGAACTGATGACCATCATGACCAGCGGCATGGCTCATGTGTCGGGCGGCATCATGGCCATGTACATTGCGCAGGGCGTAGATGCGGGCCATCTGCTGTCGGCGGTCATCATGACTGCTCCGGGAACCATTCTGATGGCCAAGATGCTGGTGCCGGAGACCGAGGTGCCGGCTACCGAAGGCAAGGTCATCATTCCCAAAGACGAGATGCACCAGGACGAGAACCTCATCGGGTCTATTGCGCGCGGCACCATCGACGGCGGCAGGCTGGCCATGAACGTGGCCATCATGCTCATCAGTTTTCTCGCTCTCGTGGCGCTGCTCGACATGCTGCTCACCTGGGTGCATGGCGGGCTGCCGTGGATGCCCAGCAGCCTGGGCCAGATTCTGGGCTTCGTGGGCGCGCCCGTGGCATGGCTCATCGGCGTGCCGTGGCACGACTGCCCGGCCATCGGCAACCTGCTGGGCACGCGCATGGCGCTCAATGAGGTTGTGGCCTATATCAGCCTGGGCGCGCAGAAGGCCACGCTGGCGCCGCGCTCGTTCACCATCGCCACATTTGCGCTGTGCGGGTTTGCAAATCTCGGCTCCATCGGTATCCAGATCGGCGGCATCGGCGCCCTGATTCCGGAGCGGCGCAACGAACTGGCGCGGCTGGGCGTGCGCGCCATGCTGGCGGGCACCATGGCGAATTTGATTTCGGCGGCCATTGCGGGAATTTTTCTGGGGTGACGTTGAGTTGGACAAAGCCCCTGGTCGGTGCGCCAGACTGGCATTAGGGTGATTCCTTTCATGACCACCATCGAACTTCCCAAGCATGTTCGCACGCAGGCGATCGCTTCGCTCCAGCGCTATTTCGAAGAAAATCTGCCGGAGCCGATCGGCGATCTGCCAGCGGGACTGCTGCTCAAATTTTTCCTCGAAGAGATCGGTCCCGCCGTCTATAACCAGGCCATCGCAGACGCTCAGGCGCGCATGCAGCAGCGCGTCACCGACCTCAGCGGCGAGTTGTACGCAGACGAGCTTCGGTATTGGTCGCGAGCCGATGCGAAACGGAAAAGCCGCTGACGACCGCCGACGGCTGGTTTGTTCTGCGCGGCGGAGATCGCGAAAATGCAACCGCGGATCCTTCACTTGAGTTCAGGATGACAGCGCGGTGAAAGTGATTGAGCGCTGCGGCGTCGTCAGTGGATGGTCCTCGACTTGTGCTGCATGTAATCCATCAATAAGTACTGGCCCAGCGTGTCCGGGGTGGTGAAGTAGGCTTTGCCGCGGCACATGGCGCTTACCTTGTGCACAAACTGGACAAGGTCATAATCCGACGCCAGCATGAAGGTGTTGATCATCACGTTCGATCGCTTGCAGCGCGCCACTTCTTCCAGCGTCTCGCTGACCACCAGCGGATCGAGGCCGTAGGGATTTTTGTAGATGCGGCCGTCGGGCAGGGTGAGCGCCGAGGGTTTGCCGTCGGTGATCATCACAATCTGCTTCATGTCTTTGCGCTGGCGGGCGAGCACGCGCTGCGCCACGCGCAGGCCCTCGCGGGTGTTGGTGTGCCAGGGGCCGACCTTGACGCGCGCCAGATGCGAGACCGGCATCTCTTCGGCCGAATCGTGAAAGAGCACCAGCGAGAGCGAGTCGCCGGGATACTGCGTGCGGATAAGGTGAGAGAGCGCCATGGCCACGCGCTTGGCGGGCGTGAAGCGGTCTTCGCCGTACAAGATCATGGAATGCGAGCAGTCGAGCATGACCACCGTGGCGCAGGAGCTCTGGTACTCGCACTGGTGCACGTGCAGGTCGTCGTACTCCAGGTTGAGAGGCAGGCCGATGCCTTCGCGGGAGATGGCGGAATTGAGCGTCGCGGTGGTGTCGAGATTCAAAATGTCGCCGAACTGGTAGCGCTGCGATGCGCCGCTGGCCTCAATGCCGGTGGCCCAATGGCGCGTGTCGTGGCGGCCATAGCTCGATTTTCCCAGCGAGCCGAGCAGGTCGCGCAGAGTTTTGAAGCCCAGGAAGTCCAGGCTCTTGTCGGTGATTTCGAAGCGGGCGTCGATGGGCTTGGCGTCCTGCGCCTCGCCGATCTGGCCATCGGCGCGCTGGGCTTGTTCTCCATCGCGCCATTGCTGCGACGACGAAATATAGTTTGCCTGCTCCATGCGTTCGATGAGCTTGTCGATGAGGTCGTCGAGCTTGCCTTGCGCGGCCAGTTGCTGCAACTGCTCGCGCAGCGACTCATCGAAGAAGTCGCTATCCTGAAGCGCACGCCGCAACGCCTCGCGCAGGTCTTCCAGGGTCTGGTCGAGATCCTGAAAGCGCGTGTCCGGATCGTAGAAACCGGAATCGAGAAAGTAATCGGAGAGCGCCTCCAGCAGGTCTTCGAGATCGATTTCGGAGGCCAGATCTCCGGAATATTTTGTATAGCGAACGTGTTTCATATAGAGCCCCCAGTGCCGCGGCCTCATGATTTCGGAATCGCGCCGTCAAGCTTGGGTGCCCCGGGTCTCGTTTTTTTTGAGACCTCGGAGACCACCAATCTCCGCGATACTTAGGACTGCTTGCATCAATGGATTCGGCCTGCCTGAGAACATCCCTCAGGGGCTGAAGCCAGCTGTTGATCGACCTTCTGCGGCACGGCTGAACAGGCTGCGGAAAAACTCCCCGCATCAGGCGATAATGCGAAGGAGGATGCAGCAAGGGCTAAAGCCCTTGTTCGTTTTGCAGACTTTAGTGGCCCGGCTAAAGCCGTGCCCTTGTTACAAAACTCATCGCCCGGGGTTTTTCCGCAGCCCGTGAAGCCGTGCCCTTTCAAGACACCATTGATGCAACCAGTCCTATGCCCTATTCCCTGTTCCCTAGTCCCTATTCCCTAGTCCCTTCGTCCCTGTTCCGTTAATTCAATCCGCCGCGCCGGCCGCCCCGCCGCGTGCGCTGCCAGTCCTCGTACTCGACTGCGAAATCCTGCTGCCGCTCCTGCCGTTCCTTGCGGCCTTGCGTTTCTGGCGCGCCGAAGCCGCGGTCTTCGTTGCGGCTCAGCTTGCGATGCGCCACCAGTCCCTCCAGCAGAAACTCCGCTGCCGCAACCACCTTGGGCGCCGGATGGGACGGCTTTACGCCGGCGGCAGAAAGTTTTTCGATGCAGCCCCTGAATTTCATGCAGCTCCTTCACGGCTTCCGGCGCGGGCTGGCTGTCCTCGAGCTTGACGGTGCCGCCCAGGTTGAACCAGAGCTCGATCTGCTCCATGTCTTCGCCGGCAAAATAGCGATCGTAAATCTTGCCCACGGCGGCGCGAATCAGGTCGCGCACCACGGTGTCGGCGCCGCGCATCTCGCCTTCGTACTCCAGTTCCAGCTTGCCGGTAATGCCGGGCATGGCGGCGTAGATATCGCTCACCCGCGGCAGCACCAGCTTGTCACCATTGATCAGCGCGCGCCGCTCGGCGTTTGACACCACCAACTCCAGCGTGGAGATAGGCAGGCGCTGGCTCACGCCGCTGCGCTTGTCCACCTTCTTGTCTTCGCGCGCGGAGAAGGCAATCTGCTCCACGATTTCGCGCACGTACTGCGGGATCTCGACCGTAGCGGCGCCGCGCGCTGCCCATGCCTCCTGCGCGGTGATGGCGATGCCTTCCTCCAGCGTTTCAGGATAGTGGGTGCGAATCTCAGAACCGATGCGGTCCTTGAGCGGCGTGATGATTTTGCCGCGCGCCGTGTAGTCCTCGGGATTGGCGCTGAACACCAGGGCCAGGTCCAGTTCCAGGCGCACCGGGTATCCCTTAATCTGCACGTCGCCTTCCTGCATGATGTTGAACAGCGCCACCTGAATTTTTCCGGCCAGATCGGGCAGTTCGTTGATGGCGAACAGGCCGCGATTGGCGCGCGGCAGCAGGCCGTAATGCATGGTCAATTCGCTCGACAAATCCTCGCCGCCGCGCGCCGCCTTAATGGGATCGAGATCGCCTACCAGGTCGGCGATGGTCACGTCGGGCGTGGCCAGTTTCTCCACGTAGCGGTCGTCGCGGCTGAGCCAGGCGATGGGCGTAGCGTTGCCGCACTTGGCGATCAGGTCGCGGCAGCGCTTGCACAGCGGGTGGTAAGGATTGTCTCGAATTTCGCATCCGGCAATATAGGGTGTCTGCTCGTCGAGCAGGGAAGTGAGAGCGCGCAGGATGCGGCTCTTGGCCTGACCGCGCAGGCCCAGAAGAATAAAATTCTGGCGCGAGAGGATGGCATTGATGATCTGCGGTACCACCGTGTCCTCGTAGCCGATGATGCCGGGAAAGATTGCTTGCTTCGATTCCAGGCGCGTCATCAGGTTGACGCGCATCTCGTCTTTCACACCGCGGGTTTTGAGGCGCGCTTCAGAAAATTGAGTGCTGGCGCGCAGTTCCCCCAGAGTCTGGGGAAGCGGTTGCCGCGGGGGAAGCGGGGCTGCTGCAGGCATGGGCTGCTCCTGTCGGTCGAGCGGAGATCGTGTTGTCAGTTGCGGGGAAGATCTGCGTGCACGGTATCTATAAGACGCAAAGCAGACGAAATCGGTTCGTGCCAGATGTGCAGGCCGCAAAAATTGAGGGTTGCGGACGGTCTGGAAGACTGAGCTGCCCGAAGTCTGTGCAGCCCCTCCTATTTATCGCTTCCCGGGCCACGGATGAGTCCATCCGTAGCTACGGTCTTTCTTCGGTACTCGCGCTGTGCGCGTTTCCGCTCCTGGGTGGATTCTGCCCGGGCCAATTGACTCTGGTGCCGCAACTCAGCGGATTGGCTGTGAAGCGCCTGAGCCGTGGCTCGCAGTGACTGGCAGCGAGTAATCAGTGCGGCGATATCGGCCAGCCAGGTCTGGGGCGGGGCGAGAATCGGAACCACCAGGTCGAAACAGGATTCCGTGAAATCCAGCTGTGTTTCGCGAAACAGAACGATGGGCGCAGAAGAATGCGAGCGTGTTAGCTGGACTGCGTCCGGAAGGGCCCCCTCGGTGCCTTCCCTGATGAGCACCGCGTCCACTTCCAGCTTCATGGCCAGGGTCTTGCGCAACTCGGGGAGGGAGAGGCACGTATCAACCCGATAGCCCGCGCTCTCCAGCACCGGCAGTCGGTGACAGGTATCCGTCCCCACATGAATGACCCTTGCGGCCACGGTTTGCGTGCTCCCGATGAGATTCTTCCACCTTTTATATTCCGGTGCCAGCAGAATACAACGGGCTTTGAGATTTGGACAGCAAAATCGGCCTTGATCATGGCCTGCCCGGCAGGCTTGTAAGTGTTTTCCCTGATCCTGCCTGTGGGGAGGAGCCGCTGGGACATGAAAATTACCGCGCCGGCGCATCTCAGCTTCGGTGGGATTGCGGAGCGGCGGGGCCTTCACCAGCGGCCCTTGGAAGCTTTGCTCCCTCGAAGTTTTGGTGAGGAACAGCGAATACGGTGGCTGTCTGTGCGCCAACTCGGTGGTCGTGGCTGCCTCTGCAGAGCCCGGGAACCTTGCGCGCTCTGGTTCTATGCGCGGGGCTGCTGGCCGTTTCTGTATTGCTTTGCGCCGGCTGCAGCCGGATGGCGCAGTCGCAAACCAAGGCCGCGCAGCCTGCGGCGGAACCGCAGATCAAATCGGCTCCGCCTACTCCGATCGCTATCAAAAGGGTGGAATTGGGCGAAGGGGATCCATGGAATCGGACGTGGGACGTGATGATTGAGAAAGCGCTGCCGCACAATCTGGTCACGCGGCGGCGCGCGCCGGCCGTGCAGGCGCTGTGCCCGCAGTACCGTTCCATGACGCTGGCCGACCGGCGCGCCTTCTGGGCCTATTTTTTTCAGGCGCTTGCGAGCGCCGAGGCAGGATTGACGCCCACCGCTGACGTGCGTCACATGGCGCCGCAGGTAGCTGTGATCGACCCGGTGACACACAGCATTGTGCGCCAGGAGGGGCTGCTGCAACTGGCCTATGAAGACAGCCGGCGCTACGGCTGCAAGTTCAGCTGGCAGAGAGACATGGACCTGCCGGAACACGATCCGGCCAAAACCATTCTGCAGCCGCGCAATAATCTGCTGTGCGGCATCCGCATTGTCGAGAATCAATTGGTCAGGCAGCACAAGCCCCTGCTGAGCGATTCCAGCTACTGGGTTACCCTGAGGCCCGATTCACCGAGCTTCAAAATCTTTCTGCGCCAAATGGCGAATGTGCCCGCGGCCTGCGGCTCGCCGCTGCGCATCCCGGTGACGGAACAGACCAGCCTCCCGCCCGTAGACGAAGCGGTAAAAGAGCACTCCGGAATCGCAGCACGGCCGGCCAAGCCAGTCGAATCGCAAACAGACACCGTGCTCACAGACACTTCGCCCGCAGACTCCGGCGCAGACCCACCCGCAAGACCAGCCTCGCCCCCGCATTGAGCGCGCCGCTGCCCGCTGCCGATGGAGAAATATAGAATCAGCGGGAGCGAGGTCTCGTTGACCCATCGATTGGTAAAAGTGTTCGGCTGCGTGGCCCTGTTCGGGGTCACTGCGGCTGCCTCCTATCCCGGTTTCGATCGCAACGATTATCCCGGCGACGGCGCGCTGCCTGCCCTGCGGCGCACGTTTTCTTATACCGGGTACTGGCTCAACAATCCGCCCGGCGAGATGCATAACACCTGGATGGGCAAGCGCGCCATCCTGAAGAAATTCGGCTTCGGCTTCCTGGTGCTTTATGTCGGGCGCACCGATGCGCAGATCCGGGACGCGCAGCGCCAGCGTCTGGACGCCGCAGAACTGGGCGTTGCCGATGGACGCGCCGCCGTGGCTGCGGCCTTGCGCGAAGGGTTTGCGCCCAACGTGCTGATCTTTCTGGATCAGGAAGAAGGGGGACGCCTGCTGCCCGAGCAGGCTGCGTATCTGTTTGCGTGGATTTCCGCCGTCCAGGCTGCCGGCGCGCGGGCGGGCGTCTACTGTTCCGGAATTCCCGTTCCCGAGGGTAAGAGCACAATTTCAACGGCACAGGATATTGTCGAGCGCATGTCGTCCGCGCCCCAGACGCCGACCAAAAGTAAGAGCGCGGAGCAGCCCCGTGTGGCGCTCTGGGTTGCACAGGACCAATGCCCGCCTTCGCCCGGCTGTACGCCGGCAGCGCCGCCGCTGGCTGCTGTCGGCGGGTTCCGTTCCGCTGCGCCTGCTTTCGTCGCCGTGTGGCAGTACGCGCTGTCGCCGCGGCGTATGCAATTCAGCGCTGCCTGCCCGCGCAATCAGGCACCCGACGGCAACTGCTATGCTCCCGGGCTTCCGCGCGATGCCGATAGCTTTGTCGATCTCGATGTTACGAATTCACCCGATCCCTCTGAGGCGCCCTAGCGCCAACCTCCCTGTAGAATGGCGAGAACAGGCAATGGAAATGACCTACTACGACCAGGTGACCGAAGCCGCCGCATTCGTCAAGGCGCGTCTGAGCGTATTCGATGCAAAGATCGGCGTCGTGCTGGGCTCCGGCCTGGGCGCGGTAGCTGAGTCGGTTGCCGAACCGGTGATTGTTCCGTACGGCGACATTCCGCACTTCCCGCGGTCCACGGTGGAGGGCCACGCGGGCCGTATGGTTGCCGGCAAACTGGGCGGAACGCCGATCGTCGTGCTGCAGGGCCGCGTGCATTTTTACGAGGGCTACACGCCGCTCGAGGTCACGTTTCCCATGCGCGTGCTGGGGGCTCTGGGGATTGGCGCCGTGGTGCTGACCAATGCGGCCGGCGGCATTGCCGAAGGCTATCACGTGGGCCAGCTTGTGCTCATCGCCGACCACATCAACCAACTTGGCTTTAACCCGCTCGTCGGGCCCAATGAGCCGCGCTTCGCCTGCCACCCCGGCGCGGGCCTGCGCTTCTTCGATATGACGGAGGCCTACAGCAAACCGCTGCGCGCGCTGGCTCGCCACGCTGCCGACGACGAAGGTTTCACGCTCGAGGAAGGAATTTATCTGGCCACGCCGGGACCGAGCTTCGAAACGCCCGCCGAGGTGCGCGCCTTCCGCACCCTGGGTGCAACGCTGGTGGGCATGTCCACCGTTCCCGAGACGCTGGTTGCGCGCCACATGGGAGTGGAAGTGCTCGGCATCTCCTGCGTCACCAATTTGGCCGCCGGCCTGGGCGCAACGGAGCTCAGCCATCAGGAAGTCAACGAGGCTGGGCGCAAGGTGGAGCACCAGCTCGCCGGGCTGCTCGCGCGTCTTGTGCCCAAAGTCGCGGCGCGGCTGGAACAGCCCGCGTGAGTGCGCCAGAAATGAAGCGCGCCAGAAATGAACTTGATCGGCCCTAGGTTGACAGGGGCCTGCGGCGTGGCTGGCTGAGTTCGTCGCGCGGGAGCCTTGGGACTGCGCCCCGGCTACTTGGCCGTCAGCGCCGCCAGCGGAACCAGCATGTCGTCTTTGCGCATCACCAGGTTGGTGGCGTTGAGCGTGGCCAACTCAAACCCGTGGCCGTGGGTGATGGCATCCGTGGGGCAAGCCTCGACGCAATAGCCGCAGAAGATGCAGCGGTTGTAGTCGATGTTATAGACCTTGGCGAAGCGCTCCGACGAGGAGATACGTTGCTCGGCCGTGTTCTCGGCAGCCTCGATGTAGATGCAGTTGGCCGGGCAGGCTGCGGCGCACAGGAAGCACGCCACGCATTTTTCCAGACCGTTCTCATCGCGCTGCAGAACATGCGCGCCGCGGAAACGCTCCTCGAAGACTGCTCCGCGGAGTGGGCCCGGACCGTCAGGGTAATTCTCCACCTGCGTAGGCTCCAGCATCTCGCGGAATGTAATGCTCATGCCCTTGGCGATGGCCGCTGCGTTGCGCACGATCGACATGTCACCAGTATACGACGGATGGATTCCGGCGGCTCAGAGCAGCCAGGGGCGTTCGAGACCCCTGGCCGCTCCGCTTGATCAGATTGCGGCGCCTTATCGCTTATCGGTGTGACCATCAGGCGCGGGCTGGTGCTCCTGCGGATGACTCTGCGCCGGACGGTTAGGCTGCGCCCGTTGCGGTTCGGGTCGCGTTGGCTGCGCCCGCTGCGGCTCGGGTCGCGCCGGCTGCGGCCGCTGCGGTTCGGGCCGCGTCGTCACAGCGCGGCCAGGTTCGGTGTGCATGGGCTGCGCCCGCTGCGGCTCAGGTCGCGCCGGCTCTGCCCGTTGCGGTTCCGGCCGCGCCGTCACAGCGCGGCCAGGTTCGGTGTGCATGGGCTGCGGCTGCGGGCGCTCTGTCTGTCGTTGCGGCTGCTCGCGGCTGGGCGACTCCATGTTGCTTTGCGGCCGCGTAGGCTCGCCGGGTTTAGCCTGCGAGTGCATCGGCTGCGCGGATTTTTGCGGCGCCCGGTTGGTCTCTGGATACACCGGCTCCGGCTGGTGTTCCGCCGTGCGCGGCGGTCCCATGCGGTTGACCGGCACGGCATTTCTCTGCGGCCCATTCTCCGTTTGCGGCCGGTTTGCCGGGCCCGCGTTGCGCCCCGTCTCCGGTGCGGGTCGCGCGGCAGCGGGCAGGTTGCGCACCCGCTCCACAGCCGGCCGCACCCCGGCCTCTGCAGCTACCGGCCGCGTAAACGCCGCCTGCGCAGGGCGTCCGTGATTGACGCTGGCAAACTGCGCGTGATTGGCGGCTGACTGCTGGCGCAGTTGAATCTGCGTGTTCATGGGCGGCGCATGGGGTTCGCGCAACGCGGCCAGTTCCGCCAGCCGCGGCCGTGCCTGCACGCCGCCCGGACCGTTGAAGCTCACGCGCCTGGTGTTGTTTTGCGTGATCCGGTAGTTGTAATAATTGTGTACCACGGAGACGTTGATGTTATTCACTGTGCGGTTGTAATCGAACCTATTGCCGTGCCAGTAGCCGCCCTGGTAGCCATAGCCCGTGTATCCAAACCCATAATTGACGCCACCATAAAAGCCCACGTGCGGACCCCAATAGCCATGAAAGTAGTCGTAGCGGCCGTTGGCGAAGGCCCAGTAGCCCGGCGTCCACAGCGCGCCGTCATACGGCGCCTCCACCCACGCGCCCGGAACCCAATAGTAGCCGGCCGGCGCGTAGTACCAGTAACCGGGAGACCAGATATAGCCGTCGCCGGGGCATTGCGGCTGGTCGTAGTCGGGCATCGGTGGCGGGGGCTGGGGTGCGCTGTCCTCAGGCTGAATGCCGTACTCGGCCTCATCGGCGGTATCCTGCTGTGGCGGCAGGCCCTGGTCCTGTTCGGAGTAGGCCTGCTCCTCGCCCTGCTCGACCGGCGGCGCCTGCTGGCCAGACTCGCCTGCCGATGTGCCTCCTGAGGCCACCGGCGCCACATTGGCGGCGGCCGGATCGCTCGAGTATTGTTGTGGTTCGTTTTGATTTTGATCGGAACTGGTCGTGGCCTGCTGATTGCTGTGGCAACCGCATGCCCAGAGAACGGCCAGGGTAACCAGAGACAGGGAAGAGTAACGGAAAGCTCGGCTCATGAGATGCTCCCGGGAGGTTGGATGCTGTTCAATCGCCTCGATGCGCGGCCGGCCATGACTCCGAACGCATGACTTCGCACTTTCGAGGATGTGTGCCCCATCTTTTGGCCGGGAAAAAGGCGAAACGATGGGGCACGGCACAGGTTTTTCCCCGGTCAACGGCGGACTCAGCGATGCTGATTCCCGCCTCCGGAGTGGGACTGGGGCTTGACGTTGCGGTCAGCCCGCAGAGGCTGGCGGACCGCTGTCTGGGCCGGTCTGCCATGATTCTGGGCTGCAAACTGGCCCTGATCCCTGGAGTAGCTCTGCGCGTGCTGCACCTGGGAACTCATGCGCGGGGCAGTCGGTTCGCGCCACGCGCGCTCTTCTGAAGGTCTTGGCCTTGCCTGCACGCCACCTGCTCCCCCACGGTAGCTGGCGCGTGCGTTTCCGCCCGGTCCGCCGCCGCGCGCGTGATAGCTGTACACGTTACGAATTGCGCGGCCGTTTACGTTGTTGTAGACGCGATTGTAGAAGAAGTGGCCGCCGTTCCAATAACCGCCTTCGTAGCCGAAGCCGACATAGCCAAATCCGTAGTTAATGCCGCCGTAGAAGCCGATATGCAGGCCCCAGTGGCCGGGATAAAACATGTAGCGCCCGCCGTAGAACCCCCAGTAACCGGGCGTCCACAGGGCAGCGTCGTAGGGAGGCTCAACCCATGCTCCGGGCACCCAGTAATAGCCGCTGGGGGACCAGGCCCAATAGCCGGGTGTCCAGACGTAGCCGTCGGCGGGCGGCGGGGGCTGCTGGTAGTCGGGCAGCGGAGGCGGAGGCTGCGGAGCCGTTTCCGTGGGCTGTTCCGCGTAATTCTGATCGTCGGGGCCAGGGGCAGGCGCGCCTTGCGGTTCCTGATCCTGTGGAGGCGGCGCCTCCGTTGTGTACGAAGGTCCGGAAGGCGCGACGTTCACTGCAGCGGGGTCCTGATCCTGACCTGGGTCAGGGGATTGATCCTGGGCCACGGCGGTGATGCAGAAGACAGTGGCAGCCGCAAGCGACATGCCAATCGTAAATCGAGATAGACGATTCATTTTTCACCCCTCCGCGGGTTGGTGCGGATTCCGCGGTCCCTTAGTCTACTGCAACCGGGTGGGGTGGAGCTATTCCGAACCGCTCTCTCACGGACAGCCCCTCAGCGCCTTCCCGGCGGCAGCGACCGGCCAAGGTTATTGGCCGGAGGGGTGGTCACGGGCTGGCGCACCCCGCGTTCCTTCAGCATCTGCAGGCAGAGCACAGAGTTCTGCCCGCGTTCGAGGCCCTGCACCGCGTCCTGGGCCCGGCACAACTCCAGCTTGGCTGCATCCGCATCCTGGCCGTCCAGCGTCACATTCCGGTCCAGATCGCTGAAAGGGTCGATATCGTAGCGATAGAGGTAATCCTCGGCGGCCTTCTGGCTGCCGTAATCGAAATGATTCCAGGTATAGAGCGCCACATGGCCTTCGCCGCCGGACACCACCGCGTACACCTGGGTCCAGTTCACGTTGCCGGGGTGGTCGGCGTTCCACACCGGCACGCCGTGGCCGCCGTTCATCCAGCGCGCACTCCAGGCATGCTGGCGCACGTCGTAGTAGAAAGAAGTGAAGTAGGTGTTGGGCGCGCAATTGTCGCAGTTGTCGTAGAGCACCGGCCACTCCTCGGCCGTGCCATCGCTGAAGCGCACGCGATCGAACCAGCGCAGGTCGACGCCGGTCACCAGCGGGGCCACCATGTGGCTGGTAAGGGAGACGGACCACACTGTAAAAGTGCCCGATCCGGGAGTAGCCTGCGGGTTGGTCCTGTCGCTGGTCACCACCAGCGCCGCGTCGTACACCACGCCGATGTCGCGGATCGAGGTCCACTTGGCGACCACCAGCGCGCGCGTAACCCAGGTAATAATGTTTTGGTCCTGTTGCGCATGGAAATCGATCCAGCGAAAGTTCTCGCTGGTTTGCTGCGCTGGCAAGGGAAGGGAAGAGAATAGCACTGCGGCAAGGGCGCAAAGGGCCATGCGGCGAACTACAGGAAACATGTTTTCAGGTATATCAGACGGGGCGCGGGCGAGGATTTCAATTGTTCGTAGCTGCGGAAACGGCGAACTTGAAACCGAGGGATAATGGACGCATGATGCCTGGTTTGCAGCAGCCGCTGCCGGCAAGCCAAGGCGTGGAGAACAACCATGACTGAGAAGACCTCCGGGGGGCGCTTTCATCTCTATCAGATCGCAGAGGCTTTTCCGGATAGCGCCGAGACTCTGCTGCTGGACACCTACCTGACCGACGAGCCTTCGGCGAGCAGCCGCGTCTTCCGCGTCTACCGCGAAACCCCGCCGCATTACCATGCCCAGTCCGACGAATACCTGTACGTACTATCGGGCCGCGGCACGTTCTGGATGGACGATGTCAAAAACGGTGGCGAGTTCGCTCCCGGCGATTTTCTTACGTTCAAGCGGAACACGATTCACGCGTTGCCGAAGATCCTCGAAGCCCCGGTGGTATTTCTTGCCATCGACGCGCCGCGTCGCGATCCCATTGACATCATCTTCGTGAACCCGCAGGACGGCACGCCGCAGAGCTTCATCCGCGATAGGAATGCGTAAAGGAGTCAGGAGTCCGGCCGCAAAAATGATCACGGATGTCATCCTGAGCGCAGCGAAGGATCTGCGGTTGCCCTTCAAATTTCCCCATGAGGGCAGGTAATCTCCGGTTTGGCGACTAACTGGCCGGAACCATGTCAATGAGCGGGTTGGGCTGGATGCGTCAACCGAAACTCATGCGCGCTTCGATCGGCGGACACTTGCCGACTTAAGGGGATTGACCGGGGGCATCGCGAACGGATTTGGGTTGATGTCTGCGGCATCCCCGGTCCCCGAATGCGAGGTAAAGCATGTCTCTGCACTTGACAACGAGAGACTGGGGGCACCGTCATTGGTGGTTAGGAAATATCCCGAGATTGGGGGCCCCCGCCGATTATCATCAAGGCTAATATCGCAGTCAGGCTGTCATTCAATGCCTCGGGAGTCGCATGTCGCTCCAATCAGTTGACACAAAATCCAAGCTCTTGCAGACGACTAGGCTGCCAATCATTGCAGTTGTCGTCGTAATTGCACTGTGTGCAGCGATGGAGCCCTTTCTTCGTGCTCAGTCGCCGAACAGGTGGGTAGCGCCAAGGGTGTCCATACCTGACGAATCCGTCGGAATCAATGGGGTAGTCCGAACTTTGATTTCTGCGTTCGATCAGGCCGACGTTGTCGCGTTAGGTGAGGCGCATGGGCACTTTCGGCAGGAGGGCGATCTGCGAGTCGCCCTGGTCCGCAATCCCGACTTCGCGAAGAAGGTGCGGTCCATTGTGGTCGAGTTCGCGAGCACTAGCGAGCAGGCGACCCTGGACCGTTACATTCGAGGTGAAAACGTGTCACCAGCGGAACTGGCGCAGGTTTGGAAGACCACCACCCAGGCGGCCAATGGAAACGACATCTGGGAGTATCCCATTTACCCGGACTTTTTCGCCGCTGTCCGTGACGTCAATCGAAAACTTCCCGCTGATCAGCAAGTCCGCGTCCTTGCGGGTGATCCCGGGCAGGGAAGTAACGTTAGCCGTGAGTCCGCTGCCGTCAGTGCCATCGAACAGTTACTCAAGAAACATAGGAAAGTCCTGGTGATCTATGGCGCAGCGCACCTCTATCGAACGATAGATGAGAACTATCTTGCCGCCACGGGCGATAACAACGACATCACGAAGACGCTGGAGAGTGATTATGCCGGCCGCACTTTCGTAGTGATTCCAATGGGTAGGCTAGATCGTCCGCGCCCGGTCGCCGTTGATATGGTGCCCGACTATCAAAAGTTCGACCGCGCTTTAAAGACGCCGGTGCGGCCAGTGCTGGTGAGCCTTCAACGACTGCCCTTTCGAGAATTCAGCGTTGAGGAGTTCCTTGGCCGCACGGTTACCACCTGCCGCGGTCCCAACGGCTGCGTCAGTGCATTCAAGGGCAGCACACTTAATCTCGGCCAAATGGCCGACGCGCTCATTTATTTTGGCGGGAGTGACGACGCCGTTGGGCGACGCTGATACGAAAGCGAAACCTCTCAATAGCGGCTACCACACACATTCAACGCGCGTGGTACCGACAATAATTCTAATTCGGGATTTACGCAAAATCGACGAGTCACTCGCCTGCTGGAACCCGCGTTCCGGACGAATCACCGGCAAACCGGAGATTAGGTTTTTGGAGGTGCAAGCTGCGCCAAAAGCAACTGCAGATCCCTCACTGCGTTCGGGATGACAAGCGGTTGTTGTGGCGTGCGTGTAACCGTCATCACCACTGATATTCGCGCAATTCGTTCCCCTTTTCCTCAAGCTGGACGGCTCCCCCTGGCTGCGGATCGCGACTAAAATTAACTCAGCCATGCCCGAATTCACCCACCTCCATCTGCACACCGAATATTCGCTGCTCGACGGCGCCTGCGACGTTTACAAGCTCGTAGACCGCGTGGCCAGCCTTGGCCAGAAATCCGTTGCCATGACCGACCACGGCAACATCTACGGCGCGGTGCACTTTTTCGATGCAGCCAAGCAGAAGGGCATCAAGCCCATCCTGGGCTGCGAGCTTTACGTGTGCAAGGCGGAGGATCATCGCGCCGACACTCCGAAAGACGAGTACAACCACCTGCTGGTGCTGGCGGAAAACGAAGAGGGCTACCGCAACCTGATGCGCATTACGTCGGAGGCCTCGCTGCATGGGTTCTACCGCAAGCCGCGCGTGTCGAAACGCTTTTTGGCCGAGCACGCGAAGGGATTGATCGGCAGTTCAGGCTGCTTGTCGGGCGAGGTGTGCGAAGTGCTGATGGCCGGCGACTACGAGCGGGCCAAAGCCGTGGCGCGCGAATACCAGGACATCTTCGGCAAGGGCAATTTCTATCTGGAGATTCAAGACCAGGGCCTGGAGCAGGAGCGCAAGATTCAGAACGACCTGTTCCGGCTGGAGAAGGAACTGGCCATCCCCATGCTCGTGACCAACGACTCGCATTACCTGTGCGGCGAAGACTCGCACGCGCACGACGTGATGCTGTGCGTGCAGACCGGCGCCAAGGTGCACGATGCGGATCGCTTCAAATTCGACTCCGACCAGTTCTTTGTGAAGAGTGGCGACGAGATGGCGCGCCTGTTCCCGGACAATCCCGAACTGATGGCCCGCACCGTGGAGATCGCCGAGCGCTGCAACCTCAAGCTGAACCCGGTTGAAAATCCCTTCCCGCAATTCGATGTGCCCAACGGCCACACCATCGACAGCTACTTTGAGCATGTTTGCCGCGAGGGCTTCAAGAAGCGGCTGGAGACGGCCATCCGCCACCTGGAGAGCACCGGCCAGTTGCGTAACACGGTGAGTCAGTATGAGGCGCGGCTCCAATACGAGATCGGCATCATCCACCAGATGCAGTACTCCGGCTATTTCCTCATCGTGTGGGACTTCATCAAGTACGCGCGCGATCACGGCATTCCCGTAGGGCCGGGCCGCGGCTCGGGCGCGGGCTCGCTGGTGGCCTATTCGCATGGAGATCACCAACATCGATCCCATGCAGAACGTGCTGCTCTTCGAGCGCTTCCTGAATCCCGAGCGCGTGTCCATGCCCGATATCGATGTGGACTTCTGCATGAACCGGCGCGGCGAGGTCATCGAGTACGTGACGCGCAAGTACGGCCGCGAGCAGGTGGCACAGATCATCACCTTCAACACCATGGCGGCCAAGGCGGCGATTAAAGATTGCGGCCGCGCGCTCGATATGCCCTACGGCGATGTGGACCGCATCGCCAAGCTGATTCCGGCCACGGTGGGCATGACCATCGACAAGGCGCTTGAAGAGTCGCCCGATTTCCGTAAGGCCTACGACAGTGAAGCAACCGTGCGCGAGCTGATCGACACGGCGAAAAAGCTGGAGGGACTGGTGCGCGGCTCGGGCGTGCACGCCTCGGCGGTGGTGATTGCGCCGCGTCCGCTTACGGAGCTGGTGCCCATCGCCAAGACCAAGAACGACGAAATTGTGACCGCCTACGACATGAAGGCGGTAGAAAAAATGGGCCTGCTGAAGATGGACTTCCTGGGGCTCGCCACGCTGACAGTCATCGTGGACTGCCTCAAGCTCATCGAGCAGAGCCGCGGCGTGAAGGTGGATATCGACACGATTCCGCTGGACGACGAGGAAACTTACAAGAAGGTTTTTCAGACGGCGCTGACTTCCGGCATCTTTCAGTTTGAATCGAACGGCATGCGCGACATGCTGCGCCGCTACAAGCCGGACAAACTGGAGGATTTGACGGCGCTGACGGCGCTCTTTCGCCCGGGGCCGATCCAGGGCGGCATGACGGATGACTTCATCGAGCGCAAGTGGGGCCGGCGCAAGGTGGAATACATGCTGCCCGAACTCGAAAGCATCCTCAAAGAGACTTTGGGCGTGATCGTGTATCAGGAACAGGTGATGCAGATCGCCAACAAGCTGGCCAGCTATTCGCTGGGCGAAGCCGACCTGCTGCGCCGCGCCATGGGCAAGAAAAAACCTGAAGAGATGGCCAAGCAGCGCGACCGATTTATGAGCGGCGCGGCGGCACTGGGGCATCCCAAGGACATTGCCGGCGAAATCTTCGACCAGATGGAGAAGTTTGCCGGTTACGGCTTTAACAAATCGCACTCGGCGGCCTACGGGCTGGTATCGTACCAGACGGCCTATCTCAAAACGCATTATCCGGTGGAGTTTATGGCTGCGCTGCTGACTTCGGAAACATCCAAGCCGGATTCGGTGGTGAAGTACATTGCCGAGTGCCGCGAGATGGGCATCGCGGTGGAGCCGCCGGACGTGCAGGTCTCGGGGGCGCAGTTCACGCCGCACGGAGAGGCCATCCGCTTCGGCCTGGCGGCGGTGAAAAACGTTGGCGGCAACGCCATCGAATCCATTCTGAAGGCGCGCGAAGAAGTAGGCGGACGCTTCAAAACGCTTTGGCAGTTCTGCGAGAAGGTGGATCTGCGGGTGATGAACAAGCGCGTCATCGAGTCGCTCGTCAAGGCGGGCGCGCTCGATTCATTGGGATCGCGCGGACAGTTGTTCGCCGCGCTGGACAAGGCGATGGAGCGCGCGCAAAAGACGCAGAAGGACGCAGCGCAGGGGCAGTCCGGGCTGTTTGGCCTGTTCGACGAAGCGCCCGCGCCGGGCCGCAATGCGGACGATTTGCCGCGCGCAGCCGATTGGGAAGAGGGCGAGCGCCTGGCCAATGAAAAAGAGGTGCTGGGATTTTTCGTCTCCGGGCATCCGCTCGATAAGTATGCTGAGAAGCTGCGCAATCTGCCTGGTGTAATTTCAGTGGCAGAAGCGCTGGAGCGCAAGCCTCCCGAGCGGCGCTGGGGCAGCCAGAGCGATCCTGCAGATGAACTGCAGGTGGCCGGCATGCTGCTTGGCGTGCGCGTGCAGAAGAGCAAGCGCGACGGCAAACAATATGCGCAGGCGGCGCTTGAGGACGCAACCGGCAAGATCGACCTGATCTGCTTTGCGCGCGATTACGAACGATTGCAGGGGCAGTTGAAGATGGAAGCGCCGGTGCTGGTGCGCGGTATGTTGCTGGGCGAGGAAGATGCTGCGCCCAAGATCGCAGTCAGCGCCATTCAGGCGCTCGAAGAGGTGCAGGTTAAGCTGCCCTCGGGGGTTCGCATCCGCATCAATCTCGACCGTGCGACGGAAGAAATGTTGGCCGGAATGAAAAGCGCGGCAGACGCAGCCCCCGGACCAGGAAAAGTGATGCTGCATCTCGAAAAGAAGGATGAGTACGCAGTGATTCTGGAGCCGGAAGGCATGAGCGTGGCCGCCGACCGCGGCTGGATGGAGCGCGTCGAGGAACTGGTTGGCAAGGGCGCCGTGCAAGCGGTGTGAAAAGCAGGTTTCAGATATCAGGTTTCAGGAGCGTGGTTTCATTGGGCAGGAGCGGCTGAAGATTGACGCTGGACCCCTAGAATTTGTACCCCGGCTTGAGCGTGCACTGATACACGGTCGATTTCTGGTCTCCGGGGTTGGTTCTGACCGTGCAGGTTGCCCAGTCGAGGTAGACATCGGGTCCAACCGGAAAGTCGATCGGGGTGCCGTTCACTTCGGCCTCGATGGTTACGCCCTCTTCCGTCGCCGGCAGGGTGAAGCTGATGCTGTGGTCGAAGATGACGGGGTACGACTGGCGCACGCTGGAGTCGATGCTGGTGTGAAACACCTCGGCTTCAAGCAGAAAGGTTGCGGTGTCGGACCAGTCCTCGGCGGTGGCCACAATGGTGTGGCCCTGCGCGTGCGTCCGGATGCGCGTGAACGGACAGGGGCCGGCGATGCAGGAGGCGCGCGCGTCGCGATATTCGTTGCCCAGCCCGGCATCGAGGGTGATGGAGTTGGTGGCGGACTTCCACAGTCCATTGGGGGAGCACGGACCCTGGTGGTTACAGGCGACATTGCCTTGATTCACCACCTGGAAGGTGCGCGCCGCGCTTCCGATGTTTTCCTCTGTCGGCGCGTTGACCGTATAGCGGATGCGAATGTTGGATACCACCGTAGCGGGTTTGCCGGAGGGAGCGGCGACGGGCTGCGGGATGGGGGTCATCTGCGCGACGATCAATTGCCGCGCCGCCAGGCGATAGTTCATATGCAGGTCGAGGATGAGCGGGTAATATTCGGCATGCGTGACCTGGATGGAGACAATTTCGCCGGGCCAGATGACCTGCGGAAAGGTAATGTGGAAATAGCCCGCCGCATCGGAGCGCGTGCTGGCGGAGATGATTCCATGCGAAGCAGTCACGACGGCGCCGGAGATGGGTTGCTGCCTGTCTGTGCTCTTGTCGTTGCGGATGACCGCGCCCTGCAAGGTCGAGAGGCGGGGCTTCCAGGTGTAGAGGCGCACCCCGATGGCGGTCGCGGCGATGGCCACCGCGACGAGCGAGACGATCCACAGAAAAGTGCGTTTTTCGATCAATTTGCTGTTTCGCGCCTACAACCTATTGGACGCCGAATATGGTCCAGATGCTGTTTGACGTCAATACTTCCGCGCCCGGTTCGCATCTAATATTATGGCTGTCGGGCTCAGGAAGGAGCCAGTGGATTCCTACGGCAGCGGGAGACTTGGATCGAGCCAACGCGATGAATGCATCGCAAACCGAAGAAAGCATTTCCGATCGCATGCCTGATAGCACGCCTGGACCGTCTCGTCGAAGCCTGCTGCGCCAGATGGCCGGCATGTCGCTGGCGCTTCCGCTGGCCCGCGCCGCCGCCCTGATGCCGCAATCGGCAGCCGAGCCGCAGGAGGACCAGGAGACGCTGGTCCCCGCGCCACCGCCCCAGCCCGGCGCCCTCACTGCGCAGGACGACGCGTTTCTCAATCAACTGGAGCAGGCCAGCTTTCTCTTCTTCTGGGAGCAGGGTAATCCCCTCACCGGGCTCATTAAAGATCGCTGCAACGTGCGGGCCAAAGATACCAGCATCGCGGCCAGCATTGCCTCCACCGGCTTTGGATTGACGGCGATCTGTATTGCGCAAATGCGCGGTTTTGTCTCTTATGCCGACGCCCGCCTGCGCGTGCTGCACACGCTCTCCTTCCTGTGGCACAAACTGCCTACCCATCGCGGTTTCTACTTTCACTTCGCCAATATCGACACCGGCGAGCGCGTGTGGGACTCGGAGGTCTCCTCGGTTGACACGGCCATGCTGCTGTGCGGCGTGCTCACCTGCAAACAGCATTTCGCCAGGGATCGGGACATTGTGGCCCTGGCCCACGCTATTTTCGACCGCGTCGATTGGGAATGGGTTGCGGAAGATACCTCGATCCTCTCCATGGGATGGACCCCGGAGTACGGATTTCTTCCCTCGCGCTGGGGCAATTACAGCGAGCTGATGATGATCTATCTGCTGGGCATGGGGTCGACATCGCATCCGCTCAACAGCGACGCGTGGCTGGCGTGGAAGCGCACCATTTTCGAGTACGACGGGCTGCGTTATATCGGATCGTTCGCGCCCCTGTTTGTGAACCAATACTCGCAGGCCTGGTTCGACTTCCGCGGCAAGCGCGACCACTTTGCCGATTACTTTCAGAATTCGGTGATCGCGACCGATGCGCACCGGCTCTTTTGCCTGTCGCTCAACGAACAGTTCCCCGACTACACCAACGCCATGTGGGGTATTTCGGCGTCGGACTCGGAAAGGGGCTACGTGGTGTGGGGCGGCCCGCCGGCGATGGGGCCCATTGACGGAACCGTGGTTCCCTGCGCGGCGGGAGGCTCGCTTCCGTTTTTAACGGAAGCCACTATGCGGGTGTTGAACACCATTCACGACCATTACCCAGATGCCTGGTGCCGTTACGGATTTGTGGATGCCTTTAACCCGCTCACCAACTGGTATGACACGGATGTGATCGGCATTGATGTGGGCATCACCATGCTGATGGCGGAGAATGCGCGCAGCGGTTTTGTGTGGGAAACATTCATGAAGAACCCGGAGGCGCAGCGGGGCATGAGTTTGGCGGGATTTGAGCCCTATACGCCCCCACCGTCGGGTGCCAAGCCCCAGGCTTGATGGAAATGCCGGGTGGCGAAGAGTGCAACCGATCTGGCGCGCGCAAGCCGTGCGCCGCTAACAGCCTGCAATCAAAAACAGAACAACAAACCGCGTGCGCGGCGCATCGCAGTACAAAGAAGGCGCAAGTCTTATACGGAAGCGTTCGCGCAGGAGTGAGCCGAAGATTGTGCAGCAAAACCAGCGAAGAGTTTGAGAGGCTCAAGTTTGTTGTTGACGTCATGGATGTGGGTTGTTAACTTCAAATGAGATGAGGCTGTGCGTCGCAAGTGAAAGTGTATTCAATCGTTGTGACCGCATTCTTCCTTGCCTCATTTCATGTGTCGATACCTCGATCTGAGCTCAATTGACATCCGCATCGCTGATTTTTGCCGTAACTCCTTGGTTACCCTAACCGAGCGCGTCAAGCGCCTTTGTCGATTTCTGCGTAACGGCAGAGATCCCCAAAGGGAGTTATGCCCTCATCTGCAGATCACGCGAACCGGGACGGCGCATCCTCTGAACCGCCGGAGGATGCAGCGCAAGGCAGCGTGAGCAGCCCCTGGGCAGACCGCGTGCGCGCGCTGCGCAACGTGCCTCTGGTGCTCAGGATTCTGTGGAAGGCGGGGCGCTCGATCGTGGTCTGGGGCCTGGTGCTGCGCGTCATTCAACCGATCGCCTCGCTGGGCATCGGCGTGGTCGCGGCAGAGATCGTTTACGGCGTCACCAAAGCCATCGAGCACCAGCCGCCCCTGTCCCACTTCTGGTGGTGGGTGGGCGCGGAAGTGGGGCTGGCGCTGTTCAGCGGCATCCTCACCCGCTCCATGGATTACACCGATCAGATTCTCGCCGACCGGTACACCAACCACGTCAGCGTGCAGGTGATGGAGCAGGCTGCGCGGCTGGATCTGACCACCTACGAGAATCCCGAGTTCTACGACCGGCTGGAGCGCGCCCGCGTGCAGGCTACCGACCGGCTGGCCATGATCCAGCAGATGGGACGGCTCTTCCAGCAGATCATCATGACCCTGATCTGGAGCACGGTCCTCATTTACCGCTCGCCGCTCATGATTCTTCCCCTGGCCGCGGGCGTGCTTCCGTCGTTCATCGGCGAGACCCACTTCGCCTTCCTGGGTTATGAGAAGAACTTCCGCCAGACGCCGCGCAAGCGCATCATGGATTACCTGCGCCAGGTGGGCGGCAGCAAGGAGTCGGCCAAGGAGCTGAAGCTCTTCAACCTGAGCGATTATTTTACCAACCGCTTCCGCGATCTCTCCCAGGGCATCTACGAGGAGAATGTCGCGCTGGCCAATCGCAAAATGCTGTGGGGCGGGCTGCTGTCGCTGATCAGCACCATTGGCTATTACGGCGCTTACATTTACGCCATCTACCAGGCCACCACCGGTCAGTATCCGAACATTGCCGCCTTCGTGCTGGTCACCCAGGCCATCCAGCATGTCCAGTTCGAATTTCCAGCAGGCGTTCTCGACCGCTTCCGGCATTGCGGATCAGGCCCTGTTCCTCACCGATCTGATCGCTTTCTTCGAGATGAAGCCGACGGTACAAAATCCGCCCAATCCGCTTCCCGCGCCCCAGCCCATCCGCCGCGGCTTCGAATTCCGCAACGTCTCCTTTGCTTATCCCGGCACGGAACGAAGGGTGCTGAAAAACTTCAACTTCAGCATTCAGCCCGGCGAACGCATTGCCCTGATCGGCGAAAACGGCCAGGGCAAGACCACTGTGGTCAAGCTTATTACGCGCCTCTATGACCCCACGCGAAGGCGAAATTCTGCTCGACGGCATCGACCTGCGCGAATACTCCATGGAAGACCTGCACCGCGAGATGGGCGTCATCTTCCAGGATTTTATGCGCTATGAAATGACGGTGCGCGAGAATATCGGCGTGGGCCAGATTGAGGTTCCGCATAGCGATGAGGAAATTGCCGCAGCCGCTGAAAAAAGCCTGGCTGCCGAAGTGGTTCACAAGCTGGCCGGCGGCTACGACCAGATGCTGGGCCGGCGCTTTGTCTCCGGCGTGGATCTCTCCGGCGGCGAGTGGCAGCGCATTGCCCTGGCGCGCGCCTACCTGCGCGACGCGCAGTTGCTCATTCTCGACGAGCCCACCGCTTCGCTTGACGCGCGCAGCGAGTTGGAGGTTTTCGAGCGCTTTGCGGAGTTGACCTACGGAAAAATGGCGCTGCTGATTTCGCACCGTTTTTCGACGGTGCGCATGGCAGACCGCATCGTAGTTCTTGAGGGCGGCAAGTTGGTGGAGGAAGGCGATCACAGCCAGTTGATGGCATTGGGCGGCCGTTACGCCGCCATGTTTGAGATGCAGGCAGCCAGTTATCGCTGAGGGCATTTTTTTGAGGTCAATTTCCGGGGCCAATTTCTGAGGCCGGTATTCGAGGATTGATGAGTCAAGCCGTGGCTAATCTCGCATCCCATGAAGCGTACGACGATAGTGCGCTGCGCCTCAAGAAAGCTGCCGCTCGCAGCCGCGGCGTGGGAAGTGGTGCCGCGTCCGCCCGGCTCCGGCTTCAGCTTCACGGGCAGGGTGCGCGCCGCGCAGCGCAAGCTGCTGGCAGCTGGAGCATGAGCTCGCACGCCATCCAGTTCCCGAGGTGACCAACGATCCGGAGCAGACGGTGTATCGCGCCGCATTGCTGGAACTGGGAGCCAGCCACCGCCTGCTGCGGGCCGCGCTGGCCGCCGTCGCAGACCGGCCGCGGCCGCTGGCCCGCCTGCCGCGGGTCGTCGTTGGGCCCGGGCAAGGAGGAGCCGCGCGCGGCCACCGTGGCCCGCGCGTATCTGGATGCCGTGGACGGGGTGTTCTATGGCCCCTCCTTCGCCGGCTTCGTCCGCGCCTTGCAGGAACACGAGCCGCTGAATGTGGACGAGTTATGGAACCTCAGCCGTTCCTGAAATTTGTGCTCGTGGAAATGCTGCTGGAAGAATCGCTGGCCCTGCTGCTGGCCGCGGAGCAGCTTTCTGCTCGCGCTGCTGATCGAGCACATCAAGAGCCTGCGCACCGTCGACCAACACTGATTGGGAATTCCTGATTGAGCCGCTCATTGCCTTCGATGTAGCTGCTGCGGCAGGATCCTGCCGGCGCCTATGCGCGCATGGACTTTGAGAGCCGCGAACTGTACCGGCGGCGCATTGCGCTGGTGGCGCGCCGTTCCGACTGCACCGAAAGCCAGGTGGCGCAGGCGGCGCTGGAGCTGGCGCGCGAGGGAAGCGTTCATCCGGCCACCGATCCGCGCGTGCAACTGCGCCGCATCCACGTGGGCTATTACCTGCATCGGCAAGGGTTTTCCGCTGCTGGCACGAGCGCACCGGCTTTCATCCCACGCTCGCCTTCCGGGCGCGGGCGTTTGTCCGCGATCACGGCGAGGAGTTTTTCCTGGGCGGAATTCAGATATTCACGCTGCTGTTCATCGCCGCCGTCCTGTTTCCCATCGTGCCGGTGATGGCGCGCTTTACCGGCCTCCTCGACCACCTTTCTGCTGCTGCTGATTCCCGCCACTGCAGGACGCCGTCGACCTGGTCAATAATGCCATTACCTCGTTCATCGATCCCGAGCCGTTGCCCAAGCTCGATTTCAGCAAGGGCATTCCGGCCGAGTGCACGACGCTGGTGGCCGTGCCCTCGCTGCTGTTGAATGAGAAACAGGTGCGCGAGCTGGTCAACGATCTCGAAGTACGCTTTCTGGCCAATCGCGAGCCCAACCTGCACTTCGCGCTGCTGACCGATTTGCCGGACTCGGTAAGCAAGCCGCGCGAGAACGATTCGCATCCGCTGGTGGAACTGGCGGTGCGGCTCATCAACGATCTGAATGCGCGCTACGTCCTGCGCGCGACGGCGCGGCTCCGCGTAATGGCGCGTTTCTCTTCCTGCACCGCCATCGCATCTTACAACACGCGGCAGGGCGTGTGGATGGGCTGGGAACGCAAGCGCGGCAAGCTGCTGGACCTGAACAAGCTGCTGGCCGGAACCTTCGATGCCTTCCCCATCAAGGCCGGCCGCCTTGAAGTGCTGCGCACCGTGCGCTACATCCTCACGCTCGATTCCGATACCCAGCTTCCGCACGGCGCGGCGGCGCAAGCTGGCGGGCGCCATTGCCCACCCGCTCAACCAGGCGGTGATCGATCCGCAGCGCCGCATCGTCACCGAAGGCTACGGAATCCTGCAGCCGCGCGTGAGCGTTGCGGTGCAGCTCGTCCACGCAATCGCGGCTGGCCGCCATCTATTCCGGCCAGAATGGCTTCGATATTTACACGCGCGCCGTCTCCGACGCCTACCAGGATCTGTTCGGCGAAGGCATCTTTACCGGGAAGGGAATTTACGAAGCGGCCACGCTGCATGCCGTGCTCGATCGCCGCTTTCCGCGCAATGCCCTGCTCAGTCACGACCTGATCGAAGGCGCGTATGCGCGCGCCGGCCTGGCCACCGACATTGAGCTGGTCGACGATTATCCCTCGCACTACAGCGCCTACATTCGCCGCAAGCATCGCTGGGTGCGCGGCGACTGGCAAATTGCGCAGTGGATGTTTTCGCGCGTGCCCGACGAGTCGGGCCGCCGTGGGCCCGAATCCCATCTCCGATCATTTCGCGCTGGAAGATCTTCGACAACCTGCGCCGCTCCCTGGTCGATCCGTTTCTGTTCCTGCTGTTTGTTGTGGGCTGGCTGGTGTTGCCCGGCGGTCCGCTCTACTGGACGCTGGCCGCGCTGTTCCTGTTGTTTTTCCCCACCGTGGCGCAGTTCGCTTTCGGACTGGGGCGCGCGTGGGCCAGCGGTCAAAAGGGCAGCGCCACCGATACCGTTTCAGGCTTCGGCCAGGCGCTGCTGGTGTCGCTGCTGCACCTGGTCTTTCTGCCTCATGAAACCATGATGGCTTTCGACGCCATCATTCGCTCGCTGGTGCGCAGGTTCATTACCGGGGAGCGGCTGCTGGAGTGGGAGACCGCGTACCAGTCAGAGTTGCAGCGGACCCGGCGCACGCCCATCGATCGCTATCTGGCCTTGATGCCGTTGATCGTCGTGGCTGCTGGGCGTCATCGTCTGGGCGGGAGCGGCGCGGCACGATGCCATTTTCTGTGCGCTGCCCATTCTCATCTCTGTGGGCGCTCTCCAATCCCATCACCATCTGGCTCAACAAGCCGCCTCGCGAGCGCCAGCCCCTTGCGCCCGACGACCGGGAATTTCTGTACGAGCACGCCGCTCCGCATCTGGCGATACTTCCATGAGTACGGAGCCGAGCGGCACAATTTCCTGATTCCCGATAATGTGGAGGAGGACGGCCTGGTGGAGGCGGCGCGCGTTTCGCCCACCAACATCGGCCTGCTGCTGAACGCGCGCCAGGCGGCCTGCGAGCTGGGCTTTTTAACCGCGCCGGAGTTTGCCGCGCTGAGCCGGGCCAGCCTTGAAACCATCCTGCGCCTGGAAAAATATCACGGCCACCTCTACAACTGGTACGACACCAAGACCCTGGAGGTGCTGGGCAACACGCCGTTTGTCTCTTCGGTCGACAGCGGCAACTTCGTCGCTTCGCTCTACACGCTGCACACCGGCGCCATGGATGTGGCGCGCAAGCCGCTGCTCAGGCCGCAGTTGTTTTCCGGCCTGCGCACTTATCGCCGCCTGCTGCGCAAGGAGAAGAAGCTGTGGTCTTCGCTGCACGGCTTCACTTATCCGTCGGATATCGGCGTCCATCGTGGACTGGATTCGACTGGCTGCCCGGCGCCCAGCAGGCGCTGGCCGCAGCCGATACTCCGGCTGCCGGCGCCGAGCACGATGCATGGTGGCTGACTGGAGACCAGGCGCCGTGTCGACGCCATTCTCGCGCTGCTGCACGATTATCTGCCCTGGGCATTGCCGGAGTTTGCGCCGCTGCACTCCATTGCGCTGCTCGTCGCTCGACGACAAGAGCTATGCGCTGACCATCAAAGATGCGCTGCCGTTTGCCGAAGCGCTGGGCGCGCGGCTGTTGCGCGCGCAGCAATGTTCTCAATGAGGATCGCAGCCTGGCCATTCTTGCCGACCGGCTGCGCGCGCTGCTGCCCGCTGCCATGCAGAATCTGCGCACGCTGTTCGCGAATCTCGGCGCGGTGGAGCAGGATGCTGCGCGCATTGCCGAGGACACGGATTTTTCCGTCCTCGTCAATCCCGACCGGCAGATTCTTTCCATCGGCTATGAGCGCGGCGCGCCGCAGATTCACACCGCCAGCTACGACATGATTGCGTCGGAGGCGCGCATTGCCACGTTTCTGGCCATCGCGCGCGGCGATCTGCCCCACCAGAGCTGGTACAAGCTGGCCCGCGATCACACCTACGCCTACGGCCGCTTTCTGCTGCTGTCGTGGACAGGCACCATGTTCGAGTACCTGATGCCGGCGCTGTGGATGCGCAGCTATCCCGGCACCATGATCGCGCGCACCCAGGAGGCGGTGGTGCATGTGCAGCAGGCCTTTGCCGCGCGATCTCGGCATTCCCTGGGGCATCTCGGAGTCGGGCGCGGCGCAGCGCAATGCGGAGGGCCACTACCACTACTTTGCCTACGGCGTGCCGCGCATTGCGCTGTGGTTTGAGGCCACGGCCGGGCCCGGTGATCTCGCCTTACTCGACTTTCCTGGCGCTGGGCGTGCAGACCAGCCAGGCGCTTGCCAACCTGCGCCGCATGGCGGCCATGGGCTGGGTGGGCGCGTATGGATTCTACGAGGCCGCGGACTACATCGAGTCGCCGCGCAAGCCGGAGCTGGTGCGCGAGTGGATGGCGCACCACCAGGGAATGTCGCTGCTGGCCATCACCAATCTGCTCCGCGACAACGTGGTGCAGAAGTGGTTCCACGAAAATCCGCTGGTGCAATCCGCCGAGCTGCTGCTGCATGAAACGCCCATCAGCCGCGCCGTGCTGAAAGCGCGGCTTGCGGAGTTTGCGCCTCTGCGCGCGACCTGATCTCGACGAGCACCAGCGCGTCAGGCGTAAGCGTCAGCCGCAGAGCGCCATCGCTCAACTGCGCAGCTTCAGGGGCGGGCAGTGCGGTTTCCTCGTTCAATTCCTTCACCTGATCGGGCGTGGGGTCGATGGGGCTGCCCATGGCCGCATACTTCGGCAGCACGTTGCCGTGATCGCTGTCCACGCGCTCAATCGACACTTGCGCCTGCGCCGGCAAGTGCATGAAGTGCAGCTCGACCGTGCGGGCCGCGCCTTGCGTGCCGGGATCGACAAGGTTCCACACTGCGATGGCTAATCCGCCCTGCGCCGTTTTCGTCACGATTACATCTGTCGCCGCATTGGCAATGCGCCGGTAGCCAAGCTGGTGCAGCAACTCGTAGCCGTAGTAGCTGGGCTTGTTAATGCCGCCCTTGGCCCGTAATCCAAACATGCCTACGAAGGGCTTGGGCAGCGGACCGCCTTCTTCAAAGACATCGGAGAAGGTCCAGAACGACATCATGTTGACCAGCCCATCGCATTGGCGAATGGTGTTGGCCACTGCCGGTCCCACAAAGATGGTGTCGCGTGATTGGTCTTCGCCCTGCACATTCCACTCGGTCAGGAAGAGCGGGAGATGGGGAAAGGGAGAAGCCTCGATCTGGCCGTGAACCTTGGCCAGCGCGCGGCACACGCGCTCGTCCATGGGAACCGGCTGATCGTTGTGGAAGAGATTCTCGACCGTATCGTCCGCGTAGGCGTGTGTGGAGACGAAGTCGACCGGGACGTGATTGGCCGCGGTGAAGCTGAGGAACTCCGGCACCCAGGAAGCGGCCGCGGTGGCCGGGCCGCCCACGCGCAGGCGCGGGCTCACACTTTTCAGAGCGCGGGCGGTGTGCGCGTAGAGCTCAAAGTAGGATTGCTGCCTTGGAATGCCGCCCCAGAAGTCGATGTTCGGCTCGTTCCACACTTCGAAGTACCACTGGCTCACTTCGTCGATTCCATAGCGCGCGACCAGGTGCTGCGCGAAATGCGTAATGAGCTCATCCCACAGCGCGTAGCTTTTGGGCGGCGAGACGTTGGGGTGGTACCAGAAAACATGCAGGTCGAGCGGATTGAAGGCCAGTTCTTTGGGCATGAAGCTGATTTCGACGAACGGACGCACGCCGTTTTTCAGCAGGCCGTCGTAGATCTGATCGACATAGGCGAAGTTGTAGACCGGGTTGCCGTGATCGTCGAGCGTGTACACGCCGTTCTCGTCGTCAAAGATGCCGTGGAAGCGCACATACTCAAAGCCGGTGACCTTCTTCACCGCGCGCATATCGTCGCGATAACTCTCGCGCATGGCCAGATTGGCGTGGCCGGAGCCGAACATCTGCTCCCAGAAGTGCGGAAAGGGCGTGGACGGCGCCGCAGCGTCGATTGCAATCTGCTGCTGCCTCTGGGCAGGCTGCTGCGCGTGTGTGGCCACAGGCGCGTGCAACAGGATTGTGACGATCGCAACAAGCGCGAAGAAAAACTTGCGAGGCATGGAGAAGCCTCCTTTGCAATTTTTGAAAGAGCAACAGGAAAGGAAAGTACGCGCGGCGAAGGCGTCACGTTCGCCGCGCATGGCAAGGGAACATTCAGAAGCTGAAGCCGACTTGCAGCGTGAGCGTTCGTCCGCCCAGCGCTCCCGTATCCTGGCCAAAGTTGGTGTTGGTGATGTTGTTGGAGATATCTGCCGGGTTGAAATTCAGATCGTTGAAGACGTTGAAAGCATCGGCGCGCACGGTCAGGCCGGCGCCTTCGCGGAGCCTGGGCAGGCCGAAGGTTTTGGTAATCGTTGCATCGACATCCTTATAGTGTGGTCCGGGCAGGGAATTTCGACCGATGCCCGGGTTCTGCGGCGGTGCGCCGCCCGTGGCCGGGAATGCGGGGCCAAGCGTGTAGGCAGGCGGCGCAAAATAGGCTGTGCCCGTCGCGGTTGCCGCCAGGGGGAAGTTGGAGTTTACGCCGGTGCCTACGCCGGGTCCGGATTTGAACGCCGCATTGCTGGTGTTAGAACCCGCTCCGCCCAGGTAAGCGCCGGGAAGCAGCGAGCTATAGCCGCAATCGCTGCAATACAGGTTGCCGGGGACGGGAAACACCGGAGTCCAAGGAAATCCGGTATGCCAGTTAAAGATGCCGCTGAGGTTCCAGCCGCCGGCAATTTTTTCAGCCCAGGAATGGCCGCGGAAGAACACCGGCTGCCACATGCCATAGATCTTCACCAGGTTGCCGACATCGTAATCGGAGCGCCCGTAGGAGAGTTGCGGGTCGTAAGGATAATCTTGTGTCTCATACGGGTCGGAACCGGTATCAAGGCTTTTGGCCCAGTTATAGCTGGCTTCAACCTGGAATCCGTGCGACATCTGGTGGGTCAATGTCGTGATCATGGAGTTGTAATTGGCATGACCGTTGTTGCCGAAGAAATAAATGTTGGTCACGGAAGGATTCAGCGGAATTCCTTTGACCGATGCCACGGCATTCTCGTCGTAGTAATAGTAAGTGTGCCGCGTCTGGCTGCCCGAATAACCCAGGGTAAATACGGTGCGGGCTCCCATGTCGTACTCCGTGTCGAACGAGTAGTGCTCGATGTACTGCGTAGGCATGTTTTGATCGAACGCAGTGAGTGAGGTTGTGCTTGCAGTGGGCAGCCCATTGGGGCCGAAATAGGTTGACGATGTGCTCAGCACATTGGGATTGGCCGGATAGCCGTAGAGTGAGTGCACGTTGGTTGCGGTGTTATACACAATGCCGGGATTCGGCGAGCTGGGTAGGCTCATCACGTAGTTGATGGGAACGGTGATGCCTGGATTGTTGTACTCGCTGGCCGAGGTGGCAATCTCGTTCTGGTTGTAATTGATGCCGAAGCCGCCGCGGAAAACGACCTTGCTGTCAAACCGGCGCGGCGCAAAGGCGAATCCCAACTCAGGCCCGAAGTTCCACTTCTGCGGCGCCCACAGGTCTCCGCCGTGGTGAATGGAAAGACCGGTAAGGAGCGCGGAGCCGGTTCCGAAGCGCACGGACAACAGGTTGCCCTGTTTCGCGTCCAGGGCCCCGAAGTAACTGTAGCGAAGCCCCAGGTTCAGAGTGAGCGAGGGAGTGACTTTGAAGTTATCCTGCCCGAACACGCCCCATAGATCTTCGCGATTGTCCTGCCGTGCCAGGGAGGGCGTACCGGTGGCCGGGTTGAATTGCCCAGACTCTCCGCGGGGCGCGTCGTTCAGGAAATCCCAGAGATTGAAGAATTGGTAAGTGGGCCGTGCGGCGCCGGGATTCTCGGCCAGGTAATAGAGCCGCGTCACTTCGCCGCCAAACTTGAGCGTGTGCCGTCCCATCGACTTCGTCACGATGTCCCGGTAGCCATAGGTCCACTGGTTGTAGACACCCGGCCCGGGCGCGCCTAACGACTGCAGCGCCGCGCTGCCAAAATCAATGGGGAACTGATCGCTGGGCAAGCCGAACGGCTCCTGAGGGTTGGAGTTGACTTCGTTGTAGCGCCAACCGGCAGCGTCGGCGCGGGCCTCGTTCAACAGGTTGGCATTGAAGATGTGATTCCACAGTCCCGTAAACGCATCGTTGATCACATCGTGATGCCACAGGTTCATGGAGCGCACCGGGCCGGCGTAATCGGTTGTACTGCCGGGAACCCAGTAGACGGTTCCGGTGATGCGGTCCTTCTGCGTCACATTGGCATCCACGCGGCCGTTATATTGGTCATCGCTGATGGTGGTGGGATTGACGGTGGTGTAGTAGGCGATATCGGGCGTTGTGGAAAGGCCGCTGCCCACGCCGGGCGCGGTGGTGCTGGTCCAGGTTTGATCCTGCGTGCCCGCAGGGCCGGGCAAGGGCGAGCCCAGATTCAGCCCGCCTGGGACGGTGGCGCAGGAGGCAGGACCCAGGCCGATGTTTGCGCAGGTCTGCGGAATCAACGTTCCGCTCACCCCCGCACCGGGGTAGCTGAGATACGTCGTCGCGATGGGACCGGCGCCGGTGAGCGCATCGAATTGCGGCGTGTCGTACCAGCCGTTCGCAGTGACCTGCGAAACCCCGCTGCGCTCGCCTTCATAGGCGAAGAAGGCAAAGACGCGGTTTTTCCAGATCGGTCCGCCCAGGCTGCCGCCAAACTGATTGAACTGTTGCTGGTCGCGCAGCAGGCCCCGCTGCTTGGCCGTGCAAGGCGCGGCTAGCCCGGTTGTGGCGTTCGTGCAACCGGTGTTGTAAAAGCCCGGCCCGTTATAGCGCTGATAGGCGTTGAGGCCCGGGCTCCAGCGCTGAAAGAACGCGCTGCCGTGTACGTGGTTGGTGCCGCTCTTGGTAGTCACCTGAATCTGCTCGCCGGCAAAGCGGCCATACTCGGCGTCGTAGTCGTTGGCCAGCACATGGACGTCGTCAACCGATTGCTCGGTCGGTGTGATGACCGACGTGCCGCCCCATACCGCGCTCACCGTGCTGATGCCGTCAACCTGAATGCTGTTGTTCTCATATTGATTGCCGTTGCCGTGGGTCTGCGGCCCGTTCTCTGTGGAGAAGATGCCTGAGTTCGCCGAGGGACCTCCGGGGCCGGCGGTGCCGGGAAGCGCATACGTGCCGCCTCCGGCGGCCTGCGATGCATCGCTCACCGTGCCTGGGGTCAACTGCGCCAACTGAAACACGTCGCGCCCGAAGGTGGGCATGTGGTTCACCTCGTTGGTGCTGATCGTCGACCCAATGGAAGCATTCTCAGTGTCGATGAGCGGCAATTGCG
Organism: uncultured Acidobacteriaceae bacterium; assembly: GCA_963725975.1. GTDB lineage: Bacteria > Acidobacteriota > Terriglobia > Terriglobales > Acidobacteriaceae > Telmatobacter. Next base: position 149,967 of record CAVSBA010000011.1, on the reverse strand, counting down.
CGGCATTCACCGTTACCGTTGTTGATTCGGCGCTGATGGCGAGTGTGATATTGAAGGCGTTGGATTGCTCGGGAACGATCTGGACATTGGTGAAGGTTTTGGTGGTGAATCCTTTGCGCTCCGCAGTGATGGTGAAGGTGCCGGGCGGGAGCGCGCCAAAGTTGTAAATGCCGGCGCCGTTGCTGACAGTGGTCTGCTTATGGTTGGTGGCGTGGTTGGTGAGGGCGACGTTGACGCCCGGAATCACGGCGCCGGTGGGGTCTGTCACTGTGCCTTGAATCGACGCGCGGTACTGTGCCTGCAACACTGGCGCGCACAACAGGCTCGCGAACACCAGCGCCGCAAAGGCGCGCAACGCGAACCTGAAAGACAAATTTGCATGGGGGGTCCCAAGGACCTTGGGGGAGGTCATTTTTAGAATCTCCTTGTTTGACTGCTTGCCTGCCGTGCAGTAGTACATGGCCTGCTTGCAATTCCGGAGACCCGCTGTGGGCGTGATTGCGGGCATGAATCAGAACGATTCATCAACCCATGCCTCGCACGCAGTTGCTTGCAGACGGGCGCTGCCGCCACTCCCCTGAGGCTAACTATTAGCACCCGTATCGGGCGCCGTCAATCGAGTGAAACCCGCACAGAGAAAGGACTTAGATGCGAGCGAGATGGGGTAGGGTTGTCGCATGGCGAAGACTTGCGAGGGGGTCGTCGCTGATTTTCTGACGTGGGAATTTACATCAGCTTACGGCGCACCAGGTCGAGCGCCTGCTGCGAGGCCCATTCGCGGATGCGGCGGCGATCGCCGCGAAAGGTGCGTTCCATCGAGTCGGTCTTCTGCGCATCGGAGACGGCGATATGAACGAGCCCCACCGGCTTGGCCTCGCTGCCGCCCGCGGGGCCGGCCACGCCGGTAACGCCCAGGCCGATGGTGGCGCCGGTGCGCAGGCGAATGCCGTGGGCCAGGGCTTTGGCTACCTCCGCCGAAACCGCTCCGTATTTCGCAATCAGATCGGCAGGGACCCCGGCGAAGGCCGATTTGAGCGCATCGGAGTAGACGATGGCGCCGCCGAGAAAGGAGCGCGAGCTGCCCGGCACGGAGGTGATGCGCTGGGAAATCAGGCCTCCGGTGCAGCTCTCCGCCACGGCCAGCGTGGCCTGGCGCAGGCCCAGATAGTAGAGAACGATCTGTTCCAGCGAATCGCCCTGCGAGGAATAGATCCACTCATCAAGGGCTTCCTCCAGGCGTTCGGCTAGCTCGTCCACCCGCTCCTGCGCTTCGTTGAGCGTGGGCTTGGAGCAGAGCAGCGTGAGTTGCACGTCGCCGGCATGGGCCAGGATGGTGGTTTCCACATCGGGATAGGTGGTGTAGATGGGCGCCAGCAGTTTATCGGCCTGCGACTCGGGAATCATGGCGGCCTTCAGGGTGCGGCTGGCGATGGCGCGCGGGGGCACGATCTCCTGGAGGCGGGGCAGGCACTCGGTGTCGAATAGCGGACGGCATTCGTGGGGAGGGCCGGGCAGCAGGATAAGCAGCTTGCGATAGTTGTTGAATGTGGTGTCGATCCACTGACCCGGCGCGCTGCCGTTGGGGTTCTGCAGCAGGGTTGCGCCTTCCAGCACATCGGCCTGCTTGAGATTGTTTTGCGGCATGGAGATGCGCCAGCTGGCGGCGCGGGCGTGCAACGCGGCCACCTGCGAGGCTTCGCGGCGCAGCGTAAGGCCAAGCGCATCGGCCGCGGCTTCGCGGGTCAGGTCGTCTTCCGTGGGCCCCAGACCGCCCATGAGGATGACGATGTCGGCCCGGCCCAGGGCGGTGCGGATGGCGTTGGCCAGATCCCGGCGGCGATCGCCAACAATGGACTTGAACGCGACGGTAACGCCGATCCCGTTCAGCTTTTCCGTCACGTAGAGCGAGTTGGTGTCCTGTCGGAAGGGAGTCAGCATTTCGGAACCGACGGCAATAATCTCAGATCTCATAAAGGCAGCTATCAGCTTTCAGCGATCAGCTCACAGTTCGGGGTTGCTGGATGGAACGGCGCTACCCACATCACTATGGCTGCAGAATCGGGCCGCGAAGAAACTGAAAACTGTGAGCTGATCGCTGCAAGCCAGCTTCTAAAACAGATCCAGGCCTTCCACACCCAAGTCCACATCATAAATGGCATCGTGAGTAGCCAGGATGGCGGTGCCAAGGGGCGAAAACGCTAATCCAACCAGGTTCGAGCCCGACAGCACCAGCGATGCCTGTCCGTCTTCCGTCACGCGCACCACGCCGCGCTGGCCGCGCAGGCAGGCAGCAACGTAGACATCGCCGTCGCGCGAAAGCGCCAGCCCCTGCGGACGGCCCAGGCCGCGAAACCAGGCGCGGGTGTCGCCGTTCGCCTCAACCGTCCAGATGGCCTCGTTGGACGAGAGCGACGGCGCGGTCACAAACAGCCGTCCCTCGGGATTCACGGCCATGTGATAAGCAGAGACGCTGGGCTCGAGCGTGGCGTGCACAAAAATCTGGCGCTGCGGATTGATCTTGAAAATGGTGCCGCTGCGATCGCCGACGAAAAGATTGCCCTCGTCGTCAAAAACGCATCCGGTGGCCACACCCATGCCTTCTGCGTAAACCGTGGATTCGCCCGCGGCGTCGATGCGGTACACATTGCCCTCGGCGCGCGAGGTCACAAAAAGATCTCCATCGGCATTGAAGGCCAGACCGGTAGCGTTGAGGATGCCGGTAACAAACGGCGTGCCGCGGCCGTCGGGGCTGATCCGCACTACGGAAACCGGCGTTTGCTTGCCGCGCTGGCCGGAGATGGTGGCGTAAATCATGCCCGAGCGGCTAACCGCCGGACTGGTCACCGGGTGTAGTCCGTCGGTGAGCTGACGGGCCACGCGCAAGGGCACGGTGTTACTCATACCGCCAGGGCTGCGCACCTCAACCAGGCCGGTCGCAGCATTTTCCGGCACGCGAAAGGTCAGCCGCGTGGGCCGGCTCATGGAGACCTGCGCTGCCTGGCCATCCACCAGCACCGAGGGCGGCCCGAATTTGTGCGGGCCCAGGTTGGCGCCCGTCACTTCCACTTCGCCCAGCGGCAGCGCCGCTGCCGGCACGATGTCGCCGATGCGCGGCGTGGGCGCCATTTCCGGAACGGGTTGGGGAGAACTGCGTGCCATTTCTTAATACCAGATGCGGATCAGCGCACCGATACCCAAAGCATACAGGCCGGCGGCCACGTCGTCGAAAACGATGCCCCAGCCTTCGGGCAGCGCTTCCAGTTGCCGCGCCGGAAACGGTTTGGTGATGTCGAGGAGCCGGAAGAGGACGAGTGCAATCAGCGCGTGGGCCCAGTCGCGCGGGCAGCCCAGCAGCGCGATCCACTGGCCGATGACCTCGTCGATGACGACAAAGCCGGGGTCGTGGCGCCCGCTTTCCCGGGCGGCAATGGTGGCTGCGGGAACTCCAGCAAGCAGAGCCAGCAAAATGCCGCCGGCGAGGGTCAGATTCAGGTCGAGCGCGGAAAGATGCAATCCCCAGGCCGCCGCTGCCCACAACAGCACCGCGGCCATCGAAGCCCAGGTGCCGGGACCCGGCTTCATTGAGCCGGCGCCAAAAAATGTAGCTGTCAGGAATGCCCAGCGGGTCTTGCGGGATTGCACTTGAACTGGGTTCTGAGCCGGACTGTCAGTCGTCATGCGAGCCCTCGCCCCGGCTGCCGCCCATGCCGCCCAGATCCTCCAGAACTTCAGGATCGAGCACCGGCGAGCTGATCTTGTAGACCCCTGTGGCCCACTTGCCGAGGTCGATCTTGCGGCAACGATCGCTGCAGAAAGGAAAATCTTCGTCTTTGGCCTGCACCAGCGCACCGCAGGTGGGGCAGCGGAGAAGCTTGGCGGATTTATTGCGAGCGCTCATCCCTTTGGCCGCCGGCCTTTGCGGCAGCGGCTAAATCAATATTACCGCGTCACGCGGCAGGCCTGCGCAGCCCCAACCATTCCAGACTTCGACTTTGAAACGGCAGCCGGTTGGCTTCTAAACAGCAACCGTGAAGCTGTCCTCGGTGCGCGTCACGGCGTGGTAAAGCGTGTCCCGCTCCACGGGCACGCGGCCGGCCTCGGTGATGAGCCTGCACAGATCCTTGCGCGTCATGCCCTGCGGCGTGGTGGCGCCCGCGTCGTGGTAGATCTTCTCTTCAATGACCGTGCCGTCCAGGTCGTCAGCGCCAAAGCGCAGCGCGATCTGCGCAATCTTCGGCGTCATCATCTGCCAGTAGGCTTTGATGTGGGGGAAATTGTCGAGCAGCAGCCGTCCTACGGCAATCTGCCGGATATCGGTCAGGCCGGTGGTCACCGGCAAGTGATCGAGCGCCGTATTCTCGGGATGAAATGCCAGCGGAATGAAGGTCTGGAAGCCTCCCGTGTCGTCCTGCAGTTCGCGCAGTTTGAGCAGGTGATCCACGCGATCGGCATCGCTCTCAATATGTCCGTACAACATGGTCGCGTTGGATTTGAAGCCCAGCTTGTGCGCGGCTCGCGCGGTTTGCAGCCACTCGCTGCCATCGATCTTGTGATCGCAGATGATGGAGCGCACCCGCGGCGCAAAGATTTCCGCGCCGCCGCCGGGCATCGAATCCACGCCGGCTTCACGCAGCTTGATCAGAGTTTGCTCGATGCTGAGCTTGGCGCGCCGCGCCAGGAACGCAATCTCCACCATGGTGAAGGCCTTGATATGCACCTTGGGAAAGCGTTCCTTGAGCCCGCGCACCAGGTCGAGAAAGAATTCGAGCGGCAGGTCGGGATGCAAGCCGCCGACGATATGAAACTCGGTCACCGCTTCGGAGTAGCCTGAGGCTGCTGTCTGCCAGGCCTCGTCGAGCGCCATGGTGTAGCCCGCCGGGTCGCCCTTTTTGCGGCCAAACGCGCACAGCTTACAAGCTGCCACGCACACATTGGTCGGATTGATGTGGCGATTCACGTTGAAGTAGGTCAGGTCGCCGTGCATCCGCTCGCGCACATGGTTGGCGAGCCAGCCCACAGCCAGCACATCGCTGGTAGCGTAAAGGGTCAAGCCATCGTCGGCATCGAGCCGCTGCTGGGCCAGCACCTTGCGGGCGATTGGTTCCAGCCGTGGGTCGTGCGTCCGAAAACCCGCCGTCCCAGGAGTCTCATTCATCCCCGAGGCCGTCCCCTGAACTTCCAACGTCTCTCTGCCCATTGCGTGGTTCCTTTCGCGACTCGGGAAATTGCCCGGTTTCACAGCCCCCGTTCAACCCCCGTTCAATACGATGCGGTCCTGACGGTGCAGGCGCGCCTCAATGCCCGGTGTGCAGGCTGGCCCGCTGCGGGGGCAAGGTCCCGGCCGCCGGCGGTTCCAGCAGCACGCCGTCATTCAGCGACGCGGCCACCAGCCGCTGGCCCGCGGCGCGGATCAGCGCCACCGGGTAGCCCGTCTGCCACCAATCCCAGGTCAGTGTCTTGGGGTCAATGGCAAACACCTGGTCGTTGGACCGCGAACTGACCAGTACCCGCTTGAGCATCGGATCGTAGCTCAGGTCGTCCACGTCGCGGAAGGGAAGCCGTTCAATCCACATCCAGCTCCTGCCCAGGTCCCTGGTAAAGTAGACGCCTTCGCGCGCACCCAGCCATAGGGTGCCATCCGGCGAGAAGGCCACGCGATGAATCCGCGTCAGCATCTTAGGCACGCCCAGAGGCCACCAGGTCAATCCTTTGTCTTCGGACAGAACCACGCCGCCAGGACGCGCGGCGGCAATATCGTCGCCGTGCACGGTTACCGAGAGGTAGTCGCTCGCGCCCATCACCGGGCCGCCCTGCCAGGTCGCGCCTTTGTCGCGGCTGGTCAATAATCCAAAATCGGTGGCCGCCGCCCACACATCGCTTGAAACATCGAGAGCCGCCACGCGCCCGTCCAGTTCCACCAGCGGCGACTTTTCCTGTTTCTCCACATTCACGCGGGTCCTGAAGTGGGTCTCGGTCACGGTCTTGGTCACGGTGTTGGCAATGGTATTGCGAGCATCCCATACTGCCGCTGCTCCGTCTGCACCAGTGGCATCGGCCGCGGAATCGAGAGCGAAGATGCCTGTATTCGTACCTGCCATCACCTCACCGTCCCGGGTTTCGCCCAGCACGTACACATCGCGTCCGTCCAGTCCCTGCCCGGCCTGCGTCCAGCTCTTGCCGCCGTCGGAGGAAACAAACACACCGCCGAAGTTCTTATCGTTCACCACGCCGGCATACATGCGCTGCGGATTGTTTTGATCCACCATCAGCGCCGCTACTTTGCGCTCGGAGATGCCGGTGTTCGAAGCCACAAAATTGTCGCCGCCATCGTGGCTGGCCAGCACCCCGCCGCGATCCGTGGCCAGCAGCACGTGCCTGGAGTCGCGCGGGTCCACAAACACGTCGTTCACAATCACGCTGGGGTCGGTCATGCGCCGGAATGTGCGGCCGCCGTTGAGCGTTTTGTACAAGCCCTCGGTCGTCCCGGCGTAGACTACCTCGCGATTCTCCGGGTCCTGCATCAGCACCCGCGTGCGCCGCGCCTCGTTGGGAATGCCGTGAATCTTGTGAAACAGCAAGCCGGCATTCTCGCTCTTGTAGATGCCGCTGCACGCGCTCAAATAGACGGTGCGCGTGCGGTTGGGATCGACAATGATCGAGAACACGTCGGAGTCGACAATCAGCCCTTGTTTAATGTTGTGCCAGGTCTTGCCGCCGTCGTCGGTCTTCCAGGGCAGATGCCAGGTGCCTGCATAGAGAATGTCGGGATTGGCGGGATCGATGGCCAGCGATTCGACCTCGTGAATTTCGCGGCTGCCCTGGGGGCTGATCTCGGTCCAGGTCGCGCCGCCGTCGTTGGAGCGGAAGACTCCGGCCAGAGTTCCGGCAAAAAGAATGTGCGGATCGGAGGGCGCCTGCGCAAACGCAAACACCGGCTGCCCATGCAGCCCGGTCAGTTCATTCCAGGTGCGGCCCCCGTCGTGCGTGATCCACAGTCCGCCGCCCGGACCATCGGCCCGCCATGCGGCAGCGTAGATGGTTGCCGGAGCCGTGGGGTCCACCACGATGTGATCCAGAACGAAGGCATTGGATCCGGCCATTTTGGCCAGCCGGTGCCAGCTCGCGCCGGCATCGGTCGACTCGTAGATCCAGCTATCGGTGGTGCCCAGGTAGAGGTGAGTGGGATCGCCGGGCACGGCCGCAAACGAGCGTGCATCGCCGCCGTCCGGCCCCACAGTACTCCAGCTTTCCTGCGCCTGCGCAGGCAACATAGCCGCTGCCACAAGCAGGGCGAATGAAGGAAGTGCAGCCGCAGAAAGCCGCAATAAACGGCGCCTGAAAGCGCGTCGAAATGAAGAGTTCATGCGGGAAAGTGTCCCCAAAGAGCTTCCTTAATAAAGTATACAGAGAATTGAATGCTGAAAAGCTGCTGAGTGATCTTCCGGTAGCCACTGCGTTACGGCTGCAAGGCATGGCTTTTCAGTGCGAAGACCGCTTGCCGGCCGGCCCGGAAGGCTACGTTCCACCTGGGAGCGAGCCCACACCGGTACCAGCCTCGATGGCTAACACGAAAGTGTGCATACCCAGCGCTGCACAAGCGGCCGAAACCGTAAACAAATGTATACACCCATCTGCGCCATTCCGTTAACTGCTTATATTACAAACACATACGTTTAATGCGATTTGGTTGGACAATTGCACTTATGGCGGTGTCCCCTTAATTTGCCCCCTTGCAATCAGGGAGAAAGGAAGATTGGAATGCACTCGTTCGCCTGGTGGCCCACGCTGATTGTCGTGCTCATCGCCACGGCTACCGATCTGCGCTGGCGGCGCATTCCCAACTGGCTGGTGCTTCCTTTCCTGATCGCGGGGTTTGCGGTCTCCGGCATGGTTTCACGGCTGGCACGGGCTCGCGCAAAGCGCGGAGGGCATGGCCCTGGGTCTTTTGGCCTTCGGCATTATTTTCTGGTTGGGCGGCATGGGGGCGGGCGATGTGAAACTGTGCGCCGCCATCGGCGCGTGGATTGGCCCGCACCAGATGATTCTGGCCCTGATCTTTATCTCCCTTGCAGGCGGCGTGATGGCAATTGTCTGGTCGGTTGCAGGCGGGTTCGCAGGTGAGTTGTTTCAGGAAACCGGCAATCTGGTTCTGGGAGGGCGCAAACGGAAAGCTGCGGCAGCGGCAGCTTCGCCGCCGGGCGGGGAAGCGCCGGTGCCGATGCGGCGCAAGATGCCTTACGCTCCGGCCATCGCCATCGGTACCTTGCTTTCGTTTCTAGCCCATTGAAGCAGGAATGCCGCTAACAGGTAGCACGCGGAACAATTGTAAAGCATCGCCGCACAGTTTGGAGAGGTCCGCGGCGCCAGAGAATATGAGAATCCTATGACTGCTGCACCCTATCTCGTGCCCCCCGATTCCGCCAGCACCAGCGGGGCTGGCTTTGGAGATCGTCCTCATCGGGCCGGACGCGAATCGCCGCAGCGAAGCGGTGTATTCGCTCTTCCAGTGCGCGGGCCAGATGCCGCGCCAGCTCAACGGCTACCCCGACGATCTGGAGGAACTGCCTCGCTCACTCGATGAGAACTACGACGTTGTCGTGATCGACCTCGATAACGATGTGGAGACTGCTCTGGAGCTGGTCGAGAAAATCTGCTCGCACGGCAAGTCCACCGTGATGGTCTTCTCGAGCCAGGCCGACTCCGATCTTCTGGTGCGCTGCATGAGAGCGGGAGCACGAGAATTTCTCACCATCCCGTTCGACCCCAAGATTTTGAGCGAGGCGCTGGAGCGTGCTTCGCAACGCCGCACTGTTCCGGCTGCGCGCGCCGTTAAATCGGGCAAGCTGCTGGTCTTCATGGGGTCCAAAGGCGGCGTCGGCGTCACCTCGGTGGCCTGCAACTTTGCCGTTGCTCTGGCCCAGGACGTGAGTCAAAAGACGCTGCTTATCGATCTCGATCTGCCCCTCGGCGATGCCGCGCTCAATCTCGGCATCGCGGCGGAATTCTCCACTGTCAATGCTCTCATGGAATGCCGACCGGCTCGACGGCGATTTTCTGCACCAGTTGCTCGTCGAGCACAGCTCCGGCCTGCTCGGTGCTGGCCGCGCCCGGCAAGTTTCCGAACCACGAGCCCAGCCGCGAAGCCATCGACAAGCTGGTCGAAGTGGCGTGCCAGCAGTTCGACAATATCGTTGTGGATGTGGGCTCGCGCCTCGATGTTCAGGACACGGCTCTCTTTAACCAGGCCTCGACCGTTTACCTGGTCACCCAGGCCGGCATTCCCGAGCTGCGCAATTCCCATCGCCTCATCAACCAGATTTTTTCCAACGGCGGCCCGCGCCTGGAAGTGGTGCTCAACCGCTTTGAATCGCGCACCCTCGGAGTGAGCGAAGAGCACATCGCCAAAGCCCTTACCCGCCCCGCGCAATGGAAGGTTCCCAACGACCACGCGCTGGTGCGCAAGATGCAAATCGACGGCAGCCCCCTGGTGCTGGGCGACTCCTCCGTGGCGCGCACCATCCGGGAGATGGCGCAGGCGGTCAACCCCAAGTCCGGCGGGAGCGTTGCGCCGGTCAAAAAGAAGGCGTTCAGCAAGAAGGCTTTCAGCTTTTTTTAATTCACCTCAGGCCTTTGGGCTGAGCGCACGCAAGATTTTTCGAGGAAGGTTATTCACCTGTGGAACTGCTGAGTCTCGATAAATACAAAGCGGAAATACATCGCACCCTGATCTCCAAGCTGGATCTGGAGAAGCTCTCGCGCGTTAATTCATCGCAGGCGCGCCAGGCGGTCTCCGGCATCGTGAAGGAGATCATGGCCGACCAGCGCGTGCCGCTGAACTTCGACGAACAGGAGCGCATTCAATCCGACCTGCTCGATGAAGTATTCGGTCTGGGCCCGCTGGAGCCGCTGCTGCGCGATCCCAAGATCTCCGACATCCTGGTCAACGATAAAGACCATGTCTTCATTGAGAAGGGCGGCCTGCTGCAGAGAGTTTCCACTTCGTTCCGCGACGATCGTCACCTGCTGCAGATCATCGACCGCATTGTGTCCCGGGTGGGCCGGCGTGTCGATGAGTCCTCGCCCATGGTCGACGCCCGCCTGCCCGATGGCTCGCGCGTCAACGCCATCATTCCGCCGCTGGCGCTGGACGGCCCTTCGCTCTCCATCCGCCGTTTCGGCACCGGCCCCCTGGCCGGCAATCAGCTGGTGCAGTTGAAGAGCATCTCGGCCGAAATGATGGAAGTGCTGCAGGCCGCCGTGAAGGCGCGCATCAGCATTCTGATCGCGGGCGGCACCGGCGCCGGCAAAACCACCTTCCTCAATATTCTGTCGCAGTCGATTCCCAACAACGAGCGCATGGTCACCATCGAAGACGCGGCCGAACTTCGCCTGGCGCAGGAGAACATCGTCCGCCTGGAAACCCGTCCGCCCAACATCGAGGGCCAGGGAGCCATCCGCCAGCGGCAGTTGCTGATCAACAGCCTGCGTATGCGCCCCGACCGCATCATCCTCGGCGAGGTGCGCGGCGAAGAAGCGTTCGACATGCTGCAGGCCATGAACACCGGTCACGAAGGCTCCATGGCCACTATCCACGCCAATACCCCGCGCGACGCACTGTCCCGCCTGGAATCCATGGTGGCGATGACCAGCATGAATCTACCGGAAAAATCCGTACGCCAGCAGATCGCCTCGGCCATCACCATCATCGTGCAGGCCCATCGCATGAGCGATGGCACCCGCAAAATCACTTCCATCGCCGAAATCACCGGCATGGAAGAGAACGTGATCTCCATGCAGGAGATCTTCAGTTTTCAAAAGAAAGGCATCGGTCCCGACGGCCGCGTGATCGGCGCCTTCGTCCCCTCCCGCATCCGGCCTCGCTTCCTCGAGCGGCTTGCGGGTATCGGGGATGATACTCCCGCCCGCGTTGTTTGAGCACGAAACGCCCGTAAATTGATGGAAAGGAGGGTGCCAATATGGGTTTGATCATCGCACTGGTTTTTGTCGGCGTCTTCGCCATCGTCGCGCTGCCGCTGATCGCCTCTTCCACGGGTCCCTCCCGCAGCACGCGCGCCAGGCACTGGCCACGCTGGACTCGGCCATCCGCGCGGAAAACCCGGTCATTCAGAAACAGATTGTGGACCTGCGCAAGAGCGAGCTGCTGAGCAGCATTCCCTGGCTCGACAAGAGGCTGCATAACCTGGAGGTGGCTCCATACCTGCGCAACATGCTGAGCCAGGCAGCACTGACCTGGAGCCCTGGCCGGCTGCTTGATCATGACCGGCGTGGCCTTTGCGTTCCGACCTATGTCGTGTATACCGAGTCGGGCATGTTTCCTGCCCGCGCTGGGCGTGGGCATCGTCACTGGCCTGCTTCCCTATCGCATGGGTCATGTTCCTGCGCAGCAAGCGCTTCGCCAAATTCGAAGATCATCTCCCCGAATGTCTCGACCTGATGGTCAGCGCCCTGCGCGCCGGCCACAGCCTGATCGCCGCCATGGGCCTGGTTTCGCGCGAGTGCGCCGGCGCCGGTCGGAACCGAGTTCAAGATCTGCTTTGAAGAGCAGAACTACGGGCTGGAGATGAAGACCGCGCTCGATAACCTGCTCAACCGCATGCCCCTGCAGGATCTGCGCATCGTGGTCACCGCCATCCTCATTCAGAAAGAGAGCGGCGGCAATCTGGCCGAGGTGCTGGACAAAACCTCCTACCTCATCCGTGAGCGCTTCCGTCTCAAGCGGCAGATCAAGACGCACACCGCGCAGGGCCGCCTCACCGGATGGGTCCTCACCTGCGTCCCCGTGGCGCTGGGCATCGCCATGTACATTGCGAACCCGCAAGATGATGAGCATCCTGTGGCACCGCGCCATCGGCATCAAGCTGATGTGGGCGGCCGGCGGCATGATTTTGATTGGCGGCTTCATCATTAACCGCATTGTGGATATCGACGTTTGAGGCTATCAGAATGCTTTATGTAATTCTCATTTTCGGAGCGATGTTCCTGCTGGTGGCCAGCGTCGGGCTTCTGTTGTTCTATCGCGAAGCCATGCTGCAGCGCATCCATGAAGTCATTAATCCGCGTACCGAGCCGAAGAGCCTGCTCAGCACCATTCAGAGCACCGGGCTTTCGCTCGGCGGTCTGGTGGAGCGCCTGGAGCACCTGCTGCCCAAGAGCAAGGCCGAAGTTTCCGTGGTCCAGCTGCGCATGACCCGCGCCGGCTACCGCAAGGAATCGGCCATCGGCGTGTTCTACGGCTGCAAGGTGCTGGCCCCCATGGTCCTTTGCGCCGTCGCCTTCTTTTCCGGCCTGGTGCACGAGGGAGCATTCTTTGTCTACGCCACCTGCCTGGCCGTGGGCTTCCTGGCGCCGGATTTCTGGCTGGGCAAGAGAATTGCTGCGCGCCAGAGGCGCATTCGCCGCGGGCTGCCCGACGTGCTCGATCTGCTGGTGATCTGCGTGGAGGCCGGTCTCAGTCTGGACCAGGCCACGGCGCGCACGGCGCGGGAGCTGAACAATGCGCTGCCCGACCTGTGCGACGAACTCAACATGGTGGTGCTGGAGCAGCGCGCCGGCCGGGCGCGGGCCGATGCCTGGAAGAAGATGGTCGAGCGCACCGATGAAGAGAGCGTTCGCAACATGGTGTCGATGCTGGTTCAGTCCGAGCAACTGGGCACCAGCGTAGCGCAGGACACTGCGCGTGCATTCCGACACGCTGCGCATGCAACGCATTCAGCAAGTCGAGGAACAAGCCGCCAAGACCTCGGTCAAGCTGGTTTTTCCGCTGGTGTTCTTTATTTTTCCGGCGCTATTCCTGGTCACCTTGGGACCAGCAGCCATCATCATGATGGAGTCGTTTTCAAAATTGACCAAATAACTGAGCGAGAAAGGAGAGAAAAATGGCCAGCGCATTGATTATCCGGGTAGTTGCCGGAGTGCTCTTTGTGGTTGTGTTGATGGTCCTGGTGCAGCGTCGCCGCACTCGGGTGAAGTAGGTTACGGGGGTTCCGCAGCGCGGATGCGATCGACGCCGCGGGAATGCTCAGGGGAGCGGTTGCACTCAGCCGCACATGAGTAATTGCAGCAAATTCAATGGGGGGAGGAAATACTCAATGGCTAGTTCAATGCTAGTGCGAGTTGTGGCTGGTGTTCTCTTTGTCATTGTGCTGGTGGTGCTCGTTCAGCGCCGCCGCACGCGGGTGAAGTAGTCGTTATTCACTCAGTGTCTCGAGGCATTTCTCGGACCGTGTCGGGGCCGCGTATCAGTGGATTTTTCACGAGCGACCATCCACTCGATGGCTGCAGCTCGCGGCACGGGGTTTCGGGAAATGCCAAGGCGTAAACCGGGCGCAAGCCCACGCTTTCGGCGAGGCAAGGAAGTCGTCGCAGCTCCTATTGCTCTTGGGGCCAGGGGACTTGCCGGCGACGAGAGCAGTGTCGTCTTTTTTTTAACCGGGCTCGGAATGAAAGGCCCCCGATGCAGGCAGCACGACAAATCGAAGCAGGGAATCAAGCCCCGGGGGGTCTTCGAACGACCGCTTCGCCGGCCGGGAGAAAGCCTATGGAAGCGCGCGTCCATTGCGCCTATAACCAGACCCGGGAATGTTTCCTCGGTCTTGAGGTCGCGGTCGCCGACTTTGCTTATACCGCCCTGGCGGAGAGGATGCAGTCCCTTGCCCTCAGCTCGGGTGAGGGTCTTTGGATCGCGCCCTTCCCCGGCCTGCCTGCCGCCGGCGTGCAGGCGCCTCTCGACCTGATTTATCTCGATGAGCGGAACTGCGTCCTCGATGTCGTCGAATCCTTTCCCGACCTTTCAGGTCAGCTCGTCGAGCCCCGCGCCGGCGAGTGTTCTGGTACTGCCGGCTCATTCCATTTACTCCTCGCAGACCCAGGCCGGCGATCAGTTGGTTTTGTGCGTAGCCGAAGAGATGGAGGCCAGCCTGGCGGTTCTGGCCAACGGCAAAAGCACGGTCACCGTGCAGAGCGCCGTGCTGCTGCGCGAAGAGCCGCTGTGGAGCGGAGGGCCGGGGACCGTGGAGTTTGAAGTGGCCGCGCCCAAAACCCAGGCCAAAGAGCAGCTCCATGAGATGACGCTGGCGAAGCCCACGGCCAAGACTTCCCGCGCTCCGAAAAACTGGCTGGAGCGCTGGTGGTCGCCGGATCCGCGCAAGGCTCCGCGCGAGCTATTGCCCGGCTTGGCCGCTTACTACTGGAATGGCGTCCGCTCCCGAGGCTCATGGCATCCGCGACATCAGCTCGTCGGGTTTGTATATCGTCACCGAGGAGCGCTGGTACCCGGGCACCCTGGTGCTGATGACGCTGCAGAGAACCGAGGGCGGCGAACAGGTTGCGGAGCGCTCCATCTCCGTGCTCTCGCGCGCGGTGCGCTGGGGGCAGGACGGCGTGGGACTGCAGTTCATCCTCAGCGATTCGAAAGAAGCGCGCCAAGGCAAGGCGCCGGCGTTGGAAACAATAGAGAGCAAGGAGTTGAACAAATTTCTGCAGCAATTGAAGAAAGGGAAATGACGCCCGTGGAAGGGCTGTATCGGGAGTGACAAGGCGAAGGGGTTTTCAAGCCCCGCCGGGAGCGAAGAACGATGAAGAATGCAAGCTGTTTGCGGCGGATTTTGAGCGACGAAAGCGGCCAGGTGCTGATCCTCGGCACCCTGAGCTTGGCCATGCTGATCGGCACCATGGCCATGGCCATTGACCTGGGCTACATCCATTACCGGCAGGTTCAGTTGCAGACCGCGGCCGATACTGTGGCCATCGCAGCAGGGCTGGAGCTTGGCAACTGCGCGAATACCGTCTGCGCCAACATGAAAACGGCGGCGGAGCAGGCTTTAATTGAATCCGGCATTACCACGGGTACGGTCGTGCCCACATCGAATTGCAGCCCGTCGAACTCGACGGGCTTGGCCATGATCATCAACGATGTTCCCTGCGTGATGGGATCGAGCGATCCCAATCACACCAATGCGAATATGGTTGAGGTGGTGCTGACCGAGCCCATCAGCACATTCTTTGATGTTCGTTATTTGAAAATCCCGACCTTCAATCTGCGCGCGCGCGCGGAAGCGGGCGAGGCTTATATCAATAAGCCCTCTTCCGGTTTTTGCGTTTGGACGGGCAGCGCCACCATCAATAGCAACGCTGTCATCGATTTGACATCTTGCGGTTGGTACGACAACGGAAATCTGTCACCCAACAGCGGCGACAATGTGACCGCCACCAACTTCCAGTACTACGGAACGTGGCTGAACCCCGCCAACTGCAACAGCTCCTGCGTATGGAACCTGGGGGATTCAGAGACCAAGCCGGCGCTGACAACCACCCAGACACCGGACCCGCTGAAGAACACCACGGTGCCCACCAAGCCGACCACCGAAGATAACAATAACTGCAGCATCAGCAATATGGGCTGCTTTGGCGACACACTCACAACGGCCCAGCAACATGGAACCGCACCCTACAATATTCCACCGGGCTATTACGGCGGCGGCATCAATGCCAACTCGAATATCGTCCTCAATCTCTCGCCCGGCCTCTACTACTTTGGCGGCAGCCTCAACGTCGATAGCGCCACGCTGGAGTGCACGACATGCACCGGTGGAGCGGGCGTGACGCTTTATTTCACCAGCGGCGATTTACAGATGAACAGCAGCAGCAAGGTCACTATTGCTGCGCCCTCGACGGGTGACCTGACGACCGCTAACGGCGGAACGAATGTGGCCAATATGCTGGTCTGGCAGTCCTCCACCAACTCCTCGGGAATGGACGTCGACGCCGGCTCCACCTCCGTGTTGAGCGGAATCATTTATCTCCCTGATGCGACCCTGACGGTCAACAGCGGCCCCAACATGACCGCGACGGCCCTGGACGTGCAAAGCATCATGGTGGATGGAAACTTTACGATCACCGGAAACAACCTGCTCGGCGGGGGCAGCGCCAGTTCGACGTTGGGAACGTTCGCGATTGCGGAGTAGCGTATGAAGAAACGAATGAGATGCGATTTGCTGCGAGGTGAAAGTGGGGCCAGCCTCGTGGAACTGGCAGTCTTCCTGCCCTTGTTTGGCCTGCTGGTGTTTTCTGTCGTCGATTTTGGCCGAGCGTTTTACGTGGGGATCGAGATCGCAGGCGCAGCCCGCGCGGGGGCGGTCTACGGGTCTCAGAATCCGTCCGATACGGCCGGCATGACGACCGCGGCCCAGGATGCCGCGCCAGATGTGACGGGCCTGTCGCTGACCCCGGCCCCTTCGTATGGTTGCGAATGCGCGATTGCCAGCTCCACCTATGTCGTCAATTGTCCAACCGCCACCAAACCGACGTGTACGACCAGCAACCTGGTCTACCGTGTGACAGTAACGGCTACCGGGACCTATTCGCCGTTGTTTCCCTGGCCCGGAGTCCCTCATTCCATACCGTTCACCAGCACGGCCAAGATGCGCAGCCAATGAAAGGGCGATCCATGAAGAAAAGAGTCGCCGTACGGAAACTGTTTCGATTGGCGTCGGAGGACTGGGGCGCCGAGCTGGTGGAGTTCGCCATGAGCTCGCTGCTGCTGATGACCATCACGGTCAGCGTGATCGGAATGTCAATGGCGATGTACGCCTACCACTTCTTGAGTACCGCGGCACAGCAGGGTGCGCGCTTCGCTGAGGTGCATGGCTACACCTGGAGTGAATACACAACCACCAACTGCACGACATCCGCGCCTCCGAGTTTCACCATGGTCTACCAGTGCACGGCCGCCGCCGGCGATATTCAGAATTATGTAAAGAGCCTGGCCACCGCGGGCATTACCCCAGGCAATGTGACGATTGATGAGACCACTTCCGATCTCTGGCCCGGCAAAAACCCGGACGGCACCACGACCGGTTGCACCACCAGCGCCAAGAGCCAAGGCTGCTTTGTGAAAGTGAAGGTTCTTTATACTTTTCATTTTATCGGTTTCGAGCGCCTCCCCGCGCTTTCAATGAGCGCCGCGGCGGAGGGCGTGATTCTGGAGTGACACGGCGGAGGGTTTTCAAGCCTCGCCGGGAGGGACGAACGATGACGAATGCGAACCGTCCATGGCGAACTTTGATCGACGAGAGCGGACAGGTGCTGGTGCTCACAGCGGTATCTTTGGTTCTGCTGTTGGGATTCGCCGGGTTAGCCACCGATGTGGGCATGCTGCTCTGGACCCAACGGCAAACGCAGATTGCGGCGGATGCCGCCGCCGTAGCCGGGGCGCTGGATTACAAATACAACGCTTCGACTTCCTCGGCAGTAACCCAAGGCTGCAATGCGGCTACTGCGAACGGAGTAACGGGCACTTGCACGACCGGTGCCTGCACCAGCGCCAGCGGTGCCCAGATCTGCATCATGACCCCTCCCAAGGACGGCGCCAATAGTGGCACCAGCGGATTTGTCGAGGCCGTCGTCCGGGAACCGGCCCCAACCTTTTTCATGAGGTTGTTCCATTTCACTTCCATTACCGTCTCCGGCCGGGCCGTGGCGGGAGCCAGCGGTTCCGGAGCGGGGGGAGGGTGCGTTATCACATTGGCCCGATCGGGGGACGACATCTCGTATACCGGCTCCGGCGGACTGCATGCGGAAAATTGCGACATTTTCGATAACTCAGCCGCTTCCAATGCGCTTACCCTCACAGGAAGCGGCTCGATCATCGGCAAATCGATTGGTATCAGCGGCGGCTACAGCAACGTCGGGAGCGGAACCATCTCTCCTAAGCCGGTCACTGGAATGTCTCCTGTCGCTGATCCGCTTGCCAACTTGCCCGCGCCCCAGGTTCCCTCTTTCTCTGGCTCCTGCACGGGAAGTTCAGCCGCGTGTAATCCGAGCTATACCGGCAGTCTGAACAATTCGATTGGGCCCGGGACATACACCTCCATCACCAACACAGGGAGCGGAAAGCTGACTCTAACTCCCGGTAATTACAACATCACCGGTAGCATTTCAAACACCGGGAGCGGAGGTTTGGTTCTCGGCGCCGGCACTTACATCATCAACGGCAGCCTGTTGAACACCGGAAGCGGAACCGTGAATCTCGGTGCCGGGAATTACACCGTGGGCGGCAATTTTGAAAGTACCGGCAGCTCGTCTCTGACCATTGCCAGCGGATCGTCGGCATCCGATAACGGGCTTATCATTGTCGGCGGCAGCTTGCAGCTCACCGGATCCGGCCCGCTTACCGACGCGGGCGAAACCTTCTATGCCGAAGGCGCCACCACCATCACCGGCAGCAGCAACCTGAACCTGACGGCGCCAACTTCAGGAACCTACAATGGCATGCTGCTCTTCCAGTCGCGAACCGACAGCAGCGCTGTGTCGATCACCGGCTCCAGCAGTTCGACGATTCAAGGCATCGTCTACGCCTCTGACTCGCCTTTAACTCTGACCGGATCGGGCACCATGACAGTGTCGCTGGATATCATCTCCGATTCAATCACCGAGACCGGCAGCGGAATGATCGACGTCACGAATTATGCGGATGTAACGAACACCAGTTCTGTGCTTGCAGCTACTAAGTTGGTAATGGCGGAGTGACCATGAAAATTTTCAGATCTCAAACCCACATCGGCTTGCGCTTTCGGCTCCCTACCGGCGCGTCAGTGAAGTCGGAGGCGGGGCAGTCCCTTGCGGAGCTCGCGCTGACGCTCCCGCTCTTGTTTCTGATCCTGGTCGGAGCAGCTGAAATGGCCACGGTCGTCTACGATTCCATCGCCGTCGAGAACGCAGCTATGGCAGGGGTTCAATACGGCTCGCTGAACTCTGCGGATGAGGCGGATACGACGGGGATACAGAACGCGGCTGCTGCGGCTGCGCCCGACCTCTCGTTGACGACGACAGTCTCGACTTCGTGCATCTGCTCCAACGGCGCCAGCTCCACCTGCAAGTCAACCGATTGCTCGGGCGCCAACATTGAGACCATCCTTACGGTCAAAACCCAGACAACAATCACCCCCTTCATTCATTCCTCCGGACTTAGCGGTATCACCGCTCTTCCGCAAACCTTTACGCTGAATGGACTGGCAGTCCAGAAGGTGTTGGAATGAGAGGCACCGGAATGAGTCGTACCGCGACGGTGACAGCCTGGTTGCCCAGAATCAAACGGCGGCGGCGGGGCTTTATCGGCGACTCTGGAGCAACGTTGGTGGAGTTCGCGGTATCGGCTTCCGTGCTCATGGGGCTGCTGATCGGCATCATGTATGTGTGCCTTGCGCTCTATGTCCGCCACTTCGTTTCTGAAGCTGCCTTGGAGGGTGCTCGCTGGGCTATGGTACGCGGTTCGACTTCTTGCACCAACACACCGAACCTGGCGGACTGCGACGCGACGAACGCCGAGATCCAAACCTACGTGCGGAGTCTTGCTCTCCCGGGCATCAACTCGCAATCCCTAACCGCCACCACAACCTGGCTCAGCGTCAGCGCGTCCCCGCCTGCCACCTGGACCGCGTGCGGCAGTACTTGCAACGCGGCCGGAAACGCGGTGAAAGTGCGTCGTCACCTACCCATTTCCACTTCCCATCCCGTTCGTAACGGCACACTCTCTCTCCCTTCGCTCGAGCACCGTCAATTTTACAAGCGGGTCACAGCTGGTGATTTCGCAGTAGCGCGCAAGAGGATCCGCTAGTCCAGTTCTTCCGGAATGATGAGCAAGACTTCGACGCGGGCGATCTGGCCGTTTTCGGTCGCCGGCCGGAATTGCCACCGCGCCAGGGAGTCCAGTACGAACTGCGCCTGCGGAAAGGCTGCTGGAAACACGACGGCGAGCCCCTCAAAGTGTCCCGCCGTATCCACGAAGCCGTGCACCATGAGGGCATCGGCCTCGATGGCTCCGGTGGCCAGGTTGGGCCGCACGATGCTATAAGGCCACGGCGCTTCAAGCCGGTCCGCGCCGCCGGTCACGGCGATCCGCGCGTTGGCCGGCAGCGAGTATTGCAGAATCCAGCTGCGCGCCAGCCCCACGTGCAGGTACACCGTATAGGCCATGCGCCCATTCCACACGCCCGACAATTCGGGATACTGATCCTGCAGCGAATCTCCGACCACCACCGAGCTGTAGGTTCCGGTTTTGGGAAGGGTGACTTCGGCGGTAGTGTTCTGGTTTTGTCCGGTTCCGGAGTTCGCGCCCTGCGCCGCGCCGGTGCTTGCGCCATCGGGCTGTCCCTGGCGTCCGGCGGGCGTCGCGGCACCGGCGCTGCTGCCCGGTCCCGTGCCCGATCCGGAGTTGCCGCTGGCGCCAGTTGCCGCCGCATCTCCGGTGGCCGTTCCATCGCTGGCCGCCGCAGGCGACATGGTTCCGGGTGCAGCGGTGCTGGCCGACTCGTTGACCGGGGGCAGGGTCGCAGCGCCTTGCATGCGCAGGTCCGAGAGCGACATAACCGCCGCAGGCGTGGGCTGCTGCGAGGTCTGCGAGACCGTCGAGGGCGGCGATTGCACGCGGTCGGGGCCGTGTACTACCACCGGCGAAGTGGTGCTGGGCATGATCTGCAACTTCACGAGGGGGCTGAGGCTCGACGCTATTTCCACGTCGCTCACGGTCACTTCTTGGTTCGGCGCTGCGGGTGACGGCTTGGCCTCAGAGGCAGTCGGCGGCGTTGGAAGCGGCGCCACAATATTCTTCACCACCGTCTTGCGCGGCGTCCAGATGAGCACCTGCGGTATAGGAATTTGTTCCTTCATCGCCAGTGACGCGGCCAGATCCGGCTGTATGATTGTCTGCGGCCCGGGCTGCGCAGGAACGGTCTCCCTTAGCGCCCGCGGACGTGAGGCCGTTCCGGCGGCAGAGGATTGCCGCGTAGCGCGTGGGTGGCCCGGATAGGCGATGCCTCTGGCGGCACGCTCCATGGCCTCCTCCGGGCTGCGCAGATCGAGATTGCGCACCACGTAGTGCCGGTCGGTGTGCACTTCTACCCGCGGTGCGTAGAGAACGCCGAAGCCAACCAGTGCAATCACTCCAGTGTGAATGAGCGCTGAAGCGGCCAGGGCAACTGGTCCCCGAGTCTGGTCCCGCTGTTCGGAAAAAAGCGTGATGGTGGGAGAAGACGACATGCCGCGCAAGATTTTGTTCCTCCCCCTCCCATTTAGATATCACAAGGTGGGTTCCCATTTTCAAACCCTGTAGCTCTCTTGATACCCCTTTTGGGCCATCCACTTAAACCGAGAGATAAGCGAAGATAAACAGGAATACACTAAAAGCGCGCCTAAATCCTTACAAGTCACCGCGTGGACTCGGCAGCGCTGTGCAGTTGCAGGGAACATTGTCATTGCACAGTTCCTCGTAGTAGAGCAAAGAGGATTCGGCCGAATTGCCGGGTTCGGAACAGGGGCAGGAATGAATCGAAGACTTGTCACCATCCTCCTGGTTGCCTGCGTGATTGCGGGTATCTGCGCGCTGCTGGTCTATCGCATGGTAGGCGCGCGCATGCAGGCGGCCAAACCGGTAGCGACAACCAAGGTGGTTGCCGCAAATCAGGATCTGAAGCTCGGCTCGCTGATTACCGCATCAGACCTAACCACCATCTCGTTGCCCGGCGGACCTCCCAAGGGCGTGATCCTCGATCCCAAGGACGCGATTGGGCGGGGTGTGGCTTCGCAAATCTACGCGGGCGAGCCCATCTTCGAAGATCGACTGGCTCCCAAAGGCTCGGGTGGCGGCTTGGCCGCTACCATCCCGACGGGCATGCGCGCCTGCGCGGTCCGCGTGGATGAGGTGGTAGGCGTGGCCGGTTTCGTCACTCCGGGCATGAAAGTCGATGTGCTGGTTTCCGGCACTCCCCCTGGTGAGCAGCAGAACGCCGGCACTGGCACTGAGACCAAGACCATTCTCCAGAACATCGCGGTGCTTTCCGCAGGAACCGATATCCAGAAAGACGACGAAGGCAAGCCGCAGCAGGTACAGGTGGTAAACCTGCTGGTCACCCCGGAGCAGGCCGAAACGCTAAGCCTGGCCAGCAATCAATTGAAGATTCAGCTGGTGCTGCGCAATCCGCTGGATACCAAGATCGCCGTGGTCCCGATGACGGGCATGAGCGCGCTCTTTTCCGGGCCGGCCGCTGCTACCGTGCACCGTGCCCGCGTGCGGCGCGTTCACAATGATTATTCCATCGTGATTCAGAACGGTGCGAACACAACGACGGAGAAGTTTCCGACTTCCGGGGGACAACAGTGAAATCCAGAGCCGCTCTTGCTTTTGCTTGCCTCTGCACCGTTCCGTTCTTCGGCGGGGAAGCTTGCTGCCTGCACGCTCAGGCTGCCAATGCTTCCACTCCCGCTTCCAGCTTTCAGGATTCCACCAACGATCTCTCGGTCGGTGTAGGCAAGACGGTGCTGGTGGATACGGCCCAGCCCATCACCCGGGTGGCGATGGGTCTGGGAGATGTCGCCATGGCCACCGCTGTGAGCCCCACGGAGATCATGGTCAATGGCAAAGCCCCCGGAGAGACCAGCCTGATCATTTGGGACCGCAAGGGCGGACGGCAGTTTTTCAACGTGTCGGTTTACTCCAGCCGCACCAAGTCTGAAGAGAGCCTTGACGCGGTTCGCCGCGAGCTGCAATCGGAGATGCCCGGCCAGCCCATTCGCGTCTCCATGGACAATGGATTTGTTTTTCTGCGCGGCACGGTGAACGATCTCGGCGCATCCGCGCGGGCCGTCAAGATCGCCTCCACCGGCGGTAAAGTGATCAATCTGCTGGCGGTGAAGCTACCCAAATCGGAGCCTCAGATCCTGCTCAAGGTGCGTTTTGCCAGTGTGGATCGCACTCGCGAGAAGCAACTCGGGATCAACCTGTTCAGCTCCGGGTTCGGTAACGTGCTCGGCGCCACCTCCACCGGCCAATTCTCACCACCTTCAGTGGTTCCCGGCCTGTCCGGTGCTGCCAACAATACCTCGGTTTCCAACGACCTCAACCTGTTTGGATTTTTGCCGGGGTTGAATGTCGGCGCAACCCTGCAGGCGCTGGAGACGGACGGTGTGGTTGAGGTGCTTGCCGAACCTAACCTGCTGGCCAGCGACGGCAAGCAAGCCAGTTTTCTGGCCGGCGGCGAGTTCCCCTACCCGGTGGTTCAGGGAACTTCGGGTGGCACTTCGGTCAGCATCGAATTCAAACAGTACGGCATCCGCCTGAACTTCATCCCCACCATCACGCCGCGCGGAACCATCCGGCTGCAGGTGGCGCCCGAGGTGAGCGCGCTCGATTACACCAACGAAATACAGATTTCAGGCTTCACCGTGCCCGGCCTCACCGATCGGAATGTCAACACCGAGGTGGAATTGAGCGATGGGCAAAGCTTCGTGATCGGCGGCCTGCTCGACAACAACGTCAACGCAGACGTTCGAGAAGATCCCGTTTCTCGGCGACATTCCTATCCTGGGTAAGTTCTTTCAGTCGATTCAGCGCACCAAGAACAACACCGAGCTGATCGTCATCGTGACCCCGGAGATCGTCGCGCCGATTCCCGCGGGCGCGCCCACGCCGGAGCTCAAGTATCCGGTTCCATTCCTGGCCACTAACTCCAACATGCCCATGCACCAGCCGGATGCCAAGACGGCCGAGAACACGCCGGCTCCGCCGCCAAGTACCGTACCTGTGGAGAAACTCCTGGATAGCATGAAGCCGGAGCGGCCTTTGATTATCCCGGGCACCACCGGCAGCTTCGGCGGCTCGACTCCCGTTTCCGCTGGCGCGGGCGTGTCTGGCGGAGCCAGCGACGGCAGTCAGCAGTAAGCGGGGTAGAGGGCAGGGAGATGGCAAAGTTGGTAGGCTCTGCCCCACCCGCAAAGCTTCAGGTCCGCAACCTGACCCGCGAGACGATGCTCGCTACCGAACTTGAGGTTGCGGGCTCAGGCCGAACGCGGCGCAAAGGTCTGTTAGGCCGGGATGGTCTGGCTCCGGGCGAAGGGCTGTGGATTGTGCCCTGCGAATCGGTGCACACTTTTTTCATGCGCTTTCCCATCGACCTTGTGTACCTCGACCGCCAGCACCGGGTGCGCAAGGTGCGCCACGCGGTCGGCGCGTGGCGCCTCTCCGCGTGCCTGTCAGCGCATTCCATCCTCGAACTGCCCGCCGGCACTGCTCTGGAGAGCAAGACCCAGCGCGGCGACAAAATAGAATTCGCGCCCGCCAGCCGCGAGCTGAACAAACAGCAACATCAATTCCGCAGCGGATAGACGGCAGCGTCAATTTGAAGTAACCAGTGCCGGCGCTTCTTGGCTCATCGTAGAATTCTCTGCCGCGATACGCCACCCCCGCCCTAGCGCTACGCCGACAATCGCCACCGTGAGCGCAAGCGCCGCCAGCACCACTCCCGGGTGCGCAATCAGAAATGAGTAAGCCAGCCGCACGGAAAGCGACCACGCCAGAACCACGCCCAGGAACGCCAGCGCGGGGCGCATTTTGCGCAGTCCCACCCACGATGCGCAACAGCCGAACGCGAGGCCGGGAACCAGGTCGATGACATAATGCTCGCCAGAGGAGAGCGTAGCCAGCAACGTAGCGGCCAGAAAAGCCAGCGCAATCCCCTTCCATAGCTTGCCCGGCGCAAAGAAGACGAACACAAACGCGGTGGCGACATGCAGAGAGGGAAATGCATTCGGCATGCCGGTCAGGCGCACAGCTTCAGCCGCGACCGGGGCGGGATGGAGCCACTGCTTGCCGAACGCGTAAACGGGCCCGCACCCCGGCACGATCGCATACAAAAGTGGTCCAAAGACTAATTCGATTACATAGGCCAGCACCACCGTGCCGCGCCGGCCTCGATACTCGGTGACCAGGAACCAGACAATCATCATCGGCACCATGGCCTGGTAAACGATCCATAGCAGGATGCGCCAGAAGCCCTGGATGGAGCCAACCATGACGGCCAGCGTCTGGAGTCCGAGAGACTCGTCGATGCGAAACAGGATGTGATCGTACTTCCAGGGAAGCAGACCGCCCTCGTGTCCCATGGCGAGCTTAAGAAGAACCCCATAAAAGAGATTCAGCACCACCGCCAGCACCAGCAACGGCCGGGTACGGTCTTTCTGATCGCGTAGCATCCAGACGACGGATAGGAAAATCGCCAGGACGCCGAGCATGGCCGGATTGAAGAGCAGGTTCATCATGCGCAAGCATTGCTCCCAGGGCAATGGCTAATCGAGCGATGAGGCGGCGGCTGTTTGCGGCGCAGCGACCGGCTCGCGCACGGAGTAGTACCGCGCCACCCAATACCAAATCACCCAAGCCGGTGCACACCACAGATAAGCCCGCGAGTGCAGATCGAAGTGATTTACCTCGAATTCAACCAGTAGATACATTCCCGCAAGCACGGTGAGCGCCACGCGCGAGGAGGTCCGCGCTGCCCCCACCAGAATGGCCGGAATCGCCAGCGACTGATCGAAGATCCATCCAAACGGCGCAACCAGCAGCGAAACCAGCACCAGCAGGCCGCCGTCCTCCAGCCAGTCCCATGCGTGGCGCCGGGGCCAGAAATAGGCAAGCGCCCAGGCGCAGCCCAGCGCTGCAGGCACAAACGCCAGCCACTCCGCCGCTGGGTTCACGGAGTCGCGCAGCAGATCGCCCAGGCAGGCCGTAAATTCGTGCGTCATCACCGAGGTGTGCACGTAATTGACATATTGTCGCGAAGGCGTGCGGCGCAATCCAAGCCGTAATCACCGCACCCGCGGCCAGCGCCGTCAAGGCCCCGGCCAGGATGCGATAGCTGCGCGACAGCACAATCCACGCCAGCAGCACCACGCCGAAAGGCAGAAACAGATGCGGCTTGAGCGAGCATAACCATAATGCCGCACCCGCGCCAAACGGGTGCGTCCGGTGAAGACGCAGAAACAGCACCAGCCCGAAGAGCAGCAGGATGGAGGTTTGCCCCAGAATGACGCAGAATAGCGCCGGCGGAAAGCAATAGCCCAGCCAGTCCAGTTGGCTCTCCACGCGCCCCGTCATGGTCCACACCATGCGCACTGAAGCGATCAGCAAACCCAGCATCAGCAGCGACCACGGCAGCGCCGCAACCTGCGGACTGAAGTAACCCAGGGGCAGCGCCAGCGGCAATGCCCAGGGAACGTTGCGCATGAAGTAGGGTGATTTGTCCTTAAAGCCCGCGTCCTGCTCAATCTTCTTCAATGCCGCAGGGTCGTAGGGATCGCCGTGGTGTGCAAGCTGCCGCCCCGTTGCCCAGTAAGTGATGAAGTCGCGCTTGGCCACCATGGCGCGATTGAAAGGCATGGTGCCTAGAAAAAGCGCGGTGAACAGAGCTGCAAGCGCGCAGGCAAAGGCGATCGCAACCATGCTGTAGTCGTACCTGTTGTTTCCCATGGATCCTTCCATTTCCAGCTGTCAGTTGTCAGTTTGGCAAATCGCTTCCCCATCTATATCAGCTTTCGCAGCCGGCCAATTCTTCATGCCCGCCGCCAGGTACCAACCCAGCCACGCGGGCGCCGTCCACAACCACAGGGGCGAGACCACCTTCACCGCGCCCAGCTCCATGTCGGCCACAAAAATCATGAGGGAGAGAGCGATCAGCATGCCATTCCGTCGATTGCCATAGGCTGCGTGGAGCAAGGCCGGCAGAACCAGGCATTGATCGTACAGCCATGCGTAAGGCGCCAGCAGAATCGACACCAGCATCAGCGTTCCACCGTTCTTGACCCAATCCCACTCGGCGCGCCGCCGCCAGAAATAAGCCAGCGCCCATACGCTTGCCACCGCGGCGGGCGCATACTGCGTCCAGGTAAGCTGCGGCCATATCCAGTGATGGAGCGCATCCGCCAGGCAGGGGATAAACTGGCTCTCTACCAAAGGCGAGCGCAGCATCTGCGCATAATCGGTCCAGGCATGGGGAGCGATGACCAAGGCCAGCGCGCTGGTTGCCGCCAGTGCCGCTGCCGCGCCCGCCATCACCCTCCACGCGCGCGTGAAGACGATCCACGCCAGCAGCGCCACGCCGACGGGCAGGAACAGATGGGGCTTGAGCGCGCACAGCCACAACGCCACGCCCGCGACAAAGGGCCGTTCTTTGTGAAAGCGCAAAAACAGCGCCAGCCCCAGTAGCGCCAGGAGCGCTGTCTGGCCCATGGTCAGGCAGATGAGCGCCGGCGTGAAACCAAGCCCCAGCCAATGAATCGGATTCGGCGGAGAGCCGTGCAGCCCCCGCACGATCTGCACTGAAGCGAACAGGCAGCCCAGCAGCAGCAGCGACCAGAGCAGCGCCGCAATGCGCAATCCCAGAAACCCCAGCGGCCAAGCCAGAGGCAGCGCCCAGGGCGGATTACGCATGATCAGAATCGCGCGGACGTCGAGCCCCGCCGCGTGTTCGATCCGCCCCACCGCTGCGCGATCGTAGGGATTGGCGTGGTGGACGAGTTGCTGGCCTGTGGCCCAATAGGAGACGAAGTCGCGCGATCCCGCCATGTGGCCGGAGAGCGGCACCGCGCAAAGAAACAAGGCCGCGGCCGTCAAACCCAGCCCCGCCACCACCGCAATGGACACCTCCGCCAGATTTTGGCGCTTTCCGGCAGAGGGCACGGCAAGGGTGTTGGGCATGAACGTTATTCTCCTCTATTTTTGCTGCAAATCGATAGCCATCCGGCTGCCCGGAATCAAGGTCACGCTGGGATTGAAGGGCTGCTTCCTGGTTCAATTCCGGCGGCGGGCTCGGTTTCGCTGGGCGGCCAATGTAAACACAGCAATCCTGTGCAGAGGGGCCTGTAAACAGGCGTATACAACCGTGCAACAATTACCTCCCAGGGCATCTTTCGTAAACACTTGAAAAATAAGGGCCATCATCCTGCATGGCGAATGGCACGCCAAGTGCAATAGTCGGGATATCCCCGGCTGAGGCTGGGTCAAATCCAAAACCTACGGGAGAAAAAAATGAACACCATGCTTCTCAAGGCGTACATGAAGTTCGAAGCTCTGAAAAACGGCGAAGAAGGTCAGGACCTGGTTGAGTATGCCCTTCTGGTTAGCTTGATTGCTCTGGCTGCGATCGTCGGCGTCAACGACGTGGCGACGGCCGTAACCAACGTCTTCAGCACCATCAGCAACTCGCTGTAAGATCCACCCACGCCGCACCCGGATCCTCAGCTCCTTGCGGGCAGATGCCCCAGCGAATTCGACGGCTGGTGCATCTTCCCGCGATGGTCAACCATTTTCGGTCAGTCCTCAACCAGGATCATCTCTCACCCGGGCGTCAACCGGAATGGCAGCGGGCACAGAAGGCTGTGGCCTCTCCAGTTCTCCTACACCCTTTCTCTTGCGTTCAGGTGCCGAGGCACATCCTGTATGGAGAATCTCAATGAACAACACTGTTCTGAAGCTGTATGTGTTGGGACAGAACCTG
Source organism: uncultured Acidobacteriaceae bacterium (assembly GCA_963725975.1). Classification (GTDB taxonomy): domain Bacteria; phylum Acidobacteriota; class Terriglobia; order Terriglobales; family Acidobacteriaceae; genus Telmatobacter. Next base: position 121,627 of record CAVSBA010000011.1, on the reverse strand, counting down.
TTGGTGCAAGAGGAGGGCCAGGACCTAGTGGAGTACGCACTACTGGTCAGCCTGATCGCTTTGGCCGCTATCACTGCTGTCAGTAATATCGCCGGCGGAATCACAGCGATCTTTAGCAATGTAAGCAGCTCGTTGTAAACAGGTCTGTCGCATAGCTTATCCAAGTCACCGGGGGGCGCTTAGGCCCACCTGGCTTTGCAGCTTGGCGCAGGAAGAATGAGAAATGCCCGATGACCGGGCATTCCGCTCTCCCGCGCCAAATTTCTTTTTGCGTCTCGATTCGAACCAGAAACACTGGCCGCTCAGAAATTTTGCGCGGCGGTCCGCACCAGTGCGCAGGGGTGACCATACGGGTTCACAAGCCGTTCGGCGGCCGAATGCGGTGCGATTTTTCCACTGGTTTTACCGTAAACTGCTCGGTAATCCTCGATTACTCTGCCCAATGCGGATTTGAACCCCGATGCTGTCATCGAACCACCAGGTAAACTCCGCGCTCTCGATCCAGGCGTGCAGGATAGCGCGCATGGCTCGTCCCGCTCCGCCGGTTCTTCCCAGCCTCATTTTCAGCCCTCGTATTTGTTCCGCTCATGCCCGAGTAGGACAGACTTGGTCGCCGGCCAACCCTGTGGAACCTTTCCGCGCAGCCAGTAGGATCAAATCAAGGGGCCGAGCATGTTGAGCTCCTACCCTAAAGGTTTGTTCTGGGTTCTGGTGTGCCTTGCGGTCTCGATCCTGTGGGGCGGCTGGGTGGGGCGCGACGGCAACGCATGGGTCGATTTCCGGGCCGTCTATGCGGGTACCCGCTGCCTGATTCACCACCACAATCCTTATAGCGTCAGCGACCTCGAACGCGAATATGCCTCTGAGGACGGTCAACGTCCGCCCAATGGCCGTTCCTATATTCAGGCCATCACGCTTTACGTGAACATGCCCACCACGTTCGTTCTGGTGGCGCCCTTCGCGATGCTTCCATGGGGTCCCGCATACATCCTGTGGATGCTGGCCACCGGCTGCGTTTTCGTGCTCGCCATCCTGATGATGTGGAGCATTGGGGCACGCTACGAACCCCAGTCTGCAACGTTGCTGGCCTGTGTGATTGCCATTAATTGTGAATCTATTTTTGCCGCCGGCAACACGGCGGGGATGGTGGTGGGGCTTTGCGGAATCGCGGTGTGGTGTTTGATCCAAAACCGCTTTCTGTGGATGGGAGTTGTGTGCCTGGCCCTCAGCCTGGCCGTCAAGCCGCATGACGCCGGCCTGGTCTGGCTCTATTTCCTGCTGGCCGGCGGAGTCCATCGCAAGCGGGCCTTGCGCAGCCTTGCGATCACGGCGGCCATCGGCCTGGTGGCGGCCTTGTGGATCTCCCACGTTGCGCCGCACTGGATGCATGACTGGGAGGCAAACCTTTCCACCATCTCGGCGCCCGGCGGCATCAACGAGCCCGGCCCCGACTCCGTCTCCGGTCATTCAACCTATATGGTTGTCGACCTTCAGGCCGCCCTTAGTATCTTTCGCGACAACCCGCGCTTTTACAATCCCGCCAGTTATCTGGTCTGCGGAGCTTTTTTGTTGGTGTGGCTCATTCGGACCCTGCGAACGCGTTTTTCCATCCCCAATGCCTGGCTGGCGCTCGCTGCCGTTGTGCCATGTGGCCTGTTGATTACCTATCACCGGCCGTGGGATGCCAAGCTGGTGATCCTCGCCATCCCTGCGTGCTCCATGTTGTGGGCCAGGCGCAATCGGCTTGGCAAGATTGCAATGTTGGTCACCGTCGCGGCGACTTTCTTTGCAGGCGATGCGTCACTTGCGTTTTTTAAAGGACTGGCCGATGAGCTGCACCCGGGCACAGCCACTCTTGGCGGGCAGTTGCTGACCGTCGTACTGAGACGGCCCGAGTCCATTGCGCTGCTGGCCATGGGCGTCTTTTACATGTGGGCTTATGTAATGCCAGCTGAAGTTCTCGTAGAAAGCGTCGTCGAGGCCGATGTACATGCTTAGAAAAGCGAGCATGGAGAATCTGCGCCGCAGTGGGTGGGTTTGGGCGCCTCGGTTCGATAAACGCTCCGCGCTGGCCTGGGCTGGTGTGTTCGCGCTTTGCGGAGCGGTTTGGAACCAGTTCCGATTTGGCGAAGACAGCTTCCGCGCCGGCAGCCTGACGCTGATCGGGATGGCCATCGCGCTGGGGTTTGCAGCTCTTGCGGTTGCCCAACGGGAGTGCTCCGCGGAGTTCACTTCAGGGCCGCGCTCCAGATACACATGGTTGCTTCCGGCGCTGCTTGCACTCCATGGCTTTATCGCCTGGCAGGTGATAAGGGCGGGAACGCCGCGGATAGATTCCTTCACCTGGCAACGCGATGCCTCCGCAACCTTGTTGCAAGGGCGTGACCCCTACGGAACCTCACATGTGAATATTTACGACGCCGACGAAACGCGGCGGGCCTATGGGCCGGGCATGGTGGTGAACGGGCGCGTGCAGTTTGGGATGCAGTATCCGCCGGTGACATTTCTGAGCCTGCTGCCCGGCTCTTTATTGGGAGATGTTCGTTACGGTTATGTAGCGGCAATCATGCTTTCGGCGCTGTTCGTCTATGCGTTATTTCCAGACGCGCGCGGGCTTACGCTTGCTGTCCTGGTTCTACTCGCCCCGACCAGCTATTACGTAGAACTTCAATGCTGGACGGAACCCGTGGTATGGATGCTGCTGTGCGCCACAGTCTATACGGCAGTCAAGAAGCCGCGCTGGCTGCCGCTGGCGCTGGGCCTGTTTCTGGCCTCCAAGCAATATAACTTTCTTGCGCTGCCATTTATCGGCTATCTTGTGCGGCCGTTCTCGTGGAAGGCGTACTGGAAGTTGCTGGCTTTATCGCTGGCCATCGCGGCGGCGACATTTGTGCCCTTTGCGATATGGAACTTCCACGCCTTGTGGCACGACCTGATTGTGTTTCATCTTCACCAGCCGGTTCGTCAGGACGCACTCAGCTTCGCCATCCCTTTTCCGCTTTACGCAAAAATCGGCCCGTTCCTGCTGCTTGCGTTTGTGGTGTGGATGGTGCGGCGCGGAACCCAACCCGCAGGCATCTTTGCCGCGGCTTACGGCATGGCGGTGATGCTTTTCTTTTCAGCCAGCAAACAGGGTTTCCTCAATTACTATTTTCTAATCAGCCTGGCGTTTTGGCTTACCGCGGCTTCGCTTTGGCCTGCCAGAACCGCGAAACTGGCGGAGAAACGTTTTAAAGTGACGGTCACTCGAAGCAGCGCTTAGGATTCAGAGGATGAAGTCGGAGAGGTCGAGGCGATGATCAACGGAAAAAAGATTGCCGTGGTGATGCCGGCGTACAACGCCGAGAAGACGCTGGAACAAACTGTCCGCGAGCTTACCGACATCGTCGACATCAAGATCCTGGTCGACGACTCGAGCAACGACAATACCGCCGGGCTCTCGCGCCGCCTGGGAGTGCTGACCTTTGTCCACGACGCCAATTACGGCTACGGGCGCAACCAGCAGACCTGCTACCGCGAGGCGCTGGCCGCGGGCGCCGATATCGTGGTGATGGTGCATCCCGACTACCAGTACACGCCGCTGCTGGTTCCGGCCATGGCGGGGATGATCGCCAGCGGAGTCTACGACATGGTGCTGGCCTCGCGCATTCTCGGCGCGGGCGCGCTGCGCGGGGGCATGCCGCTTTACAAGTACATCGCCAACCGCTTGCTCACCGCCTTCCAGAATCTCTTCCTGGGCGTGAAGCTGTCGGAATACCATACCGGCTTCCGCGCCTTCTCGCGCGAACTGCTGGAGACGCTGCCGCTGCTGGAAAACTCTGACGACTTTCGTCTTTGACAACCAGATGATCGCCCAGGCCGTCATGTTCGGCTTCCGCATCGGCGAAATCTCTTGCCCCACGAAATACTTCGAGGAAGCCTCGTCGATCAACTTCCACCGCAGCGTGCAGTACGGTCTGGGAGTGTTGGTCACGACGGCCGGTTTTGTGGCCCACCGGGTGGGCCTGCGCCGCTCTGCGCGCTACACGTCCTCCGGCCGCAAGGTGGGCCAGCAGTACTACGCGCCCGCTGCCGACAAAAGGGAAGAGCTGACCGGCATCCGCTAAGGTGCTCGCGTCGCGGTCCTGAGCAAAGCGCAGCCACCGCTGCTGCAAGAAGGTTGTCACAGCCATCCAAATTGGCTTTTCCGGCGTCAAAATTGGGCAGCGCCAGTTGCCCAGACGCCAGCCGCAAGCGTGCCTACGCAATCGCTTGGTCGAGGGAAGAATCCAGGCGAGCCTAGAAACTGTCTCGGATGTGATGCTTCGGCTCAGGTCCAACCCATCAGAATTCGAGTCGCAGGATTCGAATCGAATCCGTTGTTCGAATCGAATCCAGGCACGGCGCTCCAAAGGAGGAAATGCAATGTCCGAGGCCGAGCGCCCCTTCCGGCTGCAGCCCTGGCACCATGCAATCATCTTTTTGCTGGCCTTTGCCGCCGTCATCTCGCGCCGCCTTGATGGGATTTTCCACGCCCAGTTTTATGCGGAAGACGGCCACGTGTGGTTCGCGAATGCCTACAACATGGGCTGGTGGAGGCCGCTGCTTCATCCGCAGGATGGATATTTCCAGACCTTTCCGCGCCTGGGTGCCGACCTGGCGTTGCTGGTGCCCCTGGCCCTCGCGCCCCTGGTCATGAACCTGCTGGCCTTTGCTGTACAGGCGTTGCCGGTCAATATTCTGCTCAGTTCCCGCTCCGCAGTTTGGGGCGGCATAGGCTTTCGCGCGGCTTTGGCGGCGGTCTGCGTTGGCCTGCCCAATGCCGGTGAGATCAGCATGGGCATTACCGAATCGCAATGGATGCTCGCCCTCTGCGCTTTCCTGCTGCTGGTGGCCTCTCCACCGGAAAGCCGCGGCGCCAAGGTGTTTGACGTTGCGGTGCTGGCCATGTGCGGACTCACCGGTCCATTCTGCATTTTTCTGCTCCCTGTGGCTCTGGCCATGGCCTGGAAGCGCGGCCAGTCGAAGCTGCGCGAGTGGCGCTGGGCGCCGCTCGCGGTGCTGGGCCCTTGCTGCGCGGTGCAAGCGTGGGGATTGCTGTTCTTTGCACCCGGCAGCAGGCCGCACGCCGCCCTTGGCGCCAGCGCGAATCTGTTTACACGCATCCTCGGCGGCAACATCTTCCTTGCTGTCCTCATGGGCCACAACAAGTACGCATGGACGCCGGGAACGCTAAGCCTTGTGGTGTGCATGGCCGCGGCCGTCCTGGGAGCCACCATCGCCACGGCCTGCTTCCTCAAATCCGGCTTTGCGATGAGATCGCTTCTCCTGCTCTCAGCGGCAATTTTCGTGGCTTCGCTGCTGGCCTCAGAAACCAGGCCGGGCCAGGGTGGCACGGTCTGGCATATTCTTGCCCTCACCGCGGGAGGAGCTCGCTACTGGTTCTTTCCTTCGCTGGCCTTTGCCTGGGCCGTGCTGTGGTGCGCCTGGCGCGGCGGGCGAGCGTTGCGGACTGCTGCACTGGGCCTGACCTGCCTGATTGCGCTTTGTATCCCTCTACGCTGGAGACGTCCTGTCCTTCCTGATCTCCACTATGCGCAATTTGCAGATATGGTGCAGACCACCCGCCCCGGAACCGCGGTGGACATCCCGGAAAATCCGGGCGGCTGGTCCATTGTTCTGATCAAAACGGCCAATCGGAAGCCCGCAGAATAACAAAATCGTCATTTTCATCCCGACCCTCAGACAGAGAATCGGCGCTATACTGGCGCGAGTGTGGGAGCTGAATGCCCACTCACCTTGAAGCCAAAATTTGATGCCGCAACATGCTGAAAGCGCGTGGCGGGTTCTTGCCGGCCTGATTCTGTCTTTGTGCGCCCTCGCACTGGCCGCGCAGCAACTCTCCGCGCAGCCATCCGCGCCCGCTCATAAGGACATTCTCATTACAGCCGTTGACGAAAACGGCGTCATTATTCCCGGCGCGCACGTCACCGTCATCCAGCCGGGCATTGCGCCGCTGCAGCTCTGGACCGACTACGCCGGCCAGTGCCACTTCACCCTCCCATCGAATGCTGATTACAGCGTGCACGCAGAAAAGGATGGCTTCTACCAGGCCAACCTCACCGGCGTCGACCCGCAAGCCGCCAGCCTGCGGATCGTCCTCCCCCATGAGCAATTTGTAAAAGAAGAGGTCAGCGTTCACGCCTCGACCCCCGGCATCGACACCCAGCAGATCTCCGACACGCGGGCCATGAACGTGGCCGAAATCGTGAATATCCCCTACCATACCTCGCGCGACATCCGCTACCTGCTGGCCTTTTATCCCGGCGTGGTGCAAGACTCCACCGCGCAGGTTCACGTGGACGGCTCAGAAACCTGGCAGACCCTCGACACCATCGACGGCTTTGACGTTCGCTCGCCCGCCCAAGGCACCCTCGACATCCGAGTGAGCGCCGACGCAGTTCGCTCCATCGACGAGGAAACCACGCGCTACCCGGTTCAGTATGGCCGCGGCACCGGCGGTGTCGTCGCTTTCTACACCGGCATGGGAGACAACAAATACCGTTTTAACGCCACGAATTTTCTGCCCTCTTATCGCAATGTGAATGGCATTCATTTCGACAAATTCGTGCCCCGCTTTACGTTTTCAGGCCCGCTGCGGCGCGACCATGCGTGGTGGTACGACGGCGTCGAGCTCGAGTACGACAACGACTACATCCCCGGGCTACCCCTCGGCGCCGATACCGGCCCGGTGATTCGCGGAAGCAATCTGGTCAAGACCCAAACCAATCTCAGCTCCACCAACAACTTCACCGCCGGCCTGCTGTTCAACGACTACCACTCGCACTACGAAGGCCTGTCCACGCTGGTGCCGCAGGTCAGCACCACCAATCGCGACATCATCGCCTGGCTGCCCTATCTCCGTGATCAGTGGACGCTGGGCCACGATACGCTGCTTGACCTGGGCGTGGGCGAGATGCGCTACCGCGACGGCCACGAGCCGCATGGGGACACGCCCTACCAGATCACGCCTGAGACAACACAGGGCAGTTACTTTGAAGACCTCACCGGCCGCTCCAGCCGCATGGAAAGCACCGCGGACCTTTATCTCCCCCCTCGCCACTGGGAAGGCGAGCACGACCTGCGCCTGGGTATTGACTTCGACCACATCAACTACAACCAGGACCAGACACGCGCTCCCGTCACATACCTCAACGAGAACGGCACCGTGGCGCGCGTCAGCACCTTTCCACAGACGGCAGCGTTCACCGTTGAAAACGACGAAACCGGCGCTTACCTCGAAGATCGCTGGCGGCCCCTCAATGGGCTATTGGTCGAGCCCGGCCTGCGCTTCGACTGGGACACCATCATTCGCCGGCCGCTGCTGGCGCCGCGCCTGGCCGCCGTCTACGCGCCGCCCCACGCCAAGTCCACCACCAAAATCTCAGCCGGCATCGGACTTTATTACGACCACACCCAACTCTCGTATTTCATTCAGCCCTACGAAGGTATTCGCTACGACACCTTTTACGTCCCGGGCGGCGCCGCCGGTTCACCCCAGGAATCCGTCTTTACGGCCCGCCATGCCACGCTTCGCGAGCCGCGCGCCGTCAACTGGAGCGTTGCCATTGAGCGCAAGCTGCCCTGGAGCCTCTACGGCGAAGCCGGCTACCTCCAGAAAATCAGCTCCGATATGTTCACCTTTGTGAACCAGAGCGGCCCCGCTGCCCTGGCTGACGATTACGCGCTCAGCAACGGCCGCCTCGACCACTACCGCCAGGAAGAATTCGATCTGCGCCGCCTCTTTCACAACGGCTACGTACTCTACGCCGCCTACACGCACTCCTCGGCGAGCACCAATGCGGCGCTCGATTATCTGCCCACGCCATCGCCGCTCGGGCCCCAGCAGCCCGGCCCGCAGCCGTGGGACGCGCCCAACCGCACCATCTCCTGGGGTTGGCTGCCGTTCGACCTGCCCTGGTTCAAAAAGAACTGGGACTTCGTCTATACCTTCACCTGGCAATCCGGCTTTCCCTATACCGCAGTCAATGCCATCGACCAGGTTGCCGGCGCGGCGGATGCCTATCGTTTTCCCGCCTCGGTCGACTTCAGCCCCGGCCTGGAGTGGCGCTTCCACTTCCGCGGCGAATATTACGGCCTGCGCGGCGTGATGGAAAACGCGACCGACAGCCAGAATCCCGCCATCGTCAACAACAACATTGCCTCGCCCCTGTTCGGCACCTTTACTGAGCCTGAGGGCCGCGCCCTGACCGCCCGCATTCGCCTCATCGGAACAAAATAAGTTCATACCAACAATTTTTGGGCGGGCATCTGCGACGCCGGTCACACTCAAATCCAGCGCAGGATTTATACTGGACCTATGCCGGCCACCGTTGAGCGCGACCGTTATCTTTTCGGAGCCCTCGAAAGCAGCGCCAAAAACCGCATTAAGCTCACAGAGGCCAGCTACGGCTTCGAGGAGCCCGAGGGCATTTTCCTCACCTCGCTCGATTACGCGGTCAACTGGATCCGCAAAAACTCGGTGTGGCCCATGACCTTCGGCCTGGCATGTTGCGCCATCGAGATGATGTCCATGGGCGCGGCTCGCTTTGACGTTGCCCGCTTCGGCGCAGAGGTTTTTCGTCCCTCGCCGCGCCAGTCGGACCTGATGGTTGTCGCCGGCCGCGTCTCGCAGAAGATGGCCCCCGTCATCCGCCGCCTCTACGACCAGATGCCCGAGCCCAAGTGGGTTATTTCCATGGGCGCCTGCGCCACTTCCGGCGGTGTCTTCAACAACTATGCCCTGGTGCAGGGCGTCAATCAGGTCATCCCGGTGGACGTGTACGTCCCCGGCTGTCCCCCGCGCCCCGAGCAGCTCATCTACGCCATCACCCTGCTCCAGGAAAAGATCCAGCGCGAACCGCGCAGCCTGCTTAAGACCCTCAATATGGTCTAGGCCGTCAAAAAACGTCGCCGGCTTCGAGAGTCTGCGGTGATTTTGCGGGTGCAAACCTGTCCCAGGCAAGCGTCCGGAACCAAAGTGTCGGCCCCGAATCCTCCCGTCCAGTCAGTTGCGGCACCGTAACTCTCTTGATTCCATCGTTTTAGCCGAGCCCAAAACAGACCTGCGCCCGAAAAGGGAACGTAACCCTTACGGCAGGGGCAAATTGCACTTTGGTAATATAGACCGTATTACTCTTATCCGCTAGAGTTCCACTATCATCACATCGAAGAAAGCCAGCTTCCGGGGGTGCGGTGGCTCACTTTCCTTTCAAGACTTAAAGTTCCTCTTGCAACCTGCTGAAATTAAACCAGGTTGTTCGGTGATGATAGGCGAGGCTCGCCCTGGAGCGCTCTCAGGATTTCGCTAACGGCCCGTGGAGCAGTTCGGCCGAAAACGGTCCCAGAGTCACAGGCGAGGTCGTCTCAAAAGCTTTATTACTCTTTTGTTTGCAGACGGATCACCATGGGCCATCACAGCTAGCACGAAACAGGAATTGGCGTAAGCGCCAGAATTGCCGATTATCAGATCACTGCCGACACACCCCCAGAGCGGCTTTGTGGAACATGCGAGAGGAAGCTCGCCATCCATGATCACCATCGGACTTTATTCGGAAGATCGAACTTTGCACCCTCTGCTCTCCTCAGCCTTGGGGAAAGAATTCAGCCTCCAGTTGGAGTCGGACGCGGACGGAATGGCTGCCCGCATCTCCTCCGGCGGTTGCGATGTCATGATTTTGGATCTGAACTCCCACTACAACTCCTTGCAGGAACGGATTGCCTGCGCGCAGCGGCTCATTGGCTCCAACGTGCCGGCCATCATTTTGGCCGACGACAGCCTTCGCTCCACAGCTTTCGAGCTGGTCCGCTCCGGCGCATTTGCCTATTGCCGCCGGCCGCCCTCGATTCGTGACCTCAAGGCGCTGCTCAGCCGTGCCTGCGAGACCACTTCGCTTAAGCGCCAGCTCAACACCGCGCAGCGCAAGCTCGAGACCCCGGGAGTCTGCGACCGCATCATCGGCGCCAGTGCGCAGATGCAGCGGGTCTACCAGCTCGTCCGCAGCGTGACCAACCTCAACGCCGCGGTTCTGGTCACCGGCGAGAGCGGAACCGGCAAGGAGCTTATCGCCCGCGCCATACACAACCTGGGCGCGCGCGCCAACAAGCCGTTCGTCGCAGTATCCTGCGGGGCAATTCCTGAAACTCTGATTGAAGCCGAGCTTTTCGGGCACGAGAAGGGCGCGTTTACGGGCACCGTGGGCGCCCGCGAGGGCTACTTCGAGCAGGCCAGCGACGGCACCCTGTTCCTCGACGAAATCGGCGATCTCAGCCTCTTTACCCAGGTCAAGTTGCTGCGCGTGCTGCAGCAAATGGAGTTCAGCAGGCTCGGTTCCACCAAGCTCATTTCCCTTCGTGCGCGCCTCATCTTCGCCACCCATCAGGACTTGGCCAAGCTGGTGGCAGAAGGCAAGTTCCGGCAGGACCTCTACTACCGCATCAACGTGATGCGCATCGAGTCGCCCGCCCTGCAGGACCGGCCGGAGGACATTCCTTCGATCGCCAATCACTTCCTGAGCCACTACGCGAACGTGTTTCAGAAATCGATGGAGGCAATCGAGCCCGAGGCCATGGAAGTGCTGCAGAGCTACGCGTGGCCGGGCAATGTACGTGAGCTCGAAAACGTGTTGCAGCGCGCCATCATCCTGGCGCCCGGACCGACCATTCGCGTCGAAGACCTCAACCTGCGCGTGCAGGACGAAGACCTCCCGGCCACCTTCGACGAAGTGGTCAATATCGGCGATTATCAGCCCGCCAGCACCTTTGAGCGGCAGCTGCAAGACTACAAAGTCAAGCTGGCCATGACCGCGGTGCGCGAGAACAATGGCAACAAGACCCTGGCAGCACGCCGTCTTGGCATCTCCCGCGCCTACCTGCACCGGCTCATCCGCGTGGCCGACACCGGCAACCCCACGGTCTTCGATCCGGACGTGCGGCAGTCTGCCATGGCCTGATTCCCGGGAGTCGCTCCTGGAGAATCAACAAGCCCCTGCGTCCTTCCTGGCGCAGGGGCTTTGTTCTTGAACGAACCTCGCCGTCGCTGCCGGCTTGGCTCTATGCTCACAGGGGCTACATCATTACGGGAAACACCGTAGAATGCCAGAGGAGCCGCCCCATGAGTGAGGACGCCGAATCGCCTTCATCCCGTCGCATCCTCATTTTTGGTGCTGCCGGCCAGCTTGGGCGCGCGCTCCGGGCCAGCTTTGCCGGAGCCGGTTCCATCACCGCAGTTGGCCGCGACACGGTCGACCTGGCCGACGCCGCGCAACTTCGTGCCTGCATTGCGCAGGCCGCGCCGCATGTGATTTTGAATGCCGCTGCGTACACCGCCGTCGATCGCGCCGAGTCGGAACCGCAACTTGCCTACGCCATCAATGCCGATGCGCCGCGGATCATGGCAGAAGAGGCGCGAGCGCGCAATGCCCTGCTGGTGCACTACTCCACCGATTATGTTTTTGACGGCAGCAAGCGCCAGCCGTGGAGCGAAGACGACGCGCCCAATCCGCTCAGCGTCTACGGCGCCTCAAAGCTTGCCGGCGAGCGCGCGGTTGAATCCATCGCAGACCGGTACCTGATCTTCCGCACCAGTTGGGTGTACGCAGCCGAGGGCAAGAATTTCCTGCTCACCATGCTGCGCCTGGGCCGCGAGCGCGATGAGCTTTCGATCGTCGACGACCAGGTTGGCGCGCCCACCACGTCCACAGAACTCGCCAAAGCCACGCGCACCATTGTCGATGGAGTTCTGTCTGGAAACGCCTGCGAGCCGGCAAAATTTGCGGGAATCTACAACATGACTTGCGACGGAGCGACTTCGTGGTTCAGATTTGCGCAGGCCATCTTTGCGCGCGCCGCGACGCTGCCCGGCATCAACGCGCCGCGACTCAAGCCGATTTCCAGCGACGCCTATCCCACGCCGGCCAAAAGGCCCAGAAACTCGGTTCTGTCGAACCAAAAACTGCAGGCGCGATTCGACGTCCGCCTGGCGCCATGGCAGGATGCTCTCGATGCCGTTTTTGAGGAATTGAGAGCTGGTGCTTTGACCGCGTGATTTCGCGGTTTCCCGTTTGCGGTCTCCCACCCTTGCGCCGGAGAAAAGGCCGGCGGGCAGGGAATTGATGGCTCCATCAGGCGTCGAGCTTTTTCGCCACCAGTTCGTTCAGCAATGCCGGATTGGCCTGCCCCTTCGAGGCCCGCATCACCTGGCCCACAAAGAACCCGGCCATGGTCTTTTTGCCGGCGCGGTACTGCTCCACCTGCTTGGGATTGGCGGCAATAACCTCGTCGATCAGCTTCTCCAGCGCCGCAGCATCCGTAATTTGCTGCGGCTTCTCGCGCTCGTAAACCGGGCCAAAATCTTCGCTGTTCTCGAAACAAATATCGAGGAGCTGCTTCAACTGCTTGGAGCTGATTTTACCTTCATCCAGCAGATCGGCAGCCTGCACAATACCGGCCATTGAAAGCGGCGACTGCTCAGGCTCAAGGTCGAGCGACTTCAGCCGGCCTGCCACTTCGCTCAACAACAGGTTAGCCACGCGCCGGGGATTACGCGCAGTCTTGGCCGCAGCCTCAAAGCGATCGGCGAACTCGCGCGAAGCCGTCAGCGTGCGCGCATCCTGCTCGCTCAACTCGTACTCGGCAATCATGCGTTTGCGCCGCGCCTCAGGCAACTCCGGAATTCTTCCCGTGACCTCGGACAAGAGCTGCGGCGAGACGATCACCGGCGGCAAGTCGGGCTCTGGAAAATAGCGGTAATCGTGCGCTTGTTCCTTCGATCGCATCGAATAGGTGCGGCCCTCGCCGGCGTTGTAGAGGCGCGTCTCCTGCGCCACGCGGCCGCCGCTCTCGATCACCTCGATCTGCCGCTCGATCTCATATTCGAGCGCCGCGCGGATAAAACGGAAACTATTCACGTTCTTTACTTCTGCCTTGGTGCCAAACTGTGGCGCGCCCTTCAGTCGCACGCTGACATTGGCGTCGCAGCGCAGCGAGCCTTCTTCCATGTTGCAATCGGAGACGCCGGTATAGAGCAGGATTTCCTTGAGCCGGGTGAGGTATTCGAAGGCTTCGTCAGCGGTGCGGAGATCGGGCTCGCTCACAATCTCAGCCAGCGGCGTGCCGCAGCGGTTCAGGTCAAGAAAGGTACGCGTTGGCGAATCGGAAAAGCCTTCATGCAGGCTCTTGCCGGCGTCTTCTTCCAGGTGCAGCCGGGTAATGCCGATTCGCTTCATGTTGCCGTCTGCGGTAGGAACGTCGATCCAGCCATGCTCGGCGATGGGCTTGTCATACTGCGAAATCTGGTAGCCCTTGGGCAGGTCGGGGTAGAAATAATTTTTGCGCGCGAAGATCGACCGCTCGCGGACTTGGCAGTTGAGCGCCAGTGCGGCCAGGGTGGCAAACTCGATAGCTTTTTCATTCAGTACCGGCAGTGCTCCCGGCAACCCGATGCACACTGGGCAAATATGGGTATTGGGCTCGGCTCCAAAGCGATTGGCGCAACCGCAAAAGATCTTGGTCGCGGTGAGCAATTGCACATGCACTTCGAGGCCAATCACAGGCTCGTACTTGGTTAGACCTTGCGGGGAAATCGCGGCGCTTGCCATAAAGAAATTCTAAGCCATGGCCGAGATTTCTTAAGACTGTCAATCCCCGTGCAGAGAAGCGGCCGCGCCAGGCTGGCCGGCCGATCATTTTGTGGATTTGCCGCGCGGGATAATTCAGGCAGAAGCCGCGACCGACTGCGCCCATTCCATGGCGGTCCAATGCGACTGCGCAATAAAGTTCTGGTCGATCTTGAGTTCCACGGCCAATTCCTCAACCTTGGGCCATATGCCCGCCTCCACGGCCAGCAACAGCTCGTAAATGGGAGAGAGAGGCCCTCGATTTTCAAGCAATACAGTCTTTACCGCTTCGTCCAGTGGCAGCCCGTCCAGCACGTCGCGCATCGAGATCTCGAGCATGGCATCGGTGAGAGACAACAACCCAACTTGAAACAGGTCTGAATCTCCGTGCTCCACGCGCGTGCCAATCAACTCGGCAAAACGCGCGCGCACCAGCGCGGAGAGGGCAAGGTCCGACGGCTTATTCTTTGACAGCTCCAGCATGCCGCTCAATCGGCACCAGCGGCGCACCTCGTTTTCACCGAGAATGGTTAATGCACGCCTGATGGACTTGATTTCGCTTCTCAGCCCGAAGATGGCGGAGTTCAGGTAGCGCAGCAGGCGAACGTAGAGCACCGCGTCTGACTTGAAGATCTCTTCAAGTTCGTTCCAGTCCAGATCGGGTTTGAACACGGTCGAGAGCAGGCGCAGCAGCACGTGGCGATTAGATTGTGCGCTGCGTGCGCGCATCAACTCCGGCTTGCGGAAAAAATATCCCTCGAACAGGCTGAACCCCATGCTTCTTGCAAACTCGAAGTCTTCCCGGGTTTCCACTCTTTCGGCAATCAGGCGGGGGCCCCCGTTACGATAGTGCCGCGCGAGCTCAACGACGTCTCCCAGGGGGCTGTCTTTTACATCCACTTTCAGAAAATCAGCAATCTCGCTGGCGCGCCGCGGCTCGCCGGCTTTAAAGTTGCCGAGTGCGATCCTGGCCCCGGCTCCTTTCAGCTTCTGACAAGCCTCGACCACTTCATTATCCATGACCACAGAATCCGGGATCTCCGCGATGACCCTCTCGGGCGGAAGCAGGGCCAAGTACTCTCCCAGCAGCGTGTCGCGCGTGGTGACAATCACCGCGGGGCGTTCATTGCAGAGTGTATCCAGTCCGATCAGGCTCGACATGTCGATCAGGCGCCGGCTCGCGGTGTCGCTATCCAGAAGAGGAAAATAGTTCTTCACGTCCGCGCGGAAGAGCAGCTTATAGGCCCACACCTGCTCGGTGGCTGAGAGAATCGGCAGTCGCGCCGCCAGGCGAGCCGCACCCCGGTCCTCCGGATCAAATTCCAACTGTGCCATACAGGGCCCCTGCCGTCTTCATCGGACTGGGTACGAGACAACTTTAGAGTGGAGGTGGACGGCTCGAGATCTTCAGGATGTGCGCAGCCTGAATCCCAAGGCAAGCGAAGCATCATCGGAAACCCTGGCTGAAACGTTCTGGCGAAGACGCTCATCCAATGTTCATGAACGGTGCCTTATTGCGGAGCTGCATGAGAGTAGAATGGTTATGTACGGTTCGTCTTCATCCCATTTTTAATATTGCGCCGGTCTGCCGACGTGAGGGCTATCGGCTTTTATGCATTTGAGATTGCTGCGAATTCTCCATCTGTGGTGCTGGGCCCTTCTTGTGCAGGCATGTCTGCCGGTTTTTGCCGCGCCCTCCTCCGATCATCCCGGAACCTCCAGTGCTCTATCGTCGCCGGACCTACCCACTGCGCCGGAACCGCGTTCAAGGTCCCGCGCAGCGGAATCGGTGTTCCTTTCCCCTTCGCAACCGCTCATGATTCCGCGGCTCGAAGTTGCCCCGAAGCTGAGCGATTTTCTGGGAACACCCGGCCCGGGCGCCACGCAGATGTTTCGCGTCGACCGATTTGTGGAGCGCTTTCCCGAAGATGGGAAGCATCCCCGCAACCAGACGACTGCTTACCTGGGCTACACGCACCAGTACTTTTATGCAGCATTCGTGTGCCGGGACCGCACGCCGCACCTGGTTCGAGCGCACATGATGGCGCGCGACGCGTTGGGCGACGACGATAGCGTCCAGATTATGCTGGATACGTTTTACGATCAGCGCCGCGCCTTTGTCTTCGCGAGCAATGCGCTCGGTGTCCAGGCCGACGCCCTTTACAGCGAGCAGTCCGGCTACGATTTTTCTTTCGATACGGTGTGGGACACATGGGCCAGGCGCACCCCATGGGGTTACGTGGTGCTGATGCGGATTCCGTTCGCCAGCATGTACTTCGCCGACGCCGATCCGGGACAGATGCGCACCTGGGGAATCATCCTGGAGCGGAACATCTCGCACTCGGACGAGCAGGATTACTGGCCGCGCAGCAATCACAATATTGCCGGCCGGCTGACTCAGGATATTGAGGTAGAGGGCTTTCGGGATATTGCGCGCGGCCAGAACCTGCAATTCGAACCGTATTCGCTGGCCCGCAACGTGCGGCAGTTGAACAGCGTGAACCCCGTTTATCCCTACTTCCAGGACCTGCATCTGCAGGGTTACAGCGGGCTCGACGCGAAATTCATCCTGCACAACAGCCTGGTTCTCGATACCACCATCAATCCCGATTTCAGCCAGGTGGGGATCAACAATCCGGCGGCGCCCAACCAGCGCTTTCCCCCTTATTTCCCCGAGGTGCGGCCGTTCTTCATTGAGAACAGCAGCTACTTCATGACCCCCTACAACCTTTATTACACCGATAACATTGTGCTGCCGCAATTCGGTGCGCGGCTGACGGGCAAGCTGGGTCGCTGGGCGGTGGGCGCGCTAGGGGTCGACGATCGCAATCCTGGACAGGCGGTTCCGCAGGGCAGTCCCGAATACGGGACGCGGGCGCATGTGTATGTGGGGCGCCTCAATCGCGACGTGGGCTCGCTCTCGAACGTCGGGCTTGTATTACGCCGACCGCGAATACCTGGGCTCATTCAATCGCGCCGGAGGCTTCGATTACCGCGCTCGCATCAAGAACCGGTGGACCTTCACCGGGCAGACAGTCACCAGCCAAACCAAGAACATCAGCGACAGCACAACGGGCGAACAGGAGTGCGAGAACCTGGCCCTCACCTGCAGCGGGCAGGGCTTCTACGACCAGGTAAGCTACTCGGATCTGCATCGCGGAGCGTGGCTAGCGTATACCGATACCGGCGGGGGCTACGTTACCGACACCGGATTTTTTCAGCGCCCCGACGTACGCGAGCCCAATGGAGGGCTGAGTTATATCTTCCGGCCCGCACACGGCCCAATTCTCTCCCATGGCCCGAACCTCTACAGCGAGCGCATTTGGGATCATCATGGAGCTCCGCTGGATTACTACCTCGATCCTTCGTACTCCGTCACATTCAAGAAGCGGACTTCGATCTCCGCGAGCCTCAGCCTGGGGCAGGACCGGCTGCGTCCCATCGACTATTCCCAACTGACCAGCGATGTGGAATATCACAGTCACACGGCTGGATTCAATGTCTACACTTCTCCCGTTCCGTACATCGCGGTGGGGGGTGGCTATTACAGCGGCACGGTGGTCAACTACTCGCCGCCCACGAACCAAGGCCCCGACCCGGTGAATATTTCTTCGCCCAATGTCAATCTGGAGTTGAAGCCTTCACGATATTTCGACCTGCAGAACAGCTACGTGTACACGCATTTCACGAATCAGGAAAACGGCGATGTGGTCTATGACAACCACCAGCTGATCTCGCGCTGGAACTATCAAGTGAACAAAGCTGTGTCCTTCAACCTGATTGGTCAATATCTCTCGACCTTACCGGACGAACAGTATACCGACCTGACGAATTCCAAATCCCTATTTGGCGATGCGCTTTTCACCTACATGCCTCATCCCGGCACGGCCTTCTACCTGGGATATATTGGAAATTTTGCGAACATCAATCGCGACCTGTGCACCTGGGAAAGCGACGGCCAGTGCAACCCGAATGACCCCATCCTGCCGCCCACCGGGTCCTCGCTGATGAACGATCAGAAGACCATTTATATGAAAGTTTCATATCTGCTGCGCTTCTGAATGGCGGTGGCTGAAACTTTGGCCGGCGGTTTGGTGCCGACCGGCTTTGCTCTCGCGTAAGCACCCCTGGCAGGCAAATTCCAAGATGCGCAGCGCCGGGACGTTGATTGTTTACACTGTCATTCATGAGACTCGCAAATCGTTCAGCTATCGTGACCGGAGCGGCGCGGGGAATCGGCCGCGCCATTGCCCTCCGCCTGGCCTCTGAGGGCTGCCGCGTGGTCGTCGACGATATCGATATACGCGGCGGATCTGAGACCGCACAGGCGATTACCGATCTCGGAGGACAAGCTGTACATGTTTCCGCTGACGTAAGCAAGGAAGATGAGGTCCGGAAGCTGCTGGCGACTGCGGAACAAGCATTTGGCGCCGTGACTATCCTGGTCAACTCGGCAATTTGCGGACTGCCGGCTATTCTGGGCAATGAAATCGAACCCAACGTAGACGTTGTCCTGCGAGGCGCATGGCTCTTAACGCAAGCCGTCATTCCGGGGATGAAGGCTGCCGGGGATGGAAGCATTGTGAACATTTCGTCGGTCAATGCCCTCATGGGCTTCGGCCGCGAGCATGTCTACAGCGCCATGAAGGCGGCGATGATCGCCATGTCCCGCTCGATGTGCAGCGAATTGGGCGCTGACAATATTCGCATCAACTGCATTTGCCCCGGGACAGTGCTGACCGAAATCTGGATGGAGCGGGTAAAGCAGGACCCCGGAATTGTGCAACGGCTGGCGCAGCTCTATCCTCTGGGCAGACTGGGAAGACCGGAAGAAATTGCCAACGCCGCCTTGTTTCTGGCGTCTGACGAGAGCTCGTTCATGACGGGCAGTGTGATGGTTGTCGATGGCGGCATAACGGCGGCCAATACAGGCTTTGGCGGCCTTGGCAGCGAACTGCCGCAGGCTGAGTGAGACCTGCTCGCCCATGCGGCGGCGTATTCGAAACCAGCGCATTGGCTCTGCGACAACAAATCGCAATCGGCATGTCTGCTGCCGCCTCCATTCCCACCAGCCGAAGACCGAGCGTATACTCTCTGCTTGAAGCAATTCCAGAGCTTTTTTGAGTGGACTGGGGCCAGGGTGGCTCCATCCGCAAAGTTCTGCCGATGGGAGTGATAGATATGCGCAGGAGAGATTTTCTCGGGGTTGCCCTTGGTGCCGGCGTGATGCAGGCGAGCACAGCCGCGAAGACTTTCGCAAGTGGCCAGACGGATGTGACGACCAAGCCGGCTTCGCCTCGTCCCTGGTCGGTCGGCCTTCTCATTCAGCCCACGCTTGGCCCTGCCAGCACCATCTTGCGCGTCAAGGAGCTGGGCATGTCGAATTGCTTCTTGTCGCTCGACGCTTATTTGGGAAAGTACAACTCCGACCTGGCCAACCAGTTCAAGGATCTCCTCGACCAAAACGGAATTACCGCGACGGCCGCGGAAGTGGTTGGGCCTGGTCGGCTCGTCTGGGATTTTATGGACGGCCCATCAACCATCGGCCTGGTGCCACCCGCCACGCGGACGGCAAGAATGGATGCGCTGAAACAGACTTCAGACTTCGCCAAGCTGCTCGGCATCCCACGCGTTCAGACGCATTGCGGTTTCATTCCGGAAGACCCCAGGAACCCCCTCTACGACGGCGCTGTTCTTGCCATTCGTGAGGTTGCCCAGCACTGTGCCGGAAACGGGCAGGACTTCCTGATGGAAACCGGACAGGAAACCCCTACCACCGTCTCGCGCGCCATTCACGATGTCGATCAACCGAATCTGGGGGTGGGTCTGGACACGGCCAATCTCATTCTCTATGGAAAAGCAAACCCGGTGGATGCGGCTGGAATTATCGGTCCTCATGTCAAAAGTATCCATGCCAAAGATGGCCAGTGGCCGACCGATCCCATGAAGTTAGGGAACGAAGTTCTTATCGGTACCGGCGATGTCGACTTCGAGAAAGTGTTTACCATCCTGCGCAATGCCGGGTATGACGGCGTGGTCACCATCGAGCGAGAAACCGAAGGCCCGCAGCAAATCGAAGACGTGAAAAAAGAAAAGATCTACCTTGAGCGCATCCTCGATCCGTTTGGCATCGCGGGCGTATCGCAAATCCAGAGCGGCAACGCATAAAAAGGGGTTGAATCGATGGATCGAAGAAATTTTGTTGGCGGTTCTGCGGCGTTGTCCAGTTTTTTGCTGTTGAAACCCAAGGCCGCTTTTGGCTATGAGGCCAACTCCGCAGTGCGATTCGCGGTGCTGGGATGCGGCAATCGCGGCACTTCAGTAGGCACATCGTTTGCGAAAAATACCTCGGCCCGCATCGTGGCTCTCGCGGATATTTTCCCCGACAATCTTGAAATCGGGAAGACGCACTTCAATCAGGTGAATGCGTCCCTGGGGGTTCCGGAGATCGATCCGAAGTTGCTGTTCCACGGCTACAAGGCCTTTGAAGAGCTGGCTTCATCGCCGGATGTGGATGCCATTCAGATTTCGACTCCGCCGTGGTTTCATGTGCAGCACCTCGAAGCGGTGGTGAAAGCAGGGAAGCATGCGTATTGTGAAAAGCCCCTGGGCGTAGACGTAGCCCAGACCAAGCAGGCGCTGGAAATCGGCAAGAAGGCAGACGGGCGTCTTAGTCTGGAAATTGGTTTCGAGGTGCGGAGCGCGCCTCCCATCGCAGAAGTTGTCAGGCGCATCCAGGGCGGGGCGGTGGGGAAAATCGCGGCGATCGCCGCGCACTACAATGCGCCGGAAGCCGTGAACCACCCCGGATCCAATTGGTCGCAGGATGAGTTCCGCCTCCGCAACTGGCTTTGGTATCGCAACCTCTCAGGCGATATCCTGGTCGAACAAAATATCCACGTCATCGATCTCTGCAACTGGATTCTTGGCAGTCATCCGACCAAAGCATTTGCAACGGGAGGGCGCAATGTTATTGCGCACGCCGGCGACTGTTGGGACAACTACCAGGTCATCTTCACCTACCCCGATGACGTCAAGGTGAGTTTTTCCTCGACCCAGTTCGGCCACACTGACTGGTTCGATGTGACAGAGCGGATCTTCGGTTCCGAGGGGCTTGCGGAAGCGCCGTACTCCGGGCCGGTGCGGATTATCGGCGATCACGCCTGGTCGTGGACTGACAGCTCCACGCCAGGGGCGGCAGCGGGGTTCGCGGCCAATGGGGCTTTCTCAGATAATCTCGAATTCGCCGACCGGGATAAGGATCGGAGCTTTATTGACAGCATCACCTCGGGCAAGTTCCACAACCAGACGGTGCAAGGTGTGGAGAGCGCCTTGAGTTGCATGCTAGGCCGCATGGCCGGCCAGCTGGGGCGCGAAGTTGCATGGGATGAGCAGTTGAAACATGGAGAAAAATACTCGCTGGACATGGATATGACGCAGTTCAGTTAGGACGAGCCAGGGCTGGTTGCATAAATGACTTCGGCCTGCCTGAGGACATCCCTCAAGGGCTGAATAGGCTGCGGAAAAACCCATTGGGTGTGGGTGAACGGTTACAAAAGCATCCCTCAGCGGCTCAAGCCGATCAATTTTGCCGGCCCGATTGGCACGACTGAAGTCGTGCCCTTTCAAAACCGATGGCCCGCAAAGTTTTCCCGCAGCCTGTGAAGCCGTGCCCTTTCAAAACACCATTGATGCAGCCGGTTTCAGCGCGATAAGTTTCTCGCCTGTTGGCGCCGTTCGGGAGCAGCATCCTCGTGCTCTTCCGTTTCGACGGCTTGATCAATGGATGATTGGTCAAGGTGCTTGAAACACAGGAACCAGTCAACGCAGCGGATCGACGGATCTTTCGATTCCAGTCGTTCCTTTGCCGCCCCGCAGGACCCCGGCGGCGGAACAATCACTTCCTCCCCCGGTTGCCAATCGGCCGGTGTCGCTACGCCGAATTTGTCTGAGGTCTGGATCGCGACCAGCAGCCGTTTGATCTCTTGAAAGTTCCGGCCAGTGCTTAGCGGATAGTAAAGAATGGCTCTGACCTTGCTTTCAGGATCGATGACAAAGACGGCGCGGACTGCCTGCGTGGTGCTGGCAGTCGGCTGAAGCATTCCATAGGCGCGCGACACTTCCATGGTCAGGTCGGAGGACGCGAGCGCGCCCGCGCCATTGGGACTCCAACCCGACGATGCGATACACTCATCCTGTGAGCGAGTTTCACCGCTCTCTTGCCACTCATCAGAGTGAGATTGAACCCAATTGCGCCAGGCCGGCGGCCGATTCAATGCGACCGCAACTCGCGCGGATGGCGCCTAGAAGTGGGCGGTTAGCTCAGTTGGTTAGAGCGCCTGCCTTACAAGCAGGAAGTCGGGGGTTCGAGTCCCTCACTGCCCACCACATCGGATCGTTGCGAATTGCCAAATGCGCTCACGCCGTGCGCTGACCGGTTCGCAAATCCAGCACAAACGGCGTCTCCCGGTCGTTGCGCATCTGCCAGCCCACACCGCGCAGAATTCCGTTCTCAATCGAACCAATGGTTACGCCTTCATCGGAGATTCGCTCCGACTCCCACGCTTGCCCGTCGCGCCCCCAGGCGAGAATCGAGCGATGGCCGGCGAAGAGGAGCAGGCTTGCGGCGGGCACGGCGCGGACCTCCATCACCGGACGGTAGGCGAGCATGGTAAAGCACTCGGGCGCAGTGGCGTCGATCAGGTACGCATAGCCTCCGGCGACGGCGCAGATTTCTTCTGGTTTTGGTGTAGACCACAGGCCAGTCGGGACCGCAGGATCGCGAAAGCCAAGCGCGCAGGTGGCCAGAAATGGCTGTGCGCCGGGCGGATCGACGAGCACCTCCAATGCGCCGCGCTCGACCTCCTCCGCCTGGCGCGGATAGACAAAGCTGCGCGGCGGCAGGATGAGGGGGCGCGCAGAGAGAATCTTGGCCTGCCAATGATGGGGAAAGCTTAGATCGAAGGTCTCGCTCATCGACTTCCTTCACAGCCGCACGGAAAGCCCATTACGCAAAATGCTCCCATCCCCGCGGCGCAAGCGGCTGACGGCCCTGCGCAGTCAGCAGCGTGATCTGCGGGCGGCGCGCATTCTTGCGGACCATCTGCCCGATGCGCGTCACCGGGACGCCGGCGATGGTGCGGGGCAGGCGCGTGGAGGGTGATGCGGTGAACAGCAGTTCGTAATCTTCGCCGCCGTGCAGCGCCTGTTCCAAACTCGCCGCGCCATGGATGGGCAGGGAAGCGGCATCCACTTCCGCCGCGACGCCGGACTCGTCGCATAGATGGGCAAGATCGGTGGAAAGGCCGTCGCTGATGTCGAGCGCGGCGGTGGCAGCTTTGTGCTTGACCAGCCATCGCCCCTGGGCCAGGCGCGGCTGCGGATAGAGATGCGAGGCCAGCGCTGGTTCCAGGGCGCGCTTATTCCTCGGGATTCCGCCATGCGAGGCCAGTATGGCCAGGCCCGCTGCCGCGCCGCCCAGCGCTCCGGTCACGTACAGCCGGTCGCCGGGACGGGCGCCGGAGCGCAACAGGGCGTCTCCGCGGCGCACAGCGCCCAGCAGAACAATGTCGGCCACCAGAAGAGGGGACTCGGCCAGGTCGCCGCCGGCCAGCGGAGTGCCGGTTACGTGGGCAAGGGCCAGAAAACCGTCCAGAAAGCCGTCAATCCAGGGGCCACGCGCTCCTCGGCCGTGCGCCAGCTCCCGCGGCAGCCCCAGCGACAGGAAGGCCGCCAGCGGCCGGGCTCCCATCGCGGCCAGGTCGCTCAGGCCTCGCGCCAGGGTGCGGTGGCCGACTGCTTGCGGAGGGTGCCACGCCAGCTGGAAATGGCGCCCGGCGATGGATAAGTCTGTGGTGACGGCCAGCTCCTCGCTGCTGCGCGGGCGCAGCAGGGCGCAATCGTCCCCAATGCCCAACCGCACTTGGCTGCCCGGCCGCAGTTTTCCCGCCCGGTTGCCGCCGGCCCGTTGCCTAATCCTGCGGATGAGGTCGAGTTCGCCGCCTTGATCGCTGTTTCCGGATTGGGACGTGCGGGCCACCTTTCGAGCATAGGACACGGGGCTGGTTCCATGGCCGTCCTGATCACCACTGGGGGCGGAAAACCGGAAATGGAGGGACTTAGAGCGCCGGTCCCGCAACTCGGCAGAGAGATTCCCAACTTGGTCCGGTTCCCAGTTCGCCACCCTTTCGCCGGGGCAACTTATTGATTTTTCTCGGAGTTGCATTGACCATACCGGCTCCGTCTGCTAGCCTGAGATAAAGATTCGCCCAGGATGGCTACAGCATGCGCATGTGCGCACAGGGGCGGATGCATCAAAATACTCGGGTTGCGCCATTTCTCGGTATTGGCGAATTGCGGCCCTGCTCCAGGCAGGATAAGAGGTACGGATGCTGCGCAAGCGCTACTACATTCTTTTTGTTGCCCGCGACGATGATGGGCAGATCCGCAAGATTCCTCTGCCGCTACATTATGCCTATGGCTTTGTGGCTGCCGCGGTGGTGGGAGCCTTCACGATTGTGGGTCTAGCGGGTTCCTATACCCGCATGTTGGTCAAGACCGAGAGCTACAACCAGGTGCGCCAGGAGCGCGAGACGCTCCGCAAAGACTACAACCAGATGGCGCAGATTGCGCACGACCGTACCGTACAGGTTGCGTCACTGGGTGCTCTGGCCAACGAAGTTTCTGCGTTGTACGGTCTGCGTCAAAACCGGCTCGCGGCTCCCAAACACTCCGCTGCTGAAATTGCTGCCGCTCCCACTCCGGCCAGCCTCGCCCAGAGTGACAATCCCACGCCTCAACAGATTGATCGCTCCATTGCCGACCTGAGCGCTTTGCGCGCCGAAGCCCTTTCCGGGCAGATTTCACGTGCCTTGCAGGGTGGTTTGAGCCCGACCTTTGGCGGCGACTGGACGGAACTGGCCGATGCGCCGTCCTTGTGGCCGATTGAGGGCCGCGTGGCCTCCGGCTTTGGCGTGCGCGAGGACCCGTTCAATGGGGAAGGCGCTTTCCACTCCGGCATCGACATTGACGCGCCCATCGGCACACCGGTGCGGGCCGCGGGTGACGGGAATGTGGAAGATGCGGGCATGGCTGCCGGATACGGCCGAGAAATTGTCCTTGACCATGGCCACGGTCTGAGCACCGTCTACGGGCATCTGTCCGCTATTGCGGTTCTTCCGGGGCAGCACGTCACGCGCGGCCAGGTCATCGGTTACGTAGGAGAATCGGGCCGCGCTACCGGGCCGCATCTCCACTACGAGGTGCGCGTGCACAATGTGCCGGTCAATCCGCACAAATATTTGCGCATGACGTACGAGCAGCTCGCCTCCACAGGAACATCCGCGTCGAGCGGGCAGTAAGCCCGGTTATGCCGGCGGCGCTACGCTGCTGTCGGCCGCTTCCCCGCCGCCTTTCAGCAGCCCATCCCGCACAGTTCCCTTGAGCCACGACCGGATGCTGAATCCGTAGATTCCGATACAGAATAGATTGGCCGGAATGAAGCCGAATTGCGCCGTACGCCAGCCGATGGCGCAGATCAGGAGGCTATTCAGGCTTCCGATGAGCAGGCCCGTCCATTGCTTGCGTCCCACCAGAACAGTTGAAACAACGGTCAGCAGACACGACAAATAGTCGAGACGAACGCGAGAAGACAGCGAAAGCAGGCGCAACACGAGGCTGTCCTGTTTTTACTGGACGCCAGCTCCGGTTTTTACCTGCCGAATGTGCGGCCCACGACAGGTGCGCGTCTCCGGGTCGTAGTATGGTGAAGCCTGATCTCCAATGGAGGAGAAGATTCGAGTGCGTCTTCATTCTTTTTTTGTCGGTGGACTCGCTGCCCTGGTTCTATCGTTCTTGGTGCCGCTGCGCGTGGCCGCGCAGACTGGACTTCCTGCGCCCGATCGGATTTTTATGCCCGACCGCGCCGCCGGTGTGCAGATTGCCTTCACCCGCGCCCAACACCTGCGCCGCGGCATTAACACCTCGGCGTGGTTTGCCCAGCAGGGCCATTATCCAGCCGCCCAGGCAAACAGCTTTATCGACGCGCATGACATCGCTCTGATGGCGCGCATGGGCTTCGATCACGTGCGCCTGGCCATCGATCCGGTTCCGCTGGAGGCGGCGATGGGACCGGATCCCGGCAGCGACGCCGACTATCTGGCCCGCCTCGATCGTGCCGTGGACACCCTGCTGAACAATGGGCTTTCCGTCATTATTGACATCCACGCCAACGACGATTACAAGCAGCAATTGCGCAACAGCGACGATGCCGTGGACCGTTTCACCATGCTGTGGCGCAAGCTGGCTGCGCACTATGCCACGCGCAATCCCGACCGCATCTTCTTTGAGGTTTTGAACGAGCCCGAACTCAACGACAGCTATCGCTGGGCGGGGATTCAAGCAAGAGTCGCAGCGGCCATTCGCCAGGCTGCGCCGCACAATACCATTATTGCCACCGGCGCCAACTACTCCAATATTCCCGACCTGCTCACGCTGCAGCCGCTGGCCGACGGAAACGTGATCTATAACTTCCACTTTTATGAGCCGCACGAGTTCACCCACCAGGGCGCTTCGTGGGGACTGCCGTGGTGGATCTATACGCATTCCATCCCCTACCCGCCCCAGGATGCGTCAATGCAGGCGCTTCTGACCGAAGTTCCCGATCCAGCCCATCGCTACGAGCTGGAAAATTACTGGCTCGACCAGTGGAACGGCACACGCATTCGCATGATGATCGACGAGGCCGCCGCCTGGGCACGCCAGAACAACGTGCCGCTCCTGTGCGATGAATTCGGCGTCTATCGCCAATACACCGATCCGGTGTCGCGCGCCCATTGGATTCGCGATGTGCGCACGGCTCTCGAAGCCGACGGCATCGGCTGGACGATGTGGGAGTACCGCGGCGGCTTCGGCGTGGTGACCAAGCAGGACAACCAGCCGGCGCAGCCGGATGAAAGCACCTTGCGCGCGCTGGGGATGAGCGAACGATAACGGTGGGCCCAGATAGTTGCGAGTTGCAGCACGGCCCCGAAACCCATTCGCTAAACCGGGCGGCACGGAGAAGCTCGCGCTTATAGACCGCTTTTACGGGGTAACGTCTGCGCTGAGTATGGTCGGGCCCTCCGGCGTCTGGGTCTGCTGATTATGTTCCGCTGTAATAAAAAGATGAAACCGCTTGAATGCCGTTTCCGTATTGAGATCGGCCTGTTCCTTGTCATTGATTTTTAGACGTCCGAGGTTTTGCACGGTCCGCCCCGGCGGCTGGATCCAAGCAACGTATGCGTTCTCAGGGGGTAGTAGCGAGTCGGGCGGAGCCAGAGACCGTACCTCGATCTGCAATTCCACGTTCCCATTGCCACCGGTTTTGTACTTGATGACGCCCTGAGCTGCGGGAGCGCCAGCCCCCGCCATCAGATTCACTGACTTCCAGCCCCCGCCGAATGGCCAGATCAGCGCAACGCACAGGACTGCCGGTAGAAGCGAAAGATGAGTATTTGAGTTGAATGGCATAAACCGTGCGGCTTGCAGACGTGAAAATATACGATGCGCTCTCTTCATCGTGGATAATCCCCCTCCAGAAAATGCTTCGTCCCTTCTCTGCGTCATTCGAAACCTCCATGTCGATCAGAGAAACAGGACCGCGTCTTATACCTACTTTGATGCAGCTTTGTATGCTCGCGAAAGCCATGCTTCCCCGGATTCAATGCCGACACGACAGCTTGAAGCGCTCCTTCCCTGATTGCGCAGAAGAGAATCCGCTCAGCGCCGTGGTAATCTGGGTCCACGCTTTCGTCGCAAGTTGCTAGAACCGGTCTCATACACTAACTTCATCAACTCGCCCCCCGCGTGGGCCCCGCCTAGTTGTTGGGTCCCATACCTCCAAAGCGAAACGCATCGGCCTTTATGAGACCGCTTGTAGCGTCATACCGGCCCGCGTGGAACCAATAAAAGCTGCGCCTCCGTCGAATCCGCGGCTCCATCGGGTTTCCACTTCATGCGTGCAGACCGGGCAGAAATTGCTGGCGGAAGATCCTCGATGTCACACCAACTCTCAATTCGAAACGCCCTCTTGACCGGAGTCCTGTTCTTTCTTATTTGTTTCGGACTGGGATACCCCATCCTGAACCGTTACGATCCGGGTAAGCTTCCGGGCACCTCTGACGCAGCGGATTACTGCCAGATGGTTCGCGAACCTGTGAACATAGCCTCCTATCGACCTCTGGTGCCCATGTTGGCCAAGCCGTTCTACTGGGTGGCGATTGGTCATTTTAATAGTTGGGATCCTGCTCTCTTCGGCATGCTGATGGCCACGTCGATCCTCTCCGCGACTACCGCCGTAGCCATTATTTCTCTCGGCCTGAGATGCGGATTCTCTTACGCGACCGCCCTGCTGGGAGCGATGCTCTTCCTCGTCAACTTTGCCGTTCCCAACTGGAATCTGGCTGCCTATATCGACTCCGGAGAGGCGTTTTTCCTCACCATGGTCGCCTGGTCGCTGCTCTCTTCTCGTTGGTATCTTCTGCCGGTCTGGGCTATTCCTGGCAGTCTCTGCAAGGAAACCTTCGCACCCTTCGCGGTGCTCTTCGCCGTCACCTGGTGGCTTGCTGAAAGGCCCTGTCGCCCTCGCCGGCTCATTTGGATCGCGGTCCTTGCCGCGCTTTCCGGCGCAACCGTGCTGCTGTCCTTCTCCGCTCCCGGCCACCTCTTTTCCGGCGCGCTGGGTTACGCACGTCAGATGGGTGACTACCAGAGAGTTGGATTCCTGCATGCTCTAATCCGCACCATTTTCGCGCGCGAGTTTCTCTACACATTTGTCTGGCTGGCTCCGCTGGGTCTGCTGCGCCTGACACGCATGGACCGAAGATGGGTTTGGGCCACGGCGGCCACTTTTTTACTGGCGGTGTGTTTTGGCGCGTACGACGATGCGCTCGGCAACACCACGCGCGCGTTTTTCAACATTGCGGGACCGTTGTTGAGCTTGTCCGCGGCCAGTCTGCTCACCGAGACGCTTCCTTCAGGCCGAATCACGGCGGAGGCAGGTGCTGGGCATGGAGCCGGGTCGGCACTGCCTGGGGGCGACTAAGGCGCACCTTCGGCCGGCCGGAGTATTCTTTTGTGCGGCATTCAAACCAAACCTCAGAGGACTCCAGATGCGCAATCTCTTCGTGAAGACGGTCTGCGCCGGCATTCTTGCTGCGAACGCTGGATTTTGCGCAGCTCAACCCGATCAGCCCGCGGCCACCGTCGCGCAGGAAAACGGCGGCGTCGTGATGCATCGCGGCAGTGAGACTTTGCACCTGAGCGTCTGCGGTCCCGGCTTGCTGCACATCGTGGCCGGCCCCGGCGACCCGAAATCCGCTTCCCCCGACGAGCCGTGGCTGCTGCACAGCTGCACGCCCGATCATTTTGACTTCTCCCAGGACGCCAGTTTCGCCACGCTGCGCACCGCACAATTGCAGGTGACAATCGCCCTCGCCAGCGGGGAGCTTACGTTTGCAAATGAAGCGGGCGGCCAACTGCTGGCGGAATCAGACCGCCGCACCCGCGTTTACTCCTTCACTCTCCTTGAATGATGAGATTTGGGGATTCGTCGGCAAAAAGAGAAGCACGTCAAGACGGACGATCCGCCCTAAGTAGGCAGCGTCTGGACGTTCTGCGCCATCGACGCCGAAACTAAGCTGGTTCCCTCGTTCCGCGTCGGAAACGCGATGCTGCCACGGCAAATGCCTTTCTGTAGCGACGTTGCTGGGCGGATGAAAATCGGTTCAAATCTCTACTGACGGCCTTGCAGCCTACGAGCAAGCGATTGACAGTCATTCGGCGGAGATGCCGATTACGGTCAGATCATCAAAACCTACGGCCCTATACCCCGGAAGACCATCGCCGCTACAGCCAGCCTGAATTCGTTTCCGCTGAAAAGAAGGTCGTTTACGGTCAACCCAATTTCGATCTGATCTCTACCAGCTACATCGAACGTCTGAATGCTACTACCCGCCTGCACATGCGCCGTCTTACTCGTCTTACACTGGCTTTCAGCAAGAAGCGCGAGAATTTCATCGCAGCTGTCGGTCTTGCACTTTGCCTATTACAACTTCGTCAAACGGCACAATACCCTGCGCTGCACTCCCGGCAATGGCCGCTGGCGTCGCTGAATCATTCTGGAGCGTAGGAGATTTACTGGAGGCAGCGGCATGACATATACCGCAGGAACTTGCACTGGGTGTAGAAAGAGCGCGCTGCATGTATCGGCTAGCCCAATCGTTCAATCGATATTGAGAAGGCATAAACAACGATATTGCCGTTTTTAACTCTATCAAAAACATCCCGTCCGATCAGCAATTTGATCAGGAGATATCACTTAGCGACAGCTCACGATCTGCGATCGGTCAACACGTAATACGGTGCGCCCCATTCGTTTACATCGGACTTGTAGAGAACACGATTGTGGTGCGTGTATCATGGTTATAACAGATCAATGGTCTGTTCGAATCGAATCTGAATCAGGAAGGGCGCTGCATTCTCAAATTGAGGACGGCCCTGAACTAGAACAATGGCAGTTCCGCAAAAAAGCTCTTGAAGAGTTTGTTTTTTGGCGATTAAGAGGACTCACAGTGACTTATATCGAGGAATTGCAGTACCGTAATCCGCAAGTTGCACAGCGTCTAATCCACCCACCGCGAAAGCGTACCCATCACCCCCGACATCGTCAACGGCGAGAAGGTCTATCATGTCAGCGACCGTTTTCAGCCCGCGCCCACCGAGGGGTTTTATGGGCTCGGGCAACATCAGAGCGGGGTCTTCGACTATCGCGGCAACGTGGTGGAACTGGCGCAGGCCAACACCGATGTGGCCGTGCCGCTGCTGGTCTCCAGCAATGGCTACGGCATCCTGTGGAACACCGCGTCGAAATCCTGGTTTGACAACCGCTTCCCCAGCGAGCTGAAACTGAGCACGGAAGCTGCCGACGCCATCGACTACTACTTTATTTACGGCCCTGAAATTGACCAGATCATCCACCAGTACCGCGACCTCACGGGCCACGCACCGCTATTTGGCAAATGGGCTTATGGATTTGTTCAGTCGAAGGATCGCTACCGCTCTGCAAAGCAACTGCTCGATATAGCCGAGGAATACCGTTCGCAGCACGTTCCGCTGGACATGATTGTGCAGGACTGGTTCTGGTGGAAAAGGCAAGGCGATCCTGTCTTTACCGATGAATATCTGAAGCCCGAGCCCGACATTCCCGAAGCATTGAAGAAGCTGCACGACGAGCATCTCCACGCCATCATTTCGGTATGGGCGGTCACCGACCCGAAATCGGACTTCTTCCAGCAGTTGCAGAAGGAGCATCTCAACATTCCCGGCACTACGGATTACGACGCGACCAATCCCGCGGCCCGCGAGCTGTTCTGGAATCACCTGGTGAAGCCGCTGATGGAGCAGGGGTGGGACGGCTTCTGGCTGGACAGCGCAGAGCCGGAGTGCTGCGATGGATTCAGCGACGCGACGCTCGATACCCTCCAACTGCACATTGGCAACGGCGCGCGCTATACCAACATCTTCCCGCTGCTGCATAGTGGCGGCGTGTACGACCACTGGCGCGCGGCCACCGATCGCAAGCGCATCTTCATCCTTACCCGCTCCGCCTTCCTGGGCCAGCAACGCAACGCCACCACCATTTGGTCCGGCGACGTGATGGGCACCTTCTTCGATTTCCGCAAGCAGATCGCCGCCGGCCTCAACTTTCAGGTCTCCGGCATTCCCTACTGGACCACTGACATTGCCGGTTACGGCTGGCCCTACGAGCGCGACACCCGCGACCCCTCGTACCAGGAGCTTTATACGCGCTGGTACGAGTTCGGTGTCTTCTGCCCCATCTTCCGGACGCATGGCCACCGCTCCAACGACACCAATGAGATTTTTTCCTACGGCCCGCAGACGCCCACGCTCATCGCCTACGACAAGCTGCGCTACCGGCTGCTGCCCTATATCTACTCGTTGGCCTGGCGCGTCACCAGCGACGATTACACCATCATGCGCCCGCTCATCATGGACTGGCGCACCGATCCCAAGGTCCGCGACATCGGCGACGAATATCTTTTCGGGCCGTCCATCCTGGTCAACCCCGTCACGCTTGAAGGAGCGACGGATCGCACGGTGTATCTACCGCCCGCGCCGGCGTGGTACGACTTCTGGACCGGCGCAAAACTGCGCGGCGACCAGCGCATTCAGGCCGCGGCGCCCCTCAATCGCATTCCGCTCTACATTAAAGCCGGTTCCATTCTGCCCATGGGCCCCGAAATCGAGTACGCCACCCAATCGCCCGATGCGCCGATTACCCTGCGCATCTATCGCGGCGCCGACGCGGATTTCACTTTATATGGAGACGAAGGCGATAGCTACGACTACGAAAAGGGCGCGCATGCCACCATCCCGCTGCACTGGGATGACGGCGCATCGACCCTGACCATCGGCGCGCGGCAAGGGCGCTATCCTGGCATGGCGACAAACCGCACCTTTCGCATCGTTCTGGTTGACGCGGCGCATGGCACTGGCGCGCAGGTGGAAGCGGACGCAGGACGCGTGGTCAAGTACGACGGGACACTGACGGCAGTGAAACTCAACTAGCGCGGAGGGAGACAAACGACAGCCGGAGTTTCTCCTGCGGCTATGCCGCCCGCTCCAGCCAGCCTTTCATGGTGTGCGCATCCACTACTCCCGCTTGCTGGAAGCGCAGCTCACCGCCGGCAAACACAGCAAAGTTGGGGATGCCCTGCACGTTGTAGCGCGCCGCAAGTTCAGGGTGCCGCTCGGTGTCGACTTTCATCACCAAGGCACGTCCCGCAAGTTCCCGGGCCACCTGGGCCACGTGGGGCGCGGCCATGCGGCAGGGACCGCACCACGCCGCCCAGAAATCCACCAGCACGGGAACGCGGCTCTCCCGAATGATCTCATCGAACTCCGCGCCTCCAACCGGGATGGGCTCGGCCACCGGCGGCAAAGCTGCCTTGCAGGCGCCGCACCTGCCGGTATGGGCAAGATGCTTCGCCGGTATCCGATTGCGGGTGCCACAGGACGCGCAGCTGCGCACAACGGGCATCGCGGAATTCCTCCTCCCGGTGCGCTTCAGGCATCCCGCTCAGGTAAGGAGGCCGCTCACCGGTTTTCCTGGCGCGATTCCACAGTTGCTGTACCCATGCCCACGCTACAGGTGCGCCCCAGATCCCTGGGGTGGAACTCCGCTTTTGGGACCGGGGCCAGCGCAGTTGCCAGGTACAACTACCTTGGAATCGTCACAACCTTTTCGACTCGGAAAGAGGACTCCGGGTTGCAGAAGATGTTGCGGATCCTCGGCCTGACGCCATCCTCCGGTCGCGCAGGTCCTGCCAATTCCCTGGCCCCCCGGTTGTACGATGAGCGCATATGTATTTATCTCTTCTCGGGGGTAGGGAAGTGGCAAATTGGCATCGTATTTCTCTTTTTGTCGCGGTTGCGGCGGGGCTGGTTTTGGGAACTGCGCCGAGGCAGGGAAGGGCACAGTTGCTGGGGCCGGGCCTGCAGCCGGGCGCGGCGTCGCAGGTTCCGGATTCCCAGGCGCCCAACCCGCTGACCGACTCCACCATGAGTCCGGGCAAAATGCAGCTCTTCGCGCTCGAGGCACGCTTTGAGAAGGATGTGGTGGCTGAGGGGGGTGCGGGTTTCGCAGCATGGTTTGCCGATGATGGCGTGGCCCTGGGCAATGGCAAGCCACCACTCATCGGGGAGGTGGCGATTGCACAATCGGCGAAATGGTCGCCCCAGGAATACCAGCTTACCTGGACTCCAACCGACGCGATGATGAGTCCGGACGGAGATATGGGTTACACCTGGGGGCACTACGAAGGCCGCAGTAAAGACGCCCACGGGAACCCGGTGCTAACCAGTGGGAGATACATCACCGTGTGGCGCAAACAGCCGGATGGCTCCTGGAAAGTGGTTCTCGACGCCGGCGCCGATGACGCGCCCGCAGCCGGCGATTGCTGCAAACTGCCCACGCCGTGAAGATTGAGATCGAAAGCCGCTGATGCTGGATTGGGGGGTACCTGTGATCGTCAGAAAAAATGACGGAGTTGAAGTTGGCCACAATTCCCTGACTCCGATTCCCGCGTTCCTGACTCAGCAACGCCCTCTCTGCCGATGGTAACCACCTACGTGTTTTTCGGGGTAAGATTTGGATTACTTGAGTTGTAAGCAATTTGCTCAGAATTTGCCCTGTTCGTGCCAGAGTCAACCCCTGTAAATTCCTCGATACTGACGTTGGGTGCGTGGACCGATGATCGCAGTGCCGGGTTCCCAACTCGTGGAGAGCCAGGAGAGAATAGTGCGGCCGGAGACGGGGCTCTTCGATCGCAACCCGGATGCCGCGCTTGACGAACTGGTTGAGCTTGCGTCGGAGCTGTGTGGCGCGGACTACGCTTATCTGGGTTGGATGGACTACAACCGCCTCTGGTTCAAGGCGCGCTTCGGCTTTCGCGGCATCGAGCAGCCACGCGCTTCCACTGCCTGCCAGTGGATGTTGAATGCAGGCGCGCCCTTGCTGATCGAAGATGCGCGTGAAGATTCTCGCTTTCCGCCCGGTGGAATTCCGCTGGCGGGAGCCGAGCCGTGCCTTTCCTATGCAGGCGTGCCGCTGATCTCGAGCGCCCAGCAGATCGTGGGGACGCTGGCGGTGCTGGCGCGCGATCCCGGGCAGTTTCCGCCCGAGCACCTCACGCTGCTCGATATTCTGGGTCGCCAGGCGGTAACGCGGCTCGAGCTCTATAGCCGTATTCGCGCGCAGGAGCAGGCGCAGCGTGCGCGGCAGCGCGCCGAGCGCGCGCTGGCCATCGAGCGCTGCTTCGTCGCGGCAACGCTCGATTCGGTTCCCGCGCTGGTCACGGTGCTCGACACCGCGGGGCGTATTGTGCGCATGAACATTTCCTGCGCGCAATTGACAGGGCTGAGCCTCGCCGATTCTGTTGGCCGCCCTTTTGTTGAAGAGGTGCTTAGAGTCGGCGATCGCGAGTGGGTTGCGGCCAGGTTGCGCGAAGCGGCGAATGGGCAGGTTTCCGGTCCCCATGAGACCTCGTGGCGCGCCACAGCCGGGCAGAGCCGCCGCGTGAGCTGGATGCTGCGCCCGCTCGAGGGTCCCAATCAGGAAATTCAATATCTCATCGTCAGCGGCCAGGATGTCACCGACGAACGGGAGATGGAGCTAGCGCTCCACTCCACTGAGGCGCGCTACCGCGAGGTTGTCGAGAACAGCCTGGGCTTCGTCTTTACCTGCACCATGGAAGGCCGCCTGACCTCGCTGAACGCATTCACCGCGGGCACGCTGGGCTACCGCGCGGAGGCGCTCATGGGCCGCATGGTGACGGAGCTGCTGGACGCGGCCGGCGTGGCACAGGCCCAGGAGTGGTTGCGCTCGCTCCAAACCGGCGCGGAGTGGCAGGGAGCCCTGCACCTGCGCCGCAGCGACGGCGTCTACCGCCGCATCGCCTTGCGAAGTAAGCGCACGGAGCTACCCGGCGAGCGGCCGTTCATTCTCAATCAAGGGATGGACGTGACCGAGCAGCACCAGGCCGAGGAGGCGATGCACCGCGCTACGCGCCAGCGCGAGCTCATTCTGCAGTCGGTGGGAGAAGGCATTTACGGCATCGACCTCGACGGCAAGCTCATGTTCATTAACCAGGCGGGCGCACAAATGCTGGGTTACACGCCGGAGCAGTTGGCCGGCCTCGATCTGCACCAGGTCATTCATCACAGCCACGCCGACGGCACGCCTTATTCCAAGTCGACCAACCCCATCCTGCAGGCGCTGCGCCGTGCCGAGCCCATTCGCATGCGAGACGAGGTCTTCTGGCGGCGCGACGGCACCTCGATTCCGGTTGAATACAGCGCCAATCCCATCCTGGAAAATGACCTCATCTCCGGCATGGTGGTGGCGTTCCAGGATATTTCGGAGCGGCGTCGCCTCGAAAAGATGAAAGATGAGTTCATCTCCACCGTGAGCCACGAGCTAAGGACCCCGCTCACCTCGCTGCGCGCGTCGCTGGGATTGATTTCTTCCGGCTCGCTCGACAAGCGTCCGGAGAAGCAAAAGCAGATGGTCGAGGTGGCCATTGGCAACTCCGATCGGCTCATCCGCCTGGTCAACGACATTCTCGATTTCGACAGCGTGGAGAAAGGCCGGCTGCCCCTGCATCGTCAGCCCGTGGAGGCCATGGACTTGCTGCGCCGTGCCGCGGACGTGGCTCATTATGCGGCCAAAGAAGCGCGCATTGAGTTCAAAATCGACGCGCCGGCCCGCCCGGTTGTCTTTGCCGACGAGGAGCGCGTGATGCAAGTGCTGAATGAACTGGTGACCAACGCACTCAAGTTCTCGCCGCCAGAAACCAGGGTCCTGCTGGCCGCGCAGCCTGCCGGACTCAATGCTGCCGGCGAATCGCAGGTCTGCTTCATCGTGGAGGATCAGGGCCGCGGCATCGCCCCGGAAAAACTGGAGCGCATCTTCGAGCGCTTCCAGCAGGGTGATGCATCGGATGCACGCGCGCTGGGCGGCACCGGCCTGGGGCTGGCGCTGTGCCGCAGCATCGTGGAACAGCACCGCGGACGCATGTGGGCGGAGAGCGCGGTAAGCAAGGGAAGCCGTTTTCTGTTCACGCTCCCGGCTGTAGCGGCGAACCCGCAGGAACCCACGATTGCCTAGCAGGCGGCCGAAAGGGCCGCACCCCGTGACCGGCGAACTGTAAGCTGTACTAGCATGGGCTTTCCCACCAGCATCTCTACCCTCCTCTTCGGTCGGCCGCTGGCCACCAGCGAAGAGCGGGCCGAGCACATCGGTCCGCTGGCCGGCATCCCTGTCTTTGGCCTCGATGCCCTGAGCTCGGCCGCATACGGACCTGAGGCAGCGCTGACCCTGCTCATCCCGCTGGGCCTGGTCGGCGTCCGGTACATCGTCCCCATCGTCGCTGCCATCGTTGCCCTGCTGGCCATCGTCTATTTCAGCTACCGCCAGACCATCGAAGCCTATCCGCAGGGCGGCGGGTCCTATACAGTGGCCAGGGAAAACCTGGGCGAAGGCGCGGCGCTGCTGGCCGCCGCGGCGCTCATGATCGATTACATCCTTACCGCGGCGGTGGGCATTTCGGCGGGCATCGGCGCGCTCATCTCCGCCGTGCCCGGCCTTGCAACCGCACACCCTGGGATTGTGCCTGGGCGTGCTTGCCCTGCTCACCCTGGTGAACATGCGCGGCGTCCACGACACCGGCGTGGTGTTCATGATTCCCACGTACATCTTCACGGCCACGCTGCTCATCGTCATCGGAGTGGGCACGTGGCACGTGGTGTACGCGGCCGGAGGCCATCCGCAGTTCCGGTCACACCGCTGCCCGTGGTGCCCGCGGCCACCGCCGCCGTTAGCCTGTGGCTGCTGCTGAAGGTCTTCTCCTCCGGCTGCACGGCCATGACCGGCGTGGAAGCGGTGAGCAACGGGGTGATGGCTTTCCGCGATCCCACCCGCAAGAACGCCAAGATCACGCTCACCATCATCATCGTGCTGCTGGCCATTCTGCTGGGCGGCATCGCCACGCTGTGCCGCGCCTATCGCATCGCCGCCACCGTTGCCGGGCAGCCCCGGCTACGAGAGTGTGCTTTCCATGCTCACCGCGCGCGGTGATGGGCCATGGATGTGTTCTATTACCTCACCATCGGCTCCGTGCTGGTGGTGCTGGCGCTCTCCGCCAATACGGCCTTCGCCGATTTTCCGCGGCT
Organism: uncultured Acidobacteriaceae bacterium; assembly: GCA_963725975.1. GTDB lineage: Bacteria > Acidobacteriota > Terriglobia > Terriglobales > Acidobacteriaceae > Telmatobacter. The sequence continues at coordinate 84,182 of CAVSBA010000011.1, read as the reverse complement.
CACCCGCGCCATCGCCGGCGACGACTACATGCCCCACGTCTTTCTGCTGCGCGGCCGGCGCCTGCTCTACTCGTGGGGCATTTATGTTCTGGTGGCGCTCACCGCGTTGCTGCTCATCGTCTTCGGCGGCGTCACAGACCGCCTCATCCCGCTCTTCGCCATCGGCGCATTCATGGCCTTCACGCTGTCGCAGGCGGGGATGGTGGTGCACTGGAAGCGCCAAATTACACCCCGCGGACAAGCACCCGTCCCTGGGGGTAATGGGGTCAACGCCCGCGCTCGCATGATCGTGAACGGCGTGGGCGCGGTGGCTACCGGCCTCACCACCCTGATCGTTTTCGTGGCCAAGTTCGCAGAAGGCGCGTGGATCACGGCGCTGCTGATCGTGATCATGATCGTGCTGATGCGCGCCGTGCAGGCGTCATTACGATCGCGTGGCCCGCGAAACCAATCTCACCCGCCCCATTATTCCGGCCGAAGTCCAGGAGCCGATCGTGGTACTGCCGATCGACCGCTGGAGCCGCATTTCGGAGAAGGCGCTCTCCTTCGCCCTGGCCATGTCTCACGATATCCGCTGCGTGCACGTGCTGACCTCGGACGATTTCGACCCATTCTGCGATTCCTGGCAGGAGTTGATTGCCAAGCCCCTGCGCGCGGCCGGCCGCTGTGTTCCGCGGCTGGTCACACTTAAGTCGCCCTATCGCTACGTCCTGCAGCCGGTAGTGGACTACGTTCTCAACGTGGAAAAGGAGCCGGGCACGCGCAAAGTATGCGTGCTGGTGCCGGAGCTGGTGGTACGGCACTGGTGGGAGGGCCTGCTGCACAACCGCCGTTCGGACCTGCTCAAGGTCATCCTGCTCATGCGCGGCAACCGCCGCATCATCGTCATCAACATCCCCTGGTACATGGAAGAGGGCTGAACCTGTTCCCCGCACCCTGCACTTCTTCAAACCGGGGTGGGCACGATAGTCTAAGAGGGTACCGGAACAGTCTTGGAAGCCTGCCCCGGAGCTGCGGCGCAGCTACAGCGGAAGCCGAGTGGTTTGAACCCGGAATTACGTCAGCCAAAGGGGTCTTTTTCCGCAAGGAAAAGCCGCATGGCCAAACGACCTGGGAGCCACGCTGACTCCGGTTTCGCTCAAGGTCATTGCCGTGCACGTGAATGAGGAGAGTTTTCCGTTGAAGAGAACGTTTTGGTTTTCAATTTTGGCCGCGGTTGCGGCCGTCCTCCTGCCCATGACTGCTGCTGCCCAGGCGGTTCCCGAGGCAGGCCCGCCCACCGCGACCCAATTAAAATATTCCGTCTATGGCGGATTTGCCTATACCAGCCTGAACCAGGTCAATTTATCGCGTTATGGCCTGATGGGCGGCGAGGTGAAGGTTACCCGCGACTTCGGCAAGTATTTCGGGCTCATGGTCAATGGCAGCTACTACAACCACCCGCCGGCCACACCACCACCAATCCCGGCCACCCATCGGTTTACAGCGCTCTTGCCGGCCCTGAGATTCATGCCAATATCTATGGCCGGGTCAATGGGCTGCTCTTTGCTGAACTGGGCATGGAGCACACCGGCGGCGAGAACATGAACCCCAGCACTTCCTTTGCCGGAGGTTTCGGCGGCGGCATGCAATACGATCTGAATCGGCGCTGGGCCATCGAGGTCACCGGCGACCGCGTGGGCGCATCGTTTTCGCTGATTAACAACAGCTCACAATTGGGCTACTCGACTCACCGCACCTGGAATCCTCGCGCCACCGTGGGCGTGGTCTTCCGGTTCTGATGCTGGCCGGTTCCTGCGCCGCAGCTCTTCGGGACAGTTGTACGCCCGCAGGTCTTGCCTGGGTTGGTTCTGCTGCTGCCGGTCTGCATGCTCTGGCCGTACAGTCTAATCAAGCTGGGCTTTAAGATCGAGACATGCTGCAATCCAGCATTCCCCTGCGCAAGCTGGCCGCGGCCGCTATTGTTGCGGCCGGAGCCCTTCTGCTGGTTGCCATCCTGATCTTCGGCACCAACGACAAAACCGCGACCGGCCGGGACTACATTCAATACTGGGCGCTGGAGCAGCAGTTGGCGCACGGCGCCAATCCTTACGACCCGGTCGCCCTTTTGCGCGTCGAGCGCGCCGTGGGCATGGACAAGCCCGGCGTGCTCATGAGCCTGAGCCCGCCTGTCGGCCTGGCCTATGCGTTCCCACTGGGATGGGTGAGCGCCAGGACCGGGCTCATTCTGTGGACCTTTGTGCTGCTGGTGTGCATGGCTGCCTCGGTCTGGGTGCTGTGGCTGCTGCATGACCGGCCTGAGAGCCGGTGGCACGTCATCGGGCTGGGCTTTCCTCCGGTGCTGTGGTGCCTCATCTCCGGACAGCTCGGCATCTTCTTCCTGCTTGAAATCTGCCTGTTTCTCTTGTTCATCCGCAAGCGTCCGTGGCTCGCCGGAGCGGCTCTGGCGCTCTTCCCGCTCAAGCCGCACCTGTTTCTGCCCTTCGCGGTCGTGCTTCTGCTGTGGTCAGTGAGCCGCAGGCAGCTCGGCGCTCTAGGTGGCTTCGCGGCAGCCTTGGCCGTGAGCTGCGGACTTACGTTCTGGATTGACCCTCTTGTCGGCGCCCAGTACCTGGGAATGCTGCACTCCTCCCGCATCATGGACACGTTTTTGCCTACCCTGAGCGTGAGCGTGCGCTTCCTGCTTGATCGCCGCGCGCGCTGGATCGAGTTTGTTCCCGAGGCCGGCGCCTGCCTTTGGGCGGCATGGTATTTCCTCACGCGGCGCGCGTGCTGGGACTGGGGCAGGGAAGGCCTGCTGGTGCTGCTGGTCTCAGTGGCGGCCACGCCTTATTCCTGGTACTGCGATCAGTCGCTGCTGTTTCCGGCGATTCTCGTAGGCCTTTACGCGGGCGAGAAGTCGACTCGCGTTCTGGCGCTGTTCGGGGTCATCACCGCCGCCGGCCTGGTGGGTTTCCTGGCGCAGATTCCAATGACCTCGATTTATTACATCTGGACAGCACCGGCGTGGCTTGCGTGGTACCTTGATGCCACGCGCCGCCGAGGAACCAAGCCCGTCGAAACCGACGGTACGCGGGGAGTGCAGTCTTACGTCTAGTGCATTATTCCGCAGGCGCCCTAGCTCTGCGCCCGTAAACCGCCACCAGCCAAAGAAGCAACAGCACCAGAATCCCGAAAATCAGCAGGCTGCCTTCGGGCCCGTCGGTGCCACCGCTCCACAGCGGCGTGCCGGCCGGCTGTGGAGGTCAGCAGATGTCCGGGCGCCGTCAGGCCGCTATCTGGGGTGCCATAGAAGTAGGTTTCAGCCCAGTCCCAGCCGGCATGGCATCCAATGGCCCACCATGCTGACCCGGTCACCCGGATGCTGACGCAAAAAATAAACCCGATGGCCGCCGCGCTGAAGATGCCAATCCAGTTCTCGCCGCCGTTGCCGGTGTGCACAAAGCCAAAAAGCGTGGAGGTGACCCACGCGGCCTGCCAGAAGGCGCTGCGCAGGGCGTGTTTCTGGTGAAGCAGAAAGCAAGGGATCAGTCCCAGCAGGGCCACGGCGTAGTCACCCCACGCGCCGTTGCCTTTGTGAGTTGCCAGTAGATCCGCGCACATGAGGGTCACCGCGCCCAGAGCCCACCAGAAGTTGATGCCGCGGGTCAGGGTGTATTGCAGGTAGCAGCGGAAGGCCCCCTCCTCAACACAGCCCACCATCAGGAAGACACAGCCCCAGATGAGCGCATAACCGAGGAGGGCGGCTCCGGACAGAGCCGGTGCGCGAAGGTGCAGCCAGTGCCCCGCTGAGAGCTCGCCCACCAGCAGTGACAGCCCGGCAAAACCCACCAGCAGGCCGGAGAAAAAATGTCGCGTTGGCCGCGGCCCTGTCAGGTTATAGTCCAGCACCCGGCGGCGCTCGATGAGAGCCATTACCGCCCCCACCCCCACCAGTACCGCCAGCAGGGTCAGCTCGTTAAAGAATATGTTGCGCGGCGTCATACCGCCTTTAGGGCTGACTAGGTGAGTCCTCGCCAGCAAGCCCCCCGCTGCCATCGAGGCCAGCAGGTAGGTGCAGACAAAGATCAGCACCGACCAGCCGGCGCGCAGGCCCTGTGGACCGAGGAACACCCACTCAATGCCGCCTGCCCCAGGGGGCCGCAACCCAGGGGATTGCTGTTCCTCAGATTCCAGGGCTTGATTCGTTTCAGGCGCCCACGGACCATTCCCGGGCGGGCTCTGGTCCAACGAGTCGTGCATCTCCGGCTCCATCTATCTCCTGCTGGTCCGAAAAAATCATTGTAACCAAAACGGAAACCGCACGCCCCTGGGTCTGAAGCGGAAAGCTGCCGCGGATCAATGGGGACCGGAAAGGGTTCCGGCACCCAGGAATCCAGGGCAGAAACGACGGCCCCGGAGGCATACGCCTCCGGGGCCGGCTGCGCCAGTTTAATTCTGCACCAGCTTAATGCTGCTGGTTCTCACTCTGCTGGTTGCTTGCAGGCTGGCCGGTCACCTGCAGGTAGTCCTTTACCGTGAAGACGCCCGGAACCTGTTCGGCCCGCATGAACGCCAGCTGCTTGTCCGCCGTGCTGTCCACGGTGCCGTAGAGCGCCACATTGCCGTTATCCACGGCGATGCGGATGGGCCGTATCGGGTTGATGGCGTATTTTTGCAGCGCCGGATATCCGTAGATGGCGTTGGCCACTTGCATCCGGATCCGGTAGTCCATGGGCGAGGCTGGATCGACCTGGATGTTGTCGATGACCTCCTTCACGCCCGGCGTGGTGGCAGCCAGCGCCACCGCCGCATCGCGGTCGGGATAGTCGTGCGTAGAGCCGCCCAGCGTCACCACGCCGTCATGCACGCCCAGCAAAATGGCGTCAAAGACGTTGCCGAAGCCCTCGCGGCTAAAGGCCAGCTGCGGCGCCAGCTTTTTTTCGATGGTGGAATCAGGAATATTGCCTGACACCTGGATCTCATTGCTCACCGCTTTTACGCCTTTCACCTTGTGCGCGATGCGGTCTGCGTCCTCCTTGAACTCGTAGAGGGGCACCGTACCGGAGAGCGTGGCCGTGCCGTCGTTGCCCACGCTCACCTGCACGTTCTTGTACTGGGAGCCCTTGAGTTTGGCTTTCAGCGCCGATGTTGGGTCTTGGGTCGCCGCGTGCAGCGCGGGCGTGGAGACGATGGCAACTCCAGCCAGCAGCATGGTCAAAATTCCCAGCCGAAAATACTTCCTTACAGTTTTCATTTCCAACCTACTCCTTTTGCCCGCTCCGGCAAGTCCCGCAGCGGGCCGATGCGTACCGTATCCTGAATCCTCGGTACCGCTGCTATAGACACATAAAATCCAATTTCGGTTGCGTTAAAGTGATTCCGGCCACTATTTACCCTCGGAATTTCCCTAGGTGAGACGGAACCTGGTGCCGGAAGCAACTCATAGCAACTGCAACTTTTATCGCCGCATCCTACTGACCAACACCTCCGCCGGTGCTGGAAAGAGCTTCTGGGACAGCGAGTTTGGGGGAAACGGTGCACACGGTCAAGGGAATCGACGCGGGGGATTCGGCGCAGGGCCGGCACAAGGCAGAGACCTCGCCCGGTGTCCACTCCATCCAGATCTACGAAGATTCTTCGCTTTTTCTCGACCAGCTCGCGGAATTGGCCGGGTCGGTTCTCGGCTCCGGCGGCGCGTGCATCGTGATCGCCACGGACAAGCACCGCAGTGGCCTGGCAGAGCGGCTCACCGGCTGGGCGATTGACCTCTTCCAGGCAGGGCGCTCTGGCCGCTACCTGGCTCTCGATGCAAGTGAGACCATGAGCCGCTTCATGGTGGAAGGCTGGCCCGACCGCGAGCTTTTCTGCCGCACCATCGAGCCCGTGCTCGCTCAGGCTCAGGCCTCCACCGCCCGCAGTCCCGGGTGTGTCTTCGCCTTCGGCGAAATGGTAGCCGTGCTGTGGCAGGACGGGCGCCGCGATGCAGCCATCGAGCTCGAGCAGCTTTGGAACGAGACGCAGACGCATCACGAGTTCTCCTTGCTGTGCGCGTATCCGCTGTCCTCCTTCGCCAACGAATCCCAGAACGAGCTCTTCCGCCAGGTTTGCCAGACGCACTCGCACGTCACCCCCGCCGAGAGCTACGGCGCGCTGGCCGGCGAGCCGGAGCGCCTGCGCATGGTTGCTTCCCTGCAGCAGCGTGCGACCGTGGCACGCAGTGCTGTGGAGGAACGGGAGCGCGCCATCGCCCAGCGCAACCATGCCGAAGACAAGCTGTGGCGCAGCGAGGAGTTCGCGCGCAAGATTGTGGAGAGCTGCGTGGACTGCCTGAAGGTCCTCGATCTCGAGGGACATCTCGAATACATGAGCCCTTCCGGCCAGGCCTTGCTGGAGATCGGCGACCTGAGAAGCTATCTTGGCCGGCCGTGGGTGGAGCTGTGGAGAGCAGAGGACCGGCCGAAGGTTGAGGGCGGCCTGAAGGTGGCCAGGTCGGGCGGCGTGGGCAGTTTTCAGGCCGAGCTCGCCACCGGCTCCGGCACGCGCAAGCAGTGGGACGTGCGCATTGCGCCCATGCGCAGCCGCGACGGCGCCATCGAGCGGCTCATCGCCATCGCCCGCGACACCACCGAGCTGCGCCAGGCACAGCAGATCGCCATCCAGGCAGAGAAGCTGGCGGCTGCCGGCCGCATGGCTGCCACCATCGCGCACGAGATCAACAATCCGCTCGAAGCGGTCACGAACTTCATTTATCTGGCGCGCACCAATCCCGACATTCCCGAGGAAACGCAGCGCTATCTCGAAATTGCCGATCGCGAGCTGACCCGCGTTGCGCAAATTGCGCAGAAGACGCTGGGCTTTTACCGCGACACCTCCAACAACAAGTGGATCGGCGTGCACGAGGTGGTGGCAGACATTCTTCTCATCTACGATCGCAAGCTGCGCTACAAGCAGATCAACTGCGTGGTTGACGTCGATCCGGACCTGAAGGTTTTTGCCAAGCAGGGTGAACTTAAACAGGCTCTGTCCAATCTGCTGGCCAATGCCATTGACGCGTCGCACGAAGGCGGAACGGTGTGGCTGCGCGCCCGCTCCAGCTCCAACTGGATCAAGGGGCACGAAGCGGGCGTCCGCATCACCCTGGCGGATAACGGTTCGGGCATGTCGCCCGAAGTCCAGAAACGCATCTTCGTTCCGTTCTTCACTACGAAAGCAAATATCGGCACCGGTATCGGCTTGTGGGTCACCAAATCGCTCATCGAGCAAGCATGGCGGCTATCTGCGCTTCCGCAGCCGTCAGGGCCAACGCTCCGGAACCGTGATGAGCTTCTTTCTACCCGCATCAGCGGGCCGGCAAACACAAGAGTTAAGCTCCGCGGCGTGAATTCGCATCTGGCGCGAAGCGAAGTCGAAGGACACGCTTGCTGGAACTCCCTTCGTTCCGTACCTCACCTTCGCGGCTTATCTCTGCCGCGGGGGAGCGTGTGCACAAGCTTCACCGCGAACCTGTGACGCGCGCGTCAGCGCACCCCAACTCGCTGCCTCATTTGTAGCGCCGCGTAGCTTTCAGCACCATCGAGAACACTCCCGCCTCGTCGCGCGCCACCACCAGCGAGACATGCCGGTTGATGGCCACCTCGGCCTGCAGCAACTGCTGGCCTGTCGTGTTCACATCGGTCGCGTAGGTTAGCGTCAGGTTGCGGCCCACCTGTTCCTGCACAGTAACGCGCGAAGTGGCGTTGCCGAAGGCGCCCAGGTAGTCGGGGTCCACCTTCACCGATCCGGCGCCAAACAGCTTCTGCACCCGGCTGCTGACGGTGGCGTTGAGCGCGCCGCCCAGCAGCGCGTCGGTGCTGGGGTTCGACAACTCCCGCTCCTGCTGCTGCGTATACAGCCGTTCCTGATCCTGCGTGTGCCCCAGCGCCAGCAGCGAAACCACATCCGACTCGGCCAGCGGCGGATCGCTACGATAGGTCACAACCGGCCGTTGCGGTGATCCGTGCAGGCCCAGCGTGATGTCGTAGTCCTCGACGTGCGCCGTTGCCGTCAGGTCGATATTGGGCTCGATGCGTACCGGGTTGGTGAACGAAATGTTGCCACGCTGCAACTCGTACCGCGTGCCGGCAATCACCGCGCTGCCTTCGGTAATGGAAACCTGTCCCAGCACCGAAGGCGAAGCCACCGTCCCGCGCAGATGCAGATCCACGTCACCGGCCAGCTTGGCAAACGCGTTTTGGAAATTTAACTGCGGCGAAGAAACCAGGTGAATGTCGAGCCGCACATGATTGGAGGGCGCATTGGGCGGCGCTACCGTTTGCAGGGAGGTGTTGGCCTGCGTGGCCAGCGCTTCCAGATCGAGCTCCGGGCTGGTGGCAAAGCGCGTGATCAAAACATTGCCGCTCAGCAGCAGGTTGTTTTCCGAGCCTTGTAGCCGCAGGCTCGGCATCGGCCAGCGAACTCACGCCCTGCGGGTAGCGAATGCGAACACCCTTGCCCGTAACGGTGAGATCGGCATAAAGCCCATGCTGATAAGTGAGAGAACCGCCCAGGCTCAGCAATCCGCCGCCCGTCATGGCGGTAAACTGCCGCACCTCCAGCCGGTTCTGGTTGAACTCCAGCGTGCCATGCAACTGGCTCAGGCCGTTGGGCAAATCCTCGAGGGAAATTGCCCCGTTCTCGAATTGAATGGCGCCGCGCAGGCCTGGATTCTGCACCGTTCCGTGCGCTTCCACTTCAAACGTTGTGGTGCCGCTCGCGGTCAGGTCAGGATCGAGCGTCTCCGCCAGCTTCAGGTTGATGGAGCCGTTGCGCGGCGACATCGAAGGAGTGCGCGCCGCTGATCGAAAGCCCACCCTGCGCGCGCAGGTCTGTGTCCTCGCCGGTCACGTGCATCGGGTCCAGATACGATGCGGCCGTCGGCCAGCGTTGCATGCGCGCCTCCCTGGCTCTGCAGATGCACTCCGTCGAGCGTGACTGCAAGCGTGTTGAGCCTGGCTTCGCCACGCAATTGCTCCGGGCGCTTCAGCGGTCCTGACACCGTCATGCTGCCGGCCAGCGCGGATTCGCCGCTCAAACCCGCCACGTGCGCCATCTTCAGCAGCGCGCCCACATCGAAACGCGAAAACTCTACCTGGTTTTCGGTAACGTAATCGCCGTGCAGCTGCCGTTTCCCCGTGCAAATTCAGTTCCGCCCCGGCCAGCAGCGTGCGGCCTTCGTAGTGCAGCGCGTCGCCCGATGGTGTGCGCAGTAACGTCCAGGCTGCCCAGAGCTTCGCCGCCGATGCGTCAAGCCGCTCACCGTGACGTGGCCGTCGAAGCGCGGGTCATCGAGCGTGCCGGAGCCGGCGAGCGCAAGGCCAAGCTGGCCGGCCACGCCGGTCGTGCTTTGCGCGCAGCCATCCAATGCGCGCCAGTTGAATGCCGCTGCCGTGCGCAGTGGCATCGAAGCGCCGCGCCGAAATATCGAAGCTGCCCGCGCCGGTCATCGTTCCACCCGCTGCACTCAGATCGATGGAGGCCAGCTTCAGGGCGTGGTTCTCGAAAGTGCCACGCGCGCGTGCTCCTGGAATCGGATTCGCCATAGAGGCTGCCGTTCTTCAATTCAACAAACCCCGCGCCGCCCGGCGCGCCCAGCGGGCCATGCGCCTCAATCTGGGCGTCGAGCGTTCCGGTGGCCGGCAGGTCTGCCTTGAAGAACGGCTGCAGGTCGTCGACGGCCACATTCACGGCCTGAATGTTGGCGTGCAGCACGGAGTCGCGATTGTAGGCGGGGTTGGCGGCTGGCTTTTTCTGCGCGACCGGCGAGGCCTGCGGGGCTGCGTCCAGCGTGCCGCTCACCGTAATGCGCGCCGCGCCACGCTGCAGCATGGCGTGGACAATGGCAATGCGCGTTTCAGAGTAGCTGCCGCCGGCTGTCAGCCGAGTCGAAGGTCACAAAACGCGGCTGTCCCGCTGGTTCTTGCTCCGGCATTTCAACCGCCAGTTGCGTCGCATTCAAGTCTGCCGGCAATGCGCGGATGCAACAGCGAACCGGTCCATGTGCCGTGAAATTCGGCCTGCCCGCCCAGCTTTGCGGGCAACGCCGCCACGCCCGCTCGGCTTCCGCGCTCCAGTCCCAGGTCGCGCAGCACGGTATCGAATTCAGTCGAGATTGTGCGAATGGAAATCGACGGCCAGCGATGTTGCGCTGGTCATGGGGTACGCGCCCAACTGCCCGCTCGCCAGCAAGCTGCTGTCCGGCAATTCCAGCTCCAGGCGTGCGCACCTGGACCGCGCCATTGCGCTGCGTATAGGTCGCGTCGATGGTTCCATTGGCCGGCGCTTCCGCCGCTGTAGAACTGCCCGGACCGAGCGGGCTCATGCTCAGCTCCGCGCTCACCGCCACAGTGTTGGAGTCGCCCTTCGTCCACGTGGCAGTTGCCGGACCGTTCAGCAGCGCGCCGATGCCGAGCCGCTGAAACGGCGGCTGGCTTACCATGTCGAGAATCGTGTCCAGCGCGACGTTGCGGAGCTGCGCCGTCACTTTTCCGTCCACGGGAATGGTGTCATCGGCGGCCTGGATGGTGACCGGGCCTGGATCAGCGGTGCCTGCGTGAAGCGCAGCGCTGCCGGCTCCAGTTGCGGCGCGTTCTGCGATGGAGGCAGCCAGTTCTTCAGATCGACGATCCCCTCCATCTGCCCGCCCTGCCGGAAGCGCGCCACGATGTCGGTAATACGCAGCTCGTAGGGATCGGCTGCACGTGCGCATCGAGAGTGATGCCGCGCGCCACCACGCCGGTGCCGATGTAGGCGCCGCCGTCCACATGCACGCGGCCATCCAGCTGAAAGGCCTGCGCATTGCCGTTCGCGCCCAGGTTCAGGTGCGCAATGCCCTCCGGCGCAAACGGATAACCGGTGAGCGGCTCGAGCAATCGCATATCCAGCTCGCCGCTGATCTTCGCCTGCCAGCTGGGACGCGAAAAATCTGCAAGCGTGCCCGCTGACCTGACGAGCACATGGGACGCGCTGCCGCTGCTGCGCGCCGCCAGCCGCAGCTGCCGCAGAGTGGCCGCATTGCGCGTCAGGTCGAGCGTGGCATCGCATGCGGCCGTGCACCGGGGGATCGGCATTTCGGCCCGCGCCGCGCTCCAGGTCCAGGTCGGTCGCTCCCAGCTCGATGCGGTAGCTCTCCTGCGCGTTGGCTGAAGCCGGCACAGCTTCCGCGCCCGCAACAGGAACATAGCTCATGCGCAGCGAAGCATCGCTGGCCTTGAAATTGAGCGGGATATAGCGGTTCTGAAAATCGAAGCGCGCAGCGCGGTTGTCGTATTCGAACACGCCATTTTCCACCGCGATGCGCCCCGCCTTGCAGGTCGAAAAGACGATCGATGGCCGGTTCACCGGGCTTTCGTTTGCGCCGCGGCTCCGGCTGGTTGGTCGTGCCGTCGGGATACACGATCCAATGCATCTGCCGGCCGCTCGATTTCCAGATCGCGCAGCAGCACGCGCGGGCTCAGAAGCCCAGCACGCTCAGCTCCACGCGCAGGTGCTCGATCTGCGCGTAGGGCGCCTCGCCAGGCGCCTCGCGGCCGTGAATCACCACGCCGCCCGCGTCCGCTTCCAGGCTCAGCAGACGCCAGTGGAACGACGCAATCTCCACGCGCCCGCCGGTCAGCTTGCTCAGCGATGCGGCCAGCCGCCCGCGCACCGTGTTCTCAAACGATGCGGAACTGGCGTAGAAGTAGAGCCCCCACGATGGCCAGCACAAGCAGAATCAGGCCAGCCGCCAAAGTAATGGGAACGTGGCGCAGAAAGAAGCGGCGCAGCCGCCTGCGCACTGCTTATGCGGCTGGTTCGGGTCAGGGGCCTCGATGCTCATTCGCTGCTCCCCGAGCCCGTGTCGTTCGTCGTCGCACCATTCGAGGACGGGTCCTGGTCCGGGTCCTGGTCCGCGGGGCGAAGCGCGGGATCGAGAATTTCCACGTCGCCCTGTTTGCGCAGACTCGTCAGCCACTGATCGAACAGCACGTTCACTTGCTGCTCCAGCAGGATCTCTTCGATGCGCGGAGCCACCTGGTCGAGCGCCGGGACTGCTTCGCCCGGCCGGTACTGCGGCAGCAGGACGTCGCGATAGTAGGTCTCGATCTCCGGCTGCGAAATGCGAATGCCCGCTCGGAAGCGCAGCTCGATGAAGCGCAGAATCTCCATGCGGTAGCGGATGTATGCTTCCACGCGCTCCGGCGTCAGTCCATGCTCGGCCAGAAACGCCTTCCAGCCCGCGTCCGACGCACAGTTCTGGTGAACGCAGGCCGGCAATTCGGTGCGCAGTTGCGCCAGGCGCGCGTTCACTTCATCCTGCGTAGGCATAGCCGCCTGCGCATCTTCCCGGCGAATCTGTTGCTCCACCAGCGCGCGGCTGATTAACTGTTCGAGCGCGCGCTGGGGCGTGAGCACGCCCTGTCCCACCTGGTTGGGATCGAGCACCGAGAGGCGGATCTCATCGTCGATGTCGCTGGATAGAATGGCGTGCCGGTTCACCACGGCCACCACGCGATCGAGCACGACCAGACCGCCTGGCGGCGCCGCATAGGGCGGCTTGGCCTGCGCATGAGCAGCGCCCGCGCCCAGCAGCAATAACAGAATTCCCGCGATCGCCAGGTTATGGACGACCGCTCGACAAGGCGGCCTTGGAACAGGGCAGTGCGGTGTGCGCCCCGCGCGTTGAGAGGCGGCGAAAACCGTCCCTCCCGCTTCCCGCCGAATTGAAGCCACTCCGCGCATCAGAACGTCTGCCCCAGACTGAAAAAGAAATTGAAATGCGGGGCCTGGCCCAGCATAGGCAACTGCTCATACCCCGGCACTCCCGACGGATTCGGAGACGCTGTCGGGATCGAATAATTGATGTTGACCGGGTAAATCGGCGGATTCAGGTTGTAGCTGAAATCGAATCGGATGGGCCCCACCGGCGTATGGTAGCGCAATCCAATCCCGGGCGCCTGAGAGAAGTAGTTGAAGTTGCACGCACCTTGCTTGCCGGTGGAGGTCGGTTGCGCCGGAGGGCTCATACGACGCGGGAACGCCGACCGTCGGCGAGTTTCTTGCATGCATCGCGGTCCGGCTGGTGAATGCGCAGCGCGCTTTCCCACGCATCGCCGGCATTGGTAAACACGTTTCCCATGTCGTGAAACAGCACCACGCTCAGGGTGTTGCCGAACCAGGGCAACGTGGGCGGAGGCAGGCGCAGCTCCGTGCTGTTAATCAGCGCGCCCGCGCCGCCGATCGGGTAGCCGGTTTCCGGATCGCGCGGACCGGCCGCATTCTGGCTGAAGCCGCGCAGTGAAGTCGGCCCTCCGGCATAAAGACGCTCGGGCAGCGGAATCAACTCGCTGGATCCCGAGCCGAAGGCCCGCACCTGGCCGTATCGCGTATTCCGCGCCAGCACAATGCGGCCCTTGTCGAAGCCGTAGTAACTGGAGTTCGAAGTGTCGATGCGGTCGAACTCCGCCTGCGCCCCAAATGGCTTTGCCGACAGAAACTCCTGAAAGCTGGTGTAGGTGCCGCGGTGCGCATCCATGGCGGAGTCGCGGGTGTCGCGAATCCACGTGAACGATGGCCCGGCCACCCGCACCGCCGTGGCCAGCTCCGAGATCTCCCCCGGATAGACCTGCAGGCTGCTCGCCGCCACCTTCACGCGCCGGAAATCCAATTCGTAAACGAAGGTGTTGGCCTTTGAAAGCAACGATTGCGGCGCCGTAAACGACTGCGTCCACCGGAAACCCGCATCCAGCCGCGCGGCCACGTAGGTCGTCACATCCTGGCTGTTGGCGTAGCCGCCGGAGAACGTGACACCCACATTCGGCATATCTTCAAAGGTCGGAATCTGGTAGAGAAGCTGAATACGCTGCTCGAGCAGGCCATAGGTACCCTCGATGGAAGCCGACTGCTGGCGCCCGAACAGATTATTGCGCGTGATGTTGGCCAGCACGCGCGGGCTCACTCCGGTTTTGCCATTGGGATTGCAGGTCACACCTCCGGCCAGCGCTCCGGCGCAGTTATTCTGCGGCTGGCCGGTCTGCGCCTCAAAGCCGAAGCCGTAGGTCAGCGTCCACCGCCGCGCTTCCACCGCCTGCAGCATCACGGTCTTGTACGGCTCCGCGCCTTCGGGATTTTCGCACCGCGGTATTCACTTCGTTGAACAGGGCCAGCTGGTAGAGGTTGCGTTGTGTAGTTTGAATCGCCGTCTGGTTCAGCGGGTCGCCCGCGTGAATCGTGATCGCCGATTCCACCGTCGGCCAGCGCGTGTAATGGATGCCTGTCAGCAGCACGTTGCGGACAAAGCTCTGCCGGCCCTCGTCCACGGCAAACACCACGTTGACAATGTGGTCGTCCTGGGGCTGCGGCTGCTGGATCACGCTCACCGACACCTGGTCGAAGCCGCGGCTCAGATATTGCGTGAGCAGCGCGTCGCGGTCCCCGGCCAGGTTTTGCGGGGAGAGCAACTGTCCCGGCATGGTGTTCAGCAGCGGCATCAACATGCCGCTGTTCATGCGCGTATTGCCCTCGATGCGCACCGTGCCCACGCGCGTCTGCGGGCCTTCGTCGATGTGATACGTCACGATAAGCGGCGCGGCCGTGGGATCTCCCGGCTGCTCCGCCGGAGAGTCGGGATCGGCCGATCCTGCCTCCGGCGAACTGGTCTGCGGCGTCACACTTGACCTGCGAGAATCCGTTGTTGCGGTAGACAGATTCAATCGCGCTCACGTCTCCGGCCACCAGGGCCTGGCTGTAATCGCCATGACGATCGAGGGTGGTGGCGGGGTGCACGCTCAGCAAGTCCTTCAGCGTAGCAGTATCAAAATAGTGATTTCCCGTGATCAGCACCTGCGCAACACGGCCTTTGGGTCCCAGGCGCACGTTGAATACGATATTCCGTGGCGCCCGCGCTGGACTGGTGTTGACTGTGCGTGACCTTCACGTCGAAGTAGCCCAGCTGCTGGTAGTAGTCGCGCAGCCTGCGGCTGCCCTCGTTCAGCAAATCCTCGTCCACGCTGCCTTCTTCGAAGATGGGCACCAGGCGCTTCACGCGGTCGGCGCTCATGCTTGCGCCCTCCACCAGTACCCGCACCACCGGCCCGCGATTGGCTGTAAACCGAAAGTTGACGGTGCGCGTCGCAGGCGCGTACTGCTGCGACGCGAGCTTCACATCGGCCTGCAGACGATCTTCATTCTGGTAGTGCTTCAGTACCCCGTCCAGGGCGCGGTTGGCGGTGTCCCGATCCACATGCGACCCGCGCTGCAGGTGCGCAGCCCGCCGGAACTCCTCCAGGCTCATGCCGGAGTCGCCCGTCACTTCTACCGTTCCCACTCGCGCCAGGGGGCCGGAGTTCACGCGGTAGGCAATATCTGTCAGTTGCTCGCCCGCATGCTGGGTTAGAGTTCGCGAAATCACCGGATCGTAATAACCGCTTGTAGCCAGGGTTTCCCGCATCTGATCGCTGGCGCGGGCCAGCTTGGCCTGGGTCAGGGGCGTGCCGGCAGTTAGCTGGCTGGCCCGCTCCAGTTGCGCATTTACTGTCGGACCTTTGGCTCCGTCCACGCTCACCGTGCCGATAAACATTCTGGGCTGGCCGCGGAAGACCAGCGCCACGCCCGCGCCCTCGCGCTCACCCGCCACTTCCACCGTGTCATAAAGACCGGTTGCGTAGAGTTGGCGCAGGCTGCCCTGCAGAAATTCCTCGGTGAGCGGTTTGCCGATGTGGTCTTCGAGGGTTCCTGCCAGCGGCTTCAGCCGTCTCGGGACCAATGCCTTCAAAGGAGACACGCAGCACTGGCAACCCCTCAAAACGAATCGAAGCGTGCGCCGGTGCCGGAACGGGATCTACCTTGCGCGTCTGCCCATGCGCAGCCATGCAGAGCGCGGCCAGCAGCAGCAAGAACACCCCGTACCCCATCCCTGCGCGCCTTTTCTGGCGCAAGGGTGGGAAACCACAGACGGGAACCTTCCCCAGGCCGGCCCGCGCAAAATCCGCTTCCACATCTGCCTTGACGCGCCCGGAGCCCGCAACTCGTCCGCTGAGGTTCGGGAATCCGTCGCGCTGCCAAGCCGCCCTGTTCTCGAACACCATCTCTCCCACAGATCCTGGGAAACCCCTGCCCGAGCGTCCGTTTCCGCGTGAACGTCTCAGCAAATGATACATTTAGCCTTTCGGAGCCGAAAATTCCGGCCTCCCGGCAACTCCGAAGGCTTCCTTTTATACTAACGACAATAGAGGCCGGTTGTTGCGTCCGCGTCTCCAGAGTGATCCTCCTAAGGAAGTGCATGCCACGATCTCCATCCCCTACGCAACAGCCGGACCCAACTGAGTCAAAAGTTACCGAAAAACCAGCACCAGCTCCGGCCGGTCGCACCAATTTTTCACCTGCCGCCTCACCCGACCCCGGCGAGGCCAACGCCCTGGCACGCGCGCAAGCCGGCGACCACCAGGCCTTCGCCCAACTCTACTCGCTCCACAAACGCCGCATCTACTCCCTGTGCCTGCGCATGGTCGGCAACATTGCCGAGGCGGAAGACCTCACCCAGGAAGCCTTCCTGCAGCTGCACCGCAAGATCGCAACCTTCCGCGGCGATTCCGCTTTTTCCACCTGGCTGCACCGGCTGGCCATCAACGTGGTCCTCATGCAGCTCCGCAAAAAGGGGCTCTCCCTCATCTCGCTCGACGAAGCCATGGAGCCCACGCCGGAGGAGGGGCCCGGCCGCAGCTTCGGCGCGCCCGACCTTACCCTCACCGGCGCCATCGACCGCCTGGCCCTGGAACGGGCCGTCGCCGACTTGCCCGCCGGCTACCGCCTCATTTTCATCCTTCACGATGTGGAGGGTTTTGAGCATAATGAGATTGCCTCCATGCTCGATTGCTCCATCGGAAACAGCAAATCGCAACTCCACAAGGCGCGGCTGAAACTGCGCGACGCTCTGCGTAAACATCTTCCCCAGGAGGCGCAGCTATGAGCCCCACACCTAAACAGTTGAGCTGCGCCGAGTTCCAGTCTCATCTGCCCGAGCTGATTGGCTCCGGCGCGAACCTGTCGGAGCATCCCCATATCCAGACCTGCGAGCTGTGCCGCGACCTGCTGGCCGAGCTTGAAGTCATCGCCCAGGCAGCCCGCGACCTGTTTCCGGTCGTCGAGCCGCCCGACGACCTCTGGAAGAACATCGAGACCGCGATTAAGAGCGAGGGCGACTCCAAAACCGCGCCGAGATAACAGCCGGACAGTGGGCCAGGCGTCGGATTCCTGGCCCGCTGCCCTAGCTGCTACAAAAGTGATTTCCTCATTCCAAAGCGCTTACCGCGAAATTTTGCCGGTGTTGTCCTTCGTTTCCGCTAAGCAGGAATCAGCGTCGGGGCTTCGTTTCGACTTCGGAACCGCTCTGCCGCGCAGGCCAGCCGCCTTTCATGATGCCTGATAAGCTCAATTTTTAGACACTTGCCTCGATAAGTTGAACAAGCTTAGAGCTTTCGTGTGCTGGATTTGAGTGGAACAATCAGCTGCTGGGCGTCCTATCCTTGCGCCCCTCCCGGGGTACACTCTGCGAGCATACGGTCACGCCAGGGGCTGCTCTTCATCTTTTGCCCGGGTTTGGCCGATACGCTGAAGTGTCATCAAAAGTCTGTCGCCATCCTGTGCCGAAAGGCATCTGAATTTTTGTAACCGGCGGTCGGGGGAAACCTGAGGCAGTCGCGAGTCGTAGTTCAGGCAGGCTTTAGCGTGGCTCGAAGAGAGGAACAGCGGTCAATTAGCCCCGAATGGGGAACGAACGGGAAGCAGGCCGGTGGTAAAATCTGAAACCTGAGCGGGGTCTGCGCTATCTAACACAGGAAATCTTACAAGAGGACACTCAATGCTGAATCGGCCTTCCAATCCTCCAAACCCCGAGCCGGCCAACGCCGCGCCCCGAACGGCGCAGGATCCCTGTTCTCCCGGTCCGCGACACGGTACTGTTTCCCCACGCGGTGCTGCCGCTGACCGTGGGCCGCGAGAGCTCGATCCAGTTGATCGAGTCGCTGGGCGAGGAACGCACCATCATTGTCGCCGCCCAGCTCGATCCGCGGCTCGACGCGCCCAAGCCTGGCGACCTGCACACCATCGGCACCCTGGCCACGGTCCACAAAGTCGTGCGCATGCCCAACCAGAGCCGCTTCGTCTTCACCGAGGGCGTGGGCCGCGTGCGCCTCACGCGCTTCAGCCAGACCGAGCCGTTCATGGTGGCGGAGATCGAGACCGCTGGAGGAGATCGAGCCGGCCTCCGGCTCCAACGTCGAGGCCCTGACCCGCAATGTCGTGGCTCAATTCCAGCAGATCGTCTCCGAATCGCCGACCCTCTCCGATGAGCTGCGCACCATCGCCGCCAACATCGAAGAGCCGGCGCGGCTGGTCGATTTCGTTGCCTCCTCGCTGCCCTTTCTCACCACCGGCGACAAGCAGCAGCTTCTCGAAACGCAAAGCGTCATCGAGCGGCTGGAGCTGCTGAACAAACACCTCGCCAAAGAGATCGAGGTGCAGCAGCTGCGCGCCAAGATCCAGAACGAAGTGCAGGATCAGGTGCAGCAGTCGCAGCGCGACTACTACCTGCGCGAGCAGATGAAGGCCATCCAGAAGGAACTGGGCGAGCAGGACGAGGGCCAGCGCGAGGTCGAAGACCTGCGCCAGAAGATTGAAGCCGCGGGCATGCCCGAGGATGTGAAGAAGGAAGCGATGAAGGAGCTGTCGCGCCTGGGCCGCATGTCGCCCATGGCCGCCGACTACTCGCTCACCCGCAACTACATCGAGTGGCTGGCGGTGCTGCCGTGGTCCAAAAGCTCCGGCTCCAAAATCGATATCGGCAAGGCGCGCGAAATCCTCGATGAGGATCACTACGAGCTGAAAAAGGTCAAAGACCGCATTCTCGATTACCTCAGCGTGCTTGAGCTCAAACCGGACATGAAGGGTCCGATTCTTTGCTTCGTCGGACCTCCGGGCGTCGGAAAAACCTCGCTCGGCCGCTCCATTGCGCGCGCTCTGGGACGCAAGTTCCAGCGCGTCTCCCTGGGCGGCATGCACGACGAGGCGGAGATTCGCGGCCATCGCCGCACTTATATCGGAGCCCTGCCCGGCCAGATCATCCAGAGCATTCGCCGGGCGGAAACCAACGACCCGGTGATCATGCTCGACGAAGTGGACAAGCTGGGTCGCGATTTTCGCGGTGATCCGGCGTCGGCGCTGCTTGAGACCCTCGATCCGGAGCAGAACAATACCTTCCGCGATAACTACCTCGACGTGCCATTCGACTTGTCCAAGGTGCTGTTCATCTGCACCGCCAACATGCTCGATACGGTGCCGCCGCCGCTGATTGACCGTATGGAGATTATTCCGCTCCAGGGCTACAGCGAGGAGGAGAAGCTGCACATCGCCAACCGCTATCTGATCCCGCGCCAGATCAAGCAAAACGGAATCACGGCGGACCAGATCGAGTTCCCCGAGGAGACGGTTCGCTCCATCATCCGCCACTACACACGCGAAGCCGGGGTGCGCAAGCTGGAGCAGACCATCGGCACGGTATGCCGCAAGGAAGCTCGCCGCGTGGTCGAGGGCCACAAGGAAAAGCTGGTGGTCAAGCGCGAAACCGTGCGCGAGTTCCTGGGCGGCATCCAGGTGCGCGTGGAGACGGAAGTGGCCGAGCGCGTGAAGCGCCCCGGCGTTGCCGTGGGTCTGGCCTGGACGCCGGCCGGCGGCGACATCCTCTTCATCGAAGCCAACAAGATGAAGGGCAAGGGCGGCTTTACCATGACCGGCCAGATCGGCGAGGTGATGCAGGAGTCCATGCAGGCCGCGCTCACCTGGGTGCGTTCCAACGCCAACAGTCTGGGCCTGACCGAGGACTTCAACAAGGACCTCGACATCCACATCCACGTGCCCGCGGGCGCCATCCCCAAGGATGGTCCTTCGGCCGGGGTAACCATGGCCACGGTGCTGGCTTCGCTGCTCACCGATACGCCGGTTCGTCCGCTTACCGCGATGACCGGCGAGATCACGCTCAGCGGCAACGTGCTCCCGGTTGGCGGCATCAAGGAGAAATTCCTGGCTGCGCGGCGCGCAGGTGTCGAAACTGTCATCCTGCCCGCCGAGAACCGGCAGAACGTCGAAGAGGACCTGACGCCGGAGATGACCGAGGGTGTCAGCATCCACTACGCCGAGCACATTGAAGACGTGCTGGCCGTGGCTCTGCCGCTGCTCAAGGCGCGCTCCGACGCGCAGGCGGTCGCCCCCACGCTGGCCGTAGCGCCGGCAGCATAAGCGCTGCGCCAGGTTCCGGCTCCGGAACCTGGCGCTACGGCTTTCACCAAGACTCGGCACCCCAAAACTCGCCCCAAAATCGGCACCCAAAACTCGTCAAGTACCCCCCACGCACCATCCTTGCGCCTGGCCTCTGGCGCAGCGGTGGAAACCCACGGAGCCTCCTGGCGCTGCTGGATGCGTCCTTGACGGTGCCACACCATACGCAATTCGCTCCGCATGCGTCTAACCAGCGAGGCGGTTATTCTGTTCGCTGACATGCAGGTACGCGTTCTCCCATTTGGAATCCTGAAAGAGTGGCTCGGTGCAGCCAGCCTCGCGGTTGAGCTGCGCGACGCTGCCACGGTTGCAGACCTGCTGCAGCAGCTCACCTCCCCTCACTCCGCGCACGACCTGGGCGGCATCCGCGATCTGCGCGGCATTGCTGTCGGCGTGAATGCCGAGTTTGCCACCGCCAACTGCGTCCTGCACGACGGCGACGAAGTGGCCCTTCTGCCGCCGGTTTCCGGCGGTAGCGCCGATGCTTCCGTGCAAAAGGAAAAACCGCCCACGGCGGCCGCAGTTGTGGCACTGGTGAGGGAGTGGATCGACTCGGAGCAGCATATTGACGACGCCAAGCAGCCCCGAAGATGGCGCCGTTGTGGTCTTCGACGGCATCGTCCGCAACCACTCCCGCGGCCGAAGCACGCTCTATCTCGATTACGAGGCTTACGAGGAGATGGCGCTACGCCAGATGCGGGAGCTGGCCGAGCAAGCGCGCATCGCTTCGCCATCCGTCATGTGACCATGATTCATCGTCTCGGCCGTCTCGAAATCGGCGAAACCAGCGTGCTGATCGTCGTGGCCGCTGCCCATCGCGCCGCCGCTTTCGAGGCCTGCCGCTGGCTCATCGACACGCTCAAACAAAAAGTGCCGATCTGGAAGAAAGGAGACCTTTGCCGATGGCGCAGTCTGGGCTCACGGCGAGCCGTTTCCCGCCGAGCTTGCCATCGATCCCGCGGAGTCTGGCCATGGAGCGTAGGTTCCGCAGACGGCCTGTGCCGCCGCCGCCCAATCGCTGGGGTGCCCCATTCTTTCGCCGCTTTCTGGCGAAAAGGTGGGAGGCCACCGACCCTCTTCCTGCTGCTTGCCATTTTTTCGGCAAGGCTGCTTTACGCGCAGCAGGACGCCGGCACCACGCTGCACATGGACGTCAAGCTGGTGAACGTGTTCGTGAATGTGACGGACCCCAATGGCGCCATCGTAGGCAACCTCACCAAGGACGATTTCGCCATCGCCGAGGATGGACGTCCGCAAAAAATCGCTCTGTTCGAGCGCCAGTCGGCCGTGCCGCTGGCCATTACCCTGGCCATCGATACCAGCGGCAGCGTGAAAAAGGATATGAGCGAGGAAGCTGCCGCGGCCAAGCGTTTTGCCCACGCCCTGCTTCGCCCGCAGGACCAGATGAGCGTGATCGAGTTTGCCACCAATGTGAGGGTGCTTGCTCCCTTCACCAACAACCTTTCGCGCATCGATCACGCTCTCGGTGACCTGCATGCCGATTGGGCCACCGCGCTTTACGACGCCATTTGCGATGGTTCCCAGGCCTTGGGCAGTCAGCAGGGCCGCAAGGTGCTGGTCGTGATCTCCGACGGTGACGACACCGTGCAGAACTCACACCTACGGGCAGGCGCTGGCCGCCGCGCTGCGCAACGAGGTCATGATCTACTCGCTGATCGACGTGCCCATCTTCGCCAGCGCCGGCCGCGACACGGGCGGCGAGCACGCGCTCATCACCATTGCCGAGCAGACCGGCGGCAAGCATTATTACGTGAATGCCGCAGGCGGGCTCGACGCCGCCTTCCAGCAGGTGAGCAACGATCTGCGTACGCAATACCTCATCGGCTACTATCCGCAGAACCAGGAACCGGGCACCGATTTCCACCGCATCCGAATCACCATTCCGCGCGCCGCGCCGGACCAGTTCGAGATCAGAAATCGCACCGGTTATTACTCCGACGCCGATCCGTCCGGCGACTGACGGCCTCACTGCAAATTCTCGTTGACCGCTCACCCCTGTTCCTGCATCTAAACTGTAGTCATGACATCCCCAATGGCTTCCCGACGCCGCTCCAAGACTCCTCCGCCCGGCGAAACTGGCCAGGAGGCTCTTTATCTGCGCTCGCTCAGCGACCGGCAGGTGACCGTCACCATCAAGCTCCGCGACGGCGATACGGTGCGTGGCTGGATCGAATACTTCGACGACTCCATGCTGCGCCTGACCCGCGACGGACACCCCAACCTCTTCATCTACAAGCACCAGATTCGCTCCATCAGCGAACTGGGCCGCCGCCAGTCGTCGCCAACGGGGCACACCGGTTCGCGCCCCATACGAGAGGCGACGCAGTGAACGATTTCTCCGGATCAGGAAACGCGCTCGATCCGAACCTGGTTCCGAAGGCTTCTCAGATCGCACGCGAAGCAGGCGCCAAACTGCGCGAGTTCTACGCCCAGGGCGTTGAAACCGAGTACAAGGGCGACGTAGACCTGGTCACGGTTGCCGATCGCACCGTGGAAAAGCTCATCCGCGCGCGCCTTGGCGAGGTATTTCCGGCGCACGGAATTTACGGCGAAGAGGGCACGCGCGATCGCATGGAAGGCGAGTTCCGCTGGTATGTCGATCCGCTCGACGGCACCACCAACTTTGCCCACGGCTTTCCGCAGTTCTGCGTCTCCATGGGCCTGGAGCACCGGCCGGCTGGTTTGGCGCCGGACCAGGACGGCGTGCTGGTCGCGGGAGTGATTTATGACCCGCTGCGCGACGAGTTGTTTACGTCCGAGCATGGCGCCGGATCGCAGCTCAACGGCAAGCCGATTCACGTTTCGCGCAATCGAGCGCTGGCGGAGTCGCTGCTGGCCACCGGCTTTCCCAGCCGCAAGCGCCATTCCAGTCCCAACATTCACTTCTACCAGGAGTTCACGCTGCGCTCGCACGGTGTGCGCCGCGCCGGATCCGCAGCGCTGGATCTGGCCTACATCGCATGCGGCCGCCTCGACGGCTTCTGGGAGTTCAACCTGAATCCCTGGGACACAGCGGCGGGCATCTTGCTCATTACGGAAGCAGGCGGACGCGTCACCGGTTTTGATGGACGTCCTTTCCGCCTTGACAGCCGCGAGACGCTGGCCTCGAACGGCCTCATCCACGATGAGCTGACGGAGCTGTTCCGCGATCTGTTTGCCGGTCGCGACCTGGCGCCGATTCCCACGCCGCAGGAATTTGCCGCCCTCAGAGCAGGGAACAAGGCGGCCAGGGAACAAGCCAACAAGTAACGCGGTAACGCGGGGAACAAGGGAAGAAATTCAAAGGGAATCGGCATCGCGGCAGGAACTGATTGGCTCTCTCGTTCCCTTGTTCCCCTGGCCCCTCTGCTTCCACAGACTCCGCCGGGTGTCGTGTGCTACCATCAGCCTCGAAGAGTCCACCACGGAGAAAGTACCAAGATGGCATACGTAATCGCAGAACCCTGTATCGGCACCAAGGACACCGCCTGCGTGGACGCCTGTCCTGTCGATTGCATCCACCCCAAGAAAGACGAAGACGGCTACGGCGAAGCCGACCAGTTGTTCATCGACCCGGTCGAGTGCATCGACTGCGGCGCGTGTGTTCCGGCCTGCCCGGTCTCGGCCATTTTCGCGCTCGACGACCTGCCGGAGAAGTGGGCGCATTTTGCCCAGAAGAACACCGAGCACTTCGGCCGCTAAACCTTGTAGCGTATCTGCGTCCTGCGCGCCTCCGTGCCGCGGCCGCACTCGCGCTGTGAGTGCACTTTTATGTATTGACCAAGCCCGCACAGATTCACTCCGTGCGGGCTTGGTCGCGTCTGCGTGCAGCCTGCGACGCGGAGGCAATACGGTCATCCTCGGCGCCCGCCCGGGATCGGCAAATTCCTGACCCAGCACGCACCAGGGCCGTAAGAACCAGCCCTCCGCAGTGCGAAGATAAGATTCAATGCCTGTGCTTACCTCAGAAGCCGTGGTTCTCCGCACCTGGCCGGTGCATGAGGCGGACCTTGTGGTGAGCTTCTTCACGCGCGACTACGGCCGCATGAAGGGCATTGCCAAATCCGCGCTCAAGAGCCGCAAACGTTTCGGCGGAGCTCTCGAACCCATGACCCTGGCCCGCGCCTGGTTCGCCGAGCGCCCGCGCCAGGAACTGGTTCGCCTTGACCAGCTTGAAATTCTAGGCTCGCCATTGTCGCGTCCGGTCGATGCCCCGCGGCTAGCGGCGCTCAGCTTCTACGCCGAGGTGCTCGACGAATCTCTCCCGGAACACGACCCGCAGGACGCCGTCTACCGCCTGCTGGTCTCCGTCCTCGAACAAACCAACGCCCAGTCCGAGGCTACGCAGTCAGAAACTGCGCAGCCCCATTCCGGGCCGCCCCAATCGGGTCCATGGATGGCGCTCACCTATTTCTCGCTCTGGATGACGCGGCTCATGGGCTTGCTGCCTGACCTGGCTCACTGCATCGTCTGCGGCGAGGCGTTGCAGCCTGCGGAGGTTTCGTTCAACAGCTTTGCCGATGGATTTTTTTGTGCCGTCCACCGCACCACCAATGCCACCGCGCTGAGCGCCGACTCCTGGCAACTCGCCCAGCGCATGTTGCGCGCTCCTGCGGCAACCTTTGCCGCCGAACCCTGGCCGCGCCGCCGCGGGCAAGATCTGCGCCGCTTCACCCTGCAAACCCTGGAGCGCCATCTGGAGCGGAAACTCCGCTGCGCCGAGGCGCTGGTGCGCCTCGGCGGATAGAGTTGAACGCGCATTTCCCCCTCTCGTCATCGCGGAAGGACGCGAACGCATACGCTTATTGTTGGTGTCTGCGAAGGCCCCAATCGATGCTCAGGCCGGCACGGAAGTTCATGGGCAGACTGGGATAGCCGATGGGCGCCATGTGCTGGCTGTTGAGCAGATTGTTGGCCTGGGCATCGATGCTGAGCCAGTCCAGCAACTGATAGCTCCCACCCAAATCGAGATCCGCGTAGCCAAAGTCGAGATTGCGATTGGGCAGGAGCAGGCTGTTGCCACCATTTTCGTCCTCATCTTCCAGATACGTCGAATCGTCGGAGCGGCTGGTGAAGGCTGAGGTAAAGACGCCTGTAATGCGCTTGCCAGTATAGGTGGCAGAGAAGAAGCCGGTGTGCGGCGGACGGCGAAAAGGCCGCGCACCCTCGAGCGGCGAAACTGCGCCAATGGGGATACCATCGTAGGCCGGCGGCGGTCCGAACAGGGACAGTTCGCTGTTGGCGAAGGAGCGCTGCACAACTGTATCGAGATAGGTGTAGCCGCCGCGCAGAAAGATGCTGCGGCCAATGCCCCCTTCGACGCTGGTCTCTATGCCCATGGCGCGATACGCCTCGCTGTTGAGGCTGGGATACGCGTAGTTGGCTGCGAGGTAGGACTCGACTTGATTCTGCTCGGTTGGCGTCAGGTTGGGCAGGAGCGAGGGGACCTCTGCATACCCCACGGATTCGATCTGGTTGCCGAGTTCGTTGTGGAAGAACGTGGTGTGAAAGACAATGTGCTGGGTGAAAAAGGATTGCTCCACACCGCCTTCGTAGGCGCGATTCTGTGGCGTGGAGAGCTGGCCGATGTGAAGCTGCTGGATGGTGCTTTGCCCGCCGTACTGCTGGAGCAGGCTGTAGAGAGAGTAGAACTGATCGGTGACCGAGGGCTCACGCACGCCTTCCGCGTAGTTGAAGAGCACGCGCGTGCCGCTGAAGATGCCATGGCGCGGGCGCAACGCGTAAACCGAGAACCCGCCGCGCGGCGAGGTCTGCCATCCAAAGAGCGAGTAGTGTTCGATGCCGCCTGCCAAGGTATAGAAAAAACGGTCTTTGAAATCGCCGTGAACGCTGGCCAGGTATTCGTAGTTGTTGCGAAAAGCGTTGGGATAGATGCTATTGGGTTCGGCGCCGCGCTCATCTTCGTACCGGAAACCGATGAGGCCGGTCAGGTGCGGCGTGATGGTCAGGTCGCCCTGGTAGCTGTATTCATCGCGATTGTTGATGATTTGGTCGGCAGAGGTCGGCGAGAAATCCAGCATCGCCTGCCCGGTCGCGGAGTAGCCGTTTGCTCCCGTGATGGTGACGGGATTACCAAAATACGCAGCGTCTCCATAAGAATCGTACACAATATACTCGCCCGACGGCTGCCATTGGTTGTACTGCTCGCGCTTGCGGGTGAGGCCATAGAGAAACCGGTTGTGGAAGCCGGGCGTAGTCTGGTTATCGAGTTCCCCGCTCATATAGATGTTCTGGTCCTTCTCGGTAGCGTCGTCGGCCACATGATAAAAGTCCCAGGTATTGGGCACGCCCGTGCCGTCCACGCCGTAGTGGATGGTGGCGCGGAGCTGCGTGGTTCCATTGAGCGCATAGCCCAGATTAGCCGCGCTGGTGGCCACGTGATACTCGTCGCGGGGCAGGGAATTGGAAGTCTGCAGCCAGCTGAAGGCGCCCAGGTAATCGAGCTTGTTCCAAGTGCCGGCTAATTCAAGCTGCTCGTGGGAGGTGGAGAAGTTGCCCGCATCGGCTTCAAACAGAACCGAAGGAAAGCTGGTGGTGCCGTGCGGTGTGGTCAGGCTCACCACGCCGCTATCAGCATCGCCGCCGTAGAGATTGGTATCCGGCCCACGATTGACTTCGGCGCTTTCAATGGCCGTGGTGGAGAGCGGCCCAAAGTCGAAGCGCCCGCCAAGATCGCCGGCGTCGACGCCGTCGAGCATCACCATGGTGTCGTCGGAATCGCCGCCTCGGAGGAACAGAGAAGTTTGGCCGCCGCGTTCACCATCCTGCGCGACAAAGGCGCCCGGAACCTGGCGGAGCGCATCCGCAAGGCCGGTGCGCAGCTCCAGATCGACAGGGGAGAGCACGGTGATCGAGGAACTGGTTTGCGGCTGCGGCGTGGGCGTGCCCGTGGCCGTGACCACGATCGATTGATGAACCCAGGCTGGCTCCAGGACCAGGTTGCGCTGGATGTCATCGAGCGCACCGGCGTAGAAATCCGGTGTTTGCAGCTGGCGAAACCCGGGAGCGGAGACGACCAGGAAGAAGTGTCCGCTGGTTCCAGTGGTGACCTGAAAACTGCCGTCGGAATGGGAGGCGCCGGTGGTGGCAATGGTTTGTTTGCTGAACAGCACAACCTTGGCGCCGCTGATGGCAGCGCCGGAGATATCGGTGACGGTACCGTGAATGGATGCGGCCGAGGCGAGAGATGCGCACGAGGCGATGAGAAGTGCGGCGAAAAGCGCAGGCAGAGATGCGCCGAAGGCGCGCGCGGCGGCCTGGAAGTTGCGGGCGCCAGAGAAGTTTAAAGCAGGCATAACAGGCTCCTTCGTTCCCCTCGGAACGTAAAGCGGTTGCTACGCCGCGGACCGGTCTCCTGACTTGCGCTGTTCTTATGCCGGCCTTCCCAAGAACGATAAAAGAGGGCGTTCTCAGTGGCCTTGTGTGCTTCCACGAGGAAGACACTGGCTAAACTCCCGCCACGTAGTCTAATGGACGGCTATCTTGGCGGGCGCGCTCACAGTTGCGGGGCAGTGGCGGAATTTCACCGCCTTCCCGAGCATCCTGGCGTTTCGAGTTGTGGTTGAGCCGCGCCCAGGGGGCGCTGCCACGATGTGATGGAATCAACTTCCACGACATCAACATTATGGTAGCAGAGGGTATGCTGGCCGGCTGTGAAAAAGGGCAATTTCTGCGGGGCAATCACATTTGAAAATACGAGAAGGTTTTTGCTTTGAAAGGCATGGCTTTACAGCCGCGCCATGGAAGGCAAATGAGAGAGTTTGAGGCTTCAGCCTCGGAGGGCTGTATTTCGACTGTCACAAAACCTTCCGTCGGGGCTTCACAGCCTGCGGAAAAACGCTTGATGCGGGGGGACTGTAACAAGGGCACGGCTTGAGCCGGGCCAATAAAGGCTGCCAAACGAACGAGGGCTTTTAGCCCCTGCCGCACTCTCATTCGCTCAAATGCGGGAGTTTTTCCGCAGCCTGTTGAAGCCCGCTGTACATCGGGCGCGGCACGGTTCCACAGCTTGCTGAAAAGTCCATGAGCGGGCGGAGCGAGGGCCCGAGGCCACTCTGAGTCGATGGACTCTATTCGCGAGTCTGAAGCCTCACGCTCCCTCCTGAGAACGAAAGAACCCCTCCGGAGATGGGCCCGGCGGACAGTATCGCGAAAGTGCACAGCTTATAAATTTCGCTGCGTCCAGCTGTCGATGCGCTCCAGCGCCTCCCTCAAATTCTCCATGGAATTTGCCACGCTGAAGCGCAGGTAGCCCTGGCCGTACTGGCCGAACGCGGTGCCGGAGAGCGCGGCAACGCCGGCATCTTCCAGCAGCGCGTCGGCCAAATGCCTGGAATCCCATCCTGTCGCGGTGATGTTGGGAAAAACATAGAAGGCCCCTTTGGGCATGCGGCAGGAGAAACCCTTGATCTTATTCAACCCGGTTACAAACATCTGGCTCCGCTTTTGAAACTCGGCGCGCATGTTATCGACCGGGGCCTGGCTGCCCCGCAGCGCTTCGATTGCGGCTACTTGCGTAAAGCTGGCAGTACACGAATTGGAGTTGGTCATCAGGCGGGTGATGTGCGTGGCCAGATCCGCGCGCATGACGCCGTAGCCGATGCGCCAACCGGTCATTGCATAGGTCTTCGAGAAGCCATCCAGCAGAATCGTGCGTTCCTTCATTCCCGGCACGCTCATGATCGAGCACGGTTCGCCCTCGAATTGCAATTGGCTGTAGATTTCGTCAGAAAGGACGAGAATGTTGCGATTGCCGATGGCCTTGGCCGCTCGTTCAATGTCCGCGCGCGCCAGCACTCCGCCGGTGGGATTCTGTGGTGAGTTCAGGATGATGAGCTTGGTTCGGTCGGTGATGAGCGCAGCCATCTCGTCCACATCCATTGCGAAATCGCGTTGCTCGCGCAGCGGGACAGGAATAGCTTTGCCTCCCACATACTCGATCATCGATTCATAAATAGGGAATCCCGGATTGGGATAGATCACCTCGTCGCCTTTGTTGATCAGCGCCAGCATGGTGAAGAAGATGATGGGCTTTCCGCCCGGCACCACGACCAC
Source organism: uncultured Acidobacteriaceae bacterium (assembly GCA_963725975.1). Taxonomy (GTDB): domain Bacteria; phylum Acidobacteriota; class Terriglobia; order Terriglobales; family Acidobacteriaceae; genus Telmatobacter. The sequence continues at coordinate 54,782 of CAVSBA010000011.1, read as the reverse complement.
TTCGTCGGGCGAAACCGTAACGCCGCGGGTACTGCTGACGTGCTCGGCAATGGTCTGGCGCAGCTCTGGCAGTCCAGCCGAGGGACCGTAGTGCGTCCATCCCTTGTGCAGAGCATCAACGGCCGCTTCCACCACATTGGCAGGGGTATCGAAATCGGGCTCGCCGATCTCCAGATGAACGATGCTTCTGCCCTGGCGCTCCAGAGCCTTCGCCTTGCTCAGAACCTCAAACGCGGTTTCGGTGCCCAACCGGGCCATCCGGTCCGCGAGACGTAGCTCGTAGGTTTCAGATAATGCCGTCATAAGACTTTCTCCTTCGCCAACGCCCTGAAGTGAACAGGGAGAGGCGGCCTTCACACCTACCAGAACTCTAGTTGAGGCAACAGGACAATGGGAATATGCTAAATACGATATTTGCCTCCATTCTTGAAACTCTTTTAGGTGCGCTATGTCGGATACCTCAGAAATTACGAAACTCCTCGATCCCATCGGATGGCGCATTCTGGCGGAGTTTCAGGAGGACGCGCGCATTCAATTTGTCACGCTGGGACGGCGCGTCGGGTTGTCTACTCCGGCCGTCATCGAGCGCGTTCACCGCATGGAGGAAGCCGGAATTATCACCGGATACCGCGTAGAAATAGACCATCACAAGGTTGGGCTGCCTATCTGTGCATTTATCCGGGTCCGCGTGATTGGCGACTTCATTCCCCGCATGATTGCCGCCGCGCGGGAGATGCCCGAAGTCTACGAGTGTCATCGCATTTCCGGCGAGGATACGTTCCTGCTCAAGGTCCGCGTGGCCACGTCTGAGTCTCTGGCAGAACTCGTCGACAGGCTCACACCGTATGTAGCAACGACGACCATGTTGGTTTTTGCCTCGCACGTAACGCGAAGAACCATTGAACCGCCTTCTGAGATTCCACCGCCCCTGGCGCCAATCTCGAGGAAGAAAAAGCGCTAGCCATCCGCGACCAACGGGGAAGGACCAGTGGGTTCCTCACCCGCAACTATAGGTACGACCGGGAAATGCCCCGCAACAGGCGCAAAAGCGCGCCATTCGGGGTGAAAATTTTCAAGGGTAATAGGAGCCGACAAGCCGCCAACAACCTGGGCGGACCGCAGCGCCCTCCACGGCTGTCAACCATCCACAGAGCGCTGTCATCCCGACAGAGCGTAGCGACGAGGGATCCGCAGTTGCACTTCAGGATTTCATCCGATCCTGCGCCCGCAGATAGTCAGCAGGCTCGCAGTCGTACCAATCGCGGCAGAGGTCGATCCAGGCTGGATTCGGTGATTCAATGGGAGCGATCTATTTGGATCGCCGAAAGCCCTTCAGTTCCTTTTCGCGCGCAATCGCCTCTGCACATCCTGATGGCGCTCGAACCACACCAGACGATCGCAGTTATAGCGCGCCGTAAAACCGGCATGCTCCTTCCATTTGTGCTCGAAGACGCGCTTACGCAGGTTCCCCGTTACGCCCACATACCGCGTGCGGCTGCGGCTGGCCATGATGTAAGTGAAATAGCTGCCTTCGTGCACGCCCATAATCGTACGCTGAACATCTGCGCCCGATAGTGACGAAGAACAACTGCAAATCCCTCACTCCGCTCAGGATGACAGGTCCTAAGTTGGGTGGTGATCCCTCCCGCTGCCCTGTGCGAATTTCGGTTCGTCTTCGGGCTGCAATTGCCAGGAGTTTGCCGGAATTCAGTTTATGCAGTATATTCGGTATGTGCCGAATATAGAGAATATAAGTTCAACGAAAACCGGTCGGCTTTTTATCGAAGACATGGCGCGCCTGCTCATGCCCTCGGGGGTGCCGCAGGCGGCGGCCCGGCTGTACGGATACCTGCTGCTCTGTCCGACGCCGGCCAGCCTGGACCAGATTTCTGACGATCTCGAGATCAGCAAGAGCAGCGCCAGTGTGGCCGCGCGGCTGCTGGAGAAGTACACGCTGGCGCGCCGCTGTGGGGAGCGCGGCAGCAAACGGGCATTATATGAAGCGTCGGAGAATTATGAAGGCATCTTGAGCGAACAGAAACGGCTGTTGCAGGCGATGGCCGGCCTGCTGAAGGCAGGCGCGCATGGTGCATCCTCTGGCGCGGTTCAGGATCGCCTCGAAGGCATGGCCGAGTTTTACCTGGCGACCTTCGACGCCATGGAGACGGCCTTAGAGAAGTGGCGATCGAGAAGATTGAAGTGAGCCGCCGATCTCTCGTCGGGTGATCTCTCGTCTGCGGAAGGATCGATCCAAGGAGGAACAATGACAAGGACCTTTGCTGAGATTCTGCTTTTTGGTCTTCTGGCGATGAATGCGGCTCTGCTGCTTTTCATTGCGGGGGTCCTTCGCAAGGTGATGAACGACATGGACGAGGCTGCATTCAAGCAGTTTTTGACGTCGCTGGTTCGTCATTCAAAGAGGTCGCCGTTCATGCTTACAGTCTTGGACATCCCTCTGCTTGGGGCGATCCCGTATCTCTATTTCTATGGTTTTGGGAATCGGTGGCTCATTGCCGGCCTTGCACTCTGGCTGGTGGCGGGGGGAATCGCAAAGTTGATCAAACTTCCCGTCTACAAAGCGGTGGCTGCCCTTGATGCGGGCGATGTCGCAAAGCTCGAAGAAGCGCGTCGCAAGGTGAATGCCGGAAACATGTTTCAAGCCATTCTGAACTCTGTCGCAGTTCTTCTTGCGCTGGTTCCGTATTTCAGGTGAGGAGTGGAGTGGTCTTGCGGGAACGAGTATGTTGTGCGAGGCCGGCTGCGGCGGTCTTACGTTGAGGCTGCAGGTACACGATCCTCCTGTGGGAGACAGCGCCGTCGTACACAACCCAGGGGCAGAATCTGCGACAACACGCACATTGGACGGCAGTGCACACAGCGGGTCTTATAGGCTGGTGTCGTGTCTCTGAGGGTCGTGCAGAGGTCGGAGGCCCGAAAGCAGATCCTTCGCACCGCTTACCCCACGGCGCGGGGCCCCGAGTCACCCCAAGGCCGTGGACCCGTCCTCGAGGGCCCCGGCAAGCATGCTCCGCTCAGGATGACAAGCGCTCTTGCGGTTGTGGGTGTATCATCGGCTACACGGAGATTACAAGGGAGTCAACGTTTGCACGCGCCCTTGGTGGGGATGATGTTACCTCTACACATCAAATTGCATGCTGCCTTCTCCCTGGTGACACCGCTAGTGAATTTCCTGAGAGGGAATCAGCGGCGTTTCGACCGTGCGTGGCGACAATTTGCCGGTCGCGTAGAGATACCACCCCAGCCAGGCTGGCGTAGTCCACAGATAATAGCGCGAGACTACCTGCACGTTCGTCAGTAGTTGCACCAAGGCAACGCCCCCAATTACGGCAAGCGGCCACACCGGCCTGTGCGCATCCATGGCCCGGTACAATCCCGTCAGCACGGCGATCAGCAGCACAGATTCATCGAACAACCAGCCGAATGGCGTACACATCGCCCCCACCAACAGCAACACCAATCCGTGGTCCATCCAGTTCCAAATGGAACGCCGGGTGAAGAAGTACCAGGCCGCCCAAATGCAGGCGCAGGCTTCGGGCACAAACTGGACCCAAACCGCGCCAGGAAGCGTAAGCAGCCGCAGTTGGGCGCTCAACTCGGGTATCACTTCATTCAGCGCGCCTCCGGCGTGCATCATCTGCGCGTACTGTCCCCAGGCGTGCGCGTCACGCGCGTAGGCAAAAGCGCAAATCGCACCCACTGCCACGCAAAAGCCGGCTGGAATGCGGTAAGACTTCCTGGTCACAAACCATAGAAGCAGCGCCACCGCGAAGGGCCCGAAGTAATGCGGTTTGAGAGTGCAGAGTGAAAGAGCCGCCCCGGCCATGAAGGGATGCTGTTGGTGCAGATAGAGAAACAGCACCATCCCAAAGAGGATCACGATACCGAATTGCCCCGCCATCAGACAGGCCAGCGCCGGAGCGAACAGGAAACCCGTTAAATGCAACAGGCTTTCCGGCTTACCGTTGAGACGCCAAATGAGCAGGATGGACGCCGTCAGCAGAGCCATCAGGAAAAGCAGCCAGACGATCAGGCTGGTCTTGGGTCCCGCTAATCCCAACGGCATGGCGAGAAAGAAGGCCACCGGCGGATTGCGCATCATGAGCAGAGGCTGGTTCGGATCCCGGCCCGCTTCAAGCTCCAGCCTCTTCACGGCTTGAAAGTCGTAGGGATTCTGCCCATTGACCAGCAGGCGCCCGGCGGCCCAGTACGAGATGAAGTCCCGTTCGGCAACATCCTTCTGGGTGATGGCAACGGAGTAGACCGCCAGCACGGCGCTCAGGCCGGCCAGTGTGATGAGCACGAAGGGAAGAAAGCGCCAAGGCTTCTTCAACGGAGCTCTCTTTCCAACAGGACCTTCTGCAAGTTGATTCTTTCCCCGTGGCGGCTTTTTGGGCGCCGCCAAGGCATCAGATTGGCTTGAGTGCACCCATTGTAGCAATCCGCCAAGCGCTCTGAGAATGGTGGGCGCGGCATCCTTTGTCAAAACGCGCGAGCCGCCCAGGAAGCTCAATCTGCGGAGGGTGGCGCATCGGGCGGTTTCGCTGCGGCACTCTTCTTTGGGCCTCAGCGCCGATCGCGTCAACGCGCCGCTGCACTCCGCGCCCCGGGAACTGGCCAAGTGACAAGGCGCCCACGCCGGAATCCGCCCTCAAAATCGCTCTCGGCCACCATCCGTTGCGTGCGGCTGCAGGCGCAGGGTTCCACCAGAAGAGGAACTCCGTCGTAGGCGGAGTTCAACTGGTAAGGCATGATCGTGATTTCGTCCTTTCCGAAGAATTTCATCACGATAAACGGATAGGAATCGTAGCTGAAACCGGGCGGATCGTTGCGGCCTTCCACAAACACTCCGAGTGCGGGCGTCTCCTCTGCAATAAATCCTGCGGAGGGAAGCACCCAAAAGAGCATGTGATCGGAGGCGCGGCTGAAGCCTGAAGCATAATTTTCTCCGGCCACTTCGTACATGGTTTTGTAAAGGCGATAGGTTTGAATCAGGGGTCTTGTAAATCCAAGAGAAAACACCGCCATGCACAGCACAACTGGAGCAAAGGCGGAGTAAGACTCCAGCCTGGCGTTGGTGGACCTGGAGAGTTGACCTCTGAGCCAAACAGCCAGCCCGGTTATCGTCATCACCGTCCAGCACTCGCGCAACAGTTCGTGGCGGGCGCAGCAGGTAAAACCAAAATGCAGGTTGGCGGCCGCGATGGTGAGAAAGGATGCCGCCATGAATGCGGCGCAAAGCTCGAGGATTGAGCCCGCCTGCCGGCGCGAGATCCGTCCGAAACCCGAATACCAAAGCACGATTCCGGCGGGAAGCAGAATTTCCATTGGTATCCGGGAGTGAACGAGCATCTGGACCAGAAAGCCGGGACCGTGATGAAACCACATTGCGGGGTCCGGGTACTGTTTCGCGGTGCGGGCCAACATATCGTGTCCGATCAGCTCGATGGCCGTTTCTTTGAACGCGGCCATGCAGCTCAGCAGCGGATGACCGGCGACCGAATGTCGCACCGCACCGTAGATCTCCTTCGTGTCAAAGCGGTTCATCCGAACCGTGACCAGAACCAGGCCGGTGACGATGCCGGGAACCGTCATCCACGAAAGGGTCGGGGAAAGGGGTGGGCGACTGCCTGCTGGCTCTCGGCTGCGCAGCCACGCCAGTCCGCTACGGAGAGCGCGTATCCCGATGTAACACAGAACAAACGTCGCACCCGCCTCGCTGCTGCCCGCAGCGATGGTGAGGCAAATGGCCGCGGTAACACGCCCACGCGGCGTTTCGAGTCTCCCCTCCAGCACCTGCAGGAAGAGCACCAGAGTGGCCGCTAACGTGGGAATGTAGGCAACCGCGCCGGCCGGCCAATAAAAGATTTCGCCCAGATGCCCGCCGGCTAGAAACAAAGCCATCAGGGTGAGCGCAATCAGCAAATGGTCCCGGGCCCGTCCCCAGCCGCACAGATGCGGGAGTTGCCGGAAGGTGAAGAGGCCGGCAAAAAGGAAAACGGCCCAGAAAATCGCAAGGAAGGGGATGATCAGGGGCCGATGCAGCGTGTTCACTAACCAGCCATAGAGCAGAAAGAAGGGCTCCGATATCGGACGAGGGCTCCATCGGAGTCTGTTCAAAACCCAGGGCAGGCCGCTCCGCATTCCGTAAAAATCGAAGTATTCATCCAGCTGCCACCGGCCAAGGCCGATCAGCCCGAAAAAGGCCAGTACCGTGCCGCCCAGAAGTACAGTCGCCCCGATGGTTGCGAACTGCCGTCCATAGCGGAGCATCCAGGCGGGTTGCCCGGAGATTTGCCCTGGAGTCGCAGGGTTTTCGGCTCGTGCTAACGTCTTCATGGAAGATCCGCAAATCAATATGATTCCCGTCCGGGCCCGAATGGTTGGATGGGATCAAAAATGCATTTGAAGCGGCAGGACAATTTTGGTGGCCGATCAGTTTGGCATTGCGGATCAGTTTGGCGCTTTTGATTTGAAGGGTTACGAGCCGCGGCCCCTACATCAGCCCCGCCAAAATGAGCGGAGCTTCAGCCTCCGGGGAAATGCGCTCTCAAACCGCAAACTTTGATCTTCCGGCTTCTGCACTACAATTTAGGTATGCAGGTCACAGTGGGCGTTTCCGGCGGTATAGCGGCGTACAAGGCTGCGGAACTGGTGCGGGAGTTGCAGCGCCAGGGCGTGGAAGTCCACGTAGTGATGACCGAGGCAGCGTGCCGGTTCGTGCAGCCGCTCACCTTTGCGGCGCTCACCGGATATCGGGTGATGACCAGTCTCTGGGAAGCGAGCGAGACCCCCGATCCCTCCGCCGCGCAAAACGGCATCGACCACATTGCCGAAGCGCAGTGGGGCGAAGCGCTGGTGGTGGCGCCGGCCACTGCCAACACGCTGGCCAAGTTCGCGCACGGCATTGCCGACGATTTTCTGTCCACCATGTACCTGGCCACCACCTCGCCGGTCCTGGTGGCCCCCGCCATGAACGTCAACATGTGGAATCATCCGGCTACCCAAGGCAATCTCGAGACCCTGCGCCAGCGCGGGGTGCGGGTGATTGAGCCGGGAAGCGGCGACCTGGCCTGCGGCATGGTGGGCGCGGGGCGCATGGCCGAGCCGGCTGCCATTGCCCAAGTGGTAATGAATGCGCTCAATCGCCGCAACGATCTGGCCGGCGAAACCGTCCTGGTCACCGCCGGCGGCACGCGCGAGGCAGTCGATCCGGTGCGCTTTATCGGCAACCGGTCGAGCGGAAAAATGGGGTACGCCCTGGCCGAAGCCGCGCAGAGCCGCGGCGCCAAAGTGATTCTGGTGAGCGGCCCCACCGCGCTGCACCCGCCTGCCCGCTGCGAGCTGGTGAAAATTATCACCGCCGGCCAGATGCGCGAGGCGGTTCTGGATCGCATGGGCGCGGCGACCATGGTCATCAAGGCCGCGGCCGTGGCCGATTACCGCCCCATCATCGTCGCCGAGCAGAAGCTGAAGCGTAGCGGCCTTCTCACACTGGAGCTGGCGCCGACTGAAGACATTCTGGCCGAGGTGGTGCGCAAACGACGCCCCGGCCAGCTCATCGTCGGCTTTGCTGCCGAGACTGAAAACATGATGGAGAACGGGCGCGCCAAGCTGCTGAAAAAGGGTGCGGACGCAATTGTCGCCAACGATGTGACAGGGGAAGGCGTGGGCATCGATGCGGACCATAACGCCGCTACCTTTCTTACCACCACCACGGCCATCGAGTTGCCCCAGATGCCCAAGCGGCAGCTCGCCGATCGCATTCTCGATGAGATTCTGGCTCTGCGCCGGCCGCAGTCCGATCATCGTCGAGCTGGGCGGATTTGAAGTGCAGCAGCAGCCCGGCACGCGCGATCTCCAGGGCAATCAGGATCGTGTACTCAGTGAGACCCTCACCGTCGCATCTCGCCGCCAGCTTGTGGTGGAGTAGACAAGGTGCCACGCTCGATTGATGCCGCAACCCGCCAGGCCCTCGCCGAACGTCTCCGCTTCTATCGTGACCTGGGACTCACGGATTTCTATCGCCGTCCCGTCGATCCCGTCCTGGGTGCGAGCGACACCGTGGAAGACGCCGAACCTCAAGCCTTGGGTCGCCCCATCCTTTGCCGCAGCCGTTTGCGGAAGGGGTGGGAGACCACGCTGCCCAACCACACCCGCACCCGTCAGCACCCTCGCCCGACCCATCAAATTCCCCTGGAGAGGAATCCGCCATTCCCGCGCGCAAAAGCATTCTTGCTGCTCCCGCAATTGGAGGCGCGGTTGCGCCCGCCAATCGTCCCGCCGCATTGCTTGAGATCGTTGAAGACATCGGCGATTGCACGCGCTGCGCGCTGCACAAAGGCCGCCATTCGATTGTTTTTGGCGACGGCTCGGCCAACGCGCGCCTCATGTTTGTGGGCGAAGGGCCGGGCGCCGATGAAGATTTGCAGGGCCTGCCGTTTGTGGGCCGCGCCGGCCAGCTGCTCAACAACATGATCTCCGCCATGGGCCTGCAGCGCGAAGAAGTCTACATCTGCAACGTTGTCAAGTGCCGTCCGCCGGGCAATCGCACACCCGAGCCCGACGAGGCCAATACCTGCTCCCAATTTCTGTTCCGTCAAATCGATGTAGTGCGGCCGCAGGTGATTGTCGCGCTAGGTGCCACCGCGGCAACTTATCTGCTAGGGCAGCGCCAGCCGCTCGCCGGCCTGCGCGGCCGTGTGCACGCCTGGCGCGGATCGAGCCTGATCGTCACGTACCATCCCGCTTACTTGCTGCGCGACCCACGCCAGAAGAAAGAAGCCTGGGCCGATCTGCAGATTGCCATGAAGGAACTCGGCCTCAAAGCGCCGGCCCGTCCCTCTTAAACGCGTCCGAATAACATTCAAATACCGCATTGTCGTGGCGCTCACCAATGCATTGTCATCTTGAGCGAAGCGAAAGATCCGCGGCTGCTTTCGGCCGTTTCCGCGCCGCGATGCCTCCCGCGGAGGCCCGCTACGGCAGATCATTGCCAGCCGGATTTATCGCCGCTAGATCAACCCACGCCGTCCGTACTCGGCTGCTCCCGCTACTATGGGGGAGGCGTCCGGGCATGACTGAAGTGGCACGGGATCGGCCCCGGCACTGCAAATTCGGCTGAAGGGGATCGCAATGCACGATTGGTTCAAGATGCCCCGGCGCAAATTTCTCAAAACTTGCGCCGCATCCACGGCTGGCGCGCTGCTGCCTGCGGGCAGTCTGTTGCCCGGCGGAATTCTTCTTGGACAAGAGCGCGGCGCGGATGGAGCGGACAGCGCCCAGCCGATCGTCGGAACCGGGTGGCGCGGACACATGTTTCCCGGCGCGGTAGCGCCCTTTGGCATGGTGCAGTTAAGCCCCGACACCGCTGGTGGTCCGGAGCCCCAATGGAACGTGCAGGGCGATTGGTATGGATGGAATCACTGCTCCGGATACCACTACAGCGACAACCTTGTACTGGGCTTCAGCCATACTCACGTGCAGGGAACCGGTGGCGGCGAACTTGGCGACTTCCTGCTCATGCCTGTCGTCGAGGGGTGCAACTGGGCGTGGGACCCGGGCGAGTTGCCGCCGCTCGCCGAGATGCAGATCGAACACCTGGGAACCAACTCCGGCTGGGTCTTCGACAAAGTTGGTTATCGTTCCTTCTTCTCTCACGATCGCGAGCAGGCGCGCCCGGGCTACTACCGCGTGCATCTGGATACGCCCAACGTGGACGCCGAACTGACCGCAACCACGCGCTGCGGCATGCATCGCTATCGCTATCCCGCGCTGCCGCCCGATATCCGCCAGGGCCTGCTGCTCGACCTGGCGCACGGCATCGGCTCCAAGGTCTACCACGCCGAGCTGAACATTGAAAGCAGCACCCGCATCAGCGGCAAGCGGTTCACTCACGGATGGGCGCCCGACCGGCAGGCCTACTTTGTCATGGAGTTCTCGCAGCCGGTCGCATCCTTGCAGGTCAAAGTGGATGGGAAGGTCAGCAGCGCAACGGCCGGAGATCGCTTCTCCGGCAAGCTGGTCGAAGCCATCTTCACCCTTGCGCAGTCTGCCGCGCCGCTGGTGGTGCGCACCGGAATCTCCGGCACCAGCATCGAAGGCGCACGCAAGAATCTCTCCGCCGAGATCTCCGGCTGGGACTTCGACGCCGTAGCGCGTCAGACGGAGAGCGAGTGGACCAGGGCGCTTGCAGTTCTTGAGGCCGATCTGCCCGATGCTGCGCTGCAGGAGACGTTTTTTTCGGGCGCCTATCACGGCATGGTCGCTCCGGCCACTTTCAACGACGTGGATGGCGCCTATCGCGGACAGGATCGCCAAAATCATCCCGATCCCGGTTTCACCAAGTACACAGAGCTGTCCATCTGGGACATTTATCGCGGCGAATTTCCGTTCATCATGCTCACCCAGCCCCGCCGTACCGACGACATTGTCCGCACCATGCTGATCGATTACCAGCAGCTCGGCCAGCACTCCCTGCCCATGTGGCCGCTGTGGGCCAACGAAACCTGGAGCATGACCGGTTTTCACGCTGCCGGCATGATCCTGGGCGCGTACGTGCGCGGCTTCCGCGGCTTCGATGCCCAGGCTGCCTATGCGGCCATTCGCGAAACCGCGCTGGTGGGGTCCACCGCCAAAGGCAATGGCAAACTGCAAGCAATTTTCCGCCAATACGGCTACGTGCCGCTGGATCTGCATGACGACGGTTCAGTGTCCTGCACACTCGATATCTCCTACGACTACTGGTGTGCCGGCGCTATGGCCCAACTGCTGGGCAAGGCCGATGACGCCGCCATGTTTTTCAAGCTCGGCCAGAACTACCGGAATGTCTATGACTCATCGACCGGGTTCATGCGGCCCAAGAATAGCCACGGCAAATGGCGATCGCCATTCCGCCCCGACCAGGAATACAACGACTATGTGGAGACCGACGCATGGCAAGCCAGTTTCAGCGTGCCCCACGACGTGCAGGGGCTCATCGGTCTGCATGGCGGCGATGCCGCCTTCGTCGCAAAGCTCGAAGGCCTGTTCACGGCGCCCTCCCTGGTGCTTGACGCGCGCCCGGACGTGACCGGCATGGTGGGCCAGGATGCGCAGGGCAATGAGCCCAGCAATCACAATGCCTATCTGTTTCCCTTTGCCGGAGCGGCCTGGAAGACCCAGTACTGGGTGCGCAAGGTGGCCGGACTCTATAACAACACGCCTTCCGGCATCCCGGGCAACGACGATTGCGGCCAGCTCTCCAGCTGGTTTGTCTTTGCCGCGCTGGGCTTCTATCCGGTCAACGCCGCCAACGGCGTCTATGTCATCGGCAGTCCGCTGGTGAACCGTGCAGTCCTGCGCATTCCGGATGGCAATTCAGGCACAGCCGCCTTCACCATTGTTGCGGAGAATAACTCGCCGGAAAATGTCTACATTGAAAGCGCCAGCCTGAACGGCAGGGAACTGACACGCTCCTGGCTCGCTCATGCCGAGATAGTTGCCGGTGGCGAATTGCACTTCCGCATGAGCGCGAAACCCAACAAGGAGTGGGCCTCAGCACCGGCCGATCGGCCGCCCTCCGGCTTGCTGCCGGCAACCTTCAATCAGGGTGGATCATGATCGACATGGGAAAAGCGCTGTTGGCGATTGGGCTGGCCGTCGCCGCGCTCGGAGCGGCGCTCCTGGTCGCCGGACGTTTGGGGTTGCCGCTGGGCCGCCTGCCCGGCGACATGGCCTACAGGGGCAAGCACGTCTCGGTCTTTTTTCCACTTGGAACCTGCATCCTCATCAGCGTTGTGCTTTCGTTCCTGCTCTATCTGCTGTCGCGCTTTCATCGTTGACCAGCGGAGGCCATCCTTTTCAACAGCTTCATCGTGAACGGTGGGAGACTGCCATGGCCATGGCGTCTCCACCAGCAAAAAGCGGACCCCCCCGCGGTGGAATTCTTGCATCGGATGTGAGTTCGGGACGAAATATGCAGTCCGCTGTTGTCTATCTATTACGTTCAAGGAAAAGGTCCGCTTTCCGATACTTGGGAAACTGCCGTTTTTTTTGCGTCGATACGATCAACAGAACCGTCGCCATTCCAGCGGCCGAGGGTTAATCGGGTATATGCTTAGTTCTGATTAATGGGGAAGCACCATGTCCGGCGAGGATAATAACGATCTCTCTGAAGAGGAAAGGGACGGCGGGCTGGAAGCAGCCACGGTCGGGGATTCCGGGGAGAGCAGCGACGAATTGGAGGTCCGCCCGGAGGAAGGCGTAGACCGTGAAGCCCCGCTGGGGTCATTGGCCTTAACGGTTGAAAGCGCGGCCCAAGAGCAGCAGCAGCCGGCTTTGATGTACCCCGTAGTCGGCTTTGGCGCTTCGGCGGGCGGCCTGCCGGCTTTCAGAGAAATCCTCGAGAACCTCGATCCCAGTACAGGGATGGCCTTTGTCCTGGTCACACACCTCGCGCCGGATCAGAAAAGCTTCCTGTCGGAGATCCTGGAGCGGTATACGCAGATGCCCGTGCACTCAGTGGAGGACAGCCAGCGGCCGCTGCCCAATCACCTCTACGTGGTGCAACCCAACCAGTCGTTGACTCTGCTCGATGGCGTGTTTCGCGTCGACCGGCGTGAGCCCAGAGACCGTTTTTCCAAGATCATCGATAAGTTTTTCTATTCGCTGGCTGCCGATCAGAAGAGTCATGCCATCGGGGTGGTGCTCTCCGGCGCAGATTCCGACGGCGCTCTCGGCCTGAAGGCCATTAAAGGCGAGGGCGGTATCGCCCTGGTGCAGAGCCCCGACAGCGCCGTGCACAGCGACATGCCGCGCAACTCGATCGCCAGCGACCACATCGATCTGGTCATCCCTCCGGCCGAAATCGCGCTGGAACTGGCACGCCTTGCGCATCAGTTCAACCACCCCCAGGTGCGCTCCCTCGACGAGGGTTCCATTTCGCCCGATGACCAACAGTCGTACCAGAAGATTCTGCAACTGCTGCGCAGCTTCTCCGGCCTCGACCTGCGCCAGTATAAGCCGGAGACCATCCGGCGCCGCATTGCGCGGCGTATGTTGCTGCTGCGCATGGATCAGCTCTCGCATTACGTGCGTTTTCTGCAGGCTCGCCAGGACGAGCTGCGCACCCTGCAGGAAGACGTGCTGATCAATGTCACCCGCTTCTTCCGCGATCCCCCGTTTTGGGAATCGCTGCACGCCAACGTGCTCCCGGTGCTGTTGCAGGATCGTCCGCCGGACCGCCCCATCCGCGTCTGGTGCGCGGGCTGCTCGACGGGTGAAGAGGTCTTTTCGATGGCCATCGTGATGCTCGAATATCTTACCCAGTACGGCCTGGATATGCCGGTGCAGATCTTCGGCACCGACGCCAGCGAGCAGTCGGTGGAATTCGCCCGCATCGCCACCTATCCCGAGACCCTGCTGGCCGATGTTTCCCCTGCGCGCTTGCGCCGCTACTTCACCAAGTCCGATCGCGGATATCAGGTCTCAAAACGCGTGCGCGACATGTGTATCTTCGCCCGCCAGAACCTGTGCGGCGATCCGCCCTTCTCGCACATTGATATTTTGAGTTGCCGCAACACTCTGATCTATTTCAGGCAAGCATTGCAGCGGCAGGTCATCCTCACGTTTCACTACGCGCTCGAACCGGGCGGCTTTCTGCTGCTGGGAACGTCGGAGAGCCTGCGTGACTACGGCGATGCCTTCAATACAGTGGATCGCAAGCACAGAATCTACATGAAAACCGGGGCCAACGTGCCCTTCCGCTACGATCCCCCGCGGAGCTTCTCCCTGACTCGCAGCACCGAGGCACGCCCCCAGGTAAACGAGCCAGAACGGAGCATGTGGCCGGAGATGGAATTGCAGCGCGCGGCGGATCGCATTGTGCTCGCCCGCTTTGGACCGCCCGGCCTCATCGTCGACGAGTACATGAACGTGTTGCAGTCGCGCGGGCACACCGCCGAGTTCATGGACATTACCCCAGGCGCCGTTACCTGGAACCTGCTGCGGGTGCTGAAAGAGTCCCTGGTGAGCGAGGTCAGCGCGGTGCTGCAGCGTGCCATCCTCGACAATCTTCCCGTTTCCGGCGCCGCCTCGCTCATCGACGATCAGAAGGGCGAACAGCATATCCGCATCGATGTTCTGCCCATTACCAGCGCCTCGGCTCGCCCGCGCTGTTTCCTGATCCTGTTTCAGCTTTCTTCCGGCGTGGCCCAAACTGGGTTGGCCGATCAGCCCACGCAGTTAGAGCTTACCGACGGCGAAAAAGACCGCATGGTCTCGCGACTGCGCCAGGACCTGAACTCCACCCGCTTCCATCTGCAGTCGCTGCTGGAAGAACGCGATGCCCGTAACCAGGAACTGGTTTCGGCCAACGAGGAGATTCAGTCGGCCAACGAAGAGCTGCAAAGCACCAATGAAGAACTCGAAACCACCAAGGAAGAGCTGCAAAGCACCAACGAGGAGTTGCAGACCGTTAACGACGAGCTGCAGCAGCGGAACAACGTTCTGGCAGAGACCGGTAACGACCTGAGCAACCTGCTGAACAGCGTGAACATTCCGCTGCTGATGCTGGACAACGACTTACACATCCGGCAGTTCACGCCGCCCATGCAGCGGCTGCTGAATGTGAGACCGTCGGACATTGGACGGTCCATCAGCGAAATCCGGCTGCAATTGAGCGTCGAGGACATTCAGCCCCTGCTCGGCGAAGTGCTGGAAACGCTGGGAACGCGCGAACTGGAAGTACAGGACCGCGAAGGCCGCTGGCACCTGTTGCGCGTGCGGCCCTACCGCACCTCGGAGAACAAAATCGAGGGCCTGGTGGTGGTGTTGGTCGACATCGAGCAGTTACGCCGCAGTCAGCAGAACCTGGTGGATGCGCGCGACTTTGCCAGCTCGGTGGTGGAGAGCGTGCCCGTTCCCATTGTTGTGCTGAACCCGGATTTGACCATCCGCACGGCCAACACCGCCTTCCGCTCCCTCATCCACATGCAGCCCAGGGAGTTCGATGCCCGTGCGCTCCCTGACCTGGCGGCTCACCTCTGGGACTTGCGGGATCTTGGGCCCAGATTGGCGGCACTTCTCAACGGCGAGTCCGGTGCGTCGCTGGAATTCCAACATGAATGCGGCTTGCCACAAAGCAAGACGTTGCTTATTAAAGCCCGCCCGCTCGCCACGGACGGCAGCCGCGTGCTGCTGCTGATGATTGAAGACATTACCCTGCGCCGCGAAGCCGAACGCCTGAATGTCATGCAGAAGCAAGACCTGGAAAGCGAGATCCAGGCCACCGAGCGCAACCTCAGCCGCACCCAGAGCGAACTGCGAGACCTCAACGGACATCTGTTCACCATCCAGGAAGAAGAGCGCCAGCATGTTGCCCGGGAGCTGCACGACGATGTAAGCCAGCGCCTGAGCCTGTTGGAGATGCTGCTGGACGAAATCCGCGGCAAAAACCAGAAAGACGATTTGGAAAAGCTGGAAAACGCGCGCCGCCAGTTGTCTGCTCTCAATACCGACGTGCGCCAGATCTCCCATCGCCTGCATCCGGCCATCCTGAATGATCTGGGCCTTTCTGCCGCTCTTCAGGCGCTGGTTAAGGAATTCGGCGAACGCGAAAGCATGCCGGCCACGTACTCGAGCCAGAACCTGCCGGACAACATACCTCCTGAAGCCGCAACCGCCATCTACCGCATCAGCCAGGAGGCGTTGCGCAATACCTCCAAGCACGCCGGCAAAACCCATGTGAAAGTGATGCTGTCCGGGACCTCACATGGCATCGAACTTAAGGTGAGGGATTTTGGTATCGGCTTCGATCAGGACACTGAACTATTGGCTCCGGGATTAGGCATGATTTCCATGCAGGAGCGTGCGCGTCTGGCTGGCGGCACATTTCACGTACACTCCGTGCTCGGTCAGGGCACTACTGTAACCGTCGACATCCCCATCTAAGCCATGGCTAAACGACTCCTCCTCGCCGACGACCATACCCTCATGCTGGAAGGATTGGCCCGTCTCCTGGCCGGCGAGTTTGACATTGTGGGGACCGTCAACAACGGGCGTACCCTGCTCACCGAGGCCGAGCGCCTGCGCCCCGACGTCATCGTCATCGATATCGCCATGCCCGAGTTGAACGGAATCGAGGCTGCCCGGCGTCTGACCAAATCCCTGCCCTCCGCCAAGCTGGTGTTTGTGACCCAGCAACTCGATCCTGCCTATCTCCACGCCGCGTTCAGCGCCGGGGCCAAAGCCTATGTGGCCAAGCAGTCGGCCGGTAAGGAGCTGGTGCATGCCATTCACATGGCCCTCAGCGACCGTTACTACGTCACGCCCCTGGCCGGCCAGGAGGCTGTCGAGCTTGCGGCCCTCAATCCCAAAAGGAATCCTGTGGGCATGTTTGGCGCCCGCCTCACCCCGCGCCAGCGCGAGGTCCTGCAGTTGGTCGCGGAAGGGAAAACCACCAAGCAAATCTCCGCCGCCCTCAACATTTCCCCCAAGACTGTTGAGTTTCACCGCAACAGCCTGATGGAGGAGCTGGGAGTGCGCAGCACCGCCGAACTCACCCGCTACGCCATGACGCGCGGCATCATCACCTAGACGCGGGCATTCGCATTTCAAATTGGGAGAAGGTTTTTGCTTTGAAAGGGCACCGGCTTCAGAGGCTGCGGAAAAACCGTTCGGTGTGGGTGAACGGTTACAAAAGCATCCCTCAGCGGCTAAAAGCCGATCAATTTTGCTGGCTCGATTGGCACGACTGAAGTCGTGCCCTTTCAAAACCGATGGTCCGCAGAGTTTTTCTGCAGCCTGTTCAGCCGTGCCATGGAAGGCAAATGAGCGTTGAGGCTTCAGCCTAGGAGGGGTGTATTTCGACTGTCACAATACCTTCCCTCGGGGGCTAAACAGGCTGCGAAAAAACCCAGTGCGATGAGTTTTGTAACAAGTTTTGTAACAAGGGCACGGCTTCAGCCGGGCCAATCAGTGCTGCAAAACGAACAAGGGCTTTAGCCCCTGCTGCACCCTCCCCATGGTCGGGAGAGCGGCGCTATGCGGCGGCCAACTCGGCCAGGATCTGGCGCTCGGCTTCGGCGGCCGCGGCAGCACACTGCTTCGACAAGTCCATGCTGATGGACTGGTGCGGGTCGATGGTGATTGCGTAGAGCGTCACGTCGCGTGTCCCGCCCTGCATGTAGAAGGCATCCAGTAGATCTTTCACGCCGATATCGTGCGCGGTGAGCGTGGGCGGATAGTCGCGCGAGAAGCGCGGCGTGGTGCGGGTCACGGTGCCGGGAGGATTTCCGTCCGCGGCGGCGTCGATGAGAACAATGCGGTCCGCATTTTGCAGCGGCTCGAGCAGGATGAAGCCGCCCGTGCCTCCGTCGAGACACTCGACGCTCGCCGGCAGCGCATGGCTTTCGATGGCGCGCACCACGTGAACGCCAACGCCTTCATCGCCCATGATGAGGTTGCCGAGGCCCAGAACCAGCGTCTTTTTCTTCATCTCCACGAATGCTTCTCCCGTCGTGCTTCTCCCGTCATGCCGGCCAAACGTGCTCTCTGCTTTCCAAGTCCCGATTCCGTTAGTCCCTTGTCCCTGGTCTATTTGCTTTTCTCCCGGTCGAACTTCCATCCGCCTACGATCGAAGAGATGGTGCCGCGACCCTCGATGTAATCGTGATAGAAAGACAGGTAAACGTGTACGACGATGAAGGCCACAAAGAACCACATGAAGGCGTGGTGCCAGAAGCGCACTGAGAATTCCCCGCCCATGAGCGGCACCACCCACTTGAACATGCGCGGCAGCCACGCCGTGCTCATGCTGGAGTAGAGTGCGAAACCGGTGATGGTCTGGAAACAGAAGGCGAGAAAGGTGAGGAAGTAGATAAAGGCAGCCAGCGAGTTGTGGCCCGTAGAGATCTCACCGTGCATTTTGGTCTGCAGCACATCGGTCTTGATGACGTCGACGATTTCCTGCCGCTGCCGCTTGGTGATGGGGAAGAAGTTGTTCCACCTCGCATACTTGTTGCCAACAAATCCCCAATAGATGCGGGCAGCGAAGTTGAATACCCATATGTACGCCGCGGCAAAGTGGATGAAGCGCACCCAGCCGAACCAGTATTGCTGCCAGGCTTCCGGCGCGGTGCCCAGCTTGACCGGATGCCCGATCAGGAATCCGGTGATGCACAGGGCTACCAGGGTGATGGCGTTGATCCAGTGGTAGGCGCGTACCGGCATTTCCCACACGTAGACGCGGCGGTACTCGACCGGCGCGCTGCCGTTGGCCGCGAACACATCCCGTACTTCAGGGGTTTGCGTAGTCGTACTCATGGGCATCACTCGAAGGAAATCTGGTGAAGGTGCCGGCCCTGCGGATCGTAAAGATGCACGGCGCAGGCCAGGCACGGGTCAAAGGAATGGATGGTGCGAATGATCTCCAGCGGCTCATCGAGCTTAGCCACCGGGGTGCCGATCAGCGCCGCCTCGAACGAGGAGCGCTGCTGCCGGGCATCGCGCGGCGAGCCGTTCCAGGTGGTGGGTACCACCAGCTGGTAGTTGTCGATGGCGCCGTTCTTGATCTTGATCCAATGCGCGAGCGCGCCGCGCGGAGCTTCGACCATGCCCACGCCTTCGGCCTCCGCAGGCCAGGTCTTGGGTTCCCACTTTTCCCCGTTGTGGGTTGAAACCTCGTTGATCTTTACCCGGTCCATCAGGTTGCCGTAGAACTCTTTGAGCCATACCATGGCCAGGGCGGCGTCGATGCCGCGGGCGGCAGTGCGGCCCAGGGTGCTGAAGAGCGCGTCGACCGGCACGCCCAGCTTGCCCAGGGTCGCGCCCACAACTTCCTTCACATCCTCGTGGCCGGCCGCGTAAGAGACAAGCAGGCGCGCCAGCGGTCCCACTTCCATCGCGTTTTCCTTCCAGCGCGGCGTCTTCAGGAACGAGTACTTGTCGTAGCCTTCAAGCGACTCGAAGGGCGGCTTGGGACCGCTGTATTTGATTTCCGTTTCGCCCGCCCACGGATGCAGGCCCTCGTTGTTGCCGCCATCGTAGCTGTACCAGGAGTGCGCGATGTACTCCTTGATCTCCTGCGCGTCGCGCGTGATTGACCGGATGCACGGTGCTGAGATCGCGGTTGAGCACGGCGCCGCGCGCGTATTTGAAGCCCTCGGGATGCGCGTAGCCGGCGGTAGGAAATTCGCCGTAGCTGAGATAGTTGTGCAGGCCGCCGCCGTACTTGGCCCAGTCCTTGTAAAACGAGGCCACGGCCAGCAGGTCGGGAATGTAGACCTCGTTGACGAACTCGTCGGCCTGGCTGATGAGCTGCGAAACCAGATTAAGCCGCTCGGAGTTGATAGCCGCCACTTCGTTCATGTCGATGGAGCAGGGAACGCCGCCGACCAGGTAATTCGGGTGCGGATTCTTGCCCCCAAAGACCGCGTGGATCTTGACGATTTCTTTCTGCCATTCGAGCGCGTCGAGATAGTGGGCAACGCCGATCAGATTCACTTCAGGCGGCAGCTTGTAAGCCGGATGGCCCCAATAACCGTTGGCGAAGATGCCCAGGCCGCTGGCCGCGAAGGCCTTGATCTTGTCCTGCACGGCGGAGAAGTACGCGGGCGTGTTCTTGTCCCACTTCGAGAAGGACTGAGCCAGCTCGGCAGCCTTCTTGGGGTCGGCTTTGAGGGCGTTCACGATGTCTACCCAGTCGAGCGCGTGCAGATGATAGAAGTGGACCACGTGATCCTGCACGTACTGGGTCGTCAGCATGATGTTGCGGATGATCTCGGCGGTGGGCGGCACATTGATGCCCAGCGCGTCTTCAACCGAACGCACGCTGGCCAGAGCGTGGACCGTGGTGCACACGCCGCAGACGCGTTCGGTGATGGCCCAGGCGTCGCGCGGATCGCGGCCGACAAGAATCTTTTCGAGGCCGCGCACCATGGTGCCCGCGCTGTATGCGTCGGTAATGACGCCGTTCTCCACCACTGCCTCAATGCGCAGGTGGCCTTCTATGCGAGTTACGGGATCGACAACGATACGAGTTGCCATGGCTTATTGCGACTCCTTCTGATCTTCTGCGTGCACTTCCGCGATGACTTTCTGCTTGCGTATGTTGGTCACGATGGCGTGAGCCGCGACGCCGGCCAAAGTGGCTACGCCCACTGCGGCGCCCACGGTATCGGCCGTGCTCTCCACGCCGAAGCCGGGGAACGAGGCCAGGTGCTGGTAGAACGGACCGTTGTCCCAGAAGCCGGCCTCGCTGCAGCCGATGCAGCCGTGGCCGGACTGGATGGGATAACTGGTGCCTTCGTTCCACTTGACCACCGAGCAGGCGTTGTAGGTGACCGGGCCCTTGCAGCCCATTTTGTAAAGGCAATAGCCCTTGCGCGCGTTTTCGTCGTCCCACGACTCGACAAACAGACCGGCATCGTAATTGGGGCGGCGATAGCAGGTGTCGTGGACGCGGCGGCCGTAGAACTCCTTGGGCCGGCCCTGATCGTCGAGCGCAGGCACCTGGCCAACCACCAGCAGGTGAGTCACCACGCCCATCATCACGTCGGCGATGGGCGGGCAGCCGGGCACATTGATCACCGGCTTGTTGACCAGCTTGGAAATGGGAGTGGCGCCGGTGGGATTGGGCTTGGCCGCCTGCACGCAGCCGTTGGAAGCGCAACTGCCCCAGGCCACGATGGCCGCCGCGTCGGCGGCCACGGTCTGCAAAATGGATTCGGCGGTTTTGCCGCCAACCATGCAGTACACGCCGCCGTCCTTGGTGGGCACCGCGCCCTCGACCAGCACGATGTACTTGCCCTTGTTGTTCTTGATGGTGTCGTTGAGGCTCTTCTCGGCCTGGAAGCCGGAAGCCGCCATCAGCGTCTCGGAGTAGTTGAGGCTGAGCACATCGAGCAGTGCGTCAACCACAATGGGGTGCGAGGAACGGATAAACGACTCACTGCAGCAGGTGCACTCCTGAAAGTGCATCCAGATGACGGCCGGCTTTTCTTTTTTCTCAAAGGCCGAAACGACCTGGCCGGCTGCGGAACCGGAAAGCCCGGCCGCCGCCGCGGCCATGGTGCAGAACTGGAGAAACTCGCGCCGCGAGTAGCCCTTCTGCTGCATCGATTGCCAAATGGACTGCCCCATACACCCACCTCGCTTCACAGGGACCGGCGAACTCCAGATAAACGGAATGAGATAAAGCCAGGAAATTCGCCGGATGTGACAGAAGTTACCGATGGCGAGATACGAGTGGCTGTGCGCGCCGTCACAGAGTGTGCTGGATCACTTGCATGCGGGCCGGGACGGGTCATGGAAATGATGCAGGATCACAAAAAGTTTGCGCTTTCGACGCTCGGTCGGGGTTATCCTTTGGCCTGATGGTGACCTTGACCTGTTGTCGCTGCTGTATGGCGCTTATGCGCGAGCAGCGATCTTGGGTCTGAAATAGCCGTTTCCGACACATCCAAGCATCTGAAGCCCGCGATAGAGCCCACGCTGATCGCGGGCTTTCTATTGCACAAAAAGAAGGAGTTATGAGCCAAGAACCCACTCCCCAAGCAGCACCCGTAAAAGAGACCAAGGCGCAGAAGATGGAGCGCCTGAAGCGCGAAAAGAACCCGTGGCAGGCCTTTGACGAGGTGCGGGAGTTCGCGCGCCAGGGCCGGTCGAGCGTGGTGCCGGAGTGGGCCGGTGCCTACTTCAAATGGTGGGGCATTTACACCCAGGGCGACGGCGTGGGCGCGGTGGGCGGCAAGGGCGGCGAGGGCCTGGCCAGCGACTACTTCATGATGCGCATCGGCATTCCCAACGGCATTGTGTCGTCGCATCAGTTGCGGGTCATCGGCGGGCTTACGCGCAAGTATGCGCAGAACCTGGCCGACATTACGGTGCGCCAGAACATTCAGCTCCACTGGCTGACCATTGAGTCGCTGCCGGAGGTGGTGGATGCGCTGGACTCGATCGGGCTTTCGCCCAAGGGCGCCTGCGGCGACGTGGTGCGCAACGTGACCGGCTGCCCGCTGGCCGGCGTGGCTGCCGACGAGCTGATCGACGCTTCGCCGCTGGCGCAGCGAGATTGCGCGCGAGCTGACGGCCAATCCGGATTTCTACAATCTGCCGCGCAAATTCAAGATCTCGGCTACCGGCTGCCCATCGTGGTGCACCTATCCGGAGATTAACGATATTGGGCTGACGGCCGTGAAGCGCGGCAGCGAAGTGGGCTATTCGCTGCGCGTGGGCGGCGGTCTTTCGAACGAGCCGCATCTGGCGGTGCGCCTTGATGCGTTTGTGAAGCCGGAGGAAGCGGCGCGCGTGGTGCGTGCGGTGACGGAAATCTTCCGCGACCAGCAGGGATTGCGCGAGAGCCGCGACCGGGCGCGGATGAAGTACCTGTTCATGCGCGAAGGCTGGACCGCCGGAGAGTTTTCTCGACGAGCTGAATCGGCGCATGGGCTACAAGCTCGATCCGGGCGTGGAAGAACTGGTTCCCGACGAGGTGCTGCGCGATCACGTCGGCGTTCATCCGCAGCGGCAGCCGGGCCTCGCGTATGTGGGCGCATCGGTGCTGCGCGGGCGCATGACCGGCGAGCAGCTTGAGGCAGCGGCGGAGCTGGCCGAGCGCTTCGGCTCGCGGCTCGCTGCGCGCGACGATTTCGCAAAATCTGGTCATCGTGGATGTGCCCTACGCCAAGACCGGCGAACTGGCAAAGGAACTGGGGCAGATCGGGCTGCACGTGGAGGGCTCGACCTTCTGGCGCGGCGCCGTTGCCTGCACGGGCACGGAATTCTGCAAGCTGGCCATCACCGAGACCAAGGGCTTTACGCGCTGGCTGGTGGACGAGCTGGAAGAGCGGCTGCCGCAGTTCGATCAGCAGCTGAAGCTGCATGTCACCGGCTGCCCCAACGGCTGCGGCCAGCACTGGATTGCCGATATCGGCCTGGAAGGCAAGAAGATCAAGTACGAAGGGCAAGCTGACCGATGCCTACTACTTCTGCCTGGGCGGCGCGGTAGGCCAGCATGCAGGCGTGGCGCGGCCGGTAGGCTATCGCAGCCCGGCGCCGCTGGTGCCGGAGGCGATTGAGCGGCTGCTGCGGCATTATCTGGCAGGACGCACGGAGAACGAAAGCCTGCGCGTCGTGGTTTGCGCGGCACAGCAACGACGAGCTGCGCGCGCAACTGGCCGGCGAAGCGCTGGAGCCGGTGGAGCGGGATCTGCCCACGGGCCGCGTGCCGCACCTGGTGGGCGACTGAGATCAGGGACTAGGCCGAGGAGCGTGGGCTATCAGCGGAGAGAAACGAGAGCACGCATGAATCTTCAACCCATCTTTCTTAAACTCGAAGGCCGTCGCGGTCTGCTGGTCGGCGCGGGCACGGTGGCGCTGGAAAAAATCGCCACGCTGCTCAAAACCGGCGTGCGCTTGCGCGTGATTGCTCCTGAGGCGCGCGACGAGGTGCAAGCAGCTGGCGCGCAAAGGCAAGCTGGAGTGGATTGCGCGCGCGTTTGAGCCGGCCGATCTGGACGGCAACTTTATTGTCATCGCGGCCACCGATGTGCCCGAGGTGAATGCCGCGGTTTATCGCGGGGCCGTGGAGCGCAACATTCTGTGCAATAGCGTGGACGACATTCCCAACTGCGATTTCTTCTTTCGGCTCGGTGGTGAGCCGCGGCGATCTGCAGATTGCCATTTCGACTGCGGGGGAAAGCCCGTCGCTGGCGCAGCGGTTGCGGCGGGAGATCGACGAGCAGTTGCCGCAGGATCTAGGACCGTGGCTGGAGACGATCGGCGAGTTGCGCCGCGAAGTTCTGGCCACGCATCCGCGCAGTGAGGAGCGACGCTTGATCCTGCATGAACTGGCGGAGCGGCAGGTGTGCGATTCGCCCACGTGCTCGACGCGGCAGCTTGCCAAGAGCGGTGCGGCAGCGGGGAAGTGTTTATCTGGTGGGCGCCGGTCCGGGCGATCCCGATCTGCTCACGGTGAAGGCGCTGCGGCTGATCGAATCCGCCGACGTGATTCTGCACGACGATCTGGTTACGCCGGCAATTCTTGAGCTAGCGTCACGCACGCCGTTCGCGTGAATGTGGGCAAGCGCTGCGGCGTAAAGAACATTACGCAGGACGAGATCAACGCGCTGATGATCGAACAGGCGCGCGCCGGGCGCAGCGTGGTGCGGCTGAAGAGCGGCGACCCGATGCTGTTTGGCCGCGCTGCCGAGGAGATGACAGCGCTGCAAAGACGCCGGCGTTGCGTATGAAATTGTGCCCGGGGTTTCAGCGGCATTTGCGGCGGCATCGTCGCTGGGCTGCTCGCTCACCGATCGCAACTGGGCCTCGAATGTGATTTTTTCGACCGGCCATCATGCCCAATCGCATAATCGCGCGCCGCTGCCGGCGCTTGAAGATGCTACCCGCGTGGTTTACATGCCGGGCCGCGACCTGACGCTGCTTGCCGAGCAATGGATGGCGGAGGGCCTGCCCCGCGGATCTGCCCTGCGCGCTGGTTTCGCACGCGGCGCAGCCGGATGAGCAGTTGTTTGCCACGACTCTGGGCGCACTGCACGAAGCGCCGGCTGCGGCTGCGCCTAGTTTGTTGCTGGCCGGCTGGGCGGTGCGGGAAATCGGCGCCCCGGCAGCTATTCAGGAGACAGCGAACGCGGCAGCGCAGAACTCCCGCTAGCCAAATCCCCTGAGCCGTGCAGGAATTACCGCGCCGTAGGCGCAGTGTTCATTAGCCCCGCGCTTCAGCGTCGGGGGGGGCGGAATATCAGCTGAATCCCAACACCGGATGCGGAACATACAGCTCTTCGAGCGCCGTCATCTCCTCCGGCGTGAGCTTCACCTCGAGGGCGGCTACTGCACCCTCCAGGTGATGCGGCTTGGTGGCGCCCACAATGGGCGCGGTGACGCCGGGTTTGGCCAGCAGCCAGGCCAGGGCAACGGTGGCGCGAGCAATGCCGCGCTTCTCCGCGATTTCTCCTACACGATCGATGACTTTGTGGTCGGCGTCCTCAGTGTGCGCATAGAGATTTCTGCCAAAGACATCGGTTGCAAGGCGCGTGGTTTTTTCGCTTCCCCAGGGGCGGGCAAGGCGGCCGCGCGCCAGCGGACTCCACGGAATGACGCCGATGCCTTCAGCCAGGCAGAGGGCGATCATCTCGCGCTCTTCTTCGCGATAGAGCAAGTTGTAGTGATTCTGCATGGAGACGAAGCGGGACCAGCCGTACTTGTCGGCGAGATAGAGGGCTTTGGCGAACTGCCACGCGTACATCGACGACGCGCCAATGTAACGTACCTTGCCGGCTTTCACCATGTCGTGCAGCGCTTCCAGCGTTTCCTCGATTGGGGTTTCGTAATCCCAGCGGTGAATCTGGTAAAGATCGACGTAATCGGTTTCGAGGCGCGTGAGGCTCTGGTCGAGCTCGAACAGAATCTCCTTGCGCGAGAGGCCGTGGCCATTGGGTTCGTCGCGCATCAGGCTGTGCACCTTGGTGGCCAGAACGATGGCTTCGCGGCGCGTGTTTTTCTTCAAAAAGCGGCCCAGGATGGCTTCACTGTCGCCGCTGGAGTAAACATTGGCGGTATCGAAAAAATTGATGCCGAGATCGAGGGCCTGGCGCAGGAACGGCTGGGTGTCGGCTTCGTTCAGGGTCCAGGCGTGGCGGCCGGGCTTGCGTTCGGTGGTGGGCTCGCCGTAGCTCATGCAGCCCAGGCAGAGGCGGGAGACTCTGAGGCCGGTTTTTCCAAGGTTTGTGTATTCCATTCCTTCTCCTCAGCTAAAGATGAGCGGCGCGGCGCATCGATGCACAACCTAGTCTGCCGCTGCGCAGCAAAGTTGACTGCAGCACCAGGTTAAGCCTTCAGCAGCCGGTTATAGATTTCCAGCGTTGGCTGGTTGAAGCAGACGAACTGGACGCGTTCGACGCCGCTTTGATCGACATGTTCTTTCACTGTGCGCAGTGCAATCTCTGCGGCGCGTGGCGGAGGGAAACCGTAGACGCCGGTGCTGATGGCGGGGAAAGCGATGGAGCGCACCTGGTGCTCGCGGGCCAGTTCGAGGCAACGGCGGTAGCAGGATGCCAGCAGCGTGTCCTCGTTGTGCCCGCCATCGCGCCACACCGGACCGACGGCGTGGAATACCCAATTCGCAGGCAGGCGAAAACCGGGTGTGGCCTTGGCATCGCCGGTCGCGCAGCCGTTGAGCTTGCGGCAGGCGGCCAGCAACTCGGGGCCGGCGGCGCGATGGATGGCGCCATCCACGCCACCGCCGCCCAGCAAGGTGGTGTTGGCCGCGTTCACAATGGCGTCCACCGCAAGCTTCGTAATGTCGCCGGGAATTGCTTTCAGTTCCGCCATGGCGTGCATTACCGGTTTCGCATCAACTATTTTCGCACGCACAGCGTGGCCTCGGCCGCCTCTCAAGGCCACGTCCGGTCCTCTACGGATTTTTCACTGGGGAAACTCCTAGTACCCCTGCACTTTCCTTCACGTTACTTTAGTGCTAGATAAGAAATCCGAAAAATATCGTACCATCATTGTCCTTTTTCCCCTGGGTCTGCAGAAAGCGCCGCACCGATGAAATCCCATAGACTCCAGCTTGTCCCGGTCCGTTTCAGCGGGGCACCTGGAAACAGGAACTGCCTCGAACAGGTTTGGAACGACTTCAATAAGATCGCTGTTTGTTCCGTCCCTGGTGCTGCTGCTTTTGCTCGAAGAGTGCCACTCCCGCAGCCCTACAGGGCGGTTGGCGGGTATGCGCCAGGGGCCCCCGCCGCTGACAGCGAGCCGCGTCTTAGTTTCGGCCGTGCCTTGGGGCCAGTGACTCGCCACGGTTTGCCCCCTGACATTGAGCCGGCAACCCGGCTACTGGAAGCTCGAAGGGCAATCCAATGAGCAACGGTAAGGGGATTCGCGTGCTTTCAGTCTGCGACGACGACGGAATCCGCTTCTCGCGGGACTTGGTGCTGCGGCATGAGGGCTACGAAGTTCAATCCGTGCCCAGCGGCGAGACACTGGATCCGGACCGTATTCGATCTTTCCATATCGCCGTACTGTGCCACTCGCTTTCTCCCCACCGCGCTGCTGAGATTGCATGCACACTGCGCGCCTGCAACCCTGCAATCGGCGTGCTGCGCGTGCATGCCATTCGCTCCGCATTTGATCATGTGTACGACGTGGATTGCGAAGTCTTGCCCGGTCCGGGCCAGTTGCTCGAGGCCGTCAAGACACTGGCTGTGCGCTTTGAAGCCCCGCACCACGAAACAGGGCGCAGGCACGCCTGAACCCAGGCTTTCCCCATCCCCAAAAGAGACAGTCTGTTCCCCGTCCTTCCCGGCGCCCAACCTCGCCGCGCAAGGAAGGGTTTGGAAAGCCCGCAGAATGAACGTGGACTTGAAGGCTGCGGAAAAACTCCCCGCATGAGGAAATGGTGCGAAGGAGGGTGCAGCAGGGGCTAAAAGCCCTCGTTCGTTTTGCAGACTTTGTTGGCCAGGCTGAAGCCGTGCCCTTGTTACAAAACTCATCGCACAGGGTTTTTCCGCAGTCTGTTGAAGGCTGCACCCTTCAACACGGCCCTTCACTCGAAAGATGGGCCGCTTGGGGGGATCAGACGGATTCGGGCTCGGCCTGGGGTGCGGTCTGGTGCTCGGCCTTCTGTGCGGGCGCGGGAGACTGCAGCGGGGCCTGCGCCATGGGCAAGGTGAAGTGGAAGGATGCGCCCGAGCCCAGCTCGCTTTGAGCCCAGATGCGGCCGCCGTGAGCCTGCACAATGTGCTTGACGATGGCCAGGCCCAGGCCGGTGCCGCCCGATTCGCGGGAGCGGGCCTTGTCTACGCGATAGAAGCGCTCGAAGATCCTCTCCAGGTGCTCGGAAGCGATGCCGGGCCCGAAATCCTGCACCGTGAACTCAACTTCAGAGGCCAATTGCGCAGGCCCCGACGCGGATGCGTTTGCCGTCTTTGGCGTATTTGAGCGAGTTCTCAATGCAGATTGCCGAAGACCTGGTTCATGGCATCGGGATCGGCCATGACGAGATCGTTGGGGGCGCCGGCCGATTGCAGCTTGACGCCGGAATCGCCCACGATGCCGCCCAGAGACTGGATGGCATCTTTGACCAGGGCGCTGGCGCGGGTGGGCTGCAGGGCGAGCTTGTAATCGGGGCTTTCGACACTGGCTAAAGCGAACAAATCCTCAGTGAGGCGACTCATGCGCGTGGCGTTCTTCAGAATGATCTGGAGAAACTCGTGCGTGGTTTCCGGCTTGGGATGGGGATCTTCGATGAGGGTTTCGACGTAGCCCTGGATGGAGGTGAGTGGCGTGCGCAGCTCGTGGCTGACATTGGCCACAAACTCGCGGCGGGATTTCTGCGCCGCTTCAATGCCGCTCACGTCGTGGAGCACGACCAGCGCGCCGCCGGAAGGCAAGGGCGCCGCATTGATTTCAAAGACGCGGCCGGGAGCCAGCACGCTGGCGCGGCCGATGCACAGCTCGCGACGCTCGAAGGCGCCGCGCACGCAGGCCAGCAATTCGGGATCGCGGAGGGAGTGAATCAGCGGGACGGCCGGCGCGGATCTGGGTTCCGGCGATGCGCTGCATGACGGAGTTCGACCAGCGGACCACGCCGTCCGGAGTGATGGCCACCACCGCTTCCTGCATGGTGTCGAGCATGGCGGCCAGTTCGTGGCGTCCGCTCTCCAGCTCGGCAAAATCGGCGTCGAGGCGCTCGGCGGTGCGATTCAGAGCGCATCTCCATGGCAGAAAATTCATCGTCCTGCCGCCGCGCAGTTCCAGGCGTGCGCTCAGCTCGCCGCCGGCGATGCGGCGGGCGAAAGCGACCACCCGCTCCAGGCGCGCCGAGATGCGGCCGGCCACAGCGGCGGCGAGGGGCAGCGCGATGACCAGAGCGATGAGCCCCGACCAGAGTGCTTCCCGGCTCAAGCCGCCCAGCGTGATGCCGCGGGCGTGCTCGACAAGGCGGAACACCACCACCATCACCGCTGTCTGAAAGACAAGCAGGAGGATGAACAGGCCGAGCAGCCGGGAAAAGACCTTGGCGATCATAGGGAATGAGCCCTTCAGCTATCAGCCAACAGCTTTCAGCTTCCTGGCTGATTTGCCCGAGGAGCCGCTGAGAACTGGGGGCTGACGGTTTGCATCACGCTTCTTTGGGCATTTCGAAGCGATAGCCGGCGCCGCGCACGGTCTTGAGATAGCGCGGATTTTCCGGATCCAGCTCGATTTTCTCACGGATGCGGCGCACGTAAACGTCCACGGAGCGGGGAGTGACAAAGCGGGCATCGCCCCAGACGGCGTCCAGCAGGTGGTCGCGGCTGAAGACGCGGCCGGGATGGCGGGCCAGGTAATCGAGCAGCCGGAACTCGGTGGCGGTGGTGGTGGTAAGCTTCGCCGCGCACCTTCAACTGCATGGCGCCGGCGTCGATGATCGACCTCTTCAAAGCTGAGGACCGAAGGCGTGGAGGGCCGCTCGAAGCGGCGCAGCACCGCTTTAACCCGGGCCACCAGCTCGCGCGTGGAAAAGGGCTTGGTGATGTAGTCGTCGGCGCCCATTTCGAGACCCAGCACGCGGTCGTTTTCGCCGGCGCGGGCGGTGAGAAAGATGATGGGAATGGTGGAGAGGCCGGAGTGATTGCGCAGCCTGCGGCACACGTCCACGCCATCGCCGCCGGGAACCATGATGTCGAGCAGGAACAGCGCGGGCGGTCTGCGCTCGGC
The DNA here is from genome assembly GCA_963725975.1 of uncultured Acidobacteriaceae bacterium. Taxonomy (GTDB): domain Bacteria; phylum Acidobacteriota; class Terriglobia; order Terriglobales; family Acidobacteriaceae; genus Telmatobacter. The sequence goes on along the minus strand of CAVSBA010000011.1, from coordinate 25,061 downwards.
ATCGGGAATCAGATTGGTGGGGGTGTGAAACAGCCTCGCCTCAAATCCTGCGGCTTCAAGATGGTGCTGCACAAGGCGGGCGATATCGGTTTCGTCTTCGAGAACGAAGATGCACTGGCTCAAAACAGTTCTTCCCTCGCCCCGCGGTCGGTTAGGGTGGGGGTGCGGAAGACCGCAGGGATTCTATGAACAGAGTAATGCAGCGCGGGCAAAACAAATGCAAATGTCTGATGAATTTGGGGTGGGCACTCGGCCAGTCCGGTTCATCGGCCAGGCGGCGGCGCCGGACGCGCCTTCCGCCTGGCTATCTCGTGACGCGCCACAAGGAACAGAGCGGCAAAGGTGGCGGCCAGCAGAAGCGCGGCCGCAACCCCATGCAATTGCTCTGGAGGCGCACCCACGTCTTCGCCAACGTCGCGCACCAGGAAAGAGAGTCCCAGGAAAACAAAGACGACATGCGCGCAGAAGACACGCAGCGAGGCCTTGCCCAGGGTAAGAAACGGCTCGATGGCCAGGCCTCGGATGAGGTACTTGCGCAACCAGTAGGCGGCGACGGAAAAGGTGACCAGGTTGACCACGCGAAGGGGGCCGATCTGCCACTTATCGAGCTGAATGCTGAGGGCGGTCTGGGTCAGGTGCGGTCCCAGCCATCCCCAGCGCACGCCAATAAAGAAGAGACACGCGGCGCAACACAGCAGCGCCGCCCATGCGGGGACGCGGCGCAGCGTGGCCTGGTGGGTGGCCGAACGCGCGCCCAATGCCATGCCCACCACCCAAACCGCCTGCCATGCGAAGAGATTGAAGGCGCCCGTCTCCTGCAGCGGAATCTGGAGATGGGTAAAGTGGACGATCCAGTTGTGCACCAGTCGCGCAAGCCGAACTGGGCCAACAGCCATACGCTTCCGCTGGCCAGCAGAACCCGTTTCCATCCGAAGCGCAGGGACGCGGAAAGCACCAGCGGCGTGAGGAACAGAAAGATCACGTACATGGGCAGGATGTCGAGCAGCGGCGGACAGTAGAGCAGCAGCACCGAGCCGACGATGGCGGTTACGGGATGAGCGATATAAAAATCGAGCAGGTTGTAGATGGCGGCTTTGTGGGTGTGAACCGCAAACGCCGCGGCGATGGTGAAAGCCATCGCCAGCATGATGAGGTGATAACCGTAAACTTTGAGCGAGCGCTTCCAGAGCTTGAGGCGCACGCCGGTTTCGTCCTGAAAGGTTTCGCGAATGTAGAGCCTGCCCACCAGCAACGCAGAGACAAAGACGAAGCCTTCCGCGGAGGAGATAAAGCCGATGGGCGAGTTGACGAAGTCGCTGAAGCGGGTGGGCAGGTGGGTGAGCGTCATCCACACCAGGAAAAGACCGCGCAGGGCATCGAGTTCCGGCCGCCGATCCAGACGGGTTGAGAAACGGGGAAGGTCCATACGCAGTCATCCGGCCGTGCGAAGGGGCACAATAAATTAGACGCGATTGGCCCCTGCGCCGTTCAGGCCTGCGGGGCAGGGGGTAACTCCGGCTAACTCTCAGGTGAGGCTGCACTTGGAGTCGCAATCATGGGTGTGGTTGGCAATGCATTCTCACCGGGGCTAATACGGACTCGATGGGAATGCTCACTCCACGGAACCACTCCCCGTTCTCCACGCACAGTCTCAGCGTCCTGCCCATTACACTGATGCTTGCCCTCCATGCCGCAATATTGCGAAGTCGCGCTGCCTGTGCCACTGGACCGCACCTTTACCTATGCCTTGCGCGATAGCCAATCGCCGCAACGCGGCAGCCGCGTCATCGCACCCTTTCGCAACGAGAAGCTGATCGGCGTGGTCACTGCACTGGCTGCACAGGCCCCGCCGGATTTCGAGGTGCGGTACCTGGAAGCTGTGCTCGACGAGCAACCGCTGCTGGGCGAACCTTTGCTGGTCCTGGCCGAATGGATCGCGCAGTATTACCTCGCCCCACTCGGTGAAGTTCTCCGCGCCATGCTGCCGCTGATGGCCGAAGTGCGCCGCACCGTCTACTACCGCATCACCGACCTGGGCCGTGACATTCTGGCCGGCACGCTCGATGGCGACGGCAGGAAAGGACGTGCGCGGCGGCCTGGAGCAGCTTCTCGGAAACACCTAGCAGCATCTTCTCACAAAAAGCTGTCGGCAGAAGAGCAGGACATCGAATTGCGCGTCCTCACCCGTCTCTCCGCGGGCGAGCCGGTGAAAGTCTCCACCCTGCGCACCGCAACCGCTGCGTCGTTGACGCTGCTGGCTTCGCTGCTTCGCAAAAAGTGGATCGGCCGCGAAACCGCGGCGGCTGAGCGCGACGCACGGCGCTTGGAGCGGTTCGCCGTGCTGGTTCCCGAGACGCGGCTGCCGCCCCTCACTGCGAAGCAGCAGGCAATTCTGGCCGAACTCGCCGCCTTCGGGGGGGAGATGCCGCTCACCGAGCTGCGCGCGCGCAATCTCTCCTCCTCCACACTGCAAACGCTGGTGCGCCGCAGCCTGGTGCGCATCGACGAGCGCCCCGCGGTCTTTCATCTCGGCGGATTGCCGCCCACCTCAGCGCCCTTCACGCTCAACCGGCCTCAAGAGCAGGCGCTCGCGACCATCACCGATTCGCTCGGAACTTTTCATCCGTTTTTGCTCTACGGGGTCACCGGCTCGGGCAAGACCGCCGTTTATCTTGCCGCCATGCAAAAGGCGCTCGACCGCGGGCTCTCCTCCATCCTGCTGGTTCCGGAGATCGGCCTCACGCCGCAAACCGCCGGCCTGCTCGACCAGGCATTCGGCCGGCGCGTGGCCCTGCTCCACTCAGCTCTCACGCCCGAGGAGCGCAGCGAGCAGTGGCGTCGCATTCGCTGCGGCGACGCGCCCATTGTGGTTGGTACCCGCTCGGCCATCTTTGCACCGCTGCCCCATCTCGGCCTCATCCTTGTCGACGAGGAGCACGACCAGAGCTACAAGCAGGAGGAAACGCCGCGCTACAACGCTCGCGATGTGGCCGTGATGCGCGCCAAGCTCACCGGTGCAACCGTGGTGTTGGGCTCGGCCACGCCGTCGCTCGAAAGCTGGCACAACTCCGCGCAGGGCAAATATACGCGTATCGAACTGCGCGACCGCGTCATGAACCGCCCCTTGCCCGAGGTTGAGCTCATCGATATGCGCCGCGAGTTCCAGCAGACCGGCCACGACCAGCTTTTCTCACGCTCGCTCATCGAGCAAACCAAAGCGGCTCTGGAACGCGGCGAGCAGGCCCTGATCCTGCTCAATCGCCGCGGCTACTCGTTCGCCGTCCTGTGCCGCGCCTGCGGTCAAAAACTCGAGTGCCAGAACTGCGCCATCGCCCTCACCCATCACAAACCCGCCGGCGAAGAGGCGGAGATGGCTCGCGAAGGCCAGCGCCTCGAATGCCACTATTGCGGTTACCGGCGCACCGTTCCCTCTCGCTGCCCCAAGTGCGACAGCGAGCATTTGTATTACCTCGGCGCGGGCTCCCAGCAGGGCGAAGAGCGCCTGGCTGAGCTTTTTCCCGGAGCCCGCATTGGGCGCATGGATCGCGACACGGTGCGCGGCCGTCACGATCTGGAGCGGCTGCTGGCGCGGCTGCACTCGGGCGAAATCAACCTGCTGGTAGGCACGCAGATGATCGCCAAGGGCCACGACATTCACGGCGTCACGCTGGTGGGCGTGGTGGGCTGCGATCACGCTCTGTCGATGCCCGATTTTCGCGCCGCCGAGCGCGTCTTCCAACTCATGACGCAAGTCTCAGGCCGGGCTGGCCGCGGCCAGCTGCCCGGGCGCGTAGTGGTGCAGACCTACTATCCCGATCACTACGCCATCCTGGCCGCCACCACGCACGACTATGCCGCCTTTGCGGAGCGCGAGCTGAAGTATCGCCGCTGGATGCACTATCCGCCCTTCGGCGTGCTGGCCAACGTGCTGGTGCAATCGCCAAAACTGGAAGAAGCGGCGGGGTGGTCGGCTACTTTGGGCAAATACCTCGTCCAGGACAAAATCGGCGCAGCCGTGCGTGTGCTGGGCCCTTGCACGGCGCCCATCGCGCGCATCAAGGGCGTCTATCGTTTTCACCTGATCCTGAAAGGCTCATCGCGCAAGGCGCTCAACACCGTGCTGCGCGGAATGCTGGCGCACGCGGAGCAGGCCGGCGTGCCACGCCGCAACCTGGTGGTAGATGTGGACGCACTACGGCTGATGTAGCCAGTCAGCGAGTGGGCAGGTCTGCAAGCCGGCGCCAGACCGCTGACTAGCTGGCCTGCTGACTCGCTCCCTCACCCTCTTCGAGCGAGTGCAGTTCTTTGCCGGGCTTGAACCGTACCGCCTTGCCGGGAGCAATGCTGACCTCAGTCCCGGTGCGGGGATTGCGCCCAATGCCCGTCTTACGGGCGCGGACACTGAACACGCCGAAGCCGCGCAGCTCGATCCGCTCGCCGGCTGCCAGAGCCTGCTTGAGGCCCTCGAAAACCGTATCCACCGCCGCTTCTGCCTTGGTGCGCGGCAGGCCCGTGCGCTCAATCACCTGATGGACGATGTCCTGCTTGATCACTGGGGTAACCTCACGGGCGCCTATTGTCGGCCGACCTGCGCCCTACTCCGCTATAGTACAGATTTCGCGGCAATTATGGAACTGGAGAATCTTGAACTGCGGTCAGACACTGAGAAAATACAATCTGAGCCCCTCAGCCGCAGCGAGCCGGAAAGAGGCAAATTGTCGCGTTCCGAGCGACCGGCTGCGGATTGCGGCGCCGCTGAAGGCTATCGCTTTTCAGAGAAACGCTTCGGGCCCCCGTGGAAGGGAGGGCCCGAGGGTCAATCTAGCGCGACACTGGCGCGGGAGTTGGTGCAGCAGATGCCGGGCCCAGATCCGCGTCCAGGTGGATGTTGCCGCCAGTGACGTTCAGTTTGCGGTCCCAATCAGAGTAGCCCTTTTTGGAAACCGTGACTTCGTGCGCGCCGAGGGCGATGCTGAGCGTAGAGGGCGTGTTACCGACGAATGCGCCATCTACTGCAATATCAGCGCCGGGGGGCGTGGAGCCGACGACGATGCTTGCCTCTGCCGCGGCCGGCGCAGCGCCGGTGGTGGGTGCAACGCTGAATTTCACCATGTTGAGGTGCATGTCACCGTCGACGAAAGAGGTGATCTCGGTGCCTTGCGGGATGGAGATGTCTTTGCCGTGCATGAGGAGAAAGAGCGGTGCCGCAGGAAAGAACACGATCGAAGTTGCGACGATCGCCCCGGTCATTGCGCCCACGTGGCCGCCGCCATTGGTGTCCTTGGCAGCACGAAGCGCCACTTTTTCCTGGTCGACTAGCCGGGCGTAGTTGATGTTGATGTTGAGCTTTCCGCCTCGTCCCATGCGCCTTTTGGGTTCGGCCTCGGTCACGGTGCCAATCGCGGTTGACCCCTTGGGAAGCACAGTGACACCGTCCACCTGCAGATCTTCCATAACCTCAAATGGGACCTCCTGGCCGACCTTTGCGTCTGCGGAGGAGATCGTCTGGCTGATGCGCAGCGTTACCGGCGTGCCATCGAGCAGCGTGTGTGGCGGCGGTGGTCCCGCTGGCGGTTGGACCGCAAGCTCCGTTGCCGAGGGCGATGGCGGGACGGTAGATGGCGCTGCCACTTGCTGCGCAATCAAGGATGGACAGGTAACCAGGCAACAGAACGCGAGAAGACTCTTGCGCATTTCAGCCTTTTCTGCCGTACGCGACGGCGAGTTGAATTTTCGGGAAGCCATCGCATCATCCGCCTTCTCCCCGGTTTGCGCAAGCGCGGTCTTTCTGCGAGGGCCTTCAGGCGAGAGGCTCAATCGTGCGGGATTTCCGTCGCCCCTACGGGGCTTGGAGGAGTCGGGGCGGCCTTCCCCAGGGTTTCCGTCTGCCTTGCGGCAGACTGCACCCTGGGCTATTTTCCATAGTCCCTACGGGACTCCTGGCGTGCCGCTGCCGAGCCAGAGAGCGATATCCAGCCTGAATTTGGCTCAGCACTAAGGCAGGGGGTTCTTGGGTCGGTGCTCGACGGTAGCGTGTTCTCGCCTGAGGGCCCGGGCCGCGCGATGCTTCAGCTTACCGCGCGGGTTCAACTCACCGGATGAGCAGGGTTCGGCTTTTTGTCAGCGCACGCGCAACACGATGATGGTCTCGTCGTCGAAGCGGTCTTTGCCGTTCTGGAAGCGGGTTACGTCGGCCAGGATGGCGTCGGCGATCTCCTGCGCCGGCTGGCCGCGATGGGCGCAGAGCAGGGCCGAAAGCCGCTCCTCGCCGTACATCTCTTCCTCTGTGTTCTCGGCGTCCAGAATTCCATCCGAGACAAAGACGATGGCGTCGCCGGGTTGGGTGGCCACGTTGAACTCCTCGTAGGTCACATTGGGGAACATGCCCAGGGGAAAGCCCTCGGCGCGGACGGCGGTGGACTCGCCGGTGCTGCAGAAGATGGGCTGCACAGCGCCGGAGTTGGCCACCTGCAGGGTGCGATTTTCGTCGTTCCAGACGGCGAAGAGCATAACGACATATTGCGAATCGAGCTTGCGTTCCTGCAGGGCATCGTTGAGCAGCGTGAGCATCTGCGCGGGCTCGGGTTGCTGCTGTTGCGCGGCGGAGCGCATGATGCCGCTGACCAGCGCGGCAAACAGCGCGGCTGGCGCGGCTTTGCCGCTTACATCGCCGAGCATGATGGCGGTGCGGTGGGGGCCGTAGTCCACAAAATCGTAAAGGTCGCCGCCGATGGATCGCGCGGGGAGGAAACGCACCGCGAACTCAGCGTTAGGGTGCTCAGGCGGACCAGCGGGCAGCAGGCGCAGCTGCACTTCGCGGGCCATGGCCATGTCTTTTTCAAGCTGGCGCTCCTGCGCGCGCACCGCCTGGTAAAGACGCGCGTTCTCAATGGCGATGGCGATCTGCGCGGCCAGGGTGGTCAACATGCGCGCGTGCTCGTCATTGAAGAAGCCGGTGCGGGTGTGCTCGAGGTCGAGCACGCCGATGACTTTGCCCTTGTAAAACAGCGGCACAATCAGCTCGGAGCGGGTCTCCTGGTTCATGGGCAGGTAGCGCGGATCCTTTTCAACGTCAGGCACGTTGATGGTGCGCCACTCGCGCACGGCCGCGCCGACCAGCCCGCTTTGGACGGGAATGCGGCGCATGGGCGCATGGGCATAGCCGAAGCGCCAGGCGTAGCGGGTGATCAGCTCCTCGCCTTTTTCATCGAGCAGCATGATGGAGAACATCTGGTAGTCGATAAGGCGGCGCAGAAGCTGGCCGACGCGCTCGAGCAGGGGATTGAGTTCGAGGATGGAGGCCAGCTCGGTGGCAATCTCGTTGAGCACTTCAAGCTGCTGTGCCTGGCGCGAGACGCGCGTGTAGAGCCGGGCGTTTTCGATGGCCTGGGCGATGCGCGAAGCGGTCAAGGTGAGCACGTGCAGGTGCTCGGGGCAGAAAAATCCAGCCTGCTCGCTTTCCAGATCCATGACGCCGATGAGGCGGTTTTTGGCGATCAGCGGGACGGCCAGCTCAGAGCGCACCTCGGAACTGGCGGGAAGGTAGTTTTCTTCGCCGCTGACGTCGTTGATGAGCAGGGGCTGGCGGGTGAGCGCGACCTGGCCGACAATGCCTTTGCCGAGCGGGATGCGCGTGCGCGTGACCTGCGGCGTGTGCCCGATCTGGAAGCGCATCCGCAACTCGCTGGTGCGATCGTTGAGCAGGAGGATGGCGAAGATTTTATAGGGAATGAGGGTGCGCACCAGCTCCGCCGTGCGGCTGAGCAGGGTTTGCAGGTCGAGGGTGTTGTTGAGGGTGTCGGTGAGGCGCATGAGGTAGGCCAGATCGGCGGGCTCGATGCGCATGTTGGCAGCGTCCAACGGGGCAGCGCCGGACGCAGGGCGGTAATCACCCTCAAGGTCGGGATGGGCCGCCGAAGATGGAGGAAGAGAATCCATAAGCGATGAAAACAGGGAAGTCACAATGGTCACTTCCAGTTTACGGGAAATGGGGGAACGGGGTTCCTCAAGAGCCGGCAGCCTGGGCCTGGACCTGCACCCGCCAATGCCCATAAACCATTCAAATCAAACTGATTATCAGGATCGGAAGGCCAACGTTATTCTGCACCCAGCTCGCGTACGATGGCCACCGAAGACGAGGCGCCGATGCGGTTGGCGCCGGCTTCCAGCATGGAGCGCACGTTGGCCAGGGTCTGAACGCCGCCTAAAGCTTTGATTCCACAGCGACTGCCGGCAACGCCGCGCATGAGGGCGACGTCGGCCACGGTGGCGCCTCCGGCAGAAAATCCGGTCGAGGTCTGAAGAAAATCGGCGCCGGCCTGAATGGCCACTTCGGAGGCGCGCAGCTTTTCCTCCGTGCTCAGCAATCCGGTTTCCAGGATGACTTTGGCGATGGCGCCGTGATGATGGACCAGGTTGATGGTGGTATGGAGGGTCGTGTGTACGGCGTGGTGGTTGCCGCTCTTGAGCTGTCCCACCGGAATGACCAGGTGCAGCTCGCGCGCGCCCAGCCGCATGAGCGCGGTCGCTTCCTGGCGCAGGGTGGAAACCAGCGAAGCTCCGAGCGGGAAACCCAGCACCACGCCCACGGGAACACCGGTTCCCGTCAGAAGGCTCACGGCCGTGGCAGCCCAGAGGGGGTTGACCACCGCCGATGCGAAGCGGTAGAGCGCGGCATCGGCGCAGAGTTTCTCGATCTGCTGGAGTGAAGCCTCAGGCTTGAGCAGGGTGTGATCGAGGATCGAGGCGAGCGATTCCCAGTCGGCAAGCGCGCTGGCCGTAAAGCCGGCCGAATCGAAGGTTCCATGATCAAATTCAAGATCCGCTGTCTCGATCGGGGATGGGCTTTTCACGAAAGTTGCTGACTCCTTGTCATTCTCCGGCGCTGCGGCTGTTAAGTATAGAACCGGCTGGCAACTTCTGCCGAACGGCCCAAGTAGATAGACGCCATTTGGCGGAACCGGAGCCACGAGAACCCTGGGATTTTGCTTATTCCGCGCTGGCGGGAGACATAAGACAGATGTCAGGCAGGTTGCGATAGCGCTCCGCGTAATCCATGCCGTAGCCGATTACAAACAGGTTGGGAATAGAAAAGCCTACGTAATCGGCGTCAATCTTTTCTACACGGCGCGAGGGCTTGTCGAGCAGCGTGGCGATGCGCAGCGATTTCGGCCGCTGTTGCAGAAAGACCTTGCGCAGGTAGGAGAGGGTGAGCCCGGTGTCGAGAATATCTTCCACGATCAGGACGTTTTTGCCTTCGATGGGCTGATCGAGGTCCTTAATGACCTTGACCACCCCGGAGGAGCGCTGGCCCTGGCCGTAGCTGGACACGGCGACGAAATCGAAGGTGGCATCGGCCTGGATGGCGCGAGACAGGTCGACCAGAAAAAAAGCCGCGCCCTTGAGCACGCCTACCATAACCAGCTTTTCGCCGTTGAGATCGCGGGTGATTTGCGCACCCATTTCGGCGACCCGCTCGGCAATTTGATCGCGGGAATAAAGAACGTCGAGTCCCTGGTAGGTACTGGTAGACATGCAATTAGTATCGCGCTTTTGGCGCATCCTGGTCGCCTGTGAAAATCCCGGGCGGGAGTTCGGCCGGGAAGGAGTCAGTTCGGGTCACCTTGCCTCAGGGCTAAAGCTCCACTTATTTTGGGTGTCTTCTTATGCACGGGCTGAGCAGGCTGCGGAAAAACCCGTTGGGTGTGGGTGAACGGTTACAAGAGCATCCCTCAGCGGCTAAAGCCGATCGATGTCGCTGGCTTCGATTGGCACGACTGAAGTCGTGCCCTTTCAAAATTGATGGTCCGAAGAGTTTTTCCGCAGCCTGTGAAGCCTATACCTTTCAAACTGAATGGACCCGGGCCGCGAATTCTGTGCCGTAAAATGTTACGGCCAAGTTGCACTGAAAACCGGGTACAATGAGGCCAGCTTGGAGGGTTACCCGATGAGGAACTGTTCTCGCAGAGAGTTCTTAAGCGCGGCCGGGATGGCTGCGGGCGCCTATTTTGTGCGCCCCAACCTGCTGGCTGCGGAGCGCGCGCCGGCAGGCCGGGTTGCCATCGGCCTGTGTACCGAGTACGACCGCCGGGTAGAAATCGCATTGGCTGCCATGTTTGACCAGTTGGGCGGCCTCGACAGGCTGGTGGGCGGCAAGACGGTGGCCATCAAGCTGAACATGACGGGCACCCCGGACACGCGGTTCAATGGGATGCCGGTGGAGCTAACGCAGTGGGTGCATCCGCAGGTGATTGGCGCAACCGTAGCGCTGCTGGGCAAAGCCGGGGCTACGCGGGTGCGGCTGCTGGAGAGCGTGCCGGGAGCCAGCATGCCGTCGCTCCAGCAGTTTATGGCGTCGGCGGGTTGGAAGCCGCAGGAGTTTGTGAGCGCGGCGCGGCGTGTGGAGTTTGAGAACACGAATTACCTCGGCAGTGGCAAAAGCTATGCGCGCTTTATGGTTCCGGGTGGTGGAACCATGTTTGCGGGCTACGACCTGAACCACTCCTATGGCGACTGCGATGTTTTTGTTTCGCTCGCCAAACTGAAGGAGCACCGCACCGCCGGCGTAACGCTCTCCATGAAGAATTGTTTTGGCAACACGCCGGCCACGATTTACGGCCAGGACGCTCCCCAGGACGAACCCTCGCTGGCGCCGATTGGCTATCGCGGGCCTCTGCACAGCGGCTCGCGCAGGCCGCCCACGAGCGCGCCGCCGGCGCTGGACATGAGTTCGCACGATCCCGGCTACCGCGTGCCACACATTGTGGCCGAACTGGTCGCGGCGCGGCCGGTTCACCTGGCGATCATCGACGGCGTCTATTCGATGACGGGCGGCGAGCTGCCCAACCAGGGGCCGAAGTCCATTCACCATGCGGTTCATCCGGGGGTGTTGATTGCCGGGCTCAACTGTGTGTCGACCGATGCTGTAGCGACAGCGGTGATGGGGTTCGATCCCATGGCGGAGCGCGGCACGCCTCCCTTTGAAACCTGCGACAGCACGCTCAGTCTGGCGGAGCAAAGGGGTGTGGGCTCGCGCGATTTGAAGCGCATCGAAGTTGTGGGCACGTCGATCGCGAAGGCTCAATTCAAATACCCGACGCTTACGCAACTGACCCGCGCCTGAGCGAAACTCCTCGCATTAGATGACGGCATTCGCGCGAGCGGATGCCGTTTTTCTTTAAGCAGAGCAGGAATACGCGATTGCCTCGCACAGCCAGATCGACCGCGCTGGGCGCGCAGGGGTATTCTGGATGGCGTTTCGCATATGGAAATTGTGGAGGAGACGGCGAGATGCCAATTGCAAGGCGTGGATTTTTGAAGTCGGTGGCGGGGTTGGGCGCGGCGGCTCTGGCGCCGCGATTCGCGGGAGCGGAAGAGAAGGCAGAGCAGGCTACGCGGGCCATGCCGCAGCCGCGCATCAAGGACATTGGCGTGATTGAATGCCAGCCGCAGGGAGTGCGCCTGACGGTGGTGAAGATTACGACCGATCAAGACGGGCTTTATGGGTATGGCTGCGCCACCTTCACGCAGCGCGCCGATTTGGTGAAGCCAGCCGTCGAGAAGTATCTCAAGCCGTTTCTGCTGGGCAAGACCACCGACCGCATCGAGGACATCTGGCAATCGTGCTACGACAGCTCTTATTGGCGCAACGGGCCGGTGCTGAACAACGCCATCAGCGGCATCGATCAGGCGTTGTGGGATATTAAGGGGCGGCAGGCAGGCATGCCTGTTTACCAGCTTGCGGGCGGCAAATGCCGCGAGGCCGTGGATTGTTACGCGCACGCCAGCGGCGACGACTTTGAAGACGTGGTGGCGGACGCGCGCAAATACATGGCGCAGGGATTTCGCAATGTGCGCGTGCAGGTAGGACTGCCGGGCTTGGCCGGGTATGGTTCATCGCACTCCGGCACCGCAACGGTGAAGCCGCTCGATCCGGGGCCGGTGTTCGATCGTGGTGCGGCCATGCGCCGCAACCTGAAGCTACTGGAGATTTGCCGGCGCGAGCTGGGCGATGAGGTTGAACTTCTCCACGACATGCACGAGCGGCTCACGCCCAACCAGGCAGTCGAATTCTGCAAAGAGGCGGAACAGTACCGGATGTTCTTTCTCGAAGATCCGCTTTCACCCGAGGACCTGGGGTATTTCCAGCAGATTCGTCAGAACTGCGCGACGCCGATTGCCATGGGCGAGCTGTTCAACAGTCCGCACGAGTGGCAGCCGCTGATCACCGGGCAACTGATTGACTACATCCGTGTGCACCTGTCGGAGACAGGAGGTTTTTCTCCGGCGCGCAAGATCGCGATTTTGGCCGAGCCCTTTGGTGTGAAGACGGCATGGCACGGGCCGGGCGATGTTTCCCCGGTGGGGCACATGGCCAACGTTACGCTCGATCTGGTGAGCTACAACTTCGGCATTCAGGAATACTCACCCTTTAATGAGCAGACGCAGGCCATTTTCCAAGGCTGCCCGGAGATGAAGGACGGCTATCTGTGGGTGAGCGAGAAGCCGGGGTGGGGAATTGAGATCGACGAAAAAGAAGCGGCCAAGGCGCCGTTTCTACCCAGCCCGTTGAACGGCGGCTGGGGCGAGATCCGTCTGCCCGATGGGACGGTGATTAAACAGTAGCGCCCGATGATTCGGCAAGCGCGAGATGGGCGCGCACCCGGCGCATGATGCCCAGATAATACGCAAGGTTGTGGATGCTGTTCAGCGTGCCGGAAAGGGCTTCGCCCGATTGCATGAGGTGGCGCAAATAGGCGCGCGAATAGCGGCGGCACACCATGCAGTCGCAGGCCGGATCGGGCGGCGATTGATCTTCTGCGTAGCGCTTGTTCTTGATGTTTACGCGGCCCTCGCTGGTGAAGAGCAAGCCGTGCCGCGCGGCGCGCGTGGGCAGCACGCAGTCCATCATGTCCACGCCCAGGCGCGCGTACTGCTCAATCTCATCGGGGTAGCCGACGCCCATCACGTAGCGCGGCTTGTCGCGGGGCAGCAGGGGCAGCACTTCGGAGATCATCTCCAGCGTGAGGTCGCGCGGTTCTCCCACGCTCAGGCCGCCGATCGCGTAGCCGTCGAAGTCCATCTCCACCAGCCGCTCGGCGCACTGGCGGCGCAGGTCAGGGTACATGCCGCCCTGCACAATGCCGAACAAACTTTGCGTGCGGCCATCGAACGCAGCGTGCCATGGGACCTCGTCGCGGTGGGCGCGGAAATGGTCGAGCGAGCGGCGGGCCCAGGCCATGGTCAGGCGCAGGCTCTCTTCAGCGCGCTCGCGCGTGGCCGGGTACTCGGTGCACTCGTCGAAGGCCATGCAAATGTCGGCGCCCAGCGCGATTTGAACGTCGATGGAATGCTCGGGAGTAAAAGTGTGCAAACTCCCGTCGAGGTGCGAGCGGAATGTGACGCCGGTGTCGCTGACCTTACGCAGCTCGCTCAGGCTGAAAACCTGAAACCCGCCGGAGTCAGTGAGCAGGGCCCGCGGCCAGCTCATGAATCGGTGCAGGCCGCCCATGCGCCGGATAGCTTCGTGGCCGGGGCGCAGATAGAGGTGATAGGTGTTGCCGAGAATGATCTCTGCATCGAGCGATTCAAGCACGTCCTGCGGCACGGCTTTGACGGTGCCCTGCGTACCTACGGGCATGAAGACAGGCGATTCGACGGTCTGGTGGGGCAGGTGGATGCGCCCGCGCCGGCCACCGGCGGCCGTTTCGGCAATTAGATCGAACCAGAGACTCACTTCTTGATTCTATCGGGGCGGGATTCATGAGCTGGGTTGAGGAGAGGACGGTGTCGCGCTTGTGCAGCCCGCTACCGTGAGACCGCGCCCAGGTGAATGAGGACTCCTACGCGGCCCACAATAGGCGTGGCCAGGGTGGTGGTCGGGGTCTTGGAAACTTCAATGGCGCGATTGGTCAGGTTTTCGCCGGCGGCAAAAATTTCGAAACGGCTGCCGAACTGGTGCGAGCCATAGGCATCGAGCCGGAAATAGCTGTGGAGCAGAAAACCATTGGCGGCATCGTCATACATTTTGCCGCTCATGCGGCCCTGCAGACTGAGCGTTCCCAGTTTCGGCTTGAAGGCGCGGAGATTTAGGTTGGCCATGTTGCGGGGCGCCTCGGGAATCCAGTCGCCGAGATCCTGTGAGCCGCCTGAGACCACGGCATGAGCGTATTGATAGCCGCCGTCGGCCGAGAGCCAGGATAGCGGCTGGAGTTCGATATCCAATTCGACTCCGCGGCTCTCGATCTGCCCGAGATTTTCGCGTTTATAGGTATTGGTACCGATGGCAACTGCCGTGATCGGCCGGTTTACCTGGGTGAGAAAATAACTGCCGCGGATGGTGCCCCAATGATGCTGGCTGGCCACGCCGGCGTCCCAGCCGGTAGCGCGTTCGCTGAGCAGATCGTTATTGGCCAGGGTCAGTTGGCTTCCGATTTGGAACGCATGGTACAGCTCGTCGGGATTGGGTTCGCGGAATGCGCGGAAGCCCGAGGCATTGAGCGCCCAGTGGGCATTCAGCTTGCGTGAGATTCCCAGGCGCGGATCGAAAAGCCGTTGGCTGAGTTGCGGCGGTTGCGAGGAGGCCAACATCCATCCAGAGCCGGTGAAATCCAAGAGTTGGTTGTTGAAATTGCGGAACCAGTCTTCGCGGCTGGACGCGGTGGCGGTCCACGCCTTGTGAACCCACATCAGCTCGGCGTAAATGCCGGTGTCGCGCTGCCGGTCGTATTGGTTGGTAATCGTTCCGCTGCCCTTAAAGCTGTCTTCGAGGTCCCACATCCGGGCATCGTACACATCAGTCCCAGCCACCAGCAGCAGCCCGGCGCCAAGCGGCTCGTTCCACTGCGCCGCTCCTCCCAGCTCGTTGTCAGGAATGAAGGAAAACTTTACCGGAATCTCGCCACAGCGGTAGGAACAAGTTGGAGCGCTGGATGTGGGCGCGTTCGAAATACTTGAAAAGGTCTGACGGTACTCTTCGTCTGAGCCATACAGACGCACATTGAGCGAAGAGTTGCGCCACGTTTGCCAGTCTCCGCCTGTGGCGTAGCGAAGCATGCGAGTGGTGTTGTACTGGTAAGGCGTCCCGTTGTGCCGCGAGTCGTTATAAGCCGAACTGCGCAGAAAGAGCCGCAGAGGACCACCCTGGTGCTCCAAATCGAGCAGCGCGCTCTGGCTATGAACATTGCTTGGTTGATCGACAGGACCGCGCTGGTCGGGGGCTTCCTGGATGTAGCCGTTGGTGCCGAGGACGCTGCTGGCGAAGAGTGCACCCCAGGGGCCATGCTTGGTCTGTGCCAACACGTTTTCATCGAAGGTGGCGTTGCCGCCATAACTGGAGCTGAATTCAAACTGATTCGAGGTGGGGCGCACCGGAACGATATTGATGACGCCACCGATGGCGCTTGAACCATAGAGATCGCTGGCGCCTTCACGCACCAATTGCACGTTGCGGATGGCGAGTTCTGGAATCTCTTGCCAGTGAATCCATCCACCCACCGGATCGTTAAGCGGCATGTCGTCTTCCACAACCAGGGTGCGGCTGGCGGAGGTGGAACCGAGACCATGCATGCTGATGCCTTGCGAGGTGGGATTGGCCACGAGCGAACTGGAGCGGCGGTAAAGCTGGACACCGGGAATCTGGGCCAGCTTGCCGTCCAGAGTGATCGCGGCAGTGGTGTGCAGCGCTTGTTGTGTTAGCAAACGTGTGGTGATCGGGCTCTGCAACTCACCGAGCGGAGCGCGATAAGCCGTGACCGTGATCTCCTGCGCGGCAGATGAGGGTTGCAGCCGGACCGTCGCTGAGGCCGTCAGCGAAATGGATTGCGGAGCGAATCCAGGCGCGGAAACGCGCACTGTGCAGGGAATTCGGCAGGTGAAGTTTGCCTGTCCCTGGGCATTGCTGCGCGCCAGCAGGACACCCGCAGCGTCGGCCACCTGTGCGCCGGCGAGAAGTGCCCCGCCCGAATCTTCCACGGTGAGCGCAATGTTGGCGCTGCCGGGAAGCTGCGCGTCAGTCGTACCGGTCAGAATGAGAACTGACAGCACAAGGGCGCCACAAATCGCTTTGGATGGGAGCCACACTTTGAAGTGCATCCGTGGGGTTAGGGAAAAGCCGCTTAAGCCATTGTGTCACGGTGGTGCCGGTGCGTACGTCACTCGCCCCCGGAGCTATCTCGTTAAGTGGGATGAGGGCGAAGCCACGCTCGGCCAGCCGAGGATGGGGAATCTCAAGCCCCGGCTCGCTCACGGCAACGCCGTCAATCAGAAGGATATCCAGGTCAAGCGTCCGCGGCCCGTTCGCAACGGCGACGGCGCGGTCACGGCCGAACCTGCGCTCGATCTCAAGCAGTGCTTCAAGGAGCCGGCGAGGGGGCAATTCGGTCTCGAGCGCGACGGCAGCGTTGAAGAAGCGCGGTTGCTCGGCAAAGCCCACCGGCGTGGTGGAGTAGAGCGAAGAACGGGAGGTGACGCGGCCCAGAGAATGGAGTTCTTGGACGGCGGCGGCGAGGGTTGCTTCCGGTGGTCCGGCGGGGCCAGGCAAATTGGCTCCCAGCCCGATGTAGCAAGTGCGCATCTCCTTCAGCTTAGCGTTCTTGTTGGGCTGGCGCCGCTTTTTTGACGCCTCCGGCGGGCTCTGCTACCTTAATAAGGGACAAATCAGCGCCACGCTGATCGCGCAAGGCTCCGAAGGGCGCAGTGTGCGCAGCGCGCCACTCACTCCTCAGTAGCTCAATGGCAGAGCATTCGGCTGTTAACCGAAGGGTTGTAGGTTCGAGTCCTACCTGAGGAGCCAATAAATCAAGCACTTACAGCCACCTCACTAATCGACTTCGCCGAACTTCGCCGAATTCCATTCAGACCTTTCAGATTTCTCCCCTTCAGGCCCAAACTTTCCTCCGGCATCCTCCAGTCGCCGAGCACCGCTGACGTGCGCGAGTTCACGGCGGCGAGGACGCTCTGTTCGATCGTCTGAACGTAAACGTCGCCCGTCGTCTTGATGCTCGCGTGCCGCAACATGCCCTGTGTGTCTTTCAGGGTTCCATGCTGCTGCATGTCCGTTCCCAGCGTCCGGCGCATCACCTGAAAGGTGACCAGCCGATCCGGGATGCCCAACTTTTGGGCAACCGGACGAACGCGCCATTTGAGGAAGTTCTTTCCCCATCGTGGCACCGCCTGTCCCTTCCGTTCTCCACGTCCGAACGTGGGGAACATCAGGGCCTCCGGCGACGAGTCCTTCGAAAGCCTCCGCCAGGCTTCGATGACCGGCCGCACTTGCTCGGGAACCGGAATCGGCGCCTTGCTTTGCTTGGTCTTCAGTCGGCCGCTGTAGAACTGCCCTTCGTAGGCCGTCCCGTACGGCTGAAGTGCTTCGCCCGTCCAGGACTTCCATTGCAGGCCCATGACCTCACTCGCGCGAGGGCCACAGAAGATGCCGACCTGAAGGAGACAGAGATCGTGCATGTCCTCAATGCCGTTGACGAGGCCCAGAATCTGGTCCTGCGTCATCACTGGTTTTTCAACCGGCTTGGTCTGTGGCATCGTCACGTCTTCTCCAGGGTCTTCCTTAAGGAACTTCTGTTTGCGGGCCATTGCGGTGATCGCTCGGATGTTCGAATAGCATGAGCGAACAACCGACTCGGAATACTCTTCAGCCAGGCCATTCAGCCAGATCTGAATCTGAAAGGAATCGAGCTTGCGCAACGGAAAATCGCCGAATTTTGAGATCAGATAGCGTTCAATCTGATCGGTATTGGTTTGCTTGTAGGCCGGGCTCCATTTGCCCTGCCGCATTGGAATGTAACGTTCCTTCACAAACCATCGAAACGTCACTGTTTCGTCCTGCTGAATACTGGGTATTTCAGTGAGTATCCCGCATTCCTTCAGGATCATCTCGCGCAACAACTGCTCTGCCTTCCACTTCGGATTCCCGGCTTTCGGGCAGATCGAGACGTTGCGGTGTTTCCGGACCTCCTTTCCTTCCTTGTCCTGTCCGTAGATCAGGTACTTGCCATACCACATCTTCACCTTCTTCCCGCTCGGGTAGACGGTGCCTTTCTGGTATTTCATTGCCATGATAGTTCTCCGATTTCTGCTTCCGGTCCTGGTCGTGGAGAACAATTCCTTCATACACCAAATCGGGAGCGATTGGAAGTGGATAGCGGTGCCAAGCTCAGCCATAAAAATATCGACATCCGCGCAACGGTACCGGATGAGCTTTCCTAGTTTCACGGCGGGGATTTTCGGAGATCGGCGTGTCGTGTGATCCCGAATAAAACGCTCCGACACTCCCAATTTGTCGGCCACCTGCCGAGCGTTCAACAAACGCTCGCCATCATGGTTCGGTTGCTCGGAGTTTCTGTCTTCCAGTTGGGAACCGGCATCGATACGACGAGCCCCAATCTCAAACACTTGTCGTAGTGGAGGCTCTTGGACAGGCGCCAGCTCAATTTCATGAATCAGTGTGCGGCCGTTCTCTGATACCGGCGGGAATTTGGCGGAAACCATGTTCGTGGCTGGCGTCTCGGACAAGTCTCTGACTTTGGCTGTTGCAGTCGACATTGCTCACCTCATTCATTGATCGTCGGGAATTTAATTTTGCTGCGGTCTCTGAAACAGGAGCATCCTGCGTTCGCGATGCCCACCTCTTTTCAGCCTCCAGCGAATTGGGCATGCCGTCCAATACTTCCTGTCTATGCCGCCATACTTTTTGTCTATGGAAGAAACGGACAGGCTGCCGAACCAAGGGAACAAAAAAGTGCCTTATTGACTCGGATGGTACTTTCTGTGGAAGCTGGCATTGAGATCGACTTCCGTATGGTTGATTCACTTCTGGCCTTGGAACGCAACCTTCAAGCAGAGGAGTTCAATGCCATGTCAGATCTCGTGGAGTTCAGGCATTTGAAGTACATCGTCGCAGTGGCGGAGGCGGCCACCATTACACGAGCCGCGGAACGACTCTTTCTTGCCCAGCCGTCCCTCAGCAAACAGGTGAAGGATTTCGAGGACGAACTCGGATTTCCGATCTTCATCCGAACCCGTCAGGGCGTGCGCATCACGCCACCAGGGCAGATGATCGTCGCGTACGCCCAGGAAGCACTCCACAAACGAACCAAGATCATTGCGATGGCGCGTGCGGTTCACCGGGGAGAGGTGCCCCCCTTCCGACTCGGCTTTTCCTCCTTCATCAATCCAGACCTGCTTCAGCTCTTTCGCGATGCCTATGCCAGGCTGCTCCCGGATTGCCTGATTCATCTGTCGGGCGGCGACCCCTTGCATTTGCTTCACCGGCTTGAAGAAGGAACACTCGATGGAGCGCTGTTTCCGATGCCTATTGACGGCCAAGACTGGGTAATGCAGCAAGTCGCGCGCGACCCATTGGTAGTGTGTATGCAAAAGGAAGACCCTCTGGCACGCAATGCCCAGGTCTCGCTTTCCGATCTGGCTGAACGATTGACAATATTCCGCGACCCGGCTGTGCATCCATCCGCGCACAATCGACTGATGGAAATGCTGACGCAAGTTGGAATCGTCCCGGAGATTTCCTGTTCAGCTACTACTCCGGCCGATATTCAATGGATGGTTCGCGCCGGGTATGGAGTGGCGCTCATCGACCAGAGGACACCCATCGACTCAGCTCTCACGACCAGGCCAATCGCCGGCATTCACTGGACTGCCGACACCGCCTTCGTTCACCACAACGATGCGGACCATCTTGCCCTACCGCTTGTGATTCGATTCGCGCAAGAGATGCGAGGGAGCATGTCCGGCAAGAAGCCTCCCCTCAAGGACCAGGTTCGTCCCGTTCAACTGGAACTTCTTGCGTAGCGCGGCCATACTGTTCGCGAAAGTTGGCCTGCCTACGAAAATCCGCGAACCCTTGCCGACTTAACGAGACTAATGCCAGGATGAAACGCAAAGGTTACGCTTAAGAAGAGTTGCGACATTGGAGGGCCTAGTGTGCGGGAAGGCCAGTCAGCCATTAAGGTCCAGCTTTTCGAGCTTCGAGACACGAATTTGAGCCTCATATTGCCACATCTATGCGGCACCGCTTCATCCATTTCGTAAGCAAAACTGGTAGCCCCGCATTCCCCCGCGAGAAACTAGGGCAATCATGGATTGGCAAGGCACGAACAATTCCTCGTGTTGGTTTACGGTAGAAGCGGTATTGCCTGAAATCAAGACAACTTGCTGACCTCGTTCAGGAGTTCAAGATGCCTTGCTGCGACCTCACGCCATACCCAGCGACGAGTGGAAGTATAGCTATCCTTTGCCATTTGTAGCTGTAGGCTTGGGTGCGACGCAAATGACTTGAGTGCTAACGCAAACATGTCTAAATCGCCAGCCGGGACTAGGATCCCATTGGATGGGTTCACAATCGCTCGCGCATATTGAAAATCGGTCGAGATGACTGGCCTTCCACAGGACAACATGAGAGTAAGGACCCCGCTCGAACTCTGTTCGGGAGACGTATACGCGAACACCCCCGCATTGCATGCTTGAATTTTGAGAATCAATTCTGGCAATTCCAGGAAGCGGTCCACAAAAAATACGTGGTCCTCCAGATCTTGGGTTGCCACGCTGCATAGCAATTGCCTCCGGTACTCCTTCGCGTCCGGATTCCGAGGGTGGTCAGCCCCGCAAATTATGTACGCAAAATCCGGCCACTCCTTTCTCAAACTGGCAAATGCTGCAATCGCTTTTTCAATTCCCTTAGCGGGGCGAAGAAGACCACAGGTTATGAAAGACACGGCTCGCCGTGGAACGCCGGGCAATTCAAGTTTGCCGGGGGGAATGAACGGAATATCCGGCACGCCGTGCGGAATTAACAGGACATTCTCCGCGCGGAAGCCGAAGTTTTCTGTTAGGACGCTGCGTGCTGTCTCCGAGAAAATCACTGCCCTAGCGCTTCGTCTCAGAATTTCATTGAGAATGCTTTGCCGATTGGCGACAATGAAGGCGACACTGTGTGCAACGTCGAAACAACTGGAGCATTAACACGTTCAAGGAACCGAAGGACATTGTCTCCGTCGTTTCCTCCGTAGAGCTTGAACTGATGCTGGAGTAAGATGGTCGCGGTGCGAGCTGATTGACAGCTTTCGCAGCTTTTTCGATTGCACGTTCTTTCGATGGATCGATAGAAATGCAATCTCGCGAAAATCGCGGTTCAGAGGCTTCGTAGTCGAGGCGGACAAAAAAGGACGACGCTTTCGGCTTAATGGCCTCAATGGCGTTTGACAGAGATGCTGTGTATTCAGCGACACCGCATCGGGTTGGGGGCAGCGAACTGACGTGTACTATAGTCATAAGACGGGAAGAGTTTGCACACGAATGTCACTAACACTGACATCGAATTCTTCGCTGTCGCCCCAAGCGATCATTACCACTCTCCTGCGGATCTCGGGCGGTATAACAACTCTTAGACAACTCTGGCCATTCACCGAGAATAGTGCGATATTACCGCTATCGATGGCAAGACAAACAGATGCAGTGAGGAGAAGATCTGGGCGGTAAAAGCTTTGCGTCCTTGCCGCGTTTCATTCCGTTCTAGACCAATCAGAAATATGTCACGAGATGTGATTGTTGGATT
Source organism: uncultured Acidobacteriaceae bacterium (assembly GCA_963725975.1). Taxonomy (GTDB): domain Bacteria; phylum Acidobacteriota; class Terriglobia; order Terriglobales; family Acidobacteriaceae; genus Telmatobacter. Next base: position 3,475 of record CAVSBA010000011.1, on the reverse strand, counting down.
GCTCGATCCCAATTGTTGCGCCCTATGTGAACAATGAGGTTCGCATCATTGGACCGGATGGAATCATCACCAAAGATGCGTCCATCCTCAGACATCGAGCTCGAACCCGAAACGGAAATACGGGGAGCCGTTTTTCGATTCTGCAAGAAAACGATTCCAACTGCATGTTCCGAGGTCAATCTCCATGTGGTCAGCCCATTGGGGCAATCCCCTTCCCTGCGTGGTCAAGGACCGGTTTTTCGGGTTTTCGGGCGGATGCTCCAGCCGTTCGGCATGCCTTCCCTTGAGCTTCCAGCCTTCTGATTCGCGGCCTTATTCCACGCATCCTTAAGATCGTGGCTGGTGGGGTAGTCAAGCAGATTGGCGAGTTTCTGAAACGACCCTTCGGTCATCCATCCATTTCTCTGCGCGTTTCTGATCGTTCTTGCGCTCAGAATTCCGGGTTTCCTTTCGCAGAGTTGCCCCACAGTCTCAATTCCCATAGCCCTGCATTCGTCTTCAAGTACTGCCCACCAATTAGGTGGCATTTCGATCGTCTGATGCGGCCCTCTGCTCATCGCTCGACCTATACTTTCCTAAACCTTTCTAAGATTGCTTAAGTTGTCTCTTTTCATCAGCCTGCGGTCATGGGATGCTTAGGCATTAGTACATCACACTCACGCTCCTCATCAACACAATTGGGGCGTGAAGAAAGGCTGATACGACCATGCAAGTAACCAAACTCACGCTCCTTTCCAATGCGGTGATGCCCTTTAGGATCGCCGCACTCCCTTACCGCGTCGTCGTGGACGGTCCAGACATTGAGACCTCCTTCAATTACAACCCAGTAACTCAACTCTCGGCTTTTGCATCAAGCCCGGGGCTACTCCACATACGCGCGAGGACGAGTCCGTGCCCTCGTTCTTCAAGTCCAAGTCGGACACAAAAAAGGACGACTAGCCGAGACGGCTCCGCTCGGTTCCGGCCGAGCGGAGCCCGCCATCGAGGTTGAACCTAGCAACCAAGAACACGCATGAAGAGGATACCGCGATGATCCTAATTATCACGAGCAAACAAGACGGGCACATCGGTGCCGTGCTCTCGCTACTTTGACGAATCGGGGATTCCTTGGACAAGGTTGAACACAGAGGATTTTGCCAACATGGATCTCACTGTATTCCCGACGACTGGAAGTGGAACCCTATTTATCCGGGATAGCGGTCGGACAATAAGGATTGAGGATGTCAGGGCGGTTTGGTACCGAAAGCCGGAACCCGTTGAAGTCTCCCACTTCGCAGCTTAGGAGCCGGGACGATGGACTATATAGAGGCCGAATTCGGCGAAACTCTGCTGGGGATTTACAGTCTTTTGAATCACGTACCCTGGATCAACGACCCATTCTCTACGCGAATAGCTCACCGGAAGATGCTCCAGTTGCGCACCGCGTCTAGGATCGGCTTTGCTACCCCCAGGACGATAATCACGAACGCCCCCGAAACAGCTATGTCCTTTGCTGAAGGGATGCTTGGCGACATTGCGATCAAGTCTCTCGGCTCAATTTGCGTAACCGAAGCATCCGGCGCCGACGAGAAACTGCAATTTGGTCTTTTCACTAGAAGGGTAACGGTGGCTGAGCTGAGGTCCGTAAAGCACTCTATTTCGTCACCTGCCGACCGTCTTCCAAGAATTCTTGGAGAAGCGGTATGAGCTTCGCATTCATGCGTTGGCTCGCGTTGCTTCTCTTGCCGGCATCAATCTCGCAGCGGTGATCTGACGGCAGATGACTACCGCTTCGACACCACTGGCCTAGTTCACACACCCCATGAGTGCAATGACTTAGAGCAGAGGTTACAAGCCTATATGCGTGCGTTCGGGCTCAACTTCGGTTGTTTTGACATCCTGGTCACAAAATCTGGCGAACCAGTTTTCCTCGAATGTAACCCGAACGGGCAGTGGCTCTGGGTGGAGAATATGACGGGGCTTCAAATTGGTCAGGCTATCGCACAAGAATTGATGTCGGCTCACGAGAGTGTAGTTGGTCACGGACATCCCGAGGTGGAAACACGGCCATTGCGAAGCGCATTCCTCGGCGCACGCGATTAACGCTGTTTGAAGAAAGAGTTCATGCGATTAGGGTAGGCAAGTCCTGTGCTTCCTCAAATAGGGACGATAAACGCCGATGTCACCTGGAGGGATTCTCGCCTTACGTCAAATCCCCGACGAGGCATGCACCGACTTCCGCAGTCGCCAATGAAGGCGGAATCTAGACATTTCCAGGCTTCGTCCGACTGACGACCCGGCGATGCAACTACGTCTGCTTTTCCTGAGGTAGACATCCATAGATAGAAACTATGGCGGCATAGACAAGAAGTCTTGGACAGGCGAGACGGCGCGGGCTACCTTCCGACACATAACGGCAAAAGTTCAAGCCGTTGGAGGTGCCGATGATCGCCACGCTCATACCCAGACGCCGGTGGCAGGCTTCCTACAGGAGCCGCCTGCGCCGGATACGCCCCAGCGCTTACCCTCTTCACCCTGCTGATCCTCTTTCCTGCGCTTGCCCTCGCGCAGTCACCGTTCGATACCGGCTTCACCGCAATGCAAACCCTCTTCACCGGCACGGTTGCCAAGGTCGCAAGCCTGATCGCCATCGTGGTTGGCGGCTACCAGTTCGCCCACGGCGAACCGGGCGCCAAGAAGACCCTGGCCGGTGTCGCAGCCGGCACGGGAATTGCCGTGCTTGCCACGAACGTCCTGACCTGGCTTTGGGGCGTGTAAGCGGACCCTATGCCGTGCTTGACGACTCCCACCAACCATTTCACAAGCTGTGAGGGGCGAGGATGCAGACACACACTACAACCCGTCGGAGGAATCGGGTCTACAAAAGCCTGCACAAGCCCCTCACATACCTTGGGGTTGAGAGGACGCTCTTCTACTTCGTCTGCGTCGGGGCTGTAGGCGCGTTCAACCTGTTCAACAGCCTAATCGCCGGAGTTGCCGTCTTCGTCGGAGGTTTTGCATTCGGCCATTGGGTCACCAACACCGACCCCGCATTTCTGCGGATTCTTGCGAAATCGGAACGTTACAACGTGCGCTACGACGCCGCCAAACAGAGCGTTCCCCGCGTGGAGGTGGTCTGATGCTGCGACTCGACAAGGTCATCAAGCCGTGGAAAGAGGCTGCCTCGCTCAACGACCACATCAACCTGTATGGATTCTGGAATGAGACTGCGTTTCTGACCAAAAGCGGGGACGTGGGGATGGTGTTGCGCGTCTCCGGGGTGGACTACGAGAGCCTCGACCACGCGGAACAGGAATATGCCGTCAAAAGGTTGGAAGCGGCGCTTAAGGCGTTTGGCCCCGGCTTCCATATCTACCAATATCTGTTCAAGCAAAACCGGCCTGAGATCCCCTTCGCCCACTACGACGACCCTGTAGTAGAAGCTGCCATCGACCAGTGGCGGCCGTTCTTTGAGGCCAAGCGCGACCGGCTCTAC
>CAVSBA010000010.1:0-47603 GCA_963725975.1 uncultured Acidobacteriaceae bacterium | reverse complement strand
AGGGGTGGTTGCATCAATGGGCCTGCCTGAGAACATCCCCCAGGGGTTGAAGAGGCTGCTGAAAAGCTCCCCGCATCAGGTGATGGTGCGAAGGAGGGCGCAGCAGGGGCTGAAGCCCTCGTTGGTTTTGCGGACTTTAGTGGCCCGGCTGAAGCCGTGCCCTTATTACAAAACTCATCTTGTTACAAATCTCATCGCACGGGGTGTGGGTGAACGATCACAAAAGCATCCCTCGGCGGCTAAAGCCGATCGATTTTGCTGGCTCAATTGGCACGACTGAAGTCGTGCCCTTTCAAAGCCGCTTCTGTTTTCCCTTGTAAAAGCGCTGGCGTGCAGAGTTTTTCCGCAGCCTGTGAAGTCGTGCCCTTTCAAAGCATCACTTATGCAACCAGTTTTAGGGTTTCCCTCCTCGAACCGGCACATGTATGGTCGTCCATTCCGGACCAAAATCTCCACCATGTTGCATACTTATACACGCTTATTGTATATTTATGCGAGGCGCGGCTCCCTGCGTGGACCGCGCTTTTTCCTGCGTCTCAAAGACCGGGAATGGGCCGCCGCGAAAGGCGATTGAAGATGAAAGACCAGCGCCTGAATGTAATCCGGGAAGTGCTTTCCAGTTCCGCTATCGGCAGCCAGGACGAACTGCGGCGCAAGCTGCGCCGGCGCGGCATTGAGGTGACGCAGGCAACGCTCTCGCGGGACATGCACGAACTGCGCCTGATGAAAGGTCCCAGCGGCTACGCGCTGCCCACCAACGGCAACCACGCCAGCGGAGCGGATGCCGGCGAGGACGATGGGCCGCCGTCGCTGGCCGAGATGATTGACAGCTTCGGGTTGCGGGCGCGGCAGGCCATGAACCAGGTGGTGATTGGAACGGCGTTGGGGGGCGCGCAGCCAGTGGCAGCGGCGCTCGATCGCGAAGGCTGGCCGGAGGTTGTAGGTTCCATTGCGGGCGATGACACGGTGCTGATTATCTGCCCCGACAGCCGCACCGCAGCCGAGGTGGCAACACGATTAAGGACGATGTTGAACGCATGAGCAAAACGGTACAAACAGCGGTTGTGGGAGTGACGGGATACGCCGGCGCGGAGCTGGCGCGGCTGCTGCTCGGTCATCCGCGTTTGCAGGGTGCGCCGCCGGTGTTTGCCGGCCGCGTAGACGAGAAAGACGCGGCGCGCGGCGGTGTTCCGCTGGCGGAAATTCACCCCCAACTGGGCGGCAGCAACGGCCATGCGAATTTGAAGCAGGAGCCGTTTTCGTGGGAGCTGCTGGCGGCACGCGGGGTGGAAGTTCTGTTTCTGGCCACGCCGCACGAGCAGTCGCGCGAGTGGGTTCCGCAGGCGCTTGCGAGCGGGCTGCGCGTGATCGACCTGAGCGGGGCATGGCGGCTTGCCGACGCGGCCAATCGCGCCGTCTATGCCTTCCACGATGAAGGCACCGAGACGGCTGCGGCGACACAGGCGCAGGCCGTTTACGGCATGCCTGAACTGCATCGCGCGGAGATTGCCGGGGCGCGCCTGGTGGCCAACCCGGGCTGCTATTCGACATCAGTGATTCTGGCTGTGAAGCCGCTGGTCGCGGCCGGGCTTGTCGATCTCGAAAGCGGAATCATCGCCGACGCCAAGAGTGGCGTGAGCGGCGCGGGCAAGGCTCCCACCGCGAAGACACATTTTATGTACGTGGCCGATAATCTTTCTGCCTACGCAGTGTTCGGCCATCGCCATACGGGAGAATTGCTGGAGCAGATCGGGGTGGCGGCCGGCGAGATCGTGTTTACGCCGCACCTGCTGCCCATTCCGCGCGGGATTCTGTCAACAATCTACCTGCGCTTCAAGCAGCCGCAGACGCACGCCAGCGTGGCCGAGGTGTACGGGAAGTTTTTCGCCGGCAGTCCCATGGTGCGGCTCTACGGAAAAGGGTTGCCGCAGATTCAATACAGCGTGCGCACCAACTACGCGGATATCGGTTTCCAACTGGACGCGAGCGGGCGCCGTGCGGTGATTGTGAGTTGCCTGGATAATCTGCTGAAGGGCGCGGCCGGCCAGGCAGTACAGAATATGAACATGATGATGGGCTGGGGCGAGTCGGAGGGGCTGGAATGAAAAGAGAGACAGAGGAATCGCAATGAAATTTGTCGTCAAGCTGGGCGGAGCGGGCTTGGAAAACCCGGCGCTGCTGGAAGGTTCGATGCGGGCGATTACGGACCTGGTGCGCGACGGCAACCAGGTGGCCGTGGTGCATGGCGGCGGAGCGCAACTGACCAGAATGCTGAAGGCGCTGGGCATCGAAAGCGAATTTATCAACGGGCTGCGCGTGACGACCAAAGAAACGCGGGATGTGGCGTTGATGGTGCTGGCCGGCCGCGTGAATAAGGGACTGGTGGCCGCGCTGGGCGCGCTGGGGCAGGCGGCGGTGGGGCTTTGCGGCGGCGATGGGCTGATCTTCCGCGCCCGCAAAAAGCGCACCGCGCCGGACCTGGGCTACGTGGGCGAAATTGCATCGAGCGATCCGCGCTGGATCGAGGCCATTTGGCAGTTGAGCAGCGTGCCCGTGATTTCGTCGATGGCGCTGGGTTTCGACGGCGAGTATTACAACGTGAACGCCGATGAGATGGCAGCGGCCTGCGCGGTAGCCTGCAACGCCGATGCACTGGTGTTTCTCACCGACGTGCCCGGAGTGAAAGGCGCCAACGGCGAGGTGCTGCGCTGGCTGTCGATCGATCAGATTGCGGAGATGGCGCAGAGCGCCGTGATCTCCGGCGGAATGCTGCCCAAGCTGGGCGCTTGCCGCGAGGCGCTTTTGAACGGGGTGAAACGGGTGCGGATTCTTCCCGCCGAGGCTGCCGGTTCCCTGCCCGACCTGTGCAGCACAAGAGTGACGCATGGGACCGAAGTGATGGTGGCGTGAGGTTTTTCTGGAAAAAGGACAACCGCAGATCCTTCGCTCCGCTCGGGATGACAAGCAGAAAGATTCGGTCAGGATGACAGGCGGAGAAATTTAGAAAGCAAATGAGGAATGGCAGTCACGGGGGTTGACCAGGAGATATTGATGAAACTGGATGAGATTCGCGCCGCGGAAGCGCGGCTTCTGCTTTCTACCTACGACCGCAGCCCCGTGCTGTTCGTCGATGGTGAGAGCGTTTACATCATTGACGAGAGCGGTACGAAGTATCTTGACCTGCTGAGCGGCATTGGCGTGAACGCGCTGGGCTATAACCACCCCGCGATCGTAGAAGCCATCGCGCAGCAAAGCCGCAAGCTGATTCACATTTCGAACCTTTATTACCACGAAGGCCAGGCCGAGCTGGCCGTGCGACTGACCGAGCGCACGGGGCTGGACCGCGTCTTCTTTTCAAATTCCGGTACGGAAGCGTGGGAGGGCGCGCTCAAGCTGGCGCGTGCCTACGCGGGCCTGAAGCGCGGCGAAGGCAAACGCATGGGCACAAAATTTCTAGCGCTCGAACAAAGCTTTCACGGCCGCACCTTTGGATCCATGTCGACCACGCACAAGGCCAAGTACCGGGAGCCGTTCGCGCCGGTGATGCCCGATGTGGAGTTTGTGCGTTTTAACGACGAAGCCGATTTGCGCAGAAAGTTTTCAAACGAGGTCTGCGCGATTCTGGTCGAGACCATTCAGGGCGAAGGCGGCATTCGCCTGCTTTCGCACGATTTTCTGGCCGCGGCGCGCGCGCTGGCGGATTCGACCGGCGCGCTGCTGATCATCGACGAAATTCAGTCGGGCATGGGCCGCACCGGAAAGTGGTGCGCCTACCAGCACTACGGCATCCAACCGGATGTGACCACGTTGGCAAAGCCCCTTGCGGGCGGCATTCCTATGGGAGCGGTCTTGTGCACGGAAGAAGTGGCGCGGGTGATGCACGCCGGGATGCACGGAACCACCTTCGGCGGCGGACCGCTGGCCTGCGCGGTGGCCATTGCCGTGATCGACACGATTGAGAAAGACGGGCTGTTGGAGCGCGCCGCCAACGTCGGCCTGTATTTCCAGGACCAGTTGCGCGCGCTGGCCGGGCGTCACGAGGCCATTGTGGATGTGCGTGGCCTGGGCCTGATGGTAGCCGCGGAACTCGATTCCGCCGAACTCGGCAAAAAAGTAGTAGCGGAGATGCTCAAGCGCCACATCCTGATCAACTGCACCAGCGATACGGTGTTGCGCTTTTTGCCGCCGTACATTCTGGAGAAGTCGCACGTGGATACGGCCATTGCGGCGCTCGATGAAATTCTTACCGAACACGCGGCCGCGCACAGCACCCAGGGAAGTTCCGGCGCGGCAGGAGAAAAAGCATGATGTATAGCAAAACCATGGAACGCGCGGAGCAAGCAATCCCCGTTCAGAAAGATCCCGATGTTCTGGCTGCCGCGGCGCGCATGTCCGGTGAAGACATGTGCTCGATAGCCGATTTGTCCAGCGGCGAAGTGCGCGCCCTGCTGAAGCTGGGGCGCGACGTGAAGGCCAACCCCCGTGAGTATAGCCACGCGCTGGACCGCAAGCAGATGGTGATGATGTTCGAGAAGGCCAGCCTGCGCACGCGCCTGGCCTTCGAAGCCGGCATCAACACCATGGGCGGCAACGCCATTTTTGTCGACCAGACCAACGCTCCGCTGGGCGAACGGGAAACCATTGCCGACGTGGCGCGCAACCTGGAGCGCTGGGTGGACGTGATCGTGCTGCGCACCTACGCACACGACACCATCACGGAGATGGCGGCGAACTCGCGCGTGCCGGTGATCAATGCGCTCTCCGACTTCGAGCATCCCTGCCAGGCGCTGGCCGACTTTATGGCTCTCGAAGAGCACTTCGGTTCCACTGCCGGGCTCAACTTTACTTACGTGGGCGATGGCAACAACGTGTGCCACTCCCTGATGCTGACGGGCGCGCAACTGGGGACGAATGTCACGGTGGCGACGCCGCGCGGCTACTCGCCCGATATAGAAATTGTGACCATTGCGCGCGAAATGGCGCAGACCAACGGGTGCGAGATCCGCCTGGTGCAGGACCCGCAGGCCGCTGCCGAAGGCGCCGACGCGATCTATACGGACGTTTGCGTGAGCATGGGCATGGAACACGAATCGACCAAGCGCGCGCCGATTTTCCGGCCTTTCCAGGTGAATGAGGCGCTGATGTCGAAGGCCGCCAGCCGCGCGGTGTTCATGCACTGCCTGCCGGCGCGGCGCAACGAAGAGGTGACCGACGCGGTGATCGACAGCCCGGCCTCGATCGTCTTTGACCAGGCTGAGAACCGGTTGCATGCGCAAAAGGCACTTTTGCTGCTGTTGCTGGGAGGTTTGGCGAATGTGGCTGCTTTTAATTCCTGATGGCGGGCTGCGTTGTTTTACCTGGGTCTGACCCTGAGTGAGGAGCGGTTGCGCAAATGATTTGGAGGGACTCAAAAAAACATTCCTCAGAGGCTAAAGAGGCTGCGGAAAAATTCCCTGCATCAGGTAATGGTGCGAAGGAGAGTGCAGCAGGGGCTAAAGCCCTCGTTCGTTTTGCAGACTTTAGTGGCCCGGCTAAAGCCGTGACCTTTCAAAACATGATTTACGCGGCCACTTCCACAAACCTGGAAGCTAACAGCTCAATTCTTTCTTGAGGTTTTGCACGCATGTCCGTCATTCTCGAATCGTTGCCCACGGGAGAAAAAGTCGGCATTGCCTTCTCCGGCGGGCTTGACACTTCCGCTGCTCTGCACTGGATGAAGCAGAAGGGCGCAATCCCCTACGCCTATACGGCCAACCTCGGCCAGCCCGACGAAAGCGACTACGACGCCATTCCGCGCGCAGCCCTTGAATATGGCGCGGAAAAGGCGCGCCTCATCGACTGCCGCGGGCCGCTGGTTCGCGAAGGCATTGCCGCGCTGCAGGCCGGCGCCTTTCACATCACCACCGCAGGCGTTGCCTACTTCAACACCACGCCCATCGGCCGCGCGGTGACCGGCACTCTGCTGGTAGCAGCCATGAAGGAAGACGACGTCAACATCTGGGGCGATGGCTCGACCTTCAAGGGCAACGACATTGAGCGCTTTTACCGTTACGGGTTGCTGGTCAATCCCAACTTGCAGGTTTATAAGCCATGGCTTGATGCCGCGTTCATCGACGAGTTGGGCGGGCGGGCCGAGATGTCTGCCTTCATGCAGCGTTCAGGATTTGCCTACAAGATGTCTGCCGAGAAGGCCTACTCGACCGATTCCAATCTTCTCGGCGCCACGCACGAGGCCAAGGACCTGGAGCATCTTTCTTCGTCAGTCAAGATCGTCGTCCCCATCATGGGCACGGCCTTCTGGCGCGACGATGTGGAGATCAAACGCGAAGAGGTCACCGTCCGCTTCGAAGAGGGTTTCCCGGTGGCGCTCAACGGAAAGCAATTCGACGATCCGGTGGCGCTGCTGCTGGAAGCCAACCGCATCGGCGGACGGCACGGGCTGGGCATGTGTGACCAAATCGAGAATCGCATCATCGAGGCCAAGAGCCGCGGCATTTACGAAGCGCCGGGGATGGCGCTGCTGTTCATTGCCTACGAGCGGCTGATCACCGGCATTCACAACGAGGACACCATTGAGCAGTACCGCGACAACGGGCGCAAGCTGGGCCGTCTGCTCTACCAGGGCCGCTGGTTCGATTCGCAGGCCATCATGCTGCGCGAGTCGGCGCAGCGCTGGGTGGCCAATCCCATCACCGGCGAGGTCACGCTGGAGTTGCGCCGCGGCAACGACTACTCGATTCTCAACACGGAGTCGCCGAATCTGACTTTCCATCCCGAGCGCCTGAGCATGGAGAAGACCGAGTCGACATTCTCGCCGCGCGATCGCATTGGACAACTGACCATGCGCAACCTGGACATTACCGACACGCGCGAAAAGCTGCTGACCTACGCCGCAAGCGGGCTGCTGACGCTGAGCAGAGGCAGCGAAATGCCTCAGCTCTCGAGCGCAAAAGAGACGGAAGAACACGAGGTGCACTCGAAGTAATGTCCAGCGAACAACAATCCGGCAACAGGGAATCGGGCAACAGGGAATCCGGCAAGATGTGGGCGGGGCGCTTCCACGAGCCGCTCGATCCTGAATTTGAAGCGTGGCAGCGGTCGATTGTGTTTGACTGGCGGCTTCTTGAGCAGGAGGTCGCAGCCAGCAAGGCTCATGCCGCGGCGCTGTGCGCGGCCGGAATTCTGACGGCGAGCGAACGCGCGCAGTTAAGCGCTGCCCTGGACGCCATCGCCGCCGATCACGCTTCGCCAGCCGGGCAGGCCGCGGTGCGCGACCACGCCAGCGCTGAAGACATTCATCATTTCGTTGAGTTGAATCTCGTCGAGCGGGTTGGCTCACTGGGCCTCAAGTTGCATACCGGCCGCAGCCGCAATGAGCAGATTGCGACCGATCTGCGGCTCTACGTGCGCGATTGCATCGAGCGGACGACTTGCGGCCTTGCGGACTGGGCAGGGGCGCTGGTTGAAAAGGCGCGCGCGGCCGGCGACGCGGTGATGCCGAGCTATACGCATCTGCAGCGCGCAGAGCCGGTGCTGATCGCGCATTGGCTGCTGGCCTACGTGGAAATGGCGCTGCGCGATGCCGATCGGCTCAAGGATTGCGCGGTGCGGCTGAACGTGTGTCCGCTGGGCTCAGGAGCTGTGGCGGGGGCGACGCTGGCGCTCGATCGCTCGATTGCGGCGCGGGAGCTTGGCTTTACCGGGCCGACGGCAAACTCCATGGATGCGACCAGCGATCGCGATTTTATTCTCGAATATCTGCATGCGCTGACGTTTGTGGGGCTGCACCTGAGCCGCTTTGCCGAAGAGATCACGCTTTTTGCGACGGCTGAGTACGGTTTTGTGATGCTGCCGGAAGCATTTTCAACGGGATCGAGCGCCATGCCGCAGAAGAAAAATCCCGATCTCACGGAGTTGCTGCGCGCCAAGGTGGGGCGTATCCACGGAGCGGCGCAGGCGGTAACGCTGCAGCTTAAAGGGCTGCCTTTGGCCTACAATAAGGACATGCAGGAGACCCAGGAGCCGGCCTTCGCCGTCGATTTTGTTCCCCAAACCGTCGCCCTGGTGGCTCGCTTCACGACCGCGCTCGAATTCAACCGCGAGCGCATGGCGGAAGCCGCGCAAACCGGCTATCTGAATGCGATGGCCGCGGCTACCTATCTGGTCCACAAGGGAGTTCCCTTCCGCACCGCGCACGAGAAGATTGGCAATGCGGTTCGTTTCGCGCTGGAAAAGGGCGTCGAGCTTGGGGAGCTTTCTCTTGATGAACTGCGCAGGTTCGGAGCGGAGTTTGCGGAGGATTTTTATACGGCCGTGAGTTTGAATGCCACGCTCGATTGCCACGACGTGGTGGGCGGAACGGCGCGCCAGCGCGTGCAGCAGGCGCTCGCCGATGCGGCCGCGCGGGTTGCGGCGCTGACCAATTCTGAAGTGAAGGAGGCTGCCCATGCGGGTGCGTAAGGCCCTGCTCCACGACGCCTCCAACGTCTACGACCTGGTGAATTCACTCTCCGGCGACGGCACACTGCTGAAGCGGCCGTTCGCGGAGATCTGCGAAAACATTCGCGACTTCACGGTTGCCGAATCTGACGCCGGCGTGTTTCTGGGTTGCGGCGCGCTGCATCTGTATGGGCCGCATCTGTGCGAGGTGCGCTCCATCGTGGTAAAGCCGGAGGCCAAGGCCAAGGGGGCCGGCGGCCGGATTCTGAAGGCGCTGATCGAAGAGGCCGAGGAACACGGCATCCAGTCGGTTTGCCTGTTTACGCGCATTCCGGATTTCTTCTTCAAGTACGGGTTTCGTATTGTGGAAGATAAAGCCGAGCTGCCCGACAAGATCTTCAAGGACTGCCAGAGCTGCCCGCGCCTGCACCGCTGCGACGAAGTGGCGATGGTTCGCGGAAGGTTGCCACGCATTTCGCTCCTGGGACCGCGTGAAGAGGCGCAGGAGTTGGTGCGGCTGTCGGGGTGATTGCCGTTTTCCCTGAATCAGGTTCTGTGGTTCCCACCCATTGCGCGATGGAACTGCGCAATGGATGGGGCACCCGGGCTGTCGGCGGCTTTCGGGGTGATTGCCGTTTCCCTGAATCAGGTTCTGTGGTTCCCACCCATTGCGCGATGGAACTGCGCAATGGATGGGGCACCCGACATTTCAACCTTATTGAGGGGCACCCGGCTTTCGGGATGGGGCACCCGGCCCTATTGAGGGGGACCCGGCATTTTCAGGCGGAGTTCTTTCGCGCAATGGCTGCGGCGACCACGGCCTGTCCGTAGCTGAGGCCACCATCACCCGGACTCACCTGCTTGTGGCGATAGATTTCGAATCCCTGCGCTTCGAGCTTAGCGCGCAACAGCCGCACCAGGCGGCCATTATGCAAACAGCCTCCGCTGAGGGCCACCTTCTGAACGCCCACAGCTTCTCGCGCCAGAACTGCTGCGTACACAAAGCCATCGGCAACCGCCGCATGGAATCGGGCAGCAATGCGCGGCCGGCTCACACCGGCACGAAGGTCGCTGAGGATGTCGCGCCATAGGGACGCAGCCGTTAGAATTGCCGGCTCATGTTGCGGCCAGTCACCGGCCTTGAGTTCCATCGCATAGGCATCGTCGTCAGGCTCATCCAGTGCAATCCCCTCAAGCTCAATCGCGGCCTGGGCCTCGTAGTCCACTGCGCGCCGGCCGAGGACGACCGCGGCAACCGCATCGAAAAGCCGCCCCAGGCTGGATGTCAACGGAGAATTCAGTCCGCGCTCCATCATGCGGCACATGATGCGCGCCTCCCTTGCTGAAGTCGCGAGGAGCGCCAGCAGCTCAGGCGATTGCAAATCGAGCCCTGCGGCGTGCAAATGCCCGAGCGCCATGCGCCACGGTTCGCGAATGGCCGCCTCACCGCCGGGCATGGGAACGTAATCGAGATGCGCGAAGCGCTCGAAGCTGCCGAGTTGCGCGATCAGCACTTCCCCGCCCCAGATGCGGCCGTCTGTTCCATAGCCGGTCCCGTCCAGCGAGAGGCCGATCACCGGCCCCTCCAATCCATGCTCGGCCATGCAGGCGGCGATGTGCGCATGATGATGCTGCACGGCGATCAAGCGCAGCCCGCGCTCGGCGGCCCACTCCCTGGCCCACGAGGTGGATAAATAACCGGGATGCAGATCGTGCACGACGATCTCTGGTTGGATTTCAAAGGTGTGCATGAGGTGGGCGAGCGATTCGCGAAAGAAATCGAGCCCGGTCAGGTTTTCGAGGTCGCCGAGATGCTGGCTCTGGTACGCGAAGCGGCCGCGCGCCAGGGTAAAGACACTCTTCAAGTGTCCGCCAACGGCGAGCAGCGGCGGAGAGTCGATGGGCAACGGAATGCCCAGAGGGACAAAGCCGCGCGCACGGCGGATAAGTTGCGGAGCGCCATCGACAACCGCCGCCACGGAATCGTCGCAGCGCTGCAGGATTTCGCGATTATGCAGCAAAAAAGCATCGGCAATGTTTGCCAGCCGGGCGCGCGCTTCGTCGTTGTCAATGGCGATGGGCTCTTCGCTCAGGTTGGCGGAGGTCATTACCAGCGCCTTTACGCGCGCGTCGCCAAAGAGCAGGTGTTGCAGCGGGGCGTAGGGCAGAAATATGCCCAGCCAGGGAATACCCGGCGCGACGGAGGGTGCAATGCCGCAGCCTTCCCGGCTGGGGGCCAGCACAATGGGGCGCGCCGGGGTCATGAGCAGCGCTTCCTCCTGGCCTGTGAGCGTGCACAACTCGCGCGCCGCGGCCAGATCGCGCACCATGACGGCCAGCGGCTTTCCATAGCGATGCTTGCGCTCGCGCAGGCGCAAAACGGCCGCCTGGCTGGTTGCGTCCACGCTCAGATGAAAGCCGCCGATGCCTTTGATGGCCAGGATCTGGCCTGCCAGGAGGCGGTCGATGCCTGCGGCGACCGGATCGGGCGATGGAATTTCCAGGCCATCCGCGCCCGCCAGCCACACGCGAGGGCCGCAGACCGCACAGGCATTGGGCTGCGCGTGGAAGCGGCGATGGGTGGGATCGTTGTATTCTGCCTGGCAGGCCGGGCACATTTTGAAGCGCGCCATCGAGGTCTGCGGGCGGTCGTAGGGAATACGGCGGGTGATGGTGAAGCGCGGCCCGCAGTTGGTGCAGTTCAGGAAGGGATAGCGATAGCGGCGATCCGCGGGATCGAGCAGCTCGCGCAGGCAGTCCGCGCAGGTAGCCGCGTCGGCGGGAATGCCGGTGGTAACCTGCCCATGCACTTCGCTGGCCACGATGCGAAAGCCACGCTCGCCGGTCGGCGCCATGGCTCGCGTGGTTACAGAATCGATGCGCGAGAGCGGAGGAGCTTCCTTGCCGAGCCGGGTTCGAAAGGCGTTGATGCACTGCTCCGGACCTTCCACCTCAATCGTGACGCCGTCGGTATCGTTGCCGATGAAGCCCGCCAGACCCTCTTCCGTCGCGAGCCTGTAGACGAAAGGACGAAAGCCCACGCCCTGCACCACTCCGCGCACTTGGAACGCTTCGCGCTGCTGCACTTTGTGGCTCAAGAGGTGCGCCTCCGCACAGGAGATCAGCATAAAGCATGCCATTCAAGGCACGGGCGGCGGATGGGGCCAAAAGCGCGTTGCGTCGACGGCTAAGGCCGCATGTGATTGATGGCGCTTGCGGTACGGGCTGAAGAGGCTACGGGGAAACTCCCCGCATCAGGCAATGGTGCGAAGGAGGGTGCGGCAGGGGCTAAAAGCCCTCGTTCGTTTTCTGAGTTTAGTGGCCCGGCTGAAGCCGTGCCCTTGTTACAAACCCATCGCATTGGTTTCTTTCGCGGCCTGTGAAGCCATGCCCTTGTTACCAGGCCCTCATCAAGAGTTTTCCGCAGCCTGGAAAGCCTAACAGCCCTCGTTCGTTTTGCAGACTTTGGTGGCCCGGCTAAGGAGGCTGCGGGAAAACTCCCGAGGGCAATCGTGCGAAGGAGGGTGCGGCAGGGGCTAAACAAGTTGCCGAGAAACTCGACGCGACCGTGAAAACATCCCTCAGCAACTAAAGCCGCGATTAATTCATTGGATTTCTATGGCCCGGCTGAAGCCGTGCCCTTTCAAGACAGATGAAAGCGTGAGTTTTTCCACGGCCTGTCAGGCCGTACCCTTCCACTTAGAGTCGTACCCTTCAATTGACGCCTGTAGCGGGCTGAGGCGCGTAGCCTTATGGACGGGGATGGGATGATGAGGACCGGGCGCATTCTGAAGTTCTGCACGGTGGCGATTTTCGCATTGCCATTGGCTCCTTCTGCCGCCAGCGCGCCGCAGCTCGATCCGGCCGCCGTGATCCGCCTCGTTGACTCCAACGTGCAGAGACGGGTCGAGGATGTGCTCGCCTTCACCGACATCGAACACTATTCCGTCTATCGCGGCAGTGACGAAGTCCATCCCATCGCCACCATGACGGCGCGGGACAGCTACACCAACGGCGTGGGGAAAACCTACACCATCCTGGCGCAAACCGGCTCGGTGCTGGTCGACAGATTCGGGCTGCGGCCGCTGATCGCCAACGAGGAAGAGATCAATAAGCCCGGTAGCGTGCAGCGCTCCTGGTTCACCTCGGCCAACTATGAGATGAGGCTGATGGCCGGCGGTGCGCGGCGCGTCAACGGCCGCATGTGTTACGGGCTGACCATTGTGCCCAAACAGAAAGCGCCCAACATGGTTGACGGAACGCTGTGGGTGGATGCGAGCGACGGCTCGATCGTCCAGGTTGACGGCGTGGCTTCGAAAAGCCCGTCGCCGTTTGCCGGCACCACGCACCTGATGCGCCAGTACGCCACCATCGATGGGTTTCCCATGGCCATTCACGCCCGCGCCGAATCGAAGAGCGCACTGTTCGGACGCACCGTTGTCCGCATCGAGTACAGCGACTATCACCTGCAAGTCAAAGGCGGCCGCTAGGCTGCTCAGGATGACAAAGGCTTTGGCCTGGCTTAGCCCCATCCATCACATATCGAGTGCCCTTGATGCCACCCGGCGTGCGTTCCATCACAGCAACACAACGCTGATAACATTGCTCTTCCGAACGGGATAGGCCCTCACTGCGGTGACCACTGTCACCGAGTTAAGGCGGACCCACGTGTAGAACAAAGGCAGAGGTCGAGCGGATTGCTCGTACGACGCTGCTCCGCTCTCGATGCTCGCGGGAGGAAACCTTGGCGACCCTTATCCCTCCGCCGCTGCCGAGCGACGACAAACGCTGGAAAATCGTGAATGGAACCATGCGCAAAAACGGCTTTGCGCGCCATGCTCTTATTGAGACTCTGCACACCGTGCAGTCCTCGTTTGGATACATCGACGATGACGCGCTGCGCTTTGTGGCGCGCTCGCTGGGCGTGCCGCTGAGCCAGGCCTATGGCGTGGTTACGTTCTATCACCACTTCAGCTTGAAGCCGCCGGGCAAGCACACCATGACGCTGTGCGCCGGAACCGCGTGCTACATCAAGGGCGCCGACAAGCTGATTGCCGCAGCCGAAAAGCATCTGGGGATTTGCCCTGGAAAGACGACCGCGGACGGCGAGGTGAGCCTGATGGTGGCGCGCTGCGTAGGCGCCTGCAGCCGCGCCCCGGTGGCGCTGTGCGACGGCGCAGTACAGGGCGAAATGACGCGCGAGCAGATGGTCGAGCAACTGGAAAGGTGGAGAGCGAAATGACAATCGAGGAGCTCGAACAGATTGCCCAAAGCGTGCACCAGGAAAATGCCAAGTACGACTACGAAGTGAACGTGTGCATGGACCTGGCCTGCGCCAGCCAGGGTGCGGACAAGCTGAAGGACGCGCTGGTGAAGGCGATCGAGGCCGGCGCCAAGCGGGTGCTGGTGCGGCGCACGGGCTGCATGGGACCGTGCTCGCATGGGCCGCTGGTGCGCATCGATCCCGACGCCACGGTTTATGGCCGGGTGCAGACTGGGGATGCCGAGAGCATAGTGGCCAGCCTGGGCAGCGCGCCGGTGGAGCGTTTGCGCTGCGATCTGGACGAGCATTTCGACAGCCAGGTGCGGGTGGTGCTGGAGAATGCCGGCTACATCGATCCGGAAAAGATTGACGATTATATTGCGCGCGACGGCTACAAGGCGCTGCTGCTGGTGCTCACGGAGATGACGCCCGGTGGCGTGGTGCACCGCATTACGGAGAGCGGGCTGCGCGGGCGCGGCGGCGGCGGCTATCCGACCGGCCTGAAGTGGGGCACGGTGGCCAAGGCCGCGGGCGACATGAAGTACGTGATCTGCAACGGCGACGAGGGCGACCCCGGCGCGTTTATGGATCGCAGCGTGATGGAGGGCGATCCCCACCGCGTGATCGAGGGCATGGCCATTGCCGCCTACGGGGTGGGCGCCAGCAAGGGATTCATCTACGTGCGCGCGGAGTACCCGGTGGCAGTTGCGCGGCTTACCACGGCGATTCGCGAGGCACGGCGCCGCGGCCTGCTGGGCAACAACATCTGCAATACGCCGTTCAGTTTCGACGTGGAGATCCGCCTGGGCGCAGGCGCCTTTGTTTGCGGCGAGGAAACCGCGCTGCTGGCCTCCATTGAAGGCAAGCGCGGCACACCGAAAACGCGCCCGCCGTATCCGGCGGCCAGCGGACTGTGGGGCAAGCCCACGCTCATCAATAACGTGGAGACTTTTGCGAACATCGCGCCCATTGTGCGCAATGGCGGCAAATGGTTCCACGACATGGGGTCGGAGCGCAGCAAGGGCACCAAGGTATTTGCGTTGACCGGCAAAATCGCCAACACCGGGCTGGTTGAAGTACCCATGGGCATCAAGCTGCGCGAGATCATCGAAAAGATCGGCGGCGGGGTCCCCGAGGGGCACACCTTCAAAGCAGTCCAAACCGGCGGACCGTCGGGCGGCTGCATCCCGGCCGAGATGCTGGATGTGGGCGTAAGCTACGATGCGCTACTGAAGATGGGCTCGATCATGGGCTCGGGCGGCATGATCGTGATGGACGACACCTCGTGCATGGTCAATGTGGCGCGCTTCTTTGTCGAGTTCTGCATGACCGAGTCCTGCGGCAAATGCATTCCCTGCCGCGCCGGCACCGCGCAGATGTACACGCTGCTGACGCGCATCTGCAACGGCACGGGAACCATGGAGGACCTGGAACTGCTGGAAGATCTGTGTGTCACGGTGAAAGAGGCCAGCCTGTGCGGACTGGGACAGACCGCTCCCAACCCGGTGCTCAGCACGCTTAAGTATTTCCGTCATGAGTATATCGAGCACATTGTGGAGAAGCATTGCCGGGCCGGCGTATGCGCCATGGAAACGCCCGTGGAGGTGACCGCATGAGCGAAGATGTAAAAACTCTCACGATTGACGAACAGGAAGTGAGCGCCCGGGCTGGCCAGACCATTCTTGAAGTGGCGCGCGAGAACGACATCCCTATTCCCACGCTCTGTCACCTGGACGGCCTGAGCGACGTGGGCGCCTGCCGCCTGTGCCTGGTGGAAATCAAGGGCAGCAACAAGCTGTTGCCGGCCTGCGTAGCCACGGTGCAGGAGGGCATGGAAGTCAGCACCGACACGGAGCGTCTGCGCAAGCATCGGCGCACCATTCTCGAACTGCTTTTTGCCGAGCGCAATCACGTTTGCTCGGTGTGCGTTTCCAACGGCCACTGCGAGTTGCAGAGCCTGGCCCAGGAGCAAGGCATCACGCACATCCGTTTTCCCTATCGCAACGCGGCGTTCTCAGTTGACGCCTCGCACGAGCGCTTCACGCTGGACCACAACCGCTGCATCCTGTGCACGCGTTGCGTGCGGGCCTGCGCGGAAGTGGAAGGCGCGCACGTGTGGGATGTGATGGGCCGCGGCATCGATTGCCTGCTCATCACCGATCTTCATGAGGAGTGGGGCAAATCGACCTGCACGCGCTGCGGGAAATGCGTCCAGGTGTGCCCCACCGGAGCGCTCTTCGACAAGAGCAAGATCGGCTCCGACCACCCCAAGTACCCCGATTTTCTTCCTTACCTGAACCTGATGAGGGAGGCGCGATGAGCAAAGTGACACTGGCAACGGTATGGCTGGACGGATGTTCGGGCTGCCACATGTCGTTTCTGGACATGGATGAGCGGCTGCTGGAACTGGCCGAGCTGGTCGATGTGGTGTACAGTCCGCTGGTGGACCAAAAAGAATTTCCCGCCCGCGTGGACATTGCGCTGGTCGAGGGTGCGGTAGCCTCGACGGCCGACGAGGAGAAGATCCGCAAAGTGCGCGCGCATACGCGGACGCTGGTGGCCATGGGCGACTGCGCCATCACCGGCAATGTGCCGGCCATGCGCAATCCCATCGGTCCTGCGGCGATTCTGGACCGGGCTTACATTGAAAACGCTAGCGCGCAGCCACAGATTCCCGTGCTCGGCGTGCCCAAGCTCCTGCCCATTGTCCGGCCCATTCAGGATTTTGTGAAGGTGGACGTTTATCTACCCGGCTGCCCGCCTTCGGCTCAAACGTTTCACACTGCGCTCACGGCGCTGCTGACCGGCGAGCCCATGGATATTCCCGCGCTCACGCGTTTTGGAGCGTAGCGCTTTGAAGCGGAGCATGGCGCGGGTATTTGCAATCCGCGCACTTGCCAGAGAATCGGAGCTTCTATGACCCAGACCATTACCATCGATCCCGTCACCCGTCTTGAAGGCCACGGCAAGATCACCCTCCAGCTCGACGACCATGGGGAGGTAGAGAGCGCGTATTTTCACGTGACCCAGGTGCGCGGCTTCGAGCGTTTCAGCGAGGGGCGGCCGTTCTACGAGATGCCCAGCCTGATGGCGCGCATCTGCGGCATTTGCCCGGTGTCGCACCTGATTGCCTCGGCCAAAGCCTGCGAAGCCATCATGTCGGTGCGCATTCCGCATACCGCCGCGCAGTTGCGGCGCATGCTCAACCTGGCGCAGATGGTGCAGTCGCACGCGCTCAGCTTCTTTTACCTGGCCTCGCCCGATCTGCTGCTGGGCATGGAAGCCGACCCCGCGGTGCGCAACGTGCTGGGCCTGGCCGCCGCCGAACCGCGACTGGCCCGTGCCGGCATCGGCCTGCGCCGCTTCGGCCAATCGATCATCGAGCTGCTCTGCCAGAAGCGCATCCATCCCGGCTGGGTGATTCCGGGGGGCGTGACGGAGCCGCTTTCCGCGACCAAGCGCGACGAGATACTGGCCATGCTGCCCGAGGCTTATGCGAACATCGGCCTGGCCCTCGACGCGTACAAAAAAATCGCGCACCAATTCGAGGAAGAAATCGCCGTCTTCGCCAACTTCCCGTCCGCATACATGAGCCTCATCAACGAGGACGAGTCCATCGAGTTCACCGACGGGACGCTGCGCCTCATCGATGCCGAAGGCCGCATCCTTGAAGACGGCATGACGGCGTCGCGCTTTGCCGAAGCCATTGGCGAAGCCGTGGAACCGTACAGTTTCACCAAGTTTCCCTACTACAAGCCGCTCGGCTATCCGCAAGGCTCCTATCGCGTGGGTCCTCTGGCCCGGCTCAACATCGTTTCTTCCATGGGCACACCGCGCGCGGAGCAGGAACTGGCCGAATTCAAGCAGCTTGCCGCCGGACCGGTGGCGGGTTCGTTCTACTACCACCACGCGCGCCTGATCGAAATCCTCTATGGCATCGAGAAGATCGAAGAGATTCTTGCCGACCCGACCATTCTCGACACCCACGTGCGGGCTACGGCAGGCGTCAATCGGCTGGAAGGCGCAGGCCACGCGGAAGCGCCGCGCGGCGTGCTCCACCACCACTACAAGGTGGACGAGAACGGCAAAATCACCTGGGCCAACCTGGTCATCGCCACCGGCCAGAACAACAATGCCATGAACCGGGGCGTGCTGCAGGCGGCACAGCACTACATACACGACGGCAAATTCACGCCCGGCATTCTCAACCGGCTGGAAGCCGTGGTGCGCACCTTCGATCCTTGCCTGAGCTGTTCCACGCACGCTTTCGGGCAGATGCCGCTGGCGGTGGAACTGCTCTCGAGCGAGGGCCAGGTGGTCGATCGCATGGTTCGCGACTGACGCACCAGGAACCATGCGCCCCAGCTTCGCCGCCTCGCGCCTTTCGCGAAACGGTTGGGGGGCCGGTCTACACTTTACCCATGCCGCCCAACCGCGTTGGCTGTCTGATTCTCGCCTGTGGCAACACGCTGCGCAGCGACGATGGCTTTGGCCCACACCTGGCCGAATGGGCCCTGGAGCGATTCCGCCTCGAGCCCAGCGTCCGCGTCGTATCCCGCCCGCAGTGGACGCCGGAACTGGCCGAAGACATTGCCCACGCCGAAGCGGTGCTCTTTATCGACTCTTCGGCCGAATCCGCTCCCGGAGTGATTCAGCTTGTCTCCGTTGCGCCCGCTGAGTCGAGAGCAGGGATCGCAAGCCACCATCTGAGTGCCGCTCAGCTTCTCAGCTTGTGCTGTGAGTTGTACGCTTCCGTACCAGAGCGCGCTTTCTGCTCACCGTGGGCATGGGCTCGACGGAGTTGGGCAGCACCTTCAGCAGCGCGGTACTGGCGGCGCTGCCGGAAGTGCAGTCGCTGATCGAGAAGACCGCGTTACGGCTGCTCCAGGAAGACTGTGCGGAACCTCTATAGGCGAGCGGAAACTGGATAGGCGAAGCCCACCCTGGCCGCGAACAATGCGGCCAGGGTGGGCTTCAGGTTTTGGCTTCTGCACTACCGATAGACGCGCAGGGTCGAGCTAGAACGCAGCTACCGTGGGCTTCATGCTGTACGAGCTCAGCGTCTTGATGTAGTTGCCGCGATCGTAGGGCGAGGTGTCCGGTACCGAGCGCCGGCTCAGGCAGCCGCGCATCTCCTTGAGCGACGTATACTCGCGCAGCTCAAGCCAGTGGCGCAGGTCAGCCAGGACTCGCGCGATGTGGTCGATGCCGTGAATGTGCAGCGCCGAGACCATCATGGCTACGCTACCCCCGGCCATGATCGACTTCAGCACGTCCTCAGCCGAATGCACGCCGCCGGTAATGGCGATGTCGCCCTTCAGATGTCCGTAGAGGATGGCCGCCCAGTGCAGGCGCGGCAACAGCTCCGAGGGCGTAGAGAAGTGCATCGTCGGCCGCACCTCCAGCGCCTCGATATCGAAATCGGGCTGATAGAAGCGGTTGAAGAGCACCATTCCGCGCGCTCCGGCCACCTCAAGCTGCGCGGCCAGGTGCGGAATGCTGGTGTAAGACTGCGACAGCTTCACGGCCACGGGAACCTTGACCGCGTTGCAAACGCTCATCGACCAGGGCCAGCAACTGCTCCTCAATCTCCGTCCGAACTCTGCGCGCGGTCGGTGGCCAGCGCAAAGGTGTTGAGCTCGATGGCGCTGGCCCCGGCCTGCTCCACATCCCTGGCATAGCGCACCCATCCGCCGGGAGTGGTGCCGTTGAGGCTGGCCATGATGGGAATCTGCACCGCCTCCCGGGCACGGCGCAGATGCTCCAGATAGCCGTCGTGCGACATGTGATAGTCGTTCTGCTCGGGAAGAAAGTGCAGCGACTCGGGATAGGAATCCGCGCCCCGCTCCAGGTCTTCATCCAGGGCGCCCGACTCGAGCGCCAACTGCTCCTCGAACAGCGAGGTGAGCACGATGGCCGAGGCGCCGGCATCCTCCATGTGACGAATGTTGTCGATCGAATCCGACAGCGGCGTGGACGCAACCACGATGGGGCCGTTTAGATTCATGCCCAGGTACTGCATTGAAATGTCGATCATTCCTCACCTCCGGCGGCCGCTACTGCGGCTTTCTCCTCTGGTTTGGATTCAGGCACTTCAGCGGGCGCGATGTTCGGCGTCTCGCCGCGCCCCGGCATGGTCGCGCGCGCCGAGTAGACCCGCCACTGCCGCTCCACATCGTCCTGCGCTTCTTTGAGCAGCTCCGCCGCCAGCTCCGGGATTGCCGCGCGCCAGCATGGTGTAGCGCGCCTCGCGATAGGCGTAATCCTTGAGCCGGATCGAGGGCGCCTTGGAATCGAGCTGGAAGGGATTCTTGCCTTCCTCGCGCAGGCCCGGGTTATAGCGCATCAGCGGCCAGTAGCCAGACTGCACGGCCAGCTTCTGCTGCTCGAGCCCGTGCACCAGGTCGTATCCATGCGCAATGCAGCTGGAATAGGCGATGATGAGCGACGGGCCCTTCGATGCGCCTCGGCCTCCTGGAAGGCCTTGATGACATGCGTATCGTTGCCGCCCAGCGCCACCTGCGCCACATAGACCGAGCCGTAGCTCACCGCCTCCATGGCCAGATCCTTGCGGCTGTTGGTCTTGCCGCTGGCGGCAAATTTCGCCACAGCCCCGCGCGGCGTAGCCTTCGACGCCTGGCCGCCGGTATTCGAGTAGACCTCGGTATCCAGCACCAGCACATTCACGTTCTTGCCGGAGCCCAGCACGTGATCGAGGCCGCCGAAACCGATGTCGAAGGCCCATCCGTCGCCGCCCAGGATCCACACGCTCTTGCGCACCAGCGAATCGGCAATGGCCAGCAGATTCTTAGCATCGGACGATCCGTTCCCCGCCAGCTACTGGCGCGAAGCACCGTGACCCGCTCGCGCTGCGCGTCGATTTCAGCTTCGGTCTTCTGCGAAGCGCCCACCAGATCGGCCGCCAGCTCCGCGCCAATCTCCGCGGCCAGCCGCGTCACCAGCAATTCCGCAAATGCCTTCTGCTGATCGAGCGCGGTCCTCATGCCGAAGCCGAACTCCGCATTATCCTCAAACAGCGAATTCGACCATGTCGGCCCGCGTCCCGCCGCATTGTGCGTGTACGGCGTGGTCGGCAGATTGCCGCCGTAGATCGACGAGCACCCGGTCGCATTCGCGATATAGAGCCGGTCGCCGAACAACTGCGTCAGCAGCTTGATATAGGGCGTTTCTCCGCATCCCGCGCAGGCGCCGGAAAACTCAAACAGCGGCTGCAGCAGTTGCAGATCCTTCACCTGCCCGTGCGACAGCTTGGCGCGATCCACCTCCGGCAGGCCCATGAAGAAGTCCCAGTTTTCGCGCTCCGGCTCGCGCAGCGGGGCCTGCGGCGCCATGTTCAGCGCCTTGTGGCTGGCGTCGCTCTTGCTCTTCACCGGGCAAACTTCCACGCACACCGCGCAGCCGGTGCAATCCTCGGGAGCCACCTGCAGCGTGTAGCGCTCCGGCTTCCATGCCTTTCCACTTCGGCTTGGCCCACTTCAGCGTGGCCGGAGCCTTATCGGCGAGCTCCGCTTCGTAAACCTTGGAGCGAATGACGGCATGCGGGACAGACCATAACGCACTTGCCGCACTGGATGCACAGGCTTCTCATCCCACACCGGGATAAACTGCGCGATGTTGCGCTTCTCCCACTGCGAGGTGCCCGAGGGAAACGCTCCGCCGGCCGGAATCGCGCTTACCGGCAACTGATCGCCGCGCCCCGCCGCAATCTCGCCCAGCACGGTGCGCACAAACTCCGGCGCATCCGGCGAGATGGATGGAATCAGATCGAAGTTGCGACGTTGGCTGCCGTGGGCAGCTTCACCTTTTCAAGATGCGCCAGCGCATGATCGACGGCCGCAAAGTTCTTCGCCACCACCGCCTCGCCGCGCTTGCCATAGGTCTTCTGGATCGCCTTCTTGATCTGCGCAATGGCCTCATCGCGCGGCAGCACGCCGCTGATGGCAAAGAAGCAGGTCTGCATGATGGTGTTGATGCGCGTGCCCATGCCGGCCTCGCGCGCCACCTTGTAGCCGTCGATCACGTAAAACTCGATCTTCTTGGCGAGCAGCTCCTGCTGCATGGTCCTGGGCAGATGCTGCCATACCTCGCCTGCGCCGTAGGGCGAGTTGAGCAGAAACACCGCGCCCGGCATGGCCGCTTCCACCACGTTCATTTTTTCGAGGAAGCTGAAGTTGTGGCAGGCCACAAAGCTGGCGCGCGAAATCAGGTAGCTCGAGCGGATCGGATTGGGCCCGAAGCGCAGGTGCGAAGTGGTCATCGACCCCGACTTCTTCGAGTCGTACACAAAATAGCCCTGCGCGTAATTCGGCGTGTTGCTGCCGATGATCTTGATGGAATTCTTGTTTGCGCCCACCGTTCCATCCGACCCCAGGCCGTAAAACAGCGCGCGCACGGTCTGCGGATCCTCGGTGGAGAACGCCGCATCGTACATCCAGGCTGGAGTGGCTCACGTCGTCGTCGATGCCGATGGTGAAGTGGTTCTTCGGCACCGGCCTTTTTCAGCTCGTCGTAGATGCCCTTGACCATGGCCGGCGTAAACTCCTTCGACGACAGCCCATAGCGTCCGCCCACGATCACCGGCACCGCGCCGCAGGGCAGCTTATCTTCGTTCTCCGCCACCACGGTGACAATGTCCTGGTAGAGCGGCTCGCCGGCTCCGCCCGGCTCCTTGCAGCGGTCGAGAATGGCAATCGACTTGACGGTCGCGGGCAGCGCGGCCAGAAACGCCTTGGCGTCGAACGGCCGGTAGAGCCGCACCTTGACCAGGCCCACCTTTTCGCCCTGCCGCGATCAGCGCGTCCACTGTCTCCTCGGCAGCTTCGGCGCCCGATCCCATGATCACCATCACCCGCTCCGCATCCGGCGCGCCGTAGTAATCGAACAGGCGATAGGCCCGGCCGGTCTGCTCGGCGAAGCGATCCATCACGCTCTGGACGATTCCCGGGACCTTGACGTAGAAGGGCGAGCAGGCCTCGCGCGCCTGGAAGAAGACATCCGGGATTCTGCGCCGTACCGCGAATAAAGGGCCGGTCGGGCGAAAGCGCATTCTTGCGGAACGCAATCAGGTGCTCGTCGTTGACGAGGGCGCGAATGGTTTCATCGCTGATGGGCTCGATCTTGCCCACCTCGTGCGAAGTCCTGAAGCCGTCGAAGAAATGAATAAAGGGAATCTTGCGCTTCGAGGGTGGCAATCTGCGCCACCAGGGCCAGGTCGGCCACTTCCTGGACTGAATTCGAGGCCAGCATCGCCCATCCTGTCGACCGGCAGGCCATGACGTCCGAATGGTCGCCGAAGATCGACAGCGCATGCGTGGCCAGGGTGCGCGCGGTCACATGCATGGTGGCCGGCGTCAGTTCGCCGGCAATCTTGAACATGTTGGGGATCATCAGCAGCAGGCCCTGCGAGGCGGTAAACGTGGTCGCAAAACAACCGGCCTGCAGCGCTCCGTGCAGTGCGCCGGCGGCTCCTCCTTCGCTCTGCAGTTCCTCAATAATGGGCGTCGCGCCCCAGATATTTTTCTTTCCCTCCGAGCGCCACTGGTCGGCCCACTCCGCCATCGGGGACGAGGGCGTGATGGGGTAAATGGCGATCACTTCAGACAGCCGGTACGCGACGGACGCCGCCGCCTCATTCCCATCGACAATTACCTGGGGATTCACTGTTTTCTGCTCACTCATTCGCTTAGCCTCTTCGCGCTGTAAGTAGCGCGCTCGCGGGATTTTGAACGCTAGGATGAGTGTCAGCGCTGGGGAAGAGGGCAGCAGTGATGGGGGGCACACGCAGGCGGGACTGTACTATATTGTGATACCAACAATCATATATTGGTTGGGGGTTAGGAATCGAGCCGTTTGGCCCGCTGACCGGGCTGGGCGCCCGGAAAGGAGGGATTTCTAGCGGCTCATTCCTGGGCGCAGGCTAGGGATGCTGGGCCGGCGCGTCAGGTGCAGGGCGGCGTTATTTCCGATGCGGTTTGGCGATACTTCCACAAGCGCGCACTCAGCACGATTCGCGCTCCCGCGCGGTCATTCTAACGCTGAACGCAGCGATGGGGAGAGTCTGCGGCCGTTTTTCGTATTCCAAAACCGGAAACTTCCCCGTTGGCGATGGTACGCCAACTACCCCATACGAGACCGATACGGCAGTTCCTCCCAACGCATTGTCATCCCGACAGAGCGCAGCGACGAGGGATCCGCGGTTGCTTTTCACAAATCCATGCGATCCAGGGCTCTCCGGTAATCCGCGGGTTCGTAGTCGTACCATTCGCGGCTGAGGTCGGCCCACGTCGGGTTCGCAGATTCGATGAGAGCAATCTTTTTCGAGCGCCGCCAGCCTTTGAGCTCCTTTTCGCGTGCAATGGCCTTCTGCACATCCGATGGCGCTCGAACCATACCAGACGATCGCAGTTATAGCGCGCGGTGAATCCCTCATGCTCCTTCCATTTGTGCTCGAAAGCGCGTTTGAGTAGGTCGCCGGTCACTCCGATGTAGATCGTGTGGCTACGGCTGGCCATGATGTACGTGCAATAGGAGCCCTCGTGCATCGGTTGATCGTACGCTGAAGAGGCAAGATGGAATGTGACGAAGAACAACCGCAGATCCCTCCCCATCACTGCGTTCAGGGTCGGGATGACAACTGTTCTTTTGGGATTACGGTCGTGTCACCTCCTATGCGGAAGTTATGAGTCAGCAAACGCAGACTCTTCCGCTTCGCGGGATCCCATCCTGGCAGCGCGTTTTGCGGCAGGGGTGGGATCCCACCGACCTCAACCTTCCGTCAGGCGTAAAATTTCTTCTGCCATGCCCAAACGGCTTGTCCGCT
The DNA here is from genome assembly GCA_963725975.1 of uncultured Acidobacteriaceae bacterium. Lineage (GTDB taxonomy): Bacteria > Acidobacteriota > Terriglobia > Terriglobales > Acidobacteriaceae > Telmatobacter. The sequence continues at coordinate 23,061 of CAVSBA010000010.1, read as the reverse complement.
ATCAGAAGTGCGGTCTTCCACTTCCTCAGCTTCAGTTACGATCGAAGGCTGCCGCGGCTGGAGATGCGAGCGGCTGTGCCCGCCCACCCTTGACGTAAAATGCCACGTCAAGGATGGGGCACCCTCCTTTAAGGCTCGGGAAGAGAGAGCGTAGAGATTGGGTGGGCGACCAACCCTCAGGGGCTTAAGCCCTGTCCATTGTCGGCGCATTGCGGTCCGGCTGAAGCCGTGCCCATATTACAAAGCGGTGTTCCGAGCGGTTGAACGGCTATGCGGAAGTTTGGGAAGAACAGCCGCGATCCCTCCCCATCACTGCGTTCAGGGTCGGGATGACAAATGTTTTTTTGGGATTATTACGATGGTGTCGCCGCCTGTGCGGAAGGTATGAGTAACCCGAACGCAGAATGTTCCCCTTCGCGGACTCTTCTTCCCCAACCCAATCTCTTCCCCTTCGCAGACTCTTCCCCAACGCAGAATCTTCCCTTTCGCGTTCGAGATCAGGAGGTGGGTGGCGGAATGGGGGAATCAGGTTTGAGCAAGGATAGAAGCAGTGCTTCCCACTCGGCCTCCAGGGTGGGACGGTGGAAGCGGCGGCCGGCGCGGTGGTACCAGTAATTCGCGTTCCACTCCACTCCCTCTTTGCGGTGCAGGTAGGCATGAACGGCCATGCCTTCGGGCGTGGCGAGTTCGTCGACCAGCGCATGCGCGCGGGACCAGTCGCCCTTGCCGTCCCACCACAACGCCTCGAGCGGCGCCGTCATTCCCGGGGGCGGCTGGCCCTGCGCCAGCGATGCGCGAAACTCCTCTACCAGCATGGATCTGTTGTAGCACGACGTTTGCGAATCACGGTCTGGTGATTCAAATCACATCCTGGTGCGATTGGCCCTGTTACAACGTACACATTGTTCCGATGAATGGAAAAGGGTCCGCCAGGGGGCTTTCGGAGGGTCGGTCCCGATCGTCAGCCTGCGAGGTCACGGCATCATGGGAATTCTTTCTAGCCTCATCCCCGTTGTAGGCGCATTCCACAGAAGTTCGAACCGCGTCCAAAAGAATCGTCCTGGCATTTGCAGCCCCGAGGCAAATAGCCGTATACTGAACTCCGACCATTATGGTCGTATTTATGGGCTGCCTCGCCAAAACGGGCGGCCACGTGGAGTCCGGCTGGTGAGTGTTCTGAGCGAGTTAAAGGTCGGCGAAACTGGTCTTGTGGACGGTCTGGATCTGCCTGAATCGGTGCAGAACTACTTGATGCATCTGGGATTTCTTCCCGACGCGGCGGTCACGGTGTTGCGCCGCGCGCCGGCCGGCGACCCGACCGTGTACGCGGTGGATGGCATGGAAATCGCGTTGCGTCACGAGACGGCGTCGGCGATCCGCGTACGCCAGCCGCAGGAGCCTGCGGATGGCGCCGCTGCACCAGAAGTAGACCAGGAAGCCGGCCTGGAAGCCGATCAGGACCCCGACATGCCGGAGCCGCAATCGATTCCCGCCGCGACGGAGTTGATCGAACTGGTTGAGGTGGCGCAATGAGCAGTTGCTGTTCGCCGCCGGAATTTGTTCCGCCCAAGAGCCTGGCCACGCCTGGCTCGCTCAAGACCGTGGTGTTGATCGGGCCCCCCAACTCCGGCAAATCCACGCTCTTTAACCGGCTCACCGGGTTGCGCCAGAAAGTTGCGAACTATCCCGGCGTGACGGTGGAGCAGCGCATGGGATTGATGGCCGGGGTGGGCCGCGACGATCTTACGCTGATCGACTTGCCTGGCATTTACTCGCTGACCCCTTACTCGGAAGATGCCCGCGTGGCTGTGGATGTGCTGCGGGGGCGCATGCCGGGGACGCCCAAGCCGGACGCGATTCTGCTGGTGTTGGACTCGCTGCATTTGACCCGCCAGCTGATGCTGGCCGCTCCGGTGCTGGCACAGGGATTGCCCACGCTGGTGCTGCTGAATATGAGCGACCTGATGGAGTCGCGTGGCGGCCGCATCGATACTTTGAAGCTAGCCCGCGAACTGGGCGTGCCGGTGGCGCAGATCAGCGCCGTGCGTGGCACCGGCCTGGACGCGGTGCCGCTGTTTTTGAACCAGCAAAGGTTTCGCGAGGCAACCGCGCCCCTGACGCTGCCGGTAATGGGCAATGCGGCCAGCACCCATACCTGGGCCGCGCAGGTAAGCCACCGCACCGGTTATCGCGCCCCGCTGTCGGCGGAGACCAGCCGCAAAATCGACAACGTTCTGCTGCATCGCGTGTGGGGACCGCTGCTGTTTCTGATGGTCGTGGTGGGAGTGTTTGAGGTGGTGTTTGCGATCGGCCAGCCGCTCTCCGACGGGTTTGGCGATCTGCTCACGCGCATGGGCGAACTGGCGCGCCCGCTGCTGCCTATGGGCTGGTTGCAGTCGCTGCTGCTGGACGGCGTGTGGAAAGGCATCGGGTCGGTTCTGGTTTTCCTGCCCCAGATTCTGCTGTTATTTCTGTTCATCGGCATTCTCGAGGACTCGGGCTACCTGGCGCGGGCGGCCCTGATCGCCGATCGGGTGATGCGCTCGATTGGATTGAACGGCAAAGCATTTATTCCACTGCTTTCGGCGTACGCATGCGCGGTTCCGGCGATTATGGCCACGCGCACCATCGAGAACAAGCGCGACAGGCTGGCGACCATCCTGGTGACGCCGTTCATGACCTGCTCTGCACGGCTGCCGGTCTACCTGTTGCTGATTGCGGCGTTCATTCCCAATACCTATTACCTGCATGGGGTGCTGGGCCTGCGCACGCTGGTGATGCTGGGGCTTTACGTGGCCGGATTCGTGGCGGCCTTTACGACGGCACGGCTGCTCAAGAGTTCCATCCTCAAATCGAGTGACACGCCCTTCATCCTGGAGCTGCCGCAGTACCGCATGCCGACGCTGCGCTCACTGGCATTGCGGCTCATGGATCGCGCGGGGATCTTTCTACGCACGGCCGGAACCATTATTTTGATGGTGACGTTGGCGCTGTGGGTGCTGGCGCACTTGCCTGTGATTCAGACGGCCGGCGGCTCATTCGCCGCGCCGCAACTGGCCCAGAGCGTGATTGGGCGACTGGGACACTTTATTGAACCGGCCATCGCGCCGCTGGGCTTCAACTGGAAGATCGGCATCGGGCTGCTGTCGAGCGTGCTGGCTCGCGAAGTGATGGTGAGCACCATGGGCACGCTTTACGGCGCCGACCCCACCACCCACGCGCTGAGCCTGCAAGCAGCTCTGCACCACGACCTGAACCTGGGCGGGGCGCTGGCGCTGATGATCTTCTTTGCTTTCGCCATGCAGTGCACTTCGACCATTGCCGTGGTGCGGCGCGAAACCAATAGCTGGAAGTGGCCTGCGCTGCAGTTTGCCTACATGCTGGCCATGGCATATGGAGCGGCCTTTGCGGTTAACCATATCGTGCTCACGCTCGCTCATTAAGACATTCTTCGGATTCGTGTGGAGTCGCCTGGCGGCGTCGGCACGGCTGAACAGCTTGGTGAAAAAGTCCATGAGCGGGGCGGAGCGAGGGCACGAGGCTGCGGAAAAACTCCCGCATCAGGCCATGGTGCGAAGGCGGGTGCAGCAGGGGCTAAAGCCCTCCTTTGTTTTGATGCCTTTATTGGCCCGGCTGAAGCCGTGCCCTTGTTACAAAACTCATCGCACAGGGTGTGGGTGAACGGTTACAAAAGCATCCCTCAGAGGCTGAAGCCGATCAATTTTGCTGGCTCGATTGGCACGACTGAAGTCGTGCCCTTTCAAAACCGCTTGTGTTTGCCTTTGCCCTTTCAAAACCGATGGTTCGCGGAGTTTTTCCGCAGCCTGTGAAGCCGTGCCCTTGTTACAAAACTCATCGCACAGGGTCTTTCCGCAGCCTGTAACGCCCGCTGTTTTATTTGGCCCAGGCGTGAAGCGCAGGTGTTGCGTTTCAACGTTCTCCAACCTGCCCGGCATCCATTCAAAATTTCCGTACATCTGAGTGTGGGGCGGTACCGCGTCATCTTTCGGGAGCCGCGCAGAGGTTTGCTGGGAGTTCTTCATGTCACGATTCAAATATTTGTTTGTTGCCGCACCCCTGCTGCTGCTCTTCGGATGCGGCCGTCCAGCGCAGGTCGGCTTCGGCGTGCAATACGGCCCAGAACCAATGTGTCCTTACGGCTACTACGATTACGCGCCTTACGATTGCGCTCCCTACGGCTACTACGGCCCGGAATGGTTCAACGGCGGCGTCTTCATTGGCGCAGGGCCGTGGTTTCATGGGTCCCGGCACTTCCACGGCCACGTAGATAACCACTTCGATCCCCACCATGGCTACCACGGGCATATGCCTGCGCACGGGGAGGCGCCGGATCGCGAGCATCGTCCGGGCCATGTGGAGCATTTCAAAGGCAACGAAGTCCGGAATGGCCGCGGTCATGGCCGCTAGCGTTGTTGTTGGTTCTTTGCCTGTGGCCATCCGCACCACGCAGCGTGACTGCCGCAGGAACTTTAATCAGGAGGAATGGATCTATGGTTCGCTTCAGATTGGTTCGCTTCAGATTGTGTGCTCTGGTAGCGGCATTGCTATTGACGGCGGCCTTCACGGCGCCGCGAGCATCTGCTCAGGTCAGCATCGGCGTCAACATCGGACCAGCGCCCGTATGCCCTTACGGGTATTTTGATTACGCGCCATACAACTGCGCTCCCTATGGCTATTACGGGCCGGAATGGTTTAATGGCGGCCTTTTCATCGGCGCGGGACCGTGGTTTCATGGGCCGAGGGAGTTCCACGGCCATGTGAACAACCGTTACGATCCACACCACGGGTACAGGGGCCATTTGCCTGCCCATGGCGAACATGGCGGCCATGCTCACCCTGAAGGGCACTTCCAGGGCAACGAGCAGCGCGACGGCCGGGGGAATCAGTACCGCGGTAATGCTGGCCACGAGAGCGGCGGTCACTCCAGCGATGGGCACGCGAATGACGGCCACGGCCACTAACGAATGCAATTGCAAAGCCAATGTCGGCGCAGGAGGGAACGAGGACAGCGATCCGATTGCGGATAATCGGCAGGGCGATCCTCTCAATCAATCGGAACCAACTCGGGGCAGCGCTTTTGCATCCAAAATGCCGTTGGGCCGAAAATCGCTGTTCGCAGTATTTGCTTCGGGCGCGGCGGCGGCAATTGCGCTGTTCGCGCACCGTAAGGTTTGGGCGCTTTTCGCAGTATTCGCTCTGTCCGGATGAACGGTATCTAATCCCAGCTGATTCGGGCCCGCCTATGCGCATCCTCGACCAAAGGAATAGCTCACTTGCGATGACAGGAGTTCCCGGTGGCGGCAGAATCCTGGTCCTGGATGACGATGTCCATGTGGCTGAGACGTTGCAGATGATACTGCTGGCGCGGGGCTACAAGGTACAGGTCGCCAACTCCGCTGAAGAGGCAATCGAGACGATTGCCGGCTGGGAGCCCGATCTGGCCATTGTGGACGTGATGCTGCCGGGCATGGACGGCATACAATTCGGCGACGTGCTCAGATCGAATTATCCCCACTGCCAACTGGTGCTGGTCTCAGGTCATCCGGCCACCGGCGAACTGCTGGAAAGCGCCCGGAAAGACGGTCGTCCGCCGCTTGAAATCATGGCCAAACCGCTGCACCCCACGCACATTCTGGAGATTGTGGCAGGCCTGCTGCCGGGGTTGACGGGAGAAGCGTAGCTAGCGGCTGGCCGCGATCATCTGCGCGGCATGCTGCAGGCTGGTGTCGGTGACCTTGGCGCCGCTCAACATTCTTGCCACTTCATGGGTTCTGGCGCGGTCGTCGAGGACGCGGATCTGGGTCTTGGTGCGGCCGTGGTCGTCTCTCTTTTCGATGGCCAGATGCTGATCGGCGAAGGCGGCGATCTGGGGCAGATGGGTGACGCACAAGACCTGCTGAGCGCGGCCCAGGGCCTTCAGTTTGTGGCCGACGGCTTCGGCAGCACGGCCTCCAATGCCGATGTCTATTTCGTCGAAGACGAGGGTGCGCGGGGTTGGCTTTTTCCTTATTTTGGACGAGGTTTCTTCAACGGCGACTTTGAGGGCCAGCATGACGCGGCTCAGCTCGCCGCCAGAGGCGATCTCAACCAGTGGCTTCATGGGCTCGCCGGGGTTGGTGGCAATGCGGTATTCGACTTCGTCCCAACCGGAGGCGGTCCACGCGGGCTCCTTCTCAGATGGCGTGACCAGGATCTCGAAGCGGGCTTTCATGGCCAGCGAATTGATCTGCGCTTCGGCGAGTTTGGCCAGGCGCGTGGCCGCGGACTGGCGTTCGGCGCTGAGCGCGGCAGCAGCCTCGCGATATTGCTTTGTTGCCTGTTCGAGATCTTCGCGAAGGGATTTGAGAATCGCATCGCGGTCTTCTACTTCGCTGAGCTTGCGGGTAACGTCCTGGCCGAAGGCGATGACCTCGGCCACGGTCTTGCCATACTTGCGCTTGAGCCGGTCGAGCAGCGCCAGGCGGTCTTCAATCTCGGCCAGCCGCTCGGGGCTGGCGTTGATGCCTGCGGCGTAGTCGCGCAGTGTGGCCCCAATGTCGGAGATGGTGGCGCGGGCCGCGGCCAGTTGCTGTGCGGAATCGGTGAAGCGGCCGTCGTAACGGGCCAGCTCTTCCACGTTGCGCAGTGCCCCGCGCAGCGCGGCTTCGGCGCTGGAACCGCCTTCGTAGAGCTGCTCGAAGGCGCTCATGGCGGCGGCGTAGAGCTTTTCCGCATTGGCCAGCACGCGTTTTTCGGTTTCGAGCGCTTCGTCTTCGCCGGCTTCAAGATGCGCTGTTTCGATCTCTTTGGCCTGGTAACTCCACAGATCGACCATGCGTAAACGGTCCTGCTCGCCCTGCAGCAGGTCATTGAGCTTGTGCTCGGCGGCGCGCCAGCGCGCGTGGGCCGAAGCGACGGCGTCAGAAGAAATGCTGCCGAAACGATCGAGCAGAATTCGCTGCTGGGCCTGATCGAAGCTGGTCAGCGTTTCAGTCTGTGCGTGGACGAGGGCCAGCTCCGGCGCCAGGTCTTTGAGGACGGCGACGGTGGCCGGTTGATTGTTGATGAACACGCGCCCCTTGCCCGCGGAGAGAATCTCGCGGCGCAGGATGATTTCAGAGCCCTCGGAGTCGATGCCATTGGATTCGAGAATGGTCTCGGCGCCGGCGGTGGATGCGAAGACACAGGAAACCACGGCTTTATCCGCGCCGTGGCGAACCACATCGGCCGAGGATTTGCCGCCCATGAGGAGCGCAAGCGCATCGACGAGGATCGACTTGCCGGCCCCGGTTTCGCCGGTCAGCAGGTTGAGGCCCGGGCCAAACGAGGCAATGGCGTGATCGATGACAGCATAATTTTCAGCGCGCAGCTCGATGAGCATAGTTCGTGGTTCGCGATACGTGGTCGGGAGTACGTGGTTCGTGGTCTCCCACTCTGTCGCAAAAGCGCGAAAGGATGGGGCACCCCTGTTTCCCGGCTCGACCATCTTCCCAAACGCCAGTGCGTGGGGAGTGGACGGCCCGAATACAGGAATCCGAGCGCAGCATAGCATGAACCATCCCCTTCGCGCTGATGGAGATTGCCACTGGCGGGCTGGCAGGGATCGAAAGGATAACTTGGAAGGAAGTAAAGCGTCTGATACGGTAATGGCAGAGGAGAATCCCTATTCTTACAGCTGCGTTTGCATTCATTTTGCAGGCTGATGGGGGCGCAGGCCCGGCACCAAGCACGCAAGGCTTTGGCGCGCTAGCCCAGATGATGAGCGACATCGGACCGGTTGCCATGTTTGTGCTGGCCGTGCTGCTGTTTGCGAGCCTCTATTCGTGGACCGTGATCCTGGGCAAGATCGGGACCTTCAGGAAGGCCACCAAAGAGAGCCGGCGGTTTATCCGCGCCTTCCGCAAGGCCACGCGCCTGCAGGAGATTGCGGCCGTGGCCAGCGAGTGCGCGGCCAGTCCGCTGGCGCAGGTCTTTGAGGATGTCTACGAGACCTACAAGCGGCAGACGGGCGGATCGGGACCACCGCGCAACCTTGTTCCGCTGGAGCGCTCCGGCCAGACTGCGGCCAGCGAGGCTGTGACCACCCTGGAGCGGCGCATGACGTGGCTGGCGACCATCGCGGGCGGCGCGCCGTTTGTGGGGCTGTTCGGCACGGTGATGGGTGTGGTGGAGGCATTTCACGGCATCGCAACGGGCGGCGCGGCGATCGATCAAGGCCGTGGCGCCGGGCATTGCCGATGCGCTGATTACCACGGCAGCGGGATTGTTTGTGGCCGTGCCGGCGCTGGTGGCTTATAACCAGTTCACGGCGCGCATTCGTATTTTTGCCTCGGCGGTCGACGATTTTTGCCGGGAGCTGCTTAACTCGCTCGAAGAGATGCCGGTGAGGGCTGCCGCGCCTGCGCCGCCGCGCGCGCCAGGCGATCTGTCGCGGGAGGCGGAACGTGGCGTTTTCAAGTAGCAGCGGGCAAACCCGCAGTTCGCTGGCGGATATCAACATCACGCCGCTGGTGGACGTGGTGCTGGTGCTGCTGGTGATCTTCATGATCACCGAGCCGGTGCTGCAGTCGGGCATTCAAGTCAACGTGCCCAACACGCGCACCGTGAAGCAGATTACCGAGCAGCGCATGGTGGTGACCATCGACCGCGATCAGAATATTTATCTGAACGATCAGCCCATCAATATCCACGATCTGGCGGAAAAGCTGCGCGCAGGCGTCAGCGATCCGACGCACCAGGCCATTTATCTGCGCAGCGACGAGCGTGTGCCGTTTGGAGCTTTCGCCAGCGTGATGGATGCGGTGAAGCAGTCGGGCATCACCAATGTTTCCATCGTGACGCAGCCGCTGGACACCAGCAAGAGTGCGGCCGGGAACGGCGGGGATTGAGCAGCATGGACGGCATCCTCAGCGAACACCTGGAGCGGAACCTGGAGCAGGAACTGACGCCGGAGCCGATTACAGGCCCGGCGACAGGCTCCATCGTGCTGCATGTTGCGCTGTTCCTGCTGGTGGGCTATTACGCCTGGATTCTGGGGCTTTTTCATCACGATCTGTGGGGCAACGCGGGGGCCGGCGGATCCATGCAGGTGAACCTGGTGAGCAGCGCGCTTCCCTTGCCTGCCGAGCAGATCAACAAAAATGTTCTGACCACGGAGACTCCCAGCCAGGCACCGGCACAGCTCAGCCCCAAAGAACTGCACCAGATGGACGAGACGGCGATTCCGATCCTGGGCAAACACGCCAAGCCGCAGCCAAAGAACACGCCCAAGACGCAGCCCCACCAGACTCCGCAGCCGCAGAACAAGGCCGCCTACGGCGAGCAGGCGGGGTCGATCATGCAGCGGGCCATCAATCCGCAGATGGCCTCCAACGGCCCCACCACCGTGGGCGATAACGATTTTGCCAGCCGTTTCGGATGGTATGTGGACCAGATCAACCGCAAGATGGCGAACAGTTGGTATCAGGCAGGAAGTGGATCCGCGCACGCCGCACGGGGCGCGCGTGTACCTGATTTTCACCATCAGCCGCGACGGCAGCCCCAGCAACGTTCAATTGGACCGATCCAGCGGCAGCCCCACGCTGGATCTTTCCTGCGAGCGAGGAGTGCAGCGGGTTGACACTTTCGGTCCCCTTCCCGCGGCCTATAATCAAAGTACGTTGAAAGTTTCTTACTATTGTGAGTACTAGAGCGGCTTTTCGAACACGCTTGCTCTTTTTTGAGCTATGCCTGGCGGCTTCTTCCCTGAAAGGCTGTCGCCGGGCCGCTGACTTTGCGGAGTTGGGATGAAGAAATTGGAGAATTACCTTTCATTAGGCTCCGCGTCATGGAAGAAGAACGTCCTCACGCGCAGCCGTCGGTGGCGCAGCCAATCAGGAAGGAATGCCCATCGCATGAAGGCAATGTTGCGCTATTTGCCTGTTTTTTTGTTTTGCCTTGTTTTCTTTCAGGCGCCGCAAGCCTCTTGCCCAGGACTGGGTTCACACCGGAACCAACCTGGGCAATACCAGCATTCGCCTGGCCGTGGCCGACTTCAAGCCGGTGGGCGCAGATCCGCAGACTCCCGCGCTCAAGGCTGTCTTCGACGCCACGCTTGTATAGCGATCTGACCAATGCCGGCATCTTCGACATGGTTTCCAAGAGCCTGGCGCCGCAGGCCATGCCCGGCTCTCCGCAGGAGATTGCGCTCAGCCAGTGGTCGGCAGCGCCGGCCAACGCTTCCATGGTGGCCTTTGGCGCGCTCTCGGCGACCAACGGACGGCTGATTGTCTACGGCTGGCTTGACGACGCCAGCAACACCGACCAGCCCGCAGGTGCTGGCGCAGCAATACAACGAGGACGCCTCGGAAGAGATGGCGCGCACCATTGCGCATCGTTTCGCCGACGCTATCATCAGCCGCCTCGGCGGCGGCATCAACGGCATCGCGGAGACCAAGATTTATTTTGTGAGTGCGCGCACCGGATCGAAAGAGATCTGGGTGATGGACTACGACGGCCAGAATCAGCACGCGGTCACGCACCTGGGCACCATCTCGCTTTCGCCGCGCGTTTCGCCGGATAATTCGCGCGTCGCGTTTGCCTCGCTGGGACGCGCCGGCTGGGCCATTCGCATGTACTCGCTGGACATTGGCCGGCTGGTGAGTTTCCCGGCGGGCACGGCGGGGGGCAGCAACCTGGCGCCGGCGTGGGCCTCCGATGGCAGCAAGCTGGCCTTTTCTTCGGCACGCGAAGGCCACCCCGACATCTGGGTTTGCGATGTGGGCGGCGGAAACCTGCACCGCGTAACCTCCTTCGGCACCGACACTTCCCCGACCTGGAATCCGCAGCACCAATGCGCAGATCGCATTTGTGAGCGGACGCACCGGCGAGCCGCAGATTTACACCATGAACGCCGATGGCTCGAACGTGCAGCGCATGACCGACGGCGGCTACGCGGTATCGCCTTCGTGGGCTCCGAACGGCGGTTTATTGGCCTTCAGCTGGAACCGCAAATACGGCCCCGGCGATCCCGGCGGGCAGGATATTTACGTATTCCAGGTCGCCAGCATGCAATGGCTGCAAGTCACGCATGAATCGGGCAGCAACGATTTTCCATCCTGGTCGCCGGATGGGCGGCACATCGTGTTCGAGCGCAACATTGGCGGCCACACGCAGATTTGGTCTATGCTGGCAGACGGCACACACCAGCAGCAATTGACACACACCGGCAATAACTTCATGCCCAACTGGAGCTGGAAGTAAGCTAGGGGGCAAGGCCGCTCAATGGTGCGTTCCATCATTGGGCAACCGGTACAACGAATACCAGGATTTTGGGGTTGGCCATTACCCGCTGGCATTTGCATTTGAGCCGTGAATGACACTAACCGGGTCGCTGGAGCCGCAGTATTCACGTTCATCATCCTGCGGAACCGGCGATGTACTTCAACCTTTTGCACGACGGGGATTCAGGCCAGGCTACCGCGCGCTTTACGTGGCGCTGCGGTGAACCATGGACCGGGTCGCCTGGAGAATTCTGAATTTACCGAAGGAGTGAGTCCCTTGAAAAGACGCATCTTTGTTTCTGCTGCAGTCTGCTCGTTGCCTTGATCGCAGTTGCTGGTTGCAAGAAGAAGCAGCCAGTTCCGCCCGCGGCTACCGCGCCCCCCATGACGACGCCGGCTCCCACGGCCCAACTGACCGCCACGCCCGGCGTGATCTCCTCCGGCGACCAGGTGCAGCTTTCCTGGCGCACCACGGATGCCACATCGGTTTCGATTGATGGCATCGGCGACGTGCCCAGCTCCGGCGTGAAGACGGTGACGCCCACCGAGACCACCACCTATCACCTGGTGGCCCGCGGCGACGGCGGCTCGACCGATGCTTCGGCAAGCGTAACGGTCAATGCACCCATTGCCGCCGCTGTGCCCAGCAATGCCATGAGCGCCGAAGAAGAGTTCAAGGCCAATGTGCAGGACATCTTCTTCGACTACGACACCGCCGATATCCGCACCGATGCGCAGGCGACGCTTTCAAAGGACGCCAGCTACCTGGTGAGCCATCCTGACATCAAAGTTGTGATTGGCGGCTATTGCGACGAGCGCGGCTCGGATGAGTATAACCTTGCGCTGGGCCAGAATCGCGCCAACTCCGCCAAGACCGCGCTGGTGAACGATGGCGTTGCCGCCAACCGCATCCGCGTGGTGAGCTATGGCAAGGAAAAGCCGTTCTGCACGGAGTCGAACGAGCAGTGCTGGCAGCTCAACCGTCGCGCCGGCTTTGCGATGGACCAGTAGTAGCACGCTGGCGCGGAGGCCAAACACCTCCGCGAAGAAGTTGATCACGGTTTCGCCGCTGGCGCGCAAGTCACAACGTGTGCCGGTGAAATTGAGGTGTACCCTGCACGCGGCAGCTCTCACCCTGAGCTGCCGCGTGCAATTGGTATCATGAGGTTGGGTGAAGGATGAAAAAACATACATTGCGCAATCGCATTTTGCTAACCGCGGCTTTAGTCGTGATGCTGGCCCAGACCGCTGTGCCGGCGCACGCGGTTTCAAAGGAAATGGTGGAACTGCAAACCCAGGTGCAGCAACTGCTGGACATGGTGCAGCGTCTGCAGTCGACGCTGGACACGAAGTTTGCCCTGATGCAGAATCTCGCCCAGCAAACTGCCGACCAGGCTAACCAGATGACCGCGACCGTGAATGCCCTGCAGCAGAAGCTGGATGCGCAGAATCAGGCAGAGAGCGGCAAAGTGGATACCGTCTCCGGCCAGGTGCAGTCGCTCAACGATTCCGTGGATGAGCTGAAGTCGCGGATTGCCAAGCTCGACAAGTCGATCCAGGACTTGCAGGCGCAATTGCAGCAGATGCAGAGCCAGCCGAATGCGGCCGCCATGGCTGGGGCTACGCCGGGATGGCACCTAGCGGAACGACGCCGGGACGATGTCCGGTGCAACGCCGGGGCCAACTTCCGGTGAGGGCCAGAATCCGGGCGGAACCGTTCCGGGGGCAGGGACGCCGGCTGGCGGGCAGAGCAGCATGACGCCAGGCACGGCACCGGGCGCGGGACCAGGCGCAGCACCGGGCGCAGCATCGGCCCCCCAGGCTCCTCCGCTTCAGGAAACCTATCAAGGGGCGCTGCGCGATTTCAATGCCGGCCGTTATCAGCTGGCGGCCAGCGAATTTGGCGATGTGGAGACACTACTATCCCCTTGACGATCTGGCCGGCACCTCGCAGTTCTACCTGGGCGAGATTGCCTATCAGCAGCAGCACTACGACCATGCGGTGAACGACTACAACGCGGTGTTCGAGGGCTTCGGCGGCAACGCCAAGGCGCCCACCGCACAGTTGCACAAAGCCTATGCCCTGCTGGCCCTGGACAAGAAGCAGGCCGGGATTGACGAGTTTCGCGCGCTGATCAAGCGGCACCCGCAGTCGCCGGAGGCCTCGCGCGCGCGCAGCAAGCTGAACGGCATGGGCGTACGCATCAATGCGGCACGATAAATTTTGAGCAGGCAATAAAAAAGCCCCGCGCATGCGGGGCTTTTTTGTTGTTCTGTCTCTCGGTTCGCATCACCAACAAATTGTCATCCTGAGCGAAGTCGAAGGACCTGCTTATGCAATGCTCATTTTGCTGCGAACTTGGATTCGCCGCGGTATGGTGGGATTGCTCGAATCCCAATCTGAATCTCTTGTCAAGGCACGGCTTCACAGGTTGGTGAAAAAGTCCCTGCGGCGCACGCGGAGAAGGGCCCGTGGCTAAAGAGGCTGCGGAAAAACTCGCGAAATTGAGCAATTGTGCAAGTGAGGGTGCAGCAGGGGCTGAAGCCCTCGTTGGTTTTCCAGCCTTTATTGGCCCGGCTGAAGCCGTGCCCTTGTTACAAAACTCATCACACAGGGTTTTTCCGCAGCCTGTAAAGCCACGCTGAATCCATTGGCCTTTTTTCGTGAGGCTGAAGCCTCACGCTCCCTCCGAGATGCGAAAAGATGTGTTTTTCACCAAGCTGTCAACCTGTGCCCTTGTTACAAGGCCCCTCATCAAGAGTTTTCGCAGTCAGTTTAGCCAGTGGCTGAAGCGTCCCTCGTATGCTTCAACGGAGGGAGCAGAGACCTTTCAGCTCCCTCAAGTGTGGTGAATCCAAAGTTCGCGGATACGTCAGCATTGAAGAAGCAGGTCCTTCGACTTCGCTCAGGATGACAGAGCACTCGTGATGCAAACTTTAGAAACGGCGCCCTAATAACGATTGCCTTAACTTGCCGGGCGGGGTTCGGACTGCGGCGGCAGCCACCACGCTCTTGTGGTGGCGCACATCGGCGCCCTGCACCCAGAAAATTACGTCTTCCGCAATATTTGTCGCGTGATCGGCAACGCGCTCCAGGCTGCGGCAAATCATGAGCGCATTCAGCGCCTGCGGAGCCAGGTGGCACTGCTCTTCCATCACTTTGGTCAGCGCTTTGTAGGCGGCGCGGTTCATGGTGTCCACGGCGTCATCCTGGGTGAGCACGTGGCGGGCGACTTCGGCATCGCCTTCAATAAAGGCCTGCAGGCTCTTGCGCACCATGTCGGTGGCCAGCGCGGCCATGCGGGGAATATCGACGGGCAGTTCCGCAACGCCCATCTGTTCCATGTGACGCACACGGTCGCTGATGCTCTTGGCCGCGTCGCCCACGCGTTCCAGATCGGCGTTGATCTTGATCACCGAAAGGATGAAACGCAGGTCGATGGCCATGGGCTGCTCCATGGCCAGCAGATCCAGCGCCGACTGATCGATATCGCGCTCCATGCGATTGATGGCGATTTCGCTGCGGCTGACCAGATCGCAGATGGAGAGGTCGCGAACCCGGTAAGCCTCAATCGCGCGCTGGATGGCCTGCTCGGCTAACCCCGCCATTACCAGCAGGTTCTCCTTCAAATCCTCAAGGCTTTGTTGAAAGCGTATGCGGGTCATCCGAACCTCCCCGTGATGTAATCTTCAGTGCGCTTGTCGGAGGGGTTGGTGAAGATCTTGTGCGTGGAGTCGAACTCGACCATCCTTCCGTTCAAAAAGAATCCGGTATTTTCAGCAACGCGCGCCGCCTGCTGCATGTTATGCGTGACGATCACGATGGTGTACTGCGCCTTCAACTGGAAGATGAGGTCCTCGATCTTGGAGGTGGAAACCGGGTCGAGCGCGGAGGCCGGCTCGTCCATGAGCAGCACCTCGGGGTCGACGGCGAGGGCGCGGGCAATGCACAAGCGCTGCTGCTGGCCGCCGGAAAGGCTGGCGCCGGACTTCTTCTTGAGGTCGTCCTTCACTTCATCCCACAGCGCCGAGTTGCGCAGCGATTTTTCGACAATCTCATCGAGCGCGCGGCGATTGGAGTAGCCGTTGAGCTTGAGCCCGGCAGCCACGTTGTCATAGATGGACATGGTGGGAAAGGGATTGGGGCGCTGGAAGACCATGCCCACGCGGCGGCGAATCTCGACCGGGGTGGTGTCGGCGTAGATATCCATCTCGCCCATGCGCACCGAACCGGTGACGCGAGCCACGGGATTGGTCTCGTGCATGCGATTGAGGCAGCGCACAAAGGTGCTCTTGCCGCACCCCGAAGGCCCGATGAGCGCAGTGGCATGGTTGGCGGGAATATTCAGGTTGATGTCCTGGAGCGTGTGATTGGTGCCGTACCACGCATTCAGGTTGGTGACTTCGATGCTGACACCCACGAGCGCATTTCTCCTTCTACCTACGGTAGAGAATCGAAAACTTCAAGTGGGGATTTCGTCAAGAAATCGCCACACGGCAAATCCTCAAAGAACGGCACTCGCGAAGGAGAAATGCCGCTTAGCTTGCCCCTTTCAAAACGCCGCGGCTGGTGACAAAGCGGACCAGGGAGACCGCGAGCACGATCAAGATAATCAAAACCAGCGCGCCGGCCCAGGCCAGACGGTGCCAGTCGTCATAGGGAGAGAGCGCATAGACGTAAATCTGCAAGGGCAGCGCGGCAATGGGCTGGTTCAAGCTGGCGCTCCAGAAATCGTTGCCCAGCGCGGTAAACAAAAGCGGGGCGGTTTCGCCTGCGATGCGCGCAAAAGCCAGCATGCAGCCGGTAATGATTCCGGGCGATGCGGTCTTGACGGTGATGGACAGGACCGAGCGCCAGTTGGGCACACCCAGGCCCAGCGCCGCCTCGCGCACGGCGTGGGGCACCATCAGCAGCATCTCCTCGGTGGTGCGGCAGACGGTGGGAATCATCATGATGCCCAGGGCCACGCCGCCCGAAAGCGCCGAAAAATGCCCTTGCGGGACCACGATCAGCGCGTAGATGGCCAGGCCCATCACGATGGAGGGGACGCCGTTGAGAACGTCGGCCGTAAAGCGCACGGCGTTGGCCAGCTTGGTGCCGCGGCCGAACTCCGCCAGAAAAATGCCTGCGCCGATGCCGATGGGAACGCCCATGAGGCTGGCCACCCCAAGCAGAATGCCCGACCCACAATGGCATTGGCCATGCCGCCGCCCGATTCGCCCACCGGCTTGGGAATCTGAGTAAAGAATGCCCAATTGAGCGAGACCGCGCCTTTGTAAACCAGGTAGCCGAAGATGGCGATCAGCGGCGTGATCACCAGCAGAGTGGCCAGAATGGCCAAGCCGGTGACGGCGTGATCGGTCAGGGCACGCACCTGGGAGCGGAATGGAGATCGTGCCGTGCTCATTCGTTTCCTCGTTTCACTTGCATCTCCTCAGCGCGTCTGCGCCGGCGCCCCGCGCGTCACGGCCCATACCAGCACCTGCGCGATAGCATTGACGATGATGGTGACCACGAACAGCGCCAGACCGATTTCGATCAGCGCGCTCAAGTGCATATTGCCCACCGCCTCGGTAAATTCATTGGCGATGACCGAGGCCATGGAACTGCCGTTGGCGAGCAGCGAGCGATGAATCTCGGGGTGTTGCCGATGACCATGGTCACCGCCATGGTTTCGCCCAGCGCGCGGCCCAAGCCAAGAATGATGCCGCCGACGATGCCGATGCGGGCGTTGCGCAGAACGCTGATGCGAATCATCTCCCAGCGCGTGGCGCCCAGCGCCAGGGCCGCCTCGCGCTGCGAGTGGGGCACGGCGCTCATCACCTCGCGGGTCAGCGAAGAGATGATGGGGAGGATCATGACGGCCAGAATGATGCCGGCGGCCAGGAATCCCAACCCGGTGGGGTTGTCGTCGTTGAAGAACGTGGTCCAGCCAAGCCACTTAACCAGGAAAGGATTCACGTAGTCGCGCAGGAGCGGCACCAGCACAAAGACAGCCCACAAGCCATAGATCACGCTGGGGATGGCGGCCAGCAACTCGGTTAGAAAAGCCAGCGGGCCGCGCAAGGCCCGTGGACACATTTCGGTGAGGAAGATAGCCACGCCAACGGCCAGCGGAACCGCAATCAGCAGCGCAAGAAACGACGAGACCAAGGTCCCGTAGATGAATGGAATCGCGCTGAACAGCGAATTCACCGGGTCCCAATACATGGACCGGTGGGTTTCCGGGTCCGTAAACGTCTTATAGAAGAACTTGAACCCGAACGCGTGCCAGCTAAGCTGTGATCGCAGTACCAGTTGCCAGACGATCAACACCACGATGCCAAAAACGCTCAGGGCGCACAGCAGCATCAGCCACTTGAACACCCGGTCGCTCACAGAATTTCCGCGTGCCAGCAGGAAGCGCCGCACCGCCGAGACTTCAAGGCCGGCTCCGCGGTGCGCAACCGGGCCTCCGCTGCCCGCGGCAGGATTCGAGGGACGCGAAGAGGCCGGAAGGGAAACGGAAGGAGCCTCTGAGGCACGCATCTCAGGCACGTTGGCACTCACAAAACAAAGGCTACCCGGCCATTATGAACGTCAAGTTACAAGTCTGCAAAATCAAGCGCATACGAGCGGAAAAGTGAGGTGAAATTGCGCTGGTGGGCCGGAAATCGCTTCCCGCGCGACCTATCGGCCGACGGTTGCCTGCTCTCTCGCGTGAAGAGCCCCGTCCTGGCAGGCTGCGGGATGCGGAGGTTGGAAGCGGAAGCGGAAGCAAGGGTTGCAGCAGGGCATGGGATGGAGTGGCAGCGGATCATTGCATCCCGCGGCCGATCCTGGAGAACGGCCCCGACGTTCCTGTTCCCCAGGGCAATCGCATTTCAAAATGCGAGAAGGTTTTTGCTTTGAAAGGGCACGGCTGAACAGGTTGCGGAAAAACTCCCCGCATCAGGTAACGGTGCGAACGAGGGTGCAGCAGGGGCTAAAAGCCCTCGTTCGTTTTGCAGCCTTTATTGGCCCGGCTGAACAGCTTGGTGAAAAAGTCCCAAGAGAGGCACTTTTTCTCCACAGGGAGTTGATTTAAGAAGATGATATGCGCGGCGACGATAAGCAGCAGGCATGGATGTTCAGTTACGTGACGATGGAGCAGCGGATTCCGGCCGATCACCCGATGCGGCGAATCCGGGCGGTACCTGCACCTAGCTCTGGGGAAGATGGACGGAGTTTTCGCTGAGCTTTATTCGGAGACGGGCCGTCCGTCGATAGCGCCGGAGCGTTTGCTGCGGGCGCAGTTGCTGATGGTGCTTTACTCGATTCGTTCGGAGTGGCAGTTGATGGAGCAGATCCACTTCAACCTTCTTTACCGTTGGTTCGTGGGCCTGGAGATGGACGATGCGGTGTGGGACGCGAAGGTGTTCAGCAAGAACCGGGCGCGGCTGATGGCCGGGGAGACAACTCAACAGTTGTTGCTGGCGGTGGTCGAAGAGGCGCGGGCGCACCAGTTGCTGAGCGAGGAACACTTCACCGTGGACGGGACGCTGTTGCAGGCCTGGGCCAGCCGGCGCAGCTTCAAGGAGAAGCCTGAACCGCCGCACCGGAACGCGGGGCCGCAAGCTGTTGCGCGACACGCATGAGTCGAGCACTGACCCGGATGCGCGGCTGTATCGCAAGTGCAGCGCCGGCGCGGCTGTGCCCAGCTACCTGGGGCACGTGATGACGGAGAACCGCAACGGGCTGGTGGTGGCGGCCATGGCCACCCAGGCCAGCACAGTGGCCGAGCGGCAGGCTGCGCTGGAGATGCTGAAGCGGCTCAAGCGCGGCAAGCGCATGACGCTGGGGGCAGACAAGGGCTATCAAGAGGAGAGGTTCGTCAATGGGCTGCGCAGTTTGGAGGTAACACCGCACGTGGCCGAGTACGAGCCCAACCCGAAATGGCGTAACTGGCTCACCGTCAGCGAACGCAACGACCCAGGCCTGGCCGTGAGCCAGAAGAAGCGCAAACTGGTGGAGAAGGTTTTCGGCTGGATGAAGCAGGATAAGCTGCGCCAGATCAAGCTCGTGGTCTAAGGCGCGTGGACTGGCTGTTTCAGTTGGCCGCGGCGGCGCACAATCTGCTGCGCATGAGCAAGCCGTGCCCTTGTTACCCTCGGGGGCTAAACCACCCGCGGAAAAACCCGTTGGGTGTGGGTGAACGGTTACAAAAGCATCCCTCCGCGGCTAAAGCCGATCAATCTTGCTGGCTCGATTGGCACGACTGAAGTCGTGCCCTTTCAAAACCGATGGACTGCAGAGTTTTACCGCAGCCTCTAAGGCCCCAGTCTTTTATTGGCTCTGACGGCACGACTGAAGCCGGGCCCTTGTTACAAAACTCATTGCACAGGGTTTTTCCGCAGCCTGTAAAGCCGCTCTGAGCCGATGGACTTTATACGTGAGGCTTGCCGGGCGGGCGTTCGGGAGGGCATGGGAATGCCCGAAATCTACGGTGATAGGAGTCACTCGACAGGGCCATATACGAATGATAGCCTTCCGGTGGCGTTTCTGAACTCCCCGAGGTTCGTTCGGGTCGTTCCTCATACGGCTTTAACCTTCATCAGGAGGAAATGTGACTGCACAGGAATTGATTTACTTTTTTCTGGGTGTAAGTGCCTTTTCCCCGATCCTGGCCGCTTTTTTTGTGCGGCAGGTCATCGGTTTCGACACAGAACTCCGGACACGCAACGGTCGTCACCCACAGCGGACGGGAAAGTATAGGAGGGTATATGAAGAGCAGTCTGTTTTCGCGGCGTTGGGCGCGACTGGCCGGCGTGATGGCTGCGTTGGCACTGCTGGGCAAAGGGCGCGGCTTTTGCCGCGCCCGTTGCAGGCGGCCGGCGGCGAAGCTAATCTGAAGCTTCCCGATTTGACCCAGGTGCAGTTCCTGGGCATGAACGGCCACGCCTGCTGATGTACGGGCCGCTGTTTTGCATTAGGGATGATCTTCAGCCTCTTCATGTACGTCCACCTGAAGGGCCTGCCGGCGCATCGATCGATGCTGGAAGTGTCGGAACTGATCTGGGAGACTTGCAAAACCTATCTGATCAACCAGGGCAAATTCCTGCTGCTTCTTGGTGTTTCATTGCAGTGGTCATCCTGGCCTATTTCGCCGTGCTGCTGCGATTCAGCGCGGCGCGGGTGGCCATCATCCTTGCGTTCAGCGTGCTGGGCATGGCGGGCAGCTACTTTGTGGCGTGGTTCGGCATCCGGTTGAATACGCTGGCGAATTCGCGCACTGC
The DNA here is from genome assembly GCA_963725975.1 of uncultured Acidobacteriaceae bacterium. Taxonomy (GTDB): domain Bacteria; phylum Acidobacteriota; class Terriglobia; order Terriglobales; family Acidobacteriaceae; genus Telmatobacter. The sequence goes on along the minus strand of CAVSBA010000010.1, from coordinate 2,545 downwards.
GTATGCTGCGCTGAGCGGCAATTCGTATCGCACATTTAGCGTTCCGATGAAATCGGGCATGAGCATCGGCATGATGCTGATCTCGATTGAGCTGCTGATGATGTTCAGCATCATTCTCCTGGTACCGGGAGACTATGCCGGACCGTGCTTCATCGGCTTTGCCATCGGTGAGTCGCTGGGTGCGGCGGTACTGCGGCTGGCGGGCGGCATCTTCACCAAGATTGCCGACATCGGCGCCGACCTGATGAAGATCGTGTTCCATGTGAAAGAAGACGACGCGCGCAACCCGGGCGTGATTGCCGACTGCACCGGTGACAATGCCGGCGACTCGGTGGGTCCCACCGCCGACGGTTTTGAGACATACGGCGTGGTGCAGGTGGCCCTGATCGCGTTCATCATGCTGGGCGCGAAGGATGCGGTGGTTGGCGTGAAACTGCTGGTCTGGCTGTTTGCGGTTCGCGTAGCCATGCTGGTGGCCGCCGTGGCGGGTTATTACATCAACGAAGTGATCGCCAAGGCGAAGTACGGCAAAATGCGCGAATTCAACTTCGAGTCGCCGCTCACCTCGCTGGTGTGGATCACCTCGATTGTGACGATCGCGGTAACTTATCCGGTGACCTATATCCTGATTCCGAACCTGGGCGGCGACCCCACACTCTGGTGGAAGCTGGCCACGATTACGTCGTGCGGAACGGTGGCGGGCGCACTGATTCCCGAGCTCGTGAAGGTGTTTACATCCACCAAGGCGCGGCACGTGCAGGAGGTGGTGGCATCGGCAAGGGAGGGCGGAGCTGCTCTCGGTCTGCTGTCGGGGTTTGTCGCCGGGAATTTTTCCGCCTACTACCTGGGCGGCGCGGTCATCGTCTTAATGTCCCTTGGCTACGCGGTGAGTACTGCGGGGTTTGCCGCGGTGATTCTGGCGGCGCCGATGTTCGCCTTTGGGCTGGTGGCTTTCGGCTTCCTGGGCATGGGGCCGGTGACCATCGCAGTGGATTCGTTTGGACCGGTGACGGACAACGCGCAATCCATCTACGAGCTTTCGCTGATTGAGAACGAGCCGGGCGTGCGCGAGGATGTGAAAAAGCAGTTTGGCGTGGAGGTGGATTTCGATCACGCCAAGAAGATGCTGGAGGCGGGCGACGGAGCGGGCAATACGTTCAAAGCCAGCGCCAAGCCGGTGCTGATTGGCACCGCCGTGGTGGGCGCCACCACGCTGATCTTCGCCACCATTATGGCGCTGACCAACTCGCTCACCACCTGTGGACAAGCTCTCGATTCTCAATGCGCCCTTCCTGCTCGGCCTGGTGACGGGCGGCGCGGTGATCTACTGGTTTACCGGCGCAGCCACGCAGGCGGTGACCACCGGCGCCTATCGCGCGGTGGAGTTCATCAAGGCGAACATCCACATTGAAGGAAGCACCAAGGCGTCAACGGAAGACAGCAAGAAGGTGGTGGCCATCTGCACGCGCTACGCGCAAAGCGGCATGCTGACCATCTTCATCTCGCTGTTCTTTGCCGCGCTGGCGTTTGCCTTTCTCGATCCTTTCTTCTTCGTCGGCTACCTGATTTCGATTGCGGTCTTCGGGCTGTACCAGGCCATCTTCATGGCCAATGCCGGAGGCGCATGGGATAACGCCAAGAAGATTGTTGAAGTGGATCTGCACGAAAAAGGAACGCCGCTGCATGAGGCGACGGTGGTGGGCGACCTGGTGGGCGATCCATTCAAGGACACGGCCGCAGTGGCGCTCAATCCGGTGATCAAATTCACCACGCTGTTTGGGCTGCTGGCTGTCGAGTTGGCGGTGCAGATGTCCGCGACCCATGGCGAGATGTGGACGCACATGCTGGCCGCGGTCTTCTTCCCGATTTCGTTCTTCTTCGTGTACCGCTCGTTTTACGGCATGCGCATCGGGAGCGACGAAACATCGGCGCCAACCCACTCCAAGCCTGAAGTTGGAGTGGGTACCGCGGGGGATGACTAAAGGCGAGTAACGTTCACGGGACAAGCCTCCACAACGGCTCCGCGCGTGTCAACGCGCGGAGCCGTTCTTATTTTCCGGAGAGAGTCCGCGGGCCGATGCGGTCAGCGCAAGGTTTCAAGATAGGCGACGACATTGCGGGCATCGCTCTGCGAAAGAACTGAGCGGTGCAGCAGCGGCGCAGCAGGCAGACTGAACTCCTTTGCCCCAAGCCGGTGCAAGACGCAGAGCGTAAAATTGAAATGAGTTCGCTGACGAGGAACCATTTCGAAATGCGCTCTGAACTGCACGAGGCTACCACTCTGTTGCACAGCGCGGATGCCGAGAGCATCGAGCGCGCCCTCGCCTTGCTGCAGAGAACGGTGTTCTCATTCAGCATGAAAGTGTGCGGGCACCGCGAGGATGCCGAGGATACCGCGCAGGAGGTGATGGTGAAGTCATTGCCTCACCTCGCAGGACTTCGCGACGCGAAGGCGCTCTCCTCGTGGCTCTATACCGCGGCCAAAAATCGCTGCTGGCAAAACCGCAGAAGGGCGTCGTACCAGCGATCGGTGGCGCTCGAGGAC
>CAVSBA010000009.1:0-129187 GCA_963725975.1 uncultured Acidobacteriaceae bacterium | reverse complement strand
CTCGCTAACTACGCCGCCTCCAATCGCCGTCTGGATGATCCTGCACGTTGGCCACGTCTACTCCGTAGCGCGCGCAGGCGCGCGATCGACAATAAAAATCGTTCCAACTCTGCCCGATGACGCGAAAGAGCCCGAGGTCAGCTGATGCCTGGAGCGGTGCTCTACGTTGACAATCTCGTTGCCCTTGGCCTCAAGCGTTCGGCAGATCGTCGCCGAAGATTTTGACCCATAGCTCGCCCTTGTGAAATTGCCTCCTCCATGTTCGTTCATGGGCTGCGAACCTGGTATTACGCCTGGGTATTCAGTGCGCGATATCCATAGTGCTGATTAGCGCAGCTCCTTGTCCCGTGGAAAACGCGGCCATGGAGCTTTCAGGTTGATGTTGTATTTGGTGTCGAAGAAACCGGTCCAGTCGGTGCCGTCGTCGGGGCGCCCGATCTGGTTCATGTTGAACCACTCGGGGAATTGCATCATGATCATGCGAGCCTGCGCTGGAGATGCGCAGGCTCGTCGGGGGCCGGTGGAGCGCGCAAGCGAGCCGCGTGCCGCAGATCGCTCCCCTCATCCAGATGAGGCAGGCAAGAACCCACTGCGTTGTTGCTAAAAGGCCAGGTACAGCGTGAGCGCAACTGGCCAGCGCGGCCGCGACTCCAACTTGTTAGTGCGCGCGCTTGTCGATTGCCCAGCTCAATGCACTCCGGTAGTGCTCGGTAAGCCAAACCATGGCCGGGTTATGTGATTCCTCTCGTAGCCTTTGCGCGGAACAAAAGGAGACGTGGCAAGAACGGGAGCGATGAGGATGGAGAAGATGATCGCGCCGCACAGCTGAAGCCAGACTGTCAGGCCATCGGGCGGAAGGGTTTCTTTTCTACAACTGCAGAGTGTAGATGGGCAGATAGGCCGCGACGACGACGGCGATCGCGTAAAAGACCGGCCGCTGCCCACTCTCACGGCGCGGCATCGCGGATTTTTTCAAACGGTGTGCGATCGCCGTCTTAAAGGCAGGCCGACAATGACCAATGATGTTTCACCATCACGATGGTGCTGCTACCTACTCATGCCGAAATCGAGTGCGCCGTATTGGTAGGTTGGCGGGAATGTGTCTGATATTGAGGCAAGTGGCCGCGACAGGTAGCGAAAGTAGCAATGGCGCATGCCACTAGTGCTGCGCACGTTGCCGAGGAAAATGAAGAGGTACAATCACCACCACGAGGGACGATGCTATGGTGGACGTACCTCCGCATGGCCGACGTGGCTCGTCGCAGGTGCTTCATCGCAGAGCGGTTGCCGGGATGGAAGACGGAACGGCTCCATGCGAAAGCCGTCAAGTCCGCCGTTCGTAGATGCGCGCAGCCGCAGCGGATACGAGCCAGAAGTGACATCGAGACGCAGCAGGCTGCGGGAGGAACAGAGAGGCCCAGTCTCACTGGTGCTGCCCGGCTTGGCCTGGAGCGTCACCGTCACAATTGCCGGCGCGGCCGGCGGATGGGCCTCGAGGTGAGCAGCTTGACGTGGCGGTCGTTGGTGGGGAGTGCAGGCCGGACACAGCGGGAATGAGTAGTCCCGCCTTCAAGCGTCAACGTAACTGAAACCTAGTCAGCGCCACACGTGGAGCTTACGTTACACCGTAGCACCAAGTTGCTCCACAATATTGCATTTTTGCTACTGCATAAAACATCAGCGTATTGAGGATTTCTATGGTGCAAATCCGATTCTATGGCTGTCTTCGAGCGTGAAATACAGGCTCAAACCGGCTGAAACAAAATGCGGCATCTCTCCGCGAGCCATCTGGCGAAGGCGCTTGCCCGGATTCCCGCCGATGCGAGAGATGAGTTCTTTTTCCGGCAGCGCGGCCAGCATTCCCAACCGACGAACGCCCCCACGTCTCGGCCCCTGCTCTTCGCTGGAATCAGAATGGGAGGCAAGGCTGCAAGCGCCGTGCTCTCCTTGCTGTAGGCACGACTCTCACGAGAGCGCCGCGCCTTGGCAAGCGCAACCGCTGCGTGAAAGTTGCCGTCACGGCAACGCAGGCCGTGATGCCCAATGCGCGGAAGACGCGCGGAGAGAAAGCTCCGCGCCAGCGTCTCCGCCGGACCAAACAGCACCTTGGTCCCGGAAATTTCAATCACGCAGAGAAATGCGCGCTGCTTTCACTGCGATCTTCGACGCGCGGCGGCGGGCGCATTCGAGAAGCGCCGCTTTTGCCGCGCACTTTTGCTCAGCGAAATGCGGCAACGCGTCGGGGAAAGTGTCAACCGCCACTTTGTCACGGGCTGCCAAGCGACCGCGCTTTGCGCGTCAACGAGCAAACGATTTGCAGCGGTGGCTCGCCCTCCATCACTACGCAAGCGCGGTCCCGCAGCTCCGGTCCGCAGGCGTAGCAATGCTTGCGCCGGGAAATTCCGTCGCATACAGGCAAGCGTAGATTCCCGCCCGCCGTTGTCATCGCGCTCCCGCCCAGGGCGATTGACTGCTCCACTGCGCGGCGCTCACGCGCTGCGGCGGCTTGCGGAGCGGGACCACGTTTGTGTCACCTGCGTGAAGCGCCGCCGCTCTACCTCCAGCCGATGCCCGATTCCGCTGAATACCGTGCCCTTATCCCTGCGCGCTTGCCCAGGCCCAAACCGCAGCAGCAGCTCCGCGCTGCTCTTCGCACATGAATGCTGTGTCAGGAGCAGCAGGCTTGCGCGTGACCGTCGGCGGCGGCGCGGTATCGGAACCATGTTGCCGAAGCGGCACCATGCGGGCGGCGTACTTGGGCGCTATCCCGCCATATCGAGCACTGATGGCGCTAAACTGCGGCCTGGACACAGGTCGTGCCCGTATTGCTTGCTCGATCCGCGCCCACGGTTTGCCCCCCTGCAGTCTGGGGCTTCGCCTTTGGCGCACGAGTCTGCTGCGGGGGCTCAAAGATCTCCCGTGTCCGGCGCGTACTCCAGGGCTGCGCGGTGCAACCGTCCTCCGTCCGCAGCAGCCCGCCGCATGTCCGCACGGCCATCGTCCTTGACCTCTCGTGCGTGGGGTGTCCACGCCTTCTCTCCGGCGCCTTCGTCCCCGCCGGTATGTTGCCAAATACTTCTCGGGAAGGGCAAATCTGGTGCCCGTGCGGCAATCGCCGTTTTGGGTGCGGACGCGCCGCAGCGCACCCACAAGGCGCGGAGAGATCGACACCTGCCCGAAAACCTCCCACTCGGATCGAGCGTGTTCAACACGTTGATCCACGCGCCAACGCTTCCCCGTACGCGTAGAGCCTGCCGAGAAAGGAGAGAGCAAGAGAAAGGTCTCCGCTTGATTCAGCTCCGAACCTACCATTTCTGTGATGGCTCTGACTGGCAGGCCGCCATCCAGCAGTACATCCACTTCAGCCCGGCTCGGTGGGACAGTGGCCGATGGGGCGGAATCGGAGTCAGTCCGCGGAAGGGCCGCCTCGACCTGGAGCCGGATTGTGGCGGCGGAAAGCATAATCTTCGCCTTATTTTCGTAATACACCTGTACTTGTCAGTTAAAATTACAGATCGTATTGAAAACTGGTGCAAATGTGCGTCAAGTTATAGATAATGAGTGACTAGAAAAAATCGGCGCAGCCGTCCACACCGCCTTTTTCAGCAACGTGCGCCGTGAAAGAAACTCACTTCGCCCCGCGGTTCTGAAGGGGAGCAGTTCTTTCCGCATCCAGGGGACCCGAGGTGAGTGGATCACTCCCGCCATCCCAACGGCGTTCGGAGGGCCAATAGGAAACGATAGTGTTGTCCTTCACAATGCACAATCCCCAGAAAGTTCCCGCAGCCGGAGGTATTCGCAATGGTTATGGAGCACATTGCTGGTTTCATTTTTTGTGGTGATCGCAGGTGGACAATGACACCTTCCCATTGCGTCTCCAGTGGCGGATGCACTCCTTCCACAGCCGACATCGCTGCAACTGATTTGGCCGGGTTCAAGAATCAGATTGCTTTCGGAAAGCTCCGGCCGTATAACGTTCGTCAAAGAGGCCATCTTGTTAGGCCAGCGCTGGAACGGGGTCATGGGCTCTGCGATCCTCCTTCGCCCACTGATCCAAAAATGCTGCTATGCGCTCTTCGTCCGTTATTGATTTGTGGTCGCTGTCTACTCATCCAGTATCAACCAATGATGGGCGAATTAATATGGTAGTATGCTGCGGCAGGTACGGACCAGCAGCGGATCGGAGAGTGTTTCCCGGCACCACCCCTCGTTTGTGCTCACCCGGCATTGATGGCGTCATTATCCAGCTGTTGGTCCGAACTCCCTCCCGCACCCAATCCCCCGCCAGTCCCAGCAGATTCCTCCATTCCGGTCTCCTGGCTTTTCGACCAGAACTCCTTTCTCGCGGTCCACAATATGCTGGGGTGACAGGCAGGGTGTGGCCTGCGGTCGAAACATGAAAGTTGCCCCCGCCTTTTGTGCCGCAGGCTCATCCCCGCGCGGCCAGCGTGCAGAAGGTGCCGGCGCTGTGAGATCGAGCAGCAGTCGGAGAAGGTCGAGGAGGAACTGTGGCGTCTGCATCGCGTTGTGTCCTGGCTACCGAATGCCTTGCGCCCGCGCGATAAAAGCCTTGGCTATCCGTCCGAGGCCCGGAGATGACCATGAGAGCTACGCCGCCTCCATCCCAGCCGCCGAGCCGCGGCCTGACTTGAAGCCGCCACCCCGCACGCCAAGACAGGCGACGGCGGTCCCCGGGCGATGACGTTGCAGCCCCAGTTCACGATGTTGAGGACGGTTCCTTCGACGGTCGTCGCCTGCAGGCCCTGCACAGCCTGGCCGAACTGCGGCGAGGTGCCGAGGTTCTGCGCGCTCGCCGCGAGTGGCATGAGGTTGCCCACTAAATCATCCCCAAGGCGAACGGAGGGCGACGCGGATCCAGTTGATCTCGTGAGGTCGATTATCACTCGAGTGGAGGTTGCGGCGGACACTGGGTTGCGCCGCCAGAAGTTGAGTGCGGTTCTCATAGGGTTTTTTCTCCTGGACCCGGCTGCTCAGAGGCATCCGTGTCGAGCGAGAGAATGGATGCGAACCAATATTCGGTCAAATTGAGGGCTGAGGACCAGGATAGGAAAATGGACTTATCCCTCGTCGCATGAGCGGGTTCGATGGCTGGATGCGTGCTAAGGCGGAGAGCTCCGTTCTCGCGAATTAGCTCAAATTGGGAGAATGGAGCTAGAATTTCAGTTGAAGAGCCCGGTGTCGCAAGCTGTCGCCTGCTCAGGGACAATGGCATGGCATCCGTATCGCAGTTCAACCCATATCATTGCGACCAGTGCGGAACCGCGAATATCGTGGCGGCGCCTGTCCTTTTTGAACAGGGAACGCGGACCTACTCGGGAACCTTCTATTCAGGGAAGAGCCAATCGTTTTCTGCGCAGTCAGTCGCACCTCCCTGCACCCGTGGATATATTCGACCGTTCCTTTTATGGGGACCACTGATCATCATTTTTTTGGTTTGGACGCTTTGGTGCTGGCTCAATTCTTTATCACCCGGTCTCTTCGGCACTGCGACCAAATACTCTTGCTGTCTTCTTGTTGCTTGGCCTCTCCTCTCTTGCTGGGCTGATCCACAGTCTTCGGAAAATAGCGTGCTACAACCTCGCGTATATCCCGACTCCGTTGGAATTGGGAGCACACCTATATCTGCAGGCGTTGCGGAAAACCTCGCCTCATACCTTCCTAGCGCTTGAGATTGCCGAACAGCGGGACTCTATGAGGACCGCCAATGAAACATCCGACGATGAGGCATAGGGATCGACCTTTGTTTAACCGCGGATTGACTCAACGGGAGCGACCTTTACACATCCGCACGTTGAGGCATTTCCCTTAGTGTCAACGTGCGGATGTGTAAAGGTCGCTCCCGTTGAGTCGATCCGCGGTTGAACAAAGATCGATCCCTACGCTTCATCGTGCGGATGTTTCATTGGCGGTCCGCATAGAATCCTGCCGTTCGGCAATCTCGAGCGCTAGGAAGGTATGAGGCGAGGCTTCCCGCACGCCTGCAGATATAGGTGTGCTCCCAATTCCAACGGAGTCGGGGATATACCTCGCGGTTGTAGCACGCTATTTTCCGAAGACTGTGGATCAGCCCAGCAAGAGGAGAGGCCAAGCAACAAGAAGACAGCAAGAGTATTTGGTCGCAGTGCCGAAGAGACCGGGTGATCAAGAATTGAGCCAGCACCCAAAACCGTCCAAACCAAAAAAATGATGATCAGTGGTCCCCATAAAAGGAACGGTCGAATATATCCACGGGTGCAGGGAGGTGCGACTGACTGCGCAGAAAACGATTGGCTCTTCCCTGAATAGAAGGTTCCCGAAGAGGTCCGCGTTCCCTGTTCAAAAAGGACAGGCGCCGCCACGATATTCGCGGTTCCGCACTGGTCGCAATGATATGGGTTGAACTGCGATACGGATGCCATGCCATTGTCCCTGAGCAGGCGACAGCTCGCGACACCGGGCTCTTCAACTGAAATTCTAGCCCCATTCTCCCAATTTGAGCTAATTCGCGAGAACGGAGCTCTCCGCCTTAGCACAGCATCCAGCCATCGAACCCGCTCATGCGACGAGGGATAAGTCCATTTTCCTATCCTGGTCCTCAGCCCTCAATTTGACCGAATATTGGTTCGCATCCGATTCTCTCGCTCGACACGGATGCCTCTGAGCAGCCGGGTCCAGGAGAGAAAACCCTATGAGAACCGCACTCAACTTCTGGCGGCGCTACCCAGTGTCCGCCGCAACCTCCACTCGAGTGATATATCGACCTCACGAGATCAACTGGATCCGCGTTGCCCTCCAGTTCGCCTTGGGGATGATTCTGATCGGCAACCTCATGCCACTCGCGGCGAGCGCGCAGAACCTCGGCACCTCGCCGCAGTTCGGCCAGGCTGTGCAGGGCCAGCAGGCGACGACCGTCGAAGGAACCGTCCTCAACATCGTGAACTGGGGCTGCAACGTTATCGCCCCGGTGACGCCGCGCCTGCTTGGCTTCGGCACTTCAAGTCAGGCCGCGGCTACCTCGGATGGGGTGTTAGCGGCGTAGCTCTCATGGTCATCTCCGGCCTCGGACGGATGGCCGAAGGCTTTATCACACAGGTCGCAAGGCATTCAGTAGCCAGGACACAAAGCGATGCAGACGCCACAGTTCCTCCTCGACCTTCTCCAACTGCTGCTCGATCTCGCGGCGCCGGCGGCCTTCTGCACGCTGGCCGCCGCGGGCATGAGCCTGCGGCACGAAGGCGGGATCAACTTTCATGTCAACGGCCGCACCCTGCCTGTCGCCCAGCATATTGTGGACCGCGAGAAAGGAGTTCTGGTTGAAAAGCCAGGAGCCTCAATGGAGGATCTGCTGGGACTGGCGAGAAACTGGGTGCGGGAAGAATAGGACCGACACTGGATAATGACGCCATCAATGCCGCAGTAGCACAGAACGAGGTGGTGCGGAACCACTCTCCGATCCGCTGCTTGTCCGCCCGCCGTCCGTACCTGCCGCACATGCCATCATATTAATTCGCCCGTCATTGGTTGATACTGGATGAGGTGGACAGCGACCACAAATCGATGACGGACGAAGAGCGCCGCGCGCTTTTGGATCAGTGGGCGAAGGAGGATCGCAAGCCCATGACCCCGTTCCAGCGCTACCTCTTCGACAATGGCCTCTTTGACGACGTTATACGGCCGGAGCTTTCCGAAGACGATGTCATTCTTGAACCAGCCGATCATTGCAGCGATGTCGGCTGTGGAGATTGCATCGGCCACTGGAAACGCGATGGGAAGGTGTCATTCTGCACCTGCGATCACCACAAAAAAGATGAAGACCGCAATGTCCCCTATAACCATTGCGAATACCTCGGCTGCGGAAATTGTCTGGGTGTCGTGAAGGACAACACTATCGTTTCCTATTGCACCTGCGAACACCATTGGGATGGCGGGAGTGATCCACTCACCTCGGGTCCCCTGGATGCGGAAAGAACTGCTCCTTCAGAACCGCGGCGATGAGTTTCTTTCCCCCGCGGCGCACGTTGCTATCGCTCATTGGCGGTGTGGACGGCTGCGCCGATTTTTTCTAGTCACTCATTATCTATAACTTAGCGCACATTTGCACCAGTTTGGATGCAATATGTGGTTGACCGCAGAGTACAGGAATAGGCGAATATAAGGCGAAGATATGTCGATGCCCTCCGCCGCCACAATCCGGCTCCAGGTCGAGGCCGCCCTTGCCCGCAAGATCCCCTCGGCGCTGACGCCGGCGCAGAAGGTCATCCGGCCTGTTGCGCCGACCGGAGTGGCCGAAGTGGATGCGCTTCTGGAAGGCGGCCTGCCGGTCGGAGCCATCACGGAGATGGTGGGCGCGGAATCGAGCGGGAGAACCTCTCTTGCGCTCTCCTTTCTTGCCGGCATCACGCGCACGGGGAGCGTCGGCGCGTGGATCGATGTTTTGAATACGCTTGATCCTGAATCGGCAGCCGCGGCAGGCGTCGATCTCTCGCGCATTGTTGTGGGTGCGCTGCGGCGTGTCCGCAGCCAAAGCGCGGCCCGCGGCCGAATACAGGTTTGCGCTTCCTGAGAAGTATTTCGTTCGCAGCGGCGGCAATGAAGGGTCTGCACGGTGGAGGCTGCGGTGGACACCCGCGCGGTGAGGTAAAAGGGCTGGCCGATGCGGTCGGCGGGCTGTTGCGACCGGAGGCGATTGCGCCCCGCTGCGCCGAACCCCAGCGGAGAGTACGCCCGGAGCGGGAGACCTTTGCGCCAGCGCCGCAAGCGCGTGCGCCAAAGACGAAGCCGCAGGCACAGGAAGGCAAGCCGTGGGCGCGGATCGAGCAGGCATTGCGCGCCGCAGATTTGCTGCTTCAGGCTGGCGGTTTCAGCGCCATCGTGCTGGACATGGCGGGCATTGCGCCCGAGTACGCCGCCCGTGTGCCGCTGGCAACGTGGTTTCGATACCGGGCCGCCGCGGAGCGGACGCGCGCAAGCCTGCTGCTCCTGACGCAGCATTCGTGTGCGAAAAGCAGCGCGGAGCTGCTGCTGCGGTTCGGGCCTGGTGAAGCGCGCAGGGATGAGAGCACGGTATTCACCGGAATCGAGCATCGCCTGGAGGTGGAGCGGCGGCGCTTCACGCAGGCTGACACGAATGTGGTCCCGCTCCGGAAGCCGCCGCAGAGCGTGAACGCCGCGCAGTGGCGCAGTCAATCGACCTGGGCTGGTGTGCGATGACAAAGCCGGCAGAACTCTATGCCTGCCTGTACGCGAAGGAGTTTCCCGCGCAGGCATTGCTGCGCCTGCGGCCGGAGATGCGGGACCGAGCCTGCGTCGTGATGGAAGGCGAGCCGCCGCTGCAAATCGTTTGCTCGCTGACGCGCAAAGCGCGGTCGCTTGGCATAGCGCGTGGCATGACGCAAGTGGAGGTTGACACTTTCCCCGACGTGACGGCATTGCCGCGTTCGCTGGAGCGAAGAGTCCGCGGCGAAGGCGGCGCTTCTCGAATGCGCGGGCGGGTTCTCGCCGCGCGTCGAGGATCGCAGCGAAGACAGCGCGTTTCTCTGCGTGATCGACATTGCCGGAACCAAGGGGCTGTTTGGTCCACCGGAAACGCTGGCGCGGAGTCTTCTCGCGCGTGTCCGCGCATTGGGCATCACGGCCTGCGTTGCCGTGAGCGGCAACTTTCACGCAGCGGTTGCGCTTGCCAAGGCGCCATTGCCGCTATCGGTGAGAGTCGTCCCGACAGGCGAGGAGAGCACGGCGCTGGCGGCGTTGCCGCTCACGGTGCTCGATCTCAGCGAAGAGCAAGCCGAGACGTTTTCGATGTGGGGCATTCGCAACCTCGGGAATGCTGGCCGCGCTGCCGGAAAAAGAACTCATCTCCCGCATCGGGCAATCCGGCAAGCGCCTTCGCCAGATGGCGCGCGGCGAGATGCCGCATCTGTTTCAGCCGGTCGAGCCTGCATTCACGCTCGAAGAGCGCATGGAACTCGATTCGCCCATCGAAATCCTCGATACGCTGATGTTTGTCGTGAATCCGATGTTGGAGCAGCTTGTCCTGCGGGCAACGGCTCGCGTGCTGGCGCTGGCTTCGGTTTCAATCACCCTGACGCTCGAAGGCGGCACTACGCATTCCCGCTGCGTCCGGCCCGCGCTCCCCACCAACGACCGCCAGCTCTGGATCAAGCTGCTGCATCTCGACCTCGAAGCCCATCCGCCGCAGGCCGCGATTGTGGCGGTGGCGCTTCAGGCCGAGCCGGGCAGCACCAGCAAAGTGCAACTGGGCCTCTTCACTCCGCAGATGCCCGAGCCGGCGCGCCTCGATGTCACTCTGGCGCGTATCCGCGCCATCGTCGGGGAGCAAAATGTCGGCTGCGCCGTGCTCCGAGACACGCACGAGCCGGACGGCTTTCGCATGGAGCCGTTTCGTCTTCCATCCGGGCAACCATCCGCGATGAAGCCCGCCGCGCCGCGTCCGGCCATGCGGAAGCTGCGTCCACCGAAGGCATCGTCCTGGTGGTGATTGTCCTCTTCATCTTCCTCGGCAACGTGCGCGGCGCGTTTATCGTGGCATGCACTATCCCTTTTTCGCTGCTGTTCGCGGCCACTTGCCTCGATCTGCGGCACATTCCCGCCAACCTCCTCTCGATCGGCGCACTCGATTTCGGCATGGTGGTTGACGGCGCCGTGGTGATGGTGGAAAACATCATTCGTCATCTCGGCCTGCCTAACGGCAATCGCACGCCGTTTGAAAAAATCCGCGATGCAGCACATGAGGTACAGCGGCCGGTCTTTTACGCGATCGCCATCATCATCGCGGCCTATCTGCCCATCTACACTCTGCAGTCTGTCGAGGGAAAACTGTTCCGCCCGATGGCCTGGACGGTCGCTTTTGCGCTGTGCGGCGCGATCATCTTCTCCATCCTCATCGCTCCCGTTCTTGCCAGCATCTTGTTCCGCAAAGGCTGCAAGGAATGGCATAACCCGGCCATGGTTTGGCTTACCGAGCGCTACCGGACTGCATTGAGCTGGGCGATCGACAAGCGCGCGCTGACCGTAGGAGTCGCGCTGGCCAGCTTTGCGCTCACGCTATACCTGGCCTTTAGCGGCGTCATCGGTTCGGAGTTCCTGCCTCACCTGGATGAGGGCGCGATCTGGGCGCGCGGCTCGCTCGCTCCTTCCACCGGCCCCGACGAGAGCCTGCGCATCTCCACGCAGGCCCGCATGATCATGATGCAATTCCCCGAGGTGACCGACGTTGAAGACCAGATCGGGCGCCCCGACGACGGCACCGACTGGACCGGTTTCTTCAACACCGAATACAACATCAACCTGAAACCCAAAGAGGAGTGGCGTCCCGCCTTCCACCAGAACAAGGATGCGCTAATCGGCGCTATGGACAAGCAGCTGGAAACAATCCCAGGCGTCATATGGGGCTTTTCGCAGCCCATTGAAGACAACATGGAGGAGGCAATTTCAGGCATCAAGGGCGAGCTTTCGGTCAAGATCTTCGGCGACGATCTGCGAACGCTTGAGGCCAAAGGCAATGAAATTGTCAATGTGATGAGCAAGATTCCGGGCGTCGCTGACCTCGGGCTCTTCCGCGTCATCGGGCAGCCCAATTTGACTTTTGTTGTCGATCGCGCCGCCTGCGCGCGCTACGGGATCAATGTGGCCGACGTGCAGGATGCCATCCAGACGGCGATTGGAGGCGGCGTCGTTAGCGAGTTTCTGCAGGGCGAGGCGCAGTTCGACGTGGTGCTGCGTTATCAGCAGAAATACCGCGACACGCGCGAAGCCATCGAGAAGATTCGCCTGCTGGCGCCTTCAGGCGAGCGCGTCTCGCTGGCCCAGCTCACCAAGGTCAATACCGACGATGGCGCCGAGGAGATCTATCGCGAAGGCGAGCAGCGCTACATCGCCGTCAAGTACAGCGTGCGCGGCCGCGACCTTGGCAGCACCGTCGAAGAAGCCATCAAGAAGGTTCATGACGAGGTGCAATTGCCCCAGGGATATCACCTGAACTGGGCCGGAGAATACCAAAGCAAGCAGCGCGCCGACGCTCGCTTGGCGCTTATTACGCCCATCACCATCCTCGTGATCTTTATGATCCTCTACTCCATGTTCCGCTCGCTCAAATGGGCCACACTCATCATGGTCAACGTCCTGCTGGCGCGCGTGGGCGGTTTGCTGGCGCTGCTCGTCACAGCACACCAACTTCAGCGTTTCGGCCGGCATCGGCATGCTGGCGCTTTTCGGCGTCTCCGTACAGACGGGCGTCATCATGCTCGAATACATCAATCAGCTGCGTGCGCGCGGCTACACCATCAAGGATGCCGCGGTCCACGGAGCCGTGCTTCGTCTTCGTCCCATCATGATTACCATGCTGGTGGCCACGCTGGGACTGATGCCCGCAGCCCTGTCGCACGCCATCGGCTCCGATTCGCAGCGCCCCTTTGCCATCGTCATTGTCGGCGGACTGATCGCCGACCTGCTGATGAGCATTTTCCTGCTTCCGACACTTTACGTGTGGATTGCAGGAAAAACTGATGTTCTGCCCGCGCCGGAAGCGGAATTTGCAATGGAGTAAACAATTCGTGAGAGCACATGCAGACTTCGCCCGGGCGGGAACCGGGAGGCGCGGAGCAAATCGAAAGCGGCCAGGCACGCCCTGGGCCTTCCGCGCTCTCGACGTTTCGGTGTCGCGCTGGCCTGGGCGTGTGTTCTCGCCGTCTTTGGCTCGATTGCGCTTGAGGTGTATAGCCGTTTCCGACCCAACTAGGCATGGAAACCGGATGTGTGAAAGGTGAAGGAGGGTTAATGCGGAACGATGATGTTCGCCAGCGGATCGAAGAGATCGGAATCATTCCCTGCGCTCGCGTCAAGCTTCCCGAGCACGCGACCTTTGCCGCGGAGACTCTGTACCAAGCGGGAATTCCGGTTGTCGAAATAACATTGACCCTTCCACAGGCAACGGATGTCATTGCCGACCTTGCCACGCGCTATCCCGACATGGTCGTCGGCGCCGGAACCGTGCTCGACGAGCAAGCTGCGCAGCGCTCGATCGACGCAGGCGCCCGATTCATCACCAGTCCCGGTTTCATTCCCGAGGTTGTTGCCTGCGCGAAGAAAGCCAACGTCGTCGTATTTCCCGGAGCACTTACTCCCACGGAGGTCATCGCCGCATGGAAGGCCGGCTCCGACTTCGTCAAGATCTTTCCCAGTGCCACTGCCGGCGGCACTCACTACGTGCGCGCACTCAAAGTGCCGCTGCCACACATCCCGCTCATCGTCACTGGCGGCGTCAACCAGCTCACCGCCTTCGACTATATCCTTGCGGGCGCAAGCGCTATCGGCGTTGGCAGTGAATTACTGCCTAAAGAAGCCCTGGTGAAGAAACAGGGCGAGCGCATCCACGAACTCGCCCGCAGATTCCTCATGATGGTGAAGGAAGCGCGGGCGCAGCGCGATGCAGGTTAATCGATGTACCTCGGGTACCGTTTTGCAACATCGATCGAGAACAACGCGTTGCAGAGTACAAGTCGGCCGGTGTTCACGAAGCCGAATCGTAGCGTCAACCATAAGAGCGATGTAGCGAATTTAGTCCAGTTAAGAGATGCGAACGAATTGATGGGTTATGCAGCCAAAACACAGCCAGCCCGGCATCTCGCGTCGCGCCCGCAAAGGGCGCGAGTGTAGAACGTTGCTTGTCGGCGATGGACATGTGGCTGCCAGGGAATCGAGCTTGTTCTACTGGGTCGTGAATTTATTCAAGAAGAGCTAGCGCTTTTTGTTCTCGATGCGCGCAGGCGTGGATTCCTCGGAAGCGTTGTTCCAGGCGTTCGGCGGCTGGTGGAATCGAGCAGACATTCCAAGGAACTGACAATGGAGCCTAAACTAGCTGCACTCTCGATTATTGGTGGGCTCACCGCAGCGAACCTCGCGGTGAGTGGCATCACCATGGCATTCGGAGCCTTTGCTGCGGCTTCACCTCGTCGAGCAGCTGAGATTTGGGGATCGGAACGATTCCACAACATGACTCCTGAACGTCAAGCCTCGTTTGTGCGCTGGTTTCGTGTCTTCGGGATCGTTCTTTTTTTGATAGGTGCGCTCTTTGGGCTTCATAGCACAGTGGTCTCACAACAGTAGGCAGAAGGATGAAATTACTGCCGAAGCAGGCGGTAACTATGCAAGCGAAGAACTCTCAATCCCGAAGCGACCGTCACGGTGTTCGAGAGCAGCCGCGCAAGCTCCTGCTGGTCCGCGATGGTCGCTTGGCGAAGAATGACCCTGCCTCTGCGCTGCCCGGTATGCAGCCGCTTTACGCGGAGAGTCTTCTTGAAGGGCTTGGCCGCCTGGAATCCGGAGTCATAGATCTCGTCGTGCTCGGCGCTGAGTTCCGTGAAGAGGAGAGGATCTTGTTTCTTCTCGACGCACAGCGCCGAGGATTTGGAGGACCAATTCTTCACGTTGTGTCCGCGGAATCTCCAGCAACAAGGTCGAACCGGACTTCTGAGCAACAAGGGCGGCCAGCTCTCGCTCTTCCCTCATTGAGTGCGAAGGAACAGGTAGTCCTCGAGCGCGTAACGGGCGGGTGGACAAATCTCCAAATCGCACGAGACTTGCAATGCTCCGAGGGAAGCGTGAAGGCCATTCTTCAGCAGCTCTTCGGTAAATTCAGCGTTCGGAAGCGCTCGCATATTATTCGTCTGGCTTTTGAACTAGGAGTCCCCGCAGCGCCCCTTCCACTGCATCGGTCAGCAAAGGAATAACCAAAAGAGTTCGTCGTCTCGCCCTTCCAGCCAATATTTCAGGCCTAAAGATATTTGTTCGGCCCGTCGGCGGTACGATCCGACTTCAAATTGCTTGCAATTGACGATGGCGCGGCAATTTGCATCGACCTCGTCCTCCGGATCGCATACCTGCCTGCCCGATAGCGCAAATGTGGCCAATTGGTCGAGGAAAATCTGTCAGGAAGATACGTTGATCACAACCGCAGGCGAAACTATCGTGGAACTGAGGCGCGAGCCGTTCCGTTTTCGTAACACCCTGCACTTATCGGGCAGAAGATATTGAGGCGGCTTTCCGTCGCTTCCAGCGCCACAATACCTGGCCGTCGATGAGCAGCGGCGCCTCAGCGCTCTCGCTTCATTTTGCTTTCCCGGAGGTTCTCATGTTTGGTGGGCCGATGCATATGGGTTTGATGCCGGGGACGAAGGATGCCCGTTCTACATTTGTCCCTTCTTTTCTGCTTTTGTTGACTCTTCTGTGTGGAACAGCCGCCGCGGCGTACGCAGACAACGAAGGCAAGATCGCGGGTACTGTCAAAGATCCGAGCGGAGCGTTTGTTCCAAACGCGCAAGTCAATCTAACCAATGATGCGACTCATCAGAATGAAAGCGCGGTGACCGACTCCACGGGGTTGTACAGCTTCCCCGTCGTTCCCATTGGCACCTACAGCATTAAAGTCACAGCAAACGGTTTCAAGGCTTTGCAGAAGAATAGCGTGACGGTAACGATCCGCAGCACTCTCGCGGAAGACTTCACGTTACAGATTGGGGGCGAGGCAGAGACGGTGGAAGTGAACGCCTCCGCAGTGCAGGTCGAGACAGCCGACACCGAACTGGGCGAAACTCTCGAAAGCCAGAAGATCACCGCGGTTCCCCTGAACGGACGCAGCTATACCGATTTGCTTTCCACGCAGTCGGGCGTAACGCCAATCACCACGAGTGCTGCGCAGAGCGGATCGTCCGGAGGCAGCTTCGCTTCGGCCATCGCCCCCTCCGGAGGTCTTGACCCCGGCCAGTTTTCCATCAGCGGACAACGCGAAAGCGCCAACGGCTTCATGCTCAACGGCGCCGATGTGGTGGAGGCGATTGCTTCGGCCGCCGGGGTGATTCCGAATTTGGACTCTATCGCCGAGTACCGCATTTTAACGACGAACTCTGACGCTGAGTTCGGCAATTACAGCGGCGGCCTGGTAAGCGTGGTCACGAAATCGGGAACCGACACATTCCACGGTTCTGTGTTCGAATTCCTGCGCAATACGCAACTCGACGCCATCGGATACTTCGACAGCGCCCGGCCGACGTACATCCAGAATCAGTTTGGCGGAACATTCGGGGGTCCGGTTCGCAAGGACAAGGTGTTCTTCTTCGGCGACTACCAGGGAACGCGCAACGTGCAGGGCATCGAGACCCCGCAGATTCCCGTTCCCAGCCTGCAGGACCGCAGCGGCAATCTCTCCGACATCGCCGCGTTCAACGGCACAGTCACAGACGGCTACTTTGCCGGTCTTCTGAGCAAGACGCTAGGCAGACCCATCGCTGTCGGGACAGAGCAGTACTACTACCCCGGGTGCACAGCGGCGTCAAACCCTCCCTGCGTCTTTCCCGGTGGACAGATTCCGCGGTCGGTGTGGTCCGCGCCGGCAAAGTATCTTCTCCAGTACATTCCCTCCCCCACAACGACATGCGACGGACAACCATGTTTCCAGACCGATGCGTACAAGGAGAACTTGAACGACGACAAGGGATCGTTGCGACTGGACGCGAACACCCGTTACGGCAATCTCTCCGTGTACTATTTTCTCGACGGCTACAACGTAGATAATCCGTACGCCGTGGCGCAGGGAGGCGCGAATCTTCCCGGATTCAGTGCGCTTTCCAACGGCAAGGCGCAACTGCTGGCCTTGAGCGACACCAAGCCACTTGGCACCAAGACAGTCGTCGAAGGCCGGATCAGCTATCTGCGCAACGCCAACGATCTGGGGCAGCCACAGGGCGGGCTGGACGTTTCTCCGTCCGAAGAGGGATTTGTCTCGGCCGCGCAAGGCGGATTTTTGCCCCAGTCTCCCACGCAGGAAGGCGTGGCTTCTGTCAACTTCAACAACTACACGATCGGCTCCTCGCCTTACACTTTGAGTCAGGTCAATAACACCTATCAGGCATCGGGCGCTGTGTCGCGCACCGTCAGCTTCGAAAAGACCGAGGCTAGCTACATGGCTCTGCTACAACTCGCTGCCGCCCCGATCTGCTGGAGGCAGACCGTTGTTATTTACGGATAAGTTCTAAGGCTGTTGAGTCCGGCGAACTCTCCATCGAACGGAAGTCCGCTAGAGAGTGAGCATTTGAGACTTATGACCGTTAGGAATCAAGGCCGTTTACCGCATATCAAAGACCTCTTGGATCTAGACCTTGTGGCTGTTGCACAGAGCGACCTGGCAACAAATCAAATCACTCGGGCAACACTATCCAAACCATCTGAAAAGGACACTCACTATGAGCACACTTACCACCCCCGCCGTCACCACTTGGAATCTCGATTCGATTCATTCGGTTGTCGAGTTCAAGGTTAAGCACATGATGATCTCCAACGTAAAAGGGCAGTTTACTGGCGTAACCGGCAGGCTATTGTTGCATGAGTCTGATCTGACGCAGTCAAGCGTGGAAGCCGAGATCGAGATTGCATCTCTCCACAC
This sequence comes from uncultured Acidobacteriaceae bacterium, assembly GCA_963725975.1. Taxonomy (GTDB): domain Bacteria; phylum Acidobacteriota; class Terriglobia; order Terriglobales; family Acidobacteriaceae; genus Telmatobacter. The sequence continues at coordinate 111,732 of CAVSBA010000009.1, read as the reverse complement.
ATTGGATGAGGGTCGTGATGCCCACTTGAAGGGCGCGGACTTTTTCGATGCCGAACAATTTCCGACCATGCAATTGAAGTCGACGCACATTGCGGTCAAGTCGAGCGGGGAACTGGTGGTTACGGCCAACCTTACCATCAAGGGTGTCACCCGCAGTGTGCAGTTCACGGTTGAGGGGCCGTCTCAAGCGACGAAAGATCCGTGGGGTGGCACGCGCATTGGTGTGGCCGCGAAGACGAAGATCAATCGCAAAGACTTTGGGCTGATCTGGAGCGCGACGCTAGAAGCCGGCGGGCTGGTGGTGGGCGAGGAAATCAGCATAACTCTGGAGCTGGAGTTTGTGAAGCAGGCGTAAGAACGCGCGGTGATCGAACTAGACTGCTGTGACTGAATCTGCCGAGAACCACGCGCCCATTTGCACGCGGCGATTCCATGGAAATTGCGAATGGTTGCTCAGTGGCCACGGATGCGCGACCTGCGATTGATTACGCGCTGGATGACACGGAATTGCATCTAGCGGTCAAGCGAGAGACAGGTCAACCGGCGTCGTTGTCCAGAATCAAATGGGCAGCGAGAGGTTGGTCGCCCGGCGGGGCGGGGTTGAAGCCTTGAGCGGCGGATGCGCCGCATTCGTCTGCACGGTTCAACTCATTGCGGGACTGAGCCGGCCTCCGGTCCGAGCCCAACCCATGCCGTTACGCTTGTTGCTTCAGCGCAGCATAGCGCGTAAAAATCAGCCGCTGATCTTCCGCGCTCAATGCGCTCAGCCGCTTTGGCTTGTCCTGCGGCCGCAGGCCCTTCTGGTTCAGCACGTTCATCAGGCTCCACTCGCGCTGCAGTCCTTTGGGCTCGGCGGCGGGCAGATCGTAGCGCGTAAAATCAATCGCCATCCACGGGCTATCCTTCTGCCAGTTGCGCAAGAGCGCCAGCCGGAACTCCTGGTTCATAAACCACTCGATCTCCAGTTCCTTCTCCGACCCAGGTGCGCCCGTGCCCCGGGCGTCAAAGCGGTAATTCAATCCTGCATTGCTCGTGTAGTGTTTGCGCCACTCCAGCCCATAGGCGCCTTCGGTCGTCACCTCGGTGTCGGGCCAGCGCTCGCGCACGGCCGCAAGCCACCATGCCAGGTCCTCATCGTGCCCAACGGACACTTCCCAGATCCCAGTCACCCAGGCAAAGCCGTTCAGCGCGTGGCCGGTGTCAAAATGCATCGCCGTGGTCGCCATCATCTCTTTGCGCCCGCGTTCCACGCCCAGGTTTCCCACCGTCTCAATCGGTCCCACGCCAAGCCTGCTGTTGAAGCCGCCCTCAAATCCGTTGCGGCGCGCGGTCAAAAAATCGCATGTCCATCCGTCGAGGCAAACGCAATCGATAAAATCTGCCGGCCCCTGTGCGGGCTTTAGATAGTGCTCGCGGCTCGGGTAGTACGGGTAACAGATTCCTCCGTCTCCATCGCCGTTGTCGATCCCGTGCTGGCTCCATATTTCTCCCTGGCACACGTGAATGCCTTGATCGGCCGCCAGCAACCGCATGTTCTCCGCATCCATATAGCCCGCTACCAGGCAATCTGGCCTATAGCCTCCGCCCACCATCTTCGCCACCATGCCCAGCGCCGTATCAATCGTCTGCCGGATATGCTCGCGTGAGTCGTACATGGGCGCAAAGTAGCCGCCGGGGATAAATGTGATCTCGTCGCCGTAGCGGTCGTGATAGCTTGCCAGCAGCCGGCGCGCCTCCTGATATTCCTTGCGGTCATCGTGCAGCGCCAGCCAGCTGATGGCCCAGGTCATCCGCCCATCGGGGCAACCGCGCGCAAACGCATCGCGTCGCGATCTGATCCGCTCCGGACGATTGTCGATGGCCTCGTCTTGCCCGATCGAGCGCGTCGGAGTCACTTCAACCTGGTTGACCCGCACCACGGAAATGTGCGTCACGAAGCGCCCGCGCATCCTTGCGTCCGCCGCCAACAATTCCCGCGGCCCCATCAGCGCCAGTGACGCACCCGTCGCCGCCGCGCCACTCAAAAATCCGCGCCGGCTCACTGCACCGTTCATCGGCATTACTGTCTCCATTCGTTCCTTCTGTCCCTGCACGGCGCGTATGCAGCGCCGCCGATCTCTCGTCCTCATTACAAAATACAGGGCAGGGCCTGGTGTGCGTAGGCGGGACGGAGGTCCCGGCGGTGCCAGGGACCGGCTACGAACATTTCACGGGTCAGAGAATCATTGCAAAGGCATCCATCGACAATCAGCGGCATGCGGGTGGCGGGCGCACGCCAGAGCCCCGAAGCGGCTGCTGGGTCCTTGGCGGGAGCCGTCTTATGGCGCAGCAATGCGCATGATCCATGGTTCTAGAGAAAATAGGAAAACCACGGCCTCGCTTAGGCGCGGAGACGGCTGAGCAGGTCCTGCGGATGAACGGGTTTAGCCAGGATTTCGAACTCGTAGCCTTCACTGCGCGCTCTTTCGAGCAGGTCGGCGGTGGCAGCCTGGCCGCTGAAAAGCAGGATCTTGATGGTGGGCAGGATTTCGCGGATGCGGATGGCGGCGTCAATGCCGTTCAAATCGGCCATAATGACATCGGAGATGAGCATGTTGGGCCGAAACGTGGGCGCCTCTTCCAGGGCTCGCTCCCCGGAATATACCGCCCGCGCTTCAAAACCGCTTTGATTGAGAATCATGGCCAGCGTATCTGCGATGACCCGCTCGTCGTCGGCCACCAGCACCTTGGGTTTAGTCGAATTCTGGGACATGCATCTCCTGAACGGCTGAACTTCCCGCGTAAACGCATCCGGGGAATGGGATTTTGATCAATCTGTCGCTCGCGCCCCTTGCGGGGTGCGGCCCTGGGGGAAACAACCTCCTCCGATCATAACTCCGGAGGCGGGATTCTCTGGATCGCTTGGATAACACTTTTCTTAACCTGCGTTGTTTGAGGAGTTACCGCCCGGTAGGGAACTGCAGCGAATGGCACATGCCTGACCCAGCCTAACTTCTATGAAAGCCTTGATGCAAAGTAGACCCTCGGCGGCAGTATGATCAGGGAAAAATGTGTGACTTCGTGGAAACATGCCGGAGGCGCAGCAGGAAGTGAGCGGACCGAAAGAGGCCGGAGCGGATTGGCAGCGCCGGTTCCGGCAGCGGCTCACGCGCTCGCTATCCGATGTGTGGATAAGTCAAGGATCAGCCACGCAAACAGTAGACGTAATTCCTAATAATAGAATCACTTAATGCGCCATACCTGCAGTAAAGCTTTAAGGCTGGTGAGGCTGTGGAAAATGCTATGGAGAACAACGAATGATACGCGTCGGACTGGTGGGATTTGGCATGGCAGGACGGGTTTTTCACGGTCCTCTCTTGTCGTCTGTCGATGGCATGGAGCTGGCTGCGGTGATGGAACGCAACTCCACCCGCGCTGCGGAACGCTATCCGCAGATCACGACGTACCGGTCGCTCGAAGCCATGCTGGCCGACGACTCTCTCGGGCTGCTCGTGGTGGCCACGCCGAGCGCTACCCACTTCGAGGTGGCGCGGCAGGTTCTGCACGCGGGGAAGAATGTCGTCGTCGACAAGCCTATGTCGGTGCGCTCGGAGCAGATCGCGGAGCTGATCCGGCCGGCGGCGGAAAACCACGTGCTGCTCATCCCTTTTCAAAACCGCCGCTGGGACAGCGACTTCCTGACAATTCAGAAAGTATTGCATGAAGGTTTGCTGGGCAGGCTGGTGTACTTTGAATCCCGCTTCGATCGCTGGCGGCCCACGGCTCCGACCGAGCGGCTGTGGAAAGAAGACCCGGCCGGCGGCGGCGTCCTCCTCGATCTGGGAACGCACCTCATGGACCAGGCGCTGGCACTATTTGGAAAGCCGGAAGCGGTGTGGGCGGAGCTGCTGTGCGAGCGCGAGTGGGCCCGGGCGAACGACGGTTTCGAAATCCGGCTCCGCTATGCGGGGTTTACAGCCACGCTGGGGGCCAACAGCCTTTCGCTGCCGCCCGGGCCCCGATTCCATCTGCGCGGCGCCAAGGGAAATTATTTGAAGTTCGGTCTCGATCCTCAGGAGGCGGCCCTGAACCTGGTCACGCGCATTGAGGATCCAAATTGGGGACGGGAGCCGCGGTCGGCCTGGGGTGAGCTGCACGTGGATATCGGCGGCGGGACGGTCACTCAACCGGTGGAAACGCTCACCGGAGATTACCGGCGCTACTACGCAGGGGTTCGAGATGCGCTGCTGGGCAAAGCCCCGCCGCCGGTCCAGGCCGTCGAGGCGTGGCGGACTTCGCGGGCGCTGGAATGGGCGGTCGAGAGCTGGGAACAGCGGCGGGAAATCCGCTGCGACTGGAGCGGCGAACCGTCGTAGCAATCCGGCGCGGCAGCAGGCTCGCCGGCCCGCTCTGTCGCAAATCTAGCTGTGCCGCCCGGGTTCTTTCTCCACCAGCGGAACCCAAAGGCGGAAGCGTGCGCCGCTGCCGGGCGGGTTGGTAGCTTCAATGCCGCCGCCGTGGGCCGCCAGAATGGCGCGGGCGATGGCCAGACCCATTCCTGACCCTTTGCTTTTTTTGCCCCCGCGCTTGCCGCGGTAAAACTTTTCGAAGATCAGGGGCAGATCGACCGGGTCGATGCCGGGGCCGTTGTCCTCCACTGTGAACTCAAGCCGGTCTTGGGTGCGGCGGCTGCTGAGCGTGATGCGGCTGCCGGCAGCCGTGTGGGTGGCGGCGTTTTCGAGCAAATGGCGCAGCACCCTGCCCAGCAGGTGCCCATCGAACCAGGCCGTCTGATCGGCGTCATGGCACTCAATCGAGACGGAGTGCAAGGCCAGTGCTTTGCGCGATTCCTCCACGGCCTGCTCCAGCACGGCGCGGGGATGTTGCGGCGCCAGGCGCACCTGAATGACCTTGGCGTCGATCTCCGCCATTTCCACCGCCTCGCCGATCAGCGTATCGAGCCGCGCAGACTCCTCATCGATGATTTTGACCATTTCCTGGCGGCCCTCCGCGTCCAGGCCATTGGTCTGAAGCAGTGTGGTCGAGGCGGCGCGAATGGAGGTGAGCGGTGTGCGTAGCTCGTGGGTGAGGGAATCGACAAGCGCCGTGCGCAGGCGCTCGCTTTCGCGGGAAGCCTCCAGCCGCGCAGTCGCCTCAATGGCCATGGCGCGTGCCAGTACGATGGCCACCTGCGCGGAGACGGCCGCTGCCACTTCGCGCGAGAGCGACGCCGGACGCCATGCCAGCGCGCCCATCGAACGCAGCCCCAGCAGCAGCGCCGAGGCGTGGAAGCCGGATTCCAGCGAAACCGTAGCTTGCAGGCCATTGCCCAGGGAGCGCATCGCGCCCTCAATGCTGGCCGGAACCTCGCCGCTAGATGAGTAGACGCGGTCGTGATCGCGAACAAACAGAACCACGGAGTCCAGCGCAAACAGGCGGCCCATCAAACGGGGCAGCTCACGCACCAGGGCATCGCTGTCGTCGTGCAGCATCATTTCCTGGCTGAGCGCGTAAAGGCGCTCGACGTCGGCGCGGCGCTGCTGGGCCTGGAGGGTCTGCCGCCGCGCCCGCTCGGCTACCCGGCTCACCACCACTGAGCTGGCGGCGAAGGCGAACATGTCGATCCAGGCCTGCGCTCCCACCAGCCACAGCGTGCGATACGGAGGCAGGAAGTAGTAGTCGAAACCGACCGCGCAGAGTGCAGCGATAAAGAGTGAAAGCGCGTAGCCTTCGCGGCTGGCGAACCACACCACCAGCACCAGAAACACAATGCCCGAGGTTGCCGGGTTGGCGTGCAGCACGATGAGCAGAAACGTAACCGTTGTCAGCGGCCGCGCTGGCCAGCAGCCAGCGCAAAATTGTGCGCAATCTGGGTTCGATGGGCATTTTCTTTCCGATTTCTGCTTCACGCGAATTCTACCCGGAGCAGGCACGTGATGTAATCTTCCCCTGAAAGAAGAGAACATGCCGGGAAGAATTCTGGTGATTGACGATGAGCCGCAGATTACGCGTGTGCTGCGCGCCGCGCTGGCGGCGCAAGGCTACGATGTACGCATTGCCAATGATCCGGAAGAAGGCCTGCGCGTTTTCAACGAGTGGCCGCCGGACCTGGTGGTGACGGACCTGATGATGCCGGGCATCAGCGGCGTGGAGGTGTGCCGCGCCATCCGGGCACGCGGCGCGACGCCGGTTCTGGTGCTGAGCGTGCGCGAGCACGAGCGCGCCAAAGTGGAAGCGCTCGATGCCGGAGCCGACGATTACGTTACCAAGCCCTTCGGCATTCAGGAACTGCTGGCGCGGGTGCGGGCGCATCTGCGGCGCGCTCCGGAACGCTCTGCCGCAGCCATCGAGGCCGGCGACTTTATGGTCGATGCCGCGGCGCACTCGGTCACCGTGCAGGGCAAGCCGGTGCACCTCACGCCCAAGGAATTCGACCTGCTGCTGCACCTGGCGCGGCACGCGGGCAAGGTCATCACCCATCGCGCGCTGTTGACTGCGGTGTGGGGCGCGCAGTCGGCCCATCAGCCGGAGTATCTGCGCGTTTTTGTGGGGCAGTTGCGCAAGAAACTCGAAGGTGAAACCGGCCGCCAATACATTCAAACCGAACCCTGGGTCGGTTACCGGTTTGTTCCCGAAGGACTGAGCAGCGAAGAACCATAACGCCATTCGCAGTTCTCGAGCCATGAATCGCGAACTGTGAATAACACGCCGGGTCTCACATTCCGGCGCGGCCGCATTCCCACTTTCCTCATCTCGCCAGGCTTCCTTACAACTTATTTAGGAAATCTTTTCGATACTCAAAGTTGTTACGGACCACACTGAGAACGTGACAACACAGTGGTGTGTCGAGTAGACCGCCGCCAGGAGTAAATCACATGCAGGATGTCTGGATGTTAGTTTTCACCGCAATTTTCTTTGTCCTGGCGTTTCTCTACGTCAAGGCATGTCAGAAGCTGAGGTAGATGCAATGAACCTGATCACAATCGTGGGGTTGGCTCTATCCGTCTTGCTGCTGGGCTATCTGACGCTCACGCTGTTGTTTCCGGAGAAATTCTAAATGACCGCCATTGGCTGGTTGCAGTTTGCTATTTATTCGATCGTTCTGCTGCTCCTGACCCGCCCGGTCGGCATGTATCTGGCGCACGTGCTGGAGGGCGAACGGACCTGGCTCGATCCGGTGCTGCGCCCTGTGGAGCGGGGGATCTATAAGCTCTGCGGCGTGCGCGCGGATGCAGAGATGAACTGGCGCGAGTATGCCTACGCCATGCTCGGCTTTTCCGCGGTGACCCTGGTGCTCACCTACGCCGTGGAGCGGCTCCAGCAGTATCTGCCCTGGAACCCGCAGCACCTGGCCGCGGTCGGCCCCGATCTGGCATGGAACACAGCGGCCAGCTTCACCACCAACACCAACTGGCAGTTCTACACGCCGGAATCAACCATGAGCTACCTGACCGAAATGGTGGGGCTGGCGACGCACAACTTCTGGTCGGCAGCCGTTGGCATCGTGGTCGCTGTGGCGTTGATTCGCGGTATCAAGCGCACCCAGTCTGGCACCATCGGTAACTTCTGGGTCGATATGACCCGCACCCTCCTCTACGTCCTCACCCCGGCGTGCATCGTCTACGCGCTGCTGCTGGTTTGGCAGGGTGTACCGCAGAACCTGCACCCCTACACGTCCGCGCATACCATCGAGAACGCCACCCAGAGCATCGGGCAAGGGCCGGTGGCTTCACAGGAAGCCATCAAAATGCTGGGCACCAACGGCGGAGGATTCTTCAACGCCAACAGCTCACATCCCTATGAGAACCCCACGCCGCTGAGCAACTTCATTGAGATGCTTTCCATCTTTCTTATTCCCGCAGGACTCACCTATACGCTGGGGCGCATGACCGGTTCGCCCGGTCACGGATGGGCGGTCTTTGCGGCCATGTTTACGCTTTTCGCGGTGGGATTCGGCGTGTGCTACTGGGCCGAGGCGCACCCCTACAACATGATCCACGGCGCCCAGCAAGTGGGCACGGCCACCGCGCCGGGCGGCAACATGGAAGGCAAGGAGGTGCGCTTCGGCATCGCCGATTCCACCCTCTTCGCCACCATTACCACCGACGCGAGTTGCGGCGCCGTCAACTCCATGCACGACAGCTATACGGCTCTGGGCGGTATGGTGCCGCTCACCAACATCATGCTCGGCGAGGTGGTCTTCGGCGGCGTGGGCGCGGGCCTTTACGGCATGTTGATCTTCGTGGTGCTGGCCGTCTTCATTGCCGGGCTCATGGTGGGACGAACACCCGAATACCTGGGCAAGAAAATCGAAGCCTACGACGTGAAGATGTCCATGCTCTATGCGCTCATCTTCCCGCTCATCATTCTTACCTTCGCGGCCATCTTCATCCTGTTGCCTGTGGGGCTCACGGCCACGGCAAATCCGGGGCCGCACGGGTTCTCTGAGATTCTCTACTCCTTTGTCTCTGGCGCGGGCAACAACGGCTCGGCATTCGCCGGCTTGGGAACGAACTGGTGGTACAACGTCTCAATGGGCTGGGACATGCTGATCGGGTCGCTTTCTCATGATGCTTCCGGTGCTGGCCCTGGCCGGCAACCTGGCGCAGAAGAAAAGCGTGCCGCCGTCGCCGGGAACCTTTCCGGTGAACTCGGCACTGTTTACCGTGCTGTTGGTTGGCGTCGTAGTGATCCTGGGCGCGCTCACGTTCTTCCCGGCGCTCAGCCTCGGCCCCATCCTCGAACACCTGCTTCTGAAATCCGGGCAGATGTTCTAAAGGCACGGAACAAGAGACCAGGCAACGAGGGATTGAGAAAAAGCGCAGTTCTGGAATTGGGAGAGGCTACTCCCTGAGGGATTGAGACAGACATGGCTGAGAAGAGAAAGCTTTGGGACGGCGAGATCGTGCGGCAGGCCTTGGGGGATTCGTTTCGCAAGCTGCATCCGCGCGGCATGGTGAAGAACCCGGTGATGTTCGTGGTGGAGGTAGGCAGCGTGCTCACCACCGCGCTGCTCATCGACAACAGCATCCAGCATCGCCCGGGCTTCGCATTCAACCTGCAAATTACGCTCTGGCTCTGGTTCACGGTGTTGTTTGCCAACTTTGCTGAGGCCATGGCCGAGGGCCGCGGTAAAGCCCAGGCCGACACCCTGCGCAAAGCCAAAGGCGAGACCATCGCCCGCCGCTACCGCGACGACGGCGGGTTTGAGGAGATTCCCAGCTGCGATCTGCGCGCGGGCGATGTGATCTTTATTGAGGCCGGCCACTACATTGCCGGCGACGGCGAGGTGATCGAAGGGGTCGCGTCGGTTGACGAGTCGGCCATCACCGGCGAATCGGCGCCGGTGATCCGCGAGGCCGGCGGCGACCGCTCGGCCGTGACCGGCGGCACCAAGGTGCTGTCGGACTGGATCAAGGTGAAAATCACCTCCAATCCCGGCGAAACCTTTCTCGATCGCATGATTGCGCTGGTCGAAGGCGCCTCGCGGCAGAAGACGCCGAACGAAATTGCGCTCAGCATTCTGCTCTCCGGCCTGACCATTATCTTTCTGCTCGCCGTCGTTACCCTGCAGCCATTCGCCATCTACGCCCATGCGCCGCAGACGGTGTTTGTGCTGGTGTCGCTGCTGGTCTGCCTCATTCCCACCACCATCGGCGGCTTGCTTTCGGCCATCGGCATTGCCGGCATGGACCGACTGGTGCAGTACAACGTGCTGGCCATGAGCGGGCGCGCCGTGGAAGCGGCAGGGGATGTGAATACACTGCTGCTCGACAAAACCGGCACCATCACCCTCGGCAACCGCCAGGCCACGGAGTTTATTCCTGCCCCCGACGTGAGCCATGAGCGGTTGGCCAATGCGGCGCAGTTGGCTTCGCTCTCAGACGAAACGCCGGAAGGCCGATCGATTGTTGTCCTCGCCAAGGAAAAATACAACCTGCGCGGGCGCGACATAGGCGGCATTCACGCGGAGTTTGTGCCTTTCACCGCGCAGACCCGCATGAGCGGCGTGAACCTGCCCGGGACGCTTATTCGTAAAGGCTCGGTGGACGCGATTGCGCGCTTCCTTGAAGAGCAGGGCTCAGCGTTGCCGCAGAAGGTGCGCGATGCCGTCGAGGAGATTGCGCGCTCTGGCGGAACTCCTCTTGTCGTCTCAGAAAACAGCACCGCGCTGGGTGTCATTTATCTCAAAGACATCGTCAAAGGCGGCCTCAAAGAGCGCTTGGCGCGCCTCCGCGCCATGGGCATCCGCACCATCATGATTACCGGCGACAATCCGTTGACCGCGGCGGTGATTGCGCGCGAAGCGGGCGTCGACGATTTTCTTGCTGAAGCCAAGCCCAAAGACAAGATGGACCTGATCAAGCGCGAACAGGGAAAAGGCAAGCTGGTGGCCATGACCGGAGACGGCACCAACGACGCGCCGGCGCTGGCCCAGGCCGATGTGGGCGTGGCCATGAACTCCGGCACCCAGGCCGCCAAGGAAGCCGGCAACATGGTGGATCTCGATTCGAATCCCACCAAGTTGATCGAAATTGTGGAGATCGGCAAACAGCTCCTCATGACCCGCGGCGCCCTTACCACCTTTTCCATCGCCAACGATGTGGCTAAGTATTTCGCTATCATCCCGGCCATGTTCATGGCGGTATTTCCGGTGCTGGGCGCGCTCAATATCATGCATCTGCATACGCCGCAGTCGGCCATTCTGTCCGCGGTTATTTTTAACGCCATCATTATCGTGGCCCTGATTCCGCTGGCGCTCAAAGGCGTGAAGTATGAGCCCAAGTCCGCCGATGTGCTGCTGCGTCGCAATCTGCTGATTTACGGCGTGGGCGGCATTATCGTACCGTTCATCGGAATCAAGGCCATCGATTTGTGCCTGGTTGCCCTGCACCTGGCCTAGGCTTGCCTGAACGCGGTCAGATCCGCTCAAATGAAGGAGAGTTGAACGTGAACACGGTATCGGTAATTCAGGACGAAGCAGTTCACACAGTGCAGCACGCATCTCATGGGCAGGGGACCCCCGTGGCGCACTCGGTTTGGGGAACTGCAATTCGCTTTACCATCGTGACGGCGATTCTGTTTGGACTCGCCTATCCGCTGGTCATGACGGGGATTGCGGGAGCCCTGTTTCCCCATCGCGCCGCCGGCAGCCTGATCCTCAAAAACGGTCAGGTCATCGGCAGCCAACTGATCGCGCAGAGCTTCACCTCTGACAAATATTTCCATCCCCGCCCTTCGGCGGCGGGAAACGGGTACGATGCCACAGCCTCGGGCGGATCGAATCTCGCGCAGTCGAACGCCAAGCTCGCGCAGCGCATTCAGGCCGATATCGACAAGCTGCAGGCAGCCAATCCCGGTAAGCCGGTGCCCATCGACATGGTCACGACTTCAGCTTCGGGTCTGGACCCGGATATCACGCCTGACAACGCTGCCTACCAGGCGCCGCGTGTGGCCAAGGCGCGCGGCATCAGCGAGGACGTCGTGCGTCAGCTCATCGCGCAGCACACCGAGGGGCGCCAGCTTGGATTTCTCGGCGATCCGCGTGTGAATGTCCTGGAATTGAACTTGGCCTTGGACGCGGCGAAGTAATTATCGAGTAGCGGCTTCCCCTAAGCCGTCCTGAGAAACGGGAGGGCCTCGTGCTCTCCCGTATTTTTTGTGCACCGCCGCAGCTACACAGCGTACCGTTTCTGATGCCAGATCCATGCGGTGCGCAGAATCTCGTCCAGTTGCGTATAGCGCGGCTTCCAGCCCAACTCGCGAATCGCCTTCTCAGAACTCGCCACCAGCACGGCCGGGTCTCCGGAGCGGCGGGGATGAACCTCCGCCGGAATCGGATGGCCGGTCGCACGCCGCGCCGCCTCAATCACCTCGCGCACGCTGAAACCGCGCCCGTTGCCGAGATTGAAGATCAGCGGGCTCTCATGTTCCAGCGCGTCCAGAGCCAGGAGATGCGCGTCGGCAAGATCCGAGACGTGAATGTAATCGCGGATGCAGGTTCCGTCCGGCGTTGGGTAATCCTCGCCAAAGATTTTGATGGAGGAGCGCCGCCCCAGAGCCACGTCCAGAATCAGCGGAATCAGGTGCGTTTCCGGATGGTGGGCTTCGCCGCGTGTTATTCCCTGCGCGCCTTCCGGGGCGCCGGCCACATTGAAATAGCGGAGCGACGCGTAACGCAAGCCGTGAATGCGATTCAGCCAGGCCAGCATGTGCTCCACCATCAGTTTCGATTCGCCGTAGGCATTGGTCGGCAGCAATTGCGCGTCTTCGCGGATGGGCACTGACTCAGGCTCGCCGTAGACCGCGGCCGTCGAGGAAAACACCAGCCGCTTCGGTCCTTCGGCCAAAACTGCTTCAAGCAACGATAGAGTCGACGCCGTGTTGTTGCGGAAAAAGATCTCCGGCGTCACCATCGATTCGCCCGCCTCGATCAGCGCGGCAAAGTGCAGAACGCCATCAAACGGCGCGCCCGATTCCCGGGCCTCGACAAAAAGCCGCTCGAGCAATTGCCGGTCGGCAAGTTCGCCCTCGATGAATTTTGCGCCGGCGGGCAACAAGTCGCGGCGACCATGGCTTAAGTTGTCAAAAATGAATGCCTGGTGGCCATTTTGCGCGAGCAGGCCAGCGACAGTACCACCAATGTATCCCGCTCCCCCGGTTACAAGGATCTTCACAAAAAAAAGCTATCCTTTCTTGAACGGTTTCGGTAACCTTGAGTCTATAACAGGTGAGACAGTCCCACGCGGTAGCCGACTCTCAGTGAAATGAGACGGGTCGAAGTGTATGGTGACACAGGGGTAGAGTCCGGAAGGACAGGGGCCGAGTCCGGAAGGTAAGCTCGATTCTCTTTTGAGGAAATATGGTGGAGCAATCTGGAGTATGATTTATTGCCTGTTCCGGGAATTTTTACTCGTAGTACGTAGAGAAGTTTGGCGTCGGAGCACAGCGGAAGGAATGGAGATCCCGCGCCGATTCCGGGGAATGCCCCACGAACGACGCGAGTGCCTGTTGTAGGGTGATAACCCAACAGTGGGATAGTGGTATCCCCTTCTGGTCGCTTAAGATAGGGCCAATTTTAATTTTCCCCAGTTTTAGTGGACGTCAACAAATTCATACCGGCCAGGGGGGAGCTCGAAAAGTCCCTGAACATGTATCGGCTCTGAAGGGCAACTGGGGATTTGTTTTTGGGAAGTCGGCGCGGAAAGCGAAGAGCGGAGCCGGGTTTGGCACCTGAAGTGCTCGACCAATCATCTAACGGCTCACACGCTTGAGATTACCGCGCAATTGTGCGCTCCGGAGCGAGGACTGTGAATATGCAGATCAATCTTTCCCCCGGCTTCGGGCTACTGCCCGAACCCGAACGCAACCTATCATCCTTCCTTACTAGCTCTGCCATCAACGGGGCCATTCTGGGAGCACTGTTCATCGTCGGCTTGACGGCCCGTCAGGTCATTCAGCAGCAGTACGAAACGACGGAGCTGATCGTGCCCTCCCAGCCGCCTCCGCCTGTCAAGGTCAAGCCCCCGGTCATGCCCAAAGTGCCGCCGCCTCCGCAGGTCCCCAAGCTGGCCATGGAAGCGCAGAAAATCAAGGTCCAACCGCCCAAGGTTATGGAGCCGAAGCCGGTGCAGATGGAAGCCAAAGTGGCGCTGCCCACGGTCAAGGCGGCCAAGCCGCAAATCATTCTGGCGCCGCAGCCCAAGGCCGCACTGACCGCTGCCATGCCGGCCCAGACCCCGCAGGCTCACCCGTCTATGGCCCCGGTGCACCTCGGCGAAACCTTCGGAGTTACGCCCAACCCCAATGCCACCCGGCCTGCTACAGTTGCAGCCATTGGCAATCCGTACGGCGGAATGCAGGGGCCGGCGGTTGCGCCGCACGGCGTGGTGGGCTCCACGGGCATTGGCAACGGCACGCGTTCCGGCTCCAATTCCGGCACGGTAGGCCGCGTGGCCTCGGCTGGAATTCCCGGAGCTACCGGTACTTCGAATTCGGGTTCCTTCGGGCAGGTGGCGTCGGCCGGTATTCCTGCCGCCACCGCTGCGCCGGTTATGCGTCAGCAGCAGGAGCAGGTACAATCAACATCTCTTGAAGTCATCTCTAAGCCGCCGGTCCGTTACACCAACGAAGCGCGCGCCCTGCACGTACAGGGAGACGTCATTCTCCGCGTCACTTTTTTGGCCAACGGGCAGGTGGTAGTGCACGACATCGTCCACGGGCTGGGCCACGGTTTGGATGAAGAAGCCCGCCGGGTAGCAGAGCAAATTCGATTCCGTCCCGCCACGCGTGATGGGCACGCGGTAGACTTGACTACTAACATCACCATTACGTTCCAATTGGCGTAGCATCTTGGCGTAGCATCGGAAGAGCAGCGCAGCGACTCAATCGGGCCCAATCGAATCCGCCAGGTCCCCACAGCCTCGGCGGGGAGAATTAAAGCCCAAGCACTAAACCACTAGGAGCCTGACTATGACTTTGCGGAAGATCCACTCGGCCTTCCTGATTGTTCTCACCATGGGCGCGGCCAGCGCCTACGCCAAGAAGGTCCCCAAGTACGAGCAGTCGCGCGCCTTGACGCCCGAACAGGCTGCGTTGGTGCAGAAAGCGATCGGACGCGAGAAGGTTCTCATCAAGGAGATTCAGCAGCGCACTCCGCTGGTCGAAACCTACATCCAGGACACCCGCCCGGATGTGAAGCTCTACGAGGTCCCAATCGACGACCAGTACATGCTCAGTCGCGTGGACTTCGGCAAGGGCTTCTTTGACAAGAGCTATGTGCCGCGCTCGGAGAGCAAGAAGAGTTTCTTCAAGGGTTCGCTGGCTTCCATCTCGGGCTTGAGCAAGGCTCTCGGTCTCGAAAAATTCACCTACAACCCTAACGGGTTTATGGAAATGATGTTCGTCGACCCCAGCGGCTTCGATACCGGCCACTATGTTTTCAGCTACGTGCGCCGCGAATTCCTGGGCAATGTGCGGACCGATGTATTCGACGTCCATCCCAAAGCCGATGTTAAAGGCATGGGCCGCTTTTATGGCCGCATCTGGGTTGAGGACGATGGCGGAAATGTGGTCCGTTTCAACGGTACTTACACCGGCCCCACGGACGGGGACAGTGCCAAGTACTATTTCCACTTCGACAGCTGGCGGCTCAACGTGCAGCCCGGGGTCTGGCTGCCGGTGGCAATCTATGTCGAAGAGTCGCAGCGCATCGAGGGTCAGAAATCGGTCGGCCTGAAGGCGCAAACCCACTTCTGGGGTTATTCGCTCAAACTGCCTACGCGTGACAGCGAGAACGTGAGCGTGAAGGTTGACGACGCGGTTGACAAGAGCAACGACTCGCAAGACGTGAGTCCGCTGCAGGCGTCGCGCATGTGGATAACGCAAGCTGAAGACAACGTCATCGACCGCCTGGTGGAAGCCGGGCTGGTGGCGCCCCTTACCCCCGGCGGCTACGAAGAAAAGATCCTCGGCCAGATCGTCATCAACCTGGTGGTGCCCAACAATCTCGCCTTTACTGACCAGATTCACTGCCGCGTGCTGCTTACCGACACGATCGAGACCACCACGGTGGGCAATACCATCCTGGTGAGCAAAGGATTGCTGGATACTCTGCCCGACGAGCCGGCTATTGCTTCGGTGCTGGCCATGGAATTGGCGCACATTGCGCTTGGTCACCACATTGACACGCGCTACGCCTTCAACGATCGACTGCTGTTCCCCGACGAGTCCACTTTCCAGCGCATCGACATGTACCACGCGGATGTCGATAACGTGAGCGCCGCCAAGAAGGCGATGGAGTATCTCCAGAATTCGATGTATAAGAATCAGCTGGCCGAAGCCGGCCTCTACTACGAGCAACTTCAGGAGCGTGGAACGGTTCTGAAGGCGCTGCAACTCGCCCAAGCTGGGCGACTCGCTGCTGCAGCCTGACGGCACGCCGTGGATGGCCGAGCTCGAACATATGGCGCCCAAAATCGATTGGGATGATCTGAGCCAGCCCACGGCCCTGCCTCTGGGCAGCTGGCTGAAGACCGATCCCTGGGATGACAAGGTGCATATGCTTGATGCCAAGCGGTTTGCACCCATGAACGCCCGCGACAAAATGCCCTTCGAAGTGACCCCGATCTTCTACAAACTGCAGCACTACGATTTGGCCAGCGCAACTCCGGCTGCCGATCCCGCTGCTCCCGCGGCCGAGAACCCTGGCGCTGCGCAAGGGGCCAGCGCCGCTGCACAACCTCCACAGCAGTAATCATCATCGGAGACAAGAGCCGCCCTTCGGGGCGGCTCTGCTTTTTCGCCGCTAACCGTCTATTTTTCTGCTCGACCGTCTCCAGAGGCGCATCTGAGTAGAGTGAGACGAAATTTTAAAACCGCAGTACTTGGATTACTTTACCCATGAGACGATCTTTCGTTGTGTTTTTTAGTCTTATCTCATTGTTTGTGGCTATCCCTTTTTCTACCCAGGCGCAGGTGGCTCCCGCAGCTTTTGGACGAAGGTTCGTGCTCAACGTCGGCGGTGAAGGATCTTCGGTTCAACCCGACTACACGGGAATCCAGGCCGCTCAGACCAGCCCCGACCGGCTCTATGGCTTTGGCGCCTTTGTAGACGCCGACTTCACCCGCTGGATCCAGGTGGAGGCGGAAGGCCGCTGGGCGCACTGGAACGCATACAAAGGCATCACTCAAAACACGTACATGATCGGACCCCGCGTGCCGATCATCAATGACTGGAAAGGCCTTACCCCCTACGGTAAGTTCCTCATTGGTTGGGGCAGTGGCAGCTCGTGGCTAACCGGGCGCGCCACCGTCTGGTCCTATGGCGGCGGCGTGGATTATCGACTGCCCCACACCAAGTTCACCTTGCGCTGTTTTGATTTTGAGTACCAGGATTGGCAAATCGAGGGTGCTACGCCTCATCCCTATGCGGCCAGCGTCGGCCTGAGCTACAAGGTGTTTTAGAACGGTTCCAGAGCCCACGCGCCCTTGAAATCTGCCTCTACTCCAGCCTGGGATGAAGCTTGTTGAAGCCGGTCGCTTCCTGATAGGCCTTGGCGAAGGCAGCCAGCTTCGCATCCTGATAGAGACCGCCCAGGAATGTGATGGAGACCGGCGTTCCCGGTCCGCCGATATTGTCGTGATCGCCATCATCGATGACCGGTGGCGCAGGGGCATCGGCTCCGCGCAGGCCATTGGGAAGAATCACCGCAGGGTTGCCTGTCAGGTTGGTCACAGTCAATTGCAAATCGGTCGAAGGCGTCACAATCACGTCAACTTCTTCGAAAATCTCGCGCAGCTGGCCCACGCCGAGCATACGTGCGCGATTGGCCTGGATGTACTCGACGGCCGGATAGAAGCGCGCCATGCGGAAGGCGTTGGGCCAGTCCTCGGGTCCCTGTTCCGTAAGCAGCTGGTCGCGTCCCGTCATCGTCAGCTCGTCGAAGGCTGCTGCGGCCTCGGCAGTGAGCAGTGGCACCATCGCGTCCCACGGCAGTTTGGGGAGCTCGACGGGAATGAGAGTGACGCCCATGGAGCGCAGTTTTTTCAGAGCGGCCTGTTCGAAGCGGCGGTCGTAAACGCGGCGCTGGTAGTCGTCGCGCATGGCTGCATTGGATTCTTGGCGCTTCTGCGCTTCTTCCGCAGTTTCGCCGCGCGCCGCTTCCGCGAGCTTGGGCTGCGCTTGCGGATCGAATTCAGATTTCAAGTAACCGACGCGCAAGCTGTGCCAGTCAAAGCCCGGGTCGTAGCTGAAATTCACCGGCGCAGCAGAGGGATCTTTTCCGTCAGGTCCGGCGATTGCGCCCAGCACCAGGGCGCAATCTTCCACGGAGCGGCAGATGGGGCCCAGCTTGTCCATGGTCCAACTCAGGGCCATGGCGCCGGTGCGGGGCACGAGACCAAAGCTGGGCCGCAGGCCCGAATCGCCGCAGCGGGTGGAAGGCGAAGAGATGGAACCGAGAGTTTCAGAGCCAAGGGCAAACCCCACGCAACCGGCGGCTACTGCCGAGGCTGGTCCGGCAGACGAGCCGCTGGAGCCCTGCTCGGGATTCCATGGGTTGCGGGTTCGCCCGCCAAACCACTTGTCGCCCATGGCCAGTGCGCCCAGGGTGAGCTTGGCGATGAGCACCGCACCGGCCGCATCCAGGCGCTGGACGACGGTGGCGTCCTCATCGAAAGACTGGTGTTCGAAACCGCCGGCGCCCCAGGTGGTTGGGTAGCCCTGCACCGCGATCAGGTCCTTTGCGCCCCAGGGAATGCCGTGCAGCGGCCCGCGGTAGCGGCCGGCAGCAATCTCAGCGTCTGCAGCCTTGGCCTGCCCGATCGCGCGCTCCTCGGTGAGCGTGATGACAAATTGCAGCCTGGGGTCATATCGCTTCAGGCGGGCGATGTACATCTCGGTGAGCGCGAGCGAGGTGATCTTGCGCAAGCGGAGTTGCGTGGCCAGTTCCACCACAGTCGCAAACGCCAGGTCTTCAATATGCTCGGGCGCAGTCGAGGTGGCCCAGTTCGCCATCCCCGCCATCCCCGCGATCCGCGCCATCCCCGACCCGGTGCGCGCGCCACAATCATCCGGTGGTGCAGCTCCCGCAGGCAATTGGGGATGGAACACAAAAGCCGGCGGTATGGAGTTGGCCAGTTTGAGCGCGCGAATCTTTGCGTAGGCATCGCGCTCATCGTTCAGCCCCTCGAGCATCATCTTCTTCTGGTCGGCGGTGAAAGGCCCAACGCCCGCCAATCCGGCTGCCTGATCGATCATCTCCGGCGTGATGTTGGGTAACTTTTCCCCCTGCGCGTCTGCCGGTTCCTGGGCCTGCACGGCGAGCGTTAACAGAATGCCCGGCAGCAGCGGCGATGCGATACCCGCGCTGGTGCAGGCGTTCAGAAATGCGCGGCGATCGAGTTTCATGCCTTGATTTCCTTTCGGATCACGCTTTCCGAGACTATAGCCGATTGGGGAGCCGGAATTGTGCCGCAGGCCTCGCGAGGAAGTGAGGATACCTTGCCAACAGAGGTGGGAGCACTCACCGGTCACAATAATGCTGTGTCCCGGCCAATTTCTGTCTGATCGCCCGAAATGGGCTATACTTACCTAGAGACTCCCCGGGTGTAAAGGTATGGCTCCGATCCACTCGCATCACCCTCCGGAAGATTGTTTGAATTGTGAGCATCGCCATCTGCGAATGTTCTGCAATCTCACAGCGGAGGCGCTTGCGGATTACGACAATATCGGCATCATGATGAGCCACGCTCGTGGAGCCAAGCTATTTTCCGAGGGCGACCCGGCGCGCAATGTTTTCGTCATCTGCTACGGGCAGGTCAAGATCTCATCCACCTCGCGCGACGGCAAGACCATGATCCTGAAGATAGCTGGGCCCGGCGACGTGATGGGCCTGAGCGCCGTGCTGGCCACCGTGCCGCACGAAGTTACCGCCGAAGCCATTGAACCTTGTCAGGTAAAGACGGTCCGTAAGCAGGAATTTGTGGATTTTCTCGGCCGCCATGGCATCGCTTCCATGCACGCGGCGCAGTCGCTTTCCGGCGAGTATATGACGGTCTTCCACGACGCCAAGCGTCTGGCTCTTTCCGGTTCCGCAGCCGGGCGGTTGGCCCGCCTGCTGCTCGACTGGGGCAGGGCAGCCGCCAACGGCAAACCGGAAATCCGCTTCACCATGGCCCTGACCCACGAGGAGATCGCCAACATGGCGGGCACCTCGCGCGAAACGGTGACCCGCCTGCTCAACCAGTTCCGCCGCGATCAGTGGATTATTATCAAAGGCTCCAGCCTGACGATCGTGAAGCCGGATCAACTGGAACGGTTAACGGCATAAGGGCGGGGAACGCGATCACCTCCTGCCTGGGCATTTTCCCCACACACATTTGAAGTCTGCCGCAAGGCTGATTCTCCCCGCGCCTCGGTTTACGGTTGTCCTCCTCCCTTGCTTACTTGCTCCCTGGTCCCTGCTTCTATACTTTTTCCATGCAGCCCGTCAGCGTGGTGGTTACCGTCCTCAATGAGGCGCAGGACATTGGCCGCCTGGTCGGAAGCCTGCGGACGCAGCATCCCCCCGCAACCGAAGTGATCGTCGTCGACGGCGGCTCGACCGACGGCACATGGGAACGGCTCGTCGAAGCGCAGGCCCGGGACGCGCACCTGATCGCCATTTGCGATGAAACCTGCAGCCTGAAGTTCTCAACCGGCCCAATCTCGCGCGGTCGCAATGTGGCCATTGCCGCGGCCACGTCGGAAATCATCGCCTGCGCCGACGCGGGCTGCACCTACGCACCGGATTGGCTCGCCAACCTGACAGCACCCATCGCAGCCGGCATTGCGGAATATGCACTGGGCGGATCGTGCATCGACCCCGATTACGCCACCGTTTGGGATATCGCCTCAGCGCCGTTCTTCAGCATCAAGCTCGCGCCCCTTGCGCCCACCAAGTCCTGCACCGCGCGCTCCATGGCCTTCACCCGCGGGCTGTGGCTGCGCGTTGGCAAATTTCCCGAGTCCGTCTACATCGGCGAAGACACGCTATTCGATGCCGAGGCGCGGCGGCAAACCAAACCCGCGTTTGTGCGCAATGCCAAGGCAATCTACCACCCCCAGAACACCTTTCGCACGGCAACCCGGCAGATGGCGCGCTATGCCATCAGCGACGGGCAGTCGCGCATCCGCAACACGCGCCTGGTCCGCAACGCCGCGCGCTGCATGCTGGAGCTGCTTGCGCTCGCCAGCCTGCGCTGGACATGGATTCCGCTGCTGGCGATCCTGGCGCTGGAGAGCTGGTATGCATACCACCGCGACGGCCGCGATTTGCTTCGCTTCGGCGTGCGCGCCATGGCCGCACGGCTCGTGTTTTCCGTTGCTGTTCCGTGGGTGGTAGCGGTCAACCAGATTCGCGGGCGCTTTTCCTCCAAGCCGCTGACCAGCAGGCAGAATCTGCAGTCATAAACGCCAGCCTGCGCTGTGCAGAGCTTCCCGATTCAGAACGCAGGCCAGCGATTGGGAACGGGCAGGTCACCCGATTCGTAAATTGAGCCTCCCGGCGTCTATCGCGGCCGTAGCCTGAAAATTGGGCAAACCGCAAAGCAAATCTCAGGAAGAGGTCACAGCATTTCTCGGACGAGTCGTTGTTCGGAGATGCCTCGATTCAATGCGGCAGGAGCTTCACGGACGGCTCAAAGACTCTGCGCTCCGCTATCAGCGTGTGCTCGCCGAGCAGCCTCGAAATCTGCAGGCGCTGATGGGCATGAGCCTGGTGGCGCAGGCCAGCGGCCAGACGCAAGCCGCGGTCGCGATGGCCGCGGCCGCTGTGGCTGCTGCACCCGGCGCGCTCCATGCGTGGATTGCTCTCGGGCAGGCTCTTGTGGCGGCCTCGCAGTTCGACCAGGCGGAGCGCGCTTACGCCCAGGCCCTTCGCCTCGATGGCGCCGATCCACTGCTGCGCTTGGCGCTGGGCGAATGGAAGATGGCCTGCGGTCGAGCGGAAGAAGCACTTGCTGAATTCAGCCGCGCGCTGGCGCGCAGGCCGGCATGGACAGCGGCTCATCTGGGGTTGGGCAACGCGCTGGCTCGTTTGGGACGTCATGCGGACGCGCTGGCAAGCTACGAAAACGCCATTGCCTTCGCGCCGCGCTCGGCGGAGGCGCAGTTTGCTGCCGGCTTTGCCCTCGCGCAATTGAAGCGCAGCAAAGAGGCGGAGACGCGCTACCGGCGCGCACTCTTCCTGCGTCAGGATTTTGCTGCTGCGTGGCTCACCCTGGGGGTACTGCTGCGCGAGCAGGGGCGCGACCGAGCCGCAGAAGCTGCTCTCAAACGGGCTGCGCAGTTGCGCCCCCAACTGATTTCGGCATGGCTGAACCGGGGCCTGTTGGAACGAGAGCGGGGCAGAATGGCGGAAGCTGAAAAGCACCTGCAGCGCGCCCTGGCCATCGATCCGGTCAACAAGGAAGTTCACATCGCGTTTTGCCAGTTGTACGCGTCGCAGGGCGACCATGCTGCAGCCTGGGCGTGGCTGCGCAAGGCGCAGCAGCGCGAGCCTGCTGGCGCCGGCGCGCCCCAAAATCCGCAAGAGGCAGCGGGCAGCAACCCATATCCGGAAACCTGCAACATGGAGGGGATTCTTCTTCACCAGGAAGGCCGGTTCGAGGAGGCAGTTTCGGCATTTGAGCGGGCGGAGCAGGCAGGCCATCGGGCCGCGGCTTCCAATCGCGGCAACTCGTTGCTGGAACTGGGACGGATGCGCGAAGCACTGCGGGCGCAGCAATTGGCGGTGGAACTCGATCCGGAGAGCGCCGGCTCACGCCACAATCTGGCGCTCACCGAATTGCGGCTGGGGGAATGGAACAAAGGGTGGGCAGACTACGAGGCGAGGTGGAGCTTTCGCGAAGTGCATCGCAGGCCACGGTACTTTGCACAACCCCGCTGGCAAGGCGAGCCGCTCGCCGGACGCCGCATCCTGCTCCATGCCGAACAGGGGCTGGGGGACACGATTCAGTTTTGCCGGTACGTGTCGATGGTAGTGGCGCGCGGGGGGCTGCCGGTGCTGGCCGTGCAGGAGCCGGTAAAGCGGCTGATGCGGTCGCTCGCGGAGGTGCGGGCTGGCGCGGCTCAGGTCGTTCCGCTGGCTGCGGCGCTGCAAAATTCGGGCGCGGAATTCGATTGTGAGTGCCCGTTGATGAGCCTTCCCGCCGTATTCGGCACCACCACCGAAACCGTTCCATGCAGCGGGGCCTATCTGAACAGGGATGGGGTGGAAATCACGGCGAAAGATCACTTGCTTCCGGCCATCGCCGGGCCTCCGCGCATCGGGATCGCGTGGGCCGGTAATCCGCGTTACCGCTCCGACGCGCAGCGTTCCATGCCATTGCCCTCCATGCTGCCCCTGCTGCGCAGCGTGGAAGCGGAGTGGATTGCGCTTCAGAAAGGGGCCGCGGCCGCGCAGATCGCGGAACTTGCAGGCGGCGTTTGTCTGCGCGACGGCTCGAGCAGCGATCGCGATCTCGCCGATACGGCGGCTCTCATGGCCACGCTCGATCTGGTAATCACGACCGATACCGTTATTGCTCACCTGGCCGGCGCCATGGGCAAACCGCTATGGATTCTGCTGCCGTACCTGGCCGATTGGCGCTGGATGGAAACGACGCCCCGCACACCCTGGTATCCGACCGCCCGGCTGTTCCGACAGCGGGAGCGCGGAAATTGGACCGAAGTGATGGAGCGGGTGGCGAGCAAGCTGAATGCGCGATCCTGACCACTCCGTTCCATGGCTGCCACAACTCGTACGGCAAAAACAAAATCATAGGCGCGGCGGGTAAAATGAGAAATCGCGTCAGGGGGTTGAGTCTGTCGATGCCACGGACAGAAATGCATTGCTCGATTTCGGCGTCCAGGCCATGAACTCCGGGCGCACATACTCGTGGTGTGTCGTCGCCATGCTGTGGTGCGTCTGTTTCCTCAACTATGCTGACCGCCAACTGATCTTTACCGTCTTTCCACTCTTAAGCAAAGAATTCCAATTGAACGACGCCGCGCTGTCGGTATTGAGCGCCTCGTTTATGTTCACGTATGCGCTCTTCGGCCCCCTGGCTGGGCTCATCTGCGATCGGGTGCCGCGGCGGATTCTTATTCTGGGTACGCTCATCTTCTGGTCGGCCGTGGCCGTGGCTACCGCATCTGCGCGCAACTACGCGGAGCTGGTGCTGGGCATCGCGCTGGGCGGCTTGGGCGAGGCATTTTATTTCCCCGCGGCCATGTCTATGATCGCCGATTATCACGGCGTGGACACAAGATCGCGCGCCATGTCGCTGCATCAATCAAGCGTGTACGTGGGCAGTATTGCCGGCGGCGTTTTAGCGGGTTTCCTGGGGCAGTTTTACGGGTGGCGCATGGGATTCCACCTGTTCGGCTTCGCGGGCATTGCGCTGGGATGCGGTTTATGGCTGTTCCTGAAAGAGCCGCGCCGGGGTCTTGCGGATGGGGTCGCGGGAAAATCGCCGGCAGGCGGCAAGCTGACGGAGGGTTTGCGCCAACTCGCCGGCAACCGCGCAGCCTGGATGCTGGTGGCCGTCTTTATGGGCGCAAATTTCGTGGCCATGATTTTCACCGTGTGGATGCCCACCTTCCTCTATCGCCGCTTTCACATGAGCCTCACGATGTCCGGATTGAACGGCACGGCGTATCTGCAGATTGCCTCCGTCGTGGGTGTGATTTGCGGGGGCGCGCTGGCCGACACCGCCGTGCGCCGCCGCCAAGGCGATAAGGGGGCGCGCATGCGGGTGCAGGCGCTGGGACTGTTTTGCGGCGTGCCGTTTCTGTTTTTGTCGGGATGGACCGCTACGGCAAGCATGGTGCTCGCTGCCATGATCGGTTTCGGCCTGTTCAAAGGCGTGTACGATTCCAATCTATGGGCGGCGCTCTACGATGTGACGCCGATTGAGCGGCGCGGCGTGGCGCTGGGCATCATGAACTCGCTGGGATGGCTGGGCGGTGCCGTTGCGCAACTGGCCATTGGGTTGGCCTCGGACCGTTTTGGCATGGGCATTTGCCTCAGCGCGACAGCCTTTATTTACCTGGGAATTGCAATCGTAATGATTCTCGGATCAAGACGCATAACTCGAAAAACTGCGCCGGCCGGTGGGCTTCAATCGACCTGCGGAATCAGTTCCTGATCCTTCAAATACTTCCCAATCTCTTCACAAGATCAGCACAGTGGGGGCATGTCTAGAGATAACATGGGTATGCTTGACGGCCAGGGCGGCTTGCTGGGTCACTGTATCTGTAGCGCCCCGCACATGCAGGTGACCTATGCGTCAGCGCATGAGCGCTCCAGATACAGTCCATATCAATTGTCGGGTTACCGGATCGCAAAAGGAGACTTTGCGCAACCCTCGCCCCAAGCGGCTTGTCCTGATTTATCTGTGGTCGCCGTGATTGTCCTGTTGGTGTCCACCCCCATGCGAGTCCTGCTGGTGTCCACCCCCGTGCGAGTCCTGTTGGTGTCCGCCCCGGGGAGCAGCCTCATGGTGTCCCCCGTTCCGATGCGGCGCTCCGTGTGCACGGTCATCGTAGCCACGAACAAAGTGGCCATGATTGGCTTCGTAGCCGCCGCGGCCGTGGTAGCGGCCTCCGCCGTCAGCGATAAACCGATGGCCGCCCCAACCGTGGGCATAGCCCCAACCGGCCCAGGGCCCAACGCCCAGGAAGATGCCGTTGTAAAAATATCCGGGCCCATAGAAGCCGTAGGGCGCGCAGGCATAGGGTGGCGCTTCGTAATAGCCAAACTGGCATACGGGAGGCACACCAATGTTAATGCCGATGGAGATTTGCGATTGAGCCGCTGGCGTCAACGCCATGCCGGCAAGCAATGCTGCACTACCGAGCAGAATCTTGAGTCCTTGCATGTGTCACCTATCGTTGAGCTTTCTGCAGTTTGAGTTATCTGGTGTGGAATTTCTCGATGCTCCAAGAACTTCCGGGGAAGGCCAACCATTTAAGACTTTTGAGCAGCTTTTGAAGCTTCCGCGCAGGTAGTTGCCGCTTCGTCGGCCTCTGCACTCTTGGACCTGAGCTGTTGGCGCCGCCCACGTCCCGCCTTAGTGTACACTGCCTTCCGCGCGGTTCCGTGAACTTAGCTTTGTGCCCTAAATGGGGTGTGTATGCTTTCACTGGGGGGCGAGTGCCCTCATGGAGAAGAATATGGTCGATCGTAGCAGGCTACCGCGTCGCGATTTTCTGAAGCGTGCAGCCGGTGCCGTAGGCGCAGCGACTCAGGTAGGCGGCTGGCACCTTGATGCGCAGGCTGAGAATGCTGTGCCACCTGGAACTCGGCCAGGTCACGACTCTTCGGCAGAGGAGATATCTTACCCGCGCGTCTTTCGCGGCGCCCATTTGAAAATGATCTCTTTCCCGCTGGGAGGCGTGGCTGCCGGCAGCTTAGGCCTGGGTGGGCGCGGGCAACTCCGTGACTGGGAGATCTTCAATCGCCCCAACAAAGGGTTCTCTCCGAATTACGCGTTCCCGGCGATTTGGGTGCAGGCCGGCAATGGCCCACCTAGTGCTCATGTACTGGAGTCCAGGATCTTGCCTCCCTATGAGGGTGAAAGCGGTCTTGGATGGGAAAATGCTCCCGGGTTGACTCGGCTGCAGGGCGCCACGTTTACCGGTGAGTACCCGCTGGCGCACATCGATTTCAAAGACCCTGGGCTGCCGGTGGGCATCAGCCTGGACGCGTTCTCTCCGTTCATTCCGCACCAGCCGGACGATTCCGGATTGCCGGTCGCGATCCTGCGTTACAAGGTGGTGAACTCAGGAAGCGTGGCCGCAAAAGTGGGCATCGTCTTTTCCATCGACAATCCTGTCTTGAATGGCACGACGGGGATGTTTGCAAGCGGAGGCGATCAGGAAAGCCGGGTGAATGAGTACCGCTCCGGCAGCGGGCTGGCAGGCCTGCTGATGACGAACCCGGGATTGCCGCAGGATGACCCATCGCGTGGGAGCTTTCTTCTGGCGGCGTTGACTGAGTCAGGCAATCGGCTGACCTACTGGCGCGGCTGGCCGAACGGATCATGGTGGAATTCGCCACTTCTGTTTTGGGATGCATTTACCCGGTCGGGGGAACTGAACGAGGAACCCTCCGATCGAAGCAAAGTGGGAGCCCTCTGCCAGTCGCGAACCATCGCCCCGGGCGCATCCGCCGACTTCACGTTCTTGCTGGCCTGGCATTTTCCTAATCGCACTCCGGACGCCTGCGGATGGAGAGCCCCCAAGGGCCAGGAAAAAACGGTGATCGGGAATTTTTATTCCACGCGGTTCAAGGATGCATGGGATAGCGGAGTGTATACGGCTGCGAATCTGGACCGGCTGGAGCAGGAGACACGCGCGTTTGCGAAGCAATTCCGCGAAAGCACCATTCCCGCGGCGGTGAAGGAAGCGGCCAGCGCCAACCTTTCCACGCTGGCTTCGACCACATGCTTCCGCACCGCCGACGGGGAGTTTCATGGCTTTGAAGGCAGCAGCGATAATTCAGGTTGTTGCTACGGCAACTGTACTCACGTCTGGAATTACGAGACGGCCACTGCTTTTCTTTTTCCGTCATTTTCGCGCTCCTTACGCAAGGCGTCGTTCGGCTATTCGGAAGACGAGGACGGAGGAATCCACGCCCGTCAGATGCTTCCCGACGGAGAGATGCGCGACGAGATTATTGCCGCCGATGGCCACATGGGCCAGATCATGCATGCGTATCTTGACTGGCGGCTCTCAGGGGACAATGCCTGGTTGCAGACGATGTGGCCGCGGGTCAAGCGGGCCATCGCATTTGCCTGGGTGCAGAATGGCTGGGACCCGCAGAAAGGCGGCGTAGCCATCGGGGTCCAGAACAATACCTATGACGTGGCGTTCTTCGGCCCCAATCCGCTTTGCGGAATTTATTATCTCGGTGCGTTGCGCGCCGGCGAAGAGATGGCTCTCGCCGTGGGAGACAAGGATTCTGCTCAGCAATACAGGAGCCTGTTCGAGCGCGGCCGTCAATGGATCGATGCCAACCTTTTCAATTCCGAGTTCTACACTCAGCAGATTCGCGGCTATGCCATGAACCAGATCCATCCCAGTCTGCAAGTCGGCACCAGCGGATTTAATCCGGAAGATCCGCAGTTTCAGGTCGGCAAGGGATGCCTCATCGATCAGCTCCTGGGGCAGTACCTCGCGCACATCATGAACCTCGGGCACCTGGTCTCGGAAGAACATGTGAGCGCGACGCTTGATTCCATCTACCGCTACAACTACAAGCCGACGCTTGTGGACCACGATAACGTCGAACGGACATTCGCACTGAATGATGAAGCCGCCATGGTGATCTGCGATTACGGCAAGGCCACACGCCCGCGCATTCCATTTCCGTATTTTGCCGAAGTGATGACCGGCTTTGAGCATGCGGCGGCGGCGTTGATGATTTATCAAGGCATGGTGCAGCAGGGCGTGGAGTGCATCCACAATGTTCGCGCCCGCTACGACGGCGAGAAGCGCAATCCATGGGACGAAGCCGAATGCGGTCACCATTACGCGCGCGCCATGGCCTCCTGGTCCAGCGTGGTGGCCATCAGCGGATTCGATTACGACGGCCGGAACGCGGCAGTGACAGCCATTCCGCGCATCCCTCACGCCACCTTCAAATGCTTCTGGTCGAATGGCACGGGCTGGGGTGTTTTTTCTTACGCACCCGCCAGCAGCGGAAGGCAATTCGAATTGGAAGTCACCGGCGGCAATCTCACCTGCAGCTCCTGTCGCATCTCCGGATCGGGCAAAGTCACTTTCGCGCATGCCGGCACCCGGCAGCTGGCCCACACGGTCGAAGCCGCTGCCGATGGCACTGTCTTCCGGTTTTCAGAGCCGCTGGTTTTGAGCGCGGGCGCCAGCCTGCGCCTTGAACTGCGAGCATAAAGCCATGAAGGATAGGACCGCGTCTCGGACGCGGCCCTATCCTAGTCCTGTCGCAGAGCCGACATGGGGTCAATCTTCGCGGCACGCCGGGCGGGAAGCCAACAGCCGAGCGCCGCGGTGGAAGCCACCAGCGCCACCTCGATCCAGATGCCGCCAGCCTTTCCCGTTTCGAGTCCTGGGAGCATGCCCCGCAGAACGCCCATCAGGGCCAGCGTCAGGCCGAGTCCCAGCGCGAGTCCAATCACGGCCGTGAAAAACCCCTGGCGAAAGACCAATGCCTCAACGCTACGGCGTGTCGCTCCCAGCGCAATACGAATCCCTATCTCCTGCGTCCGGCGAGAAGTCACATAGGTAGCCACGCCGTAAACGCCGCCCGCGGCCATGGCGAGCGCAAGGCAACCGGTAACGGCGAGAAGGAGCATGATGAACCGCCGATCGGCGACGGAATCGTCGATAAGGGATTGCATCGTGGCGCTAAAGAAGACGGGCTGGTCTGGATCGATACCGGTGATCACCCGGCGGACGGCTCTTTGGATATCGATGTCAGGCCGGTCGCTTCGCACCACCAGAAACACGGCGTTTTGCAAAGCCCCCGCGGCGAGGTAAACACTGGCCTGTTGAGCCGGTCCATCCAGGGAAGCATGCCGGCTGTCAGCGACCACGCCGACCACGCGTTTCCAGTTATTCGGTGTTTCAGGGGAGCAAAAGACGCAGATTTGCTGGCCAATCGCGTTCCCCTCGGGCCAGAGACGTTTTGCAACCAGGTCACTCACGATAGCCGCGTCACCAGACTCGTTCATGTCTTGTTCGCTCAACCATTGCCCCTGCAGTAATCGAATTCCCATGGTCTGCAGATAGCCCGCGCTGACCACGTCGATTTCCGCGGGTATCTGCCCTTGTTCGGGCCCTCCGCCTGCGCTCTTGCCCACCAGTCCGCCGTCATTCTCGCCACTGAAAGGCAATGCATTGACTGTGCCTTCACTGTCGACGCCGGGAAGCACGCTAACCCCATTGAGAACGCGGCGGTAGAACGCAGCCCATTTTTCAGGAGTCGGGTAGCGCACCGCATCCGGGAGCACCACGAATGCAGTTACTCGCTTGGCAGCGAAGCCGGGGTCTGTTTGCAGCAGTGCCGCAAAGCTCGCCAGAAGCTGCCCTCCAACCATTACCAAAGCCAATGCCAGGGCCACTTCCACTGCAACCAGGGCGCCGCGCATGCGGTCGCTTCTCGCCAGGCCGTTCTGTGCGCGCAGGTCCTGATTTGCATTTGCCCGCGTCCATCCTGCCCTAAACGCCGGAACCATTCCAAAGAAAACACCGTTGGTGAGGGCAATCGAGAGTGAGAAAGCCAAAATTCCCCAGCCCGGGTGAGCTGTATGCAGACGAGGAATGCTCTCCGGCGCGAAGGCAGGCAAAACTTTCCAGGCCACCACCGTAAGAATGTAGCCGCCGAATCCTCCCAGCGCCGCCAGCACGCAGCTCTCGGTCAACAGTTGACGAGCGATGCGTGTCCTGCCTGCACCCACGGCGATTCGAATCGCAAATTCCCGCTGCCGCGTCAGGCCGCGCGCCAGCAGAAGGTTAGCCACATTGGCACAACCGATAAGGAGAAACATCACAGCCGCGGCCATCAGGATCCACAAGGCATCCTTCGCGTTTCCCAGCACGCGGTCCCGCATCAACCCCATACGCAGGATATGGTCCCGATTGGTTGCAGGGAACTGGCGGGTAAGATCGCCGTTAATAATCGCGAGATCCTGCTGAGCATCTGCCAGCGAGACGCCCGGCCGCAGCCTGGCCACCACGCCCAATGCCTCGGTTGGGGAAATAGGTTTGCCGCTTCGAATGGGCGCCCAAAAGTCGACATACGGCGATGGGGTATGAACCGCGGCTCTACGCAGGGGGAAGTCAAAACCCTGCGGCATGACGCCGATGATCCGGCAGCTGCGGCCATCCACAGTGACGCTCTGCCCAACGATTCCCGGGTCTGAGTTGAACCGTCGAACCCAGAGCCCATAACTTAGAATCATCTCCTTCGCCTGGCCGGGCTGATCCTCCTCGGGGAAGATGTTGCGTCCCAACATCGGCTTGATGCCGAGAGTGGGAAAAAGATTGGCGGATACGCGAAGGCCGTACAGCGCTTCAGGAGGCGTGGTCCCATTGCCTGCCAGATCCAGCATCTCGTTGCCATAGGCCGCAACAGAAGCAAGGGTGCGTGTGCGCCGTGCGATCTGCTGAGCATCGCTCCACAGGGCCCAATCGGAGTGCGATGGCTCAAACTTGGGGAAGTCGGTTCTGATCTGCACCAGTTCGGACGGGCGAGCGTACGGCAGAGGGGCAAGCAGCACGGCCCATATGGCTGTGAAGACCACAGCGGTCGCGCCCACGCTCAATGCAATCGACACCACGGCAATCCCCGTAGGAACCGGAGTTCGCCAGAACAGTCGAAAAGCCAGCCGAATGTCCCGCAGGACTGACATACTGTTCAACAGTATAGGTGGAGAAGTATAGGTCTGGAATTCGTCCCTTGGTCAAGGTCTAACGGTCAGCGGGCCATTCATCGCTCTATCTGAGATCGGGCTTCTCCTCGACTGAGCGGGCCAACAGCTCTGCCGGGGCCCAATGAAAAAGAGCTATCGTTCAGCGGGATCGCATTTCAAAATGCGAGGAGGTTTTTGTTTTGAAAGGGCACGGCTTCACAGCCTGGTGAAAAAGTCCATGAGCGGGGTGGAGCGAGGGCCCGGGGCTAAACACGCTGCGGAAAAACTCTTGAATGAGGGGCCTTGTAACAAGGGCACGGCTTTAGCCGGGCCAATAAAGGCTGCAAAACGAAAGAGGGCTTCAGCCCCTGCTGCACCCTCACTTGCACAATTGCTCAATTTCGCGAGATTTTCCGCAGCCTCTAAAGCCGCTCTGAGTCGATGGACTATATTCGTGAGGCTGTAGCCTCATGCTCCCTCCGGAGAGCGAAAACACGGGTTTTTCACCAAGCTGAAGCCGTGCCATTTCAAATCCGCTTCTGTTTATGACAGCCGAATCCAAATGCGATTGCCGTGGGCTATCGTTTCTCTCCCATTGACATTCTGTAGGAAGAGAGGATAATCGTATCGGCATTCTATAGGAACGGGCAAATGACTTCTAGACAGGCGAATCTCCTGCAGGGCACACTCGATCTGCTGGTCCTGCGGGCGCTGGGACTGAGCGAACTCCACGGTCTAGGCATTTCGCGCCGTATCGGGCAAATTACAAAAGGGACATTTCTGGTCAAGCCAGGCTCCCTGTTTCCTGCGCTTCATCGTATGGAGGAAGCCGGCTGGCTGAGTTCGTTCTGGGGCGAGTCTGAAAATAACCGCCGTGCCAGGTTTTACCGGCTCACCAAGGCGGGAAAGCGGCAGCTTGAAGTGGAAACCAAACAATGGACCACAGTGGCTCTGGCTATGAGCAATGCTCTCAAAGCCACATAAGGAAAGAACGCGATGAAGTTCTGGTCTCGCCTCAGAAGCACTTGTCGAAATCTCTTCCACAAGGCCGGTGTCGAAAACCAACTGAACGACGAAGTCCGCGCTTACGTGGACATGATGGCGGACGAACGGATCGCCGCAGGCGTACCCGCATCCGAGGCCCGGCGTACCGCACGAGCCGAGTCCGGGGGCATAGAACAGGTGAAGCAGGCGGTGCGGGATCAGCGCGCCGGAGCCGGCCTGGAGTTGTTCTGGCAGGATGTGCGCTTCGGCCTGCGCCAGTTAGCCCACAATCCTGGCTTCACCCTTTCCGCCATCGTCGCGCTGGCCCTCGGCATCGGAGCCAACACCGCCATCTTCTCTGTCGTGAATGCGGTTCTGTTGAAGCCGCTCGCTTATCCCGACGCCGATAGGCTGGTGAATTTTCTGCAGCCGGTGTCCGGCCTTGCCAGCGACCTCCATAACATCCCGGAGTTTCACTTCCTGCAGCGGCAGACAAAGATTTTTAAGAACGTCGTGGCATTCGATAACGCCGGGCCGGGCTTTAATCTTACCGGCGGGCGTCCGGAGCAAGTCCATGGCATTCACGTGACCGAGGGCTACTTTCGCCTGTATGGCGCGCCCGTGGTGCTGGGACGAACCTTCACGCCGCAGGAGGACTCGCCCCACGGCGGCAAGGTAGTCATTCTCAGTTATGGACTCTGGCAGGGCAGGTTCGACGGCGACCCGGCCATCGTGGGCAAATCTATCTCGCTCGGCAATCAGCCCTACACCGTTGTTGGCGTAATCGGGAAAGACTTTTCCCCCGAAGTGCAGGCCGACCTCTGGATGCCGTTTCAGTTTGACCCGGCCAGCACTGACATGAATCTCTTCTTTCTGATGACCGGACTGCTCCAGCCAGGCGTCACCGTGGCACAGGCCAATGCCGCATTGGCAGCGGCGAGTCCGGAGTTCCATCGTGAGTTCCCCGTCACGGACGCGCAAAACCGCTTTACGGTTGGGCCCTTGTTCGACAGCATCATTGGCGACGCGCGTAATTCGCTGCTCATGATGCTGGGCGCGGTCGGACTGGTGCTGCTGATCGCCTGCGCCAATGTTGCCAACCTGCTGCTGGTGCGCGCCACGGTCCGCAAGCGCGAGTTCGCCATCCGCTCTGCACTCGGAGCCGGCCGAGCCCGCATCGTGCGCCAGTTGGTTACTGAAAGCGTGTTGTTGTCCCTGGCCGGCGGTGCTCTCGGCATGATTCTCGGCTTTGCAGGAATGAGGGCATTGCTGGCCGTCAGTCCCGCCGGCCTGCCTCGAATTGGCGAGAACGGCTCGGCCATCGGCATCGATTGGCGCGTGCTTGCCTTCACCCTCGCTGTCTCGCTGGGTACGGGAATTCTCTTCGGTCTCTTCCCCGCCTTCAGCGCTTCGCGCTCCGACTTAAGCTCCACGCTGAAGGAGAGCGGCAACCGCTCCGGTACCGGGTTCCGCGAGGGAAAGATTCGCTCCCTGCTGGTGGTCAGCGAAATCTCGCTGGCCCTGGTGCTGTTTATCGGTGCGGCGCTTCTCATTCGCACCTTCATCGCCCTGCACGCGGTGGGGCCGGGCTTTGATCCTCACAATGTTCTGACTATGGAGATGTCGCTCAACGGCCCGCGCTACCAGAAAACGGCCGGTCTGGCTCAACTCTTGCGGGATGGGCGCCAACGGCTCAATGCCCTCCCTGGAGTGGAGCTGGCGGCCGCCGGCTTCTGGCGGCCCATCGACGTCGAAGATGGCACGGGATTCCAAATCGCCGGCCGTCCGGTCGAAAAGAACTGCTGCGGAAGTCAGTGGATGAGCATTACGCCGGGTTACCTGAGCCTATTCAAGATTCCCATCTTGCGGGGACGCGATTTTACTGACAACGACAATGCTAACGCGCCCCATGTCGCTCTCATCAACGAGGCCTTCGCCAAGAAATTCTTCCCGCACCAAGACCCCATCGGACAGCAGATCAATCACGGGGCGAGCATGGAATCGGTTCTTGGCGTCATCGCCGAGGAAACCATCATAGGCGTTGTCGCCGACTTCCACGACAGCGGTTTAGGCAATCCTGCCAGCGCCATGATGATTGTTCCCATTTCCCAGGTCTCGGATGACTACAACGCAGCGTATGCCAATATCCAGCCACTCTTCTGGCTGGTGCGCACCCACGGCGATCCGCACCGGTACATTCCCGCCATCACCGAGCAGTTGCGCATTGCGAGCGACGGTTTCCCGGTGGCCCATATCCGCACCATGGACGAGGTCATGGGTCTCTCCACGGCGCGGCAAAGCTTCAATATGCTGCTGCTTACCATCTTCGGCGCGGTGGCGCTGCTGCTGGCCGCCATCGGTATCTACGCGATCATGGCCTACTCCGTGGCGCAGCGTTCTCAGGAGATGGGCATCCGCATGGCCCTTGGCGCGGATCGATCCGTGATCCGCAAGCTCATTGTCTGGCAGGGCATGAGGCTGGCGCTGGTTGGCGTAGTTGCCGGCATCGTTGCGTCCTTTGCCCTTACTCGCCTCTTGTCCACCTTCCTGTTCGGCGTCAAGCCTTGGGATCCTGCCGTGTTCGTGGCAGCGCCATGCATCCTCACCGCGGTTGCCCTGTTCGCGGTGTGGTTGCCTGCCGCGCGCGCCTCCAAGGTCGATCCCATGCAGGCGTTGCGCGCAGAGTAATTTGAAAGGTTGGGCATGACGCTTCAACTGTCTGGAATGGAAAGCGGCACCGCAACTGTTCGATATCGGACACTTCAGAAGTGCAACCGGTCACTTTGGCGTATGCTTATTTCCGTATATGAATGCTAACTCTTTATTTTTCAGCCCAGGGAACTCCTCCGTCCCTGGCAGCGTAAGTGCAATGGTAGAAGACAATGGATATCGCGCGCCCCGAGTTTAAGCAGAAAAAGAGACGGCGGGTTCTAGCCTGGTCCGGCGCCGGAATAGCGGCATTGGCCTTGTTGGCGGTGGGAGTGTCGCGGCTCAAGCCGGCCGCGCCCACCGTAGACCGCTCCACCATCTGGACCGACACCGTGAAACGTGGTCCGCTCGTGCGCCAGGTGCGCTCCTCCATCGGCATGCTGGTGCCACGCGAGGATTCGATTGAGCTGATCCCCGCTCAGACCGATGCCACGGTGGTGCGGATTC
This sequence comes from uncultured Acidobacteriaceae bacterium, assembly GCA_963725975.1. Classification (GTDB taxonomy): domain Bacteria; phylum Acidobacteriota; class Terriglobia; order Terriglobales; family Acidobacteriaceae; genus Telmatobacter. Next base: position 76,695 of record CAVSBA010000009.1, on the reverse strand, counting down.
GCGTGCTTCCCGGCGCGCAGGTCACACCGGACACCATCATCATGGACCTGTCCGATCCCGAACTGCAGCAGCAAGTGTTGAGCGCTCAATTGGGCCTCAAGGCTGCACAGGCCGATTACAAGAGCCTGCAGGCGCAGCTCGACAGCACGCTGATGGACAAGAAAGAGGCGGCGGCGCAGGTGAATGCCAATTATGCGCAGGATGAGCTGCAGGCGCAGACCGATAAGGCTCTTTACGATCTGGGCGTGATCTCCGGTTTGACGTATCAGAAATCGAAGAGCACGGCCGATCAGCTAACCGCGCAGCACCAGCTGAGCCAGCAACAGCTCCAAGTGAATCAGAATTCGATTGAGGTGCAGTTGGCCTCGCAGCAGACCAAGACCGAACAAGCCAAAGCGCTGCTGGATCTTTACGAAAAGCAGGAGCAGGCGTTGGGTGTCCGCTCCACCATCTCCGGCACCCTGGCGCCGCTGGAGACGCCGGTGCAGGTTGGTCAGCACGTCACGGCTGGAACTTCGGTTGCAGAGGTCATTCAAAGCGGCAAGCTCAAGGCCGCTTTGCAAATTCCCGAAACCCAGGCCCGCGACATTCAGATCGGGCAGCCGGCCTCCATCGATACGCACAACGGCATCATCCCCGGCCATGTAACGCGCATCGATCCGGCAGTAGTCAACGGAACACGCACCGTTGACGTTCAGCTGGATGGGCCCCTGCCGCCCGGCGCCGTTCCGCAACTGAGCGTGGAGGGCACCATCGACCTCGAGCGCATGGAGGACGTGCTCTATGTAGGCCGGCCGGCTCTTGGCAACGAGAATTCTACCCTGAGCCTGTTCCGTGTCGATCCGGGCGGCAAAACTGCAACCCGAGTGCCCGTCAAAGTAGGCCGCGCCTCGGTTGAGAACATTCAGGTGCTGGAAGGATTGAGTCAAGGGGACACGGTCATTTTGTCGGATATGTCGCGCTACGACAACGTGGATCATATCCGGCTGGAATGAGGCAGGGATTAGGGACCAGGGACTAGGGACCAGGGACTAGGGACTAGGGATAGGACCAGGGACTAGGAACTGGAACTGGTTGCATCAATGGTGTTTTGAAAGGGCACGGCTTCACAAGCAGCGGAAAAAACTGTGCGATGAGTTTTGTAGCAAGATGAGTTTTGTAACAAGGGCACGGCTTTAGCCGGACCACTAAAGTCTGCAAAACGAACGAGGGCTTTAGCCCCTGCTGCATCCTCCTTCGCAGCATGGCCGGATGCGGGGAGTTTTTCCGCAGCCTGTTCAACCCTGAGGGATGTTCTCAGGCAGGCCGAATCCATTGACCAGAAACTGACTGACGAACGGGTTTGGGGCTGCGAATTGATCACTGACAACAGAAATGGAGTGACCCATGGCATCGAAGGACAACGGCACACTGATTGAAGTTGAAGATCTGACCAAGGTCTTCTACACCGACGAAGTGGAGACGCATGCGCTTGCTGGCGTCCACCTGACCATCAATCGCGGCGAGTACGTGGCCATGTCGGGACCCTCGGGCTGTGGCAAGTCGACGCTGCTTTCGATTCTGGGACTGCTCGATACGCCCACCGGCGGGCGCTACCAGCTCAATGGCAATCCGGTGCAGAACCTGAGCTTCGGTGAGCGCTCGCGCATCCGCAACCAGGAGATCGGATTCATCTTCCAGAGTTTCAACCTGATCGGCGACCTGACGGTGGAAGAGAATGTTGAGCTGCCGCTTACCTACCGCGCCGGCATGCCTTCGGCCGAGCGCAAGCGCCGCGTGAAAGAAGCGCTGGAGCGCGTGAATATGGCGCACCGCATGCGGCATTATCCCGCGCAGCTCTCCGGTGGTCAGCAGCAGCGCGTAGCGGTGGCCCGCGCCCTGGCCGGCTCGCCTTCCATCCTGCTGGCCGACGAGCCTACCGGCAATCTCGACTCGAAAAACGGCGAAGCTGTGATGCACCTGCTCGCCGATCTGCACCGCGAGGGCTCGACCATCTGCATGGTCACGCACGACCCGCGCTTCGCGCGCCATGCCGAGCGCGAGGTGCACCTCTTCGACGGGAAGGTGGTCAGCGAGCAGGAACAGAAGAAGCTCGAAGAGGAAGCCGAAGCCTAACCAGCAGGGACCAGGGCAACAAGCGGCCAGGGAATGACAGGGGGTTGAATGCTCTTGCAGGATGTTCGTTACGCGTTGCGACAGCTGCGCAAGAGTCCGGGTATGGCGTTGCTGGCCGTGCTCACGCTGGCCCTCGGCGTGGGCGCCAACACCGCCATCTTCACGGTGATCGAGAACGTGCTGCTTCGCCCGCTGCCCTACGCGAACTCCAATCGCCTGGTCTCTATAGTCCCCGCCGGCGCCACCAGTTTCGGTGCGACATCATGGCTCGACTACCGCGATATCCGCGATAAATCGCATCTGCTGGCGCAGGTGGCCGGCTACTCCAACGATTTAAGCGTTGTCGAAAACCAGGACACTTCGCAAAGCGTCGTCGCTCCGCGCGTCACGCCGAATCTCTTCGCCATGCTGCGGGCGCAGCCGCTGCTGGGCCGCACCTTCAGTTCTCTTGATGGCGAGGCCGGTGGGCCGCCCGTTGCCATCCTCTCGGAGGGCCTGTGGCGCGAAAGCTTTCAAGCCGATCCTTCCATCGTGGGCCGTATCGTTCGTATCGGAGGCCAATCGCGCACCGTGGTGGGTGTGATGCCTGCCTCGTTCCATTTCCCCGATGAGATGGGCCCGGACATCGCCAAAGGCATATGGCTGCCGCTGCAGCCGTCGCCGGAGATGCTCAAGGATCGCGGTTACGACTTCTTCAGTATCGTTGCCTCCATGCGCCCCGGCGTCACCCTGGCCCAGGCACAGCAGGAGCTGAACTCGATTACCGCGCACATGGGGCGCGCCGGGGACCACGGATTCCACGCCGGCCGCTATCAGCAACTGCTCACCGGAGCGGTACGGCCAGTGCTGCTGGCGCTGTTCGCGGCTCTGGGGCTGGTGCTGCTCATCGCCTGCGCTAACGTATCGAACCTGCTGATCGCGCGCTGTCTGGCGCGGCGGCAAGAATTCGCGGTGCGATCGGCCCTGGGCGCCGGCCGCATGCGACTGATAGCCCAAATGCTGGCCGAGGGGCTGACGCTGAGCCTGCTGGGTTGTGGCGTCGGCGTCTTTTTCGCCGAGCTGGCCATGAGCGCTCTGCAAAAGCTGCCCGAGGGCACGCTGCGGCGCGCCGACGCCATTTCCATTCACTGGACCATCGTGCTGGTGCTGGCTGCCATCGCCATCGTCACCACCGTGCTGTCGTCGTTGCTGCCGGCGTTGCTGGTGGCGCGCGCCAATCCCCAGGCCGCGCTGCAAGCCGCCGCGCGCGGCCTGGGCTCGCGCACCGTGAGCCAAAAACTGAGCGGGTTTCTGGTTGCCGGCGAGGTGGCGCTCTCCACCTTGTTGCTGGTCGGTTCAGGGCTGCTCTTCCACACGCTGTGGAACCTGGAACAGGCTCACCTGGGCTTCGATACCGAGCACGTGACCACCTTTAGCGCCATGCCCGCCGATGCCGTCGGCTTCTCGAATATGGCCGTGTCAGCGGGTACCGCCAACGCGCCGGTCTCGGTGGCCACGCTCACCTATCAACCCATCCTTGACCAGATTCAGCACCTGCCCGGCGTAGAAGAAGCGGCACTGGTGACCACGCCACCGCTCTCGGGCATGGGCGTCAGCAGCAGCTTTGAGATTGTCGGACAAGCCAAGGACCCCAAGGTGAATCTTCAAACCGACGTGACCGCGGCCAGCGCCGATTACGCGCGCGTGTTCGATACCCCTCTGCTGCGCGGGCGCATGATCGCGGACAGCGATGCGGCCTCGGCGCCCTTCGTCGCCGTGGTCAATCAAGCCTTCGTGAAAAAATACTTTGCCGGTCAGGATCCGCTGGGTAAGCAGATCGACCTGGGCGGCAAGGATACAGGGATGATCAATCCCTATTCCATCGTCGGCGTCATCGGCGACCAGGCGGATAAGACGATCGGCGGGGCCGTGCTGCCGAGCCTGATGCTGCCCGCGCAGCAGGTTCCCACCACCTCTCTGTTCTACCCGGCGCTGCTCAAAACCGTGGTTAGCTTCGTGGTGAAAACGCGCGGCGACATTCCCGTGGAAACGGAGATGCGCTCCGTCTTCCATCGCGACGCGCCCGGCTTCGCGCTCGACGATTTTCAGACCATGCAGGAGACCGTGGAGAAGAACACCTTTGGACAACGTCTGAGCCTTTACCTCGTTAGCTCGTTCGCGGGCCTGGCCATTGCGATGGTGATCGCCGGGCTTTATGGTGTGCTGTCGCAACTGGTGAGCTACCGGCGGCACGAAATCGGGGTGCGCATGGCGCTGGGCGCTACGCCTGGCAGCATCGCGCAACTGGTGCTGCGCCAAGGTGCGTTGCTGGTAGGCACGGGATTGGCGGCCGGCCTGGCGCTGGCCCTGGCCGCGGGACGGCTTGTGGACAGCTTCCTTTACCAGGTGCATCCGCTCGATGGTTGGACGTATGGCGCGGTGGCGCTGGTGCTGGCAGTCACCGGACTGGCCGCAAGCTGGCTGCCTGCGCACCGCGCCGCGGCTGTCGAACCCATGCAGGCATTGCGCACGGAATAATTTCTCCCCATTGATCAGCCCAGAAACAGGAGATTCGAGTCGTGATCGAACTGAAAAATGTAGAACGGAGTTACAAGGCCGGCCACACCGAGACCTGGGTCTTGCGCAGGATCGGATTGACAATTCGCGAAGGCGAATTTGTCACCATCATGGGACCGTCCGGAGCAGGGAAGTCGTCGCTGCTGAATGTGCTGGCCCTGCTTGACGATGGCTGGCGGGGCGAATACCTGTTCGACGATACGCCGGTGCACGCGCTCAATCGCAAACAGCGCGCGGACCTGGCGCGGCAGCGCATCGGCATGGTCTTCCAGAGTTATCACCTGCTCGATGACCTGACGGTCGCCGAGAATATCGATCTCCCGCTCTCCTACAAGAACCTGCCTGCCAGGGAGCGGCAGGGGATGGTGGCCGACATTCTCGACCGCTTTCGGATTGTCGCAAAAAAGGACCTGTTTCCCAGTCAGCTCTCCGGTGGACAACAGCAACTGGTGGGCATTGCGCGCGCGGTGGTGCATGCGCCCGCGCTGTTGTTGGCCGACGAGCCCACGGGAAATCTCCACTCCACGCAGGCGCGCGAAATCATGGAATTGTTTTGTGAGTTGAATCGCCAGGGCACCACGATTGTTCAGGTCACGCATTCCGATGAAAATGCGCGCTACAGCGGGCGCATTGTGGAACTGCGCGACGGGTGGCTCACACGCGATGAACGGCTGGCGGCAAAATCCGCGGAGGTTGCGAGATGATGACCTCCCGCTCATTGCACAAATGGATCGCGGCTGCAGCGTTGTGCACGGTGATTATCCCCGCTTGCCTTGCCCAGTCTTCGCCGCAAACTCCGCCGCCTGCGCCAACCCCGGCAACCACCGCGAACGGCCAGGCAAGTACCGCCGCGCCAGAGGCTCCGGCGCCGGCAACGCGCGCTGGCGCGGCTTCGCCTTCTCTCGCGCAACTCATGCAACAGCAGAGCCAGCAGGCGGTCCCGCCGCCCCAGCCGTTTTACGTTCCGCTGCCCCACTCGCATCGTCCATTTTCACCCTACAGGCCCAGCACGGCGCCTCCCCTCAACCTCAACAACTCGCCACTGCTGCAAAACCTCATCAGCAACGGAAAGCTATACATTTCGCTGCACGACGCCATCGATCTGGCCATCGAGAACAACCTCGATCTCGCCTACTTCCGCTATAACTTTCCTATTGCGCAGACTGATATCCAGCGCACTAAAGCCGGTGGTGCGGCCAACGGCGTCAATACCGCAATCGTGCAGTCGTCCACGCAGGGCGGTTTCAACGTCTCTGCCGGCGGCGGGGGCGGTGGATACTCTGCCGGCGCGGGCGGTATCGTCACATCGACGCTCGGCCAGGGAACCACCGTACCCTCCTTCGATCCCTACCTGAATTTCACGGGCTTCGATGATCACACCGTCACCCAGCAGGCCAACCAGTTTCTGAGCGGCGTGCCGATCCTCAAAAACAACACCATCGAGGGCCTGGCCAATTTCAGCGAGTCCTTCCCGATGGGCACCAACATTTACGCTGGGTACCAGGGCGAGCGTGATACCAGCAACACCCCGTACAACGCCGTCGATCCCGAGTTGTATGCCAAGTTATTCGTGCAGATCACGCAGCCTCTTCTGGCGGGCTTTGGCCTCTCCACCAACGAGCGCTATATCCGCATCGCCAAGCGCAACTCCCAAATCAACGACGTCGCTTTCAGAATGCAGGTTATCGCCACCATTACCGGGGTCGAGAATATCTACTGGGATCTCGTAAATGCCTACGAAGATGAGCAAGTGAAGGAACGCTCGCTCGCCTTTGCACAGCAGGCGCTCGACGTGGACAAGAAGCAGCTAAGCTTCAATGCTATTCCGGCCAATCAGGTCATGACCGACGAGTCCACCGTCGCCACCAGCGAAGGCGACCTCACCGTTGCGCGCGCCACTCTCCGTCTGAACGAGCTACTCCTTAAGAACGCTCTGACCAAGACCGACGATCCTTTGATTGACGAAATGCCGGTCATTCCCCTCGATCTCATAGGCGGGCCCGATCCGAACGCCTCGAAATCCATCGATGTCCTGATCTCCGAAGCCGAAAAGAACCGTCCGGAGGTCGCCCTTTACCAGATGCAGGCGGCGGTGCAGAAGCAAGCACTCAAAGACATCAACAGTGAACTCCTGCCCACCCTCAATATGTATGGCTATTACGCCGGCGCGGGCACCGCCGGCCCGCCTAATCCCAATTGCAGTCTGGGCTCCGAGTGTGCCACGGACTTGCCCGCGGGCTTTCCGGGCATGTTCAAGGACACCTTCAATTACTCCTCGCCTGAATACCAGGTGGGCATGACGCTCTCCATCAATCTGCGCAACCGCGTTGCCAAGGCCGATCAGTTCCGCGCCGTACTGCAGTACAGGCAGAGCCAGATCAGTTCCGAAGAGCAGCAGAAGAGCATCCGTTTCGACGTGCGTAACGCCCAGTTTGCGCTGCAGCAGGGTCAGGCGCGGGTCGACGCAGCTCAGACGGCGCGTGATCTGGCTCAGAAAACCTTTGACATTACCCGACAGGAACAGAAGCTCGGCGCCAAGTCGAGCTACGATGCGATCGTTTCTCAACACGAACTGGCGATCGCCGAATCGATTCTTGCGGCTGCTCAGACAGCGTACGAAAAAGACAAGGTGGATATCGACCGGGCGACCGGAGAAACGCTGGAGCGCATGGGCGTCTCAATCGATGATGCCAAAACCGGCATAGTAACACGTGCGCCGTAGAATCGATGAAGAGCCTCTGGCTGCGCTGTTGGGCATGCCCATCGCAAGTACGCACAACCGCAGCCGCAGACTCAACCACGAAGTCGTCGGAGGCTCGACATTTCCACTCCGCAGCCAAAAATCCGGGTGTTGGCAGCCGACGACCAGCCGCATATTCTCGAAGCCATCCGATTGCTCCTGCAACCGCAAGGGATTGACGTGGATTGTGCGCGCTCCCCAAAGTTGGTGATGGAGGCGCTGGGCCACGCCGATTACGACGTGCTGCTGATCGATCTGAACTATACCCGCGACACCACTTCGGGCCGCGAAGGGCTCGACCTGTTGGCACGCATTCAAGAATTGGATCCGCGGCTTCCGGTGATCGTGATGACGGCGTGGGGCAATATCGACCTGGCGGTGGAGTCAATCAAACGCGGTGCGCGGGACTTTGTGCAGAAACCGTGGGAGAACGAGCGCTTGCTCTCCCAGATTCAGCTGCATGCTGAATTGCACCAGGCTCTCAAGCACGCACGGCACCTCGAGTTTGAAAATAGCTTGCTGCGCGCCGAAGGGCTTCCGGAGTTTGTGGCCGCCGCCGCTGCCATGCGCCCGGTGCTGGAATTGATCGCGCAAGTGGGCCCATCCGACGCCAATGTATTAATCACCGGCGAACATGGAACCGGCAAGGAGATCGTGGCACGCCTGCTTCATGGCGCTTCGCAACGCTCGCGCCGGACGCTGGTGACTGTGAATGCCGGAGGATTTCCGGAAGGCACCTTCGAGAGTGAGATCTTCGGGCATGTGAAGGGAGCATTCACGGATGCGCGCACTGACCGCATGGGCCGATTCGAGTTGGCCCACGGCGGCACACTATTCCTGGATGAAATTGGCAATGTTCCACTGCGGCAACAGGCCAAGCTGTTGCGGGTTTTGGAGACAGGCGAACTGGAACGAGTAGGCTCGTCGCAGACACGGCGCGTCGATGTTCGAGTGCTGTGCGCCACTAACGTGCAGTTGCGCGAGGAGGTCCAGGCTGGAAATTTTCGCGAGGACCTGCTCTTCCGCATCAATACGGTGGAAATCCACTTGCCTGCTCTGCGCGAACGCCGCGAAGACATTCCGCTACTCGCGCAGCACTTTCTCAATCGCAACCGCACCCGCTACCGGAAACAGGTGAACGGGTTCTCACCGGCGGCCATGCAGCAAATGATGCAATATTCCTGGCCTGGCAATGTGCGGGAACTGGAGCACATGGTGGAGCGCGCAGTGCTTCTCTGCCGCGGCGAAGACGTGGAACCAGGCGATCTGGCGATTTCCACCCCGCGCCAGGCCGCTCCTTCTGTAGAGAATATGAGCATCGACGAGATGGAGGCGTTGCTGATCCGCAACGTCTTGCGCCGCTACGACGGCAACATTTCGCAGGCGGCGGAAGCACTGGGCTTGAGTCGCGCCGCGCTTTACCGGCGCATTGAAAAGCATGGCCTATGACAGCCATCCGCGCAGGCCGCACCGCTCGGCGATTCGCCGCGTGTGGGTGCAGTGCTTTCTGCTGACGCTCCCTGCGCTGGTCTTTGCGGGGGTCTTCTTCTACCAGGGGCAACTGAGCGGCACGGTGGCGGCACTGCTGGTTGGCGGCATTCTTCTTTACCTGCTGCTCATAGCGTCGGCGCTGATTGATGGCCTGGTGCGCCCGCTGCAAACGCTTGCAAATGTGGTTGCGTCGTTGCGCGAAGGCGACTACTCGTTTCGTGCCCGCGGCGCGGGAACACAAGATGCGCTGGGCGAGCTTGCAGGCGAAATCAATGCACTGGCGGACCTGCTGCAGAGGCAGCGTGTGCGCTCGCTGGAGGCCATCGCGCTGCTGGCTCGCATCCTCGAAGTTGTGCATACGCCGCTGTTCGCCTTCGATCGCAACAACTCCCTGCAATTGGTGAACGAAGCCGGCCTGAAGCTGCTGGGCCTGCCGTATGCAAGGTGTTTCGGGCGTTCGGCCAAGGCACTGGGGCTCGAGGATTTGCTGCGCGCGTCCGATCAAAGCACGCACTCGTTTGGCGGCAACTCGGCGCGATGGCTGTTGCGCAAAACTGTTTTCCGGCAAGAAGGCGCGCCCCACACCCTGCTGCTGCTGGCCGATGTAAGCCTCGCCTTACAGGAAGAAGAGCAACTAGCGTGGAAGCGGTTGATCCGCGTGCTGGGTCACGAGCTCTCCAATTCGCTGGCGCCCATCAAGTCGATCGCGGGCAGCCTGCTGGCGCGCGTGGACCGCATGGAAGGCGAGGAGTCGGAACTGAGCGATTTTCGCCGTGGACTGAGCGTGGTGGAAAGCCGTGCCGATGCGCTGCATCGATTCGTGCAGTCGTACCGGAAGCTTGCGCAGTTGCCCGCACCCAGGCTGCAGCGGGTTGAAGCCAGTGCCCTGTTCGAGCGAGTCGTATTGCTCGAGCAGCGCCTGCCTGTGCAGCTTGATCCGGGCCCCCATGCAACCCTGAACGCCGATCCGGATCAATTGGAGCAGATGCTGATCAACCTCCTGGCCAATGCCGTGGATGCGTCGCTGGCCAATGGAGCGCTTCCGGTGCGTGCATGCTGGAGCGTTTCGGGGATCGACCTTGCAATTCACCATTGAAGACCACGGCGCGGGTATTACAAATGTCGAAAACCTGTTTGTGCCCTTCTATACGACCAAACAACAGGGAAGCGGCGTGGGCCTGGCACTGGCTCAGCAGATTGCGCGTGCCCACGGCGGCGAAGTACAACTGGTGAATCGAGACGAGTGCGAAGGGGCGCGAGCTACCGTGCGCCTGCCCATGGGAAACTGAATGTTCCCACCTGCTCGCGTCGGTAAATGCTGCCGCACCCGGCCCTGAACACCGCGCCAAAAAGAAGGAGTACACTTTCGGGTATGTACGGCGAACCCATTGCACAGTTGTTTGATCCCACACGGCCCGAAACCCGGATTGACCACGAGTGTGCTTATTGGTGGCGTCCCGATGGAAAGCTCTTCCTCCAGCATTTTCATCCATCCGAGTCGCGGTTTTATTCGCCCCATACGCACTCCGAGTACCATATCGTCGTGTGCCTGGAAGGCGCCGTCAGCAAGACGCAAATGGGCGAGACCCACGTGATTGAAGAGGGCGAGGCGCTCATTGGGAACTTTGGCGTGGAACATGCCAGCGCCTATGAGACGGCCAAGCGGAATTGCAGTTCGGTGTGTCTTACTGTGGATCGGCGAATTCTCACCGGTCTTTTGCCGGGGCTTCCACCCTCCCAGGAGGAGGGGCATCGCGTGCCTGTCTTCCTCGGCCGCATTCAATCGCGTGTGCTGTTTGACTGTGCCCGGGACATGGTGGAAGAACTGAACGAGCGCAAGCCGGGCCATGACGTGGTCGTCGAAGGCCTGGCCATGCGCATGTTAATCGAGACTCTGCGCTCCTGGCCTGTGAAGCACATTGAGCAATGCGAGGTGGATTGGACCCAGCGCTTACCCCGGCGGGATTTCGTGCGCGCCTACGAGTTTATGCGCTGGTGCAGGAAAGATGATTTCCGGCTGGATCAGCTCTGTCATTTGTTGGGCAGCAGCGAAGCCCGCTTTGCCCGTCTCTTCCGCGCCTCAGCCAAGGAAGGCCCAGCGAGTTTCTTCAACCACATCCTTCTTTCCCGCGGCAGCATGCTGTTGCGAGATCGATCGCTGTCTGTCAAAGAGATTGCTTACATGCTCGGATTTAAGACTGCCAGTCATTTTGGGGCTTCATTCCGGCGAGAGTTCGGAGTTACTCCAGAAAGCTACCGCGACCGATCAGTCAATGATGAATAACCTCTGCACTGGCTCCAGCTAGCTAAGAACAGCTACCCACCGAATTTGCTCCTTTATAGAACGGCGATCTGCTTTGAAAGATTCTACTTGTCAACTCCTCGCCATATGACTAGAGTTTCAAGCGCAGTACATTACACCTGCGTGCCTGAAACATGCTGGCGGCGTGAATATCTCATTGTGGAGGTGCATGGTCGTGTTGAAACAAGCAACCATTGCTCTAGTCGTGTCCTTGCTCGCGGGTCATTTAGCCCTTGGAGACACCGGCAAGGGTGTTGCAGGAGTCGTCATCTTCAAGATTGGCAACTTCGACCGTTCGTCCTCCGAATTCGCATCGGATACTCCGAAACAGCCGGTGAACTTCATTGTTGGCCAAAGCACTCCTGCCAGCGACTGGTACGGTAACCAGCCGGCAGTTCTGAATTCCGCTTCCCAACAAACACGAGTAAGTGACGATTCCGCACCGAGAGCGATTCACTTTTCTCTCCAGAGTGTCCCCAAGAGTACCTATCTGCTGCGCGTATCGTTGTTGATCGAGACCGTGGGCGTGCCTGCTCTCCGTGTGGAAATTAACGGCCGGCACGGACTCCTGTATCTCCACCCCAAACTCGACTACAGCAACGGCGATCAGGGGGACTCTTTCTACCCCGCCTATTCCCATGCCGACACCGAATTTGCATTCCCTGCCAGTTACTTAAAAACAGGCGAGAATACGATTACGTTTCAGGCCGTCGAAGAGGCTAGCCAAGCCGTACCGGACGCCAGCCTGACTTACGACGCGATTGAACTTGATCGCTCCACCGGCACCGGGAAATCCCATGTGTCTTCTGCCCTCATTGAACCTACCATTTTCTTCCAACAGAAGGATGGCGTTACCAGCGAATTGGTTGACGTGTTCATTAGCTCGCCCCGTCAAGTAAAAGCTGGTAGTCAAGTGGATCTCGCCGTCGACAACAAAGACTATAAAGAAACCGCCCCAGGCAATCAGGACTTCGGCGATGAGAAGCTTACTTTCCTGACGGCTGATTTCCCCAAGGATGCGCATGCCCAACTTACTTGGGAGGCGGATGGCCACCGCCAGCGCAGCGATGAAATCATAAGTCCACAAAAGCAATGGACGATCTTTGTTGTGCCGCAGATTCACCTGGATGTGGGCTATTCGGATTATCAGCCCAAGGTAGCTGCGATTCATAGCCGAGATATCGATGAAGCATTGGATATGATTGCCCGCCATCCTGACTTCAGATATAGCCTGGACGCGGAATGGGATATGCAGCAGTTTCTCAAGACCCATACTGCCGCGGATCAGGCGCGCGCCATCAAAGCTATTCAGGATCATAAGATTGATATCCCCGCTCAATATGCGAATTTATTGACAGGGTTCCCGACCGCTGAGACGTTGATTCGTTCTCTTTATCCCAGTGCCAATTTCAGCCGTGATCATGGAACTCCCTTTAACTACGCGAATATCACCGATGTGCCATCCTATTCCTGGTCTTACGCCTCTGTTCTCGCGGCTGCAGGCATCCACTATCTCGTCGGCGGCAGTAACAACTATCGTGCTCCTGTTCTGCTTCAGGGTCAGTTAAACGAGAATTCGCCCATGTGGTGGGAAGGACCGGACGGCGCCAAAGTGCTGCTGTGGTACTCACGCATTTACCAGCAGATGCAAATGCTCTTCGGGCTGCCTCCGGTACTGGATGCCGGACGCGACACTCTGCCGCTGTTCCTGCAGATGTACGACCATCCAAGCTATGTGGCGGATCAAACCATCGTCTATGGCACGCAGGTTGAAAATACAGATCTTTTTTCGCAACAGTCGGAACTCGTGCAGCAATGGAACCAGGCCTATGCCTATCCGCACTTGGAATACTCCGGGTTTTATGATGCTCTGCAATCGATTCAGCAGCAGTTAGGCAACAGGATTCCAACCGTGCGTGGAGACGGCGGACCCTACTGGGAAGACGGCATTGCATCGGATGCGTACTATGCCGGGATGGAGCGCTGGAACGAAGGTCGCGCCCCAACCGCGGAAAAGTTTGCGACGCTCACCTTGATCGTAAATCCACTGTTGCGCGCCGATAAGGAAGCTCTGGACAGCATGTGGCGGAACATGATTCTGATGGATGAGCATACCTGGGATTCGTACAACAGCGTGAGTGATCCCAGCAGCATGGAAGCGGTCAAACAGCTCGCAGTCAAGGACCAGTATGCCCTGAGCGCGCAGGCGTTGGCGGATTTCATCACCCGCAACGGCATGGCCAGCCTGACCAGATCCATACCGGCGAGCCCGGGAGACATCATCGTCTTCAACAGTCTTAATTGGAGCAGGAGTGGTCTCGTTTCAATTGATGTCGATAAAGGTTCCGCTTTGACCGACAAGACAACCGGCCAAAAGGTTCCATTTGAGATTCTGCATAGTGGTCCTGATTTTGATCACATAAGGTTTGTAGCCACTGATGTTCCGGCCGTAGGCTACAAGGTATACGAAACGCAGGCCGCGCCATCTCCTGCTCCTGTTCCTGCAGCCGGGCACAGCGCGACCATGGAGAATTCCTTTTATCGGGTGACCCTTGACCCGGCGACAGGTGCGGTCAGGAGCATCTATGACAAGCAATTAAACAGGGAACTGGTTAATGAGAACAGCCCGTATCGATTCGGCCAGTATCTCTATGTGAGCGGCGGGGACAAAGCTCCTAACACCATTCTGCAGTACAGCCACGTTTATCCGCAGCCGGAACTGGAGATTCATCCTGCCGAAAAGGGCAGCCTTGTCTCCGTTTCCCCTACGCCCTACGGCTCCGTTGCGCGCATGCAAGCCGCGGATGTAAACACCCCCGTCATCAGCACTCAAATTCGGCTATTCGATCGAGTAAAGAAGATTGAGTTTGTCGAAGACATCCAGAAGAAAGATGTCGATACAAAAGAAGGAGTGTATTTCGCGTTTCCCTTTGCCATGAATCATCCGGAATTTCAATACGAGATTCAAAACGGAGTTGTTAATCCCGCGCAGGATATGTATCCGGGAGCGGGGCATGAGTGGTTCTCCGTTCAGCACTGGATTGCGTTACAGCAAGACGGCGTTTCCGTAGCCCTGCTCCCTCTGGATGCGGCGCTGGCGACCTTTGGCGACATTAATCGCGGACAGTGGCCGGAGCAGTTCGGAGACCGGCCGGGCAATGTTTTTTCATACGTCATGAATAACTACTGGGATACCAACTATCGAGCCGGCCAGGGTGGTCACTTTAAATTTCACTACGTTCTTACCAGTTCCTCAGCCACCGGTGCGCCCGCGTTGAGCCGCCTGGGATGGGAAGAGATCACTCCCCTCGAAGCAGATGTTGTGACTACTCAGGATCGGGCGGACGCGCCCTCCGGCGGTCAACAGTCGAGTGCGGTCTCATCTGGCCCGCTCGCCGATCAGACCGCGGCTGGCTCCGATGGGGCATGCATACTGAATCCGAAGCAGGACAGCTTTCTGGATGTGGACGATCCGAATGTCCTCTTCGAGACCTGGAAACCGGCAGAGGACGGCAATGGCACGATCCTGCGTTTTCTGGATCTGGGCGGGGAACAGCGAACCTTGACGGTTCGGCTCCCGTTGCTGCGCGTAGAAGATGCATGGCAGACCAACGCCGTGGAGCAAGACGAGCAGAAGCTTCCCGTATCGGGTGACCATGCGGTCAGCTTCGTGATCCATCCGCATGAAATTGCCTCAGTTCGAATCGTCGGATCAGACCTGTGCAAAGTCCAGCCCTGAGGCCTGGCTGAAGTACCCCGATGAGCAACTTGTGCGTGGACTTCATTTCACGCATTGGCCGATGCGAACTGGCGCCGCTTATCTCAGCAGTACAAGCGAGCCTTGCCGTCTTTCCCGGCCGGGAACACTGCCCTCAGCGAGCGCCATATTCATTGCACAGCAGCCGGAATGGCGGTTCGTCTGCGTCGATTTGCGGATAGCGGGGAAGCGGTTCCTTGAAGTGATTGTCCGTATCGTCATCGTTCACAGAGGAGACTTCGCCAATCAGTGCGTGGCCATCGACGGCATAAAACTCGTGGTAGAGAAACGGCGTCAGGGTGATGGACTCGCCTGGCCCGAGAAAAATCGTTCCACCCGCATCGACACTGCGCCGAACCCCATCGCAAACCACTGAAATCGGGCTCTGAGCAAAACCTCCATCAACGTCTGAATTGAAGAGTCGCACGGCCAGGCGGCCCGTTCCTTTGCCACCCCGGTTGATGATGTCTTCTGTTTTGCGGACATGATAGTGAAAAGGCGTCACCTGCCCCTCCCGCACAAACATGATCTTTTCCGCGTAAACCTTGGAGCTCTTGCCTGCGGCCGCGGAGCCGTTGCGCAGCGTGAACAGCGTAAGTCCCAGGGATTCAAACTTCCCGGAATTGAAATCCGTTACGTCCCACCCCAGCCGGCTTGCGCACAGCTCTTCGACTTCACTGCCGCGTTGCCGCCATTGCGCTGGTGTCCAATCCGCAAAGGGCGGCAACGTGAAACCGTTTTGAGCAAAGAATTCGCAGGCTTCAGATATGTATCGATTGATGATGGATCGTTTCATGGCAGTTTCCTTTCGTTTCGTCCAGGCCGCCAGGCTCAAGCGAGTGCCGCCTCGTAAGGGGCGACAAGCGCGTCATTTCTGGGCGCTTTGCGCGTCGATATCCGTACTGCCGAGGATTCTAGACAGCCTGGACGGGAACCCAAAGGGAAAAAGAAGCGCCTCTTCGCAGTTCTTTGAAGGGGGCATGATCCCTTGCCATTCGGAACCACTCGGGGCATGAGCGCTGAACTTGCCAAGACCGGACGTTCAGCGCCCCCCAGGCCGCGGCTTCCGCGCTGATTACACGGTATTTGCCTTGACTTCGCGCGGCCGGCTCCTGCCCGTTTGCTCGCCTTACCCGCGTGTGCTAATCTTGACTTCTGTGCCGTAGTAACGCGCAGAGTTGCAGTGTGTCTGGGCGTTACTTCGCGGTTCCGGGAAGGTTTCCCGATGGCTGGGCGGGCAAGTTGAGCCGCCATAGGGCTGGCGTAGCTCAGCTGGTAGAGCATCTGATTTGTAATCAGAGGGTCGGGGGTTCAAATCCCTTCGCCAGCTCCATCGAAGGAAAGTGTTGGCGGAGCCCGAAAGGCGGCTGGCTAACGGCGTACATGGCCCGTCGAGGGCGTCAGCGCCGGAAGCTCGAAAAAGATTTGCCGGCGAAGGTCTTTTCTAATCGCCGGGCCTGTGCTCTGCGGTGACCCCACTTCAGGTGCATTGAACTCCGAATGGCCGGAGGCTCTCCGGACGGAGCGTAATGCGCTGAAGCGGCTTAAACTGGGAGTAGGGCAGATGAAACGAGACCGTCGGCGGCGGGGATTTTTCGCTGCGAGGGTAGTGTGGCGGAGTCCCGGTAACAGCCCTTCGTTGCTGGGATGACAAGGCACAGGTGGCCGAGCGGTTAATGGCAGCAGACTGTAAATCTGCCGCTCCTTGCGAGCTACGGAGGTTCGAATCCTCCCCTGTGCACCAGGATTTTTTGAAGCGGTTTTGAGGTTGCAGATGCGCTCACGGTTGCCCACGGAAGCGCGCATGGAAGAGCGGGAACGCCTGCGCACCGGCGACGATCTCGAAAAACGGTTTCCGGTGGCTTTGGTGCTCTACGGGGCTTTAGCTCTGCTGGTGTGGTTCACGATGGATGCCGGCAAGGTAATGGTGATGGGCAGGGCTGTGGAATTGAGGTTGCTGCCTTTGGTCATTCTGGCGGGGTTGGCGTTGCGCACGGTTTTAGCTCGCCAGGCAGAACGGATTCGCAGGAAAAGCTGACAGCGGGCAACGGGCAGCTTGCGGTGCTGGGCCGACGGAGTTGGGCCGATGTTGTTGGGGTCGGCAAAATGAAATGGAAGGCTGTTGGCTGATCGCCGACGGCTGGTTTTTAGGCTGATGTAGCTCAGTTGGTAGAGCACTCCCTTGGTAAGGGAGAGGTCACCAGTTCAATCCTGGTCATCAGCTCCAGATTGAAGGGCAGTTCTCGGGTTCAGGGGCGCGATTGGTTCTGCGTGACCACGAACCACCTGCGAACTGTCGACGGTTGTGCCGGGCGGGAGTAACTCAGTGGTAGAGTCACAGCCTTCCAAGCTGTTGGTCGCGGGTTCGATCCCCGTCTCCCGCTCCAGAAGTGCGGCTCGCGGCTTCTAGCTTGCACTCCGGGCGTCACGGGCCGAATGAAGATGCTGTGGTTGGTTGGGGCAGGATTGAACTGAAAGCTAACAAACGGAAATCTGAGAACTATCAGCGGTATTGAGGGCTAGGGATGTTTGAGCAGGCGGCGATTGCAGTCCACGATGAGAAGGGCTACCGAGAGCTACACCGGCTGATCGATGCATCGTTCGATCCGCGCGACGTGGATGTTTTTCTCGATCGTGTGACCCGCGCAAAGTTGAGGATTCGCGATTTTGAGTCAATCCTGAGCCGTGGCCTGCTGGGCAAGGATGCCATTGCGCTCTACGCGGCACTTCCGGTCTCCGATCAGGGACTCACCCGCGAGCGCTACCTTCGGCTGGTGGAAGCAGTCTCGCTGGAACTGCGGGAGCGGTATTTCAGGATCTACGCGTACTACTGAGAAGCAAGGGGTCAGCCCTCAGCTCACAGCGATCAGTCGTGCTGATTGAGTAAGAGTGGCGAACCGGCAGGATGAAATTGAAAGCTGACGGCTTAGAGCTGAAGGCTGATTTTTGAGGGAAGAAACATGGCGAAAGAGAAATTTGATCGGACTAAGCCGCACGTGAACGTGGGCACGATCGGTCACATCGATCACGGCAAGACGACGTTGACGGCGGCCATCACCAAGGTATTGCAGAAGCACAACCCCAAGAACCAGTTCCGCTCCTTCGACTCGATCGACAACGCGCCGGAAGAGCGGGAGCGGGGCATTACCATTGCCACCGCGCACGTGGAGTACGAGACGGCCAACCGGCACTATGCGCACGTTGACTGCCCGGGCCACGCCGACTACATCAAGAACATGATCACGGGCGCAGCGCAGATGGACGGGGCAATACTCGTAGTTGCCGCCACCGACGGCCCCATGCCGCAAACCAAGGAACACGTTCTGCTGGCCCGCCAGGTGGGCGTGCCCTGCGTGCTGGTCTTTCTGAACAAGTGCGACGCGGTCGAGGACGAAGAGCTGATCGAGCTGGTGGAGATGGAAGTCCGCGAGCTTCTCGGTAAGTATCAGTTCCCGGAAGACGCGCCGGTGATTCGCGGCTCGGCCCTGGGCGCGCTCAACGGCGAGCCCAAGTGGGAAGCCAAGATCGACGAGCTGATGCAGGCGGTGGACGATTATGTGCCGCGTCCGGATCGCGCGGTTGACCTGGCCTTCCTGATGCCGATCGAAGATATCTTTTCTATCTCCGGACGTGGAACTGTGGTCACGGGCCGTATCGAGCGCGGCAAGGTGAAGGTGGGCGAGGATGTCGAGATTGTCGGCTTCCGGGAGACCCGCAAGAGCGTGTGCACGGGCGTTGAAATGTTCAAGAAGCAGCTGGACGAGGGCATGGCGGGCGACAACGCGGGCATTCTGCTGCGCGGCATTCCCAAGGAAGATGTGGAGCGGGGCATGGTTCTGGCCAAGCCGGGCTCGATCACGCCGCACACCCAGTTCAAGGGCGAGGTGTACGTGCTCAGCAAGGAAGAGGGTGGCCGTCACACGCCATTCTTCAAGGGCTATCGTCCGCAGTTCTACTTCCGCACCACGGACGTGACGGGCGTGGCGGAGTTGCCGGAAGGCGTGGAGATGGTGATGCCGGGCGACAACGTGTCGCTGAAGGTGGAGCTGATTACGCCGGTGGCGCTTGAAAAGGGACTGCGCTTTGCCATCCGCGAAGGCGGCCGCACGGTAGGCGCGGGCACGGTTTCAGAAATCGTCAAGTAAGCACAGAGATCAGAGAACAGGGGTCAGAGATCAGAACCACGCCGGTTGAGATGTTCGGCTCAAGCAAGACAAAAACTGATCTCTGACGACTGCATACCGAAGGGAGTTTGGACATGCGGGAAATTGTGACACTGCAATGCACGGACTGCAAGGAGCGGAATTACTCGACAACGAAGAACAAAAAGACGACCACGGGCCGTCTGGAGTTCAAGAAGTTCTGTAATCGCTGCCGCAAGCACACGCCGCACAAAGAGTCGAAGTAAAACAGTTCGTAGTTCGCGGTTCATAGCTGCCGTAGCCGAGTTGAGCGCAAGAAGCCGGATCGGCAATTTCGTCGCTAAGGACCACGAATTAGGAACGGCGAAGGATTTTTAGGGGCGTAAGCTCAACGGTTAAACTGTCGGTCTCCAAAACCGAACTTGGGGGTTCGAATCCCTCCGCCCCTGCCAGGATTAGGAACACAGAGATCGGAGCGCAGGGAACAGAGATCAAAGAGTGGTGCCAAAGTGAATCAGTGGGCGGAAGCAAGGCAAGAATCGATCTCAAATCTCTAATAGCCGATCTGTGAAGAAGGACTTGAATATGGCGACCAAAACAACAGCGATCGAGCGTGGCGAAGACCGTTCCTCCAAGCGGCAGGAGCCCGGTGCCCTGCAGGAGTTTGGGGGCGGCGCAATCGGAAAATGGAATGAGTTCACCCGCTTTTTGACCGATGTGCGTGCGGAAATGCGCAAGGTGGTGGCGCCCTCGCGCAAGGAAGTGGAAGTGACGACCGGAGTCGTGGTGATCACGGTATTCATCTTCGGAATCTTTTTCTTCTGTACGGATTTGGTTTTCAGAACCGCAATCAACGCGTTGCTCAATAAGCTGACTGGGATGCAGTAAGTGGCGCATAGAAGCGAGAATATGATGGCAGACGAGCTGGAAAAACCCGCTCCCACCGAAGAGGCGCAGGGCGAGCCGCAAGTAGAGCGCAACGAGCGCTTCAAGTGGTACATTCTGCACGCCTACTCGGGCTTCGAGCGCAAAGTGAAGGAATCCATCGAGAGCCGCATCCAGGCTTTCGGGCTGACCGACCGCGTGGGCCGCGTGATGATTCCCACCGAACCGGTGACGGAGATTGTCAACGGCAAAAAGCGCACCGTGGAGCGCGTATTTCTTCCCGGCTACGTGCTGGTCGAGATGGAACTTGATAACAACCTCTGGCATGTGTTGAAAGACACGCCCAAGGTGACAGGATTCCTGGGCACGGGCGACAAGCCGGTGGCGCTGAGCGAGGAAGAAGTGAGCTCGATTCTCTTCCGCAGCGAGAATGCCAAGGAAAAGCCGCGGCTCAAAATCAAGTTTGAGAAGAACGAACAGGTCCGGATTACCGACGGGCCCTTTGCCAACTTCAATGGCGTCGTGGATGACATCAATGAGGATCGTGAAACGCTGAAGGTGATGGTGACGATCTTCGGCCGCTCCACGCCGGTCGAGCTCGAATTCGGCAAAGTGGAAAAGATTGAGTAGTTGCAGCTTTTAGCTACTAGCTTCCAGCTTCTAGCCGGTCCGGTCTGCCTGGCGGACACCGGTTGGAAACGAACGCTAAAGAGGCAACACCAAAATTGAACAAGAAAAAACCAGCTGGCAGTTTTTAGCCAGGAGCTGAGGCTGGTTCTGAAGGAATCAACATGGCACCTCCGAAGAAGATTAACGGCTACGTCAAGTTGCAGATCGAAGCCGCAAAAGCGACACCGGCGCCTCCGGTCGGCCCCGCGCTGGGCCAGGCGCAGGTCAACATCATGGAGTTCTGCAAGCAGTTCAATGCACGGACGCAGAACAAGGAGATGGCCGGCCTTATCATCCCGGTTGTCATCACAGTTTATGGCGATCGCACCTTCAGCTTTGTCACCAAGACGCCTCCGGCGGCTGTGCTTCTGAAGAAAGCGGCCGGCATTGCCAAGGGCTCAGGCACACCCAACAAGGAAAAGTTGGGCAAGGTAACCGAGAAGCAGGTTCGCGAGATCGCCACGCAGAAGATGCCGGACTTGAACGCCGCCTCCGTTGAGTCGGCCATCAAGAGCATCAAAGGCACAGCCCGCTCCATGGGCATTGAAGTGGTGGCGTAGGCGGGGTGGCTTTCACCCTTGCTGCCAACGGCTCACACCCAAAAATAGACTCACACGCAAAGAGGCCCTCCCGCCGGGAGGGCCTCTTTGCGTTATGAACCTGCTGTGCCGACGCTTGTTACCGGCGGCTGTTGATCTTGGACAGCAGGCGCAGCATCTCCAGGTAGAGCCACACCAGCGTGACCATGATGCCGAAGGCCGAGTACCACTCCATGTACTTGGGAGCCCCGGACGTGACGCCCTGTTCCACGAAGTTGAAGTCGAGCACAAGGTTGAGCGAGGCCACGGCCACGACAATCAGGCTGAAGCCGATGCCGATGGCGCCGTTTCCATTCACGCTCGCGAACGCATTGATGTGGAAGAAGCCCAGGATCATCTCGGCCAGGTAGAAGAGCATGATGCCGCCGGTAGCGGCAAAGACGCCCAGCGCAAAGGTTCGTGTCACGCGGATGATATGAGCGCGGTAGGCCAGCAGCAGCGCGAAGAGCGTGCCGAAGGTAAGGCCGACAGCCTGAATGGCGATGCCGGGATAGCGAACCTCGAAGATGGCCGAAATGCCACCCAGCACCAACCCTTCCAGCAGTGCGTAGATGGGCGCAGTGATCGGCGACCACTCCTTTTTGAAAATCGTCACAAACGCCACCACCAGGCCGCCGATGGCGCCGATGGTGAGCAGCCCGGCGACCGAGGCCGGATCATGCGTCGCCATGAACTGGCTCCAGGTGTAGTACGCGGTGGCTAGCGCACACAGCAGCAGGATGCCGGTCTTGTTCACGGTCCCGCTCAGAGTCATGCGCGCCGTGGCGTCAATGGTGCCGCCGTACTGCATCCGAGCCACATCGCGATAGGTGTTTTCGCCAAGGGCAGGATTCGAGGTCTTGATAATTGCCATGGTTTCTCCGTTTCGGGCCGGGATCTCCAGGAATGCGAGAAGGGAAGCCAGGTCCGCTAGTTCCATTCTAAAAGACGCGGGAAGGTGGGCTTACGTTGCAAAAGCCTGCTTCAATCGATGTACGTCAGTCCATTGAAGGTACGCCAAACTCGCTTTCGTAGCGGGTGGCCGTGGCCATCAGCTCCTCAACGTCAGCAACCGCGCGAATGCCGCCGCGCGCGCCTTGCGCCATGCAGTTCATGGCCGCGGCGGCGCAGGAGAAGTCGAGCTGCCGCGTGAGCGGCCAATCCTGCAGCAGCCCGTAAATGAAGCCAGAGCGGAAGATGTCGCCCGCGCCGGTGGTATCGACCACGGGCACATGATAAGCGGCGCACTGGGTAAGCTGGTTGCCGTCCCATGCCAGCACGCCATCTTCGCCCAGGGTGGCCGCGGTCAGGCGAGCGCCGTAGCGCGATTGCATGAGCCGCAGCGCGCGTTCCAGGATGGGCTCGTCCATCAGCCGGCAGGAAAAGTCTTTGTTGACAATCAGGTAATCGATGTTGGCAACCAGATCTTCCACCCCGGGGTAGGTGTCATCGAGGTCGGCAACAGTGACTACGCCGGCCTGGCGCGCCCAGCACACGGCCTGTGTGGCGGCGGCCGTGTCGTGGCCATCCACGTGGACAACGCGCGCGTTGATGACCCATTCGCGCTGAATTTCTTCGGGCTGCAGAGCCATGTGGTCGTCGCGGCGGCAAAGCACGGTGCGCTCGCCGCCGCCATCCACCAGGATGAGCGATTGGGGGCTCACGCCACCGGGAACGGTGACAATGTGGGCCTCCACGCCGGCGCGCTCGAAGGCCTCGCGGTGAAGGCGGGCGGCATCGTCGTCGCCCAGTTTGCCAACGTAGCGCGTGCTCAGGCCCCACGTCTGGCAGGCGACAACCGTGCTGGCCACCTGGCCGCCCGGCATTATGCTGGCGTGGCTGTATTCGAGTTTTGATCCGCGCCGCGGGTAAGCGGGCAGCGCAATCAGGGTATCGGTGGCGTTGAGGCCCACGCCCACC
Organism: uncultured Acidobacteriaceae bacterium; assembly: GCA_963725975.1. Taxonomy (GTDB): domain Bacteria; phylum Acidobacteriota; class Terriglobia; order Terriglobales; family Acidobacteriaceae; genus Telmatobacter. The sequence goes on along the minus strand of CAVSBA010000009.1, from coordinate 53,540 downwards.
AGATCGACTTTGCGCAATTTCACGGGCATCTCAAGCTGCTCTTGCCTCATTGCCTCATTGTAAAGGGGAAATGAGCCAAAAACACGTGCGGTCCCGCACGGCATGGTGGACCCCTTGCTGATCGGCTGATCCCGTCCGATCGGGGTTGTGGTTGGGCCGCCAACCGATCAGAATAGGAAGGGATTTCTCAATCTTGGGGCTGCGGAGCGCATCCATGGCGCTTATCGTCGGCGGTTATCATCGATTGAGATTGGCAACAGGGGGAGCGCCCGGGTGGTCTTCAATATCGTTGCTGCTGCAGTTCGAGCGGTCAGGCGATCTCCAGTGCCGTTTTGCGCTGCCGCCGTCACCCTGTCCGTTGGAATTGCCGTCAATCTCGCCATGTTCGCTGTCGTCAATGCTGTCTTACTGCGTCCCCTCCCCTATCCCCACCCTGCGGAGCTGATTGCCATCAGCACCGCAACCAAAGCCGGCGCAGGATTGGTTTCATGGCAAGATATCGATAATCTCCGCGCATCAACGCAGGGCCTTGCTAACGCCGCCGGTTATCGGCGCAGGACATGGGGACTTTCGGATTCTACCGGGTCGCCGCTCGAAGTCGTTCTCTCAGGAATGGTCACGACAGGATTCCTGCGCACCCTCAACGTCGCCCCACAACTTGGCACCGATTTCCAGCCGGTGAATGCCTCCGAAGGCAACCAGCAGGTCGTTCTGCTCTCAAATTCGCTGTGGCGAAAGAGGTATCACGGCAATCCCGGTGTGATTGGGTCCTCGATCGAACTCAACGCCCTCCCTTATCGGATTATCGGAATTCTCCCGGCTGACTTCGCCTTCGCCATCGATGGAGATGTTCCCGATCTCTATATTCCGCTCAGCCACAAGGACTACTGTTGCAACCCTTCTGCGCGCGGTCTGGAGGCGATTGGGCGCATGGCTCCAGGAGTGTCGCACTCCGCCTTCAACGCGGAGCTAGCCTCCGTTGGACGCCGCATGCTCCCGAAAGATGTGACATTCGCTTCGATGTCGCTGAGGTCCTACCTTGCCGGAGACAATGGGCGGGCACTGCTGCTTTTGTGGCTCGCAGCATCTCTGCTGAGCTCCATTGCCGCATTGAATGCCGGCGCCGTTCTTGTCGCACATGCGCTACGGCATTTGCGGCAATATGCCATCAAGGTGAGTCTTGGCGTCAGCTTCCGCCGGCTCATTGCTGAACAGTTGGCCCAGGCGTGCGTGCTCGCGGGCCTCGGATGCCTGCTTGGCCTCCTGACAGCGCTGGCCGTGCTGCGGATTCTCATGCAAACCTCCCTCCTGCAATCTCTCCTGCACGGATCGCAGGCCTCGGGAATGATCGATGGGCGCGTGCTCCTTTTCAGCGTAGGATTTTCACTCGTTTCAGCGGCAGTCGCGTGTCTTTTGCCTTTGGCAATCTTGCGCAGGCTTCCAGTCGAATCCCTCCTGCGCGACGGAGCCATGCTTTCGCCGTCGCGGAAGGGCCGTCGCCTCCGGACCACGCTGATCGTCTCCCAAATTGCATTGAGCGTCGCCCTCTTTGCCTCCGCAACCACGCTCTCGCGCTCCCTTCACGCGCTCTTTTCGCGCAATCCCGGTTTTCGTGAAAAGAATGTCCTCATAGCGGGCATCGGCATACCGGAAGCACGCTACGACACGGATGCCAAAATGATCGGGTTTCACGACCAGGTCGTGCAGAACCTGCTGCGCATCCCCGGCGTTGAGAATGCAGGGTTCGGCGCAGCACTCCCCGTTCACCCGCTTAGAACGCGATTCCAATTCGACTCGCAAAACCTGCCCATTGCACAGAGATCCTTCGCACCCGTGGCGTTGGCAAGCCCTCAGATGTTCAATCTTCTTGATATGCCTTTGCTGGCTGGGCGCGGCTTCAACGCGTCGGACCGAATTGGTCATCCTTATGTGGCCATCGTCAATCAGGAGTTTGCGCGGCGATATCTGCCCAACAGGAATGCGGTTGGAGCCGGCATGCAACTGGGCTTCTATAACGGCGACGAGATGAAGCCGTGGTCGCACTTTCAGGTAATCGGCATCATTGCCGACAGCAGCAATCAAAGCCTTTCCAAAGGAGCGGAACCACAGATTTACCTGTCTACGTTGCAGGTGCCCTTGGAGGGAGGCAATTACTTTCTGCTCACTTCCCGAAGTGCTGAGAGTCTTGCAAGCGATGTTGCCGACGCCGTTTGGCAGGTGGACTCTCACATCGAGAGGGTTCGCCCCAAGCCGCTGCGGTCAATTGTGGAAGCAGAGTACCAGGAATCTAAAGTATCGATTGATCTGTTCGGCTCATTCGCAATCGTTGCCCTTGCCTTGGTCTCGATCGGGCTCGCAGCCAGCATGAATGCCGGCGTGGCCGAGACCACGCGCGAGATTGGAATTCGCTCGGCATTGGGACAAAGCCGCGCCGGCATTGCCTGGCATGTAATCCGGGCATCTCTGCTGAAAACCTTCATCGGATTAGTGGCTGGGTTACCGGCAGCAGTTTTACTGGGTCGCGTTCTTGGGGCACTTTGGTTGGGCGCGCCTTCACTTCACATCGCAGAGTTTGCCGCCGCTGCCGGAATCATGGAGTTCATTGCCTTCCTTTTAGCAATCGTGCCTGCCTGGAGAGCGACAATGGTGTCGCCTCTGGAAGCAATCCGTGCGGCCTGATACCCTCAAGTTATTCCTGATTGACTGGACTGAATTGTTGGAACGGACATCGATCTCTGCACGGCCGTTTGTGTACCCGCAGCGCGGCGCCGCGCTTTCTTGCGGCAAAGTCTCGCTGGAAGCGCTGGCGCGGCGCTACGGAACGCCCCTTTACGTCTACTCTGCAGACCAGATTGCCGAGCGGCTTTCGTTGTTTCAGAATGCGCTGGCCGGGCGCGATCACCTGGTGTGCTACGCGGTCAAAGCCAATTCGGCTCTCGCCATTCTCAAGCTGCTGGCGGTGCGCGGCGCGGGGTTCGACATTGTTTCTGGCGGCGAACTGGAGCGTGTGTTGGCCGCGGCTCCTGAGGCTGGGGGGCGCGTCGTCTTTTCCGGAGTGGGCAAAACCGCAGCAGAGATCGACCGCGCCCTTGAGGCAGACATTCTCGAGTTCAACGTGGAGAGCGAGCCGGAACTCGAGCTGCTGGCCGATCGCGCGCGCAGGATGAAGCGCAAGGCGCGCTTTGCGCTGCGCGTGAATCCCGACGTCTTTGCCGACACGCATCCGTACATCTCGACGGGCCTGCGCGAGCACAAGTTTGGGGTTGATATTCGGCGCGCAGTTGCAATCTACAAAAGTGCGGCAGGGAACCGCTGGCTGCAGCCGCACGGCGTGAGCGTGCACATTGGTTCGCAGATTCGTTCGGCCGAGCCGTTCGGCGCAGCCATGGAGCGGGTGAGCAAACTGGTACGCCGGTTGCAGCGCGAAGGTATTGTGCTCAAATCGATCGATGCCGGCGGCGGATTGGGAATCGATTACCATAGCGCGGATTTCGATGCTGCGGCCAAAGTGGCCGAGTGGGCCGCCGCTGTGGAGCGCGCTTTGGGCGATTTCGAGGGCCGTCTGCTGCTGGAGCCGGGACGATTCCTGGTGGCGCAGGCTGGCGCTCTTGTGGCGCGGGTGCTGTACGTAAAGAAGAATGGCAAAAAAACGTTTGTGATTACCGACGCGGCCATGAATGACCTGATCCGGCCGGCGCTTTATCAGGCCCATCATCAGATTCTTCCTGTCCGGCCGCGCCCCGGCCGCGGCCGCGTGGTCGATGTCGTGGGCCCGGTCTGCGAGTCGGGCGATTTCTTTGCCCGCGATCGCAAGCTTCCGCCTCTCCAGCCCGGCGATTTGGTTGCCCTGCTCGATGCCGGCGCATACGGAATGGCGCAGGCCTCCAATTACAACAGCCGCCTGCGTGCAGCGGAGGTGCTGGTGGAGGGCTCGAAGGTACGGCTCATCCGTCGCCGCGAGACCATGGCGGACCTTCTGGCGCCGGAAGGCATCTAAAACCAGAGAGGTGTTGTCCGGTATGCCGATGGACCGGCTGATGTTGCCGTTTCGGTTTGAAACGCTTGTTTTTCAATTTACGGGTTCCCCTGACCATCCATGGTTCGATTGTGGGCCTGAATTCAAATGGGTTCCGGCCTGCACGCTGTCGGTACGACGATTGTTTCGCGACGATGCGGAGCGATCCCGTAAATTCCTGCACTTTCTGCACACAGGCTGCTTCGGCTATTTTCTGGAGCGCGACGGGCAGTGGATCACTTATGGGTGGTCCACGCAGCCGGGCGGCATGCAGCCGCCGCATCTGCCGGCCTGGACGCGAAGACTGGGCGCTTACTGGATCTTCTACTGCAGCACGCGCGAAGAGTTTCGCTGCCAGGGACATTACAAACGGCTACAGTCCCGGCTGGTGGCGGGGGCCTGCGAGCGCACCGCCAGGCCTAAGGTTCTCTGCGACACTCTGCCGGATAATGTTGCCTCGCGCAGAGCGCTGCTGCAGGCGGGATTTGCGCCCAGCGGCGTGCTTTCGGCCTATCGGCCCGTGCCCGGAATCGTGTTTGGCGGAAGCTGGCGGCGCGATCAGGCCCATGCGCCGCGCATCGAGCCGCAATCGACGAAGGCCCTCGAACGCATCGCCTGAGCCTCATTTTCATGCATCCAGGCTTTCGAGTGCTTCTTCTCAGTCAGTGCGCCCATTCCAGCCTGTTATCGTAATCCGCGAGGGCTTATTTTCAATGCGGATAACAGTGCGCAATGTTTGTGCGATAACAGTGCTGGGAATGATGTTGGGATCTGCCGCATTTGCCCATGCCGATGACCTGACCGTGAAGATCGCGCAGGGCAAATTGCACGGCAAAACCATCAATGCTGGAAAAGTAAATGCATTTCTGGGGCTGCCGTATGCTGCGCCGCCGATAGGAGACCTGCGCTGGCGTCCGCCGCAGCCCGCATCCCACTGGCGCGGCACGCGCGAGGCCACACGCTACGGCGCGCACTGCTGGGGGCACGAGTCTTCCGACATGTCCTTTCAAGACAGCGGGCCCAGCGATGATTGCCTTTATCTGAACGTCTTTGCACCGGCCAATCTCAGCGCCGGGAGCAAGCTGCCGGTAATGTTCTGGATTCACGGCGGCGGGTTTCAAGGCGGGTCGGCATCGGAGCCGCGCCACGACGGCGATTTTCTGCCCACCAAAGGCGTGGTTCTGGTCACCATCAATTACCGGCTGGGCGTGTTCGGCTTTCTGGCCACACCGGCGCTGGCTCTGGAGCAGAGTGGCGCGGCAGGGAACTACGGCCTCTTGGATATGGTGGCCGCGCTTCAGTGGGTGAAGGCGAATATCGCCGCCTTCGGGGGCGATCCGGATAATGTCACCATCTTCGGTGAGAGCGCGGGATCCGAGGCGGTGAGCGCGCTGATGGCCGCGGCGCCGGCGCGCGGCCTCTTTCAAAAAGCTATTGGCGAGAGCGGTGGTGCGCTGGATATTGGCGGGCCGGCGCGGCCCAGCTTCCAGCAAGTCGAGCAACAGGACCAGGCATGGGTGCAGTCGCTGGGCATGGATCTGGCCCATTTGCGCGAGTTGCCCGCGGAGGTTGTTTTCTCGGCCTCGTTGCGCAGTGACGCACCCCACTTCCGTCCCGTGATCGACGGCCGGCTGCTTACCGAGCCGGTTGCCGTAACCTATGCCGCAGGCTTGCAGGCGCATGTGCCGCTGCTGGCCGGATGGAATCGCGACGAACAGCATAGCCTGTCGGAAGGCATGACAGCGGCCAAGTGGAAGGCGTTTGCGGACCGGGAGTTTGGCGCCCACGCGCCTGAATTTCTCACCTATTTTCCGGGCGGCACCGATGCCCAGGCCGTGCGTTCGGCAATTGACTACCAGAGCGATGCGTTCATTGCATTCGGAACGTGGCGCTGGATCGATGCGCAGGGGAAGACCGGCGATGCCCCGGTCTACCGGTATCACTTCGATCTGGCTGCGCCTCCGAGCAAGTTTCACCTCGGCTGGTACGCGTTCCACTCCGACGATATCGAGTACGTGTTCGGCACACTCGATACGCGTCCCGGTGCGGTGTGGCGCCCGCAAGATCGCGAGCTGAGCAACGACATGATGGACTACTGGACCAGCTTTGCGCGCAGCGGAAATCCCAACAGTGCAGGGCTGCCGAATTGGCCGCGCTTCGACACGACACACCAGATTCTGCAACTCGAGGTCCCCATCACGGTTTCTCCGGATACGACTGAAGGGCGCTATGATTTCCTTACGAAGTACATGCCCCGCAATCGGCCGTAGGGCCGTCCGGTAACAAACTTCAACAGGAAAAATCGGGCAGAACCTGCCCGGCCAAGCCAACCCTTTGGGTGAGGCGAATATAATATTCCGGAGATCGGAAACACACTTCCTCGGGCGACTACCACAATCAATCTGCAAGGCAATGGCAGTCTGTCGCGTTGTCGCGTCATCCGGTGGCTCTCCGGAAACGCGAAATGGAGATCGATAATTTGAACCGGGTTTTTAAGTCTTCCCCAATCGTTATGGCGGCAGCGCTTCTGGCCTCCGTCCTCGTCGCACAGGGTGTTGGGCAATCTCCGAAGCCGGCCTCCGCGCCGAACATGGATAAATCCGCCGCTGTCTCCGCAGGCAATACCCTGTTCCAGCAGAATTGTTCTTTCTGTCACGGGCGCGACGCCATGGGCGGAGAAACCGGCCCTGACCTGACTCGCTCGAAGCTGGTGCGTTCCGACACAACCGGTCAGAAAATTGCCGCTGTTGTGCGCGAAGGACAGCCCGACAACAAAATGCCTGCGTTTAGTTTTTCGGCGCAACAAGTTCGCGATCTAATAGCGTTTCTCCGCGCCCGCATAGCTGCCTCTGAGGCCGGCGACCGTCGCGGCGTCGATCCCTCGGACCTCCAGACGGGGAACGTCGCAGCCGGCATGGCCTATTTCAATGGCGCCGGCGGATGTTCGAAATGCCACTCGCCGTCGGGCGATCTCGCCGGCATGGCAACCCGCTATCAGGGATTGCAGTTGGAAGAGCGCATGCTCTATCCGGAGAACGCCAAGAGCACGGTCACCGTCACGCTGTCTTCCGGGCAGACCATCTCGGGAACCCTGGCCTACATCGACGAATTCACCGTCGCTTTGCGCGATGCCGATGGCGCCTACCATTCCTTTGAAACAAATCACGTGAAATACAAGGTGGATTCGCCCGTGGACGCGCACGTGGAGCTTTTCAGCAAATACACCGACGACGATATTCACAATCTGATGGCTTATCTTCAAACCCTGCGCTGAGCCGATCACACGGCGCACCAATCGAGGTCCTCTTCCGTGGTGAAGTTCTTCAAAGACCGTTTGTTGCTTGCTGGCGGAGTAGTTCTGTTCGCCGCTTCCTGCGCTTTTTCAGCCGGCCCGCATCTCCTCGCGGCCCAGAATTTGGAGAATTCGCAGATCCTGAATCCGCCGCCCGACAGCTGGCCTCTTTACCACGGCGATTACTCCGGGAGGCGCCATAGCCGTCTCACGCAGATCAATCAGAAGAACGTCGGCGATCTGAGCCTGTCCTGGGCTTTCCAGACTCGCCAGAATGCGGAGATCAAGTCCTCACCGCTCCTGGTTGACGGAGTTCTGTACTTTACGGTGCCGGACAACGTCTGGGCTGTGGATGCGCTTTCCGGGCATGAGATCTGGCACTACGACCGGCCCTCGACCAAGGGCGATCACATCGGTCAACGCGGTGTGGCCATGTACAAAGGCTGGCTCTACTTCACCACACCGGACTGTCATCTGATCGCTCTCAATGCCAAAGACGGCACCGTGCGCTGGGATAAGGTCTTTGCCGATGTCAATCGCGGTTACTGGGCCACCATGGCTCCGCTGGTTGTCGCCAATCACGTGATCGTCGGCGTCTCCGGCGACTTTGATAACCTGCCCGGCTATCTTCGCTCGCTCGACCCCGTAACCGGCGAGACGCAATGGCAATGGGACTCGACGCCTCCCGCCGGAACCCCGAACAAAACCACCGGCGGCATGACCTGGATGACGGGAACCTACGACCCAACCTTGAATCTCATCTACTGGGGCACCGGCAATCCCACACCCGTTCTGAATGGTCACCCCCGCCCCGGCGACGATCTTTATACCTGCAGCATCGTCGCCATCAACCCCGATACTGGTAAGCTGGCGTGGGCCTTCCAGCCTTCTCCGCACGACACTCACGATTGGGATGCGGTTGAAACTCCCGTGCTGGTGGATGGAGATTTCCATGGCCAGCCGCGCAAAATGCTCATGCAGACCTCGCGCAACGGTTATTTCTTCGTGCTCGACCGCACCAACGGCAAAAGCCTGCTTACCGCTCCATACGGGCCCGTTAACTGGGCGCTGGGCGTCGACGCGCGGGGCGAACCTATTCCCAATCCGGCCAAGGAACCTGCGCCAGATGGACGCCTGATCGCTCCGGATGAAGGCGGTCTCACCAACTTTCGTGCGCCTAGCTTCGATCCTGCAACAGGCCTGTTCATTGTCGATGCGCACCCGAGTTACAGCATCTATTTCGCCAAGCCGGCCGATGGGGGCTACGGATGGGCAGGTGCCGATTACGGTTTGTGGGGCAAAGGCGTAATCGAGGCCATTGACTATCAGACTGGAAAAATTCGCTGGAGCCACTACGTTGGCCCGGACGGTTCAGACGCCGGTGTTCTGACCACCGATTCCGGGCTCACCGTCACCGGCGACAGCACCGACAATATGCTGATTCTCGATACCGCGACCGGCAAAACCCTTTGGCACGCCGGCACCGGCGCGGGAATCGAGAGCTCTCCCATCTGTTATGAACTTGACGGCCGCGAATACATCGTCACCAGCAGCGGTGGGGTCCTCTTTGCATGGGCGCTCCCCGAATTCGTGCTGGCCAAGCATGACGGAGATTCCCGCTAAGGCATTTCTCGCATTAACGTAGAGTCAAGCCCACACTATGCTGGGTCCCTCCATCGCGTCCTGGAATCAAGAGCCGTTATTATTTCCAGGTCAGAACGGCAACGGCGAATGGGTTCAGCTTTAGAGTTGATCCGGTTTCCTGTGACATTCGCGGCTCGTTCTCGCCTGTCTCTCCATCGACCAACGCGAGAGAGTAGGCGCCGCTCTGCGGCAACGTCACATCCACCACGTGGTTGCGCTTATTCACGAGCAGGAGTTTATGTCCTTCTGCGGTCGCGAAGGCCTGCGCCTCGACTTCACTCCATTGCGGCAACGTGGTTTCGACGAGTCGATCGCCGGGGTGAAAGTTGTCTTTAATGAGCTTCAACACCCAGAATCTTGCATTTGGTTTACATGTGTTCCAGTCGATCAGGGTGACGCTGGGAAATTGTGAAGGATATCCGTTCAACTGCGACTCCCCAATGACGTCGATGCCTTGCCTGGAAAGACCGATGAATACGTAGGCATACAAGGCGCCCGAAGCATTCCAGTAAAGATTGGGTATCTTCTCGCTGTGCGCTTTTCCATTCGTCAGGTCAAGAAAATCCGCAGGAAGAATCGAACCAAGCTCATCGATGTCAGTCTTCGTCTCAGGCGATAGCCTTTTGCGAATGGCCTCGATAAAGCGAACATTGTCTAAAAATTGATCGGCCTGGTTAAAGAATGTATATTGCCAATCGTCAACATCCTGGTCAGGCGATGGAGTTGCATAGAAATGGTAAGAAATGTAGTCGATGGGAATGCCGGGTTTGTGATGCGAATGGTCCAGAAAGTAGCTGAACATGTTCGGATCGTTTGATCCGCCCAGTGCCAGGCCCATGAATTTTGTCTCTGGGTTTATCTTGCGGATCGCGCTGACAATCGCATCATAGCGTCGTGTATATTGCTCTGCAGTCGTATGATGCTCTGAATTCACCTCATTGAGTACCTCCCAGATAGGAAAGCTAAAGTGGTAACCAGAGGTATGCTTCACCCCGTTTTCATCCGTGAATCCGCCTCGGGTAAACCAGCTCACAAGACGTGCGTAGTAATCTCCGAGCTGAATGCCGGAAGGATCTTTGAGTTGGTCCCCCTGTTCGTAAGTCCAGTCCACCTGGTTGGGGTCTGATGGATAAGATACCGGCTTCGCTGTCTTGAACAGCCAGTACGGAATGGTACTGAAGTTCATGATGACCGGATGACCGGAAGTGGCATTCATGAAATCCTCCATCATGGGATCCATGAGCGAAAAATCCCAGTGGGTAGAGGCGCTGGTGGGCGGCTCCAGTTCCGCCACACCGAGTCGTGGATACGACAGCCATGGCACATAGCGCACATCGTCCGCACCCAGAGCCTTGAGCGCAGAAAACGAGCAGGCACGGAGGGACGAGTCCCGGCGCAGGACAGGGAACGCGCCCAACTGTAGAGTTGGAATGGATTGAGAGATGGCGATAGTCTTGTGCCAGTCAACCGAGAGTATGTTTGAATCTGCCTGCAGCGCCTGTGGCGCGCCAGTCGCGGACACAAAACATAAGGCGACGATTGCTAACGGTGTACAAGTTGCTCGCACGATCACCCTCCAACATCAGTAGTCACTCGATCTCAACCCGCATCATCGACGCTGCGTAGCCTGGCTTCACGCTCATTTCCTGCTCTGCCATGAGCGAGCGGGCTGCCGTTCGCCGTCCAGCATAGCGCATTACGCATGCTCTGCGACAGCAAGCAATTGTGCACGGACTACGCGAGCGAAGGGTAGCGGGCCCCTCTCTACAACCGGGCTTCAGATCTGTGGGGATTTTTTGCGCTGAAAGGTCAATCGGTCACAACGGAGTGGGCTTTGGGGGACTGGGCGCGTTGACCGGTTTGTGTAACTCAGGGCCGACGCGCGGTTTCAGAAAATCGCCAGACGGCGTGGTGCTCAGAACGGCCGGAAAGGGCCGCTCTGAGCAACTGGCGCCAGACTCAGAATTGATAACTGAGCGTTCCATAGATGGTGCGTGGAGCGCCGGGATACGCGTTGATGTAGCCATTAACGTTCGGATTGAGGGCGGAGAAATAGCCACCGCTGGAGATGTATTCATATTCGTTGTACTGCGAGTTGCCGATGTTCATCATATCCAGCCGCAGGTTGATGGACTGCTTTTCCCAGGGTAGTGGGATGGGAGCGTTAAACGAGACATTTGCCGTGGTATAAGCCGGCATGGTCTGGTTGGTCGGGCCGCCATTCCCGGTGTTAACTCCCCCTTGTAACAGCGGATTATTCGACCACAGATACTGGCTGCCGGTTGATTCCACCCAGAAGCGTGGTTCAAGAATGGTGCGGTTGTTGTGCTGGATCCCGTAATAGATTCCCGTGTTCAACGTAAACTTGGGCACATACGAAACGGGCAGGTTGTTGAAGTAGGTGCAGCCGGAAGCGGGATTGCTGGGCGAGCCGCAGCTGGCCAGCGGGCCGCCCACGACAAAGGTTGTAAAGTTTGACGCTTCTCCCGAGAAATTGAAGAAGAAGTGAATGTTGCTCTGCGGGTCCGCGTCAAAGAATGCGTCGACCCCGTGGTAGATGGAGTTGCCGCCGTCGGATTCCTCGATACCGGTTGCCGTTTCAAAATCAATTTCCTGGTTCGTGTAGTTGTTATGGAAATAGTTCACGCCCGCGATAAAGTTGCGGAGTCCCGGCGCATGGGTGAAGTGAACCTTGCCGCCGAATTGAGCGTATGCGCCCTCGGCCAGCTTGTAATAGGCCGGGTTAATGGCTTGGAACTGACCGCCGCCGCCGCCCAGTTCAGGGGAGCGATAGGTGGTATCGTAGCCGCCGTAAATCGTGAGCCAGTCTTTCGGCGTCACTGAAGCGTCAATGCCCGGTTCCACGGCCGAGCGGCTCTCATGCGCGCCGCACAGTGAGCCCTGGTCCTTGGCTTCGTCGCCGCCGTCAGTGGTGGCCGCCGGAGTTCCCCACAGGTTGTAATAGGGGTCGGTACCCTGTCCCTGCGGGTAGAGCGAGCAATGGGTCTGATAGACCGGAACGGGTGAAGAATAAACAGTGGTGGTCCCGCTGGGGTCGGTCACCTGGTAGGAGTAAGTGCTTGGGGCAAACGTGAAATCACGCGCTGCCTGATCGCTATAGCTGGTGGAGAATCCATCCACCCGCACGCTGGGAATGATGTGAATGCGAGCGATGGGGTGAATGTCGTCCTGGGCGAAGAAGGTCACGTCGTCTTGCTGGAAATATCCCGAGCGGAACTTTGAACCGGCGCCGACAATCTGCTGCGCGCCGCTTCCTCCGTTGAGCGGATTGTAGAAGAGGTTGTGCGGGTTATAAGTCTCATGGACAAGGTAGCCGCCGAAGCTCACCGTGTTGTAAGGCAGGACTTGGGAAAAGGACAGCTGATCTCCGAACATGTTGCTGTGCGGATTGTTCCATTCGTCCACTTGGTCGCCGCCAGCGAGAGCATCCTCGTTGCGCCGGTGAAAACGGCGGATGTGGTTGTACCACGCCGAATTTTCGAGCGTGGATGAATGGCTCAAAAACAGCCGCTGCCGCGCATAAGCCATGAACATTTCGTTGGTGTCGTATTTGTTGTAGTCCGCGAACGGCAGCGCGCAATAGAATCCGCAGGTCGCCTGGCTGAAGTGGGTTCCGCTCACCGGTTCGATCAGATTTACGTCGGTTGTGGGAATGACCGTGGGGCGATAGCCCCCGCCCTTGGCGTACAGAACGCCGAAGGCCAGGCTTCCCCCCGAAAACGACTTCACCGTCTTGCTGAATACCGAGCCATTCTTGGTGGGGTTGCCGAAGCCGTCCGGGGCCCTCCGAAAATCATCGCCGCGCCCCAGGCCTCCGCCCAGCACCGTGGACCAGTTTTTGAAACTGCCGGTATTTCCTACGAAAGCAAAGTTCTGCTGGCCATACGGGCCATCAGTAATCGCGGCGCTCAGGTGAGCTTCCTCGGTGGGCTGGATAGGCGTGAACTCCACGCGTCCGCCGATGTCGAAGTATCCCCGCTCCGCCGCCGGGCCGGGACCGTAGTTCACCTGCACATCCTGAATAACCAGGTTCTGCGGCATGGTGGCCGATTGCCACAGGCCGGTTGCCGGATCGGCCACGGGAATGCCGTCGTACGTGATGCCCAGCGAGCCTACCCCGGTGAAGCTGGTCGCTTCGCCTGCCCATCCCTGCTGCAGGCCGTTCATGATGACCGTGTATTTTGTTCCGCCCGACTGCCCATAGCCGACCACGTTAGTGCCCGGACTTGATTGCAGCATCTGCGCACCGCCGGCAACCGGGCCGGCCGCGTCGAGCTGCTTGCGATCCAGTACGCGAACCGTCTCGGGCATCAGCATTACGTCATCGCGCGTGGGCACGGGGCTAGCCTCGGGATCGACGGTTCCGCGCACCACAACGCTATCGTTCAGCTTCGCTACTTGCAGTGTGGCTGTAATGGTGGGCTGCGCGGCCGGCGAAACCCGCACGGTAAACGAGTCGAATCCAGATTTCTGAACAGAGAGAATATGAGGCCCGGAAGAGACGTCATTGAACACAAAACGGCCGTCCGAACCCGTCGTGGTATGAGTAACGACGCTGGTCGCTAAATTGGTTAAGGAAACGGCGGCGTTGGCAATCACGGCTCCCGATGCGTCCACCACCCTTCCTTGAAGCTGGGCACTGGCAGCAAATGAGAGAGTCGATCCAATGAGCGCCAGGAAGGCGCAGACCATCAGCTTGCGAATCATATTGGGAAGCTCCTAAAAGTTTTATTTGGTCGCTGGGCCCCTTCTCGAGTGAGAGCGGACAAGGGCCGTTTTGCGGTGGACCGGGCAACGCTGGCTGCCAGCCCGCGGCCGACAGCTCTTTACTCTGATCTCCACTTAGCTGAGATCAGCGTGCGCGCGCGACGGCTAACAGTTCGCGCGAGCTTGAACGAGATGGAAATGGATAGCGGTTTGGAGGAAGCGCGAGTGACGAGAGGAGGGGAGCTACGACAGCGGAGGAGGGCGGGGAAGGAACTGGCTCAGGTCACACGGACTGATCCAGGGAGTCGCGAGCGGCTCAAGAAGCGCGCGGCAATTCCCCCAGGACCGTTCTACCTGCCGGCTCGGCGGCAAACCGAAGGTAAGGGCCACTTTCAGCTGCGGCTTCAGAGTCGTGACTAGCGTGGCGCGCGCTGAAGAGGGTCTTTCCGTTTCGGAAAGGAGCTTCGCCGGGGGGGCGGCTGAGTGAATGCGGCCGGCGTCGTGATACAGCGAGAGCTTGTATTGGTATCCCCAAAGAAAAACCGCCGCCAGTACCACCAGGAGGCCTAACGGCAGCCGCTCACGGCGGGCTGTGACAAGAGGGGTCAATGTTGACACAAACTCCAGACGTCCGGGCCCTCGAACTAGAGCTATCGTCGAACTCCCAGCAACAATAGAGATTGAACAGGAGGTAAAAATCAGGTAAATCGCGTCGCAAAACCTCGCCGCTATTCTGGCTCGCCCGTGTTCGCAACCTGGCGCCGCGGGTTTCGGCTGAGTTCATAGCGCGCGTAAGCGCGGGGACGTCCACAGCCATCCGCCGGCTGCGGATCAAAATTGGCCGGCCCGTGTCGCCCCCATGGTGTATCCTCATTTCGACCTATGAAAACCCATTTTTCCAAACTGTTCGCTCTGACCGCGCTGGTTGCGGCAATCGCCTTTGCCGCTGCCCAGCAATCGCCGAAGCCGAAACCGGAAGACACCGAACTCTGGCAACCGGTGCCTCCTGTCGTTACCCCCGGCGCCAACGATTCCGACCCGCCCTCGGACGCAATCGTCCTGTTCGACGGCAAGAATCTAGACCAATGGGTTTCTGTCCAGGACCAGACGCCTGCGCGGTGGATCGTGCACGATGGCATCGTGACCGTGAGCAAGGCGCACGGCGTAGGCAACATCGAAACCAAGCGGAAATTCAAGAACTACCAGCTTCACATCGAGTGGCGTATTCCGTCCGATATCACCGGTAGTGACCAGGCGCGCGGCAACAGCGGCGTATTCCTTGCCTCCACCGGCCCCGGTGACGATGGCTACGAGCTCCAGGTGCTGGACTCCTACATAAACAAAACCTACGTCAACGGCATGGCTGGCAGCCTTTATAAACAAAGCATTCCGCTGGCCAACGCCGCGCGCAAGCCCGGTGAGTGGCAGACCTACAACATCATCTGGACCGCGCCCACCTTTAACGACGACGGCTCGCTTAAAACGCCTGCCTTCGCAACCGTTTTCTGGAACGGCGTGCTGGTGGACAACCACTTCCAGTTACAGGGACAGACGCTCTTCATCGGCAAGCCGTTCTACAAGGCCTACGAGAGCGCGCCCATCAAGCTGCAGGCCCATGGGGACAAGAGCGAACCCATTAGCTTCCGCAATATCTGGGTCCGCGATCTGCCCTGATTCGCAGAATTTGGGGAGAGAGCAGGTCTTCGATCAGGAGCCCGTCTGGGGCTGCGCAAAAGCCCGGCAAAATGCCTCTGCTGTCTCCCCCCCAATCTGTTTGGGGTCGCAGTTTCCCGGCCGGTTCTCAAAGATATTGCGATACAGGAGCGGGCCCAGCAGCAGAGCCATTGCCAGGTCCATATCCAGCTCCGGGTTAAGCAGGCCCCGCTCTATGGCTCGCGCCAGAATGCGCTTGAGTCCCTTGCGCGGCGGCTCCATCACCCGGTGCCGCCACGCTTCTCCAAATTCGTGATGGACAGCCGAATAGGCGATTAGCGAGGGCATCAGCCGCCTGCGCGCCTCGTCGAATTCTCCCGGGGGCCTGCGCCTCAGAACCGTCGCCAGATCTTCCGCCAGGTCGCCCGTGTCAACAGCCTCGGTGTCTGGCTCGCCCGTCAGTCCGTTGACGTGAAGCATCACCTCCAGCAGCAGCGCTTCCTTGTCGGCCCAGTGCTTATAGATCGTCGCTTTGCTCACTCCCGACGCGCGGGCAATGGCGTCCATGCTGGTGGCGTCGATGCCGCGCTCGCCAAACAGCGCCAGCGCGGCGTTCACCACCTTCTCGTGTGCTTCCGGACTGCGCGGACGGACCACAGCGTTTCCCTAAATCTCAATCTTGTTGAAGCGGTGAGCGCCAAACACCAGCAGCACACAGCCCAGCACCACCAGCACCGCGAAATCCAGGCGCGGATCGAAGGCCGATTTTCCCAGCAGCACGTTCCGCATCCCGTCGATTCCATACGACAGTGGATCGATCTTGGTCACGTAGCTCATGGCGACAGGCAGCCCGTTTAAAGGGAACAACGCGCCCGACAGAAAGAAAATGGGCATCACCAGGAAGTTCATGATCAACTGAAATCCCTGCATATCCTCCAGCCCTGAACCGATCGCCATGCCCAGCGCGGCAAACAACAAGGCAATCAGCACCATAAACACCACTGCCAGCGGAACCATCAGCAAGCTGGTCGGCCGAAAGCCTGCCAGCAGGCAAACCACCGTCACCAACAGGCCTTGCAGCACGGCCACGGTGGCCCCGCCCAGCGTGCGCCCAATCATAATCTGGATCCTCGGTACCGGCGCCACCAGCGTCTCCTTCAGAAACCCGAACTGCCGGTCCCACAAGAGCCCCAGCCCCGAAAAGATGGAGGTAAACAGCACCGACATTCCAATGACTCCCGGCGCCATAAACTGCAGGTAGTTTCCCGCGCCGGCCTTCTTGAACACCGGTCCCAGCCCAAAACCCAGCGCCACCAGATACAGAATGGGCTGGCCCAGCGAAGCAATCATCTGCGATCGCGACCGAGTGTACCGCTTCAGCTCTCTCAGCCACAGAATGTAAATCGCGCTCATCGTTTCCCTCCGCTCCACATCTTCGCAAACTGCCGCATCATGGCCGCCGGGTCCGCGCTCTCGTCCCGGATCGTCGATCCCGTCAGCGCCAGGAACGCATCCTCCAGCGTCCCGGTCCCGGTCGTGTTCTTGATCTCCTGCGGCGTCCCCTGCGCCACCAGCTTTCCATGGTCGATGACGCCGATGCGGTGCGCCACCCGGTCGGCCTCATCCATGTAATGGGTGGTCAGGAACACCGTGACTCGCTCCGCCTCATTCACTTTCTTCACGTGGCTCCATAGTTGGTTCCGGCTCTGCGGATCGAGGCCCAGCGTCGGCTCATCCAGAAACAGAATGCGCGGCGTATGCAGAAATCCGCGCGCAATCTCCAGCCGCCGCTTCATGCCTCCGGAAAACTTCTTCACCTGCTCGTCGCGCCGGTCCCACAACTCGAAGAGCCGCAGCATCTCCTCCATCCGCTGCTTCCGCAATTTGTGCGGAACATGGTAGAGCACTCCGTGAAGATCCAGGTTCTCCCTTGCCGTCAAATCGCCGTCCAGGCTGGGGTCCTGAAAGACAATCCCAAACCGCGTGCGCGCTTCGTTGCGTTGCTTCTGCGGATCCAGCCCGTCCAGTTGAATACTGCCTGAAGTAGGCTGCAACAGGGTTGTCAGCATCTTGATGGTGGTGGTCTTGCCGGCTCCGTTGGGACCAAGAAAGGCAAAAATCTCCCCTTCGGCCACTTGGAAGGAAACATCGTTCACTGCCGTAAATGTCCCAAAAGTCTTTACCAGGTTTTGGACTTGAATCACTGTATCCCGCGACCTCCGCAAAGTAATACTGAACGGTTCAGTTTAGTTTGTCAACAGCAAAATCTATGCCAAAAATAGAGTCAATTTACATCCGGGCCTCACATCCACTCCGCCGTATTTTGCTTCAAAGCACTCATGAAGCTCTTCCCAGGTGAAAGGGCGAAGCAGTGGTGTCTGCTGACGATCGCCGCCATGCTCTTGGCTCTATCCCCCAATATGCCTGCAGTTTACGCCCAGAGTTCTGCAGAGCGCCCGGCAAAAGCCTCCTCCACGGGCCGGCCGCATGCAGCCGTGCCGGCAAAGACTCCGTCAGGCGAAACTGCGAACGCGAAAGGATCTGCGCAGGCTGCCAATGGGGCGGCTCCGGGCCAGCCGACCGCGCCAAAGCCGGCTACTGCATTGCATCTTGAGGAGCTTCCCAAACCTTTGCCGCCCTCCCTGACCCAGGGAATCGATGTAAATGCCCGTGCGCGCCTCATTGTCCAACATCTGGACGAAGTGATTAGGTTCTACCGGATGACCACCACGCCGATTCAGATGACCGGCGAACCCAGCGATGTGATCTATGCCGAGCAGGCGCAGGCCTCGGCGACGCAAGTCACCCAGTTGTCATTCCAATCGGCACGGGGCGAGGCTGCATTGCTGGCCCGTATCGCCGGGGCCTCAGGCACTTCATCCGGGCAACCGCAGCAGCCTCAGGCGCAGAGGCTGCTGGCCGCGCAGCAGCGGGTAGCGAAGCAGATTGGCGATCTCGAGAACCAGGCCATCACCATCGAGCAGCAAATCCCTGGGGCCAGGCCCAAAGCGCGCCTGGCGCTCGAACAGCAGCGCGACGACGTGCAGGGCCAACTCGAATTGTTAGGTGCCGAGCAGGAGGCGCTGGCCAAGGTGGCCGGCATCTCGGCATCGCAGTCCAACAGCGGGCTACAAGGCGAAATCGATAAGCTTCAACACTCGGTGCCCGAGGTCGTCAACAGCAAGGTAAAGCCCGTGGCCAACACCATGGAGAATATAAGCTCATTACGCGCTGCCGGCGTTACGTCGCAGGCCAAGGCCCTGTTCCAGCTCCTCTCCACGATCAATTCCATCGATCAGCTGATCGAGGAGACTAAAAAGCTTCACGATCAGTCCGAAGAGCTGCGAACGCCGCTGGTCAAAATCCTGCGTGCGACAGTCGATGAGGGCCAGAAACTGCAAAGCCAGGGCAACGCGGCAGCGCCGGCCGGCAGCACAAACCTGGCGGCAGTGCGCCATACCTACGATGAGCTGACCGATGCCTTTAAAACCATTTCCGGCGTATCCGTACCCATCAGTCAGGAGGCGCTGTTGCTGGAGCAGGCGCAGGGAAACTATTTGTCCTGGCGTGCCGCGGTGGATTCCGAGCGCAGGGGTATCGTTCGCTCACTGCTGCTGCGCCTGGTCATCATCGCCGTGGCGCTTACCGTCGTGCTGGGGCTCGGCGAAGTTTGGCGGCGCGCGGTGTCCAAGTATGTTACTGACCTTCGCCGGCGCAGGCAGATGGTGGTCGTCCGGCGCATCGTCATCGGTTTCCTCAGCGCCATTGTCATTCTGCTCGGCTTTGTGACCCAGTTCAGCTCCCTGGCCACATTTGCCGGCTTCATCTCGGCGGGTATTGCCGTGGGACTGCAGACCATTCTGCTCTCGGTTGCGGCGTATTTCTTTATTGTGGGCCGATACGGTGTGAAGGTGGGCGACCGCATCACAGTGGCCAACGTCACGGGAGACGTGATCGAAGTTGGCTTGGCCCGCTTCTACATGCTGGAACTCGCCGGGACCGGGACAGACCTGCATCCCACCGGCCGGGTTGCGGTCTTTGCCAATTCCGTGCTGTTCCAGACCGGCACACCCCTTTATAAGCAGATTCCCGGCACTAACTATGCCTGGCACGAGATGACCATCAAGCTCAAGCCGGGCGGCGACTATGAGCCGACCCTCAAAACCATCCGCGAGGCGGTCGAGGCGGTATACGCGGACTACAAGGAGCGGATCGACCGCCAGCACGCGCAGAGCGAGGCGTGGATGGAAGCCGCCGTGCCTGCACCCCAGGTGGAAACGCGCCTGCGTCTCGCCGACGGCCTGCAGTTTTCAGTGCTGTATCCGGTGGAGATGAACCGCGCCGCGGAGATCGATCGAAAAGTCGTGGAAAAAGTCCTGGCAGCCATAGAGCACGATCCAACCGCGCAGTCGATTGACGGGCCTCCCGTGCTCACGGCTGTGGCCAAGAGTTAAGGGCCGCTTTTCGGTAGAACTGGTTGCATCAATGGTGTTTTGAAAGCGCACGGCTTCCAGGGGCTGCGGAAAAAACTGTGCGATGAGTTTTGTAACAAGGGCACGGCTTCATCGGCTGCGGAAAAACTCTGCGCACCATCGGTTTTGAAAGGGCAAGGGCCAACAGAAGCGGTTTTGAAAGGGCACGACTTCAGTCGTGCCGATCAAGCCAGCAAAATTGATCGGCTTTAGCCGCTGAGGGGATGCTTTTGTAACCGTTCACCCACATCCAATGCGATGAGTTTTGTAACAAGGGCACGGCTTCAGCCGGGCCACTAAAGTCCGCAAAACGAACGAGGGCTTCAGCCCCTGCTGCACCCTCCATCGCACCATTGCCTGATGCGGGGAGTTTTTCCGCAGCCTCTTCAGCCGTGCCGCAGAAGGCCGATCAACAGCGCGCTTCAGTCTTGTAACAAGGGCACGGCTTCAGCCGGGCCACCAAAGTTCGCAAAACGAACGAGGGCTTTAGCCCCTGAGGGATGTTCTGAGGCAGGTCGAATCCATTTGTCGAACTGCCTATCTCATGCAGGGGCTCAAAGGTAACGATTGAATATTCTCTCGACGAGGGTGAAAGCGGCGTATCTTCGAAGTGGATTCTGCTGGAAAGGGAGGCTATGGATCCAGCTCCAACCAGCCGCCGTGAGTTCCTGGCGATGGCCGCTTGCCTTGCGGCTGGAATGGGATCGCGCGCAGCAGAGCGGGCCTCCAGGCTTGTCTTCGCATGTGCGCCTGAAAACGACTTATTTCAGTTACTGGGCGCAGCGGCACAGCGCTTTCACAACGCTGATGCTGCCATCCACACTGCTCCAACGGGCGCAGGTGTATTGATACTGGCAGACCAATATCCCGAAAAGACCACTGTTTTCGATGCTGCGCTCGTCGAGCAGGCGCGCGCCAGGCAATTACGTCTCTACGTCGAATATCCAGCCTGGCTGCCAGGTTCTCGAGTCGGTTTGCCCCGTGCAGCGCATCTGCAACGCGGGGTTATCGCAAGCAGCCGGTTTGCTCCCCAGCTTGCCCCCATGCGGATTGTCTCCCTCAGCGACTGCCATTATGTGCAGGCGGCGGCGCATCAGCCAGAGATTGTACTGGCTCAGGTCGCGGGTTGCGAAACGGCAGTCTACGGCCTTCCAGATCATGATGTTTCCCCCATCCTCTTCGAGCACATACCAGGTGTTCTTCTGGTCGCCGCAACCAAGCTCAGTCAGTTTCATACGGCTCGTTACAGTCCGGCGGAAGCGTGGGCAGTGATATGGAACCGGATTCTTCGCTGGTGTAGTCCGGGGGCCGATGTATTGGGTGTTGCATCCATTGGCGGCCGTGCCGCGGTTCGACCCGCTTTCGGTCGCCATGTCCAACTTTCGCCGCGCGCCGAACAGCAGGCGTTCCGCCGCGGCGTCGAATGGTATGCCAAGTCGAAACTGTTGGTTGCCGCTGATTGGGGTTCCGAAATCAAAAAGGCCATCACCGGCGAAGACAGCGTGTCGTCGCAAGTCCGGCAAAACTGGCCAAGCGGAGATGGCCGTCTGGGCTTGCTTGAAGGATTCAGCTCCTCGATTGACCGCGGCGGCTCTCAACCCGCGCGATGGATGCTGAGGGCCGACTGCATCGGCGAGTCATCTTTTGCTCTGGCCCTGGCAGGGGACCGAAGCAGCCGGCAAATTGCATCCAATCTGAACGACTTCATTTACCATCTCTCGACTCTTGCCGGAGCTTCTCGCGCTGATCCTCAGAGTCCTGCTTTTGGACTTTTGAACTGGTATACCGAAGCCAAGGGGGTGTACTACGGAGATGACAATGCCCGCAGCCTGCTCGGAACCATAGGGGCGTCGGCCGCTCTCGGTTCCAGTGCCTGGGACGAGGGGGTGGCGCGCTGCATCCTGGCCAACTTCCGCACTGCCGGGCCATCGGGCCTAAGAAGCGAACGTATCGATGAGGATGATCTTGAAAGGAATGGCTGGCGTTACTACTTTACGCTGGACATAGCCGACTATTCTCCTCACTTTCAGGCATATCTCTGGGCAATTTATTTGTGGGCTTACGACAAAACCAGATATGAGCCCTTTCTAACGCGAGCCAAAACAGCGATCCGGCTAACCATGAATGCCTACCCCGACCAGTGGCGCTGGACCAACGGAATGCAGCAGGAGCGCGCACGAATGCTTCTCCCCCTGGCCTGGCTGGTGCGCGTTGAAGACAATTCCGAACACCGGCAATGGCTGCAGAGGATGGTCCGTGAACTGCTCAAATGGCAGGAAGATTCCGGCGCGATCCTGGAAGAAATTGGCAAGATAGGGCAAGGCATGTTTCCGCCGCCGCAGTCCAATGAAAAATATGGAACCGCCGAGGCTCCCTTGATTCAAAGCAACGGGGATTCCATATCCGATCTCCTCTATACCTGTAATTTCGCCTTTCTTGGGCTGCACGAAGCAGCGGCCGCGACCAAAGATAGTCACTATTACGAGGCGGAGAACAAATTGGCAGACCTGTTGTGCCGAATCCAGATTCGCTCGGTGGAGCATCCTGAATTCGATGGTGCATGGTATCGCGCATTTGACACCAGGCTGTGGGACTACTGGGGTAGTAATTCGGATGCGGGTTGGGGAGTCTGGTCAATCGAGACAGGATGGACGCAGGGATGGATCACCAGCGTGCTTGGACTCCGCCAACGAAACACTTCTTTCTGGGATTTCACAGCGTCGAGCAGGATTCGTAGTTCGCTCAACGAACTTAAACCGGTCTTCTTGCCCGACGATATACAGCCCGTAAATCTACCCTCATAATCTGCCAGGATTCTAGTCGCCCACGAAAACTGAACAAGTTTTCAGGTATGTTGTCGGATAGCAGGCCAAGAGTTTGTATCTTGCGCCTGGCTTCGACCCGGGCCCCAGTGAGCCGATGACGCTGGTGGTAACATTGGGCGACATTCGAGCAGCTCTTTGATGTGCCCACCAAAGCCGCTCTGAAAAAAGTTCCGGTCAAGAGAAAGAAAGTCTAAGGACCATATTCGCATCGTAGAAGCGATGATGCCTCCACCAATTTACCCGGAGGCACCATGCGTCAGGTCCGTAATAACTGCGAACGCAAGCCGTCGATGAGGCGCGCTAACGTTGTTTGTTAGGGGCATTCAATAACCGACGTAAGGGGGGAACAGTGTGTTGAACAGAAGAGATTTTCTGGCAGGCGTTGGGTTGGCTGCGGCAGGAGTAGCAGCGCCCAGCCTGATGGCACAGGCAGGCGGATCTGACAAGGGATCGCAAGCTGTAACCATCGATCTGCAAAAGGCCGCGGGCCCATTACCGCATTACTGGGAGAAGGCATTCGGTTCCGACCGTACCGCAGTTGGCTTGCGCGACCAGTGGCGGCAAGATCTGGTGCGCGCACAGCGCGATACGGGAATGCAGTCCGTGCGCTGCCATGGGCTTTTCGACGACGAGATGGGCATCGCCGCGGCCGGGGCGGGAAGATTCAATTTCCTCTACGTCGATCAGATCTACGACTTCATGCTGGATCGCGGCGTGCGGCCTTTCGTGGAACTGAGCTTCATGCCCGAAGCTTTTGCCAGCAGCGCCAATCGAGTATTTGCCTACAAGGGAAACACGTCGCCGCCGAAGAACTGGCAGGATTGGCACGACATGGTGCAGGCTTTCACCGAGCATTGCGTAAAGCGCTATGGAATCGCAGAGGTGAGCGGTTGGAAATTCGAAGTATGGAACGAGCCCAACATTATTTTCTGGGCGGGAACCCAGGACCAGTATTTCGAGCTCTACCGGCAATCGGCGCTGGCCATCAAGGCGGTGGATAAGCGGTTGCAGGTTGGGGGGCCCGCTACTGCACAATTGGATTGGATTCCAGACCTTATCCAGTATTGCGTAAGCAAGGACGTGCCGCTGGACTTTGTCAGCACCCATGTGTATCCCACCGATCCCCAAAAGCACATCTTCGGGCAGGACCATCTCTACACTTTCGAGCAGGTCATACCGCGTGGCGTGGAGCATGTGAAGAATCAGGTTGAATCCTCCGCAATGCCCCGTCTTCCTCTTTGGATTACAGAGTGGAGTTCGCAGAATCCGGCATTCATCGCCGACACCATCAGGAAGTGCATGGGGCTTACCCAGGCCATGTCCTACTGGACCTTCAGCAACGTGTTTGAAGAAGGCGGTGTGCCCAGTGGCATTTTCAACCAAACCTTCGGCCTCATGGACCAGTGGGGCATCGCACGGCCTTCGCTTCATGCCTTCGTATTCCTGCATAAGCTGGGCGACACGCAGTTGCAGTCCGGCGAGGGCCCGGTACTGGCGACACGGCGCGCGGATGGCTCGTCGGCGGTGCTGGTCTGGAACCTGATTCCGGCGAGGGGGTCGAACTCAGTTGCAAACGGCAACCCGCTAGCCGCAGGGGGCGGATCGAGCCATTCCCAAGGGGCGGATCTGACACTGACCCTGCGCCTGGCCGGATTGGCAGGACGTACCCAGGCGCAGGTCAGCCGTATAGGCGGTTCCATGGGGTCCGCGATTCCAGCGTGGAAGGCCATGGGCAGCCCCCAATATCCAACTCAGGATCAGCTCAAGAGCCTGCGCGACTCCGCCGAGCTGCCCCAGCCGGAGACAGTTGCTCTCGCGGCGGGCGAACCATCGCAGTTCACCCTTACTTTGCCGCCCAATGGAGTGGCCCTGCTTGAGTTCCCTAAGTAGGCGATGAGGAGTCATGACAATGAGAAGAATATGGACATCGAATGTGCTGGCCCTGATGGCGCTGGCAGCAGCAATGACGATCCCTGCCGCGGCACAAATGCCGAACTTCAACGGAACCTGGAAGCTGGACCTGGCGAAGAGCTTTATGGCCGGCGACCATCCAGCCAAGGACTATGAGTTGACCATGATCCTTGCGCAGCAGGGAAGCAGCATCCAGCAGACGGACATTGCCGTGCATGTCAGCATGATGAACATTCCCATGCCCGATTCCAAGACCACTATCAATCTGATCGCCGATGGCGAGGAACACGAAACCCCCGGGACGAGCCCTTTCCCCGGCATGCGCGCGATGCCGATGAACGTTTCCGCGGAGTGGCAGGGAGGGACACTGGTTGTGACCGAAACCAGCCAAAGCCCCAGAGGTGCTTCCATCACGCATCGGCGCTACTTTCTCTCCGCGTACGGCTCGCAGTTGATCGAGTTAGTGGAAGGCCATTCGGGCTTTGGAGACACCGAGCAACGTTTGATCTTCGACAAGCAGCCCTAGAACTGGTACCGAGGACGCGCTCGGATTGCATCGCACTTCTGGAGTTTCCGCAGCAGGTTCCGCATGGCGCGCACTCCATCGGAACCATCGCTCGCGGCCGTCAACACGGCACGGCTAGGACGTCTTGCCGGCTTTCATGATCAAAGGAGTCGTACGCATGGAAAGGAAAGAGTGGATGGACAGCCTGGGCGGAAGTGCGGGCTGGGCTCGAAGAGACGTCATCAAGGCTATCGCGACATTGGCGGCGACACCTCTGATTACGCAGGTAGTCGGCGCGGCTCCAGTCCCACTACCCGCGAGTATTACGGCTGGCAAGCGCAATCAGCCGTTTGATTCGGGTTGGCGCTTCCTTCGCGGCGACGCTCCTGGAGCGGAGCTTCCCGGCTTCGACGATGCCTCCTGGCGCACGCTGGACTTGCCGCACGATTTCAGCGTCGAAGCGTTGCCGCCGCGCGCCTCGGACGCGAACGGCGAGGGCACGGAGTGGGGAATGTCCGTGACTCCAACGCGCGTGGGGCCATTCGACACCGAACTCAGCGAAGGTGAACAGGCCACGGGCTGGTTCGTCGGCGGCACGGGCTGGTACCGCAAGCGATTCCCGGCTGCCGCTATCCCAACCGATGGCCAGATGGAAGTCGTCTTCGACGGGGTCTACATGAACAGCGATGTCTGGCTCAACGGCAAACTGCTGGGCAACCACCCCTACGGCTACACCGCCTTTGCCTATGACCTGACGCCCCATTTGCGCCGCGATGGTGAGAATGTCCTGGCCGTGCGCGTCCGCAATGACGGCCGCAACAGCCGCTGGTATTCCGGCTCCGGCATCTATCGCCACGTCTGGCTGAACACCACCGGAAGTGTGTGCGTCCCGCTGTGGGGACTCTTCGTTACCACTCCCGAAGTGTCGCAGGAGAGCGCCTCGGTGAAAGTGGCTCTGCAGATCGAAAACCGCGGGCAGGGGGCCCAGGACGTCACCGTCCGCATTCGCCTGCTCAATCCGAACAATGCCATCGCCGGCACACGCGAAGTTCTGCAGACAGTGGCTGCGGGAGCCAGCGCCAATATGGAGCAAGTGGTCCCTGTAGCCGCGCCGCAACTTTGGTCCCCGGCTACGCCCCACCTCTATCGCGCCGAGGTCACGCTGCTGGTGGGCGGCCATGCCGCCGACACGGCGTCAACCTCATTCGGAATTCGCACCGTGGAGATCGATGCCGAACACGGCCTGCGCATCAACGGTGAGAGCGTCAAGTTGAAGGGCGGCTGCATGCACCACGACAACGGCCTGCTCGGTTCCTGCGCCATCGACCGCGCGGAAGAGCGCCGCATTGAACTGATGAAGGCACACGGCTTCAATGCCATTCGCACCAGCCATAACCCGCCATCGAGCGCGTTTCTCGACGCATGTGACCGTCTGGGTGTGATGGTGCTGGATGAGGCCTTCGATTGTTGGGAACGCGAAAAGAATCCGCAGGACTATCACCTCTACTTCGATGATTGGTGGAAGCGCGACCTCAGTTCCATGGTGCTGCGCGACCGCAATCATCCCAGTGTCGTCCTTTGGAGCATCGGCAACGAGATCCCGGAGCGGGCGGAGCCCAGCGGCGTGGAGTTGTCCAGGATGCTCATCGCGCAAATCAAGGCGCTCGATTCGACGCGTCTCGTCACGGCTGCCGTCAACGGCCGCGCCGGACCTCTAATCGAACCTGCCTTCACGCATCTCGAGGTAGCAGGGTACAACTACCTGTTCGATGCCTGGGAACCGGAGCATGCCCTGCATCCGCAGCGCGTGATGGTCGGAACCGAGTCCATTCCGCGGCACTCCTACCTCACTTGGCGGGAGGTGGAAAAGAACTCTTACGTTATCGGAGATTTCGTGTGGACGGCTATCGACTACATGGGCGAATCCGCGATCGGAAATGCTCAACTGGACACGCCGACATTTCGATTTGGTGGGCCGCCGAGCGGAGGCCCTGGTAAAGCGGGCGGTCCTGGGGCCAATGCGGCGGCGCCAACGCCAGAGGGTGCTCCGCAGCCTCCAAAAAGTACGGGCGCAGACTCGGCACAGGCTCAACCCGCGCCATGGGCCACATTTGCCGGCGACGCCATGGGCGCTGCCATGATGACCGGCCTCGGTCAACGCCTCAGCTTTCCGTGGTTCAACGCGTATTGCGGCGACATCGATCTGGTTGGCCACACTAAACCGCAGTGGTACTATCGCTCCGTATTTTGGGGGCTCAGCAAACTTGAAATGACGGTTAGGCGCCCTGTGCCGGAGGGTCGAACGGAAGTCCTCAGCACATGGGGCTGGTCAGACGAGTTGCGTAGTTGGACGTGGCCCGGCGATGAGGGCAAAACCGTAAGAGTCCGCGTCTTCTCCACGGGCGATCAGGTTCGCCTGCTGCTGAACGGCAAGGAAATCGGCGTCAAGCCCGTGTCGCCCGAGACAGAGTTGACAGCCGAGTTTGAGGTGCCCTATGCCCCGGGCGAGTTGAAGGCGGTCGCCATGGCGGGCGGGCAGCAGATCGCGGAGCTCTCCTTCAAGACCGCGGGCAAACCCGCAAAACTGCGGCTCACGGCAGATCGTGCTGCCATCCGTAATGACCGAAACGATCTCTCCTACGTGACCGTTGAGGTGTGCGACGAAGCCGGCCAACTGGTGCCGGACGCCGTGGTCCCGGTGAGTCTCAGCGTAAGCGGCGCAGCAGAACTCGCTGCGGCGGGATCGGCAAATCCGAAAGACGTCGAGAGCTTTCGCGGAGCGCGTCCCAGAACCTACCACGGCCGCTGCGTGGCCATTGTGAGACCCAAGGGCGCTGTCGGCACTGCCACGGTTCGCGCGCAGGCAGACGGCCTGGCCCCGGCCAGCATTGTGGTGCGCATGAGTTGAGGGAGCGTTGTCGGATTCGAGCAGCAGCCGGCGCTACGGTTGCTGCTGGCCGCAGGTTTAATATGCCCCTGCGGCGGACCTAGAACCGGCTCTGAAAGCGCCGCTTGCTACGCGCGACACATAACCTGCGAGCGATGCTGTCCGTCTGTCCCGATGGATCGCTTTCATGCCAGCGCCCTTCTGCTTGCTCTGCTTGCATTGCCCATCTCGCGGCGCGCGCATGTGCAAATCGTTGTTCGAGCCGGATCGCCACAGCGTGCTCTGTGCAATCGTGGTCACCGTCGGATAAAGTCCAGTCACAGCCAACGCCATGTTGCCGGAGGTGCTGGCTGCATAGCTGGTTGTCCCTGTAAAGACGGCTTTGTAGCTGTGGCTTCCGACCCCCGGCCTGAACTTGAATGTGGCTGTCCCGGCCTTTGTCAGTTGAGCTGTGCCCAGCAGATGGATGTCCGTGCAGTACGTCGCCGCAGCGTCGCAGAAGTCTACCTGCCCAAGTGTGATCGCTCTGGTACCTGCCTGCACCTCTGCGGTCAGCGTTACCACACTTCCCGAGGCGACGGTGGTGACGGCGCTGCCGCCTGAGGTCATCGTAAGGGTTGTTATGGCGGCAGGACTCGTCTGCGCGACGGCCACACGCAAACTTCCGCATATCATCGTGGCGAGTGCAAGGCACGATGCCGCCAGCCGGGCACGGCCCCAGGTGCGCTTCGAAGCACAAGAGGAGCAAACGGCGCGCTGCCTACATCGGATTGCCGGGAAAATGGATGGCATGGCCTGTTT
Source organism: uncultured Acidobacteriaceae bacterium (assembly GCA_963725975.1). Lineage (GTDB taxonomy): Bacteria > Acidobacteriota > Terriglobia > Terriglobales > Acidobacteriaceae > Telmatobacter. Next base: position 24,807 of record CAVSBA010000009.1, on the reverse strand, counting down.
ACTCCTGGGGGAGGAGGTGCTGAATATCAGGGCGCTGCTTGTTCATCCACGGATAAACAGCGGGCCAAAGCACGACCGATTGCCAAGTGTCCGCATCGAGAGCGGACATCCAGAATTACATTTCGGGAAACCACCGACAGGATACCACTGTTCAGATAAGCCGGTTGCGGCGATAGGAGGAACCTAAGGTGAACGCAGCCTACCTGACCCGACGTGCCTTGAGGCTCACGGCGGCGCAATACAGGCAGGCTGGAAGGGCTTTGAGCCTTACAGCCTGCGCCACTCCGCACTGACGATGCTTGCCGAGAGTGGATGCGATGCGTTCACTCTGCGCGGATCGCAGGATACAGTTCCATCACCATCACTCAGCGGTACTGCCACCCGCAGGCCGACGCTATCGAGAGAGCATTCGGAAATCTCTCAGGTGGGCACAAAATTGGGCACATGGCAGAATTGCCCGCAAAAAGCGAAAGTGGCTCAAAGGCCGCAAACGATTGTTGAATTGGGGCTTTAATGGTGCGCCCGGAGAGATTCGAACTCCCGACCTACTGATTCGTAGTCAGTCGCTCTATCCAGCTGAGCTACGGGCGCACACCAGATGTTCCTGCTGAAATCCAGAGAAGATTCCGCGGAACCATTGTCAGATTATCAGGGATTGCGGGGCGGCGCAATTACTTGGATTGCAACTCGTTGAGCCAGTCCTGCATGTGGCCCAGGGCGCGCAACAGGCTGAGCCGCGTCTTGCTCAAATCCAGCGCCGCTTCCACCGCGTCTTCGTACTTCTGGCGTTCGTCGATGCGTGCCTGCTGCTCGGCCTGGGGCGTGAGCTGCGCCGGCCCGCCGGGAGCGTTCTCCGCTCCGTTGCCCATCTCCAGTTGCGCGGTCACCGCCTTCAATTGTTCATTGGCGATCTGCTGCTTCAGGCTGGCGATCTGCGCCTGCGTGTCCAGCTCGCGCAGGCTGCTGTCAAGTTCCACAATCTGGATCTCGTTCTGGCGTTCGGCTTGCTCCGCTTCCACCTTGGCGCGCAGCGCATCGGCGGCGGATGCACGCGCCTGCGCGCGCAGCTCGGCATTGAAAATCGGAAGCTGGATGGAAACCCCCGAACTGAAGTTGTTGGTGGGAAGGGGGCGCTGGTAATACTCATTGATACTGTTCAACACCGTTGTGTTGCGGTTATAAAGTATCCCAAAGCCCATGGTCGGCGTCCAGGTGCGCTCTCTATCTCCCTTGGCGATCTGCGCTTTTGACCGCGCCAGCATCTCCGCTGAGTCGAGTGCGGCGCTGCGGCGCGGCGTTGTGTCGCCGGTGATGGCAGGAATCTCAGGAATGCTGGAGTGGTCGGGAATTACCGACGCAACCGGCAGCCCCGTGAGTACTGAAATCTGCTTGGTCAGGGTCGCAGCGCGGGTCTCGAGATGCAACCGGTTCAGTTTGATCTGCGCGGCCGCCAATTGCGCCTGCAACAACTGGATCAGCGGGTCCACGCCGGCTTCCGCACGCTGTTGCTCAATGGCTACCAGGCGCGTGGCATCGTCTTCCTGCTGTCGTGCTGCTTCCAACTCGCGATTCACCGCGTCCAGCTCGATATAGGCATCCGATGCATCCAGTGCGACCTGCTCCTCGCTATCGTGCAGGCTGAGCTGGGCGGCGCGCAACCCCATCCGCGCGGCCTGAGCATAGCGGATCTCGCCCATCCCAAAGGCTACCGACTGCACGGCGCCGTCCCAGATGGTCGGCAGGTTGCCCGTAAATCCTACTTCAGGAAATACCGGCAGGCCAGAGCCAAAGTTAATGTTGGGGACGAATACATCGCGGCTCTCCGACAATGTAGCAGCGGCTTTCTTGATGTCCGCCTGGGCCAGCCGTACCGTGGTGCTGTTTTGCTGTGCCATTTCCACAATGGTGCGCAGCGAAACTTGGGCCGGAACCGCGGCTGCCCCCAGCAACAGCACCGCGCCCGCAAGCAGGGCAGGGCAGGCGATGCGGAATGACGACCAGACTTTCAAATGCCGATTCTCTTTCACCGTCTGAGGTCCTGCAACGGCCGGTACTCGCGCGCCAGCTCCGATGCTGCTGCCAGAGCCACCTGTGCGTTGGCCTCATCGCCCAGCCTCTGCCGCAGCTTGGCCAACCGTGCGTAGGCAATAAAAGCTGGAGCTTCCTCTGTTTTGTCGGGACTGGCTACATACTCCTGAAGCAGCTTGGCCGCCAGCTCCGGCTCGCGCTTCTCCTTGATGAGCACTCCGGCCGCGTCGTACAGCGCGACCGCTGCCCGCGGATCGCGCGCTGCTGCCGCCTCGCAGTTGCCAATGGCATCGTCCATCTCCGTCCAGCGCTGGTGGGCCGCGTAGAAGCGCGCCAGCGTAGCCCATTGGTGCGCAGGATGGGCGCTGTCGCCCAGCGCCTTCTTCAGCAGCGCTTCGGCCTCGCCGTAGTTGCCGCGCTGGCCGGCAATGCCCGCGCGCAGATCGTCTGCGCGCGCCGGACTCACGCGATCAAGCTCTTCGGCCACGCTCTCAGCCTTCTCCAGGCCTCCGCCCACCACTCCCGGCGCTTCCAGGTAAAACTCCCCTAGATCCGAGAGCGCCTCGCCGTTGCGCGGATCGAGCTGGGCCGCCAACTGGAACTCGGCCAGGACCTTTTTGCCCAGCGAATACGCGCTCAGGAACGAAGCTTTATTGGCTTTTTCCCCCAGCGCGCGACCCAGCCACATGTGAGTGTCGGAACTCTGCGGATTAAGACGGATGGCCTGCTGGCAATCGTTGATGGCCGCATCCCAATCCGCCAGCGCGAATTGCACCCGGCAGCCCAGGTTCAGCGCCTGTGCATTGTCAACGCCCCCGTTCGGCAAATCCTGCAACAACGACAGGGCTTTGTCCGCCTCGCCCGACTGCAGAGCCGCGTTAGCAAAGGCCAGCGTGCCGGTGGCAGCGTCTCCCGAACCCGCGGGCATGGCATGCAACGGCGTCAATCCGCCTGTAAGAAAAATACTCGCCAGCGCGAGCACGATCACGACAACCTTATTCACCGCTGAATCTTCACTCCAAATCTGTTTCTGGGCAATCATTGCCGCTGGATCTTGATCGGGATCCCCTCCTGCAGGGGTTCGCCGTTAATTGTGCCCATCGCCACGGAATCGCCGTCATCCAGGCCGGAGAGGATGGGCACCTGCGTCAGATTGGGTACGCCGATCGTCACCTTGGTGCGCTTCAGTTCGTTGCCCACAATCTTGTAAACGTAATATTGGCCGTTTTCAGAGTGCAGCGCCTCGCGTGGCATACTCAGCGCATTGGGCTCGCTGGAAGTCGTTACCTGCACCGTCACATTCGTATCCGGCAGCAGACCGTCCTTCGCCTTGTCGATGGAAATCAGCACCTCGCCCACATTCCGTGTGGTGTAAGTCACAACCGAAGCCGGAAGCCGCTCAATTTGTCCATGCCACTCTTCGCCGGGTTCTGCATCCCAGCGGATGACCACGGCCTGGCCCAGCGCTATCCGGCCCAGGTCGGGCTCATCGAAATAGGCGCGTACGCGTTCGTGGTTCAGGTCGGCCATCTCCAGCAGCAGTTTGCCTTGCTCTACAAAGTCCGATTTCTCGGCTTCCAGGCTGTAGACCGTTCCCTTGATCGGCGCCACGTAGCGGGTCTCGGCCTCTACCTGCTGCGCGGCAGCCAGACCAGCTTTGGCGTCGGCGAGCGCCGCCCGGGCGCGCGCAACTTCATCTGGCGCATAACGGCTGGTGGAGGTTTCCTGGGCCGCGCTGATCGCTGCCTCGGCGCTCGCCAGACGCTGCTTTGCCGCAGTCACTTCGTCCGCAGCAGCCGCGCCGGTCGATTCCAGCCTCTCCAGGGCATCCACGTTATGCTGCGCCTGGTCGAGAGTCAGCCGGTCCTGGGCAATCTCCGCCGCTGAAGCCTGTCGTTCCGCCTGGGTTCCGTTGTGGGTTACCGCCTCAAGCTGGGACTGCGCCGCTGTGACGCCGCTCTCCGCAGCCGCCACACGCGCGCGCGCTTCCACGTCGTCCAGCACAATCAGCAGCTTGCCGCGCGCCACTACGTCGCCGGCCTGCGCATCCACAGACCTCACCGTAGTAGCCAGGGGGCTGTAGTACTGGTAAGTCTGCTCCGGTTCCACACGGCCGTTGGTGCTGACCGTGTTCACGATCTGCTCGCGCCCTACTTGTGCTGCCCGCACCGTGAGGCGTTCCCGTAGCGCCGAACGCGCCATCAGAAATACAGCCAAAACCACCACCACCGCGCCGATCCAGAGCCACCGCCGGCTCGATTGCCTTCTTGCCTCTGCCATTCTCGTAACCAGAGTCAGTATATAAGACTCAGAAACTTGCCCCGCGTCGCAGGAATCGAATGTGCACACAGAACCTCAACTGCAGGCGCCAAAACTCTGCCGCGCATCCCGGTTCTTGGCTCCGCCAAAATCTTCCTTAAAATGGATCTATGACAGCCCGCTACACCGACCAGCACGCAAAAGCCGGTCTCGATTTCGCTTTTCCGGCCATCGAAACCTGGGAGAACCAGTTTCCCGGCTATGAAATTGAGATCGACGATCCGGAACTGACCTCCGTTTGCCCCAAGACCGGCTTGCCCGATTTTGGGGTGCTTAGCATCCGCTACATGCCCCGCGACCGCTGCCTCGAGCTGAAGTCGCTGAAGGAATATCTCTTCTGCTACCGCAATCTCGGAATCTTCCAGGAGAATATCGTCAACCAGGTGTTGGAGGATGTAGTGAAGGCCGCCGACCCCATATGGGTGGTGGTAAAGTGCGTTTTCCGTCCGCGCGGCGGCATCGGCACCACCGTGGAAGCTCGCTGGCCGCGGCCGTCGGCTTAATTCAGTTCATTTCTTTGAAACGGGGTGATACCCTGAACTTCCCGTTTCCGGAAAAACCAGGTGGAGATCGAAGCCGATACCCTAGAGACTGGTTGCATCAATGGTGTTTTGAAAGGGCACGGCTTCACAGGCTGCGGAACAACCCTGTGCGATGAGTTTTGTAACAAGGGCACGGCTTTAGCCGGGCCAATAAAGGCTGCAAACGAACGAGGGCTTTAGCCCCTGCGGCACCCTCCTTAGCACTACTGCCTGATGCGGGAGTTTTTCCGCAGCCTTTTCAGCCTCGCCCCAGAAGGCCGATAAACAGCGGGCTTCAGGGACCAGGGACCAGGGACCAGGGACTGAGGGAGTAGAACTGGTTGCATCAATGATGTTTTGAAAGGGCTCGGCTTCAGCCGTGCCGCAGAAGGCCGATAAACACCGGGCTTTGGCCCCTGAGGGACGTTCTCACTCCGGCCGATCGCGGTTTCTCTGATTTTCTCCGAGCGGTCCCACGCTGGAGATTTCCTCGAACGACGATGCTAAACGAAGTGTCCATCCCGGCATCCGATAAGCGGCGGGAGAACAACTTTGGGTTTTTGCGGCTGGCGTTCGCCACCCTGGTGATTCTGTCGCATTCTCCGGCGCTTGTTGACGGCGGTAATTCGAGAGAACTGCTGGTTCGCGTCTTTGGGACCATGTCGCTGGGCGAAGTTGCCGTAGACGGTTTCTTCCTCATCAGCGGCTACTTGATTCTGCAAAGCATGGCAAACTCGAAATCGTCGCTCGAATACCTGATCAAGAGGATCTTGCGCATTTATCCGGGATATCTTGTGGCCTTTGCGGTCTCCCTCTGCATAGGAAGAATGTGCGGGGGCGCGGGCATCAGGCCCATCCAGGGGATTTTCGACGTCGGCCAGGCTCTTCTGCTGCGCACGCCAACCCTGGATGGGGCCTTCCGGGGAAATCCCAGCAGCTTCGTCAACGGGTCCATGTGGACGGTTGGGCACGAGTTCGGGTGCTATCTGCTGGTCATCGTCCTGGCGGAATTAGGCGCACTGCGATTGCGAAGCATCTTTTTCCCTCTGGCTTTTGTTTTCCTGCTGGGCGATGTCTTCCAGTGGGGCGCCAGGTGGATGCCGGGACAGGTGCTGGCGTTCGGACCGGGCAAGTTTTCTGTCCGCTTCATTTTTGTTTTCCTGGTAGGGGCAATCTTCTACCTGTATCGCGACAAGATCGTCTATCGAGGCAGATGGGCTGCCATTGCAGCGGCCGCGCTTGTCCCTCTCATGTTCTCCTCGCGGCTGGCGGAACCTGCGTGCGCCATCTTGGGTGGATACATCCTGTTCTGGTTTGCCTTCGAGGTCAAATCAAGGCGGCTGAGCCGCATCGGCAGCAAGATCGATCTTTCTTACGGCGTGTACCTCTATGCCTGGCCCATCCAGAGCTTTTTAATCTGGCATGACCGTTACATTTCGCCTTGGCTTCTATTTGCAGTTTCCGCGCTGCTCGCAGGCATGTGTGCCTATGTGAGCTGGACGTTGATCGAGGGCCCATGCCTGAAGTTGAAAGGCCGCATGGCCCGGCGGCCGGTTCCTGCGCCTGCTCCGTCCGTTGCCTGAAACGCGAGAGCGCAATCCCGCAGAAAATCCGGCCACTGGGTCCAGAGTGATCCAGTACCAAAATCGGCTTCAAGTCATGGCCGGTGTCATAATGAGGGTAACCGCTGAATGCCGAAACGCGACGGAAGGCGCTTGCCCACCTCGATCCGATCTTCCCGCTCTCTGCTGAAGCCTGCGACGAGCACGGTTCTGCTGCTCATCGCGCTGAATCTGCTCAACTACATCGACCGCTACATCCTCTCCGGCGAAATGCGGCCCATCCAGCACGAGTTTCACGCCACTGACCAGCAGATGGGCGCGCTCGGCACTGCGTTTTTTGTTACCTATATGCTGGCTGCTCCATTGACGGGCTGGCTGGGTGACCGCTTCCGCCGCAAGCCCCTCATCGTCACCGGAGCAACACTCTGGAGTTTGGCCACGCTGGCCGCCCTCTGGGTGCATAGCTATGCCACTCTTTACGCGCGGCAGGCGCTGGTGGGCATCGGCGAGGCCACCTTCTGCGTCTTTGGGCCGGCGGTGCTCGCAGACTTTTATCCGGAGCGCGATCGCAACCGCATCCTCTCTATTTTTTACGTGGCTATTCCGGTGGGTGCAGCCCTGGGCTATCTCGCCGGGGGCGAGATCGGCTCGCGGTGGGGCTGGCGCGCCCCATTCCTGGTCTGCGCCCTGCCTGGCCTACTGGCTGCCGCGCTCTACGCAGGCTTAGGCCGCGAGCCCCAGCGTGGCGCCTCTGACCACCTGGCGCCATCGCTCGACCGCAACACCGTGCTCGGGCTCTTTCGCAATCCCGCATTCCTGACCGCGACCTTCGGCCTTGCCATGTTGACCTTCACCATGGGCGGCATCTCCTGGTGGATGCCGGAGTTTCTCCGCCGCTCCGCCGGCCTGTCCATGGCGAGGGCCAGTTTGACGGTTGGCGCCATCACGGTGGTCGACGGCATCGCCGGAACGCTGACCGGTGGCTGGCTGGCTCAGATGTGGCTGCGCACCAACCATCGCGCTCTTTATCTTGTTTCCGCGTGGAGCGTTGCTCTCACCTTGCCCTGCGGCGCACTGGTTTTTTTCGGACCGCACTCCTGGGCCGTGCCCGCGCTGTTTGCCGCCGAGTTCTTCCTCTTCCTCAATACTGGCCCGCTCAATACCGCGCTGGTCAACTCCGTCTCCGCGCCCGTCCGCGCCACCGCCATCTCCTTCAATCTCTTCTGCATTCACTGTTTTGGCGATGCCTTTTCCCCACAGATCATCGGCGTCATCTCTGACCGCTCCAGCCTCAGCATCGGCCTGGGCGCAACCCTGGTCACGCTGGCCATCTCAGCCGCGATCCTGTTTTCCGGAGCAAGGTTTGCGCCGCAGCTGGACCCGCAGGCCGGCGAGCTAACTCGCTAACTGGCCGGCCCGCTAACTCGCTAACTTGCTGACTTGCTATTTCGCCTTCATCGGCTCCTGATCCCGCGTGTTCATAAACGCTCTTCGCCCATGTTGCGAGCGCAGGTTGGGATCGTAAATCGGCGGCCGCTCCTGTTCGGCATTGAAGCCACGCGCCAGCAGCGGGTTGGGCCTGAACTTCGGCGGCCCTCCATAAAACTGCCGCGCATGGCTCAGCATCATTCCCGCGCGACCGTGCATCGGCTGCACAATACCCCGCATTTGCACGTTCGTGTCGCGGTACTTCTTCAGGTCGCCTGCCGTATCGCGATCCTCCCACAGGCTCACGATCGTGAACCGGCACTTGGCGTCGGGGGTGTCGGGCGAGCACACGTCCAGAAACCGCGTGCCATCGGCAAGTTCCACCACTTCATAGACATGCGCCGAAATGCAAATGTCTTTGTTGAGCATTCTCGCGGCTTCGTCGGTGGTCACGCAAGGTCTTGGCTTGGCGGCAATAGGAGGCAGCGAGACAGCTAATGCAAGGCACGCCAGCAGACGACGCATGACGGGAGCCTTCTTTCCGGGGAAGAACCATGGTAACGACGCTCGGGCGCGCTTTACCAGTCCATTTACGCTCCGACCAGCTGCTCGGCTTTCTTCCCGTAGTGGCTCACCACATAGTTGTCGAGAATCTGCTTGAACTCGGCGACAATGTTGTCGCCGCGCAACGTGGTGAAAAGCTTTCCATCCACATAAACCGGCGCCACCGGATCCTCGAACGTGCCCGGAAGACTGATGCCCAGGTTGGCGTGCTTCGACTCGCCGGGACCATTCACCACGCAACCCATCACCGCCAGCTTCAGCTCTTCCACGCCCGCGTACTTCTTGCGCCACTCCGGCATCGAGGTCCGTAGATAGCCCTGAATCTGCTCGGCCAGCTCCTGGAAATAGGTGCTCGTGGTCCGGCCGCACCCGGGGCAGCTCGTCACCTGCGGCATAAAGCTGCGAATCGAGAGCGACTGCAGAATCTGCTGCGCCGCCTGCACCTCTTCCGTGCGGTCGCCGCCCGGCTTGGGCGTCAGGCTTACGCGAATGGTGTCGCCAATGCCGGCCAGCAGCAGCGGCGCCAGGCCGGCCGTTGAAGCGATCAGTCCCTTGGCTCCCATGCCGGCTTCCGTCAGTCCCAGGTGCAGCGCGTAATCGCAGCGCTCGGCCAGCCGGGTATAAACATCCAGCAGGTCGCGTACTCCGCTCACCTTGGCCGACAGAATAATCATGTCGTGCCCCAACCCATAGCGCTCGGCGGCGGCAGCGGAATTGAGCGCGCTCGCAATCATCGCCTCAATCATCACCTCGCGGGCCGGAGCCGGGTCGGGCCGCTTGCTGTTTTCGTCCATCATGCGCGTGAGCAGGGACTGATCCAGCGAGCCCCAGTTCACGCCAATGCGCACCGGCTTGTGATTCTCAACCGCGCACTCCACCATGGTGCGGAAGTTGTCGTCGTCCCTGCGGCCGATGGAAACATTGCCGGGATTGATGCGGTACTTGGCCAGCGCCCGTGCCGTGGCCGGATACTTCTTAAGCAGAATGTGGCCGTTGTAGTGAAAATCTCCCACGATGGGCACGCTAATGCCGCGCTTGTCGAGACCCTCCACAATGGCCGGAACAGCCGCCGCGGCCTCTTCGTTATTCACCGTGACGCGCACCAGTTCCGAGCCGGCCAGCGCCAGCGCCGCAACCTGTTCGATGGTGCCGTGAACGTCTGCCGTGTCGGTGTTGGTCATCGACTGGACGACCACCGGGACCTCCCAGCCGACGCGAACCTGGCCAATTTTGACTGTCGGGGTTTTCCTGCGCTGTATCTCCGCCATAGCTCTAGTTTACCCGGAGTTCGGCATACTGCGTTAAGTCCTTGGTGGTGAATCTGCCGCTTCACAGCTGCGGAAAACCCCGTGCGATGAGTTTTGTAACAAGGGCACGGCTTCAGCCGGGCCACTCAAGTCTGCAAAACGAACCAGGGCTTCAGCCCCTGCTGCACACTCCTTCGCACCATCGGTTTTGGAAGGGCACGACTTCACAGCTTGGTGAAAAACTGCCTGTTTCTTGCCGGAGTTGCCTGATGTCGTGTTTTTTTGCGGCCGCATGGACGGGTTGCCGGGTTGTTGTTTGTCTCTGTGGGCCATGCTTTCAGCCCGCAGAGACACCTCTCCCCGCTCAAGCCTGAGCTTGAATCGGGATCAGCTTGCTCATGCGCAGCAGATTGTGCGCCGCCGCGGCCAACTGAAACAGCCAGTCCACGCGCCTTAGACCACGAAGCTTGATCTGGCGCAGCTTATCCTGCTTCATCCAGCCGAAAACCTTCTCCACCAGTTTGCGCTTCTTCTGGCTCACGGCCAGGCCTGGGTCGTTGCGTTCGCTGACGGTGAGCCAGTTACGCCATTTCGGGTTGGGCTCGTACTCGGCCACGTGCGGTGTTACCTCCAAACTGCGCAGCCCATTGACGAACCTCTCCTCTTGATAGCCCTTGTCTGCCCCCAGCGTCATGCGCTTGCCGCGCTTGAGCCGCTTCAGCATCTCCAGCGCAGCCTGCCGCTCGGCCACTGTGCTGGCCTGGGTGGCCATGGCCGCCACCACCAGCCCGTTGCGGTTCTCCGTCATCACGTGCCCCAGGTAGCTGGGCACCGCCGCGCCGGCGCTGCACTTGCGATACAGCCGCGCATCCGGGTCCGTGCTCGACTCATGCGTGTCGCGCAACAGCTTGCGGCCCCGCGTTCCGGTGCCACGGTGCGGCGGTTCAGGCTTCTCCTTGAAGCTGCGCCGGCTGGCCCAGGCCTGCAACAGCGTCCCGTCCACGGTGAAGTGTTCCTCGCTCAGCAACTGGTGCGCCCGCGCCTCTTCGACCACCGCCAGCAACAACTGTTGAGTTGTCTCCCCGGCCATCAGCCGCGCCCGGTTCTTGCTGAACACCTTCGCGTCCCACACCGCATCGTCCATCTCCAGGCCCACGAACCAACGGTAAAGAAGGTTGAAGTGGATCTGCTCCATCAACTGCCGCTCCGAACGAATCGAGTAAAGCACCATCAGCAACTGCGCCCGCAGCAAACGCTCCGGCGCTATCGACGGACGGCCCGTCTCCGAATAAAGCTCAGCGAAAACTCCGTCCATCTTCCCCAGAGCTCGATCCGCCATCGCCCGGATTCGCCGCATCGGGTGATCGGCCGGAATCCGCTGCTCCATCGTCACGTAACTGAACATCCATGCCTGCTGCTTATCGTCGCCGCGCATATCATCTTCTTAAATCAACTCCCTGTGGAGAAAAAGTGCCTCTCTTGGGACTTTTTCACCAAGCTGTTCAGTCGTGCCAATCGAGCCTGCGCACCATCGGTTTTGAAAGGGCACGACTTCAGTCGTGCCAATCGAGCCTGCGCAAAATTGATCGGCTTTAGCCGCGGAGGGATGTTTTTGTAACCGTTCACCCACACCCAACGGGTTTTTCCGCAGCCTGGTAAGGCATCTTCGAGCTCCGCCAGGAGAGTTTCGCCATCCAACCCCCGCACCCGCCCTTGGCCCGATAAAATCGAAAATATATGGACCCCATTCTTCCCACGCCCGATGCGGGCGAGACTCCCGGCGAAACCTTCCTCGCCGGCAGCCGTTTTCTGCGCGCCTGTCTGCGCAAGCCGGTCGATCGCGCGCCGGTATGGTTTCTGCGCCAGGCCGGCCGCTACATGCAGGAGTATCGCGACGTTCGCAAGCACCACACGCTGGTCGAAATCTGCAAGCAGCCCGATCTGGCCGCCGAGGTCACCATCACCGCAGCGGAAAAGCTGGGCGTGGATGCGGCCATCATCTTCGCCGACCTGTTGCTGCCGCTTGAGCCCATGGGACTCGACTTCGAGTTTCAAGCCGGCGAGGGCCCTGTCGTCCATCACCCCGTCCGCACCGCCGAAGACGTGCGCCTGCTGCGCATCGATCGCGCCCAGGACCTGGATTACGTGGCCCGCGCCATTCAAAAAGTTGCCGCGCACTTCCGCGATCGCATCGGCATCATCGGCTTCTGCGGCGCTCCTTACACCCTGGCCAGCTACATGATCGAGGGCGGTGGCTCCCGCAATTACATCGAGACCAAGCGCCTCATGTATACCAATCCCGCTGCGTGGCGCAGCCTCCTGGATAAGTTGATTGCGGTATTGACGGAATATTGCCGCATGCAGGTGCAGGCCGGCGCTGAAGTCATCCAGATCTTCGATAGCTGGGCGGGCTCGCTCTCCCTCTCCGACTATCGCGATTTTGCCTTCGAGGCGTCTCAGCGCCTGGTGCGCGCTGTCCAGCAAATGGGTGTGCCGGTCATCTACTTCGGAGTCGAAACCGCCGGTCTGCTCGGCGCCATGGCCTCAACCGGCGCAGACGTAATCGGCCTCGACTGGCGGCAGCCGCTCGACCAGGGTTGGCGCTCCGTGGGCCACGAACACGCGGTGCAAGGCAATCTCGATCCCATTACCCTCTTTGCCCCTATCGAAATCATCGAAATGCGCGTGAAAGAAATTCTGCGTGCTGCCGGTGGACGCCCCGGCCATATCTTCAACCTGGGCCACGGAATTGTCCCCAACACGCCGGTAGAAAACGTGCAGGCCGTGGTGCGCATGGTTCGCGAGTTCCGATTGGAGCCGGGGTCCCCGGCGGCAGGTCTCGGTCGCTGGGGTGGAGAGGCAGCTAATGGCTAAGCGCGCGGTCTTATTGTTAGCCCACGGAACCCCGGAGACCGTCGAGCAGATTCCCGACTATCTGCGCAACGTGGTCAGCGGACGGCCCGTGCCCCAGGCGGTGGTCGAAGAGATTCAGCACCGTTACGCGCTCATCGGCAAAAGCCCGCTGACAGAGATTACCAACCAGCAGGCGCGGATGGTGGAAAGGGAACTGGCGGCCACCGGGCAGCCTGTGCCCGTTTACGTGGGAATGCGCAACTGGCGGCCGTACATTCCCGATGTGGTCAAGAAAATGCGCGCCGACGGCATTGAAGAGGCTGCGGTCCTCTGCATGGCCCCGCAGAACTCTCGCACCAGCGTGGGCCTTTACCGGCGCGCAGTCGAAGCCGAGGCGGGAAACCTGCGCATTGACTTCACGGCGGGTTGGGCCCAGCACCCGCTGCTGGCCGATGCGTTCGCGGAGCGTCTGCGGCCGGCATTCCAGAAGCTCAGGGCCGATGCCGGCGCGCCGGTTCCAGTCTTGTTTACTGCACACAGCGTGCCCACCCGCACCGTCCAGCCGCCCGCCGAGTCAGACTCCGGCCCGCGCCTGTGGCCGGGCCAGGGCGCCGATCCCTACGCGGAAGAAGCCCGTCATACCGCCGAGTTGGTGGCAGCTCGGCTTCCCGAGATTCCGAAGTGGTGGTTTGCTTTCCAAAGTCAGGGCGCAAGCGGTGGTCCGTGGATCGGCCCGTCGGTAGAAGAGACTCTGGAAAAAATCGCGGCCGACGGGCACCGCTTCCTAATCCTTCAGCCCATCGGCTTCTTGTGCGATCATGTTGAAATTCTCTTTGACGTGGATCGTTTCTTTCGCCCCAAGGCCCTCGCATTGGGCATCCGGCTGGAGCGCCCGGAGTCTCTCAACGCCTCGCTCCCGCTGGCCAAAGCGATTGCCGATCTTGCCCAACAAGGTTTTACACGCCTGGACGCGTGACGGTAACGCCAGGCCGCGGAAAAACCCTGTGCGATGAGTTTTGTAACAAGATGAGTTTTGTAACGAGATAACTTTTGTAACAAGATGAGTTTTGTAACAAGATAAGTTTTGTAACAAGGGCACGGCTTCAGCCGGGCCACGAAAGTCAGCAAAACGAACGGGGGCTTTAGCCCCTGCTGCACCCTCCTTCGCACCATGGCCTGATGCGGGGAATTTTTTCGCAGCCTCTTCAGCCTCACGAATAGAGTCCATTGACTCAGAGTGGCTTTACAGGCCGCGGGAAAACCCTGTGCGATGAGTTTTGTAACAAGATAAGTTTTGTAACAAGGGCACGGCTTCAGCCGGGCCGCTAGAGTCAGCAAAACGAACAAGGGCTTTAGCCCCTCCCGCACCCTCCTTCGCACCATGGCCTGATGCGGGGAATTTTTTCGCAGCCTCTTCAGCCTCACGAATAGAGTCCATTGACTCAGAGTGGCTTTACAGGCTGCGGGAAAACCCTGTGCGATAAGTTTTGTAACAAGATGAGTTTTGTAACAAGGGCACGGCTTCAGCCGGGCCACAAAAGTCAGCAAAACGAACAAGGGCTTTAGCCCCTGCCGCACCGAATCCATTGATGCAACCAGTCCTAGGGAACGGAACCGCCTGCCCCGGATGCAGTGAAGCTGCATGAATCGGAAGATTCTGATTGGGCCGTGAACAATGCCTCAATCATTTTCATGCACAAGGGGCACACCGTGCGCAGCCACTGCCGTGGCTCGCTTTCCTCCGGTTGCCGTTCCAGAGCTTCCCAGGCGCGCAGCAGCGCAAGAGCCAGCTGCAGGTCCGCAGACGGCCGCTGCGCTTCCAGGCGAAACATCTGGCGGTACACCTCGTCCTTGAGGCGATTGGCCGTTCTGGCTGCAACAGGTCTGGCTGTCATCGCAAACTCCAGCGCAATGCTCTTATCGGCTCACCGGCTGACGATCCACCGGGAGTGCGCTGGGTAGCCCCAATCGCTTCAAGATAACCATCGCCGGGCACCAGTTCGTGAACGCCGACTGGAACAGATTGGCGCCGGCAAAGGCTGTCAGCCACAGCCAATCGGGAGACACCCAGTGAGCAAGGGCCAGAGACCCAAGCACCACGACTCCGGCCAGCAGGCGAAGCGCGCGTTCGACCGTCATAACGAAACCTCCTCATGCTCCGTTGGAACAGGTTGCCTGGTCTCGGTCTTGCCGGCGTTGAGCATGTAGTAGAGCACCGGAACCGCAGGCCAGGAGAGAAAGGTTGAAGCCACGCCGCCCGCAATGAGCGACAGGCCAAGGCCCTGGAAGATGGGATCGGCCAGCATCACGCTGGCGCCGATGATGACGCCTCCGGCGGTGAGCAGAACCGGGCGCAGCCGCACGGCTCCGGCGTCGATCACCGCTTCGGCCAGCGGCATGCCCTGGCGGCGGCGCAGCTCGATGAAATCCACAACCAGAATCGAGTTGCGTACGATAATGCCCGCGCCGGCGATAAAGCCGATCATGGAAGTTGCCGTAAAGAAGATGCCCAGCAGCGCATGAGCAGGCAGAATGCCCACCAGCGTGAGAGGGATGGGAATCATAATGGCCAGCGGCACGGTGAACGATTTGAACCAGCCCACCACCAGCACGTAAATGAGGATGAGAACCGCGCCAAACGCCAGACCCAGGTCGCGGAAGGTCTCGATGGTGATCTGCCACTCGCCGTCCCATTTCATTGAGTAATGGGCGGTCGATTCCGGCTGCACCGAGTTGTAGATGACCAGATGAGAGCCGTCGGGCAGAACCAGCTTGTTGATGGCCTCGTTCATTTTCAGGATGGCGTAGACGGGGCTCTCTTCGGCGCCGGCCACATCGCCGGTAACAAAGACGACGCGCTTTAAATTCTTCTGATAGATGTCAGGTTCGAGCGTGGTCGTCTCCACGTCTACCAGCTCGCGCACCGAAACCATGCTGCCGTCACTGCCGCGCAGGTGAATGTCTTGCAGCCCCTGCTCTGAAGAGCGCTCCGGCCGGGCGAGTTCAACGAGCAATGGGATGGTTTCGCGCGAATCCGCTACATGCAGCAGCCCCGCCTGCGCGCCGGAGGTTGCGACAGCCAGCGTCTGCGCCACTTCAGAGACGGGAATGCCATGCAGCGCAGCCTTGGCTTCATCCACATGGAAGTTGAGCTGCGCCTGCGGATCCTGCATGTACCAGTCCGTGTCAACCACGCCGGGCGTGCTCTGGAATATCTGCTTCAACTGGCGGGCCACAGCAATTTGGCCGTCGCGGTCAGGACCGTAGACCTCCGCCACCAGCGTCTGCAGCACCGGCGGCCCGGGCGGAACTTCCGCGATCTGGATACGTGCTCCGTACACGCCGGCGATGCGATCGAGGTCCGGCCGCATGCGGCGCGCAATGGCATGGCTTTGCGCGCTGCGCTGGTCGGCGGGCAGCAGATTCACCTGGATATCGGCCTGGTTCGGCTGCTGCCGGAAATAATAGTGGCGCACCAGGCCATTGAAGTTGATGGGCCCCGATGTCCCGGCGTAGATCTGGTAATTCGCAACCTCCGGCTGGCGGCTCAGGTCGTTGCCCAGGGCCTGGGCCACGCGCGCAGTCTGCTCCAGCGGCGTGCCGTCGGGCATGTTGACGATCACCTGAAACTCGCTCTTATTGTCGAACGGCAACATCTTCACCAGCACCATCTTCAGCGGCACCAGCGCGCACGCAGCCAGCAGCAGCACCACCACCGATCCCAGAAACATCCAGCGGTTGCGCGCGCTCTGCATCAGCGGATGCATGATGCGCCGGTAGAAGCGGATCAGCCAGCCCTCTTGTTCCGGCACAAGGGTATGCGCGCCGCTCAAGTGCTTGCGCCCCAGCAGGCGCAATGCGGCCCAGGGAGAAACAACAAACGCCACCACCAGCGAAAACAGCATGGCTGCCGATGCGCCCACCGGAATGGGGCGCATGTAGGGTCCCATTAGTCCGCGCACGAAGGCCATGGGAAGAATCGCTGCAATCACCGTAAAGGTGGCGAGGATGGTCGGATTGCCAACCTCGGCGACCGCTTCCACTGCGATTTTGCTCAGGCTGCGGCGGCTATTCGCGGGCATTCGGAAGTGGCGCACCATGTTTTCAACCACCACGATGGCGTCGTCCACCAGGATGCCGATGCTGAAGATGAGCGCAAACAGCGTAACGCGATTCAGCGTATAGCCCAGCAGGTAGAAGATGGTGAGGGTCAGCGCCAGCGTTACCGGAATGGCCAGCAGCACCACGCCGGACTCTCTCCAGCCCAGAAACAGCGCCACTAGTAATGTGACCGACAACGTGGCCAGCAGCAGGTGTTTCAGCAGCGTGTCGGACTTTTCCTTGGCCGTCTGCCCGTAATTGCGCGTGACGGTAATGTTCACATCGGAGGGCAGCGCTACGCCCTTCATCTCATCCACGTGCTTCAGCACGGCGTTGGCGATGTCGGTGGCGTTGGTGCCCTTGCGCTTGGCCACGGTGATGGTGACCGCCGGGTATTCCTTGCCCGCCGCAGCTCCGGAATGCGCCTCTGTGGTCCCGAACAGAACATAATCTTTCGCATCCTCGGGGCCGTCCACAATGCGCTCTGCTACGTCGCGCAGATAAACCGGGCGCCCATTTGCAACGCCCAGCACGACGCTTCCAACATCCGCGGTGTCGCGGAAGAGATTGCCGGCATCGATCTGAATCTCCTGGTTGCCTGCGGCGATCTCACCTGCCTGGACGCGCGCGTTCGCGGCTTGCAGGCGGCCGGCCACATCGGCCAGGGTAAAGCCGAATCCGGCCAGCTTGGCACTGTCCAGCACCACCCGCATGGCGCGGGGCTGGCCGCCGATAAGGTTGGTCTCGGAAACATCCGGGGTCTGCCGAATCGCATGCTGCACTTCGGCCGCGATCTGGCGGAGCTGGTAGCCGTTGTAGTGCTCGCCCCACAAGGTGAGCGCGAGGATAGGCACATCGTCGATCGAGTGCGCCTTGATGATCGACTGCGCCACTCCCGTGGGAAGCTCGCTGGCATTGGAATAGAGCTTGCTGTAGACCTTGATCAGCGCGTCTTCTTCCGGCGTTCCCACCTTGAAGCGCACGATCACCAGGCTCTGTCCGGGACTGATGATCGAGTAGACATACTCAACCCCCGAGATCTCGTGCATCAGACCTTCAATGGGATTGGCGACCCGCTCTTCGACCTCCTTGGGCGAAGCGCCCGGCATGGCCGTCATCACGTCGAGCATGGGAACCAGGATCTGCGGGTCTTCTTCGCGGGGAATGACAGCAACCGCGAAGATGCCTAGCACCAGCGAAGCCATGACAAACAGCGGAGTCAGTTTCGAGGTCAAAAAAGAGTGCGCCAGCCAGCCCGCAATTCCGTACGCTTGGTGCCGGCTTTCCTCTGTCCCGGGCAACAGTTCGTCAGCACGCTTGCTCATGGCTGCGCCTCAATGCGTTTGCCGGCCAGGTCGCGGTCGCCGGGCTCGTTGACCAACGCCTCGCCCGCCGCCAGGCCAGAGAGAACTTCCACCTGATCGCCATGACGGTTGCCGAGCGTGACGTAGCGCAACTGGGCCACGCCGTTGGCATCGAGCGCATAGACGCAGGCCAGCGATCCCCGCATCACCACTGCCGATTGCGGCGCCAGGATCATCGATCGCGTGGCGCCCGGAAATTCTGCCGTGGCATACATACCTGCGCGCGCACCCTTTACGGCCGGAAGATCCAGCTTGACCAGGAAGCTGCGGCTGGACGGATCGGCGGCCGGAACGATCTCTGCGACGCTGCCGGTCAGCCCCTGGGAATCGATGTCGCCGATGCGGATAGGCACCTTCATGCCTTCGCGTACCGATCCGATCAGCGACTCGTCCACGGTGGCGTAAACCTGCAACGGGCCATCGCGATCGATCTGGAGCAGAGGCACTCCGGGCGCGGCCAGCGTTCCCGGGTCGGCGAGACGCGCCGTAACCATTCCGGCGAAAGGCGCGTGCAGGGCCGCGTATCCCAATTGCGTGCGCGCACCCGCAACCGCCGCTTTAGCCTGTTCGGTTTGCGCAGAGTAGGATTCGACGCGCAACTGCGCAGCCTCCGAGCGCTTCTCCACTTCGTCGAACTCCTGCGGGCTCACGCTCTTCTGGTCTTTCAGAACCTGGTAGCGGGCCAGCGTCTCGGCCGCCAGGGATGCATCGGACTGGGCGGCCATCTGCTGCTTCTCGGCAGCCGTTTGGGCAGCCGTGGCCTGGTTCAATCCAGAGCGCATGGCTTCGTCGTCGAGCGTGACCAGAAGCTGCCCGGCGCGCACCCGGTCTCCGGCCTGAACCAGCACGCTGCCGATGTGCGCTGGAATCTGCGCCGAGATCACCGCCGTCTCCTTGGAGTGCAGCGTTCCGGTACTGGCAATCGACTCCGGTGCCTGCGCAGCCACGCTGTGCACCATCTGCGCCTGCACAGTGGACGGCGCCGCAATGGCCGGATTGCTCTGGTGCGAGCAGCCCAGCAGCAGGCCAGGGAAAAGCATGAGGCTGGATAACAGTAGCTTCTTCATTGCAGGGTCTCCGCGGATTCGGGTGTCAAACCGCCGGTGGCGTAGAGCAGATCGGCCCAGGCCACGGCATTTCCATACGCGGCGCGCCAATAATCGTCCTGGCTCTGCCGCTCGGCATCTTCTGCTCGCAGTAAATCGGTCAATGTAGTCAGGCCCGCGTCGTAGCGGTTGTGCAGGATGCGCAGGCTTTCCGCCGACTGTTGCATGGAGTCGCGCGCCGTCGCCACCATCCGTTCCGCCGTCTGGTGGCCGCTATAAGCGCGCTCCACGGCGAGGCGAATCTGCAGTTCCTGCCCGCGCTCGTCGGCTTCGGATTTCTGCCGCGCAGCCTTAGCCTCCTCCAGCCGTGCGTGCTTCGCCAAAGGCAGAATGTCCAGATTGAGTTGCGCGCCGGCTACCCAGTTATTGCCTCCGCTTCCGGCAAAGGTCGGCCGATCCATCTCCCAGTTGCCGTACGCGCTCACCTGCGGCAGCAACTCCGATCGCGCGGCATTCACGGCCCGTTGCCGTGCATCGGCGGCCAGGCGCAGGGCGCCAAGATCGGGCCTGGTTTTCAAAGCCGCGGCAATATCGTCTCGCAGATCACCATCGGGAAAGCTCTTGGCCTCGATCGGCTCGAGCGCGGGGCGCGGCATCATCGGTGCGCCCAGGGCCGCTTCCAGTTCCGCCCACGCGCTTTCCAGTGCCCCTTCCGCGGCGATGCGCTCCTGCTGGCGTTCTGCCAGGTTCACTTGCGCAATCAGCGGATCGGAGTCGATCGCCAGGCCCGCCTTTACCCGCGTCTGGGCATCGTGCAGCAGCGCCGCCGCGGTCTGCTCCTCATGTTGCGCGACATCGATTTGCCGCTGCGCGTAGAGAACGGCCTGATAAGCCTGCACAACCTGGAGCACCACGCCTTGGTTGACCTGCTCGCTCATTTGCGCGGCACTCTGTGCGCGCAGCTTCGCTCCCCTTATCTGCTCCTCCGACGCCAATCCGTTGAAGAGCATCCACTGGCCGTTCAATCGGGTGGTGAAGTTGCCAACCGGAGTGGGGCGGTTCAGGGAGTTCAGCGAAAAATCGCTCTGCGTGAAGCGTTGCTGGCGAAGTTCGGTGCCGAAGACGTACACCGGGTCATTGCCGCGGGAGATATCTTCGGCAAAATTAAGATTGGGCAGCAGGGCGGTGCGCGCCATGCCGATTCCCGCTTGAGCAGCCTTTACATCCGCCTGCGCAGCCTCAGTCTGAGGACTGTGGCCGAGGGCGCGGTCAATGGCCTGCCGCAGGGTTAACACGCCCTGCTGGCCCATAGCGGTCAGTGGGGCGAGAGCGAGCAGCAGCGCGATTATCCAGTTTCCAGCTAAGGTCCTGCCCATCTCCATTAACCTCGTCAGTTGGGCAGCACGCAGCTTCCGCGCGGAAACGCAGTTGCAGAAGTTCTCACAAGCTGCCGGTCCGGCCATCGGCTCGCCGGCTGCAGAAGATGATCCGTGATGCCTTTGCTGACCTAAACGCCGGCAGGAAGGGATTCGTTACAGATTTGCAAGGATTTATTTTGTGGGAGCGGTTCTCACCAGGCGCAGATATTCCTCGGTGAGAAGTCCGCGCAGCATCGGCGTCGTCTCCGCATCGGAACAGACGTCGAGTGCGCGGCAGCGATCGATCGCCCGCTTCAGATCCCGGATGAAAGCCACGCACGCTGGACAAGCTTCGATGTGGCGGCGCATGCGCTCGCAGCTCGCCGCCTGCAACTTACTATCGAGATATTCCGAAAGGTTGGCGAAGATCTCCCGGCACGCCGCATTGGCAGAGGGCTTGCGTTGATGGGCGCGCGGCTTTGTCTCCAGGCCGAGCAACAGGCTGCCCATTTCCTTGCGCACCATCAATCGTGCCCGGTGCAGGCGGACGCGCACCGTCCCCGGTTGCAAGGAGAGAATCTTTGCCACCTGGTCCGCGTCCAGGTCTTCCATGTCGTGCAGCACCAGAACCATCCTGTATTGAGAAGGAAGGCGAAGCACAGCCTGGTGCAGCAGATGATGGTCTTCGCTGCTCAGCGCCTGAACCTCCGGCCCCGGCGCCGGATCGGCGAGCAGCATCAGATTCAGCTCCCCGCCTTCGGGCATCAGGTCCTCGAGCGCCACCGATCGCTGGTACGACGCCCTTCTGCGGTTTTGCCAGCAGCGATTTTTGGCCGCGGTATAGAGCCACGAGGAGAGCGCCTTCGCGTCGCGAAGTCCTGCGAGGTGAGGCAATGACTTCACCATCACCTCCTGCGCGGTATCCTCGGCATCCTCGCGGTGCCCGCACACTTTCATGCTGAATGAGAACACCGTTCTCTGCAGCAAGGCGAGGGCGCGCTCGATGCTCTCGGCATCCGCGCTGTGCAACAGAGTGGTAGCCTCGTGCAGTTCAGAGCGCATTTCGAAATGGTTCCTCGTCAGCGAACTCATTTCAATTTTACGCTCTGCGTCTTGCACCGGCTTGGGGCAAAGGAGTTCAGTCTGCCTGCTGCGCCGCTGCTGCACCGCTCAGTTCTTTCGCAGAGCGATGCCCGCAATGTCGTCGCCTATCTTGAAACCTTGCGCTGACCGCATCGGCCCGCGGACTCTCTCCGGAAAATAAGAACGGCTCCGCGCGTTGACACGCGCGGAGCCGTTGTGGAGGCTTGTCCCGTGAACGTTACTCGCCTTTAGTCATCCCCCGCGGTACCCACTCCAACTTCAGGCTTGGAGTGGGTTGGCGCCGATGTTTCGTCGCTCCCGATGCGCATGCTGTAGAACGAGCGGTGCACGAAGATCAACGAGATCGCGAAGAAAACGGCTGCCAGCACGTGGGTCCAAATCGGGCTGGTGGCGGCCATTTGCACTGCCAGCTCCACGGCCAGTAACCCAAACAGCGTCGTAAACTTGATCACCGGGTTGAGGGCCACGGCGGCCGTGTCCTTGAACGGATCGCCCACCAGGTCGCCAACCACCGTTGCCTCGTGCAGAGCCGTTCCTTTTTCATGCAAATCCACTTCCACAATCTTCTTGGCGTTGTCCCAGGCCCCGCCCGCATTGGCCAGGAAGATGGCTTCGTAGAGTCCGAAGATGGCAATCGAGATCAGATAGCCAACAAAGAAGAACGGATCCAGGAAGGCAAACGCCAGCGCCACAAAGAACAGCGCGATGAAGATGGTCAGCATTCCGCTTTGCGCGTAACGCGTGCAGATGGCCACCACCTTCTTGCTATCCTCGGTAGAAGCTTTGGCATTGCCTTCAATGTGGATATTCGCCTTGATGAACTCCACTGCGCGGTAGGCGCCCGTGGTCACCGCCTGGGTGGATGCGCCCACGAACCAGTAAATCACCGCGCCACCGCTTACCAGCCCCAGCAGGAACGGAGCGTGGAGCAGCGACAGCTTATCCACATTGGTGGTCAGTGAGTTGGTCAGCGCCATAATCGTGGCGAAGATCAGTGTGGTTGCGCCCACCACCGCCGTGCCAATCAGCACCGGCTTGGCGCTGGCCTTGAACGTATTGCCCGCGCCATCGCCTGCCTCCAGCATTCTCTTGGCGCGGTCGAAATCCACGGTCACGCCGAACTGCTTCTTCACGTCCTCCGCCACCCCCGGCTGCTCCTCGATCAGGGACAGCTCGTAGATGGATTGCGCGTTGTCCGTCACCGGTCCAAACGAATCCACCGCGATGGTCACCGGTCCCATGCCCAGGAAGCCGAAAGCCACCAGGCCAAAGGCAAACATCGGGGCCGCCAGAATCACAGCATCGAATCCCAGCGTGCTCACCCCGTAGCCGATGGACATGAGAACCACGACCGCCAGGCCCAGGTAATAAGCGGAAAAATTCCCGTCGACAAATCCCGACAAGAGACCCAGGGCCGCTCCACCCTCCCTGGCCGACGCCACTACTTCTTGCACGTGTTTGGCCTTGGTGGATGTAAACACCTTCACCAGCTCGGGAATCAGAGCGCCCGCCACCGTGCCGCAGGAGGTGATGGTCGCCAGCTTCCACCACAGCGACGGGTCTCCGCCCAAATTGGAGAGCAGGAGGTAGGTAGCCGGATAGGTAACCGCAATGGTCACGATGGAAGTGATCCACACCAGCGAGGTGAGCGGCGATTCAAAGTTGAAGTCGTCCAGCTTGCTGTACCGTGCCTTGGAGATCAGCTCGTTGATGTAATAACCCAACACTGCCGCCACCAGCATGGCCACGCGCACCGCGAACAGCCAGACAATTAAGCGCACCCCAACTTCGGCGTTCTTCGCGCCCAGCATGATAAACGCGATCAGCGCCACCTGGACCACGCCGTAGGTCTCAAAGCCGTCGGCGGTGGGTCCCACCGAGTCGCCGGCATTGTCTCCGGTGCAGTCGGCAATCACGCCCGGGTTGCGCGCATCGTCCTCTTTCACATGGAACACAATCTTCATCAGGTCGGCGCCAATATCGGCGATCTTGGTGAAGATGCCGCCGGCCAGCCGCAGCGTGGCCGCGCCCAGCGACTCGCCGATGGCGAAGCCGATGAAACACGGTCCCGCATAGTCGCCTGGAACAAAGAGAATAATGCTGAACATCATCAGCAGTTCAATCGAGATCAGCATCATGCCGATGCTCATGCCCGCCTTCAAAGGCACGGTGAAGGCGCGATACGGATTGCCGCCCAGCGCCGCGTAAGCGGAGCGCGAATTAGCCAGCGTATTCACGCGGATGCCAAACCACGCCACAATATAGCTGCCCGCCATGCCCAGCACACTGAATGCCAGGATGACGATCACCCGCAACGCGGTGAAGTGAAGCAACAGTGCGAAGTAGGCGAAGATGACAACCGCAATGAAGCACCACAGAAGAAGCAGGAACTTGCCCTGGTTAATCAGATAGGTTTTGCAAGTCTCCCAGATCAGCTGCGACACTTCCAGCATCGATTTGTGCGCCGGCAGGCCCTTCAGATGGACGTACATGAACAGGCCGAAGATCATGCCCATAATGCAGAACAGCGGCCCGAACATCAGCAGGGCGTGGCCGTTCATGCCCAGGAATTGCACCTGCGTCAAATCCGGGAGCTTCAGATTAGCTTCGCCGCCGGCCGCCTGTACCGGGGCTGCGAACGCGGCCCCTTTGCCCAGCAGCGCCAGCGCCGCCATGATGGTGGCCACTCGCGCCCACCGCCTCGAAAACAGACTGCTCTTCACATACCCTCCCATGCCCGGCCGTCCGTTGTCGGCGGCCACCTGTTGCTTATCCGGAGTACCTATGCCAGACCCCAAGATCCGCCGCGCGAAAGTTACGGCCAGGATCAGCGAAAACACGCTTAAGCTCACAAAGATGTTCATCGATTCCAGTGCAGCCACATTTCCTCCTGCTGAAGGTTTAAAGCCGTATCACGAATGACCAGAACGAACCTCGGGGGGTTCAGAAACGCCACCGGAAGGCTATCATCCGTATGTGTCGCTGTCGAGTGACTCCTATCACCGTAGATTTCGGGCATTCCCATGCCCTCCCGGACGCCCGCCCGGCAAGCCTCACGTATAAAGTCCATCGGCTCAGAGCGGCTTTACAGGCTGCGGAAAAACCCTGTGCAATGAGTTTTGTAACAAGGGCCCGGCTTCAGTCGTGCCGTCAGAGCCAATAAAAGACTGCGGGCCTTAGAGGCTGCGGAAAAACTCTGCAGTCCATCGGTTTTGAAAGGGCACGACTTCAGTCGTGCCAATGAGCCAGCAAGATTGATCGGCTTTAGCCGCGGAGGGATGCTTTTGTAACCGTTCACCCACACCCAACGGG
>CAVSBA010000008.1:0-876166 GCA_963725975.1 uncultured Acidobacteriaceae bacterium | reverse complement strand
CCCCTGGCAGGCGTTAGCAGCGAAGAATATGCCTGCATTCCCATGCAGGGGAGCGGCACCTATTCCGTGGAGTCCGTCGTCTCCTCCACCATCCCGGCGGACGGCAAGATGCTGGTGATTATCAACGGCGCATACGGGCGCCGCATCGCGCAGATGGCCTCGGTGCTGAAAATCCCCACTGAAACGCTGGTCTATCCGGAGAACGTCAAGCCCCATCCGGAAAAGGACGTGGCTGCCAGGCTCAAGCAGGATCCCTCCATCACTCACGTGGCCATCATCCACTGCGAAACCACCACCGGGGTCATCAATCCCGTGGAAGAGGTGGGTGAGGTGGTTCGGGAGTTTGGCCGCAGCTACTTCGTCGATGCCATGAGCAGCTTTGGCGCCATCCCGCTAAATTTAAAGGAAGCCTCAATCGATTACATGGTCTCGTCCGCCAACAAGTGCATCGAGGGTGTTCCGGGCTTCGGCTTCGTGATTGCCCGGCGCCAGTCGCTTGAGGCTTCTGCGGGGTCGGCGCGCAGCCTCAGCCTCGACATTCTCTCCCAGTTGAAAGGCTTGGAAAAAGACGGACAGTTCCGCTTTACTCCGCCCACGCACGTGCTTTGCGCCTTCCGTCAGGCCTTGCTGGAACTGGAGGCCGAAGGCGGTGTGGAAGCCCGTCACGCACGCTATCAGAAGAACTACGAGACCTTGATGAGCGCCATGCGGGCGATGGGCTTTGTTGAGTACCTGAAGCCCGAAGACCAAAGTTGCATTATCACTTCCTTCCGCTATCCCGAACATCCCAATTTCAAATTCGATGATTTTTACCGCCGCCTGAACGAAAAAGGTTATGTCATCTATCCGGGAAAGGTAGGCGATGCGGACTGCTTCCGCATCGGCACCATTGGGCGCATCTACCCGAGCGATCTCGAAGACCTGACCGCAGCGATTGGCAGAGTGATGACGGAGATGGGCATCGTAGCGCAGGAGGCTGCCGCGGTAGCATGAGTTCCAGCGTTGCTGGAGCCGATTAGAACGGGCCGCTGATTACGGCGGCCACAGCCAGTGCCGGCGGCAGCATGCCGTTGAGCCATCGCTTAAAGGCCGCACCCATCAAGACAGCGTGCACATGCGTCTTTGTCAGCCGGGCCCTGAGCCCATCGCACGCGCGTGCGGAACTCGAATCGATGTCAACAATCGCGCCCAGCCGGGTCGAGCCGCAAGTTACTGCAACTTGTATTGATTCCGCGAAACCAACCACACAGCAAGATCAGGAGAAAGCATGAGCCAGACACAGAATTCGAATCACGGCGTACGGGCCGTGATTTTTGACATCTCCGGAACCACACTCGATTACGGGAGCCGTGGCCCGGTGGTGGCTTTCGTGGAGCTTTTCGCTCGCTACGGCGTCAAGGTGTCAAATGAAGAGGCCCGCAAGCCGATGGGCACCCACAAAAAAGATCATATCTGGGCCATGATGAGCGAGCCGGAGATTGCTGAACGCTGGACAAAGGCTACTGGCAGCGCGCCGTCGCGGGAAAAGGTGGAAGCCCTGTACGGCGAGTTTACCGCCCTGCAGATGGAAGTTCTCAAGCGCCACTGCGACGTGATTCCGGGTGTAGTCGATGTGGTCGCCGAGCTGCGCCGGCGCGGCATCAAGATTGCGAACACAACTGGATTTGATACCGGCATGATGGTTGACCTGATTCCGCTGGCCGCCGAGGGTGGATACACGCCCGATCTCTGGGTCTGCCCCGACCTTGTGGCCAAGGGCCGTCCCGCGCCATGGATGGCTTTCTATGCCGCGCAGAAACTCGGGGTTTATCCGATGAGTTCCTTTGTGAAGGTTGGTGACACGATAGCGGATATTGCCGAAGCGCACGCCGCCGGCATGTGGGCGGTTTCGGTGACCAGAACCGGCAATGAAGTGGGGCTTTCTCAAGATGAGCTGAATGCACTCAGTCCTGCGCAGCAAAATGAGCGCATCGGTGCTGCGCGGGCGCGCCTGGCAGCACACGGTCCTCACTACATCATCGAGGGCGTGTCCGGCCTTATCCCGGTCATTGACGAAATTACGGCTCGTCTCGCGCGCGGCGAACGTCCTTAATCGCCGCGCAACATAAGGAGATCGGTTATACGCTCGGTTTCCAACCGGCTCCAGCGCCTCATCCAGAGCCGTATCATCTATACATGAAGCTCGACGGAATGCAGGCCGCTCTCCGCGAGGCTGGCTTAGACGGCTGGCTTTTCTACGATCACCATCATCGCGATCCTCTCGCTGCGCGCATCCTGGGCCTCGACGAACATGCGCACGTCACGCGCCGCTGGTACTACTTTGTTCCCGCCGAGGGCGAGCCGCGGCGGCTGGTACATCGCATCGAGCAGGGGCGCCTGGACGCGCTGCCCGGCGCCAAATCCGTTTATTCAAGCTGGCAGGAGCTGCACGCCGGCCTGGAAAACCTGCTGGCCGGATCGGAACGGATCGCCATGCAGTACTCGCCCAACAACGACATCATGTATGTCTCCATGGTGGATGCCGGGACGGTTGAGTTCGTGCGCTCGCTGGGCAAAGAGGTTGTAAGCTCCGCGGACCTGGTCAGCCAGTTCGAGGCAGTCCTTACCGCGGAGCAGATGGAAAGCCACGCCGTGGCCCAGCGCGCCATCGATGCGCTTCTGGCCGAGGGCTGGAAGGAGATGGGTCGCCGTCTGCGATCGGGCGCCGGCCACGCGGGCGGGGTCTCGGAATACGACATGGTGCTGTGGCTGGGCGAAGCCATGAGCCGCGAAAGTCTTGTGTGGGAGAACGGGCCCAACGTAAGCGTGAACGCCAACAGCTCCGACTCGCATTACGAGCCTACTGCGGAACGCTCGTCGCCCATCCGCGAAGGCGACTTTGTGCTCATCGATATCTGGGGCCGTGTGAATCGGCCTGGAACCATCTTTTACGATATTACCTGGACCGGCGTGGTCGGCCGCGAGCCCTCTGCGCGCGAGCAGCAGGTCTTTGAGACAGTGCGCAACGCTCGCGATGCCGCGATCGTCGCCATCGAATCGGCTTTCGAGCAGGGACACGAGATTCGCGGCTTCGAGGCCGACGATGCAGCCCGCGCCGTGATTCGCGCCGCGGGTTTCGGCGAGTACTTCACTCATCGCACCGGACACAACATTGCGCAGGAGCTGCACGGCTCCGGCGCCCACCTCGATAACCTGGAAACCCACGACCAGCGCCGCATCCTGCCCCACACCTGCTTCTCCGTGGAACCAGGAATCTATCTGCCCGAGTTCGGCGTGCGCAGCGAAGTGAACATGCTCACCGCGCCCGGCAAAGCTTGGGTGACCGGCAAAATACAGCACGAGCTGGTGAGGGGCTAGGGACTAGGGGCTAGGGACAAGGGACTAGGGGCTAGGGACAAGGGACTAGGGGCTAGGGACAAGGGACTAGGGACGAGGGACAAAGAGTCTGCTGGCCAGGCGGCACACGTTGGCAAGTGGCGGTGCTATTTTGATTCCGGCCTCGACGGGCTCCTGGATGAGTGGAACGGGTGGGAGACCACCGAGGCGTGGCAAGGAAAGCGCGCCCGGCGCGAGATACTAAAGCGGATGGAAAAAGCGCGCAAACCACGACCTCAATCGCAAAAGGTTAAACCCGCAGGCGATCAAACTGCGCTATCACCGGGCGCCGTGCTCAGCCGCCGCGCCGCTGACCGCCTCCGCAATGGCCATCTATGGGTCTACGCGACAGATATCGAGGCCATCACTCCTCCAAAGTCAGGGAGCAGCCTGCTGCCGGTGGCCGACAACCGCGGTCTGTTGCTGGGCACAGCGCTCTATAGCCACAGTTCGCAAATCGTGTTGCGCCTGGTATCGCGCGAGGCGCTCGACGAGCCCGCATGGATCGAACTGCTGGCAGCGCGTTTGCGCCGATCCATTGCGCGCCGCAAGCCGCTGCTCTCGCCAGAAACAGACGCCTGCCGCCTCTGCTTCAGCGAGGCCGATGAGCTTCCCGGACTGGTCATCGATAAATACGGACCCCTGGTCATCGTCCAGCGGCTCATCCACGGACTGCTGGGCGATTCCGTTGCCGAATGCTGCGTGAGGGTGCTGCGCGAGGAGGTTGCGCCTGGAGCGATTCTGGAACGTCCCGATCCTCGCATCCGCGAAATCGAAGGTCTGCCCGCAGCCACCGCCGAACCGTTGTGGGCCGCCAATCCAGCGTCGCCCATCATCAGCACAGAATTTCACCTCAATGGTCTCGTCTTCTACTACGACGCTGGCGCCGGCCAGAAGACCGGCGCGTTTCTTGACCAGCGCCTGAACTATGCAGCGGCGCGCGACTGGGCGCAGCGGATGGGATTGGCCAGGCGGGATGGCGGCCGCGCGCTCGATGTTTGCTGCTATCAGGGTGGGTTTGCTCTGCATCTTGCCGAGGTGTGCCGGCGCGTGACCGGCATCGATGCATCGCGCGCTTCGCTTGAAGTTGCCGAGCGTAACCTGGCCGCCAACTCTGAGTGGCTGGGGGTGCCAGAAGTGGATTGGGTGGAGGGCGATGCCTTTACCATCCTGCGCGACTGGTCCGATGCCATTGCACGGAATGCCGCCCCCCGGGATGGCCAACGCTTCGACGCCATCGTTCTCGACCCTCCGGCGTTTGCCAAAACCCGCCGCGCCGTGGAAGGCGCCTTGCGCGGCTATAAGGAGCTGAACCTGCGCGCGCTCAAAATGATGAGCTCCGGCGGGCTGCTGGTCACATGCTCCTGCTCGCACCATGTGGGCTGGGCCGACCTTGAAGCCGCGGTTGCTTCGGCGGCGGTGGATGCCGGCCGCCGCGTGCGCCTGCTGGAACGCCGCGGCGCCGCGCCCGATCATCCTGTTGTCCTCAACCTGCCGGAAACCGAGTACTTGAAGTGCCTGATGCTGGAAGTGGAGTGACAGCGGCTGTGCGAAAATTAAGGTTTGCACACGCAATCAAAGTTTCGTCTGCTCGTGGTCCGACTGGGCGCCATGGGCGACATTCTGCACGCACTTCCTGCGGTTACTGCGCTGCGCCAGGCCCATCCGGACTGGGAGATGGGCTGGGTAGTCGAGCCGCGTTGGCAGGCGCTGCTGACAACGGGAAACCTCGCCGAGGGAGCAGATAGCGAGCCGGGCAGCGCGGATCAAGCCTTCCCCGCGAGGAAGCTCGCGCAACCTGTCGTCGACCGGGTGCACTTTGCGCCCACCAAGCAATGGGCCAAACGGCCCTTGAGTGCGCACACGTTGGACGAATTGGCCGCACTGCGTCGCGAACTGCGGACGTGCAAGTACAGTGCTGTCATTGATTTCCAGGGCGCCATCCGCTCGGCGATCCTGGCCCGCATGGCCGGATCATCCCGAGTTCTCGGCGAATCCGAACCGCGCGAGCGGGCCGCCCGCTGGCTGTACACCGAGCGCATCCCCACCAACGGCGCCCACGTGATTGAGCAGGATATGGAGCTGGCCCGCAGCATCGCCGGCGACGCGCTCCATCATGCAGCGCCATTGCTCCCCGTCGATTTTGAAGCTGAGAACTGGTGCAACGCACTCCTCTCTGCGTCGGGAGATCAGCCTGTCGCGCTGATCGCGCCGGGGGCTGGATGGGGTGCAAAACGTTGGCCCGTCGAACGTTATGCAACTGTTGCCGCGGGCCTGAACCAGCGCGGGATGCGCGTGCTCATCAATACGGGTCCCGGCGAAGAGCCACTCGCCGCCGCAATCGAATCCGCGTCTAACCATTCAGCCACGCCAGTGAAAGCATCGCTCAGCCAACTCATCGCGCTCACCCGCCGCATCGCCCTTTGCGTCGCCGGAGATACAGGACCGCTTCATCTTGCCTGCGCGCTGGGCAGGCGGGTCGTGGGCATCTACGGCCCCACCGATCCTAGCCGCAACGGACCGTACGGAACGCGTTTCGTGGTGTTGCGCAGCCCCCTGAGCCGTCGCGATCACAGCCGCCGCGCCGAACCTGAATCGGGCCTGCTCACCATTACCCCCGAAGACGTTCTTCAAGCCACGGATTCGCTGCTCGCAGAGGAAAAGGGTTGACGATGACCGACGCCCACTCGCACAGCCAAAGCGCTGCTCCCAGAGTCTGCTCCATGCAGTGGTGGCAGATGGTGGCGCGCCGTGTTCGTGTGCCGCTCGGCTTTGCCACCGCTGCGCTGTATCTGTTCGAGCTGTGGCGGCGCGCGCCGCAGTTCGCGGCCATTGCGTGGAGCGTAGCGCTGGTGGCGCCGGGGCTCGCGTTGCGCGGCTATGCCTCGGGTTACGTAAAGAAGAATCGCGAGCTTACGCAAACCGGTCCCTACGCACACACGCGCAATCCCCTTTATCTCGGCTCCATGCTCATGGCGGCGGGATTCGCGGTGGCGCTGCTGGAGCTGGGCGTTCGCGCTGGTGCTGGCCATCGGCTTCGCGCTGATTTATATTCCCGTAATCGCTTCAGAAGAGCGTTATCTGCGCGCAACGTTTCCCGGCTTCGACGCCTATTGCCGTCGCGTGCCGCGCCTTATACCGCGGCTCACGCCATCTAAACCCGAAGGGCGCGATTCAAAAACCGGTTCCGGCGGGTTTTCGCTCGTGCTCTACCTCAAGCACCGCGAGTACAATGCTCTCTTAGGGGCCGTACTGCTTTACCTCAGCCTGCTCTTCCTACGACCGGCAGTGAAAGCGCTTCTGCACAGCACTG
This sequence comes from uncultured Acidobacteriaceae bacterium, assembly GCA_963725975.1. Taxonomy (GTDB): domain Bacteria; phylum Acidobacteriota; class Terriglobia; order Terriglobales; family Acidobacteriaceae; genus Telmatobacter. The sequence continues at coordinate 869,478 of CAVSBA010000008.1, read as the reverse complement.
CAATGCTGCGTTGAGCGGCAATTCCGCAAGCAGGCAGCGCTTTCCGTCCATCGATGGACTGAAGCACATTTCCACTGCTCAGCCCGTTGATGAGGGCTTGTTTTCGAATCGATCGATCGCCAAGGAGCTATGCCGACTTTGAAGATGCGCGCCGTTCTTACAGCGCTGTTTTGCGCGCTCATACTGGCCGGCCAAGCCGTGGGCCAAACTCCGGCTCCTGCTCCGGCTCTACCTGGCTCTTCGACAGACCAGCTGGCGGCGCCGCGGCCAGGCTTCAGCTTTCCTCAAAAGCAGACACTCACCTACGCGGTCGACTGGCGTGTTTTTCCGGCTGGCACGGCCGTGATCCACTTTCAGGCCGACGGCGATCGCGAGCGCATCTCCGCCACTGCCTATACCGGTGGCGCCATCAATCTCATCTTCCGCGTCGACGATCATTTCCAATCCGACTTCGATCGCCAGACCGGCTGCAGCTACGACTTTGACAAGCAAACGGTCGAAGGGCGCCGTCAAATCAACGCCACGCTGGGTCTTAATTACGGGCAATCGAAGGCCGTCTACGACCAGAAGAACCTCGTCAACGGGCAAACGAAGCACGTCGAATCGCCGCTGCACGGCTGCATTACCGACCTACTCAGCGGCATCTTCTACGCGTCTTCGCAATCCATGCAACTCGGCCACAACTTCGTCATTCCCATCTACGATGCCCAGCACACCATTCCCGTGACCATGAAGGTGGAAGCCCGCGAAGAGATCAAAACCACGCTGGGCACCTTCAAGACCATTCGCGTCCAGCCCACTGCAGACGCAGGCGTGGTCAAAAACCGTGGCGACATCTGGATCTGGTACACCGACGACGACCGCCATTTGCCGGTGCAGATGCGCGCGCGGCTGTTCTGGGGAACCATCACCTTCCGGCTAATCGGAAACGAAAACAAGTAGCCGGGCGCAGGCCGTAACTATCAGGTTTTTGCCAGACGAGCCAAACGCCCGATCCAACCGGCGCTGTCATCCAGAGCGCAGCGAAGGATCCGCGGTTGCCCTTTTAGAGACTCCCAGATAGAGCAAAATCTCGGTAATCTCTGCACAGCCAACAAGCAATTCGCAACCAAGGAAGATGTGCCCCGACGAAAGGATGAGTGCCCTGGCTGCCTACTTCGCGCGACACTTACAATATCGCCATGCAGAAGGCAACGTCCCACCTCGAGCCAGACCCTGCCGACAGAGACTTCTTCCAACGGCTTCGCTGTGAGCTAGAGCATCAGATCGCAGGCTATGCATACGAAGTTCCTGAGAGTGCGATAGGGAGTCCGCTCCCTGCCGAAGTGATTCGTGCCTATCTAAACTCAATGCGCCTGTGCCTCGTTGAACCCTATTGGGAGGAAGTCAACATCTGCAATACCAGCGAGGAATCGTGGACCGGTGTGGGTGCAAAGCGCATGTGCGTCACGATGGCTGAAGACGAAAGCTACGTTCTTGTGTTCGACCCCGTCGACGAACAGTACCACTTAGCGTGGCGCAGAGAACACGGTTTGGGCACTTGGGGCATTCGCGGAGACGGAGTCGGGTGTTTCATCGCTCGATAGTTGACGATAATTCACCACTTCTTCGGATTACGGGTGAGTCATCGTACAGTACGCGACGAGCGAGGCAAGGAACAACCGCAGATCCCTCACTCCGTTTCGGGATGACAGCCGCATTTCAATTCCGGGCGCATCACCGCTCGTCGTGACATCACGCCTAATCCCCAAACTCCAGCTCATCAAACCGCCGCCATTTGTAGATCGCCAGCGATGCAATCCAGCTCAGCGCAAACACGCCGACGATGAAGTAGCCCAACATGCCGAAGTTGCCGTTGAGCTTGCGGATCAGGTCCCAGAAAACGCCGTTCAGGCCAAATTGCCCGGCCAGTAAACCCAGCGCTTCGAGGCCGCCCACAACCAGCGCCACCACAACCGACACAAACGTAATTGTCAGGTTGTAATAAAGCTTGCGCACCGGCTTCACAAAAGCCCAGCCGTATGCGCCCAGCATCAGGATGTTGTCCGTGGTGTCAATCAGCGACATGCCGGCCGCAAACAGGAATGGGAACGCGAGAATCGACCAGATGGGCAGGCCCTTTGAAGCTTCGGCTGCCGAAATGCCGAGCAAGCCGATTTCCGTAGCCGTATCAAACCCCAATCCAAACAGCACGCCCAGCGGATACATATGCCAGCTTCGCCGGATCATGGCGAACATGGGCCGGAACAGCCGCGACAGGAACCCGCGATCCGCCAGCAGCATGTCGAAATCCTCATCGACATACGGCGCGCCGTTGCGCACACGCACAAAGGCGCGGTAAATCGCCCGCAGAACAATGATGTTGACTGCCGCAATGGCAAACAGGAACAGGCTCGAAACCAGCGTCCCAACCACGCCCCCAATGGCGCGCGCCCCGTCCATGCGGTGTTGCAGCGCCAGCGCGGTGCCCGCAATGGCGGCCGTTCCCAGCACCACGATGGTGGAGTGGCCCAGCGAGAACATGAAGCCCACGCCCACCGGGCGCTTGCCTTCCTGCATCAGCTTGCGGGTCACGTTGTCGATGGCGGCAATGTGGTCGGCGTCGACGGCGTGGCGCAGGCCAAAGCTGTAAGCCAGCAGCGCCGTACCCAGCAGCAGTGGAAAATGGCGAAAGGCAAGAATCGCCCACAACCACGCAGCAGCGTTCAACACCAGCAGGATGGTGTAGATGCCGATGACCTTGCCGCGGACATTGGCAGAGGCATCGTTAAACAGGTCAAAGAGACGGAAACGCGAAGCGCGTGGATGAGCCGGTATGGGCTGCCCTGGGATGGGCTGCAAGGCCATTGCCTGCGTCGAACCGTTCTCCGCATCTTCATGCCGGGCAGCCAAATCTGCTCCCACCTTGCCCGTGGGCCGAGCCGCGGGTGCCTATGATCATACCATTTTGGAATTCGTGCTAACAGTGCGGAGCGTCTCTCATCTTGCTACCAGCGCGGTGAACGGCGGTACGTAGGCCATGAGATAAGTGACAACGCCCACCAGGCAGGCCAGCGCCAGGCTGGAAAGGAAGACGAAGCGCAGGATGGCGCCTTCCTGGCCGTAGGTGCGTGTCGCGGTGCTGGCCACCACAATGCTGGGCGCCGCAATCATCTTGCCCATGACACCGCCGGCGGAGTTGGCCGAAGCCATCAGCACCGGCGAGACGCCGATTTGCTGCGCGGTCATGACCTGCAAGCTGCCGAAGAGCACGTTGGACGAGGTATCGGAGCCGGTGCTGGCCACTCCCAGCCATCCAATCAACGAGCCAAAAAAGGGATAGAAAAAGCCGGTGCGGGCAAAGGCCAGTCCAAGGGTTGCATCCAGGCCGCAATAGCGGGTGACGTAGCCGATGGCCACCATGGCGGCAATGGTGATGATGGCAAAGCGGATGTTGAAGAGGGTCTTGAAAAAATCTCGAACCAGGGTCGAAGCAGAAAGTCCCATCAGCAGCCCGGCCAAAATGGAGGCGATGAAGATGCCGCTTCCGGTTGCAGTGACCCAGTTCAGGGTGAAGATCGCCGCTTCAGTGGTGGGCCTGGAGACCACGGGCGGAACGCGCTGCACGATATTGTGCAGGCCGGTGACGGGAAGGTGCATGGTGGTATGCGCGCCCAGAGCCTGCGAAAACTGCGGTAAGCCCCAGATGAAGACAAGCGAACTGAGCACCAGCCATGGCATCCAGGCCTTGAAGATTTTGGCTGTGCTGTGATCGTAGCGCCGCTGTGACTGCCCGGTAATGTCCTGGCATTGAGCATTGAGCACACGCTTGGGCTTCCAGATACGAAGAAAGGCGACCAGCGCGACAATACTGGAGGATGCCGCGACAATACCCACCAGCGTGGGTCCCACCCAGAAAGCCATTGCGAGTTGTGCGGCGGTGAACGCTCCACCAGCCACCAGGATCGCCGGCCACACCTCGACCATGGCGCGAAAGCCGGCAAAGATCCAAATCAGCCAGAAGGGCACCATCATGCAGAAGCAGGCCAGAAGGACCGCCGTGGTCTTGGTGAGCAGCATGAGATCGAGGCCGGTGACGCCGTGCAGCGCGACGATGGGAATGCCCAGCGCGCCAAAGGCAACCGGCGCCGTATCGGCGAGCAGGGCCAGGCCGGCCGCGTGCAATGGCCGAAAGCCGAGGCTGATGAGGATTGCGCCGCATACGCAGACCGGGGTGCCAAATCCGGCTGTTGCCTCAAAAAAAGCGCCCAGCGAGAAGGCGATGAGCAGCAGTTGCAAACGGCTGTCGTCGGTGATGGTAGTGAGGCTTTCCTGCAGGGTGAGGAAGGCGCCTGTTTTCACCGTCAGGTCGTAGAGAAAGATTACCGGAAGAATAATCCAGCAAATCGGAAACAGCCCGTAACCCGCGCCGTAGGTGGCAGCGGTGAGGGCCAGGCGCGCGGGCATGTGGAAGACCATCATGGCCACGGCCAGCGCCGTGAGCAACCCGGCGCACGCAGCGATGTGGGCCTTCACACGCAAGATGGCCATGGCGCCCAGCAGCACCACGATGGGCAAGGCTGCCAGCAGGCTGGACAGCCACCAATGGCCGAGCGGGTCATAGCCCTGCTGCCAGTGGCCGGTGGCGGGATTGGTGGCGAGCAAGTAAATGGCGCCGAGGGCAATCAGCGCCACCACGGTCAAAAACACAGCGGGAGAAGCACCGCTGTGACCCTTCAGTTCGGGCGCAAGGTCCACCGGCGCAGAAGCCTTCAATCCCATGGGACGATTCTTCCACGCCGCGACCGGCTTGAGTAGCAGAAATTACGGTTGTTCGTTACTCAACGATGGCGGCGCGTCCTCGGGCGCCGCACCCCACGCGGTATTTGGCTTGGCGCCCAAAGTGAAGTGCATTGCGCCACCGGCTGCAATCGACTGGAAGGGAATCCAGTTTTTTTCGTAAGCCCGGCCGTTCAGCTCCACGCTCTGGATATAGGGTCCGGCCGCCGGCGCCCCCTGCGCGTCGATGGTAAAAGTCTTTCCGGCGTACGGATCCTGGAGATGGAGAACGATCTTTGGAAATGATGGGCTCACCAGCTCGTAAGCCAGGCTGGAGGGATCGACGCTATAGATTCCCATCATGCTAAGAACTGCCCATGAGGACATCTCGCCGCAATCGTCATTGCCCGGGATTCCATCCGGTGCGTCCATGTAGTTCTCGTCGAGCACGCGGCGAACCACGCGCTGCGACTCCCACGGCTTGCCGCTGAAGTTGAACTCGAACGGAGCCTCGAGGTCGGTTTCGTTATAAGGGTTGTAGTACTGCCCGTACCAGCCCGGGATCTTATAGTCGAAGAACCCGGTGAGCCGCTGATTGAATTCGTCACGGCCCATGGCATTGACCACCCAGGCCATGTCAGCCGGTTCCAGCCACTGGTAATGCCAGCCGGTTCCTTCAATGAAGCCGTGGTCGTTTTGCATGGGATCGAAATCGGGCATCCATTGTCCATCCGCATTGCGCGGCTGGAAGAACTTATCGTCCGGATTGAAAACGTTGCGATAGTAGAGCGCGCGGTCGTAAAGGTTCTTGGCGTCGTCTGTCTTGCCCAACGCCTTGGCGACCTGATAGAGGGACGCATAGGCGACGGTGTCTTCCTGAAGCTGCGAAACCGAACCATAGTTGCTCTTGTCGTTGGGCACATAGTGGAGCTTGTTGATCCAGTCGATTCCGTCTTGGCCAGCGTAAGTATTGCCGGAGAGGGGAGTCTGGGTTGCGTCCTTCAGCATCCCCTCCCAGGCCGCGTCCATATCGAAGCCGTGCAGGCCGTCGAGCCATGCCGTAGCCAGCGCCACGGTGAGCGGGCTCCCGGCCATCACGTTGGTGTAGATATTGAACTGCGGCCAGCGGCCGATCCATCCACCCTGCTGGTACATGAGAACGACGGATTGCGCTATATCTTCCATGCGCCGGGGCAGGACCATGGCAATCAGCGGGATGTCGCTGCGATAGATATCCCATCCCGAGTAATTGGCGTAGACATGATGGCCTGACGCGACCTGGTGGATTTTGCCGTCAAAGCCCAGGTAACGTCCATCGGCATCGCTAAAGATGGTAGGCATCATGAAGCTGTGATAGAGCGCAGTGTAGAAAACCTTGCGGCGGTCAGCACTGCCGCCGGAAATCTCAATTGTGCCCAAGTCGCGATTCCATGCCTCGCGCGCTTCGTCGCGAATCTGCGTAAAGCTCTTTTCCGCAGCTTCAGCCTTGAGGTTGTTCTGAGCACCCTGGGGATCGACATACGAAATTGCGATCTTCGCGGTTATGGTTTGAGTCTGGCCAGAGGATGCCCAGGTGGCGTACGCGCCGGTCGACGCCTCATGGATGGATTGCCCGGCTGAGCGGCTGTCGGCGGTCACGATGGCCGGGCCTGCGTAGGTGGGACCGCTCCACGTTCCGAACGAAGAAAATGGCCGGTCAAAGGTCATCACAAAGTAGACCTTGTAAGTCTGCTTATTACCGCAGAAGGCGTGGTTCTCAACAAATCCTTCAATTTGGCGATCGCCGACGACATGGATTTCGGTCGCGGCCGTGTCGTTGAGCGTGTGGCTGATGGGCACCAGGATGTTTGCCGGTTGACCTGCCGGGAAGGTGAACTGCGCAATGCCGGTGTGGTCGGTGGCGCTCAGCTGTGCATCAATATTCCAGCCGAGCAAACGCACCTGGTAATAGCCGGGCGTAGCCGTCTCCGTGGTATGTGAGAAAGGCGATTCAATATCCTCCATCTGGGTGAGGACGGGGCCCGTGGTGGCGGTGAAGAATACATCGCCTTCGTTGGGGCAGCCTGGCCCGCTCATGTGCGTCATGCTGAAGCCGCGAATCTGGTACTGGTCGTAGTGGTAGCCGTAGCCTCGATCCTCGGTGTCGGGGCTTAGCTGCACCATACCGAAGGGCGTTGTCGCTCCCGGGAAGAGATTGATGCCGTCGCCGGGGCCAAAGCCGGTGCCGATGAACGGATTTACGCTGGCCGCCGGGTCCTGCGCCGGCGGCGTTTGCGCAGTGAGAGCGCTGGCCATGCAAATCAGACCAAGCAGAGCGGCTGACCGCATCGCAATTTGGATGAAATTGGTTGGAGTCTGGTGGAGGCTATGCAGGACGCGGGCGTAGCTGATTCGGTCCGATGCGCAACTCATTTTCCCATCATAGTCCCAGCAGGCTCATGATTGCCCCTGCCGCGCCGGCGCCGCGAGGCCCAACGGCAAGTTGGCTTTGCGCCAGTGAGCGCGTGCATTAGCGCGTCATCACTTCACCGCTGGGCAAAAAAGCCAGGCCATCCAGTGCCTGTCCTGAGGCGAGTGCACTTCGAATCTGCTCCGGTTGCAAGCCACTGCGCGTTGCGGCCGCGACCAGTAGACGCAGCGCAATTTGCGGCGCGGTTCCGGACGGGAGGCGGAATATCCACGGGATATCGGCCGTGGTGAGTGAGCGATCGTTACTTAATGCAACAACGGGGACAAAACTCTTCAGTGCCAGTTGTTCTGACAGGTGCGCCGCGTCGCGATCGAGAGCCACAATGGCCAGCGCGTGCTGATCCATCAACCCATGGACCAGTTGCGTTGAGGCTGCGCCCCAATTCTGCGTGCTTTCGATGGGTATGAGGGCCCATGCGCGCCCGCCCAAGGCGGCATCGCGCAGCGCCGCTTTCATCTGTGATGATTCCGCAACCTGCGCCGCTTGCGGCCCGAAGAGGATTACGCGTGCAGGCCCTGCGTTCTGTTGGGCGGCGCGTGGCCCTGCAAGTCCGACTCCATCCTCACCCACGCGCGCGTAAGGCGCCGTCGTTGTAGTTGCTGTCTTCTGCACGACGGCCTCTGCCTTACTCATTGTCGCCACGCGGTATGTGATGGCGCCGTTGTGGACCGTGCCTAGATACATGGGCGCGACATTCTTCTGATTGGGATCGAAGATCATGTGCCCGGTCACGCCATCGTATTGTTCCATGTCGGCGAGCGCGTCGTGAATGCGGGCGCGGTTCAAGCCTGCCGCGCAAATGGCATCGAGCAGCGCGTTCATGGCGTCGTAGGCCGGAGCGGAGAACTGATCGGGCGGCTCGTTGAAACGGGCCTCGAAGCGGCGATTGAAATCGAGCCAGCGAGGATCCTGGCGCGAGGGATCGTAAGGGAAAACGGCCTCAAAGCCTTCGGCGGCCGGTCCAGCCTCTTCCAGCAGCTCCGGCCCCAAGGTGCGATAGGAGCCGAAGACCCGCTGCTTCATGCCCAGGCTACGCATCTGCTTCAGAATGCGCGCCGCGGGAATTTCGTCCGTCCACAACACAATCGCATCGGCGCGCGATTCCTGAATGACCCGCAATTGGCGCGTAAAATCCGTGTCGCCGGGCAGGAACTTCTGCTCCACCACGACCGGATGCCCAAGCCGCATGGATGCCTCGCGAAATTCCGGAACCCCCATGCGACCATAGCGATTGTTCACGCGCAGCAGTGCCACATGCTTCAGCCCCAGTTCGCTGTAGATGTGCCGCGCCAGCGTGAAGCACTGCACGCGATCGTCCTGCAGGTCAGTGAAATACCAGGGCACAGAGGTTTCCGGAATGGTGGGATCGGTGGACGCGGAATTGACAATCGGAATTTCGGCTTTCAGCGCCAGGCGCAGCATGATGTGCGTCGACTCCGAGCTGAGCGACCCGAAGATTGCCCAGTCGCGCTCGTCGTAAATCATCTTCACGGCTTCGTTCGAGGCTGAGCCCCAGATGGTGGGATCGGTGGGCCGATCGTCGCCATAGACCGCATTGGCCTGCCAGTTGTCGTAATCGTTATGCAGCATGAGCCGAAACGGAATTCCGCCGTAGCCGCGGCGCGCGTTGGCTTCTTCCACGGCCAGTTGCGCACCATGCAGCATACTCAGTCCGAAGACCTGATCCGGACCGCGGGCAATGGGGCCGATAAAGCCAATGCGCACTTCCGTCAGGCCTTTGGGCGCAGGCAAATCGCGCCCCGCGCCCGTATAGATGGTGGGGTGAGTGTAATTCAGGTCGTACGGCGTGGCGAACCGCGAGTAGGGGCTCAAATCCTTCGGCTGGTTTGCATAGGGCTCCACGTCGCGGTCGCGCGGCGGTGCCGGCGGATGGACGCCGCACGCGCAAACATGCGCAGCCTTCACGCCGCCGCCCGCAGCAGGGCTCTGAGCGGGCCCGTTTGTCACGGCGCAGCCCGCCCACATGCAAGCTGCGGCCAACATCCAACCCATGCGCATGGCAGCTACTCCTTGGCGGTTGCAGTCTGATCCGTACGGAACATGGCAATGGCTTCAATCTCCACGAGCAGTTCCGGACGGCACAGAATGGCCTGGATTCCGGTTGACGCAGGCAGCGGGTCAAGCCCCTGTTCCGCGAAGAAGGCGGTGCGCTCTTCATTGAACGCTTCGTAGTCGCGCTCGATGTCGCGCAGGTAGCAACTGGTGCGCACAATATCGTGCCAGCTGCAGCCTTCGCTTTCGAGCAGGCCGCTGATGTTGTCGAGCGTGCGCCGCATCTGGGCGCGAAAATCGCCGATGTGTACGCTCTTGCCCTTCTCGTCAATTGACGCGGTGCCGGAAATCAGCAGGATGGTCAGCCCGTTCAGGTCGATGCGCATGCCTCGCGAAAAGGAGCTGGGTTTGGCATACGCGAAGGCTTCGTTGAGGACACCGCGATTGGTGATGGCGCGCTTTTTCACCGGCGCGTGTGCAATGGTTTCCAATAGATCTGCAAATGCATTCATGATGACGCCTCCTTATTTCTTTGTTGTTTCACTCTGCTTTTGAAGAATTCCGTGGCTCAGTCCTTTGGCCGTTGCCACCCAGATATCGTCCCCCTGGAAATCGATACCCAGAATGTAGTTGTGCGCCGGCGCAGTGGTCACGGGCACATGCGTGACGTGCCCTTCCGCATCGCGGACGATCATTTCCGGCTTGCCGGTGGTGAGAGAAGGCCGATACGCCGCCCAGTTTGCGCCGTCATAGTAAGCGAGGCCCTTGTCGGTGCAGAACCAGGCGCGATGCGCATCCACTCCCTTCACAAAGTTGGTGAAGTTTGAAGGCAGGCCGCTGTCTTTGGTCAAAAAGTTATGCCAGTAACGGCCGTCATAGCGGCTGTCGCCAAAGTAAGTGGCCGCCCACACCACGCCGTCCGCATAGCTGACCGAAGAAACAATGTCGTGAATCAGGCCCTGATTCTTGAACAGCACCAGCTCAGTCTGGCCATCCGGGTCTCCGTATTTATCCCAGCGCTCGCTGGCCTGGTCATACTCCAGCAGCCCGCTGCCCCATACGGCGAAGTAAACCTTCGTTGAGGTTGCGGAAACTCCATAGACCCAGATTTCGCGCATGGGGGTGTTGCGCTCGTTGTAGAGCGACCACTCGCCGCTGCGCAGATTCAGGCGGCAGGCGCCGGCGGCGGTGGCCACCCACACGTTCTCTCCTTCTACTGAGACGCCATAAACCACATCGTTACTGAGGCCGGAGTTCAGCTGGGTATAACTCACGATGCGCCCCGCCGAGATGCGGCTCAGCCCGCCCATGGTGCCCGCCCACACATCGCCGGTGCGCTTGTCGAGGGCCAGCGACAGCACGGCCTGATGCGCCAACCCATCTTTTGTCGTGTACGTTTTCCAGGTGTGATTCTCGTAGAGCGCGAGTCCGTTTTCCGTTCCTGCCCATATGCGGTCCCCATCCACCAGCACAGCAAAGATGTGGTTGTCGGGCAGGCCATTGGCGGTGGTGAAATTCTCAAACCGAAACATTGGCAGCACTGGCGGCGTGGCAGTCTGCGCTTGCGGCGCAGCGGTCCGCGCTTGCACGCGATGAGGCTGCTGCCCTCCCGCTGCGAGCGCTCCCGCTGTCGCCACGGCTGCCAGCAATACCAGCGCCTCGATCCCGAGCTTCTTGCCTGCGTGAGTCTTCATCGCGTCCTCAGGTATTCGATCAGGTCGTTGAGTTCGTCTTTGGTCAGGTCGTTGGTCCGGCCGTGTTTGTCGTCGGGGTTGTAAATGGTCCAGATTTCCTCGAGTGTGCGCGCCGAGCCATCGTGCAGATAGGGTGCGGTGAGTGCGATGTTGGTCAACTGCGGTGTTTTGAAAATCCCGCCATTGTCGCTCGGCTTGCGTGTTCCCACATCGAAAAGCTTGCGGTCGGTGCCCTGCGGTCCGCTGTGGCAATAGGTGCAGCGGTTCTCCAGGGGAATCGGCTTGCCGAAGCGGTCGACCGAACGCTCAAAGATTGCTTTGCCGCGTTCCTGCGCCGGCACCAGCTCGCCACCGGGCAGCCGCAAGCGATTGGGCCGCGCGGGCAGACTGCGAATGTAGAGCACCAGGTCGGCGAGCGTAAGGTCGTCGTAGGTCTCAGAACGCCAGAAGTATTTCTCCGTGCGCGGGCCGCACTCGGTGGGAATGTTGGGGTTGGTGCCGTTCCACTTGTAGGGGCCGACGTCCTTGATGTCCTCGAGCAACTTGTTGTCGACAACGTCGCGGCCGAATCCGCTCGGCTCGAGTTGCCACGTGAGGGCGTCGAAGGTGGAATCGATGTGACAACTGGAGCAACTGATCTGACCCTGGAAGGAGTAGCGCGCGGAATAGAATGTCTGCTCGCCGCGGTGCAATGCGCTTACGGTTTTTGGGCCAGCCAGAGAAATCGTTGTGGTCACGCGTGCGGTCCGCGTGTCGATCACGCTGATGGTGTCGTCGAGGCGGTTAACCACAAGCAGCCTGCGGCCATCGCGGCTGAGCGCCAATCCGCGCGGGTTGTGTCCCACGGGAATGCGCGCGACGACGTAATTGCCGCTGGCGGAAAGATCGGCGGCAAACGATCCCGATGCGGGACGAGGGCGCGTGTGAAGGAAGCGCAAGAGCCGCGGCACGCTGATGGCCAGGACGCACTCCGACCCGCCGACCGAAACCCAGATGCGCGATTTATCCGGCGCAATGGCCACGCCGAAGGGCTGGGAGGCATAGCGATCAAGCTCATCGAGCGGCACTTCCACCGGCTGGCCCACGTCGGCGCCGAAGAGGGCGAGTGTGTAATCCAGGTAGCCGCCGTGTTCCAGGCCGGCCAGCGGCACCATGTTCTTGGGGTGATACTCCGCGGCTGCGCCCAGCCGCCCATCGGCGGACACGGCCACGTGGAAAACGCCGGCGATGGAGTGCAGCGGAATGCGGTCGACGACCACTGCCCGGGCCGCATCAACGACCGTGATCTCCGACTCCGGCGGCGTGCGATTTTCAAGACCGCTGCGCAGCGGCGAGAGGTTGGGATAGACGTGGGTTCCATAGATACGGCTTCCGTCCGGCGAAAGGGTAAGATAGCTGCTTCCCCGTCCGGCCATCAGCCGCGCCTCTTCCGCGCCCGTGGCTGCGTCCAGGACAGCCACGTCATTGGACATGCGGTCAGCCACAAAGATCCGCTTGCCGGCACCATCCTCTACTACGCCCGAAGGCTCCGCGCCCACGCTCCAGGTGGCGATAACGGCGAGCGCGTGGGTGTCGATCACCGAGAGCGTATCGTCCCAGGAGTTGGTGACGAACAGCCGATCACCGGAGGCCGACAGCGCCATGCCGCGTGGCACGTTTCCGACCGCGATGGTTTTGATCGGCGCATAGGTAGCCGCATCGAGAACGCGCACCTCTTGACTTTGCTGACAGAGGACGTAGAGCCGCGCGCCGTCGGGCGAGACCAGCAGCTCGAGCGGCGAAGCGTAATCGAGAGTTGCGTCAAGGCCTGCCACACCCGGCGAGGGATTGCCCATGGCAGGCGGCGCGGCCCACGCCATCAACAGCAAAGCTGCTGCGGCCGTGGCGGCGGCAAATCTGCGTGGGCTCCGGCTTGTGGCGCCCATTTTCACTTTGGCTCCTCGACGGTGAGGATGCGGTCGACCGCAGGCTTTTCGAGCGTCTGCTCGCGCCCGCTGGGCCAATGAACGATGAGCTTGTCGATGTTGCTGGCCGCGCCCAATCCAAAATGCAACCGCGCATCATTCTGCGACGTATAGCCGGAGCTGGCCACGCGCTCGGCCGTCCAGCGCTTGCTGCCGGCCAGCACTTCCACGCGCGCGCCAATGCCATCCCGGTTGCTCTTTGTCCCCACCAGCTTGACTTCAATCCAGTGCCCGGCTGCAGTGGATACGTTGCGCAGCAGCGTTCCGCGCGAGCCCAGATTGACCAGGTAGGCACCCACTTTGCCGTTGTTTTCGTAATCGGCGAAACAGGCGCCGCGGGCCACGCTGCGCTGGCTCAGCACCGCGCCGGCCTGGCGCGAAACATCCTGAAAGCGGTCGTTGCCCAACCCGCGAAACACCGTGTGCTCTTGCGTGATGAGGTGAATGAGCCCGCCGTGAAATACAAGGATGTCGAGTTGCCCGTCATTGTCGAAGTCGTACACGCCTGAGCCCCAGCTCACGTACTGCGCGTCGGTCTGCGAGATGCCGCTGGATGCGGTCTCGTCTTCAAAGTTCATCTTGCCGGTGTTGTGCAGAAAGCGGTTGAAGCTTCCGTCTGTCACCCACAGGTCAAGGAGCCCCCGGCCTTCAAAATCGGCGAACACCGGGCCCATCGACGACGTGGCCTCGCCATTCTGGCCGAAGGCAGTGCCAGTGTCGTTGGCGATCTCCTCGAATGTTCCATCGTGCTTGTTGTGGAAGAGAAAATTCTGGGTGCTGTCGTTGGAAACATAGATGTCGTCCCAGCCGTCGTTGTCGAAATCCGCGGCGGTGACGCCCATGGTGCGCCCCACATACGCGCCGATCCCCGATTTGTCGGTCACATCGGTGAAGGTTCCGTCGCAATTGTTATGGAAGAGCATGTTGTTGAGGCCGGCGTAGTCGAGTGGCCCCGGATAGTTATCGGCCGCATAAAAAGCGCGGTACTTCGGATCGAACTGCACATAGCGGCCCACAAACAGATCGAGGCAACCGTCCTTGTCGTAATCGAGCCACGTGGAGCTGATGGCCCATCCGCTTACCTTGATGCCGGCCTTGGCCGTCACATCGGTGAAATGGCCGTTGCCGTCATTGTGGTAAAGCACCACCTTGCCGTACCCGGTCACCAGCAGGTCTTCGAACCCGTCATTGTCGTAATCCGCCGCCGTGACCGCAACCGAATACATGTCGGGGTCCAGTCCCGATTGCGTGGTTACATCGGTAAAGTGTCCGTTGCCGTCATTGCGGTAAAGATGATTTTGCGGCGGCGGGTTTGGCTTTACCTCGAGCGGATAGGGATGCATCGAGTCATCGAGCGGCCGGCCGCTGAGCACGTAGAGAGAGGGATAGCCCGAATTGTTGTAGTCAAACCACAAGCATCCCGCGCCCGTGCCTTCGAGCAACGACCCCAGTTTCGCCGATCCAAAACTGTCCGTGGCGTCGATTCCGGCTTTGTCGGTCGCATCTTCAAACTGGATCTGCGGTTGCTGCGCGACAGGCACCTGCGTTGCCACAGCCGCCTGCGGTGCGGCTGCTACCTGCAGTGCGGCAGACGGCGCTTGCGCGCCAGGAACTGGTTGGCTGACTGGAGCGGTTTGCGCAGTACCTATCGAAACAGCGCACAGGAAGAATAGAATCCCACACTTCATGTCAATTTCCTCCCCGTGCTGCGGTGTGCGACATTGCCGCGGCCTTTGTCACGCTCAGATCGACAGGCGTGGTAGTGCGCATGAGCACATCGGGCACGCGGTTTTCCAATGCGCGCTCCGGTCCCGCGTGACAGCCTGCGCAGATGCGTTGCTCACCGCCGCGAGCCCAGAACCATCCATGCTCCTGGCGCAGTACCGCGCCGTTGCGGTCGAGCAGCGAAAGGCGGATAGGTCTGTCACCTGGCACCTTCACAAAAAACGATCCGTCCTGTTCCACCGGAGCCGTCCCCACGACTCTTGCGCGACCGTCTGCTTCCTCGATCTCCAGCCGGACGGCGGCCGGTATTCCGCGCACCGGGCCATCGCGCGCGATGCGCGCGTCCAGGGTGAGCAGGTTGGCATAGTCCCAGGGGTGCAGCCCCGATGGATGGCGGCGGGGGCGAGTGCGCGGCGCAAGCAAAACTGGCTCGACAAGATCCATGCCGGGGACTGCCACTACGGCTTCGAGCTTCGATGCTTCCGCTTTCGAAGCGACGCCGGCATCCCACTTCCAAATGGCGTAGTGTGCTTCGCCGGCATGGCGCGCGCTGGCCAGCCACGCGCCCGAATCGGTTTCCGCGATCGCTCCCGCGTACTGCGCGCGCGGCGCACCAACGGGCGCCTCATGGGCCAGCGGCGAAGTAAAACGCGCCAGCGACGCGCCGTGCGTGAACACCACGTCGCCGGAGGCCAACTGCGTGCCGCCCCAGCGGGCGCGACCGTGATCGCACCGGTACGACTCCACGCCCGAGCCGTCGGCATACACCAGGTACAGCTCCGGCGTGGATCCCGATCCCAGCGGAAATCCCGCTTCGAACAAGATGCGCCCATCGGCCACAACAGAGTTGGGGAACGCACTTGCCTTCAGGTAGGTGAGCGGGAGAATGCCCGGCCCTGCCGTGGGGTTCATGTAATATGCCACAGGCGTATGGCCGTCAGCGCTGGACAGCAATTGGAATCCCGTGGCCGTGCGTTGCGCCCAAACCAAACGCCCACCGGGCAGATACAGCGGCCGTTCGGCGTCACTGGCAGTTGTCATCACCCTGCGCACCGCACCGCCGGCAAGGGTTAATTCCCATATCTGCCACGGATCGCCCGCGTTCTTCCTCCCTGCGAACAGCACCGATTTTCCGTCGAAGGAGACATCGGCGTCGGCTGTGGCAAAAAAGCCGGAAACCAGAGGCTGGTTTTTTCCTGACTTTACCAGCAGCAGTTGCGCGCCGTGCGGAAAGCGCTCATTGCCGCGCAACTCTGCAAGCGGCGTGTAAACGGGTGCAGCGGTTACGATGAAATCCGCGCCCACGGGATGCGCAGCACCGGCGGCGAGCGCACCGCTCGAAATCAGGAATGCCGTCGTCACCGCAGCCAATGCCTGCCGGAGGATGGAGCTCATCCCATCGCCTCCAGGCAGTCGAGATTGGCAGCTTCCAGCTCCTGCAGCTCAGAGGCGTGTGTTCGCGACTGCAATTGAATCCACGGCGCCAGATCGGCCATCATGGCGTCAAACCCGGCAAAATCGAGCGACTGTTCCCCGTCGCTCCACGCCTTGGCAGGATTGGGATGCACCTCGACCAGCAGGCCGTCCGCTCCGGAGGCCACTGCGATACGGGCCAGCGCGGGAACCATGGCGCGATCTCCGCAAGCGTGGCTGGGATCTGCAATCACGGGCAGGTGGGTGATCTGTTTGAGCAGCGCGATTGCGCCCGCATCAAAGGTGTTGCGCAGCGCCGTGTCAAAGGTGCGAATGCCGCGCTCGCAGAGGATGACGTGGGGATTGCCATGGTCGAGAATGACCTGCGCCGAGCGCAGCAGGTCCGCAATGGTAGCCGCCATGCCGCGCTTCAGCAGCACCGGACGGCCCGACCGCGCAGCCGCAGCCAGCAAAGAGAAATTCTCCATATTACGTGTGCCGATCTGCAGAATGTCGGCATACTCAGCCACCATCGGAACGTCGCACTCCGACATGACTTCCGTGACGACAGGAAGCCCGGTCTCGTGGCGCGCATGGGCCAGCAGTTTAAGCGCCTCAAGTCCCAGTCCCTGAAATGCGTAAGGAGAAGTGCGCGGCTTAAATGCGCCCCCGCGGAGGATGCGCGCGCCGGCGCGTTTTACATGCAGAGCCGTGGCCAGCAGTTGAAACTCGGATTCAACCGAGCACGGTCCCGCCATGGTCACGAAATCACCGCCGCCGATGCCCAAGTCGAGCACCGGGACGACGGTACGCGTCTGCCGTGCCCCCGTCAGGACATCGGGGGCGTCAGCGAATCGTTCTAGCCAGCCTTCGCGCACGCACGGCGCTCCAGTTGACCTCCATCAAATCGGGGAAGCGCCAGTGTACCGCTCTCAAAGGCTGCGCGCCTCCATCGAAAGGTGGATGCGCCGCGGCAGAGGTTGCGAAAACGTTTGTAGTATTGGCGGTTAGGTGAGGAAGAAGCCTTCAGGGGCCGAAGAGGTTACGGAAAAACTCGTTGCGTGGGGGTGAACGGTTACAAAAGCATCCCGCAGCGGCTAAAGCCGATCAATTTTGCCGGCTTTATTGGCACGACTGAAGTCGTCCCCTTTCAAAACCGGCGCCCCGATGCAAAACCGGCGCCCCATGCAAGACCGGTGCCCCGATGCAAAACCGGTGATCTGCGGAGTTTTTCCGCAGCCTGTGAGGCCCTCGGTCTCAGGTGGGTTTCTTGAGGGCCTTGATGGACCCCGTTCGTTGGGCTAGGCGCAAGAGGGATTGGCCGCCAGCGGCGGCGGACGGTAGCCGAAGGCCGCATCCACCACGGCTGCGATACCCAGCGCGACTTCGTCTTCGAAGGGGCGTGCGGCAATCTGCACGCCGATCGGCAATCCCTCCGCAGAGCGCCCCACCGGGACCACTGCCGCAGGCGCTGCCAGCGCGTTGAACCATTGGGTTTGGCGCACAGCGTCCAGATAGGCCACCCGCTCACCGTCAATCACCCAACTGCGCTCGCCCGGGCGAAATGCAGGGACACTGGCAACCGGGCACAGCAATACCGGGAAGGCCCGCATTTCTTCGAGCGTTTGCGCGCGCAGCAGGTCGAGCTCTGCCCACGCCTGCAGCAGTTCGGTGGCGGTCAGCGGGCCTGCCGCTTCGGCAATGCTCAGGAACTCCGTGAAGATGGGGCTGAGCTGCCGGCGATTGCCACGAATCTCAGGCTCGTAGAACATGGCTCCGCACTGCACAAAGAATTTACTCCACAAGCGCCGCAAGGGTTCCAGGGTGCTGGGCCGGAATGGTTCCACGCGAAAGCCCGCTTCGCGCAGGGCCTGCGCTGCCGAATTCACCGCAGCGCGCGTCTCCGGCGTCACTGGAACCAGCCCATCGTCCTCGAAGAAGCCGATGGCATTCGCGCGCAGATCGTCCGGCGTAAGCGAGCGCAGTGCAAGCGGAGGGCTCACCGGGTCAAGCGCATCCTGCCCGCTCAGGGTGCGAAACAGCAGCGCGACATCGTCCAAGGTGCGCGCCATGGGGCCAATGGCGCCCAGGATCGCAAACGGACCCACGCAAGGCGGCAGATGCCCGCGGCCCGGAATGCGTCCGGGCGTCGGCTTGAGCGAGCAGATGCCCGTGAAGTGCGCCGGCACGCGCACCGAGCCGCCGCTGTCGCTGCCCAGTCCCGCGGCACTGAGCCCGGCCGCAATGGCCGCCGACTCGCCGCCGCTGGACCCGCCGGGCGACCTTTCCAGGTTCCACGGATTGTGGGTGGCACCGTGCAGCAGGTTCGCAGTCTCGTAGGCCATCAGAAACTCCGGGCAGTTGGTGGTGCCCAGAATCAAGGCTCCCGCCGCGCGCAGCCGCGCCACCACCTGGGCATCCTGGCGCGGTATCTCGCCCTGGTGCAGCAGGCTGCCAATCTCGCAGCGCAGGCCGGCGGCGGCAATCGACGACTTCACCGTGACGGGCAGACCGTGCAGGGCACCGCGCCGGCCGGTTTCCGCGTCGAGCCTGCGCGCCTGCGTCCGCACGCGCTCCGCATTGAAATCGACCAGCGCATTGAGCACGGGATTGATTTTCTCAATCTGCCGGATGTGGGCTTCAGCCAGCTCGACAACAGAGAGCTGGCCGGTGCGCAGCAGTTCCAGTTGCCGCACCGCGGGCGCAAACACAACATCGCTCACGGCCGTGCTCCGGCAAGCGCATCGGAGGGCCGATCGTCAGCCGGCGTTGACGGCAGAAGCTGATAGTTGAACCGGTGCAGGCCCGCCGGCTCGCCCGAATCGAAGCGATCGTTCCAGTTCAACCGGTACTGGAGCGCCGCCGCGTCGTCAGGATATTTTTCTGTGCCCGGATAGGGATAGGTCGTCATGCCGTGGAAGGGCAGTTGCGCCACGGTGAACGGCGAGCCATCCCACCAATCCATATCCTTCACGTATCCGTTGGCATAGAAGAAGTAGTCGCGCTTCCAGTGCGCGGGCAGCGCCGGCAGGCGGCTGGCGTCGAACTCCGCCGCAATGCCTTCTCCGCTGCCGAAGATCACGTAGCGATCGTCGATGCTTTCAAGCAGCGGCTTGACGTCGCCCATGTGCGTGTAATCGCCGCGCTCGTGCTGGAAGGGACCGGTGAGACTGACGAGGTTGTAGTCGTAATTCAGATCGCCGGGACTGGCGCCGTCTATTTCCTTGGGATAGCCGCGGAAGTGCAGCGTGGCCGAGGCCAGCGGCATTTCCGTAGTGAGCGCCTGGGCATTCTTGCTCTGATCCACCAGCACCTGGTCCCAGTAAATCTCGAGGTTGGTCATGAGGCGGATGCGGCGCGTGCCCGGCGGCAGCTTGCCCGTCAGGTCCACCACAATGGTGCGCTCCAGGCCGGCCGGAAATCCCGCATCGCCGGCGACCCGCTGCCACGACCCATCGGGCAATTCGGCCTCAACGTAGGGCGAGATGGGCTTGATACCCGCCTGCCACGCCGCGTAAAGAGAAGTGGCGCTGAAGTAGTTCACGTAGCCGGTCATCAGCAGGCGCAGCGGGGACTGCGCGTCCAGCGGACCCAAGTCGAGGGTGAGGGAGTGAAGATTGGCAAAGCCGTCGTAGGGCAACGGGGTGAATCCGCTGGCGAACTGGTGGTCGCGTGCCCGCAGTTGCGCCACCACGCTGCGTCCTTCGCCATCCCATGCGGCAACTGGAAGTCGCGCGCCGGCGCTCGCCACCACGCGCCCCGAAGCAAACGGCGGGTCGTCGAGGAAACGCTCATCCGGATTGACTTCAACATTGTCCGGGTGATCCACCGCGACCAGCCGCAACTGGTCGATGTAATTCACTTCTTCCATGGGCTCCATGAAGCGCAGGCTCACTTTGCCGTCAACCGGCGCCACGTCCGCGCCATCCACCTTGATCCATTCACTGGGGCGCGGGATATTGCGGCGCGTGGGCGTAAACCAGTGGCCCACCACTCCCGCGCCAATCACGTCGGTAACGAATTTGTATTTGCGTCCGTTCCAAACAAACAGCACCGGGCAGGAACTGCCGCGCCGGTCGACTTCTTTCATGGCAATGACCGGGGTGCGCGGCAGGTCGATCTCGTCCTGCAGCACGCCCGTGGGCCAGAGCATGCGCAGCAGATCGATACCCTGCGCCTGGCCCAGCCCCACCAGAATCTGCGGCGCACTTTGCGTCTGGAACCCTGAAGCGCCTGCCAGTTCCCACTTCTGCCACATTCCGTTCGCAAACACTTCTACCTTCACACCCAGCGCAGTTTTGTTGTCGGCGAAACCGGTGAGGTCAAGGCGCACAAAGTGATTGCGATTGGCGCCCACATTGCGCAGCAGCACCGGCGCAGCGTTGCGCTCGATCACGATCAGGTCGGCAGCCCCATCGCCGTCCACATCCGCGGCAACCAGGCCGCGCGGATCGTGCAGGCGCAGGCTGTCCAGACCCAGCGCATGGCTCACATCTTCAAAGCTGCCGTCGCCGCGATTGCGAAACACGCGCACGCACGGGCCGGCCTTTGTGTCCACAATGGCTGCCAGATCAATCCAGCCATCGTTATCGATGTCAATGGGCGTCAAGCCCCATCCGCGCAGCGCCCCATGCAGCGGCAGCGCTACGCGCTCAAAGCGCCGGCTCACGCCGTCGGGGGCCTGCACATTGCGCCACAGCGTAACGCCCGGCGCGGCGGAGTGGGTCACGGCAATATCCATCCAGCCGTCTTTGTTGTAGTCCAGCACCGTGATGCCGACGGTAGACGGCAATTTGAGTCCCTCGTAAAGGGGCTGCACGGGGTACTTGCCTTCGCGCGGGTTCACATACAGCAGGGGCGCTGGGCCGTCGCCTGTCACGGCCAGATCGACCGCGCGATCGTTATTGAAGTCCGTCAGAATGGCTGCCGCTGTTTGACCGCTGGCACCGAGGCCCGTCTGCTCAGTCTGCTCGGTAAACGTCTTGTCGCCGTTGTTGCGCCACAGCACGTTCGACTCGCTGCCGGGCTGAAGAGGCGCGCCGGTCAGCAGCAGATCCAGATCGCCATCGTGGTCGTAATCCACGAACGTAATCCCCGTCGGCCGATTGCGCGCGCGCAGTCCAGCTTCAGATGTCACGTTTTCAAATTTTCCGTGGCCGAGATTGCGAAACAGCAGCACCGCATCGTCTAAAGCCACAGCCAGGTCGTTCAGGCCATCGCCGTCGAAATCCCCTACTGCGCAAGCCACCGCGTGGCCGCTGGCCTTCAGGCCCGCGCCCTCGGCATCCCCATCCGTAAATTTTCCGTTACCGTCGTTCTGCAGAACGCGAATGGCCTGCGCGCCGTCTTCCATCAACACCAGGTCCATGCGCCCTGAGCCGGTCGCGTCCATCATGCACGCCCCGCCAGTCTCGGTGTTGCGCGCAGCCGTGACCCCCATCGGCTGCGCCACCAGCCGCACTGGAATCATCGCTGGCTCGATAGTCTGGGGTCCTTCCACTGGCTGGACGGTCGAATAGTGGCCCTCTTCCCCATAGGAAACGCCAATGGGCGAAGAAATCTTGCTGCTGGTCATATGCTGGAAGCGCGTGAAATGTTCCCGCGCCTCTGCGGTATGACCGGTGCGCTGCAGCGACCGCGCCAGTACAAACTCCGCCGAGGCGTGCAGCGGATTGGTCTGCAACGCTTTTTCGAGGATGGGGATGGCCTTGTCATACTGCCGCATCTCCTCGTAGCAGGCACCCTGGAAATACAGTGAATCGGCGTCATGAGGGTCAATCTTCGCAGCCTGGCGAAAGCTGTCGAGCGCCTGATCCAGTTCGTTGCCCGCGCGTTGAGCCAGCCCCAGGTTGTACCAGGCCTGCGCGCTGTTGGGATCAAGGGCCAGCGCCCGGCGCAGTGCCTCCTTGGCGCCCGCCAGCTTTTGCAGGGTAAGCAGCGCAATGCCCTCGTTCACCTCTGCCTGCGCCAAGGTTGGGTCTTGTTTGAAAGCTTCTGCGAAGCTCGCGGCGGCACGCTCCGTGGATTGCTGCCCCATGTAGGCGACGCCGCGATTGTTGAGCCGGATCGCCTCTGCGTCGTAGCGCGTCTGGGCCGCTGCCGTCATCGCTGCGCCTGCCAACAGTACGGACGCCAATACCCTGTTGCCTCGCATTCCCCAACCCCTCATGTCGCGATCTTTCCATTTTCGCGGAACCGTTTAGTGTACGCGAGCCAATAGGGCAAAGCACCACATTGCCTGCAGTGCTGCGCAGTTTATACTTCCCGTGTGATTGCCTCGCCAAGCGCATCGAATGGTCGCGGCCCGATCGGCCCCCGTGTCTCGCCGCAGCTGCTCATTACCAGCGTATGCCGCTGCGGTCGGCGAGTCTCCGCGTGAGCTCATCTGCTGCGTCTGCTCGCCGCCGCATTGGGGTGATTACAACTTCGCGCGCGGACTATAGCCACCTCTATTGGCCGCTCGACGAGCTGGCCAGCCGAACAGAGATCGAATTGGGCGTCTTTGTCCTCGGTCCGCATCTTTCGCCACAGTTCGGCAACACCATCGAGGAGATTGAGCGCGACGGCTTTCCCATCCGGGCGCGAATCGAGTGCCTGCTCAGCTCCGACAGCGATACCGGCATGGCCAAAAGTATCGGCGTTGCCATTCTTGGGCTTGCCGACGCACTCAGCGCGTGGCGCCCCGATCTGCTGCTGCTGATCGCCGATCGCTACGAGATGCTGGCGCCGGCCTCGGCCGCCGTGGCGCTGCGCATTCCCATTGCGCACATTGAAGGCGGAGAGGTGAGCCAGGGCGCCATCGACGACCAGGTGCGTAATGCCATCACCAAATTCGCGCACCTTCACTTCACCTCGACGGAAGACTCCCGGCGGCGCGTGATCGCCATGGGGGAAGAGCCGTGGCGTGTTTATCGCGCCGGCGCCCCGTCGCTCGATCACCTGCGGCGCTCAACGCTTCTTGAGCGGGCGGCGCTGGAGGCGCGGCTGGGGTTGAGCCTGGCGCGCCCCACGCTGATTGCTGCCTGGCATCCGGTGACCATCCTTCGCGACACCAACGCCGAAGCCGATGCATTCTTCACCGCGCTGGCGGCCGTGCCGGGGCAGATTGTCTTTGTCTATCCCAACGCCGATGCCGGAAGCCAGGCGCTGATTGAGCGCACTCGCGCCCTGGGGGCGACGCGAGATCACACGCGCATCTACGTGAATCTGGATGCCGTCACGTACTGGAGCCTGCTGGGGCAGGCCGATGCCATCGTTGGCAACTCCTCCAGCGGCATCATGGAAGCGGCATCGTTCGCGCTGCCCGCCGTAGACGCGGGCATGCGCCAGCAAGGCCGCGAGCGTGGCCGTAATGTGATCGACGCACCTGCTGACGCGGCTGCGATTTGCTCGGCGATTTCCCGCGCGCTCAGTCCCGAGTTTCGTAAGAGTCTGGAGGGCATGGAAAATCCCTACGGCAATGGAACAGCTTCACAAACCATCGCTCACGTGCTGGCAACGATTTCCCTTAACGGCCTGCTCGTAAAGCAGCCTGCGCCGCTGGTCGCGCAGCGGGAGCGCCCATGAAGGAGCGCATTCCGCTGTCCGCGCCGGACATTACCGAGGCCGAAATTGCAGCCGTCACTGCAGTTCTGCGTAGACGGCATCTCAGCCTGGGTCCTGAGCTGCCGGCTTTTGAAGCCGAGCTGGCCGGGTATCACGGCGTGGATCACGCGGTCGCGGTCAGCTCCGGCACTGCAGGTCTGCACCTGGCTCTGATCACGCTGGGCATCGGCCCGGGCCAAGAGGTCATCATTCCGTCCTTCGCTTTTGTGGCCGTGGCCAATACCATCCTTCAGGTGGGCGCCACGCCGGTTTTCGCCGAGATCGATGCACTCACGCTCAATCTCGATCCGTCCGCCGTGGAGCGCGCCATTACCCCTCGCACCCGCGCCATCCTGGTGGTTCACACCTTCGGCGTTCCCGCGGAGATGGAGGCCTTGGAGGAAGTCGCTCAACGGCACGGGCTGGCCGTGATCGAAGACGCCTGCGAAGCCATCGGAGCCGAACGCAACGGCCGCCGCGCGGGGAGCTTCGGGCATCTCGCGGTGCTTGGCTTTTATCCCAATAAGCAGATGACCACCGGCGAAGGCGGCGCGGTACTGGCCCGCAATTCGACCCACGCCGCACGCTTGCGCCGGTTGAGGAATCAAGGCCGCGATGCGGACGCCGATTGGCTTGATCACGCTGAGCCCGGATTCAACTACCGCCTCTCCGAGCTGGCCTGCGCCCTGGGCCGCGTGCAGTTAGGCCGCATTGAAGAAATGCTTTTGCTGCGCAGGCAGGCCGCGGAGAGATACCACGCGCTTCTGTCCGGCATGGCAGGCCTGGAACGGCCGCCGCTGGTGCTTCCGCACTGTGCCGTGAGTTGGTTCGTTTACGTGGTGCGCCTGCCGGAAGGGGCAGATCGCGATCGCGTGCGTGCGGCGCTGGCTGGGCGTGGCATTGCTGCCGGCCGCTATTTCGCGCCCATCCACCTGCAGCCCGCCTGGCGCGCACGGCAAGCCAGCACGCGGCTTCCTCTCACGGAGTCCATCGCGCGCCGGACGCTCGCGCTGCCGTTTTTCAATCGCATCTGTGCCGCTCAGCAGGAAGAAGTAGCAGACGCCTTGCGCGACGCGCTTCATTGCGTCTAAGGAAGCGCTACTTTCCCGGGTTCTGGCGGCACGAATGGAGATAGGCCACCAAATCCTTAATTTCGTCCGGCTGCAACATCTGTCCGAACGGCGGCATCTGGGCTCCGCCCTGCATAATCTGCCTGCGGATCGCAACCTTCTTCAGGGTTCTGCCCACGTTGGAGAGATCGGGCCCCCTTTTGCCTCCCACATGGTCGACGCTGTGGCAGTGCTGGCATCCGGAAGCAACAAACAGCTCTGCGCCACGCCGGGCGCGCGAAGAAGCGAATGCGGGAGAGACGGCCGGAAGCAGCAACAGCACTGCGATCCATCCTTTCATTGTCCGTTTTCTCCTGCCTTCTGACCTTCAGCGGCGGAATCCCGATGAACGTGCCACGGCACGCTCTCTTCCGTCACTTCGGGATGGTCGCGCAAAAACTCAAGCGCATAGACATTGGCCGTGGGATCGGCCTTCTGGTCCGCAAAGG
The DNA here is from genome assembly GCA_963725975.1 of uncultured Acidobacteriaceae bacterium. Classification (GTDB taxonomy): domain Bacteria; phylum Acidobacteriota; class Terriglobia; order Terriglobales; family Acidobacteriaceae; genus Telmatobacter. Next base: position 844,299 of record CAVSBA010000008.1, on the reverse strand, counting down.
CCGCAGCCTCGCGCGCCGCCTGTGCCCTCATGCCCAGCCGCCGGCACACAATCGACAGAATGTAATGGGCCGAGAGATCGTCCGGATCGATCGACTGCACCGTCTCGTACTCGGCGCGCGCTTCCTCGTATTTGTGCTGCTGATAAAACGAAAAGCCCAGCTCTCGATGCGCATCGCGCGAGCGCGGAAACTGGGTAATCACTTCCAGCAGATCGGCAATAGCAGCATCTGGATGGCCCTGAATGCGATCGACCAGAGCCTGGTAGTAGAGCGTTCGCGCATTGTGAGGGGCAAGCTGGAGCGCCTTGATCAAGTTCCTCCCCGATTCGTCGTAGCGCTGCCAGGATAAATCAGCAATCGCCACGTTCGTATAGGCGTCGGCGTAATCGGGCCGCAACTCGACCACGTGCTCGAATGCGCGCGCGCTCTCAGCATACTGCTGTGCGTCCAGCAATCCAATTCCGTAGTTGTTCCAGCGCATCCAGATGGGATTATCGGCCGGATCGGGAGGATCGGGGGCTGCCGGAGTCGATCCCAACGCCAGCGTTCTTGTGCGCTCGACCATATCCACCACCGGCATGTCGTAGTGCTTGCCCATGGCGAAGTCAATGAAGTGCTGATTAAACCGCCGGTAGTTCACCTTGGCCGTCATCGTAATCGGCCCGGAGGCATCTTTAGGCACGTCAAATTCGTAGCGAACGACCTGGGAACGCCCGGATTGGATGGTATTGTTGTAGGCCACCACGCGCGTATCCCAAACCTGGTGCAGATCGTTCAACTTCCCGTCCACATTGATGAGGCGATTGGTAAAACTGTGCGCCCGCGGATCGAGCAAGCCGTTGGGCGCCAGATCGCCCGAATGCATGAGCACGCGCCCGGCGGCGTCTTTGGCTTCGAACTCGACCCAGCACTGATAGAAGTCGCGCTGCTCGGGAACCAGGCTATGCCCAATGCCTTTGTTCTGAATCACCAGGGTCACGGTTACCGCATCGCCGGCCTCCACTTTGGCCGGCTCCGTGCCCAGCGGCGCCACGATCGCGCGCCCGTTGCGTTCGATACCGAAGATGTCGACGTTCAGCGCGGCAGGACGATCCGGAGTCGCATCGCGCAGGAAGGCGATCGTCTTATCCAACTGCGGCTGATACCCGTAGTACTTGTACATAAGCGTGTTGGCGCCCAGCCAGCGATGCGACGCGAATTTGCCGGGGGTCGAACCGTAATCCCGAGCCGTCATTGGCTCCAGATCCATGTGGCAGGTCTGGCAGGTTGAAACTTTGTCCTTCACGTAGAACGGCAGTGGCGACTCTTTTGCAAACGAAGCCCCCTGCCACTCGTCGTACACGGTAAAAGCGCGCTGCCATTTGTAGTGATTCAACTCGCTGGGCAGAGCGGCCTTGTGGCACGCGACACAGAATTCGCTGGTGCGGTAAAAATCCTGCATCTCCGCTTTGGAGTGCCAGTCGAGGTGCGCCAGAATCTCTTTGTCCGGCACCTGCCCGTAGATGCGCTGGCCGTCTCCGTCCACCAGCACCGCGGGCTGGGCCAGCACATAACCGCCCGTACCACGCAGGTTGATTTTTTGAATGGAGTGGCACACCGAGCAGGTGACACCGTCGTTATCGAAGGAGCGGTTGATCTTGGAGCCGGTGGTCAGGGCGCCGGAGGTCAGAGCGATGGGATTATGGCAGCCCTCGCAATGGCGCGTGTACTCAATGCCGCGCTCGTGAATCAGCACATTCACGTTCTTCACATACCACGGATTGCGAAAGGCGTTGGCATGCGCCGTCTGCCGCCACTCCGCATAGGCCTGCTGGTGGCAGTGGCCGCAGTACTCGGCTGTCGGAAAGGACTTGGGGTCGATGAACTGACCGGTGTCGGTGGTGGCATTGGAGGGAAGAAAGGGCGCGGCGCCGAAGGGAAGGTTGTAATGCGCGGCCACGGATTGCGAGTAGGCCGCGCGCTGTGCAGCTGCGTCGCCGGAGGTGGTGTCGCTGCCCGCAACGTTCGTATCTTTGGTGGCCGCATAGGCCGTCTGCGTACGCCACGCCAGTAAAATGCAGCCCATGGCTGCGGCCAGCAGGAGAGCGCCAAAGACGCATCGTGTTTGAGAGGTTCGGATCCGGGGAAGCATCGTGCCCACCATTCTATTCACCCATCACGCCTCCGGCATCCGGCATTCGATGCGCATCGCTCTCCACCAAAAGGTGGAGAGCCCGTGTCGACAGGCTTAGCCGCCGGCATGATACCCGCCTTTGCGGATTGGCTTAGCGATGGACCCCGACCTCCACCGAAAGGTGGTTGCCGGCGCGCCCTTTCCCCTGCCATGCTCCAATGGTTCACTTCCCCTAATGCCCGTGAGGTCACCATGCAGCGCAGAACATTTCTGTTCTTCACCATCTTTCTCGCTTCCGCACCCCTCTTCGCCCAGACCGATTTCGCCGCACGCTGGGAACAGCGGACCACGCAAACGCAATCTCGCCAACCTGCATGGCCGCCCCCGCTGGTCACCACATACGTCGGCCTCATCCAGGTCTACCGTGCCGACTTTCTCCGCCAGACAGCCTCCAACCACGTCCAGACCTGGAGCCTCGATGGCGCAAAAGGCCTGAACCTTATTCCCTTCGCCAATACCGAGCTCGACCTCAATCTTCCGCCGTATCTGAAGCACAGTGCTCCCACAAGCGTCGACGGCGCCGGCGATCTGTCGTTTGTTCTCAAGTACAGATTTCTGGCCGGCAATGCCAATCACGGCAGTTATGTGGTCAGCGCCTTTTTGCCCGCCACGCTACCCACCGGCAGCCACAAGAACGGGAGCGCCGATGCCACCATCGCTCCCAGCATCGGCCTGGGCAAGGGCTTCGGCCGCTTCGATGTGCAAAGCACGCTGGGCGCGACATTGCCGGTGCTTGACACCGCAACTCTCGGCCGCAGCATCGCATGGAACACCGCCGCCCAACTTCACGTCGCAAGGAGTTTCTGGCCGGAGATGGAGTTTAACTCGACGTATTACAAAGGCGGCCCTAACGACGGCAAGAATCAAACCTTCGCCACGCCGGGCCTGCTGTTCGTCCATAAATTGCGCCCCGCCGACGAACGCAGCCGCCTCGGTCTCTGCATGGGCGCCGGCGAGCAGATTGCCACCAGCCGCTTCCACACCTACAACCATGGGATCGCGGTGACGACGCGGCTGGTGTTCTAGGCCGGTGAGGGGCGGGAGCCTGGTGTACCGGGTCGGAATTCCGCGGCATTGGTCAGCGTCGGAGAAGCAGGTCCTTCGACTTCGCTCAGGATGACAGTGTTTTGGTGATGCGAAGTTCATGACAGAGCATTGGTGATGCGAACTTCAGAGACGGGACCCTGGCTCAAGACTGCGGTCGTGCGGGTGTTGAGACCCGCACCACCCAATTACTTTCCCGTTCCTTCCGTGATGGTCACAATCCGATCCACGCCGGGGACGGAGAAGTGCTCGACCTTGCCGCTCGGCCAATGCACCTCAATGTCATCCACCGTGGTGGCCTGGCCCAGCCCGAAGTGCGGCCGCGGATCGTTGGTGGAGGCATAGCTTCCGCCGCTCAGCACGTCCCCGCGCTGGCGCATTCCATCGGCTGTCACATACACCGTGGCGCCCACCGCATCGCGCGGGCTTTTCGGTCCGCCCACCAACTTGAGCTCCAGCCAGTGGTTGTGATCGGGTGAAACATTGCGCAGCAGCACCGGATGCCCATCCATCACGTTGATGACCACATCCTGCTTGCCATCGTTGAACAAGTCGCCCACCGCCAGGCCGCGCCCCACCATTACGTCGGCAAGCCCCGATCCCTCAACCGCTGGAACCGGCTCGAACTTTTTGCCCTGCAGATTGTGAAACAGCATGGGCCGCTGCGCCCAGCTTGTTCCCCAGGGATGCTGGTCGACTTGAGGATAGACATGCCCGTCAGACATCACCAGGTCCTTCCAGCCGTCGTTGTCGTAGTCCAGAAACGCGTCGCCCCAGCCGAGGAACGGCACTGAGATTTCGGCGATGCCCATCTGATAGCTGATATCGGTGAAGTTGGCGTCACCGTCGTTGCGGTAGAGCGGCTTGTAATCGTCAGAGAAGGTGGTGTTGAAGATGTCCAGGGTACCCTTATTCTCAAAATCGCCTGCTGCAATGCCCATGGAAGCCGTCTCGCGCCCCGCCTCATCGAGGGCGTAACCGGACGAATAGCTGTCGTCCTCAAATGTCCCGTCGCCCTTGTTGATATAGAGATAATTGGGGGTCGAATCGTCTGCCACCAGCAGATCCACCTTGCCGTCGTTATTCACGTCGACGAACAGCGAACTCAAGCCGTAGTAGCCGGGATTATCGGCCACACCGGCCTTCTCGCTCACGTCCGTAAATGTCCCATCGCCGTTGTTGTGAAACAGGTGATCGGGCTCGCCCTTCAATCCGCGCGGCCCGCAATTCACGCCCACCCCGCGAAACGTGCAGAACGCGTCGGGAACCCCGCTGGCCCCTCCCGAGGGCAGATTCTTGCGGTCGAAATGAACATAGCCGGGCACGAACAGGTCGAGGCGGCCATCGCCGTCGTAATCGCCCCAGGTGGCGCCGGTGGACCAGTTGCCGAGCGTCACACCAGCCTTTTCGCCCACGTCAGTGAAGGTTCCATCGTGGTTGTTGTGGTAAAGCCGGTTCTTGCCCCAGTTGCTTACAAAAATGTCGGGGTAGCCGTCGTTGTCGTAGTCGGCCACGGCACACCCAACACCCCAGCGGTCGTTGGTCACGCCTGCCTTCTCCGCCACTTCGCTAAACGTGCCGTCGTGATTGTTATGGAACAGGGCAGCGTGGGGGGGCGTCTCTTTGCCGTCGAGCGCGTCGAAGGTCGAGCCGTTCACCAGGTAGATGTCGAGCCAGCCGTCGTTATCGTAGTCCAGCAGGCACACGCCCGAGCCGTTGGTCTCGATGATGTACTTCTTGTCCTTGGTGCCCATTTTGTGGGTCCAAACGGTGAGCCCGGCCTTTTTTGAAATGTCCTCGAAGATCACGGGGCCGCTCTTCACAAATCCGCCGGCGGTGATGGGCCGATGCTGCTCGTCGAATTGCGCGGGCTGGGGCGGGCCGGTATCGACACCACCAGGCGTGGCCTGGGGTGCTGCTGCGGAGGCGGGTGCACCCGCTGTTTGCGGCGCTGTGGCTGCGGGCTCGTCGGCGGGAATTCCAGATTCGCCGGTTTGTGAGATGAGGCAAGCAGGAAACGCCGCCATCAGCAGTCCCATGATGGTAGCTGTGCGCAGAGGGGAAGACATGCAGGCCAGTATAGGGGCAGGCGCCTCGAACGAGAATCGACCAAAAGGTGGAGAGAGCGAACTGTTTCCCCGTTAGAGGCGGAAGCCACGCTCACTTTGGAATATTCGATGTTCGGGCTACGAGAGGCTGCGGAAAAACTCGTTGGGTGTGGGTGAACGGTTGCAAAAGCATCCCTCAGCGGCTCAAGCCGATCAATTGTGCCGGCTCTATCGGCACGACTGAAGTCGTGCCCTTTCAAAACCGATGGTCCGCAGAGTTTTCCGAAGTCTGTAAAGCCCTCGTTCGTTTTGCAGCCTTTATTGGCCCGGCTGAAGCCGTGCCCTTGTTACAAGGCCCCATCAAGAGTTTTCCGCAGCCTGCAAAGCCGTGCCCTTGTTACAGAACTCATCGTACAGGGTTTTTCCGCAGCCTGTGAAGCCGATCAATTTTGCCGGCTCTATGGGCACGACTGAAGAGGCTGCGGAAAAACTCCCCGCATCAGGCAATGGTGCGAAGGTGGGTGCAGCAGGGGCTAAAGCCCTCGTTCGTTTTGCAGACTTTATTGGCCCGGCTGAAGCCGTGCCCTTGTTACAAAACCCATACCGAACTCACGTATGAGCTGGTCTACTTGCCGCCGAGCTGATAGGGCATGCCGAATCGGCCGATCTGGATCAGCTCTTTTTCAGCTGGCGGCCAGATATGCAGGCTCTCGACACGGGTTGATCCGGCGATCCAGTGGGCATCGGCGGAGCCCAGCAACTGGCCGGTGGCGGCCAGGTTGAAGTGGACGTGGAGCCAGTCGCCTTCCGGCGAGCGCGTCCATCCAAACACGTAGTCGCCGGGCTTCAGCTCCACCCCTCCAATGCGAATCGGCGCCTGGACCACCAGGTAGTGGGAATATTTTCCTTCAGCGGAGTAGCCGGCCGTAATCATGACAACTCCGGCGATGACGCGTCCGCGGTTGTCAATGATTCCCGACGCCGTCCGCATCTCGGTTTCGATGTGCTCGGTGATGACGGGGGCACGCGAGGGCAGGGCCGCGGCCAGCTCAGACGGCGTAGCCTGCCGCCATGAGGATTTTTGCGCGGGTGCAGCAACAGTCAGCATTGCTACAAGCGCCGCGCACAGAAGAAGGAGCAATTTATTTTTCATGATTTTGGCTTTCTCAACGACTCCAGCGGAACAATGCCGCGGCGGATGGCGTCCATGGCCGCCTGCGTGCGATCGCTTACTCCCAGCTTGCCCAGGAGGCTGTTGATGTGGGTCTTCACGGTGGCTTCCGACACGTCCAGCTCCGAAGCAATCTCCTTGTTGCTGCAGCCGCGCACAATCTGCTCCAGCACGTCGAACTCGCGCGGGGTAAGATCTTCAGTGCCCATGCGCTCTGCCAGCCGCTCGGCAATGGCAGGAGGGATGTGCGACTTTCCGGTATGCACGGCGCGGATGGTTGCGATCAAGGTTTCACTGGTCATGCCCTTGAGCAGGTAGGCCTTGGCGCCGGCCTTGAGGGCGCGGTAAATATCCTCGTCGCCTTCGTAGGTGGTGAGCACAATAATGCGGGCCTGCGGCGCCTCAGCGCGGATGGTTTGAATCACGTCCACTCCGCCCACACGGGGCAGGCGCAGATCGAGGAGGGTGATATCGGGATGATGAGTACGAAATTGCGCAATCGCCTCGACGCCATCGGCCGCTTCGCCCACCACTTCAAGCCCTTCGGCCACATTGAGCAGGGCGACGAGGCCCTGGCGAACGACATGGTGATCCTCGACCACCAGGACCCGGATACGGGGACGCAGAGGCGGTGTGCTCAACGGTTTTCTCCCGCCTGGTCGCGGCGCGCCGGCGCGCAGACGCGCACCATGGTTCCCTGGCCAGGTGCGCTGCTCACCTCAATGGTGCCGCCGATGGAGGCTGCGCGCTCTTTCATTCCCGTCAATCCAAAGCGACCGGGCATGGCATTCTGTACCTCGTTCACTGCGCCACCTCGTCCATTGTCCCGCACTTCCAGCGCAATCGTATCGGATCCATATTCCACCTGCACCGAGAGCTGCGTGGCGCGAGCATGCTTCTTGACATTATGAATGGCTTCCTGGGCCACGCGCAGCAATTCCGCTTCGCTGTTCGCCGGCAGCGGGCGATAGGCTCCAAAGGTGCTGAACTGGGCTGCCAATCCGTCGCCTTCGGCTGCCTCGGCCAGGCGTCTGAGCCGCACCGGCAGTGTCACCTCGCCGGCATCCTGGGTGCGCAAGGCCCAGATCGACTGCCGCGCATCCGCCAGGCCTTCGCGTACCTGCGCGCGTGTTTGGTCAAGATGCTTTGCCGCAGCGTCTGCCTTGCCTCCGCGCAGCAGCTCGGCCAGGACTTCGAGCTGAACAGAAACGCCCACGTAGCCCTGGGCTAAAGTGTCGTGAATCTCCCGCGCAATGCGGCTGCGCTCGCCCAGCACCGCGCTGAATTCCCGCTGCGCCAGGCGCAGCCGTTGCCGCAACAGCAAAAGGACGCTGCCTGCAAGCATGGCCAGCAGGAGGGCGTAGAACCAGACAGTCTGGTAGAAATGAGGGCGCAGTTGAAAGCTGAAGGACGCACCCGCCATGTTCCACACCCCGTCATTGTTGGCCGCCTGCACACGAAAGGTGTAATGGCCGGGTGGGATGTTGGTGTAGTACGCGCTGCGTCGTGCGCCGGCGTCGGTCCAATTGTGGTCGAATCCTTGCAGGATATAGCGATAACGCACCTTTTGCGGCGCGATATAACTCAGACCCGCGTAATCGAACTCGAAGTGCACGTGTCCGGCCGATACCTTGGTCAGAGAGTCCGCGACGCGCAGTGGATGGTCAACATCGTCGACGACAAACCGCTCGAGGACCACGGGTGGGGGGATGCTGTTGACGGGGAAATGGGCAGGATCGATTTCTACCAGTCCTCTTGGGGTCGCGAACCACAAGTGGCCATCGTGGGAGCGCCATGCTGAAGGATGGCTGTTGGTGGCCGTCTCGCGGCTGCGCAGTCCATCGGCAGTGCCGAACTCCATCCAGTGGGAACAGCCGGTGACGATTTCGGAGCAGTCGCAGCGGGCGATGCCGTTATCGGTGGCAAACCACAGATGCCCTTCGCTGTCGTCAAGAATTGCGTGAATGGCGGCTACTTCAGGCCCATTGTTCAACCCTGCGGATAGGCGATGTCCATCCCAGACATCCCAGCCCCGATCCTGCGTGCCGATGAGCAGCGTGCCGTTGCCGTGCGGCAGCAGGGCCGTGATGACATTGCTGGTCAGGCCATCGGCGGTTGTGTAATTGGAAATCCGGCTGCCATGCCGGTCTCGATGCAGGCGCGACAAGCCGGCCAGGGTCGCAATCCACAGGTTGCCGCTGCTGTCGCGGGCCAATGCGCCAACCAGATCGCTGCCCAAACCGGAGGCCTGGGTAAAGGTCTCCATGTGGGCCGCGGCGTCGCCGGCTTGCTGCCAGTGCGTCAAACCACGCCGCGTGCCGATCCACAGCGATCCATCGTTATCCACCAGCAGCGAGCGGATAAAGTCATCGGGCAAACCGTCGGCCGAGGTAAACGTATCGATTCTGCCCCCTCGCAGGCGGTTCAATCCATCAGGAGTGCCTACCCAAAGATCGCCGTTGGGCGCCGCGGCCAGCGACAAAATCACGTTGCTTGCGAGCCCATTGTCCACGGAGTAGGTGCGCACACTCCAAGCGGGCGCCGCACCGCCGGCTGCGGGATTTCGGCGCATCGCGTTGAGTCCGTCTTCCTGCGTTCCTACCCAGAGAGTTCCGGCATTGTCTTCAACCACAGCCGTGGTTCGATCGGAAGAAAGGCCTTCACGGGTGTCGAAGGTGCGAAAGCGTTGATCGCGCAGGATGTGCAGCCCGTCGATCTCGGTTCCAACCCAGATGTTGCCTTCGCGATCTTCCATCAGCGAAAGGATTGACTCCGCGGCCAGTGGACTCGTCACCGGGAAGTGTTGTAGCTGGCCGTCCACCAGGCGCACCAATCCTCCGGTGGTGCCAATCCAAAGGCCTCCTTCGCGGTCGGCCAACAGGACTTGAATGCGGCTGCCGGGAATCTGTTTTCCGGCGATGAGGCGCCGCACGGGCCGCATATCGCGCATCACCACCAACGCGCCTTTGCCGGCGACCACCTGCTCAGAGCCGGGAAGCGAAGCCAGATACTCCACGTTTTCCGGGAGCAAGCCTGAGTGCGCGATCACTTGCGTCCAAGCATCGCTGTGAGCAGAATCCTGCAGGAATCCAATGCGTCCATTAGCTGTAAGGAGCAGGAGCGCCGATTGGGCCAGATTCTCGCCACTGGTTTCAAAGCGCTCGCCGACCAGCCGCGCCACCCCTTGCTCGGTTTCCACCCACAGCACGCCATCGGCGGCTTGATCGAGGGCAGCGATGGCATTATCAGGCAGTCCGTTTTGAGTGGAGAACGTAGTGACCGCTCCGTCACGCCACCGCGCCAGCCCGGCACCGGTTCCAATCCAGAGCGCGCCGTCGCGGGTTTGGAGCAGGCAGCGAATATCGCCGCTGGGCAGGGCCGGATTCGAGTTGCGGTCGAAGATCTGAAAGGCGGTGCCGTCGAAGCGGACCAGGCCCGACTCGGTGCCCAGCCACACCAGGCCGTCGCGGGTTTGCGTCAACGCCTGCACCGTGTTTTGGGGCAGGCCGTTTTCCATGAGCCAGGTTTGGCGAGCGTAATCAGCCAAAGGCGTCGAAGGCTCAAGAGCGAATGCGGAATTTGCGCCGCTCAGAAACAGAACGGCAGCACAGGCGCCAGACAAGAGAACCCGCGCGGCGAATCCCAATCGTCCGGCCCGCTGCGCCGCCCCGGGAACCTTGCGCAGGGGCTCGCGAACGATGTTGCCCGCGTATTGGCCGCTCCGGTATCCCTCCGACGCTGCCGGCGTAGCGCTTCGAGGTCGCATATAGACGGACCATTCGAGCAGGGGCAAGCTCCTTCCAGGGAATCGAGACGGTGCGCTTTTGGACACACGAAATCGAGAGGCTCGTGGTGTGCCGTGGCCTGTCCTCCATCTTAATCCGGGGTTGCGACCATTAGCCACGATCCAGATCTGCCGTCTATATAATCAATGCAGATTCAGCGCTTGATCTTCGCGCTCGTGAGAGATTGTTGTGCTCTGGATCCCAGGCCGGAAACGGCAGGGAGTTGTTTGCTTTTGCGCGTAAATCAGCGTTTCCATTTCCCCGCACGTAGCCGGATGGTCCTCACTGTCGCACTGCTGGGTTGCGTTGCCGGCTCATGCGCGCAAGCGGGCCTCGCGTCTGACCCCATTGCTCAATCTGCGCACGCGCCGTCGGTGCCCAATGCTCCGGTGCCCACACCCGGTGCGGACGCGGCTGCCGGACAAGGCAGCATCTCCGGTTTCGTCGTGGGCAAGAACGGAGAGGTCTACGCCGGGGTGCGTGTGAGCCTGCAACAGGCCGGCAGCGGTTCAGCCGCCGTACGCACGACACAAACCGACGCGAACGGGAAGTTTCTCTTCGCCGGGGTCCCCGCCGGCGCCTTCCGGCTCACGCTCAGCTCCAGCGGGTTCGTAACGCAAACTGTTTCCGGCGTGGTCGAAGCAGGAGAAGACTACGTTGCCCGCAGCATCGTACTGCCCGTGGCCACCACCACCAGCGATGTGCACGTCACCGCCTCGGTTGCCGACATCGCCGAGGCCCAGCTCCACATTGAGGAAGAGCAGCGGGTCCTGGGGGTGTTTCCTAACTTCTACGTCACCTACGACCACAATGCCGCCCCGTTGACCACCAGGCAGAAGTTCCAGCTCGCCTGGAGAACCACCATCGATCCCGTAACCTGGATCATGACCGGCGTCATTGCCGGGGCTGAGCAGGCAGACGATACCTTTCCCGGGTACGGGCAGGGTGCACAAGGTTACGGAAAGCGCTTCGGGGCTAATGCGGCCGATGCCTTCACCGATACCATGCTGGCCGGAGCCCTGCTGCCGTCGCTGTTCAAACAGGATCCTCGTTACTTTGTGAAGGGGACCGGCTCAGTCAGCTCGCGTTTCTGGTACGCCATTGCGAATTCCGTCATCTGCAAGGGCGACAACGGCCGTTGGCAAGCAGACTATTCCGCCATCCTCGGCGGCCTGGCCTCCGGCGGAATCTCCAACCTCTACTATCCAGCCAGCGACAAGGCGAATTTGAGCGTGACGTTTGAAGCGGCCGGCGTCGGCATTGCATCGGGCGCCGCGCAGAACCTGCTTCAGGAGTTCCTGATCCGTAAACTCACCCCGCATTTCCACCACAACCCTGCGGCGCAGCCGTAGAGCGGCTTCCCTTGCCCACCAGAAGCCGCGCATGTTTGACTGGTTGCCGGAAAGGGAAAGATACCCATGCCATACGTTCTGGCGCTTGACCAGGGAACCACCAGCTCGCGGGCAATCCTCTTCGATCAAGCAGGAGCGATCGCCGCTGTGGCGCAGCATGAATTTCAGCAGTTCTATCCGCAGGCCGGCTGGGTCGAGCACGATCCCATGGAGATCCTCTCCAGCCAGATGACCTGCGCCGTGGAGGCGCTGGCAAAGGCGGACGCACGGCCTCGCGATGTGGCCGCCATCGGCATTACCAATCAGCGCGAGACGGTGATCGTGTGGGATCGCGCCACCGGCAAGCCCATTCATCCGGCCATCGTGTGGCAGGACCGGCGCACGGCGGCCTTCTGCAAAGAACTCGAAGATCGCGGATTAGGAGAAGTGGTTTCATCGTCCACCGGGCTGGTCCTCGATCCTTATTTTTCCGCTACCAAAGTCAAGTGGATTCTCGATCATGTGGACGGGGCGCGGGCCCGTGCGGAGCGCGGCGAACTGGCCTTCGGCACCGTCGATAGCTGGCTGATCTGGCACCTGACCAGCGGCCATTGCCACGTGACCGACGTGACCAACGCCTCGCGTACCCTGCTCTACAACATCGTCAAAGGCGAGTGGGACGCCGAGATGCTGCGCCTCTTCGACATTCCGGCAAGCCTGCTTCCCAAGGTGGTCTGGTCGAGCCAGCGCGTGGGCGAAGTGACCACTACGCTGGGCCTTGGCGGCATTGCCATTGCGGGCATTGCCGGCGACCAGCAGGCCGCGCTCTTCGGCCAGCTCTGCTGGAGCGCGGGCGAGGCCAAAAATACCTACGGCACCGGCTGCTTCCTCCTGCAGAACATCGGCACCGGCTTCACGCGCTCCAAGCACCGGCTCATCACCACCATCGCGGCCAGCGCTGAGCGGCGCCTGGAATACGCGCTCGAAGGCAGCATCTTTATCGGCGGCGCCGTGGTGCAGTGGCTGCGCGACAATCTGAAGCTCATCGGTTCCTCTGCCGAGGTGGAAGCACTTGCCGCCAGTGTGCCCGACGCCGGCGGAGTGGTCTTTGTGCCCGCCTTTGTGGGCCTGGGCGCGCCGCACTGGGATGCGCACGCCGCCGGCATGATGATCGGCCTGCGCCGCGATACCAGTGCGCGGCCACATTGCCCGCGCCGCGCTGGAGGCCATTGCCTACCAGGTGGCCGACGTGCTCGAAGCCGTGCACAGCGAAACCGGGTCGCCGCTCAGTGCCCTGCGCGTCGATGGCGGCGCAGCGGTGAACGATCTGCTCATGCAGTTTCAGGCCGACATTCTCGGCGTCCCCGTCGTCCGGCCGCAGGTTACGGAGACAACCGCCCTGGGCGCAGCCTATCTTGCGGGTCTCGCCACAGGCTTCTGGGCCAGCTCCCGGCGATCTGCGCGCCAAGCGCAGCGGAGATACCCGATTTGAGCCCAGGATGGACGCGGATACGCGCCGCGAGCTCCGCGCGGACTGGCAGCGAGCGGTGGGCAGGGCAAAGAGCTGGACGGCATAATGCTGTGAATCCTGGGCGACTCCCCTGCGGGTAATGTAGAAATTGGAGGGATCTTCCCCATGCCCCAGAATCTTAAGGTCGTTTACGAAGTGGCGCCCGATGCCGCGGCCCTCACCCAGCGCGCCGCCCGGTACTTTGTGGAGGGCGTTGAAGTTGCAGTGGCCACGCGGGGGCGTGCGCGCATCGCCATCAGCGGCGGCGGAGCGCCCAAGCCGGTCTTTCAGGCTCTCGCCGACCCCGCGCAACCCTGGCGCGCGCGCATGCCCTGGGACAAGCTCGAAATTTACTGGGTCGACGAGCGGTGCGTGCCGCCCACCGACCCCAACAGCAACTACAACATGGCTCTCGGAGCCATGCTGGCCCGGGCGCCCCTGCAGCCTGCGCAGATTCATCGCATGGAGGGCGAGCTGGAGCCCGAAGAGGGCGCTGCGCGCTATGAGTCGGAGCTGCGCAACAGCTTTCGGCTGGAAGGCGCCGAGACGCCGCGATTCGATCTCATCCAGCTCGGCCTGGGCACCAACGGCCACACCGCGTCGCTGTTTCCGCGCAGCGCGGCGCTGCACGAATTTGGCCGGCTGGCGGTGGCCAACCTGACCGACGCCGCCCAGCCCTGGCGGCTTACGCTCACCGCGCCGGTCATCAACCAGGGCGCCGATGTTTTCTTCCTGGTGAGTGGCGCTGACAAGGCCCAGGTGCTGAAAGACGTCTTCCTGGGGCCGCGCAATCCTGAGGAGTTGCCCAGCCAGTTGATTCGTCCCGCGGGCGGTATACTTACTTTGCTTCTGGACAAGGCTGCGGCCGCGCAACTCCCTCCGCCGAATGCGGACGGCCGCGGAGAACTGGGATAAGGAAGTAGAGGGACTGAGGAACTGAATTGCAAGAACAGGCGGGTGCGTTTTCTGACACTTGATCCTGGAGCTGGTTGCATAAATGGTGTTTTGAAAGGGCACGGCTTCAAGCCGTGCCGCAGAAGGCCGATAAACAGCGGGCTTGTGCCCCTGAGGGATGTTCTCGGGCAGGCCGAATCCATTTATGCAACTAGTCCTGGTCCCGTTTCCCGAAGTCTTGGTATTTGAGAGGATTCTGAATGATTCTGGCCGGCGATGTGGGCGGCACCAAGGTTCACTTGGCACTTTTTGATTTCACGGCAGGCAAGCTGACGCACGCCCGCGATAAGCAGTACCCGGCGCGCGAGTACGGCGGCCTGGAAGAGATTGTGCACGAGTTCATGGCCGCGGACAAGGCCAGCGCCGCCTGTTTCGGTGTGCCCGGGCCGGTGCGCGAAGGGCGCCTGCGCCTCACCAATCTGCCCTGGACCCTTGACAACCGCGAGCTGTCGGCGCATCTCAGCATCGATTACGTCTTTCTCATCAATGATCTCGAAGCCAATGGCTACGGCATTGCCGAACTCGACGCCAAGCAGATTTACACGCTGAGCGAGGGCGACTCCAGCCAGATGGGCAACCGCGCGCTGATCTCCGCGGGCACCGGGCTCGGCGAAAGCTTCATGATATGGAACGGGCGCATTCACACGCCTTATCCCTCTGAGGGCGGTCACTGCGACTTTGCGCCGCGCAATGAGGATGAGATCGACCTGTTGCGCTTCCTGCGCCAGAAGTACAACGGGCGCATCAGTTTTGAGCGCGTGGTGAGCGGCCAGGGCCTGACCAATATCTACGAATTTCTGCGCGAGGTGCGCGGCGTGGAAGAACCGGCCTGGCTGGCCGCGCGCATGGCCGAAGAGGATCGCAATGCGGTGATCACGGAGCTGGCCCTGGCTGCCAAGAGCGAAATCTGCGAGAAGACGGCGGACATGTTTGTCTCCGCCTACGGCGCCGAGGCCGGCAACATGGCGCTGAAGATTCTCTCTGTTGGCGGGCTGTACGTGGGCGGGGGCATTGCGCCCAGGATTCTCGAGAAGCTGAAGGACGGCACGTTTATGAAGGCCTTCACCGATAAGGGCCGGCTGAGCCAGTTACTGGTGAATACGCCGGTGCGGGTGATTCTGGAGAGCCGCACGGCGCTGATTGGCGCGGCGGCGTACGCGGAGGCGCGAGCCGCGGAGCTGAGCGGGATTTCGCCGCGCGCGGCTTCAGTGAAGTTCTGAGGCTACCAAACGGGGGTGCAAGGTGTGCAGGTGAGAAGCACCAATCCAGCACAATAGTGTCAGCGTTCGGGAGGGCGAAACTGCCCAATCGGCGACGATTCGACCGCTTCATCGGCCCGTAGGGGCCAGGGAATCTAGCCCAGGACAAGTTCGCGCCAGCGAACGCAGTCCTGGGTTAGCTGCGAAATTTGGTCGCAGCCCCGTAGGGGCGGCGCGAAACAGTCAAGCAGGCCGATAGTTCCGAATCGGCGATAATCCTCCGACTACCTCACAGCAGGCCGATATCGCCGCTCCTCCCCCAACGCGCTTTCATCCCGACAGAGCGCAGCGACGAGGGATCCGCGGTCGCTTTGAGAGCTTCCCCGGTGGAGCACAAATTAAGTAATATCCGGTTTGGCGACGATGGGGCAATTACCGATTTGGGCAACCGCAGTGAGTGCCTTACTCAATGGTTTCGCGCGTGCACATGGCGTAGCATCTTTCTTGTGAAGGCCTTAGTATTTTCGGCAACAATATGGGTGCTCCTGGTCACAGGCGCGCTGGCTCAAGCTATCGAGCTACAGGGCAGGCTGGAAGTTGCAACGGTGCGTCCTACTCCCAAGAGTGAAATTGGTTCGTCGATCTGGAGTCCACCGGGGATCGGAAGGTTCTCGGCCCATTGTGTGACCGTGCCATTCCTAATCCACATGGCTTACGGAATTGACGAGGACCAAATCGGCGGCAAAGCCAAGTGGATGGACTCGGAGTTCTTCGATGTTGTTGTTAAACCAGAAGGCGGCATCCCTCTCAGCAGGGAGCAGTTGAAGCCCGTTTTACAGGAGTTGCTGAAGGATCGATTTCATCTGATCGCCCACAGCGAGCCGAAGCTCATCAAGGGCTATATGCTGGTGTGTGCGAAGAAGGGTCCGAAGCTCCAACCAAGCAACGGCGACAAGCCGCCCAACTTGCGCGTTTACGTAGGGCCCGGAAGGCTAGAGGGTTTGAATTGGTCTATGCCCTATCTTGCGACGATGTTGCAGCATCCCGCAGGGTTGCCAGTCGTAGACCAAACAGGCCTGACGGGCGCCTATGACATCAAGCTCTATTTCGCGCCGGACATAGACCAGGAATCGTCACTGCCATCGCTATTCACTGCTCTCCATGAGGCCTTGGGGCTGGAACTGAGACCCGGCAAAGTGTCTGTGCCGATGCTTGTAATCGACCATCCAGACAGGATTCCAACGGAAAACTGAGAACATCTTTGGTGCACCGAGCCATCGCGGGCAATTAACCGCCAAACCGGAACTTACAACCGGAAAGCCTCCCGCAGCCTGTGAAGCCCGGAGAATTTTTGCGGCTGTTAGGGAACGACTGAAGTTGTGCCCTTCAAAACGGGTGAAGTTCTGCCCTTTCAAAACGCGTCAAACCTTCCGTATCACCGCCGATAGTGATCTTTGCCGGACTTCCCCAACATGGTCCTCGCCTTTCGGTTTGGCGCCATCTGATCTCAAACTGCCAATGGAACCAAGCCAGAACCTGCGATTTGCTTGTCGTGGGTCAGAAGTCGAATTCCTTCAATAATCGCAGTAGCTCCAATAATCCTGTCCTGCGGATCCTTCGGGTAGGAATTTGGAAACTGAACAGAACGAACCGCAATCTCCGCACTGATGGGGAGAACCTCGACGTAAGAAGCGCATTTCTTGACAAAGGATTCGACGCTTACGTCGATGTCGATCCTCTTGTTCTCTGCCAGCCATGCAATTTCCCACAAACTGATTGCAGAAAGAGCAAGCTGCCCAGCCTTGCGGGCCGCGAGAATCGCCTTCCTGGCTTTCGGCGAGAGTTTTTCCGGAGCAATGAGGATCCAGATTAGGATGTGAGTGTCAAGAAGGATCATTCCACTCCCCAATCACGGGCCGGAACCGTGTTTTCAATATCGCCCGCAATTCTAGCGATGCCCGACAGAGCTCCAAAAATCTCTTCGTCGCATTCGTTCACGGGAACGACCTTTACGACAGGTTTGCCATGCTTGGTAATCACAACGGGACGACCGCTCTGCGCGACGTGATCCATCACAGCGAGACACTCGGCTTTGAATTGGGCGGCAGCCATTTTCCGCATGAGGGCTCCTTTTATGTGACCATAATATTATGACCACTTTTCAAAGTCAATCGTTAAACCCCCGGTTGACCGTCAAACCGGAACTTACAACCGGAAAGCCTCCCGCAGCGGCTCAACAGGTTGCGGAAAAACTTCCGGAATCGAGCAACTGTGCGAATGAGAGTGCAGCAGGGGCTATAAGACCTTGTTCGTTTTGCAGCCTTTATTGGCCCGGCTCAAGCCGTGCCCTTTTTACAAAGCCCCTCATGCAAGAGTTTTTCCGCAGCCTGTGAGGCCCGGAGAATTTTTGCGACTGTTTTCGGCACGACTGAACAGCTTGGTGAAGAAGTCCTCGGTCGCCTTGGTCCTTGTGGCTGTGCCCCGTTCATCGCGTCTTTTGCGATGAGCGGGTCCTCCTCGTCTGACGCGCTGGCAGCACTTAAGCTGAAACCATGCCCTGCGGTCTGAAGGAATTCCAGCGAGCCGAGCGGACGGCGAGGCGCGGCCCACTCATCGCGATAAAGCTGCGATGAATGGGGCACAGTTTAAGAAGGTGAATGAGTGGGCCGGGTACCCCATCCTTTTCGCGCTTCCCAGCGAAAGGGTGGGAGACCATCAAGCTCCGTCCAGCGAGCCTTTCTCACATCCATGGGTCAAGACCGGCCGCGATCTCAGCCCCTTACTTCTTCGGCCGCCGGTAGAACGGCAGCGTGACCTGCTTGGCCCGTACGCGATTCCCCCGCACATCCACCAGCACATCGGCTCCCGAGGCGGCAACCTCCGCCGGCACCAGGGCCATGGCGATGTTGGTTTTGAGAAATGGCGCGGGCGAGCCGGAAGTCACCGTGCCAATACGCTCGCCGGTCAAAGACAGTACGAAGTACGTGTCGCGGGCGATGCCGCGCTCCACCATTTCCAGGCCCACGATTTTCCGCTTGGGGCCGCCCTCGGCCTGCACCGCATCCAGCGCTTCCTTGCCAATAAACGGCCCCTTGTCGAGCTTGAGCCAGCGGTTCAGGCCGGCTTCGAGCACGTTGATCTCTTCGGAAATCTCGTGGCCATACAGGCTCATGCCGGCTTCCAGGCGCAAGGTGTTGCGCGCGCCCAGGCCGCACGGCCGGATGCCGAACTCCGCGCCCGCTTCGAGCAGCGCATTCCACATCTTCACCGTGGTCGGCTCATCGGCGGGGATGTAGACTTCGAAGCCATCTTCGCCGGAGTAGCCGGTGCGCGCGATCAACACGTTGGGAATACCGGCCACCGTGCCCCACGTGAACCAATAATTCTTGATTGCCGCCAAGTCCACTTTGGTCAGCTTGGTGAGCGTCTCAAGCGCGCGCGGACCCTGCAGGGCGAGTTGTGAATAGTAGCTGGAGTAATCGCTCAGATGAATGCCGGGCCACGCGCCCACCTGCTTGCGCATCCATGCAAAGTCCTTGTCCTTGGTTCCGGCATTCACCACCAGCAGGTAATCGTTCGCGCCCAGCCGGTGCACCAGGATGTCGTCTACGAATGTGCCTTGCGGAGTGAGCAGCGCGGAGTAGTGGGCCTGGCCGTCCTGCAGCTTGGAGGCATCGTTCATGGTGATTTGCTGGACGGCGGCCAGCGCACCGGGGCCGCGGAACTGAATCTCGCCCATGTGCGACACGTCGAAGAGGCCGACGCCGGTGCGCACCGCCATATGCTCGGCAATGAGGCCGCCGCCGGGGCAGGGGTACTCGACCGGCATATCCCATCCGCCAAAATCGACCATTTTGGCCTTGAGGGCGCGATGGGAGGCGTTGAGAGCTGTTTTCTTGAGCGTGGCGGGCTGGGCGATATCGGGCTCGGTAACGGGCTGGCTGGGGGTGGTCATTGGAAACCTCTCCAACTTGTATCTTAACCAGCGCGGGCCAGTGAGTTCAGTGGTTTTAATCTCTCCTGCCCAGGAAAACGCACTCGCATGGGCCACGGAGCGTTACCGGCCTGAGAGAATCGTTAGGATGAAAGAGACGGAAGGAATCTGGCGGTGAATAGCGCACGAGGGATCATGATGCTGCTGGCAGCCGGGATTGCTGTCTGGAAGGGCTTGCACATCCATCGCGGCCATGGAGCCTTACTGGCGTTCGCTTTAGCGGCGCTGGCGCTGGGTATGGCGATCTGGCACCTGACGCGACGGGATCCGCCGCGGCGGGCGTAGCCCAGGGAAAGGAAGACCGCGCATGGCGACGTTGTACAACCGCATTCAGGGGCGCAATCTCGACCGGCTGGCGGCACTGAGCGACGGTATCTTCGCGGTGGCCATGACGCTGCTGGTGCTCGATCTGCATATCCCCTCGGCAGCGCAAGCGCACACTGAAGGCGAATTGCTGCGAGCGCTAGGCGCGCTGGGGCCGCAGTGGGTGGCCTACGGGATGAGCTTTCTTACCCTGGGCATCCTGTGGGCGGGGCAGCAGACACAGCTCAATCACATTGCCCAGGGCACACGGGACCTGACCTGGATTCACCTGGGATTTCTCTTCACCATCACGTTTCTGCCGCTCTCCACGCGCCTGCTGGCGGAATTCATTCACTTCCGGCTGGCCATGGGCGTCTATTGGTTCAACCTGTTTTTGGCCGGATTTATGCTCTATGTGAGCTGGAAATATGCGCAGCGGGCCCGCTTGATCAAGGCCGACACGCCGGAGAGCGTTCGCGGCAGCATCTGCAAGCGCATCGTGATTGCCCAATCGCTCTACGCGGCCGGCGCGGCGCTGTGCGCGATCAACACCTGGGTGAGCATCGGGGCTATCGTGCTGGTGCAGCTTTACTATGCTTTGGCGCCGCGGTTCTGGTGGCAGAAAAATCCGGTCGAGGCGCTCCCAGGGTAGGCGCAAATGCAAAGGCGCGCCGAGGCCTGCGCATCCGGGCAATCGCATGAACGGCATTGGAGGGTCTTTCGCGCCTCTTTTCCATCGCCCCTACGGGGCTCACGTCCTTTTTTCGGCCCCGGTCCCCACGCTAAAGCGCAGGGCTAATAACCATTGCGCCTACGGCGCGACGGCAAACGGAACCCCGTCCGTCAAAGAAATTCAATTCATGCGATTGCCGAGGCCGGTGCACCCGGTCTGGTGCCGAATAAATCTAACCGGCCTATAATGAAGTATGGCGACTGTCCGGCAGCCTATACCGGCAGAGGGTCCAGGTGTTGTTTCCTCTGCCGCACAGGGAATGGCCACTTCCGCGCAGCTTGTGGAAGCCGAGGCAGTCGAGCGCTCCATCGCCCACCCCACACAAGCCACCATCGCTGAACGCTTTGAGGCGCTTTTGCGCCACGTTCGCGCCAATCGTCCCAGCGACGATGTCTCCCTGATCCGCAAGGCCTGGGAGTTCTGCGTAGAGCACCACGAGGGCCAGTCGCGCGCTTCCGGCGAGCCGTATATCATTCATCCGCTTGAAGTTGCGGAGGTGCTGGCGGAGATGAAGCTGGACTCGACCGCCATTGCCGCCGCCCTGCTGCACGACGCCGTGGAAGACACGCCCGCCACCAGCCAGGAGATCGATTCCGCCTTCGGCGACCAGGTGGCCCATATTGTCGAGGGCGTCACCAAAATCGACAAGATTCAATTCGCCAACCGCGAAGACCGCCAGGCCGAAAACGTGCGCAAGATGCTGCTGGCCATGGTGAGCGATGTGCGCGTGGTGCTCATCAAGCTGGCCGACCGGCTGCACAATATGCGCACCCTCGAACATTTGAAGCCGGATCGGCAGGAGTCGATTGCGCGCGAAACGCTGGACATCTATGCGCCGCTGGCGCACCGGCTGGGCATGGGCAAGGTGCGCGGCGAACTCGAAGACCTGGCCTTTCGCTACACCGATCCGGTGAGTTATGAGCGCGTGTCGGCGGCCGTGGAAGCGCGCCGCATTGAGGGCGAGCAATTTCTGCGCGGCGTGGAAGACACGCTCGCCGAACAACTGCGCGAGAACGGCATCGAGGCGCGGGTTGAGTGGCGCATCAAGCGGCTCTACTCGATTTTCCAAAAGATTGAGCGCGCCAAAGTTTCCTTCGACCAGGTGTACGATCTGCTGGCCGTGCGCGTGATTACGCAGGATGTGGCCTCGTGCTACGCGGTCTTCGGCCTCATTCATACGTTATGGCGGCCGGTGCCGGGGCGCATCAAGGACTTTATCGCCATGCCCCGCGCCAATCGCTATCAATCGCTGCACACCACGGTGATGAGTCCCAGCGGCCATCAATTCGAGGTGCAGATTCGCACCGAGGAGATGCACCGCATCGCCGAGGAAGGCATCGCGGCGCATTGGAAGTACAAGGCCGGCGAAGCCGGGATGACGGCGCGCGACGAAGAGCGGCTGAACTGGATTCGCCAGCTGGTCGAATGGCAGAAGGAGATGACCGACCCCAACGAGTTTCTCAGCAGCCTGAAGATGGACCTCTATCCCGACGAGGTTTACACCTTCACGCCCAAGGGAAAAGTTGTTGTGGTTCCGGCCGGCGCAACGCCTGTCGATTTTGCGTACACCATTCACACCGACGTAGGCCACACCTGCGTGGGCGCCAAGGTAAACGGGCGCATGGTGCCGCTGCGCACCAAGCTGCGCACCGGCGACATTGTCGAGATCGTCACGCAGAAGGAGCACAAGCCCAGCCGCGACTGGCTCACGTTCGTGAAGAGCCCGCGCGCGCGAAACAAGATCAAGCATTGGCTGAATGAAGATCAGCGTCTGCGCGCGGTGGAGATTGGCCGCAAGCTGCTGGAGCGCGAAGCGCGCAAGTACAAGGTGCCTATGGCGCAGGTCGGCGACCAGGACCTGGGCCGCATTGCCGGCGAGTATGGCGTGGCCACAGCCGCCGATCTGCTGGCCACGCTGGGCCAGGGCAAGCACACTGCGCACCAGATTTGAATAAGCTGGCGCCCGGGCTACGCGAACCAGCTCTCCGGCCAGCCGGAACCGGAGACCGGGTCAGAGGCGAAGCCGGGCAGCGGCGAAGCGGGCATGTCCGACGCGGTGCGCAAGCTGCACCTGCGCGGGTCGGACTCGCTTGAGGTGGAGGGCCAGAACGATCTGCTCGTCTACCGGGCGCGCTGTTGTAACCCCATTCGCGGCGAGGAGATTGTGGGCTACGTAACGCGCGGCAAGGGCGTGGCCGTTCATGCGCGCAGTTGCCCCAACGTGCAGAACCTGCTGTATGAAGCCGACCGCCGCATTGCCGTGGATTGGTCGCGTGCCGGCGATGACATTGCCGGCCGCAAACAGCGCTATCCAGTAAAGATCACCGTGGCCTGCGACGACCGCACCGGCATGTTGAAGGAACTGACCGCCGTGATCTCTGACGAGAACACCAACATTCGCGGCGTGGAGATGCACCACGACGACACTGGCGAGGCCACTATCGAATTTCTGGTGGAAGCCGAGGACGTGCGCCACCTGAGCCGCATGGTTCTGGGCCTGCGCCGCGTGGAAGGCGTGCGCACAGTACTACGCTCGCAGAAGGTGTGAAGGCAACGTAGCAGAGAGTTGTCATCCTGAGCGCAGCGAAGGATCTGCGGTTGTCCCTGAACACATTCCATTCCGACGTTCAGCGTAGGGTCTCGCACATGCAACGGGTAACCCCTGGTTGCGTGGTCAACCGCTCTGAACTCCGAATCACGCCTCGGTGAACACATTTTTCACGATTGCTCATCCTGAGGTTCTGCATTAGTCAGCAGTAATTCCGATGGTTCTCAACCACACTTCCACAAGTTGCGTCCATGCAGTCGCCGGAGATTTGGTTCTGCGAAGGCCGAAGGCATGACCGCCTTCTGCATAGGAATGGAACTCTACCGGAACCCCAGCCTTCTTTAGTGCTGCGTAATATGCCAGCGAGTCCCAAATGCTATCTACGTGGTCATCTTCGTTCTGAAGCAGAAACGTTGGAGGTGTCTGAGCAGTAATGTGATCAGCAATATCGGGATTCAAATCGAGAGTGCCGGCCTTCATGGAAAGGTGACCAGGGTAAATGGCTATCGCAAAATCCGGGCGGCAACTCAGCTGATCTGCAGCATCGACTTCGGGATACAGGCGTTGATTAAAATGGACACTCGTTGCGGCTACGAGGTGGCCGCCCGCGGAGAATCCAAGGACTCCGATTTTGTGCGGATCGATATGCCATTCTGCGGCATTAAGGCGCACCAGGCCGATGGTTCTTTGGGCATCTTCCAAGGCTATTGGCGATTGCGGGTATGCGCCGAAATATGGAGCAGACCGCGGGGCCGGAACTCGATATTTCAGGAGCACGCATGTAATGCCTCGGGACACAAGCCAATCACACGCTTCCGTGCCTTCGAGGTCAATGGCGAGGATCTCGTATCCACCGCCGGGGAATACGATGACCGCAGCGCCCGTGTTCTTTCCCATTGGCGAATAGACTGTCATTGTCGGCTGCGAAACATTGCTGACGTACGTCCATGGCCTTCCTGCGACCAGATCCTTGGCCTCCGTCTTGACTGTCTCCGGTCCAGTAAAAGGCCTCGCGTCTGGTGGTGTCCCCGGCCATATTGGAACCTGCGTATGCTCTGCTGATGGCTGCCACACCACCTGCTGTGCATTCACTCCGATGCACAAAACCACCACACAAGCAGCAAATACCCAGCTCTTCGTCACAATTTCAACCGCCTTTACATACGGAATTCGTCACGACTGGCAGGCCCAAGTATATTCGCCGCCGAAGTCGAACTTTTCCTTCTGCTGCGCCTGGAATCGACTCAGGTAACGCAGGTCTGCTCGACCGGCCGCACAATTGGCGACAGGCTGAGGCGCTTATTGACAGAGCTCCAGTGGTGTCGTCGCACACTCGGAGCTTACCGGAATCCGCTCCGGGGCCCCATCCCAACCGCAACCGCAGATCCTTCGCCGTCGTGGGAGAATGAATTGACGCACAATCTTGCCATGACTGAAGAAACCAACCCGGATATCCTGCCCAGCGAAGAGACCGCGAACACCCCGGCCCCTGAAGTCAACGACGAGCCCATCGCGGCTGCCGCGCCGGAAGCTCCGCGCGCCGAGGAAAACCCAGCGCCCGCCGCCGCACCGGCCACAGCACCCACCGCGGAGCCGGCCGCGCCGCTTGTCGCCGAGCCAGTTCCGGAGCCCGTTGCAGAGCCCGCCGCCGAAGAGGTTGCACCCGGGCCGGTCGAGTCCTTCGCCGACGTGCTCAAGGCCTTTGAGAGCACGCACACGCATCGCGCGGCGTCCAAGCAGCTTGAGGGAACCGTAGTTTCGCTCTCGGCCGAGCAGGTGATTCTCGACGTGGGCTACAAGATGGAAGGCGTGCTGCCTCGCTCTTCCTTTCCCAACAATGCCGAGGGAGTCAAAGCGGGTGACCGCTTTCCGGTCTCCATCACCGGACGCAATGAGGAGGGTTACTACGAGCTGTCGCGCTTCCGTGTAGCGCAGCCGCGCGACTGGTCGGCGCTGGAGACAGCGTTTGCCGATAAAGCTGGCGGTGGCCGGCACCGTGACCGAAGTGGTCAAGGGCGGCCTCAGCGTGGATGTGGGCGTGCGCGCGTTCATGCCTGCCTCGCGCAGCGGCACGCGCGATGCAGCCGAACTCGAAGCCCTGGTGGGCCAGCAGATTCAGTGCCGCATCACCAAGCTCGATGTGACCGATGAGAATGTGGTGGTCGATCGCCGCGTGGTGCTGGAAGAACAGGCGCGCGCAGAGATGGAAAATCGCCGCGCCGCCATGCGCGAAGGCGATACCGTCACCGGCACCGTCCGCACGCTCATGCCCTATGGCGCCTTTGTCGAATCTGAGCGGCCCCGGATTCGGGGGAATCGATGGCCTGCTGCACGTGAGCGATATCTCCTATAGCCGCGTGAGCAAGCCGGAAGACGTGCTCTCCGTCGGCCAGCAAGTGCAAGTCCGGATACTCAAAATCGATCCGCACTCCGGGAAGATTTCGCTCGGCCTCAAGCAACTGCAGCCCGCGCCATGGGAGACGGCGGCGGAGCGTTACCAGCCCGGCCAGCGCATTACCGGCACCGTTACGCGGCTCACCGACTTTGGCGCGTTTGTCGAGCTTGAGTCCGGCGTGGAAGGCATGATTCATATTTCGGAGATGTCGTGGGCCAAAAAAGTGCGGCATCCTTCGGACCTGCTCAAGCAAGGCGACCGCGTGGATGCGGTGATCCTTTCCATCAAGCCGCCCACCGGCTCGGAGCCGGGACGCATCGCGCTCGGCCTCAAGCAGGCGCTCGCCGACCCGTGGCTCGATGCGCAGCGCAGGTTCCCGTTGGCTCGCAGGTGGAAGGTCCGGTGACCAAGCTGATGAACTTCGGCGCGTTTGTCGAAATCGCCGAGGGCGTCGAGGGCCTGGTGCACATCAGCGAGATTGTCGCCGACCGGCGGCTGAATCATCCCGGCGATGTGCTGCGCGCCGGACAGCGCGTGAAGGCCACGGTGCTGGGCGTCGATCCCGAGAAGCGCCAGATGAAGCTCTCCATCAAGCAGGCGCTGCCAACCAGCCTCGACGATTTCATCGCCGAACACAAGATTGGCGATACGGTTTCCGGACGCGTGGTGGAGTTGACGGCGACGGGAGCGATTGTCGAACTGGGCGAAGGCATTCGCGGTGCTTGCCGCACGGGCGGAACGCCTGCGGCGGAAGCTGCTTTGCCAGAGGCGCAGCCCGCAGCCAAGGCCGATCTCTCCAGCCTCAGCTCAATGCTGCAGGCGCGCTGGAAGGGCAGCGCGCTTCGGCCGCCGGCAACGGACCCGAACCGCTGGCGCGAAGGCCAGGTGCGCAGCTTCAAGATCAAGAAGCTGGACGCCGAAGCCAAAAAGATCGAAGTGGAGCTGGCCTAGAGCACGCGCCCGTGAGCTACGTTTCCCAAACACGTCGCGCTGGCATTGCACTTGCGATTGCGGCTCTGCTGTTTTCGGCCTCGGCTCACGCGACGCTGGTCGCGGTTGTTCCGGCGCGCGATGGGCTGGCGATTGCAGCCGACAGCCGCTTCACCTTCATGGGCGCGCCCTGCGATGGGGCATTCAAGATTATCGAGCCGGAGCGGCCGCTGCGCACGGTTGCTTTTGTTACCGGCGACTCCATCTTTGTCGCGCCGCCGCCGGCCGGCGAAAATCCCTGCCGCTACCTGGCCACTGCGCCGCGGCTGCTCGATATGGGCGCAGTGGTGAAGGCCTATCTCGACCGCGGCGAGCGATGATCCCGCGCGCATCTCGATGCCCGGCCTGGCCGCGGAGTGTGTGCGCGCGGTCGAGCCTTCCGGCATCGTTATCCGAAGCGCTTTGCAAGGCTACGCGGGCAGGGAGATTTTCTCGGTCGTCGTGGCCAGCTACGATCCAGCGCGGCATGTTTCTACGCTGCGGAATTTTGTGGTGCGCATCGACGCCGCTGAATCGCAGCATTGAGGCCGCGCGCATGAATCGAACCACCATGAGGCCGCCCAGCCTGCGCGGCGTGTGGATCTATGGCGAAACCGGCGTATG
This sequence comes from uncultured Acidobacteriaceae bacterium, assembly GCA_963725975.1. Classification (GTDB taxonomy): domain Bacteria; phylum Acidobacteriota; class Terriglobia; order Terriglobales; family Acidobacteriaceae; genus Telmatobacter. The sequence goes on along the minus strand of CAVSBA010000008.1, from coordinate 817,518 downwards.
TGAACCGCGAGGTCTACGCCGGGCCGGGGCGGCGATTCCTGAATCCGGCTACGCAGGATTTTCTGCACGCGCAGCCAAAGCGTTGGGGAAGTCGGGCTGGACGCGGCTGCGGCGCCGCGGCAGATGTGGTGCAAGCCGCCAGCCGCGCCGCCGCAATTGATCCGCCGGCAAACGGCATCGGCGGCGACGTTCGCGTGGTGGTCTCAGCAGCGGACCGCGACCACAACTGCTGCCGCAATTCACGCTGACGGCGGTATCAGTTTCCCGAGATATGCGCGATATTGCGTCTCCAGCACGCCGGCGGCGCGGGCCAGCGCGAGCTTGGACACGTTGTACTGGTAGATGCTCTCAACCAGGCTGCCTTGCGCCTGGGTCAGCGAGGCCTGCGCGGTCACCAGCGGCAGGTTGGTGTCCACTCCGGCCCGCACGCGATGGTTTCATCGCTCAGAGCACGCGTGGCCAGGTCCACATTGGAACGCGCCACGTCGACCAATTGCTTGTTGGCTGACACATCCAGCAGCGCCGCGCGCAATCTGCTCTTCAATCTGCTGGCGCAGGCTGTCGAGATCGGCATTGGCCGCCTCCAGTTGCGCCTGCGAAGCATCTTCGCCGCCGCGCAGTCCAGCCTCGCGGAAGATGGGAATGCTGAGCGTACCCTGCGCCAGCATCACGCCATGCGTACTCACGCCCGTCACCGTCTGCGTCCCGTAGTAGCCGTTGAAGCTGAGGGTAGGCCAGCGCTGGCTGCGATAGGCGGCGTGAATCGCCTTGAAACCGACCACCTGGTTCTGCAGGTTCTGATAATCCTGGCGGCTGCGGAAGGCCAGCGCCATCAATTCGGGAAGCGTCTGATCGGCCAGATCGGCTGTAGGGCGCCGCATCGCTGAGCGCGATCTTCTGGCCGGGATCGACGCCGATCTCGCGCTTGAGCAGGATCAGGTCCTTGTCCAGCGCATTCTGCGCGGCGATGAGCGACTGCTGCTGCGACTGAAGCTCGACCTTGGCGCGCAGCTCTTCAAGATTGGCAACCGTGCCGGCCAGGTGCTCCTGGTGCGCGTCGTTGAAGAGCACCTGCGCCTCGTCCACGTTGGCGCGGGCATTATCCACCTCGCTGGAGTCGGCGATGACGCGCAAATAAATCGTGGCCACATCCTGGATGGCCTGGCCGCGCGCCGTCATTTTTGCAAAATAGGCCGAGCGCTGCGCGGCCCCGGCCGCTCGCCACCCGGCGATCACCGGGCCCGAGAACAATGTCTCGTTGAAATGGACCATGCCCTCGGTGAGAGTGTCGTGCGTAATGGTCGAGAATCCCGCCGGGATGACGCCGCCGGGAAACAACGGTGCGAAATCTGCCGATCAGAGAAGGGCTGAAACCCAGCGCCACCAGGTTGTGCTGGTAGAAGCCGGTGTCGCCGGTGAGCGTGATGGTAGGAAGAAACTCCTGCAGCGCCTCGTTGCGTTCGCCCAGGATCGACTTCTCCTGGCTCTCGGCCTCGCGCAAGCCCGAGATTGTTCTCCAGGCCGCGGCGGATGGCATCGTCGAGAGAGAGCTGCAGGGTCTGGTCCGTGACCGGCTGCGTCGTCACGCTGCCATAGAAGGGATTGTCCGCCGACGAGGGGTTCTGCGCATGCGCAGCCAACGCGCAGGCGCCGGCCAGCGCCAGCAACAAGCCCCGCCCCATGAAAAAAGAAAGCCTTCGTTCCACACCCATATTTTCTCAGATGTGGCCAGGGGCGGGAGGATGCACAAGCTTCGTTCCTGCGATCAAGCTTGCGGGCATCTTCGCCCCGGCCTTCACTCGGCCGGATGAATCCACATGGCATTGCCGCCGCCGGAGACCATGTGCACATCCAGAACCGTGCTGCGATCGACGGGTTGGCGCGTGAGCACGGTGTGCGTCGCCTCGACCGCGGCATCCGGTGCGTCGGCATAGATTTCCGCAACGTATTTGCCCGGCCCCAGGAAGTTAAGCGGCACCTTGATATCGCGAGGGGTCCAGTTGGTGAGCGAGCCCACGTACCAGTCATGGCCGCTGCGCCGCGCCAGCGATATCCACTCCATGGGTGCGCCGCCGATGGCGTGGACCTCATCCCAGGTGGCGGGCACGCGCTTGAGGAAAGCGAATTCCTTCTGTCCCGCATAGTGCTCGGGATAATCGGAGACCATTTCCAACGGGCTTTCGAAAACCACGTAGAGAGCCAGTTCGTGGGCCCGCGTGTTCAGGCCCATGGGTTCGACGTCGCGGGCGATGAAGTTCGCCAGATCGCGTATTGCCGAATGCGCCCGGCGTGTAGTCCATAGGGCCGGCCAGCATGCGCGTAAAGGGTAGCGTGGCGTTGTGGGCCGGAGTCACGCGCGCGCTCACCTTCAGGTACTCCTTGCCCATCACGCCTTCGCGCGTCATCAGGTTGGGCCAGGTGCGGCGCAGGCCGTCAGGCTTGAAGGCGCCGTGGAAGTCGATCATCAGATGATTCTGCGCAGCCGCCGCAACCACGCGCCGGTACCAGTCCACCATCCACTGGTCGTCGCGATTCATGAAGTCGATTTTGACGCCGGCCACGCCCCATTTCTCAAAGAGCGGGAAGGCCTGGTCCATGTATTTGTCCACTGAGGTCCAGTGCGCCCACAGCCAGATCTTCACGTTCTTTTCCTTGGCGTAGCGCAGCAGCTCGGGCATGTCGATATTGGGCTGTACGTGCAGAATGTCGGCCTGTTCCGGCCAGTCGGCGGCGCAGTGGGATCCTTCGCTTCCCAGCCGGCGTCGATGAGCATGTAACGGAAATCCCGAGGCCGAGGCAAAGTCGATGTAGTGCTTCATGGTCGCGGTATTCATGCCCGTCTTGAAGCTCACGCTGGGCGCCGCATCGCCGGACCACCAGTCCCACGCAGATTTGCCCGCCGCAATCCAGGAAGTGTCGGCAATCTTCGAGGGCGGATTTAAATTGAGGATCATGTTGGATTCGATCAGTTTGGCGGGCTGGTCGCCGATCATCAGCACGCGCCAGGGGCTTGAAAATGGCGTATTGGTTTCAACTGCCACGCCGGGCAGATCTTCCGCACCGGCCGCGTTGCGATGCGGCGCCAGAACCGCGTGCACGGTGCGGCTGAGGAAGGGCTGGTTACGGCGCAAATACATGCCCGCGTAATTTTCAATGTCGGCTTCGGTAATGGCCACCCAGCCGACGCCGGGAACATTGGCAAGATAGGGCAGCCCGATCAGCCAGTCGGGATGCACGCCGCTCACCATCCGCAACTGGTAGTCGTCCTCGTACGGTGTTTGGAATCCATCGAGGATGAGAGGGTAACTGACTGCGTCTTTGGCGTACGCAAATTCAGTGGACTCGCCGGCGATCTGGACCTTGTGCATGGACGGCTGCTCGGGAACCACATAGCGAAAGGCGACGCCATCGTCAAAGGCGCGCGCTTCGATGTCGAGTTGGCGGCCGCCGGCGTCGGCAAACTCCGCGCGCACGCTGTTGTAATGGTCGCGTACCTCGCGGGTTTTGCCGACTGGAATGGTATAGCTCTCGTCCACGCTCCCCGCCTGCGAGCCGGTCAGATGCATTCCCTGCCCCAGCGGCGGCTGTCCAGAGATTTCGAGGCCCAGCTTGGAAGGCTCGATCAGCGGCTGGCCGTGAAAGGCGACGGAGTAGCGCAGATCTGCGCCTGGACCGTCGGCGGGAATGATGCTAAGCACGATCTGGCTGTCAGGAGAGGTGACGGTAACAGGCGTGTTGTCCTGCGCAGAGAGCATTCCAGCGGCGATAAAGACGACGCAAGGCAGAGCAAGATTTCGAATCTTCAGCATCGGTCCCCCCGACGCCGGAGCGCAGCAAATGAGGAGCGGCTCCGGCCACGCGCCAGTATACTGCGCCGAGACGGCGGTTGCGCCGCCGCAGGCGATGCAGAAGAACTGGCGCGTGCCGAACGATTCAGGAGGGGATCAAGTCAGGAGGGGGATCAAGTCAGGAGGAGATCAAATTCATGCGGGATCAAGCCGGATTGCGGGAAGCATTATTGTTCCAGTTCGATGACGCTGCGATCGCGGGTCTGGGCAGGAATGTGGGATGAATCGGGGTGCGCCTCGGCCAGCACGTCACGAAGAACGTCCTCAATGGCATCGACGGCGGCACTGACCGCCTCGGTGGCCTGGGAGTTGGCGAAGGCCAGCAATTCAATGGTCTGCAGCGCATTGCGAATGCGATCGTTCATCCAGCGAATGGTCTCGAAGCGGCGCAGCATTTCCGTGCGATGGCGGCGCAGGGCGAGTTGCCAGCGCATGACGGCAAAGCTGGCTAGTCCGGCAGCCAGCAGACTGCCGACCCAGCGCTGCGGGGCGTGGAGGTGCATCCAGTCGTTGTAGACGAGCCATTGCAGGAAGATGGCGATACTGAGCACGCATAGTCCCGAGGCGATCGAGACCAGCCAGATGGCCAGCGTGGAGCCGATTTGACGTGAATTGAGCCAGGTCGTCATTGCGCAATCCTTAGCGTTACGAACAGAGCTTGGCCGGCTGGTTGATTGCGGATGTGCACAACGGAACCTGCTGCAGAGAGTTTTTAATCATTCGTGAAGACGAGGCTGGAGGGGGCCCGACAACTCAACGCAGCCTGAATACGCCTGCAGCAAAAATCGCACCTGCCGGACAAATTTTCATTTTGCCGGCCTTGCTCGAACGGGTGCCGGCGTGGCACTTCGATGGGCAACCAGAACATTGGACTCCAAGAGAAAAGAGAGGGTAGCAAGCCGCGCGCGAGTTGTTTCGCGATGTGGGCGAGGGCGATCGCTGAGGATCACGATCGCCCAGTCCATTGGTGGGCTGTCAGCCTTGCGGAGCTTTCGCAGGGGCAGCGTTGCGGCGGCTGCGGCGTTCGGCGAGCATCTGCTCAAACTGCTGCCTTTGCGCATCGTTGAGAACGGCTTCAATTTGCGACTTGCTTGCCTGCATGATCTCGCGCGCCTTCTGGCGGCGATCCTGCGGGCTCAACGTGGCATCGCCGCGGACACTCTGCATCTGCTGAATGCGGTCGGCGAGGATGGGCTTGATCTGCGCCACTTGACTGCGGCTGAGGCCGAGAGTCCTGGCCAGATGCCGAGCCTGCCGATTGGCATTGGGCGCTTGCCGCTGGTATGGCGGCATGTTCTGCCCAGGCGCCGACTGATCTGGCGCGGCTTGTGCGGGTGCGGCTTGCTGGCTGGGAGCGGCAGCCTGGTTAGGATCGCTTTGCTGCGCCACCAACATGCCCGCAGAAAGAAGCGCGCCCAGTATCAGTGTTGCTTTAAGAGGGGAATGCATTTGCGAAATCTCCTTTGACCTTGATCGTGATCTCGGCCGGTGTTCGTATAAACGGAGATTGGGCACAAGAGTTGCGGTGAAGACAATTATCAGTTCGCAGCTAGCTATATCGAGATGGGACACCCGGCATGTCTGCCTTGTTCCTTGTCCTAATAAAAAAGATACTTGCGCCAGCGATCGTCGCCGCGGCCCAACATGCGCATGATCTGGCGACTGGTGTGGAGTGAAAAAGGGCGCGGCTCGCGCAGCAGAATCATGTCATCGATTTCGTTCAGCAGGCGGTTGCCCTTGTAGCGATTGCAGGGATGGCAGCAGGCGACCAGGTTCTCCCAGGTGCTGTTGCCGCCGCGCGAGCGCGGAATCACGTGATCGAGTGTAAGCTCGTTAGGCGCCATCACATCGCCGCAATACTGGCAGGTGTTGCGATCCCGCAGCAGGATGTTTTTGCGCGATAAAGCGCGGGTCTGGTGGGGAATGCGGCGGTATTCGAGCAAGCGAATCACCGAGGGCATGGCAATGAGCGTGCGCTGCGCGCGCAGTTTCAACCCGTGCTCCTCCTCAGTGCGGGCAATGCCCTTGAGCACCAGCACCAGCGCGCGCCGCGCACCGCAGATGTTGATGGGCTCATAGGAGGCATTGAGCACCAGCACGGGCATCTGCAGGATGTGCGGGGACGGGGCGGCATGTGCTGCCGTGAGTCCGCCCGCGTGGTCGGCCGCCAAAGCCGCGGCGCGGGCAATCGCCTTCTGCTTGCGTGCATGAATCATGGCTTTTCCCAATGACATGGCACCGTCTCCCATCAAAAAGGTGGTTGGCCTGCGGGTGAATTTGCTATCGAAGCAGAATTGGCGGTTTGCGGCATGCCGTCGTGGTGGCCCTCTTGCGCAGGAAAGCCAGTCACACGGCGAGCGCGGGCCAGCGTAGCGACCCGTACGGACAGGGCTCCGGCCTGGACAAGAGCGCGGGCGGCGGCACGGGCCGTGGCCCCGGTGGTCAGAATGTCGTCGATCAGCAAAACGTGCTTCAGGGCGACCGCGGCCGGATCGGAGACTGAAAATGCTCCGCGCACATTGAGCCGGCGTTGACGCGGCGTGAGCCCGGCCTGACTCTCCGTGGCGCGCAGGCGCATGAGTGTACGCGAGGCGAGAGTCAGGCGCCATTGCGGATGCGTCTTGCGCAGCACGGCCAGCGCCTCTCGTGCCAGCGAGCGAGCCTGGTTGAATCCGCGCTGTGCCATCTTCGAGCGGTGCAAAGGTACGGGAACCACCAGCAGATCGCCAGGAGCCTCGGCTGAGAGTTGCGTGATGGCGACGGCCAGCATGCGGCCCAGGGGGCGCGCGGCGGCGTGCAGAGAATCGTATTTGAGCGCGTGAATCGCTTCCTTCATGCGGCCTTCGTAAAGGCCGCACGCAACCGCGCGAAGAAACGGTGGCGCAGCCAGGCGGCAGGCGCGGCACAGGCCCGAGCCGGAAACAGCAGCCAGAGAATCGAGGGAATCGCTGCAGCGGGAACAGGCAGGGCCGTCGAGGGCAGGAAATTCAGCCCAGCAGGAATCGCAGATTGGCACGGAAGAGAGGCGCGGCAACGGGGAACCGCAGAGGGCGCAGGAGGCGGGAAGGAGGGCACAACTTGCAGCGTCCAGAGGACTTCGAAGCACGCGGGCCACGGCGCGCCACCGCGTAATCGGCGAAGGCGGGGGATCGAGCGCGAACGCACCGGTGTCCCTGCTGAAGACACACCTCACAACGGGAGCACCCGAAGGAAGGACTCCCTCGCGAACAGTATAGACGCAGGATTACCGCAAACGCTACCCGGACGGCAAACCGCGCTTCAGAATTGCAGGGCATTGGGAGAGAGAGTTTAGAAGCAGAATCATCGGAACTCCATTGAATTGTGTCAATTTGCCGAAACCGGGAACCGGGAGGTACTATTCCCTGAAAAGGCTTTCAGGAGAAATTTCGTTATGCGCTTTCGGACCTCCCTGTCGTTTGCCGCACTTGCGTTGGCTTTTCTGGCCGCATCGGCTCAAACCGGCTCCCCAATCCGCCACCAAGCATGCCCAAAAGTCCGCCCCGTCGCATGAGTCGCAGGTGACGGTGGCGCAGACGCCGCCCATGGGCTGGAACAGTTGGAACTATTTTGCCGGCAAAGTCACCGATCAGGATATTCGCAATGCGGCCGATGAGCTCGTTTCTTCCGGCATGAAGGACGCCGGCTACGTCTACGTCAACATCGACGACACCTGGGAGGGCGAGCGCGACGCGAACGGCGTGCTGCACACCAACTCGAAGTTTCCTGACATGAAGGCGCTGGCCGACTACGTGCACTCCAAGGGCCTCAAGCTCGGCATCTACTCCTCGCCCGGCGCCGCAGACCTGCGCAGGCTACGCCGGCTCGCTCGACCACGAGCAGCAGGATGCCGATCTCTACGCCTCGTGGGGCATCGATTACCTCAAGTACGATCTGTGCAGCTTCGGGTCCATTATGGAGAAGCAGGCGCCCAACGACAAGGCCGCGCAGATGCGGCTGATGGAGGCCGCCTACCTGAAGATGGACCAGGCGCTCAAGGCCACCGGCCGCCCCATCGTCTACTCGCTCTGCCAATATGGCTGGGATGCGGTTTGGGAGTGGGGACCGAAGGTCGGCGCGAACTCCTGGCGCACCACCGGCGATATTCAGGCCAACTGGCAAAGCATCTACTCGCTGCTGAACGAGCAGGCAGGCCTGTCCAAGTACGCCGCTCCCGGCCATTGGAACGATCCCGACATGCTGGAAGTAGGCAACGGCAAGCTGACACACGGCGGAGAACCGCACCCACTTTTCCATGTGGGCCATGCTGGCCGCCCCGTTGCTGGCCGGCAACGACCTGCCCAACATGACGCCGGAGGTCAAGTCCATCCTCACCAACCGCGACGTCATCGCCATCGACCAGGACAGGCTGGGCCACGAGGCAACGCGCGCCTATTCCGAAGGCGAAGTTGATGTGTGGACGCGGCATCTCTCCGGCGGCGCCATGGCCATCGCCGTATTGACGCCGGCGCCGACCGCTATTCGAGCCATCCCTTCCATCTCGATCTTGCCAGGCTCGGCCTGCACGGGCCGCAGAAGGGCAAAGAACCTGTGGAGCGGCAAAGAGATCACGCTCACGCAGAACATGCCCATCGAGATCGCCAGCCACGACATTCTGCTGGTCCGCATCGCCAGCGCCGAAATAACCAACGGCTGCGGGCGTATTGCAGCGCAAAGAAAAGGCCGGCGCAGCATGCGCCGGCCTTCTTTGTTGAATTGTTATCCTTCAGATGCAGCAGAGTGTCTGCGAGCGGGGGGATCTGCTCTTCAACAGGCCTTGAAGGCCGCATCCACTGAAGCTGCTCTGCGGTCCCGGCCTGCGCGGAAATCTGCTGGCAAACAGTCAGCCACCGATGCCCGTCCCCAGATCGTTGCCATCCTGTGTTCCTCACCGGGGACAAACATCTTCTTTTGCTCCAATGCGCCCTTCTGGTGCTTCGAATCCACTTGCAGCGTGAGCGTCTGCTGCTTTTTGTCGCGCAGGATGGTCACCTGCACCGGCTTGCCCCGGTTGGCAACGCAGCGAGCGATCCCAGTCCGCCGAAGTGGCGATGAAATCGGGGCCGACCTTCAGGATCACGTCGAAAGCGCGCAGTCCCGACTTCTCGGCTTCGCTCTTGTGCGCCACCTGCTTCACCATCAGGCCGCTTTCCACGCCCAGGTAAGCGGCCATCTGCGTGGTCAGCGGTTCCACCAGCGCGCCCACCTTCAGCGTGCTGCCAAACGACGGCAGGTGAAAGCCGCTGGGCATCGCGTCGCCGGAGAGAATCCCCATCTCCGGTACGCTGCCGCTGGTGGTGCCCAGCTTGTGCCATACGCTCTGCTCCATGCGCTTTGCGATCCACCAGCACCACGGTCACGGCTTGCAGGTTCCCGTCGCGGCTGATCTGGAGCGTGACTTTGCGGCCCGGAGGCAGATCCTTCAGCATGCGCCGAAACTGGTCGGCGGTCTCGATGTTCTGCCCGTCCAGTTGCAGCACCACGTCGTTGACGCGCAGTCCGATCTGCCCGGCCGGCGCATCGTGATCGATGAGCGTGATCACCGCGCCGTGCGCGTCCTTGAGCTTGAGCGCCTGGACTTTCCCGGCGTCCACATCCGCGATGTCCACGCCCAGGTATCCCTGCGCGGCAGTTGCCGCTTGGGTACTGGCATCTTCAAAGAGGGGGGTAAGTTGCTGCGCCTGCGCGTGTGCCTGGGCCGGCGAGCCGAGAGCACCAGGCCAATCCCGATCGCAGCCAATCGCAGAGACGAACCCGGAGATGAACTAAGACAAGGCCTCAAAAAATGCTTCATTGCATCCTCTCCATCTATCGCTCTTTCCGGCCCGCGCTCTTCTCGGCGGCGGGGTGGCTGGATAAGATCGTCAACCACCCGCACTACTGAATCTCCGGCACCTGGCTCAAAATCTGCCGGGAAACATACCGGATATGGGGATTCTCATCCGAAGTGGAAACCGTATTCAAAACCTGGCGCACGCTGGTGTCCGCCTCCACCGGCGCCAGCATGCTGATGCTGGTGCTGCGAATCCTGGGGTCGGTATCGTTCATCAACGCTTCCAGCACCGCGTCGCGCACGCGCACATCTTCGGCCACGTAGGGCTCCAGCCCGGCCAGCGCCTTCTCGCGCACCTCGGGGCTGGCATCGTAGCGCAGCGCCACAATCAGCGCATCGCGAATCCCCTCGGGCCGGCAACTGTGCCCGGCCAGGCACTCTGAGGCCAGCAGGCTCACCGCATCGCCGCGCACCCGCGCCGAGGTCTGGTTCTCCGTGCCGATCATCAGCAACTGGCGAATCGATGGATCGTCGAGCGAGCCCACGACGTGGTGCGGAACCACTTCGTTATAGGCAACGTCGACCATCTCGCTGCCCCTCCGGCTTGCGCTCCACGCTGGAGACATTCGCCACATCTTTCAGATCGAGAGCCGCATCCGCTTGCCGGCGCCTCTGGAGCGGCAGCGCGGAAGCCGTAACGGCGCTCGCCTTTTGCGCGCCAGCAGACCGCTGCGCATACCGGTAGCCGCCGAACCTCCCGCTCCCGCGCCCAGCGCCAGCACCAGCGCGGCTGCCACGGGGGCAGACTGCAACCCTGCCCATCCATTGCGGAGCCTCTGCCCGATGCGCTCATACCAGCGCCGCGGCGGCAGCGCATCCAGCGCCTCATCCAGCCGCATCCGGGCCCGCGCCATCAGGTTCGCATCGGGTTCCTCGACCGGCAGCGCCGCGGCCAGCACCTGCAGCGCCAAAACCTGCTCGCGCTCTTGCTGGCAATCCGCGCACCCGTCCAGGTGCCGCTCCAGCTCGTGTGCCTGCTCGTCCGGCAGTTCCCCATAAGCCGCCGTTACAATCCGCTCGTGTGCCACTTCGCAATTCATCACTACGTCCTTAAGCCTCGAAAAAGCAGTTCTCAGCTGGTCAGTTCTCAGCCCTTTCACCCACCGGATGAGCTTAAAAGCCCCGGAATCAGCAAAAAGAAGCCGGAAAACTGACAGCTATCTCACTTCCGCCAACTGCGCGCGCAGTTTTTTCGTCGCTCTGAAGAGCGTATTTTTGGCGGTTTCTTCCGTCGTGTTCAACATCTCCCCGATGGTGCGCAGGCGGAGCCCCTGGTAGTGCTTCAACTCAAAAACCATGCGTTCGCGAGGCGTGAGCTTGTCCAGCGCCTCCTGAATTTTCTGGCCCAGCACCTTGCGGTCCAGCTCCCGGCCCGGATTCGAAAAGGAGCGATTGTCGCTGACCGCTGGCCAGCACGTCGATCTCGTCGCCGCTGCGGTCTACCACTACGGCGTGATCTTCGCGCCGGGTCTTGCGCCGCCGCAACTGGTCCAGGCAGAGGTTGGTAACGATGCGGTAAATCCAGGTGTAAAAGGAGCACTCGAACCGGAAATTGCCGATGTACCGGTAGGCCTTGAGAAACGCCTCCTGGTAGATGTCCTCGGCGTCGTGCTCGGAGCCGGTCAGGTGCAGGGCCAGGCGCAGCACCTGGTGCTCATACTGGCGCACCAGGGCGTCAAAAGCGGCGCGCGAGCCGGCCTGCGCCTCGCGGATGAGGTCCATCTCCTCGGCGCGGACCTGCAGGCGATCCTGCGTGCGGCTGGCCTTCTCGAGGCCGCCTTCCCGGTTTGTCCCGCCCATTGCCTTCGGAACAGCCATGCCTGGAGTGGATTGTACCCTCCGGCCCCCCGGCCACGCGAAAGCTCGAGCCGCTGTCCCGGAAGTCCTGGGCCCGGAAGTCATGGGTAAAACCGCCGCATCTGCCGCCATATACGCTCCGCTCGAACTGCGCAAGTATCGAATCCTGCGCCTTCTGCCGCTAATAGACGCGGAGTAATCGCATTTAGTCATCCTGCCGGAGAGTACGCGCCGGTCGCCGCGAGGGCGGCGAGGACGCCGTCTGGAACGCCGATCGGGAGACTGGCGCCGCACCGATAAACTAGGAACCGATGACCGGAAATCTCTTTGACAACTCCGCCCCCTCCGCCGGCTGGTTCACCGCCTACTGCGATGGGGGCTCGCGCGGCAATCCCGGGCCCTCCGGCTACGGCGCCGTGGTGCACGACCCGGAAGGCCGCACCGTCGCCCAGCTCAGCCAGTTCCTGGGCATCCAGACCAACAATTACGCCGAATATCAGGGCCTGCTGGCCGTCCTCGAATGGGCGCTCAAGAACGGCGCCAGCCAGCTGCGCGTGGTCTCCGATTCCGAGCTGATGGTGAAGCAGATGAAGGGGCAGTACAAGGTAGCCAGCCCCACGCTGCGGCCGTTGTGGGAGGAAGCGCGCCGACGCGCCTCCCGCCTGGGCAGCTTTGAGATGCGCCATACCCTGCGCGGCGGCAACAAGGAAGCCGACAGGCTGGCAAATGAGGCCATGGACCAGGGGATGGGGAAGAAGCGGAGTTAGCAGGGCAGCGAATCAGCCCTGGCCATCGCGCCTGTTTCGCTAACCCGCTCCTAGGCCCTCCGGCCCAGGTCGTTCCGCCACATCCGCCCGTCTTTCTCCAGCAGATGATCGGCGCATTCCGGGCCCCAGGTTCCGGCAAAGTAGTTGGGAAACACTTCAGGCTTTTTGGCCGCCCAGGCTTCCAGAATGGGCGTGTACAAGGCCCAGGTGGTCTCCACGCCGTCGCGGTGCGAGAACAGCGTCTGGTCGCCGAGCATGGCATCCATCAGCAGCCGCTCGTAGCCGTTGGCGCTCGATTTGCCGAAGGCGGACTCGTAGTCGAAGTCCATGTTCACCGGGCACACCGTCATCTCCGGCGCGGTGGGCACCTTGGCGCCAAAGCGCAGCGCGATGCCCTCGTCGGGCTGGATGCGCACGGTCAGCAGGTTGGGCTGAATCTCCTTGCACGGGCCGCTGCTTTCCGACATGCGATTGAAGATGAGCAGCGGCGGCTGCTTGAACTGGATGCTGATCTCCGTGGCCCGCTTGCGCATGCGCTTGCCGGCGCGCAGGTAAAACGGCACGCCCGCCCAGCGCCAGTTCTCGATCTCCAGCCGCAGCGCCGCGTAGGTCTCAGTGCCCGACTCGGGATCGACGCGTTCTTCGTCGCGATAGCCCAGCACATGCTGCCCGCCCACCAGCCCCGGCCCGTACTGCCCGCGCACCGTGTTCAGGATCGGGATCTGCGGAATGGCCTGCCATACCTTCAGCTTTTCGCGGCGCACGCTCTCGGCTTCAAAGCTCGAGGGCGGCTCCAAAGCCACCAGCGCCAGCAGCTCCATCATGTGGTTCTGCACGACATCGCGCAGCGCGCCGGCCTTCTCGTAAAACGGACCGCGGCCCTCCACGCCCAGCGTCTCGGCCACCGTGATCTGCACGTGGTCGATAAACATCCGGTTCCACACCGGCTCGAAGATGCCGTTGGCAAAGCGGAACACCAACAGGTTCTGGACAGTCTCTTTGCCGAGGTAATGGTCGATGCGGAAGACCTGGCTCTCATGAAAGACCGCGTTCACCTGGTGGTTGAGCTCGCGCGCCGAATCCAGATCGTGCCCGAAGGGCTTTTCGATGACCACGGCCACCCGGCCATGCTCCGGCTGCGCCATGCTCTGCGCGCCCAGGTTCTCCATGATCTCCGCAAAATACTCCGGCGCCGTGGCCAGGTAAAACAGGCGGTCGCCGCCGATGCCGCGCTCCTTGTCGATCCGGTCCAGTTCGGTCTTCAGGTTGGCGTAGTGTTCGGGATCGTTGAAGTTGAGCGGGAAATAGCTGATGTGGCTCACGAATTCTTCGAGCGCGGGATCGCTCGCGTCCGCACCGCCAAACTCGACGATGCCTTCTTTCATGTCTTGGGCAAATGCGTCGCCCAGCGGCCGTCGCGCCACGCCTACAATCGCAAACTGCCTGGGCAGCAGGTTGTTCTGGCGCAGATGAAACAGCGCCGGCAGCAGCTTGCGCTTGGTCAGGTCGCCGGAAGCGCCAAAGATTACCAGGATGCCCGGCTCGGGAATCCGCTCGCTCCCCTTGGAGACCTGCGAGATATCCTCGGGCCGCACTCTCATCTGAACCGTTGCCATTTTTCCCCCAGTCGACAGCTCAAAGCTGGCAGTTCAAACCTGCTCCTGGCAAACGATCAGCCGCCTGCTGTTCGCCGCCTCGTCTCAGCTAGCCTTCTTTTACCGCGTGGCCGCCGAATTCCTTACGCATGATGGCCAGCATTCGGTCGGTGAAGTTGTTCTCTTCGCGCGAGCGGATTCTGCGAATCACCGATTCCGTAATCACCGGCGCCGACACGTTCAGGTCGAAGGCCTCAAAGACCGTCCAGCGGCCCTCGCCCGAATCCACCACGTAAGCCTGTAAGCCATCGAGCGTGGGATTGCCTGCCAGCGCGTCGGCGGTCAAATCGAGCAGCCAGCTCCGCACCACGCTCCCATATCGCCAGATGTTGGCAATCTGCGGCAGATTCAAACTGAACTCCTCTTTCTTTTCCATCACCGTGAAGCCTTCTGCGTAGGCCTGCATCAGGCCGTATTCGATGCCGTTGTGCACCATCTTCACAAAGTGCCCCGCACCGGCCGGACCCACGTGTCCCCAACCCTTGTCGGCGGCCGGAGCCAGTGTCTCCAAGATGGGCCGCAGGTAATCCACTGCGTCTTTATCGCCGCCCACCATCATGCTGTAGCCTTCTTTCAAGCCCCAGACGCCGCCCGAGGTGCCCACGTCCACAAACTGGAAGCCCTTGGCCGTGATCTCCTGGTGGCGGCGCACCGAATCCTTGTAATACGAGTTCCCGCCGTCGATGAGGATGTCGCCTGGATTCAGCAGCGGTTCCAGCTTGGCAATGGTGTCGTCCACCGGCTTGCCCTGCGGCACCATGATCCAGATGGCGCGCCGGCCTTTTAGGTTTTGGACCAGGTCTTCAAGCGAGGACACGCCCACGTTGCCCGTCCCGGTAAGCCGGGCCACCGCTTCCGGATTGAAATCGAAGCCCACCACCTGGTGGCCGCCCAGCCGCAGCCGCTCCGCCATGTTGCCGCCCATCTTGCCCAGGCCAATCAGCCCAAGTTGCATAGTTTCTCCTCTTCAACGGGTGAAAATTGCGCGAAAAACCGGGGAATCTTCGGGGGAACTTGTTCGCTCACGCGATGTTTAAAGTCATTGGATGCAAGTCAACCTGTGGAGGTTACGGTAAGCAGGGGTGCGTTCCGGAAACAAAAGACAACATGCAGGCGAGACGGGGAACTCCGCCACCAACAGTTTGAAGCATCAAGGGAAGACCGCCGCACCTTCCGGCGGCAATTTAACCGCATCTTTGCAAGAGTGGGCCCGCTTGCTGTCCCGGGCGAGCTCTACTTACGTCTCGTCTTCGTCCTCGCCGTTGTTATCGCCTTCGACGGAAATTCGCAGTGAGCGCAGAAAATGCAGGTCGTTGGGAGTGAATTCGCCGGGCGCGCCGTTCTCCGCGCCTTCTTCACCGGATTCAGTCGCCGGGATCACTTCATTGAGCCCGATCGTGGCTTCGAGCATTAGCAGCACATCAAAGCCATGCTTGCGGATGTCCTGAACCACGCCGGCAATCTGTTCGCTCTCGATGACTGACTCGTGGATCGCCTCACCCAATTGCTGGATCAATTCGCGCAGACGGGATGTCACCGTAACCTCCATGAGCGGCCGTCGCAAAGCTGAGCGCGGCTGACGATCCTACTACCTTACTTCCGATGCCGGATGGCTGCAATCGGAAGCTGCCCAAAGGCACCAAAAACCGGATCGCTGTTACCATCATAAATGGTATGAAACCGCAAACCGTCGGCCGTGTAATGGGCATCGGAGTTCGCGTAGCGGGCCGCGCAGCGGGCCGGTGCATTGCCGGACCGCCTCCACAGGTTGAGGCCACCCGGCAGGCGCAGGCTCTTGCCGCCGGACAGGCTGCCGGGCGCGCCAGTCGCGGTGTTGCCAAAGGTTTAGGCGGTTTTCTGCGCCCCTTCGGCCGCGTGGGCGGCATTCTGTGGCTTGAGGTTACAGGCGTTTTCTTTCTGCTGCCGGTCCTGGTCTTTGCACCCCGCATGTGGCAGACACGCGCCTGTTGGGAACACGGTCCCGATCACCGCACGTTTGTCTCCTCGGCGATTGTGGTCGTGGTTTTCCTGTATCTTGGCGTCACCTCCTTCTGGCGCGCTCATCGCCGCTCGGCCGCTCAGTAGTTGTCTCCATCCCGGTCCGCCGGCCTGCGAATATTTCTCCGCAATGCGGAGCTCACCGCAGCCGGGCGAGACACGCGCCTTATACTGTCCACGGCCAGACGAAAGCAATTTTCCGCACTCCTGCGAGGTAAAGACGTTGAAGAAGATGAGCCGGAGACGTTTTGTTGCCACCGCTGCTTTGTCAGTAGCGGCGGCGCGCTTGAAGGTGCATGGACAGACGGCGCAGGTCACGCTTGAGCTTCCCCGGCAGGCCACCGGAGCGCGCATTCCGGATGGCTTTATAGGGCTTTCCTACGAGGTGCAGCAGCTTGCGAAGCCCGATTTCTTCTCCACGCGGAACACGGGATTGATTGCTGCATTCAAACAGGTTTCTGCACACGGAGTTCTGCGCCTGGGCGGCAACACCAGCGAGTTTGCCACCTGGAAGGCCTCGGCCAATGCTCCGGACCCGGAGCGGCCGGAGCTGCGCGAGGTAGCGGGCGAGCCCAAGCCGCAATACTATGCCGTGACGCCCGAGTCGGTGCGCAACCTGGCAGGCTTTCTTGAAGCGACCGGTTGGAAGGGCATCTACGGCATTGGCATGGGAACCAATACGCCCCAGCGGGCAGCCGAGGAAGCGGAGTTTGCCGCGCGCACGCTAGGCGCCAAGCTTGAATACTTCCAGATAGGCAATGAAGTCGATCTGTTCGGATCGCATCTGCGCGATCCGAAAACGTGGAACCCGGGCGCCTATCTCGACCAGTGGCTGGCGATGGCGCGCGCGGTTGAGGCGCGTGTCCCGGGAGCGAAATTCGGCATGCCGGACATTGCCGCGCGCATGAACTGGCTGACGGAGATTGCAGACCGCTGGGCCGCGATCGAGAATCCTCCGCACGTGGTGGCGCTGACGCACCACTACTACTTTGGCGGTCCGGCGACCAATCCGGATGTGAACATTCCCAACCTGCTGAGCCCGGCAAGCGTGGAAAAAGTGCAGCGCATGGCGGCATTGGCCACTGCGGACGCTGCAAAGATGGGCGTGCCCGTGCGCATGACGGAAGGGAACACCTGCTATCGCGGCGGCAAGCCGGGCGTGAGCGACGTGTTTGCGGCTGCGCTATGGGCGGCGGACTACGCGCTCGAGCTGGCGAGCAATCACTACACGGGCATCAACCTGCATGGGGGCACGGGCAACTCCGTGGCCAACTCGGTGGGCGGCTCGCTACCCGGAGACGGCCTGCTTCGGGATCAGGGTGAGGCGGACCAGCAGATTGTCTCTCACCCCCATCCATTCTACACGCCGATTGCGACCTTCGGGTCGGAGTATGTGCTGGAACCGGTGGCCTATGGCTTGAAATTTGCCGGTAGCTTGAGCGGAGGGGTGTTGTTCGAAGGCGACTTCGCCATGAAATTCCAGGCCGGGGGCGTGAATGCGACGGCTTACGCGGCCAAGCTGGCGGATGGACGAACCTCTGTCGTGATCCTGAACAAAGATGCGGGGCAGGATCTGAACCTGGCGCTCCATTTCGGATCAAAGGCCCACGGCGAGGCGGAAACTGAAATCCTGCATGCGCCCGCCCTCGACAGCCGGGAGACGCAGATTACCCGCCTGAACCAGGCGGGGCGGCTGGAGAATGGCCGGCTCGCGGTCTCCATTCCCCACGCCACGGGAATGCGAGTAACGGTGCGCTAAAGCACGCCCAGGACAGAGCCAAAGAGACTCAGCCAAACAGGCTGTCGATCTTCTGGCGTAGCGCGTCGACTTCGCGGCGCAGTTCGCCTACCGTGGATTCCAGTTGTGCGATGCGCTCGTCGCTGTCGCCGGCATCGCGGGTGAGCGTCTGTTCGCCCGCCGACCCTGCGGGCGCTGTTTCCACAGTTCCTGACAGCAGATGCGCGTAGCGCGCCTCCTTGGTGCCTGGCTGGCGCGGAAGCACGGCAACCACCGCCGGTTCCCGCTCCATGAGTTTCTGCAATCCGGCCAGCACATCGGAGATCTCGTCGAAGCGGTGCATGCGCTCGGTGCGGCCGCGCAACTCGCCGGGAGTTTGCGGCCCGCGCAACAGCAGCACGCACAACAGCGCCGACTCTGCGCGGCTGAAGTTGAAGGCCTCGCCCAGCCAGTGTTCGTACTTGGTAACGCGGCCGTCGGCAGATCGCGCGCGGCCCGCTAGCCGCATGTCTTCCAGTCCATGCAGCGCCTGGCGCACATCGTCCTCGTCCAGGTTCATCACCGGCTCGCGGTTGGAGCGCTGATTGCACGCATTGAGCAGCGCATTGAGCGAAAGCGGATAGTACTCGGGCGTGGTTACTTCCTTCTCGATGAGCGCGCCCAGCACTCGCGCTTGGGCAGCAGTGAGACGCATGGAATCCGAGTCTGGCATGGACCTATTCTTACATCGGTCCACAGACAACGGCGCTCGGCCGCATTTACAATAGCTGCCGGGCACTCTATGAAACTGAAATCGATAGCGAAAGCCATGGCTTTTGTGACGCTGGGCCTGCTGGCCCTGCAACTGCCGCAAATGCACGCGCAATGGATAACGCGACCCAGCGCCTCAACCATCCCGGCTGCGCAGCTGGTGCAGCCGCAGGAACTCAACCGGATTCTTCAAGGCCCGCGCGCCGCGCGGCCGCTGGTGCTGCAGGTGGGTTCGCATCTGCTCTTCGACGAAGCGCACATCGTGGGCTCAGAATATGCCGGCCCGGGCTTGAGCGACGAGGGCCTGAACGTGCTGCGCAACCGGGTTAAAGCATTGCCGCGCGGCGCATTCATCGTGCTCTACTGCGGCTGCTGCCCCTGGAGCCGCTGCCCCAATGTCGCTCCAGCCTACGATATGCTCCACACCATGGGATTCACCCGCGTGAAGGTTCTCTATCTTGCGGACAACTTCGGAGCTGACTGGGCCAGCAAGGGATTTCCCGTTGCACAGGCGCAGTAGCGGGCAGCCCGCGATCGTGGCGCGGAAGATGCTGCGCAGCGGCCGTCGAACGCTGATGGTCACGGCGCTGCTGGGGCTCGCGAGCTTTGCAGGCGGAATCAAGTCACAGGTTCACAGCCATCCCCTCGCCCATCGCAGCACTCTCGTGAATCGGCCAGCGCCGGATTTTGCGCGCCGCGATCTGAACGGCCACCTGCTCGACCTGGCGCACTTTCGCGGAAAAGTCGTTCTGCTGAACTTCTGGGCCACCTGGTGCGCACCATGCCAGGCTGAGATGCCGGTCTTTTCCCGCTGGCAAAGCCAATACGGGTCAACGGGATTACAGGTGATAGGCATCTCCATGGACGACCAGACGGCGCCGGTCGGGAAGCTGCTTCAGCACATGAATGTCACCTACCCCGTCGCCATGGGAGATGCGCGCCTGGGAGAACGCTATGGCGGAGTCCTCGGTTTGCCGTTGACCTACTTGATTGACCGCCGCGGCGTGGTGCGCGCGCGGTTTCAGGGCGAAACCGATTTGCCTGTTATCGAAAGCCAAGTTCGAGCGCTTCTAGACCAACGTTGACCCGCGCTGCCGGCGCCGCCCCACCACCCCGGCGTCGATGCGCAAAGGGCTGCGCCGGCACAACTTTTCTACGCAAAATGGCTCTATAACAGTGGAGATCTCGCATCTATGGCCAGCGCCCCTCGTTTTGTTCCCGCCTTGGATCCATCCGCTCTTTCTTTCAAAACCATCGTCTTCGCGACCGATTTTTCAAACTGCTCTGAAAATGCGAGCCAGTATGCGGCGGCCATGGCGCGGCAATTCGACGCTGAACTGCTGGTGGCGCACACCTTTGTGCCCACGCAGGCGGCCATGGAGGTGGAAGCCGAGCACCCAGGCGGCAGTTCGCAACGGCTGGAACTGCAGGCGGCCCTCCAGTGCGAAGTGAAACGGCTGGACGCGAGGTTGCGCTCCAGCAGAGCAGTGCTGCTGGAAGGCGACCCTCCTGGACAGATCCCGGAGCTGGCGCGCCGGCATGAATCTTCGCTCATCGTACTGGGCACACAGGGAAGAGGAAATCTTGCGCGGGCTGTGCTGGGCTCCACGGCAGAAAAGATCCTGCGCTCCACCGTGGGGCCGACCCTCACCGTGGGGCCGCGTGTGCCACCGTGCTGCGATGGCGAGCCGCCTTTTCACCGTTTGCTGTACGCCACCTCCCTCTCGCCCGCGGCAGCACGCGGGACGGCCTATGCGATTGGCATCGCGCAGGCCTTCCACGCCGAGATGGAGATCATGCACGTGGTCCACCCCGAGGATGGGGTAGAAGAAGCCGATCTTGCCACGGTTCGCAGCCACTTTGCAGCCGAGGTGGCAGACATCGTTCCGCACCATGCCGGAGCCGTGTCCGAACCGCGAACCGTCATTGCCACCGGAACCGCGCATACGCGCATTCTTGAGCACATCCGGGAGAATGCGATCGACCTGCTGGTACTCTCATTGCACAAGAGCTCGCATCTGTGGCTGGAGTCGCGGCTCTCGGGAGCCTTCCACATCATCGCTGCTGCCCCGTGCCCGGTGCTGACCATCGTCGGATAAACAGCGGCTAAAGAGGCTGCGGAAAAACTCTCCGCGTCAGGCAATGGTGCGGAGGAGGGTGCAGCAGGGGCTAAAGCCCTCGTTCGTTTTGCAGACTTTTGTGGCCCGGCTGAAGCCGTACCCTTGTTACAAAACTCATCGCACAGGGTTTTTCCGCAGCCTGTAAAGCCAGGGAGCCTGTTTGCGGTTTGCGCCGGCCGCATCGATGCTCAGCCGGCGGCTTGGGCGTCGCGGTGGCGCGTGAGCAGGTAATACACCAGCGGCGTAATCACCAGGCTCAGCACCATTGAAATACAAAGGCCGCCGATGACCGCCAGGGCCAGAGGCTGCAGCATCTGCGAGCCGGCGCCCAGGGCAAAGGCCAGCGGCAGCATGCCGCAGACGGCCGCAATTGCCGTCATCACGATGGGACGCAGACGGCGCTGCGCCGCCTGCATCATAGCCTCGCGGGCCGATGCGCCGGCCGCGCGGTATTTCTCATCGGCATCGAGCAGCAGGATGCCGTTCTTGGCGACGATGCCGATCACCATGATGAGCCCCATGAACGAGGCCACGTTGAAGCTGGTTCCGGTAACCAGCAGCGCCAGGATCACGCCCGAGATGGAGAGCACCGAAGAGGTGAGGATGGCGATAGGCGCGGGGAAGTTGCGAAACTCGGCTAGCAGTACCCCGAACACCAGCGCCAGCGCCAGCAGCAGCACGCGCAGCAGGTCGTGGAAGGATTCCTGCTGCTGCTGATACGTGCCACCGTACTCGACACGTACCGAGGGCGGCAGGTGCAGGCCGGCCACCGCGCGCTGGACCCCGGCAATGGCCGAACCTAAGTCAGAGCCTTCAAGGTCGCCGGTGACTTCGATCATGCGCTGCAGGTTCTCGCGGTGAATCTCGTTCTGTGGCGGCAACTGCGTCACCGTTGCCAGAGAGCCGAGCGAGGCGGTATGGCCTGAGCTGCTGTTGAAGACCGTACCCTCAATCGCGTCGAGCGAGGTGCGCGTCTCATCGCCCAGGCGCACGCGAATGGTGTAAGGACGGCCATTGGCAATGAGCGGATCGCCTAGCTCGATGCCATCGAGAATGGCCGTCGCATCCTGAGAAACCTCAGCCGGCGTGAAGCCCAGGCGCGAAGCAAGGGCAGGGTCTACCTGAAAATTGGTGGCCGGGCCGCTGATGGTATTTTCAATGCCGTCCTCCACGTCGACCACGCCGGGAACCGTGGAGATGGCATCGCCGATGCGCGGACCGAGCTGGTTGAGCAGTTGCGCATCGGGAGAAAAGACCTCGATCTGAATGGGTTCGGGCGCATTGGACAGATCGTTGATGTTGTCCTGCAGAATCTGCGTTAACTCGATATCGAGTTCCGGCTCGCTGGCTTTGACGCGCGCGCGCACTTCATCCATCACATCCCACACCGAGCGGCTGCGATCGCTCTTGAGCTTCACCGTGAAGTCGCCGGTATTGGCCTCAGTCACGGCGGCCAGTCCCAATTGCAGGCCGGTGCGCCGCGAAGTGTTTTCGACTTCCGGAATGGAATGCAGAATCCGGGTCACATGCTCCAGCACGCGATTGGTCTCTGCGAGTGAGCTGCCGGCCGGCATGATGTAGTCGAGAATGAAGCCGCCCTCGTCCATCTGCGGCAACAGGTCGGAGCCCAGGCTCTTGTAGCCGGCCCAGGTGCCGATTACCAGCAGCAGGCACAATCCGCCCGTCCACAGCGGCTTGGCCAGAACCCACTCGAGAACGCGACGATGCACGTGTAACACGCGCTGCATCATGTGGCCGGAGTCGTGATCGTGGGCTGGCTTATCGGTTTCGGGCTTGTCGCGCAGCAGCACGTAACTCAGGCCCGGCGTCCAGGTGAGCGCCAGGGCCAGCGAGGTGACCAGCGCCGCGGCCATGGTGATCGCCAGCGCGCGAAAGAAGATGCCGGTGACGCCGGTGACCGAAACCAGCGGCAGAAACACCACCACCGGCGTGATGGTCGATCCGATGAGCGGAAGCGTGAGTTCATGAAACGCCTTGCGCACGGCCTCGGCGCGGGGCTCGCCCGCATCGCGGTGCATCACGATGTTTTCGACCACCACGATGGCGTCGTCGATGACCAGGCCGATGGCGGCGGCCAGTCCGCCCAGCGTCATCAGGTTGAAGCTCTCGCCCAGCAGCCAGAGCACCAGGATGGTGATGGCCACGGTCACGGGAATCACCAGGCCGGCAATGAGCGACGACGTCCAGTCGCGCAGAAACAGAAACAGGATGATGCAGGCCAGCACCAGGCCGATGAAGATCGCGTCGCGCACGCTGGCGATGGAGTCGCGCACCAGTTGCGACTGGTCGTAGAAGATCTGCAGCTTGACGCCGGGCGGGAGTTTTTTGCGCAGCTCGCTCACCTGCGCGGCCACGGCATTGGCGACGGCCACCGTGTCGCTGGTGGGCTGGCGCGTGATGCTGAGCAGCACCGCGTTTTTGCCGTTGGCGGTAACGATGGTATAGACCGGCATCACCGAAGGCTCGACCGTGGCCACGTCGCCCACGCGCACCGGCGCGCCGCCGGGCGTGGTCTTGACCACGATCTGGCGAATTCCGGCGATGTCGTGCACCTGCGCGCCAGCCAGGCCCAGCACTAACTGGTGGTTGGCCTCGTACAGCCCCGGGGACTCGACGATGTTCGACGCCTGAATGCCGTTGACCAGATCGCCGATGGTGACGCCCGAGGCCTGCAAGCTGGGCAAGATTGGGCGTGACCTGGAACTCCGGCACCTGCCCGCCCTGCACGACCACATTACTCACGCCATAGACGCGATTGAGCGGCGGCTTCAGGTCGTAGGTGGCAATTTGCCAGAGCTGCGTCTGCGGAACCGTATCGGAGGTAAGGCTGTAGCCGAGGATGGGGAAGGTGGCGAAAGTGAGCCGGTTGGTGCTGATGTGCACGGTGGGCGGCAGATTTTGCTGCACCGTGGCCAGCGCCGCATCCACCAGTTGCAGCGATGGTGACCATGTTCACGTTCCAGTCGAAGAAGAGGCTCACTTCAGCCGAGCCGCGGCTGGTGGTGGAACGCACGGTCTCAAGTCCGGGAACAGAGTTGACTGCATTCTCGATGGGCTGCGTGATGGTGACTTCCATCTGCTCGACCGGCATGACTCCGTTGTCGATGGCGATGATCACGCGGGGGAAGTTGGTCTCAGGAAAAACCGATGACCGGAACCTTGAAGGCAAGAAAGATGCCCGCCACGGTGAGCATGGCGGCGAAGAAAAAGATGGTGCGCGTGGAGCGCGCCAGCCAGAAAGGCCGAGGCTCGCCCGTGCTCTCCGGCCGCGTTGCTGCACCTCATGAACGCCGCTGGCCATCAGTTTCTCCGCCGGTCTTGCTGTCGTCGCTTTCGGCCGGCCCGACTTTTACCTTGGTGCCCGGATCGAGCCCATAAGATCCGACCGTGATGACTTCATCGGAGCGTAGAGATGCCGCTCAGCACCTGCACGTCTTCGCCGTTGTTGATTCCCAGCGCGACCTTCTTAGGCTGAGCCGTGCCGTCGGGCGCAACCACCATCACGGATTTGCTGCCGTCTTCGGCCGTCAGATACCGCCGACAGCGGAATCTTCAAGGCGTTGGCCACGGTCTTGCCCACCATTGAACAGCGCACCGGCGTACCCACCTTCAGCGCGCCGGATTTGTTGTCGATGGTGAGCCAGACTTCAACCGTAGCGCTGCCCGGATCGAGCGCCGGGCTGATCATCGAGACTTTGGCGGAGACCGGCTCGGCCATGCCGGGCACCGTAACTTGCGCCTGCGCCGCCCAGGTGAAGCTGCTGCGCTTCAGCTCTGCGCGATGTGCATCTTGGCCAGCAGCGTGCGCGTTTCCATCACCGTGATGAGCGGCGTGCCCGCGGGCGCGGTTTCACCCGCGTAGAGCGGCCGCTCCGTGACGAATCCATCGATAGGACTGCGAATCTCAGAGTAGCCGACCTGCGCCTCGGCGCCTTCGTATTTGCCCTGCGCAGAGGTGAGCTGGCCCTGCGCAGCCTTGATGGCCGCTGCGCGCGTCACGCTCTTCACGGCTTCCAGGTGCTTTTGCGCGCCATCGTAGACGGCCTGTGCCTGCACCAGAGCAGCCTGGGCGGTATCCAGATCGCGGCCGGGGATGGCGCCCTCGGCAAAGAGCTGCTTGCGGCTGTTCACGATGCTTTGGTTCAGATCCAGATTGGCTTTGGCCTGCGCAAAATCGGACTCGGCGCGCAGGGTGTCCTCGGGAACCTGCGCCTTGGTCGCCGTGTGCGTAGGCAGCCTGCGCGGCCTCGTACGATCCCTTGAATGTCGAGCGCCGCCGCCGTCAGGTCGCTATTGTCGAGCGTGGCCAGGAGCTGCCCGGCTTTCACCCGCTGCGCCGCGCTCCACATAGAATTCTTCTACCGGCGCGCTGATGCGCGGAGCAATGGCAGCCTGCGCGATGGGCGCCAGAACCGCTGAGGCCGCGATGTGCTCTGAGATTGCGCCCTGTTCCGGATGCTCGGCCTGGACCGTGACTTGCGTTTCCGGCGCTGCTGCTTTCTTGCAGCCGGTGACGAGCAGCAGCGCGCACGCGCAGAGGCTGAGCAGCAACAGCGCGGAACGCGTGGCGCTTCGAGTTGAGTTGGGACGCATGGGCTTCTTCATCGTGATTTGTTCATCGTGATTCGTTTATCGTGATTCGGTCTTCGTTCACATCGTTCCCGGTTAAAGTCTGCAGATTGGCGAGCGCGGTTTCATAACGCACGCGGCCGTCCTCCCGCGCATTTTCTGCCATGACATACGAATTCTGTGCGTCCACCACTTCCAGCACCGTGGCCTCGCCGCCCTTGTAGGCTGCCTGGGTCAGGCGCAGGCTCTCGGCCGCGGTGCTTCACGCTCTGGTCCAGCGAGGCAAGCTGATCGCGCGCGGTGGCAGCTTCGGAGTACGCCTCGTCTAGCCTGGCAATCAATTGCCGCTGCGTGTTGGTGAGCGTAACCTGCGCTACCTGGCGGCGAATCTCGCTCTGCTTCACCTTGTGCTGCGGTGGCCAGCCAGTCCCAGACGGGAAGGTTCACGGTCACGCTGGTGGAGTAGCCGAGGTTGCGCGCCTGGGTGCCGTCGGGGTTGAGCGGGCCATTCACGGAAAATTGGTTAGCGTCGATGCCGTAGATGAAGTTGAGCCGCGCGTCGGGAAGGTAAGCGGCCCGTGCGGCCAGCACGTCGGCCTGGCTGGCGCTTGAGCGCGGCCAGCGCGCTCTTCAGTTCAGGATTGTTCTTGGCCGCCGCGGCATCGATATCCTCGCGCGAGGCGAGCGGCGGCGCGGCCGCGCGGCGCGCTCAGCGTATAAGGCGTGCGCGGATCGGGGAACAGCAGCACGCCCAGCTCCAGGCGCGCCTTCTCGGCCTCGACCTGCGCGTCCTGGAACTCACGCGTACGCATCTGCTCTACAAGTTGCGCCTTCACCACGTCGGCGTGCGCCGCTTCGCGCGCCTGCTCCCGCTCCTCGGTAATCTTCGTGAATCTGGCGGCTTCGTCGAAAGCCTGTTGAGCCACGGCAACTTTCGCATCCGCAGCAAGCTCTGTGTAGAACAGCGAAGTTACCCCGGCCACCAGGCCGCGGCGCGCAATCTCCTGCTCGGCGGCCGCCTGCGCCGCAGCCGCTTGAGCCCGGCGCAAGTCGGCCACGCCCGCCACGCTGAGTGTTTCGTCTACAACACCCTCGCCATGTACTCCCAGGGTCTCGAGTCGTTGGAGACAAATCTGGGCAAAGGCGACATGGTCTGTCCCGCATCGCCCTGGCTGTAGATCCCATTGGCTTGCGTGTAGATGTCGCTGCTGTACAAACGCGCACTGGGCAGCAGCCCCGCTGCGGCAATGGAGCGGTCGAGCGCGGCGGACTTGCTGGCCCCCTGCGCGGCTGCGAAGGCCGGATCGCTGGTTTGCGCGCGGTGAATTGCCTCTTCAAGTGTGATGACGACGGGCTGGGCAGGAGCGGCGCCCGTGGAGTCCGACTGCGCCGCCGACACAGCTACAAACCCCAGCAGCAGGCACGCCGGCGCAAATTGGAGGAGTACACGGACCCGCCTGCCGGAGCTGAGCCTGAAATGATTCCGGCTATTCACACTCAAAAGAATACATGGGCACAGCCGCCGCTATCTTAAGGACTTTCATCTGCGCTTACTGCGCCGGCATCACGGGGAGATCGATGAAGCTGGCGTCGTCCGGCGTGTGCCAAATGCGCTGCGTGGCCTTCTTGTAATCGCCGGGTTGCGCGTCGAAGATGTTCGCCACATACGTTTGCGGGTTGCGATCGTAGAGCGGGAAGAGCGTGGACTGCACCTGTACCATGATGCGGTGGCCGGGCTTGAAGACGTGATTCACCATGGGCAATCCAAACTGGTAGAGCAGCGGCTTGTCGGGCGTAATCGGTTCAGGATGCGCGAAGCTGGTGCGATAGCGGCCGCGGAAGATATCCGTGGCGATGGGCAGTTCATACCCGCCCATCTGCGGGTCGTAGGCATCTTCGCCGGGATACACGTCGATGAGCTTCACCACCCAGTCGCTATCCGTCCCGGAGGTGGAGGCGTAGAGGTGCACCACTGGCCGTCCGGCCAGCCGCAGCGGCTCCGTCAGTACGCCGGTTTCGAAGGAAACTACGTCCTGCCGGTCCTCGACAAAGCGCTGATCGTGCACCAGCCATGTGCGCCAGGCATCCTCATCGCCCGTGTAAGGGCGCGGCGAGAAGGGCACCGGTTTGGCCGGGTCGGAGATGTACTCGGTGAACTCATCGCTTCCGGCCGCAGGCGCATCGAACGAGAGCTTCCCATCCGCCCCCAGATAGAGCGGCTTCGATTTGAACTGGCAGCCGTCATCGCAGCTCAGCGGCCATTTGTTGAAGCGGTCCCAGTGGTTCTCGCCGGTGTTGTAGACCCACACGGGCGGCGTATCGGCCTTGGGCGCGCCGTCTTTCAAATATTGATTGAAGAAGGCCAGCACCACCTTGCGGTACTGCAGCGTGGTGTCGCCGGTCCATTGCAGTGGCCCCAGCGAAAAGCCCTTGCGATTGATCTGGCTGTGGAACCACGGTCCCATCACCAGGAAGTTCATGTCGTTATCTTTGTCTTTGGGCTCCAGAGCTTCATAGCAATGGTTGGCGCCCCACATGTCTTCCTGGTCCCACAGTCCCTGTTCCCACAGCACGGGAACCTTGAGCGGGACTTTGGCGATCAGCTTGTCCAGCGCCTGGTCCTGCCAGTAGGCGTCGTAGGCCGGATGGTCGTGAAGCTGGCGGTAAAAGGTCTGATTCTCAATACCGCCGTAACGCGCAAACGCGTCCACCGAACCGGCTTCGAGGAAATTGGTGTATTCGTCCTGGTTCAGGCGCGGGATCGACTTGCCACCGCCGCGCACCTCGGTCTGCCCGGCAATATAGTCCAGGTTGGGCTCGCGGAAGGCGCCGTAGTGGAACCAGTCGTCGCCCATCCAGCCATCGACCATGGGGCTTTCCGGCGCCGCTACTTTGAGCGCAGGGTGCGGATCGAGCAGCGCCATCACCACCGTGAAACCTTCGTACGACGAGCCGATCATGCCCACCTTGCCATTCGACTCGGGAAGATTCTTGACCAGCCAGTCGATGGTATCCCACGCGTCCGTCGTGTCATTGGGCCCGTTGGGGTTCAGCGGGCCGGTGGGCGGCGGAGTCATCACGTACGTGCCTTCGGAACCGTACTTGCCGCGCACGTCCTGAAAAACGCGGATATAGCCGGCGGCCACAAACTGGTCGCTGCCCAGCGGCAGCGCAACGCTCATGTAAGGCGACTCCTCCGATTGCAGGCGCGCGGCTGCGTTATACGGCGTGCGCGTGAGCACGATGGGCGCATCGTGCGCGCCCTTCGGAATGGCAATCACCGTGTAGAGCTTGACGCCGTCGCGCATGGGGATCATGACTTCGCGCTTGGTGTAGTTGTAGCCGGTATTCGGCGGCGTGAACTGCTCCGGAATGTCCGGCGTCATGGGCGGGGGCGGCGCAGCCGATTGGGCAAAGAGCGCAGGCGAGAGAACCAAAGAGAGAACAGTGACAGCGGAGCGGCACAAGGAAGTCATGGATTTTCCTTTGGGACCGAAGATGAATCGATTCAGGAGAAACTCCGCGCTGCCTGGCCCGGGCAAAGCAAGCGCACAGGCAGGCGAATATTGGGAAGTATAGCGTAATCTGCGCGGCAGTCAGGCTACTGCGGCACGCCCTGCTGGCTTGAGGACGAGCTGTCCGGCTGATTGCCCAGGGTGGTCACGTGCTCGCTGGCCGCGACTTCCGGTACCGTGCCGTCGTTCACCTGCACTTGCGTGGGCGTGCCCAGAATGAGAATGTGCTGCACAATTTGCCCACGGGCGGGAACCAGCACCCGGTTCGTCACCGAGGTGCCGGCGGTGGAAACGGTGATGGGCACCTCGGCCGAGGCGTAGCCGGAGTTGGTCACTGTCACACCCACCAGCGTGTTACCTGCCTGGGCGGGCTCGCTGTAGACCTTGGCGATGGAAAGATCGGGCAGGCCCTTGTCGGCATCGACCCAATCGGCGAAAAACCAACCCAGGTGTTGACTGAGGGTCGTCCGCTCGACGAGCTTCTCGAAGCTGCCCGCGCCTGGATCGCGACGGTAGCCCCTGCTCGCGTCGGCTGCCGGATCGTAGGCGCGCAGAGCAGCGGAAAGCGCATCGTCGCCGGCCAGGTCTCTCAACATCCACAGAACGTACGCGGCCTTGGTGCTGTAGTAGATGGGCGAAATGGCCTGGGCCAGCGGCTGGCCGGCGCTGGTGCCGGGGCTGGCCGGCTCCGCCAGCGCCAGTGCCTGACGCTGCGCTTCCATCATCTCCAAAGCCCGTGCACGGCCGCTCTCCTTTTCAACCCACAGCGTGCTCATGAAGCGCGCAACGCCTTCGTCGAGCCACGCGGGCGGCGATTGCGTCGAAGTGTGCATCCAGGCATGCGTCAGAGCGTGCGCCAGAATGCCTTCCAGCACCTCCGGAGCGGCGGCCCGAATCGAGGCCGCCAGCAGCGCGCCAGACTCGTAGGGCGCATCTTCCGGATCGGGCAGATCGAGAATGGTCAACTGCGAGCGCGGAGTTTTGCCAAGCCAGCCCTCGATGAACGGCGTAACCACGCCCGTAGCGTCGGACCACTCGGGGATGTCGATTTCATCGGCGGGCAGCGTCCACAGCGTGGTGTTGGCGGCGTGCTTCGCTTCCCGCACCGCCAGAAATAAGCTGGGCGCGTCGAAACCGAGGGTGGAACTGCCCAGTTCGGCCGTGGCCACGCCGGGAACGTCCTCGTTCCCCCCGGTGACGGTGAGCGCGACGGGATGGCCATTAATGAGCGCGACCGTAGGCGCCTGGCCGTTGGTAAATTCCTCTGCCACCTGCAGGCGGAAGTGCGCGCCGGTCAGACGCAGTTTTTGCTCGCCGATTTCGTCGAAGAGCCGCGCCCCATCGCCCAGGATCACTGGCACGCTCGAAACGGGATACCAGACCACGTTGCCAAAGCCGCGCAAACCGGTGAAAGCCGGGCCGATGGTGTCCCAATCGGAGTGGAGGGCGATGTCATTGGGCGTACCGATGGCCAGCAGGCGCTGCGCGTTGGGCGCAATCCTGCCGGAGTAGGTGGCGTCGAGCTGCAGTGTGCCCCCGGGAGCGAGTGGGTGCGCCAGCGGTACCGCCGCTTCATGCAGTTGTCCGGTGTGGTCGGCGTCGGAGTTGAGCGTGGCCACCTGGAAGGCAACGTCCCGGCCCTCGGTACGGATGCGCTCCCAGTTGAGCGTCGAGGAAATTTGCAGCGGAATGTGAGCCAGCGGAGTTTTGCCGTCGTTGCGAACCGTGACGACCGCGCGCACCGCGATGTACTGGTCTGCGGGACGCAGATGCACGTCGAGGTTGAAGTCGGTGTAGGTGACGGCTACGCGCTCGGCATCGGTGGCGACAGGTTCGGCTGCCGCCGGCGCTGGAATGCTGGCTGCGGGACCTGCGGTCGTAGTGGTCTGGCCATTCTCGTCCGTGGAGCGGGAGAAGATGACCTGGCTGTTGGGAGGAGCAGCCGGCGCGGCGGTGGTCTGGGCAAAGGCCGAGAAGGCGCCACAGAACAGCAGGAGCGCAGATGCCATGGAACGGCGCATTCTCGCAGGGGCTAAACAGGCTGCGGAAAAACTCAAAGGATCAGCAGTTTTGAAAGGGCACGACTTCAGTCGTGCCGAAAAACCCAATAAATTGAGGCAGGCTTTAGATGCCGAGGGATGTTTTTCGAACGCCCGACCTTCCATTCTGCGTTTTCCCACAGCCTGTAGAGCTCCCGTTCGTTTTGCAGCCTTTAGTGGCCCGGCGGAAGGCCGTGCCCTTGTTACAAAGCTCATCGCACAGAGTTTTTCCGCGGCGTGTAAAGCCGTGCCCTTGTTACAAGGCCGCCTCATCGATAATTTTTCAGCAGCCGGTAAAGCCCCGGTGCATTTGCCAGGGAAGATGTACGAGCTAGAGCGCGTACCCTTCTTGGCCCGCACAATCCCGGCCGCAACCCGCTTCCGGGCAAAAAACAACGTCATGAACCCAGGCCTTTCTGGCGATATGGCTTGGACGCAGCGGCCCGGCCCTGGTCAGCAGCGCGACCACTCCGATCGCCAGTGCCGCGTGAAGCGGCGCGGCGCTGTCGCGCAGCCTCGTACAGCACCACCGCTGCGGCGGCCGACACATTCAATGAACTGACGCCGCCGGCCATGGGAATGCGCAGCAGATGGTCGCAGGTGCGGCGGACCAGGTCGTGCAGGCCTGCGCCTTCGCGGCCCATCACCAGTACGCAGTTTCCGGTCAGGTCGAATTGGTCGTAATCTACCGCGCCGCGCTCATCCAGGCCGATCACCCACAGATTCTGCTGCTTGAGCTCTTCGAGAGCGCGCACCAGGTTCACTACGCGCGCAATGCGCAGGTGCTCGGCAGCACCGGCGCTGGCCTTTACCGCTGCCGGGCTCAAAGGGGCCGAGCGCCGCTCGGTCAGCAGCACGCCATCCACTCCGGCGCCATCTGCCACGCGCAGCAATGCGCCTAGATTCTGCGGATCTTCCACACCATCGAGCGCCAAAAGCAGCCTGGCCTCGCCCGGCGCGTCCGCAGGGGCAACAAAAAGATCTTCGAGGGCCAGAAACTCCTGCGCGCGCACCAGCGCCACCACGCCCTGATGAGCCGCGGTCTTGGCCGTCAGGGTCAATTGCTCGCGCGCTTCCGGGCGCACGCGGACGCCGGCCTCGCGGCAGGCGCGCACCAGCCGCTCCAGGCGCTCGTCGTGGCGCTCGCGGGCCACCAGCACATGGTCAAAGCGGCGGCGCCCGGCGCGCAGAGCCTCTTCCACCGCGTGCAGTCCGTAAAGCACTTCCATGGAACTAGTTTAGAGGACGCTGCAGATGGGGCAGATTGACCGCGCCACTCTTATCACGCAAGTTGCGGCGGCGCCCCACGCAAGTTGCAGCGGCGCCGGGTGCGGTTCGCGGCATCTAAAAATCCACGTGGAGCGTGCATGGAGCAAGATGTCGGAAAGCTGAAGGTTGTTATCGCGGATGACGAGGCGGTCATTGCGGAAACCATGGCCATGATCCTGAATGCCAGCGGCTACGAAGCGCGGGCGGTGGGCAGCGGCGAGGCCGCGCTCGAACTAGCAGAAAGATTCCATCCCGACTTTCTTATCAGCGACTTACGCATGGGCGCGATGGACGGAATCGAAGCCGGGAAGCGCATTCGCGCCTTTTTACCGGAGTGCAAGGTGGTGGTGTTCTCCGCCACCATGGTCGACCACGAAACCCGCCTCAAATTGCGCGCCCTGGGCTTCGACTTTCTCCGCAAACCGCTCCACCCCAACCGGTTAATGGCCCATCTGCGCAAGTAGCCGTGCCCTGCTGTGCTTGCGCTCTGCTCCCGTCTGCATGAGAATGAGGGCGCAGTGGAATGGCTCACCAACTTGCGCGCAAACTGCATGGAACGCACGCTGGCCGGTTTGGACTGGCTGGCGGCGCTGCGTGGGCGCGGGCAGCAACTGCCGGCTCACCTGGTCACCGGAATCGAAGGTGAGCAAGCCGCCTATTTTCACCTGATGCGCAAAGGCTACCAGGTGGTGGCGCGACGCTGGTCCTCGGGGAATGCGCCCGGCGATGTGGACCTGATCGCGTGGCAGAAATCGCTGCTGTGCTTCGTTGAAGTGAAAACGCGCACCGCCCGCGATGCCACTCCTGCCGAAGCCGCCGTCGACAGTCACAAGCGCGCCACTCTGCGCGGGCTGGCCAGCCAGTACGTTCGCCAGCTGCCGCAGGAGACGCCCCCGCAGGTGCGCTTCGACGTAATCAGCGTCTACCTGGTGGCAGGCGCGAGGGACTGCGTTCATTTTGAGAATGCGTTCGGTTGGAACGAGCGGCGGCGCGATTGGGACTGAGCGAGACCCTTCAATGGTTCCGTTTCAGGATGAAGATTTATACCGAGAACGACGAACCGCAGCCGCAGGATTTCGTGGAGTTCGGGTTGATAAAGTTAAATCCCTGGCGGATGAGCGTGGCTTCGTAGTCGAGGGTCATGCCGTGCAGGTAGACGAAAGACTTGGGATCGACGAAGACGCGCACGCCGCCAAACTCGAAAACCCGGTCGCTCTCCCGCTGGCCGGTATCGAAGCTCATGGAATAAGACATTCCCGAGCAGCCGCCGCCCTTCACGCCCAGCCGCAGCGCCGCGCCCTCCTCGGGGGAAAGGCCTTGCTTGGCCATGGCCACGCGAACCTGGGCGACGGCAACGTCGGTGACCAGCAAGCTATCGGGCGGAGCCGCGGGTGGCTTGGGCTTCTCGGTTACAGGCGGCGCAAAGGCGCCTTCGGCGGGCTTGGATGCAATGCTGATTACGTTTGCCATATTTCTCTTCAGAGTGCCTCAGTCTTGAGCGTCATTCTTATTGGATTCGGCAGGGATGGATGCTGATGCATGAGTTTCTCCAACCCACGCGAAGCGCCTCAGACTCCGCCCACTCCACTACTAAAGTGTCAATGAAACCAGCCCCTGCACATTGACCGGAGCCGGGTGCTCCTGCTCGGCCAGATCCTGGATGCTGATGCTCTTCAGAACGCCGGCAATGGTATCGTTGACCCTCGCCAGCGGTTCCTTGATGGTGCAGTTCGGTGTCAGATCGCAGCCATGCGCACCCTTGGTGCAAGATGTGATGAACAGCGGACCATCGATGGCGTGGATGACTTCAAATGCTGAAATCTGGCGGGCGTCGCGGGCCAGTGCATAGCCGCCATTCATTCCGGCGTGCGAACGCAGCAGGCCGCTCTTGGTGAGCCGCTGCAGGATTTTGGCCAGCAACTGCGCCGGAATACCGTAGGCGTCGGCAACGTCCTTGGCGCTGAGCGCGGGGATCTCCGGATGCTCGGCCAGGTACTTCAGGGCCATCAATCCGTAATCCGCCTTTTTGGTAAGCTTCAGCATAATATACGACTTTTCCGGTCTGAATTCAGTATACGGCCGATTTAGATGAGGCCACAACCGGTTCCTGGGCATTGCCGGTTAGGCCAGAGGGGCACCCGCTCAAAAAAAGCGCATAAATTTCAATTTGCAATCGCCCCAAAGACGGCTACAATCGGGCGGAAAGAGGGCCTTTTGAGCCCACACTCGAGATGGCGACCGCCTGCAGACACCCCAAGGTTCGAATCGTATCCCGGCACGAAGACATGGAATTCGTCGAGTGCCTGGAATGTGGCGAGGTTTTTGACTCCGAAGAATTTCGCGACATGGAAATCGAAGATAGCGCCGAAACCCAGGAAGTTTCGGACGATTCTTAACTGCGCACAATCTCAATCCCCGGCGCGTGGACCGTTGGACCGCGCCGGCACGCTGTTGGCTGCGTTGGCACCGCTGCGCCGCGAAACCGCCCATGCGTAGTGCAGGCCTGAGACGACGGTGAGCACAATGGTGGCGTCGAGCATGAAGGCGCGCAGATCGGCGACCCAGACCGCGGGCGTGAGCTGGTGGAGCAGCACAGCGGCCACCGCGCTTATCTGGGCCAGCGTGTTGGCCTTGCCAAAGAAGCTGGGGTGGAACTCGCGGCGACCGGCGGCGGCGTAGAGAATGGCAGAAACCATCAGGATGCCCACATCGCGGCCGAACACCAGCACAGTGACGGTGGTTGGGATGAGCCCCTGATGCATCAGCACCAGGAAGAGCGTGCTCAACAGCAGCTTGTCGGCCACCGGATCGAGATAATGGCCGAGCATCGACCGCTGCTTGAGGGTTCGCGCCAGCGCGCCGTCCAGCGCATCGGTCAGACCGGCGACGACAAACAGCACAAATCCCAGTTCGAAATGATCGCCCAGAATTGCCGCCACCAGGAAAGGGGCCAGGCAAATGCGGAGAAGTGTGAGCAGGTTGGGAGCAGTTCGTAACGGGTTGGCGCGAGAACCAAGATCGCTCATGGCAAAGGCATTCAGTCTTCCAGAACGCCTGGCCGCGACCAGGGAGAGCCACTGGAGCAGAAATGTGCTTCCAAAACCAGTTGGAAATGCGCCCCGGCCACACGGCCGGCAGGCAATCGCGGAACCGGGAGTTCTTGCTTCGTGAACGATACTACAGCATCCACGCACCGGCTGGGCAATGTCATCGCAGCTCGGATCGCGCCAACAAATGCCGGGCCGAAAATGGCGGTAGATCGAGCCACTTCGAGAGTTCTTCGCCCGCGCCGATCCTTTCCGTGGCGAAGGCTCGATCTCCCATCAAACCCGCAGCCCCGGCTGGGTCGTCCGCTGCGGTATCCCTGAGAGCGATCCCGTGCCGAAGGCGCTCCGGCGCTCCGCCTTTTGCTCGTGGTATTCCTGTTCGGTATTCACTTCCCACAGGTTCTGCTTGCTTTTCACGCCTGCCAGGATATTCTCGACAGCCATCATGGCGGTGAGCATCGAGTGGTCCTGGTTGTTGTACTTGTGCATCCCGTTGCGGCCAACCAGAAACAGATTCTCGAACTTGTCCGTATAGCGAACGATCTCGTCGAAACGCTCGTAGGTTCCGAAATACGCCGGGTAGGTCTTGGGCACGCGATGCACGCAGAAGTCGCGGACTTCGTCCTCATTGAGGATGCCAATCGACGCGACTTCCTTGATAGCGAACTTTGCAACTTCCGCATCCGGCATCTTCCACAACGGATCGCTGTCATAGCAGAAGTATTCAAGCCCGATCCACACTTTGGACGGATCGGCGACCAGGTAAGGGCTCCAGTTGTTGAAGATTTGCAAGCGCCCCACCTTCACCTCCGGTTCCTGGATATAAATCCAGGTGTCCTTGACAGGCGAACCATCCGCTTCGGTGATGAGCAGACGATCGACAAGAAGCCCAACCGTAATGAAGTCCCGATATTGCAGCCCGTCGGAGACTGCCTGGATCTCAGCGGGCACCGCCGCATCGATGGCGCGCAGCAATTCGCGCACCGGCATGGTGGAGAAGAAGTAGTCTCCGCCAAGCTTGACCAGTTCGCCCTGTGGATTCCGGGCAGTGACAGAAACCACGCGCTCTGCTCCGTCTTCACCCTTTTCCACGTGAATTTCCGCAACTTTCCAACCCAGCCGAACCTCTCCCCCACCGTCTTCCACCATGGCGGCAACCCGCTCCCATAGCTGGCCGGGCCCGTATTTCGGGTAAAGAAACTGCTCAATGAGCGAGGTCTCCGAATCCTTCTGGAGGATATCCGTCGCGTTTCTTCTGCGCGAAACGAGTCCCTTGAAAAAATGCGCGGCCGCCTTGCTGAGAGAAAGACCCTTGATCCGCTGCGCTCCCCACGCTGCAGAAATCTGCTCGCATGGAACGCCCCAGACCTTTTCGGTGTAGCTCTTGAAAAAGGTGAGATAAAGCTGGCGGCCAAAGCGGTTGATCAAAAAGTCCTGGAGCGACTCTTCCGGAGTATGCGGCCGAAGCTGCGCCTTGATGTAGCTGGCCAGAATGCGCAGCGTGCGCAAGAGTCCGAGCTTGCGCAGCGTGGCTGGAGAGAGCGAAAGGGGATAGTCAAAAAACGACCGCATAAAATAAATGCGGCTCTTTCGCGGCCGGACGAGCATCACGCCATCGCCATCGTCGCAACTGGGCTGCGTGCGGGCATCCAGCGTTCGTGTCTTGTTCTGGTAGCAGATGGAGGTATTTGCGCCTTCAGCCGCAACCGGCATAATCTCGGCCCACCAATCCATCACGCGATCCGATTTTGAAAAGAACCGGTGCCCGCCGATGTCAATGCGGTTGCCGTGATGGCGGATGGTGCACGAGATTCCACCGATGCGCTGGCTGGCTTCGAGCACGATCGGACGGATGGAAGAATGGCGGCAAAATTCAAGCGCTGCAGTCAGGCCAGCCGGACCAGCACCGATGATCACTGCTGTTTCCTGAGTTCCCATGTGCCTTTCCGTGTTGCTCATGAAAAATCGAGCCATGCCTGCCGCAATATCCAAAAGTCGGCTTCATCCGCCTTAGGAGCCTTTATGCCTGGCGCAAGTGCAGCAATGGTGATGCTCTTGCTATTTCTCGTCAACCAGTTCAATGATTCCTCACTTGGCTAAGTTGCTCAGAGCTGGTTGATGGATTTCCATGATTAGGCTTGATCCGCGCCCCAAGCCCGCAAAGTGGGCGCTCTACGGCAGCCCAGACGGGAGCGGGAGAGGCGCGAACCGCTCTCCGTGGTCAATCCTCACGCTAACTCTAGTCCGCTGGATTTTGATGTGGTGCCAGCTTCAATAGGTTGCATAAGATGAGGCTATTGGCGGCGCACTGCGGCTGCTTAGAAGAGATCACGAAGCCTGGCAAAGCCGTCGAGCTCGATAAGATGCTGCCCGTCGGGCGCGGGATCGACTTCAGCGTGCTCCAAAACCCAGGTATCGCGGTGAAAGACGAAGACCGCGTGCAGCCCGGCTGCGAGCGCTGGATTGATGTCGCTCCTGGGGCTGTTGCCGATCATCCAGGTGGTGTGCGGCGTCAGCTCGTGGCGGGCCATAACCTGATGGTAAGTGGGCGGATCTTTCTCCGGCACAATTTCCACGGCGAAGAAATGCGCGGCCAGCCCCGAACGCGCCAGTTTGTCAGCCTGCTCAGCTTGATTGCCCTTGGTCATGAGGATGAGGCGATGACGCGCGGCCAGTTCGGCGAGGGTCTCCGCGACGCCGGGAAGCAGCTCGATATCCTGCTCGGCGATGGCGCGCGCAAAGCCGCGAATCCGTTCGCGCTTTTCCTCTGCCACCGGCGCTGGACTGAGGCGCTCGAAACACTCGACGAGTGAGCGCGTAAAGCTGTGCAGGCCATAACCATGCGTGAGAATGGTCTCGCGCTCCACCTGGTTGAGCGTTTGCCGCACCGCGGCCGGCGTGTATTCGTGGTGATCGAGGAAGCCGATGAACGCCGCGATGGCGCGCTCGAAGTAGATGTTGTTCTCCCACAATGTGTCGTCAGCGTCGATGAGCAACGTCTGTCCAGGAGCAAAGCAGGGCATGAGGATAGTTTAGCGGGATAGCGGGCCGGATCGCGGCTTTCAGGCAACGGCCGTTACTCAAAGCCCGGATGGGTGGCCTGGTTGGCGTGCGGAATCAACTCCTGATAGACGGCGCGGGGAACATTGGTTTGCCAGTGATTGGTGGCGCGGGCGAAGAGAATGGTTCCGAAAAAGATGGCGGCAAGAAGCGCGACCATGCCGAGCGGCTGCAGGACACGGCGGGAATGGAGCTGCGCGGCCCCACGCGCGGGCGGGAGTGAGAATGCAAGAGCGCCTTCCGCCGGGCAGGAAGCGATGCAGGCCAGGCAGGCCGTGCACTCGACGGAGCGAATCTGCACCAGCTTGTCGATGGGCAGCGCCGCGGGGCAGGCGCGCTTGCGCATTTACCGCAGTCGATGCAGGCTGCCGGGTTGCGGCGGATTTTGAACGGGCTGAGCAGAGACACCAGGCCCATTAACGCACCGTAGGGGCAGAGGTAGCGGCACCATACGTTCTCAATGAACAGGGACAGAAGCGCGAGGGCGAGGATAACGATGACAGCGGTTGCGCTCATACCGCGGAAGAAGTTGAGCATCTTGACGTCGGCGATAAGGCCGTAGGGGGTCTGCATGAACGACTGCAGCGTGTTTGCCGGCATGGCTGCGATGAAGAAGACAAAGAAGGCGAGGAGCAGGTATTTGAGCCCGCGCAGCGGGATGTCGAGCCAGCGGGGCACGTGGATGCGGCTACGGAAGAGACTCTGGCCGAGTTTGCCGATGCGCTCAGACAACGCGCCGACGGGACAGAGCCATGCGCAGAAGGACTTCTTGGCGAGAAAGCTGGTGAGCAGAAACGCGATCAGCAGAAACATGGCTGCGGGATGAATAAGGGGAACGCGGCCGGTAACCAGCAGGAGCTTGAGGTTCATGAGGCCCGCGATGGGCAACCAGCCTTCCGCGCCGGCGGGACGTGGAACGTAGAGGCCTGCGCCGCCGCGCTCATAGAAGCGAGCCCACAGGTAGAACTGGATGCCGAGGCACACGTTGAGGACCGCGAAAAAAATTTGCACGGTGAAGCGAATGCGTTGCGACTGATCGGGCGTGGCGCGGCGGCGGAGCGCCTTCTTCTCTCTGCGGGAGGAATCGAGAACTGCGGGGTGTGTTCCCATGAGCGGCCTTCTAACTGCAACGATACGAAGCGGGAGGGGAGCGGAATGTGAGCTAGATCACTCGTTATTGCATTTCTAAGAATGAATAAAACCCGGCTCGACCCTCTTTTCGCTGTGCCTTACGCAGGCTCCAGAGCGCGCCCCACAGGCGGCGCGCTCCGCGCACTACGCGGCGTAAGGGCTTCACTGCAAAGGGTTCCGTTGCCGGCGCGAGAGGCCTGAATCTTTGCTTTGCGAGGTGGACTGGCATGGCAGGCAAGGCATCAGAGAGAGAGAACGCGGCCGCGGAGCACACGTACTGCGGTTCTGCCCGGAGCAGAAGCAGTTGCCTGTGGGAAGCAGCCGGCTGTTCGCGTTGGAGCAAGGGGGACAAAAGACCATGCCGGATCCTGAAGCGCGCACCGAGATCGCCGAATCGATGGTTACACCGATGGACCAGATCGCCGTAGGAGTGGAAGGCCTGCGGATTGCCTTTGTGAACGTATTCGGAGTGGCAACGGCAAATGGGAGCTGGACGCTGATCGACACGGGTCTTCCTTTCTCCTCGGGGTTTGTGCGCAGTTGGGGCGAGCGGACGTTTGGAGGGCCTGCGTCGGCCATTGTGCTCACGCATGGGCACTTCGATCACGTGAGCGGCGCGGCCGATCTGGCGCAGGCGTGGGGCGTGCCGATTTATGCGCACCCGCTGGAGTTTCCCTACCTGACCGGCGAAAAGGAGTATCCGCCGCCGCAGGTTGGCGCGGGCGGAGGGTTGATGAGCGTGCTCTCGCCGCTTTACCCGCGGGGGCCGGTGGACCTGAGCCGTTGGCTGCGGCCGTTGGCCACCGGCCCTGGGGCCGGAGATGTGACGCCGGTGGCAGGATGGGAGATAATTCCCACGCCGGGGCACACGCCCGGACATATCTCACTGTTCCGATCGAGCGATCTGGCGCTGCTGGTGGGCGACGCCTTCTGTACCACCAAGCCGGAGTCGTTTTTTGAGGCAGCGCTGGCACAGGTTCCGGAGCTGCACGGGCCGCCCGCCTATTTCACCGCCGACCCGCAGCAGGCGGCGCGGTCCGTCCGGCTGCTGGCGAATTTGCATCCGCGCATCATTGCGCCTGGGCACGGTCGTCCGTTGGCCGGCGCGGCGCTGGAAGAGAAGTTGCCACAGTTTTCGGCGGAGTATTCGTCAGAGCCTGCGACGGGCCTGGAACCGGGACCCGGCCTGGCCGCAGCGTAGGGCGGGCCTTACTTCTTCGGCGCTTCCTTCACTCGATAGCTATACAGCACCGCGTCGCCCAAGTCTTCGTGGACCTCTAAATCGTCAAGGCCCTTTTTGGCGCTTGCCGGCAGCGCCTTGCCGGCCTCAAACACAATCGCCTCTCCGTTCCACACGCCCACCAACGTCTCTGAAACAAAGCGGTAGACCGGCGTCGGCTTCGGCACCGAGACAAAAATCACATCGCCCGCGTGCCAGTCCGTGCTCGCCCCGCCGTGCGATACCGGCAGCAGATCGTGCACCTGCAGATTGATCCGAAGCTGCGCCGCTCCGCCGTGGCTCACAATCCGATACCCCACCGTGTGCGCATCGCGAATCATCAAATCCATCCGCTCCAGCGCATCGCATCCGTGCTGCTGGCCGGCGGCAATACAATCCTGCCGCGGCGTGCCAAAGGCTTCAATCGTGTACTGATCCGGCGCCGTCAGGTTTCCCGTCGTCTCGGCGGGAGCAATCTTGCTCCCGCCGGTGACGTCAATCGTGGGCGGCGGGTTCAGCCAGTGCGTCGTGGCCGAGGGCTCCAGCGCAGTGACCACCAGCGAATAGCTGCCAAGCTTTGGGGGCTCAGCCTTCGCCTCCGTCCCCTTTGTGGCCGCCGGGCCTGGCTGCGCCCAGATGATTCCCGCGCCCGGCACTGCTCCGGAAATCACCATCGCCAGTGCTGCGATGGAACAACGCCCCAGCATTCCGCGTCCTCCTGCAGGCCGAATCATAGCAACGAAAATTCGTAAGTTTCCGTGAAAGCCACCGGTTTTCCATTCCCATTCCCGAATCCGAAACGCGCTTCCCATTCCGATCTTGAGGCGGACAAGAGGCGGGCTGCGGCGTCATTGAACCCAAACCCTAATTTGTTCTAATGCCGGTGCTTCTCCTCGGGCCCTCGGTATGCACTGATCCTCAACAGGAGACGCACGGAATGGACAGCGGATACTATGCGG
This sequence comes from uncultured Acidobacteriaceae bacterium, assembly GCA_963725975.1. Lineage (GTDB taxonomy): Bacteria > Acidobacteriota > Terriglobia > Terriglobales > Acidobacteriaceae > Telmatobacter. The sequence continues at coordinate 776,165 of CAVSBA010000008.1, read as the reverse complement.
CAGTAACGGGAATGATCACCCGAACTCAAGAGCTGGATCTTGCGGCCACCAACCTGGCCAACGCCAACACCACCGGTTACCGCGCCGAGCAGGAATATTTCCGTTCTGTGTTGCTGGGGCCTGACGGCGAGGACTCGCAACTGGGGCAGACCGTGAACAACTTCGGCGTGCTGGGGGGCGACCACCTGAGCATGGCTCAGGGTGAATTGGAGCGAACCGGCAATCCTCTCGATCTTGCCCTTCTGGGCAATGGATTCTTTCAGGTGCAAACGCCCAACGGCCCGCGCTACACCCGCGATGGCAGCTTCCATCGCTCTCCGCAGGGACTGCTGGTTGATGAAACGGGTGAGCCGGTGCAATCAGCCAGCGGCCAGCCGATTCCGATTCCGCCCGGTGAGGTGACAGTGGGAGCCAGCGGCGTGATTTCGGTGGCTGGCGGCACGGTGGCCACGGTAGGGGTCTTCACCTTTCCCTCCGGAACCGAACTCACACCCGAGGGCTCCAATCACTATGTCGCTCCGAAGAACACTCCCGTAGCTCTCGCTAAAGAGACGACGGTCTTTCAGGGGGGGCTTGAAGGCGCCAACCAGGGTCCGATGAAGGGAACCATGAGCCTGGTGATGATTCAGCGTGAGTCGGAGATGATGCAAAAGGCGCTTACCGTCTTCTATACCGACTTCAACAAGTTCGCGACGGAGGATCTGCCCAGGGTGTGAGGCCGGTCTTATTGCGGCGACATTTGATAGCCTTGCTTAGTTTGGATATCACGATTGGCGAACGACTCAGGATGAAGATGGCGCGCGGCTGGCGGCTGAACCGGATGCGCTCGCTGATTTGTTCTGCTCAAACCCAATTCCGGACTAAGTGAGATGATGAGAAATAGAGTTTGGTCAGCATTCTGCGCGGCCTTCCTGGCCGGTTGTGCCTGCCTCTCTTCCGGGCAGCAGCCAAAATCACCTGTAGATTATGTCTCCCCGAATATTGGCGGCATAGGGCAACTGCTTACAGCCACCATTCCTTACGTTCAATATCCTCACGGCATGGCGCGCCTTTACCCGGTCACGACGCCGGGAATCACCGATCGCTATCTGGCCGACAAGATCTACGGTTTTCCGGCAGGACCGGCCCTGCTGATGGCTTCTACCGGTGCAACAGAGACCGCGGACGCCTCCTATGCGTCGGACTTCGATCACGATTTCGAGACGGCAACGCCTTATTACTATGAGGCCGACCTCGAGAGTTGGAACATCAAGGCCGAACTTACGGCGACGCCAGAGGCCGCTTACTACCGGTTTACGTTTCCGGCCGACGCTCATTCCCATCTCAAGTTGAGCCTCGCTCAGGATGCAGAGCTATCCACGCTCGGCGACCATGCGGTGGCCGGCAGCCAGAAGATCGATGGCCCGATCGCCGCGACTGCGGCTTCGACTGGAGAGACCAGACAATATTTTTATGTCGAATTCTCGCGCCCCATGCCCAGCTATCAAACCTGGCGGGGTAGCTCATTGACGCACGAAAGCCGCCAATCCGGCGACCAGATCGGATATGTTTCGGATTTCCAGTCAGCCGCCGGGGACGTGGTTGAGGTCAGGGTTGGCATTTCGTATATCAGCGCGGAACAGGCGCGGCGAAATCTTGAGCGCGAGATTCCGGCCTGGGACTTCGACGGCGTCAAGGCTCGCGCGCGCGCCGTCTGGAATAACGCCCTCAGCGGCATCAGCACCGTGGGCGGAACCGAGGGCCAGCGCACCATTTTCTATACCGCGCTCTACCGTTCCCTGCAGCGCATGACGGACATCACCGAAGACGGCCGGTATTACAGCGGATACGATCACGCGGTGCATAGTGCCGAGGGGCACGATTTCTATATTGACGATGGGCTCTGGGATACTTTTCGATCCCTGCATCCGCTGCAGCTCCTGCTGGAGCCCCAGCGGCAACAGGACATGATCCGCTCTTACGTGCGCATGTATCAGCAGAGCCGATGGATGCCATCGTTTCCTTCTGTCGCGGGCGAGCAGGCGGTGATGATCGGACACCATGCCTCGATTTTCATTCTCGATGCTTATGAGAAGGGATATCGAGACTTCGACGTTGAAGCCGCCTATGAAGGCATGCGAAAAAATGCTCTAGAGGCGACTCTGCTTCCATGGAGCCGCGGGCCTCTGACCAGCCTCGATAAAGTCTATTTCGATAAAGGATTCTTTCCGGCGCTTAAGCCTGGCGAGGCAGAGACTGTGCCGGAGGTTACGGACGAGCGCCGGCAGGCGGTTTCCGTCACGCTCGAGAACAGCTACGACGACTGGTGCGTGGCGCAGCTTGCCAAGGCGCTGGGCAAACAGAAGGACGCAGCCTACTTCACCGGGCTGGCGCATAACTACCAGAATGTCTTCAATCCGGCGATTGGCTTCATGGCGCCTAAAAGCGCGGATGGAAAATGGATTGAGCCATTCGATCCCCGTTTAGGCGGCGGCCAGGGCGCGCGTGACTACTTCACCGAGGTCGATTCCTGGCTTTACACCTTCAACGTTCAGCACGATGTGGCCGGCTTGATGAACCTTATGGGCGGCCGCGCGGCCTTCAACTCGCTGCTCGATCGTCTGTTCGTCGAGCAGTATGGAACCTCGAAGTTTAAATTTCTAAGTCAGTTTCCTGACGCGACCGGGCTGGTGGGTCTCTATGCGCAGGGCAATGAACCAAGCTTTCATATTCCCTACCTCTACGATTTCTCCGGACAGCCGTGGAAGACGCAAAGGCGAGTGCGGCAGCTGATGGATGTGTGGTACGGAGACGGCCCGCTGGGTATTCCCGGAGACGATGACGGTGGTGAGACTTCCTCGTGGTATGTTCTGAGCGCCATCGGCTTCTATCCCGTGCGCCCGGGCAGTCCCGAGTACGAGATCGGCAGCCCTATCTTCGAAAAGAGCGTAGTCCGGCTTGGAAACGGCAAGGACTTTACCGTAGTAGCCAACCACGTTTCCGCGCAGAACAAGTACATTCAGTCGGCGCAGTTGAATGGTCAGCCTCTGGACAGGCCGTGGTTCCGGCAATCGGAGATCGCCAATGGCGGCACGCTGGTCCTGGAAATGGGCGACCGCCCCAATCGCGCCTGGGGCAGCGCTCCGCAGGATGCTCCGCCCTCGATGAGCGTAGAAAAGATGAGTGCGGAAAAGATCCTCGATGGGGCGGGAGTCCAATAAACGTCACGCCCACGGAACGTCTTGCATATTTATGCAATATAGATTTTGCATGTTGACGACACCGGGGACCTCAAGTACCATTCGCTGCAGATGAATAACTGTCTTGAGGGTTTGTCCTTAAAAGAGGACCCTGCCGGCACGCTCAAGCGCCAAGCCAACTGGATCAGGCTGAGCGCGATGACCATGACCCATCATGCGCATCTGGGCCATACCGGCGGCGATTTGTCATCGGCAGACATTCTGGCCGTACTGTATCTTGGCGGCGTGCTGCACCTTGATCCCGCCCGGCCGCTCTGGCCGCAGCGAGATCGTTTCATCCTCTCCAAGGGCCATTGTTCCGCGGCGTTCTACTCTGTGCTTGCCGCGCGCGGATTTTTTCCGCTAGCGCAGCTTAAAACCCATATGGACCCGCTCTCCATGCTCAACGGGCATCCCGATCGCAATAAACTGCCCGGGATCGAAGCTAACACCGGCCCCCTGGGCCATGGGCTGCCCATTGCCGTGGGCGCCGCGCTGGCGGCCCGCATGAGAAAGGAATCCTGGCGCGTCTTCGTCCTCACCGGCGACGGCGAGTTGCAGGAAGGCTCCAATTGGGAAGCCGCCATGACCGCCCAGCACTACGGACTCGATAACCTCACCGTGATTGTCGACCGCAACCGCATCCAGCAGGGCGATTTCACTGAGACGACCATCCGCATGGAGCCGCTGGCCGCACGCTGGTCGGCCTTCGGCTTCGCGGTCGATGAGATCGACGGTCACGACACCGCGGCTCTGCTTGAGCGCTTCGCGCATCTCCCCATCCAGGCGGGCAAGCCGTCGTGCCTCATCGCCAACACCGTGAAAGGCAAGGGTGTTTCGTTTGCTGAAAATCAACCCGCGTGGCATCACGGCGTGCCCAACGACCAACAGTTATCCGCGGCTGCGGTCGAGTTGGGCGTGGAGGTTGACTGGTGAGCACGACTATTCAACCCGGAGCACCGTCCGCACCCGCACAAGTCTTCGACTGCCGCGATGCCTATATCCAAGCCCTTGAAGAAATGGGCGCTGCCGATGGCCGCGTCTGCGCGGTGGCCAACGATTCGGTCTCCTCGGCCAAGCTCAAAAACTTCCGTGCCAGGTTTCCTGACCGCTTTGTCAACGTCGGCATCGCGGAGCAGAACATGGTTGGCGTGGGCGCAGGATTGGCCAACGGCGGCATGGTTCCCTACGTATGCGGCGCAGCCTGCTTCCTCACCGCGCGCGCCATGGAACAAGTCAAGGTCGACCTGGCCTATTCCAAATCGAATGTGAAGCTGTGTGGCATGTCGCCGGGCATGGCCTATGGACAGCTTGGTCCCACTCACCACTCCATCGAAGACCTGGCCTGGACGAGAATCCTTCCCAACCTGGCTGTCGTGGTTCCGGCCGATCCCATTGAGACGGCAGCGGCCATGCATTACTCGCTGCTGCACGCGGGTCCAATGTACTTGCGCATCAGCCGCATGCCCGTGCCTTGTGTTCACAGCGATGACTATGAATTTAAGTTGGGTAAGGCTGTGCTGCTTCGCAAAGGCGGCGATATTACCCTGATTGCCGCCGGCGTGCTGGTGTCGCGCGCGCTCGATGCCGCTCGTTCGCTGGCAGCCCGCGGCATCTCCGCCCGAGTGTTGAATATGAGCACCATCAAGCCCCTCGACCACGAGGCGATTCTCGACGCAGCGCGCTCCACGCGGGGCATCGTCACCGCGGAAGAAGCCTTCGCCGCCGGTGGACTGGGCGGCGCGGTTGCCGAGGTGCTGGCGCAGAAGCGTCCGGCGCCCATGCGCATTCTCGGCATTCCAGATACCTTTGCGCCCACGGGTACCGCCGAATTTTTGCTCGAACATTTCGGCTTGACGGCGGCCGGCATTGAAGACGCCGCACTAGCGCTGCTCAAGAACGAGGCATAGATGGCAAGCGAATGGATCCTGGCGATCGATCAGGGCACGAGCAACACCAAGGCGCTGTTGATCGACCGCCAAGGCCGGGCCGTCTTTCGCGCGTCTGCGCCGCTTGAACTCATACAGCCCCAGCCCGGATACGTTGAGCAGAACCCGCTGGCGCTGTGGAAATCGGTCTGCGAGGTTGCAGAGGAATGCACGCGCCATGCCGCGGCCCACGGTGGCGTCATTGCGGCCATCGCCATCAGTAATCAGCGTGAAACCGCGGTCACCTGGCGCAGCAACGGCGAACCCGCAGGCAATGCCATCACCTGGCAGTGCCGGCGCTCCGCGGGCCTTTGCGATGGCCTGCGCGATCGCGCCGCGGAAATCCAATCCGCGACAGGCCTGCCGCTTGACCCGCTTCTGAGCGCAACCAAGTGGGCATGGCTGCTCGAACAGCAACCCGAATTGCGAGTGATGGCAGAAACCGGCGAGGTGCGTCTGGGAACAGTCGATTCCTGGCTGGTTTACAAGCTGAGCGGCGGCCGAGTGCACGCCACGGACCATACCAACGCTTCGCGCACCGCCCTGCTCAATCTGGCTTCGCTCGACTGGGACGAAGCCATGCTCAGCCTCTTCCGGATTCCGCGTGCCGCACTGCCTTCCATTCGCGCATCGAGTGGGATCTGTGCGGAGTGCTCGTCGATTCCCGGCCTGGCCGGAGTTCCGATTGCGTCGCTGATCGGCGACTCGCATGCCGCACTGGTCGGCCATGGCTGCTACGAACCGGGCACAGTGAAGGCCACTTACGGCACTGGCTCATCGCTCATGATGCTCACCCCCGCGCTGGTAAGCCAAACCGGCGTACTGGCCCGCACCGTTGCCTGGTCCGCCCCTGCTTATGTGCGCTATGCGCTGGAAGGCAACATCGCGATGAGCGGCGCGGCCTTGCAGTGGGTGGGTGAATTCCTCGGTCTGCCGCATCCTGCCGAAGATGTAGCCGCCTTGGCCGAAACCGTTCCCGATGCGGCCGGCGTCTTGCTTGTCCCGGCCATGGTTGGCCTGGGTGCGCCGCATTGGGATGCCTCCGCGCGCGGCCTCATCGCCAACCTCGAACGCTCGCACACCGCCGCGCATCTCGCCCGCGCGGCCGTCGACGCGATTGCATTCCAGGTGGCCGACGTGCTCGAAGCCATGGAATCCGCCGCCGCTGTAGATTTGCCCGTTCTGCTGGCCGATGGCGGCGCAACCCGCAATCCTGCCCTGATGCAGATGCAGGCTGATATCATCGGGCGCCCGGTCCATCGCGCTACCCAGGAGGATCTCTCCGCCCGCGGCGCGGCCATGCTCGCAGGACTTGCCATCAACTGGTGGAAATCCGCGGCCGATCTCACCCACTTACCCAAGCAAGTGCAGACGTTTGAACCTCGCATGAGTTCCGATCAACGCGAGGAGTTGCGGCAGTCGTGGCGTTTGGCAGTGCGCCGCGCGCGCCTGCGCGACGAAATGAAAGCAGGCACGCCGTGCTGATGGTTCATCACTATGCCGTAGCTGTAATCCTCTGCGTCCTTACCATGATCTGTTGGGGCTCATGGGCCAACACGCAAAAACTCGCCGCGCGCACCTGGCGCTTCGAGCTCTACTACTGGGACTTCATCGCGGGCCTGCTCGTTACCTCATTGATCGCCGCACTCACCCTTGGTTCCCTGGGCCACACCGGACGCAGCTTCTTCGCCGACCTCGCGCAGGCTGACCTGTTCAGCATCGGCTGGGCGCTGCTGGGCGGAACCGTGTGGAATCTGGGCAATCTGCTGCTCGTGGCCGCCATCGCAGTGGCCGGCATGGCCATCGGCTTTCCCATCGGCGGCGGCATCGCCTGGGTGCTGGGCATTTTCATCAGTTTCATCCTCGTGATCGTCGAAGGAGCCACCAATCCCGGCAATTCGTTGATGCTTTTCACGGGCGTGGGGGTCATCGCCGTTGCCATTCTGCTCAGCATGAGAGCTTACGGACGGCTGGCGAGGGCTCGAAAGAAGCCCAGCGTCAAAGGCATCCTTCTCTCGGTTTTCGCGGGCACCCTCATCGCATTCTTTTACGGCCTCACCATCAAATCCATTGATCCGAATTTCGTCTCCGGCGGCTCTGGTAAGCTCATGCCGCTCACCGCTACATTTTTCTTCGCGCTGGGCGCTTTTCTCAGCACGTTTTTATTTAATCCATTCTTCATGCGCCATCCTGTCGAAGGCGCCCCCGTCCGGTTCGGCGACTATTGGAAGGCCAGAGGGGGAACACACTTGACGGGCATCCTCGGCGGCGCAATCTGGGGCGTCGGCATGAGCGCCAGCTTCATTGCCGTGGGCGCGGCTGGCCCCGCTGTTTCTTATGCGCTCAGCAACGCTGCACCGGTGGTCGCCATTCTTTGGGGAGTGCTGGCGTGGAAGGAGTTTGCTGAAGCGCCGCGCGGCACCAATCGTCTGCTTGTCTCCATGTTTCTGTGTTATCTGGTGGGCCTTGCGCTCATCACCTACTCGCGCTTGTAACTAAGCTATGGCGCGCCGCGGGATCCACCCATGCCACCCGGCGCCCCTTCGCACTGTACGCCTGCACCGTCAGGCAATTCAACCAGCAAAGGTTCAGGTATTTTGAAATGAAAACTCCATCGACGACTCTTGGCGTAATCCTGGGCAACCGCGATTTCTTTCCCGATGTGCTCATCACCGAAGCGCGGCGGGATCTGACCAAACTCTTCGCCGAACTCTCCATCGATCCGGTATGGCTTACGCCGGAACAAAGCAAACTCGGCGCGGTGGAAACCTGGTCCGATGCGCAAAAATGCGGCGAGCTCTTCCGCCGCAACCGCGAACTGCTCGAGGGCATTCTCGTCTGCCTGCCCAACTTTGGCGACGAGAAAGGTGTAGCCGATTCCATTCGCCTGGCCGACGTGCGCATCCCGATCCTCGTGCAGGCTTGTCCAGACGATATTGACCAATTCGGCCTCGACCGGCGCCGCGACGCCTTCTGCGGCAAAATTTCGGTCTGCAATAATCTGCGGCAATACGGTCTTAAGTACACGCTCACGCGCGATCACACCGTAGCCGTCTCCGATGCGCGCTTTCGCGAAGACCTGGTCCGCTTCGTACAAACCTGCAAAGTCGTCCGCGGCCTCAGCCGGGTGCGCATCGGCGCCGTAGGCGCGCGTCCCAACGCGTTCAATACCACGCGCTTCAGCGAAAAGCTGCTTGAATTGAGCGGCATCACCGTCAACACCATCGATCTCTCCGAGGTCTTCGGCGAAGCCGCCAAAATTGACTCTGCCGATACTCGCGTCCGCCAGCGCGTGGAACAGATTCGCTCCTACGCAGACGCCTCCGCTGCGCCCGACGAAGCCCTCCTGCGCATGGCCAAATTCGCGCTCGTGGTCGATGACTGGATGAACTCGCTCAGCATTACCGCTACCGCCATCCAGTGCTGGAGTTCGCTCCAGAAAAACTTCGGCGTCAACGTGTGCACCATCATGTCCATGATGAGCGAGCAGATGCTGCCTTCGGCCTGCGAAGTCGATATCGCCGGCGTGGTGGGCATGTATGCGCTGCAACTGGCCAGCGGCCGCCCCAGTGCGCTGGTCGACTGGAACAACAATTACGGCGGCGATCCAGATAAGTGCGTCTTCTTCCATTGCGGCAATTGGGCCAAGGACTTTCTGCCCGACATCCGCATTGGAACCGCGCCCATCCTCGGCACCGTGCTTGGCGAGCAAAACACCGTGGGCGCGCTTGAGGGGCGCACGCCGGCCGGCCCAGTCACCTTTGGCCGAGTCAGCACGGATGACTTAAGCGGCAAAATCCGCGCATACGTCGGCGAGGGCGAATTTACCGACGATCCGCTCAAGACCTTCGGCACTCGCGCCGTGGTGAGGGTGGCGGGACTTCCGGCCCTGATGCATACCATCTGCCAGAATGGCTTTGAGCATCACGCCGCCATGAACGGCAGCCATTGCGCTGCCGCTGTCGCTGAAGCCCTCTCGCGCTATCTGGGCTGGGACACTTACCACCACAATCGCCCCGCCGAGCTGCCGCCCTGTTGTTGAGTTGCGGGGTGGCCTGAACGATTTGGCATAGATGTGCAGCCCTGCATAATTTTTCCGAATGCCATTTGTCTATGGCAGAATCGTTACCATGGCTCGCATCGATGAACTGCGCCTGATGGCAAAAGTGGCTCGCATGTACTACGTGCAGGGACTCCGCCAGGAAGCCATTACCAGGCAGCTTCAAATCCATCAGTCCACCGTCTCGCGTCTCCTCAAGCGAGCTCGGGAAGCGAATATCGTTCGCGTGAGCGTGAACAATCCGCCCGGCATTTTCGCCGAGATGGAGGAGCGTGTTGTTGCCCAGTTCAAGCTGCAGGATGCCATCGTCGTCGATTGCTCTGCCGAAGAGGCTCCCATGGTGCGTGACCTCGGAGCGGCACTGGCCTATTTCGTCGAGACCACTCTCAAACCGGGGGTTGTCATCGGCATCTCTTCGTGGAGTCGATCGCTCTTTGCCATGGTGGATGCGCTGCACCCCGGCAATTATTGCCGCGGCGGAAAGGTGGTGCAGATTCTGGGCGGCGTGGGCCAGGTTGGCGCGGAGCATCAGGCCATCTATCCGGCACAACGCTTAGCCGCACTCATAGGAGCAACGCCGGTTTTGCTTCAGGCGCCGGCCGTAGTCGGCTCTGCGGAAGCACAACGCGTGCTCGCGCGCGATCCTTCGGTGCGAACAGCCGCGGAGTTATTCGGGCGCCTCGACGTGGCCCTGGTGGGCATCGGTTCCATGGAACCATCGCCTATGCTGGCCAGCAGCGGGAACATCTTTTCGCCAGCGGAGCGCGCGGAATTGAGCCGCCAGGGAGCCGTGGGCGACATCTGCTTCCGATTCTTTGACGCCGGGGGCGCGCCCCTCAAATCGCCGCTCATGCAGCGCGTGATTGGGATTGAGCTTGCAACCTTGCGCCGCGTCAACCGCGTGGTGGGAGTGGCCGGCGGCCGGCGTAAAGTTCAGGCCATCCTGGCCGCGCTGCGTGGAAACTGGATTGACATTCTCATCACTGACCAGCGCACCGCAACCAGCCTGCTGAATGAAGCGCCGTAGTGTCCCGCCCCTAAAGTTCACGTTCTTCGACTTTGTTTGGCTCCCATGTACCTGGACGCACAATTTCCGCCGCCTCGTCATCCAATGGCCAGTTCGGTAATCCAGACGGAATTACGAACCGAACCGCCGAACTTTTCCTCGTCACAATGCGTAGAAACGTATTAGAGGTCTTTCATGAACCCGTCCGTTCAAAGGATTTTAGCCACCTACTCTGCTGTTCTGAGCACGGTCCTTGCCGTTGCGCTATTGATGGGCTCAAAGTCTCATCGCAGTCAGGCGTTCGATGAGGTAGAAGTCCATCGAATCAACGTTGTCGAACCAGACGGAACTTTGCGCATGGTGATTTCAGATCATGCCCAGATGCCTGGCGTGATCGTGGGGGGCAAGGAGTTACCCAAAGTAGACAGACCGGAAGCTGGAATGCTGTTTTACAACGACGAAGGCACAGAAAATGGCGGCTTGATCTTTGGTGGCCACCGCGATGACAAGGGCGACATCATAGATTCAGGTGCCAGCCTTTCGTTCGATCCGTACGGTGAAAGCCAACAGTTGGTGCAGCTCGCCGGCGTTCAGGACGAGGATAACCACATTGTTGGGCTAGCGATTAACGATCCTAAAAATCATGCGAGGAACCGTCGAATCTGGGTCGGGCGCGGGAACGATGACGCTGCTGTTGTCTCGCTTGCGGACGCTAGTGGCAAAAAGCGAATCGTGATGCAGGTCGCTGCTGATGGAACCGCAAGCCTGGACTTTCTTGACGCGGACGGACACGTCGTGAAGCACGTCGAATAGATCCAATGCGCGGCAGTGCTGCGGGTGAGACCGCCGCCGAATCGCCGCTGCGCTGGTGAAAGGGTGGCCAGACCACAAATCTTGAAACGGCGCAATAACGCGGTCCAAAGTCCCTAACCACCCTAATCGATGCGCAGGAATCGAAGTGCCTGGTAGGGACGTCCGGTGAGCTTCAGCTTTACCTTTTCTGAATAGGTTCCGGGAAGCCTCTTCACGGTCATCACCCACGGATCGATCAGGTCGGCGGTAAACCGCCCCTCGGGCAGCGCAAACTCATAGAAAATTGGCCGATGATCGTCGAAGTAGTAGAGAATTTCTTGCGGCTTGCCGGCGGCATCCATAACCGCGGCATTCAGGTAGTACTGGATTGGTTGCGCCTCAAGCCCATTGCGCTTGCCGTCAGCGCCAGCCGCGATCGCCGTCTCTGCCACCAGCCGTCGCAAAAATCCAATGCGCGCCGGGCTGGTTCCCTTTAGCTTTCCGCCTTCTGCCCACCACAAAATGGTCGTCGTATTTTCGTCGAACGGCCCGTCGGGGTCGAGCAGCGTTTCGCCATGAGTCACATAGCAGCCGGCGATCACGCCCAGCCAGAAACGCCGCGTCATCTCCTCGCCGGAAAGATTGCCCCAGCGTCGATTGAGGTTGCCTTCGTATTGCACCTCGTCGAACACCACCGGCTTGCGGAATGTTTTGAGCAACTCCGCCGCCGCGTCGAACTTTGACATCTGCAAACACGCATGCGTGACCCACGGTTGCGAATAGTCGTACATCGCGCGAGAAAAATGAATTGACCGCAGATGATTCGCCGGATCGCATTGCTCAATGATATGGAAGAACCTGTCGAAGTCCTGGACCGACTTCGCCCTCATCAGATCGTATTCATTTGCCAGCGACCACCAGATGTTCCGGTAGCAGCTCATCCGCGCCAAAACATATTTGAGATAGCGGTCGTCGGCCTCGGCGGGCATCTGCGCATATCCCCAGCGATCGTAGGGATGGAACAGGATCAGGTCGGCCTCAATTCCCAGCGCACGCAGGTCGCCAATGCGTTGTTCTACATGCGCAAAGAAGGCTGGATTGAGCCGGGAAAAGTCGCTCTTCCCTGCGGCATCCCGCTCGAAGGGGTAAAGTGGCGGCTCATTGTGGTTATATTCGTAACTCTTGGGAAACACGCACATCCGTATCTTGTTGAACGGTGCGCTTCGCAGCGTCTCGATGGTCTGCCGCTGCAATGCTTCGCTCTGGTGTATCCACGCGTAACACGTGGTTCCAAAAGGAAAGTAAGGAGTTCCGTCGGCGTAGGCAAAGTGGTGTTCATTGCGCACCCCCACCTGACCATGCACTCCGGCAAGCGCTGCAGCGCAGGTAAAACGTCCTGCCCGGCCATTCAATTCGGCCGCATTGCTGACTGTGGAGTAAGTCCACTCGCCCTCGGTGTCGGGCATAAAGCGCAACTTATAAGTCCCCGCTCCATCGTAAAATCCATTTACCGGCACTAAGCGATTTCCCAGCCTGAACGTAGCGAGAATCTGCACGTCAACGAATGGATTCCCCGCCGAGGGCCCCGCCAGCGAAAGCTCGAAAACTTCCCAGCGCGGCACCGGCGCGTGCGTACTCTCAACAGCGGAACTGGCAGCAGAGTCAGGATTCGCGGAAGCGAGCACCGCCAGAGAGGAGGCCGAGCTCAATTTCAGCATTTGGCGACGGTTCAACAATTGCTTCATAACAGATTGCACCAGGTTGGCATTCGGGTTTCGATTGGTCCGCCCAGGCTCTGCGGAGCCAAGAACCATTATCCATCTGCCTGGCGACCTATGACCTGGAACGCAGCCACCTGGAATCTGTCGCGGTGAGGCGAGCTACGAATCTTATAGTTGACGTTCGTTAGATAAGCTGTGCATGTTATCGTATGTTGGGACTAGAATTCTCTAGCTTGTGAGGTAGTTATGGACGAAAAAGTAATCATCGCTGCAATCGATGATGAGTTAGGAAGGCTCCGGCAGGCTCGTGCGGCGCTCTCCGGCACCAGCGCCGCTGCCGCCGTCACGCAGAGCTCCGCTGCCCCGGTCCAACCTGCCAAGACAAGGTTCAGCCCTGCCTCCCGCAGGCGCATGGCTGCGGCGCAGAGGAAGCGTTGGGCCGCGGTTAAAGCAAAAACGATCACAGCTATACCGGCGGACAATGTGGAGACGGAAGCTCCTGCTGCGAGCGACACGGCCAAGGAATCTCCGCAGCGGAGAAGGTTAAGCCCTGAAGCCAGGAAGCGCATCGCCGCGGCGCAGAAGAAGCGCTGGGCAGCGGTCAGGGCAGCAAAAGCGACGCCGGCAAAGAAGGCCGCGAAGAGTGCTTCGACCAAGAAGCGAGCAGCGACAAAGAGAGCTCCCGCCAAGGCTGCAGCCAAGGCCGCGAAAAAAGCCACGAAGAAATCTGCAGGTATTCGCCGCAAGAAATCGATCGCTGTTAACAAGGCGGCTGCTGTCCCCAGCACCGCGGCTCCTGCTGCCTCCACCGGCGGAACTCCGTTCTAACGTTGTCGTCGTAGCGGAGCCCCGCCTCAGGAAACAGGGCCTGGCCAGCGTTCCAGTGTGCAGCGGTTACTTACCGCCCGTACCTGGCCATAAGTTCGCCTTGCGCCAGAACGCCCCCCTTCATGGCTTCTTCCAGTTCATACCTGTTCGCTCCCGCCCTTAGGTCGAGCTTGTCATTGAGCGCATACAACCTGAAGAAGTAGCGATGCGGTTTTCCGGCAGGCGGACAGGGACCGCTGTAGCCAATGCGCTGGAAGTCATTCCGGCCCTGGCGAGCACCGTCTGCCAGAGTTTCATTTGTTGGCACGCTCTTCGGCATTCCTGTGCTTTGCGCCGGGATATTCCAGATGAGCCAGTGAGTCCATGTCCCCGCCGGCGCGTCGGAATCGTCTGCAATCAACGCGAATGACTGAACTGCAGCAGGAGCGCCAGACCATGACAAATCGGGCGAGACATCGGCACCATCGCAGGTGTAGTTTGGGGGAATTGCACCTCCCGGTGGAAATGCTGTTGTAGTAACCGCCATTGACAGTGCACGACCGCCCTCACTTATGACGTTGCTCGCTTGGCCCCGGGTTCGTGCGCTGCGACAGGCAAAGACACTCAGGAGCAGAATGCCGCTGAGAGCTAGAAGCCGGGGCGGAAGAATTGCCAGGAGTCGGCCTTTCACGAATGCATTGTAAGCCAGTTCTCGAATACGGGACAGAATTTTGCTGGCTATGCAGGGCAATCGCATGAACGGCATTGGAGGGTCTTTTGCACCTCATTTACACCGCCCCTACGGGGCTGGCGTCTTTTTTCGGCCCCGGTCCCCACGCTAAAGCGCGGGGCTAACAACCATTGCGCCTACGGCGCGACGGCAAACCGAACCCGTCCGTCAAAGAAATTCAATTCATGCGATTGCCCTGGCACGCTATGCTCTCCCGGAACGGCTTATTTACCGGCAGGTACATCATTGACTGTCTTGATGGTCATGTAAACTAAGTCGTTCACGTCGCCATAAATTGCCGGTTCGCCAAATGAATGGATTTTATGCGTGAGCTCTCGCTGGGCCAGGTCGCGAAGGCCGTAGATTGCCGGCACGAGTGATATGGCCGCTAAGAGTGGAAGGATACCGAGCACGATGAATCGCCGAGATTTTGTTTCTTCAATGGTTAGTACAGCAATAGCAGCTTCCTCGGTGGGAAGTTCGCAGATCGCCTGCGCAGAATCAAATCGGACAAGCCCTCCTTTGGCATTGCCGACCGCCGATCAAGCCGCATGGCAGGACCTCGATATGGGCATGTTCGTTCATTTCGCGCCTAACACCTGGCAAGGTATCGAGCAGGACGATCTCTCAACTCCGTTGTCGGCAATCAATCCTACTTTGCTCGACACCGACCAGTGGGCAAGCACGGCAGTTGCGCTGGGCGCAAAGTATATCGTCTTTGTCGCCAAACACTCGGGCGGCTTCTGCATGTGGCAGACCGACACCACTGACTACGGCATCCGCAATACTCCATGGCGCGGTGGACGTGGCGATGTGCTGGCCGATGTCTCCGCATCGTGCCGCAAATACGGTCTAAAACTGGGCGTGTATGTGTCTCCGCGCGACGCCAGCCAGGGAGCTGACACCGGGGGCAAATGCAAGACTCCAGCCCTGCAGCAGAAGTACGACGCCACCTATCGCCGCCAACTGACCGAGGTCCTTTCCCGATACGGCGCCATGGTGGAGATATGGTTTGACGGTTCCTGTGTCATTCCCGTGGGTGACATTTTGCGGGAGCATGCTCGCCACGCGGTGATTTTTCAAGGACCGGAAGCAAGCATCCGCTGGGTCGGCAACGAGAACGGATTCGCCCCCTATCCCGCGTGGGACGCTGTCTCTGCCGCCGACGCCGCGTCGGGAGTGGCCACCGCCCTGAACGGCGACCCGGATGGTAGCGTGTGGCTGCCCATCGAATCCGACGTTTCCATTCTTCGCCCCAACTGGTTCTGGAGCCCCGAGAGTCAGCGCAATCTTCTCTCGCTCGATGCGCTGCTCGAGATTTACTACCGTTCCGTCGGACGCGGCGTACAGTTACTCTTGAATCTGCCGCCCGACCGCACCGGTCTGCTGCCCGCCGCGGACGTTGCGCGCGCGGGCGAATTTGGCAATGAAATTAAACGCCGATTTGGCCGCAGTCTTGCCGCAACCTCCGGACATGGCTCCACGATCGATCTGTCACTTCCACCCGGTGCGTCGATCGATACCCTCATTCTGCAGGAGGATTGTTCTGGGGGCCAGCGCGTGAGACGCTACCGCCTGGAGGCGCACGCCGCCGATGGTTGGAAGGTGGTGGGCACCGGAACATGCATCGGACATAAGCGAATTCAACCTATTGGTCCCATTAGGGCAGATAAGATCAGGCTGATCGTTTCAGAGAGCGCCGCCACGCCGGCCATCCGGTGCCTGGCCGCATTCGATACTGGTTCTGCGCCGCCGGCGCAATGGGACGCGCCAGCCGAGATATGGGCGCCGAACTTGGTGGGCAGCTGGAAGGGTTCCAATTTTCAAATAGACCTATCCGCAAAGCTCGACGCTGCTGCGCAATATCGTTTGCGTTTTGTACCGCTTGGCGGTTGGAAAGAGTGCGAGAACAGGATTGAAGCCCCAATTCTGCTGATCGACAATATTGCACAGCCAAAACTTCTGCACCGCGTGCCGGACAGGTCCGATGAGCTGATGCTCACGCTGACTGCCGTCGGCCAGAAGGTTGTCGTGCAAGGACGTATCCCCTGTGCCGCAAGGGGGTCAATCCTCATCCAAAAGCAGTAGCAGCCGCTGGGGAAGATCTGGAGGATCCGCCTAATCAAACGCCTCGGACGACCTCAAATCGGCCGCTGGCGGATGCGGAGCTGCTGGGGCATGGAGATCATGATGAATACCACCGGTCAGCCCGAATCGAAAGACGTGCAGAAGGGTTGCTGCACGCCTTCCGCCGCACATAGTGCGTGCTGCGGCGAACCGGCAGGTGCCGCACCTGCCGCGCGCGAGAACCGCGCGGAGATGCTGGCCCGCATGGTCAAGCTACCCGGCGGCACGTTTCTTATGGGCACCGATTCCGACGAAGGATTTCCGGCAGATGGCGAGGGCCCGGTGCGGCCCGTTTCGCTGCTCCCGTTCCTTATCGACCGCACCACGGTCACCAATCGCCAGTTTCGCAAGTTCGTTGCCGCCACCGGATACCGGACGGAAGCCGAGCGCTTCGGCTGGTCGTTCGTATTCTGGCTGCACATCCCGCGCAAGCGTTTCGCGGAGCTTGTGGAAGAGCGCGTGGCCGCTGCGCCCTGGTGGTGCAAGGTGATGGGCGCACACTGGAATGCGCCGGAGGGTCCCGGCTCCAGCCTGGCGAATCGCGATGAACACCCGGTGGTCCACGTTTCGTGGAACGATGCCGTTGCGTACACCCAGTGGTCCGGTCAGCGCCTGCCCACTGAAGCCGAGTGGGAGTATGCCGCGCGCGGCGGCCTGGAACAGAAGATCTATCCATGGGGCGACAAACTGCGGCCCAACGGCGAGCATCGCTGCAACATCTGGCAGGGTGACTTCCCCAAAAATGACACCGGTGACGACGGATACAAAGGCACCTGTCCCGTGGAGGCGTTTCCGCCCAATGGTTACGGCCTTTATTCGATGACGGGCAACACCTGGGAGTGGTGCGCGGACTGGTTTAGCCCCGACTTTCACCGCACCGCCAGCCGCGACAACCCAACCGGGCCGCCGACGGGAAGCGCGCGCGTCATGAGGGGCGGATCGTTTCTTTGCCACAAATCGTATTGCAACCGCTATCGTGTGGCGGCACGCAGTTCCAACACTCCTGATAGCTCCACCTCGAATACGAGCTTCCGCTGCGCGCTCTCCTTGTGACACCCCACCCGCGCGCAGTTCCCGGTCCTCTTTGGGTGTTCGAAATCGTCTGGGCGCGAGCCGACAGAAACATCTGCGCTGAGAAATATAATGCGTAAGCACCCGTTGGCCGGATGGGGGACACAGCAATGCGCGGAAACAAGAGCAAGCTGGGACGGCGTGAGTTCATGAAAGCGGCTGCATGCTCGGCAGCAGTCGGCCTCTTATCGGGATCCAGGCTTGCCGTCGGCGAGATGGGCACGGGCAGAGGAAAAACACGGCACCGGATCGCCGAAGTGTTTCTTGATCTGCATCGCATTCGCAAATGGGACAACTCGAATGGCGATACCTGGGATCCGTTCTGGGCGGACGATGATTCCCTCTATGCATTCAATTGCGACGGACATGGTTTTGGGAAAAGCTCGATGAACTTGGCATTCAACCAGCTAGCGGGGGATGATTCCAACTCGTTGCTGGGTTCGCCGGTGAACGCGATGGCGGAATATGGCGGGGCCGGCCAGAAAGGGGCGGATAACGCCACATGGAAGGCGTGTGGCCAGGAGTGCAT
This sequence comes from uncultured Acidobacteriaceae bacterium, assembly GCA_963725975.1. Taxonomy (GTDB): domain Bacteria; phylum Acidobacteriota; class Terriglobia; order Terriglobales; family Acidobacteriaceae; genus Telmatobacter. The sequence goes on along the minus strand of CAVSBA010000008.1, from coordinate 758,176 downwards.
TGACGGCGTGTTCTATGCCTTTGTTTCGCGGAACACCTATGGAAGCGACAGCGGCGATCCACTGATGCGTCAACTCGCCGCCAATGCGAGCCTGATCAAGTCAACGGACCGCGGGCAAACGTGGGTGCGCGCGGCCCAGGAAAACTATGAAAAGCCTATGTGGCCCGGGGGGAAGTTTGGTGCGCCGTTTTTCGTCCACTACGGTCGCAACGGCGGCCAGGTGAGCGAGGATCGGGCACAGGAGTATGTGTATGCGTGTTCGACCAACGGGTTCTGGAATGACGGCGACAGCCTGGTGCTGGGTCGGGTGAAGCGAATCCTGTTGCCGAAATTGAACAGCGCCGATTGGGAGTACTTGACGGGCACCGACGGCAGCCTGGATACGAACTGGTCAATGGACATTGGGCGCGCGGTGCCCATCCTGGATCGGCCCGCGAAATGTGGACAGACGCCGATCACGTATATACCGGAAGCAAGGATGTATCTGCTGGTTTCGTGGTACAACACCGAGACCATGACGAAGTGGTACGAGCCGAACGAGATGCGCTACGACGTTTTTCAAGCTCCGCATCCCTGGGGTCCATGGACCATGGTGGGCTCGCAGAGCGACCGTTTTCTTGGGCCGCATTATCACATGTATGGACCGACCATTTGTGCGCGCTTTCAGAAGCGAGTGGACGATGACATTGAGGTTGCGCTGTTTACCTCGGGATGCCCGTTTGACGATGTGCCGAGCTCGCCATACAAGATGTGGAGAATTCCGATGGTTCTGAGATCAAAAGCGCTTCCGTCATCCCGGTTCGTCAAGGCTTCGGATTCGCAGATTCATTACCAGGGCGAGTGGTTCGAGTGGACCACGGCGGAGGAGACAGCCGCGGAGCGCTTACCGCGCGCGACGCAATCCAGTGGAAACTGGGCGGAATTCTCCTTTACCGGGACGGGGATCGATTATGTGGCGGAGAAGTCGCAGGGGCTGGGCGAGGTAGAGATTGCGCTAGATGGAGAACGCCACGACGTGACATCATTGCGGCTGGATGATTTTCCGGTGTTCCTGGGAGTCGCGGTGTTCTCAAAGCAGGGGCTGGCGGCAGGAAAGCACACGATTCGAATCACCAATCGGGGCGAACAGCGCGTCAACGTGGAAGGATTTCGGGTGTACGCGTAAACCTGTGGCCCGCGTGAAGGCATCCCTGTCGCTTCATGGGTGGTTGACCGGGGCCGCCATTTCGAGGATCGTGTAATGAAAATTCCCTGGATCGTTCTGGTTGGAGGTTTTCTCGGAGCTGGAAAGACAACTCTTCTCGTGGCGGCGGCCAAGGAGCTTGAACGCCGCGGCCTTCGCTCCGCAATCGTCCTCAACGATCAGAGCGAAGGACTGGTAGACACGGACTACGCTCAAGCCAACGGAATACGGAGCGAAGAGGTCACCGGCGGATGCTTTTGCTGCAGGTTCTCTGACTTGATGCGCATGATGGGGCGGTTAAGGGAGCACGCTCCCGATGTCATCTTTGCCGAGCCCGTCGGCAGTTGCACAGACATTGCTGCAACCACGCTTCATCCATTACGTGAGTACAGCGATGCTTACCGCGTCGCTCCTTTCACGGTATTGGTCGATCCCCGGCGCGCCGAGGAGTTGCTCGCCGGCAATGCGGATCCGAATCTTTCCTTTCTGTTTCGAATGCAGCTCGAAGAAGCGGATCTGGTGTGCTTCACCAAATCTGAGATCTATGCAAACGTCCCGGCCCTTCCCACCACGCGGACCGTGCGGCAAATCAGCGCGAGAACCGGACAGGGCGTCGCAGCCTGGCTGGATGAAGTGCTGTCCGGCGAGATTTCGGCCGGGTCTACGATTCTTGACATCGACTACGGTCAATACGCACAGGCTGAAGCCGCGCTGGCGTGGCTGAACGTGCAGGTAAAAGTGCGTCCGGCCATCCCCTGCTCCCCGGCAATGCTCCTGGGGCCTCTGCTCGATGCGCTGGATGCCGACCTGACTGCGGCCGGAATCGCCATCGTGCATTTGAAGGCGACGGTTCACAGCGAGTCGGGCTTTCTGAAGGCGGCAATCTGTGCCAACGGCCAACAGCCCGTGGTTGAAGGCATGCTTGACGCTTCCCCTGCCCGCCATCACGACCTGCTCCTGAACCTTCGATCTGTGGGAGACGCCGACCGCGTGCGAGACATTGTGGAGAGCGCCCTCAAGCGTCTCGATGCCGAGTTGATCGGGCTTCGGGTCGCATCTTTCCATCCCGCTCCGCCCCAGCCCGAACGGCGCGTTGCCCAGCATAGAAGCCAGCCCGAGTGTCCCGAGACTCAAACGTCGCAGCAGGAATAGCGCTGTAATCGTCGGCCCATCCAGCTTCGTGGTTTCCCAGGGACCCGGGGGCATCCTCATGGTGGTTGGGCGAGACCAGCAAGACCGGGTCCACCGGCCATTGGAGGGTCTTTTGCACCTCATTTACATCGCCCCTACGGGGCTGGCGTCTTTTTTCGGCCCCGGTCCCCACGCTAAAGCGCGGGGCTAACAACCGTTGCGCCTACGGCGCGACGGCAAACGGAACCCCGTCCGTCAAAGAAATTCAATTCATGCGATGGCACCCGTGATCACTCACACCGTTTCGCTGGCATCACCCACCCAACTTGCCTCCTTCACCCGCGTGTTGCAGTATTGATCTTTGCAGGCAGACGCACTGTACGGAGACGGTCATGACGACAGCGATCAAGTTCGGCACCTCGGGATGGCGGGCCATTGTGGCCGACGAATTCACCGTAGCCAACATCCGCCGCGCGGTAGCCGGCATTGCCGCCTATGTGATATCGCAGCCCGGCCCGCATCGCGTGCTCGTGGGTCGCGATCCGCGCTTTCTGGGCGAGAGCTTTGTAGCTGAAGCAGCGCGGGTGCTGGCCGCGGCCGGCATTGCGCCCATCGTGATACCCGAAGCCGCACCCACCCCGGCCATCGCCTACGCGGTGCGCACTCTCAAAACCTCCGGCGCCATCAACTTTACGGCCTCCCACAATCCGCCGGAGTACAACGGCATCAAGTTCTCTACGCCCGACGGCGGTCCGGCACTGCCCGAGGTGACCAAACAGATTGAGGCGGCAATCGTTGACAACGACGCCGCCATGGCGGAAATCCCTCGAAAAGATCCCCCCAACGGGGGCTTTGAAACAACAGACGTGAAGCCCGCGTTCTTGAAGCGCCTTGCCGAACTCATCGACCTCAAAGCCATCGCCAAATCCGGCATCAAGATCGTTGTCGATCCCTTCTGGGGAGCCGGCCGCGGTTACGCTTCCGACCTGCTGCGCGACAACGGCGTGACGGTCGCGACGGTTCACGATTACCGCGATGTGCTCTTCGGCGGCCACGCGCCCGAACCCGATGGCGAACTCCTTGACACGGCACGCGCCAAGATGAAAGAGATGGGCGCGGCCCTGGCGATTGCGACAGACGGCGACGCGGACCGCTTCGGCATCGTGGACGGCGACGGCACCTTCATCCAGCCCAACTACGTGATCGCGCTGCTCTTCGATTACCTGGTTGAAACTCGCGGCTGGCGCAACGGCGTGGCCAAGAGTGTGGCCACCACCAACCTGGTCAACGCATTGGCCGAGCGGCACAAAGTACAGCTCTATGAAACACCGGTGGGCTTCAAATTCATCGGCGAGCTGATCAATGCCGACAAGATCGCCATCGGCGGCGAAGAGTCGGCAGGCCTCACCATCCGCGGCCACGTGCCGGAGAAGGACGGCATCCTGGCCGGCCTGCTGGTGGCGGAGATGGTTGCGGTGCGCGGCACCAGTCTTGGTGCACAACTGAAGCAGTTGTTTGCCAAGGTTGGTTCCTATTACCCGGTTCGCGAGAACTTCCGCTTGACCGCGGAGCGCAAGGCCGCGTTCACTGAGAAGTTGAAGGCCGATCCTCGGGAGTTGTCCGGGCGCAAGGTCACCCAGGTGGTGCGCACCGATGGGCTCAAGCTGATTCTGGACGACGGCTCGTGGGTCTGCTACCGGCTGTCGGGAACCGAGCCGGTGGTTCGCGCCTACGTGGAAGCGCGCAGCGAGCAGGATATGAAGGCGTTGCGCACAGCAGCCGAAAAATTTGTGGTGGGCGCCTGATCCTGCCATCCCACAACATCAACCATGCGAGATCCGATGCCGAACAATTCCGACCAGCAAAAAGCCGCCGCACCGCCGCTCCCCCTGCGCAAGCGCATGGCGGCGTGGGCGCAGCATACCTGGCGGCCGGCCGGAACCATCGTGGCCATCGCCCTCGCATTACTGATTACCTGGCACGTGATCTATGGCGAGCACGGCCTCTCCGTCTGGCAGCGGAAGCGCGCCGAAGACCGCGCCCTGCAGCAGCAGATCCAAAACCTGCAGCAGGAAAATGCGCAGATGCAGCGTCAGGTCCAGCGCCTCAAATCCGATCCTGACGCCATTGAGCGCGAAGCCCGCGAAAAACTCCATTACGCCAAGCCCGGCGAGGTCATCTACACGTTGCCCGACGCGCCCCAGACGCAACCGCCTGCGGGCAAATAGGGCGAACCAAAGGCCCGAACCCGCTATTCTCCCCGTCCGCCGCTAACTTGCCAATTCGCCATTTGCGCGCAGCGCAAGCCAACTCACTGCTTTTGCCCAGTGCCCTACTGTCGTCTTCAGCCGAGGCAATGCGGCCCACTCTACCCGCCTTCTATACTGAAACCACGATGAACGCGCCCAAATCCGCACCCGCTGCCACAACCAATCGCACCCGCTCGGCGGCCCTCCAGCAGCGCGCGGAACGATTTTTCCCCGGCGGCGTCAACTCGCCGGTGCGGGCCTTTCGCGCCGTGGGTGGCGCGCCCCCTTTTGTCGAGAGTGCTGCGGGGGCCTACGTCACGGACGCCGATGGCAATCGCTATGTCGATTACATAGGATCCTGGGGTCCCATGATCCTGGGTCACGCTTTTCCGCCGGTGATCGAAGCCATTGAGCGCGTCGCGCATAAGTCGGCCAGCTTCGGCGCCTCCACGGCCGCCGAGGCCGATCTTGCCGAACGCATCAACGCCTGTTATCCGGCCGTCGAAAAGATGCGCTTCGTCAGCTCCGGCACTGAGGCCACCATGTCGGCCATTCGCCTGGCGCGCGCGGCTACAGGACGCGACATCGTCATCAAGTTCGAGGGCTGTTATCACGGCCACTCCGACGGGCTGCTGGTTAAAGCCGGCTCGGGCGTAGCTACGTTCGGAATCCCCGGCTCGGCCGGCGTGCCTGATGAAATTGCGCACCTGACCCTGGCGCTGCCCTACAACAATGTGGCCGCTGTGGAAGCCGCCTTTGTCGCGCACCCCGGCGCCATCGCGGCTGTCATTCTGGAGCCGGTGGTGGGCAACGCGGGCTGCATTCCGCCGGCCAACGGCTTTCTTGAAGGCCTGCGCGCCATCACCGACAGCGAGGGCGCGCTGCTGATCATCGACGAGGTGATGACCGGCTTCCGCGTGGCTCTTGGTGGCGCGGTCGAGTTATACGGAATTGACCCCGATCTGATCACGCTGGGCAAGATCGTAGGCGGCGGCCTGCCCGTCGGCGTTTTCGGCGGGAAGCGCCTTTTCATGGACCTGCTGGCGCCGCTGGGGCCGGTGTACCAGGCCGGCACGCTGAGCGGCAATCCGCTGGCCATGGCCGCGGGCCTGGCGACGATCACCTATCTCGAAGAGCATAAGGAAGAGGTTTATCCCCATCTGGAAGCGATGGCGAAGGCCGTGGCCGAGGGTGTAGCCGCCCAGGCCGAGCACGCCGGCGTGCCGCTCACGCTCAATCGCGTGGGAGCGATGTGGACATGGTTCTTCACCCCCGGCCCGGTGCGGAATTACGACGAGGCCGCAAAGTCCGATACGGCGGCCTTCGGCCGTTTCCACCGCGCCATGCTGGACCGCGGTGTGTGGCTGCCACCTTCGCAATTTGAGGCTGCGTTTCTGGGGTTCGCCCACGCGGAAGAGCAAGTGCAGGCGACCATTGCGGCGGCACACGAGGCGTTTGGGGCCATCCGCAACCAGGAGCTTTAGACAGCCATCGCCATTCTCTATCGGAGTGACTCGACCGTAAATCGTCCAACGTCAATGAAAATCCGCGGTAAAATGATGCCCATGAGGCCGTCAGAGGTTTTCTTTCAGCATCGCGAGGCGATCCGGCAGATGGTGCTCGCTTCCGGCATGAGGAATCCGCGCCTGTTCGGTTCCGCGGTCCGCGGAGAAGATGCGGATGACAGCGATCTGGACCTCCTCGTGGACCCCTCGCCCGACACCAGCTTGCTCGATCTGGCCAAGCTTCAGGTTGAGATTCAGCAAGCCACCGGTATCAGAGTGGATGTGCGCACTCCAAAGTTCCTCCCCGAAAGCTTTCGCAGCCAGGTGCTGGCCGAAGCCGTTCCGGTATGAGCCGCCACTCGCTCCGGGCGCGTGATTACCTGGGCCACATGCTCGACGCAACTCTCCAGATCGAAGCCTACACTCGCGGCAAAACTGCTGCGGATTTTGCTGCCGGCAGGTTGCTGCAGGATGCCGTGGTTCGCAATCTCGAGATTCTGGGTGAGGCGTCGCGGAGTTTGCTTGGAGTCATCCCAGATGCCGTGACACGGTTTCCGAGCATTCCTTTCATTGCCATCTATGCCATGCGCAATCAGCTTTCGCATGGCTATTTCGCGATTGACTGGGAAATTGTCTGGAAAGTCGTGGAACGGGACCTTCCCGAACTCAGAAAGGGTCTGGAAGCGGCAATCTCCGCACTGGACCGGCTGGCCGAGGACGCGAAATAGTCATGGTGGCCGCCAATCGTCTGCACAATTGACCCAACCCCCATTTCCCGGTAGAATCAAAGAGTTTGGCGAGAGCGCGCCCGTGTGGGTGCGCGGGAGCGCCTGGATCAGCAGCCGTCTACGGCGCTTGCGGTCCCCTCCCAGTGCGGTTGATTTCTGGTTCCGCCCCCAGGCAACAGGTTTTTTCAGGTTATGCGCCGGCACGACGATTTTTAAAGTCGAATCGTCGCCGCGCTGGAGGATTCGTTATGTACGCAGTGATTCGCACCGGCGGGAAACAGTATCGCGTGGCTCCGGGTGACGTGGTGAAGATCGAGAGTGTCCCCAACACGGACCAGACGGTCGAGTTCAGTGACGTGCTGGCGGTCTCCGGCGATGCCGGCCTGGCCAAGCCGTCCAGCGCCAAGGTAACGGCCGAGGTCCTGGGCGAAGGCCGCGGCGACAAGATCCTGGTCTTCCACCTGAAGCGCAAGAAGCAGTACAAGAAGCTGCAAGGCCACCGCCAGAACTTCACCGAAATTCGCATCAAGGCCATCGAGGCCGACGGCAAGACGTACACTGCCGCGCAGTAAGCAGCCAGCAAGTAGAAGGGGATTGAGCAATGGCACACAAAAAGGGTGGAGGCAGCTCCACAAACGGACGGGATTCAAACGCGCAGCGGCTGGGAGTCAAATCCTTTGCAGGCGAGTTGGTGACGGGCGGAACGATCATCATGCGCCAGCGCGGCACACGCATCAAGCCGGGCATCAACGTCGGCATCGGCTCCGATGACACGCTGTTTGCCAAGGTAACGGGACGCGTGAAGTTCACCGACCGCGGCAACCGCGGCCGCTTCGCTTCTGTCGATCCGGCGTAGCAAAACGGCGACCAAGGGATAAGGGCAACGAGAATGCAAAGGCCGCGGCGCTTGCCGTGGCCTTTGCTCGTCTGCAGCAGAACTTAGCTTCCCGCCGGCATATACTCCGCAAACCACTCCAGCGCACGCTCCAGCACATCCCTCCGGTGCTCCGGATTCACAAACCCGTGTCCCTCGTTGGGGTAGACCACCAGTTCGGTCGGCACATGCTGGTCGCGCAGCGCGTGCCAGAACTCGAACGACTGCGGCGCCGGGCACTCCCCATCGCGATCCCCCACCACAATCAGAGTGGGCGTGTGTACATGCTTGATAAAGTCGATGGCCGAGCTCTTCGCGTACACTTGCGGATCGTCGTAAACTGACGCGCCGAAGTACGGAATCATCCACTGGTCGATGGAGTTTTCGCCGTAGTAACTCAGCCAGTCTGAAATGCCGGCCCCGGCCACGGCCGCGCGGAAACGCTGCGTCTGTGTCACGGCAAACATGCTCATAAAGCCGCCGTAGCTCCACCCGGTGAGACCCACGCGCCTGGCATCGACCGGATACTTCTTGAGCACCGTGTCCACGCCGGCAAGAATGTCGCGCAGATCGCCGTAGCCGAAGTCTTTGCGATTGGCCTGGGTAAACTTCTCGCCCTCGCCATAGCTGCCGCGCGGATTGGGCAGCAGGACAAAGTAGCCGAGCGCCGAAAACGCCTCCGGACTCAGCGCTCCACCCGAGCCCCAGTGCGGCACCGCCGCCGCCGCCGGCCCGCCATGCACTTCGACAAGGAGCGGATACTTTTTTGCGCGGTCGAAGTTCTCTGGCAGCATCAGCCAGCCTTGTAAATGGAAGCCGTCGTCGGTCCACTCGAGTGAGACCGTTTTGCCGCCTGCAGGCTTTAAGCCGTCATTCACGTGGGTGAGCTGCTTGAGCCCTGCAAAGCGTCCCAACGGCTCCGGCCCGTGCGGCCTCGCCGCATAAATCTCCGGCGCATCGTCGAAGGTGCTGGCCGTCATCACAAACAGAGAGCGATCGGCAGTCGAGGAAAGACTGTGCTCCAGCCGCCCATCGTCCACGCTTCCGGGAACACTGAAGATCGGCTTGCCTGCCGTGGCCCTGGTGGCGTCTGGCCCATCTGCGTCAAGTGCGAGCTTCACCAGCCGTGTGTCTCCGCCGGCCTGCTCATTCACAAACAGATGCCGGTCGCCCTCCCACGCGATCCAGCCCGCTGTCACAGGCCAGCCGGGCATCAGGTCGCGCGGAGTCCCTCCGGCAGAGGAAATTACCCACACATCGCCGCCGGTCACGCCCTGGTCGCTCATCAGTCCGCCGATGAACGCAATTGCCTTCCCATCAGGCGACCAGCGGGGCACCGCGATCTGCATTCCGCGCAGTGAGCCGGCAACCTCGGTGGGAGCCAGAATCGCTTGCGGCGCGCCGCCCAGTTCCTGCGTGTAGAGCTTCGCCACCCACCAGTTGTTCTCACCCGGCGGGTCGGCTGCCACGTAGGCCAGGGATTTGGAATCCGGCGACCAGTCGAACTCATACGCATAGAGGTTGGCAGGAGTGGCGAAGGCAGGCTCCGCCGCCGCGGCTGCGTCTGCATCCACCATGGCCACACGCTCGACGTCGATGTGATCTTCGCCAATTACGCCCGATGGCAGATTCTGCGCCGCCAGCGCTCCGGCGGCCCGGGTTGCTCCCTTCACGTACAGGAAGGCAATCTTTCGCCCATCGGGCGAGAAGGCCGGCGCATCCACATCACCGTGCAACACGGTCAGCCGGCGCGTCTTCGGCGACGGTCCCAACCGGGTTACATACAGATCCGATTGATCGCCGGGCGCAGCGCAATCGGAAAAGAACGCCAGCTCGCTCGAATCCGGCGACCACGCCATCATGCCCTCATCGCAGGCTTGGCCAGGTGCTGTGGCGGCTGTTACCGGCGCGCCGTCTCCGAGGGCACTTCCCGGATTCGCGGCGTCCAAATTAGCGAGCGGCGCCACGCGAATCTCTCTGCCGCCCTGGGGGCCAGCTTCGACCCAGGCCAGACGCTTGCCATCGGGCGAAATCGCCACTTGGCCAATGAAGCGGCCGCGGCCCAGATTGGCCATGATTTCTTCAATCCGCTGCTGATCGGCGGAGGATAAGGTGGGAGCCTGCTGCGCGACAGCAGCGGCGGCAGAAACCGGGGCCAGGGCCAGGGCGAGGACAACTCCACCCAGTCGCAGGGCGCGATGCAGGGGTGAGAACCGAGCAAAGCTCATGGCAACGATGTTAAAGGATTTCGGGGCCTGGCCCGGAGCGAGTCATGACCGAGTCATGAGCGAGCCACAATCGAGCCACGACCGGGCCACAATTCGCTCGTCAGCGGTCACCATCCGCGGCGGCAGTAGTACACGTAGTAAGGAGCCGAGCAGATCGCCATCACCAGGGTCACAACCCAGCCCACCAACGTCCATCCCAGAAACAGGTTCAACAGCAGAATGGCGGTGGCGTTGTGCGTGTGTCGCGCAGCCGCGATGATCGCCGGGAGGAAATACAATCCGATGCCGAAAAGTAAGAAATGCATAGCGCCTCCCGCGTCGTTCTGGAGGATTCTACGCAGAGTCTACTCCCCCGGTTCCCTCTTATGGCGGTATTTTTACAACTGCTCGTACTTCGTGCCCAATCTCCGGCTACGCCTTTACAATCAAGACCTATGCCCACTCAAATCCGATCGCATGCCAAGATCAACCTGGGCCTCGCGATCGGTCCACCGCGGCCCGACGGCTTCCATGGCCTGACCACCGTCTACCAGACCCTGGAAGCCCATGACCTGGTGACGGTTTCCGTTCGCCCGGCCGCGGCGACCAGCATTCAGCTCACCTCCTCCAACAGCCGCGTTCCCACCGACAGCCGCAATACCGCCTTCAAAATGATCGACCTGGCTCTGGAAGCGCTCCAGATCACCGCCCGTGTCGAAATCCACATCGAGAAGTGCCTGCCGGTGCAGGGTGGTCTCGGCGCCGGTTCAGCCAATGCGGTCGCGGCCCTGATCGGCCTCGAACGAGAGTTAGGTATTAGCACGGATCCGGGTGCCCCATCCTTCGGGCGATTTTTGCCCGAAGGGTGGGAGACTACGACCGCTTCCCAGCCACTCATTCCCGAAAACTGGCCCACTCGCCGCTTTGAACTCGCTGCCCAAGTCGGCTCCGACGTCCCGCTCTTCCTCATCGGAGGAACGGTTCTCGGCCTTGACCGCGGTCAGCTGGTTCATCCCCTGCCCGATCTCGAACCGCTGTGGTGCGTCCTCGCCATTCCCCGGACCGGTGTCTCCACCCCGCAGGCGTTTCGCGACTGGGACGCCCTTTGCGCCGCCGAGGGATTGACCCCGGAGGCCGGTACAGATAAACTAAACAGGTTGAGCCAAGCCTACTTGAGCGCCTTCGGGGTTCCGAAGGAGGCCGCAGGGCAAAGCTCCTCCGGTGTCCTCTCCAGCAACACCTTCAGCCGAGAGGACCGGGCCGGACCACCAGGGTCCGCGCTTGTCCGCACCGGGATTACGAGCTGGATTCAGAACGACTTCGAGCGAGTCGTTTTTCCCCAGCATCCTTCCCTTGCAGAAATCAAGCGCATCCTTGCGGCCACCGGCACAGCGGAGGCAGCGTCTGTCTTGTGGGCCGCGCTTTCCGGCTCCGGCTCAGCGCTCTTCGGGTTATACAAGGCCTGCGGAGATGCGGAAGCGGCAGTAAACCGGCTAAAGAATCAGGCGCAGGGTGTGGAAGTCCGAATCACGCAAACCCTGCCGCGAGCCGGCTACTGGCGCCAGATGATTTTGCAGTAAGTTTTCAGTTGACGGGGATCGGTTATCAGATTTCGGATATCTCGTGCGGCGCCGGCAATCGCTGCGGCAGGAAAAGCTGATAACTGAGAACTGAAGACTGTCTTTCAGCGTTGGGCGATCGTTCAATGGTAGGACAATGCCCTTTGGAGGCATTTATCCTGGTTCGAATCCAGGTCGCCCAGCCACAGTTTCTTGCGTTTTATCCGGAAATCAGCCTAAGCTAACCGGCTTTGGAGGAATGTTTCAATGGGTATGGAAACTCTGGTCATGGACGAGGATAAACCGAAGGTCAACCAGCCTTCAGTTCCCCGTGAGGCGCAGCAGAAAGAAGACGGGAAAGCCAAGGACGGCAAGCCCGCTCCCGAGCGCAAAAAGGCGACCAAGCTGAGCGAAGACAAGCGCTTCAAGCTCTTCAGCGGCACCGCCAATCCGGAGCTGGCGCGCAAAATCGGCGAGCACATCGGGGTCAAGGTTGGCGAGGCCAAGCTGCAGCGGTTTGCCGATGGCGAGGTCTACTTCCAGCTTCTCGAGAATGTGCGCGGCGTGGATGTTTTTGTGGTGCAGCCCACGTGCTATCCGGTGGACCAGCACCTGGTGGAGCTATTAGTCATGATCGACGCGCTCAAGCGAGCCTCGGCGGCCAGAATCACGGTGGTGGTGCCCTACTACGGGTACGCCCGCCAGGACCGCAAAGACCGCCCCCGCGTGGCCATCAGCGCCAAGCTCATTGCCGATCTGCTCACCACCGCCGGCGCCAACCGCGCCCTGTTCGTCGATCTCCACGCAGCCCAGATCCAGGGCTTCTTCAATATCCCGGTCGATCACCTCTTTGCCAGCCCGGTGCTGGTGAGCTACTTCCGCGATCTGGCATTGCCCAACCTGATCGTCGTCTCACCGGATGCGGGGGGCGTGGAGCGGGCGCGGTTTTTCGCGCAGAAAGTCGGAGCGCCACTGGCCATCGTGGACAAGCGCCGCACCGACATGAATGTGGCAGAGGTCATGCACGTCGTCGGCGATGTGCATGGCAAATCCTGCCTCATCATCGACGACATCATCGACACGGCCGGCACGCTGGTCAAGACCGTGGACGCACTCTATGCAGCAGGCGCCGCTTCGGTTCACGCCTGTGCCAGCCACGCCGTGCTTTCCGGCCCGGCCATTGACCGCATTGCCAACTCCCGCCTCGAGCAGGTGGTGGTGACTGACACCATCCCCCTCCGCGAGGCGGCCATGAAAGTACCCAAGATCAAGGTGCTCACGATCAGCGGCCTGTTGGGCGCAGCCATCGAGAGCATCCACATGGAGACCAGCGTCAGCACGCTGTTCTCCTAGAGAGCAGAGAACAGGGGTCAGAGATCAGTATTTTCTGACCCGCGACATTCACATTTGCCGGGACATTGGGCAAGACGATCAGCAGCTTAAGGTTTTTCTGATCTCTGTTCTCTGATCTCTGGCCCAACAAAGGGAGCGGCTTCAGCCGTGCCCGATCTTAAAGAAATGAGAAACGAGCAAAATGCCTGAAGTCGTGATAGCCAAGCCCCGCGAGGGCAAATTCAACAAGAACGCTGCGCGCCGTGTCCGCGCCGCCGGTAGCATTCCCGCGGTTCTCTACGGTTCCGGGCACGACCCGGTGGCCGTTGAGGTTGACCCCAAGCAGATTTCACGGATCCTCTTTTCCGAGACCGGCCACAACACCATCTTTGACGTGGAAGTGGGTTCCACCACGTCCAAGGCCATGATCGTCGAGTGGCAGCGCGAGCCCCTCAGGGACCAGCTCATCCACATTGACCTGAAACGCATTGCTCTCGATAAGCCGCTGCGCGTCCACGTGCGCGTCAAGCTCGTCGGTACCCCCATCGGCGTCAAAGCCGAGGGCGGCATTCTGGACCAGGTGTTGCGCGAAGTCGAGATCGAATGCCTGCCTGCCGACATTCCCAGCCACATCGATGTGGATGTCAGCGGCCTGGAGCTGCACCAGGTGCTGCGCGTCAGCGGCCTCCCGCACTCCGACAAGATCCAGTACCTGAACGCCGAAGGCGCCACGGTGGCACACGTCGTCTCCATCCGCGAAGAAGCGGCTCCGGCGGCGGAAGCCGAAGCTGCGGTGGTTGCAGGCGCGGTTGCACCGACCGAACCGGAAGTGGCGAAGAAGGGCAAGACCGACGCAGAAGCGGCCAAAAAGCCCGAAGCCGGAGCAAAGAAGTAAGCCTTGGCCGATGCAAGCGACTTCGACCACCCCGGGTCCGGCGGCCGCGGTCCCTTCCTGATTGTGGGCCTCGGCAACCCCGGCCTCGAATATCTGTGGACCCCGCACAACGCGGGATTCATGGCCATCGACCGCATCGCCCAGCAGCAGGGCGTAGTGATCCAAAACCGGCGCTGCCGGGCCATGACCGCGACCTGCCGCTTGGCCGGTCGGCAGGTCATCCTGGCCAAGCCGGAGACGTTTATGAACCTCAGCGGCGCTTCGGTGTCCGCTCTGGTTGATGAGTTTGAAGCCGACCCGGCGCGGGACCTGCTCGTGATCTACGACGAGCTGGACCTCACGCTGGGAACGTTCAAGATCAGGGAGCGCGGTTCGCCGGCTGGCCACAATGGGGCCCGCAGCGTAACCGGCGCCCTGGGCACGCAGGAGTGGTTGCGGTTGCGTATCGGGGTGGGTCCCAACCTGCCTCCCCAGGCAACCGTGGCCGGCGCCAGGCGGCCGGGCAGGGATTACCTGCTCTCGCCCATGCGCAAGGCGGATCTGACGGTTCTCGACGAGGTGCTCGACCGGGTGGCAACGGCCACGCGGCGCGTTCTTGAAGCCGGTCCATCAGCCGCGATGAATGAGTTTAACCGGAAGGAAGAAGACAGGGATCAGGGATCAGGGACCAGGGATCAGGAAACACAATGACGAACCGCACGCGCCCACGAATCACGTCCCAGGATCTTCCGTTCACTGTCATTGAGAGGAACAATGTCCCGTTTGTATGAAGTCATGTTCATTCTTCGCCCCGATATGGTCGAAGAAGATGCCGACAAGCTGATCGCCGGCTTTTCCACCACCGTGACCAACGGCGGCGGCGCGGTCAAGACTGTCGAGAAGCTGGGCCGCCGTAAGCTGGCCTACATGGTGCGCAAGTTCAATGACGGCAACTACGTTCTGCTGACCATCGAGGCCAGCGGTCCCGTGGTGCTCGAACTGGAACGCCGCCTCCGCGTCACCGAGCCGGTGATCAAGTTCATCACCGTGCGCATCGACGAAGAGGAAAAGCGCCTGGCCAAGGTGAAAGCCGCCCGCGGCGTGCGCCGTTCGGCCGAGCAGATGCAAGCCGCAACGCCTGTGGCCGCCGCACCTGCTGAAGCCGCTCCGGCCGCACCCGCACCCGCACCCATAGCCGCAGAGCCCGCTCCGGCCGGCGCGTAGCCCGCTGCAGGACGATGGGCATGCAGTGAAGGGTGCGGGCTTTGGCCCGTACATCTGAGCTGAACGGCATTCCCGGCTTTGGCCCTGAGAGAATGCGCAATCAATGGCCGCCACCGGCTCGCCGGTCCGGCCGCAAACACCCCGCACCGCCCAGGCGCTGCAGGGACATGAATGAAGAGGAAACCCTGATGGCAGACGAAAATACAGCCAAGGCGCCCGAGTCGGGCGCACCCCAGCAACAATCTTCCGGGACTCCGGACCGCGCGGCCCTCGGCCCGGCGGTGGCCCCGGCGGACGCGGCAAGTTCTTTCGCCGCAAAAAGGTGTGCAAGTTCTGCACCGAAAAAATCGACGCGATTCCCTACCGCGACGTGCGGCTCTTGCAGCAGTTCGTTGCCGAGCGTGGAAAAATCGTACCTCGGAGGCTCACCGGCGTATGCACCACCCACCAACGCCGCCTGACCCGCGCCATCAAGCAGGCTCGCAACATCGCCCTGCTGCCCTTCGCAACCCGCCACTAAGGCATGGCGAAGGCAACAAAATGCTCCCGGAGGGAGCGTGGAACTCAGCCCAGGATGAAGCGAAGCGAAATCCTGGGATTCGGCCCCTCGGACCGAGTGAGCCCCGCAGAGGCGATGTTGTTGCAGCCTTGCTGCACTGCGGATGATTGAAGCTCGCCATGCGGGCGCTCGAAAAGGAACTGGAGAATTTCCATGGAAGTCATTCTGAAGGAAGACGTAATCAACCTGGGCAGTCGCGGCGACGTCGTCAAGGTAGCCGACGGCTATGGCCGCAACTACCTGCTGCCCCGCAAGCTGGCCATGCAGGCCACGGAAACCAACAAGGCAGTCATTGAACAGATGAAGGCCTCGGCCGCCCGCCGCTCGGCCACTGAAAAAGTGCAGGCCGAGGAACTGCTCGCCAAGCTCGAGCCCATCTCGCTCACCTTTACGCGCAAAGCCGGCGCCGAAGGCCATCTCTTTGGCTCCGTCACCTCCTCTGAGATCGCCGCCGACCTGGCCAAGCAGGGGTTTGAGATCGATCGCCGCAAGATCGTTCTCCACGAGCCGCTCAAGACCGTGGGCGAATTCAAGGTGTCGATCAAGCTGCATCGCGACGTGACCGCGCAGCTCAAGGTCAAGGTGCAGGCCGAGGCCGGCGAAGAGACGCAAGCAGCCGCAGCGGCACAGGAAACAGCCGCAGCCGAGCCTGCAGAAGAAGCCGCAGCCGAGTAAACTGGGTGCCCTATCCATCGCGCAGGTTCATCGCGCGATGGGTGGGAGACCGCGACAGCCATTCGCAACGGCCCACAGAGCATCTGCGTTCGCATCCTCATCATCCGAACCGCGCAAGAAGGTCGGCCATGGTCTTTGAAGATCGCAGAGACGCAGGTCGTGCATTGGCGCCTTTGGTTGCTGCGCTACCGGATCTGCACCGCTCCATCCTTCTCGCTCTGCCCCGCGGCGGCGTCCCCGTGGCCTATGAAGTTGCGCGCGCCTGCAGTCTTCCTCTCGACGTCCTCATCGTCCGCAAGCTGGGTGCTCCCGGTCAACCGGAGCTGGCCATCGGCGCCGTGGCTGGCGGCATCGTTGCCTTGAATCCGGCCCTCGTCGAACACTTCCACCTCTCCGCTGAAACCCTGCGCGCGATCATTGCCCGCGAGCAGGAAGAGATTGCGCGTCGCGAGCTCGTTTATCGCGAGGGCGCGCCGCCGCCGGTCATCGAAGGCCGCACCGCAATTCTCATCGACGACGGCCTGGCCACCGGCGCCAGCATGAAAGCCGCTGTCCGCGCCATCCGTCCCCGTGCCGGCCGCGTCGTCATTGCGGTTCCCGTGGCCGCCGCCAGTACCTGCCGCGACCTCGAAAACGAAGCTGACCGCGTGCTCTGCCTCTCCACCCCGGAAGACTTTGAGGCCGTCGGACAGTTCTACCGCGACTTCTCGCCCACCAGCGACGACGAAGTCCGTGCGCTGCTCGCCGATGCCCGCCGCAGCCTCCGGACGCCTGCCGCCTAGCCTGCGGCTTCTTCCTGGCGTGGGCTGGCAACTCCCACCTACACTCAAACGCGACTGTCATCCTGAACGCAGTGAAGGATCTGCGGTTGCTTTTTCGCAACTTCCGCATCGGGAGTTATTCACTCAGAAGGTTGACTACGTCGCGAAAAGGTTAGAGAACCCAACCTTATGTGGGAGTGATCGAGGCCGCATAGCGCTTGAACGTCAGCCAGGGCCTGGATTAGCATTTGAACAGCGTGAAGGACGCATCCGGTTCGCGGACAGGGTAGAAGCCCACCTTTGCTGTTCACAATTTGGCGAAACTTCTTTCTGCCTGCGAAGCGGACACCGGGCGCTTACCGAAAGGAGTTCGCATGCCCGAACAAAGTCCCTCCGTGCCTCATCTTCCGTCGAAGCCAAACCTTCGCCATCTTAAGGACCAAGCAAAAGATCGCTTGGCAAAAGGTGATGCGCCGTCTCTCGCGATGGCGCTCTTTCAAGTCGCCCGACATTATGGGTTCCCAAGTTGGCCGAAGCTGAGAGACCACGTGCTCGCATTACCACTCGCGGAAAACCTGAAGGAAGCAATCAACTCAGATGACTTTTCTGAGGTTCGCCATCTTCTTTCGAGACACCCCGATTTGAAACATGCACCAATCGGCTACGGCGAAGACGGACCGCTGACGTGGGCCGCTGAATGTCGCGGGTCAAGAGAACCTTCCAAAGGTCGGCTGGATATAGCAGAGTGGCTTATCAATAACGGCTGTGACCTTCACGAAGGAGGCGACGCGCCTCTCATGCGCGCCAGTCTCCATGGTTCGCGAACGCCCATGATGGAACTGCTTGTCAGACATGGGGCCAATGTGAACGCCGCTTGGCATGGCGTCTACCCAGTCGTCTTCGCTCCCTGCGAGACGCTCGATCCAATCGCCCTCGACTGGCTTTTGCAGCATGGTGCAGATCCCGATTGTGGCGAAGTTTCGGAGTGGCAGTCGAAGGGAAGATCTCATCCTGGGACTGCACTTGATTTTGTGCTGGGAACATATGTACGAGATAAAGACGCGCTGAACAAATCAATCAAGTTGATACAAGATGCCGGTGGCTCGACTCAGTATGATGAGCCAGGTGTCATTGCTGCGATTAGCGGTGACTCCGAAGAGATTGACCTCCTCTTACGCAAGGATCATTCCATCATTGAGAGACGTTATCCATCCCTGGGTATCGGCAATACCGCCGGTCGGATGCTCACGCTCAAAGGCGCTACGCTGTTGCACGTAGCCTCAGAGTTCGGCCAGGTTCGAATCGCGGAGCAATTACTCGAAGCGGGAGCAGATGTCGATGCACGCGCGGCCACCGATCCTCAGGGTCTCGGCGGCCAGACCCCGATCTTTCACGCCGCGGCACAGGGTTACGATTTCGGAATCGATGTAGTACGTCTCCTGCTCTCACGAGGAGCGGACCTGACAGTCAGCTGCCAATTACCTGGACACTATGAGCACCCGGAAGAGGTGTTTCAGGGAACGGTCCTCGATTACGCTCGAAGGTTTCCCGGTTCGACAAACCAAGCTGTTGACCTCTTGGCTCGTTTAAAGTGAGCGTATTTTTCGGAGGCACCGATGAACGCCGCAGCGTTCGCGAATCGCGTTGCGGTTGAGTCGTGGGCAATTGGGAAGTATTGCCACCTTGAACTCTCAAAAGCAACCGCAGATCCCTCACGGCGTTCGGGATGACAGTGCGTTATAGAATCGGGAGGCCATCGTTGGCGCGGCTGGAGGTCTAGTCACCCAACCGGAACTTGCTTTCGGCCAGCGTCATGCCGGCGCCGTTGAAACCACCACGGCCAGCGGTTTCTCCCGATCCGTCTTGAGCGTCGGCACCGCCGCCAGAAGGCTTTTCGTGTATTCATGCTGCGGCCTTGTGAGAAGTTGCTGCGATAGCCCCTCTTCCACCACCTCGCCGGCGCGCATCACCGCAACCCGGCTGGCCACTTGGCCCACAACGGCCAGATCGTGCGAGATGAAAAGCATCGCCAGGCCGTACTGCCGCTGCAAGTCGGCGAGCAGCGCCAGAATCTGGGCCTGCACCGTCACATCGAGAGCGGTGGTCGGCTCATCGGCAATCAACAGACGCGGCCGGTTGATGAGCGCCATGGCAATCAGAATCCGCTGCCGCTGTCCGCCGGAAAACTGGTGCGGGTAATCGCCATAGCGCCGCGCGGCATCGGGAATCGAGACTGCGTCCAGCGCCTCAAGCGCTTTTTTCTTTGCCGCGCGCCCCGTCGCCGCCCCATGCGCCGCCGCCGACTCGGCCACCTGCCTGCCGATCGACATCACCGGGTTCAGCGCCGTCATCGGCTCCTGGAAGATCATCGCGATCTCGCGACCGCGAATGCGCCGCAAGGCCGATTGCGGCTGCTTCAAGAGATCAACTTCCTGGCCCGCTCCGCTGCGCCAAAGAATCGAGCCCTCCACCCGCGCGGCCGGCCCCAATAAACCCAAAATGGCCAGCGCGGTGGCGCTCTTGCCCGATCCCGATTCGCCGACCAACCCCAGCACTTCGCCTTCATCGACCTTCAGGTCAATCCCGCGCACGGCCTCGGTTGCGCCAAAACGGATGCGCAGGTTGCGAATCTCCAGGAGAGAGCCCATGCACCCATCGTAAAACAGCTCACGGTGCGTAGTTCACAGGCCACGGCGCCGCCCCACAATCGCGAACTGAGAAGTACGGGGAACTGAGAACGGCAGGCCGCGCTGTGTATAGTGGGAGTCGCGCATCCCGGCACGCTGCGCCCAATCCCTATGGCCGATCTTCAGGCGCTCGCTACCCGTCGCACACCACTCGACCGCGCCGTCAGCCGCACGTTCCGCCGGCTCGGACTCTTCCTCATGCTTGCCTATGTGGTCGCCTTCCTCGACCGCGCCAACGTGGGCTACGCCAAACAGGCCCTGCAGACCTCGCTGGGCTTCGGTGAAGAGATCTTTGCGCTGGGTGCGGGGTTGTTCTTCGTTACCTATTCGTTGTGCGGATTTCCCAGCAACCTGGTGCTGCACCGCATCGGTGCGAAAATCTGGATATCCGTGCTCATGGTCGCGTGGGGTATTGCCTCCATGGCCATGCTCTTTGTGCATGGCGACGCGTCGTTCTATGTGCTGCGCCTGCTCGGCGGCATGGCCGAAGCGGGCTTCTTCCCCGGCTGCATTCTCTACCTTACCTACTGGTTTCCCAACCGCGTCCGCGGCGAAATTCTTGGTTTCTACTATCTCGGAGTGCCGCTGGCCCTGGTGCTCGGCGGACCGCTCTCCGGCCTGCTGCTCGACATTCCTTCAACCTCCGGCCTGGCAGGCTGGCAATGGATGTTTCTGGTGGAAGGCTTTCTGGCCTTCGCCATGGGGCTTGTCGCTTTTTACTTTTTGGACGATCGGCCCTCCCCTGCGCGCTGGCTCCCTGCCGAAGAAAAACAGGCGCTCGTGGAGGCGCTGGCCAGCGAGGAGCAGGAGCGCAGGGCCACCGGTCCGGCAGAGCTGCTGCCCATGCTTCGCGACTTGCATGTGCTGCGTTTTGTGCTCATCTACGGGCTCATTCAGATGGGTGTCTACGTTGCGGTTTTTTACATACCCTCGCAGGTTTCCGCGCTCATGCACCGGTCGCAGGGGGTGGTGGTTGGAGCGGTCACTGCTATTCCGTGGATCTGCGCCACGGCCGCGAGCTACTGGCTACCCAAATGGGGCGACCGCCGCAACAGCCATCGCCAACTGGCTGCGCTCGCGCTTTTCGCCGCGGGCGTCGCCGGCTTTGCCTTCCCCAGTTGCGGAGCGGTGACCGGAGTGCTTGCCTTGTGTGTTGTTGCGTCCGGCCTGGTGGCTGTGCAGCCGCTCTTCTGGACCATGCCCACCGGCTACATGGCCGGCCGCGCCAAGGCCGGCGGCATTGCCCTCATTGGCTTCGGCAATGTGGGCGGATTCATCGCGCCCCAGCTCAAGGTGTGGGCGGAACAAACCTTTCACTCCTCGCGCGCCGGCCTGTATCTTCTGGCCGGGATCACGGTCTGCGACTCGCTCCTGATTTGGCTGACGCGGACGAAAAAGCACGGCCGTGCGTAAATGACTCGCAGGGATGGGAGACCATCAAGGCCACCCGTGCCAGGTCCCACTCTGTGCGTTCCCAGGCGCCCAAGCGCGAGCCGCCTCATCCCATGACAGCGACGGGCCGTTCGAGCTGCGTGCCCCATGCGCCTCACGAGGGCCTCGGGTGCAGGGACGAATGCTCGTCCGCACATCGTTGCTCCCCCTATACTGAGGCGTGGTGCAGACGCGCATCAAGCCGTATCAGCAGCAGGTGGCCGAGCGAGGAGCGCCGGGCCGCACAGCGCCGCGTCTATCGGCGCAACCAGGTCTTCGGCTTGCTGATGGTGGCCGCGGCCATCTGCGCCTGGTGGCTCTTCCACACCAATCCCAAGTGGATCTTTCCGCCCGGCTGGTGGCGGCCGTGAGCGATTCCTGCGCGGACGGCGAACGGCGGATTCGCGCCGGCAGACGATGCCGCTGGCCGTCATCCTGCTTGGCCCGACGGGCAGCGGCAAAACGGCGCTTTCGCTGGCGCTGGCCGAGCGCTTCGGGGGCGAGATCGTCAGTTGCGACTCGGTGGCCGTGTATCGCGGCATGGAACTGGGCACGGCCAAGCCCACGCCGGAAGAACGCGCGCGCATTGCCGCATCACCTGATCGACGTGACCACGCCGGACCAGCCCTTCACTGCCGGCGAATACAGCCGCGAGCGCGGGCGGCCTTGCGCGATATTGCCGCGCGCGGGCGGCTGCCGATCGTGACCGGCGGAACGGGCCTCTATCTGCGCGCGCTGACCGAGGGCCTGTTTGCCGGGCCGGCGCGGCAGGAGGAACTGCGGTCGCGGCTTCAAAGCCTGTTTCAAAACGCGGCGAAAGTTGGCTGCACCGGCTGCTCACGCGGCTCGATCCGGCTTCGGCGGCGCGCATTCACGCCAACGACACGCCCAAGCTGATTCGCGCCATTGAGGTTTGCCTGGCTGCGCGCAAGCCGATGTCCGAGGTGATGGCGCGCGATCCGCTGACCGGATTCCGCCTGCTGCGCATTGGGCTGAACCCGCCGCGGCAGCGACTTTACGAGCGGCTGAACCAGCGCTGCGCGCAGATGTTTGCGGCGGGGCTGGTGGAGGAGACGCGCGGACTTGCTCGACGCAGTACGGGCCGGTGAAGGCGCTCGACTCACTCGGCTATCGGCCAGGCACTGCCGTGCTGGCGGGACTCCTGGAGAGTGACGAGGCGAGTAGCCGCCGCGCAGCAGGGACATCGCAACTACGCCAAACGGCAGTTGACCTGGTTTCGGCGCGAGCCGGAGTGCATTGGATTGAGGCCTTCGGCGATGAGGCGGAGACGCTGCGCGCAGCAGTGGAGCTGATTCGAGCGCACTGAGAGACCGCAGCCATTAAACTGGAGTGAAGGCCTGCTGCAGTAGCCGTGATCCGAAGCAAGACTTCGGTCGCATTCAGATGACACGTCGGCGGCGAGTGACTCGGAGCACTGGAGCATCCCCCGGAACGGAGCATCGCATGGCAGAGACACATTTATGACGTGGCGGTGATCGGCGGCGGCCCGGCCGGCTACACGGCGGCCATTCGCGGCGCGGAGTACGGGCTGAAGGTGGCGCTCATCGACGCCAGCCCCAGGCTGGGCGGCACCTGCCTGCACGTGGGCTGCATCCCCACCAAGGCGCTGCTCTTCAACGCCGAAATCTGGGACCACCTGAAGCACGCAGCCGAGCTGGGCATCGCCAACATCGGCACGCCCAGCTCGATTGGGACGCGGTGCAGAAGCGCAAGAGCGGCATCATCACCAAACACGTCAAGGGCCTCGAGTTCCTGATGAAGAAGAACAAGGTCACGGTGATTCCCGGCTTTGGACGGCTGACCGGGCCCGCAAAAGACGGCGTGCACACCGTCGACGTGGACGCGAACGGCGCGAAGAGCAAGGTGAAAGCGAAGAACGTAATGGTGGCCACCGGCTCCGAAGCGAAAATGTTGCCCGGGACTGAAGGCCGACGACCGCATTCTCACCAACATTGAGATTCTGGCGCTCCCCGCAGCCGCCCAAATCGCTGATCGTGATTGGCGCGGGCGCGGTGGGCGTGGAGTTCGCGTCCATCTTCCGCAGCTTTGGCGCGGAGGTCACGATCCTGGAGTTTCTGCCGCGCGTGGTTCCGGCCGAAGACGAGGAGATTTCAAAAGAGCTGACGCGGGTCTTCAAGAAACGCGGCATCGACATCAACACCGGCGCCAAGGTGGAGAAGGTGGAGCGCACGGCCGATGCGGCGTGAGCGTCACCTATACCGACCAGAACGGCAACGCGCAGAGTGAAGGAAGCCGAAAAGGTGCTGGTGGCCGTGGGGCGCGCGCCGAACACTGCGGGAATTGGCCTTGAAAAGACGAAGGTCGAGCTCGATCGCGGATTTGTGAAGGTGGGCGAGACGCAGGAGACGGCCGAGCCGGGCGTCTACGCCATTGGCGATATCGTGGCCGGGCTGCCGCAGCTGGCGCACTCGGGCTCGATGGCGGGGATGGTGGCCATGGCCAAGATCGCCGGCCGGACTTACCGGCCGCTGCGCCGCGACCGCATTCCCGCAGGCACTTATACCGAGCCGCAGATCGGGTCGGTAGGACTGACCGAAACGCATGGCCAAAGAAAAAGGCTATGAGTCGAAAGTGGGCAAATTCCCGTTTGCGGGCAACTCGAAGGCGACGATTGTGGGCAGTCACGACGGCTTTGTGAAGATCGTCTCCGATGCCAAGTACGGCGAGATTCTGGGCGTGCACATCATCGGCCCGCAGGCCACGGAGCTGATTGCCGAGGCCGTCGCCGTGATGGATCTCGAAGGCACGGTTGAGGAGATGATGTTCACGGTGCACGCGCACCCCACGCTGAGCGAGTCGCTGCTGGATGCGTATGGAGCCGTGGAGGGCATGGCGATCAACGCGTAGCCGGCAGCGGCAACACTGCAAGCTGTTCGCGGGAGATTGAGGCAGATGAGCAGGGACCGCGTCCGATTTCTCTCGCGAGCAGCATTGGGTGTGCTTTCCTTGGTGCTTCTGTTGTTCGCAACAAGGATCAGGACGCTCCGGCCGTCTCATCCTTACCCGGCGCCGGACTTCACGCTCCGGAATCTCAATGGGAATCCGGTGCGTCTCTCCAGTTTTCGCGGCAAGGGCGTGGTGCTTAATTTCTGGGCGACGTGGTGCGCACCGTGCCGGCGGGAGATTCCGTGGTTCATTCAACTGCAAAAACAATACGGACCGCGCGGCCTGCAGGTGATCGGCATCTCGATGGACGATGGCGGGAGCAAGGCGGTTGAGCAGTTCGCCGAGAAGAACGGGATGGACTATCCAATTCTTTTGGATGACGGCCACGTGAGCTCGCAGTACGGAGCGGGCGAAATCCTGCCGACCACCTACTACATCTCCCGCGACGGCAGGGTGCTCGCGTTCGTCAAGGGCGTGCTCGGCAAAGACCAGGTTGAAGCCAACATTGAAGAGACGTTGAGAAGGCCGCAGTGACACGAGGCAATCGTGCTCACGGCCCACGCGCAGTCCAAGCTGAACGACTCGCGGCTGGACGGGTACGGCGCCGTGGAGGGAACGGCGATTAATCAACTGCGGTGGTGCAGACGCCGCTACGCGGCAAAGGAAGCTTCGCCGTTCTCTGAATTACTGCGGCGGGCTGACGGGCATATCTTCCACTCGCAGGGAGTGGGTAATTTCTCGGCCGGTGGGCGCCGCGACCTGGATGACTCGGGCGGGCAGTTGCACCGCGCCGGGCAGCAGCAGGTACGCGTCGCAGCCTGCCCACGGCGAGCAGACCAGGTGCACCTCGCGCAGCAGCCGCGCTTTGGAACTGCTGGGCAGGTCGGGCGAGAAGGTGTGCGCCCTCAGCACGGGTAAAAGGCTCGCAAAGGTTTTGTCGCCGCCCAGGAAGGTTGTCGCAGCCGGCTTGCCCACCTCGAAGGCCACAACGAAATAGCCATCTCCGGTGAGCTTGGTGGTATGCACGATCGAGCGGACCTCGGTGCTCTTGTCCAGTTCCTCCTGCAGGCTTCCAGTATAGGCGCCGTGATTCAAGCTGGTGGCAGTCAACTCTTTTCCGGTCAAATCTCCGTATGCGTCCGCGATGCGCTGCCGGATGTCGGCGTCCCAGGGTGAAAAACCTCCGAACACGCTGTGCGCTCCGGTGATGTACGCCAGTTCATACTGGTGCGCGGCCGCGGTCTTGTCGTGTTTTGCTTCGAGTACGCGGCCCAGCAGATATCCGCTCACCTGATCCTGGCTCAGGTCCCAAGCTGCGTGCAAATAGTTCTCGGCTGTGGGCAGATCGTTGGTTGCCAGCGCGGCCCAGCCGCGGATGCACCACCCCGCGGCCAGGGCCTGCACCCAATAGAGGGAGTTCGCGTCCGTGGGCGCGAGCTCACCGGACTTGATCTCGATGGCGTCCAGCGCGTCGTGGGCCCGTGTGGCTGCCTTAGTCAGCTCATCTCCACTCGCCGGCGGTTCCTCCATCAGGACCGTCACCACATTGCGCAGCGGGAGCATGTTCTGAAACAACTCCGCTCGAATTTCGCTCATGCCGGAATCGAATGAAACGCTCTGATTCCCCTGCGGCGGTGCGGCGGAATTCTCGATCGGCTCCATCCGCGATTCATCTTCAAAGATGCTGCGGCGGAACGCCAGATACTTGTCCCAATCGGCGAGTGGAATCTTGTCTCTTTTGATGACCAGGCGGCGTTCGGCAGTAAAGGTTCCGTCCTTGAAGGTGTATTTGGCGTGATACTCGGCCCAATCTTCCGTCAGGTCGACGGATTGGGGCGGAAACAGCAGCCATCCAGAAGGCATTTGGACGCTGGCCGTGTAGTCCTGGTCGCCGGGGCCTCCGGTGTCGATGTCGTCGGCCGGCTTGATCTGCTTGACGCCGGGAACCGTCTCCCAACCCACAGGCGGCAGTGGCGGCGAGATGCGGCGGTCGTCCCACTGGCCGAATTTTTCGCGCCTGTAGTCGTAGGAGAAGTGCAGCGGCTGTCGGGTCTGCTCGATGGGCGAGACCTCAGGATTGCTGACCTCGCCGCCAAACCCGGTGGCGTTCGAGATGCGCTGCAGAAATTCCTTCCACTGCGACTGCGGAACGCTGCGGAAGACGCTGCGCAGGGCCAGTTCCGCATCTCCGTGGAAACCCTCCGCGAAATGCGCGGTAAAGACCCCCTGGTCGGAGAGCTTGCCCACGACCTGGTATTGCGCCGACTGCACAAAGGGCAGCTCGGCCGGCGTGCGCTCCAGATACGCCGCCTTGTCGGGCGGGACGGCGAGCGCCTGCTTGTCGCGCAGGGAGCCGGCCAGCACGCCCACCGGCGCAACCTCCTCTGTCGAGTCCATCCACAGCAATTTACCCTGGAGCGGCACAACCGTGATCACGTGATCGAACTGGGCGGGCGAAGGTATGGCGGGATCGAGATAGCGGCTGTCGGAAATGAGCGCCGGCCATGCCTCGATGCCTTCGGCCTTCAGCAGCGCGGCCAGCAGCGTGTGCTTGTCTTTGCAATCGCCGTATTCGTTGGCCAGCACGTCGTCGGCCGCATGGGGCTGGTAGCGGCCGATGCCAAACTCCAGCGCCACATAATGAATGTGCAGGGCAACATCGTTAAAAGTGGCGCGGACCTTGTCCTCATCGGAGGTGAGGCCTTTCGTGAGTGCGTCGGCGCGCGCCTGAATCGCGGGCGTAATGGTCAGCGGTCCTTTTTGCAGCGACGCGTACCAGGCGCCGATCTGCTGCCAGCTTGAGAAAGTTGTCACCTGCACGGATGGTTTCCAGTTCTTCGTGGACTTGGGCGGAGCGTCAGGATCGGGACGCGCCAGATTCGAGCTCGCCCAGTGGTAAATCTTGCGGCCATCGGCTGGTGGTCACCGTGGGCTGCGTGTCGGCACTGGCCACGGTGATAGCCTTGTCCGCCGGCACATCGAGATCGAGCTCTTCATCCAGGATGATGAGGTTTTTCTCGAATGTGTATTCAAACCAGAACTGGCCCGGAATTTCCGGCTTCAGGGTGCGCAGCGTGATCTGGTATTCGAGTACATCGCCCACGCCCAGCCCGCGCACCGCGACATGCTTCTGGTGAATGTCAGAGTACATGGGCGCTTCGCGCGACACGTCGGCGGGCATGTCCTGGACGTTGTAGTCGGGCGTCACCACCACCGAACCGTCGGGCTTGATCACGCGCACGTAGCCGATGTCGACCTGTTGATTGGAGGCCGTATAGGTGAAGGCAAGCACGGCCATGTCTTTCACGCCGGCGTCGGCCAGGATGCGAACGCGCACCGTGGTTTGGCGGGTCCCGGTGCCGTCGCTCTCCTCGCGAATGTGCGTGATCAGCTTGTCGAACACCAGTGCTTCTTTGGAAACGTCTGGGGATTTGGCAGCAAGAGCGGACGGCTGAGCGGGAATGACAGCGGGAGCGGCGGACCCGTTTTGCGCAGTGGCAGCCAACGGAACGCAGAGGGCCAATACAGAGGTCAGGCAGAAGAATGCGCGGCGCATAAATAAGGTTTTTCCCGGCACAAAGACAATAGCAGAGAAGTGCAGCCGGCGGCAGCGAGAAAGCTCACTCCAATGTAGCTAAAGTTTCATCGGCAGTTACCGTCGACATACCAGCAACTGCTTTACCCTTATCCGGAAAATGTCTGCCGCACAGGACTCCATTTCCGGAAAGCGCTACCTCAGCTCTTTCAGCCAGATGTTGCGGAAGGATATCCGGGGCGATCCTGCGCCAGCGCATTGCAGGCCGATGATGCCTTTGGCCCGAAACTTTGTCGCGTCGTCGTCGAAGAGAATCGCCGTCACGCGTCCGTTGAGGATCTGGGTGATCACGTGGCCGCGCGCGATGAGCCGAACCTGGTTCCACTCGCCCATGTGCCACGATGCGGCCTTTACCTCCGCGATGGGCGCGGCAATGCCGATGATGCGCAGCGGCTCGCCGGTCTCTGCCTGGATCACCTGTCCCTCGGCCGCAATCACGCCACGGCCGTCGCTTCCCGCGATGGTGCCGATGCCTGCCACCTGATTGAAGTCATACTGCAGGCCAATGGCGTTGTAGCGCGGATTGGTGACGAGCGCCGGATCCTCGCCGGGACGGAGCGGCGTCGGCTGCGGGTGGACGCTGCGGTACTGGATGCCGCTGTCTGCCGTGGGGCCTTCCATTTTGACTTCAAGGCGCAGCTCGAAATCGGCCGGCTCGTATCCTTTCAGGATGATGAAGGATTGGGCGTTGCGCTGGCCCGCGGGAGAGTGGAACTGCCCCACCATCGCGCCGTCCACAACTGACCATACCGCCGGGTCGGCGTCCCAGCCATGCAGCGTCCGTCCGTCGAACAACCGAACGAAGCCCTCATGGTCGTTGAAGTCTGCGGGGATCGCAGCCGGATGCATAGCCCAGGTGTGTCGTGCTGTCTGGTTCGATGCCGCCTGACCTGCCGCTGGCGCAGCAGACTGCGCCGTTGCTGCCGTCGCCATGACCAACCCAGTTACTGCCGCTGCCAACCAGTGCATGCTGCTCTGCCTCGCACTCAGAAATTTGATTCGTCTTCCGCGCTGAATCACTATAAACGAAACCCCTCATCACCGGCGACCCGTGCGCAGACCGATCATCCTGGAACGTACGAAGTAACGACCAATTCTCTGTGATGAAATGAAGAGAACCCCTTATAGTTCCATCGACTGGCTGCCCACCAGGGCCAGCGCTTTGGCGATGAACTCCGCGAGCGGCATAGAGCCCAGATCACCTTTGCCGCGGGTGCGGACGCTGACTGTGCCGGCTGCTTCTTCCTTGTCGCCGAAGACGAGAATGTACGGCGTCTTCTGGTTGGCGAAGTCGCGGATTTTGGCATTCATCTTCTCGTTGCGGAGATCGCACTCTGTCCGGAGTCCCGCCGCACGCAGTGCCGCTTCCACTTTCGCAGCGTAGGCGGCGTGGCGCTCGCTGATGGGCACCAGGCCCACCTGCACGGGCGCGAGCCACAGCGGGAAGGCGCCCGCGTAGTGCTCGATGAGCACGCCGAAGAAGCGCTCCACCGAGCCGAACAATGCGCGGTGAACCATCACCGGCTGATGGCGCTCGCCGTCTTCGCCCACATATTCGAGCTCGAAACGCGCGGGCAGGTTGAAGTCGAACTGCACGGTCGAAAGCTGCCACAGGCGGCCCAGCACGTCCACCAGCTTGACATCGATCTTGGGACCGTAGAAAGCAGCTTCTCCCGGGAAGGTTTTGAATGGAAGTCCGCGCTCGGTAAGCACGCTCTTCAACGCGCTCTCGGCATTGGACCAATCTTCCGCGGAGCCAAAAAAGTCGCCACCCTTGTTGGGGTCACGCGTCGAGAGTTCGACACGATATTCCTTGAACCCGAATGTCGTCAGCACCGCTTCAGCAAAGTCCAGGCAGGCAATTACCTCGCCTCCAATCTGCTCCGGTGTGCAAAAGATGTGAGCATCATCCTGCGTGAAGCCTCGTACACGCAACAGGCCATGCATGGTTCCAGAGCGCTCGTTGCGGTAGACGTTGCCGAACTCCGCATAGCGCTGTGGCAGGTCGCGGTAGCTCTTGGGCGTGTTCTTGTAGATCAAAATATGGCCGGGGCAGTTCATTGGCTTCAGCCGGTACTCGGCATCGTCCAGCTTCATGGGCGGGAACATGTCCTTGGAGTAAACGCCGTCGTGGCCGGAGACCTTCCATAGATCGCGGCGCATCACATGCGGCGTGTAGACAAGCAGATAACCGCGGCGGACGCACTCCTCGCGCATCCAGTCTTCCATCATCTTGCGGATCATGGCGCCGCGCGGGTGCCAGAAGATGAGTCCGGCGCCGGCCAGCTCCTGAATGCTGAACAGGTCCAATTGCTTTCCCAGGACGCGGTGATCGCGGCGCGCCGCTTCTTCAAGGCGCGCGAAGTGCTCGTCGAGATCTTTCTTTGAGAAGAAGGCGGTGCCGTAGATGCGCTGCAGTTGCGGATTTTTTTCGTCGCCCAACCAGTAGGCGCCGGCCAGGCTGGTCACCTTGAAAGCCTTCACGCGGCCGGTTGAAGGCACGTGCGGGCCGCGGCAGAAGTCCACGAACTTGCCGTTGCGATAGAAGCTCACCTGCGCGCCCGGCTCCGTAAAGCGGGTCACGAAGTGGGTCTTCATGAAGTCGCCGTCTTTCTCAAAGTCTTCCAGACTTTTTTCTCTTGGAGCAAATTCGTGGAAGAACGGTTCATCGCGCGCCACCACTTCGGCCATTTTGGCTTCAATTGCCGCCAGATCCTCGGGCGTGAAAGGCTTCTCGCGATAGAAGTCGTAAAAGAAGCCGGAGTCGGTGGCCGGGCCGTGGCCCAGCTTGGTCTCAGGGAACAGCTCCAGCACCGCCGTAGCCAGCACGTGGGCGGCGGAGTGACGCACCACTTTGACGGCCTCGGGATCTTTTTCCGTGACCAGTTCGAGGCGCGTATCGGCAGTGAGCGGAGTGCTCAGGTCCACGAGTCTCGGTGCGCCCGACTGCTCGGCCGCGTACATGCCGGCCTCTGACTCGACCGAATCCTTCTCAGCGGCGGCGTTTGAGGCGGCGGGGGCAGTGATCGGGATCAGCCGCGCAACCACCGAAGCTGCAGCCAGGCGTGGCGAAATCGAGTTGGCAATCTCAAGAGGCGTCGTGCCCTCAGGCACTTCGCGAACTGCCCCGTCGGGCAGGTGGACGGCAATGTTCTTCGTGCTCATGTGTGCTGGATTCCTGAGGCAGGAAATTTGCCCTACTTTGAGGATAGAAGGCGGACGGGGGCCAAGTCGAGCGGCCCCGGGCCCGCTTTTTGCCGGCGTAAGGGGTGGAGAGCGCTGCTGCATGGGCGGCGCAGGCATTCTCTGATTCATTTTCCGCGAATGTGGTATCCATGGAAGAGCGGAGGAAAGTCCATGCGCTGGATCGCATTGCTGTTCTGGCTGGCACTTTGCTTTGCAGTTGCGGCCGTGGGCGCCAGCTGGACAGCGGGAGAAGTGGCGGGGTGGTACACGACGCTCAAGCGTCCCGCAATTGCGCCACCGAGCTGGGTCTTTGGCCCGGTCTGGACCACGCTCTATGTCCTGATGGCGGTAGCGGCCTGGCGTGTGTGGCTGGCCGCGCCGGCGCCCGCGCGCAGCTGGGGATTGGCCGTCTTTCTCGCGCAACTGGGGCTGAATCTGGCCTGGTCGTGGTTCTTCTTTCGTCAGCGTGCAATCGGGGCGGCCTTCGCGGAGGTTCTGGTGTTGTGGGTTCTGATTGGAGTTACGACGCTGTTCTTTGCCCGCAGCACTCCCGCAGCGGCCTGGCTGATGGCGCCCTACTGGGCCTGGGTCAGCTTTGCCTCGGTGCTGAACGGCGCCTTCTGGCGCCTCAACTGACCGGTGCTGCGCGCTTCTGGCATTTCTTTTGGAATCTACGTCACGTGCGTGGCCGTGGGCTCTCCCGAGTGGCGCCCAACGGAGCGCGCAAACTCCAGCGGCGGCAATGCCGGCAGGTACATGGCGAAGGCTGTTCCGCTGGGGTTGCCCGTGCGCGAGCGGTAACGCAGCCGGCCGCCGTTGCGTAGCACAATATCGCGCGTGAGCCACAATCCCAGGCCGGTTCCGCGGCTCCCCTTGGTGGTGAAGAACTGGCTGAAGAGATTGGGGCGAATCTCGCGGCGGATACCGGCGCCAGTATCGGCCACCGTGAGGCGCGCATAATGAAAATCTTTCGCTTGACACGAGCGTACCCGCACCCACAGCTTGCCTCCATCGGGCGTCGCATCAAGCGCATTGCCAATCAGGTTCACCAGCGCTTGCCGGATCTCGCCGGCCGAGCAGAAGGCATAAGCCTTTTCCAGATCCAGATGCTCGGTAATATTCCGCTTGCGCATCTTGCCGTGAAAGAGCGCGACCGCCGACGCAGCCAGCTCGGCAACATCGGTAAAGGCGGGCTTGCCTGGCGCGCGATGAAAGCGCAGCGTCTGGTTCACGATTTCGCTGATGCGGCCCAGCTCCTGCGCGGCCATGCGGCCGAAGGAGCGCGCCTCTTCCAGGTTGGTGCTGTTCTCGACGAGGAAGAGCAGGTTGGTGAGCGCCTCGAGAGGATTATTGACCTCATGGGCCATGGTGGCGGCAAGCTGGCCGGCCACGGCAAGTTTTTCGGTATTGCGCAGGGTTTCGTCGGTCTGGAACTGGTGGAGCAGGGCATCGCGCACTTCCAGCTGCTTGAGGCGCGAGTTGTATGCCACCTGCACCGCGCTCAGCAACAGCTCTTTGCGCACTGGCCGGTCGAGCAGAAAGACGCTGCGGAACTCGACACGCACCTGGGTAGCAATGGCGCCATAGCGGGGCACGTTGGCGCCGCTGGTCAGCAGCATGAGGGGCAGATCGGACCACACCGGCTGCGCTTCGACGACGATCCGCAATGCCTCAAAGCCATCCTGCACCAGAGCCTCATCAGTGAGGACAAGGCCGAGGACCTCCGCGCTCTCAATCCGCTCGATCGCGCGCAGAGTGGACACACGCTCGGCCGCGTAGCCCGAGGCCCTTAAGAGCGAGCAGATCAGTTCGCCATCCCGCCCCACGGGGGCGACCACCATGAACTTGGGAAACTTGGCCATCACAACAGCGGCTGGCCCCCCTTATACTCCGGGGTCCCGGTGAGCACACCGAAGAACTCGCTGAGCGGCTTGCCGATGCTGATTTTTCCGTCGGCCACTTTGAATTCGCGGATGGAGCGTTCATGCGGGCCGGAGCGCCGCTTGACGACCGAGATGGCCTGGCGCACCTCGCCGCCGGCTTCAAAGTAGCGCAGCAGCAGGACATTGTCGGCCAGGTAGCTCACGTCGAAGGGCGATGTCATGGCCGATCCCAGCAAGCCAGATTGCGCCAGCACCAGGAATGTGGCCACTCCAGCCTGATTGAGATAGGAGAGGACTTCGTGCAGCTGCATGATGAGGGCCTGCTCCTCGCTCATTGAGTTCAGCAGCCCGTTGAGGCTGTCGATGACCACGATGCACCAGTCCTCGTTTTCGACACCGTGCCGGATGCGGTTGATGAATTCTCCGGGTGAGAGCTCAGCGGGATCAACCTGCTCCAGGTGCACCATGCCATTTTCGAGGAACGGATCGAGATCGATGCCCAGGCCCTGGCTCCGCTGGGTGAACGAATGCCTGGTTTCGTCGAAGGTGAAGATGGCTCCTTTTTCGCCGCGCTTAGCGGCCGTACAGGCAAACTGCGCGCACAGGGTGGATTTGCCGGAACCGGTAGGGCCCACCAGCAGGGTGCTGGTGCCGCGCTGCACGCCTCCTGAAAACAGCGCATCCAGTTCCGCGATACCGCTGGGCAGCACCTCCCCGACGGACCGATCGTCACCGTGCTGGTTCGAAACCAGGCGCGGAAATACGCGCAGGCCGCCACGCACAATCACATAATCGTGAAAGCCTTCCCGAAAGCTGGTGGCGCGAACCTTCGGCACTTCCAGCCGTCGCCGCGTGGCGCCGTAATTGCGCGGCAGCACCTCCAGTGAGATGACGCCGTGCGCCACGGTCTGCACCTGGCTCTCCTGGTTGGGTCCAAATCGCTCGTCCAGCAGCAGGGTCGTGCAGTTGCGGCCCTCAAAGAACTGCTTGAGGCTGAGAATCTGGCGGCGGTAACGGAGCGAGTCGCGGGCCAGCATGCGCAGCTCGGACATGGAGTCAATGACCACGCGCGAAGGCTCAAGCTCGCGGACGCGCGACAGGATGGTTTCGAGCACGTCGGCTATCTCCACCTCGGCAGGCTGGAAGACCGTGTACTGCTCTCCTTCCGAGCCGGCCAGCTCCGGCGGCGAGATCCTGCTAAGCTCGATTTTGCTCAGATCGAAGCCGTGTGAGCCGGCCACGTGCCGCAACTCCGCTTCGCTCTCGGCCAGCGAGATGTAGAGGCCGGTTTCGCCCTGTTTCGCGCCTTCCATCAGGAACTGCAAAGCCAGCGTAGTCTTGCCGGCTCCCGGATTGCCTTCGATGAGATAGAGGAAGCCCTTGGCCAGACCTCCGTGAAGAATATCGTCAAGACCGGGAACTCCGGTCGACAGCCTTTTCTGGTTGTCCTGCTTCATGTGCTTTGCAAAGTCTCCTGAATGCTCCAGGCGCCGGCTTAAGTAAAAGACCGGGTAACGGGCCCGGATAGATACACGCGTCATGTTGTAACAAAGCGTATCGGCTTTATGCACAAATCGACGAACGTTTCGATGCGCTGGAAGGGCAGAAGGTAGTCTGGCGAAATTGAAGGAGGGAGTTGGGCGCGGTGCACCATCGAACCCTTATGATTGCATCGGAATGGCTACGGATCTGAACGCGAAGCGAGAGCCCGTATTGCGCGTGGAACAACTGCGCAAGAACTACGGCGCTGTCCAAGCCGTCAAAGGCATCTCGTTCAATGTATGCGCGAATGAAATCGTGGGCCTGCTGGGCTTGAATGGAGCGGGAAAGACCACCACCATCAGCATGGTTCTGGGGGTATTGGAACCGACGGCCGGCTCCATTCACATTGGCGGCGTGGATCTGGCGCGGCATCGCTCGCGCGCGCTGGCCTGCACGAACTTTGCCGCAGTCTACGCGCCGTTGCCCGGCAATCTCACGGTCTATGAAAACCTGCGCATTTTCGCGCTGCTTTACGGAGTAAAGAACTTCAAGGCGCACGTTGAGACGCTGCTGGAAACCTTCGATCTGGGGAAATTCCGCAACGTAAAGTGCGGCGTGCTTTCCTCCGGCGAGCAGACGCGCGTGGGCCTGGCCAAAGCCATGGTCAACCGCCCGCAGGTGCTGTTGCTCGACGAGCCCACCGCATCCATCGACCCGGCGAGCGCGCGCGATATCCGCGCCACCATCCACTCCTTTGCGCGGCAGAGCGCGGTGGGGGTGCTGTGGACCTCGCACAATATGTATGAGGTTGAAGAGGTCTGCGACCGCGTGCTGTTCCTGTCGCAAGGCGAAATCGTCCTCGCAGGCGATCCCAGGGCCCTGCCCTCGCAGTACGGCAAGCCTACGCTGGAAGAGCTGTTCATCAGCGTGGCGCGCGAGCCGCTCGACTGGAAAGCCAACGGGAAGGCGTTCCAATGAAGCTATCGCGCGTGGCGGCCATCCCGCTACGGCAGTTTTATCTCTATCGCGGAAGCGCGGCGCGCGTGGTGCCGCTCTTTGCGTGGGTCACCATCGACATGGTGCTGTGGGGCTTCATGACCAAATTCCTCAGCGGAATGGGGCACAGCCAGTACCGCTTTGTCCCTGCGCTGCTGGGTGCGGTGCTGTTCTGGGATTTTATGACCCGCGTGATGCAGGGCGTGACCAACGCATTTTTCGAGGACGTGTGGTCGCGCAACTTCCTCAACGTATTTGCCAGTCCCATCACCATGCCCGAGTACATTGGAGGGCTGCTCGCCACCAGCATCGCCACCAGCCTGGTGGGGCTGGCGGTGATGATTGTGGTGGCCACGCTGGCCTTCGGACTGTCGTTTGCGGTTTACGGAGCGATGCTGGCCGGCTTCATGCTGGTGCTGTTTCTCTTCGGGATGGCGCTGGGAGTTGCGGCCATCGCTATTGTCTTGCGGATGGGGCCGGCGGCGGAGTGGTTCGTATGGCCCATTCCCGCGCTGCTTTCCCCCTTTGCCGCTGTCTACTATCCACTCTCCACGCTTCCGCGCCCCCTGCAATGGTGTTCCCGGCTGCTGCCGCCGTCGTATGTCTTTGAAGGGATGCGGGCCGTGGTTGCAGGCCGGCAGTTCGACGCCGCGCTGCTGGCGGCGGCCTTCGCGCTTGCTGTCGCCTACCTGCTGCTGGCCTACTGGCTGTTTGCGAGCGTCTTCCGCTATGCCGTCAGCACCGGGCTGATTGCGCGCTACAGCGCAGAAAGCGTGTCGTAGAACGAACGGCCATTTCTCTCGTCTAAAGGAATAAGGCGCCTGAGTGAGGAATTGCGGGGAAGGGCCACGGATCTGAGGGGCTCCGGAGTGCTCATTCCAGATTGTTTATGCTTTATCTATCCTCGCCGGGTATACTTTTCTTGAGCTTGTGGAAATTCTGTGCAATTTGGTGTGGGGACTGGTTGTAGTCGTCCTCTGGGGTCTCTGGTTAAAGGGCCTGCCTCGCCGCGGTGAGCAGGGCGCCCGGGGTCAGGCCTCGCTTCTGCCTCGCATCGGCATCCAGTTGGTCGCGCTGGCCATGTTGTCGGTGGTACTGCTGCCCGTCATCTCCGTCACCGACGACCTGCAGTCCGCTAATTTTCCTGCGGAAGTGGAACGGGCGGGCGGCAGGAACGATCGACATCTTTCGCTGGACCAGTTAACCCACCCCTTGCCCGTGGCGCTGGCTCTGCTCGTCTTCTTTCTCCCGCCCTTGCGCCTTCACACCGTCGCGTTTCTCAGCACCGAAGAGTTGCTGCCGCGCCAGCACCATGCGTACGCCCGTACGCTCTGGTCGCGGCCTCCTCCTACGGCATAAACGCGCCCTCCCTACGTTCCCAATCCCTGTTGATCAACCCGGTCGCACGCGTGCGATGAATGGAACGCGTCATGAAATTCAATTGCTTCGGGCCCAGGTCTATCCTGGCCCTGCTTGCTGTTTCCGCGGCTGCGTTGGCGGCGGCAGCGGGCGCGCAAACGCCCGCGCCCGCGCCGCCAGGCACTCCCCAGGCGCTTACCTGGGACCAGGTGAAGGCGCAGTTCGAGGCCACTAATCCCGCCCTCAAGGCCGACGCCGACAACGTGGATGAGATGCGCGCGGAAGAAATCACCGCCGATCTTCGCCCCAACCCGCAGCTCAACACCACCGTCGATGGCACTGAAATCGCTCCCAATGACGGGCATTGGCATCCACTGGTCGGAACCTTTGTCGAGCCTGGAGTCAGTTACCTGCATGAGCGTGACCACAAACGCGAGCTGCGCCTTAAAAGCGCGCAGGAAGGCACCGCCATTACCGAGTCGCAGCATGAAGACCTGAAGCGCACGCTGGAGTTCACGCTGCGCGCCGCGTTTGTCAACACGCTGGAAGCCAAGACTGTGGTGGAAATGGCCAAGGCCGATCTGGCGTATTACGACCACATTATTGCCATCAGCCGCGACCGGCTTAACGCCGGGGATATGGCTTCGGTCGACTTCGCGCGCATCGAGCTGTTGCGCGTCAACTACGAATCGGAGCTGCAGACAGCAATTGTGAACCTGCGCACCTCGAAGATTCAGCTCCTGCAGTTGCTCAACCAGGATCGCACCCCGTTGAACCAGTTCGACGTGACCGGGAACTTCGAATTCTCTGACACGCTTGCGCCGCTGGACAGCTTCCGCCAGATTGCGCTGGCCAACCGGCCCGACCTGCAAGCTGCGTTGCAGACGATTGAGCAGTCGCAAACCAACCATAAGCTGGCTGTGGCCAACGGCTCAACCGATCCCACATTTGGCCTGTGGTACACGTGGAACTCGGCAGTCAACAACCCATATCCCATCGACATGCAGACGCTGGGCGGCAGCGTGAACATTCCTCTGCGCATCTTCGACCGCAACCAGGGCGAGAAGCAGCGCACCCAGATCGACATCGACCGCAGCCGCCAGGCCGCCGAAGCCACGCGCGCCCAGGTGTTCAGCGATGTGGACTCCGCTTACGCCGAGGTGCAGAGCAACATTGACCTGCTCAAGCCCTACAAAGCCAAGTACAACGCTGAGGCGCTCAATGTGCGTGACACCGTGACCTACTCCTACCAGCACGGCGGCGCTTCGCTGATGGACTTTCTCAACGCGCAGAGCGATTACCGCCAGGTGCAGCTGGCTTACGTGCAACTGATCGGCGCATATCTGACGGCCGCCGGACAGTTGAATCTGGCCGTCGGACAAGAGGTGATTCAATGACCCACACATCCCAGGGCGAGATTTCCCTCAAGATTGCTCGTTTGTCCTGCATGGCCGGCTGCCTGGTTGCTGCGCTGGTGTTCGCGGGGTGCGGGAAAAAGTTCAATCCCGCCAGCGGTGAAGTGCAGCAGGCGCAGGTGATTCCGACCACCAACGCGGGACTCATCTCGGTGGCGAACCCCGAGCAGTATCCCCTGGTTGCTGCCGACCGCATCCATAAGCCCGACACGCTGAGCGTCACCGGCGCGGTCTTTCCCGACATCTCGCGTGAGGTGCCGGTCATTACCCTCGCCAACGGCCGTGTGGTCGATATCAAGACCCGTCTTGACGACAACGTGCGCAAGGGCCAATTGCTGCTGACCGTGCAGAGCAGCGACGTGACCAATGCGTTTGACGCCTACCTGAAGGCCGTGAACGACGAGCAGATGAACAACAAGGCCTACATCCGCGCCAAAGATCTCTACCAGCACGGGGCCATCGCCCAGGCCATGCTGGAGCAGGCCGAAGACGCGGAAAACGACGCGAAGGCCGATCTCACCGCCGCCGCAGAGCAATTGAAGATCATGGGCGTGGACAAGTCGCACCCCAGCGATATTGAGAACATCTACGCACCCATCTCCGGGGTCATTATCGGGCAGAACGTGACCAACGCCGCTGCTGCCGGCGTCACGCTATCGGGTTCTTCCACCGTCTTCACCGTCGCCGACCTCAGCCAGGTGTGGATTCTCTGCGATGTCTATGAAAACGATCTGGCCAAAGTGCATCTCGGCCAGGAGGCGAAGATCCAGGTCGCCGCCTATCCTGACCATCCGCTCAGCGGCCGCGTGAGCGACATCGGTCCGGTGCTCGATCCCACGCTGCGCGCCGCCAAGGTCCGCATTCAAGTTCCCAACCCCGGCAGGATGCTGCGCCTGGGCATGTTTGTCACGGCTTCACTGCTGGGCCGCACCTCGGTGCCTCACGCCGTGGTTCCCGCCAGCGCCATTCTGCATCTGCACGACCGCGACTGGGTTTTTGTGCCCAATGGCGGCAAGCAGTTCAAGCGGGTTGCAGTCGAGGGCGGGGACATGCTGCCCGGCAACAGGCAGGAGATTTTGTCCGGAATCGATCCCGGTCAGCAGGTGGTGCAGGACGTGCTCGCGCTTCAGGCCACGGTGGAGGCGCAATGATTCGCAAGCTGGTTGATTTCGCGCTTCAGAACCGGCTTCTGGTGCTGGCCATCGGCGTTCTGCTTTTCGGATGGGGCATCATCTCGTTCGAGCGCCTGCCCGTGGAAGCCTATCCGGACGTGGCCAACAATTACGTGGACGTGATTGCGCAGTGGCCCGGCATCTCTGCCGAGCAGGTTGAACAGCAGGTCACCATCCCCATTGAAACCGTGATGAACGGCATTCCCGGCGTGGCCCACGTGCGTTCCTGGTCCATCTTCGGGCTCTCGACCGTAGAGATGGTTTTTGGCGAAGACACCACGGATTTTGAGAACCGCGAGCGGGTTCTGGAACGCCTCTCGCAAGTGAGCCTGCCGGCCGGCGTGATTCCGCAAATGGGAACCGACTGGAGCCCGGTGGGCCAGATTTATTTCTACACGCTGCGCAGCACCAATCCCGCCTACGACGTGATGAACCTGAAGACACTCGAGACGTGGGTGGTGGAAAAGAACCTGAAGTCTGTTCCCGGCGTGGTGGACATCAATCCGTTTGGCGGGCCCACGCGTGAGTACCAGGTGCGCCTCGATCCCGAAAAGCTCGTCGACTACGGCCTGAGCCTGGCGCAGGTTGAGCAGCAGATCACCAACAACAATGCCAATGGCGGCGGCAGCTTCATCCAGGAAGGCACGCAGGAGATCAACGTGCGCGAGGTGGGCCTGGTCCGCAACATTCAGGACATTGAGAACACCGTTATCACCACCAGGGGAGGCACGCCCATCCGCGTAAAGGACCTGGGCGTGGTGGTGCAGGGACCCATGATCCGGCTGGGACAGTTCGGCGACACGTTCCACAATGACCAAGGCGAACTCGTCGACAATGACGATGTGGTCTCCGGCATTGCCGCTTTGCAGAAGGGCGCAAATGCGCAGCCCACGCTCCAAGGCATCCACGAGAAGGTCAAACAACTGAACGACCAGATATTGCCCAAGGGGGTGAAGGTTGTTCCCTTCATCGACCGTAGCGAACTGCTGCACTTCACCACCCATACGGTTCTGCACAACCTGACCGAAGGAATGGTGCTGGTCGCGATCATTCTCTTTCTTTTCCTGGGCAATGTTCGGGGCGCGTGCATCGTGGTGCTCACCATTCCGTTCTCGCTGCTTTTTGCGGCTACATGCCTCGACCTGAAGGGTATTCCCGCCAATCTACTCTCCCTCGGGGCGCTGGATTTCGGCATGGTCGTTGAAGGCGCGGTGGTCATGGTCGAAAACATCGTCCGTCACCTGGCGCGCAAGGAAGAGAACGGACGTGCCGTGCAAGCGCGCATCACCGAAGCCGCTCACGAAGTGCAGAGGGCGGTCTTCTACCC
This sequence comes from uncultured Acidobacteriaceae bacterium, assembly GCA_963725975.1. Classification (GTDB taxonomy): domain Bacteria; phylum Acidobacteriota; class Terriglobia; order Terriglobales; family Acidobacteriaceae; genus Telmatobacter. The sequence goes on along the minus strand of CAVSBA010000008.1, from coordinate 717,854 downwards.
CATCGCCATCATCATCACCGCCTATTTGCCGATCTTCACCCTGCAGGCGGTCGAAGGCCGGCTCTTCAAGCCCATGGCCTGGACCGTGGCCTTCGCGCTCCTTGGAGCGTTACTGTTTTCCATTGTCATCGCTCCGGTTCTGGCCAGTTTCGCCTTCAGAAAAGGCGCAAAGGAGTGGGAGAACCCGGTGATGGACTTCCTGCGCAACCATTACCGGCGCGGCGTCACCTGGGCGATTCATCACCACAGTCTGACGATTGGCGTGGGGGTGGGCGGGCTCATCCTGGCTGTATTTTTGGCCACCAGCGGAGTCATCGGCTCGGAATTCCTGCCGCATCTTGACGAGGGTTCGATGTGGGTGCGCGGCACTCTGGAGCAGAGCGTTGGTCCCGATCAAAGCATCGCCATTGCCAACCAGGCCAGGCGGCTGCTTTGCTCCTTTCCTGAGACCACGGAGTGCACCAGCGAGACCGGCCGTCCTGACGATGGAACCGACCATACCGGCTTCTTCAACACGGAATATTTTGTCGGCCTGAAGCCGAAAGAAGAGTGGCGGCCCATTTTCCATCAGAACAAAGACAACCTGATCGCTTCCATGAATCTGGAACTCGAACAAAAATTCCCAGGCGTGGACTGGGGCTTCTCGCAACCGATTGAAGACAACATGGAGGAAGCGGTGAGCGGCGTGAAGGGCGAGCTGGCCACCAAGGTTTATGGCAGCGACCTGCAAACGCTCGAAGAGCTGGCGAGCCAGGTGGAAACGGCCATGAGCCGCGTTCCGGGCATTACCGACATGGGCGTCTTTCAGGTAACCGGGCAGCCCGATCTCGACGTCACCGTGGATCGCGCCAAGGCCGCACGCTGGGGAATCAATGTGTCTGACGTACAGGACGCGATCCAGACCGCTGTAGGAGGTACGGCGCTGACCCAGGTGCTGCACGGCGAAGAGGCCTATAACCTGACGCTGCGCTACCTGCCCCAGTACCGCAACACGCGCGAGGCAATTGAGAACATTCGCCTGCTGGCGCCGTCCGGGGAGCGTGTTTCCCTGGCGCAGCTTTGCGATGTGCGCGAGACCGACGAAGCCTCCGAGGTCTACCGCGAAAACAACCAGCGCTATATCGCCATCAAATATAGCGTCCGCGGCCGCGCCCTGGAGGAAACGGTGCGCGACGCCATCGGTCGAGTCGACGCGCAGGTCAAGCTTCCGCGCGGATATCACATTGCATGGGAGGGCGAGTACCAGAGCGAGCAGCGCGCGCAGAAGCGCATGGAAGTGATTGTGCCCATCACTGTACTGCTCATCTTCATCATCCTGTACGCCATGTACAAATCGCTGAAGTGGGCCATGCTGATTCTGGCCACGGTGGCGATGGCGAGCATCGGTGGGCTGCTCGTGCTTCTCATCACCCACACCAACTTCAGTGTGTCGTCGGAGGTGGGTTTCCTGGCGTTGTTCGGCGTCTCCGTGCAGAGCGGCGTCATCATGCTGGAGTACATCAACCAACTGCGGGCGCGGGGAAGGTCGGTAGAGGAGGCAGCGGTGGAAGGCGCAGTGGTAAGGCTTCGCCCCATCATGATGACCATGCTGGTGGCCACGCTCGGCCTGCTTCCAGCCGCACTCTCCCACGCCATCGGCTCGGACTCGCAACGGCCTTTCGCCATTGTCATCGTCGGCGGGTTGATGGCTAACCTGGCCATGAGCATTTTCCTGCTGCCCACGATCTACGTATGGATAGCACGCCCCAACGACATTTTGCCGGCGCCGGAGTCGACAGAGGCGGACTAGTAGACGCATGGGCTGGCTGCGGAAAACCTCCCCGCATCAGGTAACGGTGCGAAAGAGGGTGCAGCAGGGGCTAAAGCCCTCGTTTGTTTTGCAGACTTTAGTGGCCCGGCTGAAGCCGTGCCCTTGTTACAAAACTCATCGCACAGGGTTTTTCCGAAGCCCGCCAGGCTGGCCGCGACCGTTTCCGCGGGCCGCCTGTGTGGCTTTTTGTGCCGCAACGATGGGAAACCAAAAATCCGGGCGGGAAGCAGACCCGCCGCTAAATTCGAAATCGCGTACAATTTCCCTATATTGTGTTGTTTGTCCCTGGGAGGGTTTGCTTCTGGTCGCCGCGCTTCAATCCGTTTTGACCGCCTCGGCCGCATCGGGGTGCCGGCGCTGCTGGCGTTTGCCTCTTCCAATGGTCTGCGTCATTATCTGAAGGCGCAATTCGCCGATCAGACCTTCAAAGGGCTCTACCACTGGAACTGGTTCGACGCCTCCATGCTGCTGCCGTATTTCGCGGTCATGATCCTGCTCTCGTTCTACGGCATTCATCGCTACACGTTGTGCTACCACTACTTTAAATTCCGCAAGAACTACGACCCCAATCCGCCCCGGCACTTTGACGAACTGCCCAACGTGACCATCCAACTGCCCATCTTCAACGAGCAGTTTGTCATTGACCGGCTGGTGGATGCGGTGTGCGCCATCGAGTACCCGCGTGAAAAGCTTGAAATCCAGGTGCTCGACGATTCGACCGATGAGACGACCGAAGTGGCCGCGGGCATTGTGGCCCGCTACGCAGCGCTCGGCCATCCCATTGTCTACATCCATCGCACCAACCGGCACGGCTATAAGGCCGGGGCGCTCGATGCGGGTCTCAAAGTAACTGACGGCGAGTTTGTCGCCATCTTCGACGCCGATTTTGTTCCACCGTCCGACTGGCTCATGAAGGTGATTCACCACTTTGCCGAGCCGGAGGTGGGCATGGTGCAGACGCGCTGGACGCACCTCAATCGCGACTACAGCATGTTGACGCAGATCGAGGCCATCCTGCTGGACGGTCACTTCGTGCTTGAGCATGGCGCGCGCGTGCGCACCGGCGAGTACTTCAATTTCAACGGCACGGCCGGCATGTGGCGCCGCCAGGCCATCGTCGATGGCGGCGGATGGCAGCACGACACGCTCACCGAGGATACCGATCTGAGCTATCGCTCGCAGATGGCCGGTTGGCGCTTCAAGTATCTGCCCGAAGTCGAATGTCCCTCCGAGCTGCCCATTGAAATGACGGCCTTCAAGACCCAGCAGGCGCGCTGGGCCAAGGGACTCATCCAGACCAGCATCAAAGTGCTGCCCATGGTATTCCGCTCCAATACCATCGCGGCGCAACAAGATCGAATCTGTTTATCACCTCACCGCCAACATGAGCTATCCGCTGATGGTGATCATGTCGGCGCTGCTGATTCCGGCCATGATCTGCCGCTTCTACCAGGGCTGGTTTCAAATGCTGCTCATCGACGTGCCGCTGTTCACGGCTTCAACATTTTCAATCGCGGTGTTCTACCTGATGAGCCAGCGCGAGCTGTATCCGAAGACGTGGAAGAAGACCTTCTACTATCTGCCATTCCTGATGGCGCTGGGCATCGGCCTCACGGTCACCAACACCAAGGCGGTGATGGAGGCGCTCTTCGGCATCAAGAGCGCGTTTGTGCGCACCCCCAAATATCGCGTGGCGCAGAAGGGCGAAAAGTCGCAGGCCGCCAAGTATCGCAAGCGCCTCAAGCTGGCGCCGTGGATCGAGATCCTGCTCGGCTGCTATTTCTTTGCCGCCATTCTCTACACCTTCTCCAACCACAACTACTTCACCGCGCCGTTCCTGATCCTGTTCGTGGTCGGCTACTGGTACACGGGTTTGATGAGCCTGTTGCAAGGCCGCTTTGAACGCTGGCGCAGCGGCGGCGCCGAAGCGGCTGAAGAGTCCAGCCCCAAGCCATTCCCGGTCGGTGTTTGAAGCATTTGCCGTTGACGGGAAGCTTCCGGGCTTATGCTTTGAGTGGAAGGGAATTTCTACGACGGCGGTGACCATGCGGCGCCTTTCAATTGCTTTGGCATTTCTGCTCGTGTGCGGGCCGGCCTTGCGCGCTGCGCCGGTCGCACTGTTTTACGTGACCAACGATCCGCAGTCGATCCGCTCGTTTCTGGCGCACTCCGCCAAGATCGATCTGCTGGTGCCCACCTGGTACAACGTGGATGAAGACGGCCTGCTCACCGGCGGCCCGAATCCCACCGTGCTAGAGGAAGCGCAGAAGCAAGACCTGCCGGTGATGCCCCTCGTCGCCCTCTTCAACCTGAAAAAGTTTCATCAGCTCGCGGGCAGCGTGGAGGCCCAGCAGCGCATGAACGACGCGATGCTGCGCGAGGCAAAACTGCACGGTTATAGTGGGTTCCAATTCGACTTCGAAAACGTGAGCTACCTCGATCGCGACGGATTGAGCGCGGTGGTAGCGCGTTCCGCCGCGGCGCTGCACCAGGCGGGCCTGAAGCTGAGCATCGCCACCGTGCCCAACGCGCCCGGCTATCCCGGCGAGGGCGGTTTTTCAAAATGGATTTATACGGATTGGCGAGGCGCCTACGATCTCGCGGCGCTGGCAAAATCCGTTGACCTTATCTGCCTGATGACCTACGACCAGCACACCCGCTGGACCATGCCTGGGCCGGTCGCCGGCTGGCAGTGGACGGTAGAAAATCTCGATTACGCGCTCCAGAGCGTACCCAAGGAAAAACTGTCTCTCGGTATTCCGCTCTACGGCTATCACTGGTACACGGCTGCGCCCGACATCAATCCCACCACCGGCATCGCAACCCCGCATCCCGCCGCCGACTACATCAGCACGCCGGACGCGCTGCAACTGGCCGCAGCCTACGGCGGCAAACCCACCTGGGACGAGGGCGACAAGACCGAGTTCTTCTACTTCTATCGCGACCAGATGCGCGAATGGATCTTCTATACCGACGCGCGCACCTTTGGCGAACGCTACCGGCTCACGCAGGAGCGCGGCCTGGAAGGATTTTGCTCCTGGGTGCTGGGCGTCGAAGATCCGCAGATCTGGAACCAGCTCCCCGACCGTGCCAAGAAATAGCTCACGAGCCCATCGTCTTCCACTCGTACACGTTGTAACCGGCAACGTCTTCCACGCGGCCTTTTCCATTGCTCCACGTCAGCCGCAGCGTTCCCGCATCCGTTGCCATGGTGAACGGAATCGATCCATCGCCATACACGCGGGTTGAAATCCGCCGCGTCTCCGGCGCTCCTGCGTGCAGTCCCACATCCGCCCAGGGCACGATGCTGCCGCTCTTCACGTACACCGGAATCTTCTGGTTCGACGAGGCCACCTGCAGCGTCGTTCCGCCCCTTACAGCTTCGCCGGTCCAGAAGTCGTGCCATGCGCCCTCCGGCAAAACCACGCTGCGGACTGGCTCACCGGCAAACTGCGGAGCCACCATCATGCGGTCGCCCACCATGTACTGATCGTCCACACTCTGCAATGGCTTTTCCTGTGGAGCATCGAGCACCAGCGCGCGGAAGGGCGGCGTGCCATCTTCGGCGTAGCGCTGTAAGGCCGCGGTCAGGTAAGGAACCATGCTCATGCGCCAGCCGATAATCTCGCGGCAGCGCGCTTCCAGTTTTTGCCAGCCGTCCAATAATTGGCCGGCGTTGTTCAGGTCGCGGTTGAGCTGCTTCCATGGCGGATTCTTGATGTACCACCCGTTCACCATGGCCAAGGGCGAAAACATCACGCTCTGCAGGCGGCGGATCAAATCCTCTTCGCTCACCGCGTCGCGTACTTCAGGGCACCAGAGCAGGCCTGCGAAACCCGAATTGACCAGCGCGCGAATGAATTCACGGTGGTCGTACAAATCGCTGTAGAGCACGAAAGGATAGGGCGCGGCCAGCGCGCCGCTGGAGCGCACCAGGTTGTAGGTCGGCTGATGCCGCTTGCGATATTGGTTCCAGATTGCCATCTGGTAGCGGAGGCCGAAGACCGAATGCATCTGCTCGCCGTCAATGCCGGAGGGAAACGCGCTGCACTCCGGGAACGACCAGCCGCCTGTGAGATCGGAGTTGTCGCACTCGTCGAGCTTGAATCCGCTCACGCCCGCGTCGACGAAGGTCTTGCCGTGATACTCGCCAAAGGCCGCGCGGGCGGGTTCGCCTGCAAAGTCCGGAACCAGCCCGCCCCATACGCCGTAATCGCCGGCGTGAGGCTCGATGGCCGGAAACAACGGCGACGCCGGATGCGTGAAGGCGTGCTCCCACAGGTTGACTTTGTAATTCATCGCCGCAGCCGCGCGTAAAAATCCCTGCGGTTCGGGATAGCGATTCTTGTCCCACGCGAAGGTGCAGGAATAGGCGTGCGATTGCCAGCCGGGCTCGAGACCGATCACGTCACAGGGAATCCTGGAATCTCGAAATTCCTGCGCCATCGCCAACGCTGTTTCTTGCGTGGCGCGCGCGTCGTACCGGTACCAGAAACCCAGGCCCCACTCGGGGGGAAGAACGCCGCCGCCGGAGAAGACGTTGTAACGCTTGACGGCATTCAGCATGTCCGGCCCTGCAAACAAGTAGATATCCACGCCACCGGCGGTGGGCACATCCACCGTGATTGTGCCTGCCTCATCGTTCTCCAGGTTGGACGAGTAGTTGGGATCGGGACTGGCTGCGGCGACCGAGCTGATCGCATGCCTGGGCTTGGGCCGTGCATCGCCAAAATAGAACGTGGCGTAGCGCGCAGTGTCGATCAGCACGCCGATGCCTTCCGTCGTTACGTAGAACGGCACCGGCGCATGCGAATCACCCGTATCGACCTTGGGATCGGCATTGACTCGAACCATTTTCTTTTTGCCGCGCTGGTTCAAGGAGAGAAATTGCAGCCCCAGCCCATAGACCTGCTCTCCGGGCCGCAGCGGCAACTCAATCGTGCATCCGCGGGGGTTGCGCATGCCGGTAATGGCCGGCGACGGCGCAGTGGTTACGTGCGGCAGCCTGGCGAATGCCTCGGTTTGCGGCGGCATCAGGCGGCTTGAAACAGGTGTGTATCGCTCCGGAGTCCCAACCGTCGCGCGCCATACGCCGGGGTAAACTTCCGTCCACGAATGCGTGGTCGGCCTCGCGCCAGTTGGCCCGGTCTGCACCTCGGCGCGCAGCAATCCTGAGAGCCCTGCCGCTGTTCCTGTCGCGGCCAAACCCTTGGCCAGACTTCTTCTCGTGATCTTCATGGATTGCACCGCTCTCCTGGGGAAGTCGAGGAACCCATTGCAACACACCTGCCCAGTCTGCGATTTTATCTGCTGGGACCGTGTCACGTTCGGCGGACGCCCCGTGTTGCACCTGCAAGCCGTTTCGTGGTGACGACTTCCCGATCCGGCAGTCAAACCACTCGGGTGTTTAAACCATCGGACCGAGATGATTACTGTCAAAGACCTTACCCGCCGGTACGCAAAAACCGTCGCAGTCAATCAGATTTCCTTCTCCGTGGACAAAGGTCAGATCGTCGGTTTCCTTGGCCCCAACGGCGCCGGAAAAACCACAACCATGCGCATGCTCACGTGCTTTTTGCCGCCCTCCTCGGGTACGGCAAGCGTCGCAGGTTTTGATGTGCTGGAGCAGTCGCTTGAGGTGCGCCGCCGCATCGGCTATCTGCCGGAAACGCCGCCCCTCTATCCCGACATGGAAACCCACGAGTATCTGCGCTTTGTGGGCCGGCTCAAAGGCCTGTCGGGCGAGGAACTCGACCGGCGCGTCAATTATGTGATGGGACGCTGCAACGTGGCCGATGTCAAAAACAAGCTGCTGGGCAAGCTTTCCAAGGGATACAGGCAGCGCGTTGGACTGGCGCAGGCCATCGTGCACAATCCCGACGTGCTCATCCTCGACGAGCCCACGGCCGGCCTCGATCCCAAGCAGATCAACGAGACGCGCGAACTCATCCGCGACCTGGCCGGCGAGCACACCATCCTGCTCAGCACGCATATTTTGCCGGAAGTGGAGCAGACCTGCCAGCAGGTCATCATCATCAACAAGGGCCGGCTGGTGGCAACGGACTCTGTCGCGAATCTTGAAGGCAGGGCGCGCGGAGCCGAGACCATGCTGCTTGAAGCCGGTGCTGCGGGCGGCGAACTTTTGGATGTGAGCGCAGTGCAGCAGAAGCTGGCGCAAGTCCCAGGCGTAGGCAATGTAGTTGTGAAAGAAGTCCGTGCCACCAGCGCCATCTTCGAGACCGAAAGCCGCAAAGGCGAACTGCGCCGCGGCGACCTGGCGCGCGCCGTGATCGCAGGCGGATGGGATCTGAACGAGATGCGGCCCGCGGCCATGAGCCTGGAGGAAATCTTCCTGCGCCTCACGGGCAGCGAATCGGCTGCGGCGGACGATGGCGCTACCGAGCCTGAAACCGCGCAGCCTGCAGATCCACCCGGCGAAGCCGCGAAGGAGGCGGCAATTTCCGATGCGGAGGAACCGCACGCATGAAAACCATCTGGATAATCTTTGCCAAGGAGATGAAAAGTTACTTCTCCTCTCCTGTTGCTTACGTTCTGCTCACGTTCTTCGCGCTGGTCTTCGGCTTCATGTTCTGGACGGCCATGGAATACTTTGTGACTGCCGGCATGGAGATGCAGATGAGCGGCCAGTCCTATCCCATGGACATCAACGAGCAGATCATCCGGCCGCTGCTGGGCAACGTGAGCGTGCTGGGGCTGTTCTTTATCCCGCTCATCACCATGCGCCTGTTTGCCGAAGAAAAGCGCACCGGAACCATCGAACTGCTGGCCACCTCGCCGGTGCGCGATCTTGAGATCATCCTGGGCAAGTGGCTTGCGGCGCTGGGTCTTTACGCGTGCCTGCTGGCGTTCACCGCCATCGACTTTATCTTCCTGTTCGTGTACGGCCATCCGGACTTGAAGCCGCTGGCCGTGGGCTATCTCGGCCTCCTGCTGCAGGCCGGAGGATTGCTGGCGCTGGGCACCTTCATCTCCACGCTTACGCGCAACCAGATCATCGCGGGCGCCGCCACCTTCGCGCTGTGCCTGCTGCTATGGGTCTTCGCCTGGGTCAGCGGATTCAATTCGGCCACCTGGGCAACGGTGCTCTCCTACCTTTCGATGGTTACGCACGAAGCCTCATTCGCCAAAGGCGTGGTTGAGTCGAAGGATGCCGTCTACTATCTCACCGTGATTTTTCTGGGGCTCTTTTTCACCGCGCGCTCCATGGAATCGCTGCGCTGGAGGTCATAAGTGGCAGGCGATTGGATCAGAACTCGCGTTGGGGCCAGACAGACTCGTTACGCCGCCTATGCGGTGTTGTACACGCTGGTGGTGATTACCGCCGCCGTGGTGGTGAATGTACTGGCCAACCGTTATGACAAGAGTTGGGATGCAACCCCCAACAAGCGCTACAGCCTCTCGCCGCAGACGGCCAAGATTGTGAAGGGTCTGAAGCAGGGCGCAACCATTGTCTACTTCGACCAGAGCACGCATTTCGGCCATGCTCGCGACCTGCTTGGCGAGTACGCCGATCTTTCTCCCAAGGTGAAGATTCAGTACGTCGACCCGGACAAGGACCCGCAACTGGCGCGCGCCGACGGCGTGCAGAACCTGGGCACCGCCATCGTCCAGATCGGCGACAAGAAGGAGCCGGCCAGCGCCATGACCGAAGAGGGCATTACCGGCGCCTTCATTCGCGACATCAAGACCAGCACGCGCACGGTGTGCTTTGTGAGCGGCAGCGGCGAACACCAGACCGATGACAGCGGCCGCTACGGGCTTTCCGACTTTAAAACCGATCTGGGCAAAGAGAGCTACGAAACGCAGAGCGTAGACCTGATCAGCAAACCCGAGGTTCCGTCGGCCTGCACGGTGCTGGTGGTTGCCGGGCCTACACACGATTACGACCAACCCGAGGTGGCAGCCATCCAGAAATACGTGGAGAGCGGGGGGCGCGCGATGTTCCTGCTCGATCCGCCCCTCCAGGGCCGCTCCTCGGCCATTGCCGCCAATGACGGACTGGATGCGGTGCTCACCGCCTGGGGAGTCACCCCGGACAAGGACCTGGTGCTCGATCAAAGTCCTATTGGTCAGCTCATCGGCGTTGGACCTGAGGTTGCGGTAGTAACGCACTACGAGTCGCAGCCCATCGTCAGCGACCTGAAAGGCACGGCCACCGGATTCCCGATCGTACAGTCGCTTGCCATTCAGTCCACAGGCAAGGCCAGCGTGGACAAGCTGTTTACCTCGTCCGCCAGCAGTGAAGCCGCTACCAACCTGGGCGGTGGGGAGTTGCGCGTCGACGATCCGAAGAACAAGAAAGGTCCGCTTACGCTGGCCGCTGCAGGCACCTTCGGGCTGGGCAACTCCGGCGCGCCCGGCCGCTTTGTGGTAGTCGGCGGCGCAACCTGGATTACGAACAGCTTTCTCAGTTTCAACGGCAACAGCGATTTTGCCTTGAACGCGATCAACTGGCTGGCATCGGATGAGGATCTGATCTCGATCCATCCCAAGACGCCGGAAGATCAGCACATGACCATGACGGGTGCGCAGATGGCTGTGGTGCGCATCGTTAGTGTTTTCGGCCTGCCCCTGCTGATGATGGGGCTGGGCACGCTGGTCTGGTGGCGGAGGCGGTAGGTTGGATACCATTGCGGCCCGCAAAGGATCGCGCCCTATGAAGAGCAACAAACTCATTACTCTTTCGATCGCCTGCGTCGTTCTCGCCGCGCTTGCCGGCGTTCTCTACTGGTCGAATCGCCATCCGAAAACTGCGTATCCCGCTTCATCGGCAACCGTAAGCCCCACCATCCTCAACATCAACCCGGCCAACATCAGCGCCTTCACCATCAAGACCAAAGGCGCCCCGCCGGTTTCGCTCGCCCGCGACGCGAACCAGGCCTGGCAGATCACAGCTCCCAGGCCGATGCGCGCCGATCCGGAGCAGGTCTCGCTTTTCCTTTCCTCGCTCTCCCCGCTCACCGCGCAGGAAGTGGTAACGAACAGCGCGGCGAATCTCGGCTCATCCGGTCTGAGCCAATACGGTCTCGATTCTCCCGCGGTCGAGATCGATCTCACCCATAAAGGCGGTCCCGATCAGCGTCTGCTCGTGGGCGACGACACCCCCGTGGGCAGCGCGTCTTACGCGATGGTGGCCGGCGATGCCCGCATCTTCACCACTTCTTCGAGTGCCAAGAGCACCTTCGGCAAGACGGCCAACGATCTGCGCGACAAGCGCCTCATCACCCTGAACACCGACCAGATGAATCGCATCGAGTTGGTTCGAAACGGTTCCACGATTGCTCTGGACCGCACCGCCGGCGGGTGGGCGTTGCAGAAACCCGCGCCCTATCGCACCGATTCGATGGCCGCCGATGGTCTGGCCTCAGCCCTCGCCGATGCCCAGATGCAATCCGCACAGCCGTCTGAAAAAGAAGCCGCGGCCGACTTTGCGATGGCCACGCCTGTCGCCACCGTGAAGGTTAGCGGGGCTTCGGGTACCGAGACCCTGGAAGTGCGCAAAGGCAACACCAGCGATTACGTGAAGTCGAGCGTAGTCCCGGGTATCTACCAGGCAGATCCCTCGCTCGGCGACTCGCTGGCGAAATCCGCCGACGACTTCCGCAACAAGCAGGTTTTCGACTTTGCCAACAGCGAGCCGGACGCCATCCATGTGCAGATTGCCGGGCCCAAAGCGTTATCCATCGACATGGTTCACAACGCGCAGGGCTGGTGGCGCAACGGCAGGAAGATGGATGCTGACAGCGTAGAATCGCTCCTCTCCGGCTTCCGTGATTTGGCCGCGACCCGATTCGCGACCTCCGGATTCACCACGCCCGTGATGGTCGCCACCGTGACTTCGAACGGCGGAAAGCGCGTGGAAAGAGTGGAGATCGCAAAAGTAGGGCTCGCAAAAGCAGGGAAGGGAAAATCTGCCAGCGAGTGCCTGGCCCGCCGCGCTAACGATCCGTCCCTCTATGTACTCGACGGCGGATCGGTCGAGGGCATTGAAAGCGCGGCCGCAGCCCTTCAGCCCGCTCCAAAATAGACTGTGCGTGGCACTGAACAAATGAAGCCGCTATCGTTCCGTGCTTGAATCGCCTCCGGGGATGCAGTTAGTAACCCTGTTGTATTCAGCGCATCCTCACGATTTGCAATAATGAGACTGGAAACCCAGGTTCGCGCTGTTAGCACGCGCGTTCCGCACTGCTCTGTGCTGTGCAAGTCTGTTCGATTTGCCTTACCGGCATTCCCCTTGGCCCCCGATCCGTGAGCAGGTAGATTTATGCGACTTTGGACTGAATATGAAGGCGAAACCATCGATGGCGTCTTCCCGCTGAAAAGACTTTTGCTGCCTGAAGGTCGCAGCGCTTTTTTCTCCACCTCCAACGGCAAAGGCGATCCGGCATTGCTGCGCCTCATCGAATGCCATTTCGATGAAGACGAAATTATCGCGCGCTGGCGCTGTGTTGAAGCGTTATGCCACCCCAATTTCCTCAAGCTCGAACGCTTTGGGCAAATCGAACTGGACGGCGCCCCGGGGGTTTACGCGCTGTTTGAGAAGGCCGATGCCAATCTTGCCGAGGTTCTGGCTCAGGACCGCTTGAGCATGAAAGATACAGCGCAGCTTGCCGCCAGCCTGGTGGCGGCGCTGGAGATGCTGCACACCCACGGCTTCGTCCACGAGCATGTGGTGGCGCAGAGTGTCTTCGCGGTTGGCGAAACGGTGAAACTGCGCAGCGATTGCATCCGTGAGGCTCCGGAGGGCCAGGCGGGTTTAGACGGCAAGCGCCGCGATGTGCGCGATTTGGCCGTGGTGATTTTGCAGGCGCTCACACAAACCATCGATCCGGAACGAACAGCCGGACTTCCGGCTCCTTTTGACAAGGTTGTGCGCAACGGGCTGAGCGGGGCGTGGGGGCTGGCGGAGATTCGGGCAGCGGTGGGCATTGGGTCGCGAACAACCTCAGCTCCTGCGCCGAAAAAGACGGCGTCTGCGACAAGCTCGCCCAAGATTCCCAGCTCCGAGAAAACTGCGAGTGCGTCTGAGGCGAGCGTTGCCAAACCGGCCTCTACCGCTCCTCCCGCGCCGTCGCCCGCTCCCGGGCCGCTTCCATCATCGAAGCCCACCGAGACCAAGCGGTGGGGCGATGACAACCTGGTGCGCAACAGAATGCGGCAGGTGCTGCTGGGAGAAACTCCCAGGCGCAGGTTTTCATTGAGGTCGGACCAGGGTATGAAATGGGCGGGCGTGGCCGCCATGGTCGTCATCCTGTCTCTCATGGCCGGGTGGCTGGTTGCGCACGAAGATCGTCACGCGGCGCCGGCTGTGTCCTCCACGCCAACGCCGGGAGTCGACCGTTCCGGGTCAGCACCGGCTCAACCCGGACCGCGGGCAGCACGGTCTCGAGTTCGAGGAGCTCAACCAGGAGGAGCGCAGGCAGGGGGAGCGCAGGCGCGCACCGCGTGGCGCGTGATTGCCTATACCTACAATCATCAGGACCAGGCTCAGAAGAAGGCCGCGACTCTCACCAAAACGCATCCGGACCTGCGCCCAGCGGTGTTCGCGCCGACCGGTCACGCGCCCTATCTGGTGACCGTGGGCGGAGTGATGAACAAGGACGAGGCGTTCGCGCTTGCCAGGAGATTACGCAGCCGCGGCCTGCCCCGTGATACTTACGCGCAGAACTACAATTCGGTCGGGCGGTAGGACTGGTTGCGTAACTGGTTCGGCCTGCCTGAGAACGCCCCTCAGGGGCTGGAAGCCCGCTGTTTATAGGCCTTCTACGGCACGGCTGAAAGCCGTGCCCTTTCAAAACACCATTGATGCAACCAGCGCTAGAGCATCCCCGCCGCTTGCGCGCGGATTACGCTCCTGCTCATGACCAATGGGCCGGCAGTCCGCGGCGATGAGGCTGGAGCAGTCTACTCGCGCGTCCTTTTCTTTCGCCAACGCGATAACTTTCTCACCACGCGGCGCAGAAACTTTGCCACTGGCAACGGCATCGCATAAAACCACGACTCTTTGCGAACGGCACGCCAGATCACCGGGTCTCTGACGGCTTGCTGCTGCAGATAATTCTTGAGCCAGCGGAAGTAGAAACGCCGCGATGCGTCCTCCTTGCGCGCGTTCGCCGCCTGGCGCGTCATGGAGTATCGATTGCAGCGATTTCTGTCTAGGCACTCCTGGCTCACGTAAATCGGGACCTGCAAATACAGTTTGGAAAGTAAGGCAATGTCTTCATAGATCTGGTAGGTAGCGGGGAGAAGCATTCTTCGAACCCGCCAACTCGCTCAAACGCCCAGCGGCGCAGCAGAAAACTGCAGGGGCACGGCGCACCGTAAGGACCCAGCGGATAGCTTTGAGCAAGCAGCACCGGCGGAAGATACACTCTGCCTCCGGGAGCCAGAGGCGGTATGTCGTTCTTCTTGTGGTTGTTGCCTTCTGGGTCCCATTCGTACCAGTATTCGGTGTAGCCAAATAGGAACCCGGCTTCAGGGTTCTGCATCATGGCGTTGACATGTGCCTCGAGCTTTTCAGGCAGCCAGATATCGTCGGCATCAAGAAAAGCCAGAAACTCCCCGCGGCTGTTGCGGGCCCCTAAATTGCGCGTTGCATTCACACCGAGATTGCGGCGACCAGGATGCTCAAGAGAGACCACTCTGCCCGGAAACCGTGCCGCGAAGTCGCGTGCGATCGCAGAACTGCTATCCGTTGATCCGTCGTCAGCGAGAAGAAGCTCCCATTGCCGGTAGTCCTGGGCCAGGACGCTCTCAATCGTCTCGCGCAGAAAGCGTTCGGCATTGAAAAACGGAATGGTGATGGAGACTAAGCCGGGTATCGCTTCCATGGCGCCTTATTGCTCCGCCTTCCTGGTGGCAAGCACGCCCAGAATCACTTCGTAATCAGGATCGTGAAACTCCAGTTCTGCCTGGGTCAGCTCTTCCTGTACGAGACCGTGGAGGAATGCGGTGGCAGTGAGCACGTTGCCGTAGGATTGGACAGAGACATTTTCTGCTCCGAATATTCCGGCGAAGGCGTACTGCGCGGAACGCGCCGTGAAGCGCCACCAGTCCTCACCAACGCCGGCAACGAGGTGGCCGCGGATGGCCGGACAGATTCCAGGCACTGTGACCAGCACCACGCCGCCGGGCTTCAGCATTCGGAATAGGGTTTGGATGGCGGCGGGATAATCGCGGATGAACAACAACGTCTGCGTACAGACGATGCAATCAAACCATGCCTCGGGAGCAGCAGCCGTTTGCGTAAGGTCCAACGTGAGTGTGCGCGCCTCATTGGCGGTGTTGGCGTCAATGATCTCAGAACGTTCAACGCCGGAGCCACCGAACATGCGCGTGTAATGGTCGCTTTGAATTTCGGCAACCGCGCCGCGAATGCATTCGCGATGAGCGGCGAGAAAGCGTTCGATGTAGAAGCGGTCGATGTAGCTTCCGCGGTGACCGCCCAAATCGGACCGGTAGGGAGTGGTACGCCGCAGCACGGACCAGTTGGTGACGCGATCAAAGACAAGCAGCCCGCGCTCGGCATCCTGTTTCCGGCTCCTCAACCACGATCGCAGGGGGCGCGGAATCAGATGCACAAGCTTCTTCACGTTCTTCTCCTTAACTGCGTCTCAGCATCCGCGTGGCGCTTCTGCAGCAGGGTAGCCCCGGACCATTGAGTGCGTGAGGTGCACTGATTTTACCCGAACCATGTCCCCCGGCTCATTGGCTGGCGCGACGCTGTTTCTCTACCTGCCTTCGTCGTAGGGGGTTACCCTGAGTGCGCACCGAGGCCGAGAGCCCTCCTGAGGCGCGTGCGCAACGCCAGCTTGCTGCGCCAGTGGTCTCCCAGGCGGACGAGCAGAGAAAACTCCAGCATGGACAGGTTGGGCTTGACCACGATGCGCCGTAATAAATGCGGATCCGCCTGCCTGCAAATGAATCCGTTTTCGGCGGTGAAGGCAAGACCGAAGCTGGACTGAACCACGCGATGCACGGCGCTGTTGTAAGCGCCAAATGGGTAGGCGAATGCCGTGACCGGCCGCTCGAGAAGCGCTGCCAGTTCATCACGGCTGGTCACGATCTCCTCGATAAGCACGTCAGGGGTCAGCGTCGTCAGATTCGGGTGGGTGCGGGTGTGCGAGCCAAACTCGATTCCCCGTTCAGCCCAGTCACGAATCTGCTCAGCAGACATGAGCGGAAGCGCAGGATAGCCCAGGCTCTTCTCCCAGTCGCTGGTTTGGCCGATGCGCGCGGTCGGGGCAAAGACCGAGGCCCCGAATCCAAAATGCCGCAACACCGGTAATGCAAACTCGGCAATATCGGCATAAGCGTCGTCAAAGGTGACGAGAACGGGCTTGGGCGGAAGGGTGCAGCCCGATTTGTACCACCCCAGCCACTGCGCGGGACAAATCCCGGAATAGCCGCGTCGCGCCAGCCAGCGAATCTGCCGTTCAAACTCCTTTGGCGAGATGGTCAGGTCAGGATAGGCTCCGGGGCTCGCCCGGCCTACATGGTGATAGAGCAGAGATACGCAACGCTGATCTTGGTCCCGAGTCATTGCGGAGTCATTGGGCATAGGCGCTCCCTGTCATCTTAACGGCTTGGTGAAGATTGCGGAAACGCCCAGAGGGCAAGTCAAAAACCGCCGAAAACGGCGGCCGTACTCTCCCGCGGGGGATGAGTTGTCCCATCCTGATCCTCGTCGTCAATGCCCTAAAAGTATCAGCACTCAGCCGCGGCTCCCGGCGGTTGCTGTAACGGCTTGCATATCATTGTTTACGCGGCCTAGAACCTTTTGTGCCAATAGAGCCGGCAGAAGTTCGACCTTTGGGGGCTTTACACTGCTCGAAGGGCCCCCGCATACTCGACTTTTAGTATCAATCACTGGGTCGGACCTCCTCCTTTCAGTCGGACAGCTTCCCGCATGGGTCTTTAGGAATACTGGCCGAGAAAAGAGGACGCTTCTTAAGAAATTCATTTTCAGCGACTGTCCAGTTTCAGGAGAATTTTCATGCGCAAAGCCACCCGCGGTCTGTTCCTGTTTGTGCTGCTGACAGGCCTGGTGTATACCGCGGCCGGATACGCACAAACGTCGAACGGCACCATCATTGGAGCCGTCACCGACGCCACCGGCGGCGGTGTTGTTGGAGCCAAGGTGACGGTCACTTCAGTGGAGACCGGCGCGACCCGCGAAGCCATAACCAATCAGGAAGGCGCCTACCGTATCGGATCGGTTTTGCCGGGCACCTACAATGTCTCCGCTTTGGCGAGCGGATACAGTTCGACGACTAACAAAGGGTTGGTTGTTCCGGGCACCACCATCGTCACGGCAAACATGGTGCTGCAGGTCGGGCAGGCCACCCAGATGGTCCAGGTCACGGCGGACAACACAGACCTCAATACGGACAATGCCGAAATTTCCGGAACCCTGAGCGCAGTGGAGATTAGCAATCTCCCCATCAGCTCTCTCAGCCCCTACGAACTGGCGCTCACGCTTCCCGGCGTTACGTCTGTGACCCAGGGGGACGAGGAAAACGGAGTTGTGTTCGATGTCGGCGGAAGCCGGCCGCGCGACAACAACTTCCTCATTGAGGGCCAGGACAACAACGACGCGGGCATCACCGGCCAAGGCCTGCAGCCGGAGAACCTGCAGGCGGTTGCCGAAGTAAAAGTCCTGGAGGACAACTACGGCGCCGAATTCGGCCACGGAGCCGGCTCGGTCTCGAACATGATTCTGAAGAGCGGCAGCAATCAGTTCCACGGCGCCGTTTACGAGCGTACCGATAACTCCGCGCTGGATTCGGTGGACAAGCAGGATCATTTCAACGAGGTCACACAGGTTACCAAATATCGCGAGAATTTCCCCGGTTTCCGCATCGGTGGTCCCATCATCCGCAATAAGCTCTTCGCCTTCGGTTCCTATCAGTGGGATTTCTACCGCTCCACGGCGAACCTGGCGGTGCTGGACATTCCCACTGCTGCGGGCTATGCGACGCTCCAGGCGCTGCCATCCAATCCGCGCTTGAACAACCTCATGGCGGCATGGGGCGGCCTGGTAGGCACATTAAACCCTAACAACCTGCAGCCTTCCATTGCGCTGGGCCCTGACCCCACTACGGGAATCGATCGAGGAACCGTCCAGGTGGGCACGGTGCAGCGCAACATGGGCGCCGACGATAACTCGCCGGAACTGGATCTGACCAGCGATTACATCATCAGCCAGAAAGACAGCCTGCGGCTGCACCTGATTCGTACGTCGTTCCTCATTCCCTACGACACTTTCAGCTTCACCAGCCAGTTGCCTGGCTTCGACGCCGATCAGAACAGTGTTGCCTACAACGCCGGCATTGAAGAAACCCACGTTTTCAGTCCGGTGCTCGTCAATGAACTGCGTCTTTCCTACGGCCGGATCGACTTCGGCTTTGGCCTTCCCGGCACCACTTTGGCGAACCCGCTCTACAATCAGCCAGCCGTCAGCGTAAGCAACCTGACCGGCTATGGCATTCCCAATAACGTGCCCCAGGGCCGCTTCCACGATACCTACCAGTTTCAGGACACGCTGAGCTGGACCCGCGGCAAGCACTTCTGGAAGATCGGCGCCGACGTGTCCAATGTCCGCGTCCGCGATGAGATTCCATTCAACTATTACGGCACCATCTATTACAGCAACGACGCAGCGGGAACCCCGTATCCCGGCGGCGGCACCTTTGCTTATACCGGGCTGGCGAACCTGATTGACGATTTCGGCGGACCCGGCACCGATACAGTTGCCCAGAACTTCGGCAATCCCGACACCCGGCCCAGCCTTTATTCGCAAAATTACTTTGTCGCGGACACCTACCGGCCTGTCGCGCCGCTCAGCATCGACGTCGGCTTCCGCTATGAGTACAACGGCGCGCCCTTCAACGCTCCGGGAACCCCCTATCCAGGAATTGACGAGTCAGACATTGCTTGCTACCCATCGCCTGGCGTCACATGCAATACCAAGCAACAGGCCGATGGCAGCGAGTGGGGACCGCGTCTCGGCGTCGCCTATAGCCCCAATCTGTTTGCCGGCCATAAGACCGTAATCCGCTCCGGCTTCGGCGTCTTTTATGACGTGGTCTTCACCAACATCCTCGACGATGTTCAGGCAACCGCTCCCAATAATGCTGCGCCCGAGCTCTATAGTGACGCCACTGACAACAACAACCGCGGAACCGCCGCCTGGATGGAGCAGTTCGCCAATCTCAACCAGAGCCCACAGCCAACCGACGCGGCGTTCCCCATCAAAGATCATCTGCTCGATCCCCGAACCATGCACTGGAACCTGGACATGGAGCAGGAGCTTCCCTGGGCCAGCAGCTTCACCGTGAGTTACGTGGGCGAACGTGGCGAGCACCTCTACGGTCAAACATTCCTCAATCCCTTCGTCAATGATTGGTTCTCAGCAGATCGCGTCATCCCGAGCCGCGGCGAGATTGTGGTGCGCGACAACTCAGGCGATTCCGAGTACGGAGGACTATGGGCACAATTCGACCACAAGTTCAGCCGCAGCCTGTTGTTCCGCGCCGCTTATACCTATTCGAAGATGATGGACGACGTGTCGGAGATCTTCACCTTCAATAACCAATCGTCTTATCAGTTCAGCCGCTACCCCACTCCCCGTGGCCTCACCGACTGGGGGCCGTCCTCTTACGACCATCGCCAGCGTTTGGTGTTGTCGTACGTGTGGCAACCGCCGGTTTGGCATACTGACGGCGCCATGAAGGTGGCAGGCAACGTGGTGAACCACTGGTCAGTAGCCGGGATCACGCAGTTCGAGTCGGGTACCCCGGAAAATGTGGAAGACGGAAGTGCGGTCAATCTCCTCGATGTGGATGGCGACGGCGTGAGCAACGATCGGCCGGAGATAGGCAATCCCAAGGCGCCGCTTGATACTTACGCATTCGATGATTCCTGGTATTACGGCGTATCCGACGGTGGCCTCTGCTCAGGACCCAGCCTCTGGTACACCTATCTCCCCTGCGAATCGGTCACGCCGAGCCAGGTTCACTGGATCATCCCGGCTTACGGAACCTATCCCGCCAATCCGGTCGGCCGAAACTCACTTTACACTCCCGGATTTCAGCAGTGGGACATGAACATCTCGCGTGACTTCCACCTCCGCGAAAGTGCCGTGTTCTCCCTGCGTGGCGAATTCTTCAACATCTTCAACCACGGCGAGCCGGGCATCGCGAGTACCTCGCTTGTGGATGGAATCAACACCGATCAGTGGAGCAATAACGGCACCAACACCTTTGCCAATGAGGCTCCCACGGTGACCGGACATCGCCAGGTGCGGCTGGTGTTCACCATCTCGTTCTAGAGCCGGTTGCATAAACGGATTAGGACTGCCTGAGAACATGCCTCAGGGCTGAAGAGGTCGCGGAAAAAATCCCTGCATTTGAGCGAATGAGGGTGCAGCAGGGGCTGAAGCCCTCGTTCGTTTTGCTGACTTTGGTGGCCCGGCTGAAGCCGTGCCCTTGTTACAAAACTCATCGCGCAGGGTCTTTCCGCCGCCTGTAAAGCCCGCTGAGGGATGTTCTCAGGCAGGCCGAATGCATTGATGCAACCAGACCTGGAGTGTTCGGGCGATCTGATTTAGGGGATTGGCCACGACAGCCGGTTTTGCTTACGCCCTCATGAAATCCAGCGCGCGCATCAAGAATGGCTTCAGGTCCTTGCGCTCGACCACCGCATCCAGAAATCCTTTTTCCAACAGGAATTCGGAGCGCTGAAATCCTTCCGGCAGTTTCTGGCGTATGGTCTGCTCGATCACGCGCGGTCCGGCAAAGCCGATCAGCGCGCCCGGTTCGGCGATATTCAGGTCGCCCAGCATGGCAAAGCTGGCGGTCACGCCACCTGTAGTGGGATCGGTAAGCACGCAGATGTACGGCACCCGGGCATCGTCAAGCTGCGCCAGCGCCGTGGAGATTTTGGCCATCTGCATGAGGCTCACCACGCCCTCCATCATGCGCGCCCCCCCGGAGGCGGCCACCACGATGAGCGGCTTCCGTCCTATACGCGCGCGATCTACGGCCCGGGCAATGGTCTCACCCACCACCGCGCCCATTGAGCCGCCGATGAACCCGTACTCCATCGCGCTCAGCACTACCTGGTGCGGGCCCATCTGCCCCACCGCGTTCAGAATGGCATCGTCCAGGCCGGTCTGTTCGCGCGCCTTAATCAGCCGCTGCTTGTAGGGCTTCACATCGGTAAAGTTCAGCGGGTCGGTAGAGCGCAACCCGGTGTCCACCAGCTCATAGCCGGGCTCCAGCAGCAACTCGATGCGCCGCCGGGCGCTCAGCTTAAAGTGGTGTTGGCACTTGGGACAGACACTCAGGTTCTGTTCGAGATCGGCTTTCCAGATCGTCTGCCGGCAACCGACACACTTGATCCACAAGCCCTCCGTGCGTACATTGCGCTCGGAGGCCTCTGCGCCATTGTCAGCATCGGAGCCGTTGCCCGCAGGATGGGCCGCCGGGGGAAAATCGCCATTCTCGCGCTTGAACCAGGACATACCGAAGCTCATTGTAAATGGGCGAGCTTCGAGTGCCTAGCAATTCGACGAGCGAGGTTCACCCGCCAGCCCAGCTATTTCTTTGTCGGCCCACCGCGCAGATACGCATCGTCGCCGCTCAGCCAGTCCTGCCGCGGAGGATTGAAGATGTCCAGCGCTACTGAATCCTCCAGCGCCACCACCGCGTGCGGCACGTGCGGGGGAATGCACATAATCTCTCCGGCGCGCACCGTCACTTCCTTGCCCTCAAGCCGGAACAGCAGCGCGCCCTCGACGACGTGGCTGATCTGCTCGTGAAAATGGCTGTGCTCGGGAACCACGGCCCCCTGTTTCAGGCCGATGCGGGCCAGCATGGTGTTGCTGCCCACCACGTACTGCCGCGTAACCAGCGGGTTCAATTGCTCGGGCGGAATATCGGCCCAGGAATGATGTGCGCTCGACGCCATGTCTGCTCCTCGAAACAACTCAGCTCAATCATTCAATTCAATACTCAATGCCGCGCTGGGCAAGAATGCCTTTCTGATAGGCGTGTTTCACCTCGCGCATCTCCGTCACGGTATCGGCAATCTCCACCAGCAGCGGGTGCGCGTTCCTCCCGGTCAGAATCACGTGCACCATCTCCGGCCGATTGCGCAGCGCCTCGGCTACCACCGCCGGGTCCAGCATCTTGTAACCGATGGCATAGTTGATTTCGTCCAGGATCACCATGTCCCACTCACCCGACTCAATCGCCGCGCGCGCCTCGTTCCACGCATCTTCCACCAGACGAATGTCCTCGGGATCGGTCTCGGCCCCGCCCACTTTCACAAACCCGCGCCCCATCTGCTTGAGCACGAAGTTGCCGCCAAACCCCTGTGCCGCGTCCAGCTCGCCGTAGTGCCAGGAGCCTTTCAGGAACTGCAGCATCAGCACTTTCATGCCATTGCCCACGGCGCGCAGGGCCGTACCCAGCGCCGCGGTTGTTTTGCCCTTGCCGGGCCCGGTATTGATCAGAAGAAGTCCGCGCCGTGAAGACAGTTCAGGGTTCATAGTTCGTAGTTCACAGTGTACGGCTCCAGGTCTCACGCTTCCAGGTCTCACGGTTCCAGGTCTCACCGCTACCGGTTTCGCACCGTTGCCGCGAACCAAGAACTACGAACTGTTCTTCAATGTCCACTGTGGTATGGATGTCCCGCAAGAATTGTAAACGCCCGATAGATCTGCTCAGCCAGCACCAGGCGTGCCAGCGCGTGGGCCAGGGTCATGGGTCCCAGCGAGAGCAGGAGCTGCGCCTGTTGGCGCGCCTCATCGCTCCAGCCGCTTGCCGGCCCAATCGCAAACACCACATGCTGCGCGCCCTGGTCGCGGCGGCTGCCCACCCAAGCGGCAAGGGCCTCTGAGCTCATCATGCGTCCGCGGCTGTCAAGCAGCACGGCCACGGGCGGCGTTCGTCGCGACTGGCGCGCCTTCCAGTCCAGGAAGGCCCGTTCTGTGCGGAAGGATTCCGTGACACAGCTCACATACACCGAGCAGCGATCCATATAAATTTTCGTTAATGTTCCTAATTGGTCTTTGGCCCCGGCCGTAGTGCCGATGTGCGCCAGCGTCAACTGCATGCAAGGAGGATACGCTCTCCCCCTTGCAGCCGTGTCGGTGCGGCCGTCAATCCGGTCCCCGGTGCTGAGCGGACTTCGGTTCAGGACCCTCCTAGGGCAGGTTCAGCAGTTACGTAGCGACAGCACTGCAGTTTTGTATGTGCTGTAAGTCTTCTTCTGAAATTTCGCGAGCCGTTGCCGGCTCGCGAAGGAACTAAGCCGGACTGCGAGACCTCAATAAGAAGGACTCCGGTTTGAACGATGAGTTGGAGGAAATTCGATGCGACTTTTCCGGTTGCAAGGCATGTCATGGGCGCTGGCCGCTGTGTTGGCGCTCGGCTTTCTGGTCACAACGCAGCCCTGTCCCAGCTACGCCCAGGAGAGCACGGGCAGTCTGCAGGGCACGGTGAAGGATCCCACGGGCGCACTTGTACCCAAGGCCAGGATCCTCCTTAGCGGCACAACCTTGATTGGCATGAAAGAGCTCGTCACGGACGCCAGCGGCTACTACCACTTCGCTAACCTGCCGCCCGGCGCCTACGCGGTGACGGTTTCGGCGGAGGGCTTCAGAACCCTCAAGCGCGGTGGCCTGGTGATCGAAGCCGGACATTTGCCAACGGTCGATCTTATCCTCCAGGTTGGTGCGGCCGCGACCACCGTCGAAGTGACGGAGTCGGGCCCGGTGATTGATACCACGACCACTCAGACACAAACCAACGTTTCTCTGCAGACGCTGCAGAACGCACCTACAGGAACCAGCTTCCAGTCGGTCATTCAGTATGCCCCCATGGCCCGCAACGAGCCTTTGGCGGGTCAGTCCGTTAATGGCCAGGGTTCGGGTGGTTCCGGCGGCTCCGTACCTGGAAGCAGCGGCAATGGTCTCGCCTATGGCTTTTCCATTGGCGGCGCTGCCGACTCTGAGAGCAGCTACCTTGTCGAAGGCCAGGACACCGAGAACGTCTCCGGCGGCTACTCCGAGGCCAACGTTCCAGTCGATTTCATTCAGGAAGTGCAGATGACCACCTCCGGCGTTCCTGCCGAGTACGGCGGCGCCCTGGGCGGCGTTGCCAATGTCATCCTCAAGAAGGGCAGCAACCAGTTCCACGGCGAGATCTTCGCCAGCTATGAGTCCGCGGGAACGGACGCTAATCCGGTGAACGGGTTCATGCGTTACGATCCGACCTCGCTTGGCTCGACCACTGCGAGCGGCGTTGCCATTGACCCCGCCAGCCAAATCTACGACTCACAGAAAGAGCACTTTCGCAATGTGGAGCCCGGCGTTCTGGTGGGAGGCCCCATCCTCGCGAATCGCCTGTGGTTCGCGGCGTCCTTCAATCCCTGGTATAACTCCGCTGCCCGCACCCTCAACTACGACAGCCCGGTGGCCTTGGAACAGGGCTCTCCCTACACCGCTTTTGGCAATCAGTACTTCACCAAAGACAACCAAACCTATTACGGATACGCCCGTCTGGACGCGGCCATCAACGACAAGATTCGTGTTTTCGGCGCCTGGCTCTACCAGTTCGGCCGCGTTACCGGGCAGAATTTCCCCACGGCGGATCCGATTGCGTCCGAGAGCGGGTATTTGAATACAGCCGTCCTGCAGGATCCGGATAGCTACGCGCACGGCATTGGGTCGTCTTCGCCAGACTCACTCTTTAACTTCGGCGCCGATATTACCATTACTCCAAAGATCGTTGCCACCACTCGTTTCGGGTACTTTTTCAGCAACTATCACGACTTCGGCTGGCCGACCAGCGGTTCTGACCTGGACTGGGGTACCGCCGGCGTCGGCGCGTGCCAGAATTTAACCGCTGGAAACACCCAGCCAACTAATTGCAGTGACCCTACCCAAAGTAATTACACCCCTGGCCTTGTGCTCCCGGCTGGGTTGCAACAGGCAAGCGGAACGCAGACAGCCGCCTACAACTCCAGCTACACGCTCTTTAACGCAAGCAAGCACTACCAGTTCAACCAGGACTTCGCTATCTTCAAGGGCGGCTGGTGGGGTACACACAACTTCAAGTTTGGCTACCAGCTCAACCACCTGAGTAACGTGATCGATCAGAACGGCAATGTGCCTTTTGTGAGTCTCAGTGTTGGCTCGGAGCAGAGCTATACCGCGGCCACTGTCTCAGGCGGAGCAAACTGCGACGCGCTGACCGCCCAATGGGGCGGCTGCACCGGCCAGTACGGCTTTGTGACTGTTGAGGATTTCGCTACCATCCTCACCACCCCGGCCAGCGACTGGAATCACGCACTCTACGCTGAGGACGCGTGGACCATAGGCAAGGGCCTGACTCTCAATCTCGGCCTCCGCATTGAAAAGGAAACCCTGCCGGCTCCCGGAGGCGTCAAGGTCAGTTCCATCAACTTCCCGTGGAGCGACAAGATCGAGCCGCGGCTTGGCGCAGCATGGGATCCGACCGGCAACGGCAAAATGAAGCTCTTCGGCAGCTATGACGCTGTGACCGATGTCATGAAGCTGCTGCTTGCCCAAACCTCGTGGGGCGCGCAGGGTTACGACGAGTGCACCTATCCTCTGGGACCGGACGGCACTCCAGCGGGATATACCAACGCCGATATGAGTGTCGTCTTCAAGAATGGCCGCGCTTGTCCGTCAGCTGGCCCCACAGTCGGATCGAACTTCTCGAATGGCGTCACGCCCCCATCGCTCACCGACGCGGCAACCCAGGTTTCGCTGGTCGAGAATGCGAATTACCGCCCCTGGGAACCGGTGGCGCCCAATGTCAAGCCCTATCGCCAGCATGAGTTCGTCGCCGGTTGGGACTACCAGGTTACACCCCGCTGGGCTTTCGAAGCTCGCTACGACCGGCGCCGCCTGGACCACGTGATCGAAGACGCGTCTTTGTCGGACGTGAATAACTTCGAGATGTATGCCGTCGTCAATCCCGGCGAGGGCGTCAACTCCACGATCGACGGTTACGCCAACTATCTCGGGTCCCTCGGACAGGCCTTTGGCGTCCAAGGTATGGTCTTTGACACCGCAGACTTCGGCACCTGCCCCAGCTGCCCGGCCATGCCCAAGGCCATCCGCAACTACGATGGCATGGAAATGCGAATGACCATGACCCCAACCCGGGACTGGTCCGGTTACGTCAGCTACACCTACAGCAGCCTGTGGGGTAACTACACTGGCTTGACCACCACCGACCAGAGCGACGGCGGCACCACCGGACGCGATTCTCCGGATACGACTCGCGCTTTTGACGAGCCGTTCTACTACTTCGGCGCGAATGGCAAGTCGAATTCCGGTCCTCTGCCCACTGACCGCCCCAACGTCTTTAAGGGACTGGCAACCTACACCCTGCCGTGGTGGAGAAGCCAGGCCACGACCATTGGCCTGTTCCAGTACTTCTACCAGGGCTCTCCGGTTAGCTCCTATACTGACCTGACGTATGCGGGGCATGCCGATCCAGTCGAGGCCACATACATTTACGGCCGCGGCCAGTGGGCCAACATGACCACCGACCCGGGCACGGGCGCAATTACCCTCGGCATGCCATATGCCCGCCGCACTCCGTGGTACGTCGAGTCCGATATGAGCGCCAGGCACGATATCAAAGTCGGCGATCACGAAAACATCTCGTTGGAAGCGACGGCCACCAACGCGCTCAACCAGCACGCAGTAACCGCGTACTGGGCGGGCATGAACTCACTCAACTACGCCACCTCTCTGCATCCCGGCCCGTATAACCTCTTCGATGGCGCGGCCATTTACCAGGAGCTCGAGTCCGGATACAATCCGCAGACCTGGATCAACGGCAATAGCGGCGCAGTGAAGGCCGTTGTTCAAAACGGAAACTACGGCAAGCCGTCCTTGTTCCAGATTGGCCGTCAGCTCCGCTTCAACTTGCGCTACACGTTCTAATCAAGACAAAGGCGCTAGGACTATGGGGACCCATTCCGGGTCCCCATTTCTTTTGGTGCAGCCTCAATGCCATTTCGTCCGGCGCACAGGCTGATCGGGCGACTGATCTGCCGTGGTAGCCTACCCAGGACCGAAAGAATTCAGGGGCCGCTTGTTGCGATCAATCGAGACCAGCGACTGGCGCATCACCGCGCAGTTCCCATGCGGGAATCTGATCCAGCTCGTAGAGCGAACGAGGAAAATGGCCGATGACAGAGGCGCTGGTGGCGTGTGTTGCCGAAAGCATGAACGATCTCACCTCCAACGACAAAGATCGCCAGGACCACGCATACCAGGCGCTTCTAGCCATGACTGCAGAACGCGTGGCGTGGGCCAGCCAGGTATGGGACGAGTTGCTTCGGCTGATCGCCGAAGGTGACAACCGGCAACGCTCGATCGCCGGCCAGTTGCTGAGCAACCTTGCCCAGAGCGTCCCCGAACAGCGCGTCGTGGAGGATGCCGAACGTCTGATCGCAGCGACCCGGGATGAGCGCTTTGTGACAGCGCGCCATATTCTTCTATCACTGTGGAAGATTGCCGTCGTCGGGGATGGCCCGCGCAACGCGATTGTGGATGGTCTCTCCCGCCGTTTTAAGGAGTGCACTGCCGAGAAGAACTGCACGTTGATCCGCTATGACATTCAATGCGTATTTAAGAAGATCTACGAATTCACTGGCGACGAGAGCGTGCGCTCAACCGCAGAACAATTGATCGTCCTGGAAAAAGATGCGAAGTACAAGAAAAAATACGGGACGGTGTGGCGCGCAATGACTGCTTTGCATGGTTCCACGTCATTGTGAAAGCAACATGCAGTTCTGGCGGGCTGATGGCTGCGCGTGTCGCCGGCTTCCCGCGCACCCGACAGTGGCTCGCCGATCAGCACGCGGCGGCCTTAAGATGCTGCGGAAAGATTCTGCGGACCGTCGGTCTTGAAAGGGCACGACTTCAGTCGTGCCAATAGAGCCGGCAAAATTGATCGGCTTTAGCCGCTGAGGGATGCTTTTGTAACCGTTCACCCACACCCAACAGGTTTTTCCGCAGCCTGTTCAGCCACTACAGATGGATCCAGCCCGCGCGAATCAGTGTCAGCGAGCAGCTGGCCACCACGATCCAGAGCAGAACCCCCTGCAGCAGCGGCCGCACTCCAACCTTGCGCAGCGTCTGCACTGAGAGCCCGGTTCCGATGAGGTAGAGCGTGGCCGTGAGCCCGATAATGCCGAGGTGTTTGAGGGTGGGATAGGCCGGCGCAAAGAAATGCACATAGCTGTTGGCTACCGCCGCCAGGCAGAAGAACAGGATGAACCACGGCCACTGAATGCGCGCTTTGCTCTTGCGCGTAACCGCCGTGCCAATGGACATGGGCACGATCCACAGCGCGCGGGCCAGCTTGACGGTGGTGCCGACGGCCAGCGCCAGGGCGCCGTACTTGGCGGTTGCGCCCACCACCGAGCTGGTGTCGTGAATGGCCAGCGCCGACCACAATCCGAACTGCGTCTGCGTCATGTGCAGGAAATAGCCGATGGCGGGAAACGTAAGCAGGGCCACGGAGTTGAGCACAAAGACGGTGCCGAGTGAAACCGCGATCTCTTCTTCCTCGGCGCCGGAGATGGGCGCGACCGCCGCAATGGCGCTGCCGCCACAGATTGCCGTTCCGGCGCAGATGAGGAACGAGATACGCTTTTCCACGTTGAACAGGCGGCCCAGGAGCCAGCCCAGCAGCATGGCAAACGTAATACTGCACGCGGTGTAAACGAAGCCGGATTTGCCCACTTGCATAATCTGCTGCAGGTTCATGCCGAAACCCAGGCCGACCACGGAAATCTGTAGCAGCAGCTTGGAAAGCTGCTTGGCAGAGCTCTCGAAGGGATGGGTCTTAAAAGTGAGCCCGAAAATCAATCCGCACGCCAGCGCAAGGGGTGGGGAAACGAAGCCGCTCGCGGCCAGGATCAAGCCTATGAAAAACAGGTTTTTAGACACACAAGGAGTGTCTCGTCAAAAGGAGCGCGCAGTCCAAGCAGAAGTAATCATGCCCTATTAGCGATTCTTATGAGGAGCGGGGACACAGGGACGAAGGGACAAGGGAGAAGGGAGAAGGGAGAAGGGAGAAGGGACAAGGGAAGAAGACCACGTTCGCTGATCCTTACACTCGCGGGGGCCTGATCAAGCTGTGGAATCATGCGGGGGATGCGCCGCCGCTGCTCCTGTGTTTCTGTGTTTCCTTGTTTCCGGCTTTGAACAGGAATTTGCGGAACTCGTGGGCCGCGCCGCCCGGCTTGGGACCGGCGGGGTAAGCGAGCAGAAAATCGCGCTGGATCTTGAGCTCGTCGATGTGGATTGTCCTGATGGTGCGATTGAGGCGCAGGTCTTTGGCAATGGCGCTTAGCGAAACAAAGCCGATGCCCAGGCCCGCTTCCACGGCGGACTTAATGGCTTCGGTCGAATCCAGTTCCATGGCGATGCGCAGTGAGCTGCGCTTTAAGCCGCGGCGCCCCAGCGCCATCTCTACCACCCGCCGCGATCCCGATCCGCGCTCCCGCATCAGCAGCGGCGCCGCGCCCAGTTCCGAGCAAGGCACCGAATCGCGCGCTGCCCACGGATGCGCGGCAGAGGCAATCGGCACCAGCTCGTCCCTGAGGAACGGTTCGGTCTTTACGTGGCGATTCTGCGCCGGGCCCTCGATAAACCCCAGCGCAATTTTCTGTTTCTCGATGGCTTCGACTATTTTCTCTGTGTTACCGCTGATCAGCGTGGGATGCACGCGCGGGTGGGCCTTGCAAAATTCACCGAGCAGGCGCGGCAACACGTATTGCGCGATGGTGGTCGAAGCACCCAGCGCCAAATTCCCGGCGTGGGCTCCATCCAGCGACGCAATCTCCCGCTCGGCCTCGAGCAGCAGTTCGCCGCTCTGCTCTGCGTATCCCAGCAGGATGCGCCCCGCTGCCGTGAGGGCGACCGCTTTCCCGGTGCGGTCGAAGAGCTGAACGCCCAAGTCCTCTTCAAGCGCCTTGATCTGCAGGCTCACCGCCGGCTGGGTCAGGTACAACTCTTCCGCAGCCTTGCGAAAACTAAGCTCTTCAGCCACCTCTCGGAAAACCACCAAACGGAAATTTTCAAGGCTGGCCACGGTTCGATTAGAACACGCAACTCCCGTGGCGGCCCTGTGCCGAAGCTCACGATTGGGATGCGGGCCGGGAGACCCGCGCTAAGCCATTCACCACCCCAACACCGAGGCCTGCGGCTGGGAACTCCCGTGCGGAGACCAGCGCCATTCCAGGACGGGTTGCATCAATGGATTCGGCCTGCCGGAGAACATCCCTCAGGGGCTGAAGCCCGCTGTTTATCGGCCTTCTGCGGCACGGCTTCAGAGGCTGCGGAAAAACTCGCCGCATCAGGAAATGGTGCGAAGGAGGGTGCAGCAGGGGCTAAAGCCCTCGTTCGTTTTGCAGACTTAAGTAGCCCGGCTGAAGCCGTGCCCTTGTTACAAAACTCATCGCATTGGGTGTGGGTCAACGGTTACAAAAGCATCCCTCAGCGGCTTAAGCCGATCAATTTTGCTGGCTTGATTGGCACGACTGAAGTCGTGCCCTTTCAAAGCCGCTTCTGTTTGCCCTTGCCCTTTCAAATCCGATGGTCCGCAGAGTATTTCCGCAGCCTGTGCACCCGTGCCCTTGTTACAAAACTCATCGCACAGTTTTTTTCCGCAGCCTGTAAAGCCCGTGCCCTTTCAAAACACCATTGATGCAACCAGTTCTAAGGCCCCGCCACCCAGGCCCGCGCCTGCGCAGCATCCGACTCATCGAAGTAGCGCGTGGCAGCAGGGAATACCGCCCCCGCAAAGCCGGCAATCGCGTGCTGCCATCGCTTCTCGCCAACCACGGCCAGCCGCTCCATCTCCTTCAGATGCTGCAGGTCAAATTTGATCTCTTCCCACAGGGCGCCCGCGTCCCATCCCTGGAAACGGCTCATATCGAGCAACACGCGAATTTTTGCATGCAAAGCCACCAGACGCCGGAATTCGCGGATCAGGCGCGGATAATCTTCCTTCTCCAAGGTTCCAACCAGTCCTACATCCAGGATTTTTCCGTTGTTTTCTTCCCTCAGTTCAATAGGCATCGCCGCATCCTTGATCCTTCATTTCCTTGGGATGCGGTTCAACCACCCAAAAGCAGGCTTGCCCCCGACCTTTCCTTCGGGGGCCATCTAACCGGCCGGCAAAGCTCGACATCTAAGGGCATAGTGAGGGTGAGCTATGTCCCGGCACGGCATCCCCATCGGCCGGATTTTCGGCATCTCCGTTGACCTGGATTTTTCCTGGTTTCTGATTGTTGGGCTCCTTACGTGGATGCTCGCGGTCAGTTATTTTCCGGCCGAATATCATGATTGGTCTCGCGGCGAGTACTGGCTCATCGGCTTGCTTACCGCGCTACTGCTCTTTGTCAGTGTGCTCATGCACGAGTTCGCCCATTCGCTGGTCGCGCAGCATTACGGAATCGACGTGCCGCGTATCACGCTGTTTCTCTTCGGTGGTGTTTCTCAGATTGCTGCCGAGCCGCCCGGGCCGGGCGAGGAGTTCTGGATTGCCATCGTCGGCCCCGTCACCAGCCTGGCGCTGGCCGCCATCTGCTGGGAGATAGAGCCGTTTCTCAGCCAGGGCCCTGCGCTGGCCCTGGCCCGCTATCTGGCCTGGCTCAACCTCATCCTTGCCCTCTTCAACCTGGTTCCAGGTTTCCCGCTCGACGGCGGGCGCGTGTTTCGGGCCATCGTGTGGCGCATGACCCACAACTACCACCGGGCCACCATTGCGGCTGGCATTGCCGGCCGCTTCTTCGGCTTCATCCTCATCTTCTGGGGTGTGTGGCAGGCGTTCACAGGCGACATCGGGGGCGGCATCTGGATTGCCATCATCGGCTGGTTCCTGGAGAGCGCGGCCGGCAGCCAGATGCAAATGGAGACCGTCCGCACCGCGCTGGGCGGCCATCGCGTGCTCGACGCCATGCAGCGCAACTTCGTTCAGGTACCCGCCCAGATCACGCTGCAGGAACTGATCGATCGCGGACTTGCGCCCACCGGCTCGCGCTTCGCCATTGTCACCGCCGACAGCGCGGCCGTGGGGTTGGTTACGCTCGCCAAACATCCGCGAGGTCTCTCGCTCTGAATGGAACAGCACCACCGCCGCCCAGATCATGGTTCCGTTTCAAAAGCTGACGACTACCCAGCCCAATGCCGTGTTGTGGTCGGCGCTCGAGAAGATGGGGCGCGATGGCGTCAACCAGATGCCGGTGCTCGATGCCGGAGGCGTGGTGGGCGTCCTGTCGCGAGAAGACATTCTGCACTACCTTTCCGGCCTGCGTACCCTTTCTGCGTAAGGTGCGGCCGACAGGCAGCATCGCTTTTCCGGGCTCAGCATTTCAATGGAGAGAGGAGAGATTCCATGTCACATCCGCGCAGAGGGTTTCCGGTCGGGACCCTCGTGCTCATCGCGATCATTCTCATTTTTGGAGGTCTGCTCCGCGCAGGCGTCATCCACATGCCGGGTTACCCGGTCCACGCTGCACCGCAGGTTTCTGTCGACGTAGCGCCCGCATCGCAGGCGCCCGTCAACCTGGGGGACTTCAAGAACGGCTTTGCTTCCATCATCGATCCCGCTTTGCCTGCGGTGGTCAACGTCTCCTCTACCAAGGTTGTGAAGCAGCAGGCCCAGCCCAACCCGTTCATGGATCCCTTCTTCCGGCAGTTCTTTGGCGGCCAGATGCCGCAACAGCAGGCACCGCAGGAGCAGCATGAAGAGCAGCCTCGGCTCCGGCGTCATCGTCAATCCCGACGGCTACATTCTGACCAATAACCACGTGGTGGCGGGCGCCAACGACGTGGAGGTCTTTACCCAGAACCACAAGGAATATAAAGCCAAGGTGGTCGGCACCGATCCCGCAGACCGACGTCGCTGTGCTCAAAATCGACGCCACCGGCCTGCCCACGCTCACGCTTGGCGACGCCTCCAAGCTCAAGGTTGGCGACCTGGTTTTCGCCATCGGAGACCCGTTCGGCATCGGCGAAACCGCCACCATGGGCATCGTCAGCGCTACTGGCCGCGCGCTGGGCGGAGCCATCGAGCACTATGAGGACTTCATCCAGACCGACGCGGCCATTAATCCCGGCAACTCCGGCGGCGCGCTGATCGACATTCACGGGAACATTATCGGCATCAACACCGCAATCCTCTCCGGAGGCGGCGGTAATGAGGGCGTGGGCTTTGCCATTCCCATCAACGAAGCCCACTACGTGATGGACCAGATTGTGGAGCACGGCAAGGTGATTCGCGGCTACCTGGGCATTACCATCCAGGCCGTCAGTCCCGACATGGCCAAGGCCTTCGGGCTGGGCCAGGGGGGTGGCGCGCTGGTGGGCGACGCCAAGCCGAACGGGCCGGCCGCCAAGGGTGGTCTGCAGCGCGGCGACATTATCCTCAAACTCAACGGCACTACGGTTACCGGTCCTGACGATCTGAGCCTGCGCATCTCCGAGATGGCGCCCGGCTCCGTTGCGCACCTGCAGGTATACCGTAACGGCAACACTCAGGAGATGAACATTACGCTCGGCGAATATCCTGAGAACGGCAAACCCGGCCAGCCCACACCCGGCGGCGCTCCCGCGCTGAAGGGCCTGCAGGTGCAGGATCTGACTGCGTCCATCCGCCAGCAACTGGGCTTGTCTGCCGGCACAGCCGGCGTGGTGGTCACCAATGTCGATCCCGACAGCGCGGCAGCCTCGGCCGGCATCCAGCAGGGCGACGTGATTCAGGAGGTGAACCACAAGCCCGTCAACAATGTGGATGAGTTTGAGCGCGCTGTTGCCGGCATGGCCGATCAGCCGGTGCTGCTGCTCGTCAACCACGGTGGGACTACGATGTTCGTCGTCATCCAGCCACAGCAATAACAGTTGGGGCAACAGTGGGGGCGGCGCGTGCATGCGCGCTGCCCCTGCCCCTTTGATCAATCTCTTCACGAAAGCACGCCTCCGCGCGGGATGCCTGCGTTTTTATTTACATGTTCGTGACAGTGCAACCCTCTCACTACACGCTTGTTTCTTGGTCAGGCTCGCAATAGAGCCTTCACTGCTCACCAGCCGGCGGGCAACCCGCTTTATACCAACACCCTCTCACGGACAGCACTTGTTCGAAAACCACGTTTCAAGGGGAAACTTATGGCACATGAGATGGGAAGTCATGGAAACAAGAGCGGCGATGAGCGCGAGAACCGCGAGAAGATGCAGGTCGGCCAGCAGGGTGCTTCGCACCAGCAGGGCTCGTCTCAGCAGGGCGCCTCTCACCAGGGTGCGCCTCAGCAGGGCTCGCACAACAGCCAGTCGCCCTCCACGCCCTCACAACGCAATGACAGCGAGAGGACGCCCCGCGATTCTTCCATGAACCGCGAGAACCCCGGCAACCAGAGCAACCAGAATCCGCAGGAGATACGGGGGCGCGAATCCCGCGAGTTTGGCGGTCAGCCGGCTGGCCAATCAGGCCAGCACCAGACTGGCCAGCAAACTGGACAGCACCAAACTGGACAGAACCAGACTGGACAAAACCAGGCCGGCCAGCAACCCAAGACCGGCCAGCAGCACCAGAATGAGGCGCAGCAGGGCCACAGGGGCGAGGAGCATGAACGGCACCGCAAGGCGTCCTGACCCTCAACGCCTCCTTAAATTAAAGTCATCACTGAACCTGGGAGCCGGATCACTGGCTCCCTTTTCCTTGTCAGGATCCGTTTCACCGCTTCGCCGGAAACCGCGCCAGCACCCCGCCCGTCTCCATCAGGCAAAATAAGAGGTACAGGAGCTTTATCTCTCCATGTCTGGGACCATCCAATCCGGCGCCGTGTCGCGCCTCGGCCTGAGCCGGCTTGCACCACACACCTTTCAGTCGGAAATCCGCGCCATGACTACCGACTGCGACCGCATGGGCGGCATCAACCTGGCGCAGGGCGTGTGCGATACGCCGGTTCCCGCCGTTGTTGAGGCCGCGGCCATCGAGGCCATGCGTTCCGGCCAGAACATCTACACCCGCTGCGACGGCAACGACCGTCTGCGCGCCGCCATTGCGCAAAAGCAGCTTCGCGATTATGGCCTGTGCTACGACGCCGAGCGCGAAGTGATGGTCACCAGCGGCGCCACGGCCGGTCTGCACGTGGCCGCCATGGCCCTGCTCGATCCGGGCGACGAGGTCATTCTCTTCGAGCCCTTCTACGGCTATCACGTGAACACGCTCAAGGTGCTGGGCGCCGTGCCGGTCATCGTGCCGCTCGCCGAGCCCGACTGGCAGCTCGACACCGACGCCCTGCGCGCCGCCATCACCCCGCGCACCCGCGCCATCCTGCTCAACACGCCTGCCAATCCCAGCGGCAAAATTTTTTCCTTGCCCGAACTTGAGCAGGTTGCCGCCGTTTGCCAGGACCACGACCTCTTCCTCATCACCGACGAGATCTATGAGTACTTTGTCTACGACGGCGCTGAACACATTTGCCCGGCCACGCTGCCCGGCATGAGCGAGCGCACCATTGTTGTGTCGGGCTTCAGCAAGACCTATTCCGTGACCGGCTGGCGTGTGGGCTACTCCGCTGCTGACGCGCGCTGGATGCCGGCCATGGCCCACTTCCACGACCTGACTTACGTCTGCTCGCCCGCGCCGCTGCAGCATGGCGTAGCCGCCGGCCTGGAACAGTTGCCGCCCGCGTTTTACCAGCAGATCGCCGCCGACCACCGTTCGAAACGGGAGCGTCTCGCCGCCGCGCTCCGCCACGCCGGCATGGACCCGCTCATCCCCTCCGGCGCCTATTACATCCTGGCCCGCGCCGACCATCTGCCTGGCAATACCGCGCCCGAAAAGGCCCGCAACCTGATGGCCCGCACCGGCGTCGCGTCGGTGGCCGGCACGGCGTTCTTCCGCCCTGGCCGCGGCGAAAACCTGCTCCGCTTCTGCTTTGCCAAGCAGGACGCGGAGCTGGACGAAGCTTGCCAGCGTTTGCGGAGGGTTTAAGTTCGGATTCAGCGAATAGCGTGCGGTCCAGTCGATTAGGTGCATAATTGGTTTGATTCTCTCCGGATTCAACGCCAGCGTACCCGGGGCTGGTGGTCCTTCGTCAGTGCTACCCGCAACTGTCTGAGGGCCACAGGGTTGTTTGGACTCACGGCGATACTGCCAGGCAGATCAACCGGTCCTCGGAAGAGTCGGTGTTTCCGGTGTATCCGAACGATCGCGACGGCGTCCCCGCAGCACTCGGAAGATTTCTCGTAGCCCCAGAGTTCTGGTCATGAACGCCCATGTCGTCGCGGCTGAACCCGCTGCTGTCGGTCCCGTCGGAATCCCACTCATCTACGGCCCGCCCTTAAGAATACCTGGCGATCCTCTCTTTCGGTGTTGACTGACTTGAGGCCGTTGCCGCTCGCATCGGGGAGGTTTCTCCTCACGATCAGATTTTTGCGACGGTCCGGAAGGTTTGGAAAAGACGATCAGCCAAGGAATCGTTTCCGGGTTAAGAAATCGGGATGTCCGGGACCTGCTCGAAATCACCAGCCCAATTTCTCACGGATCCTCGGGGGGACCGATCCTCAATCAAAGGGCGAGGTGGTTGGCGTCACGTCGGCAGGCTTGCCAATATCGAGCGCTGTCCCCGTTTTCGGCGGCTCAGGAGGCCCGCCGACCTGCCGCTCGTCGAGATTGTATGCCTCCATGATGAGATACTGCACGTCGCGCCCCTGGCCACCACGCTACCGCCAGGGTAGGTTTCCAGGTCATTGATTTCGGGTTCGTCGGGGCTCGACCTCTTGATGGAGGCTACTTCAAACTTAGCGTCCGGCGCGGGAGCAAGGGGGACGTACGCGCCGTTCTGGCCCAATTGCGCTGCGGCGCGCAACGCCGCACCGTCGGAATGAGGGAAGCCTCAAAAATAGCGGGGAGAGACACCCTTCTCATTGCTGATTATGTGCTAGGGGCCACGAAGGATGACGCTGGGGAATATGCCGACGCGATCTCACTGCATTCGCCCGTGGCTCGAGGAAAAGCGCAGGTCTGTGGGGTCGATCTAAGCGTGAGCGCTCTTCAGCGTTTGATATCCGAAAGTAACAATGCTAAACGCCCCGATGACGCCGAAAGGTGGTTCAGGCAATATGCGAGCCTCCATGAGCCCGCGCCATACGAGTGGGACTCCGAAGGTGATCGTAGAAACGGGGCTAATGATCCTGAAGGCGCCGCCGATGCTTACGAAAGAGCAAGGACAGCCGAACATAAATAATGATACCAACAGACGAATCGCATATTCTCACCCCACGGGGCTGAAGCCGTCCTTCGTTTTGCACGAATTCATCGTCGCATCCGTCAAGAACAGCTGGTGAAAAATTCATATCTTCTTTGTCTCAGGGAGCGTGAGGCTTCAGCCTCACGAAAAAAGGTTAATGGATTCAGCGTGGCTTTAGCCACGGGCCCTTCTCCGCGTGCGCCGCAGGGACTTTTTCACCAACCTGCGAAGCCGTGCCCTTGTTACAAAACTCATCGCACCGGGTTTTTCCGCAGCCTGTGAAGCAGTCCCTTTCAAAACACCACTTATGTGACCAGTTCTAGGTTCGGGTGCCCGATCCTTTTACACCATGATCGTGGAAGGGCCGGCAGACCCTGTACCCAGCTTCGCAGAATTGCGCAGCTGTCTTATTTCACGCTGGCCCACATGGCCAGATTCAGCCCCACCATCAGCAAAGCCGATGCCGGAATCAGCAG
This sequence comes from uncultured Acidobacteriaceae bacterium, assembly GCA_963725975.1. Taxonomy (GTDB): domain Bacteria; phylum Acidobacteriota; class Terriglobia; order Terriglobales; family Acidobacteriaceae; genus Telmatobacter. The sequence goes on along the minus strand of CAVSBA010000008.1, from coordinate 680,228 downwards.
CAGCGCTTTTTTTAGCCGTAGCGGGTCACCGCCGGCAATGGCGCCGATTACCTTCGAGCTCACCGCCAGCCCGGCCCAGCCGCAGGTGATCACGAAGCCGATGGCGGTTCCGGTCATGCGCGGAAAAGCGGTGCCGGTGAGCGCCAGAATCGTGGGAAACACCGGCGCCATGGAGAGCCCGGCGAGAAAGACCAACGCTCCCGCCATGCCGGCGCGATTGGTGCGCAACATCAAGAAGGTCGTGATCGCCATCGCCATCGAAGCCGCCAACGTCACTTCGACTGCCGGGACGCGCAGCAGCACGGAGCTCGCTGCCAGCCGGCCCACCAACAGGCCAAGCGCAAACCCGAGCGAGAGAATGTTGAGCGCGCGCGATTCAGGCACGCCCTGCGCGATGAGGTGACGCGGAAGCCAGTTCCACACCCCCACCTCGCAGGTGACGTAGAGAAACATAATCAGCCCCAGCAGGAAAAGCAGCGGACGCCCCAGCACCGGCGCGGCCTGCGCGACCACAAAGCCAGAAGCTCCCGGAGCGGCGGGCATGGCTGCCATGGCCTGCACCACCAGCGCCGCCACGGTAAATCCGGCCACGGTGAGGCACAGCCGGACCCAATTGCGTTTGAAGAGATTGGCCGCGATGAACGGTGTCGTCAGCCCGCCCAGGCCGAAGAAGAGGTTGAGCAGGTTGAGCGCGGTGGCGCGATGCTCGGGCGTGACGCCGCTAACCAGTGCGTTGGCGCCCGTCACCACGATGCCCCCACCTACCCCGAGCATGAAGAGCAGCATGGCGATGGAGCGGAATCCGCGTGAACGCGGCAAAGCGAAAAGCGCCACTGCCATCAGGGCCAGCCCCAGCACCAGGCCCACTTTATCGCCTTCCGTATCGAGCAGTGGTCCCACGCCCAGCGAGGCCAGCATGAGCCCCAGCGCCTGCGTAAAGGCTATTGCGCCGTTCTGCGCCGGGGTGAGGTGGAAACGTTCGGAAAGTTCAGGCAGCAGCGTGCCCAGCATGGCAGCGGTCATGCCATAGACAAAGATGGCGAGGATGGCGGCAAAGATCAGCAAGAGGAGGCTCCTTCAGGAATAGGTTTCCGGCCCGTCCAAAAGCAATGGTGAAAAGTCCTGAGAATTGTACCGGTCAGACGGTCGATCCGGTAAGCCCCGTGCTTCCGCGCCGCTCCGATAGACTTATAGCCAATGCGACCGGCGGGAAAATTCAGGGCTGTGGCCTGCGTTCTGGCAGTGCCTGGTGTGCTCTGCGGCGCGGCGTTTCTCGCCGGCTGCGGCATGCCGGCTGCGCCTCAGCCGCCCTCGCTGCATCTGCCCACGCCGGTCAGCGACCTCACCGCCAATCGCACTGGCGATGAAGTCAGTCTGGCCTGGACAATGCCCAAACGGGATACCTCCAAAGTCGTGCTCAAGCCGAATATTCCCGTGGCTGTGCGCGTTTGCCGCGCTTCGACCATGGCAGCGAGCGCCGCAGGCAGCGCCTGCGCGACGGCCGGCAACCTGACCTTCGCGCCCGGAGCCAGCGCCACTTTCACTGATAAACTGCCCGCCTCGCTCGCCACCGGAGCCCCACGCCCGTTGCGCTATTTCGTCGAGCTCACCAACAGGAAGGGCCGCTCAGCCGGCCTGTCGAACGCGGCCATGGTGCTGGCCGGCCAATCGCCCGCGCCGGTCACAGACCTCAGCGCCCAGGTGCGGAAAGACGGAATCGTGCTGCGCTGGATTCCGGGCCTGGCCGAGCCTTACCAGACCCAGGTCCGGCTGGAGCGCGCGCTGCTCACGCCACAACCGGCCAAGCAAACCCAGGGTCCGCTAGCCGCGCCCGCCGAGCCGCTCAAGCAGGACCTGCTGGTTCCGGTCGGCTCCCAACATGGCGTGGCGCTCGACAAAGACATCCGTTTCGGCGAGACCTATGCGTACAGGGCCCAGCGCATCGCACGCGTCACCGTGGATGGAAACACCCTGGAACTCGACGGCGCGCTGTCGCCACCGGTTCGGATTGACGCGCAGAATGTCTTTCCGCCCGCTGTGCCCACCGGCCTGGCAGCCGTGGCAACGCCCGCAGAGAATGGTACCGGCCCCTCAATCGACTTAAGTTGGCAGCCCGTCTCCGAGCCCGATCTCGCCGGCTATATCGTCTATCGCCGCCAGCCCGATATCCCCGGCCAGCAGCCCACGCTGTGGCGGCGCATCTCCGGGCCGCAGCCTGTGGTCGGGCCCGGCTTCCACGACCCCAACGTCGAGCCCGGACACACTTACGACTACGGCGTCTCTGCCATCGGCCAAAACGGCCGGGAGAGCGCCCGATCCGCGCCTGCTGAAGAAACCGTGCCCACGCAGTAAGAACTCCGGCTGCAGGAACAAACATGCAACCGGCCTTAACACTCAGCATCCTAACAAGCAGTACACTAGCGACGAGAGCGCGTTGCGCTTCCCTGCGGCCTGCATTCCCAATGCCAGGCTGCTGCATGCAATGCCCCCCGAGGAGGAATCATGCCGCAGAATCTCTTGGAACAATTGCGCAAATACACCACCGTCGTGGCCGATACGGGCGACATTGAGGCGATGGAAAAGTTCCGGCCGCAGGACGCCACCACCAACCCCTCGCTGATTACCGCCGCGGCGCAGATGCCACAGTATCAGCCCATCGTCGATGGCGTGCTTAAAGACGCCAAGAAGGACCTGGGCGACAGCGCCAGCGACAAGGACGTGGCCAACCTGGCCTTCCAGCGCCTGGCCATCGCCTTCGGCAAGAAAGATCCTGGCCATCGTCCCTGGCCGCGTCTCCACTGAGGTCGACGCCCGTCTCTCCTTCGACACCGCCGCCACGCTCGCGCAGGCGCGCAACATTATCAAGATGTATGAGCAGGACGGCATCAGCCGCAAGCGAATCCTCATCAAAATCGCGTCGACCTGGGAGGGAATTCGCGCCGCCGAGGTGCTGGAGAAGGAAGGCATCCACTGCAATCTGACGCTGCTCTTCGGGCTGCACCAGGCCATTGCCGTGGCGGACGCCGGCGCGACGCTCATGTCGCCCTTTGTGGGCCGCATTCTCGACTGGTACAAGAAGGACACCGGCAAGGACTTCCACGGCGCCGACGATCCCGGCGTGCAGTCGGTTACGCGCATTTACAACTACCTCAAGCATTTTGGCTATAAGACAGTGGTCATGGGCGCGAGCTTCCGCAACATCGGCGAGATTACCGAGCTGGCCGGATGCGATCTGCTCACCATCTCGCCGCAGCTACTTGGCGAGCTCGAATCGAGCCAGGGCGAGCTGCCGCGCAAGCTCGATCCTGAAAAAGCCAAGTCCGATGCAGATTGAAAAAATCACCATGGACAAAGCCACATTCGATGCCATGCATGCCAAAGACCGCATGGCGAACGACAAGTTGAAGGAAGGCATTGAAGGTTTCTCCGCCGCGCTGGTCAATCTGGAAAAGCTGCTCGCCAAGCGGTTGGCAGAGTTGGAATCTCGCGCGCCGGCTGCAGTGTAGAAGGCGGCTTCAGGTCCTCGGCAGAGCGCGTCGCAAGACGCGCTCTGTGTTTCAGGGCCAACATTAGCAAGTGCACAATTTTGCACTCACCTCACGACACTGCTAACAAACTTTATTCCCCCTCTTGCACTTCACGACTTTTCCGATAATCTCAGTGTTACAGAAACATGAATGGGCGTGGCTGGTTCGTTCCCGGCGCAGCTCGAAGGGGAACAGCCGCTGCCCGAAACAGCAGGCGGCTGCCCGCGCACAGCCGTGGCGCATCTGATGTAAGTGAGCCTCCTGCAGAAGTCAAACATTCTGCACGGCTCTCGCAGCAGGCGCAACCTCCGATTCTCCGCGAGGCGGGAGGCGTGTATGGCTGAGCAGATTCCGGAACAGGTCCATCCACTCGAGCGATTCTTCCAGCAAGCAGTTCGCAACAGCTATGAAGGCAAGCTGGGTCTTCACGATCCCGACGTGACCGGCTACGTGGCTCACATGCTGTGCGAATTCTCCGATGCCGATAACCTTTACCGCGTGCGCGATGAAGCCGGCCGCCCCGTGGAAGAGCTGGCCGAAATGATCAGCGCCTCCGATCCGGTGAACGGTCCGGCGCCATCCTTCGACGCGGAGCGCGCGCTGCGCAAGCACATCGGCGACTACGCCCTGTTTGTGGCGGGCATGTACCCTGAGGCCGCAGGCTCCAATCGCCGCATGCGCCACAACTATCCCAGTCTCACCGACCTGATCCGCGCCGGCAAGGAGAGCTACTTCATCGTCAGCCAGTTCAATCTCTTTGAATACGAGCAGGAAGCGCCGCTCTTCGCGCGTCTCTCCGACCGCTTTGAGCACTGCATCCTGGGTCTGACGCTGGTGCGCGAAGAACTGGCTGTGCGCAAGCTGCAATTGCCGCCCAGCGTGAACTGAGGCGCCGAATCGCACGCTTTCAAGATGATCGCCGCGCGCGCATGCACTCCGCATCATGCGCGCGGTCTGAACAGCACGCGCGGTTGATCTGCCTGCCCTCCGGAATCGATACTGGAATCTGGGGGTCAGAAATGAATGAATATGTAAATCTGCGCGCATCCGATGGCAATGAGTTGAACGCGTATGTCGCGCGTCCGGCTGGCGAGCCACTGGCCGGCCTGGTCGTGGTGCAGGAGATCTTCGGCGTCAACGCGCACATCCGTTCCGTCGCCGACGGCTACGCCAGGGATGGTTTTCTCGCCGTCGCGCCGGCGCTGTTTGACCGCATTGAGAAGGGCGTGGAACTTGGTTACGAAGGCGCCGACATGCAGCGGGCCATGACCTTCATGCCCAAGCTCAACATGGACAAGGCGCTCGCCGATGTGGCCGCCGCGGTGGACTACGCAAAGAAAGAGACGGGCAAGAAAGTGGGCGTGATCGGCTATTGCTTTGGTGGATCCATAGCGTGGCTCGCGGCCACGCGGCTCCACGTTGCGGCGGCTGTTGGTTACTACGGCGGCCGCATCGGCAATTACGCAGCCGAAAATCCCTCCTGCCCCGTCATGCTGCACTTCGGCAAGCAGGATACCCACATCCCCGTGGACGACGTGGAGAAGGTGCAGACCGCGCATCCCGAAGTGGAGATTCACTGGTATGACGCCGGCCATGGCTTCAACTGCGACGCCCGCGCCAGCTATAGTCCTGAGGCTTCGCGAGTGGCGCGGGAGCGCTCAGTGACTTTCTTAAAAAGCATCTCAGCTAATCCCCGAACTGCACTGCGAACCCGCCCATAATCGCCCGCGGCGGCATGTTCACGCCGCTGATCTCCTGGTAGCCCGTGTTGCTCAGATTAGTGAGTCGCAAATAAGGCCGCAGCCGGCCCGCATCGTGCGCCAGCGTCGCGTTCCATACCGGGTAGGGGGTCTGCTGGTAGCGCTCGGCAACCTGCACAACATTGGTCAGCGTGATGGCGTGCGGCATCATGGCCGTCCATGTGGCCTGGATATTCTGGACTGGATAATTGAAGACGTACTCCGATTCGAGACCGTGCAATGCGCTCTGCGCGCCGTGCAATCCCGTCCAGGCAATCCGCACCTTCTGCGAGGGCTTGGGAATCCACGTAACCGTGGACTCGGCGCCCACAAAGTGCAGCCCGCTCAGGTTGGCCGCGCACCACAGGTTCACGCTCACGCACGAAGCGGGAACATAAGCATTGGGCAGCGTCGGTGTCCGCACGTAATCGATGGTGTCATGTTGCTGCGAGTAAAACCCTCCGGCGGAGATTGTCAATTTGCTGCTGGGCGCCCAGTCCGCGCCGGCATTGCCGCTCCATGCCGATTCCGGTTTCAGATTCGGATCGCCAATGCTGGTTGGATCGGAGTAATAAAGATCGGTATAGGTTGGAATGCGAAATCCATAGCCGCCGCTGGCGCGCAATTTCAGCCGGCTCGCCAGGCGCAGGCTGCCCGCCATCTGCGGCGAAAACACGGCCAGCGCACCGCCCGAAAAAATCTCTTCGCGCGCGCCCACCGAGTAGCTCCAGCGCGCCGAGGCCGGGCGCAGATCGAAATCCACGTAGCCGGCGCCGCGATTGCGCGCATGAATCCCCAAAGCGGCCGTGCGCATGACAACATTGGAAGAGTTGAGATTCGAAAAGTTGAAGCTGTTAATGCTGTCGCCGTCCGCCTCAAGGCCCAGCAGCAGCGCGGAGGTCTTGGCCACCGGTTGCGTGAACCTCAGCGTGGCCTGCCATGAGCCGTCAATGTGATTGTTCTCGTAGCCCGGCGGATCGTTTCGCCAGAGCACATAATCGTCCGCATGGCGCCGGAACGCGAATGCCGCCACAGTTCGAGGCCCAAGCTCCTGGCGGATGCCGCCGAACAACCCCTTGGTGCGCTCCCAGGAATTGTAGTCACCGTAAAACTGATTGGCGCCGAAGGAACGATCGCTGCCGGCCAGCAGAATATCCGTTACTCCCAGCCGCGTGCCGTACCAGGTTTCCGCCGAGGAGTCCTGATTGCGGTAGTCGCGATCGTCCTGGCAATCGCGGTACTGCTGCTGCGCAGTGCAGGCCGGGATATAGCCTGGGTTGGCGTATCCAGCGTCGGCCATAAATCCCGTGGAAAAATTGCGATCCGCCGTCACTCGCCCGCTCCAATGCTTGCGCACGACGGACCCCAGTAAGCTTTCTTCGTTGGATTGCAAACTGCCCTCGCCCAGCCGCAGCCGAAGCGAGTTGCGCTGCGGAGCCGCAGTCAAAAAATCGACTACACCGCTCAGCGCGTCCACTCCATGCAGCGTCGACCCCGCGCCCTCCAGCACCTCAATCGAGTCCATTGCCTCCATGGGCACGGGCAGATCGAGGTTGTGATGCGCGGTCTGCGCGTCATTGATGCGAAAGCCATTGAGCAGCACCAGCGTCTGCTCAAAGCTGCCGCCTTCAAGCACAATATCGGCCTGCCCGCCGCCGGCGCCGCGCTCTTCGAGGAATACCGATGAGTCCTGGCGCAGGATATCCTGCGGAGATTCGGCGCTGAGTTCCATGGGCTTAACAGGGAGCACCACCACCGGCCGCGGCGACTCGGCCAGAGGCACCGGCGTGGCCGATCCCAGCACCACCATAGTCTCCGGCGAGCCTGTAATGGGCGCAGTCTGCTGGCCCTGCGCCTTGACCGCGGGCAAGGATGCAATTACCACAAGTAAAAGCGCGACCGGGTTGGGGAATTTTGAATATTTAGACATCTTCCCTGCCATCATCGCCCCCGCGCAAGCCGCGATCAAGCACGATTTTGTATTGATTCGAATAGTTGAGCGAATAAACTAATCAACAGTCATGCGCATCAACGCCTTCCTTCACGAAAGCCCCATGTTCGCGGTCAGCCGCGCCGCCCGCCGCTTTGAAGCCCTCGCCGGTCAGGCTCTTGCGGGCGACGATCTGAGTTTCCTCGAAGGACTCGTGCTGGCAGCTCTGTTTTTTGAAGCTCCGCGTCAGGTCAAGCCCTCGCAACTGGCCGAAACCTTCGGCACCACGCGCGGCAACATAAGCCACTGCCTCTCTTCGCTCGAAGCCAAAGGTTTGCTGCAGCGGAGGATCGATCCTGAAGATGCGCGCTCTTATTTATTGTCCTTGAAGCCTCAGGGCAAGCGAGCTGCGTTGCGCGTGATTGCCGCATTTGACAGGCTGCAGAAGGAGTTCGAGAGCGAGATCGGGAAAGCGGCGCTGGGGGAGATGCTGAGGGCGCTGGCGAAACTGGAGATGCGGGCCGGAGGCTGATTGAGTGCTTTGGTCTCCCACCCTTCGAGCAGAAGGCGCTCGAAGGATGGGGCACCCGACATTCGCACTGGACAAGAGCGTCTGCAGCGCCCGCGTTACAGGATGTACCGCGACAAATCCTGATCCTTCACGATTGACGCGACCATCTGCTTTACGTACGCGTCGTCGATAAGAAAAACCTTTTCCGGCCCAGAAGCGGTCATCCGCTCATGGTAAGGCAATGGGCCGCTGGCTTCATTCTTGATCGCCTCTGAGATTGCCGGTTCTTCCCCCTCGGGCGCGCGCCGTGCCAGATCCGGCGCCAGGAAACTCACATCTTCCAACACCCGCTCCATAATCGTGTGCAGCCGCCGCGCGCCGATATTTTCCGTCGTCTCATTTACTTTGAAGGCAAACTCCGCCATCTCGCGCAAGGCCTCAGGCGCAAACTCCAGGCGCACGCCCTCGGTTTCCAGCAGCGCCGTGTACTGCTTGGTGAGCGACGCCTTGGGCTCCGTCAGAATGCGCAGAAAATCGTCGACCGTCAGCGACTGCAGCTCTACGCGAATGGGGAAGCGCCCCTGCAGTTCGGGAATCAGATCGCTTGGCTTTGATACGTGAAACGCGCCGGCCGCGATGAAGAGAATGTGATCTGTCCGCACCATGCCATAACGCGTATTTACCGTGGTGCCCTCAACGATGGGCAGAATGTCCCGCTGCACTCCCTCGCGGGAAACGTCCGGTCCGTGCGAACCTTCGCGCCCGGCAATCTTGTCGATCTCGTCAAGGAACACGATGCCATTTGACTCCACGCGTTCCACCGCCGCGCGATTTACCGAGTCCATGTCGATGAGCCGGCCTTCTTCCTCCTGCACCAGGTAGTCGAAGGCATCGGTCACCTTCATCTTGCGCTTTTTGGTGCCGCCGCCGAAGATGTTTGGCAGCATGTCCTTGAGGTTCATCTCCATGTCCTCAAGGTTCTGGTTGCTGATGATGCCGAATTGCGGGGTGCTCCGCTCACGCACATCCATCTCCACCATGCGCTCATCGAGTTTGCCCTCGCGGAATTGCTGGCGCAGTTTCTCGCGCGAGCGCTGATGACTCTCCGTGCCGGGCAGCGTCATCTGCCCTTCCTGCCCGTGCGGCGTGGCCGGCGGCGGAGGCAGCAGCAAATCGAGCAATCGCTCCTCGGCATTCATCTCAGCGCGGTCTTCAACTTCCTCCAGCCGCTCTTCGCGCACCATGTCAATGGCAATCTCCACCAGGTCGCGGACGATCGACTCCACATCGCGGCCAACGTAGCCGACCTCGGTAAACTTGGACGCTTCAACTTTGAGGAAGGGCGAATTGGTGAGCTTGGCGAGGCGTCGCGCAATCTCAGTCTTGCCCACGCCCGTCGGTCCAATCATGATGATGTTCTTGGGCATGATGTCGTCGGCAATATCGGGCGGCAACTTTTGGCGGCGCTGGCGGTTACGCAGCGCAATCGCGACGGCGCGCTTGGCCGCGCGCTGGCCCACCACGTGCTTGTCGAGCTCGGCGACGATCTCGCGGGGAGTCAGCTCGTCAAGTGCAAGATCCTGTTCTTCTGCGGATGCGGGAAGGTAAATGGCCATGAATGTTTCTCATGCTCCTCAATTTTGGCCCGGACACGACGAGACTGGTGTCCTGGAGGTCGCGCTCCTGAGCTACTTCAACTCATCGATCGTGATGTGGTCGTTGGTGTAGATACAGATGTCGCCGGCAATCTTCATGGCCTTCTCGGCGATCTCACGCGCGTTTAGATCGGTATTTTCCATCAGCGCCCGGGCCGCGGCCGTCGCGTAGCTGCCGCCGGACCCGATGGCTGCGAACGACTCATCCGGGTCAATTACATCGCCTGAACCCGAAATCAAAAACGTCTGGCTCTTGTCGGCCACCAGCAACAGCGCCTCAAGATTGCGCAGCATCTTATCGGTGCGCCAATCCTTCGCCAGTTCCACGGCGGCCCGGTTCAGATTGCCGGCGTGTTGCTCTAGTTTGCTCTCAAAGCGCCCAAACAGGTTGAATGCATCGGCCGTCGATCCCGCAAAGCCGGCCAGAATCTTATCTTGGAAAAGCCGCCGGATTTTCTTCGCCGAGTGCTTCAGCACGTGATCGCCCAGCGTCACCTGCCCGTCGGCGGCCATCACCACCTGCCCGTCGCGGCGCACGCAAATCACGGTGGTAGATCGGATTCGGCGTGTTGATTTCATCGCAACTCTTTTCTTTCGTCCAGAAAAACGGGGAATCCTGTCGTGCGGATTCCCTCATTCGCAGAAACCAGTATAGGCCATCGAGCAGCGGCAAAAGCCGCCTGGGAAGCTGGCGCAGCCTCGATTGTCTCAGCTCCCTGGAACCCCCTCGCGCACGCTCATTCCGCCTGCGCTATTCTCTAAGTGGGACCCAAAGGCGGGTCGCGCCTGGAATGATGCTGCTGAACAAAAGCGGTTGGGAGATCGCAGCCGGGGTGGCTTCCATCGCCGTGGTAGGTGGGGCCGTCGCCTGGGTGCTCTGGCGCAACCGCCCTACCGAGGAGGAGCTGGAACAGCTTCGCCGCCAATTTTTGGTCCAATCCGGCCGGCTTGTCGACGGCATGTTACTCGATGTTTGCGAGCTGAATGCTGACGATGGCCGTCCGCTGTCGCTGCTGCTCTTCAATTACCGCATGGGTGGCGTCGATTATGAATGCTCGCAGGACATCACCAATCTGAGCGCGGTTGTCGACAAATCGCAAGTCCGCGCGGGCTTTCCCTGCACGGTGCGCTACCAGCCGGGCAATCCGCAGAACAGCATCGTTGTGGCCGAAGGATGGACGGGCCTGCGCGACGGCCTGCCGCAGTGGCGCCACTACGACGATCCGGAGCCGATCGACACCAAGCATCTGCACCGCAAGAACTGATGGAGAGTGGAATCAGGGCTACTCTTCCCGGCTGTAAACGGTCCGCGCCATTTCCTTGTGGCGCTCCAGAGCCAGCTCAATCAGCCGCGTAATCAGCTCTCTGTAGGTCAAGCCCGTCGCCTCCCAAAGCTTGGGATACATGCTGATCTGGGTGAAACCCGGCAGCGTGTTCACCTCGTTCAGGTAAATGCGCCTGCGCCCTTCCGGCTCCATCAGGAAATCCACGCGCGCCAAGCCCGCGAGATCGCATGCCTTAAACGCTTCCACCGCCATGGCGCGGATTCTGCTGGCCTCGGACCGGGTCAATTTGGCCGGAATCACCGGCACCGACCCCTCCGAAAGGTACTTGGCTTCGTAGTCGTAGAACTCCTTGCCGGGAATAATCTCACCCACCACGCTGGCCTTCGGATCTTCGTTGCCGAGCACTGCCACTTCCAGCTCGCGGGCGCGCGATTTCTTCCCGCCCACACCCTCCTCGATCACCAGCTTGCGGTCGTACCGGGCAGCCAGCGTGAGCGCCGGCCCAAGTTCCTTGCGGTCATGCGCCTTGCTGATTCCCACCGACGAGCCCAGGTTCGCGGGCTTCACAAACACCGGATACTTGAGCGCGGCTTCGATGCATGCAACGGATTTACGTGGAGATCGTTCCCAGTCTGCGCGCAGTACCGTCACGTGCTTCACAATCGGCAATCGGGCCTGGGCAAAGAGCCGCTTCATCACGTCCTTATCCATGCCCGCAGAGGACCCCAGTACCCCGGAGCCGACGTAAGCGATGCCGGCCAGCTCAAAGAGCCCCTGGATGGTGCCATCTTCGCCAAAGGTACCGTGCAGCACCGGAAAAACAACATCAAGAGCTTTGCCCTGCGATGCCTGCGCGCCGGGCTCGGGGGCCAGCAGCGTGGGCATGCCTTCCTGCAGCAGTTTGGCGCCAGGCGTGGTTTCGGGATCGCCCGCCCGCAGCCGTCGAGCCACTGCGCCTTTGTCGCCATCGAGCAGCCCATGCGCGTCCGCGGCAGCCAGCCAGCGGCCCTCCTTCGTGATGCCGATGGGCGTCACGTCGAACTTGCTGCGATCGATTGCCTGCAGAACCGAGGCTGCGGAGAGGAGGGAAACCTCATGCTCCCCGCTGCGCCCGCCAAAGAGAATCCCAACCCGAAGTTTGCGTTTCATCGTCTTTGATTTTAGCCCGCAGCGCTCACCCGGAATCAGGTGACGCGCACGCGGGAGGGTGGGATGAAGGGCTTTTGCGCTCGGCGCTTACGCTGGCCTCCACATCGACTTCATCTCGTAGACTTCAAGAGATGTGAAGGTGCCTTCATTTTGTCCCAAGTCAAACGCCAAGCCCTGGCTGTTGGTAATGGGGGGAAGCTCTCGAATGATGTAACGCATTCCACCATTTACGAATATTTCAGCCACGCACCTGTCGATCAATATCTCCAGTTGCATCGAGCCCTGGCCGTCCTCGGTGTCTTCAGGCTGAATGGCGGCCAGCGACCTTCCCTGGTATCGAATCGTCAGGAGGTCATTTTTTCCCAAGTTAACCAGGGTCTTTACATGCAGAGGTCCAGGCGCAATCGGAGCAAGATTCCGATTCACATCGGCAGCGGTCAGCGCAGACCACCTGTACTGCTTTGCGTGCAGGCCTTCGATTTCCGCAATGGGCGCGGCCAGCAATCTAAGTCCATGCCTCGTTGTTCTCAGGGAGAATTCCGTAGGGAATAACATCATCTGGCTAAAGGGCATATCCTCTTCTGCAATTCGTCCCCAAGCCATTTGGACGCGCCTGCCGTTGGGCATCTCTGAAAACGACTGCGCCGCATACAGCAGGTCGTCTCCATTGGGATTTTCGCCCTCCGCATAGCGCAACTCTGAAGACTCAGGCGTGAATGTATTGCCGTCGAAACTACCGATAAAATAGCTGGACGAACCGCCATGAAGGATCCATTTTTTGCGCGTCTCATCCCCATCGACAGGCAACTCAAAAAAGTCCGGGCACTCAATTGGCCCTTTGAAATGGCTCTTTCGTGTCCAGGCTCTAAGATTCGTCGAGGTGTAAAAGGATACGCCGTCTTTCTCAAAGAGAACCATCACCCAGCGCTCGCTTGCGCCGTGCCAGAACACCTTGGGGTCCCTGGTGTCCGTTGTGCCCAACTCGCGATCGCTGTCGACAACGGGATTTCCGGCATAACGAGTGAAGGTCGCCGCATCGTCTGTGCTATATGCGAGACACTGCACCTCTTTGTTCGAGACGTGGTCGAACGCACAGTACGCCAGCACCAGTGCATCCTTTCCCCATCCTCCATCGTTGCGATGATCCACAAAAGCGGTGCCGGACCAGGGTGAGCCGAGTTTATCGAGCCTCAATGCGGGGGCCAATTCCTGCCAATGAATCAGGTCTGTGCCCACCGCATGCCCCCAGTACATGTAGGCGGTGTTCCAGGTTACCCCAAATGGGTAGGCTTGCCAGAAGAGATGGTATCGACCCTTGTAGAAAATTGGGCCGTTAACATCGTTGCTCCACCCACGCTTCACGGTGAAGTGAAACTGGGGCCGATTGCGCTCCTTATAGAGGGAATCCGCATGGGCAATCTCATCCGCCTGGTAAATGCGATTTAGCGCAGACGCGCTTGCAGGTCCCGACAAAGTAATGGACTGGCCATTGAACTCGTCAACATAAACAAAGATCCAATAGTCAATCGCCTCTTCTGCCAGTTGCAGAGGGAATTCGCGCCTGACGACTCCATCAACGCTGATTTGAAAAATGCGCGAAACGCCGCTTCGAGAGATCGGAATATTCAAATAGGTCCGAGAAATCCGCATCACCCTGTTGCGCGGAACGGGAGCAGGATCAGCGTCTGCGAGCAGAGCTGCTTGACCCTGCCGGAGTGCGGCGGCCAGTGCGGATACGGGCGCAAATGAAGATTGCGCAGACGCAATGCGGGTGCTGATGGGCAAGGAAGCAATGGCGGCGGAACCAATTTGCTTGAAAAATTTCCGGCGGCTGGTTGCGGACCGAAGTCGGCTCATCACGACAATCTCCAGGTCGCCGTTTGCGCGAGCAGGTAAACAGGCAGGTGGCGAACGCTATCGATCATACGCTGCCGAGGGGCCACGGACGGGGTTGGAGGAATCATCTCGGAGCAGTTAATCGGTGCTTGATCGGCCCTGGGTTCAGATAGCTTCCAAACTTCTCCCGGCCGGATTCCCTGCGTGGTTCCGGCATTTGACACCAAAGCTTGCATTTGCGAGACTTAAGCTTCATGCGAGTTCAGCAGACGCTGACCCCGCATGTGCCGAAGTGGCGGAATTGGCAGACGCGCATGGTTCAGGTCCATGTACTCGCAAGGGTGTGGGGGTTCGAGTCCCTTCTTCGGCACCAAGTCATTAATTAAATATAATAAAGCCAATACTTTCAATGAGTTGCAGTCAGAGAGACCCCGCCAAAATCCAAGCAGATTGGTTTCACCGGGGGGACAGACCTGCGTTCCTCGCCAGAGCCGAACTGTAGTTAAACTCTGAGGGTGCTTCAGCCTCTGCCGTCGGCATGCGACTTTGGTCACTGCGGTTAGGCTTCGGTTCGGTTCTGATGGAATCATGAATCCGCAGATTCAGACCGTCGATTTCAACGAGCAGCCTTTTCTAGCCATTTGGGAAGTGACGCAGGCCTGCGACCTGGCTTGCGTGCACTGCAGGGCGGCTGCGCAACCGCTGCGCCATCCCATGGAACTGACCACCGAAGAGGGCAAGGACCTCATCGATCAGATTGCGGCCATGAAGGTGCCGGTTTTTGTGCTCACAGGTGGCGATCCAATCAAGCGCCCTGACCTGTTTGAACTCATCGCGCACGCACGCAAAGTGGGCGTGCGCGTTTCGCTCACGCCCAGCGCCACGCCGCTGCTCACGCGTAACATCGTCTTTCGGCTGAAAGATGCCGGGCTGGCCCGTCTGGCAGTGAGCCTCGATGGCGCCAGCGCCAAGACGCACGACGCATTTCGCGGCATGGCTGGCTCTTTTGCGCGCACCCTCGACGCGATTCGTTGGGCGAACGAAGTGGGCCTGCCGGTGCAGATCAACACTACCTTCAGCCGACGCAACATTGCGGAAATGGATGACATCGCGGACCTGGTCGAGAGTCTCCGCATCACGCTGTGGAGCGTCTTCTTTCTGGTGCCCACCGGGCGCGGGAAACTTGACGATCTGCTCAGTGCCGACGAATTCGAGCAGGTTTTCGCGCGGATTTATCGTCTGTCAAAGACCGCGAACTTTGACATCAAGACCACCGAGGCGCAGCATTACCGGCGATACATGTTGCAGCAGCGAGTTGCGGAGCGTAAGGCAGGAATACTCGCAGGGCCGCCTCCCGAGAAAATGGCCGATTCCATTGGACGCGCGCCGCGTGGCCTCAATGACGGCAAAGGCTTCGTCTTCATCTCCCATACCGGCGAGGTTTTTCCCAGCGGATTCATGCCGCTCACCGCCGGCAACATTCGCCGCCAGCCGCTCGCTTCCATCTATCGCGACTCGCCGCTCTTCCGCAGCTTGCGCGACACAGCGCAGCTCGAAGGCAAATGCGGCGCCTGCGAATTCAAGGAGATTTGCGGCGGTTCGCGAGCTCGCGCCTACGCCCTCACCGGCGACCCCATGGCCGAGGAATCTTGCTGCTCTTATATTCCCAAGGGCTACCGCCTGCCTCCACCGGCGGTTCGCACGACCACTACGCTGCACGTCCTGCAGGGCGCTGGAAATGCCGGCGCCCGCCGCAATCCCAGCGCGACCGTTCTCATCTAACCTGAGAGGGCAGACTTTAAGAAGGCACAAACATGTCCATACAAATCGGCGCAGAACCAGACAGTGGATTCGACGATCCGCTCGGGATGCTCGAGGACTGCCACCGGCGCATCGAGCGATTCCTTAACATCCTCTGCATCGTCGCGGCGCAGGCTTCTGGCCGCTCCCTGAATCAAGAAGAATCAACCGCCGTCACAGCGGCCCTTCATTACTTTCAGGAAGGCGGCCGCCGCCACAACGCCGACGAAGAAGAGTCGCTATTTCCTCGCCTGCGCGCGGCGCAGCCTGACGATTCGCAAGCTCGGCTCGCTGATCTTGAAGACGATCACCGTCGTACCGGGGACTTGCATCAGCAGGTCGAAGCGCTGTTTCGCAAATGGATTGACTCATTCGCAATCAGCAACAGCGAGCAACAGGCTCTGCTTTCCTCAACGGCAGAGCTAAAGCGAATCTATGCCGAGCACATCCGTTTGGAAGAATCCACCGTTTTCCCACATGCAGCCCAAGTGCTCGACAAAGCGGCGATAGCAGCCATCGGTTTAGAATTTCAGGTCAGAAGAAAGTGAAACGGCAGAGTACTGTTTCGCTTACTCGCTTCCAGGCCATGCCAGGAAGACCGCAATCCTCGCGTGCTTTCTCAGTGTGTCCACTCATTCGCGTGCGTTACCAGTTCCATGTACATCTCGCGCGGTAAATGCGTCTGCCAGTGTCCTGTTGCCTTTGCAATGGTCACCGTTCCGAGGAACAGCACCACAACTGCCGCCGCGGCTGCCAAGGGCCCTACGGCGCGCCCTCTCCACCGATTCGGCGCCTCGGCAGACTTCCGCGGAACCACCGCAAACTGCAGCGCGTGTTCCGCCGGACACGAAGCCACGCACTCCAAACAAGCCGTGCACTCCACGGACCGTATCTGCACCAGCTTGTCCACCGGCAGGTGCGACGGGCACGCCCGTGAGCATTTGCCGCAATCGATGCACGCCTCTTGATCGCGCCTTATCTTGACCGGACTGAGCAGGGACACCAGACCCATGAGCGCGCCGTAGGGGCACAAGTAGCGGCACCAGAAATTCTGAATGACGGCCGAGAGCAATACCAGCGTGAGCAGAACTATAGCCGCCGTCACGCCCATGTCCCGGAAGAAGTTGAGCATCTTAACGTCGGCAACGAGCGCATACGGGCTCTGCATGAACCCACCCAAATCCTGTGCAGACATGGATGCAATAAAGAAGGCAAAGAAGCCCAGCA
This sequence comes from uncultured Acidobacteriaceae bacterium, assembly GCA_963725975.1. Lineage (GTDB taxonomy): Bacteria > Acidobacteriota > Terriglobia > Terriglobales > Acidobacteriaceae > Telmatobacter. The sequence goes on along the minus strand of CAVSBA010000008.1, from coordinate 663,568 downwards.
GCAGATACTTGAGTCCACGCAGGGGAATATCCAGCCATCTCGGTGCTCGCACATTCTTGCGGAAGATCTTCCTGCCCAGCTTCCACAAGTTCTCAGAGAGTGTGCCGACCGGGCACAGCCACGAGCAAAATGCTTTTTTCATCAGCACGCTGATCGCGAGAAACGCCATCAGCAAGAACATCGCCGCTGGATGAATTGCGGGAACATCGCCGGTCGCCACGAAATACTTCAGGTTCATTAATCCTGCGATCGGCAGCCAGCCTTCCACGCCTGCTGGCCGCGGTACATAGAGCCCCTTACCGCCGCGCTCGAAATAGCGCACCCACAAATAAAACTGCACGCCCAGCCACGCGTTCAGCACCACAAACGCCAACTGCACCAGCTGCCTGATCCGTTGCGAGCGGTCCTGGAGCACGCGGCGCACCAGCTTCTTCTTCGGGGCGGCCGATACCAATGTCTCTGCGATCTGCGTAGCCATTGCTGTTTTCCTTCTACCTGAAGCCTATGGCAGGGGCTTATGTCCGAACAGCGACTAAAGTCACATTGCTGGCCGGGATAAAAAACGGCGGGACAAAGAATGTCCCGCCGCGTAAGCCCTGCACTTGTTCAGTCTCAGTCGCCCGCCACCAGCTCGTGTTCCTTCTCCTCAATCAGGGGGTTGGTGCCCTGGTGTTTTTGGTAAGAGTGGCCGGTGAGGAGGCCGACGACAAACAGCCCCAGGATCGCGGCGCCCGCGGCGAAGAGAATATCGCCGGGAACGCGCATCCAGCGTAAGGTCTGCATGGTCGGCGTCTGCAGGAATTCCGCCGAGCGCGCGTACCAGGTGCCATGCTGAATGGAGGCAATCGCCTGCAAAATGCCGATGGGGAACATGCTCAGCATGGCCATCATGGTTAGCCCGATGTTAAGCAGCCAGAAGGCCCACTTGAGCGGGCTTTCCTTCCACTGCACACCCGGGCGTAAGGAGCGCATGCAGAAAAGCGTGAGACCCAGCCCCAGCATGCCGTAGACGCCGAACAGTGCCGTGTGCCCGTGCAGCGGAGTCAGGTTCAGCCCCTGCATGTAATAGAGCGCCACAGGCGGGTTGATGAGAAAGCCGAACAGCCCTGCGCCCACCATGTTCCAGAAGGCCACGGCCACGAAGAAGTAGATGGGCCATTTGTAGTTAGCCACCCACGGGGTCTTGTTATAGCCGCCGCGCGCGATGCGGATGTTTTCCCAGGCTTCGAAGCCAACCAGCGTGAGCGGTACTACTTCCAGAGCGCTGAACACCGCGCCCAGTGCGATGACTGCCGGAGTGGAGCCTGCGAAGTAAAGATGATGGAACGTGCCGATGATGCCTCCGGACAGGAAAATGGTGGTTGAGAAAAGCACCGTGCGCGTGGCCGAACGGATCTCAAGTAGGTTGAGCCGCGTGAACAGAAATGCAATGACCACGGTGGCGAACACTTCAAAGAACCCTTCAACCCAGAGGTGAACCACCCACCAGCGCCAGTATTCGGCGGTAACCAGTTCGCTGCGCTGCCCGTACATGAGCCCCGCTGCATAGAACAGCGGAATGGCAATGCTGGAAATAAGGAACATGACCATCAGCGGCTGGCTCTCGTCCTTGCGTACCAGGGCGGGCCTGAGCGCGCGAAACATCAGGAACAGCCAAAGCACGAGGCCGATGAAGAGCAGAATCTGCCAGAAGCGGCCGAGGTCCAGATATGCGTAACCTTGATCGCCGAACCAGAACCAGGAGTTGCCGAGCTTCTGTTCGATGCCCATCCACTCGCCGGCGAGCGAACCGGCGACCACCAGCACCAGCGCGCCGAAGAGCACGTTCACGCCCAGGCGCTGCCCTTTTGGCTCATGACCGCTGACGGCAGGGCCGACGTAAAGGCCGGTGGCGAGCCACGATGTCGCAATCCAAAGGATGGCCAGCTGCACATGCCAGGTGCGGGTAACGGCATAGGGCAATATCTTATCGAGCCGGATGCCATAGAATCCGCCGCCCTCCACGCCGTAATGCGCCGTGAGCACGCCCATGAGGATTTGCACGCCCCAAAGGGCCACCACCACGAAGAAGTACTTCATGGTTGCGCGCTGGCTGGGCGTGGCCTTCAGGTTCAGGAAGGGATCCTTCTTGGGAAACGCGGGATGAAAATCTGCTTTCTCCTGCGAGGCATACCACCACACAAGGGCGCCGATGCCGGCAAGCAGAAGCACAAAGCTCAAAATGCTCCACAGCACAGCCGAAGACGGAGGCTGATTCGCCACCAGTGCTTCGTGCGGCCAGTTGTTGGTGTAGGTGACGCCTGAACCGGGACGCTCAGTGTGCGCTGCCCACGCCGACCACCAGAAGAACGCCGCCATCTTCTGCTGCTTCGCGGGGTCGGTCAGCGCGCCCGCAGGAATGGCGTATTCTTTACGACCGGCGCCAAAGACATTTCCGTAATACGCCTCAAGCTGGTGGAAGGCGGCAGCCACGTCGTCGCTGACGACGACGCGATTGGTCGCGGCATCGTACGTGTTGCGGCGCATCTCACGAATGAGCCGCGCTTTGAGCACTGCCTGCTGATCGAGACTCGATGACGCAAAGTTCGCCGCCCCATCTTCCCGTGCCCATGTATCCAGAAGGATGAGGCACTCGCGGTGCAGCCAGTCGGCGGTCCAGTCAGGCGCCACATAGGCGCCGTGACCCCAGACGGTGCCGATCTCCTGCCCGCCGATCGACTGCCACACGTTCTGGCCGTCGGTGATTTGAGACCCGGTGAAAAGAAGCTGCCCGCTTGCCGTGTATACATCCGGCAACGGCGGCGCTTGGCTGATCATTTCCCGTCCCACACTTCCCAGAACGGCAAACGATGCCACGAGAACGATGGCCAGCGCCACCCAATAACGTTTATAGGACATAAGTCCTCCTCATTCAGAAACGCGGTGTTACAGTGCTGCAACGGTGTTCATCAATGCAAAATTAGCGGGAATAATGGAGCAATGCAGGAACTTTTGTCACAGGGTGGGGAGCAAAATCACTTTGTTATCTTGCATGTTGAAAGTCCAATCGCGAGTGACTTAAATCACTCGATAGGTAGGCCGCCGAAAGCAAGCCCGCCGCGAGAGTTTTGCGCGGTGTGCGGTTATTTGATTTCGGGAAAGATGCTTTGCCCGCGGGTAAATGTCATGATGAGTTGCAGAGCAAACAGCAGTACGGCGCTCAGCTCCAGGCAACCTGAAATCGGCAGAACTTTCCAGGCAAATTGCGCGATGCCCTCGTAGGCAAGCGGCTCCATGCTCACGCGCAGGGTGCAGCCGGCCAGCAGCAGGACGAGCGTCGTAAACATCAGGCTGCGGCTCCACAAATTGCGCACGCCGGCAAAGTGGGGCAGGATGCGCGGTCCCACGGTCATCACCATCATGGCCGCGAAGCCGACGGTGAGCGCATGGCGCGAGCCGCCCCAGATGCCGCCGTGCACATCGGCTATGGCAGCCCAAATGCCGAGCAGCGAGGCAAGAATAGACCACACGTAAGCCAGGCGCAGAAATACTGGAAAGCTGGAGTGGATTCCGATGGTCTTCGCCGGCCGTTCAGGTACGGAGAACACGCGCATGGCAATCGCGGCAAGTATCGCGGCAGTGGCGAGCAAGCAATGTCGCCGGCAGGGTCTGCCCCGCCATGCCAAGGACGACCCCGGCGAGATCGACCACGACGGCGTATTTGCATCATTCGGCCGCGCACCGGCTTCACGCCCAGAAAGATTGGCAACCAGCGTGCGCTGAATCCCCACACCAAAGGCGCAAGAAATCCCCAGCCCAGCAGCACCAGATAGCGCTGGTCGAAACCGTGGGGCCGCGCCGGCGTCAGTCCCGCAAGGGCCAGCCGCACCTCGATTGCGAAATTGATAGCGATGGCCAGGAACAGCGCCGCATTGCTCACCAATACCGTTTGCATCCACGGCTCGATGCGTGGTTTGGCCTTCGGCGCGAGTTTCTCGCCGGCATGCTCGGGCAGCTTGTGCTGGCTGGCAGCATAAAGAAACAGCAGAATCGCCGCCAATTCCAACACGCCTGAAAGCGGCAACGTGACGCGCCATTGCCACAGGTAGGCGCCAGCCAGCCAGTGCAGCGTGAGCCCCGCAGCCCACAAGCTCCAGCACACAACCGGCAGACGGCCCCGGTTGGCGCGGGTCAACGGCTGTGAATAAAAGCCGATTCCCAGCACGAAACTGCCAATCCAGCCGAAAACCTGCGAGTGCCCATGCGCCTGAATCCACGCCGGCGACAAACCGCCTAGCCCATGATGCGCGCTGATCAGCAGCAGGTTTGTAAATCCCAGAATCGTGCCCGGAAGCACCATGAAGAAGATGCCGGTTGCGATCCACAGCCGGAACAACAGGCTCTTACGGCGCTCGGCGGCAACCGCCGCAAGGCGCTCCGTTGCCGTACTGCCATGAACAAAATCAGTCCCAATTAGCGTGGTGGCCATTGCTTCTCTCCGCTCACAAGATGGAGCGTAGAAGCCGGCGTGTGCCGTGCGCAGTGACTTTAGTCGCGCGCAGCCGAAAAGACTTACGAATTGTTGTCGAGAATTGCGGTCAGTCCGGGTAGGTCGAGGACCGTGATGTTGCGCGCTTCCACCTGCACCAGGCCCTCCGCCTGAAGGCGCATCAGATTCCGCGAAACCAGCTCACGGACCGTGCCGAGCTGGTGCGCCAGTTCCTGATGAGTGCCCGGCAACTGAATCTCAACGCCCATCTCGGTGCGCTTTCCCTCGGACTGCGCCAGGCGAACCAGCACGGATGCGAGCCGCTGCCGCACCGTGGCGAACGAGAGTTCCTCGATGATGCCCACCAGGCGACGCAGCCGCGCGCCCACGACGGCCAGCATCTTGAGCGCCACCTCGGGATGAGCCAGGCAGAAGCTGCGAAAATCGCCCCGGGAAATGAACAAGATCTGCGAGTCCTCGACGGCACTGACAGATGCGGGATAAGGCGCGCCGTCGAAAACGGGCAGCTCCGCCACCGAACCACCGGGGCCTTCGACCGCCAGCACCTGCTCGCGCCCGCTGGTTGAGCTCTTGAAGATGCGCAGCTTGCCGCTAACGATAATGTGTAGCCCCCTGCACGCGTCGCCTTCAGAAAAAAGCAGTTCACCCTGTGTATAGCTCTTGCGCACTGCGTGACCACCCAGCAGTCGCAGCTCCTCCGGCGAAAGGTTTGAGAAGAGGGAAGTCGCACCAAGCGCGGAAACGACATTTCCTTGATCGGGCATGGGGAACATTCTAACCAACCAGGCCCAGGAGTGACTTTAGTCGCAGCATGTCCGTTCGCATCCGCGTAACTTCGGCTTCAGGAGATTCAACATGGCCACACCTCAAACCACCGTCCGCGACATCGCCCTGGAGCAGCCCGCTTCGATACGCGTCTTCGAACACTTCGGCATCGACTATTGCTGCGGCGGCCGCAAGCCGCTCGTTGAAGCTTGCCAGGAGCGCTCCATTGAGCCCAAAGCCGTTCTCGACGCCATTCAGGAAGCCGTCGCCGGTGGCGGCGAATCAACTCGCGACTGGACGCAGGCGAAGCTTGAAACTATTTGCAGTCACATCGTCGAAACGCATCATGCTTACATCCGCGCTGAGCTGCGCCGACTTGAAATGCTGGCGCAGAAGGTCGTGTCGCGCCACGGCGCAACACGTCCCGAGCTTGAGCAGATTCAGCAACTCATCGGGTCGCTTGGAGAAGAGCTGCTGCAGCACTTGAGCAAAGAAGAAATGGTGCTGTTTCCGTTCATCACCAACCTCGAACGCAACCTGGCAAGCTGCGGCCCGCGTCCGCTGGGATGTTTTGGCGCTGTGCGCAATCCCATCCGCATGATGATCGCCGAACACGACGCCGCCGGCGACGCCATGGCCCGTATGCGCGTGCTGAGCAGCGGATTCGCACCGCCCGAAGGCGCATGCCCCACATATCGCGGTTTCTACCAGGCGCTCCGAGATTTTGAAAACGATCTGCACCAGCACGTGCATCTCGAAAACAACATTCTCTTCCCGCGCGCTATTGAGCTTGACGAAGGCTGCGCGTAGGGGTGGCAATATCGTGTAGCAGCCAACGCGGATCTCCAGCATGAGACAGCAGTTCTATAATTGGCTGCGCAAGAATCCCCGTTCCCCGAGGCGACCATGATTCCTCTCACAGATGCTGAACGCGCCGTTTACTATCCGGCCGACCGCAGATTCAGAATCTGGATTCGCCCGTCAGCGCTCATTCTGCTCGCCGCGCTTGTGCTTATTCTCCTCAGTTTGGCCTGGGTCCAGGCCAGATTGTGGGGGCTCCCTAATATCGCGCTCACTCCTGCGGCGATGCCCGGAACCGCGAGCGGTCCGCACGGTTTTCCAGCCTGGATTCGATGGTGCCACTTCTTCAATCTGTTTTTCATTTTTATGCTGATTCGCAGTGGCCTGTCGATCCTGATGGATCATCCGCGGCTCTACTTTAACGACGGCTGCACGCCGGGCAGCGAGTGGATTCGATTCACGCCGCTCAAAGTGCCGAAAGACCGTCTGTGGACCGCCAAGGACGATAATCGCTACATCTCTCCCGTCGTCGGCCTGCCCGGATACAGCCACTCCATCGGTATCGGCCGTTGCTGGCACTTTCTCAATGTCTACGGCTTTGTGCTTACCGGCGTGTTCTTTGTCTCGGGGCTGCTCACCAGCAACCAATGGGAGCGCCTGGTGCCCACATCGTGGGGGATATTCGTTCAGGCGTGGAACACCTTCGTGTACTATGCCAACTTCCATCTGCCGCCCGAGCCCAACGGCTTTTACGGCTACAACGCGCTGCAGCAACTGGTATATTTTGCCACCATCTTCATCATGGCGCCTCTCGCGATTCTCACTGGAATGGCCATGTCGCCGGCGCTGGTGAACCGCTTTCCCCGCTACGTGCGCATCTTCGGAGGCCGGCAGGGGGCGCGCTCGGTTCACTTTCTCGTGCTGGTCGGCTTTATCTACTTCATCATTGCTCATGTCACGCTGGTGGTGATGACCGGCTTTCGCCGAAACATGAACCACATTGTGCTCGGCGTTGATAACGTCAGTGCTAATGGCATGATTCTCGGCCTTATCGGCCTGGCTCTGGTCGTCCTGTCGTGGGTAGTGGCCCACTACATCTCCTGGTATTTCCCGCGCGGCCTGCAGCACGTGTCAAAAACTCTCACAGAGCCAGTCAAGTTGCTCACGCTCGACCGCCTCGCGCCGCAGCAGCGCTATACGAAAGACCAGATTTCTCCCTACTTCTGGCCCAACGGCAAGCTCCCAGTGCGCGACGACTGGAAGCAACTCGCGTCCGGCGGCTTCAAAGACTACCGCCTGAAGATCGGCGGCATGGTTGAGAATCCGGTGGAGCTTTCACTCGACGACTTACACGCACTGGGCGAAGAAGAGACGATCACCATGCACCACTGCATCCAGGGCTGGAGCGGCATCGCGCAGTGGAATGGCGTTCCCCTGCGCAAACTGATCGAGCATGTCCGGCCCAAACCTGGCGCACGCACAATTGTCTTTCATTCTTTTGGCCCCGCACCCCTTGGCGGCCATTACTACGACACGCAGAGCCTCTACAACGCCATGAAGCCTGAGTGCATGCTTGCCTACGGAATGAACGGACAGCCCCTGCCCACCACCTACGGCGCTCCGCTTCGACTGCGAGTGGAAAATCAGCTCGGCTACAAAATGGTGAAGTGGATCGAACGCATCGAGTTTGTGGAATCGGAAAAACTTGTTGGCAAAGGTGAAGGCGGCAGCAACGAAGATGAAGAGTATTTCGACCTTTTGCCGAATATCTGACGCGATTCGCCGACGCGCTTGTGATCGATAGCATGGACCAGAAATAACTCAATCGCTGCAAGCCAGGCGCCAGTCCAAAGATTAGTATCTGGAAAACACCAGGCTCCAGAAACATCCGCTGACCGCAGTTTGGCGGCAATGCACTTCGGGGTTCGTTATCCCACGCCCGGAGCATGCTCATCGCCAACTGCAGCGGCTGGAATGAAAAGCAGAGGTAACTCCAGGCCCATCAAGGGCTTGCACTTCTAAGTGGTTTCATATCAGATGGTTCCAAAATGCCGCAGTTCGGGGTCCTTCTTCAGCGCAAAGTCGCTTAGAATCACGGTGGACCAGCGAGGCCCGTTGCGGTGCGCGCCAAGGCGGCAGCAGAGCGCTCTCAGGTCGGCTACAACGGACTTGGCCCGGGGATCCCGATAAACAGCCGCATGAGTCCAGTTCAAGAGCGTCTGATCCATCTTTGTCCGTATAATCGTGTGGGCTGAATCACATGCTCTAGGGCGCCGGGCGACCTACAATCACACATTTACGGATACCCCTTCGGAAGAAATCGCATGCCTGTCGAAGAGAACGTCTGCACCATGAGCTATGCGCGGGGGCCGATGCGGTCTCTGCTTGAGCTCACCGTCGGCGAGCTTTTGGCGCGTACCGCGAGCCGCTATCCAGAGCGTCTGGCAGTGGCTTCGCGGCACCAGGGACGCCGCCTGACCTGGGCAGAGTTGAGTGATCAGGCTGATCGCGTAGCGCGGGGCTTGTGGGCGCTTGGTATTCGGCGTGGCGATCGCGTCGGCATCTGGTCCACCAATTGCATCGAGTGGGTCTGCCTGCACATGGGCGCGGCCCGCGCCGGTGCGGCGCTGGTCAACGTGAATCCCGCCTACCGCGCGCACGAGCTGCAATTTACGCTTTCGCGCTCGCACATGAAGGCGCTCTTTCTGTGGCATAAGGACAAGCGCGCCGACTACGAAGAGATCCTGGGCCGCGCTCGTCACGGTCTCACGCTGGACCTGTGCCATACCCTCTATTTCGACTCGCCCGAGTGGCTGCAGTTGCTCGGCGCCGAAGGGCGCCTTCCCGATCAAGTTGCCAGCGACGACATTGCCAACATTCAGTACACCAGTGGCACCACCGGTCTTCCCAAAGGCGTGATGCTGACCCATCGCAACGTAGTGAACAACGGGCAATTTCTTGCCCAGGGTTTCCACTACACCGAGCAGGACAAGATCGTTGTTCCGGTGCCGCTGTTCCACTGCTACGGCTGCGTCATTGGAACCATGAGCGCGGTCAACTCCGGGGCCGCGCTAATTCTGCCCAACTGGACCTTCGATCCCCGCGCCACGCTGCAAACCGTGCATGAAGAGCGAGCCACGAGCGTTTACGGGGTGCCGGCCATGTACGTGGCCGAGTTCGGGCTCGAGGATTTCAACAGCTTCGACCTGAGCAGCCTGCGGACTGGCATGATGAGCGGCGCGCCCTGTCCCATTGAACTGATGAAGCGCGTGCTGAATGAAATGCACTGCGGTGAACTGGTGATTGCCTATGGGCAAACCGAGACCTCGCCGGTGGTAACCATGAGCGATGCCGAGGACTCGATCGAGATCCGCGTGCAGACAGTGGGGCGCGCCATGCCGCAGACGGAGATCATGATTGCGCCGGTCGAAACACAGTCTGAAACGCATCCGCTTGCCGTGGGCCAGCAAGGCGAGGTTTGTGTGCGCGGCTACGCGCTGATGAAGGGCTACGACGGCGACGCGGAAGGTACGGCCGCCGTGATCCAGCCCGACGGCTGGCTGCGCACCGGGGATTTGGGGGTAATGCGCGAGGACGGGTGCATTCACATCACCGGCCGCTCGCGCGATGTGATCATCCGCGGCGGAGAGAATATCTACCCGCGCGAAGTGGAGGAGTTCCTCTACACGCACCCCAAGGTGGGTGAAGTGCAGGTGATGGGAATACCCAATGCGCGGCTGGGCGAAATCGTCGTCGCCTGGGTTCGGCTCAAGCCCGGCGTCGAGGCTACGGAAGAAGAGATCAGAGGATTTTGCCAGGGGCAGATCGCGTACTACAAAATCCCCGAGCACGTCCGCTTCGTCACCGATTTTCCGGCCACGCTGTCAGGCAAGATTCAGAAGTACAAGATGCGCGAGTTCGAGATTGAGGCGCGTGGATTACAGGACGTGGCGAAAACCGCGACCGCCTAAAACCACCCCGTCGATATCAGACGGTGGATCGGACCAGTTCCAGCTACTTTAGCGAGTAGTATTGTGAGACAGCTTCCTGAGCAATGAACAATCTCGATACAAAAGCGTGGCTTGGACTGGCTTTTCTTCTCGCCGTCATGGGGCTTGTTCTATTCGTTCCCGCAGGGACGCTTCGGTACTGGCAGGCGTGGGTCTATCTGGCGCTCTTCACCGTCGCGGTGGGAGCGATCACGCTTTACCTTATGAGGAATGACCGGGTGCTTCTGGAGCGCCGGATCAGTGCCGGTCCTGAAGCAGAAAAAGAGACCACGCAGAAGGCTATACAATTTTTCGCGCAGTTTGCATTTCTAGCTGTGTATCTTGTCTCTGCCCTTGACCATCGTTTCTCGTGGTCGGATATGCCGACGTCCGCAGTGATCGCAGGAGACGTTTTGGCGGTTCTTGGGCTCTACATTGTGTTCCGTGTTTTCAAAGAAAACACTTATACTTCCGCCATCATTGAGGTTGCCAAAGAGCAGAGGCTCATTGCCTCCGGGCCGTATGCATGGGTTCGCCATCCCATGTATAGCGGCGCGCTCTTTTTCCTTCTTGGAACTCCGATGGCGTTGGGTTCGTGGTGGGGCTTTCTGGCATTGATCCCCATCGCCGCCGCGATTCTATGGCGATTGTTGGATGAAGAGAAGTTTCTCGCAAAAAATCTAGAAGGGTACACCGACTACTGCACCCAGGTCCGTTGGCGTTTGATACCCGGACTTTTTTAGTTCACCCTCTTCACACCACAACCGGTCCAATCAATCCCGTGACGCCTTGACGTGATCCTCATGCAGCCAGGGCGGACCATTGCGAAGAGGTTTTTGAGCAAGGTCTGACGCTGCGGCGCCCACCCTTGCGCACGAAACGCGAAAGGACGGGGTACCCGGCCTTGACGGCTGGGGAACAGAATCCTACTGTGCCGGAGGGGCAGCCGCCGCATCCCCTCGCTTGGCGACAAAATCCGTCGCCGGACGATCGCCCATCTGGCGTGTGAACTTGATGGTGTCACCGTCGGCGTGGCCGGTATAGGTGATCTTCATCTCGTTGCCGTTGAAGTTCATCACCTGATCAAAGGTGATGGTGTCGCCGTCCACTTTGCCGTTGCTGATGTCCATGTCGCCCCGCCGCGTGGTTACCGTGCCGGTGAGGGTCGAACCATCCACGTGAAAGTTGAAGGTGATGGTTTGCGTGCCGTTGCGGCCCTGCACGTCGCCGGTCCACTTGCCGTTGAAGTCCGCGGCCAGCGCCGCGACGGAGCCCATTGCAAACACCAGAACTGCGAGTGCCAGTTTGCGCATCATTGAAGTATCTCCTTGCCCACCCGTTCCCCGCGCAACTCCAAATTCCTTCGGGGTAATGGCTCAGTGACGCGCCCGGCAGCGCGGAAGTTTCACCGGATTGGGGCTTTTTAGCCTAAAAAGGCCACTGATGAGTCCGGCGCGCGAAGCAAAGGCGGCGGGGTTGAGGCTCGCGGCTTCCCAGGTCAGGAGTCCCGCTTGACACCGGCGGGGGGTCGGTCCTTTAATGGGCATTGTTTCAAGTTCCGTAATCGTTATCGTTATCGGATAACATAAATCCGAAAATTCACGAGGTTTGCTCCCATGACCATCCACTCCATCTCCCGGCGCAATCTACTGGCAGGCGTAGGCGCCTCGATCACTTCGATTGCGGGCGCGCGGCTTTTAGGCGCTCAACCGCCGGCAATGGGCGTCGCTGCGCAAGCGCCCTCGAACCTTCCCGGCGATGCCGATCGGGCCCGCCGCATGCAGTGGTGGCATCAGGCTCGCTTCGGCATGTTCATCCACTTCGGCGTTTACAGCACCTTCGGCCGCCACGAGTGGGAGATGGAAGAAGAGGCGGTTCCCATTGGCGAGTACACCCAGCACGCGACCATCTTCAAGCCGGCTCACGGCAGCGCGCGCAACTGGGCGCGCCTGGCCAAGAGCACGGGCATGAAGTACATGGTGCTCACCACCAAGCACCACGAGGGTTTTTGCAACTTCAATACGCAGCTCACCAATTACAACGCCGTCAAGCAGGGGCCGGGATACGACATTGTCGCCGAGTACGTTGAAGCGGCGCGCGCCGAGGGCATGCGCGTGGGCTTCTACTACTCGCTGATGGACTGGCACCACCCGGACGGCGCGCGCTGCGCCACCGATGAGGCGGCCCGCAAGCGCTTCGTCGAATACACCCACGGCCTGATCCGCGAGTTGATGACCAACTACGGCAAGATCGACGTGCTCTGGTACGACGTGGCCTGGCCCCTCGACGCCGACGGTTGGGAATCGGTGCGCATGAACAAGATGGTCTTTGACCTGCAGCCCGACATCATTGTCAACAACCGCAACCAGTTGGACGGTGACTTTTCCACGCCGGAGCAGCACATTGAAGCCGCCGGCGGCGCCCGCGCCTGGGAAAGCTGTATGACCCTCAACGATAGCTGGGGCTACCAGCGCGCCGACGATAACTGGAAAAGCGCCAAGACCGTCGTGCGCAACCTGTTACCTGCTCGCACGACGGGGGCAATTACCTGCTGAACATCGGTCCCAGGCCGGATGGCTCCATTCCGCCCGAATCAGTCGACGTGCTCTCCGAGGTTGGCCGCTGGATGCAGAGCAACGGCGATACCATCTATGGCTCAGATATGTGCCAGCCGGACAGCTCTGTCTACGCAAGTTTCACGCGCAAGGGCAACACACTTTACATGCACGTGTACTTCTGGCCAGGCGAGTATGTCGCCATAAGCGGGTTAAAAAACAAGGTGTTGAGCGCCCAGGTTCTCAAGACTGGCCAGCCCATCCAGGTCGCACAGGACGGCTTCCGGACAAAGCTCACCGGCCTGCCCATCGATGCGCCGGACGATCCGGTGACCACCATCGCCATTGAATGCGATGGCGAGCCGTCGCAGGACACCGGGTATGTGCGCATTAACAAACCACGCGGAACTGTGTAGCCCGCGAAAACGTGTCGTCTGTAAGGAGAATTCTCGTGTCATCCTATGCCATTCCGGTCGTTGAAGAGCCGGCAGAGATTCAGTCCAATGAAGTGGTTCTGCTGGCCAGTGGAGACCTGCGCCAATCCGCCAATGAGGTGTGCTGGCCCGCGCAAGCGGAGATGGAGCAGCAGCTCACTGCCGCTTTTGCTGCGGAGGGCTTTCAACTGCGCCGCGCCCATCCCTATCAGCCGGAGCTGAAACACGGCTTCATCCACAACCAGCGCATGGGCATGGATGTCTTTGCGCACATTCATCGCGATGCGCCGGTAGTGGTTGCAGAAGCGGTGTGGCAATACAGCAACCACGTGCTGGCCGGTCTGGAGAGCCATCGCGGCCCCATCCTCACCGTCGCCAACTGGTCCGGGCAGTGGCCGGGGCTGGTGGGCATGCTCAATCTCAACGGGTCGCTCGCCAAAGCCGGCGTCGAGTTCAGCACCCTGTGGAGCAAGGACTTCACCGACGAATTCTTTCGCAAGAGCCTGCGCCAGTGGCTCACCACCCATACCATCCACCACGACCTGAGCCATGTGCGCGATATCGACTTCGCCAGCCTGCCTGCCGAAGAACGCCGCCTCGGCCAGGCGCTGGCGCAACAACTCAAGCACCAAAAGGCCATCCTGGGCGTTTTTGACGAGGGCTGCATGGGCATGTACAACGCCATCGTCGAAGATTTCCTGCTCAATCCGCTGGGCGTGTACAAGGAACGGCTCAGCCAGTCGGCGCTGGTTGCCGCCATGCGCGAAGTGACGGGTGCCGAAGCGCAAAAGGTGCGCGATTGGCTCGATCGGCGAGGCATGAAGTTCATGACCGGCTCCGACGAGGAGACCGACCTGACCGATGCGCAGATCCTGGAACAATGCAAAATGTACATCGCCGCGCTGCGCATCGCCGACAATTTTTCCTGCGATGCCGATCGGCATTCAGTATCAGCAGGGATTGAAAGACATGGTCCCCGCATCGGATCTGGTGGAAGGCCTGCTCAATAATGTAGAGCGGCCGCCGGCGTTTTCACAGGATGGCCGCGAGCTCTACGCCGGCCAGCCGCTGCCGCACTTCAATGAAGTAGACGAGTGCGCCGGCCTCGATGCGCTTGGTCACCAATCGTGTGTGGCGCGCCATGCATCTCGATCCCGCTACCACCCTGCACGATGTCCGCTGGGGCGAGCACTACACCGGCAAAGGCCCGTACTCCGCAATCGACGAGTTTGTCTGGGTCCTTCAAATCTCCGGCGCGGTTCCTCCGTCGCACCTCGTGGGCGGTTACGCCGGGGCCATCAGCGAGCGCCAGCCATCCATGTATTTCCGCCTCGGCGGCGGCACGCTGAAGGGCGTTTGCAAGCCTGGGCCCGTGGTCTGGAGCCGGGTGTTTGTCGCAGGCGGCGCGTTACACGTCGATATAGGCCGTGCGACCGCGATCGAATTGCCGGCCGAAGAAACTGAGCGGCGGCTACGCTCCGTCACTCCGCAATGGCCCATCATGCACGCCATCCTGCACGGTGTCACGCGCGATCAGTTCATGGCGCGGCATCACGCCAACCACGTGAACGTGGCCTATGCACCGACGGCAGAGATGGCCAATAAGGCCCTGGCGGCCAAGGCCGCAATGTTTGCCGAATTGGGCGTAACCGTGCATGCTTGCGGAGATATCTGAGGAGCTGCAATCCTCCGCGTCCCGCCCTTTTCGCCCGAGGAATGGCAAACGGGCCGACCGGGCCTGGCGAATATTCGATTAAGCCGCGATGCCTTCTGGCTGGGTGCGGCCAGTGTTTCTCGCTGCCCCACCTTTCCTCTTGGTTCACCGAATGAATGTTCGTCTCAAAGACATCGCGAAGGAGCTTGGCGTCTCGGTCGTCACCGTGTCCCGCGCGCTGCGCGACCGGCCGGACATCGCCGAGAACACAAAGGCACGTATCCTGGCCAGGGTAAAGGAGCTGAAGTATCGCCCTAATCTCGCAGCACGCAGCCTGGTTACCGGCCGCAGCTCGCTTATTGGTCTCGTGGTTCCCGACCTGATTCACCCCTTCTTCGGCGAAATCGCCAAAGGGCTCTCCGCGGCCCTCCGCGAGCAGGGTTATTACGTCATTGTTTCGTCTTCTGAAAGCGACCCCGAACTCGAGCAGGATGAGATTGAGCACATGCTTGCCCACCGCCTGGATTGCCTGGTGCTGGCGTCCTGTGAGGAAGACGGCGCAGCGCTTCACCGCATCTGCGAGGCCGGCATTCCCCTGGTGCTCGTCGACCGCAAGTATCGCGGCCTGGATGCAAGCTTTGTTGGCGTTGACGATTTCAAGGTGGGCGCGCTCGCCACTGAACACCTGATTCAGCAGGGCTGCCGGCGCATCGCTCATATCCGTGGGCCGGAGAACAGCGTCGGAAACGATCGTGTTGAGGGCTATCGGGAAACGCTGCTCCGTCACGGCATGCCATTGAACGACAAATACGTGGTCTCGTTCGGCTATGCCTCCGAGTCTGACGGAGAGACACGCGGCCGGCGTGCCATGGATGCGGTCCTCGGCTTAAAACCGCGTCCCGATGGCCTGTTCTGCTTCAACGACACCCTTGCGGTGGGCGCCATGTTCCGCGCCATCGAAGCCGGCCTTCGCATTCCGAAAGACCTGGCCATCGTCGGCTGCGGGAACTTCCACTACAGCAGCAAGCTGCAAGTCCCGCTCTCCAGCGTCGACCAGCGCGCGCTGGCGATCGGCGCTCGCGCGGCAAAAATGATCACTACGCTTCTGGCCAGACCCCAGTCAACTCGCTCACGAAAAGTTCTCCTGGAGCCGCAACTGATCGCAAGAGCTTCTTCGCTGCGGCGCAGGCCGTAGGACTGGTTGCATAAATGCATTCGGCCTGCCTGAGAACATCCCTCAGGGGCTGAAGCCCTCTGTTTATCGGCCTTCTGCGGCACGGCTGAAAGCCGTGCCCTTTCAAAACACCATTCATGCAACCAGCTCTAGCTCGCCGGAAGCTTGCAACAGAGGAGCTTCGGACGTGGATTACTGTAGTTGGCGCAGATACACAACCAAGTCCTGCAGCTGGATTCCCGAGAACTGGGTGAGGTTCGGCATCAGGCAGTTCGGTTTCAGAGACTGCGCATGCGCTTCCACGCCTCCCACCGGCAGAAAGAAGAAATCTGTGATCAGGTAGCGAATGCCCAGCCTTTTGTGGTCGACTGTCGCCAGGAACCCGTAAAGTTTTTTTGGCCCTCCCAAAACTCAGTCAACCGCTTGTCAAGGGTGGCCATCTCGACTCCAGAGGGGGACGGATGGGATCGGCTGTAAGTGCGATGCCGCCCGGTCAGGCGCGGTACCAAGGAGGCCCCGTGCAACGATTAGGAAAGATGCGGTGCAATTCGGCTCCGGTTGCACGACCTCGGGATTTCCCGCGGGCTTTTTCCGCGCTAACGCAGCGGAGATTTACGGCCCAATTCCGCGGTCTTCATAGAGTTTTGCGGCGTTTCCTCCGCCTCCTTTCGCATTCGTTCTTTGTTGCGCAAGCGCCACAGGCGCAACGGCTCGCCGCAAATCAACAGGATCAGCACACCGCCCATCATGATAAAGCCGTCCTGACCCTTCTGCATGACGCCCAGTGCCACCAGCAGCGTGGTTGAAAGTGCGGCCGGCTGCGTGGCTTTGATGAGCAGCGTCACCACCACAGTGACAGCCGAGGCCAGCACCACCGCTCCGACACGAGTCCAGCCGATCCAGCCGGCGCTGATGGCCGGCGCCGACCATGCATTCGTAACCCACAGCCCCAGGAAGCCGGCCAGCACGCCAACCAGGTGTCCAACCACTACGTTGTACGGCCGCGCCGATTTTCTTTCCGGAGTTTCCACCAGTTCGTACGCCGTGGGACCCAGGCTCGCGAAGATGAGCGGCTTGTGCGTCAACCAACCGATTGCCGCCGCAATCAACAAGAGCGCCGCTTCCAACAGCGGCGCGATCAAAAGATCCCGGCGCGACATAGTTCACTCCTCCATCCGCCTTCCGCGGTTTCCAGGTCCCTGCGCATGGCTCCCGGCCCTGCCGGCAGCCTTTGCGCAAATGGATTGGATGCGGCGCTTTCCCGGCCTGCTCGCGCAGTTATTGCGATTGACTTCGCAGCGGATGCGCTCGTACCATAAATTCGTGTGGTGAAGGAGTTCACCCTTAACCGCTGTCCAGCCGCGCACTCCCAGCGATGGGTCTAAGTGGCGATGGTGCCGATAGGCACGGACAGATGATGACTCCTGGCAGGTGATCCTGTTGCGGAGTTATTTCCACACGTGATCCCCTGATGACAATCGGTTCCATTCAGATTCGGCGCTTGGCTTGCGCCAGTCTGCGCAGATTTGTCATGCGCAAGAGGAGGACGTGCATTGCAAAAGTACTTTTTCATTGCTTTGGGCGGAGGGTTGGGCTCGATCGCGCGCTACTGGGTTGGTTCTACCGTCGCCGGCCGCCTGGGCACGCGCTTCCCTTACGGCACCTTTGTCATTAACATCACCGCCTGCGTGCTCCTGGGGTTCGCAATGACCTATCTGGGCAAGCGCACCGGCCTGAATCCCAGCTGGCGCTTCTTCGTCCCTATCGGCTTCATTGGCGCCTACAGCACGTTCTCCACTTACGAGTGGGAGACCTTTTCCACATTGCGCTCAGGCGCATTTTTCATGGCTTCGGTCTATGCTGTCAGCAGCCTGATCCTGGGCCTGGCCGCGATCTGGGCCGGCGCGATGCTGGCGGACGCCATCTGGTAACCGCGCATCATCACGTCAGGAGGAATCATGCTGCAAGCGGGCAAGGCTATCAAGGTGTCGATCTACGTGAGCGAGGGCTCGACCCGTCACGGTGTCTCCACGTCATCCGCGATTCTGGACTTCCTCTTTTATCGCGGTGTTTCCGGAGCCACGGTTCTCAAGGGCGTGGCCGGCTTCGGAGCCGACCATCACATGCATTCCACCAGCGTCGTGGAAATCTCCGACCATCTGCCGCTCATCATCGAGTTCATTGAGACCCCGGAAAAAGTCGAAGCCCTTCTCGGCAAGCTCGAGGAGCTGGCCGGCACGGGCATGATCGAGATGCACGAGACCACCGTCGCCAAACCGGCGCAATCCTCCAAGGCAGCGCCGGCGCCGCCGGCCGAGCACCTCAAGATCGCCGGCCGCGCCCGCCTCATGCGCATTTACATCGGCGAGTCAGACCGCTGGCGCGACAAGCCCCTCCACCAGGCCCTGGTCGAAGCCATGCGCGCCAACGACATTGCGGGCGTCACCGTCTATCGCGGCATTTTGGGTTACGGCGCTCACCGGCGCGTGCACAGCGACAAGCCCATGCACCTTTCCCACGACAGCTCTATCATGCTTTCGCTCATCGACAGCGCCGATAAGCTGGAAAGCTTTCTTCCCATCGTCGAGCAGATGGTGGCGGAGGGCCTGGTGGTACTGTCAGACGTGGACATCATCAAGTATGCTTATCGCGCAGCCGATGCAGGAGCGCTAGCGGGGGGCGATGAAAGAACAATTTCAGGCACGCATGCTGCGCATCCATTTCGGCGAAGACGACAAGTGGCAGGGCAAGCCGCTACACGAGGCTATCCTGGCCAAATGCCAGGAACTCGGCTTATCGCAGGCTATTGTCTATCGCGGCATCGAGGGCTATGGCTCCAGCACGCGCGTGCGCCACGCCAGCCATTGGAAGTTTTCAAAAGATGCGCCCATCATGCTCAGCATCATCGACCGCGAAGAGCAGATCGCGAAGTTGATTCCCCATCTCGACGCCATGATCCAGGAAGGCCTGGTGGCGAGTTCGAGCGTCGAGGTCATTCGCTTCTCGAAGAATTAAGGCTAGGGCCTGCCCTTTAAAGTTCGCGTCACAAATGAACTTACATCCTGAGCGGAGTTTGGCTGGCTCCTGGGTCAAACGGAGTCGAAGGACCTGCTTTTTGCATAGCAGATTGATGCAATGAACTTCCGAGACACCACACTCGTTTCGCGGCCCTCGCTATTCCTGTTCTTCTGGCGTTCCTACTGCATGAGCTGGCCATTAATCCTTTTCGAAGGCAAGATAGACGGCCGCGGCGCACAGCAGAATGCCGGTCAACGTCACGGAAACCAGCAGCCACGTGGCGACGTTGCCGGACGAAGCCGCGTCCCGCAGGATTTTCTGGTTCAGCGATTCATGCGTGAACGCCGCAACGCGTGAGAACCAGTTGATTCCCTGCCGCGCCTGCTCGATCAGGAATCCGGCTGCCAGCCCCAGTGTCAGCATCAGGGCAAAAATATGAGCTGCGAGAATTGGTCGGTCCAGTTGCTTGATGGCCTGATTGCGGCGGTAGAGCTGTGCTCGCCACCACAATGTCCCCGCTGAGAAGTGGGCGTGCGGTCCGCGGGCATCTGCACGCGCTTTCCTGAAGACCTGCGCAACCAGGGCCACTTCCGCGCAGGCGCGGCAGCCGCTTGCGTGGGCCAGCAACTCCGGTGGAGAAGCCTGCGGCCACTGCCCGCGTACGGCCAACGCTCTTACCTCTTTCTCACGGCTGCAACTTCTTAGCATGCATCCACTCCTCTCTGCGGCCGTATTCTGCTCCCGCAGGAGCTGCGCAATTTTATGCCGCGCCCGAAACAGCAGCAACCGGATGCTGGCGCTCGCCAGGCCCGTGATCTCCGCGATCTCCCGGTGCGAATAGCCTTCCGCGTGCGCCAGCCACAGCAGTTGGCGTTCGCGCGGCCGCATCCGTGCAAGGGCCGGCCCCAGCGCCATGCGAGCATCGGCTTCGCCGGCGCCATCGCGGACGGCAGACAACTCCTCAGGCAGCTCATCGAGCGAGGCCGAGCTGGGCCGCCGCCAGTGATCGCGGAGCAGGTTGGTTGCGATGCGAAACAGGTAACGGCGTCCGGCCACTTCTCCTTCGGCGCCGATCCGGGAGGGCCAATCCGCGCACAAGAATCGCACATAGCTTTCCTGCATCAGGTCGTCGGCCAGCGCCGCATCGCCCGACACACGCGCGAGATAAGCCCATAGCGAGCGCGCGGAGCGTTCGTAAAAGGCGGCGAACGCATCGCTGTCCATGGGCGGCGCGTCAGCAGACGCAACGGCCGCCCAAGTGCGCGGAAGCACGGATTCCCACGGCATACGTCTCCTTGCCACGGCCGGGGTCCTGGCCGCTCACAGCCGCTCGCGCCTGCCGTCATCCGGCCCATGAAGCTCAGCGTCCACTCTATTCGCCGTCTCGGGCTTCGGCAACAGCGCCAGGCGCCTCGCCAGTATCCACGTAATTCCTGCCGAAAGAATAAACCCGATTCCCGGCATCAGCACCAGGGTTCCGGCCACCAGGCTCCCGATATACCCCGCTCCGTGTAGCGGCAGTATCAGCAATCCAATGCCCAATAGCACCATTACGGTCCCTATCTGCACTGGCGTAAGCACCCGCGCCACCACGTTGGGCAGTCCGGGTTGCTGACCGCTGCCCAGGGCAATCGGAGCCCCTTCGAAGAGCCGCTTTCCCGCTTCCGATTCCAGGTACGCGCTCAGCTCCTGGTTAGTGGCGAACTTGTCAATCAATCTCGTATGCAGCTCGCCCTGCGCCTTGTAAAAGTGCAAAGAGCGCCTGCTTTCCACCACGTATCGCACGATCAGCACCAGAGCGCAGAACAGGAACCCCACAATCAAAATGGGCTGGAGCTGGTCTAGTGCGGCCGCTACCGGCGGCTGTTGATAGTCCGGGTGCATATATTCCGGCCAGACAGCGCGCTCCAGCGCATGCTCTCGATTCCCGCCTAGGGAACCGAGGTTTGAGAAAAGGTAGAACTCAGGATTGCGCGCAACCTCGGGATGCATTTTCAGAAACTGCGCCAGCTCAGGATTGTTTTGGCTCACATAGGCCTGGTTAGCCAGGAGCGAAGGATCGCGGGCCACCACATCCGTCAGCGTGGGACTCAGCCGCAACAGCTTGAGCATTTGCTGCTGCGTATCGGCTGTTTCCTCGGGATGAATCGCGGCTGGCGGCTGGGCTGCCGGGCCGCTTTGCGCTTGCGTTGCGACAGGGTGTGCGAGCAGTGTGGCCAACGTGACCAGGGCAATAAGAAACCAGGACTGATTCCGCTTCGGCTTGCGCATTGTGATTCCCTTTCGTGCAGCAGGTTTTCTGAAGATCCTCTGCCTATACAACGAACGGCGGTGGGAATCGGTTAACAGCCGCTGCGAAAATTTCGTTGGACTTTCGCAGCATCTCAGTTCGGAACCTGAAGGGCTCGGGTTTTGGCTCGTGGAGGGGCGGGCTCCGTCGGTGCCGCGCGGGCGAGGGTTTATCATCTTAGAGGTTGCGCGTACGGAAATGCCGCAATCTAGTCTCCGCCGGCGCGCCGGGAACCCTCCGGGTGCTGCGCCGGGCCAATCGAACGGGAATCCGAAAACATGCGAGCAAAGACGGCGGTAGTGCTGGGCGCCCAGTGGGGCGACGAAGGCAAAGGCAAAATTGTGGACGTGCTGAGCGAGCGGTTCTCCGCCGTGGCACGCTACGCCGGCGGCCATAACGCCGGACACACCGTCATCATCGGCGGCCAGAAGTTCGTGCTGCAGCTCATTCCCTGCGGCGTTCTGCGCCCCGGCTGCAAAGGCATCATCGGCAACGGCGTGGTGCTCGACCCCATCGCCTTCCTGAGCGAAGTCAGCCGCCTGCGCGATCTGGGCGTCGACGTCGACGGCCAGCTCTTCGTCTCCAACCGCGCCCAGGTCATCCTGCCCTACCACCGCATGATCGAGCTGGCCGCCGAGAGCGCGCCGGGACGCCAGAAGATCGGCACCACCAGCCGCGGCATCGGCCCCGCTTACGAAGACAAGATGGCGCGCAGCGGCCTGCGCATCGTCGACCTGCTCAACCCCGCGCTGCTCAAGACGCACATTGAAGCCGCCTGCGCGGAAAAGAACGCCATCGCCCACGCGCTCTTCGGCACCGATCCGCTCGATCCCGCGAAGATGTACGACGAGTACGCCGCCGCGGCCGAGAAGATTCGCCCCTTTGCCGCCGACACCGGCCGCCTGCTCAACAAGACCCTTGCCGAGGGCGGCAGCATCATGTTTGAGGGCGCGCAGGGCACCATGCTCGATATCGACCACGGCACCTATCCGTTTGTCACCTCTTCGTCGGCCACGGCCGGCGGCGCGGCCACGGGCACGGGCGTGGGACCCACCGCCATCGGCACCGTCATCGCCGTCACCAAGGCCTATGTCACGCGCGTGGGCGAAGGCCCGTTCCCCACCGAGATTCATCGACGCTCCGCCGATCAGCTGCGCGCCCGCGGCCAGGAGTATGGCGCCGTCACCGGCCGTCCGCGCCGCTGCGGCTGGCTCGACATTCCCCAGCTCCGCTACTCCAACCAGGTCAATGGCGCCGAGTGGCTGGTGATCACCAAGCTCGACGTGCTCGACGAACTCGCCGAGATTCCCGTCTGCATCGGCTACGAAATCGACGGCAAGGTCACCGACGAGATGCCCGCCGATGTGCGCGGTCTCGAATCCATTAAGCCGCGCTACACCACGCTCAAAGGCTGGCGCCAGTCCACCGAAGGCATCACCGATTTCGACAAACTGCCCCAGGCGGCGAAGGACTACCTGCGCTTCCAGGAGCGGGAGAGCGGCGCCCGCATCGGCATGGTCTCCACCGGCCCCGACCGCGACCAGACCATCGTGCTGCCGGAGTTCGGCGAGGCGCTCAACCGGATGAACGCCGTAGACTTCAATGAACGCCCCGGAGCTTGCCTGGCCGGGACGAAAGAGGAAGCTTCCTCATGGTCAGCTTCGTTGTCCGTTTCAGATTTGCCCCGGAAGACCGCGCCGAAGTGGCGGCCACGCTAGCGCTGCTGGCCACGGAAAGCCGCCGCGAACCCGGCTGCCTTGCCTACATTCCTCACCAGGTCCAGGACGACCCGGACACCGTCCTCATTTACGAGCAATATCGCGATCCGCAGGCCCTGGAAGCCCACCGCGAGTCCGAGCACTTTAAGAAATATGCGATCGGCGGCATCTTTCAGAAGATGAAAGACCGCCAGATCGAGAACCTGCTCGCTCTCGTTTAAGCCGCTGGCGCCGTCAAAGCAACGGGAGTTCCGCCGGTGAGCGCCAGTGAGCACTCGCGTGCGCGGCGTTGTGAATTCACGTGGGTTGCGCAAAAATTAAATTGACCGGCGCGGCACCGCGGGGCTACCATCCGTTACGTTTATGCCGCCAAGCTGCTTTGAAAGTCTCTAAGGCAATTCCGCTGGCTTGCCGCTCTCTGGCACCGTTGGCTTCCGCTTTGCTTCTCGTCTCCGGGCCAGGCACTCCAGGCCAGCCCCAGCGGCATGCCCCGGGCGCAAAAGCACGAAAGCCGGCACGTGATCGACCAGCTTGAAGATCAATGGCGCGATGCCGTGCTTGCAGGGCGATACGACGATCATGAATTCTCTTCTGGCCGACGACTATATGGCCATTACCGCCTACGGGACTCTGCAAACGCGCGATGAGGCCTTGGCCAACCTTCGTTCCGGCCGCTGGCATGTCACCTCTCTGGATCTGCTCGATCGCAAGGTCCGCTTCTACGGCCGCACCGCGCTGGTCACCTCGATCGCCGACGTGGAAGGCACCAGCCCGGAGGGCAATCTCTCCGGAAGCTACCGCTATACGCGCGTCTATGTCCGCGACCCCAAAGGCTCATGGAAAATTGTCAGTTTTGAGGCCAGCCGGATTCACGAGCCGGAACTCCAGAGATAGCAAAGGCCGGGCTCTGAACCGCCAGTCCGCCTCTGGCGAACAGGCAGGGCAACGTAGCCTCCCAGCTGGAGCCGATCCCGAATTCACGGGCTCGCTTTCGTTCCGTCAAAACGCCATTTTATTGAGGAAAAGCGCCTCTGAGCTTCCGGGCTTCGAGGTGCAGCAACTCTGAAAGCGTCACGACCCGGCTCAGATTTGTCCTATTTTCATGGCGGCGCAGCCCGCGCTGTGCGGTAGAATTTGCTCGGCGGATGGTTTCCAATTGAATCGTTGACCACTTCGCAGAAGGCCGCTTCCTCGTCACCGCTTTTTCCGGAGCTTCCATCATCGCGTCGGGTGCGAAGGGTGCCGGCTTTCGAGACCATGCTAAATTCGGGCACATATCCAATCCATGGAGGATCCGAATGAGGGCTGCGCGGCTCGCCACGTTAAAATTTCTGGCGCTTCTGTTCCTGCTCCCCGGTCTCGGGGGATTGATCGCCTCCGCAATGGTCTCCACCCATTATCTGCAAGCCCTTCCCAAGCTGCCCGCTCCGGAGCAGGACCGAATCATTCCGCGTGGAATTCATGGGATAACGGTCTATGAGACTGCGCAGGAAGACCGGAACCTCAATCTGATGGAGTATTCTTCCGTGGGCGTTTTCTCCATCGGCCTGATTTTGGGACTCGTTTATCTGGAGAAATGGGGCGCAGCGCAAACTCGCGCCGCTGAAGAAGAAGACCTGCTCCACCATTCCAGCTGAGAGTGCCGTTCTAGCCGGACCCTTTTACAATGGGCTTATGCCTGAGCTGCCTGAAGTGGAGACTATCGCCCGCGGCGTCGATGCGCGGGTGCGCGGCGAGGGCATTGTTCAGGCTTGGTTCGGCTCGCATCGCGAGCCATTCAAAACCCCGCCCACTCAGCAAGCCAAAGGCCTCGAAGGCCGGCGATTTCTCTCTGTCCATCGCATTGGCAAACACATCGTGTGTGAACTCGGCGCCGCGGAGAAGACCGATGCGCAGTGGGTTGTGCACCTGGGTATGACCGGCCGGCTCCTGGTGACGGACTCTGCCGCGCTCATTGCGCCGCATACCCACGCGCGGCTCACACTGGCGAGCGGCGGGGAGCTGCGCTTTGTCGATCCGCGCCGCTTTGGGCGCCTGGAATTCCGGCAGCTTGACCGTACTTCAGCATTTGACAGCCCCGGCGCAGAGCCGCTCACCATTGGTGCGGAGGAATTCGCCGTCCTGTTTCGCGGGCGCAAACTCTCCATCAAAGCGGCCTTGCTCAATCAGACTTTGCTGGCCGGCGTTGGCAATATCTATGCCGATGAGAGCCTTTTTCGTGCAGGAATTCGCCCTCGCGGCAGTGCCGGCCGTCTGACCAGGGCGGAGCTGGAGCGCCTTCGCCAGGCCCTGCGCCAGGTTCTGCGCCAGGCCATCCGTCTCGGCGGCTCCTCAGTTTCCGATTATGTCGGTGCCGATGGCGAGCCCGGCTTTTTCCAGCTCCGGCATAATGTCTACCAGCGTACCGGCGAACCCTGCCGCCGCTGCCAGACCCCCATCCGCCGTATCCTGCTGGCTGGTCGCGGAACGCATTTCTGTCCGACATGCCAGCACTGAGATCTACTGTTTTCAGGATATTTTTATGGTTTTTTCTCCCGGAATCCAGAACTCGCGCTGTTTCAACGCACTATAAATCTTTTAAAATGAGTAAGTCGATGAATGGTCACTCAATTGCTCATAGAATAGCGCCAGTGATGTTCTGGCTGTTGGCGGGAGGCCCCCACAGCCACAGAGAATACAGATTCCAGGCAAGAGCAGCCGCCTACGGGTGGGCAGCCGGCCTGGAAAACTGAGAGAGACGCAGCCACTGAGCTGCAGTCCAAACACTAACGGGGGGGGCCAGTGACCCGTTCTTTCGAAAGCCACTCGATGAGTGGCTTTCGTGCGTTCGGGGTAGTTTTCCTCTACACCACGTTACTTTGGAGTTTCCTCGACCCTTTGGCTTGGAGGGCAGACTTGCCAGCCGCCAACCTTCGCTGTAGTATCGAAGTTGCCTATCAAGCGGCTGACGCGCTTTACCCCCATTCGGGCAGAGCAAGCTCGCCGCCGTGCAAGCAAACTTCGCCGGCAGGTCGATTCCTTTTCAGACTCGCGCGGCAAAAGCTCACATAGGAAGGGCACCACCTGAGAAAAGCTCCGGCCGCACCACTTCAATCCCGTTTATGGGATGGGCTCCAACAGCTCCGTATCGGCGGCGGTGAGCATTTTCCAGAGTTTGACATAAAGGAAGCGCGGAAGCTCCAGCCGATTTTAGGTCGGCGCGCCAGATTTGCCGTACACATGCAAAAACTGCCGCCCGCCAATGCGTAGTGGAAACAGGATGCGCGCCCATTGCGGTGTGCGAGCAACGCGTGGCTGGATCACCGGTCGTCTTGAGTAGATGCAAATCGAACTTCGATCCCGGCTCGGAACACGGTGTGGTATGCCGCAAAACGCGGTGCAGGGTTGTTGCCATCGCCGCCGCCAAAAGGCTGTAAGCGTGGGCCGGATTCAACAGCGCGCACACTCCCCCAGCGGCTGCCGTAAAAACAGTTTGCAAGTGAAAGTTCAGCACCAGGAAGCATTCGCATGATGACAGAAGCAACGCCCCCTCCCATGGAGACGGGGCCAGCGCCCGACAACGGTCAGGCGCAATCGCAGGGAGCGCACCGGCGCCGCCGGCGTCGCCGCAAAAACAAATCGCAACAGACAATCCCGGCGCAGCAGCCAGTGGCGCAAGCTTCGCCGCAGGGCCACGTGCAGCCGCCGGCCGCGCCTCCTCCGCCTAAAGCCGCTCCCGCCCAGCACCATCAAAATCACAACCAGGGGCAGGGCCGCAAGAAGAAGAAATTCTTCCAGAAGGATCGCGTGCAGCAGGCGCAGCCCGGCAACGGCAACGGCAACGGCTTGCAGCAGCAGGCCAAGCGCCGCAGCCGCCAGAAAGGTCCACGCGAATTCGTCGGCCCTATGGATCACAGCTATCGCGCGGTCAATGGCAATGTGGCAGACGGCCCTCCGTCCACCATTCAGATGCCTAGCAATCATCACTCTAGTTACTATCCCGATGTCTTCGCGGCCGCGCCTGTGCCCGTGCGCGAGGACGCGCCCACCCGCATCTTCTGCTTCATTGAGGATCTTTTCTTCCTCGCCAAGATTCAGGAGACGGCACGCAAACTGGGCGTGAAGGTGGAGTTTGTGAAGGGCGGCGACAAGGCTGCCGTAACCCGCATTACCAATGCGCCCGAAGGGGATCGCCCAGCCCTGCTGGTCTTCGACCTGAACAACCTGAACGCCAAACCCATGACGCTGATTCCCAAGTTCAAGACCAAATACAAGAAGGCGGTCTCGATCATTGGCTTTCTCAGCCATCTACAGGGTGATTTGAAGCTGAAGGCGATCGAAGCCGGGTGTGACACCGTCATGCCGCGCTCCGCCTTCTCGCAAAGCCTCCCCAACCTTCTGCGCCGCTATGGCGTAGAAGAAGAAGAGGACTACGCGCAGCAACCGGTGTAAGGCAGCCAACAGGAAATAGGGACAAATAGGGACCAGGGAACAGAAAACCTGGTCCCTTGCTTTTTGTCTGCTGGCCCCATCCCCTGATTCCGCCCCCTCCTCTTTCTCATGTCCCCTCCTATAGCCCCCAGTTTTTAACCAAGTCCTAAGTTTTTAGTTGACAGGCAATGATCGCGCGGCTAATCTCCTAAGTGTTTAGGAGACTGCGCGTGACCAAGACGAGCAAATCCGGTTTGACCAGACTGGAATTACGCATCATGCAGGTGATCTGGCGATACGGGGCCAGCACCGTTGCCGCCGTCCAGGCCAAGCTCAACCCTCCGCTGGCCTATACCACGGTACAAACCATGCTGAACATCCTGGAACGCAAGGGCAAGCTGGCGCGTGAGTTGGAGGGCCGCGCGTACGTTTACACGGCGAGCGTATCGGAGGTCCGGGCGCTGCGCCAGGGTGTCAAGGACCTGATTGACCGCATGTTCGGGGGCTCCAGCGAAGAACTGGTGATGAGCCTGCTCAAGAACCGCCAGATCGACGCAAAGAAACTGGCGGAACTGACCGCGCGCTTTAACCAGAGCGAAGGAGGCGAGCCATGAGAATCTTCGCATCCTGGATTCTGTCGTATCTCCTGAATTCCTTGTGGCAGGTCCCGTTTCTCCTGGTCGCCGGATGGGTAACGGCGCGGGCTGTGCGCACCATCGGCGATCGCGCCGAGCACCGCGTCTGGGTCTCCGTTCTGGTGCTGCAGAGCATCCTTCCCGTGTGTCCGGCTTTGCCGTGGGAGCGGATACGGAACCTCTTCCGTTGGGGCATCAGCGCACCGGCTTCCGGTCAGGTTTCCGTATCCATGAGTGCAGGCAGCGGGTTTGGCGATCTCCGTATCCACGCTGGGCTAATGGCTGCGATGGCCTGCGCGTACACCGCGGTCACCGGCTATTTCGTGGCGCGATTCGTCTGGAGATGGTGCAAACTGCGCGCCATCCGCCACGAAGCGCGGCAGATTGTGCTCACCGGCGACGACGCACTCTATTGGGAGCAATGCTGCCGCAGGTTCGGAATCAAAGGCGTTTCGCTGGCGGCCTCGGCACGGATCTTTTCGCCGGTTACGATCGGGCTCTTTCGCAAGCTCCTTCTGCTGCCCATGAATATGGCGTCGGACCTGCCGGAGTCGGATCTGCGCGCCGTGATCGCCCATGAGTTTGCGCATATGAGCCACAACGATTTCTCCAAAAACCTGGTCTACGAAATCTTCTCTCTGCCGGTAAGTTACCACCCCTTGGTTCGCCTCACTCGAGATCGGATCATGGAAAGCCGTGAAATCGTCTGCGACCGCATGGCTGCCGAGGCGAATGGCCAAATCCAATATGCGCGCTCGCTCCTGCGGCTGGCCTCGCTGCTGGTTACGGGGACACCAGCCAAGACCCCTCATACCATTGGCATTTTCGATGTCAACACCTTCGAAAGGAGAATCATGAAATTGACTGAGAAGCACACTGAGGTCCCTGGGCTGCGGCGCGTCGTCATTATGGCCGGCTGCGCGGCCCTGGGAATTGCCACCTGCTGTTCTGCGCTCTCGCTGCACATGCGCGTGGATGCAGCGTCGGCCATAGCCGGCGCTTCGCCCCAAGCCCCTGCATACGTCAATGTCTCTGCCAAGGTGATGCAAGGAAACCGAATATCCGGCCCGGTCCCCAAATATCCGCCGGATGCCAAGAAGGCCGGGATCGAGGGTAAGGTCGTGCTCAACGCGACCATCAGCAAGCAAGGAGACGTGGAAAAGTTGAAGGCCATTTCGGGACCGAAAGAGCTTCAGCAATCTTCCCTGGATGCCGTGAGACAGTGGAAATACAAACCGTTTCTTCTCAACGGCGATCCTGTCGCGGTGAAGACGACAGTCAACGTGACCTATACGCTCAGCAAATAGACCGAAGCGCGGCAGAGGCCGGGAATCGATACCTGGTCTCTGCCCTGCGTCCCTGGCCCTCGTTCCCTTGGTCCCTGCCGTTGTATTCTTGGCTCGTGCCCCTGAGCCTTTCCGTTGTGCTCATCACGCTGAACGAAGCGGCTAACCTGCCGCGGACGTTGGACAGCGTCCGCGGCATGGGCGAGATTGTCGTCGTGGACTCCGGCTCAACCGACACAACACTGGAGATTGCGCGTGAATTCGGGGCGCAAGTCTTCACGGAAGCCTGGAAAGGATTCGGAGCACAAAAGAATTCCGCCATCGGCCACGCCAGCGGCGATTGGATTCTTTCTCTTGACGCGGATGAGGAACTGAGCCCCGAGCTCCGCCGCGAGATCGAGGCTCTGCTCGCGGGCAAACCTGCCTGTGCCGCCTACCGCATCCCGCGCCTCAACCACTTCTTAGGTTCTCCGCTGCGCCACGGCGGCTACTGGCCCGATCCCAAACTGCGCCTCTTTCGCCACGGTGCTGCGCATTTTGAAGAGCGGCCGGTGCACGAGACCATGAAATCCACCGGGCCGATGGGTCAGCTCCAAGGGCATCTCATCCACCGCTGTTATCCAAACCTGACCGAGTACATTGAGCACATGAACCGCTACAGCACGGCAGGCGCGGAGATGCTGGTGTCTTCAGGCCGCGTCCGCACTTCGTGGGCGTGGCTCGCGTGGAACTCGGTTGTCAACCCCATGGCCACCTTTCTTTACAACTATCTCTTTCGCCTGGGATTCCTCGATGGCCGCGCCGGCCTGCTCCAGCACCTCAACCACTCGGTCTACATCCACTGGAAATTCGCGAAAGCGTGGGAGCAGGCGCGGCTCACCGGCCGCTGACAGCATGTTCAAACTTTCTCAAAGGACGCCCGATGGAGCCTGTAGCGCTGCCGCCGGCTTCGATCCCCACAACCCATAGAACGCGATGTAGAGATAGCAACACAGCGGAATGAGAAACGCGCGCTGAATGCCCCAGTGATCCGCCGCCACGCCAATAAAGTATGGAATCACCGCGCCACCCACAGCCGCAGTCATAATGAGCCCGGACCCTTTACTGGTCATCGGTCCCAGGCCGGCGATGCCCAGAGCAAACACGTTGGGGAACATGATGGAGTTGAAGAAGCCACACAGCACCAGCGTCCAGATGGCTACGCTGCCCGAGGTGGTCATGCTGGTGAAGAGCAGTGCCGAGGCGCAGAAGCCAAAGATGCCCAGCAGTTTGCCGGCTTTGATGTGAGTCAGCATCCACGAACCCAGCAGCCGGCCCACCAGCGCGCCACCCCAATAGAGCGAGACCAGAAACGACGCGGTCTTGAGCGAGCCCATGCCCTGCGATTTGAAGTAGTTCACAGCGATTGAAGCGAGCCCGACTTCGACGCCGACATAAACGAAGATGCCCAGTGCGCCCAGCACCGTGTGCCGGTAGCTCCAGATGCTGCGCGCCGGGCCATCGATCCCCGCAGCCTTTGTGGAGCGCGCGCCCGGAATGGGCGGCAGGTGAGAGAAGATCACGGCCAAACCCAGCACCAACAGCCCTGCGGCAATGGCGATGTACGGACCGCGCACGCCGTTGGCGATCTCGGCCTTAGTGGCGGTGCTGGCGTTGCTCAGAAAGAACGCGCCGCCCACAATGGGCGCGATCGTGGCGCCGATGGAGTTAAAGGCCTGGGCCAGCGTGAGCCGCGCCGGCGCCGTTTCCTCAGGCCCCAGGATGGCTGCATACGGATTGGCCGCCGTCTGCAGCGCCGTCACTCCCGCCCCCACAATGAAGACCGCGGTCAGGAATAGCCCGAAATTCACCAGCCTGGCGGCCGGAACAAAGAGTGCGCAGCCCAGCATCTGGATAAACAGCGACACCACCATGGTTTTTTTGTAGCCGATCCACTCGATGAGCTTCGAACTCGGCGAGGAGAAGACGAAATAGGCGAGGAAAAATGCCGAGTCCGCCAGCATCGCCCATCCGTACGACAGGCTGAAGATGGAGCGCAGATCGGGCACCAGCGCCATGTTCAGCGTGGTGATGAACCCGAAGATGAAAAACAGCGCCGTGACGGTGATGAACGGAACGACATAGCCGGGCGATGTTAGCCCCGCGTGCTTGGATTCTGTGGCCATACGAACGAGTCTCCGCTTTCTCGATGTTCCTGACCAGCGGGCGTTCCGCCCTCCGGCCGCTCCGCATGCTGGCTTTGATGCTGCACACAACACTATACGGAATGCCTTATGGCGGGAAAGCGTATCGCCTCCGGCACGAATGCCTTATCCTCATAGAAAAGATCGGAGATCTGCGCATGCCCATCGCACTGGGAAGCGGCGCCAGAACCAAAAAGATTCTGGCCGCACTGGAAGCCAACTGGCAAGCCGAGATGGAGGGCTACAACACCTATCGCGCGCTGGCCGACCGGGACAGCGATCCGGTGCGCGCCCAGGTGCTGCGCCATCTGGCGGCGGCCGAGCTGGATCACGCCGCGCTGTGGGCCGAGCGCATCCATGAGCTGGGCGGGCCGGAGCCAGTCTACGAGGGCAAACCAGGCGGCGAGGCTGATTCGCTCGCCAACCGCGCCGGTGGTATCCGCATGGCCCTTCGCCGGCTGGAAATCGAGGAGAGCCGCCACATTGCCAACTACGGCGAGCAGTTGAAGGCGCTGGGCGACGAAGGCTCCATCGCCATCCTCGACCACGTCATCGAAGACGAAAAAGACCACTACCGCGAGCTGGGGTCGCTGTTGCGCGGCCACTACACGGCCCCTGCGGGCGCGCCCAAAATCGATCCCAAAGCGGTACTCGATGAACTGCTGGCCAAGCGCGACCAGGGACGCAAGCAGCCCGGCGCGTGGATTGGCGACGCCATTTACGGCGTCAACGACGGCCTGGGCGCTATCTTCGGCATTGTGTCCGGCGTCTCCGGCGCCACCCTCGGCGACCCCGCCCAGACCAGCCATTACGTGCTGCTGGCCGGTCTCAGCGGCATGATTGCCTCAGCGCTTTCCATGGGATCGGGCGCATACCTCGCGGCCAAGAGTGAGCGCGAGATTTATGTAGCCGAGCTCGAGCGCGAACGCGAAGCTATCCGTATGAACGGGCCGGAAGCGCGCGAACTGCTCGCGCTCTACTACCAGGTCAAAGGATTGCCCGAGGCCGATGCCATCCACATGGTGAACCACATCGCCAGCGATCCCGAGCAAATGCTTCGCGCGCTGGCCAGTGAGCGCCTGGGCTCCAGTGAACAATCGCTCTCCAACCCGCTCGTCTCGGCCAGCTCCGGTGCCCTCTCGACAGCCGTCGGCGCCATCATCCCGGTCATACCCTTCTTCTTTCTCAATGGAATTGAGGCCGTGATTGCCGCCGCCATCGTTTCGCTGGCCGCGCATTTCCTGGTGGGCGCAGCCAAGAGTCTCATCACCGTGCGCTCCTGGTGGTCTTCGGGCCTGGAGATGACAGTCGTCGGCGCCGTCGAAGGCGCTGTTACCTACGGCATCGGAATCCTGCTGGGCAAGGGCGGCATGTAATGGCCGGCATAGTACCGCTGGGTGACGCATCGCGGCGGCCGCGCATCAAGGCGGGCGTCACCATGCTCATTATTGCCATCAACACCTATGTCTTCCTGCTGGAGCTGGCGGGCGGCAATCGCTTTGTGCGCGCGTGGTCGGCCATTCCTGTCCGCATCACTCACGGCCAACACGCCATCACGCTGCTCACATCCATGTTCATGCACGCAAGCTGGATGCACATTATCGGCAACATGATTTTTTTGTGGGCATTCGGCCCGGCGATGGAAGACGTCATGGGCCATTTCAGCTATCTCATCTTTTATCTCGCCGGCGGCCTGATCGCCATGATGTCCCAGGTCCTGGGCGACCCCAGCTCGGCCATCCCTTGCCTGGGCGCCAGCGGAGCCATCGCGGCCGTAATGGGCGCCTTCATCGTCACCTTTCCACGCGACCGCATCCGTACGCTGTTCTTCTTTTTTATCTTCTTTCGCGTTACCTATATTCCGGCAGTGTTTCTCATCGGTTGCTGGTTTGCGCTGCAGGTGCTTAACTACGGCGTCGTCGCTGAAGTGCACACCGGCGGGGTAGCGTACCTGGCCCACATCGGTGGCTTCCTGTTCGGCGTTGTGCTGGGCCGCCTGTTCGTAGACCAGAACCGCATCGCCTTCCGGCGCCTTTACGGATAAAGTCGCGCGTCGGCGAAGCATCCATGCCTGCGCTTGCAATTTTCTTCCCTTGTGGGGTTGGCAACCACGGACTTCAATCGACCCGTTCTCGCGCTTCCCGAAGATAATCCAGCCAAGCGTCCATCCCGACACCCGTCTTTGCGCTGGTCTCAAAGATGCGAATCCCCGGCCGGATTTCGTTGATATTCCTGAGCGCCAGTTCGCGATCAAATCCGCAGGGCTCGGCAATGTCCATTTTCGTAATGACCGCCGCGTCGGCAGAGTTGAAGAGCGTGGGATATTTGAGCGGCTTGTCCTCACCCTCGGTCACGCTCAGCAGCGCCACGCGAACCCGCTCCCCAAGGTCATAGCTTGAAGGACAAACCAGATTGCCCACATTTTCAATAAACAGAAAATCCAGCGCGGCAAGCTGAGCGTCGGTACGTCCTTCGGGCGCACTAACGATCCCCGCTGCAAGCTCTTCCCAGCCCTCAAGATGCTTGCCGATCATCTCGGCATCCAGATGACAGATGCCGTGGGTGTTGATCTGGCGCACCGGCGCGCCGCTTGCTGCCAGCCGCCGCGCGTCGTTGTCGGTTTCTAAATCACCAACCAGCGCCGCGGCGTGAAACCCGCGCCCCAGCAATTCACGAAGAGTCCTCTCCAGGAACGCGGTTTTGCCCGTCCCGGGGCTGGAGACGAGATTCAGCACCAGCACTCCAGCCTTATTGAAGCGCACGCGCAGCCCGGCCGCCAACTCATCGTTCTTCTTCAGGATTCCCCGCCGCAGCTCAACAATTCGCGTGGTCACGTTTGGCTTCTCCTGTCTCTCAACGAGCGCCCTCCGCCGGTTCGCTGACCCGCTGGCTTGCCGATTCGCTCGTTGCTTCCTCCGGTTCCTCAATCTCAATCGACTCGATCTCCAGCTCGCGTCCCTGGCGCAAATCGCCGGCTGGCTCACCGCAGCGCGGGCAGCGAAAGCTTTGCACGCCGATCTCCGAATCCACACCGCACGCCGCGCAATGAACCACCACCGGCATCGCCCGCACCACCAGTTTTGCGCCAGCCAGCGGAGTGTCCTCGGTTGTTACGCCCCAGCAGAACTGCAGCGAATCCTCAACCACCGCGGCCAGGGCGCCCACGCGCAGTCGCACAGCAAGTACGCGCGCACCCGGGTAGGCAGCCGCCGTTTCGGCGACCGCCTCCACAATGCTGGCGGCGATGGAGAGCTCATGCATGAAATTAGCTCACGGTTCCGCTCGTCGCGCGCCGGCTGGGCTCCATCAAGGCACCACCGCAAACGGCACCGTCGACAGTCGCACCCCGGGCGGAGCAAAACCCAACTGCCCGGTGCGCGGGTCCCACGTCAGGTCGAGCGCGTTCTGTTTCGCGCCGTTCACCAGCACGGCCAGCAACAGCACGTTGCCGTACATGCGCGCCGCCGCAATGTGAAAGCTTTGAATGCCGCCTTTGTACTCCGCGTCGGGACTGCTCGGGCTCCAGTCGCTCTCGAAACTCGTCACGCCGGGAGACGCAGAAAAGGGGTAGCCCCGACGCTGCTGCGGATGCTGCTCCCAGTTCTTGTCCTTGATCCAGACCCCGTAGGCCGCCTTCAAATCATTTTGCTCAAGATCGTCCATGAAGCGGCTGACTGCGTGGCGGCCGAACAGATGATTGTTCCAATACCACGGCCAGTCGATGGGCCGGCCAGCCGCCAGCCACCAGGCAATAAACAGCGCCATCAGTCCGCCGGCAATCGACCAGCCAATGATGAGGCGGCGGCGCGCGCGTGCCTCATCGTACTTTGGAGCATCCATCAATGTCATTGCAGTTCTTCCTCGGGCAGTTCCTTCATGGAATTAAGCATAAGCCACTCAGCGGTTTTCCGCCGCACCTTGCTCCATCGCCCCCTCGTTCCGGGTCTTCTCACGGCTCATCGCTGTACACGGAAATTTGAAGCTTGCCACCCTCGGCAAGCCTGGCCCGGAACATTCC
Organism: uncultured Acidobacteriaceae bacterium; assembly: GCA_963725975.1. Classification (GTDB taxonomy): domain Bacteria; phylum Acidobacteriota; class Terriglobia; order Terriglobales; family Acidobacteriaceae; genus Telmatobacter. The sequence continues at coordinate 628,149 of CAVSBA010000008.1, read as the reverse complement.
CGGCGTATTGAAGCTCCACGCCATCTGGCCATCGGGAGCGACCGCAATCAATCCGCCATCGCCATGCATCGCAGAGAGCTGTTTGTGGATCAGGTCATCGGCAGCTTGCTGCAGCGTGTACCCCTTGTACTCGACCAGCGCGCAAACCGTCCGCGCCACGGTGAGCCGGATAAAGTACTCGCCCGTGCCGGTGGCCGATACCGCGCACGACCGATTGGACGCATAAGTTCCCGCACCGATAATGGGCGAGTCACCCACGCGTCCCCAGCGCTTGGCCTGCGTGCCCCCGGTCGACGTTCCGGCGGCGATATCACCGCTGCGGTCGAGCGCCACCACGCCAACCGTTCCCCACGCGTGCACATCCGCCGCTTCCACGTTTGCGGCTGGCGGCTTCGGCTCCGCAGGCGCGCCATCCGGCCGCGGCGGAATCGGCAATCCTTCCTTTTGCAACTGCTTTACCAGCGACTGCCAGCGCCGTTCGGTAAAAAAGAAGCTGGGATCCACCTGCTCCAGCCCCGCATATCTTGAGAAGGCATCGGCCCCCTCACCCACCAGAAATACATGCGGCGACTTCTCCATCACCGCGCGCGCCAGGCTGATGGGATGCCGAGTGCGCGTCACGTCAGCCACGGCGCCAGCCTTCAGCGTGGTGCCGTCCATGATTGCTGCATCCAGTTGATTGGTCCCATCGGCCGCAAACACAGCGCCCCGCCCCGCGTTAAAGTTTGGATCATCCTCCAGAATGCGGATCGCTGCTTCAATGGCATCCATCGACGAGCCGCCACGGTCCAGCACCTGCGCGCCGGCCTCAATTGCGTTCTTCAATCCGGCGCGATATTGGGCCTCCATCTCCGGCGTCATCGCCCCGCGCTCGATTACGCCGGCGCCGCCATGCAACACGATCGCCCAACGATGCGTCTGCTGCGCATTAGCCGAATTTGCGCTCGTCACAGTGCCCATGATCATCACTCCCAAAAGCATGAAGCGCGGAATAGACTTCATGGTCCGCCTCCAAGGCAGGGATCTGCCTCTACCTGGTTAGCTCTGCCTGTTCTAACCTATCCGATATGTCGAAACAGTGGAAATCGTCAGAAGTTGACATGGAATTCGGCAGGCATCTTCTCCGCCGCCTTGATCCATCTCAACTCGCATCGGGCACAACGGGAGGGGCCACAGAATGGGATTTCAAAAACCAAAAGACGCGCGACCGCACGAACCCTCTGGCTTTACGCCGCGCAGCAGCGGACGCGCCAGTGAGCGAGCCCGCCAGCAGGGCTGGCAAACCAATGAAGAAGAACGCACGCATGCGCCGGCAGGGAAGTTGGCGAGCGATGGCGGCACCGACTACGATTACGGGGCTCGCGACTTCGGCGACTTGCCGGCGGATACAAGCTCAGCGAAACCGCCCGCGCGCGCTGCGCAGCATGAGCCAAAACACAGAAAGAAGACGACGTCGGCGACTAAAAAGGCTGCCTGACTGCGCAGACCGGCCGTAAAGATCCGTGGTCCCGCCGACGAGATTCCCGGCCTTCCGGCACCGTTGCTGGCGCGGCTCAGCGCTGAACCGTCAATATGGGGCGTCGGCAGGGGCGATAGTGCGCGCAGGCCCTGAGGAACGCGTTTGGTCTAGCGCGTTCCGCCCTGCTGCTCTGCTTCGTGCTGCCCTTCGAGCGGTAACCCGCTCTGCGCACCCACCGGATTGCGATAGATCGATTCCATTCTGTCTTCGCCCTCGGTGGGCATGGGCCGCTTGCCTTCCGCGTATCCGGAATCGGGTTCCCGGTTCCGGCCCGGCCGTGCCGTCGCTTGGTGCTGTGCCATTCTGGTTCCCTCCCACGCCACATTGCCGTGCCGCGCGCTCTCGCCAGTGCGGGCGAGGGCGCGGCACGAGTTCTACACTCGCTTTCACTGCCGCTCGTTTTCACGGGCACTCGTTTTCACAGCCACTCGCGTTTTGACGGCATCAATGCGTCCTGCTCTTCGTCGAACCTGTTCTGCTCTCCCCCGTTCTGCTCTCCCCCGTTCTGCTCTCCGTTGACCGGTTGCCGCGGTTGGGCAGCTCCACCGGGCGATTTGACTCGGCTGCTCCGGCACTGAGTTGCGTCGGCTTGCTCCCACCGCCGGCATGCACGCCGTGTGGCTTTGAACCAAGCTGCGAATTACCGGGGAAAGGGGTGACCGTAGTTACATCCTGCCGGTCGACCCGGTGACCACTCGATTGTTTTCTCATCGCTCAGCACTCCTCATTTGGGGCGCGGCTCTTCTCCACCACCGTTTCCGTGAGCCGGCCTGTTTCCATCCCCTGTCCGATGCGACTCTATTCCGCGAGGTTAGCCGTGCCCGCGGCGCAAGCCGAACGGGAGTCGCCTGTATGCCGCGATTTCTTGCTCAGCAACCATCCGGCCGCGGACCGATCCATCGCCTTTCCTTGGCGAACTACACCCTGGCAGGCGAGAATGCTTGCGTCCCACAAATTCATCTCCGGATCGCGCCCTGCTGCTCTTCGAGAAACGGCGTGAACCGCTCACAAGGAAAGACGAATGCACTCACAATGGATGGGCGAGTTTATGGGCACGCTGGTGCTCGTTCTGCTGGGTAACGGCGTGAATGCCGGAGTGAACCTGCGCAAATCTTATGCGGAGGGCAGCGGATGGGCGGCCGTCGCCACCGGATGGGCGCTCGCAGTCCTCTGCGGTGTCCTCGTTGCTCAGGCTTTCGGAAGCCCAGGCGCCAACCTCAATCCAGCCATCACCTTTGCTGCGGCGGTCAGTAGCGGCAACTATTCCATGCTGTTGCTTTATTGGTCAGCCCAGTTGCTGGGCGCCATGGCCGGCGCGGCGCTGGTAGTTGTTCACTACGGCCCTCACTGGCGCGAAACTCCCGATCCTGCAACCAAGCTCGGCATCTTCTGCACCAGCGGCGCCATTCGCAGCCCACTCTTCAATCTGGTCAGCGAAATCATCGGCACCGCCGTGCTGGTAGTGGTGGCAGCGTGCATCTATTCAAAAGGAGTTTCGGTAACCGGACCCGCCGGCGGCATAGGCCCGTGGCTGGTTGGAAGCCTGGTTTGGGGCATTGGTCTCTCGCTTGGTGGAACCACTGGCTATGCCATTAACCCCGCGCGCGACCTGGGCCCGCGCATCGTGCATGCCATCCTGCCCATTCCCGGCAAAGGCGGCTCCAACTGGCGCTATGCACCCATCCCCGTCATCGGCGATTTAATCGGCGGCGGACTGGCCGGAATCCTGCTTCATTTCGCGCGCCCATAACCCCACGGCGGCCGATCTTCCGCCCCCGCGTGATTGCTATTTTTACGAGCCCATTCCGTGGCACTGCTTGTATTTCTTGCCGCTGCCGCAGGGACAGGGATCATTGCGGCCGACTTTCTTGCCGGTGCGGCGTTGGCTGGCCTGGGCTGCGCTGTCCGCGCCGCCCTGGCGCGAGGCGACTGCCAGCTCGCGCTCCTTTTTGCGGGCGAACTCCTTCTCGATCTGGTCAATCGTGGTGGAGGGCGCTCGCGTGGATATGCCGATTTCGCGCGGCGCGCCATCGCCGTCGCCGAACAGCGACGCCGGCTGCGCGGCACTGGCTACCGGAGGTGCTTTTGGAACGGTGCGCTGCGGGCGCGGAGCCGCGTCCACCGGCTGACCGTCCGGTCCCAGAATCTGCATCCGGAACAGGAAGCGGACCGTGTCCTCCTGGAACTTGAACATCATGGCCTCGAAGAGGTCGAACGACTCCTTCTTGTAGGCCACCAGAGGGTCCTGCTGCGCATAACCACGCAGGCCGATGCCTTCCTTGAGGTGGTCCATGGAGAGCAGGTGATCTTTCCACAGTCCGTCAATCACGCTCAGCATCACCATGCGCTCGTGGTAGCGCATGGTGGGCGCGCCTAGAATTTTTTCTTTAGCCTCATAGGCTTGCGTAAGCCGCGCAAAGATCTCCTCGCCGAGTTCGTGGCGGGTCACCTGTTGCGGGTCAATCCCGGTGGCGCTGAAACTGAGCCCGAACTGGTCGTTAAGTCTGGTTTCCAGACCCTTGATATCCCAATGCTCAGTGCGTTTTTCCTCGGGCGCAAACTCGTCGAGCAGCCCGCTAAGAATTCCACCGACATAATCTTCCAGAATCAGCTCACGCTGGTCCATGCCTTCCAGCAACTGATGGCGCAGGCCGTAGACCGCTTCGCGCTGCTTGTTCATTACGTCGTCGTACTCGAGCAGATGTTTGCGCGACTCGAAATTCTGCGACTCTACGGCTTTCTGTGCGCCCTCGATGCGCTTGGAGATCATCTTTGACTCGATGGGCACGCCCTCGTCCATGCCCAGCCGTTGCAGCATTCCCCCGATCCACTCCTTCATGAAGATGCGCATCAGGTCGTCTTCGAGCGACAGGAAGAAGCGCGACTCGCCGGGATCGCCCTGGCGGCCGGCGCGCCCGCGCAACTGATTGTCGATGCGCCGCGACTCGTGCCGTTCCGTTCCGAGGATAAAGAGGCCGCCGGCTCCAACCACCTCGTCGTGTTCCTGTTTGGCGGCTTCGGCATAGCGGCCGTACGTCTGGGTCCACTCCTGATCGTCGACTTCGAACTCCTGGCCCTGGTAGTAGAAGCGCAGAAAGCCGGCTGGAGCCATGGGATTGATGGCGCCTTCTGCGACGCTGATGGCGCGTGCCCGGCCGCCTTTCACCAGCTCCTGCCGGGCCATGAACTCGGCATTGCCGCCGAGCAGAATGTCGGTGCCGCGGCCGGCCATGTTGGTGGCGATGGTCACCATTCCAATACGGCCTGCCTGGGCCACGATTTCCGCCTCGCGCTCGTGGAACTTGGCATTCAGCACCACGTGGCGCACGCCCTTGCGCTGCAGAATGCCGGAGAGACGTTCCGATTTCTCGATGGACGTGGTGCCCACCAGCACCGGCTGCTTCTTCTCGTGCAGCTCGGCAATGTTGTCGGCCACGGCCTTGTACTTTTCCTTCTCGGTGCGGTAGACGACGTCGGGATTCTCGACGCGCAACAGCGGCTTGTTGGTGGGGATCACGACGATTTCGAGCGAATAGATCTTTTCAAATTCGGCCGCTTCCGTCTCCGCCGTTCCCGTCATGCCGCTCAGCTTTCGATAGAGCCGGAAGTAATTCTGGAAGGTAATGGTCGCCAGCGTCTGGTCTTCCTTGCGGATGGTCACGCCTTCCTTGGCTTCAATGGACTGGTGCAGTCCGTCGCTCCAGCGGCGCCCCGGCATCAGCCGGCCGGTGAAGGTATCGACGATGATGACCTCGCCGTCCTTGACCACGTACTCCACATCGCGCTTGTAGAGCGCGTGGGCCTTGATGGCGGTCTCCACGTAGTGCTTCAGGTCCCAGTTTTCGGCGTCGGCAATGTTGCCGATGCCGAGCAGCTTTTCGATGGTCTCCCAGCCCTGATCGGTGACGCCGATGGTCCGCTGTTTTTCGTCCACGATGTAGTCGCCGCTGAAGTATTTCTCGCCCTCGCCCAGGCGGATGCCGAGTTCCTGCTGGCGCCTGGTGTCGCTCCACTCAACTTCTTCGCCCAGTTCCAACTTGGGGATGATGGCGCGGGCGCGCGCGTACTTGTCCGTGGTCTGGTCGGTAGGGCCGGAGATGATGAGCGGAGTCCGCGCCTCGTCGATGAGGATCGAATCGACTTCGTCAACGATGGCATAGTAGTGCCCGCGCTGCACGCAGTCTTTGACATCGAACTTCATGTTGTCGCGCAGGTAGTCGAATCCAAACTCGTTATTGGTCCCGTAGGTGATGTCGGCGGCGTAAGCCTCGCGGCGCTGGTTGTCGTCGAGATCGTGGACGATGACGCCCACGGTAAGACCCAGGAACTCGTAGATCTTGCCCATCCACTCGGCATCGCGCTTGGCCAGGTAGTCGTTCACGGTGACCACGTGGACGCCGTGGCCGGTCAGGGCATTCAGGTAGCAGCTAAGAGTAGCAACCAGCGTCTTTCCTTCGCCGGTCTTCATTTCGGCGATCTTGCCCTGGTGCAGCACCATGCCGCCGATTAACTGCACGTCGAAGTGCCGCATTTGCACGGCGCGCCAGCCCGCCTCGCGGACCACTGCAAAGGCCTCGGGCAGAATCTCGTCGAGGGCGGCCTGTTCGGACTTCTTGATTTGCTCTTTGCCATCCTCGTCCTTGTCGGTGAGCCCCTCCAGGCGAGCGGCAATGCGGGCCCTGAACTCAGCCGTTTTGGCCCTCAGCTCCTGGTCCGAAAGCTTCTCGATCTCCGGCTCTAACGCACTAACCCGACCCACCATAGGCGTCAGGCGCTTGACAATGCGCTCGTTCGAGGTGCCGAAAACCTTGGTTAAAACTTTCTCGAAATTCACAAAACTCTCCGTATACCAGTGTAAATGGAACGGCGCAACGCCGGGGCGTCACACGGATTGACTGCGAAAGCCGCCTGCTTCAGTCACGTTCAGTCCCGGGCGCCCGGCTTTCTCAGTATCGCCAGCGTAGAACTCGATTTACAGCCGCACACTGAGCTGACTGAGCGGTTGGCCTCTCCGAATCCGTCTTAGCTGGCGGTGCAAATGCTTCTCCGGCGTCTCCGGGTCTCCGTTGTCGTCTTCCTCCACGTCCTCTCGCTGCTCCTCCTGCAGAACGTGTTGCACACTTGGCCTGTAGAACACCTGGACAACGAGGAACATCATCCCCATGGCCGCGGCGGACGGGCAAAAGCCGGCAGTGCGCGTCCCCTGTCGCTGGTTGCGCTTCCAGACGGTGCGCTTCAGGTGATAGTGGACAAAAACGGCGACAATCGCCACATACGGCAGGAAAGACGCGAAGACACAGAGGCGATAGGCAAGATCGGCGCTCATCGATACCCTTCAAAACCCTTCAAGTTCGCAGGCAAAACTTCACAGAGGAGCGATCCAAAGCGCATGCCGATTGCGAAAGCTCGCGCGCCGACGGATCTTCTTTTGGGGAGCGATGGCGTTTCTCGGATGGGCGTCGAGTGAGCCACGATCGTTAAGTGGATTCTTCTCAAGAAGAATCCAGCTTCCACGCACGATGGTGGCTCTACAGGAATCCGGGAAATGCCTTAAAGCAGCTTGAATGGCGGCGGACGCTGGAAGGATGCAGGCAGAGCGGGAGCCTCTGGCGCGCGACCCATGTACATGTAGGCCAGAGGCGGCAGAAGACTCAGCGGCGAGATGGCGGCAACGAAGAGAAGGGGAACGATTGCGAGCCAATGCGCTGAACCGTGAGATGGATTGTGCGGGGTCAGGAGGAACAAAAGCGCAATTCCGATTGCGATGACCGCAACCAGAGCCCAACCGCGCCGATGGTTCCAATGAATCACCGTTGTGTTTCCCTGAGCCCAAAGTATATCAGCCGGGGAGAAAACCGCGCGTTCCGCACGCTTCAAAATTCTTTAATAGATAAGCTTCAGAGAGAATTGAATCTGTCTCGAGGTTCCGGCTGTCTTGCTTACGATGCCAAAGCCTGAACCCTCGATAGTGTTCGCGGGCAGTCCCATGTTCACGACGTTAAACACGTTGAAGAACTCACCGCGAAACTGGAGATCGGCGCGCTCCAGGCCGCTCGGCCGAATCCCGATCGGCGTCGTTTTGATTACGGCATAGTCGAAGTCGTAATAGGCCGGCCCGCGGAAGGTGTTGCGGCCAAGCGTTCCAAAGCGTCCGGAATTTGGGCCGGAGCCCCCCGCAACCCCAATGGGGATGGAGAAAAAGCTGCCGTTGTTCGTGCCCCGGCCGAAGTAATCTTCTCTGCGGCGCGTTGCGCTGTGAGCCGTGGAAAAGTCAGGCGTGCCAATCTGATCCGGCCGGTCGGCGCCCATGGCCCCATAGCCCGTTTGCTGAATGCCCGAGTACACGGTGAACGGCGACCCACTGGTGATGGTGGAAATGCTCAACAGCTCCCAGCCCTTTGTGAGCAGCGTGTTCGTTGAGGATAGAAATGCCATATCCTGCAGGTGCAGATCCTGCGCGGCGCTCAGGGTAAAGGCGTGGGCCACGTCGAAATTCGATGGACCTCTCTCCGCGTGCGCGTCGACCGGATTCTGAGGACTGAAGACGACCACCGCGCCCCCCGAGCCGGTGCCGCCCATCATGCCGCTGACGTCATCGAGTGATTTGCCCCAGGTGTAACCCGCCTGCACGCCCGGACCACCATGTCGAATCTGGCCAGACAGCGACGTTTGCAAAGCGTTATAGGACGAGTGGGCTGTATCGGTCACCACGGACTCGAAGCCGAAGCCTCCCGTGACCACGCCACTGCTGTCGAAGTTCGTAAACGGAGCAAAGCCGGGTTCGGCACCAGGGTAAGCGTTCGGATAGGCCATGCGCGGCAGGTGAGAAGACTCGGTCCCCACATAGGCTGCGTCCGCCGTGAGCCCGGCAAACGTGCGTTCCAGTCCCAGCGTCCAGGATTGCAGAGATCCATTTCCGAAGTGCGGGTCAACGGCGCTCAGGTTGAGCAGGGAAAGCTGGTGCCCGGGCGCCAGCGCCGCCAGGTCCTGCTGGAAGCGATTCACGTCCATCACTGTGTTGGCCGGTACCTTCTTGGGATCGCCGCTCGCAAATACATTCGTGCCCTGTGGCGTATAGGTGGGCGGAAGCTCATCCGGCGTGATCTGGAATCCGTAGGCGATCTCTCCACTCCGCGATGCGTTCACGCGTGGATAGTCGGAGAAGGGCGTGGTTCCGGTCAGGTAATTGTCCTGCCAGATGTTGGGGGGAATCACAGTGATGGCGCCGCCTGCATGCACCCGAACCTGGCCCGGTGCGTTCCAGTCAATTTGCACTCGCGGAACCAGGCTGTTCCAGTCCGTCCGATAGCCGGGCTGCGGATTGATCAGATACTCCTGACCCGTGCCGGCGGGCGGAAACGGATTCAGAAAGCTCGCGGTCCGGTGTGCTCGCTCCGTGATCGGCGTGTAGACCTCGTAGCGAATGCCATAGTCGAGAGCCCAGTGCTCGTTGATTTTCCACGTGTCCTGCACGTATGCATTCACATTGCTGCGGCTGTCCGCCGCCGGGCCGATGTGCGTACCATTGGAGAAGTAGGGCGGCGCCACGGCGATGGTGTACCCGTACGGGTACCCGACCAGCAGGCTGCTCAAGGTGTCCGGCAGGGGATCGCCCGGCTGTATGTCGTGCTGACCGCTCGCCGAGGGAATGAAGATGGGCGAATACACAGTGCCGCCGCCAAAGTCGTACTCTCCGTTTGGACTCATTCCGAAAAAGGTAGAATCCCGATTGAGCCGCGCCTCGACGCCCCACTTCACCTCATGCCCTCCAGAGGTCCACGCAAAGTTCAGCTGCCCTTGAAAGAGATTGCCAAAGGCAGCCATCACCGAGCCGGCCGCCGCGTCAAATGACTCATAGAGCCCATTGACGAACTTCAGCGCGGGATCGGTATGGTTGGGCGTGGGAAAGGATGGCGTGGTCCGGGTGATGTTCAATGACGCCGACCACAGGTACTGCTGCGAGACTGTGCGGGTGTAGGTGAAGACCGCGTTGCGCTGACGGTCCATATACTGCACGCCAAAGCTCGGATCGAGCAGCGTCTGGTCAGGATTGGTCGTTGGCCCGGTCAGGTTGTCATAGGTAAACCGTCCCAGGAACTGGCCCTTTTCGCCGAGCCGGTGATCGATGCGAATCGAAAACTGATCTGCATTTGTGGCCACGTCGGAGGGCGCGGCGTAGGTGCGTGCTCCATACGCGCCTGTCTCGTTATTGGCTGACGGATAGCGTGCCAGCACTGCGGCAATCTGCGGGTTCACCGGAACCTGGAGCGTATCCGTGCTCCCATCGGGGTAGGTCACCGAATCTTCGCCGCCACGCTCCGCGGCCGACGGCACCGCCAGCACCTGCGTCGTACCCAGCACCTGCCGAAATCCCTGATACTCCCCGAAGTAGAACGTGCGGCCGCGCCCGTCGTAAATGTGCGGCAAGATGATCGGTCCGCCGTTCGTGAATCCGAATTCGTTCCTCCGGAAGGGTGGAATACGGCCCGGTTCAGCGATGGACGGAAAGTCAAAATAATTCCGCGCGTCGAGCGCCGAGTTGCGCAGGAACTCGAAGAATGAGCCGTGGAAGCCACCTTTACCCGACCGGGTGATGATGTCGGTAAAACCTGCGGCGCCGCGCCCTATCTCAGCCGGCATCCATCCGGAACTCGATTGAATCTCCTCAATCGCATCGACATTGAAATTTGTAAATGTGCTTCCGCCCATCTCCGGGTCGCTAATGTCTCCGCCGTCCATTGCGAACACGGCTTCGACGCCGCGCTGTCCATTGATGGCAAATTGCTGCGTGAAGTTCGTCGCGCCGTTGACATCGGTCATGGTTCCTGCTGCCAGTAGCAGCAGCGTGCTGAAATCGCGGCCATTCAGCGGCAGCTCGCTCACAGACTGGCTCGACAACTTCTCGCCGCCGGTCGCGCCGTTCGCATTTGCCGTGGCGTTCGGGCCGGCATTCGGGCCTCCCGCTGCTGAAGCCGGCGGGTCCGGGGTAATGGTCAGCGTATTTTGGCCGGAGACGATAGAAATGATCTCTGCGCCCGTCAGATTGATTGGAGACGGCGCCCTGGGCGCATGGCCAGGCAGTTGCACCGTGATGACATAGGCTCCCGGCGTAACCGCCGCCAGCACAAAATGCCCGTCGGCTGCGCTCACTGCGGCGTGCCGTTTCTGGTGGGTTCCGGCGGCAATTACCGTCACACGTGCGCCGGCCACAGGTGCGCCGCCCGTTGTACGAACAACGCCGGTTAAAGCCGCTACCGGCCCCGGCGTCGCCTGCGCACCGAGTGGCGCCGTGGCCAGCAGCGCCACCAGACTGCACACCAGTAAAAGCAGGCGGGTCGTCCGAAAACACCAACCAGATATATCAATTTCACTCTTGCCTGGGGCTTGATCGCGTCGTCTCATTTAGCAAACCTGAAGGGTTCTTCCGCCCCCGCATTTGGGTAAGCCGAGGGCCCTTTGCTTGTCCAATCTCTTCATCGTCTTCCAGAGTTTGCCATCGCCGAAGATACACTTCTCGGGCATTGCTTACGCCTGTCCCGCCTGGCATAACTTGATGACACGGTACGATCAATATATCCCACCGCACTATGGAACATGGTGATTCAGAACACCCGATCGTGAAGCGAAGAACCGGGATCGCTGTGAAGAATTTCCGGATCTCACACTCCTTAAGAATGCTAGAGCGACTTCAGACTTGCTTTGCGCCGGGCGCCAGCAGGGAACCGCAGTAGGATAGGGAGCGGAGGCAGGTGCCCATGCTAATTGTTCACGTGCATGTCCATGTCAAGCCTGAGTCAGTGGAAGACTTCAGGCAGGCCACCATTGAGAACGCTCGTCACAGCATTCAGGAGCCGGGGGTTGCGCGCTTTGATGTGATTGAGCAGCAGGACGATGGGACGCGTTTTGTGCTTGTCGAGGTGTACCGCACGCCGGACGCGGCGGCCGCGCACAAGGAGACTGCGCACTATGCCAATTGGCGTGATGCGGTTGCAAGCATGATGGCCGAGCCGCGCCAGAGCGTGAAGTACAGTGCTGTTTTTCCCGATCCTGAGGAATGGTAGACCCATGCAATTCGAGTTCGCGACGGCAACGCGCATTATCTTTGGCGAGGGCACTGCGGCCACGCTACCTGACCTGGCCCGAACTTTCGGCGCTCGCCCGCTGGTGGTCACCGGCGCCTCGACAGAACGCGGGGCATGGCTTGTTTCGGCACTATCGGCCTTGAGCTTTGCGGTACCTGGCGAGCCAACGGTCGATCTCATCCGCGAGGGCGCAATGCTTGCGCAGGATGCCGGCTGCGATCTCGTCATTGCGGTGGGCGGAGGCAGTGCCATTGACGCGGGCAAAGCCATTGCCGCCATCGCCACAAACGGAGGCGAGCCGCTCGAATTTCTCGAAGTGGTGGGTAAGGGCCGCGCAATTACCAACTCGCCGTTGCCCTTCATTGCAGCTCCGACCACGGCCGGCACCGGCAGCGAAGTCACGCGCAATGCCGTTCTGGGATCGGTACAGCACGGTGTCAAAGCGAGTTTGCGAAGCTCGTTGATGCTCGCCCGCGTAGCGCTGGTCGATCCTGAGCTAACCTACGCGCTGCCACCGGCGGCTACGGCCAGCACTGGCCTCGATGCCCTCACCCAGCTCATCGAGCCGTATGTCAGTGTGCGGGCAAATCCACTTACGGATGCCCTTTGTGTGGAGGGGATCAGGCGTGTTGCCGGCGCGCTGCGCCGCGTCTACAAAGACGGCGCGGACCGGGAGGCGCGGCGCGACATGGCCTTGGCAAGCCTGTTGGGCGGCCTGGCGCTGGCCAACGCCGGCCTGGGCGTTGTGCATGGATTCGCAGCGCCGCTGGGAGGCTCGTGGAAGGCGCCTCACGGCGCGCTCTGTGCAGCCCTGTTGCCGCACGGCATGGCGGCCAATATCGCCGCGATGCGCGCGCGTACGCCGGACCATCCTGCTCTCGAGCGCTATGAGGTGATCGCACGCATGCTTACGCGACGGAATGAAGCATGCGCGGAGGACGCTGTCGATTGGGTAAGCACGCTCTGCATGGAGTTGAGTGTGCCTCCGCTGCGCCAATGGGGCATCACCGAAGCCGATTTGCCCGGCGTAGTCGACAAGGCAACTCGCGCCAGCAGCATGAAGGCCAATCCGCTTCCGCTCGAAAGTCAGGAACTGCTGGCGCTGGTATCGGCCGCGTGGTGACTGCCCTGCAGGGAGCGCTGGGCGCGTATCCTCTGGCACAGTGCTCTGCTCAAAGGCTACGTCGATCGCCCAACAACAGCTCAACTGTCCTAGATGTCCAGGTTTTTCACGTCCAGCGCGTTGTCTTCGATGAATTTGCGGCGCGATTCCACATCTTCGCCCATGAGCGTGGTGAAGATGGCGTCGGTCTCGGCCAGGTCTTCAAGCTTGACACGCAGCAGAGTGCGCCGATCGGGATCCATGGTTGTCTCCCAGAGCTGCGTTGAAGTCATTTCGCCCAGGCCCTTGTAACGCTGCACCTGGTAGTCCTTCTTGCCCTGCTCCACGATGTACGCAAACAACTCGCGGGCAGTGAGCTTTTCAATGGGCTCGCGCGAGACGCGGGCAGCACGGCCGCCGGACTTGGCTTCGGCACGCACCTCGACACTGCCTGGCGAAGGCGCGCCCTCGGCATCCGGCTCTTCCTCTTCCGCGCTCGCCTCAGCGGCCGCATTGGCCTTGGGCGCGTATTCGATGAGGAACGGCGGCTCGAGATACTCCCTGATCTGGCTGTACTTGGACATCATCTGCCGGAATTCGGGGCTGGAGGCCAGCATCCAGTCGACGCAGCGCGTAGCTCCCTGCGAATCGGTAAAGCAGACAGACCAGGTGTGGTGCTCCTCGTCCTCCACCGGTTCGCCGAGCTTGTACTGAAACTCGTCAGCACGCGCAGCAAGCTGCTGGTGCAACGCGGCAATCTTCTCTGGCACCTGACCCTCGGACTTCGAGGAGAAATCCGCGCGGTGGGTGAGCTCGGCGCGGGCCAGCAGCTCAGTAAGCTGCTCATTGCGGATGCGCTTGTCAACCTTTTCGACAAATCCGAGATACTCGTTGAGCGTACTCATGAATTTGGTGAGGGCCGCGCCTTCAATGCGGCTGGCGTTTTCGCCGTGGCGCACGATCATGCCTTCCGAGGCGCGCTTCACCATCACCTTCACAAATTCGCGATCGTCCTTGATGTACTGCTCAAAGCGGCCCTTCTTGATCTTGTAGAGCGGCGGCTGCGCAATATAGACGTTGTCGCGCCGAATCAGGTCCGTCATGTGCCGGAAGAAGAACGTGAGCAGCAGGGTGCGGATGTGCGAACCGTCCACGTCGGCGTCGGTCATGAGGATGATCTTGCCGTAGCGAATCTTGGTCGGGTCGAAATCGTCTTTGCCGATGCCGCAGCCCAGAGCCGTAATCATGGCGCGAATTTCCTCGTGGCCCAGCATCTTGTCGTAGCGCGCCTTCTCCACGTTCAGGATCTTGCCTTTGAGCGGGAGGATGGCCTGGAAGCGGCGATCGCGGCCCTGCTTGGCGGTGCCGCCGGCCGATTCGCCCTCGACCAGGTAAAGCTCGCAGCGTTCAGGATTGCGCTCTGAGCAGTCAGCCAGCTTGCCAGGCAATCCACCGCCGTCGAGTGCGCCTTTGCGGCGGGTCAGGTCGCGCGCTTTGCGGGCTGCTTCGCGGGCGCGTGCCGCTTCAATGGCCTTGTTGATAATCTTGCGGGCTACCGGCGGGTTCTGCTCCAGATAGCCGCCCAGGCGCTCGTTCACAAACGCCTGCACGACTCCCGCGATATCGGAGTTGAGCTTGCCCTTGGTCTGGCCTTCGAACTGCGGCTGCGGCAGCTTGACGCTGACCACGGCCACCAGCCCCTCGCGCACATCGTCGCCGCTCAGGCTTTCTTTCAGGTCCTTGAAGAGACCCATTGACTGGCCGATGGCGTTGATGGTGCGGGTGAGCGCCGTCCGAAAGCCTGAAAGATGCGAACCGCCGTCGACCGTGTTGATGTTATTGGCGAAGCTGAATACCGTTTCAGAATAGCTGTCGTTGTACTGCAGGGCGATATCGATCTCGACGTTGGAGCGCGATGCCTCCATGGTGATGGGCTTGTCGTGCAACACCTGCTTGCCGCGGTTGAGGTGCTTGACGAACTCCGCAATGCCGCCCGCGTACTTGAACTCCGCGCGCTTGGCCTCGCCGGTTTTGGCATCGGCGGTGCGCTCGTCGGTGAGCGTGATCTCCAGGCCCTTGTTCAGGAAGGCCAGCTCGCGCAATCGCTGGGCCAGGGTGTCGTAATTGAATTCCGTCACGGTGAAGATGCTCTTGTCGGGCAGGAAATGCACCCTGGTGCCGCGCCGCTTGCTGGTTCCGCTCTGGCGCAGCTCGCTGGTGGGCAGTCCGCAACCGAAATCCATCTCGTAGGTTTTGCCGTCGCGCCAGATCTCGACGCTGAACTCCTGGCTGAGGCCGTTGACGCAGCTCACGCCCACGCCGTGCAACCCGCCTGAGACTTTGTAGGTGGAGGAATCGAACTTGCCACCGGCATGGAGTTTGGTCAAAACCACCTGCACCGCAGGCATCATCTCGCCATTCGAAAGCGGCATCAGGTCCACGGGAATTCCGCGGCCGTCGTCGGTCACGGTGATGGAGTTGTCCACATGGATGACGACTTCAACCCTCTTGGCATACCCAGCCAGGGCTTCATCCACGGAATTGTCCACAACCTCGTAAACAAGATGATGCAGCCCCATTTCGCCAGTTGAGCCGATATACATTGCCGGGCGCAGGCGCACAGCTTCCAAACCTTCCAGCACCTTGATGTTTTCGCCGGTATAGCTGCCGTTATCGTCCGAAAGGGGAATGGTAGATACAACTTCTGTGGCCATAAACTCCATCTGCGGGGGCTGAACCTGCTAAAAATGCCGAGTTCTGTCAACCGTTATCTTCCGTCTAAGGGGGCTCGGCCGCTCCATCTTCAGATGGTGCACGGTCGGGCTCGCATCCGGACCGCTTTTCAGACAACTAACCGCTTGAAAGACCGTGGCTTGACGCGACTTGGCCTGTTTCTATTTTAGCACGCGCGAGGGTGGAAAAGGGGCCTGGACAACGGCCTTCCGATGCATTGGCGGGAGGCTCCGCGAAGAGTTTAAATATGACTAAAGTAACATGCCCCGTTACTCGCTGTGTATATGAAAGAAAAATCTAGACTTGTGCTGAGTGTTGCGTTATAGTTCAGTCTTGCAATTAGGTATTTCCTTCGAGTTCTGCGAACCAAAGCAGTTACCAATGAGGGAACCTGCGCAGCGCCGTCTGGTGCGGCAAGCGCCATTGCACAATTTTGGCCCCCGATCCACCGTGCTTCGAGCGCCAGCCTTCACCAGTCCGCGCCTTCCGCCCGGTGCTGGAAACGTCAACCTCGGAAGACCGCTCTTCCGCCAGCCGATAGCAATGGGAGCCTTTCTTATGAAAACTGCTTTACGTGCGTTCACGATGCTTGTTGTGTTTGCCGGCCTTGCGCTGGCTTCTGTAAGTTCGGGTAATGTCAATGCTGCCAGCCAAAGTTCGCCCGCCAGAGTTGATCCCGGCCCGCTGGGTTTGCCGGTGCCGCAATGCGGCCCGGGCGTCCCGACCTGCCCGCAGCAGCCACCCTCGGGCGGCGGCGGCCCCAGCCTGCAGTAATTGTTTTTTGAACGCTAGCACGAAAGTGCCATCGTTCCGTTACCCTTTGGTTGTTGAGCGGTAAGTGGTTTAGCGCTATTCTGAGAAGGCTTTGAGAATGGCGAGCTTACCCAGATGACCTCACAGGTCGCAATGTCGGCGATGAGCGTGGCGGAGTTTCTACTCTGGGCCACGCTCGCCTTCCTCTTCTGGAAGCGTGATTTGATCCGCCGGTTTCCCGCCATGGCAACCTACATTACGCTCCATTTGTTCTCTACGCCCTTTCTCATTTTCATGCTCTATATGCAGACCCAGCCCTGGGGCCGAAGCTACTACGGCACGTACTTTTTTGGGTATTGGGCCGTCTACATGGCCAGCGCGGTGCTGCTTTGCTTTATCTGTCTTGAGGTTTTCCGTTCCGCCCTTGCTGCTCTTCCGGGACTGATGAAGATCGGGGTTGTCATCTTCCGGTGGGCCGTGTTGATCTCGGTGATTGTCACCTTCGCCTCCATTCCCTTTTCCCATCGGGGAGTCCTGCTCATCCCGGCCATCGCTGACGGTCTCATGCGCTCGGTCAGCATCCTCGAACTATGCCTGCTGGCGTTCCTCTGCCTGAGCATGAATGCGCTGCGGCTTTCGGTGCGCGATCTGGCCTTTGGTATCGCCCTGGGCTTCGGTTTGCTCTCCACCAACGACTTCGCCCTGGCTTCCCTGATTTCGACATTTAGCACGTTGACGGCGCCCCTGCAGCTCACTTATCAAGCGCTGGTACTGGTTTCCATGGGCATCTGGACGGCTTACTGCCTGCTGCCTGAGTACAGCCGCAAGCCGGTTATCATGCCGGCCAGTTCCGCAATCTATCGCTGGAACGAGATCGCCTCCGCTCTTGGCCACACCGGCACGCAGGTTGCAATCCAGCAGCCCGCCAATAGCTTCTTCCTCACCGACGTCGAGAAGGTGGTGGAGAAGGTGCTCTCGCGGAACCTGAAGGGCCGTGAGTCGGAGTTGTGAAGTCGGGGATTGGGGACATAGGAATAATGGAAGAAATGCCGCGGCTCACCGCGGCATTTCTTTTTGCGCGCCGGCCCATTCCGGCTGGCCTCCCGATGTGAGGTGGTAAACTCTTTCGGGCAATGAGAAATCTTATTTTCAAGCGCCGTGACGTCGTAAAGACAATGGCCGCTGCCGGAGCAGGTTTACTGCTGAGACCGGGCGGCATCCCTGCGCTGTTTGCAGATGAATCCAAGCCAGATCCTTCTGTCCGTCGGGTTCTGGTGATGTTCAAGTGCCACTTCGATGCTGGCTTCATCGACACCCAGTACAACGTGGTGCACAGGTATTTCAGGCAGTATTTTCCCACCGCCATGGAGGTGGCGCGCGCGGCCAATGCCGGCGGCCAGCGGCGCTACGTGTGGACTACCGGATCGTGGCTGCTCTATGAATACCTGGAACAGGCCTCGACAGGCGACCGCAAGACGATGGAGGAGGCGATTCACCGCGGCGACATCGCCTGGCATGCGTTGCCTTTCACCTGGCAGACCGAGATGCTGACGCCTTCGATGATCGAGGGCAGCCTGGGGCTGGCGCGCTCGCTCGACCAACGCTTCGGAACGCGGACCACCGGCGCCAAGATGACCGACGTGCCAGGCCATACACGCGGTATTGTGGCGCCGCTGGCAGATGGCGGCGTTACGCTGCTCGAGATCGGCACCAACGGCGGCTCGACGGCCGCGGAGGTTCCGCCGCTGTTCCTGTGGAAAGACAGCGCCGGCGCCGAACTGCCCATGATGTACCACCACGATTACGGCGGAACGGCCCATGTGCCGGGCTCCGATCTGGTGCTGATGACAATTGTCCGTGACGATAACAGCGGCCCTCACACTCCGGAGGAGATTGCGCGCATCCACGCGGATCTGAGGGCGCAATATCCAAATGCCGAGATTGTGGCCAGCAGCCTGTCGGAGATGGCCAATGCGCTGGTGCCGTATCGCGGCAACTTGCCGGTGGTGACAGAGGAAATGGGCGATACCTGGATCTACGGCGCGGCCAGCGACCCGCTGAAGGTGGCGCGCTACCGGGCGATTGCGCGGCTGCGCGAGAAATGGATCGTCCATGGGGCGTTAGGGGTGGGCAACGCGGCAGACGTGGAGCTGCTGCGCCGCATGCTGCTGGAACCGGAGCACACATGGGGCACCGACACCAAGACCTGGCTCGATTTCGACCACTACGAGCCTGCCGACCTGGCATCTATGCTGGATACCAGGAATTATCGGGTCGTCGAGTTCAGTTGGATTGAAAAACGTCAGGACCAATTGGAGGCGATTGCCGCTGTTCCTGAGGCCCAGCGCGAGGAGGCAGAGTTGGAGATTCGCTCCCTGAACCCGGTGTGGCCTGTGACTGCGCCAACAGCCAGCACGGTTGCGGCGGGAAAGGCGATCGAGACTGAGCACTTTGTTCTCGAAATCGCTGCGCTGACCGGCGCGCTTTCGCGCCTGCGCAGCAAGGCCTCGGGACGGGAATGGGCCGGCGCCCAAAATCCCATCGCCCTGCTTACCTATCAGACCCTCTCTCAGGACGATTATCAGCGCTTCCTGAAAAGCTATGTGACGACCAAAGAAGACTGGGCGCAGAAGGACTTTGGCAAGCCGAATATCGAGCGCTATGGCGCGAAAAGCCAGGAGTGGCAGCCGCGGCCGTTGACCATCCACATGGAAGAGTCGGCCGATGCGAACCGGATTCTGGTGGAACTGGCGTTTCACGATTCTGAGGCGTTCGACTCGGGCCGGGCAGCTTTTCCGCAACATGCCTTCCTCGACATACTCCTGCCCAAGGCCGAGCCCGTGATCCATCTTGCGGTTTCATGGTTCGGCAAGCCGGCCACGCGCATGCCGGAAGCCCTGTGGCTCACCTTCAATCCCATTGCCGAAGACCAGCATGGCTGGACCCTCGACAAGTGCGGGCAGACAATTTCACCCTTCGATGTGGTGGTCTCAGGCAATCGCCACATGCACGCTGTGCAGAACGGATTTGCGTACAAGGGCGGCGGGCAGGAGTTTTCAGTGGACACCATCGACGCGCCGGTTGTGGCGCTGGGGGAGCGTACGCCGCTGCTCTTCTCCAACGAGTGGCCGGATCTGCGCAAGGGCGTCCATTCCTGCCTGTTCAACAATGCGTGGGGAACCAACTACATCATGTGGTATGGCGACGATGTGCGTGCCCGCTTCGTGGTGAAAGCGTAAGCAGCCCGCCCAACGCAGTCATCGTGGTTTGGGCCAGACCGGAACTTTCGCCGCGTATCCGTTCCGCTGGCCAGTTTTTCCGATGCGCGTATACTTTGCCGCAGGAAAGCCCAACCCCGCGGCCCGGCATCCAAAAGTCCATGTGGAGGATGAGGCCGTCACGGGCTTTCTCCGCAGGAGGATTGGAATGCCTACACGCTCGCAACACGAATCGGAACGTTTACGCAATGACCATGCCCGCTCCCACAACGGACAGCATGAGCCAAAAGCCACGCAGATCAATAACCCCGATGGACTGCAACCGGAAAAGGTGCGCAACATCTCCAGCGTGCTGAATGGATTGCTGGCAGACGTTTTCGCGCTCTACATCAAGACCAAGAACTTCCACTGGCACATGAGTGGTCCGCATTTTCGCGATTACCATCTGCTGCTCGATCAGAACGGGGAGCAGCTTTTCGCCATGACCGACGAGCTGGCCGAGCGGGTGCGAAAGATCGGCGGCATCACTCTTCATTCCATCGGCGAGATCGCGCGCCTGCAGCGGATCCACGATAACGACCAGGAATATGTTGACCCGCAGGAAATGCTGCGCGAACTGCATGCCGACAACATGTCTCTGGTAGAAAGCCTGCGTGCCGCACACAAGGTTACCGACGAGGCAGATGAATACGCCACCACCAGCCTGATTGAGACATGGATCGACGAATCGGAGCGCCGGGCCTGGTTCCTCTATGAGGCGACGCGCTAACGATCGCAGTTCCACGCAATAAAAACCCACGCAACCTCTTCGGCTCGCAGCCTTGCTCTGAAGTACAGAGCGAAGCGGCGAGCCGAAGTGCGTTCACGGCAAGATGCGTTCACGGCAGGGTGTCCGCCTTACGCGCCGCGAGCACGGTAGCGTGGGCCGCTGCTCGCGCATGCCATTGCTCCTCATCGCGGCCCCTTGAAATTCACATAGATTTCATTTTTTCGGCCTTGTTTCAAGGTAAGCGGCTGAAAACAATACACATTAAAAATACATATTGACAATCGTATGCATTGTGAGCCAATATGGTGATGGTAACTATCGTCATCAAGGAGGTTTCACATGCGCCGTACAATCACAGGTACCCTTATGCTTTCGTCCTTGCTCCTCACTGCAGCGGCCTACGCCAGTCCTCCCATCGGCGACTCTGCCCCAACCCACAATGTCAGCACGGGAATCACTCCACCCCAGCTTCTCGATTCCCTCTCCCTCAGCATCCCCGACTCAAGCTCTGCAACCACCATTCCCGAAGGTGCACAAATCACCGTCACCTACGTTGTCGACGACAAAGGTCAGCCCAGCAACCTCCACGTCGTCGAAGGCTTTGACCCAATCTGGAACGCACGCGCCCTCGACGCCGTAAGCAAACTCCACTACCGCCCCGCCACCCTCGATAACCAGCCTGTTCCCGTTCCCATGAACCTGGTCATCAATCTCGCTCGATAACATTTCAACCCGGCAGTCCGGGGAAGTTCTGCCTCGATCGCAAAATCGAGCCGGTATTTGTGTCTTTCGGCTCGGACAGGAAAGCTGCGCTCTCGTGACCGGCGTTCCCGGACTGGCGAATCTTATTTGAAGTAAACTTTTGAAATTTTTCGGATCAATGTGGAGTCGTCAAGGTGCGAGCAAGGCGGATTTTTCTCGATGAAAATCCATTTGATGGCTCAGCCTATACCGATCCGAGAGATGCTCTAGCGCTGCTCCAGGCGAATTCCGTCCAGCAGCTTGTGGTCTTCTGCGCTCAAGGCAGCGTGTTCCAATAAATCGGGACGGTTGCGCAGCGTCTTACGCAACTGCTGCTCCCGGCGCCAGCGCCGGATCTGCCCGTGATCGCCATTGGCGAGCACCTCGGGTACGCGCAGGCCGCCGAACTCTGCGGGCCGCGTGTAGTGCGGGTAATCGAGCAGGCCTCCCGCGCCGTGTTGCGACCGTGGCACGCCGGGCTGACCGGCGTCGATGTCGACGTCGGCCGCGCCAAAGCTTTCAAACTCGCTTGATGCCTCGTTGCCCAGCACGCCGGGCAGCAACCGCATCACCGCATCCACGACCACGGCCGCAGCCAGTTCGCCGCCACTCAGCACGTAGTCGCCGATGGAAAGCTCCATATCGCAGTAGAGTTGGTTGATGCGCTCGTCCACGCCTTCGTAACGTCCGCAGAGGAGCACGATGCGATCGAGCCTGGCCAGCTCGCGCGCCAACGCCTGATCGAAGCGACGGCCCTGGGCCGAAAGCAAAACCACCGCCTGCGGCGGGGCGGACGCCGCTTGCGGGGCAGTAGGTTCCTCGCTGATGGCGACTGCCGACCGCTCGCTTTTTGCAGCCACGCCCAGCGACGCAAGCGCCTCCGCCAGCGGTTCAGGTTTCAGCACCATGCCTTCCCCGCCGCCGAAGGGTCGGTCGTCCACGGTGCGATGGCGGTCATGGGTAAAGCTGCGCAGATCGTGAATTCCGATCGTCACCCGCTCCTCGGCTTGCGCGCGCCGCACAATGCCGTGCTCAAAGATGCCGGCAAAAAAGCCCGGGAAAATGGTCACGATATCAAAGCGCATACATTCCTGATGATAGCTGCGCCGAGCCAGTGCCAGCCGCTGCGAGGCGTGCGCAGATTCACGCGCACCCTGGCTTTGGTTGTGCTTTAATGTTGGCCAGCAGCCATGCCCGATATTGAAGCACTTTTGAAGCGCTGGCAATCTTCCGGCGTTCTGGATGCGGCGACCGCAGCCCGCATCCGCGCTCACGAGCCGCAACCCTCGTCCAAAGAGAGTCGCGAACTCGGCTGGCTGGGTTTGACGGCGCTGATCCTGGGCGCCATCCTGCTGGCCTGCGGGGTGGCGCTGTTTGTTTCCGCGCACTGGAACCAGTTGAGCCCCGGCGCGCGCTATGTGCTGGTGCTGGCGATCGTGGCCGTCTTTCACGTCGGTGGAGGGCTGGCGCGTGAAAGCTTCCCCGGACTTTCCACGGTGCTGCATGCGGTGGGCACGCTCGCGGTTGGGCCGGCCGTTGCGTTGGTCGGCCAGACCTTTAACATTGAAGCGCACTGGCCTGCTGCAGTGCTGGTTTGGGCGCTGGCTGCGCTCGCCGGCTGGATGCTGCTCCGCGACCAGGCCCAGCAAACCCTTGCGCTCTTGCTGATGCCGGAATGGATGGTGTGCGAGCTTGCCTACCATGCCGATGGCTACATCGGCGACTCCGTCTACGTGGGCCGCGTGCTCTTCACCTGGGCCATTCTCTACCTCACTTTTTTCGTTGGCTCACGGCGCAAGGTAGTGGAAGGATTTCTGTTTGCGGCGGGCGCCATTGCCGCAGTCAGCGGCGTGGCCGCGATGTTGAGCAACTGGGCGTCGTGGTCCGCTGGCCAGAGCTTCATTCCCTTCGGCACGCGCGCCTGGGCGTGGATCGCTATCGCCGCGCTGCCGCTCGTCATCGCCGCATTTCACGGGCACAAGGGACTGATTCCCATGGCCGCGGCCGTTGCCTTTGCGCTCACGCTGCCCTGGTGTTCTACGAAGGCCGAACCCAACCTGCTGGCCCATGTCCTGGTGGCAGGTTTTGCGGTCTTTTTGTGCGCATGGGGCGTGAAACTGGCATCGAGATCGCTCGTGAACCTGGGGATTGCCGGATTTGCTGCGGCGGTGACATGGTTTTACTTCAGTGACGTCTTCAGCGCGCTGGGCCGCGCCTTCGGACTCATCGGATTGGGCATCCTCTTTCTGGCTGGCGGATGGGTCCTGGAGAAAACGCGGCGCGGCATCCTGGCGCGTATGGGCCTCGCCGCCACGCCGTCGCAGGCCGTTGCGGAGGAGCGATGAAAATCCTCAACCGATCGGTGTCTGCCGCTTCGCTGGCCCTGCTCATTGTCCAGCTCGTTCTCGTCTCCGCCGTTGCGGGTAAATACGAGTATCAGCGCTGGCGCTGCCCGCGGGTATGGACGCGCGCCGACGGCATCGCCTCGCAATCGCCGCTGCGTGGCCGTTACATGGCCTTACAACTGCGCGTGGATGGGTGCCAAAGCACGCTACCGTCGGCTGCGCAGGCACGCTTTCCCCGCGACGTGAATGGCGCTGCCAAGCCCGGACCGTATATCGTCACCGGAGTTCCGGCTGTGCGTTTTCGCGCTGATTTGAAGGTCGAGAATAATCGCCTCGAAGCCATCCGCATTCCGGATCAGGAGCAGCGGCGCGACGGGTCAGTGGTGAATGCGTGGCCCGGCAAATCGTGCGGTGACATGACCCTCGGCAATCCGGTTTTCTATTACATCCCGGACAATGCGCGCCGCCTGTTCCCCCTGAAAGCGGGCCAGGAGCTTTGGATAGAGGCAACCATTCCGCCGCAAGGGCCGCCACAGCCCACGCAGATGGCCCTCAAAGAAAACGGAATCTGGGAGCCGCTTGGGTTTTAGTCAGCCGCCTTGAGCCGCGCTGCACCAGGCCGCGAGTACGAACGAATGGTCGCCAGAAAAGTTCGCTTTCCTGGCGGCGTGACCTTTGCCGTGAATGCGCGATCGCGTTCCCATCAACCGTTTAGGATATGTCCATGAACCCACGCCGGTTTTGCCTGCCTGTCTGCCTGTCTTTCCTTTGTGCCTTCGGTACTCTCCTCGCTGCGCAAACTCCCGCAGTCCAGCAGCCTGACGCAAGTGCGGCCGCCGGCACCCTGCTGCAGGGCTTTGAGAATCCGCCCAATGGCGCGCGCCCGCGCGTCTGGTGGCACTGGATGAATGGCAACATCTCCGAGCCAGGAATCAAGCTCGATCTGGACTGGATGCACCGCATCGGCCTGGGCGGCGTGACCATCTTCGAAGGCGCAATTGACACGCCGCAGGTGATTCCTCAGCGGCTCGTCTATATGACGCCAGAGTGGAAACAAGCTTTTACTTATGCGGTAACCACCGCGAAGAACATGGACATGGAGGTGGCCATCGCCAGTTCGCCGGGATGGAGCGAGAGCGGCGGCCCGTGGGTTCCTGCATCCCAGGGAATGAAAAAGATGGTGTGGAGCGCCACGCGTGTTGAAGGCGGCCAGCCGTTTACCGGCGTGCTGCCGATGCCTCCGCGGGTAGACGGCACTTTTCAGAACGATCGCGCTGAACCAGAGCACACGGCTGATGGCAAAATTGAAGTTCTGCCGCAGTTCTACTTGGACTCGGCCGTGGTGGCATACCGGATTCCGGATGGCGACGAAACGCAGGCGCAGCTGAATCCGCAGGTCACCGCCAGCGGTGGCAGCGCAAATGTTCCCGCGCTCTCTGACGGAGATGTGAACACAGTTGCGCTGGATCTGCCGGCAGCGGCTCCTGGCAGCCAGTCGTGGGTGCTGTTCGACTATGGCCATCCGCAGACCATCCAGGCGATTACGCTGGCAACCGCTGACGCCACGGCGAGCATTTGGGACGACGGGAACACCGGGATTCTGCCCGTGCTCGAGGCCAGTGATGACGGGCAGACCTTCCGCAAAATTGCCGACATCCCGCGCAGCAGCGTGGTGGAGCGCACCGTTTCCTTCACTGCGGTAACGGCTCGCTATTTTCGGCTTGTGTTTCCGGGCGCCGCGGACGCCCAGGAAAATGCCAATCAGCGTATTACCGAGCTGGTACTTGCCAGTGGCGCGCGGGTGGACGAATTCGAAAAGCGCGCGGGCTTTGCAACCACAATGGATTACTATGCGATCTCCGATCCCAATGTTGCTCCTAAATCCCTGGTCGCCAAAAGCGATATTGTCGACTTGACCGGAAAGATGAAGCCCGATGGTTCGCTCGACTGGACGCCCCCCGCAGGCAACTGGATGGTGCTGCGCATCGGCGAGTCTCTGACCGGGCACGTGAATGGACCGGCCCCCGCTGAAGCCACCGGGCTTGAAGTGGATAAGCTCAATCGCGACTCTGTGAAGAGCTACCTCGACGGCTACCTGAAGATGTACTCCGATACCGTGGGACCCTCGCTGATGGGCAGCGCGGGAATTTCCTTCCTGCTCACCGACAGCATCGAGGCGGGCGCGCAAAACTGGACCGACGATATTCTGGAGCAGTTTCAAAAGCTGCGCGGCTACGACCCCCACCCCTGGCTGCCTGCACTAACCGGCGTGGTCATCGGCAGCACTACGGATACCGATAAGTTCCTGTGGGATTTCCGCCGTACTCTGGGGCAGTTAGTCGCAGAAAACCACTACGGCGAGTTATCCGACGAGTTGCACCGCAGCGGTCTGCATTATTACAGTGAAGCGCTCGAGTTTCATCGCCCCATGCTGGGCGACGATATGGAGATGCGTAGCAAGGCAGACGTTCCCATGGGGGCGATGTGGACGTGGACGAGTGATGCAGAAGCCCAGCCGGATTATATCGCCGACACGCGTGGCGCGGCTTCTGTTGCGCACATCTACGGGCAAAATCTAGCCGGTGCGGAATCCATGACTTCGCCCGGACCGGCATGGTCGTTTGCACCAGACACTCTGAAGAAGATAGCGGATCTTGAATTTGCCGAGGGCATCAATCGCTTTGAAATTCATGAGTCGACGCACCAGCCCGTTCCTGATTTGGCGCCAGGACTTACCCTCGGACCCTACGGCCTGTGGTTTAACCGCAACCAAACCTGGGCCGACGAAGCTGGGCCGTGGGTAACTTACCTTGCGCGCAGTTCTTATCTGCTGCAGCAGGGTCATTATTACGGCGACGTTGCATACTTCTATGGCCAGCAGGGCCCACTGACCGCCGTCTTTGGAGCGAATGAGCCTAAGGATGCGCCCCAGGGTTACGGCTATGACTACGTTAATAGCGACGTGGTGTTGAATCATCTTAGCTTCAAAGACGGCCGCTGGGTGGCTTCCGGTGGAACCAGTTATCGCATTCTTTATCTGGGTGGTGAGAGCCAGCGCATGACCTTACCAGTCTTGCTTAAACTGCGGGACCTGGTCGCGCAGGGTGCGACTCTGGTGGGAAACCGGCCCGGAGATTCGCCCAGCCTGGCCGATGACAATAACGAATTCCATCACGTGACCGATCAGCTCTGGGGGAAAAAGCCGGAGAAGGCAGGCACTGCGCATAAATTCGGAAAAGGTCGAGTCTATTCCGGCATGACTCCGAATGAAGCACTGGCTGCGCTTGATGTCCTCAGAGGATTTCGACTATACAAAGCCCGAGCCGGACACAACAGCTTCTGTTCCTGCACCGCCGGCTTGACGCTGGAGACGCGTACTTCGTCGACAACCGCCGCGATCGCGACGAGAACCTCGAGTGCTACTTTTCGCGTAGAAGGCAAAGTGCCGGAACTTTGGGATGCCGCCACCGGCACGACCGCGCCTGTTTCTTACCGCATTGCAGACGGGCGCACAACCGTCCCGCTTCATCTTGATCCTTATGGGGCAATCTTTGTCATCTTCCGAAACCGGCCACGACGACGGAGTGTGGAGCTGCCGGCGCCGCATGAGGCAGCCCTTGACGAGTTAGATGGCGTGCTGAATGGCGATTGGAGCGTTAACTTTCAGCCCGGACGGGGGGCGCCGGAAAAGGCAAAATTCGATCGACTTACCTCTTGGAGTGACAATGCCAATTATGGCGTTAAGTATTTCTCGGGAACCGCAACTTACTCGAAGACCGTCGATATTCCGGCAACAGCGCTTGCTGCCGGCGCTCATTTGTGGCTCGACCTAGGCGATGTAAAGGACGTTGCCGAGGTTGCCGTGAATGGGAAGTATCTCGGCATCCTGTGGAAGACGCCGTATAAGTTGGATGTTACAAGCGCTCTTCAACCGGGCACGAATCAGCTTGTTATTCAGGTCACTAACTTGTGGGTCAATCGGATGATTGGAGATCAACAGCCGTGGTCGCTTAAGAAATATACCTTCGCCGATTTCGCGCCCTACAAAGCGGACTCGCCCCTGTTGCCCTCAGGTCTGCTGGGCCCGGTACACTTTATTTCGGTTACGCAACCATGAGTAAGTGAGAAGGGCAGCCGCATTGACAAGATCACGCCTTATTGCACGATGAGCGTAATAGGGGCGCTGACCACGATGGATCCCGATGTTCCGGTCACGGTGATGGTGTAGGAGCCGGCTGTGGTGCCGGTGTTGGTCTGCAGGCCGGCGGCAGCGCCGCCCAGGTTCGCCGTGCATCCCGCAGCGCCGCTTAAAAGCACAGCCAGCAGCGCAAACAGGCCGGCGAGGTTGCGCAGATTGCGCCTCCGCGGCGGGAACCAGAACAGCAGCAAGCAGGCCATCGCCGCGCTCCCCGTGGCATACCAGCGTGCGCTCTGCTCTTCGTGTTGAGCGACGGCCGACGAGTTCGAACTCGTGGAAATCGTCATGGTAGCCGTTGCGGGGTCAGGACCAGTGATATGCACCGGGCTTGTGGACCCAAAGCTGATGGTGGGCAGATTCCGCGCCCCGGCGGGACTGGCGGTAATCTGAGCCGCCAGATTGACCAATCCCTTGAAGCCTGCCGACGGGCTAATGGCGATGGTAGAAGTATTCGCAGTCTGCTGCTCCGTGCACAATGGAGACCGCCGAGCCGCTGACTGTGAAGGAGGGGCCGTGCGGCAGGCTGACTACCGCGTTGTTGGCGGTTGCGCTTTGCAGGAACGACTGCACATCGAGCGAGCCGAGGCCGGTTACTTCGTCGTAGCCGGGGCCAACCAGGTAGCCAGGCTGCCCACCGCTTACAACGCTTGCGCCGGGCACGGTGTTATTGCAAAGGCTGGGCAAGGCTCAGCGTGCAGTTGGTCACGCCACTCGAAGCAACCGTGATGTCGTGAAATGCGGCGGGCGAGCCCGAGTAGAGCGCGTAGAGCTGCGCATTGAGATTGCCCTGGGGCTGGCCGCCCATTTGCTGGTCGAGTAAAGCCGCGATTCCGGCCATCGCGGGCGCGGCAGAGGATGTTCCGCAGAAGGTGACGAAGCTGTATTGTCCGCTGGAATCAGCCACGCAGCTTCGCGCTATCGGCTGCCAGGCAGCCAAAATATCCTTCCCGGCACGAAGCCGAAAAGGCCACATCGGGGGTATAGCGCCCCGTCGCGGCCACCGGAACTCCGGGAACGCCTTGTTGCCATGCCGGCGTCGCGATATAGCTGCTTA
This sequence comes from uncultured Acidobacteriaceae bacterium, assembly GCA_963725975.1. GTDB lineage: Bacteria > Acidobacteriota > Terriglobia > Terriglobales > Acidobacteriaceae > Telmatobacter. Next base: position 599,635 of record CAVSBA010000008.1, on the reverse strand, counting down.
CTCCTCCGCCTGACGCGGCAACCTGCGAGTTAGATAAGGGACTCAGTGGCTCGTTCCATCCGCCCTCCGGAATATAGCTCAGTGCCGAGGCGAGCCCTGCGCCGCTTCCTGAACTCCAATAAGTGCTGGCATTCGATGCGTCATTAAAATCCGTGCCTCCCACGCAGGTGGCATAAGTTGACGCGCAAATGTAATTCGGACTTACGGCCCGAGGGGAACTAGGCGGTGCGGCAAAAGCTATGTCACACCCGGCAGCGCCGGAATCGCCTGAAGAGACGAAGACGGAGATCCCTTCGGCGGCGGCCTGTTGGAATAACTTGTTCCAATACGACACACCGGAGGGCCCCGCGTCTGCTTCGCAATCGCCAAAACTGATGTTGACAATCTGCGCAGGCGCCGGCGAGGTCTGGATCAGATATTGCGCAGCCGCGCCGATGCCATCGCCGGCGCCGGATTGGGAAGAGGAAACCAGCAGCAGGCTTGCGTCCGGAGCCACGCTGGCGGCGCGCACCACATCGAGTGTTGCTTCCTCCTGCCCGGCCAGGCAGTCGTTGCAGGAACTGGGTGGCGCGGTGTAAGGGGAGCCCGGATCCACTCCTCCAAATGCGGTGGGCACTACTTCCGCGGGATCGGAGAAGCTGGTTCCCGTCTGCTGGCGGAAATTGTGGAGATCGGCGGAATCGATGAACGACCAGCCCACAATACCGATGGTGACGCCCGCACCGCTCACGTTCGATGGAAGGTCATAAATGGTGGCAAAGTCGCCGGGTGCAAGATAGTGATTGCCCCCGGTGCTGAAATCGGGCGCAGAGTGCGCCACTTGCGTAAGGTGTGCAGGCCTATCCTGAATGTTGTAAAGCCCTCGTACCGCGGCGATGGCCGGCGCCAGCGCCACCGGGATCATGGGATCGGATGCAACGCTGAGGCGCTTCACACCGTTCACGCGGTAGAAATGCAGTTCCGTCTGAAAGGCGCGATCCACATCGGCCGCCGCCCCGCCGAAGCCGATGAAGTTACGGCCGGGGGCAACAAAGTTGACGCGCAGACCCTGGGACTCGAGCCACCCGAGTACAGCGGCCAGATCGTCTTGGGAGATACCGAAACGCTGCCCCACCTGGGCGGCGGTGAGCCAGTGGTGATACTGCGGCGACGCTGGATTTTGTTGATCGGCGAGCAACTGGTCGAATGCCTGTTCCTGCTGCGGTGAACGCGCTAGGACCAGTGTGAGCTCATTCAGCTGGACATCGGCGGGCACGGCGCCGGCGTCATTCGCCGCACTTGCCCACAGAGGATGATGATGTGCCAGCGCCTCCACATGCGACGTGTCGATGGGCCGCGTAATGCCATCGGGAATCTGGGCGCGCGATCCAATGCCGGTCAGCAGCCCCGTGATGACCGCGGTCAGCAGCGTGGCGCGCAGCATTCGAGGGTGCGCGAATCCGCTTCCGCCTGCGATCACCCGGGACTGAATGACGTGTTGCGCGGCATTGCAAGGCATGGGAGGGCACTCCCGCATTGAGACTCCAATATCTGCAGGAAAATCGATCAACTCCTGACCCGAAAATTGCTTTGGATTGCCTTGATTGTCCCTGTTCCCTATCTGAATTGCAATACCGCGCGAAGAACTTCCTGTTACTTATGTATTCGCGAATTGATAACCAGTGGATCATGCGGACCGGCAGCATGGGCGCAAGCTGGCGCGAGGTAAGTGGAGGTCTGCCTGGCGATTTCTTGATGTGCCTGCGCATCACCTGGAGACGCGCGATAGGCTGCCACGCAGCTTGGTGAATCCGACGCCATGATTGGTCATGATCACGGACCTTGTCTGCGGGCATTGACTGAGGGCGTTGACTGCGCGAGGTGTCCATCTGACTACAACCTAAGGTGGGCACATCCCACCAAGGTTCTGTTGACACTCCGCCAGTGCGGCTCTAATCTACGCCTGATTGACGCAGCCAGGAACCGGGGGCAGGGCCAGGATATTGAAGAGCTGGCCCTCGACTTGCAGTTCCTGCCTTCGGGCACCGGTGGCGAAGGGAAACGCGCAGGTCTGCAACGCCTGTATACGCGGGCTCGAATACCCGCCCGGTGCTCCAATTTTCGCAACGCGGGAGGGGTGTGATTCCTTGCCACCTCTCCAAGCGTGCCTTGTCCGCACAGCACAGCGACAGCCTTGGCCGTCATCTGGCTCAGGCCTGATTCCGGAGCCACGCCCAGGCAGGAATGGTTGGTGTGTAAGCGCTGCCGTCATCACGTTCAGACGGTGCCGGTCCGTCCGTATTTTGATCTACTGAAATGACTTAGGAACCTTTGAGCAACCCGGAAGCCGCCCTCCGTTCCCCCCTTTATTCTCCCCATTCGCTACCCCTGATCGCCATTCGCTGCACCCTGCTTGGGTGGCGAAGGCAACCCGATTACCCTTGCGATGAGTTGGTAGGTGCCGCGGCTAAACCGCGAAGCAAGCCAGGCATCGCAGCGGACCGAATTTGCAACAATTTTCTGTAGTGGGGAGATTGATTGATGGCCAAAGCAGTTAAATATGCCGAGAAGGCTGCGGTTTACGCAGCGCGTGGTGCATGGGTTGTATTCGAACGCCTCAACCGCATCAGCCCCAACCCCTCCTTCAAGCCCAAGTGGAGCGACAAACCTCTTCAGAAGTCGTGGCAAAAAGAGAAGCCGCCCCTTGGCTGGCCGCGCACCACGGACTCGCTCTGCCCGAAATGCGTCCCCGAAATCCGCAAGCAGATTCTGGATGGCAAGCTGCCCCACGAAGTCCTGCTGAACGAGAAAGTGGGCGAGATCAAGGCCCAGATCATCGAGCGCGACGGCAGAATCCTGATGGTGAAGGACTGTCCCAAGCACGGTCACTTTGAAGACGTCATGTCCATCGACCCGGCCTTCTTCAAGCACCTTGAAGAGAGCTTTCCGGGCCGTGACATGCGCGCGCACAACGACGAGAAGCTGCACAACCACGGCACCTCGACCGTGACCCACGGGCGCGGCTCGGTGCTGACCATCGACCTGACCAATCGCTGCAACATGATGTGCGACCCCTGCTTTATGGACGCCAACCAGGTTGGCTTCGTCCACGAGCTGACGTGGGACGAGATCAAGACCATGCTCGACAACGCCATTACCATCAAGCCCAAGCGGCAAATGAGCGTTCAGTTCTCCGGCGGCGAGCCCACTCTGTCGCCCTACTTCCTGGACGCCGTGGCTTACTCGCGCAAGGTGGGCTACAACAGCGTGCAGGCGGCGTCGAATGGCATTGAATTTGCGAAGTCCAAGGAGTTGTGCCGCGCGGCGGCGGAGGCCGGCCTGCGTTATGTCTACCTCCAATTTGACGGCATCGGCAACGCCGCTAACTCGCACCGCAAAGTTGGCAACCTGTTTGACGTAAAATTGCAGGCCATCAACAACTTGCACGAAGCGGGCGTTGAGATCGTGCCCGTGACCACCATCGTGAACGGCATCAACAATGAGCAGGTGGGCCGCATCATCGAGTTTGCGCTCGACAATCCCAAGACCATCAGCTTCCTCAGCTTCCAGCCGGTCAGCTTCACGGGCCGCGATGAGGAGATCACCGACGAACGCCGCGTGGCCCAGCGCTACACGCTCTCGCACATGGCGCACGACATCAAGAACCAGTGCGGCTTTGGCGTGCCGGAGCGCGACTGGTTCCCCATCAGCTTTATGAGCACCTTCTCCGACTGGGCCGACCTGATTCACGGGCCGGCCGCCGAGTGGGGCCAGCTCTCCTGCGGATGCCACCCCAACTGCGGCATCGGCATGGCCATGATGATCGATAAGGAAACCAAGGAAGCGGCCCCGGTCACGGCCTTCCTCGATATGGGCCAGGTGGCCAAGGACCTTGCCAAGGTGAACGATGCCGCGCGCGGAAAATTCCTTTCCGTACTCGGCCTCGGGCTCTCATTGATGCGCAACTACGATCCCTTCCAGGCGCCTACCCACTTCCGCATCACCGACATGATGAAGAAGATGGACAAGACCTTCAACGCTACCGGCAAGAACTACGGCAGCGTCAAGGGCGATCGCACCATCGAAGACATCAAGAATCGCCGTAAGGACCGCTGGAACTTCCTGTTCATCGCCGGCATGTGGTTCCAGGACCTGTTCAACTACGACTTCCGGCGCACCGAGCAGTGCATTATTCCTTACGCCACGCAGGAAGGCGAGATCAGCTTCTGCGCGTATAACACCGGCGTGGGCTGGCGCAACATCATCGAGAAGATGCACATGACGGCCACGCTCACCAAGTGGTACGAGGAGCATGGGCGGCACGAAATCTTCGCCGGCGGCAAGAAGGTAGGCATGAACCATGTGGGCCACGAACTGCAGCTCAACATGGAGCACGTGAACGCCGAAGCCAACCACACGCTCGACAACCTGGGCATCGCCAAGAACGCCCGCGAAGAGAAGATTCGCGCTCGCGACAAGTCGGCGGCAAGTCTCGACAAGCTGAAGCAGGAAGCCGAAAACGCCAAGATGGCCAAGCTCTACCGGGAGCACGTCCTCGGCGAAAAGCCGGTGGACGGCCTGGTCAGCCTGGATTCGATCCGGCCTGCTTCGAATAACGCGACCAGCCCCATCAATCGGCAGCAAAAGCCGGAGCCAGTAGCCGGGGACTAATCCGGTGATAGCTGGGTACAAATAAGCGGGCCGTTCAGCTTATGCTGAACGGCCCGTTCGGTTTTGCCCCGCGTTGATGAGCAGAATCTGCCCGCTTGCTCACACCTGAGAATACGCCGCGCACTACCGTCGAACAAGTTCCTGACATAGCCGGGCCGCTATGAATCCCATCCAAGTAAATCCCCAGCCCTGGCTCGTCCCCCCGGCCGTTCGTCCGAAAGTTTGCCGAAGGAATACAGCGAGCCAGCCGCGCCGGCGAACCGCGCTCAGTGCTGCCGGTTATCGATGAGAAGCTTGCCAGAGTAGATTGTCTGTTAATTGCGGAAAACTTCATTCATCTTCTAGGAAACGGAGTTTCCCACCGATTGCGTATCCTTTGCAGACAGCCGGGCCACTTTCGCCTGGTGTTTGCGAATGAAGTGGGCGGCTATGTCGGGGTAGAACTCCCGGATCGTGGAGAATATTACGTCGCGCATCACGGAGTAGCCGAACTTGCTGGCGAGGACGGGGAAGGTGGTGGCGCTTGGGGGGTAGTAGTAGCGCGATACGACCTGTGCGAGGACCTTGCCGCCGAGTCCGGCAATGTTCGGCGTCTGCCGCCCACCGTAGGTCTTGGCCACGCCCTGGCGGCTGATGACATAGAGGGAGCGGATGGGAATGCTGTGGCCATCGCCGAGTGCGTAGAAACGAGTGTCCTCGTGGATGAGGCTGGGAATGAGCCACGCGGAGAGATAGGTATTGTCTGTTTTATCCAGGAATCCGCGCCAGGTGTAGGCGTAGAAGCCGCCAACGCCCTTTCCGAGGCTGGGGTGCATATTCATGCCTTCAGCAGTGAGGGAAGTAAGGCCGAGAAAGATGAAGGTGGAATAGTCGGTGGCCTGGTGGGTGGCCACGGTGAAGTTATACTTCCAGCCGGGCGGGTGGGGGGCGGCTCCGCCAGAGACAGAGCGGAAGTTGGGCATGAAGCCGAGGATGCGCTGCGGCTGAAGGCGATCAAGTGGGATCGGATTACCGGATGCGTCAACGGGCGCGTTCGAGTCTTGTTTCACACGCGGGTCGCTTTGATCGGTTTTCGCGGAGTTAGAACTGGGTAAGGCGGGATCGGGGGCGTCGACCAATTCGGATGGGTTGGAAGAATCGGAAGATCCCGGACTGAGTCCTCGATCCGGCACGGCCTCGTCGGCCGCCACTAAGCAGCCGTGGGTCAGAGACCCAGCCGCAAAGTGGAGAGACTGGGCGTGGCCGCCGAGGCTGAGCCCCAGACCGAGAATAAAAACCGATGAACGCAAACTGACTATCCTTATTTAGAAATCGAACATGAGAGACATTTGTATCTGCCGTGGGCTCCCAATCGTGTGCTTTACAACTCCCAGGCCGACCGGGCAATTATACAGTCCGCCAGGTGCTCCGCTGCTCGTTCCACAACCGGTGGGAAGAGCCGCTGATGTGGACCCGACGGCAACCGGAACGTTGTTAAATGCCTGGTTTCCGTTCACGTTATTTTGCGGGACATCGAAGCTGGAAGTGTTGGTCAGATTGTAGACGTCGAATGTATAGTGCAAGGCGTAAGGTTCGCGGATCATCAAATCCTTCACCAGCGAAGCATCGGCGCGCTTCTGCCATGACTGGCGGAAGATATTGCGCTCGCCACTGGCGAAGTTAGTTTCAAAATCATCGCCATTCGGAACTCCCATGGTGCCCGGCTGAAGAATCGGAATCTGGAAACAATTGGGATTGAGCGCAGCGCCCGTGCCTGTGTTCGGGTTATAGAATGCACCACTCGCGCCGGTCAGCGCGCTCTTCCTGGTGCAACCGGAAGCCAGGGGAAGGATCGGGTTGGTAATGCCGTCGAAGGTACTGTAGTACACGCTGCCCACTGAACCTGAGTAGTCGATGACGCTATAGGGTTGACCGCTCTGCAGGATAGCCATGCCGTGCAGCGCCCATCCGTCCACCAACCTGCCGGCCAGGGTTCCCTTGCCGTAAAACGAGGGCAAAGTGTAGCCGTAAGTAAAGTTCATAACATGGGTGCGGTCGAAATCCGAAGACCCGTAGCCGCTGCGCAAGTTATGCGGATTGTTACCGTTGTAGAACAGCCCCAGGCCGCTCTGTTCGTCGGTTGCGTGCGAGTACGTATAAGATACGCCGAACTGCAGGCCGTGGCTCAGCCGTTTTTCCAGATGCGACTCCAGGGCATGATAGGCTCCGATTCCCGCTGCTGTATAGGACTCCGACTCCGACGAGTAGCCGATGTAGGGCACGCGCAGATCCACGTTGCCGCCCTCGTAGTTGTTGAGCATGCTGCCATAGGTGCAGCTAGGGTCAAGATTCACGCACTCCGGGAAATAAGTGTTTGGGTCAAGCACGGTATAGCCGTAGCTGAAATATTGCGTGGCAAGGCCACCCGGATGGGTGGGGCTCGCGGAGGTGGCGATCTGCGACTGATTGAAGGGCACGGGAATGATCTGGTGACGGTCCAGATTGCCCACGTAGCCAATCTCCAACATCAGGTCATTGCGCGGCTGGTACTGGATATTGAAGGCGAAGTTCATGCTGTAGGGTAGCTTGTTGGCGCGGTTATAAACCCCAAGCGTATACGGCTGACCGCCATTATTGCTGTTCACTGTGCCGTCGATGATAGCCGCCGCATTGGGAAGATAGTTGGCGACATCGGAAGCCTTGGGACTCGATGGCGGTGCGGAGACCGAAGTGCCCCAAGGTGTTGCCAGGTTGTACTGCGAGTTATCTACGGTGCCGGTGATTCCATTGCCGCCGCAGATGGGAATGTAATACAGATAGAGATAGGTAGGATTGGCGCTGTTGTAGGACGAGCTGTAAGGGCAGTGCTGCTGGCTTACAAACGGCTCTGTCTGAACCGAGCCGAACGGACCACCGTCCACCTCGCCGGCAGCATAACCGGGTGAGAGGTAGGTAAAGAGTTCGCCGCGATCGTAGTAGAAGCCGCTGCCTGCACGGACCACAAGCTTGGAGTGAAACATCGAAGGCTGCCACGCAAAACCCAACCGCGGGGCAATGCCCCATTGCCGCCCGGTGAGAGTGGTCTTGCTGATGCCGCTGGTCCCGTTCACATTGTTGCCGGCAATAATGAACCCGGAGTGGCCGGGAACAATGGAATCGGATGTGACGCAATACGCGTAGGCGTTGCTGTCGCTGCCGCCCGGGCTGCAGGTGTCAGGATTAGTCCCCGCATCGAAGTTAAAGATGTTTCCGTTCTTTTCCGTAAATCCGCCGTTCCAGTCATAACGCAGGCCGGCGGTGATGGTGAGTGAGGGGGTTAACTGAAACTTGTCTTGCACAAAGAGGCCGGTTTCATTGGCGCGATAGTAGCGGTCGGCATTGCCCTGCAGAAACGTCGTTGCCGTAAAGTTTTGGGTCGAATAGGGCGTTACCCAGTTATTGGCGAAGGTGACAAAATCCGGCGTAGCAATCATGCCGGTGCCGGTGCGCTTGTCGCGAATATTAAGCTGTGTATACGACCAGCTTCCCCCGAAGCTGAGCGAGTGCCGTCCCTTGGACCAGGTGGCTGTTGCGGAGGGCATAATGCGGTTCTGGAAAACCCCCGTGTTCGCCGCTTGATAGGCGGCGCTGGGACCAATCGCAAGCGATGGTGCGGTGAGGCCGTAGAGCGAACCTGTGGGGCTGTCGTAGGCATCGCCGATTGCGTCGTTGATGGTGACGCCCGGGAAATACGTCCCGAACGCAGAGCTCATGCCCATCTGTTGTGGAGTGAAGGGCTGATCGTTTGTGGCGTATGTCTTTTCCCGCAGGAGGCCAACAGTTTCGGAAATGCTCAAGCTGGTGCCAATGGTCTGCACGTTATTAAGCGAGCTTACCTGCGAGCCCGTATCCATGTGGGCGTCGAAACCAGGCACATTGGAGTAGGCATAAGGCGCACTGCTGGGATCGTGCTGATAGTAGTACTTCAAAGCCAGAATGTCTTTCGAGCTCACATTCCAATCCAGATCTGCAACCGCCTGATCGGCCGTGAAACGCGCGGTGCCCGGCAAAAAGGCGTTATAAGGAGAAAAAACATTGGGCGTCCCCGGAGCGTTCTGATTGGGGATAAGCCACTTTCCCGGTTCTCCGGGAAGAGATGGAGCCGTAAACAATGCCAGCCCCACCGGGTTCGACGCCCAATTTGAGCCATTCACCGCGACTCCGGAAGTGGCCTCACTGGTCGTCCAGTTATTATTCGCAATCGCCGTCAAGCCGGCTGCCCCACGATTGGTATCGCTCAATCCCGGAGGAACCACGAGCAGTTCGTCTCCAGTCTCCTGGTCGGAGATGTGCAGATGCTGATAGCTGATGAAACCGAAGAGTTTGTCCTTGATGAGTGGGCCGCCCAGGTTGCCGCCGGCCGTGTAACGATGCAGTTCAGGATTTTTGTCGGCGGCCGGGATGTTGTCGTCTTTCTTGAAGAAGAAGGGGGCGGCATTGATCCAGTTGGTGCCCCGATGCGTATACAAGGCCCCGTGGAGGTGGTTGGTTCCGGATTTTGTGCTCATGTCGATGTGAGCGCCGCTGTCGGAACCCTGCTGCGCGTCGTACATCGAAGCGTTTACGCGCACTTCCGTAATGCTCTCCGGCGCCGGCGTGGGAATGGCATTGCCGATGGCCAGATAGACCGATCCCGCGCTGGGGACCACGCCCCCCGCGGAGTTGTTGGCTTGCCCGGTATTATTGACAACCCGGAAAGAGTCCACCTGGCTGGTGCTCTTTCCGTTGAAGAGGTTGCTGGCATCCACGCCATTCAAGAGGAAGGCGTTTGAAGTGTCACGCTGGCCGTTGGCCCAGATGGGCGAGTTGCCCATCCCGGAGTTGGCGCCCGTGCCCCCCGGCAGTTCCGCGTCCACGCCGGGCGTCAGAATCGCCAGCCCCGTGAAGCTGCCGGTCGGCAGCGGCACCGAATCAATCTGCTGTGTTTCCATTACGTACCCGTTGGTCGTATCCACCGCATTCATCAGCGGCGTGCCTTGAACCTCGATGGTCTGGCTTGCTTGTCCAATTTTGAGCGAGGCGTTGACGGTGGCCGTGCGATCAGCCTGCACAGGAATGTGCGGGTTCTTCTGTGTCGCAAAGCCATTGGCGGTATAAGTGAGTGTGTAGCTGCCGATGGGCAGGTTCACGAAAGAATACTCGCCGGACCCGTTGGCCGTGGTGGTGCGGGTGAGCGCGGTTTGCTCATCTGTCGCCGTCACCAGCGCATTGGGAATCACCCCACCCGTAGCATCCGTCACCGTGCCGGTGATTCCGCCCAGTGTCTGCTGTGCGTAAGGAGTTGAGCAAAGCAACGCGATGGCTGCTGCCATCCCAAGCAGCCGAACTGGGAAAGAGCAAAAGGCAGGAAATCTAAGCATTGATTGCAGCCTCCAAAAAATGGTGCGTCTCTCTCATTTGCTCCGCACATGATTGTCGAAGCATGATGTGAATGAAGTCCGGATTACCCCGGCGGAGCGAAGAGAATCAGAAAACCAGCAGCCTGGCCAACATTCCAGTCCTGATTTGAGCGCCAACAGAAAATCGAGAGCCAGATTGCGGTGGCTTTCCGTTGCGGACACAGCCCGGCCCACGATACGGAATAGCCGTAGCTTAAAGGCTGGGACATAAGAATCCTGTAAAAACTTTTCCACCGATTCTGCTACTTAGAGAGATGTGGTCCGGTAATACACAGGCCGGTGCGGTTTTCCACAGCGCCGCGAGGCCATAGCGTTGTCATACGCGCAGCTGTCCTGTGATTCCAGCTTCAAGATGCGGATGCGCGTCACAGTATTTCGGGAAACGCGATCGCGTCCAAGCCTCAGTTCGAGACAACAGGCTTTTTGCGTTTCAGCGCGTACCAAGCCAATCCTGCGGCGATATAGGCGAGATAGATATACGGAATCCGCGCATGCACAGGGTCGGCGGCAGATTCGAGATCGAAGATCACAATCATCGCGATCACCAACAGCGTGATCACGCTGACCGTGGTAACCGCGAGCGAATGCTGGCCCACTGCCCGCCGCGCAAACGGCAGCGCCAGGGCTACAAGTCCATACGCGGTAAGGAATCCGAAGACCGCAAGGGACCCCATCAGGTCGTACATCTCGGAGCCCGTAATGCCACGTAAGCTCATTTCTGCCGTAGCCGCAAACATGAGACCTGCGGCCATGGCCACGCCCAGGGTTGGAGTTCCGTGCCGGCGGCTGGTCCGCTTGAGCGCGGCGGGCATCAGTCCGCCGTGCGCCATCAGCAGGAAAACCCGCGCGGCCGCGGTGATGCAGGCCAGCACGCAGGCAAACATGCTGATCAGCGCGCCGATATCCACGGCCGTACCCAGCGGAGATACGCCGGCCCTGATGGCGAGCCAGTGCAGCGGGCTGCTGGAGCTGCTCAGCTCGTTGGAAGCTCCGCGGAAGCCAAGCACCTCAGAATATGCGCTGAGCATGAAGAAAGCGCCAGTCAGCAGGCAACTTTGAACAATGGCGCGCGGGATCGTAGTCAGCGGATTGCGCGCCTCGGCGCCCAGCGTGGTGGCGCTCTCGAATCCTACAAAGCTAAAGATGGAAAGCACCAGCGCCGGGCCCAGCGAAGACATCGATGCGCCCTTGAGCTGGAATTGATCCATATCGAGGTGCAGGCCGAAGCGAATCGGCAGCACCGCAAGCAGGATGACGATCAGCGAAACTGAGACAGCTTCGATCCACAACATGGTCTCGGCTGAAAGTTTCACATCCCGCCAGCCGATCCATCCGGCAACAGCACACACGGCCAGCACAATAGCCAGCGGGAGTGGCGCGATGTGAAGAAACTGCTGGGCCAGTAAGGTTGCGTAGTAGAGCGCGCCGCCGGCCACCGATGCTCCCGTGGCCAGATAGGCCAGGAGCAGCGCCCAAGCCGCCACTACGCCGAAGACCGGCGGTAGCGTGTCCGCGGTGTAGCTGTAAAGCGATCCTGGAGATGCAGAGAGGCGCGCGAACCGGCTGACGCAAAAGCCGATGAGCAGGATGGAGCCAGTGGCCAGCAGATACACGAACCAGGTAGCGTTTCCGGCCAAGGCGAAGACCAGCGGAATGGTGAGCGAGGGCGAGGCTGTAGGCGCGATGGCCGAAACCGATTGCGCCAGCGTCTCCACTGGTCCCAGCACTCCGGCCCGCAAACCAAAGTCTTGTGTCGCGCCGCTCTGCTCGTGCACTTTGGCGGTTGGAGTCGTTGTTCCAGTCACGCGCTGCCTTCGCTTTCCAGTTGTGCGGCTTACCGCTCGATGGTCGCCTCAATGGTGCCGTGAGGTTCGTCGATGGGCACAAAAATATGGTTTGGGTTGTCCAGGCCAAAAGGTTCCAGGTTGACCGGAAGATGATGCAGATTGGGCATCGACAGATGGATGCGCGCAATCTCTGGTGCCGCTTCCAGAGCGGCTTTACCCATATCGAACAGTGTATGCTGCACGCTCATGCTGTTGTGCGCGGCAAACTCCTGGAGCAGAGCCCGCGTAATCCTCGCGCGCACCTGCGCAAAATCCGGCTCCTGCGCCGTATAGTCCCACGCAACCGTGGCGCGCGTACCAAGAATACGGTCCGTGGCGGGCTTGAGAGTGGTGAGCTTGTCCTTCACGTACCCGGTAAATGCCGACTTGGTGGTCTTAAGGATTGTGAGCCCGTCAATTCCAGAGGTAATCTCCCACGCGGCGCCTCTCACCCGCACCGCGCGCGCGAATTGCAATTCCGGGCCCCCCAGCTTGAAGGTCGTAGCTTCGGGTGTGCCGTCCACCATCATCCGTTCCCAGCAGGTTTCGTCTACTTTGATGCTGACCGTCGCGATCTGCCGATGGTTCTCGATGAGGTAATCGCCGATCTCCATCGCAAATGCTTCGATGGTTTCGGCCTTGGATTGCCTCGCTAAAAAGTACACGGTATTCTTCATGGTGTCGGTGGGAAGTACGGTGCTGTTGTCAGCCTCCATATAGCTGGCGACGAAATCACCTTCCAGCATCACGTGGACTGTCCATTCGTTGAACAGATGGCGATCTGCCAGCCGCGTAACGCGCGACAGCCGCACGCGTGACTTTCCATAGCGATTTTCAGCCAGTCTTGCCATTCAGCTTCCTCGGTAAGTGGTGTAACTGTTATCGCTCAGCAGCAGTGGGAAATGGTAGTGTCCATCGTCATCGGCGCTGACCGTAAAGGTGATGGAGATCTCGGGATAGATGCTGGCGCGCCCCATTTGCGTGAGATAGTCGCCCGTTTCGAATGTGAGTCGATAAACGCCCGGCGCGGCGTTCGGCGCAAGATCGCGGCAGCGTCCGTCGCCATCAGTGGCCGCAGACGAAAGCGCCGCCCATCGGCCGCCCTCCTGCTTCTCAAGCCGCACGCCAATACCCGCTGCCGGCTTGCCCAGCACTGTGTCCAGCACATGCGTCGTAATTCCACTCATGTCATCAGCCATTTTCTCAAACGGATTTGCACAATCTGCCGCTGTTGCTCAGCAGCCTGGCGCAGCTCAACGTCGCGGCTGTTGCCCAGGCGCCGCTTCAGTATATCCAGCATTTCGCGGGCGCTTCTCCCAGTTGCACAAACTATATACGTGAACCCGAAACGCTGTTCGTACTGCGCATTGGCTTCGGCCAACGCGGCAAGCACGCACGCCTCCGCATCGGTCACCGCCAATTGCTCCTGTTGCGACCACGCTGCCGATTGCGCGGAAGCGTGTGCCGCTTTGCGCTCGCCAATTCTTGGATGGCAGGCGAATGCCTCGATCCAGTCCGTCTCGTCCATCGCTGCCCAAACGCGATCGGCGATCGCGCTCAACGCTTCAACGGTGTCGAAGGGTCGCGCGGCGACCATGCCCGTTGCCCAGCGTCGCGCTCCGCAGCAGGCCAGCATGGCGGCCAGCGCCTCGTCCTCTCCAGTTTCGTTCCACGCCGCAAGCTTTGCATTCATCCGCGCGGGCTCTCCCGGAGCAATTCCAGCAGAAACTCATCCAGCAGGTTGGCTGCAACACGACGCCGGTAAGAGGCAGTGGAGCGTATGTCATCGATAGGCTGCGCCTCGGCCAGCAATGCGCGCTGCGCTGTGAGTGCAGTCTCGGGCGTGAGGGCGCTGCCCAGCAACGCCGCTTCAGTTTGAGACAGTCTCATGGGGAACGGGCCCAGGCTCGCCGCGCCAATCCGGATCTCACTGACAGCGCCATGATCTAAAAGAGCCGTGGCCGCAAGCGCGACCTTCGCAATTGCCATGGAGCGCCGAGCGCCCACTTTGCGCAAGTATTGCCGATGTCTCGCGAAACGCCGCGGTAGGTGCACGGAATAAAGCAATTCGTCCGCGGCCATGGCATTACGCTTGTAGCCGGTGTGGAATTCTTTGTAGGCAATGCGCCGCGTTCCACGGACAGAGATGAGCTCGACCTCGGCGTCATAGACCAGCAATGCCGGCGAAGAATCCGCGGCCGGCGATCCGTTCACCAGATTGCCGCCGAGCGTGGCCCGGCTCTGGTTGGCGATAGAGCCGATCCATCCTGCAGCCTTTGCCAGCAATGGCAGCTCTGTGGGCAGGGTCTGGTGGCGCCGCATGTCAAGAAAAGTTGTGCCGGCTCCGATGACGATGCTCTCCGCATTCGTATCGATGAAGCGTAGATCGCGAATGCCCCACAAGCTCACCAGCTTGGGCGCAGTAAGACGGCCGGCGGAAAACGCAACCATCAACTCGGTTCCGCCCGCGATCGGTGTCCACGCGCCAGGCTCCGCGGCCATGAGCGCCAGCACCGCGGCCAGTGTGCCCGGGGCTACGAGTTGATGTGCTGCTGCATTACCGCGCATCGTGCGCTTCTTCCAGTTCTGAGGTCTGCGGCCTCGCAGCCACTTCTGCGGCCGCTGCTACCGCTGCAAAGATCCGCATAAATCCTGTGCAGCGGCAAAGATTGCCGGCCAGCGCTTCCCGAATCTCGGCCATGCCGGGTTGAGGGTTTTGCTCAAGCAGTTGTGCTGCGGCCATCAACATGCCCGGCGTGCAAATGCCGCATTGCGCACCGCCGTTGGTAAGAAAGGCCTGCTGCAGCGGATGCAGTTCGACCGCACTCGCGAGCCCCTCCACGGTGCGGATCGCCATTCCCTCAACCTGCAGTACGGGAACCAGGCAGCTATTCACCAGCTCTCCGTTCATGCGCACGCTGCAGGACCCGCACTCCCCTTCGCCGCAACCCTCCTTCGTCCCGGTCAGATGCAGATCCTCACGCAACACATCGATCAACCGCTTCATGGGTGGAGCGTGGACTTCGCAGGTCTTGCCGTTGACCGTGAAGCAAATTGCGGGCCACGATTCAGCGTTCAAGCGGCTGCCTCCTCCAGTGAACGAACTGCGGCAAGGTATGCGAAAAGGTCCTCGGGCAACAGCGGGACTGAATTCATGGGCACACCTGTGGCGTTGCGAATCGCGTTCAGGATGGCCGGCGCGGGGCCGTCATGCGGTAGCTCGCCGATGCCCTTGGCGCCAAATCCGCCGTGGCGAAAAGGCAATTCCTCGAAAAACACATGCATCGGCGGAACGTCTTCTGCTGTAGGAATAATGTAGTTGGTCATCTGGCTGTTTTCCATGCGGCCATTGCGCATGACGACTTTTTCGTAAAGCGCGTATCCGATGCCCTGGGCAATGCCGCCTTCAATCTGTCCTTTGGCGAGAACCGGATGCAGTACGCGTCCGGCCTCCTGCACGGCCCAGAACTCCTCGACTTCGGCGCAGCAGGTGACGGTATCGACGGCGACCTGGGCCACGTAGATAGCCCAGGCATAGGCGCCGTAGGCCTCGCCATGATACTTCTGGTCGTCCCACACAATCCCCGGAGGCGGCTCGTAGCGGCACAGGGATCTCACGCCGGCGTGGGCGGCGCGATAACGTTGGCACGCCGCGAAGAACTCTTCATCCGTATATTCAATGGGCAGTCCTGCATCCTTGCGCAACATGTCCAGAAGTTGAATACTGGCTCGCTCAATCAGGCGCCCCACGACCATCGAAGTACGCGAGGCCACGGTGGGCCCACTGTTGGGCACGGCTGCGGTATCGGGCGGGGCCATGGCAATGCGGCTGAAATCCAGGTTCAGAGCCTCCGCGGCAACCTGCGTGAGGATCGTATTCGTGCCCTGACCGAACTCGGTGTTTGAAACCAGAACGCGGACTTGTCCTTCCGGTGTTACATCGACACCAGCCTGCGAATTCAAATACACTTCGCCCGAGCCGGTGAAGCCGGAGCCGTGATAGAAAGCGGCCAGGCCCATCCCGCGCTTGACCGGGTTCACCCGATTGTCACGCGCAAACTGCGCGCGTTTCGCGTGATAGCTGCTCTCCTGGAGCGCGCGCTCGAGCAGCTGATCCAGGATCACGGGCTCGTGCAGTACCTGTTCGGTTGCATTCTTGTCGCCCTGGTGCAGGAAGTTTCTGCGCCGCAGTTCCACGGGATCGATAGCCAGCGCAGCGGCAATCTCGTCCATATGCCGCTCCATGGCAAAAATGGCCTGCGGAGCGCCGAATCCACGAAACGCGCCGTAGGGCACGTTGTTGGTGGCCCACGATCGGGCACGCACGCGCACATGGGGGCACAGATAGGGGCCGGTAGAGTGAAGCGTGGCCCGTGAAAGCACAGTAGACGAGAGCGTTGCATAAGCTCCGCCGTCGGTGTCGAGTTCGATCTCGATCGCCAGCAGCCTGCCCTCGTTGTCGAGCGCGGTACGATGCCGCACCCGCGCCGGATGGCGCTTAGTCGTCGCGGTCAAATCCTCAATGCGGTCGTAGACCATCTTGACTGCATGGCCGCTCTTCATGGCCAGCAGTGCCGCATGACAAGCCAGCATGGAGGGGTAATCCTCTTTACCGCCGAATGCGCCACCCGTCTCCGCCTGCACCACGCGCACTTTGTCTTCGGGCAATCCAAAAACAGCACGAAGCGATTTGACCACGTAAAACGGACACTGCAGCGAGCCCCACACCGTGACGCCGCCGGCGGCGCTGTACTCGGCGATCATGCCGTTGTTTTCGATGTACAGGTGCTCTTGCGCGCCGGTGCGATACTCGCCCTCAACGATGTGCGCGGCCTCAGTCCGGGCAGAGTCCACATCGCCTTTTTCAAGCACGAAACTTTTGAGCACGTTGTCCTCGCCCCACACGATCAGCTCCTGGCGCTCGCTTTGCTCCAGAGTGAAAACGGCGGGGAGCGCGTCGTACTGAACGTGCACGGCGGCCAAAGCCTGGCGCAGCTTGTTCCGGTCGGGATGCGCCAACAACAGGATCGGCTCTTCGCAGTGATTCACCTTGCCGTCGGCCAGACAGGGCTGATCGGCGACGATGAGCTGAATGCAATTTTCGCTGGGGATATCAGCCGCAGTGACAACCGCAAATTCGCTCCAGTCAACCTGGCGATCAAATTGAATTGACCGAATGATTCCTCTCGGAATTGAGCTGCGTACCGTGGCGCCGTACCACATGCCTTCGCGCACCATATCGTCGACGTAGCGCGCGCGGCCCAGCAGCTTGTCCACTCCCTCTTTGCGCGGTACGGGAGCGCCAACCACGCGGGTTGTCGCAGCAGAATTCATGCCTTGGAAACCCGCAGTTTGGCTTGCGGTTAACGGCTAGCATACACGCAGATGCGAGGGTTGCAAAGTTTCCTTATGCCGCCAGCCGCGCCAGCGTACGCGACAGAACGTGCACGCCGCTGCCGATCCATTGCGGCGTAGCGTATTCGTCGGGCCGGTGGCTCACCCCGCCGCGGCAGGGGATGAAGAGCATGGCCACCGGCGCAACGCAGCAGACAAACGAGGAGTCATGATACGCGCGCGCCACCATGCGTTTGTAACTCTTGCGGGCAGCCACCGCCGATTCCTCGAGCGCGGCAAGAATCGCCGGATCGCACACTGCGGGCGGGTCGGCATTGATCAGCTCTGTCGTAATCTTCACGCCGCGTCGCGCACCGACCTCATCCGCCGCCGCGTGCAGTGCATGCAGGACGCCGTCGCGCCGCGCCTGATCGATGTCGCGCACGTCGGTGGTCATGCGCACGCGCGAAGGAATGCTGTTGACCGCACCCGGGAACACTTCGCACACGCCCACGGTGCCCACGGTGTCAATGGAGCCGGTGGCTTTGGCCGCTGCTTCGAGAGCCAGGATGAGTTCGGCCGCAGCAGTGAGCGCGTCTTTACGTCCCGGCATCAACCTGCCTCCGGCATGGCCGCCTTCGCCCTCAATCGTGATCCACTGGCTGGCAGGCGCGGCAATATGCGTGACCAGCCCGACATCGATTCCTTCCTGTTCAAGATACGGGCCCTGTTCGATGTGCATCTCGACAAATTGGTGGAAGCGGCCGAATGGAACGGCCACCGATTCCAAAGGTCCGGTAAATCCGGCTCTCGCGCGCAACTCCTCCAGGCCGTTGCCATCCGTATCGCGCAAGGCCCGCGCCTGCCCGGCCGAAAGCACGCCCGCCATCATACGGCTACCCAGACAACCAATGCCGAAGCGCGTGGGCTCCTCCGCCGTGAAGATGACCAGCTCAATAGAGCGGCGCGGTTTGAAGCCCATCTTCTTGAGAACGCGAATGGCTTCAAGTGCGCCCAGCACGCCCACGCAGCCGTCATATAGCCCGGCGTTGGGAATGGCATCGATATGCGAGCCGGTGCCGATGGGTGCGAGATCGGGCTCACTGCCCTCCCAGCGCGCAAAGGTGTTGCCCACGGCATCCTCACGAACCGCCAAACCTGCCTCAGCGCACAACGTTTTCACGTAAGCTCGCGCACGCATGTCCGCTTCGCTGAAGACCACGCGGGTCACGACCGGCGGATCAGCTTCAGAGATCTGCGCCAGCGCCATCAGCTCGGCAATCAGCGGGTCGATACTCAGCTTGGGATCGAGTTGGGGACGAGTGGTTGTCATCTGGGTCAACCTCCCAGTGGATGCCTTCGCCAGTCCTTGTAGATGATGTATTTCGCGGGCTTCTTGCCGAGGGCGCCGAACCATTGGGGGCAATAGGCTCGCATCCAGATAAAGTCGCCGGCCTCTACCGGGTACCAACTGTCGCCAAGCCGGTAGATGCCCCCGCCTTCCAGCATCAGCAGGCCGTGCTCCATGACATGAATCTCCACCATGCCGAGAGCTGCGCCGGGATCGTAAGTCATGGTGTTGACCGCAAAATCGTAGGGCGCGCCGTCGGGCATAAGCGACCGCACGCGCAGACCTTCGTCGCCCATCAGCGCCACAGCGGGGATATCGGATTCATTGCCCACCAGAACCTGGGGTACAGATGCTCCCAACTTTGGCTCGTAGCTCTTTTCAATCACCACGGCCCGCGAGTCACTCGCAGCTCGAATCGTATGCTGCGTGCCTTGTGGCAAATAGGCAAAACCTCCGGGAGCGAGCGCGTGCCTGCTGCCCGCGGTCTCAAGACTCAGCTCACCCGCGACCACATAGACGAACCGCTGTGCCGGCGCCGGCCCCAGCGAGCCGCCGGATGCGAACTCGGCGGTCATCTGCGTGAATCGCGCACCAAGTTGCGGCGCGGCGTGGATGACAAAATCCACCCCTTCGGCGCCAGGCAGAGGCGTGCGGATAAAAGTGTCCGGCGTGTGCAGCAGGTGATCGGCTTTGACTGTGCTTCGGGTTGCTCCCAGGTTGTGCACTTGGGGCCTCGTTGGCAATTGGGGAATCCAGCGTGGAACTAACGCGTGTTGCTCGATTGTAACCGAGCGAAAAACAGGCGTCGACCTTATTTGTGCTCGCCTTCGACCTCGGCGGATAGACGCTCGAGGAATTTGCGGCCGACCCGGAGCGCTGCCTCGACATCCTCTTCTCGGACCGACTCCGAAGGATGATGGCTGATGCCGCCCGGGCTGCGCAGAAAGAGCATGGCCGTGGGCGCACGCGACGCTATTACCATGGCATCGTGCCCGGCGCCGCTCGGCATTCGCTTCACCCCGAGGCCCACGGATTCAATGGCATCCACCAGGAATGCGGTAAGCCGCTCATCCATCGGAACAGCCGGCTGATCCATCTGCGTGCTGGAGGCGAAAGCCAAGCCGCGACGCTCGGCGACGGCCTGTGCGCTTGCGAGCAGTTCCTCCACAGCAGCCCTGCGGACGCGATCCTCGGCGTGGCGCACATCCAGGCTCAGGCGGGCCAGCCCGGGAATAACGTTGCCCGCATTCGGTTCGACCTCGATCTTCCCCACCGTGGCCGTCAGGCCCTCTGTGCGCCGGCCCAGCGCTTCAACGCCGATAAGCCACTCGGCTGCGGTGGCCAGCGCATCACGGCGCATACTCATGGGCGTGGTGCCGGCGTGATTGGCATGGCCTGCAAATTCCAGGCTCATACGGGTTTGGCCCGCAATCGCGGTGACGGCGGCGACGTTCAGATTTTCCGATTCCAGCACCGGACCCTGCTCAATGTGCACTTCGACAAATCCGAACACATCCTGGTCGATGGCTGCCTCTGCGATACGCGTTTCGTCAAGACCGAAACTGCGAATGGCATTTTCAACCGTGACGCCCTCTCTGTCTTTGAGCGCAAGCAGTGCGGGGTTGAAGCGCCCGGTCACTGCGCGACTGCCGAGAAACGGCACGCCGAAGCGCACGCCTTCCTCTTCAGAGAATGCGATGACCTCGATGGCCAGCGGCAGGCTGAGCTCCTGCGCAAGTTCGACCCACTCGAGCGCGAGGGTAATGCCCAGCACGCCGTCGAATGGGCCTGCGTCGGGTACAGTATCCAGGTGCGACCCGAGCATGAGCCGCTTGCCGCGCGCATCGGGCGGCCGCCACAGACCGCGCAGATTACCGGCCGCGTCCACGCGCACTGTTAAGCCCAGAGCCTCCATGCGGGCGCGCAGCAGGGCGTGCGCATCGCGCACAGGCGGCGTGAGGAAGCGGCGCGTAATGCGGCCTGGCTCCTCGGTCATGGCTGCAATGCGCCGGCATTCGGCGATGGCTCGCGTGGCGCGATCTTTCATGCACGCACCTGCTCTTTCCCGCGCGGCGCGCCCGGAAATTCTCCGTCGCGGTAAATGCATTCACCGCGCAACCAGGTTTCGCGAACGCGTCCGAGCAGCTGCGTGCCCAGATAGGGCGAGATCTTGTGGCGGAAATGCAGGTCGCCCGGGGTGACAATCCAGGACGCATCGGGATCAAAGACAGCGAAATCGGCGTCGGCGCCCGCTACCAGCGCGCCCTTTCGTCCGGCGAGTCCCGCCAGCCGCGCCGGAGCCGCGGCCATCCATTGGCTAATGCGGTCGATCTTGATTGCGCGCTGCCGCATAGCTGTCCACACGACCGGCAGCGCCAGTCCGAGACTGGCAATTCCGCCCCAGGCAAGATCCCATCGGCCCTCCTCACGCCGTTTCATCTCAGGCTGACAGGGAGAATGGTCTGTCACGACCATGTCGATGAGACCCTCTTCAAGGGCCTTCCACAGCAGCTCGCAATTTTGCCCGCTGCGAATGGGCGGCGCGCACTTCAATTCGGTGGCGCCGTCCGGAATCTCTTCCGCGGTAAAAAACAAATAGTGCGGGCAAGTTTCCACGGTGATGGGCAGCCCATGCCGGCGCGCCGATCCCAATTGATCGAGCGCAGCGGCGGAGCCCGACAGATGCACCACGTGTACCGGAGTTCTAAATTCTTCAGCCAGTCGAATGAGAAGCGCAATCGCCTCGTACTCCGACCTCTGTGGCCGCGACGCCAAATACGTATCGTAGTGACGCCAGGCCGCGGGCGTCGCATTCAATGCCAGCGTGGCATCATCCACCGGGCCAGCCAACTCGGCATGGGCCAGTAGCGGCAGGCCCGATCCGCGCAACGCTTCCAACGCCAGGCGCAGGTTGCGCTCATCCACCCAGGCAAAGCCGTCGATGCCGGAGTGAATGAGAAAGCATTTGAATCCCGCCACGCCGGCGCGCGCCAGCGGTTGCAGTTCATCGGCATTGCCGCGCACTACGCCCCCCCACGCGGCCCAGTCCACCCACGCCTGCCCCTGCGCTGCGTTTCGCTTGGCCTCCAGCGCGGCCACGTCGATGGTTTCAGGAACGCAATTCAGCGGCATGTCAATCAGAGTAGTTACGCCGCCTGCGGCAGCGGCCCGGGTGGCCGTCGCAAAACCTTCCCACTCCGTTCGCCCCGGTTCATTGATATGCACGTGCGAGTCGACGAGCCCAGGAAGAAGGACCGCATCGCCGACATCGTGAATCTCTGCGAGCGCCGGCAAATCGCGCCAGTTGCGCAGAGCGGCGATCCGCCCATGCTCCACCACCACCACGGCGGGTTCAAGGCCGTGCGTCGTAGCTACGCGCGTGGAGCGGAATGCCTGGGGCATAGTGAATACTTTCGCCGCTTAGGGACTCGCTTCGCAAGTGCATGGAAATCATCGACTGCGCGGATTACAGCGACGGGTCGGAGCCTATTTGGAATTTGCCCCGCTTGGGGTAGCTGGCCCACCGAAGTTTTGGCGGGCTCCATGGGAGCCTCGAAACGTCGAGGCAAGGCGCGCGACTCGGCGCCAGACGCTGTCGCGGAGGCCGGGGCCGTACAGCCCGAATAGGCCTCAAACCGGCCTTTGCTGAATCAAGTTTGTTAACCAGCGCTGCCGTTCGCCCAGAAGTGGCCCGCACCGGAATGGCGAGTTGCCGCCACGCGTATGTTCATTGGACAAAATGGGATAGGCATCGATTGGCAATGCCCGCTCACGGAACTTTTGGGGATTAAAGCTTGCTCTTGCCGCCAGTAGCTCCTTTGGGGTACTAGAACTGTGGTAAGGAGAAGCCGATAGAGTGCGGGTACTAACCACCTGCTCCTTAAAACGATTCTGGACCTCTCGAAGACGGAAGCGGTTCGGTGCAGGCGGAAATCGAAAAAGGGAGCAATCACAATGAGCATTCAAGTACTGAACAACATCTCCTCTTTAATCGCGGAGAACGCAGTATCCAATACGCAGGCGAGCTTGCAAAGCACCCTGCAGCAGCTCTCGACCGGCATGAGAATCAACTCCGGCGCCGAGGACCCTGCCGGACTGTCAATCGCTGACGGTCTGGGAGCGAACATTTCCGCACTCACCCAGTCCAGCCAGAACGCGACCGATGGCATCGGCATGCTGCAGACCGCCGACGGCGCACTTTCCCAGGTAGACACAATCCTGAACCAGGCTGTTACGATCGCCACCGAAGCCTCCACCGGCGGACTTTCGACCAGCCAGTCGGCTGCTCTGAATACCGAATTTCAATCGATTTTGAGCGAGATCAACCAGATCGGGCTGACCACGAACTTCAACGGAACCTCCGTATTTACTGGAAACAGCACCACGTACCAGTCCACGCAGGGAACGACCAGCGATCCCCTGACCACGGCGTCGGCCCTGACAGACGGCGCGAACGTGACCATTACGGACTCGGCGACAGGTGGCACGTTTGTGTTCACAGCGGGCGCAACCAGCACCATTGCCAGCCTGCAAACGGCGATCACCAATGCGGAAACCGCGGGCACCCTGAGCTCGGGCGTGACGGCTACGTTTGTCGGCGGCAAGCTGCAGATCGCAGGCGCCACCGGCGATTCGCTTCAGGTGTCTACCAACGATTCGGTTCTGGGTGGCTTCACTGTTCCCGCAGGCGACGCCGGCACGGACACAGTATTCACCAGCGACGGCACGAGCACTGGATCTTCCACGCTCATCACGAATATTGGCGCCCTTTCAGCGAATTCACTGGGCCTGACCAGCAGCATGAATTTGAGCACGACCGCAGCCGCACAAACCGCGCTAACCGCGATCACAGCGGCCATCAGCACGGTAGCTCAGGATCGCGGCAATATTGGCGCGTCCGTCAACGCTCTGACGTCGGATGCGAACGTGGAAACGACTGAAGTTCAAAACCTGACCAGCGCCCAGAACAACATCCAGAATGCGGATATCGCGACGGTGACCTCCCACATGAGCCAGTACAACGTGCTGGAGCAGACCGGATTTGCGGCCTTGGCACAGACGAACTCCGCCGAGCAGAACGTTCTGAAGCTCCTGCAGTAGCCCTCCAACTTGTCTCTTGGATTGCGAAAGCGGCGTGCCTTGAGTGGCGCCGCTTTTTCTTTTCCGGTCTGAAATTGCCCGGCAAAAGTGCCGATATTTCAAGTGCGCAGCCGGAGTACGAGGCGCAGCCCAAAAGCCGGCGAAACGGCAAAGGAACAGCCAATGAGTTCAATTTCGGCGTTGGATTCACTTCTCTCGTCCAGTTCATCTTCGATCAACCTCAGCAATATTCTGGAAGCGGCGTTGGGAGCATCCAGTCCGGGCATCGACGTGAACGCAGCGGTGAGTGCCGCTGTGAGCGCGGCCGAGGCGCCTGAAACGAACTGGGAAAATCAGCAATCAACGCTGCAGAGCCAGAGCAGCGCGCTGACCCAGATTCAGACCTACGCCACCAACGTCGATACTGACATTGAGGCGCTCAACAGCCTGACGGGGCCGCTTTCGGCGACCACCGTCACCTCATCGAATTCCAGCATAGTCAGCGGATCTTCGGTCTCCGGGACGGCGACGGGGAATAACGTGGTGGTAGTCAATAGCCTGGCGACTACGGATTCGTGGGCTTCGAGCACCATGTCCAGCGACACCGCTACGCTGCCCTCAGGAACCATCACCATTACCGATCCCAGCGGAACGGCGACGACCATCACCACTGGTAGCGGCGTGAACACGCTCGACGACCTGGCCACCGCAATCAACGGCGACAATCTGGGCGTTACGGCAAGCGTGATTACGGATGCGACGGGATCGCGGCTATCGGTCGTGAGTGACTCTTCGGGTAGCGCGGGTGAATTTTCAGTTACGAGTTCGGCGCCCGCAAGCTTCGGCTTTACCGAACCGGTGAAAGGGAGCAACGCCTCCCTGACGATCAATGGCATTTCGATTTCAAGCGCCAGCAACACGGTGAGGGGCGTGGTGCCGGGACTGACTCTGAATTTGTTAAGCGCCAGCCCCGGAACCCAGGTAACGATTGCTGTGGCGCACAATACCTCGCAGGTGTCCTCGGCCATCAGCCAGTACGTATCGGACTACAACACGCTCATCAAGGCAGTAAACGCCCAATACACTGACACGGGATCGGGCGAAGGAGTGTTGGCAACCGATTCCACCGTCAGCAGCCTGCAGACCGCGCTGCTGCAGGCGCTGGACTATACCTACACGCCGGCAACAGGATCGACGACGGTCCCCAACCTGACATCCATGGGCATCAGCGTGAATACCGACGGCACGCTCAGCGTAGACAGCACCACGCTGGGCAGCGCGCTGGCGAACAACTACAGCGATGTGCAGAGCTTCTTTCAGGGGACGGCGCTGAACGGGTTTGCCAATTCATTGAATCAGCAGTTGAGCACCTTTACCAACGCCGGGAACGGCGCCTTCACGGTGGACCTGAATAGCATGAGCAGCGAATACAGTGACCTGCAGACCGACATCACAAATTTCCAGACTAATGTCATTGCTCCTTTGAAAACCCAACTGCAAACGGAATACAGCGATGCCGAAATCGCCCTGCAACAGTTACCCAATCAGATGAAGGAGATCGACGCGGAATTGGGCTTTAACAACTCCTCGAACGGTTAATGAGAGACCATTATGAGCTCAGTGGAAATGGCTTATCGGAAGACGGCAGCAGCCAGCGCGGGCGGGATGGGAATTTTGATTGCGCTGTACGACACCCTGGCGGGAGACCTGCGCCGCGCAGCCGACGCGGAAAGACGAAATGACATCGAGCAGCGCTGCCGGGAAGCAAGACACGCTCTGCTGGTGATTGCGCATCTTGAAGACCGAATCAGTCGCGGCAGCGGCGGTGAACTGGCGGAGAGGCTTAAGTTGCTGTATGCATCGCTACGGCGCAAGATCGTTGAGGCGCAGGCGAAGCATTCTGCCGTCACGTTCGAACAACAAATGGCCGTGGTGCTTAAGCTGCGCGAGCAGTGGCAAAGGATGGAGGAGAAGCAGGCATCCGCTGGCCCGCAAATACTGCCCCCAGTCACGGCTCAGCGGCACATTTTCCCGGGCGACGCAGAGCGAAAAACGTTGAGCTGGTCGGCCTGACATCCTGGCATGGAAGAACGCCCGGGCGCGCTGGTCGCGCCCGGGCGTTTTTGCCACCGCCAACATTGAAAGACGCCTGACCGGATTAAGCGGGAGGTGCCAGATAGTTGAGCAGAGTTTCTGGAAGAACTTTGGCAGCAGCGGCGAGGGTCGCGCTATTGTCGGTTTCAGCCTGGCTCAGCTCGGTAGCCACCGTTGCCTCGTTAACTTGAACCAGATTGGTTTGCTGGGTAGTCAGCGTCACCGTTTCCTGCTCCAAGTAGGTTTGCTGCGAGTTGAGCTGATTTTGCGCGCTGCTGTAGAAGACCTGCTGTTGGCTGAC
Source organism: uncultured Acidobacteriaceae bacterium (assembly GCA_963725975.1). Lineage (GTDB taxonomy): Bacteria > Acidobacteriota > Terriglobia > Terriglobales > Acidobacteriaceae > Telmatobacter. The sequence continues at coordinate 573,583 of CAVSBA010000008.1, read as the reverse complement.
GTAATTGAGCGCGGAGTTCACAGCAGTGGTTGCGGAAGAAATCTGAGAGCGATCTCCGCTTTGCAGGGCCGTAACCAGGGCACTGAGGGCCCCCAGCACATTGCTGGTGGAATTGGAGAAGATCTGGCTGCCGGGAAGGTTCACCTGAACATTCAGATTGTCGCCGACTGCCACGGAGTTGGTGTCGTCGTTGCCGTTGTACGTGTAGCCGGTAGGGGAAGTCGAATCCGCGGTGTAGGGGGTTGTGGTGGAGTTTGTCCCTCCGAACACGTAGGAGCCCGAGACCGAGGTATTTGCATCCGACACAACGCTGGTGAGGATGCTTTGCACCTGCTGCGCGAGTGAAGCGAGGTTGGAGGAATTGGTTGTGCCGTTCGCGCCCTCCGTGCCCAGGGACACGGCTTGGGTGAGAGATGTGACCACCGAGCTCAAGGCGGAGCTTGCCATTTGCAGCTTGGAGAGCACACTGTCAATGTTCTGCGTGTACTGGTCGACGTCGGCGGTCTCAAGCGTGTTCTGCACCATCTCCGCGGAGGCGGTTGGATTGTCCGAGGGCTGACTCACGCTCTTGCCGGTAGCGACTTCCTGAAGCAGAGTGTTGAGCGTAGCCTGGCTCTGCTGCAGATCAGCCAGGATATTCGGGACCATGTTCGTGCTTAAGCTCATAGGATTCAGTAGGACTGGCTGGAGCCCATATCCAGGGTTACGGTGTTGAGGGCCTGAATCGTGCTTACGATGCGGGCCGCGGCCTCATAGGCTGTCTGATAGCGAATGAGATTGGTGGTTTGCTGGTCCAGGCTGACTCCTGAGACCGAGCTTTGCTGGTTAGTGAGCTGGAGAATGCTGTTCCCCAACGCCGTGTACTGCGCGCTGGCATTGGAGGCATCGCTGCCCACCTGGTAAACGATATTGGCGTACGCATCGGCGGGGGTTTCCCCGGAAGACATATCGCCGTTCACGGCGGCGAGAAGATTGGCAAGGTTGCCATTGCTGCCGGAGGACCCATCGGAGCTGACCGCGATTTGTGAGCCGCTGGTCAACGCAACGCTGATGCCTGCGGCCGCCGACCCGGTTGAGGGCACGCTGAAAAAGGCCTGGCCGGTGGCGCCGGTGGAATCGTAGCCATCTGCCTGGGCAGCATTGAAGGTGGTGGCGAACTGGCTGGCCAGCTGATTCAGCGAGTTCAGATAGCCGGGAATCACTGTGTCGCGCATCTGGATGGCCCCGCCCAGCTGCCCGCCGGAAATACTGGAGGTGATGTTGTTGCCATTGGCGTCGACCACCTGCTGGAACCCGTCGCTGCCGGTGGTGGTCTGCAGGGCGAAGCTTTGGCTTCCCATCACCAGCGGCGAACCGTTAGCGGTCGTGATTACCTCTCCATCGCTGCTCTGGGTGATAGAAACATTGGTCAGGGTAGAGAGCTGCTGGACCAGCTCATCGCGCTGATCCTCGATGGTGCCGCCATTTTCCTTTGACATTACGGACGAGGTGAGCTGCGAATTCAGCTGCGCGATCTGGCTGGAGAGAGAGTTGATCTGGGCGACGGTCTCGGTGACCAGCTGATCGGACGACGTTTGCGCGCTCTCCAGGCTGCTGGCGGTGGTGTTGAATGATTCGGCCAGATTTTGCCCGGCCGTCAAAACACCCTCTTGCGTTGCGGAATTGGAGGAATTTGAAGAGAGACCTGTGAGAGCGCTGGAGAATGCGCTCAGAGTACTGGCAAGATCTTCTCCAGTATTGGAAAAGAGCGATTGCAGCGCCTGCAGGCTGGAGGATTCAGTATTGATTTGGCTCTGCTGTGAAGTCTGTTGCTGAATCTGAAGGTTCAGCAACTCATCGCGCACGCTGTCAATACCGTCCAAGCTGACGCCGCCGCCCGACACGACGCTGCCCGACAGGGTTTCAGGGTCTGCGCTGAGCTGCACTACTTCCTGGGTGTAGCCCGCGGTATTGGCATTGGCGATGTTGTTGCTCGAAGACTGGAGAGCGGCCTGCGCCACACCCAGGGCCTCCGATCCGATAAGAAGAGATGCGTTCAAACCTCCCATGGCGATCACACCTGGCAGGACCAGGTTTGCAGTTTCAACCTGGCGTCAGGAGCCTCCTTGATTTGACCTTTGAAGGAATTGAAGAGCGAAGCCATGAGTCCTACCGAGCGGCTGGAAAGCTGCAGAAGGTAGGAGTAGCGGAGATTCAGGCTCTGGAGTTCAGTGGCGGCAGCGCGAATCTCCAGCATCAGGTCCGCGGGAATTGAATCAGCTGTGGGGATGTCAGCGGCCGAAGGGCGGAACCTTAACTCGCTTGCCAGTTGGCCCAAACGGGCGCTCAGGTCCTGCTGGCTGGCAATGCTTTCCTCGAGTTTCTCAAGATCGTTTGAGGAGATGGCTTGCATGGCGCGCTGCAGTTCGGTGGCGAGAGATCGCAGAAGCTGGAGATGCTCTCCTGCCTTGCTGCTCCGGGCTTGTGATCCGCCTCCGGTCATGATTACCTTTTTTCGGCCTCTCTCTTACAGCCTGCCTGCCGATTCCAGGCTTCACGCATCAGTGACGGATGCCGCACTGCGCAATCAAGCGTGCTCGTCGATCATGGCTGCGGCGATCTGGTCCGGGTCGAGCTTATACTGGCCGCTGGCGATCTGCTGTTGCAGGCCCTGCACGATATCCTGGCGAATTGCGGGTGTATTCATGGCCTCGCTGACCAGTGAGCTCACCGCTGCGGAACCTGAGGTGAGGGTGGTGCGATCGCCTGCGTCCTCCGTGCCCGGGGTCGAGGTATCTCCGGTCTTGGCGGGTTGCGCAGTGACTTCGCTGGCAATTTGAGCCGCAGAGGAGTTGAAAAGGTCGATTCTCATTCTGGTCCCTTCCGTGATACTGCCATTCTATCGGCATTTTGGGAACCCGAATTCAACGGAAAGTGCTGATTTGCGGTGGGAATCTCCGCACCCGAAAGAGGCGCCTTTTCTTGCGCCTTTTGGGCCGTCGCCAGCATGGCCTTTGCAATCATGTTGCCAATTCCGATTCCGCCGGAGGCAGCCAGCGATTCCGCCAGGGACTGCACCCCCATGCTGGTCATGGTGCCCTGCGCGCCGGAATCGTCGTCGCCGTCATCGGCGCCGGGAACCGTGGCCAGCGACTTTTCTGCCTCCTGCAGCCAGCCCGTAAGCAGCAGGGCCTCAAACTCCTGGGCGCCTTTCTTGATTTTCTCGGTTTGGTCCGCGCCTTGCGCAGACTGCATTTGATGCAGCAGTTGCGATTCCTTCGCTTGCTGCAGGCCAATCTGCGCACTCATGATACCGGGGCCGAGGATGCCGCTTGCCATTTACTGCACCTCCACTTCAGCCTGTATTCCGCCTTCGGCCTTGATGGCCTGCAAAATGGCCACTACGTCGCGTGCCGTGGTTCCGATGGCGTGCAGTCCATTCACCAACTCTTCCACGTTGGCGCCATCGTCAAGCCGCATGGTCTGTGCCGGACTGTCATTGGCCGTGAGCGTGGTCTGAGGGATGAGCGCGCCAGACTGCCCTGGATAGCTGGGCAAATTCCCAGGCTGCGCCGGATTGGCGGCCGGGGGAACCGCGTTGCCCGCTCCCTGGCCCTGAGCCCCCCCTCCGGCCCCGTAGCCGGAGCCATTCATGACATAGGTGGGCGCGATCGGCACCGGCGCTGCGGTGTAAGTTGTAACCACCTGGATGGAAAGATTACCGTGAATGACAGAGACCGGCGTAAGTTTCACGTCGCCGCCCAGAACAATCGTGCCGGTGCGTTCATTGATCACAATCCGCGCCGGGGTATGCACATTGATCGCAAGGTTTTGTACCTGCGAGATGAGGGTCGGAACTGAAGCCACTCCGGAAGCGGCAACGGAGACATCGACCCGGGTGTTGTCCAGTGCCGAAGCAACCGGGCGGTGAAAATTCTGATTGATGGCATCGGCAATTTGCCGGGCGGTAGTGAAGTCGGGATTGCGCAAGAGCAGAGAGACGGTCGTGAACCCTTGAAGATCCACGGCGGTGTCGCGCTCGACAATGCCGCCGCTAGGTACATTACCGACGGTCGGTGTATTGACCTGCTTCCCATTCAGACTGTTGCCGGCGGAATAGCCACCAACCAGCAGCGGACCTTGCGCCTCCGCATACACCTTGCCATCCGGGCCATGCAGCGCGCTCAACAGGAGCACGCCGCCTTCCAGGCTTTTGGCATCGCCGGCGGAGGAGACGGTAACGTCCAATGTCGCTCCGGGGCGAGCAAAGGGCGGAAGCAACGCGGTGATAAAAACCGCGGCCACGTTTTTCACTTCCACTGTGCCGGGTGAGATGAGCACGCCCATCCTCTGCATGGCATTGGCCAGGGTCTGAACGGTGAAGTAGGTTTGCTGGCTGTCGCCGGTGCCCCTCAGGCCCGCGACCAGTCCGTAGCCCACCAGCATGTTGTCTCTTACCCCTTCAACGCTGGTGATATCGCGTACCAGCACCATGCGATTCTGCGTATCCCCATTAGCGGTCGCCGCCGGCAGCGCCACGCTCGGCAGGAGCAGGACGCAGCAGAGCGTCCGCAATCGAGGAAAAGCCGCTTTGGAAGCAGAAGTCATCAGTATCCCAGGGGACATCACAGCCCAAACAACCAGAAGATCGCGCGCGCCAGCGGGTTCATGCGCTTGGTGGCGTCAGCGATAATTCCCTTGCCTTTCATTTCGATTTCCAGGTTGCCCAGTGCTGCCGATGGAACAGTGTTGTTGGGGCCGATATCGTCAGGGCGGACGACACCGCGAATCACGATATCTTCATGTTGGTTGTTCATGAAGATCTTGCGTTGTGCTTCGACGACAAGGTTGCCACTGGGCAGCACCGCGATGACCTGTGCCGTCAGGCTGGTTTGAAACGTAGTGTTGGAATCAGTCTGGCCCGCCCCCTTCAGGGACGTCGCAGTGTTGGCGGAAAAGATCGGGTTTAGGGCGTTGGTCTTCACGCCTCCCGCCAGGCCCGTAATTCCGGTCGTCCCGGAAGCGGCGCGCGAGGTGCTGACGTCGCCCTCCTGCGAGGCCGTGGTCTGCACCGATGCCACAATGACCAGCGTGTCGTTGAGCTTCCTGGCCTTGTAATCGCTGGAAAGATCGTTCAATTCACCGCCTGCCGACCAGAGGCTGCCGACGGTATGTGAGGAAGTGGAGACATCCGCTTCCTGAAGACGCGCAATGTATTCCGAACGAAGCTTGGCGGGGGTGTTCTTCTTGTCGATTTTTGCTTCTGCCGTCGTCGCCATAGAGAAGACGATCGCAGCGCAAAGCAGTGCGGAAAGAAAGCGCGCCGCCCCCGGTTGCCTCATAGTCTGCCTCTCAGAACTCGATCACCCACCACCTGAGCCGTATAAAACTGGCGCCGGTCCAGGCTGGCAGCATGAATTGTCTGACCCAGCTTGCCACTCTCAAGGCAGCGGACAGAGAGGCTGATATGTATATGAGGTCCATCAAGCAAAAGAATCGCGGAAGAGCCGGCTCGGACCAGGGGCGGGACGTTGGATTGCCGCTGACTCGGCCCCTGCTCCTGCGCTGCCGGCGGAGGAACACCGCTAGACGTGCGCAGAGCCACCATGAAGGGAAGACATTGCCCCGCCTGGGCGCATTCGATGCGCGCGATGGCGCGGTTGTCACTTTCGGGCTGAATGGACTGAACCTTCAGCGTGGGCTGGGCGGTGGTCGCAAAGACACTCGCCAGCAGCAAAACTTCATCGGGCGAGACCTGTGTGCCGCTGCCTGAGACGGCTGCTGCAATCTGCTGTTGGGTGATCGCGTAGTGTCCGGTGCGAGCAACTGCGGGCAGCGCTACCGCAGTCGCTACGACAGCAATCAGAATTGGCCGGCATGGACTCATGTTGCTTACCTATTGCGCAAGCTGGTTGAGTTGCTGGAGCATTTCGTCGGCCGCCTTGACGACCCGCGAATTCGATTCGTAGGAACGCTGCGCAAGGATCATGTTGACGAATTCGTCTACCACGTTGACATTCGACTGCTCCAGCATTCCCTGCTGAATGGTGCCCAGTCCCTCGCTGCCGCCGGCGGTGCCGACGACGGGATTTCCCGATGCGGTGGTGGGCATATAGATGTTATTGCCGATACTGTTCAAGCCACCGGGATTGGTGAACATTGCCAGCTGGATAATGCCTACCTGCTGCGCCTGGGTCTGTCCCGGCAAAGTCACGCTCACCGTACCGTCGCTGCCCACAGTCACGTTTGTGGCTGCAGTGGGGATATTGATTGACGGCTGCAGGGCATCGCCATTCGCCATCACCAGGTTTCCCTGCTGATCGGTCTGAAACGAGCCGGCGCGGGTATAGCCTGTCTGACCGTTAGGCAACAGAATCTGAAAAAATCCGCTACCTTGAATTGCGAAATCAAGGGGATTGCCGGTGCTGCTCAGGTCGCCCTGAAGCTGAGTGATTTCAGTATTGGTGGGCATGGTTCCCAGCCCGATTTGGAGTCCGGAAGCTACCGTGGTCTGCTGCGTGGCCGCAGCTCCAGGCATGATTTCGTTCTGGTAAAGGAGATCGGAGAACTGCACGGTGCGCGCCTGAAACCCGATGGTGCTGGAGTTGGCAAGATTATTTGCAATCGTGTCCAGATTGATCTGCTGGGCCGTCATGCCACTGGCCGCGGTATAGAGCGCATGCATCATCTTCGCTTATCCTCTAGCCCACCTTGGGCAAGTCCTGGGTTGCGGTTTTGTCCATCTCCGAATTGAACATCGACAGTGCGCGCTGCATCATCTCCGCGGTGCGTTGCGCGGTGACAAGCTGAACCATGGCCATGATCGGATTCACGTTTGAACTTTCCAGAACGCCCTGGAGTACTGTTGACGCGGTAGCCGGCTGGGCTGTGCCGGCAGGCGCAGAGTAATAGGTGCTGCCCAGGCTTTCGATCTGGGTGCCGGCGGGAAATTCCACAACTTTGAGCGCGCCGGAGACGGCCCCGGCCGAGGAAATGGTTCCGTCGGGGCTGACTGAGACTTGCCCCGGCACAATCGAGATCGGCCCCTTGTCTCCCAGCACCGAATCGCCGGTAGCGGTGACCAACTGCCCCGTTGAAGACACCTGGAAGCTGCCGTCGCGGGTGTAGACCGGCCCGTTTGCGGTCTGCACCACAAAATAACCTGGGCCCTGAATTGCCATGTCAAGGTCGTTGCCCGTCTTCTGCAGAGCTCCCTCCGAGAGGTCGAGGTCGGTGTCGCTGAGTACACCGAAATTGTTGATGGCCTTGTTCAGGTCGGAGCCGCCATTGGCGCCTGCAAGTACGGCGCTGAACACTTCTCTCTCCGCGCGATAGCCGGCGGTACTGACGTTCGCCAGGTTATTAGCGATCGTATCCAGCTCTTGTGTGCGCGCCATTAGCGCAGTGCTGGCAGCGTAGTATCCACTTCCCATGCAGCCTCTCCACCTTCAGACATGCAATGCGCATGCCATGAAAGTAGGCAAGATTTGCCGGAAACGGCGGACAGAAGGCGCTTAAAAGAGTGATTGCGTGAGGAAATGATGAGAACGGGAGCGGGAGCGCGCCGGCGGAACTGGGTGCGCAATTGCTTCCTCATCCGAAAGCAATTCGGCACGGCAGCAGGTTCGCGTCCGTGGCACGGCTACGCCGCCTTGGATTCCGCGCGCGGGTGGTTGCTCAGGAGAACGCGACAAGAGGCGCGGCAAACAGTGGGCACTCGGTCCACGATTCCTTTGCGGGATGGTGGGCGACGGTAATGAAGCGCGACCATTCAGGGTTGGTGCCTGGCATGAGCGCTTCATAAAAGAAGTCCCTGATGAAGTGCGGAAAATGCCATAGCTCGGTCAGCTCGAGGGCCAGCAGCGCGGGATTGCCGGAGATGCCATACCCGGTCCAATCGAGAACGGCGGGCAGCGCGCCAACACCGTGCAGCAAACCGGTCAGGTAGGCCTGATCAGTACTGATGCCTGCGGCTGACTGCGTGGCGAAGAGTTTGAAGTATTGCGCGACTTCCCTTGAGTGCCCCCAGAATGCGGAAGCTGCGGGCTGGCGAATATTCCTGAGCAGGGAACTCCTCGCCGTCTCATTGAGACACGCCCGCGGCCCCAAGTCCGAGATGCAGTCCTCCAGGCGAACCGGGCGATCAATTCTCTCGCCGTACTCCTGGCCTGCCAGGCGGAGGATCTGGAGGGTGGCGCCCACATCGCCGAGCACCGCCTCAGAGAATCTGCGCAGGTCGGTTGAGCTCCCATGAACCTCAAACTCCATTTTGAGCAAGGTCTCGGCCAGAACCGGCACACTGGGAAGGTCTTTGACCCGCTCATCTTGCGAGCCGTTGGGGGGCATTAGTTTCTCTTTGCGCCCATTCAGTGTCTCGAATCTCTGCGTTGGCTCCATCGCTTGCACCCGAAATTCTTATCGGCAGTTGCCGCCGACTCGTTCAGGTATTTCGCATGTCAAAGCCATTTTTTGCCTGTGAGTGATTGCGGGGCGCTGCGTCAGATTTCAGTGAAGGTATATTGAGCGCTCATCGAGAGTTTTCGATTTACGAGCGGCTACGTGCTCTTGCTGCGAACCGTCTTTTCCAACTCCCGCTGAATTCGACAACTTGCTGAGAGTCTTCAAGCGGGATTTCAGCCTCAGCGTTCTTAAGATTGAAGAGCACATCCACGGTTCCCTTGTTACCGGCAATTCGCGTCCAGAGCAGGGAGTGGCATCTGCCAAACCCCGCCTGCGTGGCAGACACCCGAACCGCCCAGCCACCCAGAGTCCTGGCCATCTGCGGTACAGTGCCCGGCTGGTCAACCATGATCTGCTCGTAGCGCCTCGGGCTGGTGAGCCTGTCTAACTGCCGGGTAAGTTCGGCCGGCGTAATGAAGCATGGCTCCGCTCTGCACCCCGTGATCTGTTCAATCGACTGCAAAAGACTGTGATCCACACGCCGGATGAATCCCAGCACCAGTCTTTTGGTTTCAGCGGAGTAATAAAGCGGTGTCGCGGAGCATGCGCGAAACAGGGCCAGGGGCAGATCCGCTTCCACGCTATGGCCGGAAAGATCCTGACCGAGCGCCGGATATCCCCACTGTACGGCTCGAGCAGCAGTCAACTGCTTATCGGTCACCCATCCCAGCTCCGTAACCATGGCTTCAAAAGCGACGCCGTCGAGCTCATTTCTGGTCATCGCATGGCGAAGCTGATCGGTGGTGAGATAGCCTTTGGTGAGCAGCGCGAGTCCCAGGGACAGGCGGGGACGACGCGGGACCTCGACTACTTCAGCGTTGGAGAGCGAGGTGAGAACTCGCCGCGAGGCAAGGGAGAAGCAGTCCGCAGAGCAATACCATTGTTCGCCTACCAAAATGCCCGGGCGGCTGCCAGGGACCAAGCGGACCAAAAGCTTGTTGTGACAATCCGGCTGGGCGCACTCGGCACGCACATGGTTCCAGCCGAGGTCGCGGGGAGGGAGGATGGATCGCAGTGACAGTCTCATTGAGGTGCCGTTTCCCAGGGTAGTCAGCCAAGAAGGTGCGCATCCAGAGTCTGCGGGATTTCAGTGACACGCAGGCCATAATTGCCGTCTACGATAACTGCTTCGCCGCGCGCGACCACTTTTCCATCAAGCAGCATTTCTACGGGATCATCGACCATTCGATCGAGTTCAATCACCGATCCGCTGGTGAGCTCCAGGACCTCGCGGAGCGGCATTTCACGTTGCCCGAAACGCAGCGAGACATTTAACTCGACATCCATCACCAGGCGCAGATTGCTGGGATTGAACTGGCGCTTTGCGGGATCGCCAGGCTCTTGACCGGCGGCAGACGACAAAGCCTCCAGCAACCTGCCATCGAAATAAAGGAACACGGATGCTGATGAGGAACCATCCACCTGAGCGCGCAATGGCACCACAAACATGCCGCCGCAGGCCAGGCCGGGGACGCACTCAATCTTGAATGTTAGTTCGCCATATTGCGCCGCCAATGATGATTTCAGCTGGTCGGCGGCCGCGGACAGGAGCAGGGCAAAAGCTTTGGCCCGATCGCCCGCGTCCGTGACGCCGAGCTTTGCGAACAACTCAGAGAATGGCGGCTCGTAAAGCTCAACAAAGCATTCGCCGCACAGCCCGCCCTGCACGTTCACCTTGAATGCAAGTGGTCGCACATCGGCGGTGGGAGGGCTCTGGGAATCGCTAACTTCGAGCAACCAGCCGGAGCCCGTGACCTCAGCGAACGAAGCGGAGAGCGCGCTTGCAACGGCGGCGGCGAAGGAGCGCACAGAAGCTTGATTATTTGCCTGGTCCATGACGGTTACATCCTTTCAAGATTAGCCGCTGCAATGCGGCGGCCTAGTTGTGCAGCCTTTTGGGTACCGTTGCGCACCGGCGTGGCTTCAAAGATGCCGTGGCCGCCAGCGATCAGCATGCCCGGAGTACGCACCGAGGTGCGAAGTTTGAGAACGCTGCCGGGGAGCAGTGCGAGGAGGTCTTTCACGGCAATCTTGAGATCAGGAAGCTCGACCGCGATGCGCACATCGGAGTCGAGGATACGTTCCCGGATGCCCAGTCGTGGAAAGTTCCGCACTGCTGCTCGCTTCTGCGGCTTGTCAGCCTTGATTTGCTGGAGAACGAAATTGAGGAAAGCGGATGGGAGCACCAGCTGAAAGGTTCCGGCATTCTCTCCTATCTGGATGACGAACTTTAGGCAGGCAACTTTTTCGCTGAGCGAGCAGTATTGATCCAGGAAGGCCGGCTTCACGCACTTGCCCGCCGTCATGGCCCCGCTGGGCAAGCGCCATGCGGCCTCCGCCTGACGCAAAATCAGAGAGGACGCCTCGATCATGATCTCCTCTTCAATTTCAGACAACTCCCTGGGGCCGCTGCTGGGGAGTCCTGAACCTCCGAGCAGCAATTCAACCATGAGGAAAGCAAGGTCGATGTCGCACTGCACGAAAATAGCACCGGGAGCGGAGGGCGTGGAAAATGGAACGATGCAAGCGAGGGAGGGAATGCCTGCTACATGATCCTGGAAAATCTGTTGGTCGAGAGTGTCGAGCTTCACTTCCAGTCCGGCGCCAAGGAACCCGTCGAGCGCAACAGTCAGGCTGCGCGCAAAGCCCTCATGAATGGAAGAGAGCACACGGAGATCTTCGTTGGAGATGCGGCCCGCCGAACGGAAATTGCACTTGGTTACATTCTTGAGTTTTTCCGGTGTCATGTTGGTCCTCCGTTAAGGATCGTATTGCTTGCGGTGCGCTTGCCGGTTCAGATGTGGGCCACATGTTGTGGATCTGCGAATCGTGTCTCCGGGCGCGCAGCAGTATGCGCCAACGCCCTGCGCAGCTTGTCGATGGCGGCAACTCGAATCTGGGATACGCGGGAAAGTACCACTCCGACCACGGCGGCGATTTCTTTCATCGTGAGCTCCTCGCGATAGTAAAGCGACAAGATCAACTGCTCCCTTTCGGTAAGGGTGGCAATGGCTTCCGCAAGATGACCGCGCATCTCGGCTTTCAGGCACAGTTCGAATGCGTCGGGGTCATCCAGACTGGGCGCTGATTCAATGAGGTCGATGGAGCTACCATTGAGATCCGCGGAAGCTGTACGCTGTCCGACGATTTGAAGGGCGTCGATTTGGGCAACGGTCTTGCGCAGTTGCTCAACATCGAACTCCATTTCTGTTGCGATCTCCACTTCAGAGGGCTTGCGGCCAAGGCTGCCTTCAAGGCGCGCAGTCGCATCTGCGATTTGGCGGCCGCGCTTGCGAAGTAACCTGGAGCCCCAGTCCATCTCGCGCAAGCCGTCGAAGATAGCGCCACGGATGCGAAACTTGGCAAAGGTTTTGAACTGGACATTCTTGGTGCTATCGAAGCATCGGCTGGCCTCAAGCAAACCAATGACGCCGGCGCTGACCAGGTCTTCCACATCTACATGCCGAGGCAGCCGGTCGCGAATTCGAGCGGCGATGTAGTAGACCTGCGGCAGTTCCTGCATGACCAGTTCATCGTTGCCCTCGATGGGCGCGGAGCTCAACTTGTATGCCGATTCAGGCGGCGTCATGGGCGTACCTCGTCAACATGGAAAGCGGGAAACGGTGTTGTCATCGTAGGGCCCCCAGCGATTTCACTTGGGTCACGGGAGGAATTTCCGAGGGTGAAATGACCACCACCCTGGGAAGGAACGGTTCGAGTTGGCGGCGCAGATAAAAACGCCCTGGCGACGCGCACAGCAGAACTGGAGGAGCCAGGGCGAACTGGTCGCCGAGCATGGCGCGTAATCCGTCCATAACCTTGCGGGCCACGGAGATTTGCAGCGCACCCCCGGCAGCCAGTTGTGGGCTTTGGGAGGCGGAGTTCAAACACTCCTCTTCAAGGGCGCTATCGAGCGTGACCACTTTGAGCCGGCCCTGCTCATCCAGCAGCGGACGCACCAGGGCGCGTCCCAGCGCGTGACGAACGGCTTCCACAAGGAGCACCGGATTCTTGCTGGTGGCGGCGGTTTCCACCAGGGTCTCCAGAATGGATCCCAGATCGCGAATGGAGACCTGCTCCCTCAATAGCTGCTGCAATACCCTTTGCACCTCTCCCAAAGTCAAGAGCTTGGGAATGAGCTCGTCGACCAGCTTGGGGTGCGAATCGGAGAGACGGTCAACGAGTCGCTTAGTCTCATGGCGGGTGAGCAGGTCGCTTGCGTTTTGTTTGATCAGTTCAGAGAGGTGCGCGGCCAGGGCCGACGTATGGTCGACGACCGCATAGCCAAGGGAGATGGCATGTGCCTGAAGGTCCGGAGTAATCCACTTGGCGGGAGAGTTGAAGGCCGGCTCCCGGGTTTCCTGGCCGGGCAGATCGTCTCGGCCAGGGTTGGAATTCACTGCCAGGAGCCGATCACGGCGCAGCTCCCATCTTGCGATCTCCACACCGCGGAGATAGATGACGTACTCCTTGTCTTTGAGAGACAGGTTGTCAGTTATATGGATGGAAGGAATAAGAAATCCGAGTTGCTGGGCGAGGGTTTTGCGCAGGGCCCTGACTCTGGCGAGCAATTGCCCGCCCTGCTTGGCGTCGACGAGCGGCACAAGGCCGGCACCGACCTCGAGCATCAGCTCATCTAATTTGAGCAGGGCATCCATTGGATCCACGGCGGGAACGCCAGGCTTGTCGGCGAGTGATGGCGCGGCAGCCAGAGCTGCGCCGGGTTTCATTTTCCAGGCAGCGAACATGGCTCCGCCGCCGAGTAACACGAATGGGATTTTGGGCATTGCCGGAATCGCTGCCAGCGCCAGCAGAACGCCACCCACGATCCACAGCGGGCGCGAGCTTTTGAACATCTGCTTACCGATGTCTGTACCCAGGGAGTGGTCGGAGGCTGCGCGTGTTACCACAATGCCGCCGGCAATAGAAACCAGCAGGGACGGGATGATGGCGACCAGGCCATCGCCGACAGTGAGGATGGTGTAGGTCTTGAGGGCTTCCTGAAAAGGGACCCCCTGCTGGAACACGCCGATCAGAAATCCGGCAACAATATTGATGGCGGTGATGAGGATGGTGGCCAGCGAGTCTCGTTGGCTGAAGCGGGCGGCGCCATCCATGGAGCCGCAGAACTCTGCTTCGCGGGCCACCTGTTCACGGCGCTGGCGGGCCTGGTCCGCATTAATAAGGCCGGTGTTGAGATCGGAATCGATGGCCATCTGTTTGCCGGGCATGGCATCGAGGGTGAAACGCGCCGTCACTTCCGCAGTACGCACAGCGCCGTGGCTCACCACCAGGTACTGAATGGCGATCAGGGCAAGAAAGATGACGAATCCAACAATATAATTACCGCCGACTACGAACTGGCCGAACGCTTCAATCACTTTGCCTGCGGCCTGCGGCCCTTCGCTTCCATGCAGCAGGATGCGGCGCGTGCTGGCCAGATCGAGAGCCAGGCGCATAAGGGTGAGGAGGAGAATGAGACTGGGGAACACGGAGAACTGCGTGGGGCGCTGCACCTGAATGGCGGTCAGCAGGACCAGCACTGCGGCCATGATGCTCAACGTTAGCAATAGATCCAGCGCAAAACCGGGTAGGGGCACCAGCATCACAAAGACAAGCGCCACTGCTCCAGTAGGGATTACCCAGTCGGAGTAGGTTTGAAGTGTTCGCAGGAGTCCGGGTTTCTTCATATCGGCCGCACCAGTCTTCGCGGAGCCACGGATGTTCTTCGCCGTGCCTCGCGCGCTTTCAATTCAGCCTGAGCCTTGTAGACCATGACCAGGACTTCCGCTACCGCGTGATAGAGCGCGGCCGGAATGGAGTTGCCAATTTCAACGCCTTTATACAGAGCCTGGGCCAGCGGACGATTCTCCACGATGGGAATATCGTGCTTGTCCGCAATCTCCCTGATCTTTGCCGCCAGCACGTCCAGGCCCTTGGCCACGACCACGGGAGCCGCCATGTTCTGCTCATAACGCAGCGCCACTGCGTAGTGAGTGGGATTGGTTACCACCACAGTGGCCAGCTCAGCAGCTTTGAGCATCTGCTTGCGGCGGGAATGACGCTGCAGCCTGCGGATTCTTGCCTTGCTGGCCGGATTCCCTTCCGATTCCTTGATCTCGTCCTTGATGTCCTGCCGGCTCATCTTCAGGTCGCCTTCATTTTTCCGCCAAAGAAGCAGGTAATCGACGGCCGCCCAGATAAGCAGCACCAGGCCGCACTTCCAGCAGATTTCAAGCAGCAGGTTGGAGAGCAGGCTGGCAAATTGCCGCGAATCGGAAAAGCCACTGCCCAGGATCTGACCCCAGCGGTTGTGAATGCAGGCAAAGCCGATCCACAGAATGGCGGTGAAGGGAAGTATAGATTTGAGGATGTTGCTGAGTCCGGCGGGCGAGGCCAGCTGGCGCAGCTTTCCCGCGGGGCTAAGCCGCTCAGCCTTGAAAGCAAGCGCCTCCGGGGCAAACACAAATCCGCCCTGGGCAAGTCCGGAGAGAAGGGCCACCACCAGCGCTGCAAATAAAACGGGGAAAACCCAGTGCATCGCTTCAACCGAGCTCCAGTAGAGAAGCGGGCCGCCGGCTTCAATGCCATCGGAGCTGGCAGAATCGAGGACGTTGCGGAAGAAGGTGATCCAGCGAGGCACGGCCTCGCGCCCCAGGAAGCAGAGGACGCCCGCAGCCGCAGCCATGCTCAGCGCGCCGCTGAATTCGCGCGAACGAGTTACCTGGCCGCGTTCCCGAGCGCGCTTCCGTTGCCGTGGTGTTGCCTGTTCTGTCTTGCTTGAGTCAGCCATAGCGTCAATGCGCCAGCCGGAACAAATTATTGGTAGCGGAAATGGAATCCAGGAACAAGCGCCGGAACAATTCCGGCCAATAAACCAGCGTTGCCGAAAGAACGATCATGCCCAGCATGCTCTTGATCGCGGGACCCAGCAGCATGACAGGCATCTGCGGAGAGGCCCTGCCGAGCAGTCCGAGCACCACATCCGCGGCCAGAGTCGTGGCCAGCACAGGTGCGGCAATCTGCACTCCCAATCCGAAGATCGTTCCCACCATCCAGACCATTTCCGCAGTGAAGGCCCCGCCCAGGTGCGCCGATCCCGGAGGGAGCTCGAGGAAACTGTTGCCCACCGCGCGGAGCAGCCAATAGGGGACGTCCATGCGCAGAAACAGCAACATGACGATGCTCTGAAAGAAGATCTGCATGACGTTGCTGTCAGCCTGGGACTGAGGATCGAGGAGGGTGATCAGGGAGTAGCCCATTTGAATGCCGAGGATTTGCCCGGCGTATTGCACGGCTTCAAATACGAGGTTGGTCACGATCCCCATGCCCACGCCGATGAGGAACTCCACCAGGATGAGCATGGGCCAGCCGGAAAGAGGTTGAAGCTCAATGTGGTGGTCGATGGTGGGAAAGAGCACGAACGTCATGGCGAGGACGAAGACGGCTTTGATGCGGGTGGGAATGACAGCGCTGCCAAAGAAGGGCGCAAAAAGCATGAGGCCCGACAGGCGGATGCCTGCGGTGAGGAAGGCCGTGATGATCGCAATCAGCGGAATGGTGATCATTGCAAATAAACGCGAAAATCAGAGAATATGGCGAGCGTAAATTGCGTGAGATGGCGCCACATCCAGGGCATGGCGATAAACAGCGCAGTACCTGAGGCGATAAGCCGGGCAGCGGAAGAAACCGTTTGGTCTTGCAATGAAGTGAGAACCTGAGCCACGTTGACCACAAGGCTGGCAATGACTGCGACCACCAGAACCGGGCCGGCGAGGATAAGAACCTCTTGCAGGATCATGCGTCCCAGAAACACGGTTTGATCTACATCCATAGCGTCACCTGAAGCTTCTCATCAGAGAACCAATCAAAAGGTGCCATCCGTCCACCATCAGGAAGAGCAGCAATTTGATAGGGGTTGATATGACTACCGGAGGCAGTTGCAGCATTCCGACCGAGGTGGTGATGGAGGCCACCACCATATCCACGACCAAAAACGGGAGGAACAGAACAGTTCCGATTTCAAAGCCCGCTTTGAGCTCTGACACGATGTAAGAGGGAACCACGACACGCATGGAAACGTCATCGATTGAGGCGGGCCGCTGCTCTCCAGCCAAGTGCAGAAAGAGGGCGAGATCTTTTTCGCGCACGTAATGGACCATGAATTTGCGCAACGGCACTTGGCCCCTGTTCAGCGCGTCCATGGCGGAGATTTGCCCCGCCTGCAGCGGAACAATTGACTTGTCATAGATCTGCTGAGCGACGGGCTGCATCAGAAAAAAAGTGAGAATGAGCGAAAGGCCGATCAGAATCTGATTCGACGGAGTGGTTTGCAGGCCCAGGGCCTGACGCAGAAAATGGAACACGATTAAAATGCGGGCGAACGGTGTAATGCAAACCAGCAGCGAAGGAAGCAGGGTCAACGCGGTGAGCATCGCCACGATGGACCATGGAATGTTGGAGGATGGCAGCCCCTGAATTTGCAGCCCGCTGCTGTATTTAGGGTCTGTCGTTTGCGGCGCAACAACGTTGGGTTCGCTCCGGCCCGAGGCCGGCGGCGAGGTCTGGGCAACAGTTGGTGGACCGAACTGGGCTGCAGCGGATGTCTCAAGCGCGAGAAAAAGAGCCGCGGCCATTAAGACTCGACAGCCAAAGCGGCAGAGTCTCATCGTGACCGCCCCCGGGCACATGCGATCGGTTGAAGAACCCTCGAAATCTCTTCCCGCGAAATCTCTTCCCCATCGAGCCTCAGGTTGCGATCGAACGAAACTTTGGCCTCCGGCGTTTCGCCATTATCCAGCGCGCTGCTGCCATCCAGCAGGCTTTCGCTTTCCAGCTCTGCTAGGAGCGACACGCCGGAAGCTCCTCCGCCGATGAGAAACTTCTGGCCATCGATCTGAACGACAGCGACGAAGCGCTTTTCTCCAAGCGAAACCGTTTCACAGACGCGCAACTGCTTCTTTGCAGAAAACGTATTTTGCTTTTGCAGCCACCTCCAGGCTCGCGCAAGCAAAAAAGGGCTCTGCGGCCGCGAAGGCTTGCGGATGGGAGTCGGCTTCTCCGTTGAAGGTGGCTTTTCCGCCGGAGACGGTTTCGCCTTAGACGCCGGCACCTTGGGCGGCATGGACTTCCTGTCAGCGATTTTCTCCGGACCTCGCAGAAGAGAACCGCGAGTTGTCAGCGGCCGTTTTTGCTCAATGGGAACGGCCGGAGAAGGCCGTGGGCGCAACCGATCCGGCGCCTCCTCTTGAGCAAAGGCGCGCAGCGTGGTGGCGAACAAAGCGGCTATCGGCGTTTCATCCAACTGACGCGGCGACGAAGATAGCGACGATGGAAACGCTCTGGTTGAAGTCATGCCTGCTCGGTAATCCTGACTGCGAGGCGGTCGCCGACCACGTTGAATTCGGTCCAGCCAATAAGGAGGTTGTTCACGCGCAGGGGAATATCGCTGGTATGGTGGCACGCGGTTTCGATGACGTCACCCACCGCCAATCCAAGAAGATCACCAATGGTAAATTGCACAACGGGCAAATCGAGCGTAATCGTGCATGGCAGCCAGGGCATGCTTTCGAGAAGTTCGTTATCATTCGCAGCGGCGCCCGGCGAAGAAGGCTCGACGGGCTGGGGATCGAATTTCTGTGCTGCAGTACTCATGCTGTTGCTTGCTCCCTGTGGCCTGGTCTGCCGTAATTGCCCCGGCCCCGAACAAATCGGGTGACTGAGAGAAGCAGCCGGCTGGGACATTACTCACTCATGCAAATGCAATCGAGTGACCGCAATCGGGGAGCGATGAAGAGGGTTCAAGAAAGCGGACTGGTGGGGTGCTATGTACTGTGAGATCTGCGGTTTGGCGAGCGATATGGGGATGCGGCGGCGCCCGCTCGCCCAGTGAGATAGCGATGAGAACGGAGACGGTTTTGCGGACCTCCGCCGGGAATCGACGCGTGCCGGCGGAAGCCTCTAATCGTTCGTTAAGAACTCATGCCTCGCGTGCTGCTATGTAATCAGCTGTATGGTGGCTTGCGAGAGCTGATCCATGGTGGTCAACACCTTTGCGTTGGCCTCATATCCCTGCTGTGCAATGATCATGTTTGAAAATTCGGTAGAGAGGCTTACGTTAGAAGCTTCCACCGATCCGCCGGTGATGGTGCCGTTACCCCCGGCCTCCGCGGTTCCGATTACGGCAGCGCCGGAAGCGGCGCTCGCGATCAAATTGCCGCTTCCACTCTGAATCAGACCTTCATCGTTGGCGAAGTTTGCCACGGCCACCTGACCCAGAGCCATGGTCTGGTTATTGCTATATTCCCCCTCGATGGTCCCATCGGGAAGCACGGAATATCCCTTCAGCGTTCCCACGCCATAGCCGTTCTGACTGGTCGTCGAGGTAGCGCTCGTGACCGCTTGCTGTGTGAGTAACCCCGTGCCGCCGGTGCCGGTCAGGTTCCAAGTCAGACTCATGTCGGCGGCGCCGTCGGTCAGTCCCGTGATCGCGATTCCTGCAACCGAAGGGGACGGAGAAACCAGATTGCCCGAGGAATCGAATGTGAGCGTGCCCGAAGCCACCTGCGTGGACGTGCCCGTGCCGCCTACCGCCGATGACGGAATACTGATGCTATAGCTCCAGGTATTGGTTCCGGTGCTGGTGTATTGGACGGTAAGAGTCTGGGCCTCTCCGAGGGTGTCATAGACGGAGATGGGAGAACTGAAGGTTGTCCCCACGGCTGAACCGGCATCCAGGTTGGTTGTCATTTGGAAACTGGTGGTGGCCACGCCTGGAATCGTGGATTGCTGATTCACGACCAGCGGCCCCGGAACCGCACCGAGGTCGACCGTGCCATCTACGGCCGGGTAGCCCAGAACCAGCTGGCCACCGGAGGTAGTAAGCTGGCCGCTGGCATTCACCGAGAAGTCTCCATCACGAGTGAAGTTCATTTGGGTGTTACCGGGACTCTCCACCACGAAGAAGCCTGCGCCCTGCAGTGCCATGTTGGAGGAAATCGATGTGGAGACAACACTGCCGTCGGTGTAATTTGTAGCGATATCTCCGACCTGAACGCCGGATCCGATCTGAATGGGATCGCCGTCTCCAGAAACACCCTGCATCTCATTGAAGATGTCAGAGAAGTTCATCGACTCGTCCTTGAAACCGTCGGTGTTGAGGTTGGCGAGATTATTGGCGATGACATTCAGGGCATCGGACTCGGTCGCCAAACCGGAAAGCGGGGTGCTAAATGCTGACATATTACCTTCCTCCAAGCGATGTGAAGTGATTGGTGCCTGTCGCCGGTGCGACGAGATTCCCGTAGAGGTTATAAAGCGATCCAATCGCCGGAATGCCGTCATTCGTCGGAACGGGCTGGAACGCGAGCGGGGTGGTGGCCTGTGCCGCAGCGGCGGCAGTGGCAGCAGCGGCCGTAGCGGCGGTGGTGGATGCCGCCTTCGCAGCGTCCGTCGAAGGTGAGGTCGATGAACCGGTCAGCGACGAGAGGGTCTGATTCATGGAGATAAGCTGATCCAGTTGATTGAGGGAAATCATCTGGCCCACCATCTCGGTGGGGTCGACGGGCTGAGTCGGATCCTGGTTCTGCAACTCCGTGACGAGCAGGTTGAGAAACGTATCTTGCAGATCGGAGGTGCTCGAGGAACTGCTTGAGCTGCTTCCGCTATTGCCCGTGCCGGAGGTAGCGGCAGGCGTGCTGGCCGCCTGCGCCTGCAGCGGCGCACTGATCAATGCGCTGATTCCTTGTATGTTCATTTCCTTCCCTCCTGCCAGAAAGGCTGTACTACGCCTGTATGTCCAGCCGATCATTGTTGAGCGTTGTGGCTGCTAAATGCAGATACGGATCTTCACTCTCGGCGAGCACCGCCGCAATCTCCGTTGATGCCGGTGCTGCTCCAAAATTTCTTTGCCCGCCTTGCGGTGAATTGCCCCCTCCGCCAGAAAATGAAGAGGCAGTCTGGCTCACTTGGACGACCGCGCGCATCCCAAGGTCGCTTCCCAGTCTGGCTTCCACAGCCGGAATATGGGCGGACAGGACTCTGCTCAGGTCACCATGATCCACGGTGATCTGAGTGTTCACCTGCTGTTCGGAAAATGACGTGCGAATGGAAACGGCCCCGAATTCAGTCGAGTTCACAGCTACCCGCATCTCTGTGCCGCTCATCTTCTGAATCACCCCGGCGGTGTTGACTACCGATGTCTCCGGAACTTCAGGTAACCGAACCGCGGCTGCCGGTTGGCCTTCATGAGAGAGTTGTGGGGCAGAATCGGCGCGGTCAGACGGCGCTCCAACCGTGTGGGACGCACCCTGCAGCGCGACTGTCTGGATCTGCGGCGAAGTGGGATCGGCCGACTTGGGTGCGCCCGGATCCTGCTGAGAAAGATTGGCGTCTGGCCGCTGCACGGTCTGATTATTGACTGCTGAGTTTTGCGCCGGCGTGCCGGAAGCTCCTGTGGCGGCCTGGCTCGTTCTGTCTTTGGCATCGCCGGCCGCGCTTACGCCGCTGGGAGGCCGGGGCTGCATGGTGTTGGATGATCCTGTGACCTGCGATGTTCCATCCGGCAATTGGATCGTGTCTGTGGTGCTCCACCCGGGCACAGCGGAGAGCGAGATCGTGCTCTGCACCGCATCGGTTCCCGTGATCCCCCGGGCAGGCGCGGGCTCGGTGGCGTCTGGAGAAGATGCGTTAGCGCTGAGAGGTTGTTGCACGGGGCCGGTTTTCGTTGATGCTCCCGCGCTGAGAGGCTGTTGCGCAGAGGCGGCCTTCGTTGACGCTCCGGCGCCGAGAGGCTGTTGCACGGAGGCGGTCTTCGTTGACGCTCCCGCGCTGACAGGCTGTTGCATGGCGCTGGTTTTCGTTGACGCTCCCGCGTCGAGAGGCTGTTGCGTAGAGGCGGTCTTCGTTGACGCTTCTGCGCTGAGAGGCTGTTGCATGGCGCTGGTTTTCGTTGCTCCGGTGTCTCCAGTAGTACCGCCAGTCACCGTCAGCTTATCCTGATTGTCACTGGGGATAGAGGCCTGGGCAGGATTGGCGCCTGTCGATTCAAGAGGCGCTTTGGCGTTGCCTTCAATCGATATCCCCGCGGTCGATGTCCCAGCGGAAGAAGCTGGCTTACTTTCGGCTTGCGCCGTCCATTGCAGCGGGGCGGGAGGCAATTGAGAAGCAGCCAATGCCGACGGCAGAGTTATGGCGGCGCGCGCAGCGGCTTGGGATGCGGCCGGGACAGAATGCGTTTGCTCTTTTGTCTCACGGCCGGAAGTGCCAAGTGCGTTGCCTTTGCTGCCATTGGGCTGCACCGGCGAGGAAAGAGACTGAGAAACAGCAGCAGCTGAGATGATCCGCTGCTGAGCCTGGTGGGTCGAGTTCCCGGACTGAGGAGACGCGCTGATTTGAGCCTGCTCCGGCGTGCTGGCCTCATCGGATTCCGAATCGGACCTCCATTGAGCTGGCGGCACGGTATCAACGGGTGCGCTCGATGAGACCTCAGACTGGTCGGAAACGTTCGCGAGCATTGCGAAGAA
Organism: uncultured Acidobacteriaceae bacterium; assembly: GCA_963725975.1. Taxonomy (GTDB): domain Bacteria; phylum Acidobacteriota; class Terriglobia; order Terriglobales; family Acidobacteriaceae; genus Telmatobacter. The sequence continues at coordinate 551,621 of CAVSBA010000008.1, read as the reverse complement.
GCTCGACGGACCGGCCGCTATCTTTGTTGGGAGCGCCTGTGTCGAGATGAGGCTCGCCGATCTGATGGTTGCAATGCGCACGCAAAGTAACCTGCATGTGCGGCGCCACTTTTCTAATCGGGGAGCCGAGTGATCGTGCACCGCAGCGCATTGAAAACAAAGTGGTTGTGAAATTCAATGCGGAGGATGGATCGGACAGTACCGGCAACCCGGCAACTCTTGCCGTACCTGCTGGGCAATGATTGCCGGGTGCGGCGAGAGCATTGCGCCTGCAGGATCCGCGAATCTCGGAATGCATGGCGGCAATTAGCGTCGTTGCGCGCGAGAAGCAAAGATTTCGTCCAGGAACTTCTGCTCCGCGCGTACACGCTCCTGCACGTAAGCATCCCGTTGCCGGGCCTCCATGTCGCTCAACATCTTGCGGCTGTTGTGCGAGGCTTGATATTTTCGGGTTTGCATTTCGCGCTGCCGATGAAGTTCGGCAAGGGAATCAAGGAGCGCCTGCTTGCGACGAATGGCGTCGTTGATCTGATCGATCATGGATTCGACTTGAACTGCGGGAAGCGGTTGCTGCATTGCCTTGTCCAGCGACTGACGCGCACGCGCAATGTCTGCCGTAAGAGTGTCTGCCTCATGCCGTACCTGTGAAATTTGCACGAGAATCTTCTGGAGCGCAAGCTCTTCCTGCTTCTCGATGCTTCGCTTCAAGCGCAGTACGGTCGCCAGTGTAAATTGAAATGCCATACTCTTTTCACCTGTTGCCCCCGCCCACCTTCGAGTTGAGTGGCGGCACTGGCTGGCTTGCATACGTTCATGAGGGGATGGCCATCATTTGCTGGACCGTTTCCTCGAGAGTGGTTAGAGAAGCCGGAAGTTGTTGCAGGAGGGAGTTGAGCACGGGAAGAATCTGGATTGCCTTGTCGAGGATGGGATCGCTGCCGCTTTGATAGGCGCCAATGCGAATCAGGTCTTCAGAGTGGGCATGGGTTGCCATCAGCAAACGGATCTCCTTGGCCTTGGCTAGATGTGCTTCGCTGGCTACGTTGGGCATCAGACGGCTGATGCTATCGAGGATCGAGATAGGAGGATAGTGGCTGCGCATGGCCAAGTTTCTACTCAGGAGCACGTGCCCGTCGAGAAGGGAGCGAACCGTGTCGACCACCGGATCCTGCTGATCGTCGCCCTCCATCAGAACCGTGTAAAACGCGGTAATGCTTCCCTGCGAAAAGTTTCCCGCTCGCTCGACGAGATGAGCCAGCGAATTCAGCACCGAGGGCGTATATCCCTTGGCGGTGGGCGGCTCACCCGCGGCAAGTCCAATTTCGCGTTGCGCCATCGCAAAACGGGTGAGGGAGTCAACAATCAAGAGCACGTTTCGTCCCAACCCCGCGAAATACTCCGCCATGGCGGTAGCCGCAAGCGCCGCACGAAGCCGCAGCAAAGGCGACTGGTCAGAAGTGGAGACCATGACTACGGCACGGCGCAAGCCTTCTTCTCCCAGGATTTCAAGAAACTCGCCCACCTCGCGCCCGCGCTCGCCAACCAGCGCCAACACCGTCATATCCGCGGCGGTTCCCCGCGCCATCATGCCCACCAGGGTGCTTTTTCCCACTCCGCTGCCCCCGAAGATCCCGATGCGCTGGCCGCGGCCGCAGGTCAGAAATCCATCAATGGCGCGAATTCCGCAGCTCAACGGAGTGCGAATCGAGACCCTTTCCAGAGGCAATGGCGCGGAGCCGGCGATGGGCACCACGCCAGTTGCACGATAATCCCCTTTGCCATCCAGCGGATTGCCTGCCGAATCGACGACGCGCCCCAGCAAGTCGGGACCAACACGAACGGAAGGGCGCGCACCCCAGGTCACAATTTGATCGCCGAAGCGAATGCCGCGCAACGGATCCGCGGTCATAGAAAGCATGGTTGATCCGCGGAATCCAATAATCTCGCCGGCGTAGCTGCGACCGTTGGCATCCAGTATTTCGCAAGCTTCGCCGAGAAAGCTGAAGGGGCCTTCCGACTCCACCAGGTTTCCGACTACCTGGCTGACGCGGCCCCGCCAACGCAGCGTGGAACTCGATTCGAGGTGGCGCGCGTAGGGGGCCAGTATTTCAGACTTCATCGAGGCACCGGCCGCAAGGCGAGCAGATCGAAGAATCCGCGCTCAACTTCCTTCAACTGGACATCGAGCCCGAAATGCGCGCTTCCCAGTTCGGTCTCCAGGACGCAGTCCTCATCGCGAACCTGCGGATCCTCGGCCACTTCGACGCGCGACAGGTTTGGCCAGGCGGCGAAGTAGCGCTTCCATTCTTCACCGCGCCCAATGCTCACCCGGGCAGTCACGCTGGAGCCCTCGCGCATATTTTCCGCCGCCATTCTGACCAGCGTGGCAATCAGCATGGGATCGACCTGTGCTTCGCGGCGCAAGATCTTGGCGGCGATCGACAGAGACAGCTGAACGACTTCAGCCTCCAATCGCGCGAAGTAGTCTGCGCGCTGCGCCTCGAAAGCTTCGATGGCAGCCGCGATCTCCGATCGAGCCGACTTCAGTTTCTGATCGTATTCGTGACGGATCTGATGTTCTACGTGGGCAACCGCATCGGCACGCTCCTGTTCGATCCGAGCATCGAGTTCAGCTTCAGAGATTCCCCCTCCGTTTCGGCGTTTTCCGGCGTGCGACGGCAGGTGATCGCCATCGGCTCCATTCGTCTCAGCGCCCGGCAGGGGAGCAATGTCGCGGTATTGCAGGGCCGAAACCGGCAGCACCAATGGAGGATTAATGTCAGCTCCGCTAAAGGACATACTCGTCTTCACCCTCGCTCTTCAATGCGATCTTGCCTTCAGACTCGAGTTTGCGCGCGATGGCCACGATTTCAGCCTGGGCTTTAGCCACCTCTTTGCTGCGCATCGGGCCCATGGCATCGGCGTCTTCCTTCATGATTTCCACTGCACGCGAAGACATGGTGCGATAGAAATGGCTGCGCAAATCATCGCTTGCTCCCTTCAATGCAATCATCAGGGTTCGCTTATCAATGGAGGGCGTGAGTTCCCGCATCTGCTGTTCCGGAACTTCGAGAAAGTTCTCAAAAGTGAACATCAGATCACGAATGCCGATAGCCAGCCGGGGCTCTTCCCGCTCCATGTTATCCAGAATTTCCCGTGCCGCCGCGGGGTCCAGTCGGTTCATCAACTCGGCAATGGTTCTGAGGCCGTCTCCGGCCGTCCGGGCCTGATCTCCCACCGATCGCAGACGGCGGTCAATAACCGTGGAAACCTTGGCCGCCATTTCCGGGGAAAAATTACCGAGCGTGGCCAGACGCCGTACGCAGTCTGACCGCATATCGGGCTCCAGCGTCATGAGGAAAGCAGACGCCTGGCGAGCATCCAGGTGGCGAAGAACCAGAGCTTTGGTTTGGGAATGTTCGTTAACCAGAAATCTTGCCAGTTGCTGGGGATCGGCCTTCCTCAAGGCGTCAACTCGGAACGATCTGCTTTCGCTTACCCGGTTGAGCCGCTCCACGATGCCTTTTGCGCCGTTTTCGCCGACCGCCTTTTGCAGAAGCCGCATCGCCACGTCCTGCCCACCCACGGCGAAACATTCCTGAGCGGACACTCGTTCCTGGTGCTCTTCGAGAACCTGGAGAGTTGCCGTCAGGGAGACTTTACCCATCTTCGAAATCTCCTCGGCAATCCGCTCCAGGTCCGCGGCTGCCAGACTCCTGAGCACGGGCGCCGCCGCATCTTCTCCCAAGGCGGAAAGAAGGATGGCTGCCTTGCGCGGACCGCTGAGCTTTTCTTCCTCGGCGTGGATCATGAATTCTCCTCATGAAGCCACGCCTGCACCGCATGGGTGGTAGGCAGCGGATTTTGCCGCAGCGTTTCCAAGGCCCGCTCCTTGAGCTGGGCCGCGCGCAGCGTACCTGATTTGGTGGTTGCGGCCGGCAAGGAGTCGACATGGTCCGCGGCCAGCAAGGGTTGCGCTACCGCCGCTGCGGGTACCGTACTGAGGACGTGTTTCTGAACGGGCCGCACCACAAGAAAGTAAACCAGAACAAAAAGTACCAACAGAGAGAGTGGGCGTAATGCCGAGGAAGACTCGGAGGTTGCCTTCTGCAATTGTTCTCTCCAGGTTGGGGCTGCCACATCGAGGTCCGGAACTTCCGCTTCGAAAGGAATATTCTCGACGGTGATGGTGTCGCCTCGCTTCTCATCGAACCCGATCACTGCTTCCGCAAGATCCTTGATCTGGTTGAGTTCCTGCTGCGAGCGTTGGCGCCTGGTGAAATGTGTCTTGCCGTTTACGGCAGTTTTCACCACTTCATCGTCCACAAGGATGGCCGCGGTAATGCGCTGAACCCGGCCCGCGGGAGTGACGGTATGGAGCACGGTGCGGTTTACGCCGTATTGAACATTTTCAGAGGTAGAGCGCTGCGAGGAGGGTGTGACTGATGGCTTCGACTTGGCGACTGGTGGAACGTTACTGGTGGTTCCGGGCACTCCCGACGAAATTGCATTTCCCCCCGCCTCATCCTCTGTTTTCTGATCGCTCAGCACGGCGCTGACGGTAGGATCGTATTTTTCGAAGCTCTCGTCGCTTGTGTCCGGGTCGTAGTTCACGTTGACGCTGGCGCGGATATTGCCGGCGCCCACCACCGGCTCAAGTGTGCTGATCAGTTGGGCGGTCAAGTCGGTGCTTCCGCCCGTCGCTCCGTCCAGCGCGTCGTGGCCACCGTTTAACGTGCGGCCGGAATCGGCATCCACAATCGCCACATCATCCGGTTTGAGTTGATTTACGGCGCCGGCAACCAGGCTGGAGATGGCAAGCGCGTCGTCTTTGGTAAGAGTGCCGCGGCGAAGCTTGAGAATCACCGAAGCCTTGGCCGCTTGCTGCTGATCGATAAAGACCGAATCGGCCGGCAACACCAGGTGAACGCGAGCGCTTTCGACATTGCCGAGAGTCTGAATGGACCGGGCCAGTTCACCCTCCATAGCCCGCTGGTAATTCACCTTCTCATCGAATTCAGTCTCGCCCCAGGAACTCTTGTCGAAGAGCTCGAATCCCATGCGTCCACTATGCAAATCCTGGTCGGACGCCATTTGCATGCGCGCTGCGTCCAGCCTGTCTGCCGGAACGCTCACGCTCTTTCCATCAGGGCTGACCTGGGGAGTTATGCCCGCCTGATCGAGCTTGGCGACCAGCGCTTGAACGTCGGCTGCCTCCATTCCGGTGGAGAGCTGCTTGTAATCCGGACTTCCGATGAGCCGCACAAACAACACCACGAGCACTCCGGTGGCAACCGCGCCGCCGATAAGGAGGGCTTTTTGGCGACTGCTTCGGCTTTCCCAAAACTGCTTAAGTTGAGCTGTCGTGCTCGTATGCGCCGCCATTGGCCATCATCCCTAAAACTGCATTTTCTCGATGTCCTGATATGCGCTCACGATCTTGTTGCGCACCTGCATCATCAATTCGAAAGACACGTCCGCTTTCTCCACGGCGATCATGACCTGGTTGATGTCCGCATTTCCGCCCTGCATGAGTTGCTGCACCTGTGCCGCTGCGCCGTTGTGAAGGGAATCCACACTCTGCACGGCATTTTTGAGGATGTCAGAAAAGCTTGCCCCGCCCTCGTCGATGCCCGGGTTCAGGCCTCCCGCGCTGGGGCCCGCGCCGGGTATCGACACATTCGGAATGTTGGCAAAGCTCATGGGGTTCATGCGCAGGCTCCCTTACGTGGTTTTCAAAATGTCGATTGATTCCTGAATCATTTGCTTGGCTGCTCCCACTGCCGAGGCGTTCAACTGATAGGTGCGCACCGCATTCATCAGATCCACCATCTCCATTTCCGGATTGATGGCGGGATAGGAGACATAGCCGCTTTTGTTCGCATCCGGGTTTCCGGGGTCGTAGCGCATGACCGGCGGAGTAGGATCGTCAACAACCTCAGTCAGGCGCACCGATCCCGGAACCGGGCCGCCCATGCGATCCATCACCGAGCTGAAAGCCGTGGGGTTGCTGGCGCTGAAGACAACCTCCTTGCGCACGTACGGACCACCGCTGTCGGTATGGGTGGTTTCAGCATTGGCCAGGTTGGCGGATGTAACTTCAGCCCGTTCCCTTTCCGCACCAAGGGCGGAGGCGCTGATGTTCATCATTGCGAACATACTGCCCATATTTCGTCTCCTATTGTTCGTTGATGGCAGTGAGCAATTCGTGGAACTGTTCTTTGATGAGCTGCACGCCCATCTGGTACTGCAGCTGCACTTCGGAAAGCATCATGCTTTCGCGGTCGATATTCACGTTGTTGCCATCGGGCCGTTCGGGCAGGCCGGATAGCTCCGTGGTGGCCGGGTGCAACTGCGCTTCCCCGTCTGAATCCACCACCTGTTGAATGGCAGCGCGGAAGTTCAGGTCCCGGGTATGGTAGCCGGGGGTGTCTGCATTGGCCATGTTGGTGACCACCAGCCGCTGGCGCTCATCGGCGACGGTGAGAAATCCCTGCAGCATCTGCAGCAATGGAGTCGTAGCCATCTATGCATACCTCCTTGGAGGAAGTCCGTACTCGCGGATTTTGTTGCGCAGAGTGCGTAAGCTGATGCCGAGCAGTTCCGCGGCATGGGTCCTGTTCCCTGCGGTCAGGGCCAGGGTGTTTTCGAGATGCTGCTTCTCCACCTCGCGAATCGGTACTCCCGCCGCAGCCGGCAGCACCGCGGAAACCGGCAGTACCTTCCTGCCGCCAAGGGAGAAGGAGGAGAATTCGGCATCAAAGCAGGCGGCATCGATATCCAGCGTCCCGCTGAGGGCCATGACGCGGCGCATGAAATTAGCAAGCTCGCGCACATTCCCTGGCCAGGAATGAGACTGCAGCCGGTTCATGAATTCCGGGTGCAGCCGGGGAACCCTGGCGCGCGCCTGGACGGCAAACTTTTCAGCAAAGTGCCAGGCCAGAAGAGGAATATCGTCACGGCGATCGCGAAGGGCCGGCAGAGACAAGGGGATGACATTAAGCCGGTAGTACAAATCGGCGCGAAACCTGCCTCGCGCCACCATCTCCGCAAGCGAAACGTTTGTGGTTGCCACGACCCGAATATCCAGTCGAACCGGGCGCCCCTCGCCCAACCTCTCTATTTCGCGTTCCTGCAAAGCGCGCAGCAGTTTCGGTTGCAGGTTGAGCGGGAGGTCGCCGATTTCATCAAGCAGGATGGTTCCGCCATTCGCCTGCTCGAATTTTCCGGGGCGAGAAGTGACGGCGCCGGTGAACGCTCCCCGCCCATAGCCGAACAGTTCGCTCTCCAGCAGGGTCTCAGGAACCGCCGCGCAGTTGACGGCGACAAACGGCTTGCCGCTGCGGTCACTGGCATCGTGAATGAACCGCGCCAGCAGCTCCTTGCCGGTTCCGCTCTCGGCCTCGATGAGAACATCGGCGCCGGTGCTGGCGGCAGCGCGAGCTCGCTGCAGGGCATGCAGCAGCAGCGTCGATCTGCCCACAATCTCCCCCTCGCTATCGCGATCGCTGGCCGGCCTCTGCCGGGCATTCTGCGTCACCTGAGAGACCACGGTTTGCAGGCGATCGAAGGGGATGGGCTTGGTGAGGTAATCCAATGCCCCATCGCGCATGGCAGTCACGGCGTCGGGCACCGAGCCATACGCGGTGAGCAGAATGACGGCGGTGGCGGCCGATGCGTTGCGCGCGGCGCGCATAACATCCATGCCGGTGCCGTCGGGCATGCGCATGTCGGTGATCACCAGGTCGAAGCTCCGTCCCTGAAGATGGCGAATAGCCTCGCGCACGCCAGAGGCCGCCTCAACCTGCCACCCATGGCGAAGGAAGTTCGCACGCAGAGCGGTGCGAATACCCGGTTCATCATCGACGACCATCAGCGATGGTTCTGCAGTCAGTGTCATAATTCAGGGAACTCCAGACAAAACCTGCTTCCTTCGTTCAATCGGCTGGAGACGTGGATGGTTCCTCGATGCTGCCGCATGAGGCGCTGGCATACGGCCAGGCCAAGGCCGGGAGTTTCTCCGGTACCGCTGAAGCCGGCCTCAAATAGACGGCCCAGCTGCTGCTCGGCAATTCCGCAGCCTGTGTCCCATACCTCAACCAGGACCACTCCGCCCAAGGGGCGATGTTCGCGCTTTACCAGGACCTCAACCGTTCCCTCGGGCGCTGTATGCCGGATGGCATTGAAGGTGAGGTTCAGAACAATCTGGCGAATTCCGTCCTCGTTGCCTTGGATGGCGAGCCGGCCATGGGCAGGAAAAAATCTGAGAGCTACGTTGGCCTGCTCCGCGACAGGACGCACGAAGTCCACCGCCGCCTGCACGCAGGCTGACAGGTCAAGCGGGGAAAAGCGGAGATTGTTCTCCCCGTTCATGCTCAACACGTTGTTCACAGTTCCCGACAGGGTGCGAATCCCGGCGCGAAGATTGGCGATCCACTGGGCTGCGCCGCCGGGATCTTCGGCGATGAGTTCAGCAAAGAGTTCGAGGCTGGCTAATGGATTTCTAATCTCATGAGCGAGGATGGATGAGATTTCAGCTAACGTGGTGGCTCGCCGCGCGGCTTCGCGCTCTTGCTCGGCACACCGCGTAGCGGTCACATCGCGGAGTATCCAGATGCTGCGCAGCTGTGCGGAGGTGGTTTTCTGGTTTTGCGGAATTGCGGCTAGTTCGCGTCGTCCGATGGCCACCCAGCGCATTCCGGATTCCGAGGCCAGACATAATTCCGTTTCCTGCTGATCGCTTTGCGATGCCGCCAGCGCTTCGAAGTCGATGCAGCTAGCCTTCGAGAGTTGGGGAAGGCTGTTGACAGGCAGGGCTTCAATCCCGAGCAGTCGGCGCCCCTCTGGATTGATGGTGACGATGGTCTCGCCGTGATCAACAACCAGCACGCCGCACGGCAGAGAATCGATCATCTGCTGCAGGGCGGTGCGGATGCGATCATTTTCCGCCAGGCTCGAGGTCAGCGCCGCATTGCGGTCCGCCAATTCGACGCTCAGGTGGGCGACCTTGTGCTGCAGTTCGCGATAGGAAGCCTCCAGCTGCGCGGAGGCGGAGATAAACTCAGAAAATGCGTCCGCCAGGAGCTGCGGATTGTTGAGCAATACCGGGTTGGCCGTGCTGATTGGAACCGCATGAGAACTCGGCAGCATTTGCCTATCGTGCCAGCACGCGGCGTGCCAAAGTGAAACAGGCCCTCCCAGAATGGGATCGCTACTACAAAAGAATGTGCTCGGCCTTGATTTCTAACCCCGAACCCACCATCACCGCAGCCCGCTCGATGACGTTGCGGAGCTCGCGAATATTTCCCGGCCAGGTATGCTGAGCCAGGATTTGCATCGCTTCGCTACTGAGGGAAACGCCCGGATGGAATTTAATCATCATGGCTTGCGCCAGCATTTCCAGGTCGTCCATGCGTTCCCGCAGCGGAGCCAGGTGGATGGGAAATACGGCGAGCCGATAGTACAGGTCTTCGCGAAACAGCTGATTTGCAACCATTTTTTTGATATCGGCGTTGGTGGCGGCAATCACCCTGACATCGACCTTGACATTATCGTTGCCGCCAAGTTTTTGAACCTCACCCTGCTCGAGAAAGCGGAGAATTTTGCCTTGCAGCGTCAGCGGCATGTCTCCGATCTCATCCATAAAGAGCGTGCCTCCCTGCGCAGCATGGATGCGCCCGATCCGAGACTGCACGGCGCCGGTAAATGCTCCCTTGGTATATCCGAATAATTCCGCTTCCAACAGAGTTTCGGGAATGGCGGAACAGTTGACCACGACCAGGGGCCGGTTTTTGCGGGCGCTGAGCTGGTGAATCTCCTGCGCAAGCACATCTTTCCCAGTGCCGCTTTCACCAGTGATGAGGACGGTGGTGTTACGGGCCGCCACCATGCGTGTGACTGCCCAAGTCCGGCACATGGCCTCCGAGCGCCCGATCATGCGCCCAGTCGTGAGGCCGCGGCGCTCGAAACCGCGGTGGATCGGCTCGTGAACGGGAGGCATCATTCCGTGGATCCGAATGGCTCCACGGCTGTTAATTAAGCTGACCAGTTTGGCCGATACTGGAGAAGGCGAGGAGCTTCCGCCCAGCAACTGGCCGGTTTGAGAATTGATCATGAGGACTTGGATCTCTGGAAAGCGGCTCCTGACCACGGCCCGAAATCCCTCCGGCTCGAGGTCGGGGAGCATGGGATCCAGAAGCAGCACCGCATCGCGGAGTGAAAGCCTGCGCAGCAGTTCCAGCGCGGCTGCACCGCTGTGCGCCGGATACACGTTCCAGCGTTCCGGAGACAGCTTCTCATTAAGGGATTGCCGCAATTGAGGGTTAGGCGTAACCACCAGAACGCTGAACCTCAAATCCTCATCGTCACCGTTGTATTCCGCAGCGGACAAAAGGTTCATATCACTCTTGCAGATCAAGATTGGTACAAGCTTCGGAGTCAGACCTATCTCGGCCTGATCACCTTTGTTCACATCGCATTCCGGCAATTCCGGTGGAGCGATCTACAAACGGAGAAAAGGCGCCGTTTGGGCAAGCACACAGGCTCTGGGAGTGATCCCCGCCGAGTCGCCGGATCTGATGAAAGCGAACCGGTTCGTACGCAGCGGCGATGCTACGCCTCGCGAAGCTCATATCCGAAGCCTCGGACGGTGTGGGTAAGACAGCGTTCACCCGGAAGATCAACTTTGTCCCGGACGTACTTCATGTAGACGTCAACAATATTGGTAGATGGCTGACCCGACATGTTCCAAACTTCATTGAGCAGAGTTGCCCGCGACACCGGGCGTCCTGCATTGCGCATCATGACGTCGAGGATGGAAAATTCGCGAGGGGTGAGGTCAATTCTTCGGCCATTCCGCTCCACTCGCCTTTCTTCGCGATGCAATACGAGGTCGCCGACTCGCGAACAATTGGGGACGATGCCCGAATTTCGGCGCATCAAGGCGCGAACCCTGGCAAGGAGTTCTGAGAGGGCAAGGGGCTTGGCCAAACAGTCGTCGGCGCCGGCCTCAAATGCATGCACCTTCTCTTCGACAGAGTTGCGCGCCGTAAGTACAAGCATGGGCAGTCGGGGCAGTATCGGCCGCAAGCGATAAATGAGCCCAATCCCATCCATTTGGGGCAGACTCAGGTCCAGGACCAACAGGTCGTACCAGACCTTGCCCTGCAGGGCTTCGATTGCCTGTTCCGGATTGCAAGTTATATCCACGGTGAATTGCTGTTCCCCGAATTCGGTAGCTAGAAAACTAGCCAAATCCACGTCGTCCTCAACCAGAAGTACGCGGCGTCTGCCGGGGCTGCAGAACACCCCGGTACCCTCGGACGGGCGAAATGCAGTCAGAGAGCTCCCCGGCATTGCGGACTGGGGCAAGAAATCGACCGACCAAGAACTTGCATTCATGGAGGAAAGCCTTTTTAAAAGCGTGATTTACCGACAAGCATACCGTTAATACCGGAATTCATGGTAGTTTCTTTTGGTTTTTTCTGTTGAAAACAGGGTGCTTACTACATAATTTGAGGGATTGGCTCCAAAGCGCCGTGTCCTTTATGCTGATTACTGCGGTTGGCGCGAGCCAGGTCTATGCAGAAATTCCACTATCGAAATCCCCGATACCAGGTCGATCTGCCCGTGCTCCTGATCCTGAAGGATGAGAGCGTCTCCGGGCGCTGCAAGGAAATCAGCCGAGAGGGCATGACGGTGGAATTCTGCCAGCCGGTTGCCCATAACCGCTGCGGCACCCTGCGTATCGGTCACGGCGACTCCTGCCTGGAGGTGCGTGCCTGCATCGCACGCAGCGGAAGCGCGAGTGATGGAGTGAAATTCCTCTTCGATTCGGAGCGGGAGCAAAAGGCGCTGGAACGCCTGGTGGCGTTAACGGCGAACATTATCGGCCGGGCTGGCCCCGTGCTGGTGCCGTAGGTCGAGGCTCACCTGAAGGCGGGCTTGCATTCTGACTGGTAACGCTACTGGGAAGCGGCATCTCCGAAGCGTCGGCCACCAGATATTGCACAATGATCGAGATCCTGCGGTTCAACGGATCCTGGGGTTTCAGGCCTTGGCGTGGCTCTCTGTCGGCAAAACCTCTTACCTGGGCAATCTGCTCCGTCCTTACGCCTTGCGTCACCATGAGTCGCCGGGCTTCATTGGCCCGATCTGTGGAAAGGTCCCAGTTGTCGTATCCGCGCCGGACAACATAGACCACCGAGTCTGTATGTCCCTCAATGGATATATTGTTGGGCAGCTTGCCGAGTTCAATCGAAAGCGCCCGCAGCAGATTACGCAAGGCCGCGGTTGGTTCCGCGCTTCCCCGCTTGAAGAATGTGCCTTGCGCCGATTCCATCAATTCAATGCGTAAGCCTTCAGCGGTGATGGTGATTTCAATCTGATTCCTCCATTTTTCATGCGGATCGAGATGGTGAATGGACTGAAGTAGATCCTCCTTCAGTTGCGTCATATCCTGCGCGCGGACGGGCACATAAAGGTCGCTTCCAACACGATTGGTGCCAACCCGCTTGGAAGTGCCCCGCGGATCCTTGAAATATCCCCCCACCGCCTCCTGCACCTGCTTGCTGGCATTCATGAGCCAGAGCACGATAAAGAGCGCCATCATGGCGGTTACGAAATCGGCGTAGGCCACCTTCCACGAACCACTGTGGTGAGCCCCCTGGTGGACCTTTTTTTTGACGATCACGATTGGATGGGGAGCTTGCATGAGAACTGTCCTTCCGGTTTCGCTATGCCGCGCTGGACTGTGCCACAGGTTCCTTCTGGCGGCAAGCTTTGTCCAGTTCTTCAAAGGAAGGCCGAACATGTTCAGGAACGGCCCGCCTTCCAATTTCAACCGCCAACATGGGCGCCATGCCCTTTAAATACGAAAGCATGACCACTCGCAGAACGTGGTAATAGGCCTGCTCGTCGTCGATCAACTTGGTGAGCGCGGCTGCCAAGGGGCCCACCACTCCATAGCAAAGCAGAATGCCCAGGAAGGTTCCCACCAAAGCCGCGGCCACTTTGCGCCCAATTTCCTCGGGAGGCCCGCCCAGAGCACTCATGGTGATCACGACGCCCAGCACCGCAGCCACAATGCCCATGCCGGGTAGCGCGTCCGCCATGGTGGCAAGGGCGAATGCCGGCTGGCTGGCAGAGGCGTGATGAACTTCCATATCCAGTTCCATCATCTGGTCGAGATCGAACGGGGTAGCTCCCCCGGTGATGGCCATGCGCATGGTGTCGCAAACAAAATTACGGGCGTGATGGTGGCTAAGGAAGTCAGGGAATTTTGACAGCACCGGACTCTTCTCGGGTTCTTCAATATCCGATTCAAGCTCGATAAGGCCACCTCTGCGGGCCTTGTTGAAAAGCAGCAGCATCATTTTCAGCGATTCCAGGTAGCGTTCCTTCGAATATCTTGAGCCCTTGACCACCCCCACCATGCTGGTCGCAATCTTCTTCAGTACGTGCAAGGGGTTTGCAGCAATCAAGGTACCCAGCGACGCTCCGCCGATAATGAGGAGCTCCGATGGTTGCAGCAGGACAAGGATCGGTCCCTTTTCCATGAGGAACCCGCACAAGACCGCGGCAAACACCAAAAGGATACCAATGATCGAAAACATGTTCCGTTCTTCCTCTGCGGGATGAGCACGGCAGACGTAGCCCGGCGCTTGGAACCGAGTCTTCTTCCGGCCGGGAATTTTATTCAACCTACTATCGGCATCCGGCCGCGGTTTTTTCACTGCCGGTTCCGGAGTTCGACCGCGGGCCGCCCAGTTCGCGGAGGATGTTATGAATTGCCGCTTGCTATGCGCATCGGATCAGTGCGCCGTGGAACTTCTGGGGGATCTCATCTACGTCCTTAGGCTTGTGTTCATAGAAAGAAGGGGGGAATACGGCGTGCGCCATCGGTCAGGTACCGGCTTTAGTTGTCCGGCCCCCGGGATGTGCCCGGGTACGGCCTTAACACCTAGCGACGAAACGAGGGGCAGGAGCATACTGAGAGATCAGTGCTACCCGAAGGAGCGAAGGGATGAGAATCTGGCGAAGCTATGGATCGGGACATTCAGCCCATCTGGCGGTGGTTGGGAATTTTAAGAATGCTGCGGACGCGGAATTCGCGCGGGAGGTCGTCGAAGACTTCGTGAATGCGCTGTGGGAGGAGCGATATAGCGAAATTCGCGAATTTCTGGACGCGTGGTAGGGCCGCATCGGCGGGATAGAGTATCTGGGTCCGAATTCGGCGGATATGATGGGAGGTCTCGATAACGGCTGCGATGTCAAGCGTGAAGGGACGACCGTTTCAGTGTCCGGAATTCGCTCGAACGAGATCGGCGGGATTATCAAGCTAATGCTACTGAAAGAAGCCGAACCGATCACCGTAAGCGGCAGGACCGGACCGTGAAGTTGCGTCGGGAGCAACGGGGGCATCACTTCTATGAGCGATCAAGTGGGATCCACATCCTGCTGGACGAAGCGCCAGTTGAATCTGAGCTATGCGATGTCGGACCTGAATTGGTTAGCATCGCGTTGTTGAATCCTTGCGATCTGAGATGCCCGTTTTGCTACGCACCGAAGAGTCCGCATAGGCTTGATCCCGGTTTTGTTTTCGGCCTATGCCAACAATTTCCGGCGCTCGGCACGCTTGAGGTCGCCTTTGGCGGAGGAGAGCCTGCTCTCTATCCCGGACTCGGGAATCTGTGCCGCCGGGTCTGGATTGAGACAGACCTTGGCATCTCGCTGACCACACATGGCCACCATCTTGCGGATCGACTCCTGGACGAACTGACGGGGCACGTCTCCATCATTGGCGTATCGATTGACGGGCCAGAACCGATCTATTCGGCCCTTCGGGGACGACCATTGACTGATCTGCTAAGGAAGCTGTCGCGAGTAACACAGCGCATTCCGCTCGGAATAAATACCGTCGTGAACACCATGACGCTGCCGATGCTGGACGAATTGGCAGGGACCGTTCGCGACCTTGGGGCCGTCGATTGGCTGCTACTGCCCGAAACGAGCGGTGGTGAGTTTACCCTCACCGAGGCAGAATGGCAAAGGTTGGATCGGTGGATTGGCGACCGATGCGAACAGATTCCTTTGCGAGTGACTGCCCAAGCGGTTCTTCATCTTAGCGGGCCGTTTCCACTGGTGTGCGAATGGCATGACTACGCGCACGTTCGCGCAGACGGTACGCTCTGCCGATGCTCCTATGAGGGAAACGGCGTCGCGCTGCGGGGGCAGCCTGTGCTGGAAGCTCTTGGCGAACTCGCATTGGTGTGGCGACAGACGTAAATCGTCCGCGAAAACCTTCAGGAGGCAGACTCAGAACAAATCCGATCAAACCTACGTTGCCGTGGGATTCGATTGGGCGAGAGGCTCATTTGGACGGGGAAGTACGAATGCGAGCGACCTTAGAATGTCTGCAACTGAGTTGCCGATTTCTTTTGAAAATGAAAGGCTCTTTGCGCCTATGTTCACAAGCTCTATGGTGCTCGCACCGTTCCAATGCTGGGAAACCTTAGTATTCTGAGGCAAAGCTGGGGCACTCCCGACGGGTCAGAAAGGATCAGTCGTGGCGGGCCTTCGTTGTGCGCATAGACTGTCACTGAACTACCTTCTGGCCAGCCGATTAGCCGAACCTCAAACTCGTAGGATTGGCCTCGATTTCGAGTGGCCGTAATCCCGTCCAGCGTATTCAGGTAATCTTTGAGACTGCCGATAAAGCCCTGCCGGATCGGGTCTCTGAGCCATTTGCCTTCTCTCGCTCTTTCCCGGCTCGATTCAATCTCCTCCGATAGCTCCAGGACGGGCAGCACCTTCTCCATTGCGAAAAGATATTTCCCAGCATCCTTATAGAGGCGGTACCGCCAGCACTCGATGATAAGCAATCCGCCCGGCGTGAGAGCTTGGTTCAAATAATCGCAGGTTTTCAATGCTGAAGGAGCGAAGTCCTCCGCAATTAAGAGAACAGTCTGAGCGCCGTTGACTGGCGTCGGCTCGTCACTTTGACTTCCGATCAGATCACTGATTTTTGACTGGGCCTCTTCCAGAGTACCAACGGTTTGGATAAGCGATCTGTTTTCGCTGACCTTCGAGCTGTGATTCAGGAACATCGCAGCGAATTCGTCAGGTGTCTTGGAGGCGTATACAGCCGCGTAGGAAAGAGCTTGCATAATCGCATAATCTGCGAGCTGTCCTTTTCAGCTCTGCTACCACAAGGTCGCCATCATCCGCGATTCCTATCAGGTCCGACCGCTGATCGTCCGTGGTCCGATCCTGGCGGCTAACCCAGAGAATCTTGCGCCCAAGCATTTGCGTGTCCGGCCCAAGACTCGAAAGCCAAGTTTCCAAATCTCTTGGCTCATGGAATCCTTCGGTTGTCATCGTTGCCTGTTCGAGTAGCGCGAGGCTCTTCTTCTGAGGATCAAGTACGAATAACGAATTCTGCATACAGATTATTCTGCCTTCATTCGGTCGCTACAGTGTAACGCACATCAGATGCAAGCGCGAAAACCGAACGAACCACCGATCCCGCTCAAAACCCCTTCAGCATCTCTTCCAGCTTCATTTCGAGCGCCTGGGCAATGGCGTATAAAGTGTCGATCCGGGCGGCGACGGCCCCATTTTCGATCTGGCTCAAGTGCGCCCTACCGATGCCTGCCGTGTCCGCCAATTGGGTCTGAGACAGGCCACGCTTTTCCCTTAGACCGCTGATCCGGCGACCGAGGCGAACGGGAAAAGAGATTGCCATTCCCACATCGTTGCCGGTATTGTTAGTCTATCTGTTCGGTGTCCCGAACAATGCGCATGAAGGGGCGAAGATATGCAATACGGCGCAAAGAAGGTACTCTTCCTGGTGGGCGCTGCCGCCATTATGGGTCCAGCGATGGCATGGTTGGGCATCTTAAGAGCGTCGATTCTGGCGACATCCTTGCCATTGTACTGTTCTTGCTTTTAGTCGGCGTCCGGTACTACGTCGGCGTTCTTATCGGCAAAGCTGCTCAACGGCGAGGTAGCGGCTATGCGGGATGGGTTATTTGCAGCTTGCTATTAGGCGTGCTGGTTACGTGGGCGGTATACATGGTGTTCGTTCACTGGAGATTCACGATGGACACGCCGCCCGATCCATCTTTGGAAATGACATTCGATGAAAACGCAGAGCTAAACGAGAAGCTGCATTCAACGCAGATTTAAGACTCTACCGTGGGCGAACGGAAAGCCGAGCTTGAATATTATGTCGCCTTCTTTGAACGTACGAGGGTCTCGCAGATCAGGAGGTGGACAATGTTGCTTCCAGCAGAGGAAAGTCCTGGTCTGCCCGGTAATTTGTACCAGCGAGATTGTTAGTGTAGCGCAGCGGGAGAGGTAGATGTCTGCCCGTCGCAGTAGTAGGCGGAGTGGGAAAGTGGGAAGCGTTCTTTGATTTCCAATGTCCCACTCCACTGGGAAGCTCCGGTCTGCCACGCTGCTGGCGCTGGGGGTCTGTAGCCCAGCGAAGAGTGTGGTCTCTCGGTGTTGTAGTAGACGCGCCAGCGTTCCGTCAGCACCCGCGCCTTTTTAATTGAATAGAAGATTTCGCCGTTCAGAAATTCGTCGCGCATTTTGGAGTTGAAGCTTTCGCAATAGCCGTTCTCCCATGGAGAGCCGGGCTCGATGTAGAGAGTCTTGACCCCCGTTTTTGCCAGCCACTTGCGCAGTTGCTTGGCGACAAACTCTGGCCCGTTGTCTGACCGAATGTATTCCGGGATACCATGCGCGATCATCGCGTCGGCCAGCACCTCGATGACCTGGTTGCTGTTGATCCCGCGGCCTACATGGATTGCCAGGCACTCCCGCGTGTACTCGTCAATCAGGTTCAGAAAGCGCACCGTTCTTCCATCGTGCGTGAAGGCGCCCATAAAGTCATCGGACCAGACGTGATTCTGCCGCTCCGGCCGCAGACGTGCGCACGAGCCGTCGTTAAACCACAACCTGCCTCTTGCCTTCTGCTTCTGCGGACCCTTCAGCCTTTCGCGACCCCAGATGCGCTCGATCCAGTCCTTGCCTACATGCCATCCAATTCGCTGCAGCTGCGCCGTGATGCGGCGATATGCGTAACGCCCATATTGACTGGCCAGTGCGATGATGGCCCGGGTCAGCGCGTCTTCGTCGTTCCGCTGTGTTGGCTGATAGCGCTGGGCGCCGCGTGGCTGATTCACCAACTGGCGCGCTCTTCGCTCACTCATCCCATACGCTTCGAGCGCATGGGATACCGCACTACGCCGTCGTTCCGGGCTTAAAAGTTTCCCGAGGCGATATCCTTCAATACCAGCTTGTCGAGGGTCAGCTCATGTACGAGACGCTTCAGCTTCGCATTCTGTAGTTCAAGGTCCTTGAGCCGGCGAGCGCAGTCAACCTGCAGGCCACCGCACTCCTTTCGCCATCGGAAATAGATTTGCTCGGTGATTCCGCTTTCGCAGCAAGCTGTTGGCGTCGTGTTTCTGTTCGCCACTGCCACTTCAATCTGCCGAGGCGGGCCTGCAACCTGCGCCGGTGAATACTTCTTCCCTTTGGCCTTTCCAGGCTCCTCCCATACCAGGTCGTCTCAGTTCCACTGTTACAAAATTCGCCGGGCGCTCCAAAATACTTGCCGTCTCAATTTCGTTTTGATAGGGTATGGATGCCGAGAAACGCCAAATGTTGATCCTCTTCCGGCCAAACCTGTCGAGGGTGCGCGCTATCGCGCTGGAACGTTGAGAGGACGCTGACTTCCCTTGAAAAGCTGTACGCGCAGATCTTTCTTGAAAATCGCATCCAGGCGCCTGCTTCTGGCTGGATTGTGCGCCACGCGGATGTCCCCTCGCTTGACAGCGGAAGACGCGTCCGAGATTCAATTCATCAATCGCCAAAAGGCCTCGGGCATTCAGTTCGTTCTGGATAATTGTCCTACGGAAGACAAGCCGGTGATTGACAGCGTTCTCGGCGGAGTCGCGCTATTCGACTACGATAATGATGGATACCTTGACATTTTCTTCACCAACGGCGCCTCCATCCCGGGTCTCACCAAAAACGGTCCGCAATTCTATAACCGCCTCTACCATAATAACCACGATGGAACTTTCACCGATGTTACGGAAAGCGCCGGTGTTCGCGGTGAAGGTTATAGCATGGGCGTTGCCGCCGCGGATTACAACAATGACGGTTGGACGGACCTTTACGTCACGGGCGTCAATCGCAATTTTCTCTACCATAACAATGGCGACGGCACATTCACCGATGTAACAGAACGTGCGGGAGTGGGTGCAATTACTGCTGCCGGCAAAAAGCTCTGGTCTGTCGCTGCGGCTTGGATCGACTACGACAACGACGGGCGCCTCGACCTATTCGTAAACAGCTATCTCGACTGGACGCCGGAAAACAACAAGGTCTGCGGTCCGGAAGGGAAGCGTTTGTCTTGTCATCCCAACCTCTACGGCGCACAGCCAAGTTTCCTCTATCACAACAATGGCGATGGCACGTTCACCGACGTTTCAGGCCCCATGGGAATCTCTGAGCACAGCGGCAAGGGGATGGGAATGGCAATAGCAGACTACAACAATGATGGATGGATGGATATCTTCGTCGCCAACGACAAGATGGCGAACTTCCTATTCAGAAATCGAGGGGCCGGGCGTGGATTCGATGAGGTGGGCCTAGAGTCCTTTGTCGCATTTAACGACGATGGCTTATCGATCTCAAATATGGGCGTTGATTTCAGGGATTGGAACAATGACGGCCTCCCTGGGCTTTTCGTGACCGCGCTTCGTGCCGAGACGTTTCCCCTCCTTCGTAACGAAGGCAATGGTTTCTTTACTTCGGATGATTTTCAGGCGGGAATCGGATTGCAGAGTATGCGGATGAGTGGGTGGGGCGCAGGCATTTATGACTTCGACAACGATGGCTATAAGGACTTGTTTACTGCTAACTCCCAAGTCAACCGGGTACCCGATCCTGAAACCGAGCAGGAATATCTGCAAGCGAACGCGGTGTTTCGCCATCTGCATAACGGCACCTTCCAGGACGTGAGCGGCGAAGCGGGACCCGATATGCGAGCACGTGCGGCTCATCGAGGGGCTGCATTCGGCGATCTCAACAATGACGGCTTGGTTGACGTTGTGGTGTCAGTAATCGGCGGCTCCCCGGAATTGCTTTACAACACATCACAAGCGCACAATCATTGGATCTCGATTCAAACCATCGGCACAAAGAGCAATCGCGACGGAATTGGCACCCGAATAAAGATTGTAAGTGAGTCCGGTTTGATTCAGCACAATCACGTCACTACCGCCGGCAGTTATGCGAGTTCGAACGACCGGCGGGTGCACTTCGGTTTAGGCAAGGACTCCAGGATCAAGGAGATTGAGCTGCTCTGGCCGTCGGGAAAAGTTCAAACCCTGCACAATGTGAAAGCGGATCAAATGTTGAAGATCACCGAGGAATAACGCATGAAATTGCTTCTCATTTTCCTCGTTGCCGTGGCATTCAATCCCTGGGTGGCCCACGCGGACCCATGCACCATAATCGAAGTTCAACTCAGTTCCATATCGAAGCAGTTGTCCCACGGCGACACCATGGGTGCGGAAAAGACGTTGCGTCCGCTGGAGGCGGCGCATCCGGCTTGCGCGCTTCTCGTGCTTGACCGGGCTCGCGTTCAAGCAGCAAGAGATGACAGTGACGCGGACAAGACATTTGTGCGCTACACCATCCTGAGTCCAAAGGAGGCTCAAGGATGGGCTTATTTTGCGCGGCTCCTGATTGCCCAGGGACAGTACCAGCGAGCTGACGCTTCAGCCAGTCTAGCTATGGATTGCAATCCCAACGATCCGGTGGCAATGGCAGTAGAGGGACAAATTCTGGACATGAAAGGTAACTCGCAGGAGGGGATTAAACTGCTGGAGCAAGCCGTCAGTTTGAGCCCGGATGACGCCGAGGCGAGATTCCAATTGGGTGGCATGCACGATCGTGCCAAGCACCACCGGCTCGCCGTCCAGTATTTTACCGAAGCAACGGAGATTAATCCTACCGATGCGCGCGCCTGGGACTATCTTGCCCTCGATCTAGAGCCGCTGGGCGAAATCGATGGTGCAATGCACGCCTACAAGCGAGGTTTTGCGGAGAATCGGCCGGGAGCGTACTACGACGCTTACCTCCCGTATAACTACGGCCGATTTTTGATGAAGCTCAATCAGCTTTCAGCCAGCAAAGAGCAATTGGATCAGGCGGTCGTGTTGACGCCAGAAGCGAGAGCGGCGTGGTACGAGCGCGCTCGGCTCGATATACGGCTCAATAATCTGCCGCAGGCCCGAGCAGACGCGGAAAAGGCGGCAAGCATCGCCGATCCGCAAGGTATTATCGCCGATTTGCAGGTCTATGTGTTGCTGGAGCAAATCTACAGCCGTCTCGGCGAGACGGAATTGGCGCATAAGTATGCCGATCTTAGTAGGGTTACTCCGTCACCTGTGCGAACAATTTCGATTGCACCAACTAACTAGACCGGTTTCGCGGTAGATGTAGCCGTTTTGGACTTCTGAACAGGGTGGCTCTTTCTTGAGCCACTTGGCTTAATCGGTTTCTGGATACAGTGACTGCGAAAGCGCTGTAGCCCGCCGGCGAAACGATGGATTGAACGCTGTGGATCGCCGGCAGAGGCACATTGCGGACCGGGGGCGCTTTGTCCGCCGCTCCTCAACTGCTTTTATATTCTTTCGCTCAATCAAAGACGCAAATTGAAATGATTTGAGGATCGAACCACTGTAAGACACTGTGCATTACTTGCTAAGGACTGCTCCCAAGCGTACATCGATAGACAAAGAGGAATTCTATTGAAAAATAGTACGTCGCGGCGGGATTTTGTGAAGGCGGCAGCAGCGGCCTCGTTCGCTGGAGTCTACCCACCCGCCGTAAACGCTGAGACGAGCCGCGAGAAATCTGCGCGAGCGAAAGCCGCAATCGAATCCTCTAGTCCTCCGGCGCCTTCGGAGGAGATTGGATTTCCCCGGGTGTACACGGGCCGTCACCTTGCCCGTATCTCCTGCCCGCTGGGTGGTATCGGCACTGGTGGCATCGGCCTCGGGGGCCGTGGCAACCTGCAGGATTGGGAGATCTTCAACCGTCCTGACATTGGCAATTCTCTGGAGTATGCCTTTCCAAGCCTGTGGGTAGAATCCGCCAATGGGCCGGCCTACACCGTTGTCCTCGAGCGGCGTCTCCTGCCGCCTTACGATCGCCAGATGGATGGCCTGGGTTCTGCAAACGCTCCCGGCTTGCCGCGATTGGCCGAGGCCAGGTTTCTGGGGTCGTTTCCCATTTCCCGCATCGAGTTTGAAGATCGTGAGTGTCCGGTGAAGGTTGCGCTCGAAGCATTTTCTCCTTTTGAGCCTCTCGGTGCCGATGCCTCGGGTCTGCCGTGTGCGGTGCTCGACTATGAGATTCACAACCCCGGCTCTGCACAGGTGAACGTTGCTGTTGCCTGGTCAATTGCCAACCCGGTGGGCAGTTCCATCAGCCGCAGAAACGAACCGCGTGCTGCGAAAAACATGAGCGGCCTCTATATGACCGATCCTTCGCTGCCAGCCGACGATCTCATGCAAGGTTCCTTTGTGCTCGCCGCATTGCCTTCTACAGAAAGTTCGACTGAAGTGCTGGAGACATGGCGCGGTGGAACCATCTGGCGTGTCGGGCCACAGCATTTCTGGTTTGAACAATTCGCGAAGACGGGACACCTGGGGGTTACTCGAGAGCCGTCGTCGCCTGTTGGCTCGGTCTCAATCCGTCAGACGATTCCCGGAGGCGCGACCCGTTCGTTCCGCTTTCTGCTGGCCTGGCATTTCCCCAACCGTACACACGAGCGATGCGGGTGGGATGCGCTGCCAGGAACGGAGCAATCGCTGCTGGGGAATTACTATTGCACTCGCTTCCATGACGCGTGGGCCGTGGCCGAATACGTTTCAAATCACTGCAACGATCTGGAGAAGAGAACCCGCGCATTCGTGGAGATACTCAAACATTCCACGCTTCCAGGTGAGGTGAAGGACGCCGCGACCGCAAATCTGAGCACCTTGGTTTCAAATACGAGTTTTCGCATAGCCGACGGTAGTTTCCAGGGATTCGAAGGGTGCGATGACAGGCGAGGTTCCGGTTTCGGCACATGCACGCATGTTTGGAACTACGAGGTGGCGACTCAATGCTTGTTTCCCGCTTTAGCCCGCTCCATGCGGGAGACCAGTTTTGGCTCTGCCACCGATGCCGACGGGCACATGGACTTTCGTCACTACATTCCCTCGGGCAGCAAAAACTGGGGGGCGGCTGCGGCAGATGGTCAGATGGGGCAGATCGTGAAGCTCTGTTTCGATTGGATTTCGTTGGGTGACGACGAATGGCTACGACGCCAGTGGCCCGCGGCCAAGCGCGCTCTTGCTTATGCGTGGCGGCCCGGCGGCTGGGACGAGCGTAAATCCGGCGTGATGGATGGTGTCCAGCACAATACCTACGATATCGAGCTCTATGGCCCCAATCCGATGTGCAGCACCTGGTATCTCGCCGCTTTGCGGGCCATGGAGCAAATGGCTCGAGCCATGGGCGATCGGGAACTGGCAGACAGTTGCAAAGAGATGTTTCAGATGGGAAGCCGTTGGATCGACGTCAATCTCTTTAACGGAGAGTACTACATTCAGAAGATCCGAGGCATTCCTGCCGACAAGATCGCCACCGGCCTGCGCATCGGCGTGGGCGCCAAAGACACAATGCATCCGGAATTTCAGATTGGCGACGGCTGTCTTGTGGATCAGTTAGTCGGACAGTATATGGCCAGTGTCGCGGGCCTTGGCGATCTGCTGGACCCAGTTCACATCCGTAAGACTCTAGACTCGATCTACCGCTATAACTACAAGCGAAGCCTCATCCACCACGCATCGGTTCAACGCGTGTTTGCTCTGAACGACGAAGCTGCTCTGGTGATCTGCGATTACACAAATGGCGCCCGGCCCGAGGTGCCCATGCCCTACTACGCTGAGGTTATGACGGGCTTCGAGTACTCAGCCGCGGTCTTGATGCTCACTTACGGGATGGTCAGCGAGGGGGTCGAATGCATCCGGAACATTCGCCGCCGGTACGATGGCGAAATGGCGAATCCTTACAATGAAGCAGAGGCCGGGCGGCACTATGCTCGCGCCATGGCGAGCTGGGCCGCGATTCCGATGCTTTCAGGATTCCGCTACGACGCACGGGCACAGCGCATGGATCTCGCGCCAAAAATCAATGCTTCTGACTTCCGATGCTTCTGGTCGGCTCCTGGCGGGTGGGGCAACTTTGAACTGAATTCGAAGGGCCTAACGTTCACCATCGCGGCCGGCGCCATCGTACTCAAGGAGTTGATGATCGTTCCGTTCGGCTATTCTTCTCAAGGCAAGTTGAAAGTGACCAGTGCGGAAGAAGAGATCGAACATAGCGCCACGCCCAAGGATGGTGGCATCGTGCTGCAGTTTTCCCGGGCGTTCAAAGTCGACATCGATAAGCCACTGCAAGTCCAAATAACCTGACTACGCCGGCACTTACCAAAAGTACGTGGCGACGACGTGTGGAGGGCCGGGAATAGAATCCGTTACTGTGGTCTGCACAACGATCTGCATATTCTTCTGGTTCCAGTCGGGCGGAGCTGTGCGCAGTCCTTCCTCTAAATATTTCGGTGTTGTAACAAATTCGCCCGCAGTCTGGGTGCCCGCTGTCCCCAGGCCTGCCAGCGCAACAAAGAACTGGCCGGTTTTCGAATCAATTAACCTGGTCACAATTCCGTAATCCGTTATATAGCCTTTTGGCCCTATCTCGGAATTCCATAACCGCCCAGTGGGAATCTCCTTGATTCCTACCGTATACACCGGGACAAAATGAAGGTTGGATGTCATCTGCATTGTCCAACGATTATTAAATGCGCCTGCCACCACCGTAGGCGAGTTGCGAAGGTCTTCGAACGAGTAAGTCTTGCCAATTCGCACTTGGTTCGCTTTGCCACTTCGGGTTAAGAGAGTAGCAACACGGACTGCCACATCCACGTCTCCGCTCGCAACGCCGTAGCCGGGAAGAATCTCCATATCTTTCCATGAGATTTTCTCGTTTGGATCCAGTGGAAGGACATCATTCTCTCGATCCACCTCGGTCTGAAAAGTTCCTGGATGAGTTTTCGCATACTTGTTATATAGCTCCAACGACGGCCGGTAGGCTATCGGCATCGCCAGGCATATCAGCACCGGCTGCGAGGAGTTGAAGGCAGGGGACCAGAACTTATCGATTGCGGATTGCGGTTGCGCTTGTTTGTGAATTCCGCGTGCAACCATCACTCCGGCCAACACCAGGCAAAGAAGGCAAGCGGCCGCTATCCAAATGCGTGGCCGGAACCTTTTCAGCGCATTTCGCTCGGGGGAGGGTTCTACCTCTAAAGGCGCCTTTGCAGGGGAGAGTTCCCCAGGTTGGACAAGAGGACTCTCAAGAGCCGGTTCTGCCTCGATCCAGCGGAATTCCGGCACATAGGAGCCCAACGGTATTTCGATATGGACAGGGGTATCGGCCGAGGCGGAGTAATAATATTGCTCCAGCCTCCTTCTTACTTCGCCAGCCTGGACGCGGACTACCGGGTCATCGCCTGTTGAATAGTCGGCGTCTCGTTTAAAGACCTCGGCCCCTATGGTTCGCTCTTTCAGTTCTTCGGTGTGCCCATCCAGGCTCTTCAGAACTACATATGAGAGGAATTGTTTGCTGCGGCTGCTGCTGCGAAATGGATGGCTGTTGAGGATTTTCTCCAGCTCATCGAGAACTACTTTCTTTCGACCGGACGTCTCCGACAATGCGAGTCGATCGTCCGCACGAGCCGTAACATGTCCGGGAGAACCCATCATAGATAATTCAAGCCTGATTCAAAGCATTGAAACCAAAGCCAGTAGCAGCAACCGCAAAGTGAACTGGCTCCTCTTTCGCAATCCCTTCAATCAGTGCGGCTTGTGGAGCGCCACGCTGTGAGGAGATACGTTGGGAAGAGCAGGAATGATACCTGAATGCCGAGTATAGGTGAGGACGCGTCGGTCACGCAAGGTCTTCGTGAGCTGAGCGCTGGTGCTGGTGCTGTCTAATACAGCTTTCATTTTGTGGCTCAGGCACTTACGTACGGGCGCGCTCGGACCGCAAGCGTCAACGCTTCGCTGGTCGAATTGCGCCGGCAAGTTCGTCCCGCTCAAGGCAAGACGATGATTACATGCCATTTATGGCTTTCCATACCGTAAGATACCGTGCGACACTTATCCATCACGTGCTCTGACGTTTAAATAGTGACTCGAACTCGCATCAATTGCCGGGGGCCGCGTTGATGTCTGGAGACACTGAGATGACATCGTTCAAGCGTCAGGGGATTTTTGCGTTGGTTTCTGTCTCCGCTTTGCTGGGCTCCTTGAACGCAACTGCTCAGCAAATCCCCATTGTTTTGGAACGCGGCGGCAGCACAATTGCTCTGGAGCCCTACGCCCCCAACATAGTTCGCGTCACCATCGGCAAATCGAAAGACCAAGTGGTCGCTTCCCCTGGATACGGCATCGTCGCCAATCCCACGCCATCAGGCTGGAGCCACGACAGCGAGAGCGGCGGCGACGTATACAAATCCGATCGCCTTGTCGTTTCTGTTTCCGCCTCCCAGGCTCCGCACTTTACCGCAAATGACCTGCAGCTGGGAAAGTTCTTCGACCTATCGAATGATCCGCGGACACGCATTACAGTCACCACGCCTGAAGGAAAAGTGCTGGTGGATCTGCTTGGCTGGTGGATATCGGAACCGAATAAGGACGCGGGCAGTTCAGACAAACCCAACAACGAACGTCCCATCGAGGAGCCCTATTCTCCTGTTGGGGCGACTTTCGCATCCCCGCCCGGCGAGCACTACTATGGACTTGGTCAGAATCAGGAAGGATTCTTAGATCTCCGGGATCACGCCATCAACTGCTGGCACGCGTACGGCGCGCCTGGCGGGGAGAGCGTTTGTGTTCCGTTCATGGTTTCCAGCCGGGGCTATGGCCTGGTGTGGGACAACCCTTCGAAGACGACCATCGAAGCGGCCTTCAATGAGCAGACAAAGTGGACGTCCCAAGTCGGCGACCGGGTCTCCTTTTTTGTGATTGCTGGCGACAGCACAGACGAGATTTATTCCGGCTATCGCACACTAACGGGCCCCACCCCAATGCTGCCCAAAGCAGCCTACGGATTTATACAAAGTAAGCAGCGCTATGACTCGCAGGACGAGATCCTTTCGGTGGCGAAAGGTTATCGCGACCGGCATCTTCCAGCGGACATGATCGTTGTCGATTTCCTCTATTACACCAAAATGGGCCAAATGGACATGGATCCGGAGAAATGGCCAGATCCTGAGGCAATGAACCGCCAGCTTCACGACATGGGGTTCAAATCGATGATCAGTATCTGGCCCCGCTTTGCGGTGGGATCGCGATACCACGCCATGCTTCTAAAGAACGGCTGGTTCGAGCACGACGCGGACGGGACACCGACTAACGGCAAGCATATAGATCGAGTAGGTTCGGACATCGACACCACCAATCCAGATGCGGCGAAGTGGTTTTGGGAGATCGTCCGAGACAACTTCATCAACAAAGGTTTCGATGCGATCTGGCTCGACGAAACGGAACCCGACATTCCGCCGGACAACAGCTACTTTTCCATCGGCCCCGGCCAACGCTATTACAACGTTTATCCCCTCTTTCACACAGCGTCTGTCTATGAAGGTTCCCGCAGGGAGTCGGTCAATCGCGTAATGATCCTTGCCCGCGCAGCATATCTCGGCGCTCAACGCAATGGCACCGTCTTTTGGTCATCTGACATTTCTCCCACTTGGGACGCCCTGAAACGCCAAGTGCCGGCAGGGCTCAACTTCACGGCTTCGGGAATGCCGTATTGGTGCAACGATGTTGGCGGGTTTCTTGAGTTGCCTTCGGAACATCACCCGCTTCACGCGCCGCTCATCGATCCCTCCGACGCGCGGGACAACGTGGGCGGCTACGACGACTATCCCGAACTGTATGTGCGCTGGTTTCAGTATGGCGTTTTCCAGCCCATCTTTCGTACCCATGGCACGCGAAGATTCAACGAGGTCTGGACCTACGGAAAACAGGCTGAACCTATCCTTGCGAAATATCTGAAACTCCGTTATCAGCTTCTGCCTTATACCTACTCGCTCGCGTATCGGTCCTACGAAACAGGCGCACCTTACATGCGCGCGCTCTTCATGGATTTTCCAAACGATCCAAATGTCTCGGCGATTGGGGACGAGTACATGTTCGGGCCGGCCTTCCTGGTCGCGCCGGTAACGGATCAAGGCACGACCAGCCGTTCGGTTTATCTGCCGGCAGGCGCCAAATGGTACAGCTACTGGACGAATGAGCAATTCGAAGGTGGCCAGACAATCACGGTCAACGCCCCTATCGATACCATTCCGATTTTCGTCCGGGCTGGCTCCATCGTTCCCTTGGGAACTGCAATCGAGAGCACTGAACAGAGGCAGGATATTGCGAAGATTCTTGTCTATCCCGGAGCGAATGGAGTTTTTTCGCTCTACAACGACGATGGCAAGACCTATGCGTATGAGAAAGGCGAGGTGCACATCACTCGTTTAACCTGGAACGACGCGTCAGGCAGATTCTCGGAAGATGGGGCAAGGGCCTGGACTGCGCCAGACAGCGAGATCGTAGACATAATCAAGGGCGCCCCGGGGCATTAGCAGCGGAGCGCTCGGGCTGGCGAGTGAAGTGCGTTCGATCATTAGACGCATCACCGTCGTGCCCACTCCGATGTTTGTCTCCGGCTGAACGAATCTTGCACGCAAGATCACAGGAGTCTCTCAGGTCCCGGGCTTCCTTGCGCGACTATTTTCGCAAACCTTGTGCCACGCCAAGGGCCGCGCAAACTGGCTTCCAGCCCCTGTGTCCTCGTTTGCATACGCAGACAAGGAATCGCCGAGCCTCCTCGACAAGGTCAAATCTAAATTCCACGATACCGCGCGGCCCCCGAACGAGTCAGCGTGAGCCAGGACGCGCGCCCTGACCCGCCAGGAAAGCGCCCAAAAACCCGTGGAACCCGGTTGAATCAACAGGCCCTTACCGTAAGGCACCGTATCCCACTTACTCAAATTCGCCGATTTGCCTATAGTTCTTTCATTACATGTGCATTACTCGCTTATTTCCTCGAGGGCTGGATAAAGGCTCTTGGGCAGAGGCTAGATAAGGAGTCAGGATGTTCAGGGTAATTGTCCTTGGAGTGGCCCTCCTTAGCCCGCAAGTGTCTGCCTACCCGCAGGTATCCATTTCAAGTTTTACCAGCAGCGATTTCAAGAAAATGGTCGGGGTTGAGGACTACGCGAAGCTTTCGCAACGCTTGGCTGACGTAAACACCAATATCAAGCAAAAGGGGCTCCGAGACTTTCCTGAATCGCCGGGAAAGCTTCTCACCGGTTATGAGTATGGCGAATTCTATGACTGGGACCTCTACTTTGAAAACCTCTACCTTTCATACTATGGCGTTAATCAATACGATTTTACGAACTTCAAGGTGTTTCTTGGCAGACAAGAACCGAATGGCTTCATTTCCAGGACCATCGGCGTTCGGTATCCCAAGCCAAACCAGATGTTCAAGCCATTTCTAGCTCAAATTGCAGTGTTGGGATCGAAACAAAACGGCGATGACTACGAATGGCTTCGCGGAAACTACTACGGACGGCTAAAGAAATATCTCCAGTATTGGTTTCAATATAATCTCGGTCGCGACGGCCTGCCGGTGTGGAACAGTTCCGACGCAAGCGGGATGG
This sequence comes from uncultured Acidobacteriaceae bacterium, assembly GCA_963725975.1. GTDB lineage: Bacteria > Acidobacteriota > Terriglobia > Terriglobales > Acidobacteriaceae > Telmatobacter. The sequence continues at coordinate 521,764 of CAVSBA010000008.1, read as the reverse complement.
ACAACCAGATATCGCGTGCAGGAGATATCGATACATCGCAAGATGAAGGGGTCGATCTGGCCTGCTACTTGGTTCGCGAACTGAGAGCTATGGCGGTCATTGCCGGAAAGTTAGGGGATAGCTCCGACGTCCGGATGTACACAGATCATGCCGATCGGCTGACAAAAATGATCAACGACGTATTCTGGGATAACAACGACGGCTTCTACTATGACCGCAATGGAAAAACCGGCAAGCAAGTCAGAGTGAAGTCGGTCGCAGGGTTCATGCCGTTGTGGGCTGGCGTCGCAAGCCCGAAGCAGGCAGACAGACTAGTCTACGATCATCTTTTAAATAAGAAAGAATTCTGGATGACCTTTCCGGTATCAAGTTATGCGAGAACAGAGCACGATTTCTATGAGGGCAGCCGAGCGGGCGAGTGCAATTGGCGCGGCCCGGTGTGGATCCCCGCGAACTATATGATCTTCCATGGTCTTCTTAGATATGGGTACAAGGTTCAGGCGAAGGAATTGGCGATCAAATCGTTCCGATTGGCACTCGACGTAAACAAGAACACTCGGGAATACTACGATTCGGATAGTGGAAAGGGCGAGGGGTTGAATCCCTTTTGGGGTTGGTCGGCGCTGGCCTACGTTATGCCTTTAGATTATGCCAAGAGCTACGATCCGATGGATCTGACAGGCGAGGTGAGGCCCCTGATAAAGGAAGAGCTTGGAATTGACTTCTAGTTATTTCCTGATGGGGTTGGTGAAGTTAGTCCGACAGCAGACGAGGGCAACCCATGAAAAAACGCCAGGCCACAATTCCGTGGAAGTCACCCTTTCTGGGACAGAGGGCCGTTCTTCCGAAAGCCGCGACGTCCCAGAATTGTGATATGAATATCAGCGACAGGAGACTCAACTGGTGAAATCAACCTGCGCGCATTTTCCAGAAAAGCCGATCAGCGTAGTCCGGTTCGCGCTCTCGGTTGTTACGCTGCTCTGGCTGACCTTGGGAGCTGGCGCTCAAAGTGTAGGTTTGGTAGGCGGCGGAGCTTCGCTTTCTGTCCTCACGCCCAACGCTGAATCGCGCCAGGTCTCCCCGGAGAACCCGACCGGCGAAAAGGGAAAAGGGGCAATGGCGGTGCCGGATCCGAATAACCCGGACCTGTCTTTTTCCGGAGCCTCCAGCGATCTAGGGCAGGGATGGAAGGTTCGTCCATTCATCAAAGTGCCGGCTCACACGACATTAACGATCATGGATGTTGACGGTCCGGGAACGATCAAGCACATTTGGATGGCGACCAGTCCGGATCTTCGCGACGTTGGAAGGTCCGGAGTGCTGCGCTTCTACTGGGATGACGAAGATACTCCTTCGGTCGAAGTTCCCATCGCGGACTTCTTCGCGATAGGCCATGGAACCTTCGCGCCGGTGACTTCGTCGATGGTCGTCGATGTTCCCCAGGATTCGATGAACTGTTACTGGCCGATGCCCTTCGCGAAGCACGCGCGCATCACTTTCACCAACGACAGCGACAAGGAGCTTGGGCTGCTTACATTTCAAATCGACTATGAAGCTGGTCCGATCGCGCCGAATTCGGGATATTTCCATGCGCAATGGAGGCGCGCCAGAGTAGACCGCGCACGGCCGGCGTATACGATTCTCGACGGAGTGAAGGGCGAGGGTCGCTACGTTGGAACTTTTCTGTCCTGGACGCAACTTTCCAGCGGCTGGGCCGGCGAAGGCGAGGTCAAGTTCTATATTGATGGCGACAGTCAATTCCCAACCATCGCCGGCACCGGAACCGAAGACTACTTCGGCGCCGATTGGGGTTTCCCAGCCATATTCTCAACTCCGTACGTGGGCAATGTCCTCGACCACAAGAGCAAAGACGTTGGAGTGGGGACTCAGTGGAGTCTCTATCGCTGGCACGTACCGGATCCGGTCAACTTTCATAAGGACCTGAGGGTAACGATTCAGGACCTGGGCTGGTGGCCTAACGGCAAATACCAGCCTCTCGACGATGACTTCGCTTCGACCGCATTCTGGTATCAAAAGGAGCCCCACGCTCCGTTTCCGAAATTTCCACCATTGAACGAGCGCTGGCCGCGGTGATCGCCATGAACTCGGCTCTAGCCACGTACGATCCACGCACTTTGAAACATGGCCTCAAGACGGCAGTTTCAGCATGGATCTTCCACTTAAACAATGCAGGGGGTGCCGGTGTATTTCATCCCGGTCTATTGGTTCGCTTGAAGGTTTCACGGCGCGACGTGGCAGCCGCCTGCGCCGCCAAAGGGGAAATGTAATGTTTTCGAATTGGAAGAGGCCGATTTCTGCGGAGCCGTGGTGGCCGGACCCAAACCGATAGACGATCCGAGTCTGTCGGACAACCAGGCGGAATTCAATCGTCTGAATGCGGAGTTGTTTGGTGATGGTTCGGGCGTGCACAGCGTAGGCAAGGGGACCGTCTATGCGGGTCAAACCCCCGCGGATGCGTTTGCGGCTTTGAAAGTGGCGCCGGACTTCGACTACGCCAGGCCGGAGAGCGACACGCGCCTCCTCTTTGTGCATCGTAAGCTCACCGATGGCGACGTCTATTTTGTGGATAATAGGCACGATCGCAGCGAAACAGTGGATGCCTATTTCCGAGTTACCGGCAAGGCGCCCGAGTTATGGTATGCCGATACCGGCAAGTCAGAGCCCGTCTCGTTCAAAATTGCCCGCGGACGAACCACTGTGCCGCTGCAATTGGGGCCGTGGGCTACAGTCTTCGTTGTCTTCCGCAAGTCGACTTCGGAGACCTCTCACACTTTTCCCAAGGTAGTTGAGACCCAGTTGGCAACCGTGGATGGCGCGTGGAAGCTGACCTTCCAGCCGGACCGCGGCGCTCCGGCGTCGATCACGCTGGACAAGCTGTCATCGTGGAGCGACAACGCGGATGCCGGCGTCAAGTACTTCTCCGGAACCGGTACGTACACGCAAACGGTCGAGGCTTCTCGATCGTGGTTCAAACAGGGCGCGCACTTGTGGCTGGATCTGGGCGACGTGAAGAACCTTGCTGAAGTCACCGTGAACGGGAAGAACCTCGGCATCGCATGGCATGTGCCATATCGAGTGGACGTGACAGGCGCTCTGAAACCAGGAGCCAACGAACTGACGATCGAGGTAACCAACGCCTGGGTGAACCGGTTGATCGGCGATGAGCAACCCGGCGCAACCAAATATACCTTCGCTGACGTGAAGCCATACAAGGCAGACTCTCCACTCCAGGCTTCAGGATTGCTTGGTCCGGTGGCTGTCGTGCGGACTGAAGCTCAATAAGGTCTGAGGGATGGCGGGCAGGGGCGCGCAGGACCGCGCCCCTTCGCTATTTATAGGCGAAGTCGGCTTTTTCCGTTTCCTGAATCGTTTTCCGATTTATCCTTCACAACTCAACTTCTATCCCCTGCACAATTTCTTCCTGCTGGCGACGAGGCCCAGGAAGAGACGGCAATTTGAGTATGTTTCTCGCCGCCCTCGCAATCTGGAGTACAAAACCCCATTTACGGGATCATTTCGCCGATCGTGAGATTCCTGAGGCGGCCGCCTCGGCCCATCCATTTATTGGGGCGTTATTTTGGGGTCGCCCCCCCGGGCCCCAGGTAGCCGTAATTTATTCACGCAACTCACGTTAGATTTCAAACCGCGGCTGCGCCGCCGCCGCCGATTCCAACTGCCTGATTGCGTGCAGCTTACAGCCATCCATACCGTAAGACACCGTGCAATACTTGTTCCCTCTCACTTAAAAGCCTAAATTTCGCACGGATTCAGACAATCCCGTAACTCGTGTCAGAAGGACTGACGAGCACTTTCCAAGTTCTTTATCCATGGAAAGCCGTATCTACCAAAAGGCCGCTCAAACTTCAGGAGGACAACAGTGAAGAGCCAAGTTCTCGAAACCAACGCAAACATCGCTCGTGGAGACGCCAGATCCTTCGGGAAGTGGGTCGGCTTTGCGTCCACCCTTGTCTTTTCCCTGATTTGCCTGCTTGCCGCCACACGACTGATGGCGCAGGTCGATTCGTCGCAGATAGGCGGGACCGTTCGTGACGTGGCCGGCGCTGTGATACCGAACGCAACAATCCAGATTCAGAATCGTGACACCGGGCTGGCACGAGGTTCCGCGACCAATTCCGTCGGCATATACGTTTTGAGCCAGATCCCGCCGGGCACCTACAACGTCACCGCCGGCGCGGCAGGTTTCTCATCGGAAACGCAAACGGGGGTTGCGCTTGGCCTAAGCCAAAGCACGACGCTGGACTTTGCGCTTAAACCCGGAGCGTCCACCGAGACAATCGAAGTTTCCGCGTCAGCCGTCACCATGAACACGACCTCGACTATCCTGGGGACAAGTCTGGATTCCGAATCCGTCAATGAACTGCCGACCTTGGGCAGAAACTATACCGCCCTGATCCTGCTCAGCCCAGGCGTTTCTCCCATCAACGACGATGAGACTGGTAATTGGTCAAACTCCGTTGGTAACGCCTATTATCCCTCCATCCAGGGCGAAAACAACCGCAGCAATGTATACCTGCTGGACGGCGTAAACAATAATGAGGCCATTGGCGGGGCGCAGATCATCACGCCGATTCCCGACGACATTCAGGAATTGAAAGTGCTAATGCACTCCGACTCTGCTGAATTTGGAGAAGGAATCGGTGGAACCATCAATATTATTACCAAATCGGGCACTAACACTTATCACGGAGCCGTCTGGGAGTACTGGCGCAGCAGCCAATTCCTCGATGCCCCGAACTTCATATCCGGACTATTGGCGGACTTGCATCAAAACCAGTATGGCGGCGATGTTGGCGGGGCAGTCAGGTTGCCCCACTACAACGGCAAAGACCGCACGTTCTTTTATGCGAGCTATGAAGGGTTCAGGCAGGAGAACGCAGCCCAGACGTTCCAGTATTTCCCCTCTGCCGCCGAACATACCGGGGACTTCAGCGAGCTGCTCGCCCAGGGAATCCAACTCTATAACCCCTTCACTGCCAACAGGGATCCTATTCCCGGCAACCGACTCGATCAACTCTCTCCCAGCCTGATTGACCAAAGGATGGTGCAGTATGCGACCACCATCTATCCTCTCCCCAACGGCAGTTGGAACAATGGCGCCTCAAACTATTTGGACGCCTCGCCGGGTACCCACGACTCGGACCAATACGATATTCGCGGAGACGAATATCTTACCAAGAAGGATTTGGTTTGGGCGCACTATCTTCATCAGAACGACCCAATCAACCAGTACGGAGGAGTACCACACCTTACCAGTTCCACGGGTTATGTCGCTCACAACTTCGGTGCTCAGTGGATTCACACCTTCAACCCGACGACCATGCTCACCGTGGCGTTCGGAGAGGATTTCGGTGCGCAGGTGGGCAATGTCGTATACAGCGGCGACGTCGCAGCCATCAATTCCGCCGCTGGCTTCGTGCCGAGCTTCAATTGCAATTATGTTGTGACCAAGCGCTGTGTCCTACCCGGCATAACATTTTCGACTTATTCGGGCGCCGGCGAAGAACTCGCGTCCGGAGGAGGTCTTTCGCGAATCTACGAAACTAAGGCAGATTTTGATAAGACGATCAACCGCAACACATTGTTCGCTGGATTCAACTTTGACACCAACAACAAAGGCCAGAGCACAGGAGGCGGTTCCGGAATCAATTTCTCAACCTTTCAAACCTCCAACGGCTCGGCCGGCGGCGACGCATTCGCGTCCTTCTTGATGGACTTGCCCGGAGGCGCTAACCGGCTCAACAGTTCGTCTTCGGAATCCGGAGGCTGGGTGAACGGCGTATATGTTCAGGACCAGTGGAAGGTTCGCGACAACCTGACGATCAACCTGGGTCTGCGCTATGATGTCTCGCTCATACCCATAGTGCACAATCCCGCGGGCGACTACTACGACATTTACGACTTCTACACGGGCACAGATGTTATTCAAAACATGCCGCCGCCGTGCTCCGCGACACAGTTCGCTCCCTGCATGCCTGGCGGAGTATTGCCGGCTCATGTGGTTGTTTCCAGCCAGCCTGGCAAGCTCTTCTTCCCGGATAAGACTAACTTCCAACCGAGAGTCGGCTTTGCCTATAATTTCCGTCCCGGCACGGTGATCCACGCCTCTTTCGGACGCGTATACAACAACTGGGCGCAGATTGAAGCAATGGCAGGAAGCACGGGCAGCTGGCTATTGCAGTCAAACGAGATGGTAGAGAACCTGAACAACCAGGCCGGCTTGACTTCATCGACCATTACTACCGCACAGAACCCCATGGCGCAGTTCACCGGGACCTACCCGGGTCCTAGTCCCTTCGGAAGCGTTAATTGGAATACACCTCCACAGACTAAAACCGGCTATTCGGATCAATGGATTTTCGGCGTCGAAAAGAAGGTCGCCGCCGATAACCTCTGGACCATCAATTATGTTGGCTCCCGGGCGCGGGATTTGGATTACGCTCCTGCAGGCAACACCGCAACAAGCCCCGGCCCCGGCCCAGTCGCCGATCGTGTCCCCTTCCCATGGATGGGTCAATCCTACTGGGATCAACCGATCGGGCAACTCGACTACAACGCATTGCAGACGTCATATCAGGGTAGGAATCGCGCTTCCGGCCTCACTTACCTGGTTTCTTATACCTGGTCGAAGGCTCTCAACTACGGAGTGGATGGATCTCTGGGCATCGGGACTTCGAGCATCCAAAACCCCTATTGCTTCAAGTGTGACCGCGGCGTTACCGGTCTGGACCTGACACATGTCCTTACCGCATCTTGGGTATGGGCAGTTCCTGTTGGGAATGGTCGTTTCTCGACTGGAAACAAGCTGGTGGACTACGCGGTTGGCAATTGGCAGGTCAACGGAATTGTCACCATGCAATCCGGCCAACCCTTCAATATCTTCGACGGGGGTGACATTGCCAACACCGGCAACTTCGACTGGGTCGGTGGGGGCTACGAGCGTCCCAATGTCGTAGGTAAACCCATGAGCGGCAGCCATGCGGGAGGCCAGTGGATCAATCCCAATGCTTATACAACCCCGGATGCGTACACATTCGGAGATTCCGGGAGAAATCCAGTGCGTAGCCAAGCCTTGAAGAGATTAGATGCTTCGCTCTTCCGGGAGTTTCCATTTTATGAATCTATGAAGTTCCAAATGCGCCTTGATGCATTCAATGCTTTCAACCACCCCGTGTGGGGTATACCGAACAGGCAACAGAATGGCCAGTTCTTTGGCCAGGCAACAAGTTCGGTCCAACAGTCTCGTGAAGTGCAGTTGTCGGGCAAAGTCGTTTTCTAGGCAACGATGCCTGAAATCCACGAACCGGGGCCGCCCTCGCGGGGTCCCGGTTTGACCGTTAAATTGCTATTGTTCGCGTATGACGATTTCGCGAGGTGGCTTCGGGCGGTATACTTTTGCGTAAACTTCAAATCAACGAGCCATGGACAGAATGATCGGGTGGGGGACGGGTTTTCAAGTGGCGCTTCAAAGGCGATGGGGGTCGAAGGGTGCACACAGCGGCTTTTCCTGTCTCTTACTTATCTTGATTTTCGCCCCGCATTCCACCGTCGTTCTCCACTGCCAGCAATCGCATCGGGATATGGTCGATTCATCGTCCAATCCGCTTTTGGATAAGGGAGTTGCCCTCGCTCGAAAAGGAAACTTCAAGGCAGCCGAAGAGGTCTTTGAGCGCGCGGTAACCCTCCATCCACGGGACGCTCGAGCCCTCACTGCTCTCGGGCAAGTGCAAGATCAGCTGGGCAGTCTGCCTGAGTCCATCGAGAATTTCCGCAAAGTAATCATCCTCGATCCGCTTTCCGCGGATGCCCATGTCAATCTCGGTATTGCGCTGGGAGATCAGGCCGACCTGGCAGGCGCTCTTGCGGAGAGCATGAAAGCTATTCGTCTCGCGCCGAATTCCGCGGGTGCGCATTTTCTTTATGGCCGTCTCCTCGGCGATCTCGGCAGAGGTGACGACGCCCGGGGTGAGTTTCGGAAAGTGCTGGAGATTGCTCCGGGTTATGCCGAAGCGCTCAACTACTGGGCTGCGCTTGAAGGCGATGCAGGAAACATAACGGCACAGGAGAATCTGCTCAGGCGCTACGTCAAATTGCGCCCTGACCAGGCACCGGCCTGGGTTCAGCTCGGCCAAATTTTGAAAAACGAAGACCGGGAGACGGAAGCAATCGCAGCCTGGAAGCGCGCGCTTTCAATCAACCCGCAATACGTCGAGGCCATGTACTCGCTGGCGCGAGCGCTTAGAGTAACCGATCCGGTTCAATCGAATCGCCTCATGCAGCGAATTCAAGAAGTGGAACGCGACCAGCGGACAATTGATCGAATAAAGTTGCTGGGCAATCAGGCTAACGCGAAGATGTACCAAGCAGACTATAAACGGGCCATTGAAGACCTGAATAACGCGCTAGTTCTCTGCGGAAGATGCGAACTGCTGGGCGATCTGGAGAAAAATCTTGGGTTGGCTTATTGCCATGCAGGCCAATTGGATGCAGGCGAGCGCGAGTTGAAGATCGCGGAGAAATTGATGCCGGACGATTCCAGCGTCAAAGAGGCCTTGACGGTTTTGAAACAACAGCGGGAATTTGCTTTGGCTAATTCTCATTAGCGGCTGGCTCGGTTCGGAATCGCTCGCGCCGCTACGCAAAGTCAAGAGCCAGGTATCCCCATTTGCATCGTGCGCCAACTCTGAAGTTCGTACCACGCCAAGGAGAAATATGAAGTCGACTGCTTTTGTTGCGCAGACCATCTTGTTACTTGGATTTTCCAGCTTGACGTACGCTGCCTGCGCCCAGCAAACTGCGCCCGGTTTTGCGCTCCACGACGGTGACCGCGTAACTTTCTACGGCGATAGCATTACCGAGCAGCGCCAATACACCGAGGATGTTGAGGAATACGTGCTCACGCGGTATCCAACATGGAAGGTGAGCTTTCACAATGCCGGTGTGGGTGGCGACAAAGTCAGCGGCGGATGGGCAGGGCCCATCGATTTGCGTCTCGATCGCGATGTGTTTGCCCGGCGCCCGGATGTCATTACCATCATGCTGGGCATGAACGATTTCTATTACCGTCCCGATCAGCCGGGGATCTTCTCAACTTACACTGAAGGCTACAAGCACCTCGTCGATGCGATGCAAAAGAAAAATCCGCAGGTGCGCCTCACGCTGATCGAGCCTTCGCCATATGACGATGTAACGCGCGATCCCACCATCCCCGGCGGCTTGAACGCCGTGCTGCTGAAATACAGCGCCTTCGTTGCCCAGTTGGCGCACGACTACGGTGCTCAACTCGCCGACTTTAATTCGCCTTTGACCGCGGTGCTCAAGGCGGTCAATGAAGAATCTCCGGCGTTGGCGCAGCAGGTCATTCCAGATCGTGTTCATCCCCAGCAGGGTGGGCACTGGGTTATGGCGACCAGCCTGCTCAAAAGCTGGCACGCTCCGTCACTGGTTACCTCCGTCGTAATCGATGCCGGCGCGAAACCAAGCGCCACGGAGTCGAACACTGAGGTCACCGGCGTCACTCGCGCGAAGGGAAAGATCACCAGCAAGATTGGCTGGACGCAAGCCGACAAGGCGCTGCCGTTGCCGATGCCGCCGCCCGAGATCGATCCGGTGCTTGCGCTTGTCCTCAAGCACTCCGATGTTGTCGCAGCTCTTGATAATGAAACCCTGCAAGTGAAGACTCTTGATCCGGGCGACTACGACCTGCTCATCGAAGGCCGCAAGGTTGGTCGCTTCTCGGCTGAACAGTTAGCCAATGCAATCAACCTGGCCACTATGGAAACGCCCATGCTCGACCAGGCTCGGCTTGTTGCCTACGACACAGAGAAGGTAAACAACCTGGAATCCGCGCGCTTTAACCTGATCAATTCATCAGCAACCGCTGAGCAGTCGCCGACTGCCAAGGCACTGGCCGCCGCGTACGAACAAGCGGTTGGTCGTCAGCGTGCCGATGCACAACCGCGCATTTGCCATTACGAGTTGATCCTCGCCGGCCCATCCGGAGACTGAGCATTGCGCACTTGCCGAACTTTGATGGCCGCAACGCAAACGTCTGCAATGCGACCGAGTCGCCAGGTCGGTGAAACACTTCCTCGAGGTCCTGGACGAATGGAATCATCTTGGGGTCGAGTTCCTGTCTTTTCGCGAGCAGCTCGACACCGGCGGCCCGCTCGGCCGCGCTGTCGTGACCATCATCGGAGTAGTCGCTGAACTGGAGCGAAGCTTGATCGTCGAAAGGGTTCGCGCCGGCATGCGCCGCGCCCGACTGGAAGGCACGCGCATCGGTCGCCGGCCGCTCGAGCTCGATCGCACCTCCATCATCCTGGACCGCCAACGTGGACACAGCCTCAGGCAGCTGGCCCGCGCTTACCGTGTCTCCCGGACTACCATCCACCGCGTGCTCCATGAGGACGCCTCAGCACCCCAGGAGAACATAGCGTGAATAACGACGCCCACCCTCTCATCCACGCTGTTACAAAAAGCCACGAAAAGCGGCCCTTGTAAACCCCATTAAATCAATAGCCGGATCGGGGGAGACCCGGCTGTTCCATAAGGTGTAGGTTGGGGAACAGTCTCAGCCGGCCGAGAGAAGGAAACAGCGCGGTTATTCAGATTATTGTTCTGCTCGGTTGTTTAGGCCCTTGGTGCTGTTTGGAATCAACTATGCCGTCCATTAAAGTGAACCGCCGCCACCCACCGCCTTCGGCCCTCCACAACCTCTAACTCCTCGAGAGCATGTAAGGTAGTTCATGAGCGCTATGTGAGGACAGATACTAGCCGTACTCTGGCGGCCTCTTGCTGCCACAGCACAAAATCCATCATCTGGGCAAAAAGCATCTTGCCCACGTTCATGCGGCACTCCCGGTCGCCGAATCCCGAAAACATCGCAAAAGAGCCACGCGTAATTCCAATCGTGGACACCACGAGATTGCCGCAAACCACGCGCTCCAATTAGCCTGACGACGGCAAATCTAGATTAAACCGGACAGCAGTGGGATTGTCTCTTAATTAAATTGCCTGTAATACTCTTCCTAGTGTATAAACCATGGCATTGGCGCACACATTTTTACGCTTGACCATTCCATGGTTGGGAATGGTGGGGTACGTTACGCGCCCGTTCCCGCTTCTTTCTATCCTTTACGGGTTCTCACTCCCTCCCAAGTCAGCTGCGCCAACACCCCGCCTCTACCCGCAGCGTGTTGGACGACGGAGGATCAATGCGCTCCCACTCTCGCTGAGGCATCCCGGCGACGGGGAGTGCCTTGCGATCGCTCTTGTCATGGAATACGGGGTGTGATCTCACATCCCACGCCACGTCCAGGCTGCGAAAATGTCTGACGTCTGCTCCAAAGGAATGAATGAAGGAGTGACAAAGTGACAATGATCTCAAATTTCCGGTGGAACTTCCGTGTGGCCAGCAAACCGTTGCCGTATTTCGTTCTGTTCTCCCTCTCGCTTGGCTACACTGCGTCCAACTTCGCTCAAACATCACCATCAATGTGTAGCATGAGGTGTCCAAACGGTACTATGAGTGAACCCGTCCCTTGTGACGGCAGCGTTCTCCCGGCATGCCAGCGCCAGTCGGCTTCTTCAACCTCCTCAACTCCTACCACCTTGAATCCGGCGCTGTCCAACGCGGCCCAAACCATCGGAACCGCTCTGGGCCAACGGCTCGCCAAAGCGCTTCTTGGCGGAGGAGACAACGCTCCCGCCCCACTGGACACTGCCGAGGCCGCCAATGAGGCCGCCCAGCAGCAAACCGCTCTGGCCGCCCATCAACTCAACGAGAGCGGCATCTATCTGTTGAAACAGAGGGACAATGCCGGCGCGATTAACGAATTCCAGAAAGCTCTGGCCCTTGAGCCAAACGACGCAACCATCCAATACAATCTTGATTTCGCAAAACGGGCGCAAAAGAACGCCATCATGGCCGGACAAACCAGTAGTGCGCTAGGCCAGTTATTGGGCGATGATCCCGCAGGTATGGGAAGCACTGGCGGCGCACTGGGTCTGGTGAATCTCGATTCTGGCGCGCCTCCTGTAAACCTGCGCAATGCGACAGGCACAACCATCGATCCAGCAACCCTCAAGGGGCAGCTCGACAGTATTTTTTCAAATGGTGCGCCGATTTCAGCGACATCGGACGCACAGGAATTGGACAAGCTCTTTCAGCCGTCCCAGCCTGCGCCCTCTTCACTCCCGCAGGGCAAAATTGGCAACTTGAATGATCAATGTGCCGCTGTTGTGCCGGGCTCCGCGGCATACGAGGGGTGCAAAAAGAAGCAGGCAGAGTCGGAGCATGCGGATCAACAACAGCTGGATGAGATCTTTAACGGTCCTCCTGCTTCAGGGCAAAACCAGGCAGCGCCGCCACAACCATAATCTAGCCAGGAGCTTTGTTCCTCGCCACAGTTCCACCGGGCAGCACAGTAAAGTTCCGCAGGTCCGCATTTCACGCAACGCCGGCTGGAGAGATTCATGGCAAAGCTGCCCAGGTTGTTGGTTCTAGTGTTGGCTTTTGTGCTGCTTCCTTGTCCGCTGCTCCTTGCGCAAACCGCAACGCCAGCGCCGGCCGACGCCGATGCTACGGCGACCACGCCCGCGCCGAGCAGCTTGGCACCGGATGACGCAACCAGGAAGATCAGCGAACTGGTGCATGCAGGAAAATACACCGACGCGCAGCAGTTGACGAATGGGTTGCTTATTGCATATCCCGATGATCAGCGGCTTATCAAAGCCAAGGCCCTTATCGATAAGATGCTCGCGCCGGGCGGCTCAGCCAGCGCAGCCCCCGTCGGCAGCCAACCCGCTCAACCTGCGGCGAACGCGAACGCCGCGCAACTGACCGGCATGGACAAGGTGGATTGCAACGCCCTGATCGTGCTGGCGCGGCAGGCCCAGCAAACCACTGATCTTGACGAGCAGAAGAAGATGCTGAAACAGTTCATGGATCAGAGCGGCGTGTTCTTGCAGAAGCATCCGGAGCAGATGCTGCTGTGGCAGCTTCGCGCAGCCTCGGCGATCAGCTTAAACGAGCCTCTGGAAGGCTACGAGGCAGGACAAAAGCTGTTGGGTGCGGGAGCATCAGACAGTTCCGACCCCGCCTTGCAGCAGTTGCTGGGGCGTCTCAAGAACAAAGGCTGGCTGGATAAAGAGGGGGTGGAGAAGCTATACGAGCAACAGAGATATATCCTTGTGACTACGGGCAGCAATGGGAACGGCATCTCCCAACCTCTAGATCTCAAGAACAAACTCGATCATTCTGTAACTGAGCAGTTACGGTCGCGGTTTCAGCACATTAATATACATACCAGTACTTCTGACGGTGGTCCCGACCCAATTGTGAGGGTATCGATTAACGTATCCGGCTTCAAAAGCGACTGCGTGTACGGGGGATTCATTACTCTTCACTATACATGCGATGAAAAATCTAACTTCTCTATCTCTCTTTATTCACCCGCAGGTCTTCAGGTCGAGCGTAATTTTGATTCGGCATTCGTTAAATCCAACATCAAACATCCGGATATGTCTGACTATCTCCTCAACGATTGGATAGTGCAGGAGGTGTTGGGAAAGCTTAATGGTCTTTTGGACGAGGATGCAATAGACAGGTCTCTAAGCAACTCTGTTTCTAGTCCATAAATGGCGGCCGAATGCAGCTCACGACGACGAAGCGTCCTGCCAGGTGCTTCATAGATGCATGCTTCGAAAGGCACAGAATGCCACGAAAGTTCGTACTCTCCACATCGCTTCTGCTTCTGCTCTGGTTGCCGCTGCTGCACGCTCAAACGGCGTCCACAGGTCCTAACCCGGCAGCTACAGCAACGCAGGCCAACCACCAAGCCCCAGACGAGATGACCAGGAAGATTACCGACCTCGTCCTTGTCCGGCAAATACACCGAGGCGCAGAAGCTGACGGAAGGATTACTGGTCGCCTATCCGGGCGACCAGCGCCTCATCAAGGCCAAGGCCCTGATTGACAGCCGGCTCGCGTCAGGCAATTCCGCCAGCGCAGCTCTCGTCGGCAGCCAACCTGCTCAACCTGCGGCGAACGCGAACGCCGCGCAACTGACCGGCATGGACAAGGTGGACTACAACGCCCTCATCGTGTTGGCGCGGCAGGCCCAACAAACCGACAGATCTCGACGAGCAAAAGAAGATGCATGAAACGATTCATGGATCAGAGCGGCGTCTTCTTGCAGAACCATCCGGACCAGCTATTGATCTGGCAATTGCGTGCAGCTTCCTCCATCAGTCTCAATGAGCCGATGGAGGGTTATGAAGCAGGACAAAAACTCCTGGCTGCGGGGGCAGCAAGCAGCTCCGACCCCACCTTGCATCAGCTTTTAGCGCAACTCAAGAACAATGGATTGGCTGGATAAGCAAAGATAGCTGACTCTTATAGAACGCAGACAACGGCGGTGCTCAACGTCTATTGCCTCCCTGCATTACAGCCGACCATTCACATTCACGTCTATAACTTCCGAGCCATGCGCATTTAATGCCCGGCTGTTTATAACCGCTAGCGATAGTTCTTTTGGGACAAAGTACACAGCAATTTACGATATGTTTGATCTAAATCTTGCAACTCTCCAGCCAGAATCAGTTGTAGCGATAATGGATCCGGCCTCTCATAATGCTGGTCTATTAGAGATACTTATTCCCTATGCTGTTGGTACGCAACTGAAGATGACCACTAAGGACAAGTTTCTTAACTCTTTAGAGTATTCCTATGAAGGAAATCTAAGTTTTCTTGAACAGGCACCTGCGCAATGTGCTGACGATCCCGCTGCGGTATCCTGCTCAAACTACCCACTAAAGGACCTATAAAGCCATCTTCCCAACTCCAGCACCTGACTACCGGCACAACATTTTAGAGACTCTATCCTTAACGCTGCTGCATTTTGTAGACGTTTGTCCAGCATTACATCGCAATAGGTGAATGATGATACAAAAACTGACAAATTATTCATTCGCCGGCCTATTTCTCTGCCTGGCGATTCTCCCACCGCTTCATGCGCAGACAGCGGCTACGGTCTCCGGTGATGCTAATTCGACGACCACGACTTCTATGCCGACCGGTCAGGCGCCGGACGAGATGACGAAGAGGATCACCGACCTCGTACATGCCGGAAAGTGTGCCGAAGCTCAGCAGTTGACGAATGGCCTGCTGATCGCCTATCCGGGTGACCAGCGCCTCATCAAGGCCAAGGCCCTTATCGAGAAGCTGCTTGCGCCTGCAAGTTCAACCAGCGCGGCTTCCACCACAAGCCCGCCCAATCAATCTGCGGAAAACTCGAATGCCGAACAACTCACCGGCATGGACAAGATCGACTACAGCGCCCTCATCCTATTGGCGCGGCAGGCGCAGCAAACCACTGACCTGGATGAGCAGAAGAAAATGTTGCAGCAGTTCATGGATCAGAGCGCGCCGTTCTTGCAGAAGCATCCGGACCTGATGCTGCTCTGGCAAATTCGTGCAGCTTCGGCCGTCAGCCTTAACGAGCCAATGTTGGGGTATGAAGCAGGACAGAAGCTATTGGCCGCCGGCGCTGTGGACAGCAACGACCCGGCCCTGCAGCAGTTGCTGGGGCAACTCAAGAACAAGGGATGGCTGGATAAACAGCGAGCGGAGGAGGCGGAGAGATACCACTGGATTCTGGGGGGTTGGAGCGCTTCTTGGTCTTTCGCGGACTTGCAGAGTCACGTGGTAGCGACCAGCAGAGATATGGAGGATTGGGAATTTTCTTTATCTGGCGCGACCATTGAAGGCTATCGCATTAATGACGTTGGGGCGAGATATAAAGATCCTGTGTTAAGAGGTACCGCACTTGATTCGGGAGAGATACATTGGGAACATCGCCGAGTATCCACTTGGCTACCAGTGTTGTCGTCTGAAATAGACAAGAAAGAAGGCACAATGAAGATCGTTTTTGCCTTTACTGATCTTGACCCGGCCACTAAAAGGGACCGCGAGTACAAAGCGACTTACCTCTTAAAGAAGAACTAACATGACACTCTTGAATCCTGGGGAAGTTTCACACGGCGATGCAATGCATGAAGCGCTCAGGAAATCATTCAGCGACTTTGACTCTCGGCTTGCTTTTGTCCTGGCTACGCCTCCGCATGCTCCATGCGCAAATGGCGTCCAACACAGCAGTCGTGCCGCCTGACGGTGTTTCGTAAGCGTCCTGATCTCCCCTCTGGCCTGACCTCTGTTTTGAGGACGACGATGTCGTCATGGTTGATGGATTGGAAGTGGGGTCTGGTCGCCGCCCACGCAGGTTCCGAACGGTTTCTGAGAAGCGGCGGATTGCGGAACTGACATTCGAGCCCGGTGCGAGCGTTGCGCTGGTGGCTCGTGCTCACGGTGTTAACGCGAACCAGGTGTTCAAGTGGCGTCGTGCTCTGACACGGGGCGAACTGAGCGAGCCCGCGACGGCGTCGACGTCGCTTCTTCCGGTCGTGGTTGCGGCTCCCAGTGAGGTGGTCAGCGCTACAGGCGAGGCTGATACCAAGGAACAGTTGGTACCGAGCGGCTCGATTCACATCGAGTTTCCTGGCAGGGCCATGATCAGCGTTGAACACGGTGCTGATCCGTCACTGCTGCGTTCGATCCTTGAGAGTTTACGCAAGTGATCGAACTTCGCACAGGAACGAAGATATGGTTGGCCGCCGGCGTGACCGACATGCGTCGAGGATTCGATGGCCTGAGCGCCAAGGTGCAGACCGTACTCGAACAGCAACCGTTCTCCGGACATGTCTTCGTTTTTCGAGGCCGCAGAGGCGACATTGTGAAGCTTTTGTGGTGGGACGGTGATGGGCTATGTCTGTTTGCCAAGCGTCTGGAGCGAGGACGATTCATCTGGCCGCAGGCCACGGAAGGAACTGTTTGTCTGACGCGTGCGCAGCTGTCGATGTTACTCGAAGGCATCGATTGGCGCCGGCCGCAGAGGACATGGACGCCAGAGATTGCAGTTTGATTGACACATGTGATTCCCCTTTATTCATGCGGGTGTTCTAGCTGTTTTCCACTTACTTTCATGGCATACTGTGTGCATGGATTCCGCTCCGTTGCCGGATCTCGACGGGCTTGATCGAGAGGCTCTGAAGGCGCTGCTCGTTGCGCATCAAGAGCAACTTCTGTCTCTTGCCGCTTCTCACGAGAACGAGCTTCGATCGCTCGAAGCTGAGCTCGAGAGCCAACGGAACATACTCTCTGAACAGAGTCAGGAACTGCGCTCAAGCAGCGAGCAGATCGAGCATTTGAAGCTGGTCATCGAGAAGTTGCGGCGCAGGGTGTTCGGCGTCAAGAGCGAGAAGATCGTTGTTCAGCTCGAACAGCTTGAACTCCATCTGGAAGAACTGGAGTCATCGCAAGCCGAGATGGAAGCCGCCGTTGAGCGAGTGAGGCCTGCTGCGGAACCTAAAACGAGATCTCGGCGCAAGCCGCTGCCCGAGCATCTCCCCCGCGAAGTTGTCAGCCACGCTTTTCATGGCGACTGCTGTCCGGACTGCGGTGGCCAGTTGCGCCAGTTCGGCGAAGATATCTCCGAGCAACTGGAGTACATCCCGGATAGCTTCAAGGTCATTCGCCACGTGCGGCCGAAGTTCGCCTGCAGCGGTTGTGAGCGCGTGGTAGAGGCACCTGCGCCATCCCGTCCGATCGAGCGTGGCCTTGCCGGACCGGGTTTGCTGGCCCACGTGCTGGTTTCTAAATTCGCCGATCATTTGCCTCTCTATCGTCAGTCAGAGATCTACGCTCGCCAGGGAGTTGAGATCGAACGCTCTACGCTGGCCGGCTGGGTAGGCGGGGCAAGTGAGTTACTCACTCCGCTGATCGATGCGATTCAGAAGCATGTGCTCGCTGGGACCAAGTTACACGCTGACGATACGCCGATGCCGGTACTTGCACCTGGCAGTGGCAAGACCAAGACGGGCCGGCTCTGGACCTATGTGCGCGATGACAGGCCGGCGGGTGAAGATACCGCGCCGGCCGTGTGGTTCGCGTACTCAGAAGATCGCAAGGGCGCGCATCCACGGCAGCATCTGAAGAACTTCAAGGGCGGCCTGCAAGCGGACGCCTATGCAGGGTTCCATCATCTCTATGGCGATGGGGGGATCTATGAGGTTGCCTGCTGGGCGCATGCACGCCGCAAGTTTCACGAGATCCATGTTATCCACGCATCGCCCACAACAACCGAGGCGCTGGCGAGGATCGGTGCTCTCTATGCAATCGAAGACGAGGTACGCGGCAAGCCCGCTGATCTGAGGCTGAGTGTCCGACAGACGCGAGCCAGACCACTGCTTGGGGACATGCGCAAATGGATGGAGAAGGCACTGCGTTCGCTCTCAGCGAAGAGCGAAACCGCGGCTGCGATTCGATACGCGCTGTCGCGCTGGAGTGCCCTCACACGCTACACCGAAGACGGACTGTTGGAGATAGACAACAGCGCAGCAGAACGGGCACTGAGGGCTGTTGCCCTTGGACGCAAAAACTACTTATTCGCCGGTTCCGACTGCGGCGGAGAACGTGCCGCCGCGATGTACAGCCTGATCGGATCGGCCAAACTCAACGGTCTCGATCCGGAGTTCTACCTTCGCACCGTCCTGGCCCAGATCGCCGACCATCCCATCAGTCGCATCGAAGAACTCCTGCCATGGAACATCGCCGCGACTTTACAGACTCAATCCTCCCAGGCCGCGTAGACACACTCATCAAGTGCCCACCAAAAAGGTAGTGGGCACTTCAAGGATCACTCTTCGCGAAGGTCAAGAGGGCAGATCAGGACGCTTACGGTGTTTCCACTGGTCGGGGAGCCAATTGGATAGTCCGCTCTTTCGGACCTGAGAGGCTGTTATCGTCAACCGAGGATCATACGGAGGCAGATCGGCGGACAGTGGGTAGTCTCACGCTCTTTATTCACCAAATTGTGTGCGATTCGTTCTCCGCTGCAATCGTAGGCGCATGGGAATAGACATCGCATCCTATGCGTCTTGGCTGCGAGTAAACCAAGCCAACCTCGATATAAATAGCGGACTTTTAGCCAGACTAGGGGTATGCGTCTCAAGATGGATTATAGCTCGCCTAGCCAGTACTGCCACTCTTCTTTATCTGCCGGCTCCGCCTGGATCCGTAGATTCCAGAGAGTCACCCCATCGATGGTCCAATAATCTGTGCCAGCGACCTGATCACCCAGCCCCTTCCGCTTCATCACGATTCCTGCCGAGCGGCTCAGGGACATGACTTGACCCTCGAACAGCACTCGCCTGTCGTCGTGGACCGTACATGTCGCGCTCGGGTCGTGGCGGTGCATAGGTGTGGTTCCGGGCTGGATCCCAACAAAGGAGAATCTGAAAGGCGGTCGCTTGGTCTTTGCTTTCGCCAAGGAGTCGAGATCGTCTTGGCTCTCGACCACGGCTGTGTTCTGGGATTACCACTTCTTCTCCGGCGCAATCTCGAGTGCCGCCTTCACTCGTTCAGGAAGCGCCTTGAAGAATTCGCGGCTCTTTCGAATTCGTGTCTCAGCGAAGGCAGAATGGAGGCGCGACTCGACAAATGCGGCATCTGTTACGCGTCGAGCGTAGAAACACTCGAAGGGCAGGGGAATCCCGGTTGTATCCAAGCAAGCGATGCTCTGTTTGAGGTCCTTGGCCCTACCTATTGTGATATACCGGGGCATCGCCTCGTTCTTGAGGACGTATACGATCCCGCTCTTGTCTACCATCTTTCTGTTCCTCCCGCATCTAGTTGCCCATTATGCTGCTCCTACGCTTTTTCTGAAACTGTAGATTCTACAGAACCAGTCCTAGGAAGAGGCTAGGCTGGCCCCGGCCACTCGCGCAATCTCTGCTTTTGACTTTGGCGTAATGGAGTAGAAACATCCAGCGGAAGGCAAAGGTCTAAGCCTCGAAGTTCTCTGTAAAGCTACAGGTAATTGATGGTAGATCATTCTCCTTGAGCACGAGTGTGCCCCACGAATATGCGTAACGTCAGCGTGCGACAATGTCAAACGCCCAGTTCTCCTTGCCGAGGAGAGCGTTGTGAACCAGCTCAAAGTTGTGTACGCCCATGACCCAGATTTGATACTCGCCGGGAGGTAGAGGGACGAGTGGCGTCAAGAGAAGCGACTGTGCCGCGCGGGATGGGTGTTTAGGGTCCAACCCGACGGTTGGCTGTCCGAATGGCTCGATGTCGAATGGGATTGTCGCCTTCGTAATAAATCTTCCGATGACAGGCTTTCCGCGTTGATTTTCGCTGCTTTGCACTAGGAGCTTCCCCAGCCCGATATGCATGCGCACTTCTGCATTACTGACATCCTTGCCCCAATCGTCACCTGCGCTCATTAGACAGATGACAAATTGCTCAGGTTCACCGGCTTTGAACGTCACCGGAGAAGACACGCCTTCAATGTAAAATTCAGCCGTCTGCATGTGGCCCCTTTGAACCGGCCCCACCAGAGTCTTGATCTTCGCGTATTCCAAAGGCGTCGGAGCGCCGGTGACCGGATCGACTCGGAAGAATTCGCCTAGCGTGGACGGCCTCTGGGGCACGATTGAGGGTGCCTGGCAAGTGAGTTGGCCCGGTGATATTGATGCTGCGGCCACGAGCAGTATTACAGCAAGCCGGATGGTTGAGATGCGGCTCATTTGTATCATCTCCCAAGGGTGCAGAACTACTTAAAACCGGAATCTCAATTTTGAAACCAGATTTCCGGAAATTGTACGCCTATTGGCGCAGATCGTAAGACCAACGAGGTGGTTTCATGGTGAAAGCCGAGCGATTCGCGGCCTTTCTTGCTGGGCCGCACAATCCCAGCCCATTTTGAAACGACTTCCAGCCTGAGAATAGAGCTGTTGTCATTCTAATTAATATCCGGAAACACATATAGTGCCGCAGATCCTCTCCCGTACCGTCGACCGTTCACGAGTTTTCAATGACTGACTGTCCGGCAGACATTCTCCTCGACGAGTTCGGCGAGATCTGCATGATATGGCTCCGCCGGGAGCACCCGAATAGCACATTTGTTTACGGGGAAACCAATTGTGAGTCGGCATTGTTTTACGCTCAAAGGACACAGGACTTTCCTTGGTCCGCGACGAGTGTGAACTCGGCGCAGATCGTTAGCCGGATCTATACCGGTGAATGGGAGCGTAGGTGATTGTCGTTCCGCGCGCCTTGAGGGCGGCGCAGATCACCTGTGTCTCAGCAACAGCGATGATGAATTGAGGATGAAATAGAACGTATGAAGAAAGCATGAACACGATCGGAGCTTATTTAGTACCGTGTGATCGCGTTGGAGGAGCGGCTTGCGAGTCTTTTTGGCATGTTGACAGATCGAATTGTGTCGAATCGCAAAAGTATCTCCGATGGCTGCGCATCCATGATGGCTCGGCGCACTTCCAGCCTGTCGCGGGATTAGGGATGCTACTTGTGCTAGGGTACGTGATCTACTGGGTGGTGCGAAGTAGAAGACGCATTCGAACCATCCTTTACGTACTGGCCTCGGGGGTGGCGGAGTTCGTTGTTGCGTGCCTGTTTGCGTGTCTTTTCCCCCTGTACGCAGATGCGATAGGAACGCTCGCGGTATTCTTGGCATTCATCGTAATGGCGATTGTAGCTGCGGAACATGCTCGCTTCGCGAATCGCCATGATGAGACCAAGACGGTTGGGGTGGGTCCGTGAACCACCGCATTGGCCTGTGCTTGCACCTATCGGTTCTGATTCCATCAATTGTTAGGGAGACGATTACATTTGTGGTGTAGGCTGTTTGCGGCATCAAGAGTGGGCTAACGCCCTGCCAACCTGCTGCCTTCCCGAGCAAGGTGGACATGCGATGCGGCCAGGTATGACAATGAAGAAATTCTTCTCAAAGAAAATGCTGGCCGCGTGGATGTTAGCTTTTTTTGTCGGCCTCTACAGCACCCTTGTTGCCCTTTGCCTATGGAACTGGTTCGCCGTTCAGATTCTTCACCTGCCTAGCCTCTCATTCCTACAACTCTGGGTCCGATGCTGCTCGCAAGCGTTCTGATGCGCGGCAATTTTCAGACAGGTTCGAGTGACGACAAGGGAAGATGGGCTACGCTGGGAACTGCGGTTGAAATGTGCATCCCCGATGAAAAGCAACAGGCATGGAAGGAATACTGGGACATGGAGCCTGCGAGGGTGCTCATGGAAAGTATCGGGGGGATCATTGGGGCATTCGCGACCAACCCACTGGTGCTAATTCTTGGATTCATCCTTCATACTGTAACGTCGTGATTGTCTTTACAATTTTCAACCGCAAGGAGAGAAAATTCCATGACTCTGGCAGTTGCCTTTCCGCGCCCCATGGCAGACTTAATTAACTAAAGCGGCCTGGTGAAACCCAGAGCGACTTACTGCGCCAGAACCGTGTTATGCTTTTTGAAGCATCAAGAGTGGGCTAACGCCCTGCCAACCTGCTGCCTTCCCGAGCAAGGTGGACATGCGATGCGGCCGCCCAGGAGGGGGCAAACAGAACGGGAACACCTAAGTAAAACCTGATTTCACTCATGCCGGAATTGCTCGGCTCTGCATTGCTGTGCATTCCACAGGTGTGTCCGCCTGCCGATCCGGAAAACGGACGAGGGGGAATTTGTACCCAGCTTGCCGCTCCTGACGTTCCGTCGAATACGGCTAAAAAGGAGATCGAAATGTCCTACGAAAGCACCAATCAATCTCAACTCATCAACCACGACGTAAACCGTGTTGTCGCTGCGCTTCGCGCGGGCGGCTTCGCCTGCTTGTTCTCAGAACTCATTGAATCTAGCTGGGGTGCTGACGCCGAGAGACTTGCAGGTTTCCCGCTTAGGGTCCACTGCACCGCTCTCCCCACGGAATCGAGGGGTAATCCTGCCCCGGCGTTCGTCACATCCACATATTGGGCCGATCCTGAAACATACCAGGAAGATGGCGAACGCCGGACGGTCCATTATGTCTCCAAATGGGAGTCGGAGTTTTATATCGAGGTCACCTATCTCAAGGATCGGCAGACGTGGTATGGCACCAAATATCGCGGTAAGGCGGAAATCCTGTGGGCAACTGGGCAGGACCTGCGCCGGTTGTTGATTCAATTGGCCTGCCGTGGAATTACCGATGGCGAACTCGTCCTGCCTGTTTCGGAGCAAATTGATTTAATGGAGGAGATGGGCGTTTTCGGCGTTTATACGTTTACTCCGCAGTCGATTAGGGAGACCCCGACGACCTCGCGTGCCTCTCAAAATCTGGTGAACTGAAATTGCTGAACCTCGACCACTTGGGCGTGATCTGAAAGGCAGATTGCGCCCAAGTGACAGATATCCGGTCAGCTAACGCTCTCGTCATGCAAGAGGGCGTCGCTTGCTCGATTCCCCGAACCTTATATCCTCTTTTTCTTTGGCGTCGCCGTCTGCAAAAGCGATTCACTTACGTCGGTGATTCAGCCGCATGAGGCCGGCGCGCCGACTGTCTGCAACTACATAAGGATCAGCGCCGTTGGCAAGCAATTCTGCGCAGCGCGCGTTCAACTCGATCTCTCGGCGTTCGGCGAGTACCCCTAGGATCGTGGTGCGCGATCTTTTGAACTCCCGCGTAAGAGAGGCGATGGACCGCCCCGAGCGATGGAGCGCAATAATGCGAATTTTGTTTTCTAGCCGCACTTTGCCCTCCGCCTCGGCGATTAGTATCAACTTTATACCACTCCGTTATGGCTTAAGATTCCTGCACTGGGGGCGAGAATGTCATTTCTCCGCACTTGATGTCGTCGGACAGTGGCAGGCAATGAGGTCTTTCACAGCCCTCAGAGTAGTTTTTATTCCCCGTCGAAAAACCAAGCGCAGAGTTTGTCTCTATTGAAGCGCGTGGGTCAGCCGATGGGTCACGTCGAAGTTGTAGGTTCATCCCTCAATCCGGGCATCTTTTAATAACTGAAATCGTTTGAAAATGTAAGCTCCGGTATCCTGGCCATTTTGGGAGGGCTCTTATGGGGCTCTGGGCTGGATGGCAGGAGTGAGGGGGAAGCATGAGAGCACGATTCTTTCGGCTGTGGGTAGTCCTGGCGTCGGCGTTGTGTGTCTCCGCGACGTGGGCACAGGCTTCATCAGCGGCGATAGCCCAGAACAGAGGTATTGACCCGGCCTTGCTCGCCAAAGCAGAGGCAGGAGGCGCAACGGCGCGTTTCCAGCGGCATCGTGATAGTCGTATGCCGCAACGATCCGACCTCGTTTGGGCTTGCTGGCCTTCGGTGCATCACGTCCAATGGTCGTATAGATCGCGGTCCAGCACTCTGGGATAGGAGCGGCTGTCTTTTTGTGCTCGAAATCCAGAAGGCCGCCGCCGATGTTGCAGGCGTGGCATTTCCATACACCCTTGGCAAGGTTGAGAGAAAGGCTTTCCGTAGTATCGCCGTGGAAGGGGCAGAGAGCGCTCACGCTGTTCCGCGCCGGGAAAGATCGCCCGAGGCGGTTTTCAAAGTAGCGGCGGCTCTCATCGAACGTCAGGGTGCAAGCGGTCATGGCACACCCCCACGGGAAGCGCTAATGCGATCGTTGATCCAAGCAATTACCTCAGATTCAAGCCAGCCGACAGAACGCGCGCCGAGGCCAATGGGAGCTGGAAATGTTCCATCGGCAATTTTCAAGTAGATGCTGCTGCGGCTCAGCCCGGTACGGGCCTTAACTAGCGGCAAGCGAATGATGGTGGGATTTTCGGATGCAGCAAAAGGAATGGGCAAAGGCCCTCCAATCGTTCAGTTGAACTGAACCTGATTGGCGAGCCATTGCTTATTCCGCCTGTGACGGGAGCATGTGTCTGCGCACTGCTGAAGGTATCCTGGCGATTCGTCCGAGTCGTTCTTCGCTTTGCGCGGAGTGATAGGTATCGAAAGGCCGGTGCATTTACGGCACCAACCTTGACCGGAATTATCCGTCCTGGGGTGCAGCACCTACACAGAAGTGTTGCGGGATTCCGCTAGAACTGTCAAGCCGTTCTGAAATTTCCCACGATCACTTTGGATTCATTCACAATGCTATCCACGTAATCAGCCCACCATTGCAGCATTTTCTTTCGCTGCTCTGCGAACTCGGCAACGATGTAGACGGCCCGGATTCCCTCAGCCTCATGGCTCAGGGCTTTTTCGATCACGTCTCGATTGAAGCCGTGCTCCGTAAGCAGCGTTGCGCCCGTTCTCCGCAGATCGTGAATGGTGAGCGGGTCCATATCGAATGTCAGACCCTCAAGGGCCTTATTGAGCGCGTTTGCGGCAAAGGGTCTTGTGAGGCTCCCCCGGCCCGGTAGTACCAGTTCGGACCCCCCGACCAGTGCCTTCAACTCCCGGAACATCTCGGCAACCCGAGTGGAAAGATAGACGATATGCGGCTTCCCTGTTTTGGCGTTCTCTGCCGGGATGAGCCATTCCCCGGTCTCAAAGTTCACATGCTCCCACCGCGCCATCAACAGTTCCGATTTGCGGGAGAGGGTCAACAGGATGATGTGCAAGGCCAGCTTGAATTGCCGTCGAATGTTTGACTGGTAGATCGTGCGGAGGTACAGGCGAATCTCATTCGTAGTGAGAACGCGGGCGCGCTTGCGCGCCTTGCCAATGTAGCGGGTTGCCACCATCGCAGCGGGGTTGATCGTCACCAGGCGCGTCTCAATCGCGTAATCGAATAGCTGCTTAATCATCCCCCGCAATTGAATTGCCGCCGCAACCTGCCCGCCGTCCCGCTTGCGGTACACCAGTGTTTGCACGTCCAGCGCGTTTATGTCCTTGAGGGCCTTTTCTCCGAAGGCGGGGAAAATCTCGTTGTCCAGGTAGCGCCGAACGCTTTTCGGGTCTTTCCACCTGTTCACCACTTGCTCTTTGTAGTACCGCTCCGCAAATTCTTTGACCGTGGAATTGCTTGGCATCCCTGCCCGCGCCAGTTTTCTTTCCTCTGCCGGGGATTCGCCCTTTGCGACTTTCCCCGCAAGTTGATCCCTCTTTTCCCGCGCCTTCTTCAAGGACAGATCGGGATAGCGGCCTAGACTCACTTTGCCGTATTTGCCGTCCAGACGGTACCTGTACAGCCAAGCCATCTTGCCGCTTGGCAGTACCTCTAGCGAGAGTCCCCGGCCATCCGTGACAATGTACCGCCCATCCCTTGGCTTTAGCGCCCTGATTCCTGTGTCTGTGAGTGCCATTTTTGCCCCTTCCGTATGTCTCCATGTTCATCCTGGAGACATATCCTCATCTAGAGACATACTGGAGACATATTCAAGACTGGTCCTCTATATCTCCATGTGGACATTCTAGGACACTAAGTATCTGTGTTACAAGGATAATTATGCGGGTTTCTACATTTTGTGGGACGGCCTTGGATTCAACTCTATTTTCCTATGCAGAAGGTAGAGAAGATTAGATTGAGAACGTCGTCGGTCGTGGTTTGGCCGGTGAGCGAATCCAGGGCCCACAACGCGCGATAGAGATCGAGAAGAATCATCTCGTGCGGAGTTTTTGTGGCGTTGGCGTGCCCGGCATCGGCCAGTGCGGCTTGCGCCGCGAGGATGGCCTGGTGCTGGCGCAGGTTGGTTAGCAGGCCAGGTTCGGCGGCGGCTCCGCCGGTCGCCAGTTCCACAATCTGCGCACGTAACTCGGTAATGCCCTGGCCGGTGAGCGCCGAAGTCGCCAGCACATTGAAGTCCTTGAATGCGGAATCGCCAGCGGGCCCGCCGCCCGGAAAACCCGATTGCAGATCCGATTTGTTCACGGCAATAATCGCCGGCCGGCCGGCTACGGCAGCCAGCAATCGATGTTCTTCCTCATTGAGCGTTTGTGTGGCGTCGAGCACCACCAGCACCAGCGCCGCGTCGGCCAGTGCCTCGCGGCTGCGCGCAATTCCCAGCTGCTCGGCTTCTTCACGGCCTTCGCGCAGGCCGGCAGTGTCGACCAGTTCGATGGGAATACCGGCGAGCGCAATGCGTTCCGTCACCAGGTCGCGCGTGGTGCCGGGGGTTGCGGTCACGATGGCGCGGTCGCGCTCAACGAGACAATTAAAGAGCGAGCTCTTGCCGGCATTAGGCCGGCCGACGACGGCCAGCGTAAGGCCATCGTGCACAATGCGGCCACGGGCAAAGGTCGCTTCGAGTGCGGCCAGCGTCGGCATAAGCGCGTCGATGCGCCGCGCGATCTCAGCCTGTGACGTTACGTCCACATCGTCTTCAGCAAAATCGATGCCCGCTTCGAGTAGCGCCACCAGTTCGACCAGATGCTGCTTGACGGGCGCAACGCGGTGGCTGAGCGCGCCGCCCATCTGGCTCGCGGCCTGGCGCGCCTGCGTGAGCGTCTGCGCGTCGATAAGATCGCGTACTGCCTCGGCCTGGGTGAGATCGAGACGCCCGGAAAGAAAGGCGCGCTCGGTAAATTCGCCGGGCGCGGCCAGTCGCGCGCCCAAATCCATGGCTCGGCGCAGCAACAACTCCAACACCACAGGCGAGCCGTGCGCGGCAATCTCTACAACATCTTCGCTGGTGTAGGAATGGGGTGCAGCGAAGAATGTGACCACCGCCTCGTCGATGCGCGCAGCAGCGGCCTCGCTGGCGTCTTCCAACACGTCCGCCAGCCGTGCGCGGCCCGCTGCCAGCGGCTGGCGCAGGCTCACGAGCTGTGCGGAAATCGACGCAGCCTCAGGCCCGCTCAGCCGCACAATGCCGATGCCGCCCCGCCCCGGCGGAGTCGAAATCGCGACGATGGTGTCCGAGTTCTGATGAACTTCCGTCATGCGCTCTTCCTAGTGTAGAAGCGCGCGATGCGGAGACGGGGAGTGAGAGCTGAAATCCGCTCTTAGGCTTTGCCGATCACTTGCGCCAGGGCGGCGCCGATTTCGGCCGGCGAAACCACCACGTGAATTCCGGCGGCCGTCATGGCCTTCATCTTGTCGGCCGCGGTGCCCTGGCCCCCGGAAATAATGGCTCCGGCGTGTCCCATGCGCCGGCCTGGGGGCGCGGTCTGGCCGGCAATAAAGCCCACCACCGGCTTCTTCACATTCTTCTTCACGAAGTCGGCCGCGGCCTCTTCTGCCGAGCCGCCGATCTCGCCAATCATAATAATGGCTTCCGTATCCGGATCGTCGTTGAGCAGGCGCAGAGCGTCGATGTGTGTGGTGCCGATGATGGGATCGCCGCCGATGCCGATCGCTGTCGACTGTCCGATTCCGCGCTGCGTCAACTGGTGTACGGCCTCATACGTGAGCGTGCCGGAGCGCGATACGATACCGACCGACCCTTCTTTGTGAATGCGCCCGGGCATGATACCGATCTTGGCCTTGCCCGGCGAAATCACGCCCGGGCAGTTGGGCCCGATGAGCCTCGATTTTGAGCTCTTCAACTTGGCCCAGACCTTGATCATATCGAGTGTGGGAATGCCCTCGGTGATGCACACGATCAGCGGAATGCCCGCGTCCTCGGCCTCGAGTATGGCGTCGGCAGCAAAAGGCGGCGGCACAAAAATCATGGTCGCGTTGGCGCCCGTATCCTTGACCGCGTCGGTCACTGTGTTAAATACAGGCCAGCCCTCATGCGTAGTTCCGCCCTTGCCCGGCGTGACGCCGCCCACCACATTCGTGCCGTATTCCGCACAGCCTTTGGCATGGAAGGTTCCTTCCTTGCCGGTGATGCCCTGAACGATGAGACGCGTATTGCTATCAACCAAAACTGCCATGATCTCTCCGCAATCGTGAAGCGTGAACAGAAATGCCTAGAACTGGTTGCATAAAGGGATTCGGCCTGCCTGAGAACATCCCTCAGGGGCTGAAGCCCGCTGTTCATCGGCCTTCTGCGGCACGGCTGAAGCCGTGCCCTTTCAAAACACCATTTATGCAACCACTTCTAGGCGCTGGCGGCGGCTTTGACCACCAGCTCCGCTGCGTCCTTCATCGTGGCGCCTACCTGAAAATTCAATCCGGATTCCTTCAGAATCTGCCGGCCTTCTTCCACGTTGGTCCCTTCGAGCCGCAACACGATCGGCACCTTAACGTTCAGATTCCGTGCGGCGGCCACAACCCCAGTTGCCAGCCGGTCCACGCGCAGAATGCCTCCAAAGATGTTGATGAAGATCGCCTTCACGTGAGCATCGCTGAGCAGGATCTCGAAGGCGTGCTCAATCTGCTCCTGCGTGGCGCCGCCGCCCACATCCAGGAAGTTTGCCGGGCTGCCGCCCGCGTACTGAATAATATCCATGGTGGCCATCGCCAAGCCGGCTCCGTTCACCATGCAGGCGATCGATCCATCCAGCTTGATGTAGTTGAGCGCGTACTTGCTGGCCTCGACCTCGAGCGGATCTTCCTCGGCCACATCGCGCAGCGCCTTGATGTCGGCGTGGCGAAACAGCGCGTTGTCATCGAAATTGATCTTGGCATCCAGCGCGAAGAGCTTGTCGTCCTTGGTGGTTATGAAGGGATTGATTTCCAGCAGCGAAGCGTCTGTCTCAATGAAAGCTTTGTAGAGGCTCTGGAAGAAGCTCACTGCCTGGTTGATCTGCGTGGGCTTGAGGCCAAGCGCAAAGGCCAGTTTGCGCGCCTGCCAGGCGCCGAATCCAACGGCCGGATCAATCGCTTCTTTGAAAATTGCTTCAGGCGTTTTAGCGGCGACTTCTTCAATTTCCATGCCGCCGGCCTGCGAAGCCATAAACACCAGCTTGCCCACAGTGCGATCGAGAACAATGCCTAAATACAGCTCGCGGTCGATGGCCGCGGTCTCCTCAATCAGCAGCCGCTGCACCTTTTGCCCTTGCGGACCGGTTTGGTGCGTCACTAGCTGCATGCCGAGGATGTTTTTGACGTGTGTCTCGGCGTCTTCACGGGTTTTGGCCACCTTCACGCCCCCGCCCTTGCCACGGCCTCCGGCGTGAATCTGCGCCTTGACCACAACGCCCGAAGCGCCTTCGGCAAACAGTTTGCGCGCCACTGCCGAAGCTTCTTCCGGCGTGTTTGCCACTTCGCCACGCGGTATGGGCACGCCGTACCTGGCAAGAATTTCCTTGGCTTGATACTCGTGGATTTTTATCTTAGTGTCCTCCCGACCGGAAAACCCGCCAACCATGCGGGTGAAACCACATTCGGCATGGTATCAACAGGTTACCACGCGACAGGTGGCCACCGGGCTATCTGGGCAACTGGCAAAGGCCGGCACGGGCCAGAAGCAGATAACGCAGCGATGGAGGAACGGGCAGCGGGTTCTATGCAGGCAGCAAACAACTCCGCTCAGCACGCGCTGCGCCCAAGCTCGCAGCCGAGCAAAGGCCACTTTTCGGAAAGACCGAAGGAGCAGGGAATTAAAAGAACTGGATGATCTCGAGGGCTGGCGGAAGGTCAGGGATTCGAACCCTGGAGAGTCTTGCAACTCTGCCGGTTTTCCATACTTCCATAGCTTTCGCTACCGAGTCGAAATTCGTTTGAAGTCTGGACTTTGCCTTCACCATGGCCATTGCGGGCTTTAGGTGGGAGCCGTCAAGTCTCTACACGTTCCTAGCCTGTGCTAGGCTTCGCTCGGCGTTACCTCGAAACATTTCAGGGGCTTCGCCGACTTTGACTCCTGACATCTGCCGCGTTTCCGTGGCAGCGCTCGATTGAACAAGACCGGTGCAATCAACCGCTCTGCCAACCTTCCGCAGTCAGTACGATACCACACTTTTTGGGCGGCCCGCGTGGCACGTCTGGCAACCAAGATAGCTATCCTTCAGCAGCGCCGGCAACGCAACCAGCGGCCATGCAGCGGAGACGCGGCCTACCGCAGTCCATCGCACACGATGGTCACTTCAAAACTCACATCCTGCACCATGTAAACGTGCGTGAGCTGAAATTCCGGCGCCTGTACATGCAGGCTGTAATTGCTGCCGGTGATCACCGCCGGAACAGAAAGGCCGCAATTCGAGGCAAGTTCCGGCACTCTTCCCTTCCAGGAGCCGGCGATCATATTACAAAGCTCGCCGATTCCGTCCTGTACGGTGTCGTCGATCTCTACGCATTCAGCTCCCACCAGGCCGCCGGCAATGCGCAGAGCAGCCTTGGCCCCGGCACGCACAATGCACGCACCGCTCAGCACGCCCCCGAAGCCTACCATCGCGGTCAAGGAATTGGGCTCGCGATCTCCGCAGGGCTGTTCGCCGCGCCGGCACTTCCACCCCAGCATCATGCCGAAAACCTCTTCTACGCTCGCATCCAGGTTGCGTGGGTCGGCCAGGCGCACAATGGAGTCCCGCAATGTTGCTTTCATGAATTGCTAATCCTTTCCTCGGCAGTCCGCGTCCGGAAAGTGCCTGCTCCACCCTGCAACGATCCCACGCTGCTCGCGCGCATTGCGCCGCTCCCCGCTCCAGTGACAAGACGCTGAATCATCCCGCGCTCAGCAGGGGCAGCACGCGCTCCTTGATTTGTTCGGGCGTGAACGGCTTGCGAATATAGCCCCGCGCTCCCGCTTCAATTGCCTGCTTCACATGCTCGGCGCTCGATTCGGTCGTGATCATCACCACGGGGACGCCGGCGGCCACGTTCCGCGCGCGCAACTGGCGAACAAAATCCAGCCCGTCCATGACTGGCATGTTGATGTCGGAAAAAATGATATCCACCTGCTGCCCCTGCAGGACCTCCAGGCCCTCGGCTCCGCTCGATGCTTCGTAAACAGCTTCAACCTCAACACAGGCCTGGCGGAGCGCGCGCTCGATAATCTTCCGCATCACCGACGAATCGTCAACAATCAATGCCCTGACCCGCATGATCTCGCATCCTCCACCTGATGAGCCTATCGGCGGTTGCGCAAACTTCTTGAGCCATCCCATACGGCCCGGAATTCTTAGAGTTTTCCCACTGGATCGCGGGCGCGTCTGGAGCTTGCACTGCACTAGCTTTTACGGGCAGGCGCCGTGACTCGGCGGTTCAGACTTCCGCGCGCGCCGGGCAGCCATTCCCAGAGTGAACGGTAGAACCCGAGGGCACCGTGAGTGAACTAAAGCAAGATGAAATCGACGCACTGTTTCAGGCCGCGCAATCGACCGCGTCCGATGCCGCCAAGGTTGAGCTCCCGCGCTATTTGCCCTACAGCTTCTCTTCGGCAGGTCAGATTTCCAATGAGCAGCTGCGCGCCATCAGCATGCTCAATGACATGTTCGCCCGCAACCTCACCCACAATCTTGCTGCCTGGCTGCGCACCCGGTTTCAGGTCAACCTGGTTTCCGCCGAACAGATCACGTTCAACGAGTTTCTGCAGCGGGTTCCGGAAATCAACTATATGACTTCGGTGCGGCTGGAGCCGCTGGGAGCAATCTCAGTTCTGCAACTCGATCTGGGGCTGGCGCCGACCATCATCGACCTGCTGCTGGGCGGCGATGGTAAAGGCGGGCCGCTGCGCGAACTCACCGATATTGAAGAGTCAATCCTGGGCAGCGTGGTCGAAATCATCTGCCGCGAACTGACCAATGCCTGGCAGCCAGTAGGTCTGAGCTTCAATTTCGAGCGCCGCCAGATGCACACACAGATTGCGCGCATCATGGCCTTGACGGAAAAGACACTGTGCCTCAGCTTTGAAATGCGTATGCCCAACAGCAGCGGCTTGTTGAACCTTGCCTTTCCAGCCGTAGTGGCCAACACCATTCTGCGGCGCCTGACTGCGGATTGGGGAAACCGGCGGCATGGCGGGGAAGCACGTACGCAGATGGAGGAAATCGCGCACCGCATCCGCTTTGGCTGTTCGCTGCAATTACCGTCCCTGCGTGTTCCCGCAAGCGCGCTCGAGAATCTGCAGCCGGGAGCGGTGCTGCGCCTCGATATCCCTGCCGACACGCTCCCCATATGGCGGGTCGCCGGCCAGG
This sequence comes from uncultured Acidobacteriaceae bacterium, assembly GCA_963725975.1. Classification (GTDB taxonomy): domain Bacteria; phylum Acidobacteriota; class Terriglobia; order Terriglobales; family Acidobacteriaceae; genus Telmatobacter. Next base: position 488,888 of record CAVSBA010000008.1, on the reverse strand, counting down.
ATCTGCTTAAGGCGCGCGCCATTCGTCACGGACCTCATCGCGCCGCGCAAATGGAGAAATCCAGGGCGGAGGAAGGAAATTAAGGCTGCGCGATCGCAAAGGGCGCTGAGATCGCGCTGCGGCGCATTCAGGAGCCGGCCCGGACCTGCATCCACAGCGGTCCATACACGCATTCGAAGCACAGCCCTTCGCCGGCCGCCCCAAGCTGAACGCTGCCATCCACGATGGCTGGCATGGAAAGCCGAATTCCTTCGGCCAGCGCGGATTTCAGATTCCCGCCGATAATGTTGGCAAGCTCCCCGAGAACATCGCGGACCATAAGGTCCACGGCCGCAGGCGCATCGATGGAAAGGAAGCGGCCGGTGAGTTGGCATGCCAGTTCTGGACTGCATTCGAGCAGCACCGCTCCACTCCAGTTGCCGGCCAGATGAATGATCGCGGTCAAGCGATCGTTGCCGGGGAACCACGGGGTATCGCACCAGCACACTTCGAGATTCAGCATGCTCGCGAATGCCGATTGCACAATCTGGGTCAGGTCTTCAGGCGAGATATTAAGGCTCAATTCACTGAGCATGTTGCTCCTCTCGGCGCGCGATCTCAGCGCCCCTTGGCGATCGCAAAGCGCTTCCGCGATCAACGCGCGACATAGACGGTCGCATTTCCCACAATCTGGCGCTCAAACCACTCCTCGATTCCGGTTGTGTTTTCAGAACCACCCAGCAGCAGCCAGCCTCCCCGAAAGAGGGTGCCGTGCAATTCTTTCAGCAGCGCTCTTTTGGTCTGGACATCGAAGTAGATCATGACATTGCGGCAAAAAACCAGGTCGAAGGGCCCCAAAGCGCGCATGCTCTGGCGCAGATCGAACTGCTCGAAGCGGGCCAGGCTGCTCACGGCGCTGTTGAATTGCCAGTTGAGACCCGCACGGTTGAAGAATTTCAACAGGAGGGCCGTGGGCAATCCGCGGTTGACCTCAATCTGCTGATAGGTGGCGGCGCGGGCCCGCTCCAGCACGCGGGAAGAGATGTCGGTGCCCAGGATCTGGATATTCCACTCGCTCAATCCTTCTTGCACCAGGGTCATGGCCAGGCTGTAGGCTTCCTGACCGGTGGACGCGGCAGCTGACCAGAATCGCAGTTTTCTGGTGTCCGAATGTTCCTGCTTCAAGCGCGGCAACAGAACCGTTCGGATGGCGTCATAGTGGGCCGGTTCCCTGAAAAAATAGGTTTCATTGGTGGTCATGGCTTCGCCCACCTGATGCCCAAGTTCAGGTTCCTGCCGCCGCTTCAGCAGGTCGCACAAGGCATCGATCGAGTCCAGACCCAACTGCCTGACAATGGGCGCGAGCCGGCATTCAAACAGATAGTGCTTGTCATCCTCAAGCACGATTCCCGTCTGAGCATAGACATGCGCCTGCAGAAACCTGTAATTGTCGATGGCGATGGAGGCAGCGGCCATGGAGGCGTCCTTATGCAAAATGTCCATTCGCAAAGTTGGTAAGGCGTAAAATCTCGGGCACAATCTTGTCGAGAGGCAGCACCTGGTCGGCAAGCCCGGCATTGGCTACCGCGCCGGGCATTCCCCACACCACGCTGGAAGCCTCGTCCTGCGCCAGCACCGACGCTCCCTGTGCTTTTAAAATCTGCGTACCGCGCAAGCCGTCCTGCCCCATTCCGGTGAGGATCACAGCAATCGCCGCCCCGCCGAAGATTTCCCCAAACGACGTGAACAGCGCATCTACGGCGGGACGGCAGGAGTTCAGTGGAGGCGACTGATCCAGACCTATACGGGCGGCCGCGCAACTGCCGGCCACCTTCATGTGAAAGTCTCCGGGCGCAATCAGGATGGTGCCTGCTTCCACAGCGTCGCCCTGACTGGCTTCCCGCACCGCCAGGCGGCAGTTGACGTTAAGCCGCTCGGCCAGCAGTCGAGTGAAGAGAGGAGGCATGTGCTGCACCACCAGGACCGGAAGTGGAAATCCCGCAGGAAACTGCGGCAGCGCGACCCCGAGCGCGGTCGGCCCACCCGTGGAGACGCCGATCACAACCGCCCTGGGCGGCACCTTCGCCACCTGCCGCGCTCCCGGTGCAGGCCCGAGGAGCGGTCGCGCCGCGGCCGGAGGATGCCCGGGCAGCAAAAAGAACTGCTTGATCTTGGGAACCAGTTCATCGCGCAAGCGCACCAGCGACCGGTCCAGTGCTCCTTCGTTCGAGGCCTTGGTCACGTAGTCATCCGCGCCGCGGCTCAATGCCTCGAGAGTGACTGCGGCGCAGCGCTCGGTCAGGGTGCTGAACATGATCACACGCAGGTGAGGGTAGTCGCGGCGCACATGCCGCAGCATTTCCAGGCCGTCCATCTCCGGCATCTCGATGTCCAGGGTAACAACATCGGGATTCAACTGCGGAATCCGTTCCAGCCCGATGGCCCCGTTGGAGGCTACGCCCACCACCTGAATCGATTCATCCTGTTCGAGCGCATGCGTTACCACCCGCCGGATCACGACTGAATCGTCCACCACCAGGACCCGAATCCGCTCGCCGCTCTGGAGTACGCGCTTGTTCAATGCCGTCATGCCCCGTCCTCAAGGCGCTTTGTCCTCAGGGTGCCTCGCCCTCAGGGATGGATCCCTGCCATCTCGAGCTTCTCGATCAGGATGTCCCGCGTGAATGGCTTCATGACGTACTCATTGGCGCCCGCCTCGAGCGCCGCCGCCATCTGGCCCATCTCTGTTTCTGTTGTCACCATCACCACGGCTACGGAATCAAGCTCGGAGTCGCGGCGTACTTGCTTGAGCATTTCCAGTCCATTCACCCGCGGCATATTCCAGTCGGCCAGCACCAGCTTGAGCGCCGTCTTCTCCGCCGCGATCACGGCCAGGGCTTCTCCGCCGTCGGCCGCCTCGCGCACTTCATATCCCAAACCCCGGAGTGTCTTCGCGAGGATCATGCGGACCGCCCTCGAATCATCGACGACCAGGGCTGTAGCCATCTGCGCACCTCCGCACGTGTGGAGCATTTGAGCCGGGTGGACCACGTGCGGCCGCCCGGCCCAGTTTGACGAGTTAAAGCGCGACTCAGAAGGTGAATCTGGACATCAGGCCCTGCAGCCGGGCCGCCATCTGACTTAACTCCTGCGACGCTTTTTGCGTATCGTTAGCGCCTTGCGTGGTGTTTTTGGCCGCCAGCGCCACACCGCCAACATTCTTGGAGATGTCGTCGACGCCCTTGGCTGCTTCAGTTACACTGCGGCCGATTTCGTTGGTGGTTACGGTCTGTTCCTCAACCGCGGTAGCAATGCTGTTGGAGATTTCGTTGATCTGGTTGATAATCGTGCTGATTTCCTCGATCGCCTTCACTGCGCCCTTGGTATCGCCCTGAATGGCGTCAATCTTCTGGCCAATATCCTCGGTAGCCTTGGCCGTCTGCTTGGCCAGTTCTTTCACCTCGTTGGCCACCACTGCAAAGCCTTTGCCGGCTTCGCCGGCGCGCGCCGCCTCGATGGTGGCGTTCAGAGCCAGCAGGTTGGTCTGCTGCGCGATCGAGGTAATCACCTTGATCACATTGCCGATCTCCTGGCTGGACTCGCCAAGTTTGGTTACCGTTTGATTGGTCGACTGCGCTGTTTTGACCGCGTCCTTCGCCACCCGGGCCGACTCGTTCACGCTTTTGGCGATCTCGCGGATGGACGCCTGCATCTGGTTGCAGGCTGAAGAGACGGAGGCCATATTGCCTGCGATTTGGTCGGAAGCCGCCGAGACCAGGCTGGCCTGGGTAGCCGTTTCCTCCGCGTTGCCCGCCATCTGCTGGCTCACTGCCGCCAGCTCTTCTGAGGCCGCGGCCAGCGCGGTCGCGTTCTCTGAGGTCACCTTCAGCGGGTGTACCACCGTTTCCAGGGTCTTGTTGATGCCGTCGACGATCTTGCGGTAGTCGCCATGGTGGCGCGAGGCCTCGACGCGCGTGCCCAGTTTTCCGTCGAGAGCCGCCTGCACCTGGTTATCGGTATCGCCAATCAGAGTCTCGATGTTCCTCTTGAGCAGTACCAGCCACTCGTGAATCTGGTCCTCATCGGAGGCCTTGTTCATGGTTGCCGACATGTCCCCGTTGGCGATCTTAGTCACGTAGGTCACCAGTTCGGTGAGCCATACGTGCACGCCGTTGATGGCGTTCTTCATCTTCTCGTGGTCACCCTTGCAGGCGATCTCAACCTTCTCCCGCAGGTTGCCCCCGCGGATCAGCCTCAGAACCCGGTTGCCCTCTTCGATAGGCAGAATAATGGCGTCGACGGTGTTGTTCATGCCCTGCACGACCTTGGCGAAATCACCCTGATGCCTGGCGGCGTCGGCGCGCGTAGAGAGTTCGCCCAGTTCGGCCGCTTTCGTAAGCTTCTCCGCGTCGGCCACCAGCGCGCTCAGATTCTCCATCAGAAGGATCATGGCAGGCATCAACTCATCCTGCTCTGACCGGGCTCCGATCTTCTTGCACTGAGCCAGACTCGTCAGTTCGCCTCGCGAGACTTCCTGGATGAGAGTCACCAGATTGTGCACCCTTTCTTGCGTCGTATTCACTGCTTTCGCAACCTCCGCAAAGATGCCCGAATACTGGCCTTTAACCGCCTTGCTGTGATCGTTGACCGCCATCCTCTGCAGAACGTCGTTGGCTTCAACCAGCCCGCCAAGACCATCGATGCAGGCGTTCAGGTTGTTCTTGATCTCGTTGAAGTCGCCCTTGTACTCGTCGGTGATCTTGGGTGGGATGTCGCCCTTGGCGATGCGGTCAACGTACTGGGCAGAGAATTTCAAGGGCGCGATCACGGCGTCGAGAGTTTGATTGACGCCCTCAACAACCTTGCGGTAGTCACCTTCGTGCTTGCTCAGATCCGCGCGAGTCTCCAGCTTGCCTTCGCGCGCGGCCTGCGCCAGCATGGCAGCATCGGCGATCATGGCTTCGAGCGCCCGCTTCTGGGGCGTGATATCGGTGGCGTACTTGACGACTTTGAAAGGTTTGCCGTTGACATCGAAAATGGGATTATAGGAGGCCTGAATCCAGACTTCCCGGCCGCCCTTGCCGATGCGCTTGTACTGCGCGGCCTGGAACTCACCGCGGTTCAGCCGGGCCCAAAAGTCCCTGTACTCGCCGCTTTCCCGGAAGGCTTCGTCCACAAACATCCTGTGGTGGTGGCCCTTGATCTCTTCAAGGCGATAGCCGAGCGCGTTCAGAAAATTCTCATTGGCGTCCAGTACCGTGCCGTCCATCGCGAACTGAATTACCGCCTGTGCCTTGTTGATGGCGGCAATCTGGCCCTGGTAATCGGCCAGCTGTTCCCGGCCTACCGAGACTTGTTCGGGCGCGCCCTTTTTCATTGGTTGGTTCTCTTCGTGGTCCAGAACGGCTGCGCCGTGAGACATATCGCGACCCGCGCCTGGGCGCCGGCTATCGTTGGCTTGTCTTGACATGATTTTTCTCCTCATAGTCCTGTCGGGTTGATTTGGGCGCACCCGGCGCCAGATTCTTGTTTCAGTTCCTGTCTTCTGCGGCCTTCCCGCTCGCATGCGAAAAGGCGTTTGCGGTTCTCCCCGCCGAAAGGTCAACGGTTCGCTCCGCGTCCAGAACCAGCAACAGCCGGTCTTTCAGCTTGTACACGCCGCGAAACATCTCGCGTGCCGCGGCCTCCAGGTTCTCCGGCGGCCGCTCGAAAGTTGATGTATCCACATCGAGCACGTCCCCGATCTCATCCACCAGCAGGCTTACCGCGCCATCTTCCGTGCGGATCACCATGTTCATGGGAGCAGCATTCTGGCTGCGCAACGGCAACCCCAGGCGCCGCCGCATATCGATGGCGGTCACAATCTGTCCGCGCAGATTGATCAAGCCTTCAATCACCTGCGGTGCGTCCGGCACGCGCGTCATCTGCTGGTAGCGCAACACCTCTTGCACGCGCAGCACATCGACGCCGAAAAACAGGTCGGCGACAAAGAAGGTGGCGAATCGGTTACTCGTTTGCGCAACATTGACATCGGTCATAGGGCTCCTCTTTCTTTCGCCATCAGGCGCGGGCTGCAGCCGCGGCCGGTTCCAGAGTCCGCGACAGCACAGTGAGTAACTCCTCCGGAGTGGCCGCCGGGGCGTTTCCTGTATCGCGCCCGCCCTTGTTGCTTTCCACCTCCCCAATGGCAATCACCGGAAGGCTTTCCCACTCAGTGCGCTGGCGCAGAACCGCGCGCAGGCCCTGTTCACCCTCAAGCAGTGCAGGCCCGGCAAGAACGGTATCCGCGGGCTGGCGCTCCAGCCGCCGTATGGAATCCTCCACGCTGCCTGCCTCCAGCACCCGATACCCCGCCATTTCCAGCCGGTTGCGCATCATGGCGCGCACAAAGGCAGAAGCATCGGCAACCAGCACGGTCTTGCCCTGGGTGCCGGCCGTGCCCTGCGACCACGCCGCAGCCGAGGCCGCAAAGACGTAATCGAGGTCGAGGAAATCGGCTACCCGCTTGCCCACAACTGCGGAACCGAGAAGTCCGTTGCGGCCGGTTCTCTGCCGCACCGTGATCGAGTCTTCGGCAATGTCCAGAATCTGGTCCACGACCACGCCCAGGCTGCGATCGCCATCGCGAAACACAATTACCTGCGCGGGATCGGCAACCTGCGCTTCTCCGTCAGACCGTGGGCAGAGCAGGGTTTCAAGCTGCACCAGGGGCAGAATGCGGTTGCGGTACTGCACCACCTGCGCGCCGCCGGCACGCTCGATTTGCGCAGCGGGAAACTCCTCGAGGCGTGCCACCAACGACAACGGAACCGCGAGGCGTTCAAACGGACCGGCCCGGAACAGCAGCAGGCTTTGCTCCTCGGTGTCTGCCCGTGCCGTGCGTGCTGCCGAGCCGCGCACCTGTTCCTGTGACTGCGAGAGAACGCCGGACCGCTCTCCAATTCCGAGCACGTCCAGAATCAGCGCCACGCGGCCATCGCCCATGATGGTGGCGCCCGCGTAGACGCTCATGCCTTTCAACTGCTTGCCGAGCGGCTTGACCACAATCTCCTGCGTATCGTTAATGCCATCGACCACCAGGCCGAACTGGCGGTCCTCGGCCTGCAGGACGACGATGCTGACCACATCGCCGGGCGCGGTGGTTTTCAAGCCCAGCACGTCATTGAGATAGGCAATCGGAAGCAGCGCTCCGCGACGCCGATACACCGGCGTTCCGTGCACCTGCTCGATATGCTTTTCGCGCGAATCGCCTTCCAGACGAATCAATTCGAGCAGGCTGACCTGCGGAATCACGAACCGTTCCTCGCCACTGGTGATCACCAGGCCGGGGATAATGGCCAGTGTCAGCGGAATCTTGAGCTTGACCGTGGTGCCCTGGCCCAGGCGGCTGGAAATATCCACGATGCCGCCAATCTTTTCGATGTTGGACTTCACCACGTCCATGCCCACACCGCGGCCGGAAACATTGGTGACGGTCTGCGCCGTCGAGAATCCGGCCTCGAAGATGAGGTTCAACGCCTCACGGTCGCTCAGCTTCAGGGCTAATTCCGGTTGCAGCAGTCCCTTTTCGATGGCCTTTTGTTTTACCCGCGCCACATCAACGCCGGCGCCATCGTCGCCAATCTCAATATTCACCTGCCCGCCTTCGTGATAGGCGCGCAGTGTCAGTTTTCCCTGGGGCGTCTTGCCGGCTCGCAGGCGCACATCGGGCGGCTCAATGCCGTGATCGCACGCATTGCGAACCAGGTGCACCAGCGGGTCCTTGATGGCTTCGATAATGGTCCGGTCAAGCTCCGTCTCCGCGCCGTCCATCTCCAACTGCACCTGCTTGCCCAGAGCCAACGCCATGTCGCGCACCACGCGGGGCAACTTGTTCCACACCATTCCTATGGGCTGCATGCGCGTCTTCATGACGCCTTCCTGCAACTCCGTGGTGATCAGGTTGAGCCGCTGCGAGGTGGCATTCAGCTCGGCATCCTCACGCTGGGTGTTGAATTGCAGAATCTGATTCCGGGTCAGCACCAGTTCACCGACCAGGTCCATCAGCTTGTCCAGCAGCACAACGCCCACGCGGATATTGGCGTCGGCCACCGCGGAAGACTTTGCCCCCTCCTCATCGCACCTGGAGTCGGGCCGGGTTTCCTTGGCAGGCTCGGGCGAGGAGCTTTCATCGCAATCTTTTTCTGCCGCTGCAGGGGGTGTGTCCGTCATGATCTGCCTTTCCATGGCCACAGCGCCTTGCGCAACAAGGCGCAGGCGTTCGGTCAAGTCGTCAAAATGCTCGAGCCCCTCTTCTCCACTCGCTTCAATCGAAGCCAGCACCCGCCGCGTTGCGTCTACCGTCTCCAGGATGAGGGACACCAGGGAGGGATCGAGTTCCCGTTGCCCATCGCGCAACTGGCTCAACAGGCTCTCTGCCTGGTGACTGATCTTTTCAAGAGTGGAGAAGCCAAAGAACCCGCAGGTCCCCTTGATGGTGTGCATGGTGCGGAAGATGCTGGCCAGCAGCGCCGCGTCCTTGGGGTGCTTTTCCAGTTCCACCAAATCCTGATCGAGGCGCGAGAGGTTTTCGTGACTCTCGACCAAGAACTCACGAATTACTTCCTGATCTTCCAGCATGCGCTTGATCTCCGCGAAACCAGCAGGCTGCTTGCTGACAATTCGTAGCCTGGAATCACACGGCCTCTTCCCCGGCCATTTCGGGCGTTGAATTTGGTAGTCAGCGAGCGCCTGGAGCGGTTTCAGAGTTGCTCGACCCCGAAGCCAGGAATCTCAGTGGCATTTCCCTCAGGAAAATGCCGCCTTCCCTGAACCCAAGAGGGCACGTGAACTCTGGAACTGTTCTAAAGTTCCTTTATCGACGCCTCAGCCGATCTCAAGAGATTTTTTGACGAACTGACGCAGCAGTGGTGCAGTTCCAATCTGCACACACACGACCGCCCCCATGCCGGAGGTCTGGCATGGGGGCGGTCGGTGGGATTCAATGTGAATTGGTTAGAGACGTTCCAGCGCTGCTCAAGAACCTAAACGACCGCGGCGATGGCCTCGCGGCCCGCTTCGCTCACGATCTCGCGAATGGATTCGACAACCAGTTCCGGCTCGTCGAGGTGAATCCAGTGCGCGCTGTCATGGGCAATCTGTTGGCGCACGTTGTCGCCAATGCGGCGCAGGCAATCCTCTGAGAGGGGGCATGAGCTTCCCGGCGTGAGCAGAAGCACCGGAATTCCCCGAATGGGCTCCGCATCGTGCATTTCCCGAACCGTGTCCGGAATGGCTGCCACATGGCTGCGCAGGCCGGCATAATAGCCAGGCCGCGACCAGTGAGCGGCCACCTGGGGCCAAAGTTCGACTGGCATTTTCCCCACTTCGCTCTTGATGCGGCCCAGCACATGCTTACCGCCATCGCCGGCCGCGTCCGCCAGCCGCTCGGCCACGCGCCCGGAGCGGCAGAAGAGCGACGTCATGGCCAACCGCACCAGTCCCACACGAGCAATCGGAATCGCAAAGTTAGAGAGCCGGGCGCCGCGATCAAGCATCGATTGCTTCTCCGGGTCCAGCGGCGGCCATTCCTCGCAGCGCATGGGGTCCACCAACACCATGCTCGTCACCTCGTCCGGGTAAAGCAGCGCAAAGCGCCGCATCACCAGACCGCCGAACGAGTGACCCACCAGCACGTAGGGCGGCTCAATGCCGGCGTTGGTCAGCATCTCGTGCAGTTCCGCAGCAATATTGCTTGGCGTTCGCGGTGTGTGGCAGGCAGTGCTCCAGCCCAGTCCGATGCGGTCGTAGGAAGCCGTTCTGGCAAACTGCGAAACCATCTCCTGCAGGTGGCGCCAATTCAAATTGGTGGCCGCGATGCCTGCTTCAAAAATAACCGCAGGCCCATCCGATCCCTGCTCCAGCAGGTAAAGCTTCCGCCCCTTGCCGATGTCAATCCAGCGACCATCTCCAGCGTACCGGCGCCGGTCAAGGTACCCGCCAAGCTGTTGATACAAGCAACCGGCAAGTAATAGTGTCACTGTCAACGCAAACAACAAAAGGAGGATATACATTCATCACCTTGAGAAAGTCGTAAGTTTTAGAGGATCGAAGTCTTTGAGGCCCAGATGAGCCTCCGGCGTGCCGCGCTCCACGATAAAGAGAGTCGATCCGGCGCGGCCGGTGATCTTCGCCTCCACTTGATTGGCCCACCAGACGCCACGCGTCTGGCGAATCCCGTAATAGGTAAACTGTTTCAGTTCGCCCGAGTCTTTCACCTGCTTCTCGATATAGACCGGAAAACCGCTTACCGGATCGAGCCAGCTCTTCACGAAGGCATAGTGGGACCGGTCGGTCGCACCTGGGGTGCTCTGCAATTGAACGCAGTTGCGCGCGCCGAATTTCGCTGGCCCGAGATCTTTTTGGCCCGACCAGAAGTATTGCGCTTCCAGGAAATCTTCGTAACTGAATGCTTCTCCCAGTGGCTCTTCCATCCATTTGCCAAACGGCAATTCTGCAGCCGTAGTGTCGCCGGGGCGTGCGATCCGAATGGTGCTCTGTCCGTTGGCCCGTACCTCGAGCAGCACATGGGAGCGCGCCGCAGGAGGTGATGTGACTGCAATCATGACGCGCAGCACGCCGGGGAACCAGCGCGCCTTGAGTTCAAGTTTGTCGGTGCTGCGAACGCCGTTCGCATCCACGCGCACCAGCCTTCCCGTCAGGCGATAGTCGGCAGATTCCACTTGCTTGCGCGCTGCCGCCAAGGCCGTCTGCGCGGGCGCGCCCAACGGCAGCAGCAGAATAGCGGCAAGGGAAAGAGCTAGCGCTTTCACGGCTGCACCCTCCCATCGCGAATGTGGACCTGCCGCGGCGCCCCGTGGGCGATACCGTTGTCGTGGGTTACGATAATCAGCGTCATCCCGCGCTGCCGCTGAATTCCGGTCAAAATCTCCATGATCCGTGCCGAATTGACGCTGTCAAGATTGCCGGTGGGCTCGTCCGCCAACAGAATTTCCGGGTCGTTGGCCAGCGATCGAGCAATGGCAACGCGCTGGCGCTCGCCCGCGGACAGCTCATTGGGGTATTGCTGCATGCGATGCTCCAGGCCCACTTCCTTCAGCAAGTCGTGAGCCCGCGCCACGCGATTCAACCCCGATCCGTTCACCGACAGCATGGGCAACTGCACGTTTTCGATAGCCCGTAGCGTCGGCATCAGGTAGAACGCCTGGAACACAAAGCCGACCTTACGTGACCGGTAGGTGTCGAGATCGATTACCGAACCGAGCAATGCGTTGCGGAAGAGCACCTGGCCGCTGGTGGGAGTATCGAGGCCACCCAGCAAGTGCAGCAAAGTCGATTTGCCGCTTCCGCTGGGTCCGTTGATGGCCACATACTCACCCCTGGCAATCGACAAATCCGCGCCGCGCAGCGCTTTGATGCGTCCCCCGTCGTAGCTCTTGTGAACGTTCCGTGCCTCCACAATCGGGATGGTGGCAAGGTCGTCGACGCGACCGGCAGGCATGGTGCCGGAACTAAACATGTTGCAGCGCCTCCAGGGAACGAAATTGCGCTCTGCACCAGGCCGGAACGGCGTCTTCCGACGGACCGGCGAACACTCCAAAGGCGCCATTTCCCGATTCAACGCCGCCCAGCGCCGCCACAAGCCGCAGGCGCCCGCAGCAGGGGTTCTTCCACGCAAATCCGAGAGATGACGATAGCTTCATCGTAGCAGCGCTTAGTCCTCAGATTATCCAGATGGGACGAGCGCAGTTTATAGGGCGGGTAAGTGCCTTGTCTATCGGGGAATTGAAAGCGGTTCGTTTCCAGCACATAAATTTGACCCCAGCGCCGCGCCGGGCTCTGCGCCCCAGCCCGGTCCCCCTGATCGCGCTTAGATGCCACCCGGCCGGATTCTGCCGCTACGAGCAGTGCAAGTTTCCCTGGTAAAGCCCGGCAGAAACTGAATTTCCGCGCGCTGAAACTTCAGAAAATTCCCGCACGTCAGAATTACCAGTGAGGACGCGCTAGCCCGGTAGTCGGCAGGCAATGCCGACGGCCAGGCCCACAAAGGAGCTGTACAGGCTGCGGAAAAACTCTGTGCGATGGGTTTTATAACAAGGGCACGGCTTGAGCCGGGCCAATAAAGTCTGGAAAACGAACGAGGGCTTTTAGCCCCTGCTGCACTTTCATTGGCTCAAATGCGGGAGTTTTTCCGCAACCTGTTTGACCCCACCGGGGGCGATGCGAGTCTATGACCACGAAGGCGATCGAGGCGAAATAGCGGTATCTGAAGATCCGAGCCGCCGTAGAACGAAAATCCACTTTTCTACGGGAACCGTGAAACGCACAATTTTTAACCCCCAATTCTGCGCCCTTGCCTCTCGTCTCGCACGAGGCCTGGCATTGCTGACCACAGTCATCCTGGCCTGCGTTGCGCTGGCGCCCGGCCAGAGCAGCGGCAAAAGCGCCGGGGGCATTCGCGGCCAGGTGGCCGACCCCACTGGCGCTGTGATTCCGGGCGCAACCGTCGTGGCCACCACCACATCCGGCCAGGTGGCCGGCCACGCCACGTCCGACGGGACCGGCGCGTATGCCATCCACGGCCTGGCTCCGGGAACCTACGGCGTTACGGCGACCGCCAATGGCTTCGCCCGATTTGCGGTTCCGGGTATCGTGGTGGCCGCCGGCCAGATGCGCACAGTGAATGCTGCCCTGCAGATTGCCGTCCAGCAGCAACAGGTCCAGGTTCAGGCGGAGGCCAACACCGTCAGCACCAGCCCGGACAACAACGCCAATGCCGTGGTGATCACGGGCAAAGACCTCGATGCGCTCTCGGACGATCCTGACGAGCTTCAGAACGAGTTGCAGGCGCTGGCCGGCCCATCTGCCGGCCCCAATGGCGGTCAGATTTATATTGACGGGTTTACCGGCGGCCAACTCCCTCCCAAATCCTCAATCCGCGAGATTCGCGTCAATCAGAATCCCTTTTCCGCGGAGTACGACCGCCTGGGCTACGGGCGCATTGAAATCTTTACCAAACCCGGCACCGGCCAGTTGCACGGCAGCGTGGAGGCGCAGGGCAATGACTCCGCATTCAACACCGAGAACCCGCTGCTGTACAACGTTGCAGAGCCGCCTTACTACTCCTGGAGCATGCGCGGCTACGCCAGTGGGCCCATTACGAAGAATTCGTCGTACTTTGTCTCCGCCTTTTCCCGCCAGCAGCAGAATGAAAACGTGGTGACCGGGATCAATCCGGCCAGCATCACGGCCGCCAATCTGAACGGTACTTCCATCAACGAAGCCTTCGCTAATCCGACTTCGCGCCTCGACATCAGCCCTCGCCTGGATCTGCAGTTGGGCCAGTCGAATACGCTCACCATTCGCGAAACTTACAACCGCAGCGTAAGCACCAACAGTATTGGAGAGAATGGCCTTACGCTGCCCGAACACGCCACCAACAGTAACGACCAGGAAAATAACATCCAGATCTCCGACAGCTGGGTGCTGAGCAAAAATCTTGTTGACGATATCCGCTTCCAGTATCGGCGCATCCGCGATCAAACCACGGCTGTCTCCAATCTGCCGTCCTATACTCTGCAGTTGCAGTTTTCCGACGGTGGTAATCCAGAGCAAGCCTCAGAGGATCACGAGAACGATCTTGAGCTGCAGAACTACTTCTCCGGCGTGAAGGGCGCGCACTCGTTGAACTTCGGAGCCAGGGTGCGGGCCTATCCAGACGTGAATTACACCACCGGCGGCAGCAATGGCGCGTATACGTTTTCGACCGCCCCAGACTTTGTCGGCTGCTATCAAACTCCGCCGGGAGGAACGCCTCCGCCCACCTGTGTTCCGCAGCAGTACACCTATACCAAGATCAACAACCCCGTGGCGCGAGCTGTGCTCTTCGACGCCGCGCTGTTTTACCAGGACGACTGGAAGGTGGATCCACGCTTGACCTTCAGTTACGGGGTTCGCTGGGAAACCCAGAACTGGATCAGCGACAAAGACGACTGGGCGCCGCGGCTGTCTCTTGCCTATGCACTTGGACACAAATCCGGTAAACCATCGAAAACGGTTCTGCGCGCAGGCTATGGCTGGTTCTATCAGCGCTTCACCGTTGCCAATGGATTCGGCGCCAGTACTCCCTTCGTCATCAATACCATCCATGAGAACAACGTCAACGAGCAGCAGTTCATCCAAACCTCCGGCATCACCTTTAACCCGTACACGGCCACTCCCATCACCTCCAGCTCGCCGGGGAGCGCCACCGGAAGAAACGCACCAACCTTCTACACCATTGCGCCGAAGTTCCATGCGGCCAACGACATGGAAGCAGCCATCGGCGTCGACCGGCAAATAACCCGATCGATTACCAGCAACGTCACCTATGTCTACTCGCAGGGAATCCACCAGTTCTTCACCGACAACCTGAGTGCGGCCGCCATATTTCCCCTTGCCGACGCGCTGAATGACACCTATCCGGCAACTGCTCCGGCGTCTCCGGTGACCAACAACCTGCAGTACCAGTCGGGAGGGTTTTACCGCGAAAGCCAGATCATGGCGACCATGCGGGCCACCTACCGGAAATTCAGCTTCTTTACCAACTACACCTACAGCAATGCGCATGGCGACACCAGCGGGGTAGGTTCGGTGCCTTCGGTATCGAGCGATCCCGGCCTGGATTATGGCCGCACCAGCTTCGACGTCCCCAATCGCTTCTTTGTGTTTGGCAACTTCATGCTCCCGTGGAAGGTCTCGGTTTCGCCCATGGCAGTGGTGAACTCAGGTTCTCCGTTCAATATCACTACCGGCAACGACCTTACCGCCAACAATCAGTTCAACGCGCGGCCCACCTATGCGGCCAATTGCTCAGAAGCCACTGCGGTTTCAACGCAGTGGGGCTGCTTCGATGCCGCGCCGTATGGAGGAGCCAACACTGCCGGCGCACCCATTGAACCTTATGCTGCCGGCGAGAAAATTGTGCCCTATGGCCTGGGAACGGGGCCGGCGAACGTGAGCATTAACATGCGCCTGAGCAAAGTAGTCGGCGTTGGCCCCAAGCTGACAGGTGGGGCTTCGCAAGGATTCGGCGGCGGGGGTGGTCGTCGCGGACCTCCGGGCCTGGCTGGCGGCTTGAGCGGCAGCCGGGGTGGTCCGGGCCGGCTGGATCAGTCCGTGTCGCGAAAGTATAGCCTCACCTTTTCCCTGTGGTGCTCGAACCTGCTCAACCACGAGAACCTTGGAGCGCCCAACGGAGCGCTATCGGCGCCGAGCCTGTTTGGCCGCTCACAGACGCTGGCCGGCGGCTTTTTCTCTTCCCCCACGGCAGGGAATCGCGATATCTCGCTGCAGGCCTCATTCAGTTTCTGAGCTCTGATGAGGTATGTCCTTCACGAGGAGCTGCCGTCTGCAACCGCGGCCCGAATCGCATCGGCTATGCGCGCCGCTTCGACCGCCGGCCGCACCGCATGCACCCGGACGATGGACGCTCCGTTGAGAATCGCCGCGGTCATGGCGGCCAGGCTGGCGGCCTCGCGCGCGTCTGCAGGCGCCGGCGCGCCGCCCAACAATGGAGCCAGCGTATAGCCGAGGAACGACTTGCGGCTGAGGCCGGCGAGCAGCGGCCGTCCCCCCGGAGCAATTCGGCCTGCCGCGCCAGCAGCACGTAATTCTCGCCAAGCCGTTTGCCAAATCCATAGCCGGGGTCCAGCACCACGGTCTGCTCCGAAATCCCGGCGGCCTTGGCGGCGCTCAAACTCGCCTCCAGGCCTTCGCCAACCAGCGCCAGCAGCGCATCGGCCCCAAGCTGTGGCTGCGTTCGCCACTCCGCAGGCCGGCCGCGCGTGTGCATCAGCACCACGCCCGCTTTAGCTTCCGCGCAAACCGCGGCCAGCGCCGGATCCCATGTCAACCCGCTCACGTCGTTGATGATTTCCACGCCTGCAGCCAGCGCAGCGCGGGCTGTTTCGGCCTTGTAGGTATCCACAGAAAGCACGGCGCGCGGCTCCGCCTTCAGGATTTTCTCCAGCACCGGCAGCAATCGACGCTGCTCCTCGTCCGCGCTTACCGCTGCATCGGCGTCTCCAGCGCGCGAGCCGGGCCTTGTGCTCTCCGCGCCCAGGTCGAGAATATCCGCTCCTTCTTCAAGGAGTTGCATGGAGCGGGCCACGGCCGCATCCGTATCAGCAAACAAACCGCCATCGCTGAAAGAGTCGGGCGTCAGATTCACTACGCCCATTACCAGCGTGCGTGCTCCAAGCTCGAACGTGCGCGTGCGCAGCTGCCATGTTCTCCGAGCGTTCGTTTCTGGCGACGGGTTCATTCTTCTCGATGGTACGACGGGCCGCCGCGCCACGGATTTTCGGCCGCAAGCGGTCCATTCGCGCTTCCTACGTCCGGTGCTACACTCACGGGCATGAGGTTTTTCCGGTGGATATCTGCAGCAGCACTGGCAACTTCACTCCTCACTTCCCCCCTCAACGCACAGCGCCATACCCACGCAGAACATGAGCCCGCCGCCCAGGGTCCGCTGGCCGATCGCATTCAGGCCATCATCGCCGCGCCCGCGATGAGTCCGGCGCAATTCGGCATCAGCGTCACCACGCTTGACGGCCAACCGCTCTACGGCCTCAACGACGACAAGCTGTTCACGCCCGCCTCCAATGCCAAACTCACCACTACCGCCGCAGCCTACGCGCTCTTGCCGGTGGACACGCTCACCTGGACCACGTTCGTTGTGGGCGATGGAGAGCTGGACGCAGGCGGCACATTGCATGGCGATCTGCTGCTGCTGGGAGTCGGCGATCCCACGCTGAATGGACGGGTGTATCCGTACCAGGAGCCGGGCGTCGCTCCCGCTGCAGACACGCCCGGTCCAGCCGCAGCAAGTCCAGCCGCAAGTCCAGCCCTGGCTCCGGCCGCAGCGCGCAATCCCATGGACGCGCTCGACATGATGGCCGAGCAGGTGGAGCAGGCAGGCGTCCGCAACGTCACCGGCGACGTGATCGGCGACGACAGCTTCTTCCTCTACCAGCCCTACGGCGAGGGCTGGCAATGGAACGACCTGCAATGGAGCTACGGCGCGCCCGTTTCGGCCCTCACCTTCAACGACAACTCGACGCAACTTACCATAGCTCCCGACCCGTCAGCCCCCGGAAATACCACCTCAACGTGGAATCCGGCAATCGATTACTTCACGCTCGATAACCGCATGACGGTGGCTCCGGCCGGCACCGCTGCGCAGCCCGGCGTGGGGCGCGATCCCGGTTCCATGCTGGTGCGCGCATGGGGCACGGTGCCGCCCGCCGGACTGCGCGTGGAACTGGCCGTCGAAGATCCAGCCGAGTTCGCTGCTGCGGCGTTCAAAAAAGCCCTGCTTGGCCGCGGCGTCATGGTGAACGGCGACGCCGAGCCGCGCCACCTGGAGGCGCAGGGCAATGGCAACTTTGTCGCCGAGCGCGAATTGCCCATCACGCTCACCCAGTCCGCAATCACCACCGTGGCCGCGGCCGCAAATGGCCGCCGCGTGCTGGCCGCGCACGTTTCTGTCCCCGTGGCCGAGGACATCATGCTGCTGACCAAGACCAGCCAGAACCTGCACGCGGAACTGCTGCTGAGGCTGCTGGGCAAGCTCGCGGGTACCGCAGGCAGCTTTGAAGAAGGTACGCGCGTGGTGCGGCAGTTTCTGGTGAACGCGGGCATCAGCGATGCCGATTTCTTCCTTTACGATGGCTC
Organism: uncultured Acidobacteriaceae bacterium; assembly: GCA_963725975.1. Lineage (GTDB taxonomy): Bacteria > Acidobacteriota > Terriglobia > Terriglobales > Acidobacteriaceae > Telmatobacter. The sequence continues at coordinate 471,194 of CAVSBA010000008.1, read as the reverse complement.
CGGCTTGAGTTCCGATGACCGCATCGCCCCGCGTGCCTTCACCAAACTGCTGACCTACGCATCCCAACAGCCCTGGGGTCAGGAGTGGCGCGCCACACTGCCGATTGCCGGCGTGGACGGCACGCTACGGAACCGCTTCCGCAATTCGCCGCTGGCCGGCAAGATGTGGGCCAAGACCGGGACCCTGAATGAATCCACCGGCATGGTTGGCTACCTGACCGCGAACAGCGGCAAGACCATCGCATTTTCGATCCTCGTGAATGGCCGGCGGCCGGGTAGCGAAGCGGAATCGCAAGCCATCGATCAGATTGTGGAAGCCATCGCCGCGACGGAGTAGACGATGCCCCTCCACCCCCTCTGATATGCTGAGGGGTTTACGTCGGCAAGGAGGCCTCGATGCCAGAGCACAGGGCTCGCAAACATCATCAGGACCGGGTGGCGGAGACGCTGCGCGAAGAGATCGGCGCCATGATCGAGGGCGAGCTCTCTGACCCGCGCATCGCGTTCTGCTACGTGAGCGAGGTCGCGCTTAACCCCGGCGGCAAATCGGCGCGCGTGTATGTGGCCGTCGACAACGCTATCAAAGACATAGCCAAGGCGGAGGCCGACACCGTGGCCGCGCTCGAGTCCGCCAAGGGCTATATCCGTGCTGAAATCAAGGAGCACATGGGCGTGCGCCACGTGCCGGAACTCACCTTCATCGCCGACCGCTCCGGCCGCTTCCAGAAGCGCATCGAGGAACTGCTGGGCAGATCCACCAAATCCGGCGCGGCCAAGAGGGCAGCTTCCGCCAAGCCACCCGTTGAAAACAGCGCCTCACCGGAGCAGGAGGTTAAGCGCCCCTAGCCTCCATGAAACTTTCCCTAGCCAATCCGGAAACTGCGCCCGCGCAAAGGATCAAAGCCAGCGGAACGGGTGGCGGCGTGCCTTCTGCCGATCCCGTGCAGGCCATCCTGGACGTATTTCGCCGTGGGCAGCGCTTCCTGGTCTGCTCCCACACGCGTCCCGACGGCGACGCTCTGGGCAGCATGGTGGCCTGCTCCATGTTGCTGCAGCAGATGGGCAAGCAGGTTGACCTGGTTACCGCCGACCATGTCCCCACCCTCTATCGCCAGCTTCCCGGCGCTGACGGCATCCGCTCGGCGCTGGAAGTTTCCGGCCCTTACGACGCAGTCATTTTGCTCGAATGCGATGGGCTGGAGCGCGCGGGATTGAAGGGGCTTGAGCAATACTTCCTGATCAACATCGATCACCACATGAGCGGCAGTGGCTATGCACACCTGAACTGGATCGATTGCGAAGCGCCCAGCGCAGGGGAAATGATCTACCGGTTAGTGCGGGCCGCGGGCGCAACGGTGACGCCGGAGATGGCCACCTGCCTCTACACCACGCTGCTGACCGATACGGGCGGCTTCTGCTATGGCTCCATTTGCGCCTACACCTTCGAACTGGCGCGCGAACTCACGGTGGCAGGCGCGGACCCGGTGCGCATCGCGCAGCAAGTCTGCTTCTCCACGCCCATTTCGAAGATGCTGCTGCTGGGCTCGGCGCTCAACAACCTGCATCGCGAGGGCCGCATGGCCTGGCTCTGGGTAACACACCAGGATATGGTGCGTACCTGTGCCCTCGAAGAGGACTGCGAGGGCATTGTGAACTTCGCGATCGGCATTGCGGAGATTGAAGCGGCGGCATTTCTTCGCGAGCTGCCCGAAGGCCGCATCCGCATGAGCCTGCGCAGCAAGGGAAAACTGAATGTGGCCGAGATTGCCGCGCGTCTGGGCGGCGGTGGCCACGAAAATGCCGCCGGCTGCACCGTGGATGGACCGCTGCCCCGCGCCCTTGATGAGATCCGGGTCATTCTGCGCTCCGCTGTTGGCGCACTCCAGCCCTGAGCAGCAGAGATTTGCCACGGAGAAAGCCGGGGGGAGCGGGCATTTGCGCCTGGAACCAGCCGTGGAGCAGCCCGCGCCCGGACGCCGATACGCTTAGAACGGTTCCACAGCTCACGTGCTTCTATTTAGATTGGCGAGGGTGGCACTTTCTTAAGGAAAATCACCCTCTGCTTCCCGGTCTGGGATAAAGCAGCTCTGAAACCGCCCTAGCTGGCTGCTTCCGTCTTTTCCCACCGCTTGGGCCTGCGATTCGCCTGCAGAATCTTCTTGCGCAGCCGCAGCGACTTGGGCGTCACTTCCACAAACTCATCGTCGGCGATGAACTCGATCGCCTGCTCCAGGTTGAGCGTCTTGTAGGGCACCAGCCGAATGGCTTCGTCGGCCGACGAGGCGCGCATGTTGGTCATCTTCTTTTCGCGCACCACATTTACGTCCAGATCGTTGTCGCGCGAGTGCTCGCCCACGACCATGCCCTCATACACGTCCACGCCCGCGCCCAGGAAGAGAATGCCGCGCTCTTGCAGGCCGTTGAGCGCGTATGTCGTGGTCAGCCCCTGGCGGTCGGCGATCAGCGCGCCCGTGGGCCGCTGCGGAATCTCGCCCTGGTAAGGAATGTAGCCGTCGAAGAGCGTGTTCATCACGATGGTGCCGCGGGTTTCGGTAAGCATTTCGCTGCGCAGCCCAATGAGGCCGCGGCTGGGCACGCGAAACTCCAACCGCACCCTGCCTGACCCGTGATTGTGCATTTTGGTCATCTCGCCCTTGCGCGGGCCCAGCTTTTCAATCACTACCCCGGTGTGCTGCTCGGGCACGTCGATGGTGAGGTGTTCCACCGGCTCCATGCGCACGCCGTCCACAACTTTGGTGACGATCTCCGGCCGCCCGGCCATCAGCTCAAAGCCTTCGCGGCGCATCATCTCGATGAGAATTGCCAACTGCAGCTCGCCGCGGCCCAGAACTTTGAAGGCCTCCGGTGTGCCCGTATCTTCCACGCGGATCGACACGTTGGTCAGCAACTCTTTTTCCAGCCGCTCTCTTAAATTGCGGCTGGTCACGTACTGGCCCTCGCGGCCTGCAAACGGCGAGTTGTTCACGCTGAACTGGATGGCGATGGTTGGCTCGTCGATCACGATCAGCGGAAGCGGCGCGGGATTCTCCACGCTGGTAATCGTTTCCCCAATCGTGATCCCCTCCACGCCGGCCACAGCCACGATGTCGCCCATCGTGGTCTGCTCCGTCTCTGTCCGTTTGAGCCCGGAAAAAGTAAACAGCTTGGTGATCTTGGTTTTGTAGAGCGACCCGTCGCGGCGCGAGATGTTCACTTCATCGCCCACCCGCAGCGTGCCCTGAAAAACACGGCAGATGGCGATGCGGCCAAAGTAATCGGAATAGTCCAGATTCGTCACCAGGATCTGCAGCGCGCCGTCTGGGTCGCCTGTGGCCTCGGGAATCGTGTTTACGATGGTTTCAAACAGCGGCTTCAGATCCGTACCCGGGATTGCGGGGTCGAGGGTGGCCATGCCGTTCTTGGCAACCGCATACAACACCGGAAAATCGAGCTGCGATTCTTCCGCATCGAGATCGATGAAAAGATCGTAAATTTCGTTCAGCACTTCCTGGGGGCGTGCATCGGGCCGGTCAATTTTGTTGATGACCACGATGGGCGGCAGCTTGGCTTCGAGCGCCTTCGACAACACGTAGCGCGTCTGCGGAAGCGGCCCTTCGGCTGCATCCACCAGCAGCATCACACCGTCCACCATCTTCAACGCGCGCTCCACTTCGCCGCCGAAATCGGCGTGGCCGGGCGTGTCCACAATATTGATTTTGCCGCCGCCGTAGTTGATGGCGGTGTTCTTGGCCAGAATGGTGATGCCGCGCTCGCGCTCCAGCTCATTCGAATCCATTACGCGCTCCGCCACCTGCTCGTTGGCGCGAAACGTTCCGGCCTGGCGCAGCATCGCGTCTACCAATGTGGTCTTGCCATGATCGACATGGGCGATGATGGCGATATTGCGTATCGTCTGGCTCAAAACAAAGTTTCCTTTAATCGGGATTCGGCCCGCACGGAGCCGTCAAAAGGTCGGTTAATGCGTGAAAAAAGGCCGATTTCCGCACACAGCGGCAGTATTCAGTGTATCAGGTGCGGCGATTTGGAGCGTAAGGGCGGGCTACAGTTGTCAGGTCCCGGTTTCGGCTTGAACCCGCGATCGCAGCGACAAAGACCGATGAACTTTCGCCACCTGCTGCTTCTTCAAGATTGTTCGTCGTCGCGCTCGTGCTTTCGCGCCGTCATCCACTTGCGCCACTTATAGTCGGCAAAGAGTGAAGCGGCGACAATGACGAGAGCGGCGATGGCAATCATGTACAGCATCGAAGCAGTGGTCAAATTTCAAGCCCAGGGTTAAGCATTACCTGCCGATCACGATCACTGTAAAGCTGCCGGGCACGATCGACGGCCAGGGGTGCGGCATCTGTGCAGTTGGTTGAGGGCGCGGCCCAAACTTCGCGGTCACAGTATAGATGCGGTCGGTTGCGGAATCGTAGGCCATGGTCCGCGCGCCGCGCTCTGTGGGCAACTTCTCAAGGGTCGGATAACCCTGCGCAGCTGCATTCACCACCGCCAGAATCCCGTCGCCACTCGATGCAAACGCCAGCCTGAACCTGGGGCTCCAACGCGCCGCGTCAGGCCCGTCGCCGATGGATGCGGTTCCCAACTGCTTACCGCTCTCGGAGTCAATCACCGACATTTTCTCGCCGTCGCAAACCGGGAACAGGCGATGACCGATCACATCGATGGCAAGCCCCGAAGGGGAATCGCAACCGGCCGGCCACTCGGCCGTCACCGCCTTAGAGCGCGCGTCCAGGCGCACCACCTCGCTCTTATCCTCGATGTTGTCAAACACGTGGCCCTGGCCGTCGACTGCGGGAAATTCCGGCTTGCCGGGCAGCGCGATCGTGTCGATGGCTTTCAATGAAGCGGCGTCGATCACCGTCACGTTGTGGCTGCGGCCGTTGAAGGCCCACACGGTTTGCGTGGCCGGCTCAAAGACAATGCCATCGGGATTGGTTCCGGCGGGGATCGTGGCCACGGTGGCCAAGGTCTTGCGATCGAAGGCCACCACTGCATTGCCGCCGCCATCGGAAACAAAACCATATTTGCCGGCCGTGTCGAATGCAATTCCGTGCGTGCCGTGCAACCCGGTAATCGCGCCCACGGGCTTGCCGGTTTCGGTATCGATCATGTCCACGCGCGGACCATGGGCGATGTAAAGCCGGTGCGCAGCGGAATCGTCATGCAGGTAATCCCAGCCGCCCTCGCCGCCGATCGTCCAATGGTTGATCACGTGATAGGGCTTTTGCGCAGCCAGGGCCGTCGGCGCAAGCGTACAGACACAAGCCAGGGCCGCCGCGCAACCCATCTGTGCCACAAGACGCAATCCTGCGAATCGATTCATTGCCAACGTGCCCTCATCTCGATCGCGCTAAGGATATCATCTAGAGGCGCGCGCGGGAATTCACGGAGTTTTCAAATTCGACTCATTGCAACCATCGATTAACCTCATAACTGCGTTTCATTCACGCTCCCGGAGGTAACTTGCGCATTGTCCTGTCGAACATCGGCACGCTCGGCGACATTCATCCGCTGATCGCCATCGCCCTCGAACTAAAACGGCGCGGACACACGCCGGTCATGGCATTGGCCGAGGTCTACAGGCCAAAAATCGCCCCGCTGGGCCTGGAGTTTCACGCTGTGCGCCCCGACATCGATCCCACCAATACCATCCTGGTGGAGATGATCTACGACGTGAAGAAGGGAACCGAGCGTGGGCTGCGCGAATTTCTATTTCCCGCGCTGAGGGATACTTACGACGATCTGCTGCATGCGGCCACTTATCCGGTACGCGCCGACCTGCTCCTGCTGGGCGAACTGAATTATGCCGGGCCGCTGGTGGCAGAAGTTACCGGCATCCCATGGGCAAGCTACGTGCTCGCTCCCTTCTCGTTCTTCTCCGCCTACGATCCGCCGGTGCTGCCGCCTTTCCCAAAACTCGCCAAGGCCGATAAGGTCATTCCGCGCATGGGTACGCTGATTAAGCGCGTGGCGCGTTTTGTCACCCGCGCCTGGCCGGAACCGGTCTATGCCCTGCGCCGTGAGCTTGGCCTTTCGCGGGGAAAGAATCCCATCTTCGATGCCAAGCATTCGCCCCATCTGGTATTAGCGCTCTTCTCGCGTACGCTGGGCGTTGAGCAGGCAGACTGGCCGGCTCATGTGCGCGTCACCGGCTTTTGTTTTTACGATGCCGACGCGGGCAATACCAGGCTGCCTGCGCACCTTGAAGAGTTTCTTGCCGCAGGCGAGCCACCCGTGGTGTTCACGCTGGGTTCGGCTGCGGTGCTGGCCGCGGGGCCGTTTTACGAGGTCTCTGCAAAGGCGGCCATGCAACTCGGATCGCGCGCGGTTCTGCTGATCGGCAGCGACCAGCGCAACCGGCCCGCTGAAAAATTGCCCGATTCGATTTGCGTCGCCGAATACGCGCCCTACTCGGCGCTGTTTTCGCGCGCCTCCATCGTGGTGCACCAGGGCGGTGTGGGCACCACGGCGCAATGCCTGCGCGCCGGCCGGCCCATGATTATTATGCCCTTCTCGCACGATCAGCCGGATAACGCGCGGCGCATGAGGCGGAAGAAGTTGTCGCGCACCATTGAGCGCAAACACTACAAACCGGCGCGCATAGCGCGCACGCTGCGCGCGCTGCGCGAAAATCCAGCCTATGCCGCGCAGGCCGCCCAGGTGGCCGCCGAGCTGAGTCGCGAAGATGGCGTGCGCAGCGCGTGCGATGCGCTGGAAGACCTCCATGCGCGCTCCAAGCCTGCGACGATTTGATTACGTGCCTATCATCGGAGTTATCAGGTTTTATCTAAGTCCCGGGAAAACTACAAATCTTGGTCGCGGTACTAACTCAAGTTATAAATTAGTTCGCGGGTTGCCTGTGCTTGAACTTATTCGAGTTCAGGACATCAATGCCAATCGCTGCCTTTGTACATGGTTGGCGCGACCTTCGACCTATAGAACTCGTCTACAGGAGTGATTGACCTTCGGAACGGAGCTTCGCGGAGGGGCAAATTACGTCCAATTTTTTCTTCGAGGAGTTCTTCACATGAAAAGTGGAGCTACGATCGCTTTGTCTGTTGCGCTGGCCTTCGGCGCATTTGTTGCCCCGCATTCCGCGCGGGCAGCCGACCATCAATCCAATTGGCAATCGGCAGCGGCCAAGCAGGAAGCAGCTGAAATGGTTCCTGCCACTGTCGATCTGAAACAACAGCTAAACGCCGCCAAGGTTCATCCCGGTGACCATTTTGAAGCGGTGCTGCATGGTGACGTGCAACTGAAGAATGGCCCCAGGCTCGAGCATGGAACCATTCTGATGGGAACGGTGACCACCGACCACACGGCTAAGGGCGACCTGCGCGTGGCGCTGTGTTTTACGGGCGCCCGGATGAAGGATGGCCAAACCATCCCGATTAAGGCGACGGTGGTGCAGATTGCAAACCCGGATAGGTCGCGCTGGGGCATGAACATGGCCGACGAGAGCGGATTGTGGACTCCCCACACCCTGCGTATCGATCAAATCAATGCCCTCTCCGGCATCGATCTTCACAGCGAAGTTGCCAGCCAGAATTCAGCGGTCTTTGTATCGCATAAGAAAGATAATTTGAAGCTGCAGGCCGGCAGCCAGATCCTGGTGGCGATTGCTGCCCGGCAGCACAACGAAATGCGCCATGGCGCCTGATTGCACAACCGCCTGCGCATGAAAAACTGTCTTGTCGTTCGCCCTGTGGTCCGCTTTGGCGGGCCACAGTTGTCTGCGGTGTCGAAGCGGAGAGCAGAAGTTGCACCTCAGTCGGCGGCCGGGTCCGCGTCTTCCAGCCGATCGAGTTGCTGGCGCAGCGCGTCGGCGCCGGCGAAGCGGAGAGCCACAATTCCCGCTGCTTCGGCGCCGGCTACATTTTCCGGCCGGTCGTCGATAAAAAGAATGCGCGCCGGCGGCCCGCCTACAATATCGATGGCACGCTGATAGATGGCCAGATCCGGCTTGCGCAGGCCGAGATAACAGGAACTCAAGGCTATATCGAAATAACGCCGCAAGCCGAACACCTTGAACCGGTACTCGTTCAGCTCCCGCGCTTCGTTATTCAACGAGCCCATGAGATATCTGCCGGAGGCAGACAGTTCTTTCAGGATGTCCATCGCCCCATTGGGCAGCAGCTTGGACTGGTCCAGCATGACGGCCATGAACTCATCGCGCGAAAAGCTGCGCGGCTGGTGGAAAACGGCCACGTCGAGATAGGTTGAGATCGCCATGCCGCCACGCTCCCACAGGCCGCTCACTTGCGCGTGGCGAGCCTGGAGATCGTCTGCATCAATATGAAAATGCGCAGCAGCTTGCGCGCGCTGCTGCACGTCCCAGCTGTTGGTCAGCAGGACACCGCCAACATCAAACAGAATCACGTCAAAGGGAAGCATGGTGGTTGTCTCTACGCGCGCGCAGGGTTCAAGCGGGATTGGCCGATCCGTCGCCGCAGCTGTACTTAGCTTCGATGGCCAGCACCTTTTTGAAGCGGCGCTGGAAGCGTTCTTCGTTGGCGCTGAACTTGGCGCCGACGAAAGCCTTCACCAGTTCGTAAGCCAGCTCAAAACCGATAATGCGCGCACCCAGCACCAGCACGTTCATATCGTCGTGCTCCACGCCCTGGTGGGCGGAATAGGTGTCGTGGCACATGCCGGCGCGGATACCGGGAATCTTGTTGGCTGCCACGCACACCCCCACGCCGGAGCCGCAGATAAGAATCCCGCGAGGCGCGTCGCCGCGCCGGATGGCCTCGCCCACCAACACCGCAAAGTCGGGGTAATCCGAAGGATCGGCATTGAACGCGCCCAGGTCGATCACTTCGTGACCGGCCGCGCCCAGGTAAGTGCGTACCTCTTCCTTCATTGCGAATCCAGCGTGATCGGAACCAATAACCAGCTTCATGGGAATCCTTTCAGCGGTGTGGGCGGGGTTAGCGGCGCTAGCCCCGCTTCTATGCTTCTGCGATTGCAATCCAACTCGGCTAGCTTCGTTTTACCAGCGCCAGCGCTTTTGCCGCGACATTCTCGCCGGTGAATCCGAGCTTTTGCAGCACGATGGGCCCGGGCGCCGATGCGCCGAAGCGATCGATGCCGATGACAGCGCCGTCCTGTCCCACGTATTTCCACCAGCCCAATGTGGCGCCGGCCTCGATGGCCACTTTGGGCACCCTGTTCGGCAATACGCTGTCTTTGTATGCGGCCGATTGCTCTTCGAAGATCTTCCAGCTCGGCATGCTCACTACCCGCGCGCGAATACCTTCAGCCGCCAGCCGCCTGGCTCCGTCGACTGCCGGCCACAGCTCCGAGCCGGTGCCGATGATGGTCACCTGCGGGTCTTTCACGTCTTCCAGCACATAGGCGCCCTTGCTGACGCCGGCGTAAACATCCACCTTCGACGCATCGATCACCGGCAGATCCTGGCGGCTGAGCGCAAAGAAACTGGGGCTGAGTCGCTCCAGCGCCAGCCGCCAGCAGGCCGCCGTTTCATTCGCATCGCCAGGGCGGAAATCGGTGAGATCCGGCACCGCTCGCAGCATCATCAGGTGTTCCACCGGCTGATGCGTGGGACCATCTTCGCCCAGACCAATCGAATCGTGTGTGAAAACGAAGATGGAGTGTACCTTCATCAGCGCCGCCAGGCGGATGGCCGGCTTGGCGTAGTCAGAGAAGCAGAAGAAGGTGGACCCGAACGGAATCAGGCCCCCGTGCGCAGCCATGCCATTCACTGCCGCGCACATGCCGAACTCGCGTACGCCGAAGAAGACGTTGCGGCCCGCCGCGTTCTCATGGAAGCTCTGGCTATTCTTAAAGATGGTTTTGGTGGAGGCAGTAAGATCGGCCGCCCCGCCAAACAGTTCCGGCACCTGTTCGGCCAGCGCGTTCATCACCGCATTGCCGGCGTTGCGCGTCGCGACCGGCTTTTCTGTAGAAAAGCTGGGGATCGCCTTCTGCCAGCCGTCCTTCATCTTGCGGTTCTGCGTGCGGACAAACTCGCCAGCCAGATCCGGATATTTTTTCTTGTACTCTTCAAATAATTGTTTCCAGGCTGCTTCTTCCCGCTTGCCGCGTTCGACGGCCTGCCGCCAGTTTGCCAGCGCCTCTTCCGGAACGTAAAAGCTCTGGTCCTCAGGGAAGCCGAAGAAGCGCTTGGTCGCCGCTACGTTGGCCGCCCCCATTGCCTCGCCATGCACTTTGTTGGTGCCCGCCTTGGGGCTGCCGTAGCCGATCACCGTGCGCACTGCGATCAGCGAAGGCTTGCCGGTTTCGGCCTTGGCGGCTTCAATGGCGGCTTCAATCGCGTTCAGGTCGTTGCCGTCCGCCACCCGCTGCACATGCCAGTGGTAAGCCTCGAAGCGCGCCAGCACATTGTCAGTGAAGCTCAAGGATGTGGGGCCGTCGAGCGAGATCAGGTTGTCGTCGTAGAGGAAGATGAGCTTGCCCAGCCCCAGGGTGCCGGCCAGCGCCGCCGCTTCGTGCGAGACGCCTTCCATCAGGTCGCCGTCGCCGCACATGGCGTAGGTGTAGTGGTCGACGATCTTGCCGTCGGGCTTATTGTAGATGGCCGCCAGATGCCCTTCGGCAATCGCCATTCCCACGGCCATAGCAATGCCCTGGCCCAGCGGTCCGGTGGTCACTTCAACGCCGTCGGCATCGCCTTTCTCAGGGTGCCCCGGCGTCTTCGACTCCCACTGCCGGAAGCCCTTCAGGTCGTCCATCGTCATCGCGTAGCCGGAGAGATAGAGCGAGCTGTAGAGCATCGCGGAGGCATGGCCGTTGGAGAGCACGAAGCGGTCGCGATCGGCCCATTCGGAGTTGGCCGGGTTATGCTTCATCAGCTTGTGATAGAGCAGGTAGGCCATGGGCGCGCAGCCCAGTGGCGCGCCGGGATGGCCGCTGTTCGCCTTTTCCACCATGTCCACGGCCAGCAGGCGCAGCGTGTCGATGGAAAGCTGATCGAGGGAAACGTTGGAAAGCGTAGTCGCCATGTTCAGTGAATCCTTTCGTGGGCGGTGGGGCCAAAAGAATACCTAATGCAACAATCCGGCGGGGCGTGTCCGGCGTCATGCAGATGGGTCATGAACTTCGTTCCAAGCGGATTGTCTAAACCCTCTCGATCTTAATCTTTACATTGTATCCAAGCCAGGAGTCGGGCCCCGAGGCGTGCGCAGTCCAATGCAGCGTCCACTCGATTTCCCCGGCTTCTGCCGGCGGCGCGATATCGGCGCTGAACCCTGCGCTGCCGAATCCGCGGCTCGCTGTCGATTGCTTGGTTTTCCACCCGTCCGCGGTCCATACCACATCGAAATTCCGTTCATCGAGGATCCGCAATCTGCGCCCTGCCTGCATTGTCTGAATGGGCCGCTGCCGCGTGTACACTTCGACGCCGCGCGTGACGTTTTTTCGCCCCTCCTCATCCGAGTAGCGCGCATACACCGGTTCGATGCGGTCGAACACTCTTCCATCCTTGGCGGAGCGCAGAAGTTTCAGGTACTCGGCGTGCGCCCACACCAGCGGCACGGCTGAGCCGGCCGGCTTGCCGCGCCATAACTCGCATTCCGCCATGTCATTCTCATCCCACACCTGCTCGGGCAGCATCTGTCCCTGCGTGGCAAAGCCCTCGTAGGTGCCGAGCAGCGGCGCAATGTCGCGTCCTGCGGCCAGTTCGTAATGCGCCCGCTCGCCGGTGAGCAGCGGCCATGCGCGGCCCGTTCCCCAGCCCTCGAAGTCGGCACCGTCGGCGCGCTGGCCGTAGCCGTCAAAGTTGTAGCGCAGCCAGCCGGGGCCCTGGGGCAAGTCGCGCTTCAGCACCGCATCCACCACTTTTAGCGAATCCACAATCAGCGGATCGTCGGCGCGGCGCACTCCATAGCGCACCAGCTCAAGAAATCCGGCATCGATAATCTCGCGCGCCTCAAACTCCACCCGCGTCCCCGGCGGACGGTTGTTCAACCGGATGATTTCGGTCCCGCAGTTTTCACATGCATAAGCTTCGCCAATTTCCGGCGGACGGATGCGCATGTAGTGGCGCTTGATCTGGGGATCGAGTACTCCTTTGTTGGTTACGGTCCAATCCTCAAGATGCCCCTCGATCCAGTCGGCAAACTCCTCAAGAAATGGCCCCATAACCTGGTCATCACAGGCGCGCGCCATCTCTGCCGCGCAAATAAGGCCGGCGATGACCGCGGCCAGCGTGGACGGCGAGTAGCCGGCATTTTCTTCCCAGCGCTCCTGGTGGGTGATGGGAGCATTGCGTACCAGCCACCCCGCGGCGCGCTCCACAAAGGGGAAAATATCCAGCTTGCCCAGCCCATCGGCCTTCCACAGCCGCCACGCCAGCATGACCGGAAACGCCACCTCGTCGAGCTGCTTGCCGCTCCAGTAGGGGGTGCCGTCAATCCAGAAATTCTGTGCGAATCCGCCGTCCGGCTGCTGGGTGCAGGCCAGGTAGACGAGCGCGCGCCGCGCCGTCTCCGCGCGCCCGCAGGCCAGCAGCGCCGTGGCCGTCTGCACCATGTCGCGTGTCCACACCAGGTGGTACCCGCCCATATCGTCGTCGCCCATCACCTGGCCCCAGGGAATCGAGGCCGAAGCCACAAACGCGCCGGCGTAAGTCTTGTCCTCATGGGCCAGCAGAAGATTGTGGCTGGCGCGCATCAGCTTGCCGCCGTCCTGCGCTTTGGCGGCCAGCCACTCAGGATTGGCGGCACGCTGCCATTGCGCGATAAACCGCGTGCGCAGTTCGTCGAAATCCATCGACAGCGCCCCCATGGTTTTTTGCGCGGCGGTGTGCGTACCTTCGCCAATCCCAATCGCCACAATGAATTCCGCGTAGGCGCCGTCTTTTGCCATCACTCGATTGCCATTCAGTTCAATGCACTGGCCCTCGGCGGCAAGATCGATCTCGCCCATGACGGCCACATTGCCGCCGCTTGCCGAGCCAAACTCCCAATCCATGCGGCGGTCATTCATCAGGTCGCGCCAGCCATCGCTGGCGCCCACAAAACCGCAGCTCACCCGCGAGAAGCCGCAGCTTGCGGCCATGGCCAGACCCCACTCGTCTTTCCAGGCCAACAGCACCTTGCGGCCGGCAATGTCCACCGCGCGCGCGGTATTGTTGGCTCCGCCACCGCCCAGGTGCGGAGCCAGCAGGGCATAAACCTTCAGGCGCGGCAACAGATCCGCGTGGCCTTCCAGTCGCACTCGCTGCAGCACTACCGAGTGGTGCGGATCGCAAATAATCTCCTTGCTCAGGCTGTAGCGGCCCTGGGGATCGCGATTCACATAGCGCACGCCCAGCGTTTCAGGATGGATGTATTCAAAGCTCGAAACCAGGTGTCGCTTTTCCTCGTGCACAAACGTCTCGCCGTCGGTAATCAGGAAACCCATGTCGCGCACCTGGGCACGATCGATGGTGGGGTGATAAATTTCGTTCAGAATTCCGTGCGAGCACGTGAACCAGACGCGACTGGACGCCGCGTAGGCGGTACCCACCGCGTCCTTCACGCTGGAAGTCCAACGCGGATTCAGGCCGGGGCGGCCGAACGCCTCGCCCTGCTGGTCAAGCCATCTGTACAAGGGCTGATCGCTCATGCATCCATGCCAGTTCTCATCTCGAAGAGGAAGGGGAATTCAAAAGCCGAAACAACAGGTTAGATGATTCTACCCGGGGATGGTTACATGGGGGTTTCAACGGCGCCTTATTTTGCGGCATCGACGCGACTGCTGAGACTTTGGCTGTGAGGCTGCGGAAAAACCCTGTGCAATGAGTTTTGTAACAAGGGCACGGCTTCAGCCGGGCCACTAAAGTCTGCAAAACGAACCAGGGCTTTTAGCCCCTGCTGCACTCTCATTCCCTCAAATGCGGGGAGTTTTTCCGCAGCCTGTTTAGCCTCGGGCCCTCGCTCCGCCCCGCTCATGGACTTTCTCACCAAGCAGTTCAGCCGTGCCGCATAAGGCCGATAAACAGCGGGCTTCAGCCCTTGAGGGACGTTCTCAGGAGGCCGAATCCATTGATGCAACCAGTCCTAGCGTGAGAAAAGCGGAATGTGGAAAGGCTCTTCTGCCGTGGACTGCTTCTTCTGCTTCGCGGTCGCTTCCTGGCGCAGAACCGTACGCTGCGAGTTGATGCACAACCAGCCGCCGTGCGTGCGCTCGAAGACCTGCGTGAACACGCCTCTTTCGTCAAGCGGGGACGAGCCCACTTTGTGGCGCAGCAGGTAAGTTCCGTTGGCCACGGCGATATCGCCCAGCATGCGCACCGTGATGATCTTCTGCGAAAGCCATAGGCTCTTATCGTCGGTGGTGATCACCTCGACCACCTGCTGATTGCGAGTGGTGATGTCGCCATTGGCGGCCACGCCCACAAAGAGTGGCGAGAGCACGTTCTCCAGACCGTACTGATCGCGCTTGTTCACGGCTGTCGACCACGTGTCCTCAATCTTCTGGAATTGCTGGACCTCGGTGCTGGCGGTGCTGGTGACTGCCATTGGAGAAGAAGTTGGCGCGGCCCCGGCCGGATCGGGCGCAAAATTCTGGGCCGTAGCGCAGCAGGAGAAAAGTGCAATAGAAATGCAGACAAAAAGGCGGTTCATAGTTGCTGGAAACTCCCACTCGAGCGGGAAATCGCTATTAAGATCATATTCCTTGGACTCTGGCTGGGCCAATGAGGAAAGCGGGGAGTGGGCCAATTGGAGGCAAACGCCCCGCAAACGGGGCGACTTCGTCTTCAATTCCTGCTCTTCACGGCAAATCCACAGCCGATTCGCTTTTTGTTCAAGGAAAGTTCCACCCTGCACAAACGTCCAGGGCGCGTCGGAATCGAAGGGATTCTCAATTTGCTCGCGCGCAAGTCGCTGTCTGAGGCGATGTTAGCGGAGACTTTTTGTCACTCAAGGGTCGCTCGCTGGTGGGGGCTTGGAATGAACTCAGAAAACGAATTTTGACCCGCAAGCCAAAGGAAAACTCAGGACAGATGCTGCAGCTTGTCCGGCTGGTGGACCGTGACCTCGGAATCCTCGATTGTGATCCAGCCGTCCTTGCGAAACTGGCCCAGTGTGCGGGTAACGGTTTCGCGCGTGGTGCAGGTCATGGAGGCCATCTCTTCGTGAGTCAGCAGCAGCGGAAACTGGAACTCGCCCTTCTCGGTGTGTTCGCCAATCTGGTGCGCCAGTTCGAGCAGCAGCCGCGCCAGCCGGGTGGCCACGGTTTCTGAGAGCGCGATGCGGCACGCGTCCTGGAGTGCGAAACGGTACTCCTGGCAGATACACTGCACGGCGCGCATCTGTGCTTCCTTATGGTTGCGCAGGAAATTCAGAAATCGCTCGCGCTCCACCGGTCGCAACTGGGCGGTGGTCAAAGATTCTGCCGAGACCTCATAGACGCCATGGGAGAGAACGGCATACAGTCCCAGCATCGAGCCGGGGCCGGCCACGCGCACAATCATCTGCTTGTCATCGCCATGACCGGCCGTCAGCTTCAGATAGCCGGAGCAAATCAGGTAGAGGCAGCGGGCATCTTCGCCCTGGCCGAAGAGAGAGGCCTCGGCCGGCAGCGAGATGGTGCTGGTGGCCAGTTCCAGATCGGCCAGCACGGCGCTTCCCAGCGAGCAGAACCAACCAGGACGGCGATTGGAACAGGCTACACAACCTACGGGTGCAGACCGGGGCGCGTGAGTTAACCGCGTCTGCCCTGTCGCCGAAATCTCATGCTTCGTCATCGTCTTGCCTGTCCGATGCCGATCAAGGCGCTTTCCCGGCTCTCGAAACCCACCTCAATCCAATGGGATGGTCGTTGAGAAGGGCCTGAGGCTCCGCTCACTCAGAGTTTGCCCGAAAAGGCCAATCCTGCATGTGACGGGGCTCACGTCCAATTGTGGAAGCTGTCACATGTGACGGCGCGCACAAAACCACGGTCAGCTCCTACCTGCAACTCCTTACGCATAAGTGAAATCGGCAGGCATCACGCATTGAAAAAGCCTGTGACGAACATCACCGCTCGGTCGGGCGGAGTGCAACTACTCTCAGGTGGTAAGTAGTGATGTTCCGCACAACTCCAGTCCCGCTGCGGCAGAGCATTGTAGGGGAATTCGATGCGTGATCGGAGAACGTCAGAGGTGGACTTAATTCATGCATAACATCAGGCCTGTAACGCGACTGCCATTCGGTGCGGCTCCGGGATTTCGGCCGGGACTGCGAGCTTTCTCGATATTGATGATGGGCGCCGTTGTACTGTGTATCACAGCCTTGGCTGCCCCACCGGTGGCCAGGCAGGCGGCCAATGAGCCGTCCGCGGCAGCTCAAGCCAACGGCTACGTGGGCTCCGAAACCTGCGCCACCTGCCACCAAGACGTAAGCAAGGGGTTCGCCAACAACCCCCATACCAAAATGGTGCTCATGCACGGGGGCGCCGGAATTACCTGCGAGAACTGCCACGGGGCGGGTAAGGCCCATGTGGAGGGTGGCGGCGACCCGACCAAGATCTTCGATCCGGCCAAAGCGACGCCCGCCCAGGTGAACGCCAGCTGCCTGAAGTGCCACGCGGCTTCGCATCCCAACTTCGACCGTTCGCCGCACCAGAAGGCCGGCCTGAGCTGCATTAGTTGCCACTCGGTCCACGGCGGGGAAGCGCAAATCCCTGGCCACGCGGCTGAAAAAGCAGTTTTGAACTCGATCAAGGCCAACGTCTCAACGCCCACACCCGATTACCGGGCAGAGCTTTTGAAAGCTCCGCAGCCCCAACTCTGTTACCAGTGTCACGGGACCGAGAAGGCGCAGTTCGACATGCCCATGCACCACCCGGTTAACGAAGGCGTGGTCAAGTGCAGCGACTGCCACAATGTTCACGGCAGCTTCCTGCCCAACAACCTGAAATCGAACGCCGATCAGAGCGCCGTCTGCACCAAGTGCCACACCGATGTGCGTGGCCCCTTTGTGTATGAGCATGCTCCGGTCAAAGGGGAAGGCTGTTTAGCCTGCCACTCGCCGCACGGATCGCAGAATGCGCGGCTCCTGAACATGCCAAACGTCAACGTCTTATGCAACCAGTGCCATAGCCAGGTGGCTGCGGATACGGTGCATGGCGTCGGTTCGGGATCCACGGACAGCGTGCCCTGCACGAGCTGCCATACCTTCATCCATGGCTCGAATATCAACCAGGCGTTTCTCAGGTAGCTGAGCTGCGCCGCGCCTCCCGGTTCATGGGGCGGTGCGGCCAGGCTCCCTGTGGCACCTTTTGTGCAGATTGGGTTCAAAGGCTCGATGAGAGCAAGGTTTTCCAGTGAGGCTTCATATGAAGATCTATGATTGGTTATTTCGGCATTCCCAGCAGCAGCCTTCTTCGGGAAGGGGTCAGCGTATCGCTGAGAGCCTGGGCATCGCCATTTTGCTGGTGACGGCGGGCGTCGCCGTCGCTCAAACTCCGGCCGACCAGGTTTCTGCGCCGGGCGCAAACATGTCCGTACCGTCGGGCTACTCGGTCCACTCGAGCGTGGACGTAGGCGGCCGCATCAACAGCCTCGCGGGCAGCGGTTCCATGTACGACACGCTGGTCAACCTGCAGTCGGGGCCGCGTATGCTCGGCCAGACCTTCGAGATGCGCGCGCTCGAAGGCAATAAGCGCCCGCTGTTTGATAACCTCTCGGCCTTCAGCACCGGCTGGGGCGGCGATCCCTACAGCTTTACGAAATTGGATGCGGCGAAGGGCAAGTTCTACGAGTTTTCCAGCACCTTCCGGCGCGACCGCCAGTACTTCGATTACGATCTGCTGGGCAACCCGAATATTCCTTCGGGACAGACCATTCCCATCGGCACCACTGGCGCTACCTATGCATGGCCGCAGGTGCAGGACTCGCCCTTCCTGTTTAATACGGTGCGCCGCATGACGGACACCAACCTTACCCTCATGCCGATGGCGACGGTTACCTACCGGTTTGGATACTCGCAAAGCATCATGCAGGGACCGACCGTCAGCCCCAGTGGCTACCAAATCGCCGGCGGCTATTCCTTCTTGCTCCGCGAATACCAGCGCAACAGCACCGATGATTTCATGGGCGCGATGGACTGGAAGCCGGTGCAGGGCACGAAGTTGACCTTTGAAGAGCAGATCGACCACTACAAGGGGAACTCCTATTTCACCGGCCTGCCCAGCACCTTTACCGTGCAGGAGTCCGACGGAACGCCGGTTGCCTTCCTGGCCAGCTATCAAGGCCCCGGAGAGTACGCCGGCAGCTCCTGCAATGCGGCCGGCTTGGCTGGCGCGCCTATCCTCACCGCTTCGACGAATTCGAACAGCGCGCCGATCATCAATGCAGCCTGCGACGTCATGAGCAGCTACCGGCGCACGCAACCCACCCGGGTTCTCTTTCCTACCGAGATCTTCCGGCTGCAAAGCACCAGCATCAAGAATCTCTCCATGAACGGCGATGTCCGTTATACCAACGTAAACATGAACCTGCCTAGCTACAACGACGACTTCCAGGGCTTCGTCTGGGTTGCGGGTAAGGCGGCTACAGGCACCACTCCCGCCGTTGCTCCGGCTCCCTACAACTCGATTGCGTTCGCTGCCGCCGCGCACGCCAAGCGGGAAGTCCTGGCTGCCGATTATGGCGTCGTCTGGCAAGCAACCAAGAAGATCGCACTGGAAGAGCAGGTCAACTATTCTGATGTCCAGCAGCCTGGTTCGGTAACCATGGCCCCTGGGGCTGAAGCGGTGCAGGCCACGACCACGGCTCCGAATTTCGGAACCATCAATTACAACGGCGCGATGACTACTCCAGCCGCCGCGCCTTCACTCGAGGGGACCATTACCGGTCTATCGAGCGGCTACTTCGGGCAGAAGTTCGAAGTCAGTGACTCCACCATCAGTTGGGATGCCACACCGCGCAGCACTTTCGCGCTGACCTACCGCTACAAGATGCACCTGATCGGCGAGGGCGAGAGCGCGGTCGCCGGGGGACCCCTGGCGCACAACGCTCCGTTGTATGCCAACGCCGCGACCGACGGCACCGTGACCATTCACGAAAACGGTGGCGTCTTCAACGCTGCCCTGCGCCCCACCAGCAACTGGAATATCAACGGCACCGCCGAAATTCTCTACGACGACAACGCCTTCACTCCCATGGGGCCTCGGCAGACCAGGCACTACCGGGTACATACAATCTACCGGGCGAACACCTGGGCCACGCTCTCGGGCGCTTTCAATGACATGGAGCAGCACAACAATACCAACGAGAATGCGCTCATCTTTACCCCCGCAACCCCTACTAAGGCTGCCATACCGTCGGGCTACGTTGGTCCCCTGGATCACGTCAATTACACCCGCGCGGTAGCCTTGAATGCCGACCTGTTTCCCAGCGAGCACTACGGCGTGAACCTCAATTACGCCTACACCGACGTCTACATGGCGGATAACGTCTGCGTAGACGGTGCCGCGACCACCCTGCCCAACGGCACCATCGCACCGGGCGTTGCCACCTCAACCGGTAGCCTTTGTGCCCCTGTATCGGCCGGCCACGGAGGCAATACCGTTCTCGCCGGGCCGTTCAAGGATTTTGAGGACGCTCCGGTACAAAGTGGATCGGGATCTGTCGTTCTCTCTCCCAATCCGAAATTGAAATCCAATATTGGCTACCGCATCAATTCGTCGAACGGTACCCGGTTCTTCAGCGATACGGGCGACGTCAATGGGTCGCTGGTCTCCACCTATCAGACTCCCTTTGCGAACGTGGCATGGACGGTTCACCCCGGACTCATCTGGAAGGCTGAATACGATTACTACGGCTATGGCGAGGGCGGCCCTTCGGGTGCAGCGTATTGCAACACCGACGCCACCATCGCGATAGGCGCTGCCGGCATTCCCACCGCGAACGTTGTGCCTTGCAACACTGTGGTCAATACAGCGTTGAGCGGTCCGTCTTACGGCCTCACCGCGCCGCGTAACTTCCACTCCAGCAATGTCGTACTAGGAATCCATTACGAATTCTGAGCAAACGCCATGGTTCCTGGCTCGTGGCCGGTGATGGCTGACCACGAGCCACCAGCCACGAACCACGAACCAGGGGAGTAAAGCAATGAGCAAAACCATTCGATTCGGAGCGGCATTGGCGGCGGCGATTCTCTTTGCCGGCGCTGCGGGCTTCGCCCAATCCGGCGGGGCAGCGGTTTACAAAGCAAAGTGCCAGAGCTGCCACGGGGCGGAGGGAGTTCCTAATCCCGGCATCGCCAAAATGATGGGCGTCAAGCCCATCTCCGAAGTCAGAGCCCACAGCGCAGCAGATATGATCGCAACTACCACCAATGGCAAAGCCAAGATGCCTGCATTCAAAGGCAAGCTGAGCGATGCCCAGATCAAGGATTCCGTGGAATACTTCCGCTCACTCGGGAAGTAACTGCGGCAACCAGTCTCTGCGGCAACCAGCTGACCGCAACCAGGAAAGCGCACCAACCCGGCGCGGTATGACGGACAAGCTCGAATCAGCCCGATGCCGCCGGCGAGAGTAGACAAGGCCCTTATCACCTTTTCATCAGCGAAGTAGTCGGGGAAGAGGTAAAGTGGATCGTAATCGATTCATCCCTCTCACGATTGCTGACCGGGCCACGAGAATTTCCACCAGCCCGGCCGGAGCGCGTCACGTGCTCCGGCCGGACCTAACTCAAGGAGCTTCAAAACGATGAACGTTCTTCGCAACTCCGCCATCCTGGTCCTGACGATTTCCCTCGCCGGCGCCATGAGCTTTGCCCAGGCAGGGCAAGCGACCTACAAGGCCAAGTGCCAGATGTGTCACGGTGCAACCGGCGCACCCAGCCCGGCCATGGCCAAAATGATGGGTATCAAACCGGTCTCCGATCCCTCGATGAAGGCGCTGTCCGTTGATCAGATCGAGTCGACCGTCAAGAACGGCAAAGGCAAAATGAAGCCGATTTCCGGTCTGAGCGATGCGCAGGTGAAGGAAGTCGCGGAATTCTTCAAGTCTCTTAAGTAACGAAACGGCAATCGGATTCAAAAGGCCCGCCCCTTCCCGGCGGGCCAGGGAATTTTATTTTCTGACCGGGGGTCTTCGTGCCTGCATTTGAAAAGTTTCGCCAGAACTGGCTGAGGCCGGCTCTCTTCTTCGGCAATAATCCCATCAGCCTGGCCGGCGGCGCCATCACCACCGCTTCCGGCATTACCATGGTCAGCTATTGGGTGGCGGAGATCGTCTTCAGGCAAATCAGCGCCAACCCCTACCTGGGCATCATCTTCTTCCTCATCGTCCCGGCGCTTTTCATTTTGGGGCTGGCACTCATTCCGGTGGGTATTTTTCTGCGCCGCCGCGACCTGCAGCGTGCCGGCCAGGTTCCAGTCGAGTTTCCCAAGGTTGACTTCAACGATCCGGTCTTTCGCCACGGCGTCGATATTGTTCTGGTTGCCACCATCGTCAATTTTCTGGTCGTGGCCACCGCCAGCTATCGCGGCGCGTCGTATATGGATTCGCCTCAGTTCTGCGGCAAATCTTGTCATGTCATGACGCCGGAGTACACGGCCTACCAGATTTCTGCGCACTCTCATGTCCCGTGCGTCGAGTGCCATATTGGCTCCGGTGCGGAGGCCTATTTCAGCGCCAAGGTGAATGGAACCAAGCAACTCCTCGAAGTCGGTTTCCATCCCATTGCGCCCCTGGCCCCAAAGATTATTCCCAACTACCCCGAGCCCATCCCCTCCCCTGTGAGCAGCCTGCGCCCGGCGCGCTATACATGCGAGGAGTGCCACACGCCCAACCGCTTCGATGGGGATAAGTTGCTGGTCAAATCAGAATTTGCTGACGACGAGAAGAACACCGAGTCGCAAACCGTGCTCATTTTGCACCTGGGCGGCGTGGATTCGCTCTCGCACTATATCGGCATTCACGGCGTGCACCTGGGCCATATCGAGTACATCGCCACCGATGAGTCGCGCACCACAATTCCCTGGGTGCAGCGCACCAATCCCGATGGCACGCTGAGCACCTATGTCGCTTCCGCGCTCAATGGCGCGAAGCCCAAAGGTGAACTCCGGGTCATGGACTGCATCGACTGTCACAACCGAGCCGCCCATACCTTTGTCACGGCCGAGGATGCCATCAACCAGGCTATGGCCGGCGGCGTCATCGACCCCGGTTTGCCCTGGGTTCACAAGGAGGGCCTGGCGCTGCTCAAAACTACCTATAACAGCCAGGCACAGGCCGGCGTGGAGATTCCGCAGCAGCTCGAGGCCTTCTATCGTCAATCCAACCCCGGCGTGCTGACCTCCAACGCGGCCCAGGTGACGGCCGCCGGCAAGGAACTGGTCACCCTGTACGACCAAAACGTGTTTCCCTTCATGAAAGTGACCTGGGGAACGCATCCCAACCACATCGGCCACATGAGTTACCCCGGTTGCTTCCGCTGCCACGATGGCGACCATGTCACCAAGGACGCCAAGAGCATTACCCAGGACTGCTCCGCCTGCCACAACCTGCTGGCTGTGGAAGAAGCAAAGCCCAAGGTGCTCTCCGATCTGGGCATTCAGTAGCAGCGAACTGGACCTGTTGGTTGCACCTTCCGGTCGCACGTCCCGCAGGCGCATTTGACACAATGGCCTTATGCGCCCTTCTTCGCAGGACGTGCTCCTGGTTGTCGATGTGCAAAACGATTTTTGTCCCGGCGGAGCGCTGCCGGTTGCCGGCGGCGACCAGGTCATCGCGCCCATTCATCGCATTGCGGCGCAATTTCAGCACATCATCCTTACCCAGGACTGGCACCCGGCGAATCATTCCTCGTTTGCCGCCAACCATCCCGGAACGCGGGCCTATGAGTCCATCGGGCTGGACTACGGACCGCAAACCCTCTGGCCTGTGCATTGCGTGCAGAACACCTTGGGCGCGGACTTTCACCCTGATCTCCATCTAACCCAATCGGAGCTGATCCTGCGCAAAGGATTCCGGCCGCAAATCGATTCCTACTCCGCCTTTTTTGAGAACGACCGCGTAACCCCCACCGGTCTCGCCGGCTACCTGGGGGAACGCGAGCTGAAGCGCGTGTTTCTGGCTGGGCTGGCCTACGATTTCTGCGTGGCCTATTCCGCGCTCGACGCCCGCCGGCTTGGTTTGCCCGTGGTAGTGGTCCGCGATGCCTGCCGCGCCATCGATCTTGATGGTTCGGTTGCGCGCATGGAGGCGCAATTTGAAACAGCTGGGGTCCAGGTGACTGACAGCGGAAGCCTTTCGGCGTGAATGCCGCAACGCCATCGGAACGCAACGCTACAATCGCAACAGGCTCTTTCCTCGTTTATGTCGCGGAATTTCTACATTCTCGCTGCTTCGCTGCTGCTGTTCGCGCTTCTTGCCGGTGGCATGGCGCTGGTCCCATCCAGCTTTCAGCCTGGCCTGCCCGCCAATGCATCGCTGTGGCGAACTATCGCCACTTTTTTCCTGCTGTGCGGCCTGGTTTGCGCCTTCATCGGCGTCATGACCAACCTCTTTGAGCAGGTGGAGCGGCGCAACGAGGAGACTCGCCAGGCGGCGCGGCGCAAACGCCGCAATCGTGACTCATGAAGCGCCGATCCCGGTAAAATAAAGGTGCGGGATGTTTCCCGCACAGGATCGAGCCGAGGCAATGTATGAAGTTACCGTGGAGGCCGGCTTTTCCTCCGGCCACTATCTTCGCAACTACAAGGGCAAGTGCGAAAACCCGCACGGCCATAACTACAAAGTTCGCGTCACCCTGGCCGGCGCCGCGCTCGACGAGGCCGGCCTGCTGCTCGACTTCAAGCTGCTGAAGCACGTGATGCGGCCGGTCATCGAGCGCATCGATCACCAGATGCTCAACGATCTGGAGCCTTTCACCACGATCAATCCCTCGGCCGAGAACCTGGCCAAATATTTCTACGACGAGACCAACCACCAGCTCGACGAAATGACCAGCGGCCGCGTGCGCGTGAAGGACTGCACCATCTGGGAGACCGACACCACCACGGCGACCTACTACGAGTAGCGCAAGAGTCTAATGGGCCTGCCTGCCTGTGGCCTTCAGGTATTTGTCGAAGGGAATCTGGAAGTAGAAAAGCTCTTCGCCATCCGAGTTGCGTACCTTGGTCACGGACATGTCCGCGCCCTTGAGCGGATTTCCCGATCCCGGCACCACGTAGAACAGAAATCCTGCCCGCGTGGTGTGCGGCTCAACCACCAGCGCCTCATACTCGAAGGTGTTGAAGTCGTCCTCGATCTCCTTGTCGTAGTTCTTGTGCTTCATGTGCAGGCCGGGAATGGGCACGGGAAGCGGGCTGGGGGTGGGCATGGCGCCGTGCGGCTCGTGCGGGTTCATCAGCCGCTCCACATCTTCCGGCTCCGCAGCCTGGATGCGCTCGCCGTTCGCAGTCTCAAACAGAATGCGCGCGTCGCGCAGCGAGATGGGCTGGTCGCCCTGGTTGGTGATGATGAGCCGCACCGGAACCACGCCGTACTTCATGTAGTCGAGGTGGAAGATCTTCTCCTTGTCCTTGGTGTCGTACGGCTCCACGGCGATCGCCACTTTTTCCTTGTCGTGAACTTCGACGGCAGGGAATGAAGTGGCCGGTGCGACCGGCGGCGGCGTGTGGTCGGCGGCCAAGGCGGGAACGGCGAGGCCCGGAAAAGCCAGGCCCAAAAGCAGGAACGGAAATGAGAGAAGGAGCGCATCGCACCCGACTGTATCATTCTAAGGTTAGACCTTGGGACCGGAATTCCGTCACGCATGATTCTATTTTTCTACAACCTGGGGCTTGCGACCGCGCTTCTGCTCGGCGCGCCGTGGTGGTTGTGGAAGATGGCCACCACGCACAAGTACCGCCAGGGGATGCTGGAGCGGCTGGGCCGCGTGCCGGCCCGGCTGCGCAGGAGCGGGCTCATGCCGCGGATCGACACGCGCCCGGTGCTCTGGCTGCACGCGGTCTCCGTCGGCGAGGTGCTGGCCGTCAGCCGCCTGGCGGGCGAGCTGGACCGCGCGTTTCCGGAGTTCCGGCTTCTGCATCTCGACCACCACGCGCACCGGGCAGGAGCTGGCCCGGCAGCGCTTCGGCGCGGAGCGCGTCTTTTACTGCCCGCTCGATCTGCCCTGGGCGGTGAGCGCGTACCTTAACGCGCTCCAGCCGCGCATGCTCATCCTGGCCGAGACGGAGTTCTGGCCCAACCTGCTCAGCGGATGCTTCCGCCGCGGAATCCCGGTCGGCCGTGGTCAATGCGCGCATCTCCGACCGCTCCTGGCCGCGCTACCTGCGGCTGCGCCGGTTGTGGAAGCCATTCCTGAGCCGCATCGCGCGCATTCTTGCCCAGAGCGAGACCGATGCCGAGCGGCTGCGCGCGCTGGGCTGCGCGCCGGAGCGAGTCACCGTGGCCGGCAATCTGAAGTTCGACGTGCGCGCGGCGCAGAGCAGGCCGAGGCCACGCGGCTGTTGCGCGCGCAGGGCGCGGGATTGCGATTTGTGGTGGCCGGCAGCACGCTCGAAGGCGAAGAAGCGGCGCTGCTCGAAGCTCTGGCCGCGCCTGCTGGCCGCCGATCCGGCGCTGGTTCTGGTTCTCGCTCCGCGCCATCCGGAGCGGTTCGCGGCCGTTGCCGCGCTGCTCCAGAGATCCGGCCTCATCTGGTCGCGGCGGTCCGAGTGGACGGGTTCGCTCCGCGCCGGCCAGATCGTCCTGCTCGACACCATCGGCGAGCTGGCCTCGGTCTACTCGCTGGCCGCGGTAGCCTTTGTTGGCGGCAGCCTTGTTCCCGCCGGTGGCCACAACCCGCTGGAGCCGGCGCAGTTCGCTGTGCCCATCGTCATGGGCCCCCACTACGCCAACTTCCGCGCCATCACAGAAGACCTGCTTGCCCACCAGGCGCTTCGCATCGCAGCAAAAGAGGATCTCGCATTGACGCTCATCGACTTGCTCCAAAACCGCTCCCGCTGCCGCGGCCATGGGCAACCGCGCAAGGCAGGTCTTCGACCAGACAGGCCGGCGCGACAGCGCGTTGCCTTAAGGTTCTGCGCACGCTGCTTCAGCCCGCCGCGGAGCGCAGCGCATGAGCGGCGCCTCTTCGCTTCGCATCCTGCTTCTGCCCGTCACGCCGCTCTATCGCTTGGCCTCGGCGTCCGCGAAGCCAGTCTGCACGCCGGTCGGGAGCCGATTCGCCGCCTGCGCTGGCCCGTAGTCAGCATTGGCAATCTCTCCACCGGCGGCGCTGGCAAAACCCCGCTCACCATCGCGCTCGCCCAGGGCGCTCACCGCGCCGCGGTGTCCATGTAGACGTGCTTTCCCGCGGTTACGGCCGCGCCGGCCGCGCTGCGGCTCGCGTCGCCCCTGACGGCACAGCCCAGGAGTTCGGCGATGAGCCCCTGGTCATCGCCCGCGAAGCCGGCGTCCCGGTCTATGTGGCTGCCGAGCGCTACGCCGCCGGCCTGCTGGCGGAAGGGGAACAGGAAGCCGCAACGCAGGCCGGCCTTCCAGCCCCGGACCCAAACCCTCCAAACCGCGTTCATCTCCTCGACGACGGCTTCCAGCATCGCCAGCTCGCGCGCCAGATCGACATCCTGCTGCTCAACTGGCGCGACTGGCGCGATCACCTGCTGCCCGCCGGCAACCTGCGCGAGCCCCGCACTGCGCTGGCCCGCGCCCACGTCATCGCTGTCCCCGCCCATGACCCGGAGCTGGAAGCACAGATTGAGCGCTACGGATGGACAGGCCCCATCTGGCGTCTGCGCCGGAACATGCAAGTCCCGCCCATCGCAGGTCCGGTGATTGCCTTTTGCGGCATTGCCCATTCCCAACAATTTTTCGCAGGGCTGGAATCTGCCGGCTTGCATCTGGCCAGCAGGGTAGCCTTTGCCGACCACCACCCCTACCTCGCGCACGATATCGATTGCCTGCTCGATGCGGCGCGCAACGTTGGCGCCGCCGCGCTGGTCACGACGGAAAAGGACCTTGCCCGCCTGGGCGTGCTGGCGACGCGCATTCCAGAATCCCTGCCGCTGATCACGGCCAAGTTGAGCCTGGAAATTCAAGACGAAGCAACCGCCATCGACTGGCTGCTCGCGCGCCTTGGTCCCCTGGACGCTGCCCCGCCGCCTGGGTCAGATCTTTAGAAAGATCTTCTTGCGGTAAAGCACGCACACCGGGACAAAGCAAATCACCGTGAACGTCATTGAGTAGGCGAATGCTGCCCAACCGGGGTCGGGGATATGGGAAAAGATGCACAGATGAGACCATCCCATCGCGTTCATCATGAGGCCGTCCCAACGGAAGTGGATGTTGTCCAGTATCCCTGGAAGCAGCTCGCTGATCATGTAGGCCGTAATGGCATTGGAGCCAAAGACCAGCCACGGCCAGATCACCGCTTTGCTGCGGCCCTGCCGGAACCAGCCCTTCTGCTCGATGGCCCAATAGAAGGCCGCAAAGGCCGTCAACGACCAGCCACCCGCCACCAGGACATACGAACTGGTCCAAAGCTTCTTGTTGACGGGGAACCAAATCGACCAAAAGTACCCGAGTGCCAGGCAGAGAGCGGCGCCTGCCACCAGGCCCACGCTCTTCAAAGCCGTGGAGCGGCGCGACCGCAGGGCCAGGCCGGTCAGCAGTCCCAGCAGCGTGGTGCCAAACGCCGGAATCGTGCTCAACAGCCCTTCTGGATCGCGCGCATCGTGCAGCGGCCAATCTTCATACAGGTGCCCGGGCATCAGTTGCCGATCGACCCACGCCACAATGTTCTGGTTGTGATCGAGGAAGGGAATGTCGCGGCCTGGTATGCCGGCGCCGGGCACAGGAACACAGCGCATCAGTACCCAGTAGCCCACCAGGACAACCAGCAGCGCCACAAGTTTTGTCGAAACCCTCCTATCCCACAGATAGAAGAGTCCAATCACCAGATAGCAGAGCCCGATGCGCGGCAGCACTCCGTAGAATCGCATGTGCTCCAGGTGGAAGAACGGAAAGTTGTTCACGATGATGCCGAACAACACCAGGATCGAGGCGCGAATGACGGTATGCTTCGCCAGCTGCGCCTTGGTGGCGCCCCGCGCCAGCCGCGCCTCAAACGCGAACACGATGGACACGCCCACCACAAACAGAAACGTCGGAAACACAAGATCCGTCGCCGTCAGGCCATTCCAGTCCGAATGGTTCATCTGCGTCCATGAACCCGGACCGCCGTTGTTGTTCACCATGATCATGAACATGATGGTCAGGCCGCGCAGCACATCGAGCGAGACCAGGCGCTTTGTCAGCGGTCGCTCCGGCGCCATGGCCGTCTTGCCGCTCGCCAGCGGCTGCTCCGCCAGCGTTGGCCCGCCCGTCGATGCGGCAGCTCCCGCTGCGGAGAAGTGCAGGCCCCCCCTTGCGCCCTGGCCGGGATGGGGATACTTGTGCGCTTGCCTCAGGTCTGGCTCGGTCATTGCAGCACTCCGTACGACAGATTCAGCGATGCACATACGTTACTCGCAAACGCCTGTCTTCGCCAAGCGTGATCTGCGCCCCTGTCAACCCCGCCCTTTCGCTGCTACACTTTGCCCTTCAAGTGCTACACTCGCCCTTCAAGGACCTCTACTGCATGACACCGCCCGTGGTTACGCCGAGCAATCCAGTGCCAGAGTCCCGAACACCTGAATTCCGCACTTTTATTGCGCCCCAGGACCATCCTCCGGAATTCACCCTCCGTGCCATTCTGCTGGGCTGCTTTTTTGGCCTCGTCTTCGGAGCCGTCACCGTCTATGTGGGCCTGCGCGCCGGCCTCACCGTTGCCGCCTCTATCCCCATCGCGGTCCTCTCCATCAGCATCCTGCGCGCCTTTGGCCGGTCGTCGATCCTCGAGAACAACATCGTCCAGACCACCGGCAATGCCGGCCAGTCCATCGCATCCGGCGTCATCTTCACCCTGCCCGCCCTGGTCTTCCTGGGCTTCGATCTCGAGTACTCGCGCATCTTTTTCCTGGCCCTCATCGGCGGCTGGCTGGGCGTGCTCTTCATGATCCCGCTGCGCCGCCAGCTCATCGTGCAGGAGCACGGCACCCTTACCTACCCTGAGGGCACAGCCTGCGCAGACGTGCTCATTGCCGGCGAAAAAGGCGGCTCGCTGGCCAGCCGCGTCTTTCTCGGCCTCGGCATCGGTGGTCTCTACACCCTCTTCCAGAACGAGAACCTGTTCAAAGCCTGGCCCGCCACGCCCGAGTATCAGCCAGACTTCGGCGCCAACCATATCCTCAAAGGCGCCTCCATCAAAGCCGATGCCACACCCGAGTACCTGGGCGTGGGCTACATCATCGGTCCAAAAGTGGCCGGCGTCATCTTTGCCGGCGGCGTCTTTTCCTGGCTGGTGATCATGCCGCTGATCTATTTCTTCGGCAAGTCTCTGCCCGGCCCGCTCTACCCAGGCACTGTGCCCATTGCCCAAATGGGCCCCAGCGACCTTTGGGCCACCTACATTCGCCCCTTGGGCGCGGGCGCGGTGGCCGCGGCCGGCCTCATCACCCTGCTTCGCACCTTGCCCACCATCGCCGGCGCGCTTGCTTCCGGTTTTCGTAACCTGCGTCCTGCCGCTGCCGGCTCCGCCAAACCGCTGCGCACCGAGGACGATTTGTCGATGCGCACCGTGGTCCTTGGTTCGCTGGGCGTCATCATCTTCACGTTCCTGTTTCTTCAGTTCAAGCCCGTTCCCGGCGCCTACGTCGGCCTGCTGCCCAACATTGCCGCGGCGCTCTTTATCGTTGTCTTTGGCTTTTTGTTTGTAACCGTCAGCTCGCGCATTGTGGGCCTCATCGGCAGCTCGGCCAATCCCATGTCCGGCATGGCCATTGCCACGCTCATGGCCACCTGCGCCATCTTCCTGGTGCAGGGCTGGACCGCCCCGGCCTACGGCGCTCTGGCCATCACCATTGGCGGAACGGTGGCCATCGCAGCGGCCAATGCCGGCGACACCTCGCAGGACCTCAAAACCGGCTACATCGTCGGATCGACACCCTGGAAGCAGCAGGTGGCGCTCATGATCGGGGTAGTGGTCTCGACGGTGGCCATCGGCTTCACGCTCAACCTTATGAACACCGGCCTTGAGCAGTTCCGCGCCGCCGATCAACCCTGGAACATCAACGCCCCTCACCCCGGCGTCGCCATCCAGACGCTAACCCGCCATCTGCCCGACGAATTCCAGGTCATCGGCCCCAACAAAACCACTACGCTGCACCACAAGAGCGAGTACATCGTGCTCAACGCCCTCGGTTCGCCGCAGCTTGCCGACGGCAAATATCTCTATTCGCCCGCCACCGGCCGCATTGAGGTGCAGTGGATTCAGGGCATCGGCAGCGAGAAGGCCGCGGCGCCGCAGGCCCGCCTCATGGCCACCGTCATCAACGGCATCCTCAGCCGCAAACTGGCCTGGGGACTGGTCATGATGGGCGTCTTTCTAGTGATTGCGGTCGAACTGCTGGGCATCCGCTCGCTCTCGTTTGCGGTGGGCGCCTATCTTTCCATCGGCACCACGCTGGCCATCTTCTGCGGGGGCATGGTGCGCTGGTTTGTCGACCGGGCAGTCGAGCGCGCCGGCGGCGACGCCGAATCGACTGAAAGCGAAATCTCGCCAGGCTCGCTCTATGCATCCGGGCTGATCGCAGCCGGCGGTGTCATGGGCCTCGTCGGAGTAGCCCTCAAAGCCTATGAAAATCTCACCGACAGGGGCGATATCCTCAACTTCCCGTCAACCTTCCTCAACCACATGTGGGTTTCGGTGCTGGCCTTCGCCGCGCTGGCCTACTCGCTCTACTACTTCGCGCGCAAACCGCTGAAGAAATGACCCGGCCCCAGCGAAGGTATCGCTAACTGGGGCCCCGGCAGTTTATGCTGTTGCGCATGTCCAATAAGCCAGAAAATTCAGTCCGCTCGGAATCTCCAAGATCCGTTTCGTCCTCCCATATCAGCCGCCGCGACTTCATTGAAACGACTTCTTTGGCCGCGGGTGCGCTTGCGTTTGGTGTGCCGACGCTGCTGCGCGGCCAAAATCTAAACAGCAAATTGAACATCGCCTGCATTGGCAATAGGCGGCAAGGGCCAGAGCGACAGCGACCCTTGTGCCGGGGAAAACATTGTCGCGCTGTGCGATGTGGATTCCAGTACAGAGGCTTACGCGACACAGACCAAAAAATATCCGGGCGCGAAGTTTTACAAAGACTTCCGCCAGATGCTCGATCAAATGGGAAGCCAGATTGATGCGGTGACGGTTTCGACGCCGGATCATTTGCACGCGATTGTGGCGTCGGCGGCGATGAAGAGGAACAAGGCCGTTTATTGCCAGAAACCGTTGACGCAGACGGTTTATGAGGCGCGCTATCTGCGTCAATCTGGCCAAAGATAGAAAGCTCGTCACGCAGATGGGCAATCAGGGCAGCGCCGCGGACGGCTTGCGCCGCGCGGTCGAGACCATTCAGGACGGACTCATCGGGCAAGTGCACCAGGTTCACGTCTGGACCAACCGTCCGATCTGGCCGCAGGGCAATGGATCGTCCGCTGGGAGAAGACCCGGTTCCGGCAACATTAGATTGGGACAATTTGGATTGGAGCCGGCGCCGATGCGGCCGTACAAGGGCCGTTCAGGATCCAAAAGTTGATACGAATGGAGTTTACGATCCATTTAACTGGCGCGGCTGGCAGGATTTCGGCACCGGCGCGCTGGGCGACATGGCCTGCCACACGGTCAATATGCCGTTCCGCGCCTTGAACCTCGGCTACCCGACGGAAATTGAAGCCACGCCTTTCGGCCAGATGAACAAGGAATCGTATCCCATCGGCTCCAAAATCCGCTTTGAATTTCCCCGCCGCGAAAAGCTTCCATCTCCGTCGCTGATCCGCATCGCTTTCCACCATCACAGAAAGATCGAGCAGGATGCGGTGACACTGTGGTGGTATGACGGCGGCCAGCCTGATCCAAAATCCCCCGACGGCCATGACCTCAGCAACAAGCCGCCAGTTGAACTCACTGCCGACATCGTCGCTCTGCGCGGTGATATTCCTGACAGCGGTTGCCTGATGATTGGCGACGGAGGCGTGTTTTTTCACCGGACGATTACGGAACCAGCTTCTTCGTGAAGCTGAAGGACGACCAAAAATTCATCCACTACACCAAGCATCCGGCGCTGGCGCAATATGCCGAACGCATTCCGCGCAATCCTTACGGCAAAGACGACAATCTTGCCATGCGCAGGAATGGCTCACGGCCATCAAGGAAAACAAGCCGGAAATCTGCTACTCGCGTTTTGAGATCGCCTCGCGCCTCACGGAAATCATGCTGCTCGGCTGCGTGTCTTTGCGTGCGGGCCAGAAGATCGAGTGGGACGGGCCAAAGATGGTGGCAAAAAATTGCCCCGCGGCCGCGCCGTTCATCGCCGTGACAACCGTTCCGGCTGGGCTCTTTCCTAACGCGAAATACGAAAGCCGGGCACACGAGGACAGGCACACACGCCGGGAATTCATCTGAAAACCCGGCATCCCCCCTCGACCTGTGAGTGGTTGCATCAATGGATTCGGCCTGCCTGAGAACATCCCTCAGCGGCTGAAAGGCTGCGGGAATGTCCTGTGCGATGAGTTTTGTAACAAGGGCACGGCTTTAGCCGGGCCACGAAAGTCTGCAAAACGAACGAGGGCTTTAGCCCCTGCTGCCCTTTCCTTCGCACCATTGCCTGATGCGGGGAGTTTTTCCGCAACCTCTGAAGCCCGCTGTTTATCGGCCTTTTGCGGAACGACTGAAGACCGTGCCCCTATTTATGCAACCAGTTCTGGTGTTTTTACCGCCGTCCGCGGAATCCTATACCCAGTCGCTGAATCCAATAGCCAATTGATGCTGGAGGGTTTCCGCTCTCATGCCCATGTCCGCCCCTGAGATTCATCGCGCCAAGCAGGCCCCGCACGTCACTGGCGTTCTGCCCGTCTTTCATGAGCGCTGGAGCCCGCGCTCCTTCTCCGATCGCGAGGTGCGCCGCGAAGTGCTGGCCAAAGTCTTTGAGGCAGCGCGCTGGGCCGCATCTTCAAGCAACGAGCAGCCCTGGCGCTTCCTCGTTGGCCTGCGCGGCTCTGAAACCTATAACAAGATCTTCTCCTCACTCGTCCCCTTCAATCAGCAATGGGCGCAGACCGCGCCGGTGCTCATTCTGGGCGCCGCTTTTGCCACTTTCTCCCGCAATTCCACCCCCAATCGCTTCGCGCTCTACGATCTTGGCGCGGCAGCCTCTTACATGACGCTCGAAGCTGCGGCTCTCGGTTTGGCCGCTCATCAGATGGGCGGTTTTGACCAGGAAAAGGCGCGCGAGGTTCTCGCTATTCCGGCGGACTGCGTCATCGGCTCCGTCATCGCTCTCGGCTATCAGGACGAGCCGGAAAAGCTCGCCGACTCAACTCTCATCGAGCGCGAACTGGCTCCACGGCAGCGCAAGCCGCTCGGCGAATTCGTCTACGAAGCCTGGCAGAAGCCACTGCGACTGGAATGAGCGCGGCCCAAGGCCCGTCAAGAAAGCCCGCCAAGACCTTAGGCGTGAAATGGATGGAGAAAAACTCCCACTCGTGGCGATTGCGAGTGAGAAACTCGCTGAGCGGTTGAATGCTCCCGCCCCTTGTCCACATTCCCTGGCCATCACGCGCGTTAAAACCAGCCCCGCCGTATAATCGGACCCATGGCGTCGGGAGTCCCCACGAACCTACCGGATGACGAAGCGGCATACGCCAAGCTGCGCGCTCTCGAGTCGCGCCTGGCTGCGCTGGGCAGCGTGATGGTCGCCTATTCCGGCGGCGTGGATTCGGCGTTCCTGGCCGCCACGGCGCACCGCGTGCTCGGCGACCGCATGTTGGCGGTTCTCGCAGACTCGGCCTCGCTGGCGCGCCGCGATCTGGAGCAGGCAGCCGCGTTCGCGCAGTCCATCGGCATGCCGCTAAAGATTGTCGCAACCGAAGAACTCGACAATCCTGATTACGCGCGCAACGACGCCAGCCGCTGCTTCCACTGCAAAGACGAGCTCTTCACCGTGATGGAAGACCTGCGCACCAAGCTTGGCTTTACCCACATCGCCTACGGCATGAACAGCGACGACACCCGCGACTTTCGTCCCGGCCAGCGCGCCGCAGCCCAGCACGCCGTGGTTGCGCCCCTGGCTGAGGCGGGCATGACCAAGCTGGATGTGCGCACCCTGGCCCGCGCCGCCGGTTACCCCATGTGGGACCGCCCGGCCGCGCCCTGCCTTTCCTCGCGCGTGGAGTATGGCCGCACCGTGACCCGCGAAGTTCTGGAACAAATTGAAAGAGGCGAAGACAGCCTGCGCCGGCTGGGCTTTCGCGAGTTTCGCGTGCGTCATCATGGGGAGTTGGCCAGGGTCGAGATTGCGCGCGCTGAACTGCCTCGCGCATTCTCGATCGAAGTGCTGGACGCCATTACGGACGCGCTCAAGCAGGCCGGCTTCAAATACGTCACGCTGGATTGCGCGGGCTTCCGCTCCGGATCGATGAACGCCATCCTGCCCGCTGACGTTCTGGCCCGCCGCGGAGCATAGCGAGCCCTCCTCACCCCAGGCCGTTTAGAATCAGAACGCGATGCGAATTGGCTACCTGGAATGCTTTTCCGGTATCAGTGGCGACATGCTGCTGGGCGCTCTGGTGGATGCCGGCGTTTCCTTCCGGCTGCTGGAGCAGACGGCTGACGCGCTCAATGTGGGCGCACGCCTGGAACTGCGCAGCGTGATGCGCGGCGGGCTGACAGCGGCCAAGGTGGATGTGCTGGCAGAGGAAAACAGTCCGGTAATCCCCGCAGATCCCGAAGAGAAAGCGCAGCACGCGCACGATCACAGTCACTCTCATCATGATCACGAGCACGCGCACGCTGAAGATCACGCGCACCAGCACTCTCACGAGCACAGCCACGGGCCGCATCGCCCGCTCTCGACCATCCTCGATATCATTCGCACAGCTCGGCTCTCTGATTCGGTGAAAACCCGCGCCAGCCACGCCTTTCAGCAACTCGGCGAAGCCGAAGCCGCCATCCATTCCATCCCGGTCGAGCAGGTGCACTTCCACGAAGTGGGGGCCGTCGACACCATCGTTGATATCGTTTGCGCCGCGGCCGGCTGCGAATCCCTCAGCATCGACCGCTGGCTCTCGTCGCCGCTCAACGTGGGCAGTGGCACGGTAAAGTGCGCTCACGGCACGCTGCCGGTTCCCGCGCCGGCCACGCTGGCTCTGCTCGGCGATGCGCCCATCTACTCTGCCGGCTCGCCCATGGAGCGCGTGACCCCCACGGGCGCAGCCATCCTGGGCATGCTCAACGTCGAGTATGCTCCGCTGCCGGCCATGCGGGTGCAGGCGCGCGGGTACGGGGCCGGCGGCCGCGATACACCGGGAGAACCCAACCTGCTGCGCCTCCTTGTGGGCGAGGCCGACGAAAAAGCGGTGGCGCACAACGCGCCTGTCGAACCGAACGCTGAACCCATCGCCGTCATCGAGACCGTCGTCGACGACTGCTCCCCGCAGTTGCTGGCCTATGCCAGCGACCTGCTGCTCGAAGCCGGCGCATGGGACGTTTACCGCGCGCCCGTGCAGATGAAGAAGGGTCGCAGCGGCGTGCAGATCACCGTGCTTTCCAGTCCCGAGCGCGCGGCCGCCTTGCGCGAACTGCTGCTGCTCGAGACAACTTCTATCGGCCTGCGCTGGCGCATCGAAAACAAGTTGGCTCTGCCCCGCGAGTTTGCCGAAGTCCAAACCGAATGGGGCAAGGTGCGCATCAAGATGGCGCGCTGGGCGTCGGGCGATGTTGTGAACGCCTCGCCCGAGTATGAGGATTGCCGCATCCTGGCCCGCGAGCACCGCATCCCCCTGAAGCAGGTGATGCAGGCCGCCATGCGCGCGTTCGCCGATTACCAGGAGAAGAACCGCTGATGGATCGCCAGTTCATCGAGACGCTGTTGACCGATGTGCGCGAGGGCCGTGTGCCTGTGCCCGACGCGCTCGACCGCCTGCGCGGAATGCCGTTTGAAGATCTGGGCTTTGCCAAGCTCGATCACCACCGCGCCCTGCGCACCGGCATGCCCGAGGTGATCTTTGCCCAGGGTAAGACTGCTGCGCAGGTGGCCATGATCTTTGCGCGCATGGCGCAGGCCGGCGGCAACGTGCTGGCTACCCGCGCCTCGCGCGAAATTTATGAGGCGGTGCTGGCCGCCGAGCCGCGCGCTGAATTTCACGAGACCGCGCGCGCCATCACCCTCATGCAGGCTCCGGCAAAGATGGGCAAAGGCATGGTGGGCGTAGTCTGCGCCGGCACCAGCGATCTGCCCGTTGCCGAGGAAGCCGCCGTCACCGCGCGCCTCATGGGCAACACGGTGGAATTGATCGCCGACGTAGGCGTGGCCGGCATCCATCGCCTGCTGGCGCAGAAAGATTCGCTGCAATCCGCGCGCGTGCTCATCGTGTGTGCCGGTATGGAGGGCGCATTACCCACGGTGGTGGGCGGCCTGGTGAACGCGCCGGTTATTGCCGTGCCCACCAGCGTAGGCTACGGCGCGTCGCTGGGCGGCGTGGCCGCGCTGCTGGGCATGTTGAATACCTGCTCGCCGAATGTGTCGGTGGTCAACATCGATAACGGCTTCGGCGCCGCCTGCATCGCTTCGCTGATCAATCATCTGTGAGAAGATTCGTTACCCATACGGGGCTTCATTCGAAAGGGACGGCTTTCCCAGGCTTCTTGTCCCTAAAGTTCGCCTGATGAATGAACTGTCATCCTGAGCGGACTTTGGCCGGCTTTTTGACCAAACGGAGTCGAAGGACCTGCTTTTTGCGTAGCCGAATGATGCAACGACTAAGGCTTGCTTGTGCCTTGTCCCCCGCTACCCGATCTCCTGATCCCAATTTTCCAGCACCCGCTTCAGTTCCAGCATGAACTGGCAGGCATCCGCGCCGTCGATCAACCGGTGATCGAAGCCCAGCGTGAAGTGCTGCATGGAGCGGATGGCAATGGTGTCGTTGCCTTCGGCGTCAGTCAGCACCACCGGCTCCTTACTGCAGGCCGCTGATGCACAGGATTCCCGACTCCGGCTGGTTGATGATCGGCATCGAAAATTCGTCGCCGAAGATGCCGGAGTTGGTGAGCGTGAATGTCGATCCGCCCACCTCGTCAGGGTTCAGTTTCTTGGTGCGGGCCCGGCCGGCCAGATCGGCGATCATGCGGGCCAAATCGACAAAGCTGCGCTGCTCGGCCTGCGCGCACCACGGGCACAATCAGGCCCCACTCCAGCGCCACGGCAATGCCCAGATTGATGTTGGCGTGGTAGTGGATCGAGTTCTCCACGAGCGACGCATTGACGACCGGATATTTTCTGAGCGCAGCCACAACGGCCGTGGCAATGAAGGGCAGGTAGGTCAGCTTGACGCCGTTGCGCTGCTCGAAGTTCTGTTTGGCGCGCTCGCGCAGGCGCACGATGCGCGTCATGTCGATCTTGTAGACGGTGTGGACATGCGGGCTGGTGTGCTTGCTCTCGACCATGCGCTGGGCAATGATGGCGCGCATGCGGGTGAGCGGCACGACTTCTGCTTCAAGCGGCTGAGCCACCGGCTGTGCAGCAGACCGCTCGCCCACTCGAGCGCCCGCGGCTGCTGCGGCACTGCCCTCGTTGAGATAGCGCAGAATATCGTCCTTGGTTACGCGGCCTTCGGAGCCGGTGCCGGGAATCTGCGCCAGATCGAGATTGTTTTCGCGCGCCATGCGCCGCACCAGCGGCGAGGTGCGAAGACGGCGACCCTCTGCCACTCGCGGGCGGCGGCGGCTGCGATGCGACCGACCCTGCCTGCGGGGACACTGCGGAAGTGAGCGCAGGCGGCGTCTGCAGTGTGGTGCGGCGCAACCGTCGCACCGCTCATCACCGCAACCACCGTATTCACCCCAACTGTTTCGCCTTCAGGAATCCTGATCTCGCTCAGCACGCCGGATACGGGCGCGGGAATCTCGGCGTCCACCTTATCGGTAGAGATTTCAAAAAGCGGCTCATCCTTCTCAACCCTGTCCCCAACCTTCTTGAGCCACTTGGTAATGGTGCCTTCAAAAATGGATTCGCCCATCTGCGGCATCACCACTTGCGTTGCGCGCAGTTGCGAAGGCGCCGACGGGGTTGCGGGTTGCGCGAACACCGAGGCAGCCGTGGAGGAGCCGACAGGCGCAGAGGGTTTCCGAGATGCGGCTGCGTCGAGTGCAGGCCCTTCCGACATTACAGCGACCACCGTGTTCACGGTCACGGTTGCGCCTTCCGGAATCTTGATTTCGCTTAGCACGCCGGAAATGGGCGCCGGAATCTCCGCATCCACTTTGTCGGTGGAGATTTCGAACAGCGGCTCGTCTTTTTCCACCCGGTCGCCGGTCTGCTTGAGCCACTTGGTGATCGTGCCCTCGAAGATCGACTCGCCCATCTGCGGCATGACTACGTCAGTTGGCACCAATCTCCTCTTTCCGCGCCGCGTGCGCCGCGCACCGCCCCAGGCCACGCGGCAGGTTCCTGCCGGATTATATCGGACGCACTTCTCCGTTCGCAGTTCCGAGCTGGGGCAAACTGGTCGAATCGCAAGCCATAAACCAGCCTGCCGGCCAGCCGTTCACAGCTGTCTGCTGCTTCCTACGCATTCACAGGCCGATCCTTCGGGTTGCGCAGCCGCTCCACCTCGCGCGGAACCTCGAGCGGCATATCCTGAGCCGGGAACTGCTGCCCGTGAAGCTGCTGGGCCGGCTCGGACACTTTGGCCAGCGCGCGCAGCGCCGCCAGGCTCTCCAGCGCAAGAACCTGCTCGTTGAACACCAGCCCGAACTGCCGCGCCGCCTGGTGCGCAATCTGTTCGAGCCCCGGCAGCGCCTCTGCGTTCTCCACCTCACGCGCAAGGCTGGTCACCGGCCGGTCGGTGATGCCGCAGGGATTGATGAGCAGAAAATCGCGCAGATCGGTGGTGACGTTGAAAGCGAATCCGTGCGAGGTGACGCCGCGCGAAACGTGAATGCCGATGGCGCCGATTTTGCGTTCGCCTTTCGGTTCGTCCGTGCGCATGGTGTCGCAGCTCTGGTCCAAAGATCCGCCCCACCGCAGGTGGCACCAGACGCCGGTCAGGCCGCAGATGCGTCCCGCCGGCACGCCGTACACGCCGCACAGGCGGATCAGCGCTTCTTCCATCAGGCGAACAAAATCGACCGGGCCCAGTCGGCGCGCCGCTGGGGTTGCGCAGGCTGCGCAGATCGAAGATGGGGTAGCCGATGAGCTGTCCCGGCCCGTGGTAAGTCACGTCGCCGCCGCGATTGATCTCGTGCAGCGTCACGCCGCGCTCGGCCAGCAATTCGTCGGAGGCGAGCACGTTGGAGCGATTCGCATTGCGCCCCAGCGTCAGCACCGGCGGATGCTCGAGCAGCAGCAGCACGTTCTCAATGCGCCCCTGCTGGCGCAGCGCCACCAGCTCTTCCTGCAGGCGCAGCGCCTCATCGTAACCCAGGCGGCCGAGATAGAGGTATTGGATCATGTTTTATCGCGGAATATCGCTTGTCTCTCATTCTAACGATTTGCCGGGGGTGAGGGTGTAAGCTGATCCATTGTTGCACCGCCACGCCGCGGGTCGAGCCCGGCGGCCGCGCCACTGCCGACGAAGGATTGTTCATGACCTGGTGCAAGCCATTCGCTTTATTCTTGTTTGTCGCGTCCCTGCCTGTGCTGGCCGCTCTCCAGCCTGCTGAAGGCTCGGCCCAGGCGGTGCCCGGCTTCCGTGACTTCGCGGCGGAATCCAAAATCGAGAACCAGTTTCTGGCCGTTCCCGACGCTCAACTCGCCGGGCAGGATTTGAAGACGCTCACAGCCGAGCCGCATGTGGCAGCAACGCCCGAAGACTATAAGACCGCGCTCTACGTCGCCAAAAAGTTTCGCGACGCCGGCCTCGATACTCAGATCGTTCCTTACCGAGTGCTGTTGAACTGGCCCAAAAAAGTGCAGGTGACGGCCTACGCGCCCGACGGCAAAGTGCTAATGACGGGGCCCACGCCGGAGCACGTCGCGGGCGACCCTGCGGCTGACAATCCCCGCGTGGTCATGCCCTTCAACGGTTCGTCGGCCTCCGGCGATGTAACCGGCGAAGTGGTCTATGCAAACTACGGCCGCCTGGAAGACTTCAACGAACTGGCCGCGCGCCACATCGACCTCCACGGCAAGATCGTGATCTGCCGCTATGGTTCCAACTTTCGCGGCGTAAAGGTTTACCTGGCTGAGCAGCGCGGCGCCATTGGCGTGCTCATCTACTCTGACCCGCAGGACGACGGCTATGACAAGGGCGACCCGTGGCCCATCGGCCCCTGGAGGCCGGAAACAGGCGTGCAGCGGGGCTCCGTGCAATACCTATTCCGGTATCCAGGCGACCCGGAGACGCCGGGCGTGGCTTCCACGCCGGAACTGCCGGACTCCGCGCGCGTAACCCCGCAAACTCAGCCGCACATTGTTTCCATTCCCTTGAGCTATCACGATGCTTCGCCGATTCTGCAGGCGCTTCAGGGTCCAAGCGTGCCGCAAAACTGGCAGGGCGGACTTCCGTTCCACTACCACATGGGCCCCGGCGGCGTAACCGTTCACCTGGTCTCCGATCAGGATTATCAGCGCCGCACCATCTGGGATGTAATCGGGAAAATTCCCGGCTCGGAATATCCGGATGAATGGGTGGTCGCGGGGAATCATCGCGATGCATGGGTCTACGGCGCGGTCGATCCCTCCAGCGGCACAGCGGCCATGCTGGAAGCGGTGCGCGGTGCGGGCGAACTGCTGCGCCAGGGATGGCGCCCCAAACGCACCATCGTGTTTTGCAGTTGGGATGCCGAGGAGTACGGACTGATCGGATCGACGGAGTGGGTGGAACAGCACCCCGATCAATTGAACCAGGCCGTGGCGTATTTCAACGTGGACGTGGCTGTTGCTGGACCGAATTTCGGCGCGTCAGCCGTACCCTCCCTCAAGGAGTTTGTCCGCGATGTGACCAAGTCCGTGCCCAGCCCGTTGGGCGGCACGGTCTATGAGGAATGGAAAAACAATCATCCGGCAGCCAACGAAAGCCACGAGTCTGGCACCAGCCCCGTGCAGGAACCGCCGGTCGGCGATCTCGGTTCCGGCTCCGACTACACCCCGTTTCTGCAGCACCAGGGCGTGCCCTCAACCGATATCGGCTCCGATGGCTCGTACGGCGTATACCACTCCGCCTTCGACGATTTTGCCTGGTTCAAGCAGAACGCCGATCCGGACTTTCTCTACCTGCAGGAGATGGCGCGGGTGCTTGGCGTTGAAACGGTGCGTATGGCCGATGCCGATGTGCTGCCCTACGACTATGCCGCCTACGCGCATGAAATCGGCGCCTACCTTGAAGCGGCGAAACGCAAGGCTGCGGACGATGGCATCAAGGAGTTGGACTTTGCATCGGCAGAATCTGCCGATGCGCGGCTGCTGGCCGCGGCAGAGCACTTACCCAACGCCCAGACCATCGGCTCAGGCAACGTGGTGCAACTGAATTCCACCTTGCGCCAAACCGAATCCGCCTTTCTTTCGCCCACGGGTCTGCCCAATCGTCCATGGTACCGGCACACCATCTACGCTCCGGGGGAGTACACCGGCTACGATGCAGTGGTCATTCCCGGCGTGAATGAGGCCCTC
The DNA here is from genome assembly GCA_963725975.1 of uncultured Acidobacteriaceae bacterium. Lineage (GTDB taxonomy): Bacteria > Acidobacteriota > Terriglobia > Terriglobales > Acidobacteriaceae > Telmatobacter. Next base: position 429,509 of record CAVSBA010000008.1, on the reverse strand, counting down.
GACGCCCGAAATGCGGCCCTTGCGGCCCAGCAGTTGACGGTTCTCACGCAGGCCATTGACAGGGCTGCGCAATGCCTGGATTCCGCGCACTGAAGCCGCCGCGGAAGGAACGCGCCTGCGCAACTTGAGTGATTTGCGTCACTCTAGTTGTGCCCACCGGTTGACCCGGGGCCCCGCCGCTCGTATCGTTAGAGAAGATGAAGCTTTCCTCCAACTCGATTCGCATCGGCGTCGCCATGGCGGTCATTCTGGGCACCATTGCGTGGCTCGCCCTTACCGGCTACAGCTCCAACAAGAGCTACTACGTCACCATCGCCGAGCTCGGCGGCATGGGCAACAAGGCATACCACAGCCAGTTGCGCGTGGAAGGATTCGTGAAGCCCGGCTCCATTGAGCAGGACGGCACCAATGTAAGCTTCCTGCTGGACGAGTTTGAAAGCCACTCGCCCAAGGCCGCCGCCGGCCGGGTGTTGAAGGTTTCGTACAAGGGTTCTGAGCCGCCTCCGGATACATTCAAGGACGATGCGCAGGCACTCGCCGAGGGCACTTATGGGCGCGACGGCGTCTTCCACGCCACCGTGCTGCAAGCCAAGTGCGCCAGCAAGTACGCACCCGCGGCGCCCGGCGCAACGCCAGCCAACGGTACCAAGACTGCCTCTGGCGCTGTTCCCGCATCGCCCGCAGCGGTCCAGACCGCCGCCAACTGATCGCACTCCCAGGAACGAATGCACGCCAACCTGTCCGAGGCCGCCCCATCCAACGCTGATGGCGCTACCCCCTGCGCGCGGGTGTGTGAGGTTTCCAAGCTCTTTGGCTCCTTCGCCGCGTTGCGCCAGATCTCTGTAGAGCTTGAGGCCGGACGCTGCTACGTGCTGCTGGGCGAAAACGGCGCTGGAAAATCTACGCTGCTGCGCATTCTGGCCGGCCTGCTCCGGCCAAGCTTCGGCAAGATTGAAGTCTTCGGCAAATTCGAGCCACAGCAAGCGCGCGCCCGCATCGGCTACATGAGTCATGCGCCCATGCTTTACGACGAACTCACCGGAGAGGAAAATCTGCGCTACTTTGCGAGACTCTATCCGGGGCGCGATTGCCTTTCTCCATCCGAGGCGCTGCGCCAGGTCGGACTCGATCCCGATCTCAACCGCACCCTGGGCCAGTACTCGCAGGGCATGCGCCAGCGAACCTCGCTGGCTCGCGTGCTGCTGCCGGTGCCCGAGCTGCTGCTGCTCGACGAGCCATTCTCCAACATGGACATCGAAAGCGCGCGCCAGATGGTGGAGCTGCTGGCCAAGTTCCGTCATGGCAGCCGGACCATTGTGCTCACCACGCACCAGCGCGAGCTGGCTGCACCCATCGCCGACTGGGTGCTCACCTTGCGCGCCGGACGTGTCGCTTCCTTCGAGCCGGGGAGTCCCACGCAATGAAAACCAATGGCGCGCGCTTTCTTGAGTCCCTGAACATTCCCTTCGAGCTTCGCGAGTACGAAGTCGATCCCGAGGACCTTTCAGCCGTCGCGGTTGCGAAGAAGGTTGGCATGCCGCCTGAGCAGGTCTTCAAAACTCTGTTGACGACAGGTGGCGCGGGCGTCTACGCCTTTGCGGTGATTCCCGGCAACGCCGAGCTGGATTTCAAAAAACTCGGCCGCACGGCTGGCTTTCGCAAGGCCGAGATGGTTTCGCTTAAAGACGTGCAGCCGCTGGCCGGCTACATCCGTGGTGGAGTTACAATCTTCGGCGCAAAAAAAGCATTCCCGGTCTTCATCGATGAAACCTTCATCCTCTTCGACAAGATCAGCGTCTCCGCCGGCACGCGCGGAACGCAGCTCATCGTCAGCCCGGACGATTACCTGCGCGCTGCCCAAGCTCTCGGCGCGCCCGTGCAGACCGCTGATCTAAGCAAAGACACGCCTGCGCAGGAGAGCCTCCAATGACCCGCGCCCTCTGGACCCATCTCGTCAAGGACCTGCGCATCGAGTGGCGCTCGCTCGACGCCATCATCTCCATGCTTTTCTTTTCGGGATTGGTGGTGGTGCTCTTCTCGATCGCCTTCGAGCCGCGCGGCCAGTTTGCGCAGCAGATCTCCGGCGGGGTGCTGTGCGTGGCCACCATGTTTGCGTCGTTGAGCGCATTGAACCAGGCCTGGTCGCGCGAAATTCGCCATCAGGTCATGGATGCGCAGCGCATGGTTCCCTCACCACCGTCGGAACTCTATCTGGCCAAGGTGATTGTCAATTTCATCTTTGTCACGATTGTGCAAACGGTTCTGGCGCCGTTCTTCTTTATTTTTTATAACCTCCACATCGTTGGTCAGGCGTGGCTCCTGCTATTGGTCTTACCCCTGGGCACGTGGGCCCTGGTCAGCAACGGCGTCTTCTTCGCCTCGCTCTCCATGAGCAGCCGCAATCGGGAGTTTCTCCTCTCGCTGATTCTGTTTCCCATCTTCATCCCAGCTTTGTTGGCCATGGTGCAGGCAACCACCTCCATCTTTACCGGCGAAAGCGACCCCACCCTCTGGATCAAGCTGCTGCTCGGCTACGACATCATCTTCACCACCGTCAGCCTGCTGCTGTTTGAGGTCGTGCTGCACGCCGAGTAACGGAAGCTCAGCGCAGTTCCAGCCTCCGCGCTACTCCAGCCACGAAGCCACGACCGCCAGCGCCGCAATCGCCGCCGTCTCGGCGCGCAGAATCCGCGGACCCAGCGAAGCCGCCCTCCATCCATTCGCATCGAAGAGCGCCTCCTCAGCCGGCGCCCATCCGCCCTCCGGCCCAATCGCAATCTCCAACGCCGGCATCTCCTCGCCTGCCGCTTCCACCGCTTCCTCGATCAGCGAGTGCAGCGTCGTGGTCCGTTCCTGCTCGGCGAGCACAATACGCATCCCCCTTGCCGGCTCTTTCATGCGCGCCACCAGCGGACACGGATCCGGAATCTGCGGCACATCCGAACGCCGCGACTGTTTGGCCGCCTCGTGCACAATCCTCCGCCAGCGCTCGGCGCGCTTCTCCGCCGCTTCGGCCAGATGCTTCTCCGTCCGCCGCGCAATCACCGGCGCAATCTCCGCCACGCCCAGCTCCGTCGCCTTCTCCAGCACCCACTCCATGCGATCGAATTTGTAGACTGCCATTACCAGCGTCACCGGCAGCGCCGGATCTGCCTCCAGTTCCGCCAGCAGGTTCAGCCGCACCTCGCTCTCACTGTGATTGAGCCGCACCGCGGCCACTTCTGAATGGAATACGCGTCCCCCTGCCACCACATCGGCTTCCATGCCCGGTTGCGCGCGCAGCACGCGCGCCATGTGCTCGGCCTGCGCGCCCGTGAGCGTGGCCGTGGCCTCATCCCAATGCTCGGCAATCCAGCGGCGTCGCGTCATAACTTGCCTCCGTTCTACTGCTGCACTCTATTCTCCCGCAAAACCACCGGCAAAAACACTAAGGGGGACGCTTTGAAGCGTCCCCCTAGAGTGTTGCCTTTTGGTTGGTATCCGCTACTACTTTTTCTTCGCGGTCTTCTTGGCGGCCTTCTTTGCAGGTGCCTTTTTGGCTGCCTTCTTGGCTGCTTTCTTGGTTGCCATTTGCCTATTCTCCCTTTTCGATGGGTTGCATCGAGTCTGCAATGAATACATTGCAGTTGAAGAATGTATAGATTCATGCGGAGACGATGTCAAGAGAAAAACGACATGCCAGTGGAAAAATGATCAATAATTTTTCTCGCATGGAACCCGGCGTGCAAGTGCGGAATCGCATGGCATCGTTCTCGTATCGATTTTTTGTTGCCCTCATGGCGCGGCAAGCGCCACGCGCGGCAACACGCGATGTGCCTCACAACCGCTCCAGCAAAGGCGATTTCTCATCGTCGTCGATCGCGCTGGAGCTCGTCGCACCGGCGCGCCGGCTGCACCACCCCGCCGCCACTGCCTACAATAGAGACATCGACCCATTTCACTCGCGCCTTCCGGGCGCTTAAAAAAAAGAGGACGCGCATGACCACCATCGAACCTCAGGAGCTGCTGCAACAGTTCGCCAGTGACAATTACGCAGGCATCTGCCCCGAGGCCTGGCAGTCCATGCAGGATGCCAATCGCGGCCACGTTACCTCGTACGGCGACGATCCCTGGACCACGCGCGCCGCCAATGCCTTTCGCGAACTCTTTGAAACCGAATGCGAGGTGTATTTCGTTTTCAACGGGACGGCCGCCAATTCGCTGGCGCTCGCCTCGCTCTGCCAGTCGTATCACGGGGTGATCTGTTGCGAGGCCGCGCACGTCGAAACCGACGAGTGCGGTGCGCCGGAGTTCTTCTCCAACGGTTCCAAGCTCCTGGTCGCGCCCGGTCCCGAAGGAAAGCTCACTCCGCAAGCCATTCGCGAACTGGCCACGAAACGCCAGGACATCCACTATCCCAAGCCGCGCGTTGTCACCATAACCCAGGCCACTGAGACCGGCCGCGTCTATTCGCTCGCCGAGCTGAATGCCATCGCCGAGGAATGCCGTACCCATGGCTTGTCCCTGCACATGGACGGCGCGCGCTTTGCCAACGCCGTGGCCAGCCTGGGTTGCACGCCGGCACAGATGACCTGGAAGAGCGGCGTCGACTTGCTCTGCTTCGGCGGCACCAAAAATGGCATGGCCGTGGGCGAGGCGGTGCTGTTCTTCGATCGCAAGCTCGCCGAGGATTTCGACTATCGCTGCAAACAGGCCGGACAACTCGCCTCGAAGATGCGCTTTCTTTCAGCGCCCTGGGTGGGAATGATCGAGAGTGGCGCATGGTTGAACAACGCCGCCCACGCCAACCGCTGCGCGCAACTCCTGGCATCGCGCATTGAAGGCATTCCCGGCGTGCGCCTGGCGCAACCGGTTGAGGCAAACGCCGCGTTTCTTCTTGCCTCCGACGCAATCCTCGAGGGCCTGCGTGCCCGCGGCTGGCACTTCTACACGTTCATTGGCGGCGCAGCTCGCTTCATGTTCGCGTGGGACTCAGACCCTGCCCGCATCGAAGACTTTGTCCGCGATCTGAAAGAATGCGCGGTCGTCGCATAGCCACGGAAGCCCACCCTTTCGCGTTTGGCGCAAGGGTGGGGCGACACAAAGGCTGCTGCAGAACTCCGGCAACGCTACCGCTCCGGAACTTCCCACCGTCCCGACTCCGCCGACCGGAAGATCGCGTCGATCACCGCCATATTTCCTATCGAGTCCTCCAGCGGCACGGGAACCTCTGTGTCGTCACGAATCGCCCGCGCAAAGGCATCGCCCTGCAGCGTGTACTGATCGGCCGTCGGAAATGTCTCACTGGTAATGCCGCTGCCACTCAGGTCGCCAGTCGCATCGATAAAGATCCGCGTAGGTCGATCGTTGGGCGCGTTCACCGGAATCTCAATCTCGATGCGTCCGCTCGTCCCCAGAAAGTGCATGCGCTGATAGGGAATCAATTGGGTGCTGCAGGTAAAGACGGCATGCACGCCGCCAAAGTCCAGAATCGCCGACGCCAGCCGGTCGGTGCCCAGCACCGGATCGCGATCGAGCGCGGCAACCACCCGCTCCGGTTCGCGCCCGAATGCGTAGCGCGATCCTTGAATCATGTAGCAGCCAATGTCGTATACGCCGCCGCCGCCCGTCTCTACGCGGTTGCGCACATTTTCGGGATTGACGTTGTAGTAGCTGAACAAGCCGCTCACCGCGCGCAGCTCGCCCACCCGGCCCGCATCCAGCAATTCGCGCAACCGCAGCCACTGCGGAAAACTGCGCACCATGAAGGCCTCGCAAATTTTGACGCCGGTGCGGGCGCGCACTTCCAGCAGCGACTTAGCCTCCGCTGCATTCATGCCCAGCGGCTTTTCGCACAGCACATGCTTTCCAGCCTCGGCAGCCTTGATGGTCCACGGCACGTGCAGCTGATTGGGCAAAGGGTTATAGATCGCATCGATATTGGGATCGGCCAGCAGTTCCTCGTACGAGCCATACGCGGTAGCAATTCCCAGCACATCGGCTGCGGCTCGCGCTTTGCCCAGATCGCGTGAAGCGATGGCGGTTACAGCCGTCCGCTCACCGCGTTGCATGCCGGGAATCACCTTCTTCACGCCAATGTTGGCCGTGCTCAGAACTCCAATACGAACTTTCGTAGACATGTTGAAATCATACAATCGTCCCGAAAGATGCGCCCTTCAGCTTCGCCCTTGCCCGCAAAGGCTGGCCGCCATCCCCAGCGCTTGTTCCGCGTTCGAGGCCACGCGCAGCAGCGCGCGATCCTGGGGCTTTACAAAACCCGCGGTCACGGCGCTATCCAGAAACCGCAGCAGCCCATCCCAGTAGTTCGCGGTATTTACCATGATGCAGGGCTTGTCGTGAATCCCGATCTGCGCCCAGGTGACGGCCTCCATCAACTCATCGAGCGTGCCGTGGCCGCCGGGCAGCGCCACCAGCGCATCCGACAATTCATTGATCCGCGCCTTGCGCTCGTGCATCGTGCCCACCATTTCGAGCGACGTAAGACCATGGTGCGCAATTTCACGCGCGCTCAGCGCCTCAGGCAGCACGCCAATCACGGCGCCTCCCTTGCCGAGTGCCGCGTCCGCAACTGCGCCCATCAACCCGCGGCTCGCCCCGCCATACACCAGCGTCAAACCCGCGGCAGCCACTGCCTCACCCAGCGCCTGCGCATCGGCGCGAAAGGCTGGATTGTTGCCATCAGAAGAGCCGCAATAAACTCCCACGCTCCGCAAACAACTATTGGTCATTGTGGATTCAGGATAACGCGCAACTCCATAGAAAGATGAGACGCATGTTCGCCGCCAACTTCCCAGCTCGCGACAAAGCGGAGCCCCCCCGCTCTTGCTCAGAACGCTTGCTCTCCTATGCGTTCCGCCGCGATTCTGCATCTATCTCAAGTTGAGCGAGTCTTCCCGCTCGCGCCGTATCTGCCTGGCTCACGGCGCTGAATCGAGATTCCGCCCGCCAATGTTCTTGTTACCACCCATTCGACTCTTGTAACGTGAACTTCAGGAGGAGTATGTCCCCTCTCGTTGATACCCGCGCCGTTGCCGCCCCTGGTGGCAGCTTTCTGCTGGAATCCCGCTTGTCCGCCGAAATCTTCACGCCCGAAGACCTGAACGAAGAGCAGCGTCAGATCGCTGCCACGGCCGAACGCTTCGCCCGCGAAGAGATTCAGCCCGCCATTCCCTCGATCGAATCCAAACAGCCGGGCGCCATGGCCGCCCTCATGCGTAAAGCCGCCAAGCTTGGTTTTATGGCCGCCGAAATCCCCGAAGAGTACGGCGGCATCGGCGCCGACAAGATCACCTCCTCGCTCATCGCCGAGCACCTTTCCGTTCTGGCCAGCTTTTCCACAGCACTCGGCGCCCACGTCGGGATCGCCACGCTGCCGCTGGTCTGGTACGGAAGCGAAGAGCAGAAGCACCGTTACCTGCCCAAGCTCGCCAGTTGCGAATGGATCGGGGCCTACGCGCTTTCTGAGGCCAGTTCCGGCTCCGACGCCATGAACATCCGCACTCGCGCCACACTCTCACCCGACGGCAAGCATTACCTCCTCAACGGCGAAAAGCACTGGATCACCAACTGCGCCACCGCCGGCCTCTACACCGTCTTCGCCAAAATCGACGGCGAAAAATTCTCCGCCTTCCTCATCGAACGCGACACCCCAGGGCTCAGCGTCGGCGCTGAAGAGCACAAGCTGGGCATCCGCGGATCGTCGACATGCCCATTGATCCTGCAAGACTGCCAGGTGCCTGTTGAGAATCTTCTTGGCGAGCCCGGCAAGGGACACCACATTGCCTTCAACGTGCTCAACATGGGCCGTCTCAAGCTGGCTGTCTTTTGCGTAGGCGGAGCGCGTCGTGCCCTTGGCGAAATGGTTCGCTACGCCAAAGAGCGCAGCGCCTTCGGCAAATCCATCGCCGAATTCGGACTCATACAGAGCAAAATCTCTTCGAGCGCCGCGCACCTCTACGCCGCCGAGTGCATGAATTACCGCACCATCGGTATGATCGACACCAGCCTGGCCGAACTCGCCGACCAGACGCACTCGCCTGCCGAAACCCAGAAGCGAATCGAGGAATACGCTGTCGAATGCTCCATCTTGAAGGTCTACGGCTCTGAGATGCTCACGCTGGTTGCCGACGAACTGGTGGCCACCATGGGCGGCTATGGCTATGTGGAGGAGTATCCGGCCGAGCGCACCTATCGCGACGCGCGCATCAACCGGATTTTTGAAGGCACCAACGAAATCAATCGCCTCATCATCACAGGGTGGTTGATGAAGCGCGCCACTACAGGCAAGCTGCCTCTGCTCCAGGCCATCAAGCGCGTGATGGACGAAGTCACACAGCCGCTTGCGCTTGATAGCGGAGAATCCAACGAGCCCCTGGCGCGCGAAACCGACGCCCTCGCTGCGGCGCGGCGCCTGACGCTGTTTGCCGCCGGCGTCGCCAGTCAGCGTTACATGAACACCCTTCAGGATCAGCAGGAGATCATGGCGGAGTTGGCCGACATGATCACCCAGATCTACGCGCTTGATTCCGCATTGTCGCGCGCCCGCAAACTCTCCGAGGCCGCCCGCAGTTCTGCATCGATTGCCGCCGCCATGACCGGGCTGCTCGCCAACGAAGCCATGAGTCTCTGCGAGCAATCCGCGCGACGCATCCTGGCCGCCTGTGCGGAAGGCGATATGCTGCGCACGCAGTTAGCCATCCTGCGCCGCCTGTCGCGCTTTACGCCCGCCAACACGGTCGCGCTCAGCCGGGCCGTAGCCGGCGCCTGCATCGCCGCGGAAAAATATCCGCTGTAGAAAAGTAACAACTCACCACAAAAGAAAAGTAACAACTCACTACAACGGCCGGGTGCCCCGGGTCTCGCGTTTGAGACCCGGGAGAGTATTAAACTCCACAACGGACAGGCTCACGCTGCCCGTCTCCCTGCCTCCTGCCCGATCTTCTCAATCACCGCCCGGTTGAAAGCCGGAAGATCGTCCGGCTTGCGGCTGGTAATAAACTGCCCGTCCGCCGCCACCTCCTGATCCACCCAGTTTCCTCCCGCGTTCCCGATGTCGGTCTTGAGCGACGGCCAGGAAGTAACCGTTTTTCCTTTCACCAGGCCGGCTTCCACCAGCATCCACGGCCCGTGGCAAATGGCCGCCACCGGTTTGCCCGACTGGCTGAACTCGCGCACAAAGTTCACCGCCTTCGGTTCCATGCGCAGATGATCGGGGTTCATCACCCCACCGGGCAGCACCAGTGCGTCGAACTCATCGGGCCGCGCCTGCTCTAGCGTCCGATCCACCTTCACCGATTCTCCCCATGCGGTTTTGTTCCAGCCCTTGATCTCTCCGGACTTCGGGGCAATCACCACGGTCTGCGCGCCCGCCTGTTCCAGCGCCTTCTTCGGTTCCGTCAACTCCACTTGCTCAAAACCATCAGTTGCTAAGATCGCAATTCTCTTTCCGTTTAAGCTCGAAGCCATAGAAATCCTCCATCGCGTTTCCCATATAAGACGCGCATTCCCGATCACGGAGTTGTCGGCTCCGGAACCAGATCGACCCCGTGGCGCAGGACTGTTTCCGCAGTAAGCTAAGTTCGTTCCGCAGGGTAAACACGGTTGTCGACATCCCGTCGAAGTGGCCCCAATGAGCGGTCGCTCAACAGGCAGCGGCGCTCGGCGGAGGCGGCGATTGCCCGACCATCTGCGGACGTGCCGCCCTGCTCCGCATGCCCAGTCACTGTGTTGCCGGCAGTGCGCGGCCACCACTGTTCGTTGCTTGTCAAAGGAGATCCCGATGAAAGTTCGTACGCAATCAGCCGGCAAAGCTTTTGCCTTCGCATGCGCCGCGGTTCTGGGCGCCGCAGCGCTGATTGTGGCCGGGTGCACCGGCGCCAGCACCAACCTCACCGATTCCGCGTCGCGCATCCAAACCGCCTCCACGACGGCGCCGATATCCATCACCGATGCGCCCGCCGATCAGGTCGTGGCCGCCAGCCTCACGCTCAACTCCATTGTCCTCACAGATTCCAATGGCGTTACCACCAGCCTGCTCAGCTCGCCCGTCACGTTTGAGGCCACGCACCTTGATGCCGTCCAGGAGCCGCTGTTCACACCCTCAATTCCTGAAGACAACTACTCCAGTGTCTCGTTTACCTATTCCAACCCGGTGGTGGATTACATTGACCCCGGCACTGGCCAGCTTGTCATCGCCGACGCCTTGCTTGCCAATCATTCGCAGACCATCGTCTTCTCCACTCCCATCAGCATCGGCAACTCAGTGACCTCACTGCTGGTGGATTTCCTGGTAGCCAAGTCCGTCGACATCTCCGCAAGCACGGTCGCCGTCACGCCGGCGTTTAACGTGGCCCCGGTTCCTGTGCAGGCGCAACCCAGCAATGGAACCGTCGGTTTGCAATGCGGCGTGAAAGGCAAAATCTCCGCGCTTGGCGCCAACCAGTTCACGCTGGTCAATGGTGAAGCTGTCGCCATGCCGGTAAACGTAAACGACAATACTCAATTCCAGGGCCCCAGCCTCACCAGCTTTGCGGATCTCGCCGTCAACATGCTGGTTGAAGTGGATCTTGAAACACAGGGCGACGGCAGCCTGCTGGCCGTCCGCGTCGAACAGCAGGCACCGCCCGACGCCACTGCTGCCATGCTGATCGGTCCCGTCCTTGCCGTCACCGGCTCGCCTGCAACTTCTCTTGTCCAGGTTGTTCGCCAGCAGATCGGTGCTCCGGTTACCTCCGCGCCCATTGCAAAAGACACCATCACCATCAAGAGCGCCACGACCTTCGAATTGCCGGGCCGCTGGCAGAATCTCGGCACCGTGGGTCTGCCGTTCACGCCCACGTTCAACGCCGGCACGCTCTTTGCCGGCCAGGTGGTGGCAGTGGCCACCAGCGGCTCAACCAACAACGCCGCCACCGCCAACAGCGTCATGCTCGCTCCGCAGACCGTGGACGGCACCATCACCGGCACATTGCCGGCGTGCTCTTCCTGCTGGGGCGAGCTGATGGTCACGTTGCCTTCCGACAGTTGGCTGGCCACGATCACCGGACAGACCACCGTAGCGGTCTATCTGTCTCCCAGCATGCAGATCATCGCGGCAACGCCGCCCGGAGTCAGCAGCACGGCCCGATTCAACGGTTATCTCTTCAAGATGAACGGCAGCCTTGTCCTGGTGGCGCTCGTCCAAGGTCCCGCCCCCGGCACTCCCATCGGCCCTACACCGTAATCTCTCGTCCATGCAGCGCGATGGGCGCGGCTGCCAGCCGCGCCCATCGCCGTGATCGCCCGGTGTCTCCACACTTCTCCGCGCAAACGTGGCATAATGGCCGTGACGACGCGTTCCGGCAGGCGCGTTGCTTCATTGCTTCCCGCCCCGGGCCCCTTGTCCCCCATGTAATTCCAGCATGATTTTGCTCGTCTCCAGGTTCAGCCATGCTGCTTGCGAAGGGTCAAAAGATTCTCATCGTGGACGACGAACAATGGACGTCGGACACCCTCGCGACCATCTTCACCATTGCCGGATACGACGCGCGCGCCACCTACTCCGCCGAACAAGCTATTGAAATCATGCGCGATTGGCAGCCCTCGCTGGTTATTCTCGATGTCGTGCTGCCCAAAATGAGCGGCATCGATCTGGCCATCGATCTCGCCGGCCGTGCGCCCTCCTGCCAAATCCTTCTCTTTTCCGGCAATCCCAACACCTCGCAATTGGCCCGCGCCGCCGCCCAGTCCGGCCACCCCTTCGATATCCTCGAGAAACCCGTGCATCCCGAATTCATGCTGCAGAAGGCCTCGCAGCTCCTCTCCGTGCATTGAACCCAGGATTCGTTCCGCACCCGATAAGTTGACCTTGTCGTCTCTGGGCTTGCCGGAGCGCCACAGTGTTCCACGACTGGTAAGTGGCTTTGTCCTCCATCTCGCACGCCCGTGGGCGCCTTGCCCTTAATGAGGGAAATCCTGTAGGGGCCGTGCTAAATTGGATAACATCATCCTTCGTCTTGTGTTTTGCGCCTACACTTCAGGCAATCGAGGAGCAGGATTAATGGATTCTGCAGTTTATATACTGACCTGCTTCACCACTTTCATTTGCGCCGTCTTCCTGCTCCGTGCCTACGTGCGGACCCGCGGAAAGTTACTGCTGTGGAGCGGTTTCTGCTTTGTGGGCTTGACCATCTCGAACCTGCTGACCATCGCCGACCTATTGGTCTTCCCTCAAGTCGACCTCTTTACGTGGCGTGTCGGAGTGGCCGCGCTCTCCATGGCGCTGCTGGTCTACGGTCTGATCTGGGAGAGCGAATGAACGCGGTCCCGCTCGATCAATTGGCGCCCATCGCCCATCTTTCCGCCGACCTTTTTCTCCTCGGCTTCGTCAGCGGCTGCTCCTTCGTTGCCGGGCTATTCTTCTTGCGCTTCTGGCGCGCCACGCACGATATTCTATTCCTGGGCTTCGCCGCTTTCTTCCTCATTCAGGGCGGGACTGATGCCGTGGTCCTCAACCTCCCGCATCCCAACGTAACCAGCTTCTCGCTCTTCCTTCTGCGCCTTATCTCAACCTTGGCGATCCTGGCCGCCATCCTCTGGAAGAACACGGCTCGCCGCTGAAACGAACGACGGGCAAAGAGACAAAGCGAACAAGTCACAGAATCAACATGGGAATGAGGTTGCGCCGGGGTGCGCCGCCCGACCTCGTCGGACAAACCGTTCAAAGGCCAGCCCCGACTGGATGTGACCCGACCCAAAAGCAAAGGCGCCAGCATTTGGGGCCAGCGCCTGTAGGTCTCTTGTCCCTAGTCCCTTGTCCCTCGTCCCAGCCTATGCCAGAAATTCCCGCACAAATGGATTCTCGGTGTGCAGCAGCTCGTGCAGCGTTCCGTCGAAGATCAGCCGGCCTTCCTCAAGCATCAGAAAAGTGGTGTTCGACACCGTCTCGCCCTCAGGCAGCGCCACCGCCTCGCCGCGCTCCACGTCGTAGCGGTGTGTGCACAGCAGGAACGCGTCCTGCAGCCGGTGCGTCACCATGATCGACGGCGTAGCGTGCACGTCGCGCTCCTTCATCACCAGGTCCATGATGGTCGACGAGGTGACAGGGTCCAGCCCGCCGGTCGGCGAATCGTAAAGAATCAGCTCCGGGTGGTTGATCAGCGCGCGCGCAATGGCCACGCGCCGCCGCATCCCGCCGGAAAGGCTGTCCGGAAACAGCGAGAATGTCTCTTCCAGTCCAACAAAACTGAGCGCCTCGCGCACGCGCGTATCGATCTCCTCGTCGGGAATCGCTTGATTCTGCAGCAACTGGTATCCCACGTTATCCCGCACGGTTAGCGAATCGAACAGCGCGCCCTCCTGGAACACCATGCCCGTGCGCGCGCGCAACGGGAACAGCTTCTCCTCGGGCATCGACGTGATCTCGTCGCCGAACAGCCATACACTGCCGCGCACCGGTTGAATCAGTCCATTGATGAGTTTGAGCAGAACGCTCTTGCCCACCCCTGCCGGTCCCAGCAGAATGCGCGTTTCGCCCCGCGCCACCGTGAAGGAAATATCCGCGAGCACTGGCGGCCCATCGAACTCGACGGTCGCATGGCGTACTTCCACCACCGTCTTGCTCTCCAGCGGTGCGAGATGTTCAGAGATGGAAAACGGCCCAGCGCTCATGAGAAGATCGTCAGCAATACATGGGTGATGAGGAAGTCGACAAAGATAATCAGCACCGAGGCCACCACCACCGCGGAAATGGTCGAACGGCCCACACCTTGCGTTCCTCCGGTCGTACGCATTCCGTAGAAGCAGCCGATGGAGGCCAGGATGTAGCCGAAGAATAGCGGCTTCACCATGCCCTGCACCACATCGGGGTAGCGCAATTTCTCGTAGGCCATGTGGAAGTACTGCGTGCCATTCTGGTGATTGAGAAGAACCGTGACCGCGGCCCCGCCCAGAATGCCGCAGGCATCGGCCACGATGGTCAGCAATAGCAGCATCACCGTGCTTGAGAAGATGCGCGGAGTCACCAGCTTGCGCATGGGGTCCACACCCAGCGCCCGCATGGCGTCAATCTGTTCCGTCACCACCATCGAGCCCAGTTCGCTGGCCATCGACGACGCGTTGCGGCCCGAAACCATCACCCCGGTCAGCACTGGACCCAGCTCCCGAACCATGGTCAGCGAAACAAACTGACCGGTTACCGCCGTCGCGCCAAAGGCAGCCAGCGTCGCTGCCGACTGCAAAGCCAGCACACCACCGGTGAAGAATCCCGAGAGCAGCACGATGGCCACCGAGCCCACGCCGATGACGTCCGACTGAATCAGAAAATCTCCCCAGTAAATGGGGGGCCGAAACAGGTTTATCACCGCGCGCCAGGCAAACAGCGCGTAGTCCTGCACAGTAAGCACGATTTCTTTGGCGGTACGATCGATCGCGTTGATCGCCATGGTGTTTGCCGGCTGGGGCAGCCTCGCGTGAAAAGTGTGAAACGCAGACTTGAAGGCGCAAAGTCTCTGCTTCCGTGGACAGAATAGCGCATGAGCCCCTCTGGCGCCCTCCGCCAGCCGATTCGAGCCGCGGGATGCCTGATTCCATTGCCCCTGGCTGACAACCTGGTGGTAGGAATCCCGACCGCAACCCGTCTCGCAAACCCTGAGAATATTGTGTCTTTCCCCACCTGCAAGGTGCACCCAATTGCGCCCTTGCATCTAAGCAGGTGTTCGAGACGATTTTTGGGGGTTCCGCGTGCACCGGTTCCGTATTCGGCTAATTTTGGCTCTCATTGCAAGCGTGACAATCGTCTCGGTCGCAACTACGTACTTTGATGTGCTCGCGCACCGCCACGTCTTACGACAGGAACTCGATCATCAGACGCGATGGATGGGGCTGAGCATCCTTCCGCAGATCCAGCAAGCCGCCAATACCGGAGACACGCCGGCCCTGGCCGCGATCGTGCACATTGTGAAGAACGGCTCCGGTGCACTGGGCATTGCGGTCTACGATAACCAGGGCAACCTGGTGGCAGCCTCCGGCCCGGCCCAGGTTTTACGCGCGCTGAGCCGTTACCCGATCGAAAAATCCATATCCGAGAACGTTGAATACAGCCTGTTTGGCCACATCGGACACTTGGATTGGCTTGAAAGCGCATTCCCGCTGCACAGCGGCAAAGGCGTCTCCGGCTCCATGGTGGTGGTTGCCGACGCCAGTCCCATTCGCTCTGAAGCCAATGCCGTCTGGCGCCGCAGCTTCTGGCTCATCGCCATCTCCGTCATCCTCATCGCCGCGATCACCGGGTTCATGGTGAGCTGGTTCGTTACCCGCCCCATGAGCCGCTTGACTGAGCGCCTGCACCGCTTGCGTACCGGGCCCTCGCGCTTTGCCGAGCCGCCTGCCATCGACGCAGGGGGCGATCTCAGCTTCCTTTCGCCTATTGCGCGCGAAGTGGAGAGCATGGCGCAGAACCTGAAAGCCGCACGCGCCGCCGCCACCACTGAGGCCTCCCTGCGCGAAGCCGGCGAGCACAGGTGGACCGCCGAACGCCTGGCCCTGCACGTGCGCAGAGAGAGCCGTGTGTCGGCCGCATCTTCGTCGTCTCCAATCGCGAGCCTTACATGCACGTGCGCAATGGCCGGGAATTGGAGTGCGTGGTTCCGCCCAGCGGCCTGGTCACCGCTCTCGATCCCGTGTTGCGCGCTTGCGACGGCGTTTGGATCGCCTCCGGCAGCGGCGATGCCGACGCCCTCACCGTCGACGAATTCGATCGCCTGCGCGTGCCGCCCGACGATCCTAAGTACACGTTGCGCCGGGTCTGGCTCTCCGCCGAAGAAGAATCCCAGTACTACGACGGCTTCGCCAACGAGGGCCTGTGGCCGCTCTGCCATATCGCCCATACCCGGCCCATCTTCCGCACCGGCGACTGGGAGTGCTACCAGCGCATCAACGAGCGCTTCGCACACGCGCTGCTGGCAGAGATGAAAGACAGCTCCAACCCAATCGTCTTAGTGCAGGACTATCACTTCGCGCTGTTGCCGCGCATGATCAAGCGTGCCCGTCCCGACGCGCGCGTCGCCATCTTCTGGCATATCCCCTGGCCGAATCCTGAAGCCTTCGGCATCTGCCCTTGGCAAAATGACTTGCTCGAGGGTCTGCTGGGAGCCGATCTCATCGGTTTCCACATTCCGCTGCACTGCCACAACTTCCTCTCCACCGTCGACCGCGCACTAGAGGCGCGCACCAGTCACGAACACCTGACCACCCGCCGCCACGGACACCTGACCACCATTCGCGCCTACCCCATCAGCGTGGCCTGCGAAGAGCTGCGTGCACCCGCATTCCGAACCGCAGGAGGCCGGCCGGCCGCGAGGCACGAGCAGCTGCTCGCGCGCGACCAGTTGTTGAGCGCCTTCGGCGTTCATCCCGAATACCTGGCCATCGGCGTCGATCGCCTCGACTACACCAAGGGCATTCGTCGAGCGGCTCATGGCCCTCGAGCAGTTGCTCGCCACTCGCGCCCTGGTATCGCGACCGCTTCACGCTGGTGCAGATCGCCGCGCCCAGCCGCACCCGCATCCCCAGCTACGCCGACCTGCGGCTCAAAGTGGAAGAAACTGTCGAGCGCATTAACGCACGCTACCAGACCGCGCGCTGGAAGCCGGTCATCCTCATTGAGCGGCAGTGCAGCCACGAAGAAGTGCAGCCGCTGGTACGAGGCCGCCGATATCTGCCTCGTCACCTCGCTTCACGACGGCATGAACCTGGTCGCCAAAGAGTTTGTCGCCGCCCGCGACGACGAAGACGGAGTCCTGGTGCTGAGCCGCTTTACTGGTGCAGCCGGCGAACTTCCCGACGCGCTGCTCGTAAACCCCTACGACATCTCCGGCGTTGCCGAAACCATTCACCGCGGCCTGCAGATGACGCGCGCCGAGCGCCGCGATCGCATGACGCGCATGAGACGCCAGGTCATCGAACACAATATCTATTTGTGGGCGGCCACGATTCTTGGCGACCTGCGCGAACTGCGTCTGGAAAACGAGGAACTGTCACACGTCGCGCCCGACCGGCCCCACGCCTGTACCCGCACTCGAACGTTTGCGCAGAAAGACCGCGTAACGCATGTTGACTTGCTGCATTTGAATTAAAAACATCCTCAACATCGGGTGTGGGTACTCCATGCTTTCGCGCCTCTTGCCAAAAGGCGGAAGACCACCGACCGACCGTACCCGGAAATGGCCGCCGTCGTAAACTGACCAAGGAAGCACCGGAGGCATCGCTGAACCCGACCGCGGCACAGAGTCTTGAAAAATTCTTCGCGGGATTTACTGCCGCCTCGCGCCCCTTGCTGCTGCTCGACTACGACGGCACGCTCGCGCCCTTCCATATCGACCGCTTTCAGGCCGATGCCTTGGCCCGGCATTCGTGACGCTCCTCAACCGCATTCAGGACCAGAAGCAGACACGCATGGTCGTCATCACCGGCCGCCCCGCGCAGGAAATCGCCCCCTGCTCGCACTCAATGCACCGTTTGAAGTCTGGGGCCTGCACGGATTCGAGCGCCTCCTATCCCGACGGCCGCCGCGAGCACCAGCGGCTGCCCGATCGCGGTGCTGGAAAAGCTCGAATGAGTTGCAGCGCGCGAACTTGAGCGCGACAGCTTCGGCGGACTCTTTGAATCCAAACCCAATGCCGCGGTCATGCACTGGCGCGGCGTCCGAGCCTGCGCAAGCAGCCCGCATCGAGCAACAGACCCGCGCCCTCTTCGAACCCGCCGCTCACATCGAGGGATTCCAACTGCAGCCCTTCGAATCGGGCATCGAGCTGCGGGCCGGCCGCGACAAAGGCGCCGCCGCCAGCCGCGCTTGCTGGACGAATGCGCCGAGTGCAGCCCGGTCGCTTTTCTGGGCGACGACCTCACCGACGAAGCCGCTTTCGCGCGCTCAAAGGCCGCGGCCTGGCCGCCTTGGTCCGCCCCGAGTGGCGCGAAACAGCGGCCGATGTCTGGCTGCGTCCGCCTGAAGAAGTCAAAGCATTTTTAGAGAATTGGTTGCGAGCCCTGGATGCCCTATCGTCCTGAGCGGATGGCCGAAGGTCCGTGCTGCTTTTCTAGCCTATAAAGAGCGGCAGGAAGCATCTCCGTGGTTTCGGAGCGTCCCTGTTCTTATTCTCTGCCCTTCTTCCGAATCTCGATGTTCAACCGCTTGATCTTCTGGTTCAGCGTCGACAGCGGAATGCGGAACTGCTCGGCCGCCTCGGTCTGGTTCCAGTTGCAGCGCTCCAGCTTCTCGATAATGATCCGCCGCTCAATCACTTCGAGTATGTCGAACAGCGAGGAGTTGGGATTGTGCTCCAGCAGCGCATCCTGAAAGCTGCGCCCGGTAATATGCCCGGGCAGCAGGTCCGCGCCAATCACCGGCCCCGACGAAAGCACCACGCCGCGCTCGATCGCATTCTCCAGCTCGCGCACATTGCCCGGCCAGTCGTAATCGATCAGCGCGCGCAGCGCGTCATTGGAGAGCTTGCGCGCCTCCAGCCCGTTTTCGTTGGCGTAGAAATCCAGAAAATGCTGCGCCAGCAGCGGAATGTCCTCGCGCCGCGCGCGCAGCGGAGGCAGATCGACGGTGATCACGTTGAGCCGGTAAAACAAATCCTCGCGGAAGCGTCCCTCGCGCACTTCCTTGCGCAGATCGACATTGGTCGCCGCCAGAATCCGCACATCCACCTGAATCTCCTGCACGCCGCCCAGGTGCATGAAGCGCCGGTCCTGCAGCACGCGCAGAATCTTGGCCTGCGTGTCCATGCCCATGGTGGCAATCTCGTCCAGGAACAGCGTGCCCCCGTGCGCCACTTCGAACAGGCCCTTCTTCGATGCAATCGCCGAAGTGAACGCGCCCTTCACGTGCCCGAACAGCGTCGACTCCAGCAGCTCCGGCGGCATCGCGCCCGTGTTGATGGGCACAAACGGCTTGTCGCGCCGCGGCGAGTTGGCATGAATCGCCTTGGCGATCAGTTCCTTGCCCGTCCCGCTCTCGCCCTGGATCAGCACCGTCGACCGGCTCGGCGCCACCTGCGCCACCAGGTCGAACACGCGCAGCATGGTCTCGCTCTTGCCCACGATGTTCGCGAAGCTGTAGCGCTGCTTGAGCGTGCGCTTGAGCTGCAGGTTCTCTTCCTCAATGCGATGCCGCGCCACCGCCGAGCGAATGTCGGCCAGCAGCTTCTCGTTGTCCCACGGCTTCTGGACGAAGTTCTCCGCGCCCGCGCGGACCGCCTCCACCACGTTCTCCACCGTGCCGTAGGCCGTGATCATGATGACCGGCAGCTCCGGCTGCCGCTCCTTGATCTGCGGCAACAGTTCCATGCCGCTCTGGCCGGGCAGCGCCAGATCCAGCAGCACCAGATCGTAGGCCTCCGCATCCAGCATGCGCAGGCCTTCTTCGCCCTCCGGCGCCAGGCCCACCGTGTACCCCTCCAGCGAGAGCAGCACTTCCAGCGATTCGCGGATCCCGGCCTCGTCGTCGATAACGAGAATGGAAGCGGGCGCCAGAACTCCCGTTGGCCTTCCCGGATGTCGATGCGGAGGTTGTCAAATTCAATTGGCGATTCGACCTCAGGCATGGACGGAATTCCTTAACTGTGGAAACTCAAGATGAAAGGTTGTGCCGGCGCCCACAGCGCTCTCCACGTGAATCTTGCCGGCGTGCTCCTGAATAATGCCGTAGGAGACTGAAAGTCCCAGTCCCGTGCCTTTCTTATCGCCTGGCTTTGGCGCATGCTCTTGGTCGTAAAGAACGGATCGTAAATCCGCTTCAGATGCTCGGGCGCAATGCCCGCGCCGTTGTCGGCCACCACGGCCTCCACGTGCCCGTTCACCAGCGTGGCCACGCGCAGCTTGCCGCCGCCGGGCATCGCCTCTTTGGCATTCAGCAGCAGATTCAGAAACACCTGTTGCAGCTTGCCCGGATTGCCCTGAATCGCCGGCAGCTCTGCCGCCAGCTCCAGGTCGACGGCAATCTTCGCCGTCTTGAACTGATGCTCGAGCAGCGACAGAGTATCGCGAATCACCTGGTTCAAATTCGTCTCGCGAAACTCCGTCGTCGAGGTGCGCGAGAAATTCAGCAGGCCGTTGGCAATCTCCGCCGCGCGGAAGCTCTGCTGCGTAATCTTGTCCAGCACCGGGCCCAGCCGCGCGTCGCCCTTCAGTTGCTTCGAGAGCATCTGCGCGTACGACGAGATCACCGCCAGCGGCGTGTTGATCTCGTGCGCCACGCCCGCGGCCAGCAATCCGATCGAACTCAGCTTGTCGGCCTGCGCCAGCTGCGACTCCAGCGTCACCCGCTCCGTAATGTCGTCCACCAGGATGATGCGCCCCACCGAAATGAAATCGCGCGAGAGCAGCGGCGCCACGGCGATGTTCACGGTGCGCTGCTCGCCGGCTCGCGTGGTCAGCGGGAACTTGTAAATCTGGTGCACGCCCGGATCGTTGCGGAAGCGGTCGATGGCCTCGACAAACTCCACCGGGAAAACGGCACGAAGTGCCTGGCCCAGAACCTCGCCGCGGCTCATCGCGTACATGGCTTCCATCTGCGCGTTCCAGCTCTCGATGCGGTCTTCGAGATCGATGGCCAGGATGCCCACGTTGATGGATTCGACGATATTCTCGTTGAACTCCTTCAGCCGCTCGAACTCGCCGATCTTCTCTTCCAGGCGCGCGTACAGGCTGGCGTTCTGCAGCGCGATGCCGATATAGCTGGCCAGCGACTCCAGCAGTTCCACGTCCTCGCTCGACAGAAAATCGCCGCCCAGCGTGCGTCCCAGCCCGATCACGGCAATGGTCCGGCTCGGGCTTCTGCCCCTGTCGTCGAGCTTGACCGGCGCCACGCGGCAGGGCAGATAGTAGTTCAAATCCAGCAGCGCCGCCGCCCGCTGCTGGCTCTCCGGCAAATGCATCGCGGCCTGCGCGTTTTCAAGGAAGATGTGCGAGTGGTCCCGCGCCCGATCGAAATCCAGAAAATCCAAATCCAGGCGAATTCTGCCCGAGCGGATTCTGCTGCGTTCGCTCAATTCCGCCGGCAGTCCATGCGACGCCGCCAGCCGCAACCGGCCATCCTGCACCAGGAAGACCGCCACCCGCGCCACCTGCAGCGTGCGCGGCAACTGCTGCACAATCGACTGCAGCAGCGTCTTCAAATCCGTCTCCGAACTCAGCCCGCGCCCGAACTCGACCAGCGCCTTTCGATAGTCGTAGCGATGCCGGTCGAAGGCCCGATCCACCCAGCCCTGAATCCTGCGCTTCAGCGGATCGAAAACCGCCGCCGTGGTCGACAATGGCGATCACCAGCGCCCACTCGCGCACCGTCTCCGGCAGACGCTGGTGCACAATCTCCGCAATCAGCGCGATAACCCCGAAGTAGCCGCCCAGGATCAGGCCCGTGGCCAGCATGTACGCCATGCCGCGCTTGAAGATCAGGTCGGTGTCCATCAGCCGGTAGCGCACAATCGCCCAGCTGAAGGTCAGCGGCAGAAACACCAGCGACAACCCGGCCAGGTTGGTCAGCAGCCGCGGCGGGTTCAGGTCCAGCAGAAACGGCACCGCATAAAACAGCGTGAACGGCAGCACCGCCAGCAGGGTTCCGCGCGTCACCCACTTCAACTGCTGGCGCAGCAGCGGCGAGTCGGCGCGCGCGTAGCTGCGCAGGAACAAGAGCGCCGCCAGGATGTAAAACACCGCCACGTACGCCGTGCCCAACTGGTCCAGGCTGTGCTTCAGCAGTTCCGTGGCCTGCCAGAAGTTGATCGCCCAGATCCACAGCCCCAGCAGCACCGCGCCCGGCGCGTACACCAGCGGCAGCAGCCAGCGGCGGCGCACATCTCTTGAACCGCTCCTCCGGGAAGCTCAGCGCAAAATGCAGGAACAGCGCCGGCTGCAGCGACTCCGCCACCGTGTTCGTCCAGAAAACCATCTGGTCGAGCAAGTCGAACTGGCCCGTGTAATTGAGCGCGTACAACGCGAAAGAAACCAGGCAAAAAACGATAAAAATGCGTGGCCCGCGGCGCGCCCCAGCGCCGGAACAGCACATAAAACCCGATGATCAGGTAAATCAGCCCGATGACCCGCAGGCCCAGCGCCAGGCTCTGGTCCAGCGGCACCGGAATCACCTTCACCGGCGTATCCAGCGGAATGCCGTCGCGGGTAATGCTGTAGTTCACCAGGCCGTAGCTGCCGGTGCGATAGAGAGCGCGCTCCAGGTCGGCGATGCGCGTCACCGGCTCGCCGTTCACAGCCGTCAGCAGGTCATGTTGCTGGATGCCGGCGCGCTCGCCGGGCATGTCCGGCAGCACCCGGTCGGCCACCAGGCCGCCCTTGGCTTCGCGCCACCATACCCCGTCGTCGGGCCGGTCGTAGTGCTGCTCCGCCAGCAGATTGAAGACCGCCAACACGAGGAGCGCAACCGTCGCTAGCGCGAGCAGCCCCGCCTGCACCCGGTTAAAGAGGCTGGTCTCCATCGAGCGGGGAACCTTCTATCCATTAGAGTGCGTTGCACGTCGGATGCCATGCCAGATCAGGACCGGGTGGCTCCGGCGGCGGATTAGAGCAATCGCAAGACAATACGCGAGATATCGACTTCGCTTCCAATAAAAGGTTATGCCAGCGCCAAGGTAATCTGTCACATCTTCTGCAGAAAACGTAAAGCGATTTACTGAAAATAATAGGAATATACCGAATTCGGTATTTCCTAGCTCCGTTAAATCTTTGAACAAGATCGGTCTCCAGGCTGCTTTCCTGCGGGTGTACCCGCCGCGTATCCAACGCACGCTGGGTTCCTTCGCCGACTTCCCGGCAAAAGGGAATGGGAACCGTCCAGCCAGAAGCCGGGCCTGCCTACCCCTGCCCGTATGTAGCCTTCGGCCCATGCTTGCGCTGGTAGTGGTGTTCGGAAACCCACACCGGAATCCCTGCTTCGGATGCCTCGAGGACCATGCTTCGGTAAGCCAGCCGGGCAATGTACTCGAGCACATCGGCGTGCTCCACGGCTTCAGCCACCGTCTTGCCCCATGCAAACGGCGCATGTCCGGCCACCAGCACTCCCGGAACCGCTACCGGATCCAACCCCTCCGACCGGAAACGCCGCACGATGACCGCGCCCGGTATTGCGCACGTACCCGCCCGCCACCTCCTCCGCGGTTAGCGGCTCGGTTACCGGCACCGGCCCGTGAAAATAGTCGGCATGCGTCGTGCCCAGGCACGGAATCGCCCGGCCAGCCTGCGCCCACGACGTCGCAAACTCCGAGTGCGTGTGCACGATGCCGCCAATCGCCGGAAATTCGCGGTAGAGCAGCGTGTGCGTGTCCAGATCGCTTGACGGCCGCAGCTTGCCCTCGACAATCTTCCCGTCCAGATCCGTCACCACCATGTCGGCGGGCGTGAGCGTCGCGTAGTCCACCCCGCTGGGCTTGATCACCACCAGCGGCTCGGCGTCCCGAACGGTCAACTCCGCTGGCATTGCCGAACGTATGCGGCGCCAGGCCGCGCCGCGCAATCTCCTGGTTGGCGTGCAAAACTTCCTTGCGAAGCGATTCGAGCAGCATGAACGATCCTTCCAGGGAGCCACCCGGCAATCGACGCCCCGCACCAGTCTACCAGCGCCATCTTTTCAGCCTTTTGGTGGGCGCGTCGAAGATCAGCGCAACCAAAAATTGAGACAACAAATCGAGACAAGGGCAGAGAAACAGGAAACCGCTCCTCTTGCCTCGTTCCCTCTCACACTCGCAGCCAGAACGGCCGCGGCGCCACCGCGTTCAGCTCCGCAAACTCCGCATCGCTCAGCCGGAACGCGGCCGCGCTCACGTTCTCCTCAAGATGCGTCACCGACGAAGTTCCCGGAATGGGCACCATCGCCGGCGAGCGGCGCAGCAGCCAGGCCAGCGAAACCACCCCCGTCGAAACCCCGCGCGCCGCCGCAATCTTCTCAATCGACTCATTGGCCTTGCGTCCCTGCGCCATCGGCCCCCAGGGCAGAAACGCAATCCCGTTCCTCTCGCAGTAATCCACCAGGTAATCCCACTCGCGGTCCGAGAAGCTGTAGCGGTTCTGCACCGAGACGATGGGCACAATCCTGCGCGCCCGCTCCACGTGCTCCAGGGTGACGTTGGAAAGCGCCACATGCCGGATCTTGCCCTGTTCGCGCAGCCGCGCCAGGGTCTCCATCGACGCGTCAAACGATACCGCCGGGTCGGGCACGTGCAACTGGTACACGTCGATCCGCTCCAGCCGCAGCCGTTTCAGCGTGCCGGCCAGCGCCTCTTCAATGTGTCCCGGAGCGGCATTGTGCTGCCAGATCGCCCGGCCCGTGCCGCACCCAGCCCGCCTTCGACGTGATCACCAGCCCCGCGGGATAAGGCCACAGCGCCTCGGCAATCAGCTCCTCTGAGACATTCGGCCCGTACGAATCGGCAGTATCGATAAAGTTCACGCCCAGCTCCACCGCACGGCGCAGCACCGCCAAAGCGCCCGCGCGGTCCGCCGGAGGTCCCCAGATCCCCTTGCCGGTAAGTGCGCATGGCTCCAAATCCCATGCGATTTACGGTCAAATCTCCGCCCAGCGTGACGGTTCCCGCCTGGGCGGCCGGCAAAACTCCAGTTCCGGCTGGCATGTGTGCTTCCTCCTTACCCGAATTCTGTCACTCATCTCATTCTCATCCCATTATGTAACTGTGGACGAGTCTGAGATCACAAGCACACCGGCCCGGAACTGCGGAGCCTGCGGCCTTCCCGCCCTCCCACCCGTCTGAGAAACGAATGTACCGCAACAAGGGCTACATGCCGAGGGTTTGCATTCACTGGTAGAGGAGAATGCCGAACAAACGTGTAATCTCGCCGGGAAACCGGGGCGTCTACCAGTGTGATGGCAGCGGGCGCGGTAGCCAAGCCGATCGATGCCGAAGCGGCAGAAACATTGGCCGCTGAAGAATTTGCGCGGCTTGTGGAAACGCATCGGCCGCAGATCTTCCGGTTCCTGCTGGCCTCCACGCGCGACGTGGACCTGGCAGAAACGCTCACCCAGGAATGTTTCCTGAAAGCGCACCGGAACTGGGCCAATTTTCGCGGCGACTCGACGGCCATGACCTGGCTGATGCGCATCGCCATCAACCTGGAGAAGGACCACTGGCGCAACCGGCGCATGCAGTTCTGGCGCCACACGCGCACCAACTCCGTGGATATGGACGAAGCCAGCGAGTGGCTGCCCAGCGGGGAGCGCACCGCGGAGCAGAAGTTGCTGGCCCGCGAGCAGGTCAAGCATGTCTGGAAGGCTGTAGAAGGTTTGAGCGAGCGGCAGCGGACCGTCTTTCTGCTCCGCTACGTCGAAGAGCTGGAACTGAGTGAGATTGCCGCAAAGCACGGGCCTGAGCGAGGGAACGGTCAAGGCGCATCTGTCCCGGGCGCTTGGCAAAGTACGCGCGGAACTGAGAGGAGCACGATGATGTTCATCGAAGCGGGAATCGATTGAAATCGCCGGAAGCCGGAATGGAAGATGCGCTCGGAACTTCCGCTCCAGCGTTCATGCCTGGAGCGAAGCCGAGTTCGTTCGCCCGCGCACCGTCCTGCATCCCCGAGCACCGCCGCGCCTGGCGCAGCGCCACCGCCTGGGCCCTGGGATGCGTGCTCGCCGCGGGCACCCTCTCCGCAGGTCTTTACGAGCATCACTCCGCATGATCGGTTGGCCCGTACCGTCGCCCAGCAGATGATTGCCCAGCGCATGGCCGCGCAACGGGCTGCCGGCCAAAACCACGCGCTCACAAACGATGATGCCGCTCAGAATCAGTTCGCCGCGCAACAGAATCCTGCGGAGGGCCTGCTCGCGGCGTCCGCGCAGGGTCAGGGCACAGACGAGAAGCTGATGGCCGCCGTGGATCAGGATGTCTCGCAGCAAGTGCCCAGCGCCATGGAACCGCTGGCCCAGTTGATGGAGGAGGGCGCCAGCCAGTAAGGGCTCTTGATGGTCCAGTGGAATGCAGGGCTCGGCCCTGGAAACGCATCCGGCGCGTTTAGTCTCAGGCACCAAACCGCGGGGGCCCCGGAAACTCAGCATTTGCGCAATATCCGAATTCGGAAACAGGAACGATAAAAGGAGCACGCATCATGAAAACGTCCATTGCACGATATTTATTTCCCGTGTTGGCTGCAGTTCTGGCTGCCGGCGCGCTGGCAACAGCACAGGTCCCCGGCGCTCCCGGGATGCCGGAAGGACCCGGGGGCATGACCATGCGCCATGGACTTCGCCGATCACCGCGCTCCCTTCGAAAGAGCCATGGGCGACATGGGCCGCTGGTGGAACAACCCGCGCATGATCGAACGCCTGAAACTCACCGACGATCAACGCAAAGCGATGGATCAGATCCTCTATCAACATCGCGAAAAGCTCATTGACCTGCAAGCCAACCTGGAGCGCGCCGAGCTGGCCATGGAGCCGCTGATCAGCGCCGACCAGCCCGACCGCGCCGCAATTGCCGCCCAGATCGACAAAGTTGTCGCCGCGCGCGCCGACCTTGAAAAAGCCAACTCCCTCTTCCTGCTCGATATTCGCCTCAAGCTCACCGCCGACCAGTGGAAGCAGTTGAAGGACATGCGCATGATGGACCACCGCGGCATGATGGACCGTCGCGGCGACATGATGGATCGCGGCGGGCCCGGGTGGACCGCAGGGACCCATGTGGCGGCAGCATCCCGACGGCCAGGGCGCACCGCCTCCGGGAAATCCCCCCGCCGGCAATCCTCCTGCCGGCCCGGCGCCAGGTTCCGAGCAGCCCGCAACAGCATAACACACAGTCGCCAACTCCAGAGCAGGCGGCATGGATAACGTTCCCATGCCGCCTTTTTTTGCGCCAATTCCACCCCTCCTCAGTCCTCGCTCCGCCGTGCAACTGCCCTGAACCGAGACACCGCGCCGCCCCATATCCGTACACCGATTGACGCGTATTTGTACACCCTCTGCCCAGCTCTGCGACATCCTGATTCGCCCCGCAACAAACCAGCCCGCAGACCCGCCAAAAAATTATGACTAAAGTTATTCCCCCCGTTTCCGATGAAGTGGCTGGATGCAACATTGCCCCTGCCGCTTAGGCAGACTGGCAGAGGAAGCGCAGAATCACCGCTCCTCTTCGCATCCTCGGAAGGAGTTACACAATGGCCCTCGGTGTTTTGAATAATCTCTCCGCCATCTACGCTGAGAACAACCTGAACAACACCAATGCGAGCCTGCAGACGGTTCTGCAGCAGTTGTCGTCCGGGTCGCGGATCAACTCCGGAGCCGATGACGCCGCAGGCCTTTCGCTGGTCAACGGACTGGCCGCCAACTCCGCCGCACTTACCCAATCTGAGACCAACGCCACGGAAGGCGTAGGGCTGCTGCAGGTGGCCGATGGCGCGCTCTCCCAGGTGACCAGCCTGTTGAACCGCGCCGTCACTCTGGCCACCGAAGCCTCCAACGGCACGCTCGATACCGCTCAGGAAGCCGCGGCCAACCAGGAGTACCAGTCGATTCTCTCTGAGATCAACAACATCGGATCGACGACCACCTATAACCAGGTGCAGGTATTCAGCGGCTCCGTGAACGGCGTAGACATCTACACCGGCGACTCCTCCGCCACCGGCTCGTCGCTCGACAATCTCTTCTTTGCCACGCTCAGCTCGTCGACTGTAGGCGATGTGGGCGGATTGGTGCAGCAGAACAGCAACGGCCAATTTCTCGACCTGTCGATCGATACCGCGGGCGCCCTTACCACGGCTGCTGCTGCTACCGACACCATCGCTGCCGCCACCGGGTTCACCTTTGCCGTGAAGAGCGCCGACGGAACCGTCACCACCACCAACATCGCGTCGCCCACCGGCGGCGAAACGGTGGGTCAGATGATCGCGGCCATCAATGCCGCCAATTATCCCGGCGTGACCGCCAGCTTTACGACGGCTGGCGCCGCAGGCGTCACGACCGCCAATGGTGGGGCAGTCGCATCCGGCGACTACGGCATTCAACTCACCAATACCAATCCCAATTTGACCATCACGCTGGATGGCACAACCCAGGATACGGATGTGGGCGGGACGGCTGCCACCCCCTCTTCGGCAACGCCATCTCTGGCTTTGAACACCGCCGCGACCACCACCATTGGCTATCAGTTCGCCACCGCGGGCGATACATCGGCCGACTTGAAGCAAACCGATCTGCTCAGTGCGACGGACGCACAAACCGCTCTCCAGGTCATCAACCAGGCCGTCACCGACGTGGCTGCGCAGGATGGCTACCTCGGCGCCCAGATCAACACGCTCAATTCCATCAGCCAGGTCATGAGCACGCAGCAGGAAAACGTCACCTCCGCACAGAACGCCGTGCAGGCCACCGACTACGCCGCTGCCACCTCAAATATGTCGAAGTACGAGATCCTCTCCCAGACCGGCATCGCCGCATTAGCCCAGGCCAACAGCGTTCAGCAGGAAGTGACCAAGCTGCTGCAGTAAGCCATGATGCGTGACTCGGGGAAAGCGGATGAATTTTGTATCCGCAGAGCGGCGAGAGCATCCCGGAGGGACGCTGGAAAATTAGCCCAGGATGTAGTTCGTGGTCCGCAGTCGCGGACGACGAACGGAATCCTGGGAAACCTGCAAAGCTGATTTCAAGCCCCGGAGGGGCGACGCCCATCGCCGTCCGGCGGCGCACAAAAAGTTTCGCAAGACTGCAACACCTTCAAGACAACCCAGGGACGGGCGGCGGCAAGAGTCAAAACTCTTGCCGCCCATTTTTTTATGGAATCGAACCAGCCAGACAGGAAGCCTCCCCATCGCCGAGCATTTGACGACGAATCACTGTAGCATTGCCGACGATCCGCTCAGAACCCGCACTTTTGCAGCTTCTTTTAGGCTGGATGAGTGCCTCGGCCTGAAATCGTCAACCGACGATCACGCAGAGGCAGATCGGCGGACACTGGCCGACTTCCCGTTCCCGATCCAGTCTCGATGAGCGAGTTGGCGAAGATGCGCTCGTTGACGACCCGCAGGAGATTCTTTGGCGTCTGCTCGAACAGAGGTGTGATTTAAATCACATTATCGGTAATTATCTCAACCTAACATATAGTCATGATGGGCCAGGCACAGAAACTTGACCAATGGAACCTTCGTTGCGGATTGGAAAACGGAGAATTCTTCCCGTATTTTCAACCACTTGTGATTCTCGCAACGGGCAAGCTTCACGGTTTTGAGGTGCTGGCACGTTGGGTGCACCCGAATCTCGGCGTGATCTCTCCAGATATTTTCATCCCTATGGCGGAGAGCAATGGCTTGATCGGTGAGGTCAGCACTCAGGTTCTGCAGAGGGCATTTGAGGCGATCGCGCTCCATGGAAAGGGTCTTCAGCTGGCGTTCAATATCTCCCCGCTGCAACTGAAAGATCTGACGTTGCCGAGACATATCCGGCAGCTCGCGGAGGACGCCGGGTTTCCCCTTGAATGCGCTACCGTTGAAATCACTGAGAGCGCACTGGCAGAGGACATGACCGCGGCCCGCAGCATATCCGCGGATTTAAAGGCGATGGGATGCCGCATCGCGCTGGACGACTTTGGGACGGGATACTCCAGTCTCTATCATTTGAAGTCTCTTCCCTTCGACGAATTGAAAGTAGACCGGTCATTCGTTAGCTCAATGACGACCGAACGCGAGAGCCGAAAGATCGTAGCCGCTGTCGTGGGGCTTGGACAAAGTCTCGGACTGAAAACGATAGCCGAGGGCGTCGAGAACCGGGAACAGACGGACATGCTCGTGCGCCTTGGCTGCGATGTGGGGCAGGGTTGGCACTACGGACGGCCGGCGCCGGCTGAGCAGCTTCCCTCAGTCATCGAGTTGCGGCACCCACGCGCAGTCTCGCGTAGCAGTGATCAAGGCGTTGGGCACTCAGTCATTTGCCACGAGGGGCTTCCGTCACAACGTCTGGCTCAACTCCAGGCGGTGTACGACGGCGCGCCCGTAGGATTGGCTTTTCTCGATCGAAATCTGAAATACATCAACATCAACCGCAAGCTCGCCGATCTGCATGGTCTCTCGATTGAGGACCACTATGGAAAGACACTCGGCGAGATCATCCCGGAGTTATATCCGTTCATCGGGGCCCCTTTAAAAGAGGCCCTGAATGGAAAAGGGACTTACGGGTTGGAGATTCGCGAGCCCGCTTCTCACGGTCGTAGCCGGAAGGCCTTCCTTGCCTCGTACCAGCCGGCATTCGACGAGGCCGGAGAGGTCGTGGGCGTATCTTGCGCGGTGGTGGATTTCACGGCTCGAAAAGCTGCCGAGGATAAGCTTGGGCAATACGAACGGCTCGTCGAAGGTCTTGATGAAATGGTCGCCGTTGTGGACCGGAATTACCGGTATGTACTCACAAACCGCGCTTTCCTTCAAGTGTTCGGCGAGGCCAACGAGAGGCTCGAAGGGCGACCGATCCGGGAATTCAGAGACAAGGAAGTGATCGAGCGAATTGTCATACCGAACCTCGACCGGTGCTTCCGCGGGAATCCTGTCCTTTTCAGCATGGAGTATGACCTGCCCGGCGTCGGGGTGCGGGATTTAAGTGTTTCCCTTTCGCCTATTGAGGTCTCGGGCGAGGTGAAGACGGTCGCCTGTGTGCTCCGGGATATCACAGACATGAAGCGAATCGAATATGCCGAAACCGGCTGGCGGAAGCAAATCGAACTGGCGGAGTGCGCAGGTTTAAGAATCGGGCTGTGGGATTGGGACATTCGAGCGAATACCGTGATCTGGTCCGATGAGTCCTACCGCCAATGGGGATTCACGCGCGACACGTTTTCCAGCATGGTTGTGGATGCCGTTCCCAGGATCCATCCCGCGGACCGCCCATTTGTGGAGTCGGCAATTCGAAAGGTCGTTACGCGCGAAACAGACGAATACGAGGCTAAGTATCGGGTTCTCAGACCGGATGGTTCAATTTGCTGGGTTGATGCACGCGGTGCGATGGTGGGCGATGATTCGGAGCGCATGATTGGCATCGGCATCGATATCACCGACCACATGAATACTCAGGAAGCGGCGAGCCATTCTGTAATCTGACCTTTGCTGCCAGCCAGGAACAATATGCAGCTCCTTCGAATCCCTTTGTAACTCGAGTCCCTAGCGCGTAACGATAAACTGCCATCCTACAATGTCGATTGCCGCAATCAGGGCAAATCACTCATCCAGCACAGTTTGCGATGGTTTTATAGGATTGGTACCCATAAACGCCCTAGGGTCCCGGAGCATCTCTGGGATGACGCCAAAAATACCCTAAGCGCTCATTGAGCAGTGTTCCATGCTCTGGTCGTATCACCGGCAACGGGGAGATTACCACTCGCCCTCTTTCAAATACGCGTCGATCCCCTTGGCTGCCTTCCGTCCCGCGCCCATGGCCAGAATCACCGTTGCTCCGCCGGTCACAATATCCCCGCCCGCAAACACCCCGCGTTTCGAAGTCCGCATAGTCTCCGCATCGGCCACGATGTAATTCCGCGCATTGGTCTTCAGATCGGGTGTGGAGCTCTGAATCAGGGGATTGGCGTGGGTTCCCACGCCGATTATCACCACGCTGGCCGGCAGCAGATGCTCAGAACCGCGCACCGGCACCGGGCGCCTGCGGCCGCTCGAGTCTGCCTCGGCCAATTCCATGCGCATGCAGCGCGCCCCGGTGAGCCAGCCCTCTGCATTGCCCAGCAGTTCCACCGGATCGGTAAGCACACGTAATTGAATTCCCTCTTCGCGCGCGTGCTTCACTTCTTCGGCCCGCGCCGGCATCTCCGCCTCTGAGCGTCGATACACCAGCGTCGCCGTGCGCGCTCCCAGCCTTCGCGCCGTGCGCACGGCGTCCATCGCCGTATTGCCGCCGCCCACCACAATCACGTCGCGATCGCGGCAATCGTAAATCGGCTGGTCGTATTCATCGGTCTTGTAGGCGCGCATCAAATTCACGCGCGTTAAAAATTCGTTGGCCGAATACACCCCGTTCAAATGCTCGCCCGGAATCCCCAGAAACTGCGGCAGCCCCGCGCCCGTGGCAACAAATACCGCGTCGTATCCTTCCACGCGCATCAGTTCGTCCAGTGTCACGCTCTTGCCCACCACCACGTTGGTCTCAAACTCCACGCCCATGCGCCGCAGGTTGTCCACCTCCTGCTTCACAATTTTCTTGGGCAGCCGGAACTCGGGAATTCCATACACCAGCACGCCGCCCAGCTCGTGCAGCGCCTCAAACACCCGCACCCGATGCCCCTTCTGCACCAGGTCGCCCGCAGCCGACAGCCCAGCCGGCCCGCTGCCCACAATGGCCACGCTCTTGCCCGTGCGCGGCGCAATCGCCGGCAGCCCCAGTTTTCCGCTGGTGCGCTCATAATCGGCGATGAAGCGTTCCAGGTTGCCGATCGCCACCGGCTTGCCCTTGCGCCCCACCACGCATCCGCCCTCGCACTGGCTTTCCTGGGGACACACGCGCCCGGTCACCGCCGGCAGCGCATTATCCTCGCGCATTTTGGCGGCCGCGCCCAGCACGTCCCCGGCATAAATCAGCTCCACCACCTCGCGCACCTTCACGCCTACCGGGCAATTCGTCATGCATCCCGGTTTGGCGCACGCCAGGCAGCGCGCCGCTTCGGTTTGCGCGTCCGCGGCACCCAGCCCCAGGTTCACTTCCTGAAAGCAATGCGCGCGTACCTCGGGCTCCAACTCCGGCATCGGCACCCGCGCAATTTTCATCCGCTCTTTCAGCGGCAATGGGTTCGCGTCAGACATGGCGCCCCTCCATCTCGCCCAGCTCCTCGCGCAGTCGCACCATCTCCAACTCCTTGGCCGCCAGTTCCGCCCGCAGCTCGGCAACCTCTTCCGCCTTGTGCTCCTCGAACTGCCGCAGCGACTGGCACTCCTTGTCGCGATACATGGCGTTGCGCTGCATCAGCACCTCGAAGTTCACCAGCGATGCGTCGAACTCCGGTCCATCCACGCAAGCAAACTTGCTCTGGTTGCCCAGCAGCACGCGGCATCCGCCGCACATTCCCGTCCCATCCACCATGATAGAGTTCAAGCTCACCATGGTCTTGATTCCCAGCGGCGTCGTCATCTGCGCAACCGCCCGCATCATGGCCACTGGCCCCACCGCAAGCACAAAATCAATCTTCCGTCCGGCCGCCAGCAAATCGCCGAGCTTCTTGGTTACCAGGCCTTGCTCCCCGTAGCTGCCGTCATCGGTCAGGATGTACGCCTCATGCGAAGCTGCGCGCACCTCTGTTTCGAACACCACCATCTCGCGCGTCCGCGCCCCTTCAATAAAGATCACCTGATTGTCGGCGTCTTTGAGAGCCTGCGCGGTGGGCAGCGCCATGGCCGTTCCCACGCTCCCGGCCACAACCACGGCCGTCCCATAGTTCTGAATCTCCGACGCATGGCCCAGCGGTCCCACGATATCGAGAATGGCGTCGCCCGCCTGCAGGCAGTTCAGCAGCGACGTCGTCTTGCCCACCGCCTGCACCACCACCGTGACCGTGCCCGCCGCCGGGTCCGCGCTCTTGATGGTGAGCGGAATCCGTTCGCCATTCTCCCGCAGGCGCAGAATCACGAACTGCCCGGGCCGCTGCTTGCGTGCAATGCGCGGCGCCTCGATCGTGAATTGCCGGATATTCAGACCCACATCGCGTGCTTCCACAATCCTGTACATCGCGCCTCCGTGCAAATAGTGGGAACGGGCTCTCATCCCCGGTCATCATTGGCATCCGCCAAACCGCCGGCTCGCGATTGTCGCGAAGCCAGGCCAGCCTGCGGCCCGCGTCCCAACCCCCGCCGCAAGAACCGCCAAATGGGAAACTACAAGACGATTATTCCGGCAAACGCGCACACCAGCGTGTGACCCAAGTCACGCCCACCATTCCCGCGCCCCGCTTCTCGAACGCGCTGCCAGCTCGATAGGGTGAAGGCCCCGAGAACCACGCTCGGATTTTGTGCTGGCTCTATGCCGGCGTGTCAGCGGCGATTCTGTTTTCCGGGAACTAACTTCCAAGCAGGTGACAAACCGCTCAGAGCAGCAGAAATGCGCCGATTCAGGCTTTGGGTTTTGGATGGGTGATTTCGGCCGGGGGCGGCAGAGGAGCGAATCGCGCGACCGGACCGATGAATCCTGGCCTGCATTTCGTCAGATATCCAGCCGCATTGCTGCTGTGCCCCGTTCATCGCGCTATTGCGATGAGCGGGCGGGCAAGGTTCGTGGTCTCCCACTCAAAACGCAAAGAGCGCGTTTTGAATGGGGCACGGATAATCATGGGATCATGAAACGTGAGGGATTTGTACGGGCCACCTGCCGTTCCTGGATGGGTAGGGAAGAGCCGCGGTTGCCCGTTCTTTGGCGTATCCGGGAAAACCACCCCCACACGCTACAATTCCGCCATTCTGCTTTCCGCACCCGGAGGCCCATCGTGCAAACTCCCGCGCTGCTGCTTCTCACTGTCGCCATCCTCGCCGTCCCGCGTTCGCCGGCCGCGCAGCCCCCCACGCGCAGCCCCCACACCCCCGGCTACGTCCATGCCACCGAACTACCTGACGCCCATCTCCCGCCGCCCACCGCCGATGGCAACTTCATCCTCGGCCCCACCCACCCCGTCGCGCCGCAGCTCGCCGCCTTCGCCGCCAACCCGCGCGCCAAGGGTGACGGTCCGCAACTCGCCCACGGCGCCATCTTCACCTTCACCATGACCTCGGCCGAAGGCAAGATCTATCCCGGCATTGCTCGCATTCCCGATGTGCGCGGCAGCGCCGACCCTAGCGATCCGGCCAAAATGATCGTCCCCAACAGCCGTCCCGAGCCCTGGACCCGCATGGTCGCCGTCTACGTTCCCAAATCGTATAGACCCGGCACGGCGGCGCCCTTTATCGTCGGCGCGGATGGTCCCGATTGGATGCTCTTCGCCGCACTCGATGCCCTCATCGCCCAGCACCGCATCCCCGTCATGATCGGCATCTCCATCGCCAACGG
Source organism: uncultured Acidobacteriaceae bacterium (assembly GCA_963725975.1). Taxonomy (GTDB): domain Bacteria; phylum Acidobacteriota; class Terriglobia; order Terriglobales; family Acidobacteriaceae; genus Telmatobacter. The sequence goes on along the minus strand of CAVSBA010000008.1, from coordinate 394,504 downwards.
CGGCCAGGACGCGCAGGGCTCCGAGCGCGGCCTCGAATACGACACCATGTCCGGCCGCTATGCCCAGTTTGTCGAAACCGAGGTCCTGCCGCGTGTCGAGTCGGAGGCCCACGTCCGCCTCACCAAAGATCCCAACGGCCGCGCTACCACCGGGGGCAGCTCCGGCGGCTCCGCGGCGCTGGAGATGGCCTGGTACCGTCCCGACCTCTACCATCGCGTGCTCTCCTACTCCGGAACCTTCGTTAATCAGCAGTGGCCGTACAATTCCGCAACCCCGCACGGCGCCTGGGAGTTCCACGAGCATCTCATCCCCGAGTCCCCGCGCAAGCCCATCCGAATCTGGATGGAAGTAGGCGACCGCGATCTGCTCAACCCCAACGCCATGCGCGACAACATGCACGACTGGGTGCTGGCCAACGAGCGCACCGCCGCGGCCTTAGCGGCCAAACACTACCACTATCAATTTGTCTTTGCAGAAAACGCCGGCCACGTTGACCATGCCGTAAGGCTGCAAACCTTACCCGAAGCGCTCGAGTATGTATGGCAGGGCTACCGGCCTCATTAGCGTCCTGAACGGGAGGTTCGCGTCACAAAATGCCCTGTCATCCTGAGCGAGCGCAGCGAGTCGAAGGACCCGCTTTTCGCATAGCCGATGGATGCAACGAACTTCCGCCCCGCCGACTGGAACGGAAGTTTGTCAGGACCCGAGGCGCCTGCAATGATGGAACCATGTCTGAAACTGTCCCCGCACAACGGAGCTTTGCTGAAAAACTCGACCTGCTTGCCGAAGTAGCGGTGAAGGTCGGACTTGGCCTCCAGGCCGGCCAGGAGCTGGTCATGACGGCCTCGCTCGACGCGCTACCCCTGGCCCGCCACATTACCGAGCACGCCTATCGCGCCGGCGCGTCGCTGGTAACCACACTCTATTCCGACGACCAGGCTACGCTCGCCCGTTACCGTCTGGCTCCCACTGAAAGCTTCGATCATGCCGCCAAGTGGCTGTACGACGGCATGGGTGAGGCGTTCAAGAGCGGTTCTGCGCGGCTGGCGATTGCCGGCGCCAACCCAGCCCTGCTGGCCAACGAAGATCCGGATAAGGTGGGCCGCGCCAATCGCGCCGTCTCCCAGGCCTATCGCCCGGCATTGGAGCTGATTACCCGCCATGCCATCAACTGGACGATTGTGGCCAGCGCCACTCCGGCCTGGGCGGCGGCCATGTACCCCGGTGAGGTTGCCGAGACCGCGTTGGCAAAGCTATGGGATGCCATCTTCTCAACCACCCGTATCGACACGCCCGACCCGGTCGCGGCATGGAAGACTCACGATGCCGGCCTGCAACGGCGCGCCGCCATCATGAATCAGAAGCGCTACGCCTGGCTCAAATACAAAGGCCCGGGCACCGATTTCCGGCTGGGCCTCTCGGACGATCACTTGTGGCTGGGCGGCGGCACCACCGCGGGCAACGGCATTTACTGCATTCCCAATATGCCCACAGAGGAGATCTTTACCACTCCGCACAAAGACCGTGCCGAAGGCGTGGTCACGGCCACCAAGCCACTCTCGCACCAGGGAACCATGATTGAAGGAATCCAGGTTCGCTTTGAGGCCGGCCGCATCGTGGACGTTCGCGCTTCGCGAGGGGAGGAAGTGCTGCGCAAGCTGATCGACACCGACGAGGGCGCGCGCCGCCTGGGCGAAGTGGCGCTGGTTCCACACTCATCTCCCATCGCCGCCAGCGGCGTGGTCTTTCTCAACACCCTGTTTGACGAGAATGCCGCATCGCACATTGCGCTCGGACAGGCCTACTCCAGTTGCCTGCGCGAGGGCGACAAAATGACACCGGCGGAACTGGCCGCGCATGGGGCCAACGAGAGCCTGATCCATGTTGATTGGATGATCGGCTCAGCCCAACTGGATATCGATGGTATTACCGCCGCGGGAGTTGCGGAGCCGCTGATGCGCAGCGGCGAGTGGATCTGATTGAGAAGCAAACGCCCAGTCAGGCTCAGGCCGGAAGAGGCTTTGGCCGGTTTTGTCACCACAGCAGCTTCAACGCAAATTGAATTTGCCGTGAGGTGGTTGAGGTGCTGGTGATGACACCGGCGGTGGGCGAGACCCCGGAGGGTGTGAACACAACCAAATTCGGCGTATTGAAATTGGTGCGATTGAGAATGTTGAAGAACTCCGCGCGGAACTCCGCCGAGAAGCGCTCATGCACGGCAGTGTCTTTCATCATCGAAAAATCCCAAGTCGCAATACCCGGCCCCGTGAGCGAGTCGCGCCGCAGATTACCGTAGAATCCGCTGCCTGCCGGCGGCGCCAGGAAGGCTGCGGGGTTGAACCACTTGCGATGGCGATCCGATGATCGCCGACCCGGTAAACGAGGGGTTCGCGAACGGCCGCACCGGGTTCTTGGTGTCGCCATTGTTTGAAGGGTTGTAGCTCAACTGTGGCGTAAAGGGAAATCCGGACTGCAGGGTCACAATCGAATTCGCCGTCCATCCCGCAGCCAGCGCGTTCGCGAATCCACTGGCATGATTGAGGAACGGGCGATTGGTTCCGAACGGCAGATTGTAGCTGCCGTCGATGACTGCCACATTGCGCACGTCGTAGGTGGCCGGCCCCCAGTCCGCCTTCACATCGAAGGGATTCGAGACCAGCCCCGGAGCGTTGCCCGCGGCCGTCGCATTCAGCGAGTCCCCATCGTCCAGAGACTTTGACCACGTGTACACGCCGCGCAGCAGCACGCCGTGGCTCATGCGATGATTCAAGTCCGCCTGCAATGCGTTATACGAGGACGTACCCACCGAATACCACGCCCATGCGGCTCCCAGAGCGGGATTCGCTACCGGCGTTCCCGGAGGAATGTAATAGGCGCCGGCCGGAACTGCGGCCCCCGCCAGCGGCGACGGAAAGTTGCCGGGGTAAATGCGGCAGGGCATGGCGCAGCCGGACAAACCGTCGGGGTCGGCTCGTTGTCGTCAAGGCTCACGATCTGGTGGTATCCATGCGAACCCACATACCCGAGTGTGAAAACCGTATTCGCCGAGAGCGCCTGCTCCAGGCGGAGCGAATAGGAGATCAGCGTGGGCGTATGCATGTCTGCCTGCACACCGGCCGGCGCAACCTTGGCATTGGCCGGGCACCGGCGAAATGGGCAGCGGCAGCGAAGACACCGGAAGATTCGCAATGCTGTAGGAGGGATTGAACGGCGCGTTCTGATCCATGCGATAGCCGAGCGCATCCTGCAGATCGTTGTACATTCCAAATCCGGCGCGAATCACGGTCTTCGCCCAGCGGGCTCCACGCAAGCCCGATGCGCGGCTGCGGCAAAAACTTTGCGCGATTCACGGTGAACGCAGAACTCGCAATGCGCGGCTGCGTCTGGATCACTCCGTTCGATTCGACAAATGTTGCAGCGCGGCCGTGCGCCTCATTCCATCCGGTCGTGAATTCGTCGCGGAAACCCAGCGAAAGAGTGAAGTTTTGGCGTCACGCGAAATTCATCCTGCACGTACCACGCGCCCAGCAGCGACCGCCAGTTCATCTCGGTGGGCGCCGGATCGTAGAGGAATGTCCCCACCGTGCCCTGCAGAAATTGCTGCAAGCTGGTAAATGTGGCCTGGCCAAACTGCGTCAGCGCAAGGTCCTCGTTCGATTGCAGCTGCTGAAACCATACTCCCGCGCTCAGATCGTGCTTTCCGCTGGTGCGGGTTACGTTGTCCTCATAGGTATAGAGGTTGCGGTCGATGTGCAGATTGCTGCCCGTGTTGCTGCCTGCCTGGCTGAGCTGGGCTGCAGGGTTCGCCGCCGCGCTGCCGCCGACCACGACCGTCCCCACCGGCTTCCCGCCACAAAACCAGGAACGCTGGCGGCAGGTGTCCCCGGCGTGGGTTCGCCGGTGTAGTAGTACGCCGCCCGCGAATAGCCAATGCGCGCGGAATTCAGCAGTTTCGGCGAAAACACATGCGTCTCTTCCAGGCTCGCGACCTGCTCGCGCAGCGATTCCACATCGGTGCTGTAGAGGTTCGCGCCGTCGGCGTCACGTCGGCGCTGTCGTCTATGGTGTAAACCCCGGTGAGCATGTCCGTGCTGGAAAAATCTGATCCACGCGGGTAGTTCCGAAATCGTCGCGGATGGTTTGCAGCGGGCTGGAAAAGGCCTCGGCGATGCCGCCGAAATCGGGGGCGTTGGGGCTTTGTGTGGGCCAAAGATTGAGCAGCGGAACCACGCTCGGCGCCACGCCCACATTCCCGGAAGGCAACATTCCATTGCGCGCGTTGGTGTCCGGCACCAGAGCCACTCCCGTCTGATGCAGATGTTGCGTAAGACCTTCAAAGTTTGCAAAGGCGAATGTCTTATCGCGCCGGATTGGTCCCCCCAGCGCGGCGCCGAACTGATTGCGTTGGAAGGGCGGCGCCGATCCTTTGTCGAAGTAGTTTGGGGCGTCGAAGTCATTGTTGCGCAGAAACTCGTAGACCGATCCATGGAACTGGTTGGTCCCGCCCTGGGTGACAATCAGCACCTGCGCGCCCGGGCGTTTGCCGTACTCGGCGCCATAAGTGTCGCGCAGCACGTTGAACTCGCGCACCGCATCCACGCCCAGCAATTCCTGGCTGGTGCCTCCGGGCTGCATATTGTTCTCGGCCGCGCCGGTAAATTCCACGCCGTTCAGCAGGAACAGATTCTGTTGAGGACGATTGCCGGAGACGGAAAAGTTATTGCCCACCGTGGAATTCGAGACGCCGATGCCGCCGGTCTTCTCGGCCGTGAAGTTTACGATGCCGGGATTCAGGGTCAGCAGTTCGTCGTAGCTGCGCCCGTTGAGGGGGAGATCCTTGATCTGCCGGTCACTGACCAGACCCGAGATATCGGCGGTGGTCAGGCTGACTGCCGAAGCATCGGCATCTACCACAACCTGCTGCTGCGCTCCCATCGGGTGCAGGCCCATGTCCACCGTCGCGGCCTGGCCAACTGCCAGGTCGATTCCAATTCTTTTTACGGGAGAAAAGCCCGCTTTGCTCACCACCACCTCATAGTCTCCGGCTGGCAGTGACATCACGTGATACTGACCGGAACTGTCGGTCGTAACCTTGCGCTGCATTCCCGTATCGACGTTCAAAACGGTGACTGCGGCGCCCCTCACCAGAGCTCCGGATGAATCGGTGACCGATCCGCTCAAGCTCGAAAAAGCCTGAGCCTGAATAACGGGCGCAAAACCAGCGATGACGGAAATGCACAGCCAAAGTAAAAGGAGGTATCGGGCACAGCTCGGTCGCAGCTCGGTAAGATTCACGGTGGCCTCGGGAATGAGATTCAGATGACAGGCCCGTCTCAAACTTCTGCCTGATTGGATCTGGTACGGCTCTCTCGATCGCCGTGCGCGTGTGCCGAAAGACGGCGCGGCGAGGACAGCTACTTAAAGTGTTTCGGAAGACGGGGGATGTCCCGGCCATCTGGCCGTAATTCGAATTTATACGTTTCTAATCGTTACCGTCAACAACTCTCGATTGCCCTATGGTTCATTACCTATCGATCGTTCCTTCTCAATCCTCTGCGTCGAGCCGCTCAATCATCACATCGGTCGATTTGACGAGTGCGGCCACCTGCTCGCCCTTCTTAAGGCTCAGCTCCCGGGCAGCGTCCGCCGTAATGATGGCCATCATCTCGGTCTTGCCCACAGTGACCACCACCTGAGCCATAAGCCCCTCAATACGCACGCTTGCCACCTTGCCTATGAGCTGGTTTCTGCCGCTCACCCGCCGATATCTTGCGCGCGTCTCCGCCACCGGTCGAGCCTGATCGGCTTCAAGAAAGGGACGAAGCGTGTCCTGGCTCAAGCGGTGATGGCCGCCCGGAGTCCGGGTAGTGGTTATCTTGCCGATCAGAATCCACTTCTTCATGGTGGGGTAGCTGATCCCCAGCATTCTCGAAGCTTCGCGAGGTGTCAAAAGCTGGCGTCGATTCTCCATGAATAATTTCTAGCACCTCGTTTGCCCGCGAGGTCGAAAAGTGCGCAGATTGTTTCGCGTGGCGGCCAATTCCAGGCATGGAATCAATCCCGTGAAGTGGGGTAGCAGCCAACCAGGCAGCGTCCGTCCCAGCCTACTCTGCTCTCAGCGCGATCATGGGATCGACCGCCGCAGCCCTGCGCGACGGCAGCCAGCAGGCAATCCACGCCGTGATAAAGATGGCCACAGTGATGACAACGTAGGTCACCGGGTCATAGGGGCTCACGCCAAACAGCAGTGACCGCATCAGGCGCATGGCCACAAAAGCGGCCACCAGCCCGCACAGGATCCCGATTCCCGTCAGCAACAGACCGTCGCGAACAAACATCACGGCAATGGTTTGGCGCGGCGCTCCCAGGGCCATTCGTATGCCGATCTCGCGTGTCCGCTGTGTCACCGAGTAGGAAATCACTCCATAAATGCCCACCACGCCCAGCAGCAGCGCCATGGCCCCCGCAACCGCCAGCATCACCAGCGTGAACGACGTTTGCGCCATCGAATGCGTGTAGTAGTAATCCAGCGTATTTGCATCTGCCAGCGGCAGGCTGGCATCGTCCGACCAGATCGTCTGCCGCACCTCATTCAGGAACGCCTGCGATCCAGCCTGGGGGGTCCGAATGGCAAACGCAACTCCGCGCTGTACCCGCTCCTTCTGGGTATCGAAGTTGTTCATCATCAGCGGCCAGTACACGATCGTCGGCGCCTTCTCGTTTACCCCGTCGTTGTGCACATCGCCGACCACCCCGATAATCTGCCGCCAGTCATCCGTGGAACTTGTCCGAATGCGCTTGCCCAGCGCATTCTGCGCGCTGCCCCAGTATTCCCGCGCAAATTGCTCTGAGATCACCGCCACCGGCAGCTTGTCGAAGCTGTCTTCCCACGTAAAGTCGCGCCCTGCAATCATGGGAGTGCCCATGGTTTTGAATAATCCGGGAGAAACCCACACGAATCTCCGCAAGGGCGGAATCTCCCCTTCGCGATAAATGTGATCCTGGGCAAAAATCAGATCGTTGGAGCTGTATCCGCTCATGGGGACCGCGCTCGTGAGGCCAACCGACTGCACGCCCGGCAGGGCGGCAAGCTTGTCCACCATGTCCTGCTCCAGGTGGACCACCTGGTCGCGGTCTTTGTCCGGTATCTGCGTATCCGGTATCCATATTCGAAACGTCTGGAGGGAGTTCGCACCGGTAAATCCCGGATCGACATGCTCCAGCTTCCGGAAGGTGCGGATCATCAGCCCGGAACAAATCAGCAGGACAAGCGCCACTGCCACCTGGACCACGACCAGCGTGTTTCGGGCACGATGCCGTTGCCTGCTCTGGCTCAGCGCTCGCCCACCTTCACGCAGACCCGCGTTCAGTTGTTCTCCGGCAAGCTTGAACACCGGAATCAGCCCGATCAGTACTCCCGTCAACACCGCCAGCGCCAGCGCAAACAAGAGCACGGGGATATTGATGCCGATCTCACGGATGCGCGGCAAATCCGGAGCCAGCGCCGGAAGCACTCGCAATCCCGCGTAGGCAAGCCCCAGCCCCAGCACGCTGCCGGTCAGCGTCAGCACAACACTCTCCAACAACAGGTCGCCTGCAATATGGGTCCAGCCCGAACCCAGGGCGGAGCGGATCGCCAGTTCCTGCCTGCGGCCCTCCACGCGCACCAGCAGCAGATTCGCCACGTTCGCGCAGGCAATCAGCAGCACCATTCCGATCGATCCCATCAACACCCACAGCACGTTGCCCACATCGCCTACAACGTCTCGCTTCAGCGGACGCAGGCTGGTCGTAAACTGCGCGGCCTCAAACAGCTTCTCGCTATAACCCGGCGGCGGAGGAAAACTGCGAAGGGCGATTGGAATCAGCCGTTGCAGGTCTGTCCCCGCTTGCGCCAGGGTCACACCCGGCTTGAGCCGCGCCAGCCCCTCATAGCTGAAGTCCCCCAACTGGGTCTTGCTGCGATCCCACTGCATCGGCACTATCAGGTCTGCATCCTGCCAGCTCAGGAAGTGAAATCCCTTGGGCAGCACGCCAATGATCTCTTTTGATTTGCCGTCGACCATCACCGACTGCCCGATCACGGAACGCGCGCCGCCGAACTTCTTTTGCCAGTACCCATACGACACGATCACCGTCGCCGGGGTTCCCGCGGTATCGTCCTGCTCGGTAAACAGCCGCCCCAGTGCAGGCGTTACGCCCAGAATTGGCAGTACGGCCTGGGTTACATCCAGCCCGCGTACATGTTCCGGCTCGCCCGCTCCTGTCACGCTCAGCGAATCGCTCGTGTAGGCGCCGATATCCTCCAGAGTCTTGCTCTGCTCGCGATTGATGAAGTAGAGAAAAGGCGCGATGTTGAGGTTCTTGATGTCGATCTTGGGCGTCGTATACCAGACCCCGATCAACCGCTCCGGCTGCGGATACGGCAGCGGTCTCAGCAGCACTCCATCCACCACGCTGAAGATCAGCGTGGTCGCGCCGATTCCCACCGCCAGGGTGATCAGGGCCAGCGAGGTGAACAGCGGCGCCCGCCGCAATCTCCGCAGTTCCTGTCTCAGCCGATTCGCCAAAATCCGCATCGCCGATCCCCTCAAGAAGATTTCACGGCCAGTGCCATCCGGCTTGCGCGATGAACTCCACTACGCAGCGGCGGCCCGGAAAGTTCCGGGCGCCAGCGTGCCCAGCCGGGGCAGGGGGCAATCCGCGCGCCATGAGCAGTTGCGAGCAGGTTTTTGCTTTGAAAGGGCAGCGGCTTCAGCCGTGCCATGGAGGGAAAATGAGAGAGTTTGAGGCTTCAGCCTCGGAGGGATGTATTTCGACTGTCACAAAACCTTCCCCCGGGGGCTAAACAGGCTGCGGAAAAACCCTGTGCCATGAGTCTTGTAACAAGGGCACGGCTTCCGCCGGGCCACTAAAGTCTGCAAAACGAACGAGGGCTTTTAGCCCCTGCTGCGCTCTCCTTCGCACCATTGCCTGATGCGGGGAGTTTTTCCGCAGCCTCTTTAGCCCGCCGTTTTCATGGACTCTGACGGCCCGGCTCAACAGGCTGCGGAAAAAACCGTCCGGTGTGGGTGACCGGTTACAAAAGCATCCCTCAGCGGCTCAAGCCGATCAATTCTGCTGGCTCGATTGGCACGACTGAAGTCGTGGCCTTTCAAAACCGAGGGTCCGCAGAGTTTTCCGCAGCCTGTGAAGCCGTGCCCTTGCAAATGCGCGTCTGTCTATGACAGCCGAATCCAAATGCGATTGCCCTACCAAGGACGATACCCAACTGGCGCAAAAAAGCCACACTCCGGTATACTGGAGACTCGGCAAGCTGGAGCAGGAGTGCCCGTGTGCGCCCTCTTGCACGGTGAAGCGGACCTGAACCCTCGCTTCAGTGGCCCGAAACGGCCGCTTCATAGCCGCAAAATTCACGCTGAAATGCAACCAGATTTGGAGTAAAGCCATGGCACAGGTATGCGACATTTGCGGCAAAGGGCCGCAGTTCGGCAACAACATCTCCCACGCCCACAACGTCACTCGCCGGCGCTGGAATCCCAACCTGCAGGCCGTTAAGGCACTCGTCAACGGCACCGCGAAGCGTATTCGCGTCTGCACCAGCTGCATCAAGAGCGGCAAAGTCGCCAAGGCCTAAGCGCAACCAGCCGAAAGACTTCCCGGTGGGCGGAAAGCTCCCGGCCCGTCAAAATCGACCGGCAAAAACCCCGTCCCAGCTGGACGGGGTTTTGTTGTGTCCGGAGCCAAGCCGTCCTGGTCCCTGGTTCCCGGGTTTTATGTCCCGGCCTTCGTAAACGTAAGCGAGGCCGAGTTGATGCAGTAGCGCAGCCCGGTCGGCGCAGGCCCGTCTGGAAATACGTGGCCCAGGTGACCGCCGCATCGGGCGCAGGTCACTTCAATGCGCCTCATGCCGTAGCTCAGATCCTCGTGCTCGTTGACCGCCTTTGAATCGGCGGGAATTTGAAAGCTCGGCCAGCCGCAGCCAGAGTCGAACTTGGCCCCGCTCAAAAACAGCAGCGCCCCGCACCCGGCGCAGTGGTAATTGCCGGTTTCGTGGTTTTGCGTGAGTGCGCCGGTAAAGGCGCGTTCCGTCCCCTTCTCGCGCAGAACGTGATACTGCTCCGGGGTGAGCTGTTTGCGCCATTCGGCGTCGCTACGGTCAACTTTTTCAGGGTCGATCTTTTCATGGGTTTCGCTCATCGCAACCTCGCTAGGGAAATAGCTCAAACGCAATTCTATGCGCCGGCGAGAGAGAACAGGAGTCGGCAGACAGGGATTGGCCTGAACAGAGATTGGCCTGGTTCGATGGACAGTCGACAATCACGCCTGAGTAGGCAGAGTCCCTGCTGACCTTCGTCGCCTGCTCGCTGTTGTCAGCACTCGGCGATTACCTCAATCTCCACCAGCACGTTTTTGGGCAGACGGGAAACTTCAACCGTGGTGCGCGCGGGCGGATCTTCGTCCTCGCAGCGCAGATATGCGTCATAGATAAGGTTCATAGCCGCGAAGTCGTCCATATTTTTCAGATACACGGTGGCCTTCACCACGCGATTCAGGCTGCTGCCGCCTTCTTGAAGAATGGCCTTCAGGTTTTCGAAGACACGCTTTACCTGCTCGGTAATTCCGCCGGCGATCGCCTGCTGCGTGGCAGGGTCCACGGGAATCTGGCCTGCTGTGAAAAGGAGATTGCCTACTTTCATTCCCTGGGAATAGGGGCCGATAGCCGCGGGCGCGCCATCGGTCGCAATGGCTGTTCTGCTCATGGCTCCGATTGTAAGCCAAGAGGAGAAGGAGGCTAAGGCCGCGGAAACAGGAGAGTCGCCACTCCCCATGGTTCTCTGCCAACTCGCTCGTCCGGTGCGCTCTTTGATCGCGGCGGACAACAAATATGGGGCTAGAACGGCTGCAGCGAGCGCAATGCTCAAAAGCCAGAAAGTTGGCATCTCCGCCAGGGAAACGCCAACTCTCTATGGACTCGAGAGGCACAGTGGAGATCTGGAACCGCTCTGCCACTCTCAGTGCACCAGTCGCTGCTGCGCTCTACCGCCAGATAGCGAGCACTCCGCCGCTGATGGCCATCGCGATAATCCAGTAGCCGGCGTTAATGGCAAACAGGTTGGCCGGCCGGCGCTCGTGGATGGACTGCGCGAACATGGGCGGAGCAATAAAGGCCAGCCAGCAGACAATGGCCAGCGCTGCACCGTCGCGGAATGTGGGGGCGCCCGCCCAGAGAATGAATTGCACCAGCACAAAGCACAGAATCAGGCTGGCAACGAAGGAGCAGACCATGGCGAAGATGGCACGGCCGCCGCTTGCGGCCTCTACCCCAACCAATTTCTTCCATGATTTCCTGAAGATGACGCCGTACCACAGCGCGCCAATAACCCATTGGATCGCGGCCGAGGCAAGCACGGCAAAGTGATTGACTGCCATTACACGGTGCATTGAGACTCCTCCTCTTTCGTTGTCTGGTTCCCGGAACAGTCCTCCGAACCAACAACTCGCCCATGCAGCGCTTCGCTGTCGGCCGTGGGGAATCGCGACAGGGAGCATGGTCAATTTCGAATTCCATGCGCTCGCCGTGACCGCGCAGTCGTAAAGACAAGAGCACAGGCTCCGTCTTTTCGGTTCCATCAAGCTGGGCCGCGCGGGTTCCAGAGCATTGTATCCCGCGTTTTCGCGCGTGCCAACGAATTCCAGAACGTGCCCTGGAGGAGGTTCCCTTCTCGCCAACTGGGGTCGAGGCGTCCCTTTCATAAAAAAGGCGCCTTCCGGATCGCTGGCCGTTGTTGGCCGCGATCCGAAGGCGCCCGATTGAGTTAATTCAGTTGTTCAGTTGAGATTAGTGGTTTTTGTGGTCCGCCGTGTCTGCATGGCGCGGGTCTGCATGGCGCGAGTCGTCCTGGCGCTGGTCATCCTGGTTCTGGTGGAGATCCGCATTGGCATCGCGCGCCGCTTCCTTCACGTTGCCCCAGGCTTTTTCGGCTTTGCCCTTAATTTGCTGGCCCGCACCTTCGGCCTGCTTCTGGGTGTCGCCGGTCCATTCGCCGGTCTGCCGTTTTATCCGGCCCGCTGCGTCGTCCACTGCACCTTTTACCTGATCGCTATTCATATCCACCTCCGTGGGTTAGCTAAGTTAAATTGTCCTGTTCCACGGGGATTTCCGCCGGCAGCGCCCGCCTTCCGCGCACGCCAGTCCCTGGAACTCAAAGCATTTCTTGGATTGCCGTAGAGTCACCAAGCCGCGCAGGGTGGAGTCCCATGATGAAAGTCCACTCATTGGCTGTGATGCCCTCGCAATCAATCCGAAAGATGCTTTCTCGCACCGGCATAAGACCGCGCCATTTTGAGCATGACGCGATCAAAGTACTGGCCTGCGGCCGGTAAGCAACTGGATCAACAAAATTACCAGCGCCACCACCAGCAACAGATGGATGAATCCTCCAAGTGTGTAGGAAGTCACAACTCCCAGGAGCCACAAAACCAGAAGGAGTACGAAGATCGTCCAAAGCATGTCGTCACCTCTTGTGCCTCAGCACTCTTCCGCCGGCACCGACAACTGAGGCTTGGACGCGCATGTCACGCACCGGGGTTGCGTGCCACTTTCAACAATGCGTTGGAGCGGGCGTAAGCTGATCGTTTGCCATGGGGTTTCAACCATGAAGACACCCCACAGCGCGCGCTCCGCATCAGAGCAGGAGCGCGGCCGCTTTGAGTACGCACTGAGGGGCCAGAAGGAGAGCAAATGCTACTGCTCATTGTTTTGATCGTGCTGATTTTCGGGTTCGGGTATGGAGGTTATCGGGTGGGGCCGGGTTGGGGCTACTACGGAGGCGGCGGCATCAGTCTCATCCTTACCATCGTGCTGATCCTGCTTCTGCTCCGCGTCATCTGATGGGGTTGCAGGCGCAAAAGGGCGCGCCCGTAAGCGCGCCCTTAAGGTAACAACGGAGCTCGAGCTTAGATCACCCCGGCCATGTACGTGTCAGCACTTGCCCGCTTTTCGCCTTTTGTGCCGCACGCCGCCAGCACCACGGGCGAAAGCGTCAGCACCGGGCAATGCGCATGCGCCAGGGTCTTGTACACCACGCCGTGCCGCGTGATGGCAGCGAAGGCCGAAGCGCCCTGTGCGCCCAGCACGATCAGGTCGGCCTGCTGCGCGCGGCTCTGGTAGAGCAGTTCCTCGGTGGGATCGCCGGGCACCACGATGGTCTGAATCTCGACCTGCTCCTGCAACTCGGCTGGCGTAAGAGCCAACAGATCGGCTTCGAGGTCGTCCAGGGAGCGGCCGGCCAGCACCTGCACCCGGTCCTGGGGGCGAATCACGTGCTGCAATATCAGGCGCGCGTGGTGCTGCCGGGCCAGTTCGGCCCCAAACCGCGCCACCACGGCGCTTGACTCGTTCATGCTGACCGCGCACAGGATGGTGCGGGTGGTAAAGTCGCGCGACGCCGGAATGGCCACTTCCGGACCAACAATGTACACGGGAGTCGACGAGCGGCGCAGCACCGCTTCGGCCACCGAGCCCACCAGCAACTTGCCGATCGGTCCCGGCGAGTGCGTTCCCATCACGATCCGCTCGATCTGACGCTCTCGCGCGAAGGAGAGAATCTGGTCCGCACACAGACCCGCGCGTACCACTACCTCACATTGCGCGCCGGCTTGTCGAACCCGTTCGGCCAGCGGCTCCAGGTGCTGTTTCTCCGCGCGCGCCGCAGCCGCGTAGTCGTAGTATCGAATACCGGATGTCTCCGAAGCCGCCACCACCAGCGTATCGTAAGCATGGAACAGGATCAGGTCTGCATTGAACTCGCAGGCCTGCGCCAGAGCGAACTCAAACGCCTTTTCGTTGGCCGGGATCTCGGAGGCGAACAATATAGTGGATGGCTTCATCCAAGCGGGCTTCATCGCTGTCGCTGCCATCGGGAACCTCCTGACACTTCATCCTTATTAGAATCAACCTGGCGCTCGGGCGACAGTGCGCGGTCGCACATTCCGTTGTGTGCTAAATCACCCTATCGACCGATCCGAAAAAGCCACCCATAGGTCCTATCGGCAGAGGGGACATTTGCCATCATCCTACGCGCAAAAATCTTAGGATCACGTGAGGATCCCATGAAATCGCCCGGTTTTCCCGCCAATTCCGTTTCGCCCGGACTTGTCGCCGATACGGATGAGACGCGGGAATGGTGATCTCAATCACAGCCGGGTGGGATTGAAAATGTTCTCCTTGCATTGAATCGAGGCGCAAAGGATTGGTTGCCTGCGCACGGATTTTTTCCGGTCCGTCCTCTTTGGCACCGCCTTCCCCCGGCATCGGATCGAGATTCCCGATCCGGCCTGCAGCGATTCAGGAGTACAAAGGGAGGCCTCATGCAACCGCTTCAGCCCATGCATTCCATTCCCGCCCGCGGCGGGATCGACTACGACGAATCCCCTTTTCTGGCCATCTGGGAAGTGACCCAGAGCTGCGACCTGGCGTGCAAACACTGCCGCGCCGCCGCCCAGCCGATCGCTCACCCCGATCAACTGACAAACGCCGAAGGTAAAGCACTTATCGATCAGATTGCCGCTATGCATATCCCTATCTTCGTGTTTACCGGGGGCGATCCGCTCAAGCGGCCCGATGTCTATGAGTTGATCGAGTACGCTGCCGGAAAGGGCGTTCACGTGGCGCTCACGCCCAGCGCCACGCCGCTGCTGACCCGCGAAGCCATCTTCAAGCTGAAGGAAGCGGGCCTGGTGCGGCTGGGCATCTCCCTGGACGGCTCCACGCCCGAAATTCACGACGCATTCCGCGGGCTGCCGGGTGCCTGGGCACGCACCATTCAGGCCATCGAATGGGCCAACGAGGCGGGCATTCCCATCCAGGTGCACACCACCATCAGCCGGCACAACGCCCACGATCTCGACAATCTATGCTCGTTGTTTGAAAAGCTGGCCATTGTGATGTGGAACGTGTTTTTCCTGGTACCGGTGGGCCGCGGGCAGCTCGGCGATCTGCTCAGCGGCGAAGAGTTCGAGCGCGTCTTTGGCAAGATTTATGAGCTTTCGCACCGGGTCAACTTCCAGATCAAGACCACGGAAGCGATGCACTATCGGCGTTACCTCCTTCAAAACAATCTTGAAGAGCGCAGGATGGGCCACGGGCATCCCGGCGGAGCGCGTCCGTCTGCGGCTTATGAGCCGGGCGCGCCCACGGCCGACGCCCAGTCGCGCACCAACGCCTGGGCTACGCGGCGCGTGAACGACGGCAAAGGCTTTATGTTTATCTCCCACGTGGGCAACGTCTATCCCAGCGGATTCCTGCCCATTCACGCCGGCAACATCCGCGAGACGCCATTGGGCGAAATCTACCGCAACGCGCCGATCTTCAAGGCGCTCCGCGATACCGCGCGGCTGGAAGGCAAGTGCGGGGCCTGCGAGTACAAGGAGATTTGCGGCGGAAGCCGCGCCCGCGCCTACGCCGTCACCGGCGATCCGCTGGCGCAGGAGCCCTGCTGCATCTACCAGCCGAAAAATTGGCACCCGGAGGCGACCACCGTTCCCGTTCAAGAGCAATCGGAGTTCGCGAACCCGCTGGTCACGCTGTAGCGGTTGGCTGCTCACCCGGGCAGCCAACGGTCCGTTCTGTGCGCTTGACTGCCTCCGTCCCGTACAAGGCGCAAACTCTAAAAAAACAGCCGCAGATACTTGACAGTATTAACTCTATAAAGTAGAGTACTCTTATTAATGAACTGCTCTGGCGTAATGAGCGGTCAAGAAGGAGTGAAATGCCGGAAAACATTGGCGAACGCGAATTGCAGGACAGGCTCAACCTGATCGAGGCCATGATCGCCGAGGGGCGGCGAAAGACCGAGAACTGGGGCTGGACATTTGTTCTCTGGGGATTTGCCTATTACGTGGCCTTCGCCTGGTCCGCATACGGGCATAGTTCCGCGGCCTGGCCGGTAACGATGATCGCCGCCGGGGTTGCAACCGGCGTGCTGGCCAGCCGCAGGCGGCGCGACCAGCCCGGCACCACGCTTGGCCGCGCGGTTGGCTCCATTTGGCAGTCGATGGGCGTGGTTCTGTTTTGCCTGACGTTCTCGCTGGCCATCGCTGGACGGCTCGACAACCATCTCTCCGTTGCGATTGTGGGCTCAATGCTGGCCCTGGCCAACGGCATCTCCAGCATCATTCTGCGGTGGAAGATGCAGTTTGCCTGCGCTCTGGTGTGGCTGGCCGCGGCAGAAGTCGCATGCTTCGGGACGCTTGACGAGTGCCTGTTTGCCTTTCTGGCTGCCACTTTTTTCTGCCAGATTGTCTTTGGCATTTATGCGATCATCTGCGAGGCGCGCGGGCAAACGCGCCCTGGGGCGCTTCATGCCTGAGCTGCCTGAACTGAATCCAGTCGTTCATGGCAAGCTGCGCCTGGCACTGCTGGCGCTGCTCGCGGGAGTGGACGAGGCGGAGTTTACGTGGCTTCGCGCTCGAACCGGCGCGACCGACGGCAACCTGGGTGCGCAGTTGGTCAGGCTGGAAGAGGCCGGCTACGTCACGGTAGAAAAGCGCTTCGTGCAGCGCAAGCCGCAGACCCTCTATCGCATGAGCGAGGCAGGCCGCGACGCGCTCGCCGCATACGTGCAGGCGCTCAAGCAGCTGCTGGGCGCGGAACTCGCCGGCAAAGAGATCAAGTGAAGTGCTGCATCTCGCGGCCTCTGAAGACGAACCAAAATCCCCCAGGTCATTCGGTCCGGCTAAGCAGCTTGGTGAAAAACCCGTTTTTTTCGCTCTCCGGAGGGAGGGTTCAGCCTCACGAATAAAGTCCATCGAATCAGAGCGGCTTTACAGGCTGCGGGAAAAACTCTTGATGAGGGGGGCCTTGTAACAAGGGCACGGCTTGAGCCGGGCCAATAAAGGCTGCAAAACGAACGAGGGCTTTTAGCCCCTGCTGCACTCTCATTGGCTCAAATGGGGGAGTTTTTCCGCAGCCCTGTTTAGCTTCGGGCCCTCGCTCCGCCCCGCTCATGGACTTTTTCACCAAGCTGTCAAACCTTGCCCCTGTCGCAAAGTCCCGCCAAGATTGGTCTTGGGCCTCTCCTAAAGGCCGTATCCTTTGAGTTCGCCAAGCTGAACCGGCAGGTGCGCCCTGCTCTCCCGCGCCGACGCTTTACGATGAAGAGACCGGCTCGCCATTTCACCACTGTTCGTTGCACGGAAAGAAGAGGATGCCCAACCCAGGCGCCAAACCGGCAGGCGTAACGGACGAGGCCAGCGCCGCGCAGGCGGTGCGCCAGATGTTCGATTCCATCGCGCCGCGCTACGATCTGCTCAATCATGTGCTCTCGGCCAACATCGATCGGCTGTGGTGGTGGCGGGCGGCGCGGCGCTTCCGCGGCGTACTGGCGCGTCCCGATGCCGCGGTCCTCGACATCTGCTGCGGCACTGGGCGATATGACCATGGCGCTGCTCAAGCATCGGCCGCGCGGATCACGGCCGATGCTGGCCGGCGACTTTGCCCGCCAGATGCTGCTCCGCGGCGCCAAAAAGTTCGCTCCCGGCCCAATAGGCTCCCGCGGGAGATCGCACGCGGCACCGTATGCAGTGCCGGTTGAGGCGGATGCGCTGCACCTGCCGCTACGCGATCACTCGCTCGATTTGGTTGTGACGGCGTTTGGATTCCGCAACCTGGCCAACTATGAGGTCGGATTGCGCGAGTTTTATCGCGTATTAAAGCCTGGCGGCCAGTTGGGCATTCTCGAGTTCAGCGAGCCGGGCGGAGTCATCGGCAAGGCTTACGCCGTTTACTTTCATCGGGTGCTGCCGGCCATTGGCCGGTTGGTCGGTGGGCCCGTCTCCGGAAACAGCGACGGGCCTTACAATTACCTTCCTACGTCCGTGGGCAATTTTCCACCGCCGCCGCGGATGCTGGCGCTGATGCGCTCAGTTGGCTGGGGCGAGTGTGCGTGGCAGCCTTACACCTTCGGCATTGCCGGGCTTTACACGGCCGTGCGGCCGCTGTAGCCAAGGTAATTTCGCGACGCCGAATGGAGTACCCTAGGAACAAAATGGCAGTGCCTTCCAGCGCGTCTCTTGCCGTGCCACCCGATCCGGGGGGCACGGCGTCGCACGGGCCCGATGTGGCGATCGAAAAGCGCCGCGTGGCGCGCAACTCCATGCTGGCGGCGGGAGTGATGACGCTGCTCAAGCTGGCCGCGGGTGTGTTGTCCGGCTCGCTGGGCGTGCTGTCCGATGCGGCTCACTCCGGCCTCGACCTGGCCGGCGCCGCGCTCACGTTTTACTCCGTCCAGGTGAGCGACAAGCCCGCCGACGAGGGCCACACTTACGGCCACGGCAAAGTCGAAAATCTGTCCGCCTTTACCGAAGCCGGACTGATGGGCGTTTCCTGCGCCTGGATTATCTTTGAGGCTCTACGGCGCATCTTTGGGCGTGGCGTGGAGCTGCACCACTCTGCGTGGCCGGTTGCCGTGCTTCTGGTTTCAGTGGTCGTGGACCTGTGGCGCTCGCGGCAGTTGCGCGCCGTGGCCGAGCGTACCGGCAGCCCCGCCCTGGCCACAGACGCTTCTCACTTCGCATCCGACATCTGGGCCTCGATTGCGGTCCTGGCGGGTGTTGGTTTTACGTGGGCCGGCGAGCATTTCGGCATCGCCTGGCTGCGCTACGCCGATCCGTTTGCGGCCCTGGCCGTTTCGCTCATGATCTTCCGCATGACCTTCCGGCTGGGCCATGAAGCGGTGAGCGTGTTGACCGACGAAATTCCGGCGGAAACGCGGCGCCGCTTGATTCGCGAAGTGGAGCGGGTGCAAGGCGTGCTGGCTGTGGAGCAGGCGCAGGGTGCGCCGCGCCGGCGCCAACTATTTCGCCGATTTGACGCTGGCGTTGCCGCGCCGCTCGACCTTCGAGCATACGGGCGAACTGGTAGAGGCGGCTACGGCGGCGGTGCATCGCGCGCTGCCCCATGCCGATGTCGTGATCCGCACGGTGCCCCGCGAATCGCATGCGGAGAGTGTCTTCGACCGCATTCGCGCCGTGGCCGCGCGCAATAACGTTACCGTCCACGACCTCAGCGTGCAGTCGCACCACGGGCGATTGCGCGTAGTGCAACACGTGGAACTGGACGAGAACCTGGCGCTGCTGGCCGCGCATGATTTTGTCACCGCGCTGGAGGCGGAAATCCTGCACGCCGCGCCGGAGATCGACTCCATCCTGACCCACATTGAGAGCGAGCCCGCGACCATCGAGCAGCCGGAAGAGCTGCTCGAAGCAGACCGCAGAATCGAGCAGTGCCTGCGCGCGGCAGCCGGAGAGTTCCCGGAGATCGCGGACGTGCATCAGATTACGGTAAGCCGGACCGGCGAGCATGTTGACCTTAGCTGCCACTGCACTCTGCCCGACGACATGAAGCTGCAGCGCGTGCACACCATCATGACCGCGCTCGAAGACCGGTTCAAGCTGATTTGCCCGGAAGTAGCAGCGCGTAACCATTCACCCGGAGCCGGAGACGGACAATCTTCGATGAACCGCAACTCTCGTCCCGGATCAGGAAAAAGACCAGGAAAAAATTGAAAAATGCCATTGCCAATTTCTTTCGCGTCGCATCGCTGCTGGTGCTGCTGCTGGCGGTGGCCCTGCTCTCGGCGATTGCCACCATGCACTTTGCCATTCACGGCGCGGAGGTGGAGGTGCCCGCGCTGAAAGGGATGACGATTGCCCAGGCGCGCAGCGAAACCGCCGGGCTGGGCCTCAATCTGGACGTGGACAACCGCTACTACTCCGGCGATGTGGCCGCGGGACACATTCTTACGCAGTCGCCGGCGCCGGGCACGGTGGTGCGGCGCGAGTGGCAGGTACGCGTGGCCGAAAGCCTGGGCCCGCAGCAGGTGGATGTGCCCAACACGGTTGGCGCCGACGAGCGCATTGCCGATTTGGAGCTGCGCCGTGCGGGTCTGGATGTGGGTACGCCCGCGCATCTGCCCGACGGCGCAGCGCAGGAGGGAACGGTGCTGGCACAGGATCCGCCGGCCCACGCGCTGGATATTGCCCAGCCTAGCGTAACCCTGCTGCTGGCCGCGCCCAGATGACCAGGCGCCCGACGGCTACGTGATGCCCGACTTGAAAGGGTGGCTGGCGACAAGCGCGACTGCGGCTCTCCAAAAGGTGGGCATTAAGGCTGCCCCCGTCGACTACATTGACGTGCCCATAGCGCCGGTTGGCAGTGGCAACGCAGCGCCGGCGCCGCCCGTCAAACCTGGAGCGGTGATCGCGCAATCGCCCGTTGCCGGCGCGCGCGTGGATCAGACTACGATGGTGCGTCTGGCCGCGGCGCGATAAGCGCAGGAAGGAATTTTCTTAATGGGATTGAGTGAAGATGTGGAGCGGATTGCGCTGCAGGAACGCGAGCTGCGGCTGCCGCGCTTCGATGCGCAAACGGCGTGGGAGCTGGGCACGCGGCTGCGCAGGCTGGCCCAGCAGCGCGGGCTCAAGCTGGTCATCGACGTGCGCCGCTTTGGGCAGCCGCTCTTTTACGCGGCGCTGGAGGGCACCACCCCGGACAACGTCGAATGGGTGCGCAGAAAGAACAACGTGGTGGCGCGTTTTCATCGCAGCTCCTATGGCGTAGGCCTGAGCCTGCGCGCCAAGAGCGTTACGCTGCTCGATCGCTATGGCCTGCCGGTGGGCGATTACGCCTGCGACGGTGGAGCATTTCCCATCACGGTTGAGAATGCGGGGGTGGTGGGCAGCGTGACGGTTTCCGGCCTGCCCCAGCGCGCCGATCACGAACTGGTGGTTGAGGCGCTATGCGGGATGGTGGGACGAGACTATGCGGACCTGAAGTTAGAAGACGAATCGGCCTGATCGAATCAAGCAGAGTGTCACGCGCTTCGTTCCAGCACGGCGACAAAAAATCCATCCGTGCCGAAAACGTCGGGCAACAGCCGCAGCGCGCCTTGCGGAGTCACGCAGCCAGCCAGCCGCTCTGCCGCGGAGATGGCGAGAACTCCTGCCCGGCGCATTTCTTCGAGGCAACCCAGGACCGAAACCTGCCGCACGCCAGCGTTTCCGCAAGCACGGCCTCGATGACCTGCTCGTTTTCTTCAGGCTCCAAAGAACAGGTGGAGTAGACAAGGCGGCCGCCGGGACGCAGTGCGCGCAGGGCCGCGCCGCAGCAATCGCTCGTTGCCGCTCGGCTTGCCGCCCCAGATCTTCCCAACGCAGCCGGTGACGGATCTCGGGATTGCGTCCCAGGGTGCCCGTGCCGCTGCAGGGCACATCGGCCAGAGCCAGATCGAAGGCGGAATCTTCGCCGGTCTTGCTTTCGTCGAGCGTGGCGGCATCGATCAGCTTGAACTCGATCCGACCGCATGCGCATGCAGCCGCTCGCGCATGGCGGCCAGCCGCTGCGGGCTGGCTTCGCAGGCAACGATCCGCGCTTCAGGAAATCGCTCGGCGAGGATCAGCGTCTTGCCTCCGGGCGCCGCGCACGCATCTACGATGCTTTTTACTTTTTGGTCGAGATGGTTGGCGGGGAAGGCTGCGGCCGCAATCTCGCCCACTAACTGCGAGCCTTCGTCCTGAATGCGGGCGCGGCCTTCGCGAAAAGCAGCCGCCGCGGTCACATCGCCTGCGACCAGGGTGCGCGCCATCGTCAACAGCTTGCCGGGTGCAAGCTCAATTCCTGCATCCTTTAATTCGGTTTCAACCCCGGCGTCTGCGATGCGCAGCGAGGATCGAGGCTGGGTCTGGCCATGCGCGCAGATCGCGCATGCGGCGTCGGCGCCGTAGATGTGCTCCCAACGCTCGACCATCCACGCCGGGTAGGCCTGTGCGTCGTGGGCGTGGTCGACACCCGGTTCAGGCCCGGCGCGTGCCATGTTGCGCAGAACCGCATTGACCATGCCGGCCGCGAAGCGATGCCCGGCCTGCTTGGCCAGTTCCACGCTTTCATCGATCGCGGCGTGCGCGGGAATGCGATCGAGATGCAGCAGTTGAAACGCGCCCAGGCGCAGCGCAATTTGAATTTCAGGATCCAGTTTGGCGTTGGGTCGCTTGAGCAACGGCCTGATCTGCTGGTCCAGTCGAATTTGCCAGCGCAGGATGCCCAGAACCAGCGCCGTGGCCAAATTGCGATCCGCTATGGAGAGGGCGTTGACTGCTTTCGTACGCAGCAAATCGTCGGAATGCGCATCGCCACGCTCGACGGCGAGCAGTATCTTGAAAGCTGCTTTGCGCGCGGGAGAAACCTTAGCCACGGCCGTCATGCCAGCCGCGCATGCGCAGCCATGCCCGGGCCGAAATTGGCGCCGTGCAGAAATTCCGCAGCGGAGATGCGCTTCTTGCCCTCAAGCTGCACTTCCAGCAGTTCCAGCCACGTGTTGCCGGCGCAGGCGACAAACATCCGTTGGCCCTCTACGCAGATTTGGCCCGGTTCAGCGACCGTATCGCCCGCCGCCGAGGGCTCTGTGGCCGGGGCCATGCGATGCACGATCAATTTTTTTCCTTCGAGGGCGGTAAAGGCTCCGGGCCATGGCTGAAATCCGCGCCAGCGGTTGTAGATCTCGTGCGCCGCGCGGGAAGCGAGATCCATGCGGCCATCGTCTCTGGTAAGCAGGGGCGCGAAGCTGGCAAAGTCGTGATTCTGCGCCTGCGGCTGAATGCTGTGGTCAGCGAGGCCGGCCAGCGTCTGCACAACCAGCGGCGCACCGGAATGCGCCAGATCGTCAAACAACTCGACGGCCGTCTCGGCCGGTGCGATCTCTCGCGTCTGCTGCAGCAGGATGGGCCCGGTGTCCAGTCCCTCTTCAAGCAGCATGGTGGTGTTGCCGGTGAATGCATCGCCGTTGGCCATCGTCCACTGAATGGGCGCGGCGCCACGATATTTGGGCAGCAGGGAAGCATGAAGATTGATGCAGCCGAGGCGCGGCAGCTTGAGCATCCAGGGAGGAATCATGCGGCCGTACGCGACGACCACGATGGCGTCGGGCTGAATGGACTCAAGCTGCGCGCGAAATTCTGCGTTATTGCGGATTTTTTCCGGCTGCGCGACCGCCAGGCCGGCAGCCAGCGCCGTTTGCTTCACCGGCGGAGCGGTGAGCTGCTGCTGGCGGCCTACGGGGCGGTCGGGCTGCGAAACCACCAGCGCGATATCGTGCCCGGCGCCGAGCAGCGCTTCCAGCGTGGGCACGGCGAAGTGCGGGGTTCCGCAGAAGACGAGTTTCATGAGGCCCCCGTACAGGATGCTGGATGGGTGTGGTGATCTCCCACCCTTTTCACGATACAGCCGCGAAAAGGATGGGGCACCCGCAAGCGTGGGCTGCTTGGCTGCGCTACCAGGTGCCTTCGTTCTGCAATTTGCGAATCTTGCGCAGCGTGAGGCTGCGCTTCAGCGGGCTCATGCGGAAGATGAAAAGGACACCGTCGAGATGGTCGATTTCGTGCTGAAAGGCGCGCGACAGCAGCTCCTCGCCATCCATCTCGAACCACTTGCCGTGCTCATCCTGCGCGCGCACGCGCACCTTCTCGGCGCGCACCACTTTCTCGCGGATTTCGGGAAAACTCAGGCAGCCTTCTTCTTCGTACTGGCGGCCTTCGCGGAGAAGAATTTCGGGATTGATGAGCACCAGCTTCTGCTCCGGGTCCTTGCCCTGGCTCAGGTCAATGACGGTGACCCGTTTGGCCACGCCCACCTGCTGGGCCGCCAGGCCGATGCCTTGCGAGGCGTACATGGTTTCGAACAGGTCGGCCACAAACTTGCGCAACTCGTCGTTGAACTCGGTAACCGGGTCGCCCTTTTGCTGCAGCACCGGCTCGGGATATTTCACAATCTTCAAGATCATCTGCTAACTCTCAGGCTGACATCCGTTCCCCACCCGCTGGCTCCGCTAGAACTTCCGTATCTGTTCGATGTATCCATCGAAGTTTCGTTTCATCTCGGTAAGCGAGTCGCCGCCGAACTTCTGCTGCGCCAGCCCTGCCAGGGTAATGGCCACCATGGCTTCTGCCGCCACTCCCGCTGCGGGTACCACGCAAATGTCGCTGCGCTCGTAACTTGCCGCGGTCTTCTCGCGGGTGTCGAAGCGGACCGATTCGAGCGGGCGGCGCAAGGTGGAAATGGGCTTCAAGTAGCCGCGCACCACCACGTCCTCGCCATTGGAAACCCCGCCCTCGATGCCTCCCGCATTGTTATGCGGGCGCGTAAAGCGGGTGGGCTTGCCGATTTCCTGCTCGGCGTAGTGGATGGGGTCGTGCACCTGGGAGCCGAACGATTCGGCTGCCGTGACGCCGCGGCCGATCTCGACGGCCTTTACCGCCTGCAGGCTCATCACACTCCAGGCCAGCAGTCCATCGAGCCGCTCATCCCAGTTGGCGTAGGTGCCCAGGCCCGCGGGCACGTTGTGCGCCACCACTTCAAAGACGCCGTTGACGGTGTCGCCGGTGCGCGAAGCATGTTCCACCTCTTCTTTCATGCTCGCTTCGGTGGCTGCATCGACGCAGGCCAGCATCACTTCTTCCTTGGCCGCCACGGCCACGATCTCATCCCACTGGGCGGTGCGCTCCATCTCTACGCGGCCCACGCGGATAACGTGGCTGAGGATCTCGATGCCCAGCGCCCGCAGCATCAGCTTGGCGATAGCGCCCGCAGCCACGCGGGAGGTCGACTCGCGCGCCGATGCCCGCTCCAGCACATAGCGGGCATCGGGGAAGTTGTATTTGAGCGCGCCGGCCAGGTCGGCGTGGCCGGGGCGCGGCGAAGCTACGGCCTGGTGCTTGGCCGGATCGCCAGCCGCAACCGGCAGCTTCTCTTCCCAGTTCTTCCAGTCGCGATTCACAATTTCAATGGCGATGGGCGAGCCGATGGTTTTGCCGTGGCGGATGCCGGAGAGCACGTGAGCCTTATCGGTCTCGATCTTCATGCGGCCGCCGCGGCCGTAGCCCTGCTGACGCCGCCACAGCTCGCGGTTGATAAATTCCAGATCGACAGGCACGCCGGCGGGCAGCCCGGAGATGAGCGCGATAAGCGCCTCGCCATGAGATTCGCCGGCCGTTGAAAAGCGGATCATATTGAGTTCATTGTAAATGCAGCGGGAAACGTTCCAAGTGCCGGCGCATCGATTCTGCCCGCCCCCGAGCCGCTATGCTGAAACCTGACACTTGGGCCCTGACTCCGGGCCCATTGGAGGCTGACCCATGCCCATGTATTTTCTCTTCAAGTCCGAGCCCAGCGTCTACAGCTTCGACGATTTCCTGCGCGACAAGGAGACCGTTTGGGACGGAGTTACCAATCCCCAGGCGGTGAAGTACCTGCGCGAGATGAAGGCCGGAACAAAGTGGATTTTCTACCACACCGGCGACGAGCGCACCTCCGTGGGGACGGGGACGGTGACGAGGGTGGACCCCAGCGACCCCAAGGTACCTGTTGTTCGGGTAAAAGCAGGCAAACGGCTCAAGACTCCGAAGGGGCTGCCGCAGATCAAGGAGGAGAAGCTCTTCGCCAACTCCCCACTGCTCAAGATCGGACGCCTCTCCGTGGTTCCGCTTACCGAAGAACAATGGAAGTGGTTTCTGGATTAGAAGCAACGAACGGCTGCTACGAGCGGTGGTGTCAAGATTGGCCTTACTGCCGAAAGCAGGCATGCACGGTCGCGAGACCGGCGTTACGTTCAGGATGCCCCGAGTCTCGATTCTGAGATCCGGGAAACCACAAACTTCTACCTGTCGCCCCTCGCCAAAGCCGCCGGGTCCAGCTTCCCGATCCGGCCACGCGGACCCACCACGAACGGCAGCGAAAGCGCATTCCAATCGCGGTCCGCATCTGCCCCTTCACGTAGCGCGCCATCAGGATGCACCGGCCGCCAGTTGCGCCCGTCGTCGGTGGAGATGTCGGTGCCGTTGGGACCGACGGTGATCCACGTCCTTCTCGCGGCATCATAAGCCACGGCGGAGCGATAACCATGAGGCAGCGTCTGAGCCGCTTCACAGGTGAACTGGGTCAGCCCCCCTGCTAACTTGGGGCGGCAAACCGATGCCGTGCCGGAGCTGCTGTCCGGCTTGCTGAAATCCCCGCCGACAGCGACCAAAATGCGGGAGGTCATCGGTCTCTCCTCCGCATCGAGACGGTAATTGGCTGCCAGTGAAAATCCACCGGCGTCGTCGCCTGCGGCCAGCTCCGAGCCGGTCTGGCTCATGATCTTGCAGGACTCCTTGCAGGCAGCAGATGTGCCGCCCACGAGGTACTGCAGATAGTGAAGGCCATTGCTTGTGCCTCCGGTCAGGAAGAGCATCATGTCATGTTCGAGCAGGAAGGACGAGTTACTGGCTGCGAAGATCGATTCCACGGGTTGACCGCCTTGACCGACGCTGGCCGAAAGCATGCCTCCGTCGTCCCGGCTCCAGGTTTCCCCTCCGTCAACCGTATGGTAGGTGGGGAAAACAAAAGCGCTATCGCGGTCTCCTGCGCCCTCCGCTTTGCTGTGCCCACGCACCGCATCGCCGATCAACGTTCCGGTCTGACGGTCCGCCATCACCATCGCATCCCAAAACCCATCCGGAGCGGGATCGGTAAACACCAGCTTCCAGGTCGCGCAGCCATCCGTAGTCTTATAGATCCGCGAAAGCTCGCCCTTGCCCGAGGACATGACAATGGCCGTATTGGCATCGAACGCCTGGATGCCGCGAAAGTCGAGATTCCCGCCGTCCGGCGGCACGCTGCACGGCTGCCACAGATGCCCGCCGTCCTCGGTGCGCAGAACGGTTCCACTCGTCCCCGCAGCCCAGGCCACGCCGCCGCCCACATTATCGATCCCGCGCAAATCCGCGGTGGTGTGGGAATCCTCCAAGCGCCACTGCGCCCCCGCCACGCCCACCGCCAACACCATCATCGCCGCCAGATAAAAGCCCCGACACATACAGATCAGTCTAGGCTATGCGGCAGCCAACCACCGGCTCTCGCACCACATGATGAATGCTCCATCCGCCCCCTTATCCCCTGCTTTTTAAACCTCTACCTTTATCAGCTTCTTCTGCAACTCTTCGAGCGTGCGGCCCTTGGTTTCCGGATAGAACAGGCTCACCACGATCAGCTGGACCACGGTTGCAGCGGCGAAAAAGATAAAGGGCGTCTGGGGGCTGAAGGCGTGGGCCAGCACCGGGAATGCGAACAGGATCGCGGTGTTGATGGCCGAGAGACTGGCATTGCCCACCCCCTGTCCCTTGGAGCGGACCGAGTTGGGAAAGACTTCGCCGATGTAGACAAAGACCACCAGACCCTGGGAGAGCGCGAAGAAGGCGATGAAGGCCACCAGCAATCCCAGCAGCGCCGATTGATGGCTGTTGGTGGCAAAGACCCAGGCCACGCCGGAGAGGCAGGCCGCGGTGCCGATGGCGCCCACCACCAGCAGGCTCTTGCGGCCGAAACGGTCAATGAGCGACATGCCGACCAGCGTGAAGATCAGGTTGGTGGCGCCAATGGCGATGGCTTGCTGGTCGCTCGAAAGCTGGCTGAAGCCGGCGGCCGTGAAGATGGTGTGCATGTAACTGAGGATGGCGTTGATGCCGGTGAGCTGGTTAAAGGCTCCGATGGTGATGGCCAGGAAGAGCGGGTAACGGTACTTCCAGCGGAAGACCGGCTCGTGCACGGAGGCGTGTTCCGCGCTCAGCGCGGACTGGATCTCGGCGAGCTGCGCCCTGGCATCGGGAGAGCCGACCTGGCTCAGCACGGCCAGTGCTTCATCGGAGCGTCCACGCGCCACCAGCCAGCGCGGCGAACGGGGAATCCCAAAGAGCAGGGCCAGGAAGATGAAGGCAGGCAGAATGCCGACCGCGGCCATCACCCGCCAGTCTTCTGATCCAAACAAGCTGCCGGCATGGGCCAGGCGGACGAGGTAGTTGGAGATGTAGCCGACCAGGATTCCCGAAACGACGTTGATCTGGAACGATCCAACCAGCCGTCCGCGCAGCGCGGCGGGCGCCAGCTCGGCAATATAGACCGGCCCCAGCACCGACGCGGCGCCGATGGCCAGGCCGCCGGCAAAGCGGGCCGCCAGGAGCATGGGCCAGCTTACCGAGAACGCGGCTCCCAGCGCCGCCAGCAGATAAAGTCCGGCAGCCAGGCGCAGCGCGGCGCGAGCGCCCAGCCGCTGCCCGATCACTCCGGCTGCGAAACAGCCAATAATGGTGCCCACCGGCGAGGCGGCGACGGTCAAACCCATGGCGCGCGGGCTCAACCGGTAGAGCCGCACTACCGGATCGATCATGCCCGAAATGACAACCGTGTCGAAGCCATACAGAAGCCCGCCAAGAGCTCCGGTGAGAGTCGCTTTCATTAGCCTGGAATTAGGACGCATCGAACAAGTCGCTCCTTAAATCCTCACCATACTGACAGAGGGAGCGGAATTTCCGCAAACCAAAGCACAAAATTGGAGGAAGATGGGAACATGAGAGGCGGAAATTGGCCCTCCGGGGCCTCCGGGGGGGAGAGTCTGCCGGTGGTGTACGTATTAGTTTCGACAATTGGTTACCCATGAGGGAGTCGACGTTCACCCACTTCGTGCTATTCAGTCTTGCGGCTCAATTGCCTATGCTGGCAGGAGCGAAAGTTTCGAGAAAGTCGGTCTGGATGAGCCGGGAAAGGATCTCCAGCGCCGATCCACGAACCAATACGGCCTGTGTGCAGCACCGCCTGCAGCCGGGGGGCAAGGGCATGATTTATCGGAGTGGCATAGCGTCTCTCGTGCTCTGCCTCTGTGGGGCGGGGTGCGTGGCGGGTCAGGAGCCATTGCCTTTGCCGGCTGTGCCGCAGGCCCAAACCCAGGCGCAAGACCGGACGCAGGATCCGGCGCAGGATCAGTCCTCGGGCGGGAGTCAAAATCAGGCGCCCAACCTGACTCCGGCACAAGTTCAAATCCAGACGCAAATTCAGGCGCAAATCGAGTCGCAGATTCAGTCCCGGCAAAAATCCCAGGCGAATGGGCAGCCGGCGCTTAAGCCCAACCCGGAAGAGACCTTGCGCAACTTTGAGCCGTCGTCGGATGAAGAGTACCGGCTGGGCAAAGGCGATGGCATCACGGTTGATTTTGCCGGCAGACCCGATCTGCTGGCCAAGCTTATTGTGGGGCCGGACGGGCGCATTACGCTGCCGCTGGCCGGCGACATTCTGCTGGACGGGCTGACCCGTCAGCAGTCAGCCCAGGCGATTGAAA
The DNA here is from genome assembly GCA_963725975.1 of uncultured Acidobacteriaceae bacterium. Taxonomy (GTDB): domain Bacteria; phylum Acidobacteriota; class Terriglobia; order Terriglobales; family Acidobacteriaceae; genus Telmatobacter. The sequence goes on along the minus strand of CAVSBA010000008.1, from coordinate 365,305 downwards.
CCGCGCTGGCGCCCTACTACTCCAACCTGGTGGTCACCGTAACCGTCACGCTGTACACGGCCAATCGCGTGGTGCTGCTGGGCGCGGTCGATCATCCGGGGACCATCTCTTTCGATGGGACACCCACGTTGCTCGAAGCGCTGGCCCGCGGCGGCGTTCAGGCAGGCCCTGATCGTACCGGCGGAGGGCCATCGACGCAGGCCGACATGATTCCCGAGCGCTGCGCAATCTACCGGGGCAACGACCAGGTGATTTGGGTGGAGTTGAGAAAGCTGGTGGAAACCGGGAACGCGCTGGCCGACCTGCGCCTGCGCCGCGACGACGTAATTTATGTCCCCAGCAACGCCGAGCGGTTCGTATCGGTGTTGGGCCAGGTGAAGAATCCGGGCGCCATTCCGCTGGCCTACAACGCCACACTGGCCAGCCTGGTGGCTTCCGCCGGAGGATTTACCGAGGGGGCCGGCAACAAACCGCGCGTGGAGATTGTGGACCCCTCCACCGGCACCAAGCAGATCCTGACCTTTGCCGATGTGATGAATCCGGCCAAATCGAGCGAGATACATCTCAATCCCGGCGACATTGTTTACGTGCCGCAGAGCGGCTTCTATCACGCCACCTATTTTCTTGAGAGGCTTAATCCCCTGGTCACCGTCGCTACCATCGCTTTGTACGCAGGCGCACTATGAGCCTGCAGCGCAGCGGACAGCCGGCTTTGCCGCAGGCCCCACCGGCTGAGAGCCTGGGCGGGCCTGCGCATCAGGCCACTCAGGCCGCCGGCCTGGAACAACCCTATTTCCGGCTGGATATTCGGCGCGCACTCGAACTGCACCGCACGCTGGCGCTGGGATTTGCGATTGCCGGGATGGTACTGGCGGTGGCGTACACAGCGCTCACCTGGCCACGCTATACGGCGGAGAGCCAGATCTATATTCAGCCCACCTCGGCCAAGATCATGGACGCCGGCAATAATGCGCAGCGCTGGCCCTACGATTCCAATTCCTACGACTCGTTCATCGAGCAGCAGGTGCAGCTTGCGTCCAATCCCGAGGTGCTGGTGAACGCCATGGACAAGCTGCCGGCAGGTTCGTGGCAGCGCGCGGGCGAGAGCGATCAGGCTGCGGCCGAGCGGCTGGGCGGCGTGCTCAAGGTGGAACGGCTGGGCTCGAGCTATCAGGTCTCGATTACGGCTCACGCCCGGAGCGCCCAGATGGCCGCGGATATTGCCAATGCCGTAGCCAACAGCATTGTGGAAAAGGCCGCGCACGAGGCCAATGCCGGCGATTCCGAGCGGCTGGCCATTCTGCAAGCCGAGCGCGACCGCGTGCAGAATCAGCTCAACGCCGACCTCAGCGAACAGAATGCGCTGAACCAACAGCTGGGCATGGCGGCGGTGGGCACTGAGGCTCCCGACCTGATTGATAACGCCATTGGAGCCACCCGCGAAGAACTCATCAAGGCCCGTACCGATCACGACGAGGCCGAGGCGCGGTTTGCCGCCATGGGCAGCGGGACATCGTCGGCAGCCCTCGATGCCGAGGCAGACCAGCTGGTGGCCAGCGACCCGGGCCTGACCAGCATGAAGACCTCGCTCAACCAGCGGCGCGCCACGCTGATTACGCAGATGGCGAACCTGACGCCCAACAATCCCGAGTACAAGCTGGATTCAGAAGAGCTGAACAAGATCAACACATCGCTTGATGCAATGATGAAGGACTTGCGCGCCAAGGCCGCAGCCACCATTCAGGAGCGGCTGCGCACTGACCTGGAGCGGACCTCCGGCGTTGAAGCGCAGTTGAACGGGCAGTTGCGGCAATTGGCAGCCACTGCGGCCAGCGCCACGCCCAAGCTGCAGCGCGCCAACGACCTGGCAACGGATATCGTGCGCCTGCGCACGCGCTACGCCGCCGTGGACGAGGAACTCCACGACATCATGCTTCAGGACAGTGTTCCCGGCGCGGTGCATCTCTCGGTGGCCGCGGTGCCCCCGCTACACCCCAGTTTCAGCGGCATCCTGCGCAGGTCTGTGCCCCTGGCGCTGGGCGGCATCCTGCTGGGGCTGTTGGCGGCGCTCCTGGCCAATCACCTTGACCAGAGGGTCTACATTGCTTCCGACATGGAGCACCTGCTGGGCTTTGCGCCGATGGCCGCGCTGCCGGATTTCGACGAAGTCCCGGAAGCGGTTTTTGAAGAACACATTCTGCGGCTTTCGACGGCCATTGAGCACGCCCGCAAACAAGGCAGCCTGCGCACCTGCATCTTTACCGGAACCGGCGCCGGCGCGGGCGTGTCGACCATTGTGACGCGGGTGAGAGACATGCTGGCTTCGATGGGCCGGCCGACCGTGCTGGTCAATGCTACGGGAACCGTGGCCACCGGAACCGCGCAGGCGGCTTCGCGTGCCAACGCCCAGCCCGTCGAGGAAGCTACAGATAAGTCGGGAACCCTGAGTTCCGAGCGTGGAACGCGCTCGCTGGCGCTGTTGCGGCGGGTTACTGAAGAATCGGGAACGCAAGACGAGAGCCTGGTGCTGGCGGATACGGCCCCCCTGTTGATCTCCGCGGAAACAGAGTACCTGGCACGGTTTGTGGATTGCGCCATCGTGGTGGTGGAGTCGGGCAAAACCACCCACGCTGAACTGCGCGCCACGGTCGATTCCTTGCAGCGTCTGAACGTTTCGACCATGGGCGTGGTGCTGAACCGCGTAGGTCTGGCCAAGGCAGACACGACTTTCCGGAACTCCATGCGCGGTATGGAGTCGCATATCCGCCTGCAGGGCCGGGCCGATCAATGGCCGGCGCCGCGCCCCCACCATTTTGCAGAGGAAACTCCGGCAGTATCTGTTGCGCAGGAGACCCCTCAGGCAGTTGTGCACCGGCAGCCTGTGGTGGCGCGTCCGGTGCAGGCTTCTTATCAGCAGGCGCCGGTTGAGCCTGCGCGGCCCGTTGCGCCGCCGGTCCACCCGAAGGCCGAGACTGCCCGCCCGAAGGCCGAAACTGCCCAGCCGGAGGCCGAGACTGCCCAGCCGGAGGCCGAGACTTTAGTACAGCCCGTCGCGGCGCCGCTGAGGACGGTGCAGTTGCTGGCGGAACGAGAAGCGGAGGACCAGCGCCGGGTGGAGTATCTTCGCGCCAGGCAAATGGAGGCAGGCCGGGTTGCCGCCGAGCAGGCAGCAATGGAGCGTCTTCTGGCTGAGCGGGAAGCAGCCGATCGGGCAGCCGCCGAACGGGCGGCCATGCAACGCATTGCGCCAGAGCAGATTGAGCCAGCGCACCAGGCAGAACCAGTAGCTCCCCAGTTTGTGTCCCAGGGCCACATCGCAGTTGAGCCTCCGTCGGCCAATGCCGCGATCGCGCCCGTCAGAAAGGAACCAAGTGCGCAGGAACCAACCGCGCCGGAACCAATCGCGCAGGAATCAGCCGCGCCGGCACCAACTGTGCCGGTTGCGGGCCGGGATGCGCCCTGGTGGTTGAGCGAGACTCCCCTCGCTACGCCCGCGAAAGATTCGATCCCGGCCCCTGGTGTGCGGGTCGCCGGTCCGGTTTCCGGCCCATCTCTTCGTCCTGGTGGTTCGCGGATCAGCGGTCTGCGCGGCAAGCTGTTTGGGACGGGTTCGGGTCGCATGACGAGACGGCAGCAGGAGGAACAGGAACGCATCGCCCAGCAGCAAATGCCGTCGGCACACCAGCCGCAGCAGCCTGAGCCGGCGCAATTCGAGCCGGGGCGCACTCCTTCCCCCGGGCCGCAACCGGCTGCGCCTCAGCGGCTTGAACCGGCGGCGTCTGACCCCCTTTCGTTTGTATCGCGACCGTTCGAGTCCGAACCGTCCGTGCCGGCGTTTGTGCGTGCGGCCGAGTTTTCGCCCGTGCCTGCACCCGTTCCCGAGCCCATTCCAATCCCCAGGAGTTGGCACGACCGGAGCGCGAGACTCTGCGCGTGATGGCCGTGCCCGAAGTCCTTCCTCCGCAGCCTATTGCCGCGCCGCGGATCAGACCCGATGTGTGGGAGAGCCAGGCGACAGGAACCTCCGGGCGCCTGGAGCGTGGCGATACCCTTGACGACATTCAGGTGCTTCCCTCATGGCGCGGCCAATATCGCAGGGGCAAAAAGGGCTGATCTGCGCGTCCCGGGCGGGCATCGATCGAGCGGCAGGGCGAGAGTACCCGATAGCGATATCCATATCCCATCTTTTGAGACGGTTTCTCCCCAAATTCAGTCCTCGAGAAATGATCGTAGCCGGCGGCTGAGACGCGAACTCTTCCCAAAGCCGGTTGACGGTATTACCATAGCGGCAGCAATGCGTCGTAGCCCCGTAAAGCGATGCTTGCCTTCCCGATTGCGTTTTTATCGGCTGATTCTTGTCGATTCGCCGCGATGACCCTATAGTCGATGCAAACCAGCGTGCAACCATAGCCAATCCGGAGGATGGGCCATGTCGGAGACGAGCGATCCCAAGCAAAACGACGGCCGCGCCAGAACCATCACCAGGCGGAAATTCATTCTGGGCGTGATCGCAGGCGGCGCAGCGGTGAGCGCGGCCAGCTACCGGTTTCTTGCGCCCGCGCACGGGCGCATGTCGACAGCCGGTTCGGGCGAGCGGCTGATCACCATCAATGTGAACGGCAAGCCGCGGCGCGTGGACGCGATGAAGCAGGAGACGCTGGCCTGGACGCTGCGCTACAAGCTGGGCCTGACCGGCACCAAGCTGGGCTGCGATCGCGCCGAGTGCGGCGCCTGCACGGTGCTGCTGGACGATGTGCCGCACTATAGCTGCTCGGTGCTCACGCACACGGTGCGCGACAAGAAGGTGACCACCATCGAAGGGCTGGCAGCGGCGGACGGCAAGTTGCACCCGGTGCAGCAGGCGGTGGTGGATCGACCAGGGATTCCAGTGCGCGTTCTGCATGTCGGGCTTCGTCATGTCCGCGGTCGGCTTTCTGAAGCAGAATCCCAATCCCACGCGGGCTGAGCTGGCTCACGGCATCTCCGGCAATCTGTGCCGGTGCCAGGACTACAACAAGATTCTCGACTCGATGATGCACGGCGCCGAGTACATGAGAACCGGGGCCCGCGCAAACAGGTCTTAGTTTGCGGGATGGATAAGGAGGAGCCTGAATATGCCTGGACCTGAACTGGATCCCACCGGAGCCGCCAAGCGCGGAAAGCGAAAAGCCTCGCCCATTTGGCACGGGTTACAAGCTGATTGGCAAAGACTACTCGACCAACGACATGGTGGCCAAGGTGACCGGGCCGTTCCAAGTACGCCGAGGATTTTCGCGCCGAGGGAATGCTCTTCTGCCGGCTGGTGCTGAGCCCCATGCCGCACGCGCGGGTCAAGAGCATCAACGCTGAAAAGGCGCTGGCGCATGCCGGGCGTGCGGGGCATTCTCACCCCGGACGAAGTTCCCGGCCACGCCGACTACATCAACGACAATGGGACCCGGATCAAGGCCGACAAGTGGGGCGAGCTGGCGCTCACGGACGAGCCGATGTACCAGGGCGAGCCCATTCTGGCGGTCGCTGCCGTGGACGAGCTGACCTGCGCGGAAGCCATCGAGCAAATCGAAATTGAAATGGAGCCGCTGCCTTTTGCGGTCGACCCGCTGGAGAGCCTGCGCCCCGGCAGCTCCAATGCGCGCGAAGACGGCAACGTATGGGTCGAAAAGCCGCACCAGCCGACCCAGCTCACCACGCTGAAATGGACGGATGATGATTTCGCCGCGGAAAAAGAAGGCAAGCTGCCCATGGGTCCGCGCCCGACGAATGGTCGTACGGCGATGTGGACGCGGGCTTCAAAAACGCGGCTCTGGTGCTTGAAGAGACCTTCCTGACTCCCGACGTAAGTCACCAATGCCTGGAGACGCGGACGACCATGGCGCGCTGGGAGAATGGCAAGCTCTTCCTCTGCACAGGAACGCAAAGCACGTTTCAAACAGTCGCTGCCATCGCGCGCTGGATGCACATGGATGAGGACAAGATTGTCTTCATCAGCGAATACACGGGCGGCGGTTTCGGCAGCAAAATTACCGGGGCGCTGACGCTGGTGATTCCGGCTCTGCTTTCAAAAAAGCTCAATGCGCCGGTGATGATGCGCATCAGCCGCGAAGAAGAGCATTTCATCGGCCGCGCCCGGCCCGGCATCCGCGCCCGCACCAAGGTAGGTTTCGCCAAGGACGGCCGCATCACCGCGTTGGACATGTTCCTGGTCTCCGATGCCGGTTCCTACGGGTCGAGCGGAGACGGCGGCGCCTGCGGGCAAATCGCTTCGCTGCTGTATCAGCCGCCGGCCATGCGCTGGCGCAATGTCACGGTGGCGACGAACACTCCGCCGCGCAGCGCCCAGAGCGCACCGGGCGGCATGCAGGCGATTGCCATCATGGAGCCGATTCTGGCCAAGGCAGCGCGCAAGCTGGGCGTGGACCAGGTGGCGCTGCGGCGCGTCAACTCCCCGGAAGGCAAGGCGCAATTCGGTCCGCCCAATGCAGAGGGCAAACGCGGCTTCGTGACAAGCTGCTTCCTGAAGCAGGCGCTGGACCTGGGCGCCGAGCAGTTCAAGTGGAACGAGCGCGTGGCGCGCCAGCCAAAACAAATCGGCACCAAGCGACGCGGTGTGGGCGTGGCCATCACCACGTACCACGGCGGCAGCACCGGCTTCGATGGGCTGATCATTATCACGCCGGAGGGGCGGGTGCAGATTCAGTCCGGCATCGGCAATCTGGGCACTGAAGCGGTGATCGACGTGCATCGCGCAGCCGCCGAGGTTCTGAACGTGCCCTGGAACGCTGTCGATATCGTGTGGGGCGATACCTCCAAGCATCTTCCTTTCACCTGCGCCTCGGGCGGCAGCCAGACTATCCACGCGATGACGCGCGCCGGGCACGCGGTGGGGCTGGAGTGCGTGCAGAGACTCAAAGAGGTTGCGGCCAAAAAACTTGGCGGCCAGCCGGACGATTATGTTGTCGCCAACCTGCGCGTCTCCCGCAAAGGCGGCGGCGCGGGCTTGAGCTTCGCAGAGGCGGCGCAACACGCCGATCAAGCTGGGCGGCATCTACGACGGGCACGACGTGAACCCCGAGGTCAACAAGGCGACCAAGAACTCGGTGGCGGCGCTGGCCGGCCAGGGCCTGATCGCTTCGGCGCGCGACAAATTCCCCCATGACGGCGATTCGTACTCCTACCTGGCCTGCTTTGCCGAGGTGGAGGCCGACGTGGAAACCGGCAAATACCACATTGTCGATTACCTGGCTTATGCCGATGTGGGCACTGTGATTCACCCGGCTGCGCTGGGCGGGCAGGTCCTGGGGCGGTCGACCTTGGGCATTGCCCACGCCATCGGTCAGAAGTGGGTCATCGATCCGCAGTATGGATTTACGGTGGCCAAGCGCTTCTACCAGAACCGGCCGCCAACCATTCTGGATGTGCCGATCGATATGAAGTGGAACGCGCTCAATATCCCCGATCCGGAAACGCCGGTGGGCGCGCGAGGCTGCGGCGAGCCGCCGGTGGGCGGCGGTTGTGCCGCGATTCTCAATGCGCTTTCCGACGCGCTGGGCGACAACATCTTCCAGCGCGCGCCGGTGAACGCCGACACGATTCTGACGTCTTATGAAGCCGGGCGTCCGATGCAAAATCCCTTGCTGGCGCATATTTAAACGGCCCGCATCCCTCGCGTGGATGCGAAACGGAGAGAGCCATGGCGGTAATTCGAGATGTAATGCCCGCCTTCGATCTGCTGCAGCCCAACTCGGCGGCCGATGCGCAGAGACTGCTGGAGCAGAATGGCGAACAGGCCTGGGTGATGGCCGGCGGCATGGACAGCTTTGACTGGCTCAAGGACCGCATCAAGAAGCCCCAGGTGCTGGTGGATCTGAGCGGCATCGACGAGCTGCGCGGGGTGCGCGTAACCAGTGATGGAGTTGAAATCGGCGCCATGACCACGCTCACCGAAATCGCCAATCATGCGGAGATCAAGAAGAACTACGGCGTGCTGGCCGAAGCGGTTTCCCTGGTTGCCTCGCCGCAGATTCGCAACCAGGGCACGCTGGGCGGCAATGTATCGCAGGACGTGCGCTGCTGGTATTATCGCGGCGGCTGGCCGTGCTATCGCGCGGGCGGAAACGTTTGCTATGCCGACACGCCGGTGGGCCGCAATCGCGAGCATGCCATCTTCGGCGGCGACCGCTGCATCGCCGTGCATCCGTCGGATTCGGTTCCCGCGCTGATCGCGCTGGATGCGAAATTTGTGGTGCAGGGCGCGAAGGGCGAGCGCGTCATCGATGCGGAGGACTTTTACATCGGCCCCACCGACGACATCACCCACATCAATGTGCTGAAGCCGGGCGACCTGCTGACGGCCATTCGCATTCCCTCCACTTTTGCCGGCGCGCGGTTTTATTTCGAAAAGGTGCGCGACCGCAACGTGTGGGATTTCCCGCTGATGAACGTGGCTTCGGCGATGAAGTTGAGCGGCAACAACATCGACCAGATTCGCATCGCGGTGAATGCGGTTTCGCCGCGGCCCATGCGGCTCAAAAATGTTGAAGACGCGGTGCGCGGCAAACGCGGCGACGGCAGAAACCGGCGAGATGGCCGGCAAGCTGGCCGTAGAAGGCGCCAAGCCGCTGCAGTTTAACGCCTACAAGATTCCGCTGATGCGCAACCTGGTGAAGCGCTCCATCTCCGGCGTGCAGGAGGCAACATGGACTTCATAACCTGGGCCACAAGTCCGTGGGGACAATCGGTGCCAACGCACATCGCGTGGGGCCTGATGTGGGTTGCGGTGATCTGGCGGCTTTTTTCTTCATGGTGGCGCACACCATCTACGTCGCGCTGGTGGCGCCGCGCAAGCACGTTGAAGATTTCGCCCGCAGAAGCGGCGGCGGTCCCGGAGCGCGTGCCGCGACACTCGCTCACCGCGCGGCTTGTTTCACTGGATCATGGCGCTTTCCATGTTCGCGCTGCTGATCACGGCATTTCTGCCCAAAGTCGGCGTCCAGTTCAACTGGGTGCTTTACCACTGGATTGCAGGACTGCTGCTGACCGTATCGATTCTCTTTCACATCGTGCACTCGTCGTTCTTCCTGGACTTCTGGTCGATCTGGCCGGACCGGCAAGATGTGCGCGACTCCATGCAACCGCGTGCTGCGCTTCTTTGGCAAGCCTGCCCCGTCGCCGCAGGCGGTTCGCCAAGTATCCGCTGGAGAACAAGCTCTATCACGGTGTCATCATGCTGGCCGGCTTGACGGTCATGATCACCGGCCTGTTCATGATGAAGCGCGTGCCCAGCATCTTTACGCCGCGCAATCCTTATCTGTTCAGCGACTTTACCTGGGGCATGATGTATGTGCTGCATGGTCTTGCCGGCGTGGGCTTTATCGCGCTCATCATGGTGCACGTGTACATGGGCATTCGCCCGGAGAAGCTGCCCATTACCAAGTCGATGATCTTTGGCTGGATGAGCCGCGATTTTTATCTTGAGGAACACGATCCAAAGCGCTGGGCGGTGAAGCCAGGAAAGAAACGGAGCTATGCAGGAACCGATGCCGACTGAATTTCAGGAACGTTGCGAGATCATTGAAGAGTGTTACGAGTTTACGCTTTCGTACGCGGCGCAGGGACATGCGAGCGACGAAGGCAGTGCCCAGGGCGTACTGCTTCGCGAGCATCTAACGCGCGCGGCTGAGGCCATGCGCGGAGTCGCGAGGCAAGTTACGCATCGGCTTTGAAGAGCGAGCAGCTTGCGCCGGCCGAGCGCTACCAGGCCTTCTTTGCGGTGCTGGCGCGTGATGCCGCGGATTCCGTTGCCGCGGTTGAACTGGTGCTGGCGCAGCGGGCCATCAGCTCACAGCTCATCGACAATCTGAACGCGTCCATTCATCTGCGCGCGCTGCTGACGGACCTGTTTCTGCTGGCCGAGATTCTGGAGACGCAGCAGGCGCAGGCCGCTGCGCTGGCCTCAGCACAGACTACAGCCAGTTAGCGGGTCAGCGCGTCAGCTATGTACTCGCCGCAGGTCCTCGATCATTTTGAGCATCCGCGCAATGCCGGTCTTGTGGCTGCTCCGGATGCATCGGTGCAGATCGAGAATCCCGCCTGCGGCGATGTGCTTCAATTCACACTCAAAGTGGCAGGCGAGCGAATCGAGGATATTCGGTTTCGCGCCAAAGGCTGCGTGGCGTCCATGGCATGCGCTTCAGCGCTGACGGAGCTGGTGCGCGGGTCCACAATCGGACGAAGCGCGGGAATTGAGTCGCGAAGAGCTGGTAAGAGCTGTGGGCGGACTGCCGGCGGCGTCGATGCACGCCAGCCATCTGGCGGTGGATGCGCTCGAGGCGGCTCTCGCTCAACTGCCGAAATAGCGCTGGTCAGGCGACTGCCATTACAGGCCCATTTCCTCCGCTAACGCTGCATATTCTTCCGGCGTGTTCATGTCCCTGGCGACAGACACGTCGGGGACCGCCACGTACTCGAATTTATCGGCGTGCGCGCTGTTCACCTCGCGGGCATTGCTGCTTGTGGGCGCGCTGAGCAATGCTTCCATCAAATCGCGGCTGGCGAAGAGCGGATGGCCGCGGCGGCCGTCGTGCTCCGGTGCCACGGCCCAGGCGCCGTGGGTGAGCGCCAGCTCGAATGCGGCGCAGAGTTTTTCAAGCGATGCTGCGCCCAGCGGCGGGCAGTCGACGGGCGTGATGCATGGCCGCTTCGCAGCCATGATCGAGAGCAGCGCGCAGCCCGGTTTGCAGGGAGCTGAACTGGCCGCGCTCGGGAGCGGGGTTGCGGACCAGCGATGCCCCGCTCTGGGCAACCATCGGTGCGAGGGTATCGGCGTTGTTTCCGGCGACCACGATGATGGTTTCTGCGAATGGTTGCAGGGCCTGGATTGCGGCGGAGAGCAGCGTGCCGGTCTCAGATGCGGGCGGCCAGGCAAGCAGAGCCTTGTCGTGGCCCATGCGCGAAGACGCGCCGGCGGCGAGAATCACTGCGCAAAATCGGTTGCGGTCGGTCATAGCAATGATCGAATGCCTTCAATCCGGGTCACAGCACGATCCGGCGGAGAGCGAAGTGTCCTCTTCCAACTCGGCGAGTCTCCGGGCGCTGTGGAACCAGCTCATGTGGGGCTGAGTACTTTCCGCATGGCGGCGCAGGGCAATGAGTTCGGCCAGGATGGAGACGGCGATTTCGGCCGGCGTGATGGCGCCAATGTCGAGGCCGATGGGCGAGTAGACGCGGTCGAAGAGCGCTGCCGCGAGGCCTTCCTTCAGCAGCTCACGATAAACGGTGATCGCCTTACGCCTCGATCCGATCATGCCGATGTAGCGAGCCGGTGTTTGCACGGCCCAGCGCAGTACGCGCATGTCGTCGCGATGGCCGCGCGTGGCGATGACGATGTAGGAGGACTCGCTGGGGCTGAGATCGGCGAGGGCCTTATCGAAGTCCTCGGCGATCACTTGCGCGCGCTTCGGGAAAGCGCTCGAGGTTGGCGTAGAGGTCGCGATCGTCGGCGACGATGACGTCGAACCCGGCGTTGCGCGCGGCCTTGTAGATCTCCAGCGAGACGTGGCCGGCGCCAAAAAGATACAGCAGAGGCGTGGGCAGCACGGGTTCGATGAAGATTTCCAAAGTGCCTCCGCAGACCAGGCCGGTGTCGTACTTCGGATCCTCATTGAGGTCGAAGGTCATGGAACGCGGCTTCTCGCTGGCGATCACCTCGCGCGCTGCCTGCCAGACCTCTGCTTCGACGCAGCCGCCGCCGATGGTTCCGGTGATGGAGCCGTCGTCGCGGATGAGCATCTTGGCGCTTTTAAACGAGGGAATGGAGCCGCGCGCATTCACGATGGTGGCCACCGCCCCGCGACGGCCGGCGCGCTGGAGGTTCACGATCTCCTCGTAGATCTCCATGGCTTGATTATTGGAGGCAGAGGAGCGTAAGTCAATCGGAGAGGTGCAGCAAGTGATCGTCCGCTTCGCGGACTTGGCCGCCGTGACCGGGCTTGGCCCCCGTCCCGCAATCGGGACTAAACTGGAGGGTTATGGCTACCGTGAGCGTTACCTCTTCGATTGAGCCACGCACCCCGCAAGGGGTGTTTCGCAATGAGCCTTTTACCGACTTCAAAGACCCTGCCAACGTGCGCGCCATGCGGATTGCGCTTGAAGCCGTGGGGGCGCTGCTGGGCCGCGAGTACGGCCTCATCATCGCCGGGGAGCGGATAAAGACCGCGGATAAGATCCGGTCCATTAATCCGGCGCGTCCGGCGCAGGTGGTGGGCGTGCACCAGAAAGCCGTCGCGGAACACGCTGAACCGGCGATGGCCGCGGCGCTCCGCGCGTTCGCATCCTGGAGCAGAGTTTCGGCCGGTGAGCGGGCTTCGCTGTTGCTGGGCGCGGCGGACATTATTCGCCGGCGGAAGTTCGAGTTTATGGCGTGGCTGACCTACGAGGTGGGCAAGAACTGGGCAGAAGCCGACGCCGATGTGGGAGAGACCATCGATTTTCTGGAATTTTACGCGCGCCAGGCGCTGCGGCTGGCTGCGGCCGCCACGCCCATTCAATATCCCGGCGAGCGCGACGATCTGCTTTACATTCCACTGGGAGTGGGCGCGGTGATTCCGCCCTGGAATTTTCCCTTTGCCATTATGGCGGGGATGACGGCGGCGTCCATCGTGAGTGGAAATACCGTGGTGCTGAAGCCGTCGAGCGATTCGCCCACGATTGCGGCCAAGTTTGTCGAGGTGCTGGAAGAAGCGGGCATGCCGGATGGGGTGGTGAACTTTTGTCCCGGCTCCGGCGCGGCCTTTGGCAACGCTATTGTCCAGCACCCCCATACGCGTTTCGTTGCGTTTACCGGATCGAAGGCCGTGGGTCTTGAGATCAATGAGCGCGCAGCCAAAACCCAGCCGGGGCAAATCTGGATCAAGCGAACCATTCTGGAGATGGGCGGCAAGGATTCGATTCTGGTGTGCGAAGACGCCGATTTGGATGCGGCGGTGGATGGCGTGGTGGCGTCGGCCTTCGGGTTCAGCGGGCAAAAGTGCTCGGCATGTTCGCGGGTCATCGTTGAGGCGCCGCTCTACGACGTTTTCGTGGAGCGGATTCGCGAGCGGGTACCGCAGTTGACGGTAGGCGATCCGGCGGAAAACCACAACCTTGGCCCGGTGATCAACAAGTCCGCGCTGGAGTCGATGCTGCGCTATGTGGAGATTGGCAAGAAAGAGAGTCGCCTGATTGTTGGCGGGCATGCGCCGCAGACTGCAGACGGCGGGTTTTATCTTGAGCCGACGGTGTTCGCCGATGTTGCGCCCAACGCGGTTCTGGCACAGGAGGAGATCTTCGGGCCGGTGCTGGCGCTGATCAAGGTGGAGAACTTTGAGGAAGGCCTGGCGGTGGCGAATAACACGGAATATGGGCTGACCGGTTCGGTGTATTCAAGCAGCCGCGAACGGCTGGAGCGGGCGCGGCGCGAATTCCACGTAGGCAATCTCTACTTCAATCGCAAGTGCACCGGCGCCATGGTGGGGGCGCATCCGTTTGGCGGGTTTAATATGAGCGGGACGGATTCGAAGGCGGGTGGACCGGATTATCTCTATCTCTTCACGCAGGCCAAGAGCGTGGCGGAGAAGCTGCCGCCCGAGCCGCGCGTGGAACAGCCACGGGGATTGTGAACGGAACCAATGCTCCAAAAATGACAAAGATCGGATTCCTGATGAAGAAGTTATCGACGTGCTCATTTCCGGGCGGCTCTGGTTTACCTGCTTTCTGCGCGGTGGCATTGCTTCTACTTCTCTGCGCAGCCGCGACAGCCCAGGCGCAAGCTACTTCAACTCTTGTTAATTTCAGGGGCAATGGGTCTCAAATGCCCCGGGTCGATACTGCGGGAGCGAGAATTGACGCGCATGATGGCGAAATCGCCTATTTCGACGGGACTTTCTACCTGTATGGAACGAGTTATGGCTGCGGATATGTGTGGCGAAAACCGGGATCGACTTTTTGCGGATTCAAGGTCTACTCTTCGAAGGACTTAGTAAGTTGGACGGACCGGGGATTCCTATTCAATGCTCGGACCGCGCTCTGGCAGTCGCGCTGCAATGGGAACACCTACGGTTGCTTTCGCCCCCATGTCATCTATAACAAGGAAGACAAGTTATATGTCTTGTGGATTAATGTCTATGATAACCGCGTGGGTTATCGCGTCTTCACCAGCCCAAGTCCTGCGGGACCTTTTACCGAGGGGTCGGAGCCAACGCTCGCGATGAACAGTGACGCTCCGGTTGGGGGTGTGAACAATGGGGATGAGGCGCTCTTTGTCGATGACGACGGCGCCGCTTACCTGGCCTACACAGATTGGAGATCGGGCGGAGCTATTACGGTTGAAAGGCTGAATGCAAGTTATACCTCGGGCAGCGGTGTACATGTGAAGGTTACGCAGAAGAGTACTGAGGCACCGTCGCTGATGAGGCGAGACGACACCTACTATCTTCTATATTCCGACCCAAATTGCGGATTTTGCGAAGGAACAGGAACATCTTACCGGTCAGCGCCATCGCCTATGGGACCATGGTCCGACGCTGTGAAGATCAGTAAGAAGTCATGCGGTGGTCAGCCTTCGTTTGTTGCAACCATAAAACTGGGGTCACAGGAAGTGTTTCTTTACGGGAGCGATCTGTGGATCGACCGGCCTCACGCGAACGAAGCTCGGGCTAATTTTTATTGGGCGCCTCTCAGCTTTGCCGGCGATGGGTCTCTCGACCCTATAAGATGCCAGGACCGAGTCAGTGTCCCCATCATGACGGTTCGGTGATGGGCTTGGTTGGCGGCCTCGCTGGCTCCAGAATGAAAAAGATGGCGCACCCGGCCACTAGTCCTCATAGTCACCGCAGTAATAGTCATATGTGTTTGAACCTTTAGCCTCGCTAAGCAGCTCTTTGAGACGTAGTTCAGCCTGTTGCTGTGAACTTTGGGGAAGGGAATGTCCATCAGTGCGCAAGAGGCTTTCATACAATTCTCCGCTGGACATCTAGGAGGTTATTAAAAATGACACGAGGTGAACGGGGCCGAAGACTGAATCGCTCCAGTGTGCCCCCAGGGACGCGGAGCGGATGCCCGATGTGCAGGCGCGCATCCTACTGGCGATGGCCATTCCCTTCATATCGACAGTCGACTCATGCCGGAGGCGAGCCAGCTGAGCACGGCCCCAAACCGCGATGCGCAGCCCGCGATAGAGGGTTGCGCGGAACGCTCGCCAGGCTCTACGGTATGCGATTCTTGTCCGTCGGTCCTGATGATACGGCGAACCGGCACGCAATTTCAGTGAAATCGCTTCAGGCAACGGCGTCCGACGGGGCGTGCTCCTCGGCTTCCAGCCTTGTGCCCACTTCGGCGGCAGCCTGGGCCAGCACGCGGTGATGGATGGTGAAAAGCGCCAGTTCCAGCCGATCGCCGACGCCGGTCTTGTCGTAGATGGAGCGCAGGTAGTTCTTGATCACCTGCTCGGTGGTCTTAAGGCGCATGGCGATCTCGCGGTTCTTGCAGCCCTGAACAATCAGAGCCACAATGCGCATCTCCTTGGGGGTAAGGCGGTCGCGCACGCGGGTGCCGACCATGTCCTCTTCAGGCGACTCGGCGCGCATGATCTGGGGTGGTTGCCAGGTGTCGCCGGCGGCCACGCGGCGCACGCACTCAGCCAGCGCCGGCCCTGACGACATTGCGCAGCACCACGCCGCGAAACCCTTGCTGCAGATAACTACTCGTGTTTTCAGTATTTTCCGCGATCACAATGCCGCGGCAGCCGGTGGTCTCAAGCAGCATGTGCAGGCGCGGAAAGTCGGGGCGGAGGGAAGCGGCGAAGAGCACGATTGAGCCTGGAAACGTGGAGATGGCGTGATACATGCGCTCGAGATCGCTGCATTGGGCGATGATGCGCAAATCCTCGTCCATGGCCAACACCTTGGCGGTCCCGGCGCGGAAGATGGCCTGCGAATCGGCGAGAATGACTTTATTCATGGTGTGTGCCCCGCCTGGTGAAGGAACTCGGCGCCGCTCTCGCTCCATGCGGAGCCAGGTCACAGCCGCGTGCGTTCCGACGCCCTCGGTTTCGTCTCTTTTTCCCCTATCGGCAAAGCGGCAGAATTCTGGTGAATGTATTCATTTGCGACACAGTGGATCAGTTTGAAGCCCCCCTGCGGTTCCCGTACAACACTCCCCAACCCGCGCTCTGCTTTGTACTCAGGATTCAGATGAACGCCAGTTGGCCTGGACGGTCACCTAAAAGCCGCGATCAGAAACGATTGCCTGTTAACCCCAATGAGACCGGCGAAACGATACACTTAGCATATTATGAAACGGCCCATCCTGCTCGCGGTAGATGATGACCCAAGCGTGTTAGAAGCAGTGATGCAGGACCTGCGCCGCCAGTACGGGGCAACGTACAGGATCCTGCGGGCGGGCAACGGTCCGGCAGCCCTGGATACGCTGAGCCAGCTACGGGCGCGCGAGGAGCCGGTGGCCCTGCTTTTGAGCGACCAGCGCATGCCGGGGATGACCGGAGTGGAGTTCCTGGAGCGGGCGCAGGAGTTCTACCCTGAGGCGCGGCGGGTGCTGCTGACCGCCTATGCCGATACCGAGGCGGCCATTCGGGCCATCAACTCTGCCCGGCATCCACTATTACCTGACCAAACCGTGGGACCCGCCGGAAGAGAAGCTCTATCCCGCGCTCAACGACCTGCTGGAAGACTGGCAAGCGGGTTACCGGCCGGAGTTTGAAGGGCTGCGCGTAATCGGGCACCGCTGGTCGCTCAAAGACCACGAGGTACGCACTTTTCTCTCCCGCAATCACATCCCCTACCGCTGGCTGAATGCGGCGGCAAACCCGGAGGTGGAGAAGCTGCTGAAAGACCGGCAGCTCGATCCGGACCGGCTGCCGGTGGTGCTGTTTGGAGACGGAACGTTCGCTGGTGGACCCGGAGCCGGAGACCCTGGCCGCAAAGGTGGGCCTGAGCGTTCAGGCCACGCAGGAGTTCTACGACATGGTGGTGGTGGGCGCCGGGCCGGCGGGGCTGGCCGCGGCCGTGTACGGCGCCAGCGAAGGGCTGCGGACCCTGGTCATCGAGCCGGAGGCGCCGGGTGGACAGGCCGGATCGACCTCGCGCATTGAGAATTACCTGGGATTTCCGTCGGGATTGACCGGCGCGGAACTGGCCCGCCGGGCGCATACCCAGGCCTGCCGCTTCGGGGCTGAATTCGTGGTGCAGAGGGCCACCGGGCTGCGCGTCGACGGCCAATACCGGTTTATCCAGATGGCGGACGGGCGCGAGGTTTCAACGCACGCGGTGCTGCTGGCGCCAGGGGTGCAATACCGCAAGCTTCAGATTCCCGGTGCGGAACGGTTGACCGGGCGCGGCATCTATTACGGGGCGGCGCTGGTGGAGGCGGTGGCCTGCAAGGACGAGGCAGTTTACGTGGTGGGCGGGGCCAACTCCGCCGGCCAGGCGGCTCTGCACTTTGCCCATTACGCCCGCAGCGTAACTATGCTGGTGCGCGGGGAGGGACTTTCGGCCAGCATGTCGAAATACTTAATCGATGAGATTGGCCGCACATCGAATATAGATGTGGAGACGCGCACCGAGGTGATGGAGGCGCGCGGCGAGGAGCGGCTGGAAGCCCTGCGGCTGCGTACCCCGGAGGGCGAGAGGGAGGTTCCGGCTTCGTCGCTGTTTGTTTTCATCGGGGCCGCGCCGGGAACCGATTGGCTGCCGGGCTGCATTCTGCGCGACGAGAAGGGATTTGTGCTGGCCGGGCCGGATTTGCGTACCAGACGGAAAGCTGCCCGAGGGATGGCAGGAACAGCGGCAGCCGTTCCTGCTGGAGAGCAGCGTTACCGGGCGTGTTTGTGGCCGGGGATGTGCGCCACGGCTCAGTAAAGCGCGTGGCCTCGGCCGTGGGCGAGGGCTCCATCGCGGTGCAGTTTGTGCATCAGTATCTGGCGGGATTCTAGATGGGAACTGGAACGGAAATTGACGAGCCAGAGCGAACCTCCATTCGAAGTGGAGCAGGTGTCCCATTAGCCGAGGCCGCGGCGGCGCTGAGCCACACCCGTGTCTTTGCCGGCAAACTGACGTGACCGAGGTTCTGCCCGGCGTGGAGCATCTGGATCGCGTGAAGGTCCAGCGCCAGGCACACCGCTGCTTCGACCGGGCGAACGATGTGAGTTTTATTGGGTGATTCTGGAGGGCGAGATCCGCGCCGAGCGGCCGGAGCCGGACGGCACCTGGACCCTGGTGGGTTGCGCCAAGGCGGGTGAGGGACTGGGCGAGTTCCCGCTGCTCACCGGCAGATACCGCACTCCGCTGCAGGTTAGTCGCCGACGCAGGACTCAACGTCCTGATCCGCTTCGGCGAGCAGGAGTTCTGGACCCTGCTGGCCTGCTGCCCGGCGGTGCGCGAGGTGATTCTGGGCGATATGGCGCAGCGCCTGCAGTCGCACCAGGTGGAGGCGCTGCACCGCGAAAAGCTGGTTTCGCTGGGCACGCTGCCGCCGGGCTGATGCACGAGCTGCACAATCCCGGCGGCGCAGCCAAGCGGGCCGCCGCGCAAATGCGCGAAAACCTGCTGCGGCTGCAACAGCTCAGCCTGCGCAACGCTACGCAAGCCCTAACCCCCGGAGCAAGTGGATTGCATGCGCCAGTTGCTGGAGCGGACGCTGGCGAGCTGCCATCGAGCCGGCCATGAGCACCCTGGAACAGGCAGACGCCGAAGAGGCGATGGCCGAGTGGCTCAGCGATGCAGGCGTGGAGAATGCGTTCACGCTGGCGCCATCGCTGGTTGCCGCCGGGCTCAACCAGCAGGAACTGGCCTGCGCGCGGGAGGCATTCCCAGCCGGCAGTTTTTCCGATGCGCTCAACTGGCTGGAAGCGCTGGTCTCCAATGTGTCGCTGGTGTGCACGGTCGAAGAGAGCGTGGGCCGCATCTCCGACCTGGTGATGGCGGTGAAGAAGTTCGCCTACGATGATCGCTCCGGCGGCCGCGAAGTGGATGTGCACGACAGCCTGCAGAGCACGCTCACCATCCTGGGCCACAAACTGCGCGTCAAGAATCTCACCGTCGAGAAGCGTTTTCGATGCGTGCCACTTCGAAGATCGTCCTGCGCGGCGCGGCGCTGAGCCAGGTGTGGACGAACCTGATCGACAACGCCATCGATGCCTCGCCCACCGGTGGCAAGATCGAGATTGCAACGGCCAACGAGCCGGGCATGCTGACCGTGAGCATTGAGGATCACGGCACTGGTATTGCGGCGGAAATCCTGCCGCGCATCTTCGAGCCGTTCTTTACCACCAAGCCGCAGGGCTCCGGAACCGGCCTCGGTCTGGAGATTGTGCACCGCATCGTGACCCAGAACTTCGGCGGCACGGTTGAGGTGAAGTCCATGCCGGGCAGCACGCGTTTTACGGTGCGGCTGCCGGTGCATGAGGCGCCTAAGTAGCATTGGGCCTGCGCACCGGAGTTCCAGCAGCGGGCCTTGGTCGCGACAAGGTAGGGGACCAATTTGGATTTCCACAGGGCCGCTTGTCGTAAGTGGGCAAATCCGCAACCTGCCGGGCGGCCTTTTGGGCCTCTTCAGATTCTAATAAATGTTAGACTATCGAGAGTGGGGTGAGGTCATGCTGAAGTTGAAACTGACTACGATAGGAAGCTCCGTTGGGGTAATCCTGCCGAAAGAAGCCTTGTCTCGTCTGAAGGTTGAAAAGGGCGACTCCATCTTTCTTACTGAAGAGAAAGATGGTTTCAGGGTTACCCCATTCGACCCCGAATTCGAAAAGGCCATGGAGTCGGCCCGCAGAGTTATGAAGCGGCGTCGAAATGCACTGCGGGAGCTTGCAAAGTGAAATCCCATCAGTGGGCATGGGTTCCACTTGATGCTGTCCTTGCCATTCATGACGAACAGATTTCAGAACACGGTGGGATTGGTGGCGTCCGCGACCTGGCAGCGGTCGATTCTGCACTTGCTCGGCCTAGCAACCTCCTGGCCTACGGAAAACCAGATGCCGCCGCATTGGCGACTGCTTACGCCTTCGGCCTATGCAGTAATCTTGGTTTCCTCGACGGCAACAAACGTACGGCCTACGTCGTTGCCGAAACATTTCTTGATTTGAATGGGTACACGATGTATGCGCCAGACGAGAGCGTAGTAAGCACGATGCTGGCCGTTGCGCCCGGTGTTATGCCTGAAGAGCAACTGGCGAAATGGTTTCGGTCTTTTGTCCGACAGTACTTGCCTATTCCATGAAGCTGCGGCAGCGTATCTCAGAGCGAGTGCAAGATTCGGGATGATGAGCAGCCGCAGTGGCTCTGTGGAACTTCAAACCGGTCCACTACCTGCGGCACGCGTGGTATGACCACTGGGGGGCGCAACGGGTATGATGGTTTGCGCACCTCGATCCCGGCCCTAAGTCGATACCGCCCTTAAAAGGACGCTTCCATGCCCCCAAGCCGATTTCCGCACAGGCGGCCGATGCTGCACGCCGTCAGTGCCGGATTATTTCTCCTCGCCACAGCCGCATCTGCGCACGCAGCGGGCGTTTGCGATCCGCGCGCTTATGGCGCCAAGGGCGATGGCACGACCAAGGACACGGCGGCCATTCAGAAGGCTATTGACGTTTGCGAGAGCCAGGGCGGCGGCACGGTGCGCCTGAGCGCCGGCACCTATGTGAGCGCGCCCATCGTGCTCAAGAGCAACATCACCTTCGAACTGGAGAAGGGCGCGACGCTGCTGGGCTCGCCCGATCATGCCGATTACCCGGCGAATGACGAGTTCCGCGAGCCGGACCTGCAGCCGCTGGTGAGCGCGACCGATGCCGAGAACCTTGCCATCACCGGGCGAGGGCACGATTGACGGCAACGGAGCGAGCTGGTGGGCAGGAGGCGCGCAAGATCAGCGATCACGGTGTGCTGGGCAATCATCCGCGGCCCAAGCTGATCATTCTGGACCACTGCAAGCACGTGCGGGTCGAGGGCATGACGATTCAGAATTCGCCGATGTGGCAACTGGTGCCGTACTACACCGACGATATCGTCGATTCGCAATGTGCGAATTCTGGCGCCGCAGCACTCGCCGAATACGGACGCCATCGATCCGTTTTCGTCGTCGCACGTGGTCATCGATCACGTGTATTCCGATGTGGGCGACGATAATGTGGCCATCAAATCCGGCGCCATCAACTCGCCGGGGCCGGATGCGCCCAGCCACGACATCACCATCACGCGACTGCACCTTCATGCACGGCCACGGGCTCTCGATCGGGAGCGAGATTGCGGGCGGCGCGCAAAATATCACTGCCGAGCGCATCCACTTTGAGGGCACCGACAACGGCATTCGCGTGAAGGCCAATCGCGACCGCGGCAATGACGTGAGCCACCTGGTGTTTCGCGATATCACGATGAAGAACGTGAAGAATGCGATGATTATCAGCGAATACTATCCGCAAGGTGATGCCGCCCGACGGACAACACCGCGCAGCCGGTGACGCGGCTGACGCCGCATTTTCACGACATCGTGTTGGAGAATATGAAGGCCACGGGCAGCGAGACGGCAGGAGCGATTGTGGGCCTGCCGGAGTCGCCGGTGAAGGATGTGGTGCTGCGCAACGTGCAGATCGGCGCGCAAGACCGGGCTTGAATGATAGGCTATGCCAGCGTGACCATGCAGCATGTGCAGATCGAGGCAGCGAAGAGGGCCGGCGATCGAGAAGATGGCGGGGGCTGAAGTGACGGGGCAGTGAGTGTAGCGCCGGTCTCCAGACCGGCTGTACTGGCGGCGTCGACGCCGCCAGCCAAATGCAGATTGAGGCAAAAATGCGGGCCAGGATGGCCGCACGGAGCCGATCTGGAGACCGGCGCTGAAGTTACTTTACTGATTGACGCCGCTGGCCAGGAAGCCGCCGTCGACGGCGAGAATCTGGCCGGTGACGAAGGAGGCGCTGTCGGAGGCGAGGAAGACCGTCGGCGCCGATCAGTTCTTCGGTCTTGCCGAAGCGGCCCATGGGCGTGCGCATCAGCAGTTCCTGGCCGCGCGGCGTGCTGTCGAGCAGCTTGGCGTTGAGATCGGTGCGGAAGACGCCGGGCGCGATGGCGTTGACGGTGACGCCCTTCTTCGACCACTCCACGGCCAGCGACCGCGTGAGCGAGGCAACGCCGGCTTTGCTGGCGGCGTAGGCTGCCACTTCACTGAGCGAAACGAAGCTGTTCGAGCGAGGCGATGTTGATGATGCGGCCGTAGCCGCGCTCCAGCATGGGCCGGCCGAAGACCTGGCAGGCGCGCAGCGTGCCGGTCAGGTTGGTGTTGAGGATGTCGGTCCACTCTTCTTCAGGAAAATCGAGCGTGGGCGCGCGCTTGATGATGCCGGCGCAGTTGACCAGGATATCGACTTTGCCGAAATGGTCGATGGTGGCTGCGGCCAGTTTTTCGAGCGAGGCGCGGTCGCATACGTCGGAGGCGATGCGCAGGGTCTTGCGGCCCAGGGATTCAATGGCGGCGGCGGTCTCATCCACCTGCTGCTGGCGGCGCGCGGTGGCGATCACGTCCGCGCCGGCTTCGGCCAGGCCCAGGCTCAGTGCGCGGCCGATGCCGGATGTGCCTCCGGTGACGACTGCGATTTTTCCTTCAAGGCTGAAAAGTTCGGATTCCATGCTTTCTCCGTGGAACAAAAATCGGTCAGAGACCCTGTGCTGCGTGCGCATTCTGCGGCGCACTGATGGCGCTCGTTGCACGCCCAGAAAGACCGGGGCGATGTGGCGATCGTAGAGGTTTTCCGTGACGTTTTTCGCAATCACGTCTTCATTGGCTTCGAGCAGGTCGAGATAGCGGCGCGCCCATCTTCGCGGCCACCTTGAAGCCGACGTGCAGCAACTGGCGCAGGCTGCTGTTGTACTCGGGCGCGTCTTCCACGTGGCGCAGCGCGGAGGTGTACTGCTCTGAAGTCCAGCCATTCACTTCTGCAGCCGATGGCAGCCTGGCGGGATCGATGTCGATCACAGCAGCGTAGGGCCCGCAGAGCTCTTCGCGATGGGCCAGCGCCTCGGCATAGACTTCCTTGGCCAGCGCCAGGCCCTCGCCGCCGGCTTCGGCCAGGCCGATCAGCTCTTCGAGCCAGGTGGTTCCGGCGGTCTTCAGGTGCACGCCGCACCAGTGCGCTGCATGACGGCGTGAATGGAGGGATAGATGGAGAACTTGTCGCTGCCGGAGTGCACGCTGAGCTTGAGATTGGCGGGCAGGCCATATTGCTTGACGGCGTAGGCGATGGCGGCCACGTCGAGCTCCATCTCGCGTCTCGAACTGCGGCACGTTGCCCACGTAGTCCACGCCTTTGTTGAAGCGGCCGCTGAATTTGGGCGCGATGGTCTGCACGGGAATGCCTTCGTCGGCGATGGCGGCCAGAATGATGAGCAGTTCCACCGGGCTCTGCGCGCGGTCCGTTTCATCCATCGAAACTTCAGGGATGAAGTTGCCTGCGCCCTTGGCCTTCTCGATGATGCGGTAGACTTCGCCGGCTTTTTTCACGGCGGCGAGGAATTTTTGCGCGGTCTGCTGCACGGTTTCTGCGCGTGATGTTGAAAGGCTCGTCTGACGCCGGCGAGCTGAATGGTGCCCGGTCAGCTCGGGATGACGATTGACAAAGCTGTCGATCTCCGCCGCGGGCGCGGGCTGGCCGATGAAGTCAGCCACATCGAGCGTGAAGAAGTCGCAGGAGTCGATGAAGCGGCCGACAGTTGCGCTGGTGATGTGGTCGGCGTCGCAGAAGTAGGGGAGCTTCCAGCCCAGGGCCTTGACGGCAGCATCGGCCGCCTGCGCGAACCGATGCCGGCTCGGAGCCGATGATGGTGTGCTCGCGATTGGACTTGTTCCACACGGGAACGATTTCCATGCCATGATCGAGCGCCTGGATGCAGGCCTGCAGTTGCGCCTTGGCCTGGTGCGCGAAGCGGTCGCCGGTTCCTATGGAATATTTGCTCAACGTCTTCATGGTTCTCGATTCCTTTCTAGAGCCTGCTGCGGTGCGCCCACAGGCCGAGGCCGGGATTGGCGACGAAGAAGATCGTTTCGCCGTCGACCTGGTTGAATCCGTGCTGCAGCTTTTCAGGATTGTAGCGGCGGAGCATGGTTTTGCAGATCGCCGTAGGCGTAGCCCACGCCCTCGACTTCTGACTGGCTCAGGTGCGCGGGGCACCAGGTGATCTTGAAGCGGCCCTCCGACGAGGCGTGGATCAGGTGCGCGGCAGCGCTCAAATCCGCGGCCAGATCGGGATTTTGCTTCCACGGCCTTGAGCGTGGCCGGCGTGCCGCGATAGCCATATTTGCGGATCAGCGCGTCGATGCCCTTGTCTTCGCCGAACTCGTGCACGCCGGGCGCGAGGATGATCAGCTCGGCATCGTCGGCCAGCGCCATGCGCGTGCGGTAGACGGCCTTGTTGCCGATCCAGGTGGAGTGAAACTCGCTGGGATCGAGATAGACGACGGCCTTTTGGATGGGCTCGTCGACCATCTCGAAGTTGACCTTGAGGCTCAGCTCGGCGGCGCGCAGGAAGCACTCCGGATCGTCGCCGATGAAGAGGCCGCGCACGGCCAGTCCGCCTTCGGGCTTGCGCCCCACCACGGTGTGCACGTAGACGATGGGCAGGTGGCGGAGGAAGCGGTCCGATGCGCGGTTGAGCACGTTGCGCACCGGGATTTTCCGCGCGGCCCATGATGCGCTCCATGCCGTAGACCGCGCCCAGATAATGGCTGCGGTTGATGCCCTCGCGGCCGCCGGTGCCGATCAGAATGTTCTTGGTGTAGTTGGCCATGCCGATGACTTCGTGCGGCACCACCTGGCCGATGGAGAGAATCAGATCGAAGCCGCCCTGCGAGATCAGGCGATTGACCTGCGCGGGCCACGCGTAATCGAGCTTGCCCTCCGACTGCTCGCGAATGTATGCGGCGGGAATCTCGCCCAGCGTCTCGATATCGGTGCGCCAGTTGTGGACGCGAAACAGCTCCTGCGGCACGCGCGCCAAACATGTGCGCAATCTGATCGGGGCGCATGGGCGTATGCGTGCCGATGGCAGGCAGCACCGCCTTAAGCTTGTCGCCGTAGTGCTCCCATGTGTAGCGGGTGAGCTCGCCGGCGCGGGAATGTTCGCGGCTCTGGTCGGGCGGCACGGCCAGCACCTTGTGGCGCGGCCCCAGCTTGCCCAAGCGATTCCGTCAGCAGCTCTTTCAGGTGCGGCGTGAGATCGGCGTCCACGCTTCCTTGTGCGCAATAGAGGCTCATGCAGGCAATCTCCACTTTCTTTAGGCCAGGGGCCAGCAGTGACAATGACGAGCAGGGCCAGTAAGATAGGCGCTGGCGGCGATGGCGAACAGGCTGGCGTAGCTATGCTGTCATCTGCAGAATGTAGCCCGCGTAAGCGGCGCAGCAGAATTCCGCCGACCGAGCCGGCCATGCCGCCGATGCCGGTGACCGAGCCGACAGCGCTGCGCGGAAACATATCCGAGGTGGTGGTGAAGAGATTGGCCGACCAGCCCTGGTGCGCTGCCGCTGGCCAGGCTGAGCAGGCCGATGGCGGCCCACTCCGAGTGCAGGTAGTTGACCAGCGAAGACGGGCACCACCAGGCAGGCGCAGAGAAGCATGGCGGCCAGCCGCGCGTTGGCGTGGAGAGAAGCCCGATGCGCGGAAGGGCGCCGGCAGCCAGCCCGCCGCCGATGCTGCCCATGGTGGAGGCGTTATAGACAATGATCAGCGGCAATCCCAGGTTGCGATGAGATCGAGGTGGAACTTGCTGGGTGAAGTAGGACGGCAGCCAGAACAAGATAAAACCACCAGATGGGGTCGGTGAGAAACTTGCCGAGAGCGAAGGCCCAGGTCTGGCGATAGCCGAGCAATTGAATCCACGGCGTGGACGGGCCTGAGGTTTCGCTCAGCATCCTGGTTGATGTAGCGCAGCTCGGCGGCGGTGAGGCGCTTGGGTGTTCGGCGGGCTTGCGGTAGTTGAGGAACCAGAGCAAGCATCCACGCCGCGCTGAAGACTCCGGTCGACGAGAAAGGCCGCGTGCCAGCCATAGTGCAGCTGCCACCCAGGGAACGACGAGCGGAGCCAGAATGGCGCCCACGTTCGCGCCGCAGTTGAAGATGCCGGTTGCCAGCGAGCGCTCGCTCTGCGGAAACCACTCGGCCACAGTCTTGATGGCGGCGGGAAAGTTGCCGGATTCGCCCACGCCCAGGCAGAAGCGCGCAATGCCGAACTCCATGACGGTGTTGGCCAGCGCGTGACCCATGGCCGACAGGCTCCACAGGCCCATGACGACCATGTAGCCGATGCGCGTGCCCACCTTGTCGACGAAGCGGCCGGCGACCAGCAGTCCCGATGGCGTAAGCGACCTGAAAAGCATCCACCACGTAACCGTAGTCCAGCTCCGTCATGCCGATGGCTGTGCTGAAGGGTCGGCTTAAGCATGCCGATCACCTGGCGGTCCATGTAGTTGATGGTGGTGGCGGCAAAGAGCATGGCGCAGATGGTCCAGCGCACATGCCCTATCCGCTCGCCGAGCGAGCCTTCGGCTGCGATCCCCGACTCTGCCGCTGTATTGATTTCCATCTATGCCTCGCGGGCTCTATCTATAGCCGGTAAGCCTTCTTCACCAGTCCATACGCCAGGTCGTGCGCCACTTCGTGCGCTTCCTCTTCATCCAGCCGGTGTTCGGCAACCAGGCGGGCCAGGAAGGCGCAATCGACGCGCCGGGCCACATCGTGCCGGGCTGGGATGGAGAGGAAGGCCCGCGTGTCGTCGTTAAAGCCCACCGTATTATAGAACCCCGCGGTTTCAGTCGCCTGCTCGCGGAAGCGCATCATGCCTTCGGGGCTGTCGTGGAACCACCAGGGAGGGCCGAGGCGCAGGCAGGGATAATGGCCGGCCAGCGGCGCCAGCTCGCGGCTGATGGTGGTCTCGTCGAGCATGAAGAGGATGATCGTGAGTTTGGTCTCGTTGCCGAAGCGGTCGAGAAGCGGGCGCAGCGCATCCACAAAATTCATGGCGCGCGGAATGTCGGCGCCCATGTCGCGGCCATAACGCTCGTAGATAAAACGGTTGTGATTGCGCACGCTGCCTGGGTGAATCTGCATCACCAGCCCGTCTTCCACGCTCATTCGCGCCATTTCGGTGAGCATCTGGGCGCGGAACAGCTCCTGCTCGGCCGCGTTGGCCTTTCCAGCGATTACCTTGCTGTAGAGCGCGCCAGCTTCCGGCTCTGGCAGGTCCGCAGTCTGCGCCGTGGGATGGCCGTGGTCGGTGGCCGTGCAGCCCAGGGCTTTGAAACGGAGCCGTCTGCTTGGCCAGCGCATTCAGATACCCCTTCCACGTTGAGGTGTCTTCGCCGCTTTGCTCGCCCAGCTTGGCAATGCGCCCGGTGAACCCGGCAAACTCCGGGTCAACCACCGGATCGGGGCGAAAGGTGGGCAAAATACGAGCGTTGCCGCCCGCTTTCCAGCCGGAGTCGCGAATGGCCTGGTGATCGGCGAGCGAATCCAGCGGAGAGTCGGTGGTGGCGAGCACTTCGAGATTGAACTGCTCAAAAAGGGCGCGCGGCAGAAACTCCGGCGTACTGCAGCTTCTCGGCGATGGTGTCGAAGTAGAGGTCGGCGGTTTTTTCCGAGAGCCGTTCCTCAAGGCCGAAGAGCTGCTGGAAGGCGTAGTCGAGCCAGATGCGAGTTGGCGTTCCGCGGAACAGATAATAGTGGCTGGCGAAGATGTGCCAGACGCGGCGCGGATTCTGGATCACCGGCTGCCCGATCTCAAGATCGTCCATGGAAACACCCTGGCTGTACAACATGCGGAAGACATAGTGATCGGGCTGGACGAAGAGTGTAGCGGGATCGGGAAAGGGCTGGTTACGGGCAAACCAGCCCGCCTGCGTATGTCCGTGCGGGCTGACGATCGGCAAAGTCGCAATCCCCTCGTAAAGGGAGCGGGCAATTTTGCGTGTGCAGGCATCGGCGGGAAACAGGCGGTCTGGATCGATCAACATGGTTTTCGGCTTGCCTCGCAAAGATCTGGCCCCGTAGTGAATTGGGCGCCGCATCGCGTCCGCATGAGGTCAGACCACAAGTATACAGAGGGGCGCGCGCCGTGGCGAAACGGAGTAGGAATCCGCGCATGCTGCAGCTTGGCGCAACCTGAAGAGAACGCAGTTGACTGGGGTGCGCTGGGGCGGAAAAGCGCGTGAAAACCAGGCGCAGACTGCGGCCATAACCTTATACAGCGCGGTGGTTTTGGTGTTAATCTCGATTTGCCCTCCAAATTCTCGTAAGTAGAGAAGTGTGTGCCGTCATGCCGCGCGCCAAAGTCGACCATCCCGATACCCATCGCACCCAGCAAGTGGTGAACCACATCCGCTTGCTCATTGAGAATGGAAGCCTGCAACCGGGCGATAAGATACCGCCGGAGCGAGAGTTGGCGCGCGCCCTGAAGATCAGCCGCGCCAGTCTGCGCACCGGCATCGGATACCTGGCGGCCATGGGGGTAATGAAGGTCAGGCACGGCGTGGGAACCTTTGTGGCCGATGGGCCGCCCGAGTTCGGCAAAGCGTCGCTGAGCCTGATGGGAGCGCTGCATGGGTTCCAGACCTGGCAGATGTTCGAGGCGCGGCTGATCCTGGAAAGCCAGGTTGCGGCACTGGCCGCGGAACGGGGCAGGGGAGAACATCATGCCGCCATGGCCGAAGAGGTGGCGGAGATGTTTGCCGCGCTTGAGGCGCCCCACGACTATCTCATCCACGATGTGTTGTTTCACCGCATCATTGCGCAGGCTTCCGGCAATCCGATCCTGGCGGCGCTGACTGAGACCATCGCCTCAGCTCTCTACGACAGGCGGCGCAAGACCGCGGAGCGGTCGCTGGACCTGCGCGATTCGGCGGAGATGCACCGCGAAATCTATCGCGCCATCAAGGCCCACAAACCAGCCGAAGCGCAGCGGTTAATGGAAGACCACCTGCGCGCGGCCAAGGAAGCGCAAGGCATGGAACGGCCGATGGAGGGGCGTGGGACGCGGCGCGCTCCCAGAACCAGGCCTGCGCGCGCAGAGGCCAGGATTGGCGCAGATTGAGCCTCGCCACGGGCCACCATCCGGAGCGCAAATGAAAATCCGCAGAAATTGTGTCATTGGATTGTTGGCAGTTGTCTTTGCCGCATTTTGCGGCGCCGCGTCTTCAGCATCTGCGGGTCCATTACCGTGGTCGCAGCGCGCGGCCGACGCCGCGATGACGCGCTGGCCGGATGGCCGCTTCGTCTCCGCAGGCCAGCCGTGGGTTTGGAACTATGCCCTGGGCACGCTGCTCGAAGGCATGGACGCCGTGTGGATGAACACTGTGGACCCACGCTATTTCCATTACATTCAGGATTCGGTCGATGCGCTGCTGGGGCCCGATGGGTCCATTCCGACTTACAAAAACGATGAGTATCAGCTCGACAATATCCTGCTGGGGCGTCAGCTCCTGTTGCTGTATCGCGTGACGCAGGAGCCGAGGTACTTGAAGGCTGCAACGATTCTTTACGACCAGTTGCAACATCAACCGCGCACGCCGCAAGGCGGGTTCTGGCACAAGCAGCGCTATCCTCAGCCAGATGTGGCTCGATGGGCTCTACATGGCCGAGCCATTTTATGCAGAGTACGCCATGCTCTCGCACCATCCTCAAGACTTCAGCGACATTACGCATCAGTTTGTGCTGATGGAAGAACATGCGCGCGATGCCAAGACCGGCTTGCTCTATCACGGGTGGGATGAATCGAAGCAGCAGCGCTGGGCCAATCCCGTGACCGGCGATTCGTCCCAGTTCTGGGCGCGGGGCATGGGCTGGTACATGATGGCGCTGGTGGATACGCTCGGGTTTTATCCGCAGAACGATCCGGGGCGCGCGCAGTTGCTGGCGATTCTTGAACGCGAAGCGGCGGCGGTAGCGCGCTATCAGGATCCGGCTACCGGGCTGTGGTACCAGGTGGTCAATAAGCCCACCGCAAAGGGAAACTATCTGGAATCGTCGGCGGCATGCATGTTTGTGTACGCACTGGCCAAGGGTGTGCGCCGCGGTTATCTGCCTGAGAATTATCTCGCCAATGCCGAGCGCGGCTATCGTGGCATTCTCACGCACTTCGTGAAGACGGGGCCTGACGGGGATGTTTCGCTTACTGACACGGTGAAGAGCGCGGGCTTGGGCGGCAATCCTTACCGCGACGGCAGCTACGCGTACTACGTCGGCGAGAAGCGCGCGACCAACGATCCCAAAGGTGTGGGCGCATTTCTGCTGGCCAGCGTGGAGATGGAGAACGCGCAGAACGCAAAGCTGGGCCGCGGCGATGTGGTGATGGTGGACGGGTGGTTCAATTCGCAGCAGCGGGTGGACGCCTTCGGAAAGCCGGAGTACTTCCACTACAAGTGGCAGACCGAGGACGAGCCGGGATACTCGTTGTTCGGGCACCTGTTCCGCGAGTTCGGCGCGCAGACCACGGAACTGGATGCAGAGCCTACGTTGGCGGATCTAAACGGGGCGAAGGTGTTCGTGATTGCCTCGCCCGACAATCTGGAGAAGAATCCGCAGCCGCACTTCGCCAATCGCCGAAGATGCCGACCAGATCGCGCGCTGGGTGAAGTGCCGGCGGCGTGCTGTTGATCATGGAAAACGATACGTCCTTTGCGGATCTCGAGCATTTCAATGTCATTGCGGAGAAATTCGGCATTCACTTCAACAGCGTGTTGCGCAAGCATGTGATCGGAATGCAATGGGAGATGGGCAAAATCGCCGTCGCCGGCGGCGGGCCGATCTTTCATCATCCGCACACGCTGTATATGAAAGATGTCTGCACCATCTCTGTGCGCGGACCGGCGAAGGCGGTGCTCAGCGAAGGCGGCGATATCTTTATGGCCACGGCAAAATATGGCAGAGGAACGGTGTATGCCAACGTCGACCCATGGCTTTATAACGAGTACACGGATGGACGCAAACTGCCGGCGGAGTACGACAATTTTGCGGGCGGCAAGGAACTGGTGCGCTGGGTGCTGGAGCAGGTGCCGCATGGGAAGTGAGAACACCCGAATCTTATTGAACAAAGACGGCGAGTTGGCGTGCGCTCAAGCACACATGGCAGGTTGGCAAGTCCGCGGTGCATCGACTTTGAGCAAGGCAATGGAGGAAGTATGAAGACGTTCATGATGGCGGATCCGGTGCGCTATCCGCGCATGACCACCGCAGAGCTGCGCGAGACATTTCTGCTGCATGACTTGTATGAGCCGGGCCAGATTCATCTCGATTACATCGATCTTGATCGCGCCGTGGTGGGGATTGCGGCGCCGGTGGAGAGCGCGATTGCGCTGCCGAGTTATCCCGAACTGCGCGCGAACTATTTTCTGGAGCGCCGCGAACTGGGCGTGCTGAATATCGGCGGAGCCGGCACAGTGAGCGTGAGCGGCAAGAGCTATGAGTTGAACAATCTCGATGTGCTCTACATCGGGCGCGGCAATGCGGACGTAAGTTTTGCTTCGAAGGACAAGAATGCGCCCGCAATCTCTTACCTGCTGAGTTATCCGGCGCATGCCGAGCATCCCGTCGCGGTGGTGCGCAAGGAAGACGCGAAGCCGACTGAACTGGGATCGCTGGAGACCTGCAACAAGCGGACGATTTGCAAATACATTCATCTTGAAGGCGCGCGGAGCTGCCAATTGGTGATGGGCGTAACCCACCTGGCGCCGGGCAGCAACTGGAACACCATGCCGGCGCACACGCACATGCGGCGTTCGGAGATTTACATGTACTTCAATCTGGACGCGGGTGCGCGTGTCTTTCACCTGATGGGGCCGCCGGATGAGACGCGGCACCTGGTTCTGGCGGATAAGGACGTGGTGATCTCGCCGGGTTGGTCGATTCACTCGGGTGTGGGTACGCGCGCCTACAGCTTCTGCTGGGGCATGGGCGGCGAAAACCAGGACTATGCGGATATGGATCCGGCGCCGCTGGAAACGATGCGGTGAAAGAGCAGGGAGCAAGAGCGAGCGAGCGAGCTATCCTCTCCAAAACTGAGAGCTGATATCTGTCAGCTTGCTTACACGTTGTACGTTCCCGATGAAACGCGGCCGCCGTGGCCGGTCCAGTTGGTGTGGAAGAACTTTCCGCGCGGCTGGTCGACGCGCTCGTAGGTGTGGGCGCCGAAGTAGTCGCGTTGCGCCTGGAGCAGGTTCGCGGGCAGGCGGCCGGCGCGATAGCCGTCGAAGAACGCGAGCGCCGTGGAGAACGCCGGCGTGGGCACGCCCAGCTTGATCGCGTGCGCCAGCGCCTTGCGCCATGAGGCCTGGTACTTGTTCACGGCCCGCGAGAAGAACTTGTCGAGCAGCAGATTGTCCAGCTTCGGATTCTTCTTGAACGCATCCTTGATGTTGCCAAGGAACTTGCTGCGGATGATGCATCCGCCGCGCCACATCAGCGCGATGCCGCCCATGTTCAGGTTCCAGCCATTCTCTTTGGCCGCCGCGCGCAGCAGCATGTAGCCCTGCGCATAACTGACGATCTTTGAGCAGTAGAGCGCGCGGCGCACGTCCTCGATGAACCTGGCGCGATCGCCCACGTTAACCTTCGCTTTGGGGCCGCGCAGGATCTTGGCTGCATCCACGCGCTCGTCCTTCAGGGCAGAGAGGCAGCGGGCAAAGACCGACTCGCCGATGAGCGTGACCGGCTGGCCGGTATCGAGGGCGCTGATCACGGTCCACTTGCCCGTGCCTTTTTGACCGGCGGCGTCCAGAATCTTGTCCACCAGCGGCGCGCCGTCTTCGTCCTTCTTGGCAAAGATGTGGCTGGTGATTTCGATCAGGTAGCTGTCGAGTTCGCCGGTGTTCCAGTTGGTGAACACTTCGTGCAACTCGTCGGGAGTAAGGCCCAGACCGTGCTGCAGCAGGTCATAGGCCTCGCAGATGAGTTGCATATCGCCGTACTCGATGCCGTTGTGAACCATCTTGACGAAGTGTCCTGCGCCGTCTTCGCCCACCCAGTCGCAGCACGGGGTTCCGTCTTCAACTTTGGCGGCAATGGCCTGAAAGATGGGTTTCACGTGCGGCCAGGCGGCGGGATTGCCGCCGGGCATGATGGAGGGGCCGCGGCGCGCGCCTTCCTCACCGCCGGATACGCCGGTGCCGATAAAGAGGATGCCTTTTTCGGCAAGCGCTTTGGTGCGGCGGTTGGAATCGGTGAAGAGTGAATTGCCGCCGTCGATGATAATGTCGCCCGCCTCCAGGTGAGGCAGGATTTGATCGATCATCTGATCGACGGTATCGCCGGCCTTGACCATGAGCATGATGCGGCGGGGGCGTTTGAGCAGCCCGGCAAGCTCTTCGATGGAGTGCGCGCCCACCACCTGCGTTCCCTTGGCTTCGTTGGCCAGAAAGTCGTCGACCTTGGAGACGGTGCGGTTGAAGACGGCAACTTTGAAGCCGTGGTCGTTCATGTTGAGGACGAGATTCTGTCCCATGACGGCGAGGCCGATGAGTCCAATATCACAGGTGGGATCTGGCATGATCTGCTCCGAAGCGAGATTGTAACACTGCGTTTGGCAGAGTCGCTTCGATTGTAACTGAGAGGTCTGACCGCGCCTGCGGCTCTACATGAATCTCAGAGATGGCTTAGCATGATGGGGATGGAAACTCTGGTGCTGAATGGCGATGCGCTGACGCTCGCCGAGATTGAGCAGGTTGCCGCTGCCGGGCGGCGCGTGGAAATTGCGCCGGCGGCGGTGGAACGCGTGGTAGAGAGCCGGAATTGCATCGATGCGATTCTGGCCACGGGGCAGGTTGTTTACGGCGTGAACACGGGATTTGGACGCCTGTCGGATATGCGAGTGCCGAGCCGAGAGCCTGGCGCAGCTTCAAGTCAATCTGGTGCGCAGCCACGCCGGCGGCTTGGGCCGCCCGCTGGCAGAGGCCGAGGCGCGCGCCATGCTGCTGCTGCGGGCCAATGTGCTGGCCAAGGGATTCAGCGGCGTGCGGCCGCAAGTGATCGAGCTGCTGGCAGCGATGCTCAATGCGGGCGTGACGCCGGTGATCCCCGAGAAAGGCTCGGTGGGAGCGAGCGGCGATCTGGCTCCGCTGGCGCACCAGGCGCTGGTGCTCATCGGCGAGGGTGAGGCGTTCTTCAAGGGCGAGCGCCTGGCGGGCGCTGAGGCGCTGCGTCGAGCAGGGTTGCAGCCGCTGGCGCTCGGTGCCAAGGAGGGCCTGGCGCTGCTGAATGGCACCCAGGCCATGACGGCGGTGGGTGCGCTGGCCACGCTGCGGGCGCGGCGCGTGGTGCGTTTGGCGGATGTAGCCGGAGCCATGAGCCTGGAGGCGCTGATGGGCACGCCCGCTGCCTTCGATCCGCGCATCCAGCAGGTTCGGCCGCACCCCGGGCAGATTGCAGCCGCCGCGCACCTGGTGCAGCTGCTTGACCGGGTCAGAGATTCGCGAGTCGCATCGCGAGCACGACACGCGCGTGCAGGACGCCTACTGCCTGCGCTGCATGCCGCAGGTGCATGGAGCGGTGCGCGACGTGCTGGACCACGTGACGGGGGTACTGGAGACGGAGTCGGGAGCGGCCACGGATAATCCGCTGGTGTTCGCGCTCCCCTCGTCCAAAGGTCAGAGCAACGAAGTTGTGTCGGGAGGGAATTTTCATGGGGCGCCGCTGGCCTATGCATTCGATTACGCAGCGGTGGCGCTGACGGATCTGGGAAGTATTACGGAGCGGCGCATCGACCGGCTGCTCAATCCCGACATCAACGAGAAGTTGCCCGCGTTTCTTTCGCCTCATGCGGGGCTCTCATCGGGGTTCATGATGGCGCAGATTGTGGCCGCGGCTCTGATTAACGAGTGCCAGGTGCTGGCTGCGCCGGCTTCCTGCGGCAATGTTCCCACCAGCGGCGGCAAGGAAGATCACGTGTCGATGGGCATGACCGGAGCGCTCAAACTGCGGCAGATTGTTGAAAATATCGAGCGCATTGTGGCCATTGAGCTGATGTGCGCGGCGCAGGGGCTGGAGTTCCGGCTGCCGCTTAAGTCGAGTCCCCAACTGCAGCGGGCGCAGGCGGCGGTGCGCCAGGTAGCGCCGCGGCTGGAGGAGGATCGGAGTTTGGCGGCTGAGATTGAAGCGCTGGCAGGCGCAGAGCGGGCGGGAGCATTCGACGCGTGGTGCGAAGATCCAGAAAATGGGGACCGGCTTTGACGGCGGGAAGTTTTCCCGAGACTTGCACGGGGCCTCAGATCGCTGTTGCAGCGTTGTTTCGCTCCCCCCGGCGGACAGCCACTCGTTCCTGGTCGCGCAGTCGGGCTGCGTCTATCAACATGCTGCCGGCCCACCGGTACACATTAAACTGCGCAATGAGCGCGCGCATGGAGCGCATGCGATCGCGCTGTTCATCAAGGGGCATGGTCAAGGCCAGGGCCATCGCTTCGCTGCTGCCTTCCAGGTCATAGGGGTTTACGATGAGTGATTCCGTCAGCTCGCGGGCTGCGCCGGTAAATTCGCTGAGCACCAGCACGCCTTTCAGATCGGTCCGCGCGGCCACAAATTCCTTGGCCACCAGGTTCATTCCGTCGTGCAGGCTGCTCACATAGCAAAGATCGGCGGCGCGATAAAAACGGAAAACATCCGGGGGCTCGTGGTGGCGGCGCAGCAACAGGATGGGCTTGTAGTCGCCCTGGCTCCAGCGCGCATTAATTTGCTCCGCGAGCTGCTCCACGGTTTCGTTTAGTTGCTGATAGCGCGGAATCTTGATGCGGCTGGGAGCGGCGAGCTGGGCAAAGCTGAACCGGCCGCGGAATTCGGGATGGCGCTCGAGAAGTTTATCCACCGCCAGCAGCCGCTCTTCGACGCCCTTGGTGTAGTCCAGCCGGTCCACGCCGATGCCCAGCAGGGCATCCGGTTTGAGCTTGAGGTCGCGCCACACCTGCGCGCGGCATTCCTCGGGCGCGGGTGCGGATTCAACCCAGTGCACAGGCCACTCAAGTGAAATGGGATAGGGTCGAACCAGCGTGCGGTGACCCTGCCGCACCACGGCGTTGTGCTCGCGGTCGCGGCGCGTTTCCAGATAGCGATCGACGGAATCAAGGAAGTTATTGCAGTGGAGCTGGGTCTGAAAGCCGAGGATGCTGCTGCCCAGGAGCCCTTCGAGCAGCTCGTTACGCCACGGGCAAATACCGATGCGCTGGTCATTGGGCCAGGGAATATGCCAAAAGACAATCACCGTGGCGGCCGGTAACCGCTTGCGAATCATGGCTGGGGCCAGCGCGAAATGATAGTCCTGCACCAGGATAATGGGGTCCTCCGAGTCCACTTCGCTGCAAACGGCATCGGCAAATCTCTGGTTCACCGCGCGGTAATGGCGCCAGTCCTCAACGCGGAAAACCGGCCGCGCATGGGCGACATGGCACAGCGGCCACAGTCCCTCGTTGGAGAATCCGTAATAGTAACCTTGCTGCTCGTCTTCAGAAAGCCACACGCGGCGGATATAGTACGAGTCCTCTCCGGGCGGCACGCTCACGTGGTCATTGCGGTCGACGGTATCGCGGTCGGCGGTTCCGCTGCCGTGCGCCACCCAGACCCCGGAACAGGCGCGCATGATTGGCTCGAGGGCGGTGACCAGTCCACTGGCGGGATGCAGCACCTCGATCTCACCATTGGCCATGCGGTGATGGATGTAGGGCTCGCGGTTGGCAAGGATGATCACCTTCTCGCCCTGCAGGAGCCGGTTCAAGGTCTGCTTCAGCCGCTCGGCGGTCCACATCCCGGGATCGTCCTGGCGTTCGCTGACCATGCGCCCGACCAACTCGCGCATGTCGCTCAAGATGGGTTGAAACTCACGGCTTTGTTTACCGCCGCCGCGCAAAAGGTCGCGCAGCTCCAGCGCCCATTCGTAACGCGCCCTTCGGGCCACCAGCAGAGGAATGCCGAAGGCCAAAACGGCCAGGGTTCCAAAGACCGCGAGGACAAAGGTTTGCACCCTATCTTCCCGCCGCTCGATGTAGCCAAGGTCGTGAACCAGGATCGCGAAGCCCAAAGTTTGCCCGTTGGCGGTAACCGGCATGGCGCTTACCAGGACGGGTCCCGTGGGGAGCGATGCCACCGTGCTCCAGCCCGGCGGCTTGTCGCGCGCGGTAGATGCATCATCGGCTCGCACGCGCGGGCCCACGGCCAGGCAACTGAACTCTTCTGGAAAGTCTGGAGTGATCGCGCGGGTGCTGAAATCGGCTCCGCAGGCCGCTACACCAATCACAAGCTGGTCGCTGTTCAGGGCCATCAACTGCTTTTGCAGGCTGGCCGAATCGTACCAGTCGTCCGCCAGAGCCGGCCCCGCCCCGGTGAGCACGAGTTGCGCGCGAGCATTGGCATCGCGCTCAAACCATTCTCTGACAGTGACTTGCAACACGCTGGAAACGGCAAACGTTAGCACCGTCAGGCCCACGATAAGGGCGAGAATCAATCGCGCCACACGCGTCATAATCATTATTGAATCACGAAGCGAGGAGGATTGAATCACGGAGGGTGAAGCGACAAAGGCCGGGAAGGGCGTCGGCCGCAGGCAAAAGGCATGCGGGATTGCCATTGTCGGTCGTGAGCGGGATTGCTGGCGCAGCGCCCGCTCCAGAGTTGTGCTATCCGGGACAGCGTTGCGCCACCGGTTGTGGTATGGAGCTCCGGCGATCCCTGGAAAGCCGGTCTGTAATGCGAGGGTACGGCGGGGCCAGAGAGCGCTTAGCTATTTGCTTTGTGTGTAATATAAAATTAAATGTGTTGTGTGGAGGGGTCGGTGAACTCTCCCTCCCTATGTAAAAATTTCTATTGATTTTTGAAGAAAATATCCTTAAAATAGGACTAATGTTTTCCTCTGGAGCTCATGACGGCCCCCCAGACCGAAT
Source organism: uncultured Acidobacteriaceae bacterium (assembly GCA_963725975.1). GTDB lineage: Bacteria > Acidobacteriota > Terriglobia > Terriglobales > Acidobacteriaceae > Telmatobacter. The sequence goes on along the minus strand of CAVSBA010000008.1, from coordinate 327,366 downwards.
CAGAGGAAGTAAAGCAAATCCATCCATCCTTAAGGACTAAATCAATGGCAAAGCGTCGTGGTAATCCGAACTGGGGCAAGCCGGAGCCCATCGGGCCCGTTGTGCCCACTGTTACTTCTTTCGAGCAGATTGTGAAGGAGTTCAAGCTGCCCCCGGATCAGTACATCCGGTCGACCCGCCTGCGGGAGTGGGCGCGGCGCAATAAGAATTCGAAATACATCCCCGAGGCCCTTCTTGAGGCTTGGGGTTTTGAGATCGAATCGACGTTGTAGGGTTCAGCCCTTTTGCCAGAGACCGAAAAGCGCCGCCCGCGGGCGGCGCTTTTGCTGTTTAGGCCGTTAATAGAGGAAAATTGAAAGGGATTCAGGCAAGGCAGGACAAGTCCTCGACGCTCCCCAGAGGGAGCAGGGGCCTTAAGGCTCACTTGAGGGCTGTTAGAAGGTGCGGGGCTTAAGCCCCGGAGAGACTATGCCGCAAAGTGTACGCAGCATCGAGCCGCCCTTTACCGACGTTCCTGGCGCGCTGGCCGAGATTCGCGCCGGGCGCATGGTGGTGGTGGTCGACGACGAGGACCGCGAGAACGAGGGCGACCTGACGCTGGCCGCGGAGTTCGTCACGCCCGAAGCCATCAACTTCATGGCGAGATACGGGCGCGGGCTCATCTGTTTGACCCTGACCGAAGAACGCGCCGATCATCTGCGCCTGTTTCCCATGACGCAGCAGAATTCCTCGCGCTTTGGGACGGCGTTTACCGAGACCATTGAAGCGCGTGAGGGTGTGACCACCGGCATCTCGGCTGCGGACCGGGCGCACACCATTCGCACGGCAATTGATTCCAGGACGACTTACGCCGATCTGGCCAGGCCGGGGCATATCTTCCCGCTGCGGGCGCGGCGGGGCGGGGTGCTGGTGCGCGCGGGGCAAACCGAGGCCTCAGTGGATCTTGCGCGTCTGGCGGGACTCACTCCGGCGGGCGTGATCTGCGAGATCATGCGCGACGATGGCGAAATGGCGCGCATTCCGGACCTGATCCCGTTCTGCGCGGAACATGGCCTCAGCATCCTCACTGTTGCCGAACTGATCCGCTACCGGCTGCGCCATGAGCGTTACATCGTGCGCGCCGGCGAGACCCGCATCCAGACGCAGCATGGCGAGTTCCGCATGATCGCCTACGAGAGCGAAGTGAACGGCGGCGAGAGCCATATCGCGCTGGTGCGTGGCGACCTTTGCCCCAATTGCCCTGCGTTTCACGCGGGGCCGGCGGACGGACAGGCTGGCGGCGCCGGTGCGCGGCCGCCTTGTACGCATCCGGTGCTGGTGCGCGTGCACACCCGCTGCACCGCGGGCGATGTGTTCAGCGCCGATTGCCGTTGCCACGAGATCCTGGACCAATCGATGCGCATGATTGCCGAGGAGGGCTGCGGGGTGATCCTGTACCTGCACAATACCTCGCGCGGATTCGAGATCGACCGCACGCCGGCCGCGGCCTTTGGGCCGGAGGGCGCGGCGGCGCCACCGGGTCAGGAGGCTCTGGAAACAGGGCGCATCATTCTGCACCAGGAGATGCGCTCCCGCGAAGGCCTGCAGGCCCGCAGCGGACGTATTCTGCGCGCCATCGGCCTGGGCGGCCAGATTCTGTCGGACCTGGGCATTCAGCGCATCCGCCTGCTCTCGAACACGCCCATGCATATCCCCGCGCTCGAAGGTTTTGGGCTGGAGATCGTGGAGCAGGTGGCGATTCCGGTGGAAGAGTGCCGCAAGGCAGTTGTCAGCTGACGGTTCTTCTCCCTTTTCCTGGCTCCGCTTGTTCTGGTTCCGCTCACAACGCTAACTCCGCTAGCGCACGCCTTCATCCGTCAGGCCGCGGAACTTCAGCATGGGCTGGATGCTGGGCTGGCCGCCGTACCAGGCGTCGTACATCTGCTGCAGGTCTTCCGTATTGCCGCGCGAGAGGATCATTTGTCTGAAGCGGTCGCCGTTGGCTCGCGTCATGCCGCCATGGTCCTCAAACCATTGGAAGGCCGCATCGTCCAGCATCTCGGTCCACAGATAGGCGTAGTAACCGGCCGAGTAGCCGTTGGCCCAGATGTGCAGGAAATAGCTTGACCGGTAGCGCGGCGGCACGTAGCTGATCCAGAGATGCGATTTTTCGAGCGCCTGTTTCTCGAAAACGTCGGGATTCTGGAGTGGCGCGCTGGCCGGCAGCGTGTGCCAATCCAGATCGAGCATCGCGGCGGCCAGCAGTTCCGTGAGCATGTAGCCCTGGTTGAAGGTGGCCGATTTCTTGATCTTCGCAACCAGTTCGGGCGGCATGGGCGCGCCGGTCTTATAGTTCTTGGCATAATGCGCAAACACGGCCGGATCGCTGGCCCAGTGTTCGTTGAACTGCGAAGGGAACTCGACGAAATCGCGCGCCGTCTGCGTGCCGCTGAGGCTGGGATATTCCGTATCGGCAAACATGCCGTTGAGGGCGTGGCCGAATTCGTGGAACATGGTGGTCACGTCGTCGAAGGTCAGCAGCGCTGGCTCTCCCGGCGCAGGCTTTTGGAAGTTGGCCACGTTGAAGACCACCGGCAACCGCTGCAGCAGCTTCGACTGCGTAACCAGGTTGTCCATCCACGCGCCGCCGTTCTTGTTGTCGCGCTTGAAGTAGTCGCAGTAGAAGAGGGCGAGCGGTTTGCCATCGGCATCAAAGACCTCGAAGACGCGCACGTCGGGCTGGTAGACGGGAATGTCGTGGCGCTCTTTGAAGGTGAGGCCGTAGAGCTGGTGCGCGGCGTAGAAGACGCCGTTCTGGAGCACGCTGTTGAGCTCGAAGTAGGGCTTGATCTCGTTTTCGTCGAGATCGTACTTTGCCTTGCGCACCTGCTCGGAGTAGAACTCCCAGTCCCAGGGCTCGAGCGTGAAACCGCCCTGTTGAGAGTCGATGCGGTTCTGGATTTCTTTGGCTTCGCTTGCGGCTTTGCTGGTGGATGGAATAACCAGCGCATTCACGAAATTGATGGCGGCCGCGGGTGTTTTGGCCATCTGGTCGGTGAGCGTCCACGCGGCGTAGTTGGGGAAGCCGAGCAGCGCAGCCTTTTGGGCGCGTAACTGCGCCAGCCGCGCAATGGTGGAGCGGGTATCGTTGGCGTCACTGCGCTCGGCGCGATCCCATGAGTCCTGAAAGATGGTCTGGCGCGTGGCGCGATCGGTGAGGTTGGCGAGCGCGGGCTGCTGGGTGGTATTTTCAAGCGGCACCACCCAGCCTTGCTGCTTGCGCTCCTTGGCGTCCTGGGCGGCATCGGCCAGCCCGGCCTGGCTCAGGCCGGCCAGGGTGGAAGGGTCCTTGGTGGAGTAGGCGCCGGCCTTGGCCGCAGCCAGGAGCTTGGTCATGAAGGCGTTTTCGAGGGTCGAATCTTCTTCGTTGATCTTTTTCAGCTTGTCCTTGTCCGCCTCGGAGAGATTGGCGCCGGCGTGGACAAACTCCTTGTAGTCCCACTCGATGAGGCGCATCGATTCGGGATCGAGGTCGAGCGAGGCGCGCTTTTCATACACCGTCTTCAGGCGCGCGAAGAGTTTGGGGTTCAGATTGATCGCATCCTGCGTGGCGGCCAGGCGCGGCGCTTCGTACTCCTGCACCTTTTCGAGTTGGTCGTCGGTGTTGGCGCCGGTCACGCAGTTGAAGACTTCCATCACGCGGTCCAGCAATTGGCCGGTTTTCTCCAGTGCGGCCACGGTGTTGTCGAACGTGGGCGCGGCGGGATTGTTGGCGATGGCCTCAACTTCCTTGAGCTGCTGGGCCATGCCGGCATCGATGGCTGGCTGGTAATCGCCGTCTTTGATCTTGTTGAAGGGCGGCGCGTGAAAGGGCAGCGTGCTGGGCGCGTAAAAAGGGTTGCCGGGGCCGAAGGCGGCAGCCTGCGGCGTAGCCGCGGATTGCGCCTGCCCGGCCATCGCGGCCAATGCAGTGCTTGCAAGGATGGCCACGGCACACGAAATGCGCCCGAAACAGTGAGCGCTCCCTCGACCTGCCCTGAGATGGTTGATCACCCGATGCTCCTTCCTCAATTTCTATCCAACCCATGATTGTATGGGAGGCGGCGGGCGATCTCGGATCAGCAGCGGGCAGAGCGAGCAGGAGTAACCCGCACGACGCCGAAGGCGGATGGGCGACGCCTCAGAAATCATGAGAGCAGGGATCACAAGAGCAGGGATCATGCGACCAGAAAAAGAAATTGGGATACGCGAGGTAAGTAGATGCAAGTTCCCTTGTTTTTGAGGTATAGTTTGTAGCGTCGAAGAGACTCGAAGGCTTCATTTTGGCCTCGGGCCGAAGGCTTCGTCCCCGGCTACTGAAGTCTATTCACCCGCGCGGCGCGTGCGCCCGTCCAGCGCTGCCTCGCTGGTTGTTCTGCAGGCGCGTCACTTTCAGTCGAACCCGCATTTCCACATTCCTCAAGGAGGCTGCCCATGGGTCCCCTGGTCTTTCGTCTTCCCCTGATCGCTGTCCTCGCGCTTCTCAGCGCGCCCCCTGTGTCCGCCGACTACACCTACCAGGAAACCACTCAGATCACCGGGGGCACCATTGTGCAGATGATGCACATGATGGGTCGCTTCAGTTCTGAGGCACGCAAAGCCGGCGAGCCCATTGTCTCGACGATTTATCTGAAGGGCAATCGGATGGCAACGGTTAACCCCGACAGCATCCAGATCATCGATCTCGACAAGGAAACCATGACCGATGTGGACCCCCACAAGAAGACCTATACGGTGGTTACGTTCGACCAGTTAAGGCAGCAGATCCAAATGGCGGCGCAGCAGATGCAGAAGCAGCAGGCGGAAAAACCGGTGAGCGCGCCGCCGCCTGAACCGAAAACGGACGATGTAAAGGTGAGCTTCGACGTCAAAGTCCGCAAGACCGGGGTGGAGAAGCAGATCGAAGGCCTCTCCAGCCAGGAAGCAATCCTTACCATGACGATGAACGCCACCGACACCACGACGCAGCAATCGGGGGCGATGGCCGTCACCAACGACATGTGGATGGTACCGGAAATCCCCGGGTACAACCAGGTGCGTGACTTTCAAGTACGCTTTGCGGAGAAAATGAGCACGGCGGTGGCAGGTCTTGGGATGGACGTGAGCCAGGCGCTTGCGCAGCATCCCGGCGCCACCGTAGCCCTGGCGGACATGGGCAGTGAGATGCGCAAGCTCAGTGGCGTTCCCATCCAGCAGATCATGCGCATGGGCACCACCATGAACGGCCAGCCATTGCCCGCGGCTTCTGAAGCGCCGCTCCCGCCTGATAATTCCCCCCCCACGCCCAGCGCCGGAGATGTGGCCCGGCAGAGCGTAGCGTCGGCACTGACCAGCCGGTTGCCGTTCGGCGGATTTGGCCACAAGAAGAAGCAGGACGATCCGCCGCCTGCGGACCAGAACGCGAACCCACAGGGAACGGCACAGCAGCCCACCAGCGCCATCCTCATGGAATCTCAGACGACGGTTTCGAATTTCTCGTCCGCGCCGGTGGACGATGCGCACTTCGAAGTGCCGGCGGGATTTCGACAGGTGCAGCCACCAACTCCAGGACGATAAGCGGATCGTCAACTTCCCTCGCGCCTGCTTGCTCCCGCGTGCCTTTCGTAGCCGGCATGTGTGCCTGATGGGCGGCGACACCGGCATACCGGAACCAATACTGCCCAGGGTCCTCCGGAGCCCTCTGTATGCTGTCAGAGGGCACCCATGGATCCGATCACCCATTTTCTAACTGGCGCCTGCATCGGGCGCGCGGGGTTCAACCGCAAGACGGCCTACGCGACCGTGGCCGCGGTGCTGGCTGCCGAGGCTGCGGATCTTGACGTGCTGTGGGGCCTGGGCGGCCCGGTCGAAGAGCTGAAGCATCATCGCGGCATTACGCATACCTTCCTTGGCGCGCCCGTGGTTGCGGGCGTGGTGGTCGGCGCAGTCGCGGGTACGGCGTGGCTGTGGCGCCGGTGGCGGAAGAACCAACACCAGCCTGTGCAATGGGCCTGGCTCTATGCCTGCGCGCTGGTGGCGGCGCTCAGTCATCTGCTGCTCGACTGGTCCAATAACTACGGCGTTCGGCCGTTCTTTCCGTTCAATCCGCGCTGGTATGCGGGCAGCTTTATGTACATTGTGGAACCAGAGGTGCTGGGCATTCTTGCCTTGGCCCTGGTGATGCCCTGGCTGCTGGGACTGAGCGACCGCGAGATAGGCGTGCGGCGGCAGCCATTTCGCGGGCGGGCCTGGGCAATCTTCGGGCTGATTGCCATGGCGGCGCTGTTCTTCTGGCGGTGGGACGAGCACGCAGTGGGTTTGACCATGCTGCGCAACACGCAAGTGGCTTCGACGCCGGTGACGCGCATGGCCCTGGAGCCGTATCCGCTGAACCCCTACCACTGGCACGCGATCCTCGAAACCAAAGATTTTTACCAGACCGCCGAGGTCAACACGTGGGACCGGGATTCGCTGGTGGCGATTACCAGCGATGCGCAGGTGAACGTGCTCTACAAGCCTGCCGATACGCCGGCCGTGCAGGCGGCCAAGCAAACCTTCCTGGGCCGCGTATACCTGGACTGGGGCACGTGGGCGGTGGTGCGCGACGTGGGCCAGGAGCCGGTGCCGGCGCTGCCCCCTCCGGAACTCGCTCCCGGACGCCAATGGGCCACCGTGATTTTCAACGATCTGCGCTTTGACTACTCGCCCGTGGGCAGCGGCTCGCGGGACCGCTCGCCGCTCAGCGGGTGGGTGTACATCGTGGATGGACGCGAAGAGGCCGGCTCCGGAATGGGCGGGAACGTGCAACGGTAGCCGGATTAGTGGAATGTTTTTTTACCACATCAAAGTGCTTTTATTGACGCGAACAGTTCAAACCCGCAGAATGAAGAGAGTTTCATAGTTGCACTGAATGGGCGGTAACGAGCGCAGCGAATGCGGGCGGGCGTCTTCCCCCAATGCCGGAAACCCTCCGGACCTTCGAAAAATGAGGTTGCGATGATTGCCTATCTGCTGATTCTGGTTGCCGTTTTAACTCGAGTATTGCCCCATGCGGGATGGATGAATTTTACGGCGGTGGGCGGTGCGCTGCTCTATTTTGGCGCGCGGCGGCCGTTACGGGAGATGTTGGGACCGCTGGCCGTGCTGATGACCACGGACTTTTACCTGACCACGTTTTCCTACCATGACGCATTCCGCTGGCAGGCCTATGTAACCACTTGGGCGTGGTATGCGGCGGCCATGGCGTTGGGCTTCATCCTGCTTCGCGCGCGGACGAGCTGGGTGCGGGTTGGCGCGGCAGCGCTGCTGGGGCCGACCTCATTTTTTATGGTGTCGAATTACGCGGTGTGGGCGGCAGGCGGCATGTACCCGCACACGCTGGCCGGGCTTGAAGCTTGCTTCATGGCTGCTATTCCGTTCTACGGCAACGATCTGGCGTCAACGGCGATCGTGCTGGGCGCGGCCTTCGGCATTCCGGCGCTGGCGCGCGAACTCCGCGGAGCAGCCGGGGCGGGTAACGCAAGGAAAGCCGCAAGCTAAGCGGAGTTGGCAGCTCACGGCAACACTGGGAGAGCGCCGATGGAATTCCAGGACCGGTCCTAACTGTCCTGGGTCCAGGCGGAGGTCTGTTTTCCCTGGAACCGGTTGCATGAATGGTGTTTTGAAAGGGCAGCCTGTTCAGCCCATGAGGGATGTTCTCAGGCAAGCCGAATCCATCGATGCAACCAGTCCTAGCGCTTGCCGGCACGTTTGCCGCGCCACCACCACCAGGCGAAGCCGGCGACGGCCAGCGATCCGACGATAGCAATCAGCGCAAGGGCGTGATGGGCGACCAGATCGACGGCGCCGGGGCCGAGTTTGATGACCAGGACGGCCAAGACCGTCCAGCGGATCATGCGGCCGCTGAAGACGGCGAGCATAAAGAGCGGCACCCGCATTTCAAAAACGCCGGCGGAGAAGACGAAGATCTTCCAGGGCGCGGGCGGCGGCAGCAGCGAAGGGATCATGACGGCCAGAAACTCCTGGCGCTCGAAGCGCTGTCGGAGCGCGTCAAAGCGGGCGCGGTTAATGCGCTTCAGCAGGAAGAGTTCGCCGCCGGCGCGGCCGATCCAGTAGGGCACCAGGCCGCCCAGCGCGGAGCCGGCCGCAGCGATCATCACGTACAGCCAGAAGGTGCTTTTATGGTCCCAGATGTAGACGGCCAGCACCGCGTCAATGGGTACCGGGACCGATGATGCGTCGAGAATGGCGACCGCGAGGGTGCCCCATGCGCCCAATTTGAGCAGGCCAGGCAGGAGCACGTACTTCCATTCGGCCACGATGCGGGCGATCAACGACTTCACGCAACAGTCCTTTCCATCGGTGTGAGGAGGTTCGCTCGATGGGAGATGTCTTCCGCGGCCGGTGAAAGTGATTGGGCGGAAAAGCCTTACCGCCGAATAAAATTACCCTGGGCGGCACAGGAACGGGCGACTTTCCGTGTGGAAAACCGTCTACCAGTTAGCTACCATTGTACGGGTCTGGATTCGCGCGAATTCCGCTGCGATGAGAGAATAGAGAAGTCCCGAACAAGCGGGCGAGGCACGTGTGTCCCACGAGGTTCCCGAGCAGCAGATGCCCACCAGCGAAGCGCCAGTGAACGTCCAGCAGCAGCCTGATACGACAGGAGCTGGCGAGGGGTCGCAAACCACCGCGCCCCCAGCCGCTGCAGGCAACGGCGCCGGCGCCGGCAGCACCTCTCGCTGGATCAACTACGACACCCACGAACTGCTGGAGATGATCAGCGAGCTTGAGGATGAGCGGCGCTGGGCGCGGCTGCGCGAGGGCGTTCTGTGGGCCATTCTCTTTCACATCCTGCTGCTCTTCGCGCTTTTCCTCATTCCCAAATACCTGCTCAGATTGGCGCCGGCCATCCAGACCACCAATCTTCAGGACCATAAGGACTTTACCTATCTCGATACACCCTTTATGCCGCGGCCCAAGCCGGTCAAGCCTTTGCTGCGTCAGCCACAGGTTGATCAGAAGACCCTTGACGAGTTGAAGCAGGAAGAGTTGAAGCGGCAGAGCCAGGCGCCACCGGCTGCGACCCCTCCGCCTGTCGAGAAGGCGCCGGTTGAGCCAAAGCCGCAGCCGGCGCCGTCCGTGCCGCCCACCCCGCAGTCGCAGGCGCAGGTGGAGGCGCCGCGGCCGGCAGCCGTTCCAGCGCGGCCGGACTTTGCGCAACTTGAGCACAACCCCGCCAACCAGCTCCAGCAGGATATGCAGAACGCCATGCGCGGGCACGGCGACCGAGGGCACAGAAGCTCCGGCCATGGGTGGATTGCCCATGCATCCGGGAGCAGGCGCGGGTGGGTTACAGATTCTCTCCGACACGCAGGGCGTGGACTTCAGCCGCTGGCTATCGGCGTGGTACTTCGAGACGCGGCGCACCTGGGATCCGCTTATTCCCGACGAGGTGAACCCGCCCATCCGCAAGCAAGGCCAGGTTCTGATCCGCTTCAAGGTGCTTCCCAACGGGCGGCTGATGGACGGCAGCGTGGTGCTCGAAGGCCGCTCCGGCGACGTAGGGCTGGACCGCGCAGCCTGGGGCGCGCTGACCGGGTCCAGCTATCCGCCGCTGCCTCGCGACTTCCACGGGCCGTACCTTGAGCTGCGGGCATGGTTCCTGTACAACATGGAGCCGCCGCAGCAATAGCGGTTACTCGGTGCAGAAGCTTCGAAGCCAGCCTCTCAGGCTGGCTTCAGTGTTTTGGGGTGATAAGAGTGACGCGCGGAAACCAGACACGCAAACCCACACGCAAAAGGAGTGCAGAGGAATCCCTGCGAGAAGAGGTAGAACCCGGCCCACTGGGCCGTGAGTAATGCACTGGTGAACCCGTCCTAAGACGGTGGAGCTCCCCGCGGTTCATTAGGCATTCCGGACTGGCGGACACGGCACACAGAACCGATTGTCGAGTCGAGCTCCTGTTCAATGAATGTAGGTTCAACCAGTGTTGACCACCCACCTGCTTTGCAGGCCGGTTTCTAATCCGGATAGTAGGGGTCCGCGCGAGGAATTGCAAGTCTTGTGCGAACCGGCCGCGGTGTGGTACGTTCTTGCGCTCCTGTTTTGAAACTGCACATGGGCATCGCCCCAAAACTGAATTTCCGCGTTGGACGGCCTACGAAGCGGTCTTTTGCTCTTCTTCGAGCAGCACCTCGTCGAGCAGACCGCGCAGGTTCACAGCGCGCGCGTGCCCCAGGCGCGGATCCGCAGCGCCGGCCTGCGACAGCTCATCGGCCAGGTTCAGCGCCGCCAGCACGGCCACGCGCAACGAGTCTGCCGTATGGCCCGCAGCCGCAACGGCGCGCATCTTTGTATCCACCTGCCGGGCCAGCTCGCGGATGTGCCCGGAATCGTGTCCTGAAAGGTGATACAACTGGTCGTAAATTTCCACGGTGACGTACCCGGCCGCACGCGTTTCCTCTGCCATGTGCCCCCTCATATTTCCAGCGCATCCAGCTGCTGCAGCAGCTTCTCCACGCGCTGCCGCACGCGATCCCGTTCCACCTTCAGGGCGGCCAGCTCGGTTTCCATCTGCTCCAGGCGCGGGGATTGCTCATGCACCTGTGCCTCGGCCTGTGCGGCGCGCTCTTCGGCTGCCAGCCGGGCCTGCCGTTCCTGCTTCACTAGGGTTACCGCGCGCAGCACGCGTTCTTCCAATGCCGCAAAATCGTCCACGCTCACCGTGAGCGCCGCCGGTGTTTCCTGGCTCGACTCCATCTCGATTTCCTGCTCCATCTCAACCTCTACCTCGGGTTCTGTTTCGAACGCCACTTGCGAATCCCATAACTCCGACATCCATTCCTCCGCCGGCCGTCAGCACCCGCACACAGCACGGCTTTTCGCTTGCAGTATAGCGCCAGTGCAGCCCGGTTTTGTGCTTACGTGCGCAGACGAGCGCCTGCCTTGCCAACAGCCTCCACCACGCGCGCGTGCAGGCTCTGCAGCTCGTCGTCGCGCAGGGTGCGGTCAGGCGCCTGGAAGGTGGCGCCGAGCAGCAGCGAGTACTCGCCCTCGCCCAGGCGAGCATCGCGAAAGACCTCGCGCACGCGCCACTCGACCAACTCGGGAATGCGCAGTTCGGCCAGAGAGCGGTCGATCGTTTCCCAGCCCATGGTCTCGTCCAGCACCAGCGAGAAATCGCGCCGTACGGGCTGGAAACGCGAGACTTCACGCGCCACCGGCCTGTGCGCGGGGAGCTTGTACAGCCGGTCGAGATAAAGCTCGCCGAGCAGCACCGGTTCCTTGATCTTGCGCGCTGCGGCCTGGCGGGGATGCAGTTGCCCCAACCAGCCCACGGTCACGCCGTCGGCCACCACCCGCGCCGAGCGATAGGGATGCAGCCATGGCGGCGTCAATCCCTCTTCGGCTCCAAACCGATCGAAGTAGACGCTGCGCGCTTCAAAGCGCGATAGCACCTGCTCAACAACACCTTTGGCGTCGTGAAAATTAATCGGCCGCGACGGATCGAGGGCGCTGTCCTGAGCCAGTGCGCCGGCCGCGCCGAAACCCACCGCCGGCCGCTCATCGACCTTCTCCGTGGTGCCACTGAACACGGTTCCCAGCTCGAAGAGCCGCACATCGCTTACGTCGCGATTCAGATTTCCGGCAACCATGCCCAGCATGCCGGGAATGAGCGACGGACGCAGCACGCCGGCCTCCTCGCTGAGCGGATTGCCGAGCGGCACCACCTGCCCGGGCTGCGGCGCCGTCAACGCTGCCTCAGCCGCCGAGCAGAAGGTGATGGAGATGGCTTCGTGAAATCCAGCGGCCAGCATGGTGGCGCGCACGGCTGATTTTCTTTCGCCGCCCAGGGCAGCGTCTGTACGCCTTCGCCGAATGCAGGCAGCGTGTTGTCAAAGCGGTTGTAGCCGTAGACGCGCGCCACTTCTTCGATAAGATCGATTTCGCGATCAAGATCAAGCCGCCAACTGGGCAGCGAGACCTGCCACGAATCTTGTCCAGGAGTCTGCCGCACCGCAGGTGCTAACCCGCACCCCAGCGCCGTTAGCACCCCTTCAACGTTGGCCGCGGTAATGCCTTCCTCGTCGATTGTTTTGCCCAGGATGCGCTGCACCTCGCTGAGCTTGAAGCGCAATTGGTTTGCGCCGCGCGGTGCGTTCTTCCATCGCCGGCACGCGCACGTCCACCAGTTCGCCTGCGATGCTTCCGCCGTTGGCGAGCAGAATGGCAGAGACCAGCGCCGAGGCCACCGGAGCGGCGTTGAAGTCGGCGCCGCGCTCGAAGCGATGGCTGGCGTCGGTATGAAGCCCGTGACGCCGCGCCGTCTGCCGCACCGCGATGGGATCGAACCACGCCGCCTCGACCAGCACGTTCTTGGTTTCCGGCGTGATCATGGTGTCCCATCCGCCCATCACCCCGGCCAAGCCCAGCGCCTTCGTCTGATCGGCAATTACCAGATCGTCCGCATCCAGAGTGCGCTCCATACCGTCCAGGGTCTTCAGCTTTTCGCCCTTGCGCGCGCGCCGCACGATGATGCCACCCTCGATCTTGTCGAGGTCGAAGGCATGCGTAGGCTGGCCCATCGCCAGCCATGCAAAATTGGTGGCGTCCACGGCATTGGAAATCTTCTTTTGTTCCAGGAGAGCGAAATAGGTTGAAACTTCAGCGCCGGGAAACCAGTCGCGCGACTCGCCGATGGTCACGTCGCGCAGAATCCGCGCCGTGAAGCGGCCGCAGGCATCCTGCGCCTCGATGACCACAGGAAACGGCTCGCCGTCCAGGCGTGGCTCCGGCAGCCCATAGGCCAGCGCAGGCAGCGCGAGCCCGTAGATCGCCGCCGCCTCCCGCGCCACGCCGTAGTGGTTCATCGCGTCTACGCGGTTGGTGGTGATGTCCATCTCGTAGAGCGAGCCGTTACCCGCGCCGAGGTCGTAGATGCCTTCTACGGCAATGCCGCGGAGTGTCAGATCTTCGGCCAAATGAGCGTCATCTACCGTCAATCCTGGCAGGTACGCCCGAAGCCATTTAGTCAGATATCTTCATCGATCGTGTTTCTCTCTTCGCTGGTTGGCGCGCTACGCGCGTGGCGAGTTGGCGGGTTCGCGCGTTTCGTCCGGTTCGAGCACTCCCAACAATGCGTTCGATCAACTTGGCTATCCGCGTTCCCAGGTCGAGCAGTTGTTCGCTGGAGCCGCCCGCGAAAAACCCCAGGGAAGCAGCCAGTTCAATCTGGGTTTGCAACTCGTTGATGGCCGCGCGAGCCCCGCCCAGTCCCTTCCGCATTTCAGCATCGTTCAATCGCCCATGCGCTTCCGCAATATGGCTGGCCACGTTCACGGCAGAGCGGCGTATCTGCATGCGCAAACCGAAGGTCTCCGATTTTGGAAACTCCTCGGTGTGCGCATAAACCATTCGCGCCAGCTCCATGGCCTTCTGCCATGCAATCAAATCCCGATAATGCCTTGTTCTCGCCACGAGAGCGCACCTTCCTCGACCCCCGCCAACTTGCCAACCCGCTAAGTCCGCGCAAACGGACGCCAACCTGCTAAATGAATTGCCCTAAAAACCGCATATCTCCGGCATAAAACTGCCCAATCTCTGCGACCCCGTACTTCATCATGGCGATGCGCTCTACTCCCATTCCAAACGCGAAGCCGGAGATCTTCTTCGGATCGTAGGCAGGCTGTTTCTGCGCAGCGAACGCGAATACCGCGGGGTCCACCATGCCGCAGCCCAGCAGCTCGATCCATCCCGAGTTTTTGCACTTGCGGCAGCCCTTGCCACCGCAGAAGATGCAACTGATCTGCACGTCCGCGCTGGGTTCCGTGAAGGGAAAGAACGAGGGAAAGAAGCGCGTCTTCACGGCCGAGCCGAACAGCGCCTTCATGGCGTGGTCGAGCGTGCCTTTCAAATCGCTGAAGGTGATGTTGGCATCGACGCACAGGCCCTCCACCTGATGAAAGATGGGCGAGTGGGTGGCGTCGGCCGCGTCGTTGCGATGCACCTTGCCGGGGATCACGATGCGCACCGGCGGCGGTTGCTGCTCCATGGTCCGCATCTGCACCGGGGAGGTATGCGTGCGCAGCAGCAGCCGATCGCGCAGCGGCCGGCGCTCCTGGTTCGCCACCACCAGCGTGTCCTGCGTGTCACGCGCCGGATGGCCCGGTGGAAAATTCATGCTTTCGAAGTTGTAAAAGTCGGTTTCGACCTCCGGCCCCACGCCCACCGAGTAGCCCAGCGCCGCAAACACGTTCACGATCTCGTTCAACGTGCGCGTAATGGGATGTTCGGCGCCGGTAAGCCGCTCTGTGCCCGGCAGCGTGATGTCGATGGCTTCGGCCTTGAGCGCTGCCTCATCCGGTCCTGCGCCGGCGGCCTGCTCCAGCAGCCGCTCGACTTCGGCTTTAAGCTCGTTGAAGCGCTGGCCGATGGCCTTCTTGGCTTCGGGGGGCGCCGACTTCAGCCAGCGGCCGGAGACCTCATTGAGCCGGCCCTGCTTGCGCCCCAGCCATTGCAGGCGAAAAGCCTCGACCGCCTCCGCAGAGCCCAGCGCAGCGGAGGCTTCGCCGGCCTGATGGCGCAGCGCAGCAAAAGCCTGATCGAGCGCGGCCTCATCAAATGCCGTCAGATTGGGAATCGAATCGTTCGTCATGCGTAAACAACAGGATAAAGCACCACTGCGTGGAGCAGCCGCTCGCGCTCGCCCGGAAAACTCCCGCTCGGGCGATTTTTTCTCCGCCGTGCCCATGCCTTACCATTCAGCCAGGAGCACGTTGCAGGTTCGAAGCCGGTGATCCTGCCCAATTCCGGGCGTATGAACTTTATAAATCGGCCGCCCCAGTGGCCGCACGCAGTCGGGAGCTTTCTTGGCAATCATGAATCAACAATCACGTTTACGGCAGTTCTATGTGCGCACGGTGCTGGCGGTCGGCCTGCTGTGGGGCGCATTCCTGCTGGTGCAGTTGCTGGTTTTTGCGCTCACCCCAGGCAGTAAGGCCTCGCCCCTCGATACGCTGGCGGTCGTCGTAAACTGCCTGTCCGTCTTCCCGGCGTGCATTGTGGCCTTCTGGCACCGGCGCGCCGCTTGTGTTTGGCTCATTCTCAATGGACTCTTCATTGCAGCCACTACCGTTCGCTTCACGCTGCATTCGCACCAGTACGACTGGGGAATGATTCTGGGCGTGCTGCTCTCGATCGCCTTGGCCATTACCCTGCTGGTGATCGAGCTGCGCGGATGGCCCGGGGCGCTGGCTCGCGAAAGAGGCTGAAGGTCGCCACAAACGCAAAACGGCCCGGAATCCTGTCGGGCTCCGGGCCGGCTTTTCCGCCAGTCGTGTTTTGGTTTAAGCGGCTTGGCTCTTCAAAGCGGAGTTTGCCTGCTCCACCAGCTTGGTGAATCCCGCCGCGTCCTTCACGGCGATCTCGGCCAGGATCTTGCGGTCCAGCTCGATGCCCGCCTTCTTGAGGCCGTTGATGAACTGCGAGTAGCTGGTGCCGTTCAGCTTGGCCGCGGCGGCAATGCGCACAATCCACAGCGAGCGGAACTGGCGCTTCTTCTGGCGCCGGCCGGTGTAGGCAAACTTCAGGCCGCGCTCCACGGCCTCCTGGGCTGCCTGGTAGAGCTTGGATTTTGTCAGGAAGTAACCGCTGGCGCGGTCCAGAATCTTCTTGCGGCGCTCACGCCGCTTGGTGCTCCGTTTGACGCGGGGCATGGTGTTCTCCTTTTTTCGTTCTCAAGTTACGCGGCTGGAGGCAGGTTGGACCTCTTCACTCGCTGGGCTGCGGCGCTGCGCGCAGCAGCCTTCTGGTTTATCCCTCGCCTAGGCGTAGGGGATCATGCGCGCGACCTTCGCGTGGTCGCCGTCAGAAACAATCGCGCTCTTACCGAGCCTGCGCTTGGTCTTCGGCGCCTTCGACGTAAGGATGTGCCGCACCTTCGTATGACCGCGCACGATCTTGCCGGTGCCGGTCTTTTTGAAGCGCTTCGCCGCGCCCGAATGGGTCTTCAACTTGGGCATTTTCTACTCGTATCCTTCTGGCTTTAGAGCTAGGAACCGCTCCAACCTGCCCCAGACGGAGCTTTCCTCCGCCTTTTCAGGCTCTTATCAGTATACAGAAAGAAGCCCAAGGGAGCTAGTACCGCACTCGTGGTTTGGCAGGGCAATCGCATTTCAAAATGCGAGGAGATTTTTGCTTTGAAAGGGCATGGCTTCAGCCGTGCCATGGAAGGCAAATGAGAGAGTTTGAGGCTTCAGCCTCGAAGGGATGTATTTCGACTGCCGCAAAACCTTCCCTCGGCGGCTAAAGCCCTGCGTTTCTTATCGACTCTGACGGCACGGCTGAAGCCAGGCCCTTTCAAATCCGCTACTGTTTATGACAGCCGAATCCAAATGCGATTGCCCTACGTGGGTCGGTTCCTGTCGCGGGTTCCAGGGCCGGACCTCCGCCATGCGGACGAAGTCCTACTCCGCCGGCTCTTTATAATCCCCCTATGACCGGCGCGGCCGCCCAAAAGATCGAGAAGCTGCGGAACGAGATCCGCCACCACGAGCACCTCTATTACGTGCTCGACCGTCCCGCAATCACCGACGCCCAATACGACGCGCTGATGAACGAGCTCAAGCGCCTGGAGGGCGACCACCCGGAACTGCTCACGCCCGACTCGCCCACCCAGCGCGTGGGCGGAAAGCCCGCCGAGGGTTTTCGCAAGGTGCGGCATTCGCGCCCCATGCTCTCGCTCGACAACGCCTATTCCCGGGAGGAGCTGGCCGATTGGGATCGACGCGTGCGCGACTTGGCCGGCACCCTGCCCGTTGCCTACACTGCCGAGCTCAAGCTCGACGGCCTCAGCGTAGCGCTGCAATATCTGCCCGACGCAGCCGCCGGTGCGCGGCTCTCCACCGGCCTCACCCGCGGCGATGGGCAAGTCGGCGAAGACGTCACTTCCAACATCCGCACCATCCGCAGCGTGCCGCTTTCCATCCCGGCCGAAAAGCTGAAAGCGCTTGGCCTGCCGCAAGGGATCGAAGTGCGCGGCGAGTGCGTGATGCCCGAGGCCGCCTTCGAGCGCCTCAACCAGGAGCGCGAGCGCGATGGCCTGCCGCCCGCCGTCAATCCGCGCAACGCCGCCGCCGGTACGCTGCGCACCCTCGAACCCAGCATCGTTGCTAACCGCCGCCTGGTCTTTTACGCCTATTTTCTGCTGGTGAACGGCGACTACTGGCCGCAGGGCCAGGTTGCAACGCTCGACGCGCTCACCGCTCTCGGCTTTCGCGTCAATCCCAACCGGGGCAGCGTGGCATCGGTCGAGGGCATGATGCAGTTCATCGAAAGCGCCGAACAGCGGCGCGCAAGTCTGGGTTATGAAATTGATGGCGTGGTCTTCAAAGTCGATGCCCAGGCTACGCAGCAGCGCCTGGGCTACACCGGCCGCGCGCCCCGCTGGGCCATCGCCTACAAGTTCACCGCGCAATCGGCCATCACGCAGATGGAAGACATCATGATCACCGTGGGCCGCAGCGGCAAGCTCACGCCCACCGCCATGCTGCGCCCGGTGTTTGTCGGCGGCGTTACCGTGAGCCGCGCCACGCTGCACAACGCCGATTTCATCGAGCGCATGGGACTGCTGGTCGGCGATTGGGTGCAGGTGGAACGCGGCGGCGACGTGATTCCCAAAGTCGCCGGGATTGTCGATGACGCGGAGCATCCCAGAGGGACTCGCAAATTCGAGTTTCCCTCGCACTGCCCCGAGTGTGGCAATGCCGTAGTCCGCGAGGAGGGCGAAGCCGATTGGCGCTGCGTCAATGCCGATTGTCCCGCCAAGCTGCGCGAATCGCTGCTCCACTTCGGCAGCCGCGGGGTGATGAACATCGAAGGCTTGGGCGATGCGGCCGTGCTGCAGTTGCTCGATCGCGGCCTGGTCAAAAGCGTCGCCGATCTCTATTCGCTGACCGAAGAGCAGCTGATCGGCCTCGACCGCTTCGCCGAAAAATCCGCGCGCGCGTTGCTCGCGGAGATTCAAGGCTCCAAGAAGGCCGGCCTGGCGCGGGTCATCATGGGCCTGGGCATTCGTTTTGTGGGCGAGCGCACGGCCGAGCTGCTGGCGCAGGAGTTCGGCTCCATCGATGCGGTGATGGCCGCCGGCCGCGAAGAGCTGGAGCGTGTCGAGGAGGTGGGTCCGCGCATCTCCGAAGCCATTGCGGACTTTTTCGCGCGCCCCGCCAATCGCGCCCTGGTCCAGGCGCTGAAAGATGCCGGCGTGGAAATGACCGCCGAGAAAAAACAGCGCAGCGCCCAGCTTGCCGGCCTTATTTTTGTACTCACCGGCACCTTGCCCACCCTTACGCGCGACGAAGCGAAACAGCGGATCGAAGCCGCGGGCGGCAAAGTGGCCGGATCGGTGAGCAAGAAGACCAGCTACGTAGTCGCCGGCGAAGAAGCCGGCTCAAAACTCGACAAGGCCCACGAGTTGAAGATTCCCGTGCTCGACGAAGCGGGGCTACTGGCGCTGCTGGAGCCGTGAATCGTGGTTCGCGGCTCGATGGCGGGTAGAAACTGCCTGGCACCGGTGGTCTGCCGTCCCCGCGCTAGAACTGGTTGCATCAATGGATTCGGACTGCCTGAGAACATCCTTCAGGGGCTGAACAGGCTGCGGAAAAACCCTGTGCGATGAGTTTTGTAACAAGGGCACGGCTTGAGCCGGGCCACTAAAGTCTGCAAAACGAACGAGGGCTTTTAGCCCCTGCTGCACCCTCCTTCGCACCATTGCCTGACGCCCGGAGTTTTTCCGCAGCCTGTGAAGCCCGCTGTTTATCGGCCTTCTGCGGCACGGCTAAAAGCCGTGCCCTTTCAAAACACCCTTTATGCAACCAGTTCTAGAACCAAATCGCGAGCATGGGGCACGGAGTTGAATTCTTACTCCGTCGCTTCCTGGTTCCGTTACAGCGGTCTCAGAGTTGCTGTACCCCGAAGCCGGGGAGCGCAGTGGCGTTTTCCTCAAGAAAATGCCACCTTCACTGAACTAAAGCGGGCACGGGAACTCTGGGACCGCTCTAATTCCCGTTCCCTGCCATGAGCCGCGTCACAGTCTCCGGCCGGGACTCGCCGGCCCTTTGCGTCCGCTCGCGCTCGCGCTGCCAGGCCTCGGTCCTTCTGTTGTGGGTTGCAAAGCGCGCCGTCTCGTCGGCAATTGCGGGCAGTGTCGGCACGGGCAGGTTCTCCACGTGCAGGCGCTCGCGCATCGTGACCAGCGCCGCGGCTGTTCGCAGCTCAGGCCTTGACGCATCCGCGGCCGCCGGTAGTAACCGCGCGGAGGACTCCACCTCAACGCTGCCTGCAGGCGAAGTAAGGCCGGTCGAAGTAAGGCTGGCGTCGCTATTCGGGCCGCGAGCGGAATACGGACCTGCAGCCGCTGCCACGCGCGCGGCCACCGGGCTGGCCGCCGCACCGGCGCGCGGCCCGGAAACCACACTGGGGGCGGCTGCGGCCATTGCATCCGGCTCCACGTCTATCTCATCCGCCGGTGCTTTGCCCCCGACTTTTTGCGCAATCACGCGGGCCATAAAATCGTCGGCCAGCTTATGCAGGCAGACCTGCCCGCACAGGTGCTTGGCGCCGGTGCGCAGCCGGTTGCGCGAGTTCCAGCCGCTCACCCGCAGCTCACCCGTCTGCTCCCACGCCACGAACCAATGATTCGTCTGCTTCTTCTCCGCACCGCAGATGTCGCACGATATTGCCTGCCGAATCACGGCAAACCCCTCAATCCGCGCACTCCGTCTGCGCTTGAATCCCCGGCCTGCGAAGGGTTCGCGTGCCGCCTGCCCATCGCCGGCGACTCGGTCCCTGCCTCCAGGGTTTGCTCTCTCCATGTTCATCGTGCGGCTGGCGCTGCGTGGTGAGTTTTGCGAAAAAGGAATCGACTGTTGTGCCGAAGATGAACAGCGCGGACGGGACTGTCCTCAAACGGAACGAGCCGAAAAACAGCGAGTCAGCGGGTCGGTGACTGCGCCAAAAAGCAAGAAGCGCAGCCCGCGGGCTGCGCTTCTTGCTTCCAACCTCTACCCCTCTATTGCCGGGGTGCAAAATAACCCTTCTTGGCTCGCACATGGTAACGCCGGTCGTAGCAATAGAGATAGATGGTCCGGAAAGCGCCATCGTATTTGAAATCCGCCGGCGTATAGGTCAGCGCGTACTGGCTGCGCAGTTCGGTAGCGATGTCTGTGAAACTGGTGGACATCTCCTCAACCGAGGGCGGAAAGAAAACTTCGCCACCCGTGTCTTCGGCCAGATCAGTCAAAATCTTGTCGCCGCGCCCGCGGCTGGGCGTCCAGTTGGTGCTGATGGCGTAAATAATCGTCTCCGCGCGCTCGCACTCCTTGATCGCTTCGCTCTCGTAGACGTGGCTCTGGTTATCGTCGCCGTCGGAGATCAGGATGATGGCCTTGCGAAACGGCTCCTCGCCCCGCGCGGTCAGCAGCTTGTCGCGGCAGGCCGTGTAGACAGCGTCAAACAGCGCGGTGCCGCCGCCGGGATGCAGCGCGTTGATTCCGCCCTCCAGCGCATCGTAGTCGTTGGTCCAATCTGCGGTCACGTCCGGGGTTACGTCGAAGCCCATGACGAAAGCCCGATCGCCTTTGGCCTTCAGCACCTGAAGCAGAAAGGCGGTGGCCGCCTGCTGCTCAAACTGGAAGCGCTCGTGAATCGAGGTGCTGGCGTCGATCACCAGGCCCACGCGCAGCGGCAGGTTGATCTGCTGGTGAAAGGAGGTTACCTCGGCCGGCGCGCGCTGATCGTCGAGCAGCGCAAAGTCGCTCTGCTTCAGGTTCGGAATGTAGTGCCCGTGATTGTCCGTCACCGTGAAGATGAGATTGACTTCGTTAACGCCCAGCTTGATGGTTGGCGTGTTCACATCGCTGCGCGTGTTGTCCGCGGGCGCCGCAGCCGGCTGGGCCACTACCGCCTGACTGCCCGCCGGTGCCGCCTGACTCGCCGCCGCTGGTGTTGTCGCCGCCGAAGCCTGGCTGGCCGTGGCTGCGGCAGGCGGAGCCGGTTGCTGGGCTGAAATCGCGAAGGGGAAGAGTGCGGCAAAAGCCAAAACCGCAATTCTGGACATCCACGGCCGGTCGCCCGTCCGGGAAGGAAAAAACTGGTTGATCATGACCCTCTCATTTTACCAACGGCATTGGCTTTTGCGCCCGCCCGTTTGCAATCGCCGGCTGCGGCGCCTCGGCACAAAAGTCCGGAGCGGCCCAACTTACAGGCCCTCAAGCATTTGCCCCGATCTCAATCTTCAGCCGCATGCTTCAGCCGGGCCAGCAATGCGGTAAGCTCCTCCGGCAGCGGCGCCTCCAGTTCCAGGGGCTTTCCGCTGAGCGGATGCGCGAACGCCAGCCGTGCCGAGTGCAGAAAATTCCGGCCCAACCTGATTCGCTCCGGTTCCGCCGCGTTCCTGGCCGCTCCCTTACCTTGCGCCGTGAGCTGGCCCGCACCCCCATACAACGTGTCGCCCACCACCGGGTGCCCGATCGAAGCCATGTGTATGCGAATCTGGTGCGTGCGGCCCGTCTCGATCCGCACGCGCACCAGGGTGAACCTGCCGAACCGCGTCGTCAGCCGCTCAACAACCTCGTAGTGTGAGACGGCCGAACGGCCATTTTCGTTAGTCGTCATGCGCGTGCGCCGCACCGGGTCGCGGCTCAGCGCAGCGCGAATCGTGCCCTTGCCGCGCTCCACCGTCCCATGCACCAGCGCCAGGTAGGTCTTCTGTATCTGCCGGCCTGAGAACATTGCACCCAGCGCCGCGTGCGCCCGGTCGTTCTTGGCCACCACGATCAGCCCGCTGGTCGCCTTGTCGAGCCGGTGCACAATCCCCGGGCGCAGATCCCCGCCCGTCGAGGAAAGATTTTTGAAGCGATAGAGCAGCGCGTTCACCAGCGTGCCGCGGCTGCGCGCATCCTCATTCTGACCCGATCCCGCGTGCACCATCATCCCGGCCGGCTTGTTCACCACAGCCAGGTCCGCATCCTCATACACCACGTCCAGCGGAATGGCCTCGGCCACTGCTTTCAAGGGGGCGGGGTGCGGATCGCCGAGGATTTCAATGTGCTCGCCCCCGCGCAGTTTGTGCCGCGCCTTGGGTGAAACGCCATCCGCGAGCACGTCGCCCTGATCGATGAGCAGTTGAATGCGCGACCGGCTCACGCCCTCGATCTGCGAGACCAGAAACACATCGAGCCGCTGCCCGGCCGCCTCGGCCGGAACCTCGATCATGCGCCGGTCGCTCATGGCCGCTCCCGCTCATGCACATGGCGGTGTGCGCCATCCGTTTCGCGGCTTCCTGGCGAAAAGGGTGGGAGACCGCGAGCGTTGCGTTCCCGCAAGACAACCCCGCCGGCCAGCACCAGCAGAATGGCTGCTGCCTGCGGCATATCCAGCGGGCCATTAAAAATAAGTCCGCGCCCCTCCGGATCGCGCCACGATTCGGTCAGGAAAATAATCGCGCCCAGGCCCATCAGGCAGAGGCCGGCGGCATCGCCCGCCTGCCGCCGCAGCGGCATCCACAGGTAGAGCAGCACCGCCAGCGTGAAGAAGGCCAGAGCTGCGTAGGCCTGCACCGGCTCCAGGGGAATGCCCAGCGGCGTGCCGCTCCAGCGCTCCGCCAGCACGCTGGTGTAAGTCACCGCCCAAGGCAACTTTGCGTTTGCCGGCCCGCCAAAGCCCGACCCCGCCAGCAGCGCGCCCACCTGCTCGAATGCCAGCCCCAGCGCCAGGGGCGCAGCCAGCGCATCGGCCGTGGGCCACATAGAGAGTTTGCGCCAGCGCGCGTAGAGAGCGGCGGCCAACCCGCCGGTGAGGGCGCCGACCGCGGCCAGCAGCGGATGGTGGACCATAGCCAATGTCAGCATCCAAGCCGGATGCCGCGCCAGGTCGCTCCAATTAGCCACAACCAGCAGCAGCCGCTGCGCCGCAATCGCCACAAACAGCGCCGCCACGCACAGGTTCCACAGCTGCGTTGCGTCCACGCCGGCCCGTCGCGCCGTGCGCTGCGCCAGCAGCAGCGCCAGCAGCACGCCCAGCGCGGCCACCGCGCCATAGGACGGGATGAGAATGGAGCCGATGTGAAAGAGGACCGGGTGCACTGAAGCCAGAATACAGCGAGGCGGCGGGGGCAGCGAGCCAGCAAGCCAGCGGTCAGCAGTCAGCGGTCAGCGGTAGGTCAGCTTGGGGGGACCGCCTGACCTCATCTCTGCAGGGCGTCAGGCCGCGCGGGAGAATGCTTCGATCTTGGGGCGCTTGCGCCGCGAGGCGCGCCACAGGTCGTATTGCTGCTGCAGGTCGAGCCACAGGCCCGGCTCAGTTCCAAATGCATCGGAAAGGCGCAGCGCCATGGCCGCCGTGACCGCGGCGCGGCCATTAAGCAGGCGCGACAGGGTGGACCGGGCCACGCGCAGCCGCCGCGCCGCCTCGCCCACCGGCACCGTGCCGAGATACTCGCGCAGAAGCTCGCCGGGATGGGGCGGGTTATACATCGTAGGCATCGGGGCCTCCTATCTGCCGTGATAATCCTGGTAGTCCACCAGGATTGCGTCTTCTCCGTCGAACGTGAAGGTCATTCTCCAGTTTCCATTCACTTTGATCGACCAATGATGGATCAACTCCCCTTTGAGGGCGTGCAAATTCCATCCGGGAACATTCATGCGCGTGGCGTCTCTGGAGATATTCAGGACACCGAGTTGAAGACTCAGTTTTTTCGCGTGGGCCGGTTGAATGCCTGCCTTACTGCCCGTACGGAAGAATTTTTCCAGTCCAGCGTGCCGGAACGACCGGATCATGTCTCAATGTAGCGCGTAGCGCCTCACGCGTCAAGGACGGGGCGCTGGGATGTGCGGCAGGGCTGGTTGAGATGCGGGGTCTCTCACCCTTGCGCGATGAAACTGCGCAAGGATGGGGCACCCGGTGAGTGTGATTGGTCTAAGGAACGGCCGTCCGCCCCGCGGCCGATAATGTATGGTTAATACGATTAGTCAGGCACAAACGGGATTGTGGTATCCCTCGGAGATTACGTGTCATCCGCAACCATTACTCTCTTCTTGGTTCAAGGGGACGCGAAGAGCCTGCGCACGGCCGAGATTTCCAATTGGTCGGGCAAGGCGATAGCTGCGCCCCGAACAGAACTGGATGATCTCCTCGCTCGTGATGAACTCGAAAAGGCCGGAGTCTACATCCTTATCGGAGCAGATCCGCAGACAAATGTTCCGAACGCGTACATTGGCGAGGCAGAGGTCATTTCTGATCGGCTTAAGCAACACAAGGCTAGGGAATGGAGTTCTGCGATTGTCTTCACCAGCAAGGATGAAAACCTTACGAAGGCGCACGTGAGATATCTTGAATCGCGTCTGCTCCTTGAAGCTGATGCGGTGAAGAGATATGCGCTGAGTCAGAATCAGGCAGGCGGGTCCAAACTGCCTGAATCGGCACGCGCAGACATGGAAGTTTTTCTTGAGCGCATTCGCCAACTCCTTCCCGTGCTCGGTTCAGACATTCTGATTCCGATTAGCAAGTCTTCAGCACCAACCCAGCCAGGGGGCATTTTATTCTGTCGAATTAAGGGTGCTGAAGCTACGGGTCAACGAACCTCGAACGGCTTTGTCATCTTCAAAGGATCAACTGCGGTGCTCAAGGAAAGGCCGTCAGCTCGTTCCTACCCGTATGTCATGGCCCAGCGCCAACAGCTAATTTCTGATGGTACTCTCACAGAAAAGGGAGATTTTCTGTTCTTTACGCGAGACGCAGAATTCTCGAGCCCGTCTGCTGCTGCAGTGGTTATCCATGGAGGTAGTGCAAATGGGCTGACAGCTTGGGTAACAAAAGATGGAAAGAGCCTCAAATATCTGGATGAGACTAATTAAAGAACGCGGACCCGAGGGTCCGCGTTCGGCGTTTTGGATTGTGTTGGAGGCATTGCGGCACGGCTGAAGCCGTGCCCCTTCAAAGCTCCCTTACGCTTTCGCCAGCACTGCTGCGCCCAACTTCTCCGCAATCATCTCGTGCGCATGGGCGAAGAACTCATCCTGCGAGAGCTTGCCGGATGCTACTTCCGCTAACAAAGCCTTCTGCGCCTCGTACTCGCGGTTCTTGATGCCGGCTTTGGACTGCAACATGCGCCAGGACTTGCGGCGCTCTACGCAGAACATGACCAACTGGCGGCTCAGCGCGCGATACTCCAGCTTGCCGTTCTCTTCGAGCGTGATGTAGACGCCGAAGTCGGGAATGTAGGCGCGGTGCGCGGGATCGAGATAACGGCGGTAGACCACATCCTGCTGCGTGATGCGCACCAGCATATTGTCCAGCGGGATCATCTTGGCAATCTGCTCCGGCTTCACCTTTTTGAGGTGATTGCGGAAGCGGGCCTCGGTGGTGCACCAGTGAGCCACGGTGTAGCGCGTGGTTTCGCCGGTGGACTTCAGCTTGGTCTCGTACCAGTCGAGGTCGATCGACGGGTTGCCCTTAATATCCAGAGCCTCCATGTAGCTCTCACCCTTGCGCGGGTCAAAGACAAACTCCGGCGCGCCGCGCGAGTCGCGCACGCGTTGCGCCTGGAAGAGCGCCATATCATCAGGCACGCCATGCTCCGGCTGGCAGGTGGTGAAGGCCTGCAGGAACATGGTTCCGCGATACTCCAGGCCATCGAGGATGGCCCGGTAGAGCTTGGGCGCGTTAGCCATGGAAACCTGCGCAACGAAGGGCGATCCGTGCCCGGCCAGGAAGGTTTCCGCTACCGTCTTCTTCTCGGTGTTCTTGCCCTGCGTGGCGGAGCCGAAGGTGTTCATATCGCCGCCGCCCAGCATCGGCGTCGAATCGGAGTTCTGACCGCCGGTGTTGGAGTAAACCTGCGTGTCGAGCATCAGCGCCTTGACGTTGGGCCGGTTCTGCAGAATCACCTTCGACATGTTCTGGTAGCCGATGTCGCCCATGCCGCCATCGCCGCCCACCACCCAGACCTTGGGTAGCTCAACGATCTCCTGGTCGGTCATCAGGGCATCGGTGAAGTGCGTGAAGCGGTAAAGTTCTTCTTCGCTGAGGACGTTCGCGTCGCGGGTGAGCAGCGCGTCGGCCAGCCGCTCGGGGATGACGGAGCGGCGGGCGTGATCGACGATGAAGCTCTCGCCCATGAGCCAGCCCACGGTGATGCCGTCCTGGAAGAGCGAGTTCATCCACGGATAGGGGTGAGGGTTGTTGGGAGCGGTCGATCCGTATACGGTGTTGCAGCCGGTGTGCGCGGCCATGGCCATCACGCTCATACCGTTGGCCAGGCGGCCATCGACGGGCTGCAGGTTCTTGTGGTTGAAGGCCTCAGTCAGCAGCACCGCTGCGATGGCCTCAACAAGCTGCGCGTCGGTGATGACGCCGTTGGCCTGCTCGTATGCTGCGATACGCGCCTTGGTGTCGGCATCGTCTTCGCCGCCCAGCCCCATGATGAGGTGCGCGATGGCCTGGCGAACACGCGCGTACTCGGCGGGGTTGCTCTCTCTGAGCGCGGCCAGACGCTCCGCGCCCTTTTTCTCGAGATCGCCGGCCTTGGCTATAAAGCGATCGCTCTTGGCGTGGTAGACGGGGCGCATATACGCCTCAGTGACCGCGGCAATGGAGCGCAGGACGGACTTTTCACCGCAGCCAGCGCAGGCGCCATCGCCGGAGACCAGCGCGTCGTAATTGGTGCGCACCATGAGCATGTTGCGCAGGGTCGCGGTCTTGGAGTCGGCCGGATTAGCGGCGCTGAACAGACCCAGGTACTTCTGTTTGGTGTCGGGCAGCAGGTTCAGGAACGCCGTTCCGGTCTCGTGTTCCGCGTTCACTTCCTCCGTCTCCTGCACCATCCTCAGGGCCTGGTGATCGCCGCAGGCCGTGACGCAGGCGGCGCAGCCCTTGCAAAGGTCGCTGACGAAAATCGAAAAGATGCCGCCCGAGCCGGGACTTTTGCGCTCCGGCGACGAGAAGATGGCGTTCACCTTCTGGTAGGCCATGGGCACCTTCTCGATAATCGCGAAAAACTGCTTCTTCGCATCGGCCGAGAAGCCGTCGACCTGGTCCGCTACTTCCCGGATGATGGTGGGCAGCGGCGTGCCGGTCTTGAGTTCGGCCACCATGCGCTGGCGGGTGAGCTTCTCGATCTCCGGCAGCTTTTCGATCATTTTGCGGCGCTCGGCAGGGTCGCCCACGTAGCGCGAAACGGCCGTCGAAAGGATTGTGCCCAGGTCCTGCGAGCAGTTGGGCAGCGCCGTGTCAGGGCATACGGAGATGCACTCCATGCACTGCGTGCAGTTCTCGGGGATGTAGAGCGGGGTTTCGCGGCGAGCCACGTATTTCGAAGCTGTGTCGCCGGTGGCCGCGGCGATAATGCCCAGGGCCGAGAGCGGCGTGGCCGGCTGGTTGTAGCCGAAGTGGGAGCGGAACTCCGCGTCGAACGCGGCTATGGACGAGATGGGCGGGCGCGTGGCCTGCCCGGCAGGCGGCGGAGTTGTGCGGCAGCCGCCGGTGGAGCAGCTCTCGCCGGCTCCGGCTTCAGCAAAGGCCGGCACTGGCTCCAGGATGGGCAGCAGCGCTTCACCGCGCAGGCTGGAGTGGTCGGCAGCGGTGATTTCGCCGATCTTAATCTCCTTCACGCGCTCGACGCCCTGCAGCATGACTTCCATGTTCGACTTGACGACTGCTTCGCCCTGCTTGCCGAACTTCTTCACGTACTGCTTGTAAACGACGTCGCGGAACTGCTCCTGGGTAATGCCGAACTCCTGAAGCATGGGACTGACGGCGAAGAAGGCGCCCAGGAAGGCGTTGCCCTGCATGCGCAGTTGAAGGTCGCCGCGGTCGGTGGCTTTGCGGGCAATGTCGAAGCCGGGCAGCGTAAAGACGCGAATGTTTTTCTCGATAATCTGCTTGCGCGCCCAGAGCGGCAGGTTCTGCCAGGCACGCTCGCCGTCCACATCCGACTCCCACACCAGGCTACCGCCCTCCTGCATGCCGTCAAGGGGATTGGTGTGGGTGAAGGCCTTGGGATCGCAGCAGAGAACGCAGGTCACATGGCGAAGATCGCAATTGACGCGGATGCGGTCTTTGGCCGCCACCATGAAGTAGCTGGTGGGCGCGCCCTTTTTCTCAGAACCGTACTTGGGATTGGCGCTGACGTGAATCACTTCCTTGGGATTGCCCAACTCGTCGGTCAGGCCGTCGCGCTCGAAGAGCAGGTCGTTCAGGTCGCCGAGGATGGCGCCCAGGTTTTTGCCGGTGGTGATGGCGCCCCACCCGCCGATGGAGTGGAAACGAACAGCTACTGCGGCCTCGGGGAGCAGGGACGGGGATTCGTCGGCGACCACGGAGTAGGGGTGGTCGATGCCCAGCACGATGAACGAGGTGCCGTCGGCAGCGGTCTTGCCGTCTTTGCGGGCGCGGCCCGCGGCGGCAAACTCGTACGCGCCGATAATGTGCTCGGGACGGAAGTCGCGCGAGCCCAGGCCGTAGGTTCCGCCGATAAAGTGCGGCACTTCAGCCAGGGTGATCTGCGGCAAGCCCGTTGTGCCCTGAACGGCTTTCGAGAAGGCGGTGCGGATGTCGCGGCCCAGCGGATTATCGCCGGCCATGGCTTCGTCGGTCCGTTCCAGGATGATGACGTTCTTCTTGCCCTTGAGCGCGTTGACGACCGCTGCCTCAGGGAAGGGGCGAATGACGTTGATGTGCACGGAGCCAACCGAGGCGTTGCGCGTGCCACGCAGGTAATCGACGGCGGCTTCGATATTCTCAGCGGCGGAGCCGAGGGAGACAAAAACCGTCTCGGCATCCTCGGTCTTGTACTCCGTCACCAGGCCGTAATAGCGGCCAGTGAGTTCCGCGAAGTCGTCATAGGCCTTTTCAAGAAAGCTGAGGATGGGCTCGGTGAAGTTGTTGCGCCGCGCCACCACGCCCTGCATATAGTGCTCTTGATTCTGCACCGGGCCAAGCAGAACGGGGTTGGTCAGATCCATCATCTTGGGCACGCGCCGGCGGGTTGGTCCAAAGAGCGTGCGCTGCGCCTCGGTGGGGCACTCGATGACGTCGTCCGGCGCGCCGAGATATTCGCGGATCAGCTCCGATTCGTGCTTGTAGAACGTGCGCTCCAGGTGCGTGGTCAGGAAGCCGTCCATGATGTTCATGCCCGGCGTGAGCGACAACTCGGTAACTCGGCGCAGGATCAGCGCCTGGTCGGCGGCCTGCTGCGCGTCCTTGCCGAAGAGCATGATCCAGCCGGTGTCGAGCGCGCCATAAATATCGTCGTGGCCGCAGTGCACGTTGAGGGCGTGCTTGGTGAGGGCGCGGGCGCCTACTTCGAGCACCATGGTCGATCCCTTGCCGGGCGCGTGGTAGTACTGCTCCACGCCATACACAACTCCCTGGCCGGAGGTGAAATTGACCACCCGTTTGCCGCACACCGAGTGGGCAATGGCGCCTCCCTGGGCTGCGTGCTCGCCCTCCGTCTCAATGGCAATGGTGTTGCCGCCGAAGACGTTCAGATGTCCCTCGGCATAGGCCTGCTGGAAGAGCTCGCCGCCCTCGGTGGAGGGCGTGATGGGGTAAAACACACCGGCGTCGGCGATGCGGGTCTCCGTGTGGTACGCGACCAACTGGTTGCCATTGGCGGTGACACGGACTCCGGGGTAACGGGCCTGATTGCGAGCTTTCGAGCGGGCAGCAGCTTTCATACATTCCTCTCTGGGGGCACGGATACCGTGCCGATAACTTTGCCAGCTCCCCGCGAATGGGGGACTGCCGGCCGATCATCGCTTTGGAGCCTCGTGAAACAGCCGCTGCTCAGAGAGCGGCCAAATCGGTTTTCCCCTGCTTAACTCCTGCAATTGTATTGTTTGCGTGCGGAAAGCAGGAAACCCAAGGGGAGGGTGATTCCTACTTAATAGTATGCACCCGCGAAGGGAGACGGAATCCCATTTGGCGGTAAATCCGGGCTCTCGACCACGCCCGCGCATGACCTCTGCAGACGGCGAACCCTTCCCGCCCTCGCGAAGGTATACTGGCGGGGATCTGTGGGACAGAAGTAATGTCTTCCTGGGCCTGGTATGCCATTGAAACGTAATTGTTTTGAGCGGAGGCTCTGGGCGAAATGAGCGAGTTCGCTGGCCAATTTGCGCACTATCCCAGCCTGGACGGGCGGGTTGTGCTTGTTACCGGCGGCGCCACGGGCATCGGCGAGTCGCTGGTGTCGCACTTCGCCCGCCAGGGCTCTCGCGTCGCCTTTCTCGATGTCCAGGATGAATCGGCGCAGCAACTGGCGAGCAGCCTGGCCGGCGAACGCTGCCCGGCGCCGCGGTACATGCACTGCGATCTGACCGACGTGACGGCGCTACGCAGTGCGGTGGAGCGGATCAGCGCCGAACTGGGCACGGTGGATGTACTGATCAACAACGCCGGTAACGACCAGCGGCACTCCATTGAAGAGGTGACGCCGGAGTTCTGGGATCGCTGCATGGCCATCAACCTGCGGCCTCAATTCTTCATGGCGCAGGCTGTTTTGCCGTCCATGCGGGCCGCCGGCCGCGGCTCCATCATCAATATGAGTTCCATCTCGTGGATGGTTCCCAGCACCAGAGTGCCGGCTTACGTGGCGGCCAAAGCTGCGATTGTGGGACTCACCCGGACGCTCGCCCATGAGCTCGGCCCGGCGGGAATCCGTGTGAATGCGATTCTTCCCGGGGCGATTGCCACCGAGCGCCAGAAGCGGCTGTGGTACACGCCTGAATACCAGGCCGAGATCCTGTCCCGCCAGGCCCTGAAGCGGCAGATCGAGCCCGCCGAGGTGGCGCGGCTGGCCCTGTTCCTGGCCGCTGACGACTCCAGCGCCATCACCAACCAGAGCTATATCATCGACGGCGGCTGGGTGTAGGCACGGCCGGTTTGCGGTTCATGGTTCCCGATGTCAGAGGTCCATGGGGATGATTAAGGTCCAGGGTTCACGCCGTTGATCCGTGGGTTACATCTCATTGATCCCTTTGCGCTACCATGAAGTTGAGAGGCTGGGAGAGGGTATGTTCCTGGTGGTGTGGCAGTTCGAGGTTGCTGAGGACAAGGTTGCCGCGTTTGAGGCCGCTTATGGGCCAGAGGGCTCGTGGGCGCAGCTCTTCCGGACTTCGCCCCAGTATGGCGGCACCGAGCTGTTGCGCGATGCCTATGTTCCGGGCAGCTACCTGACCATCGACCGGTGGGCCAGCGAGCCTGATTTTCGCGCCTTCCGGAAAGAGCACGATAAGGATTATGAGGCGCTTGACCGCGCCAGCGACGCGTTGACGGCGCGGGAGACACGCATCGGCGCGTATACGGTCTGAAGCCGCCGTCGCTTGGCTGTGCAACGTCCCGCATGACTTGAACTTGTGACGGCGCTCACGGTTCATTGGGGACTTTCTCCGTTCTTTCGCCATTTTTAGCTGTCTTTCACCCTCAGGCCCTGCTAGAATCGCTTCGAATCCAATTCAAGCCCTCTCGCCGTTTCTGCCGCGAAGATGAGAAGCAAAACGCACCGGGCGAGCCTTTCTAGGAGCCACTCATGGCTATCGTTGACGACCGCGCTAAAGCGGTGGAACTTGCCCTGGCACAGATCGAAAAACAGTTTGGAAAAGGATCGATCGTTCGACTGGGGTCGCGGGAAGCGCTGCTTCCGATTGCCGTAATCTCCACCGGGTCCATCAGCTTTGACGCGGCACTGGGCGTGGGTGGCGTTCCCCGCGGCCGGGTAACCGAGGTCTTCGGGCCGGAGTCGTCGGGCAAGACGACCATTACCCTCCAGATCATCGCCGAGGCCCAGCGCGCCGGCGGCATGGCGGCGTTTGTCGATGCCGAGCACGCGCTCGACCCGAGCTATGCCAATAAGCTGGGCGTCGACACGGATAATCTCCTCGTCTCGCAGCCCGATTCCGGCGAGCAGGCGTTGGAAATTACCGAGGCGCTGGTGCGATCGGGAGCCATTGACGTGCTGGTCGTCGATTCCGTGGCCGCGCTCGTGCCCAAAGCCGAGCTGGATGGCGAGATGGGCGACAGCCACATGGGATTGCAGGCGCGGCTCATGTCGCAGGCGCTGCGCAAGCTCACGGGGACGGTTTCGAAGTCGCGGACGGCGCTGATTTTTATCAACCAGATTCGCGAGAAGATCGGCGTGATGTTCGGCAACCCGGAAACCACCACCGGCGGCCGTGCCCTCAAGTTCTATTCCTCGGTGCGCATTGACATCCGCCGCATTGCCGCCGTGAAGGAAGGCGACACGGTGGTGGGCTCGCGCACCAAGGTCAAGATCGTGAAGAACAAGGTGGCCGCGCCCTTCCGCGAGGCGGAGTTCGACATTCTCTACGGCGAGGGCATCAGCCGCGAGGGTGATGTGCTGGACATGGCTGTGGCGCAGAATATTGTGGAGAAGTCGGGCGCCTGGTATAGCTACAGCGGCGAGCGCATCGGCCAGGGCCGCGAGAATACCCGCAGCTTTCTCAAAGAAAACAAGGACACCTTCGCGAAGATGGATGCCGAACTGCGCAAGAAGCTGAATATCGGCGCCGTGAAGGCGGATGTGCCCGAGGTGCCGGCGGCGGGGCCGGCCGAAGCGAAGGAAGCGGTCAAGTCGCGCCGGGGATAAGCGCAACTTCAAGCAGGCGACCAGAAAATCTCGGTCGCCTGTTTCTTGACTATTTTTAGTAATGTATGTAAGTTATGTATGTTCGAGGTGTTGAATGAAACCTACTGACTTGACAAAGAAACATGTGATCTCGACTTACGTGCGACCCGCACGAATGAACGGTGAGAAATTGATTGAGGTTCGTGTCGGAACAGTTCAGAAGGAGCTGGGCTGGACAAATCGAACACCATCGGTTTTTTCCACGTTATCGTCAAGAGAATTCCAGCAGGAAGCGGGCGTCGAATTGATTGAGAAAAAGGGCGGCCCTCCTTCTGGCGGACCAAGCACCACAGTGCAATTTGTATACCGTCTCCTTGACAACAATTCTTTGGAAAGATCGCCTTCGCGCGGTTCGAAACCAGCTCCAAATGGCGCAGGCCTGGAAAAGCTCTACGGAATCCTTGCAGATACGTTCGCAGAACTGGGCGGTGGGGAGGCATATCTCAAAGCCGAACGAAACTGGGGACCAGATGTATGGGAGCGATATGAGAAGGAAGAGAAGGGAAGGAAGGAGACCCGCAAGTGACGCGAGTCTATTGGGATTCCATGCTGTTCATTTATCTCCTTGAAGCGAATCCTTCTTTCGGCCCCAAGGTCCGCAAAATTCTCCATCAAATGACGAACCGTGGGGACACGCTTTGCACCAGCGTTTTTTCTCTAGGCGAGATTCTGACGGGGCCGCGTCGCCGCAATTCGCTATCCGGCGTAGAAGCAGTAAAGAAGTACTTTCTAAGTGGCGCTATCGAGATATTGCCCTTCAGCGAAGAAACTTCTGACCGCTACAGCATGATTCGAGCCACAAACCGCGTGAGTCAGGCCGACGGAATTCATCTGGCATCCGCGGCAGACGCCGGAGTGGATATTTTCTTCACCAACGATAGAGATCTGCGCAAACTGGCGATTCCAGGAATCAAGTTCTTCGCCGATCTCGACGGCAAAGTGATTTGACTCAACAGAAAACCCACCCTACCCGCAAAAAACAAAGATGCGGCGAGGGTGGGACACCGGTTTTCTCGTCGATTGCGTGGCGTGCAAGCGCCGTCTGCCGCAGCGCAGGTGCTACTTCGCGGCCAGCTCGCGCAGCACGTACTGCAAGATTCCCCCGTGCTCGTAATAGAGGATCTCCTGCGGCGTGTCGATGCGGATTTTCGCCTCGAACGACTTCTTTTTGCCATCGGCTGAAGTTGCCTCAACCCTTACCGTCCGGCCGTTGGCGAACTTGCTGTCGAGCTGCTGCTTGAACCCGTGGATGTCGAACGTCTCCTCGCCCGTCAGTCCCAGCGATTCGGCGTTCTGGCCGACAGGGAACTCCAGCGGCAGAATGCCCATGCCCACCAGGTTTGACCGGTGAATACGCTCGTAGCTTTCGGCAATCACGGCGCGCACTCCCAGCAGCTTCGGTCCCTTGGCCGCCCAGTCGCGCGAGCTGCCGGAACCGTACTCTTTGCCTGCCAGCACCATCAACGGCACGCCGCGCTCGGCGTACTTCACGCTCGCGTCGAAGATCGACATCTGCTCGCCTTCCGGCAGCAGGCGGGTGACGCCGCCCTCCGTTCCGGGCGCGAGTTTGTTGCGCAGGCGCACGTTGGCAAACGTCCCGCGGACCATGACCTCGTGGTTGCCGCGGCGCGAGCCATAGCTGTTGAAGTCCGCCGGCTTCACGCCATGGGCTGCTAAATATTGGCCAGCCGGCCCGTTGGCCTTGATGTTGCCGGCAGGCGAAATGTGATCGGTGGTCACTGAATCGCCCAGCAGCGCCAGCACGCGCGCGCCGCTAATATCGCTGACCGGCGCAGGCGTCTTGCCCATGCCGTCGAAGTACGGCGCCTGGCGGATATAAGTGGAATCCGGCTCCCACTGGTACACGTCGCCGGTCGGGAAACTCAATCCCTGCCAGCTCGCATCGCCCTGGGACACGGTGGCATACTCGCGGCGGAAGCCTTCGCTGTTCACGCTCTTCTCAACCGCGTTGGCGACTTCCTGCTGCGTGGGCCAGATATCGCGCAGGTAAACAGGATTGCCGCTCTTGTCCTTACCTAATGGATCGGCCTCGAAGTTGTGGCCGATTTTCCCGGCCAGCGCGTAGGCCACCACCAGCGGCGGGCTCATCAGGTAGTTGGCGCGCACGTCCACGTTCACGCGGCCCTCGAAGTTGCGGTTGCCGCTCAAGACGCTCACGGCCACCAGCCCATGCTCATCGATGCTTTTGGAAACATCGGCGGGCAGCGGGCCGGAGTTGCCGATGCAGGTCGTGCAGCCGTAGCCCACCACGTTGAAGCGCAGCTTTTCGAGATAGGGCAACAGGCCGGCCTTTTCGTAATAATCGGTCACCACGCGCGAGCCGGGCGCCAGCGACGTCTTGACCCACGGCGGAACGCTGAGGCCCTTTTCGACGGCCTTTTTGGCAAGAATGCCGGCCGCAATCATCACCGACGGATTCGAGGTGTTGGTGCAGCTTGTAATGGCCGCGATGACGACGGAGCCGTGATCGAGATAGCGGTCCGGATCGACGTTGAAGCGCTGCTTGACCGTAGTAGTGACGGCCCCGGATTGGAGGGTTTGGCTCTTATGCGCAGCAGGATTCGATGGGCCTTCGCTGTCTTCGAACAGCGCGGCATCGCTAATTGCCTGGCGTTCCCACGCGACTGCGGTGCGTGAGCCGAGCGGCTTGGCGGTGGGGGCGAGCAGGCTGGGAAGCTGTTGCGCAAAGCTGGCGGCCGCATCCTTGAGCAGCACGCGATCCTGCGGACGCTTGGGGCCGGCGACGCTGGGCTCGACCGTGGCCAGATCAAGCTCGAGGCTTGCGGTGTATTCGGCCTCGGGGGTGTTGGCGGTGTGGAAGAGGCCCTGCTCCTTGTAATAGGCCTCGACGAGATTAATTTGTTCGTCGCTGCGACCGGTGAGTTTGAGGTAGCGGAGGGTCTCTGCGTCAACCGGAAAGATGCCGCAGGTGGCGCCGTATTCGGGGGCCATGTTGGCAATGGTGGCGCGGTCGGCGAGTGGTAACTGCGCCAGGCCACTGCCATAGAATTCAACGAATTTCCCAACTACGCCGAGTTTGCGCAGCGCCTGGGTAATGGTCAGCACAAGATCCGTTGCGGTGGCGCCTTCGCGAAGCTTGCCGGTGAGCTTGTACCCCACTACCTGCGGCACCAGCATGGATACCGGCTGGCCGAGCATGGCCGCCTCAGCCTCGATACCGCCGACGCCCCAGCCCAGCACGCCCAGCCCGTTGATCATGGTGGTGTGGGAGTCGGTGCCGACCAAAGTATCCGGATACGCAATGGTCTCGCCGTCGATCTCCGCCGTAAACACCACGCGGGCCAGGTATTCGAGATTGACCTGGTGGCAGATGCCCATGCCCGGGGGCACGGCGGAGAAGTTGTGGAAGGCCGACTGGCCCCATTTCAAAAATGCATAACGTTCGCGATTTCTCTGAAATTCCAGCAAGGTGTTGGCCGCGAAGGCGCCTGCGGAGCCGTATTCGTCCACCTGCACGGAGTGGTCGATGACCAGCTCGGCGGGAACCAGCGGGTTGACGCGCTGGGGATTGCCGCCCAGCTTTTTGATGGCGTCGCGCATGGCGCCCAGGTCAACAACCGCAGGCACTCCCGTGAAATCCTGCATCAGCACCCGCGCCGGCATGTAGGCGATTTCGCGGCTGGGCTCGGCTTTGGGATCCCATTTGGCCAGAAATTCGATGTCGGCGGCGGTGACATTCACGCCGTCCTCGCGGCGGAGAAGATTTTCAAGCAGGATCTTGAGACTGAAAGGCAGGCGGCTGAGGTTGAAGCCGCGCGCCGCCAGGGCGGGCAGGCGATAGATGGTGTACTTGCGGCTGCCGGAGGTAAGCACGGCTTGGCTTTCAAAGCTGTTCATCTTGAGATGGATCCTTTCTCCGCATGGGGGCGGATTTCGTCTTGTTTTTCGCAATTTCAAAGCTACCCGAGCGCAGCTTCGCCAGGGGCCGGGCGCACGCGCCGGAATCAGATTTCGACGGATTTAGATTACTCGGCTGAGGGGCTAGCGTCCACGGTCATGCCGGCCGCGGCGGAAGCGTTTGAGAAAATGTGCGGCGGCGGTGGTGGTGAGATCACGCATTGCTTCTGTGGCTATTTTAGCGCCGGGACGCGGTGCGAATTCAGTGGAGCCGCAGCGAAAAAGCGTCAAAGGGAGGAGTCGGCGGTCAACCGCTCCAGTCAAACCCAAACGCACTGTCATGCTGAGCGCAGCGAAGCATCCGCGGTTGCTGTTCCAAACTTCCGGATTGGCGGTAATACACCCGGAACCCGGGAATTTGGCTTCCAGGCGTCTTGCTCGGTTTCTTGAGGGGCCACACCAATTGTGCAATGTGGGCTAGACCGATATACCCATCATCCGAATGATCGCCAAGGCATTGGCCTGTCGCGCTATTCCGTGTTTCACACGATAGTCGAATGCCAGCGGCTGGTCGGGATCGTCGCTTTCCATGTAAATATTCCTGCCGCACAACCCAGGGGTCTCCACGATTTCGGTTAAGGCTAGATCATGGGTTGAAAGAGCGCCCACAGCTCTGCCCGCGACCAATGCCCCGATCAGAGCTTCTGCAGCAATTCTTCGGTCTCTTGAATTCGTTCCGCCCAGGATTTCGTCAATCAGGAACAGTACAGGCCCGGGCTCTTCAGTGGCGTTAATTGACTCGCGTAAACGATCAACCTCCGCAAGGAATTTCGATTTTCCTTCTTGAAGCGAATCGTTGATGGCGATTGAGGCGCAGACGCGGAATACAGCGGTGCGGGCTCTGGATGCACGGACCGGAGCGCCAGCCGAGCTCAAAACGGCATTCAATCCAACGGCGCGGAGAAAGGTGCTCTTACCAGCCATATTCGAGCCACTGACGATATAGAACGCCGTCGAGCGGTTCAGAGCCACCTCATTGCCGATGCAGTGGTCTCGGGGGAGGAGCGGATGACCTAAGCCGTTCGCCTCGAATGTTGTTTCGCCCTCAAGCAACTCAGGGAATACATGGTCAGGATGTTCCCACGAGTAACAGGCAAGCGCATTCAATGCCTCGAATTCCGCCCAGGCGTCCAACCAATCTTCAAAATCACTCTGATGGCGTGCGCGCCATCTCTCAACGGAAAGGACCAGCAATGTTCCGGCCGAAAGCCACAATGAAAACCCATAGAGCATAACATCTTCCCTGCGCTCAATGGCGATGAGGCGGCGCTCAAGGTTGCGAATCGTGACTGCGGCTCTCCCCTGGCGAAGGCGTTCGACTAAGGCGCCCAATTTCGCGGAATGGAATTCTTCGTGGCCGAGAAGCTCAATGCCTTGGCGCAACACCCCAACATCGCCAACGAGGGCAAGGAGCGTTTTGATGTGAACGCGAACCCGGCGCATGAGCGCCAGACCGATGCCTGCTTGTGCAATGAGCAACGGTGCGAGTACAGGCGCAATTTGAAGCCATGGAAAAATCTTGGCGTAGCCACACAAACCCAGCAGTAAGCAAGCTGTGCTGGAGATGAGCAGGAAGATTTGAATCGGGCGAGGCACCCTGAGAATGGGCTGGTTGAGCCACTCGCGAAAATGCTCCACGTGACAGTTGTGAAACTGATATTTGCCGAGGACCGCAACCTCTTCGCGCAAACCGGTGGCATCCCGCAGCTCCTTCACTGCATCCTGTCGCTCCCTCGCGTTATGGACAGTGGTCGGATCAAGCAAGAATGATGCAAGCCGCTCCGCACCGACCTCGGATCGCGTTGTGGAAAGTAGCTCAAATAGCGATCCCTCTCCTAGAATGTCAAGGTCCGTTTGGTAAAGGTGATGCTCGCGTGCGAACTCCATTCCGGTGCTCCCTTTTCCGCGCCAGTTGTCTTCGATCCGGGCGATGCCCCGCTCATAGAAAGCTGATCTGCGCGCCGAACCGATCAGTTTGGCGTTATATCGCGAGAATGTCCGGAATTGCCAAAAGGCAACGGTCAAGAGAATCGGCACTACGGCGAAAAGGAAGCCTACCCCCTTCAAAGCCATGGTCAATGCGGCCACGAACGTACCGGCGCACACAAGACTTGTTGCCAAGGTCAAGATTTTACGTGATCGCGATTCAGCAATCAGCATCTGCAGGCGTTGAACTCTTGACTTGTAATCGGTAAGCACTGCACTGTCTTGCACTGAGGCGCTCATTCACAAACCTTCTCTTCCCCGAGCTAAGGCCGGGGATGCTGTTCGAAAACAAGGAAACGCAGAACCGTGGCGACGGTTCCAATCTCTTGAAGTCAACAGAAAGAACTAAGAGAAGAGTGGTGGGGGACGCTGGAACAGCGGAGAGATGATTGGTGCGCAAGGCACGGTCTGGGAAACGAAAAGGACTGCACGGAATTCTTGGGTGAATGACGGAGCTAGCCAGGACACGAATGCTATCAGACAGTCTGCAACGACCCGGCAGATTTCCGGCGAGCGCACTACCAAGAACAACAGCAAGCAGGCAAGGAAGGCGACAATGATCGTTCGTCCAATCCCTGCAATCAGGAGAGACTGATAGTGGGGCAAGCTTAGGGCGAACAGGCAGAAGGCCGCCTCAGCAGCAGATTGCCCGTAGCCTTGTGGCTTGGTCACGCGATCTCCTTCGGTGTTGGTGCGCTAGGCCGATTGTAGTGCAATCTCGAATGGCGCGCATAGGCTGTGTCATGTTTTCTGCCCGCCTCAGTCCTGCTTTGCGAGTTCCGGTTGGATTGTCGCCGAGTCGGAAGTTTCGCCACCCTGAACTCCCAAAAGCAACCGCGGATCCCTCGTCGCTGCGCTCTGTCGGGATGACAGCGCATTGGGGGAGGAGCGGCGATATCGGTCTGCTGGGAGG
Source organism: uncultured Acidobacteriaceae bacterium (assembly GCA_963725975.1). Classification (GTDB taxonomy): domain Bacteria; phylum Acidobacteriota; class Terriglobia; order Terriglobales; family Acidobacteriaceae; genus Telmatobacter. The sequence goes on along the minus strand of CAVSBA010000008.1, from coordinate 287,829 downwards.
TAGCGAGTCTATTGTTGCCAATTCGGAAGTTTGGGCGGGGTCAAATTCCCAAAGGCAAGCGCGGATTCTTCCTCCCCGTCGCGTTGCTACGGGTCGTCAGAATGACAGTGCCTGGCGAGGTGATTTGACCAGCTCCGAGGTTCGTGGGCGGACGTCGCCTACTCGGAACCACCCTTTAACGCCGAGGCATTCATAGGGGTTTGCAGTTCACGCCGGCTCGACGGTGCGGGATTGCGCACCGGCCCTGGCGCCTACTCCTCGCCGAAGTCGCGATAACGCTCCAGAACGTCTCGCTGGGTGATCACGCCTTCCAACTCCCTGAGGTTGGCGCGGTTGACGACCGGGACCAGCGGCCAGCGATCGACGTAGCGCAGGGCTGTGTCCAGCGGCAGGTCGGGATGCAGGGAGGGCACGGGATCTTCAGTGAGCGCCGACTCGACGGTCTCTGCGCTTTTTCCGGCGTCGATCAGGGTCTTGATCTCGGCCTTGGAAATCGTACTCCAGCCGGTGGGACGAATGCGGACCAGCAGCGCGTCGTGGGTGGCCTGGGCACTCAGCCGGGCGGCGCGCTCGACGGTATCCTCGGCGTTCAATACGGGATCGGCGGGGGCTTCCATGGCATCTTCGACGCGCAGGATGGATTCTTCCCGCTGCTCCTCCATGGAGGGCAGCTCGAGACCGTCCTGGCGGCTGAGCGCATCGAAAATGGCCACCGGCTGCAGGGTGCGCGAGATGAAGTACGCGATGGTGTTGGCGATGATGACCGGCACAATAATGGAGTAGTTTCCGCTCACCTCGAGCACCATGAACACTGAGGTCATGGGGCAGCGCAGGAACCCCGCGAAGAGCACGCCCATGCCCACCAGGGCGAAGGTGCCGGGCGACCAGCTCAGGTGCGGATAGAGCATGTGCTCCGCTCCGCCCACTGAGGCTCCCAGCATGGCGCCGATGAACAGGGTGGGAGCGAACATGCCTCCGGGCGTGCCGCTGACAAACGAAACCAGCGAGGCGATCATCTTGAGCAGCCGCCAGCATGGCGAGAAACTGCCAGGTGAACTGGCCGTGCATGGCCTGATCGATGTAGACGTACCCGGCGCCCATCACCTGGGGCGCGCCAAGCATGGCGATAACGCCGATGATGAGGCCGGCGACGGCGGGCTGGAAATACTGCGTCCAGTGGGCCATGTTGCGGCAGATGGGGCGCAGGGTGGATATTCCGGCCGAGAACGCGACGGAGAGCAGGCCCCCGACAATACCCAGAATGGAGTAGGCAATGAGCTCCGAGGGCCGCTTGAGCTCGACGGGAGGGATGCGGAACATCGCGTCCGGGCCCAGGAACCAGCGCATCACCACGACGCTGGAGACGGCGGAAAGAACCACCGAGCCGAGGATGCCGGCAGTCCAGCGGCCGATGACCTCTTCGATGACGAACAGTACCGCGGCAATGGGAGCGTTGAAAGCGGCGGCCAGGCCGGCCGCCGCGCCCACCGGAGCAATCAGCCGCATGTTGTCGCGCGAGAGCCGCAGCCTGCGGCCGATGGCCGAGGCCAGGCTGGCGCCGATCTGCAGCGAGGGGTCTTCCGGCCCCAGTGACTGCCCCGAGCCAATGGCCAGCGCGGAGGTAATGAACTTGCCGAGCGCGGTGCGCAGCGGAATGTAGCCGTTGTAGATATAGAGGGCGGCCTTGGTCTGGTTCACGCCGCTGCCCCGCGCCATGGGGAAAATGTAGATGACGATGAGGGCGATGAGCAGGCCGGTAAGCGCCGGAGCCAGCAGCAGCCGCTCCCTCGATGGTGCGCCGGTGCCCAGCAAATAGATGTTGCACCAGTCGATGGCGAAGCGGAAGCAGACCACCGAGAGCCCGGAGAAGATTCCGATGAAGACGGACAGGATGAGGAAGAAGCGGTCTTCGCGGAAGACGGTCTTCCACACCTTCATCGGGTTAAAGGCTTCGTGGGGCGCTTCCACCGCGGGTTGAATTTCTTCCACCGGGGCGGCCGATTGCAAGTGCGATTGCGAGCTCAGGTCACTCCTCCTCGTGCAGGCTGGCAACTAAAAGCAGGGCCTGATCGGCATCGGTTTGCGCACCGCAGGTGCCGGCGGTTTCCTTCTCGATTTGGAAGGCCAGCTTCATGGCGGTGTTGACCAGGTCGGGGGTCGCTTCCAGGCCGCGCACGGTCATTTGCGGCTTGAGCGTGGCCCATTGTTGTTCATCCTCCTGCTGCGGCGCAGTGGGAGCGGTACAGGACCTGAGGCGGGCGCCCGCCGCGGTGAAGGCAGCCAGTGCAATTTGGTTCTGCTGCCGCTGGCGCACCCCCTGGCGGAATGGGTCCCAATGCAGCACGTACTCATTCAGTTTGAGGTGCTGCGCGGCTGCCGTGTCGCCTGGATTGGCGACCAGCGCTTGCTGGAGATAGCGCTCGGCTTCACCATACTGGCCGAGCCGGAACGCAGCGGTTCCGGCTCCGGCCAGCGCGGCTGCGTCGTGGCGCTTCAGGCTCAGGCTGGTGCGGAAGGCAGCCAGCGCCCGACGGTCATCCCCCACTTTGGCGAACATTTCCCCCATCTGCTCCTGCTCGGCGGCATTGTCGCCCACCGTCGCAGCCAGATCGATCATCTCCGCCTCGGCCTGGGGGCGGGCGTCGATGCGCATCAGGTAAGCGATGAGTTCGAGACGCGTGCGGCGGCGATTGATGTCGGAATCGGATGGCCAGGTGCCGTAAATCGCGTTGTGGTAATAGCGCAGCGCCTGTTCGGTCTGGTTTTTGCTCACGGCAACGCGCGCCAGTTCCAGGCTGACCATTCCGTTGTCCGGCTCGCGCTCCCACAGGTTTACCAGGTAAGCCTGCGCCTCGTCGTCGCGTTTCAGGCCCATCAGCGCCTCGGCCAGGCTGAGCTGGTAAGCACCGTTGTCGCGGCTGTATAAGAGCGCGGTGCGAAAATCCTCGACCGCGGGCCGGTACTTTCCGGTATTGAGGCTGTCGACGCCGCGCTGAGCCCAGCGCTCGGCCAGCGATTCGCGTTGCGAGTCGTGAACGCGCGCCAGCGCGGTGACTGCCAGAAAAAACACCACCATCAGCGCGGTGAGCAGCGCCAGGGTCACCGGCTGTCGTCTCAAATAAGGCGAAAGATCGAGCCGCCTGGGCTCAGTGCTCATTCCCGCTCCAAGAGCAACACCGCGCCGAGAGGCACGGCTTTACCTTTTCATGATGCACGGCTTAGGGACTTTTCCGAGGCTTTTGGGTCGTACGGGCCAGCGGGGAAAACATCCATGGATAGCCGCGGAGATGCTCATAAGGGCTTCCGTACGTTCCGGACCCTCTTCCACCATCATAATCGGTTGAGCGAAGAAGCGTGAGAGGGGGCGGCGGACGCGCAGTCAAATACTTGCTTGAGCAACGCACAATTTCATCATGGTACTCTCAACTCGCATCTTCAGGAGCTCTTCTTATGAAACGCTTGTTGCGGTTTTGCGTAACCAGCCTGCTCAGTGTCCCCGTCCTATGTATGCTCAGCGTTTCATTGCAGGCACAGGGTGGCGGCGGGAAGACCGTAGCGGTGCAGCAGCCTACAGCGGTCCGCGCGGGAGCCGTCTCGATCGTCATGCCCTCGCCGACAAACGATCTTATAGAACCGGGGCCGGATTACCGGGTGGTTTTCGAGCCCTTGGCGCCAGTGGCTAACCGGCTCATTGCTGCTTTCGTAATGCCCGACAAGATGGACGCGATCCATTCGGGCGCGATGCCTCAGATGGATGAATACGCCTTGGTCGAGGTTCCGCGGCGCGCTGAATTTGCCGACATCGACTCCCAAAACTTCAAGCTGATTACGGACGCGATTGGAAAACAGTTTGGCGGCGATATGGGCGAGTCGCAAAAAACCGGACTAGACGATCTCAACCACAACTTGAAGGAGCTGGGCAGTTCAGCGAGCGTGACCATCGACAAGCCAGTTCAATTAGGCACCCTCTTCTCAAAAACGGATGCCGAAGGATTTGGAGTGGTCACGCCGTACAACGTGAATGGGGTCACAACGCGCATGGCGACATCCATCATCGCGCTACGCGTGCGCAACCGAATTCTGCTCGCATACCTCTTCGCGGTGTACAAGGACGAGAGCACAGCGAAATGGTTGATAAGCACTTCCGAGCAGTGGGCTGACGCAGTCCTCAAGGCAAATCAGTAGCGGAAGCGCTTCAGCCGCTCCTATCGCGGCACGTACAGATCCACATAGTCGCGCACCGGCATGTCGTCGAGGCGTGCCGGGTCGAGGGACGCTTCGAGAATGCGCCGTTGCCGCGGCTCGTCAAACCGCCGGCGCAGGTTGGTTTTGAATTTCTCCACCAGCAGCGGCATGCCCTCCTCGCGCCGGCGGCGATGGCCGATGGGGTACTCGACCTTTTCCTCAAGCACGCTGCCGTCGTCGAGAACCACGCGCAGCGCATTGGCAATCGAGCGCTTCCCGGGGTCGTGATAGTCGCGCGTGAATTGCGGCTCTTCGACACATTCGATCCTGGCGCGCAGGGCGTCGATGCGGGGATCGGAGGCGACGGCGTCTTCATAGTCTGCCGCCGTAAGCCTGCCGAAGAGCAGAGGAATAGCGACCATGTATTGCACGCAGTGGTCGCGGTCGGCGGGATTCGAGAGCGGGCCCTTCTTGTCGATAATGCGCAGGCAGGCCTCGTGGGTATGGATGGCGATGCTGCGAATATCCGCGGCGGTTTTGCCGGCGGCAGCTAGTTTTTCGCGCAGCTTCATCGCGGCTTCCACGGCCGTCTGGGCGTGGAACTCGGCGGGAAAGCTGATTTTAAACAGCACATTTTCCATCACGTAGGAGCCGTATGGCCGCTGAAATTTGAACTCCTGCCCGCGGAACGAGACGTCGTAAAAGCCCCAGGTTTTGGCGGCGAGCACCGAGGGGTAGCCCATTTCGCCGTCGCGAGCCATCAATGCGAGTCGCACAGCCCGGCTGGTGGCGTCGCCCGCAGCCCAGCTTTTGCGCGAGCCGGTGTTGGGCGCATGGCGATAGGTGCGCAAACTCTGCCCATCGACCCAGGCCAGAGAGAGCGCGTTGATGGTCTGCTCGCGCGAGAGGCCAAGCAACTGGCATACAACCGCAGTCGACGCGACTTTGACCAGGACAACGTGATCGAGCCCGACCTTGTTGAACGAATTTTCAAGGGCGATGCAGCCTTGGATCTCGTGGGCCTTGATCATGGCGGTGAGGACATCGCGCATGAGCAAAGGTCTGCCGCCGGCAGGTTTGCGCGAGAGCCAGTCGGCGACGGCAAGAATGCCGCCGAGATTGTCGGAGGGATGGCCCCACTCCGCGGCCAGCCAGGTGTCGTTGAAGTCGAGCCAGCGGATCATGGCGCCGATATTAAACGCCGCCTGCACTGGGTCCAGCTCGAAGCTGGTGCCCGGAACGCGCGCCCCGTTGGGCACCACCGTGCCGGGAACAATGGGGCCGAGCAGCCTGGTGCAGGCCGGATATTCGAGAGCTTCAAGGCCGCAGCCCAGCGTATCGATGAGGCAGGCGCGCGCGGTGGTGTAAGCCAGGTCGGAATTGATTTCGTACCCGAGCGCGTAGTCGGCAATGTCGGTGAGAACCTTGTCGGGGGCGGGACGTTCGTTGCTGATATGGCTGGACACCTGGGCTCCTTCAGGCTAAGTAAAACGAAACTCCATTATGGACAGAGCAGGCCAGTTGTTTTCTTGTGCCTGTATTCGGAATTGGATTACCCGAGCTGTTCGCGAATTTTCTTTTGCAGGCGACGCGGCCGGCGATTTCTCTCTTCGAGACCACTGGTTGTGGCGCTCCAATCTCAGCTCTGGCGGTTAGCTGGAACCTAAGGACTCGTTGCATAAATGGATTCGGTCTGCCTGAGAACATCCCTCTGGGGCTGAAGCCCGCTGTTTATCGGCCTTTTGCGGCACGGCTGAAGCCGTGCCCTTTCAAAACACCATGTATGCAACCAGTTCTCGAAGAGCAACCGCAGGTCCGTCGACTCCCTCCGCTGCGCTTCGGTCGCTCAGGATGACAATTCCAATAGCAAGTAAGCCCGAACCAATCTAGGTTCGCTGGTCAATTGGCACAAACTGCAGATTCTCCGGCCCTGTGTACACCGCTGATGGCCGGATAATCTTTCCATCCTGGCGCTGTTCGATCACGTGCGCGGACCAGCCCGCCGTGCGCGCCATCACGAAAATCGGCGTGAATAAATCGATGGGAATGCCCATCAGATGATAGGCCACGGCGCTGTACCAGTCGAGGTTGGGAAACATGCGCTTGGCGTGCTGCATGGTGATTTCAATGCGCTCCGCCACGGCAAAAAGCCGCCGCCCGTCGGCATCGACGGCCAGCGCCCGCGCGGCCTCTTTGATCACATCGCTGCGGGGATCGCTGATGGTATAGACCGGGTGTCCGAAGCCGATGACGACTTCTTTATCGGCAACCCGGCGCAGAATGTCGGCTTCGGCTTCGTCGGGCGTCGAGTAGCGCTGCTGGATTTCGAGCGCCACTTCATTGGCGCCGCCGTGCTTCGGCCCTTTGAGCGCGCCGATGGCGCCGGTGATGCACGAATGGAGATCGGAACCGGTGCCGGCGATGACCCTCGCAGTAAAGGTGGAAGCGTTGAACTCGTGCTCGGCATAGAGGATGAGCGAAAGCTCGAGGCCGCGCGTCCACTCCGGGCTGGGTGCGCGCCCGTGGAGCAGATGCAGAAAATGCTCGGCAATGGATTCGCCGCTGGTTTCAAGCTCCACGCGCCTGCCATTGCGCGCGTAATGGTGCCAGTAGAGCAGCATGGACGGCAATGCGGCCAGCAGCGTGTCGGCAATGGCGCGCGCGCCGCCCGCGCTGTGGTCCGCAGCTTCAGGATGCACGCAACCGAGTACCGAGACGCCGGTGCGCAGCACGTCCATGGGGTGCGCGGATGCGGGCAGCAATTCAAGGGACTGTTTTACCGCGTCGGGCAGCCCGCGCAGCCCGGCCAGCCGCTTGCGATAGGCGGCCAACTCGCTTGCGTTAGGCAGCTTCCCGTGAACCAGGAGATACGCGACTTCTTCAAAATCGCAATGGGCGGCGAGATCGGCAATGTCGTAACCGCGATAGTGAAGATCGTTGCCGCTCTGGCCCACGGTGCACACGGCGGTGTCGCCGGCCGGCGTGCCGGAGAGAGCCACGGATTTTTTAGGGCGAAATGCCGGCGCAGCGCCGGCGCTTTCAGAACTCATGAATCCTCCGGGGGAAAGATCGCAACCCGAGCCCGTTGAGAAGGGCATTAGTCATGCGGAAACGGCCAATAAAAAGTGGACTTCACAGGCTGCGGAAAAACTCCCGCATTTGAGCGAATGAGAGTGCAGCAGGGGCTAAAAGCCCTGGTTCGTTTTGCAGCCTTTATTGGCCCGGCTCAAGCCGTGCCCTTGTTACACTGCCCCCCTCATCAAGAGTTTTTCAGCAGCCTGTAAAGCCCCAGCAGACTTGGTGAGCGCTCAGGGCGCTTCTTTCGTCTTCGCAAACAGCTCATCGAGCTTTTCCTCGTAGGCATGGTAACCAAGAAAGCGATAGAGATCGGCCCGGGTTTGCATGAGCGGCAGCACGCTTTTCTGCGTGCCCTCAGTGCGGATGGCTTCGTAAACTTTGAGAGCGGCGGCATTCATGGCCCGGTAAGCCCCGCAACAGTACAAAATAATATCCACGCCGGCGGCGGCCAGCTCCTCGCGCGTGTAGAGCGGCGTCTGGCCGAACTCCGTGATGTTGGCGAGAATCGGCACACCCACGGCGCGGCGGAACTCGGCGTAGACAGGCAGCTCGGTCACGGCTTCGGCGAAGATCATGTCGGCGCCGGCGGCTACGTAGGCCTGCGCGCGCTCAATGGCCCGGGCCAGGCCTTCGCCGGCCAGCGCATCGGTGCGGGCCATCAGCACGAACTGCGCGTCGGTGCGGGCATCCACAGCCGCTTTGATGCGATCGACCATTTCTTCGGTGGGGACGAGTGCCTTGCCGGGCCGATGGCCGCAGCGCTTGGCCCCCACCTGGTCCTCGATATGCACAGCCCCCGCGCCCGCCTTGATCATCGAACGGATGGTGCGCGCAATGTTGAACGCGCCCCCCCAGCCGGTGTCGATATCGACCAGCAGCGGGAGCGATGTGGCGTCGGTGATGCGGCGTACGTCGACGAGCACGTCTTCCATGGTGCTGATGCCCAAATCGGGCAGGCCGAGCGAATTTGCGGCCACCCCGCCGCCGGAGAGATAGAGGGCGCGAAATCCAACCGCCTCGGCCATGCGCGCGGTGTAGGCGTTGATGGCGCCAGCCACCTGCAGGGGCCGTTCCGCCGCGAGCGCAGAGCGGAATCGTGCTCCGGGTGAGGGGGGATTTTGCTGGTCTGCCATGCCCTGCCTTCTGCCTGTCTTGCCCCGTAGGATAGCAGGCTGCCCATGCGGTTTTCTCCGCGTGGTTTGACCGGAATCTGCCCTGGCGCGGAAGCAAGGGCAAAGGCGCGCTTGCGCGCCCAAAGAGCCGCCGCGTAAACTTAGGCCCGGTGTCGGACCCGCCTTGCTAAAGGAGAATCCCCATGAAAAACCTGATCTTTTGTATGAGCCTAGCGCTCGCTGCGGTTCCTCTCGCAGCCCAACAGCAGAACAAGCCGCCGGCCAGCCCCAAAGCCACCGCGACCGCGACCATTGCCGGCAAGACCATCACCATCGACTACTCATCGCCGCGTGTAAACGGGCGCGAAGGCCATATCTTCAACAAGGGCGGCCTTATTGAGCAGACGCACAAGTCCTATCCGGTGTGGCGCGCCGGCGCCAATGCGGCCACTGCCCTGCATACCGACGCTGATTTCAGTATCGGAGACCTGGATGTACCGGCCGGAAGCTACACGCTGTTTGTCGACATTGCCGACCCCGAAGAGTGGACCCTGATCGTGAGCAAGGACACCGGCGAATGGGGCCTGCACTATGACAAATCGCAAGACCTGGGTCGCGTAAAAATGCACATGAGCAAGCCGCCATCGATGGTGGAAGACCTGACCTGGACGGTCAAGGACGAGGGTGGAAACAAGGGCCGCATTACGCTGGAATGGGCGAACGAGCGCGCCTCGGTGCCCGTCCGCGCGCACTGAGATGTTCCAACCATGCTGAGGCTTCAATCATTGTGGGTGTCCCATCCTTTTTGCGGCTCTTTCGCGGAGAAGGATGGGAGTCCACAAACCTGAACGGAAGAGTTTCTCCGGCTGAGGATTCGGCAAGCGCGGCAGCGAGCGGCGCCGTTTCGGTGTTGCCGATACAATGGAAACAGGGTGACGCTTCCCCTCGGAGTCAGTTAAATTGCCGCTCTATCCCTACCGCTGCACGAAGTGCGGCCATCGATTTGAAAAGATACAAAAATTCAACTCCGAGCCGGAGATTGCCTGCCCGCAATGCGGCGGTGCGCTGGAGCGCCTGCTGACCGCACCCGGATTGCAGTTCAAGGGCGCTGGCTGGTACGTCAACGACTACGCCTCCAAGGGAAGCTCGTCGTCGGAATCGACCGCTTCCGATGCGGCGGCAAGCAAGCCTGCCACGGAGACGAAAGCCCCGGCAAGCGATGCGCCCAGCGCGCCATCCGCCGCGTCGCCTGCGCCTGCCGCAAAGTCGAGCGAGACGAAGAGCTGACCGCGGCCTAGCGCCAAGTTGGCCGGCCGCGTCACAGGCCGCGCTTTCCTATAATCGAGTGATGCCGGACCACATTGGTATCGTTGCGTGTTCTGCTGAAGGCGCCGCATTGTGCTACCGGACAATCTGCGCACAAGGCGCGGAGCTGTTGGGAGCGCACGCACACCCTGAGATCACTCTTCATAGCCATTCGTTTGCCGATTACATGGCGCGTATTGAAGACGGCGATTGGCAGGGCGTGGGCGAGCTGATGCTTTCATCGGCGCAAATACTGTCGCGCGCCGGGGCGGCGTTCCTGATCTGCCCTGACAACACCATCCATCAGGCGCTGCCGTTGATCGAGCAGCGCTCCCCGATTCCGTGGCTGCATATCGCCGAGATAGTTGCCGAGACTGCTGTCACGAGGGGATTCCGACGCCTCGGGATCACCGGTACGCGTTGGCTCGTGGCCAGTGAGGTCTATCCTGAAAAGCTGTCCGCGCGAGGGCTCGAATATCAGAGACCACGCGCAGATGAGTGCGAGGAGATCAATCGCATCATCATGCAGGAGCTGACCTACGGCGTCATCAAGCCTGAAGCGATTGATGTATTTCAGCGCGTGATTGGACGGATGAAAAGCGAAGGGTGCGATGCGGTGGTGTTGGGTTGCACCGAGATCCCACTGCTCATCAACGACGCCAACTCTCCGCTTCCGACCCTGGATTCGACACGCTTGCTGGCGCGCGCGGCGCTGCGACGAGCGGTTCAAGCCGATACGGCGGCCGCGCAGCGATAGCCCCTGAGCCTAGCCGGAAAAGTTACCATGGTCCTGGTATGCCTCTACTCGATCCCATTCCCTCCCCGGTGCAGAATGCCGACCTTGCTGCTCTCGAGTGGGAGTCGCTGCTGGCGCTGGTGGCGGGCTTTGCCGCCTCGCCCGTAGGCCGCGCGGCCGTTCTGGCCTTGCGGCCTTCGACCGATGAGGCCTGGATTGCGCGGCAGCATCGACTGACCGGCGAGGTTCGGCTGCTGCTCGAGGAGCAGGTTTCCATCCCCCTGGGCGGACTTTTCGATCCCACGCAGCTGGCAGCCAAGGCAAGAATTCCCGATGCGGCGTTGGAAGCGGCGGAACTGCAAGCCGTGGCGCGCCTGGCCAACGATGTCGCTGCATGGCAGTCGCTGCTCCGTGAGCCGCCGGCGCGGGTCGCCGGCAGACTGCCGGGTCTCGTCGAGCTTTCCGCTGCGTTGACGCAATCTCTGCGTCCGCTGGCGGAGTCGATCGAGCGCACCATTCAACCCGATGGCTCGCTGGCCGACGATGCTTCGCCGGAACTGCATCGCATTCGCCGTGAGCAGGAGCGCCAACAGCGGCTCATCGAAGAAAGCCTGCGCGCCGCGCTGCGGAAGCTTGCCAGCGAAGGCTCCACGCAGGAAGATCTCATCACCATTCGCGGTGAGCGCTTCGTGATTCCGGTACGGGCAGAGCTCAAGCGGCGCGTCTCCGGCGTCATTCATGGCGCCAGCTCGTCGGGCCAGACGGTCTACGTCGAGCCGCTCGAAACCATCGAGCAGAACAACGAACTGGTGCGCCTGCTCGAAGACGAGCAGGAGGAGATTCACCGCATCTTCGTCGCCCTCACGCGCCAGGTCGGCGGCTACGCGTCGAGTCTCGTCGCCGGCGCGCGCGTGCTCGCTCTGGTCGACAGCCTGTTGGCGCGAGCCCGCTTCGCGCGTGACTTCAATTGCATTGAGCCGGCCTTTGGACCCGATCGTTTCCTGGTCGAAGGCGGCCGCCATCCGCTACTCGAAAAACGTATGCGCGGCAGCGGGGGCTCCATTGTCCCCCTGCTTCTCGAGCTTACGAGCACGGAGCGCCAGCTCATCATCAGCGGCCCTAATACCGGCGGCAAAACGGTAGCGCTCAAAACCACGGCGCTTCTCGCCGTGATGGCGCAGGCCGGCATTCCGGTTCCGGCCACGCAGGCAATGTTTCCGGTCTTTACCGCATTTCTGGCAGATATTGGAGATGCGCAGTCCATTGAAGCGGCGCTCTCCACATTTTCCGCGCACATCACCAATCTCGATCGCCTCTCGCGGCTCGCCGATGCGCGTTCGCTGGTACTGCTCGATGAACTGGGCTCGGCCACCGATCCCGAAGAGGGTGCGGCGCTGGCCGTCGCCGTTGCCGATTTCTTCCGGTCCGCCGGCGCCTGGTTGCTCATCTCCACGCATCACACGTCGCTCAAGGTGTACGCGGCCAACACGCCGGGTGTGCGCAATGCCGCAGCGGGTGTTGACGAGCGGACGCTCGCGCCCGATTATCATTTCCACCTCGGCATCCCCGGGGCATCGGCGGGCATTCAAACTGCCGAGCGCCTGGGTCTGAATCACGCTATCATTTCCGGGGCGCGCCAGCGCCTGGGGTCGCAGCAGGCTGACGTGGCCAAGTTTCTCGACAAGCTCCATTCCGAACTAGCGGAACTCGAACAGGACCAGAAAAAAGCCCGCGAACAGCAGTACGCGCTCAACCAGGAGCGGGCGAGGCTGGCGCGCGAAGGCGATGTGGAACTGCGCAACCGAACCCGCGAGCTGGAAGCGAAGCTGACGTCGCTGCTCAAGGACTTTGAATTTCAGATGCGCGAAAACGTGCGGGTCATTGAGGATCGTGCGGCGCAGCAAAAATTGTCGAAAGAAGCCGAGCGGCGCATCAATCGCCTGCGGCGCGAATTCCAGGAGAGCTTCAACCAGACGGTCGTTGCCCATCGAACTGGCGCGGATCAAGGAGACGCCAATGCGCAACCGCATCTGCTGCGCCATATTGCCCCCGGCGACCAGGTGCGCATCAAGTCGATGAACAAGATCGCCGTGGTGCAGCGGGAGATTGAAAAGGACGTCTTCGAGGTAGCGCTGGGGCCAATCAAGATGCGGGTGCGCAGAGACGAGGTGACTGCGCCTTCCGGCGCAGATGCCGCGGCGGAGAGGGCTGACCCGCTGGCAGCCGCGCGCAAACAAAAGAATGTGCATGTTACTGTGACCAGCGCCAACAGCGACGATATGCGCATGGAGATCAACCTGATTGGCCGCACGGTGGACGAGGCGACCGAGGAGTTGGAGAAGTATCTCGATCGCGCGTTTCTGGCCGGCCTGCCGCGGGTGCGCGTGATCCACGGCCACGGCGCCGGGATTTTGCGCCGCGGCGTCCGCGAGTTTCTCAAGCAACATCCGCACGTGGCCGGCATTGCGGAGGCGCCGCAGAACGAAGGCGGCATGGGGGCAACGCTGGTGGACCTGCGGCAGTAGTTGCAATGGAGCCGCATGCCCCGCGCGTCTCAAATTCGGGACGCGGGAAGCGACCAAACTTCCTGTTTGCCGTTTAGCCCACGGTGAGAACCAGTTTGCCGAAGTGGCTGGCTTCGTCCATCTTTTCCAGCACCTCGCGGGCCTGGGTCCAGTGAAATTCCTCGCCGACCGGACGCAGTTGCGACAAAGCCACGGCGCGGTTCATCTCAACGAAATCGCGGCGCGAACCTACATAGATGCCGTGGATGCGCGCCATTTTGTGCAAAACGGCGGGGATCGGGAACGGCTCGGCTCCTGCGGTGAGCACGCCCACCTGGGCCACGGTCCCCTGGTAGCGCAGCGCCTTGAGGGAGAGCGGCAGAGTGGCGGCGCCGCCCACCTCTACCACCAGATCCACGCCCTCGCCGCCGGTCTGGTCCAGAGCCCAGCGGTCCCACTCCGGGTGGTCGCGATAGTTCAGTCCCGCATCCAGACCTATGCCGGCGGCACGCTCCAGCTTTTCATTGCTCGACGAAATGCCGATCACGCGGGCGCCGCGCAGCCGCGCAAACTGCAACGCAAAAATCGACACACCGCCGGTTCCCTGAATCAGCACCGTCGACCCCGGCTTGACATCGCCGCTGCCCAAAGCATTCCACGCCGTCACGGCCGCGCAGGGCAGCGTAGCCGCCTCATGAAAGCTCAGGTGATCGGGAATGGAAACCAGTCCTTCTTGCTTCACGACCACAAAATCGGCCAGCATACCGTCGATGTCGCCGCCCAGCGCGCCTTTGGCTCGCTCCGCGGTCAGCGGGCCTTCGAGCCAGTTCTGCATGAAAATTCCGCACACGCGATCGCCCTGCTTCCACGCGGTCACGTCCGAGCCCACCTCCACCACCTGGCCCGCGCCATCCGAGCAGGGGATGCGCGGAAGGTGCATTTTGGGGTTGTAGAGCCCCTTGACCATTAGCAGATCGCGAAAATTCAAAGAAATTGCGCGCACGGCAATCAATACTTCGCCCGGCCCCGGCGCGGGGGTGGGCCGCTCCACAAATTCCAGTGAATCAACGCCAAACGACGAAATCTGCCAAGCTCGCATCGCAAAATCTCCTTCCCCGCGGGTCGACTAAGTTCATACCGCGGGATGCAAATCAAAAAATGCCCGTAAAATGAAGATATGGCTCGTGGATGGGAAAGTAAATCCGTGGAGGAACAGATGGCAACTGCCTTGGAACCGCTGATGCAGGCCAGCGCTGTAGAGAAAAAGCGAATGGCCGTGCAGCAACGGGCTGATCGTGAACGTCAAAAGCAGGCGCTTAATCTGCAGCGCGAGAACATCCTCTCTCAAAGAACATCGAACCCGGTCCGCCGCTCCGCGCTGGAAGCCGCTCTGGCCCACATCGAAGCACAGATTGAGGCTCTGAACTAGCCAATTGCGGAGCAGCAGCGCTTAACGCAGAATTGCGCTGTGCGCGTATCGCCAGCGGCTCATGCCGCACTCTTTTTCCGGTATGTTCAGCGCACGATCCGAATCAGGCTCGGCTTAGGCCGAGTCATGAGCAAAGTTTAACTCTTCGCCTCCCGGTGAACGAGGAGCGCGTTCGCTTGATCGACTGCCGAAAGCGAAATACGTGCAATATTCACATGCTGCAGGCCGTGTTACCGCCCATAGAATCGCATCCGCAATATCGTCTCCCGTCAGCGGCGTCATTCCTTGGTACACCTTGCTCGCGCGTGCCGCATCGCCGTGAAAACGCACGTGGCTGAATTCCGTCGCGACAAGGCCCGGATCGATGCTGGTCACGCGCACCGGCGTGCCCAGCAGGTCCTCGCGAAGGCCGTCGTTGATGGCCCGCACCGCGGCCTTGCTGCCACAGTAGACAGCGCCGTTGGGGTAGACGATTTCGCCCGCCATGGAGCCCATGTTGACCACGTGGCCGCTTCTGCGCACCACCATGCCCGGCACCACCGCGCGCGTGACGTAAAGCAGGCCTTTCACGTTGGTGTCGATCATCTCGTCCCAGTCTTCGCTCTTGCCGGTGTAGAGCTTTTCCATGCCGCGGCTCAGGCCGGCATTGTTCACCAGCACTTCGATCGTCGCCCATTCCTCCGGCAACTCATCGATGGCGCGCTGGACGGAATGCCGGTTCGCACATCCAGTTGGAGGGAATGCACTGCCGCTGCCCCGCGCTCCAGAGCCATGGAGGCGATCTCCGCCAGTCTGCCCACGCGCCGCGCCGCCAGCAGTAAACGCGCGCCTTCACCCGCGAAGGCCAGCGCGGTGGCCGCGCCAATGCCGGAGCTGGCTCCGGTAATAAAGACGATTTTTCCCTTTAAGCTCTCGCTCGCCATATCTCCCCTTGAGCCATTAGTTTGTATTCAGTTTCTCCGCTCCGGCAGCGCGCCGCTGTGCCATACGATACTGACCAACGGCCCAATCCTCACTGCTGAGGCCGGCCCGCCGCGCCTCGGCAAAGATCTCGGCCAGCGCATCGGCCAGGCTCAAATGGATGCCATGGCTGGCAGCCGCCTGGCGCAGCAGCCGCAAATCCTTCTCGCCCAGTTCCATGGTGGCGCCCGGTGTCTGCGGCGGGTGCAGCATAATGGTGCCGTAGGCCGCATAGAGTGGGGATTGGAACAGTGCGTCGTTGGCCGTCTCCAGAAAAATGCGCGGATCGATGCCCTGCGCTTGAGCGTACGTAAACGCTTCGCTCAGCGAGTAGATCATGGTGCTGATCAGGAAATTTCCCCCCAGCTTCACGGCGTGAGCCTGGGGCGGCTCTGTGCCGACCACGGTGATGCCTCGCGAAAGCGGCTCGAGCACCGGCTGGGCCCTGGCCACGGCGTTTTCCGCGCCCGCAACCACAATCCACAAACGGCCGTCTTGGGCCACATTGGGTCGGCCAAACACGGGCGCGGCCACAAAATCGATGCCCCGCTGCGCATGCTCTTGCGTCAGCCGCTCGCTCAGCGCCACGCTGATGGTGCTGGATGAAATGTGCAGCACGCCCGGCGACAGCGCGTCCATCAGCCCATTGGGCCCGAAGAGCACTTCTTCGTGCGCCGCATCGTCGAAGAGCATGGTGAAGACGACGTCGGCGCCCAATTCGGCCTCGGCGGGGGTGGCTGCAGCAATCGCGCCTTCCCGGATCAGCGGTTTGGTGCGGGCCTCGGTGCGGTTCCAGACGGCAAGTTCGTGCCCGGCGGCGAGCAGGCGCTGCGCCATGGGCGCGCCCATCTTGCCCAATCCCAGGAATCCGATTCTCATTGGGTTTCCTCCTTCGGGTCATCCTTACCATACATCGCCGCGTGGCGTTCGATCAGTCGGAACCAGCCCCGGTGGGCGCAATGCGAAGCCAAGCATCGCGGCCGGAAGCAAGGATTGACGTAAAGTTGCTGCGAATAAAGCAGTTACGGACTGGAGTTTGCCACAAGTTAGATCGTGCCTTGACCCTTACACCCTTAAAGCGAACGGCGGCATTCGGTCATGCGCAGGACCAGCGCGAAATGTGCAATGGATTGGGTGACCGCGGCCTGACCGCGACCATGAACACCAGATCGATGCGCGCGCCGGGGATTTGGGATAGAATGCGGGCTGTCATCAGCTAGACAAAATTTCAGTAGGTTGCGGCATTTTGCAAATCTGCGAGAGCCGCGCCTCAGGTGCCATGGGAAGAGAGAGGGAACAAAAATGAATTTCAGGTCGAGAAATCTGCTCCTGACGAGTCTATTGGCAATCACTTGCCTTGGGCTTGCCGCGGCCCAGAATACTGCAGATTCGCTTCGCAGCGGGTTTAATAATCCGCCCGAAGGCGCCAAGCCCCGCGTTTGGTGGCATTGGATGAACGGCAACATTACCAAGGACGGCATCAAGCTGGACCTGGACTGGATGCATAAAGTTGGGCTGGGTGGAGTGGATATTATCGACGCTTCGCTGTCCACTCCGCAGGTCGTCAAACAGCGCATTGTGTATATGACGCCGGAATGGAAGAGCGACTTTCTTTATGCAACCCAGTTGGTCGACCAGTACGGGATGACCACGTCCATCAACAGTTCTCCGGGCTGGAGCGAAACCGGCGGTCCCTGGGTTACGCCCGCGGAGGGCATGAAGAAGTATGTGTGGAGCAAGACGGTCATTGAAGGCGGACAGCCGTTTGAAGGCAAGCTTGCCCATCCGCCGGAGAACACCGGCGCCTTCCAGAACATCGGCATTCGCGATATGCTGGGCAGCGGGCCGGACGCGAAGGCTCCGCCGCAGTATTACGCGGATTCCGTCGTGGTTGCCTATCGCCAGCCGGAGGGGGATGTTTCTCTGGAATCGCTTCATCCGACGATTACCGCGAGCGGCGGCTCGCCCGATTTAGCCATGCTGACGGATGGTGATCTGTCGAAGTCGACTGGGATTCCTATTCCGCCTGAGGGTCAGAAGGGATGGATCCAATATGCCTTTTCAGATCCCGTCACCATCCGCGCTGTCACGCTGGTGACCAACGACCCCAATGGCATCGCGGCCCTGATCTACGGCATCGCCGCGCCGAAGAAAGCCCTGGAAGCCAGCGACGACGGCCAGACATGGCGCGATGTTGCCGACCTCCCTACAGGTGAGGCTCCCGAGACGACCGTGTCCTTTGCCGGGGTGACGGCGAAGTATTTCCGTGTCACGTTTCTTCGCGGACCCAAACCTCAATTGCCCGCATGGGCAGCAGACATCGATCCAACATCCTTCGGCATCCACGTTGGACCCGCGCCCACCCAGTATGAAATCGCCGAGCTGGTCCTGCATCCCGGCGGGCGCGTGGATCACTTCGAGGAAAAAGCCGCGTTTGTGCCCACGCCCGATCTTTACAAGTATGCGACGCCCGAAGTTGACAGCAGCGATGCTGTGAAAACTTCCGACGTCATCGACCTCACCTCCAAGATGCAACCCGACGGCACACTTGACTGGACGCCGCCGCCCGGGCGCTGGGTCGTACTGCGTTTTGGTTACAGTCTGCTTGGCATTACGAACCATCCGGCCACTGCCGAAGCCACCGGCCTGGAAGTGGACAAGCTGAATGGCCAGGATGTTCGCAAGTACATGGAGAACTATCTCGACAGCTACAAGCAAGCGATCGGCGCCAGCAACATGGGGGCGCACGGCATTCGCGATATTACGGCCGATAGCTGGGAAGCCGGTTCGCAGAACTGGACCGACAACATGATCGCGGAGTTCAAGCGGCTGCGTGGCTACGATCCCACGCCCTGGATGCCTGTGCTGGCCGGGGAAATTGTGGGCAGCTCGGCCCAGAGCGATGGTTTCCTCTGGGACTTCCGCGAGACCATTGGCGATCTGATCGCCGATGAGCATTACGGCGTGATGCATCAGGTTGTGAAGGACTGGAACATGGGCCTGTATTGCGAGTCCGACGAGAGCGGCCGCGCATTTGTCGCCGATGGCATGGAGGTGAAGAAGTTCTCCGAGTTTCCCATGGCTGCCATGTGGACGCAGGTTCCGGGCGTGAACAATATTCAGTACGACTACAATGCCGATGATCGGGAAGCGGCATCAGTGGCGCATATTTACGGCCAGAACATTGCCGCGGCGGAATCGATGACAGCGGCGGCGGGGCTCTGGGCGTGGTCGCCCGCAACCCTGAAGCCAACCGCCGATCAGGAATTTCTCAACGGCATCAACCGCTTCTACATTCACGAGTCCGCTCACCAGCCGCTGGTCGACGCCAAGCCGGGCCTTACCCTCGGGCCCTTCGGGCAAACCTTCAATCGCAACGATACCTGGGCCGACGAGGCCGGTGCGTGGGTGTCGTACCTGGCGCGTAACAGCTATATGCTGCAGCAGGGCCACTTCGGCGCAGACGTAATTTACTTCTACGGCGAAGACTCCAACCTGACTGCGATTTACAATCAGAAAGCGCCCAACCTGCCTGCCGGCTATGGCTTTGATTATGTGAATGCGGACGCACTTATTCACGTACTCAAGGTGGATGCCGATGGCCGCATCACTACGCCCGGCGGCACCACGTATCGCATCCTGGGTCTCGGGTCTTATAGCAGCCACATGTCGCTGCCTGTGCTTCGCGCCATTCACCAGTTGGTGATGGACGGAGCCACCGTGGCCGGCGCCAAACCTGCTGACGATCCCAGTCTCGCCGATAGCCAGAGCGATTTCCATTCGCTTGCCGATGAACTCTTCGGCGACGGCACTGGCGTGCACCAGGTCGGCAAAGGCACGGTCTATGCCGGCAACACCGTGGCTGAAGCCCTCACCGCTATGCATGTGTCCCCCGATTTTGCCTATACGGGAGGCTCTGGCGCCGAGGCGAACCTGCAGTTTGTTCACCGCAAGCTTGCCGACGGCGATCTCTACTTCGTCGATAACCGCAGCGACCATGGCGCCCAGGTCGATGCCACCTTCCGCGTCAGCGGACGTGAGCCTCAACTCTGGCATTCGGATAGCGACACGACCGCACCCGTCTCCTACTCGATTGCCGATGGCCGCACCACGGTTCCACTCAAGCTCGGGCCCTGGGGCACGGTCTTCGTGGTCTTCCGCAAGCCCACGAGCCGCACGTCCTGGACCGCTCCCGCGCAAACTGAAAACCAGCTAGCCACCATCGACGGACCGTGGAAGGTCACCTTCCCGCCGAACTGGGGCGCGCCGGCTTCCATCACGCTCGACTCGCTCTCGTCGTGGAGCAACAACAGCGACGAAGGCGTGAAGTATTTCTCGGGAACCGCAACGTACACCAAAACCATCGATGCTCCGGCCTCGTGGTTGAAGCACGGCGCACATATCTGGCTCGATCTGGGCGAAGTCAACAATCTCGCCGAGATTACGGTGAATGGCAAGCCGCTCGGGGTGATCTGGCATACTCCTTACCGAGTCGATGTCACCTCGGCGCTTCATGCCGGGTCCAACGAGCTTTCCATCAAAGTGACCAACGCATGGGTCAACCGGCTCATTGGCGATCAGCAGCCCAACGTGACAAAGAAATATACCTTCACCGACATCAAGCCGTACCGGGCCAAGACTCCCCTGGTTCAATCGGGACTGATCGGGCCGGTGACCGTGATTAGCGAGGGCAAATCCTTGCCGCAAGAAGCGGCAAATTAACCGCAGTGACTGCATGACTTGGTCATTGCGCCCGTTGTATTGGGTTCCCCAGGCTTCGATTTTGAGACCTGGGGAACCAAATCATTGACGCTCCGCAACCGCTCCAATCATTCCTATCCGCGCTCCTCGAAATCAAAGAAGCTACGGCTCTCTCAAATCGAGATTTTAGAGTGCAGGTCTGTGCCGCGATCCCTTATTATTATCCAGCGCGCGATGTAGTCCCGGTGGCAACCGCTGGACGCATCCGCGACGCACGAACAAAGTAACTTGAGCAGGTGCGTGTGATCGTTGGCACCTGAAGATGCATCGTCTATTGAGCGCTTTTCGCGGCAGTTTGGCGAAGGGCGTAATCTTTTTCGTTCAGCACAGCGGAATCGGCGTATTGGAGTTCGGCAACGCGGTTCGGAGGTGACGTTTTGTTCGCAAAGATTCTTGAAAATACATTTTCCTTGGACCATCGCCGTGAATTGGGTATTCCGGTGCGGCATCATTCACTCGGTAACCGAATCTGCAGAATCGCGCCTTATCTGCTCGGCGCGCTGCTCGCCTGCGCGGGAACAGGCACGGCATTGTGGGGTCAGGCGGCTCCGAAACTTACCATCGACTGGGACAACGTGGTTGTGGTTTCAAACACCACGCCAACTTTCCAGGTGGTGGTGAACCCGCCCTTGCGTCCTGGCGAGCCACTGGGCGAGGCAGCTTACAAGGCTATCAAAGAGCTTGGCGCCGACGACGTGCGCTACGTGCCGTGGCTGCCTTATCCGAAGTTGGGAGTGGCCGAACTGGAGCCGCCCACGCCGCAAAAGACCTCATGGGATTTCAGCCTGATCGATCCCATGACCAAGGCATTTTTTGCAGCCACGGAAGGTCACGACACGGTCATGAACTTCTCGACCATTCCCAACTGGCTCTTCAAAACCGATAAGCCGTCGACCTACCCGGCCGATCCCAACAAGGTGGATTGGAACTATGAGCAGGGCACGGAACTCCGCGACCCCAGCGGCAAGGAACTGGGCGATTACTACGCGCGGCTGGTGAGCTGGTATGCGGACGGTGGCTTTACCGATGAAGACGGGGTGCGGCACGAATCCGGCTACCACTACAAGCTGCCCATCTGGGAGGTGCTCAACGAGGTAGAGTCTGAGCACAATATGACGCCTGAACAATACACCGAGCGCTACGACGCGATTGTGAGCGCCATTCACGAGGTGTCTCCCACAACCAAGTTCATGGGCATGGCGCTGTCGAACCCCAACGACGATACAGCGTGGT
Organism: uncultured Acidobacteriaceae bacterium; assembly: GCA_963725975.1. Lineage (GTDB taxonomy): Bacteria > Acidobacteriota > Terriglobia > Terriglobales > Acidobacteriaceae > Telmatobacter. The sequence goes on along the minus strand of CAVSBA010000008.1, from coordinate 266,526 downwards.
TCGAATATTTTCTGAATCACGCCAACCACAAGCCCGGGATTCCGATCGACTACATCTCCTACCACTTTTATGCTTCGCCGTCACCCGAGCAAAATCTGCAAGACTGGCAGTACACGTTCTTCGATCAGGCCGACGGTTTCCTGAACACGGTGCGCTACTCTGAAGCGATCCGGAAGCGGCTTTCGCCAGAGACGAAAACCGATCTGGATGAGCTGGGCGTCATTCTGCCCACCGACAACACTCCCGCAGACGCCGTGGCCCCGCCGCATGCATACTGGAACGCTTGCGGGTCCCTTTACGCCTATCTGTTCATGCAACTGTCGAAGATGCAGATCGATCTTGTGGGCATGTCGCAACTGGTGGGGTATCCCACTCAGTTCCCGAGCGTGAGCATGATGGACTGGACACAGAACAAGCCCAATGCGCGCTACTGGGTGCTGAAATTGATCAAAGATACCTTCCACTCCGGCGACAAGCTGGTGAAGACGGAGATCGAATCCAGGGATGTGGCCGCGCAGGCATTTGTGACGCCCGCCGGGCGCAAGCTGCTGCTGGCGAACAAGCGCGATCGTTCGCTCGAGGTGGCGTTGCCGGATGCGGATCAGGCCAGTGTGCAAGTGGTGGACGACCTGACCGGCGATGGGCCGGCAAGAGACGTAAAGCCTGCCGATGGCAAGCTCGAATTAAGGCCGTTTGCAGTGGCCGTGGTGAGCTGGTGAGCGAGGCATGAAGAGCGAAGTTGGTTTGCGGGTGGGGCTGTGCGGAATCGGCCTCGATGCCTACTGGCCCCAGTTTGCGGGGCTCGAAGATCGGCTGAAATCGTATGTGGCGCGCGTAGCGGAGCGGCTGTCCAGACCCGGTGTCACGGTGGTGAACCTGGGCCTGGTCGACACTCCGCAACGCTCGCGCGAAGCCGGTCACCAATGCCGTCGAGAAGACATCGACGTGCTCTTCCTTTACATCACCACCTACGCGCTGTCGAACACGGTGCTGCCGTTGGTGCAGCGCGCGGGTGTGCCCGTTGTCGTCCTGAATCTGCAGCCTGAGCAGGCGATCGATTATGCCGCGTTTAACCGGCTCCAGGATCGCACCCAGATGACTGGAGACTGGCTGGCATTTTGCTCGGCCTGTCCGGTCCCGGAGATCGCCAACGTCTTTGTGCGCGCGCGCATTCCGTTTCATCAGGTCACCGGTGTCCTCGATGACGAGGCCACTTTGCGAGAGATCGAGGAGTGGCTGGCCGCGGCGCGCGTGCGCGCCGCCATGGGCGCGGCGCGAGTGGGACTCATGGGCCACTATTACAGCGGCATGCTCGACATCATGACCGACGTGACCCTCGTCTCCATCGCCTTCGGCGCGCATGCGGAACTTGTCGAAGTGGATGAGCTGAGCGAGTTGCGCGCGGAAGCCAGCGAAGAGAGCGTATCAAGCCGCGCTGCCGAGTTTAAGTCGATCTTCGACGTGCAGCCGGACTGTCCGGAAGAAGAACTGCGGCGCGCTGCGCGAACCTCGGTGGCTCTGGATGCACTGGCTGCGCGTTACGATCTGGATGCCATGGCCTACTACTACAAAGGCTCAGGCAATGCTGCGAACGAAGACACCATGAGTTCCATCATCCTGGGCACATCGCTGCTCACGGTTCGCCATATTCCGGTGGCGGGCGAATACGAAGTGAAGAATGTGCTGGCCATGAAGATGATGGATGTGCTGGGCGCCGGCGGATCGTTCACCGAGTACTACGCGATGGACTTCAAAGATGACCTGGTACTGATGGGCCACGATGGCCCGGGCCACTTTGCGATTGCCGAAGGCAAAACCAAGGTGCGGCCGCTCAAGGTCTATCACGGCAAAGTGGGCCGCGGCCTCTCAGTTGAAATGAGCGTCAAACATGGCCCGGTGACGCTGCTCTCCGTGGCTGAGGATGCAGAGCGGAGATTCAAACTGGTGGTGGCCGAAGGCGAATGCGTGGCCGGCCCGATTCTTGAAATTGGGAACACCAACAGCCGCTATCGGTTTCCGCTGGGCGCGCGTGGATTTGTGGAGGCCTGGAATGGTAATGGGCCGGCACATCATTGCGCGGTGGGGGTGGGCCATATTGCGTCGACGCTCGAAAAGACGGCAGCGCTGTTGGGCCTGGGGTTCAGCCGGGTGTGCTAAAGCGGTTACCCAGTGGGTGTAGCCGTTATTCCGATCTGTGGAAGATGGCTTTTTCTCGATGGAAAAGCCACCTTCCGCTCACTCTTCGGGATGCGGCAACCACGGAATCGCCGTAATCGGCGACATCTTCAGCAAGTCTCAGTGGGCCATGGCCGGGCGCGGATGCGAAGCGGTGCTGCCTTCGGTCATCCCCAGCGCCCACTTGATGGCCTCAAAGTACATGGTGCGAATGTCGGGGTCCTGCCACGCCTCCTCGGTGTGGCCAAGCGTGGAATAAAACACGCGGCCTTTGCCGTACATCTTGCTCCATGCCACCGCAAAATCGTGATCGCTGCGGTGAATGCGCGGGTTGTTGTCGTAGTTCAGCTTGGTGGGATCGAGGCTGAGCAGCACGTTGACCTTGTCGCGCGACCACGCCTTGGGCTGATAGATCTCGTCGTACTTCACAAAGGCCGCGGGAAAATGCCGCACGGCGGGGAAGCTGGGGTCTTCATTGACGATGGGCGCGTTGAACGTGCCCCACGGATGCTCGTCGAACCAGCCGCCGATCATCTCGCCGTACTCCGGCCAGTTGTAATTGCAGTCCAGGGCGGCGTGGATGCCCACAAATCCCTTGCCGTCATCGTGAATAAACGAGAGCATATCGGCCTTCTGGCTCGCGTCCAAGTCCAGCTCGCCGGTGGGGTCGGCAAAGACCAGCACGTCAAAGTAGTTCAGGTTCTTGGCATTTCTGCCCAGGTCCTTCTTGGTAATCAGCTCGGTGTCGGTACGCAGGGTGGTGTCCCACAGGCCGCTCTGCTGGCCCATGTTGTAGATGGCGGCCATGGTATCGGGAATGGAGTCGTGCTCAAAGCCTTTGGTCTGGGCGATCACCAGCACATGCTTGAGATGGATTTGTTTGGCATGGGGCGGAGGCGGTGTGGATGCCTCCGGCGCCGTCTGCGCCTGGACAGCCAAGGCCGACAGCCCGATGACGGCTGCCATGAGGAAGCGAAAACTGCGGAAAATGCGCATGGAGTCTCCTTGTGATTGATCGATTTTTGAGCGCTCTGCGAAGCGTTCCGGCTGGCCAGGCTTCGTACTGCCACAATCCGCACGTGGTTTTGCATGGAGTTGCAGAAGTTTCATGCCGGAACGCAGGGGGAATTCTGTTCGCGGAGAAGTTTAGCATTTACGCATCTCTATTGCTCATCGATCCGCGTCCTATAGAGGTCGTTGAGTACGCGGCTTCCCATGGTCCGGATAGCCTGTTCGGTCGCAAAGAAAACCAGCCATGAAGGCTCCTGCGCCAGCACATCCTGCAACTCCGGCTCGCTCAAAACCATGCATGCGGTTGAGAGCGCGTCCGACTCAGCCGCAGTATCGGTCAGGGCCCAGGCCCGGTTCTGCCGCGCAGCCGTGCGGCCGGTGCGCGGATCCACAATATGGTCTCCTTTTACTGCCAGCCCGGAGCCGCTGAGCGAGGCGTGGTCAAGCAAGATTCGTTGCGGCGCGTGGTCGTCGCCCAGGCCGCAGGACCAGCCGTCGGCCTCCCTGGGCGCGTCGCCCGCAAGAATACTGCTGCCCCCTGCAACCAGCAAAAACGAGCAGCAATCCCACGCCCGCAGCAGCTCGGCCATGCGGTCCAGTGCAAATCCCTTGCCGATAGCACCCAGATCGAATTGCAACCTCCCGCTCACGCAACGGATGGAAAGCTCCTGCGGCTGGAGTTCCCACTGCGGCAGAGAAGCCTGAGTTTGCAAGGCCGCGGGCGTTGGAGAAAAGCCGCCGCGCGTGGCCAACTCCATCTTCTTTGCGACTTCAAGGCAGGCAAAGGCCGGTTCGCTGAGCCGCATGGTTTCACCCGGCGCGATCTCAGCGATCTGCGCAACATCGCTGTGGGTGCGAAACCGGCTCAAACGCGATTCCAGTTGATCGAGAAGATCGAGCGCAGCCTGCGCTGCCTGCGCGGCATAAGTCCGCTCCTCATCGGCGATGCGTACTTCAAAGTACGTCGCCATGGCCCGGTGATTGAATTGGTGGATCTCAGCCATGCGATCTCACTTGGGCAAAGGCGACCACAAAAGGATCAGCACGCCCGGCCGGACGCCAAAAAATTCCGGGCGCAAGCCCTGCAGCCGATCTTCATATTGGTTCGCGGCTTCAGTGGATGTGATGTAAAAGTCCGATTGTCCCGGCTGCTGGCCAGGCTGCCAAAATCCAGTTTGCGGAAAATGCCGCAAGTACCACGGCAGCGGCCACGGATCCGCGGCAATCACCGCAATGCGCGGCGCCACCATGCCATTCTGACGTGTTAGTTCCTGGATCTCAGCGGGCAGTCCGAGCAGGTCCTCCGAGGTTTGCGCATAGGCATAGGGATTGGTTTCATCGGCCGGGCGCATAAAGACACGCCGGGCCGTATCGTGAGCGATCAATACGGCGCCCACTGCAAGGCAAAAGACCGGCGCCGCAACGCGGAGCGCGGGAAATTTCGCGGGCAATCGCAACCATGAACCCATCGCCAGGCCCGCAAACAGCGCGATCGGCAGCCACAAATTCAACGCCAGCCAAGGTGTCTTGTAGGGAATGAGACTGTAGACGACGCCAAGAATAAGGGCATAGTACGCGAGAAAAGCGTAGGGGGAGGGATCGCGCTTTCGCACCGCCAGCAGGATTCCAATGCATGCCAGGGCGCAAATCAATCCGCCAGACCAGCCGCCGGCGAGAAGATGCGCATAATACCAGAATGGCTTCTGGTGGCCTTCACCGCCCGCCCGCGCCAGGAAATTCGGAACTGCGCGCGGAAGCGCGGCCAGCGCCTTCCAGTTGCTGCCGAACCAGGTATACAGCACCACGCTGAGCGCCAGAAAAACGGCTGCCGCTGCCGCCAGCGCTTTGCTTCCCCACCGACCGCTGAGTCTTCTTCCGTGCAGATTCCATGCCCAGAAGATGAACGCCGCTGCGGCCATCGCGAAGAAGTGAAGGACGGCGGTCTCCTTGCACGCGAGCATCAGCGCGGCGCAGGCGCCGGCCAGCACGGCCCGCCCCGCGGAGCGTCTCGCGCACGCGTGCCAGCCCGCCAGAATCATTCCTAACGTGGCAGCGGCAAAAAGCGATTCATGGATGAAGTCGCGATCGTAATAGACGGGAAGGGAAGCGCAGGCAAACAGCAACCCCGCAATGACGCAAGGCGTGAAACCGAAGATCTCGGCCGCCGCGCCCAGTAACAGGATGGTGATGGTTCCGGCAAGAACCCCAGTCAATCGCAGCTCCGCCTCGGTGAGATCGGAAAAGGCTTTTGCGCCCTGCAGTCTGGCCAGTGGCAGAGCGAGCGCAGCCAGCGCCGGTCCGTGCCGGTCCTGCGGATCATAGGTGAATTCTCCGCCGGCCAGCAATTGTCCTACGATGTAGGCATTAACGGCTTCATCGGTGTGCATGGGGCGCGCGCCCAGTCGCGGCAGGCGCAGCGCCAATCCCAAAAGCGCAATCAGGAGAAAGACCGCCCAGCGCGTCCACCGCGAACCTGCGGCCGAGCCCCGCATCGTAAACAATCTGTTCCCTTCAGGAACAAAGGTCTGGTGCGGCTCGGCAGTCGAATCGGCCCTTATCAAATCGATCCACCAGAATTCCGGTATCCCGGAGAGAGCGTGCCCTTGCAAGGCCCGGCCAGGCCACTGCTTTCAGCAGCTCAGAACGCAGCGCGACAGATAGACGCTCAGACGGCGGGCTTGCCCCACACTTCCACTTCAATGTAGTGGTTCAATTTGTTACTGGTGTTGCCGTTGCTGTAAAGACGCACATACCTGCCCTTCACACCTTTCGCGTCAATCAGCTTGCCCTGGTAGGTTTCAATGTAATTCAAGTCCTTGCCCGCGCCCAGTCCGAGTTCGTTGTGGAAGTCGTTGTTAAAAATGGTCTCGACCCCGGAGCGAAAAGCCGGATCGTCGGAGACCTGCACCACGACATCCCGATACACGCGCGCCTGCGAATGGAAGTGCCATACAAGAACGGCGTAGATATTTGCCTGCCGCGCCAGGTCGACCTGCACCCATTGCTTGCCGGGCCCCAATTCTACCCAGGAACCTTCGTTGCCGTCCTTGTCTCCGTCGGTGATCATGTCCAGCGTTCCCACGTCGGGATCGTTGTCGCTGGCTGTGACCTTTTTATTCCTGGCCAGGTTTACGGTGCCGGCCGGGACATAGAAATCGGGGCGCTTGCCTCGCGTCGGAGGTTCGAGGTTGGGCACGTTGAGGGGCACCGGCGTCCCCACAAAGAGAGGCGGAGGCAATGTGGTTTTCAAAACCACTTTGTTCTGCGCAAACGCGGTAGTCCCAAGCAGCAATACAGCCACCGCAAAATGATTGCTCATCAACTTTTTCATCATGCTCTCAGGCTTTCACTTCCTCCGGCGTGATGGCAAGCCGGGTTTGCGCGGCAATGGCGTCGTTGGCCTTATGGATCACGTATTCGCTGGTAAAGGCTTCATCGGCGGGACAGTTCAATTGCGCCGTGCCGCGAATGGCGTTGAAAAAATTCTCCAGGTGCGGCTGATGCACGGGCTTGTTGAAAAATACTGGAATCTCATACTCCGCCAGTTGCGCGGTTTCGCGTACGTCCACCCTGGTGGCGTCAGAGGCAGCGGCCTCCTTCATGCGAACGTAGCCTTTGGCCGCCAAGTCGTCCCAGCTCACTGCGGTTGCACGCGCCTCGCGGTAGATGGCGCAAATCGACGGGTCTTCCGACATCTTGATGGTACCGTCGTCGCCCATGAACATCTCAAAGTAACCGCCGCCGGCGCTGGTGGTCGTCTGCACCTGGTAGAAAGCGCGCGCCACGCCTGCAGGCGTAGGTTGGTATTCGTAAACAACCATCGCGTTGTCGTACCAGTCGTGGTTTTTGTAGTAGTCGAGGCCGCCGCTGGCGATCACGGACTTCGGCGAGCCCATCCACCAGTTAAAGACGTCGATTTGATGCGAGCCCAGATCCGACAACGGGCCGCCGCCCATTCCCTTGTACCATCGCCAGTTGCGGAACTTGTGCATGTCCGAGTAGCCGTACTTGGCCAGAAGACTCGCCGGCATCTCGTATTTCTTCGGCCAGCCGAAGTCTTCCTTCACTGCCCGGTTCCATTGCGACTGCGCCGCCGTCAGGCGTCCGCAGAACTGCGCCTCGCGCAGCAGCCGGTTCAGAGTGAAAAGATAGCGCGGGTTGCTGCGTCGCTGGTGGCCGATTTGCAACAATTTTCCCGTCTGGCGCATGGTTGCGACCATACTGCGCGCGCCCTCGATGGTATTGCTCATCATCTTTTCGCAGTACACATGCAGGCCCGCCTTCAGGCAGGTGTTGGTTATCGGCGCATGCCAGAAATCGGGCGTCGCGATCACCACCGCCTGCAGGTCCTTTTCCTTGGCCAGCAGGTCTTCGTAATTTTCGTAGGCGTTGACCTGGTTGCCGAGTTTCTGCAGGTAGCGCGCGCCCTCATTGCGGTGGTAATCCCAGATATCGCAGAGCGCCACCAGGCGGATGCCCGGGATATTGAGGAGGGATTCGAGCAGCACCTGGCCTTCCTCACCGTATCCGATGAGAGCGATATTGATGGTGTTCAGCGAGGAAGGTTTAGTAGCTGCTGATTTTGGCCCGTTGTCCGATTTGCAGGATTCCAGCAGCAAGCTGGCCCCGGCCACAGCGGTTGCACTGATAAAGTCACGGCGGTTCATGAGAGGATTTACCATTTCTTGAGGACTGCGAACCGGTTGTATTGGGCCAGCATCAACGCCGCGGCCACCAGCCCGATATGAATGCCGAGGTAGGCCACGCCGTCATTTTGATCGATCAGCACCAGCCCCACCGTCAGCGCGATAAAAAGCGCTCCCTGGGCCAGCAGCGACACGCGCGTACCCAGACCAATCAACAACATGATTCCGGTCAGGATGAACGCCGGGCCCAGCATGCGATCGAATGCCGTCAACGCAAACTTCGGAAACAGCGGGTCCTGTGCGAACTTGTCCTTGAGCGCCTCGGACATGCCGGCGTAATTGGCCCACGCATACGCCTTCACATTTACGTTGACCATCACGCCGCTCGCGTCCGGCTGCCCGGTGGTGGGATCGATGAGCGGCACCGCGACCGAGTGATAGGCGGCGAATTTCTGAATGCCTACGAACAGGGCGCGCACGCCCAACCAGAGGCGCAATGCCAGAAAGGCAAAAGTAAAATCCCAATTCACTTTCCGGCCCGCTTCCAGCTTGCCTGCCGGAGGATCGGTCATTATTGTCGGTTGATGCACAGATTGAGCCACGCAGTTTTCTCCAAGATGGGTTGCGCCAACGACCAGCAGATACAGAGCGAGAGTTGCCGCGGTTAATTATCGTTTAGCTCATCACCCACGGAGCCCGGTATTCGCGGGTCATCAGCTTGCTCGCTTCCGGATCGTCGGTAATGGTTTCCGTCTTCACGTCCCAGCGGATTTTTCTTCCACTGTGCATAGAGATCATGCAAAGGTGTCCGGGGATCGCCGAGTGATGCCCCACTTCGACGGGCGTAATGGTGGGTTGGCGGGTCAGCACGCAGTCCAGGAAGTTCTGATGATGGCTGGCGGAGATGTAGAGCTTGACCTTGCGCAGCTCTCTGGGCAGGTTCTTGCCCGCCTTCCACGCGGGGTTCGAGGCGTCGAATCCATCGCGATCCACCCACACCCAGCCTTCGGTGCCAATCCATTTACAACCGCCCTTGATGTCGGGATAGCCGCCGGCGATGGTCATGGTGATGCCTTGCGGATACTTCAATTCAAAGCGGTACTTCGGCGCGGTGTTCCACACCGCCTTGACGGGCGGCAGGTCGCCGCTGCCTTCCACCTCTGACGGGCCGGAGTTGTCGAAGCCGAGCCCCCAGTGGGCAATGTCGCAATGATGGCCGATCCAGTCCATCAGCTGCCCGCCGCCGGTGTTGTAATTCCAGCGCCACGCCTTATCCACGCGCGCCTTGATGTAGGGCTGCTCCTTCGAGGGCCCGATCCAGGTGTTGTAGTCCAGCTCCGGCGGAGGATCGGTCACCAGCAGGTCCCACGCCTTGCTGCCCGGCACAATCTCCTCCAGGCTCCCCGCCGTGACGCCCCGCGCAGCCAGCGCGGCCAGCGACTCTTTTTGTACGTCATCGAAATCCGAGTTTCCGCCCGGCAAACCAACCTCCACGCGGGTCACCTGGCCGATTAATCCGTTGCGAACGATCTCCGCGGCCTTATGGAAGTTGGGAACCGAGCGCTGCCATGAGCCCATCTGCCAGATAATCCCGTTGGCCTCCACGGCGCGAACAATCGACTGCTGCTCGGCGATGGTGTGCGCGAGCGGCTTCTCGGAATAGATGTCTTTTTTTTGCCGCGCCGCCTCGGTGGCGACAATCTCATGCCAATGATCGGGTACCGCGATCATGACCGCATCGATGTCTTCGCGAGCCAGCAGCTCGCGGTAATCGTGGTAGCCCTTGCAATCCTGGTTTCCGTAAGAGTCGTTCACCATCTTGACCGCGGCCTGCAGATGGTTTGAGTTGATATCGCATGCAGCGATGACCTGGCAACTATCCGACGCCAGGAAGGCCTGGGTGTTCCACGGCCCCTGCCATCCCATGCCGATGACGCCCAGATTAATGCGGTTATTGGCTGCGGTTCCCGAGGTTCCCGAACTTTGCGCAGCGTGGGCGGGAAGCACTGCAGGCAGAATCGCGGCCGATCCGGCGGCCTTTAGAAAGCTGCGGCGATTCATGGAGAAACGCGCGACATCAGAACCATGTTGTTGTGGCATGGACCATCTAAATATCACTTTCACGTGGGAATTGCAACTGTAAATCGGTTTTGCCACTCAAGCTCAACCAAATAGGGTCGATCGCTTGTGCTCTCGGATGGAACGCACTTCCCGCTTCGACAGAAGCCAATTTCCAACGCGCCGGGCTGCTCACGCTTCCTTGATGTAAATGGCAATACGGCCATTTGCCGGGACCGAGACCGGGACGCTGATCGCAAAGTCACGATCGAGTATATAGACCTTTGCCGGCGCCCCTTCCAAGCTCACTTCCGCGCTCTCTCTGAGGCCGGTGTAATACAACGGCAGTTTGATTTGCCGCGCAATAGGTTGAGGAAGCGGGTTGTAAATCATGGCGAGACCGCGCGTGCCCATCTGAGAATTTACATGCAAAATTCCGTCCCAATCGCAGCCGTCAGGCCTCCGCAAGTGAATCATGTCGCTATCGAGGATGGCTCTGTTCTGCTTGTAGAACTCGACCCATCGCTTTACCACCAGTCTGGTTTCATCCGTATCGTACAGGCGGTCCCCGCGCCAGGCGGCCTGTACCCCGGCACCCAATAAATCGGCGAGACGGGTCTCGTAATGCGCCAAATGTTCGTGGAGCGGCTCGACGGTTGCTGCCGAGCCTCCGCCGTGGTATTGCATCAGCGGCACGTGCATCCATCCCATGCTGGCGGTCTTGGTCCATGTTCCGTCGTAGATATCCTGCCGTTCGATAAGGGGCTGATATTGCCGCGGCAGCGACCAGTCGTTCTCCGTGTACCCCATTCCCGTTTTGCTCTGTCCGTTGAGGAAGTACCAGTCGGGTACCGTCAGGTAGATGCCCAGGCTGCGGCACCAACGGTAGAAGTCACTCATCACTTTCCACTGCATCCACTGGGAGTCGAGATAGCCGCGATGCCCGGGGTGAGTGGTGGAAGCGCAATAATCCCCCGGGTAAGAACCATCATTTTCAAAGACCGACATGCCAGTGGTTGGAAAGAAATGATGCAGTTTGTTGAAGTATCCTTCGGCCCAGCGGCTGCCCAGACATGGTGATGGGCCAAATACGCCGCCTCCCGGCTCACCGGTTTTGACATCGACCACAAGATCCTCCGGGCGCCCACCCCGGCTTGCCAGCAGCGAATACCCGCCAATCGCGATGCCCTTCTGCCGGGCGTACCCGGCCAGCTCAGTCATTTGCTGCATATATGCCTGACTATTATTCTCAACATCGAATCCACTGCCGAAGCTAAGGATGATCATCTCGAATCCGGTCGCGGCGCATTGATCGATAACGGTTCTAACCTTATCCGGCTCGGCGTGGCGCGCATGCATGAACACAGGGTTCTCCATCACCCACGGGGCCAGCGTGCGCACCATCCGCCTCATTGCCAATCCGCGGCGCTCCTCATCGCTGCTGTCATGAAGAAGCTCAAAAACATAAAATGACGACCAGGTCTGCCCCGGTCCGACTTCAATCTCGGGACCGATCGGCGGATTACATTCCAGCAGCGAAGGCTCCTGATGCTCATAGTCAGCTCCCTCATACGCCGGATCTGGGCGCCAGTGCACGGCCGGACTCGCGGAGGAAGCAGAAGCTCCGCCGAAGGCATAGTCCGTTTCGACATGGATTTTTAGAATGTCATCGAGGAGCGTGAGGGGAGGATTCGCCGGCTGGTTGGCTTGCGGCATGAGGACCGCCAGAACCTCGGCCTTGAACGAGTTCAGTTGGAACGGTGCCGGGCCGCTGTTGGTAACCTCAATCCACTTGGTCAGGAGCGGAATTCCATCGTATAGCTCGTAATGAACCTGGACGCCGAGACCACTGATCGGCGTCTCCGGACCCGGCACATAATGAAAAATGAGCGCCTTGCCGGGCGGCGGCCACGGCAAGTGCTGCGACGACCACTGAGGAACGCGCTTCCAGGCAAAGCGCTCCACCACGGCGCTCTCCTCCACTCGGTCCAACTGCAATGCACGAGGATCCGCGGTCATCGTAGCCAGCCACTCAGGGAGCAGGTAATGCTGGATCGGCTGGCCAAGCAGGCCGCCGGCGTGCAGTTCATAGTTATTGATCGTGATCACTGCTTCGGGCCGAATTGCCCGCAGTTCGCTGGTCCCGGTCATCAGGTTATCGAGAGCGATGGTCGCCGCATTGGGCGCGAGGCAGAAGCGCCGGCGAACTAACCCGTTGGCAAGCGCGATCTGCTGCCCGGCCGGATCGCGAGTGATGGTGGCGGCAAACGGAGTGGGATCGAGCAGCCAATCGCCTTGGGACTGCACAGGCGCCGTCGGGCCGGGCTCCTGGCCGCCCAGTCTGGAGGCTCCTGAAATGCCTAAAGCTCCGGTAGTGAATGCGCTGGCGACGAAGTCTCTGCGCGTAATCCCCATCACTGCTGTCCTCACTTCTGGGTTCGACAATCCTGAAAATGCGGGTTAGCCCCCCTAGCAATGGGGGTGCTTCTACGGCCGGGCTGCGCTGATGTTTGCACCTACAGGATGAGATACTAACCGACCGGAAGTATCCAAAGTGCGCAATTCAGCCTTCGATTGGCTTGAATCGGAAATCAGATAGTTACAAAACGAATTCATGGTGGTATATTAGCCCCTCTAAAACCTCGAAAAGGAAAGCGAATGGCGAACGTAAACACAAGTAAACTTTCCGAGGCCGTCGCTCCGGACAAGGCGCTCGACCGTGCCTACCGGCCCTTGCAGATCCGCGTTTTCACTGCAACCTGGCTGGCGTACGCAGGGTATTACTTCTGTCGAAAGCCCTTCTACGTGGTCAAGGCCGACATGGGCCACGCGTTCGGATTTTCCTCTTTCCAACTGGGGAACCTGGGAACCGCCTACCTTGCCGCCTATGCGCTGGGGCAGTTTTCAAGCGCCTACTTCGGGAAAAAACTGGGGCCGAAGTTGCTGCTGGCTTTTGGCATCGCAGTTTCAGCGGCCTGCAACTTCGCCTTCGGAATCTCCAACGGTTTCTGGACGCTCTTGCTCTTCCTCGCCATCAACGGCGTGGCCCAGGGTACCGGCTGGCCAGGTTGCATCGGAAGCCTGGCTTTCTGGTTCCGGCGCGAGCAGAGGGGAAGCGTTCTGGGCGTATGGTCCACCTGCTACCAGATAGGCTCGCTTGCGGCCACCGCACTGGCCGCTTACCTGCTCGGCCGGGCTGGATGGCGCTGGTCGTATTTTGGGGGCGCGCTGGTTCTTCTTATCCTATGGGCGCCGGTAGTTCTGCTGCATCCCAACCAGCCGCAAGACCGGGGCTTGCCGCCCATCGAGGACGATGAGGGCAGCGATTCCGCCGCGGAACAGCCAACGCAGACCGCCCAGGCGGTCAAGCCCGAGAGCGATCGGCAGGGCTTGGGCTGGACGCCGGATACGGTGGTGAGCATCCTCACCATGGGTGTCATCTACTTCACCATCAAATTCCTCCGCTACGCGCTGTGGAGCTGGGCGCCTTTCTTCCTGGAGCGGAACTTCCGGCTCTCCGGCGCCGACGCAGGTTATCTCTCGACGGTCTTCGACATTTGCGGATTCGTTGGTGTGATCGTGTCGGGAGTGGCTTCCGACAGGCTTTTCCACGGGCGTCGCTCTTTCATTTGCTTTGCAATGCTTGCCATGATGACGCTGGCCTTCGTCATGATGGCAACCCTGGGCGTGACCAACCTGGTCTTCTTCACAGTGTCCATGGGATTGGCGGGCTTCATGCTCTTCGGCCCCGATGCGTTGTTGTCGGGAGCCGGGGCAATCGACGTAGGCTCAAAAAGGGGTGCGCTCGCTGCAGCAGGAATCATCAACGGAATGGGGTCGATCGGCCCTATTTTTCAGGAAGAGATTATCGGATGGATGTACAAGGCGTCGGGCCACCGGCTCTTTCCCATCTTCGCCATGATGGTAGGGGTGGCGGCTACCGGTACATTCGTCGCCTTGCTTCTATGGATCAGGGCGCGAATGGGGAAGACCACCCTGTAGTGGCCGGTGTGTTAAGATTTCGTTTTCGTTCACTTTATTGCTGTGAAGGCCGGTGCGATGTCGCAGATACGCGTGGTTTCCTTCGATCTCTGGGATACTGTTTTCGTCGATGATTCGGACGAGCCCAAGCGGCGTCAGCAGGGACTTCCTACAAAGCTGGTCGAACGCAGGGATTTGGTCTACCGCTTCTTGTCGCGGCATGCTCCCATCGATCGGGCCCTGGTTAATTGCGCCTACGACACGGTGGACGCGGCATTCCGGCAAGTCTGGCATCACCAGCACGTAACCTGGTCGGTCGAAGTGCGACTGCGCGTGCTGCTGGCGGGTTTGAAGCGCGAATTGCCGGACGAGGAACTGCGGGAATTAGTCGATCTGCACGAGCACATGGAACTCCACATCCGGCCCGATCTCGCGCCCGGAGTCGAGGCTGCCCTGAGGGCGCTCAGCTCGCGATACACACTCGTCGTGATTTCGGATGCCATTTTCACGCCCGGCCGGGTGCTGCGCGAAATGCTGGCATCTTATGGGCTGCGCGATCTGTTTTCCGCCTTCGTGTTTTCTGACGAGATCGGGTGTTCAAAGCCCTCTCCGAAGATGTTTCACCGCATCGCCGAACTCACCGGGTGCAGTTTGGACGAAATCGTGCACGTGGGCGACCGTGAGCATAACGACATCGCGGGCCCGCACGAGGTGGGAAGTCGAGCCGTGCTTTTCACCGGCGCGATTGATCGCGACAGCGCCAACACCCGTGCGGACGCGGTGTGCCGGGACTACGCGCAATTGCCCGCCATCATCGATTCCCTTTGGAACGCTGAGGGAAAGTCTGGAGTCGAGAGTTTTAAGTCGACCATCGCATAGCCGTAAAGGTTCCAGCCCTCTCATGGTGTGAGAGAGGGCGCACCGGCGTTCTCATGCGCCACTGTTGGGTTAGGGGCTCAGTTCGTGAGTCGTTAGGCCCCGCGAAGACTAGAAACAAAAGGGGAGAAATCTTATGCCATCCAGAAATCATTTCCTGATCGTCGACGGTTACCCGAAACCGAGTCGTGACGAGTTTGACGTTGTGGGGATGAAGTACGCGTGGCAGCTTTACGCGGAGATGCTGCAAAAGTATCTGCCTGGGGCGACCTTCAGCACCTGGCTCGCCAGCGATAATGCCGCTCCTCCTGACGGGCTGGGCCCGGAAAACTATGCGGCCATACTCTGGCCCGGATGCAACCTGACCATCTATCACCATGACGACGAACGGGTGACGCGCCAGATTGAGTTCGCCAGGAAAAGCTATGAGGTTGGAACGCCTGGCTTCGGCACCTGTTGGGGCATTCAGATGGCCGCGGTAGGGGCCGGTGGTGTTGTGGAAGCCAACCCGCGCGGCAGGGAAATGGGCATCGGGCGCAAGATATGGCTGAATGCCGAGGGACTTCGGCACCCCATGTTCGAGGGAAAACCTCCTGTGTACAATGGCTTCATCAGCCACCTCGATGAAGTGACTCAACTGCCGCCCGGAGCGACCCTCCTGGCCTGTAACGATTTCACCCACGTGCAGGCGATCGAAGTGAAACAAGGCAAGGGGATTTTTTGGGGCTTGGCGTATCACCCGGAGTACGACCTGCACGAAATGGCGCGACTCATCAGCGCGCGCGAGGCCAAGCTGCTGAAGGAAGGGTTCTTCCAGGATCACGAGAATCTGGTGCAATACGTGGACATGCTGGAAACGCTGCATCAGAACCCTGACCGAAAAGATCTGCGCTGGCAGCTTGATATTGATGATGATGTGCTGTCGGACCAGGTGCGCCAAGCGGAGTTCCGCAACTGGATTCAGAAAATCGTGCTGCCCCGAGTGTAGAAACTCGAGGCTAAGGGCGCGCTCTGGCGTGGCCCGGTTGCCCAAACAGCTAGAGGTTAATTCGACATGTTCGACGAGATCACCACCTTTTCGTTTCCCACCCGGATCGTTTTTGGGTGCGGCGCCGTCAAGCGCCTTCCTTCCTGTCTTGAGGAAACCGGCGTCCGCAAGCCCCTGGTTGTCACCGATCCTGGACTACGCGCCACGCCCGCCTTCGAGGCGGTAATCGCTGTGCTCAAAGAAGCCGGAGTACCCCACGAAGTATTCGCCGGAGTGCACGGGAACCCGGTCGAAGAAGATGTGCTGGAATCGGCCGAGCTCTACCGGTCCGCAGGCTGCGACGGAGCCATCGGGCTCGGCGGCGGGAGCGCTCTTGATGTTGCCAAGGCAGTCGTAGTCATGGCCCGGCATACGGGGGCTCTTACCGAGCTCGAGTGGCAGGCCGGGGGCATGGAGCGAATGACCGGACCTTACGATCCCATCATCGCCATTCCCACTGCGGCGGGAACAGGCAGCGAGGTGGGGCGGTCTTCCGTGATTACCTCTCGCGAGTTGGGCCGCAAGATCATCATCTTCAGTCCCTGGCTCATGCCCAAGCGCGCCATCCTCGATCCTGAGTTGACCGTCGGGCTGCCTCCATCCCTCACTGCTGCTACCGGCATGGATGCGTTCACCCACTGCCTGGAGTCCCTCACCTGTCCCGCATTCAATCCGCTGTGCGACGCCATTGCAATTTACGGGCTGGAGCTTATTATTCGTTACCTCGAGCGGGCCACAGTCAACGGCAAGGATATTGAGGCGCGGGGATATATGCAGGTGGCGGCCACCATGGGGGCAATCGCGTTTCAAAAGGACCTGGGCGCCACCCACTCGCTGGCCCACGCAATTTCCACCGAGTTCGGACTCAATCACGGCCTCGCAAACGCGCTGTGCCTGCCTGCCGTCATGCGCTTCAACCTGGAGATGGCGGCGAATCATTACGCGCGTTTGGCGGCTCTTTTCAGCGTGGACACCCGCCAGATGACGGAAAGCGAGGCGGCGGAGAAATCTGTGCAGCAAGTCGAGTCCATGATCGAACGCATTGGTATCAAGCGCGGTCTGCGCCACTATGGAGTCACCAGGGAGAGTCTCGAAACTCTCTCAAAGAAGGCCTTTGAAGACTCCTGCCACAAGACCAATATCCGCCCCTGCAGCCAAGGCGACTTATTGAAGCTTTATGAGGCGAGCTGGTGACCGGTCGCGCGCACCTGCGTTTCAAGGCCTGCAGCGAACGATTGCCGATGGGCGATTGAGGATTTTGAACGGAGAAGAAATGAGTGAATCTTCAGGCTGGAACCTCGTAAACCCCGCCAACGAAGAGGTCTTTCGTACCATCGAGCCCACCTCGGAAAAAGAACTGGAATCCCTTCTGTCTAGAATGCATGCGGCGCAGAGGCTGTGGCGCGATGTTCCAGTCCAGCAACGGGTGGAAATCTGCCGTGAGTTCATCAGCGCCTTTCGGTCCATGAAAGAGGCGGTGGCGCTGGACATCACGCGCCAGATGGGCAAGCCACTTCGCCAGGCGCGCCAGGAAGTCGATGGGATGCTGAACCGCGCCGAGGCCATGGTGCGACTGGCTCCCGGTGCGCTGCAGGATGATGTTCTCCCGCCCAAAGAAGGATTCAGCAGGTTCATCCGGCGCGAGCCGCTGGGCACCGTGCTCGATATTGCGGCGTGGAATTATCCGCTGCTGATCGCCGTCAACGTAATCGTCCCCGCCCTTTTGGCGGGCAACGCAGTTCTGATCAAGCATGCGCGCCTCACGCCCTTGTGCGGCGACGCCTTTGTAGAGGCCTTTCGCAAGACCAGCCTTCCCCGCGATCTGGTCGCATCGGTTCACATCAGCCACGACACAATCCGTAAACTCGTTGACGGGCACGCTGTCGATTTCATCTCCTTTACCGGGTCGGTGGAAGGTGGGCGCCAGGTCTACGAGCAAGCCTCCACCCAGCTACTCGATATGGGGCTGGAGTTGGGCGGCAAAGATCCGGCCTTTGTGTGCGAGGATGCCAACTTTGCTTTCACAGTGGAAAACCTGGTGGATGGGGCCTTCTACAATGCCGGGCAGAGTTGCTGCGCTGTGGAACGAATCTATGTGATGCGCCCCCTGTTCTCAAGATTTGTAGACGCTTACCTGGCCGAGGTGGAAAAGTACAAAGTGGGCTCCCCGGAGGACGAGAGTACGACCGTGGGGCCGCTGGCCCAGCGCAAGGCAGTGGATTTTATGGAATCACAGGTTGGCCAAGCCGTGTCGTTGGGAGCAAGGATTTTGACGGGCGGACATAGCCTGCCCGGGCCTGGCTACTATTTCCAGCCTACGGTGCTCGTCGACGTCGATCATCGCATGAATGTGATGATGGAAGAAAGCTTCGGACCGGTCATCGGCATCATGCCCGTGGACAGCGACGACGAAGCCATCCGCATGATGAACGACAGCCCCTACGGCCTCACGGCTTCAGTCTGGACGGAGGATATGGCGCGAGGCGAGACGCTGGCGCACCGTGCGGCGGCGGGCACAGTTTACGTCAATCGTTGCGACTTCCTGGATCCTGAGCTGGCCTGGGTTGGCATCAAGGACAGCGGGCACGGCTGCACGCTTTCGCACCTGGGATTCCACTACCTGACGCGCCCCAAGAGTTTCCACATCCGCACGCGGACGGGCAGCTAACTGGTATTTGTACATTCTCATGCCCCGCTTCTCTCGGAAGAACGGTGTATCCAAGCGAGAGATAATGTTCAAAAGGTTGGCGCCATGGATCTCGAGCAGATCAAGAAGCTTTTTGCGAAACACAAAATCGAGCAGGTAAAGCTTGGCGGCTTCGACATTGACGGTGTGCTGCGGGGAAAATACATATCACTTGACAAGTTCTTCTCCTGCGCCCAATCGGAGTTGGGCTTTTGCGATGTGATTTTCGGGTGGGACTGCTCCGATGTCCTGTACGACAACGTCACGCTGACCGGTTGGCACACCGGTTATCCCGACGCTCTGGCCCGCATCGATCTGTCCACCTTTCGTGTCCTCCCCTGGGAATCGAACACCGCATGTTTTCTGGTCGATTTTTTCCGCAAGGATGGTTCACCCTTTCCGGCCTCCCCGCGTCAAGTGCTGCGCAACGTCGTGGATCGTGCGCAGGCACGGGGCTACACCGCGAACACCTCGATTGAGTTTGAATACTTCTTCTTCCGCGAAGACCCGCTCTCGGCAAGGCAAAAGCATTTCAGGGAAATGACGCCACTTTCCCCCGGCATGTGCGGGTACAGCTTCGTGAGGTCTTCGGCGCACTCGGATTTGGCCCACGCCATTCTTGATGCTGCGAATTCGATGGGAATTGAAGTAGAGGGCTTTCATACCGAAACCGGTCCGGGGGTTTACGAGACGGCCATTCGCTATGACAATGCCTTGCGTTCCGGGGATAAGGCGGCGCTGTTCAAGACTCTCGTAAAAATAGTGGCGCGAAAACACGGGCTACTTGCCACTTTCATGGCCAAGTGGAATGCCGACCTGCCCGGTTGCAGCGGTCATCTCCATCAGAGCCTGTGCGACCGGGCGGGGAAGAAGAACCTTTTCTATGATTCGAAGTCGGACTCCCACATGTCCAAGCTGATGCAACATTACATCGCTGGACAACTATCCCTGATGCGCGAGTTAACCGTCATGTTCTGCCCCACGATAAACTCCTACAAACGGACTGTGCCGGGCACCTGGGCGCCCACCAATGTAACTTGGGGAATCGACAACCGGACCACGGCCCTGCGTGCGATTTGTGGCGGGGCCAAGAGTACGAGGGTCGAGCATCGTCTGCCGGCCGCTGACGCTAACCCTTACCTGTCGCTGGCCGCAAGTCTGGCCTCTGGCCTTTATGGGATCGAGAATAAGTTGGAACTTCCCGCGCCTACCGGCAACGCGTACGAGTCGCAGGCGCCGGCACTGCCGCGCAGTCTCGAGGAAAGTACGGAGCTATTCCGGTGCAGCAAGGCCGCGCGGCAAATTTTTGGCGATGAATTCGTGGATCACTATTCGGCCACGCGCGATTGGGAAACTCGGCAGTTCCGGCGCGCCGTCACGGATTGGGAGTTGGAACGTTACTTTGAAATAATTTGAGAATCTCTCGTCCACATGAGTCGTGCGGCAAGGTGAACGTGAGGCGAGCCGCGCAAAAAAATCAGCGGGTTGCCGGCGCCGTAATCGGCAACTGCAGCAACCCGCCTGCGATTTTATGCTTGCGCACATTTCAAGACAGCTTCCTTATTGGCTCTTGGCCGGTTGACGCAATTCACCGGCGGCCTTGGCCTTCTCAATTTCCATTCGAATCGCATTGGAATCGTCCATGTCCAGCAGGGCTGCGGCCGCTTTTTTGGTCTTGGGCCTGGCTAAGCGGGCCTTCGCAGGATCAAAGATGCGCAGGTCAGAAGGGCGCGCGGTGAATGGCTGCAAATGCGGCTGGCTGTCGAAGACGCCGGTAATCTCTCCAGCCAGCGCATCCTCGAGATTCATCGGACCCAAGCCCAAGCAACTCGTCGATGGTGCGCGTGATCGAACCCATGCTGGTGTGTTCGTGAGAAACGGAGCCGGGTTTCACCCACGGACTGGCTATCAGCAGGATGCTGCGGTGCGCATCCACGTGGTCCACGCCATCCTGAGCATCGTCTTCGGTAAGGAACAGTGCCGAGTCCTTCCAGATGGAAGTTGTCGACAAGTACGCCACGATCCGGCCTGTGGCCAGATCGTTATCGGCCACATAGGACGCGCGGTAAGGATAGCCGTCGGCCGGCCGCGCATCCATCGTATGGTCATCGGGCAAGCGAATGACGATGAGCGCTGGCACCGTGCCGGCGGCCAGCCTCCGCTGGAAGTCGCGTTCAAACTCCGCCACCCGGAACTGATCGGGAATGCCGAGATTGAAGGTGGGATAGCGGCGGTCAGTCGACTCGAAAACAGGCTCCGGCAAAGGCGCATTAAGAAAGAGCCGCTGGCCTTCCGGCGCCGCGCCATCCAACTCCATGTCGCCCTCGATCTCCAATCCCTCTCCGTAGTTCAATATGCCTTTGCCGCTGGCTGCAACGTGTTCCCACAGCGAACCGAACTGCGGCTCGTCTTCCGGCATGGGCGCATCGGCGCCGCCAAACACCGCTCGCCGGCCCGGTTGCGGGTCATCGATATCTCCGCTCCGCCGGCCACCATATCCTGAAGTCCAGGCCGTGTTGAAGAACGGCGTGGGATCAATGCCCATCACCCAGCGGTGCCCATCCGCGGAAACATCGGAGTCCACATAGTAGTTGTCGCTCATGGCGTACTCGGCCAACCAGCGCATGCAGATTGGGAGTTACCTTCAAATGGGTTGCGCCGCGGTCCTCGGCGGCCCATCCATCCATTCCATACCGGGCCACGGCGGGGTCGCCATTGGCGCCCGCGACATCGCCCAGCACCTCGTCGTAGGTGCGGTTTTCGCGTATCACCAGGAAGCAGTGCTTGAGCTGCGGCAGCGGCGGACGGTCGGCGATGGCCGCCATATTACCCGCAATGACCGTTTGTGTCAGCACTTCTGCGGAAGGAAGCGCTCCCAAAGCAATGACGCTCAAACTACCCATCTCCAGCGAGCCGACATATGTCGGCGCTTCAGGGTCGTGTCCCTTACCGGCGTTTGGACCGGCGCCTTTGCCCTTGCTATTCACCACATAAAGAGTGTTGCCATCGGGCGACAAAGCCACTGCCGATGGATTCCATCCCACTGGAATGTGCTCGTATAACCTGCAGCGTAGCCGCATCGAGAACAGCCACAGCGTCAATGCCGGACTCTGCCACGTAAACGCGCCCGTCGCGGACTGCCACGCCACTGGGCATGACACCGCGCAAAGGCCGTCCCCGGCTGTCCTGAAAGCGCGGCCCGGTGAAGGGCGAGAGCGCCGCCGTAGCCAGCAACCGAGTTCCATCCGCTGCGATTTTTACCACCTGATCGTCATGGGCCAGCGTTACGTAGACAGCATCGGGCGTGGCCGCCACCCCCGTAGGCGCTGCGCCGCCAACGGTTCCACCGCTGCTTTCGGTAATCCGGGCCCCCAGCCGCAGCTTTGCGGTAATGACCGGGTGCGCGCGGTCGCGCACATCATAGGTCCACAGCGAGCTGCCGCGGTTGGAGTTCTCGTCACCCAGGCCGGGCACCTGTTTGCCTTCCACGGTCAAGCCTTCCCGCGCCGCTTTCGACGGATACCCGAAGGGCGGAAAGTGCAGGCCCGTCTTCAACGGATCGTGCACGTTGGTGCCGGGAATGGGTTGGTACTCGAAGAGGCCCGTGTTGGTGACATAGAGCCTGTCTCCGTCGGGTGAGAGTGCCAGTTCGAAAGGATAGCGGCCGGTCGGAACCGACGCAATCCGTTGCATCGTTGCTGCGTCCACAATCACGATGCGCCAGTTGCCCTGGTCGAGTGCATAGAGCGTCTTGCCGTCCGCCGAGACCGTAAGCGTCGCAGCGAAGCTGCCCCTCCATGTCTTGCCCGCCAGCTCGCCGTCCAGAGACACTTCACTCACCGCGTGCCAATCGCTGGTTCGGTAGGTCCGAATCTTGCCCGAATCTCCCGTGGCTACATAGAGCAGGCTGCCATCGGGAGAATAGGCCAAGCCTGCGTGTACCTCGATGGCGGGATCGTTCTCGGTCTCGACTTTGGCGTCGCCCGTGCCCTTCCTACGGAGGATGCTGCTTTCTGCCGGCAACTGCCGCACTGCAGGATCGGCGCTCGATGGAGCGGAGATCACGTTGAGAGCAAAAGGAAAGCCAATCGATGGAATAGCAACCTGCTCGCCGTCGGACCGCACAGCCAGCGCGAATGGGTAGGGGGCCAAGGGTATCCAATTACCCGCCGGGTGTATGCTGCGTCCGTTGGGGAGTACAGACTGCACGTTGTTCTCTGCGGCTGCTAAGCCATTCGCCGACAGGAGAACGGGGCACAAGACAAATGCAGCCAATAAGATACGCATGAGAGATCCTCCGCTGACTGAGCTGTTTTCTTTTTCAGGGGCATTTTTGATTCTAAAGCCGTTGTAAAAAGGCGATGTCGAAAAACTGACGAATGTGCTCCATTTTTGACGAAAATTAAACATAAAATCCGTTTGATTCTGCGGTACACTGCCCCTATACTTCGCAGCAAAGCAGTGATCTGAACTACAAGCGCGCCGAATACTTCGCAGCAGAGAAGTGATCAGAATCACAAGCGCACGAACTCACGCTGGACGCGATCCGCTTGAACCCCAGTAGGATTTGATCCGGCAATGGATACCAAAAGATATAAACCGAAAGCCTCTCCGTTTTTTTCGGCGAAGTACAGGGTCCAAATCTAGCCACTCAACAATTTCAGGAGGTAGTATGATGCCAAACAGGAAACCTAGACCCTATAAGGGGTATGCACACGTTTGTATGCAGCTTGTGCTGCTGCTTCTCCTCATCCTTCCAGCTGCCGCCTGGTCGCAAGTCACCCAGGGCTCCATCGTCGGCACCGTCAAGGACGCCAACGGAGCCGTCCTTCCCGGAGCTTCCGTCACGCTGACGAATATCGACACCAGTATCCTCCGCCATACTACGTCCAACAAGACCGGCGACTATGTCTTTGACGACGTCGTCCCCGACCATTACACCCTGTCCATCGAGGCAGCCGGTTTTCAGAAGTGGACAGCCACCCGATTCACTCTCGATGTGCGCCAGACGCAGCGCCTTGACGCCCAGATGACCGTCGGCTCGGTTCAGCAGCAGGTCACTGTCAACAGCGGCGCACTGCCGGCCATCGAAACTGAGACCCCCGCCATCAGCGGCACCTTCAGCACGGAGATGGCTCTCAGCCTTCCCACCAACACCCGCGCCAGTTTCAGCGGCACCAGCCCCTCCAACATTGTTGGCACCCTCCCCGGCATGCAGAACGGTTACATGCAGGGCCCGGAGAGCTTTTTCCAGGATGTGACGGTGGACGGAACCAGCCTCATGTTCTCCGACACCAACAACGGCTGGCCCTCCAGCGAGTCGATTGATCAGATCCGCGCCGATGGCGTTCTGGTCAACGCCGAGTATGGCGACCCCGGCGAGATTATCGCCACCACCAAGAGCGGCACCAATCATATCCACGGCTCGGCCTACTGGTATTACCAGAGCTCGGATTTCGACGCCATCCCCTACACCTATCCGATCACGACCAGCAAGCCCGGCCAGATCGGCAACACCTACGGTGTCAGCGCCGGCGGCCCGGTGGTCATTCCCCACCTCTACAACGGCCACAACAAAAGCTTCTTCTTTGCCACCTACGAGGCATGGGACCATCCGGCAAAGTCCACGCAGTTCGCGACTCTGCCCAGCACGGAGATGAAGCAAGGTAACTTCAGCGACTACGTATCCAGCTACTTCCCCGCCGGCTCCAGCCTCGTCGATCCCAATACCGGCGTGAACGATGGCACGTCGATCCCCTCGGTGGCGATCAACCCCATCGCGACCTCGTTCATGTCGACGTTCTATCCGGATCCCAACATCGGCAATCCTGCCGACTATACCGACAACGGCGTCGCCAACTGGGAGTCGAACGTCAACAACAGCGCCAACTCTCATCAGTTTGACGTGCGCGGCGACCAGTACTTCGGCTCCAACCAGAAGTTCCTGCTATGGGGCCGCTTCACGTTTAAAAATAACGGCCAAACCAGCTTCGGCGGCTGGAAGTTGCCCAATGAGACCTACGCCAACCAGAACCGCGTGTTGAAGATCGACACCAACTGGACCATCTCCCCGCACCTGATCAATGAAGGCAGCTACGCCTTTGCCCGCAACATCAACGTCAACAACATCCCCTTCAACGGAGAGGCCTGGACCACGGGGGAGGGCTTCGTGGGCCTTTCGGATCTCTGGTTCAACGGACTGCCGACCCTCAGCTTCTACAATCTCTCCGGCTTTGGCCAGCGTCTCAACAACCCAGGCAAGGGATGGAACTACGTCTACTCGGATACCCTGCTCTGGAACAAGGGCAATCACACCATGAAGTTCGGCGGGCAGGTCGAGACCATTGCAGACTACTCGACGTTGAGCTTCGAGGGTGATGACCAGTACGGCAACTACCAGTTCGACAACTCCGGAAGCCAAGGCCTGGTCAACCCCATCGACTTCGCCGACTTTCTCTTCGGCGTGCCGTACTCGACTACGTACGACACTGTTCCCTTCGACAACGACGGCGTCGTCACAAAATTCTTCGCCTTCGCCCAGGACTCCTGGCGCGTTAATGATCGCCTGACTTTGGTTTATGGTCTGCGCTATGAGCTGCAGCCCGGCTACCACGACGTACACGGCGACATCGGCAACTTCAACCCCGCCACTCCGCTAAGCGGCAGCGTTATCTACCCGGACGGATATAGCAACATCATCAACGGGCCCTATCTGGCCAGCGCCAACGCCTGCGACCCGGACGGCACCAACAACACCAACAGCGCCACCGTCAACGGTGCGCCCTGCATGCCTGTTCAAAGTAATAGTCAGGCGGGCCTGCCCGTCGGTCTCGAAACGCATCCCTGGCTGCGGTTCATGCCTCGTATTGGCTTCGCTTACCGGCCCTTCGGCAGTGATAGGACCGCCATCCGTGCCGGCTTCGGCATGTACGACGTCACCATGAGCGGCGGTACCTTCTACTCCCTCACCGGCACCATCCAGGCTGGAACGGTGAATTACACCAACGCCTATACCGGCCCCGGGACGGCCAAAATCGAGTGGCCCAACGCCTATTCCGGCGCAGGCAACGGCGGCTGCTCTAACTGCTATGGCGAGGACTACTTCGGCACAGCCAACTCCGTCAACTTTAAAGACCCCTACATGGAGCAGTGGGCCCTGAGCATTGACCATGACTTCGGCAGCGGTTACGGAACGCGTATCTCCTACATCGGCTCGGAGACTCATCAACTTGTCTGGGCTCCGGACGAAAACACACTGCCCTACTCCACCACCGTCTCGGCCTACGACCAACCGCTCTCGGCGCGTCTGTTTCCCAACTGGGGCACCATCAACACCCGCGCCACCGGCGCCGACGCCAGCTATCACTCGCTCCAGCTTGCGGCCAACCACCGGTTGAATAACGGTCTTGAGTTCAACACCGAATTCACCTGGGCCAAGTCGCTGGGCGATAACTTTGGCGCCTCCCAGGGAGCCAACAGCGCCGGTGAAACCGGCGGTAGCCGCGCTACGACCGTGCTCAACCCGCACGTCGATTTCGGCAACACGGGTAACCAGCCGCGCCTCTACTGGAACACCACCGCGCTCTATGACCTTCCCTTTGGGCGGGGCAAGCAGTTCGGCGGCAGTATGAACCGCGCTACCGACCTGATTGTCGGTGGATGGCGCCTGACCTCCATCTTCACCTGGCGTACCGGTGACTTTCTTACACCGTATATACCCGGCGGCCAAACCGATCCCTCAGGCACCGACTCCGGACTCAGCGGTTCGCTTTACGGCTTTAGCCCGCCGGGACGTTCCCAGTATCCGGACCGGGTGGCAGGGGCAAGCGTTGTGCCGGCTAACCGCAACCGTTTGAACTATGTCAACGTCGGCGCCTTCACCTGCCCCGGTGACCCCAGTTGGGCTCCTGGTTACGCTTGCCACACGGGCGCCGGCTTCGACGCCGGTGGCAACCCGCTCTATACCGGCCCCGGTGCGGAGCACCCACTTCCCATCGGACGCTTCGGCAACAGCCAGGTTGGCTCTGTGGAAGGCCCCAGATACGTCAACCTGAACACCGGCATCAGCAAGAGCTTCGATCTCGCTGAGGGTTTCCACCTAAAGCTGGAAGCCACGTTTACCAACGTACTCAACCACACCAACTTGACCGATCCAAACATGAACATCACCTCGGGCTCCTTCGGCTACATCACCAACAGCGATGGAGCACGCACCGGCCAGGTAGACGCCAGAATCGATTTCTAAACCGAATACCAGCAAAAACACCGCGGCGTGGGCTTTTAGGCCCACGCCGCGTTTTTTTGTCTGTAAACAGGTACAGCAATACAGTCGTTTGCAATTTGGCAATTAGATTTTGCGGGGTGCGGGCAAAGGGCAACAGCAAGTAAAGGTCATTGCAGAAATCCAGCCCGGACAAGCCCTCTTGTTCCCCAGGATGGTGGTCAGCGGGACGGGAAATTTAAAAGTAAATTCCTTTAAAGTTGTGGGGCGGCTAGTGGGGATCGAACGTTAATAGCCCTTGTGCTTTGTGCAAGTTACAGAAACCACGTTGCCGCAGATGCCGTAAATGCCGTGGTTGCCGTCGACCATTGCACGATATTGCACGCTGGACGTCCACGCCCAGCTGGAAAGAGTAAAGGCAGGTATAAAAGCCGCGATGATTATGCAAGACTCAAAAATCTCTTGCGGAGAGCGCCAATGTTGCGAAGCTGGGGTCTAGCCTCGGCCGCGGCCGTCCATCGTGAATCCGATCGGAATACTTAGGCGATCAGCTTGTCAGCGAAGTTCTCCATTTATGCGCGAGTCCTACGGAAACGTTTCAAATAATAGCACTTTGCGTATATCGCAACGAATCGATGTGCGATCGAAATGGCAAAAGTCATCCCGAAAAGTATTGGGGAGACTGAGCCCCCGATTTCGCTCTTAATCGGTTTCCGGCGGTTAGAGACTCGCATCCAGATCTTCCGGTTCACCCCGAAGTTGGCTGCCATTAGGATGTAAGATCCAGTTTTTCTCGATATGGTGGTACCCGCATGCGAGGCCAGCTAAGGAGCGGCCCGCCGCCTGCTCCGTTTGGACCAGAGTCAGGCATTGCGATTTGCGCAAATTGTGAATATTTGGATATTCCTTCTTGTTCATCGACTACGCCTCGGCACATAGTCTTAGTCGCATTCTATCGAGCACCAATTTTGTTCAATGAAATTCTGCGAAAGCGAAGCTCATTCGGCCAGGAGGCAAAATCAGTGAATTCCAAAAAAATGTTGCAAGTCGCAGCTCTGCTCGTATTTCTGGTTATCGTAAGTCCACACCTATGTGCGCAGGCAAGCTTGAGCGCCATTTCTGGCACGGTAACTGACCCCTCCGGCGCCCTTATTGCGGATGCCACGGTGACCATCACCAACCAGAATACGAACGTCTCCTACCAAAAGACGACCGATACGAGCGGCTTCTACTCTGTCGAGGGCCTTAGCGACGGCCAATACACGGTCGACGTCGCCAAACCGGGCTTCAAGGAGAGCATCACTCAAGGCATTCACCTCAATCCGGGACAGCGCTATGGGGGCAACGTGGTCCTCCAAATCGGCAGCACGACTGCCAACGTTACGGTTACCGCAGATGCTGAAGTAGTAAACACTGAGAGTTCGGATGTCGGGGGCACCATCAGCAGCAAACAGATCGATAACCTGATGTTGAATGGGCGGAACTTCCAGACTTTGGCAATCACTGTTCCTGGCGTGGCCAGTACCAACGGGGCTAATGCATTGGGCGGTGGCGGTCTTGAAGGCGGTATCACGCTGATTATGAACGGCAATTCGGTTGAGTACTCGACCTACACCATCGACGGTGTCTACAACATGAACTCGGGCAACATGGCCAACCTCGATATTTTGCCGGTGGTCGATGGGATTGCTGAATTCTCAGTTCTGAACGACAGCTACAGCGCGAAGTACCCGTTTGTCGGTTCCGGCCAGATCGTAGTCGTCACAAAAAGCGGAGAGCAGACCTTTCATGGAAGCGCGTGGGATTATATCCGCAATAACGACTTCGACGCGTACAACTACTTCTCGACCAGCGCTCCGGGACTTCATCAAAACATCTATGGCTATACACTGGGTGGGCCAGTGATCATCCCCAAAATATTCAATACGGATCGATCGAAGAAGACATACTTCTTCGCTTCCAATGAATGGCAGTCGATACATTCCTCATCAGTCATCCGCGGCTCCGTGTTCACACAGGACATGCGCGGAGGAGACTTCAGCAGCAGTCCCACGCTCCCTGCATCTGGGACACTGACTTTGGATGCGCACAGCCAGTCTCTGCTGGCCGGTGAAGGAAAGACCAACTGCATTTCGGGTCCAACCACGCTGAACGCGGCTTGCCTGGATCCAATTTCGCTTGCGTTGGTGAATCCAACATATATTCCGCTACCGAATAACACCGCCGGCGGGTTTCTGAACTATATCAATCAAACTCCCGGAATAACCTCTCAGCTTGATTATCAGTTCCGCGTGGACTCGCAAATCAATAAGAACAACATGGTGACCGGGCGCATCATGTACGAACCGGTCCTCAACGACTTTCCCAACGATTCCTGGGGCGGAACTCCATACGACACAATTAAGGACGCATTCTACACAGTGGACTTCAACGGACTATTCCGTGTCGAGTCTCAGATCACGCCCAGTCTCTTGAATTCAGCGGGGCTTGGGGAAGCGGTTGACCGTCCGCGCATCGCTTTAACTACGGGTGTAGGTACATTGCCCAGCGGAGTCTCGATTACTCAGGCATTTCCCAATGCGCCAACACTTAATCGCATTCCGAACGTAGGAATCGCGGAAGGCTGGTCGGGGCTGGGAGTCGGCTCTCAACCAATTTCCGCTTCGGATGGCGAAGGGGAAGTCATGGATGACGTAAGCTGGGTTCGCGGCAGGCACGTTTTACAGGCGGGCGCATTATATATGTTTGGCATCAAGCGGCAAACTGTCTTTACCAATCCGCAGGGAACCTTTAATTTCAGCGGAGCGCACACGGGAGATCCGGCTGCGGATTTCATGCTGGGATTGAATTCCAGCTACCAACAGGATAGTACGGAGAGGGAAGGTTACTTCCACTATCGGCAGGGCGAGGCTTATGTGCAGGATGACTGGAAGGTAATGCCTCGTCTGACCGTGAACCTCGGTGTACGCTGGGTCTACTTCTCCAACGATACCGTGAGCGGGGATCAAGTTAGTAGTTTTTATCCTTCGCTCTATGATTCATCGCAAGCGCCTGCCGTGACCACGGGCGGAGCCTTTAATGTCAACGGCACAAATCAACCCCTGACCGGTAGCGGCCAAGTCGCCAACCTTGAAAACGGCCTCGCGTTCGCCGGGAAAAATGGCATTCCGTCCGGGTTCTTTATTCCGGTGAAGACGAATTTCGGACCGCGCGTTGGCTTTGCTTACGATTTGTCGGGTCACGGGACGACGTCTATTAGAGGCGGATACGGAATCGGGTATTCACGGATTCCTACGGCAGTAATATACTATGCCTTCGGCGATAACCCTCCCTTCAATCAAAGCGCAAACGTCACAAATAGCCTTCTAAGCAATGGAACTGCTGGAGGCTCTGCCGTAGCAGCATCACCAGAGAACCTGGACGATGTACCGTCCAGCTTCACTCCTGCGCAGATACAGACATATAGCCTTACCCTGGAACACCAGTTCATGAGCAACATGGTTGCCACTGTGGCTTACGCCGGCAACCAGAGCCGGCATCTGACAAGCGGGGTTGGTGGAGGCAACGATATTAACTGGCCATTACCGTTGACTTCGCCAAGTGTGGCGGGTTGTCTGCCGTCTGGGCAGGCGGCATCGGCTTCGTATGATTTTGATCCATGTATCAATAGCGGAGCTTCCTCACCCCAATATTCGCGCCCCTATCTTGGCTATAGCACTATAGACGACCAATATGATGAGGGCACGGGTAACTACAACGCCTTTGAATCCTCTCTTCAATATCGAGTTGGTGCCTCGCAATTTACTATGGCGTACACGCGGAGCAAAGCCTTGGCGACGGTAGGTGGACACGGTTCCGGCAGTACCACGTCTCAGGGCTCCGGCCCTCAAAACCCGCGTGACTGGGCTGCCGAATATGGTCCGCCGTCCTACGATTTCCCGAATGACATTAACGGAACCTGGGTGTACGCTATTCCATTCTTCAAGAACAGTAACGGAGCTACCCAACTCGCTCTTGCGAACTGGAGCTTCCAGGGGCTTGTCCTCCATCAGAGCGGGTTTGCCCTGAGTCCTGGCATGTCGCTCTCCACCAGTGGGTTGGCAGCTCGGCCGAATGTAGTCGGATCGATTCAAAAAGTGGGCAAACTGAGCGAATGGTTCAACACTTCAGCCTTCCAGGCTC
The DNA here is from genome assembly GCA_963725975.1 of uncultured Acidobacteriaceae bacterium. Lineage (GTDB taxonomy): Bacteria > Acidobacteriota > Terriglobia > Terriglobales > Acidobacteriaceae > Telmatobacter. The sequence continues at coordinate 235,663 of CAVSBA010000008.1, read as the reverse complement.
CAAACTATGGCTTCTACGGAGACGCAAGAAATGGTACGATTCGGGGGCCCGGATATACATCTGCGAATATATCCCTCTATAAGTCATTTCCAATTCACGATCGTCTCAATCTGCAGTTACGCGCCGAGGCGTTCAATGTGCTAAACCACCCCAATTTTAACAGCGTAGACACCGGATTGGGCGATGGCACCTATGGCAACGTGAATGGCGCTGGCGATCCTCGAATCATGGAATTCGCGGTGAAAATGTTCTTCTAGGTACCCAAACAGCTTACGAAGTGATGTGCCGGACCCGCAGGTTTGACACATCACTTTGTCGAGAGAGTAATGAGGATTCCTTGATTCGCTTGGCCGAGTGGGCAGCTTACCTCCGAGCTGCCCCTTTACTGTCGATCGTCACCGGGTTTAAGCTCTTCCTCGTTCAAGCGGACAGCCCTCAGTGTCCACTTTGACGGGTGCTGGCTTGAGAACAGAGCCATGGCCTTGAGCTTGCAAAAGGAACCCAAGATCGTTTGCAGTTTCGAAATGCCAAGCACGAAGCGTTAGGTTGCCTTCTGCAGCCTGGCGCTTGCAGTCGCAGCCCAACCCACCGGCTTTTAGCGGGTTATGGTCTAGTGAGGTCAAAGATGAAGCGTCTCGCGGTGCTAATTGCTTTAGTTACCCTATCGTTTACGTCCGGGCTTAAATGTGCCGGCCAGGATCTGACTGCAGACAGCAATGCGCTCTCTCAAGGCTTCGTCAATCCTCCTCGCGACTTCTCCCCCATGCCGTTTTGGTTTTGGAATGGAAAGATGGATGGCCCAACGATTCAGGAAGAGATTCGGGATATGGTCGACCAGCACGTATATGGAGCATTCCTTCATGGGCGTGACGGCCTTCAAACGCCATATCTATCTGATGACTGGTTTAAGGCAATAAGCTCCGGTCTCGAACAGGCCAAGAAATCAGACTTTGAATTCAATTTTGTCGATGAGTACGACTGGCCTAGCGGCGAAGCGCGAAATGTATGGATGTCCGCCAACCATCAAAGCGAGGTCTTGGCGAAAAATCCGGACTTTCGAATGAAGACATTGTCATACGAAGCAAAGATCGTCGAGGGACCGAAGCAAGTCGACTTACCCGTCAGTTCGGAATCACAGGCGATCGTAGCGGCGCGCTGGCTTGGAAATGATCAGATTGATGCCACCACCCTTACGCTCCTCAATCCGTCTGGAAACGAAGGAGATTTCAAGTGGTCCGCTCCGGAGGGTGAGTGGGTGGTCGTCCAGTTTAGCCTCAAGCCTGCAATGGGATTCGACGGCGGCTTTGTAGATCTCATGAATCCCGACGCCACGAATCTCTTTTTTAATCTTGTATATGGCGAATATCATCGTCGCTTTGCATCTTATTTTGGCAATACGATCCATTATTCCTTCTCTGATCATGAGGGAGACTACGGCTATCGCATCGCATGGACACCGCAACTCTTTGCCGCATTTCAGAGTCGCACGGGCTACGATCTGCGCAAGATGTTGCCGCTGCTGGTTTACAACGGTGGTGACGTGACTACCAAGGTGCGAAACGACTACCTTTCGACGGTAACAGATCTCTACGGACAATCATTCTGGCAAGGCATCACGAAGTCGGCGAAAGGTCTAGGGATTGGTCGCACGGGGCACGCCTGGGAAGAAAGCCTGCAATGGGCCGCCGCGCTCGAAGGGAGTCTCTTCACGGTAGAGCGAGGGCTCAATCCGGTTGGTGTAGACTCCCTTCTTGATTGGGGGCGCCAGCCTTTAAATTTTAAGATCGCGCAATCGGTTGCCGACTTCGAAGGTCGTCGATTCGCCTGCGAGAACCAAGGCGTCCAGGGGACGGACTCATATCTCGACTTGGAAGCGATTCGCAAGGGGACCAACGCAATTGGAGCCTCCGGCGTAAACCTTTTTGTCCCGCATGCCTTTGACTACGACGCGAAGCGGGCCAACTATCCTCCGGACTGGCTACACCAACCGTACTGGCCATACTTTCATACGTATGCAGATTACACGCGGCGCATCAGTTATATGAATGCCGACAGCCGGCACATGACGAATGTGTTACTGTATTATCCGATCACAACCATGTGGTCCGAAACCGGCCCATTGTTCTCTGGACAAGCCAATTACCAGGATATTGGCCAGCCCGCGGCTTGGAAAAATCAGACGATCCTGATTAATGATTACTACTCGAGAATTATTCTGGATCTATGGAATCATCATTGGGACTATAACATTGCCGACGACGAGTACATTGAGCACAGCCGTGTCGACGGCAACGAATTGGTTATAGGGCCGCAGCGTTTTCGCGCAATCATTCTTCCTCCGATCACCACGCTCAGTCGATCCACCTTAACGAAGTTGGAGGAATTTCACCAAGCTGGCGGAATCATTCTCGGCATACGGCTTCTTCCAACTGCGTCGCCCGAGGCTGGCGACAACGACTCCGTAATCAAGGCCGGAATTGCGTCGATATTCGGCTCTGGCGCTACCGATCCACACTCTGCAGTTGGTGAAGCAGGTAGTGCACGCGCCGGCAATTCTTACTATGAGCCTACTTCCGTTGATGCTCTGATCGCTACCCTCGACGCGCATGTTCCTAAAGACGTAAATGTCATCTCTGGTCCTTCGCAACATCTCTTTTTCGAGCATCGTCGGAAGTTGGACACAGATTATTATTGGGTTGTCAACGACACGGATCGGGAGCGGGTAAATGATGTTCATTTTGCCGCGGAGGGGATCCCAGAGAAGTGGGATGCTCTTACCGGTGCGCGCGAGCCGCTCTTTTATGTGAATGATACCTCCGGCACGGAAGTGCGACTCAAGCTCGAACCTTGGGACGCATTCTATGTTGTATTCCGTCGATTGAATGGACCCGCACAAAGGTTGGTTCTGGAGGAGACAAATGCGGAGAAAATAGACGAACTGACTCGACAAGAAGGCACAGTTCGGGTACATGTAATGGGGCCAGCCACTGCGTCGGCAATATATGTCCGGCTCAATGACGGTATACATACCTATAGCGGATCAACGTCAGGCGGCGGCCTAAAGCCTCTCATTTTAGGTGACACCTGGCAGTTTCGGCCGATACCTGATCGCGTTTTAGTTCCGTACGCCAAAGTGAACGATGCTCCCGAATCGATCGGTGCTAAACGAGGCTGGGCTGGTCGCGACTTTGATGATACGGATTGGCCGGAGATGTGGTTGAGTGAGGAACAGAATACAGTTCGCCAGTGGAAAATGATCGGGCCGTTTTCGAACACCGACAACGATGGTTTTGCAAAGAGTTATCCCCCGGAGCAGGAGTTCGATCCCAACAAGTCCTACGATGGGAGCAGCGGGCGCGTGAGCTGGCAAGATTACAACAGCAATGAGCCTCACCTCACGTCAGAACCGGGATGGACAGAAACCGGGGGCGGTGCATTTTCAGACTCTGGTTATATCGCGAACTTCAACACAGAACATTTGACCGACGCACTGAGCTGGATCGTAACTTATGCTCACACTTACTTATACTCACCTCGCGACCAGCATGCACAGTTCGTCGTTGCCGCCGATAATTGGGATCGCATATGGTTAAATCATAAACAAGTGTTCGCACAGTTACGCACTCCGTTTTGGTACGAACTCAATGACAACTGGGCGGATCATATTCCAGTAGAACTCCATAAAGGCTGGAACGAAGTCTTAGTGAAGGTGGGAAAGGGCCGAGACACAGCCAGCGGCTACTATGGATTTACCTTCCGCGTCGCGGACGAAAGTGGAGCCTCACTTTTTGACGTCATTGCGAGTACTTCCCCGAAGAAACCGGATGAACCGGACGCAATAAGCAATCAAATGCGTTGGTATCGTATCGCAGTACCTCCTGGATGCGTGGCGGTTGTTCCTCCTCTGCTTCACAGTCCCTATCACATGATGCTGAATGGATCTGACCTGAAGCTCAGAGGTGATTCCCCGATTAACATAAGCGGAATGCTCCGTGGAGAGAATAATGAGCTGGTTCTTATTGCTCGCAAGGATGACCCACTTGTTAAATCCGTTCAGTTTGTGACGGGTGCCACCCCCTTCTCGCTTGAATCATGGACTCAAACAGGGCTCGCAAATTTCTCGGGAACTGCTGTTTACACCAAGACCTTTGTACTACCTGACAGCTTTGGAAAGAAGAAGCTGCTTCTCGATCTTGGGCGTGTGAGCTCCGTCGCCGACGTGTTTGTCAATGGCGAACATGCGGGTACGCTGGTGTGGAGACCCTATCGCTTAGACATTACGAGGCTAATCAAGCCAGGCAAGAACGAAATCAGGATTGACGTTACAAATACGGAAGCAAATCAGAGAGCAGTGGGGACATGGCATCATATTTTGAATGCGATAGACGTTTGCGGGATGGAGGGTCCAGTTCAGTTGATTCCCTATATAGACCAGGAATTGGCGTTGCACTTAACTCAGGACAAGAGCCAAGGAAAGCACCCAACTTCTTCTCTGGCGAGCAATCGATAGTTCAGTGACGATGGCTGCATGATTCACGAAGAGCGCACGGATCGCGAACACCGTGGTCGGACGTGGGGTTTAGGAATAGAGGATGTAGAGATCGTGCCTTTTCCGGAATGCCGGCGTCGGACTGTCGATAAGGGCTTTCGATCTTTTGACGGACATAACGGACTCGATGGGGGTTCATCGAGGGCCTGACGGAGCGAGCGTTTGTATCGGCTGCTGGGGTTATGGATGGCGGTATCTATCTTCAACCCCTTCTGTCAGTGGGGACGGGACGGATAAGGTGCGCGAAGACGAGGAAGTTGTCGCTGGGACAGTCTCGGTGCAGGGGGATAGCGCAAGTTCTGCAAGCGGGTGATTGTCGCGGTTCTGCGGTTGCGTGGGCACCGATTGGACGCGATCGATCAATGCCTGCTTGATATTTCACGCTATGAATTCGGCAACACGGGGATCAAAAATGAGGAAGCAATGGAAGAAGCTCTCACGGCGTAAGTTTCTCGTCCAAGGTGCCGCATCTCTGGGAGTGCTTGCTGGGGCGCCTGCACACGCACATCAAATTCTAGGATCCAGCGGGGCTGTACCGACGTGGGCTGGGGGGCAGGCTATTGCAGTCACGCAGCTGCGTTGCGAAAACCTTGTTGACCCGTTGGGAATCGACGTGGCTAGACCGCGATTGAGTTGGAGTTTAGAAGCCGGCCGGCGTAACGAGATTCAGAAGGCCTATCAAATTGTAGTGGCCGGCCAATGGGATTCTGGCCGTGTTGAATCGGATCGATCGGTCAATATCGAGTATGGCGGCAAGGAATTGGCGCCCGTTACACCCTACAACTGGAAGGTGCGAGTGTGGAATGCGGAGGGCAAGCCCTCGGCGTGGAGCCAGCCCGCGATGTTCAGCACCGGTTTGAAAAACTGGTCGGCGAAATGGATCGGCCGCGATGAAGCTACACCTCCCAGCGTCTTCGGAGGGGCGCAGTGGATATGGTTTCCCCACGACAAACTCGCTCAGGGCGCGCTCGCGGGCAGCCTCTCTTTCCGCCGCACGATCGCTCTGCCTGAGGGCCGCCAATTGACCAGCGCGGAGTTCATCATTGGGGCAAGCACCGCCTTCGAGCTTTCAATCAACGGCCAGAAAGCCGGTCAAAGCGATGACACTGAGCACCCGGTCACATTGAATGTCGCTCCATTTGTGCGCGCGGGAGACAATTTGCTGGTGGTGAAAGCCACTTACGATGGCAGCGCTGCGACCGCCGCGGGATTCATTGCCAGGCTACACGCCGAATTCGCGGACGGGGATCCGGTCAACTTGACGACCGACGCGCAATGGGAAACTGGTTCCGACGGCGACTCATGGACCGCAGCCAAGGCGCTTGGAGCTTACGGCATCGGCCCCTGGGGGAAATTTTTCGAGGAGGACGCGCGCCCATTGCCGGCCCGCTATCTGCGCCGGGACGTTGAGGTGAATACAAATATGGCTCGCGCCACCGCCTATGTTTGCGGGCTGGGCTTTTTCGACTTTTTCCTCAATGGAGAGAAGGTTTCCGATCACGTAATGGACCCAGCGCTGTCGGATTACGCCAAAGCCAACTACTATGTGACCTTCGACGTGACGGACCGGCTGCATGTGGGCGCAAACGCAATAGGCGTGATTCTCGGCAATGGCCGCTTCTTTGCCCCGAGGGTGACAACGCCGCCCACTTCCGACTTTGGCTATCCCAAGCTGCTGCTGCAACTGGAAATCGAATATGCCGACGGCTCCAAGACCACGGTGGTCAGCGACGAGAACTGGCGCATTACCGCAGATGGCCCCATCCGGGCCAATAACGAATACGACGGCGAGGAGTACGACGCTCGGCTGGAAATGCCGGGGTGGAACCGCGCTGGCTTCGATGATGCGAAGTGGGAGTTGGCGCGGTTGGTCGCCGCGCCAGGTGGTGCGTCGAAGTCGCAGATGATCCAGCCGATGCGCGTAACGGAGATTATGCGTCCCGTGGAGATCTCGAATCCGAAGCCGGGAACCTACATTGTGGACATGGGGCAGAATTTCTACGGTACGGTGCGGTTGAAGGCGTCCGGGCCGGCCGGAGCCCAAGTGCGCATGGAGAGTGCCTATAGTCTCAAGCCCGACGGTACGCTCAAGACGGCGGACAACCGTACCGCGCGCTCCACGGACGTTTATACCTTCAAGGGCCAGGGCGTGGAAATCTGGAATCCGCGCTTTCGGGGGCAGGGTTTCAGAAGAGTGCAGGTGACAGGCTTTCCCGGCGTGCCCACGGTGGATCACTTCGAGGGACTGGTCATCCACACCGATGCCGAGCCTGGCGGGGCATTTGAGTGTTCAAACAATCTCATCAATCGGATTCACACCGCCATGCGCTGGGGGATGAGGATGTTTCTGCGTTCTGCGCCCCTCGACCCCGACCGCGACGAGCGGCAGGCATGGATGGGCGACCCGGCCAAGGACGCAGAAAGCGAAGCTTATAACTTCAACGTCGAGCCGTTCTATGCAAAATGGATGGACGATGTGGAGCGATCGCAGCAAGCCGACGGTTCGATCCCGGATGTCTCCATGTACTGGACCTGGGGCAATGGCGTCGAGTGGCCCAGCGTCTTTACCATCATCCCCGATTGGTTCGTGGATTTCTACGATGATCGACGCGTCGCCAACGCGCACTATGCCGCCATGAAGAAATGGGTTCTGGCCATGCAACAAAAATATGAATTGCCGGACGGAACCCTGCCGGCTACCAGTTATGGCGACTGGTGCGACACCTACACGATAGGCGGTAAGATCCCAGACTACGGGGCAACGCCTCGCGACCTGATCTCTAGCGCCTACCAATACCATAACTTTCGCATCGTGGAACGGCAGGCGAAATCCATGGGCCTGACGGAAGACGGGCAATCCCTCGCGGCTGCGGCGGATAAGCTGAAAACCGCCTTCAACCGGAAGTTTCTCAATCCCCAGACGCACGTCTATCTGGGAGGAACACAGACCGGTTACGTACTGGCTCTCGCTTTCGGGTTGGCTCCGGAAGACCAGCGTGATGCCCTCGTTGGCAATCTGGTCCATGACATCCTGGACGTACATCGCGGCCATCTCTCGGTGGGGTTGGTCGGCATGCAATGGCTGATGCAGACGCTGACCGACGTCGGGCGGCCCGACGTCGCGTATACCATCGTCACGCAAACCACCCGCCCAAGCTGGGGCTATATGCTCTCCAAAGGCTCGACCACCATTTGGGAGCGTTGGGATTACGACACCCGCGACCCGGGGATGAACAGCGAGGCCTTGTTGATTCAAGCGGGCAATTTGGACGCCTGGTTTTATCAGACCCTCGCCGGCATCCGTCCCGCCGCCCCTGGATTCAAGAAGATCCTCATCCAGCCCTCCGTCGTCGGGGATCTCACTTGGGCCAAGGCCCATTTCGATTCGCCCTATGGGCGAATCGTCAGCGAATGGAAAATCGAAGAACATCGACTGACGATGGACGTGACCATTCCGGCCAATACCACTTCGACTGTGGTGGTTCCCGGCAAAAATGGCAGTGTCCACCAAGTCGGGTCCGGACAGTACCGATTTACCGCACCTTGGCCGGGCTAGACTGAGCAGAGTTTGAACGCGCCTCTAAACGGAGGGCGGTCTGGCAGCGAAGACCCGCAGATGAAAAATGCGAAATAAGGTGGAACCGCCGTATAAATATTGGATTGGAGCTGGGACTTCATGGCCGACATCATGGAAACCACCCCGGACGGCTCGCCGAGAAGCGTGCCACTTGTCGAATTGCTTCACGCGGATTGAGACAAGGATGATCTGATGACAATTCGATGTTGGCAATCGTCACCCGTGCATCCGTCGTCTCCGCCTCGCTAATGCAGTCCCTACTCCGGAGACGATCGCTGTTTGCTAAGGGAACTCAAATACTCTATGCCGTCCAGTTGAGATCCGTGGCCGCCGTCCTGAGCCGCTCGCGCAGCAGGATCGTCTCGGACACATTATCTGTCGCGCTGCAGCCTTCCCAATCCACCCACACGTATTCAAGCGCGATTTTTCCCGCATAGCGCAATTTTGAGAGTCCCGCCATCATCCCCGCAAAGTCGATAGAGTTGTCTTTGACGCCGGTCTGCAGCTTGCCCGGTGCCCCGCCACGAGCATGCAGGTGCGAGGCAAAAGGAAGCAGCCCGTGCACCGCCGCCGATTCCTCACCCTTATAGATGAAATGCCCGTAATCGAGGGTCAGAGTCAATCCTTCCACCGCCGCGATCAGCCTTTGCGCAGAGTGCGTGTCTGGGCAGATGGAACCAATATGCGCCTCCACGCCATACACCACGCCTGCGCCGCGGCACTGCGCAACCCGCCAAGCAGCCTCTTCGGCGGCCAGCGCAAAGTCGCGCTGCTCTTCGCCATGTGCCACGCCCGGGAGTCCCGTGATGTGTGCACAGTTGAGGGCAACACAGAACTCCAGAGCACGCGAGAAAACCTCGCGATTGCGCGCACGCGTGACGGCATCCGGGTCGTTCGCCGAGGACTCGGCAGGATCCTTGCCGATTTGCAGAAACACATCGGCGGCGCGCAGTTCGCACGAGTCCAGGTCAGCGATTACCGCGCTCGTGAAACCCCCTGGCGACTTGAGCAGCGCCGCAGGCGGGAAGGTTGCGCTCCGTTCAAACAGACCGATGTCTACCCAATCGAATTTGAGGATTTGCAGCAGCCGCAGCGCCTGGCGCCGGTTGAGCAGAGGAAACGTAAAATCCGCGCATGAGAACTCAGGCATGGGATCCTCCCGCAGGCAAGCTGGCACGATAGAGCGCGTCCACCTGGTCCAGCTTTGCGCTCGCGTCGCCGCCCAATCTGACATATTCGGCAATGGGGATGCCGGCTTTCTCCTGCAGTCTCACGTAGCCCGGATAGCGCGGCCGTACATACGCCGCCTCAATGCTCGCGAGTGTTCGCCGGAAGAACCCATCCGTCAGCCGGTTCAAATCTTCGTCCTCCCATGCACTGCGCCGCGCCGGCTGTCCCCCGCACACGGCGTAGAGTGTGCTCTGGCAACTGCGCCCAGAAACAAACAGTCCGTACTGAAGAGCAGCGTCTCTATCCTTACATGCTGTCGAGATCGCCAACCCCGTTCCACCGAGAACGGTTCGCGAGCGGGCGCCATCGGCTAACGTCACCGGCAAAGCGAACCGCACATGCTTCTGCGCGAACCCCCTCCGCGAATAATTGCTGTAGGTATACGCGAATGGGCAGTAGGCAAAATCATCGGTCGACGACATCTGCTCGTAAAGCGCGATCGGGTTCCATGAATAAATCGCGTCCGGCATAGGAGAAGCGAGCTCACGCAATTCCTCCAGGCATACCATCGCGATCTCTCTGTCGAGCAAACGCTCCGTCCCGATGCCCACGTCACTGCCGCGCGACACGCACATCCCCATGAAGTTTAAAAACAGGTCGGCGGGAAAGCCCGGCATGCGCACCAGCCCGCGCCGTGCGAGCTCCAGCACATGGCTCCATTGATCAGGCTCTTCAAAGCCCTGGTTCAGCAACAGATCAGGCCGCAAACTCGCTGCGGGCGCCGCAGCGTCGATCGGCAATGCGTAAAGCTTCCCTTCATAGATGTAGCTTGCGAACGAAGGCCCTGCGGAATCGCTCGCCATATCCTCCCAGTCCTCAGCGCTCAAGAGCTGGGTAAGATCGACAAGCAAACCGCTTTCGGCCGCATTGCCCATCATCGGATGGTCCACCACCAGCACATCGAAACTCTGCGCCAGCTCCGCCAGGTCCGCATGCCCAAATGCGTGCAGGCTCCGCTTCTCCCACTTGATCTCGACATCCGGATGCAGTTCTTCAAACCGCTGCGCCGCAGCCACCAACGGCGGCAGCGCGCGGCTGTGGTTCCATGCAATACCCCTCAGTTGAACTCGATGCATGGCACCTTACCGGCCGCTCGGGTTACTCTGACGTCGCGTCCGCTCTTGGCAGACAAGCAGGCTGCCTCGATGGTCTCCATGGCCGCGAGCCCCAGCGTCGCCGGCGACCGATTGCAGGCAGGATTCAGAATTGAGTCAATCAGGTTCCATGCGGGAGCCATATGCGGGTAGATTTCCTCTGCACTCAAATCCGGATATGCGCAGCGTTCCCCGGCCATCGAAACCAGCTCCATGGTTCCGCGCCAAAGATCCAGAAACAACATTCCCGTGGTTCCAAAAATCCTCACTTCAAAGTCCCTGCGGTTTTCACTTGTCGCTCCGGTGCTGGAAATTGACATCAGCGACCCGTCGTTCATGCAAACGTTCAGCACATCGTAAATATCCAGTGCCGCGCCGTCGTTATGGAAACGCGCAAAGACTTTTTCCGGGAGTGCTCCAGTCAGAAATGGGAAATAGGCTGCCGGATGCGAGGCCTGGGTGTAGATCTGCCCACCGCCCGCCACGGCCGGGTCGCTGTACGTGCCGAGGCGCGGATGCAGATAGGGCTCGCCGTGGGTAGGCTGTGTATCCGACCCGCGCAGCAGATGCGCCACCGGGTTGGTCATCAGCGCGCTCATCATGCGTATGTTGCCCAGTTCTCCGCTGCGAATCAGGCGCTGCGCCTGCTGCGCGTGCGGCGTGTAGTGCCAGGGGCAACTGACCAGGAATTGCACGCGTTGCCGTTCGGCCAGCGCCACCAGCTGTCCAGCCTCGTTTGCGGTCATGGTCATGGGCTTTTCGATGAGCGTGTGCATGCCGCGTTCGAGCGCCGCCGCCGCGTGTGGGTAGTGCAGGTTTGGGCTGCTGCTCACCACTACGGCCTGTAGCCCCGGTGTTGCCAGCAACTCCTCCGCCGTGGTGCAGGCTCCCGCCACGCCAAAGTCTTCGGCTACTTTCCGCGCCTGGGCAAGATCGCGCTTCTGGATAGCCACAAGTTCAGCTTTCGGGTGGCGGAGGATGGCGGGAATATGGGCATAGGTCGCCCACCACCCCGCGCCGATTACGCCGCATTTGATTTTTCCAGCCAAGGGAGGTTTTCCTTTTTAAAAATTTAGCGGTTCAAGATAATCCTGATTCAACTCCACGCCGAACCCCGGCGCATCACTCAGAGTCACATGTCCTTTCACAGGCAATGGCTCGCCAATAATCGAGTCGAACACCTGCCGCACGCTCGTACCGTCGCCCACCGACAGGTACTCGGCGAACGGTGAGTTCAAATTCGACATGACGAAATGATAGTTGTAGACTCCGGACCCGTGAGGAATGACCGGCACATCATAGGGCTTGGCGATGGCCGCAATGCGACGCACCGCGGTTAAGCCCCCACACCACTGAATCTCCGGCTGGATCACATCGCAGGCGCGCGCGGCCAAGATGGCCGCGAACGCCTTGTAGTCAAACTCCAGGTTTCCAATCGCCACCTGGACCGGCGAAATCCTTCCCCGCAATTCCGCATTCAGGTGCTCAGCCGACCCGTTCTGCAGGGGGTCCTCGAACCACTTCACATCCACGTCCCGCACCCGCTCCGCGAGCCGGCTCGCAAACTCGATATCCCAGGAGAGATAGCAGTCAACCATCAACTCCATCTCGCTGCCCAGGGTTTGCCTGCACTGCTCCAGGCACTTCTGCATTTTCTGTAATCCCGCCCGGCCGTCTGCCACTCCCCACGGAGCTGCAATCTTAACGCCCAGGAAACCCGATCCTTTCCAACTTTCGACAAGGTCAGGGTGCGTGGTTACATAGCAGGGGATCGTCTCCTTGGTCTTGCCGCCCAGCAACTGGTAAACGGGCTTGTGCAGCGCTCGCCCCATCAGGTCCCAAAGCGCCACGTCCACACCGCTGATGGCCATCGCCGTCACCCCACCCAGCCCGTAGGGCATCGACGACCGGTACATCTGGTCCCAAATGAGCTCGATATTAAAGGGATCCTGCCCAATCAAAAAGCGGCTAAAATGCTGCGCGATCAGTGAGCAGGCGGCGTACCCTCCGCCGTAATTCACCGCGCACCCGGTCACGCCTTCGTCGGTATGGATCTCGATGGCGTACGGGTCTTGCCCGGGCCCCATCCACAGCGTTCGCAGTGCCGCATATTTAGGATAGAGCGACATGGGGTTGGCAATATGGGCGTGGGTTTGCCATCCTCCGCCCCAGTACTGCGACTCCCCAAACTTCGCGCCCTTTTCGCCGCTATTTCCCGCGCTGATGCGATACAACTTGATCTCGGTGATTTTCATTGCCATGAGCCTCTAGGTGTTTCATGTCCCCCGCATACAATCAAAGCGGCAGAGCCCCTCCACCGGCAACGGCCAAATGTGGCGGATTCGGCGTTTGCGAATAGCGCAATTCTTTTTGCCCATTCTGCCCATCGCAGTGGGGAATGTAATACTATAATTTGCCATGTTAAGAGAGACCAAGAAGGCCCTGTCTCTATACAACCTGAGAACTGTCTCTCGAGCGTGCAGTATCTTGCGCGAATTTCAAGATGATCGGCACACGCTTTCCCTGGCTGAGGTGGTGAAACGCACTGGCCTGGAGCGCACAATCTGCTTCCGGTTGTTGCGCACACTGGAGAACGAAGGCTTTTTGCGCAAGTCCGAACTCAGAAGGTACGCCTCGAATGTGCACATTCTGAATGGTACTCGTTTTCGGATTGGCTATGCAGCGGAAGGACACGACTCGTTCTGCGCCGCGGTAGGCGAGGGCCTGCGCCAGGCAGCACGGGAACATAAAATCGACCTTATCGAATTCAAGAACAACTACAGCCCGAAGGCCGCACTGCGCAATGTCGAACTGCTGGTAAAGGAACGTCCGGATCTCGTCATTGAATTTCAGGTGTATGAGCGCATCGGTGCCCAGCTCTCCAAGCAGTTTTATGAAGCGGGCATCCCTGTTATCGCCATGGAGATACCGCAGCAAGGAGCGGTTTTTTTTGGTGTAGAAAATAACCGCGCCGGTCAAATCGCGGGCAGGGCATTGATTCGTGCTGCGCTGGAAGAATGGAATGGAGATTTTGAGGAACTCATCCTCCTCGATCTGGAGATCGCCGGTTCGGTACCTCGTCTTCGTCTGTCGGGCGCGCTCGATACGCTGCGCAAAGGCCTTCCGGGGAAATGGCTGACCACCCGGCTGGATACGCGAGGGGAATTTGTGCGGTCTTTCGAGATGATCCGAAAGCATCTTCAAAATGTGCCCAAACGACGGTCGTTGTTGGCGGGAATCAATGATTTCAGCGTGCTAGGCGCACTGCGCGCATTTGAAGAATCTGGGCGCAGCAATGTTTGCTGCGCCGTTGGCTTTGGCGCAGTATCAGAGGCTCGCCGCGAATTGAGAATGCCCAGGACCCGTCTTGTTGGCAGTGTCGGTTTCTTCCCGGAGCACTATGGCGACCATGTACTTGGGCTTGCATTGGAGATCCTTCAGCACCGCAACGTCCCGCCTGCCACCTACACGCCGATGCAGTTGATCACGCCGCACAACGTCGAGCGTTTCTACCCCAAAGAGATCTTCGAGCAATCAGAGCTGAATTAGACCCGATTCCGAGTCCTGTCCGGAAACCTGCTTAATCTCGGATTATTGCGTTATGTGCAATAAGTCAGAGAGAGCTTATTTCTCCTTACTTGCGCATGAGGTGAACAGTACACTTCACGCCAGGATTAATGCACACATTTCTACGGCTTGGGAAAGGGTGATGAGTTGACTCCCCGTGAGCGTATTTTGGCGACTCTGAATCGCCTGCCGGTGGACCGGCCGCCAGTGGATCTCTGGCACACACCGGAGATCAGCGAGCTTTTGCGGCGGCATTGCGGCGTTGCGGACGACCTGGCAATGTATCGTGCTCTCGGCCTGGACAAGATTGTCTGGGTGTTTATGGATTACAGAGACGCCGCCGGGGAACGGGCAGGGGCGCAGAGCGGCGCCGGTGCCGAAGACGGAGGGACGCGCACCATGTGGGGCGTCCCGCTCAGGGATGTGCAGGCCGGTGAGGCTCATTACGCGGAATTTGAATCCGCACCGCTGGCCGATTACGATACCCCGGCATCTCTGGACGAATACCCGTGGTGGCCGAGCGTGGATCGCTTCGATTATGACGGCGCATTGGCAAAGGCTCGCGAAGCGGCACGGGAATTTGTCGTGATCGGACCTTGGATTTCCCTGTTCGAGATCTATTGCCAATTGCGCGGGCTCGAACGATCCCTGATGGATCTGATAGAGGCTCCGGTATTGGCGGAAGCGATCTTAGACCGCGTGGAGTCCATTCAAAGCGAAATGATGCGCCAATTATTCGCCCGCGCCGGTCACTCGTTCGATCTGGTCTTTATCAGTGACGACATTGCCGGACAAACTTCGCTGCTGATGTCACCCGGTCATTGGAAACGATATTTGGAGCCGCGGCTGAAGCGCTGGTGCGATCTCATTCACTCCTACGGGCTGCGGGTTTTTTACCACACCGACGGTGCAGCCCGCCGGCTGCTGGGGCCCATCCTTGATTGCGGTGTTGACGTGCTCAATCCAATTCAGCACGTTTGCCCCGGAATGGACATGGAGGAGCTCAAACGCGAGTACGGGCATCGCGTGATTTTTCACGGCGGTGTGGACAACCAGTTTGCCCTGCCGCGCGGCACAGCAGACGACGTTCGCCGCGAGGTAATGCGCTGCCTGGAGACACTGGGCGCTGGAGGGGAAGGCTACATCTGCTGTTCCTGCCACAACGTGCAGTCGGGGACGCCTCTAGAAAATATTCTGACCATGATTGAAACCGTTCAGAAGGGCTCATCCAACTGAGGAGTAAAAATATGGCACAACTGAGCGACCTTTATAACGCAATTTTGAACGGCGATGCCAAAAATGCGCACGCTGCAACGGCCGCGGCACTCGCGGCAGGGGCCGCACCTATGGAACTGATCGCCGACTCTATGGTCCCTGCCATGGACGAAGTGGGCCGCCTGTTCGAGGCTGAAGAATACTATGTTCCCGAACTCCTGCTCTCCGGCCGCGCCATGAAGAGCGCTATGGAACTTCTTAGGCCGCTTCTGGCTGCAGCAGGGCAAAAAATGTCTGTGCGCGTCGTGATTGGAACGGTGAAGGGCGATCTGCACGACATTGGCAAGAACATCGTTGCCTCCATGCTGGAAGGCAGCGGATTCGAGGTAATTGATTTAGGCGCCGATGTCTCACCCGAAAAATTTGTGGCCGCAGTCGAAGAGCAGAAACCTCAGGTAGTCTGCATGTCAGCGTTGCTGACCGTAACCATGCCGGCTATGAAGACTACGATTGATGCGCTGCAAACTGCAGGTGTACGCACCCAGGTAAAGGTGCTCGTTGGCGGCGCTCCCGTCACCATGCAATATGCCAGGGAGATCGGCGCGGACGGATACAGCGAAAGCGCCAGCGGCGCAGTCGGTGCGGTTAAGAGCCTGCTCGGGGGAGGAGCCGCATGAGCAATCGCAATTTTTTTCTCGATCTCGCCGGGCGCGGGCAGCGCATGCCGATTGGTGTCGATCTGCTTCTGCACGAGGAGGCCGAACCAGAGAAGGTTCGTAATGACGGTGCCGCGCTGGGCCGAGTGATTGAGCGGGCGGCTCGCCGCTGGAAAACGCCCCTGGCGATTCCATTGATGGATCTGCGCCTGGAAAAGATCGATCTGCTGGCGCCGATGGGCATTTCCGCAGAGGAGGCAGAGCCCTATCACTTCACGGCGCCCCTCGACGAGTCCACCCTTGCCGCTCTCTGCGGAGAGCAACGGCAGCCGCAGTGCCCGGGGAGCTTGGCCCGCGACCAGGCGCTAAAGTATATCGCCGCGCTTCCTGACCTCATTCCAATCGGCATGGCCATCGGCCCGTTCTCGCTGGTTTCGCGGCTCATGGCCGACCCGATTGGGGCTGTCGCAATGGCCGGCTCGGGAATGACAGCAGAGGATTCCGCCGAAGTGCGTCTGCTTTGGCAATGCGTGCGTATAGCCGAGGCCGCAGTGTTGCGCTCCGTGCGTAGCCAAATGGCGCACGGCGCACAAGCCATCGTGGTCTGTGAACCCGCCGCCTGCACCGCATTTCTTTCTCCGCGCCAGCTCAGGGCCGGTTCTGATGCTTTCGAGCGCCTTGTTATGGAACCAAACCTTCGCCTGAAGGCTGTGCTCGATGAGGGCAGCTGCGACCTGATCTTCCACGACTGCGGGGAACTCATCGACCTCATGGTAGAAGCTTTCGCAAACCGTCTTCATCCCGTCATGCTCAGCCTGGGCGGATCGCGCAGGCTGTGGCAAGATGCGTGCATCGTCCCGGCCGACGTGGTTCTCTATGGCAACTTACCCACCAAAACTTTTTACTCCGATGGTGCCATGCCGTTGGAAGAGGTGGTGCGCCGCACCGATGAATTACTCGCAAACATGAAGGCCGTCGGCCATTCATTCATTCTCGGTTCGGAGTGCGACGTTCTCTTCGTGCCCGAAGCGCGCGACGCGATTCAGAAAAAGGTGGATGCAATGATGGCGGTAACTATCGCCGCTTGACTTGCGGGCCATGGCAGCAGCATCTGGTCCCGATGCTATGCGCCGATCCAGGCTTCTTCAGCAATAGTCCCTTCACGGGGAGAAAGCAGCCGTGATGACGGGAACGAGGCGGTACTCAACCCTTGCAATCACCGACCCTGACGGACTGGTTTATGGCACCAGCCCCTTGCCGCTGCAATGCGGTCTCGGTCTCGCCGTTGGCGCCGGTACCGTCTTCCCTGAAGTCAATTTCACCCTTCCTCCCATCACCATCGGCGACGACACCTGGGCTGAAATCAAGGCCCACTATGAAGAGATGGCCACCCAGATTCTGCGCCGCGCCGTCTCGCTCTCCGTGCCGGGAATCGTCCTCGAATTTGAGCTGCTCCCCGCCATGACCGACCGGCCGGAGTGGGGTGCGGAGATCACCGCGATCCTCAAGCGTCATCTTCTCACCTGCCACGAGAAACACCATTTGCCCTGTGCGCTACGCGTCACGCCAACCGACATTCGCGATCAGGTTAAGCCGCCCCTCATGCGGAGCGGCGAACCTTGGCAGCGGCTTTGCCGTTCGCTGGAGCTTTGCGCCGAGGCCGGCGCCGACATTCTTTCCATCGAATCAGTAGGCGGCAAAGAGGTGCACGACCAGGCGCTCATGTATGGCGATTTCGCCGGTATCGTCCTCGCGCTCGGCGTTCTCGCTCCGCGCGACATGGCTTGGCTTTGGGGCCAAATTGTCTCCATCTGCTCGGCACACCCGGGCGTGGTTCCCGGCGCCGACTCTGCCTGCGGATTCGCCAACACCGCCATGCAACTCGCACACCAGAAGATGCTGCCGGAGGTGCTCGCCGCCGTGGTGCGCGCCATGAGTGCGGTGCGTAGCATGGTGGCGTTCGAGCAGGGCGCGCAAGGGCCATCGAAAGATTGCGCGTATGAGGGGCCGGTCATCAAAGCCATTACCGGCCGACCCATTTCGATGGAAGGAAAGTCAGCCAGTTGCGCACACTTCAGCCCTGTGGGCAACATTGCGGCGGCCATGTGCGACCTGTGGAGCAATGAGTCAGTGCAGAATGTGCGTTTGCTTTCAGGTAGCGCGCCAGAGGCGTTTACTGAATTGCTGGCCTACGATTGCCGGCTGATGAACGCTGCGGCGAGCCAGGGCGGCGCGCTCAAGCTTAGAGATTGGATGACCGCCTCCGACGAGTGGCTCAGCCCACAGGCTGCTGTACTATCGGCCTCCGCGACCATCCGCATTGCCAGCGCCATTGTAGGCGAGTACACTCCCTACCGGAAAACCATCGCCGCAGGCCGTGCGGCTGTGGAGATTCTCAAGCATGGGGTTGCCGTGCAGCAATTGCATCTCTCCCGCAAGGAGCTGCAGTGGCTGGCTCGAATTGAAACCGCGCTGGATGAGTTGCCCGCGGAAGAGGCGGCGCTCGTGGCCGCTCTTGAGGAGCAGTACGGGAGCCTCTACGATAAGACAAGCTACGGCTTGTAGTTCATGCTGGGCACTCATTCTTGAGAGTACGACCTGAAAGCCTTCCAATGCGCCTTAAAATCATCGCCTGTCAGGTCTTCACCCGCGAGTTCGAGCATATCCTCGCACGCTCGCCGCATACCGTCGATCTCGACCTCATCACCATGGGTCTGCACTCGTTTGGCATCGCCATGCGTCCCCACTTACAGGAGCGCATCGATGCCGCTGACGTCGACAACTACGATGCCATCCTTCTTGGCTACGCTCTCTGCGGCCGCGGAACCGAAGGCTTGCAGGCGCGCCGCACGCGGCTCATCCTCCCGCGCGCCCACGATTGCATCGCATTGCTCATGGGCGATCGCCATCGCTACGCCGATTACTTCGCCGGGCATTCCGGCGTCTACTATCGCTCGCCCGGATGGATTGAATTTCAGTCATCTGGCCAACTGCTCCAGCCGGCGTGGCCCCAGACCAGAAATGCTCTCGGCGAGAACCGCAGCCGCGAAGATCTGGTCGCACAATACGGTGACGAAAACGGCAACTATCTCTTCGAGCAGTTCAACGCCTTCCGCCGCCACTATTCCGGCCTTACCTATATCTCGACCGGCGTAGCGTCTGACCAGGACTGTCGCGCCAAAGCAAAGGCTGAGGCTCAAAAGGAGGGCTGGGTTTTCGAAGAAGTCCAGGGTTCGCTCTCACTGATGGAGCGCCTCGTCAATGGCCCGTGGGACGACGCTGATTTTCTTACCATTCCACCCGGAGCCCGGTTACGCGCAACTCTGGACGAGGGAATTGTGGAAGCAGTATGAGCACTGATCGCATGAACCCGGACCACGTACGGGTCCGGCTCGAACCGCTAGCGGCCGAATTCGACGTGGTTCGCGGCTCCTCAATGATTGCCGGGCTGGCCGCGCATGGCGTCGAGTTCCCCTGCGGCGGCATGGGCGAGTGCGGAGGATGCGGCGTGCGCGTGCTTTCGGGGTCGTTGCCGATTAGTGACGCTGACCGCTCCGCCTTTACCCCGGACCAACTGGGCGCCGGATGGCGGCTCGCCTGCCAGGCAAAAGTGCAACAGCCGCTGGTCGTCGAGTGTGGCCAGTGGCGCATGGAGATTCTGGCCGATGGCAGCGCTGCGTCTGCCCCTGCCAAACCCGAAATAGTGAAGCCACGGCACGGCCTTGGCATTGCTGTCGACCTCGGCACCACGACCATTGCCGCCCAGATAGTCGATCTTGCCTCGGGCAGCGTTCTCGGCGTCGAAACCGCGCTCAATCCGCAGACTGCATCCGGCTCAGACGTCATGAGCCGCATCCTCTCCTCGCTCAACGGCGAGGACCTCACCACGTGCGTGCGCACCACCATCGGCCAGCTCGTGGCGCGCCTCGCGGGCAGCCGCCAATCGCAGGTTGCGGAAGTTCTCCTGGTGGGCAATACCGTCATGCACCACTTGTTTTCCGCGCTCAGCGTCGAACCGCTGGCCCATGTGCCTTTCGCATCGCCGCATTTCGGAGAGCAACGATTCAGGGCAGGTGAGCTCGGCTGGGACCTCCCCGATGGTTGTACGATCCGTTTCGCGCGCTGCCTCGGCGGCTTTGTCGGCTCCGATATTCTGGCCGGAATCGTCGCCAGCGGCATCGCGTCTAGCGACGGCCTCGCCGCGCTTATCGACCTTGGCACGAACGGCGAGATCGCCATCGGAAATCGCGCCGGCATTCTCTGTGCATCCACGGCTGCCGGCCCTGCATTCGAGGCCGGCGCCATCCGCATGGGCATGCGCGCTGTCACGGGGGCTGTGGCCTATGTCTCTATCCATGCCGGCACTCTGCGCGCCACCGTTATTGGCGATGTCGCGCCGCGCGGCATCTGTGGCAGCGGCCTCGTTGACGCCGTAGCCGCCGGTCTTCGCAGCGGCGCCATTCGTGCCTCGGGCCGGCTGGCCGACGGTTCCAAGGTCTTTCCCGTCAACCTTCCCGTCGTCCTCTATCAATCCGATATTCGCGAACTCCAGTTGGCCAAGGCTGCCATCGCCGCCGGTTTCCGTTTGCTACTCAATCGCCACGGAGCAGCTGCAGCAGAGCTCAATTCCATTCAGCTCGCAGGCGCATTCGGCAACTACGTGCAAATAGAATCCGCCATTCGCATCGGCCTCATCCAAGCGCCTCGCGCCCTTATCCACGCGGCTGGCAATGCAGCACTTCGCGGCGCAAAGCTCCTCTTACTCGCCGCCGCGGAACCGCCGCTCCCGCCCATTGAGCACGTCAGCCTCGCCGCCGATCCCGCCTTTCAGGACGAGTTCGCCAACTGCATGGCCTTTCCTCTAATGGACTGACCATGCGTAGAAGAGGGTTCGAGGCCACGCCGGCCCGTGATGTGTGAGCCGATTTTCTGCGAGCCTGTCATTGGTAAACACACAATTGCTAGATTGCGGATATCGCAACAGGCTGTCAAGCCTCGAATTAGAGGAAAGACGGTACAAAGTACGCAGAGCCAGTTGCCAATAAGCAGCGAGGTCCGTCGGGCAAGACACGATATCTCAATTCCGTGCGTCTTATCCTTCTCCAATAATTCCGAATCATGAGGCCTTCACCATCTGTTTCGCTGCCGCTCACAGATCATTTCTCAGAACTCCGTCGACCCCCGCTCTGCGAAAGGAAAGCGTGACGGCTCGAACCCAGGCTCGTATTCTCGCATCCGGACGTGCATTGATTCTCCCACATGCCTGAGTAGATACAGTGCGGTTTCCGCAATCACCGGGTCTTGGAACAATTTCCCTTGTCGGAGTATCATTCCAGCATTTACGTTCCATCCGGATTGCTAGGGAGTCGCCGTGCGCGCCGAATGCCTTCGGTGATCACCTTCAATGGATCTGCTCTCGCGATGGTGATCCGTACTCCCACGCAACTTAAGTGGTGTCTTCGGAGCGGTCCCGAATTCTGCAAAGAGGCATTCTGATGAAGAGCTGTGATCGGATCTCGAAAATGAAAAGCTTATTAAAGGCAATTGCACCAATTGTGCTTTGCTTAGCTGGATGCCTTCAACTCCACGCCCAGAATGTTGGCACCGTCGCGCAGCAGTTTCAGACGCCCGCCAAGGCCTACCGTCCGATGGTGCGCTGGTGGTGGCCGGGTGGGGATGTAAAAGACGAAGAGCTGCGGCATGAGATCCAGCTTCTTGACGGGGCCAATATTGGCGGAGCAGAAGTCCAGCCATTTGTTATTGGGCTCAACCCCGATATGTCAGAAGCAGACCGTGCGCGCGTCAACAGCTATCTGTCTCCGGAATTCTTCGCCCACCTGGGGGCCGCCCTCAAGGAAGCCAGCTCCCGTGGAATGTGGCTCGACTATACTTTCGGCTCGGGCTGGCCGTTCGGCGGCGCGGGAATCACCCCGGAACTGGCGTCCGTTGAGTTACTATCGGCCCATCAGACAATTTATGGCCCAGCCCATTTTCATGGGGCGATCCAGATGCCCCTTTTGGACACCAGCATCAGCAACGATGCAAAGTTGCCGCAGGGCTGGCTGGAGCGCTTCAAACAGAGAGAAAAGTTGGTGGCAGTTGTTGCCATTCGCGGAAACGACGTACGGTATTTTCCAAACCAGGGCCCGGACCAAGCACCGGAAGTAAAGGAAACGGGTCAGTTGGAACCCAGCTCGTCAGTCGTGCTGACAGACCACATGACGCCTGACGGCACACTGGACTGGGTCGTCCCCAAAGGCACCTGGCAAGTGTTCGCATTCAAAGAAATGCCCACCGGAGGGCGAGTCGTTGGCGGGGCCGGAGCAGGGCCTCAATTCGTTCTGGACCACATGAGCGCGCAAGCATTTGATGTGTATGCGGAGCATGTTGGTGATACGGCCCGACAGTACGACGGCCAATATTTTGGTAAAGGCCTGCGGGCAATATTCTGTGACAGCTTGGAAGTCCAGGCTAACCTGTATTGGAACGATGATTTCCTCGAACAGTTCAGAAAACTAAGAGGCTACGATCTCACTCCCTATCTACCCATACTCAAGGTTCCGGGGCTTGGGGTGCCATACAGCGCTACATCCGCTCGGCTACCGCTCTACGACATCAAGGGAATCGGCGATCGCGTACGGAGCGACTATTGGCAGACCGTCTCCGATGTCATGATTGCGAGCCTTTATTCGCCCTTCAACCAGTGGGCCGCAAAAAACAATTTGCTTTCACGGGTGCAGGCACATGGATCGCCGACCGACCTGCTTCGAGTCTACGGTGCAGCCAACATACCAGAAACGGAAGACCTTTATGACAATGGGCGCTATGACTTCCTCAAGATGGCCTCATCAGGTGCTGACTTGTATGGGCGGAAGATTGTAGGGAGCGAGAGCTTTGTCTGGTACGGAAAGCTTTATCAAACGACGCCCGAAAAGATCAAGCGTTTTGCTGATGAGCTGCTGACTGCGGGGATCAATGAAATTATTTATCACGGGTTTCCCTACACATATATGGACCGTCCCTATCCCGGTTGGACGCCGTTTCATGAGAACGGAGGCGCATTTTCCTCCGATGTGAATCAAACCAATCCATTCTGGCCTTATTTCCCCCGCATAAACCAGTACATTACCCGTCTCCAATATCTTTCGCAAACTGGAACGACGGTCGCGCCTGTGGCTCTCTACCGCAGCACGCTTGCCTATGATGCTATCGTCCCATCGCCGCCAGAACCGGAGATCGATACGCGCCTCATGGCTGCCGGATATAACTTCGACCACATCGATACCTATACGTTAATGATTTCGAAGGTTGTGGATAGCCAATTGATTTCGCCTGGCGGGCATGCATACGGGGCCTTGGTCATTCCGCAACAAAAGGAAATCTCTACCAAACTTGCAGATCAGCTGCTTGAATTCGCCCGCCAGGGACTCCATATTGTGTTTATTGGCGATGCTCCGAAGGAGGAACCTGAGGTTGTGGGCGGCCAGTTGCCAACCAATAGTGGTCCCAGTCTACCTAAGAGCTTGCTGAGCGCGAATGGCGTCAGTGAAACCTCGAATGCAACCGTCGCTGTAAAGGTTCTTGAAAGTTATCTCAAGCCGAATTTGCACTTCGAGGGAGAGTCATTGCCATTCATTGAAAAACGCATCGGCAAGCTGGATATCTTCTTTCTACGCAATCCTGACGATGCAGCTAAACAGGTCATGATTGATAGCGCAGCAACCGGCACGCCGGAAATCTGGGACCCGTGGACGGGAACTATACGGCCACTCGCCCAGTTTGAGAGGAAAGAAGCGGATATTCGGTTACCGCTTCACGTCGATCCATACGGATCGGTTCTTCTAGTCTTCGATCCCGACGGGACGCCCGCGGGAGATCCGATCGATATGTCTGCTCCCACCGAGACGGCCACACAGATCGTTGTGGGGCAGAACGGCTGGAAATTCCATGGCATAGGGATTGGCCCTGGCAGCCAACCGGAAACAGTCGATATGGAACTACAGAACCTGACCGACTGGACGCTGAACGATCAACTTAAGAATTTCTCAGGACGCGGACAGTACACTACTACGGTGGAAGTGCCAGACAACTTCGTCGGTCCCGATCGTCGAATTGTGTTGGATCTCGGAGACGTGGGCAATGTTGCAGAGATTTCCGTGAATGATAAGGCGCTGCCAGCCCTGCTCCTGCGGCCCTACAGGACAGACGTGACTCAGCTATTGCACTCCGGTAATAACGTGCTTCAGATCACAGTGGTCAACACACTTTTCAATGCTCTATCAGCTAAGGGTGACAACCTGAACTATAGTTCCGAGAGGACCAACGCTCCGAATGAGTTGATGTCCTCGGGGCTAATTGGTCCTGTGAGGATAGAGGCCTACTCGCGCTAAGGCTGGCTCTAACAGTACTTGAAGGCGGTTCGCGTAACTCCAGAGCCGGTCTCATAAACCAACGTCGTCAACTCGCCCGCCGCGTGGGACCCGCCTCGTTGTTGGGTCCCATACCTCCAAAGCGAAGAGTATTGGCCTTTATGAGACCGGTTGTGGTCCCATCGAGAAAGCCCTGGCTCTGCCAGGGCGGCAGTCGGAGTTGTACGCTGTGGACGATTGACACCCAGGAGATTTCGCGCTTCTCGCATTTGGAAAGATAGGCCTTTGTCGCCTCGACAACCGTCGGCCGCCACGGCTGAGCGATCGGCGCATGCGGTGGCTCACTTGCTGTTGGACGTTCTGGGGAGGGAAAGCTGGCGTCCGATGCTTGCGAATCGGATGGCGCGCTCGATTCAGACTCGCAGGTGCCTGCTGATTTCCAGGCCGCCGCGATCGCAGTCGCGTATTCCCATTTCCATTTTTCAGATGAGCGGCGCTTGAACTTGCCTCCGACTGTCCCGGATGCGTGATCAGACAGGCGCACCGTTTCCATCCCCGGCGCCCTCTTCGAATTGTCCGCTTCTGGAGTCCTAGGCGTACCCGCCTTCACACTCCTTGCGGTGGCGGCGGTAGAGTTGCAACGCCATGCAAATTATCCTTGGATGCTTGGGGAAATCTTGACGCCATTGCACGCTATTGCGCGTTGGAGGGGGGTGGCTAACTTATTGATTTTAATATGGGGCGGCTAGTGGGGATCGAACCCACGACATCCTGAGCCACAGTCAGGCGTTCTGCCGCTGAACTATAGCCGCCGTACACCTCATTGATTGTAGCATCCAAGCATTTATTCAGCCGGTTCGTCCAATGGATATCGCGTGAGCTGTTATGCGGCGCGCAAGGCGCGCGTCCTGGCAGAAAATTCAGCATTCGTCGACGCATAGGACGTGAATTCGGATCTTTGAACGAGCTGCCTTCCACTTCGCCGCCGGCCTAAATCAATCACCTGCTAGGATGTTGTGAGCATGTCGCGACCCGCTGAGGAAGAAGTTTTGCGCGCCACTGCCTTAACCAAGAGCTTTGCCGGTGTGCAGGCGCTGCGCAACGGCAGCCTGGAGCTGCGGCGCGGCGAGGTGCATGCGCTGGTGGGCGAAAACGGTGCAGGGAAGAGCACCCTGACCCGAATCATTGCGGGAGCGACGAAGCCCGATGGTGGAGAGCTGAAGCTGTTCGGCGAGACCATTCACACGCACGATCCCAATCTGGCCAGAAAGCTGGGGGTAGCGGCGATCTACCAGCAGCCCCAGATCTTCCCGGACCTGTCGGTGGCTGAGAATATCGCGCTGGCGCTGGAGCAGGGCCGGCACGGGCATATCGTGAATTGGAAAGAGCGCTACCGCCAGGCAAAAGAGCTGCTGGCGACGATCGGATGTACGCTGAGCTCGGCGCGGCGGGCGCGCACGCTGAGCATGGCCGAGCAACAGATGGTTGAGATTGCCAAGGCGGTGGGCGCCGAGGCGAAAATTCTACTGATGGATGAGCCAACCGCGCTGCTGAGCGAGCGCGAGGTAGAAAGTCTCTTCAGCCTGATTCGGAAACTGCGGGCGAGCGGTGTGGCCATCGTCTACATCTCTCATCGCATCGACGAAATTCTCTCCATTGCAGACCGCATTACGGTGCTTCGCGACGGGGCAACGGTGGCGGTGTGCGAAGCCTCCGCAGTCGATCGCGAGAACCTGATTCAGCTCATGGTAGGGCGATCGATTGCTTCGGTATTCCCCAAGCGCGAGGTGCCCATGGGGAAGGTGGCGCTGGAGGTTCGGCACCTGAGTAACCTCGACGTAGGGCTGAGCGACATCAGTTTTACGGTTCGCAGTGGCGAGATTCTGGGCTTTGCCGGCTTGGTCGGCAGCGGACGGACAGAGCTGGCAAGGACCATCTTTGGACTTACGCCGGTCGATGCCGAGGTGCTGGTCGACGGGCTGCGAGTGCGATTGCGGTCGCCCTCCGAGGCCATCGCAGCAGGAATTGCATACCTGCCTGAGGACCGAAGGCAGCACGGCCTGGTGCTGCAGATGACGGTTGCGGAAAACGTGACGCTGGCCGATTTGAAGGACGTCTCGCGAGCCGGGCTGCTGGATCGGGTAAAAGAGATGCGGTTGGCCAACCATTACCGGGAGCGGCTGCGCATCAAGACGCCGGATGTGTGGGCGGCGGCAGGCGATCTATCGGGCGGAAATCAGCAGAAAGTGGCGCTGGCAAGATGGCTGGCCACCAAGCCCCGGGTGATGATTCTCGACGAACCCACACAGGGTGTGGACGTTGGCTCCAAAGCGGAGATTCATGAGCTGGTGATGCAACTGGCTGAGCAGGGCATGGCGGTGGTGCTCATCAGCAGCGAACTGCCTGAGGTCATGGGCATGAGCGATCGCGTAGCGGTCTTTCATCAGGGACGCATCGCCGGGGTATTGGTGCGCAGTGAGCTTACCCAGGAGCGGTTAATGGCGATGGCGTTTGGGCATGGCGCGGGGGTGGCGCGGGCGTGAGGGAACATACGCGTGAAATCGCGATTGCCTTGGTGAACCTGACGATTCTGTTGCTGCTTGCCGTCTACACCCATGGCTTTTTCGCAGCGGACAATCTTCTGGATCTGTTCCTGGCAAATATGCCGGTGATGCTGATGTCGCTGGGCATGATGCTGGTGATCGTTACAGGGGAGATCGACATTTCGGTGGGCTCCGTCTTTGCGGTGTGCAGCGTGCTGGCCGGCATTACCGCGCGGGCGGGTGCGCCGCAGGTGGTTTATCTGGCCGTGGCGTGTGTGGTTGGGTCGGCCTGCGGTGCGCTGAACGGGGCGCTGACGGCCTATCTGCGGCTGCCTTCGATCGTGGTGACGCTGGCCACCATGGTCGCTCTTCGTGACGGGCTGCGCTGGCAGACGCAGGGAGCCTGGGTGGAGAACCTGCCGTCCGGGTTTCTGCGCTTTGGCATGGGAGAGTCAGAGTACACGCTGGCCGTAATGGCCCTCACCATCCTGATGACGGTAGGGTTTGGGCTGGGGCTGCGATATCTGCGGGTAGGTCGCGCAGTGTTTGCCACCGGGTCAAACGCTGAGGCGGCGCGGCAGATGGGATTGCACACGCAGCGGGTGGTCTTCTGCGTATTTACACTCATGGGCGCGTTGACCGGACTGGCAGCGACACTGAACGCGGTGCGGTTTAACGAGGTTCCTTCCAACAGCGGCCTGGGCATGGAGATGAAGGTAATTGCCGCCGTGGCGGTGGGCGGAGCGGCCATCACCGGCGGTTCGGGTACAGTGGTGGGCACCGTACTGGGGGTGGTTCTGCTGGGCATCGTCGGGCCGGCGCTCACCTTTTTCGGCGCGAGTGCCTATTGGGAGAAGGCTCTGCAAGGCGCCATCATACTGGTGGCCGTAAGCGCCAGCGCGCTGAGCGAGTGGCGCCGCCGGCGCGTGGCGGAGGTGGCGCTTGCCGGTTAGCAGCCTGCCGAAATTCAGACTTTCCATGAACGAGATAGCGCTGCTGGCAGCAGTCGCGGTGGAGTGTGTCGTTTTCGCAGCCAGCGCGCCGGCGTTCGCTACATGGGGCAATTTCTTTGAGGTGCTGCGGTTTTCGGTGGAACTGGGTCTGCTGTCAACGGCCATGACCCCCATTTTGATCACCGGCGGAATTGATTTGTCGGTGGGGTCGACGGTTGGCATGACCGCGGTGCTCTTTGGGGTAACCGCGCAGCACGTGTCGCCCGGGCTGGCGGTGGTAGTTGCGCTGGGGATTGGGCTGGCGGCCGGCGCTCTGAACGCGGCGCTGATTGCAGGGATGCGGTTGCCCCCGCTGATCGTGACCCTGGGCACGTATTCGTTGTATCGGGGAATCGCCGAGGGCGTGACGCACGGTGCGGTGAGCTTTACCGGCTTCGCGCAAGGTTTTCTGTGGTTGGGGCAGGGATATCTGGCGCGCGTGGTACCGGTGCAACTGGTCCTGTTCGTGGGGGTGGTGGCGGCCTACTGGGTGTTGCTGCACCGGTCCGTACTGGGACGGACGCTCTATGCGATTGGCTTTAACACCGAGGGCGCGCGTTACGCGGGTATACCGGTGGGTCGAACGCTGGCTCTTTTGTATGTGCTGGCCGGAGTCGTGTCAGCGCTGGCGGCGGTCATTTATGTGGCCCACCTGGGGCTGGCAAAGAGCGACCTGGGCACGGGATACGAGCTGCAGGCAATTGGAGTGGCTGTGCTGGGCGGCACCTCAGTGTTTGGAGGCCGGGGCACCTTGTTCGGATCCTTGCTGGGGTTGCTCTTTCTATCGGTGCTGCAGAACGGAATGCACCTGATGGCATTGCCCACTGAGATGTACGGAGTCCTGGTGGGCGGCCTGTTGCTGCTGATCGTGAGCACGGACCGGTTACATTCGCTCCGGGTACGTTCGCTGCGCAGTGTTGCGGCAGGCCACGGCATCATGAGCAAAGCAGCCGTCGTGGCGGGCGCTGTGGCCGTGCTGGCCATCGCGGCATCGGTGGCTCTGTCGACCCACGGCCGCGTTGCTGGTCACCGGCTCACCATCGCAGTGATGCCCAAGGCGAAAGGCGATCCGTACTTCATCAGCGCGCGCGCGGGTGCAGAGGAGGCAGCCAGGGAATTGGGGGTCAACCTGATCTGGGACGGACCCACAAGCGTAGATGCATCCCTACAGAATGAGTTGGCGGAGAACTGGATTACGCGCGGTGTGAGCGCTATGGTTGTTGCGGTTTCCAACAAGGGCAGTATCTCGACAGTCCTGCGAAAAGCGCGAGCGCACGGGATTCCGGTGCTGACCTGGGATTCGGACGCGGAGCCGGATGCTCGTGATTACTTCCTGAATCAGGCCACGCCGCAGGGCATAGCGGATGCGCTTACCGACGAAGCTGCGCGCCTGTTGCCGCGCGGAGGCGATTTTGCCATCGTCACCGGGCCGCTAAGCGCGGAGAACCAGAATGAATGGATCGAGTACATCCAGGCGCGCGTGGCCAGCGCCCATCCCCAGCTGCATTTGGTCACCGTCCAGCCGAGCGACGATGACCGCGACAAGGCCTTCAATGCAACCCAGGTGATTTTGACCGCATACCCGCGGGTGCGGCTAGTGATCGCGCTTTCGGCTCCCGCCGTGCCGGGTGTGGCCGAAGCGGTACAGCAGGCCGGCCGCAAGGATGTGAAGGTCATCGGAACGTCCCTCCCATCGATCTGCAAGCCGTATATCCACAGCGGAGTGGTGCAGGCAATTTACCTGTGGAACACACGCGACCTGGGCTATCTGACGGTCTACGCCGCAACGCTGAAGGCGGAAGGCAAGATTCCTGCCGGGGCAACGACGGTGCACGTTGGGCGGCTCGG
This sequence comes from uncultured Acidobacteriaceae bacterium, assembly GCA_963725975.1. Taxonomy (GTDB): domain Bacteria; phylum Acidobacteriota; class Terriglobia; order Terriglobales; family Acidobacteriaceae; genus Telmatobacter. Next base: position 206,023 of record CAVSBA010000008.1, on the reverse strand, counting down.
AAACCTGCGCGTCCAAGGCAGCGAGATCATTTTGGGCAAGCCCTTTCGCATTGACCGCAGCAACGTAGATCACTTGGACTTCTAATCGATCGCCTAAGCATGTGGGGTCGAGCAGCCGCCGAGACATCAATGCGGCCAACAGCTTCCTTTGCTGCATTAGAAAGAAGTAGACAGACGCAGCATCGCGCTTCTCGATGGCCCGATGGCGTTGCCGGAGAACAGGCCCCCGAAGTCAATTACTTCAAGCGTGTTGCTCAGGTTCTGCCCGTCGGCCTGCAACCGCACCAGAACCTTTTTGTAGTGATAGAGATCGGCGCTCACCGAAGCGTCTTGCGTGAAGTAAGGACTAATGCGGCCGCGATTGAAATTAAGGTGATCGATCACCACCTGGCCGTATTCCGTTGCATATTGCTGCGGTGTTAAATCGGGCTGAAATGGCAGGCCGCTGTTGTAATTGCTTCCCACAGCGAACCAGATTCGCGGCGTTACCTGATAGCGAATACGGGCCCGCATGGTATTGCGCTGGTCCTGCGAGTCGGGGAAATGCCCCGTTAGTTGGGTTGTCGCGCTGGCTGCATCGTCGCCAAGAAACAGGCCACCAGTTACCGGGTACCATGCATTCCCCACAATATATGAGTAACTGGCGACTCCTGAGAACTTTCCCCACTGCAGAACTTGAAACTTGCCTTCCGCCCCGTAAATGGCAGCTTTCCTGAATGCGATGGGGAAACTGATCCCCGTACTCAGGACCTGAGAATCATCGGCGTAGTTATTCACATCGCGGCGGAACATATTCGCATCCAGCCGCAGCTTGCCAAAAAATCCTTTGGTGGTTCCCAACTCATAATAGTTTCCGTGAGAAGGCTCAACCGGCAGCTGCACTGCGGCAACGCTGGTATCGAGAGCCTCCGCAACCGGGGAACTGGACAGCAGGATGTTTTCGAACGAAGGCGTCTGGAAGATCCGGTCATAGGAAACGTGCACCTTGAACCCAGTGGAGGGAAAGTAACGCGAGATGGCGAGACGTGGGCTTACGGCATTCTGGTTCACCAGCAGCTGGTAATGGTCCCAGCGCAGCCCCGCATCAATCGCCCAGTGGCGGAGTTCGATCGCGTCCTGAACATAGGCCGCTTGTTCCAGATCCGGACGGCTGCCGGTAAAGGCGAAGCTTGTTGCACCGGCGTCTAAGATTCCCAGGTTGATGGGGCATTGCGGGTCTGAGGGGTCGGCGCAATCGGGCACCAGATCGTTGAAATTTTCATTCAGGAATTTGGCGTCGGCCTCAACGCCCGCTTTCCACTCCTGATTGTGACGATCGATGGAAACGGTGCCATTGAAATAGATTTCTTTGAAGCCGTTGTGCTGCGTGGCGATGACGGGCCAGGAGGCCGGGTTGGAATAAAAATCGTTGGAGTTCTCGCGGGCCATTCCTCGCAGTGCGCCCAGGGCACTGGAGGAAAAAATGTGCTCGTAGGAGGCAATCCCCATGGTTTCAAAGTTGTCGCCGGTTTGCAGCTGGCCCCCGGGAATATACACACAATCGCTCGGCTCCTGGCCGGCCGGAACCGGCGGACAGCCGGTGGTGTTGTCGGCATTCGGCAGATAGGCGCCACTCTGCTGCACATATTCGTTGGGGACTGCATAACGCGCGAGTTCGTGGCTGGTCATCAGCGTGAGATGATCTTTGGGCGTGAACTGGCGCTCATAACTCAGCGAAAAGCTGCCCGCGGTGCCGTTGTTGGTGTAGTTCTCCGGGACCACCGGATTCAGATAATGGTCCGTCATGTTCCCGGAGCCGCTCAGGCCAAGCGTATTCTCCTTCCAGGTGTATTGGTCCTGGGTCTCGATGCCTCCGGTGTCATAGCTACCTCCCAAAAGAGTGAAATGACCATGAAAGCCCGGCTCTTCATTGGTGAGAGTATTCACGACCACCACGCCGCCTAGCTTGCGGCCGTACTCGGCGGGAATCCCCGCGGTATAGACGCTCATGGACTGCACGTCATCGGCTTCGATCTCGGGACCAAAACCGGGGGAACGATTGTCCGTGAGCGGTATGCCGTCAATCACAAATTGCGTCTGATACTCCGATCCGCGAGGATGAAGAACCGCATCGCCCTCGTACAGCCAGCCCGGTTCTGAGTTCACCAGGTCCTGCATGGAGCGGCCGGGCAGCCCGGTCACGCGATTCTGAATTGTTTGCAACCCCATCTCATTCACAGACCCCGCGCGATAAGGGTCAATCACTGTGTGGGTCGCATGGACCGTCACCGACTGGGAAACTTGCGGCACTTCGAGCTGGATCCTCCGTTTGATGGGAAGGGCCGAGCGTATGACCAGGGATTCGGAGAACGGGGCCAATGCCGGCGACTCGGCTACCAGTTGATAGATGCCATAGGGCAACCGCCTGACATCGAGTTTGCCCTGATTGTCGGTTGTGAATGTATGGCGATACTCATTGGCTTCGCTGATGAGCTGGACTTGAGACCGGACCCCGTGACCGGAGGGATCGGTGACGGTCAGGCGCAGTTCCCCAGTGTTATTTTGTGCAAACACGGGAAGCGCCACAAGAAATAGCGCAATGCGCAATGCCTTCTTCATCTATGAATGGGCATCCTTCGAGCCGCCTTCAGAGCTGCAGGAATTACGCCTTCCATTTGGGGCAGTCGATTCCGGGCAGGGAACCAGCCCATCCCGCTGCTCTTGCCAGAATACAGATCAGGAACGGCGCAAGGATTGCTTAGTGGGTTGATAGATATGCGATCACATCCCTTATCTGAGTATTCGTGATCGACGTGCCGAAGGCGGGCATCGGTCCCTTGCCGTGGTGGATGATCTGCGTGGCCTGCGCGGCGGAGATCGTCTTGTGCCGGAAGACCTGGTAGAGATTCGGCGGACCGAACGGCGACATGTCATCGGGCTGCTTGTTATGGCAGGTCGTGCAGCGATGATGAAAGATCAAAGAGCCGCGCTGGGCGGCGGGGCTTTCCGCCTCCCCCGTTCTGGTGGCCGCATGGCCCACTACAGTTTGGGATTTGACTACGCTTGCGCATACCAGAGCGAAAGTAAATAGACGCAGAGCGCCTTTTCTAAAAAACGGTCGCATATATGTATTTATATCCAAGCGGGGCTCAACCAAGCCGGGCGGGGTGGTGATGCTCATGTGAAACATTCTCCATTTCAATCGTTCATTAAGCCTGCAAGTATAGTATTAGCAAAACCGCCGCGCCGGCGCTACCATTCGCTTCATCAGCCGAACTGTTTTTTGGTGTGCCTCCTTTGTGGAAGAACAGCACAAAGGAGGCACGTCACCATGAATCTAGGGAAGCTCTTTCAGCCAAACATCTTTCTGCAGGACCTTCACATTTCCCGGTCCCTCGATCTCGAACCCAATCAGACCCTTGGTCCGGCTGTAGGTTGGATCGTTGTCCACCAGAATCGCCATCACGTGGCCATTGATGATGTGGATCATGGTGTTGCCGTCGGCGATAACCTCGTACTCATTCCATTCGCCCGGCTTGATATAGGCCTTCAAGTCATCTGATGTTCCAAGCGACGCCAGGAGGCGCGGCTTTTGGCCCTGGTTCGTTTCCACCATCTGGCCTCGCCAGGCAACGATGCCCCGTCCGGTTCCTTGCTCGTAAAGCTGTCCCGTGAAGCGATCGCCGTAATCAAAATCAGCCTGATAGCCCCTCATGCCCCACTTCGCGTATTTGTGAGAGAGGGCCATCATCGCCTGCACCCTCTGCCGTTGCTCATCGGTCAGATGGGCCAGGCGCTGAGGGTCCATTTCCATGGGAGCCGTGACGTTGTCGCTGCGATATTGAATTCCCCCATTGGCGCCCTCGCCTTCCAGCTTCATTTCCAGCTTCAGCTCGAAGTTGGCCGGCTCACCGCCGCGCCAAATGATGTTAGTGGTGCCGGAAGGATGCTCGGGCGTAGATTCTCCCACGATGGCTCCGTCTTCCACATGCCAAATGTCCGGAGCCCCGTCCCAGCCATCCAGATTCTTTCCATTAAAGATCTGTGTCCAGCCGGTGTGGTCGTTAAAGTCGATGGGGTCAGGTTGCGAAAACCCCGGAAAACCCCCGTGCCTGGCGGCAGGGGGATTCTGCGTCTGTTGTCCAGTTGCTGGACCGCCTGCGCACAGAAACACAACAGCGAGAGCCCCCATAGCAGACAAGGCTCCGATTAAACCTACTCGTCTCACTGATTTCTCAACCTGCATCGTGATCTCTCCTAAGGATGGCTCCTGGAACCTAATCGAAACTGACTTTCTCCCATTGACGGCTCTTGGCTGACCGCAGCACAGCGTCAGTTACACAATCCGTGGCCAAGGCGTCGCGAAAGGTCGGCGAAGCGGCCTGACCGCTTTCAAGCGAACGCACAAAGTCCGCGAATTGATGAATGAAGGTATGCTCATATCCAATCTGCAACCCCGGCACCCACCAATTCTTCATGTAGGGGTGGTCCGAGTCGGTAACGTGAATGCTTCGCCAGCCCCGCAAGCGACCTTCGTCATGATGGTCAAAAAAGCTCAAGCGATGAAGGTCGTGCAGATCCCACGAACCGGAAGCTTCTTCCCCATTGATCTCAACCGTGAAAAGAGCCTTGTGGCCCCGTGCATATCGGGTCGCTTCAAAACAAGCGAGCGAGCCGTTCTGGAAACGGCAAAGAAACATGCTGGCGTCATCGATTCCGACCGGTTCCACCTTACCGGTAAGATTATGCTTGCGCTCTTTGATAAAAGTCTCCGTGGTGGCAGAGACCTCGCAGATTGGCCCATTCAGCCATTGCGCCATGTCGATGTTGTGTGCCAGCAGATCGCCCGTAACTCCACTTCCCGCCACCTTGGCATCCAGGCGCCAAAGACCAGCTCCCCCTTGCGGCAAATCCTGGGAGATGGTCCAGTCCTGAAGAAATTGCGAACGATAGTGAAAGATTCGGCCGAAATGTCCCTCGTCCAGCAACTGACGCAGAAGCACGAGCGCAGGTACGCGCCGGTAGTTATACCAGACCATGTTAGGCGTACCGGCTGACTCTACCGCTTTCACCATGCTTCTGGCTTCAGCCGCAGTGCGGCCAAGCGGCTTTTCGCAGAGCACCATCTTGCCTGCCTGGGCCGCAGCCTCTGCAATCTCAGCATGTGTGTCGTTCGGGCTGGCGATATCAATTAAGTCGATATCTTCGCGCTGCACCAGCTTCCGCCAGTCTGTCTCTGTTGATTCGTAACCCCAGTTCTGTGCAAACTGCGAAGCAGCTTCCGCCGTGCGCGCACATGCCGCACGAAGAATCGGCTGATAGGGAAGCTCAAAAAAGCGGGGAGCCTGGAGATACGCGTTGCTATGCGTTCGGCCCATAAATCCACATCCCACGAGGCCGATGTTTAGATTTCGTTTCACGGGGACGAACCTCAAGTACTGAAATAAGCCTGATTCGGATGAGATGTATCTCCAAGATAAAGCTGAGCCTATCTTCCCCAAGCCTCCAAACAGGGTGCAGGATTTGGTGGCGTAATTTCCTCTATTTCAAGGATTGAGACGTCTCATCTACTGCACTCTATGCCGGGCGCTGGACCTCTGTCAATACCCTTCCCTGGAGAAATTTTGCAGGCTGCAGAAAACTTATTCCGGCTGTACCACTGCGGCATTATGCTGCCAGTCTCGCGCAGCAACCCCATCGAGGAAAAGATAGTTAGCCGCCGCGGTCTAGTCACATTGCGTTCGACCCGCTGCCAATGCCTCCTTATAATCAAAGCCACACCATCACTGAATTCCGTGCCATGATGAAAGCTATGCCGCCTACACAAAAGGAGCTCGCGAAGTTTGCCGGTGTTTCATCAGGCACCGTCTCCAACGTGATCAACGGTGTGGCCGGCGTGAGTGAACGATCCCGGAAAAAGGTCTTTGCCGCAATTAAAGCTCTGAATTACCAACCTAATCTGATCGCTCGCAGCTTGAGGACCAACCGGACTCAAACCCTGGGTATGGTGGTTCCGGATATTACCGTTCCCTTTTTCCCGAAATTGATTCGGGGCGCAGAATCGGCCGCGCGCAAGGCCGGATTTTTTCTGATCGTGCTGGATTCTGAAAATGATCCCACGCGCGAAGCTGGCATGTTAGCCCTCCTGAGGGCGCAGCGTGTGGAGGGCATCCTCCTGGTGGCAGCCGGAGAAGTCGCAGACATCGAATCGGCGTACGGCTCGCTCACGGCGGATGGGCCGGCGCTGGTCTGCGTTGATCGCGTTCCGGAAGGCCTGGGAGTTGATTCCGTCTGTGTAGACGATTCGCAGGCCGCAGAGATGGCGGTCTCTCATCTTCTGGAAAAGGGACATTCCCAGATCGCCATCGTTACAGGGCCCCTGCACCTGCAGAACGAGCAGGAGCGACTTCGCGGATATCGCCGCGCGCTCCAAAAAGGCGGCGTTCCCGTGCGCGACTCGCTCATCTGGAAGGGAAGCTTCAAAGAGCAGGAAGTGGCGAATCTCTGCCAGCGCGGGCTCCTTCGACCCGCTGACCGGCCCACCGCTCTGTTCGCTACCAACGGAGTTACCGGATTGGCCGCTCTTCGAACCATATGTGCGATGGGTCTGACCACCCCGAATGATCTTGCCTTCGTCACCTTCGATGAACTCAATTCCGAACCGCTCTTTCGTCCAGGCATTACTTCGATTGTGCAGCCGGCTTATGAGATCGGCTCTCGCGCCGTCGAAGTGCTCCTGAAGCGTATTGCACACGGAGGCTCGCTTGAGAATCGCCCACAACGCGTGCGCCTGCAGGCCAGACTCTCTGTCGGCGAATCCACGCGCGGTTCCGTTGCCTTCAACGTCAAAGGCAAAAGAGATAAGGCCCGGGAACAGGTCCGTCATCTGGCTTAGCGACAAAGCCCGTCCTTGGTCCCAATTGACGGGTCGTTTCCCAGCCGCTTACCATTGTGTCCGATGAAACGTCTCAAATTGTGGGCTTGCAAATACGCCTACGCAAGAAAAATTTGTTGACAGTGGTTAAATGAGTGATTACCATCTTCCCGGATACGAGACGGTTCGTTTCCGCCTCCCCAGTTCCCCCGCTTCTTCCCCACCAGTCGCGGATTTTTCGAGGTTTCGATGCGCAAGTTTTTTGTGTTTGTGGGGCGCGGAGGTCTGGAACCACTACAAAATGATGTCCCAACCACGAGAAACTTTAACGTCCATGATGGTCTTAGAGCGAATCATTCCAGGTAGAAGTCTTCAACACCATGAACCTTCTGATTTTCCAAAAAGCCACGCGCCACTGCTTCAAGCGCGAGTGCGCGTATTCAGCATGGCCACTTCCGCAAACCACCGGGACGTGCAATTTGTTTTAGAACTCATGCGGTAACAAGCGCAGCGGATAGTGAGATCCGCATGCATTCGCGGCGTTGCCGCCTGCATGCAGATCGAAATAGTAGAAAGTCGATTCTGAGCCTACGCCCCAGCGATTAGCGTCGGGCTCGCACAAACAGACAGGGAGGTCGGCAAACTAAATGTTATGGGGAGATAAGGTCAAGTCGATGCGGGGGATGTGTGCTGCTTTTGGCATAATGTGCGCGGTTTCGTTCCTCGTGCCAGCAGGGCTCAGAGCCCAGGCAAAGGCTGAGTGGACGACGAGCAGTGCAGACCCAGCGCGAGATGCGTGGCAGCGAGGGCCGTCCGACTTAACGCCACAGTCAGTGAGCGGCCTGCAGTTGCTCTGGAAAACCAAGCTTCACATCAAGACCATGGGCATGCAGTCCTTTCGGGAACCCCTGATACTGCCTGACGTGAAGACCGCCAGCGGCGATAAGACCGTGGTCATTATGGTCGGGGCAAGCAACGAGGTCTTTGCCCTCGATGCGAGTTCCGGAGACGTCCTTTGGCAAACAAAAATGAAATGGTCGTCGCCTCTGCCGCAGGAACCGGGCGAGGGCAGAGGGTTTATCTGTACCAATGCGCTTACTGCGAACCCTGTCGCAACCTCCCCTGCATCGGGCAGCAGCACCCTCTATGTGCTCGGAAGCGATGGGTATTTGCATATCCTCGATGTCAGCACCGGCAACGATAAAGAGAGCCCGATCCAGGTCTTCGATAAGCCTTACGCCAAGCCCTATGGCCTGAACCTTTACAACAATGTGCTCTTTACCACGACGGGACAAGGTTGTGGCGGCGTTCCCAACGAGCTATACGCAGTCGATTTAGCCAACCGCAAGGTCACTCATTCAGAGCCTGGACAAGGTGGAATCTGGGGGGTTGCCGGTCCGGCTATTGATTCCGATGGTGAGGCTTTCTTCGCTTCGGGAGATGGTCCCTACGATGTTGCTACCGGTCAGCTGTCCACCACATTTCAGGGCTATACATTCTCTAATGACAGTTTGACCTTGAAGGACTACTACACTCCCAGTGACCACGAGTGGCTCACCGACAGAGATTTGGACATCAACGCTACGCCTGTCATCTTTCCCTGGGATGGAACGGAAGTGCTGGTTGGCTCCGGAAAGGTGGGCGCATACTACCTGGTTAACACCACGGATATGGGCGGGCCCAATCACGAGACTCCGCTTTATCGCTCGCCGCTGTTTTCCAACGCCAACGTGAATTTCCAAACCGAAGGAACATGGGGAAGCATGGCGAGTTGGAAAGACAAGGACGGAACGCGCTGGATTCTAGCGCCGACCGGAGGCCCAACCGCGGTTGATTTCCCCGTCACTTATGGCCCTACGCCAAATGGCGGCATTATCGCAATGAAGCTCGTCAAGCGTGATGGCGCTCCCTACATTGAGCCGGCGTGGGCCTCCCGCGACATGGTGACGGCAGAGCCGCCCATTATTGTTAATGGGGTCGTCTTTGCTTTGGCAGGCGGCGAGTTTACGGGACAGGCGAACGATGCTGTGGGAGGCCTCTATAGTTCCGAGGAACGGATCGCCAGATCTCACCCCGCCAAGTTATTCGCGCTTGATGCAGAGACTGGAAAAGAGCTCTACTCGAGTGACGATCAGATTACTTCGTTTCTCCATCAGGCGGGACCGTCGACTGCCGGAAATAAGGTTATCTTTGGCACGTTTGATGGAACGGTCTACTGCTTCGGACTGAAATGATAGGCGAGGGGCGAGGCCAACAGCGGGCCGCAAGCCGAGCCCGCATACCTATGTCTATCGCGCCACTAACCCATGGGAGGGAGCTAGTGAAGAGGAGAGGTTTGAGTTTGAAGAAACTGATGCTATCAGGCGTTGCGCTGGGCATGTTGGTTCCGTTTATTGCCTCTGCGCAAGGACCTCGAGATACCGATAATTGGAATATGCCGCGTGGTGAGAGTGGCCATCAAGGTGTTCAGCCGGTAGACAGAAAGCTCAACAGCGGCAGCGCTGCGCAGCAGTTTAAGTTTCTCTGGAAGCTGCAACTCGGAGATCCTTCCGGCGCAGAGAATTCTTTCAGCGAGCCGCTTCTAAGACAAAAACTGATCAATAGCCGCGGCTTTAAAGATCTTGCATATTGGGCAAATTCAAATACTCTCTATGCCGTTGACAATGAGCTGGGAAGGATCGAATGGCAAAAGCATTTCGACATTCCTGACCAGTCTGCCAGTGGTGCGTGCGGGGCGCCTGGTATTCAAATATTGATGGAACCCCCGCCAGTCATCAACTTTCACGCCATGCGTAGACCTGGAGCGCGGCGGCCGGCGCCACCGCCGCCGGTACTGCCTGGCGAGCGGAAGCTCGGACTGAAGGCAGGCAGCGGGTTCTTCGGACTACAGGGTATTTACGCTCTAACCAGTGACGGATATATGCACGAGCAAGTGGTTTCTACCGGAGATGACTTTGCACCCCCGGTAAAATTTTTGCCGAGCACTGGCTCAGACGCTTACGGCCTCAATATCCTGGGGGACACCATTGTTACGGTTACGGGACATCATTGTGGCGATGTGGAGAACGGAGCATGGGCTCTGCAAATGACGGCCAGCGGATATCCTGTCACTCACTTTGGTGGGGCGCGGCTCGATCCTCTCGACCTTACGGGCATGCCTCTGTCGGAAGATGGCACAGGCTATCTCGTAACAGGACCAGGCTCGGATGCCGGGCAGATGCATCCCAACAGCATCGTCGCCCTCAACGTAAAGAGCGGGCTTGAAGTAAAAGATTGGTATACGCCGAAGGGTGGCTATGCCCACTTAGAGCACGTCAGCCCCGTGGTGTTCCGGTACCAGGGAAAAGAATTGCTGGTTGCGCCAGGCGCGGATGGCAGTGTCGTCCTTCTCGATGCCGCCTCGCTGGGTGGGCCCGACCATCACACGGCGCTCTTTGAAAGCTCCCCACTCAGCAAAAGAAATGAAAAGCACAGTTGGGATAGTTTCGCAGCCTGGCAAGACAAGCAGGGCAACGAGTGGGTGATTGCATCCATCTCCGCACCAGTTACTCTCGGCAGCAGCACGGCAGCGACAAACGGTGAAACCACCCACGGCGCCTACGTGGCGTTTAAGGTTGAGGGCGATAGTAGCAAGCCGACCCTTACGCCTGTATGGGTGTCACCCGATCTCCTTAATCCGGCCCCGCCGGTAATTACCAACGATGTCGTCATCGCTCTCTCCGGCGGCGACTCCCAAAACCACGCCGTGCTGTATGTCCTGGACGCGGCCAATGGCAAAGCGCTCTATTCGAGCACGGATGAGATCCCAACTTATACTCATTTCTCCGGCGTCTCATTCGGAAGCAGTCATGCGTACTTTACCGATCACAATCATGTTCTTTACGCGTTTGGAATCGGAATGGAGCATTAATCGACCTATGCGGTCGATGGCCGCATAGGTTCGGCGGCAGTGAATCGAAACAACTAACAACATCAAGGCATCGCGTAGCGCCGCATAACCTCGGCAGCTATGCGATGCCTTTTAACTTATCCCCACGTGGCCTGTGACTCGAAAGACACGAAGGTGCGTCTGGCCTCCTTGCAACTACCCGCCCAAGTGATTCGAACCAGTCTCCAGGCTGGGCCTCGCCAACTCACAAATGCCATGGGTCCCGTCTTGTTGATGGGTCCCGCTTGCCCGAAAAACGGCGATGGGGATAATTTCAGACCGGATGCAGTCCTAATTCCCGCTCTTGCCGCCGCCCAGTCCCAGAATCCGCTGAAAGATGTTGCGGTGCTCGTTCTGGTGGTCACAGAAATCCGTCGGGGCCGTGCCATTGAGGAAGGCTGCGTCGTATTCGTCGGGGCAGGAGGTATCGCTCAGCAGGTTCGTCACCTTGTCGATGCTCTCGATCTGCACGCCATCGGGCGCAATGAAATCCGCGGTGTCGGAGTACTGCGGCAGCAGGACTGCCTGCTTCATGAAGTTAGCCCAGATGGGAGCAGCCACCTCCGCGCCCTGGATGCGCCCGCGGTTTTCTGGATCAAGTGAGGTGTAGTCGTCATTGCCCACCCAGACCACGCAGATCAGGTTGCTGGTGAAACCGGCAAACCAGGCGTCGTGGTCGGTGCCGGTTTTACCGGCGGCGGGAGAAATGAAGCCCATGTTGCGCACCCCGGCGCCTGTGCCCTGGCCGCGCAGCACATCTTCCATCATGCTGGTGGTCAGGAAGGCTACGCGCGGATCGAGTACAGTGCGCGCAGTGGGCGAATAGTCGTCGATGATGTCGCCGGTGGTGGTGCGGACGCTGGCCAGCATCCACGGATCCAGATGGACGCCGCCGTTGTCGAAGACCGTGTATGCGCCTGCCACCTGCAGTGGCGTGGCGTCATAGGAGCCGATGGCCACTGAAGGGGTTCCGCGGGCGTTCACGATGCCGGCGTCGCGCCCCAACTCCGCCACGCGATCGAAGCCTACCATGCTTCCCAGCGCGATCGTGGCATTGTTGTCGGACCGCATCAGGGCGTAACGAGCGGTTATGGTGCCGTAAAACTCGTTTTGAAAATTGCGCGGAGTGTACGCGTACGGCGTACCCGCGCCGTAGGTTGTTTGCGCGTCGCTTAGCATGGTCAACGGCGAGAACAGCTTGGTCTGGCCGGGCAGCATGGTGCCTTCCACCGCGGTTTGGAATGCCGACGCATACACGAACGGCTTGAAGGTGGAGCCGGTGGGCCGCTGCGCCACCGCGTGGTTCAACTGCGAGGCGCCATAGCTGCGTCCGCCCACCATGGCCAGCACCTGGCCGGTGTGCGGATTGAGCGCGATGAGCGCCACCTGGGGGTAAACGTAGGTCTTGCCCAGCTTGCGGTCGCGCGCGTGCACCCTGTCGATCTGCTCGTCAATCATGTGCACCGAAGACTCAACGGCATTGGTCGCCAGCCGCTGCAGGTCGGGGTCGAGCGAGGTGTAGATGCGCAGGCCCTCGCGGTTGAAATCGCGATCGCCGAGCTTCTGGATCAATTGGTCATGCACGAGGTCGACAAAGTAGGGAGCTTCGCTGGCGTCCACGCTACCTGGAACCAGATGCAGCGGCTCCATCTTGGCGTTCTCAGCCTGCTCCTTGGTAATGGAGCCGGTTTCCACCATCGTATCCAGAACCAGGTTGCGCCGCTCGAGGGCGCGCTCCGGGTGCCGGAACGGGTTGAGCCGGTTGGGGCTCTGGATCAGGCCGGCCAGCAGCGCGCATTCCGAGAGATCGAGCTGGCGCGCGTCTTTGCCAAAGTATGCCTGCGCTGCTTCGCCAAAGCCATCGATCGAAAAGCTGCCCCGCTGCCCGAGGTTGATCTCGTTGGCGTACATCTGGAAGATCTGCTGCTTGCTGAAGCGGTTCTCAAGCTGGAAAGTGATGGCGATTTCAATGATCTTGCGCTTGATGCGGCGTTGCGGGGTGAGAAAGAAGCCGCGCGCCAACTGCATGGTCAACGTCGAGCCGCCCTCGGTCCAGCGGTGCCCCGGCGTCAGGTCATTGCGCAGCGCGCCCAGGATGCGGTAGTAATCCACGCCGCTGTGCTCAAAGAAGCGGCGATCCTCGATGGACACAACCGCATCGACCAGATTACGAGGAATTTCGTTATAAGTAAGCAGCCGGCGCTTGATGCGGTCGGCGCCTGCGCTCAGGCCGGTGATGAGCAGCGGCTCAAGCTCGTAGCTCGAAAGCGGCTGGCCCTTGGCGTCCACGATGGAATCAACGACGCCGCCGTTCACGTGGATCACTGCCGGGTCAGGAGCATGATAGGACTGCGCACCGGGACGCACGGTAATCTGCTGCGTCCCTTCGCTATAGGTGCCCAGCGGCGAGGCCTGCGCGGCGGCATCGGTGGTGTAGCCGGCTTGGCGCAGCTCGTTGGCTATTAACTGAACAGAGAGCTTCTGGCCGGGGCGCACCTCGCGTGGTGCCGCATAGATCTTGGCCGTATCCGCGAAGATGGGCTGACTGAGCCGCTGGTCGACAATCCCGCGGTAAGCAAAGTAGTAGTAGCCGAAGATGGAGAAGCCGGCGATCGCGCAGAGCGCCACGGCCGACACCGCAACCAGCAGGGCCAGCATGACCACCCGGTGTTTGCCCGTGGCCCGCGCGATTTTGATCTTCACCACCATAAGTTAGCTCCCGGCTGTCTGTGCTCGCCTGTTGCCTTGTTTCGTACCTACCGGAACCATGGCGATCGAGGTCCCGATTTTGGGATCTGGATCACCGCCATCTTCCTTGCTTCATGCTTTCGCCTTCTCTCTGGCGCAAGCATCGGACAACACCAAACTCAAGCTGCCCATTCAAGCGCGCGGAGAGTTTAGGACTGGTTGCATCAATGGATTCGGCCTGACTGAGAACATCCCTCAGGGGCTGAAGCCCGCTGTCTATCGGCCTTCTGCGGCACGGCTGAAGCCGTGCCCTTTCAAAGCACCATTTATGCAACCAGTTCTAGGAACTCGCGGCTAAAAGCTGTTCCTCCGCCACTTTTTCCTTCACCGCCGCCAGCACATCCGCAACCCCCACATCCACACTGCTGGCCGAGGCCCGTGCCACCAACTCCACCAGGCCCGCAGAAACTTTTTTCCCCACATTAATGCGGTAGGGTATGCCAACCAGATCAGCGTCTTTGAATTTGACGCCGGCGCGCTCGTCTCTGTCATCGAGCAGCACGTCGAGCCCTGCCGATTCAAGCTCGGCGGCAATTTGCTCGCCAGTGGCGCGCAGGGTCTCGTCACCCACGTTGGTGACGGTGACGACGACGGTGAACGGGGCGATGGATGCAGGCAGGCAAAAGCCGTTGGCGTCGTTTGACTGCTCGATGGCCGCCGTGAGGATACGCTCGATGCCGATGCCGTAACTGCCCATGATGGGCGTAACTTCCTTGCCGTTGGGGTCAAGCACCCGCGCCCCCATGGATTCGGTGTACTTTCGCCCAGCTTGAAGATATGGCCCACTTCGACGGCCTTGCCCACCAGCAACTGGCCGTCGCAGCCCGGCTTCGGACACTTCTCACCTTCATTCACGCTGCGGATGTCGGCCATCAGCGTCCAGCCAAAGTCGCGGCCGGGCGCCACGTTGCGCAGGTGGTAATCCTGTTTGTTGGCGCCGCAGACCATGTTTTTGCGGCCTTCGAGAGCCCTGTCGACGACGACCGTCACTCCCTCGCCAAGCGGCGTCCCGTCCGGCTTCAGACCGACGGGGCCAAGATAGCCGGCCGGGCCACTCAAATACTGCTGCAACTCCTCGGCCTGCATGGTGCGCAGTTCGGCTGCGCCAATTGCGCCCAGCAGCTTGGTTTCATTTACCTGGTGATCGCCGCGCAGGAAGGCGGCCACGCCATGCCAGGTGTCTTTCTCTTTTGCTGTCGCTGCCCGCTTAAGCGCCATATAGGCAACGCACTTGATGTCCGATGCCGGCGAAATCTTGAAGAACGCCGCCACGTCGGCGATGGCCGCGCAGCCGGGCGTCGAAACCAGCTCCGGCGTGCCATCTCCTGTGGCAGCCATCTCCTCCAAAGGTTCAAGCCGCGAAGTGGCCTTTTCGACATTGGCCGCGTAGCCGCACGCCGGGCAGCTTGCGATCAGGTCCTCGCCCGCATCGGTGTAGACCATGAACTCCTGCGACTGCGAGCCGCCCATGGCGCCGGAATCGGCCTCCACGGCGACGAACTTCAAGCCGCAGCGGCTGAAGATGCGCCGGTAAACCGCATCATGCAGGTCGAAGCTCTTGTCCAGACCGGCCGCATCCAGGTCGAAGGAGTAGCTGTCCTTCATCATGAACTGGCGCACCCGCAGCAGCCCGGCCTTGGGCCGCGGCTCGTCGCGGAACTTGGTCTGAATCTGGTACCAGATCTGCGGCAACTGCTTGTAGCTGCGCAGCTCGCCACGCGCAATCACCGTCATGATCTCTTCGTGGGTCATGCCCAGGCACAGCTCGGCGCCCTTGCGGTCCTTGAGCCGGAACATGTTGTCGCCCATGCCCGACCAGCGGCCGCTCTCGGTCCACGGCTCTTTGGGCAAAATTGCCGGCAGGTAAAACTCCTGGCCGATGGTGTCCATCTCCTGGCGCACGATTCCGACGATTTTGTTCAGCGAGCGCTGGCCGAGGAAGAGGTAGTTGTAAATGCCGGCGCCGAGCTGGCGGATGTAGCCGGCGCGCAGCAGCAGCTTGTGGCTGGCAACTTCGGCGTCGGCCGGGGCCTCGCGCAGGGTGGGAACAAAGAGCTTCGACCAACGATGCATAAAAGAACGCACAAACTTTCCCGTCCGCAATTACGAACGAAGAGCAAATTGAAGGCAATTCTTATTCTAAATGTTTGAGAAGTCCGCCCCGTCCGTACATTCGTGATGGCGCTCGGAAGAGGGCGCAGTTGGAGCGGAGAATCTACATCCTAAAAATTTAGGTTGACAAGAGCTCCGCCCGGTTTCATACTCCTATTTGTTTAGGAGAAGGCATGGCCGGACGCAAAAAGGGTTCGACGTCGCTTACACCCCTGGAGATGAAAATCATGCAGATTCTCTGGAGCCAGGGGCCGAGCAATGTTCAGGATGTGCAGAGCAAGCTGCCGTCAGACGACAAACTCGCATACAACACCGTGCAGACGATGCTCAATGTCCTTCACCGCAAAGGCAGGGTGCGGCGCAACATGACCGGGCGCGCCTATGTTTATTGCGCTTCCGCCTCGCGCGACAAGGTGCTTGGGCAGGCACTGCGCGAGTTTGTGGAGCGGGCGTTCGGCGGCTCGCCGGAGGCGCTGGTCATGAGCCTGGTGAAGACGCACCAAGTGGATTTGGAGAGGATCGCGGAATTGAGCCGCGAACTGGAAGCAGAGGAGGAGGAATCATGAGCGTCCTGTCCGGGTTTGCAGCTTCGTATGTCGTGAACGCGGTGTGGGAAGTGGCAGTGATTGCCGGGCTGGCATGGCTAATGAGCCGGCCGCTGAAGCGGCTGGGCCCACAGGCGGAACACGCAGTGTGGGTAGCTGCGCTCATCCTGTCGGTGGTCGCGCCTGCGCTGCCGGTTCTTCGCATGCTGCTGGAATCGGTGGTCGGTTCACGGATGAAGGGTAATCCCGCGGCCATTGTTCTCGTCGCCGGGGAAAGTGGCGCGGCGGCACATGGGGGCGGGTTCGTCTTGTCCACCCTGTGGATGTGGTCGCTGCTGGGCTGCTATGCGGCAATTCTTGTCTATTTTTCCGCACGCTTGGCGTTGCGGATCCATGCGGCCGCGCGGCTGCTGCGGACGGCCAGGCCAGCCGCATTAACGCCGCAGCAGAATGAAATTTGGCGAAACTGCGAGCAGGTGTTTTCGCTGAAAAGAGCGCGCATTCTCACTTCCGCGGCGACCGCGGGGCCCGTAGCGCTGGGCTTGCGCAGGCCGATTCTGTTGCTGCCCTCCAATTTTGCTCCAACCTGTCCGCCGCAGGATTTTCTGGCTGCTTTAGCCCACGAGTGCGCGCACCTCAGGCGGCGAGACTTCCAGAAGAATCTTTTTTACGAAGTCGCGAGCCTTATTGTCGCGTTCCATCCTCTGCTCGGTTTAATCAAATCGAGAATTGCGCAAACGCGCGAAATGATTTGCGACGGCATGGTGACGGAAGGACAAATTGATGCGGGCAATTACGCTCGTTCGCTACTGAAGCTGGCCGCAATGATAGCCCCCCGAGCTTCGGGCAATTACGCGGTTGGCATCTTCGATGGCAACATCCTGGAGCAGCGCATTATGAGGATCAGGATGAAAAAGCAGAATGTAGGAACGGCTATTCGGTACGGGCTGATCCTTTCGTCCGCCGCCATGCTCTGCTTTACGGTGGTTGGGGCGGCGGCCTTGGCAGTCCCGGTTGTGACGCAGACAGGGTCACAGGATGTCTCACAACCAAGTGCATACGGGCGTGTGTACAAAGTCGGGAAGGGCGTGAGTGCGCCGGTACCGCTCAACTCGGTGGTGGCCGAATATCCCAAGTCTGTCCTCATAAACAAGGTGCCGATCAACGGAAAAGTTCTCATCCGGATCATTGTCGACGCTGGAGGGATGCCGCAGGATATCCATGTCGCGCGATCTTTCCGCCCCGATTTCGACGCGCAGGCAGTGAAGGCGGTAAAACGATATCGATTTAAACCCGCGATGCGCCTGGGAAAGCCGGTTGCGACTTATATCACCATCGAAGTGAACTTCAGGTGGTACTGAGGCGGGCTTTTTCGCCGGGCTGTTGAGGGTCACAATCTTGCTGGCTCCGGAATTTTGCTGATGGACGTCTTCCTCACACCTTCACTTCATTAACTTCAGAATCAATGACTTAGAAACTTTCTCGCCCGGTACCCAAATTTTGCTAACTAATCCTTTAGTTGATCGTCTATGCTGGTGTGGAAGGAATCCGAAGCCGGCCTGGAAGGGTCGCTCCGAATGGCGCAAAGCCAGAAAAATGCCGCCCAAAAAATCCATCACGCTGACCGAGGCCGAGCTCAGGCTGATGAAGATTCTGTGGCGGCGCGGCGAGTCTGCGGTCACCGACCTGGTGGCGGCCATGCCCGAAGGCGAACCCCTGGCCTACAACTCCGTGCTCACCACCATCCGGATTCTGGAGCAAAAGGGCTACGTGGAGCATCGACAAGAGGGGCGGGCCTTCGTTTATCGCCCCTGCGTGGCGGAGCAGGAGGCCAGCCGCAGCGAGGTGCGGCACGTGCTCAACCGCTTCTTCGGCAACTCGCGCGAGCGGCTGCTGCTCTCGCTTTTGGGCGACGAGGAGCTGACCCTGGATGAGCTGGCGCGGCTGAAAGAGGCCATCCGGCAGGCAGAGCCGGAGAACGCGGCGGCTGACAAGGCGAAAGGCGAGGCGTAGCGCGATGGAGATGGCGGCGATGGTTCGGGCATTTGCGGATGCGGCGGGGCCGTCTGGCGGTTTCGGCTCTGTGGCAGGGCGCGGCGCTGGCGCTGGCGTTGGCGCTGTGCCTGCGCCTTACCCGCGAATCGCGGCCGCCGATCGTTTCCGCGCCTGGGCTGCCGGATTTGCGGCGCTGGTGGCGCTGCCCTTTTTGCCTCGCTCATTCGCTCTTTTCCAGTCCTTTTTTAACGTCGGCTTCCTCCGCGCCAGCGGCTTCCGCGCCGGCCTCGCCCGTCGCTGTCCGCCATGCGTGGCTCAATCTCGATCCCGCGCTGGAGCCTGGCGATTGCCGGCCTTTGGGTTGGCGGCGTCGCTGGCCCGGGCCGTGGATCTGGGCGTGCATACAGCTGCGGCTGCGGCGGCTGTGGAAGCGGGCGGTGCCCATCGAGTTCTGAAGCCTTGCGCCTTCTCAGCACGCCTCGCGCCCTGCTACAAAGCTGCCACAGTTGAAATTTGCACCACGCGCGATCTGGACCGGCCCAGCGTGATCGGCTTTTTCGCGCCCCGCATTCTCATTCCGGAGTGGCTGCTGGAGCGGCTCACGGCCTGCGGAACTGGAGCAGGTGGTGCTGCATGAAGCCGAGCATCTGCGCCGCCACGACGACTGGATCAACCTGCTGCAGAAGCTGTGCCTGGTGGCTGTTTCCGCTCAACCCGGCGCTGGCGTGGATGGAGCGGCGGCTGTGCCGGGAGCGCGAAATGGCCTGTGACGAGGGCGTGGTGCGCAGCACGCAGGCGCCGCGGGCCTATGCCGCCTGCCTGGCCAGCCTGGCCGAGCGCAGGCTGGAGCGCCGAACGCGGCCTGAAGCATCGCGGCCGAGGCCTTGAGCCTGGGCGCCTGGCAGCGGCGGCCGGAGCTGGTCGATCGCGTGCATCGGATTTTGCGGCGCGCCCCAGGCTTGCATCCCGCGGCGGCGCGAGCGCTGCTGGGCGTGGTGGGCTGCGGCTGGTTTTCGGGTCGGTGGAACTGGCGCGCTGCCCGCAGGTGGTGGCGTTTGCAGCCCGGCCCGCAGCGGCGCCGTCATGTGGCCGCATTCAATACCGATGCGATGGTAGACGGCCGGCCGATGCGCGGCTTCCACGCGATCGATGCCGTGGCCCACGTGCCTACGCCGCGCCGAATTGGCTGAGGCGCGGTATGCGCAGAGCGGCAGATCGGCGACGCAAGAGCCGGGTGCAGTCGGTCTCCCACCCTCGCGACAGCAAAAAACTCGCGAGGATGGGGCACGGAGTTTCTTGCCAAAGTCGATGTCGCTCGCGCACCGGCCGATTCGGGCAGCCGCAATCGCTGTAAACGACACTGTCACCTCCTCGACCGCCGCCCAGCCGCCAGCAGTGGATCGTGTACACGCGAATGGGAACAGGTGGAGACGCACGAAGCCGTCGACCGATCGCCTGCGAACAGCTCCGCAGCGTGGTCGCGCCAGGTACAGCGTGACGCAGCTTATTCTCCGCGTCTATCCGTGCCGGCGCGATGCAGACCGGCAAGACTAAACGGCAGGCGCGACGAAAGCTTCACGCCGGGCCAGGCCCACGGCGAGCCAGGATCCAGCATTGCCGGTTCCAGCTCAATTCCGATTGCACCGCCGCCCGCGGCGCTATTCCAGATCCGCGACGGCTGGCTGGTAATCCAACTTTAACGGCAGTTCAACTACCCCAACTGAGGTGAAGGCATGTCCGTAACAACTAATTCTTTAATAGCAAAGCTGACCAAGGTGAAGAGGCTGGTGGTCCCGGCAGGCTGCGCCTCGGCGCTGGTGCTGGCCGGCGCATTGGCGTTCAATCACAACCTGGCCCACGCGGCCATCGGCAGCGCCGCGCCGCTCAACGAGAGCTGCGGTCTCGCCGCTCGTGGCGCTCGACAATGCCGTTGAGGCTGTCGCGGCGCGCGTCACGCCGGCGGTGGTCAATGTAGCCGTTACGTCGCGCGTCACCGGCGATCAGGACGGGCAGGACGGCGACGGCGGCGGGCAGCAAGGCGGCCAGGGCCAGGGTGGTCAGGGACAGGGTTCCGGCGGAATCTCGCCGCAGGATCTGCCTCCCGGCTTCCAGCAGTTTTTCTTTGGCCAGGGCGGCGGCCAGCAGATGCACCCGCAGCCGCAGATTGAGCACGGCATCGGCAGCGGCGTCATCGTCTCGCCCGACGGCTACATCGTCACCAACGACCACGTGGTGAATGGCGCTACCCAGATTCGCGTCACCCTCGACGACCGCCGCATCTTCCCGGCCAAGCTGGTCGGCGTGGACAAGCTCAACGATCTGGCCGTCATCAAGATCGACGCGCACAACCTGACCAGCATCGCCTGGGGCAACTCCACCGAGGTCAAGCCCGGCGAAACCGTGCTGGCCTTCGGCAATCCCTTCGGCAACTTCCCCTTCACCGTTACGCGCGGCATTGTGAGCGGCATCAACCGGCCCAATCCCTACTCCGACGATGCGCGCAAACCGGGCGCCTTCATCCAGACCGACGCGGCCATCAACCCCGGCAACAGCGGCGGCCCGCTGGTGAACGCCTATGGCGAACTCATCGGCATCGACACCTTCATCATCTCCGACAGCGGCTCGTTTGCCGGCGCGGGATTCGCCATCCCCTCGCAGATCGTGAAGGCCAGCGCGGAGGCCATCATCAAGGACGGCACCGTGCACCACGGCTACCTGGGCATCGCCATGAACGACGTGACGCCGGAGAATGCCAGCTTCTTCAATCTGCCGGATGCTTCAGGCGCCATTGTCGCCCAGGTTACGCCTGACTCGCCGGCCGGCCACGCGGGCCTGGAACGCGGCGACGTGCTGCGCCAGCTCAACGGCAAGAAGATCGCCAATGGCAGCGCGCTGCAGGTTGCGGTAAGTGAAATGGCGCCGGGAGCCAGCATCGAACTGGGCATTCTGCGCAACGGCAAGCCCATGACGCTGCACATCACGGTGGGCGAGTTCCACAAGGCGGGCAGCGAGGAAGCGGAGAACAGCTCGGGCGCGAACAAGGGCAAGATCGGCGTCTCCGTCGATAACCTGACG
This sequence comes from uncultured Acidobacteriaceae bacterium, assembly GCA_963725975.1. GTDB lineage: Bacteria > Acidobacteriota > Terriglobia > Terriglobales > Acidobacteriaceae > Telmatobacter. The sequence goes on along the minus strand of CAVSBA010000008.1, from coordinate 184,767 downwards.
CCGGACGTGCGCCAGCAATTCAACGTGCCCGCCACGGTCAAAGGCGCGGCCATTGACAACGTGCGCCCGGGCAGCCCGGCCGACGATGCGGGCCTCGCGCCCGGCGACGTGATCCTGGAAGTTGACCGCAAGCCTGTGGAAGATGCGCGAGAGCTGCGTCAGCGCGATTCACGCGGCGCCAGAAGGCAAGGACATTCTGCTGCTGGTGTGGGCCAACGGCGGGACCACGTATCGCGTGGTGCACCCGGCCAGCGCGGAACAGAGCGGGATGTAAAGCTCTTTCTTCGATGAGAGGGCTGCACGGATTGCGGGCTTCGGCCGCGGGAGTTTTCCTGCGGACGAAGCCCGCTTTTTGCGTTCTGAAGGAATTGATCGATTCCCGAATTGGCCGGATCGCACAATAGTAAAACCGCTTTTCAAATTACAAAACCATACTCCAATGATGTCCCTCTGGCCGCCCTATGGCGAAGCCGTAATCAGGCATCGAATCATTCAAGGTGGCTCGGGGGGGCCGTCTATGCGGAAAACCTTATGCAGTTTATCCTGCCTGGGAATGCTGTCTCTCTTGTTCGGTTGCGCTAACGGTTCTCTCAACAATTCTTCAACTTTAGGTTCAGGTGGTTCAGGTGGTTCAGGCGGCTCGGGTGGTGCGAGCGGCGGTTCCGGCGGTACGGGCGGTTCAGGCAGCACCGGTGGTTCGGGTGGTTCTGGTGGCTCGGGTGATGCAAACGCCGGGTCCGGCAGCGCCGGTGGTTCAGGCGGCGGTTCAAGTACGGCCCCCGCCCCCATTACCTATCAGCTCACCGTGCAGAGCACTGGCACGGGTACGGGCGCCGTTACCAGCACGCCCTGCGGGGATAAGTTGCGGAACCACCTGCAGTGCGACTTTCGCGGCCGGCACCGTCGTCACGCTCACCCAGGCGCCGGGGGCCACCTCCGCGTTTGCCGGTTGGGGAGGCGGATGCACCGGCACAGCAGCCTGCAGCGTGACCATGAACGCCGACGCGTACGGTGACAGCGACGTTCAATCCCGTCACTGGCATCGATTCCATCAATCACGTCATCATCCTGGTGCAGGAGAATCGATCCCTCGACAACTACCTCGGCGCGCTGCGCCAGTACTGGGCACAGAACGGTTTCGCCGACGAATCGTTCGATGGCCTGCCGCAGTTCAATCCCGCCTACCGGCATTGCTCCGCTGAAGGGAGCGGCGCCGTCGCTGCCCGGATGCGATCCAGCCGATCCTGCGCCTGACCGACTGCGGCTTCGATCCCAGTCACAAAGTGACCTCGTTCCACCTGAGCACGGTCTGCACTGAGAACACCAGCCCCTCCTGGAACGAGGCGCACAACGATTGGGATCCCGACGACAATGTCGGATCGGGGCGCCGCGAAAAACGACGGCTTCGTTTACACCGCGGCCTACGATGCAAGGGCGCTCAACTACTACGACTCGGATGGCATCCGCGCCATGGGCTACTACGACGGCAACCAACTGAACTACCTCTACTTCATGGCCAGCAGCTTCGCCACCTCCGACCGGTGGTTCAATCCGGTCATGTCCCGGACCAACATCAATCGCGAATACCTGCTGGGGGCAACGTCCGGCGGCTACGCCTATCCCAACGGAACCGATACCGCCGACACGCCGCAACTGAAATCGAAGACCATCTTCGAAGATCTTCAGAACGCGGGCATTACGCTGGAAGATTTACGTGAATCCGGAAGGCAGTAGCTGTACGGGGCCGGTGTATCAGGCGGCGTGCCTCATGAAGCTGAGCTATCTGAGAACTTCACCTTATGCGCAAACCGTGGTCTCGCAATATCCGCAGAATATTGCTACCATCTCGCAGTTTTTCTCCGATCTTGAAAACGGCACGCTTGCCGCAGGTCGCGGAGATCGAGCCGGCTTCTGACGCCGGCGACGACGAACACGGCTCGGATACCGACAACGAACCGCCCACCAACATCCAGGACGGCGAGTCATTACGTTGCCCAGATGATCAATGCGCTGATGCAGAGCAGCTCCTGGAGCGACTCGGCCCTCTTTTGGACCTACGACGAGGCCGGCGGCTTGTACGACCATGTTCCGCCGCAGCTCTATGCCAGCCCGGACGGCATTGCGCCCATCGATCTGCTGCCCGGCGACATCTGCACCACAGACACGGGGCCCACTTGCGACCTTTAATGTACACGGGCTATCGCGTTCCGCTGGTGGTGGTTTCGCCGTATGCGAAGAAGCACTATGTCTCGCACACGGTGGCGGATTACACGGCGATGCTGAAGTTTATTGAAACCCGCTGGAATCTGCCGCCTTTGACCAAGCGCGACGCGGCGCAGATGGATATGACGGAGTTTTTCGATTTCAATAATCCGCCGTGGATGACGCCGCCCACGCCTCCGGCGCAGAACCGAAGCGCACCATGCTACCTGGATCACTTGCCTTAGGTCCTGCTCTGGCGGTATGCAGGCTGATTCGCCGCAGCGCCATAGCCATTGGCGGCGTGATAGCCGCACATGCCGTGCACGCCTGCGCCCGGCGGCGTGGACGACGGAGCAGAGAAAAATCTTCGGGTTGCTGGTGGCGTATTCGCGCAGCGTGGGACGGAAGAGAAGCTGGCTCACGCTGATGGCGCCGCCGGAGATGTCGCCGCCGATCAGGTTTGCATCCATGGCTTCGAGGCGTGCCGGCGGGCAAACATGCGCGCGCCAGGATGCAGTCGCGAAAGCCGGGAGCGAAGCGCTCGATCTGCGCGTCGATGCGCGCGGTCATGTCGGCCGCGGAGCTATTCGGCACATGGCAATAAGCCCAGAGCACGTGCTTGCCGCGTGGCGCGCGCGAGGGATCGAAGAGTGTAGGCTGCGCGGCCAGCACGAAGGGGCGTTCCGGGACGCGTCCTTGCGCAACGTCGCTCTCCGATTCCGCAATCTCCTCAAACTTCCGCCGAGGTGCACGGTAATGGCGCGCCGGCATTCGGGCGCGCGCCAGGGCACGGGCTCTGAGAGCGCGTAATCCACTTTGAACGCGCCGGGGCCATAGCGAAAATCGGCCAGCGCCAGCCGATGTCCGAGGGTGAGCTGGTCGCCGGCGATGGCCAGCAACTGGCGCGGCGTCAGGTCGCACATCATCAACGCGCCATCGCGGCTTAGCTCGCGAAACAGCGGCTCGCATCGACGCGCGCGCGAGGTGTGCACCACGCCGCCCAGCGATTCGCAGATAGCCGATGAGCGCGTGCGGAATGGCGCGCGCGCCGCCGCGCGGGCTGGGCCAGCCCACCGCGTGCAGCGATGCGGCAAACATCAGGCCGATGCCGGCGGTGAGTGGGCGATCGAGGCTGAGGAACGAGTGCGCCGGCCAGCCCCGCAAACAGAGCCCTGGTGCGTGCGCTCGAAAAATGCCCGCGCACCAGCGATTGCGCGGATTGGAGCGCAGACAGGCCGAAGCGCGCCATGCGCAGCGGGTGATGCGGAACGTGCAGTGGCGGGGCCAGAAGGTCTGCCGCAAACTGCTGCCAGTGGAGAGCGGCGGGCGCAACCATGCGGCGCCAGCTTTCGCGTCGGCGCCGAGCGCGGCGTCATTGGCATCCAGATCGCGCTCGACGGTGACGGCCGTGCCATCGTCGAGCGGGTGCGCCAGCGGCGCATCGCCGTGCACCCACTCCAGCCCGAACTCTGAAAGCGGCAGCGTGGTGAAAAACGGCGAACCGGCTGCGAGCGGATGAACGGCGGAGCCAAAGTCGTGAAGAAAACCGGGAAGGGTGAGCGGTAGTGTGCGCGATGCGCCGCCAGGTTCGGCCTCGGCTTCGAAGACTTCAACCCGCAAGCCGGCTTGCGCCAGCACAATGGCCGCGGCCAGCCCATTCGGTCCCGATCCGATCACGCAGGCGCGTTGCAATTTTCCTCCAACATCCCGGAGCGGCATTGCTCAGCCTCAATCCTCCGTGCCCCGTCCTTTCCGCTTTTCCTCGCGGAAAGGGCGGGAGACCGCTGCTTCCTGATTCGCTTCTCTAGTCGTGCGGCGGCAATTCGCCGGGCATTTCCACGGCCTCAAATTTGCCGTCCGCGCCGCGCGTGAGTTCGGGTGCGTAAAGGCCCATGTACTCGCGCGTCCACCAGTTGCCGGTCTTTTGCTTCTCGGCTTCAGTCGTAAACCAATACTGCCACAACACCGCGCGCACGTAGCGCGGCGGCGCATCGGGAAACGGATTGCCCTTGAACAGCGCCAGCACGTCGGGGTCGTTTTCGAGCAGGCGCTCCTCGGTCAGGGGCACAATATCATTCTGGCGCCAGTCGCCCAGCGAAGCGAACCACAGATTCCAGTCGAAGCGCGGCTGATAGGGCGCGTAGATGCCGGGCGCCTGGTTGAGCGCCTGCGGCTTGTTGCGAAATGGATAGGCGATCCAGTTCTGGCCGTCGTTCGAGCCCTGGAATTCGATCTCGTAACGCCCGCGCGTCATCACGGCGAAGAGGCCGTACTGGTTGGCGATGCGGAAGGGATCGAGCAGAGAAACGGGCAGCGCAGGCCCGGGCACCTGGCCCAGAGGGATGGCAATCATTTCCACGGTCGTGTCGTAGGCGATCCAGGTCAGCAGGATTGCGCTCAGAATCAGGCCACATGCGGCGCAGCGCACCGCTAACCCGATCTTCTTTCTTCTTCCCGAACGAGCTCTTCCGCATCCGGCAACCTGCGCAATTCTTCGCGCGAGCCCAAATCGGCGGTCGTCAACATCGGCATCGCCAGCGGCCAGAATTGAGAGCGGCAGCTCTTCAACAGGTTCGATGGCTGGCAGCAGCTCAGGCGGCGCGGAAACGCGCGGGAATAAGACGGCGCAGAAACCGGTCGTCGAGCAGCAGAAAGCCGAGCGCGAGCACCAGGTAATTAAGGAACGCGTAATTGGCGGTGAGGATGACGCCGATCTCCCACGGCGTGACGATGAAGAAGCAGACGATGCGCACGCGGCGCGGGAAAAAGAGCATGAAGACGAGCCCAGCTCAAGCGCCAGCGTGGCGCCCACGCTGCAAGCCGCGAACCAGTGGGGCAGATGCTCGGCATACCAGCCGATCCAGGTGGGCAGCGGACCATTCTGGTAGTACTGGTCCATGGCCGTAAAGTTGCGCCACTGCGGATCGCCGCTGGCCAGCTTCACCATGCCCGATTCGAAGTAGATGCGGAACCACTCCCATTGCAGCAGCCACAGGCTGGCGCGCGAGGGCGGGTGTGCCGCGCCCCAGCCGGGCAGCAAGCCGGGCGGAGCAAAGAAGAGCGCGATGAAACCAGCCTCCAGTAACATGCCGTCGGATTGATAGCTCGAAAAGGTGCTGGACGCGGCCACAAATGAGAGGAAGCAGACCCAGCAGAGAAAAAAGCTGAGGCGCGGCCACAGATTGAAGAAGGCAATGACCGAAGCGATGAGGCCGACCCAGGTCACGGTCATCAGCGCCGCATTGCTCGATGAGATCCAGTAAAGCGAGGGGGTAAACCAGTAGCGCGACCAGCCGAGCTGCTGGGCTACGGCGGTCAGGTAGTCGCTCGCGGGCAGAATGCCGCGGGGGCCGATGAGCCCCTTAATTTGCTTCAGGAGGGAATAGAAGGCGGAGAAGTAGATGAGCGCCAGCGCGCGCAGGAAAATCCAGCGCGGAATCAGCCGGTCCCTCGCCCCGGCGACGAATACCTGTCGCTGGGGACCCCGTTCCGCCAGCCCGCAGCGTGAGTCGAACAACCAGCGAATCGGATTCACCCGGCTGCCCATCATGGGAGACAGGATACATCCGCCCCGGCTCAGTTTTCGATTGGCGCAAGTTTTCCGCAGCGATTTTGCCAGATGGGTCTGAGCGCCGAGCGCGTGTCTCGGGGCTACGCTGCTGCAGAATCATCTTGTTGGCGTTTCGATTTTCGCGCGCCCTTCTTGTGTGCGGGCGCGATGCTCAAGCGCAGGTCCAGCGTCTTGAGCACGGCGATCAGCGTCTTGAGCGTTGGATTCCCCTTGGGTGAGAGCGTGCGATACAGGGACTCGCGGCTGATGCCGGCTTGCGCGGCGACCGCGCCGAGTCCGCCATAGGCTTCCACCACCGCGCGCAGCATAAGCAGCCCGCCGGCACGCTCTTCAGGATTATCGAGGGATTCGAACGCGACTTTCAGGTACTCAATCGCAAATTCGCGATCTTCGCGAAGCTCTTCAATCTCCCACTCGTGATGCGAAGCTGCGCCGACAAGCTTTTTCATGGCTGCCTCCGTTTCCATTCCGCCCAGAAGCCCTTGGCTCTTTCAATATCCTTTGGCTGGCTGCTCTTATCGCCTCCGCAGAGCAATACAACCCAGTGCTCTCCGTAGCGGCCGCAGTAGACACGATAGCCTGCGCCAATGTGAACCCGCAGTTCCACCACTCCTTCGCCAACCGCTTTTGCGTCGCCCATGTTTCCCAATTCGAGCTGGTGCAATCGCTGGGCAATGCGCGCCTTTGCCAGCTTGTCTTTGAGTCGCGCCATCCACTCGCGGAAGGGAAAGATTCCATTGACGGCCTGGTAGTGGACGATCTCGAACACGGATAAGTGTAGCATAAAAGCTACAACAGGTCAGCGTATCTGAGGCGGAATTCAGGGCTTGATTGGGTGTTTTGAGTCAGAAGACGTCAGTTCAAAAACATGGTCCGATAAAGCGTGTCGCGCTGCACGGGCTTAAATCCCGCGTCGCGGATAATGCGCCGCAGCTCTTCTTCGGTCGTGCAATTCGATGTGCCGGCCGCGCGGACTACATTCTCTTCCAGCATCACCGAGCCCACATCGTTGCCGCCGAAGTGCAGGCCCAGCTCCAGCACCTTCAGTCCCTGCGTCACCCAGCTCGCTTGCACGTTCTCAATGTTGTCGAGATAGAGGCGCGCGATGGCGAGCACTTTGAGATATTCCACCGACGTGGCTTCGTCCCAGCCGCGGCCGCCCAGCGCTGTGTGCTTGGGCTGAAAGCTCCAGGGAATAAACGCCGTGAAGCCGCCGGTCTCTTCCTGCAGCCGGCGCACTACTTCGAAATGGTTGATGCGCTGGTCGAAACTCTCGCCCACGCCGAACATCATGGTGGCCGTAGTCCTCATCCCCAACTCGTGTGCCGTGCGGTGCACGCTGACCCAATCTTCGGTGTTGCACTTGAGCCGCGCAATGCGGTGCCGCACCTCATCGTCCAGAATCTCTGCGCCGCCGCCGGGAATGGAATCGAGGCCGGCATCGCGCAGGCGGGCGATGGTCGTGCGCAGATCAAGATCGGAATACTCGGCGATGGCCAGCACTTCCGATGCGGAAAGGCAGTGCAGCCACACATGCGGGAAGCGCTGCTTGATGCCCGTGAAGAGTTTTTCAAACCAGTCGATCTTGAGGTCGGGATGGATGCCGCCCTGCATCAGCACGCCCGTCCCGCCCATCTCCACCGTCTCGGCAATCTTGTCGTAGATGGTTTCGAGGTCGAGGATATAACCCTCGTCGGCGCGAGGCCCCTTCAACGGGCGATAGAAAGCGCAGAAGGTGCAGTACTCGGTGCAGAAGTTGGTGTAGTTGATGTTGCGATCGATGATGTAGGTGACCACGCCTTCGGGATGCAGGCGGCGGCGCAAGGCGTCCGCCTCAAAGCCCAGCCCGATCAGGTCGGGCGAGTGGAAGTAATCGAGAGCCTGCTGGCGCGTGATCGGCATAGTTCAAGTTTACCGAAAAGCAGGGACCGCGCGACCACCACGGAACCAAGAAAACCGGAGGGGTGGGAGCTAGGTGCGCCCTCCGGGCTGGCGGAACAGGAAAATGCCACGGGTGAGCAGCTTGCGGCCCTGCGTGCGGGCCAGGTTCGATGCGGTCGAAATGCCGCTGAAAAGGATGAAAAAGTCCAGAAACGCACGCAAACGGCTGGTGCTGTCTCTCCTGGTCATAACGGGTAGAACCTCGCGGCTTTCCATCTGGATTTGATCAGGCAAGGGCATGATCGGTTGCAGGTTTTTTAGGCTTTCCACAATGAAAGGCCGCGGAAGACAGTCCATACCAGGAGAATCGCTACTCCCAAATTTCCTGGCTACTGGCCTTCCGTGATGTGCACGGGCTTCTCCAGGCGAAAGGTGAGCAGAGTTTCAGCGGGCAGAACGATTTGCCGGTTGCCGGTGAGCGCGCCTCCAGCAGTGCCCGCGCCGCCGCCGGCCAGGGCGCCGATGGCCGCGCCTTTGCCACCGCCGGCCAGGCCGCCCAGGATGGCGCCAAATGCGCCGCCGCCCCCGGCAAACAGCGCGGTGCGCCTGCCCTTGCCTTTTTCCACCTGTTCAATGGCGCTGGTGTTGACCGGATAGATGCCCCACTGCGTGTGCACACGGTCAAGGCGCACTTCCAGCAGCGCTCCGCCTTTGAAGCGGCCAAGCGGTTTGGCGTCCAACACGGTTCCATCGGCGCGGGCTCCCTTGGCGATGACCGTCTGCCCGTTCACCATGACATCCCGAGCGACAGTGGCATGGAAGGTCTCGCCCGCCTGGCTGATCTTCGAGCCCAGATCCTCATCGAGACGCACGTGCAGATGTGTGCCCTGCGGCAGGTCAACAACGGCTGGCGGGGGAGGGGTTTGCGGCGCGGCAGGCATATTTTGTGCCGCGTTACTGGCGGGTCCGGTGCTGCCGGGCGCTGCCGCGCTGCTGCCAGCGGGATTGGCGCTGGCCGGATTCTGCGTGTTAGGCTGGCTGTTTTTGCATCCACTTATCAGCAGAGCGGCCAGGGCGCAACTCGCCAACGGAAAACGAACACACTGCAACTTCATGCCGCGACTCCTAAGGGGAAATCAGAATGCGGACGGGTGACTGGCGAACCCATCACCATTGTAGCCGGGCCGCAAACCGGCGTGGCGCAACCGGACGCTGCAGGCGATGTGGCGCAACACAGGGATTCGCCGAACGGGCCTGCGCAATCCTCGCATCTATAGTTGCTGAAGATGCTAGATGCTGAAGATGCTGAGGCGGCAAGCAATCCATGGCGGCCGGCAGCCAGGGGTCCTGAGGACAAATGCAAAATCTATTTACCGGGCTTCTGCACTTCATTTACAGCCTGGGCTACTTCGGCCCGCTGGTGATGGGCATACTCGATTCCTCGTTCCTGGTGCTGCCCTTCGGCAATGACCTGGTGGTGGTGGGGTTGGTGGCGCATCACCCGCACGGCGTCGCGTGGTTCATCCTGATAGCGGCCTGCGGCTCCACTATCGGGGTGCTGTTGCTGGCGCTGGTGGCCCGCAAGCTGGGCGAGGAAGGCATCAAGAAAGTGGCCGGCGAGAAGCGCTTTGACAATCTGCGCCACCGCGTCGACAAGCGCGCCGGATTGGCTGTGGCCGCGGCCGGCCTTGCGCCTCCGCCCTTTCCTTTCACAGTGGTGATTGCCACCGTCGCCGCGCTCGATTACCCCATCTGGCGCATCATGGCCTTCAACTTCTGCGCGCGCGCGGTGCGCTTTGCCGTGCTGGCCGTTCTGGCGTTGAAGTTTGGCAAGACGGTGTTGCAAATTGCCAAGTCGCCTGCCTTTGAATGGAGCATGATCGTCTTTATCGCCCTGTGCGTGGTGGCCAGCGGCTTTTCCCTATGGAGTTGGTGGCGCAAAACACGCGGGCTCAAGAAACCGGCGTCGCAGCTGCCAACCTTCTCCGCGCCCGTGGAATAATGCCTTGACATAGACTGCGCGCGCTCCCGCACGCACCGTGATTTGCTGAAAAGACGCCGGGCCATCATGGCTGGCGAGGGTCGCGTTTTTCGAAATGTGGGACAGCCGTTTGATATCCGATTAAATTGGTCCTATATTAAAGACGACCATTTTGGTCGGATATTTGCGCGATGATCGCCTTTCGCGTTCGCTCGTTTCTCACTCCGGCGGAGAAGTCCCCACTGCCGGTATCCCTCAAAGCTGTTCTACGGAGTTCCTGGGCCTCACCTTTCCGGTCAGGTGATTTAAATCACAGCCAAATATAGGACCAATTTTGTCCTATATAGCCATAGGGCTGGCCTCGATCCCAGTTGGCCGTAAGCGCAGACATGAGGCGTTCTGCACCCTGGAGAGTTCGTCCAGCGGAGGATATTTTCTTGAAGCGTCTTCCCATTTTCGTTTTTCTTCTTTTCTCGATGGTCACAGGATGGTCCCACGCCCAGGTTCGCCACCAAATTGCGGGCGTGGTGCACGACGCCACAGGAGCGTTGATCCCCGGCGCCGATGTCACGGTTTTGCGCGGGACCGACGCGACAGGCAGTGCGGTTTCCGATGGCCAGGGCGGATTCTCCATTGCCGTGCCCGGACCGGGTAATTACACGGTGCAGGTGAAGGACCCAGGATTTGTGAATTCTGCTGTTCAGGCCACGGTGACAGAAGCCCAGCCGGCAGCCAACATAGACGTGACCCTCCAGATCCAGGGCCATGCCGAGACCGTACAGGTGACGGCCGATGCGCTGGCAGCGGAAACCACCAGCACTCAACTGGGCGAGACGCTGCAGACCCAAAAAATTGAGAGCGTGCCCCTGAACGGACGCAGCTTTACCGACCTCATGGCCGTACAGCCGGGTATTGTGCCGGTCAGCACCGCGCAACCGGGTGCGGTGGTCATGACTGGCGTGGCCACCACTCCGCCGTCGGGCGACGCCAACCCGGGCAATCTCTCCATCAGCGGCCAGCGCGAAGACTCGAACGGATTTCGCGTGAACGGCGCCGATGTGGAGGAGGACGTGAACATGGGCACGTCGATTGTGCCCAATCTTGACTCCATCGGCAGCTTCCGGGTTTTAACCTCGAACTTCGATGCCGAGTATGGCAATTCCAGCGGCGGCCAGGTGCTGGTGACGACGAAGTCCGGCACCGGCAAGTTGCACGGCAGCGCCTTTGAATTTCTGCGCAATACGGCACTCGATGCGCGCAATTATTTTTCCTCCGATCGCGCAGCCTACCGGCAGAACCAGTTTGGGGGAACCCTGGGCGGCGAGCCGCTTCACCACGGCGTCTTTCTCTTCGGCGACTACCAGGGCACGCGGCTCACGGAGGGGATCGATACCGGCGATATCGCCGTCCCCACCACGGCGGAGCGCGGCGGAGATTTCAGCCAGGTCCCGCTCACCGGCAGCGTGAACGGAAGCTACTGGGCGGCGCAGTTGTCCGCGCGCCTGGGCCAGACTGTAACGGCCGGCGAGCCGTACGCGCAGGTCTTTCCCACGGGGCACATTCCGCAATCAGATTGGTCGGCGCCGGCAAATTATCTTCTCGCTTCCATTCCTCAACAGAACGCCGGCGCCGGCCTGTTTGAAACTGCCGACGCGGCCGAGACCCTTCAGGACGATAAGGGCGGCTTGCGCGCGGATTGGAAGCATGGCAACGGCGCTCTCTCCGCCTATTACTTCCTCGATCACTACGCGCTCGATAATCCCTACCCCACGGGCACGGGCGGCGCCAGCGTGCCGGGGTTCGACGCCACCTCGAACGGCCTCGCGCAGCTCTTTGTGCTGGAGCACACGCAGACCATCGGCAGCTCCATGCTGAACGATGCGCACCTGAGCTACATGCGCAACTTCAACTCCGTAGGCCAGCCGCGCGGCGGCGTGGGACCGACGCTTGCGGCGCAGGGCTTTACGGGGATTGTCCCGCTGCAGCCGTCCACCGAAGGCATTGCCAACGTCGCCTTCAACGACTTCACCATGGGCGTAGACACCACGGCGCTGGTGCAGGCTGAAAATATCGTCGAGCTGAGCGATGCCTTTTCGCGCATCACAGGCCACCACGGGCTCAAGTTCGGCGGCGAGATTCACCTCAGCCACATCAATACGCATCCCGATGTGGTCTTCAATGGCAGCTCCAGCTTCAACGGCTCGGAAACCGGCGTGGATTTTGCCGATTTCCTGCTGGGCGTGACCTCGAGCTACACGCAAGGCCAGGCTGAGAGCTTCTATAACCGCAACGTATACATGGCGGCTTTTGCGCAGGACAGTTGGAAGGCCACCAGCCAGCTCACCGTCAATTACGGCGTGCGCTGGGATCGCATGCGCCCCTGGAGCGAAAAATACAACCAGCTGCAGACGCTGGTGAAGGGCGAGCAGTCGCAGGTCTTTCCCGGCGCGCCGCAGGGGTTGGTTTTCCCCGGCGATGCGGGCGTGCCCGACTCGCTTTCGCCCGCGCGCAACAATTTTTCTCCGCGCGCCGGCATCGCCTGGGCCCCTGCGGGGAGCGGACGTTTGGAGAAGATCCTCGGGCCGGCGGGCAGCACCAGCATCCGCCTTGGCTACGGGATGTACTACACCGCCTACGAAGGATTGTCGGCCGGCATCATGAGCGCCAATCCTCCCTATGGGTACACCTACACCTCGGCTGCGCCGCCGCTGTTTGCATCGCCGTTCACCGTGGCCGCAACCGGCGCCAATGCAGGGCAGCGCTTCCCGTTGCAGCATGTGGCCTATGGCGCCAGCCGCGCCAATCCCAACTCCAGCGTCGACTGGAGCCAGTTTGAGCCTCTCGTCGGCATTCCGGCCGTCGATCCCAGCGATGTGACGCCCTACGCGCAGCACTGGATGATGAGCGTGGAGCGGCAGATGGGCGCAACCCTGGCCACGGTGAGCTATGTGGGCACTTCGTCGCATCATCTGCTGGTGCTCGAAGAGGCCAACCCTGCCAACCCGGCGCTGTGCCTGAGCCTGGGCTCGGCCTGCGGACCGTTTAATGAGCAGGCGGCGCGCACGGGTTTCGGCCCGGCATTCGGCAGCGTGGAGCTGCAGCGCACCATCGCCAACGCCAATTACAACGCGTTTGAGGCTACGCTCAATCACCGCTCGCACGGGCTCGACCTGCTGGCCGGCTACACCTATTCGAAATCGATTGACCAATCGGCCGGACTGCCCGAACCGGTGAACCCGGTCGATCCTTCGCTGAGCCGCGGGCTTTCAGCCTTCGATATGCGGCAAAACTTTGTGGCGTCTTTTCGTTACGCGATTCCCACGTTTGCCGGGCTGGGAGCGTGGAACCGTGCAACATCCGGTTGGGCAGTTGCCGGCATCGCGCGTTTCACAACAGGCCTGCCGGTCACGCTGCTCAACAATAACGACACCTCGCTCCTGGGCACCATTCCCAACGGCATCAACAACAATGGCGTGGACACGCCGCAATGGAACGGCGAATCGCTGCACCTCAATACCGACCCCCGCGGCGGTGCGGCGGTGTTTGACGCCGGCCAGTTCAGCCTGCCGGCGCTGGGCACCATGGGCAACGCGCGACGCCGCTTCTTCTCTGGCCCGGGGTTGGAGGACGTGGATGCGACAGTGTCGCGCGAGTTCTCGATGCCCGAGAACACCAGCTTAGAGTTCCGCGCCGAGGCGTTCGACGTCTTCAACCACGCGCAGTTCTTCGGGCCGGCAGCGGTCGAGGGCAATATTTCCAGCGCCACCTTCGGGCAGGCGGTCAGCGCCATGCCGCCGCGGCTCATGCAGATGGCAGTGCGCTTCCGGTTCTAGTCTCCTGAATCCGAAGTTCGCATCGCTAACACGTTGTCATCCTGAGGGAATTTTGGCGCGTTTGCGCCAAAATGAAGCGAAGGATCTGCGGGTGTTTTTCAGCGATCTTGACTAACCACACTACGAGCGAGTCAGCAATTCATCGCTGACTCGCCCGGTGCCCCGTCCTTTAGCGTCTCGGGCCCAGCCCGCGTGGTGTAAGTGTCTGCGCCAACCCGCTGAGCAGTTTGCGCATTCCGGCTGAGCCTTCTATCGTTAAATCGCTTTTGAGATTGCGAGGAAGGGACATGCGAAACCGCCGTCTGGCCTCTGTTTTGATGATTGCTTTCAGCGGGACTGCCGCGATCGCCCAAGCTGCTCCCGCACGGCCGAAGATTACCGGCATCTCGCACCTGGCTATCTACACGTCAGACGCGGCGGCAGCGGAGCACTACTATACCGCGATCGTGGGCGCTGCCAAGCTGCCCGATCCCGAGAATGCGCAGGGCGTGCGCTACGCCATCAGTCCCACACAGTTTATTGAGGTGCTGCCGCTGCCGGCCGGCGCGGGCGTCAACCGTCTGGACCATGCGGCCTGGAATACCGAGAGCGCCGAGGGTATGCGCAAGTACCTTGCCGCCAAGGGCTGGAAAACGCCGACGCGCGTGGAGCGAGGCTCCGACGGCAGCCGCTGGTTCCAGGTCCTCGATCCCGAGGGGAATCGCGTGCAATTTGTTCAGCCGCCGGCGCACCCCAAAGCGGTTGCCGCGCCCAAGGCGATCGGCCACCACATCATCCATATTGGTTTCCTCGTCCACAGCGCCGCGGCAGAGAACGCGTTCTACCGCGACCTGCTCGGCTTTCGTCCGTACTGGTGGGGCGGCATGAAAGACGGTGAAGTGGACTGGGTGAGCCAGCAGGCGCCTGACGGGCATGACTGGGTTGAATACATGCTGGGCTCCGGACCGGGAGAGGGTATTCCGGCAGGAATGACGCAGAACCATCTGGGCGTGATGGACCATTTCTCCATTGGCGAAGTTTCGGTGCCCGACGCTTACGCGGTGCTGGTGAAGGAGGATCGGCTGCCTGAACGGCACGACCAGGAGCCCAAAATCGGCAAGGACGGCAAATACCAGTTCAACCTCTACGATCCAGACGGGATACGGCTGGAGCTGATGAACTTCCACGCCAGCCGCAAGCCGTGCTGCTCGCCGTTTACCGCGGCGGATCCGGAAAAATAGCGGAGTGTATCCGTAGAATGGGGAGGGATGGCATTTACCGAACAATATGACGTCGCGGTGGTTGGTGCGGGCCACGCAGGATGCGAGGCGGCCATGGCCGCGGCGCGCATGGGCCTCAAGACCGCCCTCATTACCATGAACATGGACCTGATTGCGCAGATGAGCTGCAATCCGGCCATCGGCGGCGTGGCCAAAGGACACCTGGTGCGTGAAGTCGACGCCCTGGGCGGCATCATGGGTGAAGTCGCCGATGCGGTCGGCATCCAGTTCCGCCTGCTCAACTCCTCGCGCGGCCCCGCGGTTTGGAGCCCGCGCGCCCAGTGCGACAAACAGCTCTACCGCGTGAAAATGCGCGAGGTCCTCGAGTCGCAGCCCGGTCTCCATATCCGTCAGGCCGAAGTTGTCGACCTCGTCCTCGAAGAATCCGACCCTCCCACGGAACCGGGTGCCCCGCATCTCGATTCTGAGATGGGTGAAGGGAATTCGGCCGGCCAACCCCCCGAGCTCCCCCGTCCCACGCGCCCACATAGGCGCGTCCTCGGCCTCAAACTTCGCGATGGCCGCTGCCTGATGGCCGGCGCCACCATTATTACGACCGGAACGTTTCTCAACGGTCTCATTCACTGCGGTGAGGAGCGCTATCCAGCCGGCCGCAGCGGCGAGCCGGCCTCCGTCCTGCTTGGCGAGGCGCTGCGCTCTCTTGGGCTTCGGACTTGCCGCCTCAAGACCGGCACGCCGCCGCGCCTCGACGGCCGCACCATTCGCTGGGACGCATTTGAAGAGCAGCCGGGCGACGCCGATGCCACGCCGTTCAGCTTCCGCACCAAAAAAATCGTGCAGCCGCAGGTGAGCTGCCACATCGCCTTCACCACGCCAGAGACACTGCGGCTGATCCGCGAAAATGTGCATCGGTCCGCCATGTATTCCGGGCGCATCGAGGGAATTGGGCCGCGCTACTGCCCGTCCATCGAAGACAAAATCGTCAAATTCCCCGACAAGACGCAGCACCAGTTCTTCCTTGAGCCCGAAGGCCTGAACACGCACGAGGTCTACGTCAACGGCATGTCCACCTCGCTGCCCATGGAAGTGCAGTGGCAGATCGTGCACTCCATCCCCGGGCTCGACCAGGCCGAAATGCTGCGCCCCGGCTACGCCATTGAGTACGACAGCGTAGACGCCACCGAGCTCGACCGCACGCTGAGGGTGAAATCCCTCACGGGCCTTTATCTGGCCGGACAGATCAACGGAACCAGCGGTTACGAAGAAGCCGCATGCCAGGGCCTCATGGCCGGCATCAATGCGGCACTGTGGCTCAAGGGCCAGCCGCCCTTCACCATGGATCGCAGCCAGGGTTACACCGGCATTTTGGTCGACGACCTCATATCAAAGGCCAACGACGAGCCCTATCGCATGTTTACCTCGCGCGCCGAGTACCGCCTGCATCTGCGCATTGACAACGCCGACCGCCGGCTGACGCCGGAGGGCCGCCGCCTGGGACTGATCAACGACGAAGCCTGGGAGGAATACGAGCGAAAGCAGGCGCGCATGACTGCCCTCAAGCAACTGCTCGTCTCCGGCAAAGTCGATACCGAGCGCCTGGAGCAGGCGGGTCTCAGCGAGCTTACCGCTACGGCTGGCCTCACCTGGGCGCAACTGCTCAAGCGTCCTGAAGTTGGCATCGAGCCGCTGCTCGGCGTTCTCGCCGCTCAGCTCAAGGACAACCCCCTGCTCGTTGAATTTGCAGCAGCCTTAGCCCAACCTTCTGCTGGACCCCTCAACTTTTCTCCTCCTGAGCCCTGTCATCCTGAGGAGCGAAGCGACGAAGGATCTGCGGTTGCATTTAAGGCTGCTTCCTCCGGCGACATCTCGCGAGCGACCCGCCGCAACGAAGCCCGCGCGGTTGAAACCGAGATCAAGTTCGCCGGCTATCTCGATCAGCAGAAGAAGTCCATTGAGAAGCTGAAGGCCGCCGAATCCATCGCTATTCCTGAATGGATGGAGTACCGCATCATCAGCGGTCTCTCGCGTGAGATGCAGGAAAAGCTGGAGCGCGTGCGTCCCGGAACCATCGGCCAGGCCAGCCGCATCCCCGGTGTCACGCCTGCGGCCCTGAGCCTGGTCCATGTGTCCATCCGGCTGCAGGGCGCCAGGCGATCCATGGCGAGCTAAGTTGCAAGCCGGCAAACTTCACTGCGCAGATTTAGAACTTGACCGAAGGCACGGCCTGCGCCGCCGGGCTCGCCGTGAAGTAGTCGTTGTTCACCTGGAAGCCTGCCATTCCTGCCCACACGCTATTGGGGAACTGGCGGATGAAGGTGTCGTAGTCGGTGAGGGAGTCGTTGTAACGCTTGCGAGCCACGGCAATGCGGTTTTCAGTGCCGGCCAATTCATCCTGCAGGCGCATGAACTGGTCGCTGGAACGCAGCTGCGGATAATTCTCGGTGAGCAGCAGCAGCCGCCCGATAGCGCCATCCAATTGGTTGTTGGCCTGGATCTTTGCCGCGGGCCCTTGCGCATTCAACATGCCCGCGCGCGCGTTGGCAATGTCGCCAAACACCGTGCTCTCTTCCTTGGTGAATCCTTTGACCGTCTCGACCAGGTTGGGGATCAGATCGGCACGCCGCTGCATCTGCACGTCCACTTCAGACCACGCCGCCTTCACCGCCTGGTCCTTGGCCACCATCTGGTTCTTGGCGCTCACGTAACTGCCAAACACCAACAGCCCGGCCAGCGCCGCCACTCCGAAGATTCCCAGCACCACCCACAATGTGCGATTCATTTTGCTCTCTCCGTTCGCAGTTGACAGTCCGTAGTTCGCAGTTCCAGGCCGCCGTCTTTGCCCCTTCGAACCGCTTGCCGGCTCGAAGGACAGACTGAGAACTGCGAAGCGAGAAATGCCTGTTCACCAGCTTCCGCCGGCGCCGCCGCCGCCGAAGCTGCCTCCGCCGAAACCGCTGAAACCACCACCGCCGCCGCTGAATCCGCCGCCACCGCCCATGCCGCTACCGCCCATGCCGCCGCCCCAACCGCCGAAGAACAGGCCCCAGCCAAACAGCATTCGCAGCAGCGAGAAGCCGCCAAAGAAAACCATCAAAAGGATGAACAGGATGATCTGGTCGAGGCCCGAGCTGCGATGAACCGGCTGCGACTCCTGCTGCACCGGCTGGTCCTGATTCAGCGTGACGTGCGCATCGGCGGCAATCACCTGCCCGATCTCGCCAACCGCCAGCGTCATCGCCCCGTCAAAGTCGTTGGCGCGCAGATCGGGAACCATGGCGCGCCCAATGTCGCCCACTTTGCCATCGGGGAGAATGCCTTCAAGGCCGTAGCCAACCTCAATGCGGTACTTGTGGTCATTGACCGCGAGCAGCACCAGCACCCCGCGATCAGAGCCCTTGCGCCCTATCTTCCACTTGGTTTCCAGGTTATCGGCATAGTCGTCCGGGTCGTCGCCTTCAAGGGAGCTGATCGTGACCACAGCTACTTGCGCGTTAGCGGCCGAATGGTCGAGTTGCGAGCAGATGGAGTCGATGCGAGCCGTGGCCTCGGGCGAAAGTACATGCGCAAAATCGCTCACATAATCTGTGGGCGCAGGCAGGTCTTTCACCTGCTGGGCGCGCGATGGAAGAGGAGACAACGCGCAGAGCCCCGCCAGCAGCAACAGCACTGCCGGCAGCAGGGTTCCGTGCCGCCGCTTCACTGCGATCCAGCTCGCGCGATGGGTCCGATTCATTCCATTTCATTGTACGCGGAAGGGTGCTAGACGGTTCCGGGCGTTCACGACCGCGTGGGTGCAAACCTGCATCCGTGTGGCTGTTGAATGGTAGGCGCATTTGTCAGGTGAAACACCCACAGTGTTTGTGGGGGATCTCCAGTACATGCATTGCAATTCATCGGGCCGCAATCATCGCGGTGGCAACCCCTCGCAGTCGCTTCTTCACTAATACAGGTGAGGGCATTTCTCGATCTGACCTCTTTTACCCAACCTAAGCACGTTTCAAAAATTCCACTGCTCCTCGGACCCTGTTGTTTACTTTCTGCCGTATCGATGGCTCGTGAGAACCCCTGAGGATCGTGCTCTCCATCTGACAAGAGAGCGCGGGCATCCGGGTGTGCGTGCACGGCTACGGCTGTGCTTCAAATTCTTTCTGGAGACAAAATGGGCGCGCGCTGTTTGGTATTCAAATCCCCCCAGGTTCATGCGGTTTTGGCTTTTCTCCTCCTATTGGCTGTAGCGGGTTGCTCCTCGAGTCGACTGAGCAACCCGAACTCGTCAACTGGCTCTAGTTCCACCACGACGCTCACTGCCATCGCCATTGCGCCGACCGATCCGAGCCTTGCCGTCAATGCCACTCAGCAATTGACCGCGACCGGCAGCTATAGCAACGGCACCACCGCGAACATCACCGCCTCGGTCACTTGGAGCTCGTCGAATACCGCAGTAGCTGCGGTCAGCACCGGCGGCCTGGCTACAGGCGCCAGCGCGGGCAGCACCACCATCACAGCGACGACCGCCGGCGTGAGCGGCACAAATACCCTCACCGTGACATCCGCGACACCGACAATTAAGGCCATTGTGGTTGCGCCCAGCGCGCCCAGCATTGCGGCCGGGGCAACCCAGCAGTTCACTGCGACGGCAACCTATAGCGATGGCTCGACCGCCGCTGTAACCTCGTCGGCAACATGGAGTTCGTCAAATTCCGCAGCAGCGACCGTCAACTCGTCGGGCCTGGCCGCGGCGGTTGCCATCGGCACCTCGAGCATTACCGCCACCGTCAATGGCATCAGCGGAAGCGCGTCACTGACGGTTACGGCTGCGGCCACGCTCACCGGAATCACGGTCACACCCGCCGACCCGAGCCTGGTTGCCGATGGGACGCAACAATTCACAGCCACAGCGAATTACAGCGATGGCAGCACCAAGAACGTGACCTCTTCGGCCACGTGGAGTTCATCGAACACCGCGGTCGCCACCATCAACTCCAGCGGCCTGGCGACCGGTGTGACCTCAGGCACCACCATCATCACGGCCACAGACAACAGCGAAACTGCAACAACAACCGCAACCGTGACCGCCAGCGCGCCGGCCGGCGTCGCCAACATTACCACCTGGCACGTGGATAGCAATCGCAGCGGGCTGAACGCCAACGAGCAGACACTCACGCCCGCCAACGTGGTTCCGGCAACCTTCGGCAAACTGTTCTCTTGCCTGGTTGACGGCTATGTGTATGGCTCGCCGCTGATTCTGTCAAACCAGACAATCGGCGGCGCCACCCACAACGTGCTCTATGTGGCCACCGAGCACGACAGCGTCTACGCCTTCGACGCCGATACCTGCGGAGGCGGCACGCCGCTGTGGAAAGTCTCTCTCCTCAACAGCGGCGAGACGCCGATTACCGATGGACCGATCCAGCCCTACGAGGGCGTGACCTCGACACCGGTGATCGATCGCAACACCGGTACCCTCTATGTGGTTTCGGCGCAAACGTCCAGCGCCGGCAGCACCTTCCGCCTGAACGCACTCGACGTGGATACGGGCGCGCAGAAGTTTGGCGGCCCAGTCACCATCAACGCGTCGGTTGCGGCGACAAACTCGGCCTCGGTCAACGGGGTGCAAACGCTTAATACTTCCTGCATTCAGCGCGCCGCTTTGCTGCTGGCCAATGCCAACGTCTATATCGGCTTCGGCGGTTGCCACTCCGGCTGGCTGCTGGCCTACAACGCCTCCACGCTGAAGCAGGTGGGCGTCTTCAACTCCAGTACGAAACTGAACGGCGAAGGCACCTACGCCAGCGCCGGCGGTGTGTGGATGGGCGGCGGAGGTCCGGTGGCCGACAGCAGCGGCAATGTCTATATCACCACCGGCAACGGGCCGTGGGATGGACAGACGGCCTTCGCCGATTCGGTGCTGAAGTTTGGACCTACGCCGATATCGGGAAGCAACGGCACCATGCAGCCCATCGACTACTTCACGCCCTACATCTACCAGTACATGGACTGCAACGATGCCGACCTGGCTTCCGGCGGCCTGTTACTGATTCCGGGCAGTACTACTCTGATCGCCGGCGGCAAGACCGGCACCATGTACCTGGTCAACAGCACCAACCTGGGCCACGAATCGGCCAACGACGACGGTGCCATTCAGGAACAGGTTTGGGGCGAAGGCTTGACGGGTGGCGGATACCTACCAGAGCAGTTGCGCGGACAGCACCGGAACCAACTACGCGAACATCACCTCGTACGAGATCTTCGGCACCACCGCATACTTCAACGGGCAGGTCTATCTGGGAGTGACGCCGACTTCAAGCACCGCGCCCGGCGGCGTGCGCCAGTTCGATTATTCCGGCACGCTCAGCGCCGCCGATGATACGTCGAACTACCAGCAGCAGGGCACGCGCGGCACCAGCCCGTTCATTTCCGCAAACGGCACGAGCGATGGAATTGTGTGGATGATCGACCAGGGCAATCCGCTGCAGAATACGCAGCGGCGCAGCGCCCAGCAATGCCACGCTGCGCGCTTACGACGCCGCCAATTACCCCACCGAGATTTACAACAGCAGCACCAACTCCGGCGATACACCCGGCTACGGCATCAAGTTCAGCTCGCCGGTGGTGGCCAATGGCAAGGCGTACATTTCCACGGGCCACGATCTGACCACCGTTCCAATCCCGAGGGCGAGATTGATGTGTACGGGCTGAAATGATTGAAAATCTTCGCTCCCATCCTTGCGGCTTGTTCCGGTGCAAGGGTGGGAGCTCAGCGAAAACCCGGTCCTGAAAACTCTGCTCCGGCGCGGCCCAGCCGGCCCTTCCCCTAAACTGAAGAAGTGATGGAATCGAACCCGCTGCCTGCGCCTCCTGCTGCCCCGAAACACCACACTGAAACCGTCTTCCATGGCATGACCCCTTGGCGACGACTATGCATGGCTGCGCGACCAAGGAGAATCCCGAAACCATCGCCTTTCTTGAAGCCGAGAACACCTACGCCGAAGCCGTAATGGCGCCGCTTGCCGGCCTGCGCGAGCAACTCTACAACGAGATGCTCAGCCACATCAAGCAGACCGACATTTCGGTTCCCTTTCGCGACGGCAACTGGTGGTATTACGCGCGCACCGAGGAGGGCCTGCAATATCCCATCCAGTGCCGCAAGCGTGGAACCGCAGCTGCGCCCGCTGCCGATGCGCCCGAAGAAGTCATTCTCGATGGCAATGTGCTGGCCGACAAGTTTCCGTTCTTTGCCATGGGCGATACCGACATCAGCGACGATGGCCGCTGGCTGGCCTACACCACCGACACCAAGGGCTTTCGCCAGTACACGCTGCATGTCAAGAATCTTGAAACCGGCGAAACGCTGCCGTACCAGGTGGAGCGGGTTGGTACTGTGGTGTGGGCCGCGGACAACTGCACTCTCTTCTACAGCGTGGAAGATGAGCAGCAGAAGCGGCAGTACCAACTGTGGATGCACGTCTGCGGAAACGCTCCCGCTGAAGACGTGCTGGTTTACCAGGACGACGACGAGCGATTCAACCTGGGCGCGGGACGCACACGCGACGGCCAATACATCGTGCTGGAGTCGGCCAGCCACACCACGACGGAGTGCCTGGTGCTGCGCGCCGACCGGCCCACCGACAAATTTCTCCTGATCGCCGCGCGCCAAGACGAGCACGAATATTCCGTCGATCACCGCAATGGCCAGTGGTTCATCCGCACCAACGATCGCGGCCGCAATTTCCGCCTCGTGACCGCGCCGCTGGAGACGCCCGGCCGCGAGCACTGGAGCGAACTGATTGCGCACCGCGACAACGTGATGCTGGAGGATGTGGATCTGTTTGCCGGCTTCTTCATCGCCTGCGAGCGCGAGGACGGCCTGCCGCGCCTGCGCCTGTGGAGCTTTGCGGGCGACGGCCCGGAAGCCACTCCGGCTGCCGAGATCGAATTTCCGGAGCCGGCTTACAGCGCCCATCCGCACATCAATCGCATCTTCGAAACCACGACCTTTCGCTACGGCTATCAGTCGCTGGTCACGCCTGCCTCGGTCTACGAGTACGACGTGCAATCGGGTGCGTCCGCGCTGCTGAAACAGCTCGAAGTCCCCGGCGGATTCGATCGTACCTTCTACGCCAGCGAGCGCGTTCATGCCACGGCCGAAGATGGCGTACAGGTTCCCGTCTCCATCGTCTACCGCCGGGATATGCGCCAGCCGGGCGAGAATCCCCTCTACGTATACGGCTACGGATCGTATGGTTACTCACTGCCCATCGGCTTCAGCTCCAACCGCCTGAGCCTGCTCGATCGCGGCGTGGTCATGGCCTACGCGCACATTCGCGGCGGTGGTGACCTGGGCAAGCCCTGGCACGATGCCGGCAAAATGCTGACCAAGCGCAATACCTTCACCGACTTCATTCGCGTCGTCGAGCACCTTACCGCGCAACGGCTACGGCGATGCCGCAGCGCGTGAGCCATCGAAGGCGGCTCGGCCGGGGGACTGCTGATGGGCGCTGTCGTCAACATGCGCCCCGATCTGTTTCGCGCCGTCCTCTCCCATGTGCCCTTCGTCGACGTGATGAATACCATGCTCGATGCCTCGCTGCCGCTCACCGTTCCCGAGTACGAGGAATGGGGCGACCCCAATGAGGAAGAGTATTTCCGTTACATGCTCAGCTACTCGCCCTACGACAATCTCAAGCCAGGCGCGTATCCGGCCATGCTGGTCAAGACCTCGCTTTACGACAGCCAGGTGATGTACTGGGAGCCGGCAAAATATGTGGCCAGGCTGCGCACCCTCAAGACGGATTCAAACCTGCTGCTGCTGGTGACCAACATGCAGGCCGGCCACGGTGGCGCCAGTGGCCGTTACGACTATCTGAAAGAAATTGCGTTTGACTATGCGTTCCTGCTGCGCGAGCTGGAGGTCGTGTAAGCGCTCCGCACGCCTGCCCCGTGCCCCATCCTTTCGCGGCTGGATGCGAACGGGTGCGAGACCACAGAGGCCTGAAACACCTTCCTATCCCTCTCTCTCTCAACTTGCATCTTTGTCTCTCAGGGAGAGACTGCGATGCGCCGTTTCAGGCGGTGCCGCAGTACCGCTTCAACCCGGCAAAGAAAAACGGCAAGCGCGTGCCCATGCGCGTTCCCGTCGAGGTGCGCTTTGAAAATCCGACGCCCACACCCATGGGGTCGCCGCAGACAGGGCTGCCTCCCAAATAAGGCCCAATCGTCCTTAGGGCAATCGCATTTCAAAATGCGAGAAGGTTTTTGCCTTGAAAGGGCACGGCTTCACAGGCTGCGGAAAACCCTGTGCGATCAGTTTTGTAACAAGATGAGTTTTGTAACAAGGGCACGGCTTCACAGCTTGGTGAAAAACTGCCTGTTTCTTGCCGGAGTTGCCTGATGTCGTGTTTTTTTGCGGCCGCATGGACGGGTTGCCGGGTTGTTGTTTGTCTCTGTGGGCCATGCTTTCAGCCCGCAGAGACACCTCTCCCCGCTCAAGCCTGAGCTTGAATCGGGATCAGCTTGCTCATGCGCAGCAGATTGTGCGCCGCCGCGGCCAACTGAAACAGCCAGTCCACGCGCCTTAGACCACGAAGCTTGATCTGGCGCAGCTTATCCTGCTTCATCCAGCCGAAAACCTTCTCCACCAGTTTGCGCTTCTTCTGGCTCACGGCCAGGCCTGGGTCGTTGCGTTCGCTGACGGTGAGCCAGTTACGCCATTTCGGGTTGGGCTCGTACTCGGCCACGTGCGGTGTTACCTCCAAACTGCGCAGCCCATTGACGAACCTCTCCTCTTGATAGCCCTTGTCTGCCCCCAGCGTCATGCGCTTGCCGCGCTTGAGCCGCTTCAGCATCTCCAGCGCAGCCTGCCGCTCGGCCACTGTGCTGGCCTGGGTGGCCATGGCCGCCACCACCAGCCCGTTGCGGTTCTCCGTCATCACGTGCCCCAGGTAGCTGGGCACAGCCGCGCCGGCGCTGCACTTGCGATACAGCCGCGCATCCGGGTCCGTGCTCGACTCATGCGTGTCGCGCAACAGCTTGCGGCCCCGCGTTCCGGTGCCACGGTGCGGCGGTTCAGGCTTCTCCTTGAAGCTGCGCCGGCTGGCCCAGGCCTGCAACAGCGTCCCGTCCACGGTGAAGTGTTCCTCGCTCAGCAACTGGTGCGCCCGCGCCTCTTCGACCACCGCCAGCAACAACTGTTGAGTTGTCTCCCCGGCCATCAGCCGCGCCCGGTTCTTGCTGAACACCTTCGCGTCCCACACCGCATCGTCCATCTCCAGGCCCACGAACCAACGGTAAAGAAGGTTGAAGTGGATCTGCTCCATCAACTGCCGCTCCGAACGAATCGAGTAAAGCACCATCAGCAACTGCGCCCGCAGCAAACGCTCCGGCGCTATCGACGGACGGCCCGTCTCCGAATAAAGCTCAGCGAAAACTCCGTCCATCTTCCCCAGAGCTCGATCCGCCATCGCCCGGATTCGCCGCATCGGGTGATCGGCCGGAATCCGCTGCTCCATCGTCACGTAACTGAACATCCATGCCTGCTGCTTATCGTCGCCGCGCATATCATCTTCTTAAATCAACTCCCTGTGGAGAAAAAGTGCCTCTCTTGGGACTTTTTCACCAAGCTGTTCAGCCGGGCCACTAAAGTCTGCATAACGAACGAGGGCTTTTAGCCCCTGCTGCACCCTCCTTCGCACCATTGCCTGATGCGGGGAGTTTTTCCGCAGCCTCTTCAGCCGTGCCATGGAAGGCAAACGAGAGAGTTTGAGGCCTCAGCCTCGGAGGGACGTATTTCGGCTGTCACAAAGCCTTTTTCGGTAATAACGCTCGGTGGGCCGTTCCTACACTTGATCGCACGTCGGGCGAACCGTTCATGCAAGTTCCGCCAGCGTCTTTTCCAGGCTGGCCGCATCTTCCACGTTCAGCGACATGAGCGAAGGATCGATCTGCTTGAGCAGCCCGCAGAGTACTTTGCCCGGACCCACTTCGACAAAAACTTCCGCGCCTGCAGATTTCAGTGCGCGCATGCAATCCACCCAGCGCACCGCGCCGGTCACCTGCCGCACCAGGGCATCGCGAGCGGCGTCGGCGCTGGTTACCAGCTCGCCGATCACGTTTGCAGCCACGGAAATCCGCGGATCGTGCACTGCCAGCCCGGCCAGCACCCGCGCCACCTCTTCCTGCGCCGGCTGCATCAGCGCACAATGGAAGGGCGCGCTCACGGCAAGCATCACCGTCCGCCGTGCGCCTTTGGCCTTGCACAGCGCGCAAGCCTTTTCCACCGCGGCCGTGGCGCCCGAAATCACTGTCTGGCCGGGCGAGTTCAGATTGGCGGCCTGCACGATGAGGCCCGTCTCCGCAGCGGCCTCTGCGCACGCCTCCGCCACCAGGGTGGGATGGAGTTGCAGAATCGCCGCCATCGAGCCCTGGCCTGCCGGAACCGCCTGCTGCATGGCGCGGCCGCGAGCCTTCACTGCCCGCACCGCGTCGGCAAACGACAGCGTGCCTGCCGCCACGTGGGCCGACCATTCTCCCAGCGAGTGGCCGGCCGCCAGCGCAGGCTCAATTCCTTGCTCCGCAAGCACGCGCGCCGCAGCAATGCTCACCGTCAGAATCGCCGGCTGGGTGTTCTCCGTAAGGCGCAGATCCTCTTCGGGTCCCTCAAAACAAAGTCGCGAGAGAGCGAATCCGAGCGCCTCATCGGCCTCGGCAAAGGTCTGCTGGGCGATGGGAAATCGTTCGGCCAGATCGCGGCCCATACCCACGGCCTGCGAACCCTGGCCCGGAAACAGAAATGCAATTTGAGCGTTCATTCCACAATGGATTGTATCGGACTGAAGGCATTTCCCGGATTCATAGAGAGTCCTTGTCAATTCCAGCGCTTCTTGTCGTCCGGGTCCTCGTGGATCACGCGGCCCTGGCCGTCGAAGCGCACCGTGCGTCCCTGCCTGCGCATGTAGACTTCGAACTTGCGCGCCGCGCGGCGGCGTTTCCAGCGGTAATAGCGATTGCGCAGCCCATACCAGCTCTCGCTCATGGCGAACGACATGCCCTTGCGAGGCGCCGAGCGCACAAATAGCAGGCCGGCCAGCGCGCCGCCGAGCTGGGCAAAGGCGTACATCCGCTCCTGGCCAAACAGCATGGCAATGGCCACCAGCCCGTAGATAATCGCCAGGTAGCGCGCCTTGATGCCGATGACGAAGAACATCAGGAACTCGGTGTCGCCATAGAGCACGCCAATGGCCGCCAGCAGTCCGAAGATGCCTCCAAAACAGCCCCACAGCGACATGGGCGGAAGCACCCAGCCGAAGGTGCCGCTTACCGCGTAGATGGCCAGCGCCGCGCCCGCTGTGCCCAGCACTGAAACCGCATACAGCCACAGAATCCAACCGGCGTTATGAAAGCTCTCCAGAAATCCGGCCAGGAACCAGAGCGAAAGCAGCTCGAAGAGCGTGGCAATAATGCCGAGATGGATGAAGCTGTAGGTAATCGGCTGCCAGAGCGCGCCGTGGAGAAAACTGAAAGGGTCAAACGCCATGCGGCCGGCGACATAGCTGGCTGTATCTGCCGAGGCCAGCCCTCCTATCGCCAGCGCAAAATAGGTGCAGAGATTGATCAGGATCAACTGGCGCGTGGCGCCGCTGAACTCCGGGAAGGCAAACGGGCTGGAACCGATTCTGCGCATCGTAGTCAACAGGGTAAACGCTGGGGCGCGCGCGTGTCATGGATTTCGCGGGTGCCCGCCGGCGAATCTGCCCGGCGCGCACGGTTCGATAAAATCCCCGTTCCGCGGTCCCTCACCCGCCCTTGACCTGAGGCTGGCTTCTCCCTAAAACTATAGCGGGACCACCGCACGCCAGCGCTCTTGCGGCCGGCTCTTGCGGTGACATTTTTTTGAAAGCGTAGTCATTCTAGGTAAACTCGCCCAGGCTTGGATGCCCCACCCGGTGTGTGCGATGGTATATCGTAAGCAATTATCCCAATACGAATTCTTCGATCGAGAGGAGGCTGCGATGCCCACCTGCCCGGAATGTGATAACAACCTCGATATTGAAATGGACGAAGTAGAAGAAGGCGACGTGGTTGCCTGCGATGAATGTGGCACCGAATATGAAGTGGTAGGCGTCGAGCCGCTGGAGTTGGCGCGCGTGGAAGCCGGGATCGACGAAGAAGACGATCTATTCGCCACCGAGGAAGAGGAGGAATAAAAGATGGTGGTTGTTCAGGAGCTGCACAGGAGAACCAGCCGGAGCCCGCGAATGATGGCGGCTGTTTTCATAGCCGCACTGGCACTGGGTGTTGTGCCTGTGGCCGGCTTCGTCCCAGCCGCGGCGGCCCAGAACCTGGGCGAGCGTACCGTCTCCGGCACCGTGCTCAATGCCGCTTCCGCTCCCGTCGTCGGAGCAACCGTCTTCCTCAAGAACGAGAAGACCAAGTCCATCCGCAGCTTTACCTCGCTCGACAATGGCCACTTCCATTTCGCCCAGATCAACAAAGATCAGGATTACGATTTATGGGCGGAGAAGGATGGCAAGAAGAGCGCAGTCAAGACAGTCAGTTCCTGGGACGCGCGCACCGAGTTTGTTTCCGAGCTGAAGCTCAAGTAAACCGCCCAGCCACGCAGACCTCGTCGCAAAACATTCGTTCCGCCGTAAGGCTGTTGACCGCGTTGCCGCTTTCCAGCGCGGTTTCACCAGTTCTCCGGTGATTTCGCGCGACTGCCTGCCGTGAGGAAGTCCTGCCCGGCGCATTAAAAAGGCCCGGCTGCAGCAGGCAGCCGGGCCTTATGGTTCAAACCGTTCAGGATTTACCGGCGTCCGCCGCCACCGCCACCGCCGTGGAAGCCACCGCCACCACCACCATGGAAGCCGCCACCTCCGCCGCCGTGGAAGCCGCCACCACCGCTAAATCCGCGTGCGCCGCCACCGGAGTAGGCACGGGCGCCTCCACCAGCGTACCCACGTGCGCCGCCAGCGTACCCACGTGCACCGCCAGCATAACCCCGCGCTCCGCCAGCATATCCGCGTGCACCACCGGCGTATCCGCGGCCAGCGTAACCATAGGCGCCCCGACCGTAAGCGCCGCGCCCGCCATACCCATAGCCGCGCCCGCCATAGCCATATCCGCCGCGCCCGTAGCCATACCCTACGCCGCCATACCCACGGCCCCAGCCGCCACGGCCCCAGCCATATCGCCCGCCCCAGCCCCAGCCGTACCAAGGTCCGGCGCCGATAAACAGGCCATCCGTAAACCAGTCAGGCCCGTAGTAGCCATAAGGCGCGCAAGCATAAGGATAATAAGAGTAATAGCCCCAGGAACAATCCGGCGGGCCGTAGGCGTCCGGAGCGGCGACCACCGCCGGCCCAATACCCACCCCTACGGAAACCTGGGCATTTGCCGTTGCTGCAAACGGCACAAAGAACACTATCGCGAGTAATGCGATCAATCCTAAGCGGAAGCTCCGCATTGTCCCCTCCTTGTGCCGCCCCGTCCATTTCGCCCGGAACCGGAGTCGCCTCCAGTCTCAGCACTTCCGGCCGCTCATCTTGCTTGGGGCCGACTCACATTCATTAGAACAACGAGTGGCGCAAATAGTTGCGGTTTTCAGTTTGACATCGCTTCTAAACGGCTGCGGGGCTACTGCGGCTGCGGAAAACTCAGCGGACCATCGGTTTTGAAAGGGCACGACTTCAGTCGTGCCAATCAAAGCCGGCAAAATTGATCGGCTTTAGCCGCTGAGGGATGCTTTTGTAACCGTTCACCCACGCCCAACGGGTTTTCCGCAGCCTGTACAGCCGCGTCAGCGCCCGCCCTTTACCTGCCCTCTCCCGCCCCCCTTCACCGCGTACATGCGCGTATCGGCAGCTCCGATGATGGCATGCAGCGTGGCGCCGTCGCCGGGGGCAGTGGCCACGCCCACGCTGGCGCTCACCGCCAGCCTCAGGCCGCCCTTCATCCTGAATTCCGTGTCCATTAGCGCGCCGAGCAGTTCTCTGGCCAGCGAGAGCGCGGTTTCGGCGCCCGTATCCGGCATCAGGATCACAAACTCGTCGCCGCCATAGCGGAAGCACTGGTCCTGCGCCCGGCTTAGTTCCTGCAATCGACGGCCCACGCAGGCCAGCAATTCGCTGCCCACAAGATGCCCGTGTACATCGTTCACCAGCTTGAAGCGGTCCAGATCCAGAAAGGCCAGGCTCACATCGGCATGGCGGTTCGACAGGCTTTCCAATTCCCGCCCCAGAACATCGTAAAGATGGCGCACGTTAAACAGGCCGGTGGCGTCGTCGGTGATGGTGAGCTGCTGGATGCGGGTCACGTCGCGCGCATTTTCCATGGCGATGGCGGCGTGATCGGCCAGGATGTGCAGGAATGCAATCGTGTAATCGTTCATCTGCTCGGCGCGCGGATTGAAGAATCTCGATCACGCCGTGCGTGCCTTTGCGTCCGCGCAGAGGCAGCGCCACAACGGAGCGCACCTTGCGCGGCTTGATGCCGCCAAGCTTGATCACGCGCGGATCGCTGATGCCTTCAGGCACGATCAGGGTTTCGCCGTGCTCCAGCACCCAGCCGGCCACGCCTTCGCCCACCTTCACGCGCAGGTCGCGCAGCTTGGCCTGCTCGCCGCCCGCGGCAATGGCATAGTAGAGCTCCTGGGTGGCCTCGTCGAGCATGAGCAGCGTCCACAGCTCTGCCTGCACGACACGCTCCATCTGCTCCAGAATGGCGCGCAGAATCGCGTCAAGATCGAAGCTTGAAGTCAGGGAGCGCGTCAGTTGATGAAATACCAGCAGATCTGCGAGCGGGATTCGTCCTTCCGTCTCGTTGGGCATCTGGAAAACCTTCAGGGGTTTTCAACAACATTGTGTCATACACCGGGAGCAGGGCCGGCAGCACAGGCGGAATTTTGTGGTTTTGGGCTGTGCCGCGTCTTGCCTGGTGCGGGCCCGTCACCCGCCGATATGAACCATGGACCGCGACGGCTTCAGGAAGAGGGGTTCGCCGATGTGATGTCGAGCTTCCTTGCCTTGAACAGTACGGAAGATGTATTCGCGCAGTTCCTCATCTGAGGCGCCGCTGCGCAGCCGGCCATAAAGATCGTGCTCCACCTGCGAGAAGAGGCAGGTGCGGATTTTTCCATCGGAGGTGAGGCGTACCCGGCTGCACGCGCCGCAGAAGGCCTGCGTCACCGGCGCAATAATACCGATCTCGCCGCGCCCATCGGCAAAACCGTAACGCCGCGCCGTCTCGCTGGGTTCGCGCGGCAGCAAGCTCCACCAGCGGCATCACCCGGCCGATGCGCTCCACGATCTCGCGCAGCGAAACCACGATCTCCGGTGTCCACAACCGGCCCTCCTCGAGCGGCATGAACTCGATGAACCGGACCACTACATCTTCCTCGCGGGCAAAACGGGCAAATCCCTCCACCTGGTCGTCGTTGAACCCGCGCAGCAGAACGCAGTTGATCTTGAGCGGTGTCAGGCCCGCGTCGCGCGCCGCGCGAATCCCGCCCAGCACCGTGGCAAAGCTGCCCGGAATGCGCGTAATGCGCTCGAAAACCGCGCTTCTACCGCGTCCATGCTCACCGTCACGCGGTTCAGCCCGGCAGCTTTCAGCGGCGCAGCCAGCGTGTCCAGCAGATGCCCGTTGGTGGTAAGAGCCAGATCCAGTGGCTCGCCCGTCACCGTGCGCAGCCCGGTCAGCTCGCTGCACCAGGTCAACAAGCCCGCGCCGCAGCAGCGGCTCGCCTCCGGTCAGCCGCACCTTGGTGATGCCCAGATCGACAAACAGCCGGATCAGCCGCAGGTACTCGTCAATTTCCAGCTCGGGATACTGCGCGCCCACCTCGCCTGTGCGGCAGTAGACGCACTTGTAGTTGCAGCGGTCGGTCACCGAAACGCGCAGGTCATGGATGACGCGGCCGTGACTGTCGGTCAGCCGCGCAGTTCGAGCGGCCGGGCGTGATCCAATTGGGGAAGCGGCAATCCATCGTCAGCTTTAAGGCTATACCGTTTGGCGGGGAGATGCAGGGAATTTCGAGCGCCACCGGGAATGGTGACCGCAAACCTTCGGCTCAAATCTGGGTGCAACCGTGGGTGCAAACATGGGTTTAAACGTGGGTTGGAACGTGGGCTTTAACCGGGTGCCCCATCCTTTCCGCAGCTTTGTATCAGCGGAAAGGGTGGGAGACCCCAAACGCTTGATCTGTGTCCTCAAGCGTCAGAAACCTGCCTGCATCTCGCACCGTCTCCGCTTGCGCCATTTGCTGATGTGCGGCGGCAAGGGGCTCGTCGTAGTGCGCGGCGATGAATCGCGCCGATTGCGCAGGGTTCAGATATGGCCGCACCGCAGCCAGCTTGATGGTGGAGTGGGCCGCCATCTGTGCCACCTGGGCCTTGCTCGACACCGATTGCACCAGCGCCAGAATCGCGTTCCGACGATCGTGCCGACCGCCTGAACTGCTGCTAGCGCATGGGTTTGGCTGGCTGAGTTGGTGATGTGTGCGGCGGTCAGCAGAGCGGCGTTTACCTGCTGCTGCAGCGTCACGATCTGCGCCTGCAACTGGGCCAGAGCACTGGCCGTGGGATTGGCCAAGATACGCCTTGGCCTGCGCGGTCAGCAGCCCCGAGGCGGCGTCGAAGCCCACCGTTGCGGCCGCAAATATCGGGGCGTCAGCGGGTGCCAGCAGCGCTGCTGTGGAATCGACCGTGGCCACCGCCGATTGCAGCGCCGGCGTCCAGTTGACGATATTCTGCGCCACGCCGGTTCCGTGCAGCCGTCCAGCCAGGGCAGCGGCAGCAACAGCGCGATCATCATCCAGGCTCCCAGTTTGGCCGTGGATCCAGACCCGCTGGCGCGGCAGTTGCCACCGCAGCCGCTGCCGGGGCCAATTGCGCGGCCTCCGCACCGGGGTCGCGGGCCAACAAGCCCAGCAGTGCCGTCGCCAGCGCGCCAGCCAGCGACACCACGGTGCCCGAGCCGGCGTTGCCCATGGAGATGCCCTGCCCCGCGAAAACACCCGCCACGGTCACCACCGCAATCAGCAGTCCCGCCGCGGAGGTGCGGGGATGGTTCCAGATATTCGAAATCGGATTCATGCTACGACTCCTTGAAGCCGCGTGGCGAGTCAGCATTGCTGGTGACGCACCACGGCTAGAGCGACGCCCACTGTGTCGCTGCCTTGGTTGTGAAAATTGATTTGGCTGCTGGCGCTCGCCTGCAAAAAGCCGGCGGACGGCTCGCCACTCCGCCCGCCGGAAATCGGCCACTCCACAGCCTGAATCTGCCATCGTCCGGCTATAAAGCGCAGAGTCTGCGCACTCTGAGAGGGGACGGCCCCACGCTACTGCGCTCCCTTCTGCTCAAGGGGAGGGCCCACGACCGCAGCGCGTCCGTCTTTTCCCAGCTACTGATTAGGTTAGGGAATTCCGCGATATAACCGGCAAAGCCGGCAAAGTTTTTATCTTTCGATTTATGAGCTAATTAGCCAAGCCGGCAGCCGCCGGCAGTGTTGACATTCTGCTAGCTGTTGCCACGCAGCACCCACCGCCGCCCGCGAATCTCATACTCGCCGCTGGCCACCATCCGCAACGCCTCGGTATAGGCCATGTGTTCCTCTGCCAGAATGCGCTCGGCAAGCGAGTGCGGATCGTCGGTCTCGAGCACCGCGAATGGCCCGCTGCAGGATGATCGCGCCATGGTCGAGCTCTTCGTCGACAAAGTGCACCGTGCAGCCGGCGATCTTGACGCCGTAAGCGAAAGCCTGCTCCTGCGCCTCC
The DNA here is from genome assembly GCA_963725975.1 of uncultured Acidobacteriaceae bacterium. Lineage (GTDB taxonomy): Bacteria > Acidobacteriota > Terriglobia > Terriglobales > Acidobacteriaceae > Telmatobacter. The sequence goes on along the minus strand of CAVSBA010000008.1, from coordinate 151,309 downwards.
AGCCCAGGGAATGCCGGCAGCAGCGAGGGATGGATATTGACGATGCGGTTGGGATAGGCGGCGACGAAACCCGGCGAAAGCAGGCGCATGTACCCGGCCAGGCAAACCAGGTCGACGCGGTGCTCTTTCAGGCAGGCCAGAACCTCGGCATCGTGTTCGGCCCGGCGACGGCCTTTGGAGACGTACAGCGCGTGTGGGCAGGCCCAGTTGCGCCGCGGCAGCAAGGCCAGGGGCATCGGCCACGTTGGAGATGACCACAGCGATCTCGACGCCCGGCAACCGTCCGGCGCGGATGGATTCGGCGATGGCCAGGAAATTGGAGCCGCGGCCGGAGAGCAGGATGCCGAGGCGGAGGGTCGATCGGTCAGTGTTCGGATTTTCCAACGCCACCCCTCGATAAAGAGGTCAGCAAACAACGAGCTCATCACGCCGAGTCAAATCCTGACAGAAGCCAACGCCTCGAGAGATGTACCCTGAGCGCATCGGTCGCATGGCTCCAAGCCCGGCACCGCTGACTCGCGCCACCTACGTGTACTGCACGCGGCGCTCGCCCTTGACGATGCGGCCGATGACGTAAAACTTCTCCTCGGCCCGGTCGAGCAGGTTCTTGGCGCGTGGTGAACTTGGCTGCCGGAATGGCCGCAATCAGGCCGATGCCCATGTTGAAGGTGCGCAGCATCTCTTCCTGCGGAACCTGGCCCAGTTCGCGCAGATGCTCGAAGATGGGCAGCACCGGCCAGGAGCCCAGCTCCACCTGCGCCGTCACGTTCTTGGGCAGGATGCGGGGCAGATTCTCCGTAATGCCGCCGCCGGTGATGTGCGCCATGCCGGTGGTGACGCCGGCGGTCACCAGTTTTTGAATCACGTGCAGGTAGCTGCGGTGCACCTTGAGCAGCGCCGCGCCGGCCTTTTCCTTGATCGCCGTCACGTACTGCTGCGGCTTGTAGCCGGCCTTTTCAAACAGCAGCTTGCGGGCCAGGGAGTAGCCGTTGGTGTGCAGTCCGGTGGAGGGCAGTCCGATGAGCACATCGCCGGCCTTGATGCCCGCGCCGGTAACCATCTTTTCGCGATCGACCGCGCCCACGATAAAGCCGGCCAGGTCGTACTCGCCGTCGGCATAGAAGCCCGGCATCTGCGCGGTCTCGCCGCCAATCAGCACGCAGCCGTTGGCGCGGCAGGCCTCGGCCAGCCCGGTAACCACGTCCTCGGTCACCTCGGGATCCAGCTTGCCGGTGGCCAGGTAGTCCAGGAAAAACAGCGGCGTGGCGCCCTGCACGGCGATGTCGTTGACGCAGTGGTTCACCAGGTCGGCGCCCACGGTGTGGTGCAGGCCCAGCGCGAAGGCGATCTTCAGCTTGGTGCCCACGCCGTCGGCGGAGCTCACCAGCACCGGCTGTTTCCAGCGTTGCAGGTCCATCCGGTACAACGCGCCAAAGCCGCCGATGCCGCCCAGCACGTTGCGGTTAAAGGTCTTCTGCGCCAGGAACTTGATGCGATCCTTGGCGCGCTCGCCACTGCTGAGATCAACTCCGGCATCGGCGTAGGTCACGGACTTGAGTTTTGGTGTCTTCGGGCACGGTCAGAGCTTTCTGGTGGTGGGCTTGGAAGGCCAGCGAAGCGATTGAAAGGTCGATTTTAGCAGGATTTGCAGCCCTTGGGCACGGACCTTGCAGCCAGGAACGCGGCAGCCCTGGCGGAGCGCTGCAATAAAAGTGCGGCTCGGTTGAGATTCAGCCCAACGCGGCTACATTGAGATCGAAAGCCAGTTTTACATCCGCAAGTGCTCCGCGCCACGCGGGAAAGCGCCCGACCTGAAGAGAAGAACATGATCCTACAGAAAATCAATGCTTCGCCCCAAAAACGGATTCCAGCAGCCATCGCCATGCTGTGCCTGGGGCTTATGCTGGTCATCCTCAACACGCTGTGGTCGAGGATGGGCTGGTTGACGGGCACGCGCTGGAGCGATTTTGCCCGGGGCCTCGTCATCGGGATCGGCATCGCGCTCGAGGCGGGCGGCCTGGTGATTGTCGCGACTGCGATAAAACAGCGCAAGCAGTCATAAACCTCTGCCGCCTGCGCGGCTCGATTAAAATCAACTGTATGGCTGATGCAGGAGAAATGGCTGCTCTGGTGAGCCGCGAAATGGTGGCCGCCATGAAAGCGCACGACGCGGAGCGCACGGGCACGCTGCGGCTCATCCTCGCCGCGCTCAAAAACCGCTCCATTGACAAGCGTGAGCCGCTGACGCCCGCTGAGAGCGAGCAGGCGCTGGCTTCGATGATCAAGCAGCGCCGCGATTCCATCGAGCAGTTCACCAACGGCAACCGGCCCGAGCTGGCCGCGAAGGAAGCTGCCGAGATCACGGTCATTGAGGAGTTCCTGCCCCAGGCGCTCGACGAGGCCGGCCTGGCCACGCTGGTCAATGAGGCCATCGCGGAGCTGGCCGCATCACTGGGCCACAAGCCCACGCAGAAAGAGATGGGCCCGGCCATGAAGGCTGTGCAGGCTAAACTGCAGGCCGCCGGCACTCGAGCCGATGGCCGTGCGGTGAGCGATCTGGTGAAAAAGACGCTTGCAGGCTAGTGGCTACTAACTCCCTGATTCAGCGCAACAACTTCACGCAGGTTCTTGCGGCCTCCCACCCTTTCGCTGGAAAGCGCGAAGGGATGGGCGGCGCCCGGCTTATGGGCACGAGCAACGTGCGCGCCAAAATAGCGAGTCTCTATACACAAGAACAGATGAAGTTTCCAGAGTGATTTTGCGGTTCTTCATGCAATCCTTATACCGTCGATGAAATATTCTGAGGAAAGCCCTTCACCAGGCCGGCGGCGAGTTGCGCCTGATTGGTTTTAGTTCCGGCGGCGTTTTTCGTCCGCGCAGCTCTAGTGCGGCCCGGCCAAGGCGCGCCATGAGCGGCGGCCGGTCGTTTTTAACCATTTTTGCTGCAGCGCTTTGGAGTTCAAATCGAATGTTTCGCCGTGTCTTTGCTGGCGCCCTCCGCTCTTGTCCTTCTCGCTTTTCCCGCTCTTTCTCTCTCCCAGGCATCTCCGGCGGCGCCGGCCACGCAGGCCCAGATTCAAGCCCTGCAGCAGGCTGTGGCCAACGCGCAATCGGCGGGCGATAACGCCTGGATGCTGGTTTCAGCAGCGCTGGTTCTGCTGATGACCGGGCCTGGCCTGGCGCTGTTTTATGGCGGGCTGGTGCGCAAGAAAGAACATCCTCGGCACCATGATGCAGAGCTTCGCCATGATGGGGCTGATCACCATCATCTGGGCGCTGTTCGGCTACTCGCTGGCCTTCGGACATGGCAACGCGTTCATTGGCGGCTTCGATCACGTGTTTCTGCGCGGAGTGGGACTCCGCGCCCAATCTCGATTACGCAGCCACCATTCCCGCGCAGACCTACATGATCTACCAGCTCATGTTCGCCATCATCACGCCGGCACTGATCACCGGCGCGTTCGCTGAGCGCATGAAGTTCAGCGCCATGGCCCTGTTTCTTTCGCTCTGGTCCATCTTGGTCTACTGCCCGATGGCGCACATGGTCTGGGGCGTGGGCGGACTGCTGAACGCGACCGGGGGCGCGCTGCCCAGCCTCGATTTCGCCGGCGGAACGGTCGTGCACATCACCAGCGGCGTTTCAGCCCTGATTTGCGCCCTCTACCTGGGCAAGCGCGTCGGCTATCCGCACACTCCCATGCCGCCGCACTCCATGGTCCTGAGCTTTATCGGCGCCTGCCTGCTGTGGGTGGGCTGGTTCGGATTCAATGCCGGCTCGGCGCTGGCCGCAAGCCCGCTTGGCCACCAGCGCCTTTGTCGCTACCCATTTCGCCACCGCCACCGCCGCGCTGGGCTGGACCATCTTCGAGTGGCTGCACAACGGCAAACCCACGGCCCTGGGCGCCATCTCGGGCGCAGTCGCGGGACTGGTCGCCATTACCCCCGCTTCCGGCTTCGTCTCTCCCATGTCGGCGCTGCTCATTGGACTGATCGCGGGCTTCTTCTGCTCTTTCATGGTTTTCCAGGTCAAGAGCCTGTTCGGCTACGACGACTCGCTCGATGCCTTCGGTGTCCACGGCGCCGGCGGCACGCTGGGTGCGTTGCTCACCGGTATCTTTGCCACCATGGTCGTCAATCCCATCTATGGCAAGGGCGTCCCCACCGGGGCCATCGACGGCCATTGGATGCAGGTGCTGCACCAGCTTGCCGGCATCGGCGTGGCGTGGAGCATCTCGATCGTTGGCACCCTGCTCCTGCTATTCTTGGTGGACAAGATCATCGGCCTGCGCGTCTCCCGTGAGGACGAAATGGCCGGCCTTGACCTGTCGCAGCACGGCGAAGAAGGGTACGACTTTAACGGCTAGCTGTTCGTCCTACAGCGATTAACTTTCAGCTCCAGCGTGCAATGAGCACCGGCGCAGGTTAAAACCCGAACGCTGAGGGTTGAAAACTGTTGACTGCCTTTGAAATTTTCATCGCTAGGCGCAAGCCAAGGCGCGCCTGCGCCTGATAGCCTATCGAACGAGGCAATGTAACGATGCTCAAGATCGAAGCTGTTCTCCAGCCCTCCAAGCTTGACGCTGTCAAGGATGCGTTGCTGGAAGCAGGTATTGAGGGGATGACGATTCTGGAAGCGCGCGGCCACGGCCGTCAAAAGGGCCACACCGAGTTTTACCGCGGCCGCGAGTACACGGTCGATCTTCTGCCCAAGGTCAAGATCGAGATGGTGGTCCACGACGAGATGAAGGAGAAGGCCATCCAGGCCATTGTGGGCGCTGCCCGCACCGGACGCATCGGCGACGGAAAAATCTTCGTCAGTCGCATCGACGAGGCCATCCGCATCCGCAACGACGAGCGCGGCGAAACCGCGCTTTAGACGCTGGCCGGAACGGCTTCCTGCGCCGCGAACGTTTCCGGCGCAACCAGCTTCGCATCCAGCACCACGCCGATGGCGTGGACGACCGAGGCCACGCGCACAATGGCCAGCACCAGTTCCTCGCTGGCGCCTTTGTCACGCACCGCCTGCTCGTGCGCGTCCACGCATTTGCCGCAGCCGTTGATGGCGGAAACGGCCAGCGACCACAGCTCGAAATCCACCTCGTCGATGCTATTGCCCTGCAGGCCGTGGCTGCGCAGCCCGTTCATGCGCAGGCGCGCCGGCATGGTGGCGTACTTCTGGTTCGACGACAGATGATGAAATCGGTAGAAGATGCTGCTCATGCTCATCAGCGAAGCGGCTGTCTTGGCTGCTTCAAGCGCGGCTGGCGAAAGCTGTTCGGTGGCGGCTGCAAGAGCGGCAGTAGTCAGCACGGCGCTGCGCGTGGCCATGGCGCTCACCGCCACGGTGCCCCAAAGCTGTTGCGGGCTGAGTTCTGCGTTGTTGCGGATCAGGGAGGAGTAGTTCAGTTTCAGGTCGCGCGCCGAGGCGGGCAGACTTTCCACCAGGGAATCAAGATTCATTGCAAGACAACTCCGGAGTAATGGGTTCCTGTCCGTGCCTTCCATCGCTTCCCAAAACTGCTGAAGACCATGGGGCAGGGAACGGCCAGTTTCAAATCTTCAGTGCCTCGGCCTTGCCCATGAGCAAGCGCAGCCAGTAGAACCATCTGCGCCTGCTCACTTAGATCAAAAACGGTGATCAAAGTCATAAAAGGCCCGGGCACTCGGCTTGCGGGAAATCGATCCTTTGGGTACGTACCACAGCTGCAAATGCATGATGGTTGGCGTGCATCGCACCCGCACCCTTTACTCTGATGCATTGCCGTGCGAAACGGTGCGCGCGGGAAAAAAGGCCGCAACTCTAAGAATATCTGACGGATTCGCAGCTCGGGAAGGCTTTCGGGCGCGCGTATCGACAAGCAGGAAGCCACGCCCGAATCCGGATGCGGAAAACGATGCCCAAATCGGGAGAGGGGCCGGAGAGGCGTCACAGGTCTCTCCTGTGTAAGCCGCGGAGACTCCAGGCCTGCGGCTCACTGCCGTTTTCCCTCAATTCAAGACAAATTACCGCCTTCCCGCGAATATCGCTTATGCTTGTAACAATTCCTTTTGCTGCGGCCTGCCGGGCGAACCCACATGCAACCAGTATCTTTAGAGGTCGAAGATCTTCGGGAGCAGTATACGCGGGAGATGGCGCTGGTTCGCCAGACCTGCGAACGCACCGGAGACGGTACAGCCGCCATCCGGCGGCGATCGGCCGTGGTCGACCGCATCCTGATTGAAATGTGGCGCCGGGCCTTTGCCAAATTGCCCGCCCTGAACGTGGCCCTGCTGGCCCTGGGCGGCTACGGCCGCAAAGATCTGTTCCCATATTCCGACATCGACGTGCTCTTCGCCTTTGCCGACGAAAAAACCGAGGAGCAGTCGCGGGAGTCGGTGCGGGCCATCATTCAGGGTATGTGGGACATCGGGTTGCGGGCCAGCCCCAGCTCGCGCACGGTGAAAGAAGCCGGCAAATTCGACCCCGACAACCTGGAATTCACGCTTGCCACGCTCGACCGCCGTTTTCTGGCCGGGCAATTTCCCCTCTACCAGCAGTTGCACCAGGTGGTTTTTCCCGGGCTTGTGCTGAGTGAGTGGACCACCATCACCCAGAAGCTGAACGAGATCGCGCGCACCCGCCACGCCAAGTTCGGTAACACCATCTTTCATCTGGAGCCGAACCTGAAGGAATGTCCGGGCGGCCTGCGCGACTACAGCCTCGCTGTCTGGTTCGCGGTGCTCTTTCACCTCAAGGAAACCAAGGAATGGCCGCGTCAGCGCGGCGGCGTCTTCCAGAGCGCGCGCGGCGACGCCGAGGCAGCCTTCGATTTTCTGGCCGCGGCGCGATGTTTCCTTCACTTCCGTCACGGCCGCGACGACAATACCCTCGACTGGCAATCGCAGGACGAGGCAGCGGCGCTGTCGATCGGCCTCGAAACCCGGGGCACGGCCGATCCCTCCTACTGGATGCGCACCTACTACCGGCACGCGCGCGTGATCTATCGCCGCGCCGTGTTGCTCATGGAGCATCTGCCCGCGCCGGTCAGCTTTTATCGCCAGTTCCGCCGGCGGCGCACGCCCATTGCGGGCACCGATTTCCTGCTCGACCAGGGCCGCATCGATATTGAGCCGGGCGCGCAATTCAACGATACGGCGGCCATTCTGCGCGTCTTCGCGCTGATGGCCACGCACGGCTACACGCTTTCGCAGGCCGCCGAAGACCGCATTACCGACGCGCTGCCAGTGCTCGCCATTCACATTCCTGAAGGTCCCGTACCTGTGGAATGCGCTGCGCGAGGTGCTGCTGGGACCGCACGCCGCCCACGCGCTGCGCACCATGCACGCCCTGGGCGTGCTGGAGATGCTGATCCCCGAGTTCCACGGCATCGACGCGCTGGTGATCCGCGACAGCTACCACCGCTACACGGTCGACGAGCACACCTTCCTGACCATCGACAACGTGCACGGCCTGCGCCAGCCCGCCAACGAACACGAGCAGCGCCTGGCACAGTTGCTGCCGGAGATCGATCGGCTCGATCTGTTTCTGCTGGCCCTGCTGCTGCATGACACCGGGAAGGCACGGCGCACCGGCGAGCACGCCGGCCAGAGCGTGGAGCTGGCCGATGCTTTCCTCGCCCGCCTCGACTTCGACGCCGAGGAGCGCGAATCGATCCTCAAGCTCATCCGCCTGCATCTGGATATGTCCCTGGCCATGCGCCGCGACATCTTCGACATGGAAAACGTGCGCAGCTTTGCCGAGAAGATCGGCAGCCCTCAGATGTTGAAGATGCTCACCATCATGACCTTTGCCGACATCAAGGCCGTGAATCCCGACGCGCTCACGCCGTGGAAGGCCGAGACCCTGTGGCAGTTCTACATGGCCACGGCCAACTTCATGGACCGCTCGGTGGACGAGTCGCGCTATCACGCGGCCATCGACCCCACGCTGCTGAACCGCATTCGGTCGATGGTGCCCGCGCCCCAATACGACGCGCTGAAGCAATTCCTTGAAGGCCTGCCGCAGCGCTACCTGCAAACCCGCCTGCCCGAGCAGATTCGCAGCCATTTCCAGATGGCGCTGAATCTGGACCAGGATGCCGTGCAGCTCGACCTGCGACCCAGCCGCCAGCTCTACGACCTGACCGTGATTACGCGCGACCGCACGCGGCTGTTTGCCGATGTCTCCGGGGCGCTGGCCTCCTGGGGCATGAACATTGTGCGCGCCGGCGCCTATTCGAACGACGCCGGCGTGATCGTGGACAGCTTTCTGTTCTCCGACGTTTTCCGCACCATCGAGCTGAATCCCAGCGAGCGCGATCGCTTCCTGGAGAACATGCACGATGTGGTGGCGCAGAAGGTCTCAGTGGAACAGTTGCTGGAGGCGCGGCGGCACCTGAACCACCCGGGCAATCTGAAGGTGGAAGTGGCCACGCGGCTCGAATTCGATTCGGAGTCTTCGTCGCACTCGACTTTGTTGCAAGTCGTCGCGCAGGATCTGCCCGGCCTGCTCCGCCAGATTGCTCTCACCCTCAGCTCGCACCAATGCAACATCAAGGTGGCGCTCATCGACACCGAGGGCGAGACGGCGATTGACGTGTTTTACCTGACCAGCCAGGGCGAGAAGCTGGCGACCGAGGCACAGGAAAAGCTGGCCCAGGACTTGACTGCGGCGCTAGAGGCTATGCGTCTGCCCGCGAGGGCGTGAAGCAGCTTCTGGCGCCTCGCCTGGAAGTCAGGCTTCTCCGGCTACCACCCTTGGCAAATGGCGCGAATGCACTCGGCCCGCGCCGCCCCCGCCGATTTTCCACAGGGCCGGCCCGGATCTTTCGGAATTTCTTCGCCTTAAGCCCTCCTGCAAAGCCAAAATTCAACATCAAATACACGCAAATTCGTTAAATTTTCATCTCGCTCTGCGAGTTTTGGAATTGCAAGAGAGCGAGAGTTTCCATCCTCCACGAGATTCGCGCCGCGCCGGTTTCGTCTCATGCGACCGGAGTCGAAGACAGAGAGAACAATGTTTAGCGCGCCGGACGATGAGTAAGCTCCTGCAGTCATCCAAACCCGTTTTCGAACCCGAAAAAGAGAGGCCCGATGAAATTCCGATTGCAAACGGCTGCTGCTGTGGTGTTGGCGGCCAGTCTTGTTGTTTCGTATGCCCAAGCCCAGTCCAGCGACTCTACTCCGCCGGTCCGGAAGCACCATGTGAAACGGGAGCCCAAACCAGCCGGCCCCACGGTGGAAGAGCAGATTCAAGACCTCCGCAACCAGATGCAGAGCCAGATCGACGGCCTGAAGCAGCAGATTGAGACCAAGGACCAGCAACTGCAGCAGGCCCAGCAGTCGGCAGCGGCTGCGCAGGATGCGGCAACCAAGGCCCAGCAGGCAGTGGACGCGCAGCAGCAGGCCGATACCCAGAACGCGGCCGCGGTTTCCACGCTGCAATCCACGGTGAGCGATCTCAAGGACAACCAGGCTTCGCTGGCCACCACCGATCTCCGACGAAACCTCGCCATCAAGAAGGCAGATCTCAGAGCCCGATGCACTTCGCTACAAGGGCATTACGCATTCGCCCGGCGGGCAGCTTCCTGGCGGCTGAAACCGTGTGGCGTCAGGGGGGCACCGGCGGCGGCCTGAACACCCCCTTCACCGGCGTTCCGCTCAACAACTCCGAAGCGTCGAACCTGAGCGAGTTCCAGGGCAGCGGCCGTCAGTCGCGCATCGCCATCAAGGCCATCGGCAAGCTGGACAACATGACCCTGATCGGCTATTACGAGGTGACTGGCTGAGCGCCGGCGTCACCTCGAACAACAACCAGTCGAACAGCTACACCATGCGGCAGCGCCAACTGTGGGCAGATGCTGCGCTGAAGAACGGCTGGAGCTTCTCCGGCGGCCAGGGATGGTCGCTGGCTACTGAAACCACCGCCGGTCTGCAGCGCGGATCGAAATTCTGCCCGCCTCCATCGATCCGCAGTACATGGCCGGCTTCGTATGGACGCGGCAGTACAGCTTCCGCGTGAGCAAGGACTTCGACAAAAAATTCTTCATGGGCGTTTCGGCGGAAAATGCCGAGACCCTGAATCCGGCCGGTCAAGGCCTGCCCACCAACCTGCTTCATCACCACGGTTGGCACTACCGGCGGCCTTTACGACAACCAGAGCAATTACTCCTACAACCTCACGCCGGACTTCATCGCCAAAATTGCGATCGAGCCGGGTTGGGGTCATTGGGAGCTGTTCGGCATCGGCCGTTCCTTCCGTGACCGCATCTATCCCACTCGGCGGCACGCCGTATAACAGCACGGTTTGGGGCGGCGGCGTGGGCGGCGGCTTCCGCGGCCCGTTGGTCAGCAAGAAGATCACCATAGGCCTGAAGGGTCTGTACGGCGAGGGCGTCGGCCGCTATGGATCGTCGACCATCGCTGACGTTACCCTGCGGCCCGACGGGACGATCTCGCCGTTGCACGGTTTCTCAGCATCAGCACCGTGGAAATGAACCCGACCAAGCGGCTGAACCTCTACTTCAACTACGGCGGAGACTACATCGGCCGCGATTTGGCCGTCAACGGCACCGGGTCGGAAGTAGGCTATGGCGCGTACACAGCCGACATGTCAGGCTGCCTTATCGAGCCTGCATCCAGTTCCGCGAACGCCTCCAGCAGCCCCGGCACCCCGGGCAATGCAACCAACGCCTGCAAGGGCAACACCAAGGACGTGCAGGAGTTCTCCGCAGGCTGGTGGTACAACATCTACGCTGGGCCCAAAGGCCGGCTCCGCCAGGGCTTCCAGTACGCCTTGTTCCGGCGCGATCTGTGGTCCGGCAACGGTGGCACGCTGAACCCCGGCGGCGACGCCCATGGCGACGACAACATGTGGTGGACCTCTTTCCGCTACTACCTGCCCTAAACGACAGCTTTCCAACCCCAAAAGGGCGTCCTGCAAGGGACGCCCTTTTGACTGCGCGCTTTATGGGGTCGCGGCGTGGACTTGCCGAGGGCCTGGAGACTTAACGCGCCTCACTCCGGGCAGCCAGGGCAAGGCCGTGCGCCACTGAAGTGAACTCGTTTCCACCGCGGATGCGATCCTCTCCAAAGCGCGTCGCGAAGATGCGGCGGACGGCGGGAACAAAGGATGTGCCGCCGGTCAGGAACACGCGATCTACTTCGGCCGGGTGAACGCCGGTCTGCTGTAAAAGCGCATCCACGCTCTTCTCGATGGCTTCGAGTTCCTGCACAATCCAGCCTTCAAACTCATGGCGCGAGACAGGGATGCGCAGCTCGAGTCCGCCCTCGCGGAATCTGAATTCGGCTGCATGGTCGCGGGAGAGCTGATACTTGACCCGTTGAACAGCCTGGTGGAGCTGAAATCCAAGGTCCTCGTCGATGATGGCGATCAGCGCTTCGATCTTGTCAGGCTCCAGCGCTCGAACGCGCGCACCCTTCAGGATCTCGCGAACATTGTTGGTGCGCAGGAAAGAGAGATAATGCCACCGCTCCAGATTGGCGTAAATCCAGGCCGGAACGGCGGGAAGAAGCTTGTTGAAGGAACGCGCCTCAGCGTTTGACCCGAGTGCGGGCGAAACCAGCTTGCGAACGATCTTGGCATCGAAGGCATCGCCGGCCAAGCCCACGCCGCTGTTGCCCAGCAGGTCGCCGGGGGTGCGTCCGCGCGCTCGGATTCCCGGCCCCACGCGCAGCAGCGAGAAGTCGCTGGTTCCACCGCCGAAGTCGCCGATGAGGATGAGTTCGTCGTGATCGAGCGTGGATTCGTAGGCGTAGGCAGCCGCCACCGGCTCCAGTTCGAAGTCGATGTGTTCGAAGCCGGCCGCCGTGAACGCTTCGCGCAGCCGGGAAGTCGCAAACGCGTCGTCTTCCTCAGTCTCCGCACCAACGAAGCGCACGGGACGACCGACCCGCACCCGTCGGATGGGAGCGCCCAGGTATTTTTCAGAATGTTTGCGCAGGTCGGAGAGCATGCGCGCGATCAACTCTTCCAGTTTGTGCCGGCGTCCGAAGATTTCAGTCCCGGTGAGCATGCGGCTGGGAAGATGGGACTTCAGCGACTGGATCAGCCGGCCCTTCTCATCCGCTTGCAGGTAGTGTTCGATGGCGGCGGGGCCGGCAAAGGAGTGCGATTTTTTTGCGCCCGCCGCGGTCTTGAACTGCTCGAAGTAAAGAACGGAACGGAAAGAGACCGTCTCTGAAGCTGCGGCGGGGAAGCGCATGAGTGTGACGTTGGAGCCTTCGTCCGCAATGGCTACGGAACTGTTTGTCGTGCCGAAGTCGATCCCCACAAAATGCAATCGTTATTCCTTTTCCAGCATCTTCGATGCAGTCCGGCACGTGACACCCCGGGGCTTCACAATACTGAGAATAAATGGTCCCCATCCATGATTCCGGTTCTCCTCACTGACTTTGCCGAGCCAGGTTTGAAACCGTTCTGCGTGGCGCGGGCGGAGCGCTGCGCATACCATCGAAGCAGACGTCGTGGACGTCGCCCGGGGCTGCAGCGGCTAAAGTTAGATGTGAGCCCTCTGATGCGGGCAACGGCATCCAATTCAATCGGGTCATAGCGGACAAAGGAGCACAACATGGCGACAACAGCAGAGACACGCAGCGAGAGTCGCATTGATCACGAGCAGCGCCTGGAAAGCTCTCGCGACCCATTACCAGGATATGAAGAACCTGCACCTGCGGGATCTTTTCGCGGGCGATCCCGCAGCGCGGAGAGCGCATGACGGCCGAGGCAGCCGGGCTCTTCCTCGACTACTCGAAGAACCGCGTCACCGGCCGAGACCATCAAGCTGCTCGTCGACCTGGCCAAGGAGTCCGGATTGCAGGCGCGCATCGAAGCCATGTTTCACGGCGAGAAGATCAACATCACGGAGAAGCGGGCGGTTCTGCATGTGGCGCTGCGCGCGCCGCGAAGCGAATCCATTCGCGTGGACGGCGAGGACGTGGTGCCGCAGGTCCACGCCGTGCTCGACAAGATGACAGATTTTGCCAATCGCGTTCGCAGCGGCGCATGGAAGGGCCACACCGGCAAGCGCATCCGCAACGTCGTCAACATCGGCATCGGCGGCTCCGACCTGGGCCCGGTGATGGCCTACGAAGCGCTGCGCCACTATAGCGACCGCGCGATGACCTTCCGCTTCGTGTCCAACGTGGATGGCACCGATTTTGTCGAAGCGGTACACGATCTCGACCCCAGCGGAAACGCTCTTCATCGTTTCCTCCAAGACCTTTACAACGCTCGAAACCATGACCAACGCGCACTCCGCGCGGGAGTGGCTGCTGGCCGGGCTGGGCGGAGTGGATGCGGCCGTCGCCAAACACTTCGTCGCGGTCTCCACCAACGCCACGGAAGTGGCAAAGTTCGGCATCGACACGGCCAACATGTTCGGTTTCTGGGACTGGGTCGGCGGCCGTTACTCCATGGATTCCGCCATCGGTCTTTCCACCATGCTGGCCATTGGGCCGGAGAATTTTCAGGCCATGCTGCACGGCTTTCGGCAGATGGATGAGCACTTCCGCACCACTCCGTTCGAGCGCAATCTGCCTGTGCTGCTGGGCCTGCTCGGCATCTGGTACACCGACTTCTTCGGCGCGGAAACCGTGGCCGTGCTGCCCTACGAGCAGTACCTCAAGCGCTTTCCCGCCTACCTGCAGCAGTTGACCATGGAGAGCAACGGCAAGCACGTGACGCTGGACGGCGACGGCAGTGGATTACGCCACCGGTCCCATCTACTGGGGCGAGCCGGGAACCAACGGGCAGCACTCGTTCTACCAGCTGATTCATCAGGGAACCCGGCTGATTCCCTGCGACTTCATCGCCTTCTATCGCGCGCTCAATGCGCTGGGGCGCCATCACGATCTGTTAATGGCCAATGTCTTTGCGCAAACCGAAGCGCTGGCCTTCGGCAAGACGGCCGAACAGGTGAAGGCCGAAGGCACGCCCGACTGGCTGGTGCCGCACCGCGTCTTCGAAGGCAACCGTCCGTCGAACACCATTCTCGCCGATAGCCTGACGCCCGAAGTACTCGGCAGCCTGGTCGCGCTCTACGAGCACAGCGTTTTTACGCAAGGCACCATCTGGCGCATCAATTCCTTTGACCAGTGGGGCGTGGAACTGGGCAAAGCGCTGGCGCAGCGCATCGTGCCGGAACTCGAAGACAAGGCCGAGCCCAAGCTGAACCACGACAGCTCCACCAACAACCTGATCCGCATCTATCGCAAATCACGGGAGGGAGCATGACACCGCGCGGATTCGATCGCCCTCTTTACATCCTCCCCTTCGACCATCGCGGTTCGTTCGAGACCGGGATGTTCGGCTGGCACGGAGATTTAACTCCGGAGCAGACGGCGCAGATCGCGGCCGCCAAGCAGGTCATCTACGACGGATTCAAAGCCGCGCTCGCCGGCGGAGTGGACCGGAGCAAAGCCGGCATCCTGGTTGACGAGCAGTTTGGCGCGGCCATTCTACGCGATGCAGCGCAGCAGGGACTTCAGTTCGCCTGCCCCGTGGAAAAAAGCGGGCAGGAGGAGTTCGACTTTCAATACGGCGAAGACTTCGCCGCGCATATCGAGGCCTTTCACCCGACCTTCTGCAAGGTGCTGGTGCGCTACAACCCGGAAGGCGATGCGGTAGCTCAATCGCCGCCAGTCGGAGCGGTTGCGGCGGCTTTCCGATTATCTTCAATCGGCAACAGCGCAGCTTGTTCATGTTCGAGACTTCTGGTGCCTCCGGAAAAAGCGCAGCTCGACCAGGTAAAGGGCGACAAGAAGGCTTACGATCTGGAGATACGCCCGAGGCTGATGGTCGAGGCCATCCATGAGCTGCAGGATGCGCAGGTCGAGCCGGACATCTGGAAGATCGAGGGCCTGGACCGGCGCGAGGACTGCGAGAAGATAGTTGCCGCCGCGCGGCGCAACGGCCGCGACAAGGTCGGCTGCATCATCCTGGGCCGCGGAGAAAATGAGCAGAAAGTGCGGGAATGGCTGACCATTGCCGCAGCGGTGTTCCCGGCTTCATCGGCTTTGCGGTGGGGCGAACCGATTTCTGGGAGCCGCTGGCCGCGTGGCGCGACGGCAAGAGTCGCGCGAAGCAGCGGTATCCGCCATCGCCAGCCACTACAAGGAATTTGTGAACATCTTTGAACAGGCAGGCGCCCATTCCAGCGCAGCGTGAGGACGTCAGGAACTTGATGAAGTCCTCGGTCACGCATTTGGCGCAATAGGCCTTGCGCTGGCCGGATTCACCTTATGGGTGCTCGCCGACACCTCCATCAAGCTGGTCGGGCAGTCGGGTCTGCCTGCTTACGAGATGGTGGCGTTCCTCGGCCTGTTCATGTCAATGTTTCTGGCGGCGTACGCGCGGGCGCGTGGAACTCTGCGCGAGTTGCGGCCGCACCGCATTGAGTTGCAACTGGCGCGCGCCTGCCTTGATTTGGGCAACAATATTGGTGTCGTCGTTGCTCTGCGCCATCTATCGCTGCCCATGTTTTACATTCTCATCTTCTCTGCGCCGCTGGTGGTTGCATTGCTCTCAACCTTCTTTCTGCGCGAAAGCCTGCACTGGCAAAGGGCAGCGGCCGTCCTTGCCGGCTTTGCGGGCGTGGTTGTGGCGGTCCATCCCTGGGGTCGCGGCGGGGGCAATTCCAGCCACGGAGTTTGGATTGGCTATGTTGCATGCATGGTCTGCGTCGCGTGCTTCTCAGTGAACCTGGTGTGGTCGCGCGTGCTCACGCGCACCGAGTCGCCGGCCAGCCTGGCCTTTATTTCAGGGCTGGTCAGCGCCGCGGCCGGGTTCGCGCTCATGCTCTTTCATGCTGCGCCGCTCACCCCCCGGCTAACCGCGGGGCTGTTCGCCATGGGATTTTTCTGCGCCGGCGGAACCCTTTGCTTTTACATCGCGGTCAAGCACACATCCGCCGCCAACGTCTCCCAGTACCACTACACGCAGTTGCTTACCGGGACTCTTCTGGCCTTCCTGATCTGGGGTGACAAGCCGGGCCTGTTCCTCTTGCTGGGTGGATCGCTCATTCTCATCTCCGGTCTCTACATCGCCCTCAGTGCTCAGGAGATGGTGCCGCTGACGGAGGGCAACTGAAGCTCTACGCAAGGCGCAGACGGTTATGGCGTTCGCCACGCCTGCGCTGAATCTGTACTATGTTGAATTGCGCGAGAAATCGCAGGTTGAAGGAGAATGAAAGGAGCCGCATCCATGAAATCCAAATTCTCCCGGCGCAAGCTCTTGCTCTCTGCCGCAGCTTCCGTGATTCCGGCCGCGATTGCCCAGGCGCGGCCCCGGGTGAGCGGCCTGTTCAACCTGGTGGCCGGCACCGCGGGCCCGCAAGCGGACGAATGGAGCCATGCCGGCGTGCTCGACCTGTCTCGCACGCCCTTTGCAAAACTCAAAACCGTGCCCATCCGCTCCGTCGAAATCCAGGAAGGCTTCTGGTCGAAACGGCGCACCACCAACATTGAATCCAGCATCCCATCCATGCACGACGAGCTGGTGGCCCATGGCCGCATGGACAACTTTCTCCGCCTCGAAGGTAAATCCTCGGCAGCCCAGCGCGGCCCGGTCTACTCCGACTCCGATATCTACAAATGGACCGAGGCGGTCGGGTTCGCGCTGCAATCAGGCGCGCGTCCGCAACTCCATGAGACCGCAAACGCCATGATCCAGGAGGTCGTGGCCGCGCAGGAGCCCGGCGGCTATCTGAATACCTATTTCGACGGCGATCGCAAGCCGCTGCGCATGCTCTACCCTACGCAAACCACCGGTCACGAACTCTATTGCGTCGGCCACATGTTGCAGGCTGCGATTGCTGTCTATCGCGCCACCGGCGATCGCACGCTGCTCGATGCGGGCATCCGCTTTATCGACGATTTTCTGCTGCCGAATTACGGCCCGGGAGCGGACCAGAAGGGCATTGTTGCCGGCCATCCCGAAATCGAAATGGCGCTGGTGGAGCTGTACCGCACGACCGGCAACCACGCCTATGTCAATCTGGCCGGATACATTCTCCACGGCGATCCGCGCATTCCCCTCAGCCCGCAGCAAATCTCGTACATGTTCTGCGGAATTCCGTTCACTTCGCGCGCTCATCTTGAAGGCCACGCCGTGCGCGCTATGTACGCCTGTTGCGGCGCAACCGACTATTACCTTGAAACCGGCGATCCCGCGTATTGGAAGACACTCAACGCGCTCTGGGAAGATCTGGTCCGCGACCAGATGTACGTGACCGGCGGCGTGGGCGCACGCGAAGCCGGAGAAGCTTTCGGCGACCCGTACGAGCTACCCAACGCCAACGCCTACGGAGAAAGTTGCGCGGCAATTGGCGTGATGATGTGGAACTGGCGCATGCTGGCTGCGTCCGGCGACGCGCGCTTCGCGGATGTGATGGAGCGCTCTCTGTACAACGGCATCAATTCCGGCATGTCGCTCGACGGGCACACTTATTGCTATCGCAATCCGCTCGCGTTCGATCCAGCCGGCGACAGCGGCGATGGTAATGCACCCGGAGGCAGAATCCGCAATGCCTGGTACGACACCACCTGCTGCCCGCCCAATCTGGAACGCACCTTTGCCTCGTTGCCCGGCTATTTCTACAGCACCAACGACGACGGGGTCTACGTGCATCTCTACGACAACTCAACTTTCAACTGGCGCCTGCGCGACGGGCGTCCCTTGCGTATTGTGCAGACCACGCGCTACCCGTGGGAGGGTGGCGTCAAGCTCGAAGTGAGCCCGGCAGCACCCAGCGAGTTCACGTTGTATGTGCGCATCCCTGGCTGGTCGCAACAGTCCGCGGTTCACGTTAATGGCTCTGCGCTTGCGCCCGCGGAACCTGGCACCTACCTTCCCATTCGCCGCCGCTGGTCGGCGGGAGATACGGTTGAGTTGTCTTTCGACATGTCCACTCGCCTGCTGAAGGCAAACCCGGCTGTCACTGACGATCGCGGGCGCATCGCATTCCAGCGCGGCCCCATTGTCTTCTGCATGGAGCAGTTCGACCAGCCCGATGAGGCGGCGGCAGAGCAGGTGTCAAACCTCGTCGGCTACACGGCAAATCTGGACGGCGCTACCAGCGTGAAATATGAGCCGGATCTTCTCAACGGCGTGCTCGTACTCGAACATCCGGGCGCAATGACTCGAAGCTCGGCGAGTGACAGCCTCTATTACGCGGCCACGGAGAGCGTACGGGTTCGAGAAACGTCTGCCACGCTCCGGCTGATTCCTTACTACGCCTGGGCAAACCGGGCGCCCACAGCCATGCAGGTCTGGGTTCCTTATCGCACGGCCTGAACCGCTCTGAGCGAGATTGGCCGGCGGCGCACCGTAGAAACTCGACCTCTCTCGGTACGATGGGAAGAGACGTGCACAAACAACCCCCGCTCCCGATAGACGATGTCATCCCTGAGATCCTGGCCTCGATTGAGCGGTCTCCGAACCTGGTCATCGAGGCCGAACCGGGAGCCGGTAAAACCACCCGAATTCCGGCGGCTTTACTGGGCGCAGTCTGCGGCCATGTGCTGGTGCTCGAGCCCCGGCGCATCGCGGCGCGCCTGGCAGCCCGGCGTGTGGCGTGGGAACTTGGCGAAGAGGTTGGGCAGACGGTTGGCTACCAGGTGCGCTTTGAGCGGGTAGCCGGCCCGCAAACCAGGCTGCATTTTCTGACGGAAGGCGTGCTGACGCGCCGCCTGCTTTCTGACCCGGAGTTGCAGGGCGTAGACGCCGTTGTTCTAGATGAATTTCATGAGCGGCACTTGGAAAGCGATCTTGCTCTGGCCCTGCTGAAGCGCTTGCAGGGGCGGAGGCCCGATCTGCGCATTGTCGTGATGTCGGCCACGCTGGATGCAGCGCCCGTCGCACAATTTCTCAACGGTTGCCCAGTGTTGCGCTCGACGGGACGGCAGTTCGAGTTGACCATCGAGCACATGCCGTACTCTGCCGAGCCGCTGCAGGAGCAGGTGCGCGACGCAGTCGAAAAAATTCTGCGCGACCATCAGCCCGGCGACACCCTGGTGTTTCTTCCCGGCGCAGCGGAGATTCGCCGCGCGGCCCGAGCCTGCGAAGCATTGGCGCGTGCATCCAACCGGCTTCTGTTGCCGCTCCATGGCGATCTGCCGCCATCGGAGCAGGATCGCGCTGTGTCTCCGGCCTCGCAGCCCAAAATCATTCTTTCCACGAATGTCGCCGAAAGCTCTATCACCATCGAGGGCGTGCAGACGGTGATTGACAGCGGTCTGGCGCGCATGGCGGCCTACTCGCCGTGGACAGGATTGTCTACGCTCCATGTGGGCCGCGTCAGCAAAGCCTCCGCGCGCCAGAGAGCCGGCCGCGCGGCCCGAACCGCTCCCGGACGCGTCCTTCGTCTCTATTCGCAAATGGATTATCAGGGACGCGCAGAGTATGAGATGGCGGAGATTCTGCGCAGCGATCTTGCCCACTTGTGCCTGGCCTTGCGAAGTATGGGAATTCAGGATCCCAATCAGATTGCATGGCTCGATGCCCCGCCGGCAGTGGCTGTCGCCAACGCAGAGCGTCTGCTGCAACGGCTGGTGAACACAGACGAAGAGGCTCGCAAACTGGTGAGTCTTCCGTTGCATCCACGATTGGCCCGTATGATTGGCGCGGCAACAGAGCGTGACGTGGGGCGCGCGGCCTCGGTCACTGCGGCGCTGCTGGGGGCGCGCGAGAGGTTGACCCACAACGATCTGCTCGATGCCATCGAAGAGCCACTCGGCGACGCAGCACATCAGCAGCTACGGCATTTGTTGAAACTGGTGCGTCCGGCCCGGCCTGGAAAGAACCGGGCAGCGCACGATTCCGGCAGCGATGCCGCGCATGATCAGGATGCATTGCTTCAATCCGTGCTGCTGGGCTTTCCCGATCGCGTGGCGCAGCGCAAGTCCGGTAACACCGTCATGTTGTCGAATGGCACGGCAGCGGAGATTGTCGGCTCGCCTCCGCCTTACCAGCTCCTGGTGGCGTTGGACGCGGAGGATCGCACCGAGAATGCTCTGCCGCAGGTACGGCTTTTTGCGCGCGTGGAACCCGAATGGCTTCTCGACTACTTCCCGAACCACGTGCGGGAAGAAAACGCGGTGATCTGGAATCGCCAGGCAGAGCGTGTGGATGCGGTGAGCCGGCTGCTCTACGAAAAGTTGATTCTGCAGGAATCCAGCAGCGCGCGTCCCGATCCGGAGGCTGCCGCAATGCTGCTTGCGGAAAAGGCTCTTGAGGCAGGCATGGAGCGCTTCGTGGATGAAGCGATGCTTGTGGACCTTACCGGACGCCTGGCGTTTGCCGGTATTGAAATGCCCGAGATCTCCAACCGCTTCAGAGAATTCTGCCACGGTTGGCGCAGCTTTGCGGAGTTGAAAAGCGCAGGGAAAGACTTCGTTCCCTGGCTGGAGCAGAGGTTTGATCAGCGCCTGCGCGATCATGCGCCGCGCACCCTGCGCCTCAAGGCCGGCCGACAGGTAAAGATTCACTACGAACAAGGCAAAGCACCCTGGATCGCGTCACGATTGCAGGATTTTTTCGGAATGGACGAAACTCCGCGGATTGGCCTGCAACGCGTTCCCGTGGTACTCCATCTGCTTGCCCCCAATCACCGGGCCGTGCAAACCACCAGCGATCTTGCCGGCTTTTGGGCCAGGCTCTACCCACAGGTGCGCCGCGAGCTGATGCGGCGCTATCCACGCCACTCCTGGCCTGAAGATCATCGCGGCTGACTACTTCTCTTCAGTTTGCGGGCCGGTCATCTTCTCAGGGCGAAGGTATTTGTCGAACTCCTCATCGCTCAAGAAGCCAAGCTCGCGGTTGGCTTCACGCAACGAAAGCCCCTTCTGGTGAGCCGATTTGGCCAGCTTCGCGGCCTTGTCGTAGCCAATGTGATCATTCAATGCAGTCACCAGCATCAGGCTGTTCTCCACGTACTCCTGAATGCGTTCACGATTCGCCTGGAGGCCCAGCACGCAGAATTCAAGAAACATGCGGCAGGAATCGCTCAACAGCGCCACCGAATGCATAAAGTTATAAATCATGACCGGCTTGAAGACATTCAGCTCGAAGTTGCCCTGGCTGCCTGCGAAAGCGATGGCTGCGTGGTTGCCATGCACCTGCACGGCAACCATGGTGATGGCCTCGCACTGGGTGGGATTGACTTTGCCGGGCATGATGGAACTGCCCGGTTCGTTTTCGGGAAGAAGCAATTCGCCCAATCCGCAACGCGGGCCGGAACCGAGCCAGCGGATATCGTTGGCAATCTTCATCAGCGACACTGAGAGGGTCTCCAGCGCGCCGCTGGCAAAGACAAGCTCGTCGTGCGCCGAGAGGGCAGCAAACTTGTTGGGATGGGAACGAAACGGCAACCCGGTCAGCTCCGCAATTTTTTGGGCTACCCGCTCGGCGAACTCCGGGTGCGTATTCAGTCCGGTACCCACAGCAGTGCCGCCAATGGCGAGATCGTAGAGACCATCGAGCGCCAACTCGAGGCGCGCGATATCGCGCTCCAGCAGACTTGCCCAGCCGCCGACTTCCTGGCCGAGGGTGAGCGGAGTCGCATCCTGCAGGTGGGTGCGCCCGATTTTGACGATGGACTGAAACGCCGCGGCCTTGGCGGTAAGCGCAGCGTGCAGCATGCGCACGGCAGGAATCAAATCCGCCGTCACTGCCGTCGCGGCGGCAACGTACATCGCCGTCGGAAACGTGTCGTTCGAGGACTGCGACCGGTTGACGTCGTCATTGGGGTGAATCGGCTTTTTGCTCCCCATCGCGCCGCCCGCCAATTCGATGGCGCGATTTGCAATCACCTCATTCACATTCATATTGGTCTGCGTGCCCGACCCTGTCTGCCAGATACGCAGAGGAAATTCTCCATTGAGCTTTCCCGCAATCACCTCATCGGCGGCGCGCACAATTAAATCCATTTTCTCTTTCGGCAACTTGCCCAGATCGTGATTGACGAGCGCAGCAGCCTTCTTCAGGATTGCGAAGGCACGGATGAGCTTCGACGGCATGCGGTCTTCGCCGATGGCAAAGTGATGGAGAGACCGCTCAGTTTGCGCGCCCCAATAATGATCGGCGGGAACATCGATTGACCCCATGCTGTCCGACTCGGTGCGAAGTGTATGCGTTGTGCTCATGTGTCCTCACAATTTGCCCTATGCGGCAAGATCAATTCTCTCGCATTTGGCATTCCCGCTGTCCTGTGCTTCAAATCACAGCCTGATTGGCTAGCGAGCGCAGAAAATTCGACAGCGCGGGTATGTTGCGGCGCGGTCTCACGCCGGCCGCGCGGAGGTGTTGGTATGCCGCTTCGGGATTGTGAAACAGGGCGGGTGACGCGAGAATTTTCTGTGGATGACCTGCGTAATGCCGCTAGGCTGATGCGCGGCTACAACCTGCTGGCGCTGTGCGCGGCAGGATCGGGGCACGCGGGCGGCACGCTCTCCATTATGGATATTGCGGCTGCGCTCTACCTGCGCATTGCCGATCACGACCCCAGGAACCCGGAATGGGCCGATCGCGACCGGATTCTGTGGTCTGCGGGTCACAAGGCGCCGGCGCTCTATGTGAGCCTGGGAATGGCCGGCTTTTGCCCGCTCGCCGAGACGGTCACGCTGCGCAAGCTGGGCTCGCCATTCCAGGGGCATCCGCATTGGCTCAAACTGCCCGGCGTGGAGATTTCAACCGGCTCGCTGGGCCAGGGATTGAGCATCGGCGCAGGCATGGCGCTGGCGGCGCGCATGGACGGGAAGCAGCATAAGGTCTTTTGCCTCATGGGCGACGGCGAGCAGCAGGAAGGTCAGGTTTGGGAAGCGGCCATGGAAGCCGGCCACTACCACCTCGATAACCTGATCGCAATCGTCGATTGCAACCGCCTGCAAATCGATGGTCTGGTGCAGGACGTGATGCAGGTTGAACCGCTCAGCGCCAAGTACGCGGCCTTCGGTTGGGAGGTGTTGCGCATCGACGGCCACCGCATGGAGGAGATTGTGGACGCGCTGGACCAGGCGCGCAAGGTTGCAGGGCGGCCTGTGGTGATCCTTGCCGATACCGTGAAAGGCAAGGGCGTGAGCTTCATGGAGAATCAAGTGGGCTGGCACGGCAAGCCGCCCAACCGCGAGGAACTGGATGCGGCGCTCAAGGAATTGGGCGTGAGTGAGAAGATTCCCGTGGATGCGCTGCTCGATAAGGCGAGCCAGTTTCAGGCTGCGGCTAGCCAGACGCTGGAAGCCGGAATGCCGCATTTCTCGCGCGATTACTGGTGGAACACGGGCGAGACCATGAAAGTGAACATGGAGCCAACGCGTAAGGGCTTTGGCCGGGCGCTGGCGGAAGCCGGCGACGACGAGCGCGTGGTCGGGCTGGGCCTGGATATTTCGGGGTCGATCACCATCAGCGATTTTTATGCCGGCAAACCGGAGCGGATGAAGCGCTGGTGGAGCATGGGGATTGCAGAGCAATCGGCTACAGCCGCGGCGGCCGGATTGGCGCGCGAAGGCAAGCTGCCGGTGCTGGGCTCGTACGCAACCTTCATCGCGGCGCGGAATCTCGATCAGATCCGCGTTTCCATCTGCTACTCCAACCTCAATGTGCTGATTGCGGGGGCGCACGCCGGAGTTTCCGTGGGGCCTGACGGCGCCACGCACCAGGCGCTTGAAGACCTTTTTGCCATGCAGGCTCTGCCCAACATGTCGGTCGTGGTGCCCTGCGACAGCATTGAGACCCGCAAGGCGACGCGTTACCTGCTGCTTGAGCACAACGGCCCCAAGTACATTCGCTTTGCGCGCGAGGCGACGCCGATTGTGACCGACGATTCCACGCCATTTGTCTTCGGCCGCGCCAATGCGATTCGACTGCGCCGCGAAGGGGCTGAATTTGCAGCCGCGTTTGAAACTTGCCTGGCCGCCGATTATCGCCACGAAGGCGAAGACCTGACCATCGTCGCCATCGGCCCCATGGTTCCTGAGGCCATGCGCGCGGCGCTCATCCTGAAGCGGGAATTTGGTTATGAAACCCGCGTGCTCAATCTGCATACGCTCAAGCCGATTGATGCCGCAGCTATTCTTCGCGCAGCGCAGGAGACGGGCGTGATTGTCACGGCCGAGGAGCACCAGATCGGTGCATTGGCGTGGCGGGTAAGCGCGCTGCTGACGGAAGCTCCGGAGCTCTACGGCATTCCGGTGATGACCGGCGCTATCGGCGTCAAGGATCGCTTCGGCGATTCCGGCGCGCCCTGGGAACTGGTGAAGGAACTGGAAGTCAGTGCCGAGCATATCGCGGCCAAAGCTGCGCAACTGATGGCCATCAAGCGGAGGAAACCCGTCGCTGCGGAAGTGGCTGCGTTCTGAGTCGGTTTCCGACCGAGCTGTTACCCCCGAGCTGGAAGCTGTAAGCTGATGGAGAACATGAATTCGACTGCAACTGCCGTACGCCGCACGTTGTCCACGCCGCCCGCGCCCGAGTCCTCGTTTCCTTACAATCCCGGATCTCTGCTTTCGGTTCTCGACCTGAGCGTGGAAGCCGTGAGCCGGTTGCTGGTGCGCGCCACCGAACTGGAGAAGATGGATCCGCTGCTCCGCGACCGTATTTTGCTGAAGCGGCGCGTGGCCCTGCTCTTTTACGAATCGTCGACGCGGACACGCACCAGCTTTGAGCTGGCAGCCAAGGCGCTGGGCGCCGACACCGCCCTGGTTTCGAGCCTGAGTTCGAGTATCGAAAAGGGCGAGTCGCTGAAGGATACAGGCCTGACGCTGCGGGCGCTGGGAGCAGAGGCTATTATTCTGCGCCATAGTTCGAGCGGCGCGGCCTGGCTGCTTGAAGCCTCTACACGGTTGCCGGTGATCAACGCCGGCGATGGCATGCATGAACATCCGTCCCAGGCGCTGCTCGACCTGCGCACGCTGCTCCGGCACCTGCTGCCGGGAGTCGCCGGCGTGAACGAGCAAACCTTGGCCGGCGTGACGCTTTGCATTGTGGGCGATATTCTGCACAGCCGCGTGGCGCGCTCGAATATGCTGTTGCTGCCGCGGCTGGGCGCGCGCGTGCTGCTGTGCGGGCCCAAGGAATTATTGCCGGAACAGGCGGCTCGCTCCGGCCCGGGAATTGAGATTGAACGGGACTTCGATGCGGCGCTCAAGCAATCGCAGGCGGTGATCATGCTGCGCATTCAGGAAGAGCGGCTGGCCGGATTGCAACTCGATCTCGATGAGTACAAGGCGCAGTACCAGCTCACCGGCCAACGATTGGCGGCATGCGCGCCGGAAGCCGTGGTGATGCATCCAGGGCCGATTATTCGGGGTATGGAGATTACGGCCGGCGTGGCCGATGGGCCGCAATCGGCAATTCTGGAGCAGGTGACGAATGGACTGGCCATTCGCATGGCGGTGATGGAGCGAGCCCTGACGGCTGGTGGATGAAGGGGAACGAGGGACAACCGCAGATCCTTCGCTCCGCTCAGGATGACAGTGCCTGATTGGACGCGAGTGCCCGATTTGGACGAGAGTGCCTGGTATGGACGACGGTGCTCGATTTGGATGACCGTGCCTTGGGTGAGAGTGCCCGGTCGGTTTTGAATAGAGCGCGAGGAGATGGCATTGACGGCGATTGCGATTCTTGGCGGGCATTTGATCGATCCGGCAGCCGGCGTGGATGCGGCTAAGGACATTCTGCTGAAGGACGGCCGCGTGGCGGAAATTGCTGCGCCGGGCAAATTGAAGCAGGCCAACGACGCTGAGGTGCTGGACGCGAAAGGCCTCGTGGTTGCGCCTGGTCTCATCGATATTCATGTGCATCTGCGCGAGCCCGGGCAGACTTACAAGGAGACCATTGCGACCGGAACCGCTGCTGCTGCAGCGGGCGGCTTTACGGCTGTGGCCGCCATGCCCAACACCGTTCCGGTGAATGACTCGCCGGAGATCACGCGCTGGATGCAGGCTGGTGAGCGCGGCGCGGTGGTACGCGTGTTTCCCATTGCCGCGGCGACGCGTGGCTCGAAAGGTGAACTGATCAACGATTATGCCGCGCTGAAAGCTGCGGGCGCGGTGGCCGTGACGGACGATGGCTCTCCAATTCTGAAAGACTCCGTCATGCGCGAGACGCTGGCGGCCGCGGCGCGCGTGGGATTGAGCGTGATCCAACATGCTGAAGACACGCGCATGACGCAGGGAGCCAGCATGAATCTGGGTCCGGTTTCTTTCCGGCTGGGATTGCGCGGAATGCCGCCGGAAGCCGAGTCGAGCCTGGTGGAGCGCGATATTCGCCTGGTGGCCGAGCTGCGCGAGACGCATCCGCATCTGCACGTTGCGCATACCTCCACGGCTGCCGCCTTGGCGGCCGTGCGCCAGGCGCGGCGCAACGGGCTGCGCGTGACCTGCGAGGTCGCCCCGCACCATTTTCTGCTTACGGAAGAGCATGTGGGCCTGTACAACACCCATGCCAAGATGAATCCGCCGCTGCGCTCGGCGGCCGATCGTGACGCCATGATTCAGGGCATTCTCGATGGCGTGGTGGATGCGATCGCTACCGATCATGCGCCCCATGCGCAGCACGAGAAGGAAGTGGAGTTTGAGTCACGCGCCCAACGGGATCACGGGCCTGGAAACCGCGCTGGGCCTTGCGCTCAAGTGGCTGCACGGCGAGTGGAAGATGCCGCTGGGCCGCGTACTGAGCCTGATGAGCGCGCAGCCTGCGGCGCTGCTCGGCTTGAAAGGCCGCGGAACCTTGGCCGTGGGCAGCATTGCCGATGTGGTGGTCTTCGACCCCAAAGCCGAATGGACCTATCGCGCCACGGAATCGAAATCGAAGGCCAAAAACACCCCGTTTGACGGCTGGACGATGCAGGGCCGCGTGCAGTGGACCATCAGCGAAGGGCGTATTGCCTATGCGAGCGGCGAAGCGCAGGGTGCAGAGCGCATCCGCGCATAAAGCGCCAGGCTTTCCTGATCGGCCGGGTTGAAAGTCATGCCGTTTAAGCTTTTGTAATCAATGAGTTGATGTTGGATTTCCACATTATCCACAGGAATCACAGGCCGTTACCCCAAGGCTGAAGTTTTGTCGCTGTTGGTTGCTCTTGATGCCGCTTCCCCGAATAGAGCTGGAAACATACCGGTCCCGGCTTCCCCGTTTCACTTTTCCGGACCGTTTCCGAGATTGTTTCAACCCGGAGGATCCCCTTGACAGGCGAACCAAACGGATTCCGCGTGCTGATCGTTGACGATGAACGCGTGCTCGCCGACACCCTGGCACTCATCTGCCGGCACCGCGGCTACCAGGTTGAAGCTGCGTACAGCGGCGAGGTGGCAGTGGAGAGAGCTGTGCAGTGGCAGCCCAACGTTCTGATCAGCGACATGATTCTGGGCGGAATGTCGGGTCTGGATGCGGCTGTCGAGATTTGCCGGAAGATTCCCAGTTGCCGCGTCATTCTTCTTTCCGGCCAGCCTCTTGGAATGGATCTTCTCGACCGCGGCAAGGAATGCGGGCAGGCTTTCGAGGTGCTGCTCAAGCCGGTTCACCCTGAAACGCTCCTGCGCCGCGTGCAGGCGCTGGTATGTGAGGTCTCCTCTGCGGAGAATCCACGTTAGGAACAAAAAAAGGCCCCCGTAGGAGCCTTTTTCTTGAGCAATTCTTAGCTATCAGTGGGTTGCGGGGGTCGGCGCATGTCGGCTCGCCAGCCGAAGGAGGTGGAGCGGGCACGCCCGACTTCTGGTTGTAGGCTTCGAGCACCGGCTTGGTGATATTGACCGAGTCGACGGCGTAGAGCACCGGATTCTCCTGCTGCGAGGCGTCGAGCACAACCGTGTAGCCCTGCTGCTTGGCGTAGCTGCTCATCGTTTCGTAGACCTTGGCGGCCACTCCCTTGAAGATGTCCTGCATCTCCTGCTGGAAGTCGGTCTGGGCATCTTCGGCGTCGCGCTGCAGCTGCTTTTTCTTGGTGTCGATGGCGGCAGCCTTGGAGGCGCGCTCGGACTCGCTGAGCGTGGTGCTGGAGGTCTGCAGTTGCTTGGTCTCGGCTTCGATCTGGTCGTTCAGCGCCTTGAGCTGATCGCGCTTGGGGGTGAACTTCTTTTCGAGATCGGCGTAGTTGCGCTGGAATTCGTTGGTCTGCGCAACGGCGGCCTGGAAGGCGATGACGGCGATCTTGGAGGTCGCGGGAGCGGCGGCCGGCCTGGCCGACGTTTGGGCGAAGGCGCTCAGAGACAAACCCGAGGCCAGAGTAAGGGCGATGGCAAGCGTACGCTTCATGTAAAACTAAACTCCTTGAGATTCCGGCGCTGCAACAAAGCAGACCTGTGTCTGCTGTGAAACGCCGCGATTTTCTTTTTGAGGAGTCTTCCCTGGAGGGTAGAGGCGGAAAAAGAGCGCGAGCGAAAACATCAGCAGGAACTTATGTGGATTATACGCGGATGCAGGGTTTTGGCGAGTGAATAGGCGGGGAAGGGGATGGATTCTGGCCGATTGGCCTGGATTGTTGCAGAGCCATGCGCCTACCCCTTCTCATCTGGCGTAAGTCTATGAAAACATTGGACTCACGCGCGCGAGTTGTGCGCAAGTGCGTGATTCTAAATGGTAATGTCTGCAAGTGAATTAGAGCGGTGTTTCCATAGAGGCCGGATGCCGTTTACGCGGGCTCTCCACGACTGGAAGTGCCGACCTTCAGGCGCGGCCGGCAAATTCGCGGGATTCGGTGTAGACCTTCACTTTTTCGCCTTCCTGAATGTAGAGCGGGGCCTTGATCTCAAGGCCGGTTTCAAGGCGGGCCAGCTTGGTGACATTGCCGCTGGTATCGCCGCGCGCACCGGGCTCGGTGTAGGCCACGGTCAGCTCCACCTTCTCAGGCAGTTCCAGGCCGATGGGATTGCCGTTGAACTTGAGCAACTGAATCAGAGCGCCTTCCACCAGGAATTGGAGAGCGTCGCCCATCATCTGCGGCGAGAGGGCGTGGGTTTCGAAGCTTTCCTGGTCGAGAAAATAAGAGCCGTCGGCGTCGCTGTAGAGATAGGAGGCCTCGACGGTTTCGAGATCGGGCTCCTTGAAGCGGTCGCCGGCTTTGAAGGTTTTGTCGAAGACCGCGCGGGTGATGAGGTTGCGCATCTTGAGCCGGACCAGGGTTTGGCCGCCGCGCGCCGTGGGTGTGGAAACTTCTGCCTCCATGCAGTAGTAAGGCGTGTTTTCAAATTCGAAGTACATCTTCCGTTTTACGGTAATGGCTTCAATCAGTGCGGCCATGCGTCCCTCAAAAAAAGGCAATTTTCGATGCGTTGGAGCCAGGATTTCCCTTCGGCTCCCTGCTCATTATAGGGGTCGCGCGAGTGGAAGATGGCGGGCTGCGATCTGGGTGGTTGAGATTGCCGGAAATAAAAAAGCCGCCCCATTCGGACGGCCTTTTTGCTGATTCTGACGAAACGTCAGAAGGTGGTTGAAATGGTGAGGCGGAAGGTCTTGCGGGGCTCGCGGAAGACGTTCTGTGCGCCGTAGGCCTGGATTGCTTCCTGGTAGCTGTAGGTTCGCCGCATTGGTCGTTCGGGAACATGTCGCGGGTGATGAGCGAGGTGGAGCAGCTTAGCTGGTGATAACCGGCGCCGGGCTCGTTGCAGTACGGCCGCTCGTAGAGGCGGAGCGGATTGTAGGCGTAGTAGATGCGGATGGGGGCGTTGATGATGGGCATGATGGCGCCCAGCTCCGCGCCGGTGGACATGCGGGGGACGAAGTTGGTACCGGCCACGGGCTTGATATCGCGCTGGAAGCCAACATCGGAGCCGGAGATGCCGCCTTCGCAGGCGCCGTTGTTGAAAACCGGGCAGCCGTAAAGCGGCGCGAGGCAGCGAGGCGAAGCCTTCGGGGCTCTGCTTCAACTGGCTGTGGCTGCTGGCCGCGTCGATGCCGAAGTCGTCGAAGATCGAGAAAGTGAAGGGTCCGACAACCGGGATGCGGTACTCCAGGTTGGTGGTCAGGTTGGTGTCGCCGCCGATGGAGGCAATGCCGTAAACCGGCAGCGGCACCTGGATGCACTGGTTGTCCTCGGGATTGGTGGGATCGCGCGGGACGCAGGTGCCGTCGGGATTGGTGAGCTGGAAGTTGATGCGCGAGGGCACATAGCCGTAGGGCGTGGCGCCGCGGATATCGAAGCCGCGCAGATCGTCTTCGCCGCCGGAGTAGAAGCGGTTGTTGGGCGGAGCCACATCGCCGCCCCAGCCCGGCCACGTAACCCAGCTGGGCGCGAACTGCCAGCACGTTGTGCCCGTAGGGCGCTGGGACCAGGTAGTGCATGGGGAAGTATTGCTTGTAGGCCACCAGCGGCGAGATGTAGCGCACATCGCCCCACAGGCCGGAGGTCTGGAAGACGGCCGTAAACTGCTTGCCGGTGCGCGGGCGCATCGGATTGCTGACCGTGTCGTACATGTAGCTCAGCGAGACCGAGCTGTTGACGATGCCGGCCAGCGCGTTGGAGCCCTGAATGCCGGACCGGAAGGCGATGGTCTGGAAGAAGGTCTGCGACGCGGTGCTGAAGGCGGTAATGGTGGACCTGGCTGAGCGAATAGGTAAAGCCGACGCGCTGGAAGGCGTGCCGCCGCAGCGGATAACTGAGCGAGAAGGTAATGCCGTCGGAAGCCTGGTTGTAGTTCTGGGTCAGGGACTTTTCCGCCGCGTCAGATTGGCGGATGCGCCCGGGGTGGTCTGGTAGTTCTTGGCGGCGTTGTAGTCCTGCTTCTGGTTGAAGATCTGGAAGCCCACGTTGATGGGGCGGTTGTGGATGTAGGGCTGGGTGAAGCCGAAGGTGAACTGGCGGCTGATGCTGCCCAGGTTGCCCTGCAGGCTGAGGGTTTCGCCCAGGCCGAGGAAGTTGTTGGTCTGGTAGTTGACGCCCAGGAAGGCGCCCTGCAGACCGCTGATGCCGCCGTTCAGGCCGATGGAGTTCTTGCCCTTTTCCTTGACCTTGAGGAGCAGCTCGACGGTGCCGTTGTCGGGATCCTGGTGGGCCTCGGAATCCTGGTCGACCTTGAGCGGCTCGAAGTACTGGAGCTGGTTGAGGCGCAGCAGGCTGTACTCCCAGAGCTGCGAGTTGTAGACCGAGCCTTCGTCGAGGAGCAGCTCGCGGCGGATGACGCGATCGCGGGTGACGGTGTTGCCCTGGAACTCGATGCGCGAGACGTAGAACTGCTTGCCCTCGTCGATATCGATATCCATCGAGACGGTTTTCTTCTGGTCGTCGTAGGTGAGGTGCGGGATGGCGCCGAAGTTGATGTAGCCCAGTGCTCCATAGGCCTTCTTCAGGTTTTCCAGCCCCTTGCCGATCGTCGGTGGCGTTGAACCAGTCGCCGTCCTTGATGGGGAAGGTAGCGCGCAGCGCCTTTGAGATTGGTGACGGCCTTGTTGCCGCTGAAGGTGATGGTGCCCAGCGGTAGCGGCCGCCCTCTTCAATGGGCAGCAGGATGTCGATGCGCTTGCCCTTGCGAGGCCGGAAGGTGAACCAGTTCAGGCCGCCTTCATCGCGAATCTGGGTGTGCGGCTCTTCCACCGCGGCATTGGCGTAGCCCTTGTCGCGATAGGCCTGGCGAACCCGCTCCGTATCTTCTTCGAGCTTGGAGGCGTCGAAGGTCTGCGGGAACAGATCCTCGAAGATGATGGAGTAGGGAATGCCGATGGGCTTGAGGTTCTTCATGGAGCGGCGCAGGTAAAGCGAGCCCACATGGGTGTTGCCGGTGAACTTGATGGTGCCGACCTTTACGACCGGGCCTTCCTTGATGTTGAAGTTCACCTGCACCGAGGCCGGCGGAATGGTCTTGACATCCGTTTTGATGGTGGCGAACTGGTGGCCGTGCTCAGCCACCATCTCCTTGAGAACCGTTTCGGCGCGCTTGATCTTGGTCTCGTCGAACTGGCTCTCGACGGACAGGCCCACATGCTCCTTCTTGAAGCGGTCGAGCACATCGGAGACGGTGACGCTGTTCAGACCCTTGTAGTTGATCTCGCGGATGTTGGGCTTCTCCACGACGAAGATGTTGAGGATGATGCCCTTTTCGGTGTCTTCGCGCTCGATGCGGAGATTATCGAAGTAGCCGGTGTTCCAAAGGGAGTTAAAGTCGCGCTCGATGGAGATCGGATCGTAGACGTCGCCCACGTGGGTGAAGAGGCGGGCCAGGATGGTCTCTTTGGGAATGCGCCGATTGCCGATGACACGGATCTCGTCGATGGTTTGCGCGGGGGTCTGGGGCTGGGTCTGGCCTGCCTGCGTGCCGGGCAGTTCCTGGCTGCGCGCCGGGACGGCGGCTGCGGCCAGGCCGAGCAGCATCACGCTGGCGGCGCCGGTACACCACATCGCCTTCCTGAAACGGCGAGCCAAAGCCACGTCCGGAGGAAGTCCGGTTCTCAGAGATGGAAGTGTGCCTGATCTTCACCGGGACGGAGTCCCCGGCGACGGGTGGCCTAGAAAGCCGAGGTCGCTGGGGTGACGAGCCGTTGCCCTGCGACGAGCACGAATACTGGTGCGGTCCATGGAACTGCTTCACGGGAAAAATATGCACACCCTCAATTTTGCGGATAAATCCGGTCTAGCCTGCTGCACGGAAAGTTCGATTATATTGGACCGCACCCATGCCCGCCCAATCGCCGCGGGGCTGCCCGTGGCAGAGCGGGAAACGGAGCATCCAACAGCCGAAGCGCATTGCACTTCGGAAATCTTCATTTCCCCAAAAATCCTGCCGCCGCGCCTGGCCAACCGCGGATGCGAGGTGATCCTCATGGACGGTAAAACCGACTTCTTGGGACCTGAAAACAGTCTACCGGAGCCAACCGGGTTGGGGGGCAAAGTCGTGCCCTGTTACGAGGCCCCATCAAGTGGGTTTTTCAGCAGCCTGCAGAGCGCGTATCCTTCAGATTCGCCATACGAACCCACGATCCGTCTTGGGAATTTGCGGTGTGGGCCCGTAGGATGAGGCTTTAGATCATGAAACCTCCACCCCCTGATCTCTATTCTTTTTCGGCCGCGCTGCTGGATGGCAGCCTGGTGCACCTTGGTGAGTTGCGTGGCCGCGTGCTGCTGATTGTGAATACGGCCAGCCAGTGTGGCTTCACGGGCCAGTACGCGGGGCTGGAGGCTCTCTACCGCCGGTATTCCGAGCGGGGGCTGATGGTGCTGGGCTTTCCCTGTAACCAGTTCGGGGGCCAGGAGCCGGGGTCGGCGGCGGAGATCGGGAGGTTTTGCGAGCTGCATTATGGCGTGAGCTTTCCGCTGTTCGCAAAGATTGAGGTGAACGGGGCGAGGACGCACCCGCTCTATCGCTTTCTAAAACGGCAGAAGCCGGGGTGGCCGGGTCCGCTCCTGGGGGGAAGGATCCCGTGGAACTTCACTAAGTTTCTGGCGGCGCGGGACGGCGCGGTGGTGGCGCGGTACAGCCCAAGGACGGCGCCGGAAGGGCTGACGCCGGAGATTGAACGGCTGCTGGGGTGAGCGTCGGTCGGGCGATGAGCGTGATCGCACGGTCGCGCCGAGGCGCGGGACCGCATTCTGGAACATCCTGGAAAATGTATCTTTTTGCAGCTTCGGTTCGTCTTTTAGAAGGGGGACAAGGGTAGTCCCGCGCATTTTCTCCCCCTGCATTGTCTTTCGACTAAACTAA
The DNA here is from genome assembly GCA_963725975.1 of uncultured Acidobacteriaceae bacterium. Lineage (GTDB taxonomy): Bacteria > Acidobacteriota > Terriglobia > Terriglobales > Acidobacteriaceae > Telmatobacter. The sequence continues at coordinate 117,691 of CAVSBA010000008.1, read as the reverse complement.
TACTTTCAACCGGATGAATGGGACCGGATGGGGCGGACACGGGCTCCGCTGCCGAAATGACTGGCTAGAGCGATAATTTGCCACCGCGCACAGATGAGGCGTGTGCGCTTTGCCGCTGTCGGCAGTTTGGCCGCTGTGGCGAGCGTTTCCGCCGCAAGAACCATTCCAGCACTAAAGACTGGGCCGGCAAATCGGCCAGCTATTGACGCGCGCCGGCGGGCCGGCGGGGAGCGGGTACCAACCGTATGATGTGGATTGTTCGGCTTGCGCTGAGACGGCCTTATACGTTTGTTGTCTTTGCGTTTTTGATTCTGATCCTGGGCATTTTCAGCATTGAAACCACGCCCGTGGATATTTTTCCGAACATCGATATTCCGGTGGTCACGGTGGTGTGGCAGTTCGCGGGGCTCTCCGCCGATCAGATAGCCAACCGCATCATCTTCAATGCCGAGCGCGGCCTCACGGTTACCGTGAACGACATCGATCACATCGAGTCGCAGTCGCTGGTGGGCGTGGGCATCATCAAGGTTTATTTCAAGCCTCATGTCGACATCGGCGCGGCGGTAGCCCAGGTAGTCTCCATCAGCCAGGTGGAACTGCGCAGCATGCCGCCGGGCACCTTTCCGCCGTTCATCATTCAGTACAACGCTTCGAGCGTGCCCATTCTGCAGCTTGGCCTTTCCGGCCGCGGGCTGAACGAGCAGCAACTGAACGACCTGGGCACCAACACCATCCGCACCCAGATGGCCGACATTGAGGGCGCGCAGATGCCGTACCCCTATGGAGGCAAGGTCGCGGCAGATCCATGGTGGACCTGGATATGGCCGCGCTGCAGGCCAAGGGACTGTCGCCCGCCGACGTCATCAATGCCGTGGCTGCGCAAAACATCATCGCGCCGTCGGGCACCATCAAGATCAACCAGTTCGAGTACCAGGTGGAGACCAACTCCGCGCCCACGGTGCTGAATGAGTTGAACAATCTGCCCATCAAGGCGGTGAACGGCGCGGTAATTTATATCCGCGACGTGGCGCACGTTCGCGACGGATCTCCGCCGCAGACCAACATTGTGCGCGTGGACGGGCATCGCGCGGTGCTGATGAACGTGCTGAAGGTCGGCTCGGCGTCCACGCTGGACATCATCAAGGGCGTACGCGAGAAGCTGGACTACATTCGCGGCGAACTGCCGCCTACGCTCAAGATCAACGCCGTCTCCGACCAGTCGATCTTTGTGCGCGCGTCGATCGACGGCGTGGTGCGCGAAGCCATCATCGCCGCCTGCCTGACGGCGGTGATGATCCTCATCTTCCTGGGCAGTTGGCGCTCCACGCTGATCATTGCGGTTTCCATTCCCGCTCTCGATCCTGTGCTCGCTGGCGCTGCTGCACGCGCTCAACGAAACCATCAACATCATGACGCTGGGCGGTCTGGCGCTGGCGGTGGGCATCCTGGTTGACGACGCCACGGTAGCCATCGAGAACATCAACCGCTATCTGGAAGAGGGCAAGGAGACTGGAGCAGTCCATTCTCGACGGCTCCGCACAAATTGCCACGCCGGCGCTGGTTTCCACGCTGGCCATCTGCATCGTGTTCGTGCCCATGTTCCTGCTGAGCGGCGTGGCGCGCTACCTGTTTGTGCCCATGGCTGAAGCCGTGGTGTTCGCCATGCTGGCCAGCTATCTTCTTTCGCGCACGCTGGTCCCCACCATGGCCAAGTATCTGCTGCAGGAGCACGACGATGCTGAGATGAATCGCAAGCGCGCCAGCCGCAATCCGCTGGTACGGGGGCAACTCGCCTTCGAGGCAGGCTTTGAGAGGATGCGCCACGCCTACCTGGGCCTGCTCACCGTGTGCGTGGACCACGCCGGCGTCTTCATCATTCTGTTCCTGGTCTTCGCCGGCGCATCGCTTTGCCTGGCTCCGGAGCTGGGCCAGGATTTCTTCCCGGCGGTTGACGCCGGGCAGTTCAAGATTCACGTCCGCGCCCACACCGGGACGCGCATCGAGGAGACGGCCGCGCTCTGCGATCGCATCGACGAGACGATTCGGCAGCAGATTCCGCCCAAAGAGCTGGTGACCATCATGGACAATATCGGGCTGCCCAACTCGTCGCTGAACCTTTCTTATTCGACGTCGGCGCCGGTGGGCCCGGAGGATGCCGATATCCAGGTGCAGCTTGCCCACGATCACCGGCCGACGCAGGAATATGTGACCAGGATTCGCCAGGTGCTGGCTGCGCGATTATCCGGGCGTGATGTTCTATACGACGCCCGTCGATATCGTCACCCAGATTCTTGAACTTCGGCCTGGCCGCGCCCATCGATTTGCAGGTGGTGGGCAACAATCTGCAGGCCAATCGGGAACTGGCCGAACGCATGCTCAACCAGGTGCGCTACATTCCCGGCGCGGTGGACGCGCGCATCCAGCAGCCCTTCAACTATCCCAATTTGACGGTGAACGTGGACCGCACGCGCGCCGAAGACACGGGACTGACGCAGCAGAACGTCACGCAGAGCCTGCTGGTGGCGCTCAGCGGCAGCTTCCAGACCTCGCCGCAGTTTTACCTCGATCCGCGCAACGGCGTTTCCTATAACATCGCCGTGCAATCGCCGCAGTACCGGCTCGACACCATGGCAGAGCTCAAGAGCCTTCCCATCACCGGATCGGGTTCGGTGCTCCAAACCGGCGCCTCGTCGACGACTTCGGCTCCTGGGGCTGCGTTAGCCGCAGAGCCGGGCGCTCTTCCACAGCGGCTCCGGGCGCCGCTTCCACTACCGCACCGGGCGCGCCCAAGCCGGTGCAGGTGCTCAGCAACCTGGCCAGCATTGTGCCCGGCGCCGAGCAGGGCGAGATAAGCCACTACGACATTGAGCCCGTGATCGATATTTACGCCAACGTGGAGGGCACCGACCTGGGCACCGTGACCCGGGCGATGCAGCGGATTGTGGCCGAGCACCAGAAGGACCTGCCGCGCGGCTCGCACTTTATCCTGCGCGGGCAGAGCGAGACCATGTACAAGTCCTACATCGGACTGCTCTCCGGCCTGGCGTTTTCCATTCTGCTGGTTTACCTGCTCATCGTGGTCAACTTCCAGTCGTGGCTCGATCCGTTTCTGATCATCGCGGCGCTGCCGGCGGCGCTGGCGGGCATTGTCTGGATGCTGTTCCTGACCGGGACGACGTTGAGCGTTCCCGCGCTGACCGGCGCCATCATGTGCATGGGCGTGGCCACGGCCAACTCCATCCTGGTGGTGAGCTTTGCGCGCGAGCAGTTGGAAGTGCTGGTGGGCGATGCGCGGCAGGCGGCGCTGAATGCCGGGTTCGTGCGTATCCGGCCGGTGATCATGACCGCGCTGGCGATGATCATCGGCATGATTCCCATGTCGCTGGGACTGGGCGAGGGCGGCGAGCAGAATGCGCCGCTGGGCCGCGCCGTAATTGGCGGGCTGCTGCTGGCCACGCTGGCCACACTCTTCTTTGTGCCTGCCTTTTTCTCATTCATTCACGGCCGGCTGGAGCACAGGCGCCGGGCAACACACCCGCACGTCGGCTGCGAACTTTCGACGAATTCGACGAGAAACCGGAGCAACAGCCATGAGTAACGAAAACCAACACTCCCACCCACCGGCTGCAGGCCACGCGGGCGCATCCGAGGAAAAGTCCCTGTCGCCGCGTCGCGCGCTGATGATGGTCCTGATCGTCTTTGCGGTTTTCCTGGTTCTCGGCGTCATGGGCATTCTGCACCGCAATCACGCGGACACGGTGCTGGCCGAGCGCACCGACCAGGAGGCGCCGCCCACGGTCGGCATTGCACCGGCCACGCCGGGCGCGCCGACAGACAATTTTGTGCTGCCCGGCAACGTGACTGCGTTCACCGATTCACCGATTTATGCGCGCACCGACGGCTATCTGCTGCACTGGTATTACGACATTGGCGCCACGTGAAGAAGGGCGCGCTGCTGGCCGAGATCGCCACGCCGGAACTCGATCAGCAACTGTCGCCAGGCCGAGGCCGACCTGGCCACGGCAGAGGCTAACGCCAATATCGCCGAAGATCCAGGCCAAGCGCTACACCGACCTGGTCAAATCGCAGGCGGTCTCGCAGCAGGACACCGATACCTTTGTCAACCAGGCCGCTGCCACGGCCGCCGCCGTCCGCTCCGCGCAGGCCAACGTGCAGCGGCTGCAAGGAGCTGCAGTCGTTCGAGAAGATCTATGCGCCATTCGATGGCGTGGTGACGGCGCGCAATGTGGATACCGGGCAGTTGATCAACAGCGGCGCAGGCACCGAGCTCTTCCACATGCAGGCGCTCTCGGTGCTGCGCGTCTACACCAACGTGCCGCAGCTCTACTCGCAAACCGTGAAGCGGGGCATGAAGATCGCGCTTACCTTTCCCGAGTATCCGGGGAAGACCTTCTGGGGCACGCTGGTGCGCACGGCCGACGCCATCGATCCGGTGAGCCGCACGCTGCTGGTGGAAGTGGATTTGAACAACCGCACCGGCGACTTGATGCCGGGGGCGCTGGCGCAGGTCCACTTCAAGGTGCCTCCGGTTGCAAACACGTTTGTGGTGCCGGCAGCGGCTCTAATCTTCCGCAGAGAGGGTCTGCGGGTGGGCACGGTGGTGAAGAACAGCCAGGGCCAGACGGTAGCACGGCTGGTTCCCATCATCGTTGGCGAGGACGATGGCGCCACGGTGCAAGTCGTCTCCGGGCTGAACTCCGGCGACCAGGTCATCCAGGATCCGCCCGATTCGCTGATCGACGGCGAACGGGTTACGGTTGTGGAGACGCAGGCGAGTCCCGGCGGCAATTCCAGCGTTGGGGGCAAATGACCATGCCGGAGGTTGAGAAGCGAGAGAAGCAGAGCCGCGGACCTTTCGATTTCCCTGCAGACATTTTGAGGGCGAAGGGCCGGTTGGGATTCGTACTCGCTCGCCCTTGCGAAAGGGAGAACCCGCAAGGACGGAGCGCGGGCAATCTTTGGGCAAGTATTCTTCCTCTGGCGGCAATCGTCCTGCTGGCCGGGTGCAAGCCGGTGGGGCCCAATTATCAGAAGCCCGGTTTCAACGCTCCTGCCGCGTACAAGGAGACTGGGCGCGTCCTCGGTTGTTCCGCCGCCCAACCCGGCAGGGGGGCAATGGACTCCCGCCAATCCCTCCGACGGCATGTTGAAGGGCAAGTGGTGGGAGATCTACCAGGACCCGCGGCTCAACCAGCTTGAAGAGCGCATCGCCACCAATAACGTGCAGTTGAAGCAGGCGGTGGAGACGTATCTGGCGGCGCGCGACACGGTGGCCGAGGCGCGCGCCAATTTCTATCCCACGGTTTCAGCGGGCGCTGCGGTGAGCCGCAACAAAGTTGCGCCGAATGCAGCCGCTGGCGCCAAGTACCGGGGGCACGCAGTACAACACGTTCCAGCTTGTATGGGCAGGCCAGCTGGGAGCCGGATTTCTTTGGGCGTATCCGGCGCAGCGTGGAGCAGGCGCGCGCCAATGCGCAGGTTACACGCGGCAGAAATGGCCAATGTGGACCTGGCGCTGCAAGCCGAGATGGCGACCGACTACTTTGAGCTGCGCGGCCTGGACTCGCAGATCAAGCTGCTGACAGGATACGGTTGCCGACCTGCAGGCGCAGCTCGATTTGACCAAGCGGCGACTGAAGGGCGGCGTGGCCACAGCCGTGGACGTAGCCCAGGCCGAGACGCAGCTTGAAACGGTGCGCGCGCAGCTGGTGGAAACTGGGCGTGTCGCGCGCGCAGTTTGAGCACGCCATCGGCACCATTGCCAATTACGACCTGAGCACCTTCAACATTCCCTTTTCGCCGCTCGATCTGAGCTTGCCCAATGTTCCCACCGGCGTGCCTTCGCAACTGCTGGAGCGCCGGCCGGACATTGCCGCGGCCGAGCGCCAGGCCGCGGCTGCCAATGCGCAGATCGGCATCCAGATCAGCGCGTTTTATCCGACCATTCCGCTGGGATTGACGGGCGGCTTTGAGAGCGCGCATCCGGGCACGTGGATTCAGGGGCCGAGCACGCTGTGGAGCCTGGGCGGGCAGGCTGCGGAGCTGCTCTTCGACGCCGGCCAGCGCCACGCGCTGACCGACCAGGCGCGCCACCAGTACCAGGCCCAGGTGGACAATTACCGCAACACCATCTTCTAGCGCCTTTCGAGGATGTGGAAGACCAGCTCTCATCGCTGCGCATCCTGGAGCAGGAGGCGGGCGTGGAGCAACTGGCCGTGACTGCTGCGCAGCGTTCCTTCGATCTGTCCAACCAGCGCTACAAGGGTGGCGTGACCAGCTATCTTGAGGTGCTGACCGCCGAGCAGACACTGCTCCAGGACCAGAGCACAGACATCAGCCTGGAGACGCGGCAGTTTGCGGCCAGCGTGAGCCTGGTGCGGGCCCTGGGCGGCGGCTGGGATGTGACGCAGTTGCCGTAAAGCAGGGAATAAGAGACCAAGGCTTATGGGCATTGCCGGGGGCGTGAGAGGCTGCCGAAAAACTCCCCGCGTCAGGCAATGGTGCGAAGGAGGGTGAAGCAGGGGCTAAAGCCCTCGTTCGTTTTGCAGACTTTTGTGGCCCGGCTGAAGCCGTGCCCTTGGTACAAAACTCATCTTGGTACAAAACTCATCTTGGTACAAAACTCATCTTGTTACAAAACTCATCGCACAGGGTTTTTCCGCAGCCTCTTGAGCCGTGCGCCTACGGTTAACGCTGGATTCACATGCGCGACGCCCATCGCAGTTCGTGCCGATTTCTACAACTCCGCATGTCAGGAGATTCCTTACTGGCCAGTCGGCCTTTACCGGTTGCGCCGGCTCCATTTCCCCGCACGGACAACAGGAAAGGAATTGCATGCCATCGAAGTAAGTGTTGCTCGAAACCGAAAGCTCAACACTTATCGCATTCCTAAGGGAGCATTGTATGAATTTGCCCAGCAGAGATCCCGGCCAAGAAAAAGTCCAATGTATCCGGGCCAAGACGCTGCCCGCGGTTGTCACCATGCCATCGCGCTGCAGCGGCGCGGAAGGCGGCGCCGCGGTGTTGCACATGCCTTCTCGTTTTCAGGCTGCGCGCAAGACCCCGGTCGTGATCAAGATGCCATCGCGTTCCCATTCCGCGCAGGCGCACGGGTCGCTGGTTGAGATGCCCGCACGCGCTGCGTCTTCGCGTGCGCAGGACGAGGACGGCTCCGCCGAGGCAGGCGCGGTGGGGCGGAAACCGCAGGTTGACAGCCGGGGCTTGACCGAAAGTCTGCGCATGACGCTCATCGCCTTGTTTGCGCTGCTGGGATGGCCGCGGCCTACGCACGGCAAAGATCCGGGCGCGGCGGCTGCCCGGCCGTGGAAGCTGGAGTTTCTCAATGTGATTTCCCGGCTGGAGCTGCCGGATCCGGCCAAGAGCCGCAGACTGGCGGCGTAAAAAACAGCTCGCAGTTCGTGGTTTTCAGTTTCACAGGCGAGCAGACGACAAGGGGCTGCATCGTTTCAGCTGCGAACTACGAACTTTGAACTACGAACAGCCATTCAGATTCCTTCCCCCATCTCCACATAGACACGCATCTGGTCCAACTCTTCGCGATAAGCGGTGCGCTCCGCCTCTTCCGCGGCAAAGGGCTTGGCCCAGTGCTCGTGCTCGCCGAGGCGGGCTTCAAGTTCCTCTACGCGCGCTGAAAGCGCGATGAGCGCATCGCTGAGCGGATCTTTCACGTCGTGGGGGTCGGTGATGAGCACGCGCTCGCCGTTGCGATAAACGATGTGCGCCGGGACGCCCACAACCGTTGAGTTGGGCGGCACATCGGTCAACACCACCGAGCCCGCGCCGACCCGCGAATTTTCGCCCACCGTAATATTGCCCAGCACATTGGCATTGTTGCCGATAAAGACGCCGTCGCAGATGGTGGGGTGGCGCTTGCCATGCTGCTTGCCGGTGCCGCCCAGGGTTACGCCCTGGTACATGGTCACGTCGTTGCCCACGATGGCGGTTTCGCCGATGACCACGCCGGTGGCGTGATCGATGAAGAGGCGGCGGCCGAGCGTGGCGCCGGGATGAATATCGACGCCGGTGGTAGAATCGGCCAAACTGCGAAAGAACGCGGGCGGGCAGACGCAGACCCATCTTCCACAGCTTGTTGGAGAGGCGGTGCACCCACACGGCCCACAGGCCCGGATAGCAGAGCACGACTTCAAGCCGCGTGCGCGCAGCCGGGTCGCGCTCCATGATGGAGCGAATGTCTTCGCGAATGCGCGGGAAAAGAGCCATGGCAGACGAACAGAAGTGCGAGGGACTAAAGACTAGGGACTAGGGACTAGAGGCTAGGGACGCAGGGCTAAAATCGTTCCCATCCGGGGCTTTGTGGTCTCCCACCCTTTCGCTAAAAGCGCGAAAGGATGGGGCACCCAGCATTGCACCCGGCATTGTTTCCCAGTCCCTGGCCCCTGCATCCCTCTTTTTTACGCCGGTACTGCGATTGGCTCCGCCTGCAAGGCCAGTGCCTGCTGCCGCAGCGGCTCAAACAGCACGCTCGACAGGTAGCGCTCGCCGAAGTCAGGCAGAACCGCAACGATCAGCTTGCCGGCATTCTCAGGCCGCGCAGCCACCTTCAGTGCCGCGGCTGCCGCCGCGCCGGAGCTGATGCCTACGAACAAGCCCTCTTCACGCGCCAGCCTGCGCGCCATCTCAACCGACTCGTCGTTGGTCACCTGGACGACTTCGTCGATGATCTTGGTGTCGAGGACGCTGGGCACGAAGCCGGCGCCGATGCCCTGAATCTTGTGCGGGCCGGGCTTGCCGCCGGAGAGCACCGGGCTGTCAGTCGGTTCCACGGCGATGGCCTTGAAGGACGCCTTGCGCGGCTTGATGTAATTCGGACACGCCGGTGATGGTGCCGCCGGTGCCCACGCCGGAAATGAGAATGTCCACCTTGCCGTCGGTGTCCTCCCAGATTTCCGGGCCGGTGGTGTGCCAGGTGGATGGCCGGGTTGGCGGGGTTGTCGAACTGCTGCAGAATGTAGCCGTTGGGCGTCTTGTCCAGGATCTCCTGGGCCTTGGCGATGGCGCCCTTCATGCCGTTGGGTCCGGGCGTGAGCACGATCTCCGCGCCGTAGGCCAGCAGCGTAACGCGCCGCTCCAGGCTCATGGTCTCCGGCATGGTGAGGATAATTTTGTAGCCCTTTACCGCGGCCACAAAGGCCAGCGCGATGCCGGTGTTGCCGCTGGTGGGTTCGATGAGCACGGTTTTGCCGGGGGTGATTTTGCCCGGCCTTCTCGGCGGCCTCGATCATGGCAAAGCCGATGCGGTCTTTCACGCTCGACGCGGGGTTTTGGCTTTCCAGTTTGGCGACGACGGTTGCGGGCAGTCCGGCTGCCACGCGGTTCAACCGCACCAGTGGAGTGTGGCCGATCAATTCAGTTACGTTCGCGGCAATGCGCGCCATAATGTGATCCTCCTTTGCGGGCCTGCGGCCCGGACCTCTCGTGTGTGACGGGATTTTGGGTGACGGTGCAGCTTGTCAGGGTGAAAAAGCGCGCGCAATCGAGAATCGAGAATTTCGAAGCGCACATCGGCATCGGAGCTGGCACCAGGACGGGCTTAGCGACATCGATGCATACCAACAGCCTAGACCCGATCCGCCCGATCTGGCAAGCGAATGTTCAGCAAATCATTATTGGAATTTGCAAGCGATTCAGCCGGTGTTGCGCAAGCCCCGCGGCAATGCCGCTGATGGTCGCTGCAATGGCGCGATTCACTTCCGGCGTGTTTTCGCCGGCCGCGCTTGCGGCGCAGCATGTCCACCTGGATCAAGTGCATGGGGTCGACATACGGATTGCGCAGCTTGATGGAGTGCGCCAGCACCTGGTTGGTTTCGAGCAGTTCCTTCTGCCGGGTGATGGCCAGCACCGCGCGCACGCTGCGATGAAACTCGGCTTCCAGCAGATCGAAGACGCGCTCGCGCAGCTTCGTGTCCTCCACCAGCGAGGAGTAGAGCCGCGCCGTTGCCAGGTCGGCCTTGCCCAGCGCCATCTCCACGTTGCGCAGCAGGTCGATGAACAGCGGAAACTCCCGGCCATGGTTTCGAGCAGGCCAGCCGATCGGTGCGCGCGTCCTCCTCGCCGCCGAGAAACTGTTCGACCGCGTAGCCCACGCCGAACCACGCCGGCACCAGCAGCCGCGACTGCGTCCAGCCGAAGACCCAGGGAATGGCGCGCAGGTCGTCAGCTTGGTCGACGCGTTGCGGCGCGCGGGCGTGAGCCGATTTTGGCGTTCTCAAGCTCGCCCACCGGCGTGGACTGCTCAAAGTAAGCCACCACGCCGGGGTCGTCGAGAATGTGCCGTGCGGTAATACTCGAAGGCGATGCGCGACAGCTCGTCGAAGGCCGCTTCCCACTCCGGTTTGAGCACGCCGGTAAAATGGCCCTCGGGGTCGCGCGCATTGGGCCGGGCCAGAGCGTCGAGCGAAGCCGCGATCATCAGCTCGAGATTGCGCTCGGCCAGCACCTCGTCGGAGTACTTGAAGTTGAGCACTTCGCCCTGCTCGGTGATGCGCAACTGGCCGTCGAAGGCGTCGATGGGCTGCGCGAAGATGGCGCGATGCGTGGGCCCGCCGCCGCGGCCCACCGTGCCGCCGCGGCCGTGGAAGAGCCGCAGCTTGACGCCGGCCTCGCGCGCCACCTGGTGCAGAGCGCGATGGGCGCGGAAGATTTCCCACGTGGAAGTGAGCATGCCACCGTCTTTGTTGGAGTCGGAGTAGCCCAGCATGACCTCCTGCCAGTTGTCCCATGTGGCCAGCAGCTTGCGGTAGTCGGGGCGCGTCCACAAGCTCGCGGCAAATGGCGGGCGCGTTGCGCAGATCCTCAATGGATTCGAAGAGCGGCACGGGCATGAGCCCGGGATCGCGGCGACTTCGTCGCAGGGTCGTTGCCGTCCTCGCGCTGCGCGGCGCCTTCCACCTTCACGCCGCCCAGCCGCGCCAGCCGGACCACGGCCAGCACGTCTTCCACCGAGGTTGCGCCGCTGATCACGTACTGGCGAATCGCTTCCGGCGCGCAGCCGGTCTTCATCTCCGCGACCACGCGGAAGGTTTCGAGCACGTTCTCGGTTTCCGCGCGAGAGCTCGCCGGGCAGGGCTGGCGCCATGGTGTCGCGAATCGGCCTCCTTGAGCGCCGCTGCGTGCACCCGCGCATGCTGGCGGATGTCGAGCGTGTGCAGATGCAGGCCGAAGGTGCGCACCTGCAGAATGAGCGGATCGATGAGCGTGCGCGCAATGCGGATGCCGCCGTTTTGCATGGAGCGAGGCGCGCAGCGCTTCGAGATCGTCCGAGAAACTCCTGCGCACGAGCCGTAGCGGCGGCAGCACCTGGGCCAGTTTTTCGTGGCCCTGGGCCAGCGTGTAGGGCATCACGGGCAGCGCCGCTGCCGCGCGCATGCGGTTTCGCCCGCGTTCTTCAAGCGTGCGCTGGATGCGCGCTTTGAGGCAGATGACGAAGCGGCGGTAATACTCGAATTCATATTGCGCGCCGAAGACCTGCGCCTCGGGCGTGTGCACCTGGGCCAGATAATCGCGCAGCCGGGCCAGCAATGCCTCGCTCACCGGCCGCTGCTGCGCGCTGGTGGTCAGCAGGTCGATGATGTGGTCGAGCTGGCGCTGGTAGTAGAGCAGCAGGTGGCCGCGCGCCAGTTGCAGCGCGTCGCGCGTGACCTGCGGCGTGACGAAAGGATTGCCGTCGCGATCGCCGCCGATCCAGGAGCCGAAGCGCAAGCACCAGGGGCAGGTCGAGCGGTTCGATCTCGAGGCCGTAGGCGGATTTGAGCGCGTCAGAGATTTCGCGGTAGAGCGCGGGCAGCGTGGCGAAGATGGAGACGTCGTAATAGTCGAGGCCCATCTTCACTTCGTCGTAAACGGTGGGCCGGCGGGAGCGCACTTCGTCGGTCTGCCACAGGCTGGTGATCTCGGCCAGCAACAAGTCTTCGACGCGCGCCATCTCCTGCTCGGGGAGGGGGATGCGGTCGAGCTCGGCGAGAAATTCGCCGATGCGGCGGCGCTTGAACATCACGGTGCGGCGCGCGGCCTCAGTGGGGTGCGCGGTAAAGACGGGCACCACCAGCACGCGGCGCAGATAATCCAGCGCCTCTTCCGCGCCGATGCCCACGCGGCGCATCTCGCAGAGCGTGCCTGCCAGCGAGCCGCGCTGGCGGCCAGCGCGGCCGCTCAGTTGCAGCGCAATGCGGCGGCGCTTGCGGTGATTGGTCTCCGCCAGGTTGATGAGCTCGAAGTAGAAGGCAAAGGCGCGGGTGAGCAGCGTGGCCTGCTCGACGGGAAGCGAATGCACCATGTTCGAGCGCGGCGGCCGCGTGGCGCGCGGCTTCGGCATTGTCGCCGCGCGCTTCGGCATCGCGCCGGGCGATGGTCCCTTGCCGCAGCGCTTCAACTTGAGCAAACAATTCTTCGCCGGCCTGCTCGCGCAGCACCGCGCCCAGCAGCGTGCCCAGCGAGCGCACGTCGCGGCGCAGCGGAGCCTCTTTCAGGTCGCCGGTCTGGGCCTCGAGTTCGGCCAGCCGCTGCGACCAGCTTTCGGGGTTCCACAAAAGAGCCATCGTCTTTTGATTATGCACGACCGAAATAAGGAGCTCATCAGGGGGACGTTCGCTGATTCTGCGCCGTTTATTTGCTGGCGCTTGCGGCGGAAGCAGGTGAGGCTGTGGTCGTTGACCATGCCGGCGGCCTGCATGAAGGCATAGACGATGACCGGGCCGACAAATTTGAAGCCGCGTTTCTTGAGCTGCTTCGACATTTCGACGGCGAGCGGCGTTTGCGCGGGAACGGGGCCTTCGTTCCGGATGGGCTTGCCGCCGACGATGCCCCAGAGAAACGACGGGAAGTCTTCGCCGGCTTTCTGCATCTCGAGATAGATGCGGGCGGCCTGGATGGTGGCTTCAATCTTGGCGCGCGAGCGGATGATGCCGGGATTCTGGAGCAGGCGGTCGATGTCGGCTTCTCTGAAGCGGGCGACCTTGGCCGGGTCGAATCCTTTGAAGGCTTTGCGGAAGGCGTCGCGCTTGCGCAGAACGATGATCCAGGCCAGGCCGGCCTGAAATCCTTCGAGCATGAGCAGTTCCCAGAGGGTGCGGCTGTCGCGCACCGGCACGCCCCACTCGGTGTCGTGGTAGTCGCGGAGCAGCGGATCGCTCTCGGCCCAGGTGCAGCGGGATTTTTCGGCGTTGGCGGTCATGGAGCATCGATGGTATTTGACGCGAAATGTACGCGGCCGTGCGTTCAGATGCGAGTCATGCGCTTCCAGTTGCAGCATCAGCTCTTCCCACTCGGCGGTGAGGGCGGTCAGTTGCGCGCGCAGCTCCTCGGCGAGCGTGGTCAGGCGCTGAGTTTCCGCGGCGGAGACGTAGACGCCCAGTTGCTCCTCGGTGTGCGCGATCGAGGCTTCGATGCGCGGGATCTCTTCTTCGAGAAACGCGCAGCGGTCTTCCATCTGCTTCTGCTTGATGGGGTTCAGGCGGCGGGTTTTCTCTTTGGCTCGCGCCGTTGGAGGACGGCGGATCGTTCGTGGTGGCAGTCTGCAGGCGGGTTGAGAGCTCGTCGGTCCTCCCACCCTTCGAGCGGTAAGGCTGCTCGAAGGATGGAGGCACGTCCGAGCTATGTTGCGCGGGCTGTCGGAGCGGCTTGCTCCGGCTGCTGAGCGCTTCTTTGCGGCGCAGGTAGTCTTCGTAGTTGCCTTCGTACGACGGTGATCGCGCCGTTCTCCACTTCCAGCACGCGCGTGGCCAGGCGGTCGATGAAATAGCGGTCGTGGGAGACGAAGACGACGGTGCCGGAGAACGCGGCGAGGGCTTCGAGCAGCACGTCTTTGGCGCGCATGTCGAGGTGGTTGGTGGGCTCGTCGAGGAGCAGAAAATTCGAGGGCGAAACCAGAATCCGCGCCAGCGCGTAGCGGTTGCGCTCGCCGCCGGAGAGCACGCCCAGCGGCTTGAAGACATCGTCGCCGCGGAAGAGAAAACAGCCCAGCAGCGAGCGCAGCTCGACTTCCGGCACCTTGATCGCGGCGCGGCTGATGTCGTCGAGCATGCGCGCCTCGGGGTCGAGCACCTTGTACTGATCCTGCGCAAAGTACTCCGACACCACGTTGTGGCCCAGCTTCACCGTGCCCGCCGTGGGCGCTTCCGCGCCGGTGAGCAGCTTGATGAGCGTCGATTTGCCCGCGCCGTTCACGCCCACCAGCGCCACGCGGTCGCCGCGCTCGATGGTGAAGCGGCCATTCGCAAAGACGTGCTTCGCGCCGTAGCTCTTGGCCAGATCCTCCGCCTCGACCACCGTGCGGCCCGAGGGCGGCGGCTGCGGAAACTTGAAGTGGATGACCGGCTCTTCTTCGGGAATTTCGATGCGCTCGATCTTTTCCAGTTCCTTGATGCGCGATTGCACCTGCTTGGCCTTGGTGGCCTGGGCGCGGAAGCGGTTGATGAAGGCTTCAAGGTGCTCGATCTGGTCGCGCTGGTTGCGGTAGGCGGCCTGGAGCTGCGCGCGGCGCTCGTCTTTCTGCGTCAGGTATTTGGTGAAATTTCCCTGGTAGATGGTGAGCCGCTTGTTCCAGATCTCCACGGTGCGGTCGATGGTGACGTCGAGAAAATAGCGGTCGTGCGAGATGAGGATGTAGCCGAAGGGATAGTTGTTGAGATAGTCCTCGAGCCAGTTGCGGGTTTCGAGATCGAGATGGTTGGTGGGCTCGTCGAGCAGCAGCAGGTTGGGCTTGGCCAGCAGCAGCTTGGCCAGCGCGATGCGCATCTGCCAGCCGCCGCTGAACTCGTCGGTCTGCCGCGTCCAGTCCTCTTTGCCGAAGCCGAGGCCGGTGAGCACGGCGCCCACCTGCGCATCGAGCGCATAGCCGTCGAGGGCGTGAAAGCGCTCCTGCAGCATGGAGTAGCGTTCGGCGGCGGCCTCGTATTCCGGGCTCTCGTGGTCCAGTTCGGCCAGCTGGCCGCCGAGCCGCTCGATCTCGCGCTCCATGTCGCGAATTTCGTCGAAGACGGTGAGGCACTCCTCGAAAACCGTGCGGCCCGGTGAGGCGCAGCCCCTCCTGCGGCAGATAGCCGATGCTCATGCCGCGGGTCTGCTGCGCGGTGCCGTAGTCCAGCGTTTCCAGGCCGGCCAGCACCTTCATGAGCGTGGATTTGCCGGTGCCGTTGGCGCCCACCAGCGCGGTTTTCTCGTTGTTCCGGATGAGCCAGTTGGCCTCAAGAAACAGCACGCGCGGCCCAAAGCGCTTGCCGGCATTTTGGAGCGAAAGCATCTGCTCTATTTTCGCAGAGGGACTGGGTGGATTGAACTGGAGGGGGATAAGCGGGTCAGGATTGGCCGCATTTCGAACGGCGGCGCCTGGTTGCAAGCGGCGATGCGCCGGTTTCTCCCGGCCGGTTTCTCCCGACCGGTTTCTGCCGGCTGGTTTCTCCCCGCGGTTTCTCCGGGTATGATCGTTCCGTGCCGGCGTCACCCTTCTCCATGCGGCGTGCGTTGCCGGCATCGCTATTCCCATGGACGAGATTCCAGTGAACAGCATCGACGATCCGCGACCGGACAATGCGCCGGCGCACAGGCCGAGTCACTCCGCGGCGGTGATTGCCGGATTTTCGGGCTGGCTGCTGGATGCCTTCGACTTCTTCCTGGTCACCTTCTGCCTGACCACGATGGCCCGCGAGTTCCACAAGTCCGATGCGCAAATTGCGCTGGTGATCACCATGACCATGGCCTTCAGGCCGGTGGGCGGGTTCATTTTTGGATTCATTGCCGATCGCTATGGGCGGCGGCTGCCGCTGATGATCAACCTGGGAGCTTACGCGGCTGCCGGAGTTCTGACCGGCCTGGCCCCCAATTACACCGCGATGCTGGTGGTGCGGGCCCTGTTCGGCATTGTGATGGGAGGCACCTGGGGCGTGGGCGCGTCGCTGGCCATGGAGGGCGCGCCCAAAGGCCGGCGCGGCATTCTCTCGGGCTTACTGCAGGAGGGCTACGCGGCCGGCAATGTTCTGGCCGCAATTCTTTATTTCTGTTTCATCAACCGCCTGGGCTGGCGAGCCCTCTTCATCATCGCCAGTCTGCCCGCTCTGCCGCTGGTTGTCTATGTCTACTTCTGCGTGAAGGAGTCACCGGTATGGGAAAAGAC
The DNA here is from genome assembly GCA_963725975.1 of uncultured Acidobacteriaceae bacterium. Lineage (GTDB taxonomy): Bacteria > Acidobacteriota > Terriglobia > Terriglobales > Acidobacteriaceae > Telmatobacter. Next base: position 101,523 of record CAVSBA010000008.1, on the reverse strand, counting down.
GCGCGCCACGCGGAGAACAGTGGCGGCGCAGCGCCGCGAAATCTTCTCCCACTGGAAGCTGTTTCTCTACCTGCTCGGCTTTATGACAATGATGCTGTTTGCCTCGCACGGCACGCAGGATATGTATCCCACGTTTCTGCAGCGGCAGTGGCACTTTTCGCCGGAGCGGCGCGCGGCCATTACAGCATTTTCAGGCGTGGGCGCCATCATTGGCGGCATTGTCTTCGGGTACTATTCCGATCGCTGGGGGCGGCGCAAAGCCATCATCATCGCCTTCCTGCTGGGCGCGCTGGTGATTCCGATGTGGGCTTATGCGCCCAACCAGGCGCTGCTGATTACCGGCGCATTTCTGATGCAGTTCATGGTGCAGGGCGCGTGGGGCGTGATTCCGGCGCACCTGGCCGAGCTGTCGCCGGACTCCGTGCGCGCGCTGCTGCCGGGCTTTGCTTACCAGAGCGCCGGCGTAATTGCCAGCTCAGTGGTTTTCATCGAGGCTGTGTACGCACAGAAGACCAGCTACGCTACGGCCATGGCGCTCACTGCCGTGAGCGTGTTTGTGCTGGCGTGCATCATGGCGTGGCTGGGCCACGAGCGGCATGGCGCCGAGTTTGGTGTGTAAGCAAGCAGGGTTCGCCACTGCGCCCGAATGGCGAGCGGCCAGCCGGGTTTAATTCACTTTGGCTGGATTGCCAAGCCGTCCAGTGACGATGTTGAAGAAGCTGCGCAGATCGTCTTCTTCGCCAAGGGTCAGGCGCCGATAGACCTTGAGCAGCGGGAACAGGCGCGAGCCGCGGACTTCCACGGCCGGTACCGCAAGCGGCCCGTTGGACTTGCCGCCGGCATTCGGTAGTTGGCCGGGATAGGTGGTCATCTCCCAGCTTCCGGCATAGCGGCGGCGCAGCACTTCGCCCAGGTAGCTGCCCCACAACCGCACTTCAAAGTCCAGATCGAATTCCGGGCTCTCGCAGAGCATGACCAGAATTTCGTCGAGACCGTCCAGGGACTCGCCGCTGAAATCGAGTTGGCGCTTGAACTGGGCGGAGGCCAGCTCGGCCGCAGCGCGGGCATAGCCCTGCATCATCGTCTCCAGGTCTGGAAACGTGGCAGACTCCAGGCGCGTGCGCAGTTCGGCGTGCTCCATACCTTAAGGATAAATGCTGCGCCGCGCGCTTGGATAGCCGGGTGGTTTAAGCGGCGCGGTTGTGGCAGACTTAAGAGCAGCCGGAGGCTTCCTGGCCCGTGAAAACATTCAGGTTTTTGCCCATTACACTTCTGCTGACCTTGGCGGCAATGGCCCATCCTGCCGACCGCACCATTTATCCTCCGCCCGATCAGGCTCATGCGCAGATTGCCGCCGCTCTCAAAACCGCCGCCGCCACCCACAAGCGCGTGCTCCTGGATTTTGGCGGCAACTGGTGCGGGGACTGCCAGGTGTTGGATATCTATTTTCACGACCCGCAAAACCTGCCCATTTTGAACGAGAATTTTGTGCTGGTGCACGTGAATGTGGGCATGTACGACGCCAATCTCGATCTTGCCCGGAAATACGATATCCCCCTCAACAGAGGCGTGCCCGCCGTAGCTGTGCTGAGCAGCACCGGGAAACTGCTCTACAGCCAGAAGGGCGGGGAGTTCGAGGCGATGCGGCGCATGGAGTCGTCCGCGGTCACGCAGTTTTTGGTTGAGTGGCGTCCGCAGCGCCCGGGCTGCTCGGTCATGATGGTCAACTGCTGAGAATGCAGCGGTCAGTTACCACTGACAGCTCACAGTTTCATTCTGCCCGGTGAAGGCCGCGTCTTTTTCGCAGCGTGAGAGCAGCGGGCGGCACGGTTAGCTGAAAGCTGTAAGCTGCTCTTATGCAGTTCGATCTTGAGAAGTCGCCCGTGGGCGTGGCTTACAAGCTGTTGGTTGGCCTGGTCGCGCCGCGCCCTATTGCGTTGATTACCAGCCTGGACGAGCACGGCCATCTCAACGCCGCGCCCTTCAGCGCCTACAACTATCTCTGCACCGATCCGCCCATCGTTGCTGTGGGCGTGACCAACCGGCCCAACGATGTCTACGTGCCCAAAGACACGGCGCGCAACATTCGCCGCACCGGCGAGTTTGTGGTCAACGTGGTCACGGAGGACATTGCGCAGAAGATGAACATCTGCGCGACCGATTTTCCGGCCGAGATCAGCGAAGTGGAGATGGCCGGTTTTACCACCGTGGCATCGCAGTCCGTGAAGCCGCCGCGCCTGGCCGAGGCTCACGCGGCGCTCGAGTGCCGCGAGTACACGACCATGGAGATTGGCCGCTCGCGTATTATTCTGGGCCGCGTGGTGAGCGTGTATGTCGAAGACCAGTTCGTCGATCCCGCCGGCCCATACATCAAGGCTGAGGATCTGCACGCCATCGGGCGCATGAACGGCACCGGAAATTACGTGCGGACGCGCGACGCGTTCATGACCGTTCCGCGGATTTCTTACGAGGAGTGGAAGAAGCGGAAGTAGGTTGCAAGTTAGCGAGCCAACCGCTCCGCAGCCGTTCCGGTTTGAAATTTCCCCGCGGCGAGGACCTGTTGCTGGGGACCGCGAATCGCGCAGAAAGCAGCGCGTTCCGGGAGTGCGGTACAGCTTACCCGATCGGGGCCATATCCTTGGTGTTCTGGTAGGTGTACTGGACGCGGTGAATGACCGTGATGGTGGAGAGCACGGCCAGGATCCACAGCACCGGGGCCATGGCGCCCCAGTGATTGAAGAGCGCGCCAATGAGGATGAGCACGATGCGCTCGGGCCGCTCCATGAAGCCCACTTTACATGACCCGATCAGGGCCTCAGCCCGGGCGCGCGTGTAGCTGACCATCAGCGAAGTGACCAGCACGAAGGCCACCAGGACTACATAGCGGAAGCGGTTGATGCGGCCGTAGTAGACCAGCAACCCGAAGAACAGCACCACGTCGGAGTAGCGGTCGATGACGGAATCGAAGAACGAGCCGAAGACCGTCACCTGGTTGGTGCGGCGGGCCACGCGGCCATCCACCATGTCAAAGATGCCTGCCCCGAAGATGACCAGCGCGGCATAGAAAAACATGCGGTCGGCGTTGGCGGAGTTGGCATGGCCAAACAGAAACGCGGCGGCGATATTGATCACCAGGCCGAGAAAGGTGAGCACGTTTGGATTGATGCGGGTAAGCGCCAGTCCATGAACGATGCGGTCAAGCAGCCATCCGCAACCGCGTCCGAATGCGCTGGTCCATGTCATAACTCCAGCTCCTAGCTTCCAGCTCCTAGCCTTGCCCGCTAGAAACCAAGTTCAACTCATCTCTCATGGTGGAAGAGCCAGGCGGGAGCGGCTAGCAGCCAGTCTCTTTGATTACCTGGGCCGCTCCCATACCTGGGCAGAGCCAACTAAGCCAACTACTCTACTTTGCCGTCCGCAGGCTCTTCGTCCCCACCGGCGGCCTCATCGTGAATCGTGGTCAGCTTGAGGATTTCGAGATCGCGTTTGCCGTTTGGTGTCACGATGGTTGCCACGTCGCCCACGCGCTTTCCCACCAGGCCGCGGCCGATGGGCGAGGTGGTGGAGATGAGCCCCTTGGCAACATCCGATTCTTCGCTGGTCACGAGGCGGTACACGATTTCCTCGTCTTTGGTGGAGTCGTAAACCACCACCGTGGAACCGAAGCCGGTCTTGTCGCGCGGGATATTTGCCAGGTTGACGAGCGACAGTTCGGCCATGCGCTTCTTCAGCTGGCCCAGCCGCGCGTTCACAAAGTCCTGGCGCTGCTTGGCCATGTGGTACTCGGCGTTCTCTGAGAGATCGCCCAGAGCTACCGCTTTTTTGATTTCGGCGGGCAGTTCATGGGCCAGCTCGTGTTCGAGGAGCTGTATCTCACTCAGAAGCTTCCTTTTAATGTGTTCGGGCATTGCGTCCCATGGCGCGCGAGCGGGATTCCTCGCCACGCGAGAAGTGGAAGAACTCGAAGTTCCATTATACGGCAGGGACAGGGATACCGAGGCAGGAACGGGAACAAGAGGAGGGAAGCAAGAACTAGAGGAAGGCGGCGGGGTTTGTCGACAGGTTTAGGAATGCTTGCGGCAGCTAAGGTAGAGGCGCACCCCGGCGAACCCGGCTTTGAGGTAGGTTTTCCATCCACTGGAGATAATTGCGCCGGCTTTCTGGTTTTCGCGGGGCCAGGCCAGCGGCTTTTTTCTGAGCCGGCGGAAGAGAAAGCGCAGAAGGTCCATGCGATGGCCGGGAAAGTCGGAGAAGAGGAGCATCCAGTAGGCAATGGAGGCGGTCGCCTCTTCGAGGATGTCCATCGGCTTCATCTCATGGAGGACAAAGGCGGAGGGGACATGAGCTGCACGGAAGCCGCGGGACAGCAGCGAAGCAAAGGCGTAGCTTTCTTCGGCCAGCCGGATGGGCGCGCCGCGTCCGAGCCTCTCGTCAAAGGGCTTGGCGGAGGGAACGGCAGATCTGCGGATGGCCATATTGGTGCCAAAGCCGAGTCCGCCGAAGGTGGCCATTTCAAACCAGAGCGGGTCGTGATTGCCCACGTAGCGCGCCGGTTGCGGGCGGAAGTAGTCGCGCAATGCCGGGGAGCTGATGGTTTCGCCGGTCACGGCGGCAACCATGGGGTCGGCAAAATGCTCCATCATGGTGCCCAGCCAGTCGGGATCGGCTTCCGCATCATCGTCGATATAAGCGACGATGTCCGACGTGCTCTCAGTGAAGCCACGGTTACGCGCCCGGCTGAGGCCGGGAACCGGCTCGACGATGTAGCGCGCGTCGCTGGCCTCAGCCAGAGAGCGGACGACATCACGGCCGGGGGTATTGTCGACGACCAGGACTTCGTCGGGAGCCGGATCGAGACAGGAAACCGCGCGCAGGCATCGGCTGAGGAGATCTGGCCGATCGCGCGTGCAAATCACGAGGGCGACGGTCAGGCAGGCTTCCTTACTGCTGCGAGAGTCGGTCAATTTTGATAAGCGAATTGGCAAAGCGATCAAGATTCGATCCGAAATAGAGTAGCTGTCCGAGATCAAGGTTACCGGTGAGAAATGCAACGGGGTAAGGAATTGAAATTCAATGATTTATTCCATGCTTGCGTACAGCCAAGCCCCCGCGAAAACGGTACAAAAGTTCAAATTCCTCTCGGGAAATTGTAGCATGGGCCCAGTGCGATCAAGCAGTTACCCGCCGCGGCGGATCCTGAATTGGGATGCTATCGCAGTACTGCTTTGGAACTGATGCCTGTTTTGATCTTAGAGCAATCTGCGCCCCTGATCCAGAGGCCGTGAGGATTGGGAGCCTCGCTGGTCATCGATTCCCGGCTCCGGGGGTAATGCCTTACGCACTTTGCCATGGCTGCAGAGGGGGGCGGAGCCTCCGTTTTCCGGAGTTCGAAGGTGGGTGTGCTGCCGGCCCAGGGAGCGCGTCCACTATGCCGGCAGCGGAGAATCTTGTTGAGGGGGCATTGGATTCCAGCGCGTGCCTAGCGCGGCAGAACCTGTGCGCCAGCCTCGGCGTAGCCGGTCATTTCCAGGTATCCCACGCCGCGCAGTCTCGATGTTGCCTTGACGCCGTCCGCGTCGATGGTTCCCTCCCAATAGCTTGGCCCGATCGTGGCTGTCATCTCCTGCGATCGAAGCGGGGTTGTCACATCGAAGCTGAGGTCGAGTTTGGGAATGGAAACCTGCCAGTGCAGCGGATAGGCGGCCCCGGTCACGGGACTCGTCCACTTGTCGCCTTCAGGCGTCATCGCGAAATCCGCCAACGACAGAAAGCGGCTGTTTCCCCCGGCATCCACGTAACTGCCCGATGAATATGGATCGATGCTGCCATCTTTGTGACGCAGCAGGTAGAGCATGAGGTCTGAGCCGTCGTTGAATTGAACGCTCAGCCAGTCCCAGCCGGCTTCATCGGCGGCCATCGATCCGGTGAAGAACTCATGATCCATCCACGACGTACCCGCTACCGTGTATTGCTTGCCATTCAAATCGATTGATCCGCTGGTGAGCAATCGCGTCATCGAATAGTAATGCGAGGCATGGCCCACGCCAGCCGCCTTGCGGCTGATTCCGTCCTGACCCTGAATGACCGGCGGCTTCGTCGGAACCAGCTTGAACGAGAGGGTAAAATCGTTGCCTATGGCGCGCAAGTCCTGCTGCTGCGGGGCGATGTGCGCCTGCCAGTTTCCGTTCCAGACCATTCCGCTTGCCGCATCCGCGCCGGCGATTCCGGGTCCTGCGCGGTTGAGCCGCTCCTGGTGATAAAAGTGCTGTCCACTGATGTCGCTCAAAGCCAGGTGCGCCATCCACAAGTCCTGCACGTCCCAGGGGTCTGGATTGGCAGCGCGCGAGACTCCCTGCCGAAAGAACGTCAACTCGAAGCCGAAACGGCGCCCGTCCGGCGCGCGCACATTTCCGGTGTAGTACCACCACTCGGTCTGGTATTGCTCATGATTGAAAAAGTCGCGGGGAAATTGAAACTTGTAGCCGGGCAACGCCAACTGGTACTGCTGTGCCGGCGCGGACACCAACGCCAGGAGAAACAGCCATGCAATGCAGTTACGTTTCATGACGACTCCTCATGGCTACTCCTCATAGATCACGTCGATGGGATTGGTGCGGACCGCGAGGCGCGCGGGATACAGTCCGGCCAGAACCGTCGCGACATACACAATGGCCAGCGATGGCAACAGCACCGCGAAGGGCCAATGAAATTGAATGGTCCATCCGAACGACTGTTTGTTGATGACATACACAAGCACCAGCGACAATACAATTCCCAGCACCAGCCCCATGGCGCTGGCCAGAAGTCCGATGAGGCCAGCCTCAACCAGGATGAGCCTGCGGATCTGCTGCGCCGTTGCCCCGAGGAAGCGCAAAACGCCAAATTCGCGACGGCGGTCGATCACGATCGAAGCCAGTGAGCCGGCAATTCCTCCCACAGCAACGAGGATGGAGATCGCCTCCAGTGCGTAGGTGATGGCAAACGTCTGGTCGAAGACGCGCATGCCCTGGCGGCGAATCTCGCCATTGGAGAAGACCAGCACATCGTTGTTCCCGATGGCCTTCTGGATGGCGATCCGTGTCTGCTGCAGGTGAGCGCCGGACGCCAGATAAACGGCCAGGTTGCTGGGCGCCGCATTGGGTAAATAGCGCAGCAGCGTCTGCCAGTCGATGAGGATGAGGCCGCCCTCGTCTCCATAGTCGTAGAAGATGCCAAGCACGCGAAATGTTGCTGGCTGCTCGCCGAGAGGCAAGGTGATGTTCATTCCGGTTTTGACGTGGTGTTTGTTGGCAAAGGGCTCGCTCACCACGGCGGAATTCCCCGAGGCAAGCTCGCGCAGCACATCCGCGGTGCGCAGGCCATGGAGAAAGCGCAGGCTTTGCTCTTCCCCGGGCGGGTTGGGCTGCGCGCCGGCCAATGTTGCGGGAAGTCCCTGGTACTGGATGCTGTAGGCGCGCAATCGCCTTACCGCGGCAATGCCGGGGATCTGCGCAATGCGAGCGGCAATCTCCGGCGACATGGTGGGGTGCTGGTCCCCGCCCGACCAACTCGCGGGACGCAGATAGAGATCTGCGGGCAACTCGCTTTGCATCCACGTCAGCACCGTCTGGCGGAAGCTGCCCACCATAATGCCGACCGAGGTCATCATGGCCACTGCTGTGGCCAAAGCCGCCACCAGCACGGAACTTCTGCGCAGCGACCCGCCCAGGCTGCGCAAAGCAAGCAGACCCTCAACACCCCCTGCTTTGCGCAGCAAATCCGCGCCCAGCGCGGTGACGCCGTGCATCACCAGCGGAGTGAGCAGCGCCGAGGCGGCCACAAACAGCAACGCCGCAAGGTACCCCATCATCGGCTTGCCACCGATCTCCGGCGCCTCCGCCGCCGCAACTCCGCAAAGCGCCAGCCCCAGCGCAATGAGAGCGTCGCGCTTGCGCTCGACCTGGACGTCGTATTCGCGCCGCCCGCGCGCCATCGCTTCCGTGGGTGGCACCGTGCTCGCCTCCCGTGCCGGTGCGAGCGCGGAGAGGCACGAAGCGCCGATGCCCACCACCAGCGCCAGCGCCACGGATCCCGCGCGTAATGCTGATGGGGCCGGGTTGGCTTGAAACGTAGAGGGCATTCACGGTGGTCGAAAGCATGTGCACGGCCCCTGCGGCCAGCAGCCGGCCCAGCGGCAACGCCAACAGCGAACCCAGCGCGCCGAACGCGGCAGCCTCCGCCAGGAAGGCAATCAGCACCGCATTGCGGCTCGCGCCCAGCGCCCGCATAGTTCCGATCTCCGGGCGCCTGCGCACCACCGACACGGAAAGAGCGCTGTAGATCAGAAATGCGCCGACCAGCAGCGCGATGTAGCTCAGGATGCGCAGATTCCATCGAAACGCCGCGAGCATTCGCCGATTGGCCGCGGTTTCCGCGCCCTGAGCATGCAGCAGCACGCCGGCCGGCAACGCCATTTTCAGCCGGTTCTCCCAAGTTGCAAAGTCGCCCTGCGCCGGTGTGCCGATCAAAATCCGATCCACGCGGCCCAGCTTGCCGGTGGCTGCCTGCGCTGCGCCGATGTCCATGAGGATGGCATCGCCGCTTACCTCAGCAGTGCCAGGGAGAATTCCGCGCACGATATAGGTCTTGGTGTGATCGTCGATCAGCAGCGAAAGAGAAGCGCCAGCGGTTTTTGCCAGCCCGCTGGTGACCCAGACGGCATCTGGGTCGTTGATATGGCGCAGACCTTCCTCTACCTGGGCCGGTTCAATCCTGGACAGACTTTCGTCGTTTGCCGCCGCCGATCATATCGATGCCGATAAGAGGAACGGACTGCCCGGTTTCCACGACCATGGCGTGATCTTCAATGCGCGGACTGACCTCAAGGGCATAGGGCAGCCTGTCGAGGCGCGCCACCACGGCTCTGCGGCACTCCTCCTGCCGCCGTCACTTCAAAGCTGCTCTTGCCGGCCAGTGTCTCGATAGAGGAGTGAAAGGAGCCGGCTGCGGCATCGCCCGCCAGATCGATGGCGACCACGGCGGCCACGCCCAGAGCCACGGCAAACAGAACCAGCAGCGCGCGGCCGGGCTGCCGGAAAAGCGGCCGCAGAATCAACCGGTAGAACAAAACAAAGCCGCTCACGGCTGCGGCCCGTCAGAATCTAAGGATGCGGCCATCGCGCATCCGCACCACTTCATCGGCGATGGCCGCCGCTTCCGCGCTGTGGGTCGCCATCAGGATGGTTACACCGCGCTCGGAACAGATACTCCTCAGCAACGCCAGAATGGAATTGCCCGTCGCCGTGTCGAGATTGCCGGTCGGCTCATCCGCCAGCAGCAAGCGGGGATCGTGCACCAGGGCGCGCGCAATGGCCACGCGCTGCATCTGTCCTCCTGAAAGCTGGTGCGTCTTGCGGTGCGCCAGGTCCGCCAATCCCACCAGTGCCAGCCGCTCCATGGCCCTGGGCCGCGGATTCGCATCTCCGGCCAGCAGCAGCGGAACCTCCACATTCTCGACCACGCTCAGAGTGTTGATCAGTTGAAAGGATTGAAAGACAAACCCCACTTTTTCGCGCCGCAGCCTGGTCAGGCCGGCCTCGTTCAGCTTGTCTGTCGCATCGCTTCTCCAGCAGCACGCAGCCGGTCAGTCGGAAAATCGAGAGCGCCGGCCAGGTGCAGCAGCGTGGACTTGCCGCATCCGCTGCGGCCCCGCGAGCGCCAGGAAGCGGCCGGCTGCAACCTCGAGCGAAACCCCATCCAGCGCGCGCACCCGCTCACCCTCGTTGCCGTACTCCTTGACCACGTCTCTGAATGCGAGCAGCGGAGAAGCCGGCCCGGAGATGGTTCTGCGAATCGCAGCTCATTCCTTCGATTTTCGCTTAGAGGCATGTTGCAACGCCACTCGACGATCTTCTTATGGTGGATTGATTATGATAGATTGCTTTGCTCTATTCGACCGGAGCGGCTTGCTTGGAGCGATAGCGAGGCTTTTTCATCAGATAGCCAATCGGGATGAGGCAGACGGTGAGGAAAACCAAGGCGTGGATGGTGTCGATGTAGGCAAGCACGTTGGACTGCTGCACCATCAGTTCGTAGATGTGCGCCATGGCGGCGCTTGCGGCTCCAGCGGGCGAGTAGCCCTGGTGTTGCAACATGCCGCTGAATCCGCGAGCCAGAATGCTGTAGTTGGGTGAACCGGGATAGACGCGCGCTGCGAGGTAATTCTGATGCACCTGCGCGCGGCGCACCAGCATGGTGCTGATGAAGGAGATTCCCAGGCTGCCGCCGATGTTGCGGGCCAGGGCAGTGAGTCCAGAGACCTCGTTATTTTTCTCCTGGCGCACGCCGACGTAGGACATGACGCTGATGGGCACGAAAAGGAAGGGCATGCCCAGCACCATGATGACTCGCCAACTGGCGGCGTCCCAGAAACTGATGGTGAGATTGAGGCTGGAGATACGCCAGATGCCGAAGCTGACCCAGGCGAATCCGAAACAGATCATGGCGCGGGGATCGACTTTTTGCCCGATGACACCCACGATGGGCAGAAGAACGATGAGCACCAGGCCGCCGATGGAGAGCACCATTCCGGCTTCCATGGCGGTGTAGCCCAAAACCTCCTGCAGGAACTGCGGGATCATGACCGTTGTGGAGTAGAGCGCGGCCCCGATGACGAGCATGACAAGCTGCGTCATGGTGAAGTTACGGCTGCGATAGAGCGAGAGGTCAATGATGGGGTGAGGAGTGGTCAGCTCCCGCCATAGAAAAGCCACGAAGCCAATGCCGGCGAGGAAGGCGCAGGCGACGATGAGGTGCGAGCCGAACCAGTCTTTTTCCTGGCCCTTGTCGAGCATGATCTGGAGAGCGCCGATGGTGACGGCGAGCAAGCCCAGACCGATGCCGTCGACGCTGCCGAGTTTCTGGCGCACGCGCTTGAGGTAGGGCGGGTCCTCCACAATGCGGCTGGTGAGAAGGATGGAGAGAATACCGACGGGAATGTTGAGGAAGAAAATCCAGCGCCAGGTATAGTTGTCGGTGATCCAGCCGCCGATGGTGGGTCCGATGGCGGGGGCGACCACCACGGCCATGCCATAGATGGCGAAGGCGATGCTGCGTTTTTCCGGCGCAAAGGTGTCGGCGAGGATGGCGCGCTCGCTGGGCTGGAGGCCGCCGCCGGCTGCGCCCTGCAGTACGCGGAAGATGATGAGCAGCGCCAGGGAGTTGGCCAGGCCGCAGCAGAAAGAGAAGACCGTGAAGCCGACCACGCAGCTCATATAGAAGCGCTTGCGTCCGATGCGGTTGGCGATCCAGCCGCTGATGGGGAGGATGATGGCGTTGGAGACGAGATACGAGGTGAGGATCCAGGTAGCCTCGTCGTAACTGGCGCCGAGCGACCCGGCGATGTGGGGCAGGGCCACATTGGCAATGGACGAATCGAGCGCCTCCATAAAAGTGGCGAGCGTAACCGTGAAGGCGATGACCCACGGATTGAACCGAGGCTTCCACGTCTCGTCAAAATGAAATTCGCTGTCGGCGTCCCGCGGTTTCGCAGAAGAGGCCGCGGTCGATTGCGCCATGCGCGCTCCCTAGTCAGTTTTTCTGTTGCGATGCGACTTCGCTATCGGGATGAACAGGAACGCCTGCTGCGAAACGGGGCGTTCGAAGCTCCGCGCCGGGGAAGAAATGGAAAGACCCAGAGAACAGCATAAAGCACGCATCGGGCTACAACCGATCCAACCGGCAAGCGCTTATCAGGAACCCAGCTGTTGACGAAGAAATGCGGCGCCTTGAAAAGCAATATCTTCAGGATCTGCCGCGAGATCGCGCCAAATTGAGGCTGCGGCCGACAGGCGACCAAGACTGAATCCAAAGCTTTCAATGACCAGCCATCGGTCATATTCCTGGTCTCGAATGGCATGGAAGAACTCCCGCCACCGAACATGTCCTGTCCCCGGAGTTCCCCGGTCGTTCTCGCAAGAGTGGACGTGTTTCAGATGGCCCCCGGCTGCTTTCAATGCACCCCCAATGCTCTTTTCTTCGATGTTGGCATGGAAAGTGTCGACCAGGATGCCGACCGATGGGTGGTTAACGGCACTGCAGAAATTCGCGGCATCTGAAACCGTGTTGAGAAAGTACGTCTCAAAACGATTCAAAGGTTCAATTGCCACTTCAACGTTCAAACCCATCGCAATGGGCGCCAATTCCTGCCAGCATTCCAACGATCTCATCCACTCGTCACGAGTGCGCCGCGTGCCTGTAAACACGCCCACCGGCGCGTACAACGGTCCGCACAGTATTTCGCCACCGACCTCGGCAGTGGCTTGCAGGCAACTGACCACATACTCTTTGCCCTTCTTGCGAGCGGTTTCATCCGCGGAGATGAGACTGCAATCGGGCGGCAGCACACTGCAGACGGTGCAGCCCAAACCCATCCGCTTAAGCTCCTTCCCAACGGTGCCCGCAGGGAACTCCGAGGGATTCAGCAAGCCAATCTCGATCCCATCGAGGCCGGCGCCAGCCAGCCTTTGAAGAACATCGAAATGGCCGACGCCGAACGAATCTGTCCAGATAAAACTGTTCGCACCGATTTTCATATCTGTTTCATCTCCCATTTCTTGATCGCACTTTTTGAAGTTGAGGCTCGGCCATCAAGCTTTGCATATGGTTTATCGCTTTTCTTTATGGGCCCGTGGCAATGTTAATAGGCGATGAATAATTTCGATTCCCCGACAGAGAGGTCTCTTTGCAATTTGTAAAGCCTGGTGGAGCGAAGATGCAACCGCCCTCTCCTCGGTCGCCGGGGCGAGGGCCTTTCATGCTTCCACGTTCGACCCGGCTCTTGCGATCTTTTAAGGTCAATCTTATGCCCGTGAAATTCGCCTTGACATTCACGAAAACATGCTTATAGTTGTGCGTAGCGGTGAGTGCTGTTAATGACGCCACTGCTATCCCCCCTTTGTCCAAAAGAGTTTAGGTTTAAGAGCCACGGCGCTCTGGCCATTATGCGGAAAGTTCAGACCAGCAAGCCGCCGACCAGCAAGCTGCCGCCCAGCATGCTGCTGAACGGCAAGCCGTCGGCCAGCAAGCTGCCGGCCACCAAGCTGCCGGCCAGCAGGCCGCCGGCCACCAGGCCGCCGGCCACCAGGCTGCAGAACAGCGTGAAGAAGGAATCTTTGCGTTCGTCATCACGGTCCACCGGGAATGCGTCATTCAAGGAGAAGAACAACATGGCAGCGAACGCTGAATTAACTCCAGTTATCGATGCGCAGACGATCCAGGCCGCCCAGGAAGCGCTAGAAAACGCACCATCAACCGGCGATGCGCCGGGAGTCGATAAGATCCGCGAGTTGCTTTTTGGCAACCAGATGCAGGACTACGACCGCCGTTTCGCGGTGCTCGAACAGCGCTTTCAACAAAATATGCGCGATCTGGAAGGAGAATCGGCTCGCGGCTTTCAGAGCATGGAGTCATCTGTGAAGAAACAGATGGAATCAATAGCCAGCCAGGTTCGGCAGGAGCAGACCCTTCGCGCAGAGGCGGACAATGAGCTGGGCCGCGGCCTTCGGGAACAAATCCAGGGATTGGAGAAGCGCATCAGCAAGGTTTCCGACGATCTAGCCACCCTGGACAGGGAGTTCAGCGAGCGCTTGGAGCACGAATCGCAAACGTTGCGCGAAGAGATCAAGCGCCGCACCGAAGATACTCGCGCCACCATCGAGCGGATGTTTTCTGAATTGAGCAATGTCAAAACGGACCGCAATCTGCTGGCTGGTCTCTTCGTCGAAATTGCCCGGTGCCTGAATCAGGATTTGACTGCAAAAGCGAACGGAGGTTCTCGCGACAAGGGCCAGCGATCCTGAATCGAGCGGGCCGCCCCACGTCGGCTTTTGAAAGGAATAACGCGATCGGAGACACCGTGATTTCCAGTGTTTCCCTGCTCGACGGGGATAAGCCGGCTCCCCCCCATTAGAGCCGGATGCTGCTCGCACCCAACGGCTCGCCGTGTTGCTATTCGAGGTAGCGCGCAGCCTGAATCACGATCTGGCAACGGCACTCCCCAGCCTCGAAGCGGATCCGAAACTCGAAGCGCTGCGCAGCGTAATTCTGGCCGAGGATCGCACCGCGATCGCCAAGCTGCAGCAGAAGTTTGATGATCCGCAGCAGTTCGCTGAGGCCATCAGCTCCGTCCTGGCCGACGCCTTCGCCCTTGCCGGCTCTAAAGACGAGCAACTCGCAAAGGTTCTGGCGCCCACCCTGGAGAAGGCAACCCAGGCGTCGATCCGCAATAATCCAGGCACCATGGTCGGCATCCTCTACCCCCTCATGGGACCGGCGATTCGTAAATCCATGGCCGAATCTCTTGACGGTACGCTACAACGCCTCAACCAGGCGTTCAAGCACAGCTTCTCATGGCAGGGATTGCGGTGGCGCCTGGAGGCGTTTCGCAGCGGAGCCAACTTCGCTGACGTGGTGCTCAAACACACGGTGGAGTTCCGCGTCGAGCACGTCTTCTTAATTCACCGCAAGACGGGCCTTCTCATTGAGCACGTGGCGGCGCCCGAGGCGGCCGCGCAGGATCCCCATCTGGTTTCCGGCATGCTGACCGCTATCCAGGACTTCGTGCGCGACTCGTTCGAAGGAGCCGATAAAAGCGGGGGAAGCGGCATCGATACGCTGCGGCTGGGCGACTTGCTCTTATGGTGCGAGGAGGGACCGTTCGCGTTCCTGGCTGCCGTTATTCGAGGCAATCCGCCCGAATCGTTGCATACGGCACTGCGCGAAACGCTCAGTGAGATTCACGACCAATTCCGGAGTCCACTGGAAGAATTCCAGGGTGACGACGCGGGTCTGGGGAACGTGGTCACGCCACTGGAGACTTGCATGCAGCAACGGGAACGGCCGCGTGAAACGCAGCTGTCGCCCTGGCTGTGGGGCATACCCCTGGCGTTGCTGCTTATCGTCGGCGCGTGGATGATTCAGCGGACATATTACCGAACTCGTGTCGATGCCTATGTCCAGCGACTGCGTGAGCAGCCGGGCGTCGTGGTTACCAGTGTCGAGTTCCGAAATGGAAAATGGCAAGTTTCCGGCTTACGCGATCCCCTGGCCGCCGATCCCGCCGCGGTGCTGGCGCATTCGGGTTTGAATTCGAAGCACGTCGTCGGTCACTGGGAGTCGTACGAGGCGCTGGATCCAACGATTGTTCTCCGGCGTCTGGCCGCAAGTTTGAAGCCTCCGCCCGAAGTTTCCTTGTCAGTGAAAGGCGGCACGGTACTGGTCACGGGAAGCGCTCCACAGTATTGGGCGGAGAAGGCGAGAATGCTGGTCGCGTCGCTGCCCGCGGGTTCTCCCAAGGTCGATTTCAGCGCCCTCAAGGACATCCAGGATCCAGAATTTGTTCGCCTGCGCGATGCTATCCAGGGATATATTATTGGTTTCGATTCAAATACGCCCACCCCGGCACGGAACGAGAACGCCAAACTGGATGCAGTTGCCGACCAGTTCAGCCAACTGGTGCGCGTGGCGAACCGTCTTGGTTTCTCTGTCGGCATGATGATTTCCGGCCACTCGGATGCCATCGGCAACGAAACGGCGAACCTGTCTCTCAGCGCCGCTCGAGCCGAGGTCGTCCGCTCCATGCTGAGGGCGCGGGGCATCGCTCCGGAACTGCTGACCGTGCGCAGCGCCGGTCCACTCGAACCCGTGGAGGGCGCCAAAGGCAGTCCAACCGCGGCCATGAATCGGAGAGTGACATTCACCGTCACTACCAGGGAATAATATCTTTATGATTCAGAAGAAAGTGTGCATGTTGGGAGGCTTTGGCGTCGGCAAGACCAGCTTGGTTCGCCGTTACGTTCAAAGCATCTATTCGGATACATACCTGACCACCGTTGGCGTCAAAATCGAAAAGAAGACGGTGAACGTTGGCGCCGCAGAGGTCGCTCTTATCCTCTGGGATATTGCGGGCGAGGACGACGTCTCGACAATACGTACAAGTTACCTTCGCGGTACTGCGGGATACTTCCTCGTCGTTGATGTCACGCGAGGTGAAACCCTCGAAGTCGCCAAGTCGATACAGGTACGGGTAACCGCGGAAATAGGGTCGGTTCCTTTCCTATTCCTTCTCAATAAGACGGATTTGAAGGAAGACTGGGATATCCCGGAACAGTCTGTCGAAGACCTGAGAGACGCGGGATACACGGTTCTTCGCACCAGCGCCAAGACCGGCGAAGGAGTCGAAGAAGCCTTTCAGGAACTAGCGAAGCGCATGGTGTGACCAATGCTGGATATGCCGAACCGCATTTCTGAATGGGTGCTGCTCCTGGTTAAGTCCCAGCGCTCCGTAGCCCATCTTCTCATCACCAACGATCTGGTCCTGATCGAAGCAGGCGGAGAGTTGGACCACTACGGACTGGCCGATCTACAGCGCCAGCATTCCGTCTCCCATCAATTGCCATTCCTGGAAGGTCTACTGCCTTTGGAGGAAGCAGGTTTTCTTTTGCAGTCCGTGGAAATGCCCAGCGGACGCGTGGCGGACGTTCATTTTCTGGCCGAAGAAGATTTGACGTGGGTGGTGCTCCTCGACGTGACCGCGGAACATCACGATGCCAGGAAAATCCAGCAGAAGGCGTACGATATGACGCTGCTGAGTCAGCGCGAGGCGCGCCTCATTGCCAAGCTCGAGGCCGCACACAAGGAGCTGACGGTGGCCCACCGCGACCTGGCCGAATCCCGTGACGAGCTTCTGCGCACCCACAACCGCCTGCAGCAGGAATTGCACGAGGCCGAGCGCTACGTGCTTGAGATCTTGCCGGCGCCCGTCGCGGAGCCCTTCGCAGTTGACTGGCTCTTCGTTCCTTCAACTGAGCTGGGGGGAGATTCATTCGGTTATTACTGGATAGATGGCGAGCACTTTGCCCTTTACCTGCTGGACGTCTGCGGGCACGGCGTCGGTTCGGCATTGCTGTCGATCACGGTAGCCAATACGCTCCGCTCCGGTGCCTTGCTGAACACCGATTTCCGTAGGCCTGAAGCGGTACTGGGCTCGTTGAATCAGGCTTTCCAGGCGGACCGTCAAAACGGTCTCTATTTCACCATCTGGTACGGCGTCTATCACCACCCTACAAAAACGCTGCGCTATGCCGCGGCCGGGCACCCGGCACCGATTCTGGTGAGCGGTGCAAGAGGCCAGCCCGGCCAAGCGAGATCGCTGCCGGGCGTTGGTATTCCAGTGGGTTTGTGGCCGGTCGCCGCCTACGAGAGCCAGGAGTGTACTCTCGATGGTCCCGCGCGGCTGTTCCTCTACAGTGACGGCGCTTACGAAATCTTGCAACCGGACGGGACCTACCTGGGAATCGAAGCTCTCGAAGAAGCTCTCACACGCGCAGTTCCCGAAGGCGCGTCGGAACTGGAAGCACTCCTCCGTTTCGCTCGAGACGCACACGGCTCAGAAAACCTGGACGATGATTTTTCAATCATAAGGATGACGATCTGACCGGTCATAGGTAACCCGTTCTCTTGAAGCCACTGCAGCGGTGGTTTCAAAACGCAACCGGCACCAGAACCGGCACGAGCTTCAAAATGGGTTGACGGAGCCATTCTCGTGTTTGCTGTAACTTATTGCATTGCAGTAGGATAAAGAAGAGAAGGGCCTGTAGCTCAACGGTTAGAGCAGGGGACTCATAATCCCAAAACTACGCTCAATTCCGATTGGCTACGGTCCATTACGGTGGATTCCGGTTGACGACGCCGGAATGGGGGTAAGGGCCCATAGCTCAATCGGTTAGAGCAGAGCACTCATAATGCTTTGGTTCCAGGTTCAAGTCCTGGTGGGCCCACCAAGTCTTTCTCCCAGTGCGGCGTGGAACTGTACAGGTACAGAGCTGCCCGTAGCGAGGTCGTCAGGTCGTCGGCCGTTGCCCTGGAAGCAAGCTCTCTGCTTTACGCACAAAACGTCAATAAAGTTGTAGTATTGTGCATATGGTTCAACCACGTCGAGATGCGTCGCGTCGGCTCTTCGACGTAGCCGAGCAGCAACAAGGCTTGTTCACGACGAAACAGGCCAAAGCCGCCGGCTTCGCTGAGAATACGCATCCCTACCATGTGCAAGCTGGAAATTGGATTCGTGAGCACCGCGGCATTTATCGGCTGGCACTATTCCCATCGCCGGAACGACCAGACCTGGTGATATGGTCGCTCTGGTCCAGGAACCGCAAGGAAGAAATCGAAGGCGTTTACAGCCATCAGACTGCCCTGAGTCTTCATGAACTTTCAGACTTGAACCCGGCAAAGCTCCACATGACGGTTCCACAGAGTTTTCGGCGCAACTCCGAGATTCCAGGGATCCTGGTGCTGCACTATGGCGATCTGCCAAGGAGCGACATACAAGTCGGGCCAGGATTCAAATACACTAGGCCACTCCGAACGATCCTTGATCTAATCGAGGCCGGTGCGACCGAATCCACATTTATACACCAGGCGCTGCAGCAGGCCATCGAACGCGGCCTGGTAACGCGCCAACAACTTCGTAGCGTGAAATGCAGCGAAGAGTCTCGCAAACTGATCGAAGATGCCTTACGGCGGGCTGCCTAATGGCTATGGCCCGAACCTACGCATCGGCGGGAGCGTTCCGGAAAGCTCTGGAAGAGCGCCTGAAAAGTGAATCTCGCGCCAGGCAAATGGATGTCAATCGCCTCAGGCGGCAAGTATCCTTTGATCGGCTGCTTGCGCGGCTGTTCAGGACCGAGGCGGTTCCCTGGGTGTTGAAGGGTGGCTATGCATTGGAGCTTCGCTTCAAGGCGGCGCGATCCACCATCGATATCGATCTGACACTGCAGCATGTCGTAGGCGCTATGGATAACGACAGCGCAGCACAAGCGGTGCGAGAGATGCTTCAGGCCTCGGCCGCTGTTTCCCTCGACGATTGGTTCGAATACACAATCGGACCACCGATCTCGGATTTGACCGCAGCGCCTTACGGCGGCGCGCGTTATTCAATCGAAACGCGAATGGACGGGAGAATTTTCGCCAAGTTTCATCTCGACGCTGGAATTGGCGACGTGGTGATCCAACCTCTCGAAACTATTGAGTGTTTCGACTGGCTGAGCTTTGCCGGAATACAGCAGCCGAAGGTGCGCGCGATCTCATGCGAGCAGCAATTCGCTGAAAAGATTCATGCATACACGCTTCCGCGAAGCTCTACGAATAGCCGGGTCAAGGACTTGGTGGATCTCCTGCTACTCAGCAGGGACAACCAGGTTGACAAGCTAAGAGCGCTAGGCGCTCTGCAAAAGACTTTCGAGCGAAGGAACACGCACGCTCTGCCGGCCTCCTTGATTGCGCCGCCGGAAGAGTGGCGGATCCCGTTTCAGGCTCTGGCTGCGGATTGCGGGCTCAACATAGGCCTGCTTGAGGCATTCGAGGAATTACGCCAATTCTGCCGCGAAGTCTTGGCTACTGGCGCGGAAAAGTAAAAGGACATGACCGGCCGCACTTCAGAATCGGTTCCATTTGTATCCCGCGATGAAGAGAACCAGCAGCTGCGCAAGGAGAATGCGAGGCTGCGCCGTTTGTTGGCTACTCATGGCATTTCCGTTCCAACACCCCACGAGGATGCACGTGCGGTTCAAACTAGCCTGGCGGTGCAAGCGGAGACCAAGGAAGAACGCGCTCGCAAACGCATCGCTCTGTTCCGCGACCTGTTTCGCGGTAGAGAGGATGTCTACGCAAGGCGATGGGAGAATCCCGATGGCCGGTCTGGATATTCACCGGCAGCGCTGAAGGATTGGAAGACCATCAATGCGAGCAAACCTGCAGATCGGAAGAAGGTTGACCGGATCACGCGGAAATTCTTGCCGCTGACCGACACGGTTGTCGAAAACCATCTCCTCGGGAAAGAGACCGTTGGCATCTATCCGCTTCTCCTGGACGAAACCTGCTGGTTTGTCGCTGTCGATTTCGATAAGAAGACATGGGCCGATGACTCGCACGCATTTCTCAATACCTGTCGGGAGTTGGGCGTGCCTGCGGTTCTCGAGCGCTCGCGTTCCGGGAACGGCGGCCACGTCTGGATATTTTTTGAATCTGCGATCCCGGCAAGCACCGCCCGCAAGCTCGGATGCGCACTTCTGACACGGACGATGGAACGCCGGCATCAGCTTGGTCTCGATTCCTATGACCGCTTATTTCCGAACCAGGACACCATGCCAAAGGGCGGGTTCGGAAATCTAATCGCTCTCCCGCTGCAGTTTGCGCCGCGCAAATCTGGCAACAGCGTTTTCCTCGATGAGGAACTCTGCTCCTATCCCGACCAGTGGGAGTTTCTCTCCACGATACGGCGGATGTCTACCGCAGCGGCCGAAGAGATCATCTCCGACGCTCAACGCAATGGCGATCTCATCGGAATTCGTATCAGCATTGCCGATGATGAAGACGCGCAAGATCCGTGGACAATGCCGCCATCACGAAAACACCGGGAGCGGCCAATCGAGGGACCACTGCCGGAATCGGTACAGATCGTCCGCGCAAATCTGATTTATATCGAGAAGCAAGGCCTGCCGGAAGCCATGCTGAATCGCCTGCTTCGAGTAGCAGCATTTCAAAATCCAGAGTTCTATAAAGCACAGGCGATGCGGCTTCCGACGTACGCCAAGCCGCGCGTCATCGCATGTGGTCAGGATTTCCCCAAGCACATTGCCTTGCCACGCGGATGCTTATCGGATGTATTGGTGCTTTTGCGTGCGCACCACATTTTGCCTGATATTCGAGACGAGCGATATGCCGGGAACCCGATTGAAGCGGAATTCGATGGCCAGCTTCGGCCTGTTCAGGAAGAGGCTGTTGGGGAGGTTAGCGGCCATGATGAAGGGATCCTGTGCGCTCCGACAGCATTCGGGAAGACGGCCGTGGCCGCATGGTTGATCGCGAAGCGCAAGGTAAACGCACTGGTCCTCGTTCATCGACAACAGTTACTCGACCAATGGCGTGAGCGGCTGGCCATGTTTCTTAATATGCCCCTAGCCTCAATCGGTCAGGTTGGAGGCGGAAAAGCACGTCGCAGCGGCTGCGTCGATGTTGCGGTCATTCAGAGCCTGTATCAAAAAGAAGCCGTAAAGGATTTCATCGCAGAATACGGCCATGTCATCGTGGATGAGTGCCATCACATCTCTGCGTTCACCTTCGAGCAGGTGATGAGACAGGTGAAGGCGAAATATGTGGTTGGTCTCACCGCGACGCCAACTCGAAAAGATGGACACCATCCCATCATTTACATGCAATGTGGTCCGGTACGATTCAACCTAAGCGCTAAGGTGATGGCGGCAACGAATCCGTTCGAACACTGGGTTATTCCTCGCCACACGGATTTTCGCATGCCGCCAGATCTCGGTGAGGTGACGATCCAGGATGTTTACGGTGCCTTGTCAACCGATTCGTCGAGGAACGAAATGATCGCCAGCGATATTGCAAATGCGCTTAGTTCTGGACGTTCGCCGCTTCTCCTGACTGGCAGGACGCAGCATTTACAGTATTTCGCGACCAGGTTGAGCTCCGCCGCCAAGCACGTGTTCGTTTTAAAGGGCGGAGTGGGAACGAAACAACGCCGAGAGACAGCGGAAGCAATCGCGGCTGTGCCTGAAAATGAATCGCGGCTCATTCTGGCGACGGGGAGCTATATCGGAGAGGGATTCGACGATGCACGCCTGGATACTCTATTCCTTGCCATGCCGATCTCTTGGAAGGGAACATTGCAGCAGTACGCCGGGCGCCTTCATCGCCTCCACAACAATAAGCGAGTCGTTCAGGTTTACGACTACGTAGATGACGGCGTGCTGATGCTTGCGAGAATGTACGAGCGCAGACTGAACGGTTACAACTCAATCGGCTATAGCATCGATCAGGCGAGTGCGCCAGAAGGTTCCGCTGCGGTACAGTAGCGGTACACTCACTAACACCGGAATTTAACGCAACCTTGTGCTAAATTACAGTAGAGAAAGGATTTAGGCCTACGCTCAATTACGGAGCGTTATGGCTTAATTATCAACAGTTTACAGAGATGGGACCGGACTCATAATCCCTTGGTTGGGGGTTCGAATCCCTCCGGGCCCACCAGGATCTGAGGCGAGATTTTGGGTTTGAAGCGTATGCGATGGGTCAGCGCAACCCTGTTTACGCGGGGAATTTCGAGGCGAAAAGATGTTGGGTCATTCCCTTTGCGGCGAGCCTCGCACCCCCTGACGCGCTTTGGGGCAGGCGCACTATAATCATCGCGTGGCCACACTGTGGCCCTGAGCGATTCCCAGAGCGTTTCAGAAAGTGCTCTTCCCTGAATACCTACATCTGAAGTCGACGTGACCGACAGGGAGCGCGACCTGCGTTCATTTAGGTGGAACTTCCTGAAGCGCCGTAAAGAGAGAAACTGCCTTGGCACGTGAGCTTTATACCGCGCGGCTGGCGCGAAAAGTGTGCATCTCCGAAGCGGCTCAGTGTTACCACTTCGAATTCGAAATCGAGGGGCTTCAGAGCTTCCCCTACGCTGCCGGGCAATTCGTGTCGGCCGTGGCGCACGACCAGAACGGCAAGCAGCAGACCCGTGCCTACTCCATTGCATCGGCTTCTCGCGCCAACCGCTTCGATCTGTGCGTGAACCGGGTTGAAGACGGTTTTTTCTCGAATCATCTTGCTGACCTGCCCGATCTGCCCGTGGGCGGCACCATCCAGGCCCATGGTCCGCATGGGCATTTCGTTCTGGAGCAGCCGGTGACCGATTCCATCTTTGTAGCCACTGGAACCGGCATCGCTCCCATGCGCGCCTTCGCGCAATATCTCTTTCCCGAGGATGGCTCCGATTCCGGTATAGATCGGAGCAACGGCAAGCAGATCTGGCTGGTTTACGGCACTCGCTACGAAACCGATCTTTATTACCATGAGGAGTTCGAGGCTCTGGCCGCGCGCCATCCCAACTTCCACTACCTGGCGACCCTGAGCCGCGCCCAGGATAGCTGGACCGGTTTGCGCGGCTATGTGCAGGACCATCTGGCGCGCATTGTGGAAGAGCGTGCAGCGCGCCTTGGTCAGCCGCTTCCGGCGCCAGCGGTAGACCCCAACGTACCCGTGAAAGACCTGAGTTTCGACATCTATGCCTACATTTGCGGCCTCAACAACATGGTCTCCGGCGTGCGCGATAAGCTGGCCGGCTACGGCTGGCATAAGAAGCAGATTGTATTTGAGCGATACGATTGATGCCGCGACCCTCAGGACGGGCGTAGCGAGACATGGGATTCTCGATGTCGGATAGTCATCAGGCAAGTTACATGCTCCTTCGCCCGGCAACCCGCAACGGACGCCGCTTTCTCAATCCGGTGCCCACCGACATCGGCGGGCTTTCGGTCATGTTCAAAGTCGGCCCCCGCTTCTTCTTTGGCGCGGCAGGCCGGTCGCCCAAGCGCCCTCTCGGTCCCTTTCATACCGATCCGCGCGTTTACGACACCCCGCCGCAGTCTGGCCTGCGCATCACGTGGATGGGACACTCTGCCTCTCTCATTGAGATTGATGGCACCCGCATCCTGATCGATCCCATATGGGACGAACGGGCGGCGCCAACTAGCTGGGCAGGCCCAAGGAGATTCTTTCCGCCTCCACTGGCCCTTGAAGATCTTCCTGCCATCGATGCCGTGATCGTTTCACACGATCACTACGACCATCTGGGAGCGGAAACCATTCGCCGGTTGGCGCGACTGCCGGCCATTCACCAAGCGCGATGGATTACGCCGCTCGGGGTGGGCGCGCTTCTAAGCAAGTTCGGCGTGCGGCCTTCTCAATGCGCCGAACTTGACTGGATGAGCGCGACACAGGTGGGCCCTGTGGCCGTGACCGCATTGCCGGCTCGTCACTTCTCGGGCCGCAGTTTGTTCAACCGCTTTGAAACGCTTTGGGCCTCTTTTGCGCTGATCGGACCGGAGCACCGAATCTACTACGGCGCAGATTCCGGTGAGTGGAACGGCTTCAGCGAGATCGGCGAGCGGTTCGGTCCGTTTGATGTGACGATGCTCGAAATCGGCGCTTCAAATCCGCTGTGGGCACAGATTCACATGGGCCCGGAGGGCGCAGTGCGCAGTTTCCGCGCCCTGGGCGAGCAAGGGCTTCTTATGCCGATTCATTGGGGATTGTTCGACCTTGCGCTGCATCAGTGGAAGGAGCCGATCGAGCAAATCTGGCCAGTCACGAATCTGAAGCTCTGGTCTCCGACACCCGGCATTCCATCTGAAGTCATTGCGGGCCAGGAACTCAGGTCCACGTGGTGGATGACCGGATCTTGAGAGTTACACCTTCGAAGTCGAGCGGTCCTCAGCCTGCCATTCTGTTCTTTGATCGAGCGCCACGCTGGCTCGCTGAACATTTGCCACGCAGTCGTCGTAGAGCGACTCGAGATTCGCGCTCTGCTCAGCAATATTGAAGCGTTCGCGAACCCACTCGCTGGCGCGTCTGCTCATCGATGCCCAGCGCGCGTCGTCCTCGAGAAGAGTTCGCAACGAACTTGCCAGCGCGTCTACGTCCCGTTCCGGACACAGCAAGCCGGTTTCTCCGTGGCGCACGGCTTCTGGAATTGCACCGTGGATGAAACTCACGACCGGTGTACCCACTGCCTGGGCTTCTGCGAATACCATGCCAAAGCCTTCCATTTGTCCGGACGAGGCAGTCGCGCTGGGATTGCATAAAATGCGGGCGCGTAACATGCTGCGCAACACTTCATCGGGGCACTGGACGCCGCGGAAGCGAACCCGCGTGGAGAGTTGGGCCGCGAGCGCTTCCAGTTGAGGCCGCAACGGGCCGTCGCCGATCACTTCAAGGTGAACCTCAGGATCGTGCTGCTGAACCTGCGCCAATGCCCGCAGCAGGTACTCACAACCCTTGACCTCAACAAGCCGGCCCACAAACAGAATCAGCTTGGAATCGCGGGTGACGGTGGCCGGTTGAAATCGCTCGCAGTCAATTCCCGTATAGTGCACATGCAGTTTGTGTGCGGGGAATCCAGCATTGACGGCGGCCTGGCGGATGAACTCGGAGACGCAGAGAAATGCCGATGCTTCCCGGAAGAGGCGCTCTCTGTGTTGCCAGTAGTGGCGGCCTGCAAAGCTCTTTGCCAGCGCTGCCTTTGTCGAAGTCACATCCGAGCCGTGGAGGGAAACCACCAGCGGCAGATGGAGCCTGCTCGCAATCGGCAATGCCTGAACGGCATCAAGGGCAAAATGGGCATGAACGATGGATGGATTTTCAGCGCTCAGCCGCGCGAAGAAATTTCTCGCGATGGGGAACTTGCGATATAAATTGGCAGCAAGCTTATCGATTGGGCCCTGGCTGTCGCGCAGCAGCACCTCTGGAATCGAATGGCGAAGTGTGGGCGCGGTTCGGCGCAGGCCGGCAAGCACGGGGCGGTAACGCCGCAATGACCGGGCCTGCTCGGTGATGAACGTCTCGCTCGGCCCCAGGAGGCGTTCTCGAAAAATAAGCACAGTCTGCAAGAGTATCCAGAATCCTAAAACACGATTGCTAATCGGCTGCCTGGCCGACCGCCCTCAAGACTGCAGTTGAGCGCTTCCATTGCATTGCGGCATACAAAGCAACCATCAGCGCAGCATCCGAAGCCAGGCTGGTCCACGCCGCGCCGACCCACGACCAGCGAGGCAAAACCATCAGGTTCAGTCCGATATTGAACACGGCAACGCCCACCTGAATAACAGTGCGCAGGATCTGCATATCCGCTCCCGATAGCGCGTCGGCCAGGAACCAATGCACGCAACGCATCACGGGAATGAGCGCCAGCAACTGGATCGCGGGCACCACATTTGCGTACTTATGACCAAGAATGTGAGGCAGGAGCGGAGCTATGAGCAGCAGGCCCACGAAGTCCAAAATGCCGAAAACCACCGCCTTGCGGATGAGGCCCTTTGCATACCCATAGGCCGCGCCGATTCCCTTGGCACCCACGCAAAAGAACTGCGGATATGCAGCCTGCACCAGAGAGCGCACCGGCGTCAGGCTGGTGTCGATGATTCGATAGGCAACCGCATAAACGCCAGTGGCGGAAAAGGTCGAAAGCCGCGCCAGCATTGTCTTATCGATGTCGTTGTAGATGGTTTGCGCCGACGTGCTCATGGAGAAGAAAAAGCCTTCACGCGCATCTTCGAGAAGCGCCGCCCATGAAATGCGCGGCATGCCCCACAGCGCATTCCCCTGCTGCAGGGCAAATATGCCGCCAATGACGGCAGTGAAAAGGTAGACCCACGTCCATTGCGCCATGGTTACCTGACGAAAGTGCCAGACGAGCAGCACAATTCCAACCACGCGCAGGAAGCTCATGGTCGTGTTCTGGATGGCGGTCTTGCGCATCTGACCCGATGCCGCAAACCCGAAGGAGGCGAGATCGATCAATCGAACGAGCACGAGGTCGGATATGCAGATTGCGCTCACCACGCTTACGGGAATGGTGGGCAACCAGAGATGAGCGATGGCGCACAGTACGACCGTGGTCAGAAGCCCGCTCAACATGATTGCAAGCAGGCCGTTTCCCCAACAGAGCGAAGCCGCTCTCTTCCCCGAACGCACGTTTTTCAAAAACAGACTGCCGCAGCCCAATCCGACATAGGGGGTGAGGATGCTTGTCATGGCCGTGACGGCCACAAAGGCGCCGTATTGCGCAGGCCCCAACGAGCGGGCGATAAACAGAAAGTACACTGCCTGCAAGCCGAGCCTGATCATCTGTCCCAGGCAAAGGTTCGAGGAGTCTTTAAAGAGCGTACTTTTCGTCCACCGCGAAGGTTGAAGGCCGGCAATGCGCGCGCGGGCACGCAGTTTGAGATAAGTTCGCAGGTCGCGGTCGGCCAACGTCAAAGGAAGCAGGAGCAGCTTATTCAATCGCGAGCGTTGTCCGAAAACCGCGACCTTGGCGAGGCGGCGAACGGCATCTGCCCGGTCATTCAGGTGCCTAGCCACTCTCGCGTAACGCGGATTCTGCGCTAACTCCCTGGTCTGTGCTTCAAGGCGGTTATAAGTCGTGAGGGTCTTGCTCAAGCCGGATTGCTTATTGGAGATGGAGCCCCAGCGCTCTGTGTATTGATAATAGGAATCCGGAATAATCAGCAGGTTACCGCCCGCGATCAAGATATCGAGATAGAAGCGAAAGTCTTCTGCGTAGCGGATTCGCTCGTCGTAGCGGATTCCGAATTTTTCGAGGTGTGAGACGCGGATAAGCGGCTTGAGGAGCCCGAAGTCAATGGCATCCGCCTGGTTGGACTTGCACCGCGCGGCATAGCCCTCACAGTCAAGGCGCAATCCGGTTCCCAACAGGCCGGGGTGAATTCCGAGCTTGGCTACCTTGCCAGCATGACGGTCGTAGAGCGCCAGGTTATCGGCAACCAGCACATCTTGCGCGGCGGCCTCTCCAAGCAGACGCTCCAGACGGTAACTGCTCATGGTGTCGTCGGCATCGAGCAATGCCAGCCACTCGCCTTTGGCAATGGCTATTCCGGCGTTGCGCGCTGCGGCAGGACCGCTGTTCGTCTCCAGCCGGACAAGCTGAATGCGAAGGTCGATTCGTGCACGTTCAGTTACTAATTCGGCGGTGCGGTCCGTCGAAGCATCGTCGATCACAATAATTTCGATATCGTCGAATGTCTGCCCTTGCGCAGAGTCAAGGGCCTGCAGGATGGTCTCCTCGGCATTGTAGGCTGGGATCAAAATTGAAATGCGCGGCATCAGCAGGCCTCCGCAGCGTAATCTGGGCGGCCTAGAACCAGGAATGCGATGAGCGCATAAAACCACGCAATGCCCAGAGGAAGCAGCAGCGTCGATTCGCCGATGTTCCCCACCAAAACCAGAGGCAGCAAAACAATCGAGAAGGCCGAGACGGAATTCAGCCTTCTGGCCTCAACAACAGACACAGCCTGCACGCCCGCGCGGAGGAACACCACGATGAGAGGAATGAGACCAGCAAGGCCGAGCTGAAGCAGTATGTCGAGGTACCCATCCTGCGCCTGGCCCTCCATCCAGCCGGTGACCAGCACGGTATGCATGGACTCGCCACTCAAGCCCATCCAAAATGCCGAGTAGCCATAACCAAGGAGGGGATGCTTGAGAATTGAGGGAATCACTTGCGCCCAGATGATGGTGCGCTGGCTCAAGGTTGGATCTTTGTTCAGCACCGCCAGAATCTGAGTGAAATCGTTGAAGATGAGGAGGCCTAGCGCGATCGTCGGGATGGCCATGACCATGAGAAACAGGAGGCGGTCGAGAGATTGGAGCCGAGCCATGAAGCGAAGGCTGTAAGTGAGAATCAACGCCAGCGCCGCTAATATCCATCCTGTCCGTGATCCGCTCATGACGATAAAAAGGATGGATAGGAAAAGGACGGAGCAGCGAATCAATTGCGAGATGACCCCACGCTCCTGGTAATGCAGGCCCAAAGCCAGAAACAGGGTACAAATTGCAGCGCACTCATTGCGCTGAGCGAAGATGCCGCGCCACGCGTTTTCTTGAAAAGCATCAATCCCGATGCTCGGGAACGCGATGACTGTCAGGGCGCACAGCCAAAGAGAGATAAAGGCTCCAAAGGTTAGTAACGATACGATCCTGTTTCCCGGATATCTCAGATAGAGATAAATGGCGAACAGGGTGACAGCGAGAAGGTTTAACGCGTCGATCGCAGTATGCACTCGGTTTTGAGACCACAAAACGGACACCAAGGCTATGGCGGGAAGCAGCAGGAGGAGCTTTGACTTCTTGCAGACGTTCAAGATCTGACGGAAGCGTGTGGATACAAGAATTAAAATCAGGGCGGTGCATGCCAGCCTGGCTAGCCTGCGCCCCATCGAGTCATCGGCCATCGCCGTAAAGCGGAAAGCGACGGGAGTGCTCTCCGTCTGGATCGTTCCGCCCACGGTAATGAACAGAACGGGCACCAGCGCCACCCAGGCCACCGCTTCTTCCCAGGTGGACGTTTCGCCGGCTTGCTGGTAGCGCGCCTCCGCAGCCGGCTGAAGAAGCGAACTTTCGCAATCGCTCGTTGTCGCCATTAATTCGGTGAACTCCCGATATTGGATTCTGCAAGTTCTTTGACCGAGGCGGAGCCGTCACTGCTCGATCCGCGTTTTAGCAGATCGTCCCGCTGCAGATCCCGAGGACGCGAGAACTCGATGACTTGAGGATCGGCGACTGCGTCACGCGGCCTCATGACGTGGGGGGGCGCAGCCTCGGCCGTGCGTTCATGCCTTGGCGCCACAAAGCCTTTCCAAAGGCCCTTGGTCTGGGCCACGCATAGCGCTGCCGCATCATAGGTTCCGCGCAACAGGCAGATCCCCGCCCGGGACAGGTTATAGGCCATGAACATGGTCCACAAGAGACGCAGCGAATGCATGCGCAGCACATGCCCCATTCCAAATCCATAAGCTTCGGCACGCGGCAGAGTCGCAGTGCCGCTGAGCATATCGCGGCGCGGATGAACAATGTAGCGACTGCGATCGAGGCGGCCCCTGGCGTCCTTGCGCAACAGTCTCAGTACATAGTCGGTTTCTTCGCCGCTTCCATATGCGGTTCCCGAGCCCACGCCCAGTTGCGCATCGAAACGCGCAGTTCTCGCCAGGTCAGTACAAATGAAAAGCGACGAGGAGAACGTGGTGCGGAAGGCATTCAGGGGATGCACGTCGCAGTTATTCTGCAGCCAGCGGTTACCACTGGAGACACCGTCCGCATCCTTTACGCCCACGGCCAGGATGTCGTACTCCACATTGGTTTCAAACCAGTTGATCACCCACTCCAGCAAGCCCTCGGAATAGAGGCAGTCGTCGTCAGGAAATGCGACGATGGCGCCGGTGATCATGGATAACCCGATATTGCGGGCACGGGAAAGTCCTCGTTCACTGCGCGTGTGCCGGATGGGCAGCGACTCGCAGAACGGCTCGAGGAGTCGAGGAAGCAGTCGCGCGTCGGGATTCTGATCGACAACGACGATCTCGCTGATAAACCGCGCCTGCGGCTGCAGCGAGTAGAGGAGTGCGCACAAGTCGGCTGGCCGTTCACCCAAAGTCGCGACGATGAGAGAGGCTTTAAGCACGGTTGAGAACTCTCCTGGGACGAAGCCGGTGGACCAGAGCGCGCGGCACGAGCGCGAGTCCCATGGCGATGAGCAAGGCACGAGGATAGCGCAGGGTCTTCAGGACAACGGAACCCAGAAGAGCCGGCGTCTGACAGCGGACAGCAATTTGGGTGGCATAAAAGTAGGCCCGCGCCTTGGGGGTTACAAGGCCATTCCCATTCACCCAATTCAAGGAAGGCGCCGGCGACCTGGCAGCACTTACCGAGTTGCGATAAGTATCAATGTGATAAATGACCAGAGCTTCCCAGACCCAAAGAAATTCAACCCCCGGATGCGCCGCGGCGCGGATCAGCCAGTCCCAGTCCTGATGACGAGGCAGGCTGGCGGTGAACGGCACGTCCAGCATGAGCGCGCGCGGAACCAGCAGCGTGGAGGTTTGAATGAAGCCTTCACCCTGGCGGATCGATGCCTCTCTGCACAGCAGGTATTCGCTCATCGATTCGCCGGGCCGCATGGCGCGCGCCGGCCACACCGCATCGCCTTCAGGACGCCGGGCAATCAGCCGGCAAGTTGTCACGGGAAACTTCTTCTCCGACTTCCATGCCTCTTCAAGTTGCCGCGACAACTTATCTGGCATCCACTCGTCATCGTCATCCAGGAGGGCGATAAATTGGCCGCGGGACCTGCGAATGCCGAGATTCCGCGCTTCGGATCCGCCCACTGGTATTTCATTGCAGATGGTCTTCACACGGCAATCGTCGATTGCTGCCAATGCCTTCTCTGTGGCACGGTCCAGACCATCGATGACCACGACCACTTCAATGTCGGACAGAGTTTGCGCCAATGCGCTGCTAACCGCGCGAACTACGAGATCCGGCCGGTGTCGAGTAGGAACGACGACACTCACAATAGGGGCCTCGTACACTTTACTGCTCCTTTCGTGGCTGGCTTCATCGCAACGCTTTTACATGCCTAGGGCATTGCATACACAGCGGCCGTAGCCGCCGATCCGGCGATATTCGCCGAACCAAATACCGCCAAATTCTTTCCGTAACTGAACGGCACATAGAGAACATCTCCCGGCTGCATAGCAAAATCTGGAGTCTTGCCCTTCTCGAGATTTTCCAGGGAGAGGGTCCGGTCGGAATACGATCCGCCCGTTACTTTGCGAATCAGCCGCGCGCGGTTTTCCTTGGCGGTCTTGCTTAGTCCGCCAGCCAGCGCAAGCGCTTCCAGTAGCGTCATCTGCGACTGGTTATTGGTCATGGCGTAGCCGCCGGGGCGATTCACGTCTCCGAGAACATAGACAATTCCCGCCTTGGGCACAATCACCGTATCCCCGGGGTTCACGGCAACCTGATTTTCGACCGCCTTATCGGGGTTGTTCGCGTAGTAGTAGTGGACCGGCTCAGTGGGATTGCCGTGGCGCTCGATCAAGATGTTGCGATCGGCTAACTGGCTCAGGCCGCCGGCCAGCGCGAGCACATCGAGGATGGAGCGCGGCGTTGCGGTTGGATACGGCCCCGGCGCCTTTACCTCGCCCAGCACGGAGACGTTCTGGGTTGCATATTGAGTTACCGTGACCTGCACCACGGGGTGCCTCATATAGTGCGCAGCTATGAGGCCATTCTGGATTGCCGTGGCGGCTTGCGCCGGCGTAAGGCCGGCGACCTTTACGCTTCCCACGCCCTCCACGGGAATAACACCCGCATCGGTCACACGCGGAGTCTGCTCCATCTCCGGAGTGTCGAGGACTTGAACGTGCAATTGATCCCCAGGTCCGATTAACAGAGTGTCCGGCGCGGCCATGGCACTAATGGGCAGGAACAGGCTGAGCAGAAACAGCAAGCTCCACCTACTTACAATGCGTTTGACCATCGGGACTAAGGTACTCGGTATAGGTTTTCTCATGTGAGACTCACTTTGCTAGCCTGGTGATACGGGGAGTGCGAATACCCGTAATACTGGTAATAGGAATTACCTTTCTGCTCCACGGCATTGACAACAATGCTGACTCCCGCTTCCGCTCCGCGCATGCTGCAAAGCAGTGCGTAGCTTCGTTCCAAGGATTGCCGTGTCGTGTATCCAAATCGTGCCACCAGCAGCTTTGTATCCGCGAGATCGCTGAGGATCACGGAGTCGGTAACGGGCAGGATAGGAGCGCCGTCGAAGAGAATGAAGTCATACTCCTTGCGCCACCTGTCCAGCAACACCCGCATCTGGTGCGAGCCCAGCAGTTCAGCAGGGTATGGAGGCACCGGGCCTGCGCACAGAATTTTCAATCCCGGCACTTGTTCGAGCGTCACGTATTCGTTTTCAAAATCCGCCTGAATCTGGCCGGCCAGCAGGTTACTCAGTCCGAACTTCGTAGGCGCGTTCAGAAGGGTTTGGAGCATCGGCCTGCGCAGGTCCGCATCAACCAGCAGCACCTTCTTGCCTTGCTGCGCCATCAGAATGGCCAGGTTCAGGCTGAGTGTTGTTTTGCCTTCAGCCGCCACGGCGCTGGTTACCAGAACAGTTTGCGGGGGAGCGCCGCCCCGCGACAGCAGCAGAGATGTGCGCAGGCCGCGTAGCGCTTCCACGTAGTTGGAATGGGGTTCTTCCACTGCCAGGATGCGCGGTCGCAGACCGGCTACGGCGGGCAGCTTCCCTACGTTCGCCTTGGATAATAGCCGTCCACTGCTGCGGGCAAAGAGAGGCAGCACGCCCAATGGACCTTTGCCTGCTTCCACTTCAATGGCCTCAAGATCACGAATCTTGCTGTCGCCGATTTCCACGAGGATGGCGCCGCCCAGTCCCAGAAATATTCCGCCTCCCATAGCGAGCAGTAGATCGACAGGTACGTTCGGCTTGGATGGTTTGGATGGGGTGCGGGCGGGATCGACAATGGTGACGTTTGAAGAGCGCAGGCCCTCCAGAACGCCAGCCTCTTTCAGGTGGCTCAGCAGAGTCTCGTACAATCCGCGGCTGTCCTCAGCCTCCTGGCGCACAATCACGTACTCGATGGCTTTGTCGTTCAGCTGGTCCGCGGCCTGCTTGTCCTGCGCGAACAATTGCCGCGCGCCGTCCTCCACCTTTTCTGAAATCTCGTAGTCGCTCTGGGCACGCTCCGTTACGCGGCCGACTTCGTCGCCTATGGCTTTATTGATGGCGTTCAGGTTGCTTCGAATCTCGTCCAACTTTGGATAGGCGGGTCCGAATTTCGTGGATAGTTCGCCCAATTGTCCTTGCAAATCAGCCTGCTGCATGCGCAGATTTTGAATGAGCGAAAGGGAACCCGCCATCCCTGGCGACATGCTTTGCATGCTTGAATTTCCAGCCAGCCCGGAGATCAGCTCTGCGTTCCCTGATTTCGCTGTCTGGTAAATTGCGCCTCTGAGGATGCGGTTGGATTCCGCCATGGTTAGAGCGGCCGTTGCCTGCTGCAGGCGGTCGAGAACGCTGCTGTAGACTCCCGTGCCCGGCTGCACTTTGCCGTCGGTCTCAGTGCCGCCGCCGCCCAGGCTAAAGACTCCCGACTCGCGTTGCAATTCAACTACCTTTGCCTGCAGGTCCTCACTTTGTTTACGCAGGTCTGACAATTGATGGCTAAGCCAGTCGGACGCCTGCGAGGTAGCCACATAGCGGGTCTGGAAACTGAAGTCCTGCAGTGCCTGAATCAGATGATTGACGACTGCCGCGGCCAATTTTGGATCGGAACTCGTGTAGCTCACGTCGATGAGTCGCGTGCCCGACACGGGCTTGACTTTAAGGTTCTTTGAGAACACCCGCAAGTCATGCGTGCGACGTTGCGGCGAGTCGTCCAGCGAAGCGTGCGCGGGATCGCGTGGGCCGGCAGGCGAAAACGATCCCATGATCCAGCCCACCAGCTTGAAATGTGGTTGGAAATCGCGTGTGGATTCCAGATTCAGATCCTTGATTACCTGGAGGGCCAACGTGTCCGACTGAAGAACCGAGGCTTCGGTTTGAATGGTAATGTTGCCGTCCAGAGCGTCGGAGGCGTCGGAAGCATCACCCACCATGCTGGATAAGCCGAGTCCATCCATTGACTCTTTTTGAATTTGAAGCTGTCCAGTTGCCTGGTAGCGGCGTTGGCCGAAGACGCAAACCAGAATGGCGGCCAGCAACATAAGCGCGACAGGCGCCATGATCACAGGCCAGCGCCGCAGGCAAAGGCGCCATACGTCGCCGATCGTCAGCTCTTTGTTTTTCTTAGGCGATGTCATCCAATTGGTCGATGAAGTATTCAATTCATGTCCTGACTGTTGCATCTGGTTTTATTGACTGACGTACTTGCTCACCCCTGAGCTTTGCTCAACGCCCAAGGGTGAAAGTAACTCCGGTAGTGACCGTAAAAGCCTGCAGGTTACGGAGCGTGTCATAGGTTTCGGTGTAGGACGCTTCGTAGGCCTTCCACGCCCAATGATTTCCGATCGGGATGTTGACGCCCTGGCTGCCTTGCCAACAGGGCGACCATTCCGCGTTGAGTGTTTCGTAATATCCACCGGCATTTTGAGACCTCGCCATTCCGCCGCCGAAGTAGCCAAAGACTTCCGTGTCGTGGAATCGCGAAAGGCGTCCGGCAACGCGGTACCCTGCCGTAAATGGGGCCTGCTTGAAGCGTGCATAAAACGGAAACACATCGCCCTTCAACTCGAAACCGAAGAAGCGAGATTTTTGCAGAAAAATGCCGCCTTCCATCCCCAGGGAATTAAAGATGAAAGCATTCACGTGGGTTTTCTGCGCGCCAAAGGCTACGAACCCGCCCACCTCGGATCGAGACTCCGCTGAGGACGGCACCTGGGCCATTGCCTGCAACCCTCCACAAATCAGGAGCAGGAGCGCCACCCCACACCACCGTTTTGCCTTAGTTTCTGGAAGCATAAAAGCACCTACGCATTTCGTTAAAGTCTGCAACTGGTTCAAAGAGCCGTTGATGTCATTACGGGCCGACCCTCTTCTTGCCAGATCAGGAATCGAGCCACGTATCTTCTTCGCGGGAAGCTACCTTGGTGAGTCGTGATTTGACGACGTGCCAGATGAACTCCGCATTGCCGATGAGGTACCTTCTCCACAGCCGCCCCGGCTCCTGGAAGAGGCGGTAGAGCCACTCCAGGCCGCTTGAGCGCATCCACATAGGGGCCCGTTTTAACTGTCCTGACAAAATCTCAAAGCTGCCCCCAATGCCAATCGCGAGTGGCACCCGAATGCGCCGGATGTGATCGTGGATGAGGAATTCCTGCTTGGGAGCACCCAGACCCACGAGCAGAAGGTGCGGCTTGGCATCGGCAATCTGGTCCAGCACCGGCTGCAGGGTTTCGGCGCGCCGCTCGAATCCAAATTCCGGGCAATTAACGCCGGCAATCTGGACGCCGGGATAGCGCTTCTTCAGCATCTCCGCAGTCAGGTCTGCGGTGCCGGGTTTGCCGCCCAGCAGGAAGATGCGCAAGCGATGCATGGCGCCGTACTGGCACAGCTTTTCAATCAGATTCACTCCCGCGATGCGCGGGACGTGACCATCGTAGAGCGCAGAGCATGCCCAAACCAGGGGCATGCCATCGGCACAGACGTAGTGAGCTTCCCGAAGGCACTCGCGAAACCGTCTGGACTTTTCCGCCAGAACGTAGAACTGCGCATTCGCGGTGACGACCTGGCGCGTATCGCTCCCACACAGCGCGTGATGCAGGATCTCGTCGATGAGGGCAGCCTGCGAATACTGATCGATGGCGAGAGAACCAATATTGAGCCGCCACTGGGGCTTCCATGGCGTGATGGTGGTCACGCCGGCGCGAGATGTACTGCTCGCGAATGGATATTCGTTGGATACTCTCACTGCTGTCATCTCCCTCGGAAGCTTGACTGCGGTACAAAAGTGCACATGCCGAACGCGCCAGTTAAGTTCCGGTTCCTAAGTTCCGGTACCACGAATGACGGTTTTGATGGTGCGCAGAAGAATCCGCAAATCGAGGGAAAGTGACCAGTGATTGACATAGGTTCTATCCAGTGAAACGTAGCTATCAAATGAGGGATCCTGACGTGCTTCTACCTGCCACAGTCCGGTAATCCCTGGGACTGCATCGAGGCGGCGCAGGTGATCGACATCGTATTGAGCGACCTCGGAGCTGATGGGCGGCCGCGGACCAACCAGGCTCATATCGCCGCGGATCACATTCCAAAGCTGCGGCAACTCGTCGAAGGAGTACTTGCGAAGAAAAGCGCCGACGCTGGTAATTCTCGGGTCCATCTTGATTTTGAAGAGCACCCCGTCACGCTCGTTCAAATGCGCCACTTCGCCCATCATTGAGGCCGCATCCTTGACCATGGTGCGGAACTTGAAGCACGTGAAGACACGGCCTTTGTGGCCAACCCGCTTGCTCAGATAGAACACGGGTCCCGGAGATTGCAGCTTCACGGCGATGGCCACGGCCAGGAACACGGGCAGCAGCGCGATGCCGCCAATAAGCGCCAGTGTCAGGTCGAGGGCGCGTTTGATGAACAGGGGAACCGCGCGCTGGCGGGCCGTGTAAACCGCAACGGTGGGGAGGTCGCCGACATACTGGACATCGGTGCGATCAATCAGCGTCTCCGTGACGCTTGGAATCAGGCGAACCGAAATCCCCATGGATCGCGCCTGGCGCAGTACGTGGGTCAGCACGCCGGGCGTTGCCGGCCGCCGCGAGAAGATGATCTCGTCTACAAATTTTGCGCGAGCGATGGCCACCACATTTTGAACGTCGCCGATAATCTCATCGGTGCTGACGGCTCGCTGATCGTCTGAGGGCTCAGACATGGATACGTATCCCTGGAACCGGTAGCCGCTCTGCTGCAAGGAGGCCAGATAGAGCCGTACGTCGCGGCCTACGTCGTCGGCTCCCACGATGAGGAAGTTCCGCAGCGCCATGTCGCGCCGGTAGAGACTGCTTCTGCGCCGTCGCCAAAGCACGCGGCAGGTAAACATCGCCGCGCCCGTCAAAATTGCTTCGCTCACGATTTGGGTATTCATTAACGCAGGAGTGATGTCCCACAGCCTGCGCAGGAAATAAATCACCAACCCGGCGACGGCCACCGCCCGCAGAATGCGCAACAGTTCGATGAAGCCGGAGTGATTGGCCTTGACCCGGTAAAGGCCGGATAAACGGGAGGAAGCGACGACAAAGAAGGCAAACGGCAGTGCGGCCAGTACGCATAGATCAAGCGAGTGGAGCGATCGCGGAATGAGGCGGGTGTGATTAACCTGAGCGGCGATTCCCAGGGTCAGGGCGAGAGCAAAATCCAGCACCAGCCATGCTGTTGTCGAGGAGAAGAGAAACGGGCGAGGGGAAAGGGAACTCTCGCGCATCCGCATGCTGTCCGGGGGCAACGGGCCGGGGGAGGATGGAAGTTGAGAGTGGGCCCGGTTGGTTGCTGGAAAGTCTTCCTCCTCCGTCAGGGCAGACGAAGACTGTAGGGGCTCAGAAGAACCAATTGGCATCTCGACCATCCTGCGGTGGAGCTTTTGGCGCATAGCGCGCCGGGATGCCAGATCGGGGGAAGAGACAAAGATAGCGCTGTATAAACTTTTTTGATGGTTTCGGTGACTCAGGTTTCAATCTAAGCTGACCATCGGGTAGCTGTCAGTACAACCAACGTCCTGAGCGTTTGGCACCTCCGGGTGAGTGACAAATCAGGGCCGGCCATTTATGGGGAGCGGGGTACGAAGCCCTCCGGTCTCTCTTCCCTCAATCAACTCTTCATCCGATTGCCGCATCTGCAGCGGGAACAGGCGGTCTTTCCGCCTGGTCTGTGCTTTGGGTTTCGGCGCTGGAGAAAAAGCGATAGGCCGACTCTGGGCCCAGGCGGGCTCGCATCGTGGCTGAACATGGAGGGTTTCCTTTCGGGAAAAATCCCAGTCCGCTGTCGGACATCCTGACAAAAGTACCCTCCGCGGAGTATCGGTAATGTATTACCGTATGTTGTTACAAAATAACGCAGTTACTGAGTACTGACAGGCGATGAGCCGGACCCACCTTTGCCGATCAAATCATAAGCAGCGAAACAATCGCTCCGGCAAGGTGATATGGTTGCCCCCAACCAATCAAATGTTCTTTCACGCCGCCAGCTCCTCCAAGGCATTGCGGCGTTTTCCGCCTCGGTTCTCTTCTCAGGTTGTAATCAGGCGCTCTCCGCGTCGTCGTCTGCGCCCGCCTCGGTTGCCGCATCCACGACGAGCACGGACCCACAACCCACGCCTTCTGGACTGATGACTCCAGCCACGCTGAACATTTCGTCCAGCGGCGCGGGGAGCATCGGTACGGGCTTCGCTGGTCTTTCGTATGAGAAGTCAAGCCTGTGCGAACCACTCTTTTCCGAGGCCAACGCTGATCTGATCGGCCTGTTCAAGCTGCTCGGCCCCGGCGTTTTGCGCATCGGCGGAGGCTCTGTGGACCACTGCGTGTGGGTTGCGGACGGCGCCGGCCGGACCGCGGGGCAGATTGCGCCTTCTGACGTAGCTGCGCTGGCAGCATTTATAAAAGCAGCGGGCTGGCAGTGCATCTACGCCGTGAACCTGGGCGGCGCGGCTACCGGCGCAACCACGCCGGAACTCGCTGCCGCCGAGGTGGCCTATGCCGCGCAGCAGTTTGGTTCCTCTCTCATCGGCATTGAAATCGGCAACGAGTGCGACGGGTATGGCGCGACCGGCAGTTACTTCGCGGGCGACTGGTCGCTGGCCCAATTCAAATCGCTCTGGGAGCGGTTCCGCGCAGCCATCGTTGCTGAAACGCCGGACGTGACCCTGACCGGTCCGGCATCCGGCAGCAACCCATCGAACTGGACCGTGCCGTTCGGCCAGGGCGTCGGCGCCGGCAATCTATCGCTGCTCACGCAGCACTATTATCGCGGCGACGGGCAGTCTTCCACCGCAACGGCAGCCAACCTCCTGTCGCCGGACACCAAACTCACGAATTGCCTTTCGACCCTGAACACCGGCGTCAGGTCCATCGGCATACCATTCCGCATGGGAGAGTGCAACTCCTATTCCGATGGTGGAGCGACGGGGGTCAGCAATTCCTACGCCTCTGCGCTCTGGGCGCTCGATTTTCTCTTCAATTGCGCGCAGGGCGGAGCGGCTGGAGTAAATTTCCACGGAGGCGGCGACTCCGCTTGCTATGCGCCCATCGCGGATGACAATGGCACGGTCATTGGAGCCAGTCCCATCTTCTATGGGATCACTTTGTTCACCATGGCCAGCGAGGGAGCGTTGCTGCCGGCCAGCGTCTCTGCCGGGTCGCTCAACGTGACCGCCTACGCGGTCAAAACGTCGAGCGGCGGCTTGAATGTAGTGGTGGTCAACAAGGACGCCACTCAGAACCTGCAAATCACGGCGAACCTTCCGCAGCAGGCCGGCACAGCGAGCTTGACGACCATGAGCCAGCTCTCCGACGGCGCCTCAGCACCCAGTCTTGCGGCCACCGATGGCGTAACTATCCAGGGCGCGACCATCAAGCCCGACGGCAGCTTTGCTCCGTCCGCTGCATACAACCTGTCCGCCGATGGCTCGACGGTTTCCTTCTACGTCCCCGCGCTGAGCGCCGTCCTGGTTCAGACGCAACCGTGAATCTGAGGGAATCCCGACCCTCCTCTTGCGCGACGCGCCCAGCTTCGTGAGAGCGGTCGGTCAGAAATCGTGAGGCCGATCGATGGGTGGAGAAAGAATGCGGGCCAGGCGCTCGGCATGTGCCTCTTCGCCGGAAGCGGACGGATTGGCTGCTTCAGACAGCGCGCGCAGCTTGGCCACCGTCTGCCAGTTATCTTTGTGCGGCTGATCGCTAATCCATGGCGGCAGCGGCATGGCCAGGTAGCGGCTCAATGCCACGGCATATCCCTCATAGAGCGCCCGCATCTCGCGCAGGCGCTGGCTTGACAAATTGTCACGGCAGACGCGAACGCCGCTCTGGCACAACGAGTCATACAGCTTTTGATAGACCTCCGGCGGCAGGCGGTCGGGAGCGTCATGGACCGGCTCGAGCGCGAAGACCTGCACCAGATCCACCACTGCGTGCCGCGCCATGGCAAACGTCAACTGCGCCTGGCGCGCTTCCTGGCCCTGAATGCCGGAGATGAGCAGGGCCGTTGTGTCCAGGATGGCGGTGAGCGCGCTCAGCCAGCTCTGGTTGTTGTGCTGCGAGCGGAAATAGCAGAGCTGAGGATAGGAGATGTGGCTTTCGAGCAGCTCCGCCGACCAGCGCTCCCACTCGATCAGCAGAATGGAAAGCGATTGATCGGCGCCGTCGTGCGATTGGCGACGAATCAACTCAGCGGCCGTGGGCGGTGAGCCGGCGCGCGCGTCGAGCAACGAGATGCTGACCTCGCGGCGAGAGAATGCGCTATAAAGCACGGGAAAATAGCCCATGACGACGGCGAGAAATCCAAGCCCTGTACCCGATTCCAGAATCATCAGCGCGCGCGCCCACGGATTGAGCGGCGTCACATCGCCCAGGCCCAGAGTAAAAATGGTGGTTCCACTGACATAGATGTCGGAGCGGAAGTTTACCGGCTGCGCCGCATCGTGGAAGGGACTGCCGATGGCATAGAAGATGAGGCCGAACCCGAGCACCATCACGCCCGCCCAAACCACCAGCAGGATGATCAGCGAGAGCGGTCCATAGTAGCCCAGCACAGCTTCGCGCCGGCGAGGATTGGAAAGCCGCCGCACCAAGAATCGCCATGGGAACCAGGTGGAAATGTAGAAAATGCGCGTAAGCCGGAAGCGGCCTGAGGCGCGGCGCGGCAGAATGATGGTCTGAAAAGCATCAAGCAGCACCACCCACAGGCAGACGATGCCGGTCACCAACGCCAACCCGTGCATAGACCCTCCCACAGGCACCTTGCAGGTTCAGATGCCGCAACCGTTCTCTGGATTCTATTACGAGATCAACGCTCGGCGTTACCGCCGCTTGAGTGCATCTAGCTCGTCGAGGGTCCGCGGCCAGTCTGCTCCCAGCAACCTCGACAGGCTGCGATCCGCCAGCACCTTTCCGCCTGTCTGGCAGGTGGCGCAGTAGTTTGTCTCGTTGTCGGCATAGCGGATGCGCTGCACCTTCGCGCCGCAACGCGGACAGGGCTGGCCGAAGCGGCCGTGCACGGTCATCTGTGGCCGGAACGCCGTCACGCCCTCCGGAAATTTCTTGTTCGCCTCGCCAATCAGGCGCGTGGTCCAAAGTGTCAATATTTCGCGCGTGGCCGCGAACAACCGCCTCCACTCCTCCGCCTTGAGCTTGTGGGTGAGCGTGATCGGCGAGAGCCGGGCAGCGTGCAAAATCTCGTCGGAATAGGCATTGCCTACTCCGCTGATCAGGCGCGGATCGGTAAGCGCGCGCTTCAAGGTGCGGTTTTCAGCCGTGAGCGCAGCGCGGAATCCATCGAGGTCTGCGGAAAAGATCTCGATTCCTCCCGGATCGAGGGCGTGCAAGCCCTCGTCGCCGCGGACCACATGCAGCGAAGCGCGCCGCTTGGACCCCGCTTCTGTCAACGTGAGAGTCCCATCCGAAAAGTCGAGGGCGAGAAGCCCATTACGTCCGGCAAGTTTGGCCTGCGCCGGACGCCAGTGCAGACGGCCAGCGATCATGAGGTGCAGTACCAGCCAGAGATCGCCCTCAACTCCAATCGCGATACGCTTGCCGATGCGGCGCAGCGCGCGAACCGAATGGCCTTCGACGGCCTCCAGCGGAGGATCAACCGTGCGCAGCACAAACGGACTGCCGAGCCGCACGTGTTCTAGCGTTTGACCAACGATGCGGGTCTCAAGCGCCGCAATATACGCCGTTATATCGGGCAGTTCCGGCATTGCATCCAGATTGCAACGCAATGGCCTGCTTTTGCAATCGAGAACTGAGGACCGGGGAAAATTGCGGAATGGTTCCCGGGCCAGGGCATTCAGATCGGCGATGGGATCAGCTCAAGATAGTGTTATCAATGAGCCTGGTGGCGCCAACATGCGCGGCAACGGCGAAAAGCGTGCCGGGCACAGCCGTTTCGACCGGCTCCAGCGTCGCCCAATCTACCAACGCAATGTAGTCCACGCGAACCGCGGGCTGGGCAGCAAAGACCTCGCGCGCTTCGCCAATCAGCACGCCAGCTCGCCGCTCGCCCTGCGCGACAAACTCTTCCACATGCCGCAGGGCGTTGCTGAGCGTAAGCGCCTGCTGGCGTTCGGCGGGACCGAGGTACGCATTGCGGGAGCTGAGCGCCAGGCCGTCGGCGTCGCGCACGATGGGGCAAACCACAATCTCGGTGGCAAGCCGCAGGTCTGTAGCCATGCGCCGCAAGAGCGAAACCTGGGCCGCATCCTTCTGGCCGAAGAAGGCCAGATCGGCCTCGGCCGCGATGAAGAGCTTGGCCACGACCGTGGCAACACCGCGGAAATGCCCTGGCCGGGACTTGCCATCGAGACGACCTTCCAAGCCTGTCACCTGGACGGAAGTTGCCGCGCCGGGTGGGTAAATTTCCTCGACGGCAGGCGCAAAAATTGCGTCCGCGCCTTCAGCCTCAGCGAGTGCGCAATCGGCCGCAAAAGTGCGCGGGTAGCGGCTGAAGTCCTCATTTCGACCGAATTGCGTGGGATTCACGAAGAGCGTAACGGCGACATGACGGCAGCGCGCCCGCGCCGCGCGAATGAGGGAGGCGTGTCCCGCGTGCAGCGCACCCATAGTGGGCACCAGTCCAACAGGCGACTGGCCGGCACAACGGCGCGCGCGCGACCACTGACGAAGTTCATCAACCGTGCGCAGGATCTCCATGAGGGTTTTAGTTGGCCCACTCCTGCAGCGCGTCGCGATTCACGACGGCGTCGGGGTCATCGGCTTCGTGGGCCGGCTCCGTGGCCAGCGTTCTGCGCTCGGCCGGATTCAGATGATAGCTCTCCGCATCGGAAGGGAAGGCGCGACGCTCCACATCCTCGCGATAATGCTCGATGGCAGAGCGGAAGAGCGCGCCCGCATCGGCGTAGCGGCGCACGAACTTGGCCGCCGGCGCAAAGGTGAGATTCACCAGGTCGTGGAAGACGAGAATCTGCCCGTCGCAATCGGGCCCTGCGCCGATGCCTATGGTTGGAATGGGCAGCCTGGCGGTAATCTTTGCGGCGGCTTCGCGCGGCACGCCTTCGAGCACAATGGCTCCTGCGCCCGCATGAGCCAGGGCCAGCGCTTCGGCCTCAAGCTGGCGCACGGCGTCGGCGGTCTTGGCCTGGACGCGATAACCACCCATGCGATTGACGCTCTGCGGCGTGAGCCCCAGATGGCCGATGACAGGAATCTCGGCCTCGGTGAGCGCGTGCACCAGTTCCACGCGCGGGCCTTCGATCTTGACCGCCTCGGCTCCGGCTTCTTTCACAAAGCGCACCGCGTTGGCCACGCCTTCCGTTACCGTACCGTGATAGCTGCCAAAGGGCATATCCGAAACAATCAACGCCCGGCGCACGGCGCGGCGCACAGCGCGCGTGTGGTGCAGCATCTCGTCCACGGTGACGGCCAGCGTGTTGTCGTGGCCCAGCACCACCATGGCCAGCGAGTCGCCCACCAGCACCAGGTCAATGCCGGCTTCGTCGGCCAGGCGTGCAGTGGAATAATCGTAGGCGGTGAGCGCGGAGATAGGCTTAGCCTGGCGCTTCATCTCGCCAAGTGCAGGCACGGTGACTTTTGTTTGAGAAGCACCGAGAGGCGAGGACTGCGCGCCGGTGCGGAACGTGGTCAGGCTCATTGTGTCTCCAGTGCCGCTCCGGCAGACTCAGGATGCGGCCCGAACTCCACCAGTATAGATGCTGAGGGTGGGCTGTGGGACCCAAAAGCGCGCCTTTCAAGGCAATCCCATTTGGATTCGCCGGTCATAAACAGAAGCGCATTTGAAAGGGCCCGGCTTCAGCCGTGCCGTCAGGGTCCATGAAAACGCAGGGCTTTAGCCCCCGAGGGGAAGGTTTTGTGACAGCCGAAATCCATCCCTCCGAGGCTGAAGCCTCAAACTCTCTCGTTTGCCTTCCATGGCACGGCTGAAGAGGCTGCGGAAAAACTCCCCGCATCAGGCAATGGTGCGAAGGAGGGTGCAGCAGGGGCTAAAGCCCTCGTTCGTTTTGCAGACTTTTGTGGCCCGGCTAAAGCCGTGCCCTTGTTACAAAACTCATCGCACCGGGTTTTTCCGTAGCCTGTGAAGCCATGCCCTTTCAAAGCGAAGAGCTTCTCGCATTTTGAAATGCGATTGCCCTGCGCGCCTTTCCGCTCTGCCCGGCTGTCCCTGTTGCTCATCAGCGCCCCCGCACCGCAAACTGGAGAGACGATGGAATTTGCCGGATGGATTGCCGGGTTGGGTGCGGCCGGGCTGGCGGCAGGCGGATGTGCCTACGCGGCCATGTGGCCCGGCTCGCGCTTGTTCGGCGATGCGCTCATTGCGCCGCGCCGGCCGGACGAACTGGCGCTGACGTTCGACGATGGCCCCAATCCGGCATGGACGCCGCGGCTGCTGGAGATTTTGGCACGGAACGGAGTTTGTGCGACGTTTTTCCTGCTCGGCGGCCATGCTCAAGCCGAGCCGGACCTGGTGCGGCGCGTCGCCGCGGCCGGACACCTCATCGGCAACCATTCCTGGTCCCACCCCAACCTGGCGTTCAGCGGCCGCGCCCACATCCGCGAGGAGCTGCAGCAGACTCG
The DNA here is from genome assembly GCA_963725975.1 of uncultured Acidobacteriaceae bacterium. Classification (GTDB taxonomy): domain Bacteria; phylum Acidobacteriota; class Terriglobia; order Terriglobales; family Acidobacteriaceae; genus Telmatobacter. The sequence goes on along the minus strand of CAVSBA010000008.1, from coordinate 56,784 downwards.
CGACGCGATCCAGCAGATCACCGGTAAACCCGTGCGCTATTTCCGGCCGCCCTTTGGCGCGCGCCGCCCAGCCGCCCTGACCGTCGCCCGCGAGCTGGGCATGGTTCCCGTGTTGTGGAACGCCATGGTCTCGGACTGGAGCGATCCCTCCGGCGAGCGCATTGCGGATCGGTTGATTGCGCGGGTCAATCACCTGAGCGGCCGGGGCTGGGCAGCCAACATCGTCCTCCACGACGGCGGTCATTTGGACCCCAGGGCGCATCGTGGCCCCTCGCTGACCGCAGCCGGGCTGCTTATGGCCCGGTTTAAGCCCAGCCACAAGTTCGTCACCCTGGATGCATGGGACCCAGGACGGGCTGAAATTCCGTCAGATTCGCGCTAAAATAGAGAACGAAGTGACCCTCCACCAGCCCATTCCGGCCCTGCTTTAGCGGCGCCCGCCGCGTTGCCTGCTTTGTGCCTTTTCTCTTTTTCCAATTCACTCGTCCAAAATTTAAAAGCCCGGAGGGCGCATATGATTGACCGGCTGGAACAGATGGAGCAGCGCTACAACGAGATGCAGGCGCAGTTTGCGCTGCCTGAGGTCCTGAACGACCACGAAAAATATCAGAAGACCGCCAAGGCTCTGCGCGAGATTGAAACTCCGGTGGAAAAATACCGCGAACTGAAGCAGGCGCAGCAGGGACTGGCGGACGCACGCGCCATGCTGGCTGAGAACGACGCCGAGCTTCGCGCCATGGCGCAGCAAGAGATTGCTCTGCTTGAGCCGCGCGCAGCCGCCATCGAGGAAGAGCTGAGGCTCCTGCTGCTGCCCCGCGATCCCAATGACGAAAAGAACGTGATTCTCGAAATCCGCGCCGGTACGGGCGGCGATGAAGCTTCGCTCTTCGCGGCTGAGGTCTTCCGCATGTACACGCGCTTTGCGGAGCAGAAGCATTGGAAGGTTGAAGTGCTGTCTGTCTCGGAGTCCGGCGTGGGCGGCTACAAAGAAGTGATTGCGATCATCGAAGGCGAGCGCGTCTACTCACAGCTCAAGTGGGAGAGCGGCGTGCACCGCGTACAGCGCGTACCGGCCACGGAGACCCAGGGCCGCGTGCACACCTCGGCCATTACGGTTGCCGTGCTGCCCGAGGCCGAAGACGTAGATGTGAAGATTGAAGCCAAGGATTTGCGCATCGACACCTTCTGCTCGTCGGGTCCGGGCGGCCAGAGCGTGAATACGACCTACTCTGCCGTACGCATCACACACATCCCCACCAACACGGTGGTAAGCTGCCAGGACGAAAAATCGCAGATCAAAAACCGCGAGAAAGGCATGCGCGTGCTGCGCTCGCGTCTCTATGAAATGGAGATGGAGCGCCAGAACGCCGAGCTGGCGGCCGCGCGCAAATCGCAGGTGGGAAGCGGTGACCGCAGCGAGAAGATTCGCACCTACAACTTCCCGCAGAACCGGCTGACCGACCATCGCATTGGGCTCACGCTGCACCAGCTCGACCTGGTGATGGAAGGCCGGTTGCAGCCGATCGTCGATGCGTTGATTGCCCACTATCAGGCCGAGCAGTTGAAGGCCGACGCCACGCAGGCGGCGTAACACACTCATGCCCTCCGTTTCAGAGTACGTGTTTGCGGGGGCAGAACGCCTGACCCACGGCCCGCACCCGGATCGAGCGCTCCGCGATGCTGAAGTGTTGATGATGCACGTGCTGGGCAAGGATCGCGCCTGGATGCTTTCCCACTGGCACGACGAAATCGACACCCACTGCTCCATTCCGTATCACACGGCCATCGAGCGCCGCCGCGCCGGCGAGCCCATCCAGTACATCACCGGCGAAGCGGAGTTCTACGGGTTGCCCTTCCGGGTAACCCGCGACGTGCTGATTCCGCGGCCGGAGACGGAGCACGTGGTGGAGAAGGTTCTGGAAGCGGCCGCCGCGTTCGCCGCGCCTCGCATTGTGGATGTGGGCAGCGGTTCGGGCGCGATTGCCGTGGCGCTGGCCAGCAAACTGCCGAGCGCTACGATCACTGCCTTGGACCTTTCTCTGCCCGCGCTTGAAATCACTCGGGACAATGCCGAACGCAATGCCGTCGCGGAACAAATCCGCTTCCTGCAGAGCGATCTGCTTGATTCGGTTGCCGGCGAGCAATTTGAGATGGTGGTTTCCAATCCGCCGTATGTTGCGGAGAGCGATCGCGCTTCTCTGGCGGTGGAAGTTCGAGAGTTCGAGCCTGCGCAGGCGCTGTTTGCGGGGGCAGATGGTCTGGTGATTTACCGCTGCCTGATTCCGCAGGCGTTTTCAGTGCTGAGTTGCGGTGGGTTCCTGGTGCTGGAGATTGGCTATGGGCAGCAGGCTGCGATGCGCACGCTGCTGGAGCGGGCCGGCTTCGCGGAAATTAGCTTCACGCCGGATTTGCAAGGCATTCCGCGCGTGGCCTGCGGACAGAGAATCTGACATCTCTGCCGGTCGCGAATTCATCGCTATTTTGCCCGGCCGGTTTTATCGAGGTCGCGGAAAAAGCCCAGGTCTTTGTTCTGGAGCGCCTTGGTGATGTAGGCAATCTGCCCATAGTGCATGGCAAAGTGCTCCACGGCATGAAACACGGCATAAAGCCCCGTGACTGTGTAGCCCTGAATTTCGTAGGTCGCTTCAAGGTCGGCCGCGGTTAGCCGGGCCAGAACCGCTCCCGCTTCTTCCACCGTGCCGCCTAGCCGCGCAATCAGGCCAGAAACCGGTGTAGGGCCGCGCTCGCTGAATTCGCAAGGCCGGTTGCGTCTGTCCTCGGTCCGGTTGAAGCTCGAAATGATCCACTGGCCAATGTTGCCGTTCAGATGTAGCAGCAGATTGCCGATGCTATTGCTGGCCTTATTGGGCCGCCACCAGAGCTGCTCCTCAGTGAGCGGACAAACGCACTGGCTCAACCGCGGCCAGTGCTGCTCAATTAGGGAACGTCGCGTTGTGTCAAGGAAAATTCGTGCGAGTTGGGGATCATCTGCCATGGTTTTCCCTCAGCGGGTCCTGGGTGTCCCATGCTTCGAGTGCCATTGGTTCGAAGGGTGGACACCACGAACCTGAAATCTATGCGATCGACAACTAAATCAGCTCGTACCCGGCGAACCAGTAGCCGATCTCGAAGGCCGCCGTTTCTTCCGCATCCGAACCGTGAATGGCATTCTCCTGGATAGACGCCGCAAACTTTTTGCGGATGGTGCCCTCCTCGGCATTGGCCGGATTGGTGGCGCCCATCAGCGTGCGCAGATCGGCAATGGCGTTTTCCTTCTCCAGCACCATGAGAACCAGCGGCCCCGAAGACATGAAATCGGTGAGCGCGCCAAAGAACGGCCGCTCGCGATGAACGTAGTAGAAACCCTCGGCTTGGGCCTTGGAGATGGACTGCTTTTTGATGGCGACGATGCGAAAGCCGGCCTTGTCGATCTCGGCCAGGACCCCGCCTGTGTGGCCGGCGCGAACCGCGTCCGGCTTGACGATACTGAAGGTGCGTTGCAGCACTGGTTTCCAGCTCCTGAAGAGAAAATGTCCCGCATCTCATTCTAATTGAGAGCCTTTGGAGCTGGCTGCCAGCCCTGCGCTCAGGCGGTTTTTGAGGCGAGAATCTCAATCTTCTCCACTTGCGGCGGCGTGGAGAACAGCTCCTCCGCCCTGGCAAAGAGAGCCTTGGCAATTTCGCCGCTCAGGTGAGCATTTCTGCCGGCTTCGTCCTTGAAGGTATCGAAGATGCCGAACTTTGAAGGCCCCAGCTTGAGCGCGTACCAGGTGCTGGTTGCGGCCTCGCTTACCGCCATGGGCTGGGCAGCCTTCAAAAACTCCTCCACGTCCATTTCTTTACCGGGCCGGGCATTCAGCATTGCGAACAGCGCGTACTTAACCATTTCCACCTCCATTTGCCGTTGGATGCAGCAGCCATCGGGGCGGACTCTCAGAATGCCGGCATCGTCGATTTTTGGCAGCCGCGGCCCTTTACACTAAAGAAGATATGCGATATCGCACGGGGAACGAAATTCGCGAGTTGTTTCTGCGCTTTTTTGAGTCGAAGGGGCACCGCCGTGTGCACTCTTCCTCGCTGGTGCCTGCCAACGATCCGACGCTGCTTTTTACCAACGCCGGCATGAACCAGTTCAAGGATCTTTTTCTGGGCGCAGAAAGGCGCGAATACAGCCGGGCAACAACTTCGCAAAAGTGCGTGCGCGCCGGCGGCAAGCACAACGATCTTGAAAACGTGGGCTTCACGCGCCGCCACCACACGTTCTTTGAGATGCTGGGGAACTTCTCGTTTGGAGATTACTTCAAGCGCGATGCCATCCACTTTGCGTGGGAACTGGTCACCAGCCCGGAATGGTTCGGGCTTCCCAAGGACCGCCTCTACGTGACGATTTTCGAAGGCACGGGTGAGGTTCCGCGCGACGACGAAGCCGAGCGATATTGGATCGAAGTGGGCGTGTCAAAAGATCGCATTCATCAGTACGGCGTCAAGGACAACTTCTGGCAGATGGGCGAAACCGGACCGTGCGGACCGTGCTCGGAGATCTTCTACGACATGGGCATCGAGGCTGCGGAGACGCCGGGCGTCGACAAGCCGTTCGGGCAGGACGACGCGCGCTACGTCGAGATCTGGAACCTGGTCTTCATGCAGTTCGAGCGCTCCGCGATTGTGGACGCTGCGACCAAGACAACGACGTATAAGCTGACGCCGCTGCCCAAGCCATCGATCGACACCGGCATGGGCCTGGAGCGCGTGGCCGCAGTGCTGCAAGGCAAGGTCAGCAACTTCGAAACCGATCTGTTTACGCCGCTGATTGCGAAAGCCGCGGAACTGACGGGCCTTGCAATGACGCCTGCTTTGAAAGGGCACGACTTCAGTCGTGCCGAAAATGCCGATAGGAATGATCGGGCTTTAGTCCCTGAGGGAAGCGAAGCTCTGACCGGCAACGCCAGCCTGCGCATCATCGCCGACCACGCCCGCGCGGCTACCTTTCTTATTAATGATGGCGTATTGCCCTCGAACGAAGGCCGCGGCTACGTGCTGCGCAAAATTCTGCGCCGTGCGATCCGGCACGGACGATTGCTGAGCCAGGAAAAGCCGTTCCTGTTCGAGATGGTCTACGCGGTTCGCGATCTGATGCAGGGCGCATATCCTGAGCTCGATCGATTCGGCTGATCGCGTAGCAAGGGTGGTTGAGGCGGAAGAACAGCAGTTCGATCGCGTGCTCGAGATCGGCTAGAAGTTGACAAGCGTTGAATGAACTCCGTCGTGAGCTGCTCGAAATCGAGAGGTCTGGAAGACCGACGAAGGCGCTGGCTGATAGCCGATGGAGCAGGCATTCGTGCGGCGGGCACAGGAAGCGGCGCAGGCTTCGGAGACGACTCGGGCAAGGCGGTCTTCCCAGGTCGGCGAGCAGGCTTTCCACCTCTACGAGACTTTCGGCCTGCCGCTCGATTTCATGGTCGATGCGGCCCGCGACGCGGGCATTCGAATTCGATCATGAAGGCTTTGAGCGCGCCCGCGCCGAAGAGCAGGCTCGCGCCCGCGCCTCCTGGAAAGGCGGCAGCCAGAAAACCGCCAGCCCGGCATTCCGCGATCTGCCGCGGACGGTCTTCGAGGGATACAGGCAGCTCACTTCGTCGAACTCCGAAGTGCTGGCCATTGTGAAGAACGGCGCGGGCGTTCCCGCGGCTGCGGCCGGCGATGAGGTTGAAGTCGTGCTGGATCATACGAGCTTCTACGGCGACTCCGGCGGCCAGGTTGGCGACACCGGGTGTTTTCCTGACCGTCGGACGGAAATTCTACGGTGGCCGAAGTCATCGGCTGCGTGCTGCCGGTGCAGGGCGTGCGCGCGCACCGCGCCGTGCTGAAGCAGGACCTTGCGGTTGGCGATCACGTGAACACCGTGGTTGACGGCATACGCCGCGACGCCATCCGCCGCAACCATACCGGCACGCACCTGCTTCATGCCGCGCTGCGCCAGGTGCTGGGCACGCATGTGAAGCAGGCCGGATCGGCCGTGCATCCTGACCGGCTGCGTTTCGACTTCTCGCACTTTACGCAAGTGGCCGACGAGGAGTTGCAGGACATCGAGGACATTGTCAATCGCGAAGTGCTGAAGAACGCGCGCGTCGAAACGCTCGAAGATGTGCCCATCGACGTGGCTGTGAACGAGTACCACGCCATGGCGCTGTTCGGCGAAAAGTACGGCGACAAGGTGCGCGTGGTGAAGCTCGACGACGGGTTTTCGACCGAGCTTTGCGGCGGCACGCATACCAAAGCCACTGGCGAGATCGGCCTGCTCAAGCTCACCGGCGAAAGCTTCCGTCTCCTCGGGTGTGCGCCGCATCGAGGCCATCAGCGGCATGGGCTCGCTCGATACTTTCCGCCGCGATTACGAGCTGGCGCAATTCGCGTCCTCCATTGCCGCCCAGCGGGGAGCGGTCTTCTGGACGGGGTTCGGGGCCGGATTGACTGCGCAGGAAGACGAGATCAAGCGCCTGCGCCGCGAACTGGAAGAGATGCGCATGAAGTCCGCAGCCGGCACGCTGGATGAGGCGCTCACGCAGCTCTCGTGACGTGAAGGGCATAAAGGTGTTGACCCATCGCGCCGACCAACTCGAGCGCGGCCAGTTGCGCACGCTGGTGGACAACCTGAAGCAGAAGACTGGGCGAGGGCGTGGTGGTGCTGGCCTCCGCGCAGCCTGAGGGCAAAGTGGCCATCATCGCCGGCGTTACGCCGGGGCTGGTCAAGCGCATCCAGGCGGGCAAGCTGGTTGGAGCGGTGGCCAAACTTGTGGGCGGATCGGGCGGCGGCAAGCCCGAGATCGCCGAAGCCGGCGGCAAAGATCAGGCGCAGATCGATGCGGCCCTTGCGGCTGCGCCGGGAATCGTCTCCGAGCTGCTGGGCTGATGGGCTTTCGTGGTCTCCCACGCTTCGAGCAAAAGCGCCCGAAGCATGGGGTTCCGGGCTCCCGGCTGAAGAGGCTGCGGAAAAGCTCCCCGCATCAGGCAATGGTGCGAAGGAGGGTGCAGCAGGGGCTGAAGCCCTCGTTCGTTTTGCAGACTTTTGTGGCCCGGCTGAAGCCGTGCCCTTGTTACAAAACTCATCGCACAGAGTTTTTCCGCAGCCTGTCAAGCTGTGCCTTGTTACAAACCCGTCGCACAGGTTTTTTCGCAGCCTGTAAAGCCGCGCCCTTGTTACAAAACTCATCACACGGGGTTTTTCCGGAGCCTGTAAAGCCGCGCCCTTGTTACAAAACTCATCGCACAGGGTTTTTCCGCAGCCTGTAAAGCCGTGCTCTTTCAAAACACCACACTTATGCAAGCAGTTCCAGAACAACCCCTTACAGGCCCCCGCCAGGTTCCCCGCGACGGCTTAGAACGCTGTTCGCCCAGCGCTCCGGCGGATGGGAAAGCTATACCCCACGCCGACCGAGAGGATGGGATAGAAGCGCAGCGGCTGCAGATCGTTTTGATACTTCACCAACTGGGCCTGCAAGGTTGGTGTTGAGTTGTGCGTATCCCACCACATTCTGGCAGTTCAGCGTACCCTGCGGTCGTCGCACACCTGCCCGCCGGTCAAAGCCATGGAGGGCACAGGGCGGCCGATCATAGCCGCGCCCGATCTCAAACGGAACCGACCAGTGGCCGCCGGTGCGGGAGATCAGGTTGCCCCAGCCGAGTGTGACCGTGGGCGCAGGGTTATTCGCATGCAGGCTCAGGCCGCCCGTTCCTGTGACCGGGCTCGAGGTCGAGGAGTAATACGTGGTGTCGTTGAGCGTGAACGAAGTACCGCCCGTGGCCACCATGGTTGCGCTCACGCTGTTCTGGTTATAAAACAGCGCCCCGGGACTGATGCGGAATCCGTGATTAGGCCACGGAAACACGTCCAGCGACCCGCCAGCGGTGGCGAGAGTTCAGCTTGCCATTCACGTTAAATCCGCTCACGGAGATGTTGTTCAGGGAATAATTGAAGAAATTGCCCGCTGCCGCGGACGTTCATGAAGCGGTTCACGTTGACGGCCCCCTGAAGATTGATGCCCAGCGGAGAAATGCCCCCGGCCAATCGCGAATCGCGAAAATGGCGCAAGCCGGGCGGGTGGGGCTTTCGCCCTGGGATTGGTCACCGGACGGCATCACGGCGTTGGGTTTCGGCTGCGGAAGGGCGGCAACTTCGTTGGCCGCGGCAATGGTTTGCGCGCGCAGTTCGCTCGGCAACCAAAAGGAAGATAAGAGCAAAAAAGCCGCTGCGCAAAAGGTGGTCGATCTCATGAAAGCTCTCCTGAAAGTCACTAATCGGCAAGTGACATCGAAGACGACAGATGTCGAATCTGCGGCACGTCGCCGGGAATTGTATCCCCGAGACCGCGTTACGAGATGGCGAATTTTGAGCAATTCGCCGATGAGCGTAGCGCGCTTTTGGGGGATTCAGCCATTGCTTGAAAGGGGTATCGGCGCATTGATCCCCCTCATCCGGTAAACTGCTGAGGACGCCTCCAAGCACCTGCAATGCGCCGGTTGCCGCGGGTCAGCTCGGCGAGGAAAACCTGCGCATGTCCCAGCTTTACGTTGTTGTTCTGGCCGTCTTCGTCCTGGTGCTGCTGGGGGTCGCGGTTTATCGCACGTTTCTCGTTAAGACCAAGGCCGATTACCTGGTGGCCGGCCGCTCGCTCTCCGCCTTCGTCCTGGTTCTCACGCTTTTAACATCGTGGATCGGCGCAGGCTCGCTGTTTGCCGGCGCGGAGAATGCCTATCGCAACGGATTTGCCGCGCTGTGGCAGCCTGCCGGCGGATGGCTGGCGCTGGTGCTCATCTACTTCATTGCGCCGCGGGCGCGCAATTTCGCGCAGATTCACGCTGCCCGATCTGCTGGAAGCGCGCTACAACCAGGCCGCGCGCGTGCTCGGCACCATCGCCATTCTCTTCGCGTACACCGCGATCACCAGTTACCAGTTTCGCGGCGGCGGCGACGTGCTGCATCTCATTTTTCCCGATGCGGTCACATCGAACCTGGGCACCTTCATCATCGCGGCCTTCGTCATCGTCACCACGGCCATGGCCGGCATGTCGTCGGTGGCGTATATGGATGTGGTGATCGGCTCCACGGTAACGGTCATCTGCGTGTGGCCGCGCCCATGCTGCTGGCCAAAGCCGGCGGCTGGAGCGGGCTGCATGCGGAGCTGCCGCGCCAGTATTTTGAGGTGCTGGGCAACTACCGCCTCAGCCCCGCCGCGCGCAGCAAGAATCCGTGGGCATGGGAGTGATTCGCGGCGCTCGAATTCCTGGTGCCCACGCTGCTGCTCATGCTCGGCAACCAGGTGATGTATCAAAAGTTCTTTCTCCGCGCGCTCGGAGCGCGATGCGCGCATCTCCGTTGTCGGCTGGACGCATCGGCACCATCGTGCTGGAGACGCTAATCGTGGCCATCGCCGTTTTTGGCCGCGCGCTCTATCCCACCGGCGAAGTGGCGCTGCGTCCCGCGCGAAATTATTGCCTTACACGGCCCGCCACGGCCTGCCCGCGTTCATGGGCGCGCTGCTGCTGGGCGCGGTATTCGCCAAGGTCATTTCCACGGCTTCGAATTATCTGTTTTCGCCGGCCACCAATCTGGTCAACGACGTCTTCGTGCGCTATCTCGCGCCCGGCGCTTCCAACAAGCGCGTGCTCATCGTGTCCCGGTTGTGCGTGGTGCTGCTGGGCTGCTGGGCTCTCTACCAGGCCGTGTATGCGGAAAGCATTCTGGCCAAGATGCTCTACGCCTACACCATTTATTCGGCAGCCATTACGCCGGTGGTGCTGGCCGCGTTTTATTCCAAGCGCGCCACGGCGTGGGGAGCGGTTGCAGCCATTGCCACAGGCACGGTGGTGACGCTGGCCTGGGACAATGCGCCGCTGAAGGCCTCACTGCACCTGCCGCCTGTTCTTGCCCAGCGCGATGCCATCTTTCCCGCGCTCTTTGCCGCAGTGGCCGCGCTCATCGTGGTAAGCCTGTTTACACCCAAGCCGCGCGCCGAGCAGCTTGCGCGCTTCGCCGAGCTCGATGAGCAGGCTGTATCGCGGTGAGCGGGAAGCATAAAAAATTCCGCTGAATCGCGCCCCATGGTCTTACACTGGCGGTGACTTTCCGTACGCGCCATGCCGGTTGCCCAGCTCACCCTCGAAATCCGCATCGAGCACGCCCAGTCGCTCAAGGACCGGCGGCAGGTGGTGCGCTCCATGAAAGACCAGCTGCGCCAGGGCTTTAACATCTCAGTGGCGGAGATGGACGAGGCGGTGACCTGGCAATCGGCGACCCTGGGCGTGGTGGCCATCTCGCGCTCGCGCGACTACCTGCACGGCCTCATCGAAGAGGTCGAACGCGCCGCGCGCCGCATGGCCGTGGAACTGGGCGCGGATTTGTCCGATTCGTTCTGGGATTACGTGGAAGGCTGAAGCCTTGCTCAGATCTGGGTTCGTGGTCTCCCACCCTTCGAGCCAAAGACGCTCGAAGGATGGGGCACCCCCGGCTTGAGACGTGGGCTAGCCTCCCATTGGTAAGTCGGGGCCGTTGAAACCTGAGGACCTGCCTCTGTGTTTCAATAGTAACAGATGGCAACTCCCCGGAGATCGACGGTGCGGGGGCGGCTGATTGCCGCCCGGCGGAAGGCGCGTGAGTACGCCATGGTGGCGCGGGCGCTGGCCTTCACTTCGCATCCGGTGCTGGCGCAGATTATTCCCATGCGCTTTTGCAATCTGAGCTGCTCCTACTGCAACGAGTACGACAAGGTTTCAGAGCCGGTTGCCGCTCGATGAGATGTACCGGCGCATCGACCACCTGGGACGGCTGGGGACGGCCATGATCGGCATCTCCGGCGGGGAGCCGCTGACGCATCCCGCAGCTCGACGACATTATCCGGCGCATGCGGCAAGACCGGCGCCATTGCCGGCATGATTACCAACGGCTACCTGCTGAATGTGGAGCGGATCGAGCGGCTTAACCGCGCCGGCCTCGACCACATGCAGATCTCGATCGACAACCTGGAGCCCGACGAGGTCTCGAAGAAGAGCCTGAAGGTGCTGGACAAGAAGCTGCAGATGCTGGCCGAACATGCCGAGTTCCACGTGAACATTAATTCGGTGGTGGGCGGGGGATTTCGCGACCCCAATGACGCGCTGGTGATCGGGAGGCGGGCGCTGGAGCTGGGATTCGAGTCGACGATCGGGATCATCCACGATGGCGATGGGCAACTGAAGCCGCTGCGGGCCGAGGAGGCGCGGGTCTACTTCGAGATGGCCAACCGCAAGAAGACCAACTACGCGCAGTTCGACAAGTTTCAGGAAGCGATTGTGCAGGGGCGGCCGAATAACTGGCGCTGCCGGGCGGGGTCACGGTACCTGTACATTTGCGAGGATGGGCTGGTGCACTACTGCAGCCAGCAGCGCGGGTATCCGGGTGTGCCGATTGCCGAGTACACCACGGACGACGTGAAGCGGGAGTTTGTGACGGCCAAGAGCTGCGCGCCGAATTGCACCATCGGGTGCGTGCACCGCATCAGCCACATCGACCACTGGCGCGCGCCGCAGACGCGGATGGTTTCGCCGGGCGGGCAGGAGCTGGTGAAGATACAAACCAACTGACAGCTTGCGGTGGTCAGTTGCCGGTTTTATCGATTTAGAGACAGGACCTTAGATAAAAGGCTGAAGACCCCCGAGAAACTACCAAAACTATCACCCTATCCGCCTGAATTTTTGTTTCCCGGATCTGGGGCACCCGGCTCCTTCAGGTTCGAGCTCAGTGCTTGGTCGCGGCCAGGGCTGCGTCGATGATCTGGTAGAGCTTGCTGCGGTCGACGATCTCGATGAAGGGGCGGCGTGATTGCCGTTGGTGACCACCCAGATGGTGGGGGTGTGATCGATGCCGATGGCCTGGCCGAGGGCGTAGTCGGCTTTAACTTCAGCGGCCAGTTTGCCCTGGGGATCGACGGCGAAGGGCAGAGCGATGCCGTGCGCCTGGGCGAACTTTTCCGTCCACTGGGTGAGCATGGCGGGCGTTTCGATGGAGGGCTGGTTGGCGAAGATGTAATCGCGGTAGTCGTCGCCGATGGACTTGCTTTTGGTGTCGAACCAGCGCGCGTAGACGGCAGCCTGGAAGCTCCAGGGATGGAAGGGCAGGGGAAAGTCGTGGCGAATCCAGGGGATGTGGTAGCTTTCCGCGGCCTGCTTGAGGACGGGGTTGGCGGCGGCGCAGTCAGGACACTCCATGTCCTCAAACTCGATGATGGCTACGCGGGCGCCGGCGGGGGGCTTGAGGGCGGCGGGGTCGTGCACCTGGGTGGTGGGCGGCCGCGCCAAACTGCGCGTGAGCGGCGGCGGCGAACAGAACGGCGGCGGCCAGGGCTAGGCCGGTGCGCAGAAGGACACTGCGGTTGAGGTGGTTCCTACAGAGACGGGCGAGGAAAGAGTGCATGTCTGTTGGACGGCTCCTTAAAGCCATTGTAACTGGCGGAAACTGGGCCGACGGGGGAGGGTTGGCGTGGGTCTGCTGGGGACGCGGCGGGTTGGCAAGCTCGCAAGTTTGCGGTTTCGCAGAAGAGGGCGTGCGGCAAAGCTGTTACCATCAAAAACCGATGAAGCAGCCTGAATCGAGGGAAAGCGAAGGGGCGGCGTTGCGGCCGGGCGATCTGGTGCGGACGGAGGCGGCAGCGCTGGAGTGCCTTGCGGCGCGGCTGGACGGCGCCATGGGCGCGGATTTTGAGCGGGCGGTGGAGCTGGTGCTGCGCTGCGGGGAGACGCATGGGCGCGTGGTGGTAACGGGGATGGGCAAGAGCGGGATTATTGCGCAGAAGATTGCGGCCACGCTCAGCTCAACCGGCTCGCCGGCGCTGTTTCTGCACCCGGCCGAGGCGGTGCACGGCGACCTGGGCGTATTGATGGCCGGCGATCTGGTAGTGGCGCTCTCGGCCAGCGGCGAGACGGAGGAGATTCTGCGTCTGCTGGCCACGCTCAAGCGCAAGGGCGATGCGCTCATCAGTTTCTGCTGCAATATGCGTTCGACGCTGGCCGAGGCCAGCGATGTGGCACTGGATTGCAGCGTGGAGCGCGAGGCCTGCGGACTGAACTTGGCGCCCACGGCTTCAACCACCTCCATGCTGGCGCTGGGCGATGCGCTGGCCGTGGCGGTGAGCCTGAAGAAGGGCTTTCGCGCGGAGGATTTTGCGGAGCTGCATCCGGGCGGCAAGCTGGGCAAACAGTTGGCCCGGGTGCGCGAGTTGATGCACACGGGCGAGGCGATACCGGTGGTGGGGCCCGGGACGCGGATGGCGGATGTGATCTTCGAAATGTCGTCGAAGAAGCTGGGCATGACGACGGTGCAGCAGGAAGGCCGCTTGCGCGGGGTTATCTCCGATGGAGATTTGCGCAGGCTCCTGGAGCGGGAAGGCGGCGCGGCTTTGAGCCGCACGGCCGGCGAGGCCATGAATCCGCACCCGCGGACGATTGGCGCGGAGGAGCTGGCGGCCAGGGCGCTGGCCATGTTGGAAGAGCGGAAGATTACTTCGCTGGTGGTTGTGGATGGGGAGCAGCGCGTGGAAGGCGTGGTGCACCTGCACGATTTGTGGGGCGTGGAGCTGATTTAGAAGCAGCTTAAAGCGCGCAGTTTTTCGGCGGCCTATCGAGGGTCTCCGCGCGGAACCTGCCTGATTTTTACAGTTCACTGGTTGCATAAATGGATTCGGCCTGCCTGAGAACCTCCCTCGGGGGCTGAAGCCCGCTGTTTATCGGACTTCTGCGGCACGGCTGAAAGCCGTGCCCTTTCAAAACATCATTTATGCAACCAGCTCTGGTTATGCAACCAGTTCTAGCTGTTTTGCAGCTTTTCGCGCGTGAGCTCGTTCCATGCGGCGATGGTGTCAGGGATGGGCGGGCTGGGCAGGCCGGGAGCGATGCCGTCGATAATTTGCTGAGGGTTAAGAGTGCCCTCTGGGCCGCGCAGGGCGCCCTTGACCCAGCCGATGGCGACGGGACCTTCGATGTTGGGGCTGGTGAAGATCTGTTCGATGTAGAACCAGCGCTCGTCCCAGCAGACCAGGCGCGAGGTGAGGGTGAAGCGCGCGAAGGCGGGGAGGGAGCGGCGGTAGGTGACCCAGACGGCGCCTACCAGCGGCTGCCAGCGCGAGCGCAGAATGGGTTCGAGCAAACCAACGCGGGCCAGCAGGTGCATGCGGCCATAGTCCATGGCGCTCAGGTAGCAGGCGTTGTTCATGTGGAAGTTGAAATCGATGTCGTTGGGCCAGACGCGCAGGGCGAGCGCGTCCTCATGGAGCAGGCCGATGCGCGGCAGCGGGCGCAGGCGCTGGCGAATGGCCAGCGCCGGGATGCGGACGAAGCTGATGAAATGGGACACGTGGGCTTCCGGGATCAGTGTAGCGGAGCGGCTGGTTGAGGGCGCCGGATGGCGAGCGGGGGGCGGGAAGCTCCAGGTCTTGAAGACGGGGTGGCTGTCAGTTTCAGGCTTGACAATCGATAACCATACGGTTATGGTTTTGAAATGCCGGCTGCCGCGGACAAACTTTTCAGCGCTCTCGCCGATCCCACTCGCCGCGCCATCTTCGAGCGGCTGACCCGGGATGGCGAACAGACCGTGCACGCTCTGACCGAGCGCGCGGGTGTGTCTCAGCCGATGGTTTCCAAGCATCTTTCCGCTCTGAAGCGCGCCCGGCTGGTTCGCAATCGCCGCCAGGGACGCGAAACCCATTACCATGCCAGACCGGAGTCCCTGGCACCGCTTGTGGACTGGATTGGCAGCTATGGCGCCTTCTGGCAAAGCCGGTTCGATCGCCTTGGCGAGGTGCTCGAAAAGCTCGACGACATTCAAGAAAGGATCGAAAAATGACGATTCCCGATGCTTCCACACGTTCCGTGATCGTGGAAAAGGAATTTCCCTACTCGCCGGAGAAAGTGTGGCGGGCACTTACAGAGAGCGCGTTGATTGAGCAGTGGCTGATGAAGAACGACTTTCAGCCGGTGGCGGGGCACGCGTTCAACTTGCGCATGGATCCGATGCCCTACTGGGACGGAGTCATCGAGTGCAAAGTGATGGCTGTGGACCGCCCCAGGACGCTTTCCTATACATGGGGAGCTTTAGGGTTGGAAAGCGTGGTTACGTTTACGCTGACACCGACCGATGGGGGGACCCATCTGCGCATGGAGCAGGCCGGCTTCCGTGCTGACCAGGAGGCCAACTACAAGGGCGCGAAATACGGCTGGCAGAAGTTCGTCGGCGGCCTGGAAGCCGTGGTTGCGGGATTGGAATAAGGCAGCGACCGAAAGGAGGCGCGATCATGAAAGCAAGGATTCCTATGCATTCGCTTTTTCGTTGGATTCACCTCATCGTCACTGTGCCCATCTACGGGTACATCTACAGTCCCTTTGACAAGCTCCCGCTCTACGCGCCGCCAACCCGATATATTTTCTTTCCGTTGATGGTGCTTACGGGATTGTTGATGTGGAAGGGCCATGTTCTTTGGCGGGTGACGGCAAAACGAGTTGCATGACTCCGCGTGGAAGCGGGGGCACTGGCGCGTCGATGGCCTCATCGGCGACAATTATCCCGCTATGAAACATCTAACTCGGCGTGAGGTTCTCGTGATGGGTTCCGCCGCCGCAATCGCTTCCGCTGCCGGTATTTCTTCCGGACAATCGTCCTCGCAACGCACCCGCGTTTTTGTCGCTTCCAGCGCGCCCGACGGCATTCTGGCGTACGACTGGGACCCGGCGACGGCCGAGCTTTCGCCTGCAGGCATAGCGTCCAAGACCCCCAAGGTGGATTGGGTTACCTTCGCGCGTGGGCACGAATTTCTCTACTCGGCCTCGGAGGTTGACCAGTTCAATGGCAAGCCCACGGGGGAAGTGGCGAGCTATCGGGTGCGCGAGGGCAAGCTGGAGCTTTTGTCGGCGCGCAACTCGGCCGGCATTGGCACCTGCCAGGTGGCCGCCGACCACACCGGGCGCATGCTTTTGTCGGCAGACTACGGCGGTGGCAGCGCGGCCAGTTTTCGCATCACGGACGGCAAACTGAGCGAGGCGGTGTGGAAGCAGCACTATACGTATCACGGGCCCAACTCCACGCGGCAGCCCACGGCGCATGCGCACTTCACGTCGTTCTCGCCCGACAACCGTTTTGCCTATATCAACGACCTGGGCGGCGATTGCATTCATATCTACCGGCCCGATCCGGCCACGGCGCAGATGACAGCGGCGGGCGAGTATCGGGGCGCGCCGGGCTCGGGGCCGCGCACCCTGCATTTCCATCCCAACGGCCGGACGGCTTACTGCATGAACGAGATTGTTTCCACGGTCGATGTGCTGGACTGGCATAAGGATAATGGGAACTTCACGCTGCTGAAGCGCATCGAGCTGCTGCCGCCCAATGCTCCGGCTACGCCGGTTTCGACGGGCTGCGATACGGTGATTACGCGCGACGGGCGTTTTGTTTATTTTGCCAACCGCGGAGACAATTTTCTCTACGCGTTCCGTGCCAACCCGGAGACGGGCATGATTACGCCAATGGTGCGTTCGACCTGCGGCGGGAAGACGCCGCGGAATTTCGTGCTCGATCCCAGCGAGCATTGGATGCTGGTGGCCAACCAGGATTCCAACTGGATCAGCGTGATCAAGCGCAACCCGGTGACCGGGGAGCTGGGCACGACCGCAAAGAATTCTCCGGCGCAGACGCCGATGCGGATTTTGTTTATGTAGGATGGGCCGGCGCTAACGGCGCTGCACCGCTGGCTGCATCAATGGATTCGGCCTGCCTGAGGGCCCGGGGTTAAAGAGGCTGCGGGAAAACTCCCCCCATCAGGCAATGGTGCGAAGGCGGGTGCAGCAGGGGCTAAAGCCCTTGTTCGTTTTGCAGACTTTAGTGGCCCGGCTGAAGCCGTGCCCTTATTACAAAACTCATCGCACAGGGTCTGGGTGAACGGTTACAAAAGCATCCCTCAGCGGCTAAAGCCGATCAATGTTGCTGGCTTGATTGGCACGACTGAAGTCGTGCCCTTTCAAATCCGATGGTCCGCAAAGTTTTCCGCAGCCTATGAAGCCGTGCCTTGTTACAAAACTCATCGCACAGGATGTGGGTGAACGGTTACAAAAGCATCCCTCAGCGGCTAAAGCCGATCAATTTTGCTGGCTTGATTGGCACGACTGAAGTCGTGCCCTTTCAAATCCGATGGTCCGCAAAGTTTTCCGCAGCCTATGAAGCCGTGCCTTGTTACAAAACTCATCGCACAGGATGTGGGTGAACGGTTACAAAAGCATCCCTCAGCGGCTAAAGCCGATCAATTTTGCTGACTTGATTGGCACGACTGAAGTCGTGCCCTTTCAAATCCGATGGTCCGCAAAGTTTTCCGCAGCCTATGAAGCCGTGCCCTTGTTACAAAACCATCGCACTGGGTTTTTCCGCAGCGTGTAAAGCCCGCTGTTTATCGGTCTTCTGCGGCACGGCTAAAGCCGTGCCCTTTCAAAGCACCATTTACAAAACCAGTTCTGCCACCAGTTCTAGGGCAGGATGCGCATCTCGCTGCGGAAGAGGTGATACTTGGTGAACGTGACATCGTTCAGAAGGGTCAACGGGGGTTGAGCGCGGCCATCGACGGGTGCAGGTGAGGCGCGCGATAAGGCGATGCTGCGCAGCGGACAGGTGTAACTTCTTCCGGCAATCTCGACCGGTCCGTAATCCACGACGATGCCCGATTCCGACATACCTGTAGAGCTGGTGTCTGCGGACAGCACGAGGCGCAGGATGGCGCCGGTGATGGGATCGACGGCGATCTCGCCGTGATAGGCGGGGAATGATGGCTGGGTGGTGGAGTTATCGAACACGGAATAATTCGACTGGCTTGCGGGGACCGAGTAGCGAAACACGGCGAGAGGCTTATCGGCGCCCGATTCCCAATGGCTCCATGCCAGTTTGCCGTGGATTGCGTCTCGCAGCACGACGGTAAGAATGGGCCCGAATTCGCCGATGGTGCTGAGCTGGGCCTGGTAGCTACTGGCGGGTGGCTGCGCATTGAGGCCTTCGGCGACTTCGTGGCCATTGCGATAGGTAACGGGCGAAGCCGACGAGGCGGTAAAGAAGAGCCACTGGTCGCCGCCGGGATCGATGCGGCCCAGTGGCTCGTAGGACGAATTCTCCGTGACCTGGCTGAACAGCAGGGTTGCGTACTTTTGGCCGCTGATCTGATCGCGGGTGGCGATCTCAAAACGCGCGGTTGAGCGCAGGGCTGAAAAGTTGGGCAGCGTGGGACGAATCTGGGCCACGTAATCTACCGCGCGCGCAAAAATCTGCCGCTGTGTCTCCAGGTCCGGTGCAGGTTCGTTGGGCCGGTCGGCCGCGGGCGCCTCTTCAAAAGCAGCAAAATCGGCCAGCGCGGTCAGGGCTCTTTGCGTGCTGCGCCCGGGAAACTGCTGCAGCCAGTGCGCCAGGCGTGCGCTTCCCACCCGCTCCGTCAGCTTGAAGCCAGCCAGTTGCGCCGCGAATTTGGCATCCTTGGGATGCGGGTTGGCGGAGAGGAACTGCTCGAATTGCGCAATGGTGACCAGAGTGGGCGAGTCAATCGGCGCTTGCGGAGCAGCGGCTACGCTAACGCCGCCACCGGCCAGCGCCAGTAGCACGAAAAGCATTGCCTGCGAAAGCCGCCGCTTGCAGCCAATCGCAGAACGAGTCTGAGTGATCGCGTTCTCTGTTAGCGCGTTCATTGTTAGCGCGTTCATCGTTGGGCTCAATTATAGTGAGGCCGACCGGCGGCAGCCGGAGGGCTGAAGTTTGACGCCCGGCGGGCCGGGCACTAGCTTTGAAGAAGATGCCATCGGCTCAGGTTCGTTGATATGAATTTCAGGCCAACTCACCGGCCGCATCTTCGGGCCTGAAAGTCAGCGAAGGCGGCTGCGCGATGCGATGGCGGAGAAACAGGAATGAGCGAAGAGCAGAAGACAGGCAGCGCCAGTCTGGCCGTGGTGATCATGGCCGCGGGCAAGGGAACGCGGTTGAAGTCGAAACGGCCGAAGGTGCTGCACCAGATTGGCGGCAAGCCGCTGTTGGCGCACGTGATTGCAGCGGCTAGCAAAGTGGTGGCGCCGCAGCACATTTTTGCCGTCGTGGGGCACGAAGCGGAGCGCGTTCGCGCAGCCGTTGCCTCCACCGGCGTGCAGTTTGTGGAGCAGAAGGAGCAGCGCGGCACGGGGCACGCCATTCAGTCGGCGCGGCAGGCAATTGAGGGGTACGAAAATGTGCTGGTGCTCTCCGGCGATGCGCCGCTGGTGCGAGCGGAAACGATTGAGCGGCTGGCGCGTTTTCACGGGCAACAGGGCGCGGCCATGACGCTGCTCTCGGCGGTGCCGGAACATTCCTATGGCTACGGGCGGGTGATTCGCAAAGCGCCGGACAGCGCCGAGGTTGAGGCTATCGTCGAGCAGAAGTCGTTAACGCCGGGGCAGGAAAAGATTGGCGAGGTCAACGCGGGGATGTACGCATTTCGCACGGCGCCGCTGCTCAAGAATCTGGACAAGCTGACTGCGGAGAACGCGCACCGCGAACTGTATTTAACGGACATGGCCGGAATTTTGAGCGCGGCCGGCGAGCGGGTGGTGGCCCTTGAGGCCGAAGACGCCAACGAAATTCTGGGCGCGAACACCATCGCGGAGATGATGGCGCTGGATGCGCAACTGAACGCCGCGAAGACGGCAAAGCTGATGGCCGAGGGGGTGACGATCTTCAAGCCGGAGACCTGCGTCATTGAGGCCGATGTGGAGATTGCCGCGGATACGGTGATCGAGCCTTTTGTGCAGTTGCGGGGGCGGACGAAGATCGGCGCCGACTCGACCATCCGTTCCTACACGGTGATTGAAGATTGCACGCTGGGCAACGATGTGCTGGTACGTCAGGCGTGCATTCTGACCGAAAGCACGGTGGCAGACGGGGCGCGCATCGGGCCCTTTGCCCACTTGCGGCCGGGATCGGAGATTGGACCGGAGGCGCACGTGGGCAATTTTGTGGAGACCAAGAAGGCGCGGTTGGGCAAAGGCGCCAAGGCCGGCCACCTGACTTACCTTGGCGACGCGGAAATTGGCGAGGGAACGAATATCGGTGCCGGAACCATTACCTGCAACTACGACGGCGTGAATAAGCACCGCACGCTGATCGGCAGGAATGCGTTTGTGGGCAGCGATTCTACGCTGGTGGCGCCGGTTGCGGTGGGGGATGGCGCCTATGTGGGAGCCGGGTCGTGTATCACCAAGGATGTTCCGGCGGGTGCACTGGCGGTGGGACGCGGGCGGCAGGTAACCAAAGAAGGCTGGGCCGACGCGCGGCGCGCCAGGGGCGAAAAAAGAGAGTAGCCTTGGTGAGATTGGCGGCTTCTGCAAGCGAAGGTCATTGTTTGGTGCGCGTTGTAAGGTTGATACAACCTTAGAGTGATGACTGGTAAGAGGTCCGGGCCATTGAGACGGCTGCTCCGCCGATGCTACATTCACCGTGAGCCCGGCCTTGCGCCACTGCGCATTTCTAAGGCAGTGAAGAAATTGAGCGGGTGTGCCGATGTAGGCGGTTGCCGCGATTGCGGGCGGCAACGGAGGACTTGGATTGGGGTTCAGCCTGGCAGGACCGGGATTGTGGGAGCCGGTTAAGCCGTCTCGGTTAGAGGGCGCAATGGGCTTGGGCGGAGATGCAAGCAGAACGGCGCGCGTTCTGGTGGTCGACGACGAATTGCACGTGCGTTCCATGATGCGGACGACGCTGGAGCGGCACGGCTACACGGCGAAGATGGTGGCCAGCGGACGGGAAGCGCTGGCGGCTGTCGAGAAGGAAAGCTACGACGTCATTCTCACCGACATCGTGATGCAGGACGTAAACGGCATCGCGCTGCTGGAGAGCGTGCACGGCCAGCATCCCAATCTGCCGGTGGTGATGGTGACGGCGATTCATGACATCAGCGTGGCCATCGACGCCATGCGCCGCGGCGCCTACGACTACCTGCTCAAGCCTTTCGAGCGCGAACACCTGATCAACACCGTGGAACGCGCCCTGGAGCATCGCCAGGTGCTGGAGGAGAGCCAGAACTACCAGCAGAGCCTGGAGCATATGGTGCGGGCGCGGACGGACATGCTGCGCCACGCCATGGAGGATCTGGAACACTCCTACGATGTGACGCTGGAAGCGCTGGGGGACGCGCTGGATTTGAAGGACTCTGAGACGGAGGGCCACTCCAAGCGCGTGACCGCATATACCATCGCGCTGGCACGCGCCATGGGCGTTCCACCGGCGGACATCAAGGTGATTGCGCGCGGGGCGTTTCTGCACGACATCGGGAAGATGGCGATTCCCGACGAGATTTTGCGGAAGCCGGGTAAGCTCACGCCGGGAGAGCAGGACGTAATGCGCGAGCACTGTGCGCGCGGTTACCACATGCTGCGCAAGATACCTTTTCTGGCGGGCGCGGCGGAGATTGTGTTCTGCCACCAGGAGCACTACGACGGGAGCGGCTATCCCAGCAGCTTGCGCGGGCGTGAGATTCCGGTGGGCGCGCGCATATTCGCGGTGGCCGACACTCTGGACGCCATCACCAGCGAACGGCCTTACCGCAAGGCGCGCAGCTTCGATGCGGCGCGCGAGGAGATTCTGCGCTGTTCAGGAACGCAGTTCGACCCGGCCGTGGTCGAGGTATTTCTGAAGATCCCCAATGAGCTGTGGCAGGAGTTGCGGGCAGAGATCAGCGGGCAGAGCAAGCGCTTCTCCACATTGGACATGGCACCGCCGGTGATTCCGCAGTAAAGTGGGGTCAGCGTGGACCGCGAGGGCCCAGGCGGCGTCGCGGCTGCCCGGGCGAGCGGGCGCGCACCCAGGAAGCTGGGTTAAGGAGCGAGGCTTATGCTGGCATTATCGGCCGAAGAGGCCCAGGCGCATTTGAGCAAGCTCAATGGCTGGCTGATCGAAGATGGCCAGTTGGTGAAGACCTTCCAGTTTGAGACCTTCCGCGGCTCGCTGGCATTCGTGAACCGGGTGGGCGAACTGGCGGAGCAGGCCGGACATCATCCCGACATCGATATTCGGTACAACCGGGTGCGCTTGAGCCTGTTCACGCATGACGCCGGTGGCCTGACGACAAAGGACTTCGAGCTGGCAGGTCATGCGGACAGGGCCATATCGGAGTAACGAAACGTTCCCCCGCATGCGGGCGTGCAGCCTACGCCTCCAGAAATCTGTATTTTGCGGTAGAGGTCTTTGCGCGGGGAAATAGTTCCACAATATGGTAATTAAGTCTGCTTACCGAGATGTGCCCGGGCTGAAGATTGCTGGATGACCGAAGCGGGCGCTCTGTTCCACTATTCGCTACAGATTCCAATAATAATATTAGATTGAATGGCTTAACAAGGTCATCGGGACGGGGTTCATCGGTCACCCCGAGTCGTTCCGGATATGGAAGAGATGCCAGGCCGGGGAAATCGCTCGATCTGCCAGAAATTTTGAATTTTGTATTTGCTTTTTCCTCTAGCTATGCTATTGTGTATTTATTCCGGTTGTGAGGGTGAGCAGAATTCCCTCCAACCGGGAGTAGTTTGCGTCACTGGCCTCCCGGCACGAACAGCTTTACCGTTCGTGCCGCTTTTTTTTTGCGCCGGAGACGAGGCGGCGATGTCCGAAAATCGGACAGTGTTCCCGAGGTTCCCGGGTTTCCCATCCTGCCTATCTCTCCATCCCCTCCATCCTTTGCAGCAGAGACTCGGGTAAAATCGGAGCTGGAGAGTTTCCCATGAACAAGCTGATAAAGCAGCGCTGGCTGCTGGCGCTGATGGTATGCGCATTCACGGTGGCCAGCTATGCGCAGTGGTCGAATCCCGCTGACGATGTGCCGGCCTATCATCCTTCCGCGCCGCTCAGGGTGAGCGCGCTGCCTCCCATACTTTCCGGCTCAAAATTGACAGGGGATAACTTCCGATATCCCTGGCAGGTGCACGTTTACCAGAAGGTAGCCAAGGTGAGCAGCGTGGTTTACCAGCTGCCTTGCAATTGCCGGTGCGATCGGGCGCTGGGGCACACCAGCCTACGCAGCTGTTTTGAGGGACTGCACGGCACCGAGTGCTCGACGTGCGCGCAGGAGGGTTTCTACGCGTACGAAAAGACAAAGCTGGGCTGGACGCCGGCGCAGATACGGGCGGGCATTGCGCGGCACGAGTATGAGACGATTGATCTCGAAAAGCAGTAAGCTCGAGAAGCAGCAAGGCAGCCTAGCGTGAGCACAGGTCCACAACTTCTTCCTCCCGATGCGCCACCGGAGCGCCACTGGATGCCGCTCGCAGTGGCCGCGGGTGTGGTGACTGCGGTGGTGGTGGTTGCAGTGCTGATTCTCGGCCGCGGGAAGAGCGGGCCAACGGTCACGCCGATTACGGCCCCCCCGGATGCATACGCGGCCAGCCTGGTGATTTCGAATGTGGTGATGAGCCAGTCCTCGAACCTGGCCGGCGGGCAGGTGACCTATGTGGACGGGCACATCGTAAATCAGGGCAGCAAGACGGTCACGGGAATCACCGTGCAGACGTTGTTCCGCGACGCGGCCCACGAAGTGGCGCAGAACGAGACGCAGCCGATGAAGTTTATCAGCATGCGCGATCCTTATATCGACGTAGAACCGATTTCGGCTGCGCCGCTCAAGCCCGGCGACGGGCAGGATTTCCGCCTCATCTTCGATACGCTGACCCAGGACTGGGACGGGGCGTATCCGGAGCTTCGAATTGTGCATGTAGAGGCGCAGTAGCGGAGTTTGCGAAGTGAGTCGAAGCAGCTACCAGCTGCCCACCCTTTTCACGATGGACTTATGAAAAGAGGGTGGGGCAGCCGGCAGAGCAGCTCAGGGACGCGACGCTGGAAGAGTTATTTCCTTGCGTAGTCGATCATGCCCTGAAAATCCAGGAACTGCGCCGGTTCATTGCCGACTACCCAGCCGTCGTGGCCTGGCGGAATGTTCACCACATCTCCGGCCCGGGTGGTAATTTCTGTTCCGTCATCCATGCGCACCACCATCGTGCCTGAAAGCTGATAGCCGAAGTGCGCGGTTTGACAGCTGCTTGTCCTGGCAACCGGTTTCACGCAGGTAGACCACTTCCATCCGGGCTGAAAAGTGGCGCGCGCAACCGTTGCTCCGCCCAGGTGAACGAGTTCGACCTTCCCTTTTTCGAATGGCCTGACTTCTGCCGGCGCATTGAAATTCCTGCTCTCTGCTGTGGCCAACGTTGCTGGCATAGGTTTACCTCCTTGTCATGGGGATTTTCGCGCCCAGCGCACGGGCAGGGCGCATAGGCACGGATGGAGCATACACCCGCAACAGGCTGTGTAAATCCTATTTTTGAGGGGTTGGCAGAGTCTTCCGGGCCTTCGAAAAAAGATCAATTGCAGAACGCTATTTTTCTCAGTTCGTTGCCACGTTCCCTGTATTTACAGCGCGGCGGCGGCGGGGAGGATTTCGTCTACATCGATCCACGGCGTGGGGTACTTGCCGGTGTAACAGGCTACGCAGTACTTGTTGCCTTCGCCGCCGTCGCAGCTTGCCAGCAGGCCTTCGAGCGAGAGGTAGGCGAGGGAATCGGCTTCGATGAACTGGCGAATCTGCTCAACGGACTGGTTGGCCGCGATCAGGTCGCGCTTGGACGGGGTGTCGACGCCGTAGAAGCAGGGCGAGACGGTGGGCGGACAACTGATGCGCAGGTGGACTTCTTTGGCGCCGGCGCCGCGCACCATGCGAACAATTTTTCTGCTTGTGGTGCCGCGGATGATGGAATCGTCAATGAGGATGACGCGCTTGCCTTCGAGCAGGTTGTGCACGGGGTTGAGCTTGAGGCGCACGCCGAAGTCGCGCACGCGCTGCTCGGGCGCTATGAAGGTGCGGCCCACGTAATGGTTGCGGATGAGCCCGAGGCGAAAGCGGATGCCGGATTCTTCTGCGTAGCCGAGCGCGGCGGTGACGCCGGAGTCGGGCACGGGCACGACGACATCGGCGGGAACGCCGGACTCGCGGGCGAGCTGACGGCCCATGCGGTCGCGCGACTCCTGCACCCAGCGGCCGTAGACGCGCGAGTCGGGGCGCGAAAAGTAAACGTGCTCGAAGATGCAGCTAGCTTGCTCAACGCCGCTGGCGAACTGGCGGCTGGTGACGCCGTCTTCAGTGACCATGACCAGTTCGCCGGGCTGCACATCGCGCACGTATTCGGCGCGCAGCAGGTCGAAGGCGCAGGTCTCGGAAGCGAAGATGACGGTGTCCGGTCCGCCAGGATTTTTGATGCGGCCCATGGAAAGCGGGCGGAAGCCGCGTGGATCGCGGGCGGCAAAGATGCGGTCGCGAGTCATCATGACGATGGAGAATGCGCCGTCGACTTGGGAGAGCGAGTCGGCGATGGCGTCAACGAGCGATCCGGCGTGGGAGTGCGCGATGAGCTGGACGATGATTTCAGAGTCTGAGGTGGTTTGGAAGTAGGCGCCGTCGCGTTCCAGCTTCGCGCGCAGGTTGCCGAGGTTCACCAGGTTGCCATTGTGAGCAATGGCGATGAGACCCTTGGTGGATTCCACGCGAATGGGCTGGGCGTTGAGCAGCGCCGAGTCGCCGGTGGTGGAGTAGCGGGTGTGGCCGATGGCCATGGTGCCGGGGAGCTTGGCGAGTACGTCGTCGGTGAAGATCTCCGAAACCAGGCCCATGCCCTTGATGTTGGCCAGGCGGTGTCCGTCGGCGGTGGCGATGCCGGCCGATTCCTGGCCGCGATGCTGCAGGGCGTAGAGGCCCAGGTAGGCTTCGCGGGCGGCATCGGGATGGCCATAGATGGCCATGACGCCGCACTCTTCGTGGAGGGTGTCGGCGTCGGCGGGATCGCGGATCGCGAGTCGTGGTTCGTGATTGGTGAACCCAGGTCCGTGGCCTTCCACCCTTACGCCAGATGCAACACACAAGGATGGGGCAGGGAGATTTTTGGGTGATGCCAGCTCCGCAGAAGCAGGTCCTTCGACTCGCTGCGCTCGCTCAGGATGACAGTTCCCGTGAGGAGGACGTAATGAGGCGGAGAGGTCGGGCACTCCTTCGACGCCCTGATAAAGGAGCGGAGTCATGCGGGGACCTCGCCGTGCAGGTGCGACTCGAGCGCGGTGGCCCAGGGCCGGCGCAACTCGTCAAGCGGGGCGGAGAGGAACAGGTCGCGATCGACGGTGATCTCGATGCGGCTGCCGCCGGTGGCGCCGATGGTGGCGGCGAAGATGTTGTTTTCGGTGGCTAATCTTTCAATCTCTTCGAAATCTTCCGGAGCGGCGGTGACGATGACGGTGGAAGCGGGTTCGGCGAAGAGGCCGAAGAGGGGATGGGCCATGAGCGAGGGGTCCTGTTCGACGCGAGCGCCGATGTTGTTTGGGAATGCGGCTTGCGCGAGCGCGACGGCGATGCCGCCGTCGGAGATATCGCGCGCGGAGTGGACCAGCCCGCGGGTGGCCAGCAGGGCGAGAAGACGCTGCAGATCGGCCTCGGCCTGAAGCGAGAGCGGCGGCGGCGCGCCCCAGGTGCCGCCGAGCACGGAGTGCGCATATTCCGAAGAGCCGAAGGCGATTATCTCTTCCGCGGTTTCTTCCGAATCGAGGGTGTCGGGGACGATATCGGGCAGATCGCCGAGGACTCCGGGGACAAAGCTTTCGTGTCCGGGCATATGGCCATGCGGGGGCGGCACCACGAGATTTGGATCGGGAATTTCGCGGGGAATGGGCCAGAGCAGGACGATGGCGTCGCCGGCCTGCTGAAAGCCGGCGGCCACGGCTGTGGTGACGTCATCGAGAATGCCCACGATGCCCAGCACCGGCGTGGGGTCAATGCCCTGGCCGCGGGTTTCGTTGTACAGCGAAACGTTGCCTCCGGTGATGGGGGTTCCGAGGGCGGAGCAGGCCTCGGCAATACCGTCGATGGCTGCGGAGAGCTGGGCCATGATCTCCGGTTTCTCGGGATTGCCGAAGTTGAGGCAGTTGGTGGCGGCCACGGGCGTAGCGCCGGTGCAGGCGACTTTGCGCGAGGCTTCGGCGACGGCGTGCATGGCGCCCAGCCGGGGATCGAGCGCGCACCAGCGGCTATTGCCGTCGAGGGCCATGGCCAGGCCGCGCTCGTGGCCCGCGGTACCGGTGCCCTTGATGCGCATGACGCCGGCTTCGCCGCCGGGCCCTTGCACGGTGTTGGTCTGCACCATGGAATCGTACTGCTGATGGATCCAGCGCTTGGAGCAGACGTTTTCAGAGCCGAGAAGTTTTTTGAGATCGGCGTTGAAGTCGCGCTGCGTACTGAGCCGGGCACCGACTTTGGGGGTGGGCACGGGCGGGTAAGGCGAATTCCAGTGGCCGACTGGGCGGTGGTATAGCGGCGCATCGTCGGTGAGGGACTCATTGGGAATGTCGGCGACGAGCACGCCGTGATGGCGAATGCGCAGGCGCGACTCAGGCTTGACGGCGCCCACGATGACAGCGTCAAGACCCCATTTGGCGAAGACGCGCAGCACTTCGTCTTCGCGGCCTTTTTCGGCGACGAGCAACATGCGCTCCTGGCTTTCGGAGAGCATGATTTCGTAAGCGCTCATGCCGGTTTCGCGCTGCGGGACGAGGTCGAGCTCGACGTCGAGGCCGACGCCGCCGCGCCCGCCCATCTCGCAGGTGGAACAGGTGAGGCCGGCTGCGCCCATGTCCTGAATGCCGACGATGGCGCCGGTTTTCATGGCTTCGAGGCAGGCTTCGAGCAGCAGTTTTTCCATGAACGGATCGCCGACCTGCACGTTGGGGCGCTTTTGCTCAGAGCCTTCTTTGAATTCTTCGCTGGCCATGGTGGCGCCGTGAATGCCGTCGCGGCCGGTTTTGGCGCCTACATAGATGACGGGGTTGCCGGAGCCGCTGGCCTTGCCGTAGAAGATTTCGTCTTTGCGCACCAGGCCGAGGGCGAAGGCGTTGACCAGCGGGTTGCCGCTGTAGCAGGGGTCGAACTTGGTTTCACCGCCCAGGTTGGGAACGCCGAAACAGTTGCCGTAGCCGGCGATGCCGCTGACTACGCCTTCAACGATGGCATGGTTGCGATGGGTGAGCCTGCGCTCTTCCGTGCTCAAGCCGGGGGTTTCGGCAATTGCGCCGAAGCGCAGCGAGTCCATGACGGCCAGCGGGCGCGCGCCCATGGTGAAGATATCGCGCAGGATGCCGCCGACGCCGGTGGCTGCTCCCTGGAACGGCTCGATGTAGCTGGGGTGGTTATGCGACTCGATTTTGAAGGCGCAGGCCCAGCCATCGCCCACATCGATGATGCCGGCATTTTCGCCGGGCCCCTGCACCACGCGCTCGCTTTTGGTGGGCAGGCGCTTGAGGTGCACGCGGCTCGATTTGTAGGAGCAGTGTTCGCTCCACATGACGCTGTAGATACCCAGCTCAGTGAGCGAGGGCACGCGACCCAGTGCAGTAAGGATGCGCTGGTACTCGTCCGCAGTGATGCTGTGCTGAGCAAGCAACTGCGGAGTCACGTGAACAGGCTCGGGAACGACTCCAGAAGAGGTGGTAGTCATTGCGGCTAACTCCATTGTCGCACGGGGTGCGAACTGTGGTGTGGGATGCAGGGAATGCAGCCGGTGGAATACCGGGGCGGAACTCATGGCGGGGGTTGTCGGGTGAGCTCTGACGGAACGGTCGGGCGGCTTCTGCAGTGCAGCCCGAAATGCGGGAAACCTGGGCATCCGTGGAGGCAATGGGGGCGCCAACGGCGTGGATCGCGCAGGGAAGGTTGGGAAGGTTGTTGGTTATTCAATGAAAAGGCTGCGGGGGTTTACGCCGCCTTTTTCATGTTCGATGCTTCGTTGGCGGCGCTCTCCAATGCAAAGCCTAGGGTGTCGCGGCATTCCATGTGCCAGAGTTGCTGATAAGGGTCGTGGCCGCGCAGCATGTCGATGACGGCGACACCTTCGTCGGCGGCGTGTTCCGTAGCCAGCGCCATGGACAAGGTGCCGGGGCGAAGCGCTGCATGGCGGGTGGAATATCCGGTGAGATAAATGTACTGGGTGCGCATGGGCCGCCAGGGAGGATCGACGAGGGCGTAAAGGACGGCGATGAACTCTCCGTCCAGGCGCAGCGAACAGAGGCGCAACATGCCGCTTCGCTCCAAAAGGGGCAGAGACTCGCGGTGCCATTCGAGAGTGCGTTCATCGGCAAGGACGCCGGTTTCGCCGCCTTCGAGCCAGCCCTCAGTGTGCAGGCGGCGCAGCGCGCCGAAGGCCTCAGCCCAATTGCTGGAGCCGGCAATCTGCAGCTCCAGCTTGCCTTGACACATGGCGCGATCGCGATAGTACATCACGTTGCGGCGAATTTTGGCGGGCAGGCCGGCCATGCTCACGGCGCGCATGCGGGAGCAGCTCTCGCCCTCGAAGCGGCGAACGCATCCCTGGTTCCTCTGTTGCACGGTTTGCAAGAGGCGCGAGCGCGGAGGCAGCTGGGAGGCGTAAAAGACATCCCAACCCGAATCGCGCAGCAGCAGGTCCAGCGCGTCTTCGATCTGCGAGGCCGTGCAGGCCGGGGCAAACAAGCCATCCAGGTAATCGGAGGTGGAGACGCCCAGCTGCAGAAGCTGGCGCTCGCCGGTGTACGGCTCGTGATAGAGGTAGAAAGGCAGGAAACCGATCCAGGCGTCATCGCGGGCAATGGCCACGGCGCGCAGATGATAGTTTTGACCGAACTGACGCCACCACGGGGCCAGCCATTCCGGGCTCTGGAAGGGGGTGGCCGCCGGATCGCTGCGCCACAACGCGCTCCAGCGCGGGAGGGCGGCGCGCAGTTCCTGGGTGGAGCGCAGGAGATGGCAGGTGACTCCGCTAGGCACAGAGCGCCTCCACCGGCTGCCGCTGCGCGACGGTTTTGTAGAGATCGAAGTAGCCATGGATCATGCGATCTGCGGAGAAGCGGCGCCGGGCAGCGGCGCGGCAGACGCTGGGCGAAAGCAAATGTACCTGGCGAATGGCCTGGGCCATCTCGTCCACGTTGCGAACCAGAAAGCCGGTGACGCCGTCTTCGATGATTTCCGGCAGGGCGCCGGAGCGATAGGCGATGACCGGCGTTCCCGCTGCCAGCGCTTCCATGGCGACGATAGAGCTGGGTTCCGGCGCGAGGGTTGGGTGGAGCAGGCATTTGGCGCGGCTGAGCAGCGCCTGCTTATGGTGCTCCTGCAGACTGCCGAGGAATGCATGTTGGGTGTGTCCCCGGGGAATTGAGTGCACGCGGGGCTCAATGAGATGGCGAAAATATTGCTGATGCTCGGGGAAGGGAAAGACTCTGCCGCCGACGAGCACCCTGGTTGCGGCGCGGGTTCCCGCATCGAGAGCCTCGTGGGCGTTTTTTTCGGGGCAAATGCGGCCCAGGGTCAGCGCGAAATCCCCTTTTGGCCAGCGACTGTCAAGGGGCGGCAGTGGAACTCCGTTGCCAATGATGGCGCAGTCGCGAAGGGCGGCAGGCAAGGAACGCTGCTGGGCCGCGGAAGCGCAACAGAAGAGCGCGCGGCCCGCGTACCGGCTCCAAACCGGCGGCGGGTACCACTCGACCGGTAGATGCAGCGAGATGAGAAGCGGCAGATCATCGGGAAGCCTGTACGCGTGGAAATCGAAACCGTGCAGGTGGATGAGATCCACGCGGTGCACGGCCAGGGCGCGATCGATGGCTGATTGAACGGAGTTGATGGATTGGAGCCGATCTTCTTCGGAGAGAGTTTCATTTTCCGGCAGCGGGAAGGGAAACAATTCGCCGGCAGTCTGCGATCCTTGGCAGGCGACCACGATTGAGGTGTGGCCGGCCGCCACCAGCGCGCGGTCGATGCGGCTGAGCACCTGCCCGGCACCTCCCACCCCATGGGGGCTTACTGGAGCAAAGGGAAAGGCAACGCTGAGGATCTTCAGCAGCATGCAGCTTTCATCTCTTCTTCGAGTGCATCCTCGGCCTCCCAGGCCAATTCGCAGAAGGCGCTCGATTTAACACCCCAGGCGAAGCTGTCGTAGAGTACGGCGCCGGAGTTGGGCCGGAGCCGGAACTCGTAGGCAGGCGCAAGCCGGAACCGCTCTTCGGCTACGGAAAAACAGCGCAGGACGTCGCGCTTCGTACCGAAGCAATCGAGCAGGGCGCGCTTGCTGCGCTGCTCCCGCGGGGAAAGCTGGCGGATTATCTGGCGCGTGGGAGAATCGGTGGAAAGAAAGCTTCCCGTCTCCATACCCTGTCCGAGCCTGCGGGCGTGGTAGAACGGGGCCTCGATGATGAGGGGAGCCTGTTCGTGG
The DNA here is from genome assembly GCA_963725975.1 of uncultured Acidobacteriaceae bacterium. Taxonomy (GTDB): domain Bacteria; phylum Acidobacteriota; class Terriglobia; order Terriglobales; family Acidobacteriaceae; genus Telmatobacter. Next base: position 25,464 of record CAVSBA010000008.1, on the reverse strand, counting down.
CGGAATCGGAGCAAGGCCACGGCATGATGCGCGGCGAAGGCGCAGGCGTCGTGATCGGGATGGCCACCCTCGAAGGGATGAGTGAAGATTGCCTGCGGCTGATGGATGCGTAATAGCAGGAGCAGCCGGCGGGTGAGCCAGGTGAGCTGGTAGCTGGTCTCCTGGTCGGGCACCTCGAGACACTCGCGGCTGATGGCGGGGATCCCGGCGAGATTCAGGACGGTGTCCAGTTCCTGCCAACGCGCCTGTCGATATTCCGCCAGAGAGTTCAGACCGTGGGCGTGAGCCACCGCTTCGTTGTGTGGAACGCCGTCTGTGACGTGGACCAGATGGGCGCTGCCGAAACGGCCGAGCCGCCCCCCGAGGGCAATTGTTTCATCATCAGGATGCGCGAAGAACAGCAACGCGGAAGGCATCGGAGTAGGGTCGTTTTCTGCCGCGGTGGCTCGCGCAAATGTTTCTGGGCTGGGATCTTCCATGCGCCACCCCCACTTCTCTGCCTAGTGAGATGCGCGGCGAGGGCACAACGTATACGGAAAAAAGCACGGGCCCGGTTTATGGGCGGGGCTGGGAAGTTTGGGGCGTGCCGGCAGCATCCACCAGTTTTTCGAGTGCGGGCAGAACTGCGAAGTCGACGAGTTCTTCGTGTTGTTCCGCTTGTTTGAGGAGTGCCTGCTGCGCATTCTGCCAGTCGGCGGGAGCGGAGCGGGCGTGGGTTAGAACATCGAGCGCCTGGAGGCCGGCGGTGCCCAGCTCCGGCCATTCGGCGATGCGGCCGGAGGCACGCTGCAGCCGGGGCGAGTGCGCCGCGAGCTGATCGAGCGCCGGCGCGGCCTTGACCCACGAGTGGAAGATGGAGCGCAGTTGCGCGATGGCGGCTGCATCACCCTGCAGCGCCTGGTCCACGAGCTGATCGAGCTGATGGCGGAGGGGAGGATCGGGCCGGACCGAATCCACCAGTTGGTCGAGCGGCGTGAGCTGGTCGGTATGCTGCTCGTCATATCGCTCTGAAAAAGCAACTGGTTGCAGGGTCGCGGCGAAGAGCGCCAGCGGGCCGTCGTCTTCAGTGCCGGCGAGTTGGCGCAGGCCGCGCTCCGGGCCGGCGATGTGGTCGAGTCCGCGGGCATCCAGACGGAGTGACTCGACAGCCAGGCGGCGATACATGTCGTTGGTGTCGCGATCGGGGGCCGGGGACCAGAGGCGCTCGGCAATGGCGGCGGTGCGGGGCCAGATGCGGGAGTCGATGGTCTGTGGGGAGATCTGTTCGCCCCACATGCAGACTTCACCACCGAGGATCAGCTTGGTCTCGGCGGGCGTGAGGCCGGCATCGGCGGGCACGGGATCGGCCAGGAACATTTCGGCTGCGGTGGACATGTGATCGAGATAGTAGGGGTGGGAGAAGATTTCGAGATGGCCCTGCTGGGCGCTTTGAATCACGAACTCATTGCCGTGCCAGACCTGAATGACGGCGTTCTTGGGCAAAGCGGGGTTGAGGATCTCATCCCATCCCACCATGCGCTTGTGATAGCTGGACAGGATCTTTTGGACACGGGTGTTGAAATAGGCCTGCAACTGCTGGGTAGTGGTGAAGCCGTGAGCCTTCATGAAGGCAACGATGTGCGGATTGGCAAGCCACTCTTTACCGTTGCTCTCGTCGCCGCCGATGTGCATGTACGGGTCAGGGAATAGACCGGCCATCTCGCCCAGGAAGCGGTCGAGAAAGCGGTAGGTGGAGTCGCGAGTTGGGTCGAGCGCGGCATCGTGGACACCGAAGACGGTCTGGACGGAGTAGGGTCCGGGAGCGCTGCCCAGTTCGGGATAGCCGACCATCCACGAGGTGGAATGGCCGGGCATGTCGAACTCGGGCACCACGCGGATGCCGCGGGCCGATGCGTAAGCGACGATGTCGCGCACCTGCTGCTGCGTGTAATAGAGGCCGTTGGAGCCGAGTTGCTGCAGCCTGGGATAGACGTGGCTCTCAATGCGGAAGCCCTGGTCTTCGGTCAGGTGCCAGTGGAAGACGTTGAGCTTGACGGCGGCCATGGCGTCGAGGGTGCGGTAGATGACGTCGACGGGCTGGAAATGGCGGCCGCAATCGATCATGAGGCCGCGCCAGTGAAAGCGCGGAGCATCCTGAATGTGCACGGCGGGGAAGACAAAGCCATCGCCCGCGGGCTGGGCAAGCTGGAACAGCGTCTGCAGGCCGCGCAGGGCGCCGATGTCGGTGTTGGCGTGGAGCTGGATGTGTTCAGGATCGACGTTGAGCGTGTAGCTTTCGTCCTCATCGGGCGCAGGAAAGGCCTCACTTGAGGCGGAGCGCACGTCGACGGTCAGAGTGGCGCCGGTGGCGTCCGCTGCGGGAGGGACTGCAATCTGCACCCCGGTGTGCGTCTCCAGGCGGTGGATGAAGCGCACCGCTGCCTGGCTCAGACGCGCGCTGCTGTTGCCGCTGAGGGTGTAGCTGAACGAGGGGCCGATGGGCAGGCTGCCGCTGTTGACCGTGAGCGATGCCGGTTGCGGCATGAGGGTGTTGACAAAGTCGGTGGACGCGGCGGCCTGCGCACGGAGTTGCATCCCGGCGGTCAGGGAGAGAAGCAGGGCGGCAACAGCGCAGAGGCGCGCGCAGGCAGAAGAGAAGTCAAGCGGTCTGGTCATCATGGTTCCAGTGGGTTCGGCCCAGCGTGTCACCGAATTCAAGCAGTGCCGAGGTTAAAAAGCTTGAGGGCATTGTCGCGATAGAGCTTTCTCAGCACATCTTCGGGCAGAAAGACACCGTAGATATTCCATCGGCCCTGGCGCGAGGCGTGGGAGGGATATTCAAAGTACTCGTCGGCGGTTTCAAGAAAACGATAGTAGAGGCGGTACATCTCCACGTCGGGCAACAGGTCGGTGCCAAAGAGGATGCGGTCTGCATATTTCATCAGGAAGTTGCGCGCAGTATACGGCTGGCGGCCGAGTTCGGATACGCGGGCGCTGATATCGACGTAGAGATTGGGATATTGGTCGAGCAGGGCCGCGACGGAGACCAGATTCTCGCTGCTTTCGGCCAGATGCGCGCCGATGAAGGTGGTTTTGGGATGGCGGGCAATGACGCGATTGCGCTGCGCGATCAACTCGGCTTTGGAAACCGATGAACCGTAGAAACTCCAGTCGGGATGGGCGGCCAACTCTTCATAGCGCTCGTTGAAACGGTCGATGGGGGTAAAGAAGGCATCGGGATCGGCGGTATGAAACATGACGGGGATGGCGAGTTGGGCGGCCTGATCAAAGAGCGGCGCCAGGCGTTCGTCGTCAATACGCAGGAGCTGCCCGGCGGCATCGCGGACGGTGAGGCCGAGGTCCTTCCAGAACTTGATGCCGCAGGCGCCGTGATCGACGAGCTGCTTGAGCCGGTCGAGGCTGACCTCAACAAAGTCACTGCGCTCCACGCCCGACCAATCCATCCAGCCAAACGTGGCGAAGCGTTGCGGGGCGGCGCGATGGAAGCGCTGGATGGACTCGATGGCCGCCGCGCCCACCTGCATGGTGATGTTCACCACCTTCTCGATGCCGCAGGCATCCATGACGCGGAGCACATTTTCGGGGGTTTGGGAATCGAGGTGGTTGTGATAATCGATAACCGGAAAGCGCGGCAGCTCGACGGTGTGCGCGGGCGTTTTGAGCTCTGAGCGCGGAGCGTAGTCGCTGAGGCGGAGATCGACTTCAGCCTTGGCGGTGACCAGGGCCACAAACTTGTCCTGGCTGTTGAGATCCTGGCTGTTGAGATTGGTGTCGCTCATGCTCGGTGTTGGCTCCGGAACATCACTCCAGGCAAGTGCCCGGTGGGATCGCTTTCGCAATCGAGTGTAACGCATGGTTGTTCTATGTGGGATTTTATATTTCGTTTGATTTCTCGTACTGTATACTTTTCCCATCTTCTGATTTCCTATTAGCCTCGGCTGGTGCGTGAGACGTGGCCGCGGACGAAGGAGCAATGCAGTGTCGAATGTGTTGGCGCAGCTACCGGCGGCATGGCACCAGGGGACGCCGAGGGGAATCTACTCAGTGTGTTCCGCGCACCCCTGGGTGCTGGAGGCGGCCATCGATCAGGCCCTTGAAGATGGATCGCATCTGCTGATCGAGGCCACTTCAAACCAGGTGAATCACCAGGGCGGTTATACGGGCATGTTGCCGGAGGATTTCCGGCGCATGGTGAGCGGTATTGCCGAAGTGAAAGGCTTTGCGGAGTCGCGGCTCATCCTGGGCGGCGATCATTTGGGTCCGAATCCCTGGCGAACGCAAGCGGCGGCTGCGGCCATGCGCGAAGCCGACCGGATGGTAGAGGCTTACGCGCGGGCGGGTTTTCAGAAGATCCACCTGGATGCAAGCATGGCCTGCGCGGACGACTCCTCGCCGCTGCCTGAAGAAACCATTGCCCGGCGCGCCGCGGCGCTTTGCAGAATTGCCGAGCAGGCTTCAGGGGAAGAGAAGCCTGTGTATGTGATCGGCACCGAGGTGCCGATTCCCGGAGGCGCCACAGAGGGCTTAACCGGGCTTGTGCCCACCAGCCGCGAGGCAGCGGCTGAAACGCTGGCGATCCATCGCCGGGTTTTTGAAGAAGCCGGACTGACTTCGGCATGGCAAAGGGTGATTGCGCTGGTGGTGCAGCCGGGGGTTGAGTTCAACCACGACAGCGTGGTGAATTATGAGCCCGCGCGCGCCGTGCATTTGACCGAGCATCTGAGGCAGGAAGCAGGGCTGGTGTATGAGGCGCACTCGACGGACTACCAACTCCCCGAAGCCTATCGGGAGCTGGTGCGGGACGGCTTTGCCATTCTCAAGGTGGGGCCGGCGCTGACGTTTGCGATGAGCGAGGCTCTGACGAAGCTTTCCATCATTGAGACCGAGCTGCTGGGAGCGAAGCAGAGTTCGCAACTGACGGCGGTGCTGGAGAGCGTGATGCTTGAGGACCGCAGCCAGTGGGAGCATCACTATAGCGGCGACGAGAGGGCGCTCTATGTGCTGCGGCACTATAGCTACAGCGATAGGGTGCGCTACTACTGGACCGCTCCGCGGGTGAAGGCGGCCGTGGAGACGCTGCTCGCGAACCTGGGGCAGAGAGTGATTCCAGAGACGTTGTTGAGTTGCTATTTTCCTGAGGAGTATGTCGAGTTACGCGAGGGCCGGCTGAAGCCGGATGCGCATTCGATCATCCTGCGCAGGATTCGGCGCACGCTGGAGCCTTATGCGGCAGCCTGCCGCGGGTAAGCCCGACATTTTGCCTGCAGACTGCAATTGAAGGAGAGTTTCATGCAAGTTTCATCCCGACGGCTTCGATTGGTCGGAATTGCTGCAACAACCCTGGCTCTTTCAATGGGTATTGGCACCGCGTTGGCGGTGCCCGCTGAAGGCGCTGCTCCGGTGTCGGCGGACAACCCGCTCGTAACGTTTCATGCAACGACGGGGGGCACGCTGGAGAATCGCGAGATCGCGGCCCATTGGCGGGTAGTGAATGGCCACTTGTCGGGGCTGGCGATCGAAAACAAGATGGCCGATCGAGGGCTGAAGAACTCAACCCTGCTGCTGGATGATCCGTTCGCCATCGACCTGGGGAAAATTGGCATTTTGCACGCAGCGGACATGACGGTTGCGGGCGCGGCCAGGGTGGAACATCTGACAGCGAATCCGGGAGCATCGCGGCTGGCGGAGCGGCTGCCCGGCATTGCGGTTCACTATGCGCTGGATGATCCTACGGGGAGCGTTCAGGCCGACTGGGCGCTGATCATGCGTCAAGGCTCGAACTATATCCGCGAGAGCCTGACGCTGACCGCGGGCGCCCAACCTGCGCCGGTGAGCGACGTCGTCCTGATCGATGCGCGGACGCCGGGAATTCAGATGGACGGCACGGTCGATGGTTCTCCGCTGGTGGCGGGCAACTTCTATCTCGGCTTTGAGTCGCCGCTTTCCACCAGCTTTGTGGTGGGCGATCGCGGGGTGAGTCAACTGCCGAGCGGTGTGCCCATCGGCGCCGGCCATTCGGTTCAGTACTCGGCGGTGGTCGGCGTGGCGGCTCCGGGACAGATGCGCCGCGCTTTCCTGACCTATATTGAGCGGGAGCGCGCCCATCCCTACCGCACCTTTCTGCATTACAACAGTTGGTACGATATCGGCTACTTCACCCCTTACACGCAGGAGGAGGCGCTCAACCGCATTCATGCCTTTGGCGATGAGCTGAACAAGAAGCGGGGAGTCACACTCGATTCATTTCTGTTCGACGATGGCTGGGACGATCACAACGATCTTTGGAAGATACGTTCGGACTTCAAGGATGGATTTGCGCCCATGACCGCGGCTGCCGCCGAATACGGCACGGCGCCGGGGGTCTGGCTGTCGCCGTGGGGCGGTTACGGCAAGCCGCAGCGGGAACGTGTGGCGGCGGGGAAAAAGGCCGGATACGAAACCTATGTCGATCCGGACTACCGGCATGAGCTGCTGGCGCTCTCTGGCCCCAAGTACTACGCGCTGTTTCACCAGGCCGCTATTGACATGGTCACGAAGTATGGCATCAATCAATTCAAGTTTGATGGCACCGGCAGCCCCGACGAGGTGATACCGGGGAGCCCGTTCAGCAGCAATTTTGACGCGGCCATTCATCTGATCGGCGACTTACGCAAGTTGAAGCCGAATCTCTATATCAATCTGACGACGGGAACCTATCCCTCGCCATTCTGGCTTCTCTATGCCGACTCGATCTGGCGCGGCGGCGAGGATCATTCCTTTGCCGGCGTAGGTACTTATCGCGAACAGTGGATTACTTATCGAGATGGCGACACGTATCAGGGGATTGTCGAGCGGGGACCGCTTTATCCGCTCAATTCCCTGATGCTGCACGGAATTATCTATGCGCAGATGGCGCACAATCTTTCCACGGATCCGGGCGGTGATTTTCGCAATGAAGTGCGCGACTATTTTGGAACCGGAACCCAACTGCAGGAGCTTTATATAACTCCTTCGCTGCTGACTCCCGCCGACTGGGACGTGCTGGCCGAGGCCGCGAAGTGGTCGCGCCGCAATGCGTCCACGCTGGTGGACACGCACTGGGTTGGCGGCAATCCGCTGTGGCTGGAAGTGTATGGATGGGCCTCGTGGTCTCCTCAGAAGGGCATTCTTACGCTGCGCAATCCCAATTCAAAGGAACAGGATTTTACCGTGGATATTGGCAAGGCTTTCGAGCTGCCGGCCGGCGCGCCACGCAGTTACCGCGCGAAATCTCCCTGGGCCGATGCCGCGGCACAGCCTGCAATCAATCTTGAAGCCGGGAAACCTTATACGTTTCACCTGGCTCCGTTCGAAGTGATCAATCTGGAGATGTTGCCCCGGTAACGACAACGGGCGAGCGGGGATGAGTGGATTTGATCGCGGAGTTTTTGTCTCTTGCCCGGCTGCGGTGATTACCCTGCTTCTTTGTTCCCGCTGGGTACTGCGGGCATTCGCCGGCGCGCGTTCTAAGGCTGCCTGGATTGGTGGATGACGTTCATCTCCACAGTATGATAGAAGAGATTCGCAGCCGCGAGTAACAGGAAAAGCAGAATGAGAGACAGAAGCGATATGTTGATCGGTGAGCGCCGTCAACATGTGCTGAGTCTGATTCGACGCGACGGTCGAGTGATCGTTTCAGAACTTTCCTCCGCGCTCGGTGTTTCCCGCATCTCCATCCGCAAAGACCTGGACTATTTGGGATCGAGAGGCCTGATCCGGCGCAGCCACGGAGGGGCGCTGGCTGCGCAAGGCGAAGCGCTGTTCGATCCCACGTTGAGGGAGAAGGAACAGAAGCAATTCAAGGAGAAGCAGCACATTGCTGTTGCTGCCGCCGCGCTGGTGGAAGAAGGACTGTGCGTGGTGCTGGACTCCGGCACTACGACGACAGCCATTGCTCACGAATTGCGCCGGTTTTCGCGTCTTACGGTGATTACCAATGCCGTAAACATTGCCAACGAACTGGCGGCGACCAACTTTGAAGTGATACTGATCGGCGGCACGATGCGCAAGAACTCCTTTTCGGTGGTGGGCCCGTTGGCCGAGGACATGCTCAAGGAGATGCATGCCGACATTCTATTTCTGGGCGTGGATGGATTCGATGTGGGGGCCGGTCTTTCCACTCCGAATGTATTCGAGTCGCGCGTCAACCGCGCCATGCTCAAGGCAGCCTCGCGCGTAGTGGCAGTTTGCGATTCGACCAAATTCGGCCGGCGCAGTCTGGCTCTGATTGCGCCCCCCACGGCCATTCACACCGTGATTACCGACAAGGGACTCAGCGATGAGAATGCCGAAGCGCTGCTGGCGGCGGGCATCGAAGTAATCCGGGTTTAGGACTGGTTGCATGAATGCATTCGGCCTGCCTGAGAACATCCCTCAGGGGCTGAAGCCCGCTGCTTATCGGCCTTCTGCGGCACGGCTGAAGCCCGTGCCCTTTCAAAACACCGTTTATGCAACCAGTTCTAGTCAGGCGAGCCGGAATCGTCGAGGTCGGGAGTAGCGCGACCCTCGAGGGTTCTTCCTGGAGTTCCGCGCAGTTCAAATACGATCACGCGGTTTTCGCCTCGCTGGAGCCACACTCCAGGCAGATAGAGTGCTTTCTGGGGTCCGATGTTCCAGATGCGCCCCAGCGGGTGACCGTTGACCCAGACAAATCCCTTGGTGAAGTTGCCGGTGTAGAGGAAGGTATCGCCGGTAGCGTGGAGGTCAAAGGTCCCGCGATAGAAGCAGGGACCGGAACAAGGTTGGCTGGTAAAGCTCAAGGTGTCCGGATCTGCCATGGGGAGCGGGTAGATCTGCCAGCCGGTGAGCGGATTGCCGTTCAATGTGACCTGGTTGGTGATGCCCTGGCGTTCGCCGCGCATCATCACGGTGAAGTTGATGCGGCCAGAATTCTCGACCAGGATATCGAGGCGGGTATTGCGGTCTTTGAGATCGATGGCGAGACGATCCTGCGCAAGACGCCGGTCGAGAGTCCCGATCAAAACTCCATTGGCATAGATCTGCGCGTAGTCATGCAGTTGGTCGAGCATCAGCTCGCCGCTGACCGGGTCGGGGATGACAGTTCGATAGAGGATATATCCATAGGATTGGTTCAGATCCTCCATGCTCAACAGCTCTTTTGACTCGACTGGCTGGGGCAGCGATTGCCACAGTGAGCGGGAATCGTCGAGATGAAACGCGGGCACGGCAATGGTTGGGTTGACAGCGGGGATGGGCGGAGGTTGAACTCCCGTAGCGTTTTGAATGACTTTGCGGAAGAGAGCGAATTTCAGTGTTGGCCGTCCACTCTCGTCGAGCGGAGCGTCATAGTCATAGCTGGTGACGTCGGGCTGATAGTTCTTGCCATCGTAGTTGGCGCCATTCATCCAGCCAAAGCTGGTGCCGCCATGAAACATATACAGGCTGATGGAGTAGCCCTGGCGGAGAATCCAATCGAGCTCGTCAGCCTGGCTTTGAGCGTTGGTGGTGTGATGTTTTTCGCCCCAGTGATCGAACCACCCATCCCAGTACTCGCCGATCATGAAAGGCCCGTTGGGGCGTAGACGATGGAGCGTGGCAAAGCCGGCCTTCGCCTCGCCGGGGCCGAGGTTGATGACGGCAGGCAACTCGGGAAGGGAACCATCGGGCAGTTCTTCCGGGCCATCCGCGGTGTAGAGCAGCGATTGATTGAAGCCGGCATCGAGCAGCGCGTGGTGAATCTGCTCCATGTAAGCGTGGTCTTTGCCGAAGGACCCGTATTCGTTCTCCACCTGCACGGCGAGGATCGGTCCTCCGCGGCCAATCTGCAAGGGAGCAAGTTCCTGGCCGAGGCGCAGGAGCCAGCGCCGGGCCGGCTGCATGAAGCGCGGATCGCTGCTGCGCACCACGATGCCGTGCTGTTTGAGCAGCCAGGGCGGATAGCCTCCAAAATCCCACTCGGCGCAGGCGTAGGGGCCGGGGCGAAGGATCACGTAGAGGCCCTCCTGCTGGGCCTCGCGAATGAACTCGGCAACATCGCGCTGTCCAGAAAAGTCATAGACGCCGGGCTGCGGTTCGTGTTCATTCCAGAAGACGTAGGTTGTAATGGCGTTCAAGCCCATGGCGCGGGCCATGCGCAGCCGCGCGCGCCAATAGGCGCGGGGCACGCGAGCGTAGTGGATGGAACCGGAGATGATCTGGAAGGGTTTGCCGTCGAGCATGAACTTTCCGTTCGCAACCTGGAAGGTATGCGCGACGGCGGCCGCGGGCGCAGCGGTTGCGCAGGCAAGATTCGGCAGCGCCGTCAGCACCATGGCCGCGACGAGTATCCGGAATGAGCAGGAAGGTTTCCCGATGAAATGCGGCATGTCTATTCCTCTGTGCGCGCGGCGATGCTGAGGCCTGGTTCAAGCTTCGTGGTGTTCGAGAAAATTCTGGAGCAGTGCGGCGTCGCGGAACGACTCGGTGCCACCCGGCCGCTGCGTTGACAGCGCTGCGACGCGGTTGGCAAACCGGGCGCACGCATCCGGCTCCTCGCCGCGCAGATAGGCTTGAAGAAATCCCGCATCGAAGCTGTCTCCCGCGCCGATGGTATCAACCGGGGTAACGGGATGGGCAGGCACATTCCAGCGCATGCCGGCTCTTTCAACGATTGCTCCTCGCTTGCCGCATTTGACAGCCACCAGGGGCACGCGTTTTGCCAAAACCGCAAGAGCGCTTTCGGCGTCGTTCATTCCGGTGATGCGGCAGGCCTCGCGGTCATTGGGTAAAAACACATCGACCATCCCCAGCAATTCATCGAGCACTCCGTCCCAGCGATCGTCGGGATCGTCGTTGGTATCGAGCGAGAGGGTGAGGCCCGCATTCTTCAACTGCGAGAAGAGACGCGGCAGATCGGGCTGCAATGCCTTATGGAGAAAGAGCGAGGAAAGATGGAAATGGCGCCCCGAGGCCAGATAGTCCAAGTCGAGGTCCGCAATCTCCGTTTCAAACATGGCTCCGGGATAGGTGAGAATGTGCCTGTTGCCCTGGTGATGGAGCAGGATGGTGACGCCCGCCTTGGTTCCGTGGGCGATGCGCCGCACGCGGGAAAGGTCCACCGACTTTTCGGCCAGCCTGTCGAGAGCGATGCTGCCCAGCGCATCCTCTTCAGCCAGACGGGTGATGAAACCGACGGAAGCTCCCAGCGCGGCCAGGTTGTGCGCCAGGATGGCCGAGGAACTACCCAGGGTGAGGCGGAAGTCTGTCGCCAGCAACTCCCGCTCGGTGGGCATGGTCTCGGGCAATCCGTAGAGGATGAGATCGAGATTGATCTCGCCTGCAATGGTCACATCAAAACGCTTGCCCATGGCGTCTACTGCTCCAGCAGGACAAAGCGGGTGAGATTCCTGGGGGCGTCGGGATTGAGGCCCTTGGCGAGGCCAAGATAGCTGCCGAGCAACTGGCCCCAGACAACATAAACCACCATGCGCGCCAACTCGGGGACGGGCAGCGCAAGTTCGATGGCGAGATCGGAGTTTCGCGCAACCTCGGGGGTGATGGTGTTGGCGATGGCGAGGGTACGCCCGCCCAGATCTTTCATTTCCCGCAGGACCGCGCTTTCTTTTGCGTAAGCGGTCTCTGAGAGTAATGCACCCACCAGCACGTTCTCCGTGACGATCGATTTCGGTCCATGGCGAAACTCGAGGGTGTGGAAGAACTGCGCATAGCTCGAGGACGACTCCATCACCTTGAGCGAAACCTCCGAGGCGATAGGATAGAGCGCGCCCTGGGCCAGAAACGCCACGTCTTCAAAGGACTGCTGAGCGAATTCTTCCACACGTGGAGCCTGGATGGGAAAGAGCCCGGCCAGCAGATCGGGCAAGAGTTTCAGGGCCTCATTGAAGTCGTTGTTCCCGGCCAAGCGGGCGGCAATGAATTGCAGCGCCAGCAGCATGGAGGTGAACGACGAGGTCATCACCGTGCTCTCTTCCCTCACCGGCAGTTTGACCACGCGGCGGGTGAGACGCGCCAGTTCGTTGCCATCGCAGGTGATGGCCAGAAATTCGACGCCGCGCTGGTGGAGCAGGTTGGCGACCTCAAGCACTTCTGAGGTGTTGCCGGAGCGCGAAATGAGAACCGGGAAGATTGTGGCCTTGTTGACGGGAAGGAAGATCTGATGCGGAAACAGAATAAGCTCAGAGGCCGGCACGGCCCGCGCGGGCACGCCCACCAATGAAGTTAATGAGGCAGCGGCCGCCTGCGCCAGATAGTAGCTGGTGCCGCATCCCACGAACAGCCATTCGTGCGAGCCCGGATGCTTGTCACCGACCAATGGCTCCAGTTTGAGTTTGTCCAGGGTTTGCAGGCTGTTGCGCCAGGCTTGGGGTTGGCTGAAGATTTCGCGAAGTGTTGCTGCACCGTTTTCCATAGCGATTTCCATGGTCTCTTTCTGCGTCATGCCGGCATCACGCAGGAATTTTTTGCGCCCCATCTGCTTGTGGGTCGAGTTGATGGATCCTGGAGCCTGCCGGTCAGAAGAAATAATAGCATACAAAACGAAATGCGCGCAGTACGCGCTGAGCCGGATGTGCGTTGGTTGCGGATTTCGAGAGATTGATGGGAGGGATTCTGTCCCGCCGTTCCCATGCGAGGACCTGCGGTGCCTGGAAGCCAGGGCAAACGCATTTGAAACTGGATCGAACCATAGAAGGTACTTTGAAGCATCGCGTGTAGGTTCGAAGTTGTTTGTATGACAACTTCGCGGTTTTCGCAGGAGAGTTTGGAGCAGTTTGGGGAGTGTTGGGAGGGTCTTGAAGATCCTCGGTCGGGCAACGCAGGGTTGCACGATTTCCACGAACTTCTGGCGATTGCGCTTTGTTGTGTGCTGTGCGGTGGGCAAGGCCCGACGGACATGGCGCTTTTTGCGCGCGCGAAGGAGCCTTTCCTGCGCGGCTTTCTCACTCTGGCCAACGGCTTGCCCAGCCACGACACGTTCAATCGACTGTTTCGCGATCTTGACCCAGACCAGTTTCGCGATTCGTTTCAGCGATTCATGGCGCAATTCTCGGAGCAACTACAGGGCGTGGTGGCTATCGACGGCAAGGTGCTGCGTCGTTCGTTTGACCGGGCCAGCGGCAAGTCGCCGTTGCATATGGTTTCAGCCTGGGGTTGCCGACAGCGACTGGTGCTGGCGCAGATCGCCACCGATGCCAAGTCGAACGAGATCACGGCTGTGCCCAAGTTGCTCAAGCTGCTAACGCTCCAAGGCGCCATCGTGACAGCCGATGCGCTGAACTGCCAGCGCGCCATCGCCGAGCAAATCGTAGAGCAGCAAGGCGACTATGCGCTGGCGCTGAAAGCAAATCAGGGCACGCTGCACGAAGAGGTAGTCCTGCTCCTGGATGATCCGGAGCTGAAAGCGAGCCGCACTGCGCCGCTTGTCGAGGCCGACCATGGACGCATCGAAACGCGCACGGCAACGGTGTCCACCGAGATCGGCTGGCTGCAAAAACAGCATCAATGGCCGGGGCTAAAGGCCATCGGCAAGGTGGAGCGAGTGCGCGAAACAGCGGAGAAAACCACCACCGAAACCGCATACTACCTGCTCAGTTCGAAGCTGACACCAGAGCGATTCAACGAGGTTGTACGCCAACACTGGAGCATAGAAAACAGCCTGCACTGGCGCTTAGACGTGGTAATGAACGAGGACCAGGACCGCACCCGAGCCGGAAACGGAGCCCACAATCTCGCCGTGCTGCGGCACATGGCCATCAATGCCATGCAAAAAGAGGGATCCAAAGGTTCACTCCGAGGAAAACTCAAACGCGCCGCATGGAACGAGGACTTCCTCAGCCGGCTATTGGAGATGTTTTGAAATGCGTTTGCCCTGGCCTGGAAGCGGGTTGCACTTGACGTCCATCGTTGATTATTTTATGTTACTATAAATTTTTATTTCGATCCTGTCTGCGGCACGCCTTGCAGACTGGTTTGATTGGGGATTCCCTTTTGCATTCTCTCCGGGCTGACCAAGCGGAAGCAAAGGGGAGTTCAACCCCTACATGAGGGCGGGCAATCAAGTCTTTTGAGGAGGCTCTAATGCGGTACAAGACGACTGGAAGATTAAGCCGCGGTTGACCCTGAACCTGGGATTCCGCTATGACTTTAACGGTCCGCCGACGGCCCGCCACAGCCGTGGCCACCGCGATTTTCTGCTTTTCCTTTTCCTTTTCCTGGAGGGAAGGATCGAGGAGCGCACTTCCATTGAGGGCCAGCGCACCGCCGTGCGTCCGATGCAGCAGCCCTTTTGATTCGAGATAATCCAGATCCTTGCGGATTGTGATACGGGAAGTGCCCAGCGCCTCGGACAATTCCGAAACCAGAACGCGGCCTTCACGCTGAATCTTCGCAAGCATGTGTTGCCGCCGTTGCAAGACAGGAGGTTGACCGATGATCCCAGCACCGTATCTTGCTCAATCTTCAAACATAGTGAACATTCGGACCCGCGCACGCCCAAGATCGATGCGCGTAGAAAAGTAAGCTGCGAAACGCCATCCAATGTCCAAAACCGCTATGGTTACACTTTTCATTCCGCTTACGGATTTTGTATATATTTTATTTTTATCTTGACTTTCCTTTTGTGCTGCTTTAAGTTTGTGCCAAATTGAGCGCGCCTCAAAACGCACTAGTCAACGAGTCATAGTCAGTACTTCGCAGGTGTCAATAAGCATCCGGCAGATGTGTAAGCGGGACAAGCCTACCGATTTTCCATCAGGCTTCCTCATTTCAGGTTCGGTTCGGATTGCCGGGGGCAGGAAGTCGAAATCGTAAATCTTGGGAGGACATTTATGAAAAAACTCGACGCATTCCGGATGATCGCGTTGCTTGCGGTCTTCCTTGTCCCCGTCCCGCTGATTGCCCAGAGGACTACGGCCAGCATTTCCGGCACGGTGGCAGATCAGAGCGGGGCTGTAATTCCTACAGCGAATGTAACTGTAACCGAAATAGCTACGGGAGTTTCCACCACTGCGCAAACCAATGGCCAAGGCTTTTTTCTGATCTCCAATTTGCCGCCTGGAACGTACAAACTGCACGCTGATAAAGCCGGCTTCGAGGGCTATGAGAGAACCGGAATCGTGATTCAGGTCGGGCAGCCAACGACGCTGGATGTGGCGATGAAGGTGGGTGCGGCGAGTCAACAGGTCACGGTAACCGGTGCGCCGCCACTCGTGGATACGAGCAACGAGACTGTGAGTTTTGCGATCACTCCGCAGTTTACAGAGCAGATGCCACTCGACGACCGGCAGGTGCTGCAGTTGATCGCGCTCGCTCCGGACACCAGCGCGCATAATCCATCCGCAGACAACTACTCAAGTCAGATATCGACTCGCCCGGAAACGGTAACCGCAGGCTTCAATACGGCGAGTGGCGAGGCTCGCGAGAACTCGACCGCATTCTATTTGGACGGTGGGCTTAATGAGGACGCCTACACCGACGTCGCCAACGTTTTCCCCAATCCCGATGCTGTCGAAGAATTCACTGTAGATACGAACTCCTACAACGCGAAATTTGGCGGACGCGGCGGCGCCATTGTCAACGCCGTCACCAAGGGAGGAACGAATAGCATTCATGGGAGCGCATTCGAGTACCTGAGAAACAATTACGTCAACGCGACCAATTTCTTTGCCACGACTCCCGACACTTTGAAGCGCAATCAGTTGGGCTTTAGCCTTGGGGGACCTCTTGTGAAGGACAAGACGTTTTGGTTCGGTTCGTTTCAGCGCACGACGTTTCGCTATGGGACCAATTCGAATATCGGAGCCGGCCCCACCGCAGCTGAGCTGGCCGGTGACTGGTCTACTGAGGTCCCGGTCGGCACCTACCAACTGACGAATCCGTTTACCGGCCTGCCGTTTGCTAACAACCACGTGAGCACAACGCTCTACAATCCGACCTCGCTTGCTTTACTCAAACTCATACCTGCAGGAAATGCTCTAACCGGAACATTTAATTTCCCAACGGTTGTGTCGCAGGACGACAACCAATATGTTGCCAGGGTTGATCAACATCTTGGCGACAAAATGATGATATCAGCAAGCTATCTTTGGGACAGATACAGTAACCCGGATATTGCCGTTCCCGGTGACATCCTCAGCGGCGGTCAGAGCGGCGCGGGGAACCAGGTTTTTACCAGTCAACATGCTGCGTTAAACTTCACGTACCGTTTCGGAAACAACCTCTTGACCACCTTGGGAGCGACGCTGAGCCGGGTCGAGTATATAGAGTCCGGGTTACCCCAATTCAAGGACGGCCTGTCTAGTTTGAGCCCGCCCGCAAATTATCCCAACTGGGCTACCAATCTTCCTGAGGTCGGCTTCTATATAGGCGGCGAATGGAATATAGGGGCCTACTGGAACGGGTCTCTGGATGTTATTCGGAACCAGACGGATATCAGCAACAACTGGACCTATGTCAAGGGTCATCACACTATTGATTTTGGTGGTGAATTGCCTTACTACGAAAGTATTAACGGTCAGGCGTATGTGTCTGCTGGGTATTCGGGGTGGTTTGAGGGCCCGAACTACAACGGTTCAAACTCCGGGTCTGAGCCTCTGGACTTTATGCTCGGTTCCAATGAGTTCTATGAACAATATGTGCCATCTTATGTCGCTCCCCGCGGCCAGAGTCCCGCCATCTATGGGAACGATACGTGGCGGGTTACGAGACGACTAAACCTCAACCTCGGCGCACGCTGGGAGCCATGGTTGCCGTGGGCGGACAGCAGCGCCGGAAAGATCGGAAGTCAATTAAACCTGGCCGACTTTAATGGCGGCATTCACTCTGCGCGGTTCCCCAATCTTCCTCCAGGCCTCCTTGTGCGTGGTGATCGTGGCGTGCCCAATGGGCTCGCGCCCTCGGACTGGAAGTTGTTCGACCCGCGCGTGGGCGTGGCATGGGATGTCTTCGGAGACGGAAAAACCAGTGTTCGCGCCGGCTTCGGGATATATCACGACCAACCCTTCGGCAGAATGTACAACGAAATGACGGACACCCTGCCGTTCAACGCGGGCGCCCAGGTCGACGATTTCGATAATGGGACGAATATTAATGCGTACAACCCGTATGCCGCAGCTCCATACAACGGAACTGCTCCTCTTCCGAATCCGCCAACCGCGAGTACGGTGTTTCCGGAACCGTTTTCGTTCGCGATCGGTTTCTCGCCGGTCTTTAAGGCACCGGCGACCATGCAGTGGAACCTCACCGCGGAGCATCAGTTCGGCTACGGAATTCTGTTACGCGCCGGCTATGAGGCCTCGGAAAGCTACCACATGTTCGACTCTCGCGATATCAATCCTTCCCTCGACGGCACTTCCGCAACTCGTCCCTTGTATGACGGCGGGTTAGGTTTCAGTGGAAAGGCCATCGTAAATGAAAGCAACGACACATCCAGCTACAACGCCTTGGTGATCTCGGCAGAAAAGCGAATGACCAGTAACTTTTCGTTCCTGGGGGGATTCCGATTTGCGAAGTGCATTGATGTGGGAGGTTCAGATTCGAGCTTCGCCATCAACGAATTCACTGATCCGAGACGCCCTTATCTTGACCGGGGAATTTGCGATTCCGATCTTAAGGAACAATACAAATTCGCTGGCGTGTGGCAGACTCCCGCATTTAAGTCGTTGGGCTTCGCTGGCCGGGAGTTCCTAGGCGGATGGGCGATAAGTGGAATTCTGTCCGGGCATGGCGGGTTTCCCTTCTCCGTCATGGCTTACGGGGATCCCAACCTGGACGGAGATAGCTTAAGTCGCGCGAATGTGAGCGGATCTCCTAACTTGTCGGGAGGCTCGAATTCACAAAAAATTGCGGAGTGGTTCAATACAGCGGCTTTTTCGGAACCGGTGGACTCGGACGGTAATTCACCACGGAACTTCCTCCGCGGGCCGAGGTTCGTGGACGTGGACTCTGCGCTCATCAAGTCTTTCGCGGTACCCTTCGGACCGTTCCGCGAGACACAGAAGATCGACTTCCGGTTTGAGGCCTTCAACGTCTTTAATCATCCGAATTTAGACCAACCAAACGATAACCTGGGAGGAGGGGCATTGTTCGGGACGATCACCGGCGCGCAAACGCCCCGCATCTTGCAGGCTGCCTTGAGGTATGTCTTTTGAGTTGCTTAACGGACTAACCGATCTTCAGCGTGAGTATTTGCTCAGCCTAGAACTGCAATCGGGCTTGCAAGATAATGGACGTAGTTTGAGGCATGGAGAAGCGGAAACCGCTTCTCCATGCCTCGTCATTTGAAGTCGACCAAGCCGCCGTATCTAGGTGGCGGCTCCATCCCAAGGTGCGGCCTAAACAGCGGCTGGGCTGGGAACAGCTCAACGTATCTGAGACCTGGTCGAAGACCATGCAGTCGGGGGGCTTTCTGGACAGCATCTACCTGGCTCCGGTGAGAACGATTGCCAACACCGACCGCCAGCACCGCCTCACCGTCACCAGCGTTCTGGATATTCCGATCGTCCGCAACCGGCACTACTTTTCCGGCATGAGCCGTCCGCTGGATGCCGTGATTGGGGGCTGGAGCTTGCTGTCAATGGCTTCATTGAGAGCGGCGTGCCGGTCGCGCTTGACCAGAGCTATAACATCGTCGGCAATGTTCGTGCGGCCAAGCACAGCACCTCTCTCATCATCGACGAGGGCGTGAACCAGTGCATCGACCTGTGGAATCCCGCCACTCCCTCCGCGCCGGGATATTACACGCTGTTCACCGGCAACGGGGCGACGGCCTCTTCGTGCCAGGGCAACATCGCGTGGCAACAGGTGGCGCCGTACGCTCCGCACACCACGCAGGCCAACACGGACCTGTTCCGCGAGCCGGGCGCAAACCAGATTGATTCCAACCTCTCCAAGAACTTCAAGTTGGGTGATCGATTGACCATGCAGCTGCGGTTGGAGGACTTTAACGTGCTCAGCCACCCCATCTGGTACTGGGAGACGGATATGACCCCGACGGATGTTGGGTTCGGAACCGTCAACAAGACCTGGTATGGCCAGATGAACTATCCGCGCTTCGGTCAGCTCGGCGCCAAGGTCACCTGGTAGAACAGTAACCACCCGGCGCTCCATGCTCTTCCAGGGAGGGTATGGAGCGCTTTTTCGTGCCAAGGAGTGAATTACGTGAAGAGATGCTGGTGGTTGATGTGCGTGATGCTGACCTGCACGGGCGCAGTCGCAAATATGGCAGCGGAAAGTGCGCAGGGAGCGGCGCAGATGGACAGTAAGCGTCCTGATCTCCCCTCTGGCCTGACCTCTGTTTTGAGGACGACGATGTCGTCATGGTTGATGGATTGGAAGTGGGGTCTGGTCGCCGCCCACGCAGGTTCCGAACGGTTTCTGAGAAGCGGCGGATTGCGGAACTGACATTCGAGCCCGGTGCGAGCGTTGCGCTGGTGGCTCGTGCTCACGGTGTTAACGCGAACCAGGTGTTCAAGTGGCGTCGTGCTCTGACACGGGGCGAACTGAGCGAGCCCGCGACGGCGTCGACGTCGCTTCTTCCGGTCGTGGTTGCGGCTCCCAGTGAGGTGGTCAGCGCTACAGGCGAGGCTGATACCAAGGAACAGTTGGTACCGAGCGGCTCGATTCACATCGAGTTTCCTGGCAGGGCCATGATCAGCGTTGAACACGGTGCTGATCCGTCACTGCTGCGTTCGATCCTTGAGAGTTTACGCAAGTGATCGAACTTCGCACAGGAACGAAGATATGGTTGGCCGCCGGCGTGACCGACATGCGTCGAGGATTCGATGGCCTGAGCGCCAAGGTGCAGACCGTACTCGAACAGCAACCGTTCTCCGGACATGTCTTCGTTTTTCGAGGCCGCAGAGGCGACATTGTGAAGCTTTTGTGGTGGGACGGTGATGGGCTATGTCTGTTTGCCAAGCGTCTGGAGCGAGGACGATTCATCTGGCCGCAGGCCACGGAAGGAACTGTTTGTCTGACGCGTGCGCAGCTGTCGATGTTACTCGAAGGCATCGATTGGCGCCGGCCGCAGAGGACATGGACGCCAGAGATTGCAGTTTGATTGACACATGTGATTCCCCTTTATTCATGCGGGTGTTCTAGCTGTTTTCCACTTACTTTCATGGCATACTGTGTGCATGGATTCCGCTCCGTTGCCGGATCTCGACGGGCTTGATCGAGAGGCTCTGAAGGCGCTGCTCGTTGCGCATCAAGAGCAACTTCTGTCTCTTGCCGCTTCTCACGAGAACGAGCTTCGATCGCTCGAAGCTGAGCTCGAGAGCCAACGGAACATACTCTCTGAACAGAGTCAGGAACTGCGCTCAAGCAGCGAGCAGATCGAGCATTTGAAGCTGGTCATCGAGAAGTTGCGGCGCAGGGTGTTCGGCGTCAAGAGCGAGAAGATCGTTGTTCAGCTCGAACAGCTTGAACTCCATCTGGAAGAACTGGAGTCATCGCAAGCCGAGATGGAAGCCGCCGTTGAGCGAGTGAGGCCTGCTGCGGAACCTAAAACGAGATCTCGGCGCAAGCCGCTGCCCGAGCATCTCCCCCGCGAAGTTGTCAGCCACGCTTTTCATGGCGACTGCTGTCCGGACTGCGGTGGCCAGTTGCGCCAGTTCGGCGAAGATATCTCCGAGCAACTGGAGTACATCCCGGATAGCTTCAAGGTCATTCGCCACGTGCGGCCGAAGTTCGCCTGCAGCGGTTGTGAGCGCGTGGTAGAGGCACCTGCGCCATCCCGTCCGATCGAGCGTGGCCTTGCCGGACCGGGTTTGCTGGCCCACGTGCTGGTTTCTAAATTCGCCGATCATTTGCCTCTCTATCGTCAGTCAGAGATCTACGCTCGCCAGGGAGTTGAGATCGAACGCTCTACGCTGGCCGGCTGGGTAGGCGGGGCAAGTGAGTTACTCACTCCGCTGATCGATGCGATTCAGAAGCATGTGCTCGCTGGGACCAAGTTTCACGCTGACGATACGCCGATGCCGGTACTTGCACCTGGCAGTGGCAAGACCAAGACGGGCCGGCTCTGGACCTATGTGCGCGATGACAGGCCGGCGGGTGAAGATACCGCGCCGGCCGTGTGGTTCGCGTACTCAGAAGATCGCAAGGGCGCGCATCCACGGCAGCATCTGAAGAACTTCAAGGGCGGCCTGCAAGCGGACGCCTATGCAGGGTTCCATCATCTCTATGGCGATGGGGGGATCTATGAGGTTGCCTGCTGGGCGCATGCACGCCGCAAGTTTCACGAGATCCATGTTATCCACGCATCGCCCACAACAACCGAGGCGCTGGCGAGGATCGGTGCTCTCTATGCAATCGAAGACGAGGTACGCGGCAAGCCCGCTGATCTGAGGCTGAGTGTCCGACAGACGCGAGCCAGACCACTGCTTGGGGACATGCGCAAATGGATGGAGAAGGCACTGCGTTCGCTCTCAGCGAAGAGCGAAACCGCGGCTGCGATTCGATACGCGCTGTCGCGCTGGAGTGCCCTCACACGCTACACCGAAGACGGACTGTTGGAGATAGACAACAGCGCAGCAGAACGGGCACTGAGGGCTGTTGCCCTTGGACGCAAAAACTACTTATTCGCCGGTTCCGACTGCGGCGGAGAACGTGCCGCCGCGATGTACAGCCTGATCGGATCGGCCAAACTCAACGGTCTCGATCCGGAGTTCTACCTTCGCACCGTCCTGGCCCAGATCGCCGACCATCCCATCAGTCGCATCGAAGAACTCCTGCCATGGAACATCGCCGCGACTTTACAGACTCAATCCTCCCAGGCCGCGTAGACACACTCATCAAGTGCCCACCAAAAAGGTAGTGGGCACTTCAAGGATCACTCTTCGCGAAGGTCAAGAGGGCAGATCAGGACGCTTACGATGGACAAGGCTGCCTCGACGGCTCTCTCGTTGACTGTCCCGTCGTGGACGGTCTACGCCGAGCCCAACCCAGAGGCGCTGGAGATTCCTGAGAGCGGTCCGGTGAGTGGCTGGTCGGATGCTGGCGTGACTCTGGCCTGGTATGGGCAAATTCGCTCGACAGGGACTATGAAGATTTCCGTTCGCCTCCAGGTGCCGGAAGGGAAAATCTCTACGCTGCGCATGGAAGCAGGGGACCACCAACTGAAGACCCGCAAGGTGCGGGGCGGCTCCGGCCCGGTGACAGTTTCGTTTGGCTCGATCAAAGTCCGCCAGGCAGGGGCGTATCGTTTTGCGTTGTCGGGGATAAAAAAAACCGGCGCCGATTTTGCTGCGATCGACTCGCTTCAACTTGAAGGTCCGGCGGTGAAAGACGCGCTCTTCAATTTAACTCCCGAGCGGGGTGCGCCGTCGGTGCATCTCACATTTTCAGTGCCCAAGGACAAGCGGGTTCGCTGGTTTTACAACGAGGTGACGGTCAGGAAATCTCCTCTGTGGTCTTACTTCGAGGCGTGCGGTTTTGCGCGCGGTTATTTTGGAATCCAGGTGAATAGTCCCACGGAGCGACGAATCATTTTCTCAGTTTGGGATAGTGGAAATGAGGCTACGGACCGCAGCAAGGTAGCGCCGGAAGATCGAGTACAACTGCTGCGGAAGGGAGATGGAGTGTTTGCCGGCGGCTTTGGAAACGAAGGCACGGGCGGCCACAGCCATCTGGTCTACCCGTGGAAGACGGGAGAGACTTATCGATTTCTGGTAAGCGCCGAGCCAGAGGGGACATCGACAATCTACACCGGATGGTTTTATTTCCCGGAAAAGCGAGCAAGGGGATTAATCGCCAGCTTCCGAGCCCCCAAGGATGGGCACTACCTGAGCCATCTCTACTCGTTCAATGAAGACTTCGATGGCGCCAACGGGCAGCAACAGCGGTTGGCGGAGTTCGGGAACCAGTGGATCAGGACGGCAGATGGTCAATGGATGGAATTGACGCAGGCGCGCTTTACCCATACGGCGCGTGGTATCTACAAAGATCGCATTGATCGCGGCGCTGGCGTGATTGGCGACCGCTTTTATCTCACCAATGGCGGTTTCAAGGCCGAATCCATTCAATACGGAGATGAGCTAAGCCGTCCGGCCAGCGGAAAAGCGCCGGACGTGATCCTTCCGGAAGAAGAGAGCGGCCAGTAGGGATTGGCAAACAAGTGCTGTGATTGTCGTCCGCGAGAACAGCGTGCTGGATGGGGGCAGAAGCATGAAGGCGTTGGTCAAGAGTCGAGCAGAGAAGGGCTGGTTTGACGAAGGGCGGCTTCTGCAACGACAATAAGAGAGTTGCATCCGACGTGGGCCTGTGGCGCAGCTGGGAGCGCGCTTCCATGGCATGGAAGAGGTCGTCGGTTCGATCCCGACCAGGTCCACCAATAACGTCAAGCATTTAGCGCCACCTCCCTTCCGCGACTTTGTCGCATCTTTGTCGCAAATTCCAAAACCACACCACGAGCTGGCTTCGCAGGCACTCCCGAAACCTGAGTGGTGTTGTCTGGAATTGCCGTAGGCATCCCGAGAACATCGTTCCTGGACGAGCCATTCGTCGCCGCTCCCGTGCGTGGTGTCATCGGTGGCTCTGGTGCAGGTGACGCCCCCGCCTTCTTCGACAACTCCGCATGGATTGCATCAAGCGTCGTACGTACTCCCGGAAGGAGAACCTGCATATAAACGTTCTCCGTGGTGTCCGTCGTCTCATGCCGCATGAAGCCCTGCACGTCCTTGCTTGATCCCAGTTTCTGAGCCAAGGTCGCGATCGTGCGCCGGATGACCTGGAATGTCAACTTCGGCAATTCCAGTTCCTCGGCCAGCTTGTGCAGCACCCGCTTGCGGAAGTTGCTCGGATCCAGTGGACCTCCGAACCGCCCCCGAAAGATAAACGCAGATGGCGACACATCCTTGCGCTTTGTCTTCAAGTCTTCGCGCCATTCCCCCAACTTCTTGAACAGATCCTCACAGATCGGCACCTGTGAGGTGCTCCGCTTGGTCTTGCCATACGGACGAATCTTCCCCTTGTAATACGTCTCCTTAATATCAAGGAGCAACGGTTCTTCCAGGAGGCTTCGCCAACGCAAGGCAACCACCTCGCCCGGTCGAAGAGCGTTCGACATGTCGAGCATGAGCAGCAACCAGTCGCGAAGATTCTTGTCGAGAAGTTTGTCGAGTGCGGCGCGAAGCTGGTCCCAAGTGAGGACGGTCTTATCGACCTCACGCAGGTTTGCCGGCACCT
Source organism: uncultured Acidobacteriaceae bacterium (assembly GCA_963725975.1). GTDB lineage: Bacteria > Acidobacteriota > Terriglobia > Terriglobales > Acidobacteriaceae > Telmatobacter. The sequence goes on along the minus strand of CAVSBA010000008.1, from coordinate 1,305 downwards.
TCACCAAACGTGCAGGGTCTTTCGGGAGGTAGTCCTGATCGACCGCCTCAGCAAAGAGAGCCCGCATGTAAGAGCGAATCTGCAACACTCGATCCTTGGAATGGGTTTTGGCCAGCTGATTGAGGTGATTCTGCAGGGTGTACTTGTCGAACTTTTCGAGCTGTACGTCCTCGAACGGGAGGATCAGATCTGCCGTGATGATCAGCTTCTTCACCTTGGCAGTCTCTTCTCTCCAGTCCGCCTCCTTCAGTGGCAGGTAGCGGTTTCGGGCAAACCATCCGAAGGTAACGGTGCCGTTTTTCACGGAGCCGTCTTCGGTGATGTGCCCACTCAGTCGGGTGATCTCCTGCGCCAATTTCTCCCGGGCCTGAGATTTGGTCATCTCAGATTTCAGGCCAAGAGCTACCGGTGAAGAGACCGTCTTCGGTTGATTGGTCTCCGGATCGAGGATGGTGCGGCGGAAATAGCCGTACCACTTCTTCCCTCGAAGAGAGACCCATCCTCTCTGGTACGAAGTTCCCATTTATTCCTCAAATTCTGTGTGGGGGAATAAGCGGGCCGTCTCCATTTTACCGGCGCTTGCGCCTTAAACAGGAGGCCCGTTCGCGCTCTTTCAGGAACTCTTCGATACCGCTCGCCCGGTACCGCAAGGCGCCGTCGCTCATGCGAATGACCGGCAAATACGGCAATCTCCGCGAGGAGTGGTCCCAGACCCAGTCTTTACTAACCTTTAGCTTTAGGGCGACATCCTCGGCGGTCAAAAGGGGATCGACCGTCTCCACTTCCTGCATCATCAGCGCAGATCCCATGGCTTGATTTCCTCCGATCGTGGGTATCCGGGCCGATGCGGCCCGGCGAGTGTGGAAATCTTGGAACGAATTCGATTTTCGGTCAAATCGACGCCGACTCCTGCCCTGCCCGCCGGTCCAGGCGTTTAAAGTCGGCAGAATTCGGATTTGACCGAGTTTTGAGTTCATATCATCCTGTCTCCGCATTTGAGGAGGCGCAGGTGACGAAGCGACCCAGGTTTCTCATCATCGCGGTATTGCTAACGTTTCTCGACTTGGCGGTGGTTGTTTGTTACGGCTGGCCGGTTTGGATGACATGGTCAGGTGATCCTTGGAGCTGCGGGATTTTGGTCCTTCTGGCGGCGTTAGGGGCTACTTCGTTGGCAAATGTCTGGGCGCAAGTGGTCCCCGTACAAGACATTTCGGTTGGCGGCCGGAACGCCGACCGTGAGCAAATCGCGGTGCCAATCCCAGTACAAGTGCAAGGTCAAAGCGATGTTTGATTCAATCGAAGATC
>CAVSBA010000007.1:0-235797 GCA_963725975.1 uncultured Acidobacteriaceae bacterium | reverse complement strand
TACCGCTTTGGGACGGGAGCAGGCTGGAGATTCACGAGGAGGTGCATGAGCCTGCCTGACGAACCACAGAAGCTTCGCCGGGTGTTATCGCTTCGCGACCTCATTTTCTACGGGATTGTGGCGGTTACTCCGAGCGCTCCGGCGACGATCTTCGGGCTCGCGGAAGTGAAGTCGCGCGGTCATGTTGTAGTCACAATCCTCGCGGCTATGGTGGCGATGGTATTAACAGCCATCAGCTACGGACGCATGGCGGCAGTTTATCCCTCGGCTGGTTCTGCTTATGCTTACGTGAGCCGCGGGATTCATCCGTACCTGGGCTTTTTTGCGGGCTGGGCCATGCTGCTCGATTATGTTTTCATTCCCCTGTTCTGCGTGATCTACGGAACCCTTTCGCTGCAGCGAGCGGCGCCGTGGATGCCCTTCTGGTTAGGTTCTCTCCTGTTTGCGGGCGGCATCACGCTGGTGAACCTCAGAGGCATCCGGTACACGGCCCGGGCCAACGACGTGATGCTGGTGTTTATGTTCGCGGTGTTGATCAGCTTTATTGTGCTGGCCATCAAGTATCTGGTAGTGCGGCACGGGATCAGCGGGCTCTTTTCGACGCAGCCTTTTTACAATCCGGCCACGTTCAACGTGCGCGATATTGCCTCAGCCACTTCGTTCGCAGCTCTCACTTACCTGGGCTTTGACGCGGTGACCACTTTAGCTGAAGACGTGAAGAACCCGCGCCGGAATGTGCTGCTGGCCGCAGTCACGGTTTGCTTGTTTACGGGGATCTTTGGAGGACTGCTGGTATACCTGGCGCACTTGGCCTGGCCGGACTACAGCACATTCCCCAACGTGGACACGGCGTTCATCGATGTAACCGGGCGAGTGGGCGGACCGGTGCTGTTTGAATCGATGGCGATTCTGCTGGTAGTAGCGAATATTGGCGCGGGACTCACGTCGCAGGTGGGCGCAGCGCGGCTGCTGTTTGGAATGGGAAGAGAGAATGTGATTCCGCGGCGCATCTTCACCCGGCTTCACCCGGTGCGCAATACACCGTGGATCAACATTCTGCTGTTGGGAGTACTGGCGTTTTGCGGGGCGCAGATTCTGAGCTACGAGTTGACCGCGGAGTTGCTGAATTTCGGGGCATTTCTAGGCTTCATGGGCGTCAATGCGGCAGTGATCTGGAATTTCTGGATTCGACGGGCACATCCGCGGGCCAGGAATCTGCTGCTTGATCTGCTGCTGCCGGCAGCAGGATTTCTGTTTTGTTTAGTGATCTGGGTGGGGTTGAGCTGGCCGGCCAAAATCGCGGGCAGCATCTGGCTGGTGATCGGTTTCATGGTGCTGGCCGCGCACACGCGGCGCTTCCGCGAGCCGATGGTGATGTCAGACCCGTCGGTCTACGAATAAAGAGGAGTGGAGCAGGATGGGGATGAAGAAGTTCATTAACGATCCCAAGCATTTGGTACCGGAGTTGCTGGAAGGCTACGCGTTGGCGTTTCCCGGCAAGGTAAAGCTGCACGCAGCCGGAACCATTGTGCGCGCCACACCCAAGCCGGCGGGCAAGGTGCGGCTGGTGACCCTGGGGGGCAGCGGTCACGAGCCGGGGCTGAGCGGATTCGTGGGCAAGGGGATGCTGGACGTAAGCGTGGCGGGAGATATTTTCGCCGCCCCGGGAACGGTGAAGTGCATCGAGGCCCTGCGCCACGCCTGCGCAGGCGGCGAGAGCGCGCTGCTGGTGGTGCTGAATCACGCCGGAGATGTGCTGGCGGGGAACCTTGCCATGCAGGCGGCCGGGCGCGAAGGGTTGAAAGTAAAGCTGGTGCTGACGCAGGAAGACATATCCGGCCCTGACCCGGCAGATCGCCGCGGATTAGTGGGCTGTGTTGCGGTCTATAAAGTAGCTGGCGCCGCCGCGGAAAACGGCGCTTCGCTGGATGCCTGCTTTGAAGTGGCACAGCGCATGGAACACAACATGCGCACGCTCGCAGTTGCGGTGCGGACCGCTACGCATCCGGCCACTGGACAACCGATCTTCGATCTCGGCGAAGACGAGATGGAGATCGGCATGGGCCAGCACGGCGAAGCGGGAACTGGCCGCATGCAGTTGAAATCTGCCGATGAAACGGCGCAGATCATGCTCGAAAGATTGCTTGCCGACCTGGGTGCGCACGAGGGAGAAGAATTACTTGTAATCCTGAACGGCGCGGGAGCAACCACGCTGATGGAACTCTACCTGGTATTTCGCAAGGTGGCGCAGGTTCTTGAGGCAAAGAAAATCCGGCTGGTGCGCAGTGCGATCGGAGAGTTCATCACCACCCAGGAGCAGGCGGGTTTTCAAATGATGATTGCGCGCATGGATCCGGAGTTGATTGCATTGTGGGATGCGCCGGCCGACTCGCCGTTTTTCAAAATGCTATGAGAGACGCAATACGCATCGCCGGCATGAAGCGGATGTTCGCCGCGGCGGCTGACCAGATCAGGCGGGAGCATGAAAGCCTGTCGCGCCTGGATTCAGTGGGAGGCGACGGAGATCACGGGACCGCCATGCTGCGCGGTTTTGAAGTGCTGAATGCGGCCATGGAGACAGACGAATCCAGTTCGGTGAGCGGCTGGCTGAAGAATGCCGGCTGGAGCATGCTCAGCGTGGATGGAGGCGCATCGACCGCGATCCTGGGCACGTTTATCGCCGGCATGGGAGACGCCGGCGCTGGCCAGGAATGCGACTGCGAGCAGTTGGCGGCAAGTCTTGCGGCGGGCTTGCGCGCGTTGGCAAAACAGACCAGGGCACAGCCCGGAGATAAGACCATGATGGATGCTCTGGTTCCGGCCGTGGAAGCGTTCAAAGCCGCGGCCACCGCAAACAAAACGATTAGCGAGGCGATGGAAGGCGCGGCCCGGGCCGCCCAGTCGGGAGCGCAGAGCACCAGCCAGATGATTGCCCGCTACGGGCGCGCGAAGTTCCTGGGCGAGAAGACGCGAGGGTCGCCCGACGCCGGTGCCACCTCGATTGCGCTTATGTTTCGCGGATTCAGCACAGCATTGACACACGCAAAGGAGGCTTGAAATGGCCGATACACAGGACCTGCAGGACGGAAAGAATTTCCATTTGGATGTGGCGCAGAAGGGCACGCTGTTTCCGCTGAAAGGCAGCAACTCGCTCGACTGGGGAATGAAAAACCGCCTGGCGCGAGTGTTTTCGCCCGAGGATGGGCATACGGTGATGCTGGCTGTGGATCATGGGTATTTTCAGGGGCCGACCACCGGCCTGGAGCGTATCGATATTTCCATCGTGCCGCTCATTCCCTACGCGGACGCGCTGATGATTACGCGCGGCGCGTTGCGCAGTTCCATTCCGCCGGAGATGTCGAAGCCGGTTGTGCTGCGCTCCAGCGGAGGGCAGAGCATTCTGAAGGAGTTGTCCAACGAGCGCATCGCGGTGGACATTGAGGATGCGGTGCGGCTGAACGCGTCGGCCCTGGCCGTGCAGGTATATATCGGCGGCGTGCACGAGCACGAGTCGATCGGCAACCTGGTGGAGATTGTGGACGCCGGCAACCGCCACGGCATTCCTACCATGGCCGTCACCGGGGTGGGCAAGGAACTAGTGCGCGACGCGAAGTACCTGGGATTGGCCACGCGCATGTGCGCCGAACTGGGCGCGCACTTTGTAAAAACCTACTACTGCGAAACCGGTTTTGCGCGCGTGGCTGCGGGCTGTCCGGTGCCGCTGGTCATTGCCGGCGGCAAGAAACTGCCGGAGACGGAGGCACTGGAAATGGCCTACCGCGCAGTCAACGAAGGCGCGGCAGGGGTAGATATGGGGCGCAATATCTTCCAGTGCGATGCGCCGAAAGCCATGATCCAGGCGGTGCGCGCAGTGGTGCATGGCGAGGAGACCGCGCACAAAGCCATGGACCTGTACCTGTCGTTGAAAACCGTTGAGGAAGGAAGCCAGTATGCCAAATAAGAATACGATCCAGGTGGTATGCGTTGCCGAGTTTTTTGCCAAGCCCGGCAAGACAGAAGAACTGATCGAGGTGCTGCATGCGCTGATCAAACCCACGCACGCCGAGCCGGGCTGCGTGCGCTATGAGTTGAACCAGCGCGCCGACGATCCAAGCGGCATCACGTTCATTGAGAAGTGGAAAGACCACAAGGTATTCGACGAGCACTGCGCTACGCCGTACATCTCGCACTTTTTTAATGACCTGCGGCCGGGACTGGTGGAGCGGTTCGAAGTGAAGCTCTACGAGGAGATTCTGCCGTAACCGAAATGATCGTCCGGCCGCGGCAAGAGCAAGGGCCGCGGCCCGAGTGCCTCTATCTCACGCGCAGGAATGGAATGCCATGAAGGTGGAACAGATCAAAACACCGGCGCTGTTGGTGGACCTGGACGCCATGGAGGCGAACCTGCGCGACATGGCCGCGTTCTTTGCTCCGCGCAAGGCCAAACTGCGGCCACACTTCAAGAATCACAAGTCGCCGCTGCTGGCCCATCAACAATTGCGCGCCGGGGCCATCGGGATGACCTGCGCGACCATTCGGGAAGCTGAGATCCTGGTGGAGCACGGAGTAGGCAGCATCCTTGTCGCCAACGAGATCGCAGGCGAGGAGAAACCGGAACGGCTGGCCGAATTGACGCGCCGCGCGCAGGTCATGGTGGGAGCCGACAATCGCAACGCGATTTGCGATCTGGCGCGGGCGCAGCGGAATCGAAACACGCAGATTGAGATCCTGGTGGATGTGAACATCGGCATGAACCGGTGTGGCGTGGACTCTGTCGATGCGGCGCTCGATCTGGCGCGCTTTGCCGTCGAGAGCGGCCTTGCTGTCCGGGGTGTGATGGGCTACGATGGACACCTGCAGGGACTGTCCCGCAGTCCCGAAAACGATGAGATCATACGCAGAGGCAGTCGCAAACTGGTGGAGACGGCGGCTCTGTTTGAAGGCGCGGGTATCCCGGCCCCGATTGTCTCCACGGGCGGCACTGGCACTTACTCGGTTTCTGGGGAATTTCCCGGCATCACCGAAATCCAGGCTGGATCGTACCTGCTGATGGACAACATTTACCTCGGCCGTGGAGCGCCCTTCCAGCGCTCGCTCACGGTGCTGGCAACTGTCATCAGCACGCGGGGGCCGGGGCATGCGGTATTGGATTGCGGAGTGAAGGTAATCAGCGGCGAGAGAGGTCTGCCAACACTCAAAGATAGTGCCTGGCGCGCGGCTGACGGCGCTCCATGCCGAGCACGCGCTGATCGAGCTCGATCCTCAGACTTCACCGGGTCTGACGCCCGGACAAAAAGTTCACGTGTGGGTACAGTACAGCGACGCGACAGTCAATCTGAATTCGTGCATGTATGGAGTCCGCAATGGCCAAGTCGAAGAAATCTTCCCTATCGAGCATTGAAATCGGACGACGGCGTTCTCTCGCAACCCAACCGCCGGCACGCCGGGGCAAAACTCTGCCCGGGACCATTCAACTGCCCAGAAGCTCCTGTCGCGACCACTTCGAACTGGTGGAACCGCACATCAATGCGGAGGGCGTGCACATCTGGCAGTTCGACGCGCCGTGTCCCGTGGACGTGCTGTTTCTGACCGTGGACAACAGCCACAAAGTACGCATGAACCGGCACGGATATTTTGAGATTCTGTATCTCTGTTCGGGGTCGGCCAACTGTCACATCCAGGACCGGCTTCTCCCCTTCAACGAAGGCGACTTGGCCATCATCGGCAGCACCCTCTACCACCGCATCGAGTGCCAGTCTTCGGCTCCTATTACCGTGGCGGCAATGTTCTTCGAGCCGGACCTGATTCGCTGCGACGGCGGCAGCGACAGCGCCGAGTACCTGGTTCCCTTCCTGCTCCAGGACGAGGAATTCCCCCATATCATACCGGCAGAGACCGGCATTCCCCGCCATGTGCTGGACCAGATGCTGCTGGTTCGCTCGGAGTTGCCAGCTACATCTGCGCGCGGCCGCCTGGCCGTCAAGACTTACATGAAGATGGTGCTGATGCACCTGGTGAATCATTACGCCCCTTATGCCGGCAGCGCGGAGACTTACCTGCGCCAGCAGCACAATCTCGAACGCCTGCGCCCACTATTTCGCTACCTGGGCCCGAATTGTGGCGAACAGATTCAGGTTCGCGAGGCTTCGCGGATTTGCGGCATGAGCGAATCGCATTTCATGAGCCTGTTTAAGCGCGTGACCGGATTGTCGTTTGTGACCTATGTCAATCACTTCAGGATCGAGCGGGCGCAGGCGCTATTGGCAAAGACCGAGGAGTCAATGGCCGCCATCAGCCAGCAGGTTGGATTCTGCGATCAAAGCTACTTCGGCACAGTTTTTCGCCGCATCGTAGGCATGACTCCGGCCACTTATCGCAGACGCGTTCGCAACAACACCCTGGGAGATTGTGGTCAACCGTATCATATGCCTCGTTTGTACGGCGCTCACGCGGAGGGCGTTGCTGCTCAGGCACGGCGACCCCTGGTAGATTCTTCGCCTGGGTAGGCACTCCGCCGCAAGGCGCGAGCCTGACCAGCAGCCCCATGAAAGAACGAGAAGCGCACACGCGCCCAGTTCAGCGCGTGCATGCGCGCGCTTGCTATGCGCCGCTATGCTTCAGGCGCCATGCAGATCGCGCTTTCGTAGCTTTGCACAAAAATTTCATGGGAATTCACTATACCGTGATACCTGATTCAAGGGACGATGTGGACACTCCGGGGCCAGATCCATGCTCGGAATCACTGCACGCAGCGTTCGGGTGCTGCTGCTGTTCTTCTCCAGCACGTCATGAAATGGGTCAACGGTAGACAAGCTTCTAACGCGCGCCGCCTTTGGATGCGGTTCAGCTTTTCCAGGCGGACGATCTTGGAGGTCACAGTGGCACAGAGAATGGGTAATGCTAATTACCGCGTCCGCAGCTGGCAAAAAGGCTTCCTGGCGATCGCCGCTTGTCTCGCCATGCTGCTCTCCATCACACAGGCGCGCGCACAAACTCAAACCGGCATAAGCGGAACCGTGACAGATCGGAGCCAGGCGGTGGTGGTGGGAGCCAGCATTACCCTGACCAACACTTCAACTGGAGTTGTGTCGTCGGCTGTGAGCTCTTCGGCGGGTACCTTCACGGTCGTCGGTCTGCTCCCAGGCACCTACTCGTTGGCCGCAGACGCACCGGGTTTCAAAAAAGTCGTGACCACGGTCGTGATCGAAATCGCCAAGATGTCGACAGTAACTCTCACCCTGGTTCCCGGTGCCGTCTCGGAGACGGTGAAAGTAACCGGCAGCGAAATCTCGCTGAACACGACATCTCCGGACCTGGGAACAACGCTGGAACCGGAACTGGTAAGCGTCGCTCCTATCGAAATCAGCGGGATGGCGCGGCAGATCGATTCCTTCAGCTATCTCGCTCCCGGTGTACAGGGAAGCGCCACGTATCACAACATTAACGGCGGCGATACCTTCGAGAACGAAGTGCAGTTCAACGGAGTGCCGGTTGCCTTCGTGCAGTATCAAGGCAACCAGACCAACATCAATCCGCCCTATGAAGCGGTGAACGAGTTCCGCGTGAGCGGTTCCACGTTCGACGCTCAATATGGACTTGGACAGGGCGCGGTCACCTTCAACATGGCTTCCGGCGCCAATGACTTGCATGGCGACGCATTTGAAATCCTGCGCAACCAGCTTTTCGATTCCGACGGTTTTTTCCCCACCCGTTTCTCTTCATCGGGAGCGCCTCTGCCGCCCATCAACCAGGAGAATAACTACGGATTCTCGCTGGGCGGTCCGGTCATTATTCCGCATCTTTATCATGGCAGGAATCGAACCTTCTTCCATTTCAGCTCCGACTGGTTCCGGCAGAACCAGGCTCAAAATAGCATCGGTACAGTGCCGACGGGGGCCGAGAAGGGTGGCGACTTCAGTAACTTCACAGATTCTTCGGGCAACGTGATTCCGATCTACGACCCGACCACCGGCCAGCAATTCCAGTGCAACGGCGTGCTGAATGTTATCTGCCCCATCCGCATCAGCGCGCTGGCCACTTCCCTCTTGTCCGATATCCCCAATCCGGACTCGGGCGTCGGGGTCAACAATGGGCAGGTCAGTAACAAGCTTCCCACCATTCCCTCGGTTCCCATCCGGCAGACCCTGTGGGCCTACACGGTGGACGAGACCCTTACCAGCTCGCAAAGCATCCACTTCAGCCAGTGGCGTGACAGGGTGAACTCGCCGACCTTCAGCTATCCGACGATTGTGCCGGTTTCGAATCCGTTACAGAGCGAGGCGACCAACGCGAACCTCGGCTCTGGGTTCTTGCTGAATTATGTGAAGACCATTAACCCGAATCTGGTGCTGACGGCCGGCGCTGACTGGATCGGCAACATTATTTCCCAGTTCAACGCAAATATGAAAGTGAACTTCGCAGGCGTGCAAAGCGGAGATACCCTGCCACTGATCACCTTTGACGGGCAGAACGCGCCCACCGGATGGGGCGTGGGTGGGGGCGAATTCCTGGAATGCTGTGAAGGCGGCCTGACGCTGACCAACAACCGCATGCTGGGCTTGGTTGGCGCGGCCAATTTGCTGATGGATCAAAGGACGGCATAGCGTCAACTACGGATTCCAGGTACGCCACGATTTCCAGGACATCAGTCGACTGCGTCTTCTGCAGCGGCACCATTAACTTCAGCCAGAGAACCACCTCCACGCCAGATTCGAGCGATCCGAACTTTGGCACCTATGGCAGTTCGTTCGCCAGTTTCCTGCTCGGCGAGGTGGACGCGTCGGAGCGCATTTTCGCCGACGAGGACAAATTGCGAAACAAGGCTCTTGCGTCTACGCACAAGATGACTTCAAGGTAACCAAGCGCCTGACGGTAAGTGCCGGAATCCGGTGGGATGTGCTGGTGCCCTTCACCGAAGATAGTAACAACATCGTCTATGTGGATCGCACAGCACCGAACCCCGCGGCGGACGGCCTTCCAGGCGCCGCAACCAAATTTGGAAACTGCGCCGGGTGCTCAGGAATCACGCGCGCCGCCATTCACTGGAAGAACATTCAGCCACGGCTGGGCATCTCCTACCAGATTTCTCCCAAGACTGTGCTGCAGGCAGGAGGCTACATCACCTACCTGAATGGCGGAGCTTATGAGTTTGGCACAGCTTTTACGGCGTCCTTCATGTCCTCGCTGTTGCAGGGATCGTTCCTGCGGTCGTCAACCGGCAGCAGCACTCCTGGCTACGGAAGCTGGGACACGCAGGCGGTTCCGGCCCCGTCGCCCGTGCCGTTTAGTCCTACGGTAGGGAATGGCGTCACCATCTTCGACTTCCCGGCCGACCATCGCAATGCTCCTACGGACTTGGATAACACGACTACGGTAGGCACCGCTCCTTACGACCAATCGTGGAACGTCGGGATACAGCGCGAGCTGCCGTGGGGCATATTTGTCACAGCTTCCTATGTGGGTAACCGTGCCATTCACCTGCCCACCACGCTCGAATTGTCAAACCAGCCGAATCCCTCAGTGTTGCAATATGGAAACCTGCTCGGCGACAACATCCTCGATCCGGCCGTTGTGGCCGCCGGTTTTACGCCGCCTTATTCTGGGTACGTTGCGCAATACGGTGGTGCGGCAACCCTGGAACAAGCGCTGACTCCCTATCCGCAGTTCGGCGCCTTCTTCCCTGCCTTCGAGATGGACGGCACGGCATTTTACAACGCGCTGCAGGCGCAAGGCGAGAAGCGCTTCTCGAACGGGATAAGCTATCTTACGGACATCACCATTTCAAAAAATACCGCCAATACTGCGGTCGCCTCCACACCTGATACCTTCAACGGGATGAATGCCTACAACCCGCGCCCGGAGTATGCACCGTCGCCTCTCGATCAGGTGTATAACTTCAAGTTCGTAGGAACCTATGCGTTGCCCTTCGGGCTGCACCAGAAGTTCCTGAACTCCAGTACGTTGCTCTCTGAATTTGTGGGAGGGTGGCAGTTCAGCGGCATTTTGAACTATGAGGGTGGAAATCCGTTTGGCGCGCAGAACAGTTACAACCCCCTGCTGGTGAACGGCTTCGACCGGCCAAATATTGTCCCCGGCGTGCCGCTTACCACCTACAGCTATGGCCGCTCCAAAGCGTACTTCACGGGGAAAACTCCAACCCAGCCAGTGCAGTTCCCCACCAACGCATTCCAAAACACGGACGCGTGGGGACTGGGCACTGCGGTACGCTCCTATGCGGCTCTGCGGACCCCGCCACTGCGCATCGAGAACTTCGACGCCGTCAAGAACTTCAGTATCGGCGAACATACGAAGGCCAGCTTGCGGCTCGATTACTTCAACGCCTTCAATCGCACTCAACTCCAGACTCCGGATAACAACTCGCTGGATTCTACGTTTGGGCAGATTACCAACCTCAGCTCGCAGATCAGCAACCGCCAGGGCCAGGTGACATTCCGCGTGGAGTTTTAGGCGTCATTCCAGTCACTCCCGCGCATTCCATTATCTTTTGCACCAGCCTCGCCTCAATAGGCGAGGCTCTCCGGCGGACTCATTGCCGGCGGACTCATTAAGGAGATCAGCGTGTTGAATCAGGCAAGCAGAATCCTGCGCTTCGGTGCAGGGGCTGTGATATTGGCCGCCCTGGCCTCGACCGCCATGGCCGCGCAGGATGCGGCGGCAGCAAAGACTTCCGCAACCCCCGCGTATCCGTTGAAGCTCAGTGCAAATCACCGTTACCTGGTGGATCAAGCTGGAAAGCCGTTCCTCATCGTGGGCGACACCCCGCAGGGTCTCATCGGCCGCCTGAGCGAGAAAGATGCGGAGTACTATTTTGCCGACCGCGAGGCGCACGGGTTCAACACGCTGGGCTGGATGGACGTGGAATGCGCGGGCCGCGATTATCCAACTAATACCAATGCGACTACGCCCGACGGAATCAAGCCGTTCACGGGATATGTGGCCGGCGGAACCGATTTTGAGCACTACGACCTGAGCACGCCCAACGAGGCCTACTTCGAGCGCCTGGATCACATTCTCCAACTGGCGACCAATCATCATCTGCTGATATTCCTCGATCCCATGGAGACCATCGGCTGGTTGCCCACGCTGCGCAATAACGGCATAGACTCCGCCTATGCCTACGGACAGTTTCTGGGCAAGAGATATCTCAGTTTCAAGAACCTGATGTGGATTAGCGGCAACGACTTCGATTTGTGGACCGAGCCCCACGATGACGATCTTGCGCAGGCCGTCGCCAAGGGAATTCGATCGGTTGCTCCGGAGCAAATGCAAACGGTTGAGCTTAATGTGCGGACCAGTTCATCGTTCGATGATCCCCGTTGGGCTCTGATGAGCGACTTGAATGCGAGTTATACGTACTCGCCGACCTACATTCAGGTGCTGCACAGCTACAACCAGAAGCCTGTGGCGCCCGACTTCCTGGTCGAGGCACACTACGACCTGGAAAGAGTGGGCGATCCGATTGATTTCGGATCGCCGCTGATCCTGCGCAAACAGGATTACTGGACCATGCTCTCCGGAGGCGTTGGGCAGTTCTACGGGAACGGGTTTTCGTGGTCCTTCAGAGAGGGATGGAAAGACCAGATTGACACGCCCGGCGTGCAGCAACTCGGAATTTGGGCAAGATTCTTTTCGTCTTTGCGTTGGCAGGATCTGGTTCCCGATCAGGCTCATGCAGTTGTCACAGGTGGCTTGGGAACCTACGGAAACGTGGAAACGAAAGTGAGCGTCAGCGATTACCTCACCGCTGCCCGCAGCCACGACGGCTCCCTTGTGGTGGCCTATATGCCAACCAGCCGCACCATCACTGTAAACATGGGAAGCCTCAGCGGGCCCGCGCGGGGCAGATGGTTCGACCCGTCAAACGGAAGCTACCAAGACGCCGCCCCCGGAGTGCTGGACAACAGCGGCTCGCGGCAATTCACCCCTCCAGGCAAAAATCATGACGGCGATGGAGACTGGGTTTTGCTGCTGGAGGCATCCGGGGCTTCGCATTGAGCCAACGCTCTCACTGCTGGAACGGTCATTGGCAGACCGAGAACTTTGTAGGTTTTGAGGTCGAAAATGAGGATCGCACCGCAGCCACCGCCGTCAGCGATGCCCCCGCTCAGTGGCGGAGAGGGATACGTACGATCTGTCCACGCAGTGCAGCGGCGGCGAGTGCCATTTCTACCGATGGCCTATCCTGCGGATGAACCTGCTCCAAAATCATTGGCAGTGTAATTTTGCAGGAACGAGCGAATTCGAATATCCGAAATGTCTCGTCGGACCAGAAGTGCTCGTTCGTGTAAACATTCCACCCGAATCTGCCTGTGTGACTGAGCGTTTGAGCTTCGGCCAGGTGCACTTCACGACGTCGGAGTTCCTCGGACAAAGTCTCGTGCTCTGTAACATCAATGGCGATGCCAACAAATTGTTTTAGTCTTTCGTTCTCAATAACAGGAGCACCGACGCAACGAACGCTTCGAATCTGTCTGTCCGGCCGCACGATTCGCTTCGTGAAGTCGAATGCGCGATGAGTCGTCAGAATCTCTTGAATCTGATGCTCTACGAATTTCAGATCGTCTGGATGCACCAGGGACAGGTACTCTTCTTTTGTTGGCGCCTTACCACTCGGATCTAGTCCGTGAATTTGAAACAGTTCCGAAGACCAGTAGTTGAAGCCGGCAGTGCTGAATGCCCAGCTACCCGTGTGCGCAATACGCTGCACCTCACAGAGGTAGAACTCTGCTTGCTTGCGTTCTTCGATATCGAGATTAATCCCAATCCAACATACCAGCGTCCCATCGCTCGTTCGCAGGGGTTCGGCTCGACTCAGGAACCACCTGTACCCCCCATCAGCATTACGAACTCGAAAAGCTACCTCGCCCGCACTCCCCGTGCGAAGGCAGTTAGACCAGATTCTGCGCGTCTCTTCGTAATCCTCTGGGTGTAGCAAGTGAATGTGGAAATCCCACTCTCCGCCGAGGTCGATTCCGAAACGAAGAGGATGGCCCTTTGGCAATCCGAGGTAATCGGCAATCCGCGAATTCACGAAGACAAGCGCACCGGAGGGAGATGCATGCCATACGTGAGCCGGAATCACATTAGCTGCGGCCCGCAGTTGAACTTCGATTGATAACTGATCTTCAGAAGCGCCGCTGACTTTCATCCTATCGAGCCGGTCGGCTTCATATTGTGGGTACCCGGCCATGCCGCACCACCCAGCAAATCACAAGGTTCTTCCCCTGCTCTCCATTGAAGCAAGTAGACGCCCAAATTAAGCACCGAGCACCTGGCTCAGCGATATTCGGTCCCATTAATGGCAGAATCGTACTTTGGGTGCAGGGAGTAGGGAACCCCTTTAAAATAAACCAGCTGTTCAATGCCGCCGTCAAGCCGTTCATCGTTACTACGCAAGGCGTCGCGGCGTGGGCTCCTCAATGTGCTCCGGTGCATGACTAGCGCCAACCGAGAGCCGGGGCAACGTTGGTTAGAATTGCTTCCATGACATGCGCATTGTAAGCAACACCCAATTGATTGGGAATAGTTAGCAAGAGCGTGTCGGCCTCCCTGATCGCTTCGTCTTGCCCAAGCTGCTCGATGAGAATCTCCGGCTCAGCAGTGTAGCTGCGCCCGAATATCGCTCGCGTGCTTTCGTCAAGGAATCCGATTGAGTCTTCCTCCCCTGAGCCTCGCCCGAAATAGGCACGGTCGCGGTCGTCGATCAATGCGAAGATACTGCGACTCACAGAGACGCGCGGAGTGCGAGCGTGGCCAGCCTCTTTCCAGGCTGAGCGGAAGGCTCGAATTTGCGCGGCCTGTTGGATGTGGAGCGGTTCGCCAGTTTCGTCGAATTTGAGGGTTGAGGTCTGCATATTCATGCCTAACTTTGCAGCCCATGCAGCCGTTGCGTTTGAAGCTGATCCCCACCAGATCCGATCCCGCAATCCTTCCGAGTACGGTTCAAGGCGCAAAAGCCCGGGCGGATTGGGAAACATCGGACGCGGGTTAGGCCGGGCGAAACCCTTCCCTTGTAGCAATTCGAGAAACTCCTCGGTATGGTGTCGGCCCATCGCTGCATCGTCCTCGCCTTCAGTTGGACTGTAGCCAAAGTAGCGCCACCCATCGATCACCTGCTCGGGGGAACCACGGCTGATTCCCAACTGCAGGCGGCCGCCAGCGATGAGATCCGCAGCGCCAGCGTCCTCTGCCATGTAGTGAGGATTCTCATATCGCATGTCGATCACCGCGGTGCCAATTTCAATCTTTCGTGTTTTGGCACCGATCGCCGCGAGCAGTGGAAACGGTGATGCCAGCTGCTGCGCGAAGTGGTGGACGCGGAAGTATGCCCCGTCCATTCCCAGGCGTTCGGCCTCGACCGCGAGGTCGATGGCCTGCAGGAGTGCGTCAGCCGCCGATTGCGTTCGCGACTGCGGCGAAGATGTCCAATGGCCGAATGAGAGAAACCCAATTTTCTTCATACAATCCAGTCTCCCATCCAAGCTAGGAGATTTCTCGGTAAAGCTGGCATCTCTACGGACTTGCCTTTGTCGATACGAGGCAAACTATTTCTGCGCCGTAGGCTTTACGGCCAGAACGTCCTTGAAGCTTGCGCGATATTCGAGAAAGACCAGGACCCAGAGCACAGATGCTACCAGTGCCGGAGCAATCGTCGCCGGGGAAAGCGTCAGATGAAACGCGAGGATGTTGTACAACTCCGCGGCAAGCATCGTAAGCGCGAGCGGGACAAAGAAGCCCGAAAGCAAGAGCAGCCCGCCAATCAACTGCACCGCGAAGAAGAACGCGGCAAAATGTGACGTACTAACGGCAACAAGAAACTGGAGCGTAAGCGGGTTCGCCGGCGGTGGCTGATGGATGAAGTTGAGAAATCCGTTCAGGCCAAAGACTGTAAACAGCAGTCCAAGCAAATAGCGCGCGATTACAGAAGCAATTTTCATTTGGCGTCTCCTTTAGATTGCCTGCGCGTGCGATTGCACGACTTGAAGATGCGGGGCGAGGAATGCATCGCGGTCCTGCCCTTGGTTCAGGGCAGCAGTTCCGGCTGCCGCGAGGATAGTTGCATCTGTCACACCGAGAAAGCCAAAGACCGACCGCGGATACGGCTCGACAAAGTTGAAAGAGGACACCCATTCAGCGGTTACGGGCGTTATCGCGGTTGCGCTAAGGTCGCGGTCGATGACTGTTCCGTTCAGATGCGAAGACTTCCATTGAGTAACGAACGCCTCGGTGAGTTGACGCGAGACGGATCGCCCATCCAGCGGGCCGGAGTCGACATGGAGTAGCGTGGACATTGCGAAAACCTCTGATACGACAACTGATGCTTAATAGACATATGTTGATTCAATAAATCAACATATGTCGTATAAGCATCTATTGACGAGTGAGCGTATCCTAGAGATCGAATGGTTGAGACATTTCAATCCGTATCCGCGTCGGAAGCTACCGACCCCCGCATCTTGCGCAGCCGTCAGATGTTAATGGAGGCATTAGCCAAATTATTGGATCGTAAGGAATTCGCCGAAATATCTGTGCAGGAGATTGCCGATGAAGCTACCCTCAACCGGGCGACCTTTTATCTTCATTACGCAGACAAGAACGCCCTCCTCCAGGCCATGGCAGCCGCCCGCTTCCGCGACCTGATTGCCCGGCGCGGCCTTTCCTTCACAGATTGCAATGGGGCGTTGCGAGCGATTGCTCTCGGCGTCTGCGATTATCTGGCCGAGACCACGGGCTGCCCCAGCCAGTTGACGAAGATGCCTCTCGAAGGCTCAATCATCCCAGTGGTTGAGGGCATGTTCCTGGAAGGCGCTGCGCATCATCCGGCAAAGCCCGGTCTCGATCCCGCGCTGCTTGGAACCACGGCGGCTTGGGCGATATTCGGGGCGGCGCGCCGCTGGCTACAAACGCCGGACCGCATTCCCGCTGAGGAGATGGCAGGGAAGATTGAAGAGATGGTCAAGCCGATCTTTCTTTCCGCTTCTATATATAGGTGATAGGTGCGTCCCGTATTTCAACACCTATGCTCGTCGCCGCTGTGTCCCCCCGTTTGGCGCTTCATGGCACAGCAAAGCGGATGCGTACTTTGCACTATGGTGCAAGAGAAAACGGAATTGCGGCGTAGGGAGAACCTGCTTGGTTTTCTCCCTGCACCCTCATTCCTCTATCGGCCTTCGCTCGCCGGGGACGCGGCAGGAGTCGACTTCCTCCTCCTGCACGTTCCCCTGATGACAGCCCACCATCGGGCCGCAGTTTTAGCGTCCGCCCTCCGCAGCCCGTGCGATGAGATCCGCCACCGCCCCTGGTTGTGAAACGTAGATCGCGTGGCTGGCCTTCGCTTCGGCAACAGTCGCTCCCGCGCGCTTCGCCATGGAGCGCTGTGCATCGGGAGGAATCATCTTGTCGTCGGTCGCAACGAGGTACCAGCTCGGCTTGCTCTTCCACGAAGCATTGCTGACTGCGCCGTTGAGTGCATCCAGTCCCCACGGAACTTGGGAGTCGCCCATGAAGGCGGCCAGGCCGGGTTCGACATCGGCTGCGAAGGAATCCGCAAACTTCTTGGGGTCGAGAAGGAGGAAGCCATCCTGCGGCGGCATAATAGGAGGCACTGGAGCGCCGGGGACCGGGTCTTTGAGCAAGCCTCCGACCGACTCGCCTTTATCCAGCGCAAACGCCGTGATGTAGGCAAGGCGCTCCACCTTGGGGTTGTTGCCGGCTTCGGTGATCACGGCGCCGCCGTAGGAATGGCCCACAAGAACCACCGAGCCGTCCTGCGCATTGATGGTGCGGTTGGTTACGGCGACATCGTCGGCAAGCGAGATCGTGGGGTTCTGCACGATGGAAACATTGAAGCCCTTGTTCTTCAGGATCGCGTAGACGCTCTCCCAGCCCGAACCGTCCACAAAGCCGCCATGCACCAACACGATGTTGTTTACCTTTGAGTTCTTCATTGTCCGTCTCCTTTTTGCAGTTGGCCTTCTGGCCCCCGACAAATACGGTTATACGTCCGTCGCCTTTCAAAGATAAGTTCGTAATTTTCAGTATTTACTGATAGATTCTCAATAATGGAATTCAGTTCACGACAGCTTCGAGCGTTTCACCTCGTTGCGGAGCATCGCAACTTCACGCGGGCTGCTGAGGCGCTGTATCTTACTCCGTCGGGCTTGAGTGTGTTGGTGCGCGAGTTGGAGCGTCAGATTGGATTTCGGCTGTTCGATCGCACGACACGCCACGTGGTATTGACCGCTCAGGGCGGTGAACTTCTGGAGATCACCCGACCGGCGCTCCACACGCTGGACGAGGGGATGTCTCGCATTGAACAGGCTGCCAAGCGGAAGAACCGGCGCATCACCGTTGGGACAACTCCATGGATTGCGGCTCATGTTCTTCCGACAGCGATTCGGGAATTTTGTGACAGGCATCCCGGCCTGGATATTTATCTGTTCGATGGAGCTCTCAGCGTACTGGCAAAGCGGGTCGAGGCCAATAAGCTCGACTTCGCACTGGGTATCTTCGACCGCATTCTTGGAATGCGGCGCGTCCCCTTCTTCTGCTTCTCTCTCATGCTTGCGCGGCCTGACGATGGTAGGCCTGTTCGCTTGCGGACCAGCTCATGGGAAGACCTTGGAGGGGAGACCCTGATCTCGCTGACCAAGGATTATCCATACGAGCAGATCACACAGAAGCAGCTGGAGAAAATGGGTGTCGTCTGTAATCGAGGTCAGACGGTGAACGGGTTGGATACGCAGCTCGGATTGGTCGAAGCAGGCTTGGGAGTCGCGGTCATCCCTTCATTTGGTGTCATGGCTTCACGCAATCGCAAGGTACGAGTCAGCAGGCTCGAACCGGAGGTGACCCTGGATTTTTACGAGATCAGTAACCGGGGGAGGAAACTGCCGCCCGAAGCAAGCGAATTCGCTGCATTTCTCAAGACATTTCTCGCTCGGCGGGTTGGCGAATACCGATGCCTCTGGAGCTCCGCTCCTCAAAGTGCTTGCCTGTTCTAACTCCGCGTTCCAAATGTCACCCGCGAAATCTACCCTCAAACCATTCCGATCAAATGCCGGGATGTCTCGCCCGCGCTGCGGCAGGGGGCCAACTTTGGTCCGGGCAATCGTCCGCCGCAGGGCCAACCGACTGGCCCACCTCGCGGCCCGTGCTGAGGCCCCTCAATTTCCGAGACTGGGTACTGAGGCGTAAGTTGGTGACGGAAGTGGTGGGGTGGAAAGACCGGATGGCTGGCTTCCGGACTACCTTGAGCCACGACAAAGTAGTTTTTCGGTGCTCGATTCCCGCCGCGCCAGCCATGAGTGACCCGGTATCCGGGCGTAGTCGGTGCCTTGCACCAACCCCTTCTAAGCCGAGGGTTGTGGGTTCGATTCCCGCCTCGCCTACCATTCAAGAACTCTGACTCAATGCGACAGAGAGAACAGTGTTCCCAGCTACCAACTGCGGCCCTTAACTCGCGCAACGGAAATGTGGCGATGACCGTCCGCTGGCTTCGAATGACAGGCCGGCGTACGGCTAACTTGATTCTGTTGGTGGCGGAGTCGCTCCCTTAGCTCCTGGTCAACTTGGTTACGCGACCGACTTGATTCCAGTCGGAGATGTAGATATTCGCCTGTCCATCGATGTAGCAACCATGTGCGGCGCTAAAGGAAGCGCGGGGAACGTCCCCGGGTTGTACCTTGTAATTTGCCCACTGATCTTTGTTTCGATTGTCGCCGAGGAAGGCCACTGGGGCGTTGTCTTTGTCGAGAATCGTTACCCGTCCTTCGAGTTCAGAGATGATGGCATAGTCGCCGTAAAAACTCACCTGACAGGGACGCCGCAGATGCTGGGTAACAGTGCGGACAAACTTCCCGTCGAAGTCGAAGTGGCACAGGCGGCGGTTTTCGCGATCGCAGATCAGGAGCAAGGGCTGATCGTAGCGAGTATCGACTGACATTCCATGACTGCAGTTCAGCAGCCCATCAGCCGTCCCTTTGCCGGAATAGCCGGCGCGGAAATTACCCTGCCTGTCAAACCGGAATATGCGCGAGTCGCCATAGCCATTGGCAATGAAGATGGAGCCATCCGGCGCCGGTACCGCGGCGGTCAAGCGCCATTCGTTGGCAGCCTTGAAGCCCGCCTCGGCAGGTGCTGTGATCTTCTGCACCACCGTGCCATCGGTCTTCATCTTCACGAAGAGCCAGTTCTCCTTGGGAGTTCCGCGCTGCACGGTTGTGTAGAAGTACTCCTCGCCATTTTCCTCAGCGTGGACCATCGAGTGAATCTCGGGATACTCGGGGGCAATGGTTTTGACCAATGCGCCGTCGGGACTATAGACAAGCACACCTGTCTCGCTCTGCGTGCTGATGTACACGCGACCGGCCTTATCGGTAGCAATCCCTCCGTGCGTGCCACCGAAGGCGGTCCCGGCGGGCAGTTGTCCCCATTCTGGAACCACCCGGTAAGTCCACTCGCCATTGCCAGTCTCTATCGTCGAATCCTTTGCGTCGCAGGTTTGTGGAGCGGTTTGAGCAAATGCAGCCGGTGTTGCCCATGCAGCCAGGGCCGCGGTTCCCGCTGCCGTGAAAAATTGCCGCCGGTTAGGTCCTTCGACCGAATTCAGATTGCAGGTCCGATTCATTGCGTGCTCCTTTTCGTTGCGCCTGAGCGCGTGGGCGTTAACAGCCATGCATTACTTCGAGCCGCTGGGCCGCGTCGCACTCGCGGCAGGCCCGGATGCGGCGGGCGTATTAAAGAGATAGAGGTGGTGCAGATTCTTCATGGATGCAAGCGGGGCCGTAGCCGGCAGAGTCACTTTAGTCCCGCTCAGATTCAGATAGGTGAGCTGGGTGAGCGGCTCCAGCTTGGCAAGCCCTTTCCCCGTTACCGCGGTTCCTTCCAGATGCAATGCGCGCAGATGCGTGAATTTGCTGATGGTGTCGAAGCTCGCGTCAGTGATGGCCGTACGCGCCAGCTCCGCTTCCACGATATAAGGGGCAAATTTATTGAATTGCGCGAGCCGCACATCATTAAACGTAGGTGCCACGTCCACAGTATTCAAAATCAGGCCGTCGGAGAGCCGGCTTGAAACGGGTACGAGCTTTGCTCCCTGGCCGCTGTCCATCTGTTGAATTTCTCCCATCAGGCTGCTGTAGTCGCCCACCGGTTGCAGGGGTGGATCGTGCGGTCCTTCGCTGATGGAAATGCCGGTCAGAGATGTTGCCGAGGGCGACGCTCCTTGCTGCACCCAGGCCCTGATCCACGCTACCTCTTCCGGCTTGAGCGGCGGCCGGCCTTCGGCAGGCATGAAGTGCTTGTCGCCGTGCGGGAGCGTGATGCGTTGCAGCAGCAGGCTTTTGTCAGGTCGGCCCGCGGCAATCACGGCGCCATCTTTGCCGCCGCGCATCAGCCGCTCATACGAGTCGAGCCGCAGTCCGCCTTTTGTCTTGCTCTCACCGTGGCAGCTCACGCAGTTGGCATCGAAGATAGGATCGATTTGCTTGGCGTAAAACGAGTCGGGAGACAGGGTACTCGCACCAGGCGCAATCCAACGCTTGAGCGGCGCGGGCATGTATTCGGTAAGGTAATTGCTGCCGTGGCTCAGTGAACCGCCCTCGTGCGCCGTCCACACGAGCGTGGCCAGCGCGACGGTCAGCATCGCGGGATAGAGGCGCGACAGTTCGCCCGAAAGCCACGCCGGCCGGGTAAGCATGCACGCCAGCACGCCGATGGTGAGCGCGATTGCGCCCCACATGTGCCGCGTAACCAATGTTCCTGAATCGCCACTGCCGAAGGCCAGCAGATAGCCGAGCGTGAGCGTAATGACACATGCGGCGAATGAAAGTTGCAGAACCAACCCCGCGGCTTCGCGCAGAGCCGGCCGCGTCCTTCCGGCACTCTCCAATATCGGCAGCAGCACCAGAAGGCCGATGGGAAGATGCACAGCGAGCGGATGAAACCGGCCCAGGAACTGCTCCCAATTCGCGTGCGTCTCGCCATCGAGCTTGAAGACCCACGGCAGCAAGAGCAGTCCCAAGCTCACCATGAGCGCCGCCAATCGCCTTACGCGCGCCGAGCGGCTCATGCCCAGTAACCGTCCGCTGTGCGCGGTGGCATATTCCGCAACCGTCACGCCAGCAGCCCTTGCACCACGCTCGCGGGCGTGGTGCCGGTCAGCTTCTGATCCAGCCCCTGAAACTCGTACGTGAGTCTATTGTGGTCAATGCCCAGGCAGTGCAGAATCGTCGCGTTGAAGTCCCGCACCGGCACCGGATCTTTGACAACGTTGTAGCTATACTCGTCGGTCTCACCGATAGGTGATGCCCGGACGCACGCCGCCGCCGGTCATCCATGTGGTAAAGCAGCGCGGATGATGGTCGCGTCCGTAGTTGTCCGGCGTCAATCCCCCTTGGCTGTAAACGGTGCGCCCAAATTCGCCGGCCCAGATAACCAGCGTGTCGTCGAGCAGTCCGCGGCGCTTCAGATCGGTCACCAGCGCGTAACAGGCGCGGTCCGTCTCCTGGCAGAGAATCGGCAACACTGCCGGTCACATCGCCGTGCACGTCCCAACCGCGCTTGTAGATCTGCGTAAAGCGCACGCCGCGCTCGGCCATGCGACGCGCCAGCAGGCAGTTATAGGCAAAGGTTCCTGGCTCTTTGGCGTCCGGTCCATAGAGATCCCAAGTGGACTGCGGCTCTTTGCTCAGATCCACAAGTTCCGGCACGGAGGCTTGCATGCGGTAAGCCATTTCGTACTGCGCAATGCGCGCATTGGTCTCGGGATCGCCCAGCTCCGCGAGCGTCTGCCGATTGATCTCTTCGACGGCGTCGAGCATCTTGCGGCGCACCATCGCGGTCCACGCCGTCAGGATCGCTGAGATAGAGCACCGGATCGCCGCCGGAACGCAGGCCCACGCCCGCATACTCCGAGGAAAGAAATCCGCTGCTCCACAGCCGCGATGAAACCGGCTGATTATTCTCCTTGTCGTTCACCTTGGTCTGCAGCACCATGAATGTGGGCAGATTGTCGTTCATGCTGCCCAGCCCGTAAGACAGCCAGGAGCCAAGACATGGCTTGCCGGCATTCATGTTGCCCGTGTTCATAAGCATGATCGCAGGCTCGTGATTGATGGCGTCTGTGTTCGTGGACTTGATGATCGTCAGGTCGTCAACCATCCGCGCTGTATAGGGCAGCAGATCGCTGACCCAGGTTCCCGTCTTGCCGTAGCGCTTGAACGCCCAGTGCGAAGGCGCAATGGGAAAGTGCGCCTGGCCAGCGGTCATGCCGGTCAGCTGCTGCGTGCCGCGCACGGAATCGGGAATGTCCTGGTTATAGAGCGCGGCCAGATTCGGCTTGTAGTCGAGCAGGTCCATCTGCGGCGGGCCGCCGGACATGAAGAGATAGATTGCGCGCTTGGCCTTGGGAGCGAACAGAGGCAGCTTGAGCTCCTGCGGCGACTGAGGACGGGAAGGGTAGCCTGTATCCGCTGCATGCGCTTTTTTACCCAACTCCCGCTCGCCTAGCAGGCTAGCCAGCGCGGCCCATCCAAGCACCTTGCCTGATCGGCCCAGAAATCTGCGGCGGGTCTCGACTGCGGCCCACTCCTGCTTCAAGCCGCGCAGGGATGGGCAGGCTCGTCACGTCGGGGCGCTGCTCGCAATCGGTACAAAGCGGATGCTGCTTCACGACTCCTCCTCAACTACTTGTTCACCGTCTCATCCAGGTTGAGCATTTCGCTGGCGACCATTGTCCATGCGGCCAGTTCGGGCGCGGGGATAGATGGATCGCGCTTGGTTTCTCCCACACGCGACAAGCGCCTGAGCCGCTTTCGGATCGGCGGCATAGTGCTGCTCCATCTGTCATGAGCGATCCCTTGAGGACTTGCGCCATCTGTGGCGCTCGGGTCGTGCGAAAGCAGAATCTCGCTCATCATGTCGATGCGCTGCTCCGGCTGCCTTCCGCCTTCGCGGATCACGCGCTGCGCAAGGGCGCGCGCAGCCTCAACCCATTGCACATCGTTCATGGTCACCAGCGCCTGCAGCGGCGTATCGGTGCGCTGCCGCCGCGTGCAGACCACATCGCGCATAGGCGCGTCGAAGGCATCCATGTCCGGCATGATCGCCATGCGCTTCCAGTAGGTGTACATGCTGCGCCGGTAGAGCGCGTCGCCGTGATCCTGCATGTAATGTGACCGTGTCGCTGGTCGGATAGCTCACCTGCTCCCACACATTCGGCGGCTGATAGGGCTTCACGCTTGGACCGCCGATCTTGTTCACCAGCAGCCCCCCGGACTGAAGAGCAATATCGCGCAGCATCTCTGCATCCATGCGGAAGCGCGGCCCGTGCGACAGCAGCAGATTCTTCGGATCCCTGGCAAGCTGATCGGGTGTGGACTTCGCGCTCTGCCGGTAAGCGGCCGACATCACCATCAGCTTGTACATGTGCTTTATGTTCCATCCGCTCTCGCGAAACTCGACGGCCAGCCAGTCCAGCAGTTCGGGATGCGAAGGCCGCTGGCCCATGATGCCGAAATCTTCGGTCGTCTCCACCATGCCGGTTCCGAAGAGCTCGTACCACATGCGATTGACTGTTACCCGCGCGGTCAGGGGATTTTCCGGGCTTACCGTCCATTTGGCCAGCGCCAGGCGGTTGTGCGGCATGCCGGCCGGGCAGCGGCGGCAGAAAATGCGGGGTGTTGGCTTCGACTCGTTCTGTGCGCGCCGTGTACACGCCGCGCGTGAGTACATTGGCATAGGCAAGCGAAGGCTCTCTCCCACGCGACCAGGGTGATGGCGCCGCCCTTCGAGAGCTTGTCCAGCTGAGGATTCAACTGGTCAATCTGGTCCTTGACCGCCCTGAACGCCGGATCCACGCTGTTGAGGTAGAACTCGCTCACCGCATGCCACTGATCGTCATTCCACTTGCCGGTCGGTTTGCCGATTACCTC
Source organism: uncultured Acidobacteriaceae bacterium (assembly GCA_963725975.1). Classification (GTDB taxonomy): domain Bacteria; phylum Acidobacteriota; class Terriglobia; order Terriglobales; family Acidobacteriaceae; genus Telmatobacter. The sequence goes on along the minus strand of CAVSBA010000007.1, from coordinate 211,843 downwards.
GGCAACATAGTCTTCAAAGGGAAGGCGCTTCGCTTCCTCCGCAGCGAGGGCGCGCCCGTAGAGCCGCATATCCTGATAGCGCGTGTCGCGCGACGGCGATGCATCGGGGTATCGCCATCCAAGCTGCATGGGCGCCTTGGTGCGGATCGTCGCCCTGCCCAGCGTATCGGAAACAACGCGGGTCGCGACCGGCGCTCCATTGACATAGATCTTGACGCCGGATGCCTTGCCCGATCCGTCGTAGGTGAAGAAGACGTGCTTCCATGCGCCGTCAAGAGGCAGAGGCTCGACCGTCGACACTTCGATGGCCATCCTGGGCGTTTTGTCCTTGGCCGTTTCAGGAGCTTTCGGCTTGGGCTTCTCCGATTTCTTGTCTACTTTCTTCGCGACCTCTTTCTTGGCCGGCGGCTTGTTCGGCGCCAGATTCCTTAGCCGTCAAATCGGCCGGCGTGGGATAGTGGAATTCCTCTTTCTTTTGGCGGTCCTTGCTTCGCCGGCTTTTCCTTGCTGGGTGATTCGTTCACGAGCTCGACGCTGAGGACCCCTTTTTCGATGGAGATATCCCAGCCGCGATTGTGCTGGGTCGTGTCCATCTTCGAGATCAGCGCGCCCGACCCATTGTCTACCGTATAGTTTGGCGCCGAGCGCAGCATGATCCATCCGCCTGATGAAAATGCCTGGTTCCATTCGTAGTCGCCGGTCTGGCCCAGCATGACGCGGGTGCTGGTGTCCATGCGGAAATCGGGCCACAGCCACGTTGTCTCGCCCCACTGCGGCTTGGATTTGCCGATGGGGAAGCTGCGCGGGCTGGGCATTGGGCGCGCTGTTCTTCAGCACGTCGCCTCCGCCTTCATCCAGCCGCAGGCGCAGCATCAGCTTGTCTGTGGAAACCGGCTGCGGCCGGTTCTGCCGGACTGGAGCCAGCGCTCCACCAGGGCGCGTTCCTGTGCGCGCATGGCTCGCAACTGGCCGGCAAGCGCCGAGCGCTTCGGGCAAACACCTGGTTGTAGGCTTCCAGATTCTTCGCGCTCGGAATCCGTACCACCGGCGCCCAAACCGGCCGGTCGCCGTTGAACGGCTTCTCATCGATGTTGTTGAAGAACGCGCTCAGGGAGTAGAAGTCCTTCTGCGTGGTCGGATCGTATTTGTGGTCGTGGCAGACGGCACAGCCCACTGTAAGGCCCATGAACGTGGCGCCGAAAGCCTCGGTGCGCTCGCGCGCAATGTTGACGCGCAGCTCTTCGGGGATGGTTCCGCCCTCGTTGCTGCTCACGCCCAGCCGCACATAGCCGCTGCCGATCAGCGCGTCGAGGTTCCTGGCTGGCATCAGGTCGCCGGCAATCTGCTCCATCGCGAACTGATCGAAGGGCTTGTTGTTGTTGAACGAACGGATCAGATAGTCGCGATAGGGCCAGATATCGCGGCTGTTGTCGAAGTGCAATCCGTAGGTGTCGGCATAGCGCGCGTAATCGAGCCAGTAGCGCGCTCGCTGCTCGCCAAATGCAGGCTTCGCCAGCAGCGCGTCGACCAGATGCTCGTAGGCCTGCGGCGACGTGTCGGCTTTGAAAGCCTTTACTTCGGCAGGCGTCGGCAACAGCCCGGTCAAATCGAGCGTGACGCGACGGATCAGCGTCTCCTTGTCCGCCTCGGGCGAGGGATGCAGGCCCTGCTTCCGCATCCGCGCCAGGATGAATGCATCGATCGGGTTCTTCACCCATGGGCTGGATTGTGCGGCAGCCGGCAGCGCGGGTCTGGTTGGCTTCTCAAAGGCCCAGTGCGGCCGATACACCGCACCCTCCTTGATCCACTCCTTCAAAATGGCGATGTCTGCCGGTTTCATGGGCTTGGCTTCGCCCTGCGGATTTTGCGGCATCAGATAATGCGGGTCGTTCGACTCGATCCGCTTGATCAGTTCGCTCTTCTCAGGATGACCGGGCACAATGGCATCGGGATGGCCCGGGCGCTTTCTGAACGCCGACTCTTCGAGGTCCAGGCGCAGGCCGGCCTTTCGCATCTCCGGGTCAGGCCCATGGCAACTGAAGCAGTTGCTCGCCAATATGGGTTGTACGTCCTGGTTGAAATCAAGATGTTGTGCGCCATGAACGCTCTGCAACTGAGCCTGGCGGTGGCGGCAGCCTGTCATTGCACACAGAACGAGCAGGGCCACAATGGGCAAAGGCGCAGCGGCACATACTGCCAGGCAGAATCGGTGCCTCTTGTTGAGTGCAAGCCCTCGCTGATACGTCATCCCCAAGTGTCCAACTCCGACCTAGTGGTTCACCAAATAAAATTCGTGTGTATTTCCAATCCGAATGGAGCCATCTTTACCTTCAAGTTCCTGGCGTGCGGGGAAGGAACGTCGACCAGCGAGCCGAAGACCTTTCCGGCTCTTATAAACACATTCAGTACGTTACGTTCTGAAAGGTATCGAATGCAATGGGAAAATGTCCAAGCCGGGATAATGTCTGTTTCCTTGGTGTTGGGAGCGAAATCCTGGCATCCGATACGGGATGGGGGCCGGGAACTGGTTTGTCTAACTAACTTCTCTTCAGAAGGATGGGCTTGTGTGGCAAGTTGCGGAGATCGGCGTACAGGGAGTCGGCCGGTTCGTGGGCCGGGGCTTCAGATCCGGCCAGCCGGTGTGCGATCTGCAGAGCGTGGGGCAAGGAGTACCCCGCTGCTTCGCTGCCTTCCGCGCAGGCATGGGCCAGGACAAAATCGTAGTTAAACAGATGGTGCGGGAAATGAATCTGCTCGCGGCGATGGTTCTAACTTCCTATCGGAGGACAGATGGTTGCTTCTCGCTTGACAGGAATAAGTTGGTGGTCTGACCATGTTGCTGGCGGCGGATGAGCCGCGGTTGCCTGCCTGCAACTGGCGTGCCTCCGACCGATCGCTTTCTTTCTTCGCATCGCATTCCACGCAGCCAGTCACGCGTAACTCGCGTACCGAGGGCCTATCCATGACCGCGCAACTGAACAATCGCAGGGACTTTCTAAAAACTACGGGCGCGGCCATGGCCGCCACCGCCTTCTCCATGAGTGCGCGCAGTTACGGCGCCATTCGCGGCGCCAACGATCGCGTGAACGTGGGCGTGGTGGGCTGTGGCGACCGCATGAAAGACGGCGATCTGCCCGCCTTCTTCGCCAGCGCGACAGAACTGAACTTTCAAATCGTAGCCGTCTCCGACATCTGGAACCGCCGTCGCCAGGAGGGCGCTGCCTTTATTCAAAAGCTGGCCGGCAACAGCGATCCGGTCGCGCCGGTGCGCAACAATGAAGAACTGTATGCGCGCAAGGACGTCGATGCCGTTATCATCGCTACCGCCGATTTCCAGCACGCCTTGCACGGCATTGAGGCGGTTGAGGCGGGCCGCGATGCCTACGTTGAAAAGCCCACGGCTCACACCATGGAAGACGCGCGGAAGTTTCTGGCCGCGGTAAAGAAGACGGGCCGCATTGTGCAGATCGGAACCCAGCGCCGCTCCACCCCCAGCTATATCAAGGCCGCCGACTACATCAAGTCAGGCAAGTTCGGCGACATTGTGATGGTTGAGATGACGTGGAACGTGAATCAGCCCGGCCGCTGGCGGCGTCCTGACGTGGTGCCGCTGCTCAAGGAAGAAGATACAGACTGGAAGCGCTACCTGATGAACCGCCCCTACGCGCCCTTCGATGCGCGCAAGTATCTTGAGTTTCGTCTCTTCTGGCCGTACTCGTCGGGAATCCCCGACCAGTGGCTGGTGCACCAGATCGATACCGTGCATTGGTTCACCGGTTTACCGCATCCGCGCTCCTGCGTGGCCAACGGGGGCATCTACCTGTGGAAAGACGGCCGCAAGAACTGGGACACGATGACAGCCGTCTTCGATTACGGCCCAATCGATGACCTCAGCAAGGGATTCCAGGTGCAGTACACGTCGCGCTTCACCAACTCCGCCGGCGGGGTGAAGGAACTTTACTACTCCAATGGCGGCATGCTCGATATGTCCAACCAGACGGTGACCCCCACGGGAGGGCTTAGCGCCAAATCGGCGGCAGAGATGAAAATGCAGGCCAATCTCCTGCCCAGTTTTTCGCTGCTTGAAACCGCTGAGACCGTATCGACCGATGCCAATACCAGTTCCGGCCATAGTATCGATCCCGAGACTGCGGCCAATATGCGTAACTGGATGGAGTGCGTGCGCTCGCGCAAGACGCCCAATGCGCCCATCGAAGCGGGCTATGCCCACTCCGTTGCATTATGCATGAACATCGCTGCTATCCAGACAGGCGAGAAGGTCACCTTCGATGATAAGACGCAGCAGGTGATGGCTGGGGGCAAGGTCTATGCGTAGGATCGCCCTCGCATTGCTGGGCGTCGGCAGTTTTATGAGCACCGGCGCGCTGTTTGCCGCACCCCGCGCCGGTGTCAAGGTCATTTCCCACATCGCCCAGCGGCGCGTGGATATTACGGTTGACGGCCAGCCATTCACCTCTTACATCTGGCCCGCCACTATTAAGAAGCCGGTACTGTTTCCCATCGTGGACGCGGACGGATTGACGCTCACCCGCGGGTATCCGCTGGCGCCGCGTCCCGGCGAGCGCACCGACCACCCGCACCATGATGGTCTTTGGTTCAACTACAGCAACGTGAACGGCTACGACTTCTGGAACAATTCCGATGCCATACCCGCGGCGCGCGAGGCCCGAATGGGCACCATCCGCTTTGATCGGATTATCTCCAGTTCCAGCGGCGCTCATCGCGGCGAACTGGTTACCAGGTCCACGTGGATCGAGGGCAGCGGCAAGCCCATTATCGAGGAGACCACGCGGTTCGTCTTCATGAGCCGTGACGGCGTGCGCACCATCGACCGTTCGGCCACCCTGCGCGCGCTGGATGCCGTCGTCTTCCATGACGACAAGGACGGCATGCTGGGACTGCGCGTCGCCAGTTGGCTTGAATCGCCCACCGCTGGGGGTGGTACGTTTATCGACGGCACCGGTCACGAGACCAAGGTGAGTGGCGCCTCGTCCGATGCCTCCGGTGTCTACCAGACCAGCGAGGGCGCGACTGGCGATGCGGCCTGGGGCACGCGCGGCCGCTGGTGCGCGCTCAGCGGCCACAGCGGCGGGTACGTGGCAACGATCGCCATTTTTGACCACCCCGGAAATCCCGGTTACCCCACCTATTGGCATGCGCGCGGGTATGGTTTGTTCGCCGCCAATCCACTCGGCCGCCAGAATTTTGACAAGACGCAGCCGCTCTTCAACTACACGCTCGAAAAGGGACAGACGGCAATCTTCTCCTACCGTCTTGTCTTTTACCCGCGCCGGGTTGCGGCAGCAGAGCTGAACCGCGAAGCAGACGCCTTTGCCAAGCGGGCCCGGTAAGCGAAGGACAGGCGCGACCGCGGATTACGGCTTTGGGGCGCGTGGCCCTGGCGCCTGACAAACCTGCGTGCGGGAAGTGCCGACTGGAACCACATTGAGCCGGCATCGCTTCAAAACTCATTGCTGATTTACTTTCAAATGGTTTGACCAGAAGCGCTGCACCTCCGCAAACGCAGCCTTCTGTTCCGGGGTGCCGGTCATATACGCCTGGAATCCGTGCGCCATGCCCTCGTACACATCAAGTTCAGCTTCATGTCCGTGGCTCTTCAGCATCTGATAAAAGCGCACCGAATCGCTCAACAATATCTCCTTCGTGCCCACTTGCAACAGCACCGGCGGAAAGGGCTTGCTGAAGTCGCCATCAATCGGCGAAACGTACGGATTGCTCCAGTCCGCCGGATCGGCGTACGCCTTTAAACCAGCCACGATATCGTCGCGGTTCGAAAGTGCCGGATCGGCGTCGGCCAAGGTGGTCTCGGTGTCGCCATTCAGATGGAAATCGACCAAAGGCGACATCAGCACCAATGCGCCCGGGATAGGAATGCCCTGGTCGCGCATCTTCAGCACACTTGCCGGCACAATATCGCCGCCCGCCGAGCCGCCGAACATGCCAATGCTGCGCGCATCGTAACCCTGGGCCAGGACCGCCTTGTACACCGACACCACCTGATCGGTGACGAGCTTCCAATTTCCGCGCGGCGCTACGGTGTAATCGACTGAAAGGATGCGCCTGCCGGTCACCACCGCCATCATGGCGTCGCCGCCGGCCGAGGTGCGCGCCGAATCCAATACAAAACCCCCGCCGTGCACATCAATCAGCACCGTACCGTCATTTTTGTAATTCGGCGGTTTAGTCTCCAGAACTCCTACGCCGCCCATTTCGGTATAGGTATCAGTCACGCCCAGCGCCTTCACCGCAGCCTCGGCGCCCGGTTCCGCCCGGACCAGGGTCTGCTGATAGCGCGCATCGAAATCCGCCGCCGTTTGCGGAACCTTCTGCGTCTTGCGCAACGCCTCTACAATCGGCAGCAACTGGTGATAGATTGCCTGCGCCTGCGGCGAAATGGTGGTCGGAACGAAGTCGCGCAAGGGCTGCGAGGGGTTTGCCGTCCCTCCGGCTACCGTCTGTGAGCTTGCCGGCCACATGAGAATTGCGGCTGCGACGCCCGCCGCCAGATACCACTTCCACTGCGTTTGTTCCATGTCTCTCCCAACCAGTTTTAAGGATGCCGGACCATTCTCAGGGTTTTCGCGCTGGCGCGCAAGAAGCGGTCCTGTCGCGCCAGGGCGATCGCATCTGGATTCGGCTGTCATAAAAAAGAAGCGGATTTGAAAGGCACGGCTTCACAGGCTGCGGAAAAACCTGGTGCGATGAGTTTTGTAACAAGTTTTGTAACAAGGGCACGGCTTTAGCCGGGCCACCAAAGTTTGCAAAACGAACGGGGGCTTCAGCCCCTGCTGCACCATCCTTCGCACCATTGCCTGATGCGGGGAGTCTTTCCGCAGCCTGTTCAGCCGTGCCGTCAGAGTCCATAAAAAACGGCGGGCTTTAGCCCCAGAGGGAAGGTTTTGCGACAGTCGAAATACATCCCTCCGAGGCTGAAGCCTCAAACTCTCTCATTTGCTTTTTCGGCACGGCTGAAGCCATGCCCTTTCAAAGCACTGCGCGCAGCGGGAGAACTCGAAGGTTCTTTGCCATAAAAACTGAGAAACATATCGACCGCATGCCGGACGTGCTTGCCAGGCTCAGGCACCACGCTCTTCTGGCCCAGTGCCAATGCAGTCAGGTGTCGCGAACTGATGAGCAAATTGAGAAAATCATCGGCTGCGCGTAAGGCATCACCCTTTCGCAATTTACCGGCCGCCATATGCCGTCTCATGAACGCCGCTGTATCTTCGCGACCGCGTCCCGGGCCAAGGAGGTAAAACTTCTGCGCACTCGCGGGATCATGGAAGCTTTCCGCAGCGACAATACGGAATAGCTTGGCGAACTTCTCTGAATCGATGAAAGCCAGGATCTGCGATCCCGCATGGATGAGCACTTTCCGCAGATCGCCGGATGAGGACCACGTAAGATTGGTGTCCGACTGCACTTCTTTTTGCAGTTGTGTGATCACCGCCGAAAGGATATCGCGCTTGCCTCTGAAGTTTGCGTACAGCTCGCGCTTCGACACTCCCGCCCCGCGCGCAATCTCAGCGGTACTCGCTTCTTCGAATCCTTTATCGAGGAACACTTTTGCTGCGGCATTCAGGATACGCACCTGGTGATCGCTTCTTGAATGTGCGGCTGGTTTGTTCATAGTCGGTGTCTCTGGTGCATAAGAACAAATGACTGGCTACTGCGGGGACGGAACGCCGTCGGCTGGGCGCAGTTCGAACTGCAAGCTGCGCCAGATCTCTGCAGTCGACTGAAGGTCGGAGACTCCACAGTAGACATAATGGTCCGGCCGAACAATGGCGGCCTTACAGTGATACGTGTCGAACCAGGCTGCCATGACGTATTCGACCTCCTGATAACCGGCCCCTCCGATAACGTGCGAGGGGATTGTGAATTCATGGGAGTCCGCAAGTTCGGCATAATTCCGGCCGTCGATAAACAGTCTCCAACCCAGGCCGGCAACTTCATCCAGAAGCTCTGGCCCGGATGGTGTCGCTATCTTCGGTTGCGGAAAGATCGTACCGGCTGCCGGACCAAAGCGGGAACCCAGAAGACCAGATTGCAGCGGCGGCACAATCTCCTGCCGCGTCACCACGGGAGCCTTGCCTCCGCCTCGATTGAGGAACTCCTGGTCGCGTGCCCGTGCAGCCTCGCTATCGCGCTCGCAGATCGCCGCGCCAATTTCTGTGATGCGCCGGGTAAGCGTCTGTACGTGTTGCTTGCGTTCCTGCTCGTAGGTGTTGAGCAATTGATCCCCGCATTGACCCTTTAACACGGCCGCAAGTTTCCAACAGAGGTTGGTGACATCGCGAATTCCCTGGCACATGCCCTGGCCGATGAACGGCGGTTGTTGATGAGCCGCATCGCCGGCCAGGAACACGCGTCCCTCGCGCCAGTGCTCCGCAACCAGGGCATGGAACCGGTAGCTGCCTGCTCGCCACAACTCCCCATCGCAGGGCATTAGCCAGCGCGAAAGCAGGTCCCAGACGCGCTCCTCCGCTTCCATCTGGCGTGGATCTTCGCCTGGATTCAACATGATTTCCCAGCGGCGATGGTAGCCGGGTCCAATGATGTACGTATACGGACGTGCCGGATCGCAATACTGGGCGCAAACCGTGGGCAGTTTGCGCAATGCCGCTTCGCTCACCAGCAGGTCAACCACCAGCCAGGGCTCGTCGAATCCGAGGTCTTGCAGCGGCAACTGGAACAGACGGCGTACCGTGCTGGATGCCCCGTCGCAGGCAATCAGATATTTCGATCGGAAGCTTTCTCTGCCGCCGTCGTCCTTGCGCACCGAGAGAGTGACGCCATCCTCGTCCTGATCCGAAGCAGTTAATTCCATGCCCAGTTCAAGCGTCACGGCAGCATGTTGCTGCGCCCTGGTGCGCAGAATGTTCTCCACAGGAGGTTGGGTGAAAACCATGTTGGGGAGATAACCCAGCGGGTACGGAGGCGGCACCACATCAATGCGGCGAATGAGCTGACCCGCGGCGCCATAATGTTCTGAAGCACCGAAAGGCGCCGTATAAGGCAAAACTTCGTCGATCACTCCGAGGTTCTGGAAGATACGCAGAATTTCATGATCGAGCGCCATGGCGCGCGGGATCTGCCAGATGGTCCGGCTCTTCTCCACGACCACCGTCTTCACGCCCAGCTGACCGAGCCAGCAGGCAGCGATAGCGCCGACAGGACCAAATCCCACGATGGCCACATCGTAACTGCGATCGTGCATCATCCCTCTTTCACGGTTCCGCTCACCGGGGCGAACCGGATAGCCAACTGGGCGTTCTTCACAGCTTCAGATTTGGGTGGTGCGATGCCCCAGTGATCGCTGCGGCCGGGCGGCCACTTCCAAAAATCCGGTCCATGCGGCACATAACTGTCGTCTACCTGTAACACCTCTGCCGTGTACTCAATCACGACCCCGAACGGGTCGACAAAATAGGCGAACACGTTATCGCCCGGGCCATGCCGCCCCACTCCCCAGCCAATGGGAAACCCGTGATCGATCATGCGTCCTGAGCCGCGCATCACCGATTCGAGATCCGGCATCATGAAAGCCAAATGGTTCAGGCCGTCCACGCCGGAATCCGCCAGAACCACGGCGTGATGGTCCTGATTGCAGCGCAGGAAAGCCATGGCCCTGGAGCGGTCCGTTACCGCAAAGCCCAGAACTTCCTGGAAGAATCGGCTGGTTTTCTCAAGCTCCGCGCAATTGAGATTCACATGCGAAACTCGCGTGGGGAAGGCACATCGCGGCGGTTCGGGATTGCGCTGCCTGTCGCCGAAATGGAACCGAAGCACAAACCCCTCCGGGCTTTCAACACTCATCGCGATTCCGCCGTCGGGCTCCGCATTCATGGCCGGCTGCGCAATCACGATGCCCCCGAACCGTGCCACCGCGGCAGCGATGCGTTCAAAGTCGTTCTCGTGCGCGACGCGAAAGCTGATCGAAAGGATCGCCGCAATCGGATGCGGTCGCAATGCGAGCACATGATGATCCGGCCCGGTCGCGCACAGATACAGGCTCTCACCCTCGCGCGCCGCCACCGCCAGACCCCACACCGAGGTGTAGAACGCCTCCGCGCTCCGCATGTCAGGAACGCCTAAAGTGACGCTTCGAATCGCAACGATGGGAAAGTCCCGCATCTAAAAAACTCCGTTGTAACCGGCGCTGTCCGCCTCCCCAAAAAAGGTCAGAATAAAGCGCCTCTAGCCGTGTGCTGATTTTTCGTCCATAATGCCGTTGCGCAGCACTCCAATGCCATCGATCTCAACTTCCACCACATCGCCGGGTTTCATCCAAAGCGGAGGAGTGCGCTTTACCCCGACCCCTCCGGGAGTCCCGGTCACGATTACATCTCCAGGTGAGAGAGGATTGAACGAGGAACAGTACTCGATGAGGGTGGGAATATCGAAAATCATCTCGTCGAACCGGGCCTGTTGCACGGTCTCGCCATTCAGGCGGGTCATGATTTCGCGATGCTCCCATGGAGCGAATTCGTCAGGCGTAACCATCCAGGGTCCGAAACTTCCGGTTTGCGGAAAGTTCTTTCCCGGCGTGAACTGGTGCGTGTGATGCTGCCAGTCGCGCACACTTGCATCGTTGTAGCAGGCGAATCCGGCAATGTGTCCGGCCGCCTGGTCTTTCGCGATGTAGCGGCCCGGCTTGCCGATGATCAAAGCCAGTTCGCCCTCGAAATCGAGATGGGTCGAAACATGAGGCCGGAGAATATCCGCCAAGTGCGCGGTCTGTGTGTTGGCGAAGCGGGAGAAGATCGTAGGGTGCGCAACTTCGGCGCGGCCCGTCTCCTTGCGATGCATCTCGTAGTTCAGGCCCACGCAGAAGATCTTCTCGGGATTGGGAATAACGGGCAGCCACTGAACTGCCTCGAAAGAATGCCGTTGCGCAGACGCGATGGAAGCCCGCGCGGCTGCGTAATCGCCTTGCGCGATGAGCGACTTCAGGTCAGGGACGCGCGGCTCGAGAACGGCACCGACATCGTACACGGAGCCACTTTCAACAATGCCCCATGTTGGCTTGTTGTGGATGGTGAAAGAGGCCAGCTTCATACCATCTCCCTCCCGGGGAACAGGGTTTGAGGGTCGATTGTCAAACGAGAGATATCCTCAGTGCCTGGGGAAATTGAATCTGCAGGGAACCATGGTACCTGTAAGTACCGCACTTCTGTCAATGTTATTGCCGCTGCATTACCGCTTTACAAATTGATTGTGGTTTTGGTATCAATTCCTGTATTGCCGAATGGTACCCAATGGTACCCTCCCCCGCGCACGTTCTTCGTGCCAGGTCGGTTCTGACTCACAGGTTTCCGCTTTAAACCGGCGAGCTCCAACCGTACGGCCGCTCTACCCACGCCCGATGCGAGGTCGAATCAATCCATGTTAAAGAATCAATTGCCTGCAGTTCAGAAGCCCTACAAGCTCGACGCCGGGGAAGGGCTCCGCTTGGTCTTCGGGAGTCATCTTGCCACGGTTATTGCACGCCCCGCCGAACTAGGCCGGGCCGCTTCCGGAACCATCCTCAGCGGGGCCAAGGGAGCGGCTTTTCCCCTGCATCTCCATCAAAGCATCCATGAGGCGCTGTTCATTGTGGATGGTGTAATCTCCCTGACGCTTGCCGATCACACCTATTTGCTCACGCCCGGCGACTACGTCAACATACCTGCCGGAACTGTTCATGGATACGAATTCATCGATCATCGCGGCAAGATGCTGAGCTGGGCGTTCGGTGGCGATGCTGTCCAGGCCTACTCCCGCGTGGGCAAGCCGTTCGCCGGCTACGTCTACGAGGAATGCCAGCGACCGGTGGACTGGACTCAACTCGATGGCTCCGTGGATTGCCGGCTGCTTCAATTCTCCAATGGCGGCCGTTCCCAGGGCTCCAAGCTGACGCGTGCTCCCGACGGCCCGGTGCCGTTTGTTCTTGCCGCCAGTGAAGGCGAACGCATGATCGCCGGCGACCAGGTCTACACCATCCTTGGAAATCAGCTGCATAGCAACGGCGTCTTCATTTCACTCCTCACCGAAGGGCCCATCGGCATGCCCATCCCCCGCCATCAGCACGAAAGAGTGACGGAGCTGTTCTACTGCCTCAATGGGGAGATGGAGATGTATGCAGGCGATGGACTGGCCCCGCTCAGTCCGGGTGATTTTCTCCACGTTCCGCCCAGGACTCCTCACTCCTTTCAGCTCAAGAAGCACGACACACGTTTCCTCGGCTTCATTACGCCCGGGGACTTTGAATCGTTCTTCCGGTATCTGTGCGTACCTTTTGATGGCTATCGCTATCCGCATGTGCCTCCGCCCTTTCGTTTCGATCGCGTGATTCAACATCTTTCTGAACTCGACCTCACCCTCCTCGAACGGCCCGGGGGCCCACCTCCGGGGGTGGCGCAAAGCTCGGGATCGAAGCCTGAGGGCCAGAATGAATAATGCCATTGCGAATATCCGGGTGGCAGCCGACCAGGTGTATAGCCGTGTCGGCGGGCAGGATCGGCTGGCCGACCTCTATCTTCCCGCGCATACCGAATCACCCGTGCCTGTCGTCATCTGGCTTCACGGGGGGGGCTGGCGCTTCGGCGATCGCCACCTCGCGCCCGACCTGACTCAATTTGCGCACCGGTCGTCCCTCGCCGTGGTCAGCATTGACTACCGGCTCAGCGACGAGGCCACCTTTCCGGCCCCGGTGCTAGATGTGAAAACCGCCGTGCGCTGGGTGAAGAGTGTGGCATCCGACTTCGGCTTCGATGCCTCCCGCATCGGGCTGTGGGGTTCTTCTGCCGGCGGCCACCTCGCCGCGTGCGCAGCACTTTCTCGGGAAGACGAATTCCTCACAGACGAGTATCGCGACTGTTCGTCATCGGTTCAGGCGGTCGTCGATGGATACGGTCCCTGCAATTTTTCCCGCATCGATCAAGACCGCGGCGCCATGAACCAGGGGCCCTCTGACGCAGAGACCCGCCTGGTGGGCAAGGTTGCGCCGGCGGGCGATCCTGACTCCTTCGAGTCACGCTTCCTGGGCGTCCCGGTGAGCACATCTCCCGAGCAGGTCAAATTAGCTGATCCAGTTCATTACATGCGTGCAGGCGCTGCGCCGTTTCTCATCCTTCACGGCAGGGCCGACACGCTCGTGCCATGCAGCCAGAGTCTTTATCTATTCGATGCCCTGAGCGCCGCCGGAGCCCACGCCACCCTGGTCTTGTTTCAGAAGCTCACGCACGGATTCTTCAACCTCCGGGACCTGGCTGAACAGGACTACGGGTCAGTGGATGTATTTCGAAGCGATTCGTCGAGCGATTCACCGGTGTGGAACTGCAATCCTGCCGAGAGCATTCCCGGCATGGTCAGCAGCTTCCTCCAATTCTCTCTGCGCGCTTCGAGCGATGCTGCCAGGTAACGATGGCGGTGAGTGGCTTCGTGCCGTAGCGCGTAACGCCGGCTGATCCTGGTCCCGCAGCCAGCCCGGACCCCTGCGGCGTTGGCGTACCTTCAAAGCCTCCCTCCGATGTGCGGGAACAAGATCGCGCGGCCCTTTTACTTTGGGCGCGTAGGATGGCTTGTGAGGACGCGGGAACAATACCTCGCGTCGTCAGCATTCCATGCAAGGAATCGTTGAAAGGAACGGAAATGGCAAAGATTCAACGCATCTGGCTTCGGTGGACCGTTCGTGTCGTGGTGAGCGTTGCCGCTTTGGTGGTGGTTGTCCTTGCGGCCGGCAGCGGCTACGTCTGGTACCGCATCGACAATGCGTTGAAGCCCACCGGCTACAAGCCCGAACGCCCGTTGCTCTCCTACGCGACGGAGCAGGCGCCTGTCACGCCGGTAAAGCATGCGGTGGCTGCCATCGACTGGAATACCATCACCACGCCTCCGCGGACGGCCATGCCCTGGGTTCGATGGTGGTGGCCGGGGGCAGATGTGAATGCCGGTGAGCTGCGCACGGAACTGCAGCAATTGCACGATGCCAACTTTGGCGGAGCAGAGGTGCAGCCTTTTGACGTTGGGACAAGTGAGCCGGAGAACGCAGATGCAGCGCTTCGGGCGCGCGTTCACTCTGTAGACACTCCACACTATTTTGAGTTGCTGCACGGCGTGCTGGACGATGCAGGGCAGCTCGGGTTGCAGATCGACCTTTCCCATTACAGTGCCTGGCCGGGAGCCAGCCCGGGTGTTTCAGCCGAAGACGGAATGCTGACCGTGGCATGGACCGACGTACGATTTGGCGGGGCCAAGCACGTAGAGATTGACATCCCCAGGCCTATACCGCGCACGGATGCTCTCTTTCTCGGCGCAATTAAGGCATTCGGGCACATCCCGCTGGTAGAGTTCGACCCGGGCAAGGCCACGCTGATGAGCGCCGTGGTTGCGCACCCCATGGGAGGAAGCGATCGATTTGTGACCTTCAGCGGGCCGCTGCAGCTTGACCCCTCCAGCATTCAGGTCATCGACGCGCACATTCAGAACGGAAAGTTCACTTGGGATGCGCCGCCGGGAAAATGGGTTCTGGTCGCGGCCTGGATCATGCCTGAGGGCCAGCAATCTGTTAGCGGTGCGTTCCCTGGGCCCGGGTATGTGGCAAACATGCTCGACAGTCAGATCGTCCGTGCCGAGTACAACTATGCCTACGGACAGAGAACCGGTCTGCAGAACTATTACGGCAAGGGCACATTGCGAGCGATCTTCAACGACAGCCTCGAATTGACGCAAGACCGCTTCGGATCGACCGATATCCTGGAACAGTTCAAGCGGCGCCGAGGATACGATCTGCGGCCCTTCCTGCCGGTAATCCACGTGGACGGGAGCAACGATACTTACCTGGGGATGTTGCTCAATCCCCGGCCCCGGTTCAGAATTTCCGACCTCGACCCACGCATCCGCTACGATTACGAACTGACCATCTCCGACTTAATGATCGAGCGCTTCTTTGATTTATCGCAGCAATGGGCGCAGCAACGCGGCCTGGTCTCGCGCGCCCAACCCTACGGCGCGGACATCGACGTCATCCGGGCAGAAGGGGACAGCGGCATTCCCGAAACAGAGCAGCTGGAAAGCGCTGGGTATTCGACGTTTCTGCGTGCAGCCTCATCGGGAGGTATGTTCTACGGCCGGAACATCATCAGCGCGGAGAGCCTCGGGTGGCCCGGTGCCGAATACACCACGAATGCCGCCAAGATGAAGGCTTCTGCTGACCTGCTCTTCCTCAGCGGAGTGAACCAGCTCGTCTATCATGGATTTCCTTACAACTGGACGCCGGGCGGCCAAGGACGCTGGTTTGGACCGGAAGGTTGGGAGGCATTTACCGGCAATAGCAACAAGGCCTTTTCCTTCGCAGAGAACTATTCTGCGCGCGTGCCCTTATGGCAGGACATGAAGGACGTGAATACATACGTAGGGCGCGCTCAGAGCCTGTTACGCCAGGGCCGCCAGACAGCGGACGTCCTGATCTACTATCCGTATCTTGGACTGGCTGTGCCCAATCGCAAACCGGGCGACCCTGCACGACCATTACTCGATGGCGAATTCCCGCTGACCGATCCTGCTACCGGAGTCAAGACGCTATCTACCCCGGCAGGGAAGACCGACGAGAGGGCGATCTGGCTGACCAGGATCATGCCCCTTCTCGACGCATTGGATCGGCGCGGACTTACCTGGGAATGGGTCAATGGCGATTGCCTGCGGAACCAACTGTTGCCGGGAGGGCGCACCCGATCCGGCGCGCCTTATGGAGCAGTCGTCTTCGCGGAGAATTTAGCCGCTGCACCGGAGGACCTCGCCGCGGCCCAAAAACTGGCGGGTGCCGGAGTGCCCGTCTTCATCTATGGCCAATCCCCGGTGCGGCAACTGGGATATCTGAACGCGGGCTCGGGCGACGCAGAGGTGAGAGCACTTGCAGCCGATCTCAGCTCCCGGCGGCCAGCTCCCAATAGCCCGTCCGGCCTGGTTGATGCCATCATCGCCGCTGTCAGTCCCTCCTTCGCTTTCGCCGCGGCCACTGACCTGCGGCATGAGGGACGAGCATTGGACAAAGGCTGGGTGGATTTTGTGGCCAATGAGTACGATCAACCCAGGAATACGCTGATCCAAGCCAATGGGACGGGACCGATCTGGTGGTTCGACGCCATGAGCGGGGCAGTGTGGCCCGCGCAGCGCGACGCTCACGGCAACGTTGCCCTCGAACTTCGTCCTTATGAATCGCGCTTCCTCATCCGCGGAATTCCAGTTCCGTCGAAATTGGCACAGAGCGCGGCCTCGATCCTGATGGCCATGCATTCGAGTGGTCGTGCCTGGCCCTTGGCCAACTGGGAACTCACGGTCGGCAAAGAACAGCGGCAAGGGCAGCTCTTCGATTGGCGCGGGGATAAGGCTTTGCGGTACTCAGGCGACACCGGCATCTATCGCGCCACTTTGGAAAAATTCAATCCGCGAACAGATGCACGTTACGTTCTGCATGCCGGCCTCGTCCCAGGAACCGCAAAAATTCAGATCAATGGCAACGATGCCGGCCGCGCCAGTTTGCCCCCCGGCGATCTTGACATTACTCCATTTCTCCACGTCGGCAGCAACGCCATTGAGATTGACTACCAGCCTGCGCCGCGCAACGCGCTGATTGGCGCGGCGATCAACGGCGACAAGCGCCGAGCGTATATGCGCAGCAGAAAAAAGGAACTTGTTCCCGCCGGTTTACAGGGGCCAATCAGCGTATCGGAGCTCATTCCGTCCACAAGAAAGCGCGTATTTTGACGCCTCCATCCACGACTCTCGCGGAGTGGGAATCGTGGATGGCGCGCAGGCAGTGTTCCACTCAATGTTGCAGGAGATATTGCAGGAAGTAGCAGAAAGGGCGAAAGACGGAAACTGCCGGGAGGGTTCGCTGGAAATTCCCGATCGACGAGTGCTGGAATTCACCCCATCAGCCGGTCCTTGGCCCCTGCTGGAGCCTTTCGGGCGCTAGCTTTTCGGGACTCGCTCTACTGGCTCACGCCGGCTGCTGCCGCGAAGCCCGCTTCCTGGTCCGGCGGAACGGTGCTGACCGGCGGCGGAGCGGCGAAGCTAGAATTCTTTGCATTGATCGCGTTCGAATAATCGGGACCAAGGCCCAGCTTCACCAGCGCCCGGCTGTCGGGCATGAGCCTGGTCTGCCACCCGTGGTCGGCCTGGTACTTCTGCATCGCGGCAACGGTGGCCGCGTTCCAATCGCCGTCTGCAGGTCCGTCAAGATAGTGTTCGCGAATCAGCGCTTCCTGAATCTGGGTCACGCGCTCGGGCTCGATGGCCTGCTGGCCATGAATGCGATGCGAGGCGCGGCGATGGTGACTGCTGAGCTTGCGGGCGTGATGCGACGATGCTCCGGCCGTCGGAGATCGACGCACATGGGAAGCAAACGCCGGCACAGCGATCAGCGCAGCACATAATAAGACTGCAAAATTGGCGCGAAACGACAACTTAAATACCGCCCTACAGTGAAATGAATGAACTTGCGGGGAGTGTACTCGGATATCCCCCTTATGACAAGGGGGATATCCGAGTCTCCCCTGACTTTCGTAACCTCGACTGGAACCGAGGGCCCGGTACGTTCTGCCCGTGCCCCCGCTTTGCCCTATTGCAATGTCCCGCCGATATAGTTGATGCCTTCCTCTGGGTGATGCGGATCCATCACCTCGAAGACCACATCGTCACCGGTCTTGAGCTTTCCGACCACGGCGTCAAATGCCGGCTTGGAAGCCGTGGGTTGACGGTTGACCTTTGTGATAACCAGCCCGGGCTCAAGGCCCTGCAGGTCGGCGAATGAGCCGGGACGAACCGAGTCAATGACCACGCCCGGCGTCTTGAGTTTTCCCTCGGTGGCCTGCGATTCCTCGCGAACTACAAGGCCGAGCTTGGTCTCGCCGGCGTCCTGCTGGACTTCAGGGGTGGGCGCGGCCTGCGGATTGCCCAGGTCGGCAAACACCTTGTCGCGATCGCCGATGGTTACGGTTGCGTCGTCCAGATTGCCATTGCGCAGGAACCCGAGGCGAATGGTCGATCCCGGCCGGCGGCTGGCAATCTCGTTCACCAGATCGTCGCCGTCCTTGATGGGACGGCCGTCGATGCTGGTAATAATGTCGCCCGGCTTGAGGCCCGCCTTATCCGCCGGACCGCCTGGCTGAACTTCCTGCACCAGTACCCCGTTCTTGAAGCCGTAGACGCGATTGACGGCGTTCGACAGGCCCTCGCGGAATTGAATTCCAATGGAGCCGCGCACGACTTTGTGGCCCGGTCCGATCAGGTCGTTATACACCGACACAACCGTGTTCGAGGGCATGGCGAAACCGATTCCCTCGTAACCGGCTGATTGCGTATAAATGGCCGTGTTCACGCCGATCACGTCGCCGTTCATATCCAGCAGCGGTCCGCCGGAGTTGCCGGGGTTGATGGCCGCGTCCGTCTGGAGGAAATGCTGGAACTGGCCGCTTGCGCCCGGTTCAATGGTCCTGTTCTTGGCAGAGATAATTCCGGCGGTGACGGTCTGCGAAAGCGCAAACGGGCTGCCGATCGCCTCAACCCAGTCGCCCACTTGCACGTCATCCGAGTTGCCCATCTTCACGGTGGGCAGCGGCTTGTCGGTATCGATCTTGATGACCGCAAGGTCAGTAGCCTTGTCGACCCCGATCACGTGAGCAGGCCGGCCAAGGTCCTGCGTATCCGGGTCGGTAGAGAGCTTCACGTAAATCTTGTCGGCCTTATCAACCACGTGGTCGTTGGTGATGATGTAACCCTTGGAGTCGACGATGAAGCCGGAGCCGAGCGACTCCTGCACACCCTGGTTGGCCTGATCGCCCTGATCTCCTCCGCCCGGATTCTGGCCGCCAAAGAAGCGATTGAAAAAGTCCTGGAAACCGTCGTCGCCCTGGCCCTGGCCCTGATCGCCACCACCGGGATTCTGCGGCGTGGGCATGGCACGGCCGTGGAACTGGCGGGGATTGTTTTCAGACTGCTTGGGCAGGGTCTGGGTGTTGATATTCACTACCGCCGGACCAACCGCCTTGGCAATGCGCGTGAAGTCATTGGGCTGAATGGGGGTGTTGAGGACCTTCAGGGGCGTCGCGTCGGAGCTGGAATTATGCTCCTCCTGCCCGCGCGCGCCGTGCGCGGCATAGGAAGCGGCGACGATGGCGACGGTGAACGTGGCAAGCAGCACATAAACCGAAGCAAGGCGGCGAGTGCGCCACCGTTCGAGGAGCGATTTCATGCGTTCAATGACCTCGTGAGGTGCCCGGCCCTCCCACTCAACGACAAAGTGCTGGGATTGGGAACCACGGCCTGGGGCCGAAGTTGTGGGCTACACCAGTTTCCAGTATAGCCAGCCGGAGCTAATGTCGTCTGGCTGTTAGGTTTTTTCCGGCTTCGAGTACTCGCGGCTGGTGTCGCAGAATACCTCACGAACTTAGATGCAGCTTCATGGAAATGGTCGTGGCGGCCATGGCCTTTTCGCGAGGCCAAAAAATTGCGCCTCACGGAACGGAACATTGATCCTGGCCAGGGAAAATTTTCCTGCCACATAGTTTGCCGCGATGGTGTGGAGCGGGCCTGACGACGGGACGGTACTTGACCGACGAGGATGACGTTGGTCGTCATCCGCCGGTTGCTGATCATTTCTTTCCTGGTTGCATCCAACCATGAGCAGCGCTGTAGCGCGACGCCGGGTCACCAGTGAATTCGCTTCCTCTTGAGCTCGTCCTCGATCCTGAAGAAGTTTCGAAACTCGCGCATCTCCGTTATGTGAGCGAAGCCCGGCGGGGCATTACGCGCAAACGCTGGGGACCCCATTTCCGGTATTTCGATGCCACCGGCCAACCCGTGAGCGATGAGAAGACGCTGGCGCGCATCAAGTCGCTGGCCATTCCTCCGGCTTGGACACGGGTGTGGATTTGCCCTATCCCCAACGGGCATCTGCAGGCGACGGGCCGTGACGCCAAGGGGCGCAAGCAGAGCCGCTATCATCCCCGCTGGCGCGAGGTGCGCGACGAGACCAAGTACGGGCGCATGAAGGTCTTTGGCGAATTCTTGCCTCGGATTCGGGAGCGCGTGGAGCACGATCTGGCCCTGCCCGGGCTACCCCGCGAAAAGGTGCTGGCGACCATCGTACGGCTGCTGGAAACCACTTTCATCCGCGTGGGCAACGAGGAGTACGCGCGCCAGAACCACTCTTACGGGCTGACTACCCTCCGCAACAAACATGTCAATGTGGAAGGCGCGACGCTGCATTTCAAGTTCAAGGGCAAGAGCGGACGGCTGCACTCGGTTGACCTGAACGACCGGCGGCTGGCGCGGATTGTGAAGCGCTGCCTCGATTTGCCCGGATACGAGCTCTTCCAGTATGTCGATTCCGAGGGGCAGCCACGCGGTGTGGACGCTGCCGATGTAAACGAATATCTGCACCAGACCACCGGCCAGCCGTTTACGGCCAAGGATTTTCGCACCTGGGCGGGAAGCGTGCTGGCGTGTAGCTTTCTGCGCGAGTTCGAGGCTTTCGGTTCCGAGACGCAGGCCAAAAAGAATGTGGTGCAGGCCATCAAGGCGGTGGCAGAGCGCTTAGGCAACACGCCCGCAGTGTGCCGCAAGTGCTACGTTCACCCGGCCATTCTGGAACGGTACTTTGGCGGGGAAATGATGTGGGCAGTGGAGAAAGAAGTGGAAGAGGAAATCGAAAAATCTGCGCATGAGTTGCGCCGCGAGGAGATGAATTTGCTGCGTCTGCTGGAGCAGGCGAATGCCAAGGTCGCGGACGCGGCATAGCGCACAACGCCGCACTCCAGTCCGGCCGTAGCGCTAGTCCCACGCAATTTTTATTGCAAGACTGTCGGGCGGCGAGGCGGCATACGGCGTTATTGCACGGCAGCCCTGGCGTCCTCTTCCTCCATCAGTTCCCGCATTTTCAGGTAGACAGCGTTGGTCCAGCCAAAACCAATTACGTTTTGTTGGTAGCCGGTTGTGACCGTAACCTCTGCATTGCCCGTAACCACGTTGTACTTTTCGCGGATGGTGCCGTCCGCGGCGAAGCCGCGATCGACCGTGGCGTCGAAGTGCGCAGCAATTCTGGCCGCGTCTGCGCGATAACCGGTGTCGTCAAGGCCGGCTACGGCAATCCAGTTTGTCGGCGCCCAGCCGTAAGGCAAATCCCATTGCAGGCCACTGTCGTAATCACTGGTGGCGAGTCCGCCGGGGCGCTCGAAGACGCTCAGCTTCGCCACCACCGACTTTTCTTCTTCACGCGTGGCCACGCCGGACCAGAGTGGGTAAAGCGCGGTGATGAAGGCGTAGTTCGAGGCGCGGGAGTGAACGAAGTCCCAATCCGCGAAATCGCCCTGGCTGGGTCGCCACAGGTAACGCTGGATGGCGGCGTTGCGCGCCTGGGCGCGACGATCCCACTGCATGGCGTCTCGCGGTAGCGCAAGCAGGTGGGCAAAGTGCTCCAGGTCGCGCTCGTAACGGTAGAGCAGGCAGTTGAGGCCGACGGGGGCGTAGTCCTCGGTGGCGCCGGAGAACGGGCCGAAGCGGTCGCTGGTGTCGAAGCCTGACTCGCGCATGGCCCGGTCGCCCTTGTAGAAGTCGCGGCTCAGGCGATAACCGCCGTACCAGGCGCGCATGCACACCACGCTGGCGTTTACGTCGCAGCTTGTCTGTTTGAGGCGCGCGGCCTCGGCGGCGTCGGGATGCTCCGAGCCTTTCACAACAAAGCCCGCCGCGGCCGGAGTGGGGTGTTCAACGAGCGCGCGAATAATGTCGGGATAGTAGGTGCTGGCGTCGGCCATCTCCGGTACCGGGCCTGAGCCGTAGCCCCAGTAGCGGGCCAGGTGGGTCATGCCGGCACGGTGCTCGGGCCGCGTCCAGGTGGAGTAGTCCTTCTGCGCGAGTTGGTAAGCGTGCTGCAGCCACTGCTCCTCGGCGATGCGGCCGGCGGGCGTGGCGGGAAAGCTGGCCGGGTCTTCAATCACCGCGCGGATCATGGAGGTCAGAAACGGGGGCTGCGAGCGCGTGAGGTAATACGTGCGGTTGGCATTCAGCACGCCGCCGTAGTGCACAATTTCAAAGAGAAAGTTATCGACGATTCCTTTGGCGAGCTTTTCGCGGTGGTCGGCTTCCAGGCCCAGCAGGATGAAGTAGGAGTCCCAGCCATACATTTCATTGAAGCGGCCACCGGGAACGATGTACGGATTAGGCAGATAAAGCAGGCCCTGCGCCGGCAAGTCCCGGGGATCAAGATCGCCGATTTTTTCGATGGTTTTGGGCAGCTCCAGCACGCGGACCTGGCATTGCTGCTCGACGGCCGCCACATCCTGCGGCATGGCGAAGCCCGCGGGCAGATAGAGCACGGGTGGGGCGGTCACCTTGGGATCGACCAGAGAGTGGCAGTCGGTGGTCGAGCGGGCCAGCGAATCCCATGCGGCATGGATATAGCGGAGGGTAGCTGCCGCATCGGGGGCCGGCGCAGCCGGTTGAGCGAAAAGTTGAGCAGCCGCGGCGAGCGGGGCCGCACAACAGAAAAGAGACAATCTCATACCGGCTCCGGAAACGGTCCTGGGAAAGGTGTCGCGATTTTCTGGAGTTTAGCATCGCGCAGGCGGGCTGGTCGCCGGGCGAGAGCGGGGCCAAATGTCCTCCACATGTGTTTCGCATCACATTGGGCGATTCGGCGCGAGTGCGAAAATAACCCCGCAATTCCACGCAGGAGTAGGGGATGAAATCACGCGCGCTCGTGTACATTTTGGTGCTGGCGGCTGCCACGGCGGGTGTCGCATTTGGGGCTCCGCGGAAGGGGCACGCGGTATTTTTTGGGGCAGTGAAGAAGGTGCCATACTCACGGGCGGGCGATCCGGCCGGGGCGACTGCCGGCGAAGCCGAGCTCAAGATCCGTGCCTTGATCGTGGATGGCGTGCTGAAGGAATGGACCACAGGCGATCCGCACGACGTGACGGATCGCAGCTTTGTGGTGCGGCGCGCACTGCGGCTCAATGACTCGTTGCCGGGCGACAAACAGGCCCAGTGGGCGTGGCAGCGCGGTCCCTGGCTGCTGGTGGATCGCACCACCGGCCGCGCCACGCCGGTGAAACTGCCCGATTACGATCCCGGAGTGAGCCAGGTGAGCTGGTTCCGCGACTATGCAGCCTACTGCGGCCTTACTGCGAGCGGCAAGAATTTGTTTGCCGTGGTGGCGCAGGTGGAGGGCCGCAGACCGGTGCTAGCCAAAAAGCTTGCCGAGTTCGATCCCCAGAATCATCCGGACCCGGTTTGCGCGCCGCCCGATTGGCAGCGCGATCCGATGCGCGTGACCTTTCATCCTGCAGGCGTTCAGCAGGGAGTTGCGTTCGATGTGGCGCCGGGGTCGGCAGTGCTCGTAGAGGATTCCACGGACGACGCGGAGCCGCCGGAGCCGCCGGCGAAGCCTTAATCGGCGGAGTTCGTGGCGTTGGTCCTGGCCGGTGCCTCGAGCTTCCCGGATCGGTTCGGGCGCGCAGATTCAGTTTCAGGGGCGGTCAGTCCTGGGCGTTGGCGCTGCTGCGGGTTCGCGCACCTGCCCGAATTACATGCAGGTAGCGGGATTCTGCCGTGGCACTGCGGGCCGCATGGGCGGGGCCTGCCAGTTGCTGAGTGAATTTGAAGAGCACCCAAATCATGAACAGAACGGCCAACCCGGCGGGGATGTAGAAGAGCAGGTCCTGATGTTGAATCATGCGCCGGACTCCTGTTGCGGACGCGAAGTGGAAGTGCGGGCGCGCCTGACACGCGCCGGGATGGACTGCGCCCATTGACAGTGGAACGCCCAGGCGATAAGCGAGAGCTATCGAATTCGTAAAGGCTTTGTAAATCCAGGCTGCGTCCCAAATTCCTGGGAGCGTGATCGTGTCGGGCCTGGTCTGCGACCTCGTCGATGAGGTTGGCCGCCCGGGCGACGGCAACGTCTCGGCACGGGCGCAACTCGTTTGTCCGGGAGGCTCAGAGTCTCGCTCCTTGACACACCGCCGGTTGCCCGTTTCTTATCTTGCTAGGTACTCTTTTGGAATTTTGGGCGGAGCAGGCGCTGGAAGTGGGCAAGTTGCCGTCGCCAAGAGCCAAATTGTGCCGTGTCGAACAGGAAGCAGACGGAAGCAGACCGGTTGGGGATGCACGGTGGGACGTCTTGGGAGTTTTGGCCCACCCTTCAGTTTCTCCTTCCAGCGCCTGCGAATAGCGGCTCTTGAACTGCGGCGCGCTTCCACCCGTTCAGCAGGACGCGAGTCGGCTGGCGGGAAGCAGGGCCAGCGTTCCGGAGTGCTCCCGGAGACAAATTTGTTTCTTCAGGCGCCTGCCATGGCAGGATGGTCTGTGCCCCGCGCGCCGCCAACGGCTGCCGGGCAAGTAAAGGACGAGTGTGGCAACATTATTAGCGATCTGGGCAGGCGCAGCGCCTGCTTCACCCGGCGCAGGCCTTACCATGCTGCCCCTCCTGCTTCTGATTCCGATCTTCTATTTCCTGATGATTCGCCCCCAGCAGAAACGGCAAAAGCAGTGGCAGTCCATGCTGTCGAGCATCAAGTCTGGAGATCGCATTACGACGGCGGGCGGAATTCGCGGGATTATTCTTTCCATCAAGGACGATGCCGTCATCCTCCGCGTGGCTCCTGACAATATTAAGATCGAGGTGGCAAAGAGCGCCATCGCCTCGGTGACTACGCAGGACTCGACCTCGGGTTCCTAAGCACCGGCTGGCACCGGCTGCGTGCCATTTGATTTTTGGGTGGGAACAGCGGTGGTTGGGTGCTTCCTAGGGTCTTATTTTTGGACAGCTAAAATTTGCAGCACGTGGTTAAGTTTTCTTTTGGGATAAGTGAGCTGGGAATCGAACCATGAAGATGAATCTAAAAAAGCGGGTCGCGCTCATCATTGCGGTCCTGGTAGTGTTCCTCTACGGCATCTTTGGCGTGCCTTCCGGTCTGAGCGGCAGGGACATTGCTGCAGCGCTTACCAAGCGCATTCACCTGGGACTTGATCTGCAGGGTGGCGCTCACCTGATTTTGCAGGTGGAGGTGAAAGAGTCTATTAACGCCGAGACTGACAACGCCGCGGCTCGCATTCAACAGGACCTGAAGGCCGCCAACATCGGCTTCTCACAGGTGTACAAGCCGCAGCCGCTCAAGCCCGACGAATCGGGCAATCCGGGGTTCATCGAGATCGACGGCGTGTCGCCGGCCAGTCAGAGCTCCGCGCGCTCTTTGCTCGACCAGAAATACTCGAGCGACTACGACATCAACGGCAATGGCGATGGCAGCTTTACGCTGACCATGAAGCCGCTGGTCGAGAGGGATCTGGACGAGAAGACCGTTCAGCAGGCTATCGAGACCATCCGCGACCGCGTGGACACGCTGGGTGTGAGTGAGCCGCTGATCCAGGAGTACGGCCTGGGCGCCAATCAGATTCTCGTGGAGTTGCCCGGCATCAGCAATCTGGACCAGATCAAGAGCATCATTCAGTCCACGGCGCGGCTTGAGATTCACGCTGTGGTCGGCGATCCCAACGGCTATGCTGACGAGCAGGCGGCGCTGGCCAGCGTGGGCGGAGCCCTCCCTCCAGACGACATGCTGGCGCACGGATCGGCCCTGGCTACGGGCCAGAACGACGAAGTGTACGTGCTGCAGCGCGTGGCCATTGTGGCCGGCAGCGACTTTCGCTCTGCCGAGCCCGGCGTCAACTCCAACACCGGCCAGCGCATTGTGAACTTCACGCTCACCGACGAGGCAGGCAATCGCTTCTGGGATTACACCAGCGCCAATGTGGGCAAGAGCATGGCGGTGGTCATGGGCGGGCGGGTACGCAGTGTCGCCGTCATCAAGAGCGGAATCCGCGACACCGGCGAGATCGAAGGCAGCTTCTCGCAGGATGAGGTGATGGAGCTCTCCAAGCTGCTGCGCACCGGCGCGCTTCCTGCCTCGCTTGTGTATCTGGAGCAGCGCACCATTGGCGCTTCGCTGGGCGCGGACTCGATTCGCGAAGGCGTAACGGCTGCGGTAGCGGGCGTGCTGCTGGTGTGGATCTTCATGCTGATCTACTACCGCAGCTCGGGCGTAAATGCCGACCTGGCCCTTTTCCTGAACCTGGTGATCCTGCTCGGGTTTATGGGCTATTTCGGGGCTACACTCACGCTGCCCGGAATTGCCGGTGTCATCCTCACCATTGGTATGGGCGTGGATTCCAACGTGCTGATCTTCGAACGCATCCGCGAAGAGATTCGCGCCGGTAAGGCGCCGGCGGCCGCCGTCGATCAGGGGTTTGGCCACGCCTGGGTGACAATCGTCGATACCCACGTCACAACCATCGTTTCGGCGGCGATTTTGTTCATGTTCGGAACCGGACCGGTGAAGGGGTTTGCCACCACGCTGACCTTTGGTCTGGCGGCTAACCTGTTTACCTCCGTGTATGTCTCGCGCGTGATCTTCGAGGCGCATTTGAACAAGTTGAAGCCGGGCGAGATGGTCTCGATTTAAAGCCAGGGGACCGCAGCAACAAGGAAGCAAGGGAATACAACAAGGAAGCAAAGGAATAAAACGACGGCCGGGAAACTTCGCGGTCGGGTTTTGAAAGGGCACGGCCTTAGTCGTGCCGCATTGGCGGCCCAAAGTTGAAAAGGGGCTTAGGCCCCGGCCCCTCAGGAAGGGAAGAGAAGCGGTGGAATTTTTTCATGGTGTAAATGTCAACTGGCTGGGGAAAAAGTGGTACTTCCTGGCGTTTTCGCTGATCTTCAGCGTAGCGGGCATCACGAAGATGAGCTGGAACTGGGTGCATACCATAAACGGCATCCATACTCCGGTACCGCTCAGCGTCGATTTTCGCGGTGGCACGCAGGTGCAGGTGCAGTTTCAGCAGACACCCGATTTGACCAAGGTGCGTGCGGCGGTTGCTGCGGCAGGCATCAAGGACGCCAGCATTCAGTCCTTCGGCCAATCGTCGAGCGATACGGTCCTTATCTCCCTGCCCGAGGAGATGAACGAGCGTGCCCTGGACGCGGGACGGCAGGAGGTGAACGACGCACTCCACGCGCACTACGATGATCCGATCGCGAGTGAGAGCGTCGAGGTCGTAGGACCGACCGTCGGCCATCAGCTTGAGAAGCAGGCCGGCCTGGCCACGCTCTACTCGCTGCTGGGGATGCTGGTCTATCTCTGGTTCCGCTTTCAGCTCATTTACGGCGTGGCCGCGGTGGTGGCCTGCTTCCACGACACCCTGATCACGGTGGGCGCGTTCGCTCTTACCGGGCGAGAGATCAGCCTCACCGTCATCGCCGCAATTCTGACCCTGGTCGGCTACTCGATGAACGACACCATCGTGGTCTTCGACCGCATTCGCGAGAACCTGCGCATCAGCCGCCGCGAGCCGTTGCCCGACCTGGTGAACCGCAGCATCAACCAGACACTGAGCCGGACGGTGCTGACTTCAGGACTCACGTTTCTGACGGTATTGTCGCTGTATATTTTTGGCGGTCAGGTTCTAAAGGGTTTCTCCTTTGCGCTGGTCATCGGTATTCTAATTGGAACGTATTCGTCGATTGCTGTGGCTGCTCCTATGCTGGTGGCCTACCAGGAGTGGCGTTCCGCGAGGGGAAGAGCTGTCAGTCTCCCGGCGGCAAAGCGCGGCCGGTAGGGCCGTAGCGGTGGCGGGTGGCGTATCATTTCGGAGCGAGGCAACTGATCGCCTAGCCCCAGGTTCTTATGTTTCGGCGTGAGCCGGAACCGCTTGTGGGGAGCGCTTGTGGGGGGGAGTTTGACGCATTTTGTTAACCCGCAGCGCCTGATTCAGGCTTTCGGGCAGGCTGGAATTCAAGTTTTTTGGCGTTTAAGTGTTGCTTCGTAGGCGGGTGTTCCGCGCCCTTGGCAGAAATGGGACTCTTCTGATAAGGTGATTTCACTTTTATTTAGGTCCCTACAACCCACGGGAACATTCTTAGTTCGCGCGGTGTCTAAAGGAAAGTAACCAAACCACCCGAGTCGAGGCTGGCTATGTTTGAAGATTCCACATTTGAGTCCGGTAGAAGGATCAAGACCAAGAGCGGCCGGTGGATGCTCGTTACGGGCATCATCAATGGATCCATTCTGGTCCTGCTGATTCTTCTGCCGTTGATCTATCCAGAGGCGCTTCCCGCGGCATTCATGACCACGGTATTAACGCTTCCGCCGCCTCCACCGCCACCGCCACCGCCACCGCCGCCGCCGGAGGTGCACGTGGTGCATGTGCAGTCGGAGATGATGAATAATCAGCTCACCGCACCCACCAAGATTCCGCATAACATCGTCCAGGTGACTACGAAAGAAGCTCCGCCATCGTCGTTTGGCGTGGCGGGCATGGAAGGCATGGGCGGCAACGCCGGCGGTGTAATGGGTGGTATCTTTGGCAATGGCAGTGGGCCCAAGGTTGCGGTCGCGGCGCCTAAGAAAGTAAACATTTCCGCCGGCGTCGCAGTCGGCATGCTGATCCAGAAGACTATGCCGATTTATCCGCCTATCGCCAAGGCGGCTCGTGTTCAGGGAACAGTGGTTCTGCAGGCCACCATCTCCAAGCAGGGTACGATTCAGGATCTCAAGGTTGTCACTGGGCCGGCCATGCTGCAGGAAGCCGCTCTTGATGCGGTGCGGCAGTGGCGCTATAGGCCTTACCTGCTGAATAACCAGCCGGTCGAGGTAGAGACAACAGTGAACGTAATTTTCACTCTGGGTGATTGAGAAAAACTTCTGGCCCTCTGCTGCGTCTCACGCAGGGGGCTCTGCTTATGGCTCGAGTGCGGCCCCGTAAGGTTCCGCGTTCTTAACAACCACAGCTTCCAAACTCCTTAGGAGGAACGATTCAAGTGATTCTCGCTCAGCTTTCGCATATTGCTTCGCACACGGTCAGCAGCCTGGCGCTGTTTCAGGACGAAGGCCAGACAGTCAGTTTCAGCCCCATGGGGCTGTGGAACCATATGGGATGGCTGGCCCGCTGCGTCGCCATCCTCCTTTTCCTCGAGTCGATCTGGTCACTGGCTGTGATGATCGACCGCTACCTGTACTTCTCAGCGGCCCGCAAGCAGTCGCGCGAATTCGCGCCCAAGGTTGCCGGCGCACTGAAGGACAGCAAGCTTGAAGAAGCCATCAAGATCGCCGATCGCAACAAGAAGTCGCACCTGGCCGAAGTGGTGACGGCTGGCCTGCAGGAGTTCCGCGCTTCGGCTGGCATGCCCACCGAAGAGACTATCGAGAGCTCTGGCCGCGCCCTGGAGCGCGCCGAAGCCATCGTTCACGCCAAGCTGAAGAGGGGACTTGCGGTTCTGGCCACCATCGGTGCAACGGCGCCGTTCGTGGGCCTGTTCGGCACCGTCGTCGGCATTCTGAACGCCTTCCAGCAAATCGCCACCCAGAAGACCTCGGGTATCGGCGCGGTTGCCGGCGGTATTTCAGAAGCGCTGGTGACCACGGCGTTCGGGCTGCTTGTGGCCATCCCCGCTGTGATGGCATTCAACTATTTCACTGGCCGTGTCGAAGCGTTCGACGTGGAGATGGATAACTCGTCGAGCGAATTGATCGACTACTTTATCAAGCAGAGCCACAAGCGCTAAGCGATGTTGGCGGAAAAACCGCCATTTTGCAATGCGCGAAACATGTGCGGCTCAAGCGAGAATCTCTGGCGGGGCGGGGGACTGAAGCTCCACCGCTCCGCGATTTGAGATTCGCGCAGGAATCTTGGAAGCCGGAGCAGATCCGGAACAAATTTCAACGCACGGAGCCCCAAAATGGGAGTTGCAGTTCGTGACGAAGGCAAGAAAGTAAACTCCAATATCAACGTCACCCCCATGGTGGACGTGATGCTGGTTTTGTTGATCATTTTCATGGTCATTACTCCCATGCTGCAGAACAAAGTGCAGATCGACATGGCAAAGGTGGACAATGCAGTTGCCATGCCCGATGCCGACAAGGACGATGCCATTGTGGTCGCGGTAACTCGCGACGGAGGCGTGTTCCTCGGCCAGGACAAGGTAGATCCCAGCCAGCTTGGCAGCCTTGTGGAGCAGAAGCTGCAGGATAAGACCGATAAGACCATCTTTGTTCGCGCCGACGCGCGCGCGCAGTATCGCTCCGTTGAGGACGCCATCGACGATGTGCGTACGGCGGGTGTGGAAGAGGTCGGCCTGCTGACGCAGAGGGAACAAGGGAACCTGAACGGCGGCGAGTGAGTCCGGCTGCGGTGGTAGTCCTGATGCGCTGCGGCGCATTGATCTGTTGAACGTTTTGAAGAACGAAATCTAGGAGTCTACATCATGGCAATGTCAATGGGCGGCGGCGGCGGCAGCATGGCCGACATCAACGTCACGCCGATGATCGACATTCTGCTGGTGCTTTTGATCATCTTCATGGTGATCGTCCCGGTTACCCCCAACGGCCTGGACGCCCTGGTGCCCCAGCCCCCCAAGAACCCACAGCAGCAACAGCCGAATGATCGCACGATCGTGGTCCAGGTCCTGTATCGTCCCGGTCAGCCGCCGGCCTACAAGATCAATGAAACCGACGTGAATTACTCCGATTTGCTGCCCAAGCTGACTGAGATCTATGCCAACCGCGCCGAGCGGGTCATGTTTGTGAGGGGTGATGACGATGTCAATTTCCAGGCCATCGCCAACGTGATCGATATCGGCAGGGCCGCTAACGTGGATCACATCGGGTTGATGACGCCCAAGATTCAGGCCGGGCAGTAGACCGTCGGGCCGGCCGATACCCTTTCCGGTGAGAGGGTCCGGCTTACCCTGCGAGGCCGGTCGCGCGGTAACGGGCTGAGGTGGCCGGGTACTTTGGCGATGTCGCTTTGGGGCTTGCGGTGACTTGTGCTGAGGACACCTGGCGGGTTGACAGGTATCCGAAATCAGATCGAGGTGATTTGCCGGTGTATCCTGGCGCACGTCGTCCGACTGGTTTGAAGAAGTAAAATCTTGCTGTCCTGGTTACGGCCCTCGCGCCCACGGACAGTTGTAAGCGATTCCAACGTGTGCCGATGGCATGCGCCTGAAGGAGAAGAAACTCAGATGAATGGACCTGCACGTATAACGGCGCTTGCGGTGACTCTGGCTGGCATCGTGTTTTCTATGAGCGGGTGCGCTCAGTTGGAAGCGCGTGATCAGCTGAATAAGGGCGTCGACGCCTTCAAGAGCGCGCACTACGAAGAAGCGATCGGGCACTTCCAGCGCGCCACCCAGCTAGATCCCAACCTTCCAGTGGCTAAAACATATCTTGCCAAGGCTCTTGAGCAGGACGTTGTTCCCGGCCTCGATACTCCCGAGAATTTGAAGGCAGCCAATCAGGCCATCGATCTCTTCAAAGAGGTTCTAGCCAAGAACCCCAACGATGTAAACAGCATGAAGGAGATTGCTGGCATTTATCTCAGCGTCAAGAATTTGCCCCAGGCCGAGGAGTGGCAGAAGAAGGTTCTGGCCATCAAGCCCGATGATGCTGATGCCGCCTATACCATCGGAGTCATCGATTGGACCGAGGCTCATGAGAACTTACTCAAGGCTCTGCAGGCTGCCGGCTTCAATGACGATGGCGAGGGCAACGTTAAGGTGCCGAAGAAGGTGATGGATCCTGTGGCCGCCGAAAATAAGCCGCTGGTCGACGAAGGGCTCGATTATCTTCACCAGGCCATCAAGGACAATCCTCAGGATGACGAGGCCATGGCCTATTTGAACCTGATCTATCGCCGTAAGGCCGATGTGGACTTTGGGCATCCAGCCGATGTTAAAGAGGATTTGGCCCAGGCCGATCAGTGGCGCACCGATGCTATGGGAACCCGCAAGGCCCTTGAAGCGAAGAAGAACACAGGCCCAGGCGGCATTACCATGGATTCCAATGGCAACCTGAAGTAGTTTCTCGCACCGCCCCAAAAGCCCCCGCCCTGGCGGGGGCTTTTTGCTGGGCTCAGAGAAAGCCAATACGCCTAATGTGGCCTTGCCCAAGCCGCCAATCTCCTATCAGAAGACCTCAGCCATCCGAGCAACTTTCTTAATTTGGCACTGGGCGTCGCCGTTACACTGGCGCGGTGTCCCATAAGTTCGTACCATAGTCCTATCCCCGAGGCAGGTCCTTCACCTACGCAACTCCAGACAAGGTGGGCGGCAGTGCTCAGGATCAATCGATTGCAGGGCTGGGCCGAAGGCCGTGGACACTCAGGATGACAATGTATCGACGTGGTGAACTTTTGCAGCGAGCCCCGGACTCCGGAATGCGGGCGGGGACCTGCTTGTTTCTTCTAATGTTTTTTGTTCTTGCGGCAACATCAGCAGTTTGTGCACAAGGGCAGCCGGTGACGGGCAATGCGCCTGCGCAATCGAGTTCTGGAGCTGCCCAGAGCCCGGTGCAACACGGCCAGGGTGGAATGGCGACTGCCGGCCCGCAAGCAGCTCAGTACGATAGCCAGCATCGTCCGATCACCGCTGGCGGATTCGTCAAAGAGGGTCCGATCATCTTCGAGAATGTGGCCGAAGCCGCGGGGCTCACGCGCTGGCATCATCAAGCGGGCACCACGGAAAAACGGCTCATTCTGGAAGCCAAGGGCCCGGGTGTTTGTCTGCTTGATTACGATCATGACGGCTGGCTGGACATCTATCTCGTCAATGGTTCCACCTACGACGCGCTTGATGGCAAGGCCACTCCGCCGCACGCAGCGTTGTTCCACAACAACCACGACGGTACCTTCACGGATG
Source organism: uncultured Acidobacteriaceae bacterium (assembly GCA_963725975.1). GTDB lineage: Bacteria > Acidobacteriota > Terriglobia > Terriglobales > Acidobacteriaceae > Telmatobacter. Next base: position 179,064 of record CAVSBA010000007.1, on the reverse strand, counting down.
TGACCCAAAGCGCCGGAGTAGCCAATGACCGGTGGGGCTACGGATGCGCCGTCGGCGATTACGACAATGACGGCTGGCCGGACCTTTACGTGACCAACTACGGAAACAACCGCCTCTACCATAACAATCACGACGGTACCTTTACCGACGTAGCCGAAAAGGCCGGAGTAACGATTGGGACATGGTCCACCGGCGCGACCTTTGGCGACTACGACGGCGACGGGCGTCTGGACCTCTTTGTGGACGGGTACGCCAAGGTGGATCTCGCCAATCCTCCGGTTTCCGGGTCTAAAGCGGTTGGGTACGCGTACTGCCAATATCGCAGTGTGCCGGTCATGTGCGGGCCGCGCGGCCTGCAGGGCGAGCACGATCACCTTTTCCGCAATAATGGAGACGGAACTTTTACAGACGTAAGCAAGAAGCTGGGGGTGGACGATCCCAACGGGTACTATGGCCTGGGCGTGCTGTTTGCCGATGTCAACAACGACGGCAAGCCGGACCTGCTGGTGGCCAATGACTCTACGCCTAATTATCTGTACATGAACAAGGGCAATGGCACATTCGAGGATGACAGTTACCTGAGCGGCTACGCTCTCAATGCCGACGGCAGGGAAGTGTCCAACATGGGCATCGCGGCTGGCGATTATCAGAACAATGGACACCTTTCGATCGTCAATACGGATTTTGCCGACGATTACAACGTCCTCTTCCAAAATGACGGCACCGGTTTCTTCACGGATGTCAGCTACCAAGCAGGGATTGCCCTCTCTTCCATACCTTTTGTCGGCTTTGGCGACGGCTTTCTCGACTACGACAACGACGGGTGGAAGGATCTGCTGATTGTCAACGGCCACGTCTATCCACAGGTGGACCAGCACCCGGAGTGGGGACAAAGCTATGCCCAGCGCCCCCTGCTTTACCACAACTTGAAGAACGGAAAATTTGACCTGGTTCCCGCCGTCGAAGGAAGCGGACTTGCCGAGGTGGGTGTGGGCCGGGGTGCGGCCTTCGGCGACCTGTTTAACGACGGCAAGATCGACGTCGTCATCAACAACATGGATGGAGTCCCGGCGCTGCTGCGCAATGTGAACCCAGACCACCATCACTGGGTTGAGTTGAACCTCATCGGCGGCCCCAAAAGCCCCCGGGATGCGGTCGGAGCAACCGTCTATCTCACGGCCGGTGGAATCCGCCAGCGCGGAGATGTGTTGAGCGGCGGCAGTTATCTCTCCTCCAACGACATGCGCGTTCACTTCGGCCTGGGCGACGCTGGCCGGATCGACGCGGTAGAGATCCATTGGCCTTCCGGCGCGGTGGAGAAGATGCAACTGCCCGCGGTGGACCGTATCTACACCATCACTGAAGCTCAGGGCATCACCGGCGCGCTCTGCGGGGGCAAAGCGTGCGCCGATGCAGCGGCATCCGCACCAGGGCCCACCGGACACGGTTCAGCAAAGGCAACGCGGTAAGCGATTGAGGGCTGTGAGGAAATGGCAAGTGGTGCGTGAACCACAGAGGGACACGCGTGATCGGCTATTGGTTTCGCGAGGCGGCCAGCCATCGTGACCAGCTTGCCCCTCCATAGTTGCTGGGTGAAGTTTACAGAATGGGCGGGCTAGACATTGCAACGGAGAGACTTCTTGCGTACCGCCGGAGCCGCATCGCTCGGCCTGGCGCTTCCGGCCAGGGGCAGTTCGCGTCCGGCGCGGCCCAATGTTCTCTTTATCATGAGCGACGATCTGAATAATGACTTCGGCGGTGTCTTGCACCTCGCCGACGTTCATACCCCCCACCTCGATCGCCTTTCCCGGCAGGGAGTCCGCTTCGAGCAAGCGCATTGCCAGTACCCCCTCTGCAACCCGTCACGCGTCTCCCTGCTGAGTGGACTCTACCCCACCACCACGCAGGTGCTCGACAATATCACGCCGCCTCGCTACGCCATCACTGATTACGTGACTCTGCCCCAGCATCTGCGCCGGTACGGTTACAACGCCGCATATGTCGGGAAGGTATTTCATCTGCTCGATCCCGCGAGTTGGGAAAACGATGCTCCGCCGCCTGCACGCGTCAAAGACCACCACTTCAATTTCTGGATGGAGCCGGTCGGACCTGAGGACAAGCAGATCGCCGGCATGCTGCGCAGCTTCATGGAGCCGCAAACCGGGCATCCAGAGGCGCTGGAGGATTTTCGCATTGCGGACCAGGCTATCGGTTTGATGAACAAATTCCATGACGAAGCCGCGCCCTTTTTTCTCGCTGTAGGCTTCCGTCGGCCGCACGTGCCTTTTATTGCCCCTGACTCTGCCTACCGAATGTATGCCCCCGCGAAGATAGAACTCCCGCAGGATTTTTCCGTGTCGCCGGCCTGGAAAGGTGTTCCACCCGAAGCGTTTCGCTCCAATCTGGACCTGTTCTTCGAGCGCAACGCAACCCCGGAAAAGGCTCGAGAGATGATCGCAGCTTACTATGGCTGCGTCACCTTCGTAGATTGGCAAGTTGGACGCCTGTTGGCCGAGCTCGACCGGCTGGGCATTGCCGACAACACCATTGTGTCGGTCATTGCGGACCACGGTTGGCATCTTGGCCAAAAGGGCATGTGGGCAAAGATGACGCTCTTTGAAAACTCCACTCGCGTGCCGCTGATCCTCTATGATCCGCGCAAGAAGGGTTCAGGCCGTCGCTGCCACGCCGTGGTTGAATCAATCGACCTCTATCCCACGCTCGTGGAACTCTGCGGCCTCCCCGCTCCGAAGCATGTGCACGGCCGCAGCCTCGCCGGGCTCGTGGAAAACCCGGACGAGCCGTGGCACCGGCCGGCTGTTACCGTAATGCTGCGCCACAACCTGCTTGCCAAGTCGATTCGCACGGCCCACTGGCGCTATACGGAGTGGGATGAGGGCCGCAGCGGATTGGAACTTTATGATCATGATCGCGATCCCTCTGAACTCGAGAATCTAGCTGCGGACCCGCGCTATTCCGCCGAGAGGGCTGACCTGGCTAGACAGTTGCACGCCAGGCTGCAAATCGGAACCGCAGACGGGAGTCAGGTAGAAGCGGGCAGTGCAGATTTTCGCATTCAAGAGAGCCCGCGGCCTTTCTCATTGCACCAATAGCCCATCGCGGAACGCCAGCATCAGCGCCACTCCAGACAAATGAGGCCGCTTCGTCACGAGTCGCCTTTTCCCCACATCCGCTATGGACCTCGTTCCCCTTGCGGCTTTCTCTTTTCGCGGCTATACTTCGCGGGCGCCAGTCGCCACCCGCTGCTGTGTTACCGTTGCAATATGGTGTCCAGCGAGCCAGATTTTGGGCCGTTAGCTCCGAATAGCCGCTACGCAGCACAGATGGGAATGGCTGCGGATCTGAGCCAGGATTTGTCCCAGAGAATGTTTGAGCAGCCCCAATCCAATTCTTCATCCGTGGCAAGGTCCGTGCCCGCACCGCCCAGCCGCCAGCCCATGCCGGTTGCCGTGCCGCACGTTGCTCCGCCGCAACGCATCCCGCGCTGGCTGGTGCGCATGGAGCTGTTTCTGCGCGTCATGCTGCGCATCTATATCGGCCTGGCCATCTGCTATGCGCCCTGGTCGCATACCTTCTGGGATCAGAATCCTCTGTTCGCGCAATTTCCCTGGCTCTCAGCTTATGCCGCCAACGGTGCGGTGCGCGGCATCATTTCGGGCTTGGGCTTTCTCAATTTATGGTTCGCGTTCCAAGACGCTCTCCGTCACCGCGATGGATAAGGTATGAGCACAAACGAGCAGGGAGACGCGGCCCAGGCAGCATCTGCCGCAGAAACCCGACAAGCAGCTACCGAAACTCAAGTTTCAGGCAAGGCGGCCAACGCACCCGCCGGCGCACCCGATGCAACTGGCGCAGTGATCCCCGGCAACGGAGCTCCACCGCCGCTGTCTTCGGCGCCCTTGGCCTATGAAAATTCGCAATTTCTGAACAGCGCCGACGGGCGGCTGATCCGCATTGTCTCCGAGTACCTGGAGCCGCTGGCCCGCTTCCGGCGCGAGCAGATTCAGGACACGGTGGTCTTCTTCGGCTCGGCCCGCTTCCGCGGCCGGGATGAGGCGGATCACGCTCTCGAATTGCTGGATAACACGGGTTCCACGCGTCCCGCACCCCAGGAGGAGCAGCCCGCCAAGGCTGGGGAGATCGCCGCCGGGCACGCCAGCGACTTGCAGCGCAAACGTGCCGTGGCCGCGGTGGAGATGGCCCGCTACTACGAGGATGCGCGGCGCCTGGCGCAACTGCTTACGCGCTGGGCCAAGGGCATTCCTTCTCGCAAGCACCGCTTCGTGGTCACTTCCGGTGGGGGGCCGGGCATTATGGAAGCTGCCAACCGCGGCGCCTACGAAGCTGGCGGTAAGACCATTGGCCTCAACATTGCGCTGCCCTTTGAGCAGGCTCCGAATCCCTATATCACCCCCTCGCTCAACTTCGAATTTCACTATTTCTTCATGCGCAAGCTGTGGTTTGCGTACTTGTCGAAGGCGCTGGTGGTCTTTCCCGGAGGCTTTGGAACTCTCGACGAGATGTTTGAGATTCTCACCCTCGCCCAGACTCGGAAGCTGGCCAAAAAAATCACGGTAGTGATCTACGGATCGGAGTACTGGAAGCGCGTCTTTAATCTTGACGTGCTGGTCGATACGGGCGCCATCTCTCCCAAGGATCTGGATCTGTTCCACTTCGCCGATACGCCCGAGCAGGCGTTCGACATTCTGCGTGGCGGACTGACGGAGAATTACCTGGCGGCGGAGATAGCCGCGGCGGGCGCGGCAGCGGCTGCCGGCCGCGATGAGGACCTGATGGCCGGCTGGACCGTGGAAGACTTTCTGGGCCCCGAGATCGCCAAAACGCAAAAATGACGGCGCGGTATCCTGGCTCGGAATCCTAAAGATTCGTGCGCAGAAGCGTTCATGATTGGCGTTCACCCAAACCGCCGTTCGAGGACAGAGGAAAGCCCATGCAGTCGTCGCTGGATCGAGCGCAGAAGCCCGCTTCGGGCGTTCCAGCCTCAAGACGATTTTTGCGACGCCTCAAGAGTGGATTTCTCCAGTTTGAGATCCTCTATCGTCTGACTCTCAAGCTGCGCTTTGGCAGCAGCCGGACCTCGGTCTCTCCTTCAGGCAATCTCCCCAACGCGGTGCTCCAAAGCCGCTCCCAGTGGCGTCAGGCAGCCAGGAAGGCGCGCCGGCTGCAACTGCCTCTGCACCCCTCGGACGAGAAGAACTGGGACCATCTGGCAGCGGTGAATGCCATCGTCAGCGTCACTCCCAAAACGGCGCGCATTCTCGACGCCGGTGCGGAAATTTACAGCAACGTCCTTCCCGCCCTTTTTGTCTGCGGATACCGCAACCTGTTCGGCATGAATCTCTCTTTTTCTCATCCCGCGCGGCGCGGCCCCATTCGCTATTTGCCCGGCGACATCACGCGCACGGGTTTCGAAGACGGCTTCTTCGACGCCGTAGCGTGCATGAGCGTAATCGAACATGGCGTTCCTATCGAAGCCTATTTTCGAGAGATGTACAGGATATTGAGGCCGGGAGGCTTGCTGATTACCTCTACCGATTATTACCCGGAGCCCATCGATACCACCGGCAAGCTGGCCCACGGTTCGCCCATCAAGATCTTTTGCCGGCAGGAGATCGAGGAGATGCTGGCGCAGGCGCGAGCCAGCGGCTTTGAAATGACCGGGGAAATCGACCTGGACTTCAAGGATCGGCCCATTCGCTGGGACCTGTTCGACCTTGAATATACGTTTCTAATCGTGACCCTGCGCAAACCTGCTGCTTCAGCCTGAAAGACACCGGCACCCAATGCAGAAGGGGCACTTCGCTCCGCTGCCTCGCTCTCTGGGCGCCATAGCCTTTATTTGTCGGGTTTCCTGGTAACTGCGCTGGTTCCTTCCCTTATTTGAACGGCAATTATCCGCCCATTTACGCTCCATTCACAGATTTGATACGACAATAACGCTGGAAGTCCGTGCACGACAGGCGGAGTGGGAAGGAGCGGGTTATGCCAACTTCGGCCATCTCGTACCTTTGGCGCGATGCAAACGCAGCCGCCGGCTTTCGAGCCGGCGTTTCATTGCATGGGCACACCAACCAGTCCCAGGAGACACTCGATTTCCTGGCCAACTTCGGCAACCAGTTTCCCATCATCCGTCCGCTGATGGCGCGCATCGAGCGCCGCGCGGAAGAAGCCTACGGCGTGCGCATGGACTATGCCCGCAGCTACTGGACGCCTCCCATGACACCCAGGCTCGCGTTTGATCTCGAGAGCCGGCAGGTTGAAAACCTGGGCCTCGCGCCCATGGTTTCGCTTACCGACCACGACAACATCAATGCACCCATGTTGCTGCGTACCGTGGCTAGCGCCCGGCATATTCCCGTGAGCGTGGAGTGGAGCGCGCCTTACGGCGGCCTTCAGGCCTTTCACCTGGGAGTGCACAACCTGCCCAGCGCCCGCGCCACCCAGTGGATGGCCACTCTAGCCGAATTCACCGCCAACCCCAGCGACAGCCGGCTCACTGAAATGCTGGCTGAACTCCATCGCGAGCCCAACGTGCTGCTGGTCTTCAATCACCCCATGTGGGACCTGTACCTGGTGGGCCAGGAAAAGCACCAGTTCCTGGTCAATGAGTTTCTGCAGAAGAATGGCGCCTACATGCACGCGCTGGAGCTGAACGGTCTGCGCGACTGGCAAGAGAACCGCGCGGTGCGGCTGCTGGCCGAGCGCTGGAACATGCCGCTCATCTCCGGCGGAGACCGGCACGGCGTGGAGCCAAACGCCAATATCAACCTGACCAACGCACCCACATTCACCGAGTTCGTGCACGAGATTCGCCGCGAGCGGCGCAGCAACGTGCTCTTCCTGCCCCAGTACGCCCAACCCTGGAAGCATCGCATCCTGCAGTCGACCGTGGACGCGGTGCGCCATTATCCCGAGTTTCCGCCAGGGTCGCGCACCTGGGACGAGCGCGTGTACCACCCCGACGCCAACGGCGTCATGCGTCCGCTCACCGAGATCTGGCCAAAGGGTAAAGCCCCGCGCACTGCTGCGGCGGTGATCGCCATGGTGCAGATGATGGGCCGCGGAATGGTGGCCGGTGGCCTGCGCATGGCGTGGAAAGATGCGCACCAGCTGAATGTGGCCCTGGGCGAGCAGGAGAGCTGAAATCGGCTCAGCCGAGCCTTAACTTGTTGCCACAACCCGCGCCACCAGGTCGTAATCGTGCGCTTCGGTGATTTCTGCGCGGTAGAAGCGGCCAGCCTCCAGCGTCTCCAGCCCGCCAAAGTCGTTGATGTAGACCTTGCCGTCAATTTCCGGTGCGTGGAACTGCGTTCGGCCCTCCCACAGCAGGGAAGTCTCTTCGCTCTCGCCCTCGGCCAGCAGCATCACCTCCCGCCCCACCCATTCCTGCTTGGCCTGCCGGGAAATGGACTGCTGCAGCTTCATCAGCCGCCGCTTGCGGGCTTCGATGCTGCGCTTGGGGACCTTGCGCGTCCAGTGAGTACGCGTCAGATCCTTCTTCATGCGAATAGTTGAAGACGCCCAGCCAGTCGAACCTGGCCTCGGCAATAAACTCCTCCAAAATTTCAAAGTCGCGGAGCGACTCGCCGGGGAATCCTACGATGAAGCTGGTGCGCAGCGCGATGCCCGGCACGGCGGCTCGCACCTTCTCCAATGTCTTCAGAAAGATATCGGCCCCGGCGCCGCGCTTCATGCGCTTCAATACGTCTGGCGAGGCGTGCTGCAGCGGCACGTCGAGGTACTTGCAGATGTTGTCATGCCTGGCGATCGTCTCCAGCAGCCGTCCGGTAATGCGATTCGGATAAGCATAGAGAAAGCGCAGCCAGCGCAGGCCTTCGATGCCGGCCAGCGTGTCCAGCAGCGTGGCCAGCCCTTCCTTCAGTCCAAGATCCTCGCCGTAGCAGGTGGTGTCCTGCCCGATGAGCGTAATCTCCTGCACCCCGCGGGCCACCAGCTGCTGTGCCTCGGCCACTACCGACTCGAAACGCCGCGAGCGGAACTTGCCGCGCAGGTTGGGGATGACGCAGAAGCTGCACGGATGATCGCAGCCCTCGGCGATTTTGATATAGGCCGAAGCGCGCGGCGTCGCCAGGATCCGCGGAGTGTTTTCATCGTAGAGATAGGTGGGCAGCAAATGACGAGCGCCCGTCCCAATCGTCGCGGCGGAAGCGCCCCTGTCGTTCGCGCGCATCGCCTTCCTCGGCTCTTCGGCGTTCTCGTTTTGAGAGCGAGCTTTATGGGTCCCTGCCTGCGACTCCTGCCCGGCGCGGGTATCGGCCTGCACGCTGGTGAGGATGGTGAAGGGCGAAGCCGCCGCGGCGGCCGCAGGAGCAATGCCCGCCGCCTCCAGAATCGACTCCAGCTCGCCGGTGCCGACCACCGCGTCCACCTCGGGAATGTTCTTGCGGATCTCGTCGCGGTAGCGCTCCACCAGGCAGCCGGCCACGATCAGCTTCTTCGCCGAGCCGGAGGTCTTGTGCCGCGCCATCTCCAGGATGGTGTCCACCGACTCCTGCTTGGCCGTGTCGATAAAGCTGCAGGTGTTGACGACCAGGATATCGGCCTCTTCAGGCCGCGCAGTCAGCCGCGCGCCGGCGCGGTCCAGCAGCCCCATCATCACCTCGGAATCCACAAGGTTTTTGGGGCAGCCAAGCGATACGAATCCCACCACCGGGGAAGTTTTGGGCGTGGTTATACTCACTTATCTATTGTACCGGTAAGCTGATTTCGGGGCCTGACTGGCGAGCTGAGGCCGCGGGCCGCCGACCGGCAAACGGTTCAATTGGTCTAGAGCAGCTTTTGAAGGAAAAGATGCGCTTCTTCCGAACCGAAATGGGATAGGGTTCCCATGGGTGCTTGAGGTGCGCGAATCCACAACCTCTCGACCGGCGCGGCAGGGGCGTCTCTAGCTGTCCTTCCGGTACAGCATGTCGCGAATCACGCGGCGACGCTCGGCATTCGCTTCGCTCTCGTTCTTCCGCTCCAGCGCGTCTTTCTGGTCCCATGGACACTGGTTGCGCTTCCTCCGATTCGCTGCAGTTCGGGCAGCGGTTGGCAAAGCCGGGCTTGTCGGGCTTCAGCTCAAATTCCTCACCGCAAATGGCGCAGGTTTTCACAGGAAATAATTGGCATAACGAGATTATGGTAGCCGAGTTGGCGAGAGCGGTCGAGCCTGTCAATACTGCATTGTGAAAATGCTTTTCAACCCCCCGTCAGCCCTCCAATCCTGAATCCCAATCCCGCACCCCAATCCCGCATCATTGTTTTGACCATCAAGCCGCCGCGAATATTGAAGCTTCCCGCCGTGTCCCGCCGCCTATGCTGGCTGCTCGTTGCCGCGGCCGGCAGCCATACCCTGCTGCGCCGCCGAAGGGCGTCATCGTCAATTTCTTTACAGCAGCGAGGTGGTAAAATCGATCAGTGCCGGGTCCTACGCGACGTAATCCCGCCAACCCCGCCAGGTCCGGAAGGAAGCAACGGTAACGGGCTAGTACGGGCGCAGTAGGTCACCCGGTACTTTTTTCGCGCCTTAGGCGCTGTTCAGGTCCGGAGCAGCCTGTCTCATTCGATACCCGGACTCGGCCGTGCAAGGAGAAAACTTTGAGCCTGACCGTTCGTCCCGTGGTGGGCCGGCGCGCCAAAATTACCGCGCTCGGCACCTACGTTCCCCCCGATGTGCTGACCAATCAAGACCTGGAAAAAATAGTGGAGACCAGCGACCAGTGGATCCTGGAGCGCACTGGTATCCGCACGCGTCATGTACTGGCGAAGGGGCTGGGCGTGAGCGATATCTGCGCCGCCGCGGCCAAAAAGTGCCTGGCCGCGCGCGGCATCGGGCCGGAAGAGCTGGAAGTCATCATTGTGGGCACCGTGACCCCCGACATGATGTATCCCTCAACAGCCTGCCTGGTGCAAAACAAGATTGGCGCGCACCAAGGTGTGGGGTTTTGACGTTTCAGGCGGCTGCTCGGGCTTTACCTACGCGCTGCAGGCGGGCGTGAAGATGGTGGAAAGCGGATCCTATAGCAAAGTTCTGGTCTGCGGCGCCGACGCCAACACGCGCATGACCGATTACACCGACCGCACCACCTGCGTGCTCTTCGGCGACGGCGGCGGAGCGGTGCTGCTGGAGCCGGCTGAAGACGGGCGAGATCGGCTTCATCGATGCGTTGAACGAGATTGACGGCGCGGGCGGCGTGAGCCTGAACATGCCCGGCGGCGGAAGCCTGAATCCCTCCATCGCACGAGACCGTCGACAAGAAAATGCACTTCATTCACCAGGATGGGCCGGCGGTTTATAAGTTCGCGGTACGCAAAATGGCGGAGGCTGACCTTGAAGCTCCTGGAACGCAATGGCTTAACCGGCACGGATTTGGGCTGCTTTATTCCCCACCAGGCCAACAAGCGCATCATTGACTCGACCGCCGATCGGCTGGGCATGGAGCCATGACCGCGTGATCGTCAATATCGAAAAGTATGGCAACACCTCGTCAGGCACCATTCCCCTGGCCATGGAAACGGCCGTCGAGGAAGGCAAGCTGAAGAAGGGCGACCTGGTACTGCTGGCCGCCGTGGGCGCAGGTTTCACGGTAGGAACCGTGCTGTTGCGCTGGGAGATCTGAAGGGCAAGCTCTCAGCTTTCGGTTCGGTCGAGGTTGGGCCACCCACCGGGCATCGCCTCATCGAAAAGATCGGCTGAAGAGTGAGAGACGACGGTAAAGTTTGTGAACGGAGGGCCGATCGCCGAGGTCGGGAAACGACCAGCTAGAATCCAGCCCCTGCTTCGGCATATACTGTGCACCACCAGCAAGGAGCGGAGGCTGACCATGGAAGTGGAGTTCACCGCCAGACAAGTAAAGGTTCCCAAATCCCTGCGCGACGTGGCGCAGGAAGGAATGGAGCGGATCGGCAGGATTCTGGGCAGAACTGCCCATGCCAGCATTACCTTCAGCGCGCAGCGCCATCTGCAGATCGTGGAACTCATGGTGCAGGCGCGGATGCAGACCATCGCGGCCACGGGAAAGGCCACTTCGCTAGATAGCGCGCTACGCCAGGCGATGGACCATGCTGAGAACCAGGCTCGCCGTTATCGCGACCGCAAGATTATGACCAAGCGATTGCCCAAGGAAGAGAAAGTGATGGCAGCTCTGCCGGTGGTGCGTACCAAAACGCGCGCCGCGCAGCCGGAAGAGAATGGGAATGCTGCCAAACCGGCCTCACGGGCGCGCGCGTCCATTGCCGTGCATTCGTTTCCGGCCAAAGCCACCGTGGTGGAACCGCACCTGGTGAAGAGTGCAGAAGCCTTCGCGCTCCGCCCCATGACCATTGAGGAAGCAGTGAAGGAGGCGGAGTTTCGCGATCGCGATCTGCTTATTTTTCGCACCCAGTCCGGCGAGATGTTTGTGCTTCATCGCCGCCGCGACGGGCAGATGGAACTGATCGAGATTCCATAGAAGTCGAAGGCGAAATTTGCTGCAGGCGCTCCCGCGCTCGCGGCAAGTTCCGCCTTCGATGGTGTCAATGGAATGTATCCGATAGAGATATAAATATCCACAGCAGGTTGACTTTTGTTAGCGCCGCTACCCGGTTTAGGGGATAGTTGCCGCAGCACCCACGACCTACGATTTTTCTATGGCCGCACCCGTGGGGAGCATATTGGAGCCGGAACGGAGACAATTGCGCGGGGTGTGGGCGCCTGATCCCGGGGAGGCAATGATCATCAATCTTCCCGCTAATGCGGATGGGGAGCAGCAGCGTCAGATTCTTGATGCGTTGCCGGCCCTCGTATTCCTTGAGCGCGCAGGGAAGATTATCTTTGCCAATGCTGAAGCCCGGCAGATGACGGGCCTGACCGAAGGTGAATGGGTGCCACGTGCCGATTGACGAAGTGCTGTGGGGTTTGTCTCCCGGCACCGCCGAGCCGCAGACAACGCTCACCGGCACGCGCCGTGGCAGTCCCTTCCATGCCACCATGCCGGTGAAAGGCGGCCGGCTCACTCCCATTGAAGGCACCTATAGCATTGTCGATCCCGAGTTGCAGGAATCCGTTATCGTGGCCCATCCAGCCGGCCGCGAACGTGCGCCCAAATCGCGCCTGATGGAAGACGTGCTTTCCAGCATTCCTGAGGCCGTGGCCATCGAGCACGGCGAGCATATCCTCTATACGAATCCAGCGTTCACAGAGATGTTCGGCTTACTCGGCCGAAGAAGCCAGCGGTGGAAGCCTGCGCGAGCTCATTGTGCCCGAGACGCGGCTCAATGAGCATGGCACGCTGCTTAAAGCCGTCGACGAACAGGGCGCGAGCCGTCGTGCAAACTGTGCGCGCCACCAAGGCAGGGCGAGCTGATTGATGTCAGCCTGCAGATCGCGCCGCTGCTGGTGGACGGCTTAGCCCTCGGCTATGTGTTCAGCTTCCGCGATATCGGCGAGGACAAGGACGACTGAGGCCAAGCTGCAGCATGATGCCATGCACGATGTGCTCACCGGCCTCCCCAATCGCGCTCTCTTTCTTGATCGCCTGACCCTCGCGCTCAGCCGCCGGGCGCGCCGGCCCGATCACAGTTGCGGCGTGCTTTACCTCGACCTCGACCGCTTCAAGGAAATCAACGACGGCCTCGGACACGCTGCCGGCGATGTGCTGCTCAAAGAGGTTGCCGAACGGCTGCGTCGGCACGCTGCGTCCGCAGGACTCGGCCGCGCGCCTGGGCGGAGACGAATTCGCGTTGCTGGTCGAGAACATTGCTTCACGCCGGTGACTTGGAAATCGTAGCCAACCGGGTGCTGCGCGAAATGGAGCGCCCGTTTGACATCTTTGGCCACCTCATTCCCGTCCGGCGCCAGTATCGGCGGAGCCATCGCGGGGCCGGACCACACACGCCCGCCATGCTGGTTCGCGACGCGGATTTCGCCATGTATCGCGCCAAGCAGGCGGGCGGCCACCACTTCGAAGTCTTCGACCGGCATCTGGAAATCTGCGCCAGCACCCAGCAGGAACGCGAGCGCGAATTGCGCGGCATCCTGGAACAGCGGCTCTTCGATGTCCAGTATCTTCCGGTGTATCAACTCGCTACGGGGCGGCTTGAAGGTTTTGAGACCTCCCTGTGCTGGCGTCGGCCCGACGGCTCAATTGAAAATGTCGAAGAGTTGATGGCGGTCGCTGAGGAATCAGGGCTTTCCGTCACCTTGGGCAGGGAAACGCTGGAAGCCGTTTGCCGCCAGTTGCGATTGTGGAATGAAAAGCTGCCCCAGCGGCCCCTCTATCTGTCCGTCAACCTTACCCCGCGACAGTTTCATAGCGCCAGCCTGGTGACGCAGTTGACACACGCCCTCGCCAAAAGTGGCGCTGATCCCACGCGCCTGGTGCTTGAGATTCCAGAGAGCGCGCTTAATGAAGATCCCGACGCGGCCATTGTTATTCTTCAGCGCCTTGTGGATTGCAATGTACGCATCGCGCTCGACGAGTTCGGCAGAAGCCTGGGACCGCTCAACCACCTGGTGCGCCTGCCCCTCGATATGGTCAAGCTCGATGGCAAGCTTACCCCGGCGGCAATTTCCACGGGGCGACAGCAGGCTGTGCTGGATTGGCTGATTCGGCTTGCGCACACCCTCGGCGTGCAGGTAATCGCGCAAAATATTGAAACACCCGATCAGATTCGCGCGCTCACCCGCATTGGCTGCCGGGCTGGCCAGGGGCCGATGCTCTCGCCGCCTCTCAACCAGGAGCAGGCGCTCGTCCTGGCTGGAATGTACGCCGCCCCCGCCGCTCACGCGTAAACAGAGAACGGGCTTGTCCCATCCCCTCGCGTTGGCCGGCCGAACCGTCGGAACGCCAGGGGACGGCGCTCAATTTTTGGGCTCCGTGCAGGCGGCAGACTTGCCTGCACTGGCCTCATAACACAAATCCGGTGTACGATTTGCCCATGACGTTTTTCGATCGGGCGCCCGGGGCCGTCGATTCCGGGCCGCCCACCCCGGCAACGGCAGGCGAAAACAAGCTGGAGAAGGAACTGGTTCTGGTGACCGGCATCTCAGGAGCCGGCAAGGCCTCCGCCCTCAAAGCGTTTGAGGATCTGGGATTTCACTGCGTCGATAATTTGCCCCTGGAGCTGATGCCGGATTTCGCCGCGCTGGTCAGTCAGTCCGCCGACGTGAATCGAGCCGCCATCGTGGTGGATGTGCGCGAGGGCCCTACGCTCGACCGCCTGCCTGAAATTCTCAAGCGTGTGCGGGCGCTGCTGCACACGCGCGTGGTTTTTCTGGACGCGCAGGACACGGTGCTGGTCCGCCGCTACTCGGAAACCCGCCGGCCGCATCCGCTGGGCCGCAGCGAAACCGTCTCCCGCTCCATCGTCGAAGAGCGCCAACTCCTCGACCCCATCCGCAACGTCGCCGATACGCTGATCGATACTTCGAGCTTCAACGTCCACGAACTGCGGGCCAATATCCAGGCGCGTTTCGGCCAGGAGGATGGCGTCAAGCGCCTGTTGGTCTCGTGCCTCAGCTTCGGCTTCAAAAACGGCGTGCCCCTCGACGCGGATATGGTTTTCGACGTGCGCTTCCTGCCCAATCCGCATTTTGTGCCCGAATTCCGCAATAAGACCGGACTCGATCCGCAGGTGGCCAACTACGTGCGCGGATTTCCGCAGACCGGCGAGTTCCTCGATCGCGTCACCGACCTCATGCTCTATCTGTTGCCGCATTACGTTGAGGAAGGGAAAAGCTATGTCACGGTCGGCTTTGGCTGCACCGGGGGCCAGCATCGCAGCGTAATGATGGTGGAAGAAGTGGCGCGCAGGCTCAAGTCCGCCGGCTACGACGTCAAAGCCCTGCACCGCGACATGCCGCGGTAATACGCCTCACAACCGAAGCGCTGTGGGAAGGATCGGGGGGTTGACCCCAGGGCAAACGCATTTCAAAACATCTCCAATAGCCGGCTGAGGAAGTCCTCGTTCCATGCGGCGCGTTTGAGTTTTCCTCGGAGTGAACCTTTGGATCCCTCTTTTTGCATGGCATTGATGGCCATGTGCCGCAGCACGGCGAGATTGTGGGCTCCGTTTCCGGCTCGGGTGCGGTCCTGGTCCTCGTTCATTACCACGTCTAAGCGCCAGTGCAGGCTGTTTTCTATGCTCCAGTGTTGGCGTACAACCTCGTTGAATCGCTCTGGTGTCAGCTTCGAACTGAGCAGGTAGTATGCGGTTTCGGTGGTGGTTTTCTCCGCTGTTTCGCGCACTCGCTCCACCTTGCCGATGGCCTTTAGCCCCGGCCATTGATGCTGTTTTTGCAGCCAGCCGATCTCGGTGGACACCGTTGCCGTGCGCGTTTCGATGCGTCCATGGTCGGCCTCGACAAGCGGCGCAGTGCGGCTCGCTTTCAGCTCCGGATCATCCAGGAGCAGGACTACCTCTTCGTGCAGCGTGCCCTGATTTGCTTTCAGCGCCAGCGCATAGTCGCCTTGCTGCTCTACGATTTGCTCGGCGATGGCGCGCTGGCAGTTCAGCGCATCGGCTGTCACGATGGCGCCTTGGAGCGTTAGCAGCTTGAGCAACTTGGGCACAGCCGTGATCTCGTTCGACTTGGCATCGGTGGCGATCTGCGCCAGCACCAGTCGCTGTCGGCAACCCCAGGCTGAAACCATATGCAACGGCGACTTGCCGCTGGCCCGGTCAAACGAACGACGCAGCACCTTGCCGTCGATAGCCACCACGCCCTGTAGTTGCTCCGAGAATTGCGCCATGAATCGCTGAAACGAATCGCGAAACTGGTCTGGGTCAAGATCGCGAAACAGTCGATTGAACGTGTCGTGGCTGGGCAAGCCGTTGGCCAGAGTGAGAAAGCCGCGCAGGAAAGGCTCCTTCGCGCGCGCAAAAAGCGCCATGTCCGTCGGGCCTTGCCCACCGCACAGCACACAACAAAGCGCAATCGCCAGAAGTTCGTGGAAATCGTGCAACCCTGCGTTGCCCGACCGAGGATCTTCAAGACCCTCCCAACACTCCCCAAACTGCTCCAAACTCTCCTGCGAAAACCGCGAAGTTGTCATACAAACAACTTCGAACCTACACGCGATGCTTCAAAGTACCTTCTATGGTTCGATCCAGTTTCAAATGCGTTTGCCCTGCCTATGTAGTGCTCTACTTGACCAGCCAGAGAGTAGCGTGCTACATAGGGGTATAGTTGTTTCGAACCCTGGAGATTGCAAATGAAGAAGACGCTTCCCTTATTCCTAGCGTTTGTTGCCTTTTGGTGCTGTCAGCTCCGTGCCCAGGATATCGCTGGAACCTGGCAGGGAACACTCCACGCAGGCGAAGGACTGCGCACGGTGTTGGATATCTCGAAAGGGGATAAAGGAGGCTGGAACGCAATGTTTTACAGCATCGACCAGGGGTCGGAAGGTGCGCCGGTCAGCTCGATCGCCCTGCAGGGATCAACCCTGAAGTTTTCGCTCGATATGATCCAGGGAATCTACCAGGGCAAGCTCAGTGCCGACGGCAAATCCATTTCCGGCACATGGACACAAAGCGGTACAAGCTTTCCGCTGGACTTCCAGCGCGCGACAAAGGAAACAGCGTGGCCACTCGACTCATCTCCGCACAAAGTGGAGTTCATCACAGTCGACAAGAACGTCAAGCTGGAGGTACTCGATTGGGGTGGAACAGGACGGCCTGTAGTTCTGTTGGCGGGCCTCGGAAATACGGCTCACGTATTCGATCAGTTTGCACCGAAGCTCACAGCGAACTATCACGTGTACGGCATCACCCGCCGCGGATTCGGCGCCTCCAGCGCTCCAGCTCCAACTGCTCGAAACTACTCGGCGGACCGGCTGGGTGACGACGTGCTGGCCGTGATTGCCGCGTTGAAGTTGAACCGGCCTGTCCTCGTGGGACATTCGATTGCTGGCGAAGAGTTGAGTTCTATCGGAAGCCGCTATCCGGAAAAGGTTGCGGGGCTGATTTATCTCGATGCTGGGTACGGATACGCGTACTATGACCGTTCACGAGGGGATCTGACAATCGACTCGATTGAGCTTCGAAAAAAGCTAGATCAACTCATTGCGATGCCGGGGCCACGCGCACTAAAGCCCCTGGTTCAGGAGACTTTGCAAACAAGTCTTCCGCGGGTCCAGAAAGATCTTCAGGAAATGCAGAAAGAGTTGCTGGCGCTCCCCGACGGTTCGCGACCAGCGCGCCCCGCACCGGAAATGCCTCAGATGCCAAGTGCTGGGCAAGCAATTACAGACGGAGAAGAAAAATACACGGAGATCAAGTGTCCAGTGTTGGCGATCTTCGCTGTGCCGCATGATCTTGGGCCAATGTTTAAAGAATATCCCGCCGAACGTACGGTTGCAGAGGCGATGGATCTGGATCGAACAACCGCACAATCGAAAGCATTTCAAGCTGGCGTACCTTCCGCCCGTGTAATCCGGTTGTCTAATGCCGATCATTACGTTTTCAATTCGAACGAAGCGGACGTCCTTCGCGAAATGAACGCGTTCATTGCGAAACTTCCATAACCCATCGACGCCGGAGGGCTCCGTCATGCTAGAACTGCAAAACCTGTCGCGCAGCTATCGTGGGATTCCGGCGATCAAGAACCTAAGTTTCAGCGTGGCTCCGGGGGAGATTGTAGGGTTTCTCGGACCCAATGGCGCTGGTAAATCCACCACGGTCAAGATCATTACCGGGCTGTTGCGACCGAATGAGGGCCGCGTTCTTTATCAAGGGGAGGACATTCGTAAAGATCTGATGAGTTTTCGGGCAGCGCTCGGCTACGTTCCGGAAGAGGCCCACCTCTACACTCACTTGTCGAGCCTTGAATACCTGCAACTTGTAGGCAGATTGCGGGGCATGAAGGAACCGCTGATCGAAGTCAAAGCTAAAAAGCTGGCGGGTGGCGCACCCTAGTTTTTCGAAATCTTCACGGGGCCATAACGCTGGGGTGCCCCATCCTTCGTTTTTTCTAGCGAAGGGTGGGCAGGCAGGAACTTTCCTTTCGGACGGTATAGAATTTCCGGTCATGGCGAAGCTCGTCCGCTATCAGCACTGGCGGGTGGCCTGGATTTGACTCGCCACAAGTGAATGGGTGCCCCAGGTCCGGATTTTCGAACCTGGGATTCACGTATGATAGAGAGCCACATGACGGCCGGCGCGTATCAGGGGCTGACGGCGCAGTGGAGCTACGATGACTTCGGCAACCGGACTGCTGCGAATTACAGCGGGACGCTGGCCGATCCAGAACAAGCGCCACCCATTCCGGGCAGCGCTTCGGCGACGTACAATGCCAATAATCAGGCGCAGTCGGCCACTCCCGGCCCGGCGCCGGCGTATGATTCATCCGGGGACGGCGATGTGACCAACGACGGGCGGGTGGCCCCGGTCTTGATGGTCTTTCTCCACCACCATGAGGGTGCCCCCCGGTGCCTAGCACCCTCACCCTCAAACTGATAACGTGCCGCATGAGACCAGGGCCACCCGCCGAGAGACAAAGGGCAGCTTCACCTCAGTGCAGTTTTGCAAGCCACTCCGCAATTGAACTCGATACGTCTCGTGATGGATTGATCCTCACCATCTGCCGCGACGCAACCGCCTTATCGAACGCCCCGCTCACTCCCTCACTCCCAGGCGGCACCAGCCACAGCGAGGGCACCCGCACTGCCGCAGCCGCAGCGTCAAGATCGTACCGGTCGCGCACCAGTTCATGCGCCGGCACGATGCGCGCCCGCGGATCGTTGAAGATCGTACTCATCGGCTGCGCGAGCGGCGCGTCCAGCACCACCCCGGCAAGACCCGGATGCGCCGCCGCAACTTCGAGCGCCAGGTTCGCGCCCAGTCCGGCCCCCATCAGCACGATCGTATGCGGGTCGATGTGCCGCGTGCCGGTCAGATAATCGAGCGCCCAACCCGCATCCTGGCGCCAGTGCGCCTCGCTTGGCCGCGAGAACCCGCTGCGTCCATAGCCGCGATAGTCGAATGCAAACACATTGACGCCCGCAGAATGAACCTGCGCCAGCGCGTCAATTGCATCGCCAAGGTTGCCATTCGGTCCGTGGAGATAAAGAACCGTGTACCTGCTGAAGCGCGCTCCCGGTTGCGCCGGAATCCACCAGCCCTGCAGACGCAACTGCCCTGTATCGGTGGCCGCAAACGCGACTGCATCATAGGCCAACCCCGCGTTCGCGGGCGTGGGTGCCACCGTAGCGCTGGGGTGGTAGAGGAGTTGCCAGGCTCCCTGCCAGAAGAGCAGGCATAGAGACGCCCACGCGCACAGCAGTGCGCCCAGCAACGTGATGCCGATCGCGCTCAACAGCCAGCGCAGAGAGACGGTAGGGTGTTCGGGCTGGGCAGGCGCGGGCTTGCCCTGCTCGTAGCGGGTAACGATGCGAAGCTGACTCTTATTCCTGGACATGAAGCAAGCTGAGTGCTGTTTCCATGGTAAATGCGCCGTCGTAGGCCTTGGGAGGGCTGTTCTGAAGGATGCGGGCTTCATGAGCCGCCGGTTGAACAATGAATGCTTCCTTGTTAAGCGGGACTTTCCTGAACGCCCGACGTTCCGCGCTATCCCTCCCTTCTTTCATTCAGAAGCTTCATAACCAAGGGCGTGGGGTTTTCCGGGTTTTCGAGATCGAGGAGTTTTGTGGTCCGAAGCCGGATTATATCGGACCATGCGGGATCGGTGAGAATGTAGAACTGCTCTTTGCTGATCGCATCGAAAACAATTTCGGCCACCCGTTCAGGTGGCATGCTAGCTGCAACAAAAGCTTCAAACGCGGCTCGCCCAGCCTGCATCTCGGGCGTGGGCGCGACCAGTTCATTACGCAGCTCTGGTGGCCTGTTGCGCTCAGCATTTGCGATGTTTGTCTGAACTAATCCGGGGCATAGCACTGACACTCCGATGAGCGACTTGCGTTGTTGAAGGGTGAGGTAGAGACTCTCGGACAGAGCTACCACTGCGTGTTTGGTTACTGAATAAGGCGCGGAGAACCCCCCGCTGATGAGACCGGCGGAAGAAGAGGTATTGACAATATGGCACGCTGTATTCTGCGCAAGCATGAGTGGCGTGAATGCCTTTACTCCATGAATTACACCCCAAAGATTCACAGCGATCACCCACTCCCAATCGTTCCAGGTGGCTTCCCACGGCGGCCCTCCGGCAGCAACGCCGGCATTGTTGAAGAGCAGATGCACGCTTCCGAATGTATCGAACGCCCGGCGAGCCAGCGATTCCATATCGTTGCGTTTCGACACATCGGTTCTTGCGCAGAGCACGGTACCGCCCATTGCATCAAGTTCGGTCCCCGTCTTCTCCAGAGAGTCTTCATCGATGTCGGCGAGGACGACCTTCACGCCAAGGCGAACGCATTTTTCGGCAATTCCGCGTCCAATGCCGCTCGCTGCACCCGTAATGACTGCCACTTTTCCCGCAAATCCCTTCATCCGCGGCCTCCTCTGCCGTCCCGGGCCAACTTGCTGAAGGTAGCCCATCCACAGCGAAATTACAGCCTGTTTTTTAATGTCTAAAAGCGTTACTCTGAAGATAGGAAGATAGCCTGTCCCTCCTAATTCACAGGTATTCATGGCTGCAATATGCGCCATTGAAATTCGCCGCCGGCAGATTTAGAGATAGCGGCCGTCCCGCTTCGATCGAAACAAATAGCATGATGGTTCACTCAGGTCGGCCGAAGAAACACTACCGAATTCCGGACGTTCGCCCAAGCCGGAGATGACTACCCGTTAGAGATCCACGGTCAGTGTGCACTCAGGCCATCGCCTCACGACTGCACTTGTTCCGCCGCCATCTCTTTGGTCGAAGGTAGAATCCCCATCTCCCGGTAAATAGGCCTGACCACATGCCGCAGGGCAGGTAATTGAGTAAAGAACCATAGCGCGCCCAGGACCACCACGGCGCCGTTGATGATCACCGTCCACTGGGCGCCGGTGAGCAACAGCGATACGCCGTGCACCACCGCACGCGTCGTGGGCAAATTATGCGCCATGGTTCCGGCCAGCAGGCTGCCAAACGGCGCCATGCCCACAAACGCCATCGTATAGTAACTCATCACGCGACCGCGGATCTCTTCCGTCACCAGCGTTTGGATGATGGTGTTGCTGGCGGCCATCCCCTGCATCATGCCCATCCCGGCGATGAATACGGTGACCATCGATAGCCAATACGCATGAGAAAGGCCAAAGCCGATCAGACCAAGGCCAAACACCGCCGCGGCTACAGGAATGATGCGGATGAGACCGCGCACACTCTTGCGCGCAGCCAGCGACAAAGCGGAGAGCAGCGCGCCTACGCCCATGGCGCCCATCAGGAATCCAAGCGTATGGGGTCCCCCGTGCAGCACTCCGGCCGCAAAGATCGGCATCAGCACCACGAATGGCATGCCCATCAGGCTGACAATCGCAAACAGCGACAGAATGGTACGGATGGGCAGAAAATGCGATACATAGGTCCAGCCCTCTTTGAGCTCCGTGAAGGTTGATGTGACCTTGCGCCGCGCCGGCTGCGCGGGCACGCGCATCATCAGCAGCGAGACAATCACTGCGATATAGCTCACGCCGTCGGTGAGGAAGCACCAGCCTTCATTTGTGGCGGCAATCAGAATTCCGGCCAGCGATGGGCCGATAAGCCGCGCCATGTTCACCATCGACGAGTTAATGGCGATGGCGTTGCCCAGGTCTTCGCGCCCCTCAATCATTTGCACCATGAACGATTGGCGTCCCGGCATGTCGAAGGCATTGATCACGCCCTGCATCACGCTCAACCCCAGAATCCACGGGATGTTGATGCGACCGCTCAAGGTGAGCCCGGCGAGCAGAAACGACTGCACCATGGAGAGCGTCTGCGTCCACACCAGAATCTGCCGCCGATCGAGGCGATCGACCCACACACCGGCAAACGGGGCGATGAGAAAGGTGGGAATCTGTCCGCAGAAGCTGACCGTGCCCAGCAGCAGCGCCGAATGGGTCAGCCGGTAGACGAGCCACGCCGTAGCGATGCGCGTCATCCAGGTCCCGATGAGCGAGATGCTCTGGCCGCCGAAGAAGAGCCGGAAGTTGCGATGACGCAACGCACGCCAGGCGTGCGCAGCGCCGCTCATTGCAACCGGCTTGGTGGCTTCGCTCCCGGGAGCGTCTTGATTTCTCTGTGGGGTGCCCTGTGTGCTGCCGGACTTGTCCATGGCTTTCTCGTAGGATGCAAGCCGCACCTGCCGGATGCAGCTTGCCGGCGACCATCGTCAGTGTACGGATCTAGTGCTGCATCTTGTAGTCGGCTTCTGGCGCCTTGGCGCCTGCCTGCTTGGGGGTTGGAAGCTGCGCGTGATCCCATCCTCCGCCCAGGTCCTGCACCAGCTCGACCGCTGACAGCATTTCGGAAACTTGCGCCGCGTTGAGCGTTGCCTGATCGTTAAACAGAGTAGTCTGCGACAGAACCACGTCCACGTAGGGATCCAGGCCGGTGTTGTAACGCTGCATTTCAATATCAACGTACTGTTGCGCCGAGCGCACCGCATCCTGGTCGCGCAAAATCTGCTGCGAGTAATTCCGCGTGGCCACCAGGGCATCCTCAACCTGCTGGAATGCGATCAACACTGTCTGCCGGTACGAGGCCAGGTCGCCATTGTATTGTGCCTCGTACTGGTGCAGCTCCGCGCGGTATAGTCCACCGTCGAACAGAACCTGCGAAGCGGCCGGGCCGATAGACCAGACGCTGCTGCGTAAGCCGAACAGCTGCTTGAAGACGGCAGCCTCAACCCCCACCATTCCCGAGATCGTAACCTGGGGGAAAAATGCGCCGTACCCGATGCCGATGGTGGCATTGGCCGCGGCCAGGGTGCGCTCAGCAGCCGCAACATCCGGCCGCCGCTCCAGCAATTGTGACGGCACGCCAGTAGGAATTGCCGGCGGGATATAGATCATCGGCTTCACGGGAAGCGAGAAGTCGGTGGCAATGTTGCCGGTAAGCATGGCAATCGCATGCTCGTATTGCGCGCGCAGCAGCCCTACGGCTATATCGGAAGCCTGCACCGACCGCAGAGTGGTCTGCGCTTCGATGACGGATATCTGGTCTCCGGTTCCGGCCTGGTAGGCGCCCTGCGCAGCGTCCAGCGATTTCTGGTCTGCCGCCACAGTCTGGTCAAGGATTCTCTGCAACATGTCCTGACCGCGAATCTCGAAAAAGTATTCGGCCAGGCTGGCCTGTTCGGTCAGCTTCTCAACTTCCAGATCGGCAGCGCTGGCCTGCGCCGTATATTGCTCGGTGCGCACCTCGTTGCGAATCTTGCCCCAGAAATCCGGCGTCCACGATGCCTCGATCGGAGCATTCCACAACTCGTACGTCTTGCCCGTAGTTGCGGTCGACGACACCGTCTGGTTGGCTGAGGTGCGTGACCCCGTCAGCGATGGATTAGCGGTAATCGTGGGCCAGTACTGGGAGCGCGCTTCGGCAATTACCGCCCGGGCCGACATGTAGTTTTCGAATGACAGCTTGATGTTCTGGTTGTTTTGGTTGAGCTGGTCTTCAAGCGTGTTCAGCTCCGGCTCCTGAAAAACCTCCCACCAGTTTCCGCGAATCATGGCTTCTTGCGGACTCGCCACCTTCCAGCCGGGCTGGTTCTGGAAGTTGACCGACGATTCCTTGTAATTGGAAGCGGTAATGGTCGGAGGCGCCGGCGCATGATAGCGAGGCCCCACATTACAGCCTGCCAGCAGCGCCAGCAGCAGTGACGCGCTTGCAAGCACCGGCGTGGCCATCCGGCTTGGCGTTGAAATCCGGTCTCTTTGCTCGAACAGGTTCATACTACCTCTTTTACGATGTTGCCTCGGCTTGCGCAGGCAGCGCCTCATGAGACTTTCCCATCGCCCACAACCGCATGCGGTCCATAGCCAGGTAAACCACCGGAGTGGTGTAGAGCGTGAGCAACTGGCTCAGCAGCAGCCCGCCCACGATGGTGATGCCCAGCGGCCGGCGCAGCTCGCTGCCCGTGCCGGTTCCAAAAGCCAGCGGCAATGCGCCGAAGATGGCCGCCATGGTGGTCATCAGAATGGGCCGAAAGCGCAACATGCATGCCTCAAAGATGGCGTCGTGCGTGTTCTTGCCCTCCAGCCGCTCGGCCTGCAGAGCAAAGTCGATCATCATGATGGCGTTCTTCTTCACAATGCCGATGAGCAGGATGATGCCGATAATGGAGATTACGTTCAGGTCGATGTGGAAGAGCATGAGCGCCAGCATGGCGCCCGCGCTCGCCGAGAACACGGTGGAGATGATGGTCAGCGGGTGAACCAGGCTCTCATACAGAATGCCCAGCACGATGAACACTGCCAGCAGCGCGGTGGTGATGAGGATGGGCTCGCTATCCAGCGACTGCTGGTAAGCCTGCGCAGTTCCGGCAAAGAATCCGTGCACCGTCTCCGGCATCCCCATGTTCTGCTCCATCTGACTCACCTCGCGCGTCGCGTCGCTCAGCGAAACGCCATTGGCCAGGTTGAAGGACACGGTCACGGAAGGGAACAGCCCGGTGTGATTCACCTGCAAGGGCGTGGTGCTGACCTGAGGCGTCATCATATTCAGCAGCGGCGCAACCCTGTTCAACCCGGCGGCGGGGGCGCCGCGCGAACCGGAGTTGCCGGATGAGGGAGCCGTAACGGCATAGATATCATTCAGGCCCGAGGGGTCCTGCCCAGTACTTCGGAGCCACTTCCATCACGACGTAATACTGGTTGAGCTGGGTGTAGATGACCGAAACTTCAGATTGGCCGAAGGCGCTGTAAAGCGACCTGTCCAGCGACTGGGGAGTTTGTCCTAACTGTGCCGCGGTGGTCCGGTTGTAGGTCAGCATCTCTTCCAGGCCGCCGTTTTGCTGGTCGGTATTCACGTCCTCCAGGCCGGGCAGCCTCTGCATGTGCGCCAGCAGAATCGGTCCCCAGTGCGCGAGGTCAGGAAAGTTGTCGCATTGAATGGTGTACTGGTAAAGCGCGTTGCTGGAACGGCCGCCGATGCGCAGATCTTGTCCCGGCTGCAGGAACGCGCTGGCCACCGGCAGCCGGTTGAGCTTGGGGCGCAAACGATTGATTACGTTCATGGCCGAAGTCTGGCGCGCATCGCAGTCCTTGCTGCCCTC
Organism: uncultured Acidobacteriaceae bacterium; assembly: GCA_963725975.1. Classification (GTDB taxonomy): domain Bacteria; phylum Acidobacteriota; class Terriglobia; order Terriglobales; family Acidobacteriaceae; genus Telmatobacter. Next base: position 153,904 of record CAVSBA010000007.1, on the reverse strand, counting down.
CTTGCAACTGTTGCTCAGCGGCTTGAGAGCGACAAAGATAAACCCGCCGTTGTTGGCGCCGTTGCCTCCGGTATAGGCATTCACGTGAGCCACCGCTGAATCTTTGCGGATGACATTCACCAGCGAGACAATCGAAAATCGCATGAAGGGGAACGAAGCGTCCTGCGGCCCCTGCACACCGCCCACCAGAACGCCCGTATCCTGGGTGGGGAAAAAACCTTTGGGAATCTTGATGATCACCAGAACATTTAGCGCAACTGTGAGGCCCAGCACGATCAGCATCAGCGCGGAATTATCCAGAGCCCACTCCAGCGACTTGCGGTAGATAAACAGCAATCCGTTGAAGAAGCGTTCGCTCGACCGGTAGAAAATATTGTGCTTCTTCTCTTCCTGATGCCCCTTGAGCAGGTGCGCGCACATGCACGGCGTGGTGGTGAGTGAAATGACCATCGAAAGCACGATGGAGATAGAGAGCGTGACCGCGAACTCGCGGAACAGCCGTCCCACGATGCCGCCCATCATGAGGATGGGGATGAACACGGCAATCAGCGACATGCTGATGGAGAAAACGGTGAAGCCGATCTCCTGCGCGCCCTTGAGCGCGGCGGCCAGCGGCTCCATGCCGGCCTCCAGATGGCGCGTGATGTTCTCCATCACCACGATGGCGTCGTCGACCACAAAGCCCGTGGCGATGGTGAGCGCCATCAGCGACAGGTTATCGATCGAGTAGCCGAGCAGGTACATGACGCCGAAAGTGCCCACCAGTGAGACCGGAACCGCAACGCTGGGAATCAGCGTGGCGCGTGGGCTGCGCAGGAAAAAGAACACCACCAGCACCACCAGGACCACCGACCCGGCCAGCGTCTTTTCCACGTTGTCGACTGAGGCGCGGATGGTGGTGGTGCGGTCCAGCACGATGGTGGTGTTAATGCCCTTGGGCATCACGGCTGCCAGAAAGGGAAGCGAGGCGCGAAGGCGATCGACGGTTTCGATGATGTTGGCGCCGGGCTGGCGGAAGATGATGAGGAAGACGGCCCGTTGCCCATCCATAAAGCCGGCGATGCGGAGATTTTGCGCGGAATTGACGACGTCGGCCACCTGATCTAGGCGCACGGCCTGGCCGTTGTGATAGCCCACGATCAGCGGCTTGTATTGATCGGCTGTGGAGATCTGGTCGTTGTCGAGAATATCCTCGCTGACGCGCTGGTTGGAAATCTGGCCGCGCGGCTCGTGCGAGTTTTGCAGGCTGAGCACCGATTGCACACTGCCCAGCGTCAGCCCATAGCTTTCCAGTTGCTTGGGGTTGACCTCCACGCGCACCGAGGGCGTGGCGCCGCCGCCCACAAATACCTGGCCCACCCCGTTGATCTGCGACATCCTCTGTTCCAGGATGGTTGACGCCAGATCGTAGAGCTTGGTGACGTCGTACTTGTCGGAGGTGAGGCTGATGATCATGATCGGCGAATCGGCTGGATTCACCTCGTGATAACCGGGGTTGGAAGGCAGGTTGGCGGGCAGATAGGTGCGCGCTGCATTGATGGCTGCCTCTACGTCGCGGGCGGCCCCATTGATGTTGCGGCTCAGATCGAACTGCAGGGTCACGTTGGTGCCGCCCAGCGAACTCGACGAGGTCATCTCCGTGACGCCTGCGATGTGCGCGAACTGCCGCTCCAGGGGCGTGGCCACGGACGCCGCCATGATCTGGGCGCTGGCGCCGGGCAGGTTGGCGTTCACGCTGATGGTGGGAAAGTCCACTTGCGGCAAGGGCGCCACCGGCAGCACCGTGTAGCCGATGATGCCGGCCAGCGCCACAGCCGATGGTCAGCAACGTGGTGCCTACCGGCCGCTGGATGAATGGCGACGAAAGGCTCATGCGCCCTCCGTGACCGTTTGCTCACTTGATGTGGGTGTATGCGAGGGGCGATGGCCGGTAACCTTTTGTCCCAGCCGGTCAAAGAAGATGTAGATGACCGGTGTGGTGTAAAGGGTGAGGATCTGGCTCAGCAGCAGTCCGCCGACCATGGCGATGCCCAGCGGATGGCGCAGCTCCGAACCCAGGCCGCCGCCCACGGCCAGCGGCAAACCGCCCAGCATCGCGGCCATGGTGGTCATCATGATGGGCCGGAAACGCAGCAGGCTGGCCTCATAGATGGCTTCCTCGGAGCTTTTGCCGCGCTGGCGCTCCGCTTCCAGGGCAAAGTCCACAATCAAGATGCCGTTCTTGTTCACAATGCCGATGAGCAAAATGATGCCGATGATGCCTACCGCCGTCAGATCGTTGCCGGTGATCATCAGTGCCAGCAGCGCGCCAACTCCCGCCGAAGGCAGCGTGGAAAGAATGGTGATGGGGTGAATAAAACTCTCGTACAAAACGCCCAGCACGATGTACACCGTAACCAGGGCGGCCAGAATCAGCAAGGCTTCATTGGAGAGAGAACTTTCAAACGCCGCCGCGGTCCCCTGGAATCCTGCCTGGACGGAATCCGGGAAATCCAGTCCCTTGACCACTTTGTTGATGTCATTGATAGCATTTCCCAGCGAGGCGTGCGGCGCCAGGTTGAAGGACACTGTGACGCTGGGGAACTGTCCCTGGTGATTGACGGAGAGCGCTTCGGTGGTCGGCGAGGCCTTGGCAAATGTGTCCAGAGGAACAGCGTTGGCCGGGGCGGCCGAGGTTTGGGTGTTGGCCGTACCCTGCGCGGTCACCCCGGCCAGTACGTTGCTGGGCGCCGTGAGCAGACCCGAGGACGGCGTGTACTGCGGCGAAGCCGTAAGCGCGTTGGAACCGGCCGCGGACGAAGCCGACGAAGCGAACGTAGTCGCCGCACCCGCGCCCGACGCTCCCGACGAGGCGTTGCTCTGGATGTACATATCGCCCAGGTCCGATGGATTTCGTTGCCAGTGCGGGTCGGTTTCCAGAATCACGTGATACTGGTTGAGCTGCGTGTAGAGCGTATTGATCTGGCGCTGCCCGTACGCGTCGTACAGCGTATTGTCGATGGTGGTCGGTGCGATGCCCAGTCGCGACGCGGTCACACGATCGATTTCCAATTGAATGGCGTGGGCCCCCATCTCCTGGTCCGTGGCCACGTCTTCAAGCTCCGGCAATTTCTTGATCTGATCGACAAATTTGCTGGTCCATTGATTGAGTTCAGCAGTGTTGGGATCCTCCAGCGTGAACTGGTATTGGGTGCGGCTTACCCTGTCGTCCACGGTAATGTCCTGCACCGGCTGCATGTACAGATGGATTCCCTCCACCTTGGCCAGCTTGGTCTGCAGGCGGCGGATCACGTCCGAGGCGCTGATATTGCTGGGCACACGCTGATCGAGCGGCTTCAAATTGATGTCGATACGCCCGCTGTTCATGGTGGTATTGATGCCGTCGGCGCCGATGAACGAGGAAAGGCTGTCGACCGCAGGGTCCTGGAGGATAACCGAGACCACTTGCTGCTGTTTTTGCTCCATTCCCTCAAAAGAAATGGATTGCGAGGCCTGCGAGATGCCCTGAATCACGCCGGTATCCTGCACCGGGAAAAAGCCTTTGGGAATTACGACGTAGAGAACAACGGTGAGGACAAGCGTGGCCAGGGCCACCAGCAGGGTTGCCGTCTTGTAGCGCAGCACCACCTTCAGGGTGCGTCCGTAAAAGCCGATCAGGCCTTCGAACATGCGCTCCGAGATGCGGTAGAACCGCGTCTGCCTTTCCTCGGGATCGTGGCGCAGGATGCGCGCGCACATCATCGGCGTGAGCGTGAGAGACACCACAGCCGAGATCACAATGGTCACCGCCAGGGTGACCCCGAACTCGCGGAACAGCCGCCCCACCACGCCCCCCATGAACAGCAGCGGGATGAGCACGGCCACCAGCGACACGGTCAGCGACATGATGGTAAACCCGATTTGACCGGCGCCCGTGAGCGCAGCTTCCAGCGGCGGCATGCCTTCTTCCAGGAAGCGGCTGATGTTCTCGATCATCACGATGGCGTCGTCCACCACGAATCCGGTGGAGATGATCAGGGCCATGATGGATAGATTGTCGAGCGAGTACCCGAGCAGGTACATCACCGAAAAGGTGCCGATGAGCGAAAGCGGCACAGCGACGGCCGGAATGATGGTGGCGCGCAGGCTGCGCAGGAACAGGAAGATGACCATCACCACCAGCCCGATGGTCAGCAGCAATTCGAAATACGCGTCGTTGATCGATGCCTGAATGCTGGTGGTCATGTCGGTCAGCGTGGTCACATGCATGGAACTGGGCAGGGTCGCTTCCAGTTGCGGCAGAACCTTCTGAATGGCGTTCACCACGGTGATGGTGTTGGCCCCCGGCTGGCGCTGGATGTTCACAATCACGGCCGGCGTCTGGTTCATCCACGCAGCCAGCCTGCTGTTCTCCACGCCGTCGTACACATTGGCCACATTGCGCACCAACACAGGCGCGCCGTTGCGGTAGGCCACCACGACGTCCTTGTACTGGTTCGCCGAAGTGATCTGATCGTTGGCGTCGATCTGGTAATCGAGTCGCGGGCCGTCGAAGTTGCCCTTGGCGGAGTTGACGCTGGCCTCTACCAGCGCCGAACGCATGTCTTCCATATTCAGCCCGTAGGAAGACAGCTGAACCGGATTGACGTCGATGCGCACGGCCGGCTTCTGGCCACCGCTGATGCTCACCAGCCCTACGCCATTCAACTGCGAGAGCCGCGGCGCCAGGCGCGTATCCACCAGGTCTTCCACTTGCGAGAGCGGAATGGTGTCGGCGGTAATGGCCAGCGTGAGAATGGGCGCGTCGGCGGGATTGGTCTTGTTGTAAACCGGCGGAACCGGCAAATCGGATGGCAGGAACGTTTGTCCGGCGTTGATGGCCGACTGCACCTCCTCTTCGGCCACGTCCATGCCCAGCGTGAGATTGAACTGCAGCACGATGACCGAAACGCCACCGGCGCTGGTCGAGGTCATCTGGCTCAGGCCCTGCATTTCGCCGAACTGCCGTTCCAGCGGCGCCGTCACGGTGGTCGCCATTACGTCCGGGCTGGCCCCCGGATAGAAGGTGAGCACCTGGATGGTGGGATAGTCGACCTCAGGCAGCGCAGAGATTGGCAACTGCGTGAAGGCCACAATGCCCGCGAGCAAAATGGCGGCCATCAGCAGTGAAGTTGCAACCGGCCGAAGGATGAACGGGCGGGAAGGACTCATGGAGCAGCGATCCCATTGCCCTCGGTCGTCGATGAGGGCAGCTTGACCTTCGATTCATAAACCGGGGAGCCGTTCTGCAGCTTCTCAAAGCTGCTGTTGGCCACCTCGTCCCCGGGGTTCAGCCCTGCTACCACGGTGCTGCCTCCTTCTGAGATGCCCGGAGTGACCGTGCGCATCACCGCCTTGTTGTTCTGGATCAGATAAACAAATGCCGTTTCACCGTTGTGCTGGACAGCGGAGGAGGGAACCAGAAGCTGATTCTTGAGCGTGTTCACCAGCAGCCGCGTATTCACAAACTGATTGGGAAACAGCATGCCCTTGCGATTTGGGAACTCTGCGCGCAGCTTCACCGTGCCCGTGGTCGTGTCGATCAGGTTATCCACCGTGATCAGCTTCCCGGTGTCCAGCAGCGTTTGCTCCATGCGGTCGTAGGCTTCCACCGTCAGGGCCTTGCCGCCGCGCATCTGTTGGAGCACCTGGGGCAGATTGTCTTCTGACAGCGTAAAGATCACGGTGATGGGATTCATCTGCGTCACCACCACCAGCGCCGTGGTCGAGTTGGCCGTTACCAGGTTGCCGGGGTCCACCAGCCGCAGACCCACGCGGCCGTTAATCGGAGAAGTAATGTGGCAGAAGCCAACTTGCACCTGGTCGTACTGGAGCACGCCTTGGTCGTTCTTCACCGTGCCCTGATCCTGCAGCACCAGCTTTTCCTGGTCTTCCAGGGTCTGGCGCGGAATCGCGTTCTTGGCCCACGCGTCCTGATACCGCTTCAGGTCCATCTGCGCTTCAGCCAGCCCGCCCTGGTCGCGTGCCAGTGCGCCCTCCGCCTCGACCACCTGGGCCTGATAGGGGCTGGGATCGATATCGACCAGCGGGTCGCCCTTCTTCACATACTGGCCCTCGCGGTAGTAGACCTGCTTGATGACGCCGGTCACCTGCGCGGTTATCGTATCCATGTAAACCGGGGTCACGGTGCCAATGGCGTTCAGATACACGCCCAGGTCGCCGAGCTTGGCCGTGGCCGTGGTCACCGGCACAGGGCCCATCATGGCGAAGCGTCCGTGCCCGCCTCCGCCGCCAGCTCCGCTTTTCTGGCTTGCGGAGTGCTGACTGTACACCCAGTAGAACAACAGGCCGAACAACGCCAGAACAATCACCCAGATCCACCGGTGACGCCGCTTCTTTTCGGGCTCGGAAGGCGAATTGGCCGGGGGGGTGGAAGGCGAGACAGACTGAGCCTGATCCATGTTCCTCTCTTCGTGCGAACCTGTGATCGGTTCGAGCAGCGCCACACACGCAGCCAGCGCCCGACATCAAGGCAACCTGTCCGGAGAAAGTGGTCTGCCTGATTAACAGCAGCCTGTCCGCAGACATTAGTAGCCTTGCACTTCGGCCAGGGCTACAGCGGTGCCCAGGTTGGGCAACGGACTTGTGGTACTGCTCAAGTGCGTTCTGAGAAGTTCCCCGAAACGATCCGAAAATCAACGCGGCTAACTGCAGCGCGTCCACTTTTTCGAAATCGGTGGAATCTCCTCAAAAAGCTGTAATTCTTCAATTTGTGTCTGCAAGCGCGGACCGGGATTTGACTCCCCCTCCGGCTCAACTTCTGCTGTGAATACGCTGGTAGCGAAGACCACACCTCAACCTGCCATCGGCTCTGGTGCGGGTGCTGTTCGATGGACGTGCCAAGGGGCTATTTGGTTGCAAAACTGAAAGGCGTAAAGACCAACTGCCGCCGTGCTTCACAATGTGGCTTCACACAGCCCTTATTGTATGCGCTCAAACCGGAATCCAGCCTCGCGCAGCGCATGGTGGAGGGCGGTAATATGCGCAGCGCCACGAGTCTCGATGGTCACGTCAATCACCGTTTCGCCCAGGCTTACGCCGTAATAGGCGCGATTGTGGACCGTTTCCACAATGTTCGCGCCCTCTTGGGCCAGGATTTTGGTCAAGGCCAACAGCGCGCCCGGCCGGTCTTGTAGATAGACCCGGATGCGCAGCAGGCGCCCGTCCTTTACCATGCCGCGCTCAATGATTTTGGCCAGCAAGGTTACATCAATGTTACCGCCGGGGATAAGAACCACGGTGCGCCGCTGCCCGAGATTGGTCTTGGACTGCACTACCGCGGCCAGCGCCGCCGCACCCGCGCCCTCGGCCAGCGTCTTTTCCTGCTCCAGCAGCAACAGAATGGCACTGGCAATCTCCTCGTCATCCACGGTCACAATCTCGTCCACATAGCGAGACACAAGGGGGAAGGTCAGATCGCCGGCCCGGCGTACCGCAATGCCATCGGCCACCGTGGCTTCGGCGGCCAGGGTTACCGGCGCGCCCGCCTCGCAGGCCCGCAGCATGGAAGGCAGCTTCTCCGCTTCCACGCCCACCACGCGAATCCGCGGATTGGTTTCCTTGAGCGCGCAGGCCACGCCGCTGATCAACCCACCCCCGCCAATCGGCACCACCACCGCCTCCAGATCCGGCACTTGCTCCAGCAGCTCCAACCCAATGGTCCCCTGGCCGGAGATCACCTCCGGGTCGTCGAAGGGATGAATGAACGTACGGTCTTCGTTCAAGCGCCGTCGCAACGCTTCGTCGCACGCCTCGTCGTAGCTTGCCCCGTGCAGAATCACTTCAGCGCCATAGCCGCGCGTGGCCGCCACTTTCACCAGCGGCGTGGCCAGCGGCATCACAATCTGCGCTCGAATTCCACGCGCCGCTGCATGAAACGCCACCCCCTGCGCATGATTGCCTGCACTGGCCGCGATCACGCCCCGCTTCCGCTCCGCCTCGCTCAGCGTCAGCAACTTATTCAGCGCGCCCCGCTCCTTGAACGAACCCGTGCGTTGCAGGTTTTCGAGCTTCAGGTGAATGGGCAGGCCGGCCAGCTCCGACAGATGGTGGGAAAGATGGCAGGGCGAAATATGAATGGCTTCGCCGATGCGCGCGCGCGCCGTGTGAATACTTGCCAGGCTGACGGGTTCCAAGGCGTTTCCTCGTGTCTTCAATTGCATTGCACCGTTGAGGTGAATGAGCCCAATAAAAAACCACCGCCGCGCTTGCGGGGTGGCCTGTGTCTTTCAGAGAGATTGCTTTGTCAGGCTTTCCTTTACCCCGCGCGCATGGATCTGCTAATTCGCATCGCGGGCATCCATGCCGTCGGGGAGACAGCAGGGAAGAAGGTCGAGCTGGGGGAACCGGAACGCATGACGATATCTGGAGTAGAGCAGACGGCGGTCGGCGCGGTCAAGACAAGGCGCGCGCGGCCGGCCCAGCAGAATTTTACTTGACACATTCCCATATAAGCATGTAATGTTCCTGGCATGGCAAGGGCCGCAACCACATCCGACGCATTCAACGCAGTGGCAGAACCCCGCCGCCGCGAGATTCTCTCCCTGCTCGTGGTCCGCGAATTGCCGGTGGGAGACCTGGTTGTAGCCATGCGGCTCGATCAGCCGTCGGTGTCAAAGCACCTGCGTGTGCTGCGCGACGTGGGACTGGTGCGGGTGCGGCGTCAGGGCCGCCACAAGTTTTATCGAACCAACGCTGAGGCGATCCGCCCGCTGCACGAGTGGACCGGGACCTTTGAGCGTTATTGGAGCCATCAGTTAAGCCGTGTCAAGGAACGTGCCGAAGCCAAAATGCACCCTGCTCTGGAATCCCATACCAACCCCAAGCCCAAGGAGACAGCATGACCACAACAGCCCTTACGGAAATCGACAGTTTGACCCTGACCATCCACCAGGAAATCCACGTCCAAGCGCCGCTTGAGGTCACCTTCGACGCGCTTCTGGAGCAGCTTGGCTCCGCCAACGAGCGTCCGGATGGCGTGCCCATGCCGATGCAGCTGGAGCCTTGGCCCGGCGGTCGCTGGTTCCGCGACCTCGGCGACGGCAATGGCCATTTCTGGGCCGTGGTGCAAGCCATTAAGCGGCCCACGCTCATTGAATTCGCCGGCCCGCTCTTCATGTCTTACCCGGTGGCCAACAATGTGCAATACCGGCTCACTGAAGAATCTGGCGGCACCTTGATCAAGCTGCACCACTCTGGCTTCGGACTGGTTCAGGACGAGCACAAAACCGGCGTAGTCGTCGGCTGGAAACACATGCTCGAACAGGCCCGCCAGCGCGCTGAACGGTAGAAATAGAATCCCCATTTCCCATCCCAAGGAGGTACGTCATGCCCGTCGCAGAATCGGTCGCCACCAATTCCATTGCTCAGTTCCTGCTCGCTGAGTTCGAAGCTCAGGCTCCCGTAACCCGGAAGTTCCTGGAGCGGATTCCGGAGGATAAACTGACCTGGAAGCCGCACCAAAAATCCATGACCGCCGGTCAACTCGCCTATCATCTGGCCACCGTGCCGGGTGGAGTCGCTCAACTCGCCAAGAACAGTCCCGCTCATTCTCCAGACTTCAATTTTCCGCAGCCCGCGAACCGCGAGGAGGTGCTTATCGCTTTCGACGAGAGCATCAAGACCGTTCGAGAGCTGCTGCCCGGATACGACGACGCAGCCATGAACGAAACCTGGCGCATGACGGCGGGCGGGAAAGAGATTTTTGCGGTGCCTCGCGGCGTATTCCTTCGCAACGCGATGCTGAACCACTGGTACCAGCACCGCGGACAATTCAGCGTCTATCTGCGCCTGCTTAACATTCCCGTACCGGCCAGCTGGGGTCCCAGCGCAGACGAAATGCCCTCCAACCTTCAGGCAACGTAGGCCGATCCTCTGGCGGCAGAGAGCGCGGGTGTCCATTCCTGTCACGGTCACGTCGTGAAAGGAATGGACGCCCGCCCGTCTTTATTGCAGCCACCGTGAATCCGTCGACTCGTCCGATAGCGTGGCCATCGAGCGCACGCGGTCAAAGGCAGGTGGCCCGCTCAATCCCTTCACGCTTCATGATCACTCGATTGTCCGTGCCCCATTCAAAACGCGTTCTTTGCGTTTTGAGTGGGAGACCACGAACCCACCCCACCCGCTCATCACAGAAGCGCGATGAACGGGGCACAGCAGCAAGGCGGCTGGATACCTAACGAGATGTCGGCTTATCGCCACTCAATCTGTTGAATTCTCGCATTTCCTCTAGTGAACTTCGGTTTCCGATCGAGAGATCCCGCTCGCCTCGCACGTTCAGGGACTTCAGGTACGGCACACTCAGCGGCATCAGCGACGGATCCTCCTCGAGCTCGACGAAGTAGTTCTTTACGCCACCTGTTTTTGCGGCCGCAAATACTGCCTTCCAATCCACGACGCCCTTGCCCAACGGAACCTGGCGGAAGCCGGACTCGGTGGAGGAGTCCTTCACCCAGTCCTGACAATGCATGGAGAGAAAGCGGCCCGGGTACTTCTCGAAGTAGGTCACTGGATCGTAGCCCTGCTGCCAGGCAGAGACCTGAAACTGCAACTTGGTGGTGGCGGGATTGAGGTCGGCGATCATCATGTCGTAGACCGGCTTGCCATCGATGCGTTCGGAGACGAAGCCTTCATTGTGCAGCAAGGCGGTGATGCCTGCGGCGTGAGCCTTTTCGGCGAAGGCGTTGAAAGGCTCGACGTAGCTCTTCACATCGTCGACTGTCTCCGTCGTCCTCGGCTTCCAAGGCCCGAGCGCGGCAATGGCCATTTGCGTCATACCGAACTCCTTCGCATAGGCGATGCTCTGATCCGCCCTTTGAAACAGCTCATCTGCCGACCAGTGCGCGGAGATACAGCCGAGTCCCCAGTCTTCCAGCATGCGGCGCAATTCCTGTGGCTTGTATTTCTGAAGGCTGGAAAAATCGTCGTAACCGTATGGCGAGCACAGCTCAATCTGAGTGAACCCGGCTGCACGTAATCCCTTCATGGTACCCGCGAAGTCCGTACCGATCGACTTGCGCACAGGATAGGTTTGACAGCCGATGGGCAGGCCTAGCGGATCGGCGAATAGATATCGCGTGCCGGACAGAAGAGCCGAAGCAGCAGCCCCTCCCATAAGAAACATTCTCCGATTCATCGTGTGCATGATCCCATCGTCGAGCGATAGCCAAAACTATAGCACCTGTAGAGAGAATGCCTGCCTCCGTGGCGAGCTGCAGCTTCGGGGCACACTGAGAGCGTCTTGCTCATCGGCTGTCGGTACCGCAAAGTCGGCCAGCGCTCAGCGACCATGCATGGATGATCCGGAGGAAATCAATCCGCCGTAGCCGTGCTCAAGCTTCCCACCGCGGCAACCGCGTGCGCCGCCGGCTCTTTCGGCACCAGCCGCCGCACTGTGAGCACGGTGATATCGTCCACCTGGCCAAAGATCTTCGCCGCATCCGCGATATACCCCGCCGACTGCGTGGCCAGCGAGTGCATGCGGTCAAATCCGAAGATCTCTCCCGACGGCCTGCGCGCTTCCACCACTCCATCGGAGAGGAAGAGAATGCGATCGCCGGGATGCACGTAGAGCCGAATCTCCTCATACCTGACATCCGGGACCACCCCCAGCGGCAGGTTTCCGGGAGTCGCAATCTCCTGGCTGTTCAGATAAGGCGGCAGATGCCCGGCATTGGCCAGCACCAGCTCGCCGTTAGCCGCGAACCATGCCGCCTGGCAGGTGGTAAAGCTCTCGGTTCCAACCAGCACCCGGTTGAGCGCCTCCAAAACCCGCGCCGGGCTCTGCTCGGCGGTTCGCCGCAGCGCGCCCATAATCATTGACACATTCATGGCCGCCTTCAGCCCCTTGCCGGCCACGTCGCCGATCACAATCAATACCCCGCTATCGCCCACCGTCTGCACATGGAAAAAGTCGCCGCCCACCTCATCGGCGGGATCGTAGACCGAGATCACTTCGAATCCCGGCGTGGCCACCTTCTCCTGCGGAATCATCAGCTCCTGCACGCTGCGCGCCGCGGCCAGTTCGCTGCTGGCGTGTTGCTGCTCCTGGTGAATGCGCTGAAAGCGATCGAAGATGATGATCACGATCACCAGTACGCCCACAAAATCGGCAAAACTTGCCAGGTGAATCGGAATCGGTCCGGCCATCAATGTCAGCGGCGACTGATACGGGCGCCCGATCATCTCGCCCATCCCCGCTGTCATGGCCGGTTCAATACTGCCGACGATGCTCATCACCAGCGGCACCAGCAACAGCCCGGCCTCGAAATTGCACCGCTTGGTCGCCGCGATCAGTGTGGCGAACATGAAGACCAGCCACCCTCCGATCCAGATCAGGCTGCCCAGCATCACCAGCACCAACCACACCCCCACCCTGGCGCTGGTGGCCCATCATCAGCAGCGTGGGCCCAACCCCGGCCAGGATCGGCGCCGTGAAACGAAGCCACTGAATGTACCAGCGCCTGCCGAGGGCCAGGAAGGAGATGAGGAACTCGAAAAACAGATACGCCGAGAGCACCGTGAGCTGCAGCACCAGCGCCGCAAACCACAGGCTGTCCAGCTGCCCGGAGCTGCCCGACAGCTCCACAAATCCCACCGGCGCCAGCGCCAGCCAGTGCAGCGCCAGCCAAAGATATTCGTTGTGGCCTTTCTGCGCGAAATAAAGCGCCAGCAGAAACCCGGAAAGCACGACCAGAAGCACCGAGTAAACCAGTTGCGGCAGCCGTTCGAACAAATTGCGATCGCGCCACACCATCACGTATCGCCCCAGGTCTGACGGGCTACCCAGGCGCAGCGTGCGGTCCTTGAAAAAACTGGTGTACGCGCCATAACCAAATGGGATGCTGAAGGTGCGCAGTACCAGCGTCAGGTCGGCCTGGCCGGCCGGAACGTTCAGCTCGTAGATGCGTGAAATCTCCTGGAAATCTTCGACGTGGGCGGCGTGCGGGCCATCGGGCACAATTTGCTGGCCGTTGGCGAAGACGTTCACCGGAGGCTCCGGGGTCGCGGTGCCCAACGGAGTGCTGCGCGAAACCGGCAACTCGATCAGCAGCGCCACCGGGCCGTGATTCGGCTCCAGCCGGACGTGTAACCGGAAATACGCAAAAGGACGATGCCGGCCGGTTGGCAGACCGACGTGAACATGAACGCCTGAACCTATCGGCAGATGCACACCCGTCGCGGGCGGAGCATTCTCCTGGTCGGGAATATTCTCAAGCGACTGGCCGGCATCGCGCACCGCCCAGTGCGAATCATCGAAATCGGGTTGCGAGGCCGCCGGATCGGCCGTTACCCCGATTCGCCAGCCTTTGTCGAGCACAACCGGTGCGCCCATGCCGGTGGCATCGAATACCGGGCCAGGAGCTACGGGGGCAGGAACGGAGCTGGGCACGGCCTTGGCCTTGGCGGCGCCGGCCGCGCAGGCCAGTTGCCCGGCCGCGCCAATGGCCACACTCGCAACGATCAGGGTTGTGCGCAGGATGGTCTTTCGCAAGCCGTCCTCCCGGTTCCGTGCCCACCGCTCGGGTCCAGGCTGAGGGTGCTCCAAGCAGCGGGAATGCTGGTCCTCCCACCCTATCTGCTGGCCGGGCTTTCTGCAACTCCCGTATGCCCTTGTGGCCCTCCCGATTTATTCTTGGCTTAGGCTCTCATTCCAGAGCATACTTGCGTCTAATTACCTGAGCGAAGCGGCAAAGCCGGTGGGGCCGACCGGCTGGAGGTGAGCGATGAGGGCAAAAGTGGAAGGTTTGCGGCGAATGATGATGGCCGGGACAGTTCTGGCCCTGGCCCTTGCCGCGCAGGCTTGGGCACAGTCTTCGGCGCCCTCGACGACGCCCGCTGATCCATCCACCACGCAGGCATCAGGGACGCAAACATCCGGCAGCGGTCAATCCGCGCCGGCGGCCCAGCAGCCGGCGCCCAGGCCTCAGCCGGCTCCCGGCACTGCGCCAGTTGGCGGTGACCAGCCGTTGCCCTCCAGCCAGAGGCAGACCTCCGGCACATCTTCCCCGCAGGGAACTGCTTCCCCGCAGGGAACTGCTTCCCCGCAGGGAACTGATTCCCAGCAGGGAACCGCTAAGCCCGCCCCGGGAACCACTTCGGTCGGCGGCGATCAGCCTCTGCCTCCCGATTACAACAAAGACAAAAAGGACAAAGACAAGAAGGACAAGAACAAGAAGGATGACGATGACAACGTCAAGGTCGATCCCGACAAAGTCATCGAACCCGGCAGCGACATGATCAAGATCAAGCCGGGCAGCATTGAGGACGTGAGCGCTGTCGGCAATCGCGATATCGGCGGCCGAGGCCTGGGCAACTGGTACTCGACCGAAAGCGAAATCAAGATGGGCAAGACCTATGCCGACGAGGTCGAGAAGACTGCCCGCTTCATTACCGACCCGGTCGTCGACGAGTACGTGAACCGCATCGGTCAAAATATCGTCAAGAACTCCGACTGCAAGGTGCCGTTCACCATCAAGGTTCTTGATTCTGACGAGATCAACGCCTTCGCGCTGCCGGGCGGCTTCTTCTACGTCAATTCCGGCCTGATTCTGAACGCCGACGAGGAAGCCGAGTTGGCCGGGGTCATGGCCCACGAGACGGCCCACGTCTGCGCCCACCATGCGGCCCGCGAAATGACGCGCATGAACTACGCCGAGCTGAGCACGATTCCGCTCATCATGATGACCGGCTACAGCTGGACCGGCTATGGAATTTATGAAGCTGCGCAACTGGCCATCCCCATGACGTTCCTGGAATTCTCGCGCGAGTTCGAGGCCCAGGCCGACTACCTGGGCGTGCAGTATATGTACCGCGCCGGCTACGATCCGCAGGCCTTCATCAGCTTCTTTGAAAAAATCCAGGCTCTCGAAAAGCGCAAGCCCGGTCTTGTCGCCAAAGCCTTTTCTGACCATCCGCAGACTCCCGACCGCATCCTGCACACGCAGGAGGAGATTGCGCGCATTTTGCCGCCCAAGAGCGAATACCTGGTCACCACCTCGGAGTTTGACGACGTGAAAGCCCGCCTCGCCCGCATTGAGAATAAGCGCCGTCTGACTGACACCAAAGGCATTACGCGGCCCTCGCTCCGTCGTGCCAGCAGCAATCCGAACGACCAATCCGGCAATGGCGGCAACGACGGCAGCAACGGCACTGACCAGCCCACCCTGCACCGCCGCGACGACCAGAACTAATCCTGGCCTTCAGCAAGCCCAGAGACCCGGGGCCCAGCGCCTCGGGTTAGCTGTCTGGAAACATGAGCGCGCGTGCCATTCCTTGCTTGCCCCGCCACGCGCCCGGCTTTAAAGTGGTGGTGGAGCGGCCTGCAAGGCTGGGGTGCAGCCGGCCAAAGTCATCTCTGGGAAGTCCTCGCCGATGCACGGTCCATGAAACGAATTCTCATCATCGCAGCGCTCGCTGTCCTCATCCTCTTCCTCACCAAGCTGGCCAACGAAGCGCCGCCCGAGCCCATGCCCGGCATCGCGTTTTCCCTGCTCGCCCAGCACGTGGTGCAGTGCTCGCCCACTGAGATTACCTTGGTCGACAATCATGAGACCGAGACGCACCTGGACAAAGACGATAGCTGGCCCGATTGCTCCACCTTCGAACCCGGCGATGTCTTGGACTTCTATCTTTCGCGCGGAGCCAAGACCAGGTTCCTCCACGATGAAAAGTCCGCCTGGTGGCGGACGAAGATGTAATTGGGGCTGGACCGGGCCGATCCGCCGGAACCGCACCATCTGCCGCAATGACCCCATATAATGGGCCTATCGGCCGCCGAAGCGCTATTTCTGGGCATAGGGCCCCGCAGTGTGGTTTAAGACCCCCGAATAGCGAACCGGAAACTCGATGAATTTCGGATAAATCTCTGAAAATCCTTGAACTCTCGGCCAATCCCGCGTTATATACAAGGTTACCGGCACATGCGCCGGAATCCGCGCTTATCCCCTCTGGAGGCACGAAATGCGTAACTCCGCAGCCCGTTCCAACCTGCTGGTACCTGAAGTTCGCGAGGTGATGGACATTCGCCAGGCCTCCGGCTATCTCGGCATCTCTCCTGACACCCTCTACAAATACGCCTCTGAGGGCTTTGTCCCCGCCTTCAAGCTGGGCAACCGCTGGCGCTTCAAGCGCTCGCGGCTCGACGAGTGGATGGATCGGCAGTCGGACCTGCAGGCAGGTGGCGAACTCGATGTCCAGCAGAGGAAGCCGGTGAAGTCTGCCCTGTAGGAGCAGGCCACAAGCGGGGATTGAGCGAAGAAGCAAACCTACTGTCCGCAGTTCCGATCGCAACCTCGTCTACCGGTTATTGAATCTCCCCTGTTCAATCATTTTTCATACGAGAGCGCGGCAATGACGCCATCTCTGAGCGCGTTGCGTGCGCCCATCACGCCTCCAAGCATCGATCCCGCCGCCGCGATTCCGCATGCCAGGCTCCACCAGGTATAGGCAATTTCCAACCGGAAAAATCCGGGAACTGAAGCGCAATTACCAGCCGGGCCGCGTAGGTCAAAGCAATTCCAACGATGGTCCCGGGAATCGCAATCACCGCGGTTTCGCAGAGTAGAAGCTGCCAGAAAAACGCATTGGAAGCGCCAAGAACCCTCAGGATTCCCCAATCCCGGGTCCTTTCCAGAATCTCAAAGTATCTTTGCAGTGCCAGTAATCCGAAGCCGACGATCAGCACAAAGAGCAGCAGCACAGACGTGAAGATTCCGAAATGAACCCTGATCCACGTGGGATCGGCGACAACTCCACGCTGGATGCCGGAGCGGATGAGGATGGCGGTAACCTCAAGCGAGATTGCGCCGATACCGGAATACGTCCGCTCCGGGGCGTCCCGAATCCACGCGCCAACCAGCTTGAGACTCAACGGGGCAGTCAGCTTCTCACCTCACCCGCATCCAGTCGCTTTCCCGCCGGCTTGCTGACCAGCTAGCGGCCTTCATCGGCACTCCGAATAAATGCCGCCACGCGATCATGGAGCAATTTCCGGCATTCATCGCGGATGTAGGCCATGTGCCCCGACTCGTACCAGTCGTATTCGATGTTTTTGGTCAGGGCTTGCGGAATGGCCAAATGCTCTTCGGTATACTGCGCGCCGAAGAACGGCGTGGCCAAATCGTAGTAGCCGCCGTTGACCATCAGCTTCAAGCCCGGATTGGTCTTCATCGCGTCTGCCAGGTCTTTGCTTACGTTCACTCCCAGCACGGCATCATCTCCGCCCGCGCCTTTCCGTGTCCAGTCCCAGTGCGTGTCCCCAAAGAGCGCCGTAGGCAGATAGGTTTCGTTGGCGCCGTACTTCAGGTCATTGCGCAGATAGCTGTTGATCATGGACACGTACGCCGAAGAAATGGCGGCGCTCTGCGGATCGTACTGCGCTTCTTCGCTTAACGGATCGATGGTCGGCCCCAGGTAGCGGGTGTCATAGCGGCCGGTCGTCATATCTTCCTCCGCGTCGAAGGTCTTCTCGAACTCGCCGCCATTCACGCGCAGATTGGCCTTCAGCACGTAAGCGGCCGGCAGGCCGGTGTACTCATGAATCTTCTCCGCGACTGCCTGTCTTTCCTGGTCGCTCAGGGTCGTTCCCTGGGCCAGCGCGTGCAGATATTCGCCCGTCGCAAAATCCTCCACTTCTTTCAGGAACGGATCGAGCGCGGGTGGTTGCGGAGAAAGCTTCTTGTGAAACCACGCGGTGGCCGCATAGGTGGGTAGCGCCAGCGCGTAGGGAAGATCGTTGCCTTCACCACCGCCGCCCACGCCCACGCCGGCCGGGAAATCGAGAATCTCGCCCAGCAGCATCACGCCGTTGAGGTCGATGTTCTTGCCATTCTCCAACTGGTTGGCCAGCACCGCGGAGCGCGTGGTCCCGTAGCTCTCGCCAAAAAGAAACTTGGGCGAGTTCCAGCGGTTGTACTTAGTCAGAAAGCGGGCGATGAATCGGGCAAACGCATTCGCATCCTCATCCAGGCCCCAGAAAGCCTTGCCCGCATCTTTGCCCGCCAGCCGTCCAAAGCCGGTTCCAGGCATGTCGATGAAAACCAGGTCGCTGGTATCGAGCAGGGAATAGGGATTGTCCTCCAGCTTGTAGGGAGCGCCGGGTAAATGCGCGTCGCCGGCCGTTTCCACGTACTTCGGCCCCAGCGAACCCAGGTGCAGCCACATGGTCGAGCTGCCCGGTCCGCCGTTGTAGAAGAACGTAACCGGCCGATCTTCCGCCTTGGCGCCGGTCTTCAAATAGGCCACGTAGAACATCTGCGCCACCGGCGGCGCATCGGCTGGATCTTTGGGTACGGAGAGCGCGAGTTGCGAGCCGGGCAGCGGCTTGCCGTCGGGTCCAAGCTCCGCATCCTGGGTGTCGGTTGCGCCCACCGTGATAATTCCGGCAACGGCCGTATAGGCAATGTGCTGTCCGCCCACGTCCACGCTTCCCTGCGTCGTCGAGTCAGGCGGAACGGCCGCCTCGGCTTTTTCCTGTACCGCAGGTTTTTGCGCTGTCTTATCATCCTGAGGGTGCATGGCAACCGGCAGCACGAAAAAGACAATCGCAAACAAAGAAAGCAAGGCTCCAGATGTCGGCTTCATAAAAATTCCTCCAGAGAATTGAAAACTAAAAACCTGTCCAAAAAACTTGGTGTTTTGAAAGGGCACGGCATCACAGGATGCGGAAAAACCCTGGGCAATGAGTTTTGTAACAAGGGCACGGCTTTAGCCGGGCCACTAAAGTCTGCAAAACGAACGAGGGCTTTAGCCCCTGCTGCATCCTCCTTCGCATGATTGCCTGATGCGGGGAGTTTTTCCGCAGCCTGTTCAGCCGTGCCGGAAATTGCGCACGCTGAGCGTGGCCCTCAGGCCCTGAGGGGTGCTTCCTTTATCGCACCAAAATATCCCTCGGCGGCTCAACGGGCCGCAAAAAACGCCTGTGTCCGAGGCAGACCATAGAAAAACATCCCCTCGAGCCTAAAGGCCCTCGCTCCTTTTGCATCTCTTGTGGCACGGCTGAAGCCGTGCCCTTTCAACCCCCCTTGCCTCGCGCGGATCAGTTTGTCGAACAAGTTCTGAGAAAAACGACAACTGCGCTCTGTCTCACTGCCTCTCGGTAAGCCGCGGCCGATTCTCATCCGGTAACTGCTTCGAGAGCGCCTCCACTTCACCAAAGACGCGCAGCAGATTCCCGCCCAGAATCTTTCGGCAGTCCTCGGCCGAGTAGCCGCGCGACCTCAGCGCCGCCGTAATTTTAGGCAAGTCGGCAGGTGAATCCAGACCTTCCGGTAATTGTCCGTTCACGCCATCGAAGTCTGAGCCGAGCCCCACGTGGTCCACGCCGGCAACTTTGGCAATGTGGTCGATATGGTCGATGACCAGCGAGAGCGGCGGACGCGGAATGCGATCGGCGGCTGCCTTTTGGATGCGTGCAATCTCTGCATAATCCACCGGCTTGCCTTCGGCTTTGGCCTTGTCCTTGTATGCCTGGACTTCCTGGTCAGTCCCCGGCTGCACCTTGAGAAGCGCGTCGCGATAGGGCTGCGAAACAAACGCTGAGTAAAAATTGACCAGCACAACCCCGCCTTTTGACGTCGGTCCGCCGGAATTGGCGATCGCGCGCAGCATGTCGTCGCTCAGGTTGCGCGGCGCATCGCATAGTGCGCGTGCATCGGAGTGAGAAGCAATCACTGGTGCGCGCGAGATGATGAGCGTGCGGTAGAACGTCTTATCCGACGCGTGCGAGACGTCAATCATCATGCCCAGGCGATTCATCTCGTATACGACGTCCTTGCCAAACTCGCTCAGTCCCTCTTTGGTGTGCGGCACATTCGGGTCATTGATGTCGCTCGAACTGTCGGCCCAGCCGTTCGAGTTGTTCCAGGTGAGCGTCATATAGCGTGCGCCCAGCGCATAATACTGGCGCAGCAACCCCAGCGAGTCCTCAATCGAGTGGCCGCCTTCAATGCCCATCAGGATCGCGATCTTGTGCGCGCGATGCGCCTCTTCGATGCCTTCAGGCGACGTCGCCAGCATCAATTCGATCCGGGTGCCGCGCAACCTGTTGCTTCACCGCATCAATCAACTCCAGCGTGCGGTGCGCGTACTCACCCTTGTACTGATTGGGTTCAACCCAAATGGCGAAAAACTGCGCTCCCAGGTTGCCTTTGCGCGCCGTTTCAAGATTCCATTCGCCGCCCTTCAGCGGCTCCGTCACGTCGTAGTGCTCGTCCAGAAAGCGCTGCGGCGTGTCGGCATGAGAATCGATGACCAGGGCGGAAGCGTGGATCTGGGCGGGAGTCAGCGTTTTGGATTTCATGGCAGCGGAGTGAGAATTGCTCGCGCTTTGCGCCAAAAGGAGCGCAGGCGTCGCGAAAAGCAGCGCAACCAGGGTTCGAGCGCGCATAGACTTGGAAAGAGTTTATACCGGAGCGCTTCCATAGCGCCGTATCTTCATCACTGGGCGGGAAACAAGCGTCCCCCGTTGCTTGCCGTTGAGGTGGAAGATCCGCACCAGGCGTAAAATGACCTTGGTCTCTCGGCAGGGAGGCGGCGGGTGCTCCTCGAAATCGGCAAAGCGCTTTCCTTCATTCTCAGCCTTCTCTCGCTCTATCCCATCGTGCTGAGCGCGTTTTTTGTGCCCGGAACGCACTGGGAGGAGCGGCTGAGCCTGTCGCTGGTCAAAGATCGCCATGGCCGGTTGCATCTGTTTCGCCAGCGGGCTGTTGTTTTCCTCGCCCGTCGCGCGCAGACCGCGCGGGCGAGCCGCTGATGCGCACTCTTCCGGTGCAGATGTTTTTGTGGACCCTGGCCGGCGTGGCCGTGCTCTTCCTCTTGTCCTGGTATCTCGAAACCTACTATGTGCCGCTGTTGTGGCGCAATCAGCCGCGTGAGATCGCCCTGCTCGGATCGCTTCTGTTTCCCCGACGGGCTGGCTCAGTTTGTTCCTGAGAACAAACACCAAGAGGCCGGAACGCAGGCAGCGTTCCGGCCTCTGGGCCCATGCCATCAATTGGATCGTGCCTTACGCGGCTGGCGTCTTGGCGCAGAACTCGTCGAACGCGCGGACGAGTTCGCCTGCAATCTGCTGTGCCGTGGCCTGCTCGATGACGAAGCGCTGCATCAGGTACACCAGCTTGCCATCGCGCATGATGGCGACTGCGGGCGAAGTGGGCGGCTCGCCGGCAAAATAGCTGCGCGCGCGCTCCGTGGCCTCGCGGTCCTGGCCGGCGAACACCGTGATCTTGTGATCGGGCAGGTTGGCGGAGTTGGACAGCGCCAGGCGAATGCCGGGCCGCGCTTTGCCCGCCGCGCAGCCGCAGATCGAGTTGACGACGACCAGCGTGGTTCCGGGCTGGGCCAGCGCCGCGTCCACTTCCTCCGCAGTGCGGGTTTCCTTGATTCCGGCGCGCACCAACTCCTCGCGCATGGGAATAACCATCAGTTCTGGATACATGGGACCTCGTCGAATTAGGGGATTGCGGCATTGCGCCCACTCTGGCCGCGCCGCCTGTATCAATTCTACGGGTTTACCAGCTTTAGAGCTACTGCGCTTAAGGTATTGCTCCCCGCCTGTTCGGGATGACCTCTATTCCGTTACTCTTGCTCTTTAGAATCTTCGCATTGGAAATCCCTGCTTTGGACGTACTCGAAAACATCCCGCTCGCGCCCTTGACCACCTTTGGCATCGGCGGGCCGGCGCGCTGGTTTGTTTCCGCTACGAGTGAAGACGAGATTGCCGAGGCGGCTTGCGTGGGCGCGCGAGCAGCAGCGTTCCACTCTTCGTGCTGGGCGGCGGCAGCAACCTGCTGGTCGCGGATGCGGGCTTCAACGGCCTGGTCGTGCATGTGGCGCTGCGCGGAATCGCGATGGAGCAGGGAACCATAAGTGCTGCCGCCGGGGAACCCTGGGAGAACTGCGTTGAGCAGGCCCTGGAAGCATCCTGGGCGGGAGTCGAGTGCCTCGCCGGGATTCCCGGCACCGTGGGTGGCACGCCGGTGCAGAATGTGGGCGCGTATGGGCAGGAAGTTGCGCCGGTCATAGAGCGGGTGCGCGCTTTCGATCTCGAAGAGCGAAGGTTCGTGGAGTTGAACGCGGCACAGTGCGGGTTCTCGTATCGCCGCAGCCGGTTCAACACCAGCGACCGCGGGCGCTTTATCGTGACCCGCGTGGATTTTCGCCTGACCCCAGGCGGAGCGCCGGCCCTGCGCTATCCTGAGCTGCGGCACGCACGTGGAAGCGGCGCATGCAGGCGCGGAACCATCGCTCGCGCAGGTAGCGGCGATGGTGCGCCGCATTCGCCGGTCCAAGGGCATGTTGATCGTTGAAGGCGATCCCGATTGCCGCAGTGCGGGAAGCTTTTTCAAGAACCCTGTGGTGTCTATCGATCTCTTCCAAGATATTGCCGCGCACAGCCCGCTGCCGCGCCGCCATCGTTTCCTGCGGGTGCAGAGGGATGCGTAAAGATTCCAGCCGCATGGCTCATCGAGCAGGCAGGGTTTGCCAAGGGCTACGCGCTGGGCAATGCCGGTATTTCATCGCGGCACACCCTGGCGCTGGTCAATCGCGGCGGCGCTACGCGCGAAAGAGATTCTGGCGCTGGCCGGGAAGATTTCGCGGCCGTCGAAGCGCGTTTTGGCATTCGCCTGGAGCGCGAGCCGGTGCTTCTGGGTTCGTGAAAGAGCCGGAGCAGAACTAAATCTGGGTGCCCCATCCTTCCGCGGCTTCATCGCGGAAGGATGGGAGACCACCATGGCACGGCCAACGAAATCTTCTTTCTGCTTAAGAGGAGAGGTCAGTGAAAGACTGGCCCGGATTCAACCTGCCCAGCAGGCGTTCGCGTTCTCCGGCCAGTACCTCCGCGGCCGGTCCCAGCGCCGCTTGGCGGCCTCGCGCAGCAGCAGCACTTCGGCTCCGGTAGCCAGCGCATCGCTCACGTCGTGGGTAGCCAGCAGCGGTCTGCACGCCATTCTGCCGCAGCCACACTCGCAGCCGATCAAGCAGGGCATCGCTGGCCTCGCCGTCCAGTGCCGAAAACGGCTCGTCGAGCAGCAGCAGGCGCGGGCCAGTAGCCAGCGCGCGGGCCAAAGCGACGCGCTGCGCCTGTCCGCCGGAGAGATTCTGCGGGCGCAGGCTGGCCAACGCTTCTGCATCCACCAGCGCCAGCATTTCGCTTACTCGCAGCCTGCGCTCTGACGCAGACAACTTGTGCAGGCCAAACCCCACGTTGTCCGCAACGCTCAAATGCGGAAACAGCGCCGGCTGCTGAGTGACGAACGCCGTTTCGCGGTGGCCGGGCGCGACCCAGATTTTCTTGCTCGTCTCGGTCAGAATGCGTCGCTCGAACGACAATGCGTCCGCGCACCAGTTCATCCGGCTTGCCGCGGTCGAGTCCCGCCAGCAGCCGCAGCAGTGTGCTTTTGCCCGCGCCGGAAGGGCCGAAGATCACCGTCCACTCGGCGGCAAGGCGGCACTCCACCTGCAAGATGAAAGCTGCCGCGGCGCGCCTCCAGGGCAAGTTCAAGCACGCTGGCCTCCGCTGCGTCCGGTGCGCACCACGCCGGTGGAGTAAAGAGCCGCCAGCGCCACCACGCTCATGCCCAGCAAAACCGCCGCAGTGCGTCCCGCGGCAGCGTAGTCAAAGTTCTCCACCTGGTTGTAGAGCGCGATGGAGAGGGTGCGCGTGGCGCCGGGAATATCGCCGCCCAGCATCAGCACCACGCCGAATTCGCCCATGGTGTGCAGAAAGCTGAGCACCGCGGCCGTAACCAGAGAGCGGCGCGCCAGCGGAACCAGCAGGCGCAGCACCAGCCGCGCAGTTCCGGCGCCCAGCAGCCGTGCCGCATCCACCAGCGCGGCATCGACTGCGGCGAACCCGGCCACCAGCGGCTGAACGGCGAAGGGCAGGCTGTAGATGACAGATCCAACTACCAGGCCGGAGAAGGAAAAAGCCAGCGGATGGCCGAGCAGCGCGGTGATGCCGCGGCCGAACGCGGTGCGCGGCCCCAGCAGGACGAGCAGAAAGAAGCCCAGCACCGTGGGCGGCAGAACCAGCGGCAGGGTGGCAAGGGCTTCTACGCAGCGCCAGCCAGCGTCCGCGCTTGAGCACCAGCAGCGCAGCCAGCGGCACGGCGATCGCCAGCAGAACGACGGTCGTGAGAGTTGCCAGCCGGAGCGAGAGGACGAACGCTTGCCAGTCCATGGGTTCTGTCAACAGGGTATCGCGGATAGGCCGGCGTTTTGCGCCTTGCGCCGAAAGGCGCGCCGGCCAAGCCGGTGAGGCCGGGGCGGCCTGCGGATCGTGCCCATCCAAAACCCAAGCTGATACCCTAGAAGCATGAAGTTCGGCGTACTTGTCTTTCCCGGCTCCAACTGCGATCACGATACCTATCACGTGATTGCGGAGATCGCTCATCAGCCGGTCACCTTTCTCTGGCACGATTCCGAAGACCTGGGCGGCGTGGACGCCGTGCTGGTTCCCGGCGGCTTTGCCTACGGCGATTACCTGCGCACCGGCGCCATCGCGCACTTCTCGCCGGTCATGCAATCGGTGAAGCGATTCGCCGCCGCCGGTGGCCTGGTGCTCGGCATCTGCAACGGTTTTCAGATCCTGACCGAGTCCGGGCTGCTGCCCGGCGCGCTGATGCGCAATGCGGGGCTCAAATACATCTGCAAGCAGGTGCATCTGCGCACAGAGACCGCCGATAGCCCGTTTACCAATCAGCTCAACAAGCGGAGAAGTGCTGGAGATTCCCATCGGCCACATGGAAGGGAACTACTTCTGCACGCCGGAGGAACTGGCGCGGCTTGAAGCCGAGGATCGCATCGCGTTTCGCTACTCGACGGCCGCAGGGCGAAATTACGCCGGAAGCCAATCCCAACGGGTCGCTTGAGCAACATTGCAGGCATCCTGAACGAAAATCGAAATGTGCTGGGCATGATGCCGCATCCCGACCGCTCCAGCGAATCGCTGCTGGGCTCGGCCGACGGCTGGAAGATTTTTTCCTCCATGATGACCGCTCTGGCGGCGCGATAAGTCTAGGATAGCAGGGAACGTATTGATCGACATTCATCACCACCTGATTTACGGCGTAGACGACGGATCGCCGGACCTCGAAGCCTCCCTCATCATGGCCCGCGAAGCGGCCTGCGAAGGCGTCACCACGCATCGTTTGCACGCCGCACGCCAGCGACCAGTTCCCCTTCCAGCCCCCATCATCGAACAGCGTCTTCGCCGAGCTGCGCGAGCTGCTGAAGGGCACCAGTCGAACTCAGCCTGGCGTGCGATTTTCATCTGACGGCGGAGAATGTGCTGGATGCAGCCGCGCATCCGCTGCGCTACTCCATCGACGGCAAAGGCTACCTGCTGATTGAGTTCGACAACATGGTTGTCGCTCCCGCCATGGACGAGGCGCTGTTCTCCCTGCAAAGCGCGGGTTACACGCTGATCGTCACGCATCCTGAGCGCTACCCGGTGGTGCAGAGCCGCACCGAATACCTGGCCGACTGGATGCGCAGCGGCTGCCTGGTGCAGGTAACGGCTTCCTCGCTCTATGGGCGTTTCGGCCGCGCCGCCCAGGCGTTTTCGAACGAGCTGCTGGAGCGCAACTGGATCCATTTCGTGGCCAGCGATGCCCACGATCCGCAGCACCGTCCCCCCCGCCTGAAAAAGTGCTACGACTACGTGCGGGATCAGGCTGGCGAGGAAACCGCACAGCGGCTGTTTGTGGCCAATCCACAGGCCGCGGTTGAGGGAGTTCAGCTGGAGCCGCAGCCTGATCCGATCGGCTTGCGGGAGCGAGTGCCGCTGAAATTCGACCTGCGGCGGCACATGGACGAGCGCCGGTCGGCACGCACGCCTGACGGTGAAGCTGGGGAAGCGCGACCTGGATTTTTTAGACGCCTCTTCGGAAGGTAACGCGGCCGTCTGCAGTCTGCGGAAATCCTTCATCGACGGTGGCTTCGTAAAGACCTGAACCCGTCAGTCAGGCCAATCGCATTTCAAAATGCGAGGAGCTTTTTGTTTTGAAAGGGCATGGCTTCAGCCGTGCCATGGAAGGCAAATGAGAGGGTTTGACGCTTCAGCCTCGGAGGGATGTATTTCGACTGTGACAAGACCTTCCTTCCGGGGCTGAACAGGCTGCGGAAAAACTCCCCGCATCAGGCAATGGTGCGAAGGAGGGTGCAGCAGGGGCTGAAGCCCTCGTTCGTTTTGCAGACTTTAGTGGCCCGGCTGAAGTTCCGGCGCTGCTGTCCAGCAAGCCGTGCCCTTGTTACAAAACTCATCGCACGGGGTTTTTCCGCAGCCTGTAAAGCCCGCCGTTTTTTATGGATTCTGACGGCACGGCTGACGCCATGCCCTTGCAAATCCGCTTCTGTCTGTGACAGGCGAATCCAAACGCGAATGCCCTGAGGCCAGAATACCGGCTGCTTGACAGTTCTCATACCGTCTTATAGAGTCCCCCATTAAGCAAACATACCCTAAAGGCGTATGGCCACTTCGGCCCGCAAGCATCTTTTACGACTTAGAGATTGGCGCGTTCGAGGCGACGAAATCCGTCCAGCGGGTCCTTGGCTTGCTACCAAGCACTTATCTCGCTGAGAGGATACCCACCATGTACATAAGAAGAAGACGCGTACCCCATGCCCCTAAAGGAATCTCGCGCAGAAGCTTCCTTTCTCGCGCCGCTTCCACGGCGGCTGCCTGTTGTTTGCCCGTTGGCGGAGCGGCAATCCTGGCAACCGATACGAAGCCCGCACTGGCCGCGCAGAACACGACCATCAAGGTTTCGCGTGAAGCTGGCGCTGTCCCGCCCCTTATGATTCTCAACTCCGGGTATCGATTGCTGATTGACCCAGTCAAGGGAACCATTGCGTCCTTGCAGTCCACATACGATGTCGATCGCGAATTGCTGATTCAGGATCACGTGCGCCTGCCGCTCTTCATCATCGAATTCATGAATGACCATCACGAGTTTCAGTCGGTTACTTCCTCAGATGCGAAGTCCGTCGCCGTGCGCAACGATGAGACGGCCAATGGACGAGACGTCAAAATCGAATTCAGCGAAATTGGCGGATTGCCTGTGCACGCCGTTGTGACCATCAGTTGCCCGGCCAACGAGACCTTGACCTATTGGAAGCTCGAGTTGAAAAGCGAGACGAAGCTATGGATCGGGCACGTGCAGTTTCCAGTCATCGAAGTACCCTTCGACGACCCGGAAAGCGGCGAGCGCAGCTATATTCTCTCGTCGTCCCTGGACGGATCGCTTGCGGGCCCGGTTGAGCCGGCCGCCTTTACAAGGCCGCACTGGACGCGCCACTCATTCCAGGAACTCGACATGGGCGACAGTAGCAACGTCACTACCGATCTGTGGATGCAGAACATCTGGTCAGGAAGGCAGAAGAATACTCCGGATATCTGGCGCAGCCCGAACTATCCCGGTCAAGATGTCTCAACGCAGTTGATGGCCTATTACAATTCCGTGGGCGGCCTTTACCTTGCCTGCGATGACGCGGCAGGCTTGCCGAAGTTCCTTGACCGCGTGATGGAAATGGACGGCGTCACGCTGGCGCTGGCGCACTATCCCGGTGTCTGCGGTCCCGGTGAATACACATTGCCGTATAACGTCGTCGTCGGCACTTTCCACGGCGACTGGTATAGGGCAGCGGAGATCTACCGCAACTGGGCCACTAAGCAGGCCTTCTGCGGCAGCAAATTGGCCGATCGGAAGGATCTCCCTCCGTGGATTACCGATTCGGCCGTGGGCATCGCGTTTCCCATGCGCGGCCAGGCAGACTGGGACAAGCCCTCCACCATCAATCCGGAATACACTCCCGCGACCAATGCCCTGCCTTACCTGGAAAAACTGGCAACGGAGCTTGATTGCCCTCTCATGCCCTTCGTGTACAACTGGGAGCGCCCCGGCCCGTGGGTTCAGCCCGATGCGTTTCCGCCGCTGGGAGGAGACGCGGCAATGCGCGAATTTATGTCCAAAGCAAAGGAGAAAGGATGGTCTCCATTTCTCTATGGCGACGGCCTGTGCTGGGTGATTTGGCAGGGAAATACCGACTACGACGGAATGCCTTACTTCAAATCCAACGGAGGAGAGGCAGCCGTGTGCCGCAGTTGGGATGGAACCCCCATGGGGTGGCAGTGGCCGTGGAGAAAAAGCTATTTTGCATGCGTAGGGACTGAAAAGGGCCGCGAGATGATTCTGGAGATGACGCGGAAGATGGCGGAACTGGGGCCAAGCGTCATCCAGCAGTTTGATCAGGACCCCGGTCCGATAGCCTGCTACGCCACCGACCACGGCCATCCGCCAGTTCCGGGCCCATGGATGACGGAAGAATTCGCAAAGCTGCTCAAGGCAGATTCAGGGGCAGCGCACACGGTAGATTCCTCAATCCGCATGTCATGCGAGGGTGCTCCGCCCGAGGTCTACCTTCAGGATTTCCAGATTTGGGATGGACGCGTCCAGAACTGCCCATTGTTCTCGTTCATCTACCACGAATACTGTAACGGTCACGATGGATTTTTTGGCAATCGAGTGAGCGACGAGGCTCTCAGTCTTTCCGTGGGGCGGGCCATTGTGACGGGATATATGTTGAACTTCACACTCCGAGAGAAGGGGCTTCTCGAATACGACTGGGACGACGCGTGGACCCGTGCGATTCCGGATCAAAGTGCAATCCTCGACTGGGCCAAGAGAACCAACCGTTTTCGGGCTGGGATTGCCAAGGATTATCTCGTCTTTGGGCGCATGCTGCGGCCTTGGACGGTCAGCAATGTCACCAGGCGCGACTTCGGAATTGGCAAGGAGGCTTTGGTGCAGTCCGCAACCTGGCAAGCTGCCGATGGGCGAATCGGCATCGTCCTCGCCAACTGCGCAGACGAGGGCCAGACTCCGCGAGTGGAACTCAGGTGCCAGGGCAGCAAGAAGGTCTCTCTCTTTATCGACGGCCAATCGAGCGTGCGAACCATGCAACTGCCCGGCGTGATCGATATCGACATGCAGCCCCGTTCTCTTTGCTTGATCGAGCTGGCATGAATGCAGTCCGCGTCTAAACCGGCTCCAAAGTTGCTGTACCCATGACCACCCCGCTGGTTGCCCAAACTCCCGTTTTTGGGAAATTGGATAGCGCCATCAATGGGCACATTGACCTTGGAGCCGCGTTAAACAAGCCCCAGACCGCCGTCCACGGCCAGAATTTGCCCGGTCACAAAGCTCGGCCCGGTGGCAAAGAAAAGCACTGCCTGCGCCACATCCTCCGGCGTCCCGTTGCGCAGCATCGGCGTACGTTCCGCAAACCGCGCAGCACGTTCCACATCGTCGCCCATCAGTTCTCCAGCCACAATGCTTCCGGGCGCCACGCAGTTCACGCTCACCTCCGGGGCGAAGGCGCGCGCCATGGTCTTGGTCAGCATGTGCAGCGCGGCCTTGGAGCTGCAATAGTGCGCATGGGTGGGCCAGGCCTGGAGGCCGCCCAGCGATCCCATGTTGATCACTCGGCCGCGAGTCGCGCGCAGGTGCGGAAGCGCCTCGCGCGCAAACAAAAACGGCCCACGCGTATTGGTTTCGAAGATCGAATCCCATTCCTCGATGGAGATTTTATCGAGCGGCGAGGAGAGAAAAATGGCCGCGTTGTTGACCAGCAGATCAAGTCGGCCGAACGCCCCCAGAGTCTGCTCCACGGCGCGGCGAACTGAGATCTCCGAACGCACATCGCACTCGATGGCGGCCGCTCGTACGCCCAGCGCAGACAAATCGTTCACGGTCAGCGCTGCTTCTGCTTCCGAGGTGCGCCAGGTAATCGCCACATCGGCGCCGGCCTCAGCCAGTGCCAGGGCGATGCCGCGCCCCAGGCGCCGGGCGCCTCCGGTTACCAGCGCCGACTTTCCATGCAGGATTTGGGTGGGCATAGGCGCGCGAGAAAGACTTCGATTCAGCCCGCAGTGCTACTTCTGCGGCTGGCTCTGGCTGGGTGGGTTCTGCTGCTGATTGCCGGAACCGGAATTCGACCCCTGGCCCGAACCCTTCGAACCCGCATTGTTGTTCTTGTAGATGGAGTATTGCGGAGCGGGGCGGCTCAAACGGACCTCCATCGACATCTGGTCCTTGTCGACCTTGTAGTCCTTGCCGTAGGTCTGAAAGCCGTGGGCAAACACTTGCAGGCGAACCGTGTCGCCGATGGGAATCACATCGATGACTGCCTTACCCTCTTCGTTGGTCTTCAGCTCCAGGCCGCCCTTGTCTTTGTCGCCTTCGATGGGGTGAAAAATCACGGCGGCATCCGGGATGGGCTTGCCGTTGTCCGCCTTGATCACCGTCACTTCAATAGTCGACGCGGGGGGCGGGGCCTTGTATTTGCGGCCACGCCTGTCGGTCTGGGCGTGCAGACGCTACGGAACCGAGGAGCAGGCCGAGGCCTGCCAACACAACGTAAAAGCGGATAGGAACACGGCCAAGCATAGCTCGATTGTATGCCAGGGAGCGAACCATGGTGAAGCGTGAAAGCTGGCTGTCGCGGTTCAGTGGACCGGCGTAAGGCCGCCCTTCGCCAGTTCAGCCTGTACGGGAGGCGAAAGCAGGTAATCGAGCAGCTTATGGGCGGCCGCGCGCCGATCGCTGTGGCTGACCACCACCGCGCCCTGCTCGATGGGCGGGTAGAGATCGCGCGGCATCACGAAATATGACCCTGCGGATTTGAGCTGCGGGGTAAGCGCCGAGGTAAGCGAGATGAGTCCCGCGTCGGCGTTGCCGGAATCGGCAAACTGTGCCGCCTGGGCAATGTTTTCGGCGGTAGCCAGTCGTGGCTTGAGCGCGTCGTAGAGGCCGAGCCTCTGCAGCGCCGCCACCGCGGCCTCGCCGTAGGGCGCGCGCTCGGGGTTGGCGATCGCCAGCCGCTTCAGGCGCGGATCGCGGAGCAGGGCGAGCGAGGGCGGCGGAAGACCAGCATCCTTGCGCTCCCACAGCACCAGAGTTCCTTTGGCATAGATAACGGGTGCTCGGCCGGCTAAGCCAGCCTGGAAGAGGCGTTGCGGATAGGCAGTGTTGGCGGCGAGAAACAGATCGAAAGGGCGCGCCGTTCAGAATCTGCGTAGTGAGCATGGCCGACGCCTTATAGGTAGCCTCGGCATGAATGCCGGTAGCCCGTTCAAACTGCACCAGGATCGGCGGCAGGACCGGTTCAAGATCGGCAGCGGCGGCAACCCGCACCATTGACTGTGCCCCGGCGACGGGAAGCAACGCCAGTCCGACCATTGCGGGGATCAATCGTCTCAGCATCTGCACCAGGTTCCTCGCGCAAAAGCAAGAAGTTGCATTACGCTGATAGGCTAACACTCAGGGATATGAACGACAATTTGCATCAATTGCGCTGTTTTGGGTGCGGAGCGCGGATTCGCGGGGCCGAGGCGCAGCCGGATTTTCGCTGCGCGAGCTGCGGTGAGCTCTTTGAGGTTGAGTATCCGGGCTGGACCGAACGTCGCGGGCCAGACCGCCCCAACCCCGGCGCTCTCAAGTGGTTGTGGCGCGAGCGGCGCTGCTCGTCAGAGGCGCTCGACCAGTCCGGCGTCTGGCGTTTCCGCGAATTGCTGCCCATCCTCGACAGTTTCGGCAATGCCGTCTCGCTGCGCGAGGGCAATACGCCCCTCTACCGCTTGCCGCGGACGTTCGAAAAAGCTCGGCATCGACCAGCTCTTTGCCAAGCACCAGGGCATGAATCCCACCGGCTCGTTCAAAGATACTGGCATGACAGCGGCCCTGAGCGTGGCCCGGGAGCGGGGCTTCGAGTGGGTAGCCTGCGCCTCCACCGGCAATACTTCGGCGGCCATGGCCGCCTACGCGGCGCGGGCCGGGCTCAAAAGCCTGGTGCTGATTCCCGACGGCAAGATTGCCTGGGGCAAACTTTCGCAGGCCATGGATTATGGCGCCCTCACCTGCCAGTTGCCTGTCGATTTTGACCGCTGCCTCGCCGTGCTCACCGAGATCGTCCGCCAGGCGCCCATTTATCTGCTCAATTCCGTCAATCCCTATCGGCTGGAGGGCCAGAAGACGCCGGCCTTCGAGATCGCCGAGGCCTTCGACTGGAATGTCCCCGACCACCTGATTGTTCCCGGCGGAAACCTGGGCAACAGCTCCGCTTTGGGCAAGGGATTTCGCGAGCTGAAGGAACTGGGACTGGTGGCGCGCATGCCGCGCATCTCCGTCATTCAGGCTGCGGGCGCCAATCCGCTGGCGCAGAGCTTTGCGCGCGACCGCGGCGCGACCCTTGAGCCGGTTGAAGCGCACACCCGCGCTACGGCCATTCGCATCGGCAATCCCGCTTCCTGGCGCAAGGCGGCGCGCGTCATTCAGGACACGGGCGGATGGTGCCTGGATGTGACCGAGGCCGAAATCGCCGTGGCCAAGGCGGAGATTGGCGCGGAGGGACTGGGTTGCGAGCCGGCTTCCGCCGTGACGCTCGCCGGCCTCAAGAAGCTGCGCGCCCAGGGAGACATTGGCTCGGCTGAGACCGTGGTTCTGGTGCTCACCGGCCACACCCTCAAGGATGCCGACTACACCATCGACTTCCATCGCGGCACGCTGCTGACCGAAGAGGAAACCGGCGGAGCGGATTCGGCGATCAGCCGAGGAGATTGCAGCTTGCGCCGCAACGCCGTGGCCGTCGAAGCCACGCCGGCCGCCGTGCTGGCCGCCATGAAAGGCGCCTCGGCATGAGCGACGCCGGAGCGATCGCATGCGACCGGGCGTACTGCGGCTGCGCCTGCCGGCCACCTCGGCCAACCTGGGACCCGGCTTTGACGCGCTGGCCGTGGCGCTTGATTTCTATCTGGAGATTGAAGCCGCAGCGGCCGCGGAGTTTTCCATTGCGGCCACCGGCCGCGATGCCGAGCGCTGCGCGCGCCTCGAAGACAATCTCATTCTCGAGGCCTACAAGACGCTGCTTGCAAGCCAACGGCCGGCCCATCGTTCCGCTGTCGATCCGCATGAACAACGGCATTCCGCTGGGCATGGGCTGCGGCTCGTCGGCTGCCGGGCGGCTGGCTGCCATCGCGCTGGCGGTTCACTTTGGCGGACTGGGCTGGAGTTCAGCGACCGCATTCTCGAAGAGGCCTACGCGCTCGAAGGCCATCCGGATAACGTGGCGGCCTGCTGGCTGGGCGGCTTTGTGGCCGCCGCCTGCGAGGGGCGCACGGTGCACGTGGCGCAGACCGTTCCGCCGGAGCAGTGGCGCGCCATCGTTGCGCTTGCCGGCCGAGCCGCTCTCCACCACCAAGGCGCGGGCGGTGCTGCCGGCCAGCTACACGCTGGCCGACGCGGTCACCAACATCCAGTCGGCATCGCTGCTGGGGCTGGCCTTTGCGCAGGGTCGTGCCGACCTGCTGCGCATGGCCATGCGCGACCGCATCCACCAGCCCTACCGCGCCGCCATCTGCCCCCTGCTGCCGCTGCTGCTGCCGCTGGTGGGCCGGCACGGCATTCTGGGAGCCGCGCTGAGCGGCGCCGGTCCGGCCATGCTGGTCATCGTCGAGAACGAAGCCGCTCTGCGTGCGGCCGCGGCCGCCATTCGGGAGGCAGCAGCGGCAACGCAGCAGGTGGAACTGCTGACGTGCCGATTCGTGGCCTCGGGAGCTGCGGCTGGACTTCGATTGCACGAAGGCAGCGGTCAGCCATTCCGCGGCTGAAACCGGAAGAAATCTGCAACCTCGGTAACCACTTCAGGCACCCTCGTTACCTTCTAGGTAACTCACCAACTCCTTGATTACCGGACATGTTACCTAAGTTTTCTTGCCTTTCGTCGCGAGAAACCCTACATTCGCTCCGTGAGCAGTTCTGGGGGAGGGCTGCTCTAGCGCCCGTGATCCTCCTGGGATCCGGGCGCTTCTATATTGTGGGCGGACACTGGCCCGGCCCGGCTCGCGACCCATTTCACCTGTCAATACAGCCGGGCCGGCTGCGGTCGGATGATCGCCGGCACGGCCCCATGCCGGTTCCGATCGCACCTTGCTTCTTTAGGCGGGCACGCGCATCTTATGTGCAGACGGCGATCTTGTACACTGAACAGTGTGCCGCAAGTCGCAAGGAGGATCATGGCAGGGGTAGGTGTTTTGGAAGTAAACGACGCAAACTTTGATCAGGAAGTGCTGCAGAGCGAGCAGCCTGTTCTGGTGGACTTTTGGGCTGCCTGGTGCGGCCCCTGCAAGGCGCTTGCGCCTATCGTGGATAGCGTGGCCGCCACTTACGCGGGCAAGCTCAAAGTGGCCAAGGTCAATGTGGACCAGAATGGCGCCACGCCCTCGCGCTATGGCGTGCGCGGCATCCCGGCGCTGTTTCTCTTCAAGGGTGGCAAGGTAGCCGACCAGATCGTCGGCTATGTGCCACAGAATGTGATCGAAGAGAAGATCCAGCGCGTACTGCTAGCGCGTACTGGCGTAGCAAGTAGCGCCAGTTTCCAGTCCGAGCCGCGACAGGTCTTGCCGGGGTGACCGGCTGAGTGCGGACCGCCAGGCCCGCACGTGCAGATCTTTTCAGCCTTCGCCGCGAAAGCGGATGATGTGGCGCCGGTCCCGCTTCGACGGCCGGCGCTCCGGCGCGGGCGCGAATTCCTGCATCGCTTTGCGCTCCTGCGGCGGCTTTCATGCCGGGCCTCGCGGCTGGCATCGCTTTCATGGTAGAGCTTTTGCGCCACGGCGGCCGGCCCGCGCATGTCGCTCAGCTCAAGCACTTCGATCTCGAAGACTCCACCCTCATTTTCCACGCGCAGCCGGTCGCCGGCGTGTACCTCGCGGGCAGGTTTGGCGCGCAGACCATTGGACTGCACCCGGCCCAGTTCGCAGGCACGCGCGGCCAGACCGCGCGTCTTGAAAAAACGCGCAGCCCACAGCCACTTGTCAATGCGAACGGAGTTCATTGCCGGCTCGAGAGGCCGCTATGCCGCCGAAAGTTTGCCGGGGAATTCATGCCTTGGGATCGGTCTTCCATATGTACAGGTTATCGGCGTCGCTGGAGGTGGAAATCTCGATGCCGCGCTGGCGCGTGGCCCGATTCAGCGCCGAGCGGATGTTCTCCTTGGAATCAGGCAGAGCCGTCAAGGGAACTTTCAGGGCTGTGCCGGGCTTCAGCTGTTGGATGTCGTTCAGCAGACGCGTAACGATGCGCTTGTGTTTCCCGTCGCGGCCCTTAGGCACTTCTCCCTGAAGAACTTCCTGAAACATCGCGGAGTCGAAATTGATGTCCTTGGTCGCCATTTTCAATTCTCACTGGAGGCTGAGGTCTGAGAACGAACACAATCCTCGGCCAAACGTATTGTTAATTTGACGTATAACTAAGATGTCGTAACTAGGTAAAGTGTTGGCGACGGCTGCGTAAGAAAATCCTAGCTCTGACGCTAAAGTTTTCCACAAATTGATGGAAAGTTTTCCACAAGGTGGCCCTCTTGACGCCCACATTGAGAAGAGTTTACCCGTATGGCAGGATTCCTGCTAGGTTCTCTCAGAGGTGCATTCGAATGAGCGGAAGACGTACTTCCCCAGTCGTCCCATTGGATGAAGTGCCGCCGGCGGATACCAGCGAATACCGTCCCGTCGTTCTGGTGGTTGATGATGAGTCTGCGATCGCCGATACACTAACCGAGATCCTTTGCCGCAGTGGCTATGCAGCCATGACCGCCTACGATGGGACCGATGCTTTGGAAACGGCCCTGCTGACGCCCCCCGAACTGCTCATTACCGACGTGGTTTTGCCGGGCATGAGCGGCATCGAGCTGGCGATTACCATCAAGCGAATCTTCCCTGACTGCAAAATCCTGCTGTTCTCAGGCCAGGCCGCAACCATCGACCTTCTGACCAACGCAAAGAACGCAGGTCACCACTTCACGTTGCTCAACAAGCCCATTCACCCGCGCGAGCTGTTGTCTCGGGTTCAGTCAACGCTGAAGCCGCGGATGGCGACCGCGAGTTAATCTTCCCTTCGTGCCCCGCGCCGGCGCGCGACCTTGCAGATTTGCGGAGCGGGAGCGCCTTCCCTCAAAAAGCGGAAGTGCGCATCCCGCGAAGCTCGACGCCGATTGCTTGGGGAATAGCCAACTGTTCCCCAGCCGCTTGTGCACGGCTGCGGTGCGCACGAGCAAGGGGTAACGGCGCGCTCCGCTTTACCTTACAGCGCAACCTATGGGTCCGCGGACGCTATCATCGCGAAACTCCATTTCGCTTATGGCGGAGTCCCGGGAAAGGTGTAGAGGCGCCGCTTATCGTGGAGACAGTGCGCATAGTCGAAGCGCCGGGACGGTTGCATCTTTTTGGAAATTGGGAGAGGCTTGCAGAGACGATCAGTTGCAATTCTCTTCCCGTATGATTCGTGGAGTGCAGGCTGTGGGTAGGAAAAAAGGTCAAATCCCCGTTCCCATCCGCGCCGCGCCGCCGGAGAGCCTTCTGGCGGCCATTGTAGAGTCCTCAGAGGACGCCATCGTCAGCACCGACCTTGACGGCGTTGTAACCAGTTGGAACGCCGGTGCGCAGCGGATCTTCGGCTATAAAACTGAGGAGATGGTCGGACAGTCCTTCTTGTCGCTGGTGCCGCGCGACAGACACGCCGAGTTTGTGGACATGCTGCGGCGGCTCGGAGCCGGCGAGCAAATCGAACGCTTCGAGACCACGCGTCTGCGCAAAGACTTGCAGCCGGTGGAAGTCTCAGTCACCATTTCTCCTATCAAGGACGCTGCCGGCCAGATTGTTGGGGCTGCAAAAATTGCCCACGACGTTATGGAGCGCAAGCGCATGGAACGGATGCTCATCCGCTCAGAAAAGCTGGCCGCGACCGGCCGCATGGCGGCCACCGTGGCCCACGAAATCAATAATCCTCTCGAATCCGTGCTCAATTTTGTTTACCTGGCGCGACGCAATACGCCAAGTCATGAACAGGCCCATGGTTATCTGCTTTCGGCAGAGAGCGAGCTTGACCGTGTGGCCCAAATTATCCGTCGAGTTCTGGGGTATTATAGTGAGGCAGGCCGTCGAGACGAGGTTTTTCTACACGAGATTCTGGCGGAAGCTCTTGCTGTCTATCAAGCGCAATTGCACGCCGGCGGAATCGCGGTGGATTGCCGCTATGAGGATCATCACCGGATCGCGGTGAACTGGTACGAGTTTGCTCAGGTCTTCTCGACCCTGCTTGCCGACTCCATCCAGGTGCTGCCGCGCGGTGGCAGCCTCTACGTGACCGTCGCGGACCATCGCTCGGCCGAGCACGATGGCATTCAGGTGTTGGTTCGTCTGCGCGCGCCAGGGATCGAGCGCGAGGTGTTGGACCGGGCGTTCGAGCCCCTCGCGGCGGTCCAGGGCAGAATCAGTTCCAGCGTAGGACTTTCATTGGCGCGGGAACTGCTGGAGAAGCGCGGGGCACAGGTCACATTCAATACTGGGAAGACTGCCGAGGTTAGCGATGCACATGTCTGCATCTTCGTACCCTTTGCTTGATCCCTTCGCCACTTCAGGGAAGTAAGGTTGGCTCGTCGGAAATTTGGAGAAGGAGAACTTGATGCTGGAAATCGGATCGGCAATTATTCAGGCATCGGACAATTATTCTGAAAAATTCATCGCTTCCCAGGTGCGCAGGGCGCGGGCCAAGGCCAATGGGGAGAACTGCCCCAGTATCCTGGTGGTCGATGACGAAGAGCGGCTCGCCAATACCATGACGGAGATCCTGAACATCTCCGGCTTCTGCGCATTCACCGCCTACGAAGGCAAGAGCGCGCTCGCCATTGCGGTAGAGATCCAACCCGATTATCTCCTCACCGACGTGGTGATGCCCGAGATGAATGGGGTGGAATTGGCCATCGAAGTGCGCAGACAGCTACCCACAACCAAGATTCTTCTCTTCTCTGGGCAGGCCGGCACCACCGATCTGCTGGAGGAAGCGCGCGCCGCGGGCCACAGCTTCGAAGTGCTGGAAAAGCCCATGCACCCGGTGCGGCTGATCGAGCACCTGAAGCGCATGGAGCGTAACTAAGCGACGAATGCGGGCGAGAATCACTCCTGCTGTGGCGCACGTCTCTCAAATGTGATCCGCATCACCGGCGGCCATCGTAAATCAGCCTACACTTCTGTCCTGTTGGGGAACTTGAAATCGAGTTCTCTGGCAGGAGGTCCGTGCCATGAGCGGATCGTGCAGCAAATGCGGAGCCAGTCTGCAAGGAGACTGGAAGTTCTGCCCCCATTGCGGTGCTACGGGTGCTGAAGCTGTTCTACCTGCGGTTCCCACTCCAGCCAAACATGAATCCGCGCCGGCGCGCTATGCCTTTGGGGGCTTGTTCTTTGGCCTGGTTACGGCGCCAGTGCTCATCATCTACGGAACCATGATCTGCCTGCTCGGTCCCGCTATGGTGCTCGGAATTCCGCTGATCATTGCCGGCATCTGCGCCCCGATTCTGGGACCATACCTGGCCATCAACGCGGTGCGCGGAAAATGTCCGTGGTGCAGCGCAAAAATCAGCAGTGTGGGTCCAGTGGGCGCCTTTTTCTGCCACGCGTGCAGCAAGCGCATCGTGGTGGTGAAGCGTGAGATGGTGCGGGCGGAGTGACTCGACGGGGATGCCGCGCGGAGCGGGCGGTCCTTGGGAACGCAATCGGAAAGCGTGTGTCATCAAGGCTGTGTCATTCTGCGGCGCGCTGAGGAATCCACATTTGTGCTCAGTTCGATTCACTGAACCTTGGCCCTCCCCCAAAGTTCATAAGGAACCATCCGCCAGATCTTTGTACGTTTCGGGCCTGCGCTCCGTAATCACAAGACTCCTGGCCTGGCCGTAAGCTGGGCCCACTGAGAGCC
Organism: uncultured Acidobacteriaceae bacterium; assembly: GCA_963725975.1. Lineage (GTDB taxonomy): Bacteria > Acidobacteriota > Terriglobia > Terriglobales > Acidobacteriaceae > Telmatobacter. The sequence continues at coordinate 115,061 of CAVSBA010000007.1, read as the reverse complement.
ACCACAGCCGGGATTCCCTGTTCAGGTCGATTTCTGCCGCGGCGACACCGTCTGTCGTCTCGGCTATAACTTCTCCCTCGGGATCGACAATGCGGCTAGGTGCACCCTTGCTCACCGACGTGACGAAATAGACGCCGTTATCGAGCGCTCGCGCTCGCGTGGCAACATCGTAGTGCCGTGCTCCGGGATCTCCTGCGATGGGCAAAAATATAATTTCCGCACCCTTGAGGCGCATAATCCGCGTAGTTTCCGGGAAGAAAAAATCCCAGCAGATCAGAATGCCGATGCGCCCGAAGTCCGTATCGAAAACCGGGTAATCATTCCCGGGAGTTTCGCCATCTTCAACTTCCGACAAGGGAAGATGCGTCTTCCTGTACTTTCCTGCAAGTTGGCCACCACGATCGATCAGCACTGCGGTGTCGTAGGTCTTTTCGCCGTCTAATTCCAGCATGCCCGCAATAATGTACGAGTTATACTGTCGCGCTTTTCGCGCCAGCGCGTCGGTGATCGGGCCTGGAACCGGCTCTGAGCGGTCATGGACCGTGCCTTTCACGCCGCGCTCCGTAAAGAATTCGGTCAAAAGAATCACATCGGGTTTCTCGCGTCCGGCCAGGTCTAACGCGTCTCCCATGAGTTTGATGTTGCCTTCGAGGGTGCCATTCCACTTCTCTTCTATCCTGGTTGTCACCACTCGCACCTGGCGCGGCGCCGGTGGGCTTACTTCAACCAGGCTGGGACTTTTGAAGCTTACCGATCCTTCACTTGTCCATCGCAGCCAAAGCTCAATGGTTACGGTGGACGATCCTTCGGGAGCGCGAAGAGTACGAGAAGCGCGCCGCCAACCATTTTCTGCGGGGGAAATCTTATCGACGTAATCGCGCTGAACCGGGCGCCCGTCCGCTGCGTTCCACGTCATCACGACTCCCACGCTGCTGCGCTCGCTGACCATGCGCTCAGGTCTGTAGAACACTTCGAATTGGTAAAAGCGGCCGGCGGTAATCCCGGTTTCGTTCGAGCACCATTTGCCGAAGGAACTGAAATCAATCGCGCTCAACCGGAGCGCCCTGCTGCCGTCGAGGTTCACCAGTTCGCCGCGCGGCTCCAGGTCAGGACGCGGAGACCACAGTTGCCACGATGTGGGTTTGCCAGGCGCGTCAACGCTGAAATCTGGGTTTGGAACCAGGTTCGGCGGCGTCTGCGCAAACGCGGTTACACCAGGCGCATGTGCCAGAACCAAGGCGCCGGCAGTTACCGCCGTACCTGTCTTCAAAAAGTCCCGCCGCGCAAGTTTCGATTGATGTTGGCTCATCCTGGAACCTCCAACCTCGGTTCATGTTGAATCCTATGCCACTCTTAGCCATGGCTGCGGAGTCTTTATCGCCGACACGCTCCCAGGCTCGGCGCAGGGATCTGAATCAAGCGCCGATATAAGCCGCAAGGCCGAACGATGGGCCGCCAGCTCACAAGTTACTTGCCAACCGAAGCTTCGTGGAAATGCCTCCAGATGCTCTCGGCGGTTTTGCGCGGAACCACGGCGGCCAGCGAATCCGCCGTCGCCTGTTGCACATCGCGCAGGCTGCCGAAGTGGGTGAGCAGGCGCTGGCGGGTTTGCGCGCCTACGCCGGGAATGTTCAGCAACTCGGAGTCGCGGTCGCGCATGGCGCGGCGCTGGCGGTGATAGCCCACCGCAAAACGGTGGCTCTCGTCGCGGATGAGCTGGATGAGATGCAGCACCGGCGAGCGGCGATCGAGCACCACCGGCTCTTCTTCATTGCCGTAGAGATAGATGACCTCTTCCTTCTTGGCAATGGCGGCGAGGGGCTGCGAGGTGAGCCCCAGCGATTCCAGTGCCTCGGCCGCCGCGTGGAGCTGGCCCAGGCCGCCGTCGATCAACACTAGCGACGGCATGGTAGCCGGTTCCTTGTCGCCCGGGGTGCTTTCCACGATGCGTTTGTAGCGGCGCGCCACCACTTCGCGCATGGAGGCGAAATCGTCCACGCCCACCACCGTCATCACCTTGAACTTGCGGTAGGCGGACTTGTTCATCTTGCCGTCTTCCCACACCACCAGCGACGCCACCGTCTCCGCGCCCTGAATGTGGGAGATGTCGAAGCACTCGATGCGGCGCGGCAGTTCGGGCAGCATGAGCGCGTCGGCAAGGGCCTCCTGAATGGCCTTGCGCGAGGGCTCCAGCACGCGAAAGCGCTGCGTGTAAGACTGCTTGGCGTTTTGGCCGGCGAGATCGACGAGCGAGCGTTTTTCGCCACGTTGGGGAACGGCCAGCTCCACCTTGTGGCCGCGGCGCTCGCTCAGCAGTTCCGACAGCGCCTCGCGATCGTCGAAATCTACCGGGACGAAAATGCTGCGCGGCACGTACTGCTGATCGATGTAAAGCTGCTTGAGTAAGGCAGAGAAGACGCGGCCCGGATTGAAGCCTGAATTCTCTGACCCCCGGTGCTTGATCTCTGGTTGATCATTCCCGGTCTCTGGCTCTTCATTCGCTTCCAACAGCGACGGGAGGTCTTCCCAGAAAAATTCTCGGCGGTCGACAATCTTGCCGGCACGCATGTGGAACAGGTTGACCGCCAGGTTGCCGTCTTCAAAGTGATAACCGAAGACATCGGCGTCGTCGCTCTGCTCGGCAGTGGCGATGCGCTGCTTTTCCTGCAACTGGCGCACAGTGGAGAGCTGATCGCGGAGCCGCGCCGCTGCTTCAAACTGCTCAGCTTCGGCGGCGGCCATCATGCGCTTCTCCAAGGTGCGCTCCAGCTCGGCGTGGCGGCCTTCGAGGAAGAGCTGCGCGTCGCGCACCGCTTCTTTGTAGGCTTGCGGCGCGACCAGACCCTCGACACACGGGCCCAGGCAGCGGTGAATGTAGTACTGCAGGCAGGCACGCGGATGGTAGCGGCTCAGATCGACCTTGCAGCTGGGCAACAGAAAGCTGCGATGGATGAGATCGACCACGCGGTAAGCCAGGTTGCCGGGAAAATACGGGCCGTAGTAAGCGGCTCCGTCCTTGCGCAGGCGGCGCGTGACGAAGACCTTGGGGAAACGGTCAGCCAGCGTGAGCTTCACGTAAGGGTAGGTCTTGTCGTCGCGCAGCAGAATGTTGAAGCGCGGCTTGCGCTGCTTGATGAGGTTGTTTTCGAGGGCCAGCGCCTCATGCTCGTTGGCCACCAGGATGTAATCGAGGTCCGCGGCCTCGCGCATCAGCGAGCCGGTTTTGGCGTTGGCCTGCGACGCCTCCAGCAGATACGAGCGCACCCGCGAGCGCAGGTTCTTGGCCTTGCCCACGTAAATGACATCGCCCTCGGCGTTCTTGTAGAGGTACACGCCGGGCTGCGTGGGGAGGGTGCGGATTTTCTCGTAGAGATCCATGGAGTGAGCCGGGGCGCAGGGCGCCATTTCTTAGGATAAAGGCGATAGGGACGCCTGAACCAAACGGATAAGAAACTGGGGAAACCGGCCGGCGAGCGACTGAATCCTGTCGCGCACTCTCCTCGGTGGACACAAGGCATAAACACACCTGCAACACCATGCAAAACTATGAATCCATAGGCCTATGGTGTGCCGCTGTTAATGTTTTGTCGACTTAATGCACGGTGTACGGATCAAAAAGTACACCTCTGTTCAAAATCGATCCTCACGTTTCCTCGAACTCCTCGATGAGATTCACGGTCTGCAAGATAGAGCGCGAGTAGATGCGGAGCGTATCCACCGCTCTCGTCTCAGTTCCCGCGCCCCGCTCTTGGAACATTACATCGAAGGATGCGCGTCCTGGGTCTTTGACATGGATGCCTCTTTCGTAGCGAAGGAAATGGGGAAGGGGTTGAGTGGTGCCCCACGTGAATCCCTTCCAAGATTTTCCATTTTGCTCTACCTCAATTTCTCCAATCGACGAGTAGTGGACGACTGGAGTGAGAAGCCGGTGCTTGTCTCTTCTGTCGAGAATGTGCACGGGCCAGACGGCAAAATCCCCTCCGTCGTAGGGCTTTACCTCGCTCATGATGAAGTCAAAGAATCTGGGCGCGGAGATGTGAATCTGCAAGTTCCTGAGCGCAGGCCGCAGATAATTTTCGGTGTAGTACGCGGGAAACACGGTCCTATCCCAGTCGCCAGAGGGGATCAGTCTTTGAATGGTCTCAAACCACACGTGATCGAGGGCGCACTTAAGATTGTGGACGGCATCTCCGATGATGGCCGGAAGATTCTCAATGGCATCCTGATCTTTGATGCTTGCAAAATCGCACTTGATGTATTCGCATCCAGTATCCGGGTCTACATCGACACTTGTAGTCAGACGTTCTTTCAGGCCGTCAATGCTCCCCTCAAGGTTCGCAATGTGATGGTCGGCCCGTTCGATCTTAAGACGCGCACCTTTGCAAATAGGCATCGAGGACTAGGTTAATCCCAACGACTCCCATCACAATCTAAGTTCGAGCGCCGGTACCGCGGATTTGATGTTAAGGGTAGAGAGCGACGTCGGTGCGACCCTTGGAGGAAGTTCTTTGCAATCAAAGAGACCAGTTTGGTAAGCGATTGGCAATCGGAGCGTGTTTGCCGGTTCAATGGCTGGCCTCGATTTGGCTCAATCTTACCGGAGAATGTAAAAACTACATGCTGAAGAAGGCTCGCGGCTCCCCAGGATGTGCAAACTAAGTTACAACGATTCATATGTTTGCGCTTCTAGATGCGAATGGCACCCGGCTTGCAATTCCCTGTACGGATCGATACGGCCTCGAAGAGAGTGGTTCGTGAGACGGAGCCGATTGAGGGAGGAAGTGTAGTCATGACTATTCAACGTTTTGGTTTTGTTGTTACCGCGGCGGCCATCACGATTTTTGGCGCATCGGGTTGCGCGACCAAGAATTACGTGAAGAATCAGACCGCGCCGCTGGTACAGAAGACCGGGGATCTGGACCAGAAGACAGCGCAGAACAACCGCGACATACAGGACGTGAATCAGCGGGCGCAGGCGGGAATCACGCAGGCACAGAACTCGGCTAACCAGGCCACGCAAAATGCGCAGAGCGCCACCCAGCAGGCCAACCAGGCGCAGACCGCGGCCAACGATGTGGCCAACCGCGCCGATTCGCTGGATTCGCTGGTGAAGGGCCTGGACAACTACAAGCAGGTTGCTGATGTTTCCGTCACCTTCGGCTTCGACAAGGCGGCATTGACGGCCTCGGATAAGCAGCAGCTGGATGACTTCGCCAACCAGCTTGGGTCGGCGAAGAGCTACATTCTCGAAGTGACGGGCGGAACGGATACCACGGGGTCGGCGCAGTACAACTACCAGTTGAGCCAGCGCCGGGCCGATGCAGTGGTGCAGTACCTGGCGGCAAAGTACAACATCCCGCCGCACCGCTTTTACCTGATCGGGATCGGCAAGGATCAGCAGGTTGCGCCGGACAACACCGCCGACGGCCGCAAGAAGAACCGCCGCGTCGAGGTGCAGTTGCTCTCCAACATGGGCAATCCGCAGCAGGCCAGCTCGGGCACCGCGCCCAATGGGCAGTGAACGGGAACCAGAGAACAGGATGGGGAGGACATGCCACAAGTCAAACGGGCGGCTCGATGAAGCCGCCCGTTTGATTTGGCCCGTCCTGCATCTTTGAAAGCTTATTGGGAGGTGTAGCCGAAGCTGGCATTTCCCCACGCCTACCGACTACTTACGGTGGCAGGAGGGAGTGGGTGGCCGCTCCCCCTATGCCCAATCCGAGGACTGACCCAGCGGGCCGGCTTACGCCAGGAGCGTAGCGGCTTGAAGCGCAGGCGCTGGACCGGGAACCGGCGTGACAGGATGCTGCTGCGGCTGGGCATGGCCAACGCGCGTGAGGCGGTGGACAAAGTGATACGGAGGCCATGGACCGGATAGCTGCATGTGGCACTCGCGCATGGAGGCGCTGGTGGTTGCGAATTTGTTCTGGTAGCGCTCCACGTGCTTGCGATCGATCAGATGAGCGATGTCCAGCAGCATCTTGCCATTGTCGGTGAGCCGGCAACTGACTTCCTCATCGAGGGGCATGAAGAGCCGGTGCATCTGAAAACTGATGGCACGGGCCCGGGTCTGGCGATCGCGGGTGCGGGCCGCGGTTTCGCGCAGATTGCTCAGGTAGCCGCTTCCCGTCGTCTCAGTCGCGTGCCGATCCATCTCGCGGCCCGATTCGCGGCAAGCACAGTCGTCCACAAAGATCTTCAGGTGCATCTCCGCCTTGCCACGCAATTTGTCGATGTTGCCGAGAAACTGTCGCTGGTTGGAGCGGATGGACTTGCGCAGGGACTCATCGTCGTTGAAAACAGTCCCAAACCGGAAAGGAAGAACTGTCGAATGCTGAAAGCAGTCGGCGATCACGCGTGCATGATCGACGCCGGATTTTTGGCTGAGCATTTCCTGGGGGTTATGCTCACTCACTATTACTGCTAAATCACTGGCTGGATAAAGAAATACCTGGTTGCCGCTTACGCCGAGAACGGAAACCATTGGGACGGGTTTGCGGTGACGGGCCAATTCAGGAAATGCTTGCTTTTCCCCGATGCAGTAGGCATACCATGCCATGACGAGACACTCCATTCACACGCGCTCATACCGTTCAGCGCGGCTGATTCGTGAAGCTCTTTGATATTGGGAACAACTGCATGCATAGCGGGACGTGTTCAGGGTCTTGTAGGTTGGCGCCCTGGATTCTCTGAAACTGTGAGCATACTAGACTGCGGGAAATACGACTGGCAACACGCGCGATCACAAAGAGTCAGCTGGACTCGCTGTCAGAGCAAACTACTGTTGATATCGTAAAAAAGCATGTTTGCTGTGTAAAAGTATGCCGTAATGTGGTATCGATCTCGCGAGATTTGGGACATGGCAGGCGAACCCGTCCTGGAGAGTAGCCGGTTAGCGCTACCGAGGTAGCGGCAGCAACACCATCCATCCCAGCAGGGTTAAAGGCCTGCTTCGTCCGCAGGCTTCGTGACAGGATTCGGCCGGCGTGTGGCAGCTTCCGGAAAGAGCAGCGGAATCAGGGCAGAATTCGCTCGATATGTAAGTAAAGGAGGACGTTGACAAGGACGGAAACCAGCAGCAGGGTCAGGGCAACGGTGGCCACAAGGTTCACTTTTTTGCCCACAGCCTTGAGGTCCTCCATCAACTCCTGCTGCTCCAGAGTGTTGCGATCGGTGGCTTCGCGGACCAGTTCAAGGTGATCTTCAACCCGCTTGAGGGAGGCGTTCTGCACGGCCATCTGGTCGCTGAGTTCGCGCTGTTGGAGCTGCAGCTCGCTGATACCCTGCTGGATCGGCGCAATGCTTACGGGCGGCGCCGGTTTGGGCTGATGGTTGAGCACGTTGGAGATAGCGGTAACGATATTGCCGTCGAGGAGCGGCAAAAGCCGCTGCACAAAGGGAACAGCCGAACGCAGCGCCTGGGCGGCGCGCTGCACGTTTGAGGGCTGAAGGTTCGACGACGGTGCCTTGGCCGGCTGGACCCTCGAGGAGCGGTCTTCACCAACGGGAGGGATGGCAGGGGTGGTCAAGGCGCGGCTGGGCATGGGCACAGGGATGGGGATTCTGGGTGGGGTGGCGCGAGGGCCCATGCGGGCGGCGCCGCGCGGCAGCGGGGCACCGACGGCGCGCGGGTGCGGCGTGGGCTGGTGCCCTGGGTTCACGTCCAGTTCTTCACGATTTTCCAATTGCATCTCAGGCCCTTCCAGCACTAAACCACTGCTCAACTCGGAAAAGTTGGAGCCATCGTCATCGGGTTGGTTTTTGCTCAAGAAATAAACACTTTGCATGTTTGTTAGCGGCTCCGCAGTGAACTGAGAAATGCCGTCGTTCTCATATATAGCTGATTTCGCGGGGTCTGGAAAGACGAAATTTGAACGGGAACGACGGTGGGCATTGAATCCGATCGAGCGTGGTAGGATGAGCCTAATTCCGGCAAAATCCGGTGTACCCCCCAAGACCTGGAGAGCCGTTTGAAGCGAATTGCAAATCATACCTTGCACGGCCTGCAGAGCAATATCCTTGCGGGCGTGCTCACCATAGGGCCGCTTTTTGTCACCTGCCTGATCTTCGGCTTCCTGTTAAAAACGCTGGCGGACGCGGGCCTGCCGGTGGTGCACCTGTTTGCCGCTATTGGCATGGGGCCACGCGCGCCCTGGCTGCAATGGGTGCTGGCAGTGGTGCTTACGCTGGTGGTGCTGTACGTGGTGGGGCGGCTCACGTCGCAGGTGATCGGCCGGCAAGCGTTCAGCCTTTTTGAGGCAATGCTGGAGCGGCTTCCCGTCGTGGCTAAGGTCTACACGTCGGTGCGCCAACTGCTGGACACGATGATGGCGAAGAAAGAAACCAGCCAGCGCGTGGTGCTGGTGGACTTTCCCATTCCTGGACAGAAGAGCATTGGCTTTCTGACCCGCACCATGACCGATGCGGCCACAGGCGAGGTGCTGGCGGCGGTGCTGCTGCCCAACGCCATCAATCCCACGTCTGCGTTTCTGCAGTTGTTGCCCGTGAGCCGGCTGGTCGAGACCAGCCTGACCATGGAGCAGGCCATGAGCATGCTGATGACGGGTGGAGCGGTGGGGCCGGAGACCATTCAGTACTCGCGGCCGGTGGCCGAACCGCCGGTGGCCGAGGAGTCCATTGAGCGATTTGTTCCTTCGGCTTGATGGGGGGCGGGGGATTGTCTTTCGAGGCGTGCCCGACGTCGCACCTTCATACCAGCGGATCGGCCGTAAGAGCTCGGCTTTCACGGACCAGATCAAGCGGGGCACGGACCCGATCACGCGAGTTGCGGACCAGCTCAAGCGGGTTGCGGGGACGGCCAGTTCCGACTGGGCTTAGGGCGTGGCGCCCGCATCCACGCCGTTTTCCGCTTCCAGTTCCTCTTCGGCATGCTCGCTTTCGACAGTAACCCTGCGCAGACTCACATTCTCAAATTGCGCCCAGGCCACGCCGACGGGAATAATGCTGAGGAAGGTGACCAGGAGCAGCGTGGCGGCACACGCTGTGGCTGCCTCAGGCGAAGCGCCGAAGAAACTGCCCAGGGCCGCGGCCACAACCGCAATCTGCGAAAACCAGCCCAGCACCGGGAGCTGCATCACGCTTACTCCGCCGCTCACCACCAGCAACAGGATGCATTGTGGAATGCTCATGGTGGAGAGTGTGGGGCTGGCGGTGAAAGCGTGCACCGTTTCGAGATAAGCAACCGCGATAAGCGCCCACATGACCAGCGAGAGCGACGCTGCGATGGCAAAATCCGAAAGGCTGCGGATGGCGCCCAGGCCGGAGTGGAAGGTGCGCACCTTGTGGGCAATGGCCTGGCCCATGCTGCGCGAAACCAGCCGGAACGAATGCTGGAAGAAATTGGCGACGGCTTCTCCAGACAAGCGGAGGGCCACCAGCACCAGGACTGCCAGCAATGTGATGAGAAGCGCGCCGAAGCGGGCGAGGATGTCGGTCAGCGCGGGATAGCGATGCAGCAGCGGCGCGAAGAGGTGGCCCACTATACCGGCGTGTCCGCCTGCCGCTACGCTGGCGGGATTGGGAATCCAGAGCAGCGCCAGGGAGACGATGACGCCCATGGAGCCGAAGTCGAAGAGGCGCTCAACGATGTAAACAGCGATCTGGGTGCTGAGCGGCATTTTGGTGCGTTTGGCCACGAGATACGGACGAACCGGGTCAGCCACTCTGCCGATGAGGGCGACAGCCGCAAATCCCATCACCTGCGTTCCCGTGAGCGACAACAGTCCCACCTTCTGGTTGTGGCGCAGTAGCAGCGCCCAGCGCGCGGAGCGAAAGAGATAGCCAATGTAGATGCAGAGGATGGCAAGAATGATTTTTCGCCAGTCGGCCAGCGCCAGCTGCTCGCGAAACACAGCGAAATTGAATTGGATGCGGTTTCGACCCCAGAGGACGAGGGCGACAAGCGCGGCCAGCACGACAAAACCGACGATCCATTGATGCTTCTTCAAGCGATCTCCATTGAGCGCGGAACCCTCTTAGAGTTTATGGGATGGTGCGAGGCCTTACCAGAGAATGTGTGAAATAGGAGGAGCAAACAAGGTTAGCGGGAACTTGTCTGGGTCGCCGGGTTGGCGCGCCGCGTGAAGGCTTCGCGCGAGAGGGCTTCGCGTGCCAGTACCCGGCGGTTGAACTCGTGGATTACGCGGGCCACGTAGGCGCGGGTCTCGCGGTAAGGCGGGATGCCGCTGTATCGGTCAACCGCTTCAGGGCCGGCGTTATAGGCAGCCAGTGCCTTGGCAAGATTGTTGTGATAGCGGGTGAGCAGGGCATCCAGATAGGCCGAGCCGCCCTGCACGTTCTGGTCGGGCGCGAAGCTGTTGCGGACCCCCAGGCCGGCCGCGGTGCCGGGCATGAGCTGCATCAGCCCCTGCGCGCCGGCACGGCTCACGGCGTAGGCGTTTCCATTGCTCTCCGCCTTGACCACGCTGGCCAGCAGGTCTACGTCCACGTTGTGTTGGCGGCCGGCGCGAGCCAGCATTTCGTTGCAGGTCGGTGCTGGTGAGGCGGGCGCTGGTTCTGGTCAATGCGGGAGCGGACGATGCGGCAGGGCGGCGGGTCGGGAACGGTTTCAACCGAGGCGACATCCCCAGGTGCGAGCTCAATGTAATTGTCATTCGCCGGCGCCCAGATACAGGCGCACCTTGCCATCCACCTGGGCGTGATGATCGCAACGCTCGATAAAGCCGTTGGCCAATGTGACGCGCTCGGCTGCGTGGCCCAAGGGCGCAAGCGCCATCAGCGCGATCAAAACCGTAGCCGGGATGGATAATTTGCCGCGCATATCAGAGATTTCGGCTTTCGCCTCCGGGGCGTAAACAAGCTGCGGAAAGACCCGCATTCGTGGCTGTTACGAGGGAGAAAATCCCTCCGGGGCTGAAGCCCACGCTTATTTTGCTGGCCTTTCGGCACGGCTAAAAGCCGTGCCCTTTCAAAACGTTAGTGTTCCGCAGCTTGTCCAGCCCGCACCTTCAAAGCCCCCACTTCGAACCTCACCCCTCACCTGCAAAGCTTATCCCGCGCCTTCAAACCTTAAATTGTGCAGCGGGCATCTTGGCCAAAGCGCGCTCCAGAACCACGGCTACGCCGTCCTGGTCATTGCTGGGAGCCTGCTTCCATCCATTCAACTTGGCCAATGCGCGCAGTTCCGCGGAGGCGTTGCCCATCACCACGGCCTGCCCAACCCATTCCAACATGCCCTGATCGTTCCAATTATCGCCAATGGCCATGGTTTCTTTCCGGTCCACGCCCAACCGCGCCGCCAGCCGCTCCAGCGCCCAGCGTTTTGAAATCCCGCGCGGCAGCAGGTCGAGAATGGACAAGTCCCGGGCGGGGTACTCCGTTCGCGTGCTTTCGCATTGATTGGCCCACTGGCTGGCCTTGAGCGCCTGTTCCGCTTCGCGCATCCTTGCGATTTGCCCGGCTATCATACCCTGGATGGGGTCTTGGCCGTCGATGAGCGCGCGCTCCAGCGGCTGGACGACCTCGATGGCATGACGGTTGGCCTCGACCCACAATTTGATGCGGCCCTGCGCCTGTTCCAGATTTTCCAGCACGAGTTCTCCGCGTCCCGCGTGGTCAAAGGTAAACACCATGGATCCATAGGATTTCAGCAATCCACAAAGTCCACGCGCCACCCGCGATTCCATATGGCAGTTGTCGAGCAGCGTTCCCGCCATGGTGCGCACCACTGCACCATTGGACGTAATCAGGGGCGTATCCGCTCGCAGGCCCAGCCCATCGAGCAGTGGGGCCGTGTAAGCCACGCGCCGGCCGGTGGCAATGCACACGGTCACGCCTGCATCCTGCGCCGCGCGCAGCGCCCGGGCGTTGCGGCTGCTGACGGTGGTACGGAGGGTGGGCAGCAGGGTGCCGTCCATATCGATCGCCACCAGGCGGATGGGAGGGTGCATAGAGCCAGTGTACGAGAACTGATGCCAGGGATTCGGCCGTTTTGGCCATCCGCTCTCGACCAACCGCTTTGAATGGCGCATTCTGGAGATAGTCCATCTGGTCTCCTGAATTGCCGCGCTTTCGCAACCCTGGCTTTACGAGTCCGGTCCTGATAAGCGATTGCACCGTCACACCTGTGGGCCACCGGTTAGAAACCGCAAGTGGACCACGCACCGCGAAGCACGACCCGTCGGAGGAGTATTTTGATCGAAGTTCGCAATGCTACCAGGTGGATTCAGAACGGCGCGCGGCGCGTGGAGATTCTGAAGGGAATCTCGCTGACCATTCCGGCGGGGCAATTTATCGCCATCGTGGGCGCGAGCGGCAGCGGCAAGAGCACATTCCTGGGGTTGCTGGCGGGGCTCGATACGCCCAGCTCCGGCGAGATCTGGCTGGACGGCGTGCCTATTCACAATCTTGCCGAGAACGAGCTGGCCGCGGTGCGCGGACGCAAGATCGGATTCGTCTTCCAGTCTTACCAGTTGATCCAGACACTGACCGCTCTTGAAAACGTACTGCTGCCTTACGAACTGAATATCGAGGGCAACGGTCTGAACCGGGCGCGGCACATGCTCGACGAAGTGGGTCTCGGCGAGCGCATGGACCATTATCCGGTGCAGCTTTCCGGCGGCGAGCAGCAGCGCGTGGCGCTGGCGCGCGCGTTTATCACGGAGGCGCCCATCGTGATGGCCGATGAGCCCACCGGCAATCTGGATTCTGTGAACGGCAGGCTGGTGCTCGACCTGCTGCTGGAGCGCAATCGCAAGGCCGGAACCACGCTGGTGCTGGTGACGCATGACGCCGAAGTGGCGGCGCGGGCCGATCGCAAGATCGTGCTGAAGGATGGGTTGGTGGTCGAGGATACGCTGCCGTTTGCGCCCGCCCAGGTGGAAACTTCCGATGCAGTCCAGGGGGACGGGAAAAATGGCTGAGCGCGCGTTAAGCTGGCCGCGCGCGGCGGCCATCGGCTGGCGCGATCTGAAATCGGCGCCGGGAAAATTTGCGTTTGTGGTGCTATCGGTCGCGGTGGGCGTGGCGGCACTGACGGGCGTGCGCGGTCTGAGCACTAGTTTTCGCGCCACCCTGGCCGGGCAGGCGCGCTCGCTGATGGCGGCCGACCTGAGCGCGCGTCTCATGCACGTGCCCACGCCGGAAGAGCTGAAGAAAATCGCGGACCTCGCGCAGCAGAATCCCGGCTTGCGCACCACCTGGGCTACGGAGACTGTCTCCATGGCTTCGGCTCCGCCGGACCCGGTGCCGGTGCTGGTTTCGCTCAAGGCCATCAATCCCACGCAGTATCCCTACTACGGAACCGCGGTGCTGGATCCGGCGATGAGCCTGCAGCAGGCGCTTTCGGGCGACTCGGTTCTGGTTGCCGACGAGTTTCTCATTCGGCTCAATGCCAAGGTTGGCGGCACGCTGCGCCTGGGCGGACAAACCTTCCGCATTGCCGCCGTACTCAAGCAGGAACCGGACCGCATCATGGCCGGCGCCGGCCTCGGGCCCCGCGTGATGATTTCGCAGGAGTCGCTGCAGAAGACCGGGCTGATTGCCTATGGAAGCCGCGTGAATGAACGGCTGCTGGTCAAGCTGCCCGATCCGCTTCCGCCCGGAATTTCCGCGAATGCGGAACTGGCCAAGGTGCGCGGCGAACTGGAATCCGCATTACCCGACGCGCAGGTGATGGATTATCGCGAGGGCAATCCGGGGCTGACGCGCGGCCTGGACAACGCCACGTCGATCCTGAGCCTCATCTGCCTGGTGGCCATGGTGCTGGGCGCCATTGGCGTGGCCATGGCCATGCACGCCCACCTGGAGCAGCGCATGGACATGCTGGCGATTCTGAAGGCGCTGGGCGCGGGCTCGGGAGACCTGCTGCGCATTTTTCTGCTGCAAACGCTGGGCCTGGGGCTGGCCGGAGGCATGGTGGGCGTGGCCGCCGGCGTGCTGGTGATGACCGCGCTGCCGGCGGCCTTCGGCAACCTGCTCTTTGTCAAGCCGGTATTCGTGTTTCCCTGGCAGTCGGCGCTGGCGGGGCTGGGCACGGGACTGCTGACCACTCTGCTCTTCTGCCTGCCACCGCTGCTGGACGTGCGCTCGGTGCGCCCGGTGCTGGTGCTGCGGCGCCTGGTGGAGCACGGATCGCAAAAGTGGATCGCTCGCTGGTGGGCGCGGCGATTGCAGTTGGGGCTGGCCGTGGTGGTCGTCGTCGGCCTGGGCGGCATCGCGTGGGCGCTCACCGATTCGCGCCAGGTTGGCGGCTGGTTCGCAGTGTTCTTCACCGGCGCCCTGGTTTCTCTGTTGCTGATGGCATGGGCTGCATTGCGCGGCATCCGCTTCGCTCTCGATCGCGTGCGCCTGCGCCTGCCATCTTCATTGCGGCAGGGCCTGGCAAATCTCTATCGCCCCGGCAATCAGTCGGCCGCGGTGCTGGCTGCGCTGGGCACGGGCGTGATGCTGATTCTTACCGTGTACCTGATGCAGTCGGGGCTGCTGCGCGATCTGCGCCAGACGGCTTCGCCCAAGCTGCCCAATGTGTTTCTTGTCGACGTGAGTACGGATGAAGTCGCCGGCGTGAGGACTTTGTTCGCGCATCAAGCCGGCGTTACGCACCCTCTGGAGCTGATTCCGATCGTCCCTGGCCGTTTTATCTCGATCAACGGGCAGCAGGTGGCATCGATGCGCGGTGAGCATTTTCCGGTGCGAATGTTGGAAAATGCCGAGTTGACCTGGGCCGATACTGCTCCCGAAGGCGACAAGATTACGGCCGGCGCGTGGTGGAAACAGAGCAACGACTCCAACATTGCAATTGGCGACTACATTGCCAAGCGGCTGCACCTGGGCGTGGGCTCGCAGGTTGAGCTTGAAACCGGCGGGACGGATCACACGCTGCGTGTGGCCGCCATCTACTCCGCCGATGGCCAGCACCTGGGCGCGCGCGTTGATTTCGTGGTGCCCTCCGCGCTTATCCAGACGCTGCCCGCGACCTGGTACGGCGGCGTGCACATGGACTCGCGCCAGATTCCGGAGATGGAGCGGGCGCTGTTTGTGGCCTATCCTACCGTCTCCGTCATCAACATTGCCGACGTGCTTGACCGCATTGAAAGCGTGGTTGACCAGGTGACGCTGGTGGTGCGCGTGCTGGCCGGCTTCTCCATCTTTGCAGGACTCATGATCCTGGCCTCCAGCATTGCCAGCACGCGCTTCCGGCGCATGCAGGAGGCGGTGGTGCTCAAAACCCTGGGCGCCACGCGCATGCGCATCGTGCGCACCTTCAGCATCGAGTTCAGCGTGCTGGGCCTGCTGGGCGGCGCGGTGGGCGTTGTGTTTGCCAACCTGCTCACGCGCGTGCTGCTGCACCGCATGGAGATCCACTTCACCATCCAGTGGAGTGTCACCGTGATTGCGCTGCTGGGAACGGCCGCGCTGGCCACCGGGACAGGCTGGATCGCCAGCTACCGCATCCTGGGGCTGAGGCCGCTCCAGGTGCTGCGCGAAGAGTAAACAACAGGGACTAAGGGACTGAGGGACTGAGGGAACGAGGACTCCAAGAGGCAGCGAGGGAGGAGGGGAAAGCATCGAGCGGCTACGGGCGATGGCTTTCCTGGTCCGTGGTCGGTGCCTTTACCAGCTATGCAGCCACTCCTCGTCGCGGCCGATGCGCACCTGGGTGTGGAACAGTTCCGTCAGACGCGCCTCGGTCAGGATTTCCTGGCGCGGACCATCGGCCAGGATGCGGCCGTCGCGCATGAGAATGATGCGTTCAATCTCCGGTAGGATATCGCCGAGAAAGTGCGTGACGAGCACCAGGCCGGTGCCTTCCTGTGCCAGGCGGCGGAGGGTGTCGCGCAATTCGCGCTGCGCGGCCAGGTCGAGCGCGTTGGAGGGCTCGTCGAGCAGCAGTTGTTGCGGACGATGCACCAGGGCGCGGGCAATGAGGATGCGCCGTTTCTCGCCGGCCGACATGGCGCCCACCATCTGCTGAGCCAGGCGCGTGGCTTCCATGCGCTGCAGCGCTTCCCAGGCGCGCTCGCGCATCTCGCTGGTGACGTGCAGATTGGGCCACAGGCTGGAGGCGGAGAAGAATCCGGCGATCACGGCGTCCAGACCGGTGGTGACGGCGGTGCGCTCGCCGGGCAAGATCGGTTCCGACCACGCCGAAGTGCTTGCGCAGCTCGGTCACGTCCCAGCGGTCGCGGCCAAAGATGCGCAGGCTCATGCCCGGCCTGCACCATGGGATAAATCTGGCAGGTCATGGCCAGGATGAGCGTGGATTTGCCGCAGCCGTTGGGGCCCATGATGGCCACATGCTCGCCGGCGCGAATGCTCAGATTGATATCGTGCAGCACCACGCGGTCGCCGCGGGCCACGTCTACCTGCTGCAGTTCAAGAAAATGGGGCACATCGTTCACAGTCGTCAGTTCTCAGTTGTCAGCAATCAGCGTTCGCCGGTCCGCCGTGAGTCCTTTGTTCCCCTGGGTCCCTGCAGGGCAATCGCATTCCAAAATACGAGAAGGCTTTTGCTTTGAAAGGGCACGGCTTCACAGCTTGGTGAAAAACTGCCTGTTTCTTGCCGGAGTTGCCTGATGTCGTGTTTTTTTGCGGCCGCATGGACGGGTTGCCGGGTTGTTGTTTGTCTCTGTGGGCCATGCTTTCAGCCCGCAGAGACACCTCTCCCGCTCAAGCCTGAGCTTGAATCGGGATCAGCTTGCTCATGCGCAGCAGATTGTGCGCCGCCGCGGCCAACTGAAACAGCCAGTCCACGCGCCTTAGACCACGAAGCTTGATCTGGCGCAGCTTATCCTGCTTCATCCAGCCGAAAACCTTCTCCACCAGTTTGCGCTTCTTCTGGCTCACGGCCAGGCCTGGGTCGTTGCGTTCGCTGACGGTGAGCCAGTTACGCCATTTCGGGTTGGGCTCGTACTCGGCCACGTGCGGTGTTACCTCCAAACTGCGCAGCCCATTGACGAACCTCTCCTCTTGATAGCCCTTGTCTGCCCCCAGCGTCATGCGCTTGCCGCGCTTGAGCCGCTTCAGCATCTCCAGCGCAGCCTGCCGCTCGGCCACTGTGCTGGCCTGGGTGGCCATGGCCGCCACCACCAGCCCGTTGCGGTTCTCCGTCATCACGTGCCCCAGGTAGCTGGGCACAGCCGCGCCGGCGCTGCACTTGCGATACAGCCGCGCATCCGGGTCCGTGCTCGACTCATGCGTGTCGCGCAACAGCTTGCGGCCCCGCGTTCCGGTGCCACGGTGCGGCGGTTCAGGCTTCTCCTTGAAGCTGCGCCGGCTGGCCCAGGCCTGCAACAGCGTCCCGTCCACGGTGAAGTGTTCCTCGCTCAGCAACTGGTGCGCCCGCGCCTCTTCGACCACCGCCAGCAACAACTGTTGAGTTGTCTCCCCGGCCATCAGCCGCGCCCGGTTCTTGCTGAACACCTTCGCGTCCCACACCGCATCGTCCATCTCCAGGCCCACGAACCAACGGTAAAGAAGGTTGAAGTGGATCTGCTCCATCAACTGCCGCTCCGAACGAATCGAGTAAAGCACCATCAGCAACTGCGCCCGCAGCAAACGCTCCGGCGCTATCGACGGACGGCCCGTCTCCGAATAAAGCTCAGCGAAAACTCCGTCCATCTTCCCCAGAGCTCGATCCGCCATCGCCCGGATTCGCCGCATCGGGTGATCGGCCGGAATCCGCTGCTCCATCGTCACGTAACTGAACATCCATGCCTGCTGCTTATCGTCGCCGCGCATATCATCTTCTTAAATCAACTCCCTGTGGAGAAAAAGTGCCTCTCTTGGGACTTTTTCACCAAGCTGTGAAGCCGTGCCGAAAAAGCAAATGAGAGAGTTTGAGGCTTCAGCCTCGGAGGGATGTATTTCGATTGTCGCAAAACCTTCCCTCGGGGGGCTAAAGCCGCCGTTTCTTATGGACTCTGACGGCACGGCTGAAAGCCGTGCCCTTTCAAATCGGCTTCTGTCTGTGACGGCCGAATCCAAATGCGATTCCCATGGTCCCTGCGCTTCCACTATTCACCATCCGCTGTCCACTGTTAGATTAAATGCGTTGCCCCATGAGCGATCTTTCACCGTTCCTCATTCCCCGCGGATTCCGGTTTGGCGCAGTCAAAGCTGGCGTGAAGGCCAGCGGCCGCACCGACTTTGCCCTCATTGTTGCTGACGCTCCGGCCAGCGCCGCGGCGGCTTTCACGTCCAACCGCGTGACCGCGGCGCCGCTCCAGATCGACAAGGAGCATCTGCGCGCCAGTGCCGGCAAGGTGCGCGTGGTGGCCGTCAATGCCGGCAATGCCAACTGCGCCGCCGGCCAGGCGGGGCTTGATGCCGCGCGGGCTACTTGCGCCGCTGTGGCTGAAACCTTCAAATGCCGCACAGAAGAGGTTTTTCCGTCATCGACCGGCGTGATCGGCGTTCCGCTGCCCGCGGAAAAGCTGATTGCGGCGTTGCCTGAAGCGGCCTCGCAACTGGGCTCGGAATCCGACCGCTTCATGGAAGCCGCGCAGGCCATTTTGACGACGGACCTGGTGGAGAAGACCGCGTTTGCGCGCCTTGAAGTTGGGGGGCAGGACCAGGTTCGCGAGATTCGCATCGCGGCCTTCGGGAAGGGATCGGGCATGATCCATCCCCAACTGGTGCCCCATGCCACCATGCTGGTTTACGTGCTGACGGACGCGGCCGTCGAGCCTGCCGATCTCAACACCTATCTTCAGAGCGCCATCGAGCGCAGCTTCAATCGCATCTCGGTTGACGGCGACACCTCCACCAACGATACGGTTCTGTTGCTGGCCTCGGGTGCGAGCGGCGCCGCGGTGGGCGCGGGCGATGCGGCTTTTGCTGCGGCGCTGGAGCAGGTGTGTGTCTCGCTGGCCAGGCAGATTGTTGCGGACGGGGAGGGCGTTACGCACGTGGTCGAATTGCGCATTGACGGCGCTGCCAACGATGCCGATGCGCTGCGCGTGGCCAAGGCCATTGCGCATTCTCCGCTGGTGAAAACCGCGTGGGCGGGCTGCGATCCCAATTGGGGACGCCTGGCCGCCGCCATCGGCTACTCCGGCGCCCAGATCGATCCCGAGCGTTTCGACATTTCTTTCGGGTCGCTGCCGGTCTGCCGCAACGGTGGGCGCGCGGCAGAGTTTGATGAAGCTGCGGCTCACTCTTACATCGAGCGGCCGGAGTTCATCGTTTCCATTCAGCTTCACCAGGGCAACGGATCCTGCGTGTTCTGGACCACCGATCTGACGGCGCAATATATCCACATTAACGCCGACTACTCGACGTAGCGGGCGGTCCGTTTCGCCACGCATGCCGGCCGTTTACAATCGTGAGAGCCGGACGTTTTGCTGCCGACCCGCATGACCACCAAGACCCCCCCAAAAGCCTTTTCGCTGATTTCGCGCCGTAAACTGCTTGCGCTCTATGCGGCCCTGCTGCGCTGCCGCATGATGACCGAGGTCGCCGAGGCGAGGGCCCGGAGGGATCAGGCGGCTCATGAGGCGCCCGCCGTAGCTGTGGTGCTCGACCTCAAGCCCGGCGATACGATTGCCGCCGGCGAGCACGACTTTTTTCCCGAGTTTGTGAAGGGTGCGGCGCCGGAGGCGATTCTGGCCGCGCTGGCAGCGCGCCCCGCTCATGCCCGGGCTTCGCTCGCGGCCACGCTTAAGGCCGCACTGGCGGCAGCGCGCACCCACGCGCAACGCAAGAGCCGGAATATCGCGGCGGTGTTCGGCAATGGTGCTGCGGTGTCGTCGGCCGCTTGGCGCAACGCCATGCAGATTGCCGCAACGGAGCACTTGCCGATTCTTTTTGTCAGCCAGCCGAGCGCCGATGAAGCCGCGGGCAGAGACTTCGCGAAGCTTGGTTTTCCGGCCATCCCGGTGGATCGCGATGACGTGGTCGCGCTTTACCGCGTGGCTTCCGAGGCGCAGGCCCATGCGCGCCGCGGCAACGGGCCCACTCTCATCGAATGCGTCCCCTGGCCGCTCACACCGCAAGGCGCGCCAGCCGCAAGCGACGCCATTCTCACCATGGAGCGCTACCTGGCCAATATGGGTATACCTTTCGAAGCTCGGAAACGAAAAGCGATTGCGGAGTTTGGCCCCAGTTTACGCGGCGGCGGAGCTTCTGTGCGCGCTCGCCTGAAGAGCATCAAGCAAAGCCGGCGAGTCAGCCCTGCGGCACGGCCTTACAGGCTGCGGAAAAACCCTGTGCGATGAGTTTTGTAACAAGGGCACGGCTTCACAGGCTGCGGAAAACTCTGCGGACCATCGGTTTTGAAAGGGCATGACTTCAGTCGTGCCAATCGAGCCAGCAAAATTGATCGGCTTTAGCCGCTGCGGGATGCTTTTGTGACCGTTCACCCAAATCCTGTGCGATGAGTTTTGTAACAAGAAGAGTTTTGTAATAAGGGCACGGCTTCAGCCGGGCCACACAAATCTGCAAAACGAACGAGGGCTTCAGCCCCTGCTGCACCCTCCTTCTCACCATTGCCTCATGCGGGGAGTTTTTCCGCAGCCTGTTTAGCGCGTTGCGCCTTGCAGGTGACGTGCCTGATCGGCCGAATCAACTGCGGATGCTACTTTGCGCGCGGATGCGTCCGGTCGTAGACCTCGGCCAACTGAGCGGTAGTGAGCTGCGTGTACCGCTGCGTGGTCGACAGACGCTCGTGTCCCAGCAATTCCTGAATGGCGCGCAGGTCTGCGCCTTCTTCCAGAAGATGGGTTCCAAAGGCATGGCGCAGGGTATGGGGATGCACGTCGCCGGGCAGGCCGCGCAGAATGGCGATGCGCTTGACGATGCGTCCCACGCTGCGTGTGGTCAGCCGCGCTTCGCCGCTCGCCCCGGCCAGGCCGCTGGCTGCGGCCAGGCTGCTGGGTCGCCCCAGGCCGCTGGGTCGCCCCAGGCCGCGCAGGCGCAAATTGAGGAATAACGCCGGAGTTTTATAGCCATGGACCGCGCCCGCGGCCGTCAGCCGCGCCGACCGCTCGGCAAGATACGCGCGCAGGGTTTCGGCTGCCGCATCGCCCAGCGGAACATAGCGCTGCTTCTGGCCTTTGCCGCGCACCAGAATGGCGTCGTTGGCCCAATGAATGTCATCAAGGTTCAGGCCCACCAGCTCCGCGTTGCGGATGCCGCAACCGTAGAGAAGCTCGAGAATGGCGCGATCGCGAGCGGGCCAGCTTGCCGCATCGTCGCCCACCGAATCCACCACCCGGTTCATCTGCTCGATGGACGGTACGCGAGGCAGATGCTTGGGCAGTTTCGGTGTCGATACCAGCCTGGCCGGATTCTGCTCGATATGCCCGGCCCGGGCCAGCCATTTGAACCAGCTGCGAATGGCCGCCAGCGCCCGCGCGGCCGAGGCCTTCGATAGTCCGCGCTCGTACAGTACGCCCAGGTAAGCGCGGATGTGAGTGTGCTCCATGCGGTCAACGCTCACCTCCGCCCAGCATTGGGTCATCCACGCGGCAAAGCCCTCCAACTCGCGCTGGTAGGCACGCAGGGTATGCGGGGAGGCGCCACGTTCATTGGCGAGCATGCGCAGATAGTCCGCAACCAGGGCTTGGAGTGAAGTTTCCGCCGCTGTCGCGCCCGCTGTGCTCATGCGGGCTCTTCGTTCTTGCGGCGCGTGGCGCGCGGGTGATGCAGACGATGGACTTCCTTGAGCCTGCCCAGCGCCAGGTGCGTATAGACCTGGGTGGTGGAAATATCGGCGTGGCCCAGCAGGGTCTGCACGCTGCGCAGGTCGGCGCCGTGCTCCACCATGTGGGTGGCGCAGCTGTGGCGCAGGCGGTGCGGACTTGCCGAGGGGTTCGACATCTTGACCAGGTGCCACACCCATTGGCGGGTAAGCGGCATGCCGCGCAGGGAGAGAAACAGGCCCGCCTGTGCGCGACGGGCCGAGTCCGCGGATGTACTTTTGGCACGGGTGCTGATGCGTTCCAGATGCGGCCGGCCTTCGCGCAGATACTGCTCCAGAGCTTCTACCGCCGAGCGCCCCAACGGAACAATCCGTTCCTTGTCGCCCTTGCCACGCACCTGCACGCGGCCCACGTCCAGGCGCAGATCGCTGGCCGAAAGCGCGGTTACCTCCGACACCCGCAAACCGCCTGCGTAAAGCAGTTCGAGAATGGCGCGATCGCGCAGCGCGGTGGCCTGCGCCTGCGGATGCGAAGCGGCCATGCCGGCGCGCTCCAGCATCTCCGCCACCTCCGGCTCGGCCAGCGATTTGGGCAGCACCTTCCAGGCCTTGGGCGATTCAATGTTGACCGTGGGGTCGTGATTGATGCGGCGGTCGAGCAGCAGCCACTTGTAAAAGCCGCGCAGACAGCTCAGCTTGCGTGCCGAGGAGCGCGCGTCGATGCCGTGGTTGCGCAAGTGCTCCAGGAAACCAGCCACGTCGGCCTGCACCGCCGACAGCAGCACGCCGTTGCGCGTCTCCAGAAACTCCGCGTAGGTGCGCAGATCTCCCAGGTAGGCTTCGCAGGTGAGCGGCCGCAGGCCCTTTTCGACGCGCAGGTAGTATTGATAATCCTTTAAAAGCGTTGCGTTGCGTGCGCTGTCCACATTCCCGATTATCCGCGCGTAGCAACCGCTCCCGCCGTGACGGAGACGGTCACCGAACCACGTTCATCAAGGAATCAAAGTCATCAAGGGCGGGGACCAATCGAGCAGGGAATCGGGGACACGAACAAAGGCAAAAGGCGTGGGGACAGTGGGATGAGGAGACCGGAGAGTTTCTTTTTAGTGACTTCGCTGGGCCGGAACCGATTGAATTCAACGGCTATTCATGTAATTTCTTTGCCGGCTCGTGCAAAATCCTGGCGTATCGAAGAGAATAGAATTGGATGAACTTAGCCAGGACTGAGAAGAGCACCCCTTCCGCACAGATTCAACCCCGCCAGTGGACCGCCGTCGAATTCGAGCGGCTTGTCCTCGATGCGCACCCCCAGGTTGCCGTCTTCGATTGCGACGGAACGTTGTGGGGCGGCGACGCCGGTTTCGGCTTCATGGATTGGTCGCTGGAAGAGGGGCTGGTTTCCCGTTCCACTGCCGACTGGATCGATAACCGTCATCGCGCCTACCGTGCCGGCAAGGTGAGTGAAGAAGCCATCTGCGGCGAAATGGTGCAGATGTACGCGGGCCTGCGCGAGGACGAGCTGGTGGCCGCGGCGGCGCGTTACTACAGCGACGTTGTCCGGCCGCGCATTTTTCCGGAGCTGGTTGCGCTCATCGCCGCGCTGCGACGGGGCGGCACAGACATTTGGGCGGTCAGCTCCACCAACCGCTGGATTATTGCCGAGGGGGCGCGGGACTTTGGCATCGCGCCCGATCGTATTCTGGCTGCGGAAGTACGCGTCACGAATGGCCTCATCACCAGCGATCTGGTGGCTGTTCCCACCGACGAAGGCAAGGCGGTGGCGCTGCGCGGCGTGGGCCTGAACCAGCCCGACGCGGTTTTGGGCAACTCCATTCACGATCTGGCCATGCTGGACATGGCGCGCCACGCCTTCCCGGTCAACCCTTCGCTGGCGCTGCTGGAGGCGGCAGCCGGGCGCGGCTGGGGGTACTTCCGCCCGGCCACGGCGGATGCGCTGCAATCTGCGATGGACGGCGGCGAAGGTCCGGCAGGCTGAGCTTCCTGGGCGACGAAAATGCCGGTGGCGCTGCTCCGGGCAGCACCCCGCAGCAAGTTGCGGGTGCCCGTATCTGCTTGCGGCGTATACACTAGTGTGCGTGGAACCCACCCAGCCCAACGGCGCCCGGCCGGGCCCTTCGCTTCGTTTTGTTGCTGCGGCGCTGATCGTTCGCGACGACGAGGTTTTGATCGGCCAACGCCGTGCGGACCAGCCCATGGCGTCGTTATGGGAGTTTCCCGGCGGCAAAATCGAGCCCGGCGAGACCCCTCAGCAGGCGCTGGTGCGCGAGCTCGGCGAAGAACTCGGGATCGAGGCGGAGGTCGGCCCTGCCGTCATTCGGATTCGCCATAATTACCGCCATGGCGGCGCCGTCGATCTGCAGTTTTTCACGGTGCGCGCCTTTTCCGGCGACATTGCGAACCAGATCTATCAACAGGTGCGCTGGGTCAAGCTCCAGGACCTGCCGAGCTATGATTTTCTGGCTGCCGACCGCGGCTTGGTGAAGGATCTGGCGGCGGGAAAATTGCTGTAATGGTTCCCCTGCTCTGATCGGTCCACAACCAACACAGGTTTCCAACCCAATGCCACTGTCCTGAGCGGAGCAGCGCTGCTTTTGCACGCGGGCCTGAAAACGCGGGTGGGCGCAAAGAGCTATCTTTAGAGCCAAGCGGGCCGGGTGGTCCGGCTTTCATGTCGGTGAGAATTTGCCTGGCAGGCACTGCGGCAGGTTCGATGGTGGAGCGGGCGTTGAAGGGGAGATAAGTTTGTGGTAACTGCGAACGGCGTTCCCCATAAGCAGGCAAAGCTGGCGGACACCTGGGATGCGATCGTGATCGGTTCCGGCATTGGCGGCCTTACGGCAGCGATTCTGCTGGGGGCCCATGCAGGCAAACGCGTGCTGGTACTCGAAAGACACTACACGGCCGGCGGTTTCACCCACACGTTTCACCGCCCAGGGTACGAATGGGACGTGGGTCTGCATTACATCGGCCAGATGCAGGATGAACGCTCTTCAGTGCGGCGCGCGTTCGACCACATCACGGCGGGAAGAGTGCAGTGGCAGCCGATGCCGGAGATCTATGACCGCTTCATCATCGAAGGGTGTGCATTCCATTTTGCCGCCGGGCTGGATCGCTTTCGGGAAGGACTCCGGGAATCGTTTCCGGCTGAAATCAGGGCCATCGATCGCTACATCCGGGCAGTTCAGGCGTGTAACCGGGTGAGCGGCCTTTACTACGCGGAGAAGGCGGTTCCGGTACCTGTGGCAGCGCTGGCCGGCGGCCTGATGCGCGCGCCCTACATGCGCTGGGCAAGACGCACGACGCGCGAAGTCCTGGAGAGTTTCACCAGGAATCGGGAACTGATTGGTGTGCTGGCCGCACAATGGGGCGACTATGGATTGCCGCCTGGGCAAAGCAGTTTTGCTGCGCACGCCACCATCGCGGAGCATTATTTTGGCGGCGCCAGCTACCCGATTGGTGGAGCAGGCGCGATTGCGGCGGCAATGATTCCACAGATCGAGGATGCCGGCGGGGTAGTCGTCACCAGCGCAGAGGTTTCAGCCATCCTGCTCGACGGCGCAAGGGCCGCGGGCGTGCGCATGATCGACGGGCGCGAATTCCGCTCACGCGTGGTGTTGAGCGATGCGGGCGCGGCCAACACATTCGAGCGCCTGCTTCCGCCCAATTTGCCGGCCCTGGGTTCCCTGCGCCGCCAGTTGCAAAAACTCCGGCCCTCCACCGCGCATGTGAGCCTTTATGTTGGACTGTCGCAGAGCGATGCCGCGCTTGGACTGAGTGGCACCAACGTTTGGGTGTATCCATCCTTCGATCACGATGCGAATGTGGAACGCTTCGCGGGGGACATCGATGCGCCGCTGCCGGGCGTCTATCTCTCCTTCCCTTCAGCCAAGGACCCGGACTTTCAACGCCGTCATCCGGGAAAAAGCACGGTGGATGCCATTGCAATGGTTCCTTATGCGGCCTTCGACCGCTGGGGAGAGACGCGCTGGAAGCGGCGCGGAGACGAGTACGATGTGTTGAAGCAAGGGCTTTCTGCGCGGCTGCGCGCCGAACTGGAGCGGCAAGCGCCCTCCGTGATTGGCAACGTAGCCTATACCGAGCTATCCACGCCGATTACAACGCGCCATTTCATGAACTATGGGCATGGGGAGATCTATGGCGTCGCCTCCACGCCGGAACGTTTCCTGATGCGCGAATTAGGAGCGCGCACGCCGATTCGCGGTCTCTATCTCACGGGGCAAGATGTGGCCAGCCTGGGCGTAGTGGGCGCGCTGTTTGGCGGTGTCATCGGCGCGTCGGCTGCGGCCGGGAAGAACTTTTTCTCAGTCGTAGCAAAGCCCCGGGTCGCGTGAAGCCTGAATGGTCAGGCCTGATTCGGGACTCTGCGCGGCGGCCCGCAGCCTATCTCGTGCCCACGTGCCCTGCGTTTCAATGCCCCGGCATCAGGCTCCACAACATGGCGAAGGTCATGCCAATGACCAGGATGCTGGTGGTCCAGGCAATCACATTGCCCAGGCCCGAATTGCGGTGCTTCCCCATCAGGTCTTTGCGGTTGATGAGCAACAGCATGAGGATGATGATGACCGGCAACAGGACGCCGTTCAAGACCTGCGACAGAATGGCCACGTTGATGAGTTGCGAATCGGGCAGCACCAGCACAGTGGCGGCGCCGCCCACAATCAGCAGCGTGTAAAGCCAGTAAAAGAATGGCGCTTCCTTGAAGCTTTTGTCCACACCCGATTCCACGCCCAGGCCTTCGCAGACCGTATAGGCAGTGGACAAGGGCAGAATCGACGCGGCGAACAGCGAGGCATTGAAGAGCCCGAAGGAGAACAGGAGGAAGGCGTAGTCGCCGGCCAGGGGGCGCATGGCTTCGGCCGCGTCGGCGGCCACCTGGATGGCGCCCATGCCGTGCACGTACAGCGTAGCCGCGCAGGCCACCACGATGAACCAGGCGATCAGGTCGGTAAAGAAACAGCCGACGATCACATCCAGCCGCGAAGCCGGATAGTCTTTGACGCCGATGCCTTTTTCCACCACCGACGATTGCAGATAGAACTGCATCCACGGAGCGATGGTGGTGCCCACCATGCCAATGACCATGTAGATATAGGCCTTGTCGCCCCAGACGGATTTGGGCGGCATGGTTACGGTGGCCAACAGGGCCTCATGCCAGTTGGGCTGCGAGAGCATGCCGGTAAAAATGTAGGCGATGTACACCAGCGAGGCGACCAGGAAGATCTTCTCGGTGCTCTTGTAGTCCCCGCGCAGCACCAGCGCCCAAACCAACAAGGCGCAGATGGGCACAGAGATGAACTTGGTCACGTGAAACAGGTGGATGGAGCCGGCGATGCCGATGAACTCCGTCACCACGTTGGTGTAGTTGACCAGCACCAGCAGGCCCATCAGGATGAAGGTGAGGCGCAGGCCGAATTCTTCGCGGATCAGGTCGCTCAGGCCCTTGCCGGTGACCACGCCCATGCGGGCGCACATCTCCTGCACCACGATCAGGGCGATGGTGATGGGGAGCAGGCTCCAGAGCAGGAGATATCCGTATTGCGCGCCGGCTTGCGAGTAGGTGAATATGCCGCCCGAGTCGTTATCGACATTGGCGGTAATGAATCCGGGGCCAAGCACGGCCAGAAAGAGAAGTATCCGGATTCGCCAGCGCTTCCACATGGTGCCACGGATTCCCTAAGGTGGGTTCATTGGGGTTGGAAGTTTTGAAGGAAAACATTCCTTCCTGACCATAACAGGCGAGGGCCGGGGGCGGGAATGGAAGCATGGATTTTAACTTTTGCGCCCGAATGTTGATCGGCCCTCATGGCTTGGACAGCATTCCTCGGGCAGCGCCAAAGGCGACGGCGAATAGCGCGGCCTGCTCCCAGTGCCGGACCGCAATACTGAAGCGTACACTTGACAATTGGGCGAATCGATTGGATACTGAATTGTCGGCTTCACTATTTGCGGAAAAGGAGAAACCCCATGACAACACACACCACGCAAGCAACAGTCCACAGCACCTTTGCGATCGAGCACAGCTACCCCCAGGCTCCATCGCGCGTCTTTGCAGCTTTTGCCGAACCGGCCCGCAAGCGCGCTTGGTATGTGGAGGGCGGCCAGGAGGTTGAGGAATTTGAGATGGATTTCCGCGTGGGCGGGAGCGAGCGGTTCCGCTATCGCTTCAAGGAGGGTCATCCCATTGCGGGTTCAGAGATCGCCAACGAGGGCAGATATCAGGACATCGTGTCCGACGCGCGCATTGTTCTGTCGTCCAAGATGGCCTTAAACGGCAAGCCGATCGTTATCGCTTTGGCGACGTTGGAGTTCGTACCGGCCGGGGCCGGGACGGACCTCATCTTGACGCATCAGGGGGTGTTCCTTGACTGGGCGGAGGGTCCGGAGATGCTCAAAGTCGGCTGGCAGACGCTTTTCTCGCGTCTGGAAACCAGTCTGGCCCAGCCGGCGGTGAAGTGACGCCGGCTGCCGCGACAGGGAAGGGAGAATCGATGAAAGCGCCGCGACGCATCGACATCGACCGGTTGTTTCACGCTGTGGGCGATCGAACGCGGCGGGCGATTCTGGACCGGCTGAGCGCCGGACCGGTATCGGTCTCGCGCCTGGCCGAGCCGCTGGGGATCACCATAACCGCGGTGGCGCAACACCTGCAGGTACTTGAGGAGGTGAGGCTCGTGCACACGGAAAAGCTGGGACGAGTGCGCACCTGCCGCATTGAACCGGCGGGTTTTCGCGCACTGGAAGAGTGGATTCGCGCGCACCGCACCAGGTGGGAGCGCGAGCTCGATCGTCTGGGCGAGTTTCTGGCTAAGACAGACGCTGGTTAAGTGCTGGCGGTGCGTGCTGTGGGGGGGCTGAGCTCGGCGATGAACAGCCGCTGCGCCGGATTAAATGAGGGGGGAAACCTTACGCGGATGCAACCAGCGCCGGTGTGTGATCGACGGCCGCCGGTTCTTCGTCATGCTCCGGCTCGGAGGGCTGGCTCAAACTGAGCAGCTCCTTCACCACATCGGCGGCAGCGTAACTGGTTTCGCCGGGGGCCAGGAACTGCGCCACGGTATTCAGATCGTCGCCCACGGTTACGAGTGCCGGCTCCACGCTGGCGTCGGCGCGCGTCTGAGCATGACCGATATTGGCCAGCAGGGCATTGCACAGGCACTTGCGGCCCACGGTTTCTTCAACTTTGCCGCCCTTGGCGACGTAGTTGTCCACCGGCTCGGCCGAGCAGCGATAGGCAATTTTGTTGTCGCCTGTGGCGTAGGGCTCCCTCAGGTAGCCAAGATCGCAAACCCGCTTGCGCTCCTGGTAAGTCTGCAGGGTGGATGAAGTGCCCTCAAGCTGTGCAACTTTAAAGGGAAATCCGGTAGGCGAGGCCAGCGGATCTGTAAAAACCTGGCCCGTGCCGGCGACGGCCTGGCCGATAAGCCGCTGCTTCAGGCTCGATTCCATGCCCGACTCGCGGCTGAACGCAAAGGCGGTGCCTACCTGAATGCCCGCTGCGCCCTCATCCAGGGCCTCGCGGAGCTTGGCTGCGTTGCCGTAGCCGCCCGCCAGCCAGAAGGGAACGCCGAGCGCCCGCAGGTCGGCAATGTTCACCTCGTCGCGTTGGCCGTAGACCGGCTCACCACTAGCGTTGAGCTGCAGCTTGCCGCGGGGGGGCGCATTGTGGCCGCCGGCGGTGGGGCTCTCAATCACCAGGCCGTTCACCTTCCCGCTGGCGCGGCGAAGCATGGTGGTGGCAAGGGTGTTGGAGGAGACAATGGCCAGAAATCTGGGCCGGTCCAGCGCCGGTAACGGGCCTTCGGCATATTCGGCCGGGTCGAAGCGCATGAACGTGTCCTGATCCGCGGCTGCGCTGGTGACCTGCAGCTTGTACTCGGCCGCGTGCTGCGCCGCAAATGCATCGAGCACGCCGGGAATGTGCAACGGAATGCCGGCGCCCATGAGCACGTAGCCCACGCCCGCCAGCATGGCCCCATAGATGGAATACAGGTGGGGCATCTGCACCTTTTCAAGATAGTTGACGCCCACCGGGTTCTTGTGGCCTTCCCGGGCCAGAAAAACCTCGACGAAGTTGCTGACCATACACAGCTCAATGAGCTTGCGCGGGGCGCGCCTCTGGTGCATGGGGAGGGCCGGATAGGGTGTGCCGGCGGGCTTGCCGCCAGGGACAAAATACTCCTGCCAGATGCGCCTGGCCGTCTCAGGGAACGGGAATGCATCCAGTCCGCGGCGCATATGTCCGTCCGGATCGCCATCGGCGAGGCGGCGCACAAACAGCGCATCGAGCGCTGTGCCTGATACCACGCCGAGTTGGCCGAGCCGGGACACGGCATTCGCCAGGCGCCAATTGGAGACGCCAACGCCCATGCCGCCCTGGATAATGCGCGGTAACTGGATCATTACTTGAATTGTTTCACAAGTTGAGATAATTGCGTGACAAATTGCCACAAAAGAGGGACTTATTCCCTCGTTCCCCAATTCCCGACTGCCGATTCCCGTTTCTCTTGCTGCTGGTTCCCCGTCCTACAACTTTTCGCGCAGGAAGCTGATCACGTGTTCTGCCTGGACGACGCCCACCATGCGTCCCTGCAGGTCAACCACCGGCAAGGCGTGCAGGTTGTACTTGTCGAACATCTCGGCCAGCTCCATCTGGTGCATATCGGCCGGGCAGGAGAGCACGCGCGGCTCGCTCAGAACGCTGAGGCGCGTTTCCGGCTGCGCCATCACCAGGCGCGAGAGCGGAACGGCACCGCGCAACACGCGTTTTTCATCCAGCAGATAGATCTCGGTCACGCCTTCCGGGTCACCATCGAAGCTGCGCAGGGCCTGAACCGCCTGGGCGACGGTGGCCTCCGGCCCCAGGTACACAAATTCGGTGGTCATGGAGCCGGCGGCGGAGTGCTCCTCAAATTCGAGCAGTTCCTCGACTTCGTGCCGCTCCTCGGGCTCCATTTCCTCGAGGATGGCATCGGAGCGCTCCTCGGACAGCTCGGCCAGCAGGTCAGCGGCGGCCCCGGGATCCATCTCCTCGACGATGTCCGCGATGCGCTCCTCGTCGAGCTTTTCAAGCAGAGCCTTCTGCAGCTTGGGCTCGACTTCTTCCAGCGTCTCGGCGGCCACTTCTTCGTCGAGCGAGGTAAAAATCGCCTCGCGTTCGGCCGGCGCCAGATCTTCAAGAATGTCGGCCAGGTCGGAGGGGTGAATGTCTGCCAGCCGCTCGTGCTCGATGCGCAGCTTCACGCGCCGCGCCGGATCGGGCTCGATGACATCGACGAACTGCCAGGGAATGGCCCGGGCAGCCAGCTTGCGCGAGACCGCATCCAGCCGCGCCCGCGGTAAAACTCCTTTGAAAATACGCCGGAAGGCTCCGCGCAGACCGACCTCGACCTCGGCGACGCGCAGCAGGTGCACCCCTCCGCGGCCCAGCCATTCCAGATCGACGTCGTTCACGCGCACCACCTTGCGTCCGTGAATGTCGATGATCTGGCGGTCGATCAGGTCCTGCTGCAGGTAAAGAAAGCTGCCCTGATCTTTGAGCGGCGTGAGGGCCCCGGCCGAGCGCAGCTCCAGGGTGCCGGCGGGGGTTTCCATGACGTCCTGCGAAGGAACAATGGCCAGCCCGTCGCGGGTTTTCAGCACCAGTCCCGCCACGCGGCCGGCTTCCGGGCCGGTGGCGACGGCAATATCTTTGAGCTTGCCGCGCAGGTGGCCCTGGGAATCGGTCACCGGCATGCCCAGCAGCGCCGTCAGGCTGATTCGGGTTGTGGTGCGCGGCTCCATCGTTTTGAGTGTAGACCCTCGTCGGGCAGTTTACCTTCATGGCGCTGATTACAAGGACTCCGCCGCTGGCTGCGCTTGCATAGTGCACGTCAATTCAGCGGAATCCTGACACCGCGGTCGGAGCGGTCATTCGAGATTGTCCCCGCGAGATCGTCCCGGCGAGGTCGTCCCCGCCAGGCGCAGGCTCGAAAGGTAATCAGGATGTAATTTTGGCATGGCCGGGTTATCGGCTCGGGGCAGCAACGGATCCGGAAAAGAGCACCAATGTCTCAGGTGGCCGTCATTACGCCTCGGAAAGCAGAATATCAGCCCAGTGTGCGGCCTCAACGTAGTTCTCTTCCAAGGCTCCCGGCAGGAAACCGTGAGAGCTTGCGAGCTCATCGCAGCGGCCAAATTCTCCGCGTTCGTGGCATTCCAGCCAATCCAGGGAACACCTCAGGCTACTGTCGACCCGCAGGATGGCATCTTCAATGGGCTTGGGCAAACACAGTGGCGCAACCGACTCCTGGATTGGCTTCTGCAACATGGCGTCCAGCAGGCTGAACAAGCCGATCAGATATTGGTCAGTCGGCTTCAGCGAACAATAGGGCGCAGCTGTCTCACAGAACCGTGCTCGAATGAGCGCCAGCCTCACCACCTCTGTGGAGAAACCCACATTGAGCTCGCAGGCTATCGCCACCGTGGCGATGCGGCGGAAGCTGTCTTCCCCGACAGCGATGAGTGCCATCTTGACGGACGTAACCTTGTAGCGAATACAGGTTGCCGCGGAGTTTGCGAATCGCAAAAGCCGGTAGGTAAGGGCGGGCTCCGACTTCAGCACCTCGCTGACGGCGATCAGATCCACAGTCTCATGCTGGAGGAGTTGCAATAAGCGCACAAGGGCAAAGTGATTGGCCGGAACCCTCGTATTTCTCAACAAATCCGGCTTGCAGAAGTAGTACCCCTGGAACAGAGTGAAGCCCTCTTTTCGAGCCGCCTCATACTCCTGCGAGGTCTCGACTTTTTCCGCCAAATACGCTCCCGAGAACGAAGCGAGTTTCGACATCATGGCGCGCCTGTCCAAAGCGCTGGTTGCCCTGTAATCAATTTTGATGAAGTCGGCCATGCGGATCAGGGGCTCCCAGGCCGGACTATAGACAAAATCATCGAGCGCGATTCGATACCCTTCAGACTTCAGGCGCCGGCAGGCGGCAATAACCTCCGGTGTTGGTTCCACGGTTTCGAGGACCTCCAACACCGTCGTGCGGGAAGGCAGAACCGAGACGGATTCGCTGGTAAGAATTTCAGCCGTGCAGTTAATGAAGGCTGGAAACCCGGCGGTGATTTTATGGAAACCATAAACCACCATGTTGTCGATCATGGTCATGCTGGCCATTTGGCCATCTCCGGAAAACATCGTCTCGGAGCCACTTCTGAACAACAGTTCATATCCGAACAAACTTCCGCGCAGATCGAGGATGGCCTGGCGCGCGAGGTAGCGGGCGGAGACAGGCTGGGGCGATACTGGGTCACTAAGGGGGGCGGTGCAGGCTCCAAAACTGCTCATGGGTTCGGCCTCTCGTCCCTATCGGCAGAAGCCTCGCGTATTTCTATCGGACGATCATGGCCCGGTAGCCTTCCTGTGCAGCCAGCGCCGCGGCGCCTGCGGCGCCCTATCGGCTTGACACAGTCCGGCTCAGAACTTGAAACTGCCAGCAAGGTTTACAAGTGCAGGGAGAGGAGCCCAGGATAGGATCAAGCTGGGGCGCCGGCCGTGCACTTCTCAAAAAAAGGCGGAAAAGGTCTCTGGTGAACGCACCGCATCAAGGACGGCGGAGTTTCGAGCTCAACTCCACCATGGAAAGCGTTGCCGAGGTGGAAGCCGCCGCAGAGAGGCTGGCGGCCGAAGCGGGCCTGAATGAAGACGAACTCTTTCATGTGGCTATGGCGGTGCGCGAGGCTGCGGTGAACGCTGTTCTGCATGGAAATGAATATGACTCGACCAAGCACATCCAGGTGAGCCTGGAAAACACGGGCACCGAGCTCCGGTTCGTGATCGCCGACCAGGGCAAGGGCGTGAATCTGGAGCAACTGCCCGACCCGCTGGCTCCGGAAAATCTATTGCGCGGCACCGGCCGCGGCATCTTCCTCATCCGCTCGTTTATGGATGAGGTACACTTTCGACAACTGCATCCCGGAACCGAGCTGACTCTGGTGAAGCGCCTTACTCCGCGGGCCGAGAAAAGCTGAGATGTGGGGGCAAAGAACGCGGGGTCCGATTCCGCCGCTACAAAGTCCGCCGCCACAAAGAAGGTGGCAGCTTTCCACTTGCTGGCGGGGCATCAAGTGTTATAACCGAAATACCGACAAGGAGGAATTTCCGTGGCACTTACAATTGCTTCCCGTGGGGTGGATGGGGTTACCGTTCTCGACCTGAGCGGCCGTATCACGCTGGGCGAAGGCAGCGTGCAGTTGCGCGATGCGATTCGCGAGCTCATCGGCAAAGGCCAGAAGAACATTCTGCTCAACCTTGGCGACGTTAACTACATCGACAGCTCCGGTCTGGGCGAGCTGGTGAGCGCCTACACCACGGCCAAAAATCAGGGCGCCGGCCTGAAGCTGCTGAGCTTGACCAAGAAGGTGAAGGACGTTCTGCAGCTGACCAAGCTCTACACCGTCTTCGATATCTACGACGACGAAGCCTCCGCGATCGGCTCGTACAAATAGAGCTGAGCCCGCCTGCTCTTCGCTCACCGCGCAACCTACTCACCGCGCAACCCGCTCACCGCGCAACCCGCTCACCGCGCAAACAGGATAAAGGCCATTCCGCCGCCGTGGAATGGCTTTTTCTTTTGGCCGCGACGGTCTCTCTCCGTACCCGCAGAGGGGGTGTTCTTTTCGCGCCGCGCCCATCCCTCTGGCTGTCATCCTCTTGTACACTGAAGTGTACAGGGCGATGAAAACAAAATATCCAATCGGTATTCTGGGCGCGACCGGCATGGTCGGGCAGCGGTTCATCCAGCTTCTGGAGAACCACCCGTGGTTTGAGGTCGCCTGGCTGGCGGCCAGTGACCGTTCCAGCGGCAAAAAATATGGCGACGCGGCCAAGTGGCGGCTCGATACGCCGCTGCCGGAGCGCATGGCCCGCATGACGGTGTCGCCTGCGGAGCCTGAAGGCGCGCCGAAGATTATTTTTGCGGCTCTCGATGCAGCCATTGCGCGTGAGATGGAGCCCAAGTTTGCCGCCGCGGGCTGCGCGGTGGTGTCGAATTCGAGCGCCTACCGCATGGCGCCCAATGTGCCGCTGGTGATCCCGGAGATCAACGCCGAGCACCTGCACCTGATTGAGGAGCAGCCCTCGCGGAGCGAATCGGGCGGATATATGGTGACCAATCCCAACTGCTCGACCATCGGGCTGGTGATGGCGCTCAAGCCCATCGAGGAGCGGTTCGGCATCGAGCAGATCTTCGTAACCACCATGCAGGCTGTCTCCGGCGCCGGTTATCCGGGCGTGCCGTCGATGGACATCCTGGGCAATGTGGTTCCCTACATAGGCAGCGAAGAAGAAAAGATGGAAGCCGAGACGCTGAAGCTGCTGGGCCGCCTGGAAGGCCACGCCGTCACGCCGCTCGCGGCGCGCATTACCGCGCACTGCAATCGCGTGGCTGTCGAGGATGGGCATACCGAGAGCGTATCGATCAAACTGGGCAACAAATTGGGCCGGGATGCCACGCGTGAGGAGGTTCTTGCCGCGTGGGCGGAGTTCAAGCCGCTGGCCGGGCAGGGACTGCCCACCGCGCCGGATCAGCCGGTCCAGTGGGCCGAGCAGCCGGATCGCCCGCAGCCGCGTCTGGATCGCAATCGCGGCAACGGCATGGCAGTTACGGTGGGCCGTCTGCGTCCCTGCGGAGTGCTTGACTGGAAGTTCACGGCGCTCTCGCATAATACGATTCGCGGCGCGGCAGGCGCGGCGATTTTAAACGCCGAACTGCTGGCCAGCCTGGGCAAACTGGAGCCTGTCGCAGCCACCGCGGCGCACCGCTAAGGCGTAGCGCTCCCCAGTCTTGAAAGAGCACGACTTGAGTCGGGTCACCCGAGGCGGAAAGTAGATTCGGGGCTTTAGCCCCTGAGGGAACACGCACTTGAATCTCGTAGTCATGAAATTTGGCGGCACGTCGGTGGAGGATCCGGCGGCCATTGGACGCACAGCGGCCATCGTGTCCGGGCGCATGGCGCAGGGCAAAAGCCCCGTGGTTGTGGTCAGCGCCATGGCCAAGGTCACTGACCAACTGCTGCGCGCGGCCGAGGCGGCGGCACAGGGCGACCGCGCCGGCGCGCTGGCCATCAGCTCGCGGCTGCGCTCGCGCCATCGCGATACCGCCGCAGCGCTCATGAAAGACCAGGCCGGCCGTGCAGCTCTGATCGAGCTCGTCGACCAGAAATTCGATTCCCTCGACGAGATTCTGCGCGGGCTGGCGGCCATCCTCGAACTCACGCCGCGCATCTCCGACCTGATCGTGAGCTTCGGCGAGCGGCTCTCCAGCCGCATCGTCGCTGCTGCTTTCTGTGAGCAGGGCATCAACGCCGCGTATGTGGATGCGCGCGAGATTATCATCACCGACGCCCAGTTTCAGAAGGCCATTCCTCAGGACGAGGTCATCGACAAAAAGGCGCCGGAAAAACTGCTTCCGCTTGTGCGCGAAGGCAAAGTGCCGGTGATGGGCGGCTTCATTGCTTCCAACGAAGCAGGATTGACGACCACCTTGGGCCGCGGCGGATCGGACTTTACCGGCGCCCTGGTGGGTGGCGCGCTGCACGCCGAAGCCATCGAGATCTGGACCGACGTGGACGGCATTATGACCACCGATCCGCGCATCTGCCCCGACGCGCTGCGCGTGAAGGTGATCAGTTTTGAAGAGGCCGCGGAGCTGGCTTACTTCGGCGCCAAGGTGCTGCACCCGGCCACCATTCTGCCGGCGGTGAAGAAGAATATTCCGGTGCTGGTGCTGAACAGCCGCAACGCAAGTTGCGAGGGCACACGCATCATCTCCCTGGCGCCGCATTGCAAGAGCCCGTTCAAATGCATCGCGGTCAAAAAGAAGCTGAGCATCATCGACGTGGTGGCCAGCCGCATGTTGATGACTCACGGCTACCTTAGCCAAATCTTCGAAATCTTTGCCAAGCACAAGTGCCCGGTGGACATGGTTTCAACCAGTGAAGTTTCGGTTTCGCTCACCGTGGACTCGAATGCCCAGTTGCCGTTGATTGCCGCCGACCTGAGCAAACTGGCGGATGTGAAGTACGAAGGCAAAAAGGCGCTGGTGTGCATGGTAGGCGAGGACATTCGCGGCCAGCACGGCATCGCCGCCCAGGTGTTCAACGCCGTGCGCCACGTGAACGTGCGCATGATTTCGCAGGGGGCAAGCGAGATCAACATGAGCTTCATGATCGAAGAAGAGGACGCGGAAGAGGCGGTGCGCTCGCTGCATGCAGCGTTTTTCCAGGAGCCCGACCCGGCGATTTTCGACGTGGAAGCGAGGAAGCAGCTTCTAGCTTCTCGCTCCTAGCTTTCAGCTATCAGCTTTCAGCTCGTACCATCTGGGTGCCCCATCCTTTCCGCGTTTTTTGCGGAAAGGGTGGGAAGCCACAAACGCAAATCAGCCAGGAGCTAGTCATGCTGATCCTCGTACTGGGTAAGGGAAAGACGGGAAGTCTGGTGGCCGAAGTCGCGCGCGAGCGGGGACACGGTGTGCGCGCCCTCGACATTACCGAAAACCAGCACGCCTCGGCGCTGACCGCGCCCCAGCTTGCCGGCGTGGACGTGGTGATTGACTTCACGGCTCCCGAAGCCGCGGTTGAAAATATGCGCGCTGTGTTGTCTTTGGGCGGCCACATCGTGGTGGGCACCACCGGGTGGTATGGGAATCTGCCCGATCTGAAGGCGCTGGCCATCAAGCGCAGCGGCGGCCTGCTCTACGGCACCAATTTTTCCATCGGCGTGCAGAAGCTCTTCCGGCTGACGGCGGAGCTGGCCCGGCTCGAGGGTTACAAGTTTTCCATCGACGAGACGCACCACACTTCCAAACTCGACGCGCCCTCGGGCACTGCGCTTACGCTCAAGGAAATCATGCTTGCAGCCCAGCCCGGTGCGGATATCCCGATTGAGTCGCATCGCGTAGGCGACGCCAAGGGCGAGCACATTGTCCGCGCCGTCAGTGAGCACGACGAACTGGAGCTGCGCCATGACGCCTTCAGCCGCCGTGGCTTTGCGCTGGGCGCGGTGCGCGGCGCCGAATGGCTGCAAGGCAAATCCGGGGCGTGGGAGTTCCGCGAGATCTTCGACCAGCTGTAGCGTCCGAGCCTAAATCCAAGAACTTCCGGCAAATATTCCGTGCCGGCGACGATCTTTGGACTCTTGAATACCACCTTAGCTTGCGAGAAATTGATTCCATGGTCCCGAGTTCCATCTCCTGGGACGTTGAATCATTATGGGGTCCCAATAACGAACATTGACAATCTCTGTTATTGGATTCAGTCTGTAATCAGGAGATTTTCCCCATGAATGTGTCGCTCACGCCCGAACTGGAGAAATTTGTCGCCGACAAGGTTGCGTCCGGCCGCTACACCTCGGCGAGCGAGGTGATCCGCGAGGCACTGCGGTTGCTCGACGACCATGACCGATCCCGCGCCGCGCAACTCGACGAATTCAATCGCAAGCTTCAGAGGCGAATTGACGCCGTAGACCGGGGCGAGTCCGTGACTGCGGAGGCAGCTCGGGAACACTTTCGGCGCAGGTCGCAAGAGCGGAGAAAACAGATCGCATGAGCCGGTATGATCTGAGCCGTGGAGCGCTCCTTGAGCTCGACGAGATTTGGAGCTACATTGCTCAAGACAACCTCGACGCTGCTGATCGTTGGGTCGAGAAACTCCTCGAGGCCTGCGAAACGCTCGGGCGCAATCCGCAGATTGGGCACGCTCGTGCGGAGATAACGGACAAATCGGTGCTGTTCTGGCCCGTAGATACTTACCTGATCGTTTACCAGGTCCACCCCAACCACATCGATGTGCTGGCCATCACACAAGGCTCGCGTGACATCCCTTCCTATCTCCGCCCACGTACCTGACCCCGGCCTCACTCGTATAAACTTGCACTGTTATGGAAACGATCGGCTGCGGTACGGCAATTGTTACTCCTTTTCGGGCGGATGGGTCGGTGGACGAGCCGGCGTTGTATGCGCTGGTGAACTGGCAGATCGAGTCGGGCATCGACTTTATCGTGGCCTGCGGGTCCACGGGCGAAGCCGCCACGCTTGAAGAAGAGGAATGGCTGCGCGTCGTCCACATCGTGATTGAAGCGGCGGCGGGCCGCGTTCCGGTGTGGGGCGGATGCACGCACAATTGCACCAAAACACTGCTGCGGCAGGCTGCGCTGCTCAAGCGCGTGCACGGCTTGAGCGCCGTGCTCTCGGCCAATCCCTACTACAACAAGCCCACGCAGGAAGGGCAGTTTCAGCATTTTCTGGCGCTGGCGCGGGCGGTCGATCCGCTGCCGGTCTGCGTATACAACGTGCCCGGGCGCACAGCGGCCAACCTGGAGCCGGAGACGGTCGTACGCCTGGCCGCGGCTGCCAAAAATATTCAGGCCATCAAGGAAGCCAGCGGCAAGCTCACGCAATTTGCCGAGCTGGCGCACACGCTGCCGCGCGGCTTCAAAATCTTCTCCGGCGACGACAACCTGGCGTTGGCGGCCATCGGCGTGGGTGCGCATGGGCTCATCAGCGTGGCCTCCAACGAGGCTCCGGCTGAAGTCACGCGCATGGTGCGCGATGCGCTGAGCAACAACTGGACTGAGGCGCGCGAGCTGGAGCGGCGCTACGCCAGGCTCTTTGAAGCCAACTTCTGGGAGTCGAATCCCGCCCCGGTGAAGACGGTGCTGAGCCTGATGGGCTTCTGCACCGACCACCTTCGCTTGCCCCTGGTGCCACCCACCCCGGCCACGCGCGTGCGGCTGGAGAGGCTGGCCGGCGAGCTTGGTTTGCTCAAGCATGCGCCGGTGCCGGAGGGTTACCGACCAGAGGTTTATTGAGCTCCCCTTCCACCTCGTGAAAAATTTTGCGTCCGCACGCAACTTTCTCGCATCGGGTTGTGTTCCCATTATCGGCACCCGGCCGTGAGACAGCGAAAAAGGCACGGTTGCTGCTGTGCTTCAGCGTTGCTTCGGTGCGCGCATGCGCAAGGGAGCAAATGCACCTTCAATTTCTGACTGCAGATCTG
This sequence comes from uncultured Acidobacteriaceae bacterium, assembly GCA_963725975.1. Lineage (GTDB taxonomy): Bacteria > Acidobacteriota > Terriglobia > Terriglobales > Acidobacteriaceae > Telmatobacter. The sequence goes on along the minus strand of CAVSBA010000007.1, from coordinate 75,364 downwards.
AACAAACCTGATGCGTAGCTTCTGTTCCGCTTGATTGCGGCACAGTGCGGGGATTTCTCGCGGATGCGTACGGGCGGAAGTGTCCTCGATGGCGCGCGTTGTCTGGAGCGCTCGTGCGGTGGTGTGTTCCTGGTTGAGAGGCATCAAGATTGCCGGCTCAGTGTGCGTTCAGCGGAAGCCGCGGAGAGACGCGGGAAAGGATGGCCTCGATGATTAACAGCCCCTTGAGAATTCGCATTTTGACTCTGCCTTTGCTGGCGGCTGCCGCCCTTCTGGCAGGCTGCAGCAGCAATGTCGTTGACACCTCAACCGCTTCCAGCGCAACCGGCTCCGCGTTTGTAGTGGGCACGGATGCGCCCGTGGCCAGCGTCCTTTCGTTCAATGTGCAGTTGGAAAGCATCACGGCCACGGATACGAACGGCAACACCGTGCCACTCATCAGCGGCTCGCCGACAGTCGATTTCGCTCGCTTCAACGGACTCCAGGCCCTCGTCGACATGAACGACATACCCGCAGCCACTTACACGAGCGTGACCATCACGCTGAATTCGACCAACGGTGTGCTCGGGTTCCTGAATACCAGCGGCGGCGGTGCGCCGACCATTCAAACCCAGGATGCGACCTTTACCGGTGCGGCCAACGGAACCGTCAGTGTCACCGAGACTCTGACCAATCCGCTGGTCGTGGTGAAGGCGGACTCGCCGGCCGGCGTGCGCATCGATTTCGATCTGCGTAAATCCCTGGCCGTGGATAGTAACGGGAATTTTACGGGAGTTGTGAACCCCACGTTCAACGTAAGCGCAGTCAAGAACTCCGATCCTGGCGCTTACATCGACTGCTTTATTGCCAGCGTGGTGAGTGTAGACGCGAACGCGCAGACGTTCGTGGTCCAGGGACCGCACGGTGAGAATTTCACGATCGATGTGAACGGGCAGACGGAGTGGGAAAACAGCGAGACCATCAACAGTCTCTCCCCGGGCAACAGCATCGTGGAAGTGAGCGGGGCTCTCGATCATGCCGACCAGACGCTCGACGCCGATACGGTGGGAATTCTGTCGCAGAATGGGTTCTATGCGCGCGGTCAGGTAACGTATGTAACGCCGTCAACCGGTGCGGCTACCAGCTTCGATCTGTACGTGCGGGGATTGCTGCCCACCAGCACCGGTCTTACACTGGGGCAGCTTGCCCAGGTGAATCTTTCCGGGAACGAGAATTTCTTCATCTACAACTGGCACAATCCGCTGACCACGTTCCTGTTCAACTCGAGCTCGCTGGTGGCGGGACAGGATGTATCAATCGGTGGACCGGCCAGCGGCGCAGCCAGCGCCAGCGCGGTGACCGTCAAGCGGGTGGTGTTGCGCCACTGGGGCTTCAACGGCGTGGCCAGCAACATCGATGCAGGGCAGGGCACTTTCACCCTTCAGGTCAACGGGTTTGCGGGAGTCCTGATTCCAACGCCAGTCACGGTTTATGTGACCGACAGGACCAGCTTCCGCGACGGTTTGAGCACGCTGACGGACCTGAGCTCCACAAATAACGTGCGCGTGGTAGGGCTTCTGCTGAAGAATCCCGCCAACGGCCAGGTGGTGCTGCTGGCGCACTATGTGGACCTTCTGGATTAACTCGGGGAAATCAATTTGCGCCGGAGTCGAGCAGTCGGCCGCTCCGGCGTTTTTATGCGCGTTCTGCGGAGGATGCGCATTATTGTCGCTGCTGAATATGCTCGGCGCGGACTTCATTGGCCGTGAACAGCCGCAGGAACGGCGCGCCTTGCGCGGCAGCCTCTACCGCAGGACGGCCGTTGGCCTCTTCGCGTTCCACGATGCACACCACCGCCGCGACCTTCATGCCCGCTTCCTGGGCGGCTTCAATGGCGTTGATGGTGGAAGCGCCGGTGGTGCACACGTCATCGACAATTACCACGCGCGCGCCTTCGCGGCAGAATCCTTCAATGCGGCGCCCGGTACCGTGGGCCTTCTCGGCCTTGCGCACCAGAAAGCCGTGCAGCAGCGGTGCTGCGGGGTTTGATTGTGCGCGCCAAGCGCTGGCGGTGGCGACGTTCGAGACGATGGGATCGGCGCCCATGGTCAGCCCGCCCACGGCCTCGGCTTCAATCCCATTCATTTGCAGCAGCTCCAGGATGGCGTGGCCGGCGAGCCGGCCGCCCTCGGCATGCAGCGTAGTGGTGCGGCAGTCGATGTAGTAGTCGCTGGTGCCTCCGGAGGAGAGCTTGAACTGGCCAAGCCGGAAGCTGGTGCGGGCAAGCAGCGAAAGAAGTTGCTGGGCGTAGGTTGGGGCAGGCATCAGGATGATTGTAGCGGAGCGAGTCAGCGAGTCAGCCGGTCAGCAAGTCTGCGCTGGCTTGCCGACCGGCTGACTCGCTGCTTCTCACATTTTTCCCAGGTGCCTGAACCCGTGGGTCCCGATCATCATGAAGACAAAGAGCATGAAGTTGTAGCTGGAGTGGACGAGGACGCTGGAGGCCAGCGACCGCGTGCTGAGGCGGATGGCGCAGAGCACGATGCTGACTCCGACCAGGAGCACAAACGGCCCCCACGAGTAGCCGGTCTGCTGCGCATGCAGGGCTGCGAAGGGAATGCTGGTGAGAACCGCGCCTACAACCATCGCGGGCATGGTCCATTGCGGATGGCCGTTTGCGGCGAGCGGCAGGCGCGGCCGGTGCTGCGTGCGTTCCGCCGTCCAGTCGTAAGCGGTGCAGAGAGCCGGCAGCAGAAAGCCGCGGAAGAACATCTCCTCAAAAAATGGCGCAAAGGTAATGCCGAAGCCGAACAGCAGCCAGGCGGCGCCGGGTTGCCGGAAAATCTGGTCGATGGGCGCGTTGGAGGGACCGGGGACGAGAACGCTGTCGAGAAAGGCGAACAGAAAACACACGCCGGCGGCGCTCAACAGGCGCCATCGCAGACGCAGCGCGATGGTCGCGTTCCACTGCACTCCCGCAAAGAAACTTTTATGCCACATCAGCGGGAACACGATCAGGCACGCGAGCAGGGTGAATAGATAGAGCAGAGCCTCGCTGCCCAGCGTGTAGTGAATGTTGGTAATGGCCTGCAGTTTGGTGGAAACCCCAAAGAGGTGACGGTGCAAGGCAAGGCCCACGATCACGCTGGTGCACAGCAGGCCGACCAGCAGCAGCAAGACCAGGATGCACAGATGGCCGAAGTTGGGAATGCGTGCGGGCGGCGGCGGAGGGGGTTCGAACTGAGCAAAATTTGGCGCTTCGGCGCGGGGCAGCTCAGGGCGCGGCAATTCCGGGATCGGCAACTCTGGGAGTGGCGGCTCTGCGACCGGCAAAGGCGTCTGCGCCGCGGCGGAACCCCAGGGTGCGTAGGCGCCGTTGGTGGGCGCGCTCACGGCGGGCGGTATCCAGTCGCCGCCGGAAGGCGGCTGGGCAGCGGTTTCTTCCGGGTGGTTCCAGGGATCGCGGTCTTCAGGCAAGCTCGTCATGGGCGTCCTGTCTTTTTCTTCCGGGAGCTGGCGGCTCCGCTGCTCCCCGTTTTCTTGGTTCTGGTGCGCGACGGCTCTACCGGATCCGCAACGCTCGTTTCAGTGCCTGCTGAAGTCTCTTCCTCGCCAACGTCTTCCGTCAGCCGGCCACCGCTCGAGGTGTAGTAGCGCCGCAGAAACTGGCCGGTGTAGGACTCGGGAGTTGCGGCAATTTTTGCCGGCCGTCCCTGGCCCACGATGCGCCCTCCATCTTCGCCGCCCTCCGGCCCTAAGTCAATCACCCAATCGGCGTTGCGAATCACATCGAGGTTGTGTTCGATGATGATGACCGAGTTGCCCAGGTCCGTCAACCGGTGCAGCACTTCCAGCAGCTTGCGCACGTCGTCGAAGTGCAGTCCGGTGGTTGGCTCGTCGAGCAGGTAGAGGGTGCGGCCGGTCTGGCGCTTGGAGAGCTCGCGGGCCAGCTTCATGCGCTGCGCCTCGCCGCCGGAGAGCGTGGTCGCGCTCTGGCCCAGGTGCACGTAGCCCAGGCCCACGTCCACCAGCGTCTGCAGCTTCTGGCGCACCTGGGGCACGTCCTTGAGCAGCGGCAGCGCGTCTTCGATGGTGAGGTCGAGAATGTCGGCGATGGAGTGGCCGTGGAACTTTACCGCCAGGGTCTCCTGGTTGTAGCGGCGGCCGTTGCAGACCTCGCATTGCACGTAGACATCGGGCATGAAGTTCATTTCAATGCGGCGCTGGCCGTCGCCCTGGCAGGTCTCGCAGCGGCCGCCGGAGACGTTGAAGCTGAAGCGGCCGGGCTTGTAGCCGCGCTCGCGCGACTCGGGCAGCATGGCGAACAGATCGCGGATGGGCGAAAAGACCTGCGTGTACGTGGCCGGATTGGAGCGCGGCGTGCGGCCGATGGGCGACTGATCGATGCGGACCACCTTGTCGATCTGCTCGGCGCCGGTGAGCGACTCGTGCGCGCCGGGCTCCTCGCGTGAGCCGTAGATGCTCTTGGCCAGCGAGCGGTAGAGAATGTCGTTGATCAGCGTGCTTTTGCCGCTGCCGCTCACGCCGGTCACCACCGTCATCACGCCTAGTGGGATGCGGATATTCACGTCCTGCAGGTTGTGCTCGCGCGCGCCGGTCACGGTGAGCCATTTGCCGGTGAGCGGGCGCGGCTTATCGCGCTGGATCATGCTGGCCGCGCCGCTCAGGTACTGGCCGGTGAGGGAATCGGGGCATGGCCATGATCTGGTCCGGCGTGCCTTCGGCGATCACGTTGCCGCCCAGCCGCCCGGCGCCGGGGCCGAGGTCGAGCACATAGTCGGCGTGGCGGATGGTGTCTTCGTCGTGCTCGACGACCAGCACGGTGTTGCCCAGGTCGCGCAGCCGCTCCAGCGCTTCGATCAGGCGGTTGTTGTCGCGCTGGTGCAGGCCGATGGAGGGCTCGTCGAGCACGTAGAGCACGCCGCGCAGCCGCGAGCCGATCTGCGTAGCCAGCCGGATGCGCTGGCCTTCGCCGCCGGAGAGCGTGGCGGCGTTGCGATCGAGCGAAAGGTAGGTGAGGCCGACGGCGCAGAGAAATTCGAGCCGCTCGACGATTTCGTGGCGGATGCGCTCGGCCACCAGGGCTTCGCGCTGGGTGAACTGGAGATTGATGGCCGCCGAGAGCGCGCGGTTGAGCGGCAGGGCAGTGAAGTCGGCGATGGAGAGCCCGCCGATTTTGACGGCCAGCGACTCCGGGCGCAGGCGCTTGCCGCGGCATACCGGGCAGGGCGTCGCCGACATGTAATTCATCATGTACTCGCGCGCGTCCTGGCTGCGCGCTTCATCGAGCGTGTCGCGCAGGAAGGCGAGGATGCCGTGGAAGCCGGTGCGCGGCGCTTCGCCCTTGGGCGGCCCATAGACCAGGATGTGCTGCTGTTTGGGCGGCAGATCCTCAAACGGCGTCTTGAGATCGATCTTGTACCGGTCGGCGGCCACGTGCAGCAGGCGCAGAAGGTATTGCGACGACGAACCCGGCCCCAGCCCGCCGTCGAGCAGCGGCTTGGACCAGTCGGTGATCACCTTGGCCGGGTCGAAGTCGTAAAGCGAGCCCAGGCCGTGGCACTCCGGGCAGGCGCCGAAGGTGGAGTTGAACGAGAAGCTGCGCGGCTCCAGCTTGGGCACATCCAGGCCGCAATCCGGACAGGCCATGGAAGAGGAAAACAGTTGCTCGGTGCCATCGTTGAGAGCCACCAGCACCAGCCCGTTGGCCATCTGCAGGGCCTTGGAGACGGCCTGCTCCAGCCGCTTTTCGACGGAGGGTTTCGCAGTAGAGGATGCCGGTTGAGGCTCGTTGCCCACCCTGGCCACCAAGGGCCGCGGTCAGAGTGGGGCGCCCGACTTCAGTCCCGCGTTTCAGCAGCACACGGTCGATGACGGCCTCGATGGTGTGGTTCTTGCGGCGGTCGAGCAGAACCGGCTCGGAGAAGTCGCGCATCTCGCCGTCGACGCGGGCGCGAAACCCTTGCTGGTCAATCTCATCCAGCAATTCCTTAAACTCTCCCTTGCGGCCTCGGACCACCGGCGCCATCACCGTGACGCGTTCGCCGCTGCCCGATTGGCCGCGGCCCAATTCCAGAACCCGCTGCGACGATCTGCTCCGCCGTCTGGCGGGCGATGGGACGGCCGCAATTGGGGCAGTGCGGCGTGCCCACGCTGGCATAGAGCAGGCGCAGATAGTCGTAGATCTCGGTGATGGTGCCGACGGTTGAACGCGGGCTGCGGCTGGTGGTCTTCTGCTCAATGGAAATGGCCGGGCTCAGCCCCTCGATCGAGTCCACATCCGGCCGCTCGATCTGGTCGAGAAACTGGCGGGCGTAGGCAGAGAGCGTCTCCACGTAGCGGCGCTGGCCCTCGGCGTAGATGGTATCGAAGGCCAGCGAGCTCTTGCCCGATCCGGACAGGCCGGTCACGACTGTGAGCGCGTTGCGGGGAATGCGCACGTTGATATCGCGCAAGTTATGCTGGCGCGCCCCGCGCACCGAAATGTGAGTCGATGGGCATGATAGGCAATCAGAAAGCGGTGGGCGGTGAGAGGCGGTTGGGGGGCAGAACTGCCCTGTTACGAAAGTCACCGTCGGGAAAAACTCTCTTGAGGTATTCTATTGGTCAATAGAAAGCAGGGTCAATGCAGCAGCAATTTCTGCGACAATCGCATCATTGTAATGCGAGGCCGCTGGAGTATTTCCCCGACGGGCCGCAGTGGTAGCGGCTGGTTGGGCTCGTCAGGCAATCGATCAAGGCAGGACTGAATGACAGATTTATTGAACCTGGGCATGTTAATTTGCGCGTCCATTGCTGCGCTGGCATTTGGAATATTTGCGGCATATGGGGTTTTGCGCGTAGCTTTTGCCCTGATGCGGCCGCGAACCACCGTGAAAACACCCACCGAAGCAAGCCCGGAGATGGCGCAGGTCTCCTGACCGCGCCAGCCTGATCCGGCTAACCTGCTGACACCCACCGGACCGCGGTCGGTCAGGCCGCGAAGCCTTCTGCGGGATCCGTGCTGCCGCCAACTGCTGCGGCTTCTTAGAATTGCGGATTATTCTGCTGCTCTGGTTCTCGCGGCTGCTCATTCTGCTGTTCGCGCAGGAGCATTTCCTGTTGAATTTCCTGGGCAGTGCGGTTGGGCGGCCCGGCGCCTCCAAACTGATCGCGCACCGGCATCGGAGTGTCACCGGGCTGCAGCGGTGGCTCGTCCGCATCGTTTTCCTGGTTGCGGTTGCCGGTCTGGACATTATTGGCCGGCTGCGGGCCAGCGCTCTTGCTCAAGATGAGCTGCTGGGGCGGCTCGTCGCCCTGCCCGCCAATCATCAGCAAGTCATAGCCGGAGCCGTCGAGCAGCCGGGAAAGCACCTCGCGCGCCGGCCCCGGCCCGTAGTTGCCGAAGATTCGCTCATCCTGGTCCAGTCCTTGCAGCTTCACGCCGGTTTCGGCGGCCACGTCGTGCAGAATCTGGTCGAGGCTGGAATTGGAGGCTTCAATCGCGAGGCCGTGGCTGTCCCAGGTGACCTTGGCCGGATTGGCCGGCTGTTCGGCAGGCCATGCGGGCCTGGGCGGCGCAGCGGGAGTGGCCGCAGCCGCCTTGGCAGGATGCAAAGCTGCCCGCCGCGCCGTGGCGCGCCGGTGCACTGTCCTGTGCGTCGTCCCTGTGCGGGTGGTTGCGGCCTGAGCCGTCGCCGCATGAACTGTTGCCGCATGGGCTGCCGGTTTTTCCTTGTGGGCAGTCTTCGGCGCAACCGCAGTCTGCCCATGCAGCAAGTTGGGGCTGACGCACGTCCATAGAATCAGGAAGGCCGCGCAGGCCAGCGGGCAGGCCATCCACAGGGCTTTCCAGCGGGTGCCCTGGGAGATCGGATTGGTCCTCGGATTGGTACTGGGCAGGAACAGCTCGCGAGGTGTGGTTTTGAGGTTTTCCATGGCCTTGGGCTCCGGGGCTCTGCAGCGCTGCCCGAAGTGCAGCGCAAACAACCGGACTGCCGCTTCACTGTACTAGACTAGCAGTGGCCCACGGACGCTCGCCATTTGTGTCCGCCGGGCAGAGAGGAACCCCCCGAACATGAGCCCCAAAACGGGCCTTGTCTGCAAGTTTCTTGCGGCCGCGGCGCTGCTTGCCGCGCCGTTTGTCAGCGTGGCGGCAACCTGCACCACACAGGCTGAAATGTCCGCGCAGGATCGCGACCTGCTGTCGGCAGTGGCGCTGCACCTTTCCGCAGCCATCGCCCAGCAGGATTATGGCACGCTGCAAGCCGCGCTGCTGCCGGCTGAAGCCGGGGACTGGAACGGGATTCGCGGAGCTGCGCAAACTACGGCGCCCGCTCCTGGCCGGCGGCAGAATGCAGGTGAGGAATCTGTATCTGCTCGATGCTTCGATGCAGACAGCGCCCGCCGACACGGAGTTTTTCTGCGCGGATAAGAGCGGCGCCATCGATGTGACCATCAATATGCGCGCGCTGCCCCCCGGCAAATACGGCGTGGTGCTGGCCGATGCGACGGGTGCGCCTCTGGCCGGGCAACTGGGTATGATTCTGGCCTGGGACGGGGCTGCGCAGGTGGGCGCAGGGATGGAAGCTGGCCGGTCTGGCAGCGCACCAAGGCATCTTCGATGGGCACGACGGTGTGTGGTACTGGACGCAGGCCCGCGCGCTGGCGCACGGCGATCCATGGAGCGCCTGGTACAGCTACGACGCCGCGCGCTACCTGCTGGTTCCGGTCGACTACCTCACCTCGCCGAATCTGGACAAGCTGAACCAGGAGCAGGAGCAGATCGACCCCTCGCCGCAGAGGTCGTTTCCGCTTTCGCTCACCCAGGGCGACCGCACCTGGAAGGTGGACATGGTGATTCTTGACCCCTCGCTGCGCCAGCCGGACCTGGGCGTGGTATACGAGTCCACGGGCGTGACCGATCCGGCGGCGCAGCGCACAGAAGCTACCAGTGTCCTGAGCCTGCTGCTGAAACAGCAACCCGGACTGCGCGCCAATTTCCATGGCTTGTGGGCGATCGCGGTGACCAACGGAAAGCGGACTGCCGATTATGGAATTGCCGATGGCGCAGATTCCTTAAAGACAGGGACGAGGGACCGAGTGGAACAGGGACCGAGACAGCAAGATTACCACTCCCGGGTGATCAACGGCTGAAACTGACATCTGATCGCTGAGACCTGCGGAACAGGAGCTGATTTGAAGATCATCGATCTACGTTCCGACACCGTAACCCGGCCCAGCGAGATCATGCGCGCGGCCATGGCTGCCGCCGAGGTGGGCGATGACGTTTATGGCGAGGACCCCACCGTCAACCTGCTCGAGAAGCGCGCGGCGGAGACTTTCGGCCGCGAGGCGGCGCTGTTTGTGCCTACCGGCACCATGGGAAACCAGATCGCCATCCGCCTGCACACGCAGCCCGGCCAGGAAGTAATCGCCGAGTCGCGGGCGCACATTCTGGATTGGGAGATGGCGACCACGGCCGTCTTCTCCGGCTGCCTGATTCGCGCGGTTCCGGCCGAAGGCGGAATTCTGACCTGGAAACACATTGAGCCGTTCATCCAGCCCACGGGAAACCTGCGCGCAGCCACCGGCCTCATTGAAATTGAAAACACCCACAACCTGGCCGGCGGGCGCTGCTCGCGCACTCGATAATTTTGGAGGAGATTTGGGGCGGGGCGAGAGATCGGAAGTTGCCGCTGCACTGCGATGGGGCGCGCATCTTCAATGCTGCGGTGGCGCTGGGCGTGGATGTGAAAACGCTGACGCGCGGGTTCGATACCGTGATGTTCTGCCTGTCGAAGGGACTGGGCGCGCCGGTTGGGTCGATGCTGGTGGGATCGGCGGAGCTGATGGCGCGGGCGAGGATTTATCGCAAGGCGCTGGGCGGCGGCATGAGGCAGGCGGGCGTGCTGGCGGCGGCCGGGTTGCTGGCGCTGGAGCAGGGGCCGCTGCGGCTCCAGGAGGACCACGCCAATGCGCGTCTGCTGGCCGAGGCGCTGGCCAACATCGAAGGCGTCTCGGTCAACCTGAAATCGGTCGAGACCAACATCGTGATCTTCCGCCTCGTCACCGACAAATTGAGGGGCGGCCTTACCGCGCCGGAACTCGTATCCCGGCTGAAGGCGCGCGGCGTGCTGGCCAGCGCCTTCAGCAAAGACGCCGTTCGCCTGGTGACGCATCTTGACGTGAACCGGGGCAACTGCCTGGACGCAGCCGACGCGCTGACCGAAGAGATCGAAGCCGGTGTAGCGGCGCGGTAGGCGCCTATTTCCTTATGCACTCAAGCCGGGGATGATTCGCTTCCCCAAACCCCACAGCCTGCGCAGGAGCCAACCTCCCATGGGGAGCTGATTAAGGAGAGACAAGATGCTGCGATTCAGAAGGGGCCATCTTCTTCCGGCAGCCGCGGTGCTGGCCGGGTTGTTTCTGGCTGTCGATTTTGCCGCAGCCCAGGCAACGCCGCAGCGGTCGTTGCTGGCGCTCTCCAAGCGTGACCACACGCTCGACATCGTGGATCCCGGTAATCTGCAGATCATCGCCCGAGCCCCCGTCGGTCCTGACCCGCACGAGGTGATCGCCTCCGCGGATGGCAAAACGGCTTACGCCTCGATCTACGGCGGCGGGCGCTATCACGAGCTTTCCGTCATTGACCTGGTAGCTCAAAAGGCGCTGCCGAGTATCGACACCGGAGCGTTGAACGGACCCCACGGATTGGCTTTTGTCGGCGGCAAAGTGTGGTTTACCGCCGAAGGCGCAAAGGCCATCGCCCGCTACGATCCGGCAACCGGGAAAATCGACTGGATCATGGGAACGGGCCAGAACCGCACGCACATGATTTACGTGGCGCCCGACGAAAAGACGATTTACACCACCAACGTCAGCTCCGGCACGGTCAGCATCCTGGAACTGGTTAAGCTGCCTCCCATGGGACCTCCTCCAGGGATGCACGCCGCCGCCAGGAATGGGCCCGGGAGGGATGCCGCCGGGAGGAATGCCTCCGCCGCCGCAGGGCGCGCGCATGGACTGGAATGAGACGGTTGTTCCTGTGGGCAAGGGTGACGAGGGCTTCGATGTCTCGCCCGACGGCCGTGAGTTGTGGACGGCCAATGCGCAGGACGGCACAATCTCCATCATCGATTTGGCCGACAAGAAAGTGACGGCTACGCTGAAGGCTGGAATCTTTGGCGCCAATCGCCTCAAATTCACACCCGACGGCCGGCGCGTCTTCATCACCAGCCTGGGCATCGGCGATCTGTTCGTCTATGACGCGGCATCGAGGAAGGAAATCCAGCGCGTACCCATTGGCCATGGCGCAGCCGGCATCCTCATGGACCCGGTCGGCAATCGCGCTTTCGTCGCCTGCTCTCCTGATAACTACATCGCCATCGTGGATCTGAAATCCATGAAAGTCACCGGGCATATTGATGTGGGCGAACCCGACGGTTTGGCCTGGGCAGTGCGGCAGTAAGCGGTGCGAGCACGGCTGATTGAGGTTCGTGGTTTCCCATCCTTTCTACAAAAAACCGCAGAGAGGATGCGGCACCCGGTTCAATTTGGCCAACAACGAGAACATCAGTTCTCGGTAGGATGGCGATTAATGTAGTCCACGACGATGACCTTCGATGGGATCTTTGCGCTCTGAAGCCGCAGCCCCAACTGCTCCCGCACTGCGGTGAAGATTGAAGGAAGGTTATCTGCGTCATCCATCCCATGTTGCTTCGCCTCGGCCACCGCAGCATCGTCAAATGGACGCCACTTCAAGCTAATATCGAATCCACCGGAAAGGTGCGTCGCGTCTACCACGGGCCTTCCTAGTGCCTCTCCCAGCGCCTCCGCAAATTCTGGCATCGACATATTCGTGCCACCAATCGACGCAGGGCCGGAGCTCGACCCACGACCTCGCAGTCGTTCCAGGGGGCCCGCGGGCTTGACCAAGACTTCTTTGTCGGTCACCAGCTCATAGCCGGACACGTTCTGGAGTTTGTCGTGCCATTTCAATCCAAATCGCTCTACCAAGAGCGATCTCATCATTTCGGCTGTATTTTTGTGATCGACCACCGTGCCAGCAGGTAGTCTTGCGTCCAGGTCAAACTTGGACGTGTCGAGCCACGACGGCGCCTTCAGAGCATAATCCCTAACGGAAAGCCCCATCTCTACCCACTGCCTTAAAGGCATATTCACGATCAGAAACCGCCCCCCAGGCGGACCGGTAGAGGACCACGAAGAAACTCCCAGTCGCGGGTTGCCCGGCCTGATGCTAGCCACTTCAAACTGCAATGACTTTGCCTGCTGCGGCTGCTGCGCGGTCGAAATGCTCGGCGAAAGGGCTCCAACCGCCGTGATTGCTGCAACGAAACGCGCTAGCGCTATTTGCCTCATAATCCGGCTCCTTCAATAATTATTGGAACAGGTTCTGAGCCCATCAAAGGGATCCTGAGCGGACCAAGTGCAGTACGATGTCCTCATCCTCCGAAGAAAGCTCGCCCACCCACCCACCGAGGACCGTCTTGTCCTGGTCCAGAACAACGAGGGTCGGGGTTGCGGACACCCTGAGCGGCGTATCTTTGAGCTGGACGATCCGGTCCACATGTACAGAATTCGCGTCAAGATAACGCTGATTCGTGACCTTGTCATCTGGTGTCACACTCACAACCTCCACGCCAGCATCTGCAGCGGCGCGAACCAGTTCAGCATAAAACGGCATGCTCGCCCTGCAGAAAGGACATTCGGCGCGGTCGACAATTACCACGGTCCGCTTCGCGTCCGGCATGGTCCGCCAGATAGTGCGAGCTATGTGGTCGCCGATTTTGTAGGTGAATGGTCTCTTATCATTGTGAATTAATAATTTCCATAACGCAATACAAAGCGTTACGATCATCAAGATATGCGTGACCTGTCCCAGCGTCGGCCGCCGCCTCAAGTTTCACCCCCGTAATTTCCTATGTCTTCGATGGCTGCCGGCTCGCCGCCAGCCATCGAATTAGAACACCCCAGAGTGACATTCATTTGCTGGCGCAAAAGCACGACCCGATGCCGCCATCCCAATTGCAGCACGCGTAATATCCGGCCGAGCAGGTAACAGAGCATCCGACCCCACCCGTGAGCGAGCACGACTCACTCCCCGGCCCCCCCGAGGCGCAAGCGAGGGCTGCAGCGGCACACGTTGCCGCAAACAGAACTGCTGTTGCAAAAGCTCTAAGTTTCCCCTTTACCAGCATGTTGCTCTCCTTTTGGTTTGGATTGACACCATAACTCCAGGCTGAGCCACTGCCCCAGAGGGCAGGTTAACTCTTGGCGATACGTTCACTCCTAGAGACCGCATCCGCGCTTCATCCAGCCCCGTGACGTGACAAAATCAGCGTGAGTATCAAGTCCAGTCACGCGGTAGGTCGCGAGGCCAATTGAATAGTCCACTTCGCCTCCCCCCGGGGGTATATATCCCGTCGGCGCAGTAGTAAACACAAATCGCGAAGAATCAGCAAAAACAACGCTCAGCAGGTCGTCCTGGAATTCGATATGAGCGTTGCCTGCATGGGCAACAGCATTGGGTGTCGCCCCACGGTGCTGCACCACGAAGGCGCAAGAGAGGATTGAGTGAAAGAGTCGGCGTAGGAGCGCAGGGTGATAGGGCGCACACGTGATGAAAGTTAGCGTGTTGTCGGTTGACATCGAAATTGTAACGGTTCCATCCAGACTTGCGGGCGCAACGACCATTCTCCCCCAGGGCGAGATTCCTAGTGTCTTGACAATCGCTGCGCACAGCACTACGAACGTCGCGAGGGAGATCGCTCCATAATATACAACTCGCCGCGTAACTAACATGCGTTACCCTTCTTTTGTCTTGGGCAGTACGAGGGGGTTTTTGTGGCGGCGCAATCTCAGCCCCGCCCGCGTTCCCAGGCTTCTTCCCACCAACAGTCAGTCTGGCTGCAACTCCTGCCATTGTGCTCCAGTACGCAGAATCCACAGCATCCAGTTTCACTGCAAAGCGTTGTCTAAAAGGCATTACACACCTCAATTCACGGCTGCCGGTTAAAATTTGAACAATAGCCGGTCCACCGGATGGTATAACTCTCCTTTGGAATTGAAGGCTGGTAACCGACCTGAGTCCAGGCACCTACGAGGGGGATGCCCTATCGTTGCGCAATAACATCGCGCAAGGGCGTAAGAGCAGTGGCCCCGCCATGGCCTTCTGCGATCTTGCCCCGGGGCACCACTAGGTACCGGAGTACACTGGCCTTGCCATGTCCAGGGGCTTGATTCGCTGTCAGAAGTACGTCTCGGACGAGTTCTCATTTGCGTTCGCTAGGCGATGGCAGATGTTGAGGCCGCTCCTCAATTTGCGTAGAAGCGAGGTTTCGTCTGCGTTCATTGCACGCGGCAAACCGTTGTGTCGCGATGACGAAGATTGCGTGCCCAAGGAAATACGCCGTTCATTCCTGATCGAGCAAGGAGACTGAAAGTGGTAAAACGTCGAAATTTCCTCGGAGTGGTCGCCCGGGTTCTGAGAGTGCGACGTTTGTGTCCATTTTTGTGCATACTGGTTGCGGCGGTTATAACGCCATCAGCGCCTGCGGCCGGAAAGCCGGGACCGGCCGCGTCTTCCATACACCTCGAAGACGACCAGCCGGTTTCGCTTCGATTCTTCGGCTCCCCCTCTGCCGACCTATTTAGCCGGGAGCTGGAAGCGTCGTTCCAGGGGGTGCTCGATAAGAACTTCGTGGCAGTGGCCGGCAACGGTCTTCCGGCCGGATTTGTGAGTGCTTCCGTTGATGGACGGCCTTGGACTGGCACCATGTGGAGCCGCGACGGGGGAACCTTCATGCGCGAGCTCGTGATGCGCGGATACTACCAGCACGCCGCGCTCCTTGCCGAATGCCTTATGAACCTGGTCCAGAAGAATAAGGAAGGCTTTTACGCTTTTCCGGAGTCTTTCAAGGGATCGGAACCTGGGGTGGGCTCGGAGGTCGACGGTACAGCGTCGATCGTCATCGGCATGGTGTCGCTGTGGGAGCGATTGCCTGCGGGGAATCCCACCAGGAAGCGTATCCATGCGTTTCTGCTTCAGGACGCATCGCCCGTAAATTACTTCAAGTTTCGCTTGCAGAACCGGCCTTTAATTGCTGGTACCGGCGAATTTGGCTGTGGCTATGGTCCCCGTCTGCAAGACGAATGTTACAACGTAGTCCAGAACTATCTCACGGTGCTCGCGCTCTTCGCGACTGCCAACCTGGCGCAAGAATCCGGCAGCGGCGGCCTGGCGCTGGAGTATCGGCGCCTGGCCGGCAAGGTGATGGACGGCATGGAGAAGTACCTTGTCGACAAAGATGGTTCCTGGATCTGGTGCATCGATCCCGCAACGCTTAAGCCGGATCCTGAGCTTCTTTCCGGCGGGGCCAACCTTGGATTTGGCGGTCTCAATGGCGTTGCGGCCATGTACGCGGATGTTTTGGGACTGCAGCCATTGGCGTCATCCTGGCCAGGGATACAACACAGCGAAAAGACGTTTCAGCGGCTTTATCAAAATCCTCTGCGCAAAGAAGAGTTCGACCGTTACGGATTCTGGAGTCAGTTCGATGTTTTTCGCGCAGGGTTGAATACGAGTCCGGCGTATGGGCAGGGCTACGCGCTGCAGACCATGCTTCTCTTCGATAAGCTCGGTATGGCGGACAAGGGCCTCTCCTGGCTCGCGGATGCCACGTACAAACCTGTGCCCGAATACACGCTGCACCGGGATTCGCCGTATTACTTTTACGAGCGAATGTATCCGCCGGAAGCGGTTGGGAAAATCCCCTTGGACGAGGGCTGCGGCGCCTTGAATTTGGTGAATGTGTCGGAACCTTTGAAAATATCCAGACTGGTGCTGGGCGTCGATGATTCGGCACTGCGACAGGCCCTGATCATTCCCAGAATTCCTGATAGCTGGAAAGGCGTGGAAGCGCGTAACTGGCCCATCAGAAGCAGCCATGGCGTTGTCAGGGCAGACATCCTGTTCGAGAAAAAAGGGACGGGCGCCGAGATAACCGTGAAACTTGCCCCAGGGCAGGAGATCGACGATCTACAAGTCCGAATGCCATCGAAGGAAGGCTACGTGTGGCGCGAGCAGAAGCATGCCGCCGCTGCGCACTTTGTGACGCAATGACGGATGGGCGGAATTTCGCAGGCTGCGAAAGCAAAAAGCCCGGCGTTCCGCAAGGAAGGCCGGGCTTTCGTATTTCTTGCAGCGCGGTTTAGAACATATTCCAGAGCGACTGGTTGTAGACCTCGTGGTGGAACTGCACCTCGGAGGGCTTTGACGAAAGTGCCCAGCTCGCGCGGGCAACGGTTGGCGGCGGCCTGCTTCAGGTCGGCGTAGCGGCCCTGAACGTCAGCGCCGAGGATTTCGCCGATCCACTTGGAATCCTTGAAGTCGTCGATGGCCTCCTGCATGTTATCGGGCAGGTAGCGGCCGCCGGCGCGCAGATTAGCATCCTTGGCAATGGAACCGTCGATGCCGGTCTTGAAGATGCCGTAATAGGCGAGATAAGGGTTGGCGTCCGGGGCCACCGCGCGGACTTCAGTGCGCATGGAGCGATGATTGCCGATGGGCACGCGGACCATGGCGCCGCGATCGACCGCCGAAGCGCGAATCTGGTTGGGCGCTTCAAAATGCGGATCGAGACGGCGATAAGCATTCACGCTGGAGTTGAAGACCAGGCACAGGTCGAGAGCGTGGGTGAGGATGCGATCGAGGAAATCCCATCCGAACTTGGAGAGCATTTCCTGGCCTTTGGCATCCCAGAACAGATTGGTCTTGCCCTCGGAGATGGACACGTTGGTGTGCATGCCGCTGCCGTTCACGCCGACCACGGGCTTGGGCAGGAAGCAGGCCGTGTAGCCCATGTTGTTTGCGATCTGACGGCAGAGCAGCTTGTAGAGCTGGATCTGATCGGCGGCGGCGACCACTTCAGCAGTAGCCGTAGTTGATCTCGAACTGGCTGGGCGCGACTTCCGGGTGGTCCTTCTCGTTCTGGAAGCCCATGGCGCGCTGCACTTCGGCGGCCGTGTCGATGAACTGACGGAGCGGGTCGAGCGGCAGCACGTGGTAATAACCGCCGGTGTTGATGAAGTCGAATTTGCCGGTCTCGTGAAACCTGCGCTCGGCGTCTTTGCCCGCGAAGAGGAAGCCTTCGATTTCGCTGGCGGCGTTGAGCGTGTATTTCTTCTCCTTGTAGAGCTTGTCGGAGTAGGCCTTGAGAACGCCGCGCATATCGCCGGTATAGGTGCTGCCGTCCTTGTCGATCACGTTGCCGAAGACCAGCACCTTGCCGTTGCCGAAGACGTCGGCGGGCACCCAGTAGAAGGCGCTCCAGTCGATGCCCAGGCGCAGATCGCTCTCTTTCTGCGCCGTGAAGCCGCGAATCGACGAACCGTCGAAGGTGAGGTTCTCGTAAGAGCCGAGCAGAAACTTCTTGTCGTAATCGAGCAGATGCAGGCGGCCTTCCAGGTCGCTGAAGAGCACGGTGACGGCCTTGATCCGCTTCTCGTCGGTGAGGTATTTGAGGCGCTTTTCCTGGATCTTGCCGGGATCGACGCGGCTGGAGCGATCGGCCTTGGCCTGAGGTTCAGATCTTCGAGCTCGTCATAGGAAAGGGCAAGGAAATTACGGTACTCAGTGGACATGCATCTCCTTTTTTTGAGGCGGGTTTAGCGGTTTCGCAGTCGCTGTCATCCCCAGGCGTCAGCGGCGAGGTGGCCTTTCCGTCAAGGCGTCACCTGCAGATGCGGAACGGCTACACGTGGCTTGGGACCGCTCTAGGATAGCGGATTAACTGAAATCTACCACCCGCCGCCGGGGGTGCGCAAACCAGCAAAGAGAGCCGGGCGCGTTGGCGCCCGGCTCTCTTTGCTTGCAGAAGGAGCTGGTTTCTTTGCGGCGTGGAGTTGGAACAGTATCCGCGCCGGAGTTTTGCGGTCCCCACCCGAGCGACAGAAACACATCGCAAGGATGGGGCACGCGGCAATGTTGCTTACGCTGTGACCGCTTCCGACACCGTATTAACCGTCTCCATAATGCGCGAGACGATCTGGTAGGGATCGGCCTCGGAGTTGGGGCGGCGATCTTCAAGGTAGCCCTTGTAGCCGTTCTTGATGAAGTTCACAGGCATGCGGACGGAGGCGCCGCGATCGGAGAGGCCATAGCGGAACTCGGTGATCGGAGCGGTTTCGTGCAGGCCGGTCAGGCGCAGGTGGTTGTCGGGGCCGTAGACGTCGATGTGGGCGTGAGCGATATTCGTTGAACGCATCCATCAGGGCCTCGAAGTAATCTTTGCCGCCCACTTCGCGCAGATGCTTGAACGAGAAGTTGGTGTGCATGCCGGAACCGTTCCAGTCGCCGCGGATCGGCTTGCAGTGCCACTGCACGTCCACTTCGTACTTTCGCAGAGGCGCATCATCAGGTAGCGCGCGACCCACAGATCGTCAGCGGCCTTGTGCGAGCCCTTGCCGAAGATCTGGAACTCCCACTGGCCCTTGGCCACTTCGGCGTTGATGCCTTCGTGGTTGATGCCGGCGGCCAGGCACAGCTCGAGGTGCTCGTCGACGATGGTGCGGGCGATGGAGCCCATGTACTTGTAGCCCACGCCGCAATAGTAGGGGCCCTGCGGGCCGGGATAGCCTTCTTCGGGGAAGCCCAGCGGACGGCCATCCTTGTAGAGGAAATACTCCTGCTCGAAACCGAACCAGAAATCCGGATCGTCCGGCGCGGTGGCGCGCATGTTGCTCGGGTGTACGGAACCATCGGGGAGCATGACTTCGCAAAGGACGATGAAGGCGCTCTTGCGGGCGGCGTCAGGATAGAGAGCTACCGGCTTGAGAATGCAGTCGGAGCTTTTGCCTTCGGCCTGCATGGTCGAGCTTCCGTCGAAACCCCACAACGGCATGTCGGCCAATGAAGGAGTGGAATCGAACTCTTTGATGGTTGTCTTCCCGCGCAGTTCGGGAATGGGTTTTTTGCCGTCAAGCCAGATGTACTCAAGTTTGTATTTCGCCATGGATCTCCTCGTCGAAAACGTTAGATATGCAAAAAAATCCTAGAGTCCAGGTCATAAAGAAGCTGTGAAGATTTGGGTTGACGGGGCAGAAAGCTGAGGAAAACTCGGCGGCAGGCCCTGCGGCAGCCCTGCTGCCGGGCGCCAGTCTCAGTGATGCCGGGCCACCAGCATCATGATGAGGAGAATCACGACCGGGATGAGCGCGAGCGCCCCGTAGTACGCGATTTTGCGGGGAAGATGGGCCTTGCGCTTATGCCAGTTGCGGATTTCGTCGCGGTCTTCCACACCTACCTCGTCCAGGTGCTCCAGATCGTGCTTGAACTCGGAGGCACGGGCGTAGCGGTTTTTTGGATCGCGCTCGAGGGCGCGGTAAATCACTTCCTGCAACTGCGGCGAGACCGAGGGATCGGCGACCCGGGGCGGGAGCGGGTGGTTGAGCAGGCGGTCGTTCATGGCGGCCAGAGGACTGGGGCCGGTGAAGGGCAGCTTGCCGGTCAGCATCTCGTAGAGAATCACGCCCATCGAGTAAATATCGGAGCGGCCGTCGCCGCGCTTGCCTTT
The DNA here is from genome assembly GCA_963725975.1 of uncultured Acidobacteriaceae bacterium. Taxonomy (GTDB): domain Bacteria; phylum Acidobacteriota; class Terriglobia; order Terriglobales; family Acidobacteriaceae; genus Telmatobacter. The sequence continues at coordinate 55,790 of CAVSBA010000007.1, read as the reverse complement.
CACCTGCTCCGGCGAGATGTAGTTGGGGGTGCCGAGCGTGGCGGTGAAGTTGGCGTAGGTCAAGCGCCGCGCGCCGGCATCGCTGGCAATGCCGAAATCGATGAGTTTGACGTTGTCGTGCTCGTCGACCATGATGTTTTCCGGCTTCAGGTCGCGGTGCACCACGCCATTGGCATGGATGTAATCCAGCGCGTCCAGAATGCCGATGGCGATGCGCAGGGCGCGCTCCTGCGGAATGCGGCCTTCATCCAGAATCTTGCGCAGCAGCACACCCTCGCACCACTCCATCACCATGTAAATGCGGGAGCGTTTTTCGCCGCCGTAGACGCGCATCACCTGGGGATGGTTGAGGCGCTCGCCGATGGCGGCTTCGCGCTGGAAGCGATCGAAGAGGATGGGATCGGCTTCCATGTCGGGGTGGGGAATCTTGAGGGCCACGCTGCGCCCGTCGCGCGTATCGGTGGCGCGGTAAATGGTGGCCATCCCGCTGCGCGCCACTTGCGCATCGATGCGGTAAGAGTCGAGTTGCTGTCCCGGTTCCAGGGTGTCGTGAAATCCCATGCGCGGCGCGGCTCCAATTCGTATGGCTGTTTCTACTGTATAGGGGGCTAGATGGTATGGAATAAGGAAAAGATAAAACCGGTGAGGCTTTGCTGGTAAAGCCTTTTTGGGCGATAGTCGGCGCGTTGCCTGGGAATTGCGGGTTCTGCCCCAGGCTTCCTGCGGCCGGGTCCGGAGGCGGGTTAATTTGGCGCGGCGGGAGGGTCGCTTAAAGGGTAACTACCGCATTGCTCGAGAAACGGGCAACTTGCCAGGGGCACAGGCTGATCCGAACATCTCGATCGGTGCATTGGCCTGTTCGCAACACTTGAGAACGGCCCTTTGATTTTCCGGTCTATCGGGTAACTGCATTGGCGTCTGTGGCACTGCCAATTCGACTCCAGAAATCAATAACTGCGCAGGAGAAGGTCTCTTGCGCTCGCCAGCACTTTCTCTCGCATCTCGGGCTCGGGCAGCATCCGAGCGATCTCAACAGCCCCGACCATCGTTGAAAAGATGGCAAAGAAGGCGCGTTCTTTTTCGGCAGTTCGCCGGCCAGGCATGAACGGAAGCATTCGACTCCTGTATTTCTTCAAGGCCTCAAAGATTTGAGGTTTCATCGCCTTGTCGGCCCTGGCCAACTCGGGGGCGAGGGCCGGCAATGGGCACCCATACTCGACGTGGTCGCAATATTCCAGACTTAGGTAGGTCTTCACGATGGCCTTCCAGGCGGTCTCGGGTTTGGACCGCTCGGCGACCTGAGCAAGGCGGTCGGCGATCTCCTCAAATGCCTCGCCCAACGATGCGGTGAGTAACTCGTCTTTGCTTGCGAAATGCTTGTAAAAGCCTCCGTGGGTCAAGCCAGCGTCGCGCATAACGGCTGAGACTGCGGCGCCGGTTATCCCTTCAGCGCGGACTCGCCGGGAGGCGTCTTTCACAATCTTCTGATGGATTTCGGCTTTGTGCTGGGGCTGGTAGCGCATAGGTCATTATAGGATTCTGGCAATCATCTTACGGTGCAATCCATGCGGTCGGGAGCCGCTCGCCCTCGGACCCGATTCAACAAAATCTGAATCCATAGGATGATTACCATAATCCTATGCGAGTAGGAGGCCAAATGTCGCCGCAAATTATCTTCCTGACGCATCTCGTTTTAGGCTATGTCGCGTGCCTGCTTTGTTTCGGCACGTATGTATTGCCACGGCTCAAGTCAATGGAACGGATTGAAGCGCAACGCGTGATCGCTACTGTGCATAGCTTCCGCTTCTTCGGGCTCGTCTTTATCCTTCCGGGCGTGGTCGGCCCCAACCTGCCCGCCGGCTTCGCCACGTTCGCCGCATACGGCGACTTTGCAGCCGGAGTTCTGGCCGTATCGGCCCTGCTCACGGTCCGGATACGCCCGCTCTTCTGGTTGTTTGTCGTCGCCTTCAATCTTGTAGGGGCGGTTGACATCCTCCTCGACTATTCCCACGCCATCCATGTCGGTCTTCCGGCGCTGGCGGGGCAATTGGGGGCAGCTTATGCGATACCGATCCTCTACGTCCCAATGCTGATGATCACGCATATCGTGGCGTTATATTGGCTGGTGCGTCCGCAGCCCAGGGCCACTCGAGTCCTCATCGGCGATGCGACCGAATCCTGATTTAGATCGGCACTTCCCCCATTGGTCTTTTTCCGAACCACATTTCACCAAGGAGAATGAAAATGTCTCAGCCTGTACTCGTCACCGGCGCAGCCGGCGGCGCACAAGGTTCCACAGGACGCCAAATAGCAGCCCTATTGCTCGATAAGGGTATTCAGGTTCGTGCCTTCGTTCATCAGCTGGACGCAAGGTCCGATGCTCTCCGGGAACTCGGTGCGGAAGTTGTGCAAGGGGACCTGTTGGACCGAGACTCCGTGCGTGCTGCTCTCAGCGGGGTAAAACGCGCTTACTTTACCTACTCTGTATCGGATGGGCTGCTGGAGGCTACAACGATCTTTGCCAGGGCTGCACGCGAAGCGGCGACCGAGCTTGTCGTCAACAATTCGCAGCTCCAGGGCGCGCGCAAAGCGCCGAGCTTTCGCAATATGCAGCATGGATTGGCAGATTGCATCTTCGACTGGGCAGAGGTAGGAGCGGTTCATCTGCACGCGCCTCCGTACTATGAAAATGTGCGGGCGCTGGTAAAAAAGAGTGTCGCCGAACAGAGCACGGTGTTCCTGCCATGGGGTGACGGCAGCGCCACAATCCCGCTGGTAGGCGCAGCCGACGTCTCTCGTGTGGCCGCCACGCTGCTGGCTGATCCGCGAACGCCTTCCGCACGCGCGTACGATTTGATCGCTGCAACACCCACGGTGCAGGAGATCGTCGACACGCTGAGCGCCGTGCTGCAGCGGCCAATACGGTATGTCGACATCACGGATGAGCAATGGGCTGATGCCGTGAGAGGGTACCTCAATCCGCACGCGCTCGATCATCTGTCACATCTTTGGCAATACTTTCGATCCACAGAAAGGCGCAGCGAAGAGGTTCGCGTCGTTACCGGTAGCATCCCCACCGTCACAGGAAGTCGTGCGCAGACCCTGGAGAACTTCTTCAGGGCGAACCTGGCAGAACTCATTGGCGTTCCGGCTGCAACCTGAATCGGCCAGTAACTATGGTCGCCCCCGACGTTCGCCGACAACGGAAGCAGAATCAGCTGCCCGTAAAGTCGGCGACGCGGAGATTACCGCATCTGTGCTTGGCCGGAGAGCGTATATAAGCCGCTGCTGATCCTTGCGCTTCCTCTTCATGCCGTTCAGCGTCTGCGCCGGGAGGCCAGCGCGTGGCGCGCGGCGGCTATCAGGCCGGCAGGCGGTAGGGGCGGCCGCGGTACATGCCCACCTGCTCCACGGAGCGCACGCGGATGACCTGGGCAGTGGTGTTGTCGCCGCCGTCGATCTCTACGGCGCGGGCCACCAGCTCGCGGGCCAGCTCTTCAGGCGGCTTTTTCTGGGTAACGATGGCGGCCAGCTCCGCTTCGGGCAGCTCGTCGTGCAGCCCGTCGGTGCAGAGGACAAGCGTGTCGCCGGCCTGCAGGGAAACGGCGGTGGTTTCCGGCGATACAAACAACTCCGGGCCCAGCGAGCGGAGCAGGACATGGCGGGAATCGGAGCTGGCAATTTCCTCGGCGGAAATGAGGCCGACCTTGCGCTGCTCGTTGACCAGCGTGTGATCCTGCGTGATCTGGCGGGCGCGCCCGTTGCGCACCAGATAGCAGCGCGAATCGCCGACATGGGATACGACCGCCTGGTCGTAGCGGATGGCGCAGGCCACCAGCGTGGTGGCCATGCGCTTGCTCCGGTACTGGGGTTGCAGCATGCAGTCGTGTACGGCGGCGTTGGCATGTTGCACCAGCCGCGGCAGCAAGGCCAGCAGCATGGTGTCGGCCTGTGCTTCAGCAAATTCCTTGGCCAGCACCGAGACCGCCGTAGCCGAAGCCACCTCTCCGAGGTCGAAGCCGCCAACCCCGTCGGCCACCACAAAAAGATAGCCGTGAGAGCGAGTCTGCTGGCGCGATGCGGGCACGAACGTTCCCATCGCATCTTCGTTGTTGGTTCGCACCTTACCGAAATCGCTTGCCTGGCCGAATTGAAGATCTAACATTGGCGCTACCGTGTCCGGGATGCCGCGTTGAGCGGTGGTTGTGCTGCTTCAATTGTTGCAGACGGTCACTGATCCGTCAGTTTCCGGGCCGTGGGCGCAGAGCGGGGCCCGGTTCGGTCTTTGTGTTCTTCCACCTCTTCCACGGTGAAGCTATGAAAAGGTTAGGGCGCACAGGATTCGGGTTAAGAGGGTAGCTGCGCTCCGAGTCGTTCTAAATTCCATGCTTCTCAAAACAGCCGAGGGGCGGGCTCGCTTCCGGTCTGCATTGGCAGTGGAGAAGCGAGTCCGCCCAGGGGCAAAGCTGGTTGAGGTTGACGGGTTGACTAGGCGACTGTCCGCTTGGATTCGAGCAGAACGGATCTTGCCTTTGGCCTTGGAACTCCTGAGGAAGTAGATGGCGCCGTAGATGCCCCACACGGCCGAGATGCCCAGTGCCAGCAGCGGTTCCTTGAAGGTGCCCAGGCCGAAGACCGGGGAGATCAGGTAGAAGGCCATGCAGACAATGTTGGCCAGCAGCCCGAAGCCCGGGATCAGCGTATGGCGCAGGAAACTGTGATCGGGACGCTTGTGGAAGGCCACGATGCACAGGAAGCAGCTCAGCGCGTAGAGGATGAAGGTTCCGAAGTTGGAGGTGAGGGTGATGGTGAGCAGGGAGTTGGGCAGCGCGGCCATGGTGGCGTGCGAGCTGTAGCCGAAGCTGGAGAAGATGCCGTGCGGCAGGGCGGCAATGGCGGCATCGGTGGGAGCGCCGGCGTCGCCGAAGGCCAGCGAAACGGCCACGCAGCCGATGACCGCGGAGATGCAGGCCAGGGTCCAGATGGCGCGGCGCGGAGAGAGCGATCCGGCATGCAACATGCCGAAGTGCTCGGGAACTTCCTCGTCCTTGCCCATGGCGTAGGTGACGCGAGCGCCGGTGTTCATGCAGCTGAGGGTGGTGCCGATCAGGGCGAGGAAGACGGTGAAGGCTTCAACCAGCATGAAGTACTTGCCGTTGCCATGTCCCAGCAGGCCGTCGCCGACAATGATCATCATGTCGCCGATGGGAGCGGCGGAACTGGCCGCGCTCTGCATCGTATACCCCGAGTTGAGGAAGTAGTTGGCGCAGAAATACTCAAACAGGTAACAGAACAGGCCCTGAATGAGCAGCGATGCGATGACGGCAATGGGTATGTGCTTGGTTGGATTTTTGGCCTCGCCTCCCATCGAGGTTACCGATTCGAAGCCGACCAGGATGAGAATGGCGACCGTGGCCTGAATGAACATCCAGTTCAGGTTGTGCGCCGAGACCACCGACAGGGCGTTCTTGTGGGTCAGGAAGTTGCCGCTGGCATCCGTGCTGGGGTAATCGATGGTGAATGGAACCGGCTTGCCATCCGTGCCGAGCAGGGGCAGAGGCGCGCCGCTTGCGTCACGCATGATGGAGCCGTCTTTGGCCGTGGCGAACTGGTAGGAGTAGGTGGCCAGCGTCTGTCCGTCGTACTGGTAGGCGGCCGAACCCGGCCGGATGGCTGGAGCGGTAGCCGAGGGCGAGAACGCTGAAGACAATCAGCGCGGAAATCTGGATGACGTTGATGGCGAGGTTGACGGCCGTCGAAGCGCCGGCGCCCTTGGAGGCGATCCAGGCCACGAAGAAGGAGAAGACAATCGCGATCAGGCCCATGAATACGGGGCCGGGATTGGATCCGCTGATGAAGGTGGGATCGAGGAATCCTACCACGTATCCGACGAAGATGCCGGTGGTAGCCACCATCACGCCCGGATAGACCCAGTAGTACAGGTGCGAGCCCCAGCCGACGACGAACTTGGCCAGACGGGCGTACTTGAAGGCCTTGTCCTTGGAGAGCATGGCCTGCTCGGCGTAGTAGTAACTGGAGCCGGTGCCGGGATAGAGCTTGGAGATTTCGGCGTAGGCCACGGCGGTGGCCAGGCACAGCAGGAGGGCGGCGAAGATGCCCAGCCACATGGCCGGCGCAGTCGTTCCGGTAGTTGCCTGGATGTAGAAGGTGAGCCAGAGGAAGGCGCCGGGTGCGATGAGAGCCATCGCATTGCTGGTCAGCCCGGTTAGGCCGAGTGTGGCCTGCATCTGGGGTGCTTTCTGTTCTGCCATGAGCATTCTCCTGAGAAGTAGGTTTCGTCTGGCTGTCCCCGGCGTTGGCGCCGGGAGTTTTGTCTTGTTCTCCCATCCCCGCTTCGGTTGGGCGTGGTAAGGGGAAGTTGTAGGAGCTAGTTGGATGCTACGGTCGCAGCGATAAGGATGAAATGAAGAAAGCCCATTTGGAGGATTCGTTCCCTAAGTTCTCCACGAACTCGGGGCTTAGAGAATCGAAATCCTCCAATTTGCCGGTGCAGGCGTGGGCCTTCGCACGCTATTTCTCGGTGCCCTGGATGTTACTGCCGAAGATGAAGCCGAATTCACCGGCAGCACGGAACTGGCTCGAGTCGGCACCGCTTGGCCCGAAGGCGTATCCGCTCGAGTTGTTGGTGTCGACGAAACCAAGGTCGGTGCGGAAGTAGAACCCGCCCTTCTGATAGGTGGGAGTGACGGTGAAGGTAAAGGCGGAGCTACCCGGTCCATACAGCAGGCTCACATCGGGTCCGCCGACTGTGCCCGACTGTTCGAGGTATTCAAAGCGAACCGGCAGGGCAAATTTGCTGTTGATGGCTTTGCTGACGTACACGCCGAAGCCGTTGGTGGTGGCGCCCTTGGTGATGCCGATGTTGGTGTTGGTGGGGACGTCGGTGTACTGGTAGGTGCCCGTTGTGACCCATGTCCCCTTGGTATAGGTGTAGACGACAGCGTGCATCATGCTGTTGTTTTGCGCCAATGGGGCGGTTGCGGTGGAATAGCCGGTTTGGCCGGCGTTAGCCATGCCCGTGTAGACCAGTGAGTGCGGGCCCTTGGCGAAGGCCAGCGAACCGCTGATCCAGTTGTAACGGTCAGAGTAGTAGCCGTCATTCCAACTCAGTGACGCGGTCAGGTACTTGCCCACTGTCTGGTTGACCTGGATGCCGCGGTTGACAATATTCTCCTGGTTCCACAGCAGACCGCGCGAGATATTCATGTTCTGGAAGGTGAAGATACCTTCCGCGCCGATCAGGGTGGGTAGGGCCCCAATCTGCCATGTGGTGGTTTTTCCTGTTGCCAGCTTCAGGTAAGCCACGGGAACCGGTCCAAAAAGGTTGACGGTATTCTGGGCGCTGCTGAAGGGAACGCCGAGGGTAGGCAGGTCGTAGATTCCGGCCTGGACGAACCACTGATACTTTCCATCCGGCTTCTGAATGAAGATGCTGCCATTGGTGAGCGTGGCCTGCTTGTTGTCATCGCCCGGAACCGGGTTGTTTTGCCCCAATGCGTATCCGGTGATGATGCCGTTGACCGACAGCTTTCCGAGCGGACCGGCATCGAAGACGGCCGGGGGCAGCCACTGAAGCGGACCGGAGAGCACGAAGGTGGAAAGCGGGGCTGGGGCAGCCGCCGGGGCAGCAGCAGGCGCGGCCGCCGGAGCTGGAGCCGGAGCCGGTGTTTGTCCGGATGCAGTTACAAATGCCATGGTGGCAGCCACTGCGGCGATCGATTGCAGAATTCGCTTTGCATTGCTCTTCATTGGCACCAATCCTCCAAAATTAAAAAAGTGGGTTAGCGATACACGATCTGATGAGCGGGAGCACAGGGGTAGAGAACAGGGTTTCCCTGGCCGCTTAACGCACTGGTGTGCGTCCAAAATCCATTTCGACCTCAGAAATGGGGCCTGTAGACGACCGCAGGGATCTCAGTGAGCTTCGATCTGTCACTAAGTAACTCAAATCAGCCATAAAGAAAAAATGAGGAAGAGCGAAAAGCAGAGGAGGCGTGTGGGAAACCTGCTGGAATGCCTGTCTTTGCTGTATTTTGCACGTCCTGTTGCCGGCGCCGGGGCTGCCGTTTCCATCATGAAGTTATGAGGATTATGTAAAGAATAGAGAGGCGAACCGGCCCTTCCGGGTCGCGTATCCTTCAAGGAGAAGACAAATCCAGTTGGCTTCGGGCAGTAAGTGAAAGGACGGATTGCGGATAGGCTACATCCCTGAGGTTTCGGTCATGGGCGCCCGTCGCTGGCGGGGCGCCGGACAGCGCGTGTTGCTGTTCACGCTGGAGTGCGCGCTGGGCGTTGTTGCGGTGCTGCTGGTGTCGGCGCTAACCCACTGGACGCGGGGATTGCTCCCAGTGGAAGAGCTGCTTTACCTGCTCATCGTGGTGCCCACCGCGTTGCTGTGCGGCTTCTGGCAGGCGGTTCTGGTCTCGCTCTCGGCGGTGGCGACGCAGGCCGTCTTTTCCCATGAAGGCCGCTTGGACATCGCCGCCGACCCGGCCAACTCCATCACGCTGATGGTCTTTGTGATCGTTGCCCTCATCGTCAGCCGGCTTTCTGCGCGCATCACCGAACACGCCCGCCAGGCGGAATCGCGCGAAGGGCAGATGCACGACCTTTATGAATTTACCCGGCAGACGCTGCAGATGAACCTGCACGTGGAGCCTGGGCCGCAACTGGCCGAGCTGATTCACGAAATCTTCGCGCTGGAAGCCGTGGCTCTCTTCGATGCCGACCTGCACGAGGTTTATCAGGCCGGCTACTGGAATGTGGACCCGCAGGAGATGGCGCAGAACGTCTACTACTTCGAGACCTCCGACGACGACCCGGAACTGGGGATCGGCCGCCGCGTGGTCCGGTTGGGGACGGTGCCTGTGGGTAGCCTCGTAGTCCGCGGTGACACCACTGCATTGACCAACAATGCCATCGCCTCGCTTATCGCCATTGCCTTCGATCGCTATCGCGCCTTTGCCAATGAGAGCCGTATTGAAACCGAGCGGCGCACGGAGCAACTGCGGGCTACGGTGCTCGATAGCCTGGCGCATGCCTATAAAACGCCGCTCACCGCCATCCGCGCGGCCGGTACGGGACTTACGGAGATGGGGCGACTGTCGCCGGGCCAGGCCGATCTGGTAGCCCTCATCAATGAGCAGACCGATGCATTGGGAGAACTGACCACGCGGCTGCTGACCACGGCCCGCCTGGATGCCGGCGAGGTGGTGCTGCGCGCAGCGCCGGTCAGCGTCAGCTCGCTCATCGAAGAAATTCTGGCCACGCTCAAAGACAGGCTGGCGAGCATGAAGGTTGCCGTTGACCTGAAAGACGAGAATCTGGTCCTGCCCTGCGACCGGCAACTGATGACCATGCTGCTTACCCAGTACGTAGATAATGCGTGCAAGTATTCCATCCTGGGCACCACCATCACCATCCGCGTGATGCTGACCAAAACCGAGGCCATTTTTTCCGTGCACAGCTTCGGGCCGGTGATTCCCATGGCCGACCGGGAGCGTATCTTTGACCGCTATTTTCGCTCCTCGAAATATTCCACCCGCGCCTCCGGCACCGGCATCGGCTTGTCGGTGGCCAAGCGCGTGGCGCAGATTCACGGCGGACAGGTGTGGGTCACCAGCGAAGAGCAGGAAGGCACCACATTTTTTGCCGCTATTCCGGTAACAAGTCAGAAGGGAAGTTCGCGATGAACCAGCAAGCGATTCGTATTCTTGTGGTCGACGATGAACCCGCCATCCGCCGCGCTTTGCGGGCTCCGCTGATGGAGTTGGGGTTCCAAGTTTCGGAGGCTTCGCGCGGCGAAGAGGCATTGCAGGTACTGCGCGCCAGCCCGTATGACGTGGTGCTGCTGGACGTGAATATGCCCGGCCTGGGCGGTATCGAAACGTTGCGCCGCATTCGCGCCTTTGCTCCGCGTCTGCCCGTGCTGATGCTCACCGTGCGCGACCAGGAAGAAGACAAGGTGGAGGCCCTGGACCTGGGCGCGGACGATTACGTGACCAAGCCGTTCAGCACCCGCGAGCTGATTGCCCGCATTCGTTCCGCGGTGCGGCGCATGAACGCTCCGGCCCGTACTGAAGATATGCCCATCGAGATCGGCGAGATTCAGCTCGATCCGGTCAAGCGGCGGGTCGTCAAGCGCGGGGAGACGGTGCGGCTTACGCGCAAGGAATTCGACATTCTGCACTGCCTGATGAGCCGCGCCGGGCGCGTAGTGACCTATGCCAAGCTGCTGACCGCCGTGTGGGGCGCCGAATGCCGTGAAGAAGTGGAGTATCTGCGCACCTTTGTGCGGCAGTTGCGCAAAAAGATCGAAGACGATCCGTCCAGTCCCGTGTATCTGCTGACGGATGTTTCGGTAGGGTACCGGTTTGCGGATGCGCAGATGCTCGGCGAAAACTTTTCGAACCTCGCGCCCGAGGCTCCCGATGAAGACGGCTGGGGCCTCAGCTAAACCTACTCGTCGTAGTGCAGCAGGCTGAAGACGTCGTACTCACTGAAGCGTTCGCGGCCATTGAGGAAATCGAGTTCCACGGCAAAGGCCAGGCCCGCGATCTTGCCGCCCAGCTGCTTCACCAGCTTGACAGTCGCTTCCATGGTGCCACCGGTGGCGAGCAGATCGTCGACAAGCACCACGCTTTGGCCGGGCTGAATTGCATCCATGTGGATTTCAAGCGTGTCCGAGCCATACTCCAGATCGTAGGTGACGCGCGCCACCGGCGCGGGCAGTTTTCTGGGCTTTCGGACGGGAACAAAGCCGGCATTCAATCGATACGCCAGCGCCGGCCCGAAGATGAATCCGCGCGCTTCAATGCCCAGCACCAGATCGATCTTCTGCTCAATGTAGTGCGCGGCCAGTGCATCAATCAGCTGGGCAAAGCCGGTCTTGTCTTTGAGCAGCGTGGTGATGTCGTAAAACAGAATCCCCGGCTTGGGGAAATCGGGCACGGTGCGGACCAGTTTTTTCAGGTCCTCGATGTTGACTGGCTTTGTGTTTTTAGGCATGGGCGCAGTTGTCAGTTCTCAGTCGTTAGTTGTCAGTGTGATCCGTTGCCAGTTTATATCAGTGGCTTGGGCCAGGCACGGGCGGCTGTTCACTGAGAACTGTCTTTTCACCACGCGCCGTCGATACGGAAGGAACTGAGATGGCGAGCTTCGGAGTCCTGAAGGCTGTGCTCGATGACGCGATCCACGCGGCTGCCGCGCGGGCCGGATTTCAGGCTGGCGCGCAGGTCGGACAGGTCTTCGGCATCGCCGGCGGCCACAACCTCTACGTCGCCGTCTTCGGTGTTGCGCACCCAGCCGCGCAACTCCAGCTCGCTGGCTTCGCGATGAACGAACCAGCGAAAGCCCACGCCTTGTACCCGGCCCTGAATGAGGAAATGAAGCACCATAGCTCTAGGTCAGTTTGGCAAAACGGACGTCTCCTGCGCAAGCGGCGCGCTACACTGGATGCAGATGGTCTTCGTTCTCGACAACTACGATTCGTTCACTTACAACCTCGTCCAGTACCTTGGGGAGCTGGGTGCGGAGGTTGTGGTGCGTCGCAATGACGAGGTGACGCCCGCAGAGGTCGAAGCCATGAAGCCGGAGCGGATTCTGCTTTCCCCGGGCCCGTGCACCCCGCACGAAGCGGGGATACTGGTTCCGCTGATCCGCCACATGGCCGGCAAGGCGCCAATTCTGGGCGTGTGCCTGGGCCATCAGGCTATCGGCGAGGCTTTTGGCGGCGAAGTGGTACGGGCGCATACCCTGATGCACGGCAAAACCAGCGCGGTCGCGCACGATGGCAAGGGCATTTTTGCGGGATTGCCCACGCCCCTCACCTGCACGCGCTACCATTCGCTGATCGTGGCCGAGGAGTCGCTGCCCGGCGAGCTGACGGTGACGGCGCGAACCCAGGAGGCTGGCGGCTCGGTGATCATGGGCCTGCGCCACCGCTCGCTGCCCATTGAGGGCGTGCAGTTTCATCCCGAGAGCGTGCTGACCGACGGCGGGCACGAAATGATCCGCAATTTTCTGAGCATGTAAGCACGATGCACGGAGCAGCCATCGCACCGCGACCAAAATCCACCCTCCGCGTTGTGGCGATCACGGGCATGGCCCTGGCTTTGGGTTTGGCTGTACCGCATCTGCGCGCCCAGGCTGCGGCCCCGCCCGACCCCTCAAATACGCCGATTGCAATTGTTCCCATCAACTCAGACAATCCCAACAATGCTGCCGTGGTGACCGGCGCGCTTGAAGTCACAGCCGGGAAGGCCATGATTGCAGCCAGCGGCAGCGTCACCTCCGGCACGCGGACTACCGACGTGATTCTGCCGCGGCGCGGGACTCTGCGCGTGTGTGCAGCGACGACCGTGAAGCTGGCCGCCGACAGCAGCGTGCCGGCGGGCGGGCTGCCGGGCCTGCTGATGGCAATGGATCACGGCGCCGTGGAGATGAGCTTTGCCACCGCGCCGGCAACCGCCAACGCCGACATCCTGATGACTCCCGATTTCCGTATCCTGATTGGCGGACCCGGCGCATCGGAGGTCAAGGTGCGGCTGGGCAGCAGCGGCGACACTTGCGTGGACAACTCCGGCAAAAACGCGCCGTATGTTGTCGTTACCAGTGTCTTCGACAGCGGCCTGTATCGCGTGCAGCCCGGCCAGCGCGTCATGTTCCAGCACGGCAGCTTGCGCGAGGTAGTGGATAACGAACCCGAGCCATGCGGCTGCCCGCCTGCCCCAGCCACGACGGCCGGCAATGAATTTCCATTGGCGCAGAGTGAAGGACTTGCGCCCATGCCTCCTCCAGCCGAGACCCCCAACCAAAGGTCTACCGCAGCGCAGGTGCCGGTGGTGCCTCCGCTGGTGGCTTCCGGCGCTCCGGAACAGCCGCCGGCGGCGATTGCCCCGCCCAGCGCGATAGCCGCTCCCGCGCCCGCCGCTGCGCCTAAGCCTGCCCAACGCGCTGCGAAGAAGAAACCCGGCCCCTTGGCGCGGTTCGGCCATTTCCTGCGTCGGATATTCGGCGCGGATTAGCGAGAGTTCCCGGCGCCGATTCGTCCAGAACGCAGCATGACAGCTGTGGTATTCCTGATGGATGGGTGGAGGACGAGGCTGAAGCGATGCAAGTTCCCTATGCGAAAAAGTGGCAGAAAGTAACGGACAGGCTGCGCAAAATCGCGCTCGATTGCTATCTGACTGAAGAACTCAAGTGGGGCAAACCGTGCTTCACGTTCCGGAAGAAGAACGTGGCCATCGTCATCCCACTCAAGGAGTCGTGCGCGCTCTTGTTCTTCAAAGGCGCGCTGCTCAAGGATGCGAAGCACATCCTGGAAAGGGTTGGAGAGCATACGCAGGCCGGGCGATGGGTTAAATTCACCTCGCCCCGGAGCATCATCGCCGTGCAGTCGACCCTGAGGGACTACCTTTACGAAGCCATCGCATTGGAGGAGTCCGGGAAGAAGGTCGTGCTCAAGAAATCTTCAGAGTACGCAATTCCTGAGGAGTTGCAGGCCAGGCTGGATGACGATGCCGGTCTTAGGGCGGCATTCGAAGCGCTCACGCCGGGTCGGAGGAAGTCATACATCTTTCACATCTCAAGCGCCAAGCAGGCAAAGACCAAAGAAGCGCGGGTTGACAAGTGCGTGCCCATGATCCTGAGCGGGCGAGGGTTCAACGAGCTGTTGGACTGAGGGCGCTATCGAGCGAACAAGTCTCGGTCTCAGCGACACTGGCTCTCTGACCGCCCATTCAGAAGGAGCTCAGGATCTGACCGAAAAGCAACTGCAGATGCTTCGCTGCGCTCAGCATGACAGCGGATTATTGTTATAGTTCTTCGGCGCGGCTGAAGCCGGGCCCTTTCAAAACACCACTGATGCTTGCAGTCCTAGTCTTCGATTCCCTGGCTCTTGTTTTGTTCCGCTTCTGCGCGCCGCCCATCGCGCACCACTTCGTCCACAACCTTGCCGTGCATCACCTGGCCGTATTCGAGAATCGTCACCAGCCCCACGCCGCCGCAGATGTTTCCCCCCACCGCGGGAAAGAACCAGCGCGGGAACTCGCTCCACGGCGCCTGGTGCGCCAAGACGGTGACGAAAATCTCACAGGAGCTGGCCACGCAGTGAGCAAAGTTGCCCAGGCCGACCAGGAAAGTGAGCATCCAGATCACCATCACCGATCCGGTGATGGAATGTGAGCCGGAGACCAGCCAAGCGGCCAGCGCAATGATCCAGCCGCCGATGACGCCGGACCAGAAAATCTGCATGGAGGGATGGGCGAGAGCGTTCGCGCCCAGGCGATTGATCTCCGCGACGGTTGCAGGCTCAAAAGCCGAGGTGTGTTGGGCCAGGCAGCCGAAGGCGAAGGCCCCCAGCACGTTGGCAGGCAGCACCACCGACCACATGCGCAGGGTGTTCCAGAACTGACGTTTTTCGGCCAGCACCAGCGCCACCGGATAGAGCGTGTTCTCCGTGAACAGCTGCGCGCGCCCGAGGATCACCACGATGAATCCGATGGGATAAAAGAGGCGCGAAATCATCTCTGCAACCGGGGAATGGCCGAGAATGCGAAGGGCGATGGCCGTGCCCAGGGCGGAGAGCCCCATGAAAACGCCGGCCCCGAAGCCGGAGAGCGCCAGCGCGGTCGAGGGCCGCTGCAGCTCCTGGCGCGCATTGGTGGCGACCTGCTTGAAGATTTCTTCGGCCGACGGGCGGGCAAGATTCTTCTGGACCGCTTCCGCAGCCTCGCTTTTTTCGGCATTTAGTTTTCGGCGTCTGAAAGGTAGAGCCACGCAACTTGCGCCTCCGCGCACGCAGGTGTCTGAAAGGCGAGAGCCTACCTCTGCTCAGATGCAGGAATGCGGCGGGGCAGCGGCGGGATTACATGCTGCGGGCGCGCTCAATGGCACGGATGACGGCCTGCGCTTTGTTGATCGATTCCTGGTGCTCAAGCTCGGGCACGGAATCGGCCACAATCCCCGCGCCGGCTTGCACGTAGCCTTTGCCGCCGATCGAAAGCATGGAGCGGATGGAGATGCAGGAGTCGAGATTGCCGGAGAAGTCGGCATACAGCACCGCGCCGCCATAGGTTCCGCGCCGCGCCGGCTCCAGCTCTTCAATGATCTCCATGGCGCGAACCTTGGGCGCGCCGCTCAGCGTGCCGGCCGGGAAACAGGCACGCAGCGCGTCCACGGCAGTGAGTTCGGGCTTGAGGTTCCCTTCAATGGAGCTGACGATGTGCATGACGTGCGAGTAGCGCTCGACAAACATCAGCTTGTCTACCTTGACGCTGCCGAAGCGGCTGACGCGGCCCACGTCGTTGCGCCCCAGGTCGACCAGCATCACGTGCTCGGCGCGCTCCTTTTCGTCGTGCAGCATCTCGTCGGCCAGCGCGTCGTCCTCGCTCTCCGTGGCGCCACGGGGCCGCGTGCCGGCGATGGGCCGGTACTCCACTCGGCCGTTATGCACGCGCACCAGCAGCTCCGGCGACGACCCCACCAGCTCCAGGCGAATCTCCGATCCTTTTGATTTTTTGGACGAGGTTTTTGCCCCGTGGATCCCGCCCAGCGCGCCATCGGGCGCAAAGCGCAGAAAGTACATGTAGGGACTGGGATTGACCGTGCGCAGGGCGCGATAGACCTGAAAGCTATCCACGCCCGGCTCCACGTCGAAGCGCTGGGAGAGCACCGCCTGGAAGACGTCGCCGGCGCGGATGTATTCCTTGGTGCGCGCCACCGCAGCCAGGAAATTTTTCTTAGGCGTGCGGAATTTCACTTTGAGCTTGTGCGCGTCTTTAGCGGGCGCCAGGCGCGGCAGCGGTCCGGCCAACCGCTTCTCCAGCTTGTTCAGGCGGCGCAGGGCGCGTTGGTACGCGGCGTCCGGCTTTTCGCGCGTGACTGCGGCAGTTACCACCAGCCAAATCTCTTTGCGCACGTGATCGAAAGCCAACACCTCGTCGAAGAAGAGCAGGCACGCGTCAGGAATTCCAAGCTCGTCTTTGGCGCGGGCAGGCAGGCGCTCGATCTGGCGCACGGCGTCGTAGGCAAAGTAGCCCACCGCCCCGGCAGTGAAAGGCGGCAGGCCGGGCAGTCGAGCCGGCTTGTGTCCGCTCAAGGCGTCGCGCAGCGCGTCGAAAATATCGCCTTCGAAGCGCACTGTCCTGCGGCCTTCGGTGATGGTCAGCTCGCGGCCGCGCGCCACGATGCGCTTGAAGGGCGAAAGCCCAATGAAGGTGTAGCGGCCAAGCTGCTCGCCGTTTTCGACCGATTCCAGCAGAAAGCATTCGCGCTCCGCCCAGGCTGCGCGCAGGAACGCCGAAACCGGCGTTTCAAGGTCGGCAGCCAGGATGCGGCAGACGGGCACGAGCGTATGGTTCCGGGCCAGGGCCAGGAAGTCCTTGCGGCTGGGCAGGGCTGGGTGCGCTGAGGCTTTCACAGATTCCAGTGTAACTTTTGAGGCAACGCGCAAATTTCCCCGCGCCCGTCCTTTCCATTTCATTTAGAGAAAGGGCGGGAGACGACGAACCTTATTCCCTTGCGGGAATCGGTTCGGAACTGGTCTCTTATGGCCGTCGCAACCGCCGGCGGCGCTTGACGGGACAGGCCAGACAGCCTAGACTCACAGGGGTTTGAGCCTGTTGGAAGTGGGTTCCTCGCCCTACCCTGGGTGCGGCGATCCACGGCTCTGGCTCTCAGGAATTGCCCCGGGCTAACCGGGAGAATCTCCGTTGCATCCACGCACTCGGGCTGGCGCGCTGTGCGCCCTTAGCCCCCGGCAGAAGCAGCGGAATGGAGAGAATATGGCGCCGCTTACACCATCCATGAGCCTGGACCAGGAGATCAACCCCTGGGAAGCTCAAAGTGCACGGTTCGATTTTGCCGCCCGCAAGCTGAATCTCGATGACGGGCTTTGGAAGCTGCTGCGCATGCCCTCGCGTGAAATCATCGTGCACTTTCCGGTGACCATGGACGATGGCCGCATTGAGGTTTTTACGGGCTTCCGCGTGCAGCACTCCATGGCGCGCGGGCCGGCCAAAGGCGGCATCCGCTATGCGCCCGACGTGACCCTCGATGAAATACGGGCGCTGGCCAGCTGGATGACCTGGAAGTGCGCGGTCGTCAACATCCCTTTTGGCGGCGCCAAGGGCGGCGTTATTTGCAATCCGCATGCCATGAGCAAGGGCGAACTGGAGCGCATGACCCGCCGCTACACGTCGGAGATCATCGAGTTTATCGGGCCGGAGAAGGACGTGCCCGCGCCCGACGTGAATACCAACGATCAGACCATGGCCTGGATCATGGATACCTACTCCATGCACATGCGCCAGACCGTGACCAGCGTGGTGACCGGCAAGCCCATCAACATCGGCGGCTCGCGGGGCCGCGTGGAGGCCACCGGGCGCGGTGTGATGGTGGTTTGCAACGAGAGCCTGCGCTACCTCAACATGGCTGTTGACGGCTGCCGCGTCATCATCCAGGGATTCGGCAATGTGGGATCGAACGCCGCGCGCCTGATGATGGAAGCCGGCTACAAGATCATCGGCATCGCGGAAAAGGACGGCGGCCTGTTCAACTCCAACGGCATCGACATGCACGCGCTTACCGAGTACAAGTTCCGCAATGAATCGATCCTGGGTTTCCATGGCGGAGAGGCCATGCCCAGCGAGGAACTGCTGCTCTTCGATTGCGAGGTCCTGATTCCGGCAGCGACCGAGAACGTGATCACCAGCCGCAACGCCGACAAAGTGAAGGCCAAGATTGTCATCGAAGGGGCCAACGGGCCCACCACGGCGGTGGCCGACGAGATTTTGGCCGACAAGCGGATCTTTGTCGTGCCCGATATTTTGTCCAACGCCGGCGGCGTGACGGCCAGCTACTTTGAGTGGGTGCAGGACCGGCAAGGTTACTTCTGGAAGGAAGCCATCGTCAACGAGCAATTGGAGACGATTCTGCGCGACAGCTTCGATGACGTGGTTCGTTACTCCGAGGCTCACAACGTGAACAACCGCATCGCGGCCTACATGCTGGCCATCGATCGCGTAGCCTTCACCATCCGGCAGCGCGGCATTTACGCGTAGAGCTGGCGACAGGACGAACCAGGAAGCAGCCATGGCGGGAGGAGCATGAGGCTCCCTCCGCCGCTCTTTTTGCGCGGAAGCAACGAGCCCATCGGCGCGCGCGGTTGCAGTGACGAGTCCATGGCACGAGAGGAGCAAGGCAGTGAAAGCCATTCTTGCCGTACTGGTATTCTCCCTCCCGCTTTTTGCCCAGAATGAGAACGCTGTGGCTGCGAAGGCCTGCGGCGATTTCAAAGCGAAGTTGTCCGTAGAGCTCGACCATTCGCAACACGCAGTTGCGCCGCCGGACGCCGGGAAGGCGCGCATTTACTTCCTTCACGACGCGGGCATCGTCAGTACGCTTGGATATCCGAACGTTATGATGGGAGCCGATGGCCAATGGGTCGGAGCCAACAAGAAGGATACGTATTTCTCCATCTTGGTAGAACCCGGGATGCACCATTTGTGTGCAGTCTACCGATTCACGCCCTATGCCTCCGGCCGGGATGTGGAGCTCGCGAGCCTGACGGCCGAAGCCGGGAAGGTTTATTTCTATCGGACCCGGGTCATCGCCTACGGGGCAGGGCCCGACTACCTTGACTTTATGCCTGTTGACCGCGAGGAAGGCGAATATCTGATTTCCTCCTACTCGCTGGCAACCGCCCATCCCGCACGCTAGGGCTTCCGGTCCGATTCGAGTTCTTCATAACGCATGCGCGGCGGTGCAATAATGGTCTTGCACAAGGCGTTGCTCAGCCATGAATCTGCCCAACTCCATCACGATGAGCCGGATCATCATGATCCCGCTGTTTTTGTGGATTCTGTCGCCACATTTTCCGTGGACAGCGGGCGGAGTGCAGGAACTTTGTGCAGCGCTTCTTTTCGTCCTCGCTTCCATGACCGACGGCCTGGATGGTTATCTGGCCCGGCGCCGCGGGCAGATCACCACCATGGGTATGCTGCTGGACCCGCTGGCCGACAAGATCATGGTCACGGCCGCCTTCATCGAGCTGGTGGCCTATAGCCCCCAGGTGGTCAAGGTTTGGATCGCAGTGGTCATCATCGGCCGCGAGTTTCTCATCTCCGGCCTGCGCTCCATTGCCGCTTCTGAAGGGTTCACCATCACGGCCAGCGAGCTGGGCAAGCTCAAGACGGTGGTGCAGATAGTGGCCGTGGCGGCCACTATCCTGGCCCATCAGTGGGCGCAGTGGCAGATTGGCGTGCTGGTGATTCCGATCAAGTGGTACGCGATTGCGGCGGTGTACTTCACGGTGCTGGTGTCGTCCATCTCGGCCATCGATTACTTTGTGGGCTTCTGGAGAAAGATCGATCACGCCTCCAAGGACCGCCGCAAATCCGCTGTCCTTTCGCGCGGCCGCAGCGCCAGCATCGGGTAAAGCAGTGACAAGGGCCCAGGGCGACTAGCGATCCGGGCCTTGCGGACGAAGGCACGGCTACTTCCGGACATCTCGCTCGGCGTTTTTCCCCATCCAACCAAGTCAGCACGCAGTGTACCCCGCTGTCCTTGACTTCATTTCACGCGCGTAGTACTTTTCCCAAAAGAGAAACTGGGTCCCCATGCGAGCTTCTTCTCGGTCTCGTTTTGTTGCGCTGTCCTTTCTCATTCTCCCTGCACTCATAGCCGGCTGTGGCATGGGCAGCCAGAGCATCAAAAGCACCGTCACCAGCGGCTCATTCTCTGTAGCCGCCGTCTCCCCTGCATCGGGCGCAACCCAGGTGGTGGCCACAGCGATCCAGATCAACTTCTCTGCCGCCGCGGATCCTGCCACGGTGAATACCAGTACGATTGTCGTCACTGCGCCGGAGTCGATCCCCGGCACCGTCGGCTACAGCGCCGGCAGCGACATTGCAACTTTCACGCCTACCAATGGTTTCGCAGAAAACAGCACCTACACCGTTACTGTCTCGGGTGTGACGAGTTCCACCGGAATTGCGATGGCAGCGCCTTTTGTCTCTTCGTTCGGCACCATGACAACTGTATCTGCGAACCCCCCGGTTGGCCCTTGCATGGCCCTTATAGCCTCCACGCCCTTCCAGTGCACTACGTATCTCTCGCCGCTGGCCAGTGCAGATGGCACCGTGGGAGGGGATGTCGCCATCGACGACAGCGGAGACGTGTCGGTGGAATTTTCGCCGGCCACGGTGAACACCATCTACACAGTGCAATTTTGCCCCGCCTATAATTCCGGCAGCCCCGCACCCGCGTGCTTTGACGTCGGCACAATGTCAACGAGTGACGCACCGCCGGCAAAAACGATACTCATGTTTCCGCAACCCGGCAGTTGGGCCGGAGATTTCCAGGTGGTCTCGGGCAGCACAGTCATCTGCCAGACAGGTTGGCCTGCCGGTCCTGGGCAACTGGGGGTCACTGGGAATTTCTTCGCTTCCACGCTGGAGCCGGAGAGCACAGTGAACGGCACGGGACTCGTGACCGGCAAAACTCAGGATCCATTGTCCTACGGGCTTCTTGCGTACTCGGAGACCCAGGTCCAGTTTTCGGTCACCGGCGCGGCGCCCAATGCCTCGTACACCGTCTTCGAATCGGTGAGCAACGCCGTGAACGGGGCAGGAAGCTACCCGCTGACCGGTACGTTGACAACCAATGCCAGCGGCGACGACTATGGCTCCGGCGTAGTCGAGTTCTCTCCGCCCATCAGCGGCTACGGGGGCGATATCTTTGAGGTTGTGCCGCAGGACAGCTCCCACGCCGGCTGGATCAGCGGGTTTTCAGTGCCCCAGTAAAGCCGTTCGCAGTTTATGGTTCTCAGCCAGGCAGCAACCAACCAGGAAAACTGTGCACTACTACCTGTGAACTCCGAACTGCTTTTCTATTGCCCAATCTCATACCGCACCTCAGCCAGCGCTGTCTGGTAGGTATAGAGCGCGTTGGTGTTGTCGATCTCCGCCTGGGTCTGAGCCAACTGGGCCTGGGTCAGCTCCACAATGCTGCTCAAGCCAATCTTGTATCGTGCCTGGGCCAAATCCAGCGCCATGTTGGCCTGGTTGAGCATGTCCTGGGTCACGCCGATGCGGCGGAACGAGGTTTGTGCGTTGAGCACTGCGGTGCGTACATCACGGGCCACCGTATCGCGCAGGTTACGAATCTGCTCCTGGGCGGCGCTGGCACGATACTTCGCTTCCTTGGCCTCTGCGGAGTACAGAAATCCATTGAAAACGGGAATGCTCATGTTGACGCCGGCGCCCATGTACCAGGAAGACTGGATAAGATCGTCGCGCACCGGAGTGCTGCCTCCGCTAGCCATGGCGGAGATGGTTGGGAGCAACTGATCGCGCTCGGCCGTGGCATATTGCTTGGCGGAAAGGTAGCGCTCGTTGAGCGCAGCCAGGTCGGGGCGCTGGGTAAAGGCCTCTTGCACCATCGCGTCGGGATCGCTGGGCGCCGGCGGCGGATTGCCGTTGTCCTCATCCGCCAGCACGTACTGCTGATCCTGCTCCGAGCCCAGCACCGTGTTGAGCGCGGCCATGGAAGCGGCCTCGTTGTTTTCGGCGTCCAGCAGCAGCAGGTTAGCCTGTGAAATCTGCACGTTGGCAAAGCTCAGGTCGAGATCGGACTTGACCTTCGACTTGGTGAGGGCGCTTACCTGGTCGCCCGTGGCCTGGCGTTGCGCCAGGGTCTGCTGCGCCACCTTCAGTACCGCCTGCGAGGTGAGCGCCTGATAGAACGCCTGATCGACCGCGAGCTTGATGTCGAGCTCTGTGGCCTTCTCATTTTCAAGCTGTGCGCGAGCGTTGGATTGCGCGCTCTTGACGAAGTTGTGGGTGCGCCCGAAGTCGGTGATGAGCTGGCTGATGGTTAGGCCGGCGGCGCCTTTGTCCAGAACCCGGGGGCTGTTCAGGGTGCCACCCCCGGTGATGCGGCTGCCCTGGTGCGCATCCACGGCGGTCAGATCCGCCGTTGCCTGGGGCAACTCCGAAGAACGAGCCTCGCGCGTGACCTGGCCCTCGGCCAGCGCCAGCAGCCGCGCCACGCTGATGTTGGGATTGTTACGATAGGCCAACTGCTCTGCCTGTTCCAGGGTGAGACGCGGCCCATTGATCCCGGCGGGCGCCTGTGCGGACGAGGATGAGTCCTGCATGTCACCGGCGGATGACGATGTGGCCGGCGTAGCTGGCACGCCGTTCTGCAGGGGCCCGTTTGCGCCGGGGTTCTGCGCAGTGGCGGCAGGCGACTGGCCACTCGTGGATTGGCCCGCCATGGCCATCAGGTTCAGTTCCGGCGCCGGGGGCAGCGCCTGTTGCGCGGCCAGCCGGGCTGGAGCAGCGGCGATGCACGCCACAGCCAGAGCTGCAGAATAGGTGGCGCCCAACAGCTGCGATCTTGTGCGTCTATGCATTTTGCTCACTCCCTGCGGCTGCGGTTGCAGATTCGCCCCCGCCGTGGATGACGAGATAAACGGCAGGAACCAGGAAAACAGTGACCACGACAGAAAGCGCCAGGCCGCCGATGATGGCCCGGGCCAACGGCGCGTACTGTTCGCTGCCCGCCTCCAGGCCCAGGGCCATGGGGATCATGCCCAGCAGCGTGGCCAGAGAGGTCATCAGGATGGGCCGCAGGCGCACGCGGCAGGCTTCCACGGTGGCTTCCAGCAGGGGCAGGCCATTCTGGTGAAGCACGCCCGTGAACTCGACGATCAGAATGCTGTTCGACACCACGATGCCGGCCATCATGATGACTCCCATCAGCGACATGATGTTGAGCGTGCTGCCGGTGAGCAGCAGAATGATGGCCACGCCGGCTAATCCGGGCGGAATCGCCATGAGGATGATGAAGGGATCGATGAAAGACTTGAACTGCGCCATCAGAATCAGGTAGACCAGCAGCACGGCAATCACCAGCCCCACGCCGAATTCGTGGAAGGCCTCATTCATGCTCACCACCGCGCCGCGCATGTCGATCACGGTGTTCTTGTCGTGCTTGGTGTTGTTGAGCAGGTTCTGCACGCGCGCGCCCACGGTCTGCAGCGCCTCAGTGCGTGTGGCTACGTAGATATCGATGACGCGGCGAATCTGGTAGTGATCCACTTCGGTAGGCGTGTTGATCTGTTGGATGTCGGCAACCTCGCCCAGCGGCACATAGCCCTGCTTATGGTCGCCATTGAAATCCTGCGCCGGAAGCTGATCGGCCTGTCTTCCGTCCTGCATGGGGTTGTAGCCGGCTGGCTGGGAGCCGCGCAGGGGAATATTCTTCAGGTCCTCCATCGACATGTTGTCGATCCAGCGATTGGCATACTGCACCGTAACCATGTAGTTATTGCCGCTCTTGGGATCGATCCAGTAGCTGGGGGCCACCATGCCGTCGGAAGTGAGGGCGGTAATCACATTGTCGACAATGGTCTTGGCGCTTAGGCCGGCCATGCTGGCGCGCTCGCGGTCAATGTTGAGCGCCAGGCCGGGGTAGCTGATGCTCTGCGGAATATAGACGCTGGCCACGTTGGGGATTTTTTGAATCTGCACGGCCAGTTGGCGCGCCATGGCGTAGGCGTCGTCCATATTCTGCGACCTGATCTGAACGTCGATGGGCGCGGGCAGGCCCTGGTTGATGACCGAGTCCACCAGGCCGCCGGCCTGGAAGTAGGTGGAGAGTTCCGGCATTTCCCGGGAGAGTTTCTCATTCACGCGCCGCATGTACTCGTAACTGCCGACGCTATGATCCTGTTTCAAGCTGGTCTGCACGAAGGCCGTATCCATTGAGGCATTGGTCGTGTAGATGGCCGAGAGATCGGGGTACACGCCGATGTTGGAGACGATCATGTCCAGGTCTTTGGGTTTCACCACGCTGCGGATGATGTTCTCGACTTTGGCAATGTACTGGTCGCTGACTTCAAGGCGCGTGCCGCTGGGCATGCGCACATCGATGACAAACTGGCCGGGATCGGTGCGAGGAAAGTAGGCGCGGCCGAGAAAGGGAAACGTGGCAACCAGCACAATCACCATGCCGGCGGAGATGACGAACGTAGTGAATGCCGGGCGCAGCATGGCACGCTTGGCCAGGCGCTCGTACCAGTTGAGCATGGCCTGGAACCTGGCGTCGAAACCTTGGTTGAAGCGGGCAAGAAAATTGAATCTCTTACGTCCCGAGCCGTCATGTCCTTCTTGCGGAATCACCACGTGGGGGCGGATGAACTTGGCGCAGTAGAGCGGCACCACCGTCATGGCGAAGAAGTAGGACGCGAAGATGGAGAGCACCACGCCCAGCGCCAGAGGGGTGAAGATGTACTTGCTCACGCCGCTGAAGAAAGTCACGGGAAAGAAGACAATCGCCGTCGTAAACGTGGCGGCCAGTACGGCCATCGAAACTTCGCTGCCGCCTTCGTCGGCCGCCTGGTAGGGCGATTTGCCCATCTCCATGTGACGGAAGATGTTCTCGAGCACGATGACGCCGTTGTCGATGAGTCGCGAGAACACCAGCGCCAATCCGCCCAGCAGCATCGTGTTGATGGAGCCGCCCATGGAATTGGTGATGAGCAGACAGACGATCATCGACAGCGGCACGGCCAGCAGCACGGCCACGGTGGCGCGCGGGCTGCCCAGGAAAACCAGGATCATTACCCCGGTGAGAACCAGCCCGATAAACGCTTCGCGGGACACGTTCTTGATGGCCAGTTTAACGAACAGCGACTGATCGAAGACCACTGCCGTCTTCAGCTCGGGAGGAATATCGACCAGGTGCTTGATGGCCTGCTTGATGCCGTCCACGATGGTGATGGTGTTGCTGCCGCCGCCCTGCTTGAAGATGGGCACATAGACGGAACGCTGGCCGTCAATGCGGACGATGTTGTACTGCAGCGCCCCGGAGTCAACGGCCTTGCCCACATCGCCCACCAGCACCGATGCGTTCCCCACGGTTTTGAGGGGCATGGAGTTCATGGCATTGGCGTCAGGGAATTGGCTATTTGCGTAGATGTTGTAATCTTTTGAGCCGATGCGTACGTCGCCTGCGGGCAGAATCAGGTTGGAGCTGTCGACCGACTGCACCACGTCGTTGAGGCTGAGATTATGGGCCTCGAGTTTAAGCGGGTCCACGTAAATCTCAATTTGCCGATACGAGCCGCCATAGGGTTGCGGCACCGATGCGCCCTGCACGTTTGAAATCTGGTTGCGCACCTCGAATTGCGCCAGATCCTTGAGCCGCGTTTCGTTGAGCCCTTTTCCCTTCAAGGTCACAAGGCAAACCGGCTGCGTCGACGCGGTCATGCCCAACACCACCGGCGGCAGCGTGCCCGGCGGCAGGCGCCGCAGATCGGCCATGGCCAGGTTGGCGATGTTGCTGAGCGCCGCGTTGGGATCGGTGCCTGGCTTGAAATAAATCTTGATCAGGCTTACGCCGGTCAGTGAGCGCGATTCGCTGTGGTCCACGTTGGCAGCCAGCGTAAAGAAGCGCTCGAAAGTATTGGTAATATCCGCTTCAATCTGCTGCGGAGGCATGCCGTTATAGAAAGTGGCCACCACCACTACCGGCATGTCAATCTCGGGGAACAGGTCGATCGGCATGCGCACAATGCTGACGACTCCGATCAGCGTGACCAGCAGGCAGATCATGAGAATGAAAAAGGGATACTTAAGTGCGAACTTCGGCATTACAGAACCTCTGCATGGTCTTCAGTTTGAATGGCCGTCAACGTGAACAAGGAAAGAGCGGATCGTAGCGGCAGCGCCCGCAACGGTTGCGGCCTGGAGGCTCGCGTCACTAGCGGTCGCCTTGCGCGCTCTCTTCAGCCTTCATGTCGATGGTGCCGCCGGTTTCGTGGTAGACCTCAGAGGCGGGTTCGGCGGTCATGATGGGATTCACCACCTCGTCCTGCTGATATTTCTCCTGGCCGCCAAGGATGACACGGTCGCCCGGTTCGAGGCCGCTCACGATCTGAGCCAGCTTTTGACCTTGCAGACCCACCTGGACATTGCGGACTTCTACCCGATTGGAGCTGTCGAGCGCATCGACCGTCTCCTGCCGGCCCTGCAGCACCAGCGCTTCCATGGGTATAGTCACCACGTTCTTTGCATCGTCCAGCTGCAGCATGGTGTTGGCATACATGCCCGGAGCGATGGAGAGGTTCTGGTTCTCGACGTCGATTTCCGTTTCCATGGTGCGGGTTTCAAAGTTCACGTCGCGCGTGAAGCGGACCACTTTGCCGGTAAAGGAGCGATTGATCGCGTCCACCCGCACGCTCACCTGGTCGCCCTCGTGAATATATTGCACATCGTCTTCAGGAACCGGCACGCGCAGGCGGAGCAGAGTGCTCTGCGAAATGCGGACGATGGGCAGATCGGTGGTGTTGGAGTTGGTGCCCCCCTGAATGAGAGCGCCGGTATCGGCGTAGCGCCACACGACCACGCCATTCAGCGGCGCGACGACGTTGGTGTAGGCTTCCATGGCTTGCACGCGTTCATTGTCGGCGCGTGCGGCCTCGGCGTGCTGTTGGGCGGCAGCCATGGCCGATTTGGCCGCGTCCACCTGGGCCTGCGAAGAGAGATCCTTGGCTTGCGCGTCGTCCAGCTCCTGCTGGGCGATGAGGCCGGGGCGGGTGGCGGAGGCTTGCTGCAGGCGCACCGATTCAGCGTGCAGCGCAAAATTCAGGGCCTGGGCGCGCTTGATCTCGTGCTGTGCGCGGGTGATATCCTCCTGGCTTTGCTGTAGTTCAAACTGCGTTTGCTCCACCTGGGCTTTGAGCTCCGGCACTTCAAGGACGGCAATGCTTTGGCCCTGGTGCACAATGTCGCCGATATCCACGTTGATCTTCTTCATGTAGCCGCTGACCTTGGGGTGCACGTCGACCATCTGGTAGGGCTGAAACTGACCGGCGAGGGTGAGCACGTGAGAGATGTCGCCGCGCTGCGCGGCGGCCACCTGCGCGCTGGGGACAGTGGCTGCGGTAGCCGTGCTGCTATTGCCGCGGCATCCGCTAACGGACATTGCAGCTGCAAGCGATCCTGCCGCGGCCAACATCATTCCAACTTGCTTGTACATGTCGATCAAGCTCCTGATTACCTCGTTTTAGCAGGGCACGGCCGCGAGGGTATGCGGCGAGCCGTTAGATGACGCGACGACGGTCCCGGTTAGTTGCTGCCCATAAAAATAACGTCAAACCACGGTTCGCGTGCCAGTGCAATTCAGCCCGAAACAGCGGGGCCTGAAACTCGATTGGACGATGGGGAGGTCGGGCCTTAGAGCGTCTCGCACCTGAGGACCGCGGCGGGAAGCCGGCTCACCTTTTCACCCACAACGCACGCAGCGCAGAAGCTCGTCCGGAACCTGCGCAAAAGATGCGCAGAACCCCTCAGAAGAGCGCGGGCGGCGGACGCAGGAAGACTAGAGGAGTGAAATAGGGACGGGAAGAAACTGGGACAGGGTGGCGCGCAAGCAGGCGCGTTTCAGAAACTCCTGCTGCGGCAATAGCGCCCGTCGCGGCGGTGAAAACAGCCGTTGAGCGGGAAAGGAATTGGAATGAAGACCCCAGTGGGATAGGGATGATGCTGGCGTGCTCATCGGCCACCACGGGAATATCGGTCGGCCAAGCCTTAGCCGCGCTAATATCCCGGGTAGGTCCCAGGGCGGGAGCGTACCACGCCATCTTCGCTTCAATTGCGAATGCAAACGCCAGCAGGCAAAGGCTGCAGGCGAGCAGAACGCGACCCAGTGCGGGTACAGCGGAAGAACGGCGCAACATGATGGCAGTCTAACACGCGGGTCGAGCGCGTCTTAAAGTTACGCGCTCGACTTGGAAATATCTCAGGTGAGACGAACACCGGCCCAAAATGTCAACCGAACCGCCCATGTGCTGCTTCGTCACACGGGTCAGGTGTGCGCTTCCGTGAACGTCGTCAGGCCTGTGCGCGGCCGCGCATGCGACTGCCGCCGCCGCCACTTGTCCCTTTCCGCGCCACGTAGCAATCCCGGCAAAATACCGGGCGATCGCCCCGCGGTTCAAAAGGTACAGTGGTCGGCTGACCACAGCCCGAACAAATCACCGGAGTGCCCTGACTTGGAGCCGAACGATAGCCGGAACCCCCCTGGTCATTTTTCTTTGCCATGCGGCAAGGCTTGCAACGTTTGGGTGTTGAGTAACCGCGTTCCTGAAAGAACGCCTGATCTGCAGCGGTGAAGGTAAACTCCTGCCCACAATCGCTGCATTGCAACTGCATATCTCCGGCCATGGGACTCCTTTGGGAACATTGTACTGCCCGGATAACTGAATTCGTATAAGGAAAGTTCCTAGGTTAAGGCCCTGATGCAGAACGGGGAAGGCTGAAGTTAGTGAAAAACCCGCAAAATCGATGGTATTCGCGGGCAACCTTAGCCTCAAACGGGGGCCGGGTGTGAATCTGGCTATGCGCCAGTTAGGTCGGATTGATGGAAGCTTTATCAATCGCGAACAGCCCGAGCCGGTTCGGATAAGTTGCTCGATGCCGCCCGTGGAAGGGTTATAACTCTGTTACCTCGGTGTTACCTTATCGCTTGGTAACCGCCCGGTTCGCTTCCTCTGGGTCCTTCAAAGTCCTGGGGCGCGTTCTCAAAAAAAGCAGAAGAAAGGCCAGCCCCCAACAAGGGCCGGAGCCTTCCGGCTCCCGCCTCACTCGTGCCCTTTCAGTTAGAACGAGAAGAATGTCTGCACGAAGAAGCGCCGGGACGCAGAGCTGGTGGGCGAGGCGAACAGGCCGCTGGCCAGGTGTGTGGATACACCGAAACGCTCGCCCGGACCGTTCACTCCGTTGCCCTCCGGACTTGGAATCACGGTTCCCGAGGGTGTGCCGTAGTTAACATCGTTGAACAGGTTCAGAGCCTGGGCGCTGAAGGTGAGCGAGTATTTGTGGCCCGTGTTGGACATGCCTCCGCGCATGCCGCCACCGCCGCCGCCGCCGAAGAGCCCGCCGCCAAACGGACCGCCGCGGCCATGAAAACCGCCGCCCGGGCCGCCCGAAGACTCCGTGGTCGGTCCCAGGCCAAAGGCTCGGCTAACGCGCAAATTGAACGCCAGCGCGGCCGGACCGGTGGCCAGATCAGGGGCCATGAGTGTTTCGCCCGCGGGGGCCAGCGTGTCGAGCGAGCCGAAGCTGGTTTGCGCTACATAGTCCGGGTTGGAACTCGCCGTCGCGTAGGTCGGCCGATCGTTGAAGAAGTTATCGCCGGTGAGGTCCTGATCGCTGAGAATGCCATACGGCTTTCCCGCCTGGGCAACAAAGAAGGGGTTGAAGGTAAGGCCCCAGCGCGCGTTGTAGTTACCCATCAGAAAGAGGAAGCGGGGACGCACATAGCTGGCGCGGCCGTAGTCCTGGTTCAGGTTATAGGAGTTGGAGGGATTCGAGCCGTCCCCGCCGTTGGAGTCGGCATTCGTCCAGTTGAAGAACCCTGCCATGCTGAGGCTGCGCGTGATCTGCCCATTCACATTGAGCATAATCTGGTTCTGCTTGTAAACGGCCTCAGGGAAGTACTGGTCGATAATGCCCGGGTAAGCGCTGGGCCGTACGCCGGTAAGCGTGGAGCTGCCGTATTGATAGCTGCCGGGCAAAAAGGCGTTCGAGTCGCGGACCACCATCTGGTGTACTCCAAAGGAGTGCAGATAAGTGAGCGTGATGGTGGCGGCGCGAGTAAGCTGCCGCTCGATGCTGCCTCCCGCCTGCTCGGCATAAGGTGAGCGGTAGCCGTGGCTGATGGCGTCGATCTGCGGGACGTTGGCGCTGGCCGGGGACCCGGCCGGCGTGCATCCCTGCGCCTCTCCCAGCGCCGTTTGCAGACTATTGGGATCGAAGCAGGTGGGATTGGTGATGACGACCGTAGCCTGGCTGTTGGCCGTCCCGTTGTACTGCTCCAGGTTCATCAGGTCCGAAACCCCAAAGCGGTCGTAAAAGAAGCCGACTCCCCCGCGCAGCACGGTCTTGGCGTTCTTGCGGTTCTTGTGCCCGTCCAGCGCGTAGGCGAAGGCGAAGCGGGGTGCAACATCCGCGTGGTCGGCGGTATGGTTCTGCGTCTCAAAGCGCAGGCCGCCGGAGAGGGTGAGAAAGCGGTTGTACTTCCAGTCGTCCTGAAAAAAGAGCGCGCCGTCGTAAACATTGCCCAGAAACGCGTAGGGCCCGGTGGTGTAGGTGAGCTTGTTGGGCAGGCAGCCTTCCGCCAGTGCCCCGTCGCTGGCCTGGGCGGCAGTGCAATCGCTGTTGAACTGGGCGAGCTGATTGTTCTGGAGTTCGCTCAAATGGTTCATGGTGAAAACGTACGCATCCAGGGTCGGGAAGCTGAATGAACCGTTGAAACCGGAACTGGTGGATGTGGCCTGCCGGTCGTCGCGCATCCAGGTTCCGAACTTGAGCGCATGCTTGCCGGCCGACATGGTGACGAAATTCTGCAACTCGAAATGCTCGGCATGGCCGCTTTGCGATTGCGAGCCGGCGCCGCCCGTGAAATAGCTGGGCACGCTCACGCCGGGCGCGGTGGATGAAATGGCCGGAACCAGCGAAGTGCCCACCGGATCGGGCGTAGTCCAGTTGGTGCCGCGGCGATATTCAAAGCGCGTCTCGTTCACCAGGTGATCGGTGATGATCTGGGTGTCGTCTAACTGGACGGTTTGCTCTACGTTTTGCGAAGTCGCGTCCTGGGTGGGCAGCGCGGTGTTGCCGATCTGTCCGGTCTCATGGTTGCGCCACAGCTGGTAGCGCACGGTCAGCGTATTCTTCTGCCCGATTTGAAAGTCGAGGCGCGGAGAAATGGAGAGGCGCGACTGCGGCGCAAACAACCCGCCGGAGACGATGGTGGGCACGTACGTTCCGCCGCTGAGCACCGCGGTGTCGGCCGTATAGATGCTGGCATCCTGGGTAGCGCGCTGCTCCACGCTGATGAAGAAGGAGGAGTTTTTCGACATCGCCCCGCTCAGGGTTCCGTTGCTTTGGATGCTGTGATACGCGGGAATGTCCTTTGTGAAAGGGTTGCCGGTGTTGAAGGCATTGTCGTTGCCGAGCATGAACAGGCGTCCGTGCAGCTTGTCGGTGCCGGGTTTGGTAAGAATCTCAATGCGGCCGTAGCCCAGCCGGTCGAACTCCGCGGAGAAGGGATTCTGGTTGATGCGAATCTCGCGAATGGCCGATTTCGGCGGCAATTGGCCGCCCGTGAATCCATCGATGTAGATCTGTCCGCCGTTGGGTCCGGCAGCGGGCCCGGCCAGCGCCTGCAACTCGTTCGAGAGCTCATCGGGATCGTCGGAGAGCGCGTCCAGAGCTTTGCCCTTGAGAACCACCGCGCTGGCATTGGCGTCGGCCTCGGTACTCACCGTGGAGCCGTTCTCGGCCGTGACCTCAACCTGTTGCTGGCTGGACTCAATGGCCATCTTGATGTCCACGTTCTTGGTCTGGCCGGCCTCCAGCGGGATCGGCTGGGAGACAAATGTCGCGAACCCCTGGTACTCGGCCTGGATAATATAGGCGCCGCCTGCCAGCCCGTGGATCGAGAAGCCGCCGGCCGCGTCGGCCGAAACTTTCCCGGCAACAGATCCTTTGGTCGTCGTCACCGTGATCTGGGCGCCTGGAATCAGCGCTCCGCTGGGGTCACTGACGTGGCCGCGCAACGTGCCCGTCGGCGCGGATGAAGCAACGGTTGTCTGCGCCCCAGCGCGGTAACCACCAAGACACAGAACACCCACCAACAAAACTGTGATGCACTTCAATCGTAAAGACAAACGCTCCCCCGCTCTTCAGTAACAGATAAAGAAAAAGAAATGATGAAACCGCTTCCCAAGGGCTCATTGCTGACCGGCCGCAGCGGCGTCCGCTCCCCCCGTGCCCATGCTCCAGTTCGACAGCAGATCCTGGCTGGCCGGCGCCTCCAGCAGAGGCTCAACTCCGGCAATCAGAGTGATGGCCGTGGCCTCTGTATTCCCCGGCGTCGCCACCAGCATCACCGCCTCGCCCTTCTTCAAATCGGCAAAGTGAATCTCCGGCGCGCGGTTGAGCATCTGCTGCGAGTCCATCGCCCCGCCGCCGCCGCGCTGCTGGAATCCCCCGCCTCCACCTGCCGGAGGGGGTCCTCCGCCGCCCGGGCCGCGGCCTTCCGCGCCCCCCGCTCCCGCGCCGCGGGCCGCGCCGCCCTCCGGCGCGCCACCACCCTTGAGCCGTGCCGCCAGAAACTGTGCCATCCGTTCCGGCAATTCGCGCATCTGCGCATCTGCTGGAACCTGCACCGTCACCATTTTCTTGCTGGCCAGATCCTTGAGCGTAAACGTGGACTGCGCCGCATCGACCGATGCAATGACTCCGGAAATATTGCGGAAGCTTCCCGAGACAATTTCGTCGGCGGCCAATTCTTTGCCGTCATCGCTCTTGGTGCCCCGCCCCATCAACTCATCGCCGGGGTGGATCGCATCGATCGGCGCCGGTTGAGCCTGCGCGAAATTCACTGAGGCTGGCGCATAGCGCTTCAGCAGGGTCGCCGGTGTGGTGTGGACGGTGACGACACGCATCAACGGCCCGGCGCCGGTGGCAATCACAATGGTTCCGCTGGCCGGGTCCACGCTCTTCACCAGGCCGCCCACCCCGTGCTGCCACTCCGCCGCATCCTGCTCACGCTTTTTGGCCAGATCACCCGCCTTGATGGCCACCAGGCGCAGCGCCTGCGGCGAGCCGGCTGGAGAATTGGGATCGACCCACACCAGCACGCGATCGCCGACAGCCAGCTCGCTGAACTGCATTGCAACCGCGTCGCTGAGGCTCTTCTGTCCCGGCTCAATGCGCTTCAAATCGGCGCTGGAGGGCACCTGCACCTGCTCATCTCCCTGCGCGGTCTTAATAGTGAGGGAGTTGCCGTTGATGGCGGTAATCGCTCCCAGATAGTGCCCTGCG
This sequence comes from uncultured Acidobacteriaceae bacterium, assembly GCA_963725975.1. Lineage (GTDB taxonomy): Bacteria > Acidobacteriota > Terriglobia > Terriglobales > Acidobacteriaceae > Telmatobacter. The sequence continues at coordinate 22,869 of CAVSBA010000007.1, read as the reverse complement.
GCCTGCGCAAAGCCGCAGGGCGCGCAGGCCAGAATCATCAATAGCGCCAAACACGCCCCGGACTTCCACGGTCGACTCTGCGGCCTGTCTTTCATATGCCTCTTTCCGCGGGAATAATGCCCGCGCGCCTGCCAGGAACTTCCTGAGCCCTGCTTTTCTAGACGAAGCAGAACCCAAAAAGGTTTTGCAAGCTCATCTGGTTATTGTTTCAGTGAATTGGGCCCGCGTTGAGCTCTGCCGTCTCCAGAAAGCTGTAGCTGCCCGAGGGGGTGGGTATCACATTGGTCAATCTCCGGTTGTGCACCACCACGGTGTCCTGGTACCAGAGATTGATGGCCGGCAGATCGCGCGCCAGAATCTGTTGCGCTTCTACATAATCGGCGCGGCGCCGCGCCTGGTCAGAGCTTTCCTCGGCGTCATTCAGCAGCCCATCCAGGCGCGCGTTCGAGTAGTGGCCCCGATTCGCGCCTTGGGGCGGAAAGCGCGAACTAAGAAACACATAACTGAAGATATCCGGCTGCTCGTTGCCCCCGATCCAGCGCAGGGAATACATCTGAAACGCGCCCCGCACCACGTCGGAGTAGAAGGTGGCGAATTCGTAGCTGCGCAGCTCCAGCGCGATGCCCACGCGGGCAAGCTGCTGCTGAAACACAACCGCCAGCACGCGCGTGTCTTCGTCCGTGCTGGTCTTCATGGTCAGGTGAAAGCGCGCGCCATCGGGACCACGGCGAAAGCCCGCGGCATCCAGCAGGGCATTGGCGCGCGCAGGATCGTAATCATAATGCGGCACATCGCCCGTCCACGCCCAGTGCCCCGGCGGCAAAAGACTGTAGGCGGGCCGCGCGTGACCATCCAGCAGGGTTTGGATAATCAGCTTTCGGTCGATGGCGTAGGCAATGGCCTGGCGCACCTGGGCGTGGCTCAGGATGGGATCGCGCAGGTTGAAGGCAAGATACTGCACCACCGTTCCGGGCGCGTCCTGCACCGCGATATGCGGCTGCCGCGCAAGAATCGAAAGCGAGTCCATGGGCACGGAATTGATGGCCACATCGCCCGAACCTTTTTCGAGTTCAAGCGTTCGCGTGATGGCGTCAGGGACCACCGCGAAGCGCACTCGCTCAATGTGGGGCACCGTAGACCAGCTCAGCGGATTGCGCTCCAGGATCACATCCTGATCGATCTGCTGGCTCACAAAACGGAACGGGCCCGTGCCCACGGGATGCTGCCAGAAATCGCGTCCGCTGCCCCAGGGCACAATCCCCATGGCGCTGGTGGAAAGATTCGTCAGCAGAAAATTGTCCGCGTGTTTCAGATGCATGACCACCGTGTAGGCGTCGGGTGCGTCCACGGTGTCGATGGAGGCGTAAGCTGCGGCCTTGGGCGAGATCACCGTGCCATCGCGCATGGAGTTGAGGGTCCACAACACATCGCGCGCCGTCAGCGGCCGGCCATCGGCAAACTTCACGTCGTGGCGCAGATGGAAGACGAGAGTCCTGGGGTTGGGCTGATCCCAGGAGGCAGCCAGCGCCGGCGTGAAGCGGAATTGCTGGTCGCGCGCCACCAGCCCGTCGAAGAGCAATTCGTCAATGTGCTGCGATTTCTCATCCGTTCCCACGCGCGGGTCGAGGCTGTTGGGACTGCTCTCAATGAGGAATACCAGCGTGTGCGGATCGCGGTGCGATGCGTGGCAGCCGGAGATTGCGGCCAGGCTAGCCAGCACGAGCAATAAAATGGGTGCGCCAAGCTTCGCTTCTGAGACCCGGGAAAGCACAGCTCCGACGGTGCCCCATCCTTTCGCGCAGTTTGCGAAAGGGTAGGAGACCACGAACCTGCGGCCTCGAAATCCAGCGACAGATTTAGACATAAGTAATCTGCCCCAGAATCGCCGGTTGCTTTGCGCCCGTAGCCGCAGGAATGTTGCCCGGCAACCGATGCCAGGTTTGCCACGCAAGCAGCGCAAAGGCAGCCGCCTCCTTGGCCTCGACGGGCAGACCGAAATTGTCGCTCGCCGTCAACTTGCAGCCGAGCGGCGCCAGCCGCGCCTCCAGCATTGACCGCAGCGCGCTGTTGCGCGCGCCGCCCCCGGAGACGATGTAGTCGACGGGATGCTGCTTCATCGCCCTCTGCACAAAGCGCCTGTAGCTGCGCGCAATCGTCTCCGCGGTCAGCGCTGTTGCGGTTGCCATCGCGTCTTCCGGCCTCTTGCTGAAGCGGCGGCAGGAGGCAAGAAATTCCGCTGCGTATTCACGCCCGAACTGCTCGCGCCCTGAAGTTCGTGGCGGTTTCTGGCGGAAGTAGGGATGGCGCAGTGCGGCGTCCAGAGCCGGCGTCAGCACCGTTCCGCGCGCCGCCAGCACGCCATTGCGGTCAAAGCGCCTGGAAAAAAGCCGCTGCGCCAGCCAGTCAATCACCATGTTGCCGGGGCCGGTATCGAATGCGATGACGGCTTGGGGCGATGCGCCCGCGGGAATCGCAGTCAGGTTCGCAATGCCGCCGATATTCTGCAGCACGCGGCCGCGCTTTTGGTCGGCAAATAAAACATAGTCGAGCAGCGGAACAAGTGGTGCGCCCTGGCCACCGGCCAGAATGTCGGCGGGACGAAAGTTCGAGACCACCGGAATGCGCAGTGCAGACGCGATGACCTGCGCCTCGCCCACCTGCCATGTGCACGCAAAGCTGCGGCCGGCGTAGCGCGCAGGTCGCGGCTGATGGTAGAGCGTCTGCCCATGGCAGCCCACCAGACTCAATCTTCAGCCTGTGACGCTTCCTCATCGCGGCCACAGCCTCTGCGTAGGCAATGCCCATGCGCCAGTGCAGCCGCGCCATCTCCGCGGCCGAAGTTGCGGTGGAGTTCATGGCGGCGAGGATGGTGCGCCGTAGCGCCGGCGCAAACGGAAACGGCTCGTGCGCCACGAGCTCGAGTTTGGGCCGCGAGCGACCCGCCGCAATCCGCACCACGGCCACGTCAATCCCGTCGGCAGAAGTGCCGCTCATGATGCCGGCTACGGTCATGGTGTGCGCGTTCATGAAATCTCCGCCGGAGCCGCAGCGCGCGGCGCAATGGCATCGGCTTCGCTGGCCGCAATGCGGTCGCGGAACCTCAGAATCCGGTCGCGCAGTGCATCAAGCTGTTTCGCCGTGAGCGCCCGTCCCACGCCGCCGCGATACAGCCGCTGCTGCTTCCGCGCCACCTCGCGGGCTCGCGTCAGCAGCAGAGTCTTAAACGCAGGCGAACGCTCGGCTTCTGAAATCATGGCCTCGTAGCTGCGCAGAATCAGCTCGGCGCTATGGCAGATTTCCAACACATCGGTTCCCGCGCGGATCGCAGCGATGGCCGCCTGCTCCACGGGAAGAAACTTGAGGATGCCGCCCATCTCCAGATCGTCGGAGAAAATGATGCCGCGATAGCCGATGCGCTTGCGCAGCACCTTCGTGATCCAGAAATCCGACGCGCTGGCCGGCCGGTTGCCCCCTGGCGTGGCTGGATACGCCGCGTGGTTCACCATGATCATCGGCATGTCCGCGTGCAGCTCGCGATAGGGAACCAGGTCCTCATTCCACATCTGTTTCCAGGTTCGCGTAATCTCCGGCGTAAGCAGATGCGTATCGCCCGACGCCCCGCCCAGGCCCGGAAAATGTTTTCCGCAGCCGGCAATATCATTGGCTGCCAGTGCCGCCAGATAGGGCCGCGCATAATCGATCACTTCCTTCGCATTGGCGCCCGCAGGCCGCGAGCCCAGCACCTCAGCCGCCTCAGGAAAAGCGAGATCGACCACTGGCGCCAGCGTGGTGTTAAAGCCGAATGCCTTGACGGCGCGTGCAATCAGCTCGCCGTGCTCGCCCGCCAATGCAGGTTTCCGCAGCCTGCGCGCCGCCGCGCCCACAGCCTGCGCGGAGGGCAACGGGGCCAGCGCATCGCGCAGACGGTTGACCGTGCCGCCTTCCACATCCACGCAGCGGATCGCGTGAGGCGTGCTGAGGCTGGTCACTTCATCCAGCATCGCGCGCGTCTGCGCCGTGTCTGCAATGTTGCGCTTGAAGAGAATCGCGCCGCCCGGGCGCACCAGCCGCAGCCATGCGCGTTCCAGACCGGTCAGCTCCGTTCCGCCCAGCCCGACTACCAGCAGGCTTCCGACGGCGTGGCGCAAGGATTTCAGCTTAGAGTTCACAGTTCGCAGTTTACAGGGGCCGGTGGTCGGGGATCAGGGATCAGTTGCCGGCCGGCGCGTTCTGTGGCGAGTAGTTGTTGGCATGTGCGAATCGCCGATTCGGTCAGTTCGTTGTCCTTAGGACTGGTTGCATCAATGGATTCGGCCTGCCTGAGAACACCCTCAGGGGCTGAAGCCCACTGTTTATCGGCCTTCTGCGGCACGGCTGAAGCCGTGCCCTTTCAAAACACCATTTATGCAACCAGTTCTAGTCCCCATTCCCGGTCTTTTTCAGTTCTTGCTGCAATTCTTCGAGCAGGTTCAGCGCCTGCAGGGGCGTGAGCGCATTCACGTCGGTGGCTTCAATGCGGTCCACGATGCGTTGCGAAAGCGGCGTGAAGATAGTCATCTGCATGGGCTCGGGCGCGGTCTCTACCTGCACGCTGCGCCGCTCCTGGTTCTCGTGCTGGCGCAAAACATGACGCGCCCGCTCGATGACCGCCGGGGGCAGGCCCGCGATCCGCGCCACCTCGATGCCATAGCTTTTGCTGGCCGCACCGGGCTCGATATTGTGCAGGAAGACGATGCCGCCAGCAGCTTCTTTCACGCCCACGCGCAGGTTGCGCACCCGCGGCAGTTTTTCCGCCAGCATGGTCAGCTCGTGATAATGCGTGGCGAAGAGTGTGCGCGCGCCAACTTCGGCGTGCAGATATTCGACCGTAGCCCAGGCCAGCGAGAGGCCGTCGAAGGTTGCCGTGCCGCGGCCCATCTCGTCGAGCAGAATCAGCGAGCGCCTGGTCGCGGTATTCAAAATGGTCGCCGTCTCGGTCATCTCCACCATGAAGGTCGAACGGCCGCGAGCCACGTTGTCGCTGGCGCCAATGCGCGTGTAAATGCGATCCACAAGCCCCAGGCGCAGCGAATCGGCGGGCACGAAGCTGCCCATCTGCGCCATCAGCACCAGCATGGCCGCCTGGCGCAGGTATGTGCTCTTGCCGCCCATATTGGGGCCGGTAATGAGCAGCAGGCTCGGACCCTCTTCTGTCGCGCTCAGATAAAGATCGTTGGCAATAAAGCGGCCTTCGCGCGTCTCCTCCAGCCACTGCTCAATTACCGGATGCCGCGCGGCCACGGCCTCAAGCACCGGCTCGTCCGCGAGCCGCGGCCGCGTATAGCGGCGGGCGGCAGCCAGATGCGCGAAGCAGGCCAGCAGATCGGCCTCGGCCACAGCGGCCGAGCTGCGCCGGATTCGGCCGGCTCCCTCTAACACGCTTCTCCGAAGGTCCGAAAAAATACGCTTCTCAATCTCGATCGAGCGATCGTGGGCGGAAAGAATCTTGCGCTCGTACTCTTTCAACTCGGGAGTAGTAAAGCGCTCCGCGTTCACCAGCGTCTGCTTGCGCTCGTAATCGGCCGGCGCCAGCGCCAGGTTGGCCTTGGTGATCTCAATGTAATAGCCGAAGACCGAGTTATAGCGGACCTTCAGCGATCCAATGCCGGTGCGTTGCCGCTCACGCTCCTCAATGGCCGCAATGGCCTGGCGTCCGGTGGTGGAGATGGAGCGCAAGTCATCGAGTTCCGCATCGACTCCAGAAGCAATGGCGCCGCCGTCGGCGAGTGTCAGCGGCGGCTCGGCCACCAGCGTGCGCACAATGCGCGCGGTAATATCGTCCAGCGTATCCAGCCGCGCGGCAGATCTCGCGCCATTGCGGCGCTGTCATGGCGTCGAGCGCGGTGCGCAGCGCGGGCAGCCGCGCCAGGCTGGCAGCCAATGCGCGCACATCGCGCGGCCCGGCGGAGTCCAGTGAAAGCCGCGCCAGCAGCCGCTCCAGATCGAGAATGCCATCGAAGGCGCGGCGAATTTCCTCTCGCTTGACCAGATCCGCGTGCGCTTCGGCAACCGCTTCGTAGCGGGCTTCGATCTCCGCCGCGCCATTCAGCGGGCGCAGAATGGTCGCGCGCAGCAGCCGTTTGCCCATCGGCGTCAGGCAGGCGTCGAGGGTGCGGAAGAGCGTGGCGCGATCGTCCTGGCCGGCAAACAACGGCTCGACCAGTTCGAGGTTGCGCACCGTCACCTGGTCGAGTTCGAGGGCGGTCGAGTGCTCCTGAAATTTCAGGCTGTCGATGTGCAGCGCTTCGTTCTTCTGCGTGGTGCGCACGTAATGCAGCACAGCGCCGGCGGCAATGGCAGCCGGTTCGTGCCCGTTGAGCCCGAATCCCTCCAGCGAGCGCACGTTCAATTGCCGCTCCACCAGTGGCACGGCGAAGTCGCGCGTCCACACCCAATCTTCGAGGCGCGTGCGCGCCGGAATGCGCTCAAGCTGCGCCGGCAGCTCCGCGCTTGCGGCAACCAGCACCTCACTGGGCGCGGCCAGCAGCAGTTCTTCCACTGCCTGCGCGCGGCCGTTCTCGCCATGAAACTCCGCAGTGCGGAAGTCGCCGGTGGAAACGTCGAGCAGCGCCAGGCGCACACGGACCTCGCGACGCTTTGTTTTGTCGCCAGGGCGCGCCTGGTCTCGAACAGCGCGGCCAGAAAATTGTTCTGCTCCTGGCCGAGCGCATGTATCGAGCGCCGTGCCGGGCGTGAGCACGCGCGTCACCTCGCGGCGCACGATTTTCTTGGTGAGCTTGGGATCCTCCATCTGGTCGCACAGCGCGATGCGATAGCCGCGGCGCAGCAGGCGGGTCAGGTACTGCTCCACCGCGTGATAGGGAACGCCGCACATGGGCACCTGGCGCTCGCGGTCGCGGGCCGTCAGGGTCAGTTGCAGCTCGCGGCTGGCTACGGTGGCGTCGTCGTAAAACAGCTCGTAGAAATCGCCCATGCGGAAGAACAGCAGGGCATCAGGATTCTCGCGCTTGGCCGCCGTCCACTGGCGCATGAACGGCGTGAGTTCAGCGGCCGGCTTTTCCGTAGCAACCGCGGTAAGGGCAAACTCCGGCTCCGGCGTGGCCGAGCCATCTTCAGTGAGCAAACGTCGTCAGGCTCCGCCGGCCTCGGCTGCGGCGCCGGTCTCGACGAAGATGGCCTGCTGCGGTTGTTCTTCCCTGATCACGTTGCTTCTAAGACTATCGCGGCGCTCGGTCCAGCGGTAGGTGCACCGCCGTGCAAAACCGGGATCGGAACTGGATGCTTCTGCGCCGGCCGCTGATCAGGATCTTTGTCAGTAGACAGTTCTGCGCCATCGCATGTGCCGGGTCTGACGACTCTTGAGGAAGAGCGGGCGCTCGGTTCAACTACTCCAGCGCCTCAGGAGCCAGCGCAATATTCTTCTCGCCCGCGGCTTTCTTCTCGTTGTAGGCCTTCACCCAGTCTTCCCAGTGCTTGCCGGCGGCGCGATCTTTGCCGCTGAACTCCAGCCGCGCAATTTCCGCGTAGCTGAGCTTGCGCTTGTCCGCCGCCTTGGGCGTGAAGTACTGCACCCACGAATCAGCCAGCGACGTCGCCCGTGGACCGATTGAAGATGTAGGCCTCAATCTTCTCGCCGGCCTTGGTCGTGATGGTCACGTCGCCGCGATAATCGAATGCCTTTTCGAGGGCCTCGCGTACTTCGTCCTCGCTGGCCAATTCCGGAATCCAGCCTTCGAGGTTGTGGTGCTCGAAACCCGGCGCCAGCTCCAGGGCTTCAACCTGTTCGAGGGTGTACTTCTGCACTTCGGCGGTCATGCGCGCGTCTCCTCGTAGCTGCGCGCGGGCTGCTCGATGCTCACCAGCTTGGCCGGCCCATGGGGCGCAGGCTCGTTCAGCAGGTTCAGCGCGTGCTGGTCGGGGTACAGGCTGAAGCTGCCCTTCACCATGCCCCAGAAGCCTTTGAGCGAACCAAACCCGTCGATCACCGCGCTCGGCTCGTACCCGCAGCTCACCATGCAGTTGGCGCACTTCGGATTTCCCGACGCCACGCCGTATTCTTCCCACTTGGTCGTCTCCATCAGCTCCTTAAAGCTGTCGGCGTAGCCGTCCTGGAGCAGGTAGCAGGGCCTCTGCCATCCAAAAATGTTATAAGCCGGCGAGCCCCACGGCGTGCACTCGTACTTGCGGTCGCCCATCAGGAACTCAAGAAACAGCGGCGACATATTGAACTTCCAGCTCTTCTTGCGGTTCGACAAAATAGCGCGGAACAGCCGCCGCACGCGCGCGCGTCCCAGGAAACGGTTCTGGTCCGGCGCCTTCTCGTAGCTGTAGCCGGGCGAGAGCACGATGCCCTCCACGCCCATGGCCATTACTTCGTCGAAGAAGCCGCGGACGGAGTTAGGATCGGTGCCATCGAAGAAGGTGGCGTTGGTCGTTACGCGGAAGCCGCGCTTGACCGCTTCCTTGATGCCTTCAACCGCGATTTCGTATCCACCCTCGCGGCACACGGAGAAGTCGTGGTGCTCGCGCTCGCCATCCAGATGCACCGAGAAGGTGAGGTACTTCGAGGGCGTGAACTCCGGCAGCCGGCGCTTCAACTCCAGCGCGTTCGTGCACAGGTAAATGTACTTCTTGCGCGCGATGAGCCCGTTGACGATCTCGACAATCTGCGGATGCAGCAGAGGCTCGCCGCCGGGGATCGAGACCATGGGCGCGCCGCACTCTTCCACCGCGGCAAAGCACTCCTCGGGCGTGAGCTGCTTTTTGAGAATGTGCGGCGGGTACTGCACCTTGCCGCAGCCGGCGCACGCCAGGTTGCAGCGGAAGAGCGGCTCCAGCATCAGCACCAGCGGATAGCGCTTGGTGCCGGTGAGGCGCTTCTTCAGAACGTAGGTCGCTACCGTCCACATCTGGGAGATTGGAACTGCCATCCTGCGGTTAACCTCCGGCGCCGTTGGCGGCGCGTTCCATAGCCCGCTTGTAGCCGGTCAGGGCCAGCAGCGGGAAATATTGCCGGTACATCGTGTAAGCCAGGTAAAAGACACGTGGGAAGCCAGTTCCAGTGTACAGGGCCTGGTGATTCGGCCCTTCGCCGGTGCTCTCGTCCCAGCTCCCGTCGTCGGCTGCTTGCCGCGTCAGCAGCCAGCGCACGCCCTTGGCAATCGAGTCGGAGCGGTCGTCGCCAGCCGCCAGCAGGCCAGCAGCGCCCATGCCGTCTGCGAAGGTGTGCTGGTGCCAATGCCGCGGGTATCGGGATCGTCGTAGCTGCCGCAGCTCTCGCCCCAGCCGCCATCGGCGTTCTGCACCATGCGAATCCACTCCGCGGCCTGCTGTATCTGCGGCTCCAGGTGATCCACGCCGATTGCATCCAGCCCGCGCAGCACCAGAAAGGTTCCGTAGATGTAATTCACGCCCCAGCGGCCAAACCAGCTTCCGTCCGGCTCCTGCTCTTTGAAGATGAACTCGATGGCCTTCTGCACGCGCTTGTCGTCGCGCGTGTAGCCGTAGGTGGCCAGCATCTCCAGAATTCTTCCCGTAATATCCGCGGTCGGCGGATCGAGCATGGCGTTGTGATCCGCGAAGGGAATGTACTGGAAGATCATCTTGGTGTTGTCTTTGTCGAAGCTGCCCCAGCCGCCGTTTTTGCACTGCATGGCCAGCACCCACTCGATGGCCCGCTGGGCAACCTGATGCTGGTAGCGCTCGCGCGGATTGTCCACCTTGCTCAGAGCCAGCAGCACCTGCGCGGTATCGTCCGTGTCGGGATAAAACTCGTTGTTGAACTCGAAGTACCAGCCGCCGGGATCGGTCTTGTTCACCTTCACGGCCCAGTCGCCGCGATGCCGCACTTCCTTGGAGAGAATCCAGTCGGCGGCCTTCACCATGCGCGGATCGCGTGCGCGGCACGCCCGCTTCGCCCAGCGCAAACACAGCCTGCGCCGTATCCCACACCGGCGAGACGCAGGGCATCATGCGGAAAGTAGGGTAGGGAACTTCGGGCGTAGGCGGCTGCTCGATGCCCAGCTTCTCAAATTCGTCGCGCGCGCGGATCACCTGCGGATCGTCTTCCGAGTAGCCCAGGCAGCGCAGCGCGATAATGGCGTTCAGCATGGCCGGATAAATGGCGCCCAGACCATCGGTAAGCTCCAAGCGCTCCAGCATCCATTTTTCCGCGCGGCGCAGAGCCAGCCGGCGCAGCGGGCGAATGTGCACGCGCCTCGAACCAGTGCGTCATGCGATCCGTGATCAGGAAAAAATTGCGCCAGGAGAACAGGTTCTTGCGGTCCATGCGCAGGCGCAGAATGGAGTTCTCGCGCCCGCCTACAAACAGCTCGTCGATGCCCTGCTCGGCGGGAATCTTCTTGAACGGCTTCTTGGCATAAATAATGGCCAGCGGCACCAGGATCGACCGCGACCACGACGAAATCTCGTAGATATTGAAGTAAAACCAGTTGGGAAAGAGGACGATCTCCGGCGGAATCGCGGGCACGGCATCGTAATCGTACTGGCCCAGCGAGCAGAGATACATCTTGGTGAAGGTGTTGCAGGCCACCACGCCGCCGTTGGCCAGGATCCACTCGCGGCAAATCTGCATGCGCGGATCGTTGGCCGGAACGCCCATCAGCTTGGCCGGCGAAATAGCACTTGACCGAAAGCGAGATGTTGCCCGGTCCGCCCGGATAGAGGCTCCAGCTTCCATCTTCCTTCTGACAGCGCCACATCTCGGCGTGGGCGCGCTCCAGCCGCCCCGGATCGCCGGATTCGAGCAGCTTGTGCAGGAAGATGTAGTCGGCCTCCAGCATCGAGTCCGCTTCCAGTTCGCCGCACCAGTAGCCTTCAGGATGTTGGAGTGAGAGGAGAAACTCGCGAGCCCGGGAAATCGAGGAATCGACATCGGCCATATCGGCATCGATGCGTCCGAAGCGCGGAGCCGCGGTGGTTAACTTTGGTTCGTCCGAACTCATGCGGTCTGAAGCCTCCGGAATACCGTTCCCGCCTCTGGCTTGCCAGGCTTAGCGCCCGGGCTCTCCCACGCCAGGCTCTCCCACGATAAGATGCGATTGCCCCTGCAGTCCCGCGCGCTCGTGGCGGGTTCCCAGGGTCGCATCTAGCGAACTGGCAAAGGCTCACGGCCGTCTGCGCTGCCGATGGCCTGAACAATCTCCGGCGGCAGGCCAAAGCGCACGTTCTCGGGCATCACTTCAACTTCTTCGACGTGGTCAAAGCCGTTCTGTTGCAAATAATTTACGACATCCTCCACCAGCACTTCCGGGGCGGAAGCGCCGGCGGTAACGGCAATATTTCAACCTCTTCAAGCCACGCAGGAGAGATGGCCTGGGAGTTGTCAATCAGGTAACCGATGGTGCCGAGGTTGCGCGAAACCTCAACCAGGCGGTTGGAGTTGGAACTGTTGGTGGACCCCACCACCAGCACCAGGTCAGCCTTGTGCGCCACATTGCGCACAGCCACCTGGCGGTTTTCAGTTGCGTAGCAGATGTCCTGCGAGTGCGGTCCAACGATGTTCGGAAACTTGATTTTCAGTGCATGAATGATGTCGCGCGCCTCGTCGAGCGAGAGCGTGGTCTGCGTCAGGTAGGCTACGCGGTCCGGGTCGGGGACCTTAAGAGCCTCCACCTCGGCCACATTCGAGACCACCTGCGTGACCTCAGGAGCTTCGCCCAGCGTGCCCTCAATTTCGTCGTGATCGCGGTGCCCGATCAGCACCAGCGAATAGCCCTGCTTGGCAAACTTGACCGCCTCAATGTGAACCTTGGTCACCAGGGGACAGGTTGCGTCGATCACCTTCAGATTGCGGGATTTGCTCAGCTCGCGCACCGCCGGTGAGACTCCATGCGCGGAATAAATCACGCGCTGGCCCTCGGGAACTTCTTCGATCTCGTGCACAAAGATCGCGCCCTTTTCCGCCAACTCATTCACCACATAGCGGTTATGCACAATCTCGCGACGCACGTAGATGGGCGCGCCGAAGGTCTCAAGAGCAATGCTAACAACGTCGATGGCGCGAACAACGCCCGCGCAGAATCCGCGTGGTTTGAGCAGCAGAACGGACTTGCGGCTTTGTGCTTGTTCCTGACAAGCGCCTGCATTGGGGCTTGCAGCCGTGGGCTCGTGGGCGGGAATGGTCACAAGGTTAAGTATACCAATCGGCAAGCGCCAGCGATAGCGGGGAATTCAGAGGATTACCTCGAATGCGGACGCAAACTCATGAGGGCTGCCTGCTGCGCATCCCCTTCAGCAGCTTGGCCGTCGTTACCACCTGCCCCACATGCCGCTGGGTGTGATCGGCCACATGAATCAGCGCCCCGCCAAGGCTGGTGGGCAGTTGCTTCCGCCCCACGCTGCGCGGCGCCTCCAGATCGGCGTTGGCAAGTGCCCGCACACGGGCGGCGGCGTTTGCAAGCGAAGTCTCCAATCGTGCCAGAAGCTCCGCAAGCGATTCGCTCCCGCTCGACTCGGCCTTGAGCCCGGCAAGCTGGTCAGGCGAGAGCTGATGGCCTTCCGCGTAGGAAAGAATCCGATCCACAGACCCGGCAATATGCCGGAGCTGCACGGCAACGGAGGTCAGCCCCAACGGCTCGGCATGGATTTCGGCTAGGGTCAGCCCCGCAGTCCACCGGGTGACATCGTCCCAGGCCAGTTCCAGCGCGTGCAGAACCGCACGGCTCACTGCCGGTATCTCTGTATGCGTGCCTCGCAGCCAAGGTTCGGTGTAGGGCTCGGTGTAGGAAGTGGGGGACGTGGCCATCGGTTCCTCTCCGGAGAAGCTCAGCCGGATTCGGCGGGTGCCCTGAGGATCTGCTGGGCCTCGGATATCGCCATCATAGCTAAATTGGGCAATAATATACTTGACACACAAGTTATTTTGCGCATACTGTTCTTAGATTGAAGGTGCGACGAATGAAAAAGCCCGTAACTCTCCAGCAAGCAATAGTTTACTTCGGCGACGCGGATCGCGCTTTTGAGTATGCGAAGTTGCTGCGCTGGCCCGATGGCAAGGTTACGTGCCCTCGCTGCGACTCTGAAACGAACTCGTTTGTCAAGACGCGGAAACTCTGGTTCTGCAACGGCTGCAAGAAGCAATTCACACGTCAAGGTCGGGACGATCTTCGAGGATTCCGCCCATCGGCCTCGACAAATGGATGACGGCAGTCTGGATGATCTGCAATTGCAAGAACGGGATCAGCAGTTATGAACTCCACCGCGCCTTGGGCGTCACCCAGAAGTCGGCATGGTTCATGCTTCACCGGATTCGCGAAGCGATGAAGTCCGGAACCTTCGTCAAGATGGGCGGCTCTGAGGGTGGTCCTGTCGAAGTGGACGAAACCTTTGTCGGCGGACTTCAGCAAAATGCATGCATCAAGGCGACGCGCGAAGCAAAGATCACCGAAGCGCGGCGGCGCTGGAGAAAGCTACCGTGATGGGAATGCTCGACCGCGAACACTCGCCAAGTCCGCGCGAAGGTGATCCCCAACGTGAAGCGCGAGACCTTGCAGAACGAAATTCTTGAACAACGTCGACAAGAAGTCCACGCTCTATACCGATAACTGGGCTAGGCTACAAGGACGTGCGCAGAGAAGGATTTCGTTCACGAGACCGTCAACCACTTGCAGGAGTATGTTCGCGGCGAAGTCCACACCAACGGAATCGAGAACTTCTGGAGTCTGTTGAAGCGCGGGTCTGAAGGGAACCTATGTTGCAGTCGAACCGTTCCACCTTGACCGCTACGTTGCAGAGCAGGTTTTCCGCTTCAACAATCGCGCGACGAAAGACAACCCGCTCACCGACGAAGACCGCTTTACGCTTGCCATGACGCAAGCGGTTGGTCGTCGCCTCACCTATGCCCAACTGACGGGCAACGGAGCGGACTGACACACGTCGTCCAAGGTTGGGGACGAGGGAAACGGATCACTTCTCGGATTCTCCCTTCTTCTTAGGCTTCGGTTTCACTGCTGACTTCGGAACGCGAAAGAGCTTTCGCATGCCGTCTTCAAAGTTCTTTCGCGCTTCCGCTCCCTTGTGAAATTCCGGCTTCATTGTGCATTCCTTCAGTTCGTAGATGAGTTTAGATGAAACCTACATGTGATATCGCTTCCTGAACTAATCTGAGGAAAATTTGTAATTACCACGATTGGAGCGTCTGGACTCCATGCAGGGGACATGATTTTCGTTCCCCACTCATCTTTATCTAAGCGTGTTACGCGTATTTCTCCGACGCTGCCCGCGATTTTAACTTGAACCGAATCTATTGGAAGAGAGCAACCGAATGTAAATTCGGCGGGACTTATAGACTTATTTGTCAAAAGTAGCCATCGCGATCTCAGGACTGGAGGATTGGTTGAAACTTGCTCTGGAGATTCGAGCGCCAGGGAATCCCATTTCAACCTTAAGGGTTTGCCCATATCGAATATCTTCTCAGACAGTTTAGTGAGGGAATCTTGTGTTTTGTTCGCCGTATCCTGCTCTCCGATGAGCGCCGCGTAATTTTGTGCGAGAAGCTGATCGCGAGATCGGAGCGATCCATCTTTCTGGTAACTCTGGTCTTTCCAAAAATTCTCCCCTTGAACTGCGAGCCTCTTCTCGGCAATCAATACTTGCGAATTTCGATGTTCATCCTGCCAAGCAGAATCACATGCAACAAGCAAAAATAGAAAGGCCACCGCAGCGAAAACCCAGCCCTCGGTTTTGCGATCTCTCCAGTACTCAACAATGCCAAGAGTGAAGGAGACAATACTGCTCATAAATGCCACCCAGTGAGCAAGTACGTTCCCAATAAAAATCCAGTGATTATGCATGGCGCAAGGTTATTCCTGACGCCCTTGTGCGTCAAGTACATTATTGCCCTAAATTGGCCGGTCCCTCCTTCAATTCGCCATAACTGCGGACCTTTTGCCAACGCCGTGTGTTCCTCACCGACTTGCCATGCAAACCTTGCTGTGGTCCGGTTCACAGAGCGTGTCTGCCATGCTCCTCAAGTGCGAGACTTGCGCAAAATATCCGAACACCCAGGCCCAATGGGCCGTCTTAGCGTGTGTAAAGTGAGCGAGGATGGCTTGTGAGGCTTGCAGTCCGGCAGAACTCCTCCGGCTGCGAGAGCAAGGGAGCACGCACGCCTTGACCAGCGGCGAAGTGGCGGATTTCACAGCGCTGGTAGAGCGCCAGTCGCACTTCGTCTTTCGCGTGGCCTACGCCGTCCTGCTCAACGCTCACGACGCGGAAGACGCGGTTCAGGAGACCTTCTTGAAGCTCTATCGCAATGGCGGCTGGCGAAACGCGAAGAACGAACGCGCATTTCTGGCTCGCGTTGCGTGGCGGGTGGCAGTTGACGCCCAGCGCAGCAAGCGGCCGGCATCCAGCCTCGCCGCCGCGTTGCAGGAGGATCTCGGTTTTGCTCCTGAACCAACGTCGCCGCAGCCCGGACCGGAGGACTTGCTGCTCGCCGCCAACCAATGCGCCGTGGTTCACTCGTTCATCGAGGCGCTACCGGAAAATCTCCGTCTGCCGCTGGTTCTAGCATCCTTCGATGAGCTCAACTCTCGCGAGATCGGCGGCATACTCGGCATTCCCGAAGGGACGGTGCGCACCCGGCTGCAGCGCGCGCGGCAAGTGCTTCGCCGCAAACTCGCCGGATTGGAGGAACCCCGCTATGCGTAACGACGACGACCTCGATCTGCTGATCGACGCGGCGCTTACGACCTACGCCGACCCGGGACCAGACTTTGCCCGCCGCGTTCTGAATCGGGTCGCCATGGAGCCTGCACGCGCGCCGCGCCGCCGTTGGCTGTTCCCGGCGATTGCGCTGCCCGCGGCAGCCTGCTTGCTCCTCCTGGTTCTCGTCCATCCGCGGCCGCGGACCATAGCGCCGCGACTGGGCCAGGCGCATGCAGCCGCTCCTCTACAAAAACCTGAAGTCTTGACCTCTCGAACCGGGCCGCTACCGGTTTCCCGCCGCGAGATGGCGCGACCCGTCAAGGCCGCGGCCCAGAATCGGCCCTCGGTCGCCCTCGTGGCCGATGCGCAGCCACTGCCTAAGCTGGACGTCTTTCCGACGCCCGAGCCGCCCAGTCCCCAGGAGCGCGCTTTGGCTGTTCTCGCTGCGCGAACCCCGCAGCCGGAGCTCCGTGCCCTCGCGAAATCCCAGGAGCAGGAAGTTCCGTCCACCGTCGCGTCCCTTCCCGTTCTTCAGGAAGTTTCTCTCACCGTTGCATCCCTTCACGTGATGCCGCTCGAATGGCCCGATGAGGGCAAGAATTAAGGAGAATTCCATGCGCAAGCTTGCCGTCTGCTTCT
The DNA here is from genome assembly GCA_963725975.1 of uncultured Acidobacteriaceae bacterium. GTDB lineage: Bacteria > Acidobacteriota > Terriglobia > Terriglobales > Acidobacteriaceae > Telmatobacter. The sequence goes on along the minus strand of CAVSBA010000007.1, from coordinate 6,561 downwards.
GCCTTCTGTTCCTCGCCCCGGCTTTTATCTGCACGGCCTATGCCCAGGAGGCTGACAAGACTCCTGAAACCGCTAAAGCGCCACCTGCGCCCGAGCACTTCTATCGGCTCAACTACGTCCTCGAAGAGCTCGATGCATCCGGTAAGCCCGTCAACAGCCGCTCCTTTGCCACCACGGTCAGTACGGCCGGCTCCCGTTCTGCCACCATCAGCGTCGGCACCAAAGTCCCCGTCGCCACTGGCTCCACCGACCAGGGAGGAAAGGTGGAAACCCAATTCCAGTACATCGATGTAGGTGTAAAACTGGGCACCCGGGATATCCATGAAGAGGGAAACGGCCTGAGCTTCACCCTGCACGTTGAAGTGAGCAGTTTGGCCACGCCAGCGGTGATTGAGGGGGTTTCCGAACCCGTCCTTCGCCAGAATATCTGGGAGGGCACGGCGCTCATCCCCATTGGCAAACCCATCGTCGTTTCCAAGTCGGATGACCTCGACAACAAGGGCTCGATCCAGGTCGAGGTGACAGCTACGCCAGTCCAATAGACGAACGGACTGGGGCTCGCCAAGGCTAGGTTTGCCTGGGTTCGGTTTTAGGGTCGTTGGGAAGCGCCGAGTGGCGTTCTACCCCGCGTTCTTGACCCTCACGACCGTGATCTTTTCGAACCCCTCTTCGAATACCGGTGGTTTCAGTTTCTCGGCCATCTTGCGCATCACATCTTCGCTCACGCTGCGGTCGCGCTGCCGGTTGCGGGCCAGGCACACATCCAGCGGCACATCGAAGAACACGGCCTGCACCTCGTACCCAAAGCTCTTCGACATCTTGATCCACTGGCGCCGCTCGTGGATCGACAGGTTGGTCGCGTCCACGTAGTTCATGGGCATCTTGGCGATCAACCGCGCCCGCAACAGCGAGCGCAGCGTGGAAAACACCAACCCCTGGTAGCGCTGTTCCTCCACATCGTCGAAAAGGATGTTGCGCAGCAGATCGCTGGAGAGCGGGGTAATGCCGCGCCGGCCAAACCACGTAGTCTTGCCGGAGCCGGGCAACCCGATGGCCAGAACCACAAATCCCTTGGGGGCCTGCGGCGAGCGCTCAACAAGCTCCGCCGGCACTTGCGGCATCTCCGGTTGCGTCTCCACCTCCAGGCGATGCGACCCGGGCGGCTCGCTCCATTCAGGCCGCAGCGGGCCCTGCTGGCTTGCCTGGCGCGGCGGTCGCGGCGGCTGCGCGGCAGGCGGCTGTGGGGCAGGTTCCTGCCGCGAGGCAGGCTGCTGCCGCCGCGTGGCGGGTTGCTGTGGCCGGCCGCCCTCGCGGGGGTTCTGCCCTGGGGAGGAACGCGAATCGGGCCGCTGCGCCGGTGCGTCGTCAAGATAGTGCGGAACCAGGGGCGCGGGTTGATTCGATGGGAGTTCCTGGCCGCTTTTGCCTGTGGATTCTGAAAGATTCGGAGCGCGTCTGGAGCGTCTTCTCATGCTGTCGTCAAGACCTATCCTGCGAAAGCATTTCTCCGATCGGTAGAGCCACGCCCGCTGAGTCGATTCTTTCTGAAGAAAAATCTAACTTGCACGCCGTTGCTTGCCCTGCCGTTATGAGAGAAATGCGTTAATGAGCGCCCTGGGCTAAATTTTGCGTGTCCCGATTTGTGGTTTCGATTTGCGAGGCCGGTTTGCGCACGCGCGCATCGGCCGCCCTGGGCCCTGTCTCCTACCCGAATACCACACTTGGCGAAGGCGCTGCAAATTGTGTGCACACCGTCACATACAGTTCTGCCGGTCGGGCTTCATCCTAGCGGTGGGCAATTCCGCTTCTGAGGCCGTTTTGGCGCGATTTGAACGCGGGACACCCAGGCGCGGATGTTACGATCAAGAGTTTGGTGGAATCGCTTGTCATGCCGATTCCCAATATCGGACAGCTCAGCAAAACGCATCAGCAAACCACAGACCTTAAGGGGAGAAGGAGAAGCAAAGGTATGGCAGTAAAGGTTGGAATTAATGGATTTGGCCGCATCGGCCGCAACGTTCTGCGGGCCGCCATGGGGAATAAGGACATCGAATTTGTCGCCGTCAACGACTTGACCAGCCCGGCGACGCTTGCCCACCTGCTCAAGTACGACTCGATTCTGGGCAACCTGCCCAATCATATTGAGGCGGGCGAAGACTTTATTTCCGTCGATGGCAAAAAAATCAAGGTCTGGGCCGAGCGCGATCCCGCCAAGCTGCCCTGGGCCGAAGTGGGCGCACAGATCGTGGTCGAGTCCACCGGCCACTTTACCGACGCCACCAAGGCCAAGGCTCACCTGGGCTCCACGGTCAAGAAGGTCATCATCTCTGCTCCGGCCACCAACGAAGACATCACCATTGTCCTGGGCGTGAACGACGACAAGTACGATGCGGCCAAGCACAACGTGATCTCCAACGCCAGTTGCACCACCAACTGCCTGGCGCCGGTGGTCAAGGTGCTTATCAAGGAGGTCGGTCTGGTCAGCGGCATTATGACCACGATTCACAGCTACACCAACGACCAGGTCATCCTCGATTTCCCGCACAAGGATTTGCGCCGGGCCCGTGCCGCTGCGCTCAACATGATTCCCAGCTCCACCGGCGCTGCCAAGGCCCTGAAGCTGGTGATCCCGGAGACTGCCGGCAAGCTCGACGGCTTCGCCATCCGCGTCCCAACCCCTAACGTCTCCATCGTCGACCTCACCTTCATCAGCGAGAAGACGACGGACGCCAAGGCAGTGAACGCGGCCCTCAAGACGGCCAGCGAGACCTACCTCAAGGGCATCCTGGGCTATGACGAGAATCAGCTGGTCAGCTCGGATTTCAAGGGCGACAAGCGCAGCTCGATTGTCGACGGGCCCCTGACCAAGGTCGTGGGCCAGTGCGTGAAGGTGCTGAGCTGGTACGACAACGAGTGGGGCTACTCCAACCGCGTCGTCGACCTGATCGGCTTCCTGGAGAAGAAGGGGCTGTAAGAGACAGGGACATTGGGACTGGGGACCAGGGCCAGGCAAATCGCTTGATGCCTGGTTCCCTAGTCCCGAGTCCGTGGTCCCGGCATCGCTGCCATGCGCACAAATATCAGCGGCGGATCGCCCTACGAACCCATCATTGGTTTCTCGCGCGCAGTGCGCGTGGGCAACTGCGTGCAATTGGCCGGCACTGGTCCGGTGGGCGCGGACAATGAGGATGCTGCAGGACAAACCCGCCAAACCTTTGCCATCGCGGCGGAGGCGCTGGCGAAAGCCGGCTCGTCTTTTAAAGACGTGGTGCGCACCCGTCTGTACCTGACCCACGCCGAAGACTGGGAGGCGGTGGGCCGTGTGCATGGCGAATTCTTCGGCGAAGTGCGGCCTGCGGCCACCATCGTGGTGGTTGCAAAGCTGCTCAACCCGGCGTGGCGAATCGAAATCGAGATGGACGCCGTGATCCCGGCCGCCGCAGCCATTGCCACGCAGGACTAGGTTCAGCCTGTGCACGAACCACGAATGACGCACCACGAATCACGACCCACGAATTACGAATCATGATCACGAACTGCGAACCGTGAACTGGAGTTATCCATGCCTAAGCAATCCATTCGCGACATCGATCTGGCGCACAAGCGGGTTTTCATCCGCGTCGATTTCAATGTGCCGTTGACTGAGGACGGCTCGACCATTACCGACGACACCCGCATCGTGGCCACGCTGCCCACCATCGAATACGCGCTGCGCCACAAAGCCAAGGTCATCCTGGCCTCGCATCTGGGCCGTCCCAAGGGCAAGCCCAATCCCAAGTACTCGCTGCGCCCGGTTGTCGACCGCCTGCGCGAACTGCTCGACAAGCAGATGGGCAGCAGCGTCAACGTGGCGTTTGCACCGGACTGCATCGGCGCGGTTGCCGAAGAGCTGGCCCACAAGCTCGAATCCGGGCAGGTGTTGCTGCTTGAGAACCTCCGCTTTCACGCCGAGGAAGAAGCCAACGATCCGGCCTTCTCCAAGCAACTGGCCGCGCTCGCCGAGGTTTACGTCAACGACGCCTTCGGCTCCGCGCATCGCGCCCACGCCTCCACCGAGGGCATCACCCATTTCCTCAAGCCGTCGGTCGCCGGCCTGCTGATGGAAAAGGAAATCACCTATCTCGGCAAGGCTCTCGAATCGCCCGAGAAGCCCTTCGTCGCCATCATCGGCGGCTCCAAAATCTCCGGCAAAATCGACGTCATTCAGAACCTGCTCGACAAAGTGGATACGCTGGTGATTGTCGGCGGCATGGCCTACACCTTCCAGCGCGCCCTCGGCGTCAAGACCGGCAAGTCGCTGGTTGAAGAAGACCGCATCGAGATGGCCAGGGAAGCGCTTGAAAAGGCCAAGGCCAAAGGCGTCAAGCTTCTGCTGCCCGCCGATAACATCCTTGCCGACAAGTTCGCCCCCGATGCCAATACCAAGGAGTGGGACTGCTCCAAAGACTTTCCGGAAGACTGGCAGGGTCTGGACATTGGCCCCCAAACCATCAAGCAGATTGAAGATGTAGTCGCGTCGGCCAGAACCATCGTCTGGAACGGGCCCGCCGGCGTCTTCGAGTTCCCGCGCTTTGCCGTGGGCACCAACGCCATCGCCAGAGCCGTAGCCGCAAATAAATCGGCGACATCGATCATTGGTGGCGGCGACTCCGTCAGCGCCATCAACCAGGCCGGCGTGGCTGACCAGATCACCCACATCTCCACCGGCGGCGGAGCTTCGCTGGAGTTTCTTGAAGGCAAGAAACTGCCTGGCGTCGAGGCGCTTACTGGCAAACAGTAATTGATCGTCAGCTTTGATTGGGCAGTTAAGAAGCTGCACCTGGCGCCGGGTGCAGCTTTCTTGTGCGCGCTTTGACGCGTTTGCCTTCGGAAATTGGTTTACTTTCCACGTTTCCTTACATCCGCATGTTATGCCGGGGGGTAAGATACCTCTGAACCCCGAGGCGCTGGCGTACCAAAAGGAGGAGAGCGATGGGATATTACACGCGCGTCTTATCAAAACAGGCAGAGTTTCCTCCACTCGACGAACTGGCATTGCCGCTTGCTGCCGACCATCCCGGCTGCAAGCTGACAGTAGAGGAGGGGAGCGAAGACGAATGGGCGAGCCTGCTCCTGGCCGGCGAGGACGACGTCGAGATTGCGGTGATTGAGCGCAACCCTGTGACCGAGGGCTCGCTGGGCGAGGATGAGATCGCGCAGTTCATGGACGACCTGAAGGATTGCAAGCCGGATAGCGCGGCGCGTTGGCTCGAGGAGTACCTGAGCGAGGTGAAGACTATCTATGCATTTCAGCATCTGCAGGGATCGGAACTGGTGGAGGGTGGCAATGCTCTGAATGTGCTGCGCGCGGCGCTGTGGCAGCGCGGCGAGGCGATTATTCAAGCCGATGGCGAGGGCTTTACCAATGAGAGCGGTGACCACATTGTGTGGCAGTTTTCGGACACGATTTCAGGGCCCTGGAATATGGCAGTTCTGCAGGATGGGGCTTGGTTGAATTTCGCGATGGACCTTGGCGATCCTGAACATAGGGCAGCATTCCTCAATGGCGAGGTGCCGGACGACGCAGTTACGGGGTAGGCGCGCCGCGAATCTTGTAAGGCAGAAGCACGCAGCCAGGCGACGAGCTTCTGCCGCTCGAGAATCGGTCCTGAACGTATCGGTGGTCACCAGACGCCCCAACTCCATCCACTAAAATTGACTCGAGGAACTCACAAACATGTCACGCAAAGCACTGATTGCCGCCAACTGGAAGATGTATAAAACGCCTGCCGAAGCGCAGGCGTTTGTCGACGCTTTTTTGCCCATGGTTGCCGGGCACACCCGCGACGAAATTGCGCTGTTTCCCTCGCCGGTCCTGCTGCCCACCGTGATTCCCGCCTGCCAGGGGTCGAATGTGGCCGTGGGCGCGCAGAACATCCATTTCGCTGAAGAGGGCGCGTACACGGGCGAAACCTCGGTCGGCCAGCTCATGGCGGTGGGCGGAACGCATACGCTTATCGGCCACTCGGAGCGGCGCCAGTACTTCGCCGAGACTGACGAGATCGTCAATAAAAAGCTGCACACCGCGCTCAAGCACGGCATCGTGCCCATCGTCTGCGTGGGCGAAGTGCTCGAAGAGCGCGAATCCGGCAAGACGGCCGGCGTGCTCAAGACGCAAATCACCGGTGCCTTCGCCGGCATCACGGCCGAGGCTGCCGCGCCCATCGTGATTGCCTACGAGCCGGTGTGGGCCATCGGCACCGGCCGCACCGCTACGCCGGAGATCGCCGTCGACGCGCACCGCATCATCCGCGCCGAAGTGGCAAAGCTGCTGGGCGCCGAAGTAGCGGCGGCTATGCGCATCCTTTACGGCGGCAGCGTGAAGCCCGATAACGCCAGGGCGCTCATCGGCCAGGAAGAGATCGATGGCGCGCTGGTAGGCGGCGCCAGCCTCAAGCCCGATTCGTTCACCGCCATCGTGAAGTACTGAAGACAGCAAGTCAGCAAGTCTGCGAGTTAGCGGGCCGCACGGAGGGAAGAACTCCGTGTGGCTTCTTGTTTGTGGTCAGACCCAGCGCGCTA
>CAVSBA010000006.1:0-379775 GCA_963725975.1 uncultured Acidobacteriaceae bacterium | reverse complement strand
TCTTTCTGGCGCCTTTCAACCAGTACGTATTGCTACAGGCTACAGGACTCGTAGCGTCCGCCATTGCCTTGTCCCCTGACCCTAACCCTGCCCCTGCTCCCAATGCTCCGCGTCATTCAATACCCGCATCCGACGTTGCGGCGAATGTCGAAGCCGCTCAAGCGGGTCGATGCGGATTTGCGCGAGATGGTGCGCAGATGTTCGAATTGATGTACAAACATCGCGGCGTTGGCCTGGCGGCGAATCAAGTCGATCTGCCGTATCGGCTGTTTATAACGAATCCGACAGGCGATCCGCAAAGCGGCGAGGAGCATGTGTTCATCAATCCAGTGTTGCGGCGGCCGCGTGGGTTGGTCGAAGCCGAAGAAGGCTGCCTCAGCATTCCCGAAGTGTACGCTCCGGTCAAACGGGCTGAAAAAATCGACATCGACGCCTACGATCTTGACGGCCAGCCGGTACATCTGGAGTTGGATGGGCTGCATGCCCGCGTCGTGACATGAAAACGACCACATCGATGGTCGATTATTTATCGATCGGCTGAGCACTACCGCGGCGCTCGATGTGGCGAATGCGCTGGCAATTCGAAGATGAGTTTTTGGGAGGCCGAGAACGTGGCCACATTCCCAGCGACGCCGAAATCGCCGCCCGCTGGACGGAATGGAAAACCTGCGGACGAGTTCGTGCGTTCACGGCCGACGCGGCGACCACTAGAACTGACATCGCATGCCACTGCACGTTCCTACTGCACTGCGACTTTTAGCGATGGGCACCGGCCCGTTCGCCGTGCCGATGTTCACCCGGCTATTAGCCGATCGCCGCCAAGTGGTCGCACTGGTTACGCGACCCGATCGGCCCGTGCATGCTCGCGGTTCGGCCGTACAAAATCCGATGCGCGAAATTGCCCGGCAGCATGGCACCCCGGTGTTGGAGCCGGAAAATGTGAACACGCCAGAGGCTCACGAGCAACTTGCGCCGCTGGCGGCCGATCTGTTCGTCGTTTGCGATTATGGCCAGATTCTTTCCCGCAAACGCTGGCGTGGCGAGCTCGGCGGATCAACCTGCACGGCTCGCTGTTACCGAAATATCGCGGCGCGCCGCCGGTCCAATGGGCCGTCTACCACGGCGAAACGCAAACCGGCGTGAGTGTGATCCATATGACGCCGCGGCTGGATGCAGGGCCGGTGCTCGTGCAACGGTCGACGCCAATCGGACCCGCTGAGACCGCAGCCGATTTGGAGCCGCGCTTGGCGGCGATCGGAGCGGAGGCAGTCGCCGAATCGATCCAACTGTTGGCCGCCGGCCAGCAATCGCCCGGCATTCCGCAAGATGCCGCGATTGCGTCGAATACGCGCGGCGCAAAAAGACAGATGGCCTAAGTGAAATTGGCCGCTGGGCTGCTGAATTTATAACCAATACCGTGCCATGCAGCCGTGGCCCAAGATTTATTCCTATCGGCACTCGGCCGAACGCAGCGCCGATGCGATTGGTTCTCGAAGCAATCGCCGTTCGTCCCGCGGCAACCACCGCGCGGCCCGGCGCCGTAATCGCGATTTCACCCGAGCTTCTAATCGCCTGCGGCGACGGCGCGATCGCAATCGAACAACTGCAACCGGCCGGGAAGCACTCGATGTCGGCCACCGAATTCTCGCGAGGAAACCAAATCCGCCCCGGCGACCACTTCGGCGACGAAACTGCGACCGCTTCGACGAAGCAGAAAAACCACGAAATACCTGGCGCGGGCTAGCGCCCGGGCAACCCAAGCAGGGTGTACGCTGATTGCGAGCTTGAACGTTACGGGTTCCTCTTCTCTATTCGATCCAACGCCACCGTGCCGCACGCCGGTCCGATACGTGGCGGCCCCGCGAAAAGCGAGTAGGTTGGCAATCGTGTTAAGCGATGGCCAGAGAAGAGGAACCCGTATCCGGCAAGGCGTAACATGGTAAATCTTCGAGCATTGCGAGATTATCGCAAAAAATTTGCGCGCCACACAAAGAAATCGAACGTTAGTAGCACGAATGACACGAAAAAAGGCGGCACGCAATTCACAGCATGTAGATTCGCTGCTTTAGCCCCCGGCCAATGCCCGGTGGTCAACGCAACCAACATTCGAAGCGGCCAAGCAATGAAACAAGTGCGCGGGCGATTGCTACGAGTCGTCTTGCGGCACTTCACGCGTTAGCCAATTTGAGATGCCCAACAACACCGCCAATGCCGGGATCGTAGAAAAAACGAGCGGCAAAAACAGAGCCAACATGCCAATCCAATAGACAAGTGCAGCGGAATCGCCGCCGCCTTGGCTCGAAACATCGACAGTTGCCCCAAACGCCATCTTGAGAAAATTGGTCCAATGCGTACCGGCAACGAGCCAAAAGCCTGCGAAGAAAATCGTCGTCACGCCGAGAAACACAATCCAGGTGACGAACGTCCAGCGCTGCGTCTACCGTGGCGAATTGATACCAGCGCTTCTTCATAAGCAGCAGCTCCCCACAATCGCCGCCGTTTTCTGCCTTGTCCCCCAAGCCTCAAGTTTCGCGCGCGAATTGCGCCTGGCCGCATTCGAACCTGCACCTGCGGTTTAGGAAGCGGCTGTCAAGATTCTGCAAAGCATGATACGGCCGAGAATTGCGAAAGGCCAGCCGACCTGACTTGGCGTTTTGCTTGGCATTTTGTAAACGGAAAACCCGGCCTTGGCGGCATTGCCCTCTACCGCGATGACGCACATCGCGATCGCCGAATGAAAAGGATGGTCGGAGCTTAATCAGGAGCTCGGGTTCGAGCCGGGAAGAGGTATCTGGCAATTCGATTCCATAATCGTCAAAAGCTCTCACGTTTTACGGCGTTGATGTCGATGACTAGAGGTTGGTACTTACGAAAGACGAGGTTTTCATGGGCATAATGACACGCAGACAAGGCACCGAGTTCGTGATCAGCTCGGATCGCGGCGCCAACGACGCCCCGACGAGCAAGGCCCCCAAGGGGCGGCCATCGGAAAACTACGAAGTTTGGAACGGCGACAATTGGTCGACGATTTCCACCGATGCGAAGACTTTCGACACTCTCGACGCTGCCGACGACTACGTTCGAGCCAACTTCTCGAAAGTGACCGGCCTTCGCACTGCGCCGCCGAAGCCGCGCTAAGCGGCCCAGCAAGCCCGCGCCACCGGCTCCAGACGTGACAGCGCCGAATGCCGATTGTCTCTCGGCCTCTAATCGGACCATTGCGTAGTTCGGCCGACTGTAAAAGGTGGCCGGCTCTCAACACTAATTGTTCGATGGCACCTGAGCTCGGTCTCGCACACCGGCGGGAAACGTTTCGACAACGCGCCGCAAGTTCACGTCGCTACCAACCACGACTGGCAAGCGAACGATCAACTTGCCACCGGACGTTTGATTGAAGGCAAACCGCAGGTTGCTAGCGAGCTGGCCGCGTAGTTTCAACGTGCCATCGGGCTGGCGGATATTCGCCGCAAAGAGCTATTTATTTCGAGATATCAGTACACACTAGATTATTGACGGTGCATTTCCAAACCCGGCGGTGACAAACGGCCAAAAAACGATAACGGTATGTCTTTCGGCACTAGCGACGAAGAAGACTGGAAGACGCAGAGAATTGGCCGAGGCATTCGACGACTCGGCGGAAGATGAGCCGACGGTGACATGCCCGTATTGCGGAAAGGAAATTCACGAAGACTCGCCACGCTGCCCTTATTGCGAGAACTACATTTCCGAGGAAATTGCGGCCGCAGCACGCAAATCGTGGCTCGTCGTGGTGGGTGTGATCATCTCGCTGGCGCTGGTCTGCTGGTCGATTACGCATTAGAGCGGTTACAAATACGGTGTGGCGTAGCTAGCCGGCCGATGCTATCGCGGTTTTCGCGAGAGTTGTTTCAACTGCTGGCTGACAAATGCCGCTAATCCCGTCGTGTACGCGCTCTCAGGCGTGCGCCAGCGCGGCATTCGCGCATCAGTGGCGGGTTCCAATGCGCCCGGTGACACGGTTGACGATTCCGAACTTGATGACCACCGCGTGACACCCCGAGTGCACCTCGGCTTCGGCCGGGGCCCCGGTGGCGATGATCGGCTCGGCCACGCCCCGGCCGAGATGGCGCGGTATTTGCCAGCCCTTCTTGAACCGAGGCGACGTTGATCCAGTTGCGCTCGCCCTTAACGGGCGTGTTTCCCTGGATCGCCGTGAGATCAACAAATCGGACAGTCTCGGAACCCCGTGTACTCTAGATTAAAACACCGCTTGATCCACGCCTTACCCGGGGAGCTACGACCGCACTGACTACGAAATCAGATATTGAAAGGATACTGGAGATCGCACCACGGTCTGGCATCGAGATCAAGTTGCCCGACCATTTAGGATAACGATATAGCGATCGTCACATCGTCACATCACGCTCGCCATCATTTCATTCCGGCTCAAGATTGTATCGACTTATGCTCAATTCGCAGCCCGGAAAACGCAATTTCAATTTTCCCACACGAGAATGGGTGTGAGCCGACGCCCATGATGCGAAAAACTGTCGTGTGTGCGATGGCGTTTTGCTGCCTCGCCAGCCAACTGTGCATTCTCGGCTGATTTGGCGAGCCACGACATTTCAAATGCCGTGTCCGCTACTGCCGCGTGGCCATCATGAAGAGAAATCGGCGTTTCCATGAGTGGGCACTCGGGCAGTTCCTGCGGATGCATGCGTGCCATCGTTCGATTCCGATAAATGTTCAAAAGTTCAGGTTATGATCATTCTCTGCTTTACTGAACCGCTGTCAAGCAAAGAAGCCCCAGAAACGTGCACCGGACGGACAAAATATCACGTATTAATATCGCGTTGGATCAATGTCGATGAACGCCTGTTGGCCTCGAAAGTCATGCGACTAGCTGACGGAATCAGCCATGTTCGAGATCGGCATATCGGGCAAACGTCCAAAGCTGAGACACCGCCGGCTTGCGGCGTGAACCGCCACAGCGGACCTAATAGCCCCAACGGCGATTGGCTCCGGCGACTGGTTGGGCTGTAGCGGCGTCATACCATCAAAACATCTCCACGACGGCGTCGTTGAGTAGCGTTCGGTGAGGCAGAAGCGGCCTTTACCTTCAGACTGACTCTAGGTTGTGGCGTCCAGCGCTGCTCGAGCTTCTGCCTAGGGTCAGCGTGATCGTATTGAACGTGTAGCTGCCAGAAGATGGGCATATGATATGGAGGTCGGATAGAGCCGTTGTCGCGAATGAATTGGGGCAGCGATGTCAGATTGGCGAAACCGTCGATCACTGAGTCAAACAGTTACATGTGGGCGATGCAGGTGCTCCTGCTTCGGCAGTTGATCCTGCAGCCGGCGGATGTCGAATTGGACGTTGTTGAACCGCGACGGCCAATCGGTCTTTTGCAGTTTGCGGATCGATTGGCGGGCCGCGTCCCGGCGCTTGGCATGGAGCTCGGCCTCGATCAATTTGATCAAGTTCGTCGGTTCCAGCCGCCGCAGGTTGGCTGCCTCTTCCCAATGCGGAATAGCGTCGTTCCAGCGATTCTGTTTTTGCCGCAGTTCGGCCATGGCCGCCTGGTTCTCCGCCTCGTGGGGTCCTGCTTCGATGATCGACGTGGCGGCGCTCGGCCTCCGCTTCATTGTCCTTGAATCGATCGGCGAGTTGCTGATCGAGGGCCAAATTGTGCTGGTCGAGATCAATGATCGCGAGCAATTGGAGGATCGCCTCGGATTTTTTGGCCGTGGCGTCGTAGCAGGCGATCAACGCTTGGTGGGTATCGATATCGGTCGGTTGGAATTGAATCGCCAGCTGGAATTGGGCGATGGCTTTGGCGAACTCGTTGCGGCTTTAATACGTCTGGCCAATGCTTTGCGCAAGATTGGGCTACCCGCCCTGATTCGGCGGCCTCTCGGTCAGCGAGCCGACATAGGCATCCAAATCTTTGGCGGCCGCAAGCACATTTTTGAGCTCATTGATCGCATTCTGGCGTTCGCCCTGATGCTGGCTCCAACAGCATCCGCCGATGGCGGCTTCGACGGCCTGCTTCGTCTGCCCGAGCCGGGAATAGGCCTCGGCAAGTTGCTGATCACATTCCTGAGAGAAGCGCATCGCCGGCGCGCTCGCCGGATTATTTCGTTAATGCAAGGAAATGGCTTCCTGGGTATATGCGACCGCCTGGGCGAACCCACAGTCGAGTGAGCCGCTGCCGAATTCGGCGACGTTTCCTTCCGTCCAACGACCTCCCTTGTGGAAATGTTCGGCCGTTTGCTTGGCAAGTTCCAGGAGTTGGTCGTGCCGCTGCGTGTGGTAGTAGGCCAGCATTAGACGCGTGCGGTATTGCATCGTGTCGGGATGATCCTTGACCAGCGGCTCGAGGACGGCGATCGATTCACCGAATCGATTCTCCTGTTGCAAATACTCGACCAATTGCATTTGGCCGGATTCATCCAGCAGGCCGTCGGCTTGCGACGAGAGCAAGATTTCGATGGCACGACCGCGTAGTTCGAGCCCGGCCCAGAAATAATTGGCGATGTAAACCGCTCGGCGTCCGGAGGATTTGTATTCTTGATAAACTTCGTTGGCCGCGCGAGCGAAATCGGCCTGCTTCGCCGACCAGAAATAGTTGTAGTTCTTGTGGTAGATCTGCTGATTGCGGCTTTCCTGCGTCACAGGTTCGCGTTTGAGCTCTCGGATCACCAGCTTGACACGCGGCGCCTCGAGGTCGCCGATTTTCCTTTTTGACTGCTCAGCCGCTTCGCGAAATCAGGGCCAGATCGTAACCGAATGTTTCCAGCCACCGTCCAGCTCTGATCAAGCCACTGCGGGTATTGCTCCATACGCTCGACCACATAGCGTAGCGCAGGCCTTTGGCCGATAATTTCTTCGACGTCGTGCAGCGGGACACGGACCGTGTTTTGATATTGGCCGTGCTGCCGCCGGAGGATCGCTGCCATATTTTCGAAAACGAAAGTCCGCAGCAGCCTGGCGGTGTCTTTCAGTTTGTGCCGCTCGCGATTTCAAGGTGGCCGTCAGAGCGTTGACGACGTTGTTGCGAACATTTTCATCGGTAGAGGCGTCGATCCGCCGCATCGCTTCGGCGACGATATTCCGCAGCAACTCGTTTCCGCTGCCCAGTGTTAGTTCGCCGTCGTTGTGTCCAAGGCGCTGTTGTAAAGCTGCATCAGCCGGTCCTGGCAGCCACGTTTTCTGTTGTTCGTTCTCCGGCTTCGTGAGATATGCGAGCAGAACCGTTTGCCCGCCGCATGTTGCTTGGCCCCTTCCAGCAGCGAGACATAACTGCTCAACACTTCGTCGTCGTCGAACGGCCATTGGCCGCCGTGGGCCAGACTATATCCGCACACTTCGGCTTCCATTTCTTGAATCGCTTCGTCGTGATGGTTGTAGGACGAAAAGAGTAGATTGCAAATATCGTCGGTGATGCCCAGATGATCGCGGCTCGTGGGCGGCGTCATGGCCGCGAGGCGGGCGCAATTCGCGGATTTGCTCGTCGATGAGCTTCGGATCGCGCAGCGTGCCCAGGTTCCGCAAAAAGCCGGCCATTAGCCGCGGCTCGCCATCACCCCACTTGCGTGAAACGCCCGCCGCAGCGCCGCCAGGCAGGCGGCGTTGTGCGGTCCCGGAGCATTGAGCACTTCGGAGGCCCGTCGTTCGATGATCGCTTCGAACAGGTCGAGAGCCCGCAGATCGGTGGACGTGAGCTTGCCTACGCGAAGCTTCTTGATCGTGGCAATGATTTCATCCGTGGTCGCTTCATTGTCGATCTCGCCAAGGATTTGGAATTGCAGGGTTGCGAGAAATGGGTAGATCTGTTGCGGCGAACGGCCGACGACCGCGTGGGGCAGCATCTGCAACAGGCGGAAATCGCGGCAGGTGCGTACATTCACGCAGCACCGGCAGATAGTTCTCCGGCTGCGCCGATTTTTCAAAAGGCGCTCGCATGGCAAACAGTGTGTTCTCATCCAGTTCGGTGGGAAGTGATCGGCCGTTTTGAAGCGGCTGAAGTTGATTCCAGCGGTAGCTAAGCCGGAGAACATGTTGTTCAGGTATTGCTCGGGCACCATCTTGAACGCCTCGACTTGCGATCGTTCGTAGGCCTCGCGGCGGTTGGAGACCAAATACCAGTCGGCCAACACGCGATAGTCGGCCGCGGAAAGCAAGTGATCTTTTTCGGCCGCCTCGAACAGCGAGATCGCTTCGTCGAACTTGCCGCGTTCGGCCAACAGCATCGCGAGCCATTTTCGCCATGGCGCTGTGCTCACGTGGCTCGGATCCACGCCGCAGCTTGCAGCTCCAGATCGTCGGGCCGATCCAGCACATCAGTAGTCGGAATTTCGCGAATCGCCAGGCGCGGCCGAATCGCCGCCGAGCGCGATTCCGGCGTCGATGTATTTGACCAGGCGCTCGATCGCGGCAGGCTTGGCGTCGCGCCGCGCCGCCAGATTCATCACGGTGACAAACGCTCGCTCGTGCAGTAGCGCTTCGAAGGCCGCCGCTGGATTTGCAGCGGGGAAACCTCTTCGCCGGCTCGGCGGCCGGATTCTGCTTGGGGGGCGACTCGCCCAGGATTTTCCAGCATTGGCTTTCGACGTCAGCAAAGTGCTGATCGAGTTGCACGTCGAGATAGGCTTGCTCGATCCGCAGCCACGGCTCGAGCGAGCCGGTTTGTTTTGCCGCTTCCGCGGCCAACCGCGCCGCTACGGATTGGCGGGCCTGCTTGCGGAATTCCGATTTCTTGGCCGCCAGTTGCGTGCGAGTGAGCTTGTCGACATTGCCGGCGTCGTGCAATGTTGTCTCGGCGGCAGTCTGGCGATTGGCCAGCATACTGTCGACGAGCCGATACAAAGCCGGAACCTCGACCACCAACGGGCTCCTCGACTCCTGCTGCTGTTTCGGGCCGTCGGCAAGATGAAGCCACAACGAAAACGCCTCATCCTCGATTGTCTGCGACCATTTCCACGTGAGCAGCGTATTGAACAAGTCTTTGCGATACGATGGCTTATCATTGGCTCGGCCGCCGCAATCCGTTCGCGCAGGAAGGGGAGCAAGTCGGTATCGCGGAACCGCGTGGCATAGATGTTTCGGAGCGCATCGCCCAGTAAATGTTTGTCCTGCGCGTGCTTGTCCAGCGGCTGCCCGCTCTTGTCGGGTGTGTCTTTCCAGCGGCGGTGGAGTTGATCGGCGATCTTTCGCAGATGCTATCGGGAATCTCCGCGGCATTGAGCTGCTTTCGCCCGTCGAGCGGCTCGGCTAACTCAATTCGCCCGGAAAGAAACCAGCTCACGAGCAGATTGATTTGCTCCGGCGTGCGACCGGCCAGGTCTGTTTCGAGCAGATTGAGGAAATATCCGCGCAGGCGGTCGGCCTCCTCGGATCCGGAGAAGTGATAATCCCAAAGCCGCGAAGCGACTTGCGTCTGCGACTTGCTGCGGATGAAGAATCGAATGGCCTCGGCAATCGGCTCGAACCACCGCTCATCCATCCGATTGGACCAGAAATCGTAAGCGTTTCCCTGAGCAAAGCTAATGGCGACGCTAAGCCGAGACTCTTGATCCGGCGTCAGCTTGCCGTCGATTTCGGCTTCTTTCAACCATTGCAGTGCTAGTTTGTTGGCCTCGTCGAACCGGTCGTTGTAGATCAATGCCGAAAGATGCTGCTGATAGGTCGATTCATATTGCGGCTTGCGATCGATCCACTTCGTCGTGAACCGCAGCAAGTCTTCCCAACGGGCTTGCCCGCGATACAAATTGGCGTAGGCGGTCCGCAGCGATTCGTCATCGGAGTTGTCGCGCTTGATCGGACGATCGAGTTGCGTTTGCAGCCATTGATAAGCGGCGTTGGCATGGCCGGTTTGCATGAGCCGGTTGGCATAATCGGTTTGCATGCCGGTATCCCACGGCGTCTGCTCGGCCAGTTTCCGTTTGAGCGCGAGCACGTCATCGGTGCGGCCGAGCCGATCGTACGTGTTGGCTAACGATTGCAGCCAACTGAATTTGGCGTTCAACTCCTCGGGTTGACGGTCGAAAACCGGCTTGAGAATTTGAACAAATTCAAGATATTCGGCCGGGCTGGTGACCGACGCAGCCTGCCCGAGAACGAAACCGGCCAGAAACAGCTCGTCTGTCGTTTGTCGTGGGCGAGCTTTCGGGCTTCGTCGAGCCAGCGCTTGCGAGCTTCGTCATTTCGGCGGATGGTTTGCAGAATCATCGGCCGAATCCAGCGGACTCCCGGCTTATCGACGGCCGACTTTTCGATCGCGTCGAGTTGGCCGAGCATGTCGTCCCACTCGTGCAGCCAGGCATCGTGCAGCATCATGACGATCCAATCGTCGAACCCGGCCATCCGTCGGCCGTGGCGCGGCCGGGCATCGCTGAGTTTTGGAAGCGGCAGATGCAGAAACTGCACGCGGCTTTTCGCCTTCAATTCGGCGGCGATCCGTTGGCCAAATTTGTCGGTCGCCAGCGATTTAATTTCCAGCGTGGTCTCGGCCGTTTCCGCTGTTTGGAATCGGTGGTGGTCACGCGGCGAGCCCGCCAACTGCCGGCGACCTGGACAAAGTCGGAGAATGTCACCGTGTTTGTCAATTTATTGCTATCGAACGACTCGATCTTGAGCAGCACGTGCCGGGCGGTGTCGATCAAAAAGCGTTGCTCGCTTTCTGTGCCGGGCGCTTTCAAGATCAGCGTGGTCTGATTCGGAGCGTCGGCTTTAATGATGTGCGCCTCGTACAAGCGGTAGCTCTCGTCGAGCGGGGATAGCGACCAATCGCTCAATTGAAGCGGTGGCTCGCTCAAATCGCGGTCGATCGATTTCCGCTCGCGGCCCAACATGAGCGACAGCGCAGACGCCCCCCGCACGTTCAAGTCGCAATAATGGACAATCGTTTCGGCGTCGAGATGAAGAGTGGCGTGAGCCACGACTTCGTCGAGTAGAGGATCAGGTCGGTGCGGTGCGAGGACGCCTCGCCAATTCCAACGTGGAGCTACCCGAAGGTCTCAGTCAGGGAGCGAAGTTCCAATCCCCCCTCAGTTCTTGAGCGATTCCGGTCCAGCAGGCTCTTCGACAAGGCGATTGCTTCGGGCGACCATGATTCCGGCGGCTTTGATGGCTTCATGGCGGCCAACAAGCTGGCGGCGGCACGGCGGGAAAGAGCGTGCCGAGCCAGGCGGTGTAGTCCGGTTCGTCTCGAGTAGAGCCGATAACCAATCGCTGCCGAATCCACTCTGGTTGTCGACGAGCAGTTTTTGCTGTTCCTCTTCCTGAATGATGACTGGCGGTTTGCAGCCCCAGACTGACTAAACCGAAAACCGCCAGTCGGCAGGTCCCATTAATTGGTCGTCCGGCCGTTTAAATCGATGCTCTCGCTTGCGTCTCGCAATTTCAAAGCCGGCAAGTCGCCGTCCGACGAATCATGCACCTCGGATTTACGGTCTTCCTCCAAGCCCAGCCGATCGTCGCCGATGAGCGAGCCGCCGGTATAAGCCAGTTCGCGGGTTTTATCCATGTTTGACAGGCCATGTTCGCTTTCCGACATTTCCATTTGGAACGCCCCACTGGGGCCTCGCAGCTGGTCGAAAACCTCCCGCCGCCGTTGATTGCCGTACCGCCGCTATAACGACGATTGCCGTTGAGCAAGCCGTAATCGACTCCACCAGTTGCATGGGCGAAGCCATCGGTGCTGGGCGACAAGATGGACTGGTGCGTTAAAGAAATCGAAGTCTCCCAGGTTCCCGCGGACGCCGGCGTATCGACCAGCATCGAGCTTTGTCGCTGAACATCCGCGAATCGCGTCCCTGGTGCGTACAACTCGCCAACACTTGTCGGCGCAAGCCCATTCGCCAATCGGCCGCCCGTTTCATCTGCTGCTGGACCAGCTCCCAATTGGCGTTGTCGCGCCCTGGGCGAAGAACTTCTCGCCGTCGCGCATCTGGAACCGCCGCTTGACGCCGAACCGCTCGCGATCGGCGTCGGTCTCCAACACCAACAGCGACGTGTAGGGCGTGATGATGTGGTACTCTTCCGACAGGGCGATGATCTCGTCGCGGATCGCCGTGCGACGCCCTTGGCGAGCAGGTGTCGAGTGCATCGGGCCCAGAGCCGCGGGATGAACGAATTGCCCTGCTCGGCGTCGCTGAGCGAACTTGGCGGCGATAGCGCACCGGCTTGCCGCCGCGCGTGCCGGTGACGACGATCTCGCCGTTGTCTGGATCCTCGCCGTCGGGCAGATAGCGGCCGAGGATGATCTGCTGCGTGCCGGCCGCGACGATTCGGCAGCCGTTCGGGATAGACGGCGGCCGCTTTAGGCCGCGGAACTCGACCTTCAAATCGCGCAGGCCCGGCTGGGCGATCTCGCCGAGCAGTTCGAGGGCCACCGCCTGCGGCGTCTGCTCGCCGCTGATCTCGCCGGACCGAGCCGCCGCCGATCGCGGCGATGGCCTTGAGCACGGCCGGCTCGCTGACATGCCGACGGTCACGGCGTGGAACGTGCACGTCGGCTTGCCTGTCGGCCTTCGCTTCGGCAGCCGCTCGCCAGCCGCTTGACGAAGGCCACCGGATCGCGCGTCGCCGGCGGTCGACGATGCCGTCGCCGATGTAGACGACCTGCGTGTCTGCGGGCGCATCTTTGCAGCACGCTCGCGATCGCCTTGTCGAGATCGGTCCAGCCCAGCGACACTGCGCTGGCGAGGAAGTCGCGGGCTTTCGCGATGTTCTCGGCCGTCGGCGCGCAGCGGTTCCGTCGAAGGCCCAGATCGGTCGCCACGTCGCAGGTGGCCAGGTTGAACCGGTCCTTGGCGTCAGAGCGACGACGAGCACGTCGCCGACCAACTCGGCCTGCTGCTTCGCTTGTCGCGGTCCATCGAGGCCGACGTGTCGCCCAGCAGCAACAGGTCCAGCGGCTCGCCGTCGGGGAGCATCTCGCGCTGCCAATTTCCCGTCCGGCGACGGCGGCGTCAATTGCACCATGAAATAGCCGTCGTCGCCGCGGCGGTGCGGGATCGACGACCACGTCCGGACTGCCGGCCGTCGATCTCGCGACCGACCTCGAAATCGCGTCGGGCGTGTATTCCTGGGCGGTGAACTCGACGTGGGCCGAATGGGCCGTCAGCGCGTCGCGTGGCCGGTGCGTCGGCGAGCTGACGCTTTTGCAGCGGCACGGCCGAGTTGATCTTCACGTCGATCTCCAACTGCCGCAGCGGATGCTGCGCAGCATCTCGCTCTGCAGGGCGTATCTGTAGCGATACCGTTGGCCCGCAGCGGCAGCACCTGCGTGTAGGTGATCGTGATCCGCTTTTCCGCCTGGGCCGCGATGGGAAACACGCGGGCCTTGAAGATGTTGCCGCCCGACCATTCCAGCAGGCCCGGATCGCGGCGCTCGCGGAGGATCGTTTCGTAGATTTCGCGGGCCCGCTGCTTCTCGACCACGTCGGCCTCGACCAGCTCGTCGCCGATCCACATGCCGAAGCCGGAGATCGAGGCGTCTTGCGGCAGGGGGAAGTAGAACACGCCCTCCAGCCGGCGCGTTGGTGTGGTTGACGAACGACTCTTCGATCGTGGTCCGGGCGATCTGGTCGCGGATGTCGACGGTCACCTTGTGATAGCCGACCGTCAGCGGCACGTTGCGGCCGTCGAGCAATTCGCGATCAGCGAGCCGAGCGATTCGTTGGCTCGATGTCCCTTCGAAGCCTGCGAGCCACTTCGGCAATTGCTTGACTTCGACCAACTTCTCCTCCCGATCGACGCGGAGAAAGACCTTGCCGGGCGTCGAGAACTTTTGGCTCCGGGAGCGCGGAGCAAGCAATTCGAACTCGGCGGTCGCTGCTCATTGCCTTCGTGGCGCTGCTTGACACTTGGGCCTCGCCGGTGTGAAGCCGGGCCTGCGTCGGCGAGATGCACTCGACGAGCGTGCCGGGGCCGAGCGTCAATTCCACATCCGACGAGAAGCGGACTTTCACGGCGTTCGCCCCGCGGATTTCGGTTCGCAGCCAATCGCCGCGGCTCGAGAGCATTTCATGGCAAATCGGCGTCCAACGCTGAGACAGCATCGGCCGCAAGACGACAACTCCCTTGGGCATCGCTGATTTTGCCGATTTCCGCCATCCTCGGTCGAGCGACTTGGCCACGACGAATTTCGCTCTCATCGATCGGCGGGTTGATTGCCACGAGTTGCAATTCGGCCAGCGGCGGACCGATCGCGGCAGCCGGCCCGATCGGCCGGGCCGTGATTCCGAGCAGGCGGTTGGTCGTCGGATCGGTGAACGCTTCGATCCTGCAACTGGCCCACTTTTGCCGGCCAATTGGGCCGAATACACATCGCACTCGCGATCCTCGTACCGAGCCTTGCCCGAGGGACGCGACTTCAAAAGCGGCGACGCGTCGGTTACGCCGACTCCGAGCAAACCCAACAGATCGATCTGTTCCTTGGGATTGCGGAACCAAGGAGAATCGCCGGTGGTCAAAGTGTTGGTCGTTTCGTCGATTCGCCACAGGCGCGGAGCCGACGGCGATGCGATAATTGTGCGGCGAATCCTCGTAGCGGACCAAGCCGGCGCGGCGACCAAAACCTCGGCGGAATGCCCATCCTTGATGATCGCGCAGTTCCAGTGTCTTGGCGGTTCGCAATCCCGCTAGCACATCGGCCAGCGGTGCGCCGCTCACGGCATTGGAATTTCCCAGATTGAACCAAACGACAATCGCAGCTGCAGTAGCAGCGACGACGACCATGCTGCGAATCGCAAATGTGAACATCGGAGACCTCTTGTTCCGTGGGCCGTCGTTCTGTTGGGCAGTGTCCGCCGCTACCGCGTGGTTCGACGATTGAATATCCGACGAAGGCTGCGGTTCCGCGCTATCAACAAATGCGCCTCAGCGAGCGCTCGCGAAGCGCGGCGAGCAGGTCACGATCCGGCGAGGGCGCATCGCCGACGACGGACCGCAGCAAGGCCGCCAGCCGCTCTTCTTCTCGATCTTGTTCGGGCTCTGCTGTCATGGTCGGCACGCGGTAAAATGATTCGAACGGGCTCGTCGATTCAAGGCAGGGTTGTCACTGTTTTCGGTCGGTGTCGGTTCTCGGGCGAGGTATTCGAACTTCGCGCAAATTCCGCGTCTCGCTCGTGCGAGCTTGGATTTCGTCGCGTCGATCGAGCAGCCGCTTTGCTGGGCGATTTCTTGCAGGCTTCGATCATCGAGGTATTTGGCCGCCAACAATTCGGCGTACTCGGCAGACATTTCCGCCAGGGTGCCGCGCACCAAGTCGGCCAGCTCCAGGCGTTTCCATTCACTCGTCGGCGATTCTTGGCTATCGAGCCAACCCCGGATTTCCGTCGCTCCCGATTCAGCCAGCTTTCGCAGCCGGTCGATGCGAATCGCTTGTTTCCAGTGCAATGCCACGCGATGGTGGGCGATGCCGATTAGCCAACTTCCCGGACCACCGCGGGATCGAAGCCGTGTGCGCGCTGAGCGGCCGCCAGGAAAGTTTCCTGCACGACATCCGCCACTGCCGCCGAGCCAGGACCGAGCAGCCGGGCGACATA
Source organism: uncultured Acidobacteriaceae bacterium (assembly GCA_963725975.1). Lineage (GTDB taxonomy): Bacteria > Acidobacteriota > Terriglobia > Terriglobales > Acidobacteriaceae > Telmatobacter. Next base: position 364,241 of record CAVSBA010000006.1, on the reverse strand, counting down.
GCGCCAGACTTCCTCGATATAACGGTCATACAGGGCCGTCCAGGCCTCCCGATTGCCGTCGCGGAGGCCGCGGATCAAGGCGAATGAGTCGTCGGTCTCAAGCAAGGGGCCGTCTCAGTTGTGTGAGCGGACATGTTGATAACTACTTGGAGTTGAGACGCTGCAAGGTGTCGAAAAATTCCGACCGACGTTCGATTTTTTCGCTGATTTCCGACTCACAGAACTTTGTAGTCGGTGCTTGGGCGATCACCCGCACGAATCGAAACACTTCTTCGAACACAGCGATCGGCAGGCGACAGCGAGTGTTGCTCAGCCTGGGATAGTCCGGCGTCGAATCAACCAGGGCCACGCCGCGGAAGCGCACAGCGAAAGATTCTTGGCTCGCCGCCAATCGCATTGCCAGGCGAGTGCCGGCAATTTTAGAGAACGGCCAATGGGATAGACTAGGGGCGACGTGGAGCATTGCACGCCGTTCGGCTATGATGTAGGCATGGACGAGTATCTGAACCCATACTCATCGCCCCCATCGTCCATAACTGACCGCCCGCGCCAATCATGGGCCGGTCGGGTCTTTGGAACTTTCCTCATCATCCTGGCCATCTGCCTGTGGCTTCCGATGACGATCGCTCCATTGGTGCTCGCTGTCGCGGAACCGCAGAGAGACCTTTTGGCGAAGCTTGCCGGTGCTGGATTCAATGCGTGGGTTGGATCAGTTTTAATCTGGCTTGGACGACGATTGCGCCGCAGAAAAACGACTACCGAACCGCCGTCTAAAGATTCCTGATTGCAGGCTGACCTACCGCGCATAAAAGCCGCCACCTCACAAATCACCTACTACCGCTCCGACGCAACAATAGACTATTGCGAAAAAATCGTCAGAATTAGGTCTGGGTGGCAATCGATCCGTTGCCCGACCCCTGACTGAAGCACTCTAGACGCCAACTTCGGCCGCTAAGAGAAAAAATTCGTATGGGAAGAATTTTCGAGAAGCGCAAAGACTCGATCTTCAAAACCGCCGCTCAGAACTCAAAGCTCTATTCCAAGTACGGCAAACAATTGTACATGGCGGCCAAGAATGGCGTGCCCGACCCGGAAGCCAATCCGGTTCTGCGCAGCCTCGTCGAAAAAGCCAAGCGTGAACAATGTTCCGAGCCATGTGATTGAAAAGGCGATCCAGAAAGCGGCTGGCACGGGGGGCGAGGACTTCCAACCCGCGCGTTATGAGGGGTTTGGTCCCGGCGGCGCCTTGGTCATTGTCGATTGCTTGACCGACAACAATACACGTACCATCTCCGATGTTCGCAGTTGTTTCACCAAGACGGGGTCCAAATTGGCTGCCAATGGATCCGTCGTGATGTCGTTTGATCACCTGGCGGTACTTTCTTTCAAGGGTGACAATGAGGAGAAAGTGATCGAGGCCATGTTCGCTGCGGACGTCGCCGTCGAAGAGGTCGAAAGCAAGGATGGCACCATTACGGTCTTCGCCCCTCCCGCCGAGTTCTACAAAGCCAAAACGGCCTTGCTCGAGGCATTCCCAGGCCTTGAGCTGGAAGTCCAGGAAATCACTTTCCTTCCGCAGGCAAGCAAGACGCTCAGCGGGGAAGACTTGGCCTTGTTCGAGAAATTCCTGGGCATGCTCAACGATTGCGATGACGTGCAGGAAATCTACCACAATGTCGCCCTTCCCAAAAAGTAGGCCTTACAGCCTATCCGAGAACAGTCGGGGACTGGCTCATTTTGCGATGCCCTGTGAGCAAAATGTGCCTGTCCCCCTCTCTGCAGACGGTTCTCGGATAGGCTCTTAGTCGCTGCTCAAGCACGGGCGGACTACGCCGACAACGATAAAAGCGCGATCGCGCAGATGCTTTCCACGCGCCGCGGCGCCGATGATTCTGTCTTGGCGTCGCGATTGGGGTCCGAGGCTGTCGAACCGTGCATTTCGACGCAGTTCGCTGCCGCGCAAGCGATGCTCAATGAGTTGCCAAGGGATGATGAAATCGGCCAAGAAAACGCGGCAAATCCGCGATTCCCAGCGTGAGAAATTCAGTGCATTGGCAGGATTCGAACCTGCGACCTGCGGTTTAGGAAACCGCTGCTCTATCCACTGAGCTACAAGCGCTAAAGTCTTTATTTAAAGCTAGTTACGACTAATCGCTCTATTGGCTTTCGGCCGCTTTACGCCCCGCATACGCCCGCCTATACTAAGGGGGCGTAAAAATCGACGCCCGGCGGTAGCACCCGCGCGGGCGTCTGCAACACCTATCCCATTTCTCAGAGGTGCCGCTATGGCCGATTCTACGAAAGCTGCAGCGAGCGGTAAATCGAACAGCGCGAACAAGTCTCGCAAAGACTTTCCGTTGTACATCCATAAAGCCTCCGGCCGTTGGAGCAAAAAGGTTCGCGGAGGCACCGTCTACTTCACCAAAGTGATAGACGATCCGAAGGGCGATGCCGCGCTCGACAAGTGGCTCAAGGACAAGGACGACTTACTAGCCGGCCGGACCCCGGCGCGGCGCAGCGCGAAGGTTTGACTGTGCGGGAACTGGTCAACGAATTTCTGACTGCGAAAAAATCCCTTCTCGAAAACGGAGAAATTACCTACCGCACTTTCGAGGAAGCACATCGGACGGGCGAGCTACTCTGTAGCACGTTTGGTAAGGCTCGGCTGGTCGGTGATCTTGGGGCCGATGACTTCGACAAGCTGGCGCCGCACGATGGCAAAGAACTGGGGGCCAGTCCGACTTGGCAATAAGATTCAGGAAACCCGTAGCGTATTTAAGTACGGGGCTTTGTTCTTCGCTCTGGGGCCGTTTCTGGTGATCCTTCCCGCCACGCTGTGGCTCGGCTGGACCATGAACCCGGTGCAGAATTTCTACCTCGGAACCTACGCCGCTTGCTCCACGCTGAGCAGCTATCCCGGAGCGGTGACTACGGTTCCGCTATGCCGAGAAGACGGCTCCGGGGCGGAAGCCGGAGACGCTGCTGCCCGAGGACGCGGTGGAAGGGTTCAGAGTGTTAGTCAGCCTCTCGCCCTCAGCCCCAAGGCCATCGCCGAAGGCTGGCGGAGGGTGGTCAGCATCAACGTTGCCGCAGGAAGGTCCGCGCGAAGGAGTTGCAGGCGTACCAGCGGGACACGATCTACGACGGTGACAGCGCATGGCTAATCTTCCTCCGGCCTGTACTCTATCTGCTGGCGTTGGTGCTTTTTCCTATATGCGCTATGGATCACGTTCCCAGGCCATCGGCTTCGACGTCATTCGGCAGCAGGAGGAACGCCACGGACGCAGAACCAAAGGCCCGGAGCTGGGATCGGTTTTCCGGTGGCGCGGCAGAAAAACTGACGGCATACGTTTCGGCCTCGTTCTGAGAATACGCTTTTGCGTGGTTGCCCTTCGGGCCAAGCTACTGTGTTTCTGAGCGCCTTGAAGCCAGCCACATTCTGATGATGGGCGACACCGGCAGCGGCAAGTCCAATGCCATCCGACAGCTACTTCGCCAGGTGCGGGAACGCGGAGAGAGCGCCATTGTTTACGACCCGGCAATGGACTTTGTGAGCGAGTTCTACTCGCCCGCGCGTGGGGATTTGATTCTCAATCCTCTGGATCAGCGGTGCCCGTATTGGGGGCTAGGCGATGAGATCGACCGCGACGAAACAGCGGCGACCATGGCCGCCGCGTTCCTGCCGGAAAAGGAGTACGAGAAAGAGTTTTTCACCGATGGGCCGCGCCGGATACTGGCCCATCTGCTCAAGCGGAGGCCGCAGCCGAGGGACATTTTGAGAATGATGGCTGACCCGTCGCGGATCGAGGCGGCGGTGAAAGGAACGCCGCTGGCCGCGCTGCTCGATGCGGGAGCACCGGCGCAGCGGGCGGGTGTGCTTGCCAGCCTGAACATGGTGGCCGATAGCTTGGAGCTGTTGCCGGAATGGGAGCATACGAGGCCGACCTTTTCGACGGCAGAGTGGTACACGGCCGGAAACGATGGATGTTTCTGACTTCCACTCCCGCCTATCGCGCGAAGATTCTGCCACTGCATTCTGTATGGCTAGACTTATTCATCCTTCGCATGATGGGCTACTGCGAAGACCAGACGGAGAAGCCGGTATGGTTTGTACTGGACGAGCTGGCAAGCCTTAACAAGCTGCCGCAACTCCACACCGCCGTCACTGAAAACCGTAAGTATGGGAATCCCGTTGTGTTGGGCTTTCAGGGGCGCAGCCAGCTTGAAAAACGCTACGGCCAGGACGCCGAGGCCATGCTTTCGCAGCCCGCAACCAAGCTGTTTTTCAAGACCACGGAGCCGCGCGCGGCCAAGTGGATTTCTGACGCCATCGGGGAAATTGAAGTGGAGCGGTTGAAGGAATCGCGCAGCATGAAGCTGTTCGGCAGCAGAAAATCGTATGCGATGGAGATTGCGACCAAGCCGCTTGTCATGGCTTCGGAAATCTCCGGTCTGGAACCGTTGCACGGCTTCATCAAGCAAGAGAATCGCGTTGTGCCGGTTCATTTTCAGTTCGCAAGGAAGCGCGGCGGACAGCCGGAGTTCATCGAGCGCAAATTGGCGGAGATTGCGCCCAGGCCATCGCCGCCGCCGCCGGTAGTTCGCACGGAGCAAGCCAAGACGACGACGGCAGCCCAAGCCACGCTCCCACTTTTCGATGCGCCCGCCGACAAGCCCAAAGAGGCGTTTGTGTGGGATGAGTCCAAGGGAATTGAATGATCGGATGGGAAGGCCGTATCTTTCAAAATTATCTTTACCACTAGGAGCCATATCGCTCGATATTGCTCACGGCCTATTGGGTACTTCGCCTTTTTTCCCTGTTTTCTAATGGCAGCGTATCAACCCAGTTCGCGATGACTTGGGCGACGCGGTCCTCGTGCCCCTCATACATATGATCGGCACCCTGGATCAGTGCAGTATCGAAGCGGCTTGGGTGAGTAGGTAGCCTTTCAGTTGAGGATTTAATCCGTTTCAAGTCCTCCTCGTTTCCGACATCTCCATCTGTTCCCAAAATGGCGAGCAGTGGGCAGCGAATGCGCACTATCCCAGCATCGGGGCTCAGTTCTCCAAAAAATCCTTGAATCCGGGAGGTCTATTCACGATATCCAAGAATGTGGCGGCACTCAGAAAGGGACCCTGCACCAACTCTTCCGGTCGCCCATCGGCAATATCCTGCTTTGCTGTCGATACCCATTCTGGAGGTGGAAGTCTGGTATCCGGACGGACGTCTCCTGAAGCAAGTATCAGTCCCGCGACGCGAGGGTCATGCGTTTGGGCTTGATATTCGCGTACGGCATTGGCACCGGCGCTGTGCCCTACCAGGACTATCCGCTTGAACCCAAGCCCCTCTGCAAAGTCGATCCATGCTGCTATGTCTCGTACCTGTTCGCTTGGGATTCCCCAGTATGTTCCGCCACGGACGCGCTTCTCTGCTCGATAGGTCTCGACATTTCCAAGATCGTGCATCCGGGTGTTCCCGGTAATCACGGTGAAGCCTCGTTTTGCGAGGGCGCTGCTGATCGCAACGTAGCTCGCATCATAGAAATTAGTAGTCGCCCCATGAATCCAAATTACCGCGAATGGCTTGGCGACGCTCTTCGGCGGAGTATAGAGCGCTCCCGCATCGGCAATGTCATCTTTGGTCTGAACCTGGACGATTCGCTCTGTAATCCCTACTGTTTTTTGGTCATTGGTTTGGGCTGCAATGCTTTGCCCCATCGTCAGAGCTGCACAGAGCACGGCAGCAGCAGCGGCACGAACTGCCATTTGAATCGGGGGGTTCACACCGTAACGTATCATCGCTCTCCACTCTCCGCATTTCTTCTGCTTCTGTTACGCAGGCGGGATGTGCGAAGTTCCGTTCATCATGGCTTTCAATCACCACACCACCAGGCATAAAATTGTCCTTATGCTGACGATCTCCAAACCGCTGTCAGCTTCACAGGTACGGACGTACCATGAGCGGGAGTTTGCGTCGGAGCGGCAGAACTACTGGAGCCGCGACCAGCAGGGGCATAGCGAGTGGCAAGGCAAGCTGGCCGAGCAATGGGGCTTGGAAGGCGCAGTTGGCAATGAGCACTTTGCGCGTCTGACCGAAGGCCAGCATCCGCACACGGAAGCGCAGCTCGTTCGTCATCAAGTCTCAAAGACCTATGAGGGGAAATTCGGCAAGGAAGTGACGAGCGTGGAGCATCGCGCCGGTTGGGATGCCACGTTTTCCGCGCCGAAGTCGGTTTCTCTCACTGCCCTTGTGGGCGGCGATGAGCGCGTGCGAGAGGCGCATCGGGAGAGCGTGCGTGTCGCTCTGGCCGAGTTGGAACGCTACACCCAGGCGCGGATCGGCAACGTCCACGCGCCGGAGACGACAGGCAAATTCGTTGCGGCGACCTTCGAGCACGACACCGCGCGGCCTGTGGACGGCTACGCCGCGCCGCAGCTCCACACCCATGCTGTGATCTTTAATGTCACCGAACGCGACAACGGACAAACCCGCGCCTTACAGCCGCAGGAGCTATTCGCGTCGCAGCGCGTCGCTACCAGCGTTTACCGTTCCGAGCTGGCAATGCGGTTACAGGATTTGGGTTACGAGCTGGAGCGCGGCAAGCATGGACAGCCGGAGATCAAGGGCTATACGAAAGAGTATCTGGAGGCCAGCAGTCCACGCCGCGAGCAGATCAAAGACCATCTCCGCGAACAGGGATTGGATGGGGCCGGGGCCGCGCAGGTGACCGCACACCGGACGCGGGACAGCAAGGAGCTGCTATCGCCGGAAGAGGTATTGGAGAGACATCGGAACTTGGCCGCACAGTACGGACACCAAGCCGACCGTGTTGTGGCCGAGGCGAGGGAGCGCGGCCAGCATCACGTTCACGAACCCGCGCTGAATCGGAGCACAGTAGCCGCGCAGCAGGCCATAACCTATGCCCGCGATCATCTCTTCGAGCGTTCCGCTGTGCTGGACCGGCGAGACATTCTGGAAGCGGCGCTCAATCGCGGCATGGGTGAAACAACGTATGCCCACGTCCGGCAGGAGTTCGAGCAGAGGGCCGCGCGAGGCGAGTTCCGCACGGTCGATCATGCAGGCCCAGGACAGCAGTACACCACCGCCGCGATGCTTCGCATGGAACGCGAGATCGTCGCCCGGATGCAGGAGGGCAATCAGCGTGGGATGAGTGACCCGATGCTGGTTGATGGACGTATACGCATTGCGACGGAAGACCGCCACCCTGAGCTGAATGCCTCGCAGCGTCAGGCCGTTGAGCAAGTGTTTCTCTCCCGCGAAAAGATGGTGGGATTGGATGGCGTTGCTGGTACGGGCAAGACAACAACGCTGGCTGTCATCCGTGAAGGTGCGGAAGCACAAGGATACAAGGTTGAAGGCTTCGCGCCCACGTCCCGCGCGGCGCAAAAGCTGGCCGATGCGGGCATGGAGACGTCCACGCTGCAAAAGCATCTTGCGCGCGGACAGCAGCCGGACACCGGAGAGCGCCGCCTGTATGTCCTCGATGAGTCCTCGCTTGCGTCCACCAAGCAGATGCACGAGTTTGTGCATCGCTTGCATCCCCATGACCGCGTGTTGCTGGTAGGCGACCGAAGGCAGCATGAGGCGGTAGAAGCGGGGCGTCCCTTCGCGCAGCTTCAGGACGCGGGCATGAAAACGGTGAAGCTCGAAGAGATCGTCCGCCAGAAAAACCCGGAGCTGAAACAGGTGGTCGAACAGCTTGCGCGGGGCGAGGTGCGCGAGGCCGTGCAGGGTTTGGAGTGGCAGGGCCGCGTCCATGAGATTGCAGGACGTGACGACCGCATCACAGCCATAGCGAAGGAATATGCGAAATCGCCGGAGGGTACGCTGGTCGTCTCTCCCGACAACCGCTCTCGCGTGGAGATCAACTTGGCAATTCGTGGTGTGATGCAGGAGCGCGGCTCAGTCAGCAAAGACGAACATCGCATCGAGGCGCTTGTGCCGCGCCAAGACCTCACCGGGCCGGAGCGGACATGGGCGGCGCGGTACGAGTTCAATGATGTAGTGCGCTACGCGCGTGCGTCGAAAGAAACCGGCATGGAGCGCGGCGAATACGCGCGAGTCAAGAGCGTTGACGCTGACAAGAACCTGTTAACGATGGTGCGGGCCGATGGCTCAGAACTGACCTACGATCCTCGCAGGCAGCAGGGCGTGTCTGTGTATCGGGAAGAGCCGCGCAGCTTTGCCGTGGGCGACCGCATCCAGTTCACTGCGCCTGCAAATGATTTGAAGGTTGCCAACCGCGAATTAGGAACGGTCCAAGCCATCGGGCAGGACGGGCAGATGCGCGTGAAGATGGACGGAGGCCGCGACGTGCAGCTCGATCCGCGCGAGCATCCCCATCTCGATCACGGCTATGCGGTGACGAGCCACAGCAGCCAGGGACAGACCGCCGAGCGTGTATTGATTCACGTTGATACCGAGCTGGCCGCAAAAGACCTGCTCAACAGCCGCATGGCTTACGTTGCCGTCTCGCGCGGAGCCGAGGACGCGCAGCTTTTCACCAACGACCGTGCGAAGCTTCCGGAAGCATTAGGGCATGACGTGTCCCACGAAAGCGCCCATGTGCCGACGATGAAGCTGGAGCAATCCATTAAGCCGCCACAGCCAGAAATTGCGCCGGTCATCGAACATGGCATCGCTATGGGACACAGCCTCTAAGCCTACCTGCCCAGAATGGTCGCAGTTCATCGTTACTTCCCAATTTCCAACAGCCCAGACTATTTTGTCAGGACCGCTGTAGGGGAACTTCTCACCGTGAGGCTGCGTACCTGTTCGCATGATGCGACAGATGTTCCTTCTATTACTAGTTACTGCGACGGGTTTCCATCCCGCCTTCGGGCAGGGCAAGATTGCCATTGTGAACGTCACGGTCATTGATGGAACCGACCATCCGCCTCGGACGAATGCCACCGTGATCGTCCAAGGAAAGGAGATCGAGGCCATTACTACCGCGAGTAGGAATCGCCCAAAGGACGCTAAGATCATTGACGGTACGGGAAAATTTCTAATTCCCGGCCTCTGGAACAATGATCTGCATGGACCGGCCTACGGCGATGCGAAGGCCCCTCTTCTGTCTCTCGTGTCGTATGGAGTTACTACCGTCCGCGACATGGGTGCGTCTCTGGATGACATTGTGCGGCTTCGCGCGGCTACAGCTTCGGGAGCACTGGTCGGCCCGCGATTGTTTGTTGCCGGTCCGTTGATGGAGGGGCCGGTTCCGGTAAAGATGGCGTTGATTGTCGATCTTTTCAGCGAGCAGCAGGCACGTGAGGAGGTTCGTAATCTGAAGCAGCACAGCGTCGATTATGTCGAAGTAGATACGACGCTGACTCCGGAACTGTATTGGGCGGTTGCCGATGAAGCGAAGAAGCAGGAGCTTCGGCTGGTGGGACATATCCCGCCGAAAATCGGAGCGGAGAGCATTGTGCAGGCGAACCAGAAAAATGTGGAGCATCTGGGCGGGCGGTATCTAAATGTCCTGGCAGCATGCTCCAGCGATGAGAATTATTTCATGGGTGCGCTGGCGTTGGGTTACGACGATGCTCTGAAAGCAGTGAGCGAGGGGAAGCAGCCTTCGGGAGAGATACAATTTACGGCGGGTTTCGACAAGAGGCTGCTCCATACCTTTGACGAAAAGAAAGCGCAGCGGCTTTTTCATCTTTACGCGAAGAACGGCGTGGCGCAAACGCCTACACTGTCTGTTTTGAAGACGCTTTCGGAGACGAACAAGAGAAGCGACCATCTTACCGATGAAGACATGGCTTATGGAAAGAGGATTTTCGCCAAGGACCTGGAAGTGGTACGGGAGATGAAACGTGTTGGAGTTCCCATTCTTGCGGGGACGGATGGAGTGTATGCGCAGGGCGGCGAGGCGCTCCATGGCGAGTTGGAGCTGCTGGTGCAGGCGGGGTTGACTCCACTTCAAGCGTTGCAGTCGGCGACGAGGGATGCGGCCCAATTTATGGGTGTGTCGAAGAGCGTAGGCACGGTAGAGCAGGGTAAAGTTGCTGACCTTGTGCTGCTCGACGGGAATCCTCTGAAGAACATTTCAAATACTCGTCATATTGATGGAGTGTTTCTTCAGGGGCAGTTTTTCTCGAAAGATGAGCTTTTGGCGATGCGAGGACACTGAATCTCATTCGCTTATTAGAACGTCCGCTCGTCTTCCATTAAGCACGGCGCTTCACGCATGATAATGTCCTTATCATGCGCTGAGGCTCAGATGGTCAAGGCAAACCAACGCCCTTGCAGAGCGCCTTCCCAAGAACTGCGAATTGTCCCTGTAGAATGGTGTTTCGCGGTTGAGAATGCACACAAATAGAGAAATCGCCTGCACAGTTTCTACACATCCAAAAAGAGACTATCCATCTCTCGATAAATCAGTGATTTCCGAAAATCAACTCACCCGCTCAGGATGACAGTTCATTGATGACGCGAACTTTGGGGACGCGGCCACTAAAATCTCAATCCGGCGCGGGTTCGGCGGGACCGTGCATTGGTGCCCTGGATTGGTGCCGTGGATTAGCGCCCTGGATTGCTCTAGTGCAGCCACAGCGACCAGATTGCATCCACCGTGGCGTGCGTCACCGCGGATGCGCCCACGCGCCGGTCGCTCCGCCACGCGCGGCCGTAGAAGACTCCGGCAATGGCCGCCAGCAACACGTACTGCCAGTTGAAGCTGGTGGTCCGCTTGTTGAAATGCGCCAGGCCGAACAGCACCGCCGTCGCCAGCAGCGCCCAATTCCGGCCCATGCGGCGCTCCAGCAGGTTCTGGGCCCATCCGCGAAAAAACAGCTCCTCCGGCACGGCGACAAAGAAAAAAGTGAAGATCCAGGCCTCGGCAATCGCGCCGGGCTGCGGCCAGACGGCGTGTGCGTGGAGAAAGCCGAGGCTCAGGCCCAGCACCAGGGCAATGGGCGTATAGAAAACCACCTCGCGCAGGCCGATGGCCAGGTCGCGCAGGCGCAGCCGCAGATCGAACCCGGTGCCCTCAAGCTGGCGGATGAGCACGAAGCCGTAAATGCCTGCGTCGAGCAGCAGCACCTTGTTGAAGACGGACAAGTGCGCCGGCCAGGCCCGCTCGAACCAGCGCAGATCCACGGCCAGCCCCAGCACCGCCAGGACCACGAAGTCGCGCCAGTTGGCGCGCTGCGACCGTTGGGCAGACGCGTCTGAAGTTGGGCCGGGATCCGTTGAGGCTGGATCAATTTGCGCGGCCTGGCGCAGCAATCCGGCGATTGCGACGGGAAGCAGCAAGTAGAGCGCGAACCATCCCCAGCGAAAGCTGCCGGCGCGGCCTGCCACCAGCACGTAGGCAATGGAAAGCACGGCAGGCGCAGCAAGTTGCGCCCACGCCGGAAGGGTTTGCACGCGCGCGGCCATCGCCCGCGGAAAGAAAGCTACCGCCAGGTAGGGAATGAGGAGGAGAAGCGCGGCGGCGATGTTGGCGGGGGTAATCATGAAAGGACTTCGAAAGAAACTCTGCGGCCAGTAGCAATCGCGCTCAACTTTCCGCCTTTTGCCCCGATAAAGCAATCAAGCTGCATTTGCCCGAAGGCGTCAAGGTCCGACACCTCCTGTTGCCGGAGCGACGAGGAGTTGCCGCGGCAAAGACGAGTTGCCGGAGCAACGACCAACCACCGGAGCAAAGAGGGCTGGTGTGCGCGAAAGCTCTCGACTGCCAGCATACCGCGCAGGCACCAGGAGCGGCAGCGGCAGGCGATTCTTCGATCGAAATTCCGGAAGATCCGGCCGCCGGGAACCTGAAAGTCGGGATAGAGCATATGGCGCTCTTCACGTGGACCACTGAACATTCCGTCGGCATCGAAGAGCTGGACCGCCAGCATATCGTGTTCTTCGCGATCATCAACGATCTTTATGAAGCCATCAAGCGCGGCGAAGGCGAGACCGAAACCGGGGCAACGCTGAAAAGGCTGGTGGCTTTCACCGAGGAACATTTTGTATCGGAAGAGCAAGTGATGGAGGATGCCGGCTTCCCCGGCCTGGGCAGACACCACGACCATCACCAGGAACTGACTGGACGATTGGGTCAATTTATGAAGCGCTATGAAGGCGGGGAAGAGGGTTTGACCATCGACCTGCTGATCTTTACCGGGGATTGGTTGATCGACCATATTGCGCGGTATGACAAGGCCTACGAGCCGTGGCTCAAGACGCACGAGCTCAAGACGCACGCGATGGATACCGCCCAACACCATGCGGCGAACGAGCAGCTCACGCAGGCCTGAATCAGCACGCCATGACGCCATGAAATGATCCGCGCACGGCCCTAGCTCTCGAAGGAGAGTTGCGCCGTCGCCCAGTTCGCCGCGCCCAGCTTGGGCTCCGACGCCAGCTGATACACCAGCCGCTCCAGCACCAGCCGCTTGTCCGGCGGCGAGGAGCGCAACTCCACATCGGCGCGCGCCACCAGGCGCAGCGCGCGGGTCAGCTCGCGGCGGCTCTTGTAGCGGCGCGCCTGGCGAATCAGGTCGTCCGCGGCAAAGGGCGGCATGCGGAAACCCTGCCATAGCGCCTGCCAGATGGCGCGTGAGTCGCGCACATTTTTTTCCAGAATCACCAGCATCTGCCGGAAGGTGCGCGCCAGCATGTAGAGATGGCCGATGGCCGCGTCTTCGCCGGCATCGGAGCTGTTCAGCAACCCGTGCAGCAGCGCCAGCGCGCGCACCCGGTCGCGGGCGCTGATAGCGTCGGTCAGTTCATAGAGCGAGCGCTGCTTGGCTGCCAGCACCATGGTCTCCACGTCGCCCAGCGTAATCCTGCCACGGCCGGTGGCATAAAGCAGCAGCTTTTCCAGCTCCGAACTCACCAGCATCATGTCTGCGCCCAGCGCGTCCACGAGCTCGCGCGCCGCATCGGAATCGATCCGCACCTCTCGCTCCTGCGCAGCCGCCACGGTCCAGCGCATCGCGTCTTCTTCAGTGACGCGCGCCAGCTCCACCATGCTGCAGTGCTGACCCAGCGTTTCCGTCAGCCGTTCGAAGCGGTTTTTGTCGTCCATATCCATGCGCCGCGTATCCGAGGGGATGCGCAGGAAATCGGCGACAAACAACAGCAGCGCCTGCGGATTGGGCGAGCGGAAATAGCGATCGAGAGCGGCAAACTCTTCCTTCTTGGCGCCGCGCGTGTAAAGCGAGCGAATATTACGCACAAAGATCACCTGGAACGGAGCCATGAGCGAAGGCGTTTGCGCGCGGTCCAGGACTTCAAAGATGGAGGTCTCGGCCAGATCGAGTTCGGAGAGGCAGAAGTCGCGCAGATCGGCGGGCACAAACGCCTTGAGCACGGCGGCGCGGCAACGGTCCAGCAGAAAGCCTTCATCGCCGGCCAGCACGTACCCGGGCTGCAGACCGCCTTTTCCGGCCGCGGCCGCGTCGATCTGTGCCGTAAAGCGCTGCAGCGCAGAAAACCCCGCGCCGCCAGCCGTCCCCAAGCGCTGGCCGGTCAAGACGCACGCTCCGCGAATTCAACCCGAAGCACAGTGCGGGGCGTGAAGGCAGCGAGGAATGCACGCTGGAGCACATTTTCCATGCGGCTCCAGAATACCGCCAGCAGAGGCTGCGGGCCAATTGATGGAAAAGGCTCCGCCTGTCGAAAACCGGTCACAATCCTTCCACCACGTCGGCCACCAGCTGGCGCGCAAAATCCCGCGCCAGCCGCTGGATGGCAGCCGGATCTTCTTCCAGAAAGCGGGGCAGATCCGTGGTGGACTCATACTGCTGGCGAAAAACGTAGTTGTTGTTGCGGAAAAGGACCGTGCCGTCGCGGCCGGTGAGCGTGACGGAAGCCACCAGCGTAATCAGAAAGCTCGAGGATTGCTGCGTCGCCGTGTTGTAGGTCAACGGCCGTACCGACTCCTGCACGATGGTTCCGTGCAGAACCGCGTCCGCATCCGGCTTGTCGCTGGGAGTCACCTGGAAGCGGGTGCGGGCCATGAACTCGCGAATCACGGCTTCCGTCATCGCGCGGGCAGTTCCGTTGGCCACAGTCCGGTTGGCAAACTCCGGCACCGAGAGCGTCTTCATATCCGGCGGCAGGTGCGTGGCCGCTCCCACCGCGTGATAGCCGCATCCGGCCATGGAGAGAAAGACAACCGCCGCAGAAGCCAGCAGGAAAGGACGCATACCTGAAATGGTAACGCGGCCCAGGGACTGAAAGCCGGCCGGCTTGTTGACCATCTCTCCGCGTATTCTGAAAACATGAGCTGGAGCACAAGCTGGGTAGCATGGGCGGTGCTGGCGGCGATTTTTGCCGCAGCCACGGCACTGCTGGCCAAAGTGGGCGTAGCGCACGTGGACTCAAACCTGGCCACAGCGCTGCGCACCAGCGTGGTGGTGGTGTTTACCTGGGCCATTGCCATCGCCCTGGGCAAGCACGGCGAGATCCGCAACCTCGACCGGCGCACCATCCTGTTCCTCATCCTTTCCGGCCTGGCCACGGGCCTCTCGTGGCTGTGCTATTTCCGCGCCCTGCAACTGGGGCCGGTCGCGCGCGTCGCTCCGCTCGACAAACTCTCCGTGCCGCTGGTGATGGTCTTGGCGTGGGTGCTGATGGGCGAAAAACTTAACGCCGCCGCGATCATCGGCGGCCTGCTGATCACCGCAGGCGCAGTGGTGATGGTGCTGAGCAGCTGACAGCGGGAATGCTGGCAGCTCCGCTCCATTGCTCGCCATCATGGCCAGCAACTGAAAACTGCTCGCTGTCGCCCGCAGGGTGATCGCTATACTGGCTGCTGTGAGCTTCCCATTTCATTCTGCGCCGGAACCCGCGTCCAGGCTGCGCCGCATCGTGCTGACCGGCTTCATGGGCTCGGGCAAGAGTACGGTGGGACCGCTGCTGGCGCGGCGGCTGGGCTGGCGTTTTGTCGACGTGGACGATGTGATCGAGGCTGACGCCGGCTGTACCATCGCCGAACTCTTTGCACGCCACGGCGAAGCCGCCTTCCGCGATCGCGAGCACGCTGCCATCGTCCGGCTGGCCGGCGGCGATGCCCTGGTGCTGGCGCTGGGCGGCGGCGCCATTGAGCGCGAAGAAACGCGCACCCTGCTGCTCACCGACAAGAGCACATTTCTGGTGCATCTTGAAGTGAATCTGACCACCACGCTGGCTCGTTGCAGCGGTACCGAGAGCACGCGCCCCGTGCTCGCCGACCAGGCCAATTTGGCCCGCCGTTACCAGCGCCGCCTGCCCCTGTACCGCACCGCGCACGCTTCCATCGCCACCGACCTGCGCACCCCTGAGGAACTGGTGGAGGAGATTGTGAAGGCCGCGGCTCCGGCGTGAAAACCAGCGCCAACGCTTACCACCGCGAGATGGTCAGCTTGTCCAGGTAGACCGAATTCGAGCCCTTTCCGTGCCCATCCACCTGGAAGTTGGTCAGCAGCGTCGGGCCCCATCCCAGGGCAAACGCCGAAGGTACAGTCGCATTGATCTGCGCTTCAGCGCTGTCCAGCCACACCGAGTGGTAGGTGACCACGCCTGCATCGTTGCGCGAGTAACTAATCTGCACGTGATGCCACTGGTTCTTGCCCCAATTTCTTACATCGCAGGCAGCTCCGGAATGAATCCACTGATCGTTCGGTTTCTTCGCGCTTCCGGTATTGGCCGCGTAGTCCCAGGTGCCGCTATAGCCGTCGCACTGGAATCCGTAGATCACGGTCTGGCCGTTTGCAATCACCTGGTTCAAATCCAGCTCCAGATTGGCCATATTGCCGGCCGAACTGGCCAGATAAACCCAGGCGTCGTAGAAGAAGTTTGCGGCATCCACGTCGCTGCCCCACGCCAAGTCGTAAATCTCGCCGCCGGAACCGGAAAAACTGGTGTTGAAGCGGCGCGCGTGGCCGCTGAGCGAGGGTGAGCCAACCATGCTCATGGAACCGTTGGAACTCGAACCGGCGGCCGGATCGTGGGCCGCCTGCCACCCCCCCGAATTCTGCAGATTGCTCACCACCGTAGCATTGCCTGGCACCACCGAATTCTCCGGCGAGCTGGCGTCTGTGACCGCAACGGTCACATCCTGGTCGCAGGATGCACCCTGGTTGCCCCACGCTTTCACGTGCAGTATATGAGTCCCTGTTTGCGCCGATACCGGCTCGCTCACAGACGCGCCGTTCACCACCGTCGTGTCTGTGCTGCCATCCAGCGAATAGCCCATCGACGTGACCGGCTGCGAAGAGCAAGCGGCTGCGTTTGCAGCCAGATTGAATGGCGATCCCACCGCCGATGCGTTGGCCGGAGAACTGATCGTAATGGCGGCGCTCGACTGCGCAGAAGATGAGCTCGACGAAGAAGTCGTGGGAGTCGTAGGAGTCGCGGGAGCAGAAGGGTCAGTGGGCGCGGAGGGTGACGGCGTTGGCACTGTGGCCGCAGCGGTCACATTGGAAGCCGCTCCTCCGCATCCGGTTGCAACTACGACCGACACAGTCAACAAAGATAGAGCGAGACCGCTCTGCTTCAAAAGAGTCACGAGTTTTCTCCCTTCGTGTCGGTTTTTGGCCGATCACATTCCTCCGCTCCTATGCGGGAAATGCATTGAGTGTTTTCAATCCGTTCTCGCTGCAGACCTTGATCTGCTCGCGGCATCCAGCGTGCGCGGCAACTGACGCCACTTTTCCGGCATCTACTTGTTCGGCGGTCAAAGATCCAAATATCGTTCCCTGGCTGTCCCGCAGTCATCGTTGAGCAGGACCAGGTTGGGTCGCCGGCGCCGGATTCACAAGCTTGCCTGAGTGGGTTTAACTTGCGGGGAGTCGACTTCCGCACGCACTTATCCTCAACTCTTCCTAGGAAAAGTTCGCCCTGCTCTCCTTGTCTGGCTGTTTCCAGGGCAGTTACGGGGGCATAATGCCCGCAACTCCACTACTCAGCCACCTCTTCGCGTACAACTTGGCGTTAAGAGGAGCTTGCCTTCTATCTTTACTTGCATGCGGCTTACTCGAGCCAGGGAAGCAGAAGCAGAGAGTACGGCTGTTGCTTACCGTATATTCCCATTGCTTCTACGCCGCGGTTCCAACGCGACCGGTATGCCACCAGTCCTAGAGTTACTAGGGGAATCATACACGGTCCCATCGGCTCCTCTATCCCTGCTATATGGGCGACACGGTTCAATTAATCGGTAAAGGCAACTCGGGCACTTATAGACTCACCCACCGGCTTCTCAGAGCCTGGATGCACACAACAAATAGCCCTTATTGGACTTATTGATCGTAAGTCTCAGATAGACTCCGGACTAAGCCTGGTTATACTCAACTTATCCACAGCCCCTTACAATCGGAGACGCACGTTTGTAGGTTACTTACCCGACAAGCTGGGGTGTAGACGATCCGCTTAGATTGCCAAAAAAGTAGTGCCGGCGCCCGCATTTGTATCACAATGCGAACACCGGCGGAGTAGGACCGATTCGAGGCCTGTTGGCAGCAGGCCTTCAGTGAGCTGCGCCGCCGGACTTACCAGCGCGATATCGTCAATTCATTCAAGTACACGGTGCTGGATCCGGCTGCCAGGCCATCTACCTGGAAGTTAGTCAATAGCACTGAACCCCATCCCAGCGCGAACGCTGATGGGACCGTCTTATTGATCTGTTGTTCGGTCCCATCCAGCCAGACCGAATTATAGGTCACATTTCCGGAGTCATCGTGCGAGTAACTGATCTGCACATGGTGCCAGGCGTTCTTGGTCCAGTTGCGCACATCGCAGGCCGCAGTGGAGTGCAGCCAGCGATCGGTGGGGCTGGCGGGCGAGCCGGCATTTTCGGTGTAGTCCCAGGTGCCGGAGTAACCATCGCATTGGAACCCGTAGATAAGGGTGTCCCCGTTCGATACCACCTGGTTCATATCCATCTCCAGGTTGGCAACGTTACTTGCCGAGCTGTCCAGGTACACCCACCCGTCGTATAAGAAGTTCGTGGCGTTTTCGTCGCTGCCCCAGCTTACGTAGTAAAGTTCGCCGCTCGCCCCTGAGAAGGTGGTGTTGAACTGGCGCGCGCTCCCGCTCAGCGCAGGCGAGGTCACCAATTGCATGGCCCCGCTGCTTGCCGTTGTGCCGGTGCCCGGATCGTGCTGGTCCTTCCAGTTGCTCAACTGCTCAATGTACTTCACGCTGACCGCGTCGGAGGGCACAAGCGAATTGGTGGGCGAGGTCGCATCCGTCACATCCACAGCCACGCTGGTCGCGCAGGTTGCACCATCTTGTCCGTACGCGGTGAGGTAAACCGTCTGCGTGCCGGTGGCGGCAGAAACCTGGGTGGAAAGCGAGGTGCCGCTGGCAAGGGTGGGGCTGGCGGTTTTCGAGAGCGCATAGCCGATGGAGGTGACAGTCTGCGAAGAACAGGTGGAGGCAGTCGCCACTAATTTGAACGGCGAGGCCACGGACGAACCATTCTTGGGGCTCGTGATGGTGAGTCCGCCCGAGGAAGACGCCGATGTGCTCGTCGAGCTCGAGGAAGAACCTGAGCCGGACGAGGAGCCGGACGATGATCCAGACGTTGAGCCAGATGAAGAGCCAGACGAGGTGCCAGACGACGATCCAGACGACGATCCAGACGAGGTGCCAGACGACGATCCAGACGACGATCCAGACGAAGTGCCGGACGAACCCGACGAATCAGACGAGCCCGAACCCGATGAGGCGTCCGAAGAGGAGGGCGCCGTGGATACGGGCGCGCTACCAGAGGCAGTCAGGGCCTTGTTGACGCCGCTGCCGCACCCGGTTGCAAATACCGCCGCAACGGTGAGCAGACACAATATGAGGGATGAATCTTTCAGACTGTTCATAGGGTCCCTTTTCAAATTGGTGAAGTATTTTTTCCAGGTGGGCGTGAAAGTCCGGCGCGTGCGAACTGGCCGGGCCATCGCCGTCTGGGGCTTCAAAGCGGGCGCGCTGTCTGCGCTGGCCGCGCGCTTTTGCGGGTGATTCAACCGAAGGTACCGCTCCATCGGGACCTGCAGCGATTTCCCGCGCGTACAGAAGCTCCACACTGCTACAACCAATCAGGGGAAGTGTGCATCTATTCAAATACAGGCAATGCGCGTGCCGCAAGATAAGTGTGCGAAGCGATTGCCGCGCGAAGCTGGACTCTGGTCCGAAAAGCGGCGCGCTCAAATACATTGGCGTCTGAATTCTCACAAAACTGCCTCAGTTGAACCTTGCGTTCTCTTTGCATTGCCAGCGTGGGTTGGACACACCTCTGCGGTACCCTTGCAGGAAGGGGTGTGGCCATCCGACTGTTCGGGCTGTTCTGAGCTACAACAAGACGCAAAACGCCTGATGCTTACTACTCAGCAACCTCTTCGCATACAGCTTGGCGTGCAGAGGGGCTTTCCACTCTACTGCTGCTAAGCCACAGTCCTGCTCGTCTGAAAAACTCCCCCTGAAAAAAGAGATTGCGGCTGTCTTTCTCCTTACGCCGCTCTACTCTTTCCCCCTGGATTCGTCTCAGTGCTCACCAGTAAGTAACCAGTCATGGAATTACTACCGGGATCATACACGTTTTCCTGACAGGTCAAGTGCTTCTTTTGGGGCAAAGCCGCCGAAAAAATCTACCCCTATGCAACCGCGTAAAACTTACTTCCATCCTGCAAAAACTTCCTCCGGAAAGCGGCAAGAATTACCGGAAAATCAGATGCCCCATATCACTCCTGACCATCGCTTTGAATCCCACTTATGTTGCAGAGCGACGAGCATGCTCCTTACGCTTCCGTAGGGTTGGGCGCACTGATGTTGTGCACCTGACGTGGGACTGTACCGAGCTTGACCGCGAGAAATTCCCCTCTTCCACGGGCCCCGGTTTCCCTCTGCGCCGCTGCGCAGCGCTCGCTGAGCGGCCCGCTTGCTATCATGAGAAAGCAGGCCGGCCGAATCCCCCTTTTGCCCGCTTCCAGCTTTCTCTCCCATGACCTCAGCCTCACAGGCCGCACATTCGCCGCAAATTGACGCGCCACCTGCGCATGGGCATGCCCACCTGCCGACGGTGCATGCACCCTCCCCTGGCGCCACCGCAACCCTCATTCACGACCTGCGCGAGCTCTTTAAGGTCAAGGTGGTGGGCCTGGTTCTGGTTACCGGATGGGGCGGCTACTACCTGGGCTCCTTGCAGTCAGGCATCTCCAGCATGCAGCGCGGCCTGGTGGACACGCTCCTGGGCATCGCGCTGGTTTCAGCCGGCGCGGGCGCCTTGAACCAGGCCCTGGAGCGCACCACCGACGCGCGCATGAAGCGCACCGCCGACCGGCCGCTGGCTTCAGGACGATTTTCTCTTGCCACCGGCATTGTGGCCGGCATTGGAGCGCTGGCATTGGGTGCGCTGTGGCTGCTGCTGCACACCAACCTGCTCACCGTGTCACTGGCGCTGCTCACCGCCTTTACCTATGTGGCTGTCTACACGCCACTCAAACGCGTTACTTCTCTGGCTACGTTCATCGGTGCGTTTCCGGGCGCCATGGGACCCATGCTGGGCTGGACCGCCGCGCGCCCCCATCTCGAGTGGCCGGCCGTGGCGCTGTTCGCCATCCTGTTTGTCTGGCAGTTTCCCCACTTTATGTCGATCGCGTGGCTCTACCGCGAGGACTACGCCAAGGCCGGCATCCGCATGTTGCCGGTGGTGCAGCCCGACGGCCTTTCGACTGTCGTCGAAGCGCTCTTTTATGCGGTGCTGATGATTCCCGTGAGCCTGGCTCCGTGGTGGCTGGGCATGGCCGGCACTTCGTACGCGGTCATCGCTGCGATTCTGGGGCTGGTGTATCTTGCCTACACCGTCCGTTTCGCCGGCATTCTGCGCGCCCGCTCTGAAAACGAAAGCCGCATGCTGGCGCGTGACCTGCTGAAGGTGAGCGTGCTTTATCTGCCGCTGCTCTTCACTACCTTAATGATCTGCGCGAGGGGCTGACCCATGACCACCGTTGCACCCGCCTCCAGTTCGCGCTCCGGCTCCGCGCCGGCCATTACCGCAATCCTGCTCATCAGCGCGGCGGCCTCGGCATTTCTGTTCTGGCTCATTTACATTCATCCGGCCGCGGCCAGCAGCGGCCAGTGGGCCTTTCTGCCCGCCATGAATGCGGTCTTCAACGGCCTGGCGGCCACGGCGCTGCTGGTTGGCTACAGCTTCATCCGCGCCCATCGCATCCGCGCCCACCGCCGCGCCATGCTGACGGCGTTTGCTTTCTCCGTTTTGTTTCTGGTCGGATACATTGCGCACCACGCTTTGCACGGCGATGTGCGCTACCCGCTGCACGCGGCCTTTCGCATACCCTACCTCTACCTGCTGGCAAGCCACATCATCCTGGCCGTGGTGGCCCTGCCCATGGTGCTGGTTACCTTCTTCTTCTCTCTTTCCGGGCGCATCCCGCAACATAGAAAGATCGCGCGCTGGACCTTTCCCATCTGGCTCTACGTGTCGGTCACGGGCGTGATCACGTTCGTGATGCTGCGCCTGGCGCAAGGATAGGAAGCGATGGCGCCGGCCGTGTCCAACTCTAAATCGAAACCCGCGATGGTCAACGATGGAACGCGCCAGTTGCTGCAATGGGGCGGATCGATGGTGGGCATCGGCCTGGTAGCGGCTATCCTGCTGGTCACGCTGCTGGGCGGCTACACGCGCCTGGGCGCAACCACGAACACCGGCTGGTTCGCGCTCATCGTGGTGCTCACCTGCATCCCCTTCGGCAGTATGCTGCTGACCCTGGGCATTGCCAAGTGGCTGCGCAACCGGCGCCTGGCGCGCGGGAAATAACTCCACCTCGCCGTCCGGCCTGCAAAATCATGAACCCAAATTCTTGACGGAGTCTGCCGTGGTGCGGCCGGGGTGTGCCTCCACCACGGGCCGGTATTGCTGGCCGCGATGGTACTTCAGGTAGCCAAGACCGACACGCATGTTGTGGTCGATGGCGCCGGGGACGGCAACCGCAATGGTGACGCCCAGAACGGCGTGAGCCATGGCCAGCGGATAGAGATTGCGGTAACGCAGAAACACCAGGCAGGCTACCGAGCCCCAGATAATCGTCAGGCCCGCCAGGACCGGGTTGGGCAGATGGGCCAGCGCGAAGAGTGCGGCGGCCACCAGGGCCGCCTGGCGCGGCTTGGGCAATAGGCGCACCAGGCGCGACAGGAAGAAGCATTGCAGCAGAAATTGCTGCACGCCCGACCAGATGAAGTAGGACCAGAAGTCTTCAATCAGCGGCAGCGGAGCGCTGGGACCGTGCAGGGTATGCAAGCGCGCGGCCGTCGCCACAGCAACCCCGGAGACCAGCAGAGCCACTCCCACAATCCACAGCGAATGGAAGAAGTTGGCGGTGCGCAGTCCCATGGCGCGCAAACTTTCAAACGAGAACCCGATGATGATTGCAATGACGACGACGGCAAAGATCCACAGAACTCGCTGCAACGGACGGGGAGTCCAGATGACGGCGAGGATCAGGGCGTAAGCGATAGCAAGCTCGGCCAGGTCGCGGCGCCTGCCGCGCACCTGCACCGGACCCTGGGCCGGACCGGGCTCAAGATGCGGTCCGCTGGCAGCTGCAGACATACCTTCGATCGTACTGCGACCTCCGGCGCTTTTCCAGGCACGATACACCGCCGCTCCACAGCCTGACCAGCAGTTTTGGGAAATACCGTGACCTTGGGGTCTGGACCTGGTTCTCAGATTCGGTTCTGGATTGGAGAGGACGGCTCTGGACAGCAGCCTTCATTCCAGGATGATCTGCGGCTCGGGCTCGTTGCCCCGCGAGGTGAGCACCACGGCGGCAGCGATGATCAACACCCCGCCCAGCCACGCGTAGGGGCCAAGACGCTCGCCCAGCAGCTCGACCCCCAAAATCGAGCCCAGGGCCGGCTCAATGTTCAGGAACACACCGGCCCGCGAGGCCGGAACGTGATGGATGCCCCAGTTCCACAGCCACGTGGTGGTCGCAGTGCACAGCAGGCCGCTGATGGCCAGCGCCATCCATGCCCGCGGGCTGACGTGGGCAAATGGCAGCAGCGAAAAGGAGCGGTGGGTGAAAGGCACAAGCAGCGCCGGCGCAACGTCGATGGCCAGCAGCATTAAAGTGCCGGACAGAATGGTGTAGGCGCTCACCACCGGAGCGCTCTGCGTTTCCAGAAGCTTTTTGCTGAGCAGAATCCAGGCGAGCGCGGTAAACAGCGACAGGATAATGATGAGATCGCCCTGCAAGGTCGGCGTCTCATTGCCGGTGCTGGCGTGGCTGCCGCCCAGCACCACCAGGGCTGCGCCCACGGTCGAGGCACAAAGGGCCATCCAGCCTGTCAGGTTCAGACGTTCACCGGCAAACAGGGCGGCGGCCGCGGCCAGCAGCACGGGCAGGGCGCCCACCATCAGCGCGGCGTGGCTGACAGTGGTCAGCACCAGGCCGTAGAACTGGAGCAGGAACTGGATGGGAACCCCAAAGGCAGCGGCAATCAGCAGCAGGCGCAGCTCGCGCCGGTTCAGTCGAGGATGGTTGACCAGCGCCACCGGCGCTATGCCCAGCGACGCAAACAGGAAGCGGTAGAGCACCATGTGCTCCACGCTCATCTCGTCAAGGGCGAGGCGTCCCCAATAGAAGCCTGTGCTCCACAGGGCCCCGGCCAGCGCGCAGGCGCCATAGCCGAGCAGGTTCACGCGGCGCCCCGAACGGCCTACGGGGCGAAATTGCCCGGCTTGCCTTTTGCTGATATCGCTCCTGGGCATCTACTTTAACTGTCGCACACGGCCGCGGCTGCCGTTTGTCACTGACCAAGCCCCCGCGCATGGGTGAAAATACAGTTGATGGCGAAACTGCGGAAAGTTCCGTGCTCAATGTTGCGCGCCGGCTTATGGCTGGCGATGGGACCGGCTTTCGCCCTCGCGGCTGCAGCGCCTGCGCAAACAGTCCCTCCGGATGCACCCACTCCGCACCTCGGTAGCAGCCTCGATCCTTCGATCGATGCTCCTGTCGACTCTTCTTACGTCGATTCCCGTCATGAAGCGCGCATTCAGCCGCGGCAGCTCTCCCCATATTTTCCCGGCAAACCCTCCCTCGCGCCTTCGTGGACCATTCCCATCGACCCCCTGGGCTTTTCCGCGCCCGGCGCGCTTTACCTGGGAGAGCGAAACAGCCTGGCCACGCTGAACTTCATCGGCGAAGACCGGCTGCTTCTCACTTTTCGCGTGCCTGCCTTGCTGCACCGTGCCCCCGGAAACGCAGCCGACTCCGGCGAGCGCGAGATACGGGCGGTGGTCCTCAAACTGCCCAGCGGCGCCATCGAATCCGAGGCCAACTGGCTGCTCCACGACCGCTCGCGCTACCTCTGGATGCTGCGCGACGGACATTTCCTGCTCCGCGACCGCACCAGCCTGGAAGAAGGCGATGCCTCGCTCAAGCTCACTCCATACCTGAACTTTCCCGGACCGCTGCTTGCGGTGGAACTCGACCCGTCGCAGCAGTTCCTCGTGACCAATTCGCGCGAACCGCAGAATTCCGAGTCAAAGAGGGACGAGTCTAAGGGGGATTCGTCCGCGGCTGCGACGGGAATCGACAGCACCGACACCGCCGGCGCCGACGAGCCCGACCTGGTGCTGCGGATTCTCGCGCGCCAGTCCGGGCAGGTGCTTATGGTGGCCCGGCTGCACGATCTTGTTCATCTGCCGATCAACGACCAGGGTTATATCGAGAACCTGCGCGGCGATGCGGCGCAATGGCGGCTGGAGATGAACTTTTTTACCGGCGGCAAGCAGCCGTTGGGCATGGTCAAATCCGCCTGTATGCCCGACCCCCATTTCATCTCCACCAGCGAATTGCTGATCTCAGCCTGCGGGGATATGGGCAACAATGCGCTGGTGGCGATGAACACCAGAGGCCGAAAACTCTGGATCGATGTGGTGCCCGATCGCCAGGTCTGGCCGGTTCTGGCCGCGTCGTTCAATGGCCTGCGCCTGGCGTGGGAGTCGCTCTACGTGAGCCATGCGATCACGACATTCGCGCCGCTCGGTGACGACGAGATCAAGGGCCAGTGGCTGCAGGTTCTGGATGCCGCCACCGGCCGCCTGGCTTTTGAAACCCCGGTGAGCCCGATCCTGGATGCGGGCGGCAATGTCGCGCTTTCGCCCTCGGGCCGGCGCGTGGCCGTCATCAATGGCGGCGCGATTCAGGTCTTCGAGCTGCCCGCGCCTCCCCCGCTTCCCGATGCGGAACCGGCAAAACGTTAGCCGGCATTTCCCTTCCGGCCGCAGAAGCCAGCCTGTGTAAACTGACAAACGGGAGAATTGCTTGGATTTGGCTGTCATTCACTATTCGGCCGCCGCGCTGACTGACCGTGGCCGCAAACGCTCATCAAACGAGGACGCCTTCGGGATCTCCGTCGAAAAAGGAGTGTACCTGGTCTGCGACGGCATGGGCGGAGCCGCAGCCGGGGAAGTGGCGAGCGCGCTGGCAGTGGACGAAATGACTGCCCGGCTCAAAGACCGCAGCGCCGATCAAGCGCTGCCGGAACTCGCCGAACAGGCCGTCAGCGCAGCCAATGAAGCCATCTTCCAGCGGGCCCAGCGCAACACCCAGCTCAGCGGCATGGGCACCACGCTGGTGGCCCTGGTAACGGATGGCGGCCGCGCCTGGATGCTGAACGTGGGCGACAGTCGCGGCTACCGCTTGCGCAACGAGCAACTGGAACAGATCACCGTGGATCATTCCCTGGTGGAAGAGCAGGTGCGCCTGGGCCGCATGGACCTTGCCGAGGCGCTGCGCTCGCCCCTGCGCAACGTGATTACCCGCGCCCTGGGTACGCAGCCAGTGGTTACGCCCGATGTGTTTTCGCTCGAAATCGAGCCGGGCGATCTATTTCTGCTCTGTTCCGACGGCCTTACCCGCGAGCTGTCCGACGATCTGCTGGAATCGATGCTGCGGCTGGATATGCCGCTGAACGAGTTATGCGGCAGGCTCATCGCCGCCGCCAACAAGGCTGGCGGCCACGACAACATCACCTGCCTGCTGGTTCGCGCACAACCCTAAGTAGCCCAATCAAGCAGTCCCGCCCGCTGCCCCGGCAAACCCCCAATTCCCATCGAACAATTCCAGCCAACCGTCGCGGCGCAGGCGACCATCGCTCAAGCTCGATCATCTTACCTGTTACCGAGCTATGAGGGTATCCCTCTCCAAGCAGTTCTCCAATCATCTGAATGTTCTACGCCGTGGGCGCCTGCAATGCTACGGCGCGGCCGTGTCGCTGGTCGAGCAAAGGAACGGCCTTGAAATTGGAGGCCCCAGCGATGTATTTCGAAAGTGGCCTGCCGCGCTGCCGATCTACGAGAAGGTCGCGTCGTTGGACAATTGCGATTTTTCGCCCGCGACCAGGTGGTCACAGCACCAGAAGAGCTTTGTCTTTACCCGGGATAAGCCTCCCGGCAAGGCCATCTGCTGCGAAGGTTCCGATCTATGGCCCATTGCCGACCGCAGTTACGACTTTGTTCTCTCCTCTCACAGCCTTGAGCATCATGCCAACCCCCTCAAAGCGCTGAAAGAGTGGAAGCGCGTCACCCGGCCGCTTGGCGGATTGATCCTGGTGCTTCCCGACTATGCGAAGACCTTCGACCATCGCCGCCGCCCAACCCCCCTCGCGCACTTCGTGGAAGATTTCGTTCGCGACACCCAGGAAGACGATTTGACCCATCTTCCCGAGATTCTGGAACACCACGACTTCAGCAAGGATCCGGACGTTGCTTCCCAAGCGGAGTTCCGGGAGCGGTCACTCCGCAACTTCGAATTCCGCTGTCTGCACCACCACGTGTTCAACGAGGTCAACAGCCGCGAACTTCTGGAGGAGGCGGGGCTGACGGTGCTCTCCGTTGAAAAGGCGTGGCCGAATCACATCTTCCTGGTCGCGCGGTTTTAGCTTCCTGTGGCGCGGTTTTAACCTGCCTTCTTTAAGTTGGCTGCATCCATTGTCCCTTCCTTCTCGTTTCCCTGCTCCCTCGCTGCCTTGTTCCCCGCCCCTGTAAACTGCCTTCATGCCTCACCCTCTGGCGTTGGCCGTAGAGATCGCGACGACGGTCCTTGCCGTGGCGGGGATGCTCTATTTTCTGGCTGCGCTGGTTGCCGCCCGCCTGTACCTGTTGAGCCGCGGCAGGGCTCGCGCCCGGGCGGCAGAGCTGGCCGGCGCCGGCTGGGCTCCCGGCGTCAGTATTCTCAAATCGCTCAAGGGGATTGACCCGGGCATGATGGACGCCTTCCGCAGCCATGCCCTGCAGAATTACCACGGCCCATTCGAGATGCTGTTCGGCGTCGCGTCGCTGGCCGATCCCGCGGCTGCCGCCGTGGAGCTGCTGTGCCAGGAGTTTCCCGAAATCCCGGTTCGGCTTGTCGAATGCCCGCTGCGCCTGGGCAGCAATGGGAAGATCAGCACGCTGGTGCAACTGGCCGCACATGCTCGCTACGATTTTCTGCTCATCAACGATTCCGACATCACCGTCGGACCGCGTTATCTGGAGCGGGTGATGGCGGGCTTTGCGCCGGACGAGCGCGAGCCACGCCAGAGCCCGGTGGGCATGGTGACGGCGCTCTATCGCGGCCACGCCCACGGCTCCGTCTTCAGCGGCGGATTGCCCGCGCAGCTTGAGGCGCTGGGCATCGCCACGGACTTCATGGCGGGCGTGCTGTTGTCGCGCATGATCGAAGGCGGGCTGCACTACGGCCTCGGGTCGACGCTCGCCGTCAGCCGCACGGCGCTCGAGGCTTCGGGCGGTCTCTCCGCCCTGGTGGACCAGCTCGCCGACGATTATGAACTGGGAGCGCGCATCGACCGTGCCGGGTATGGCGTGGTGCTGGGCGCGGATGTGGTTGAAACCAGCGTTCCGGCGTACGGCTGGCGCGGATTCTTCGATCACCAGCTGCGCTGGCTGCGCACCGTGCGCGACGCGCGCCCCGGCGGCTACGCAGGACTGATTTTTACCCACGGATTTTGCTGGGGAGTGCTCAATGTGATTGCCTGCGGCATCAGCCCCTTGAGCCTGTGGCTGCTGGCGCTGCTCTTCTTTCTGCGCCTGGCGTTGGCCATGACGGTGGGCGCAGAAGTGCTTTCAGACCGCCAGGTGTTGCCTCACCTTTGGCTGCTGCCGGCCCGCGACCTTGTCGCCATGGGCCTGTGGATCGCAGGCTTTGCCGGCAACACGGTCGTGTGGCGCGGACAGAGGTTCGCTCTGCGCCAGGGCCGGCTGGAGCCAGGGAACGACCGAACAAGGGAACCTGAGAACAAGCAGACGAGCAAGTCGCTTTAACCCGTGCTTCTATTCCCTCGCTCCCTCGTTTCCAATCAGCCCCCTGTTCCCTGTTTTACTGCGGCTGATGCGCGCCCTCCTTGCCGCCCTCGACCGCGCCTTTGGTCGTGTTCTTGGTCTTGTCCCAGGCCTTTTTAGTGCCTCTTTTGGTTTTGTGGTAGGCCTTTTTGGTGCCCTTCTTTGTGGCGTGGGCCGCGTGTCTGGCTGCATTTGCAGTATCGTGACCAGCCTTGTGCATGTCCTGTCCAGCCGTGTTGCCGGAATCGTTGTTCTGCTGGCCCAGGGCCAGACCCGGTGCACAAGCCAGCGCCGCTGCCAAAAGGAAAGTCGAAAATGTTTTGTGTCTCGTCATAAAGAGGAGGGATTCGGTTTTGCGCCGGGGAGTTGGCTCAAAAGCCGCTTTGCTCATTTCCAGAGACTCCCGGGCAACCCTGACCGCGTATGCCTGCTGCACTCCCGGTTAGCGCCCGCTGCACCCGGGATGCTATTGTGGGTCCCAAATGGCAATCAGCACCCAATCGAGCGTGCCCGCCGCCGGGCCTGCGGCCACGCTGCTCTACGACGACTGGTACCCGGCCCTGCGCACCGGCAAGCTCAAGCCGGGCAAGCTCAGCACCGCCATGCTGCTCGACATTCCGCTGGTGCTGGGCCGTCGCAGCGACGGCCGCGTCTTTGCCATGCGCGACAGTTGTCCCCACCGCGGCATTCCCGCTCAGCTATGGATGGTTCGACGGCGAGCACCTCACCTGCCGCTATCACGGCTGGGAGTTTGAGCCCTGCAGCGGCCAGTGCGCGCTCATCCCCTCGCTCACCAGCCAGGACCGGCTCGATGCCACGCGCATCTACGCCACCGCTTTTCCCTGCGAGGAGCGCGACGGCTACGCCTGGGTTTTCATCCCCAGTCCAGGATCGGGAAAGCATGCGCAGGCCGCGCCGCCCGCCGGAGCTGGCCAAGTTCGGGCCGCGCTACCGCACCGCGCATCTTTCTGCCGACCTGCCCTGCAACGTGGACCACGGCATCATCGGGCTCATGGACCCCGCGCACGGGCCGTTTGTACACCAGGCCTGGTGGTGGCGCTCGCGGGCCAGCATTCGCGAAAAGACCAAGCGCTTCGAGCCCATCCCCGAGGGCTTCCGGATGAGCGCGCACGCGCCCAGCGCCAACTCCGCGCCTTACAAGCTGCTGGGCGTTTATGGGCAGCCGGTGGAGACGACCATCGATTTTGTGCTGCCCAACCGGCGCACCGAAACCATCCGCTGCGGCGACAAATGGTTTTCAAGCCTGACCACGGTGACGCCGGTGACCGGCTCGACGTGCCGCATTGACGTGATTGCCGCGTGGAACGTGTTTTACCGCGTGCCGTTGGTCACGCCGATCGCGAAGTTTTTCGGCGCGAAATTCGTGCGCCAGGACCAGGTCACCATGATTCAGCAGGCCGATGGGCTGCGCCACAATCCGAGCCTGATGCTGATCGACGACGCCGACAAACCCGCCAAGTGGTATTTCGCGCTCAAGCAGGCGCGGCTGGAAGCGGCGGCAGGAGCCGCGGGGCATCCCCTGGATGGGCCCGTCGAGCTGCACTGGCGCAGCTAGGGCCTGTTCACACTACTGGGGCGGATGGCGTTGCGAGTGAAAATCGGGCCAGACGAAGCCGAGCTCGAAGGCTGTGGCGGGTCCGCCGCCGAGGGCGAGAATGAAGTATGGACCGATTTTCGCGGCAACCCTCCGGCGCCACCGCCCCAGTAGTGTGAGCAGGCCCTAGGACTCGAATCCCCGGCACCACTTCCCTGTAACGTCTTGCCCGTGCCACCCTCCTTGCGAGGTCTTCCTGTCGCAAGGGCGGGAAAGCAACAAAACTCGGCCAGAGCCTTACTGCATGGCCCAATGCCCGTGCGCCCGTTCCTGGCGCAGAAGATCATAAAGCGCCTTCTCCGGGCACACATGAGTGTGCTCAATCAGCTCGAGTTCCTGCTCGGTCTCCACGCAGGACGCGATGGTCATCAGGCAGTCGAGGCAGAGCGTGTTGAAGCTTCCGTTTTCGTTCTGTGTGCGGCTATACATAGGCGACTCCCGCTCCGGGCGAAAGTTCCATCGATCCTAGGCCGCTTGCACAAGCGCGCGGCGTGTCTCGCATCACGCCTGATTGTGAT
Organism: uncultured Acidobacteriaceae bacterium; assembly: GCA_963725975.1. Lineage (GTDB taxonomy): Bacteria > Acidobacteriota > Terriglobia > Terriglobales > Acidobacteriaceae > Telmatobacter. Next base: position 333,810 of record CAVSBA010000006.1, on the reverse strand, counting down.
GTGGATCGGACTGGGTGGGAGCGGTGAAAGATTATTCATTCGGCGGATAGTCTTTGGTGAGTCCGGTGCGCGTGTTGGTGATGGAAAAACTGCCATTGGGCAGGGCCAGCACCTTGAAGTAGTTGCCGTCTGAACCTCCCTTCACGTTCGCAATCAGCGCGTCCGGGCTGTTGTCTGAACCGGGGTTTTCCGCGGTGTGGAGCTGCCACAGGTCGGGGCTGCGCGGGCTGCCATGCACCGTCTGCCAGGCCTCCGGCATACCCGCCTTGTGCGCCCCGTTGTCCATAATGGCCGCACGCGGCTCAATGGCATCCACAATGGCGTGAGAGTTCGAGAGGTTCATGCCGTGATGGGTCACCAGGTAAAGATCCACCTTGCCGATGGGATTGTCCGGGCACACCAGCGCCACTTCCCTGGCGCCCGTGAGGTCGCCGAGATCGAGGAATTTGAAACTGCCGTAGCGCACCAGGATGCCGGCCGAGCGCGCGTTCTCACTTGGATCCACCGGCCATTTGCGCTCGGTGGCGCAGTAGGGATTGGGCTGCGGCACGATGCCGGGAACGCGATCGATATGCTCGCCGTCGGCGGTCAGCACCACCACGCTCAGCCCCGCAACATCGATGGTGTCGCCGGGACGCACGGTGCGGTGCGGCTTGCCGGCAATGGCCTTCAGATAGGCCGCGTAATTGGCCGGCACGTCTTCGCCCTGCTCGCGGCTGGGGCCGTGATCCAGAAACTCGCCAATGGGCACGCGCTTGACCAGTTGCGGCACCCCGCCCACATGATCAGCGTGATAGTGGGTGATGAGCAGATGGTCGATGCGCGTAATGCCCGCCGCTTTCATCGCGGCCACAATGCGATCGGCGCTGCGGCCGTTGTCCGGCCATCCGGTATCGACCAGAAGCGAAGCGCCGGAGGGGCTGACCAGGAGCGTGGATTGGCCACCCTCCACGTCGATTGTGTAAATGCGCAACGCTTGAGCTGAGGTCTGCGCAAAGGCGAAGGGTTGGGAGGCAATGAAGGCGGTCGCAAACAAAACCCAGAGGGCCGAGACAGCAAATCGCGGGCAGCGAAACAGAACAATTCTCATTACGGGAAAGTGTAACGGATGGGCCTGCTCCGGAGAACTCCCGGCAGCGGCTCAAATGACCGGGGTTTCAGCCCCCCAGGAACTTGCCTAAGAAGTGGCAGAAACGGCATTCCTGCCCAAGACGGCGCGAGATTGCCTAAGAAGTCCGATTCCCGACCGAAAATTCATGGGCCTGCTGGACGTTTGTGACAAATCCAGCCTCGGACTCCAGACCTCATCGGCGCTGGTCCGGTCGAAAAGTCAACCATTAGTAACTTCCCGTTTGCCGGTGATACGGTCCCATCAAACCCATTGTCATGCTGAGCGCAGCGAAGCATCTGCGGTTGCCTTTTTCCAAGCTTCCGAGTTGGCGGTCACTCGACCGCTTCGATCTCCAAAATCGCGCTGTCATCCTGAACGCAGTGAAGGATCTGCGTTTGCATTTCGTAACTTCCGCTTTGGCGGTAATTCGCTCAGAACAACTAAATGAACGCGTTTTCGACGTTCACGTTTTGGGTTCTTCCCAATCTTCGCCTCCCCATCGAAATGGGAACAAAATCCCAAGAACGACAAAAATCACGGCACCGATAACAGTTCTGCGAAGCTGTTGATGAACCTTGTAAGGATCAGCTGTCATCGCCCAACTAACAACCAAAAATGGGGTCACCGTCACAATCGGCCATCTCTTTTTCCACCGGACGAGTAGATAGCTCTTCACGCCGCCGAGCACGCCGTGGCGGAACGCGGGTACATCAGGCAATGAGAACCATTTCTTCAGGAAGGTCATTTGCTGCAAGTATATGGCTCGCGTTCGTACGAAACCCTGGTGGTCGCACATCGCTGGGTGTGTGGTGGCCAATTCGCAAGGATCGCCGGTGTGCAACTCGTAAAGGCAACCGCAGATCCTTCACTACGTTCAGGATGACAAGGTTTTGGGGTGGCGAAGATCGTAGGGTACGGCGAAACTTCCGGTTTGTCGCGAATCCGGAAGTAACCCAAAAGGCAACCGCAGATCCTTCGTCGCTGCGCTCCTCAGGATGACAGCGGTAGAGGGAATAGGCGCGGTAAAATTTGAGGTGGTCGGATGGTAGGCAATTCGCCGGCAATTCGTCGGTTACCTTCCAGTCAACGACGCCCTCACGGCAAAAAATCAGAAATATATCCGGGGAATCCGGGTCTCGCCCCGTAAATCGAATTCTTGCCCCAAAATGCAACTTCTTGCCCAATAATCGGGCTTCTTAAGCAAACCCCTGCGGGACAACATTTCAAACTGACCCATTCCCATTTGCATCCAACAGAAAGGGAAAAAGTCCCCGGGCATCGGCGGGAGTGTGCACATGAAGAGATTGTCAGGCAAGGTCGCGATCGTCACCGGCGCCGGGCAGGGCATTGGCCAGAGTATCGCCGAGCGGCTGGGCAGCGAAGGCGCCAGGGTGGTGGTGGATTACATTGGCGGGTCTGACGGCGCGGAGCAGACGCAGCGCGCCGTTCAACAGGCGGGCGGCGAAGCCGAGATCGTGCAGGCCGACGTAACCAAAGACGAAGACCTGCGCAACCTGGTCGATACGGCATGGAACAAGTTCGGCTCCGCCGATATCCTGGTCAACAATGCGGGCATGGAGCACAAGTCTGCTTTTTGGGACACACAGGAAGCCGAGTACGACAAGGTGATGGCGGTGAATCTGCGCGGGCCCTTCTTCCTGACCCAACAATTCGTGCGCAGGCTGCGCGACGCAAAAAAGCCCGGACGCATTGTGAATATCAGTTCGGTGCACGCAGAGATGGCTTTCCCCGGCTTCACCACCTACTGTTGCAGCAAGGGCGGCATGAGGATGATGATGCGCAACCTGGCCGTAGAACTGGGACCGCTGGGCATTACCATCAACAACGTGGCTCCGGGCGCGATTGAAACACCCATCAACACGGCACTGCTCCAGGATAAAACCAAGCTCGACGCGCTGCTCCAGAACATACCCCTCGGCCGCCTGGGCACGCCGGAAGACGTGGCCGGCGTGGTCGCCTTTCTGGCCTCCGACGAAGCTTCGTACGTGAGCGGCGCAACCTACGTCATCGACGGCGGATTGATGAGGAGTTACCACGAACAATAAACGTGGCTCGCCTCCCGTAGCTCGGCCTTCGCGCCCTGCCCAATAATACGAATTACAGCATCGCGCATAACGAACCGGAATCACGAATCCCCAACCACGAATCGCGAATCACGAACCTATGGCCTCAAAAATCGAAGATTATGCCCTCATTGGCGATATGGAAGCAGCGGCGCTGGTTGACCGCAACGGTTCCATCGACTGGCTCTGCTGGCCCGATTTTTCTTCAGAAGCCTGTTTCGCTTCGCTGATCGGCACCCCGGAAAACGGCTACTGGAAGATTGCGCCCCTCGAAAAAGAATGGCGCAGCTCGCGGCGTTACCTCGACCACACCCTGGTTCTCGAAACCACCTTCGAGCATCCGGAAGGCGCGGTGCGGCTCATCGACTTCATGCCCCCGCGCGGCACCCACTCCGACGTGGTGCGCATTGTGGAAGGCGTGCGCGGCGCCGTGCCCATGCGCATGGAACTGGCTTTGCGCTTCGAGTTCGGCCACGCCGTTCCCTGGGTTACGGCCACCAAAGACGGCATTCGCGCCATTGCGGGCCCCAACCTCGCCATTCTCCACACCTCGGTTCCCGTTTATGGAGAGAACCTGACCACGGTTGCCAAGTTCACGGTGCGCAAGGGCCAGCGCGCCTGGTTCACACTCACCTATGGCTCCTCGTGGGAGGCGGACCCGAAACGTATCAACTACAAGGAAGCGCTCGCCGATACCATCCGCACCTGGCGCCGCTTCAGCCGCCGGCTGAAGTACACCGGCCAGTATCGCGAGGCCATCGAGCGCTCCCTCATCACGCTCAAGGCCATGACCTTCCGCCCCACCGGCGGCATGGTGGCCGCAGCCACCACTTCCCTGCCGGAGTGGATTGGCAGTACCCGCAACTGGGATTACCGCTATTGCTGGCTGCGCGACTCCACCTTCACCCTGCTGGCGCTGATGAACGGCGGCCATTACGAAGAGGCCGAAGACTGGCAGAACTGGTTGCTGCGCGCGTTGGCCGGCAGCCCCGAGCAGGTGCAGATCATGTATGGCATCAAGGGCGAGCAGCGGCTGACCGAGGGCGAGATCGACTGGCTGGCGGGCTACGAAAATTCCAAGCCGGTGCGCGTCGGTAACGCCGCCGCCCAGCAGATTCAGCTCGATATCTACGGCGAGATGCTGGACTCGTTCTTCCATGCGCTGCAAGGCCTCCACCAACACGACGAAGACGATTTCCGCGTGCTGCGGCTGTTGTTGAAGCACTTGGAATCCATCTGGCAGGAGCCCGACGACGGCATATGGGAGACGCGCGGTGGCCGCCAGCAGTTTACCTACTCCAAGATGATGGCCTGGGTGGCGTTTGATCGCGCCATTCTGATTGCGGAACACCTGAAACACGACGCGCCGCTGGAAACCTGGAAGACCATCCGCGACGCCATTCACTCTGAAATCTGCGCGCGGGCCTTTAACAAGGAGAAGAACTGCTTTGTGCAGTCGTACGGGTCGCAGCAGCTCGACGCTTCGCTGCTGCTGATGCCGGTGGTTGGCTTTCTGCCCGGCGGCGATGCGCGCGTGAAGGGTACCGTGGAAGCGATTGAGCGCGAGCTGATGCCGCACGGTTACGTGCTGCGCTACGACACCACAAAAGTGCAGGATGGCCTGCCGCCAGGGGAAGGCGTCTTTCTGGCCTGCAGTTTCTGGATGGTTTCAAGCCTGAAAGCCATCGGACGCAAGGCAGACGCCAGGAAGCTGTTCGAGAAGCTTCTGGCCCTGTGCAACGATGTGGGCCTGCTCAGCGAGGAATTCGACCCCGAGCATAACCGGCTAGTGGGAAATTTTCCCCAGGCCTTCTCACATATTGCGTTGGTGAATGCGGCCTTCGATTTGCAGGCCGACGGGGTAAAAGTGCGGGAGCGCTCGCACCGCAAGGTGGGCCGCAAACCGACCAAGAACTCGAAGTCCCGCGCTGCGCGATAGTTGCGGATCATGGCCAGCAGCCCCTGGCGGGTGCCTGCTCGAAACCCCGATGGCACCCGCTTACGAAGACCTGCTCGTTTTCCGTACAATGTTGGTATGCAGTCCTTCCCTGTCCGCCGCAACACCCTCGTCCTGTTCGCCGTTCTTTTTCTGCTCGCCATCTTTGCCTGGGCCGGCTGGGCCAACTGGGAGTATCGCCAGCTGGCCGCCCAGCGCCGTGCGGCTTTGGCCGCTGCACAGGGCGAAGCCGCCATGCAGGGCATGCTCGTGCCCGATAACGGCGGAGCGCCGCAGCTGGCCACGTTCGACGGCAAGCCGGCGCCGGCTTTCACGCTGCCTGACCTGAACGGTAAAAAAGTCTCTCTGGCCAGTTTCCGGGGCAAGGCCCTGCTCATCAACTTCTGGGCCACGTGGTGCGGCCCCTGCAAGCTGGAAACTCCGTGGCTGGTGGACCTGCGCGATAAATACGCCGCCGAGGGATTTGAAGTGGTGGGTATCGACACGGAAGGCGACGACGCCAAGCCTGGCGATCCCGCCTGGTCGCACGACAAGACGGCGATTGAAAGTTTTGTGCAGCAGGAAAAGATGCCCTATCCTGTGCTCGTCGATGGCGACAGCATCAGCAAACCCTACGGCGGGCTGGACGATCTGCCCACCTCCTTCTTCGTCGACCGCAAGGGCGATATTGTTGCCGCGCAGGTGGGCATCAACTCCGAAAGCGATATCGAGAACAACATCAAAAAAGCGCTGGCGGATTGAAATGAGCGTTATCGGTTGGTCGCGCGCACACTCGCGGTTGAGGATTGGATGAAGAGAGCAAACAGCATGGGACAGATCGCGGGCATTGGAATTGCCTTGTTGGCGCTGGCTGCGGTGGCGCAGGCACAGTTCATTGCCAATGCGCCACAGGACCGCGATGCTGCGAAAATGACGGCCGTGCAATATCTTTTTCCCGAACAGGTGAGCCTGCCCGCGGGCCAGCCGGGGACCGTGGCGCTGCACTTCCGCGTACAGCAGGGGCTGCATATCAACTCGCACACGCCCAGTGACGATTACCTGATCCCCACTACCTTTTCCATTCCCGCTGGAGCCGGCGCGCGGCTTGAGAACGCGAGCTATCCGGCCGGCGTGAACATTACGCTCCCCGCCGATCCCAAGACAAAACTGAACGTCTATACGGGCGATTTCACCATTCAGACGCGGCTGGTGGCCGCGGCCGGCAATCACCTGGTGCAGGCCAAGCTGCGCTACCAGGCCTGCGACCAGAGTCAGTGCATGCCGCCCAAAACCATGACCGTGGCTATTGACGTGATCGGCAAATAAGATAGACCCCGCCGCAAACCGGCCACGCGAAGTACAATCGCGTCGAGGGCTGATCCCAAATGAATCTCCGTGATCTCTGCTTCTTGCGCCAACTTGTGCGCGGATCGCACACGCAAGCACAGCCTCGTCACCTCCTCTTGCAAACAGCGATGGCCGGCGCGCTGGGCGTGCTGATGACGCTTGTGCCCGGCGCGCTGGCCGCGCAACAGGCGCCGCTGCGCGTGGCCATCGTGGGCTTGGAACACGGCCACGTGGAAGGATTTATTCGAGCCTTCCCGGAGCATCCCGATGTGGAGTTGGTCGGCATCTCCGACCCCGACGCGGCGCTGCGTGCCAAGTATGCACGCCAAGATGCATTGGCCCAGAGCCTGTTCTTTGCCGACACGGAGGCGATGATCGCCGCCACCCATCCCCAGGCGCTGCTGGTCTATACCTCGATTGCCGGTCACCGCAAGGTGATTGAAGAGGCCGCCGCGCACCATCTCGACGTGATGGTGGAAAAGCCCCTCACCATTTCCCTCTCTGACGCGCTGGCCATTCGCCGAGTTGCGCGCCAGCACCACATCCACGTGCTCGTCAATTACGAGACCACCTGGTATGCAAGCAACCGCTTCGCCTACGACGAGTTGGAGAGCGGCAAGCTCGGCCCGGTGCGCCGTGTGGTTGTGGATGACGGCCACGAAGGGCCGAAGGAGATCGGCGTGCAGCCGGAGTTTCTGAAGTGGCTCACCGATCCCGCCCAGAACGGAGCCGGCGCGCTCTATGATTTCGGCTGCTACGGCGTGGACCTGATGACCTGGCTCATGCATGGCAAGGCCCCGCTCACCGTAACCGCCGTAACCAATCACGACAAGCCGCAGATTTATCCTCGCGTGGACGATGCCGCTACCATCATCCTGCAGTACCCGCACGCCCAGGCCATCATTCAGCCTTCGTGGAACTGGCCCTTCAGCATGAAAAACATGGCCGTCTATGGCGCCACCGGCTATGCGATCACCATAGGCGGCGACCAGGTGCGGCTGCGCCTGCACGGCGAAGATCGTGAGCAGCTGATCACCGCTCCGCCGCTGGCCGCGCCCCAGGATAACTCGCTCGATTACCTGGCCGGCGTGCTCTCCGGCAAGATCGATGACAAGGGCGATTTGAGCGCGCTCGATACCAATGTGACGGTGGTGCAGATTCTGGACGCGGCGCGGCAATCGGCGCGCGAAGGACGGACCATCAAGCTGACGAAGCTGCCGGAGGATTAAGGCATCGGTCAGTTTGGGTTCGTGGTCTCCCACCCTTCCGCGATGAGACTCAGGAAGGATGGGGCACAGACAATGGAGCGCACTGGAGGCGCGTAAGGATCGGCGGTTATCCGACGGCAACCCACGTGACAAACCTCTTGAGCCTGCGGCCCGTCACGTCAGCGCCCGTCATAGGCTTCAACGCGCTGCTTGATATTCAGCAGTTGCTTGCGCTGCATAATGAAATGCGCCATCGCGCCGGCGGGAATCGCAACCCATTCTGGCAAGCCGTAAGGACGATACCCTGGAGCTACGCGGCCCCGCACAATCAATCGAGTCAAGCTCGGCTGAGGATGTTCCAGGACGAACGCCCAGGTGGTTTGATACTTCCCGCTCGGCAATTTCCAAGCGAGAACGAGGCTGCGCTGGGGCTCGCAATCAACCACCAGAAATGCGTCTTTCGCGCCGCGCAGGGCGGGAAGCACGCTCCCCAAGCCAATCTTCTGATATGCCGGCAGAATTCTTTCGGCGCTGTGCTGGCCACCGTTGTCGACGAAATCGTAGCTGTACCATCCGGCGCGCCCGGCACCCATCTGCACCAGCCACGGCCAGACGTCTTGGGGAGGACGGTTGATGGTGATGGCGTGATTCAAGGACCCCATCGGTCGAGGAATCAAGTCATCTCCGGAAAGAGTCGCAGCCCCTTCCTCAGTAGTGGCCTGAATTTGACGACCGCAGCAAATTACAACCGCCGCGAGCACTGCCAGCGTTCCCAAGAGGACCAGCACCAACGTGTTCTTCATTTGGATACCCGGACCAGGAGATCGCAACGCGGATTTAAGAGCGGTGTCCTCTGTCACTCGTACTGTTGCGACTTGAAAGGTCTCACGGCAGGACGTTCATTTTATGGTGCTTGGGCGCAGTCGCAACGTGGGGCGCCCACAGGTTTTTTAGGGCACAAACACGTGCAGGCGCACCTTCCAGCGCGTGCTTTGGCCCGGCTTGAGCGTCACCATGCCGGTATCCATCGATCCCCATTCCTTGCCGAATGGATCGGCGAAGTTGAATTGGTCTTCGATGGCGACAAACTGCTTCTCCGGCGGCGCGTACAGCTGGATGGTCTTGATCTCCGGCGAGAGGCCCTGAATCTCGATGCCATAGTGCGCGGCCGGATCGATCACCTTCACCGTTACGGCGCCGTTCTTCCAATCGAGGTGGCTCCAGTTGTCGTCGTAGAAATTCTTGTCGAGGGGCACGCCGTTGGGCGCTTCCAGATTGTACTTACCGGCCACGGGCACCAGCTTGCCGGTAGGAAACACATTGTCGTAGTTGTCCACCTGCGCCAGCATCGACCCCGGAATGTGCACGCGCACCTGGTCGCGATCATGCGAGGGCAGATCGAAATACGGGTGCCAGCCGATGGCCATGGGCTCGTCTTCAGTGCCCACGTTGTGCGCCACGATGGAGGCATCGACGGCCTGAGCGGTCAGGGTAATGGTAATCACCAGATCGGTCTTCGAGAGCCAGTGGCCGCCAAAGTTGCCGGCGTGAATTACCCCCGTGGCCTGTTGGCCGCCGGGCATATCGGTAACGCGCACATCGGTGGCTTTGGCTTTGAGGATGAGACCATGCATGGCGTGACGCTCTGCGCCCGGCAGCTTGCCGATATTATTCGCGGGCAGGGTGAGCAAATGGCCGTGCCAGGAGGTGGTGAGGGTCTTGCCGTCAGCCGACAGCTTGCCGCGAATGCGATTGGGATAAGGCACCAGAAACGCCGCGCCCAGCCGGTAGCCCAGGTCGCCGTTGGCCGTGTCCTGCCGGTCGAGCATGTCCTTGGCGGTGGCCAGATCCGGCGAGGCCAGCACCGGCACTTCTCCCTTGCCCGGAAAATTGGCGGTGATGTAGAGCAGTTCCATGCCGCGGCCCGGCATCAGCGTCACCGAGGTGAATTCGGGCGCGGTCTTGCTCACCGCGCTGCGGTGCAGGGTGACCGTCTCTTCTCCGCCAATGGTGGTTTGGGCCGGCGTGTGTACGGGCAGCAGCAGGGCAGCCAGTGGAAGGGCGGCGGCATAGACAAGCTTTTTCATATCGATTCCTGTGTGACGTAGATTTTCCCGCGGGCCGGCCCGCCTCTTCGCGGCGCGTTCAAAGCGGGATGCGGCGACAAAATTGGACGGTGCCATTCTACGATACGAGCCACTGCCCCCGACGAGAATGGTGCGAGACTGGCCCGCCTCACCCCTCGAATGTTGTAATCGAAGTTGGTTCTCCGCCCCAGACCGCTCCGCGAATTGATTACATGACAGCTGACTCCTTTACTCTCGTCGTCTGGGTGGTCTCCGCATTGGCGGGCTTCCTGGGAGCGTTGACCGGCCTCGGCGGGGGGGTAATTGTGGTCCCCGCGCTCACCCTGGCGCTGGGCGTGGATATCAAGTACGCCATCGGCGCCTCGCTGGTCTCCGTCATCGCCACTTCCTCAGGGGCAGCGGCGGCCTATGTTCGCGAGGGTTTCTCCAACATTCGCATCGGCATGTTCCTTGAAGTCGCCACCACCATCGGCGCGGTCTTGGGCGCGTTTCTTGCCGGCCACGTCAGCACCCATGTCCTGGCCGTCATCTTCGGACTGGTCCTCATCCAATCGGCCTACCAGTCAGTCTTCAAAGGATCGCTGGAGAACGCTCCGGCGGTTGAATCGGACAAGCTGGGCCGTCGCTTCCGCATGGGCGGCACATTCCCGATCGAGGGCCGCGAGCGGCAGTACGGAGTGCGCAATGTGCCCGCCGGATTCGGGCTCATGTTCGGCGCCGGAGCGCTCTCCGGCCTGCTCGGCATCGGGTCCGGAGCCGTGAAGGTGATCGCCATGGACCAGGCCATGAAGATTCCCTTCAAAGTCTCCACCACCACCAGCAACTTCATGATCGGCGTAACCGCCGCGGCCAGCGCCGGCATTTACCTGAGCCGCGGCTATATCGACCCGCGCGTAGCCATGCCCGTCATGCTGGGGGTACTGGCCGGCGCATTTCTGGGATCCAAGGTGCTGATGCACGCGCGCGTCAAGACCCTGCGCATCGTCTTCGCCGTCGTCATCCTGGCCATGGCCGTCGAGATGATCGTCAACGGCGTCCTGGGGAAGGTGTAGAAATGGAGCGCACCATGAAGAAACACATGGATGACCAGCGGCTCGAAATCATCATCGGCAACCTGCTGCGCGCCGGCGTGCTGCTGGCCGCGGCCGTCGTCGTTGCCGGCGCGGGCCTCTACCTGGTCCAGCATCACGGCGACCATGTGAACTACCACACCTTTGCGGTAGGCCCGGCGAGTATCCGTACCGTTGCCGGCATCACGCGCTCTGCCGCGCATCTCAACAGCGAAGGCCTGATACAGTTCGGCCTGCTCCTGCTCATTGCCACGCCGGTAGCGCGTGTCCTGATGGCGGTGATTGGCTTTGCACTGGAGCGGGACCGGCTCTACGTGGTGGTGAGCCTGATTGTGCTGGGCGTTTTGCTGGCCAGCCTGACCCGAGCCATTTAGCCAAGGACCCTTCCGGCCATGGGATTCGTGATAAGTTTTGAAACGTGCGTCAAGGGCAGATGCAATCCGCTAAGCAGGCGATGAACAATGCGCCTGGCAAACCAGCACCGGTCAACAAAAAAGCGGGCAACCGCCGTCTGCTTCCCGGACTGGCGGTGCGCGACGGACTCGTCCGGCATCCGTTCGACCTCGAATTCGGTGCGCGCACCAGCGGCCTGGTGGCCGGCCGAAACCTGGTGACCGGGCACCGCCACGATCGCCATGCCACCGCCTATTACGCCGTCGCACCCTCCGTATTTCAGTCGCTGCTGGTGCGCTGGCGGCGCTTGAAAGCGGTGTCGCCCCTCGACTCCTACAACTTTATCGATCTGGGTGCGGGCATGGGCCGCGCCCTGCTGCTGGCTTCGGAGTTTCCTTTTCGCGCCGTCGTCGGTGTGGAGATGCACCCGGCGCTGGTGCGCATCGGCCGCAAAAACATTGCGTTGTGGCAGGCCATCGATCGGGCTCGCGCGCCCCTGCGCCTGGTGGAATGCGATGCCGCCGATTTCCCGTTGCCGCCCGGCCCCTGCGTTGTCTTTCTGTTCAATCCTTTTGGCGCGCCGGTGCTGCGGCGCGTGCTGCGCTCCTGGCGCCGGCAGTTGGCCGGCCGCGAGGGCATGCTCGACCTTCTCTACGTCAACAACGAGCAGGATCGCGTGCTGGCCGCCGAACCCGGCTTCGTGCGGCTCTTCACGGGCGCGGTGCGGCGCTCGCCCGCCGATACCGCGGCCGACCGCACCATCCTCACCAGCCAGCCCGACGCCGAATACGCTGCCACCGCCTGGGAAGACTGTTCCATCTACCGGTGGATGGGGAAAGCTGCTAGCCTCTAGCTGATTACAAGAAGGGGAGAAGCCCGAGCGTGAAGACTCCGCATTTGATTCTCGGTATCGGCGAGTTGCTGTGGGACGTTCTGCCCGAAGGCGGCCAGCTGGGCGCGGTCCCCATCGACGACACGGAGTTGGTTTCGCTGCGGGGGGAAGAGTCCGACGGCCTGCCGTTGCCCGCCAGTTCGGCCCTGGGTGCCGTGTCGCCGCGGCCTGCGCGCGTGGCGCTGCTGGGCGGCGCGCCCGCCAATTTCACCGTGATGGCCGGGCGGCTGGGCAGTCATGCCGTGCTGCTGAGCCGCATTGGCCGCGACAACCTGGGACGCATGGCCGTGGACAAACTCGATCCCCTGCCGATCGACACCAGCCGTCTGGAAATCGACACCGGATACCCAACGGGAACGGTTACGGTGACCTTTGACAACGGCGATCCGCGTTACACCATTCACCAGCCGGCAGCCTGGGATTTCATGGAACTCACCGACGACTGGCTGCAAATGGCCGAGCGCGCGGACGCCATCTGCTTCGGGTCGCTGGCGCAACGCAATAGCCCCTCGCGCCAAACCATCCAGAACCTGGCCGCACAAACCCGGGCAACCTGCATTCGCGTTTTCGATGTAAACCTGCGCCCGCCCTTCTTCTCCGGCGAGGTGATCCAGGAATCGCTGGAGCTGGCCAGCGTGGTGAAAATGAACGAGGACGAACTGCCGCAGGTCTTGCGACTGCTTGGCCTGGCCGCGGAGCCGGTGCCGTTGCGGGCCGGCGCTGAGCGGCTGCTGGCCGAGTTTCCCGCGCTGCAACTGGTGGCCGTCACGCGCGGCCATAGCGGAAGCGTGCTGGTGAGCCGCGAGGCCTGGGACGACCACCCCGGATTCCCCGTAAAAATGGCCGATGCCATCGGCGCCGGCGATGCGTTTACCGCCGCCCTCACTCACTACCTGCTGCGCGGTGCGCCGCTGGCCACGCTCAACGAGGCGGGGAACCGCTGGGGCGGATGGCTGGCTTCGCAATCCGGCGCCATGCCAGCCCTGCCCGACGCGGTGCGTAACGCCATCGCCGCGGCCATCGAGCAATAATCTGGGCATACACCCACTGCCCTGCCCGGCAGGCAGCCAGGATGCCTGTGCCGGGTTGCGGTCCCCCACGCCCGCGCCGTAGCATGGCACTGCATGAAAAACTCAGTCGCTGTGACCACGCTGTTATTTGCCTTGCTTGCCTTGCCCAATCTTCCCGGCCAGACTCCCTCGCTCACCATCCAGGCTAACCAGCCCGGCGCAGCGGTCAGCCCCACCCTCTATGGGCTCATGACCGAGGAGATTAACTACTCCTACGACGGCGGAATCTATGCCGAGTTGGTGCGCGATCGCGTGGTAAACCGCGGCTTCGGCGATCTCACGCAATGGCCCATGGTGGCGCGCGGCAACGCCCGGGTGAGCGTCTCGCTCGATGACTCGACCGGCCCCAGCGCCGCGCTGCCTTCGAGCCTGAAGCTGAGCGTAACGGCGGCCAGCCCCAATGCGCCCGCAGGCGTGGAGAATGGCGGCTACTGGGGCATCGCGGTGCGGCCCAACACCACTTATAGCGGCTCGTTTTGGGCAAAGACGGACGCGCCCGGCCTGCCCCTAACGGTAAGCCTGAGCAACGACGCAACCGGCGCGGTCGCGGCCACTGCGACCGTAAGCGGCATTGGCACGGACTGGAAGCAGTACACGTACACCCTGAAGACCGGCGCGGCACCGGTGACGGCCAACAATCACCTGATTCTCACCATTCCGCATCCGGCTACGCTGTGGCTCGATCTGGTTTCGCTCTTTCCCCCCACCTATCACCAACGTCCCCACGGCAATCGCATCGACATTATGGAGAAGCTGGCCGCCATGCACCCGCAGTTTCTGCGTCTCCCCGGCGGCAACTATCTTGAAGGCGACCACATCGCCGACCGCTTCGACTGGAAGAAGACCATCGGCCCCTGGGTTGACCGGCCCACGCACCCCAGTCCCTGGGGCTATCGCTCGTCAGACGGCATGGGGTTGCTCGAGTTTCTCGATTGGTGCCAGGATCTGCACATGCAGCCTGTGCTCGCCGTCTACGCCGGCTACTCGCTGCAACAGGAGCACGTAGAGCCTGGACCCGCCCTCAAGCCGTACGTCGAAGATGCGCTCGACGAAATTGAATACGCGACCGGCGGCACGGATACCAAATGGGGAGCCGAGCGCGCCAAAGACGGCCATCCCGCGCCTTTCGCGCTGCACTACGTGGAAATTGGTAACGAAGACGAGTTCGACGGCTCCGGCTCCTACGATGGCCGCTTTGCGCAGTTCTACACCGCCATCAAGCAGCGTTACCCGGCTCTCCAACTGATTGCCACCACGCCGGTGAAGAGCGTCACGCCCGATGTGCTCGACGAGCATTTCTACATGTCGGCCGAAGAGTCTTTCGCCGGGGCGCATCATTACGATCATCATCCGCGCACCGGGCCCAAAATCTTCGTAGGCGAATGGGCCACGCGCGAGGGCGCTCCCACGCCCAACCTTCAAGCGGCGCTGGCCGACGCAGCGTGGCTCACCGGCCTGGAGCGCAACAGCGATCTGGTCATCATGTCGAGCTACGCGCCGCTGTTCACCAATGTGAACCCCGGCGGCCTGCAATGGGCGCCCGACCTGATCGGCTACAACGCGCTGGGGAGCTATGGATCGCCCAGCTACTGGATGCAGGTGATGTTCGCGAGCCATGTAGGCACGCAGATTTTGCCGGCTACGTTCACCGGCGCCGGGCCGCGCCTCTTTGCCTCCGCAACCCGCGACCCAAACCGGCACAAGATCTTCATCAAAGTGGTGAACGCCAACTCCACGCCGCAGCCCCTGGCCATCGACCTTGAAGGCATAGCCAATGTCGCGCCGCGGGCCGCGCTCATCACCCTCAGCGGCAAAACCCCCGACGCCACCAACAGCATCGCCGATCCACGCGCGGTTGTGCCCGAGCAGCAATCCCTCTCCATCGCCGGACCCAGATTCACGCGCACCTTCGCGCCCTGGTCAGTCAATGTGATGGAGCTGAACGATTAGGCGCGCTTACGCCCGCAGGTGCTTTCATCCGCAGGGGCCCCACCCGTGGGTGCTTTCACCCTTGGGTGCCTCACTGGCTCTCGTGCGCGGTCTCAGGATTATCGAAACTCGTATAGCGCGAGATGAAGTGCAGGATCACCGTGCCCGTGGGTCCATTACGCTGCTTGGCGATAATAATCTCCGACTTGGCCTTGTCCGCGTCCGACATCTCTTCGTCGCGGTTGTAATACGCCTCACGATGAATGAATGCCACCACGTCGGCATCCTGCTCAATTGAGCCCGACTCGCGCAGATCGCTCAGCATGGGCCGCTTGTCGTCGCCGCGGCGCTCGCTGGCGCGCGAAAGCTGCGACAGCGCAATCACCGGCACGTTCAGCTCCTTGGCCAGCGCTTTCAGCCCGCGCGAAATGGCAGCGACCTCCTGCGTCCGGTTCTCATAGCGCTTGCCTCCGGCCGTCGGCAAGGTAGCCGACATCAGCTGCAGATAGTCCACCATCACCAGGTCAAGCCCCCCGGTGGTCTGCTTCATGCGCCGCGCCTTGGCCCGCATCTCCGCCAGCGAAATTCCGGCCGAGTCATCGATAAAGAGCTTGGCTTCGATCAGTTGCTCCAGCGCATGCTGCAGCCTGCTGTGATCCTCGCGGCCCAGGAAGCCGGTTTGCAGCTTGCGCTGATCCACGCGCGCCTGCGTAGCCAGCATGCGGCGCAGCAGCGACTCCTTGCTCATTTCCAGGCTGAAGACCGCAACCGTGGCCTTGCTCTGAATGGCCGCGTTCTGCGCAATGTTGATGGCCAGCGCCGTCTTGCCCATCGAGGGCCGCGCCGCAATAATAATCAGCTCGCCCTTCTGCAGACCACTGGTCATGCGGTCGAGTTCGTAAAAATTCGTGGCCAGGCCGGTGACCTCTTTGCTTTCCTTGTACAGGTTGTCGATGGAGCCAAACGACTCGGCAACAATCTGGTCCAGCGGCTGCAGCCCCCGGGTAATGCCCTTCTCGCTGACCTCGAGCAGCTTTTGCTCGGCATCGCCCAGCACCTCCAGCGCCGTTTCGCTCTGGTCCGCTGCGCGCGCAATAGCCGCCGAGCAAATGGCCATCAGCCGCCGCAGCAGGCTCTTGTCCTTGACGATGCGGATGTACTCTTCAATCACCGGGCGGCGCGGCAGCCCCTCGGTCAGCGACGCCAGGTAGGCGACTCCGCCAACCGACTCGACCTCCTTGTAGCGCGCCAGTTCCTCGGCCAGGGTGACAATGTCGACCGCCCGCTGCGAGTCGCGCAGGTCGGTCATGCGCTGAAAGATGCGCTGGTGCGAGTCCAGCGAAAAATCGTCCGGCTGGAGCCGTTCGGCAGCCTCGGCGTGGGCCGCGTTGTCCAGCAGAATCGCACCGAGAATGGTCTTCTCGGCATCGATGTTCGCCGGCAGTCCTGCGTCCAGCCTGAGATCGGGGATGGTAGCCATATCTCAAAAGTGTAGGCCGGGCAGGGACATCAACATAGCAAGGAAAATGAGGAAAATCGAGCGAAAATCGGCCAGCGGCACAACACGCGGATGCTTCGCTCCGCCCATCAGGCCGGTCTGCACGCGGGACCCCATCCCCGCGCCTTAGTAGATCGCCGGATTACGACTGCCGGGGTGCTGATCCTGGTCAGATCCTCATTGCGCCGCGAACTCTAAGTGGTTCCGTTCGGGATCAGCCGCGGCGAGGACAGGCTGGCGGTGATCTGGTGAAAGATGGAAGTCAGCGATGTAATGCTCTTGTTGGCGGTAGCGGTCGCGGTGCATCCATCCCCATCGTCGGAAAAGAAGTTGATGGAAGCG
The DNA here is from genome assembly GCA_963725975.1 of uncultured Acidobacteriaceae bacterium. Taxonomy (GTDB): domain Bacteria; phylum Acidobacteriota; class Terriglobia; order Terriglobales; family Acidobacteriaceae; genus Telmatobacter. The sequence goes on along the minus strand of CAVSBA010000006.1, from coordinate 316,843 downwards.
GAAGCCATGGCCCCAATGGCCTGGCAGGGACTGTCACCGGGACCCCAGCTCGCGCCGTTATTCGAAAGCGAAGCACTATGCGACGCATCGGACGTGCAGCCCGAAGTTGGAGATCCGTACCCAATTGAGTAAACCACCGTCCCCGCAGTGGCCGCATCGTTTGCCGCCACCACCGCCTGGCCGCACTCACCCACCGCTGAAGGATATGTATAGGAGGTCGGGTTATTGCCCGTAATGCCGTTCAGGCTGTTGGTCGAGGAGGGTTGCAGATCGCTGGACGAAGAGATCTTCTGGTTGCTGCCGCTGCCGCTATAACTGACCGTCGCCGTAGCATTGCCGTCGCTCAGGATGATCATGGCGTTGCGCGAGCCGGGATTTGCCGTCTGCTCCGAGATCAAGTCCGACTGCGCCTGGTAGATGGCCTGCGCGTAATAAGTGCCCGCGCCACCCTCCGCCACGATGCCGCTGCAATGGCTCCCCGAGTAGCCGGTCGCTTTCACGATGTTGGAGCCCACATTCAGGCCGGTGGATGAATCGGAAGTCCGGTAGTCATTTGAAAATCCAATGATCTGATAAGTCCAGGTTGACGGCAGCGTGGGCACCTCATAGTATTCATGGGTCGGCGTGCCTGAGCCTCCTGAGCAATAGTCCAGAGGCGCCGTCGAAGCCAGTACCGGTGGGAACACGTACAGGGCTATATCGTCCACATAGGTATCGCTTGCGCTGCAGGTCTGGCCCAGCGCACAAGGATACAGGTCGCTAAGCAGCGCCTGCACTCCCTTCAATGCACACGATTCCTGTGTGCCGCTGCATTGTGTGCCGCTGTCGGGGTCACTCATGGACTTGGTTGCGTCGAGGACGATGGCAATGTTCCAAGTGGAGGCAGAACCGCCGCGCATGGCCGCAGTGGCAGTGTAGGAAAGATGAAAATTCCCGAAGCCAAACAGCCCGGCGATCCACGAAGGCGCATCCGCCGTCTGCGTAACCTTGATCGCGTTGCTGCCCCCGGAACCGCCGGTGGAAGTCTCGCACGGGGTCTTCAGGGTATTGGTCACCGTGGAGAGACAGAGGTAGGTGGGCGTAGCGACGGCATTGGTGAGTATCGAGGTGGCATTCTTCTGGCCGGCCTGTGAGCTGTAGGCGGTCACATTGGCGCTGGCCGTCGTTGTGTCGGGCATGGCCTGGGCGCCGGCGAGTGCGGCCGCCTGGGTTGAACTGACGAGGAGCCGGTACGCATAGTAGACGTGAGCCGTTTCAACCGAAATACTGGCCAACCCGACAAATCCCATCATGCTGAAGGCCACAATCACCAGCGACTGGCCACGTTGGTCACCGAATATCTTACGTGCGAGAGGTCTCATGAGTTCCCTTTCTTCCGTGTCACTCCATCAGCGCGGATTGCGTCACGTTGATATTGCTGTTCGGGCTGAAATCGAGGATTGGAAACCAACTGTACGTGTCGCTGACGGTGAGGTTTACGGGCTCGTTAGGCGCCATATCGGCGGCTCCCGATGCACAACTGAACGTGCTTCCGGCAGTAGGCCCGAAGGTGTGTGCTGTGCCGTTGGTGTCCGTAATCGTGAGAGTGTAGGTGAGGTTGGAGGCGGTCCAACCCGGCAGTGCTCCGGTCACGGTGCTGGCTGCAGATGCACAGGGATCGGTAATCAGCCCTTGTTCGGCGGCCAGCAACTGCGTGGCAGTTGAACCGGCATTGACGAGCTGCTGAAAATTGAACAGCCCCAGGCTGAATGAGGCTGCGCCGGTGAAAAGCGTGACTAGAATGGGCAGCACCAGCGCCATCTCAACCAGCGCGCTGCCTTCTTCGCCAAACTTGCCAGCCGTCCATCTATGCAGCCAGGCCGACCGACGGGGCGTCCTGAACCTGTTTGCTGAGCCCGCTGCAATGCGAGCGCTTTCTCTGCGTTTGCTCATTGTCATATTCCTCCCAACACCGGATGCCGGCTCCCATACGGCCGCGATTCAGACCATGGTTCGTGCATTGTGGCAGGGGTTTCAAAAGGAAGAAGGGGAACTTCACCTAGTCGGGAAGCCGCTGTTAAGCGGCTGAAACCTCATCAACCACCGGTTCAGTTTCATCGACTTGGAGAGTAAGCGCTATAGCTTGAATGTGGGAAATTATAAGAATCTTGGTAACTCAATTCTGGTAACATTCGTTTTTTCGTGCGGATAAAAAGACGGATTCCGGGTCCCAGTCTCATCGCGAACAAGGGCGGCAGACTTAGGCTCCGGATCTTCATCCTCGCTCAGTGGCTGTCGCTCATATCCGCATTCATTCCGTGGAAGACCGCGGCGAATTTCCCCTTCTCCGCCGCATGGCGCATCCCCTTCACGTTGTCCACCAGGATCTCTTCCGGCGTGGGCTGCTGCTTCAGGATTTCCATTACCTGGGTAATGAACTGGGCCAGCGGCATGGCGCGCGGATCGTCCGCACCGTCCATCAGGTCGGTCTGGACGTAGGGCGGCGCCAGTTCCACCACTTCAATCTTCGTGTTGCGGAGTTGGTAGCGCAGACTCTGCGTGTAGGAGTGGATGGCCGCCTTGGTGGCGCAGTATGTGGGCGTAAGCGCCAGCGGCACAAAGGCCAACCCCGAAGACACATTCATGATGGCCGCCTGCGCTTGCTTTTCGAGATGTGGCAGCAGAGCCGCGGTCAATCGGATCGGACCCAGGAAATTCGTGCTCACAATGGCTTCGGCGTCCGCCAGATCCTGAGACTGCTCCAGAAGCTTTTCCGCCCGCATGATGCCGGCATTGTTAATCAGCACGTTCAGGGCCGGAAACCGGCTGACCGCGCGCGCAGCAAAGTCGCGAATCGCTGCGGCATCCTGCATGTCCACGGTCAGCGACTCCATGCCGGGATTGGCGGCCGTGGTCTCGTCCAGCGCCTGTTTGCGGCGGCCGGCAATAACCACCTGGTTGCCGAATTTGTGCAAGCCTTCGGCCAGTCCGCGGCCAATGCCAGATCCGCCCCCCGTGATAAGAATCGTATTACCCGAAAACTGCACGGCGTCCACCCCTGCGCCCAATCATAAGCCAAGGGGCTGACGCTGCCCCCGGTTTCGGTCCTCCCCCTTGTCTCGGGCGAGTGGTTGCTGTCCAGGTTCATCCTGGCTCCTTTAACCTGGTTTTCACGCAATCCGCATCTCATTTGAGAGGATGAGAAAGAGAGGCCAGCCGATATTTCGTCCCAAGCCGCGTCTTTGACTCCAGCCATGCGCCGGGTTGCGCTGATTTACAACCCCATTTCGGGCCGCTATTCCGCGCGCCGCGCAGTCGCTCTGCAGCAGGCGATGGCGGTATTGCGCAAAGCCGGAGTGGCAGTAGAAGCCTTTGAAGCCGGCACGCCGGGCAGCGGGTCGGCGCACGCCCGCGAGGCCGTTCGCCAAGGCTGCGATTCCGTGATTGCCTGCGGCGGCGATGGCACCGTGCATGAAATCCTGCAAGGGCTGGTGGGCTCGGAAACGGCGCTCGGCGTCATTCCCCTGGGCACCGCCAACGCCCTGGCATCGAATCTCGGCCTCATCGGATCGCCCTCCACGGTGGTCGAAAAGCTGCTCAGGGCAGTACCCGTGCGCGTTCCCATCGGACGCATTCATTACCGCGCGGCCGACGGCAATTCCGCCTCCCGCTATTTTCTCGTGGCCGCAGGTATCGGCCCCGACGCGCTGCTCATGTCGCGGCTCGACTCCCGCCTCAAGCAGCGCTTCGGCTACATGCTCTACCTGGTGGAAGCCGCGCGCATCTGGGCTACGCACCACTTCCCGCTCTTTGAGACCGAGCTCATCCCTAACGGAATTCCCACCCAGCGCGTCTTTACCGCGTCGCAATTGCTGGCCGTGCGCGTGCGCTCCTTTGGCGGAGCGGTGGGGCAATTGGCGCCCGGCGCCAGCCTGCACAGCGGCTGGCTGCATTTAATCGCCTTTCAAACGCGCAGCCGCGTGACCTATTTCAAATTCCTCATCGGCGTGCTCGCCGGGCGTCACAAATTTACCCAAGAGGTTGAGCTCTTCGAGTCCGGCCACGTGGAGTGCCGCGCCCTCAACGGCTCCCAGGAACGGCTCTTCGTAGAGGCCGACGGCGAAGTCCTGGGCTCGCTGCCGGTCCGGCTGGAAGTGGTGCCGGACGCGGTGTACCTGCTGATTCCCCCCGAAGTGCAGCCTTAAAGCGACTCGCGCTCCCGTAAGCCAGAACTTTTCCTCCGCCGCCCCGTAATACTCTGCATCCCCGCCCGCACTTTTTCGCGGAATAGAGAGTAGCAGGGTCTATGGCGCGTGACTGGCAGCCGGATTTCGAAGCACTTGTCGACGAGCACCAGTCTATGGTCTTTTCGCTCGCGAAGCGCATGACCGGCGACCGCGGCCTGGCCGAGGAGATCGCCCAGGATGTCTTTCTGGAGCTGGACCGGCATCTGGACAGGATCGAATCGCCGCTCCACGCCTGCCACTGGCTGCGCCGCGTCGCCATGAACCGCTCCACCGATGCCCTGCGCCGCCGGCGCGTGCGGGGATTGGATTTGTGGGTGGAGATTGAAGAAGCGCACGGCGCGCAGGTGGAAGAGCGCAGCACGCCGCTGGGCGCGCGGCTCGACCGCTTGATGGACTCTTTGCCCGTGGCGCAGCGCGCAGCGCTGGTTCTGCGCTTCCAGGAAGATTTGACGCCGGAGGAGATCGCCGCCACCCTCGATGCGCCGCTGGCTACGGTCAAGAGCCATCTGCAGCGCGGCCTCAAGCTGCTGCGGGCCAAGGCCGAGACCCAGTTGAGGGAGTATAGAAGGACCGGAAAGAATGCGGGAGGAGCTTTAACCGATGGAAGACTTTGAGCGCGAATTGCGGCAGGCATTGGTCCGGCTTCCCGCGCCGCCCAGCCTCAAGCGCAAAGTGCTGGAGCGCCGGGATCGGCAGCGTGCCGGGCAGACGCGCCTGCCCGCTCTCTGGCTGGAGCGGGTGGCGGCCGTGTTGCTTCTGGCTGCGCTGCTGGGCGGCGCGCTTTTCAGGCACAACGCGGAGCAGCGCCGCAAGGGCGAAGCCGCGCGTCAGCAGGTATTCACCGCGCTGCGCATTGCCGGCCATGCACTGGACGAGATGAACACGCAGCTCACCGCCCGCAACCCCGACCAGCAATAGAAAGGGAGTTCAACGATGAAATATCGAAACCTCGCGTTTTTTCTTATCTCCGCGCTGCTGGCCCTGCCCACCGTGGCCCAGACCGCGTCGCCTGACTCCTTGCCCGCAACTTCGCCCATCGAAAAGGAGCTGGCCGCGCGCGCTTCCGACGTAACCGAGGTCACGCTCGGCAAGAACATGCTTGGCTTCGCCGCGAAGTTCATGAACGGCAAAGACTCCGATGATGCGTCCGCGCAACGCCTCATTGAGGGACTCAGCGGCATCTATGTCCGCGACTACGAATTCAATAAGGAAGGCCAATACTCGGAGCAGCAGGTGGAGCAGTTACGCCGGCACTTTGAGACCAGCGAATGGACACCTCTGGTGCGCGATCGCGAGCGTAAGACCGGCGAGTCGACCGACGTGATGGTGAAGCTGGCGAACGGCGAGACGCGCGGCATGTTCATCCTGTCCGCCGAGCCCAAGGAAATTTCGATTGTGCTCATCCTCGGCCCCATCAGGATGGATCAATTAGGCGCGCTCAAGGGCCTGAGCGGTTTGGGCGCATTGGGCAACGTCGGCAACACCACCCATGGCAAAGACGCTCATTAGGGCGCGGAGCGCGAATCAAAGCTGCCATATGCCGTGCCTCCGCGTCTGACTAGACTGGTCAATAACATGGCCAGCCTGCCTCCCACCCCGACTTCGGACTATCGCGGCCGGCTTGCGCCTTCGCCTACCGGCTATCTGCACGTGGGCCATGCGCGTACCTTCTGGACCGCCTGGCAGCGCGCCCGCGAGGCCGGCGGCGCGCTCGTCATGCGCATGGAAGATCTTGATCCCGAGCGCAGCCAGTCCGTCTACGCCGAGGCCGCGCTCGATGACCTTCGCTGGCTGGGAATCCGCTGGCAGGAAGGCCCCGACCGCGGCGGCCCCTACGCGCCCTATGTCCAAAGCAAGCGCCGCTCCCTCTATCTGGCGGCATGGCGCAAGCTGCTGCGCCGCGGATACCTGTTTCCCTGCCGCTGTTCGCGCAAGGACCTTGAAGCCGCTCTGAGCGCTCCGCACGAGCACGCGGCCGCCGGCGCGCATCGCCAGCCAGGAAAGATGGAGCTCCTCGACGACGAGCCCATCTACCCCGGCACCTGCCGCTCTCTGCTCATCGATGCGCCGCAGCTTCCCGGCCCCACCGCGGCCACACTCGAATCGCCCGAAGGCGTCAACTGGCGCTTCCGCGTTCCGGACGGCGACGGCCATCGAATTCGAGGACCGTAACCTGGGCCCGCAGCGATTCGTCGCCGGACGAGGATTTCGGAGATTTTATCGTCTGGCGCCGCGATGGGAATCCGGGATCGGCCAACCGGAGCGCTCATCGCGCCAAGGGTAGTGGCGTGCCCAGCTACCAGCTCGCCTGCGTGGTCGACGATGCCGCCATGCGCATCACCGAAGTGGTGCGCGGCGCCGACCTGCTCAAGTCAACCGCGCGGCAGATCCTGCTCAACCACGCCCTGGGCTATCCCAATCCTGCATGGTTCCACTGCCGCCTGGTGGTGGACCACAACGGCCGCAGGCTGGCTAAGCGTTACGACGCGCTCAGCCTTCGCGGCCTGCGCCAGCGCGGCCTCACGCCCATGAACATCCTGGCGGCGGAGCTGCCGCTGGAAGCCTGAGCCGCACAGACTCTGGATGGAAGAAAGCAAAGCCCGCTGAAGAGGCCAACCATCCGGCAGAAGAAAATAGCCGGCTGGTTGGCCTCTCCCGCGGGCCGCATTTTCATTTTTCTTTCTGTTTTCCAGGATGCAGCACAATCAGGTCGTCCTGCACGGAAAAGACGTTAGGGACCATGTTGGCGCGGTTGCGGATGAGGGTGTTATCGAAATCGTTGTCCACTACCCCCGTCAGCGTCACTTTCCCGTTGTCCACAATAATGTGAATCGACGGCAGTGCCTGGTATCCGTATTTCGTTCCAATCTCGGAATCGCCGTAGATGGCTCTCACTTCCGCGCGCCGTATCTGCCAATCCATAGAGGAGACCGGCAGCGTCTTGATGTTGTTGATCACCTGGGTGACGCCCTTGATGTGTTTCACGGCCGCTTCCGCCTCAGACCGGATATCCCAGGGCGGCCCTGGCGGACACACGCCCCCCAGGGTAACGACACTGCCATTTACCTGGAAATAGATGTTGTCGAAGATCGAGTAATACGACAACGTCAGGATGCTATGCCGGACCTCGCGCGCCAATTGCGACTCATTAGAAGGTCCCGCAAGAAAGGGTTGGTTTTGCTGGGTCGCCTGCGCCTGCAATGGCTGTTGTTGGGCCACTGCGAACCCCGCGGCCAAGAGTGAAATGCTCAGGATCCCCGAAGAAATCCGCATCTTCGCCTCCAATTACGAGTTGGATTCCAAAAATGGCGCGGTTGATGTCTTCCTGCTCTTGTTTTGTTACCCGTGCTTAATGAACTTTCCGCTCTGCAACTCGCTCATCGCCTGCCGCAGCTCGGCCTGGGTGTTCATCACAATCGGCCCGTACCACGCCACCGGCTCTTCCAGCGGCTTGCCGGAAACCAGCAGGAAGCGAATGCCCTCCGGCCCCGCCTGAACCTGAATTTCATCGCCCCGGTCGAAGAGCACCAGCGAATGGTTCTTCGCGTCGTAGACCGGCTGCGCATGGGGGTCGACAGCCGACTCGGTCAGCACCGCGCGCGGGTCAGAGGCATCGCGGAAGGTGCCTGCGCCCGCAAACACGTACGCAAACGCATTACGCGTGGTCTCCACCTGGATACGCTTCTTTTTTCCCGGTGGAACGGAGATATCGACATACCGCGCGTCTACCGAATATTGCCCTGCGGAAGCGCCTTCCACAGGCCCCTTCTGGCCCCAGAACTCGCCAGTGATAATGCGCGCCCTGGTGCCGTCGTCCTCCGTCACCTCGGGAATGGCAGCCGACGGAATGTCCTGGTAGCGCGGAGCCGTCATCTTCAACGCCGCGGGCAGGTTCGCCCACAGTTGAAAGCCGTGCATGCGGCCGCGCTCGTCTCCCTTGGGCATCTCCTGGTGCAGAATGCCGCTGCCCGCCGTCATCCACTGCACGTCACCGGCCGTCATGCGCCCCTTGTTGCCCAGGCTGTCGCCGTGCGCCACTTCGCCGGCCAGAACGTAAGTAATGGTCTCGATGCCGCGATGCGGGTGCCACGGAAATCCGGCCATGTAGTCGGCGGGGTTTTCGTTGCGAAAGTCGTCGAGCAGAAGGAACGGGTCGAACTCCTTGGTTTTGCCGAAGCCGAAGGCGCGCTGCAGTTTCACACCCGCGCCTTCCATGGTGGGTTTTGACTGAATGATCTCCTGAACCGGGCGCAAAGACATGGCCGGACCTCCTTGTCGTGAGGGAACGTACAGCCAATTAGATGTTCAAACAACTATCTGGATTCAAAGCACGCTGGCCGTCATTCCAGGCGCAGTGCGCGCGTGGGGTCGACGCTGGCCGCGCGGCCTGCAGGGATCGCACTCGCGACAATAGCCACCGCGGCCATTCCCACTACCGCAAGTACATAGGTGACTGCATCCAGAGGTTTGATGCCATAGAGCGACGAGGCCAGCGCACGTCCCACCAGCATCGCCAGTGGAACGCCGACGACGACTCCGGCGACGGTCAGCGCCAGGCTGTCCTTCAAAATCATCCAGACCACCTGTTCGCGGCGCGCGCCAACGGCCATGCGAACCCCGATCTCAGCCGTCCTCATGCTCACCCGGTAGGCCAGCGTTCCATAGAGGCCGGTCCCAACCAGAACGATTGCCAGGAAACCGAAGAACCCGGCAAGGCGCGCAAACAAAATCTGATGGGCGATGGTTGTGTCGAACTGTGCGCGCTGGGTCATAGGCTGTATCAGCGGCAGGTTGGGATCAAGCTGCTGCACCGCCTTGCGCGCCGCGGGCAGAATCGCCAGCGGATCTCCATGTACACGCATCTCAACGCTCATCGGCCCGACCATGGGGATCTGTGCATACATATACCAGGCCATGGGAATCGGCTCTTCGTCGATGCTGCGGTATTTGTGGTCTTTCACCACCCCTACGATGGTCATTGTGTATTGTCCGTTGTCCGGACCGATGCTGTGGCCGAGCGGGTTCTGGTTGGGCAGGAAGCGCCGGGCAAACTCTTCGTTGATGATTCCGACGTGGGGCGAGGTTGCAGTGTCGGAATCGGCGAAATCGCGGCCCGAAAGCACGGGCACACCCAGGGTGGTAAAGAAATCCGGCCCGGCAACGTTGCTGCGCACTGTTCTCGACGCGCCGTTGCCTACATCCGGCAGGCGGCCGTCCACCATCATGTCGCTATTGTCGGACCACCCGGATCCAAGGCGTTCCTCCATGATGGTCACAGATTCCACGCCCGGCAGACGACGCAGACTGGTCAGCAGGTTCTGATAGAAGATCCGGCCCACGGGAATCGACGGTAAGCTGGGCTTCACCCCGAAGACAACCAGGCCGTCGACCCGCATTCCAAGAGGAGTATCCTCCAGATTGCGCAGTGTACGAATCAGCAGGCCCGCGCCCACTAATAAAACCACGCATAGCATCATTTGCAGCGCGACAATGGTCCTGCCCATGCGTGACTTACCCGCATCCGCGTGTGCCGCCGCCGCCGAAGTCTTGATCGCCAGCTCGGCTTTGCCGGCCAGCGCCACGCGCAAAGGCGCCAGACCAAACAGCAATCCGGCCAATGCCATCACGGCCAGCGTGAATAGCAGGACAGTCCTGTCCGGAGCCAGGCTGGATTCAATCTGTGCCCATCGGCCCAGCAGCCGTGTCGCCATTTCCGCAAAGCCCCACGCCAGCGCGCCGCCTGCCGACACCAGGATCATGCTCTCCGTCAACAGCTGGCGGAGCAAATCGCCGCGGCCCGCGCCCAGAGCCTGCCGCACCGAGAACTCCCGCTGGCGCGCCGCATTGCGAGCACATAGAAGCATGACCACATTCGTCAGGGCGATCAGAAGCACCAGGCCCACCATGGCCATCAATATGCGCAGCGGATTGCCATATTCCCGGTCGTATCCGGGAAAGTCTTTGGCGTCGGCGAGGTGGAGAACCGGTGGCTTCTCCCCCTGCATCGGCGTGGCACCCAGCCCGGTATAGGCGGCCGACTGAAACACCGGCTGCAGCCGCGCCAGCGCCTGCGATCTGCTCACGCCGGGAGCAAGCCGCCCCAGCAGGAAGAGACACCACCATGTGGGGTTGGAGCTATAGAGCTTGCCATCCTCAGGAGGATTGCCCCACGCATTCAACTCTCTTCGGTTCTGCAGCGGAATCCAGAAATCGGTCGAGCCTCCCGGCTCAACGCCTTCAAAGCCCCGCGCCGCAACGCCCACAATCGTCATGGGCTGCGCGTTCACAAACAGCGTCTTTCCCAATACATTGCGGTCCCGCGCAAAGCGCCGCGTCCAGTAGTTGTAGCTAATCACGGCAAGGGGTGCATGATGAGTCTCGTCGTCCTCGGTGAACCCGCGGCCCAGCGGCAGATTCACGCCCAGACCCGAGAAAAAGGTCCCGCTCACCATGTCGCCCTCCGCCTCTTCGGGCTCCGCTCCGTAGCGGACCGCGACCTTGCTGGTTGACAGCGGCACGTAGGCCATCAACGGCGAGAGGGCCATATTTTCGCGCCGCAGGGCGTCGTAAACGGCGTAGGAGAAGGTTTGCGTGCTGTCAATGGTGCCCGTCCCGCGCGGTGGATTGGACGTCCGCAAATACACCAGACGGGATGGGTCGCTCACCGGCAGCGATTTGAGCAGTACGGTATTCATCACGCTGAATACTGCGGTGTTCGCCCCGATGCCAAGCGCCAGCGTCAAAATCGCCACGATCGCAAATCCCGGGCTCGCGCGCAGAGAACGCATCCCGAAACGCACGTCGCGCAACAGCCTGTCCATCCACACCAGCCGGCCCCTCAGGTAGAAACGCTCCTGCGCCACGCTCACGTTGCCGAACTCGCGCCGCGCCTTCCATCGGGCCTCGTCCGCGCTTAAGCCCTCGCCTTTGAGGTCGTCGGCCTCCAGTTCAAGATGCGCCTCAATCTCCGCCCGGAAATCTTCCGCACTGCGCTTGCGCCTGAACATCGCTACGCCTCCTCCCCTTCGGGCCCGCCGCCCGAATCCAGAATCAAATCCATCGCCCGCGTCAAGCGCCGCCATTCGCTGGTCTTTTCATTGAGCTGCTCGCGGCCTTTCGCTGTCACCGAGTAGAATCGTGCCTTGCGGTTGTTCTCGCTCACGCCCCACTTGCCCCGGATCCAGTTCCTGTCTTCCAGCCGCTGCAGAGCGACATACAGCGAGCCGTGGTCAACAAGAAACACTTGTTCCGATTGCCGCTGGATGATCCGCGCCACACCTTGTCCGTGGCACGGACCCAGCAACAGCGTTTTCAGGATTAACAGGTCCAGAGTGCCCTGCATCAAAGCGATGCGGTCGTCGTTTTCTTGGGTAGCCATTCGACCCAAGTATTCACTTTTTCGGGTAGAATGTCAACCCAAGCCGGAGTAACACTCAGGAAGGCGAGAACGGTGGAGTGTCGATCGCACTGCTTCGTGGTGCCAATCCCCGGCTTTGCCGATGTGTTGATACCGTTCGCCGACCGGAAGGCTGGGTGGGCTGTCTCAAATTTCCAAAGCGCTCATCGAAGCGGATGGGTTGGGTCTCCAAAAGTCGGCCATTGCCCGCCAATCTGCCTCCGCGCGATCTTCGCCTGACGATATCAGGGCAAGGCGCTCATCGAAATGGTTCCGGCCGGTTCGTCGACAAACCTTAAGTGACCTTCTCGTTGGCCCGGCCGATGCGTGGGAGAGACGGGCAAATCTGCCCCGGAATGCGTCTTTTGGCCAAAAACCAGACTTATTGGGCGAGGCCCCTTGCGATGCGGCTTAAAACAGCCGTGCCCCTCAAGTGGGATGGCGAACTTCCGGCATGGGCCACCGTTGCCGGTAGTACGCCCAGAACGCGAGTTTTCGTGTCGATGAGTGACTCGGGAATTATGCGCTAATCGGCAGAATTGGATCTCCGAGGCGGCCTAGCGCGGAAAGGCTTTCGCGAACGCATTTCTGCCAAGTCTATTAAGGAGTCATCAGCAAGCTTGACTGTTGCGATTCAAAGTTTTCCGCTTTTCTGTTGTTTTCCCAAAGGATCTGTGCCAAACTTCTTTTGGGAAACCAACAGGACCGATGCAGTGAAGCAGAAGACGGATGTGCAGCAGGGAACCCTGGCGCTGATGGTGCTGAAGACACTGGAGGTGCTTGGCCCGCAGCATGGATATGGGATCGCGCGGCGGATCGAGCAGATCAGCGGCGACCTGCTGTTTGTGAACCAGGGCACGCTGTACCCGGTCCTGCTGAAGCTGGAGCAGGAGGGCTCGATCGGGTCCGATTGGGGTGCATCGGAAAACAATCGCCGGGCGCGGTATTACCGGTTGACGAAGGCTGGGAGACGGCAGTTGCAGAGTGAAGTGCAGGAGTGGCAGCAGACCACGGAGATCATAGCCCGATTTCTTTCGGCCAAGGCGGAGGAACTGGCGTGAGAGCTCTCAGACGGATGTGGAAGCGGATCTGGAATTTTGTGACCCGTCGGAGTGGCGAGCAGCGACTGCGCGAAGAGATAGAAGAACACCTCGCACTGGAAACGGAAACAAACATCCGCGCGGGCATGGCGCCTGCAGAGGCGCGTCGGGCTGCGCTGCTTGAATTCGGCAGTGTTGAGGCGGTTCGTGAAAGCTATCGCTCGGAGAAGGGGCTGCCCATCGTGGAGACGCTCCTGCAGGACTGCAACTATGCGATTCGCACTCTACGCAAATCGCCGGCATTCACGACAGTTGCGGTTTTGACTCTGGCGCTGGGAATCGGCGCGAACGCTTCGATCTTTACGCTGGTGAACGCGCTCATGCTGAAGAACCTGCCGGTAGCCGATCCCAAGACGCTGGTTCGGCTCGGGAACAACAACGACTGCTGTGTGGGGATGGGCTTTCACGACAATGGAGAGTTCTCGCTGTTCTCGACGGCGAGTTATGAGTTTCTGCGCAAGAGCACGCCGGAGTTTGAATACCTGGCGGCGATGCAGGCGGGCTGGTCTTACCGGCCAGTGGTGGTGCGGCGGGATGGATCGCAGGATGCGCCGCGATCGGTGATGGGCGAGTTTGTCTCGGGCAATTACTTCAGGGCTTTACGCCTGAGAGCCAGCGCGGGGAGGCTGCTGGAAGATCGCGACGACGAGGCTGGCGCGCCGATGGCTGCAGTGATGAGTTACGAGACGTGGGAGACGCGTTTCAACGGCGACCCTTCTGTGGTGGGAAGCACGTTCAGAGTGAATACCAGACCGGTGACTGTGGTGGGAATTGCGCCGAAGGGATTTTATGGAGACCGGCTGTTGCCCAGCCGCCCCGACTACTACCTGCCGATTGAAACGATGCCGCCGATTGCGAACGTTCCGTATGTGCATGGATCGGACATGCAGTGGCTCTACCTGATCGGGCGGATGAAACCTGGCGTCTCGGAGAAAGAAGTGCAGCAGAAGGTGAGTGCTCTGCTGCGACAGCAGCTGTCGGCCACGGCGCGCTTCAGCTCACGGGATGGGCAGAGTGACCTGAAGAAGGTGCACATAGTGCTGACGCCGGGTGGCGGCGGCATCCAGGCCATGCAAGAGGGTTATGACTCGCAACTGATGCTGCTCCTAGGCGCCTCGGGGCTGGTGCTGCTGATTGCGTGTGCGAATATGGCGAATCTGCTGCTTGTGCGCGGCATGGCGCGCAAGGCGGAGATCAATGTGCGCGCGGCATTGGGCGCGCGTCGGGGAAGGATTATGCGGCAGCTGCTGACGGAAAGCGTACTGCTGGCCGGAGTGGGCGGATTGGCAGGGCTAGCGGTGGCCTATGCGGGAACGCGGATGCTGCTGGCGCTGGCGTTTCCAGGCGCAGAGAACGACCCGATCCAAGCCAGCCCTTCGCCGGCGGTTTTGGCGTTTGCGTGCGGATTGTCACTGGTGACAGGCATCCTGTTCGGAGTGGCGCCGGCATGGATTGCATCGAGAGCCGAACCGGCGGATGCACTACGCAGCGGAACGCGATCAACTTCTGGACGAGCCAAGCGGCTGCAGAGCGGACTGGTGGTGGCCCAGGCGGGATTGTCGCTGGTGCTGCTGGTGTGTGCAGGGCTGTTTGCAGAGAGCCTGAACAAGCTCGAGCATATCGACCTGAAGCTGGACCCGACGAACCGCTACATCGTGCATATCAATCCGCAGACGGCGGGCTATTCGCAGAGACAGGTGGGCGATCTTTATCGCACGATTGACGAGCGTTTTCATGCGCTGCCGGGCGTGGAGAAGGTGGGGATCAGCAGCTACACGCCCATGGAGGATGACAACAACGGCTGGAGCGTGCAGGTGCAGGGAAAGCCGGATCTTCATGTCAGCGCATCGTCTATCAAGGCAAATTCAGAGTACTTCGATTCCGTGGGGACGCGGGTGGTGGCGGGACGCGGCATCCGGGCGACGGATACGGCCACGGCGCGGCCGATTGCGGTTGTGAACGAAGCCTTTGTGAAGAAGCTCTTCAAGCCGGGCGAGAATCCCATTGGGCAGCGTTTTGGCAACGACTATCCAAAGTCACTTGGGGATTGGGAGATTGTGGGAGTGGTGGAGGATACGGCGTACCAGAGCGCGACCTGGACCGACCACATGATGTATTTCGTGCCGCTCCTGCAACGCCCACCGAGTACGGATGTGCCGATTGAGAAAGACGAAAACATGTACGCGGGTGCGATAGTGGTCGAGACAGACCGGCCGGTTCCAGACATGGAAAATCTGGCGCGGAGGACACTGGCGGGCATCAATCCAAACCTCAGCGTGGTGAAGTTTCAGCCCTTCGAAGCGCAGATCGCCGACCAGTTCAGCCAGCCGCGGATGTTACAGCGGCTCACGATGCTGTTTGGTGGGCTCGCACTGCTGCTGGCGGCGCTTGGGCTCTATGGTGTGACTGCCTACGGTGTAGCGCGGCGCCGGGCGGAGATTGGAATCCGCATGGCGTTGGGAGCCGGGCGCGGCGGAGTGACGGCGATGGTGATGAGAGGCGCGATGCTGCAGGTTCTGCTGGGTGTGGCGATTGGGATTCCTGTGGCACTGATGTGTGTTCGCTACGTCGCTTCGCAACTCTACGAGATCAAGGCAGTCCACCCCGTGGTCCTGGCCGGGGCTGCATTGACGCTGGTTGCGGCGGCAGCGTTGGCAGGGTTCATTCCCGCGCGGCGGGCCGCTTCAATTGATCCAGCACAAGCGGTGAGAACCGAATGACCGCGAATCGGGCTACCGCCGTGGCAGCTAGCTGACGCTTCCAGGCCGAGGCGCTCATCGAAATAGTTCCGGCTGGCTCGTCGACTAACCGGAAGTGACCTTCTCGTTGGCCCGGCCGATGCGTGGGAGAGATGGGCAAATCTGCCCCGGAATGTGTCTTTTAACCAATAACTCAGACTTACTGGGTAAGGCCCCTTGCGATGCGGCTTAAAACAGCCGTGCCCTCAAAGCCGGATGCGAAGTTCCGGCAAAGATCACCGTTGCCGGTCAACCGCCCGGAATGTTTCGCCGGTTGGGCTTTGTCCTCTCCCATGTCCCCAAAAGCGAGGGGCACCCGATGATTTGCGGTAGGCGGACATGGGGACGCCCGCCTTGATCGCTGATCTCTGATCTCTGATCTATCTCTGATCTCTGATCTCTGATCTCTGATCTCTGGAAGACCCTTACGCCGCCTTGATGAACTGCACATCGAGCGTGATGGTGATCTCTTCGCCCACCAGCATTCCGCCGGTCTCAAGCGCCGCATTCCAGGTCAGGCCGAAATCCTTGCGGTTCATCTTTGCCATGGCGGTAAAGCCGATGCGCAGGTTGCCCCAGGGGTCCTTGGCCGGCTCGCCCAGGCCTTCCAGGGCGAAGGTCACGGGCTGGGTGGCGCCGTGTATGGTCAAATCGCCCCCCACTTGAAACTCGTCGCCGCCCAGGGCCTTCACGGAGGTGGATGCGAAGGTAATCTCGGGGTATTGCGCCGCGTCGAAGAAGTCCGCGCTCTTCAGATGCGCATCGCGCTGTTCGTCGCCCGTGGTCAGCGTGCTCACGTCGCCGGAGGCCGTCACACTGGAGTTGGCGGGGTTGGCCTTATCGAGGGTCAGTACGCCCTTGAGGCCGCGAAAACTGCCCTTCACGTTGGAGATCATCATGTGGCGAACCTTGAACTCCGCGGAGGAATGCGCAGGGTCCAGATTCCAGGTGGTGACGGTAGCTGGTGAAGCGGTGGTGGTTGACATAGCGTTTCTCCTTTTCAATAGGGTTGGATGCGGCAGAAAAATACTTGTTGCAACAAATATTATGCCCCGAACGCTACCCCATCCCACGCTTCTGCCCTTCCAAGTCCCCGGCCAGGGCTATTCTAGTGCATTTTCCGAAGGGGGAGACTCCAGCCGCTACTCCCGCGCCTTCTTTCCGTTGTCCTTGAAGTTGAGCACAATGTAGGAATACGAGTAGGCATGGCTGCTGGTGATGTGGGAAAGAAAATCTCCGCCGCCAAACCACCCATAGCCGCCGCCCAGATTGAAGTGGCGATTCAGCTCATACCAGGTATAAACGTCGGCTTCCTCGCCGATGTGCCTTCCCCGATCGATCTTGTTTTCCGCGATCGCCCCGCCTGAGGTGTTATAGACGGCGTCGAGCGGTGAAACCGCCCAAAAGTCCAGCGCCTGCGTCGTCACGCTCCAGCGGCGATGCGGAACGAAGGTTCCCCCGGCTCGCGCCGACTGGATGTTCTGCCAGCCGAACTGGTCCGTAATGCCGAAGCGGTCGTGGGCCGTGGGGTACATGGTGTCGAAGGTCCGGTGCACGCCGCCGGAGGGGTCACTGGCTCCGGAAGCGAAATCGTACTGCGCAAATAGGCGAGGCTGTCCGCTGACCGTTTTGAACTGATAGGCGACACCGTCATTCGCAGCCCAGGCGCGAATCGGTTCCGATCCCACGGTTCCGGTTTCCGCCACCAGCTCGCCGGAGTAGTCGAGCGACGAGCCGGCGCGGCCCTTCAGCCGCACACCGTAGGCCTTCTCATCCTGTTTGCCGGTGGCCTTGGAGAGCGCCGCCTGAACCACCGCCGACGGCTGCACTCGCCACAGAACGAATGGCTCAAGGCTCGAATGCGGAAAGGGGTTCTTGATCCTGCCGTATGCGCCGTAGATGTTGTTGCCCTCCTGGTGGGGACTCACGCCCGAGGCCTGCGGCGCCACAGCCGATGCGGCGAAGATGCCCACGCTGGCGCGCTCGCTCTCGAGATTCAACACTGCCGCATCGTAAGAGCGGCCCTGATTGCGCCATTGGGAGTCGGCGATGATGGTGTTGTTGTAGTTGATGATTTGCCGGCCCACGCGCAGGCTGAACCAGTGCTTATCCGGATCGCCGATTTCCGCGTAGGCCAGTTTCAGATCCCAACGGTTTTCGTTGGGCGGGCCGATGGGCGGATTCTCAAAGAACGGCCGCGCGTCCTGCAGTTGCGCGCTCACGCGGAACCACGAGCTCGGCTTCACATCGGCCTCAAACCGAAAGCGGTTCAGCTCGTACGAATCGTCGTTGCCCGTCTTGAAGCTGGAGTTGTCGTAGCCCTCGTAACGATAGCGCTCTTCCGCCTGAAAGCCGATCCAGTGCGGCAGCTTCGCATCCACATCGGTGACCGGAGCAAAGTCGGGAAGGTCGTAGGGCTGCGGCGAGCCGAATGTCCGGAATGCGGGGCCGTTCAGATGGCTCAACGGATTCGACGCAGGGCCGGTGATCCAGCCGCCGTCCACGGCGCTGGCCGCATTCCGCGTGGTTACATCGTCCTGGGCGGCGATGGGCAGCGCGGCGGTCACCGCCAGCAGGGTGGCCGCCGCCCATAGCAGACGCATGTTGCGCTGCTTCTTCGTCGTGATCACGTCAAAATTCCTGGTCATCTCCCCTTCGTTTCTGCAATAGAAAACCCGCGATAAGCGTGGGCTCTATCGCGGGCAATCGAGAAACCTTGGATATTTGTTCTACTTCAGACCCAAGTTCGCTGCGCGCGCATGAACGTGCCACAGCAGCAACAAGTGGTCTTCACTATCATGTTTTTGAAGTTACCCTAAATTCCGGCTGAAGGCCAGAACAGTGCGTCGGCCGCATCCCATTCCGTGGTACGAGTGTCATGCCAGAACATTCCGAATACGTCTCGCGCGACCAGAGCGAAGCGCTGCTGGCCGCGGTCGCGCGCCGCGGCAGCAGACGCGCGCGCCGGCATCTTCGGCCCCGGCTCCAGTGAGCTGGAAAATCAATCGCGAATCGGCTGTCTTTCTGGGCGCCGGACGCGCGGCGCTGCTGCAGCTCGCGCATCCCTGGGTGGCCACCGCGCTCCAGCAGCACTCGAACGTCATGTCCCGGCCCATCGCGCGCTTTCACAACACCTTTCGCATCGTCTACACCATGATCTTCGGCTCGCTCGCGCAAGCCCTGGCCGCGGCCCGGCATTTATACAACCTGCACACCACCATCCAGGGCGAGTTGCCCGAATCCGCCGGCCGATGGCCGCACGGCGCGCATTACGAAGCCAACGAAATCGCCGCGCTGCGATGGGTCTTCGCCACGCTGGTGGAAAGCGCGGAGATCGCCTGCGCCTGCGCCCTCGGACCCATGCCATCTGCCGAGCGCGAGCAGTACTACGCCGACAGCAAAATTCTCGCCGGCCTCTTCGGCCTGCCGGAATCCGCGCTCCCTGCCAACTGGCAGGCATTCGCCGCGTACAACCAGGCCATGCACGCCTCGGGCGAGCTCGGCGTCTCCGCGACGGCGCGCAGCATGGCTCATCAACCTGCTCTCCGGCGCCGGCTCGTGGATTCCCATTCCGCACTGGTATCGCGCCCTCACCACCGAGTGGATGCCGGAGCGTTTTCGCCATGAGTTTCAATTGCCCTTTACCGGCGCCGACCAACGCGCAGCCCAAGCGGCACGGCAGCGCATTCCCCGCATCTATCGCCGTCTTCCGCCGTCGATCCGCTTCGTAGGCCCCTGGCACCAGGCCCAGGCGCGCCTCGCCGGCCGCCGCGCCGGCCCGCTCACCCGCCTCAGCAACCGCTTCTGGACCGGACGAATGTGTGCCGTTTGAAGATGCAAAATAAGCAAAAGAGGGACAACGTTCCGCGGAAGGCGCGGTGCTGGTCCGCGGTGAATGGCCTTGTCCCACTCATCCCTTGTCGCTTGAGCGCACTTGTCGGCCTCGTCCCTTGTCCCTTGTCCCTCGATCCCGGAATTCCGTGCATTCGCCGTCCCCAACGGGCACAATAGAAGCAGTGGACCCTCGCGACGCCATCGACCCCGAACAGCTCGACGCGCTCAGCCGCGCCTTCTGCCGAGCAGCTCCTTGCCTGCCTGGATGCATGCGCGCGCGGCCGCCGCGGCCTGTTTTCAGAATTCATCACCGATCAGCAAGAAGACGGCTGGCCGGAAGCCGCGCGGCTGCGCGAACTCGCGCTCGCGCTTCAGGCCTGTTTGCGCAACAGGATCAGCGCAACGCGCTATGCGACGAGTTCCTCGACCTCTGCTCGATCCACGGCGAGAGCCATCCCGGCGAGCGCAAGCTGGCGAGAATGTTTCTGGAGCGCATCGAGCGCGGCGAAGTAGGCAATCCGACGCAAGCTGAGTGGCGGGGCTGGTAGAATCACGCGCACGCAGCACGGCGCGGAAGCGATGCGCTGACCGCGCATCGCTTCGCCTGGTTCAGAATCGTACGCCGAAAGTGACCGGAATTACCTCGGTGGTGCCGAGACCGTTGGTTTGGGAGGGCAGGTGGCGTATTAATGAACGTATAGCGCGCCTCGGCGAAGATCTGGGTATGGCTTTTCGCCGTACATCCCGCCTAGGCGATGGTAGAGGCCGAACCCGGCGTTGCCACCCCATTGGTCGGAAGTGAAAGAAGCGACGGTCACGTTCTCGTCGTATTCGCCGTAGTAGCTGATTGCGAGCTCGGCTGCCTGGAAATTAGTCGACTTATGGTACCAGCCGAAGCCGCCGACCAGGTAAACGCCATGACCTTTTAGGAAACAGGTCAATGACGGGAGATCCGGTGATCGAGTTGATGTGGGTGTTGCCCGCCGTGATGTTGTCTGCGTCGCCGGTAGCGTTATTGATCGCCCCAATCAGTACTCCTGGCAGCTTGTCGTCCATGAATTGATACTCGAGCAGCGCAGATGTCGAATTGAAAAGCGCACGCCCGCCCCAGAGGTTGAAATTGCCGCCCCAGGTGATGACTGGGATGGGAGTCGCGACCACGCCGGCCTGGTTGGTGTCATTGCCGATGGGACCGTTGAAGCCTGCCCCGAGCTCAAACGTCAGCCTGTGCGTGAGGTTGCTGCCGTGCCATCCGGAGTAGGTGTCGCCATTATTATCCTGGGCTGCCGGGGCCGGTGGAGAGGGAAGAGCCGCGGGGCTTGCCGGCACAGCTCCTTCTGCAACCTGCATCTGGCCGGCCTGGCTCGAAGACCAGCCGGAGTTGGAAGCGGAATTGGATGACTGAGTCTCAACGTTCTGCGCAGAGGCAAGGGAGGCGGCAACCAAAGCTGCGCATCCAAGAACGCCAACGTGCTTCATCGAGAGAATCCGACAAGCGAGGGACATGCTGGAACCTCAAGAAATTGAATTGTGTAGAGTGACCATGGGGCTAAGAATCCAACCCCTTTGGAAGGTTAGACACCGAACTTCGAGTGAGGTTGCACCTTTAGGGTGGAAATGCGGGTAATATTCCGCCAGATACTGTGATTTCTATTACTTGCCGCGAGAATTCGGTACGAAAAGTACCAGCAGGAGGGAAATTCAGCTCAGGCATCCCTCAGCCCCGGCGATTTGCCTGTCTAAACGAGCAAGCCCAGCAAAGCAACGGTCGCAGAAATCGCTCCCGCCTTTGTCCTGAATCCGAAGTTCGCATCACAAACGCCCTGAAGTTCGCATCACAACTGCACTGTCATCCGAGCTTCGCATCACCACTGACCTGTCATCCTGAGCGGAGTTTGGCTCGCTTTTTGAGCCAAACGCAGTCGAAGGACCTGCTTCTTCGAAGCTGATTTATGCTGCGAACTCGGGCGTCATCGCCGCCAGGAAAACCATTCCCGAGCGCCACTGAGAATGTCACACGCTCCAGGAGAAGCATCCCGGAGCGATGCTGGGAATTTAGCCCAGGATGGAGTCCGCCGTCCGTTTTGCGGACGGCGGATGAAATCCTGGAAAGACCGCAAAAATGATCCCTCAGCCCCGTAGGGGCGGAGGGCTTTAAGGGCTCCTGCTCGATTCACACTTTTTCACCGAGCAAAGCAAAGGCCGGAGCAACCGCTCCGGCCTTTGCTCTGCAGCTGACTTGCTGGCTCGCTCACTCGCTACCCTTGTATATCGAACTGCTCCGGGTGCAGCGTCGCATCGCTCTTCACCAGCACGTTTTTGCCGATCAGGTCTTCGAAGTCGCTCAGCCAGCGCGCATTGTTGGCCTTCAACACCTTCACCGTCTCGGGATGCACGCGCAGCATCACGTCCTGACCCTCGAAATGCTTCCGCATCTTGCGCAACTCGACCCAGATCTCGTTGCACACCGTGGTCGGGCTCTTGACCATGCCGGTGGCCTGGCAGGTGGGGCAGGGCACGCTCAGCGTCCGCTCCAGCGACTGCTTGACGCGTTTGCGGGTAATCGCGACCAGGCCAAAGTCGTTAAACTGCAGAACCTTGGTGGGCGCGCGGTCGGCCTTGAGCGCTTCTTCGAGAGCCGCAAGAACCTTATAGCGATTCTTGCGCTCGTCCATGTCGATGAAGTCGATGACGATGATGCCGCCCAGGTCGCGCAGGCGAATCTGGCGGACAATTTCCGGAACCGCATCCAGATTCGTCTTGACGATGGTGTCTTCCAGCCGCGCCGACTTGCCCACGTACTTGCCGGTGTTGATGTCGATCGCCACCAGCGCTTCGGTCTGGTTAATGACGATGGAACCACCCGACTTGAGCCAGACCTTCGAGCGCAGGGCCTTGGAGATTTCGTCCTGAATGCCAAAGTGCTCGAACAGCGGCGTCTCCTTCGTGTAGAGCTTGACGCGCCGGACGAGGCTTGGAGAAAAACGATTGAGGAAGCGCACAATGCGCTCGTAATCGGCTTCCGAATCCACCCAGATATTCGAGAAGTTGGCGCTTACCTGGTCGCGCAGAATACGCTCGATCAGCGAGAGATCGTGGTAGATCAGCGCCGGAGACTTGGACGATTCCGAGCGCTGTTTGATCTCGTTCCACAGGTTCATGAGGAAGCGAAGATCGGCGCGCAATTCCTCTTCCGACGCTCCCTCCGCCGCGGTGCGAACAATGAATCCGCCGGACGCATCGCCGCGCTCGTGCGTCAGAATCGCGCTTCAGCCGGTGACGTTCCTCCTCGGAAGCAATCTTGCGGCTCACCCCCACGTGGCTGACGGTGGGCATAAATACCAGGAAACGGCCCGGAAGCGCGATGTGGCTGGTAATGCGCGCGCCCTTCTTGGCGATCGGCTCCTTGGCAATCTGCACCAGGATTTCCTGCCCCGGCTTCAACAGGTCAGAAATAATGGGCAGATCGCTGGTCTGCATCGAGCGGCGCGACGGTCCGCGCCCCTTGCCGCCCTGTCCCTGCGGTCCGCGTCCTCCGCGGCGTCCGCGGTCTCGCGCGGTCGCGGCGTGGCTGGCCCGGCGCAGAAGGCTCCCCGCCCTGCCCTTCGGCTGCCGGCTCTTCTTCCTCTTCGCCGTCGACAATGTCGTACGCCTCGTCGTCCTCTTCGCCCGCGGTCTGGCCCAAGACGCATCTGGATACGCGCATCGAGATGCGCCTCCTGCAGCATCTCACCCAACTCGCCGCCGCGCGCCTGCGCCGGCAGCGTCTGCTCCTCGTAATCGTCCAGGTCCGGTTCGTCGGATTTATGGCGGCGCGCGTGGGGTGTTTCCAGTTCCTCGCCTTCAATCACTTCTTCTTCAATTCGGCCGACTCCCGGCGCGTAGGAAGAAACCGCAGTGGCGCTGGCCTGCGCAGCGTGCGCCCCCGCCGCAGCCGGCGTCCGCATCATCCTTCTTCTTCTTTCCGCCTAGTCCAAACAGCCGGAAACCAGACGGCGACGACGGATCGACGCGGTGCGATGCCGACGCATCTTCCGGCCCTGACGGCTCCTCCTCCGCCTCGGCGGAAAAGGCAAGTTCGCCAGCCTCCCTGGCTTCCTCTTCAAACTCATCTTCTTCCGACAGCGGTTCAAGAGCCACCGGCGCCGCGCTCTCATGCGGAAACTCCATCTCCCGCAGCGATGGGGGCAACGAGTCGTCCGAAACTTCGATTCTTCGATGAACTCTTCTTCCTCCAATTCGTCGGGCGATCCTTCGAACGCGACCAGCGGTTCGAAGAGCGTCGTCGCCGAGCCGCAACCGTCTCCTCCGCTTCTTCCGGCTCCGGCTCAGGCCGGGCACGCAGCGACAGCGTCTCGCCAGGCATCAATCCGCTGCTCGGATCCCAATCCAGCGGAACCTCGATCAGCGTAGAGGGCTTGAAAGTGGACTTGCGCGCTGCCGGAGCTTCATGCTTCGGCGTCTCGGCTGCCGCCGGTGCCGCCGTACTTTGAAAGCGATTCGCCGGGAAGAACAAAGGCCGCCGGTACGGCCGCTGCCCGGCGTGCTGTAGCCGGTTGATGGATGGAAGGCGATGGGGGAACTGCAGGGTCCGCCGACTCCGGCGCAGAGGTCACGCCGGCCGGCATGGCCGTCGCGCTCTGAAACTCCTCAACCGCCTGCGCAGCTTCAGGCATCCGGTCTTCGCCGCGGCGGCCTTCCTGCGCGCTGCCCCGGCCGCGACGATGGCGGCGTCCGCGCCAACGCCGTGCCCCGCCCGGCTCTTCCTCTTGCGCCGGCGGCTCTCCTGCCGGCGTGATGGCTTCAGCGCTCTCGATGGTCAGCTCTTCGCTGGCCTGTGGCTCGCGCTGTGCCTGGTCAAATCGGCCTTCCTGCCGCGGCTCGCGCTGCTTCTGCTCGCCCTGCCGCGGCTCACGCTGCCCGCGTTCTTCCTGAGGGCGCCCGTTGCTGTGCCTTATTTCCCGCGGAGGCTGACCGCCGGCAGCGGCCTGTTCCAGCTCGTCCGTCTCCTCCTGGTCCTCAAGCTCAATAAAATCGGTGACGTAGAGGAAGGCGTCGCGCTCCAAGCCGAGATCGACAAATGCCGACTGCATGCCCGGCAACACCCGGGTGACGCGGCCGTTATAAATCGACCCCGCCAGTGTGTACTCGTTTTCGCGTTCGTAGTAGATCTCCGCGAGTTGATCGTCTTCTAAAATCGCAAGCCGCGTCTCATGCGGCGTGCTGGAGATACAAATTTCCTTTGCCATCGTGCCTTTCCGTCCGGCAGCCTGAGGCTGCCGGTAACTGCGGCAAGGTGGGATGGAGACGCGCGCGGCCGGGAGGGAACGGGATGGGCGATAGGGACAACCTGGCTGATAACTGATCCGCTGGCGAAGCGCCTGGCGGCGATCCGCGACCCATGGTGCCTCTAACGAACCAAAAGGGTGCAAACCAAAACAGCCGGAAAACGCGGTAATCCAATTGCAGCGAGTGCGTGACCAGCCCCGAAACCCAGGCTGTTCTGTCGTCGGCGTGCGCTGCGAGCCTCTGCGCGATTCCTCTCGCGCACTCGGCGTACACCTGTGGCTGTCTGCGGCCCACTCCCTGCGAGCTCATGAACCCAATTCCTGCCGGGCGCGCGGTCCATCGGGACCTGGCCGGCCAATCTTTCTCTTCTTTCGCCTGGCGGCCGGAGCAACTCCGCACCGCGCAGGGGTCAATCTTTCCTTGCGTCCCGTCCAGCCCAGTTCCCTGCAGGCCACTTTGGCCTGCTGGAACAACGGCGGACTCACCGCCTCAGAGCAATTCCAAATTACTCTGGCACTGCCCTAGTTCACAAACCGGCGCATGCGGATATTCATCGCGACACCCAGCGCCAGAAAGGTGAATAACACCGAAGACCCTCCGTAACTCATGAGCGGTAAAGGAATTCCGGTGACGGGCATCATCCCGATGACCATGCCGACATTGACCGCAATCTGGAAGGTCAACACCGCCACGACCCCCATGATAATCAGGGACCCGGGCAGGTCGGCGGCTGTTTGAGCGTTTTGAATCAAACGCATCAATATCCCGAAGTATAGCAGCAGCACGAAAATCGCGCCTACGAACCCATGCTCCTCGCTGAAGGCGGCAAAGATGAAGTCGGTGTACGGGATGGGCAGAAAATACCCCTGGGTCTGGGTTCCCTTCTCCGTTCCTTTGCCCCAGATGCCGCCCGAGCCCACCGCAATCAGCGACTGTCGAATCTGATAACCCGACCCGCGCGGGTCGTTATCCGGATTGATAAAACTGGTAAGTCTCGCCTTTTGATAGGGTTTAAGAATCTTGCCGCTCGACCACACTCCCCCGCCAGGCTCACCGCGCAGATCATCAGGATGGCCGCCTGCCGCAAGCTGATCCCGCCCAGAAACAGCCCGGCCACCAGGATGCGGCGCGTAGGTGAGGCGTGGTTCCCAGATCGGGCTGCACCAGCACCAGTAGCATGGGAACCCCCACCAGCGCGAACGCCTTGAAAATCTCGCGCCACGTCAGGTTGCGCCCGCCCAGATTGGCAAAGTACCGGGCCACCGCCAGCACCAGCACCAGCTTCACCCACTCCGATGGCTGAAACTGAACGGGCCCGATCGCAATCCAGCGCCGCGCGCCCATCACCTTGCGCCCCACCACCTTGACGGCCAGCAGCGAGAGCAGAAAGATGACGTAGGCCCATGGCGCCCAGTCGAGCAGCCGGTGATAGTCGAGCTTCGACAGGATGAACATGCCCACCAGTCCGGCGGAGACCCACATCACCTGCTTGCCCTCAAAACTGGCAAACCGGGTGTGCAGCGTGGCCGAGTGCATCTCCAGAACCGACAGCCCGCAAGCACCAGGACCATACCGAGCAGGAGCCAGTCGAAGTCACGGAAACTGAGAAAGCGGCGCATCAGCGAGACCCCGGAGGAAGGGCGGCCTGCTGAGCGCCGGGACTGGGTGCGCCGGGACTGGGGGCGTCGGTACTGGATGCGTCGATGCCGAGCGGCGGGGATACAATCAAGCCCATGGCGCGGGCGGGCCAGGAGACCACGGCTCGCGGCGAGCGGCCAGATTGCGCCGGGGCCGGCGCGTCATCCATCGCCGTCTGCAGCAGGAAATGCGCCCCGTGCAGTTGCGATTGCGGCTGGCCGGGGTGGCTGGTATCCGCGGGCGGAGTCACGTCCATACCGCGCCCATCTCCACCGGCTTGGGCGTAGACGCCTGGTCCAGCATGTCGTGCTCCATCTCCCGCTGCTTGTTCACGTAAACGGTAGCGACCTGCGCGGCCAGCCGCGCCGCGTTCGAGCCCCAGTCGCCGTGCTGCCACAGCACCGCAACCACAAACTCCGGATTGCGCCGCGGAATCACGCCCACAAACCAGCCGTTGGGCCGCGTGTCCACGCCTTTGCCCATCTGCGCCAGCGCCGCGTGGCTGGCCACCTGCGCCGTGCCCGTCTTGCCGGCAAAATCCACCCCGTCCAGGTGCGAAGCGAAGGCCGTGTCGAACTCGCCCGGCGAGGTGGCCTGCGCCATGCCGTTGGTGATGATGTCCCAGGTCTGCGGCGACATCTGAATGGTGGCTGTCGCCGGAGCCGGGGAAAGAATCCAGCAGCGCCTGGCGGAAATTAGCCGGAAGCTGCGCGGGATCGACAACGTGCGGGCGCACAAAATGACCGTCGGACGCGATGCCGCCGATATAGCGCGCCAGCTGAATGGGCGTCACCGTCACCGCGCCCTGCCCGATGCCCACCGAGATGGTCTCGCCGGCAAACCATTTTTCGTGGAAGGTATGCAGCTTCCACTCCGTGCTGGGCACCAGCCCGGAGGCCTCGTCGGGCAAATCGATCCCGGTCGGCTGTCCCAGTCCCACCTCGTGCGCGTATTTGGCAATGGTGTCGATACCCAGCCGGTTGGCCAGCGTGTAGAAGTAGGTGTCGCACGACCACGGAATGGCGTGCTCGATGTCCACCATGCCGTGATGCTTGTCGCAGGCATAGAAGTGCCCGTAGAAGGACGCGCCCCCGTTGCACATCACCTTCATGGTCTGCGCCACGCCCTCCTGCAAACCGGCCAGCGACATGAGAATCTTGAACGTCGAGCCCGGCGCAAGCTGCGCCTGGATGGCGCGGTTCATCATGGGGTGCAGAGGATCGGTCACCAGCTTATCCCAATCATCGCGGCTGATTTTCACCGCAAAACTCGTTGGGATCGTAGCTGGGATGCGAAACCAGCGCCAAAATATCGCCGTTGCGCGGGTCCATCACCACCACCGCGCCTTCGCGATCGCCCAGCGCCACTTCCGCGGCCCGCTGAATGTCGTTGTCGATGGTAAGCTTCAGGTCCTGTCCGGGAATCGCGTGCTGGATGCCGAAGAAGCCCACCTCGCGCCCGTGGCTGTCCACAATCACATCGCGCGACCCGTCCTGGCCCCGCAGCAGCTCATCGTAGGTCTCTTCCACGCCGGCCTTGCCCACCACGTCGCCGGGCTCGTCGGCCGCATAGCGCGGATTGTCCAGGTCGTCTTCGCTCACCTCGCCCACGTACCCGATCAGGTGCGCCGCAAAGCCATCGCGCGGATAGAGCCGGCGCGCCTCTTCAATCGTTTCCAGCTCCGGCAGCTCGTTCTTGTGGGCGGCAATGAACGCGACCTCGTCGGCGGTAATGTCTTCCTTGATGGGAATCGGCTGATACCCGGGCAGGCCGCGATAGTGGTGAATGGTGGCCTTTAACTGGTCGAGGTCGAGATGCAATCCCTCCGCAATCAGCGGCAGATCGGCGCTCAGATCGTGATTCTGCTCGCGCACCAGGAAGCAGGAAGTGGACGGGTAGTTATCGACCAGCAGGCGTCCGTAGCGATCGAAGAGCTTGCCCCGTGCGGCCAGGATCGGCACTTTGCGGATGCGGTTCGCTTGGGCCAGATGCGCGGAAGTTGCTGGCCCCCAGCACCTGCAAGCGCCACAGCCCGCCCACCAGCGCCAGCATCATGAGCAGAATGCCGTACTGCACCACCGTCAGCTTGAAGGTGGACAGTTTCTCTCCGCGGTTATTGGTACTGCTCGAAAACATGAAGCTACCCTCAAGAATAGCGCGAATTCTGCTGCGGCGAAGCCAGCGGGTTCGAGCGGCCGGAAGCCCGCTGTTTATCGGCCTTCTGCGCTACGGCCGAACCGCTTGGTGAAAAAGTCCATGAGCGGGGCGGAGCGAGGGCCCGAGACTAAAGCCACCCTGAGTCGAGGGACTTTATTCGTGAGGCTGAAGCCTCACGCTCCCTCCGGAGAGCGCAAACACGGGTATTTCACCAAGCCGTGAAGCCGTGCCCTTTCAAAACACCGTTTATGCAACCAGTTCCCGGTTCCCTTCTTCCCCGCTTCTTCACTCCCGCACCTGTAACCTGTCCAGCAGCGGAAACAGCACCAGCGCAATGGCCGCATTGTCCACGGCGATCATGACCTGCGCCACCCAGCTCCACTCGAAATCCAGGCCCAGCAGAAACCGCGCCACGAACAGGTAAATGCGCGCTCGACACCAGCGAGAGGACAAATTGAGCATTACGCGAATGGCGATATTATCCACGTCGATGCGCACGCCCACCGAGGCCGCAAGATACCCAACCACCGCCTTGGCAATGCCGTTCAGCCCGATGGCGTGCTGGGTGAGCGCATCCTCAAACATGCCCAGGGCCGCGCCCATCAACGTTCCCTGGATGGGGCTGCGCCGGCCCAGCGCAAAATAAATGGTGATCACCAGCGGCAGATCGAACAGCGCGTACGGCCCCAGGACCCGCGGCAGCCACGACTGCAACACCAGCGGCGCTGAGAGGAACCAGCGCGTAGGCGATCATCGGATAGCGATGGATTTCAATATCGCGGCGAAAGTCCGCGCTGAGCAGGGACATGGCTACTGATTCCTCCCCGACGCGGGTGTTTGGCCAGGCTGCTTGGCCGTAGGGGCCGCGGCCGGATGGCTTGCGCCGGCGGCGGGCGGTACACGCTTCGGTGTGGGCGCAGGTTGGGCCGGAGGCTCAGAGTCTGCTCCCGAGTCTCCGCCGTCGGCCACGCCGGGCGAGAAGCGATCCGGGTGCAGGATGGGCAGCAGCTTGGGCGCGGGCGGCAGCGCAGTCGAGCTTGCCCCATTCGGCCCAGTCCCGGTTTGCCCCGCAGCGGCAACGGGCTGCACCGGCGCATTGGGATCGGTCAGCCCCGGCAGCCGTTCCGCCATGAATCTGCGAGGCCTTCATCTGCTCCTGAAGCTGGGCCTGAATGGCCGCGGCCTGGGCGCCATCCAACTGCTCGCTGGTGGCCAATATCTTTCTTGTCCTGGTCGGGGAAGCGCGGCTCCGTGGAGGTAATCACCAGGACCTCGTCCAGCCGGTCGAGATGGGCCGCCGGAGTCACCATTACGTCAATAAACGAATCCCGCTCCGGGTCGGGAACCACTTTCTTCACCGTGCCCACGGGCAGCCCGCGGGGAAAAATCAAATCGCCGCCGGCCGTCAGCACCTTCTCGCCGGGCTTGATGCGCTGATCGGACATCAGGCCCACCACCTCAAGCTCGCCGGCCGCATTGCCCTTCAGCATTCCGCGAATGCGCGTAGTCTCCAGGATCACGCCCGCGCCGCTGGTCTGATCGTTGATGGCCAGCACCTGCGCAGTATGGGGAAACACGTCGCGCACCTTGCCCACAATCCCATCCGCGGAAATGACCGGCATATCGCGCTTCAACCCTTCGGCCGCGCCCTTGTCGATATAAAAAACCTTGGCCTGATCGCTGCCGCTGGAGCCGAATACCTGCGCGGGCACGGTCGAGTAGATGTAGTGCTGCTCAAATCCCAGCAACTGCTGCAGCCGCTGGCCCTGCTGCGCGTCCTCGAGCAGTTCAGCCTGTTCCAGCCGCAGCCGGTCGACCGTCTGCTTCAGTTCCAGGTTTTGCTGCCGGGTGTGGTGCAAGTCGATGTAGCCGTACCACAGGTCTTCACAGGCCCAGCTTGGAGCCGTGAATGAGCCGCTCCGGCGGACGCCACCAGCGATTCCGCCCAGTAGCGGATCAGCGCGCACGCCCGAGCCGTCCTGCGCATTCAAGCTGCTGCGCCCGCCCTCGGTTCTGCGCACCTGCACAGCCAGCCCGACGATCTGCGCCACCAGCACGGCCAGCAGCACCACAAGATTCCGATAGCGGATGA
This sequence comes from uncultured Acidobacteriaceae bacterium, assembly GCA_963725975.1. Classification (GTDB taxonomy): domain Bacteria; phylum Acidobacteriota; class Terriglobia; order Terriglobales; family Acidobacteriaceae; genus Telmatobacter. Next base: position 286,373 of record CAVSBA010000006.1, on the reverse strand, counting down.
AAAAGGATTCCATAAAACAGTTGTCAGTGACCAGAGATCAATGATCAGTTTGGGTGAAGCTGCAAACGGATTCGAACTCGATCCGCTCTTGTCGGCGAATCTCGCCTGAATCACCGGCTCGCGCAGCTCCGACAGCGGGCCAAAGCCTGGTCTCTGCCTTTAATCGATCTTGATCTTGCGCAGCAGCCGGAAGTCGGAAAGCATTTTGCCGGTGCCCAGCACCACGGAGGCCAGCGGATCGTCGGCCACCGAAACCGGCAGCCCGGTCTCCTCGCGGATGCGCTTGTCGAGATTCTTGATCAGCGCTCCGCCGCCGGTCAGCACAATGCCGCGATCCGAAATATCTGCGCTCAACTCCGGCGGCGTGCGCTCCAGGGCCACGCGGATGGCATTCATAATGACCGCAATGCACTCGCCCAGCGACTCGCGAATCTCGCTGTCGTCGATGCTGATGGTCTTGGGCACGCCCTCAATCAGGTTGCGCCCCTTGATCTCCATCTGCAGCGGCTTATCCAGCGGGAACGCCGAGCCGATTTCGATCTTGATCTGCTCCGCCGTGCGCTCGCCGATCAGCAAATTGTATTTGCGCTTCAGGTAGTTGGTAATGGCCTCGTCCATCTGGTTGCCGGCCATGCGCACCGAGCGCGAATACACGATGCCGCTCAGCGAAATGACGGCAATGTCCGTGGTCCCGCCGCCGATGTCAACGACCATGTTGCCCGAGGGCTCGGTAATGGGCAGCCCCGCGCCGATGGCCGCCACCATGGCCTGCTCCACCAGATAGACTTCGCTGGCCTTGGCGCGATAAGCCGAATCTTCGACGGCGCGCTTTTCCACCTGCGTAATCTCTGAAGGCACGCCGATGACAATGCGCGGATGCACCAGCATCTTGCGGTTGTGGGCCTTCTGGATGAAGTAGTTCAGCATTTTTTCCGTGACCTTGAAGTCGGCAATCACGCCGTCCTTCATGGGCTTGATGGCCACGATGTTGCCGGGCGTGCGCCCCAGCATCTCCTTGGCTTCCTTGCCCACGGCCTCCACTTCGCCCGTGTTCTTGTTGATCGCGACAATGGAGGGCTCGTTGACAACGATGCCCTTGCCGGCCGCATAAACCAGCGTGTTGGCGGTGCCGAGATCGATGGCCAGATCGCTCGAAAACATGCTGAAGAGCGAGCGAAGACCGTGCGACCGCGAAGAGCGCGAGGGATAACCGTTCAAGGACATGGAAAAGTGAATCTACCTCATGAGTATTGTACGGCCAGCACACGTCGGCCGCAGTTTGACGGGCGTGCCTGAAAAACAGGAAACATACCAACATCGATACCGGGCCGGGAAGGCGTACCTTCAGCATACGCTGAGTGGGAGTTTCCTGCTTTCGAGGACTGCGGCGTCCCATCCCACGCCAGTTGTAGAATGAGCGGGACAAAGTTGCCCGGTGCCGTAAGGCCCACCCATGCCGGCCAAATCGAGTCGCCTGGCTGTTCATTCAGGTGCCCCGGGACTGGCTTTTCTCGCACGCCACGGTCCCTGTCCCTTGTCCCTCACGAGGCTTCTATGTCCCATCCCATCTATCACAATCTGATCGGCGGCCAGTGGCTTCCGGCCGCCAGCGGCAAAACCATGCCTCAACCTGAACCCTGCCGACCATTCCGACATGGTTGGCGAGTTCCCGTCCTCCGGCGCCGAAGACGTCAACCGCGCCGTCGAAGCCGCCAAAACAGGCCTTCCGCACCTGGCGCCTGGTTCCCGCTCCCAAGCGCGCCGAAATCCTGCTTCGCGCAGGCATCTTCTGGTCCAAGAGCGAAAGAAAAATACGCGCGCGACATGACCCGCGAGATGGGCAAAGTCCTGGCCGAAACCCGCGGCGACGTGCAGGAGGCCATCGACGAAGCCTTCTACGTAGCCGGCGAGGGCCGCAGGCTCTTCGGCGTAACCACGCCTTCGGAACTGCAAAACAAATTCGCCATGAGCGTGCGCATGCCGGTGGGCGTGGTCGGCCTCATCACGCCCATGGAACTTCCCCATGGCGATTCCAAGCTGGAAGCTCTTTCCCGGCGCTGGTCGCCGGCAACACCTGCGTCATCAAGCCGGCCACCGACACACCGCTCTCCACCTACAACCTGGTCCAAACCCTGGTCGACGCAGGCGTGCCCGCCGGCGTCGTCAACATCGTGTCAGGAGGTCGGGTCGGATGCGGGCCAGGCCCTGGTCGAGCATCCCGAAGTCCGCGCCATCAGCTTTACCGGGTCGAGCGCCGTGGGTTCGCACGTGGGCCAGCGCGCCGCCGCCACCTTCAAGCCGGTCTCGCTGGAAATGGGCGGCAAAAACGCGCATGATCGTGATGGACGACGCCAACCTCGACCTGGCCCTCGACGGCGCGCTCTGGGGCGCATTCGGCACCACCGGCCAGCGCTGCACGGCCACCAGCCGCATCCTGCTCCAGCAAGGGCATCGCGAAGCAATTCACCGAGCGCTTCGTCGCAGCGCGCCGAAATGCTGAAAATCGGCAATGGCTTGGACGAGTCGGTGGAGGTCGGCCCCCAGGTGAACGCCAGCCAGATCGAGACCTCGAACAAGTACGTGGACATCGCGATGGCCGAGGGCGCGAAGCTCCTCCTCGGCGGCGGCCCGCTCACGGACGGCGACTATGCGAATGGCACCTTCTTCGCGCCTACCGTCTTCGCGCGGCGTCACTCCCAACATGCGCATCGCCCGCGAAGAAGTCTTCGGCCCGGTGGTCGCGCTGCTCGAATTTGAAACCTTCGAAGAAGCGGTCGAAATCGCCAACTCCATCGACTACGGCCTCTCCACGTCGCATCTACACAAAGAATGTGAACCGCGCCTTCACCGCCATGCGCGACCTGGAAGCCGGAATCACCTACATCAACGCGCCCACCATCGGCGCCGAAGTCCACTTACCCTTTGGCGGCGTCAAGCACACCGGCAACGGCCACCGCGAAGGCCTGGGCGCCATCGACTTCTTCACCACCTGGAAAGCGGTGTACGTGGATTACTCCGATAAGTTGCAGCGCGCGCAGATTGATAATGCGGAGTGAACCCCCGAAGATCAACTCGCGCTTTTCTCGACGGGAGGGTGTGCGGTTAGAGCTTCCCAGGAGAGCGATTTGAAATTCTGGCTATCTGGGGGGGAAGTTGATTGCAGCGTTGGAGCACGCAGGCTAAGCATTGGCGAAGCAGGTGATTATTGTCCCTATGCCGGAACAGCCCCTTGCGCTAGAATTCGACATCTGCGAAGCCGGCGTAACAGGTCGGCGGAGTGTGTCTCCGCCGGCCTGCCCATCTCTACTTCGGCACCACCACAATCCCGGTCAGGCCATATGGCCCGGGCACTTTGTACGGCGATCCCGCCGCTTCCGTGATGCCCGTCGACGTTACCGTATATACATACAATTTGCCGCTCGGGTAGCTGAGCGCGTACAGGTGATTGCTTTTATCCCACCCCACCTGGTCGATCTCCACTTTCGACAGCAGCACTCCCCCGTCCGCGGTCGCAGGCGACGCTCCATTAAAGTGGAAAATCTGCAGCCCGGGCGATCCGCCAACGGCCACGAAGTTGCCCGCCGGCGACATCGCGATACTTTCGGGATACACCTGCAGGGTGGGCATGTTTGCATATGAGTTCGTCGACTTGATAGCTCCAGTGCTGTTGTTGATCGTGTAGCTCGCCAGTTGGAAAGTATCGACATCCGGCCCGAACGGCTGGTCCATCACCGCTGCCAGATGGCTGGACGGATCGGCAGCCACCAGAACGGGCTCATAACTCGTATTGTCCGACGCGCTGGGCGCCGGCCCCGTCTGGGTGAAACCGGAATCTACCACCAGGTCGCCCGCACTGCCACGCTTGTACGCGAGCATCACCGTCGCCCCCTGTTGCGATTGCACACCATAGGCGAACAGGTCGTTGCTGCTGTAGGTGGAAACCCCTACCTGGTAAGCGCTGCCGTGTACCCCGTCGGTGCTCAGGGAGTCGCCCAGGAACGTAAATTCCCCGTTCGTTGCCATCTTGTAAGTCTGCAGCGCACTGCACTCCTCGGAACTGGCTCCCGACAGTTGCACATCGAAATACTGTCCCGTGTGATCCAGAAGCGATTCGTCCTCCGTGGAGCCGCAATCGGCCCCGCCATATTTCTGCGTATCGATTTCCGATAACTGCCCGCCCACTGCCCCGTTCGATTCGATCTTGTAGGTGTGCAGGTCGTCCGTGCCCACGCTGATCAGGAAGTTAGAGCCATTCACACCTTCCATCTGCCCCGTGTCCGCGAATGGCGAGCCGGCCAACACCGTCAATTGACCTGTTGCATTGGCTGTATAGACATATACGCCGCTGCCGACCTGGATATACACATCGGCAACTGGCGTCGTCGATGCGGCCGAAGCTTGCAAGGTAAAGACGGTCCCTGCGCCAAGCAGAGAGAGAATGATGACGAGCGAAGTGCTCGCCGTTCGAGAACGCATAATAGCCTCCATAGGCACATGCCCACAGAGTTGGTAGCTTCATCGCTCAGAGAAGGTTGCAAACCAGAGAAGATCTTTTTTGGGGAATTCACGCTCCGCCCGAAGCGGCGATGAGATCGTTCCGCCCTGGTGAACCGGGCGAAACGGCGAACTGTCACAACACAAGCTGTCTCACCCAAGGGTCACGCCACTCGCTGTCAGGCCCTCGGGCGGGAATTCATCTCTGTTATTTCTACCTACTTATCGGCCGCCAATTGGCGGCATGGATGCGCCAGATCCGCGCCCGCATCCGCTCACGCGATGATCCGCCTCCAAGTGGGATACTCGTAAGTGAAACTTTTTTGTAAGGAGCAAGCCCGCATGGAAACGCCCTACATATCCAACCCTGATCGCTACGAATCCGCCACTTTCAACCGCTGTGGGCGCTTCGGCCTGGTGCTGCCGCCGGTCTCGCTGGGCCTGTGGCAGAACTTCGGCGGCGCCGATGTCTTTGAAACCGGACGCGCCGTCATCCGCCGCGCTTTCGACCGCGGCGTCACGCACTTCGACCTGGCCAACAACTACGGCCCTCCCTACGGCTCCGCGGAAGAGAACTTCGGCCGCATTTTCCAAAAGGACTTTCGCAACCTGCGCCATGAGCTGGTCATTTCCACCAAGGCCGGCTGGGATATGTGGCCCGGCCCGTACGGCATCGGCGCATCGCGCAAATACCTGCTCAACTCGCTCGACGACAGCCTCAAGCGCATGGGCCTCGACTACGTCGACATCTTTTACGCCCACCGCCCCTGGAATACCGCGCCGCTCGAAGAGACCATGGGCGCCTTGGTCACCGCCGTCCACCAGGGCAAAGCGCTCTATGTCGGCATCTCCTCTTACGGGCCGGAGCAGACGCGCCAGGCCGCGCGAATCCTGCAGCAGATGGGCGTTCCCCTGCTCATTCACCAGCCCTCCTACTCCATGCTCAACCGCTGGATCGAGAAGGGCCTGCTGGACGTGCTGGGCGAGATCGGCGCCGGCTGCATCGCGTTCTCGCCCCTGGCCCAGGGACTGCTCACAAAGAAATATCTCAACGGCGTGCCGGAAGATTCGCGAGCCACGCGCGACGACTCATCCATGCTGCGCGAGTTTCTCGACGAGGCCAACCTCACCCGCGTCCGCGCGCTCAACGCCATCGCCGAGGGTCGTGGCCAGACCCTGGCGCAGATGGCCATTGCCTGGGTGCTGCGCGACCAGCGCATTACCTCGGCGCTCATCGGCGCGCGCAACGTGGCCCAGCTCGACGACTCGCTCGACGCCGTTAAAAAACTCGAATTCACCGACGCCGAATTGAAAGAGATCGATGGCTACGCGCAGGAGGGAGGCGTGGACCTGTGGAAGGGCGCGCGCGAGTGGATGAACTAAAAACGGTTGGTTGAAAGGTCGCGGGCAATGGGGGGATCGTCGAACTTCTGCAATCGACCTTGTGCAACTGGCAAGTGTGCTGCTACTGGAGCGCAAGCACCGAGAACGATTCCGTTCCACCCGCATTAGTCAGCACGCATCGGGAGTGTTGATCGCAACGGTAATGAATGAGAGCCTCGTTGGCAGCCCATGTGCTTGCCATGGCCAGTGCCGTCGATCCGCTCACCAGAAAATGCCGTCCCAGTGCCGTCTCCAGCAGCTTGTGCGGACCATCGTAGGCAGCCACCCGGTCGTCGCCCTCGGTGTAGAAGGCAGATCGGGGCGCCCTTCTCCGCCGCACGGCTGCCTGTTTTTTGGTTTCCTGCTGCGCCTGGAGCTGCGCGGTCTGCTTCATCAACTCGTCCTGCTCGGCCAGAGCGGGAAAATTGGTGGAAAGATCCCAGTAAACAATTTGCTTGTACTGCGCGGCAGTGCAGGGCAAAGTTCCCTGCGCGCTCACAGCCATCACTGTGCCGTCATCGCCCATTGAACTCTGAAAAACATCCTGTCCGCGTTCGCGAGCGGCTTCGCCGGGGCTGCCCGGATCGAAAGGAAACAAAATGTCTTTGTTGCAAACCGCAAAACCCGTCGCGTCCAGCAGCTTGACGCGAAGGAACAACGGCGCGGGAGGATTGGCCACCACATACGAGAACCCGTCACTCTGCAGCGGGTCAATGGGTTCCATCTTCAATATGTATTGAGCTGCCTTATTCTGCCATCGTACCTGCAGATTGCCCTTCATTCCTGTCGCATTGGAGACGCCGGCTCCGAGATTCTGAAAGGGTTGAGGACCGGAAGGAGGTATGGAACGAACCGCAAACAACACGCCCAGGCCAATGACCGCCGCAATGCCGACAACGACGAACACCACGGGGCGAGGAGCAGGGGACGGAGGTTTTGCCGGCTCGGACCCGTCAACATAGACCTCCTGCACACCGAAATCTGACGTGGGCTCAGGGGAAACCGGCTCGACTACGTCGTACCCAAGCGCTTTGCCGGTCTCTTCATCGTCCGCGTGCGTATCGCTGCCGGTCATCTTAGGAAGCGCTCCTCTCCAATTTTTGAAGGGACCCCGTCGTGTTTCGCACCCAAGGCCGAATCACCGTCTGCCAACCCTTGGGCGCGTTACCGGCTCCCGCGCACAGGTTTCCGTGCAATAAACGTCTAAAGTCCATATCTACCGCCTTTCACGGGAAGCTTCAACCATTCTTTTCATGACGAGCCTTTCCCGTTAACGCCTTTGCCTTCCAAAACATCCCGTAGCGCAAAGCTGGTCTCAAGCCGCGTGACGCCCGGCAGCCGCGAAAGCTCGGTCTGGTGCAGCCGTCCGTAGTCGTCCATGCCCGCCACGCGCGCCACCAGAATGTAGTCATATTGGCCGGCCAGCAGATGGCAGCTCAAAATGTCGTGGCAGTGGCACACGGCTGCCTCAAACGCGCTCAGCACCGTGGCCGACTGTCGCTCCAGCATCACGCGGATGTAGACCGTCATCGGCTTGCCCAGCAGATGCTCGTCGATCACCGTACGGTACCCGCGGATGGCGCCGGAGGATTCCAGCGCCAGGATTCTCCGCGAAGCCGCCGAAGGGGAAAGACCCACCGCCTCGCCCACTTCGTAGTTGGTCGCCCGGCCATGCCGCTCCAGGTAGCGCAGAATCGCCGTATCGTAATCATCGAGACCGGCGGAGCCCACGATGTCTGCTTCTGCTCGCCCGGAAGGCGATTCTCGCACCACTGCTACATTCCGAGCACGTTTCGCTCGCATATCGTTCTTTTATCACAAACTTTGCACACATTGGTATCAGAAACGGCTGTACCATCCTCCCATTGCAACCGGAAGTTTTCCCGGCGCCCCGAGATCAGGGTTGTGAGGACCCCGCACGGCGCCGGGCCTTTTCTTCCGCTGTTACATCTAACTCCCCGAGCACGGAGGCAGCCCATGATCGTTGGAGTCCCCAAGGAAATCAAGGACAATGAAGCGCGCGTGGGCATTACCCCTGCCGGCGCCAAGGCCCTGCGCGAAGCCGGCCACGTGGTGCTGGTTGAGACTCAGGCGGGCGCGGGTTCCGGCTTTCCAGACGAGGAGTATCAGAATGCCGGCGCGGAAATGGTGGGCGAGGCCGGCCACGTGTGGGGCAAGTCCGACATGGTGGTCAAGGTCAAGGAGCCTGTCGAGAAAGAGTACGTTTTCTTCCGCGATGGTCTGGTGCTTTTCACGTATTTGCATCTGGCCCCGCTGCCTGGGCTCACTGACAAGCTGCTCGAGTCGAAAGTCGTCGGCATAGCCTATGAAACCGTTCGCGACACGCATGGAATGCTACCCCTGCTGATGCCCATGAGCGAAGTTGCAGGCCGCATGAGCGTGCAGGTAGGCGCCAGCTATCTCGAAAAGGAGCGTGGCGGCCGCGGCATTTTGCTGGGCGGCGTGCCGGGCGTTCCGCCGGCCCACGTTACGATTTTGGGCGGCGGCATCGTGGGCACCAATGCAGCGCGGATTGCGCTCGGATTTGGCGCCAAGGTCACGCTGATCGACGTGAACATGAACCGGCTGCGCGAACTCGACGATCTGTTTGGCGGGCGGCTTTATACGCTGGCCTCGAACAGCTACAACATTGCGCAAGCCTCGCGCGAGGCCGATCTAGTCATCGGCGGAGTGCTCATTCCCGGCGCCACAACCCCCAAACTGCTGACGCGGGCGATGGTCGCCCAGATGAAGAAAGGCGCGGTGATTGTGGATGTGGCCATCGACCAGGGCGGCTGCGTAGAGACAGCGCGCCCCACCTCGCACTCCAACCCCAGCTACACCGTCGACGGCGTGGTGCACTACTGCGTCACCAATATGCCCGGCGCGGTGCCCAACACCTCCACGCTGGCGCTCACCAATGCGACATTCCCGTACGTGCTGCGCATTGCCAACCTGGGAGCCCGCGAGGCGCTCCGCCAGGACTCCGGCCTGGCTGAAGGGCTGAACACGTGGTTCGGAACGCTGACCCACCCGGGTGTCGCCCAAAGCCAGCACCGCGCGTGGACCGCGGCGGCGAACGCCGCGGCGTAGGAGGAACAGATCTCCCATCTTTTTCCGTTTTTCAGCGGACGGGAGGAAGAGGCTGCGGAAAAACTCGCGAAATTGAGCAATGTGCAGGTCAGGGTGCAGCAGGGGCTAAAGCCCTCGTTCGTTTTGCAGACTTTAGTGGCCCGGCTGAAGCGGTGCCCTTGTTACAAAACTCATCGCACAGCGTTTTTCCGCAGCCTGTAAAGCCCTGCCCTTGTTACAAAACTCATCACACAGGGTTTTTCCGCAGCTTGTGAAATCAGCAAGCCCAGCCCCCAGCGTTTCGAGCCCGCTGCCGTAGAATGAACTTTTCCTCGGAGGGGCATCATGAAAAGGCGTGAATTCCTCGCGGCGTCTCTTGCGGCGTCGGCCACAGCCATTGCGGGTCAGGTGGAGGCGCAAACTGCGCAGTCGCGCGAGTTCTACCAGATCCGGCGCTACCAATTGCAATCAGGCCCGCAGTTGGCGCTCACCAGCTCCTATTTTTCCGGAGCACTTATTCCAGCACTCGGCCGCAGGGGTATGGGTCCGGTGGGCGCGTTCCAACTCACCTTCGGGCAGGACACGCCGGTCTATTATTTGCTGATTCCCTCCTCTTCCATCGCCGAGCTGGCCGAACTGGATCTGCGCCTGGCCGAAGATTCCGAGTTCCTGAAAGCCGCTGCGCCGTTCTGGGATGCAACCGCCGCGGCGCCGGCTTTTCAGCGCGTGGAGAGCTGGCTGCTGGCCGCATTTGAAGGCTGGCCCAAGCTCACGCCTCCGGGAACCACTGAGAAGCGCATCTTCCAACTGCGCACCTACGAGAGCCCCAGCAACGGCGAGCACGTGCGCAAAGTCGAGATGTTCCACTCCGGCGAGTTCGATTCCTTCAAGGAGTCGGGCTGCAGTCCCGTATTCTTTGGCGACCTGCTCATCGGATCGCGCATGCCCTGCCTAACCTACATGCTCACCTTCCCGGATATGGCGGCCCTCGAGGCAGGATGGGATAAGTTCAGGGATAATCCCGGCTGGAAGAAGCTCTCGTCGAACCCGCGCTTCGCCTTCGACCAAATCGTCACGAACATCACCAACCTGGTGCTCAGCCCGCTGGCCTGTTCGCAGATTTAAGCGCGAACCGGGTCCACGTGCCCTCCTCTCGGGTGGCGAACGTTGGCGTTTCGAGAAGGTCGGCGGGATCCGCCGGGCAGGCTTGTCATGGTTGGGTTGGTAAGGCAGCATTCCACCAGCCGCCACCCAGTGCTTCAAAGAGCGTTGCCGAGTCGGAGTAGCGGGCTGCTGCGGCAGCCGTGCGATCCAGCTCTGTCTGCAGTTGCTGGCGTTGGGCTTCAAGCGCGGCAACCTGGCTGATGCCGCCGGCCCGGTAGCGCTGCAAGGCGATCTTGTAACTCGCCTCTGCGTCGGTGGCGGCTTCAGCCCGCGCCTGCAGGGTTTGGGCATCGTGCTCGACCGCGTAAAGAGTATCCGCGATTTGCTGAAACGCTTGCAGCACGGTTTGCCGGTAGACGCTGCCGGCTTCCTGATACGCCGCCTCGGCCTCGCGTTTTTCCGCTCGCAATGCGCCCCCGTTGTAGATGGGCTGCGTGAGCGATGCGCCCACGTTCCATATATCTCCGCCGTTCAGGAAGCTTGTCCCGACGGCGCCGCCCCCGCCCGACAATTCGATTTGCGGATAGAGGTTCGCGGTGGCCCGGCCGACGTTGGCGCTGGCCTGATGCAGCAGGGCTTCCGCGGCGCGAATGTCGGGCCGCTGCCGCACCAGCGCGGAAGGCAGGCTCAGCGGCAGCGTGTCGGGCAGATGCAGGCTCGCAAGCGAGAGCCCCGGAATGCGCGCTTCCGCCGGAGATTGGCCCAGGAGCACGGCGAGTTGGTCGTTCAACGCATCGAGACGCTCCTCCAGGGCCGGAAGCAGTGCCCGCGTTTGCGCCACCAGCGTACGCTGGCTGCGAACATCGTAGTCCGCAATGCCTCCCGCCTGGTAACGCCGCTCCGCGATCTTCAGCTCGCTTTCCTCAATCGCAATCATCTGCCGCGTAACATCGATCTGCTCATGCAACTCCGCCTGCTCGATCGCAGCCGAGACTACGTTGCCCGCCAGCATCAGCCGCGCTCCCTCAAGCTGCCACGCCTGGTAATCGCGTTCCTCGCGCAGGCCTTCAATCAGGCGCCGGTTGGCGCCGAAGAGATCGAGTGCATACGATACCGCGATGGACCCGTTCAGCAACGTGAACGGAGACGGACTGTTCAGCGAGGTGAATGGCGCCGTATTGGGAAAGCGGATGCCATAGGCGGCCAGGTCGATTTGCTCTTCGCTGACCGAGGCGCCGCCGCTCACGGTCGGATATTTTGTTGAGCCGGTTCGGGCATTCAGTTCCTCCTGCGCTTGCGTGAGTCTGGAAGTCGCTTCGGCAAGCGTGGGGCTGTTAGCCAGCGCCTGCCGCACCATGCCATCGAGGTCCGGCGAATGGAACAGGGTCCACCATTGCGCGGAAAGCTTGCCGGCCGCATCGAACGTCTGCGCCGCGCCCGCCGCGCCCGCGCTGCTTGCGGTTCGCTGCGGCTGTGGCTGCGCGGTGTAGGTGGTGAGCGCCGGTGGCGCAGGCGCACGATAGCGCGGCCCCACCGTGCATCCCTGCGCCAGCAGAGCGGCCAGCATGCCCGCCAGTGCCGCTGCCCGATTCGAGTTCTTCCAAATGCGCATGGCTTTCAACCTCAATCCAGCGTTCTGCGATAGGTGGCCACAGCCACCATCATGAGCGCCAGCGTGAACACCATCATGGGCCACAGACTGGGCCACGATTCCGCCCATCCGTTTCCCTTGAGCAGGACTCCACGAATGAGGCGATTGAAATAGGTGAGCGGCAGCAGGTTTCCGATTACCTGTGCCCAGCCCGGCATGCCTTTAAAGGGGAACATGAATCCGGAAAGCAGGATGTTGGGAAGGAAATAGAACACCGCCATCTGCATGGCCTGAAGCTGATTCTGCGCCAGCGATGAAAGCGTAATCCCCACCGTAAGGTTGGCGGCAATAAACAGCAAGCCGGAAACATAAACGATGCCTAAATTTCCGAAGAAGGGAACCTGGAACACGAATCGCGCGGCCGCCAGAATGATGGTGGCCTGGATCAATCCAATAAAGATGTAGGGAACCAGTTTGCCGGTCATCACTTCCAACGGTGTGGCCGGCATGGCCAGCAGATTCTCCATGGTCCCGCGCTCGCGCTCGCGGGTGATGGCAAGCCCCGTCATCACCACCATGGTCAGGGTGAGAACAACCCCCATCAGCGCCGGCACCACGTTGTACTGGGTGATGCTTTCCGGGTTATACAGCGGATGCACAGTCACACTAAACGGCGCCGGCTGACCCGCGAGAAAAGCCAGCGGCCCGGTTATCTGTTTCTGTACCACCGATTGCACAATGCCGTTCACCGCGGCCAACGCGCTTCCCGTCGCGGTTGAATCCGTAGCGTCAGCCTCAATCAGCAGCGAAGGCCGCTCGCCGCGCAGAAGCTGCCGCGTAAATCCCGCCGGAATATTCAGTACGAAAAGCACCTGGCCACGCGCCAGGGCCTCGCGCCCGGCGGCTTCGCTGGGTAGCTGCTCCACAATGTTGAAGTACGATGAGTTTTGCATGGCCGCAATGAAGCTGCGAGTCATATCGCTCGAATCGGCGTCAATGATGGCGGTATCAAGATGCTTGGGATTGGTGTTGATGGCGTAACCAAATAGCGCCATCTGCAGGATCGGGATACCCACGATCATCGCGAAGGTTACGCGATCGCGGCGCAGCTGAATGAACTCCTTGAGCACCATGCTCCACCAGCGCGCTGCCGAGAACGCGGTATGGCGCCTCATTTTTTGCCTCCGCCAGCTTCATCCGCGCGGCCCATTAAATAGATAAAGACATCTTCGAGATCCGTATCGATCTCTTCGGCGCGGCGCCCTTCCGATGTTGCTGCCGCCTTAACCGTGCGCTCCAGCAGTTCCGCGTCAGTTCCGCTTACGTGCAGCGCATCGCCGAAGGTCACCGTTTGTTCCACGCCTGGCCGTTGCCGCAACTCCTCCTGGAGCGCGGTAAGATGACCCCCGTGAATGGCCCACGTGCTCAACCGCTGGCTTGCAATCACTTCCGATGCCGACCCTTGCGCCAGCAGCTTTCCATTCGAGATGTAGGCCAGCTTGTGGCAGCGTACCGCTTCATCCATATAGTGCGTACTGACCAGCACCGCGATGCCGCTTGCGGCCAGGCGTTGAATTTCGTCCCAGAAATCGCGCCGCGCGCGCGGATCGACGCCCGCCGTGGGCTCGTCAAGAAGCAGCAGTTGCGGTTGGTGCAGCATGCAGGCAGCCAGGGCCATGCGCTGTTTCCAGCCACCGGATAGTGTGCCGGCAAGCTGACGCGCCCTGGCGGCCAGCCCCAGGCCTTCGAGGGCCGCTCGCACTGCGTTCCGCCGGTCCGCAATCTCGTACATGCGCGCCACAAAATCGAGGTTTTCCGCGATCGTAAGGTCCTCCCAGAACGAGAACCGCTGCGTCATGTAGCCCGCTTTGCGCTTGATCTCCGCGCTCTCTCGCACGATGTCGTAGCCTAGGCAGGTTCCGCTGCCGGAATCCGGCTTGAGCAGGCCGCACATCATGCGGATGGTGGTGGTTTTGCCGCTGCCGTTAGGCCCCAGAAAACCAAAGATCTCCCCGCTCCGTACGCGCAGCGAAACATCTTTGACCACGTGCTTGCCGTCGAAGTGCTTGTTCAGTCCCTGCACGTCGATGGCGTACGCCGGACCAACGCCGGAATTTGCCGCCAAGGTCATTCGAGCGTCACCTCGACCGGCTGGCCCGGGTGCAGCATCGCCGCTTTCTCCTTCGGCGCTTTGGCGATGATTATGAACACCAGCTTCGATCGATTCTCGTTGCTGTAAATGACCGGGGGCGTGTACTCGCTCTGCGGGGATATAAATGTGATGACCGCAGGAACGGCGCCGGAGCATCCGTCGCAATGCACTCGAATCCCCTCCCCTGTCTTCAGTTTGCCAACCACCATTTCCGGTACGAAGAAGCGCACCTCGAGGTTTTCCGGCGGCAAGAGCTCGACCACAGGATTGCCGGCCGCCACCCACTCCCCCTGGCGATACAACGTGTCAAAGACCAGGCCTTGGCGCGGAGAAGAAATCTCTTTCTGTTGCAGTCGCCACTCCGCCCCATCCAGCGTGGCGCGGTCGGCGGCAACCTGATTGCTTTGCGCCCTGATCTGCTGCTCGCGCGCCGGCAGCGCATCCACAGCCAGCTCGGCGTCAAGCTCCCGCACTTTTGCAATGCTCTCGTCTGCCGCTGCCTGCGCATTGATGAGATCCGTCTGCGCAATTCCACCGGCGCGAAACTGCGCCTGATCGCTCGAGAGGATCTGGTCTGCCTGCTTGTTCTCCGCTTGCGCCTGCATCAGTTGCTGACGGGTTACTTCAATCTCCGGCGGCCGTTTGCCGGTCTTCAAGTCGGCCAGCTTCGATTGGGAAGTTCGCAGCGCCTGCTGCGCCTGGCGAACTATCGAAGCCTCGGGTTCTTCATCGAGCGCGAAGAGCGCATGTCCTGCGTCCACCGTTTCGCCACGCGCAACGGAGAGCCGATCGAGGCGTCCGCTCTGGGACGAGGCAACATAGACGAATTTTCCCTCGACATATCCCTGGTACACTCCTGTCTGCGTGTGGGAGCACCCGGTGACGAACAGCAGGAGCGCAGCGGTTATCGATGGAATGAAAATTCGATGAGGCACCATAATTATCCCCTCCTCATGTCTCGCTTCTTCGCGCGCGCTCTGCTCTGCGCCGCCAATGGATGTGGCTCCAGGCCATGCAGCAGCAGCCCGGTAATATGGCGGCAGATCGCGTCTTTTCCTGGCACTGGACGATGAAAGGTTTCCGCAAAGAATTTGAGTGTGGCCATGTGCAGCATCACCAGGCCGATAGCAGAAAACACGATAAGCACAGGATCGATCTCCGCAGCGATCGACCCGCTTTTCTGGCCAAGGACTACGGCCTGGCTCACCAGGCGCACCTTCTCGAACGGCAAACGGCGCACCACCCGGCTCCTCAACAACCCGCCGTCGTTCAGAATTTCCCGCGTCCATGTGGAGGGCACCCAGGGATTGCGTTCGATGGCCGCCAGCAGGCGCTCCACGACGCCGCGCAGCATCTCTCCCGCCGCGCCCCCCGGCTGCAGCGGGTCCCACACCGAGGCAAGCAGACTGACGAGACGCTCATCCACCACCGCATCCAGCAACGCGTCGCGATCCGTGAAGTAGTAGTGCAGCATGGCCGGAGTCAGCCCGGCGCGTTTGGCAATCATGGCAAAACTGGTAGCCGCGACCCCATGCTCGGAGAACAAGTCCGTGGCCGCATTGAGCAGCAGTTGGCGCGCATCGCCGGAGGAGCGGGCTAGCGGACGCCCCGCCCGCCGGATAGATTTCTTTTTCATGATCGTCGCACCGTTGCAATTAACTAATGCATTAATTAACTCACCGGAAGCAGTCTGTGTCAAGTCCCGATTTGGTCCGATCCGCCAAATCCTGCTTCTTGTCCTAACCACAGCGTCAGTCTTGTTCGCGGAGTGCGCGCACCAGTTCCGCTTGCGGGCGCGCAGCGCCGGAAACAGCGATGCAAGCGCCGCGACCAGCAGGCTTGAGAGCGCCGAGCAAGAGCGGGGCTGGGTAGACAGCTGCCCTTTAGCGCTCCATGACCACCACAGCGGAACTGCCCGGAACTTCTACCGTCCCGGCAAACGGGTGTAGTTCCGGATCGTCGGGGCTCGCCCAAGCAATAGTCCGGTCGGAACCTTGCAATCGTACCGTTGCCTTGATCGGCGCTCCTCCAGGGTTCACAACCACGACAGCTTGCTTGCCATCAGACCTGAGAAAGGTGGAGAAACTGAGATACGGCTTGCCATTAACCGTGACGCGCGCGTCCTGGTCATCACGGAACTGTGCATTCCACAAATAGTCCTGATATCTTCTGCGGAAAGCGTCTATCTTGCGACCATAGCTCAGGGTCAGCGGAAAATCGGAAAGGTTCCCCTTAAAATTAAAGGGCTCATAACTAATAATGTAGCGATAACGCAGAGCCTCGTTGATCATCTCACGATCGTCAAAACCTGTAACTGCGATCATGATGGGAACAAAAGGCGCATCGTAGCGGTCCGTGGGAATGTGCCCTGGAGTGATGCGAAAGTAGGATAGTGAATAGTAGCGCGTCTCCAGATCGTAGGGATCTTCTCCTGCCATCAGAAAATTCTGCTCTCCCACCGTGCTTTTGACAATATCCCGGAATCGTTGCCCCAACATCGAATCTCCAGCCCAGAGCGATTCGGCAACTAACTGCCCATCTTTGTGAAAGAAGCAGTAGTTGGCCCCACCGTGGTGCTGCACTTCGTCGTAAAGAATGCCGCTCGCGCCCAAAGCAATGCTCTTGCGAAATTCCACGGCCGAGAGGTTCTGCCAGAACGGATCAGGCGTGCAGGCTACCGCCAGACGGCGGGTATTGATGTCGGCAAGCTGTTCGGGCGTCTGATATTCGTAGCCGTGAAACAGATAAGGCAACCCATTGGGGTCATGCGCCACATGGTCTTTGAGCCCGCCTTCATATTCTGGCGTGGAGGTATCGACCCAGGTGTACTTGTTAAACAAAATGACACGAACCCCCATTGCCTGGATCTTGGCAATGGCCTCTTTGAGATCGCTCCAAGTGCCCAGCCGCGGGTCGGTATCGTGAGAAGGATTCCCGCGGTCCTGTCCGCCGCTGTTCCAACCCACAAGTTGAATGGCATTGACGCCGGCCGCAGCCGCCTGGGCGGCCCTCTGCGGCAGATCGCGATAGGGTGTGCGTAAATCGTCTTCCGCCGAATTGATTTGAATTTGTTGCCACGAATTCACGCCTTCCGCCCAAGGCGGAGTAACTGGCGGGTGAAACCAGGTAGCGCGCCAGCGTCGATAAACGTCCGCGCCATGATGCCAGTCTCCCTGGAATGCGCTGAGTACGATGGGTGCCAGATCCATCGATTGGCCCGAGGGCACGAAGGGGAAATGCTCCATCGAGGCCACGATACGCGATGTATGGCCACTTACTGTTCCGTCTGCTGCCAGACGTTCGTCAAAGGAGTTTGTGTATCCCGGCTCAGCTTCAAAAGTATATCGAGTCATTTCCCTGGAGGAGGTGTCGTGTGTCCCGAGATATAAGCCCTGGTTTCCGGCCAGTACGAGAGTATACCGTCCCTCACCCATCTGGATGGGATAATTGGTGCCGTAGTATCCACGCTCGTTTTCGAAGTCAGGATAAAGTGGAATTTCTACGGCAGATCCATACTGTAATGCCATCCGCTGCATTGAGGATGCAGGTTCTGGCTTACTCAACGCCCCGACAATGGGCCAATCGACGCTGGATATCGTCCAGCCTGAGTTGTTCTTGAGGTTCATCTCAAACTTAACTTCGGGGCCTGCAATCGACACCTTTCCAACCAGCGTTATATCCAACCGTCCCCGATACTCGCTTTCGAGAGAGGACCAGGTTAGTGTCACGCTGCGGCCATCGGGCGATCTAACGATGGAGGCGAGCTTGTTTCTCGACCCAAGAACCGGGTTATAGGAGCGCGACGGCGTTGGTGCGAACAAGCGAAAGGATTGCGCGAGTTCAGGAGACTGCTGAAT
This sequence comes from uncultured Acidobacteriaceae bacterium, assembly GCA_963725975.1. Taxonomy (GTDB): domain Bacteria; phylum Acidobacteriota; class Terriglobia; order Terriglobales; family Acidobacteriaceae; genus Telmatobacter. The sequence goes on along the minus strand of CAVSBA010000006.1, from coordinate 268,720 downwards.
CGCCCACCCGGTATGCTTATTGACGAATTCAACCAGTGCCCCCGAAACTGCGTCGAAACCTACGCGCACGTCGTCATCCTCGATGACGATCGTTTTCCCGCTTAGCGGGGTCATTCGGTCAGAATCGTGCACGGGCGAGTCCTGCCCGGAGAGCCACTGCTGCGCTTGCGCACTGACACCGAGTAACAAGGCCGCGATCGCGATCCCAGTTACGGTACCAATCTTCTTAAGGCAATTAACACAGAATTCTTTGTCGGTTCTTGTCTTCATGGAATCCCCACTTAAAATGAACATTGGCCTTCCTCGGTCCAGCGCACGTTCACACTGACCCGTGCCGGGATATACAGAACAGCAAGGGCACAGTACTGCCCCACGCCCAGAGGGCCCGCGGGTGCGAGCCGCGTTCTAGAATACCGCAGGTTTCTCACAGTCCGTTCAGGGCCTGACTTGGAGGTATTGGTCGAAAGTCATTGGCAAGGTGCATTGTCTTGTTGACATCGCCCAGAATGGTTGCTAAGTTCAAAACGCGGAAGAGGTTGAAACCCAAACTGCAACATGGAGGAATGAAATGAAATTCATGTCGACGTGGAGTTTGATTAATGGGTCAAAGAGGTCAGCCGCTGAAAAGTTTCTTGCCGCTGGAGGACAAGAGCCTGAAGGCGTGAAACTGCTGGGGCGATGGCATAATGTGGACTGCACCGGCGGGTTTTCGCTGTATGAGACGAACAACCCTGCTGCGCTGCACCTGGGAGCGGCGCGGTGGGCAGATCTGGTTGAGCTCAATACCGAGGTTGTCATTGAAGACGCCGAGGCTGGGCCGAATCTGGCGGCTACGTTCAAGTAATAGCGAGAACAAGATGGCCGGCGGCTGCGGAGTGATTCGCGCCGCCGGCTTTTTGTATTGGATGCGGGTTGAGTTAGACCCGCTCGCCTTGGTGTATGAGGGGCTCGGCGACGCCGGTCGCGGTGATGCCATCGATGTCGACTTAGATCTTTGCCTATAGAAAACAAGCTTTGAACTCGGCGCGTCGAGCAGTTGAATCTGCAAATGCGCTAATTCCGATCCCAGCATCTCGACAGTCGGAGCTTTGTCGTAGCCGCTTTGGATCCCCACATCATAGGAGGCATTCGGATCCAGGTGCTGAAGATTCAATTCCACGCTCGTAAATGGGCTCTGCGGTCGGCGCAGCACCATAACTAAGCCGTCTTTGTCTTCAGGCCGGTTCCACTGCCATGCGGTCCAGGTTTCAGCGTCCAGGCTATACGGCAGAAGCGGGTAAAAATCTCCGTAGAAGTAGGGCTGTACTTCCCGGTACTCGCGAATTGCCTGTTTAATCCAGGCAATCCAGGCGTCGTTATTCACCCCGGCTGCGCCAGGACCCACTCCAAATCCCGCGTCGTAACCGAGCCGCATGAGATACAGATTCCTGGGCGTGGAGTAGGGGCCGGTTGCAGTCCACGGGCTGGACAAGGTATAGGTTTCGAATCCCATGTTTTCAGGCACCCAATCGGCCAGCGCCTGGGTCTGTGCCTGTTCAGCAAGAGTATCTTGAAAACCATGGTCAGTGCGCCAAATGGAAAAGCTGCGCGACATCATCTCAATGTCCAGGCGCCGACCGCCGCTGGCGCAGTTATCGATGCGCAGACCGGGATGCTGAGCGAGCAGATCGTCCCACAATTTATAGAGGCCTTCAATGTGACGTATCTCCGTCATGCCGATGCGATCGGGCTTATCAGCCGTCTCCCAATAGGGCTCTGGCCGGATGTTGAAATCCTGGCGATACCAGGTCATCCCGAAATCGGTGATGAAGCCGGACACCATTTTCGTGATTCCTTTGAGCGCCGCGGCCTCGCCAAGGTTAGCAAATAAAGCACCTTCATTCGTTGGCTTATTCGTGCCAAGAAACCAGTCGGGGTGCTGTTTCGCAATTTGTCTGCCCGGCATGCTCGTCTCAGGTTCAATCCACAGAGAAAAGCCGATGCCATCGTCTTTCAGCACGTCGCCCAGTGGCTTGATGCCGTGGGGATAATACCTGGCGCTGGGAAACCAATCGCCGCGGTTCTTCCACCACGGATTGGTTGGATCCGTTTCCGCCCCGACCGAGTCACCATACCAGCCGGCATCGACGGCATACACGTCGACGGGGATTTTGTGGTTGTGAACCCATTGAATGTACGCGATCTTGTCCTCAATTGGCTCGGAACCCCAACTGCCGAAGAGAACCGGCCCGCGCATGGGCCCACCATGCTCTTGCGGCACGTAATGCGCGAACAAGAGACGGCGCCATTGATTTTGTGAATCCTGCAAGGTGACTGCGGCCCAGCGCATGAGAACAATGCGCGGCGTGCGAATCTCTTCGCCGGGATGGAGCAGAAGATGCGTGCGCTTCATGCCGCTGGCTATCAAGATGGTTTTACCATCCGCAGCATAGGTGAAGTCGGCTTTCCAGTTCCCCGTCCAACCGATGGCTCCGATCACACCGTGGTCGCCGCTTTGCAGATTAAAAAATGGCAGTGTATTGGTGTTGGAAGAATCTCCCGCAAGAGATTCAAGATGATCGCTGCCGCCGGGGCTGAGATGTTCCTCCATCGGTTTGAAATCATCGGCGCTGGCGGAGCTTCCCCGAGCATGGCGGACGACGCAGTCGCCGGAAGACGCGCCGAGATTCCAATACAAAGGCAGGATGTTCTCAATAATCGGTGTATCCGCGATACCGTCATTTCGGAATCTGAGAACCCAATCGATGGCATCCGGAAACTCGGGGTAGAGCCGGACCTCAGCCACGACGGTAAGGCGAGTGATTGGATCTTGATAGGAATAGCGGCGAATGTGGACGCGTCCCTCTATCGCATCTTCTTCGGATAGGTGCCAGGTGCGCAGCAACTGTGTGGATTCCTTGCCGTAGTACATAAAGGAGAAGGGAACGTTGTTCGCCTTCCACAGATCACTGGAGCTCAGGCCGGGCAACGGCGCTTGACTCAGCGCACCCAGCACATTCCCGGCTGACAAGACGAAGGTCAGAATCAGTCTGGCGATATGTTTGGAATGGTTCACCTAACTGCCACCAGGACGTAAAGGCTCATGTTCCCTTCCCATGATGCGCAACACAAGTTCGGAAGCCTCGGAATGCGCGATGATCTTATACCCGGGCCGCCTGTGGCGCAATAGAGATTCTCCAGCGTGGTCCGTTGCGAGCCGGATATGACCGTGCTGCCGCAGCAATTCGCTCCCCAGGCTGAGAAATCGGTCCGTCAGGGCTCCGTGCTGTACCGTAGAAGAGGAATCTGAGGAGCCTCCATGCGAGCTTTAGTGAAATCGCGCGCCGAGCGCGGCCTTTGGCTGCAAGATGTCCCTGAGCCGGAATACGGCATCAACGATGTTCTCATCCACGTCCGCCGCACCGGCATATGTGGCACCGACGTCCACATCTACCAGTGGGACGAGTGGGCCCAGCAATCAATTCCCGTTCCCATGGTCATTGGCCATGAGTTCGTAGGCGAAATTGCCGCCGTGGGCTCAAATGTCGCCGACTTCAAGATCGGCGACCTGGTCTCGGGCGAGGGTCACGTCGTCTGCGGACGCTGCCGCAACTGCCTCGCCGGCCGCCGCCACCTCTGTGCCCACACTTTGGGAGTGGGGGTCAATCGCCCCGGAGCCTTCGCCGAATACATTTCGCTCCCCATGACCAACATCTGGCGCCACCACGCGGGCGTGCCCGAGGAGATCGCCGCCATCTTCGATCCATTCGGAAACGCGGTCCACACCGCCCTCGCCTTCCCCGTCCTCGGCGAGGACGTGCTGATCGCCGGCGCCGGCCCCATCGGCCTCATGGCCATCCCGATCGTCAAGCATGCGGGGGCGCGGTATGTGGCAGTCACTGACCTGAATCCCTACCGGCTTAACCTTGCCCGCCAAATGGGAGCCACCATTGCTGTCGATCCGCGGGAGACGCCAGTAAGCGACGTGCAGAAACAACTCGGGATGCAGGAGGGCTTCGACGTAGGTCTCGAAATGTCCGGCAGCCGTGCGGCCTTCGTCGAAATGATCGATAACATGGCCCACGGTGGCCGCATTGCCATGCTCGGCATCCCTCCCAAACCCATGGAGATCGATTGGCGCAAGGTCATCTTTAATATGTTGACGATCCGCGGCATCTACGGCCGCGAGATGTACGAGACGTGGTATAAGATGTCGGTGCTGGTGACCTCAGGTGTGGACCTTACGCCGGTCATCACCCACCGCTTCAGCTACAAGGACTATGAGGAAGGCTTCGAGGCCATGATCGGCGGACAGACGGGCAAGGTGATCCTGGACTGGACGAAGATTTAGCCCTCTGGAGCGGCGCGGAAATTCGGGCTCGCTACTTCTGGGTGAACGGCTTTTACCTGAGGGGAAATTTGGCCTGATCGTCCCTTCCCCACGATACGTCTGAGTCGGCTTGCCCCCAAAAGTTGTCTCTCACGAGACCGTCCCATTGCCGCACTGTTGCAATCTGATGGGACATCGTACAATTCAAATTGACGATGCGATGGGCCCAGTCGGCTGCAGGTCGCATCCAGAGCGCCGTTGGCGCGATTTCAGAAGATGGAAATCAGTCGAGCGCAACCCAAGCCCTCGAAGCAGTGGCTCAGATTGCGCTTTGATATAGTTCTTTTCATATGCCGGGATGGCGGAACTGGCAGACGCAGCGGACTCAAAATCCGCCGGCCCTTGCGGCCATGGGGGTTCGACCCCCCCTCCCGGCACCAAATAAATCAGATCTGAAGCATAACAAAATAAAGCACTTACACGACTAAATTGCCGGTTGACACATCTCCTGGCGGTGGAGAGATGACGTCCAAAAACGGCCTTCGGTACAATTACGGTACAGTGCTGCTGTTCCGAACTGTTCCGAGGCAATATGGCGACAATAGCGAAAACCCCTTCTTCCACGTGGAAAGCGCTCGTTCGCAAGTCGGGCTGGCCAACCACGATCAAGACATTTCGCACGAAAAGGGACGCAGAAGATTGGGCTCGCCGCGTAGAGGACGAGATGGTTCGCGGCGCCTACATTCAAAGAACGACAAGCGACAGAATGACGGTGAAGGATGCGATGGATAACCACTGCCTGACCCGCCCGTGATGAGAATCGTGTCGTTCTTCCCCCTCGACCCGTTGCTATCACCATTGCACCGCGGTGAGTCCTGCCATCAGAATCGCCAAGATAACCATTCGCGAAAGTGACGGTTTGAAGTTCTGCATTGAATGATGTTCCTCTTATTCCGTTTGACGAGCTTTTCAGCGGAGACTGATCGAAAGTTGACGAGAGCAACGTTTACCAGGACTGATGGTGCGGCCAACGGTAGGTAGCCCGAGGAGATATCTACTCGGGCTTTAGTTTCAAGTTCCGATGTAATGCGGGCGTAGCCTTCGGGTTTTTAGGCTTGCACTCAGAGGCTCAACAACCTGAATGACTCCTTCAGACTCGTTGGTTCGCGGCCAAGGATATTACGCAGCGCGTCGCTCGTTTCAGAGAACTCTCCTTCAACCACAGCGTTGATAAAGGATGCGAGATACTGAACTCTTGCGAGGGGAAGGCCCTTTGCTAAAAGAGCTTCGATAAACTCTTGCTTCGTGCCGTGGATGTAAGGTACGGTCTTGCCATACACTTCACTCCAGAGCGCCGCCATCTCTTTGAGCCCGAGTGTTTCGCCCGAGTTCAAAAGATAGAGTTTGTTCTCGTGGCCGCTTTCCGTCAGAAGATTGGCGTTTGCTTCTCCAAGATCATTGATGTCCGCGTAGGTTGTCTGGCCTTCGGGTCCGAAGGCGCGAACCCCGTCCTCCTTGACGTTTCCGCCAAGCAAGATCCCAAACATCTGAGCATAGAGCGGGTTTCTGACAATCGTGTAGGAAACGCCGGAGTTAGCGAGGTCTTTCTCACTCTTGATCTCGACATCAGTTACTTCGGATAGTTTGATCGCGGAACCGTCCTTATGGTAGAAACTCACATAAACCACGTGCCCTGGGCGCGCTGTTTCGATAGCTTTGATTATATTCGCATGCTGTGGAGCACGGTTTGAAAGCCCGGGAGCTCCGATCAGGAGAAGTTTGTCGATGCCTGAAAACGCTTCTACCAATACTTCGAAATCAAAGTAATCGCCCTTAATGATCTTGATCCCACGCTCTGCAAGGGCCGCCGCCTTTGCAGGGTCACGCACTAAAACAGAGACATCTTTCGCGGGAACCTTTTTCAGAAGAGCTTCCAGCGTAGGGCGACCAAGTCTGCCGGTCACGCCAGTTACAAGATAGTTAGCCATTTGACGGTTTTCCTTTCTGATATTGCGACGGTTATTTGGTGATTGAATGCTCTGTCGAAGAGTGGGCGTGAGATTGCCAATTGGACCTTGATCTGCCAAGCTCGCATTCGATTACGACGCAGACGAAACATCCCGATCTTGAACGCCGCGGAAATACGGCCTACGCCTTCGGGCCTCGAAGGATCTTTTGTGATGCCAGTGACGCTCTTGCCAATCACGGACACCCGTTTGTCCAGTTCCGTCTACCATCGCACCGCGATGAGGACAAAGTCCCGTCTTTCAAGGCGGGGTTTGCGGTCGCTGAGCCGATTCCGCTATTGCCGACTTTGATGACGCCTAGCAACGCCGAAATGGAGGCAAGCTTCATGGGTCTCGTCCATACGGGAAACTGAAATGGCTGGTTCGCTGTTCTTCGACATGCCCCAAAGTTTTCTCCTAAGACTTTCTGTAGTCCGCACACATGCGGAACGCTTGTTACAGATGTTGCGATTCTTGCATCGGATTCACAATTGTGAGCTCTAATATCAAGAGAGGCGAGCAAAGGTATGAGAACCGGAAACGGAAAGACGGGACGACCGATCAGCTTCGATAAAGACGCGGCGCTTGAGGCTGCGATGCTGCTCTTTTGGGAGCGAGGATTTGAAGGCGCTTGCATGACGTCCCTTACGCAAGCGATGGGCCTGAACCCCTCAAGCATCTATGCGGCGTTCGGTGACAAGCACGCCTTGTTCCAGCTCGCGGTAAAGCGCTATATGGAAACTCGTGCACAGTACGCAACGGAGGCGCTGAAGGCACCGACTCTCGAAAAAGTTGTTCGTGCGCTCTTCGACAACACGGTTGCGTTCCTCACCGCGGCTGGCCACCCCCCGACATGTATGACCCTGGCTGGAGCGATGGGCGGCGGTGTAGACGCTGCCCCCGCGAGAGATCTGATGGCGGAGATACGGAGACAGAATGAAGTGGAGATGAAGGATCGCTTTCTGAAGGCGAAGAAAAGCGGAGAACTGCCCAAGGACGTCAATGTGGGCGACTATACCCGCTATCTCTCCTCGATCCTTGCCGGCCTTTCCATCCAGGCAGCAAATGGTTCTACAAAGACCGAACTCAAGCGGACTGCGCAGATGGCCCTTCGACATCTAGGTTACTGATGCTTATGCTTGCTGCGGCTGAGGACTACTTCTTCGCATACCTTTGAAGATGATCTATTTCCTCTCACAATGGCTATTCGCGAGAAGTCGATTTCACCAAACTGCTTTTGGAGAGATCTTGGGGCCTGCTCTTTTGGGGGGTACTTGGGCAGGCCGAAGTGACGCCATAGGCCCGTAGAGTGAAGCTTATTAGGAGTCATTGTGGAGTGGTGAAGCTTCAGTAATGCGTAACCATTGAGGCTTTGTTGAGGTGAAGGAATCTCCGGAGTTGAACTCTGCGATGGCGAGGAGGTCAACATGCTCACTGCAGATTGGCACTTTCTTGAAGCGGCTCAGGTGGCCCCGATCTTGTACATGGGGCATTCCTGAAAGAGGTCCTGGCATTTTCTTCTTCCTATTCGCGATCGCTCAGAAATTGACCTACCATTTGGAGTGCCTGGTTGGAAGTTGCGAAGCGGCCCACGCTCCCGACAAATCCATGGATCAGGATCGTGACCAGTCAAATAGGAATGAGTCAGCGCGGCTATCGGTGCATTTCTCTGCACTACCATGCACACCCGGAGATTGAAGAATCAAGCATATACGCGGCAAGAGCCTGTCATTACTGGGGGCAAAAAAGGACTCAAAATCCGCCGGCCCTTGCGGCCATGGGGGTTCGACCCCCCCTCCCGGCACCAATCTAAATAACTTGATAGTATTTTGCACGTTTCGGGCAAAGTGGCCGATTGCCGGGTTCCGGGTATCGTCAGGGCCTCCGCTACCTTCGCCTTGCACGGCTCTCGTGGCCGCAAGGAGCGAACGCGCAGCCACCCGCGACTGCGGAGAGACTCGAGCGTAATTTCCGGGGCTTGCTCCCGTGTCAGACGTTACGCGATTCACATGAAGATCCCGGCAAGCCTGAACCGCTAGGCCAGTCCGACCACCACGTAGCTGCACAAATACGGAAGATCCGAGGGCACTCTGCATTCCACGTTCGTAGCTGAAAGCTTGATCACCGTTTGCGCGGGGTCTTGAACCACTGTGATGTTATAGATCACGAAGGCTTCGCCAGGACTTTTTGGGCTCTGGACGGTTGCGGTTATCGCAGGAGGAGCCGAGAACGGAGGCAGCGTAATTTCGACCTGGCGGACCCAGTTCCCACCGGCGGGAATCCCCATCGCGACCGTTCCGTAAAATAGGCGGGTACCAACAAACGACAAATAGGTGCAGCGGGCCTTTTGAAACAGGCTGACAGTCATTTCTAATAGTTGTTGTGCATCTTTATTGTCCTGCTCTTCCCGGAACGCCACCGAGACCACTTTTTTCAGATGCTCGTGGAGATCCACTCATCGGCTTCCTACTCGCTGCCATCCTTGTCGGCCTTTTTGACGCGGTACTTGTCGGCGCCTGTGCGGTAGGTGATCGTCAGGCAAAAGTCATTGCCCTTGCCGAATTCCACGCCGACGATCTTGACGTTGTCGTCGGCGTGGCTGTCGTCGTTGGCGAAGATGAGGGTCTTGGGAACCTCCGACCGGCCGGGAAAGATTTCGGAAAAGAGGCGATCGCGGACGGTTCGGGCTAGCTTAATTGAGAGCCACAGCGACTGAGTATGATCCTGGTTCAAGTTCAAACCCGGTCTGTCCGTTGATCGTGGTTGGTGTAATCACTTTGTTTGCTCCAGAGCCAATAACATGGAACGTGTATTTTGCGGGCGCATCTGTTGGCAGCCATCCTTTGGTATTAGCCGGTAATGTGAGATTCCACTCCGCAGTTTCTCCCTTTACCGTCCAATTCGAGCGGATGGTCCCGTAGGGCGACAAGTACTTGAAGTCCACGCTACCGAGCAGCGAGCTGAAGGTTGGATGCAGCAGAATAGTGTGGAAGCCCGCATCGCTCGCGGCTGTGTCCACGCCCGCTGAATAGCGATATATCCAGCCGGCAACCGCGCCATAGCTATAGTGATTGAATGAATTCATGGCGGGATCGGACTTCATCTGGTCGCCGTTCCAGCGCTCCCACATGGTCGTGGCGCCATGGTCGACCATATAGCCCCAGGAGGGATACTTCGTGTTTAGCAAGAGCTTGTAGACCAGATCTGCGTGTCCTGACTTCGTGAGCTCATCGACAAGAAGCGGCGAGCCGAGAAATCCGGTTCCCAGCAAACCATGATTAGCCTCTATCTTGCCGATGAGGCGCTGAATTGCCTTTTCGCGCAGTTGATCCGGTAGCAGGTTCATATGTAAAGCAAGCACATAACCGGTCTGCGTATCGCCGCCCACGCTCCTCGCATTGGGGTTGTTGATCTGCCCGAAAGTATCGTCGGGCGAGTTATCGGCGCCTGCCACAAAACCGTCTTCGCGTACAAAGCGCTTTTGGAATGCAGCCCGAATCTTCTCGAAGAGCAGGCCATACTTCTTCTCGTCCGCCGTGCGGCCGGTGGCATGGGCCATTTGCTCCATGGCTGTTACATCGTAGGCCCAGTAAGCCGTCGAGATGAGGGTGAAGTTCGTCCTGCCCTCGGGCGAAAGCCAGTCGCCCCAAGGGACACCGTTCTTGTTCTTCCAAAGACCGTCTGGGTTCGCCTCCTCAATGGCTGCAAGATATTTCTCCATTGCCGCCCAGTTTTCGTCGATTATTTTTGTGTCGCCGTACTGGAGCCAAGAGGTCCATGGAACCAGCACACCTGCATCGCTCCATGCGGCGCCGCTGCTGCTGTCAGACCGCGCCGTGCCTGGTGCGTAGATGCCGTAAAACGGAGTAGTTGCCTGAGTGCCGCGCAAGTCGCCAGCGAACTTGCGCGAAAATGCGGCTAGATCCATATTGTAGGTTGCCGTGCGCCAGAAGACCTCTGAATCGCCCGTCCAGCCCAGTCGCTCGTCGCGCTGCGGGCAATCCGTTGGCACGCTGAGAAAGTTCGAGCGCTGCGACCAAAGTATGTTGCTCCATAGCTTGTTAACCATAGTGCTGCCGGTCTTCAACTCCACGGTAAAAGGTGCGGCACTGTGCAAAACAACTGCGGATACGGACTCTATTGGCAGCGCTGCTGGAACGCCCGTAATCTCAATATAGCGAAAGCCATGAAAGGTAAATTTTGGTTCCAGAACCTGCTCCCCGCCTTTCAGCGTGAAGTAGTCGGTGGCCTTGGCTGTGCGGAGGTTGTCCGTATAGATTGTGCCGTCGTCGTTCACAATTTCAGCAAAGCGTGCACGCAATGTGGTGCCAGTGGTTCCATTCACCTCCAGCCGTTCAATGCCGGCCAGATTCTGCCCAAGGTCGTAGACGTAGACGCCCTTTTGTGGTTCCGTCATGGATATCGCCGTCAGCGTGCGTTCAGCGCGAATCGGCTGGAAATCTTGAGCCTCGATGGTGAGAGGTTTCGGTTCGACGACGAGCGAATTGTGCCAGTCTTTTCCAGCGAAATCCGCTGTCTGCCATCCGGATTCTGCCCGGCGGGCATCCTGTGCCTCGCCATCGTAAAGCTCTGAGCTGAGAATCTCAGAGCTATTCGCTTGCCAATCTGATCCGGTTAAAACCCATTCCACGGTGCCATCGGCATGCTCAATTCGCAATTGCGCACGCAGCGCCGGCGGCGTAACGCCGTAGTTGTTCGGTTGCTGGAACCACTCAAGCGATGTCGAATACCACCCTGGCGCGAGTAGTGCAGATATTGCGTTCTTTCCCTTGGCCACCAATGACGTAACATCATACGTCTGGTAGTAGACATGTTCACGGTAGTCCGTCCATCCAGGAGCGAAAAAGTCCTCGCTGACAGGCTTGCCGTTCAGATAGAGTTCGTAAGTCCCCAAAGCCGTAGCGTACAAACGTGCGGAGCGAACAGGAGACACGACTTCGAATGTGTGCCGAAGTGCCTTGACTGAATCCGGAATCCAGGGATTCCCCGGCGGGGCATTGAATCCGTTGTAATGCAATTCGGGAACAATTGCCTTCTTCCATCCCGAGTCGTCGAAGCCCTCCTGCTGCCAACCTGTATTCGGATTAACCGATACCTTCCATTGCGGACCGGTACTGAACGTAGCCGAAGACCCATCCTCGTATTCCACGTAAAGCGTTGAGATCATCGGCGTCGGATCCGCACCTACGTGTCCACCAGGATTGATAACGTAGCGGAGCGCCTCGATGGCTAGACTGTTCGATCCCTGTTTCAAGTCCGTAGTCACATCTGCGCGCACAAACTTTTTCCACGGCATCTGCTTCCATGCAGGAAGGGGCTGCTCTGTGAGCACTTGCACGCCATTTACCCATGCCCCCACAGTGTCCTGAGCCGTAGCGTAGAGAGTAGCGCTGCGCACAGATTTATTGACTTCAACGCCGAGGCGGAAAGCGATGCGCTCCTCAGGAATCTCACCCGAACTATGCACTGGTGAATCCGAGCTCGCAATCCACTGGGCTTTTGCGTGCCGGACGGCAGACTCCTCGGCGGTTTCGTAGCCGATCCAGGAAGCCTTCCAGGAAGCTTGTTTCATCAAACCGGTCTCCCACCAGGAAACCTGACTGACCGCGTAAGGCTGGCCTTCTGCATCCCAAACTTTCACTTGCCAGTAGTAGCGAGTCGCTGCTTCAAGCGCCGGTCCTCCATATCGCACGTTCAACGACTGCGAAGAGGCAACACGCCCGCTTCGCCAGAGCGCCTTTTGCCCCGCCACTAATTGCTCGGGATCACGCGCAACCACAACTTCATACGCAGTCTGCTTGGCATTGTAGGTTGGATCGCGCAACACCCATGAAAAGCGTGGTACAGACTCGTCCAGTCCGAGCGGGTTCTTCAGGTTCTCCACACGCAGGTCAAGGGGCCCGGCGTTCTCCAGTGGCCGGGCGCCGCTTACCAGGCACGTACACAGAACGAGAGCGACGAAAGCAGCAATAGTAAGATAGCGCCTCATGGTGTTTTCTCCTTAATGAATAACAGTGTGCCTAGCGGCCCACGCACAAGCAGCTGTAAGCCCAGCCTGAGGTCTGGGAGCAGCACTTTTGAAGGATCCTGAGTTGCCCCAAATGTTGCTCCCGCTCGCCATGCGCTGTCAAGGAATAGGGTGGAACCCGGCGGGCAACACCTATCTCGCTCCGGACTCATTCAACTGGCTGGCGGCTGCACCCACAAACGCGGCAAGACAAGTCATCGTCAGATAACACAGAAAGCTGTCGCTGATGTTCAGGGCAAGCACGCAACTCAATAGGGTTGAACACGGGGGTACAGTGGCTGAATTGCGTCGGCGCGGGGCGGAGGCACCAGAGCAATCGTTGCGAAAGCTGAAGGGGCGGCGGAGCTAAAAGAGATTCACCTCGTGCGGGATGGGCTTTACGGTGCGGAGGTAGTCGTAGATTGCGCCGAGGTCCTGGTCGGTCATGCCGGCATACATGGTCCAGGGCATGACGGTGTTGGACTCTCCGGGGGCGACCTTGGGCTGGGGTTGGCCGGGCCTGAAATTTTGAAAGCGGGAGATGAAGGCGTCGCGGGACCATGCGCCGATTCCGGTTTTCTGGTCGGGGGTGATGTTGGCGGAGTGGACTACGCCACCGAGGGGCAACGTGAAGTCCATGCCGCCGGCAAACTCCATTCCAGGGACGGGAGAGCCCTTCACGCGCGGTGTGTGGCACTCGGCGCATCCGGCAATCGTGGTCAGGTATTTGCCGTAGGCAACGGTGTTGCTTTTGTCGGGAGCGGGGCTGGGGGCGTACGGCTGCGGGATGGTGCGGACGATCAGGTTCATGGGGAAGTCGAGATGGGCCGCGGGATAGGAGCCGTCGATGGGCTTGAGAGTTCGCAGGTAAGCCACGATGGACTCGGCATCTTCTTCGCTGAGACGCCGGTAGCTGGTGTAAGGCATTACGGGAAACATGGCGCGGCCGGTGGGGGTGACGCCGCTGGTGATGGTGCGCAGGATTTCTCCGTCGGACCAGGTACCGATGCCGGTGGGCGTAATGTTGGCTGCGTAGAAGGCGCCGGGGAAGCCGTCCTTCTGGTCGAAGAGCTCCCCGCCACGGCCTTCCGTGCCGGGTTGGATGGGTCCGGAGAAGAGGGTCCAGTCGCGGGTGGAGTGACAATCGATGCAGACGGAGACGTGATTGGCGAGGTAGCGGCCGCGCTCAATGCGCTGGGCAGAGCGATCGAAGGTGCCTGTGGGCGCGGGTGCAACGTGGGGAAAGCGCAAGAAGAAAAGGCCGACAAAAATCGCGAGGATGAGGACCAGGGTGGCGGCGAGGATGCCAAGGCCCTTCAGGGACTTTCTCATGTGTGACCTCTTTGTCTGCCGTGGGCTTTCGTGGGGGGAAACTGCCCTGTGCGGGGTGGGTTGCCATGGATCAGCGGATCAACCGGGATTTCAATTTTGCTTTTTCCGGCTGGGGCAGAATATACGTCCGAGTGCCCGGCTCGCAACCTTTTTCCCATTGCGTTCCAACGGCGAGGACTTGTCGTCCCCGCAGGTCCTCTGCCCAGGCCAAAAAGCCGTGACTTGCCTGATTTGAAATCCATTTCACAGACACCTCCCCCGTCGACTCCCCTCCTCCAGATTGGCTTGGCCCGCGCTGCCAAACCTACACGGCGGGCAGCGGCAAACCCTCCATCAGCCGCAGCATGCTTGCGAAGCACACGATCGCGTGGTGGCTGGCCAAGGGCCGGCCGTACACGGTCGAGTGGCAGGTAGACGAGGCTGGCAAGCGGCTGTTGAACCCGGTTGATGGGGCGGGTGTAGCGGAGGGCCGGCGCCGCCGGAGCAGTAAGGGCCGGGGCCGGAAAGGTGTTTCGTAACTGGAGCCAACTGGTCGAGGACGGCCCCCGGAGCCTGGATCTTCTGGCTTCTTGCCTTCGGCCTCGCGGATCTTCTCTCGCTGGAGCTGCCACTGGGCGATGAGGTCCTGGCGCTTTGGCTGGGAGCTGTGATGAGTACATACTCATGATGTATAAATCCAGGCAGTCCCTCTTGACGGGGCGCCTTTTCAGGAGTGATGCTCATAAGAGTAATATGTCTCCGCGCCGCCTCCCTGCCTTCCGTCCCACCAACGCCGATCCCACGCACTGCGGCCAGATCTTCGGCAAGCTCATCAGCCACTGCCGCGAGATGGACGGCCGGCCCCTCGCGGAGCTGACGCCATCGGCTGACCTGAAGCCGGCGGAGTGGGAGGCCATCGAGGCCGGCCAGGCGCCGGATGCCGTCGAGCAGGTGCTGATGCTGGCCGCGGCGCTGCGGCTTGGGCGATTCCTGGCTGCCTCGCATGTTTCAACTCTGCGCACGCGCCCAGGAGAAGCTATAAACATCGGCTGGCAGGGCCTCTCCTGGAGGCCCTGGCCAGCATTACTCATAACCGGATATGCTCACCTCAGGATAGAGAGGAGGTGAGTCCGATCAAGCCTGAAGAAGGAAAGGTCAAACGCATGAACCTGAACGTCCCTCTGCAGCTGCACAGCAGTTTCAAGGCAACGACGGCTGCTCGCGGCCTGAACATGACCGATGTGCTGATGGAGTTCATCAAGGCCTTCCGCTCTTGTCTTCCATCTTCCTGTTCCGCCCGCATCGAGTGGTCCATTATGCTGCTCCTACGTTGCTCCGCGACCTATAGGTTTGGGCACCAGTTACGGAAGGAGCAGCTGCTGCCAGATGCTCGAATCGCGTCCCTGGTAGCTGCGTCGCTTCGGCAGTGGGGATATACTCCGCAATCGAGTAACAGCACCCCTGCTCCCGGAACGGTTCGCGGGAGCAGGGGCCTTGTGCCGAATCAGAGAGCGACAGTTACCGCCTTGGTCTGCAGATAATTGTTCAGGACTTCTTCGCCCATCTCGCGACCCCAGCCTGATTGCTTGTATCCGCCGAAAGGTAGAGATGCGTCGAAGACGTTGTGGCAGTTGACCCAAACGGTGCCGGCACGTAGGCCCCGGGCCACCTTGTGGGCGAGGCTCAGGTTCTGCGTCCACACGCTGGCTGCCAGACCATAGATGGTGTCGTTGGCTCGCTTAATGATCGCGTCCATTTCCCTGTCGGAAAAGGGAACCGCGCACACCACGGGCCCGAAGATCTCTTCTTGAACGACCTTCATGCGCGGGTTCGTATTTGTCAGCACGGTGGGACGCACAAACCAGCCTCGATCCACGCCGGAGATGGGGCCTCCCGCTGCGACTTTCGCACCCTCCTCGATTCCCGATTCGATGTAGCCGACGACGCGGCGATACTGCTCGTCCGAGACAAGCGGGCCCATCTGGCATGATGGATCCATTCCCGGTGCGAGCTTGATTTCATTGGCCACGCGGCTTACGCCGTCCACAACTTCGTCGAAGACCTTCTCGTGCACGTAGAGGCGGGAGCCGGCACAGCAGCACTGCCCGTGATTGAAAAAGATGGCGCTGGCTGTCCCCTGAATTGCGCTATCGATTTTCGCGTCCGGGAAGACCACGACGGGTGATTTTCCACCCAGTTCCAGCGTCACCTTCTTCAGATTTCCGGCCGCAGCTTTCACGATGAGCTTGCCCACTTCGGTTGATCCGGTAAAAGCTACCTTATCGACCATCTCGTGAGCGGCCAGCGGCGCGCCAGCTCCTTCACCGTACCCGGTAATCACGTTGACTACGCCGTCCGGCAATCCAGCTTCATGCAAAATCTGCGCGAGCCGCAGCCCGGAAAGCGGCGTCTGCTCGGCCACCTTCAGCACGATCGTGCAGCCGCAAGCCAGCGCCGGCGCCAGTTTCCACGCGGCCATCAGGAGCGGAAAGTTCCACGGGATGATTTGCGCCACCACACCGATGGGCTCTCGAAGCGTGTAGGAGTGGAAGTCGTATCCGGCCGAGAGAGGCAAAGTCTTGCCGGAAATCTTGGTTGCCCAACCGCCCATATAGCGGAACATGTCCACTGTAAGCGGCACATCGGCCACACGTGCCACCGAGACGGGCTTGCCGTTATCGAGCGATTCCAGCTCGGCGAATTCCTCCAGATGTGCTTCCACAAGATCGGCGATCTTCCAAAGCACGCGACCCCGCTGCGACGGCGACATGCGCGGCCAGGGACCTTCGTCAAAAGCGCGCCGCGCCGCCATTACGGCGCGGTTGACGTCCTCGGCTTCGGCCTCTGGAACGTGCGTGATGACTTCGCCAGTTGCGGGATTGTAAACCGGGAATGTTTTGCCGGACGCCGCCGCGACGAAGCGGCCGTCAATGAGCATCCTGTGATCGCTGTTCACAAAGTTGGCGGTACGCGTGCTGAGATGGGAGTCAACAGACAGAGTAGCCATGTAGAGAACCTCCTGTGCTGCCCGGGCGCGGTTCCTTTGGAACTGGCGAAAATGAGACGGGGGGAAACGTGCTGAACCGCGCCAGGATTCTGCACACAGGAACACTAGCACCGGGGCCTGTAGATTGGCCAGTAGACCAAAAGGATCAAATCGCGCGATCCGCCAACCAGCCGAGAGCACCGAGGGTCACGTGGTGCGAATAGATGGGCGTCCAATGCACTCAGTCAGCGCGCTTCACGGAGGAGAATCCGTCCTGAAGAGGCTCAAGGGTCGGGGATGGGGTTCCGCGCCCGATCGACAATGGGCTATGAACCAAACCAAAGCTTCCTCATTCGTCCAGTCGCACCGCCTGTGAGCCGGTTTCGCTAGGCCCAACCTGGATCCGTATCATCTCTGGTTTACGCGTCAAGGCAAAACCCGGCGCAAAGCAAACCAGGAGGCAGGCCGGCGCGTGGCGGACCACCTCCTTTCGGTTGCTACGCGCGGATTACCGGCCTAACAAGTCGCATGGCTAGCTCCTAGTCGGTGTTTCCCAAGCTATGCCTTATGGAACGGCCGAATCGGGGAGAGCCGGCCGATTAGTTTGTGCAGCTTAGCGAAGGTGTTTTCAGCACCCTTTTGACACGCCCTGTTCAGTGGTCATTTCTTTACGGAGAACCCGGTCCACAGTGGCGCGGCTGATGCGGCACGCCTTGGCGATCTGGCCGAGGCTTTGCCGGCGAGGGCGTTCTCCGAGGATAGCTTCGCGATCGAGAGCAAGAGCCGGCCGGCCGACGGATCGGCCCTCCGGGCCGGCGCGGCGCATGCCGGCGCGCACCCGCTCGACGATCAGGTTGCGTTCGAGTTCGGCGATGGCGCCGATGATGACCACGATGGCCCGGCCCAGCGGGCCGCCGGTGTCGATCTGCTCGCGGAAGCTGACGTACTCGATGTCCGGGTGGTTCAGCTCGTCCAGTACTTCTAAAAAATGGCGAGTTGAGCGGACGATCCTATCTGATGCCAGACCAGGACGACATCGAAGCGGCCGCGGCGGGCGTCGCGCATCAACTCGTCGAGCCCGGGCCGGCGGGCTTTCGCTCCGCTGATCCGGTCGGTGAACTCGGCGACGATCTCCAGGCCGCGATGGGCGGCCATCTGGCGCAGGTCATAGAGCTGGGTTTCGGATGCTGATCGACGCTGCTTACGCGCAGGTACAGGGCGGCGCGCTTCACTTGCGCCGTCCCTTGGGCTTCGTGGCGTGTTTGGCGACATAGCTCTTGATGAACTCCATCAGCACGTCGGTCATGTTCAGGCCGCGAGCAGCCGTCGTTGCCTTGAAACTGCTGTGTAGCTCTAGAGGGACGTTCAGGTTCATGCGTTTGACCTTTCCTTCTTCAGGCTTGATCGGACTCACCTCCTCTCTAACCAGAGGTGAGCATATCCGGTTATGAGTAATGCTGGCCAGGGCCTCCCGCGGGAGGCCCCAGCCAGCCGCTGTTTATGGCTTCTCCTGGGCTCGCGCGCAGAGTTGAAACATGCGAGGCAGCCAGGAATCGCCCAGCCGCAGCACCGCGGCCAGCATCAGGCGGGTCCAACTCCCGAACTCCCGCTTCGTCCAACTCGCGTTGACGATCCGCACTGACTCCCGCCGAGACAAACCCAGCTCGCTCAGCTTGCGAACTAGATACCCACGACCCAAATTCCGCGGCCGCGATCCATGAGCGGCGAATCCCTTCGATACCTTTCCACCGTCGCCGCCACGCCCGATGGCGGCTGTGACTCTGGCCGGAGGGTAAGTCGCATCCGCTGAAATTCGTTCGAGGAAGGGTCGAGCTGCGGTCACAACCATTGCTCATCGGTCGGTGATACGGCCTGACCTGAATCCATCCCGATGGCGCAAAGTGATCAAAACTCACAGCGAAAGAGGCGTACAGGAAGAGGTACACAATTTGGATGAGGAAAGATTAGCCGCCTCTTAATTGTGGAAAACTTGGATGGACATTCAATTGCTAGACCCATCCTCATTGAGCGTGGTGCGATGCAAAGGACGAGGCAGACGCGCAGTGAGGGCTCTTTTGGGTCATCCCTGCCGTTCTTGGTGATTTCGGAAGAACGCGAACGGATTCCCAGCTTGCTGCCGCGTCCGGATCGGATTCGCTTCGCGCGGGGAGTGCTCCTGGGTGTCGTTCTTTGCGTGCCCATCTGGGTGTTCGTATGGTGGGCGGTGGCCAGCCGGTTTTGAGCAGTTGGTCTTGGGGACGCTTCACTCCAAGGAGCACGATTCAGGCAAAAAGCCCGTATACGACATCAAGACCTTGGTGGTCTTCTATGTCCTATGCGGGCCGTTCTATCTGCTAACGGCTAATACCGGCGACATTCGAACCTGGGCTACAGCCTCCCCATCCGCCTGGAAGATGATCCAAGGGCAAACCAGAGATGTGTTTGCACGGGGCTCGTCCGCAAATGCCAATTATTCAGTAACTTAAGTGGAACTCTGCCACGACCAACTTGTGATTTTGCATCCACTACCACAAGTTCAAACTTAAGTGTAGATGATCTGGTTACTTATGAGTCATTCGCCGGGAATCCACTAAAGGACTCTCTCCGGATGGCGATGGATTTGGTATCAGGTTGGCGATCCGAATCACGGGGCAACACCAGCCGAGCTTAACGCACTTCAGTGAAGACCTCAGGAGGGCTGGGCCCCTTAAGTTCCAGGCGGACTCACGAAAGTTTGACGTATGCGCCGAGCCCTATTCCTTCGAACGCTTGCCCCACGCACTATTCGGGGTTGTTTTCCCTGGTTGAACTGCGGTCCCCAATCGAGTCAAGACCGCACTCCAAGCCGCGGCTTCTTCTTTGCGGCCGCATCCAGGCTCACTATCTTAGCGCTTTGCTCTCTTCCTCTGTTGCTTTCCGGTTGCACTGCAGGCTTCGCGGGAAAGACAAATTCGGAGGCGCTCGTAACGACTTCCAGCAATGTCATTTTCGGTGCAGTGGCTGTTGGTCAATCGGTTACAGCGAACGTTTCTTTCCAGAACTCGAGTTCAACGCCTGTCGAAATCACCCAAATTCAGCTGACCAGCCAGCCGTTCTCCGTGACTGCCCCCAGCAATTTTCCTGTCACCGACTCCTACTTCAATCTCGTGGTACTTCAATAACGTGCTCATGGGAACTCTGAGCACCACTTCGGCGCCTTGTAGCACTGCCTTCGAGTCGCAGCCCTATTTCTTGATCCTGATCGAGCAGACCGGATGTAACTGGCTTTACACCCAGGCCGCCCCGTGCCCCGGGCAAGTCAGCCCCTTGGATATGCAGGTACAGTGGGTTCACGTTTACAGCGCGCCGTCCGATGCCCAACCTGAATAGATCTACCTGGGGTTCCTCACGTTGCAACGATTGGGTTTAGTGCGCTCAAAGCGATACTCGCTCATAAACTGCCCCATTCAGCTGAACTTCGCTTTCCGTCTCGCCACAAGTCGTTGTATTCCGCCTCAATATTTTCGATCATTATATCGATGCTAATCTCCTTTTCCATTTGTCTGTAAACCGCTCTAATCTGCTCGCGGACGGATGACTCTCGATTAATACGCATCGTAGCACTGGCAATCTGAGTGTACATTTGTTGACCCTTGATAAGCTCTAGACGCTCTCCAAATATGGCTTTACTACCTGCGTTAGTCACCGCGACAATTGGCACTCCGAGAGCGATGCCCTCAAGAAGAGAGTAAGGGCACGACTCGTATATGCTAGTGTGAACTAACACATCCCAGTTAGCTAACAGAGGAATAGCTTTAACTGTGCCATAAAACGTCACGTTGTTCATTATCCCGTTTTCGCACGCATACTTTTCTAGCATTGGCCGCAGCGGCCCATCGCCTACTACATGTCCATGAAAAGCGAACCCATCCGCCGCCATTACGCTCAGGGCTTTGAAAAAAGTCAGCGGGTCCTTCTGGTGCACTAGGCGACCAATAAAGCCTATGTCGCAGACATTGTCAGAACTGGTTCTCTTCGCACTTTGACCGACATCTCTTATCTCTTGGAGATTTACACCATTTGGAATTAAACAGAGGCGGTCCTCACGAATCCCAAGTTCGCGAGCATACTTATATTCATCGGGAGATACTACGATCACTTTGCAGTACCTCTTGCTAATACTGGCCTCTGCCAGTCTAACTAGCGCTCCCCGCCAGCCACCCAACGTTGTATCCATGCCACGATAGGCATGTGGTGAAAAGAGGATCGCGGTACGATCCGATTGCAACATAGACGCAACTGCCCCGGCCTTTGTTGAGTGGGCGTGCACTATCTGTGGCTGCGATCGACCGCGCAGATAGCGACGCAGCTTCGTGATTGCCGCAATATCCCCGAGGCGTGGCTGCCGACAAAGATCCAACTGATAGACATCTCTCGGCTCAATACTTTTCAATTCCAATTGAAAGATGGGATCTGCCCTTTGCAGAGAGAGCATCAGCCTAACCTTTTGCCCCTTGCGTTTGAGACCCCAATAGAGATCCAAGACATGTCGAGCCGTACCCCCGCCCCCCGTCTCAAGGAGGAGGTTAATCTCGTATGTAGCTCTCATGAGCGCCACTTTTCAAACGTGCCGAGTGCTGCATTCGGCCGGTCGCGTGCCTCGCCATGCGCCTCACCGCACGCCACGGGCACAGTAAGGAGGCAATCAGCAGATGCCAGAAGCCCAGAAGCCTTCGATGGCGCGCGAAGGCGCAGATTGCATTCCTGTGCTCCACGGAGCCTCGTGACTCAATTGCGGTGGCCCAGTACCTGGTCAAAGTCTGCCTCGCAAGAAAAGTCTCGAAGCTTTCCTCGGGCCGGTGACCGCCTCTGGCTCTCGCACAGTCTATTGAATATTTAATTGCAAATCTCTCCGTAATCATTCGTCGGGAATCGAGATTGCCTGGATGTAAGCGCCACCAATAAAGTGTCTCCGGCAGATTCGCCACAGTGGCTACTTCACACAACCGCAAGAACATGTCCCAATCTTCGCCCCTACCCTGAATCTTGTAGCCACCACATCGGCGGAGATCCTCCGTCCGAAACATCATACTAGCTGCGACTAACCCCATTGACCCCTTCAAAAGAACCTTGTGAATTGCGTCATGCGACAAGGGCAAGAATTGAGAAGAAACTGACACCCCTTTGTCGACAAAATATTCATATTGAGTCCCGACAGCTCCGACGTCAGGGTGTGATTCCAGGAACTGTAACTGACGGCCTATTCGCTGTGGGGTACAGGTGTCATCCCCATCCATCCGAGCAAGAAATGGGGTGTGGCACTGTTCAAGACCATGCTGTAAAGCAGCACCCGTGCCCAATCGAGGTCGATACATGACCGTGACCTTGGAGTATTGTAAGGCTTCTATAGCCTGAGGTGCTCCATCGTCTGACCCGTCGTCAACGATAAGCAGTTGAAAGTCTTGGCAGTCTTGCTGGATAATGGAGCGCACAGACTCGTCTAAATATTTTCCGGCGTTGTAAACGGGCATTAGCACTGTGAGCTTAGACATCGGCTTCTTTCGCGTTGCTTGCCGGCCGAAGCAGCTGTTGCGAGGTTGCATCCCGGACGGCCGTAATATATTGGACCGTGTATCGGCCCGCGCATCGGACACTCAAAAGCTGACCTTGATTACGCATTACCAAGTGAAAGAGCATCCGCGGGAGTATCCAAAGGCTCAGGTGCAGAAGCCGCAATGCGGCGATCCAGAGCGCCCGGCCAACTCCTGCGACGCGTGCATCAATCTCACCCGCTGATCTGCCGTTTTGTGCAGCGAGTGTAAGGAGGTAAATTGGCGCGAGACGCTCTGGAGGGATGACGTGATACACAATCGCATCAGCGGTGACAGACAATTTCGCGCCGCTTCGCTGAGCTCTGGAAAAAAACTCAAGGTCCTCGCCCGCATGTAATGCCTGCGAGAACATACCAATCCGACCGAAGAGAGCTTTGCGCACCAAGGCGTTGCCGGTTCCTGGAATTGCACCGCGCCGCGGATCAAGCCGCGCTCGATGTTGCGGCTGCGCCTCCAGCATCAGCGGGTTCTGCCCCAGCAGCGATCGGAGCCAAGAGGTCAGAACAAGCTCGTTTTCCGGCGGCAAAATTAGCAGATACGGTCCGCCAACGCACTCTGCGTTGGTGGCTTTGGCGACCCGCATAAGGCTTAACAGCCATTCTGGGGTTGCCAGTTGATCATCATCGAAAAAGGCTACCCAATCTCCGCGCGCATTGATGATACCGAAGTTGCGGGCGGCCGCTACGCCAGAATGATCTCCACGGGCGTAGCGGACGTCGATGCACGTCTCGTCCGCAATGGAGCGCACGCTCTCACGAGTGCTATCTGTTGAGCCGTCGTCGACAACAACGATTTCATACTCAAACGTGCCGTCTGTCGTTAGATCGACAAGAGATTTTAGCGCAGAGCGAAGCGAGGCGGCCCTGTTGTACGTGCACACTACGACGGTGACTAAGTTAGCCATTGATGCACCGTGTGTTTCGTGCAAGCTAGAGTGCCTGTGTAGCCCCACTCTAGCTCAGGAGCTGCTAAACCATTGTGCCGTGGAGGCACAAACGCCAATTGTGTCAGCACCACCATACAAAGAAACAGTAGCATTGATCCCTCGACTGTCGCCGACTCGAGGAGCCCATCCACAGCGCAATAGGCTAATAACGCTCCACAGAAGGCATAGGCAGGGTTCCGCGAGAGCCGGTGAAGACGAAAAGCGCGTGCAATGCCGGTCAGGAGCGAGAGCGAATATGTCAGTACTCCGACGACGCCGAGGGCAAGAAGATAGTCGAGGTATGCTGAGTGACCATTTGGAACGCCCTGCCCTTCCTCGTCCGAGATCAGGCCAGTTCGGCTTGGAGTCCAGAATCCTCCGTAGCCGTAGCCTAGGATGGGACGCTGGCTAATGTAAGGGCTGATATCTTCCCAAATCAGGGTACGACCGGTGAATGAGTCGATGCTGTCAGGGTCATCTCTTCCGAGAAGAGCCGCGCTTTTCAGTCCTGAAATCGTCCCCCCACTGACCGCCGCGATAAGAACGCAGGTAACGATACCGAGACTAACCATCATAACGATTTTCGGTCTAACGGAATGCACCGCAATAAGATATGCAACAACAGCGCACGCGGTGGCGGCGAGCGCTGTCCTCGATCCCGTAAGCATCAGGAAGGCACAGCCGAAACACGCGCATGTTCCAAAAAGCACCCGCCATCGCTTATATAGGTCAGCGCAAGCCATTGCCGAGAGCGCGAGAAGTCCGCATTCGATTCCTTGACTGTTGGGATGCAGACTCCCTGCGAAGCGATAGCCGTCTACAAAGGGCCGAAAGGTACCGGCAGACATTTCCGCAACAATTCCAATCAGTAGATAACTACCCGTGCTGAACAATGTCCACACAATAACTTCGCGGAGTAACAAACGCTGAAGCACAGCTACTGCAACGATGGCAAGGATAACAAAGACCACCAGCCTCCTAATCGTGAGCGAGACATCGTCGGACCAAATGGGGCTAATGCATGTCCAAACAACAGAACTCGTTAGAAGCCATGCCAATCCGCCTTGAAAGCGAAAGTGTTGGCCAGCGCGATGGTGGACGATACTAATGATGGCGCCGATTCCCAACGATAACATCGTCACGCGGCGGACCAATAAGCCGTTAGCTGCGCTTGCGACAAGATCGTCTGCGGATAGGTTATAGTTTCCGACACCTCTTTGCGCATAGGACAGATCATGAAAATTTACGAACAATACAACAGTGAGAAACAACAGCGAGAGCCAGGGGAGGCTTCTAGTCTGAAATCCTGCGCCGTCGCTCGATAGGATATCGCGCCTCATTGACTTGCTCCGTCCGCTAGCTCACAGAGGCTGACGCCTCGAAGCCTCAGAAATACTATCACCCTGATTAACGACGCAGCGAGGTTTGCCCCCAGCAACCCAAATGCAGCGCCGACTGGGCCGAAGGCTCGGACCAACCAAAGCCCTAGGGTGACCATGATGAATAGAGCAGTGAAATTAACCAGGAAATCCAGCTTGGCACGGTCGAGGGCAAACAGGGCACGTGAGAAGGGAAACGCCACCGCTAACACCAGAAGATTCAGCGCCAGGACCGCGACGATCAAATGGTTGCCTGCATACTGGTGCCCGTACATCAGGGTCACAAGACGCCCGCCCCAAATAAACATCACGAGACAAAGCAACGACATTGGGGTGGCGACAACAGCCGTTATCTTTAGCACTAATCGATGCAAGGCTTGATGCCCCTTTGCCGCATATACGTGGGCGATTTTCGGTCCGGCGAGGTTCTGGATCCCTACCATTACCGGACCCCCGACTGAAACAACTCCCAAACAGGCTGCCCAGATACCGACAGACGCGACCCCATGAAAGGTTGCCAAAAGCCACGGATAAAGATTCATGCTGACTGCCCATATCAAGCCGCTGGCGAAGACCCATTTCCCAAAGGTCCAATTCTTTCTGAAATCAGCAAGTGATTCGCCTAAGCGGGGTTCATAGAACCCTCTGTCCGACCACAGCCATCCGAGAACCGCAATCCCGCAGACCAGTCCAATCACCCAAAATGCACGACTCGCCGATAATAATCCGAAGTGGGCAAGAACGAGGAGTCCGCTGATTTGACCAACGGCAATGCAAGTATCGAAACTAAAAGCGGTTTTAAGCCTCAGGCGAGCGAAACTCACTCGACGAGCATGTTCCCGAAGCATGATCAAAGCGATTACAAGAACTAATGCTCGCAAAACCGGTCCTAGGGCCCGCGGACCAATCCCGCTGGTAACTGCGAAAGCGCCGCACGTAACACCGAGCATCACAATAAGGCAAAATGCCAACTGGTGAAGCAGAGTGCTCCCAGTGTAGAGAGCATGCGCCCTTCCCTTAAGGCGCGGGGCATACACCATATAAGGTGTTGTAATCAGCGACGTCTGCAAGTCGGTCATCAATGAAATTAGGCTGAAGCCGAGCATGTACAGGCCAAGTTCTTCTTTAGTGCACGCTCGCGCGATGATGACGCCGGTCAAGAAATTCGTTGCGCTAGCGACTGCTTGGTCAGCTAGGGAAACGGCGCCCTGATGGAGTGACTTTTCGGGAGATAAGTCCAGGCCGAGGCGCGATAACGTGCGTCCAGGCAGCGCAATTAGCTTCGGTTTGAAATTCTCAGTCACTGAAGCCGAGGGGGGGGCCTCGGTCTCGGCGGAAGGCGTCATCAACATTTACCACCCCGTTGCACCGACTTCTCCGTGTTTAGGCCCTTGCTCATACGATTCCGATCTCGATACTGCCGGAAGTGTCCTGTCTCATGGAAGACTCCCCGCGACTGATGCTGGCGCGTCTTTTGCCGCTGCGGCTTGGGGCTGGTTTCCCGGAAGCCAGATCTTTTGGCCGACTTCAATATGGCCTGGATCCATCATCTTCGGATTGAGAGCCTGGATTTGGTGCAAACGCTGAAGGTCCCAACCTCCCAGGTATTGCACTGCGATGTCTTGAAGTCTCTGATCGCGCCGGACTGTGATTTCAAAAGCCTGCGGAGTTTTATCGACCTCTTCTACCTTGATCCCGCTTCTATCTGCAACGACCGGCGCAGCAATCGGTGCTGACCAAGTCATCTTCTGCAAGGGCCGCTCCTCGGCCGCTCTGCTGACCGCAGTGGTCTTGAGTACGGTGAGCCCGAATATGCCGGCCATGCACAAGGCCAATGTTAGTGTAGCTGCCACAGGGAATCGCTTGAGCAGTCGCTTAGGATGCTCCTCGTGTTTCAGTTCGAACGACTCTTCAGGAGCAGAGTCGCATTCAGTTACGACAGAAATCCCTGATCGCGGAATTAACTCGAAATTCGCAACCGCGTCGGCCACCATATCGCCATTCACTTGCCGGCTTTTCAGCGCGCAGCACAACGACAGGGAGTCGAAGCAAAGTTTATTGATGGTCCGGGGTATGCCTTCACTGGCCTCTGCTATCTTTCTGAGAGCTTCCTCGGTAAATAGCTGCTGCCCATCATAGCCTGCTTCTTTCAGCCGGAATGCGATGTAGGCGGCGGTCTCTTCTGGCGAAAGCGGTTCAAGGCGACAGACGGTGGATACGCGCTGGCGCAGTTGTATCAGCGAGGCCTGCATCAAGTTGTCGGCTAGCAACGGCTGTCCTGAGAGGACGATCTGCATAAGCTTGCCCCGAGATATCTCGAAGTTGGCGAGCAGTCGAATTCTCTCCAACACTGCATCAGACAAGTGTTGTGCCTCGTCAATGACGATCACGACCTTGGTCCCTGCCCTGCTTTCCTTGGCCAGAACCCCGGTCAGTTGCTGGTGCATCTCGTAGTTGCTGCGAGCGGGTGTGATGCCGAAATCGCGCAGGATGTAGGCGAGAAATTCCCGCGGCTCGCAATCGGCAGCGATATCGAACAGGAACACACACCGAGCGGATTCCCGAATGCCGTGGAGGAAGCGAAGCAAAAGCGTTGTCTTCCCCATTCCCGGGGGCGCAATCAAGACCGTAAAGCCACGGTTGCTCAAGTGGCCGTTGTCAAGCGATGCCAGCGCCTCCCGATGTGTGCGGCTAGGATATATGCATCGCGGGTCTGGGGTGGCTCCGAATGGTTCTTGACGAAAACCGAAATATTCCAACAATGTGACGTTACTCTCCGCATTTCCACTGGCAGCAGGAACAGGCATGCCAAAATCGCCATCCAATTCCTCCGGCGTACGAACTTTCGGATCAATGAAGTCGAGCGCGAATGCTGTGGAAAGGCTAAACGTCCCGGCCAGCAACAGGGTCAGGAGTGCCACAGAAATCGGCGACCGTTTAGGAAGCGCGGGAACCACCGGCGGCTCGGCCAGAACGACGTTCAGGAAACCACCCTGATCGAGAGCGTCACTGATGCGCGCTTCTTCGCGCTTGCGCTGATACAAGAGATAGTCATCGTCTTCTGTCTGAACCGCCTGCTGCAGATTCTGCTGCGTGACCATATCTTGATCGAGGTGCTCGGCTTGTTCGTGATACTTTGCAGCCACGGCAGCGGTGGCAGCCGCGCGCGCCCTCAATCCGCTGAGATCCGTTTGAGCTCTGGTAAGCTCAGTCTGGACCCACTGATAATCAGGATTCTGGTCGGAGGTCACATCGCGAATTGGTTTGCTCTCTTCCCCACTGATGGCAGTCTTCGCATCCGCGATTTGCGCGTCGACCTCCTGCACCAACGGATAGGTGGGCTTGAATTTAGTCAGAAGCTCGGTCCGTTTGATCTCCAGGTTAAGCAGAGTAGATTTCAATTGCTCCATAAGCTGAGGATTGTCGCCGCTGCGCACCGCAGTCGTTATTCTTGGCTTGATGGAGCGCAGTTCCGCCTGAAGCGCACTTATACGCTGTTCGGTTTCAAGCACAGTCGTCTGGGCTTGGCGGGCCACGGAGTCGAAGTCGTCGGATCGACGCAATGCCGCATCGCGCTCGAGTTCAGCGGAGACGGCGCCGGTTGCCTTGGTAAAGTCTGTCAGCTTTCCTTGCGCTTGAGTCAATTCTTGCTTGTACTGCGCAGTTTGTTGATCAAAGAACTTAAATTCGCCCGATGAGCGATGTACTTCGAGATGCTTCTCCATGTAAGCTGCGGACAGCGCCTGAAGTACGCTTTCTGCCATCTTCGGATTGCGGGCATCGTAACTTACTGAGATTACGTTGGACTTCCGAATCGGCTCGATTTTGAGATCCTTGCTTAACTTGCGTACAGCCTTTGCAATTCGTAACTCAGGCTCGGGCTCATTCGACGATCCTGGCGGTCCGCTAAGCCCGGTGGACAGAACGACCTTACGCAACAGATCGTTGCTGTTTAGCAATTCAACTTCGGAGTTCAAGTCTTCCTCACTGACCTCGCCGCCGCTGTACTGGGTGGGGGCGTTGGGTGTGGGGGTTACCATCGCGTCCGAGCGCTCACGCAGAGCCAGGATCTTCATCTGAGCTTCGTATTTTGGAATCCACACACCGGATACGGCGACCGCGATCACTACCATTACGAACGTAATCAACATGGGCCAGCGCCACCGAGACAGCATAGCCTCGAAATCGCTCAATGTTGGCAATTGCTGCCGAGCATACCGTTCGATGGGCAGATCGTCAGTTCTCATCATTTCCAGTTGTTCAGGTCTCATGTCTGTTCCCTGTTTCAGTGATCGCCGGGTTATTGTATGCACACGCTTGAGGTTGGGAATTAACGACGAATCTTCGAGTATCCGCCTTGAACCGTAGTTGAGCCGTTAGCTAGATCAAAGAGAGAAGAGAAACAACCACCACTGGACAAGTACAGAGTAGACGGCACTGAACGAAATCTTGTAGCTTAATACGCTCCATCCCCAGTGAGAACCGCAAATACCGTTTTTGCCAATAAATAGATATCCATCCAAACGGACCAGTTGCGGATGTAGTAAGTGTCGTAGGCAACACGTTCCGCATAGGTCGTGCGGTTACGTCCCGATACCTGCCATAGTCCTGTAAGCCCTGGAGTCGTCTTCACAAATAAGGAGTAATTCTCGCGGTACTTCACCACTTCGGCGTTCACAATCGGACGCGGCCCGACCAGGCTCATATCGCCCTTGATGACGTTCCACAGTTGGGGAAGTTCGTCCAGGCTCGTTTTTCGTAAAATCTTGCCTACCCGGGTGATACGGGGGTCGTTGCGGAGCTTATGGTTAGCGGCCCACTCTTTGCGCAACTGGATGTCACTTTCCAGGCAATTCTTGAGGAGCTCGGCAGAGTCCTTCGACATAGTTCTGAACTTCCACATATGAAAGGTGCGGCCGCGATAACCCAATCTCTTCTGGAAGTAAAAAATGGGAAATCCAGACTCTATGACAATTGAAAGCGAAATAATCGTGACGAGCGGAAGCAAGAAAAGCGCGAGCAGGATTGAAAGTGTCAAATCGATCGTCCGCTTGGCAATTCGCGATCCCGTATCAATCAAATTGTTCCGAACTTGAAGTCCCAGGAATCCCATTAGATCTCGTGTGTAGGATCCAGCCTTCCAGAATGAATCCGTATCGGGAACGAGGATTAGATGGGGAAAGGCATCTCCGCCTCGTTCGATTACCTCCGTGAATTCCGACTGGGACAATTCCGGCGCAGCAACGATGGCATGTCTTACGCCACTGGAGGCGATCCGGCCCACGTCCTCGGATCGGTATACTGGGATACCGTCCATATCTCTGCCGTCAATTTGATGTGCGATCACTGCGACCGGATGTAGGCCGAGGTGCGACTGACTCTGAAGTGTGCGTATAACCAAGCGAGCCACGGCGCCGCTTCCGAATAGTACAACCGGGTATCCCCACCATGGGAACTGTGATCCAATTCTTCGGATGGCTGCTCGTATCACAAGTGTCACAACAGAGGCACTGACACAGGCGGAGAGGCAAACTAGCTGCGGAATTAGCGCCAGATGATGTAACGCGAGGATTACGGCGATCAAGAGAAATGCGCTTGCATTGGCAAGCGATATACCCCGGATCTCATCGATTGGATTGATGCTGACCCCAGGATATGAATTGAAAGACGCGTAAAGTACAAGACAAAGTAGTAATAGCGGTAAGAAAGGCGACCAGCCGCCTGGCACAATGTATCGCCCAGCTATTGAATGTCCCAAGAATGCCCGCAGGACAAGGCTCAGGCCCAAGATATCCGAGGCGAGGACAAGCATCTCCGAAAGGCCAGGCCTGTGGGGGTCACGGACCGAAGGACTGGCTACCGCGCAAGTTGATCTTGCCGGGGCTACTGTGACTGTGGACATTGTGTTGATTCCTACCGTTTCGGGGTTTGACGCAGGCGTGGGGATGCCCGAAGGAGCCTTTCACTTAGCACGGCGGGCCTTTAGAAAACGACGTGACTGCTTGCGAGATTGCCAACTGGCTCCACATCGTCAGCGTCGACTTCCACTGCTACGCTGCGCATGATCATCTCCAAGGAAAAGACCACGCGGAAGTGGTTTTTCTTGCGAACGAATATTCCCTCAACGCCGGCCATTGCTCCGGCCTTGATTCGCACTCTCTCGCCCACAACCAGGTATGGGTGGGGCTCGAGCTTTCGCTCGAGAAAGCCGGAACGTAATGCTTCGATCTCGAAATCAGGCAGGGGCCATGCTTCTCGCCCCGCACCCACGATCGACAGCACCCCTGGCATACCCAGGACGGCGCCCCGCGCCTCCCGTGCGATGCGGACAAAAACATAGGTCGGGAACAGAGGCAGTTCCAGAACCACAGGGCGGCTCTTCTTCCATTGCCGGGTGGATCGATAGAGTGGCAGGAAAGTTTCGATTTGGCGCTGCACCAGTATTTCGGAGACGTGTTTTTCGTGGCGGGCGGTGGTGTACAGCGCAAACCACCGCGGCAACGTGTCCACACCAGCACACAAGGCTCGGTGGGTCTCAATGCTCGTCGCTCGCTCGGCGATTTCAGGCAAAGCTTCGCCATCCTTACTCGGAGGGTCCTATTTTCCACAGCCCGTTCGAAGGAAGAATCGCCTTCCGAAAAGGCGCTGACATTACCCGGTGCTCATAGACCGGGGCTTACACAGCTCGCTCGGAAGTTTCCATGTGAGAAAGAGCCGAATCCATCGCTTCCGGATAAAACTGAACCGAGGCGGCGAAACCTGCCTTACTAGTCTCCGTTCCATGGGAGCCGCGGGGCTCGACGCGGAACACTACGCCTTCGCCAGTCAAGCAAATCCGGGCGCCGGGCCCCGTCAGTTTGGGGAGCAAAATTTCCAAATGGACGAGAGCTCCGACTGGCGGCAACGCATCCGCAAAGACGTAAACCCCGGAAGCATTGACATCCCGTGTAACACCTTGGCCACCGTGCGGATCCCCACCTTGGGACGCCCACTCGAAGACCGCTGGAGCGCTCAACCGGTAGCGTTTGGCTTTCCGCAGCTCTTTAACAGCGTCCATATGTACCACTTTCAAACCGTCCGCAGCCGGTGAGCAGTGAGCCGAGTTAAGAGAACCCCAATCTATGCGCTTGGGGCGACGCACACAAGAGAATGAACCGCCGAGTGACACGAATCCCTATTTGGTTACGGAAGGCTAGAGACATTTGTCCTTGTTCGCGTCCATGCCTAGCTGTGCTTGGAGCGTCATTTATCACTGGCAGGAATGGTTCAGATCGAACTAGAGTTAGTCGTCTCTGGAACTTGCGGGGTAACTTACAGGAGTAACTATTCGGTGAGTACTCGGAAAATCACACGCTTTACTTTTTGTAATCGATGGTGTGGGTCGAAGCGAAGTCTCGCCCCCATGACCAGGCACCTAAATCGCGACGCTCATCAAGATTTAATCAACAATGCCAACGAACGACGGTTTTTGTTGTAAACAATGGCTTTTCCGGATTAGAATGGGAGCAATTTTCAACAGGGTCATGGGGTTACGGTTGGCGCTTGCGCGCGGCGACTTGAGCGCAGGTGTTTATGCTCACTGTCCTGCCCCCGGGCCAAGCGCAGGAATGTCGGTTGCACGCGTAGCGCAAAAGTTCTGTGCAACTTCGCTTTCTTATTGATGCCGGAATCGCGCGACAGACGTAGAGTTGCCTCTATCGTGAAGCCCGCCTCAAGAATGGCCTATACATCCCTGTGACAATGAAAAGACTTTATATGTGGTCGCAACAGCGACTAAGGTCTTCGAGGATGTGTAAGACATGACTCCTAAGCGAAGTGACATATCAGTTCTTTTTGCAAACCCCGACGCACTGACGCGCGAGATGATGGTGGCGGCGCTGAACCGGCATAAGCACTTTCACATGGTTGCTGCGGCTACAACCGCAGAGGAGGTCCTCGATGGCGTGCGGTCGGCAGACGTAGATGTCGCCCTGATCAGTGCGACCTTGGCAGACGGTCCGCTGAGTGGAATAGGGGCGTTGCGGCAGGTCTGTGAGTGCTCTCCAAGGGTCAAGTCGGTCATTCTGTTCCACGGCCCTGAACGCCGTTGGGTCGCGGACGCCTTTCGGGCCGGTGCAAGAGGCGTCTTTTGCATTTCACAGTCTACTTACAAGTCGCTATGCCGGTGCGTGGAGCAGGTCCACGCGGGGCAGATCTGGGCAAACAGCAGCGAACTTATAGAGGTTCTTGGGGCATTATCAGAACCTGCGCCCATGCGACTGGTAAACGCAGACGGATTGCGGCTGTTGACCAAGCGCGAAGAAGAGGTTGTGCACCTGGTGGCAATGGGCCTGCAGAACCGCGAGGTCGCCAGGGAACTTAATCTAAGCGAACATACCATTAGAAACTACATGTTTCATGTTTTCGATAAGCTGGGCGTTTCCTCGCGTGTCGAACTGGTTCTGTATGCGGCCAGTTGCGCCAAAGGAGTGCAGACCGAGAGCGTCCTGAGCGAAAAGCAGGAAAGTAAGCCGGTCGCTGGTGTAGAGATCGCCGGCATGGTGCCGACGGTCGCAGGCCAGCGTTCGGTGGCTTGAATTTGGTTCTTCGTTGCCGCTGGTGAACCACGGCGCGGCCACTCGATTTTTTGTTCGGGACCAGCTCGTCGGATTGGCAATTGTCCCCCTAACCGCGGGTAAAGTTGGTGCATGATTTGGTGCATGTTCGTTCCGTGCTTTAGTGCATTCTGGTGCGGTACTGTGCAGCCTGCGTTGATGAATTATATGACTGATACAACAATCCTTATGCCGCAATTCGCAGCTTAATGCAGCACCTTGCAAAGGAACTCGACCAGCCCAGCACCTTGCGGCTGAACATTGATCACCACGGCCACGAACAACCGGCCCTCCTCGGTAGCGATATACGTGATGTCGCCGGTCCACGCCTGGTTGGGCGCGACCGGGCTGAAGTTGCGATTCAACCGGTTCGGGGCCACCGGCGGATCGTGCCGGCTATCGGTGGTGACGGACATCCGTTTACGGGATATGCTCACCTTGACGTCCAGCATTTTGAATTGGCCATAACGCATGCGCCAAGGAAGCGTTGCGCTGCACAATAGCTGGCTTTTTATGACTGGCAACCGGTCGAGGGCTCGCCGGCAGTTGCGCGAGGGGAAGCGATGAACTTTTCGAGACGAACCGGCATGAAGATCCTTGGCGCTGCAGCGGGAGCTAGGTTGCTTCCCCGCCTACATGCGAAGGGTTCTGACGTGCAGCATGACACGGGAGTCCGCAAGTGGAACCGGGATTGGAACTTTCAACTCGGCGACCCTGCCCAAAGCGGAACTGAACTGCGGATGCTTTCAGAGGAGGCGTGGCAGCGCGTCGATTTGCCGCATTGCGGCGTCGAGCAGAAGTATGACATCTCCGCCAGCTTTCAGGGACTCTGCTGGTACCGCAAGCTCTTCTCTCCGGACGCCTCCATGCGTGGCCGCCGCGTTGTGTTGGAATTCGAAGGCGCCATGCAGCGGGCCAACGTTTGGATTGATACGCGCCACGCTCTGCTCCACGATGGAGGATACCTCCCCTTCTTCCTCGACCTGACCGAAGCTGCGGAGCAGGCGCATCCCGCGACCATCACCTCGCTTCTCGACAATCGTGACAATCCCGTCATTCCGCCCGGTAAGCCTCAATCCGAGCTGGATTTCTGTTACTTCCCCGGTTTATACCGCAATGTCCGGCTGCATGTGAGCGATAAGTTGCACCTCACCGATGCAGTTGAGACAAACCGCCCGGCCGGGGGTGGCGTCTTTGTGCGTTATGAGCAGGTATCGGCAGAGTCCGCTACTGTGCTTGTGCAGGCGCAGGTGGCCAACCATCATGCCGAGCGGCGCGAATGCTGCATTGCCGCCTGGCTGCGCGATGCAGGCGGAAACGAGATCGGATTCTTCCGCTCTTCTCCGCAACCGATCAGTGCCGGCGACGATCATACTTTTGCCGGAGAGATTGTTGTGCCCCGTCCCCAGCTCTGGTCTACGCGCGATCCTTATTTGCACACGCTCGTGATCCAGGTGATGGAGGCCGGGCAGGTCATCGACGAGCGTTCTCTCAGAGCAGGCATCCGCACGCTGCGCGCCGATCCGCAACGAGGCTTCTTTCTCAACGGCGAGCACCTCGTCCCCAACGGAGCCAATCGGCACCAGGCCTATCCTTATGTGGGCAACGCGCTCTCCGATCAGGCGCAGTATCGCGATGCACGCCTTCTTAAAGAGGCAGGCTTCGAGCTGATCCGGCTCTCGCACTATCCGCAGGCGACAGCATTCATGGATGCCTGCGATGAACTCGGCCTGCTCACTATCCAGTGCATCCTCGGATGGCAGTTCTTTGGGCCGGGCGAGGCATTCAAGGAGAACGTCCGCCAGAATCTGCGTGACCTGATCCGCCGCGACCGCAACCATGCGTGCGCCATCCTCTGGGAGTGCTCCCTGAATGAGACCGGAGGCCACGACGAGTTCGTGCGCGAACTGGTCGAGCTGGCTCACGCCGAGTACCCCGGGGACCAGATGTTGACCTGCGGCGACACCGAGGGCCACAAGTACGATGACATCCGCTACGAGGTGCCTTACAGCGGTTGGGACGATGCCAGCGAGACGCGGCCCAATCGCGCTCATGGGATCATGAGCTTGCACCGCGAATACGGAGACAATCAGTTCGGTGGTTATAGCCGCTATTCACGCGGTGACGGTGAAGCTCTGATGCTGGTGCAGGCTTGGAATTATCAAACCTCGCTCAACCAGCAGCTCGCACTTTCCTACACCTGGGGCCAGTGCATGTGGGAGGCCATCGACAATTGCCGCGGTGGCGCACCGGAGATTGCCACTTGCGGTGCCCTCGATCAGTTCAGGCTTTCGAAGTTTCTTTATGCATTCTTTCAGAGCCAGCGCGATCCGCTGCTTGTGAGTGAGCACTACGACTCCGGGCCGATGATCTTTATTGCAAATTATTGGACTCCGCAATCGCCGCATGGCCTGGTCGTCTTTTGCAACTGCGATGAAGTGGAATTGATATTGAATGGCCGCGTTGTCGGCCGCCGCCGTCCTGACAGCGGACCGGACGTGAAATTCGGCGATAACAGCGGATTCGACCTCAATTATTGGCTCACCAACAGCGGAACTCCACGCGACGTGCGCAAGCGAGAAGTTAGATCGCCTGTATACAACGGCGGAAATTGCCGCATGTTGCCGCATCCTCCGTTCACATTCACGGGCATTGGCTTTGAGCCGGGCGAGTTGCGGGCCACAGGCTTTTTAGGTGGCCGCCCGGCGGTAACGGCCATGCGGCGCACTCTCGGCGTTGCGTCCTGCCTGCGCTTGCGAGCCGCGTTCGGAGGCAAGAGGCTGGTGGGCGACGGCAGCGATCTCATCGTCATTCACGCCGAGATTTGCGATGAGGTGGGAACGATCGTCCCCACCTCCAGTCACGCAGTGCATTTCCAGACGGACGGACCGGCCAGACTGGTCGGCGACAATCCGCGCCCGGCCGAAGCGGGAATTGCTTCGGTGTTGCTCCGCTCTACCGGAGGACTGCGACGGATCGCAATTCGCGCATCGGTATCCGGCCTGCGAGACGCGGAACTCATCATTTCCCCAACCACTGAGTCTTCACCATCACTTCTGGCGACGCAGTAAGCGTGGACGTCTGCATATGCAAACAACCTGCAATGACGCAAGGCCAGGAAGATCAACCGCGGGGTCCAGTTTCAGATCCCGCGAACTTGCTGATCTTGCCTATTCCCTCGCTTCCCATGCCCTGATAGCCTCCGTCGATAGGCAGGTCGGCGGCGGTTATAAATGATGCATCGTCGCTCAGCAGAAAGAGAATGGGCCGGGCACACTCCACCGGTTCTCCGCAGCGCTCGAGCATGTGGAACTGGCCCCACACCGGCTCCCACCTGGCGCGATCGCCACCCGCGGCAGCATCGACTTCCCGCGTCCAGATCCAGCCGGGGCTCACACTGTTTACCCGGATATTGTGCGGCGCCAGGTCCAGCGCCATGCACTTGGTGAGCGTGTGGACAGCCCCTTTCGCGGTGTTGTATGTCCAGCGGTTGGGCTGTGCGATGAACGCCGAGATACTCGACATATTCACGATGGCGCCGCCACCGTTTCGCTCCATCCATGGAGCCACGATCTGCGCCATCAGGGCGTACGCCATGGGACCCACCTGCATCACGCGCTCCCAGTTCTCGCGGGTCGCATCAAGGCCTTTTGCTGTAAAAGAAAATGCGTTATTGACCAGGTAGTCGATTCGTCCCCACCGCGACCCGGCCTGCTCCACCGCCGCACGGCAAAACGTCTCATCGGCCATGTCCCCCTGGCAGAAAAGCACGTCGAACCCGGCCCCTGTCATGGTTCGGGCCATCGTTTCGCCGGCGGCGCTTATGTCTGTGAATGCTACTGCGGCTCCCTCTTTACACAATTCTTCTACCGTGGCCCGGCCAATGCCGGACGCTCCGCCAGTGACGATGGCGACTTTCCCGCTGAAGCGATCTCGAATTGCGTGCCGCGAAGTTCCCATCCCTGCCTTTGCCATGAATGCCGACCAGCCTGCTGCCGGGAGAGTTATGAAACCGAACTCAAGCCACGAGGACTGAGTCCAAAATTATTGACTACATTGCGCAGCGGCATGCCAAGCAGCGCCCGGCGGCATGCCTCGGCTCCTTTGCGGCGCATCTCTGTGAGCCCCTCCTCGCAGTAGAACGCGGAGTGTGGGTTGATTAGCACCCGCTCATAGGCCGGATGTTTCACATCTCTCCAAGCTCGGAGCAAGGGATCCAGATCCGAGGGCGGGTCGGTTTCCAACAAGTCGATTCCGGCGCCCGCCAGGCGCCCCGACGCGATCGCATCCGGGATCGCGGCAGTCTCCACCAAGCCGCCGCGCGCGGTATTCACAAGGTAGGAACCCGCCTGCATTGCGTCTATTGCGGAGGCGCTTATCATGTGATCTGTTTCGGCGGTCAGGGGGCAGTGCAGGCTCAGCACATGAGCACGCGCCAGCAACTCGTCCAGAGAATCCGCTCGGCGCAGGCCCAATGCTTTCTCGTATCCGTCGGGCTTGTAGGGATCGTAAAACCAAACCTCCATGCCAAAAGCTTTGGCGCGGATGGCTGCCGCCGTGCCGATGCGCCCCAGACCGACAATTGCGAACACTCGATCGCGTAATCTGTAGAGCGGCGCCGCTTCACTATAGTGCCAGGGCCGGTCCCCGCCACGCAGGCGAGTGTTCAACGGGCCTATTCCGCGCGTGAGCGCCAGCATCAGGCCGATGGCAGAGTCCGCCACTTCCTCGGTGCCGTAGTCCGGCACGTTCATGACCGGAATGCCGCACTGCAGCGCAGCCTCGCAATCCACGTTGTCATAGCCCACTCCGCAGCGAACGATGGCTCGACAGCAATTCAGGATTTCGATGGTCCGCTTGGAGAGGCCGATCATGTGGTACAGCATCACGACGTCGGCATTTTCGATGCGTCCTGCCAGTTCCTGCTCGTCATGGGCGTCGAGGGCTTCCACCTCTGCCACATCGCCGAGCACTGCGCGTTCCGGCTCAAGTGAGTCGACAATGAAGTCGGTAATGACGGCTCTGAAACGCTTGCTCATGCTTACTCCTGGAAGCTTACGGCCCGTTATTAAGGTAACAGTGTGACACAAATCGGATAACGAAGATGTTGACCTCATTCAGAGACTTCGACAATGAACACGCCTGGGGATCGACTCAAGCTTGCCCGATCTTCGCTGCGAGGGAGCGGACCGCAAATGAGCCGCGGCCTCACTCGTACTCTGCCACTGCCAGGAAGGCCAATTTGAAGGGCTCAACCTGAAACTGGATATAAGGTCCGGACATTTCAAACTCCACTGGCTTTTGTTCGGGGAGTTGCAATACCCGCCGAACCTTGCGGCCAGAGGGTGGGAGAACTCGAACGGTCGCGCCCGCCGGGATGGTGGGCACATGCTCCTGCAAATTGATGAGTCCTACCAACAGCCGATGCTCTCCCGGTTGATCAAAGACAGTCACCTCGACGACCCAATTGGTCTCGGCCTCGAAACAATAGGGCCCTGGCAGTGCAACGCGAAGAAGCTGCTTCACCAGGTTGTGGCCTACGGGTTCGGTGAGTGCTTCCACGCGGCCAGCGATCCAGATGGCTTTACCTTTGCCAAACGAATTCACAACAATGCCGGGATCGCTGCCTGGCGTTGCCGCAGGAGGATTGCTCCAGATCTGCGCAAAGTGCGCTCCGATGGCGTATCCGGCATTCGGAGCCACGAACGGCAAGGTGGCCGTGGCCAGCACCTGAGCGCCCGGCAGACTCTTCGCCCGGACCATCGACCACGGCAGCGTTACATTTTCCTGAGGCCAGATGAGCTTGGCAATCTCAGGGCTGGCGGGGGAGAGATAGGTGACCGACTCGCCAAATCCACCCAGGTAGCGGACGCCCAGAACATCCTCAAGCAGGAAGCGGGGTTCGCCCAGTTCCGGGGCGCTCAGAGAAGAGGGTCCACTGGCGTAGAGAACGCCTCCGTTCCGCACAAATTCGCGAAACTGATTCGCCTGCTCCTCCGTCATCTCAAGCACGTTGGGCAGAAAGACCGCGCGGAAGCGGCTCAACTGGTCCAGCGTAATGTTTGTCACTACACCGTAAGGGATGTGCCCCTCGCGCAGGATGCGTGCAGTACCAATCACCGCATCCAGGTGTGGCAAATTGACTTTGGTGGCAGGTGCAGCCGGTATGCCAAGATTGCGCGGGCCGGAGTGGCTGGAGGCGAGGTTCGGCGAAAGTACAGAGGCCGGCACTCCGTTCAGATCGGGATCGTACATGGACGTTTTGTCGTAATAGATTGCGACATCGGCCTGCAACGCGCCACCGAGAAAGGGCTCGTAGGCATCATGCTGCGCATTGACATGAGAAACAAATTCGTAGAACTGCTGATTCAACGTCCCCATCGGCTTGATCGCATCGATTAGCATATAGGCCGCGGAGTGCACGGCAGGCACCATGGTGTCCAGCACCAGTTCCTCGAAGGGCTTGGTGTTCTCGAAATCGACCAGGCTGGGGCTGGCGCGCGATGTCATCACTTCGAAAGGCTGGCTCAGGGTTAGTCCCGAGTAGGCCTTGCAGACCAGGGAGCTCTCGGTGGCGCCTCCATAGAAGTCTCCGCCGCAGAAGTCGGAAGCTCTTCCTTGTTCGAGCGAGGTTCCCAGCTGCCAGGGAGCGAAGATCGACGCGAAGTTGAAGTAGACGGTGATGGGGCGTGTCTTCTTGACAGTCTCGCGCACCGTCATCATGAACTCCTCCAGCCACTGCTGCCGCGATCGCTGAAAAATGCGCCAAATTGGATCTTTCCAGTCGACAATCCGCGGCAACTCATGGTTTTGCTCGCGCCAGAAGCGAACAGTGCAGTGCGGGCAATAACAGATCGTCGGCCAGAAGGGCTGGTCTAAGAAGATGCACTCGAATTCATAATTGGCCACCAACTCCTGCACGCAGGCGAAGGCATGGTCCCGATAGGGTGAATTGGGGCAGACCATGCCCGTGCGGCTGAAAAGCTCTGAGTCATAACCATCTTCGGGGAGGATGCGCCAATCCGGATGCGCCTGGTAGGCCCAGTCATCAAAGATCAGACTGTAGTAGGCCACGCGATGCAGGCCATGGCGCCGGCATTCTTCCATCACCTCGCCAAAATAATCACGCCCGTTCATGCCTCTGTGCATTTGCCCCAGTTTGGTGCGCCACAGGCATAGCCCCACGTGAGAATTTGCGTATTGTTCAAGCGATTGAAAACCAGCTTTCGCGATAGCCGAGACATACTCCGCGGCATTGAACTCGCTGAGCAGGTGGTCCCAGTCGGGCACATGGGTATCAATAAGGAGGCGACGGTAGGTTTGCGAAGGCCACGCCGTTTTGCGCTCAGGGATATTCGCAAAGCCCTCCGGTGTTCCGATCTCCAACAGGCCAGGTGCGAGGCCGGCTACCGGCGCGTGGTCCCCGAACGCCGCTCCGCCGGTGACCGAGCCTATCATTCCCAATCCGAGTACCTTGTGAAAGGTTCTCCTGTCCATCTTGCTTTCCTTTCCATTGGTCTAAATCCATGCGATGGGTTTTGGATTGCCCGTTGCCAGACGGAGGTGATACTCTTCTCCCGAATTCATCGCTTAAACGCTTGCCGATCGTGCTCGATCTCATTAAATCATTAAGAAGCGCTGCAGTTCTAATCGCACATTCAACTAAACGACGGGGCCTAGTCATTCAATGCCTCTTGGCATGTGATCTTTAACCTTTGGAGCAGCCAGACCATGAAGCAAATTGACGAGACGACGAAATCTGAAAAGGGCTTGTCCCGCCGGCGGTTTCTCACCACGGCCGCATCCACTGCGGCAGGCATGGCGTTGGCGGGATCCTCGCAGGACGCGGATGCCCAGTACACGCGCATCAGGCGCTCAGGTACAGCGGAAGTTCCACCGCCCTTGCTCATCGAAAATCCGGGCTATCGATTGTTGATTGATCGGCAGTCTGGCTCGATCTCCGCATTTCAGTCGGTCTATGACGAGATGAGAGATTTGCTGACTCCGCGACATGCCGCACTTCCGCTCCTTAAGATCGAACTCCGAAACGAGAACGGAGACTTCCAGACGATCGATTCCTCGCAAGCCAAGGTGGTCGAAGTCCGTGATGATTCGCAAGACGGCGAGCGAACGATCGAAATCCACTTTCGCAACATGGGCGGTCTTCCCGTGGATGCAACGGTTCATGTGAAATGCCCTCGCCAGAGCGCGCTCACCTACTGGAGTTTCGATCTGACGAATGGAACGGATTCATGGGTCGGGCATATTCAGTTTCCTAACATCATGGTGCCT
This sequence comes from uncultured Acidobacteriaceae bacterium, assembly GCA_963725975.1. Taxonomy (GTDB): domain Bacteria; phylum Acidobacteriota; class Terriglobia; order Terriglobales; family Acidobacteriaceae; genus Telmatobacter. The sequence goes on along the minus strand of CAVSBA010000006.1, from coordinate 227,299 downwards.
TTCGACGACGCCGACGGAAAACATCCCGGCAGCATCCTTTGGTCGATCGGCGACGGAGGGCTCACGGGACCGGTCACGCCAACCATGCAAGTGGGAGGATGGTGGCGAACTCAGCGCGACACGCCGGAAGTATGGCGCTTCAATAACTATCCGGGGCAGTGGGCTTCCACGCAGCTCATGGCCTGCTACAACGATCTCGGCGGACTCTATCTGGCCTGTGACGACACCGCAGGCCTGCCCAAGTTTATCGACCCGTTGATGGCGGACGAGGGCGTGACCCTGGGAATGGGGCACTATCCCGGCACCAAAGGCCCGGGAACCTATCAGCTTCCGTATCACGTTGTGCTCGGGACTTTTCACGGGGATTGGTACGCGGCTGCGGAGATCTACCGTGACTGGGCTTCCAGGCAAGCCTTCTGCCCGCCAAAGCTGGTCGACCGCAAAGATGTGCCCAAGTGGGTCACCGATTCACCGGTTGGAATTATGTTCCCTATGCGCGGCCAGTGCGACTGGGACGGCCCAGTCACGGTAAATCCTGAATACACACCGGCCTCGAATGCTATCCCCTATCTTGAAAAGATCGCCGCGGGGCTCGATGCTCCGCTGATGCCGCTGATATTCAACTGGGAACACGCTGGACCGTGGGTGCAGCCGGACTCTTATCCGCCTGTGGGCGGCGAGGCGGGCATGAAGGACTTCATGGCAACGGCCAAAGCGAAAGGCTGGAGTCCGGGCATTTACGGAGACGGCCTGAATTGGGTCACATCGCAGAAAAATACCGGCTACGACGGCATGCCGTATTTCGATGCCCACGGCGGCAAGGCGGCGGTATCTCTTAACTGGAACGGCGCGCCTTTAGGGGATGCCGGGGTCGGCGCGTGGCGAACCAGCTTTAGCGTCTGTGTAGCCACCCCTCGCGCCAATGAGATGGTCCTGGACATGACCAGGCGCATGGCCGAGTTCGGTCCCTTGCTGGTTCAGCAGTTCGACCAGGGACCGGGCCCCAAGGCATGCTATTCCGACCACCATGGTCATCCGCCTGTTCCCGGCCCGTGGATGATCTCTGCTTTCAAGGATCTGCTGCGCAAAGACACGCAGGTTGCGCAAGCAGCGAATAAGGATGTCGCCATGTGTTGCGAGGCCGCTCCGCCGGAAACATTTCTGGGCGACTTCCAAATCTGGGATGCACGCATTCGCACCTGTCCGCTTTACGCGTTCATCTATCACGAATACTGCAACGGGCATGAGGGGCTTTACACCAATCGCATCAGCGATGAGACACTGCGTCTCTCTGTGGCGCGGGCCTTAGTCACCGGCTACATGACCAACTTCACCCTGCGCGACAAAGGCCTCATTGAATATGACTGGGATCAGCCCTGGACACGTGCCATTCCTGACCAGTCCGCCATTCTTGACTGGGCCAATCGCGCCCACAAAATGCGCATCGGCCCGGCCAAAGACTATCTGATATATGGCAGGATGCTGCGCCCATGGACGGTCAGCAATGTAACCCTGCGCGACTTCGGCTGGGGCAAGGAGGCCATGGTGCAGTCGGGCACATGGCAGGCCGCCGACGGACGCATCGGCGTTGTCCTCGCAAATTTCAGCGATCTTGGCGAGGCGCCCCGTGTGATGCTGCAAGGCGAGAGCAAGAAGAACGTCTCGCTCTGGATTGACGGCGAACAGAAGAGCCAAAGCATCGACCTACCTGCTGCTCTCGATCTTGAACTATTGCCGCGTTCCTTCGCATTGATTGAAGTGCCTGGCGCTTAAACGCCACCGCCCCGCCCTTCGCCCCGACCTGCGCCCCCAGTTCTCTGACTGATTTTGTACCAGGATGGGTGTGCCCCAGGTCTGGATTCTCACACCTGGGAAAGCACGCATTCAAGGAGCCGTTTCATCCGGTCAGAGACTTAGCGTGAACGCTCGCCATTTGATGTCTCACTGTGATCCAGACCACTGTGTTGCAGGCCGCACGAGGGCTATAAAAGGCTACAGTTGCGATCGGGGCGCGGCGAATGAGTATGAATGCAAAATGGGTACCAATGAGATGGGCGTGCGGTCCGATTGAAGTCGCCCGAATCTCCAAGTCGAGGCCTGCCGACAGCGACCTGAGGAAGACGATCGAGGCCTGGACTCAACCCACAACCTTGCAGTTGCTTAAGGGAACGCCGATCAATTGCCTGGTTGTGGATTGGGCTTCTGGAACGGCGGATGATGAATCTCAACAAAGGGCGCTGAAACCTCTCATCGCGGCCGGTCGCGAACTGGGACTGAGTTTCGTAGGAAAAGTTGGAACCAAAGAAAGCCTTGCGGCGATTGTCGCAGCCGGACGTGCCGCCGGTCTGGAAGCAGTCATGATCGATGGTCCGGCAAGCCACTCTCTGGACTTGCCGGTCATCTCCGGATTTCCGCGCGACAGCATGGATTGGGACGCGGCCACGGATATCTTTTCCGCAAGCGAAAATGTCTGGCCTGGGGTTGTGCTTCCAACCATGAAAGGGGACACCGGAGTTGGCGGCCCGACCGGCGAACCGTGGATGGATTCCAACGGCTGGTTCGCCTTGCTTGCCCGTCAAATGGCCCCGCATCAATCTGTCTGGCTCGAGATCGACCTACCCGAGTCCTCCCAGGCTTTGCCGGTGGAGAGTTACTGCCGGGCGATCGCCGATGCGCGTGCCTACGGCAGCCATTGGGTCCTGATGCTGGATGGCGCAATGCGCAGCGGAATGCTGAACGGGAATCCACAAGCCCTTTCTGCCTGGAAGAGCATCGTTGGGGCGCTCTCATTTTTTGAAGCTCACGCGGAATGGGCAGCGTACAAGCCAATGGGGATTGTGGCGGTGGTTTCCGATTTCAGAGGGCCGAATTCGTTCCTGTCTGGAGAGACGCTTAACCTTCTCAGCCGGCGCCATGTGCAATACGAGGTACTGGATCGAAGGCTTGCGCTGGCGGGTCCGGTCACCGGCCTAAAGGCTATTCTTTGGACGGACGACGATCCGCCCACCGCGGAACAACATCGTCATCTACTCGACTTTGTGGAGCGGGGCGGCCTGACGATCGCTCCCAAATACTGGGGACCCGCGGGCATCGTTCCGCGTCAAGAATATTGGCTGCCCGGTTATGACATTTACGATGTGAGCAAAGGCAGAATGGCGGTTGCGTCTGCAGGTTTTTCCGACCCTTTCCAATTGGCCAGGGACGCACATATCCTGGTGGGCAGGCAGAACGATCTGGCGCGGCTCTTCAACCCTGGGACCACAAACTGCTTTACCAGCATGGCTCCCGACCACCGCAAAGAAATCGTCCAGATTGTGAACTACGCAGGCCATAGCGCCAGCTATCTCGCCGTGTGGGTGAATGGTAATGCGCACCGCGCCAGGCTCTGGATTCCTGGCTCCAAAACGCCGCGCCCCCTGGAATGTACTGCCGAGAGCGATGGAACAAGTTTCGATCTCCCTGAATTTTCCGTGAATTGTGCCATTGAGATCGAGAGGATGGTATGACAGCGAGAATGAACTCTTCGCGCAGGCAGTTTCTTGGCGCCATGACCATGGCTGCCGGAGGGTATTTGGCGCCTGCTTCCATGTTGCGGGCACAGCAGGCGCCCGCTGGTCGCGTTGCCGTGGGGTTATGTGCCGAATACAACCGGCAGGTTGTAGAAGTGCTCTCCACCATGTTCGAACAACTCGGCGGATTGGAGAAGCTGGTTCGCGGAAAAACCGTGGCGATCAAACTGAACCTGGGTGGAACGCCCACTCTGCGGCTTGGGTACCTGCAGCCGGGGATGACCACCTGGGTGCACCCTCAAGTTGTCGGAGCAGTGGTCCATTTGCTGGGGCGGGCGGGTGCGCAGCGCATCCGGTTGTTGGAGAGCGCGTGGCTAACGACCGAACCACTCCAACAGTTCATGATCGGGGCCGGATGGATACCGGGCGACTTTGAACGGGCGGCGAGCCGGGTGGAGTTTGAGAATACTAACTACCTGGGCAGCGGCAAGACGTACGCGCGCTTCATGGTCCCACACGGCGGTCTACTGTTCACCGGCTACGACCTGAACCACTCCTATCGGGATTGCGACGTGTTTATCTCGCTGGCCAAGCTAAAGGAACACCGGACCGCGGGCGTCACCCTATCGATGAAGAACTGTTTCGGTATCACTCCCTGCACCATCTATGGTCAGGATGTTCCCGAGGATGAGCCTTCCCTGATTCCCACTGGAGGCCGCTACCTTCTGCACTCCGGCACGCGTCAGCCTCCGAAGAGCGCGCCGCCGGCGGTGAATCTGAACGCGCCCAGGGAAGATACCTATCGGGTCCCGCGAGTGGTTGCAGACCTGGTGGCAGCCCGGCCCATTGACCTGGCGATCGTTGACGGCATTTACACCATGACGGGGGGGGAAACACCGGCCCAGGGCACGGGCGTGACTGTCCCCGTTCATCCTGGGCTGCTGATTGCTGGAACCAATTGCGTTTCCACTGATGCCGCCTGCGTGGCGCTTATGGGGTTCGATCCGATGGCGGATCGCGGCACCCCGCCGTTTGAGAGATGTGACAGCACGCTTCGGCTCGCCGAACAATTGGGAGTGGGCACGCGCGACCTGAGCCGGGTCGATATTGCGGGAGCGCCCATTGCGAAGGCTCGTTTTGATTTCCGTGCAGCATGGCACAGAAGCGCCTGAGGAACAGCAAAGACGATTCACCAGCGCATGGCGAGGCTTTCACGGATGCCGGCGCGGAGCATTCGCTCGTCCGTCATGAAGCTTCGCATGCGGCCATGGGAACCGTTTTTTCGATCGCAGCATACGGAACCAATTCTGAGCGCCTTCAGGATTCCGTGGCCAGGTCCTTCCGGGAGATTGAACGCCTTGACAACCTGATGAGCCGCTACAAACCCGAGAGTGAGCTCTCGACCATCAATCGCGAGGCGTCTCACCGCGCTGTAGTTGTGACTCCGGAACTTTTCCGCCTGCTGCAAGACTCGCTCCGTTTCAGCGAACAGACATCCAGCGCCTTCGACATTACGATCGGACCGCTCATGAAGTCGTGGGGGTTCTTCCGCGGATGTGGGCATCTACCTGAACCGTCCGCATTGGAGCAGGCGTTGAGGCGGATCGGCTATGGGCATATAAAGTTAGATCCCCGGGCACACACCTTGCGGTTCGACCAACCTGGTATTGAACTGGATCTGGGCGCAATCGGGAAAGGCTACGCCGTCGATCGGGTGGTTGAGATCTTGCGCGCTGATGGAGTTCCGCGCGCGCTGGTCTCAGGCGGCACAAGCAGCATTTACGCCATCGGCGCACCTCCCGGCCAGCAGGGTTGGGAGATATCCGTGTGCGATCCTTTCGATCGCAGAAAACAGGCATGTTCGCTGAGGCTACGGAACATGTCGATCTCCATCTCCGGAAGTCAGGAGAAATCATTTTTGCTGGATGGCAAGGTTTATACCCACCTTCTCGATCCCCGCAACGGCAAGCCTGTGGAAGACATGCTCATGACCGCGGTGATCGCCTCATCCAGCGCAGCCGGCGACGCATTGTCGACGGCCTTCTTCGTGTCCGGCGTGAAGCAGACGCAGGCATACCTCGAGAATCACCCCAATCTGACCGCGATGTTCTACCTGCCCAAGGGTTCCTCGCACACCACCGAGCGAGTAGTTCTGAAGTCGAAACGTATCGCTTTGCCTGCCGATTCCCTTCTCTCGTCCTGCTAGAAGCACAAACCGAAGAAGCTAAGTGAAATTCTCAGCCAAAATCGAGATAAGGACACCACCCGTCCTCAGGGCATCTTGACAAGGCCGGCGCGATCGAGAACCGCCAGCAGCGCGTAGTAGTTGTCCACCAGGAACCCCTCGTACCCATGCGCGCCGCCATGCCAGTCTTTCCAGTCGTAGGTCAACCCATCGGGCGCGCGGCCAGTGAAGCCCTGCTTGGCAAAGGCACCGAGCATAGGCATCAGGATCTTGTCGCCCTGCTCCTTTTCACCTAACTGATAGAGCGCGGCCATCGTGAAGTAGGCAAAGCAACCCGTGGCGCCGCCGTTCTCATAGATCTCGAAGCCGTCGCTCCCATCCGCCTTCTTCGATCCACCCCAGCGGTGGTCCGGATTTAGATAATCGGCGTGGCGAATGGGCACCAGGTTGCCGGGTAGACCCAGCGCAAAGTTCGTGTATCCCACACTGACCATCTTGGCCAGGATGCGGTCCATCACCTGCCGCCCCTGCGTGCCGTTAATTAACCCGTAGCGCACCGCAATGCCGTTGATGTAGGGAAAGTAATAATTGTGCAATTGCCCGTCGCTACTTCTCCAACCGGCCACAACACCGGCCGAGGGATCGAGGAACGTGTCCGCGTACAGAGCGCGAATGGCGTCGGCGCGGGCGCGGTACCTGGCTGCGTCGTCCCTCTCTCCAATGCGGTCGGCCAGCTCGGCCATGCCCCGCAGCGCACGATAAGCCAGCGCGTTGCCATAGGCGTCCTGGTGGCCGAAGCCGATGGTATCCCACCAGTTGGCTGCGGGGTTGATGACACCTTCTTTCCACGAACCGGAGTTCCCGCTGCCTGGGTATTCCTCCAGCGGGCTGCCGTCGGCATTCGCGACCATCAGGGTTTCGGCCCACTTGCGCAGCCCTTTGTAGTTCTGGCGCAGCCACCGCTCGTCGCCGCTCCCGTCCGCGTAGTCATAGGCCGAAATCAGCAGCGAAGGGTAGGTGTCGGTGAACACATGGGCATCCGGGGAGTTGGGTTGGGGCGCCGCGTCGAACATCTGATAGCCCGGCAGCCCGTAGCCGAGAAACCCGGCGAGGTAGCGATCCAGCGTTTCGCGAATCAGGTCGAGCGCGGTAAGCCCTTTCACCAACTCCGGCGTATACCGCGCCATGTCGGCATATTCGTAAACGGTGAAGGCGCAGGGATCGCTGGCGGCGTGGTTGGCCAGCACATGCAGCTCCGCCTGCAGCTGGAAGATATCCAGCCAGTCTCGCCGGAAGCCGTCGAAACGTGCGTCTGTGGGATCCATGCCCGGGATCGCCGGAAAGATGGCCGCGGTTTGAAGCGTGTACTCCAGCTCCCTGTGCTCGGCTGAGGCGGCGGGGAACGTGACCGTCACATAGTCCGACAACGGATGAGCCAAATTAATCGGGGTCATGCCGTTGGTATTGCGGTGAGCAACGTAGCGGACCGCCGCGGCGTCGTTTCCTTTGGCGTAGACGCGCAGCGATCCCATGCCCGGCAGATGCAGCACCGCGGGCAGCGCGATGTCGCCCGCGGGCGTTACGTGCCCCAGAAGCGTGGCGTGGGTCACGTGCGGATCAAATTTCAAGGTCAGATCGCGCGCGGCCACGCCGGGCCGGAAGAGGCTGCGCATTTCGAGCGTGTCGCCTTCGCATCGCATCTCCCAGACCGGATGCCCGGGGTCTGACGCCGCCGCGTAATCCACCCAGCCGTCGCGTGCGGTCACCTGGTACGCAACGTGTACGTCACCGGGGTCGATCAGCGGACTGGCTCGGAAACTGCCGTGCTTGAGCGAGTCGATGCTTAGAGCACTCAAGCCCGGCCGGTGCGCGTCAAAAACGACGCGTATGGAAGCGGTCTCTCGCCGCAACGCATAGTTGCCCGTCTCACCGGCCGCGGAAAGAGTTACAACCAGCGCGACCGCCAGGAAAAATGCCCAGTTTCTCTTGAGGTCCAAGCGCAATAAAGAAGAGCCAGTCATTCGCCATCCTGCAGACATCATGGTTATTCCCTTTCGCCATACGTTCTCACTTGCCGGTTGGAGAGTTGCCGCTGCACATGCGGAACCATGACGTAAAGAGAGGCCGATACGAACATCGAAATGCGGACATCTGCATGGAACCTGCAGCGGATTTTCTCGTTCCGAATCATAAATGAACCAGCCCCACGATTCGCCATCAGGCGGCGCTCATCTCAACGACTTCCCTTTCTCTCAGGCTCTTGACGTCCCGCATCGGCGGCTGGCCGAAGAAGCGGCTGTATTCACGATTGAACTGGCTTACACGAAGAAGTTGTCGGCGAGGCGCTGGCGCCCGTTCGTGACAAGGTAGCCATCGCAACCAAGTTCGGCTTCAAGAACGGAGTGCCGACACAAGGCACGGATAGCACACCGGAACGGATCAGGGTCGTCGCTGAGGCCGCACTGAAGCGCCTCAAAACCGACGTGATCGATCTGTTTTATCAACATCGCGTCGACCCGAATGTGCCCATCGAAGACGTGGCAGGCACCGTGAAGAATCTCATTCAACAGGGGAAGGTTAAATACTTTGGAATGTCGGAGGCTGGTGCAGCGACGATTCGCCGCGCTCATGCTGTGCAGCCTGTCGCAGCACTCCAGAGTGAGTATTCGCTGTGGTGGCGCGAGCCGGAAAAGGAAATTCTCCCAGCGCTGGAGGAACTCGGTATCGGCTTCGTCCCGTTCAGCCCGCTAGGCAAGGGGTTTCTGACCGGAGCAATCTCCGAAAAGACGGAGTTCGACAAGACTGACTTCCGCAATATCGTTCCGCGCTTTTCTACAGAAGCCCGAAAAGCTAACCACGCCTTGGTAGATGCGCTCGGGAAGATTGCAGACAACAAGAAGGCGACCAACGCGCAGATTGCGCTGGCGTGGCTGCTCGCGCAGAAACCATGGATCGTACCCATTCCCGGAACCACGAAGCTCCACCGCCTGGAAGAAAATCTCGGCGGCGCAAAGGTGGAGCTGACAAAGGACGATCTGAAGGCCATCGACGAGGCTGTCTCCGCAATCCACGTTCAGGGAGAGAGATATCCCGCTCAAATGCAGAGCCTTGTGAATCGTTAGGAGAAATTGGGCGCACAGAGTATCCAGGAGAAACCATGGAAAAGCGTACCCTCGGGCAAAATCTCGAGGTCTCTGCTCTTGGCCTCGGCTGCATGAGCATGACCTCAGCTTACGGCCCGGCAGCGGACAAGGGCGAGATGATCAGGTTGATTCGTTCCGCCCATGATCTTGGCATCACTCACTTTGATACAGCCGAAGCCTATGGGCCGTTCGCGAACGAAGAGCTGGTGGGCGAGGCGCTTGAGCCGATCCGGGACAAGGTAACGATTGCCACCAAGTTTGGCTTCGACATCGACCCAGAAACGGGCGCGCGCACCGGCGGAACTAACAGCAGGCCAGTGCATATCAAGCGTGTGGCAGAAGACGCTCTGAAGCGGTTAAGGAGCGATACCATCGATCTCTTCTATCAGCATCGCGTCGATCCCGACGTACCGATCGAAGAGGTGGCCGGAGCAGTCAAGGAATTGATTGCCGAGGGCAAGGTCAAACACTTCGGCATGTCCGAGGCCAGCGTTCAATCGATCCGCCGCGCACACGCTGTGCAGCCGCTCACCGCAGTGCAGAGCGAGTACTCTCTCTTTTGGCGCGGCCCTGAAGCTGAGCTTCTGCCGACTCTGGAAGAACTTGGTATCGGGTTCGTACCGTTCAGCCCGCTCGGCGCTGGGTTCCTCACGGGCAAGATCGACGAGAATACGAAGTTCGATCCTAGTGACTTCCGGAATCTCGTGCCTCGTTTCTCGGCCGAGGCGCGCAAGGCCAATATGGCGCTGGTCGGCTTAGTCAAAGCCGTCGCGGAACGCAAAGGCGCGACACCAGCACAAGTCGCACTCGCCTGGCTGTTGGCGCAGAAGCCGTGGATTGTGCCGATTCCAGGAACCACCAAGCTACATCGACTCGAGGAAAACCTCGGCGCGGTCAACGTCGGGCTGACTGACAATGACCTCCAACAGATTGACGAAGCTACTTCCAGTCTGAAGCTCGAAGGAGCCCGTCTCCCTGAAGCTGCACTCAAGATGACCGGACGCTGAGTGCTTCTTTAAACGCCGAACTGTCGCAGATGATGGTCGACGTGCTTGTACATGAGGATGGCCCACTGTTGTGGATTGAGTGGGCCGAAGAAAGGGTGGGGATAACTGGTGCAGCACGCCGCGCCTCCACTGGAAAAGCTATCGATGGCGGCGATGAGCCTGGCGCGTTCGCCCTGGAACTCGCACTGCGACGAATCCGCTGGGAACAGTTCCGGCGCCGAAGGCGAGTTGCGGCGCATCGGCTTGTCGTCGCGGAAGACGAGTGGCTTGATAAGCGGGCCGAGCAAGGTGGCGGGAAAGGGTGCACGTTTCGCCTGGATGACACCCATTGCCATTTCAATGCCAGAGGTGCAGTGGGCGAGAGTTGGAGCTACCTCCATGCTGCCCCACTGGCGCGCGCTCTCGGCACGCAGTTCGAGAATGCGCCTTTTTGTCTGCTCAACAAGAATGGGGTCAAAGAGATTTTTCATCCAGGCCGGTCTCCGTTGCAGCTAATGGTTCAAAGCCCCGTTTTACCCATAAGCGGGCTCATCCGTTGCGCTCGCCAGCGCGTGCGGCCTCGATCGCGGCGATGTCAATCTTCCGCATCGTCATCATCGCGTTCATCGCGCGCTTGGCTGCCGCGCGATCCGGGTCCTGCGTCGCCGCCAGCAGCGCGCGCGGGGTGATCTGCCATGAAAAGCCCCAGCGGTCCTTGCACCAGCCGCACATGCTTTCCTGGCCGCCGTTGCTGACGATGGCGTTCCACAGGCGGTCCGTCTCGGCTTGGTCTTCGGTAAGAATCACAAAGCTGACCGCTTCGTTGGGGACGAACTTCGGACCGCCATTGAGGCCAATGAAATTGCGCCCGCAGACGGTGAATTCAACGATGAGTTCCTGGCCTTCGGGACCCGATGGCGTATCGGTGGGTGAGGCGCTTATCTTCCCGACGTGGCTGTCGGGGAAGGTGGCGGCATAGAATTCGGCTGCTTCGCGGGCTTTCCCTTGGTCGAACCACAGGCAGGTGATCATCTTCTCGGACATTTCGTTCTCTCCTCTCAGGCTTCTCAAACTTCGCCGCAAATTCGGCCAGCCGTTCTCCTGCAAATGAAGAACGGCGTGCGCCGGACATGAGTACATCGCGGTTACGATTTGGGTCCCTGCATCAGAGCAAAGTGGCCGCCCTGATCGTCTGTGGCCTGCAGGATGCGCGAGCCTCCGGGCACGTCCATGGGAGGCAGAACCACTTTACCGCCGGCATCGATCACACGTTTCTGCGCAGCTTCGATGTCGTCGACGGTGAAGTAGTACTGCCAGTGAGGCGGAATACCTTCGGGCATGCCGGGGCCTTTACGATTCATCATTCCGCCGGTATAGAGGGGCTTGTCGGTCCGGAAAGTTTGGTAGGTGCCCATGGCGCCCATGTCGTGCGCAGAATCCTTCTGCCAGCCGTAATGCTTGGAGTAGTAATCGAAGGCTTTTGCTGGATCATCGGTGAGCAGCTCATGCCAGCCCACGTTGCCCACTGCCATCTGATCCAGACGTGGCCGAGCATCTTGCTTACCGGGTTCGAAGAGCAGGTACTTCACCTTTTGCGGATCCAGCACGACCGCGAAACGACCAACGCCGGGGATGTCCTGAGCGGGCTTCACAATCGTCCCGCCGTCGGCTGTTACAGCCTTTAGCTCTTCGTCGAGCTTTGCGGTGTGGATGTGACCCATCCACTGAGCAGGAAGCTCAGGCGCGCCGGCGCCAGCCCAGGTCATCATGCCGCCGACGTCTTTGCCGTCTTTACCGAAGATCATGTAGGTGAAGCCAGGCATGCCGGCGTCCTTCGACATCCCACCCGACTACCTTCTTGTAAAAGTTGACTGCCTTGTCCATGTCATTGGTTACGAGTTCGTACCAGATGAATCCGTCTGCCATTTTGCACCTTCCTTTTAGCGATATGTCGCCATCAAGTAGACACTCGTCCACATACAGCTATCACCGAGAAGTGGATGCTGTCCACAAGTACACCTTTCCGCGGTACACTCTTCTTTGAACAGACAATGAAAAAGAACGTCACCATTGAGAAACGCAAGACCTTTCGTCATGGCGACCTGCGCAACGCCCTCTTGACGGCCGGGCTTGAGATGGCGCGGATGGGAGGACCCAATGCAGTCATTTTGCGAGAGGCAACCCGGCAGGCGGGTGTCTCTCCGAATGCGGCTTACAGGCATTTTGCCAGCCAGGCTGACGCTGCTGGATGCGGTACGATCGGCATGCATTTCGCAGGTCGCCGCGGCGATTGAAGATGAGATGAAGAAGTGCCGTCCGGGGCGCGATCCGCAAGCTTTTGCGCGAAAGAGTCTACGTGCGGTGGGCATGGGCTATCTGGGATTCGCGATGAGGGAGCCGGGAATGTTTCGCACAGCCTTCTCGGTTCCACCGCCGGTGCATTCTCCTAACCCGGCGAATACCGCCTCGATGGGACTGAATCCGTTTCAACTGCTTTCGCTGGCTCTGGATCGCATGCAGGAGAGCGGCTTGCTCAGCAGAAAAGATCGCGAAGGACGCGGAGTATCTTGCCTGGTCAACAGTTCACGGCCTGGCTCTTCTGGCACTTGAGGGACCGCTGCATGAGATGCCGCGAGAGATGGTGCTTGCGCTGGGTGAGCGGCTGGTCGTTATGGTCGAACGTGGGCTGAGCTAGATCACGGGAAAAGCGGCCTGGACAAGGCTCTAGAACTGGTTGCATAAATGGTGTTTTGAAAGGGCATGGCTTCAGCCGTGCCGCAGAAGGCCGATAAACAGCGGGCTTTAGCCCCTGAGGGACGTTCTCAGTAGGCCGAATCCATTGATGCAACCAATCCTAGGCCGTTCCACGACCATCCCGGTATGGCGGAAGTTTTTCAGCGACGCCAGCCCTCTCGAATTGACAGCGCATTGCGGTGACGATGACAGTCAGGTGACCACGAGCGTCTTGACCTTGCTGCACAACGCGTGGCTCATGGCGCCCCGGCGCGTTGAGAGATTCTTTGGAAGTGAATTTCTCATCTCAAGCATCTTGTAGAAATATCTTTACAACTCCTCGGACGACTGGTACTAATTGAGGTGCTCGGACCGAGAAGGAAGCAGCGTTACGTGCTGAACTCTTTGGGGGATCGTGCCGTGCAACATCCTTCCCCTTGGCTCTGGCCTTGAAATGATTGAGCTAAAAGGGGGGAATGAGAAATATGGGATCCGATCAAATCTCTTCTGAGGAACTGCGGGCTGCAGAAAAGGAGATCTTCAAGATTGGGAGTTATCTCGCTAATCGGCACTATCACGCAGCTTTATCAGGAAACATTAGCTTCAGGATCTCCGAGGACCGTGTCTTGTGCACGCGGCACGGGGCGGACAAAGGTAACTTAAGCGAAGATGACATCGTTATCTGTTCTATGACCGGAAAGAAAGTGGGAGGCAGCGGCGATCCCACGTCGGAATTCGCTATGCACCGAACCGCGTACAGCGAGCGCCCGGATGTCCGAGCTGTTATTCACTCTCATCCCCCTGTAGCCACGGCCTTTGCAGCCGCATCGGTCTCGCTCGACTCCTTGATGTTACCGGAAATGGTGGTTCTGCTGGGTCCGGTTGCCCTCGTTCCCTATGCGACGCCCGGAACGGAGCAGTTGGCGGAGCAGTTGAAGCTCTACCTTGCGGATCATGATGCTCTCTTGCTCGAGAATCACGGTGCTCTCACCGTCGGCAGCGACTTGCAGCAAGCGGCAATGCGAATGGAACTCCTTGAACACAACGCCCAAATCACCCTTAACGTGCGGCAGATTGGAAAGCCCTACGTCTTGGCATCCGAGGAGATGGATTCCCTTATGGCCATCCGTAAGAGGATGATCCCGAGGAAAAACATCTTCGGATAATTCCGGTTTAGAGCAGGATTTGGGACATTCGTGCTGATGGCAAAGAGGCGGTGCTCCCGCCTCACGTCAACATTAAATCAGCGGCGCGGCTCGAAGAGAGAGACGCACAGAAGCCAGTCGTCGTATCGTAGCTTCTGTCGGACTAGTTCGATTGGTTCGTCCCGCAACTCAATCTATGATTCAGCGTGAGTACTGGAGGCACCATGAAAGTATCGGGAATTATGGGGAACTTTCGCTACCGTAAAGCCGAATTTGTCGGACTCGCTCTTACCATTGGCCTCGGATTGATGATCAGCCTGGGAACATCCGCCGCGCAACAGTCTTCTACCGGACAATCGAAGCCCGGCGAAGCTCCAAAGCGAGCGGATGGATTTCCTGCTAACTTCCCATTCCGAGAGCCGGATCCCATGGCGTTCGGCGATCACACGGGCTACGTTCAAATATTTGACGGTACGAGCCTCGAGGGATGGGATGGCGATCCCTCCATATGGCATGTCGAGGATGGCGCCATCGTCGGTGTGCACTCGAAAGATAAGCGGCAGAACAACAACGATTATCTGGTTTTTCGCGGCTTCAAGGCACTGGATTTCGATCTGAAACTTGAAATCAAGGTCGAAGAAGGTGGAGGCAGCGGCATCCAGTATCGGAGCCAGACAGGCCTGCCGTGGCGTCGCCCAACACGCCCTGGAGAGCAGGCGCCCAATCTGAATTGGATGATGACTGGCCCACAAGCTGACTTCTGGGGATATCCTGTCCCGCCTTTCTCCTCCGTCTTCAATGGGCAGCTCTATGTCGAGAACTCGCCGCTCGGCATCGTCGCTTGGCGTGGTCAGGTGGTGCAAATGGTGCCCGGCAGCGCTCCGCGACTGGTGGGGAACATCGGGGACCGCACCGCTCTGGGTGGTTACGTCAAGTACAACGATTGGAACCAGTACGAAGTCATCGCCCGCGGCGGCACCTTGATCCAAATCATGAATGGGCAATTGATGGCAGTTCTGGTGGACGACGACCCCAACGACGTGAACAATCAACCAGGATTTATCGGGATCGAAATCGAGAGTACGCCATCTAAAGTGTCTGCCCGAGATATCTGGATCAGGAAGCTGCGATAGAAGGCTCGCGTGCGAGGGAAGGGTTGCCTGACGGTCGTGGTAAAAGCCGCGCTGAGGAGATCTCTCCGATTATCCCCACTCCGCGGATCTCTTTGTTACATCGTGCTCGAACCCACCTGGACTTACCCAAACTGAAGGGTTCCATCCGGGGCCATAATTACCAGGTTGTGGTCCGCGCGTATATCTGAAAAACGGAGGAGATGAGGATGAGCGAATTAGTTGATTGCTCGAAAATAACAATTTACAGGGAGCCAGGGAAAGTGAAGAAGGCATTTATTGAGGGTTTCCCTGAGCCGATTCGCATGGGTCTTCACGGTGGACTCAAGAAATTCTACCGCGTAGAATCCGGGGAAGACTTGCCAACTACGTTGGACCATGTCGTCGCTGCCCTTGGCGGCTGCCTCACCGGCACGTTGGCGAGTGCGTTGGAAGCGCGTCCGATTCCCATTGGACCGGACGACCTATCGGCGGAAGTCAACGGTTACATCGAAAAGGTGGACGGCAAGCCGCTGATCACGCGGGTGACTGTTAAGTACCACCTCAAAGTGCCGAAGGGCAAGAAAGCCGAGGCGGAGCGCATCGTTGAAACCCATGATAGGCTTTGTGCCGTGTCGCAGAGCCTGCGGCGAGGCATCGCCGTCGAACTGGAAGCAGAGATTGTTGAAGAATAAAACCCTGATTGCATAGAATTCTATGCGCCTAGAAAGCCGGTCGGTGACTCCTTTCAGTTGAAGCAGCGTGGAGTCACTGGTGGGCAAATGAGCGCTCAACCGCGCAGCAAAGTGGGGTCAACCAACGATGGTCTCTAATTTGAAAGATAAACTCTCGAACCGCGTGGGAACCTCTCCAATCGCTCCTTGCACTCTAAGAATCCGTTCGCACTACAACGGATTTAGCCCCGTGCAAAAAAAGCTTGCGGACTATATTACTGCCAGTCGGGAGGTGCTTCCCTCGCTCGATTTGAAGCAAATTGCCCGAAAAGCAAAAGTTAGTTCTGCTACAGTCACCCGATTCTGCCGGGCGATCGGCTTTGCCAGCTTTCACGAATTCAAGATGGCTTCGGCGCAAGAATTGGTTTCCCTGCCCCTGGTGTTTGAGGATTTTGATCCGAGCGATGACGACGAAAGTCGGATCACCAAGGTGTTCGCAGCATACATCCAAAGCCTGATCGACACGCGCGCTCTGCTCTCCATACCGAATCTTATGGACCTGGCAGATCGAATCGGACGCGCCAGGCAAGTTACCGTGTTTGGGGTTGGCAGCTCCGGCTCAATCGCCGTGGCAGCTAGTCACCGGCTCGCCCTTCTGGGTCTGTCCTGTCAAGCACACACCGACCCTTACGAGCAAACCATCGCAGCGTCACTTTTGACCGGGGATGACGTAGCCATTGGCATTTCGCATTCAGGCACTTCTCGGATCACGGTAGACACCATGCGATTAGCAAGAAAGCGCGGGGCTTTCACGGCCGCAATCACCAATCATGCCAATTCTCCCCTGGCTCGCGTGGCATCTTTGACTCTTGTGACATCTTTGCACGAGAGGAAGGTCCATGTCGCAAGCTTGACATCAAGAGTGGCTCAGTTGACCCTGGTCGACTGTCTCTATATCACCATCGCTGCGCGCAACGAGAAGAAGTTCACAGCCCTGGCGTCGTTAATCGAGGAGGAATTACGGGGACGAATCCGTGAGTTTCCCGGATCGACAGTGTGATGAGCCAAGGTTCGGCGAGCCGTGGCCTGAACGCGTCGCGCGATGGAGAACCGTATGGCACGCGATTCAGCTCGCGCGTAACAATGATTCCGGTCCCATTTGAAAGTCTGGCGACGGTGCGATTTCCGGTCAAGCGGCGTTGCTCAGGATTACTTTGGTGTCTCGAAGGGCCTTGATATCGCGAATCGGCGGCTGACCGAAGAAGCGCTTGTATTCGTGGCTGAATTGACTCGCACTCTCGTATCCGACTTCAAATGCCGCTCTCGCATCATCGAGGCCGTTCGTGAGCATACGGTCACGAGCGGCAATTATGAGAATGCGTTTAAAAGCTCGGCAGTTGTTTTGCCAACTGCCGCCGGTATAACAAAGGAAGTGGTCTTCGCACCGGTAGACGATCAAGCGATGAACGATCGCATCGATGATGCCTATAGGGCCAAGTATGCGAAGAGCCCTTACCTCAACCCGATGATCAGTGCACGTGCTCGCGCCGCAACCATCAGGATTGCGCCGCGCGAGATGAAAGCTTAGCGCTGAGTACCGGCTGTGGGGGCCGGCAGTCAAATTAACAACGACTCAACGAGAAATGGAACCTATGGAGATCAAGAAAGCCGGCACACAGCCCTCTGCCAAAGGGCCATCTGATTGGTTCACGGGAACCGTAAGGATTGATCCGCTATTCCAGGCGCCAGATCCGGCGATGGTTTCGGGCGCGAGTGTCACATTTGAACCGGGTGCGCGCACGGCCTGGCACACGCACCCGCTGGGTCAGACACTTATCGTCACGGCTGGCTGCGGCTGGGCTCAGCGCGACGGCGGCCCAATTGAGGAAATCCGGCCAGGGGATGTGGTGTGGTTTGCACCGGGCGAAAAGCACTGGCACGGTGCAACGCCGACGACGGCTATGACCCACATCGCAATTCAGGAAAGGCTCCATGGCCAGGCTGTCGACTGGATGGAGCAGGTCAGCGACCTGCAATACACGAAGAACTAATAGCCGCAGGGCAGGCCACGAAGGTGCTCGAATGGGTCTTCGTTGAACGATGGAAGATGCGTTGGATCTGACACGTCATCGGTCCTTTCCGATAGCCCGCGTCGACCGTGCCTGGACAGTCTGCCTCCGCCATCCGATAAAATCAGTCGCGACAGTCGTCTGTTCAGCAGAGTGCCAATTCCGCTGTGCCGCTGAGGCCACGGAAGCCACACTCCGGACGAAACGCTGTTCGAGGCCGATAAGCTTTGTTCGACGATCTTCGACCATTCCGGTGGAAGGATGCTTGGGGCGATGCGCGCGCCGGCATCACCCTGGCCGCGATGAACATCCCTCAAGTGCTGGGATACACGCGGATTGCGGGAATGCCGGTGGTGACCGGACTCTACACCCTGTTGGCTCCTTTGGTGGCCTTCGCCGCCTTCGGATCGTCGCGCTACCTGGTGGTGGCAGCAGATTCGGCGACCGCGGCGATTCTGGCCGGCGGACTGGCGGGCATGGCTCCCATGGCAAGTCCAGCCTGGGTCACGCTGGCTGGCTACGTGGCCCTGCTCACCGGCGGCTTTCTGGTGCTGGGGCGCATTTTGCGACTGGGGTTCATCGCCGATTTTCTCTCGCAGACGGTGCTGGTCGGCTTCCTCACCGGAGTCGGTTTTCAAGTGGGGATTGCGGTGTTGGGCGAGACGATCGGGTTGCCCGTCCAATCGCGACGAACCATTGGACAAGTGATCGAAATTCTGCGCGAATTGCCGGCGCTCCATGTTCCCGTGCTGCTGGTCTCGGGAGCGGTGCTGGCATTGGTGCTGGCCCTGCGCTATCTTGCTCCGAAAGTGCCCGGCCCCTTGGCTGCGGTGGTGAGCGTGACGGCGGCGAGCGCGCTGTGGCAATTCGCTGGGCATGGAATTCCAACCATAGGCGCAGTCGCCGGCGGCCTGCCGCATCCCGCCCTGCACGTGTTGCCATGGCGGCAGATCCTTGCGCTGGTTCCGGTGGCCGGATCGTGCGCCATCATGATTGTGACGCAGAGCGCGGCCACGGCTCGCATCTATGCGCTGCGCCATGACCAGAAACTCGACGAAAACCGCGACTTGGTGGGGCTTTCGGCGGCCAACCTGGCAGCAGCGCTGACCGGCTCGTTTGTTGTAAACGGCAGCCCCACCCAGACGGCGATGGTGGAAGCCTCAGGCGGCGCGAGTCAGAAGGCGCAACTGGCAACAGCAGCCGTGGTGGCGTGCGTCCTGCTTTTTTTCACACACCCGCTCGAGTATCTGCCGCAGTGCGTGCTCGGCGTGCTGGTCTTGCTGGTCGCGATTCACCTGATCGACGTGCGCGGATTGTTGGCCATGCGCCGGGAAAGTCCCGGCGAGTTTCTTGTGGCTCTCATCACGGCAATCATGGTGGTGACCGTGGGTGTGGAAGCGGGCATCCTGTTAGCAATGGTTCTTTCTCTGTTGCGGACGGTGCGTCACAGTTACCGGCCCCATACCGGCGTGATTCAGTTCGATAACGGCAATGGCTGGAAGGTGATTCCCGTTGCTCCGGGGGCGGTCACCGAGCCGGGTCTGGTGCTCTATCGGTTTGGCGCCTCGCTCTTTTACGCCAACGCCAACCGATTTGCCGAAGAGGTGCTGCGCCTGGCCGGCCCCCTCCCCTCGCAGGTTCGATGGATCGTAGTTGATGCGGAAGCGATCACCCAGATCGACTACTCGGCTTCGCGCATCATTGCGCAGCTCAACGAAGAACTGAGCAGAGGCGGCGTGGCGCTGGGGTTCGCCAGAATGCCACTGGATACTCTGGCGGATTTTCAACGGCACCATTTGGCAGAATTGATTCCACCGTCGCGGCTCTTCGCCCGGCTGCACGATTCGCTGACCGCATTTCGGATGACCGAAGCACCGGTGACTTTGCCGGGGTCCATGCCGCCGTCAACCCTTTAGGGTTCTGACTGTCAACAAGCAGCGTGAGAAAAAATTCCGCGCCATCCCCTCGCAAACGACTTCCGCTTCACCCCTCTTGATTCGTACAATGAGGGGGAATGTCCAGGTTTGCACAGTTCTTTGCGCTCGCATTTAGCGCCCTTCTCCCCGTAATCAATCCACTCGGGTCTTGTCTCGTCTTCCTGAGCATTGTAGGAGTCACTCGTCCGGAAGTGTATCGATCGCTGGCGAGAAAAATTGCCATCAGCACGTTCCTTTTTCTGCTCACAATGGATGTGGGCGGCGCGACAGTGCTCAAATTGTTCGGCATTTCTCTACCGGTGGTTCAGCTTGCCGGCGGCCTCGTGCTGGCCGCCATGGGGTGGGGGCTCTTGAACCAAAAAGAAGTCGCGGAACCCAGCACTCCGTCGACCGTACCGGCTGATCCCTCCCGTTTGCAGGCGAAGGTATTTTATCCCCTCACCTTTCCCGTTACGGCCGGTCCGGGAGTGCTGGTGGTGACGCTTACGCTGAGCGCTCACGCTTCCAAGGGCACTGTTTCCGAGATCGCCTTCGCCCAACTGGGAGTGCTGATCGGGATGGCGCTAATGTGTCTTGCGGTCTACCTGGCCTACGCCTATGCGCCGAAAATCACTGCCAAGATCTCGCCTTCGACTGCCCACGGAGTTCTGCGCGTGATTGCGTTTGTTCTGCTCTGTATCGGCGTGCAAATTGCGTGGAACGGTCTCAGCGGGCTGCTGGCCAGTATCGGTCTTGTGCACCGGTAGTCCCTCAACTTTCCGCGGCTACAGCCAATTGCATGTGCACCACTTCGGCGATGTGCAGCGTCGGCAGCTTCACCACCGCATAATCCCCTTCCAGCCGGTGCGGCACTGGTTGCTGCGCGCGCATCAATTCCACCCTCTCGACTCGACGTCCTTCAGGTACGCGTATCCTGACCTCAATGTCCCGGACCATCACAAACTCTTGCCGCATGCCACCATCGGCGGCGTCTTTGAATCCCACATTCGCCAGTATCCATAACACCAAATCGCCGTTCACCGCGAGCCTCAGTACTCCATATACGCCTCGCGGCCCCTGCAGATGGAAAGGAAGCGACTCTCCGCCCGCCAAATATTGAATCATCGATGCCAGCACCTCTCGCACCGACTTCACCCGACTCACCGGATACTGTGCCTCCAGGCTGCCGCTGACGTAGACCGCCTTCCCCTTCCCATACTCATGCACAATGACTGCCGGTCCCCGTACTTCCTCCGTCCCTAAGTTCCAGCACTCTGCAATTACCTCCGCTCCTCCTTCCGCCTCCACCGGTATGATCCGGCTGTCTGCTGGCAAGAGCGCGCCTGCTCCGTACGCCCCCAGCGCCCCATGTGCGCCACGTACGCGGTAGTAACACTCTGGTTGGCTCTCCAAAGCCGCGCCCTTCAAGTTCACCCCTAACACCTCGCGCAACGCACCGCCATCCTGCCGTATTCTCCCTTCTGAGTCGTAGAGTCCCGTGTCATAAGTAGCTAGCAATGCTCCCCCGCCCTTTACCCACTCAGTTAACTTGCCGGCATCCTCATCAGACATGCCCGACGCCCCGCACAACGCAATCACCCGCTGCTCCTTTAAAGACTCCGCGCTCATCTCGGTGCTCGGCTTTATGTCAAAACTGATCCGCGCATCCAACATGGCCAGCATCAGGCTCTGGCTCATCATCATGTTCCAACTGGTCGTCCGCTGCCGCCACCGCTGCTGCGACTCCCACGTGGGCACGATCGATACGTAGGCCACCGGAACACTATCCTTGTGAACTCTTTCTACCCGTTTCATCACTTCGAACACTTCTTTCGCCGGCTCCGCGCTCCCGCTTCCAATTCCGTAATACAACCGGTTGGCCACTGCATAAAGTGGAGAGTTTCCGCACGCAAGACTGGTAAATCCTTGCATCCGAATCTCATCTCCATCTTCCAGGCTGGTCTCATTGATTACCCAGGGATTTTCGTTCGCCGGATCGCCAAACCACGATAATGCGTAGCTGCCCATATACATCTGCGCCAGCCCTTTGTAGGGCCGCACCATCGATGCCCCCATCAGTCCTGCCATCAGGCCATCGTAAGTTTGCTCGCTGGCCTCTACCATGAACCCATCCGCAAACCTATACTGTTCAGGGATCGCTGTTCCTATCCATGCGCCGTCGTGGCAGAGCATGAACTTCCCGCTTCCGTGGATTGATTTCCGAAAATCCAGCAGGTCCTCTGTCGCTAGTTCATTGGCCCATCTGTACCAGGCGATGAGGGCGCTCGTGTCTACGTCGGGCGGGATTTGATCCCACTCGAAAGGCAAGCCATCCGGCGTGTATTTCTGTACAAACCCGCTTAGCCGCTCCAGGTCCATCCCGCTGAATTTTTTGAAGTTTCTGCGGCAGGAATCGCAAAAACAGATGCCCGTATAGCCGAAGCTGCTGGGAGCATCGAAATAAACACCGTCGGTATCGTGTTCACATAGCTCCCTGACTACGGTCCGAATTGCAGACCGGTACGCGTCCCCTGTTGTGCAGAGCCTTTGCAAGGGTGGCGTTTCTCCGATATGCCCATAATCTCCGTAGGGCTTCCCATCCGGGCCGCGCAGCACCCAATCCCTGAAACGAACATTCTCATCATTCACCCACGCCGGCGGCAATGGATGACCGTAACCGGTGTAACAGAACTGATGCACTCCCGCCTTCCGGCATGCGCGCGACACCTCCTCGATCAGGTCCCGACTTCCCAACTCAGGATGAATCGCAAAAGCTTTGCTTGGGTAATACGCCCAGTGCCCGATGGGCTGGAAACGCAGACAGTTCCCGCCCAGGCCGGTCACCGTCGCTACCAGCTTCTCGGCATCAAAGGCTCTCAGATGTGGCGAAACGGGAGGGCCATACCCGTCAAACATGACCGCTTGTGCGTAGCACAGCCACTCGGGTGGTTCATAACCGTCTGCAGGTGGCTGATTATTGCGGGCCGAAATCACCTCGCCCGGCTGCGCATCGACATACCCAGCCGGCAGGCGCAACCCTGCCAACGAACCTATTCCCAATGCTGTCGTTTTTAGAAATGTCCTTCGCCTCATCTGACTCCTCGTTCATTTCTATGGGTGGCACTGTGATATATCCTACCTGTGCAATCCAGTACTGGAATCGCACTCATTCTGACTGCTTCGCATGTATTGCTGGTAGGGACTGGCTCGATCAGGAGTTATAAGAACAATGGAACTTGCTGGCAAAGTTTGTCTGGTCACCGGTGGAACCAGCGGCATTGGTGCAATGACGGCAGCAGCACTCCTCGGGCGCGGAGCGCGGGTTGCGGTCACCGGGCGAAACCCGCGGGAAGATACTCTCAAAACATTGCGCGCCGCCGCCGCGCGTGGCTCCGAGGTGATCTATATCCAGGCGGATGCGGGCTGCGCCGATGATTGCATCCGAACCGTCGCCGAAACCTATGACCGCTGGGGTCGGGTCGATGTCCTGGTGCACGCGGCGGGCCAGGCGGTTCCCGGGGGATTCTTTGAAGTTACCGAAGAAAATTGGATGAAGGCATTCGATGTCCACGTGCATGCCGTTTTGAGGTTGGCTCGTGCCGCGGTGCCGCACATGATCGAGGCTGGTGAAGGCGCTATCATCCTCATTAGTTCTGCAGCCGGTCGTCGCGGCTGCATTGGCGCATTAGCCTATGGGGTGGTTAAGGGAGCCTTACCACAGTTTGCACGCGCGCTTGCACGCGAACTGGCAGATTACAATATCCGCGTCAATTGCGTCTCGCCGGGAGTCATCCGCACTCCCTTTCAGGATTTCCTCACCCCTGCTCAAGTCGAGAACAACATTAGAAACCGGATACCACTCCATCGCGAAGGCGGACCGGAGCACGTAGCTCGCGCGATCCTTGAGTTGGTGGAGAATGACTTCATCACCGGAGAAGATTTGGTGATTGACGGTGGCATGACCATGCGCATTGTCTAGGATAGTTCGCCATCATTGCCTGGCGTTGCAGCGCCCCGCTAGCCGGTTATTACTGCCCCTGCCGCTCAGTAAATGGACTTCCGGCTGCTCGATTTCTACGAATAACAAATGAAACTTCAACGTCATTCCCGAAGTTACCTCTGCCTTTGCGGTTATAAATCCACCTACTGTAGTTTTGCTCTCATACAATCGCGAAATTCATGATTGACAACCCCGAGTTTCTCGTTAGACTACTGAAATATCGTATGAATTCAATCGCAAAGACGTTGCTCGTCTTTCTTGCGATCCTGGCTTTAACAACCGGGCTGCCGGGGTCGGAGACGTCGTCGCAGAATATGACTCGTCTGGAACTGCGCACTCGCGTTCAGCCCTTCCACCAGAACGGTGCGTGGACGGAAGCTAACTTCCCAACCACCATCGACAACGCAACCACGGCGATCATCATTACAGACATGTGGGATAAACACTGGTGCAGGGGCGCGACCACCCGCGTGGGCCAAATCGCGAAAAGGATGGAACCGGTGCTGGACAAGGCGCGACAAGCCGGAATCCTGATCATCCATGCGCCGTCCGACACCATGGGTTTCTACGCGAATTCGCCGGGCAGGCTCCTGGCGGAGAATGCGCCTCGACTCACCCCTCCTCCTGATCTTGAGATCAAGGATGGCCATTTGCCCATTGACGACAGTGACGGGGGCTGCGATACCCCAGGCGATAAGGAATACCAGGCTTGGAAGCGGGAGAATCCGGCGCTGACGATTGCTCCCGGCGATGTCGTCTCTGACGATGGACGAGAAATTTACAACGTCCTGAAAGCGCGCCACATCAATACGATCCTTTACATGGGCGTGCACGCCAACATGTGCATCCTGGACCGGACCTTCGGCGTCCGGCAAATGTCCAAGTGGGGATTTCGTTGCATCATCGTGCGCGATCTCATGGATGCCATGTACAACCCTGCCTCAAAGCCATACGTATCCCACGCGGCCGGCACGGAACTCGTTTTCGAGTTTATTGAGCAATACTGGGCGCCATCGACCACCAGTGGCGATCTGCTAGCGGCCTTAAGAGGCCAAGGCCCCTCGTCCAGCCAGAAGTAAATCTCCCGGCAGCCCATCCGCACGCTCCGCTCGATCGAGCAGGGTCTGCACAGTATGCGCGCCGAGAGTGCTCCACGCAGGCGCGCAGCTGTTTCCGACAGCACGCTTAGGAATTCCCCCCCCTTGACATTCGACAAGAGTGAGCGTAAACCTAATGTCGATTGCCGAGGGGAGAGCGATGCCGCCATCAACCGACCTTTTGCCGGGAACGCTGGATCTGCTGATCCTTCAGACGCTGGCCCTGGAACCCATGCATGGCTGGGGCGTGGCACAACGCATCCAGCAACGGTCGGAAGACGTTCTGCAAGTTGGCCAGGGCTCCCTTTATCCGGCGCTGCATCGCCTTGAATACCGCGGTTGGATTCGCTCCGATTGGAGAACTTCGGAGAACAATCGCAAGGCCAAGTATTACCGCCTTACCCCTGCAGGCAAAAAACAACTGGACGCAGAGATTGCCACGTGGGAGCGCCTGTCCACGGCGATTGCGTCGGTGCTCGCCCGCGCTGCGGAGGCATCGTCATGATTTCGGAATTCCTCTCTCGCCTTCGCTTCCTGCTGACGCGCAAAGACCGAAGCGGACTCGATCGGGAAATCCAGTTTCATCTCGAAGAGTCGATCGCGTTCAAAATTGCGTCCGGCCTGGACGCTGCAGAGGCGCGCCGCCAGGCGCTGATCGAATTCGGTGGCGTTGAGCGGACCCGCGAGCAGTGCGTGCGGCAACGTCCCGGCTGGTGGCTGGGAACTATTCTTCAGGACGTGCGCTATGCACTGCGCGGTTTTCGCCGCAATCCGCTGTTTACCATCAGCGTGCTCGTAACCCTCGCGCTCGGCATCGGCGCAACCACGGCGGTCTACAGTGTTGTTGACCGCATTCTCTTTCGTCCTCTGCCCTATGCGGACCCGAGCCGTATCGTTTCTGTAGGATTCGTGCACTCCTTGGAACACGAAGAATTCCTCATGGGCGGCGCCTACGTTCAATGGCAGGACAATCAAAAACCCTTTTCTTCCCTTGCCAGCCAAAGCACCTATGCCCACAATTGCGACCTGGTCGAGAATAATCCAGCGCAACTGAGCTGCATCTCGTTCCAGAGGGGATTTCTTCCGCTGCTTGGAATCTCCCCAATACTGGGCCGCAACTTTCTGCCCGATGAAGATCGTCCCAATGGCCCTCGCGTCGCCATCATCTCCTACGCGCTCTGGAAGGGCCACTACGCTGGGGACCCTCACATCCTCAACCGGATAATCGATATCGACGGCAGCCCTGCGCGTGTCGTCGGAGTGCTGCCCAAAAACTTTCAGTTCCCGACGCTCGAAAAGGTGGACGCTGTTTTTCCCATGGCGTTTGATCCCGCTATTCAGCAGACGGTCAATGGGGGCTTTGGCTATCCGATGCGGGTCTTTGCGCGCCTCAAGCCGGGCCTAAGTATCGCGCAGGCTTACGCGGAACTGCAGCCCATCTTCGACTCGGAGCGCAAGCTGTTTCCCGCCACGGCGCGCAACGATATTCGGCTTAGCATTCGCTCCTTGCGCGACCGGGAAACCCAGGCTGTGCGGCCCGTGGCCTGGGTCCTGTTCGCCTTCGTGCTGGCGGTTCTGCTGATTGCCTGCGCCAACGTGGCCGGCCTCATGTTGGCCCGGGGAGCATCGCGTCAGCGCGAGATCGCCGTGCGCGCCGCAATCGGCGCCACCCGAACCAGGCTCCTGCGCCAGGCGCTTACTGAGGCGCTCCTGCTCGCCTTCGCGGGAGCCGTCGCGGGCCTGGTCATCGCAAGGGTGCTCCTTGCCATCTTTATCGGCATCGCGCCAACTGGAATTCCTTTTCTCGCCGACGCCCATCTCGATCTGCGCGTAGCTGCGTTTACTGCCCTGCTCTCCTGCCTCTGTGGCGTCGTCTTCGGGCTCGCGCCCGCACTGCAGAATCCGGAATTGGGTGTCTTGAACACCAAGACTGCGATTTCGCGAAGCCACACCATCTTGCGGCGCACCCTGGTAACCGGGCAAATCGCGGTGAGCGTCGTTCTGCTCTCCGGCGCAGCCCTGCTGCTGCGCAGCTTTGAAAAAATCGAAGATCAGAACCTCGGGATGCAAACCGGCGGTGTGGTCACCGTCAATGTTGCGCTCCCCTGGTTCCGCTACAACACAGATCAGAAGACGATGGAGTTTTATCTCCGGCTGGAGTCGGCGCTGAGCCGGCTTCCCGGGACGCGGGCCGTCGCGATAACCAACTCCATTCCACCTGCAGGGGGGCCCGGCCTTCGCTTTGCCGGCCTCATCGTGCAAGGCAGGCCAGCCGCACCGCCGGGAACGGGCGGGAACATTGCCAGCCGGCAGGTTACACCGGATTATTTTCGGGCCCTCGATATCCCCATCGTTCGCGGCCGGAGCTTTACCGATCAGGATCCGGGCAGCGACCAGCGTGAGGCGGTGATTAGCCGGCTAATGGCGGCCGAATTGTTTCCCCATGAGGACCCCATTGGACAGAGGATCAAAACTGCTGGTCCGGATAGCGATGGGTGGTTCACGATCGTTGGCGTGGCGGATAACGTGAAAAACAGTGGTCTTACCCAACCGGAACAACCTGAGATTTACTTCCTGCGCCGCAACGTAAGCGCCGACTGGGACACAAGCCGGTCCATCGTCCTCATCGACTCCGTGATGCCTCCTGCCGCCGTCGATGCATGGGCCCGTTCAGAAGTAGCTTCGATTGATCCGACTGTGCCCGTCGATATCGAACCTTTGAACCAGGCCGTCAGGAGGCTTGCGGATCGTCCGCGCTTTGAAACCGCGCTGTTGTCGTTCTTTGCGTTTACCGGCCTGGCGCTCTCCATCGTTGGGCTGTACGCTCTGGTCGCTTTCATGACCACCCGGCGAATGCACGAGATCGGCATACGAATGGCGCTCGGCGCAACCAAATCTCAAATCCTTCGCCTCATCGCAACGGACGGTCTGCGCATGGTACTGACCGGCATAATCGTTGGCCTGGGGGCGGCTATGGCAATCACCCAGACGCTAAAGGCGCTCCTGTATCAAGTCAGCACCTTTGATCCACTTACTTTCGTTGTGGTCACGCTCTTACTATCGGCTGTCGCGGTGGTCGCAATTCTCATTCCCGCACGGGACGGCATGCGAGTAGACCCCGCTGTCACCTTGCGCGCCGAATAGGCACCCTCGGCAATTACAGATCGACTCTTGTCGAACGCTTCCGGCGCTCACCGCAGAAACTACGGCAACGCGAAGGCAACATACTCGGCGCCCTGCGGCTCCTTTGGATCTCTGGTTCCATTGGTCGCGATCACGATGTATTGCTTACCGTCAACCATGTAAGTCGCCGGAGTGGCCACGCCAGAGAATGGCAGCGTCGCCTCCCACAGCAGTTCGCCCGTCTGGCTGTTGAAGGCCCTGATCTTCCGATCGAAATCCGTCGCCGCAATAATCACCAGTCCGCCCGCCGTAACAATCGGGCCTCCATAATTCTCCGTACCGGTGTTCTTCAGTCCTTTTGCCGCCAGTTCCGGATAATAGCCAAGAGGCAGCTTCCACAGGTACTTCCCGGTGTTTAAGTCGATGGCGTTGAGCGTGCCCCACGGCGGCGCAACCGCCGGATAGCCATCCGGATCGTCGAACCGGGTGTAACCGGTGATGCTGTAGGGTTCGTCCGCGTTCTGGCTTGCGGAAGCCGAACCTCCGGCATCGGCAAGCACGTTTGGCGATTCGCCTTTCCCGGCGCGCAGATACTCAAGCAACGCGTCGAGTTTCGCACCGCTCAGGCTCGGAAACGAAGGCATCCGGCCGCGGCCCTGATGAACGATATCGGCAACCTGTGCTTTGGTTTTGCGCTGCAGGATATCAATCAGTGAAGGATAGGCCGGCGGCGCACCGGCCCGGTCGGCGCCGTGACACATTGCACATTGGCTTTGGTACGCCGCGGCCCCAGGTCCCTGGGTTGGATTGTTCCTGATCAGCGTGGTCGTATACGCTACCTGGTTGGCGTTGATGTAAATAACTCCGGTCGTCGGATCGAGCGCCGATCCGCCCCACTCTGCTCCGCCGCCCACCCCGGGAAATTCGAGCGTGGGCTGATTCAGCACGCCGGGCGCAAATTGCTCGCCTCCGCTAAACGTGCGCAACTCTTTCAGTGCCGCTTCATGCGCCGCCGGAGTGCGATTGGTCAGCGTGCTCTCGTCAACCGTCTGGCGCGTGAATGGCACCGGCAACAGCGGCACCGGCTGTGTAGGCGATGTCACCTCACCGGGAACTGTGCTCTGCGCAACCTTGCGCTCTTCGATGGGAAACAACGGCTTGCCCGTCACCCGATTGAAGAGAAATAACCATCCCTGCTTGGTGGTTTGCGCCACGGCGTCGATGTTGATTCCGTTCCGCCGAACCGTGACCAGCGTCGGCGGCGACGGAAAATCGCGGTCCCATATATCGTGATGGACACCTTGGAAGTACCAGAGAAGCTTGCCGGTCTCCGCATCGAGCGCCAATTCCGTATCCGAGAACAGATCGTTCCCGACACGGTCGCCGCCCCAGAAATCGAATACCGCCGAGCCGGTTGGCGCGTACACAATGCCCCGCTTCTCGTCCAGTGCCATGCCTGCCCAGTTATTGGCCGCGCCCGCCATTTTCCATGCCCCCTTCGGCCACGTGTCATAGCCGGGCTCACCCGGATGCGGGATCGTATGGAATCGCCAGCGCAGCGCCCCCGTTCTCACGTCGTAAGCCCGAATGTCGCCGTGCGGCGCGGGATGCGTTTCCGGATCGCGGCCGCCGACTATGATCAGGTCTTTGTAGATGATGCCCGGACTCGTCAGTCCGATTGACTGCAGCTTGTAAGGGCCATTCAGTCCTTTGCGCAGATCGATATATCCGCCCTCGCCAAAGCTCTTGATCGGCTGGCCGGTGGCAGGGTCCAGCGCATAGAGGCGATTCCTCATCCCCGCAAAGAGGCGCGCCTCTTTTCCATCGGTCCAATACGACACTCCACGGCTGGCGTCGGGATCATGGTCGCCGGAGTCAAAGGTCCACAGCAGTTTGCCCGTTGCAGCATTCAGGGCCACCACTTTCAACGAGGGCGTGTAGGTATAGAGCACGTCTCCCACCACCACGGGCGTGCACTCCAGGCTTGATTTCTCCCCGGTGTCAAAGGTCCACGCGACCTTGAGGCCCTTCACATTGGCCCGATTGATCTGTGCGAGGCTCGAATAATGGTCCTGACCGGGCTGGCCACCGTAAAACGGCCAGCCTTGTCCGGCTTCGGCAACATGCGCCTGATGATCGTTCGGCTTTGGGTTTGTGGCCCCAAAAGCGACACTCCATCCTAAAAGGGCGACGACGCCCGCCTTCCAAACAGCCATCAGGAATCCCCATTACAACTGCAGCATTGCGGCGGCTGGAGTCCCCGCCGTTGGACCTGTATCGATAAGAGTAAACCGATTTTCATCGTATTGAGATTTTAAGCGCTTGGCGATCGAAGTGTATACTCAACCTGACGCTTCGCGCCTGCTCCAGCTTGACTTGATAACTTAGTGCCTTCTCCGCCGGCGTCCCTGGCTCCCCCACAGGAACTGCTTCCCACCTGACCTGGATTCCAGGACCGGCCCAACATTTACGTTCGATTCAACATCGTTGAGGTGCGCGATGAAGAGAAGAGATTTCCTAAAAAGCCTGGCCGTCGCAGCTCCCGCATCGGCGGGCTTGCGGCCCTTTGCCGCCATGGCAGAAACCATCAGTAAAAAGGTAAAAATAACTGACCTGAAGGCAGTTGTACTGGGTCGCCCCGGAGGAAACACGCTCGTCCGCATCGACACAGATGCCGGCGTAAGCGGGTACGGAGAAGCGTACTGGGGCTTCGGCGTCAAGGAGGTCATGCTGGGCTACCTGCGCGACGCCATCATGGGCGCTGATCCTCTCGACATCGAGCCACTCTGCACAAAAATGACCATCGTCACCGGCGGAGCCGGTGCCACAGGCGGCGTAACCGTCACCGCGATCAGTGGCGTGGAGATCGCCCTTTGGGACCTGGCCGGAAAGCTGCTGGGCCAACCCGTCTGCAAGCTGCTTGGCGGTCAATATCGCACGGGTGTCCGCATTTATCTGACCACCAGCCCCAAGAACGCGCTCGATCCCGCCTCCTGCCGCGAATGGGCCGATCGCATCAAGGAGCATCCGTACGGCTTCACCGCGGTGAAAACGGACATTCGCCGCGTGGGATACCCAAAAGAGAACCTATATGACACCACCTTCGATACTCCACGCGGGGAGAACCGCCAGCTGACCAATGAAGATCTCGATCTCAATGCCAAGGCCTTCGCCAACGTGCGGGAGGCGCTCGGCCCGGAGTTCGGCATTGCAATTCACACCCACTGGGAGTTGGATTGGATCGATGCACTCAACCTGGCCCGCACCCTGGCGTTCATTCGACCCATGTGGATCGAGGATCCTCTCGCACCCGACTTCTGCGATTCCTGGGTCAAGCTCACTGAAGAGTCGCCTATCCCCATCCTCACCGGCGAGAATCTCTACAAGCGACAAGGTTTTCTGCCCTTCATCGTTCATCAGGGCTGCCACATCGTGCAGATCGACATCCCCAAGGCGGGTGGCCTGCTCGAAGCCAAAAAGATCTCGGATTTGGCCGACCTCTATGACATGCCTGTGTGTTCTCATAATGCGTCGGGACCGCTCGGAGCCGTTGCCTCAGCCCAAAGCGCTGCGGCCATGCACGATTTCAAAATGCAGGAACTGAGTATTGGCGGCCTCGCCAGCATTTCCGCCGACCTGCCATGGGGACACGTCGAGGGCGATCCCGTCAAAGCATGGTCCAGCTTCGTTACCCACGATGGTCCCCTGGTTAAGGACGGCCGCATCCTGATTCCCGATAAGCCGGGAATCGGAGTCGAGCCCAATTTCGATTACATCAAGGGGCATCTGGCCCCCGGTGAAACATTGTGGAGCTGACCAGGCCCTCGCAACTTAACGACAAGGCAGAGAGAAATTGTGGAAACAACTCGGCGTAACTTTGTGAAGCTGGCCGCGGCGGCCATGGTGGCCTCTGAAAGCCTTTCAGTCCATGCGCAAGCCGCCGGTCCGGCCGCCGGCACGATCCCAACTGACTTAAGATTCGCGTCGAATTTCTATCGCGTCGAACTCGCCCCCGACCAGCCTACATTCCTTTCCTTCTCCGTCGACTCGCTGGGAAAAGGTCATCTTGACTCCAATGTCATGTTGCCGCCGGCGCCTGCTGCGCTGTCCTATTCCGTCTCCCGCCGTGGCGATATTGTCGAGTACCGCCGCCAGGCAACCGATGAAAAACCTGCCTGGAGCTTCACCTTCACAGAACGGGAGATTGTGATTCTTGCATCGAGCCCTGCAGACAACCGCGCCGAGCCCGTTGTCCTTGCCTTTGACCCCACCAACACCCATTCGACGCTGCTGGGTCTGGTGAGCGACGAAGGCAATATCCGCCTCCCCGCCCTGCTTCACTTCCCGGCCCATGGAACCTTCCGCATCACCGGAACGACCAGGGACCCCGTGCTGGGGTACGACGCTTCGCGCGACCATGGCGACAACTTTGTCCGCGTAACCTTCCCGCCCACCACCTGGACGTGGTTCCGCGAGATCGAGTACCGCCTCGAAGTGACTTCCATCTACCCACCCGCTCCGGGCATCGAATCAGATCCGCGCTACGACGGCTACCGGCGCGATTTTCTGAGCATCTTTCAGCTCAATCCCCGCCGCCGCGCACTGGCCAACAACTCGGCCAGCGATGCCACCCCGATTACTTTGTTTGAATACTCCATGATGGCCCAGCGGATGCCCGAGCTCGCCGGCGGACTTACCGCTTTCGACCTGCTACGACAGACTCTCGAGCGTTATATCGGCGGCATGACTGGCTACGGCATGATCGGCTATCTGCTGCCGCCCCGTGTGCACTACGACTTTCTCGATGTTTACCCGGCTCTCGTAATCGCCGCGACCGATTATGTGCGTTGCACGGGAGACCGCGACTGGTACGAGCGGAATTACTCCTCCATCAGGTACTGGGCCGACAAGATCATCGAGTTCGACCGCGACGGCGACGGTTTGATGGAATACGCGTTGAGCGGAAACTCCGGCTCCTGGCCTGTCGAACTCTCCGTGCGCCCCTCCAATTGGTGGGACACCATCGGCTTCGGCCACAAAGACGCCTATGCCAACGCGCTCGCTTATCCCGCGCTGCAGGGTGCCGCGCAACTGGCCGCCGCAGCCGGCAACGACCAGGATGCCCAGAAATACCAACACCAGGCGGAGAAGCTCAAATCCAATTACTACAAAACCTTCTTCGATCCCGCCACGGGCGTGCTTGCGGGTTGGCGCAGCGCCGATGGAAAGCTGCATGACTACTACTTTCTCTTCGTGAACGGTATGGCCGTCGTTTACGGCTTGACCACCATCGACCAAGGAAGAAGCATCTGGGACAAGCTGCTCGCCAAGATGAATGAGGTCGGCTATCACCGCTTCGATCTTGGACTGCCGGGTAACTTGATTCCCATCCGCCGCGAAGATTACGTGGATCTGAATCCGCGCTACGGCGGGCCCACCAAGGCTGACGGATCCGATGGATTCCAGATATTCGAGAATGGCGGCGCATCCGCCTGCTATGCCTACTACACCATCGAGGCCCTGCGCATGGTTGGAAAATCCACGCAAGCCGAAGCCATCCTCTTTCCCATCCTGGAGAGCTTCGCCAAGGGCGGCTTTCAGGGGCGCGGTCCCAACGGAG
Organism: uncultured Acidobacteriaceae bacterium; assembly: GCA_963725975.1. Taxonomy (GTDB): domain Bacteria; phylum Acidobacteriota; class Terriglobia; order Terriglobales; family Acidobacteriaceae; genus Telmatobacter. The sequence continues at coordinate 193,990 of CAVSBA010000006.1, read as the reverse complement.
AAACTTACGATTGGACGGATTGGAAGGGAGATCCCAATGGGTACGAAGGACTGCTCGTCGATAATTATCTGACCCTGCTCGCGGCTGTGCCGCCGCGAAAAACGTCATGACATGCGGGCCGCTTCTCCTCTGTAACCTTCCCCTCTTCTATGGTCCCGTGATCCTTCCTCCGGATGCCGGCCACCTGCTGATCATTGTGCTCGCGGAGGCCTAGACGCATTTTACGATCGCAGTAGCCGGGGACAGCCCCTCTGCGCTTACGCTCAGTGTGATCGTGCCGGGGTGACCGGAAGGACGCACCACCGCCAGACATTTGCCGCGAAAGGTTCTGCAATGTGGCTCGCGGAAGCTTGCTACATCTTTCGGGTTTGCGTTACCGACAGCAGCAAGTTCCCCGGCCCCATCGACGTGGAAATCGATCCTTCGAATGATATCCGGAATGGGCTGCCCGTCTTCATCGGTGATGTCCACATGAACAAACGCCACTTCACTGCGGCTGGCGCGAATGGTCTGCCGGTCAACGTTGAGGCGCAGGCGCGCCGGCTTGGAGAGTGTGCGCAGCGAAAACTCCCCAATCTGTTTTCCGTCTTTGAAGGCCACGGCGCGTAGCACGCCTGGCGCATAAGGCGTATCGAACTCTGCCACCAGCTTCGATGATTCGGGTACGGATTTCACACCCGCTTCCGCCCCGTTCACGTAGAGGCGGACCATATCGCCGGTGGTGTAGACCCGTACATGCAGGGGTAGATTTTCATACCCTGGCCACGTCCAACTGCGAACCTCATCGATCCAACCCCAGCTCGACAACTCTTCGGTTCGCCCCGGGGGCAGGGGCCGCTGCACGGCCATCTCGAGCGGGCTCCGGCCCCACAGTACATCGCGAAAATAGGACTGAGGCTTTTTATCCCCAATCATATCTATATCGCCGCAGTAGGAGATAAACCACGGATACTCCAGGCGCCACGATGCCGGAAGCTGGGAAAGAATAGTGTGCCCTATAGCCGCTTCGCCAATATAGTCAATCCCCGTCCACACAAAATCCCCGAGCACATAGCTCAGCTTCTCGGCGCTACGCCAGCTGTCATAGGCTTCGATGGGAAACGATTCGGTCCCCATCATGATGCGATCGGGAAATCGCGTGTGATCGATCTCGTATTGCTGCCACTGGTAGTTGTAACCGCCCACATCCAGGTGAAGAAAGGCTGGATCATTAGCCTGCCACTCCGGCAAATTGTGATCGTACGGCCCGGGAACGGCCATCGTAACCGGTCGAGTGGTGTCAATCTTTTTCACCGCATCGTGAAGCTGCTTCGCAATCGCCACGCCGGTTGGCGAGCGGCGCCCATCAATTTCGTTGCCGATGCTCCAAAACACGACACTGGGATGATTGCGATCGCGCATCAGCATGCTGTTGAGGTCGCGCTCCCACCAGTCCTCGAAATAGAGGTGATAGTCATCCTGCCACTTGCCGATGTTCCAGCAATCGAATGCCTCGTCGATCACCATCATTCCCAACCGGTCGCAGGCATCCAGAAACGCTGGGGACGGAGGGTTGTGGCTGGTGCGAATGGCATTGAATCCGTTGGCTTTCAGAGACTCTACTCGCCGCTCTTCTGCGCGGTCGAAGGCAGCGGAGCCTAAAATCCCGTTGTCGTGATGCGCACATCCGCCCTTGAGCTTCACCGGAACTTCGTTGATGCGAAGCCCACGCTCGACATCCACTGCAATGCTGCGAATGCCAAACGATGTAAAGCAGCGATCCGCGAGCCGGCCACCAATGAGAATTTCCGCCTCGGCGCGATAGAGATTGGGCGCAGCCGTGGACCATAGCCTGGCATCCGCAATCTCGTGCGAGAGCGTGAACGTTGCAGTATTGCCCGCCTCAAGCTGCGCTTCTATCTCTGCCTGCGCAACCTTATCGCCGTCGGAATTGAGTACACGCGTCCGAATCGTTGCACTCACCGCTGCGTTGCTTCGATTTTCAACCGCCACCGACATATCGATCGCAGAATGCTGCGCCGATACACTGGGCGTGGTCACGCCTAAGCCGTAGTCGGGAATTCGCACATCCCCGGTGGTCGTGATCCAGACATGCCTGTAGATGCCGGAACCGGTGTACCAGCGGCTGTTTGCGCCCTCATTCCGCACGCAGAGCGCCAGAACGTTGTCGCCGTCGCGTTTCAAAAACGGTGTGAGATCGTAGGCGAACGGAGTGTACCCATACGGATGATTACCGAGAAAGTGGCCGTTGATCCACACCTCCGGATTCATATAGACGCCATCGAACCGAACTTCGACTTGACTTTGCTCCTCGGCAAGCGCAATTCGGAAATGCTTTCGATACCATCCAGTTCCTCCCACCACCCAGCCGGTAGCTTCCTGTCCGGCACTGCGGGCTACATCAAACGGGCCAATGCGGGTAGGAACCGAGCCGCCCACCCAGATGGTTCCCTCGCCGGAGGCCTCCGCACTCGGGGTCAGATCCTCGATGCTCCAGTCATGCGGTAGGTCGACCGAGCGCCAGCCGGAATCGTCGAATTCAACAGACTCGGCGCCCGCAGCATCACCGCGCAAAAATTTCCAATCTTGATCGATTTGCTGTACGCGCGCTTGATCAAAGCGTTCCGTCGCGCTTTCCGCCTTGGAACCGCCGTCTTCGTCTGCGCGCGCGCGCAGGGGCAGGAGGGGTATGGTGCTAATGGCGCCTAAGCCCTTTAAGGCCGTGCGCCGCGTCATGGGAATTGACATGTCTTCAGGAATATTGACCTCGCCCAACCGAATACCTTTCACGCGCCCAAGCGCTCACTTACGCTCTTAATTCTATTCCCACCATGTCAATGCCATCCAGCCCGGCGCGTCCGTCCGGGGCTATCCGGCCGCATGCGCAAGCGCCTTTACCACCTCGCGAGACAATTCGTCGGGCACAAATTTAGCAACGTATCCATCCGCACCGACCCGGCTCGCATGCGATTCGTTGGCGGACCCGGAAAGAGAAGAATGGATGATCACCGGAACCGATTTCAGACTGTCATCCTCCTTCATGTGCCGGGTAAGGGTAAACCCGTCCATCTCCGGCATCTCCAGATCGGTCAGAACCATCGCAACCTTCCTCGCCGTGGGAATACCGGCGGTTCGAGCTTCCTGCGCCATGACTTTCAGCCGCTCCCAGGCCTCCTTGCCGGTTTTGGTGCCCACAAACGGCAGCCCCAAACGCGTCAAAACTGTCTCGATCTGCCGGCGCGCCACACTGGAGTCATCCGCATAGAGAACAACTGCCCCTTCAGGAAGGCGGACAGTCGGCACATAGGTCATCTCTTCACCGCTCTTGAAGCGGGAAGGCAGGGCTTCTCGCAAAATTGACTCGACATCCAGGATCAAAGCCAGGCGGGCGTTTTCTTCGTTCTCATCCAGGCGGGCAAGACTGGTCACCAGGGCGCCGACGGACGCTCGTTCCGCCGATACCACCCGGCTCCACTCCAAGCGCACAATTTCCTCCACCTCTTCCACCGCGAATCCTTGCACCGAGCGCTCGTATTCGGTTACCAGCAGAATGTTGCACGCAGAGGGAGTGCAGCCGATCACAGAAGGGAGATCAATCACCGGTATGATCTGACCGCGGATATTGGCTACGCCCAGAACATATTTCGGAGAACCCGGCATGGGCGTGATCGACGGCATGATGAGCGCTTCCCGCACTTTGAAGACGTTGATGCCGAACACCTCTCGCGTGCCCGTGTTTCGATCTTGCCCGAGACGAAAAATGAGAAGCTCGAATTTGTTGGTGCCCGCTAATTTGGAGCGCTCGTCAACTTCCTGCATCACGTCACTCATCGCAAGCTCCTCAATTCTTATTGGGGCCAATGGCCGCGCTTAATGTATCCAGCTTGTTAAAGAATTCCTGTTCGACCCGGGAGATCTCTCCTCCCTGGCGCACCGCCTCCTCGTGATCGCCGGATTCAATAGCCAGACGCACGGCCCGCGCCGTGACATAGACTCCCGCCAGTGAGCTCTCGAGGTCCTGAAAGGCCGGGATCTGCCCCAGCGATTCCCGGCCGATGCCTTCGTACCAGCGTGAAAATCGGCACTGGTGATGATCCGGCGATTCCTGCCCCTTGACTGCCGCAGTACGGCTGCTGATCTCGGCTAGAATGTTGCGCACAAAAATTTTGATTTCGTTGCGGACCGAATCGATGTTCATCGCGGCCACCAGCTGGTGCAGCGACTGCACGCGCTGGGCAAGCGAAAGCGTCACCGATTCGGCGCCGTGCGCGGTCTGCTCAGCCGAGTGGCTGGTTCGCTCAATGGAGCGAGCCGAGCTATCGATGTCGGAGATGTTTCTCTGCACTTCCTCGGTGGCCTTCTGCACCCGCTTGGACAGGTTTCTCACCTCGTCGGCGACCACGGCAAAGCCGCGCCCGTGTTCCCCTGCCCGCGCCGCCTCAATGGCGGCATTCAAAGCCAGCAGATTGGTCTGATACGCGATCTCGCGGATGGTTTGAGCGATTCGCCCGATTGCCCCAACCTGCGCAATCAGACCCTGAGACGCTCTTGCGGCTCTCTGAAACCGACTGCGCCAGACCGTTCAGCGTGCCTCCCACAGCCTTCATGGCACGATCGGTTTCGGTAGCCACACCCATCAGCGATTCGGCATTCTCCGCGGCGCCGTTGCTCATGCTGCTGATCACCTGCTCGGCCAGCTTGGCGTCGCTGATGTTGCGCCACGAGGCATGAAACGCAATCACTTTGCCTTCCTCTCCGCATACCGGCGTGAAGCTAAGGGTGAAGGTGACGCCTCCCAGAACCAGCTCCGTGCTATGCTCGCGCGCGGTGCCGGAAGCCAGAGCCCTGAAAATGTCGCGAATGCGCTCCGGATCCTTGTGGAACTGGTGGATCGAGTGGCCGTGAGCATTGCGCACATCCGCTCCCCGAAGGCCGGGATTCAGCCGCCGGTGATTCAGGTTCATGGCATCAAGGGCGGCGCGGTTCATGTAAAAGATGACGTTCTCCATCTTGTCGTCGGCATCGCACAGCATCTCCAGCGACGAGAGAGGATCGAGCAGCACGCGGGCATGTTGAAGAAGTCGAGCTTTCTCCGCTTCCGCTTTCTCCGCTTTGGAGTGGCGCGGAGTTGCTGCCGGAGTTGCGGCCGCGGCAGGCGCACCTGCAGGTCGCCGGCGAGAACCGTCGCGCGCTGTTCTGGCGGCGGCAGCAGAGCCCTGTTTCGAGCCGTTTACGCGGTGATGAGAATTGCTGGTAACAGTGCTGGCCATGATCAGGTCTCCTTCAGCGGGAAATCGCGGTCCCGACGGTCAATGCGTCGAACCAGTTCAAGAAACGTTGCACGTTTTCGCCCGCGTAGATCGCGCCGTGCTGGGGGCACAGAATGTCGATCTTCAACTGGCGAACGCGATCGATCCAGTCCTTCTTAGCTCGGTCCGAAGGCATCCAGCGCTGGTGGAAATACTTGGCATGCTGGATATGCTCGTCGAAGGCCCGGGCGGATTCCGCATCCTGGCTGCCGCCTACCCAGATGCGTGGCCCGGCGGCAGCAGAGCGGCTCCCACATCGCCCGAGAACAATATCTTCGCCTCCGGGTCGTAAACATGGAAGTTGGCCGAAGCGTGCAGATAGTGGGCGGGGATAATCTCCAGCTTCTCACCACCGACCACCATGGTGCCACCCTTCGTCGGGAATAGCAATGAACTCCGCGTTCAGTGCGCCATAGTGGCGAATGAAGCCTTCCCAAAGAGCGGGGATATGCCACTGGATATGGCTGTTGCACGCATTCCAGAGCGGCAGGCTGGAGGCAATGTCAGGATCCTGGTGGGAGACGAAGGCAGACGTTACCGATGAAGGCGGCACCACCTCCGCCACCGCGGCCAACACCTGGGGGAAAATCTCGAATCCTCCAGGGTCCAGAATGGCGCACTGCCCGCTAGACTCCACGATGTAAACGTTGGAGTCAATCACACGGCGCTCATCCTGGTCGTACAGTACCCACCAGCGGTGATTGCCCGCTTCAAATACTGGCGCTGCTTTCATGCAGTACCTCCTCCAGTTCCCCACGATATTTCCAGATCGCATCTCTGACTTTGGCTACGGCCAGCCCCATCTCATGCGAAACCCGCATCAGCGGCGCGCCGCTCTGCTCAGAGAGCGCGGCCTCGATGCGTCCGTTTGTGACCACGTATTCCTGCTCGGAGATGCCTTCCTGCAGGCGGGTGACGATTTCGACCAGCCGCTGCAGAATCATCAAACCCTCGGCCTCTTCCGTCTTCGATATCGCGCTGCCAGCCTTCCGCCAATCGCATAGAAATGTCGCGGATCGCTGGCTTTGCCGTCATCACCTCGTTGGTCCGGCGGAATAGCTCCGCGAACCGGCCGCTGCTGCAAAATGCGCATCTGCACGCGCACCAGCGGCGCAATGGAATGCTGCAGGGGCGTCGCCGCCTCCTTGAGGTGCACCGCCTGCTCACGAAATGCCTGCGCCACCACTCCATAGCTGGCCAGCTTGTTCCCGTGTCGTTTCACCAGAACCATGGCATTCAATGCGCGGCGATCGATTTCATGCAGCGACTGCTCGATCATGCGTCGTGTGCGGAACGACGCGTCCATGATCCGCATGATGCTTGCGCGTATCCATCAGAGAGCTCCTTCCACTACTGCGGATGCTGGCCGCGCCCAACGCTCCGGCGTCCAGAATCAGCACCACGTTTCCGCCGTCCGGAGATCGTGGCGCCCTGGTAAAGGTTACGGCCGGTAAGAAAATCGATGGGCTTGACCACGGAGTCTTCGTTGCCCAGCACCTCGGAGACGACAAACAGGCCGCGTTCCGTCAAAACGCCCTCGACGCTCTCTGCGCCCAGGCGCAAAGGCCAATCCTGCAGGATCGCTCCCAGATCCACCATCGGCACTGTCTGCGTGCCATCTGACGCGATAGCTGACGCGCCCGGAGAGCCAATGCACGCGATCGCTCCTCGATGTCCGTCAAACTGTCGATGGCGGAGATGGGCAGCGCATAAATGTCCTTGCGAACACGCAGGTAAAGAACCGGAAGTACGGCCAGGGTAAGCGGAAACTCCATGGCAATGCGCGTGCCCTGGCCGAGCTGCGTTTCGATCGACATGCGGCCGCGGAGCTTGTTGGTGGTTTCCTTCACCACATCCATGCCTACACCGCGCCCGGAGAGATCGGAGGCCTGATCCCGGTCGAGAAGCCGGGACGAAAGATCAGCTCCAGCGCTTCCTGTTCCGGAAAGATGAGCAGCCTGCTCTGCGGTGATGACTCCCTTTTCGATGGCCTTCTGCGTCAACGAAGCGGCGATCCATCCCCTTGCCGTCGTCGGACACTTCGATACGCACCTTGTCGCCCAGATGAATTGCCGCAATGCGCAGCACCCCGGCCGCCGGCTTATTGGCCGCGGCGCGCTCCGCTGGCATCTCGATGCCGTGGTCCAGACTGTTGCGCACCAAGTGCGTCATGGGCCCGGCCAAAGCATCCACCACGGCCTTGTCGATCTCCACGTCTTCGCCGGCAATTCCAGCCGTACTTTCTTGTTTAGCTGCCGGGAAACGTCGCGCACCACCCGCGGCAGTTGCTGGAAGAGCCGCTTGCAGGGCTGCATGCGCAGCCGCATCACCGTATTCTGCAGATCGCTGACGGCCAGGTCCATTTCGCGGGCGATTCGGGACATGTTCTCGTTCTCTTTTCCCAAACCGCTCACGCCGAGGTGAGGCGGTTACGCAGCAGCACCAGTTCACCGACCTGGTTCATCACCGCATCCAGCCGGCTGGCGTCCACGCGCAGGGTGGATTCGACCTTGTCATGGCCGCGAACCGGCGCGGAAGCTGCGGGTGCCGGCACTGCGACCGGCTCGTCGCGGCGCTCCTTGGCAACGGCTGGCGAACCGGATTCAGAAGCGGCGGGGACGCTCGGCTCAGAAGCAGCGATTGCTGTGTCCCGCGATTTAGGCGGATGATCGGTCTCGGCGGATTCCGCCTCGGCCAGGGCCCGGATCCGGCTGCTGAGTTCCGCCGGGCCTGGCGATGGTTCTATCTCCAGCGCCAGCTCCTGAAACATGGCATCGATGGTATCGATTCCCCTCAGGATCGCGTCGATCCGGGCGAAGGTTACCGGCAGGGCGTGTGAACGCAGTTTGTCCAGAAGATTTTCAAGATCGTGAGCCCATGCCACCAGGTTGGCGGCTTCGAGAAAGCCAGCGCCGCCTTTGATGGTGTGGAATGCGCGAAAGATGGATGCCAGCGCCGCTTCGTTGCCCGGTTCGGCTTCAAGACGCAGCGTGTCCTCCTGTGCCTGTTGCAGCAGTTCTCTCGATTCCACGAGATAGTCGTGCAGTATTTCCGTATCCATGAATCAACATCCATTTCCTGCCCGTCATCGCAAGCCGCGCCGCACCGTCCTGATGCCCCGACCCAGAACAGGCGCCCGGTGATTTCAGTGGCATGTTCCAGGCCGCTGGGCTCCGCGCCCTGGTCGCACCCTCCGATCATCACCACCGCATACTGCTCAAGGCGCCGGCTATCGAAGCTGCATGCAATCTGTATCGGCGGCAAGAGCCGGCACATTAGGCGAACCGCTCCGTACTCTGGCCCGGACGCTCGACCCCGAGTTTGCGCAGTGCACACCCGACGCATCCTCAATGCAATTGACTTGGAACCGGGTGGCAGGTGTACCTTCATCTTCATAACGGAATTGCGCAGCGGGCAACCCTGCTAATCAGATAAGCCAGCGCGGCACCCGTCAGGATAGGAAGGTTCGATATGCCCATTCGAGGACTGATCAAGGGAGCGACGCTGGCGTTTGGCATCGTGGCCATGACGATTGCAACCACTGCCGTGCAGGGACAAGGCGGCGCCACAATTCTCAAGCCTGCAGACATGCAGAAGCTGCTGCCCGCAACCCTCTTCTATCGCGGACAAACGGCAACCACGCAACTGCGGAATTCCGGGGGCGTGAAGTTCTCTGACGGGTATATGACGCTGGCTGCCATGGTGGACACCTCGGGCTACTCGACCGCTGTAGCCGCTGTCTACCAGGGGCAGATCATTACCGAGGTTCCCATCAAACTGGGGGATAAGACTCTTCCCGCCGGCGCTTATGGGTTCGGATTCGTTGCCAATGATCGATTCGTTGTGACCGACATCGGCGCGCATCGGCTGCTGAGCGTGAACGACGCGACCGACACGGCGCTGGAGCGGCCGCGGCCTCTCGAAGTGCTCCCCAATCCAACCGGAGGCTTTCGCCTCTACTCCGGCCGCCATTATGTTGTCTTTGCCCGCTAGAGCGGCAACGTTCCCCTGCCTCAGTTCACGGTAGGCTGCAGGAGCGTCTCGTGGCCATTGGCGGATACGGGGTGCTCTGACCCCCTGACACTGTCGCTGACCGTGGCGGCGCTGGCGCCCACGGGCAGGAAGACGCGAAAACAGGTGGTGCAACCCCTGGCCGTGCGCAGGCTGCGGAAGGTGATGCGGCCTTCGTATTTCTGCACGATGCCCTTGCTGATCCAGAGGCCGAGGCCCGTGCCTTTGGCCGCCTTGGTGCTGAAGAAGGGCTGGAAAAGACTGCGTGCGTCCTCCGGCCGGATTCCGATGCCGGTATCGAGAATGGAGATCATGACGCCGCGGCGGTTGGTGGTGAAATCCGTTGCCTCGCGCACGCTAACCCCGAGCACGCCGCCCTGGGGCATGGCCTGGATGGCATTGCTGATGAGGTTGAGAAACACCTGCCGCAGCTCCACGGGGAAGCCGCGCACCTGCGGGCGCCGAGTAGTACTTTTTGCGCAGCTCGATGCGATTGGTACGCAAGGCGCGGTCCTGCAGGCCGAGCACATCTTCAAGCAGTTCGGGTACGACCACGGAGATGGGCTGCTTGGATTCGCGATAGAAACTCAGCGTCTGGCGGGTGATGTGGCTGACGCGCTGCAGTTCCTGCTCGGCCATTTCCGCGCAGCGGCGCGCTTCCTCGTCGAGCGAGGGGTGGTTGCGCAGCAGGTAAAAGATGTTGGTGATGGCGGCCAGGGGGTTGTTGATCTCGTGGGCGATGATGCCGGCCACGCGGCCCATGGCGGCCAGCTTTTCAGTTTCGCGCAGCGCCTCTTCAGCGCGTAGTTGCGCGGTCATATCGCGGCCCACTTCGAGCACCGCATTGCCTTCATCGTTCATGGTCTTGCGGCAGGAGACGATGATCTCGTCGCCATCTCGCGTTTTCTGCACCAAGTTGCCCTGCCAGGAGCGCTTCTCGCGCAGAATGCTATCGACTTCTTCGCGGGAAACGGGGAAGACAGTGTGCAGCAGCACGTGCATGTTGCGGCCCAGCACTTCGTCGCGCTTCCAGCCGTAGATCTTTTCCGCCCCCTCATTCCAGTACTGGATGTGATCGTCGAGATCGCGCACCGCTGATGGCGTCGGAGGCCAGGTCCAGCAACTCGGCGCGCATGCGATAGAGGGCTTCGCGCTTCTGCAGCTCCTCGGTGCGTTCCGCCACCACCCGCTCCAGATCCTTGTTGAGGGTTTCGAGCATGCGCGTCTTGCGGTAGAGGTCGATGAAAACCCCGATCTTGGCGCGCAGCACCTCCGGGACCACGGGCACGCTGATGTAATCGACCGCGCCGCTGCGATACCCCTGGATGCGGTCGGAATCGGTGAGATGAACGCCCGAGATAAAGATGATGGCGGTTTTCTGGAAGCGGGGATGCTGGCGAATCACGTCGGCAAGCTCGAAGCCATCCACGTCGGGCATGGAAACATCCATCAGCACCACGGCCACATCATTCTTGAGCAGAGATGTTGAGAGCCTCGCTGGCCGAAGTCGCCTTGATCAGGTTGGCGCCCAGGTCCGCAAGAATCACTTCGTAGCTCAGCAGTTTCGCCGGCTGGTCGTCGACCATCAGGATATTGACTTTCTCGTCAGCATTCATCGCTTCTCCATTAGCTTGCAACTGACGGCTGACAGCTCACGGCTTGTACTGTCAGCTGGCAACTAACCCCTATCGATGCAGCCACATGCGCAGGGCAGACAGCAGCTGTTCCGTGTTGACCGGCTTGGCCAGATACTCTGACGCGCCGGCCTCGAGGCAGCGCTCGCGGTCGCCCTTCATGGCCTTGGCGGTGAGGGCAATGATCGGCAGGCGGCGCAGGTTCGGGTTCTGGCGAATCACCTGCATGGTTTCGTAGCCGTCCATCTCCGGCATCATGATGTCCATGAGCACAATCGCCAGATCGGGCGTGGATTCGATCAGCCGGATTGCCTCGCGGCCGGTGCCCGCCGAGAGCACCGTCATGCCGCGGCGCTCGAGCACGCTGCTGAGCGCGAATATATTGCGGACGTCGTCGTCAACCACCAGCACCTGGCGGCCGGCCAGCGCGTCGTCGGACTGGTGCAGGCGGTCAAGCATAAGCTGCTTCTGCTCGGGCAAATCGGCGATGATCGCGGTGCAGGAAGAGCGCGGTTTCGTCGAGCAGGCGCTCCGGCGATTCCACGTCTTTGACAACCACGCTGCGGGCCAGGGTGTGCAGCTGGCTGTCTTCATCCGGCGTGAGCTCGCGGCCGGTGAAGACCACCACGGGCAGGTCGTTAAGATGTGGATTGCCGTGCGGGTTGCTGCGCAACTGCTCCAGCACTTCAAAGCCCGACATGTCGGGCAGGCGCAGATCGAGCACGACGCAGTCGTAGCCACCGCCTGACAATTTCAGCAGTGCGTCGGCGCCGGATTCGGCAATGTCGATATCGATGTCTTCAGAGCCCAGCAACTCGCGGGTGCTGAATTGCTCGGCGGGATTGTCTTCGACCAGCAGCAGGCGCTTGCGGCGGGGCTGGGCGAAATCGCGGATGCGGATGAGAGCTGCTTCGAGATCTTCCTTTGAAGACGGCTTGGTTACGTAGGCAAAGGCGCCGCGCGAAAGCCCGTGATGGCGATCTTCATCGAGCGTGAGCATCTGCACCGGGATGTGGCGTGTGTGCGGATCCTGTTTCAAATGGTTGAGCACCGTCCAGCCAAGCATGTCGGGCAGCGAGACATCGAGCGAGATGGCGGTGGGGCTGAACTCGCGAGCCAGCGACAGAGCCTCAGTCCCGGTAGTGGCAATGAGCACCTTGAAGCCCTTGTCGCGGGAAAGATCGCAGAGCACGCGCGCGTAATGCGGATCGTCTTCGACGATGAGCAGGATGTTGTCGCCATTCTGCAGGTTGCCGCGATCGTCTTCCAGCCGCGCCTCCTGCTCGACCACGGCCGCGGCGGTGAGGAACGTGGCTGCGGGCGCCACCGCAGGAACGCTCTCGTTCTTTTCCTGCTTGGTCACCGGAGCCATCACCGGGCCCACATAGGTTTGGGGCAGATAGAGCGTGAAGGTGCTGCCCGCGCCGGGCGCGCTCTTGAGCTGGATTTCGCCGCCCAGCAGGTTGGCCAGCTCGCGGCTGATGGCCAGCCCCAGGCCGGTGCCACCGAACTTGCGGCTGGTGCCGGCATCGGCCTGCTGGAAGGCTTCGAAGATGATGCGCTGCTTCTCCGGAGCGATTCCGATGCCGGTGTCGCTGACCTGGAAGGCAATCACCGAACCGGCGCTGTTGAGTACCGGATTATCGTGGCTCCAACCGTCGTGCACGCTAGCCACTTTGAGCCTTACGCTGCCCTTCTCAGTAAATTTAAATGCATTGGACAGCAGGTTTTTGAGCACCTGCTGCAAGCGTTTGGAGTCGGTAACCAGGCTGCGGCCCAGGTTGGCGTCGGCAACCACGTCGAAAGTGAGCTTGCGGTTTTCCGCCTCATGACGGAATGGCCGCGCCACAGCATCGAGCAGCGAGCCGAAGAAAACTTCTTCGGCTTCAACTGAAACCGTACCCGACTCGATCTTCGACAGGTCGAGAATGTCGGTGATGAGGTTGAGCAGATCGGTTCCGGCGCCGTGAATGGTGCGCGCGAACTCTACCTGCTTTGGCGTGAGGCTGCCGTCGGGGTTCTCGGCCAGCTGCTGGCCCAGCACCAGGATGGAGTTGAGCGGGGTGCGCAGCTCGTGCGACATGTTGGCCAGGAACTCCGATTTGTACTTCGACGTGAGCGCCAGCTCGCGGGCCTTTTCTTCGAGAGCGCGCCGCGCCTGCTCGATTTCCTGGTTCTTGCGCTCGACTTCTGTGTTCTGCTCGGCGAGCTGCTGCGCCTTTTGCGCGAGTTGCTCGTTGGTCTGCTGCAGCTCCTTCTGCTGCGTCTGCAGCTCGGCGGCCAATTGCTGCGATTGCTTGAGCAGGCCTTCGGTCTGCATCGTTGCCTCAATCGAGTTGAGCACGATGCCGATGGAGGCGGTGAGCTGTTCGAGGAAAGCCAGGTGCGAGGCCGTGAAAGCGCTCAGGCTGGCCAGTTCGATGACCGCCTTGACGCGATCTTCAAAGAGCACCGGCAGCACGATGACATTTTTCGGCTTGGCTTCGAAGAGTCCCGAGCGGATAGGCGACGTGCCCTTGGGCAGCTCGGTAATCAACATGCGGCGCTTCTCCGCGGCGCACTGGCCGATAAGGCCTTCGCCGATGCGCACCTCGCGCACGTAACCCTCCGGCGTGTCGGCAAAGGTAGAGAGCAGAACCAGCTCGGCGCCGGCGGAAGAGGATTCGCCGCCCATCTGGTAGATCACGCCCTGCTGCGCGTTCACAAGCGGAGCGAGTTCCGACAGCAGCATGCGGCCCACGGTGACCAGATCGCGCTGGCCCTGCAACATGCCCGTGAAGCGGGCGAGGTTGGTCTTCAACCAGTCCTGCTCCGTGTTGCGGTCCGTGGTCAGGCGCAGGTTGTCGATCATGGTGTTCAGGTTGTCTTTAAGGTCGGCCACTTCGCCGCGCGCTTCCACCTGAATCGATCGCGTAAGGTCGCCCTTGGTCACGGCCGTTGCCACTTCCGCAATGGCGCGCACCTGGTTGGTCAGGTTATCGGCCAGCAGGTTTACGTTTCCGGTCAAGTCCTTCCACGTTCCGGCGGCGCCGGGCACGTTGGCCTGGCCGCCCAAGCGGCCCTCGACGCCCACTTCGCGGGCAACTGTGGTCACCTGGTCGGCGAAGGTGGCCAGCGTGTCCGTCATGTTGTTGATGGTTTCGGCCAGCGCGGCCACTTCGCCCTTGGCGTTCACCGTGAGCTTCTGGGTGAGCAGGCCGTTGGCCACGGCCGTGACCACCTTCACAATGCCGCGGACCTGTTCGGTGAGATTGGCGGCCATCACGTTCACGTTGTCGGTGAGGTCCTTCCAGGTTCCGGCCACGCCCGGCACCTGCGCCTGGCCGCCGAGCTTGCCTTCCGTACCCACTTCGCGGGCCACGCGCGTCACTTCCGCAGCGAAGGCGTTGAGCTGATCCACCATGGTGTTGATGGTGTCTTTCAGCTCCAGAATCTCGCCCTTCACGTCCACCGTGATCTTGCGGCTCAAATCGCCGCGGGCCACGGCGGTTGTCACCTCGGCGATGTTTCGCACCTGCGCCGTCAGGTTGCCGGCCATGGCGTTCACTGAGTCGGTCAAGTCCTTCCACGTGCCGGCGACGCCGGGCACGTTGGCCTGACCGCCAAGACGCCCTTCCGAACCCACTTCGCGAGCCACGCGCGTCACTTCCGCGGCAAAGGAGCGAAGCTGCTCGACCATGGTGTTGAGCGTTTCCTTGAGCTGCAGGATTTCGCCGCGCACATCCACGGTGATTTTGCGGCTCAAGTCGCCGTTGGCGATGGCGGTTGCCACTTCGGCGATATTTCTCACCTGCGCCGTCAGGTTGCCGGCCATGAAGTTGACCGAGTCGGTCAAATCCTTCCAGGTACCGGCCACGCCGGGCACCTGCGCCTGGCCGCCGAGCTTGCCGTCCGTGCCCACTTCGCGGGCCACGCGCGTCACTTCGCCGGCGAATGCGTTGAGCTGATCCACCATCGTATTAATGGTGTTCTTGAGCTCCAGAATTTCGCCCTTCACGTCCACCGTGATCTTGCGCGACAAGTCGCCGCGGGCCACGGCCGTTGTCACTTCGGCAATGTTTCTCACCTGGCCGGTCAGGTTCGAGGCCATGGAGTTCACCGAGTCGGTCAAGATCCTTCCACGTTCCGGCCACGCCGGGCACGTTGGCCTGGCCGCCCAGACGGCCGTCGGTGCCCACTTCGCGGGCCACGCGCGTCACTTCGCCGGCGAACCGGTTGAGCTGGTCCACCATGGTATTGATGGTTTCCTTCAGCAGCAGAATCTCGCCCGAGACGTTCACCGTGATCTTCTTCGACAAATCGCCGTTGGCGATGGCGGTGGAAACTTCGGCGATGTTTCTTACCTGGCCGGTCAGGTTCGACGCCATGGAGTTGACGTTGTCGGTCAAGTCCTTCCACGTTCCGGCAACGCCCGGCACCTGCGCCTGGCCGCCCAGCTTGCCGTCGGTGCCCACTTCGCGGGCCACGCGCGTCACTTCGCCGGCGAAGCCATTGAGCTGATCCACCATGGTGTTGAGGGTGTCTTTCAGCTCCAGAATTTCGCCTTTCACGTCCACAGTGATTTTGCGGCTCAAGTCGCCGCGGGCCACGGCCGTCGCCACTTCGGCGATGTTTCTCACCTGGCCCGTCAGGTTCGAGGCCATGAAGTTCACGTTGTCGGTCAAGATCCTTCCACGTTCCGGCCACACCCGAAACCTGCGCCTGGCCGCCGAGCTTGCCGTCGGTGCCCACCTCGCGAGCCACGCGCGTTACTTCGCCGGCGAAGGCGTTGAGCTGGTCCACCATGGTGTTGATGGTGTTTTTGAGCTCGAGAATTTCGCCCTTCACATCCACCGTGATCTTGCGGCTCAAGTCGCCGCGGGCCACAGCGGTGGTCACCTCGGCGATGTTTCTCACCTGCGCCGTCAGGTTGCCGGCCATGGAGTTCACCGAGTCGGTCAAGTCCTTCCAGGTTCCAGCCACGCCGGGCACGTTGGCCTGCCCGCCAAGCCGGCCTTCGGTTCCCACCTCGCGGGCCACGCGCGTCACCTCACCCGCGAATCGGTTGAGCTGGTCCACCATCGTGTTGAGCGTTTCCTTGAGCTGCAGAATTTCGCCGCGCACGTCCACGGTGATTTTGCGGGAAAGATCGCCGTTGGCAATGGCCGTGGCCACTTCAGCGATATTGCGGACCTGGCCGGTCAGGTTGCCGGCCATGAAGTTCACGTTGTCGGTAAGGTCCTTCCAGGTTCCGGCCACGCCGGGCACGTTGGCCTGGCCGCCCAGCTTGCCTTCGGTTCCCACCTCGCGCGCCACGCGCGTCACTTCTCCCGCGAAGGCGTTGAGCTGGTCGACCATGGTGTTGATGGTGTCTTTCAGCTCCAGAATTTCGCCCTTCACGTCCACTGTAATTTTGCGGGAAAGGTCGCCGCGGGCCACGGCGGTGGTGACTTCGGCGATGTTTCTCACCTGGGCGGTCAGGTTTCCCGCCATCGCGTTGACTGAGTCGGTCAAATCCTTCCAGGTTCCAGCCACGCCGGGGACGACGGCCTGGCCGCCGAGCTTGCCATCGGTTCCCACTTCGCGAGCCACGCGCGTCACTTCCGAGGCGAAGGAGCGCAGCTGGTCGACCATGGTGTTGATGGCTTCTTTGAGCTGAAGAATTTCGCCGCGCACGTCCACGGTAATCTTGCGGGAAAGGTCGCCGCTGGCCACGGCTGTTGCCACTTCGGCAATGTTTCTTACCTGGCCGGTAAGGTTTGAGGCCATGGAGTTGACTGAATCGGTGAGGTCTTTCCAGGTTCCGGCCACTCCGGGCACCATGGCCTGGCCGCCCAGTTTGCCGTCGGTACCCACTTCGCGGGCCACGCGCGTCACCTCGGCGGTAAACACGCCGAGCTGCTGAATCATGGTGTTGACGATGTTGGCCGAGCGCAGAAATTCGCCTTCCAGAGGCCGGCCATCCACGTCGAGGCGGACTGTCTGGGTCAGATTGCCCTGGGCAACGGCGGCGATGGCGCGCGTCACTTCGGTTGTGGGGCGCAGCAGGTCCTCGACCAGCGTGTTGACCGAGACTTCCATCTCATCCCACGCGCCGCGGCGCTGTTCCACGCGGATCCGCTCCCGGGTCTTGCCTTCCTTGCCCACCGCCTGGCCGACGCGCTTCAATTCCAGCGCCATTTGCTGGTTGGCGGTGACGATTTCGTTGAAGCTGTCGGCAATTTTGCCGGGAAGCCCGATCCAGCTTACCGGAAGCCGCACCGAAAAATCGCCATTCCGCATCGTCTCAAGACACTGCAAAATCGCCGTAAGATATTGAGGAACGGATGGTTCCGCAGTTGGGTTGGCGGGACGTTCGGAGGCTTTTTGCCCGTTCTGGAGCTTCTGAACAGTGGTCTCCATCGATGTGAACTCCTGCTGGGGAAGTAATGCGAGTACGGATGGAATGGTCTAAGGAGAAATACCTCGGACACCCAGCGCGCGTACAACCGACGTGTGGGAAACCTACGAGTAGATGCCTGGCCGGTGATAGGGGTTGTACGGTAGGGGCAAGTACTGGATCGGCCCTCTACGCGCCCAGGGCGCGGAGACCCACTTAAAGAATGCGCAGCGCAAAAACCAAGGCCACCCCCGGCGCTACCCGCAGGGGGGCCAGCCGGGATACTTCCGCTATTTTGCGCGGCCGAGACAAACAGCGAACCACTCGCTGGCGTCGGTCCACAGGCCGGCGGGGGCAAAGCCCGTGGCCGCGAGCAACTCTTCCGCCTGTCCCGGCTCAAATTTGTAGCTGTTCTCGGTGTGGATGGTCTCGCCTTCCGCCAATTCGATGTCGAAACCGGCGGCCGCGACGTGCACGCGCTGGTCGCAAAGGCTTTCCAGGTGCATTTCCATCCGCGACGCCGACGCGTTCCAGTGGGCACGGTGCGCAAAGGCCCGGGGAACGAAATCGGCTGATAACTCGCGGTTGAGACGGGTCAGAAGGTTGCGGTTGAAAGCGGCGGTCACACCCGCTGCATCGTCGTAGGCAGCCATCAGCAGCGATGGGTCCTTGACCAGATCGACGCCCAGCAACAGGCCGTCCCCGGGCGCCAGGCCGGCGCGCACCCGGCGCAGAAGACGCTCCGCGTCGGCAGGTTCGAAGTTGCCGATGCTGGAACCGATGTAGAGCACCAGGCGCCGTTCGCCATAACAGGCATCAAGATGCAGGCCCGCGCCATGCGTGTAATCGGTGACGCGCGAAATGACGTGGACCCCGGGAATTTCGCGCTCAATTCGCTCACGGGCTCCGTCGAGGGCGCTCGCGGAAACGTCAATAGGCTCGTAAATAACGGAGCGCTGGCGATCGACAGCGGCGCGGAGCAGGACGCGGGTCTTCTCCGCGGAGCCGGCGCCCAGCTCAGCGATGCGTAGACGCGCCTGGCCGCCACAGGCCGATCCGGCGGCAGCGGCAACTATCTCCTCCGCATTGCGGGCCAGGATGCTCCGCTCCGTGCGGGTGAGGTAGTACTCGTCGAGCTCCGTAATCGCGTCGAAAAGCTGTGAGCCCCGCTCGTCGTAGAACAGCCAAGGCGGAAGGCGCTTGGGGTGGGAGGTGAGGCCGTCGCGCGTCGCGGCTGCAACGCGCTCCTGAATTTCAAGTTCGGCAACCGGCGAAGCCGCTACGCTCATAACTTTCGGTTGGATGCAGATGACCGCGCATTGATGTTTTCTTTTGTTGAATGACCGGCATACGGTACGGCTTTTGCCGCAAGGCGAGAATTACCGCGCCAGGCGGATACCCGAGAACTGCCAGCGGGTTTCCGGGGTGAAAAAGTTGCGATAGGTGGCACGAATATGGGCTTGCGGAGTGACGCAGGAGCCTCCGCGTAGAACCATCTGCCCACTCATGAACTTGCCGTTGTACTCGCCCAGCGCGCCTTCGAGCGGGTGGAAGCCGGGATAACCCAGATAGGCGCTCGAAGTCCACTGCCAGCAGTTCCCGTAGTGCCACCGCGCAGCCTTGTTGTTTTGATCAGGCATGGGGGCTGGCATCAGCCTCCCGGAGTCGAGAAAATTGCCTTCCAGGGGCTGGCCTTCGGCGGCTGCTTCCCATTCGAACTCGGTTGGCAAACGATGCCCGGACCAGCGCGCGTACGCATCGGCTTCGTAAAAGCTCACCTGGCTCACCGGTACGTCGGCCATTTCTTCCAGGCTCCTGGAGCCGCGCAAGGTGAAAATGGTCCAGCGTGGGTCTTCACCGACCGTCTCTTCGTGGCTCCAGTAGAGCGGAGCCTGCCAGCCCTGGGCCCTCACGGTATCCCAGCCGGCGGAGAGCCATAGCTCGGAACGGCGATAGCCGCCGTCAGCTATAAAGGCAGCGTACTCGCCGCAGGTGACCAGTCGGCTGGCCAATGCATAGGGCTCCAGCCAAACGCGGTGGCGAGGCAACTCGTTGTCAAAACAAAAGCTTTCGCCCGCGTTGCCGATTTCGCGCAGGCCGCCGTCATAGTTCTGAAACCGCAAAGGGCCAGACCCGTTTTCTTCGTCCCTCTTTCCCTCGTTCCCCTCTTCCCTGTATGCCGGGCGCAGCGGGTTGGTAAAGAAGGCATGCAGAACGTCGGTGAGCAACAGCTCCTGGTGCTGCTCTTCGTGGTTGGCGCCAAGCTCGATGCGGCGCAAGGCCTCGGCCGGAGGATCGCCTTCGAGGAGCCGCTGGATGGCTGCGTCCACGTGCTCGCGATAGCGCAACACCTCGTCGATTGCGGGGCGGGAAAAAGAGGAGCGCAGACGCTTCTCAGGGAACTGGGAAAAGCTCTGGTAATAGCTATTGAACAGCCACGGAAAATCAGAGTTGAAGAGGCGATAACCGGGCAGAAACTCGCGCAGAACGAAGGATTCAAAGAACCAGGCCGTATGGGCCAGGTGCCACTTGACCGGTGAGGCCTCAGCGCAGGACTGCACCATCATGTCTTCGGGCGTGAGCGGCTGGCAGAGAGCGAGCGTGCGCCGGCGAACTTCTGTGAACCGAGCCGCAACCCGCCCTGCCGCTTCAGAGGACCCACGTTCTGTGGGTATCTGTTCGGCGAGCATCTGTTCCGCAAGCATCTTTTCCATCAATCAATCCTCCGGTTCATCAATCAATCGTCCGGCTTGGTTCGAGCGCTGGCAATCAAGTGTATCGCTTCAACAAACGACGATCTCCTCAATCGCATGTTTACTCCATGAAAATTATGACCATTTTTGTACACGCCGGCAGCCCCTTGGTGGTTTAATTCCACTCATAACGGTTTACCGAAGGCACTCGCGGATCCTGTAGAGCCGCCCAATGGTGTGGGTTGGGTTTTTGAGGAAGAATCCGCTCAACCAGAGAGATCCTGCAGAAGCAGGATTCCTCACATGCTCGGCAGAAAATCCTTATGCGCAGGCATCGTCCATTCCGCTGGCTGCTCGTTTTGCTGTTGGCAGGTGGCGTGCCAGTTAGCTCGCAAGCCCCCGCGGCCGATACTTCGGCAGTTCAATCGACTCCTTCCGCGCTGGCGCCCGCGGGGCTGCCCGTCAGCTCCAAGCCACCGGCTGGTGTTCCTCCCGCAGTGCGCGACACGCCACAACCCCAATCGCCCCTCGATTCAAATCCTGAGGAGATGGGCGACTCCCTAGAGGTGCGGCAGCATTATCAGCAGGCGATTGCCGCCTATGCCAGGGTGCCGCATCCAAGTGCAGACGTCTGGAATAAGATGGGCATCGCCTACCAGATGATGCTTAATTTGCGCGAGGCGGAGCGGTGCTACAAGGAATCTCTACACCTGAACGCGAAGAACCCTCAAGTGCTCAACAACTTGGCGACGGTCTACGATTCGCTCAAGAGATATTCCGCCGCTGAGCATCTGTACCGCAACGCCTTGAAAATCAATCCGAATTCGCCCTTGATCCTCAAAAATCTTGGCACCAACCTGCTGGTGCAGCACAAGAACAGCAAGGGGTGGAAGGCTTATGAGCAGGCGATGAAACTGGACCCGGCGATCTTTGAGAACAATGGGGGCCCCACAGTTGCCAACCCCACGTCGGCCAAAGACCGCGGCGCAATGAACTACTTTATGGCGCGTGGCTGCGTGCGCATGGGGGAGACGGCGTGCGCCGTGCAGTACCTGCGCATGGCGGTCAGCGAGGGCTACACCACGGTGAAAAAGATTTCAGCGGATGCCGATTTTTCGAGCCTGCGGGACGACCCCGGGTTCAAGCGCTGGGTAGCGGAAGAGCAACCGTCGCGGCAGCATCCGTAAGTTCTTAAGTTCTAACGACGCGATCGCGAAAACCGAGCCACGGCGGTGGCGCTTCCCTAGATACCCAACCGGGGTTACACTATTCAGTGTATGCACGTCCATGCGGCGTCTCCGGGCCAGGGTTCCGCAAAAACCAGTATGGTGCTGCGTGTGTCGCTGCTGGCCACCCTGGCTTACGTGGTGGTCACCTTCGTTGCTGGATTGCGCGCACACTCCCTGGCGCTGCTCTCTGAGTCCGGTCACAACGCATCCGATTTCCTTGCCCTCCTGCTCAGTTTTGTCGCCGTCTATTTCCACACTCGCCCCGCGGATGAAGCGCGCACCTTTGGCTATCAGCGCATGGGCGTTCTGGCCGCATTCGTCAACGCATCCACGCTCGTCTTGATAGCTCTGTGGATTGGCGTCGAAGCCGTGCACCGGCTGTACAGCCCGGTGGCCGTCGAGCCGCGGCTGATGATGTATGTGGCGGCGGCCGGAGTGGTGATGAACGGCGTGGTTGCGGCGCTGCTGTGGGGCGTGGCCCGGGACGTGAACCTGCGCTCCGCCTTCCTTCACATGGCCGGAGACACGCTCTCGACCGCTGCCGTGATCGCCGGCGGCGCAGGCATCCTGGTGAGCGGCAAGAACTGGATCGACCCCGTCCTTTCTCTCATCATCGCCGCGCTCATTCTCTGGTCGAGCATCGGCATTGTGCGCGAGACGCTGAACATCCTGCTGGAAGGCACGCCGCGCGGTGTGGAGCTGCCGCAGATTCGCGCCAGCATGGAGCGGATCGAGGGCGTGCTGAATGTGCACGACCTGCACGTGTGGTGCCTGGGCTCGCAGTCCCGCGCGCTGGCCTGTCACGTAACCATCGCCGATATTCCGCCGTCGGAGAGTGCCTGCATTCTGGCTACGCTGAAGCACGAACTGCACGATCATTTCCAGATCAGCCACACCACCATTCAGTTTGAAAACGTGGCCTGCGGTGAGCGGGAAGGCTGCGTGGTGCCGATCGAAGAGATGGCAGGCGATGCGGCGTGTTCGCATCATCATGGTCATGCCCGCTGAACAGGAGCTTGCAAGCATTAAATTAGGAGCAGGAGGTCTCCCTCTTGACCCTTTTCCGCGCTTGCTTAGCGGCTTTCTTGCTTGCCCCACTGTCCATCGCCCATTTACCTGCCCAGGCTGCTGAGACGGCACAGCCATCCACAGCGGCTGCTCCTCAGCTAAATGCATTCTCCGGTGAGTACACCAATCCCAACGATCCTGACTCACCGCTGAGTTTCTATGTGCAGAAGGGTGCGTTGACGGCGGAGTCGGATCGCATGGTTCCGATGGTGCTGACGCGGGCGTCGGCGCTGGAGTTTGCAATTCCGGACGCGCAGCAGAAATTGCGCTTTATCGTAGACGCAACCGGCGCCGCCACTGGCGTTGTCGATTCGGCCGAGCCCGAAGCCGTGTACGCGCGCACGGGCGCGGCGGTGCACCACGTGTTTCACGACTACGTGCGCTCCGAAGCCATGATCCCCATGCGCGACGGAGTAAAGCTGCACGTGGTGATTCTGAAGCCCGCAGATATTGCGGGGCCACTGCCCATCCTGCTGGAGCGCACCCCGTATGGCGTCGGCGACACCAGCCGCGCGGAGATTTTTGCGGCCCGCCCGCAATTGGCTCGCGCCGGCTACATTTTTGTGAGCGAGGATATTCGCGGGCGCTACGGCAGCCAGGGCAAGTTCATCATGATGCGGCCCCTGGCAGACCGCGCCAACCCCAAAGCAGTCGATGAGAGCACCGATGCGTACGACACCGTGGCCTGGCTGATCCAACATATTCCCGGCAACAACGGACGAGTGGGCGTGGTGGGAACCAGCTACGATGGCTTCCTGGCCATGATGGCGGGCATCGATCCCAACCCGGCGGTGAAGGCGATCTCGCCGCAGGCGCCCATGATCGACGTGTGGAGGGGCGACGACTTCTTCCACAATGGCGCCTTCCGGCAGAGTTACGGCTACGATTATGTGCTCGATATGGAGTCGAGCAAGAAATTTACCGGCGACAACTATGGCAAAACGGCGGACGGCAAGCCCGTGGATGGGTACGACTACTTCTTGCAGCGCGGCTCGTTTCAGCAGGATGTGAAGCACTCGGGTTCAAAGCTGCTGCCCACCTGGAAGCTTTTTCTCAATCACCCGGCGTATGACCAGGTGTGGTCGTCGCGGGGCGTGGAGCAACACCTCGATACGGTTGCCGTGCCCACGCTCACCGTGGGCGGCTACTACGACCAGGAAGATATGTGGGGGCCGCAGGAGGAGTACGCCAGGCTGGAGCCGCACGATACCGAGCACCAGAACTTTCTGGTGGAGGGGCCGTGGCGGCATGGATACTGGGCTTCCTCGTCGGTGCGGCTGGGGAATCTGGATTACGGTCAGCCCATCGGGTCGGAGTTTCGGCGCAATATTCAAGCCCCGTTTTTTGCGCACTATTTGAAGGGCGAGGGCGGGTTTGATCTCCAGAATACGGCAAGCTATCAGACTGGCACCGACACCTGGCAGGACTACCGGCACTTTCCTCCGGGTGCTGCCCGCACCACGGCACTTTATCTGGACGGCAATGGCTTACTGAGTTGGAAAGCGGCCAGCGCGCCGGCCAAAACGAGCTACGTGAGCGATCCGGGGGATCCTGTTCCCTACCGGCATCGCCCCATTCAGCCAACCTACGGGCCCGGCTCGCAGTGGTACGACTGGCTCGCCGAGGACCAGCGATTTGTAACCGGCCGCAAGGATGTTTCCGTGTGGAAAATGCCCGTTCTGCAGCACGATCTGCGATTGACGGGCGAGGTGGTTGCCGACATTTACGCAGCGACCACCGGCTCCGATAACGATATGGTGGTGAAGCTCATCGACGTGTACCCGGATACGGATCCCGACCCGACGATGCGTGGGTACGAGCTGATGACCAATGAGGAGATCTTCCGCGGGCGGTATCTGTCGGGGTACGACAAGCCGAAGGCGCTGGCCCCAGGGTCCGTTTACGAGTACAAGTATTCGCTGCACGATGTGGACCACGTGTTTAAAGCAGGACACGCAGTCATGGTAGAGATTCAGAGCACCTGGTTTCCGCTCTACGATCGCAATCCGCAGACATTTGTGCCAAACATCATGAAGGCCAGGCCCGCCGATTACAAGGCGGAAAGGATCACGATTGAATCGGGGCCAGGACAGGAATCCGGGCTGCTCTTGCCGGTGGTGGGGTCGTGCGGCGCGGCGGGGTGCGAATGAGGCTTCGATGCTTGGCTGCGCTCAGGACGAAAGCGCCATGATGATGCGGACGGCGTCATTTCGCAGTGCCCGATTTCGGCGCACCCGCCGCCGGCGCAGCCGGCTTAATGCCGGCGCCAAAGTTGGCCGGCCACGCATCCTGCGTTGCCCCCGCAGCCAGTACCGCATCCCAGCCGTCCACTCCGCCGTGGTATGTCACGTACTGGCTCCGGCAGTAGGCGCTCATGGCGTTGGCGGCGCCCCCCGTGTCCGCGGCCTGAGTCAGCTTAATCGCCCGCGCACAGTACCAAAACCCGTCGGCATCGAGAGGCTTCATTTCGAAATCCACAACGGCAAGCTGGTACGCGTCCTGCGCATCCGTCTTCTCCAGCGCAAAGGCGCGGCTCAGCCAGTCCTGTGCCTGCGTGTAATTTTTCTGCTGCCAGGCGCAGTAGCCGGCAGCGCCATCGAAGATTGAAATCATCTGGTTCTGGAGCGCGGTAAAATCGGAGTCGCTCATGCCGTTGGGCTTCTGCCACAGTGGAACTTCTCTCATGCCGCCGGTGGAGTCGAGGCAAAGCTCATTGAGCGATGTCATGTCGCCGCGCACCGCGCTGTTGCGATCCAGTTCCACCACAATGCCCAGCGCCCGCACATTGCCCGCGTCTGCAGCCACCAGTTGCCTGGCCGTTTGCTGCAGCTTTTGCATTTCGCCGGCCGTCTGCCACGCCGCCATCTCTTGTTGGAGCACATCCGTCAAAGCCACGCTGTGCGGATACTGCTCCGCAAACGCCTCCAGCGACGCGGCCCGCGCGGCGGCATCCTGGATGTTGACCGCGGCCTCGTAGGCATCGTACTCGGCCCGATTCCCGATCACCTTGCGGTTGCCCGTGCCCGATTGCTGCTGTCCGGCAGTTGGCGCGGCCACGGCGTACAGGCCGGCGAACCATCCCACCAGGACAGCGAAGCCAAGGCTGCGTACAAATTTTAGAGAGAGCTGCATAGTTTCCGCCGCATCCGGCAAAAATCTCTTCAAGACAACCTGCGTGGTCATCTCACAACCCCAGCTTAGCCCACAGCGCATCCACCCTGGTTTTGGTGGTGCGATCCATCTCGATCATGGCCGGCCACGGCCGCTCGAAACCTTCGGCCTTCCACTTGCGCGTGGCGTCGATGCCCATCTTCGATCCGAAGTTAGGCAGGCGCGAGGCGTGATCGAGCGAGTCCACCGGGCCCAGCGTAAATTGGATGTCGCGCTCCGGATCGATGTTGTTCGCCACCCTCAGCACCACGTCGCTCATGTCCTGCACATCGCAATCCTCATCCACAACAATCACGCATTTGGTAAACATGGCCTGCCCCAGCGACCAGATGGCGTTCATCACCTTGCGCGCGTGGCCGGGGTAGCTTTTCTTGATCGACACGATCATCAGGTTGTGAAAGACGGCTTCAACCGGCAGGTGAATGTCCACCAGCTCAGGAATTGTCATCTTCATCGCGGGCAGAAAGATGCGCTCCACGGCCTTGCCCATCCACGCATCTTCCATCGGCGGCTTGCCCACAATGGTGGCTGCGTAAATGGGATTCTTGCGATGCGTGATGCAGGTGAGGTGGAAGACCGGGTAGTCGTCGGGCAGAGTATAAAACCCGGTGTGGTCGCCGAACGGCCCTTCGCTGCGCAACTCCCCCAGCTCCACATAGCCTTCCAGAACGATCTCAGCGTGCGCCGGCACCTCGAGATCGACGGTCTCACACTTCACAATCTCTACCGGCTTGCCGCGCAGGAAGCCGGCGATGAGAAACTCTTCAACCTCAGGCGGCGCGGGAACAATTGCCGCAAATGTCGTGGCCGGATCCGTGCCAATGGCCACGGCCACCTCCAGCCGCGAGCCTTGTAGATTGCCCAGAGCGATCTGCCCCGGCGCGGTGGGCGAGGCTGCCATGGCGCCGCCGGCGGTCTCCGCCATCATGGCAATCCTATTGGTTCTCGGGTCCAGCGCCGGGTTCGATTCCGCCGCCTGCGCTCTGAGCGCCTCGCGATAATGCTCAGCCGCTACCTTCTGCCGCTGCCAGTGCATGCCGGTGGTCTGGCCGTCGTAGACCTGCATGCGATACATGCCGATGTTGCGCTTGCCCGCGCCTCCGCTTCCGGGTGCGCGGGTGTGCACGCAGGGCAGAGTGATGAAGCGGCCGCCATCCTGCGGCCAGCATTTGAGAATGGGGAAGGCGTTCAGGTCGAAGCCCTCGCGCAGAATCACCTCTTTGCACGGAGCATCTTTGGCCATGACGGTTTTAGGAAATGCGCTGGCCAACGCGCCGAGTTGCGGCAGCATCTTGAGCTTGTCCAGAAAGCCTTCCGGGGCCTTCACATTCATCAATCCGCTGATGCGCTCGGCGATCTCGTCGATCCGCTCGACCCCCAGAGCCAGCGCCATGCGCCTCTCGCTGCCGAACTGGTTGATGAGCACCTTATGCCCAGGATGCCCCTTCACGTTCTCGAAGAGCAGAGCCGGACCGCCGGGCGCGTACGTCGCCGATGCCGCGGGTGTGGGTGCGGGTGTGGGTGCCCCATCCTTTTCGCGTTCCTTGCGAAAAGGGTGGGAGCCTGAGCTC
Source organism: uncultured Acidobacteriaceae bacterium (assembly GCA_963725975.1). GTDB lineage: Bacteria > Acidobacteriota > Terriglobia > Terriglobales > Acidobacteriaceae > Telmatobacter. The sequence goes on along the minus strand of CAVSBA010000006.1, from coordinate 166,946 downwards.
CGCGCGCCCATCTTGCTCACCCGGTCGGTGATCTCCGTGATCTCCAGCTCCGGCGAAACCTCTTCGCGGATGCGGCGCAGCTCGCCGTGCTTTTCCAGCGCCTGCATCCAGTCGCGCAAATCGTCGTAGGCCAAAGGCGTGCTCCGTGCGGTCGAGAACAGCTCCTCAACCATGGTACGTCAGGGGCCAGGACTCAGGGTTCAGGAGCGGCATTGACCCAAAGTTCACTTGGTCACGTGCGCCAACTTGTGCGATCCTCGCGGTGAGATTGGAGGTTCCCGTGCCGAAATCCCCCACCTACAAATGCCATCCCTACTTCAAGCTGCTCGAACCCGGAGTGATTGTGGCAGCGACCGCAACCGGCGTTCCCTGGAACATGCCTGCCTTGTGCACGGCTTACAAGTGGCCATCCGGGCTGGCTGGCGGCGGCGTCATTGCCATTGTGGAACTGGGCGGCGGATGGGTGATGTCCGATATGACTTCGTTCTTTCAGCCGGCCGGCCAACCGGTGCCCTCCATCACTGATGTTTCAGTGGATGGAACCGAGAACAAGCCCAACCAGAGCGGCTCGGCCGGCCAGGCGGACTACGAGGTCGCGCTCGATATCCAGGTGGCGGGCGCCGCCTACTATGCGGCCACCGGCAAGGCCGCAACCATTCGCGTGTACTGGTCGCAGGACATCGGCACGGCAGTGGCCAAGGCTGCAGCCGACGGATGCGGCGTGTGCACCATCTCCTGGGGCTCGGACGAAGCGGAGTGGGGAACAACGGCCGCCGAGCAGATGGAGACGACGGCTGAATCGCCGACCGCCGGCGGCATGGCGGTGTTTGCCGCGGCCGGCGACAACGATTCGAGCGACGGCGGATCGACCCCGGCCAATGTGGATTGCCCGTCGTCCTGCCCCCATGTCGTCGCCTGCGGCGGCACCAACAAAACCGCGACGGCAGAGACGGTCTGGAATGACAATCCGGGCGAAACCAACGGCGAGGGAACCGGCGGCGGCTATTCCACCCTGTTTCCCGTCCAGGCTTTTCAAATCGGCGCGCCGCCCGCCCCGGCAAGCACAAAATACGGCAAGGGCCGCATGGTTCCCGACGTGGCCGCCGACGCCGACCCCAACACCGGGTACAACATCTTTGTGCACGGCTCGGCGACGGTGGTGGGAGGAACCAGCGCCGTGGCGCCGCTCTATGCCGGGCTGTTTGCCGCGTTCGGGCCCAGGCTGGGATTCGTAACCCCGACGCTCTGGAAGAACCAGAGCGCCTTCAACGACATCACGGTGGGCGGCAATGGTCTTTATAACGCCGGACCGCGGACCCGATCCCTGCAGCGGCATCGGCTCGCCGATCGGAACGCGCATTGCGGCGCTGTTTACCGGGGCGCGCTTGTCCGCTGCGCTCTAGGCATTCGCGGCGGAATTCGATTCGGTGCGCGTGAACGAAGCGACCTCGTCCAGCGGAAAGCCGAGGCGCTTCCATTCGTCGTAGCCGCCGCGCAGGGGGCGCACGCGCTCGATGCCCAGCTTGTGCAGAGTCATGGCGGTTTTGGCGGCCGTAGCCTCGCTGGGGCAGGTGCAAAACAGCACCACGTCGCGGTCGCGTGGAATCTCGTTATGGCGCGCGGTCAGGGTATCGGGCGCAAAGTGCAGCGCGCCGGGCAGCGTGTAGGGCTCCGGCAGCAGTTCCAGCGGATGCCGCAGGTCCACGATGTACACCTGTTCGCCGGAGTCGAGCAGGCGCTTCAGCTCGTCGGGTTCCAGGCGGGCAGCGGCCAGTTCGCGCAGCACCGCGCGGCGGCGGAGGATGCGGGCCGCCAGCACCGCGATGAGGGCGGCCATAAACAGCACGCCGGAGAAGCGCGCCGCCCAGGCCAGCAGGCGCGGATCGCTTTCGAGCGCGGCGCCAAAGAGCCGGCCGACAAGAATCCAGCTCCCTGCCCAGAGCGCCGCGCCAATGCCGTCGAAAAAAAGAAACTGCGTGACGGCCATGCCGTTCTGGCCGGCAACCGGCGGTGCCAGCAGCGCCAGACCGGGAACAAACTTTGCCAACAGCAGCATGTTGCCGCGCATGCGGCCAAAGGAGTCCTGGGTGCGGCGCACGCAGGTGGTTGGTTCAAGCGATAACTTACACAGCAAGCGCAGGACGCTCTGGCCGTAGCGGCGGCCCACGAAAAACCAGCAGCAGTCGGAGAGCAGCGCCGCCGCAAACCCCGCCGCAAAGACCAGGGGCCAGCGCATCACGTCTTGCGCCGACAGCGCGCCGGCCGCGATCAGCACCGGCGTGGCCGGCAGCGGAATACCCAACTGCTCCACCAGCACCCAGGCGAAGAGCAGCGCGTATCCGTAAACCGCGAGAAAGTGGAGGGGCAGCGCCATAGGGTTCCTGGATCAAGGCTACAGGAAATTGAGATTATCTCGATTGGAGATCCCGGGGGCAGCCTCAGCTATCGGATGCCGGCGGGGGGAATACGTTGCAAATCAAATAAAAGATATGCCCAAACCAAAAAAACCGCCCGCGGGCGGTTTTTCAGGATTCCGAGAGATTGCCGTTATTGAGAGTCGGCGCCCGACGGGGCGGTGCTGACCGGCGCGACACTTCCGGCCTGCGTAACAGAGGCTTGCTGGCTCTTGGCCTCGAAATAATCGTGTTCCCAGAGATCGCGGTAGAACTCGCCGGTAATCTCAGCCGAGTGCGGCCCCGAAGTTCCTCGGCGGCCCTCAAAGAAAAACACCGTCACCAGGCTGCCCTGCGGCGAATCGGAGAAGGACGCAAACCAGCCCAGGTGGGCGCCGTCGTTCGAGCAGGTTCCCGTCTTGCCGAAGACCGGCAGTTCATGGAAGTTGACGCGCAGGCTGCGCGCCGTGCCATATTCCACCGCGCCCGCCATGCCGTCTTCAAGATCCGGAATGTACTTGGCGATATCCAGCACGCGCTTGACCTTGGGCTGGTAATTCGGCGACTTCTTCCGGGGTGGTCGGGTGCTGCAGGTAATAGAGCGTGCCGCCGTTGGCGACGGCCGCAACCAGCGCGCCCAGTTGCAGCGGCGTCATGGAGACGCCCTGCCCAAAGCTGCACATGCGGCCCACGCCGCCTTCCGACTCGGGAATGGGTTGGTCAGGATACTCGCCCAGTTGCTCGCCGGCGATGTGGTAACCGGCCAGCTCGCCCAGGCCGAACTCCATGGCGTAATGGCGCACCCGCTCAAAACCCAGTTCGCGGCCCAGCTCTTCAAAGTAGAGGTTGTTGCTATGGGCCAGCGCCTGGGTCATGTTCATGCGGAAGCCGGGAAGCTGCACCATGGTGTCGCGCGTGACCAGCCCCTCAGACAGACGCGGCCAGGGCCACGCTGAGCTTGATGGTGGAGCAGGGCTCGGCGCCAGGCGAAAGCGCCAGCTTCTGGTTGACCATGGCCAGAATGCGGCCATTGGACGGGTTAATGACCACCGCGGTTCCGTTCAGGTCGCCCAGCGCGTCGATGGCGGCCTGGCGCACCACCGGATCTTCACCGGCCGTGATGTCGCCCTGGCCGATAGGTCCGTTCAGGATCGAGCTGACGGTCGAGGTATCGTAATAGCGACGATGGCGGATGAGTAACCGCACGGCGAAGATGTGCTCCGGAGGCGGTGGAGACGTGTGCGCTGTAGTGCACGGAACGATGAGCCGTCGGCCCGACGATGCGCGTGGCCCGATAAGAGGTGGAACTGCTGCGCCTGCGCGGCGCGCGCGGTGATGCGACGTGCTGAGATGAGCTTCCGTGCGTTTGGCGTGGGTAACCGTGGTGGGAGCGGTAGGAGTATTGAGTGCGAACGCAGCGCCAGCGCCTAATCCGCACAAAAGCCCAATTGCCAAAACACAAGATGCCTTCATCCAGCCAACTCTGCCTCTCAACTCTTCGGATGTCTTGCTACTCTTCGCATCGCATAACGCGCGGTGTGTGGATCCGCGCCCTTACAACGGCGCTGTGACTAAATCCGCCTGAAAACACACGAATCCGGTCTGGCGCCTGGCGTTAGCCCGAGTTCTTCAGGCGTTGAGGGCGCACAGGCAACCCGCAGGGCTACCTGCCACCGTACTTTCCTTAGCCTAACCCGAAACCACACTCGCTCACGCGGGTAATGATTTTTTTCGTTACTTTTCAGGGCCGTTTTGATTACTATAACCCGAACTTTCCCATTTCTGTACCAAAATTCTGCTCTGCGTCTCAGACCTTAACAAAATGGCGGCGGGTAATTGGCCGCAAACCGTTGAAACCTGATCGCTGTCAGCTGTCCGCCGCGGCTAAAACTTTAGCCGGCGTAAAAAGGCCGGCACGTCCAGGTCGCGCTGCGGCTCCTCGTTGCGGTCCTGGAAGAGCGATTGCGACCCTTCTGCTTCCTCTGTGCCGGCTTCGGTGCGCGGATCCACGCTGAAAGCCTCCTCGTACTCCGGCGTGTGCGGAATCTCAACCACCTCGGCGGCCAGCTCATGGAACCGGGCGGCTTGTGCCTCCAACCCGGGCTCAGCTTCCATCAGCTTTTCCGGCGGCGGCGCAAACGTGACGGTAGTGGAGACAGCGGGCTTGGACGATGCGAAGAAGAAAGCCTGCTCGTCCTCTTCCTCGCTCATAAAGCGCGCTGGCCCCTTCACTGGTTCCGGCTCGTCTGCAGGCTCAGGCGCGGATGCCAGGGCGTTGTCCTCGGGTGCGGCAACAGCAATGGGCGCCGCAACTGCCCGGCCAGAAGCAGAAGCCGGGCCAGGAGCGGCGGCCGGCTCGCGCAGCCAGTTCTCCGGCGCCACCACGCGCACTGAAACCACCGGCGTGTCTTCCACGCTCAACATGCGGGCCCGCCGCTCCGGCATCTGGTCGCGGAAGCCGGTGGCGATGACCGTGATCTTCACCTCTTCGCCCATCTTCTCGTCGAGCACCGCGCCGAAGATGATGTTGGCGTCCTCGTGGGACGCGGACTGGATCAGCGAGGAAGCCGCGTTGACCTCAGACAGCTTGAGGGAGCTGGATCCGGTGATGTTGATGAGGATGCCGCGCGCGCCGTCGATGGCGCCGGCCTCCAGCATGGGCGAAGCCATGGCCGCCTGGGCCGCTTCAATGGCGCGATTTTCGCCGGAGCGAACCGCCGTGCCCATCACCGCCTGGCCCATGCCGGCCATGGTGGTCTTCACGTCGGCAAAGTCGCGGTTGATGATGCCGGGGATGGTGATGATGTCGCTGATGCCCTGAACGCCCTGGCGAAGCACGTCGTCGGCAATGCGGAAACTCTCGAAGAAGCCGGCGTCCTTGGCCACGGCCAGCAGCTTCTCGTTGGGAATCACGATCATCGTGTCCACGCTCTCGATGAGTTCCTTCAATCCGCGCTCAGCCTGCTGCAGGCGGCGCTTGCCCTCAAAGGCAAAGGGCCGAGTAACCACGGCTACGGTGAGGATGCCCATCTCGCTGGCCAGCGAAGCGATCACCGGCGCCGCGCCGGTGCCGGTGCCGCCGCCCAGGCCCGCAGTCACGAAGACCATGTCCGCGCCTTCCAGCGCCTCAATGATCTTTTCCGAGTCTTCGAGCGCGGCGCGGCGGCCCAAGTCGGGATTGGAGCCGGCGCCCAGCCCGGACGTGAGGCGCACGCCCAGTTGCAGCTTGACCGGCGCCTGCGAGAACTTGAGCGCCTGCACATCGGTGTTGGCGGTAATGAACTCGACCCCTTCCATGTGCGCCTGGATCATGCGGTTCACGGCGTTGCCGCCGCCGCCGCCCACGCCAATCACCTTGATGCGCGCACCGCGCACCACTTCGTCGTGATATTGAATGCGCATCTCGCCGGCTTCGCTGTTCTGCTGTTCCATTGACCTGTGTCCTCCGTCTGCTCGAAACGTTTAGTCTTTTTTCTCCACCGGGCGCCCCATTCTTTGCGCTTTTGCGCGAAGGATGGCGAAGCACGATCCCAACCCGGCCGTTCTAAAAACTTGCCGCAAACACCGCACGCAACTTGGCGCGCAAACTGTTGTCTTCCGCGGCGCGCGTCGTGCGCGTGCGGTGGGTATACAAAACCATTCCAATCGCCGCCGAAAACGACGGATGCGCCAGCTCTCCGGGCATCTGCGAAAGCCGCACCGGCATGCCGGTGCGCGCAGGAACGCGCAACTGGCTTTCTGTTACGTCGAGCAGGCCGGGCAGCATGGATCCGCCGCCGGTCAGCACGCAGCCCGCGCCCAGCGCATTTTCAACCCGGCCGTAACGCAGGCTCTCGCGCACAAAATACAAAAGCTCACGGGCGCGTGGTTCCAGAATTTCAGCAATGGCGCGCAACTGCAACCGCTGCGGCTGTGGATTGGCGATCTCGATATCCGCAAGCTGGGGCACGGCGGTGACCACGCAGTTGCCGTACTGGCGTTTCAATTCTTCAGCTTGCGCCACGGGCATCTGCAGCCCGATGGCCATATCGTTGGTAAAATGCGCACCGCCAATTGGGACGGAGGCGGTGTAAGCCACCGCGCCCTCAAAAAACACCGACAGGTCGCTGGAATGCGCGCCAATGTCGAGCAGGCAAACGCCCAGTTCGCGCTCGTCGGTGGAGAGCGTGCACTCCGCCGAAGCAACCGATTCGAGCACCGCCTCGGTGACTTCGAGGCCGGCGCGGTTGGCGCAGGTAACCGTGCTTTGCAGCGCGCTGCCCGAGCAGGTGGCAATGTGCAGATCGACTTCAAGGCGCGCGCCGATCATACCGATGGGATCGAAGATGCCGGGCTGGCCATCGAGAATGAACTGGCGCGGCAGCAGGTGCAGGATTTCGCGATCGGGCGGGCGCTCCACGGCGCGAGCCCGCTCCACGGCGGCGCGCACGTCTTCGCGCGTAATCTCGCGCATGCGGTTGCCCAGATCCAGGCCGCCATTGGTGTTGAGACCGCGAATGTGCGGGCCGCCCACGCCCACCACGCATTGGTCGATATTGGCTCGCGCCACACGCTCAGCCTGCTCGTTGGCGGCGCGTACGGCGCGGGCCGCGGGGCCCAGCTCGGCGATCATGCCTTTGCGCATGCCCACCGAATCAACCACGCCGTGGCCGCGGTAGCGCAGCACGCCATCGTTCACGTCAGCGGCCAGCACCCGCGTTTGGGCGCTGCCCATGTCGAGGGCCACGATCAGGTTGTCCTGCTTGGGCGCCATCTTATTGACCGCCTTGCGCCAATGGCGCCGCCGCCCGCGTTGAGCGCGGCGCGAATGCTGAACTCCTGGCCGCCGCTTTGCGCCGCGCCAGCAGCGCAGCGCGATGGGCTTCCGCGCGTTTCTTGTCGAGCGCCGCTTTTTTGCGCGCGGCCGCGCTATTGCTGTTCGGTTTTGCGGCAGACCTCTTGGCTTCGGATTTCGGATGCGTGCTCTTCCCGTCGGGGTCGGGCTTCGCGGAGACGAGACTCGTGGCTGCATTACTGCCCGAGGCCGCTGCGGCCGTTGCATCCGGCGTGGTCTTGCCGGAGGCCATCTGCAGCACCACTTGCTGGTCGTAGCGAAGGTCCACCGCGGCCAGTTGCGGGTACTGCTGGCGCCACTCCGCAATGTGCGCCTGGTAACGCTGATAGCGCTCCAGAAAATTGTCTTCGCCGAAGTGCGCAAGAATATCCGCGCCCTGCTCCGGCATGAGCACGCGCGCATCTTCTGGATCGGTGAGATCGATCTCCGAAATCTGCCGCGAATAATGCTGGCCGGTCGAGTCCAGCTCCGACATCAGGCGCAGGTACACGGCCAGCCTCGCACTGCGTGCTGCTGCCGGATCGCCGGGGTCGATGCCGGTGAGCACCGGGAACGAATAGTGATGACGGGCCATGGCCGCCGCGGACATGTTCAGCAGAACGCCGTTGGCGTCCACCAGGCCAATCTGGTTGCCCGTGCGCGTGAAGGCCACCGGCTGGCGTTCCACAATCGATACCCGAATCTGGTCCGGCAGCAGGCGCATCACCGTGGCGCGCTCCACCCAGGGAAGCTGCTCAAGCTGCTTGCGGCGCAGGCTGAGGGGAACAAAAAAAATGTTGCGGCCAACATCTTCCCCGAAGACGGGCAGCATTTGCGCACGGCTCACTTCCGTCAGGCCGGTGGCTTGAATATCTTCAGTACCGGCGATACGGAAGCGCGCGTCGCGATCCAGATACGTTTTGAGAGCCAGCGCGGAGATGGCGAGGCCGCCTAGCACGGCCAGCGCGGTAAGGCCGAGAAAGATTTTGCCGGCCTTCGACTGCGGCCGCCACCACGAACCGCGCGGCTCGTCGTAGCGAAAGCGGGAACGGTTGAAGAGCGGAGTCTGGCCGCGCAGCTCCTCGGGCCCGTCGGGATCGTCAAAGTCAGAATCGCCGAACTCCAGCGGCATGCCGGGCAGAACACGACTCGTGCCGGGCGTAGCCTGCCGCCCGCGCCGGGAACGGGGTTCCGGGGGCACTTCGTCCTCCCACAGCGGAGGTCGGGTTGGGAGTCCCTGATTTTTCACGCCGGAGCAAGGTCGTGAGAGTCGCCAGACTCAACTATAGCCTGCAATCCAAACGGCTTTTTCCGCATTGAAAACAGGGGAATCCGTGGGGTTACGGGTGCGGGAACAGACGTCTCGAGGCGACAACGATCGCAGGGTTTGGAAATGCGCTGGATTGGGTTGAGCAGATCGACGCGATTATATGTTGGTCAAAGTCAAAGCGGCCAGAATCTGCGGAGCCAGTTGGCTCACGCTGCCTGCGCCCAGCGTCAGGATCATGTCGCCCTCGCCGGCCTCGGCCACTGCCGCCTGCACGGCCGCGGCAAAATCGGGCGCGGATTGAACCCGCGGCGCGGCAATGCGTTCGGCCAGCCGCTCCGCCGTCACGCCCGCAATCGGCTCTTCGCTGGCGGCGTAGATGGGCAACACCACCACGCTGTCCGCGGCGGTAAACGCGCCGGCAAATTCTTCCATAAGATCGCGGGTGCGCGTGAAGCGGTGAGGCTGAAAGATGACGTGGAGCTGGCGCGGGTGGCATTCGCGGGCCGCCACCAGCGTGGCGCGAATCTCGGTGGGATGGTGGCCGTAGTCGTCTACCACGGTGACGCCCCGCGCCGTGCCGAGCTGCTGGAAGCGGCGATCGACGCCGTGAAAATCGTGCAGGCCCTGCGCAATCTGCTCCGGAGCCATTTCAAGCTGCCGGGCAATGGCCACGGCCGCAGTGGCATTCAGAACGTTGTGCCGGCCGGGCACGCACAGCTCGAACGGACCCAGCGGCTCAGAGTTTGCCACTACTTGAAAAACCGAATAGCAATTTCCCTTCGTTTCCAGGAATTCGAGCCGAAAATCGGCTTCCGCGGATTCCCCATATGTAAAGATGCGCCGCCGCGCCCTGGGCAGAATGGCCTTGAGCAGCGGATTGTCGACGCAGGCCGTGACCGCTCCGTAGAACGGCACGCGATCCATGAAGTCCAAAAATGCGTGCTCCACATCGGCCATGTCGCGGTAGCAATCCATGTGCTCGCGGTCGAGATTCGTGACCACGGCGAGAATGGGCGAAAGCTTGAGAAACGAGCGGTCGCTCTCATCGGCTTCGGCGACAAGATAGCGCGACTTGCCCAGGCGAGCATTCGAGCCCAGCGCGTCCACGCGTCCGCCCACCACCACGGTCGGATCGAGCCCCCCTGCGGCCAGCACCGCAGCCACCATGGACGTGGTGGTCGTCTTGCCGTGCATCCCGGCGATGGCGATGCCGTACTTGAGCCGCATTAGCTCGGCCAGCATTTCCGCGCGCTGAATCACAGGAATTTTGCGTGCGTGGGCTTCAACAACTTCAGGGTTGATCGCGCTCACCGCGGAACTGGTGACAACCACCGTAGCGCCCACAACGTTCCCGGCCGCGTGGCCTTCGTAGACCGTCGCTCCAAGTTGCGCCAGCCGGTCGGTCACAGGACTGCGGCGCAGGTCGGAGCCGGAGACTTTCATCTCCAGGTTGAGCAGGATCTCGGCAATCCCGCTCATACCAATGCCGCCGATACCGATGAAGTGCGCGTGCTGGGATGTAGCGAACATGAATCGTGAAGGTTCAGGGTAACAGAATGGCGCATGCTTCCAGCTGTCGGCTTTCAGCCGTTCGCTTCACTTGCCAATCAGGGCCTTTGCCGGTTCCCGCCAAAAGCCACCAGCCTCCGCCACTGATCAACGAACAGCAGAAACAAGCCTGGATGACGGAATTCGGAAAAAGTTGCGCATGTTTATTTTCACTTCGAGTCCGCAACCTTTTCGGGCAACTCCCGTTTACGAGAACATGAACGGCACGCTGGAAGGCAGCAAGAGATAAGCCTTCAGAGCAGCGAAGCCGAAGCGGGCCGCGAACGGCTAGGACCGCTGGAACGGAGGGGTTATGGTCAGCATGAAGAAAATGATGTTGGGTGCGGCATTGGCGGTGGGTGCATTGGCAATGACGGCAGTTCCCGCAAATGCAGCCGTTCGGTTCGGAGTGGCGATTGGCGGTCCCGTTGCTTACGTCCCTCCCTGCCCCGGTCCGGGCTATGTGTGGGTGAACGGCTACTGGGCCAACGGCGCCTGGATGCCGGGCTACTGGAACGACTCCGCAGTCGGCTTCGGCGTGCGCATCGGCGGGCCGGCTTATCGCTTTGACCACGGCCCCGTTGATCGCGGCTACAACCACGATCGCGACAACAATCGCTTCCGCGGCAATGACCATTTCCGCAGGTAATGTGCCCTGATCTCCTCCTGCGTACAGTTCCACTTGCCTGCCATGGGATGAACGATGTGGAACTGCATAGACGGCCTCTTCCCCCCGGAGAGGCCGTCTTTTTCGTGCATGGCTGTTACGATCGATCCATGCTGCGAGTCAAACGATTGGAAGCGGGCGCACGGCTGCCCGTAGTCGCCCATCCCGGTGAAGACCTCGGCTATGATTTGTTTGCACTCGAAGGCGCAGTCCTGGCTTCGCGGGCCACGGTGCGCGTGCGCACCGGAATTGCGGTCGAGGCGCGCCATGCCGCGACCGGCGAGCCGCTGGGCCTGCTGGTGCGTGACCGCTCCTCGATGGCGGCGCGCGGCATCGCCACCACCGGCGGAGTCATCGATGCCGGTTACCGCGGCGAAATCCTGGTGCTGATGACGAATCTGGGCGAAGCACCCGTGGAACTTCAGGCCGGCGAGAAGATCGCGCAGATGATCCCGGTTCCCGTCTTGACGGGCCAGGTCCTCGAGACTGAATCGCTCGAGGATTCCTCGCGCGCGGAAAAGGGATTCGGCAGCTCGGGAAAATAGCCGGGAACCGCGGCCAGGCTGCCCGCGTAATTCATTCAGCCAGAGAGATCGGACCCAAGCCAAGCCCCGGCGCAAGCGCCGCCCGCCGGATTTCCGTACACTGGATGTATCGAACGAGCGTTGGGCGGTATGGGGCATGACTTGGGGCGTAGAGACTCTGCCCCGCCGCGCTTGGCGAAAGATCGAAACCATGTAACTCAGCGAAGCCTTCAAACTCGCGCTGCAATCCCTGTGGGCCAACAAGATGCGCACCATCCTCACGCTCATTGGCGTGGTCATGGGCGTGGCCGCTGTCATCATGGTCATCACCCTCGTGCAGGGAGCCAATCGCTACGTCAGCACCAAGCTCTCCGGCTACGGCGCCGATGTATTTACGCTGAACCGCATGCCCAGCGTGATTCTCTCCCCGGAAGAGTACTTCAAGTACAACAAGCGCAAGATACTGCACTATGACGATTACCTGGCCGTGCGCGACGATTGCAGCAACTGCTCGGCGGTGGGAGCGATGCTGGACAAATCCACCAACGTCGTGGCCAATGGACACTCCAGCGACAACACGGATGTGCGCGGCTATACCTGGAGCATGGTGGCGCTCAACAATGTCGACATCGCCATGGGCCGCGGGTTTACGCCCGCCGACGACGATCATGCGACCCACGACGCCATCGTGGGCTACGACATTGTCGATAACCTGCTGGGCCCCGGCGATCCCATCGGCAAGGAGATTCGCGTCGACGGCGTGCCGTACACCATCGTGGGGGTTGCCGAGCGGCAAGGCAAGACGCTGGGCGAGTCGCAGGACAACTGGGTGGCCGTGCCCATCACCACGTATCAGCAGATCTACGGCTACAACGATTCGGTAAGCATCTACTGCCGCGTCAACGGCGCCGCCACCGCCATGGAGCGCTCTGAAGACCAGGTGCGCGTGCTCATGCGCACGCGCCGCCACGATGCGCCCGGCAGCGAAGACGATTTCAACATCGAGACCAATGACACGTTCCTCGATATCTGGAAACAGGTCAGTTCGCTCTTCGCTTCCCTGGTGCTGGGGCTGGCCTCCATCGCGCTGGTGGTGGGGGGAGTGGTGATCATGAACATCATGCTGGTCAGCGTGACCGAGCGCACCCGCGAAATTGGAGTGCGCAAGGCGCTGGGCGCACGCCAGCGCGACGTGTTGCTGCAGTTTCTCATCGAGAGCGCCACCATGGCCCTGATGGGCGGAGCCATCGGCGTGCTGTGCGGTATCGGAGCGGGAAAGCTGATCACCGTGGTCATCGGATTTCCCACCAGTGCGCCGCTCTGGGCTATTTTTCTGGGACTGTTTCTGGCCACTTCGGTGGGCGTCTTTTTCGGAGTCTACCCGGCCAGCAAGGCGGCTAAGCTGGATCCGGTGGCCGCGTTGCGGGCAGAGATGTGAGCGGAATTTTCGCCACCTGTTAGCGCCTGGTCGCTCGCGCCGATAGCTCATAACCGAGAACTACGAACTGAGAACTGATATGCCTCGTGGCCAAACCCGTGATTCCGTCAAACTCGCCCTCGATACGCTGCGCACCAATAAGATGCGCTCGGGACTCACCATTCTGGGCATTGTCATCGGCGTAACCACGGTCATCGCCATCTCCTCGCTGATCGACGGCCTGAATAACCGGGTTTCGGATTTCGTGAGTTCGCTGGGCTCAAACGTTCTCTGGGTCTATCACATGCCGGTGATCGGAGTCCGTCCCACGGCGGAAATGCTGGCCCGTAAGCGGCTCACCATCGACGATGTGATGGCCTTGCGGAATCTGCCCCACGTGGTCGCCACCGACGGTTCGGTCCAACACGTAGTCCAGTTCCGCGTGGGCGATGTGGACGTGAAGTACAACGGCAGAAAAGTGGGAGGCACCATCCTCACCGGGGCTACGGCCGAGGTGTCCGACGTGAATGACCTCACCCTGCTCCAGGGGCGCATCTGGACCGACGACGAAGACCGTCGTGCCGCCCACGTCTGCGTGCTCGGTTACGAGACATGGCAGCAGCTATTCGGGGATGGCTACGCCGTCGGCAAGCAAGTCGCGGTCGAATCCGGACTTTACACGGTCATCGGCGTGCTCGCCAAACAGAAACAGCCCTTCGGCGGGGGCCAGAATCCGCGCGATAACCAGGTTTACTTCCCCTTCGGAACCTTCCACAACCTGCATCCCGAAGACAAGGACATGTGGGTCAGCGTGAAGTACGACGACGCCAAAAACAAGGCCCTGGTCCAGGAAGAGGTCATCGAGCTGCTCCGCATCCGCCGCAAGGTGCGGGTGGAAAAACCCGATGACTTTGAAGTCTTCGGCCCCGACTCCATCACCAAGCTGTGGAACCAGTTGACCGAGGGTCTGGTGATCTTCATGATCGCCGTCTCCAGCGTAGGTTTAATGGTGGGCGGCATCGGCGTCATGAACATCATGCTGGTGAGCGTGACCGAGCGTACCCGCGAAATCGGCGTGCGCAAAGCGATTGGCGCCACCCGCCACACCATCATGATGCAGTTCACCACCGAGGCGGTGACTCTCTGCGCCCTGGGCGGCTTTGTCGGCGTGTTGCTGGGCGCCATCATAACCTGGATCGTCTATCTGCTGCCCATCGGTCTGCCCGCCACCCTCTCCACGCTGTGGGTGGTCACCGCCTTCACCGTCTCCTGCGTCATCGGCCTGGTCTTCGGAATCTATCCGGCATGGAAGGCCGCCAATCTGGACCCCATCGAGGCGCTGCGGTACGAGTGAAGCAGAAACCCAGGGAACAAAGAAACATGATTTCCGGCGACCCCAAAGCGGCATCCGCGCCGCGGTCCTTATTAGCCGCGCCATCACTCACTCGCTAATCTTTACACGCGCTTCGCCCCGCCGCGCCGGCACCAGCAGCAACACCAGCGGAATGCAGGCAAACGACAGCATCGCCAGGATGCGGAAGTTGTCGGCATAGGTGAGCATGGCGGCTTGTTGCTGCAGGTTCATGTACAGTGCGCCCATTGCTTGGTGCGCGGCCGAGACCGGGTCGGAGCCGCCCAGGGCCGTCATGCGCCCGGCCAACCCCTGTGCGGCCGCCATGGCATCGGGACTAGTGGGCGTCAGATTGGCGCCCAGATAAGTCTGGTGAATTTGCGCGCCGCGGGAAAGATTGGCAGTGAGCACAGCGATGCCCACGCTGCCGCCAATATTGCGCATCAGGTTGTAAACACCGGCGGCGTTGCCCATCTCCTCTTTGCGCAGCAGTCCCATGGCCATGGTGGTGAGCGGAACAAAAACAAAGCCGCCGGCAAAGCCATTGATGAGGTTGGGCACGATGACCGAGCCCATGGAGATGCCCAGGTTCATGTGGCTGAATTGAAGGGTTGAGAAACCGAAAATAGCCAGCCCGACCGCCAGCAGCAAGCGTCCATCGATGCGATTCACCAGGGTGCCCACCACCAGCATGGAGATGAGCGAGCCCAGGCCGCGCGGGCTCACCGCCAGGCCGCTGTCGAACGCCGTGTAGCCCAGCAGCGTCTGCAGAAACAGGGGCATAAAGGCAGTCACGCCGTAAAGAACAAAGCCGTAGAGAGCCGTCACCACCGTGCCCACGCTGAAGTTGCGGTCGAGCAGCACGCGCAGCTCCACGATGGGATCTTTGTTGGTTAGCTCGCGGAAGACAAAGCCCAGAAACGCGATCGTGGAAAGTGCCGCGGTCCAGCGAATCCACGTGGCGCCGAACCAATCCGCCTCCTGGCCCTTGTCCAGAACCAGTTGCATTGAACCCAGCCAGATGGCCATCAGTCCGAAGCCGAGATAATCGATGGCCATGCGCGTGTGTTGGCGCAGATAAGGCGGATCTTCGATGTACAGGGTGGTCATGAACCAGGCCAGCAGCCCCACTGGCAGATTGATGTAGAAGATCCATCGCCAGGTGTAGCTGTCGGTGATCCACCCGCCCAGCGTGGGGCCGATGACCGGCGCCACCACGATGCCCACACCATAAGCCGCCATGGCCTTGCCATGCTGCTCGGGCGGAAAGCTTTCCAGCAGGATGGACTGGGCCAGCGGCTGCATGCCCCCGCCGCCCGCTCCCTGCAACACCCGGGCCAGGATCAGCATGGGCATGTTCACCGCCATGCCGCACAGCATGGACGCGCCGGTGAAACTGAGGATGGAAAGGATGAGCAGCTTCTTGCGGCCAATGCGGCGCGCAATCCAGCCGCTGGCCGGCAGCATGATGGCGCTCGATACCAGATAGCTCGTCAGCACCCAGGTGGACTCGTCGGTGGAGGCCGAGAGGCTGCCCGCAATATGCGGCAGGGCGACATTGGCGATCGAGGAATCGAGCACCACCATAAACGTCGCCAGCATCACGGAGATCGCCACCATCCACGGATTGACGGAGGGCCGCCACTCGGCCACGGCAGTTCCCGGGTTGTGCGCCTCTGCGCCTGGCGTGCTCATGCGGCATTCCTGGGAATCAATCGAGACAGGTGGATCGATGCATGATCGATGCGATGAATACGAGGTGATTTCATGGTAGCTCTTCGCGCACAGAGGGAATCCCATTTTCGCATCAGCACAACTTCGCTCTGCGGTTTCCCGCCGTGGCCGCGAAGCATGCCAACAACGGCGCTGCACCGCGCCAGACTGTATGATGGAAATGGCGTTCTTCCCCGCTCGAAGACACAAAAAGGCATAAATATGACCATCATGGCGACATCTGCTTCCCCTGCGCTCAACTTTCTCGAGGACCGATGGGATGCCCAACTCGCGGGCACACTCGACGAACCCGAATTGCTGCGCTACCGCTCTAACTTGTTGGGATCGGACCTGCGCCTCACCAACTTTGCCGGCGGCAATACCAGTTCCAAAATCATGGAGCCTGATCCGCTCACCGGAGAGCCTGTCGAAGTGCTGTGGGTCAAGGGTTCGGGCGGCGATCTGGGCAGCATCAAGCGCACCGGCTTTGCCACGCTCTACCAGCACAAGCTGCTGGCTCTGGAGAAACGCTACGGCGGGGCGGAGCGCGAAGACGAAATGGCGGCGCTCTACCCGCTCTGCGCCTTCGGCGGCAACCCGGTGGCCGCTTCCATCGACACGCCGCTGCATGGCTTTCTTCCCTTTCCGCATGTGGACCATCTGCACCCGGATTGGGCCATCGCGCTGGCCGCCTCGGCCAACGGCAAAGCCAAGATGGAGGAGTTCAACCGCGAATTCGGCCACTCGCTGGTGTGGGTCCCCTGGCAGCGCCCGGGCTTTGAGCTGGGATTGATGATGCGCAGCGCCGTCCAGCAAAATCCCGGCTGCGATGGCATCGTCCTGGGCGGCCACGGTCTGTTCACCTGGGGCCAGACCCAGCGCGAATGCTACCTGAGTACGCTTACCGTCATCGATCACATCGGCCAATTCATTGACCGGCACGCGCAGGCCAAGGGCGCGGTGCGTTTTGGCGGCGAAACCGTTCCGGCCCGGCCCGATCGGCGCGAGCTGGCCGTCCGCATTGCTCCCTTCCTGCGCGGACGGGTAAGCGCGCAGCGCCGCTTTATTGCCAATTTCAGCGATGCGCCCGACGTGCTCGCGTTTGTCAACTCGCGGCACGCCCGGGAGCTGGCTTTTCTCGGCACCAGTTGCCCCGACCACTTTATCCGCACCAAGATCCGGCCGCTCTTTGTGCCCTGGACTGCGGAAGAAGGACTCCCCGCGCTGCACCAGCAGATCGAGTTTGCGCTGGCTGAATACCGCAAGCAGTACCGCGCCTACTATCGCGCCTTTGCAACGCCCGACTCGCCCGCCATTCGCGACGCCAATCCTTCCGTGGTGCTCATTCCCGGCATGGGCATGTTCAGCTTTGGCAAGAACAAGACCGAGGCGCGCATCACCGGCGAGTTCTATACCAACGCCATCCACGTGATGGAAGGCGCGAGCATTCTGACCGAAGGCGACATCTCCAGGGCCGGTTCCCCAATGCCAGCCAGACATGGACCCCGCCAGCTTCAAAGTTTTCACCAATTACGTGGCGCTGCCCGCGCGCGAGGCCTTCCGCATCGAGTACTGGGCGCTCGAAGAAGCCAAAATCCGCCGCCAGCCCGCGGAGAAAGAACTCAGCCGGCGCGTGGCCATCGTATTTGGCGGCGCCAACGGCATTGGCCGCGAAGTGGCGCGCCTGGCTGCGGCCCGCGGCGCCCACGTGGTGGTCGCAGATCGCAATGCGGAAGCGGCGCAAAGCCTGGCCGTCGAATTGGGCAGCCTCTCTTCGCCGGAATTCAACGTCGGCACCAGCGTCGATGTGCGCCACCGCGACTCGATTGCCAAGGCGCTGGACGCCGCAGTGGCGGCCTTCGGCGGCGTAGACATCCTGGTAAACACCGCGGCTATCTTCCCCATCTCTTCGGAGGCGGTGCTTCCTGACAGCATCTGGCCCACCACGCTTGAGGTCAACCTCACCGCCAATTACCTGCTTGCCACCGAGGTGGCGCAGATATTCAAAGAGCAGGGCCTGCACGGCAACATCGTCTTCACCAGCTCCGCCAATGCGGTGGTTCCCCAGACCGGCAGCGAAGCCTACGACGTGAGCAAAGCTGCGCTTTCGCACCTGATTCGCGAGTTGGCCATCGGTCTGGCTCCCAACGTCCGCGTCAACGGCATCAGCCCGGCAACCCTGGTCAAAGGCTCCTCCATGTTCCCCCGCGAGCGTGTCCGCACTTCGCTGCTGAAGTACAACATTCCTTTCCAGGAATCGTTCAGCAACGAGGAGCTGGCGCAGCCGTCTGTCGGCTTACTATGCCGAACGCACGCTGACCCTCAAGGAAATCGTTCCGGCCGACTGCGCCGAGGCAATCCTGTTTCTGGCCAGCCCCCGCGCGCGCTGCACCACCGGTCACCTGGTTCCCGTCGACGGCGGCCTGGCCGAGGCGTTTCTGCGGTAGCGCGCACCGCCAACCCCTCCCCCCGGGGCAGCAAGCAATTCGATCCATTGCCATCCTTTCGGTTTGCCCGGGCATCGAAGCGGCCTAGGTCCCGTGTGACCGCAAAGGAGAACTATGGCCGACAAGCCCGCTAAGAAATGTGCCCATCCGCCCTGCGACTGCATTCCCGCCGATGGCTCCAAATATTGCAGCGCCTACTGCGAAGGCGCCGCCGACACAGCCGAAGTAACCTGCCACTGCGGGCACCCCGCCTGTTCGGGCGATGCGACAACCGCGTAATTTCCGTATTTTCACAACTGCGCCCTGCCCCATCCTTGCGATTTACTTTGTCGCAAGGGTGGGAGTCCAAGCATGCGTCTCCTCCATCCCCACCATCATCCTTGGCCAGGAAATTACGCGATGCGCGGATTGCCCTTGAAGTTTGTATACGGCGGAGACAGGTCGTAACGGATCTTCGGCTCCTCCATCTCGCGGCGATTGCTTGAGAAGACGGTGTCGCCTTGCGCGATCAGGTAATCGGCCGTGCGCGCTGCCAGCGCCTGGATCGTCAGCCCCGGATTGGCCGAGCCCTGCGTGGGCATGATGCTGCCATCGCAGATAAAAAGATTGGCGACGTCGTGTGTGCGCCCGAACTTGTCCACTACAGAGTCCGACGGCGACTTGCCCATCCGCGCCGCGCCCACCAGGTGCGCGTAGCGCGACTCCTGCACCACCACCTTGGCGCCTGCGGCGTAGAGCACGTCTTTCACTTTGCTTTTGGCAAACTCAATCAGCTTTTTGTCGTTCTCATGCAAATTGAACGTGACCTTGGCTACTCGTAATCCGTACTGATCTTTCTCCTCGGCCAGTTCCACGCGATTGTCATCCCAGGGCAGGATCTCGCCCAGCAGACCAATCGTCGCAAAATGGTTGTAATCCATCATGATGCGGCGCAGGCCCCAGCCCCACGCGCCGGCCGCGGACATCATGTGCTTGGCAAACGAAATGGGCAGCGGCCCAATTGTCTGAATGGCAAAGCCGCGCGCAAAATCGCGCCTGCCATCGGTCTCGTAAAAGTGCTCGCTGAGGGCGTGCGCCGGCGGCGCTTTATACATGCGAATCAATTCGTCGAAACGGCCGGCCACAACATTGCCGGCCTGCGCCATCAAATAATGACCAAGCGTGCCGCTGGAATTGGCCAGCCCTCGCTCGTGGCCGCGGCACGCCGAATTGAGCAGCAGCCGCGGCGTCTCAATCGCGTAGCCAGACACGATAACCGCCCGCGCACGCTGGAAGTGCTCCTTGCCCTCGCGATCGAAATAGAACACGCCTTCGGCGCGGCCGTCTTTGCTCAACGCGACCCGCGACGCCATCGAATACTCGCGAATCTCCGCGCCGTGCGCCAGCGCGTCGGGCACGTGCGTGATCAGCGTGCTGGCCTTGGCGCCCACCTTGCAACCTTGAAGACAGAAGCCGCGATAGATGCAGTGCGGCCGGTCGCCGTGCGAAGCAGAGAGAATCGCCACCGGCCCCCCGGCCACAGTGGGAATACCCAATTTCGTGCAGCCCCGTACCAGCACATCGCCAATGCCGCCCAGCGGATGCGGCCCATAGGGATGGCCGTGAGGGTCGCCCCACGGAAACCAGGCCGGACCCGCCACGGGAAGTTCGCGCTCCAGCAATTCGTAATACGGCTTCAGTTCCGCATAAGACATGGGCCAGTCCACACCGACCCCATCCTGCATGTACACGCGAAAATCCGAAGGATGAAGCCGCGGCGTAAATGCGGCCCAGTGCACCGATCCGCCGCCTACGCCCTTGCCGCAGTTATTGGCGCCCAGCGCCAGCGGATGGTTTCCGCCGGTGATGCGCAGGTCGTTCCAATACAACTCGTGCGCACCTTTCTCGTCGCTCACCCAGTCGCGTTCCGTATCCCAGAAGGGACCGGCTTCGAGCGCCACCACGCGAAAGCCGGCGCGCGACAGGCGCTGCGCCAGCACTCCGCCCGCGCTGCCCACGCCCACGATCAGATAATCGGCAGTCTCGCTCTC
This sequence comes from uncultured Acidobacteriaceae bacterium, assembly GCA_963725975.1. Lineage (GTDB taxonomy): Bacteria > Acidobacteriota > Terriglobia > Terriglobales > Acidobacteriaceae > Telmatobacter. The sequence goes on along the minus strand of CAVSBA010000006.1, from coordinate 146,773 downwards.
GGGGTAGCGGCGCATGGGCGTCTTGATCTGCTGCATGGGCCCCAGCAAATGCGCGCCGTCTTTAGGAGAACCGAATGCGCCGAAGAGAGGCATCAGTGGATTCCCTTCTGCCCATGCTCCGCGTCGTACTCGAAGTCGGCCTCCACCTCAAACTCCAGATCGGAGAGCGAAGCGGATGGCGCGTTCCATGCGTACAGCTCTTCCTCCACTTCCCACGGCTCCGGCAATCCGTTTTCCAGGCGCATGTAACCGCGCGGATACGCGGGACCGCCATAGCCGATTTCGTCCCACGCCCAGGGGTGCGAATAGTACACGTCCACGCAATCCTGCAGCATCAACGCCCAGAAGCGATGTACCGGCATGCGCTTCCACACCGGGTGCGGCGGATCGGGCTTTTCGTCGTGCAGCGACTTGAGCAGCAGATCCTGCGCGTAAGGACCGATGGTGATGAACGGAGCACGGAAGCGCTCATGCGCCATTTCATCAATGGCCTTCAGTCCCACGTGATACGCCTCGCGATCGGGGGGCATGTCTGCAAATCGAAATCCATTGAGCGTGTTGTTGAAGAGCCGCTTATCAACTTCAGGAAGAATGGGGATGCGACGGTCGGGCGTGCGATCGTCCTGCGGAATCAACCGGTCGATGATGGCCTGGAACAGCGTTGCTTCTTCTGCAGAAAAGAAACGAATGGGCGGTGGAGGCGCAAGCCGCGCCGCGACGGTCTTGCGCGTGGCTTCGTCCCAGTAATCCTGCTGCGCCATGGTGCTGTAGCCCGGATAGTAGCCAGGCTGCGCGCGCTGTTTGATCGGTGCGTCCGCGGTTGCGCTTTCTCGCGTTGTGTCTCTGTTCTTCATCTCTCTTCTATCCGCCGCTCACTTGTCTTCTCTGCGCAGCAGGCTGGCCAGAATACCGAGGAATCCGCAAGCCGCAAACAAAAGCGGCGCAAAGATGGGCGGGCCGTAAAGAATGTTGTAGCCAATCTTCTTGACACCGCCCGGACGCCGCACAATGCCGCGCGCATGGTAGTAGAAGCCCGCCGCGCCATCGGCCAGTGCCAGCGCGGAGGCGGCGGGCAGCAGCGTGTTGGCGGCGCGACGGCTGCGCATGGCCCACGCCGAGGCGGCCATCAGCACCGGCGTCAGCAGCACCGGCGTCCATTGCGCCTTGTAACGGAAGTTCGATTTGTAATGCGAATAGAGCGCCTCAAACCCGCTGAAGAGCGCCCACGCGAACGTAATGGCGGAAAGGTGCTTCTGAAACTTGCCCTCGGCAATGTCCGTGCGCCAATCGGATTTCCTGGCGATGGCGTGGCCCTGCTCATCGATTGCCCCGGAAGGCTGGGCAGCGGGCGGATCTTCTTCGCGCCGCAGGTACGACGCCATCAGCCCCAGATAAGCGCTGGTGCCAAACAGCAGTGGTGCAAAGATCGGCGGACCCATCACGATATTGGTCACCGGCAGCCGCCATCCGCCCGGCTTGCGCGCGATGCCGCGAATATGAAAGCCAACGCCGATGATTCCGTCGGCCAGGGTAAGCACACTGCTCACGCGCAGCACCGTCTGCGCCGCGCGCCGGCTAAAGAATCCCATCACGCCGCCGGCCACCAGCGATCCGCTCAGCACAATGGGCGTGTACATGACCGGATTGCTGTAGCTGCCCTTGTAATGCTCGTAGCCGACTTCGAGACCCGTGGCTGCGCCGGTGGCAGCTACGATGAGCGACAGGCTGCGCTGAAAACGTCCCTCGCGTACGTGTTCGAGCACTGAAACCGCGAACAGGCCCGCCGGCGCCGGCAGAGTGTTGCGCGCGCAGCGCTCCAACTCGGTGCTGAGGATAAAGGTCACGCTGCTCCTTTTCCGCGATGGCGGAGACGCTGGTGCGCAAGGCTGACGCCGCAGTGCTCAAGCTGCATAGCGCAATGCATCCCTCCGCTTCAAGGCAAGGCCCAGCCCCGGCCGGGACAGGTCGGGCTGCAAAAAACCGTTCTTCTGGGCGATGAAGCCATCGAAGAACATACTCTCGATGCGCACATGATCGTGGAAATATTCGACGTGCCGGAAATTAGGCGTGGCCGCGGCAACGTGCATGTGCAGGCTGGGCGCGCAGTGCGCGGAGAGAGCGCAGCCGAAGCTCGCCGCAATGTGCGCCGCGCTCAAAAAGCCTGTGAACCCGCCGCAGCGCGTGGCGTCGGCCTGCAACACGTCCACTGCGCCCGCCTCCAGCATGTGGCGGAAGTAAAACGGATCGTAGCCGTACTCGCCGGCTGCAATCTCCATCTGCACCGGCGCGCGTTCACGAATCAGGTGCAGATCGCGCAAGCGATCGGAGCTCACCGGCTCCTCAAACCAGCGCACGCCAAACTCAGCGAAGACCTGGGCGAGCAGGAGCGCCTGCTTGACGCTGTATGCGCCATTGGCGTCCACAAACAGCGCCGCCTCGTCACCGATGGCTTTGCGCGCAGTGCGTACGCGATGTGGGTCGGCAGCCGGATCCGTGCCTACCTTCATCTTCATCATCGTGATGCCTGCATCGGCCCAGCCGGAGAGCTGCTTTTTCAATTGACTGTCGCTATAGGACGTGAATCCGCCGCTGCCGTAGACCGGCACGCGCTCATGTGCGCGGCCCAGCAACTGCGCTACCGGGCAAGCCAGCAGCCGCGCCTTCAAATCCCACAGCGCCACATCCAGCGCGGAGATGGCCATGGCCGCGATGCCGCGTGTGCCGTCGTTGCGCGCCGCGCGCAGCATGGATTGGTAAAGGCGAGGAATGTCGAAGGGCGACTGATGGAGCAGGCATTTCTCCGCCAGCGTCTGCGCCATCTCCGCCGTGGCCCTGTTGCCGTAGGTGTAGCCGGTGCCCACCAAATTGCCGGCTGTCAGCTCCGCAACAATCAACGTCGTCGCATTCCACTCCAGCGTACCGTCCGCCTCGGGCGCATCGGTAGGAATGGTGTACGCGTTGATCTCGATCTTGCGAATCTGCGGGTCGCTCATCGATATCCTGCTCTCAAAAGCAGCTCCAGCCCACGGACGAAGAACTCTCCGTGTGAACCCCGGTCCTGGGTCACCCATTCCGAAGCTGAGGGATGGCTGCTGTTACACCAGTTCGCGCACGCTGTCGCGCAGGTTGGTGAGCACAATTTTGGAACGGTTGGGCTCGCCGCGCATCAGCGCCTCAGCCAGCTTCAAGGCCTGCGAGGTCTTGATCTTGGCGGGCATGGGCGGCACATACGGATCCACCAATGCTTCGATCAGTACCGGGGTAGGACGATGGACGACCGCATCCAATTGCGGCCCGCACTGCTGCGCGTCTTCAATATGAATCGCCTCGATACCGCAGCCATACGCGATGCTCACAAAATCCGCCGGGTAGAGATCTACCCCGTACTCGGGGTTGCCGAGGAACACCATCTGCTCCCACTTGATCTGGCCCAGCACGTTGTTCTTGATGACCACAATCTTGATGTTGAGCTTGTACGCGGCAACCGTGATCAGCTCGCCCAGCAACATGCTCAAACCGCCATCGCCGATGATGCAGTAGACGGGGCGTTCAGGATAAGCCACGGCAGCAGCAATCGCGTAAGGCAGCCCGCAAGCCATGGTGGCCAGGTTGCCGGAACAGCTATGCTTCTGGCCGCGCAGCGCGGGCACGTAGCGCGCCCACCAGGTGGTGATGGTGCCGGAGTCGGAGGTGACAATCGCGTTCGACGGAATGCGCTTGCCCAGCTCCCAACCCACTGCGTCCGGCCGCATGGGCCGCGCCGGATTGGTGCCGCGGTCCTCCAGCATCTTTTGCCATTGCTCCTTGCCCTTCTGCGCCTTCTTCAGAAAACCCTTGTCGTGCTTCTTGAGCTTGGGCATTAGCGCGCGCAGGGACACTTTGGCATCGCCCACCAGCGCCACATCGGCCGGATGGCGCAGGCTCACGCGCTGCGGATCGATGTCGATCTGCACGCATTTCACTGAGCCCGGCTTGGGAAGAAACTCGATATAAGGAAAGGACGAGCCCACGATAAACAGCGTGTCGCAGGCCTCCAGCGCATCTTGCGAGGGCTCGGTTCCCAGCAGGCCGATGCCGCCGGTGGTGTAGGGGCTGTCGTCGGGCACCGCCGCTTTGCCCAGCAGCGCCTTGATGATGGGCGCGCCCAGCAGTTCCGCCGCTTCTTCCAGCTCATCGGTGGCATGCATCGCGCCTTGCCCGGCCAGGATCGCAACTCTCTTGCCGCGATTCAGAATATCCGCCGCGTGCTCCACATCGATGGGAGGCGGAACGTGCTCAGGATACGCAGGCACTGTCGAAGTGTGATTCACCGGGTTGCGCGGCGAGCGTCCCACCTTGACCTCCTGCACCTGCACATCCACCGGAATGGTAATGTGCGCGACGCCGCGCCTGGTGATGGCCGAGCGCACCGCCAGGTCGGCAACCGCCTCCATGTGCGCGCCATTCATCACCCGCTCATCGTAGACACAAACATCCATGAACAGCTTGTCGAGTTCCACATCCTGCTGACCGAAGGTGCCGATCAGATCGCTGTGCTGCATGCCGGTAATGGCCAGCACCGAGGCGCCATCCATCTTCGCGTCGTAGAGGCCGTTGAGCAGATGAATGCCGCCCGGGCCCGATGTGGCGATGCACACCCCCACGCGGCCGGTAAACTTCGAATACGCGCAGGCCATGAACGCAGCCGACTCCTCATGGCGCACGTGAATGAAGCGAATTTCCTTCTGGCGCTTGCGCAGTGCCTCGAAGACGCCGTTGATGCCGTCGCCGGGCAGACCAAAAATGGTGTCAACGCCCCACTCAATCAGCCGATCCACCAAAACATCCGACGCATTCATCAAAAAGCACTCCTTCGCTGTGGCTTTAAAGTCTTGCGGAACCACTTGCTTAGAAGCACCGGTTCCCGGCGGGGTTTTCCTCAATCCGGCGCTGTCGCATTCAACTTGAGCAAAACCATCCGCCGCCTCAACATTCCCTCGACTGCGCATCCAATGAATTGCCGACGGCGGTGTCGGGAGACAACCGCATCCCCGCCGTCAACCATCTCACCCGCCATTGCTTGACTTGCCGAAGGAGCGGCAATCTACATGTTGTGGACAATCTTTGTGATTCTCCTGGTTCTGTGGCTGATTGGCTGGATCGGATTTCACGTCATCGGCTGGTACATTCACCTCTTGCTCGTCGCCGCTGTCGTGGTACTGCTCATTCAGCTCATTTCCGGGGGCCGGCGAAGCGTGTAAAAAAGCGAGCCTAAGCGGGTATTGCATTCACCCCAGGCGCACACCGGCTCGCAGGTGTGCGCTTTCTCCTGTCTGAGAACGGACCCTGCATGCCGGCCGGGGCGCCCGCATTGCCAGCCTCGTCAGGCTGCCTTTTCTGCAGCCGGATTTACCCGTTCGGCAATCATTTCCAGCAGTTGCGCCGAGTGTTGCTCCTCGTGCAGGGAAGAGTGCAGAAGCTCCGCGTCCGGCTCGCGCCCCAGAACCCGCGCAAAATGCAGCACCGAGCCATAGGCGGCAATCTCATCGTGCTGGATACGCAGCGCCGACGCGATCAGCGCCGCATCGCGCACCGCGTCGTGGGTCGCCTCCTGCACCATGTCTTCGCCCTCGTCGATCAACGCGTGCATTGATTTCGAGAAGGACTCTTCGGCATCGCCGGCGATCCCGTCGAGAATGGCGTGCAAGCGCTGGATCCGGATCCTGACCTCTTTCTGATGCGATTCAAACCCCTGCTTCAGTTGAGTATCCGTCGCATTCTCCATCATGGTGGGCAGACCGTCCAGGATCATTCTCTCGGCGGAGAGAATCTGCCGCAGTTGCTTGATATACAACGCGCGCAGGTCAGGAAGCCGTTCAATTACCAGTCTCATCGGGTCCTCTCCTTGAAATACGCGGATCGAGATGCGCGGGGCGAGATACGCGGGGCGAGTGAGCGGGTCATGGCTGCAATCGCAACCAATCCCGGGCCGAGCCGTGCGCCGGACCAGGCCTTCGCGCCCCGCCCTGATCACACCCAGGGACGGGGCACGGAGGGTTTTGCTGGAGCACGCCGCACGGCCCTCAGGCAGCGCGCCGCGCCTGGCGATGCACCGTGTTGGAACACTCGGTCAATTTGCGATCTGCGTTCTTTTCCTCTTCCAGCGTGCGCTCCAGCAGCTGCACCAATTGTTGTTTGCCCAAGCGCTCGGCAAAGGTGCGCACCGTTCCGTAGCCAGCCATTTCGTAGTGCTCCACGCGCTGGGCTGCGGAGATGAGCGCCTCGTCACGCACCGGTCCCTCCTCAGCGTGCTTCAGGTTCTTTTCCCCTTCCTCGATAATGCCCTTGATGCCCTCGCAGGTTTCTCCCTTGGGACTTTCCCCCAGCGTCTCGAAGATCTGCTCCAGGCGCTTTACCTGCTGTTCGGTTTCCTGCAGGTGCTGCTCGAAGGCCGCGCGCAGCTCGTTTGAAGTGGAGGCTCTCGCCATCTTCGGCAGGGCCTTGGTGATCTGGGTTTCCGCCGAGTACAGATCCCTCAGCTCGTCGACAAACAACTTCTCCATCGAATCTATGGACATTTCATACCTCCGCTTGTTGGTGGGCTTACTTGTCCCTCAGATGCGAAGGCCGCGGCATGCCGTTGCTCAAAAACAACGGCACGCCGCGGCCTCGCGGTTACAAGCGGAGCAGAGCGGGCGAAAGCGAAAACTCACCCATCCCGTGCATCCTGAATACAATTTGTCGCGCGGCTCTTACTGGCCCGCGCGGCCCGGACCAAAATACTGTTCGATGGCATGAAGGAACGGCCGCGCTGCAGCCGGGGGCCGTACATCGCCGCGCAGAATCTGATCCACCGACTGGCCCGTGCCATCCGCAGCATCGGTGTCGCCCTTGTTCTGCGTCACGGAAACGCCGCTCAGGTCAATGCCGGCAAACGCACCGCGGCTGCGCGACCAGGTCAGCAACTCGGCGTGCATGCTGGCGTCGGTGGAGGCTTGCGCTGAGCGCCCCACCGGGCCGGCTGCAGCCGAGACTCCGGCGCCAATCTTGAACTTGCTGTTAAGCAGGTCCTGAAAGCCTTTCTGGTTGACGGCGACCAGCACCAGGTCCGTGCTCTTGGCACCAATTTGTAATCCCCACGAGCCGCCGGCCATGCGGATAAACACGGGCGCGCTCCAGCCGTGCGCGGTGCGGCAGGTGACCACGCCCTGCCCGTAGTCAGCACCAAAAATGAACGCGCCCTTCACCATGCTGGGCACCACGCCCACGCATACCGCTTGGCGCGCAATATCATTGGGAATCGAGTTGTCGGGAACGGACATGATCTGATCGATCACAGTTTTGGCAGCGTCGAGTCGGGCGTCGGCTTGCTGCGCATCGTCAGCGGCATGCGCTGAAGCACCAAGTCCCGCGAGCAAGATAAGGCAGAGCAGCTTCTTCATGGCTTTCCTCCGGGTATTGTGCGTCGGGTATTGTCGTACAAGGTCTCCTGCGTCGGCGGTAGGACATCCAGGCTGCCCTGCTGCTCGATCAATGAATACGATGCATAATATGGGACCGGGGAATTCCCCAGGTTTAAAAAACAGCGATTGCCCCGGCACCGAATTTTCCCCCTGCAAATCTCATGACCAGCCCTTTAGAATCTTCGCGGGGAGATCGACGACACGATGAATAGCCTGATTGGTGCATTAGTACCTTTAATCGACGTGCTGGGAGTGGCCATCGGATTGCCAGCGGTGCTGGCCACTTACTATGAGGCTTTAAAAGCGCGCCAGGAGGCGCGCAACGAGCGCGAAGGCCAACTGCGCAGCCGCAATTGCCTGGAGTTTATCGCCGATGATGGAACCTGCATCAACCTGGTGCCGCTAGAGACGCTGCACTCGCTGCCTCGCGCCGGCGACGTCATCCTGCTGCCCGGCGATGGCGTACGGCCAGGCGTGGAATTCCCCACCGGCGCCTACCTGGTGGAAGGCGTCGAGCACATTTACACGCACTACGAATCGAAGACTTCGCGGCCGGGCGAGGCGCGTCTCACCAAAGCGGTAGCGCGCGTCACCTCGCTCAACCCGGCCATGATCTAGGGGACGGCATGGTGTTCGGGGCCCGGCAGGTTGGCGTGGGGGCTCTCCCGCCCTTTCATCGCCAGCCCGAAAGGGTAGCGACCAGGATAATGGCCCCGGAATTCAGCGACCGCCCGTGCGCTGGAAACAGCGCCGGTACGCGCGCCACGCCACGTTGTGCAACAGGCGCGTCTGCTCAGCCTTGAGCGCATAATAGGACCGCTCCACATACTGGTCGAACTCTGGCGGCCACCCAATGGTCGATCGCCGCTCGCTGTAATCGCCCTCCGCCCACTTGGCCAGCACCGCTTTGTAACCCACCACGTGAGTCACAAAGTCGAGCAGGCAGTGCGGCACCTGTTCTTCCACGATGAGGTGCGCCTTCTCGATGATGATCTTCTCGCGAATATCGTTCAGCGGCGTGAAAATCGTGGTCATCCACAACACCCACTCCTTCAGTTCGCTGTCGAGGATGGGAAAGCTCTGCGCCTTTCCCTGCTTGCGCAGCAGCGAGCGATACGCGATGTTGCCGGCCTGCGACGCGATATAAAGCGGCCCGTAAAACTCGTTGAGGCGCTCGTTCACCAGCTTCAGCCGGTCGGCGCGCCGCGCCATCATGCGCGTGAACATGAACGTCATCAGGTAACCGGCAAACGCCAGAACCACCGTGAGCACGGCCGCGTTTTGCAAAGAATTCGGCAGAACGATCGAAGAAGGGTCCATGGACCGTCAATGTACCTCGCCGCAAAGTATAGCTGCGCGGAGGGAATTCAAGCTGTGACGGCGGCCTTCAAATCCCAAACGGCTACTGGGCGTGCCGAACCGGAACTACCTTTGCCTTTTCGGGAACCACTTTGATCTCGAACAGCTCCGGCCACAGCTTGCCGGTGACAAACAGCCGGTCGTGGCGGGCGTCGTAAGCAATGCCGTTCAGCACCGCCTCCGCATCGGAACGCAGGTCGTCGGGCAACAGGCCGCTCAGGTCGATCCAGCCCAGCACCTGCCCGGTGGCCGGCGAAATGCGCGCAATACGGTCGGTGTGCCATACGTTCGAGTAGATTTCCCCACGCACATACTCCAACTCGTTCAGCTGCGTCACCGGCTGTCCATGGTCCTTCACCGTCACACGCCTCACCTCGCGCAAAGTCTCCGGATCGAGAAAGCGAAGGTTCGCGGTGCCATCGCTCAGAATCAGGTCTTTGCCGTCCTCCGTCAGTCCCCAGCCCTCGCCGGAGTAGTGCAGGGTGCGCAGCAGGCGGAAGCTGAAGCGGTCATAGACGAAGGCAATATGCGCCTGCCAGGTAAGCTGGATCAGTGTGCTGCCCCACGGCGCCAGCCCTTCGCCAAAGTACTGCGCCGGCAGCGATGCCTCCTGCAGCACGCGGCCCGTGTCCAGATCCTCCATGCGCAGCGACGAGCGCCCCTCCAGGCCGGTGCTCTCATACAAGTGCCCGTCCAGATAGATCAGCCCCTGCGTGAACGCCTTTGGATCGTGGCGATAAGTGTGAACGATGCGATAACCGTCGGCCGCAAATCCCGGCACAACAGCCGCAAACAACGCTGCAACAACCAGCGCGCGAGAGAGGGAACCAGAGCGCATCAAATCTAGATTAAATGCTCGAAACTAATCGGCAGGGCCGGCGTCATCGGCCATGAAGACCGCGACCGGCGGATTAGTCGTGAGCTTGGTATCCAAAATCAGGGCCGTGCGCACCTCGCCCCCGGCCAGCGCGATGGAACTGGATGTGTAGCTGGGCTTGGTCAATCCCGTGGGGGTAACCACCATGGCGACCGGCTGCGAAGCGAAGCTGAGGTAACCCGTGGTGCTGCCCACCGGCAAGTCCTTCACCAGGGGAATGGTGTTGGCCAGGGTGCCGCTCGCAGGCACCATGTAGACATCTACGGCTCCGGTCCGGGGCGCCTGGTTGAGGAAACGGAAGTCGGAGAGGCCCTGCGCCGCCGCCACCTGCTGATCCTGGAGAATCGTGACCTGGTAGCCTGTCGGCGCGCCTGCGTTGTCCTCCAGAAGAATGGAGCTCTGCCCTCCGGCCGGCAGCGGACCGCTGGTTGAAACCAGGGTTCCACTGACCGTCAAGCCGGCACTGGCCGCAATGTTGACAACCGCGTAATCGGTGGCCGGCAGCGTGCCGTAAGGGGTAATGGTTCCCTGGCCGATATTGCCCGCCAGCAGCTCGCCCTCCACGCTTACGTTGACGGCCGGCGCTACGTAGGAAGCATCAATGACGCGGATAAGGCTGGGCCTGGTGTAGGTGGCCGTCTGTTCACACCCGGCCAGCGCCACGGCCAGCGCCAACGCAGCTACCGACGCCACGGCCAGCGGGAACAGCCGCGCCAGTCGCCGCATGCGCAACGTAACCCTCTTCGAGATCAGGCCCCTCGAATTCCGCCCAGAACAGGTCGTCATTGTCTGAAACTTCCCTACAGCGAAATCAGAGTGGCCATCGCCTGGAATTCAACGCGCCGAATAGCGCGCCTGCCAGGCTCTCCCGAGGTCAAAGGGGAGGGACAGGAGAAGTTTACGACGTTTCGGAGGTTCCTGAGACCTCAAATCAAGCTTGCAAATCGCGGAAAACCCGGCCCTTAAGTTGCTCCCAGATAGATGAACCGGGCTGTGAACAGTATGGCAAGCAGGTAAAGCAGCCAGTCTCGCCGCCGGAACTTGCCGGCCGCCACGTGCAGCACAGCCCAGGAAATGACGCCAAAGCCCAGCCCGTTGGCAATTGAATACGTGAATGGGATCAGCACCAGCGTGAGAAAGGCCGGAACCGCTACCAGCGGATCGTGCCAGTCAATCTCCGCAATCGCGGTGAGCATCATGGAGCCCACCAGGATGAGCGCGGGCGCGGTGGCCGCGGCCGGCACCATGCCGGCAAAGGGCGCTGCGCCAATGGCCGCTACAAACAGCAGCCCGGTCACAATGGCTGTTACGCCCGAGCGTCCGCCCGCCGCCACGCCTGCTGTCGATTCCACGTAGCTGGTTACGGTCGAAGTGCCGGTGAGCGACCCCACCACCGTCGCCGCCGCATCGGCAAACAAAATCCGGTTAAGGCGCGGAATCGAGTGGTCGGCCTCGATGAGTCCGGCCCGCTTGGTCACGGCCACCAGCGTCCCCAGGTTGTCAAACAGATCGACGAAGAAGAAGACGAAGATGATCTCCAGCAGTCCCTCGTGCAATGCGCCGGGAATATCCAGCTTGAACGCGGTGAGGGTGAGCGCATGCAGGCCGATGCTGACATGAGTCCAGTGCACCAGGCCCAGCGGCCACGCCACCAGCGTGATGGTGACCACGCCGATCAAGATGGAGCCGCGCACCTTTTTCACCTCCAGCGCCACCATGAGGATGAGGCCGATAAACGTGAGCGCGGTGGTGGGATCGCGAATGTTGCCGATGCCCACAAACGTATTGGGATCGCGCACCACCAGCCCGGCGTGCTGGAAGCCGATAAATGCGATAAACAGGCCAATGCCGCTGGCCACGGCCGCATAAAGCTGGTGCGGAATGGCGCGCAGAATCATTTGCCGGATGCCGGCCGCGGTGATGGCAAGAAAAATAACGCCCGAAATGAAGACCGCGCCCAAAGCCGTTTGCCAGGGCACGTGCATCTTGATGCAGACCGTATAGGTGAAATAGGCGTTGAGGCCCATGCCCGGCGCCAGCGCGATGGGGTAGCGCGCCAGCACGCCCATCAGAATAGAGCCAAACGCCGCCGACAGGCAGGTGGCCGCGGTAACCGCGGGGAGCGGCACGCCGGCATCGGCCAGGATGGCCGGATTGACCAGCACGATATACGCCATGGTCAGGAACGTGGTGACACCGGCCAGAACTTCGGTGCGCCAGTTGGTCCCCAGGCGGGCGAATTCGAAATAGGATTCGAGGCGGGCGCGCATAGGCAGGTTCTAGCTAGAAAAACACAGCGAGGCGCGAATCCAAAGGATTTTTATGCGGGGGGGAGACAAACGAGCGCGGTATGGTCGCACATCCGCCGCGGCGAATCGGGCTCGCCCGTTCCGCCTTCATGCATTAAGCGGCGCCACGCGAAGAACGGGCCAGCCGCGAAATGGCGGTCGCACCGCAGCGGGTTGGGCAGCGCCTCGGTGAGCAAGTTGGCCGGTCACCTGAACTGCAGCCCGCTCGTCGGCAAGACTGTGGGATTCTCATCCAGCTTGATCGTTCACATTGCGATCGGCAGTCAAGAGGCTGTTATTTCTCGGTGTGTGTGTTGACCTGTACCGGCGTTGCCAAAGCTCGCCGGAAGTAGGCAGCCATCAGATGCCTTGGCACGCCATTTTCGGCGGGAGTGCGTTTGAGAAATTGTACGGCCGATTCTTCTTTTTTCAGGTAGGCGTTTAAGAATTCAAGGGTATAACGAGCCATCCAGTTGTAGCTGACCGCACCCTCTTCCAGCGAATAATCTGCGGGACTGAACTGCATCGCTTCCTTCCTGAACCGCTCGCTTCTCTGATACAGAGAGCTGAACTGGATATGCGACATCGCAAGCAATTGCACGTGAAGCAGGTCTCCATGAGTCCATTCATTCAGAGCATTCGGCCCGCAGTCGCACTGCGTTTTGTCCTTGCGCTGTGAATCCGAATATTCCAGCGTGTCCTCTCCTCTGCTGAAAAACAGGAAAGGAATCGTCATCTGGTCAGGATGAATGTCGCTGGCTGCGACGAACGAACTATCGAAGGAAATAAGGGCATCGACGCGTTTATCTCGGGCCGCGGCTAAAAGCGTCGCCATGCCTCCCCAGCTATAGCCGGCCACCGCCACTTCCGAGGCATCCGTATCCGGCAACGTAATCGCGAAATCGATAAGAAACGAGATGTCCTGCGCCTCTGCGCTTGCTCCTGTAATATCGACCGTCATGGATCGAGAAGTCGCGCCCATGCTGGGGCTGGCCATCACAACGAAGCCCTCAGTCGCCAGGAATTCACAAAGCTCGATGTTCTCCGTCGCGGGCGCATTTAGACTTGGGGCATATATCACGACAGGAAAGTGGCCTCCAGTCATCGGCGCGTCACGGATCGCCCATGCGCTCTGCTCCGTAGTGCCACTCATATATGTCTGGACAAACGACTGCGGCTTACCATGGTCGACCGGCTGGTTGAAACTCGTTTCGGTCCTAATCAACGCTCCGTAGTCTCCAAATGTCATCACGCGGCCAGTCGATTTCTTTGCCGGGTACCACACTAATGTCTGCAATGGCCGAGGGCCTGCGGCGGCCGCCGGCCCACCTGGCAAATCACTTTCCGCGCGAACGCTTCGGGTGTGATCATATTGTTCAACAACTTTGAGTCCGACTCCGTACGGGCCGGGCTTTTCAGTGAAGCTGAAGCGAAATGCAGAGTCAGGTTGCGCAGCTGCGACATGCAACGCTAAACACAGCAAAGCGAATGATGCCGTGTGGCGAATGGCGATGTGCATGCTGGCCTCCTTAAGTAACTTAATCGTAGGCCGCCCAAATCTCGATGAACCACTGAAGATGGCTGCCCCAGGTCTGGACTTTCAGACCTGGGATTCCGTTGATTCCGGCCGGGCAAAGAACGGGAAATCGAGGTCTCCCGTGTCTCAGAAGCAAGACAGAGGCGAGACATGGGGCACCCGGCTTTTCTGCCTGCCGGATTCCATCCCCACCCGCGAAACTTATGAACTGCCGGGGCAGTCTCGGCGAGCATCGAGGTTGCGACGTAGCCAGCGCGATCGTGAACACACGCATGATCGCTGATTGTACAGCCAGACTAGCGGGTAGCCCACCTCTCGATGAGTTACTGAAGATGGGTGCCCCAGGTCTGGACTTTCAGACCTGGGATTCCGTTGATACCCGACCGGCCAAAGAGCTAGGAATCGAGGTGCCCCAAGTCTCAGAATCGAGGCATGGGGCACCCTGGCGCCGCTCCCTGCATCTGCGAGCCGACTCGGCTACCGCTGGTCGGGGAAGTTGAACATGTCGAACAGGTCCCCGATTGCGGGACTGTTGAGCGGCACGTACGGGTTGTCAAATGCCGTCACCGGGTTCGGATCGTTATCCCGACTGCGGCTGGACACAGTTCTCAGGCGCCAGTTTCTTTCGATGAACTTCAGGATGGAGACATGGTCGTCGTATTCGTGCACAACGCGTCCCCCCTTCGAATACGGTGAGACCACGATGAGCGGAATGCGCGTGCCGTCGCCGAAGAAGTCGAGAGGCTGCACGTAACCGGAGTCGTAATAGCCGCCGCCTTCGTCGAAGGTGATGAAGATGGCCGTGTCCTTCCACAACGAGGGGTTGGCCTGCACCGCAGCCACGATCTTTTGTGTGAATCCTTCAAACAGATCCAGCTTCGATGAGGCGGGATGCCCGTCGACCAGGCCGCTGGGTTTCACAAACGAAACCGCGGGGAGCGTGCCGTTCGCGATATCGCTGTAGAGATTGGCGGTGTCCTGGATGTGCGCGTTGCGGATGGTTGCATTGGCCATGATGGACGTGTCGTACTGGAAGGGATTGCAGATGGTGCAGTATTCGTCGGTCTTTGCGCCGATCGCCCCATAATTCAACTGGTACGGATCCGGCACATAGTTATCCCACTGATCGCCGTAGTATTTCCACGAGAGATGGGCCGCCAGCATCTCGTCGCCGATGCTGGGCACCGCCGATGGAGGAACCGTAAACACCGTGTTATCGGCGTTGGTATCGGTGTAAGCGTCGTTGCCGTTGCCGAAATATCCGGGGTTGTAGTTGTTCAGGAGATAGTAGTGTCCTGCCTGGCAGTTGGGCGCAATGGGCCGGTGCAGCGATTTTAAATAATTGACAATCGGCGCCACGCCGGGCTGCGTCATATCCGCGCAGTCGGTATAGGATCCACCGCCAAAGGAAGCAGAACCATAGGAGCCTCCGCCGTAACCGTCCTCTTTGTACCAGTTGTTGGTATTCTTCGCAGGATTCGGGTTCTCAACCTCGTGGACAACGCCGGCGTTCGCGGTGCCTGGGTCCACAGTCACGTTCTCCGGAGGCTTTTGCGCATGACCATTGCCATCTGTGAAATAGATCATGTCACCGTGCCCCAGCATGATGTGATTTGCGCCCGTGCCGCCGTTCACAGACTGATGAAAGTTATCGCTGATCGAATACTGGTCGGCTAGATGCTTGAAGTAGGGCACATCGCCCTTCTGCATGTTGTAAAAGCCCATCGAAGTCGATCCCTCACCGGTTGTGGTTACATCCGGTGCGTACTCGGTGCTGAAGTTTGCGGGCTGCGCGACACCGTTGGTGCCCGCTCCCACGGTCACCTCAACCCAGGGAAACAGGCCCGCGTTACAGCCTGAGGGATTGTCCTGCGTGCTGCGGTCGGCGCTGCAGTCCAGCTGCTGCCACATTTGATAGAAGCGGTGAACCGGGCTCGCCGCGTACGAGTTATAGGTGAACGTGCTTCCGTTGGTCAGCTGGAAAGGCCCGGGGGGCAGGCTGTTCACGTTGGAAATGCGGGCGTCGGGCGTGGAGGAGCTTTGGCCCGTGCCGCCGCTGACCAGGTCCTGGTAATAGCCGCTGGGCAGGCCGCTTTCCGACTGTTCGGCCAGAGTGAGGCTGTCGTTCGCCACATAGGAATTTTCCGGGCCCCCGACCTGCGGAGCGGGCAGCACTGCTCCGGGAAATTCCGTCTTGGTGGGGCTCAGGAGAAAGCCGTCCGGCTTCTCATCATAGGCGGCATTTTGCTCGGCTTTGTCAAAGTTCGGTCCTGGCGTTCCATTGGCGTTGATGATGCCTTCAGAAAGCAGGTTCCAAATTGTCTGTCCTCTCCTCGGCACATAGGTAGCAAAGACGTGATCGAAGCTGCGGTTTTCCCCGATGATCACGATGACGTGCTTGATGGGAGAAACGGTATCGTTGTCCCGGGATGGATTTTGAGCATATGCAAAGGAGTTGCCGAAGACAAGCGGAAGCAGAGAGGCGTAGACGATCACCGCCTTTACTGCCCGCGCGGACATGGATGCGACCTGACCTGCGGTCATACTAACCTCCTGGTGTTGTTGGGCGTGCTGATGTTCAGGCGTGCTGGTACTGAGGCTGGTATTGCGGCTTGCTCGTTGAGGCGGGTGTGCTGGGGCTGCACCCCTCAACGCCGAGAGCATAGCGCTTTTCTACAGATCCGATCTTTCACGTCGTGTAAAAATACGGGCGAATGAAAAGAATTGACGCGCCCTTAAAGGAGCGACAGAACTTCATCGAGAAATAATCGTGAGTCAGCGCCGCGCAGCTGTGTTTGTGCATCCAACGCCCGTGCGGGAATTGCATGGCCGCGCGCCGCTCGGCGGTACCACCTCGACGGTCCCCATCATTCCTTTATCCTCGTGCTCCAGCAGATGGCAGTGATAGGGGAACGTGCCGATGATATTGGGATCGCGGAAATCCACGCGGATGCGCACACTCGGATACGCGAGCAGACGGCCGGTCACGTAAGGAACATTGACCGTATCGCGCAAGAAATTTTCGTGCACCGGCCTGCCCATGTAATCCAACAGCAGGAAGTGGAGCTGATGAATGTGAAAAGCGTGCAACTCCTGCGTGCGGTTTTCGATGATCCAATCTTCAACGGTGCCCTGCTCAGCCACGATATTGGGAGTAGTGGAATTCGGGTCGAACATCTTGGGCGTCTGACCCTCCACTGTCAAATAAAACTCCACCGCGCTGGTTGGATCGTTGGGGTTCAACAACTTCTCAGAGAAGTACAAGCGCCGCACCCGCACCGGCTTTACGTCGCCCAGCCACTCTCGGTCCGGCGGTGGCAGCGGCTTGGGCGCGCGTTCCAGCCGCGCCCGCGGTTCCGGCGCGCCCGGCGTTGCCACGATCGTTGCCAGCATCCGATTCGGATCGTTTTCGCCGCCCGGGCCTGTGTCCACGGTACGCGTAACCAGCAGGCCCTGCTCGCCCGCGCGCGGTCCCTGCAAAATGAATTCCACGCGCGCACCCGGCGGGATTGCCAAATGTGTCTGCCAGTTGACTCCATTCTGCGGCGCGTCGGGATCCGGCGTATAAGCCCCTATGGGGAAACCGTCCATGCCCACCAGGCCCAGCGGCTGCGCAACCCCGTTGAAAAGCACTTCAAGATTCAGATAGGTGATGGCCGACGCATTCAATACCCGCCACAATTGCCGCTCGCCTGGCTTCATGCGAATCTGTGCGGGCGGATAATCAGGGTACGGCACGGGAACATAATTGATGGACAGATCTTTGGCGGGCTTGCCGAATCCAGTTCCGTTATTGGCGGCGTCGCCATCGCGGTCAATCAGAAAATGAGGGACCACCGGCTCGGATTTCGACTGCGGCGCGTTGGGATGCATCAGGTCCTCATCGCGAATAATGAACACGCGTTCGGGCAGCCCTGCCACTTCCTTCTTGGCACGTTCAATTCCCTCCACAATCAGCGCTCCGGAAGCGCCACCCAGGACCTGCGGCTCGCTGAATCCGTGAATGTGCGGGTGATACCAGTAGAGCCCCGGAGGCTCATCCTCGGGAATGCGAAAGCGATACTCGAAAGATTGGCCCGGCTGAACCGAAGTCCTGAGCACATCGTCCGCGTGGCACGTGGGCGGGATCGTGGTGCCGTGAAAATGCAGATTCGTGGCGATGAGGCTCATTGCTCCGCTGGGGGTGCACAGGTCTCTGCGCGGCCGCGACATTCGCATCGCAGGCGATGCCTTTCCCGGATCCAGATCGGTCATGCCGTTCTTGAGGTGAATAATGACAAGATCGCCCGGATTCACTCGCAAATTCGGAGATTCGCGGCCCGCGCCGTCGGTGAAGCAGTACCGCGTTCGGCCGTCACTCTCCCGCACGTTCACCGCACGCAGGGTAATTTCCAGAACCCCATGTTTGCTGCGCACGTCTGGCGGTTCGTCCACCAGGCTGCCCACCTGCGGACGCGGGCAGGGATCCGTGGCCGGCTTCTCGCCGTACAACCGCCGCGCCCCGAGCGCGCCACTCCAAATGCAGAACGAGAGAAGCAGGACGTCTATGTACTTAAAAATCCGCCGGGAGACGCGGCTCGCTACGGGAACAGCATTAATTCCAGTCACTGCGATTCATTGTCTCAATGGGTCGCAGTGGGCGCATTAATGCCAAGTGAAATACCTTCGACCTCCAGCGATAGAGGAAATGCGCGTCCCTGACATCAGCCTGCTCGGCGGGCGCCCCACATCTCCATGAACCACTGAAGATGGGTGCCCCAGGTCTGGATTTTCAGACCTGGGATTCCGTTGATCCCCGACCGGCCTAAGAACGGGGAATCGAGGTCTCCCATGTCTCAGAATCGACCTGGGGCACTCAGAAATCACCTTATTCGGATAGGTCCGCGAAATCATCTATCGGTCCCTCGACGTTGCAGGCGGCGTTAAGGGATGCATCATCGCCAACCCGCAAACCGAACGGCCGGCGCTCATCCCAGCAGTTTGGCCGCATCCTTCGCGAAATACGTCACGATGAAATCCGCCCCGGCGCGGCGGCAGCCGACGAGCGATTCCAGAATCGCGCGGTCGCGGTCCAGCCAGCCCTTCTCAAACGCCGCCTGCAGCATGGAGTACTCGCCTGAAACCTGGTAGGCGCCCATGGGTACGCCGAAGCGATTCCGCGCCGCGCGCACCACGTCGAGATAGGGCATAGCCGGTTTCATCAGGATCATGTCCGCGCCTTCATTCAGGTCGAGCTGAATCTCGCGCATGGCTTCGCGCAGATTGGCCCCGTCCATCTGGTAGCTGCGCCGGTCGCCGAACTGCGGAGCGGAATCGGCAGCCTCGCGGAACGGCCCGTAAAATGCCGACGCAAACTTCGACGCATAGCTGAGAATGGGCGTCATGGCGAAGCCGGCCGCATCGAGCCCGCGGCGAATGGCGGCCACGCGCCCGTCCATCATGTCGCTGGGCGCAACCACGTCTGCCCCGGCCTGCGCCTGGCTCACGGCCGTGCGCGCCAGCAGATCGAGCGTGGGGTCGTTGTCCACCTCGAAGCCTGCCTTGCCCTCCACCACCACGCCGCAGTGCCCGTGGCTGGTGTACTCGCACAGGCAAACGTCGGCGATCAGCACCAGCTTCTTCGCCGCTTCCGTTGCTTTGAGCGCGCGCAGCGCCTGCTGCACAATGCCGTTCTCGTCCCACGCGCCGGTTCCCTGCTCGTCCTTGCTCTCCGGCAACCCAAACAACAGCAGGCCGCCAATGCCCAGCCGCGCCGCCTCTTCGGCTTCCTTCACCGCTTCATCGACAGACAGATTGAAGACTCCGGGCATGGAGCCGATGGCGTTACGAACCCCGTTGCCGGGGCAGATAAACAGCGGATAAATGAGGTCGCCGGGCTCGAGAGTGGTCTCACGCACCAGGGCGCGCAGCGCGTCACTCCGCCGCAGGCGGCGCATCCGGATTTCTGGGAAGGACATGCTTAAATTGTATCGCCACCGCAAAGCGCACGCAGGCCTCAGCTTTCAGGTGTGGGGGCAATCGCATGAACGGCATTGGAGGGTCTTTTGCACCTCATTTACATCGCCCCTACGGGGCTCGCGTCTTTTTTCGGCCCCGGTCCCCACGCTAAAGCGCGGGGCTAACAAACTGAGTGTACCGGGGAGATGGTTTACGAAGTAGACCGGGGACATGGTTTACACATTTGCGGAGAACAGTTGGCTTTCCCAGCTTTGGCTTGACGCATGAAGATGCGTTTATGCCTTGGAAAGAGACTCGAACCGTGGACCAACGCCTGCAGTTCTTATCGAGCTATCAGAAGGAAGAGATGTCGGTAACCGACCTTTGCCACGAGTACGGCATCTCGCGTCCGACTGCCTACAAGTGGATCAAGCGTTACGACGAGGTTGGGCCGGAGGGCCTGCTCGATCTGACGCGCACGCCGCACAGTTCTCCACACACAACGCCGGCAGAGATCGAGAACGAAGTGCTGGCGCTACGGAAGCGGTTCCCGTCGTGGGGAGCGCGGAAGCTCAAGGCGCGTCTGGAGCGTATGAGCCCGAACGTGAGCTGGCCGGCGGCAAGTACCGTGGGTCAGATCCTCAGCCGTGCCGGGCTCACCAACCCGAGGCGGAAGAAGCGCCATGCTACACCGAGTTCGCAACCGTTCTCGATGGTGACGGCGCCGAATCAGCTTTGGTGCATGGATTTCAAGGGATACTTTCTGACGGGAGATGGCTATCGCTGCGATCCGTTTACGATCACCGACGCGCACAGCCGGTTTCTGATTCGCTGCCAGGCCGTGACGCGCATGGACCTGGCCCAGGTCAGCGCCGTTTGCGATGCGGCGATGCGCGAGTATGGCATGCCGGAACGCATCCGCACCGACAACGGCGCGCCGTTCGCGGGCGTCGGCCTGCTGGGCCTTTCGAAGTTGTCGCTGGGATGGATGAAGCTCGGCATTGTTCATGAACGCATCCAGCCAGGGCGGCCTCAGCAGAACGGGAGGCATGAGCGCATGCATCGCACGCTTAAAGAAGACACGGCAAAACCCCCAGCCCAGACGGTGCCCGCGCAGCAGAAGAAGTTTGATCGCTTTCGTCTGGTATTCAATCACGAACGTCCCGCACGAAGGTCTTGCGAATGAGACGCCGGGCAGCATCTATGTGCCCAGCACCCGGATGTTGCCGAGTAGCGTGCCGAGCTTCCAATACCCGAAGTCTTTTCAGACGCGCCGCGTGAACAACAACGGCGATATGAGTTGGCTTCACGGCCGGGTGTTTGTCAGCGAAGTGCTCCGCAACGAGGAGATCGGCCTGGAGCAAATGGATGACGACGCCTACCGGGTCTTCTTTCGGACCACCGAACTGGGCATGTTCAACAGTGCCGAAAAGCGATTTCGCGCGGCGGTGAGAGGTTGAAAAACGCGCAGCAAAACAAGCTATGGAAATGACGGGGTGGGGAAAGCATGGAAAGCCAAAAAGCCGGCTTTCCACCCTTCCCACACCCCTTGGAAATCCCTTCGGGATTACCACATTCCCACAGCTACGACGACGACTAGAATATGTATCTGGACCGGCAAACCCCGCCGAAAAACCGCAATCAGAGCCGCTTTCGCCGCATGGGGGTTGTAAACCATGTCTCCGGTCTAAAACGTAAAGGATGTCCCGGTACTCTCAAAACATTGCGCCTACGGCGCGACGGCAAACGGAACCCCGTCCGTCAAAGAAATTCAAGTCATGCGATTGCCCTGTTTCAGGTGTGGGGCGCCAGAAAACTCCGATGCGGCGAGAACCGGAACTGACTGAGCCGTGAAACTCGACCCCTGCTTTTAGAGCTGGTTGCATCAATGGATTCGGCCCCCCTGAGAACATCCCCCAAAGGGCTGAAACCCACTGCTCATCGGACTTCTGCGGCACGGCTGAAAGCCGTGCCCTTTCAAAACACCATTTGTACAACCAGCCTTACAGCTGTTCGTACAGCGTGGCATTTCGATAGCCGAGCAGCACCACCAGCGTCCAGATGCCCATGGCCGTGCCAAACGGGAACTTGATGAGGCTGAGGATGGCGGCGATGATGGCCACGATCCGGCCCCACTGCGCGTTCTCCATCAGGCCCCAGCCGGCCGCGATAGCAAGCGCCGTGCGCGCCACCAGCGCGATCCATACAAACCTTAGGATCATGGGAAAGAACCAAGGCAGCGGATTGCCGCCATCCATCATCGGCCCAAAACCCCTCGATAAGAAATGCCTGGCAAACGTAAGACCGGCAAGTCCGAACAGCATTGAGAGCCCCGCATACACGAACCACACAATGGCCAGCGCACGGATCTTGCCGCGATAGCTCTCTACCTGGTAAGCCAGGTTTGGAACCGGCGCACCCGGGGGAACGGCGGGCGTCACCGGCCGTCCGCACTGCGGACAAAACGCCTGCCCCGGCATGACCGCCTGACCACATGCACTGCAATACATGCTTCCTCCTCACGGCGCGCCCTGCAGCAATGGAATCTCGCCACCTATACTACGCAAAAACCCCTTAGGCGGTTCCGGGAATCGGTCAGCGGACCTTTTCGGCGGCCAGAATTTGCCGTTTGCGGTCCACCCCCCAGCGGTAGCCGGTGAGGGAGCCGCTGGCGCCCACCACCCGGTGACAGGGCACCAGCAGCGCCACGCGGTTGCTGGCGCAGGCGCGGGCCACGGCGCGGGTCGCCGTGGGATGGCCAAGTTCGCGCGCCAACTGGCTGTACGTGCGTGTTTCTCCGCGAGGAATCTGCCGCAGCCCCTGCCACACGCGCAATTGGAACACGGTTCCACGCAGATCCAGCACCTGCTGCGCGGCACCTTCTTCTGCCGGGCAAATGTCCTGTTGAACGCTCGCCATCGCCGCATCCACCAGCCGCGAGAGCGAGGCATCGCGCTGGAGTTCCGCGGCAGGAAACTCGGCGCGCAGGCTGCTCTCGGCCTGGGCGCGCGTGCCGGCCAGCGAAAGCCAGCAGAGCCCGCGCCCGGTTGCGCCCACAATCATCCAGCCAAAGGGCGAAGCCGCGGCGCACCAGCGAATCTGCTCGCCTTTGCCGCCCTTCGCAAAGCGCAGCGGCGTCATGCCCAGCGGTGCGCCTTCATAGGCACGGCTCGATGAGCCGAATCCGGCACTGTAAATGGCATCCGTCACGGGAACCTTTCTTTTGAGAGAAGCGCGAAACGCGCCGGCCCGCAGCGCGCGCTGATATTCCAGCGGACTCACGCCCATGGCGCGCTTGAACCGCCGCTGCACGGTGAAGGGGCTGAGCCCAACCCGGCGGCCCAGTTCGGCCAGTCGGATACGGCGGCCCTGATGCTTCTCAATATAGGCACGAACCTCGTCCAAAGGATTGCCCATAACAGCGGCTGGGTGGCAGCGCCGACAAGCGCGAAAACCAGCGCCCTCGGCTTCCGCTGCGGTCCGGAAAAAGCGCACGTTGGCGCGCAGCGGCCGGCGGCTGGCGCAGTCCGGCTTGCAAAAGACGCCCGTAGTGGTTACACCGTAAAAAAAGCCGGCGCGGGCCTCACGGCCCACAAGCTGCTTCCACGCGGCTTCCGGATCGATCTGCTGCTCCATACTTCCATTCTCTGCGAGCCGGGCGTTGCTGTTCATGGAACCATCATCGCGCCAGCCGGAAGCGCGCGCACTCCGAATCTTGCGCCCAATTCCAGCACTCGCAGAGTACCAGTTCCCGAATCCGCGCTCCGCTGCGGCCATAGCCGTTTCTCATCTGTTTTTCAGGTTGCCGCGTGTATTCTCTCTTAGCGCCACAATCCAGACCGGCAGCCGCCGCCAACAACCGAGTGACGGTGCGCCCGCCAAACCCGTGGCCGGAGGCTTTTTCGATGTCGTTACGACCTATCGCTGTTGCCATGTTCGCTCTCCTGTTTCTGCTGCCGGGCCTGTCCGGTGCGCAGCAAAGCGGCCCCTACAAGGTTCTCAGGATTCAGCTGGTCGGCGGCGAAGGCGGACTCGACTACGTAACCGCCGATCCTGATGGCCGTTCCCTCTTCGTGGCGCGCTCCGGCCCCGATGGCCACATCGGCGTCTTCAACCTCGACACCCTGGCGCAGATCGGCGACATTCCCGGCACCAGCGCACATGGCGGTGCGGTGGATACGGCCACCGGCCACGGCTTTGCTACCTCCAGTCCGGTCACCATGTTCGACGCCAAGACCTTTGCGATCATCAAGAAGATCGATGTCGAAGGCAGACCCGACGGCTATCTCAACGACCCCTATAATCACCGCTTTTACGTCCTCAGCCACGCCGAGCCCAATATCACGGTCCTCGACGACAAAGACGGCGCCATCCTGGGAACCATCAACATCGGCGGCGCGCCCGAGGAGGCCGCAACCGACGGCCACGGCAAAATCTACGTGGATATCGAAGACAAGGCGGCCATTGCCGTCATCGACGCGGACACCATGAAAATGGTGGGCCGTTACGATCTTTCAAGCCACGGCGCCGGCTGCGCCGGCCTGGCCCTGGATGCGAAGAACGGCATCCTGTTCGCCGCCTGCCGCGAGAAGAGCAACATGGTCATCCTTTCCGCCACGGACGGCCACATCCTTGCCGATCTGCCCACCGGCGTGGGATGCGATGGCGTGGTCTTCAATCCGGAGACCATGGAAGCGTTCAGCTCGCAGGGCGACGGTACCATTACGGTGGTCAAGGAAAATTCGCCCACCGACTTCGCGGTCGAGCAGACCGTCCCCATGCCGCAACGCGCCAAGACCATCACCCTCGACGCCAAGACCGGTCATCTGTTCCTCATTACCGCCGAGTACGGCCCCACTCCTCCGGCGTCGGCTCAGCCGCAAGCCCCAGCTCCGCCGCCAGGTCTTCCTGCCTTCATGCGCGGTCCACGTCCGCCCATGATCCCAGGCTCCTTCCAGATTCTCGAAGTTGGGAAAGACTAGGAATGGTTGCACCAATGGATTCGGCCCGCCTGAGAACATCCCTCAGGGGGCTGAACAGGCTGCGGAAAGCTCTTGATGAGGGGGCATTGTAACAAGGGCACGGCTTGAGCCGGGCCAATAAAGGCTGCAAAACGAACGAGGGCTTTGAGCCCCTGCTGCACTCTCATTCGCTCAAATGCCGGAGTTTTTCCGCTGCCTGGTGAAGCCCGCTGTTCATCGGCTGCGGCACGGCTGAACAGATTGGTGAAAGAGTCCATGAGCGGGGCGGAGCGAGGGCCCGGGGCTAAACACGCTGCGGAAAAACTCTTGGATGAGGGGCCTTGTAACAAGGGCACGGCTTGAGCCGGGCCAATAATGGCTGCAATACGAACGAGGGCTTCAGCCCCTGCTGCACCCTCACTTGCACAATTGCTCAATTTCGCGAGTTTTTCCGCAGCCTCCAAAGCCACTCTGAGTCGATGGGCTTCATTCGTGAGGCTGAAGCCTCACGCTCCCTCCGGGGAGCGAAAACATAGGTTTTTCACCCGGCTGTGAAGCCGTGCCCTTTCAAAACACCATTTACGCAACCAGACCCCAGAGGCCTACCGCGGCCGCAAGAGCTCCTCGGCGCGCGTGAGGTCTTCTTCCGTGTCCACGCCAATCGTGTCCCGCGGCGCGTCGGCGACGTACAGCGCGATACCATTTTCGAGCAGCCGCAACTGCTCCAGGCGCTCCAGCTTTTCCAGAGGCGAAGGCGGCAACGCGGCGAATCGCTCTAGCGCAGCCTTGCGGTAAGCGTAGATGCCGAGATGCTTACGATAGCCGGTAAATCCCACGCCGTCGCGGTCGAACGGTATGGTTGCGCGCGAGAAATAAAGTGCCCGGCCATCGAGCGCAGTCACCACTTTCACCGCGTTGGGGTTGGCGAATTCTATCGGCGCGCAGCACACCGCCAGCGTGGAAACTTCTACCTGCGGCTGCTCGAACAGCGAGAGCAGCGGCGGGAAAAAATCTCCCGTCAGCGTCGGCTCGTCGCCCTGAATATTGACGTAGATGTCGGCGTCGATCTGGCCGGCCACCTGGTGAACGCGGTCTGATCCGCTGGGGCAATCCGCCGAGGTCATCACCACCGGAATGCCCCGCGACCGGCACACGTCCGCAACCTCTTCGGCATCGGTGGCCACCACCACGGGATCCATCAGCCCGCTCGCCCGCGCCGCGCGCCATACCCACTCCACCATGGGGCGCCCGGCAATGGTTCGCAGCACCTTGCGGCTAAGCCGCGTCGAGCTCAGCCGTGCCGGAATCACCCCGGCTATGCGCAATGCATTCATGCAGCCGAGTTTACAGGAGGAGCCGCGTTCACGAGCCCCCTCGCCAAGAGAAACAGCCGGTCGGCGCAAAGGGCGTCACGCCTGTTGGCGCAGAGTTTGACCATCGCCTGAGATCCCCCGTATCATCAGGAAGGGAATTCCCGCGCGGACCGAGTCGATTGCAACCAGTTGTCTCCGCGCCCTTTGCCGTTTCCCGGCGCCTCCCGGCGGAGTAGCTCAGATGGTTAGAGCGTGGGATTCATAACCCCAAGGTCGGCAGTTCGATCCTGCCCTCCGCCACCAATAAACTACACAGATCAAATAACCTGCAGAGACCCCTGAAAACCCCCTGCTGCATTTTTAGTGCACACTGTCCGGGTTCTGGCAAAAGATCCGCCAGAAACAAAGGATTTATAACACTAGCTCACGTATCCGGAGATGCCCCTACGTCCGCCCCATTTGACCGCAGGGCGATTCCTGCGGCCGGGACAGCCCCTATTCTCATACACCGGAACTGGACGGAAAATGGGGTCAGGTTGCCCTCACGATGGCTGGACGCTGGCTGCGGCAATAGCGTTCCTGTTCGCCAGCGGATTGGCAGCCGCGTATCTGCCGGCACGCCGGGCCGCTCGCGTAAATCCGATGGGGGCCCTACGCGCAGAATGAATAGCTGGGCTTTGACTGAATTCGTCCTCGCGACCTAAAAAAACGCTCGCCAGGATGCGGCCAGCAAACGTCTCTTTTGAAACGCTGCTGCAACATCCTGGCGGACGGATCAAGAATTCCAGTGCCTTTGTTGAACCCAGGTTAGAAGCTGAACTTGATTGCGCCTTGGAAAATTCTCGCACTGTAATTGCTAACTGTTGATGTGACATCCCCGAAGGTTGAATCCGTCATCGTGGTATCTGGAAGGTCAAAATTCGGGTGATTCAGCACGTTGAATGCTTCGAGCCGCAGCATCAAGTTCAATGACTCGTGCACCGGGAAGGTGCGCACCAAGGCGCTGTCGAATTGCAGGAACTTCGGCCCGCGGAAGGTGTCTCTTCCCAGGGTGCCAAACGTGCCCGTGGGGCTATTCACGAATGCAGCCGCATTGATGTACGACCCGTTGCTCGCCGATCCGCCTACGATTGCCTTGCGGGTATACACCGGGCTACCGGTCAGGTCCGGCCGGTCGTTTCCAGTGTCTGTCAGCGAATTATCGATTCCGTCGACGACCGTAAATGGGGTGCCGTCCTGCGCGTGGATCAGAGGCGCAATCTGCCAATTGTTGATCGTCTCCGACAGGAAGCGATTTGGCAAGCTGAAGTGGCTCGATGCCACCAGGCTCATATTGAATACGTGCCTGTAGTCAAAGCCGCAGTTCCCCTTATCCGCCAGAATATCGTTCGGGTTCTGCACCGTCACACCCTCGGTGTCTCCCTGGCTGTCCTCGATGTCGATGCAGTGAGAATAGGTGTAGTTGGACATGAACACAAAGTTCCCAGTCCGGTGTTGAACGGTCATGATCAGCCCGTCATAACTTGCATTCGCTCCCGTAAGCACAAAGACCGACTCCTGGCCGCCACCCGCGTAGTATGGGCCCCAGGTCGGATTCTGTAACGTCAACGAGAAGCGCGAAGCTTCGTTACTCGTTGTCGAGCACGGGCTAGCTCCGCACATGCCCGGAATATAAACAGCATTGCTCATCGGAATGGAATAGCTATTATGCGATGTGCGGTTCCCGATGAAGTCGGCCTGCAGTTGCCAGCCCCGGCCCAATTCCCGCTGCACGCTCGCTGTGTATTGCGTCATCATCGGCAGATTGAAATGGTTTCCAAGGATAATATACTGCGCTGAAGTCGGGAATGCGATATTGTGCGCCGGGACATTCGGCTGCGGAAATGGGTTCGTTGTGACCGAGCCGCTCGACCACGGCGCGGAGAAGCTTAAAGGAGCATTAACCGGAACGTTCTGCACAGAGTCGGAAAATGGAGGGTTCTCATTCATGTTCTGTCCCATGAAGAAACACACCAGGTCGTAAACCATGGAGCCACCGATCCGGAACACTGTCTTTCCGGACCCAGTAGGATCAAAGGTGATTCCCAAGCGCGGTGAAAACAGATCTTTCGAGCTGTTGGTAAATGCCTTGGGAACCCCAGGATCGCCATAAAACAAGCTTCCCGCCGGCGCATTGGTGTACGTCGTACTTTGTGCGTTGTCGAGAAAATTGGCCATGTTGAAGGTCGAACCACGGCCGTACTTGTCGGTGGGGAAAAACTCCGGATTCCAGCGCACGCCACCAGTGATCACTAACTTGCTGGTCGCATGATAGGTGTCCATCGCATACAACGTCGGGATGGGCGCTCGTAACGCATCCAGTTGCGGAGCGCTTTGCTCAAAATTGCCCATCGCCCCGGTCAGGAAATCGAGGTTGGCATCTTCACCTGTGCCCCCCGGGCTGGTGCCGTTGGGACCTGTTTCCGAGAAGATGCCGGAGAATATGAAATCTCCATTGCCCTGGTAGACATTGTTCTCATTGAACTCGGATCGTGTAAATTCTCCGCCAAATCCAAACTGATGCTTTCCGTGGACCCAGTTAATATCGTCCGCAAACGAAATTGTATTCTCGACAAAGTCACCAGGCGCCCCCCCATTGTATGTCTGCCACTTACCTGTAGCTTGAGCCGGTAAATATCTGGGTGAAGACTGATAGGCGGTGACGCCGATCGTATCTGCATTAATGCCCGCCGCCGCGGGACCACGGCGGATATTACGCAGCGAGATCGAGGCATGAGCGTTATTTACGAATCGCGAGGTGGGCACCCAGGTTTCGCCGAGGGCAAGGCCCTGAACCTGCTCAAAGTTGCCGCGAGAATTCGTGATCAGGATATTGGTTGGCGAATAAAACGAGGGATGTTGATAATAGTCGTACCAATAGCGGCCGTAGGCGCTGTTCTTCTGGTTGATCGTCCAGTCCTCGCGCGTGACAAACTGGTTTTCTGATGTCTCATTCGGAATGACGTATGTTACAAGACCGCAGTCGTTGGTCGGTGTAGGAAAGTACTTGACCAACTCCAGGGCAGCAGGGCTGAAATAGGTTGTCGGATTGATCTGGTTGTTGTTCAACAGAGCGCCTGTCTGCGGGTTAACAAGCTGGATTGGCCCGCCTGGGCACCCGGCTCCGTCCGATAGAGAGAAGTCTCCCTGCAGATTGGCTGCGGTGGGAACGTAAGCGATCGAGTTCGCCTGGGCTTCGTGCAATATCGTATGCTGGTATCCCGCGAAAGCGAACAGCTTATTCCGGATGATGGGTCCGCCAAACACCCCGCCAAACTGGTTCTGGTGCAGCTGGTCTGGCGATACAGAGAAGAAGCTGGTCGAATCGATATAGTTGTTGCGGATGAATTCGAACGCGGTTCCGTGATACTGATTTGTGCCCGATTTCGTTACCACGTTGACCAGTCCACCAGGGTGCAAACCCTGATTCGCGCCCATGTCGGTAGACTCCACGCTGAATTCTGCAACTGCATCTGGGAACGGGAAGGGCAGGTTGATGTTGGTCATGTAGTCGTTGTTATCGGCTCCATCCAATCGATAGTCGGTATAGTTTCCCTGTCCGCCGGCAAGGGAAATCTCAACAGAGCTGTAAAACGTTTTGCTTCCGACTATATCGGCTGTATCGCCTGACGGGACGCTGACGGCTCCGCCCATGAGTGCGACGAGGTCGGTCATCTGTCTTCCATTCAAGGGCATTTCTGTAAGGGTCTTGGAGTCTACGGTTTGCTTTAAAGTGCTATCTTCAGTCTGCAATGACACGCCCTGGGCCTGCACCTCGACGGTTTCCTGATTGTTACCGATCCTCAGTGCGACATTGACGGCAATGCTGCTACCTACGTCGAGGATGATGCCGGTTTGGTGATAATGTGAGAATCCGGCCGCCGCAGCGTCGATGGTATAGTTGCCAATCGGAATACTTGGAAAACTATACAGTCCCTCACCGTCGGTCTTGGTGACGTGCTTCACCTGGGTGGCTACATCGGTAGCAGTAATCTTGGCATTCGGAATGACCGCGCCCGAGCTGTCGGAGGCGACGCCCTGAATGCTTGCCGTTCCTGCCGCTTGTGAATGCGATAGCGTAGCAGCACAGAACATCGTAACTGCTGTGCAACAAATTAGGATCCACCGGGAGACTTGCCGCTCGCTGCCCTGAACTGTCGTATGCATGAGAACCTCCTTTAGAATGTGGTCGAGTTACAAGCACGAGGTAAGTTTCGATGGGAGATCGTCGCTTGGGGAGCAAGCACCGACGCCAACGAATTCCTTTAGCCTCCATGGGGCCGAGAGTGGTTAGGCGCTTCGATTTTCGCCGCAAATTGCTAGCTCGTGATGGCAATTGGCTGGTCCACTATTTCTTCCTTCTGCGGATCCCAGTAAAGTTTCTTGCCGCTCCAATATGATTGCGCGGCCATGATACAAACGAGCGCGTGTGAAAAGCCGTGATCCACGTTGGCATTTGGTATCTGCCGCGAACGGATCGAATTTAGCCAGTTCATAATGTGAACCACGCTGTCGTCTCCGGGCCCGCGCGAATCCGGCGGAGGAGCGCCAGGCACGGACACGATTTCGTCGTCTTCCTTTGCGGGGGGGATGATAGGGATCGACTTATAGTCAACCGACCCTGTGACCTCATCTCTGCCGCCTTCCTTGCTGACCACGAAGAACGAGGCGCCTTCGCCGCCATAGTTCATGATCGTTCCATCTCGGCCCATAATCCTGGTGAAGCTCCGGTAACTGTTTCCGAAGGTCGTCCTATACGTGTAGAGGAACCCCTTCGGATAGGTGACGGCAGCGATGCAGGTGTCTGGATTTTCACGGTCGTCGGGCCACACAAAGATCCCGCCGTTCGCCACCACGCTGGTCGGATAGGCCTCGTCGCTCCATAGGTGGACGAGATCGCTTCCATGGCTCAGCCATTGGTCGAAGATTCCCGACGAATACTTCTTGTACAGGCGGAATTCCAGGTACTTGTGGGGATCGAAGGGCTCGTAAGGCTTGCCCAACAGCCAGCGGTTCCAATCGGTGTCTTCCTGTTTGAGCTTGGAGGGAGTTCCGTAAAGATACTTTCTCCATTCCTTCTGCCGAAGCTCTTCCGCCTCGACCATACTAAGCCGCAGTTTCTGTCTCTCCTCGGGGGTCATGCTGGCATAGCGGGCATAATCTCTTCCGCTGGAGGGACCGCTTCCCGTGTCCGCTCCCACAAACCTCCACCGCTCCTGATTGACATTCCATTCCTGTTCGATCTGGACGAGAGGGCCGACGCGGCCGGCACGGACGAGGTCGCGCACCGCCAACTGGTACGGCTCACTGCGATGTTGCGAGCCCATCTGCACCATCTGCTTCGAAGCCTTGACAATGGCACGCGTCTTTTTTGCTTCTTCAAGCACATTGGCAAAGGGCTTTTCTACATAACAGTCCTTGCCCGCCTGCACCACTTGCGCGCAAAGCTTGGCGTGCTGGAAATCGCCGGTTGCTATCATCACGGCGTCAATATCTTTGTTAGCCAGCATCTCTTCGGAGTACTTGTACATCTTGGGCTGATTGTTGAACGCGTCGCTTACTTGCTTGGCGCGCGCTTCTCGGGCCAAACTCCAGATGTCGCAGACCGCCATGGTCTCGACCGGCGTTTGCTTGGCGGATAGCTGCGCCATGTGGACGTGGCCCATGCTCCGACCTCCACAGCCAAGCTGCGCGATGTGAATGCGATCATTCGCTCCGATGATGCGAGCATAGGAGCGTGCGGGTATTCCTGCAGCAATCACCGTGCCGGCTGCCTGCTTAAGGAACTCTCTGCGATCGCTGCCAGGGACTGAATCGTTTTTCATTTCCTGCTCGCTCCTCTCGGGCTGGGGTTCGCCCAGTTCTAGGGTTTTTGTTGAATGCAATTAGCCGACATGTTGGGCGGCAAAAACTTCATCCAGTTCGGCCGCGGACTCCGGATCCAGATACATGGTTACGTTGGGATGCGTGCGCAGGATGGTGGCTGGACAGTCCGTAGACAGCGGGCCTTCGAGAGTGCTGCGGACGATCTTCGCCTTACGCCTGCCCGGTACGCTGACAATCAACTGCGGAACCCGAAGCAGCGCAGGAATCGTCAAGGTGATCGCACACTCGGGGACCTCCTCGATGCCGGCAAACCAACCCTCATTCACTTGCTGGGTCCGGCAGACGTCATCCAAGCGCACAATCTTTACGTCGGTGGGGTCCTGGAAATCGGCCACCATCGGATCGTTGAAGGCCAAATGGCCATTTTCACCCACACCCAGGAGGCACAGCTGCGGGTCCGCGGCATTGAGCTTCGCGGCATATTCCCGGCAGGTTTTCTCTGGATCCGCCGTCTCCCCGTCGATTTCGAAAAACTCCTTCATCTGCACCTTCGCTGTTAGCCTGTCACGCAAATAGCGCCGGAAGGATGCCCGATGATCCGTGGAAATGCCGATGTATTCGTCCATATGAAAGCCGCAAACTCGATTCCACGGGATATTCGGCAGACTAATCAGTGCATCGAGAATTCCCAACTGTGAAGCTCCGGTGGCAAAGATCACGCCGACCGTTTCTCTCAATTGCGCCAGCTTCGTAATTGCTTTTCCAGCAGCTCGCGCGGCTTCTAAACCTGCCGCTTTGCTGCTGGGATGGATTTCCACTTTCAACGTTCCAAACTGCAGCCGTTTCAGCTGTGACTCTTCCACAATTTTTCCCTCTCCTAGTTATGAAGTTCATCGATGGGCTCGCTGGAGCGGCAGGAGCAGCCACCTAAATCAAATGGTCTTCGGGCCCTGAATTGAGCTCCCATCCCGGACCGCGTCGTCGGCCGGCTGGAGCGTATCCTTCCCGAACACATGGTGTGTGGGCGCCCGCTGTAAAAAAGTGCAAATTCATGACGGGAAACTTCACCCGATTTTGGGTATCTGGTGTCTGGTCGCTCCTTTTGCGAAGCTTCCGCGTGGGGATGAAACTGAACTTAACACGGAAATAATCTTTCTTCAAGAGAAAAATTTCTTGAGTTGGGAAAGTAATTCTCCGCTCGCGGCGGCCTGCGGCCTCCACCCTTTGGTTACGGCCATTTAGCTGCTGGATGTCGCGGCAAACCGATCGGGAAACGCCGAACCCTCGGCGCTTATTGGGGAAATCAAGCATCTCCTCATAGCGGCCTCTCCCGCCGGGCTGGGGGCCGTTGCGGGTCACGACTGTAGCTCGCCACGCACAATCACGAGGGAATTAGGGCTTCCGGGCTTTTCCGGCGCCAATAACCGATGCCGCCGTGAAAATTTTGCCAGATCTATGTTCTAGTTTGCTTGACATGCCTTCGATTCGCATGTAACGTTTTCCCATCGCTGCAGATTGTACGAACGCCTTCTTTTCTAACAAGCGGCACTACTTTGGGCACCATCTCGGCAGATCCCTGAGCCGAAGCCAGATGTGTGACGTTACCTGGATCTGCCGATTAAATCCTCGGCCAACGGCGGTCTCTCTGGAGCCTTCCAGTTTGCCTGAACCACGCTTAAGACGAGATTGCAATGAGTAACATTCGTAAGCTGCTCGTGGCATGGGATTTCCCGGCGTAGGTCAAATCGATCGGAATTCGATTTGAGTCGAAATAGGAATGCCCGCACCCACTGCACTCCATTGGGATTTCACAACAGACCATTCACAGCCGGCAGACCGCTCGAATGAATCAGACTCCTGTTGCACAAAACACGGTCACTCAGCCCCGCGCCGCCGTCGGCCGCCTGCGCTGGTGGATTGTGTGGACACTATTTTTATCCACCGTAACCAACTACGTCAGCCGCCAGACGTTTTCCATTCTGGCGCCAGTCATCACCGCGAAGTTTCATCTCAGCCACACCGATCTGGCCACTATTCTCGGCTCTTTTCAGATCTCCTACGCGCTCACCTGGCTGCTGGGAGGCATCATTCTCGACGTGATCGGAACGCGCATCGGCCTGGCCGTGGCCGTGGTCTTCTGGTCCGTCGTCAACATCTTTACCGGGCTGGCGAATTCCGTATTCGGATTCGCGGCCTTTCGTTTTCTGCTCGGCATCGGCGAAGGTTTCAACTGGCCGGGCGCCAGCAAAACCGTGGCCGAATGGTTTCCCAGTCAGGAACGCAGCCTCGCCGTCGCCATCTTCGACAGCGGCTCGAGCGTGGGCGGCGCACTGGCTGCGCTGGTTCTTCCTCTCGTAGCCCTGGCCTTCGGCTGGCGCGCCACGTTTGTCTTTTCAGGCGTACTGGGCTTCCTCTGGCTCGCCGTCTGGTTGCGCGTCTACCATCCCCTCGCCCGCCATCCCCGCGTTTCTTCCACTGAAGTCGCCTATATTCGCTCCGGCCAGGATGCCCCGGTCGTCTCCCCGCGAAGTGGCGTGCAGCGTTGGCTCCACCTGGCCACTGATCGTAACGTGCTGGGCATCGTGCTGGGCCGCGCACTTACCGATCCCGTCGGATGGTTCTATGTCTTCTGGCTGCCGCAGTATCTCAGCGACGCCCGCGGCTTCAGCCTGCAGCGCATTGCCATGTTTGCCTGGATGCCCTTTGTCGCTTCCGACCTCGGCAACTTCACCGGCGGCTGGATCTCCGGCTATTGCATTCGTCGCGGCTTGCCCGTAGTGCGGGCGCGCCTTTGGGTATGCGTCTGCAGTTGTCTGCCTATGCTGGCCGGCATCCCTGCGGCCACCGTGCACAGCTCCTATTCCGCTCTGGCGCTCATCTGCCTGGCGATGTGGGGATTTGCGAGCTGGTCCACCATGGGTCTCACCTTTCCCTCCGACCTGCTGCCCCAGGATGTGGTCGCCACCGTCACCGGACTCAGCGGCCTGGCCGCCGGCCTGGTGGGCGCTGCATTTACCTTCAGCGTTGGTGTGATTGTGGACCGCTTCTCCTACCGCCCCGTCTTCCTGGTCGCTGGACTTATGCCCGTTTTCGCTACCGTCTGCGTCCTGATCCTCATCCGCCAGCCGCGCGCAGACTAGCGCGGGAACTCTAAAGTGCAGACTTCTGAAGGGCCCGCACGCGATGGAGCCGCGCCGACCATGGGTAACCAACGCACCCTGACAGTTTGGCCGCACTCGGCCGCATTCGGCGAGTTTTCCGGGGGCGCTGTGGCGGGCAGCGGATCGTGGCATTCCCGGCTGCATGATCCTGAGCAACATAACCGACGGCACCGCTCGAGGAAAAGAGCATGAGATCCCCCCTTCGCGTCTTGATGGGTTTACTGCTCGGTGCTCTGCTGGGGTATGTGTGTAAGCGCAGTCCCCTCCCCTTACTGCACGATATCCCTACGCTGATTGAGCCTTTCGCGCGGCTATTCATCAACGCGATCCTCGTTTGCGTCATTCCGCTCGTCACCACCAGCCTCATCGCGGGATGTGCCTCAACGAACTCTGCCAAACTCGGCCGTCTCGCGGGCAGATCGCTCGCCATCATCCTCTCCTACCTGGTCGCCTCAGCTGCCTTTGCGGGGGTAGTCGCCTTCCCACTCTTCTACCATTTGTCCCACGTGCTGGGCCGCGGGGCGCTGGCCACAGTTAAATTCCCTGTCCCCGCCGGGGCGATTCCCACATTCGGATCCTTTCTCGTAGGCCTGCTCCCCGCGAACATTTTCAAAGCCGCCGAGGACGGCGCCCTTCTTCCCCTGGTTCTTTTCTCCGTTGCCCTGGGCATCGCCATTGCGCACCTCCCAGACGCTGAGCGCGTTCTT
This sequence comes from uncultured Acidobacteriaceae bacterium, assembly GCA_963725975.1. Lineage (GTDB taxonomy): Bacteria > Acidobacteriota > Terriglobia > Terriglobales > Acidobacteriaceae > Telmatobacter. The sequence goes on along the minus strand of CAVSBA010000006.1, from coordinate 111,326 downwards.
CTCACCCGCTTCTTCCGGGCGCTGGCAGATGGCTTCACGATCCTTATTGCTGGCATTCTAAGAACGGTTCCGATTGGGGTCTTTTGCCTTTCCGTAGGCCTCGGTGCAAACACTGGAGTAAGCGGCGTGAGCTGGCTCATCAGTTATGTGGCCGCCATGTGCTTCATCACAGCGATCTTCATTCCGTTCATTCTCTATCCCAGTATCGCGATCTTCAGCTCATGGAGTATTCCCGCCTTTATCAGAGCGAGCGCTCCGGCTCAGGCGATTGCCTTTACTTCGCGCTCCTCGCTCGCCGCCCTTCCTGCTACGTATAAGGCCGCGCACGACAACCTTAATCTTCCAGCCGAGGTCTCCACTTTTTTCTTCCCCTTCGCCGCATCGATCTTTCACGTGGGCGGCTGCATCGTGCAAATCGTCGGGGTCTGCTTCCTGGCGGCTTTTTACGGAGTATCCCTCTCCTCCGCGCAACTCGCTGTCCTCGGTCTGAACGCCATCGCGGTGAGTATGACCGCTCCGGGCATACCCGGCGGCGCCATTATCGTGATGGCGCCGATGCTCGCCTCCGCGGGTATCCCACTCGAGGGCATGGCCATGCTCCTCGCTGTTGATACCCTCCCCGACATGTTTCGCACCACAGTCACCGTCTCGTGCTGGCTCAGTGCGGCAAGCCTGCTCAAACCCCGGACTGCGTCAGCCGCGATTGCGCCGGGAGTCATCCGTGCCGATCACTCCATCCCGGATGTCAGTGAGCCTGATTGTTAGCACGTGATTGATCCAGCCCTTCCCATCCCTCGCCAGCATGCGATTGTCCCGTTCTTCAGCGTCCCGATAGAATTGCGCAGCCATGCCAGAAAACTCAGGTTTGAGAGGAACCGGCGTCTCCTTAATCGTCGTCCATTGAAAGCGATCCGTTTTGATCGCTTCTATGATTTGCCGCTTGCCAAGGATCGACCACAGGACGAATACCGCGTCAGGTTTTGGCTGGCTGAGACAGCCATACCACTGGCAAAATTCGCGCGCCACCTTTAATCCGTCTGGGCCAGCTAAACGGTAACGGGATCTAACGGGATCGGCTCCGATTTTCGACCGATCATCTGGGCTGACAAAGCTCTCAGGAAACTGCGGGAGGTTGAACGCAAGCATGTCGCTTTGGGCCACGGTTTCTGGTGAGATTCGATTGAAGGGCATGGCATCGACGACATCGACTTGCGATGGGGCAATAGCACCGTTCTCAATTTTAAGCTTGACGTTGGCGCGCGTGATCTCAATCCAAACATCCAGAACGTCAATAAAGGTTACGGAGCTGGCTTTCTTTTCAAGAAGGCTGTAGAGACCGATGATTCCAGAGCCGCAACCGATGTCCAATAGTCTTTTAGTGCGCGGCTCGACGGGAAGGGTTTCTGCCAGAACCTGGGCAAGCTTGGACGGTTTCTCACAGCCACAATCCGCTACGTAGGCCTGCCACCATTCCGCCGGACTATGCAATGGCCTACTCCCGCTCACGATCATCTCCGCCGCAGTGGCATCTGCGACGGCCGCGCCGTAGCCTGCGTGAACGGGATAAGCCCCGTCACGCAAGCTGCCGAAAGCAAGCCGCCCTGCGGCGCCTGTCGCTGTGCTCGTCTAAAATCTTCTGGAGCCAGTGCTCAGGCTCCAGTCTGGGTTGTGCGCATGGGGTTGGCGCTGGCGCTCTCCTGCAATGGTTGATCCACGATCTGTTCACTCTTGGCGTCCCAATAGAGCCTTTTGCCTTCCCAATAGGACTGGGTGGCCATGATGCAGACGATGGCGTGTGAGAAGCCGTGATCCACCGTAGCATTGGGCTGGCTACGCGTGTGCATGCACTCAAGCCAATTCAGCATGTGAGTGAGGTCGTCATCATCGGGTCCGAGGGAATTGGGCGGCGGAGCGCCAGGAACATTGAGAACCTGACCTCCGTCCTTGTCTGGCCCAACGAGGGGAATGGCTTTATAGACAGGGCCACTCTCGTCAGGATCGTACTCGTGCGCTCCTCCTTCATCGGTGACCATGAAGAGCGAGGCCCCCTCGCCGCCGTAATTCTCAATCGTCCCCTTGCGGCCGTTGATTCTGGCGAAGCTGCGGTAACTGTTTCCGAAGAGAGTCTTATAGGTGTAGAGAAATCCCTTGGGATAAACCACCGCGGCCACGCAGTGGTCGGGGTTTTGGCGCCCGTCTTTCCAGGTGAAGATGCCTCCGCTGGCGACCACGCTTACCGGGTGCGTTTCATCGGACCAGAGATGCACCAGATCCGCACCGTGACTGAGCCATTGATCGAAGATGCCGGAGGAAAAGTCCTTGTAGAGGCGGAATTCAAGATAAACATGCGGATCGAAGGGGCGATAAGGCTTGCCGAGAAGCCAGCGCTTCCAATCAGTATCTTCCTCGCGCAGCTTGGAGGGCCGGCCGTACAGCCACTGCTTCCACTCCATATTCAGGATCCATCAGCATCTCGCTCGTGATGCCGGTGTCATCGGGAGTAAAGCGCCAGCGCTCCTCGTTGACGTTCCATTGCTGCTCGATGTGGACAATGTCGCCGATGCGGCCGGAACGGATGATGTCGCGCACGGCCAGGGGGTAAGGCTGGCTGCGGTGCTGGGTGCCCACCTGGACGATTTGCTTTGAATTCTTGGCAGTGTCGCGGGCTTCAATTGCCTCGGAAAGCACGTTGGCGAACGGCTTTTCAACGTAGCAATCCTTGCCGGCCCGCACCACTTCGACGCAAAGCTTGGCGTGCTGGAAATCACCGGTGGCGATCATGACGCCATCGATGTCTTTATTGGCCAGCATTTCTTCAGAGTATTTGTATTTCTGGGGGTCGAGGTTGAAATATTTCTTGACCTGGGCTGCACGCTGATCTCGCGCCAGGGTCCAAAGGTCGCACACAGCAACGGTCTCAACAGGCATGTGCTTGGATGCCATGTGCGCCATGTGCACGTGGCCTTCGCTGCGGCCGCCACAGCCAAGCTGACCGAGGCGAATGCGGTCGTTGGCGCCGAGAACGCGCGCATAGGATTTGGCGCTCATGCCTGCGGCGAGCATTGCTCCTCCGACTCCGGCAACAAAAGTTCGGCGATCGATTACGTCCTTCGAGTTGTTCATCTTGTTTACCTCGCCCTTCGTTGTGTGCTTTCAATGTGTGTTCAGGGAAACCGCTTCAATCGATGCAGCGGTGGATTTGCGGTCGAGAAAAGTGGCGACCCTTGCGAAGAATGGTAGAAAGTCTTTGCGAGTGCGAAGAACCGCCTGCGCGTTGCAGTTTCCCGGCGCGGTGACGATCAGTGTGGCGGCGCTGAGTATGGTTGGGGTCGTCAATCGCAAAGAATTGACGAATGGGCACACCGGAAGTGAGCCGTTCTCGCAGCTTGCAACGAAGGGATGCGGGATGATTCTCATCCAGCTCGACGTCTTCGTCAAAATCAAAACCGCATAATCCATTCCAAGGCAACGCCCGAATGGAGGTGAGAGATTGCAGCATGGCAATTTGCGACGCCCTGGTGAAGAAGATAACTGCGAGACCGAGATTGAGGCCGGGGAGCCGGTGCATGTCATGCGCACCCGCTTCTGCTGATGCTCTTGCCGAGTTTTCATCAGGAAAAATCTGAATCGTCATGAACCCCATCGCCGAAGGTCTAACTTCTTCCCTGAAGGCTTGTGGCGCAAACTTCTTCACAATCGTCTCCTGAGGCCAGGGGAAAATTCATGAGGGCGGCAGATCGCGCTCCAGTTCGACCTCGCATGTTGCCGGAAACTGCCTCGACCGGTTTTGCTGGAATCTCGCGAGGGTGTCGGGCGAATGCTGTAACGATAGCTCCAGATTCGGCACCCAGTCAAGAAAAAATATCCGTGTTTTGGTAAATCATCGAATATTTCATGAAATATTTCCACAGCGACCCTCGGTGAGCAGGTCCGGCGAAACATTGCTTCACCGGATAGCGATCCCCGATTGATTAAACCCAAACCCGGCCGCGGTAACAGTCAAAAGAAGAATTTCAGCCATGGCGGGGAGAGATGCGCGAGTCGATTGACCAAAATTACCGTCGTTCCATGGCACTGAGATTTGCGCGGGACGAGCAGGAAATTCACAGACAAGGAATTGGCGTGAAATTCTCCGTCCGTCCGGGCGGCAGAGTGGGTGATTGGGTTATTCTTAGCGACGGACGTTGGAATGTTTCTTGAAATCCTTGAAATTTCGCCCTACACTTGGCTGGGCCGAGTTTGGCCGCGGTGAGACGGGATCAGGTAAGACAGGATCAATGGTCCGGATCATAGAGAGATTGCTGGGATTCAATCGATTACCCAAGAGAAATGAGGCGTAGGTATTCAAGTGACCAAGAAACCTGTCCGTGTTCGCAGCAGCAAGCTCGGCCTGCGGGAAATCGCGTCCGCCGCACATGTAAGTGTTGCCACCGTTTCCCGGGTTCTGAATGGCAGCAATCGCGTGGACGCCGATTTGCAACGCAACGTCCTCAAGGCGGCTGCACGGCTGGGCGTGGATCTCTCGCAGCGAAACAAGACCAAGGCCCTGGCTTTTCTGCTCAGCAATCGCACGGTCATGCACTCGTTCCACTCGCGCATACTGCTGGGCGCCGAAGCCTGTTGTGCGGAGCGTGGCTGGGATATGGTGTTCCTGTCTTTTGCCTATTCGCGTCACGTGTCGTGGAAGGAGCTGCACCTTCCCAAAGCGGTGCAGCATCGCGACGTGGTGCGGGCACTCATCCTGGCTGGAAGCACTTCAACCAACCTCCTCGAACTGTTGAACAACAAAGGCATCACCCACGTTGTGTTAGGCAACAATGTCCTGGGCGAGCACCAGGGATTGAACACCGATGCTGTGTTCTCCGACGATATCCAGGGGAGCCAGGACATGACCCGCCATCTGATAAGCCTGGGGCATCGCCACATCTGGTTTGTGGGCAACACCCGCCTGCCTTGGTTCGCTCGCTGTTATACGGGTTACAGCCTCGCGATGGTGCAGGCCGGGTTGACCCCGCAGCAGAGCAGCATCGACTCCGAAGACGACGACGAGAGCGGCTATCTGGGAGCCAAATCCATCTTCAACCGGAACGAGCAGGTCACGGCCATCTTCGCAGGGAACGACCAGGCAGCCCACGGTGTTTACAAGGGCATCCGCGACAGCGGACTACGGATTCCTCATGACATCAGCGTGGTGGGTTGCGACGATACCATCGGCGGATTGCTCTACCCCCGGCTGACCACCATTCGCGAGTTTCCTGAGCAAATCGGGAAGCGGATGGTCGACATGATCCTTAATCGGATCGCCGACCCCGCCCTGGGCCCGCAGCAGGTAACCATTCCCACCGAACTGATCATGCGCGATTCCTGCCGATCCCTGATGACCTCGGCCGACAGAGTCGCCGACGATTCGAGGGCCGGAATCGCGATTTCATAAGGAACGATAGCCTGCAAAACGCAACCGCAGGATGTCCTTTAGCTGCCGATCTCCCCAGGATGAAGACACGCATATCGACGAGAGATATGGACGCATTACAATTCCCCGGCGATCGCCCGCGGCGCATAGGCTAAAAAGTTTCCGCGTCTACGTTCCAGTGCTCTCGTCGAGCAGTAGCCAGTTGTATTCGCGGCACTGGACGAAGGTGCGCAGGTCTCGGCCACCTACATTCACGAACTGCGCGCACTGGGATTCCCTTTTCCCTTGCGCCGGAGCGAGCTTTTCGTGCGCTGGCACGAATTACATCATTGGCGCACCGGGGATTGCGCCCGCGGCCTTCAGAATCACCACTTGCAGAAGCGTCAAGGGTGACGCTGGCGCGGCGCTTGCATCGGCGAAAAAAAGCTGTCCGCGACGTACCCGATGTCACGACGCAACCGGAAAAGTGATTCGGAGGCTCCCGATGAAGCCGGCTTACATGCAAGCTGCCTTGAAAACATAAAGGCGCAAAGGCAGGCCTTTTTATTTGCGAACCCTTGATAAGGACCATGGTACGCAACCATGGCGCAAGATGAGATGGGTACCCCAATGATCCACCTCAAGACGCCCGTAGAACCCGGCTCCCGCAAAACCGCAGAAAAGCCTAACCACGCCTGAAGGCGCCCGGACGCCCGTGCCACCGCCGGGGCCAACCTCCCTGGACCGCGCTTCTTAGACGAGCCTGGACGCGTTTCACCAGCATCCACGAGATCCCGCTAAAGTAGAGCGGCAGGTTCGTTCGGCGATGGGTCAGGTCGCGCAGCCCCGGAGCGGGTCTGGCGCAGGAAAATCGGGCGGCACGAGCTTTGCGAACAAGCGCGGCGCGGACTGTCCGGGTTCTGTCCGTGAAGAGCAGCCAGAAGCGCCTAATGTGAGCCAATTGGGCAGGCCGCGATTTGAATGTTTCTTGGGGTTAGTCGGTTATGGTTGTACGGGGTTGCGGGCGGATTCCCCTTCATCACCCCAAGGTCGGCAGTTCGATCCTGGCCTCCGCCGCCAGCACTTGAACGCAGGCATCCCGCGAGCTGCAGGCGCTGGCTCTTCGCACACGCATGCGCCTGCGTGCCTGGATCGCCCGCAAGACCGCTCGATTCGACTCCCTCAGCCGCTGCCCTTATAGCATGGCTTGTTTGGCCGCCAGCGCGCCCAGCACCGGTAGCCGCATCATCTTTCCCATGAACCCGTTGATCATGACTACAAGCCAGAGAATTGTGAATCCCAGCCAGACCAGGGGCACCAGCAGGATGTCGATCAGGTGAATGATGGGCATGAACCCGATCGCGGTAAGCACCATCCACGCGGCCACCCAGGCAATGCACAGGAAAATCGATTGCCATGCGTGGAAGCGCACCCTGGGGTTCTGGTTGTAGGGGGGCGCCACCAGGAAGATGATCGCCGGAATGACGGTGACGTAAGACAGGCCAAACAGCGCGCCCTCGCTCAACGCCGCTTGCTGTCCCTGGGGTGCCTGCGGGATCTGTTGTACCTCTTCTGGCATATGTACTCCTTCCTCTCTCTTTCGGGGGCCCTTTGGTTCACATACTGTCGATAACGGGAGTTGATTCCAGAATAAAAACGAAGGAAGCCAGGGAATGACCCAGGATGTTAGCACGGCCCATAGAGCAAGTCCACCGTTTTCCGATAGCTCACCCAAGCGCTACCGTGTTGCGGTTCGTGGCTGTACATTTGCCCGCGAGTTCCCTGCGGCCTGCGGGTGGCGAGAATACGGCCGGGGAGAACCAAGGGCGACGGCGCGCGCATGGTTCCATCACGCTGGACTCGAGCAGACGAAACATGGCGAACCCGCCGGGACGCTTTACGTCCGATCGAAACGAGGGTACCCCTCACAGCCTCTTGAGTGGCCGTTCGAGAAGCGGCAGATTGCTCTTCCTCTACCCGGCAGCTAAGACTCTTCCAGCCACTTTCGCGCCTGCGCGCTTTCCGACTCATCAAAGTAGTGAGTCACCGCTTTGGTAAACGGCTTGAAGACGATAGCCATGCCATGCTGCCACTTTTTGTCCCCGACCATGGCCAGCCGGTCGATGTCGGCGTAATGCTTCAAGCCGAACTTGAGGTCTTCCCAGGCCGCGCCTGCTTCCCATCCCTGAAGTCCAGTCATGTCGAAGAGAACATGTTGCTTTTGCGGCTTCTGCACCAATCGTTCGAATGCGGACACGAAGGGCGGGTAATCCGCCTTCACCAACTTCCCGACGGCGTGGACAACAAGGACTTTGCCACCATCTTCTTCCCTTAGCTGGATAGGCATTTTGAACCTCCTGCTGAATCAACTTGCGACAAAAAACTGTGATTGGGCCGCTCCGCGACCAGACGCGCCCACAGCGCAACCCGCACCCAACCGAGATGAAGGCTCCGTGAAGTTTGCCATCTCCGGCTATTTGGAGAAAATGCCAAACCTTTCCCGAGAGAATTCCTTTGCCGCCTTGTGCGCTGCCATCTTGGCAACCCGGCTCAATCCCTTGTCACGCTCAGGGGATTCGTTGGTTTCAGGTCTTGGAAGATTCTCCGCCGCCGCCTTCTGGCTATCGATTTGCAGATTGAGATTGATGAAGTGATCCATGGCTCAATCCTCCGCGTGCAAGTATTATGGCACCAAAAATGACGGTGGGAAGGCCATCTCACGTGACCGGCATCACGCAATCTGCGGCCGGATCCGAAGAGACTTGGCTACGTTTGAGAGTCATACCTTTTGATCTCACCTTCGATGTCGGTGCCTTGGTAGAACCAGAGGCGGCCGTGCGCGCGTACCGTGCTGCCGAAGGGACTGTCGGGCAAGTATGGATCCGAATGCATACAGGGAACTTTCGGCAGTCCCCACACGATACTGGGCGGGTCCCACCGGGTTAAAATCCAGCGGTCGCCGCCCGCCGAATGCACTGCAGCCACCGGCTGGCGAAAGATTTTGTTGTCGTTGGTCTGGAGATTGAATTCCGGAGCGCCTTTTAGCAGCACGCTCACTTGCCCCCGAATCCCGGGTTCGGCTTGAAAGCCGCTCAGTTCCTGGCCCGAGAAGTTGCGGAGCCACAGTTCCATCTCCACGTGGTCCTGGGCAGGGCGGATTGAAGCTCCGAATACGGTGCCGCCCGGCAGCGTGCGTTCATAGTCAAGGCCGTCCGGACTGCGCGTCCAGTCAATGTTTTCGAAGCGAAAGTTCTGGTCGTCCCAGATGGTCGGAACGTCGTAATGCGACAGCCAGATCAGGCCCAGGTTGCAGTAGAGAGCTTCGGGAAGATCAACCACCACGTAACTGGCAGGGTCCCATGGCAAAAATACGCTGGCCTTGGTGCCACGCTTGAAATCGAGGTCAGATTCCTGGAGATCGATGCGCGGATTACGCCCGCCCGGATACGGCAAAACCCGAATCCTATCGCCCTGCGGCGGCGCGGGCCAAGGAGCAACAAGCCCGAACTCCTCTGCCTTCTTTTGCACTTCCTCAATCGAGAAGCCGCAAACCTTCGCGGCCTCGGCGAGCGTGAAGCGATGGTCGCGCAGCATATTTTCCAGCCAGTACTTCAAGTCTGCCCGAGTGGCAATTACCTCAATCGACTCGGCCGGAGGGCTGTACTTTGGCGCGGGATAGCGGACCTTCAAAAGAGGGTCGTCTGGGGGATTCTTCAGGTCCACATACTGTTGCAGATCTTCAAGCGCGATCGCCCGAAACCCATTCTCCTTGAGGTACATCATGTACTTGCGAAATTGCTCCGGCGGCGTATACACCCACGGGTGAGCCAAGTCCGGCACTCCATGGAACTGCAAGATGACCACTTTCCCATCCCGCGCCTGGGCCACAACCTGTTTGAAATGTTCCAGCGTCCAGTCCGGATAGGCATCACCGGTGGTGGGAATCAACAGGGGATGATGACGCTGGGGATCGAAGGCGGGACCAACACCCATCTCCCCGTAAGGGATTTCGGGCTCCATGCCGCGGCGAGCGAACCGGTATCCCCGATCGACGAGCACCTGCAGCGACTCGGGGCCAAAGTCATCCCCGGGCCAGGCAAAGCTGACGGGGCGCGGAACGCCCACATGCTGCAGCTCCCTTTCCACCAGGGCCAGTTCGCCCGCCAGATTCGACGCCCCCAGCGGGGTTGAGAAATCTGCATGGGTCCAGGTGTGATTGCCGATTTCAAATCCCATCTGATGGATTTCCGCAATCTCCTTCCAGGTCATGAAATTGACACGGTCTTCCATCCACTCATGGCAAACAAAAAAGGACGCACGGAAACCCAAATCCTGCAAAAACGGCGCGACAAAAGTGCGCTGGGATTTTACCGCGTCGTCAAAAGACAGAACCACAAGTTTGTCGGGAACAGGCGAAACGTTTGCGGAGGAAGAAGCCTGTGCAGCCGCATTTCGATCTACGACAGCAGCGCCTGCGAGTAACGCCACGCCCGCCGCGCTGGTCTTGATAAAGCTTCGCCTGCTGATGAGCTGGTCCTGCGACATAGACACCTCCGTGCGATCACACTGTACCCAGCGGAAGGCGGGGCAGACCATGGTCTGCCGCAGACCTTCGCAAAAGCTCTAAATTTGGAAATCAGATCGTTGCCGGCATCAGGGGAACTGATGGGGATTAAGAAATGGTCAACCATTCCGTCGAAGTCTTTCACATATCCGTCGTAGTCGTCGACATCATTCGTGACGTGCACCTCCCTGATCACGGGATGTGCGGCTTCGACTTCGACCCATTCAAATTTGCATCCTGTTTTACCCGTGCAAATGGGGCTTGTTCCGACGCCCAGTTGCGCCGGACGAGCTTCGACCAGGTGCATCGTGTCTGCAACTTCTGATGTGAGCGCAAATTCAAATGACGACCGATAGACGCTGGAGGTTTCTCCAATCAGTTTCTTGCCAATGCTGCCGGAATAACGGTCCGTCACCGTGGTTTCAACGCTTAATTCGCATCCCTTGGAGTCCAGCTTCTGTATCACCCCAAAAACTGACCCCTTGAAAAGAACCTGGCTGCGACCAGAGCGGTACGTCTGGGTGTGGAAGACACAGGTTCCTCGCCGCTGTTCGGCTTCAACGTCCTGCGTCAGATCGTGCTGCGCAGCCGTCGGAATCTCATCCGCGATTGTTGGCGCACTTTGAGAGCGTATCTCCGCCCTTGCCCATGCGAGCAGCGGTGGGCAGAGGAGAATCGACCATCTGAATCGGGTGGGAAGTGCGTTCGTTGTAGATTTCATAACCCCCAGGTCGCCCCCCAAGTCAACGGTCCGATTCCGTCCTCCCCACCAGCAACTTTCTAACCTCTGGGGGCCAGCGCGCGCAGAAACTCGCCGGCGTCCATACGATACTTGAACGCCTTGCGCCCATCGATGAAAACCACCGGCACCTCGACGTTGAATTTCTGCCGCAGCTCGGGATCGGCATCGATGTCCATCTCGCGCCATGCAAAGTCGGCCTCGCGCTGGAGCCGCGCAAGCGTCTCCTTGACCACGTCGCAAAGGTGACAGCCCTTGCGCGAATACACCACCACGTCGTGCATAGGGCGATTTTAAACGCAGCTCAGGCGCGGGCCATGCGTGCCGCGCGCGCATACGAGCCCACGTTAAACGTGCGGGTGTATCCCATCCGGGTGAGTTTTTTGGCGGCCACGGCGCTGCGCATGCCGCTTTGGCAATGCAGCAGCAGGACCTGGTTGTGATCCTTGAGCCGCAGCGCAGCCATGGCCTCGATGCGATCCAACGGCATGTTGACGGCCCCGCGCAGATGGCCCGCCGCAAACTCCGACTCGGTGCGGACGTCGATGACCGTCGCACCCTTCTCCACGTAATCCCGCGCGGCGCGCAAGGAGATTTGACCGATTCGCTTGACCAGCAAAAATACGGCCACAAGAACGGCCAGGACAACAACGCTCGTCGCATTCATGGCTGAGCGACCTTTCTACGCGCGCTTGCGATCATACGGCGCAGTTACAAGGCGCAGTTACTTTGATCCTTCGGAAACCAGGCGCACCGGACCCAGGAGCCCGGAAGGCAACGGCTTCACCTTATCGAGATCCTGCATCTGGAACCGGTCGCCATATTTGGCAATCAGCGGTTTGTAATCGTGGGGCGGCAGCGCAGACCACGCGTTGAGAGCCGTGTTGTACACATCGATCTCGATGTGATTTTGCCCGCGCTTGAGGAGCTTGCTCACATCGAGGCGATAGGGTGGGTGCCAAAGAGCGCCGGCGGACTGCCCGTTGACGGTCACCAATGCCGCCGCGCGGATGGGCGGATCGTAGTAGGCGTGCATGCCCGGACCGGGCAGCGTCACCAACGGATTGGGCAAGCCGTTCGCGCCCAGCACCGCATGATCAGACGGGGTATTGGGCGCGCCCGGCAACGGCGTGCCGCCCTCGACTTCAAGGTAGACGGGGGCGGCGGGAACGGATTGGAGCGCGAAATCCCGCGCGTACACGGCTTCTCCCGAATAATGAAGAGTCGCAGGATCGGACCTCCAGTCGCTGGGCGTCTGCTCCATCTCCGATTTGCCGATGGCGGGGAAAGTAACCTTCCAATCGTGGCTCAGATCGGCCACCTGGGAGAAGTTCGCGCTCTTGTGAAGCAGTGTCGGCCGCGTGCCCGGAATCCGTAAATACGAAAATCCGCGACTCGTAGGGAGCCAGGTGAAGCGGCTGCCCATCGGCGGAAGCGGGCGTGGATGCGGCGTCGTCCGGATTCCACTGCTCGCCAAAGCGGTGGCCGGTGGCGAAGCTGACCTCGGTGTCAATCGTTCCGATTTCCCGTGTTCGCCACAAAATAAATATCGGCGTTGGGCAGCTTGCGGCGAATAAATCCTAGTTGGCTCTTCACGAAATCATCTGCGCCCGTGAGCGTGAAATCGGGCTCCGCAGCCGCGTGCAATGCATCCCCGAGCTGGCTGTCGTTCGCGACAAAGGTGGACTTGGATGCATCGAAAAGCTGCCCGGCCAGAGCCGTGATTTCCGCATTGGAATCGCCCTCGGCATCGAGCGACGGCGCGCGGCCGACGGCGATGGCTTTGCCTCCTGCGGCAACGAACGCCTGGATCTTGCTGAGTGTTTCCACCGGAATGCGATCGGTGGGCGGCAGCAGCAGAATTTGATGATTGATGCCCACCTTATCGATGGCATCGGCGTCGATGTAATCCACGTTATAACCTGCGGACAAAATGGCCGACATCAGCGCAGGGGTAATCAGATGCTGCATGGCTTCGGTCACGCTGACCATGGGAGGAGCAAAGCTGGCCCAGGCGTCGTCGGTCGGCAGCAACACCGCAACCTGGTTGGCGGGCTGCCCCTGGCGCAGCAGGTAGCTGATGCGCGTGATATAGCGGGTGACTGCGGGCATGAGCGGATGCCACGGATTGTGATTGTTGAAGACGGCCGCGGCATAAAGAGACCAGCCTGGGTTGCCGACCTGCGGAGGCGAATACGGCCATCCGTGAAACAGCAGCAGGTTTTCTCCCATGATGAAGTCGATATCTGCTTCCGCCTTCATATCCAGCGGAATGGCGCGGAAAACCGGGGAGTGCAGCCACGTGAAAGTTTCACCGGAGCACACGTCGTGCCCGAAGACGTGGTTGGCAGAGGTGGCCCAGCGCAGGGTTGAGAAGGCGCGCCATTGTGGGCCCTCGCCTTCTGCCAGCGCCACCAGATTCTGGCTGGAGAAGCTCACCGCCGGTTCTCCATAGGTCTGCGAGCGGAAAAGGGTGTGGTGCGCGATGGCCCAGTTGTTGATCTGGGTCAGGTAATTTTCGTTCACCAATTCCGTGAGCGTGCGGCCATAATCGTGGCGCACCTTTTCCGCCTCCGCTGAGCCTCCAGCCACCAACTCCGGCAGGTGCGGAACCAGGTCGTAGCCGCGCCGCTTTTTGAATTCGGCGGGAAGGTCCGGCGTCCAGTCCGCTCCGTAGGCTTCAAGCGAGTCGGAGAAGACCGAATACGGCGGAGTATCGCCGAAGGCCTTGACCAGCGGTTCGCCCACCTTCTCAAGATGCGTGGCAACGGCCTGATGGCTGAAGGGATCGAGCACCCATCCCTCCGCGCCCACGGCCGAGCGCTTGACCTGCTGGCCGGTGTGACTGGCGATAAAAAACAGCGCCACGCGCGGCCGGTCGGCAGGCGCGAGAGTGACGGTCTCCCCCGGCGCTTGGTCTGCCGATAGCTGGAGAGGCTGTGCGGAACTGGCATCCCAGTCCACGGGCTTGTGCCAGAAGCGACGCGGCGCCGGACTCTGCTCCATTTGTTCGGAGCGCTTGTTCACGATCGACGCCGAGAGGAGCGACTCGCCCTTGGCAAGCTCCGGCACCACAATCGAAGCGGCGTTGGCCGCAATCGGCACTTCAGCCGTGCGCAACATTCCGGCCGCCTCTTCGAGCGTGGTGTTGGGGCCTCCGTACGGCCATCCGCTGCCCATGGTCACGTCGATGCGCAGGCCCAGCTTGCGGCCTTCGGCCTGGGCATACTTCACGTCGTCGAGCATCTCCGGCGAGAGAAACTGTAGGTTGACCAGGCCCTTTTGGGGATCGTTGAGAACCTGCGGATATTCGAAAGCCATCTCCGCTCCACCAATGCCGTCGGCTTTCATCTGTTGCAGCTCGCGCAGAATCTCAGGCTTTTGGACGGCAAGCCCGAACCACCACCACCGCACCATGGGCTTAGCGCCGGCCGGCGGGTTGATAAAGTTTTGGCGCAGGCTTTGCAGCGCGGGTGACGCGGACGAAGCGGAAGCAGCAGCTTTGACGGCGGGCGTTGCCACGGCAATGAGAGAAAGAAGAACGGCAGTTCGGGCAAGGGTCATACGAGGCATACTGGCTCCTGGCTGCGGGTCGCGGAAGACGGCGGGCAGTGCTGCGTTGTCAAGCTGCGAGGCGGAATTGCATCGGGTTCAGGAGGTACGCCCGCCATAGGATTCGAGCGCGTCGTGTGCTTCCGGTCCACTCACCGCGCAAGCACCAAGACCTGAGGACGCCGCACGCTGCGCACAGAACTCGTTGTCTCGCCGTCCGAGAATTCTAGGAAGCACCGGCGAGGCGTGTCAAACCCGCGCTATCCTCGAAACGCCTGGAAGGATACGAAGTGGTCCCCTGGAAGCAGGTTCTTCGTCTTTACTTTGCTGTAGCCGGCTTGGCGCAATTGATGAACCAGTTCCTCCTCGGTTGGCAGCCGCCCGGCGCCCCTGGTGGCCGCGCCCCACAGGTTCAGCGCCTCTGCGCCAAGGCTGCCTCCCTGGCAACACGTGGTCACGAGCAAAAATCCGCCCGGTGTTAGAAACTTGGCGATCCGTTCGAGCAGCGCGACGCGTTCTTCGACCGCGAAGTAGTAGATGTTGTTGTAGAGGGTCGCAATATCGAACTGCTCGCCACGCTCTTTTGCCCTGAAGTCGCCTTCCTCGACCTTGACTCGTTCCTCCAGCCCCCAGCTGCGGAGATTCGCCCGCGCCATTTCAGCCACCGCGGGCTGAAGCTCTAGCCCCAGGGCCGTCAGTGAAGGGTTTCTCGCCGCAGCGTATCGCAGGTAAATCCCCGAACCGCATCCGATCTCGAGTAGACGCTGCGCCCCGCGATCCGGAAAGGTACGTTGAATGACTTCCGCCTGAAAAGGCTCGAGTACACGAGAAGAACGGGCGATCAGCTCACCATCCTGGTCGGCGAGGTCCCATAGTTCGCCGCTCCGAAGCTTAGGAAGCGTTGCGGAGATGAGCTTGTGGTGTAGACCGGTGACCTCCTGCGCCATGGCCAGGGTCGCGTCGTTCTGGGGGTTGGCCAGGGCGCTTGCCAACCCGCGAAGCGCATAGCCACCAGGCCCAACCCTCAACAGCCGCAAACGGATTCCCATTTGCAGCCAGGCATCGAGGGCCTGTCTGCCTTGGCCGCCCACGGCGTAAAACTCGGCCAGCGAATCCAGTGTGGCTGGCCCCGTGGCTAGCCGGTCAAACAGCCCGGCCTCTGCGGCGGCAGCAAGGTACGTGAGCCTGTAGAACGACTTTAGATCGGCGCTCACGCCAAGAAGGGCGGGAAGCTGGCCATCGCGCCAAAGACGGAAGAATGGCTTGAGAAACATCGTCTCTATCCTATCCGTTAGTGAGGCGCTTATTCGTTGCTCTTCCCCCTTATAGGTACGCGGTGACCGACCCAGGCACCTTACTTCCGGCGCAGTACCCCTCTGAGGGAACCTATGGAGTCTTCGGCCGGCAATTCAAAGTTGAAAAGATCAACAGAACGCGTTCGGATTCTGGAAGCTTTTTTCCGCGCTCCGCCGTCCAATATGCAATCGATAGCGCCTCCCCGCTCTGCTATCCTCTGGTCTTGACGGCGTATCTGCTGGAGCGCCGCCCTCGCCCCATTGAGCCTTACGTGTCACGGAGGTTTCTCATGAAGCAAAATGTGATCTTCGCCCTGGCGATCTCTGCCGCACTCTGCATACCCGCCTTCGCTGCCGTAAGCCCCGGCGACCGCGCACCCGAGTTTTCTGCCCCCGCCTCGCTGGCGGGCAAGGAATTCCATTTCTCGCTGCGGGCAGCCTTGCAAAAGGGTCCCGTCGTCGTCTACTTCTACCCGTCTGCCTTCACCGGCGGCTGCGATCTCGAGGCCCACACCTTTGCTCAGGACATGGACCAATTCGCTGCTGCCGGCGCGACCGTCATCGGCGTCTCGGAAGACAGCGTCGCACGCCTCAATCAGTTCTCCGCCGATCCCCAGTACTGCGCCAGCCGTTTCCCCGTCGCTTCCAATCCCAGCGGCAAAATCGGCGCTTCCTACGGCGTAACGACTTCCTCCGGAATGCCCGGCATGAAAGACGTGCGTGGCGACGCCATCGACCATGGCTTTTTTGAGCGCATAACCTTCGTGATCGGCAAAGACGACAAGGTCGTTGCGGCATTCTCGTCGAAAGCAGATCACCTATCGCCGCCCGAGCATGTGCAGAAGGCGTTGGCGATCGTGCAACAACTTGACCACAAGTAATTGTCCGCCCACCGTTCATCCTGATGGCGCGGCGGCGCCCATATTCGCTCGATTCGACTGAATATCTGGCCGCCCCTGCGCCATCACTGCGCGCGGGGTTGGGCCCGCGGGTTTAGACGCTTGGGTTAGCACTCTCAGACCCAGCCCTGCGTCGCGCAGATTGATGCCAGCCGAGGCCTTTCGGCATTTGTACGCTTGCCGAAGTCATGCGTTCAAGGCGCCCGCCTTGACCCGGCGCGCCTGGCTTGCGTATGCTGCCAGCGGTTCGTCCCGATGAACGGCGCATCGAAACGATTCCGCGGTACACCCCCACGCCGCTCGCAATTCCCCATCTAACTCGCGCAGGAGAGGCAATGAGCTCCGCCGCAACTTTCTCTGATCCCGCCGGCATTGATCGAAATCTCACTTCGCAACCGCTGCTGGTGCGCCGCGCCGCCGTACTCGGCGCGGGCACCATGGGCTCGCGTATTGCCGCCCACCTGGCCAATGCCGGAATTCCGGTGATCCTCCTCGACCTCGGTCCTAAGCCCGGCGCAGCGGACCCGCGCCCACTCGCCGAGATTGCTCTCGATGCGCTGCCCAAGTCCAAGCCCGCCGCGCTCTTCGAGCCCTCGCGCGCCGCCCTCATCACTCCCGGCACCTTCGACGACGACCTGCCCAAAATCGCCGCCTGCGATTGGGTCATCGAAGCCGTAGCCGAAAATCTCGACATCAAGACCGCGCTGCTGGCCAAAGTCGTTCCGCATCTCGCGCCCCACGCCTTGCTCACCTCCAACACCTCTGGCCTGCCCATCGGCCGCATCGCTGAGGCGCTGCCAGCCCCGCCGCTGGGGAAAACGGGGGCACGCCATCGCTTTTTCGGCACACACTTCTTTAACCCGCCGCGCTACATGCGCCTGCTGGAGCTCATCCCCACCCCTGAAGCCGATGCCGACGCCGTGGCCGCGTTTGCCGCCTTCGCCGGGCGCATCCTGGGCAAGCAGGTGGTCTACGCCAACGACACGCCTAACTTCATCGCCAACCGCATCGGCATCAACGTGACCTTCACGGCCGCCAACCTGATGCTTGACCGCGGCTACACGATTGAAGAAGTGGACGCGCTCACCGGGCCGGTGCTCGGCTTCCCGCGCACTGGAACCTTCCGCCTTGCTGACCTTGTCGGCCTGGACGTGCTGGCCCACGTAGCCCGCAACTATCCCGAAGAGGCCACGCAAGGCAGGTTTGCGGCGCCTGCTGGATGAAATGCTGAAGCGCGGCTGGCTCGGCGATAAAGCCAACCAGGGCTTCTACAAAAAGCTGCGCGACGGCGGGAAAAGATGAGCGCCTGGTGCTGGAACCGGCGACCATGGAGTACCGGCCCCTGCAGAAACCTGCGCTTCCGCAACTGGAGATGGCAAAGAACGCCGACACCATCCAGCGCGCGGCTGCAAATGCTGCTCGGCGGCGATCCCCAACGCGAGCGGGCTGCCGGATTTCTGTGGCCGATGCTGGCCACGCTGTGGAACTACTCCGCCGATCGCATCGGCGAAGTGGCCGCCGACGCGCCTTCGATCGACGCCGCTCTGAAGGCCGGCTTCAACTGGGAAATGGGGCCCTTTGAGCTGTGGGATGCAGCCGGCGTGGCCTCCACCGTAGAGCGCATGAAGGCGCTCGGCCTTCCCGTCAGCGCCCATGTCGATGCCCTTCTAGCCGCAGGCCACACCTCGTGGTACACCGACAACGGCCGCGCCTGCTTCAACCCGGCTACGCAGCGCCATGGAGCCGCTCGCGCACATTCCCGGCCAGGCACGCGTCGCCGATTTCCGTCGCGAGGGCAAGGTGGTGCGGTCGAACTCCGGCTGCTCGCTCGTCGATCTGGGCGACGGCATCGCCTGCATCGAGCTGCACTCGCTCAAAAACGCCATCGGCGGCGATGTGCTCAACTTCATCCTCCAGAACCTCGACCCTGCCTCGGACGCCGTGAAGAACTTCGCCGGGTTCGTCATCTCCGGCGACCGCGAAAACTTCTCCGTGGGCGCCAACCTGATGCAGCTGCTGCTGGCCGCGCAGGAGGGCGAGTTCGACGAAGTGGCGGCCATGATCCGCCTCTTCCAGAAAATGACCTCGTCGGTCAAATTCTGCCCGCGGCCGGTGGTAGCCGCGCCCTTTGGGCTCACTCTGGGCGGCGGCGCGGAGATTGTGCTCCACGCCGCGCGCCGCCAGGCCCACGCCGAAACCTATATGGGACTGGTCGAGGCCGGCGTCGGGCTGGTCCCCGCCGGCGGCGGGACTAAGGAAATGCTGTTCCGAGCTATCGACGCGGCCACCGCGCTGGCCCCGCCCGATCCCTCCGCGCAAAAAGATCCGCCCTCGCGCTTCGCCCAATCCGCCGAGCTGGCCACCGCGCTCAAGGCACGGCTGGAACTCATCGCCATGGCCAAGGTGGCCACCTCGGCCGCCGAGGCGCGCACCATGGGCCTGCTCACCCCCGCCGACCGCATCAGCATGAACCGCGACCGGCTGCTCCTCGACGCCAAAGCCCAGGCTGCGGCGATGGCCGAATCCGGCTACACCCCGCCGCAGCCGCGCGCCGGCGTTCCCGCGCCCGGCACCGGCGCGCTCGCCACCATGGAGACCGGCATCTTCCTCATGGGCGAAGCCGGCTACGCCAGTGAGCACGACCAAAAGGTGGCCCGCTGGGTCGCTTACATCCTGGCCGGCGGCCGCGTGACACCCGGCACCCTGGTGACCGAACAGTACCTGCTGGACCTGGAGTTGGAGGCATTTCTCTCCCTCTGCGGAGAGCGCAAAACCCAGGAGCGGATCGCCCACACGCTCAAGACCGGCAAACCGCTAAGGAACTAGGGCCTGCTCACGCTCCTGGGGCGGTGGCGCCGGGAGCCAGTTTTTTCGAGTTCAAGGAGTGAGGAGTGACGCATACCGGGTGTCTGCTAGCGACGATCGACGCGGAAATCGGGAAAACTGGCCCCGGCCCGGAGGGTTGCGGCGAAAATCGGGCCATACTTCATTCTCGCCCTCGGCGGTGGACCCGCCACAGCCTTCGAGCTCGGCTTCGTCTGGCCCGATTTTCACTCGCAACGCCATCCGCCCCAGTAGTGTGAACAGGCCCTAGGGCGGCGCGAGTGCTAGACTGGCGCGGGGCATGAATGGATCGAGGAAAGTTTGCGATTTTGGCGTCGGTCGTGCTGCTGCCGGGCTTGCTTCCGGCCGCTGGCGCGCAGACCACGTTGCCGCCGCTAAATACGTCGGGGCAAGTCATGGTCCGCGGCCATGCCACGCCTTATCTCATCCGGCATCTGCCCGTCAGCTCATTTCCCCAGCTTCCGCAGTCAGTCGAAACCGAGCTCAACCGCCGCGGCTGCCTCATTCCGCAAACCTACGAAGCGCACCGGCCAGAGAACGTCGCCCATGGCAGTTTTGAGCGCCCCGGCTCGTCGGATTGGGCGGCATTGTGCTCGTCTGATGGCGCCGTCTCGCTGCTGGTGTTTTTCGCCAGCCGCCCGGCAGACGAGCCATTCGAGCTGGGGTCAGCGCCGGAGACTGAACGCCTGCAGCCTCACCCGCCCGATACCGGCCTGGGATTCAACTGGGCCATCGGCGCCGCCGCGCCCCGAAGATGTGCACGAAGCCCAGGCCGGCCTCGATCCCCGCCCGCCGCACATTAACCACGACGCCCTGTCCGACTCGACCGTTGACCACCGCACCATCTACCATTTCTACGCCAATGGCGCCTGGACGCTGCTGGAAATGCCGGAACCGTAAAAAGAGAGATCAGGGTCAGTTCTTGTCTCCGGCGCTTTACTTTGCGGATCGGCGCTGAACGGCATCGCATCCAAACTGAGGCCGATACTGATCTCTGACCCCTGATCTCTGATCTCCGTATCCGTCCTGCATTTAGGAGCCTATCATGCCCGAAGCCGTTCTCGTCAGCGCTGTCCGCACCCCCGTAGGCCGCGCCCCTAAAGGCGCGCTTTCCACCACCCGCCCCGATGACCTGGCCGCAATTGCCTTGCGCGGGGCTTTAGACCGGGTGAATGGACTGGACCAGGCCGAAATCGACGACGTGATCCTGGGCTGTGCGCAGCCCGAGGGCGAGCAGGGATGGAATATTGCGCGCTGGGCCATCCTGCGCGCCGGGCTGCCGGTCGAAATCCCCGGCGCGACGGTGAACCGGCTCTGCTCGTCGGGCCTGGAGGCCATTGCACAGGCCGATCAGCGCATCCGCGCCGGCGGCTGCCGGGTGGTGGTAGCCGGCGGCGCCGAATCCATGAGCCTCATCCCCATGGGCGGCATCAAACCCAGCCCCAATCCCTGGATGGCCGAGCACTACCCGGCCTCGCTGCTCACCATGGGCCTGACCGCCGAGCGCGTGGCGCGACATTACGGCGTTTCCCGCGAAGATCAGGACGCCTTCGCCCTGGCCAGCCACCACAAAGCGCTGGCCGCGCAAGCCGCCGGCCGTTTCCGCGACGAGTTGATCCCGGTCCCGGTGACGAATTCGACCCCTGATGGAGCAGCCGGGGAAGCTTCATGTTGAGAAAAAAGAATTCACTGCCGACGAGGGCCCGCGCGCCGACACCTCACGCCGAAGCGCTGGCTAAGCTCAGACCGGCGTTTCATGCGCAGGGCTCGGTCACGGCCGGCAACTCCTCGCAAACCTCCGACGGAGCGGCGGCTGCGGTGCTGATGGACGCTGCGCGCGCGCAGGAGCTTGGCCTCGATCCGCTGGCCCGGCTGGTTGGCGTTCGCGGCCACCGGCTGCCTGCCGGAGGAGATGGGCATCGGCCCCATCACCGCGATTCCCAAGGCGCTCAAACGCGCCGGGCTGAAGCTCGACGACATTGAACTCATCGAGCTGAATGAAGCCTTTGCCGCGCAGGCCCTGGCCGTGATCCGCGCCCTGGGCCTTGACCCGGCCAAGGTGAACGTGAACGGCGGAGCCATTGCGCTCGGCCATCCGCTGGGCTGCACCGGGGCTAAACTAACCGCAACCCTCCTCCAGGAAATGAAACGCCGCAAGGCGCGTTACGGCATGGTGACCATGTGCGTAGGCGGCGGCATGGGCGCAGCGGGCATCTTCGAGCGGCTGAGCTGAAGGAAACTGGGACCCGGGCAGGGGGAGCAGGGCAATCGCATGAATTGAATTTCTTTGACGGACGGGGTTCCGTTTGCCGTCGCGCCGTAGGCGCAATGCTTGTTAGCCCCGCGCTTTAGCGTGGGGACCGGGGCCGAAAAAAGACGCCAGCCCCGTAGGGGCGATGTAAATGAGGTGCAAAAGACCCTCCAATGCCGTTAAGGCGATTGCCCAGGGAGGGGGAGCGAGGGACCGAAGGGCCAAGCGAACCAGCCTACTCCAGCCCGCCATCGCGCTCGGGTTCCCCACGGTTCAACTTTGGGACTTGGGAAACCAAGCCCTTTCAGTCACTTGGCTGCACCTTTTTCTAATTGGGTTCCCGCCCCGCAGTCCACCCTTGAGCATGCCTCTCCACTCCGCTATCCTAAAGGAGACGGCCGGCTCGTTTGTTGGCCCACCTTATCTCCCGAGGAGGATACCCGCATGGCAGATACCGTCAAGAAGTCCACCCCATCCAAAACCCGCAAGGCTCCGGTCAAGAAGGCCGGTGCCAGCAACGTGGAGTCCATCACCCGGTCCAACGGCGTTGGCCCCTCCCACGATCAGATTTCAGAGCTGGCCCGCAAGTACTGGGCCGAGCGCGGCTACGAAGATGGGCATCAGGAGGAAGACTGGCTCCGCGCCGAGCAGGAACTGCGCGGCATGGCCTCGTAACCGCCTCATTCCTCGCATTTCGGACGCATCCGCAGCTCCGGGCCCCGATCCTTCGAGCGGTGGACACGGCTAACTTAGCTGTGCCTAAAAAACAGGCCGCACACGTCTTGAATTGGCCACAAAAAAACGAGCAGCCGGGGTTTCTCCCGGCTGGTCCTGGTGCTGATGAGGGAAGATCTGCGCTACGTCGTGGAGACGCCACGCGCCCAAAGGGGCGCTACGCCTTGGCCGTCGCGAGGGCCTTCAGCCGTGCATTGAGCCGGCTCTTGTAGCGGGATACGGTGTTGGCGTGCAAAACGCCCTTCTGCACGCTCTTGTCGAGGGTGGAGACGGTCGAGCGGTACTGCTCGTTGGCAGCCTTCACATCGCCCTTGACGAGCGACTCGCGCAGCGCCCGCAGGCTGGTGCGCACGCGGCTGCGGTTGGCGCGGTTTACTTCAGTACGTGTCTCGGTTTGCCGGGCGCGCTTGAGCGCCGATACATGGTTCGCCATGATTTTCCTGTCTGAAAAGCCCTGTTATCAGGGAGATTAAATGCGGGCAGGAATGCCGCCTAAGCCGCAACCCTCGCAATTTCTTAGTCTACGGGAACGCGGGGCACGGGTCAATGCCGGCGCGTAATGAAAGCACCTCTCGGCCCCTCGTCCCTTGTCCCTCGTCCCTTGTCCCTTGTCCCTTGTCCCTCGTCCCTCGTCCCTTGCCCTCCCGGTCCCTTGTTCCCTATCTGCAGGAGGAATCCGCAAAGGCACAGGGCGAATCAAATTTAATGAACTGGCGGATTGACGGAATACGCCGGTCGCGCTACTCTCAAGCGCAGATACCGCATTTGGTCGCTATCGCAAACCCGAGCCCTCGCAAGGCAGCCCCGCATTCAGGCCGAGCTCTGCCGTGCGTTGCGGGAATCCTTTTCAAATCCAGAATTTGCCGGCAGCCGGACCGCCGCAAAACCAGCTGTGCGCCAGCGTGGGCGGGAATCCTCGCGCTGGCTGCACAGAATGCCGATACGTTCGTTGTCGTACTGCCGCGGATCGTCCTGAGCAGCCATCCGCGGTCAACCTCAACCCTTCAACACCGTCCGGGAGGACACATAATCCTTTGAAGATCGCTCTGGAGATCACGCCCAACCTCGAGCCTTTGTTCGGGACTCGCGATGAAAACCTCAGGCTGATGGAAGACTCACTCGGCGTCCGCATCGACTTACGTTCCGACGCCGTACACGTGCAGGGACCAGATGAATCCGTAGCCCGCGTCCAGCGCATCTTTCAGGATTTCGAGGCGCTGCGACGCCAGGGCATCAATCCACACAATGGAGAACTGAACGGGATGCTGCGCCTGGTGGTGACCGATCCGGCCATCACGCTGCGTTCGCTGGCCGACAGCGGCAAGCAGCGCTCGGTGGGCATCAAGCGCACCGTGCAGCCGCGTTCGGTCAACCAGCGCAAGTACGTTGAAGCCATTGAGCAAAACGATATGGTCTTTGGCGTTGGCCCGGCCGGAACCGGCAAAACCTACCTGGCCGTCGCCATGGCGGTCGCGGCCATCGTAGCCAAGCGCGTCAGCCGCATCGTGCTGGTGCGTCCGGCGGTCGAGGCCGGCGAGCGCCTGGGCTTTTTGCCCGGCACGCTGCAGGAAAAGGTCGATCCCTACCTGCGCCCGCTCTACGACGCGCTCTATGACCTGCTCGATCCCGAGAAGGTGGACAAGATGCTGGAGAAGAACGTGATCGAGGTGGCGCCGCTGGCCTTTATGCGCGGCCGCACCCTCAACGACGCGTTCATCATCATGGACGAGGCGCAGAACACCACCGTCGAACAGATGAAGATGTTCCTCACCCGCCTGGGCAACAACTCCAAGGCGGTCATCACCGGCGACATCACGCAGATCGACCTGCCCAACCCGCGCAAATCGGGGCTGGTGGACGCCATCAACGTGCTCAACGGCGTCGAGGGCATCCACTTCTGCCACTTCGAGGAGGGCGATGTGGTTCGTCACGCGCTGGTGCAGCGCATTGTGCGCGCCTACGAGAGCAAGCCGCAGCAGCGGGAGCTGCCGCTCGAAGGCGGTATGCCGGCCGGCCAGCCCGCGCGCGAACAGCGCGAACAAGATGCCGCAGCCACATCGCCCAAACCGCAGTAAGCATTTGGTTCCGTGCCCCGCCCTTGCACCTAGTTTTCGGCGCAAGGGCGGGAGACCACGACCGTCGGCACGCCCGCTTCGCGTATCATCGCAGTAGACCCGGTGCCGCGCTGCTGAGCGGCTCCGCGCACGATGATTCTTGTCGATCCACATCTAGAGCCAAACCTGGATCCTGACCCGCAGTCGCGCTCTTCTGCGTCGAAATCTCCGGCCGCCCGCCTTCCATCCCTGCGCAGCCTCAACAACTTTCTGCGCCAGGCCCAGGCCGCGGTTCGCCTGCGTGGACAGGTTTCTGTCCTGCTCACGTCAGACCCCGCAATTCGCAAACTCAACCGGAAATTCCGCGGCAAGAACAAGTCGACCGATGTTCTGTCGTTTCCTGCCCAAGCGGTTGGCCCGGAGAAGATTGCCGGCGATCTGGCCATCAGCGTGCCCACGGCAAGGCGGCAAGCCGCTGCGTGCGGCCACTCCCTGGGCACGGAGTTGAAGGTGTTGACGCTGCACGGGCTGCTGCATCTGGCCGGATATGACCACGAAACGGACAACGGCGCGATGGAGCGGCGGGAGCGGCTCCTGCGCAAGCGCCTGGGGCTGCCGGTTGGGCTGATTGAACGTTCGGGCCGGCAAGCTGATCCCAAGCTCCACCGCGCCGCAGGTGCTCCATGATCGCCCTCGCCATCTTCCTGCTCATCCTCGTCGAGACGCTGGCTGCGTACATGACGAGCATCTACGCGGAGTTCGGCAAGATCCTCAGCCGTGAGGTGCAGGAAAATCTCGACGTGTGGGAAGAGCGGATCGAGCCCCACATCGGCCTCAACCGCGATCATGCCGCGCTGTGCGCAGCCGTGCTGCAGCAGCTCGCCCTGGTTGCCATCGCGCTTCTCTTTGCGGCCGCGCTGTTTCTGCAGCCGCTGGGCCATCGCCAGGAAGAGGTTGCGGAAGCCGTGATGGCGCTGGTCCTGATCATCGCCTTCTGCAATCATTTGCTCCCTTCCCTGCTTTTCAATCGCACCCGCGGGCTGTGGGCGGTGCGCCTCTTGTGGCCCATCCGGCTGCTGCTCTGGATGGCTACCCCCATCACCGTCTTTGTCCGCTTCTTCTTTTCAGTGGCGGCGCTGGCCGAGCGTCCGGCAGGCACAGACGAGGAGCCGGCCGCGGACGTAGACGCGCTGATCGAGGCCGGCGAGGAAGAAGGCATCCTGGAAAAAAGTGACCGCGAGCTGGTGCGCTCGGCTGTCGAATTCGGCGATAAGCTGGTGCGCGAGCTCATGACGCCGCGGCCGGAGATCTTCGCCGTTCCCGCCGAACTTACGTTGGAAAAATTCCTTGAGCTGTTGCGCGAGCACAATTACTCGCGCGTTCCCGTCTATGCCGCTACGCTCGATAACGTAACCGGCATCGCCTTTGCCCATGACCTGCTCCAGATTACGGACCTGGAGGCGCTGACCCGCACCGTGGCCAGCATCCAGCGCCCCGCGGTCTTCGTGCCCGAAACCAAGCGCGGTTACGAGCTGTTGCGCGAGATGCAGCGCGAAAAGCAACACTTGTGCATGGTGGTGGACGAGTATGGCAGCGTGGCCGGCTTGGTGACCATCGAGAACCTGCTCGAAGAGATTGTGGGCGACATTCGCGACGAGCATGAGCCCGATTTTCCCGCCGAGGAGCCGCAGCGCGAGCCCTCGGGCGCATGGCTGGTCCCGGGCAGCTTCCCTTCCGATCAGCTTGGCGACCTGATTGGCGAGCCGGTGGAACTGAGCCACGACTACGAGGCGGCCACGCTGGGCGGACTGGTGAGCGAGATCGAGGGCCGCATCCCGCTGCCCGGCGAGGTGCTGGTGCTCGAAGAGCCGGGGCTGCGCATTGAAGTCATCGCCGCCACCGATCACCGCGTGGAACGGCTGCGCGTGTTTCCCCCCACGGTGACTCACAACCATGCTGCCGGCGAATCGCGCTTGCCGTAGCCAGTCAGTAGCCGCTCAAGACCCACCCGGAGTGACCGGAGCGCAGCGTAGGGAGTCAAATCATCTGCAGTTGAGAAAATGCCTGCTGCCGAGCGCGGCGTGTACCCTTAATGAGTGGGCACAGATTGCTCACGGGCGGAGCTTTTGCGATTCATGCGTAAGTTGGCAATCTTATTGGGTTCGGCGGTACTGGCCTGCGGCGCTTCGCTTGCAGTCGCGCAGGCGGCGCCAGCCAAAGCCGCAACCGGCCCTGGCGATCAGCACACGTCCGCAGTCACCACCATTCAGCTTCCGCCCGCGCCCAAGCCGCTGCTGCCCGCCGCCTTCGACGGCTGGGTGCAGTCCGGCCAGCCGACGCTGACCACGGATCCTGCAACCGTGGACCCGGCCAGCACGGCGGCGCTCAAGGAATACGACTTTTCCTTTGGCGAGATTGCGACCTACAAGCGCGATGCCGGCGAAACCGTCACGCTGCGCGCGCTGCGCTTTGAGGATACCAGCGGGGCATACGGCGCTTATTCCTACTACCGGCAGAATGGATGGCCGAAAGAAGATATCGGGACCGGAGCCACTTCAGATCACGACCGCGTGCTCTTTTGGAAGGGCGACACGGTGGTGGATGCGCACTACTCGCGGGTGGGACCGATGACGGCCGGTGAGCTGCGCTCGATTGCCGCGCATCTTCCCGTGCCCGTTGGCAACCGCGCGCTGGCTCCGCCAATACTGGTGTTTCTGCCAGAGGCCAATCTGGACCACCAGACGACGCATTACGCCGAGGGACCTGCGGGCTACGTGGGCGGAGATGGCGTGCTGCCTCCGGGACTTGTGAACTTCAACATGGGCGCGGAGACGGTGACGGCGAACTATTCGCTGAGCTCGGGGCCGGCGACGCTCACCATTATTGAATACCCGACGCCGCAGATCGCGATGGTGCAGGAGAAGGCGATTCGCGACTACATCCAGGCGGGCAGCAAAGCGCAGCCGCCATGGACCAAGGCGTTGACGGATTCCGACCAGGCATCGCTCGAGGTGCGGCGCAGCGGCGTCCTGGTCGCGCTGGTAAGCGGCGATGCGATTCCCGACGAGAGCCATCAACTTTTGGAGATGGTGCACTACGAGGCGGACATCACCAAGATGCCGCAGTCGGGCGAGTCGGAGGTGCAGAGGACCAGCAAGCTGCTGCTGGGCATTGCCGGCATCGTGATCGTTGGCTCCCTCACCGCACTATCTCTGGGATTCTTCCTGGGCGGGGGCCGGGCACTATGGCGCGTCGCCCATGGCAAACCGGCGTCGTCTGTCTACGACGAAGAGTTTATCAGTCTGGATCTACGAGAGCCCTGGGTCGAGAAACCACAAGCTGTCGAGGGGAAGAACCAGGAAGGTTAATCCCGAGCCAAGCCTGTGGAAAAGAGGCCCTTAACCTGAAAAAACCCGGCGAAATAACCGTAAATCCCTAAGAACAAAAGGAGAACAAACGGAGAATATCGCCACTGCCAGCACTTTGCAGACTGCTTTGTAAATTATTCAATATAAACAATTTATTTATGCAAAACATTATCCTTGACACCGCCTTCCCTCGATCCTAGTATGCAGCCAGAAAGTTTCGGCGGTTTTGCCTCCGCAGGAACTATTCTCCCTGAGGAAAGAGCTGCCCTGTTGCCGGGCGGCTCTTTCCGTTTTTAGCTCCTTTTCGGCACGGGCCCCATTCCATCGTCCGACTCAGGTTCAGGATCGCTCCATTCCATGCCGCAGGCCTCGCATTTCCAGGCGTTCACAGGGTCCACATCTTCGAGCAAGGGGTCTGCTGCGCCGCAGCGGGGACAGACAGGCGGCTCGTATTCCGGCGGAGAGATTTTGGATTGCTCGACAATGTCCGCAGGGACAGGTTGCTCCGCAAGGACGCGAGCCTCGTCCAGTTGATCGGCGGCGACCATTATGCGACGGCTTCCGGTATCGAAGCTCCCCTCCTGCGACCCTGAGGAGTTGGCGTAGGTGCCGGGGCCCTCGATCCAGCTATCGACGCCCGCGCGCCGCAGCATTTCGTGGATCTGCCAGGCCTGCTCGTCGCTGTCACAGGTGCAAAGCAGCGTCTTCCATGTGTACTCGACGGGACCGGTGGCCGTGGGCGGCGCAGCCGCGCTCGCGACAGGCTCCGGCGGACGAGCGCCGAAGGCAAGCGCAGCACGATCCCGGGAGTCGCTCGCTGCAGGCGGAACAGCCGGTGGAGGAATGGGCGCGGGCCGGAACGCTCGCGTCGCAGCCGGCGCCTGCGGGTCGCCGAGTTTGCGCAGCCGCATCTCGTCGCGCAAAGCCTGCTGTGCCGTTGCGGTGAGGTTGTTGAAGTCGTCAGCCAGCTCCAGCAGTTCCCCATCCACCATGGAGCGGTAATGCCCGGTGAGAGCGCGCCATTCGTCTGCAGCATTTCCAAACATGCGTTGTCGATCCTCAGTGCATCTGCCGCAGGCCGAAGTCGACCAGCATGGCGCGGATGACCACCAGCGCTGTTACGGTGACGGCAGCCAGCAGACAGGTCCAAAATCCCATGCGGCTGTAAGGCACAAAAACAGGGCCATTGCTGCCGAAGAGGTTAAACCCGGTCTTGTCCGGCAACAGGGCACGCACTGCAACCGCCAGCAGGAAACCGGCTGCCCACACGAGGGCTATGCGGAACGCCAGCTGAACGGTCTGGGCCATGATCGACATGGTTCACCTAAGGAGCACGAAAGGCAAGCGCTCTCGCGTAAAGCTCGTACCGAATAACTTTACCTTCCACACCCCGAAAGATACAATCGAGGGAGCAGATTGCGCGCCCCGCGCCGATCTTAGGCCGACGTAGCTCAGTTGGTAGAGCAGCTGATTCGTAATCAGCAGGTCGTCAGTTCAAGTCTGACCGTCGGCTCCACGAGTTCCAGCCATTTCCCAGTGACAATCAAAGCGTGCAGTTGTTCCTGCGGGACCTTGCTTGGGCGACCACGCTCATTCCAGATCGGCAAAATCAGCAGAGCGCCGGCTTTGAGCACCGGTTATCCACGAGTTTCTGTTGGCGCCTGTGGTTCCGGTCCTGTTATCCACGCCCACTCTTGGCATAATCGCAGCAGGACGATTTTCTCCTTCATGCGTAACCGAGTCCATGGACAACTTGCGGGAGCGTTGGCAGTGGGCAATTACAGCCGTCAGGACGTTTTGCGCATCTTGCAGATTCGTTCCCATCAATTGCAAGGCTGGGAACGCGCCGGATTAATTCCCCAACAGCAGAGCTACACGTTTCAGGACCTGGGACAACTGCGTACGCTTCGTGTGCTGCGCGCAGAGGCTGTGTCGGCCGCCTCCATTCGCGACTCGATTCTGGCCATGAAGGCCGTGGCCGGGATGGCCAACCCGCTGCTGGAGGCGCGCGTGGTGCGCACTGGAACCCGGATTGCGTTCCGGCATGGCGGGGAGATGATGGACCCCATCCGCCGGCAGTTGCTGTTCGATTTCGATAAGGCGGGAGAGTGGGGGCGGCCGTCCCCTGCGTCCGAGCCGGCGCCAATGCGGCGGTCCGGCCCATGCAGAATTCCAGAACAGATTCAGGCCAGCTTTCAAGCTGCCGTGCAGGCCGAGGAGGCCGGCGACAAGCAGGGCGCCATCGCGCTCTACGCGGAGATTCTCCTTCTCGATCCACAGTACGCTGCTGCGGCCATCAACCTGGGCACCATCTATTTCCATCTGCGCGAATTCTCGCGGGCGGAGGAGTGCTATCGAAGGGCGACCGCGGCCAGTCCAGGTTACGTATTGGCTTACTTCGATCTGGGAAATGTATTAGACGAGCTTGACCGGCCAGACGAATCGATTGCCGCCTACCGCCAGGCCATCGCGCTATCGCCTGGCTACGCTGACGCCCATTACAACCTGGCGCTGGCCTTCGAGCGCAAGGGGCAGCCGCGCGCGGCACTGCGCCACTGGCACGCTTATACCAGGCTCGATCACCACGGACCGTGGGCCGAACACGCGCGCATCAAGATGCGGAACCTGCTGAGCCGCGAAAAGCTGGCCATCGCGTCGCGCGCCGATCATTTCATTCCGAGGCGTAAGGGAACGGCTGCGCTGACGCTGGTTTAGGTCTCGGTTTTTTGCGCGTGAGGTTTTGGCATGCAACGCTTTTGCAGCAAGCCGCGCCAGGGTGGGGCGTTCGCGCTTCCGGCGCCAACTCGCTAACCTGCTGACTCGCTGCTCTTTGGCCCATGCTACCCTAGCTCATGCAACCGGCAGAGTGCGCGCCGATGTTGAGCGAGCTTCCATCGAAACCGGCCGAGCGCCCCTGGCTGTTTGCTTTCCTCATTGCGCCGGAGGCAGTGGTTGCCCTGGGGCTGGTGGACGGGGCACTTTCGTTCCTGCTGCGCAACGCAGGTGTCGATCCCGCACGCGCGGCCAGTATCATCGCCCTGCTCTCGCTTCCCCACGCCATCTATTTTCTGTGGAGCCCGATCACGGACTTCTGGATGCGGCGGCGTGCCTGGCTGATGGCTTCAGCCGGAGCCGCGGCGATCGTGTTTCTGGTGGCTTTTAACCTGAGGCGTCTCTCCGCTCCGGGTACGGTGTGGATGCTGTTTCTGGGCGCTTGTCTGGGGGTGGTGGTGGCGGCCGCATGCGGCGGCATGATGGGCACGCTGCGCGACGAGACCAACCGCCGCCGCGCCGGAAGCTTTTACCAGTGCGGCTCGCTGGGGTTCGGCGCGATGACTGTGTTTCTGCTGGTTACGCTGGCGCCGCGGTTGAAGCTCGGACAATTGGGCTGGATCGTCGCCGCCCTGATTACACTGCCCGGGCTGGCTGCACTGGCCGCTCCTGCTCAGACCGTCCTGAGTGAGCAGAGTCCACGGGTAACAGCGGCGCGTATCTGGAGCGAATTCAAATCGACATTCCTTCGTTGGAAGGCGATTCCTTACACGCTGCTGATTACGGCTCCGTTTTCGAGCGGCGCCATGATCGGGCTGCTGCCGGGACTGGCGCGCGACTATCACGTGAGCGGTGCGCAGGTGGCGTGGGTCAACGGCGCCGGTGGCGCGCTGCTGACGGCGGCCGGCGCGCTCCTGGCGGCCCTCATCCCGGTCAAGGTGCGAGCGCCGATTGCGTTTCTGCTGGCGGGATTAGCGAATGCCGGAACGTTGGCGATTCTCGCCTTCGGCCCGCTGCGGCCCGCCGTTTACTTCGCGGGCACGGTGCTGTTTCTCTTTACCATCGGCATTGGCTATGCGCTGTTTACCGCCGTGGCCCTGGAGTTTCTAGGGGGCTCGGGCAAGAGCGGCAGCTCGCGCTACGCCATCATCAACTCGCTGGGCAACCTGCCGGTGGCGTATATGTCATTCGTCGATGGGCGAGGCTACGCGCTGTGGGGACCGCGCGGCATGCCGGGCATGGACGCGCTGCTGAGCGCCGGCGGAGCATTGCTGTTCCTCGTCTACTTTGCGGTGAGCGGCCGGCGGGAGAAATCCAGAGCAGCCTGAGTGCAGCCTTTATCTTGAATCCACCGGCTTGAGAATGGGCGTTAGGGAGCCGGGGTTGTCGCCTTTGGTGGGGTCCACGCGGAAGTCCCAGACGGTCGGGCTGATCTCGGTGGGCGAAATAATCTCTACCAGCGCATATTCCCCAATCTCCAGCGGCTGATCGGGCTTGATGACGAGCCAGTGCTTGCCGGTCAGTGTCTGACCCTTGGCGGAGATCACGTTTTCGTTTTGCGCGATGCTGCCGTCGCGATTCAGGTGAACCGCGCCCACGATCCGCACCGCGTTGCGCTCATCGACTTTCACAATCGCGAAGCCCGACTGCGCCGAGTGCGCTCCGGGAGGGCCGTTTACGGCTTTGGCCGTCGAGGTGTTCACGGTAATGGCGTGGCCCAGCATCTCGCGATTATCGTCCGGAGCAGCCAGGGACAGATAGATGGCGGGATCGTTCACGTGCAGATGGATGCGGGCATGCGCACCTTCGAGCTCCATGTCCGCGGTCTGCCCGGCCATGGGGTTAAGCACGCCAAGGCCATGCTTTTCGCGCCGGTCAAGACTGATATCGGTGGCGGGCAATTCCACCAGTTCGGGAGTGCCGTGATAGGTGTCGAGCACGAAGACGCCATCCTGGTCGGGAAGGTTGAGGCCTGGGGAAACGGTGGGAGTGCGCGCTCTCTGCTCGTCGCGCGCCTCTGTCTCTTCCTTATCCACTTCCTCGGCTTCCTGCATGCCTGGGGAGACCTGCCCAGTGTCCTGATGGGCCTGTTCCCACTTCCGGGTTGCGTCCCAGTCGACCAGGCTGGCCGGCATCTCTTCCCAGTCGGAGCGCTCCTCAGACAGATATTTCACGCGATCGCCGACGATTTCGTACTCGCGGACAAGCTGGTAGGTTCCGTCTTTGAGGATGAGGCGGTGGTTGTGGTGCATGCCGGGCAGATCGGGCTTGAGGGGCAGCGGAGTTC
The DNA here is from genome assembly GCA_963725975.1 of uncultured Acidobacteriaceae bacterium. Classification (GTDB taxonomy): domain Bacteria; phylum Acidobacteriota; class Terriglobia; order Terriglobales; family Acidobacteriaceae; genus Telmatobacter. The sequence goes on along the minus strand of CAVSBA010000006.1, from coordinate 78,574 downwards.
CGTCCTGCTGCGGCACGGTTTCCTGCGAGGGGGGCGGCTGCAGCTCCACCGTCTGGCCTGGGCTGCTCTGGGCAAAGATGCCGGGGGCACTGGCCGCGGACAGCACGAATGCCGCGCCGAGGAACAGGAACGTCGGCGCGCTTGCAGGCAAACGCCGTGTCTTCAAGAAAGCATTCATCATGGCGCCACAATTTTAGACGAAGCGTGAGGCAACGAGGGTTGGCGGCTGTTTTCAGGTAAATTCCGCAATCTGTGCAACTTTACCGCGTCCTGGCACGTCCATTTACCTTAGGCCCTTATTTTCCCAAGACGTACAGCGCTGTTCAATGGACTTCAAGACTCATCTCCGGTCCCTCCGCAAGCTGGTTTCATCCCGGTCGGGGCTGATTGTGTGTCTGGTTCTGGTGGCTCTGCTGGCGGTGATGCAGGTGCCGCACACGCACCAGCACCCCAGCGACGCCGACCATTGCGCTCTTTGCGTTGTGATGCATACGGCCGCTCCGGTTGCCGCTCCGGTGGCCGTCGTGATTCTGGTTCCACTGGGATTTTCGGCCCCGGTGGCCAAGCCTAAGTCGATCGTCCGCTATTGGCATCCACAGCTCTTCACGCGCCCTCCTCCCTCTCTCCTCGCGGCGTAGCCCACTTCCTTCTGCTCATACCCCTCTCCATCGCGATGAGGTGGTACACACTCTTTCGAGCGGTTCAGGACGGGGCGAACGCCGACCATGCAGAGCTGCCGCCGCCCTTGTGTAGGGGTGGCCGACATCCCGCATTATCAGCCATTCATCACCAGGAGAGTCTTCTCATGTTGTTTCATCGCGGCGCAATTGCGCGCCTTTCCCTGTTGTTCTTCTTCGCCTGGGCCGGACTTTCTGCTCATGGGCAGAACAGCGCAGGAACCATCCAGGGCACAGTCAAGGATCCCAGCGGAGCAGTCATTCCCGGCGCCACTGTGACCATCAGCAACTCGGTAAGCGGCTACAAGCGGACTGCCACGACCGACGCCAGCGGCCAATTCACGTTCTCCAACGTTCCGTTCAATCCCTATCGCCTGGAAGCGACGGCCAAAGGCTTTTCGCAGGCTGCCCAGACAACAAACGTGGATGCAATGGTGCCGGTGAATGCGGATTTGGTCCTTGGCATTGCTGGGGCCAGTCAGACGGTGACCGTACAGTCGCAGGGACCCATGGTGGAAGATACGTCAACCTATCACACCGATATCGACCGCGACCTGTTCAACACCGTGCCTCTCGAAAGCAATTCCTCCGGGTTGAGTGCGCTGGTGACGGAAACTACCCCCGGCGTGGCGGCCGATTCGAATGGACTGTTTCACGGTCTGGGCGACCACGCTTCCAATTCCTTTTCCATCGATGGCGAGCCCATCACCGACCAGCAGAGCAAGGTTTTCTCGAACCAGCTACCCACGAATGCAGTGCAGTCCCTGGAAGTGATTGAAGGCGCGCCGCCGGCACAGTACGGCGACAAGACCAGCCTGGTGATTGTGGCCACCACGCGCTCCGGCGAGGGTATTAGCACGCCGACGGGCAATATTTACGCCTCCTACGGGAGCTTTGGCACCGCGACGGAAGGCTTTACGCTGTCGAAGGGCGGGCAGAAATGGGGCAATTTTGTTGAGGTGGACGGCCTGAACACCGGGCGCTTCCTCGATCCGCCGGAGTTTACCGTTTTCCACGATAAGGGCAACGAGCAAAATGTTTTCGACCGCATCGATTACTCGTTCACGTCGAAAGACTCCATCCACCTGGATATGAATTACAGCCGTTCCTGGTTCCAGACGCCCAATGCGTTTTTTAACGAGAATGTGCAGAATGTGCTCACCAGCGGCGTGAACAATGGAACCAGCACCAGCCCCACGCTGGCAACTGTGGGCAACACCGATCAGCGCTCCAAAATCGGAACCTACAATATTGCTCCGACGTATACGCGGATCATCAGCCAGCATGCGGTGCTGAACTGGACCGCCTATGTTCGGCGCGACGGCTACAACTATTATCCGAGTAATGATCCGCTGGCCGATCTCGGGCCGGAGAACCTGCAAACCTCGTCCATTTCGCAGTACCGCACACTCACCAACACCGGCAGCCACATTGACTTCACCTACGTGCACAAGCATCAAAACGTGCTGGCCGGCGTGCAATACGAACAGTTCTTCCTGCGCGAGCACGACAATCTGGGGATCGTAGATAATCTCTACAACGCGCCCTGCGTAGACGACGTGCCTACGGACTCCACGTATGGTTACCCGATGTATGGCTACGCAAGCACCTCCGGGACGCCGGTGTGCAGCGGCAACACCACGGCCAACGGAAATTACCTTTCCGTGCTGGCGCCGTACGACCTGACCCGCGGCGGCATGGACTATACATGGTTTGGCCACACGGATGTGAAGGAGCTGGCCCTCTACATCGAGGATAACGTCACGCTCGGCAATTGGAAGCTGAACCTGGGCGTCCGCGGCGACAAATACAACGGATTGGCAGATCAGGGCCAGGCCGAGCCGCGGCTGGGTGTGGCCTACGCCATCAAGCCGACTACCACGGTGCTTAGCATCTCCTACGCCCGCACCCTGGAAACGCCGTTCAATGAGAACCTGGTGCTGTCGAGCCAGGGCTGTTCCGACGCTGTGCTTGCCCCGCTGCTGGGCTGCCAAACCAATCCCGTAACTGGCAATTACGTTCAGGGAACGCTGCAACCGGGCTTCCGCAATGAGTTCCACGCCAGCGTGCAGCAGGCATTTGGAAAGCACTTTATTGCCAGTGGCGAGTATATCTGGAAGTACACGCACAATGCTTTCGATTTCAGCGTGTTCGGCAACACGCCGATCACGTTCCCCATCGACTGGCATAACTCCAAGATCCCCGGTTATGCGCTGCACGCCGAGGTTCCAGTGGTGCATAACTTCAGCGCGTACTTCGATGCGTCTTCCGTCGCGGCCCGGTTTTACGGGCCGCAGATCGCGGGCGCGGGTGCAACCAGCGGTGTGAGTCCGGGCACGGAGTATCCTTTTCGCATCGACCACGACGAAAGATTCAACGAAAATACGCACGTGCAGTACACGCTGCCCGGCGGCAAGTTTATCGGCGGCATCTGGGGCGGCATGAACTGGCGCTACGACTCGGGCCTGGTGGCCGGATCGACACCCTGCTATAGCCCGACCGATCCCAACAGCGCCTGCGCCAACAGTTCGTTTAATGTCGATGGCGCGCCGGCCATGATCGCTGGCCAGCCCGCCGTATTGCTGGTGGACAACAACGTCCCGGCGGGCAGTAATCCATTGACTGGCCAGGCCACCTACCTGCCCCTCACCGCCGACGAAGAGTTTCAGTCCGGGCTCGTCTGCAACGGGGATGTTGCAACGCCGACCCACCAGATCGGCACACTCGTTCCCGGAACGCCCTATTACGAGTGCCAGGCCAACCAGCTTAGCTCCAGGCTGCTCAAAGTCCCCGCACCCGGTACCGGCGACAACGACCACAACCCGCCGCGCGTGGCCCCGCGCAACCTGTTTGACGTGAACGTGGGAAAGAACAACATCTTCCACGCCGACCGCTACAAGCTCGATCTGCAGGTGACGGCCATCAATGTAACCAACAAATACGCCCTGTATAACTTCCTGTCCACGTTCAGCGGTACGCACTACGTGACGCCGCGGGCCCTGACCGCGAAGGTCACGTTGAACTTCTAACAGGCATGGACAAGGAAATAAGACACGAAGAAAGGCGGGCGCGGTGCAATTGCCGCGCCCGTTTATTTTTCGCTGTCGAGAACGCGCATCTGCTCTTCTCCGTAGCGGCTGCCTGCGACGGCCTGGGTCGAGATGACGGCTTCAATCTGCGACAAATCCGTGGCGCTGAGTTTCACGTCCGCGGCGGCCAGACTTTCCCTGAACTGATGCCGGGTGCGCGCGCCAATCACCGGAATCGCTGACTCGCGTTTGGCCAGCACCCAGGCGATGGCCAACTGCGCCGGCGTAATACCGTTGCCGGTCGCCATCTCACGGAGACGATTGGCAATCTCGCGATTGCGCTCGAAGTTGCCTCCCTGGAATCGCGGAAAATGGACGCGTGCGTCGCCCCGTTCAGCCGGTTGAGACCCCGAGAGCAGGCCGCGCGACAGTACGCCGTACGCCGTGGCGGCAATGCCCAACTCGTCGAGAACCGGAAATATGTGTGTCTCAGGACCGCGGCTGATCAGCGAATACTCAATCTGCAGATCGACGATGGGGTGAACTTGCGCGGCGCGGCGAATGGTTTCCGCTCCCACCTCCGACAGCCCAATTTGGCGGACGTAACCGGCTTTAACCATATCGGCGATGGCGCCGACCGTATCCTCGATGGGCACGGCGGGATCGAGGCGCGCCGGACGATAGATGTCGACGTAGTCCGTTCCCAGGCGCCTAAGCGAGTAGGCCAGCCACGTTTTCACCGCCGCGGGCCGGGCGTCATAGCCCATCCACGACCCGTCCGGACCGCGCTGAGCGCCAAACTTGACCGAGAGCAGAACCTGGCTGCGACGCGAACCCAGCGCCCTGCCCACCAGCATTTCGTTGTGGCCCATGCCGTAAAAGTCGCCAGTATCGATCAAATTGACGCCAGCGTCCATAGCCGCATGGATGGTGGCGATGGATTCCACCTCGTCCGCGGCGCCGTAAACTCCGCTCATTCCCATGCAGCCGAGGGCGATGGGGAAAACTTCCGGGCCGATCCGGCCCAGCCTTCGGCGGGCAAGTTCAGGCATGCGGACTCCTCCAAACTGCCATCCTAGCTGGACCGGGCCGGGGCCGCAACGCCGGTGCAGCCTGAAAAACCTCTGCTGCCGCTGCAGATTTTCATTTTGCCAGAGGCGCGATCTCTGTCATACTTGACTGTGCCCCTCCAGTACGGCCAAACCCAACCTTCAAATCGTGAGAGTGCATTGATGTCGGCAAAGTATGTCTTTGTGACGGGCGGAGTTGTGTCCAGTTTAGGCAAGGGGCTGGCCGCAGCTTCCATCGGCTGTCTGCTGGAAAGCCGCGGCCTGCGGGTGAACATGATGAAGTTCGACCCGTACCTGAATGTGGATCCGGGCACCATGTCGCCCTTCCAGCACGGCGAGGTGTTTGTGACCGACGACGGCGCGGAAACCGACCTCGATCTCGGCCACTATGAACGCTTCACCCACGCACCGCTCTCGCGCGATAACAACCTGACCACGGGCCGCATTTACGAGCAGATCATCCTGAAGGAGCGGCGTGGCGACTACCTGGGCAAGACCGTGCAGGTGATCCCGCACGTGACCAACGAGATTAAAAACGCCATGCGCAAAGTGGCGGCGAACGGCGCGGATGTCACGATCGTTGAGATTGGCGGAACGGTGGGCGATATCGAATCTCTGCCCTTTCTCGAAGCCATCCGCCAGATGCGCCAGGAGCTGGGGCGCGAGAACACGGTGTTTGTCCATTTGACGCTGGTGCCGTGGATTGTGGCCGCGCAGGAACTGAAAACCAAGCCCACCCAGCACTCGGTAAAAGAGCTGCTCTCGATCGGCATCCAGGCCGACGTGCTGATGTGCCGGTGCGATCGCCCGCTTAACCACGATATCAAGCAGAAAATTGCCGCTTTCTGCAACGTCGAAGAAAAAGCCGTGATCGCCGCCACCACGGTCAACTCCATTTACGAAGTTCCGCTGGGGTTTGCGCATGAGGGTGTAGACGAACTCATCCTGAGGTACCTGCATAAGGAAGCGCCCGCAGCCGAGTTGGGCGCGTGGCGGGCACTCGTCGATCGCGTCCACCACCCCAGGGACGAAGTCTCCATTGCCATTGTGGGAAAGTATGTGGAGTACGAGGACAGCTACAAATCGCTGAAAGAAGCGCTGACCCATGGCGCGATTGCGCAGAATCTTAAGCTGAAAGTCACCTGGCTGGAGGCCGAGGGCTTGGAATCGAAGTCGCCCGAGGACCGCAGCTATGAAGCACAGCTTGAGAACTTCGACGGCATTCTGGTTCCCGGCGGCTTCGGGAAGCGCGGCGTGGAAGGAATGCTGAACGCCATCCGCTATGCGCGCGAGAAGAACGTGCCGTACTTTGGGATTTGCCTGGGCATGCAGACGGCGTGCATCGAATTTGCGCGCAACGTGTGCGGGCTAAAGGACGCGAATTCAAGCGAGTTCGACCCGGCTACGCCGCACCGCATTATTTACAAGCTGCGAGAACTGCTGGGCGTCGAAGAGATGGGCGGAACCATGCGTCTGGGCGCCTGGACCTGCAACATGCAGCCGGAATCGCTGGCCTCGCGGGCTTACGGCGGCGCGACGGAGATCAGCGAGCGGCACCGGCACCGTTATGAGTTCAACCGCGAATACGAAGCGCTGCTGACAGGCGCGGGATTGCGCATCAGCGGCAGCACGCCCGACCTGACCTACGTGGAGATTGTGGAGATTCCGGGGCACCCCTATTTCCTGGGCTGCCAGTTCCATCCCGAGTTCAAGTCCAAGCCGCTGGAGCCGCATCCGCTTTTCTTCGAGTTTGTGAAGGCCAGCTACAAACACCGTGAGGATCGGACAGTTGACGTCATCAAGCAATCGACTGAGGCGATGGCATAAGGCTGCTTAGTTTAAGTCAGGCAAGCTTTGCAGGACCCCAGCCGTTCGAACCGCGCTTCAATCGCGTCACCGGCCTTGACACGCACCAGTTCTACCGCTGATCCCGGAATCACAAGGTCGCCGGCACGCAGTGGCTGTCCCCGCTCCGCGGCGTGCTTCGCCAGCCACTCGATCGAGCGCAGCGGACCGCCCATAATCTCTTTGGAAGTGGCGGAGGCTTGCACCTGGTCATTCACCAGGATCGACACTCTTTCAGATTCCGAGTCCCATTCTTGAGGCAGAGATTGGAAATCCGACAGGACGAGACCAGCATGAATGCCATTTGAGGCGATCAATTCCTGAACGGTCGGATAGCCCAGCCAAAAATGGTAATTGTGAAGCTCAATGCCGGCGCAGACACTAGCAAGAGAACCAAGGACACGTTCGTCATCAATTTCGCCTGCCAGACTTTCACCCAAACGGAAGACCAGTTCGGGCTCGACAGCGCATTCCACAAAGCGCGTGGAATTCAAATTGATTCCTGAAGCGAAAATGTCGGGCTCAAGCAGTTTGCCCGAAATCGGTTGCGATAATCCAAACTGCTTGCGGATTGCGGGGCTGGTGCACCCTACCTTCCAACCGACAATCTTCGCGCCGTCCCTCACGCGTGCAGCGACAAACTCGTCCTGGACGGAATACGCCTGCGCTACCGTGAGATTTGCAATGTTCGTTGAGTGATCCGTGCACTGGTGGTTCTCAAACCGGTGGCGCATCTCGTCGGCAAATTGGCGAATTTCCAGCAACGGCAAGCTCCAGCCGGCAGCGCGAGCATAGAGTCCCGGGAAGCACAGCCGCTCGCCTTCAATTCAATTCCAACCGTGAGCGTTGCGCACCGAGATCATGGTCTGCAGAATATCCCGCCAAGTCTGCGAAGCCATCATGACAGCATTGGGAAACATGCAACCATCCCAGCACATGTGTTGAAAAGCGCGGGTGGGCTCGCCGCTCGCATCTCGCATCCAGAGACCTGCAACGGCCACGATATCCATTTTCCCGTTCGGATCCCTGGCCTGGCAGTGTCGGCCGGTCTTGTCGTGGGATCCCGCTCCAAACACCGTTCCATCGTTTTGAGCGACATGAAAATCGATTGTCCACGGACGCAACGCATCGGTGAGAGCCCCAAGCGCCCGCATGAGCGTGTCGTTGTCGGACCAATCGAAATTCTCGGGCAACAACCGATCTTCGGGGGCGTTGTAGCCAAGTGTATAGAGCAACGTGTGAGCCATGTCCGCCTGAAATCCCAAAGTCTGCGGACGCCCCACCATTTCAAGCAGGGTGACCATGTGTTTCCATCCGTGCATGCCACCCCAGCAGATTTCACCCTCGGCCGCGAGCCTTTCACCGTGATCCTCGGCGATCTTACAAGCCTCACGAAACGTATCCGCTATTTTCTTTGTATTTCCAGCCGGATCCTCGGCCCACGCCTCGGGGCTGGTTGCAGAATCAATGCGAATCACGCCATAGCTGCGAATCCCCAATTCGCGGAATGTCTGTCCCATGCGGCAGGCTTTCCGGACTTGACTCAGAAATCTCTCCCGCTCTTCCTGGGATCCCATTGCGGATCCCCCGCCGGTCGGTCCCCACACCGGGGCTACCAGCGAGCCGATGACAAGATTCCGCTTCGCGACTTCATCGGCAACTCTTTGCAGGGCCGCTTTGTCGGAATCGATGTCCACGTGCGGCGCAGCTGCAAAGAGATCGACGCCATCAAATCGGACCCCATCCACTTCTGCTGCCGCCGTCAGGTCAAGCATGGTGATCAGATCGATTGGGGGCTCTGAGTCCGGTCCCTTTCCAACCAACCCGGGCCACATGGCATTGTGAAGAGCGGGGCTCTTATGGAGGCTCTGGGCGCTCATAGTTGACTCATTTCTTCAGCAGATGCACTGCATCCGGGTTCTTTGGACCAAAGTGTTTCAACAGGACCAGCGGATCTGTGCCGCTCAGGTTCTCGATGGTCACGCCCTGGCGAGCAACGGGCGCGGTGACAAAGACTTCATCCTCGGTCATTTGACCAAAGCGAATCATGGTCGGAGCCGACAAGGGCTGGCCGGCGATGCGGCCGTAACCCTGGGTTACGATCACCCCGTATGCCTCACTATCCCGAATGGTGACGCTCTTCTGCGGCAGTACGGTAAGTTCCTTCGCAGAGTAGTAGGGAGTTCCATAGGTAATCCATAACTCACGGTAGCCGACTTCTTCCATTTCCTTGCATTCGCGCACTGGCTTCGGATGAGTCTTATTGCTCTTGGCAAATTCCGGATTGATGTTGCCCTCCCAATCGAGCATGCTGACCAGGTAGTCGACGTCATTGGCAAACTCAGGCTTTACATCCTTCACCAGGAGGCTGCGATCCACAAGACGACCCTCCACCTCTGACTGGAACATGGCGAAGACGTCGCTGTTAACCTGCGGCTCGTAAGTAACCAGAGACCCGGGCGCATGCAGGATGCCAGGATTGATTTGCCAGCCTTCCCCGGGAATCAGGCGGTAGGCCCGGGCAAACGCCAGAATGCCGTTGTCGCCCTTGCTCCAGTTATTCAGGCAATTGCGAACATCGTCCTTGGTCGTACCTGGCTCGAGACCCATATAGGTATGGGGAAAGTTATTGAGAATCTGATTATATTGAGGGGCAAAATAATAAGCCTCCGGTTTGCCTTTGTGCCCGACGAGCTTGGCAAAGGCATCGGTTTGATGCATATGGTGGGGAATCGGCCCCATGTTATCAAAGAACTTACAGAGGAGATTCCATCCACCTTCACGCGCCATAACATCGGATCCGAGAATCAGATCGCCGGCAACTTCAACCGCGTCCTTGAGGAGGAACTTGTCTCCTTTGGCCGGCTGTATATAGCTCAGCCCCTCGTCTGGAAGCGTATCGGGCCCATTGGATGCCTTGGTCGTTGAAGAGAACCAACGCTCATTGATACCGCCGCGGTGCGCGCCATAGGCATAGAGATCATCGGGGTGAAGTCTCAAACGGCGTCCCGGAATCATGAAGGACCGAGGGACCCAGCAAGGGCGGAGGCGCAGGATTCCGGAGGAGGCATGGATAGCATCTTGCACAGTAGATTGCTTTAACATAGTTCCGATCCTAATTCTGCCGCAGGGCGGCGCAAGGTAATTGAGAACGCGCGGAATGGACTTGCGTTTTGGCGAATCGATGCCGCACAATTGAGACGTCTCAACCGTGCAAAAAGATGCTAGTCAGCAGTGAGACCTTCTGTCAAGCGATTTTTTCCTTCCCGGGCCAGCACCGGCGGCCCTTCATTCTTCCGGTTGGGGACACTGCTCCCCAGAGGTGCCTCTTGAAAAGACGTCAATTTCTCTCCTCCGCTTTCGCATTCTCTTCCGCCGGCCTGGCAGCGCAGTTGCCCGCCGCGGCCCAACCGGCAAAGCGACCCTCAGATTCGCAGCGCCAATTCTACGAACTCAGAAAGTATCGGCTTCGCACCGGACCCGGAAGTAGGATCACCGAGGATTACGTTGCCAAGGCCTTGATTCCCGCCCTGAATCGACTGGGAATCGCTCCCGTGGGAGCATTCAACCTGACCATTGGTCCGGATACCCCGGCTCTGTATCTTCTGCTCCCCAGCAAAGACCTTAGCGCGCTGGTGAATGCCGGCTCACAATTGCTCAACGACAAAGATTACCTCGCGAGCGCGGAACCCTTTTGGAATGCGCCGGAAACCAGTCCGGCCTTTGTACGCATCGAAAGCGAGTTGATGCAAGCCTTTGAGGGATGGCCGGAACTGCTATTGCCGCCTGCAGCCTCGTCACCCGGCAAGCGGGTGTTTCAGCTCCGTTCCTACGAGAGCGCGAGCATGCAAGACCATCTTCGCAAGATCGAGATGTTCCATAGCGGAGAGTTTGAAATTTTCCGGAAAGCAGGTTTCGCTGAGATTTTCTTCTCCGACGTGCTGCTGGGGCAGCAGCTGCCTAAGTTGACTTACATGGTGAGCGTTGCGGATCTGGATGAACTCGACGAGCGATGGAATGCGTTTTTTAACGACCCGCAATGGAAGGAACTTACAGCCAGCCCTCGATTCAGCTTTGAACCTACGGTCAGCAATGTATCAAACCTTATCCTCTCGCGAGCTGCAGGCTCGCAGATTTGACTCGGGGGCCAGGAAGGATCGTGGCTTTGGCGCTCAGTTGAAGTTGATCCGACCCTTCTTGGCTTCGAGTATCGCGGCGTCTACGCCTGGAACCTGCTCCACATCCTGCAGGGTTTTGAAGTCTCCATGTTTATCCCGGTAAGCAACAATGGCCTCGGCAAGGGTTGGCTCGAGTTGCAAACCCGTCTCAAGCTCCGGCGCAGACGCCTTGTTGATGTCAACCTTGGGCAGAGGCGGATAATTTTTCTCGAGATATTCGAGAATTGCCGTGAAATCCTCATCGCTGCCGGATGCGCCATATCCCGCCATCTTGGTGATCGTGTCCTCCCACCCCTGCTCGGTGTGGCCGGCGGCCATCACGTTCATGGGCGAGTGACAGGTGCTGCAGACGCGCAGGAAGGTGGCTTTGCCGGGACCGTCGGGGAACTGCTTGGCGATCTCCGGTGTGACGCCCGGCTTCGATAGCGGCGGCTGTTGAGCGGCAAGCGACACGCCCGGGCAACAGAACAAGGCCAGCGCGGCGATCAACAGTGTTCTGCCCATGGCCGTGTGCAAAGGGTTGCCGAATTTGAGTGCGACCGTAGCGGCGCCCGCTTGAGGTAATCTCGTAACGATCGTTCCATCGGCCAAGGTCATGTCCTGCTCCATCTGTAATGTGCCCGCTTGCGGCAGGCGGGAATGAGACGTCTCACGGAGTGACTATATTGCCCTCTCGGAAACACTGTCAATCGCCCCGAGGTTCGTCGCACCACGCAGTTGACTACTCCTGCGGGCCAGCCGCCCGCAAGGCAGCTGCGACTTCCTCGGCGCCCTCCAAGACCTGCAATTCAATCCTGAATTCACATTGCGTTCCCGGCGATAAGCTCTTGAGCGTACCGCGGGCACGCTCCGCCGCACGTCCCAGGCTCCTGCAATTTGACGGTTCCAATCCCAGAACGTAGTGATTGGCCCCGGACATCTTCCACTGAACGAACTCGGGTAAAGTCGCCTTGCTGTAGCGCAAGCAAATTCCAAAATCTCTCGTTGTTTGATCGCTAACCAGAACGGCCGTGACCATTCCATCGGTCTGCGCTTCCATGTCATGAAAGTAGACGCGCTCGCCGATGCCGAAAACAGGTTCTTCAAAACTATGCCACTGCGCGGCAGATTGGGCCGCCAATTCGGTGGCCGGTTCGACGTGCCGCGAGGGAGCGAACAACCGGGTGTTGGCAGTCAGCAGGGGATAGCCGAAGTTGAAGTGATACAGCAGCATGAGCGGGGATTCGCGAATTCCCCGGTTCTCCACAACATCCTCGATGACGATCCGGCTGCTTTGCAACGAAGTCGTGATCTTCCGGTTCAACACCAGGTGGTGGCCCAGAACTGAAACCTCGCGCACGTAACCGGAGACGGTGAACTCACAGTCTTCATCGCTCCATCGTTCCGACCACTGCACAGCCTCGGCTGGAGTATTCGCGGCCGACCCGTGCAAACCCAGGCTTTCGCCATCGTCCACAGAGGGCGCGCCCGCGGTGGTCAATCCGCAGGTGGACAGCAGGCCGCCGGCGAACGTCCTCAACCATTCCGTGCCCCGGTTCGAATAATAGGACGGATGAACCATGCCGGCGGGAGAATGCCAGCACAGGGATTTTCCTCGCCAGCTACACTCGAAGATATCCAAACCGCGATCCGGAACGATCCAAAACTCAAGGCCGCGGGCAGTTCGAACCCGCAATGTGGAAACCCCTTTGGCACGGCCATCGGCGTGGAGAAAAGCCGAAATTCCGCCCACCTGCGACAGGCTCCCAGTGTGCTCCAGAAGATATTCTCGGTAACTTTTCATTCTTTCCCAATGCATCCACTTCTCTAGGATGCGTCAAGATCATCACTCAGTGGAAGAGGGCACCGCTCCCGGCCGCGTGCCGTCCGAGGCATATTTAGCCCGTCCGGCTTCCCGTCCGCGCGCGCTCGCGGTCAAACTATGCATCAGTCTAGCAGGTTGCTGGACGAGTCGAACCTGGTTCCAGCAGAGCTGCGCAACGCCGCTCTGCTCCTTGCTGTCACCTTCTACACGGCCGATATCTCGGTAAGTCCGGGCGCGAAGTGCTGTTGCAACCTACTGATCCACATATTGCAAACCGAGAGGTTCGCGGGTGTACTTTCAAGCTCAATGCCGGTTTCCCCGCGTTGACCGTGGTGACTCCGGTTTGATAGTTGTGTTGCCATGGCAAAGAGCGGGCTTTGGCAATGGGTTGCACTGGCGGCGGCGCTATGTGGATCGGTGGCTGGCATTTGCGCCACCACGCCGGTAGTGGGTTCGGTGCATGTCGATAAACTGCAGTGCGAGAACCTCGTTGACCCTCTGGGCATCGATGCCACCACGCCCCGCCTGAGTTGGATGCTGGTGGCCGGCAGTGCGGACGCACGGGATCTTCGCCAGACCGCCTATCGCGTGCTTGTCGCAAGCTCCCCGGAGCTGCTGAACCAGGACAAAGGCGATCTGTGGGATTCCGGCAAGGTCGCATCCTCGCAGTCCAATCAGCTTCAGTACGCGGGCAAGCCGCTCGCCTCGCAGCAGAGCGCGTGGTGGAAAGTGCAGGTGTGGGACCAGGACGGCCGCGCCTCCACGTGGAGCAGGCCGGCAAGTTGGTCGATGGGGCTGCTGCAACCGGGCGACTGGAAGGGGCAGTGGATCGGCGTGAAAGGCGGCGATGCGCCCTCTGAAGAGCTGAGCGGTGCGCACTGGATCGCGGACCATCGCGCCGGTCCGGGAACACGCTGGTTCCGTGGCCTCTTTCAAATCTCGCAGAAGGATCCTGTCAGTTACGCGCTCTTCGCGGCCGCCGGCTCCGGTGAAATCGCGGCTTATGTGAACGGCCAGAAGATTGCCACCGGCCTTGGCGGCCCACGTGGGTATGCCGTGGGGGACGTTACAGGGACGCTGCACACCGGCTGGAACAGCATTGCGATTGAAGTGAAGCCGGATACATTTTCCGCGGCGATGATTGCGGGCCTTACGCTGGATCGGGCCGACGGCCGAATCGATCACATCCAGTCGGACGCGCAATGGAAAGCGAGCGACAAAGAAGCGATGGGCTGGCAGCGGCCGGGGTTCGACGATGCGAGCTGGCGGCCTGCCCAGGTGGTGAGCGGCTTGCCGTTGCCCGTGGTGGGAGGCGAGCGCAGGCGGCTGGCGGCGCGCATGTTACGAAAGGACTTCGTGTTGAGCGCTGTCCCACGCGCGGCGCATGTGTATATCAGCGGGCTGGGCTACTTTGAGCTTTATCTCAACGGCCGCAGGGTGGGTAAGGACGTCCTCGCGCCGGGGTTGACGGACTACGACCGCCGCGTACTTTATGTCACCTATGATGTCGCGCGTTATCTTCACGCGGGCAAGAACACTGTGGGCATCGTGCTGGGCAACGGGCGCTTTTACGCGCCGCGAATGTTCCTCCCCGCAGAGACAAGATCATTTGGATATCCCGAAGCGCGAATGCAACTGGAGATCGACAGCGCCAGTGGGCCTAGCACGGTGATGACAGACACTACGTGGAAAGCCACTACAGATGGTCCTATCCGCGCCAACAACGATTACGACGGAGAAGAGTACGACGCCCGCCTGGAAATGCCGGGATGGTCAAGTCCGGGCTACGATGACCAGAAGTGGGTTGCGGCCGAGCAGATGCCTGCTCCCGCGGGCGAGCTGCGGGCGCAGATGAATCCACCCATCCAGGTGGACCAGCAGCTGCGGCCAGTGAAGATCATTGAGCTGCGGCCCGACGCCTACATCTTCGACATGGGGCAGAACATGATGGGTTGGTCGCGCCTGCGCGTTCGCGGACCGGCCGGTACGCGCGTAACCCTGCGCTATGCCGAAACCCTTCGGCCCGACGGCGGTCTGTACACCGACAACCTGCGCTCTGCGCGACAAACGGACGTATATATCCTGAAGGGCGGCGGCGAGGAAACCTGGGAGCCGGGATTTACGGAACATGGCTATCGCTACGTGGAGGTGATCGGCTATCCCGGCGTCCCCACGCTCGATTCCATTATGGGCGAGGTGGTGCACGATGCCCTGGCGGAGCACGCGGACTTCGTCACTTCGAACGCCACCATCAACGGTATCTACAAAGCCATTCTCTGGAGTGACCTCGGCAACTATCGCAGTATCCCCACGGATTGCGATCAGCGCGATGAGCGGCAGGGCTGGCTGGGCGACCGTTCCGCCGAGAGCTTCGGCGAGACGTACTTCTTCGACGTTGAGCAGTTTTATGCAAAATGGCTGAATGACATCGCGGACTCGCAGAAAAGCGACGGCCGCATCAACGATGTGGCGCCTGCTTACTGGCCCATCTATTCAAATCAGGCCACCTGGCCGGCCACGTTCTTCTTTGTCGCCAACATGCTCCACCAGCAGTACGGCGATGACACCGGCATTGAGCAGCACTATGCGGCCATGCGGCGATGGGTAGAACACACACGCACCCTGATGAAGGACGATCTTCTTCCCGTTGACACGTACGGCGACTGGTGCGTGCCCCCGTTGACGCTGGATGCATTGCAGGACGACGACCCGCGCGAAGTAACGGCGCCGGAGGTGCTCGGGTCTACATACTTCTACTACGAACTGCGCCTCATGTCGCAGTTCGCGGCCATTGCCGGACACGCGCAGGACCAGGAGGAATATGACGCGCTGGCCAATCGCATTCGTGCAGCCTTCAACCAAAAGTACTTCCATCCTGAGACGGGCCTCTACGCCGACGGCTCCCAAACTTCGAGCGTGTTAGCGCTCGCTGTGGGAATGGCGCCGGATGATCGCCGCGCCGAGATTGCGAAGGCCCTGGTGCAGGATATCGAGCAGCGTACGCACGGGCATGTGGGGGTGGGAATCATGGGCCAGCAATGGCTGATGAAGACGCTGACGAATGCCGGCTACGGCGATGTGGCTTATCAGATCCTGACGCAGACCACTTATCCAAGCTGGGGATATATGCTCGCGCACAACGCCACGACCATCTGGGAGCTATGGAATGGCAATGTTGCCGGGCCCGCGATGAACTCCGGCAATCACCTGATGCTGCTGGGCGACCTGCAGTCGTGGATGTACGAGGACCTGGCAGGCATCCGCACGGACCCGCAACAGCCCGGTTTCAAGCATATCCTCATTCAGCCACGGGTTCTCGGCGATCTCGCCTTCGTGCGTGCATCGCACGATTCACCGTATGGCCCGATCGCCGTGGACTGGAGGCGGAACGGCGATGCATTCACGCTGCACGTCACCGTGCCGCCCAATACCACGGCGACGGTCTTTATGCCGGCCGACAATCGGGAAAGCGTGCGGGAAAATGGCCGGATCCCGGAATCTGAGTCCGGCGTGCGCTTTATCGGCCAGAGCGGGCATGCGGTCGAATACGAGGTAGGCTCCGGCAATTACAACTTCGCGTCGCATCTCATGCCCGCGGCGGGAACCGTGGCAATCAAAGATCAGGCGGCAGAGCGAGGAGAAACGAACTGAAGTGGCGTGGTGAGCCCCGTCTTCCCGTCTGCCATGTGCCGGTCCTCAATTGCCTGGAGCAGGCCCGAGCCGCTTCAATAGAACGCTGGCACATCAGCGGAGATGATGGCGGTGGGCGACATAGCGGCCGATCATCCAGCCCACGGCGCTACCCACCAGCACATCCGACGGGAAGTGCTGGCGAGCTAAAATGCGCGTTGCGCTAAGGCCCGTCGCTAGCCCGTAGGCCGTGATCTTGGTCAGTGGGCCGTTGTATTCAGAAGCCAGAACCGCTGCGGAAGACCACGCGATCATGCAATGAGTGGAGGGAAATGAGGAGTCGGTGCCCACCTGGGTCTGAAAGAACTTTCCTCGGGCCCCGTCAACGGTGGGCCGTTCTCGCAGGGAGATAAGCTTCATCACTTCATCCACCACCAGGCTGTCGGTCATCGCTTCGCCGCCCAGGATTCCCGTTCGTGTGGCGTACTGGTCGTGATGCAGGTAGCCGATGCCATAGATCAGAACGGGAGCAGCGACAAAGCCGCCGAGAAGGCCGTTCGAGGCGGTAGAGGCGTGGCTATTGAGAGATGGATCAATCAGCCTGGACGAGGACATCACCTGATGATCGGTGGTCATCACGAGGGTTGTGGCAAGAACGAGTGCGACAGGGCCCATGGCATTCGACTCGCGAATGCGCGCCGGGCTGGTCCAGATCGCTTCCTGGTCCTCAAGGAAATGGCGGGGCGTGTTGCGCAGAGTCACCGCGCTGCTCTGCGACGGGACCGCGGGGGTCGGAGCGTCGGGCAATGCGGATGCGCCGTTCTGCGCGTGAGCACAGAGAGCGAACACGAGTACCCATGGGGCCACAAAACAGGCAGGCTTGGGAAGCGGCATCCGGTTTCCTCCAGAAACAGATTGAAGTCTAATTCCCCAGCGCACGGCGCGGCTTCAACCCATTTCGTTCACTTTCTGCTTGCCATCCATTCTGCCTCTCCGTTCCACATGTAGGCTACCAAATGGTACGCGAAGTTTGTGCCGCCCGCACAGCGCTCTTGCTGGATGGCCAATCCGTTGCTAGTCTAGGTGAGATTTACAACCGTCCCAGGATCACGCAAGGAGTGAATCTTTGAATAGCTCCCGATCGAACACGGAGGCTTACCAGCCGCACATCACGCCGACGCCGCAGCGGCTGCGTGGCAAGACCGCTCTCATTACGGGCGGAGCCCGGGGAATCGGCAAAGCCATCGCGTTGCGCTTTGCACAGGAAAGTGCCGACATTTTTATCGTCGATAAGGACCTCGACGAAGCCCAGGCGACGGCACGGCAAGTAGCCCAGCTAGGTGTGCGCGCCACCGCTCATTATGTCGATGTTTCCAACCGCGCTGCAGTGGAGAGCGCGGTGAATGAGGCGATTCGGCTCTTCGGCTCCATCGATATCCTCGTCAACAACGCCGGCATGATTGTCTTTGGCTCCTTGATGGAATGCCGCCCGGAGGACTGGGACCGTATGCTGTCGGTGGATCTTACCGGGGCTTTTCACTTCACTCAGTTTGTTGGCCGCCACATGGTGGCGCGCGGAAAAGGCGGCCGCATGATCCACATTGGTTCCACCGCCTCGCTTCTCCCTACAGCTCAGCAATCGGCTTATTGCGTGACCAAAGCGGGACTGTTGATGTTAAGCCGCTGCGCAGCGATGGAACTGGTGGGACATAACATCACCTCGAACCTGCTCTGTCCGCAAGGGGCTGTCACCGACCTCAATCGCGATCTGTTGCGCGACCCTGCGGTGATGGACGCGCTCGAAAAGAATATTCCCGCGCACCGGATGGCTACCGTGGAAGAGATCGCCGGCGCGACCGCATTTCTGGCTTCCGACGAGGCAGCCTACATCACAGGAACAGAGATGTTGCACGATGGCGGCTCTGTCATCAGTGCTCTTTGGTGGCGATAATGCAAATTACGAGAATCGTGACTCGAAACATCGGATTTTCTCAGGCTCCAGCCACTCTGAAACGCAACCTGGTCAGCAACGCCTCGCAGTTTGAAGACTTCGAAACCAAACCGGGGGGCTGGTTTGGCCCGGCGATGTGCACCTTGGTTGAGGTAGAGACAGACGACGGTCATACCGGCGTGGGCACGGCGGGAGCCTTTCACGGAGGAGCAAAAGCGCTCATCGAGGACTACTACAGGGATTTGCTGCTCGGAGAAGATCCACGCCGTCACGAGCACTTATGGCAACGCATGTATCGCACAACCGTGCGCTTCGGCCGCTCCGGTTCGGCCATGGCAGCGATATCGGCGCTTGATCTGGCCTGTTGGGATCTGCATGGGAAAGCCGAGGGCAAACCTGTCTATGACATGATCGGGGGCCGTACGCAAACGTCGGTGCCATGCTACGTGAGCCGGCTCTATGCTTTGGAAGACCTCGATCAACTTGCCGACGAGGCGCGTCATTGGAAGAGCCTGGGATTCAGGCGGATGAAGCACCGCTTTGGCTTCGGCCCCCAAGACGGACCCCAAGGCATGGAACGTAATGTGGAACTGGTGCGGACGGTGCGGGAAGCCATTGGCGATGACGTGGAACTCGCCGCCGATGCGTACATGGGATGGAATATTGGATACGCAATGGAGATGGCCAGGCGCTTGCAGGAGTTCAATCTCTCCTGGATTGAGGAGCCTTTGATGCCTCACGAAATCGCCGGATACATTGAACTCAAGCGGCGCTGTCCGCAACAGCGCTGGAGCTGCGGAGAACATCTCTACGGTAAGTGGGAGTTCAAGGATTGGATCGAGCAAAGGGGAACGGACATTGTGCAGTTCGATGTCAATCGAGCCGGCGGCATCACCGAAGCGCTCAAAATTTGTGCCATGGCCGAAGCCGCAGGGTTACCTGTCATTCCTCATTCCAATGAAGCGCATAATCTGCACCTGATCTTCAGCCGTGCGCCTCATGTGTGCCCGTTGGTGGAGTATTTCCCGGATGTGGAGCCGGATACCGGCAACGAACTGTTTTGGAAGATCTTCTCCGGTCTGCCCCAAGCCGAGAACGGGCAACTCACCATGAACAGTGCTCCTGGCCTGGGCATCGTCCCGCGGAACGAGGTCATCGCTCGCCTGTGCGCGTGATCCCAGTTCGAGTTCTGCCCCTTTAGCCAATCAGCCAGCGGCGAATGCGCTGCCTATGCCAGGCCAGTTCGGCGCGCTGCGTGGCATCGAGCCGATACGCGGGAGCGCGCGAGAATGTCGACTCCAGCAAGCCCGCTTCCACAAGCAGTTGTTTTTCGCAGGCAATGAGGAATTCGACTGACTGCATGGTGAAATTGAGAAAGGGAAGGATTTCGCAATGAATGCGGCGCGCATTCTCCGCATCTGCTTCCAGCAGTTGCCGAATTTTCAGCATGCCCGGCACGATGGACACGGTAGGCATGACTCCTTCCGCGCCACGGGACATATCTTCAGGAAAATGGAGACCCATATAGCCGACCAGCGATTTGACGCCGTTGGCCGTAAGAGCCGCGACCGTGGGGCCCGAAGGCACGAGATCCACCTTGACGTGGCTGAAGTTGGAAAGCTGGCGAGCCACGGCGGCAAATGCGGTAGCCTCGATGACGCGGCCCGTCTGTAGCGGCGCATACTGAACGATCACCGGAATCTCGACGGATTCGATAACCCGGCATATGTGATCGAGGATGTCTGCAAGCGGCGGTGCAAGAAAAAAAGGTGGCATCAGCATTAGCGCATCCGCACCCTGCCGGGCGGCGCGCTTCGCTTCCTCTACTGCCAGTTCGGTAGCGTGAGATACGATCGAAACGATCGCCGGACATCGTTTCGCCACGCATTCGATCAGCAGCCTGGTGAGTTGTTCCCGCTCGGCGTCGGCAAGCTTGTAGTATTCGCTTGCCAGGCCAAACATCGCAACGCCATCGACTCCAGCAGAGATAGCTGCGTCGATGACGCGCCGGAAACCGGCCTCATCAATTTCGCCTCGCGCGGTGAAGGGCGTAGGCAAGATTGGAATAACGCCTCGCAGGGCCGGCTGCATTTTCTTTCCTCTCCCTGATCGAAACTACCTTTATTCCGCCTGTTCGCGCTGCACACGTATGACGATGTCCTCCTGGAACGGAGGCAGATCGATGGTCACCCGCTGTCCTCCCGCGACGCGGTATGTCGGGGAATACATGCCGGCTACCGGTGAATACAGCGAGGCGCGAAATTTGCCTGGAGGAAGAGTGAGCGAAACCGGACCGCTTACCGGCTGGCCCGCCGAAGGGTCTGACAGTTCACGAGCATCAGCCAGGTACGCCACGTAATCCTCGCCCGGCAAAGCTAACGCACCCGCCACCAGAGGTCCCGGCTTGGCTTCGATCCAGTCGGGAGCCGGCCGTGCATGGATGAAATCATAGGAATGAATGAACTCGGATAGATGTTTCATCCAGGTGCGGATCTTCTGGCGCGACTCTTTCGTACCCGCCTCAATGGCCACCTGAATCGAAAAATCGATGTAGTCGTAATGCGCGCCGCACATCACTGCCATCCAGGCCCGCTTACGCTGTATCGTCCATCCCACGTCATCCCGATACATACTGGCGCAGTTGTCTTCATCGGAGATGCAAGGTTTCCCCACTGACGCTGTCGCCAGAAAGAAGTCGCGGAATTGCTCCAGTTGGAGTTCCTTGGACATGAAATTTCCAAGTTGATAGGTCTGGTTGTGGAAGGTCAGATCGGGCAAGGGATGGATGTTCACCGCGTCCAGCATGGAGCCGGAAAAGCTCTCATCGAATGATTGTGCGAAGTGCGGCGCATAGGTGAAGGCGCCCTGACCAGAGAGAAAGTGATGGCGGTTCCGGCTTGCGAACTCCTGGCGAAGAGTACCGGCGATCTTTTGCTGCCAGGCGTCCACCTCGGCTGTCGTCACATGCCCGGGAACGCCGCCGCCCGGTTCATTGCAGATTTCGTAGTACACATTGTCGTAACCGGCCGTTTCTTCGACAATCTTTCGCGCGAAGGCCTCTTGTCGCGCCACCAAATCGGGATTGCGCAGGGAAATATATTCCTCCCAGGATACCTTGCCGACTTTTTGCTTGTTGTTTTCTGCGCGCAGAGGTTGAAGCGCCCAGTTGTCGTCGGAGTATGAGTTGCTGAACACCGTCAACTCGGCCACGATCCCCAGCTTTGAGGCCATGGAAAGAAAGGCGTGCAAGCGGTCGAAATACTCGGGGTTCCAAGTGTCCAAGTCATAA
This sequence comes from uncultured Acidobacteriaceae bacterium, assembly GCA_963725975.1. GTDB lineage: Bacteria > Acidobacteriota > Terriglobia > Terriglobales > Acidobacteriaceae > Telmatobacter. The sequence goes on along the minus strand of CAVSBA010000006.1, from coordinate 57,101 downwards.
ATCAACTCCCCATCCATCGCCTTGCCGGGCCCCGTCCGCGGCCATGGCGTAATGAAATCCGGCGACTCCGGCTTCACGGGAGAGTATGGGTTCCGCGCGCTCTGCAGTTCGCGATAAAGCAGAAACGTACGCGTCACAGTCTGCTTTTTGTCGGCCGCGTCTTCGAGATACTTTGCAAAGTCGAAGCGGCGATTCACCACCGAACCGTAGTGTTCGGACGCCGCGATCAAGACCAGCGGTTTCCCGCGGAAAATGAAATACCGGGGATTTTCCGGGTGGAGAGTGATGGGATCATTCAGACTTGCCGCCGGATCGGGAGCGGAAGCGCTGGGCGAAGCCTCTTGTGACTCGGCGAGCCCAGGGACCGCTGCCGCCGCACTCAGAAATCCTGCGCATTCAAGAAATCTCCGTCTATTCACTCAATCACCATCCTTGGGGAAACTTTAGGAATCGCGCTTTGGCCGCAGCCACACTCGCCGCCGAGAACCGGCAACTCCCGCCGCGTGGCGCAGACTCCATATGTGAGGAAGCGTAACCCAACCCCATCTTACATTCGAATGGGGGCTTTGAGGGCACTTATTGATATGGTGGTATGATGAGTAAACGATGACGACGGGAAGAAAAAAACGCCAGCCCAGCGTTGCCTGTGCCTCTGCGCCGTTGACCAAAATCGCGAGAAGTACCCTGACGTCCGACATTTACGCGCAACTTGTGGCCCACTTGATCAATGGCATCTGGTCCGAAGGGCAGCGCATCCCCCCGGAGCGGGAACTGGGCGTGCAGCTGGGGGTGGGCAGGACATCCCTCAGGGAAGCCTTGAAGGCCTTGGAAATCATGGGCATGATCGAAACGCGACTGGGCGATGGAACCTACGTCTGCCACCGCTCTGAGTTTCTATCCCGGCCCTTGTTGTGGGCCATCATGGGCAGCGACTCCTCCGATGCCAGCGAACTCATTGAGGCGCGCCGTTTTATCGAGACTGAACTGGTTACCCTCGCATCTTCCCGCGCCACCGCCGAGGACGTTAAGGTCATTGGGGGCTATATGGACGAGATGGAACTGCACCTGAGCGACACCGTCGCTTTCCAGGATGCCGATATCAACTTCCATCTTGCCGTGGCCAAGGCAGCGCACAATCGTATTCTGCAGAATGCTTTGCATCTGATCCGTAATCTGATGCAACAGTGGATCGGCAGAGCGCTGACGGGCGCTGGAGTTCCCGAAGCCGCCCTCGAACAGCACAAGGAGATCTTTCTCGCCATTGCCAAGCGCAACCCGGAACGTGCCCGCGCGGCGATGCTCGCGCATCTCGATGCCATGGGAAGCTATCTGCTCCAGAACGAATCTCCGCGACGCGTGCTGAAAGCCCCTCCGCTCGGTCTGGAAAGCGCGCCAGCCTCCGTCGAATAGCCTCGTTCCCGCCCTGCGCTCTAGCATTTTTCCAGATTGGTATAGACGGAACCGCAACTGTACAACAGATTTTTCCTCAAGAAAAATCTACCTTACGCGCCCCTTGGCGACTCTGCATGAATCCGAAAAATGCCCTAGTTGGCGAGGCGCTTCGATGGCGGGGAGTACTGGTTACAAATGAGGACCGGCGCCGGTCAGTCCTCACAAACGCTTGATGGGATATTGAGTTTCTTGACACTGAGGCAGAACGCAAGTCATAGTAAGAAAGGCGTGATGGTCTGCTCTCTTGAGCAGCAGAGCGGCGGAATCGCACAGAGGCGTCAACACCTGGACATTGACCATACCCAGGAAGCTGCCGCGATCCTTGCCCACAGCCTGCTTTAGCTCATTCAACAATAGGAGGCATCAAAGATGAGCGCATCAGGCTCGTTATCGTCGCAACTTCGCGGGGAAGCAATTTTTTCGGGAAAGGCTGAGACCGTTCTCCTTTCTGAAGGGGTACAGTTACGCGAGTTTGCCAGAGCCAGCTGCGGTGCACGAGGGTTTAGCACCGGGATCGTCACGTTTGTGCCAGGCGCATCGCTGGCTTATCACACCCATCCCGTCAGCGAAGCCATTATCGTGGTGACCGGAACAGCCCGGGTTGCAGTCGAAGGGCGGCGTTATCTGCTCAATCCGCTGGATTGTCTCCATGTGCCCGCCGGAACAGCTCATGAAGTTACCAATGTGGATACCAGCGCTGAGCTTGTAGCTTTTTCTGCATTCGCAACGGATTCTGTCACCAGGAATCCGGTTCAGGATTCGTTCGAAGTGCAGGAACGGGGAGCCCTCAATCCTGGCTCCGCCGACCCGGAAAACATCGTAAGGTTTAGTGAGGCCGCGGTCTACGAGCTCTCTCAGGGAGCTATGTTCGTGGACTTGTTCGCGGCCCGTTTTGGCTCCGTCGGCATTTGCGGAGGGTATGGCCGATTTGCTCCTGGATCCTCATTGCCTTGCCACATACACCTGTTCGACGAATCCATTTCGATTATCGAGGGCGAGGCGAACTGCCTGGTTCAGGGAAATCGCTACGTGCTCAGTAATTGCGATACAGCACTTATCCCCGAGGGCCGCCCCCACCGCTTTCTAAACCTCTCCAACGGCCATATGGCCATGATCTGGGTGTACGCAGGAAGCGAGCCGGAGCGGACGCTTGTGAGTGCCGAATATTGCGATGGCACGTGGGCATGGGATCCTTCGCAAGCCGCGAAAACCATCTCCAGCTGAAGGAAGAATCCACACTCAGCAGGCGGTGCGAGCCTCCATTCCATCGAGAATCGCCAAGCTTCCGGCCAGACCACGCACTCAGGCCAGAATCCCGCCGGGGTGGCGCACGAACACTTCCGGATCGTAGATCGACGCGAAAATGTCGGCATCCTTGCGGATGCGCGCCCAGGTCGCGTCCGCTTCCATCATGCTTTCCATCACCCCAAGATAGCGATTCGATTCAATGTTTCCGTACTTGAAGAAGCAGTCGGTGATAACGATGGTCCCCTTCTCGGTGTCGATTGCGATCGCCATCGAGGAACGATGATGCACGCCTGCCCAGAAAACGCGAATCCCGGGTTGAATCTCCTCTTCATCGGCTAGTAAACGTACCTTTTCCCATCCTTCATTCTGCAGATAATGATTCACATCCGGCGGAATCCGTAAGTGCCGCGGGACGTGAAGGTGGTAATAGGGCGCCTGGAAGTCTTCAATCCAGCCACGCCGTGAAATGCCAATGGTGGCGTTTCTAAACATGGGGATATTCGCAGTCGCGTAAGCCTGCAGCGGCGTGACCAGGACCATGGAAATATCATTGGGGGTCAAACCCTGCGAAGCCAGAATGTTCTGCGGTAACTGCGCTTCGGAGCGGACAATCTGCGCCTCAGGATAGCCAAAGAAACTGAGCCACGCCTGGTTCATCACAGTCAGGTCCTGAGGAGGGCCCGTATTGATGAGAATATTGTGGCCGCCGCCGCGAACGAGATAAATGAGGGCATTCATCTCCTCGCGTTGATTCCACGCCTCCATCCAATACACTTCAGGACCGGGTACCCAGAAGGTGCCACCATTAAACGCCTGGACTGAATACTTCATGCTGTTCGGCTCTCCTGGATGACGTGGGTTTTGAACTTCTTCATGGCGTCGAGAAAGACTCCGATGTCACTTCCCAGGCTGAGCATCCTGAAGCCCTTTTTGACCCAGTGCACAGCCGACTCTTTCGTGGGAGGCAAAAATCCTGGCGCTACAGCGTGGCGCCGGCAAGCCGCCACCAGATCGTCCATCGCCTGCAGAAATCTGGGATGGTCAAACTGGCCCGGAATGCCCATCGTCAGAGTCAGGTCATAGTGGCCGACCCAGGCGACGTCCACTCCCGGAACGGAGAGAATTGACTCCATATTTTCAAAAGCTCGTACCGACTCAAACTGAATGATGACCGTGGTCTCGTCGTTTGTCTGCGCGAAGAATTCCGGACCGGCTGCCCGATAAAGATCGTGTGCCACGCCAAGCGCCACACCGCGTCTGCCCTGAGGAGGGTACTTGAGCTGTTGCACAATGTCTTCAGTCTGCTGCCTGGTTTCGACGCGGGGCACCATCACGCCCCGCGCGCCTATATCCAACACGCGCGAGAGCGGCGCAAAATTCAAGTCCGGCACGCGAACCATGGGTACGATGCCGCTTCCCCGGCACGATGCAAACATCTGTTCCAGCAGGGTGATGCCGCATCGGCCATGCTCCATGTCGTACATCACGAAATCGAGGCCGCATGCGTCCAGCATCGGCGCAATGCCGGGAGTGAAGAATTCCAGAAGCAGTTGGCCCAGCAGTACATCGCCCTGTTGCAGCCGCTGCCGAAGATTCGTCATTTCCTCTCCCCCGAAGCCGGCAGCGCTTTGAATCTTTCAAGCTTTTCGAGGAACAGAGGATTGCTCAGCACCTGTGGGTTGACGACATTCGCGGGAGCCTCTCCCCGATAAATGGCGAGCGCGCCCTGGCAGTCAATGCTGCCCATGTCGCGGAACAACTCCTCGGTCCATGCGATGGAATGCGAAGTGAGAATCACGTTGTCCATGCCCACCAGGGGAGAGTCGGGCGGGAGCGGCTCCTTCTCAAAAACATCCAGTCCGGCTCCGGCAATCTGCTGGCTCTTAAGAGCCTGAATCAGCGCACTCTCGTCCACGATGGGTCCGCGCGCGGTGTTAATCAGAACGGCATCGGGCTTCATCAATGCAAATTGGGCCGCACCGATTAACCCGCGGGTCTGTTCGGTGAGTGGACAATTGACCAGCACATAATCTGAGCTGCGGAGAAGTTCCTCGAGACTCACCAACTCCACCCCAAGCTCTGCCGCGCGTTCTGCCGAAGCATAAGGATCGAAGGCAAGAAAGCGCCGCACATTGAGAGGACGCAGCAAACGGACTGCCTCACCGGCAATATTCCCTACCCCGATGGTTCCCACAATCCGATCGCGTGGTTCGCGGCCAAGCCGATGGGTGCTTTCCGCCCATCGCCCTGCGCGGACCATCCTGTCTTTTTCCAGCAGGCGATGCGACAAAGCCAGCATCAGCAACAGAATGGATTCGGCAACCGGGCGCGTAACCCCGCCCGGCGTAATGTACACGGCAACTCCATGTTCCGTGCAAGCGGCCAGATCGACGTTGTCGTATCCGACTCCGCATCGACCCACCGCGCACAGGCGAGTGACGCCCTCGAGCGACTGACGGGTGACCTTCGGCTTGAGCGAGATCACCACGTCATACGGGGTAAGCTGGCCGGGAGCATATTCGGGCCGATACTCACTCAGAAATTCATAGGAGAGTCCGGGTACGCCTGCAAGGAGCGACAACCCGATATCGGGAAAAACCAGCCGGCCATCCTCAGCACAGAAATCGGCGGAAAGACCCACGCGAAACTTGGCGGGCCCGGAATCAGAAGCGGTTTGTTGAGAGAAGGTCATGCGATATTCTCGAGTACCACCACCCAATCCTGAAAGATCGGAACTTTGGCAATTTCCCAGCTTCCGCTGGCGTCTGGCGTAATTTTACCGATTTCAGTTTCCTCGGCGCTGGCGGGATTGTAGAAGTAAGCCCGGTAAGTCGCCTGCGGCAGATTGCGAAACGAAGCGCCGCCGTACGAGCCAGGCAAGAAGGCAATGATTGCTTCTCCGGGAATGCGGCCCGCATAGGGCATCCAGTAATCTTCACTGCTCCATCGCGGGCTGATGAGATCCGGATCGGGCTCGAGCTTCCACCACGAATAGCGGGTAAGCAGTTTCTTTGCGTGTCCCAGCTGCCCTGACCCCGGGAGTTGCGAGGCGATTTCCCACGGCTCTCCACCCCAGGAGTGACCGTGCGGGGAAAGGCCATACGGCTTCTCACGCGTGTTCAGTTGCCAAATACCATTCGCGCCGTAAGTATGGCCTGCGGTCCCGGTCAGTAGGCAGGCCAGGAACATGAATCGCTCCACCTCCTGGCGGCTCGCTTGCATGATGGTTTCATAACAGACTTCGCCGACCAGCACCGGCATCTTGGGCGTGGAAGCCAGCGAGCCGTTGATCGTCTGGATGGTATTGGGAACACTCTGGCGATCGCTGTGACCGGTTTGCAGCATATCGAAATCAAGCAGGGAGTCGTCAGTGACGCAGAAGCGTGCGCTCTTCGACGGATGAATGGTGATGAGATGGTTGTGAGGATCTGTGGCGTGGACGTAACGGGCGATTTCAGTTAGTCCGTCCTTCTGCGTCTCAGCATCTTTTTTGGGCGTTTTGGAGAGGTAAAAAGGCATTGTTCCCTCGCCAGCCAGGCACCAAACCACCGGGTAGGCGCTCCAGCGCGCGATGATATTGCGCCAATGCTTTTTCGCTTTTTCCACGCCCATCAGCGGAATGAAGTACCCCCAGAAGCCGACGACGCAAGCGGCCAGGCCATTGTCTGCCAGGTGCTGAATCCGGACGTCGGCCATATCGAAGTAAGCGGGATTGATGGTTGAAAAGTCGGACTTCCAGGGGAAGCCCGCCTCATTGGCGCCGCGTTCATCGAACGGTGGCATGTCGGGGTAAAGGCCAGCCACAATCTGGACGATGCTGAAGCCCTTTTGTACGCGATCTGTGGTCAGCGTCTGGAAGCCGTCTGGCCACGCCAGCCGCTTGCAAAGCCCCATCCACCAAGTGTCGCCGAGCCAGAAGAATGGCGTGCCATCGGCGTGCTGGAGGTGCCTCTTGTCGGGGGCAACGCGCAGAATGCCATGCTTGTAGTGCGGATTATCGCCGTCGTAGGCATGCACATCCAGAGTCATGCTTTGATCGTTCAAATCGGCGTTGGATTTATCCGAGCACACGGAACGAATCTTATACATGCCCGGAGCCTGGGGAGCATAGCGCACGCGCCATACGGAGCCCCCTCCCCAGAAGGCCGGGACCCGCTCTTCAACGCCTTCCGGGGTAGTGACGAGCGCATCCACCTCCACCTGGTTGAACGGATCAGAATATTGCTGTCCGCTCACATAGGACCACTCTGTGGCCATGCCGGCAGTGGCAACTCTCGCTTCTGGAAATCCGTGAGCAGCGGTGGCGCCGGCCACCGAACTCATGGCCAACGTCTTGAAAAACGAGCGTCTGGACATTCCATCGAACATCGGAAATCTCCTCTTGTGATTGGAATCCGGATTTATCAGGCCATCAGATCATCAACGATCGATAAACTGCCTGTCAACTGTAATTCTTACGCTTGTGAGACCTACGTGGGCACCTGCCGATAAGCCTCAGGGCGTGGATGATAAGATGGTGTGATCATAGAGGCGACCACCTGCACGCCCACCCGATTTCCGCGTTGACGTGCCGGTAGAAAGCAGCCTCTCGACGGGCAGCGTGCACATTGACGCCCCGCACCGCGGCTCTCCATCGAGCGGCACTGATGGAGAGTCGAAGCCGGGCCCAACTCGCTGTGTAGATAGCCATGTTCTTATTGCTGATTGAATTCGATCGGACCGAAATCAACTCAAGATGAAGCTTGCGGGAAAAATTGCGATCGTTACGGGTGCGGCCAGCGGAATCGGTCGCGCGAGCGCTGTTGTCTTTGCGCGCGAAGGGGCCAAAGTCGTGGTGGCCGACTGCAACCCGGCTGGTGGCGAAGAAACCGTTGCCGAGATCGTCAATGCCGGAGGGACTGCCCATTTTGCACTCGTCGATGTGACCAGCGAAGACCAAATTCGAGAGATGGTAGACGCGACCGTCGCTCGCTGGGGCACGATTGACATTCTCTTCAACAATGCCGGCGTGGTCCTGGTGAAGTCCGTTGAACAGATGACGGGAAGCGAATGGGACCGGGTGATGTCCATTAATGTGAAAGGCGCCTTTCTGGCTACAAAGCACGTGGCGCCTATCATGCGGCGCAATGGCGGTGGCGCAATCCTCAACACCGGCTCAATCGGCAGCTTCACGGGGCAGGTTGCCACTTCAGCCTATTCCGCGTCGAAGGGCGCTATTGCGTTATTCACGAAGTCGCTGGCATTGGACCTTGGACGTGACAGGATTCGTGTAAACTGCATCTGCCCCGGAATCACAGACACGCCCATGCTGCGGGAACACCTGGGACATGGAGAAGAAGGAGAGGCACGAATTCGCCGCAGACTATCGCGGGTGCCGCTTGGTACAATCCTGTCTCCTGAAGATGTGGCGCGCGCCGCGCTCTACCTCGTATCGGAAGAATCGGCAGGCATCACGGGCATATTGCATGTCGTGGACGCGGGACTACTGGCTGCGTCGGAGTTCGATCAGCCACTATAACGAATGAGCCAGGCGGCGCGAGCGCAAGGGCCCGCTCGCCAATCGAACGCTCACCAATCGAATTTGATGCGATGCTGAAAAAATATTTCCCAATATGCTTATAGATGAGGTCGGGTTGCAGGAGCAATCCAACAGTCCAGACGACTTTCAAAAGAAAAGGAAGAACCCTTGAGCGCGAATCCGCTGCTGGGATTATTTCTGCACTGGCTCGGAGGGCTCGCATCGGCGAGCTTCTATGTGCCGTTTCGACGGGTGCGCGGCTGGTCATGGGAGACCTACTGGCTTACTGGAGGAGTGGCCAGCTGGATTGTTGTGCCGTGGCTAATCGCCGGGTTGCTGACGCACGATTTGACTCTGGTGCTTCGCGATTCGCCCCGGTCAGCCATCTTCTGGTGCTACTTCTTCGGTGTTCTTTGGGGACTTGGTGGCCTGACCTTCGGCCTCACCATGCGTTACCTGGGGCTTTCTCTCGGCATGGCGGTGGCGCTCGGTTACACCGCCGTGTTCGGCACCCTGGTTCCACCCATCTTTCATGGACAGTTTATGCAACTGCTCGCTCACCGCTCAGGCGTCATCATTCTCGTCGGCGTTGGCATTTGCGTGCTGGGTATCGTGTTTGCAGGCGCCGCCGGAATCTCCAAGGAGAGAGAGCTTTCCACCGAACAGAAGCTGAAAAGCATTAAGGAGTTCGACCTGAAGCGGGGCCTGGGGGTCGCAACATTCTGCGGCATCATGAGCTCCTGTTTTGCCTTTGGTCTCGATGCCGGAAACCCCATCAAGGCTCTCACCTTGCAGCATGGAACCAGCATCATGTGGCAAGGGCTGCCCGTGCTGGTCGTGGTGCTGATTGGCGGATTCACGACAAACTTTATCTGGTGTCTCGCCCTTAATCTTCGCAATCGGAGTTACGCGGAGTATCTTCGCATTCCCAAGGGAGCCCGCATCACTCCTCCTGGCGAACATCCCCCGCTCGAAAATGTCACCGACGCCGCAGGGACTGAAATCGCACTGGAAATTACTCCTCATCCGCATGGGGAGAGTTCACTGTTCTGGAACTATCTTTTCTCCGCACTGGCGGGCACCATTTGGTATTTCCAGTTCTTCTTCTACACCATGGGCGAAACCCAGATGGGCCGCTACAAGTTCTCAAGCTGGACGCTGCACATGGCCAGCATTATTATCTTCAGCACGCTGTGGGGAATTGCTCTGAAAGAGTGGCGTGGGGTCAGTCGCCGCACCAAGACGCTGGTATTCCTGACATTGCTTACCCTCATTGGATCAACCATGGTGGTTGGATACGGAAACTATCTTGGGATTCATGCAGGAAACTAGGGCTGGTGCATAAATGAATTCGACCTCTCTGAGAGCATCCCTCAGGGGCTGAAGCCCGCTGTTTATCGGCCGTCTGCGGCACGGCTGAAGCCGTGCCCTTTCAAAACACCATTTATGCGACCAGTTCGAGAGCTCAACGGCGCTCACAGGATGATTCAGGGGAATAATAAAATCCCCGCCGGTGTTCCGGCGGGGACGTGAAATTTAATGCATTCCTGAAGTCTCTCCCAGATATTGCAACAGGCATCCGCTGTTGTTTGGGTCGAGATCTCCGCTCTTCCTTACTGAACGGTGGTTGAGTAGATACGCACGGGCCCCAGTAGACCCGACGTCTGCAGATGTGAGTTCGCGTTATAGGGCGTATCGTCGGCGAAGGTAATCTTCACAGCATCGGGTTGTTGGTCGCCAATGAGACGGTTGACCCAGGCATTGGTGACTTTGACCGTGATTTCGTTCTCCCCCGGATGCAATGCAGCGGTGGCGTCCAGCCGGAAAGGCGCGTGCCATACCTGCCCCAGCGAGTCGCCGTTGATCGAAACCTCAGCCAGATTGCGCACCTCGCCTAAATCAATCCAGATGTGAGCGCCGGCCGCAAACCATGCTGCCGGAGCGTTGATGGTTTTAACGTAGGTGCCGGTTCCGGAGAAATATTTCACGCCGGAGTCAGCGCTATCGGTCCAGGACGCCAGGTTGTCAACGGTGATGGAAGCCGGTGCGCCACGACCGGGCTGGAAATTGACCATCCACGGTCCGTCGATCGACGCGAGCGCTGTCTCGCTCATCGCCGGCATGGTCCGCGATGTCTCTTGCGTTGCTTTGCGGAAGACGACAAAGACGCTGCCCCACGGGCCCAGCGTGAGCGGGACGGTGGTGCGGCCCCCGGCCATGGTGAACGATGCCGATTCGGTCTGGCCGCTATCGGAATGCCAGAGTTCGGCCTCGCGACCGGAGACGCGGAACGTAGCGTCAACCTTTTCGGTTCGCTCGCTGCGATTGACGACAAAGTAAAGATCAACGTCAGCAAGCTTGCGGTGAATAAATTGCAGGCTGGTATCAGCCTCGGGCTTTGTGTAGTCGAAATCGGGAGCTACTTGAAGAGCGGCAAAGACCGAATGCAGATCCATGCCCGCGTAGACCGTTCCCTTCCCTACTTGATGAACGCCCGATCCATCGCCGAAGAGTTCGTTGTTCAGCTTAGTGAATTCCGCCTGATCATCGGCGAGACTGGGGTCATCTGTAGGTTTGGGACCGGCCACAGTCGCGCCGTCTTCGACCAGTTGATGGATTGCGCGTAATGCCGGCAGCGACATGTGACGGCTGTAAGGATCAAGCGCGAGCAAGCGGTAGTTCATGCCGCTCGGAGTCATGATGGTGTTTCCCGATACCGACAGCTCGTGAATGAGAGCGTCGGCATTCACGTAGTCAAATCCGTATCCGGCAGGAATTTCAGGAGCCTTCTCCCCAAACTCCGCGGTCAGGTTCGAATTTTCACCGTAAAAGTAAAGAAGATCGGCTCCAAAATGTCCCTGTTGCAGCAGGAAGCTGGTGCGGGAAAGGTAATCCACCCAAGGCTTGGCCTGGTCGGCCCACGTCTCGTTGCGGTTGAACCACTGCCCGCAGGGCCCCAGCGTCATCCCCGGAGCCTTGCCAATTAAGGGCTGGTGGGCAGATTCGTGAATGACAAAACGGTTGATGCCATTCAGGAACTCGGCGTCGGCCGCGGGCTTCAGTGTCGCCGGTGACCATGCCCAGGCCGCAGTAGAATCGCAAGTCGTCAGCGACTCGGCAGCGGCGAGGTTCTGGCCGTAGATATGCGCCACCGATGCCGATTCGCGATCGTCGGCGTTATAACCAGGTTGATCTGCGAAGACTGCCGGATCATGAACCCACAAGGCGCTCATGGGCACTTCGCTGTACTTCTTCACTTCCATTCCATCCGCCACAAGCGCACGTCCGCCCTCGTGGGACTCGCTGTAATGTCCCAGGCCGTAGGCGTGCAGCGTGTCCTCAAGCTGGCCATAGTGCTCGGTCGCAATCAGGTCGGCAATGGTTTCGCGAAAATCCCAGAGAAAGCGGTCGCTGGCCTGGGAACTCTCCACCACCCTGCCCGTCAGAACGGGCATCCAGGGAACAGGATCATAACCGCGCAGCTTTTTAAACTGAGCGATCATATTATCCGTCCAGTTTTCGGCACCAGCTTCCCAGCTGTCGTTGACCACGTAAGTCAGTCCGTGCTTCCCCATCAAGTCCGGCCCCAGGGTCTCCTTGTAGCTGTCCAGATAGGTTTCCATGTAATGCTTCACAAAGCGCCTGTCCATCTTGTCGACTTCCAGGCCTGTCGCTTCTGCGGTTGCCGGATGATTGGTGATTCCCAGCAGCGAATAGCCAAAGCGCAGCACAATCCACTTGCCCGCTGGAGGTGTCCAAGCGAGCGTGCCGTCGGGTTGCATCTTCGCAGTCAGATCGATCACGCCGTTTTTGGAGATGACATCGTTCTTGTCGGCGTTCGGCGTTGCCAATGGATACAGGTCCTCCACCGGCACAAAGGCCGCTTTTTCCTCAAAGTGGTTCACGCGCACGCCCGGATGCAACACCAACTCGGTAATTTCATAGTTCGACGGGGCGGGACCATACTTTTTCGTTAACGCGTCAGCGTCAAGGTTTTTGGCCCAGTCCGGCGCCGGCGGCGCTTGCAGCCGCAAAAGCGTCACGCGGAAGTACTTCGCACTAACGCCAGGAAATGAGATGGTTGTTTCAGGCGCGTTGTCCACCGAAAGTTCGGTAACTTCGTGCCAGGATTTTCCGTCATTGCTCGATTCCAGAGCCCCCTTGGGCGCCGTAATACCGTAGACCGCCGCCACCGTGTCGTCCAGAGATTTCACAGCAAATGTAATACTGCTGATCGTGACGGCCTTGGAATACGTGTACTGAATCCAGGACTTTTGACCCACCTCCGGAATGGGCAGGCCCGTCGCTTTTGCCAAGTCCCCGTCAGACAGCATCCCGGGATCAAGCGTCCCGCTGCTCCAGGTGACCTTGGGCGCTAGCGATGCAATCGAAATATCTGCCGCAGGCTCGCGGAATGCCACTACGACGGAATCGGCATAATATTCCGGAATAGGGTGGATCTTTGGTGTTCCAAGATCGATATCCTGGATACCGATATTCTGAAAAGCACCCGTGTTCCGCGGCGGCGATGCCAGGGTTCCCTTGAAAGCCTTTCCTCCCTGGATCGTGGTTTCGCTCCACACGTACTTTTTCATTCCTTCAGGCCCCGTGACCCAGGGGCCGCCCGATTCGCTCCAACCCGGCGAACCGGCAATGGCTTCTTCCATCCCCAGGTCGTTACCATACTCGATCGCATATTTGAAGGCGCCCTTCCATTCGGGCGTCATGTAGGAAAGCCGATGCTCTACTACCTGCGGAGTATCGAGCGCCGCGTCAAAGTTTTGGAATCCCGCAATGCCCACCCGGTGCATCCAATTCAGGTCCAGCGTGATTCCCTCCCTGGTGATGTTGCCGTTCATCCAATGCCACCAAACGCGAGGATGAGCACTCTGCGGCGGGTTCTCAAATTGAATTAACAACTTGTCCGTCGGGTCCTGCGCGGCGCACGTCAGCGCCGTTAACGTTGCTAGCGAAAACAACAAAAGCATCTTCTTCAAGCGAAAGTCCATGTCTTTCTCCCGCGCACATTCTGTTTGCCTGCACAAAAAAGGCCGTCCCGCACGCGCCAGTCCGCAGGGGACCGGCGCAACGGAACGGCCGTTTCAATGATTGCACCAGTACCGCGACCCCGAAGACCGGTGGTCACTCAAGCCTCGAACTCGAGACCTGGAATGGCGATTTTCGGAGGCACAACAACAATACCACGCCCCGTTGTGGCTGTCGGCCTAGCCGATCACCCCAAAAATCTGGCGGAGAGCTGCAGCAGGACGGCTCGCCGAGTCGACCGGGCCGGCCGGGATCGGGGACGATCCTCCGGCCTGCCCATCCCGCTTACCGCGGGGCGACTCCGCGCTCTTCAGAAACTGAAGCTCATCTGTAGATCGATGCTGCGATTGGCGGCCGGCGAAGAGAAAAAGCCTCCGGACAAGGCATTGGACTTGTCGAACAGGGGCGATTCGAGCACACCCACCGGCTGCGCGAGATTCACGTTGTTGAAGACGTTCCTCGCCATCGCGCCCAGGGTCAGCGAATAGCGCCGCGGCAGCTCCTGGTCGAAACGAGGAGGACCGCCCGATCCACTCAGACCGCCGGGGCCGAGACCTCCTCCGGGAGGGCCACCACCCCGGGGGCCACCACCACCTGGAGGGCCACCACCGCGCGGTCCGCCGAAGGCTCCGCCCGCTCCGCCTTGGACGCGCGGACCCAGGCCAATCGATTTGCTGACCCGCAGATTCAAGCTCAGCTGCGACGGACCGTCGCCCATGTCGAAGGGGATCGCCGTCTCATTTGCTCCCGGATTAAGATCGAAAGTCCCGAAGCTGGTCGAAAGCGTGTCGGTGCTGCCCGCGGTAGCGTATGCCGGGCGGTCATTGTACTGGTTGTCGCCATTTAGATCCTGACCGATGGTGATGTTGAACGGCGTCCCGGAATTGACCACCATGAAGGGGCTGAGAGATACGCCGAACGGCCCCTGCAGATTGCCCCCAACCAGAAAGCGATTGCGGACGTCAAAGCTGGCGCGGCCGTAATCGGCGTGCGGATCGAATTGATCGGACGGAAAATAAGTCGCTCCCGCCGTGTCGGCCTTGGAGAAATTCACCATATAGAAGCCAAACAGCGAGACCCGTTTGGCGCGCACGCTGTAATTCAGCACGATCTGGTTCTGGTTATAGAGCCCCCCCGATTGAAACTCGTCGATGTTCTCGTTGATGCCGTTGGGGCGGGTCCCGGTGCCGGTGGCCTGATCGTAGGTTCCGGGCAGAAAGGCATTGATATTGTCGCTCAGGTATTGATGCACGCCATGTGAATTGATGTAGGTAACGGATGCTGTGGCGATCTTGCCGAACTGGTGTTCAACTCCAACCGCGGCCTGCATGTTGACCTCAGCCTTGAGATGGGGCGCAACCTGCACAAGGGTGGGAGCAACCGCGCTGAGGGAGGCCAGTGTGGAAGGCGCAGGCGCATTCTGGGTGAAGCCCGGATTCTTGACGACGTATTGCTGCTGATTGAGACCGTTCTGACGGACAGCATTGAGAACATAGTTCGACTCAAAGCGATCGAAGAACCAGCCATAGCCTCCGCGGATTACCGTTTTAGCGGGTTGGCCGTGATTACCCGCCGGCGCCCAGGCAAAAGAAAAGCGAGGAGCCCAGTCTGCATGGTCGCTGATCCGATTTTGCGATTCGAAGCGCAGCCCATAGCTCAGCGTCAGGTTTGAGCGCGCCCGGTAATCGTCCTGATAGAACACACCGGCATCGAAAAGGTTCACTCGCGCTGCTTCCAGACCGGTGGTGACGTCGTACTCCGAGGGCGTGCCGGCGGCATAGGCGGTCAGCGACTGATAGATATAGCTGCCGTTGAATCCCGATGTCGAGTCGTTCACGTCATGCGTGAGGCGCAGGCGCGCGCCGAAATTGATCGCGTGCTTGCCTTCGGCCGCCGTCACGTAGTTCTGCAGCTCGTAGCGATCCTGGCTGTCGCGCACCGAACCCTGATTGTTTCCGCCGCCCGTAAACGCCCCCTGCACGGTGACCGTGGGCGTATTGTTTTGCGCCAACTGGCTGTCGCGATCGGCGGTGTATTGAAACCGCGTCTCATTGACCACCTTGCTGCTCAAGATCTGCGTGTCGCTGACCTGCAGCGTGTTCTCGTAGTTGGCAACGTTGTATCCCTGAGTCTGCAGCGCGAACTGCGATACGCCGCTATCAGTCTCTGCCTCGCGGTTGAACATGTACCGCACACTGAGCGTGTTGTTGCTGCCCAACTGGACATCGAAGCGCGGGCTCACGTCAAGCCGCGACTGCGGATTGGATACTGCGTCCGTATAGTTGTACGCGGCACCGCTCGCATTCAACAGCTCGGCGTTAATAATGGAATTCGACTGGTTGTTGCGGTCGAAAACGTTCACGAACCAGGATGCCTTTTTGCCGAGCGCACCGCTCGCGTTCCCCACCATGAAGGTCGTGTAGTAGGGCGGTTCATTGGTGACGAAGGGATTCAGCGAGTTGAACGTGGAATCGTTGCCCATGACCATGAACATGCCATGGAACTTGTCGGTGCCCGGCTTAGTCAGAATCTCGATGCGTCCGTAGCCGAGCTTGTCGTACTGCGCGGAAAAGGGGTTCTGGTTGATGCGGATTTCGCGGATCGAAGATTTCGGCGGGAGCTGCCCGCCGCTGAAACCATCGATGTAAATCTGGCCGCCGTTGGGGCCCGCCGAAGGACCGGCCAGAGCCGTCAATTCACTTTGCATTTCATCCGGATCGTCGGAGAGCGCATCCAGGTCCTTGCCCTTGATCACGATGGCGCTGGCGTTGTTATCCGCGCTGGTATCTACACTCAACCCCTGGGCGGTGACTTGCACCTGCTGGTGCTCTACCGGAAGCTCAAGGGTAACGTTGGCCGCAGTGCTCTTGCCCGCAAAGACCATAATGTCGGGGACACTCGCCGGGGCAAATCCGGGAGCGGTCACGGATACTGAATAACGGCCGGGCGGCAGGCGATCGAATGCGAAGCCGCCGTCTTTTCCTGTGGACGCAGTCTTCGAGCCGCCGCTATCGTTGGTCAGAACCACAGTGGCAGATGGGATGATCGCGCCAGAGGGGTCCGTGACCGTGCCGTGCACAGCGCTCGTGAGGGTTTGCGCCCCGGAGCCGATTGCGCAGCCCAGCAGCAGTGCAAAATAAATACCGAAAGCAAGGGTTCTTCTCATGGGAAATAACCTCCGATGCAACAACAGCGGCTATTTCAAGAAGAACCTCAATCGGCTGGCTACGCGGTCATAAAAGGTAATGTCGTGTAATGAAGTGTCACCCGATCGTGACGATTTGTTACATTTTTCCTGATCCGGAAGGCGGTAGCGGCGGTAGGCTCGAAGCAGGGGCGCCGTGGAAGACATTCTGCTTATCGACGACGATGCCGAGCTTTGCTCGATGCTTACCGAGTACCTGGGGCGCTATGGCTTCAGGGTTGTGTCCGCGCATCGCGGAGACACCGGTTTGAAGGTTGCGCTGGAGAAACCCTGGCCGCTGATTCTCCTCGACGTCATGCTGCCGGGGCTGGACGGCTTTGAGGTGCTCAAACAACTGCGCAGCGCATCGCGGGTAAGCGTGCTCCTGCTCACCGCACGCGGCGATGACGTGGACCGCATCGTGGGCCTGGAGATCGGAGCCGACGACTATCTGCCCAAGCCCTTTAATCCGCGTGAACTGCTGGCGCGCATGCGCGCCATCTTGCGCAGGAGGAACCCCGCCGAGCAGACCGCCGAAAAGACCATCCTGCGCGTGGACGATATGGAACTGGACCCCGCCGCGCGCACCGTGCTCAGCAAGGGCATGCAGGTCGAGCTCACCGATGTGGAGTTCGCGCTGCTGGAGGCGTTGATGCGCTCTCCGGGCAAAGCGGTATCACGCGAAGACCTGGCGCAATGCGTGCTCGGCCGTAACTTCAATCCCTTCGATCGCAGCCTGGATATGCACGTAAGCCGCCTTCGCCGCAAGCTCGATGAAGTCAGCTCCAGCGGCGATCGGGTGAAGACCATTCGCGGAGCCGGCTATCAACTGCTTGTCCACCGCACTGCCATAGAGAGGCTGAGCTGAGCCATGCGCGGTCTATTCTTCAAGATCTTCGCTATTTTCTGGATCGCACAAAGCCTGATCTTTGTCATCACCACGGCCCTCATCCTGAGCCATCACCCGGCTAGCCCGCAAATCGTGTTCGATACACTCCACAAAAGCCTGCGGCTCGAAGCGACGCAAAGCGTCAACGCATTCGAGACGGGCGGATGTTCGGCTTTTGAGGCGTATGCGGCTGCCCGCAGCCAAACCCTCGCGCTCGACGATGGAGAGAATCGCCATGTCTGTGGCGCGCAGATTCAGTATCCGTCGGCGCAAGGGACGAATCCCATCCATGGAAGCAACATCTCCGGAGCCCAATACGGTGGGCAGTATATCTGGAGTATTCCGGTCCTATCGACAAGTGGCGCCCGCTATATCTTGCTGCTCAGCCAGCCGCATGTGCCCGTGATCCATCACTGGTATCAGGACATGCTGTGGTTTGCGTTCCCCCAACTGTGGGTCGCCATCGTAGTGGGCGGAGTGACCACCTACGCGCTGGTATTGATCTTCACGCGCCCCCTGGTGCGTCTGCGGATGGCGGCTCGGGAACTGGCGCAGGGAAACCTGAAGGCTCGCGTTAAAGCTCCGCCGCGGAGGGCGCAAGGCTCCCGCGAAGACGAGTTCAAGGCGCTGGTGCATGATTTTAACCACATGGCGGCAAGGCTCGAATCGCTCGTCAATGCCCAGCACCTGCTGCTCAGAGACGTTTCGCACGAGTTGCGATCCCCTCTGGCACGACTCAGCGTGGCGCTGGAACTGGCACGCGACGATGCCGCTCCGGAAATGACCGCGCACCTGAACCGCATTGAACGGGAAGCAGAAAAGCTCAACCAGCTTATCGGTCAGTTGCTCAAGCTCTCCTCCATGGAAGCCGCCGAGAAGCGTGAAAACTTTCAGCCCGTCTCCCTCAAGACCCTCATTGACGAAATCCTTCCCGACGCTGAGTACGAGGCCCAGCAGCGCCGAAGTGTGATTTCCTTCGCGGCTGAGGAGGATTGCGCCATCGCAGGCAACCGCGAGCTGCTCTACCGCGCCATCGAAAATGTGGTGCGTAACGCCGTGCGTTACACAGAACCTGGATCGGCGGTTGAAATCCGCCTCCACTGTTCGCCGATTGAAGGCCACCGAACCGCTGTCCTAGAAATCAGCGACCATGGTCCTGGAATTCCCGACGGCGACATCAACGATATTTTTCGCCCCTTCTACCGGGTCGATCGGGCGCGGAGCACGGAAACCGGCGGATTCGGAGTAGGTCTCGCCATTGCCGATCGAGCCGTGAAGCTTCATGGCGGCGAACTGTCCGCGGCCAACCGGTCCGGGGGTGGCGCGACCATCCGGATCTTGTTCCCAATGTCTCTGGATGCAGTGGTCACCCGGCCCAGTTCTCCCGTTCAGAATTGAAAGCATGCGTGGAACGTTTCATCGAACCGGCTACAATGGCGGCAATGAATTAGTGCGTCACCAGCTGACATCGAGAGGATCGTATGAATTTCTCGCGCCGGGAATTTCTTGAGACCGCCGTTCTTGCAGGATCTCCCCTGTTGACCCCGAAGAACCTGTGGGCGGTGCTGGGAAGCGCGCCCGGTTCAGACTCATCGCTGCGCAAAGTCGATCCGGCATTGCGTAGCCAGCTCCTGCGCATTGACCAGGTGATGAAGACCAAGGGCATTCATCGCGATCCCACCACCGGGCGGGATTATTTCTCAGGCTATAGTTACAAAACCCTCTACGACTGGGACGAGTATTTCGAAGGCATCGTCCAACTGGAGCTGGGCTGGGAACCGACTTATATG
Organism: uncultured Acidobacteriaceae bacterium; assembly: GCA_963725975.1. Taxonomy (GTDB): domain Bacteria; phylum Acidobacteriota; class Terriglobia; order Terriglobales; family Acidobacteriaceae; genus Telmatobacter. The sequence continues at coordinate 37,974 of CAVSBA010000006.1, read as the reverse complement.
ATGAACGGGGTTAAAATCTTTCTGGATTATCAACGGGAAGACGGATTTATTCGGCGCGTCAATGACCCCACCCAAAGAGAAGAATCCGACGAGATGTTTAAGCCCTTCCTCGCTCAAATTTCAATCCTCGTCGCCAGGAAGTTGGGAAACCTGGAGTGGCTTGACGACCATTACTACGAGCGCATGCGCAAGTTCCTGCTCTATTGGCTCAATGTGTTAACCAAGGATGGGGAGATTCTCTCCTATTGGCGTTCAGCTCCCCACACCGGCATGGACACTCAACACGAAAGAGCGGGACATTGGAAAGCTGATTATGACGACGGCGTCGATCTGAATTCCTATCTGTATAGAGAATGTCTCGCCTTCGCCCTGATCGCTAAGGCCAAAAATCGCGGCGCCGATGTTGTTCTGTTCCGGGAGAAGGCTGAAGCCAAAAAAGCCGCCGTACAGCGGATGTGCTGGGATGAAAGATCGGGCTTTTATTATGACGTTGACAACCGCACGGGCCAGAGGATTCCGGTAAAGTCAATTGCCGGTTTTGCGCCGTTATGGGCGGGCATCTGCACCAGCGCCCAGGCCGAGCGGCTGGTTCACGAGCATCTGCTCAACAAGCAGGAGTTCTGGCGCAAATTTCCCGTACCGTCTCTCGCGGCGACTGAAAAGGGCTATACGGAAAGCTATCTACCCACCGATGTCAAGGGCTCGTTGTGGCGCGCAAACACCTGGATTCCAACCAACTACTATATCTTTCACGGGTTGCTGTCCTATGGGTACACAGACATCGCGACCGAGCTGGCCAATATAACCTTTGCCATGGTCAGTAGAATTGGCGACCGCGAGTACTATACCTCGGATAGCGCCAAAGGGGCCGGGCTCGATCCCTTCTGGGGATGGTCGCTCCTGGCGTATTTCATGCCCTGGGAGAATGCGAACCACTTTGACCCCACAAGACTCGATCTTTCTGAACCAATGCTCCACGCCCTTTGAGCCGTGGAAATGAAAACAGCCTCCAGATCGAATAGCGACTAACCGCCCACAGTTGCGAGTTCACCGCCATTGGCAGCTCTCCAACCAGCTGTCATCCTGACCCTGAACGCGGTGATGGGCAAGGATCCGCGGTTGCTCTGCGATTGCTCTTCAGCTCTCCCCACGGTCGAGTGCACGACGATAATCGGCAGGATCAACGTAAGACCATTCGCGGCTGAGATCGGTCCAGGCCGGGTTGGCGGATTCGATCAGCGCGATCTTTTCGAAGGCCGCCAGCCTTTGAGTTCCTTTTCGCGCGCCATAGCCTTCTGGACATCCTGATAGCGCTCGAACCACACCAGGCGATCGCAGTTATAGCGCGCAGTGAATCCCTCGCGCTCTTTCAATTTTGTGATGGAGGACACGCTTGACGAGGTCGCCGGTCACTGCAATGTAGGGATTGTGGCTGCGGTCGGCCATGATGTAGGCGAATTATTAACCCTCGTGCACGCTTTTCGTCGTGCGCCGCAACCGCAGAACCGAATGTGATGAGGAACAACCGCAGATTTTGCGCTCCGCTCGGGAAGACAATCGCTCTTGCGGTCGTGGGCGAGGTGCAGGGTGGGGGCAGAACTGGATATTCGAGCGGGCCATATCCTACAGCAAATGGGGGATTTCCACAGGATTTTGCTACTTCTTTAGTCACTGGACTTGCGTGACCATCATGCGCTACAGGGCCTGTATGATACGATCAAATTCTGCACACAAGACGTACCTCCGAAACAGGGGCCAGCTGAAGTGCGGTCACAAGTTTGACAGATGTTCCTTTAAAGTGAGCAACATCCCGCATGAACTGCTTACCTGAAAGTGCCATTGACTGCCTGGTAATGCGATGTAAGTTACAGAAAGACACGCTATTACGTGCGTAACTACCTCGCGCACCCACTTGAGTTGTTTTGTGGGGTCGCAGCGACTCACAGGCTCTGGCGTCTGAAGCTTTCATACTTTCAAGCCGATATGTCTGGAATGAGCCGTTGACCTTTCAGCCTTGGCCCTATGGCGAGACCACCCATAGCAGACGAACGCATTTCTATGCGGAGGTAAAGTCGTGTCCAAGTTTTTCGCTGCTCAATTCCGAGCCATCCATACCCTACGTCATGAATCTACCTGTCAAGAGTTCGGAGATTCCTATCAGCGCGCCGCATCGACTCGCATCAGCCGAGGCGGACTGAACCACTGGGAGAGGGGCTTGCAGTTCCTCTTCGTCTGCTTTTTGGGGACCACTTTAAGCGGCTGCGGCGCCGGGTTGACGGCGCTATCGTCGCAATCTGCATCCGCCTCCTCCTCCTCCTCCTCCTCCGCCTCGGCGGGGCCGACCTTAAGCATCGAGCCAGCTACCATTCAGTTCGGCACGGTCTCGCTGAACGCGCCTACAACTCAATCGATTACATTGACCGCTTCCGGCTCAGCACCCGTAACGATCAATGCGGCCAGCCTCAGCGGCAGTGGTTTCGCGCTCTCAGGGGCCCAATTCCCGCTTACGATTAATGCGGGTCAAACGACCCAATTGTCCGTGCAATTTGCTCCAGCCGCCATCGGGCAGGCGTCCGGGCAATTGACCTTGTCCAGCAACTCTTCTAGTGCCTCTTCACAAGTCATTTCCTTAAGAGGCACTGGCGCCACTGCCGTGCCCGCGCTAAGTCTGCTATCCTGCAGCAGCGGAGCAGTGACTGGGGCTGGTACCGATGTTTGTACGGTAACCGTAGCCTCTGCGGCGCCCAGCAGCGGCATGACTGTAAAGTTGTCAAGCAGCAGCTCGGCAGTTAAGGTTCCGAGCACGGTTTCCATTGCTGGCGGTGCGGAAAGCGCTCAGTTCACGGCCACCGTTGCCTCCGTAGCGTCCAATCAGAACGTGACCATAACAGCGAGCGTGGGCAGTATGTTCACTAGCTATACACTGCAGCTGAAAGCAATCGTCCTCACGCTGAGCATCAGCCCTGCCAGCGTGGCGTTTGGCGATGTGGTCCTCAATACGCCGACCACCGAATCTGTAACTCTAACTGCCACGGGTACTTCGTCGGTAACAGTCAACAGCGCAACGTTAACCGGCCAAGGCTTCTCTGTGGCCGGGCCTTCTTTCCCCACCACATTAACCCCCAATCAGCAGCTAACCCTCGATGTCAAATTTGATCCCAGCACAGCGGGAGCGGCCGCGGGTAAGCTGACCATCGCCAGCAGCGCATCGACCGCAGCCACGACGGTAGTCAACCTGACTGGCACCGGCACCTCTGCATCAAGCAGCAGCACGGGCACTGGCTCCAGCACCGGCACGGGCACTGGCTCCAGCACGGGCACCGGTACCACCACCAGCACCGGCACCGGCACTACCTATTACCTTGCGCCGTCCGGATCCGGCGGCAGCGACTCCAACAACGGACTGTCTTCTCAAAAGCCCTGGCTTACGCCCGATCACTCCGTCAACTGCGGCGATACGATTATTGCCGCGTCTGGAAATTACGCGCCGAGTACCTTCGGATTCACGTTTGGGAAGGTAACGGGAAGCGGACACTGCTTCGCGTTTCTCAAATGTGCGTCTTTCGATTCCTGTTATGTGAATTCCACAGGACAGTCGGGATCTGACGGGATCTTTGTCTCCCAGAGCCACTGGGCGGTGATGGGCTTCGAGGTAACCTATCCCGGCAACTCCGGCCAGGCCGCCTGTTTCAAAGCTTCCCCCACCAGCAATCAGACCATCATCGACGTAGCTTTCATTGACGACATCGCCAATGGGTGCGGAGAGGGTGGATTCGTGACTGCCCCCTACTATGGAGGCGGAACCTACGGCGTCGATTACTTTACCCTGATCGCAGACATCGCTTACAACGGGGCGGGGGGAACGGATTCCTGCACGAGTGGCGTCTCCATCTGGGAGCCGGTGAATTATGATACGCAGCCGGGAACGCACATCTTCATCTCCCAGGTTTTTGCGTGGAATAACACCGACCCCGCCACCTGTGCCGGACGCGCGGCCACGGATGGAGAGGGCATCATCCTCGACACCTTCTCACAGTTCAAGTACACCGGCCAAACCGCGGTCGAAGATTCAATCGCCATTTTCAACGGGGCGCGCGGGATTGAAGCCTGGTCAAACAGCGCAGCACCAATCTACATCGAAAACAGCACTGCCTATGGCAATGGCGGTGGTCCAGGCTTGAGCGCCTCTTACTGCGGCGAGTTTATGATTGCCGGTCCCGGTATAACCAACGTGGATACGGAAGTCACTAACAATATCGGCCGCACTAACTCGGCAACCGGATGCGGTTCTAACCCCATGTACGCCTATTACGGTGCGGACCTGAATGCGACCGATTCTCTTGCCAACAATGTGGGTTATAGCGCAACCAGTCACAACTCAAATTGCTCCAGCTGCTCTGGCTTTACGCTGGGGTCCAATACCTTCGGAACTGATCCTGGATTTCAGAGCGCCCCGAGTTCTGCTCCTCCGGCTCCGAGTTGTAGCGGAACCGCTAACGTTATTGCGTGTACGGCGGGACTGCAAAACGATTTTGTTCCAAGCGCAGCTCTTTCCAGCTACGGCTATCAACCGCCTAGCAGTACACCAAACTCAGATCCGCTCTTTCCTCAATGGTTGTGCCAATACTCATCCCAGTTAGGGGGGTTGGTAACCATGGGATGTGCGGGGCAATAAACAACTCGGCGCCTGCGATTCCACATCCGGCCTCATCAGGCGTGGATGCGGATTCGGCAGGCGCCAGATTGAACAAGGCGGTCTCATCAAGCCGGGAATTCTATCAAGCCGGCTTATGAGACCCGCCCTCGCGCCCAGCTCACGTGAATAGCACCGATCGATTTCTGCGAACCTTGCTCCGCGTTACACGTTGTTTCGCACTACACGTTCCCGACAAGATTTTGTTCGCATCCCCGCCAGTTGACGCGCGAACAATACCATGAATCGCGGATTGTTTCTGAAGTATCGGCGTGCAAGGCGACGCGGCTCTGCCGCAAGTCGAAACAGCCACTCCAGCCCGCAGCGCATCATCCAGCGCGGTGCCTGGGGCTGAGTTCCAGCAAAAAAATCGAAAGCCGCTCCTACACCAAACATGACTGCAGGAATTCGGCCGTGATGATTCATGATCCAACGTTCCTGCTTCGGGCATCCCAATCCGACGAACAGCATTTGTGCGCCTGATTGTGCAATGCGCCTCGTCACGTCCTCGTCTTCGGCGCTGTCTAAAGTGCGGAAAGGGGGCGACATCGTGAAGACAATGTTTAATTGACCGTATCGGTGCTGAACTTCCGCAACGAGCTTCGCCAGCGTTTTCTCCGTTCCACCGTAGAATCCAATCGGAATTCCCGACTCCTGCGCCGCCTCCAGCAAATGTTCCATGGCGTCCGGACCGTAAACACGATTTGCGTTTCGTTCTCCAATCGCGCGAAGGGACCATACGACCGGCATCCCGTCCGGGTTGACGATGTCTGCCGCATTCAGACCCGCACAAAACTGCGGATCGTCATACGCCTCCATGAGCATATGCACATTGGCAAAGAAGACGGCTCTGGATTCACGACGAGCTGCCCACCCACGGGTCCGCTCGACAACCTCATCATATGTGCTGACTGTGACCTTCACTCCCAGAATTTCTCTCACTTAATTTCTCCCAAGGCTGTAGAACAATGTCTTTCATAAACCGCAACAATTGATCTGGCGTCATCTTTCTTAGACGCCCTTCGCTGAACATCTCAGCCGCACCATGCAGAGGATGGCCCTGTTTCCGGCCCGTTTCTCACTGCGCTTTGTACCACTCGCGTCGCTTTGCGACAAAGATTGAGGTGCCCCAAATGATGCTGACGACGCCGGCCAAAATGAAGTAACCCACCACCACGGCGGAAGCATTGTAGTAGTGAGCAAAAGCTATGGTGCTGATTCCAAGACACGCTGCCACCACCGTAGACTGAACAAGGAGAGGCTCGCGCTTGTGGGCCCGCATGTAGAGCGCCTCGCTAAAGCGTACGTGGCTCATAATCATTGTGAGCAGCAGCAAGCCAAACACCCAAGGCGGCAGCACGCGTGCCGCCAATTTCGGCAGGTGTTCATTGACTACCAACAAGCACGCAAAACATGCCACTGCGCCTGTGCAGACTAATACCGTGGATTGCAAGAATGTACGAAAGAACAGCTTATTCAGCGTCTTGATGTCGCCCCTGGCTACCATGCTTCCGAACGGTGCTGACTTGGTGCTCATCCACGCCAAGCCGATTGTTCCGATGGAGGTTGAGATACTGAGTGACATTCCCATGCGCCCGGCGATGACGGCGCCTTGGTAAACAAACAGTGCGGGAGTCATTAATTGGGAAATGAAGTAACTCGATAGAAACGTAAGCGCAATTCTCCACTGGAACGGCCAAATCTCACGCAGCCACGCAATACCGTGGATGCCCACCGGAATCTTTAGCACCGAAAGCAGGAGCCCGCGCTGCTGTTTCGGTATGACCAGAAACGCTGCCTGCATCGATGAGAAACCAAATAGGAGCATGGCTGGGGCGTATAGGCCGTGTCCTGTAGTCAAGGCACACCATGACAGCACACTCCCGCAGACGACCTGGCCTAAATATGCTTTTGCCACCAGGGTCACAAACCCGCAGCCTTCAATGAACGCAGAAATTACCGACATCATCAGGTTTGAGGCCGTGGCGATTACCAGCAAGGACCACGGACCCCTCCAGGACACGCCGATTCCCGAATGTCCCTGGCGGCCAAGGAAATAAGAACCGACCGGCAACAAAGTCGCCACCATCGCGACGGCGGCCACTGAGTACCACCGAATGGACAATCTCAGCACCGACGCTAACCGCGCTTGTGCAATAGCGTCGCCCTTGATGTCGCCATCCGGAGTAATCACCAATTGGGCGCGTTCATGTGCCACCAACTGTAGAATGACAAAGCAGAAGCCCAATTCAAAAACAACCTGAAGCGCAACGAAACTGAAAAATGTGTAATAGTATCCCTGTTCGCGTGAGGTTAGATAATGAGCAATAAGCAAAACCGTTACCATACCCGCCGCGCCGGACCACAGACGCGCCAGTACATTGAAAGCAATCGGCCGATCCATTCCCGTCCAGTGCTTTACTCTCGCGACGAACGATGAACCGGAGTCTATTGCGACCACATTGCTAACGGTCGCAACCTTGCCTTCGGGAGAAGCTTCTCTATTGATGGATGCCTGTATCACGTTATTGGACCATTCCCTGTTCTTGTCCCATCTGTCGTCTACGAAATATCTCGAGTTTGTCTTTCATCGCGCTGTGGGCGCAGATCGCGAAGGTGTACTCTAAGTGCATCGTCACAAAGGAGCATTCGCATGACAACAGTGCCGAAGCTGCACTGGAAGGCGGAGGTGGTATCACGCGGCATATTGTGGAGCGGCATCGTGCATCTCTTGTCGGCGCTTCCGGAACGGGACTCTCTTACTATCCTCAATTATCATCGTATCGGCGATGCCGGCGCCGATTTATTTGATCCTGGCGTCTTTTCCGTTACCGCTGACGAATTTGCTGACCATATCGCGTACCTTAAGCAGCATGTATCACTGATCGGCCTTGATGAGGCGTTGCGATTCGTCGACGGCAGCGTAAAGGAAAAGCGGCGTGCACGCGTGTTGATCACCCTTGACGACGGCTATCTAGACAACTTTGAAATCGCGTTTCCCATCTTGCGCTCTTATGGCGTGCAGGGCGTCTTCTTTCTGGTCACCGGGTTGATCGGGTCTAGCGCAGTGCCATGGTGGGACCACATTGCTTACTTGTTAAAGACAGCGCGCAGACGCCGCTTCGTCCTGCGTTACCCGGTTCAGTATGCGGTCAATATCGATAGGGATGGATTGGACGGAGCTTTGCAAGCTGCGTTGAGGTTATATAAGCGACCCGATAATGGCGATCCTGATCGATTCATCGCTGAACTCGGAGAAGCGGCACACGCGGATGCGGTACCTACGACGATACGAAGATTCCTAAGTTGGGAAGAGGCTCAGAAGATGATTGCGGGAGGTATGGCCATTGGCTCCCACACCCATTCTCACCACGTGCTCAGCCAGTTGCAACCTGATCAGCAATTTGTGGAGCTTTCCCAATCGCTGAAGATTCTAAGAGACCACCTCGGGGGCGATGTGAATGTGCTGGCCTATCCTGTCGGCGCCAAAACCAGCTTTACAAAGGCGACCGAGGAGGCTGCGAAACGGGCCGGATACCGCGCTGCCTTTTCATTTTACGGTGGAACTAATCTGCCCGGAGAGGCTTCCCCGTATGACCTAAAGAGAATCACCGTGACACACCAAAGCCTCATTCGCACTCGCGTTCAGTGCGCTTTTGGCAACGCCACAGGCAGATTCTGGCCTTGACTGCTGAGCGATTCGTAAAGAGACAAGTACGATCGCGCGCAGCCATCAATTGAGTACTTTTCGAGAAGGGACGCCCGCTCACGCCGCAGAGCGCTGGGCGACACTTTCATTTCCAAGCAGGCCGCTAAGGCCGACGCAACCGATTCGGGATCATCCGCTTGCACGAATATACAACCTGGCATATTTCCGGCAATCTCGTAGTGCTCATCAATCGTGGAGAGGACGCACGGAAGGCCCGCGGTTAAGGCTTCCAGAACAACCAGGGGCATTCCCTCGAAAAGAGACGTACTCAAGAACACATCGCTCGCCCCAAACATTGCTGAGATGTCGGTTCTGCTCCCGCAAAACCGTAGTACGTCATCCAATCCCGCGCACCTTGATTGGTTCACTAACCGGTCTCTCTCTTCTCCATCACCGCAGCATAGATAGTGGAGATTCGTGAAAGACTTCCTTTCATGCAGGACGCGCAACGCGTCAAGCGATAAATCAAAGCGCTTCTGCCGGCACAAGCGACCCGCGAGCATGACCACTGGGGCGTCTATCGGCACACCTAGCTGCTGTCGTGTCTCGGCTCTCTGCCCAGCGGCCGTCAGATAGTCCGACTGAGAGATGCCGTTCGGGATGACCGTGCTCGATACGCTCAGGAGCGGGCGGCTCTTTCGTTGTGCAGCCTGAGAACAATAGACGACGTTGCTACCACCGGCTAATGCCGCCCTAAACTGCGAACGCGGCTCAATTGTGCTGTGAACAGTTAGCACGTGCGTGACACCAGTCACCGTAATGCGCCGAATGAGGCCTACCAGCGCGTCCGGCATAGACAGGTGAGAATGTACCACATCGAATCGCCCGCGTTGAACGATCCACCACAGCTTTGCGGCCGCAAGAAGGCCGGGCCATTTCTTCTTCCGCCCCAAGAAACGCAAATTGACGTGGTGCTCCTGAAGTACCTTCGCGAACAGGAGCTCGTGGCTACTGCCGCATTGACCGTCGAGGCATATGACCTCGACCTGGTGCCCGATCTGCGCGAACGTCGCGGATAGGGCAACAGCCATGGCCGACGAACCGCCGCACTCCAAATTTTGAATTACCTGTGCAATTCGCATGGGCTATAGTATTGGTTCACGCCGGTACATTAGCTGCATCGCCGAGTAACATTCCCTCAGCAGATGTTGAAAGCTATAGCGCGCGATGGGGCGAAATGCAGTTGATCGCTTCCATCGCGACTCCGTGGTTGAGAAATATATCCACGGAGTCCTATGCCACTCCGCAAGACGCAGTGCCTGCCTCGTCATGCGGTGTCCGCACAACCAGGCTTTGACCGCATTCATCGGCTTCAAAGTGCGTCGAGCCGAAGCAACTTCACTCTGATAGAGCGAGGCACCAACAAGAGACCTATTCCCTCCATGCCGGCGCCAGGATGCCAGGAGCGAACTGACGACTACGAGGGGCGTCAGTCGCGCGAAGCGTGTCCATAGTTCAAAGTCAGCCGCAAGATCGTAATTTAGGTTCAATCCGCCGGCTGACTGATACAGACCTTGCCGCCAAAACATGCTCTCCTGTATGAGGTTTCCAAAGGTCAATTCGGTAAACCATCCATTTTGTATATATCGTCTGGGGTAAGAGCTAAGAACGGCAATCATCGTACACCGCCCTTCCTCATCAACGAACGACGGGAGACCCGTGATCCAGTGTACGTCGGGAAACTCCGTGAAAAGTTGGGCTACACACGCGATAGTCCCCGGATAGTACAGATCATCACCATTGAGCCAAGATTGTATGTCTCCTGTGGCGTGCTTTAATCCCCAGTCCAAGGCCTCATATTGCCGCATTCCCGGCTTAACCTGTAGACGCACTCGGGGATCGTCGATCCCGCGAAGGTATTCTAGTGTGCCGTCAGTTGATCCTGCGTCAATGATGAGATACTCTAAGTCGCTGTAGGATGACTGCAGAACCGATCTGGTTGTAGCCACAATGTGCGGGATGGCATTGTATGTCGTTGTAATGACAGATATTCGCAACGCCGGTCTCCTTATGAGCACTGCTAATCTAAGAGTAGGTGCCTATCAGAACAACTCTTCAGCGATTTGGCACGGCCGCCAGGGTGTAGGTTTGAGCCGGGTGCCGGATCGAGCTCACCGAAAACAGGATGGCGAGAATAAACCAGGTAACTAGATTCGTATCCCAGCTAATAGACAGTGTGCCCACCAGCCAGATGACGGAGATGATTACCAGCAAATTTCGTTCTCTACTTCTGATCTTCAGGGTGAAGTAGAGGCTGTAAGCGAAGGCGCCATAGAAGAGCGCCAGTCCAATCACGCCACCCTCCAGCTGTAGTTCCAGCGGCGTATTGTGTGCCGCGTAGTCAAAGACACCCTCAGCTGCTCCCGCTCCCATTCCGCCAAGTGGGTGTTCTTCAATGAGCCTGGGCGCCTGGTCCCAGAGTTTTGTACGGCCATCGAGCGTTCCGTGGCTTATTTCGCTGACGGTAGTCGATAAGCGCCAGGTGATGCTTGACGGCAGTGCAAATGCCAGTACCGCAAATGCCGCAACAACGCCTAATAGAATGACGCGTTTCCAGAAAGTAAGAAACGCAGCAAATACTAAGACCGCTGCAAGCAGAGCCAGGAATGCACCCCGGGATCCAGTCAGTCCCACTCCCAGAATGGCTGCGGGCAGATAGGATACGATGATGATTTTTGCCCACCGTTTGCGGAGCGATGCGGCCCGATAGAGCGCGATGGGCATACCTATCACCAGGGCCAACGCCAGATAATTAGGGTCTGTTGAAAAGCTATAACGCACTCCCGCTTCTTCTGCGCCCGGAATAAAGAAGATAGTGCCGGCCATGAAATTGTGAATAATGCCCACGATTCCAAAGCAACATCCGGCGAGATACGCATCGAAGAGTCTCACGCGTGTGCGCCGATCCCATGCATATTGCGTGATCACCCATGTCATGGGGAGGAATTCCCAATACTTGATCAGTTTCGGCATTGCATTGCCGGGATACTCACACCACGCGAGGCTGATCGTTGACCAGATGACAAACCCCGCCAAGAGCCATATTCCGGGACCAAGCCTGACAGTTGTGTTACGCTTCGCGATGCTGAGCAATGCCAGCGCGATACACAAACTTCCTATGGGTAGAGTGAGAGACAATCCACTGACTGGATGGAAATCCGTGGGCAGAGCGAAGACAAACGCCGACAACAGAACGGTGACCACACGCTCAAGAAACGTGGCCTGTTGGGAGGACCTGACCCAAGCCTGCTGGAGCGGCGTTGCGAAACGACGCACACCGGCTGTCGGATTGGGCATAGCGCTCTCGTTAACACTCTGCACAGTTGCGGAATTCATTGGTGCGCTTCCACCTGGTAGTTAGACTTCATGAGCATGAAGACTTGTTGATTGACTCGTGACGAGCGTGCGCGCGAGGCAGCAAAGCCATTTGACGAAACCGGTTCTAGAGACGGCGATAGACGCGTTCGGGAATCGGAAACGATCTGTTGTGTAACACAGTTCCCAACACATGAACGCCAGCCGCTTCCAGCGCTTCCTTTGCCTTTCGTGCGGGGAGGCGGCGTGTCTTGTTGGCCTCTACAACGAGAATGGCTGCATCGGCAACCAGACCTAACAGCTGAGCGTCTCCACACGTCCCTACAGCCGGGGCGACAATGAGCATATATTGAAATGTTTCACGGAGTTGAGCGAAGCGCTCTTTAAGCTGATCTGGGGGCAGCAGCACGCGCCCTTCTTCAGCCAGGATTTGAGGCCCAGCCAACCAGAGATTGTGGGCGATTTCAATGCACTGTTCATCGATAGATTTGGAATTGCCGGAAGGCAGCGCCGCGCTATCGAGACCAAATGATGCCAGAAGGCCCGACGACCTCGTATTGGCGTCGACGATGCACACCGGGCGCGCACTGTTGGCGGCTAGGATCCTCGCCGCCCTCGCGCCGACCGAAATGCTACCATACTCATCGTCTACTCCACAGAGCACAACCTGCCGCGGCCCTTTTCCGTCGATGGAGAGGAATATGCGTTGAATAAGACGCAACATCTCTTGCGCGCCGGAATCCGAACCGGAAGGGACTGGAGCAATTCGCATTGGCACGCGACGATTGGCCGTGGCTGATTGCTCTAAGTCGCTTGTGCGTGAATCTCGCTCAAGCTGTGTCATCAATTCAAAGTTGCGGCTCATGGAGCGGTCCTCCCGCCTGGTGGCGTGGTAAGGGTTGTTGTCACTTTAGGGGCTTGACTTTTCGGTAGCCGGATCTTTTGACCGACTCTAATTTGATCCGGATCGGTTATCTCCGGATTGAGCGCCTGAATTTTATGCAAGCGCTGTAAGTCATATCCGCCTAAGTACTCATTAGAAATGTCTGCGATCCCTTGATTCGGTGTTACGGTCACTTCACGCAGAGACCCAGTTGCGCTCGAGTCAGTATCGGCGCTCTTTGCCGTGTTTGGCCCATCCCCTCCATCAAAGGGGTTTCCTCTGGAGGCCGACATTGCGGCTGGAGCGTCGCTAACCCAGTGAGTCTGGACGGTGGAGAGCCTGGTAACTCCCAACATTCCCACGATGCCCAAGGCCAGCGCCACCACGCACGCTGGAGCCCACACTTTCCAAAATCGCCCACGTCTCGGCTGCTTCGAACGCTCCCGCCGTTTGGATAAGTGGGGCGTTGCCGCCGTGTGTTGATCATCCGCCCCGTCGGTCGCATATTCCCGTAATGTCGGGCGCAACTGCAGGTCTGAGATTATTTCGGAGACCATATCACGATCCACTCGTTTTTCCTTAACCGCATAGCAGAGCGACAGCGCATTGAAGCATAGGGTGTTGATGATCCGGGGTATGCCTTCGCTCGCCTCCGTGATCAACGCCACCGCTTCCTTCCTGAACAGGTGCTCATCGAAATGGCCGGCATAATTCAATCGATGCTTGATGTACTCGCTGGTCTCGCCGGTCAGCAGCGGTTCAATGCGAGATATGGTCGCGATACGCTGGCGAAGCTGTATGAGAGACGGCTTGCGTAGGTTGTCAAGCAACGAGGGCTGCCCCGAAAGGACCACCTGCATCAGCTTCCCATGGCTTGTCTCAAAATTGGTGAGCAGTCTGAGCCTTTCCAGCATTGCATCCGAAAGATTCTGGGCCTCGTCAATTGCGACTACAACCCTTCTGCCTGCTCTTTCTTCCGCGGCCAAGGCTGCAGTAAACTGCTCGTGCATCTCGGCACGGCTCTGTCCGGGCACGACGCCCAGGTCTCGCAAAATATAGGCGACCAGCTCCTGCGGATCGCAGTGCGGATCGATATCGAAAAGAAATGAGCTACGCGCGCAGTTCTGGATCGCACCGAGAAAGCCATATAACAGCGTAGTCTTTCCCATCCCCGGAGGCGCAATCAGGGCGGTAAAGCCGCGGTTAATCATGTAGGCGTAGTCGAGCGATGCCAGAGCCTCGCGATGCGTGTGGCTGAGATACAAGCATCGTGGATCGGGGTTGGCCCCAAACGGCTCACGCTGAAAGCCGAAGTATTCGTTGACCATCGTGCTACGCTCCATCCCGCGGCAGTGCGGCAAGCACCGGCACCCCTAGATAGCCGGCCAGCTCGTCTGGCGTGCGGAATGTGGAGTCTACTGCATCGACTACGAATGCGGTGGAAATACTGCAGATTACAGCCAACACCAAAGCGAGGAGAACCAAGGAAAGAGTAGACCACCTGGGAAGCGGCGATACCGTCGGCGGCTCCGCCAGGGCAACATTCAGGAAGCCTATTTTGTTGAGAGCGTTGCTTATCCGGGCTTCCTCGCGCTTACGCTCGTATAACTCATAATTATCTTCTTCGGTTTTGGAGGCTTGCTGGAGATTTTGCTGGGTGATCGCATCGTGACCCAGAACTTCAGCCTGTGCATAGTATTTTGCCGCTTCGGAAGCCGCTGCCTGCGCCTGTGCTTTCTGCCCGCTGAGTTCTGCCTGAGCTTTCGTGAGTTCGCTCTGGACCCACTGGAAGTCAGGATTTTGGTCAGAGCTCACATCGCGCATGGGATGGCTTTGTTCCGTGCTGATGGCTCTCTGTGCCTCCGCAATCTGTGCGTTAACGTCCTGAACCAAGGGATAACTGGCGTTGTACTTGGTGAGAAGGTCTGTCCTTTTGAGTTCCAGGTTAAGAAGAGTCGACTTCAATTGCTCCATCAGCTCCGGATTGTCAGAATTGCGCACAACAGTCGTCACTCTCGGATCGATGGAATGCAGGATAGACTGAAGCGAGGTCACACGTCCTTCTACTTGATGCACTGAGTCCTGTGCCTGACGAGCGGCGGCATCGAAGTCGGCGGCCTGGCGCAGAGCTGCGTCCCGCTCCTGGTCGGCAGAAACAACCCCGGTACCCTTGGTAAAGGCCGTGAGCTGGTCTTGCGCCTGAGTCATACCCTGCTTGTATTTAGCGGCCTGCTCGTCGAAGAACTGAAATTCGCCCGGGGCGCTGTGCACCGCGAGGTGCTTCTGCATGTAAGCCGCAGCCACCGCCTGAAGAACCCTTTGCGCGACCTTCGGGTTCGAGGCTTGATAGCTCACCGAGATCACATTCGACTGGCGTACGGGTGCTATCTTCAGCGCCTTGCCCAGTCGTTGCACGGCTTTTGCGATCTGCCGGTCATTTGCGTTCGCTCCAGCCAGATTTGCGGATTGAACGACGGTGCGCAGCAGGTCGTCGCTGTTCAGCAACTCGACTTCGGAGTTGAGATCCTGGTCGCTAACCTGGTCGTTACCGTACTCAGGTGGGGCATTCGCATCAGGGCTTACCATCGTGTCCGTGCGCTGACGCAGAACCATGATCTTCATGTGACCCTCGTACGACGGGATCCACACGCCCGAACAGGCTACACCGAGGATGGCGAGGACAAAGACGATGAGCAGTGGCCGACGCTGCCGAAACAGCACCGACGCGAGGTCGCGCAGAGTAGGTATTGGTTGGCGGGAGTAATACCCAACCGACTGCTCGTTGATTGGTTGCAGTGCCACGAGATCACTTTGCATATTGTTCCTCAACTTAAAGCATGCCGGGGCCGAGGTACGC
Organism: uncultured Acidobacteriaceae bacterium; assembly: GCA_963725975.1. GTDB lineage: Bacteria > Acidobacteriota > Terriglobia > Terriglobales > Acidobacteriaceae > Telmatobacter. Next base: position 22,517 of record CAVSBA010000006.1, on the reverse strand, counting down.
CCCCATGCCTTCGGATGGCAAAAACGGCCGGATTTTTGAAATGGCGTTCTGCGGTACGTAGAGCGTATCTCCGGGTTGGATATGGACGTCTTCTGACAGGTCACGGGAAGCGAGCAGGTGTTTCACATTAATAACCTTGGTTTCAAACCCGCCCCCTGGCACGGGACGAAACAGCACCACCTGGGAATGCTTGGATTTCTCGTCGAAGCCTCCGGCCACCGCTATTGCCTGCGTGACAGTAAGGTCGCCGCGCAGGTCGTACTTGCCCGGCTTACCCACCTGTCCCGCCGCAATGAAATAGGGCTTTTCAAAGTCTCTTGGCGTGAGCGAGATGATTGGGTCGTGGAGAATGCTTGCATAGGCCTGCTTGACAGCTTCCGTCACCTGGGGCAGGGTTTGACCCTCGACATAGATCGACCCGGCATCCTTTAAGGTGATGTAGCCGTCTGGCTCCACGGAGACCGTCTGGTTGAATTCGGGGGATAGCGTAAAGTTCACATCGAAGCTATCGCCCATGCGCAGCTTGTAGCGCGGATACCGTTCGACAAGCTGTGGGGTGGTGGAGCCTACCGACTTCACGGCGGAGAGTGAACTGCTGTCCACGTTGTGATCTGAGACGGTGGAATCCTGACTTAGTGCGGGGATTCCTGCAACGAGGGCGAATGCTAACCATGCAACCAATTGGCATTTCATTGTGAACCGTACCTCATAACGCGGATGGAATGCTTCCATGCCGCTCGATTATCGGAGTCTGAGCTTGCTGCGCTCTGATTGCAATGCGCGGCAGCCGATGCTTTTCGTCGACTCCACATTGGAATCTGGCGTCTTTGCGCCGCGCGTTACATACCTTTCATCGCAAATGCGACCGTATGCAGTAGGATCGCGAGATCCATGAAGAAATTCCTGTGCCGAATGTAGTAGAGATCATATTGAATGTTTTCATGGATCAACAGGGAGCGGTCCGCGCTTAACTGCCACAACCCAGTTAATCCCGGCGTCACTTGCAGCCGTTGCCGCTGGTTGAGGTTGTAAGTCTCCACAATAAACGGCATTTCGGGGCGGGGGCCGACCAGCGACATCTCGCCCTTTAAGACATTGATAAGCTGAGGCAACTCGTCAAGACTGGAGCGGCGCAGCCAGCGACCAAGCCGGGTGATTCGCGGGTCATCGCTGGTGGTGGGATGGATGCCGTATTTGGGCGCGTCAAGGCGCATGGTGCGAAATTTGTAAAGCTTAAACACCCGGTTTTGCCGCCCCACTCTCAATTGGCTGAACAGGGCCGGACCTTTGGAGTCCAAACAAATAAGAGCGGCAAGTACGCCCCACAGTGGCAGCGTGAACACCATCAGGAGCAGGGCGAGAATAAAGTCGCCGGCACGTTTTGTAACTTCATACAAACGCTTCGGCTTAGAAAGATCCATGGACGCTATGAGCAAGCCGTCGATGTCAACGTAGCGTGTAGGCGATTCCGAACCACAAGTCAGTTGGGGAACAAATGCCAGCGTGGCACCGGCCGCGAAGGCTTCTTCCGCAAGCTCCTTGAGCCGGTCCTGGGGTAACGATGGAATTCCCACTACCACTAAGCTAACTGTCAACTCAGCGATCAGGTCCCTGCTCAGGGGACCCTCGATAACCGGGGCCCAGCGCTTACGCGTGTAGCCATACTCATAGATGCGATTGCCGGCAAGATTTTTATCGTCGTCGACAATGGCGATGGGATTCATACCCAGCTTCGGGGAATGGAGAAGAGCGGAGAAAACGCGCCGGCCGGTAAGTCCCCCGCCGTATATTAATACGTTCTGCAAACCATAGCCGCGGGAGTGAAGCTGGCGAACCAGAATAAATACCAGCTGTTTTTCGGAAATAACCAGGAGCGGCACCAGAATGGCAGCCAGAAGAGTTACCCAGCGTGAAAACATCTGCGAGTAAAGGAAACTTATTGAGAAAATGACTGCGAAGGCCTGCGTCGTTACCCGCAGTATGCGTTCAGTCTCGCGAATGCGGAGAAAACTGTTGGCTTGCTTGTAAGCCCCGTCGTGATCCAAAAGCAACACGAACAAGGCTGCGAAGCCGATGTATGACGAAACCGCAGAGGCGCCGGAATAGTGAAGATGTCTTCCGATACGCAAAATCTTGTAGATGCCGTACGCCGAAACCTCCGCTGCCAGGACTGCAATCAGATCGGCCAGTCGCTCAACGATCGCGACGATTACCTCAAAACGTTCCCGGTGCTTCGGAATGGCTTCCACCGGGAGGGTGGAAGAAGTCCCGAACGTCTCAACCGGATGGACTAGCTTGACGGAGCCCATAGATCCCACCTTCCCGCCAATTCGGCGCCGCATGCCATTGATTGCGCCATAGGCTGGAGACTTTCCGGCAGATGCGTGCCGGTTACCGGTTCCACATCGTCGACGTCAACTTCTACTGCCATGCTGTGCATGATCAAGTCCAGGGAGAGCACCACCCGATAGTCTTGCTTCCTGCGAACCAGCACTCCCTCAAATCCTGCCATCACCCCGGCTTTGATTCGCACTCTTTCGCCTACCGTCAGGTATGGGTGCGGCTCGATTTTGCGCTCCAAAAGCCCGGAACGCAGCGTTTCGATTTCAAAGTCAGGCAACGGCCACGGCTCTCGGGATGAACCCACCATCGACAACACCCCCGGTACGCTCATAACGGCGCCGTGCTCCTCCCGGGCGATGCGGACGAAGACGTAGGTAGGGAACAAAGGAAGCTCCAGCACCACCGGGATGCTCTTCTTCCATTGCCGGACGCTGCGATAGAGCGGCAGAAAGGTCTCGATCTGACGTTCCACCAGTAGGCACGATACGTGCTTTTCATGCCGGGGCGTGGTGTACACGGCAAACCAGCGCTGCGCGGAGTCGTCTCGCGATGCCGCAACACTTGCACGAGCGCGTGATTGGTCGATTTGAGGCATAGCTTCGCTATCCTTACTCGGAAGTCCAGTTTTCCACAGGCCGTTTGAGGAATAGGGGGATTACCTGGTACCAATTTCCACGCAAGCTAGTTGGTCCTGCCTCAGTTAACGGGCCCGGACCTCTCCAGCTGCGAGAGGACTGTCGCATCGGTCTCCGGATAAAACTGCACTGATGCAGCAAAGCCAGCCGGTCTCGAGCAAGCGCCGTCTAAACTACCCAGCTCACCTCGAATCACAATACCCTGGCCTTGCAAATGCATTCCGAAGCCATCATCCGTCAATCTCGGAAGCGAAATCACCATTTGGATGTGCGCTCCTATTGGCGGCAACGAATCTGTAAAGACGTAGACCCCGGATGTATTGAGATCGCGAGTTCTGCCTTCACCGCTTTGCGATTTCCCGTCCTCAGTCGCCCAATAAAACGCAGTGGGTGCTGCCAGTGGATATCGCTTCGCTCTCCGAAGTTCTACAAAAGCTGTCATAGTGATCAACTTTCGATCTTGGGAATTAAAGAGTTGGGGGTCACTCCAAACCTTAGGAAGTTCCAATGTACGATCAACCGAAAACTCTTACAAGCGGTCGAAGCGCTCGGAGCGGTTCTCCTCTTTCGGTGGTGCGGTCATTAGAGACGCAAGGCAGGGGATCGGCGAATACCTGGAGCCCTCGATGGGCCATTTGGCAGGACAGACAACGGAGAGGTCGCACCCGATTCGATCAGAGACTAAAGTATGTAGCGTTCATGAAAATACCTCAATAGTAATCAGCATTCTGTTACGTTTGGGGGTTTGCTATCAATCAATACTCCGGCTAAACTAGACCTCAATACAGGCCAAGGGCCCATTGATGAATTGAATCGCGATTCTCTGAGAAGTCCTGAAACAGTTACCAATTTCTCAGGGGATTGTGGATTTGAATTGTTTTCCTGTTCATTTGGAAGCGTGCAGCTCTGTCCCCCAGTAGAGCACACCACCGCACGCTCAATGTTACTTCGTTGCCCGTTCTCGCACGTCACCAGTCCGACTAGCCATGAACGTGAGAGCGCAACGAGCTTTTAACCCTAAAGGCGAGGAAGGCGTGGGCTATGGCTCCTAAAGACTGTGGAATATCGGTCCTTATTGCAATTCCGCAGTTCATTACTTGCGAATTGCTCGTGGGAGCGCTGCGCCGCTTTGGGAAATTTGAAGTGTTTGAGAATGCAACCACCGCCCAGGAGGTTGTCAAAGCGGTGCGATCGATGAGGGTCGATGTGGCCCTGATCAGCGCAGACCTGGCCGATGGTCCCATGAGCGGATTTGGTGCGCTACGGCAGATTCACGAGGCTTTCCCGGAGGTCAAGTGCGTGATTCTGCACGACGGCAACCAAAGCAACGTGGCTGTCGACGCCTTCCGGGCTGGCGCCAAAGGCGTCTTTTGCCTTTCGCAATCGAATTTTAAGGCGCTTTGCCGGTGCGTCCAGCAGGTCCACGCCGGACACATTTGGGCGAACAGTAAAGAGCTGTCGGAGGTCATCGACGCTTTTTACCAGCTCGCACCGATGAGGGTAGTGAACGCAAATGGGATGCGGCTCCTGACCAAACGGGAAGAAGATGTGGTTCGCCTTCTCGCCGAAGGTCTGCAAAATCGTGAGATCGCCAACGAGTTAAAACTCAGTGAACACACCATCAAAAACTATGTGTTCCATATCTTTGAAAAGCTCGGCGTTTCCTCGCGGGTCGAGCTGGTCCTCTATGCCATCAGCAGCACCAAAAGAGCTGGCGAAGACCAGGGGAATCAAATCAACGGCGAGTCAGGCGAAAGCCGGCCGTTGGAAACGAAGTTCTTTGCGGATGAGGTACCCGCCCGCTCCAGGCTACCGAAGGCGAAGAGCCCGCCTGCCTGAGCGGACAGTGTACTTCTGCCCCCTCAGCAGAGGATCTTTTCACCTCGCAGCTCTGCGAACAGGCCGGCTGCAATGAAGAAGCATAAAGGCTCGCGCACTACGAATTCTCTGGACCGCTCAACGTAGTTTAGAAAGCGCAATCAGCAAAACCCGCCGTAGACCACAGCCCACTCGTAACAATGAAGAGAGACATAGACGTGAAAATCTCGATGATCGGATGCCCATTTCAGACCGCGTTTGGGTCCTACACCGAATCGCTGATCAATGCGATCAAGAAGCTGCCGGACAGCAATCAGGTCCGGTGGGTCGCTTCCAACTGTGGCTGCAACATTCCACCAGAACTGGACAAACAGTTTCAAACGCCGGGCTGCAAATACTTCGACATGCCCAATCATTGTTACTACGGGCCCTGGAATCCAATGCTGCGCTGGCTGCGGGTGAGGGTAAACGATGCGAGCTGCGGCGCCCGGGCACGGCGCTATGTGGAACTCTCTCATGGCAGCGAGGTGGTCCACTTCCAGCAGGTGCTGAACGCTTATGGCTCCAGCGTTGCTTTTCAATGGCTGAATCAGCCCTCAACTGAAGCCAAAATCGTCACCATTCACGAATTCGATGAACACCAGCGGCTGTTCCCGGAGCGGAATGAAGCCTACAACCGCGCCCAAGCCCTGATCGTCCACTGTCAACAGATGAAGGACGAGCTGGTTGAAATGGGCATTCCTGAAAACAAGGTCCACATCGTTCTCAATGGCACTGATATTCCGCCGCAAAATGGAGACCATCTGCGCGAAGGCATCGTGTTTCACTGTGGCCACGATGCCATGTCCGGCAAGGGGCTGCCCGCCGTTTTCAAGGCGATGGCGATCCTGAAAGACCGCATGGGCGCCAAAACCCCCCGGTTGAAAGTGCATGGGCATTATCCGGCAGAGCCTCCGCAAGAGGCCCAGAAAATCATCGAAGATCTCGGAGTCGGTGATCTCGTCACCTGGCTGAATCAACTGCCGATGGTAGAAATGGGGCCGCTGTATGAGCGCTCTCTCATGCTCCTGCTGCCCTACTCGAGAAGCTTTGCCGGCGAGCCCGCGGCCATAGCCGCCGCCAATGGCCTGCCGGTAATCGGAACAAAAAAAGCCGGCATTCCGGATCATCTGGAGAACTGGTGTGTATGGGTAGATGAGAATAATCCCGAACAACTCGCCGATCGAATTGTCGAACTCCTGGAAGACGAGCAGCTCAGAAAGAATCTTGCTGCGGGATTAAGGAAACGCGCCGAAGAGGCCCTAAGCTGGGATTTGATCGCTCGCCAAACCATGGACATATATCGTGCAGCTATCGCGGCAAACTAACGCATACGGCGATCTCGATTTCGCGAACTCCGAGACCGCATCCTCCTCGTTGCCCGGCGCTCAGCCGGAGCAGCAAAGCCTCTCCGCGCATGCCCCTATTCGAGTTCAGGCGCTGAGTTGCTGGGAAGAATTTGAGAAGTACCGGGCCGAATGGGAGCGCTTGCTCCTCGAGTCTGACGATTCGTCCATCTTCTCCACTCCCGAATGGCTGCAGGCATATTGGCATGCCTACGGAAAGGGCAGGACGACCAAATGCCTGCTGTTTCTGGGGCATGACGACAAGGTTGTGGGGCTGGCAGGTCTCTATTCCGAAGCGTTCAAAACCCCTGTCGGTAAGAAACTTCGACGCCTTTCCTTCGTGGGTGACGGCACGTTTGAATCGGTCTGCCTTGATTTCATCGTCCAGCCGGGCTGCAATTCAGGCTGCATCCAGGCATTCGTCGATTGGCTCTCTTCACAAAAGGATTGGGATGTCTGCGAGCTCAACACGCTTTCACAAAGCTCGCCCAATCTCAATGAACTTCTCTCCTTGCTGGCGCGCCGAAAATGGAAATACACCACCTTCACCGCACCCTCCAGTGCAGCGCCTTTGGCAGATTCCTGGGAAGCGTACCTCCAGCAGATTCCCAGGAAGGAGAGGTCCAAAATCAGGCACCGAACCAAGGAACTTGAATTTAAGTTTCAAGTTTCCGTCACACGGTGCGAACAGGAAGCTGACCTTCCCCGGGCACTTGAAAACTTGTTCACGCTCCACCAGAAGCGCTGGGTACAACGCGGTCAAATGGGCGCCTTCTCCAGCCCCGAGCGCTGCGCTTTCTATCAGGAGATGGCTCGCGCATTTCTGAAACGAGGGTGGCTCGAGTTCTGGCAGCTCGCACTGGACGATAAGCCGGTTGCCTGCCAATTTGGATTCCGCTACAAGGATACGGTGCAGATGTTGCAAAAGGGCTTTGATCCCGACTATGCGGATTCCTCGGTCGGATACGTTCTTGAGGCTCACGTCATCAAGGCTCTGATTTCCGAGGGCGTCCGCTGCTACGACTATCTGTGGGGCGGAGAGTTCAGCAAAACCAGAATGGGAGCGCAGGCAGTTCAATACGTGAATCTGCAGTTTGCAAAGCCATTCAGTATGGGAGCAATGGCGCTCGCCATGGACCGCGCCAAGCGCGCAACAAAGGCGTACCTGCGAGAGAAACTTCCAGAGAAGTGGCTCGCAACTCTGAAGGGAATTTCCGGCGCACCCGGCGTCAAGAAAGCGGTAGCCGAGAATCAGTCCAGCGGGAATGAACCCAATGACTGACGCAGATTTTCATCCAAGCGGGAGAACTGAACGACGGCAAGCTGAAGGATTCACCAGGGGCAATCCGCAGGCCATTATGGTCGGCATGCCAATCGCAGATCGCTTCTTCTTTCGATCAGCGGCTGTGTTAAGAAACGCGCTCGACGAGTTCATCGGCGCCTTGCCGCAATAGGACGGCCCGGATGCAGGAATGGGCGAGTTTACCCTCTCCCATTCTGCGTCCCGGGGCAGGCGGCCGGATGCTGGGACTGCAGGGCTGAAGAGCGATATCTGTCGAGACCGTCGCGGGCCACAGATGGTGGACCAGGGCGGCACGTGCATCAGCTGCAATAGGTTGGAACCGGAGTGGTGTAGCCCATGTTCAGTCAGAAGTCTGCTCTCCGCGATCCCCACTGGCCGCCCCCCCTTCGTTTTTTCTCCCTGGACAGGAGTGAAGTTTGTCTCTTGCTTGCCTGGGGCAAACGGCCCACTAAGTACCCAAAAGTAGTAGCACGACTAGGACTTTCGTCTCTTGCGAAATACATCGTAAGAGGGAACAAGCGCTCCGGGTGCTTCGACAACTTGTGGGGGTTTGCACTTGGCCGTACCTTGGAATTCCCTAATATCTGCGTTCCTGACCGTAGCCAAAAAGCGTTGCGACTAAGGAGGGCGAAGCCATGCCCAAAACCCGCAAATCGGAGTTCGGAGTAAGCATCTGCGGAACATTCCGGGCCCATAGTCTGCAGCGCTGGTTCGCTGTTTATCGACGAAAAGCATGTGGCGAGCCGCGTCTGGATGGCTGCAGGGAGTGAGGCTCTCCCAGTTCGCCACAACCCATATTGCGCGGCGACACTCGCTGCCGGAAAGTAAGCCTGCCAACCAAGACAGTGGAAACAGGGCCCTCAGCGCAGTTGCTCGCCGCCCAGCAACAAGCGCCCGCGCCCGCCACGCAAGACAAAGACCATGGGAAACCCTATTCGCCATCGATCACTAGCTTCTGGTTCATGAAACGGGGCCTTGCCTGCAATCCAGCGCAGGTCCGTCACTAGATCGTTCGCGCAAGGTCCAACGCGGAGATCCAAGCACTCGTCGTACCGCCCGGCGCAATGAAAGGAAAAGTATGCGTAATCGCAAGTTTTCGTCACCGTCAGTTGTTTCTTGCTTCCTGTCACTCCTCGTGCTGTGCACCGTGCCGTCTATGTTGACGGGATGCGGGGGGAGCGTCAGCTCCGGCGGCGGCGGATCGCACACTTCGGTTGGCCCGGTTACGGTCACCCCGGCAACGACGACCCTGGATGGCGGCAATGCGGTGACCCTGTCGGCCACCGTCACGAATGACCAGAATTCCGCGGGAGTAACGTGGAGCGTGAGCGGGGCGGGCGCTCTCGCCAGCGAGACGACGGGCTCGGCGCAGTATACGGCCCCCACTGCCACTGCTTCATCGCAGACTGCAACCATCACCGCGACTTCGAACGCCGATACCTCAAAGTCGGCATCTTCGACCATTACGATACCGGCCGCTCCGGCGGTCACGAGTTTGACCACCGCCCAGCAGACCGTCATGGTTGGCACCGCGTACTCCGCCACGCTGGCGGGAACCGGCGGCATTTCGCCCTATACCTGGGCGCTGGCCACAGGCAGCGCCTCGCTCCCGCCCTGCGTGAGCTTGACAACGGCGGGTGTGCTTTCTGCACCCTCGACGTCCACCGCAAGCTGTGCCGGCACCTTTAGCGGCATCAAGTTCGCGATGACCGATTCAGGCACGCCCAACGCCCTCACGGCAATCTCCGCCGCGCAAACCATCACCGTCATCAGTCCGACGATCACCGTGACCAAGCCGGCGACAATTGCTGACGCATACCCCGGCACTTCCTATTCGACCGCAGCCTTCACGGCCGCGGGAGGCACGGGCTCGAGCTACACATGGAGCCTGTCGTCGACGCCTTCCCTCCCTGTCGGCTGGAGCATCTCCAGTGGCGGCGTCATCTCCAACACCAGTCCCGCCAATACCGGCACTTCCGACCTCACTTACAACGTGACGGTGACAGCAGCCGATGGGAGCGGCAACAAAGGCACGGCAACCTTTACGCTGACGATCGAGGCGCCCATCACCATCGCTCCAACCACTCTCCCTGGGGGAACTGTGAGCGTTAAATACTCCCAGCAGCTCACAGCCACAGGTGGTTCTGGCACGTATAGCACCTGGGCGGTGACCACCGGTGCTTCGACCCTCAACGCCACCCCATTCAATATCACCTTGTCGAATGCGGGACTGCTCTCCGGAACGCCCATCAGCGCCGCGGCCAACCAAACGGCAACTTTCACGGTGAAGGTGACGGACTCGAACGGCCACTCTGCGGTCGCGAACTACTCCATCAAGGTTGAGAATAGCGTCACCATCACCACTGCCTCGCTTCCGGCTGTAGACGTAGGGCAAAGCTACAACCAGACGCTGCAAGCCAGCGGCGGCACCGGAACCGGATACTCCTGGACCGCAACCGTCAGCAACCTTTCCACCTATGGTCTCAGCCTCTCTACCGCAGGCGTGATCACCGGCACGGTAGGCTCCTGCACGGCAGGCTGCACGGCGACCTTCACTGCCAATGTCAAGGATTCAGGCAACAATACGACAACGAAGGTTCTGACCATTCAGATTTACCCGGCGCTGTCGCTGCCCGCTCCCGACCCGGCTTCGTTACCTTCCAACGCCTACACCGGCTACGCCTACGGTCCAGGAACTATCCTCGCGACCGGCGGCAGCGGCAGTTACTCCTGGTCCGTGACCGGGCTATCGGACAACCTGGCTGTAACGGGCGGAACCACCGGGAGCACACTGACCATCGGGGGAACGCCCGCCACACCAACCAGCGGCAACCCAGCAGTCGTGGTCGACTTCAACGTAACGCTGACCGACACTGTAACCGGCGCGACCATTACGCAGAACGACTACAACGTCACCGTCAACTACCAGACCGCGCCTTTGCTGCCCCCAGCCACCTCCACGGTGCCTGGACCGGCAACCGAGGGTCAAAGCTACACGGCATCGATCGCTGCCACAGGCGGCGTGGGACCAACCTATACCTGGACGCTGAATGGCGCCACCACGCTGCCGACCACCGGCTCCGTTGCTTTAGGAGCGGGCGCTCTGGCCAGCGAGTTTACAATCAGCAATTCCGGCGGAGGCAGCTCGGTGTCGATCGCCGGGACTCCCACCTCGACCGTTGGTTCCGGCTCGTTTACCTTCACCCTTTCCGCGAAAGACAACACCACCAACCTCGTCAGCAGCACGGTGACTTACACGATCACCGTCAACGCCATTCAAATCACCATCTACAATGTGCCGCAAGGCATGGTCGGCATGCCGTACTCGTTCCAGAATGCTGAGTATCAGCGGCGGCACCACTCCCTACACCGTCACCCTCAGCAACCTGCCGGCAGGATTGACACAGCCGACTGGCGCATGGGGACTTGAAGGCACTCCCACATCAACCGGCTCTACCACCGTCACCATCACGGTGGTCGATAGCACGACGCCCACCGCGCAGACACAGACGGCCACCTTCGTCGTACCCGTAGTGGCCAGGACCGTAGCCGCCAACAACGCTGAGTTGAAGGGACAGTACGCCTGCGAACTCCCACAGTACTATGAAAGCGGAGTAACTGGCGGTACCGGCAGTACGCTTTACCGCGGCGGTCAAGTCTTCGCCTTTGCCGCCAATGGCAGCGGAACTGTGACCGGCGGTGAAATCGACAACAACTCACCTTCTTCTTCCGGTTACCAGAACGCGACCACGAATGGCGCTCTTGGCGGCACTTATGTGGTCGGCGCTGACAACCGCGGCTATCTGTCACTCACCGTGGGCACGGGCGGCCTCACCTTCGCCATCGCTGGCGGAGACCTCAACGGCAGCAGTGTATTCACAGACCTGGCCCTCACCGAGATGGACGATGCGGGAAGCGCGCGTACCTACATCCACGGCTCCGGCCACTGCTACCTGCAGAACACCACCGGTCTTTCAGGCCTGGCGGCGAGCGGCGGGTACGTTTGGGCACAGACCGGCGAGGGCGGCGATGGCACTCTCTTTAATGGCGCCGGCTACATCGATCTGGGCAGCGGCACGCTCTCCGGCGTGTCCGACTCGGTCAGTTCCGGCGTTTACCAAGCCGATTTGACTATGACCGGCAATACCCTCACCGCCGCGGATGCTTACGGACGCGTGACGTTCAACTTTGGGCCCTCGGGACAGACCATCAATCCCTACGTCGCCTATTTGGTCAACGATTCCAGCGGACATGCCTTCGTCATGGGCGCAAACCCGCATAACGCAGCCACCAACGCCCTATTTATGATGGGCGAGATGCGCGCGCAGAATGCAACGAATGTGGCGGCCAGCTATCCGCTGAGCGGGACGATGGTGCTGTATACCACCGGCTTGGACAACACCGCCACCCGCTACAAGTCTTTGATTAGCCAACTCACGGGATCCACCGGTACCGCGTCCATCATAGGGAGCAGTGGGTTCCTCTACAATGACGCTGGAACGTTAGGGCTTTACACCACGAGCGGAGCAATATCCTACACAGAGGATCCAACCACCGGCCGCACCACCATCTCCGATAGCGGCAACACGGCCGGCGACGTCTTCTATGTCTACGACACCGGCTCCGCGGCGGTCCTGTTAGGAGATGTGGGGAACAGTGGCGGATCGACCCCGCAGAACCAGCTCGGCTGGATCGAGCCGCAGATCGTGCCTGCCTCCGGCATTTGGGGCACCAGCGACTTGGCCGCCAGCTACTCCCTGCGCACGGAGTCCAACGGAGACTACAACACCAATTTCGCATCCGGCGCCCTCACCCTTGACTCGGGCGGCAACTTTACAAGCATGACCGAGGACTCCGGTGGTCCCGACTGGGCCGATTGGGATGAATTCATGTGCGGCAGCCTCTGCGCCGGGGGTTCTGGTACCTTCGTGCCGGATGCGGTCTTCGACGCCGCCGGCGGCTTTGGCATCTTCGATGCGAATATCACGTTGAACAGCCAAACGGATACCCTCAACTACTGCGTTGCCATTAGCGTGGACAAGGCAACCGACTCGAGCACCAAGGGCCGGGTCGCCTGCATCGACGCCACCAGCACATCGCCGCAGCTCACGTTCTTCCAGCAATAGCCGGGGGGGAGACGCGCACATCGATCTTGCAAACCTGCTGATCGATGTGCGTGGCCCGGTCGTGGATCAGGTGGTTGCACGGTGCAGCACGCAGGCTTGGCAACAGCCCGTCCCGATCGACGAGTACTCGGCGCAGGATCGGTTGGCCTGGCACCACGTCACCCGGCATCGCGAGCCGAGCGGTTGGGTCTTCCCTTCAAACAATCGCCTCGCCGATAAACCGCGGATTGCAGCCTCTTTGGCTGCAATCCGTCACGCGCTAACCCATCGAGTCCGCCGGCGGCGAACTCGACATCACGAAGTGTGTTTCGTAAGCGTCCTGATCTGCCCTCTTGACCTTCGCGAAGAGTGATCCTTGAAGTGCCCACTACCTTTTTGGTGGGCACTTGATGAGTGTGTCTACGCGGCCTGGGAGGATTGAGTCTGTAAAGTCGCGGCGATGTTCCATGGCAGGAGTTCTTCGATGCGACTGATGGGATGGTCGGCGATCTGGGCCAGGACGGTGCGAAGGTAGAACTCCGGATCGAGACCGTTGAGTTTGGCCGATCCGATCAGGCTGTACATCGCGGCGGCACGTTCTCCGCCGCAGTCGGAACCGGCGAATAAGTAGTTTTTGCGTCCAAGGGCAACAGCCCTCAGTGCCCGTTCTGCTGCGCTGTTGTCTATCTCCAACAGTCCGTCTTCGGTGTAGCGTGTGAGGGCACTCCAGCGCGACAGCGCGTATCGAATCGCAGCCGCGGTTTCGCTCTTCGCTGAGAGCGAACGCAGTGCCTTCTCCATCCATTTGCGCATGTCCCCAAGCAGTGGTCTGGCTCGCGTCTGTCGGACACTCAGCCTCAGATCAGCGGGCTTGCCGCGTACCTCGTCTTCGATTGCATAGAGAGCACCGATCCTCGCCAGCGCCTCGGTTGTTGTGGGCGATGCGTGGATAACATGGATCTCGTGAAACTTGCGGCGTGCATGCGCCCAGCAGGCAACCTCATAGATCCCCCCATCGCCATAGAGATGATGGAACCCTGCATAGGCGTCCGCTTGCAGGCCGCCCTTGAAGTTCTTCAGATGCTGCCGTGGATGCGCGCCCTTGCGATCTTCTGAGTACGCGAACCACACGGCCGGCGCGGTATCTTCACCCGCCGGCCTGTCATCGCGCACATAGGTCCAGAGCCGGCCCGTCTTGGTCTTGCCACTGCCAGGTGCAAGTACCGGCATCGGCGTATCGTCAGCGTGTAACTTGGTCCCAGCGAGCACATGCTTCTGAATCGCATCGATCAGCGGAGTGAGTAACTCACTTGCCCCGCCTACCCAGCCGGCCAGCGTAGAGCGTTCGATCTCAACTCCCTGGCGAGCGTAGATCTCTGACTGACGATAGAGAGGCAAATGATCGGCGAATTTAGAAACCAGCACGTGGGCCAGCAAACCCGGTCCGGCAAGGCCACGCTCGATCGGACGGGATGGCGCAGGTGCCTCTACCACGCGCTCACAACCGCTGCAGGCGAACTTCGGCCGCACGTGGCGAATGACCTTGAAGCTATCCGGGATGTACTCCAGTTGCTCGGAGATATCTTCGCCGAACTGGCGCAACTGGCCACCGCAGTCCGGACAGCAGTCGCCATGAAAAGCGTGGCTGACAACTTCGCGGGGGAGATGCTCGGGCAGCGGCTTGCGCCGAGATCTCGTTTTAGGTTCCGCAGCAGGCCTCACTCGCTCAACGGCGGCTTCCATCTCGGCTTGCGATGACTCCAGTTCTTCCAGATGGAGTTCAAGCTGTTCGAGCTGAACAACGATCTTCTCGCTCTTGACGCCGAACACCCTGCGCCGCAACTTCTCGATGACCAGCTTCAAATGCTCGATCTGCTCGCTGCTTGAGCGCAGTTCCTGACTCTGTTCAGAGAGTATGTTCCGTTGGCTCTCGAGCTCAGCTTCGAGCGATCGAAGCTCGTTCTCGTGAGAAGCGGCAAGAGACAGAAGTTGCTCTTGATGCGCAACGAGCAGCGCCTTCAGAGCCTCTCGATCAAGCCCGTCGAGATCCGGCAACGGAGCGGAATCCATGCACACAGTATGCCATGAAAGTAAGTGGAAAACAGCTAGAACACCCGCATGAATAAAGGGGAATCACATGTGTCAATCAAACTGCAATCTCTGGCGTCCATGTCCTCTGCGGCCGGCGCCAATCGATGCCTTCGAGTAACATCGACAGCTGCGCACGCGTCAGACAAACAGTTCCTTCCGTGGCCTGCGGCCAGATGAATCGTCCTCGCTCCAGACGCTTGGCAAACAGACATAGCCCATCACCGTCCCACCACAAAAGCTTCACAATGTCGCCTCTGCGGCCTCGAAAAACGAAGACATGTCCGGAGAACGGTTGCTGTTCGAGTACGGTCTGCACCTTGGCGCTCAGGCCATCGAATCCTCGACGCATGTCGGTCACGCCGGCGGCCAACCATATCTTCGTTCCTGTGCGAAGTTCGATCACTTGCGTAAACTCTCAAGGATCGAACGCAGCAGTGACGGATCAGCACCGTGTTCAACGCTGATCATGGCCCTGCCAGGAAACTCGATGTGAATCGAGCCGCTCGGTACCAACTGTTCCTTGGTATCAGCCTCGCCTGTAGCGCTGACCACCTCACTGGGAGCCGCAACCACGACCGGAAGAAGCGACGTCGACGCCGTCGCGGGCTCGCTCAGTTCGCCCCGTGTCAGAGCACGACGCCACTTGAACACCTGGTTCGCGTTAACACCGTGAGCACGAGCCACCAGCGCAACGCTCGCACCGGGCTCGAATGTCAGTTCCGCAATCCGCCGCTTCTCAGAAACCGTTCGGAACCTGCGTGGGCGGCGACCAGACCCCACTTCCAATCCATCAACCATGACGACATCGTCGTCCTCAAAACAGAGGTCAGGCCAGAGGGGAGATCAGGACGCTTACTGTGTTTCCTACACCCTTTCCGGCGCAGCCAGGCGAGCCTTCTCCATGCCAACGGAGAGGACGTCAAGGTTGCGCCGGAATTGTTGCGTCTGGGATCGGCGAAGCTGACCCTGGATGTGCGCGCGCAGGTTCACCTGGCAGGCAGATCGTTTGTAAGGGTAAACCTGTTAGTGAAGTGAGTTTGAACGGCAAATGCATCGCCTGGCTGAATTCAACAATCTAAAAGGGAAATTCTTACAGAGTCGGAGAGATTCCTCGGATATGCTGTATCCTTCGCCGGGATTTTCAAAACCTCGACGAAGTGCCGACGAAGGGAAGGAAGAAGATGAAAACTGTGGCTGCCGCAATGTCGAAACAGCAATTCGATGAGCTGTTCATGAAGGTGAGCAACTGGGGGGTATGGTGTGCCGAGGACGAGCGGGGGACTCTTAACTACATCACGCCAGAGACAATTCGGCGCGCCACCGCGCTGGTAAAGACCGGGCGAGCGGTATCGATGGCTGTGCCGATCAGCAAGATTGCGGGGCCTGACAATCCGCGGCCCCCGGCCCATTACATGTCAATGATCTTTGAGGTGGACAAGAGCTTCGGAGAGCCAGGGTTTTGCCTCGATTACTTCGCCAGCGAAATTCACGGGGACTGCCACACTCACATTGACGCGCTGTGTCACATTGCCTACGAGGGCAAACTTTATAACGGAAGGCCAGTCTCGATGGTGACCTCGAAAGGGCCGAAGGGATTGGACATTACCAAGTATGCAAACGGGATCATCGGTAAAGGCCTGCTTCTGGATCTGGCGCGGTTCCGCGGAGTCAAGTGGCTGGAGCCAGGCGAGGCAGTGAATCGCGAAGAGTTGGAGGCATGCGAGCAAGCGCAGGGGGTGAGGTTGGGCGAAGGAGATATCTTCTTGTTCCGGACGGGACATCACCGCAGACGACTGGAACTTGGACCTTGGAATAATGGATACGACGGTGAAGGGAAGGCGGGGCTGCATTCCGATGCGATGACTTTGCTGCATGAGCGGAAGGTAGCGGCGTTCTTTCCAGACGGTGACGGCGAAACCGTGCCGAGCAATGTTGAGGGTATCGCGTATCCGGTTCACGCGCTCCAGATCGCGGCAATGGGGATGATCTGCGCCGACAGTCTTAATCTTGAGGATGTTTCGACAATCGCCAGCGATGAGAAGCGTTGGGAATTCCTGGTTGTCGCAGCGCCGCTCAGATTGCCAGGGGGGACGGGATCGCTATTCAATCCGCTGGCCATCTTGTGAGCGGGCATGGGAAGATCCTTGCTTCCGCTCCGGGTGGGAAAGGCCGTGAATCATAGTAGCCCGGATTAATGAGCCAGTCTTGTCGTTGCACGTGGGGCAGGCCTGTCTACGGCCTCATTCGCGCCAATGACGTATCCCGGCGCTGACTATTGTGGAGCGCTGACGGAGGGGAAACGTGCTTCGTCGCGCGAGCCTGCAGAGGACTTGGAGGAGGTAACAACTCTCGAACTTTGTTGCTCCCTTGGTGCTTACCGCTTCGTGACTCATTGCGGAATTGTCGCGGCGACCGCCCGGCGATTTTGTGGAAGATAAGTCCAAAGCAACTCTGGTCGCAGAAACCGACTTCCTGTCCTATCTCGGCGATCGTTCTGATTGTTTGAAGCCTGAAGTGTGCATTGATGCGAGCGTTGATACGACTTTGACGCCTTTCGGAGCTGCCCGACAAACAGTCGGCCGAGAGCACGTTCCCTTTGCGTTAGTCCCCGCAGCGTCCCCGCTTTTAGAGGAACCGCTGGTAATCTCTGCAAGTTATTGATTTAATTTGGCGTCCCCGACGGGATTTGAACCCGTGTTATCGCCGTGAAAGATGGCCTTGAAGCCGTGTTTTCAAAGTATTACAGCAAAGCGAAGTGCATCGGAACACATCGCAACAGCCCTAAGAAAACCGTAACTGGTCCCCAACTGGTACTCAAGCGTGGCGCTTTGTTTATCCCGGAACTCCTCAGATTCTGAACGGTGGTTCTCACGTGAATTGCCGTAACAGTGGCGAAACCGCTCAACGTGACCCGAATAGCAGAGAATATGCGTTATGGAAAGAATTCCTCTCAACGATCAGGCGTTAGTTGCCATAAAGCAGCAGTTGGAAGCCTTTGAGAAAAAATTCGGCCGGCCTCCCGGACCGGACGACCCGATATTTTTCGATCCCGATGCCGATACGCCGCAAGAGATCTCGCAAGAAAAGCTGGACACTCTGATGGAGGAGTCAATGCGGGTTGCCGGAATCGGCCCGGCAAAAATCTACGCTTATAAGAAGACTGGATTCCTTGCGAGCAACAAGAATTGGAATCTCCTGAGCAGAAGCAAGCAGGCACAGTGGAATGCAGCCATTCGTGAATATGAAGAACACGAATCGGACTGCTGTTGAGCCGCGATGCGATTTCGGAGAACTTCATGGGGTTGGGCTTCCGCCAGAGCCAAAACGCTCGCTGAAACAACTGATCTGTCGAATCCATCTTTGGGTGTCGAGGCTGATCCAGCCTATCGTTTCGAGAATGCGGTCCACGTCTTTCTGAAGATCGCGCGAAAGGATGGATTCGTGGTGCGCGACGCGGTTACGCAGCAGACGGATGCTTTCGAGTCGCTTGTTCAACTGCTTGCGCCCGAGTTTCGCGTTGGGGAACGCTTTGTAAAGGTGTTTCTCCCAAAGGTCTACTGAGTACTTGGGACCCGTTAACCCAACCCAAAATCCGAAGGTCAATTCCGCAACCATACGGCCCGGCGTGACAGGCTTTGCTTTTTTCTGAAGACTATCCTTGGCATTGTCGATTTGCTCTTGCTGTGCGAGACGCCAAGCGACGGAATCGTACCAATCCTCCCTGCTAAGCCCTTGTGAAAGAGCGCGGTGCATGGAATTTCGCAGGGAGATTTCCAGCCCCTGCAAGAGTCCATATAGAGCTTCAGAAAGGGCAGTATTTTGCTCGTAGAGCCGAATGGCCGCGCGCAAATCACTGCCGGCGAGGGTCAGATATGGCCCAAGTCGTTCTTCGGAAAGGGCTTCCTTGACCTTCTCCAACTCCTCCGAGGTGTAAGCAAACGGCAGTTGCATTTTGGATGGGGTGTGATAAGCTTAATTTCGTAAGCCCCGGTGTCGCCCCTACTTCACGTAAGTGAAGCACGTGCCCGGGGCAATTTTGTTTCTGGGGCTACTTCGTCAAGTATAGGCCATTCAGATGCCACTCTCGGACCTGCGTTGGGCATCAACCGAATTCGCGTGATCGCCCGTGTAAGGTGGCAACACGCGGGCGTGACGACGGGACCACCTCGGCCGCAAAAGTGCATTGCTAGCCGGTCGCTATTGTGGCAACCTCCGCAGAGTTGAGTGTCACCGTAGTGACTGCTTCAGTAGGGGATAAAGCAAGTGGCGAAAAGTGCGATAAGACACCTGCTTCATGGACTAGATTTTCACCGGCGAATTCTATCGACGACGATTGTCCGGGCTCGTTGGTAAGTAGCTTCTTTGGGGACGCGCTCGCCTTGTCCTCATTGACAGCCACAAGTATTTCTTGAATCGCCTCCAAGATATCCGGGTGAAGTTTGAGAAGATGCCGTTCAATCCGCGCATTCTGCAACATCCGACTGAGGTATCCGGCAGCGATGGTAAGACTCAAGAGGTCGCTTGTATAGCTTTTCTCCACAACTTTGAAATCTTCTATCAAAGCATCTGAACCTTGTTCCATCACCGCCCGCTGGTTTGCCATCGTGCCGCGTGACCTCTTATATGTGTCTTCAGGTGCAACCAAGCCTTCTGGTTTAGTCACGGCGAGTAGTCCGCGTGCAAAGCGGGTTGAATAATTGTTGCTCGCGATCATCATCTCTACTGCATAGATTTGGCGGACCGGTTTCATTTTTCGAAGCACCGTAAACCCATCAGCGGTGACACGCTTGTCCTTAAGCAATTCCACCGCTTCTTCGCATATACCATCAAGGAGATCACGCTTCTTTCTTATCGCGGCCACATTAACATCGAGTGCTTCTGCAATACGCTCCTCTGTAACCCCGTTTGCTAGTGCTTTTAGAATCATATTGTGTTCCGCAATAGGGGGCATGTAGTTAACTCGTTTATTGTAGTTGTACGATTCATCGTCTGTCGCAAGAAGGCAGCGCACTTCTATACCGGGCGCGTCAGTTTTGAGGATGTCGAAGCGTAGAGTCCCATCTAGTAGCCAATAACTGTCGGCGCCAGATTGAAAGACAACCAGAGGTTCAATGAGTCCGAGATGTTTCAATGAAGCCGCAATCTGCTTGTATTTGGCAGTCACGCGAACCTGGGGGTTCAATTCTTTAAGGGGCGTTATGCTCGTCAGCGGCAAAGATAGAATGGTTGTCTGAAATGCGGTCTTGATATGGCGCGTTGTCATAGTTGCTCCGCTATCGTTGTGCTTTCAGTTACAAGAACTTCGGGAAGTGTATCCATATTTTCCGCACGCAAGAGAGTCGCAAAATGCTCGTCGGACAGAAGCCTGCTCATGCTCGTTATCAGGATTAGCAGGCGTTCATGCACGGATCTCGCCCTCGTGACGAGTTCTCGTTGTTGCCGAGTGTGCTCTTCATATTCACGCACCAGACTGACTACAGAGAGTTCCTTCCGTGGCTGCTTATTTGGTTTCTTGCCATGAGACTTAGCATACCGCTGGTTGATTATGCGCCGTACTCTAAGAAGTCGCTGGCCACGAAGCTCCCCGGATTCATAGGCGTCGGCAAGGACGCGTTGAATTTCCTTATCGTCGCCTTTAGCGATGGATGCGGCTACAGAGAGCGGGATGCGACCCGCTTCCACGCCGCGAATCAATTCAATCTCGCCATGTTCAAGCAAGCGGACAATTTCGCTTATGTATGTGAAGTGCAAACCCAGCTTCGCGGCAATATCCTTGGAATTGTACTTGCGGTCGCGCAGTGCGCGAATTTCACGAACAATGTCGTTCTCACCAGGCGGACGCCGAGCGATGTTCTCTACCAAGCTCATCAAAAATCGCTCTTCTTTTGGCGCATCAACAATGATTGCTGGGATTGTCGTTTGCCCGAGGGCTAGAAATGCCTCAATGCGTCCTTGGCCGCACACAAGCTCGTATCGCGTCCCATCAGCTTGTTTCTTACGCTCATAAACCGTAATAGGCTTCTTGAGCCCCACTTGACTAATGTTTTCGACGATCTTGTCGAACACCAGTTTGTCTCGGTGCCGCGGGTTGGCGATATAGATTTCGGCGATGAGAATTTCGGTTATTTTGTCTTGCTTCATTCCGGCTCCTTGATTGTTATGCGGCGTGTCAGGCGAAAGAAAAGGTCGAGATTGTCGTAGCGGTACACATCGAGGAGGAGCCCGTTCTTGGGCGCCAGCCTTATACGATCTTCGAACTCATCGAGACAAGGGAAAAGATAGTAGTCGAGGACGTTTTCATTCCCAGGTGCCAGACGGGCGGCAATGGTGACGTCCGGACAGAGAGAACGCTCCAAGCGAAAGAGCCAGCGGAGGCTTCCGGCTTGGGACTCCTGGCAGCGGGCCAGAATGAGGGATACAGAGAAGCTTTCATCGATGATGAGCAGATCCATTGGACCGTCCCGCCGGACCTTAGCCCCGAGGGCCTGGAGGTCGGAGACGACTTTTTCGCAGAGACTTTCGTGGAATTGCCGGAGAACTCGATTGGTCTCGATGTAGCTGTAGTTGCGCTCAGGCAAATATCCAACAAGTTCGTAAGCACGGAGAAGACCTTTGAAGCGGCTTCGGTAAGCAGAACTGCTCGGCATCTCAGCGGTTTCGTCAATGAGAATCCCGGATAGCATGCCGGCGTTCTCAAGAAGGTGATGCAATTTCTCAATCAACTGTTCATCGCTGTAGTATTGGTGTCGCGATTCGATGATGCGCTTTGCAGATTCAAACTGTTCAAGACTGATAATTGGCTCGAA
Source organism: uncultured Acidobacteriaceae bacterium (assembly GCA_963725975.1). Lineage (GTDB taxonomy): Bacteria > Acidobacteriota > Terriglobia > Terriglobales > Acidobacteriaceae > Telmatobacter. The sequence goes on along the minus strand of CAVSBA010000006.1, from coordinate 1,031 downwards.
AGCATCTGGCCGGCGTATCCACATGTCAGGCGGATTGACTACTCGTCTCCGTTTCAACTTGAACGAGCGACGGTTGTAGACATTGACACCAATATATTTGAGGTTCGTCAACACCTGATGGACAGTGCCACGACTCCACTGACGGTCGAGGTCTGTGAGAATGCCGCGAGTGTTCAGGCGATCCGCGATCTCAGCTTCTGGAATGCCACTGTTGGTGAACAAATCATAGATTTCTCGAATGATTTGAGTTTCGAATTCCGGGCCAGGAACGAGAATGACTCGATCGGTTTGGAGGCTTTTCTGTTCGCCTCGTGCAAGAATTTGCTTTGCTGCACCATTCTGGTCCACGAGTTGCCGGCGTAATCCGAATCCGGCTGGCCCGCCTTGGCGGAAACCCAACTCGATCAAACGGCACTGCCCAGCAAAGACCTTGACCGAGAGTTCACGGCTATATTCTCCGGCCATCGCTCGCTTCAGCGTCTTCAGAACGTTTGATGGCAGGCTTCCATCGTTTTCAAACTGTTCCGCACAGTAATCAACTTGAATATTCGCGCGCTTGCACAGATATTCATAAAAGGCTCCTTCATCTGTGTCCTGAAAACGTCCCCATCGACTGACGTCGTAAACCAGGACAGACTCGAAGTCAACGTTTCCACCTTCCACATCTTTCAGAAGTTCCTGAAGAGAATTTCTGCCCGAGAGATTCAGCCCGCTCTTGCCTGAATCCTCATACGTCCGGACAATCTCCATTTCGTGTGCAGCCGCATACCGCTTGATTGCATCGGATTGATTTTCGGTGGAGTACTGTTGATGTTCAGTTGACATGCGCACATACTCAGCAACTCGTTTGAGTTTGGGTGTGCTTGTGGTCTGTGGGTCGCGCCGTTCATTTTTCAATTGATCTCGCGTTCCTGTTGCACTTGCTGGCTGTTGGCATCTCCGATTATGTGCGTATTGCGACACGGGCAGGCGCCCAAATTAGCGACTTTGTTGGGCAATGAAGAGCACCCTATATAAGGAATTCGCATATT
>CAVSBA010000005.1:0-676486 GCA_963725975.1 uncultured Acidobacteriaceae bacterium | reverse complement strand
GATCAGGCTGGATATCAACAGTGAGGAACATGGAATTGAGACTGTCACTGTGGCTCAGGTGGGAACAGCGGCAAGTCAGACCAGTCTCAGCGATGCTGCGAGCGCAGGCGCGACCCGGATCAAGCTCCACGGAACGAAGGGGTTCGCCGTCGGGGACACAATCGCAGTCGGCACGCCGGCAAGCGTGGAAAGCGTGACCATTACCGCGGTCGGCAGGGAGGGGAAGGACCGTGCCGTGATCGACTTTACGCCCGCCCTCAGCAAAGCCCATGGGGCCGATGAGTGGGTCGTATCTCCAGGTACGGGTCTTCGTTTGGCCGCACCCCTCAAGTTCGATCATTCGGCCAATCTTCCGTTCAGCGATCGCGGAACGGGGATCAGCTTCAGGCCCGCAACGGCCGAGGCGCATTCGAGCAACGAGCCAGTCCAGGCGATTGGCGATGGAATCACGCTCGACAGACCGCTAAATAACGATCACGCCATCAATGAGGTTGTGCGCGACGACGCCGTGAAGAGCGCAGGCTACCAGGGAACGCCAGCACCGAATCAGTGGTTCGGTGGACCGGAGTTCACTGCCAACTTCCTGATCTTCGACCGGAATATCACCCTCGAAGAGGGAAGCATGGTGCTGCGAGACGCCTCGGGAACGGTTGCCGACAGCCTCAACTATGGCGCCCTGGTCGATCCATGGACCGCCGAGGGCGATCAAAAAGCCTCCGGAACGGAGCTGAGTGGCTGTTATGTACCGGCCCCCGGTTCAGCATTCGACTTATGGTCAACCGTTGTGGCTCCGATGGCCATCAACACGAGCGCAGGACGGTTTCCCGATGGCGTGGATAGGGACAGCAACTGCACGGATTTCCTGACGCAGACCGGCGCTACGGTGTCGACTGCTGCGGCTGCGGGTTCGAGCAACACGAATGTTACCAAACATGCCAATGGAGCGCAGCCGATGAATCAGCTCCCAACGCCTGGCGCGCCTAACCGATACTCCAGGAGCCAATAGGGCGCTATCCTCCTCAGGCAGTTATTTGGATTCTTGCGCAGCCGCCTTCATGGCAGAGCGCAGACGAGCCTCCGCATCGTCGCTCCAGTATTTGCAGTTGAGCTCAAGGAATACCGACGAGTAGGGAATTGCCATGTTCGTCTTGAGGACGATGACCTCATAGGACCTGCTCACGTCATTCACCTTCTGAAGCAGCTCCTCGTGTGGTATCCGTGTCGCGGCGCGGCTCCCCAACAGCGCCTCCAGGTCCTTTCGATACTGGGTGACTCCGGGTGCGTCGCTCTCTGGCACGAAGGGAAATTCGGCATCCAGAAAGACCACTGGCCGCACGTGGATGGAATGGTCAACCTCGTTCAGCACTTCTTTAACGACGTCGAGCTCGCCGGCATTGGTTTCGATGGTATGGATTCCCGATGAATTCTGCAGCGGATATGCGGAATCCACGATGAGGACCCAGTTTCGGTGTCCCAGCAGGGGCAGCAGCTCTCTGAATTGCGCCTGCCAATCGGCATGTTCTCTCACCGGCTTCTGCCCATTTGCCGGCAGGCTACTGAGCATTCCCACCGCTAATGCGAGTCCCAGAATTCCTCGCGTCGTCTGCTTCATCATGTTTTTGCTCCCGCGAAGGCGTTGGCGCCCAGCCTCCAACCAGCGTTCAATTCGATCAAATCTGTCTCGCCCAGTGACAGGCAATGCATCGCCGTCGAGAATGGTATCGTTCAACTCCATTCACGGTCAATGAAAGCCCTGTAACCAAGGATTATCCGGCGAACGGGGATTCGAAGACTTTGTCTTTGATTTCAGATGGTTTGCGTCAGCTAGTCGAGAGAGGGTAGCTGGATTTAGGAGCAACTGCTTCAGTATACAGAATACCTGTTATCAGACATTACTACCGACTTAATCATTTCTGGGGTAGCGGCGGAAATCGGCCGCATCCGAGACTCTATCGAAGACACTAGCCAAGCCGCGGTCTTCGCTATCTCGCCGGTTCATCGATGCGCACGTATCGGTCCCCGGGCAAATCCTTTATGGTCTGCCGAATGCCGCTGGGCCAGCGGATCTCCACAGTCTTTACCGTTGTCTCCGGGCCCAGCCCGAAATGGGCACGCACATCGCTTGCCGACAAATAGCTGGACGAAGTCGTGACCGTCGCCCACTGCGAGCCCTTCTCGGTATCAATCCGGATCACCGCTCCGATACCGTCCCTGTTGGACCGATGGCCCACCAGTTTAAACCCAATCCAGTGATTTCGGGTCTGCGTGCGATTCATCAGAATGTGTGCCGGGCCACCGTTCTCGGTGATCACTGCGTCCACTCGGCCATCATTATCGATGTCACCGATGGCCAGACCGCGACCCACCCACCGCTCATGAAAAACAGCCTTTGAAACCCCACTCACATTCACGAATTGTCTGCCGCCACCACTCGCCCCCACATTGCGCAGCAGGAGGGGCGGTTCCCGGTAACGCAAATCCGGATAGCTCTTCTCTATCGTGTCCAGATCGTGCCCCTGCGCAATCAGCAAATCCTTCCAGCCGTCGTTGTCGTAATCGATAAACCGGGCTCCCCAACCCGAATGGGACAGGGTCATCACCGCCAGACCGCTGGCATAGCTGTCGTAGCTGAACATGCCGTCGCCTTCGTTGTGAAATAAAGCATATGTCTGATTAGCCAGATCGTCCACGAATAGATCTGGCCGCCCATCGTTGTCATAATCCGCGAAGTCCGTGCCCATGCCGGCAAAGGTCCGCCCATTGCCGTCCACCGCGACGCCGGCCTGCAATCCAATCTCATCGAACGTGCCGTCCCCTTTGTTGTGAAATAGAAATTCCATCATCGAGTCGTTGGCGACGAACAAGTCCGGATGGCCGTCGCCATCGTAATCTGCCACCGAGATCCCGAGCCCCTTCGCCGGCTTATCGAGCCCCAGTTTGTGTGCCTCCTCGGTGAATGTACCGTTGTGATTGTTGTGGTAGACGAGCATCGTAATCGGCGGAAACTCATTCGGATGACAGTAGCCACGGTTATCCTTGGGACCGCACCACACGTCATTCCAGTCCCACTTGATGTATCGCAGCACTACCAGGTCCAGATACCCATCCCCATCCAGGTCCACCCACGCCGCTGAGGTCGACCACCCCCCGCCTTCCACGCCCGCCTTCTTTGTCACATCCGTGAACGTGCCGTTGCCATTATTGTGGTAGAGGTGATTTCCGCCCAGGGACGTGACAACAAGATCCTCATATCCGTCGTTGTCGTAATCACCCACAGCCACGCCCATCCCATAACCGACGCCAGCCAGTCCCGCCTTCTCCGTCACGTCTTCGAATGTGCCATCCGCCTTCTGGTGATAGAGCCGGTTCCAATACCGCGGCCCGTTCTTCTGGGGAATCGTTCCCTTCGGCACGTAATCACCGAACGGTGCCCCGTTCACCAAATACAGATCCAACCGCCCGTCATTGTCGTAGTCGAAGAGCGCCACTCCCGAACCCATCGTCTCCAGCAGATACTTGCGCGAACTATGCGGTGCCTGGTGCACAAAGTCGACGCCCACCTTCGCCGTCACATCCTCAAAATCTCCCGGAACCAAAGCCGTTGCCGCTGGCTGTCCTATCTGCGCGAAGCTGCTCGTCAGCACCAGCAGCAACCCCGCCACCGTGATGAGCCATGCAGGGGTTCGCATCGATCCCTTTCCCATCTTCTTAGCTGCTGCTGTTACCACCATCTTCTCCCTGTCCACCTAGCGAATGTTTCCGGTCTGTGCCCTCCTCCCCGCCTAAGCATCACGCGGCCCTGCCGGTTCGCACGGACCTGATTGTTCCCTACTGCATCGCCGACAGAACCCAAGCCGCCTCCAATGCCCTTCCCCAGGTCTATATCTGCGTTCGCGATTCGCATGTGCCATTTTGCTCTGCTTATATCGCCACGAAAATGCGCAAAAATTGCCTTCATCTATTTAACCGGCAGACCCTCAAGCGATAACCCCAACGTTGCCACGTTGCGTTTCCTGGCTTCGATTTCGTATCCTATACTCGCCGCGCGTTTAACGCCGATGTTGGTACAAGCATGCAACCAGAGAAGAAGTTAACTTTGGCGTTAGTCTTGTTAAGTGTCCCACGGACGATACCCTTTGGCGCGCGCGCATCGTAAGATTGCTCTCCGCCCAAACAAATGCAATCCAATGTGCAATCCCTTTGGGCCTCCGCACGCCATTAATTCGACCAACCGAGAAAATTGCAATGCGCAAGTCAGGCATACAGTTCAGGCATACAGTAAGGTTCTACAAATTAGCCAGGATCATGGCGGACTCTCTACGATCTGGGGTGCTGAGGTCATTCAGACAAAATACACGCCACTGCTACTCCATGTTCAGCAGAGAAGCCTCTGTACCACACCGAAGGAGCACGCAAAAGCGGTTCTACATGATTTTCTCATGATTCCGTCTCTGAGGCTGGAAAATCCCCGCTGACTGCTTCCAACGGATTTGACTTGGCTTAGCGAAGAGCGCTTAAGGAGCTGCCTCGTAGTTGGAAGTGTGTCATCCTAAACTCGAACGACGACTGAAAACTACGTGGCACGATGGCCGTGTTAGCCATCGGGAATCTAGTCAGTCACGTTTCCTGCCCGCGAACGGGTAACATACAGATGGACACATTAGTGGAGGTCAAAGAAACCGATTCAATGAAACCCCTACTGAGCATTGACTCCTTGTTAGCCGGATTGCGAGCAGACTGCTTCGACCTGACCAGGAGGCAGTTTTCCAAAAGGTTAGTGGGTATGTCATTGGCCGCACTGACTGGCAACTGGCTTCCAGGCGAGGCGCAGGAGGGAGAGGCTTCCCGTGAAGTGAAGGCGCTACCCCGGGGCAAACCATCAGGGATACCGTTCCACGCACGGTTTACAGACGTAGCCTTGCAGGCTGGCCTCAATCAGCCCATCGTATACGGCGAGCCCGACAGGAAGCGTGTGATCCTTGAGACGGTAGGTTGCGGTGCAGCTTTTCTCGACTATGACAATGACGGGTGGCTCGACATATTTCTATTGAGTGGGACGCGCCTCGATGGTCCTGTTCCTAATGCAACCAACCGTCTGTACAAAAATAATCGCGATGGCACGTTTCAGGATGTAACTGTTCAAGCGGGTCTCGGTCGAACCGGGTGGGCGAGTTCCGTAACTGTCGGAGATTACAACAATGATGGGTACGAAGATCTATTCATCACATACTTTGGTCACAATATTCTTTACCGCAATAATGGCGATGGCACGTTCTCAGACGTGACCCTTGCCGCCGGTTTGATCCATCAAGGAAGGTCCTGGTGGGGCGCAGGCTGTACCTTCCTTGACTATGATCGCGATGGGAAGTTAGATCTTTTCATCTCTAATTATGTGGACTTAGATCTGAATGCACAGCTTGCGCAGCACCAGGCATGCAGTTTCAGGGGCATTCCAGTCCAGTGCGGACCGCGAGGTCTTAAGCCCACAACTAATTTTCTCTTCCGGAATCAAGGAAACGGCACATTTAAGGATGTAAGCCGGGAATCAGGGATCGCAACGGTAGCTCCAACTTATGGCATGACTACCGTTGCAGCGGATTTTGATGGAGATGGCTGGATTGACGTCTATGTCGCATCCGACTCGACGCCTAGTCTGCTCTTTATCAATCAACGCGACGGAACGTTTAAAGAAGAGGGATTAGCTCGTGGTGTTGCATATAGTGATGACGGGATGGAACAGGCCGGAATGGGGGTAGGGGTCGGCGACTATAATCTCGACGGAAATCTGGACATTTTCAAGACAAATTTTAGCGATGACACGGACGATATTTACAAGAACGACGGCACCGGCAACTTCACAGATGTAGCCGTTGGTACAGGCTTCGGCGTAGAAACACGGTATGTGAGCTGGGGTACAGGTTTTGCTGACCTGGATAACGATGGCTGGCCCGATATCTTTGTGGCCACAGGCTCAGTCTACCCGGAAATTGCGAGCAAACTTCCTGAGTATCCTATGAAGAGCCCTCGGCTCGTGTTTCATAATCTAGGTAACGGTAAGTTTGAAGAGCTTGTCGACGAAGCAGGTCCAGGCATTGCCGCTCCACATTGTAGCCGCGGCTGTGCATTTGGAGACTTCGACAACGATGGAGACGTCGATATCTTAGTCGTTAATCTGAATGAGCCTCCCTCTCTCCTCCGAAATGACCTTCGCAGCAAATCCAACTGGATAAAGGTGCTACTTATTGGGACTAAGTCGAACAGAAGTGCGATCGGATCCCGCGTGATTGCCCGATATGATGGAAAAGCTCAGGCTCAAGCAGTGGTTGGCCAATCTAGCTTCTACTCGGTGAGTGATCGACGGCTACACTTTGGGATCGGGGAAAGCACCTCGGTTGACTTGGAGATTCACTGGGCGAGCGGGATTGTTGAGAAAGTCGCTGCTGCTCCTGTCGGCAAATTGGCGGTGATCAAGGAAGGAGAAGGTATTGTGAAGACCGAGGAGATGGCAGGCTTTGTCAGAAAGCGCTCCTCGTAGTGTCTTGTCTCCAAAATGATTTCCATCAATGTTGGAGCATCAAAGTCGGCCGACAGCTGCCACGAAGTATATGTCATGCTTCGCTGCAGTTGACGGTCCTGGCGATGGGCTAGAAGCCCGGAAGGAGTTTTCTCCCTCCGGGCTTGCTGTTAGAAGTAGGTTTTGGCTGAGAACTGGATGCTTCGGGCGGTGTTGGCCTGGTTGGGGATCATGCCGAAGTTGGAGGCGATGCCGGGATCGCTTTCATCGGAGCTAAAGCTGCCGAACAGGGTGCGGTTGAAGGCGTTGAAGAAGTCGCAGCGGAACTGGAACTTCACCGACTCGTAGATGTGGACATCTTTGCGGGCGCTAAAGTCCTCGTTGTAGTAACCGAAGCTGCGCAGGCTGATGTTGCGGGCTGCATTTCCGAAGGTATCGGGCGCGGGTTGCGTGTAGGCGCTGGGGTTGATGTAGAAGTCCGTATAGGGATTGAACTTCCCTGTCCAGTGAGCCCTCAACGGCTGGCCGGGCACGTAGTTGGGGCGGAGGTAGGAGTTGAAGATGGGCAGAGTGTTTTGAGCGAACAGTTCGAACTGGGGGATTCCGCTTTCGTAGTTCTGGATTCCGGCAATCGCCCAGCCGCCCAGAACCGCTGAGGTGATGCCATGGTTCAGCCACCGCTTTTTATAGCCGAAGGGCAGTTCATAGTCATAGGAAATGACAAACACCTGCGGGGGCTGGTCGTAAGCCGGAGCGTATTCGGCTTGCGGATTGTAGGCGTCCTGGGGTCCGTCGCCGAATGGCTGGATGAAAATCTCATCTAAGGTGAATTGCCTTGCCCAGGTATAGCTGCCCAGTACGGAAAAGCCGTTGCGGAACTGGTGCTGCAGCTTGGCCTGGAGCGAGTTGTAGTTGGACTTGCCGTTGTCCTGGTTCTCCACGTCGAGGCCCGTATATTGTGGGTACTTGCGCAGTGCCTGTCCGACGGTGGCGTTCTGCCCCATGAGCGTATTGAAGTTCGCAAAAGGCGTAGCAACCCCTGAGGCGACACCTGCCGTGGAACTGAGCAGGGAGTTCATCGCGGAGTCACCGTACTGGAGAGCGTCTGCGAGCGGCAGCTGCTGGGGATTCTCCAGGTTCGTGGTAAGGTGCTGCGCGGTGTTGCCGACATAGCCGATGTCCAGCAGCCAGGCGTGAGGCAACTGGCGCTGGATGTCCAGCGTATAGTTCTGGATGACGCCGGGCAGGCCCACATTCCGTGGTAGCCAATCCAGGCTCTGGCCGGCGAGGAAGCCGGCGTTGATGAAGGGCGGCGGCGTAAACGATGGATAGCCGCTGGCCACGGTAAATGCCGGTGTAATGCCGTTGTTGGGGCTGGTGATGGGAGTACTCGGGGAAAGGACGGCATTGAAACCGTTGGTATTGGAGCCGTTGGGACCGTAGTCGCCTCCTCCATTGGCGGACACGAAGACACCGTAGCCGAGATGAACGACGGTCTTGTTATTGAGCATGTAAGCTATGCCCACGCGCGGCTGGAAGAGTTTATATTCCGTATTCACAAAATGGGTGCAGTTGCAGTAGGGAGCCTGCCCGCTTCCCGCAAAGGCCAGCGCGCCCGGTATGCCGTTGGCGGCAGGATTGGGCAAGGTTGGGTCAAAGTTTGAATAAACATTGTGGACCGCAGACACGGTCCCGGGAATCTCGTATCGGAATCCTCCGTTGAGCGTCAGATTGGGAGTGACCTTGAACGTATCGTCGAAGAAGGCATCGAAATAGGTCGCGCGGATGTCTTCCTTAGCAAGATAGTCGCCGTACTCCCACGAATCGAACCACCCCGCCATGAGGCTGGCGAAGGCGTCGCCGGAGTCGGCAACGCCCGGTTGGGCGGTTTCCTTGGAGTTCAGGTAATCGACCATAGTGCTCTTTTGAGAGCTGTTCTCTCCCTCTCTCGTGAAACCCGCTCCCAGTTCGAAGGTATGCTTGCCTTTGGTCCACGACAAAAATCCGTTTTCAATGTAGTTGTATTGGGCTTCGGTGCTGCCCCCGTTGCCATTGGTGCTGGGATAGGTGATGGCAGAGGCGCCGGGCGGGAAGTAGATCTGCGGAGTGGTAACCGCCGATAGCCCGCCGCCAATGCCGAAGTTTACCAGGTCACTGTTGTAAGGCGGCGTGCCGGGGCTGCTGTAATACTGCCAGCTCGCTCCCAGGTGCATCATCAGGTCGGGAGTGAAGATATGATCGTAGCCGACAATCGCAATCCCATAGTACTGGTCCGAGGTGCCAGCGCCATAAGTAGCGAGCCCGGGCAGGAAGAGGTTGGTTGCATTTGTCGTGTCGTCGGGGCCCATGGAGAAGAAGCCATGGACCAGGTCATTCGAGCTCAGGTTGAAATCGAGTCTGCCGCCAAAGCGGTCCTCGTTGGCATCGTCGACACCCGGCGCGACGTAGTTGACGGTCCCCGGCGGCGCGTTGGGATTGATGTTCGGCGCGGGAAGATATTTGTTATAGGTCTGTGCCGCGGTGGAGATCTCGTTCGGCGGGATCACGTTCAAGACCCCTTGGTAGGAGTATTGCTGGCGGGTGCAGACGCCCGAGGAATTGCAGGAGGTCGTGGTCGGATCGTAGATGGGGATCTGCGCTCCGGAGGCATCTACCAGGGCACTAAAATCGCCATTCCGCTCCGCCATGGTGGGGATCACGGTGGGGCTGGGAGAAACTCCGGCCGCCAGACGGAAGCCGCTGTAGAAGGCGAAGAAGTGAACCTTGTTGCGCCCGTTGAAAAGATGCGGGATGACGATCGGGCCGCCCACGTTCACTCCAAACTCATTCTGCTTGAGCGGCGGTTCGTGGGTGTCGGCCGGGTAGAAATATCCAATCGCATCCAGATCGTTGTTGCGCAGATACTCATACAGCTGGCCGTGGAACTCGTTGGTTCCCGAGCGTGTGTTGTAGGTCAGCACGCCGCCCGGCGTGCGCCCGTATTGCGGGTCGAAGTTGTTCTGCACCAGGGTAAACTCCGATAACGCCTCGACCGGAATGGGCTGCGTGCGATAGTCGCTCGCGCCGGTACTGAGGCTAACCATCGGAATGCCGTCGTAGATCACCTGGCCGCCCCAGGCCTGGCCGCCGTTGATCGTCTCGCTGAACATCTGCCCCGTCGGGCCGGTGGAGCCGTAGCCGGTTGACGGATTGTCGGCCGTGCCAGGCATCAGGTCGGCCACGATGGTCGGGCTGCGCGCCGAACCGGTCAGTTCGATGGGCAGATCGTCGTAGGTCTGCTGATCGATGGTGGTCGACGCCTGCGCGGTGGTGGTCTCGATCTGAGAACCCATCTCCTGCACCACCACGCTGGTGCTCGCCGATCCCACCCGCAGCTTGGCGTCCACCGTAACCGTCTTGCCCAGCTGAACAACCACGCCCGAATCCACCCATTGGCTGAACCCGCTCGCGCTGATGGTTACCTTGTAGGTTCCCGCGGGGACCACGGGAAGGACATATTGGCCGGCCGAGGTGGTTTCCGTCGAAAGCGATATACCGGTGTCAACATCCAAAACGGTGATGCTGGCCCGGGGAATCACCGCTCCCGATTCATCGTGAGCAGTACCGATGATGGATCCCCCGGTCTGTCCCATCATGCTGGGCGCGCTTAAACAAACAAAGGCGACGATGCAAAGAGCGACTAGAATCCGGCTCCACTTCATTCGCGGCTCCTCCCAAAATAGAAGACAAAATCCCACAAAAGCGGAAATCACAGCTCGAGACGATCCGTTCGGTGTTGATTCGAATTTGGATATGCAGGTTCTGGGAAAGCAAGTTCACCGTGTTCTGCATCTCAAGAACACAGTCGGGGAACGACGTTGTAATCGTATACTATATTCACTTTTTGATTGTCAAGCTCATTCTCCCCAGGCCCACCCCCACCCGGCCGGAAAACCATCCTCGCAGCCCGCAAAAACACGGCAAGCCGGCCTCAGACGGTTCAGGCAGCATTGCTCGCGCCCCCGGCCCGGAGAATGCGGTGGACGAGGCCGCCGGGCTGGGTGAGCGCGGTGATGTCCTTGTTAAGCAGTGCGGCGGGCGCATTCCAGATGGACCAGTTGAACCAATAGTCCCAGCCGTAGTTGACTTCGCCGGTATCACCGCCGGCGCTGCAGGCGTTGGGGCCGTCCCAGGTGTAGCCCCAGGTGAGGTAGTTGAGGGCCAGGTTCTTGCGCAGCAGGTTCAGGCCGAAGGTTTTCTGGCCTTCGTAGATGAAGGTGAGAGCGTTCCAGATGACCTGGTGATTCGTGTAGACGTACTCGCCGGTCAGGTAGCCGGTTTTGTCGGAGGTCCAGAGCGAACCATCGGGCAAGGAGTAGATGGGCGGCATGCCCAGGCGGCTGAGGTTGCAGACCTTCTCGCGCAGCAGAGAAAGAACGCGGCGGACGTTTTCCTTGGGGAAGACAGCGGGAAGTCCGCAGAAGCGGGCCCAGTACTGGCCGTTGAGCTGGGGCGAGAAGAAGGCGTCGAGAGTTTTGCCGGTCTTGGGGTCGTTGTAGACCAGGTAGTGATCCCCCTTCCACAGGTACTGCTGGAGGGCGTCTTTGCCGGCGGCGATGAGGACGTCGAGCTGCTGCGCGTGTTGGGTGTCGCCCATGGCCAGGGCCCAGGCCTTGAGCATCTCGGCGCCGGCGATGCGCAGGCCGCCGGGGTGGGTGACGTAGCCGTATATGGGGCGGTCTTCAAACCACTCGATGTCGTTCCAGGCGTGCTTGCGATGGGGCGGCATGGCGATGATCTGCGAGGGACCTAGGTCAGGGCGCTGGGTGAAGGAGTACTCGAGGGCCTTTTTGACGGAGGGATAGAACTCGCGCATGAAGGCCTGATCGCCGGTGATCTTCCAGTGGAGGTACGCGGCGGAGACGTAACAAAAGCCGGACATCACTTCCTGGTAGTCGTAGGACATGGGGTTGGCGGGATCGGCCCAGCGGCCCATGAGCTGGGCCACATCTCCGTTTTCGCGCTGGGTGGAGCGGATGGCGCGCAGTAGGGAAAGCGCGAGATCAGGGAAGAAGAAGGAGAGCGTGGGACCCTGCATGCCGATGTTGGAGAGGGTACTCATATGCGGACAGGCGCGAGGCGACTCCTCGAGAGCGAAGAGGCCATCCTCGGGCTTGCACCAGGAGCCGATGGGGTCTTTGGCCTGGGCCCACATGCTGCAGGGAGCGAAGTAGTAGAGCGCGTTGATGAGGGCATCAGCGAGCCAGGCGGGGAGGGTTGAGTCGTTGTAGACCTCCGATTGCCAGGCGATGATGCGGCCCAAGAGCTGCTCGTGGTTCTGCTCGAGATAGGTCGCCACTTCACCGGCGTCGGCGAAGCGCGAGGCGTACATGTGCGTAAAGCGCTTGCCGGTGGTGGAGAGCGCGAGGCCTTCGGGGGCGTAGGTTTCAATGCGCTGGCCGCCGGTGCCGGGCGTGCCATTGCCTTCCCACTCAGGCGCGTACCAGGCCAGGACGATACGGATGACGCGGGATTGGCCGGGAGGGATCTGGTAGTCGACGGCTAGGGTTGAACTGCCATCGTCCTGCGGGGCGAAGGAGGGCAGCGTGGTTTCGGCTGCATCCCAGTGGTGGCCGTCGACGCCAAGACCGGCGCCGGTGCGGACCGACTCACTGCCGAGCGCGGCGAGGACGTAGCTCATGCCCCAGGCCTGGTCTTCAACCCAGGTGCCGGAGAGACCTGCCGGTGCTGCGCGGCGCGAAACGTGGGGCGGGGGCAGGACAGGCTTGACAGGCAGATCGGGCCAGCCGATGGAGGTGTCTTTCGAGCTGTGATCGGCGAAGCCGGGAAAGTTGAAGAGCAGACTTCCCTTCTCTGCCGCGGCGCTGGTGTTGCGCACATGGGCTTCAAAGACGGCGCCGGGGGTGTTGGAGGCTTTTGAATCGCCGGGGATGAAGGGCGACCAGCAGCGCAGGCCGATCTGTACGGGCGAGTCGGAGTCGTACTCGATGTCGGCGATGGGATAGTGGCCCCAATAATCGCTGGAGCGCATTCCGCCGAGGACCTTGATGCCCATGGAGGCACGGTTGTTACCGGCATAGTTCTTGGTTTGCGCCGTGCTCAGGACCCACGAACGACCGTGCGCGGAGAGCCCCATGTAGGGCACGTTCAGCGGGCCGCCGATGGGCGTGAGGTGATTGAAGATGGAGGTGTAACCGAGCACGCCGGAGGGCTCAAGATAGAGAGCGCCGGTGTCAATGCTGCCCAGGGGCATGCCCGAACAGGGGAAAGGCTTGTCCACGTAGCAGGAGAAGTAGCCGGCCGCGGCGGTGCGATAGCAGATGCCGGAGACGTTGTTTGCGTAGCCGGCGGCGGGGAAGCTGTTCCACTGTGCGCCCTTGAGGCCCACAGGAAAGAGGCGATTGAGCGTGGGCTTCTCCGGTTGGGGAGGTTGCGCCGGGGCGCTCGCCGGCGAGGCGAAACTCTTCAGGAGCTTCCAGTTCAAGGTACCCGCGGCCGAAGCGATGCGTAGGAAGTTGCGACGGGAAAATGCAAATTTGATCACGGTATTCCTTCTAATGGCGTTGCGTGTTCACGCACTGTTCTTGCAGAGAAGCCGGAGACTCTTCCAGGCTTCGAGCCTACTCAACGATCTTCAGACTCGTCTCTGCTGCGGCCAGTGGGCTGCCGCCGACCCAGATGTTGTAGGTAGTGGGCTCCACGATGTCGCTTGATGGCGACGTCGTCGTAGTTGAGTTCATCGAAGCCGAGCGGAAATTCGACATGTTTCCGCTCGCCGGGCGCGAGCCGGTGGTGACGGTAGGTGTGGACGCATCAGCTCCAACCACGTTCAGCAAGGCGCCGACCTCGCCGCGTTCGATCATCTGGTCCCACTGGAGCGTGGAGCCCGCGGGGCCAGTGGGGTTGCTGGGATCGCCAGCCGAATACTGCGTGAGCTGTCCGATCTTTTCATCGAGCGTCATCGTTTTGAGCAAAGCGTCGACGCGATCGTTCAGTTGCTTTGAGGCCAACTGCCGATCGGGCGCATTCGACGGCTGCGCGGAGGCCAGGGTTGTGCCCACGACAATCGAGAGCGGCAGAAGGAAACGAAGTGAGGGCGTGAAGCGGCGTGTCATAGCCCGTCATCATAGTTAGTTCGATTCGCATCGGTCAAAGACCGGTGGAAGAGAAGATTTGACAGGCGGGGACCAAGCCATACGACAAGGTATCTCAGAAACCGACGCCACAGCGCTGTCCTTGATGGAGCATTGCTCGATGCGTTACCATCGCTCGCTATGAGGAGATTCCCCTTCTTAAAGTTGATTTTAGTGTTTACGGTTTTGCCCTTGGGCGCACAAGACTTCGTACTGCACACCTTTAAGAAAAGCACGATTACGAACAAATTCTGGTCTGAGGGCGCTGCGATCGGCGATCTCAATCGTGACGGCCACAACGACGTGATCGCTGGCCCTTATTGGTATGAAGGACCGAAATTTAAGAAGCGCCATGAATTCCGTCCTGCCACCGCGACCTTCACCGCCGTTAATGGTGATGGAAAGAAGGTGACGATTGCGGGCTATGAGGGCGCATTGGGCAAGAACGATACTTATTCCGACGATTTCTTAACCTTCGTTTATGACATTAACGGCGACGGCTGGCCGGATATTTTGCAGATTGGCGAACCGGGTAGCGCTGCCATCTGGTATGAGAATCCCGGCAAGGATGGTCTGCGCGCCGGTACTCCATGGAAGAAACATGTGGTTTTTCAGCCAGTGGACAATGAATCACCGGTTTGGGGCGACCTGTTCAAGAACGGAAGGCCAGTCCTGTTATGCATGAGCGGCGGCCACATCGGCTATGCGTCGCCCGATTGGAAAAATCCAGCGCTCCCTTGGACATTCCATTCCATCTCTCCCAAAGGACCCTACTACAAATGGACGCACGGACTGGGCTACGGGGATGTGAATGGGGATGTCCGTATGGACATTCTGGAAGCGAACGGGTGGTGGGAGCAGCCGGACTCACTTGCCGGCGATCCGCTTTGGAAGTTCCATCCGGTGGCTTTCGCGTCCGGTCCGGGCCAAACCGTCACGCTCCGTGTCCTGGGCTCGGAGACCTATCCTTACATCACCTACCCCGATGGCACAGTCGTCCCTTATGGCGGATCGCAAATGTTTGCCTACGATGTGAATGGCGATGGATTGCCGGATGTAATTACGGTTCTAGCTGCCCACGGTTACGGCCTTGCCTGGTGGGAGCAACTCAAGCAGCGCGGCGCCAACGGCGAGATCGAATTTAAACAACACATCATCATCGACCGGCGGCCCGATGAAAACAAATACGGTGTCAAATTTTCTCAGATGCACTCTCTGGCGCTGGTTGATATCGACGGCGACGGCGTCAAAGACCTTGTGACCGGCAAACGATTCTGGGCGCATGGCAGCGATCGCGACGCGGAGCCCAACGCCCCGGCGGTTCTCTATTGGTTCAAGCTGGTCCGCGGGCCGAATGGAAGCGTTGACTATGTACCCCACCTCATCGACGACGACTCGGGTGTTGGAACGCAAGTCGCGGCCGGTAATATCGGCGGCAACGGACTGCCCGGAATTGTTGTGGCCAACAAAAAGGGCATCTTCGTTTTTCTTCAGAAAACGCGGAGAGTCAGCAAGGCGGAATGGGAGAAGGCGCAGCCCGAAGTGAAGTTTCCTGATGCGGGCAAACAGGCAGACGTTCCAGTTCCTGCGGCGCACCAATGATATTAAAACCCAGGTAGGACGGGATTCGCGCCTCCCGCCACGACGATAGGTAAAGAGCGTTCAGAGGCATCCAAAAAATGGGTGATGCAGTACACGACGTAATCGTAGTGGGCTCCGGGGCGGGCGGCGGCATGAGCACCTATGTTCTCACCCAGGCCGGGCTGAAAGTTCTGTTGATCGAAGCCGGGCGGAACTACGATCCGACGACCGAAACACCGATGTTCAATAGCCCGGCGGACGCCCCCTTGCGCGCAAACGGTACGCCGGACAAGCCTGAGGGGTTCTACGACGCAACGGTCGATGGCGGCTACTCCGTCCCCAACGAGCCGTACAGCGTAGCGGAAGGGTCGGGCTTTCTCTGGTGGCGCGCCCGCATGCTGGGCGGACGGACCAACCATTGGGGTCGGGTGACGCCCCGCTACGGACCCTACGATTTCAAATGCTACAGCCGCGACGGCCTGGGATTCGATTGGCCCATCACTTACGACGACATCGCCCCCTGGTACGACCAGGTAGAACAGCTGATCGGTGTCTGCGGCGGAAGGGATGGCCTGGAAAACTCTCCCGACTCACCGCCCGGTATCCTGCAGCCTCCTCCTCCGCCGCGGCCTAGCGAACTGTTCGTGAAGCGCGGCTTTGAGAGCATGGGAATTCCAGTGATATCTACGCATCTGGCCGTTCTCACCAGGCCGCTCAATGGACGCGCGGCCTGCATGTACGCCACCGATTGCCAACGCGGCTGTTCGATTCGCGCCAATTTTCAAACGCCAACCGTGCTGCTTCCACCGGCACAGGAAACGGGAAACCTTGCGATTCGGACGAACGCCCTGGTGTACCAGATCGATGTCGATAGCACAGGCCGCGCTCAAGGTGTCACCTTTGTGGATCGAGTGACCGGGCAACACCACTCCGTGCAGGCAAAGGCGGTGGTGCTGGCGGCCAGCGCCTGCGAATCGGCGAAGATACTTTTGAACTCCAAGAGTTCCCTTTTTCCCAATGGACTGGCCAATGAAAGCGGGCTGGTAGGCCGGTATCTGACCGACAATGGGGGAACATACAACATAGCCCAGTTCCCTGCCCTGGAGGAGTTACCGGCGCGCAACGATGACGGCGTCTCCTTCCCTCAGATTCACATCCCATGGTGGGGCTACCAACAGCAAATGCGCAAAGAGCTTGATTTTCCGCGGGGCTATCACGTTCAGCCTAACTGCGGGCGCATGCCGCCAAGCATGGGGTTGGTATCTCAATATCTCGATCTTTGCGATGCCGATCACGGATCGGCGCTGCGGGATCAGTTGCGCCGTAAGTATGGCAGCATCGTTCTCTTCGGCGGGTTCGGCGAGATGATCCCCAATGAGCGCACCTACTGCGAGATTGATCCCACCTTAAAAGACAAATGGGGCATTCCGTCGCTGCGTTTTCATTGGCAATGGAGCGAGTATGAACTGCGCCAGTCCATGCATATACGCAAAACTTTTCTCGAGGTCATTGACAGGCTGGGCGGCAAAGTCCTACTGGGGACCGGTCCGGGGGGCGCCAACTCGATTTCCACCGGGGGAAGCACCGCGCACGAAGTGGGCACGACGCGCATGGGATCGTCTCCCAAAGATTCCGTCGTGAACTCATTCGGCCAGAGCTGGAGCGTGAACAACCTCTTCGTTACGGATGGCGGCGTATTCGTATCCAATGCGGAAAAGAACCCTACGCTGACCATCCTGGCGCTAAGCTGGCGCAGCAGTTCCCGTCTGGTCGAGGAAGCGCGAAAGGGCAATCTATGAGCAATTCTTATCTCCCTATCATCAGCCGCCGGACAACACTGCAATGGCTTGCTGCCGTTGTTGGCAGCTCCGTCCTTCCACGAGGCTCGCAGGCCGAAGGACTCGCCGTTTTCAAGCCCACGCCCGAGGGATATGGCCCCGACCCGAACTTGAACCATCCCGCAGTGCCATGGGACCGCACCATGACAGACCACCAATTGCGGCTTACCGCGGAGTTGGCCGATCTTCTCCTCCCCGCCACCAGCAGCGCACCAGCCCCCAGCGCGCTTGGTATTCCCGATTTTGTGAATGAGTGGGTCAGCGCTCCCTATCCAGAGCAGCTCCACGACCGTTCGATCATTCTGGAAGGCCTGGACTCACTTGACAAAACGGCAATGCGCCGCTGGGGAACGGGCTTTCTTGATATCGGCGATTCGCAGAAGCAAGCGATCTTCAATCAACTTATCGCGCAATGGCGCAAATCGAGCCCTTCCACAGCCTCGGATGCTTTTTTCTACCGGTTCCGATCGATAGTAGTGGGCGCTTACTACACCACACCGAAAACTTATAACGACTTTGGTTATCTGGGGAATGTCCCAATGGAGAGCTATCCTCCCGCCACGGAAGAAGAGCTGGCGATTCTGGAGCAGGAATTCAAGAAGCTGGGATTGGCGGCCTCAAAGTAACACATGCGCAGGCGTTGCAAATGGAAGAGGATGTTGATTGAAAAGAACGTAGCTCCTCTACACCGGAGAAGATTAAAATGCTTGATGAAATTCGCTGCGTTGTTCCTGCCGGCGACATATGCGGCGAGGGTGCGGTTTGGCACCCTGAACAAAACGCTTTGTACTGGACCGATATCAACCGGTTTCTTGTTCATCGCTTCGATGCAAGCACCCAGACTACGAATACCTGGATGTTCCGCGAACCTGTTACTGCCGTGAATTTGACAACAAGTTCTGAGCTTCTTCTTGTGATGGGGTCTAAGGTTGTTTTGTGGTCTCCGCGGATGCATCCCGAAGTGCAGATCATTTTTAGTTTAGAGACAGCTCCGGAAATGCGTTTCAACGACGCCAGGGTTGATCCTCGCGGGTCGCTTTGGGTAGGAACCATGCGCAACAATGTCGGTCCCCAAGGCGAGGATCTTGCCGTGAACTTTACCGGGGGAGTGCTTTATCGGATAGATCCGGACGGCTCCCTTTCCGAGTGGAAAAAGGAAATTGCCATATCGAATACTGTTGCGTGGAGCCCTAACCGCAGAGCATTCTATTTTGGAGACTCCATGGCCAATACAATCTATTCTTACGACTATGACGAACAGACGGGAACCATCTCTGGAGAGCGCACTCTTCTTGCAGGCTATCCCCAAGGCCTTCCTGACGGGTCCGCTATCGACGCCCAAGGCTACCTGTGGAATGCACGTTACGGCGGAAGATGTTTGATCAGGATAGACCCGCAAGGCCGCGTTGATCGAGTAGTCGCTCTGCCCACTTTGAACCCGACCACATGCGCGTTTGGTGGCCCAGGTTTCAGGACTCTATATATCACGAGCGCCAGGTCCGCCGACCAGCTCTCCGGCAGCGTATTCTCCATGGAGGTAGAGGTTGGTGGCCTTCCGGACCATCGCTTCCGACTTCAATCGACTTAGAAAGTGCCAGGTCCCCTGCGGCTGCCGGATTCAGGGTTTCGCCTGGCTCGTGCGGGGAAGGAAATCTTCTTTCTACGAATGATGCATCAAGATTGACTGCTCGAAAAAATCGAATGAGGTGCAATCACCGTGAATAGACGTGAATTTCATCGGAACCTATTGGGAGCGACCCTGGGATTAGGCGTCCCTGGCCTCGGAAGTGCTGAAGGGGTGCGGTCGCCCGAACCGCAACCAACAGCGGAAGCGCCCTTCCAGATTTCGATTATGCTCTGGACCGTCTTCCAAAAACTGCGCTTCGAGGAGCGCCTCGAAAAAGTAGCAGAGGCCGGCTACCGAAACGTGGAGCTGATTGGGGAGTTCGAGAAATGGTCGGAAAGCGACTGGCAGAACGCGCTTCGCAAGAAACGCGAACTTGGGATTACATTTGACACCACCGGAGGTCTTCACCACTCCAATGAACAAATTGGCCTCGCTGATCCCTCAGCGCGCGACCTACTGTTGAAGGACCTTCGGAATATCCTTCCCATTTGCGAGCGCCTCGGTTGCCGCCGAATCATTCTCATGACAGGGAACGTCGTCCCCGGGCTAACCCATCAACAGCAGCACCAGAGTTGTATTGAGGGCCTGAAGCGTGCCGCGGAGATGGTTGAGGGGAAAGATTTCGAACTCTTAGTCGAAAACATCGACCCCGAAGAGGATCCGGGGTACTTCCTAACCTCGGTTGCTGAAGGCTTCGAAATAATACGCGCTGTGGACAATCCGCAGGTGCGGTTTCTTTATGATTTCTACCATGAGCAAATTGCCGAAGGGAACTTGATCGAAAAACTGGAGAAAAATATCGACTTGATAGGCGTCTGCCATATAGCGGATGTCCCGGGCCGCCACGAACCCGGCACTGGCGAAATCAACTATGTCAACATCTACAAGAAACTTGCGTCGCTGCACTACGATCGTTATGTAGCGATGGAGTACTTCCCTACGTATGACGTGGTGGAAAGCCTGAGGGCATCCCGCGAGCAAGCATTGCTCGCCTCCACGTGCCAACAACCCTTGTGGATGCCTCAGTCTAAAAATTGATACCGCAATACAATCGGAGGTTGGTGATGACAAGATACCCGGAGGTGGAACCTATGCTCACGCGAAGACATCTTTTGAAGACACTGGGAGGGGTTGCGGCTGGTGCAACGGTTGGCATTCCCAACGCCTGGTCCGATAGCCCGCTCGCTTGGCCGGGCCCTATCGGGCTTGAACTTTACACCGTCCGTGACCTCTTTGCCAAAGAGCCACTGCCGACCCTCGAGAAAGTGGCAGCCGCCGGCTACCAACTCGTGGAAATCGCTCCAGGATCCAAGCCCGCCTCTCTGAACGCGAATTTGCGCGCGGCTCACCTGGTGGCGCCCAGCGGTTACTTTCAACAACCTAAAACCGTTGACGAGTGGAAGCTGTCCGTCGAGCAAGCTCATGACTACGGCGTGAATTACATTGTCATTGGAGAAAACCCTAAGATGGACGCTGAACAATGGCGGCGAACTGCGGATTTCTTTAACCGCTGCGGAGAAGTTTCCCAGGAAGCTGCAATTCAGTTCTGCTATCATGCCCACTTCCATGAGTTTGCTCCGCTGGGCAAGACGAGCGGCTACGAGATCATGCTGGACAATTGCAGCCCGAACCTGCTGAAAATGGAGATGGATATTTTCTGGGTCACCTACGCCGGAGCCGACCCACTCTATTACTGGCGGCGGAATCCTGGTCGCTTCCCTCTGCTGCACATCAAAGACATTCGCAAAGGCGTGACAATTCATCACCAGGAGAACCCGGAATCTGGGGGACCGAATCCCTTTGCACCTGTTGGCCAGGGCACCATCGATTGGGCCGGAATATTTGCGCACGTAGAAGAGGCCGGCGCCAAGCACATCTTCGTTGAGCAGGACCAATGCAATCTTCCGGAGCTTGATGCCATCAAGATAAGCTACGACTATCTCAGGCAGCTGCGCCTGAGCTGATGTCAAGTTCGGAGCGACACCCCATCGCCGACTGTTGCGGCACCGCTCAGCGCGGGTGGTCTGCTGGCGCGCTTGCGCTTGTGCCCATGTAGAGGCGCGGATCATTTCTGCGCTCAAGGAGGCTCGGGCGGCCCGCCGCCCCGCTTGTCAGGTGGCGCAGTAACCGCCGTCAATTTCCCAGTTAGCGCCGGTAACGAAACGGGCCGCGTCGCTGCAGAGGTAGGCAACCAACTCCGCAATTTCCTCGACCGAGGCGAAGCGCTTGATAAGGTACTTCTGGAAGAAATTGTCGAGATCGATCACGCCACTCGCGATCAGCCCCTGAGTCACGTGGGTGTGGACCGCGGCTGGACAAATGCTGTTCACGCGCACACCGGAACTCGCCATTTCCACCGCCATCGCCCGCGTCATGGCAACGATCGCACCTTTGGTCCCGGCATAAGGTACAAGATTTGGATTGCCTAAAAGCGCATTCACAGATCCCATGTTCACAATGGCCGGATCCTCGGCATGCGGAAGCTGCTTGAGGAATTCCTGGGCGAGAAAGAAAGGCGCTCTTTGATTAACGGCGATTAAGCGGTTGAACTCCGAGACCGTCACACCGATCATCGGCTTATGAAAGCTCCAGGCCGCATTGTTGATGAGGGTGTCGACGGCACCAAGAGTCTCTTTCGCATACTGGAAGACGCCAGCCGCGGCGTCTGATTCCGCCAGGTCGATGACCATGGCAGGCATGGTCTCCTTTTTCCCTTCCTCGATCCGGCTCAGAACCACAGGGTCCTGATCGACCAGTAGAACACGCGCCCCACCCGCTACAAAACGCCTGGCGATGCCCAGCCCCAGTCCGTTCCCGGCGCCTGTAACAATCGCGGTTCTACCTGCCAGATCTTCCGGATATCTCTTCATGCTTACACCTCCTGGACTGACCTTAAATCGCTGAAAAGCCACGGAAATCGCGCTAATTCTATCATCGATGTCCAAGATTCGGAAGCTGCGGCATGTTAAAATAGCGGATCATGGGTGTGCCTCATCTTGGAATAAAAAATGCGAATGCCGATCTTCTCCTGGTGAAGGACAACCTTGCTGCGTACTTCCGGCAGGAAATTATCAGCGGGCAACTCGCGCCCGGCGAAAAGATCGTAGAGATTAAGTACGCTAAGCAGCTCAAACTGTCGCAGACTTCTGTGCGTGAAGCCATCAATATCCTGCTTGCCGAAGGGTTCGTCCAAAAGGGGTCAGGCCGTACGGCTCAGGTTACACGTCTTTCTGACGAAGACATAACTCACAGTTATGAACTGCGCGCTGTATTAGAAGGCTACTGCGCCCGCGTTGTAGCCCAGAAGAAAGTTGATTTGAGCGAACTGGAACAGACACTTTCCGATATGCGCTCAGCGGCGGATTGCCAGAACCTAAGCGCATTCTACGAGCGCGATCTGCAATTTCATTTGCTGCTCGCCGAAATGACGGGCAATGGAATGCTCGTACAGGCGCTCAGGCGGATCATCGTTCCTCTCTTCGCTTTCGTCGTTATCCATACGGTGAGGACCCAAAAGAGCCAGTGGATCCATAGCATCGAGCGGCACGATCGCATCATCGACGCTTTAAAGACGCACGATCCGGTTTTCGCCGAACGCCTCGTGATCCAGACGATCGACACCTTTCACGATGAGACCCGAGTTATGTTCTCGCCGAAGCCAGTGACGCCACCTTCTGCCGAGGGCCCTAAACCGGAAGTTCAGCTCGCTTCGAAGCAATCCGACCCTCTATCTACAGCCGAGCCACAACTCATTTGAGACCACCGATTCGCGCTGCAGGGTATGAAAGAGACCGCTCCCGTGGGGCGATATCTTTGCTAGCACGAACAACCGCTGCGCTAGTCCGACTTCAGCAAAAGCGACCGTGCGCCCGAGTCAATTCCCATAGCAACGCCCTATCACCGGCAGGCCAATCCGGTTATTTATATCCTCCCTCAATCCTGTATCCAAAGTTGATCTTTCCGTGAGGAAAACGCTTTGGAATAACAGGCAACGATCCCCGATTCTCAACTTCGATGCTGTACCCGGCGGGGACATCCAGTTGATAAATGATCGAGTCTGCCGTTTTTGTCCAGTGCATGGAGACAAATCCGTCCGGAGTTGGAACCCGGCCCTCGCAGATCTGAATCGACGATGAGGTAAAGCGAACATGCACTGCCTTACGCACCGTGTCAACATGATAGAGGCCGAGAACATCGCCATAAAGATGCACGATGATCTGCGAGCCGAACGCATGATTCATGCTGGCTTCGTCGCTCATGTTCTCCCAGAAGGTGCCGGTTAGCTCGGCCATGGGGAGGAACATGGTCTTGGTTTCCCCGATGAGCTGATCAGTCAAGCAGGAGCGAGAAAGTAATTCCAGCCGCATCATGTTGCCCATAAATGCATTCGAGGGAGGGATATCCGGGAATGCCTTGGTCGTTCGTCGTTGCGGGCCGAAATCTGTGCGAAGCTTCTGCCATAAATCGGGATACTTCTCCGGCGATGCGGTGTCGAAATAGAATGCATAATACTGGCATGTCTCGGTGCGATTGCGCGTGGGGACAAGTTTTCCTGCTTGCCGCAGCGCGTTATCGACAAAGAATTCGCCATCGTAGGATTGACTGCGGATCGTCTCGCGCAAAGCCTCGGCCTGTGCGACGCGTTCGGGAAGTCTATAGATGCGCCCTACGCCAGCCAGAGCCGCTGCATAGAGCATGTTGGCTGGATAACTCACGTCCTTGACATAATCGTTCGACCTCGACCACTCGATAAATACCTGTCCGTCTAACTTCTCGAGGAGACCGTCATCATTCTGGAAAGGCTTGTAGTAGTCGAGCAGCTTGAGCACACGCGGGCGCAACGCCTCGACAAGTTCGTGGTCTCCGCTGCGAAGAAGGTATCGCTCCAGTTGGACCAGAAACCAAAGCGCCCAGGTAGGCGTGAAGCCACCATCATAATGGTCGGCCGGATAGCAATTTGGAATCATCCCATTCGGTATATTCGCAAAATGGTCAGGTAAAAGGTAATTCTCAAGATAGCATTTTTCCACCAGCGAGTGGCCGCTCAAGAGAGGAGATACCTGCGCCGTGAATGAGCTGTCGCAAAGCCAGCCCGCGCGTTCTCGAGATGGGCAGTCGGTAAAGAAATCGACTGCGTTTGGCCGATAGCTTTCTCTGCCGGCGGCAAATAGCTCATTCAATCCGGCATCCTCTGTATTAAACTGCGCGGTCCAGATATCCGGAGCAGTATATTCGCGAAGATAAACTTTCTCGATCTCGCATTCCCCTTCGAGAACCATCAGCTTAAGGAAGCGAAGAACGTAAGGTTCGAAGCATTCCAGCTTGTGGGATCCGGGCGAGAGGAAATACGCAACGATATTCACGCACATCAATCGTGTGAAGTCTATGTCACCATTGGCGAGGGTTTCATCGAAGGTGAAGTACAGCTTGGCCGGGCTTCGAACGGTTACGCTCGCGCCAAAGAATCCGGTAAGATTTGTCCCAAAATCAAGTATTTTGAAGTCTTTCGTTCCTAAGTGAATAGAATTCGCCCAGACATACGGCTCGTCAACGCGCATATTCGTAGCCGATTCTGTTCTCTGCAATTCCAGGTACGGGATTACCGTCAAATCGTCTTCCGGATATCCGAGCAGATTCGCGCTTATTTTTGCGCCGAATGGAACCGAGGGGTCGTCGGCAAGGCTCTTCGGCCCCTTCGCTCCCCATCGGAATGTTCCTGCCGCAGCAATCTGTTCCGGCTGACGCAAGGCGTAATCCGGATGCGGAACTCTCCGCGGAATCAAGGTTGGCGGCGCGAAATTCGCGCACGCCACCGTCTTAATAGACGCATTGGCTTGCTCTCGCCAATCGGCGTACCGCGAATCCATACGGTAGACCTCAGAAAAGGTCCGCTGGAACGAATAACGCTGCACCTTCTGCAGTCGCTGCGAGAGAATCGTGGCCGCGAATCGATTGCCGGGGCCGCCCGTTAAGGCGAGCACCGATGAAGGGGTCGCAACCTCCGCCTGAAGAAACGATCGTTGGTTCATAACATAAAAGCTATTTACGTTATATCCGGCGACCTCAATACATAGGATATTTGTCCCTTCGGTCAGCAAGGCCCCGATATCGAATAAGTCAGTTCTAAAATAACCGTAAGGGCCACGAGCCGGTCCCCATGCAAGGAATGCACCGTTTAAATAGATCCGATAGAGAGTGGCGCCGGCAACCCTCAGATGAACCTCTTGTTCTCGGGGGCGCTCGAAAGTTGCGCGAAACCCAACAAAAAGGTTCATCTCTTTCTCGCGCCCCAGTGGCCAGACCGGCTTAGCGGCACGGAAAGCGATTGCCGATGCTTCCGCGGCGCGTTGCTGCCCGCTCGCTTGGTCAGACGCTGACAGGTTGAACGCGGGCAATGCAATCGAACCAACCGTTGCGGCAACGGAATTCCCCAGAAAGGCCCTGCGGCTTACAGCCTCTCCTCTTTTCCCCAGTCTCGACAATCCGGAACCTCCTTTGTACAAGATTAATTCTCGCAGGGTCGAGCATGATAAGCCAGTGCCCACCGATCTGGGAGGCGGGCGATATTCGCAACTTTATTACTCAGCTCGCTGTTGGCTACTGCTAAGGCGGCACTTATCGGAAACTTGATCAGTGAATGGCATTGCACGTACCTACGGGCCATTTGCTGAGAGCAAACCGAAGGGTGAATCGGCTGCTGGACAACAGCCCGGAACGGGAACGCCGGAGTTCTTGGGGAGATGGGCGTGACCCATGCAGAGACGAAGCAACTTGCCCTCGACCTTGTGAACCCTGGGGCGCGGTGGTGTGGACTGCACAAGAATATGATAAAGTTGTCCCGTGAAACAAGGCAGAGCGGCGTTTGATTTGGTGCGGCGGGATGCAAACAAAATCAGGTGCCACCGCATTGAGGCATTTTCATCGACACATTATCATCTGACGAATCATATGACGACAGTGGCTATCATGGCGTTCCTTTCACCCTACAACCTTTGCTGGCCGGGGATCCACGGTTCGTCGCGGGAACGCCTGATTAACCTGCATCTTCCGCTCTTCACACTATTTGTGAAGGTGCTTCGTGGAGGGCTGCGATGCGCTTGCGAGAGGTAACGAAGGCAACTCTGCGAGGCCTTGCGATGTCGACTCTCTTGCTCGGGGCTCCAGCCTGGCTGGCTATTTCAGGTCAAAACTTACCCATTCTTCAGGAGCCGGACCAGAAAGCCGAAGCGAAGGCGCTCATTCAAGCCCGGCTGTACGATGGCGCCGAGAAGATTATTGTCGGAGCAATGATGACCGCGCCGCGCGACGCGGACTGGATCACTATGCTGGCCGAAGTTCGGCTCGGCCAGAACCGCACCCAGGAAGCATTGAAGTTGATCAACGATGCGGATCAGATCGACGGAGTGACTGCATCCCGCTCCTTACTTATCGGCCTGGCGGAAAGTCAGGCGGGCCACATGGCTCAGGCCGAACCGGCGATTCGCAACGCCATCCGGCTCGACCCGGACAATGCTACGGCGCACTACTTTCTCGCCCGCCTGCTCTATACAGACAATCGATTCGATGAGGCCATCGAGGAAAGTCAAACGGTCATTTCGCTCGCGCCCGGCTTCGTTCGGGCCTATGAAAATCTGGGTCTATGCTATGAAGGAAAAGACCAGCTGGCAGAGGCGAAGCAGTGGTATCTCAAAGCGATCGATGTAGAAGCGTCGAGCGAAACGAAGACGGAGTGGCCGGCAATCGATCTTGCGGTGTTGTTGATTCATGAAAATCAGTTGGAGGAAGCTAAGTCGTATTTAGTTCAGGCTCTTCAGGTCAATCCCAACAATACTCAGGCATTGGTGCAGATGGGCACCTTGTTAGAAAGATCCGGCGATCTTAAGGGCGCATTGGATAAGTATCGTGCGGCCATCGCCAGCGATCACTCGAACCTCCAATCTGGTCTAGCGACCGCCTATTATAAGGCTGCTCAAATCTGCAAAAGGCTCGGTTACACCGACGAAGCAACGAAGGATTTCAACAAGTTCAGTGAAATCCACGACAAATATTAAAGCCAGTTTTGTGCCCGGCGCGTTCGCCTCTTCATGGGATTTGTAACCGCTTTGACCGCTGGTCTAGCCCGTCTCCATTACTTTCAGACGCTGATTTGCCGCCAAGTCGCCCAGATGTTGCACCGTTCCGGAGGGCCAACGAATCTCTATCGACGCTTTGCTGTCCGCATCCAGTCCAAAATGTAGGGTTAGATCGCTGCTGGAGGCATAACCCACCGTATTAGTCACGCAGCGTGTTTGGATTCGGCTTGCGGATTTGCAAGTTACCTGCGCTCCAATTGCAGACCGATTGCTGCGCTTCCCTTCCAGCCGCAGTTGCAGCCAGTTACGCTGTGGGCTTTGATTCCACCACATCTCGATAGGTGCGTTCATTGCAGTCACCGCCGCATCAATTCGCCCGTCGCGGTCAAAATCCGCAAAGATTGCACCTCGGTGCAAACCTGCGGAGGCGAATTGTGTTCCCGCGCCCTCCGACACATCGGTAAACCTCCCGCCCAAGTTGCGAAAAATTCGATTGGGTTGCGGCTCATCGGTATCTAGCCCGCCGCAGGCTACGAAGAGATCAAGCCAGCCATCGTTGTCCAGGTCCACCAGGCCGCAACCCCATCCGCTCCAGGGACGGCTCAAGGCCAACAATCCTGATGACGCGCTGCCATCGTCGAATGTGCCGTCGCCACGATTCAGAAATAACTCGTAGGTTTCATCTTTCAATCCGGTCATTACCAGATCCGGCAGCCCATCTCCGTTGATGTCACCAAAGTCCGCTCCCATGCCCGAGATATTTCGACCGTCTCCATTGAAAGCAACACCCGCTTCCACACCTACCTCCTGGAGCCCGTGAGCCGTCGGCTGCAGCAACAGATTGCGCGAATTGTCATTGGCGACGAACAGACCCGGATGATGGTTCCCCGCGAAATCGGCCATGGCAATTCCCATTCCTTTGCCGATGAGGTTGGGGAGGCCATCCTTAGAAGTCATTTCCGTGAATGTCCCATCGCCGTTGTTGTGGAAGAGTTGCATGCTTTCTGCCCGATATAGATTCGGATGGCAGTAGACGCGCAGGGACGCTCCAATTCCGCCGCAGACGCGATCGCTTCCCGCTTCCCAATCGCAATAGTTGGAGATGAAAAGATCCAGCCTGCCATCATTGTCGTAGTCGATCCAGGCTGCTCCCACTGACCACAATTTCCGATCCTGAGGCAGGTTGAGCCGTGCCTGGTCTGTGACATCGGAAAAGGTTCCATTGCCGTTGTTACGATAGAGCTGGTTCCCATGCACCCCGACGACGAATAGATCCTCGTGACCATCGTTGTTGTAATCGCCCACAGCCACGCCCATGCCATAACCCCGTCCGGCGAGGCCCGCCTGATCGGTGACGTCGGTGAACGTACGGTCGCGATTGTTCCTGTAGAGGCGATTCCAATATTCTGGCCCAGTCTTAGTAAGTGACGGCAAAGCCGCTCCATTCACGCAAAAGACATCCGGCCAGCCATCTCCATCGAAATCAATTACCCCCAATCCCCCGGGCAGCGTCTCCACCTGGTACTTACTTCCTCGCGCATCATTGTGCAGAACAAAATCCAATCCATTAGCCGGCGCTCCGTTGATCACGCGAATAGGGCCAACGGGAGCTCCAGCCCACACCACAGGACCCGCGAGCGCAAAGGGCGCCACCATCGCCGTCCCTTGGAGGAATCTTCGCCTATTTATGCTCATCTATGTTTCGTATCTCCCGCCGGAGTTGAACCACGAATAGAACAGCCCCTGTCAACCCACTTCTGTATTCCGATACGCTCCACTTCCGCTTGTCAACACTGCCCATTGATCCAAGAGTCTTTTTCTTTCAATCCCGGCGCAAATAGAGCGCCGTGTAACGATCCGGCTTCTCGATCACGATTTGTGCTCTCGTCCCATGCCCGGTAATCGCCAAATTTCTTACCTTTGGCCAAATCACCTGTGCCGCCGTTACATTCAATCGCGCCCGGTCGATCGTGATCTGGATATCCGGCGTGGGCCGGATCTCGCCTGCCGTCGCAAGCTGGATCGCATCCACAACCTGCACCAGGACAAGTTGCTTCTCTTCGTCGTGAAAGAATGTGCCGTGCACGAATTCTGAGAACGGTTCGGTTCTCAGTTCCACCAGCGGCGTCGGCACAAGGGTGCGAATCAACGTTGGAATCCAGGTCTGAATCCAGAACGCTCGCCATTGCATTGCCCAAAAGATGGGCACACCGAGATAGACCGCTTGCCCTTTGCCGAAGCGGTTGAACGTGACTGCGGGTCCGGCTGTTTCCGGACCCGGTGGCGGGGTGCCCCATCCGACCCACCGGTTATGGGCGACATCCTCCGCAATAAGCGGAAGCCGGTAACGCATCACCTCCTCCGCAGTCGTTCTCTTTATCCTGATGAAGGGACCGGGCAATCCCACGGTGCCTTGCGAAATGGCCGCGGCCAGAGGATGACCGGTGGATTCCATATAGGTCGTGATGTCATTTCCCGGTCGTTGCTTACCGTTCGCATCGTAGGCATATTTCGTCTCTTCTGAGACATAATCGACGCCGAAAACGTCGGCCAGAGCAAAGTTGTCCCGCGGCTTGCGGTTTTCATCCAGCAGGCCGCAGCGATGGCTGGCGATCAAGGTACCGCCATTGTGAACCCAGGTACGAATCGTCTGCGCCTGCTCTATTGAAAGCACAAGCACCTCAGGCAAAACCAGCACCTCAAACCGGCCAAGCATGTCCAATTTGAATTCAGGTATGCTTTCTACCGGCCGGCCCGCGAAAGTCAGCGTCTCCAATGCGCCCAGAATTGAACTTCTAAAGTCCCGGGGACGCTTGTCTATTTCAAACTCCTTGCGCGTCTGTTCACTGTAGAGTACCGCGGTGCTCAGCAAAGGATTCAGCCGGGGCCCCAGCAGGCAGTCGACATTGCGCACATCGTCCCAGGCACCTTTCGCCACAGCGAACCAGCGATTCGAGAATCCTTGCCCATCGATCCCGCTCAACACAGGCGCATTGCCCACAAAGAAAGTTCGCGCATTCTGAACGATGAGTGCGTCTGCCTGCGTTCGTGCCAGACCGCTGGGATAGGTATCGGAATATCCGTACTCAGTAAAGATTCCCGCCTGGTAGTAAGGGCGCCCCCACCCACGCATGAGGATCGATCCCAACGCGATGCCAGTGGGGCAATCGAGCGGTTCGGCATAGATGTAGCTCACTCGCTGCATGATCTCGTTAGGGAATGATTCGGGGCCTCCATTGAGGGAAACCATGAGATTGGGCCGGTGCTTACGTGCGATGGCGATGATCTCGTCCAGCATGTCGGTCATCGTTATTCGCTGATGCCATTTGAAGCGCCGCTCCCAGCCCTCGCGCGTGTTGAAGCCTTCGCGATAGGGATCGCCGGGAAAATCCCGGGCCCACGCTTCCTCGGTGTAACGGCAGAAGCAGAACGGACTGATTCCGTTGCTCGCGTACATGGCAAACTGAATGCCGAAAATGTCGAGAAACAGCTCATCTACTTCTTCATAGCGGGAAAAGATCTCGCCCATCATGGCCAGCACATACTGCCGATAAGGTGAGTCCAGGCACATCACGTGCCACTTGCCGTAGAAGCGCTGTTCAGAACCGTCTTCGTTGGTCCAGGCCCAGTCTGGATGGCTGATCGCGCATTGATTATTGAATTGCAGGCTGTAGTAAGCCATGACGGAAATACTGGCCTTGCGCGCCAAAGCGCACTCGGTTCCGAACAAGTCGAACTTCAAATTAGGGTGGCGCACCGCCGATTGGCTGGGATAGAACGCATAACCCCAGTGGTCCTGCGTGTAAAACATCAGCGCTTCCGCGCCGGCCTCACGCGAAGCTGCGATGGCGCCTTCCACGTTGATGTCGAAGGTTTGCTCGGGGGGAGTGTGAAACTCCCACTCCATGGCACGGTAGGTTCGTTCGGGAGAGACGATGCGCGCTTGCCCATGCTGGCGCTGCAATTGGCCAAGATCGGGAAAAGTGGGTTGGGCGGCTGTCAAAGCCCAGAGATTCGGAGGCATGAACGCGCTCGCGCCAGCCAGTTTCAAGAAAGCTCTGCGGTTGGTCATAAATCGATGGAGCGGTGCGCCGGACAACGTACTTCCTTTTCCGTAGATACTGCCGAGCCGCCTACTTAAAATTAACTATCTGACTGCGAAGAAAGACTCCGGATGCGCCAGTCATCGAACCTGGAAGCGCTGCAGGCCTATTTGCACATAATTTCTTCCCACTTTTCGGAAAACATATTCAGCTTCGCGTCAGGATTTTCAGGATGCGCGCGGATCAATTCTTCGTCCACGTCGACGCCCCAACCCGGCTTGTCGGGAATGGAATAGTATCCCTGTTCAACCCGCGGCGTGCCCGGCGTCAGATCGCAGCGCCAGGGAACATCGTAGTCCTCGAAGGTTTCCAGAATGTCGAAGTTGGGGATGTTCGCACACAGATGCATGGCGATGACCGTGCCCAGCGGCCCGCGGCAGTTGTGCGGCGCCACGCTCACATAAAACGCTTCAGCGAGGGCGGCAATCTTTTTAGTTTCCATGAATCCGCCACCGTAAACAATGTCTGGCTGTATCAGGTGCGCAGCCTTGCGGGAGAGCAGTTCGAGAAAACCGAACCGGCTGTAGATGTGTTCGCCGGTGGCCACGCGGAGTGGCGATGCTGCAACCACCATCGCCATCGCCTCGGCATTGTGCGCCGGAATCGGCTCCTCACACCAGCGCGGTTGATACGGAACCATGGCACGGATGGCGTCAAGCGCCATGATCGGGCTGAAGCGGCCGTGAAACTCTATCATCAGGTCGACGTCTTCTCCAACTGCATTGCGCACCGTCTCCACGATCCGGCAGGCCCTGCGGAGTTGCTCGTTCGAGAGTTCCCTTCCACCGGGGCCGAAGGGATCGAACTTCATGGCCCTGTAGCCGCGCTCTACCACTTCCTGCGCGCGTTCGGCTATTTTCCCGAGATCTCCCTGGAACGCGTACCAGCCATTGGCGTACACTTCGATTTTTTTGCGTACCGCTCCGCCGACAAGATTGTAGACCGGCTGTCCCACAGCCTTTCCCACCAGATCCCACATCGCCGTCTCGATCCCGGCCATCGCAGCAAACATCACCGGTCCGGTATTGTGCTCGATCTGGTAGAGCTTGAACCAGAGATCCTCGATATCGAAGGGGCTCATGCCGATGACGTAACGCCTGCCAAAGTCGAGGATCAGCTCACGAACGGCCGCTTCCTTCCACTCGAGTGTGCCGTCACCCCAGCCGACAAGCCCTTCGTCCGTGGTGAGCTTAACGAAGACAAAATTTCGCCATGCAGTGCCGGTCATCAAAACTTCAACGTTTGTAATCTTCATCGCATTCTCAGCTCCGATTCAAAGCGACCCGCGCAACTCCATCCACTGCATTCAAGCGAGCTGCCCCAGACCGGCAAGGATGGCACGCAGTTCTTCGCGCGTCGCCCCGTCCACTGGCGTGAGCGGCGCCCGCGAGACGCCAACCGGTATGCCGCGCAGTGCCGCGCTTTCGCGGCATACAGGGAGCCAATGCGGGCTCCCTTCATTCGTTCCCATGGCACGATATTCAAGGCGGATAATGGGCAGAACGCTCATCCACAGCGCTCGCGCCGCGTCGAGGTCCTTCTCCTGCGTCAGCAGCCGATAGAGCCGCGCCGCCAGCGCGGGCACGATCATCGGCAGCCCGCCGATCCATCCATCCGCGCCAATCGCCAGCGCAGCAAACGCCGTGATATCGATACCCGCAAAAATCGGAAAGTCATTTCCACAAAGCAGCCGCGTATCCTGCACGCGCGAAATGTCCATGTGCGACCACTTCACGGAGTGGACCACATCTTCCGCCGCCAACACCTGGATCTCTTCCGGAGTGATCTCAATCCCAGCGAGCACTGGGACGTTGTAAACCATGATGGGCAGCCCCACTTTTTCGCGGATGCGCCGAAAATGGTTCAGCACGTCTTGCTTAGGCGGTTTCAACAGTTGCGGCGGCATCAGCATCAATCCGTCGCATCCAATCGATTTTGCGTGCAGGCTGAGCTCGATCGTGGTCGCGGTGCTGTAATCGCTGGTTCCGGCGTAGATGGGTACGCGGCCGGCGACTTCGTCTACGATCGCCTCGAGCGCTGTCATGCGCTCCGCCGTGCTCATGGCCACGGACTCACCGGCGCTGCCCAGGGGCGTTAATCCGTCCACGCCTTGCTGCAGCAAAAAGCGCACAAACGCCCGCGTTCCCTCGGTACTCAACGATTCATCGCTGTTGAAAGCTGTAATCGTAGGTGCAAATATTCCGCTCAATCGCGGTCTTTTTGCCGCATTGCTATTCATGCTGCCCTCTCGAAAAGCATCGTTGAACTCACCTCCGTGGCGAGAACTTGGGGACTGCGAAGGCCACATTGATAGGGCGCTGCGCAAATTTTGCATTTCCTTGAACCGCTGGGACCCATCGGCGATCTCAATCCAACTGCGGCCGCCGCAATCCGGTAAACACGCCCCCGGAGAGCAACGCCGAACCCTGCAAGGGGCATCGATTTTTCCCTACCGCCCGGCAAAGGTGCTTTCGCCGGCAATACATTGTTAAACTTTAAATTTCAAGCGCTTGGGCGCTCGACCTATACTATACACGATGATCGACTGAGCATTGCAGAGACAGCATTCTATTGGAGTCTCCTGGAACTTCCCTACTCTAGTTCGATTGGAAAAAATATCAAGTGTCTCTAACCCTGCTTGACCTCGTGGTTTGCTGTCTGGCTGTCACAGCAAGCATCGGAATCGGCCTCACCATCGCCATCCGCAAGGGTGCCGGCGAGTCGAGTTCGCAGTTCTTCCTCGCGGGAAGGCACTTGAACTGGCCGCTGGTGGGCGCTTCCCTCTTCGCCACGAACATCGGTGCCGAGCACCTCGTCGGTCTCTCCGGAGATTCGTATCGTTACGGGCTTTCTGCCGGAACGGTTGAGCTGACCACCTGCATCTGTCTCGGAATCGCCTGCTGGCTTTTGTTTCCCTATTACATCCGGGCGCGCGTTTACACCATTCCCGAGTTCCTCGAACTCCGCTTCAACCGCATCGCCCGCGTCTGTTTCTCCGGCCTCATGCTAGTCATCTGCATCATGACCAAGTTGGCGTTCCATTTGTATGCCGGCGCACTGGTGCTACACAGCCTGCTGGGGTGGAACGTAATGCCTATGGTGATGTTGATGGCTGGCGGCGTCGCCATCATTACCATGGTGGGAGGATTTACCGCCGTCGCGTATACCGATTCGATACAAACCGCGATTATCATCGGCGGCTGCAGCCTGATGCTTTTCATCGGCCTGCACAAAGTAGGCGGCTGGCACAGTTTGGTTGCAAAGATGCCCATGGCCATGCACGTGGCCAAGCCATACGACGACCCCAACTACCCTTTTATCGGCATTCTGCTCGGCGCACTCTATTCGGGCGTCTTCTATTGGGGTATGGACCAGGTCAACATCCAGCGCGTGCTCGGCGCCAAGAACCTTCGCGAAGCCCGCAAAGGCGCCATGTTCGCCACCCTGCTGAAGCTCAGCCCTATCTTCATCTTCGCTCTGCCTGGCGTGATCGCCGCCGCTCTCTATCCCGGGCGCAATCCGAAGACGACTTTTATCACATTGTTGAACGATCTGCTGCCTACCGGTATCCGCGGCCTGGTTCTGGCGGCGCTTATCTGCGCGCTCATCGGCTCATCGCTATCCGTGATGAACTCCGTTTCAACGCTCTTCGTACGCGACTTTCTACTCGCCTTCCGCAACCACGCTTCGGAAAAAATGCAGGTGGCTGTGGGGCGCATGGCCATTTTCTTCTGCACGCCCCTCGCGGTCGCAGCCGCTTACCTCATTTACACCACGCCCGAAGGTCTCTACATGTATCTTCAGGCCGTGTCCATCTATCTCGTCATGCCCGTCGCGCCGGCAATCTTTTTTGGAATTGTGAATAAGCGCATCAACTTCCAGGGTGCCGTGGCGTCGGCCATTACCGGAATCCTGTTCGCGTCGCTCTTTGTCACCGATCAACTCATGACCTCGCGGGGCGCGCGGCTGTTTCCTTTCCTGCATTGGAAGTTGACCCTTAATTACACTTATCGCGGTCTTTGGGGAAGCCTGATCACGATCGCGGTGCTCTTCATCGTGTCTTATTTGACGCGCGCGCCAGATCCGGTTCAGGTCAAAGGGCTCACGGTAGACTGGAGCGCGCGCAGCGCCTCGTTTGAAGGGCTTTCCGACTGGCGCCTGCAGTGGAGCCTGCTCGCCATCGCCACCATCGCCATCTATGCATGGCTGTGGTGATTCCTACGGCAATTGTGCTTTCCCAACAACCGCAGGTGCTCGATACTGTCCCCGGCGTCAGCGGATATTCTCATCTGTGTTTGTATTGCTTTGAACGCGCTCCTGAAACGATGTGGCCAGTTCGATCGCCTCGTCCGTCGCCAGCTTGGCCTCTCGATCGCGGCCGAGTTTGCGCAACTGCGCCGCCAGCAACCCGTGCAGCGCTCCCGTCTCGTCGGCATAGCCGGAATCCAAGACCGGTTTCAAGTTTTGAACGGCCTCCTCCGGGTGTCCGGTCTGTGCATAGGCGGTTCCGAGTTGGATGTGCGTCCAGGGATCCTGCGGTTCCATTTCCCCCAATCGGCCGAGCAGCGCAAGAGCGGTTGGATAGTCGCGATTGCTCATGGCAATACGGATCAGCAATCGCAGCGCAAGTTCACGATGAGGATTCTGCGTGAGCGCCGCCTGCGCGCTTTGCCGTGCCCGGTCCATGTCCCCCGAGTTGAGGTACGCCTCTGCCAGCTTCTCCAGTAGCTCCGGATTGTTGGGTTTGAAACGTAGCGCTTCCGCATACTCCGTTGCGGCCCGCGCCGGTTCAAGCCTGATGGACAGCAAAATATCACCGCGGATCTGGTGGACTGCCCCCTCTTTCCCCTGCGCGCCCAACTCGTCGGCGAAATGGACAGCTTCAAACTCATAGCAATTTGCCAGCCACGATCCCGCGGTTTCAGCCCCGGCCTTCAGTCCACGCTCCAACGCAGGAATGGCTCGCGGACAATCTTTCAGGTGCGCCAATGCGATTCCGCGCCAGAACCACTCCGCAGCATGATCCTGAGCCGGCGCAGGCATGGACGCAAGCTGCTCCCAACGACCTTCTTGATATGCCTGTTCCGCCGGCGCACCGCTTCCGTTCTTAAGCGCAGCCGTCTCCACCGGACAGCCTTCCGGTTGCTTGCGCAAGCATCGCCAAATCGTCCCCTCCACGTCCGGGCCGGGAATCAGCTTCTGCGGCCACGTCGCCAGAACCTCTTGCAATCCGCTGTCCGAGCGTTCGCCCAAAAGCAAAAGTTTTGTCTGCGCCTGCGGCCATTGGCCGTGCGCCGCCGCCATCAGGGCCTGCAATTGCAACGTAGAAGAATCTTCCGCCTGCCGTGCCAGCGCGGTCTTGAGACTGGTCTCAGCGTCCGTGTTCTTGCCAAGCTGAATCTGCGCAACGCCCAACTCTCCCCAGATTCCCTGCTGCTCCGGATCGGCCTCTGCCGTTTCCCGCAACAGGGCCTCTCGTGCCGCTGTCCCGGGCGCCAAAGTTTCCGCCTTGGCGCGAAGGACAATCGCTCTACCCCGTGGCGAGGCGCGCAGCCAGAGGGCCAATATCCGGTATCGCTCTAAGCTGTAGTCTGTCCACCACATCAGCGCCTGCTCGGAATTCGGCGCCCGCGCCACGGCAGCCTGAAAAGTTTCCGCAGCTCCCGCAAAGTCGCCCTGCTCCATCTCGGCATCGCCCAGATAGCCCTCGGCCGGCTCATTTTCAGAATTCCCTTTGATCGCTATCTGTAGCGGCGCGATCGCATCTGCCGGGTGGCCGCTTTCGAGCAAAGCTACCCCAAGCAGATAATTGGCGGAAGGATCCTGAGGCGCAAGTTCCGTTGCTCGTCTCAACAAGGGAATCGCATGGGCATAGTCTGCCTGTTGGTTCAGCGCGGCGCCGGTTCTTAACAGATCTTCAAGCTCCCCCGATCGTGCCGGCCGGGACACGCAACAGACGGCCAGGAATACGATCAGGCAGCGAAATCCGACGCGAGCCCGCATGCGCCGATGATACATCGGGCGGCGCGCCAGCCTTGAAGAGGGCGCAGGGAAAATGGCGGAGCGTTTCTGCTTCTTCGCAGCGGCTCTGTGGGGCAGAGTCTGGAGAGAATGAGCTTGACAATGAAAAAGGGAATATAGTGTCGCCGACAAGCAGGTGCCAAGCATTAAAGGCGGGCTTGCAGCACTGTATACAGGTCCGACGATTTTAGTGTATCATTCCCAAGAAAGCACCCATCCATGTCTAGTGTAATCGAAGCTCTACCGAGCAAGACAGTACGAGAATACTTTGTGTCCACTCTTCGCGACGCCATTATTGGCGGCCGGTTCAAGCCAGGTGACCGGCTGAACGAGAGTCGGCTTGCGCGGGAGTATTCGGTGAGTCGGATTCCGATCCGGGAAGCGCTGCAGGTTCTGTGTGAACAAGGGCTCTTGATGAGCAGTCCGCGGCGAGGAATGTTCGTCAACGATCTGAGCGAGGAAGACTGCCAGAGAATCAATAGTTTGAGAATTATCCTGGAAGCCGAAGCGCTGAAGCTATGCCGAGCCAGGTTCACAGCCGAATGTGAGAATCACCTGGTCACCCTCTTGGAGAAAATGGAGGTTTGGCATCTAGACTCCGACGCTGAGGCTGCAGCCCTGGATCTGGAATTTCACCGCACAATTTGGGCACAAGCCGGCAATCATTATTTGGAAAAGGTGCTGAACTCCGTAGTTCCGATATTGTTCGTGCATCGAGCCCTCGAATCACAATACGGGGTGACAGCAGCGAGCGAGGAACGCACCCGTCTGTCATTGAGGTGTCATCGCCAGCTTCTTGAGGTCATCCAGGGCAAATCGAATCTGACGCCGGAGCAGGCCATATTGAATCACTTAACGCTTCTCTATACCAATCCCGAGCGGTTCTCCAGTCTTGCAGCCAATCCTGGTGGCGCGGTTCGCGACGAGGTGCAGCTTAGTGGAGGGGAACCTGCCGGGGCGGATGTGGTTCCCTCTTCCTCATTTGTCTGGCATGCTGAGCCCGTCATTCGCTGATCAATTTGACGGGGCGATTCTATCGCTCGCACAAATACTGTAATAAAACTAAACCGCTGTGCGGTATCGATGTGACGCGACCTTCCTGCTGAACCACTAAGCGACCTGGGAATCTGCCACGGTTCCAATGAACACTGCGGGGCCTCTTGACCAACTGGAGGCCGAGTCTCCACTGCTTGGTGCATATTGCAACTAGCCAGTCTGAGCCAGATGGGGATCCATGCTCTCAACTCCCTCCGAACTGGACCTCTCCGCCGGCAGGCTGGCAACCAGGGAGCTAGTCGATTCTGCGGTCCTCAAGCTGCTACAGCAAGCGGTGGAAGCAGCGAGCGCTACGGCCGGAGATATAATTCATGTCGACTCAGCAAAGAGATGAAATCATAATGGGTAATCATTGGTATAGCCAAAACACGCTTCCGTGCAGGGCATCTGGCCCTGCCTGCGTCCTGTTCGCATGGTCCGCATTGACGCTTGCCTGCGCCGCGCAACCTGCCGTCAGCCCGATTCCGCGCATCGAGAAAACAGGCAATGCTTATCGGCTGCTGGTCGACGGCAGCCCGTATCTGATGCTTAGTGGTCAAGTGGCAAATTCCGATACCTCGAATGCGAGCGATCTGAACGGGGCGCTGGATGTACTGGCAAACTGGCATGCCAATACCGCCGAGGTTCCCATTTACTGGGAGGCGATTGAGCCCCGACAGGATCAATTCGACTTCAGCGCAGTTGATATGGCCATCCAGGCCGCGCGCCAACGCGATCTGCACCTGGTATTCCTCTGGTTCGGGACATGGAAGAACGGCGAGAGCCACTATGTGCCGGAGTGGATAAAGCGCGATACCGAGAAGTATGTACGCGTTCGGGACGAGCGGGGCGAAGAGTTGCAAATTATCTCCCCGCTTTGCCGCGCAGCCATGGAGGCAGACTCGCACGCGTTCGCCGCTCTGCTGAGGCACGTGAAGAGTGTTGACGAGGCTGAGCGCACGGTGGTGATGGTGCAAGTTGAAAATGAACCCGGGCTGTTTGGAACGGACCGCGATTATTCGCAAGCCGCTAACCGCTTGTTTGATACGCCGGTGCCGAAGGAGTTGTTGAACTTTCTCGACAGCCAACGTAAGCAGCTCTCGCCCCCTCTGGCCGTGTCGTGGAACCAGTCGCCGAAATCCGGCAATTGGGGACAGGTCTTCGGGGAACTGGCCCCGGAGGCATTCAGCGCCTGGCTGATCGCAAATTACGTCAACACGGTTGCCGCCGCCGGCAAGCAGGAATACCCTTTGCCGATGTACGTCAACGTCTGGCTGATCGAAAGCGAGGAGCGGGCGGGCAGATGGCCAAGCGGCTGCGCAACCGTGAATGTCATCGATATCTGGAAGGCGGGTGCTCCCGCTATCGACATCCTCGCGCCCGACATCTATTACCCCAAGTTCTACGATGTCGCAGCCGAATATGACCGGCCGGATAACCCGCTGTTCGTGCCGGAGACGAACATGAATCCATATTTCCCCCCCTTTGCATACACCACGTTCGGTTTTTTCAACGGTATCGGCTTCAGCCCGATGGCTGTTGATGATGCGGAAAAGGATGGAGGGGTGGGTGTGGGATTTGCGGATACTTACCGTGTGCTCCGTCCTCTCCTTCCGCTCATCGCACAGTACCAGTACACGGGGAAGCTCTACCCGATACTGCAAGGACTGGGAAATGGAGAAGACTGGAAGGAGTCGATTCGGGTCAGCAATAAATTCGCCGCTCATATCGAATTCACAACCACCTTTGACCCGGAAAAAGGCAGGGCGGGGGGAATGATCGTGGAACTTGCTGCGGACGACTTCATCGTCATGGGGACAGGATTCAATGTTATGTTCCGCGAGATGCAAGGACCGTTGCGCGACGCGGAGATCGTCTCCCTTGAGGAAGGCACCTTTAAGGGGCAGGATTGGATTCCGTTCCGCCGCCTCAACGGTGACCAGTTCCATGTGTCGTTGCCAACTGACCATTCGACCGTTTTGCGGGTCCGCCTCCTGCGCTAGGCTGTTATTCACTTTCGCATGGGCGGCTTGCGAGAGTCCTGTTGTCATGTGGCCAAATCACGCGCGGAATGCAAACGGGTAGTGGTTGCATCAACGAAGTTACCGATGACAGGGAGAACCTGGAGAAGAAGAATCCTTCCCTGTTGTGCAAAAGCGGCGCCGGTTGGACACAAATCGTCTCGGCCTTGACACCTGCCCGGGATCCAGTCGGCCGCCGCACCGCCCGCTGACGCCCGCCGAATCCTCGCGTCCAGCTTCACCGTCTTCATCACACCGTTATCACACAGAAACCAGTTCCCTATCGGCCCCAAACCTCGTTTGACCTCTCCAAAAACCTGCTGGTTCTGAAACACCCAATGGGCGGGATGGTTTACGTTTACTCCGCCACCAACCGCGCTCACACGCCGGCTCGTGGCCATTTTTATGTCCACGTATATGCGTGTCCGGAAACCTTGACATAATATGAGCGATAGTCATATTATTGGCGGCCGAGTGAGTTTTCTGGAGGCAATACCATGCGTCTTCCTTTTAGCGGGGCCTTTCAGAGTCTTTTGCTGGTGATGCTTCTCGTGCTTTCACCGTTTTTGTGCGGCCAGTCGGTTCAATCGAGCATCCTCGGAACGGTGAGGGATCAAAGTGGGGCGTTGGTCCCCGATGCCAAAGTTGTGATCACCAATGTGGACAGGGGGATCTCCGCGACCTACCAGACGAACTCGGCGGGAATCTACCAGGCACTTGAGCTGGTTCCGGGCACTTACGACGTGCAGATATCTAAGGCAAATTTCAAGAGCCGGTTGATTGCAGGCGTAGTTCTTGACGCCCGCGCTGAGATCCGCATCGATGCCACGTTGAGCGTGGGCTCGGCGCACCAGGAAGTGATGGTGCAGGGCTCGTCCCAAGGAGTGGTGGAAACAGAGACGCCATCGATCTCCTCGACGCTGGCCTCGGCCGACGTCACCAACCTTCCAGTAAATTTCTACAGCGGCGGAACCAGCCCGCTCTCAGTCATCCAGTTTCTTCCGGGGGTGCAGCCGGACACTTCCGGGAATCTTGCCGTGCAGGGCGGCCAGCCCTTCCAGGCGGAAGTCTCCGTGGACGGCATCTCCACGGAGAGCGTCCGTGGCAACGTGCCACTTTCCGACGCCTTCCCTTCGGCCCAATCCATCGCGGAGATTCAAGTAGACGGCGTGCAGAACAACGCAGAATTCGGACAGGCCGGCGAGGTTACGACGGTCAGCAAAAGCGGCACCGAGAGAGTCCATGGCGCGCTTTTCTGGCATTTACAGAGCGATGCGATGGATGCCACATCGTACGGCGAAACGATCAAGCCACACAAGCTGCTAAATGATTTTGGGGTCAGCTCAGGTGGCCCTGTTGTGATTCCACACGTGTATGACGGCCGCCACAAGACCTTCTACTTCGGAACCTACGAAGGCTTCTACTATCCCAAACAGTCGGTGCTCAATCAGCTGGTGCCCACCACAGCCATGATGCACGGGGATTTCTCGCAGGAGTATCCGATAGCGGGCATGCTGATCGATCCGTCGGATGTCGTTCCGTATGCGATGGAGAATACCTCCGGCACCAATCAGATCCCGGGGCCCATGATCAACACATCCGGCAATCCCTTCATGCAATTCTTTCCCGCGCCCAATTATCCGTTCAATGCGCCGTACCAGACGGTCGGCGCAGCCTTGTCCGGAATCGGCTATAACTACTCGACCAACGCTCCCAGCGATTACAACTCAAACCAGTTCGATGCCCGTGTCGACCACAATCTGAACAAGAACATGCTGGTCTTTGCGCGCTACACCAACAAGGATATTACTTCGCTTTCGCCTCAGGTATTGAAGGTCCCAACGTTGACGAACTTCGACGATTACAAGATCCTGGCGAGTTCGTTCGTCTACACCATCACGCCCAACCTGATTAACGATTTTCTCTTTGGGCTTACATGGGAGCAAAACGGCCAGCGCAATGAGTTGAACGGCGCGCCGTATACCGAGGCAGCGGGGTTCAATCCCATGGGCACGGACCTGCCCGCCAATGGTATGACGGTGGTTGCTTTCGGCGCCAGCACCAGCGGGGGGGCGGGAGACCTGACGTGGCTCTATGCCGGCAATATTAACCAGACCACCAACAGCCATCTGCTGCAGTACAACGACAGCCTGACCTGGACCAAGGGCCGGCACACAATCAAATTCGGCGGTGACATCCGCCACCAGGGAACCCGCTCCACCCTTGGCAACAGCGCCACCAACAACGTCGAGGGATTTCTCTTCAGCGGCAACTATACAAACCTCTTTGGGCAATTGCCCGGCTATGGATACCCGGTCACGACCAACCAGGCGGGTTATCAGTTCGCCGACTTTCTGAGCGGCACGCCGACAGCCACCGAATATTACACGCTGGTTCCTTACAACCAGGGCGATACCATCTACTACGCCGGCTACGTTCAGGATCGGTGGCAGATGACGCATGACCTGACCGCCTCCTACGGCGTTCGCTACGAGAACCATCCGGCCTACCACGACACGCAGGGCGCCATCGGCAATTTCGATCCCAGCGTGGCGGGTACCGGCCGCGTCATCTATCCCAGCAACGGCACCAGCCTGCTGAGTTCGCCTTTTCTTGAGAGCGCTGACATCTGCGGCTTCGGCCCG
Source organism: uncultured Acidobacteriaceae bacterium (assembly GCA_963725975.1). GTDB lineage: Bacteria > Acidobacteriota > Terriglobia > Terriglobales > Acidobacteriaceae > Telmatobacter. Next base: position 633,896 of record CAVSBA010000005.1, on the reverse strand, counting down.
TCCAACACGCCCAGTGCGGCATGCACGCCGATTGAAACCAATGCGCAGGCAGGCCTTCCCGCGGGGCTTCGCAACGCGCCCAAGGATCGCTTCCTGCCGCGCCTGGGCCTGGCCTGGCGTCCTTTCGGTAACGACAAGACCTCCGTCCTCAGCGGCATCGGGGTCTATAACACCACGCTGGCCGCCAGCAGCTACTTCTCCATGACCGGCGCGCTACAGCAGGTGCAATCGACCCTCTACAACCTGAATCCTCCGAATTACTATCCGGCGCTCTACACCTGGCCCAATATTGCGCCTGCAGGTGGACTGACGACGAGTTATGGCAGCGCCCAGTTCAACGCCTGCACCCAGTTGAACTGGAAAGACCCCTACTCGATTCAGTGGAGTCTCTCTGTCGATCACGAATGGATGGGCGATATCGGCACGCGGCTCTCTTATATCGGAATGCGGACCGACGACCTGGTTTATGGCGCGGCCTTGAACGAGATGTCGTACTCCTCAGCAACTCCGTCGGCGTCGCGTTCGCTCACCGATCGTCCCTTCCCGAACTGGGGCGCGATTCAGGATCGCTTTACCGATGCGGAGGCGTTCTATAACGGCATGCAATTCGAGGTAATGCGTAACTTTTCCAAAGGCCTCAGCTTCCAGTCCACTTATACCTGGTCGAAGAATCTGGCAGACAATGGAGGGCCTGCCCCAGTGCAGTTTACCGGCGAAAACGCCGATAACTCCGGCGCAGGTTATGCGACCTACTATCGCGATCCCCGTCTCGATTACGGTAACGTGTTTGGCACGAGCCATCAGCGCTGGATTACTACCTGGCTGTTTTCGCTGCCCGTTGGCCGTGGACACGCGCTCGGCCACAACATGAACCGCGCCGTGGATGCGGCTCTGGGAAGCTGGCAACTGAGCGGTATCTACCTCGGCCAGACGGGACCCTATCTCACCGCTTATATTCCCGGAGGCGACGCCGATCCTTCCGGCACCGGATCGGGTGACTCCAGTCTCTACGGGATGGAACAGCGTCCAGACCAGGTGGGGCCCATCAAGCCTCGCAACCAGAACCGCAGCCAATGGGTGAACCCGCAGGCCTTTGCCTGCCCCAGCAACACCGGATACACCTCGACATCCTACGCCGGCAACTCTTGCGGTGTGGGAGTAACTTCAAACCCGATTGGCAGATTCGGAACCGAGCACGTCGGGGCGATTGAAGGCCCGGGAACGGTTAACCTCTCAGCCGGCCTGTCAAAGACGGTCAACATCGGCGAAAACCTGCATCTTCGCATGGAAGGCACCTTTACCAACGTCCTGAATCACACTAACCTGGGCCAACCAAATCTCGATATCACAACGCCTCTATTCGGAACCATCAACTCATCGGGAGGGTCCAGAACCGGGCAGGTGGCGACCGAGCTGACGTTCTAACTTTGACCGAATGCGATTGATTCAACAGGTAACGGCTCGATTCAGAAGAGTAAACTTCTGATTCCGGGCCGTTACCTTTTTTTGACAATCGTCATTTTGGTTGCGGCGATGCTCGATGCGCATTTCCTTTGCGAGGCTTTCTGCGGCCGTTTTGTACTGGAATTCACGACCGCATGCGCGTCATCGGACACCACGCTGAGCTGTCGCCGACGCCACTCGAAGCGAAGGTCAGTATCCGCCCACGTTTTCCGGCCACAGACCACGCCTGTAGCTCGTGGCTGCATTACGCTCGTCCTTTCTCAGACGATGTTTAGCGATCATCCGAACCCACAAGGGAATGCGCTTGATCGGCAGCCCTGTGGCGTGGGCAATCGCATAAGCCCGGGCGCACTTCTCAACGAGCTCCGTGTTGAAGAGAGCCCGCTCGCAAGTCATGCCCAGGCACAGCAATTGGCTACCTAACAAAACTGCATTATCTCCTCGCCCGAATACTTCCTCGAGCCGTTCCTTGCTCGCACGAGTCCTATCGAGGATAGGCTTGGCCGAGCCGCCGATATGCCGTGCCTGTTCGTCGAAGAGCGTGGGCAAAACACCGCCGAATTCAGCAACCAGGCGAACTCCGCACGGACTGCAAACCGCAATCGCGCCCACATCTCCACGATTTTGATAAATGGCAGCGTGCAGTGCGGCAGGGTGATCGTACTCCGAAAACAGACTCCGCCGCAGGTGCCTGGCATCGATCTGTTGCCAATCCTCAAGCCCAGAAACAAGGAGCATCTTCCCCTCTCCTGGAATCCGCAGCGAAAAGCTGTCTTCGGTTGAGCACAGAAGCCGCTTGCCGGCAAAGCGGCGACAATGAGCCAGAAGGTCTTCTTCCATTTTCACAATACACTCCACGGCCCCACTGCTAAACCAGCTTGAGAACACTCTCAAAACGGTTCAGCGCCTCGTCAATCACCTGGTTGGTATCGGCGAGACCGGTGTAGATGCGGCTTCCGGCAAGCGTTATGATTCCATGCGCGGTGAAGGCCGCGCCCATCTCTTCCATCATGTGCTTGCGCTGGTCGGCCTCGCGCAGCACCTTGATCGGATTCCTCATGCTCAGTAGCATTACGCCCGAGGTTTGCAGGTGAACGATCGATCCCTGGTTGTATGTCACATAGGGCAGCCCCAGCCTCTCGATGATCTCGCTCAATCCCTTGCGCAGCCGGTCTCCCGCGGCTCCGGCCTTTACGGCCGCGTTGGTACGGCGCATTTCCTCTATGGCAAAACAACCGGCCGCGCACGAAAGCGGATTCGCAGTGAGCGTCCCTCCCACAAAGACTCGTTTCGATGTCGCGCCGATCCCTCCGGCTAGCAACTGCATCACATCGCGCCGGCCGCCAATCCCGCCGGCCATCGGATAGCCTCCGGTGAGACACTTGCCCAAGACTGTGATATCCGGCCGCACCTGGAAGTATCCTTGCGCGCCGCCCATGCCGGCGCGGAATCCCGTCACCACTTCATCGAAGATCAAGAGTGCGTTGAACTCATCGCAGAGCTTCCGGAGTTCCTGATTGAAATTCCGATAGACCGGCCATGTGCCGCTCTCCGGCCCGAAAGGCTCGACGATTACAGCCGCCGTTCCGCCGCGCAGACGGTTCAACCGGAGCGTCCGGCGCAGAGATTCCAGATCGTTGGGAAATCGCTCCTGGATGTGCGCAGTCGCCGCGCGCGGGATTCCCACTCCTTCTCTCCGTCCCGTGCCGGGTATGCGCAAACCGTAAACCATCTGGTCGCTCCAGCCGTGGTACGCGCCCCCGATCTTGATAATCCACTTGCGGCCGGTGTAGGCCCGCGCCAACCGAATTGCACCCATCACCGCTTCCGTGCCTGAACCCAGCATGCGGAACAATTCAATCGATGGCATGGCTTTATTGACCAGTTGCGCTAGCTTCACCTCGTACTCGTGCAACAGGCCCGTGACCGGTCCGCACGAATCGAGCAACTGGTGAATCTTCTCCCGCACAGCGCTGTTGTTGGAATCCAACAGCGTCGGCCCACCGGCTTTCAAAAAGTCAATGTAACGATTGCCGTCGATGTCGGTAAGATGCGCGCCCTGGGCGCTGACCATCGTCAGCGGAAAGGGATAATTGAATGCAAGGTTATGCTGAACGCCACCGGGGATAATCGCCTCGGCTTCCTCGGCGACGCGTTTCGATCCTGCGCAGGAGCGCTTGAAGTAATCCAGTACCGGCTCCATTGCCTCGCGGCGGATGGGTCGGATCGGCTGCTTCACCAGTTCCTTCAGGCGTACATAGATCTCGCCGGTATCGTGCCACTCAGTAATGCCGTACTGCGCCTGCGGTGCGATCGCGTCGTCGCTTAAGATTGCGGAAGAAGTGCTCATGGTGCGTACTCCATAGAATTCGAATCGACAAGAAGCGATAAAACCTGTGAACCTGCGGCGCCGCGCTCTGCGATGACACTGTTGAAGAAATCGCAGCATTCGGACTCGATAGCTTCAACCCGCTCAATCGCGTTCGCCATCGTCCGCCCGCAGCAGATGATTCCGTGGTTGCGCAGCACATAGGCATTCACCCCGCCGTCCAGGCGTTTCTTCAGCTTCTCCGCGAGCCAGTGGGTTCCTGAAGGCGCGTAGCCCACGCAAAGTGCCTTCTCTCCCAGAAGAGTCTGCCGCGCGGGTTCGCGAATCGTCAGATCCTCGCCCAGAAGCGAATACGCGCTGGCAATCGGTTGATGCGTATGAATCGTGGCATTCGCATCGCTCTTAGACAGCAGGAAGGCATGCAAGCGCAGCTCCACGGAAGGCCGCTTGCCCACAATGCACGCCAGATCGCTGAGACGCACGATGCAGATATCCTCCTTCGTCATCGCGTAGTAATCCGAAGCCGAGGGGGTAATCGCCAGGTGCTCCGCGCCCGCCCGGCAGGCCACGTTGCCGCCCGTACCCGCCAGGTATCCCTTGTTTGCCAGATGCAAGCAAGTTTGCAGGACCTCGTTCCGCGCCGCATCAAAGTCCATGGCGCGAGTTCCCACGGCGGTTCAGCTTCCGGTAAAAAGGCGCAAGCTGACGGTAGGCCAGCTTGAATCGCGAAAACGCCTCGTCGTACACGCCGGCATTCTCCACTTCAGGCGCATACGTATGCTGCACTCGCGTCAGCGCCGGTACATCGGCGAACGCAAGCTTGCCGATCCCCACCAGGCCAATCAACGCCGCTCCTATGACATTCACCTGGACGGGCGATTGCAGTTGCCGCACTGGGACCTTGAGCACGTTGGCGAAAATCTGGCACCACAGGTTTGAATTCGCTCCGCCTCCTGCCAAGGTGACCTGCTCCGGCGGCTTGCCCAGAAAACGGCCAAACGGCTCCATCATCCAACGGGTGTTCAGGGCCACGCCTTCCAGTACGGCGCGTGCCATCTCCGCGCGCGAGTGGTCAAGAGAAAGATTCAGGAATCCCGCTCGCAGACTTGGATCGTCGACCGGGCTGCGCTCTCCGAACAGCCAGGGCGTGTACAGCAGGCCGCGCGCTCCCGCCGGAATTAGAGCCGCCATCTCCTCGATCGCGGAATAGGCATCGTTCGATCGCATGGCTCCCGCTTCGCCGGGGGGGAATAGCAAACGGTCCTTCAGAAAAGTCAGGTTCGAGCCCGCCGAGGATTGCAGCGCAACGGCAAGATACCGGCCCGGAATCGCACACGGAATCGACGCGATCTGCGCAAACAGATTCGTCTTCTTGAATGGGACGTGCGCTTCGATCCAGGACGACGTGCCCACGTAGATGTGAGTCTCCCCGTCGCCGATGGTGCCTGCGCCGATCGCCGCGGCCGAGTTGTCCACCGCGCCCGCAACCACCGGCGTTTCCGCGGGCAATCCAAGTTCCAGCGCCACTTCTGGCCGCAATGTCCCAAGCACCGCGGTGCAGCTCACAATCTCAGGAAGCTTGTCGCCGTCGATTCCCGATTGCCGGATCAACGCCCTGTCGTAGCGGATATTGACGGCGTCGCGATTGTCCGTCACCCACGAGGTCAGAATTGAATCCACCGTCGCCGCAAACCGCCCCGTCAGGCGCAGATTCATGAAATCGAGCGCGTTGAGGAACTTGTAGGTCCTGGCGTAGGTTTCCGGCCACGCCTCCTGAATAAAGGCCATGTGCGCGGCGGGATCTTTGCCGGAACGAGCCGGAGCGCCGCCGGTACGGCTGATCCAGCGCATCAGCTTCACAGGCCCGTATCCTGAGACTGAAACAAAGCGGTTGCCGGCGCGGCGCCGGACTTGCTCCGCGCCGCGCATATCCAACCACAGCATGGCGCGCCCCAGCGGATTCCCAGCCAAGTCGACCGCGACTGTGCATTCTCCCAGGCAGGAGCAGCAGATGGCTTCGATTTGCCCGCCCGTGCCGGACAGCGTCGCAATTACGTCCCGCGCTGCTCCCAAAAATGCCTGCCACCAATCTTCAGGATCCTGCTCAGCGCCTACGCGGTCCACGATGTAAACCGTAACCGGCCGAAACGCCCACGCACGAACCACACCATCGCGCCCCACCAGCGCGCACTTGCAGCCCGATGTTCCCAGATCGACCGCTAGTACATGGTGGTTGTCGCGCGTGGCGGTCATGGCTCCCCGCTTCCCTGACCGTGAACTTGAACCATTCCCCGAGCCGCTTCTGTCACGGCCGTTGCTTGCAATGCGCCGGGGCTGTCATGTCGGTCATGCCGCGCAATGCAACCACGTAGCCCCCGTGAGCCTTCCTCACCATTGCATCGGCCGGCGAATGCACTTTCCACAGCCTGAGCGCAAAAGTATAATATGATCAATAGTCAGCTTTGTCAATGGATACTTAAAGTTTTCCCGCCCATGCGAAACCAGTCGCTCTTCGCCAGAACGCAATGAAACATGTCCGTGGATTATCGTCCCCTACTTGACAGCGCACATTTTTCTACACTCTAATAGCGTTTCACTTCCATGCGCTGCGGAGGCAAATTGAACACCCGGTATTTCTATGTTCACTTGTACACTGGCATGCGCCCTGGTTTATGGACGGCGCCATGCTAAGCGCGCTCTTCCCCAACCGGCGGGATCGGGCCATACTCTTTCCGGCAATCGGCGCTCAACTCCTGATGGGAACGACCGTGAGCCTGTTGCCGGTCTTTCTTGACACGCTGCGGACCCAGGCTGGGCTGTCCGTGAGGAGCGCAGGATTTCTGCTCAGTTCGGAACTGGGCGTCGCCGCGGTCACCAACCTGATTCTGAGCGCCAGGGAACATCCGCATTCTGAAAAGAAATGGGCCCTATGGGGCGGCGCGCTTGCCCTTTTCGGCACGATGTTGTCGCTGTTCTCGCCAGCAATCGCAAACCTCGTTGCCAGCCGTCTGCTGGCCGGTGTGGGCGCCGGAATTGTCGGGGCCCAGGCACTGCGGGTCTTGGCGCGCGGCATCGAGAAGGAGCGTTTGATCGCCTTCGCGACGATTGCTTCCATGTTGAATGCAGCGGTCTGGTTTGCCTTGCTGCCGCTTCTCATCGGCCATCTTGGGTATCGCGCTCTCTATTTCTGCCTTTTGGTGGTCTTCCTGGTGGGAACGGCTCTCCTCACTCGCCTTCCCTCGATCCCCAACCGCCGCCCCATCCGGGGCGAGGTATTGGCCTTCCGCAACTCCGCGCCCGTCGTTCTCGTCGTCGTAGCGATCTTTCTCACGCAGTTGGGACAAGGAGCCTTCTGGAGCCTCGAGCAGATCTACGGCAGCAATGCAGGATTCACCCCCGATGCCATTGGCACCATCCTCGCGGTTTGCACTCTGTTGCTGCTGGTGGGCGCGGCCGCAGCCGCGTGGGCCGGCGACCGTTTTGGCCGCTTTCCTACGCTCTTCGTTCTCATCGCCCTCAATGCCCTATCCATTGTCCTGGTTGGCACTGTCAGGAGCCAGTCTGTTTATCTTGCCGCCAACGTTCTCCAGGCTCTGACCAATCTCTCTTCGGTGATTTATCAGCTGGGCCTCTCCGCAAGCCTCGATCGTTCGGGCCGCGCTGTAGCCGCCTCAACCGCCATGGTTACTCTTGGCAATGGATTTGGTCCGGCGCTTCCTGCCTGGCTGAGCACTAATTTAGGCATGCCCTCCGTCGCTGTCGTCGTGCTCGCCATCGATGGCCTGGCGCTCGCGCTTTTTAGTATTCTCATTCTGCGCAGGTCTGAAAATACCCGGCTGGAACCCTCTCTATCCTGATATATCCTTGATCCGACGTTGGCCCCCGATCGGGCCACATGGTTATGATTCAGTGAACGAGAGGCTCATCTTATGGCGAGTCCGACGGAGATCCAGCGCGGCGCTGAGTGCGCAAAGAAGCTTGAGGATTCGCCGCCTTTTCCCGAGCGCCGCATTGCGGATCTCCGCGCCTCAGTCGATCACGGCACTTTCTATCCGCTCTCCTGGCGCATTGCCCAGCTTGAGGGCCTGCTGTATTTCCTCGACGCAAACGAGTCGCGCATGCTCGAAGCGCTCAGGTGCGATCTGGGGCGTTGCCCCGCCGATGCCCGCGTGGCCGACATCTCCATGGTTCGCGCCGAGATCAAGCTGATCAAGCGGAATCTCCGGCACTGGACCGGGCCCCGATTTGTAAGGACTCCCATCGCGGCGATGCCCGGAAGATGCTGGGTACAGCAGGAGCCTTATGGGTTGGCGGCCATTTTCGGCGCCTGGAATTATCCCTTTCAACAGATCTTGATTCCTCTGGCCGGCGCTCTCGCCGCGGGCAATGCCGTCGTGGTCAAGCCTTCTGAAATTGCCCGCAATTCTGCCGCGCTCATCGCATTCGAGCTCCAGCGTTATCTGGATCCGTCCGCGGTTGTGGTCGTAAGTGGAGGGCCGGAAACAGCTTCACGGCTCCTAAACACCCGCTTCGACACCATCTTCTTCACCGGATCGAGCCGCGTCGGCAGGATAGTGATGTCCGCGGCCGCGGCCCATCTCACGCCCGTGACCCTGGAGCTTGGCGGCAAAAATCCCGCCCTCGTCTTTGACGATGCTCCGCTTGACGTTACCGCGCGGCGAATTGCCTGGGGGCGGTTTATGAACGCCGGGCAGATATGCGTGGCGCCTGACTATGTGCTGGTACCGGAGACGCTGCGCCCCAGGTTGATTGAATCTCTGCGGTCCGCGATCTTGCGCTTCTATGGCGAAGATCCCCGGCGCAGCCCATCTTATGGCCGCATCGTCAATCACGCCCACTTTCAGCGGCTGATCGGACTGCTGTCACAGGGCACCATCGCGATTGGTGGCGATTTCGACGAGCAGGATCGCTATATTGCCCCCACCGTGATTACCGGCTTGGCTTTAGACTCGGATCTGCTCCGGGACGAGGTATTTGGGCCCATCCTGCCGGTCGTCGGCTACCATTGCCTGGAGGACGCTCTCGCATTCATTCGCTGCCGTCCCAAGCCGCTGGCCATATACGCCTTCACCGGGAATCGCTCTCTGCAGCAGCGCCTGACCCGCGAAATGCCCTCCGGCAGCCTGGTGATCAACGACGTTGTCATCAACCAGATCGTCCCCGGGCTACCCTTTGGGGGCGTCGGCAACAGCGGCATGGGAGCCTTTCACGGCCGCTACACATTCAACGCATTCTCACATGCCAAGGCTGTGGTGCGCCGGCCGTTCTGGGCCGATGTCGATCTCCGCTACCCTCCGTTCACCGCGATGAAGGACCGGATGATGCAGTGGCTAATTTCGCACTGACTCTTCCTTTCGCGGTCTTGCCCTTGCTCCGCTTGCTGGCCGCAACGGAAAGGGAGTGCGGCGGTTTCACAATGCAATTCGGGTCCACCATTTCTGCAATCGCCACTTTCAAAGAGTGCAGAATGCGCGCGCGATGCGGCTCGGGAAGACCGAGAGCAAGCCGCGTGGTCGCGCTCGTAGCCTCCACCGCGATCAATGCCCGGTCGTATAACCATCCCTCATCCGCATGAGGAAGCAGCTTCTTCAGGTAGTCGGCGATGATGCGGGCATTGTGCAGCGAGTCTTCCACGTTTAGCGCCCGCAGCTCCAGCGATGCTGCCACGCAGCTCCAGATCTCAATGAATGCCGGATTGGATGCCTGTAACTGTGTCATCCGGTCCACGATGCTTCCAATCAGTTCCTGAGCCTCGCCCGCGCCTCTTTCCTCTCTGCGACGAATTCCCTCGACCAGAGCGCCGGTAATCTCCGAGGTATAGCGCGACCAGATTTCGCGCACGATTGCCAGCTTCATGGGAAAGTACTGGTACACCGTCGCAATCGGCATCTCCGCCTCGCGTGCAATTTCGCGCATCGAAACGCTTTCATACCCGCGCGCGGCAAACAATCGCAGCGATGCCTGCAGCACACGCTCAAAACGATCCTGGCTGCGTTTCTGGCGCGGCACGCGCTTGATTTCAGTTCGATTCTCGACTTCCAACATGGATTCACCTCAAACCTGGTTGAAGAAATGCGTCGCGTTCAGGCTATTTGTTTGGATGTAACCATCGCGGCATCGGCATCGCGGATTTCAGAATGCGACTATCCGTCCGATTCCCAGTGTAGCAGCGCGTCGCTGCGGGTACCCATTTCGCCTTAGCCCGCCATCCTGCCCCCTCATCATTCTCCCCTCTTGACAAACGCAAGCAATGCTCATAATAGTGGAAGCGATGCCTCTGGTGATGCCAAGACCATGCGAAACAACTCCCTGCCCTTCGCCGCCTCGATCGCTTCTGATCCAGAGCGGGGAGGACGGCGTCCGCCGATCCTCGTCGCTCGCCGCCCCTTCACCCAATTTGATTCACTTGCTGCGAGGAGCATCCAATGACACGAATTCCCAATTGCACCCCCATTGTTCTTTGCGCCGCCCTCATCTGTGCTGCAGCTTCGCCCCGGCTCGGCGTCGCTCAATCCGTCGCGCAGACGCCTCCCATGGGTTGGAACAGCTGGAACTACTTTGCCGAAAGAGTCACTGACTCCGACATTCGCGCCGCCGCCGATGCCCTGGTCGTTTCAGGCATGCGAGATGCCGGCTATGTTTACGTCAACATCGACGACACCTGGGAAGGTGAGCGTGATGGCAGCGGCATCATTCATCCCAACGCGAAATTCCCAGACATGAAAGCGCTTGCCGATTACGTCCATTCCAAGGGGCTTAAACTCGGCATCTATTCCTCGCCTGGTCCCAAAACCTGCGCGGGGTACGCAGGCTCTTGGGGCCACGAGGAGCAGGACGCCAGCACCTATGCCGCATGGGGCATCGACTACCTCAAGTACGACCTGTGCAGCTACATTCCCGCGGTGATGGAAAAGCAGGCTCCCCACAACCCCGCGGCGCAGATGCGGCTGATGCAATCCGCATACGAAAAGATGGGCCGCGCGCTCAAAGCCACAGGCCGGCCGATCGTCTACTCGCTCTGCGAGTACGGTTGGGACGCAGTGTGGGAGTGGGGGCCGGAAGTGGGCGCAAATTTGTGGCGCACCACCGGCGACATTCAGCCCAACATGTACAGCATCTACGCCAACATGAGCATGCAGGCCGGCCTGGAGGACTTTGCCCGCCCCGGCCACTGGAACGACCCCGATATGCTTGAGGTGGGCAACGGCGACCTGACCCTGGCCGAGAACCGCGCCCATTTTTCGATGTGGGCCATGCTGGCTGCGCCCTTGCTGGCCGGCAATGACCTTACCCACATGAAGCCTGAAATTCGCGCCATCCTCACTAATCGAGACGTTATTGCCATCGATCAGGATCCGCTCGGCCGACCCGCTTCGCGTGCCTACAGCTCCGGCCAGGTCGAAGTCTGGACCCGGACGCTCTCCGGAGGCGCCATCGCCATCGCCATCCTCAATATCGGCGACTCACGTTATTCCACCCACCCATTTCAGTTCAACCTGGCGCGTCTCGAATTGCATGGTCCGCAAAAGGCCACAGATCTCTGGACAGGTAAGGAGATTGAGCTGACCGATGGAATGCCCCTCGAAATGGAAATCCACAATGTGCTGCTCTTAAGAATCTCCCATCCGAGATAGAACAGCCCGCCTCGCCCGGGGATACTTAACGAACGATCCGGAGATCGTTCCTTTCGGACGCAGCCGCCGGGCCCTCACGAGATGACCAAACCTACGGTGAAGAACGTAGACGCAAATTCAATATGCCCAGCTTTACCCGGGGCGCCGAAACAAGCGCCGATCATCGCTTCCAGCACCAGGAAGTGCGAATTCATTGGCTTGAATACTCCTTCCGAAGCACACCAATGCCGGTCAGCTTCAGCGACTTCCATTCCTTGGGGAGCTTCATGGGGTGCTGTACGAGTCCTTGTTCAGAGATATCGAGGCCGCCAAAGCCAAACAGCATGGCCTGCAGCAAGCCACCCGCGCCGGTGGCGAAATAGGGATTGTTACCGGTGGCTGATTCAGCGATGGCCCCGAAAGGCGGCCGCAAGTTGGGTTGATATCCGTCAAGGAAATATTCGCGCGCCTTTTCCGGCATTCCCAGTCGCTCATAAAGAATCGAAAGCACTGACTTCGTCATTGCAGGTCCGTTCGTTTGATCGACGCGGCCCGCATAGTAGTCGAGGTCGCGCTGGATGGCTTGACGATCGCGAATCTCGTGCAGTGGATATGCCAGCAAATTAACGTCTGCCTGTTTAATGGTTGCGCCGTTATATCCGGCAAATTCGTCTGTAACTCCATTGGGAAGTTTAAGGATTGGGATATGCTCGCGCACCTGCTGCCATTCCGGATTCGGGGTGAGTCCCAGCAGTTTCGCTGCCCTTCCAGCGTCGGCCAGATTCTCTCGCGCAGCGGCATTGGTAAAGGCGTCATTGGCGACATCGTCAGCGTATTCGTCGGCTGCTACCACATGACTAATACTGAATGAACTAGGTGTGGTTCGTTCCACTCTGCTCGCCCAGAAATCTGCTGTGGCTTCAAGAAGAGGAAATCCCTTGGTGCGCAGCCACTGGCGATCTTGGGTTACCAGGTAATATTGCCAGGCTGCAATACCAATATCTGCAGTGATGTGAATCTCAAGCGGCATACAACACATGGGAATATCTTCCCTGCCCGACTGAGCACTTTCCCAAGGGAACTCGGCGCCTCGATAGCCGTTCGCAAATGCGTTCTGACGCGCAGCTGGCAAGCGATCGACGCGATAATCGAGCATGCTTCGCGCCATCTCCGGATGGAGTACAAGCAATGGAGGAAACATCCACGTTTCGGCATCCCAGAAGATGTGCCCCATGTAGCCGTCGCTGCTCAGCCCCATCGGAGAAATACTCAAATGAGACTCTTCGCGAATGAAAGAATACAGGTGGTAGAGCATGCTGTGGATGTCGCGTTCCGTCTTAGGATCGCCTTCAAGAGTGATATCGCTCTTCCAAAGACGTGCCCACTCTTGCTCGTGTCCTGCAATGAGGGGTTCAATCCCGTCCGTCCAAGCTGTTGCGGTCAGCCTTTCAGCCTGGTTCACCGGGTCGGGCGTGGTCACGGAGCTCATTGCGGAGCCCACCAGCGCGAAATGAAGCTTGCTTCCAGCTGGCAAGTTGACTGAGAAACTAGAGCCATTTGCTCTTTGTTTCAAAATGGGATCCGGCGTCCCGTCGAACATGATTGCTTGCGAAGCGGCAATGGTTGCGCGCTGCAGCGGGCCGGGTGTACTCATGCCAACCAGTTGTACTGTGCGCCCACTCGCAACATCGATAGCGTGGGAATAAGGTTCCGAGACGCATCGCGATGCACTGCGGTCACCACCATCCACCGTCTTGTCTGCCCCCGGGCATTCGATCATGCTATCGACCGATACGGTGATTGGACGCATGGCTGTAACCGTAACTTCAAGCATCGCTGTGTACGGCATCTGTCTCAATGATCGAAGAGCGGTTTTGACCGTAGCCTTGCCGGCATAATCAAAATCCGTGGTCAACACCGCCTTCTTCATGTCCAACGTCTGATGAAAGCCGGAGGTCTGTCCAATCCAATCGATATTGACGCCGTCGATCGCAACCTTGAGGCTGAGGAAATTCAAGGACCGGATGGTGTCGTCTACTGCGCCTAGAGCGCGCGGTTCGTACGCACCGTTGAGCAAAATTCGGCCGACTTTGAAGGGCCTTGGAACCGACGAGATGCCGATCATTCCATTGGCAACCGTTTCCCCAAAATAATGCGCCGGATCAATCGGCCCGGAGTCGATTAACCAAGGGTCGATTTTGGTTTGGTCATTCACTGCCGCTTTGACGGTTCCAACGCAGGGGATGAATGAAAGCAACGCCAAACAACAGCCAGTCATTCTTGCCAAATTGCCTGCAGCACTTGTCAAGCTGAACTTATCCATTTCGTTTCACCTGAGTTCAATTCTTATCGAACCCGTTGCCTGATCGCGTAACCCGCATTACTGTGGAGTCCCACGCCGCCGAATTGCATGCCACAAAACTAATTTAGCCATGTGGCTCTGAAGAATCGGCGTTCGCGGTTCAATACAAGAGCCGAGTTAGGTCCGTTCCTCACTGCCTTACAAAGAGTGACTGTCGGAAATATGTCAGGTAGAGCGGGGCACACGCCTATGGAACTAACGTCAGTGTCCCTGTTGTGTCAGCCGGTCATCGATGCGTTCTTGATTCATAACCTCTCGATTCCCTTTCGGTTGCAATTTGTCTTACCAAATGTCTCGGGTAGCATAGAGCAACGGCAAAAGCCCGCAAAGTAAATCGGGGTTTCCGAAACGTGGCAGGGTCTTTGCTTACTTGATTGTTAATTGCAGGTTACATGCCTACCCGCAGCATCGACAAACTATCGAGGATTGACAGGGAAAGATCGCGGTGGCTTGCTGTGCCCGGTAAGTTCTGTGCCGGTGGGAGACGGCGGCCTGAAGTTGGATCAGGCTAAACCACTGAAGGAACTCGAACAGGAGAACGGCAAGCTCAAGGGCGTCATGCGTGCCAGCGTGGTTGACTAACCACGCGGCACGCAATGCAACCAGCTCACACCGCCTTTGATCTCAATACGCGTGCTTGACTACAAAACAACTAATAGAAGGGAGCGGTGGTAGTTTACCTAAGAACAACCGCTGGTGCTTCCGCAGCTCATGCAGCGGTAGCAACTTCCGTTACGGACCATGATGGCGCCGCAGGTCGAGCAGCTCGGCGCGTCACCCATTTCGTACATGTCGCGCATGGCATCGGAGGCGTGGTAGATGCCGCGGTCCTTGAGATCTGGCATAGGCGCCGCTGGCTCATGCGACTGCCAGCCGTGGGCCTCAGGCGCAATGCCTCCGCCTCCCGATGCGTTGGGATGTCCACCGCCTCCGGCCACCTTATTGAGGCGCCTGGCCACCTCTTCTGCCAGCCTGGCCAAGTGCACCTGCGAAGCGCCGCGATCCTCTTCAGACTCTGACTCGAGCAGCGTGGGCGCAGCCGGCAGTTGCGGCGCGCCGGCGCCAGGCCCGCGAACAGCGCGAGTTGCTGGCCACTGAGGAAACGCAGATGCAGCCAGCGGAAGATGTAATCCATGAGGCTCTTCGCGTACCCGATCTGCTCGTTGCCGGTCCAGCCGGAGGGCTCGAAGCGGGTGTGCGCGAACTTCTCGCAGAGCACGCGCAACGGCACGCCGTGCTGCAAGGCGAGCGAAATGGAGGTTGCAAAGGCGTCCATGAGGCCGGAGACCGTGGAGCCCTCCTTGGCCATCTTGATGAAGATTTCACCGGGCTGGCCGCTGGGATAGAGGCCGACGGTGATATAGCCTTCGTGACCGGCGATGGAGAATTTGTGGGTGATGGACGCGCGCTCCTCGGGGAGTCGATGACGGACGGCGCGCGGTGGGCCATTCAGGTCCTGCTCCTGGGGCGGCGGCGCGGTTGGCGCAGACGGCGTGGGCGTGAGGACGGGAACGGCTGCAGCCTTGGCGATCTCGTCGAGCGCAATCTGGAAGGCGTGAGCGGCAGCGAGAAGTTGTTTGGCCGGAACTTCAACCTTTTCGGAAGCCGTGAGCGCCTTGAGGTCAGTTTCGGCGGCGGGTTGCGCCGAGGACAGGTGCGAGAGCACGCGGGCGCCGGCAATATCGGCGGCTGAGGCTTCGTGCTTGGTGTCCATGCTGGTGTTCAGAGGCTGGGTGCCCTTGGAGCCGTCGCGATAGATGGCGACCGCCTTGATGCCGCGGCGCCAGCTTTCTGCATAGGCTTCAGCGACGTCGTCGACAGAGGCTTCATGGGGCAGGTTCACCGTCTTCGAGATGGCTCCGGAGAGGAAGGGCTGGGCAGCGGCCATCATCTTGATATGCCCCATGTAGTGAATGGAGCGCGTGCCCTTGGCCGGCTTGAAGCTGCAATCGAAGACGGCGAGGTGCTCAGGCTTGATGCCGGGCGCGCCTTCAATGGTTCCCGTGGCGTCAATGTAAGCTACGATGGCGTTGACCATATCGCTCGAGTAGCCAAGTTTGAAGAGCGCGGCGGGCACGGTGTTGTTGACAATCTTGATCATGCCCCCGCCCACCAGCTTCTTGTACTTGACCAGCGCCAGGTCGGGTTCGATGCCGGTGGTGTCGCAATCCATCATGAAACCGATGGTACCCGTGGGTGCCAGCACGGTGGTCTGCGAGTTGCGATAACCATGGCGCTCGCCCCACAGCAGCGCCATGTCCCAGCACTCGCGGCTGGCGTCAAGGAGGGCTTCAAACTGCGGGACCAGGAACGGCTCGCTGCTGGCGCGGGACTTGCCGATGTTGTTGACCTCGGCACGGTGCATGCGAATGACGTCGAGGAAAGGCTCGCGGTTGACGTAGTAGCCCGGGCAGGCGCCGCCATAGCGCTCCACGGATGCGGTCAGCGGCGTAGCGGAGGCAAGTGGCGGGCACTGCGAGGCGATGATGGCCGACTGCAGGTAGGACTGGCCGGTCATGATGGCGGTGACGGCGCCGGCCAGATCGCGGCCGGCTTCCGAGTCATAGGGCAAACCGAAGGCCATGAGCAAGGCGCCGAGATTTGCGTAACCGAGACCGAGCGGGCGATAGTCGTGCGAGTTGCGCGCGATGGACTCGGTCGGGTAGCCGGAGTTATCGACCAGGATCTCCATGGCCGTGATCATGACGGAGATGGCGTGGCGATAGCCTTGGATATCGAAGGTGCCCGCCGGGGTGATGAATTTGAGCAGATTGAAGCTGGCCAGGTTGCACGCCGAGTTGTCCAGGAACATGTACTCGCTGCAGGGGTTGGACGCGTTGATGCGGGCGGAGTTCTTGCTGGTATGCCAGCGGTTAATGGTGGTGTCGAACTGCATGCCGGGGTCGCCGCATTGCCAGGTGGATTCGGCGATCTTCCCCATGATGTCGCGGGCCTTGTAGGTCTTGACCGGCAGGTGGCCCTTGACGCTATAGGTCGTGAAGTCGCCATCGCGCTCGTAGGCGCGCATAAAGTCGTCGCTGACGCGGACGGAATTATTGGCGTTCTGGAAGAAGATGGACGAGTAGGCCTCCGAGTCGGGCCCGGAACCGTCGTAGCCGGCCTTGATGAGGCTGAAGGCTTTGGCTTCTTCCTTGGCCTTGCACTCGATGAAGTCGACAATGTCGGGGTGATCAACATTGAGGATGACCATCTTGGCGGCGCGACGCGTTTTTCCTCCGGACTTGATGACTCCGGCGAAGGCATCGAAGCCGCGCATAAAGCTGAGCGGGCCGCTGGCTGTGCCGCCGCCCGACAACAGTTCCATGGAACCGCGGATGGAAGACAGGTTGGTTCCCGTCCCCGATCCCCATTTGAAGAGCATGCCCTCGGTCTTGGCCAAGGTAAGGATGGAGTCGAGCGAGTCGTCGACGGCGTTGATGAAGCAAGCGGAGCACTGCGGGTTCTTATAGCCAGTAGCAGAGTATTTGACGCCGCCGGTGGCCGCGTCCCAGTGCCAGTTCTGACCATCGGACTCCGGCTCCAGCCGGTCGCAACCGACGTTGAACCACACGGGCGAATTGAAGGCCACCTTCTGGGTAAGCAGCATGGCGGCCAGCTCGTCGTGGAAGATACGGGCATCGGCTTCGCTGGCAAAGTAGCCGCCGTTCAGACCCCAGCCGCAAACCGTTTCTGCCACGCGGGCCACAAGCTGGCGGACGCCCGTCTCGCGCTCTGCCGTGCCAAGCTGCCCGTGCAGATATTTCGAAGCCACGATGTTGGTGGCCGTCATCGACCAGTCGATGGGGACCTCGACGTCACGCTGCTCGAAGATGCTGTTGCCCTTGGCGTCGGTAATGGAGGCGGTGCGGCGCTCCCACTGTACCTCGTCATAGGGTGAAACGCCCTCCGTAGAGAAGCGGCGGGAGAAGCTGAGCCCGGTGCGAGAAGCGGGCGTGTGGAAACTGGCGGCGGAAACCTGGAAATGAGTTTCGCTCATGGGGTCCTCTCGATCAGCAATTTTGGCGAAAACGGCTTAATTTCTTTGGCAAAATTCGCCCTCTTCCGGCGCAAAGCAGCCAGGAAGCTTACGTCAAACCAACAAAGAACGGGGTTAAAAAGTCTTGAAGCGGCCTTCCCGTTGCGGCCTGCGGCGTTCGAAACGCCGATCTACATTGCAGCCGCGTTAAGAGCCGCAGATGAAAAAATACCGCTCTCTGTGGTAGATGTCAACAGCAAACCACAATATATGGGGTTTTGTTGTCAATCCCGGTATTCGGGTGCTCAATACCGGCCAAATAGCTGTGGAAAGCTCACAAACGACCTGCACAGCGCGGAACGGAGCCCGCATCCTTGATTCAAGGCTAGACCCAGGGTGAAACAGAACACAAGACGCGGGAATGGTGCAGTTCGGGCGGATAGCATGTGGAAGTGTGGAGAAATGGCTGTAAATTCCGGAATTTGCGCAGCAAATTTTAAACCAGTTGATTAGGCTTTTGGCCGGGCTGCCGGGCAGCAAATTCGATTCACCAAACGAGATGGCTTTGTCTGGCGCTCAGGCAAACATGTTAAAAATCCATTATGGCCAAGCAGAAATCCCAGGAAGGGCACGTCAACCTCAAAATGCTGGCCCAGCATCTGGAGCTGTCGCAGACGACGGTTTCGCTGGTTTTGAACGACTCGCCGTCGGCTCGCTCGATTCCCCCGGAGACGCGCGAGCGGGTGCGGGAGGCGGCCAGGCGGCTCAATTACCGGCCCAATTATTTCGCCCGGTCCCTGCGGCAGAGCCGATCCATGAGCGTCGGTGTGCTGGCGCCGGACCTGAGTGAAGGCTACTTTACCCGGGTCATGAGCGGGGTGGTCGAGGAACTGACGGCTGCGCACTACTTTTACTTCACAGCCTGCCACGACTGGAAACAGGAGCTGATCGACACATACCCGCGCATGCTGGTGGAGCGAGCCGTTGACGGATTTCTTTTGCTGAACACTCCGGCCAACCAGATTGCAGTGCCCGTGCCCGTGGTCGCCATCTCCTCGCACGGTGCGGCGAAGAACGTCACCAATATTGTTCTGAATCATCACCGGGCGGTCGAACAGGCCTTGACTCATCTTTACGGCCTGGGGCACCGGCGCATCGCTATCATCCGCGGCCCCGCTGCAATTCCCGACTCCGAAGTACGCTGGGAAAGCATTCAGCTTGTGGCTGCGGAGATTGGTCTCAAGCTCGATCCCAGCCTGGTGATCGGGATGGAGGCCACAGGCTGGTCTATCGAGCCTGGGCATCATCCCATGGCCCCGGAGATCGGCTACACGCCCATGCAAGCGCTGCTTGAGAATGCGCGCGACTTCACTGCCGTTTTCTGTTTCAACGATATCGCCGCGATCGGCGCCATCCGTGCGCTGAAAGATGCGGGACTGAGCGTGCCGGGAGACGCATCGGTGGTCGGCTTCGACGATATTCAATCGGCCGCTTATGCCACGCCCGCACTCACTACGGTGCGCCAGCCCCTGGCGGAGATGGGCAAGCGTGGCGCGCAGGTCCTGTTAGAGCGGATCGCAGACCGCGAGAAGTCATTCCCCGCGGAGATTGTCATGGAACCTACCCTGGTGGTGCGGGAGTCAACAGCCGCCGTGCGCGACTGACCCGCATCAGGAGCATGCCGCCTCAAGCCAGCGGCTGACGTAGACCTGCGCGTGGGCCTCGCCGCAGTAGTGGCGTGCGCCGCGCGCGTCGGCCGCTTCCCTGTTCCACTTATGGATCGTCAATTGCGACTCGTTGCAGTGGATAACGATCCAGCGAACGGGATTTTCGGATTCCTCACCACAGATTTCACATTTGTAAATGGTGCCGATCATCTTAGGACCTCGGAGATAAAGCTTCTGGTTCAGGGCCAGGGACTAACCCTTGCAAGTGGACTGCCGCTGTCCGGCGTTAACTGTTTACTGCCTTTATTCCAGCATCTGCAGGTCGAGCGGCTCAACCAGCATGCAATCCATTCCGCTGACCTGGGCCAGCGCCCGCTTGAGAGCTGAGGATTTGCAGGGCTCGACGGTCACCACGAACGGAAGTGCTTCAGCCGGGTAACCGGGCTTCTGCACGATAGCACGAATGTTGATCTGCTCCTGGGCCAGCGCGCCGGTGATGGCCGCGACAATACCTGGCCGGTCGCGAACCAGGAAGCGGATGTAATGGGGAACTTCAAACTCGGCGCCGACGCGAGCCGGCAACGAAGCAGTCTCGACGCGGCGCGAACCGTGCGCCAGCGCCAGCAGGTCGCTGACCACGGCCACGGCAGTGGGATGGCCACCGGCGCCATGACCGGAAAACACCACATCTCCGCCGTAGTGGCCGCGCAGGATCACCATGTTCTCTGTTCCCTGCGACCAGGCCAGCGGTGAGCGCAGATCGACAAGCATGGGTCCAACGGTGGCGGCAAGATCGCCATTGGTCTGCTGGGCCCGAGCCACCTGGCGAATGGTGCAGCCAAGGTCGCGCGCATAGCTGAAATCGACAGCGGTCATCGTGGTGATGGGCCGCGGCGCGATCTCTTCCGGATCAATCTCAACGCGCAACGCCAGGCGCATGAGGATGGCGAGCTTGGCGCGGGCGTCAAAGCCGCCCACATCCTCTGTCGGGTCAGCCTCGGCATAACCCTTGGCCTGTGCCGCAGCCAGAACGGGCGCGTACTCCTCGCCTTGCTGCATCTTGCTCAGAATGAAGTTGCAGGTACCGTTCAAAATGCCGTCGATGCGCTCGATGCGGTCGCCGGCGAGTCCTTGCTCCAGGCCCGGAATGACCGGAATTCCGCCGGCGACGGCAGCGCCGTACGTGATATGTCCGCCTTTGGCCGCAGCCAGCCGCTCCAGTTCGACTCCGTGATACGCAATCAGCTTCTTATTCGCCGTGACCACGCTTTTGCCCGATTCGAGCGCGCGCCGCACCCACACGCCTGCCGGATCGAGCCCGCCCACCAACTCCACGATTACGTCGACGTCGGAGGCCAGCACGGCCTCAGCATCCTCGCTCCACACCACGGTCCCCGGAGTCCAATCCACACGCTTGCGGGCCACACCGCGATTGAAGATATGCGTAAGTTCCAGCTCGCTCGGCTTCGACTCCACGAGAATGCGCACCACCGAACTGCCCACCGTGCCGAATCCCAGCAGCGCGATACGCAGGGGACGCGGGATGCGCCGCTCAGTTGCAGATGAAAAATCGGCTGCGATCGAAGATAGAGAAGAAGCTTTGGCCACCGAAACCCTCATACTGGAGCAGCGGAAATCGAAATACTACCAGACATTTCGATGATACCGGAAGCGCGCGGCCGTAGCTCAGCGACAGTCACTCTCGTGTAAGATAAGGACCAGTGCGGCGCGGAATTTCCATTGTGTTGGCGCTCATGTTTGGCCTGGGGCCACTGAGCTCAACTCTGCCCGGCGCTGAAGACGCTACCCTGCCACCCTGTTGCCGGCGTCATGGAGCCCATCATTGCGCCATGGCTGCGCGCATGGCGGCGATGATGGCCGCGATCGGATCGGACGGAAAAACCTCCGTTTCCGCTCCAACGACCTGCCCCCTCTATCCTGGCGCGCGCATCGCGCTGCTGATGCCTGCATCTGCGCTGATGGTTGCGGCCAGGCAACTGCCCGCATTTGAAACAAGCGCCCGCCTCTCACTGCCAGACGATCCGGCCGATCTCGCCGGCCCCAGCCGCGCCCATCCCGGACGCGGCCCTCCGAACTCATTGCCGAGCTAGGACTCCCAACTTATATCCGCATTCCCAATAGTGGCCGACGTGTCTCTGCGCTGCGCGTGGAGTAGTTGCGTCCAAAAGCCCCTTTGCTTGTGAGGTCAAATATGCGTCGATTGTATCTGCTTGCTGCCCTGTGTGTGGCTGCTGCCACGCCTGCTTTTGCCACTGTTTTCGCGAACCTGCGCGGAGTTGTGCACGACCCGCAGCACCGCCCCATCGCCGGCGCCACGGTTACGCTTCAGGCGGCCGATTCCTCTTTCACGCTGCACGCCACCTCTAACAGCGATGGCGCGTTTGAGATCAGCCTGGCGCCCATCGGTGTTTATCGGCTCACGGTCAGCGCAGCCGGCTTCGACACGGCCAACCAGGAACTCACCGTGGCTTCCGGCACAAATCCCATCCTGCACGTCCCGCTGGAGGTTGGTCACACGTCGGAGTCAGTGGTGGTGCGTGGTACAAACGCTGCCGCGCTCGACACCGTTACGCCCACCACGCTTATCACCCGGCAGATGATCGAAGACACGCCCGGCGCCGACCGAACCATCGGTACCGAGATGATCACCGATTTTGTTCCCGGGGCCTACATGACTCATGACATGCTGCACATGCGCGGCGGCCATCAGACCAGTTGGCTGATCGATGGAGTGCAGATCCCGAATACAAAAATTGCTTCAAATGTAGGCCCGCAGATCGATCCCAAGGATATCGATCAGCTGGAGACGCAGCGCGGCAGTTACGCCGCCGATCTCGGCGACCGCACCTATGGCATGTTTAATGTATTACCGCGCAATGGATTCGAATTCAACCGCAGCGGCGAGTTGCTGCTCGATGGCGGAAACCTCGGCACCGGCGAGGCGCAGGTCGCGCTCGGCAACCACTCCCTGAAGACAGCCTGGTACACCAGCTTCAATGGCTACCGCTCAAGCTACGGTCTGGCCACGCCGCTCACCGCCATCTATCACGACAGCACCAACTCGCAAAGCGCATTTGCCTCCATCATCCGCAATCAAACTCCGAAAGACCAGTTACGCCTGGATACGCAATACCGGCAGGATTTCTTTCAGGTGCCGTACGACCCCAATCCCAACGACTATGAATGCACCTCCACTTACTACTGCTCCTGGGGCCTGCGCGATGGGCAAACGGAGCGCGACTCCTTCGTGATTGCAGATTGGGTGCATACGTTTTCGCCAAAGGCGCTGCTTTCGATCGCGCCGTTTTACCACCTGAACCAGTCCAACTACGACTCCAAGCCCGGCGATATGCCTGCCGCCACAACCTGGCATCAGCTTTCCAATTACGCCGGAACCCAGGTGGACGGGCGCATGGACGTGGGATGGAACAGCTTCTCTGCCGGCATGTACTCGTTTTATCAGCGCGAGGACGACCTGTTTGGCGTAACCGATCATTCAACCACGCCTGCCACTGTTTATCCCAATACTCCAGCCAATGACAACGCCGGCCTGATCGAGTTCTATGTTTCCGACCACCTGCGCCTCGGCCCATACGTCACGCTATTGGGCGGCGAGCGCTTTTCCATCTACCGTGCGGCGCTGAACGAGAGCGCAATCTATCCGCGCATTGGGGCAACCGTGCGCATTCCGCATTTGAACTGGGTGCTGCGCGGATTTTACGGCCACTTCTTCCAGCCGGCGCCCGTCGTCACCGTGTCCAGCGCCGTACTGAATTACGCCGGCAGCTTGCCGGGAGGCGAGAATGCCTTTACCCCGCTCCCTTCAGAGCGCGATGAAGAGCATCAGTTCGGTATCGAAATTCCATACAAAGGATGGATGCTGGACGTGGACACATTCAAAAACCGCGTAAACAACTTCCTCGATCACTCCAACCTGGGCGAGTCGAATATGTACTTCCCCATTGCCGTCGATGGCGCCCTGGTCCGCGCCTGGGAGATGACGCTGCGCTCACCGCAACTGGGACGGATTGGACAGTTTCACCTGGCCTATTCGAACCAGATCGCCGAGCAGCGCGGCAACATTATCGGCGGCTTCACGTGCAGCATCTCCACCGATCCGGCCTGCGATCTGGGTCCGAGTTACTTTCCTGTCGATCATGACCAGCGCGACACGCTGAATACCGGATTCACGGCCAACCTGCCGCTGCATACCTGGTTTGCGAGCAATGTTTATTACGGATCGGGATTCGCGAACGGTCTGGCCGGCTCAGGCGAGGGACCGTACCAAGCCAACTATCTGCCCGTGCACACGACCTTTGACTCGTCGATTGGGCACGCCATCGGCGAGAACCTGCACCTCACGGTGAATGCAATCAATGTGACCAATCACCGCGTGCTGTTGGATAATTCGGTCACCATTGGCGGATTTCACTACAACGACCCGCGCATGGTTTCAGCCGAGTTGCGCTATAAGTTCAAATTCTGAGCAAGTCAGCCAGTCAGCGCACGGGGTGCGGCAATCTGCTGACCTGCTGACTCGCTAACTCGCTAACTCGCTACTTCGAACAGCCCTGGCATCACCTGTCCGGCCTTCCCTTCCACGACCTGTGTAAACGCCGAGGCGTTGAGTGGCGGCTCGGGCCCGATGTAGATGGTGCGCGCTCCGTTTTGCCGCGCCCAATGCACAAAACTCGCGGCGGGATAGACGGAACCCGAAGTGCCTACGACCAGCATGGCCGTGGCTTTGTCGATCTCGCGCTGGATGCGGTCCATCTCCAGCGGCATCTCGCCGAAGAAAACAATATGGGGACGCAGACGGCCGCCGCAGGCGCAGCGTGGCACCTGAGACAGGCTCGCATAGACACTGTGGTCCTCAACCGGCGGGCGGCCGCACTCCCGCTCGCAGCGCGACTTGGCGAGTTCGCCGTGCATGTGGTGCAGGCGCATGGAGCCGGCGCGCTCGTGCAGATCATCTACGTTTTGGGTGCAAAGGAAAAAGCGGTCGCCGAGTTTGGAGTCGAGTTCGGCCAGGGCGATGTGCGCAGGATTGGGCTGCGCTTTCTGTGCCGCCTCGCGTCGCGCCGAATAAAACTCCCAAACCCCGGCCGCATTGCGCTGCCATGCCTCAGGAGTGCATACATCCTCGATGCGGTACCCCGCCCAAAGGCCATCCTCGGCACGAAAGGTGGGCAACCCGCTCTCCGCGCTAATGCCGGCACCGGTCAATACAAACAGACGATCGTTTGCGCTGATTTCGATGCTGCTCATCGCATGCCTGTTTCTTCGGTCCCCAGTCGCGCTTCGGTCCTTCGTTTCCTGATTACGGCTCCAGCAAAATCTTGCCCGTGGTCTTGCGCGCGTCCATGTCCGTGTGGGCCTGTGCGACGTCCGCTAGCGCGTAAACATGCTCGGTGCGCAGTTTTAGATCGCCCGTGGCCGCCCAGCCCAGCACCTCGCCGGCTCGCCACTCCAACTCGGCGCGCGTAGCGATGTAATGCCAGAGCGTGGGCCGGGTGACGTACAGCGAGCCTTTGCCGCTGAGCTGGATCAGATCAAAAGGCGGCACAGCGCCGCTGGACCCGCCGAAGAGCGCCAGCAGACCGCGCGGACGGAGGCAGTTGAGACTCTTCTCAAACGTAGTTTTGCCCACGGAGTCGTAGACCACATCCACGCCTTTGCCGCCGGTCAGCCGTTTCACCTCAACCTCGAAGTCTTGTTCGGTGTAGAGAATTACGTCACTGGCGCCCGCTTCAAGCGAAAGCTCAGCTTTAGCCGGAGTTGAAACGGTAGTGATGACGCGCGCCCCGATGCGGGTGGCAATCTGGGTGAGCAGCAGTCCCACTCCGCCGGCGCCTGCGTGCACCAGGATGGTTTCGCCTGGCTTGAGGGGATATGTAGAAAAGGCCAGATAATGCGCCGTCATCCCCTGGAGCATGGCGGCTGCGGCCTGCTCAGGCGAGACGCCGCTGGGCACCTTCACCAGCTGGGCCGCGTTGACCAGGGCGTACTCCGCGTAGCTGCCCAGCACGCTGGTTGAAGCAACGGCATCGCCGGCTGCAAAGCCGGTTACTCCGGCGCCGAGCTCTTCCACCGTGCCCGATGCTTCGCTGCCCGGAATCATGGGAAGCGCGGCTTTGTATTGACCCTTGCGGAAATAGATTTCGATGAAGTTGACGCCCACGGCCTCAACGCGCATCAGCACTTGTCCCGGTCCCGGCACGGGGATGGGGATGTCGGTAAGCTGGAGAACCTCCGGCCCTCCGGTCTCGTAAATCTGAATGGCTTTCATAACTCAGATAAGAATGAACCTTGAGGCTAATAGCGGGCAAGGGGAAGGGGAAAAACTCGGACCCGGGAAAGACGGGGATCAAGAGGATAAGGGACCAAAGAGGAGAGCGAACCGGCGGTGCGACACTGCACAGGGACAAACTGAACAGCAGGCCTTCTAGTTCCCTGCTCCCATGGTCGCTTGTTCCCTGCTTTTAGAAGTTTTCCTCGTGGTGGTCTGAGACCATATTCGGCTCTTCACCTGGCGTGAGACGCACCATGCGATCAACGGCATAGGCGGAGGGATGCTCGCCGGTAAAGTGGTGCCGAACCTGAAGCTCGCCCAGCAAACCAATGGCCAGCAGTTGCACGCCCGCGACAATCATGACCGCGCCCACCACAAACAACGGCCCGTGATGATCGATCATGCTGATGGAAGGGTGCAGAAGCTTGAAAATCAGCAACAGCAAGGCTATGAAGCTGCCGCTCAAAATCCCCAGCACCCCTACGCCCCCGAAAAAGTGCATGGGACGGCTCATGTAGCGCAACAGAAAACGAATGGTCAGTAGATCGAAAAACACCCGGAAGGTGCGCCCCAGTCCGTAATGGCTCTTGCCGCGCTCCCGGTTGACGTTGCGGATGGGCACCTCACAAATGGAAGCGCCGTACCAGCTTGCCAGGGCGGGAATGAAGCGGTGCATTTCACCGTACAACGGAATGCTCTGAATCACTTCGCGGCGATAGGCCTTGAAGGTGGTGCCGAAATCGTGAATGTCCACGCCGGAAAGCTTGGCCATCATCCAGTTGGCGCAGCGTGAGGGAAAACGGCGCAGGATAAAGTTGTCGATCCGCTTCTCTCGCCAGCCGGAGACCACATCATAGCCTTCATTCAGCTTTTCCAGAAACGCTGGAATGTCATTCGGATCGTGCTGCAGGTCGCCGTCCATGGCCAGGATGAATGCGCCGGAAGCATGATCGAAACCCGCAGCCAGCGCCGAGGTCTGCCCGAAATTGCGGCGCAGCTTGATGACCAGCACGCGGCTGTCGACTGCGGCAATTTCTTCAAGCAACTTGTAGGTCCGATCGCGTGAGCCGTCGTCGACCAGCACCAACTCGAAGCTCTCATTCACCTGCTCCATCACCTGCTTGAGGCGCGCATAGAGCGCAGTGACGTTTTCCTCTTCATTGTGAAAAGGAACGACAATGGAATACTTCGGCATATTGGTTAGATGCTCTTTCCCGTCAAAAGTTTACGGGCATTGAAGAACCTGCTTCTATATTACGACATCGCTTGAAAATTGGCGCGGATGAGAACGCGGCCAGGGTTTACTGACTAAGTTCGCCCAGCATGGACTGCATCTCACTGAGAGCATGGGCGTTTCCACTTCGAGCTGCGCAGCCGATGCCGTCCTTCAAGCGCGCTATCGCTTCAGCCTTTCGTCCTGCAGAAGCAAGCATTTGCGCAGCCATGAAGTAACCGGCCGTGTAATCTGGATCGTTAGCCAGCAGGGTATCGAATTCCTTAAGCGCGGCCGCCGTATCCCCGCGGCCGGAAAGCTCCACGGCGATTCCGTACCGCGCAAAGCTGTTCTTTGGATCCAGGGCGAGAATCTCTTTTAATCTTGCTAGTTTGTCCATGGCTTTGTGGGATCTCAGGGCCGCATCTTGTATTCTTCCGGGAGAAATTTGCGTATTTGGTACAGATTGCCGAAACTGGAGCAGGATGATGGCGGTATTTCCCCGACCTGACAGCCTGCCGCCATTGTCATTGTAGCGGCCCGGGTATGAAAAATGTATATGTGGGAAGCGAACTGCGAAAAGAAGATGGTGAACGGAGCAAGCGCGGCATGAACGAACGGCAGACGAACCCGGCAGTGCGCACGGTGGCCAGCACCCAATCGGAGATGACGGAGATCATTCTCCCCAACGACACCAACACGCTCGGCCACCTGCTCGGCGGCCGGCTGATGCACTTTATCGACCTGACTGGAGCCATGGCCGCCTACCGGCACGCGCGTACCCATGTGGTTACGGCGGCCATGGATCACATCGATTTCATCCGCCCCGTGGAACTGGGCGATCTGTTGACGCTCAAGTCGAGCGTCAACCGCGCCTTCAATACATCGATCGAAGTAGGCGTGAAGGTGTGGGCCGAACATACTCGTACCGGTGAGATTGCGCACGTCGCCAGCGCTTACCTTGTGTTTGTCGCGGTGGATGAGCAGGGAAAACGGCTGAAGGTTCCGCAGGCGGAGCCGGAGACGCCCGACGAGGCGCGCCGCTACGAAGACGCCCTGCGGCGCCGCAAACATCGGGAAGCCGAAGCGGCGCGGCGCAAAGAAGCCAAGCTGGCCACAAGCGGATCGGCGTAAGCAGAAGCGCACTCCGGTTCGCCGCCATTCTTCATGTGTGTGCAGCAAGTCAGGGCAGACGGCCGTCGCCTGAGACAGGTAAGAAGCAGATGAGGGACGCAAGAATTGTTGATGCTCGTGTAATCCTCACTTGCCCGGCGCGAAATTTCGTTACCCTGAAAATCACCACGGCCGACGGACTGTACGGAATCGGCGATGCCACGTTAAATGGCCGTGAGCTAGCCGTCGCCTCGTATCTTCAGGAGCACGTAGTCCCCTGCCTCATGGGACGTGATGCCGACCGCATCGAGGATACGTGGCAGTTTCTGTATCGCGGAGCCTATTGGCGGCGCGGCCCGGCCACTATGTGCGCCATCGCCGCGGTGGATGTGGCGCTTTGGGATCTGAAGGCAAAACATGCCGGCATGCCGCTCTATCAGCTACTGGGCGGGCGCTGCCGCGAAGGCGTGACTGTGTATGCCCATGCCAGTGGCCAGAGCATCGAGGATTTGCTCGAGTCGGTGGCCCGGCACATCGAACTGGGCTACAAAGCGGTCCGCGTGCAGGCTGCAGTGCCGGGGGTGTCCGACGCATACGGCGTGCCTCAAGGCAGCACGACCTATGAGCCGGCCGCAGGTGATCTGCCCCGTGAAGAGACCTGGTCGACGCCCAGGTACCTGCGCTTCATTCCGAAATTGATGGAGGCGGTGCGAGCTAAATTCGGCCCCGATCTGACCCTTCTGCACGATGCACATCATCGCCTCACGCCCATCGAGGCAGCTGCCCTGGGCAAGAGCCTGGAGGAATATCGCCTGTTCTGGCTGGAGGACGCTACACCGGCCGAGAACCAGGAGGCTTTTCGGATCATTCGCCAGCACACCACCACGCCATTAGCGGTCGGCGAAGTCTTCAACTCGATCTTTGATTGCAAGCAACTCATCGCCGAGCAGTGGATCGATTACATACGCGCGGCCGTGACCCATGCAGGCGGAATCACGCACCTGCGCCGCATTGCCAGCTTCGCCGAACTTTATGGAGTTCGCACGGGCTGTCATGGCCCGACCGATGTTTCGCCGGTGAGCATGGGCGCGGCCCTGCACTTCGATCTGGGCGTGCCCAACTTCGGCATCCAGGAACACATGCCCCACGCGGCGCTGACCGATGAGGTTTTCCCTCATGCATACAGTTTCGCGGGGGGCATGATGCACCCGGGCGAAACGCCTGGCCATGGCGTGGAGATAGACGAAAAGCTGGCGGCCAAATTTCCCTTCAAGCGCGCCTATCTGCCGGTGTGCCGCCTGGAGGATGGCACGATGCATGACTGGTAGCCCGAGCGTGGCGCGCCTTGCCGTCTGCGAACTTCCCCGTCATGCCGGGAAGAGATAGCCTTCGGCGAGTTGTTCAAATTCAATGAGTTGATTTTCGCGCCAGGATTCCGTCTTCCGGAGTTCTTTTGCGAGCAGGCCGGCAACGGCAGGCGCGGCTTCCATGGCGGCGCGCGCATTGAGAAATAGCGCTCGCGTGCGTCGGGC
Source organism: uncultured Acidobacteriaceae bacterium (assembly GCA_963725975.1). Classification (GTDB taxonomy): domain Bacteria; phylum Acidobacteriota; class Terriglobia; order Terriglobales; family Acidobacteriaceae; genus Telmatobacter. The sequence continues at coordinate 604,293 of CAVSBA010000005.1, read as the reverse complement.
TAGAACATCTTCGACGGTCCGCGCCATTTCGTAGCGCGCCGCCCAGATCACTTCGCGCTGGCGATAGGGCAGGCTCGGATGGAGTAAAGCATCGAGAGATGGGTCCTGGGCAGAGAGGCCATGGAGCGCCGTCAAGTCAGCGCCATAGACTCGCTCCCATTCCGAGCTTGCTGCGGAAAAATCGTCAGTCCAACCGTGCAGCTTCATCTCCAGCGTAGTGGATTTGCGCGTGGGAAGCGAAGCCACGTGCGCGGCGCGATCAATGGTGTCCTGTCCCATACGGCGGTAGGTGGTCCATTTGCCGCCCACGATGGTGATGAGGCCGGAAGCAGCGACCAGAATCGTGTGGTCGCGGGAGAGCTGGGAGGTTTTCCCGCCGTGTTTGCGCACCAGGGGACGCAGGCCGGACCAGACGCTGAGAATCTCCTCAGGCTCCGGCTTGCGGTCGAAGTAACGGACAATGTGATCGAGCAAAAACTGACGTTCCGATTGCATCGAGCGAGGCTCGAAGGGGATGTTATCGACCGGCTCATCCGTGGTGCCCACCATGGTGGCGCCGTGCCAGGGGATGGCAAACAACACGCGGCCATCCGCGGTCTTGGGAACCATGAGCGCCGTGGATCCGGGCAGAAAGTTGCGCGGCAGCACAAAATGAGTGCCCTGGCTGACCGCCAGCAGCGACGCGGGGGGCTGGCTGTCGAGCGCCAGGATCTGCTCGGCGTGCACGCCAGTAGCGTTGATAACGGCCTTTGCGGGCAGATCGAAGGTCGCGCCCTGCTCCTCATCACGGGCCTTCACGCCCACGATCTTTCCACCTTGTTCGATCATCCCGACGGCTGCAACGTAATTGAGCGCTGTACCTCCCAAATCCTGGAAGGTACGCAACAGCGCAATGGCGTAGCGTGCGTCGTCGAATTGGCCGTCGTGGTAGAGGATGCCACCGCGTAGACCGGCAGAATGAATGCCAGGAACCTTCGCGAGTGTCTCGTTGCGCGAAAGCAGTTCGGAACGGCCGAATGAGAGCCGGCCCGACATGCGCTCGTACACCTTGAGCCCCATGCCGTAGTACGGAAGAGAGAAATAGCTGTACGCGGGAACGACAAATGAAAGATCGTGGACGATATGCGGGGCGTTGCGCAGCATGTGACCGCGCTCGCGCAGCGCATCGAGAACCAGCGTAAGGTTGAGCTGCTCGAGATAGCGGACACCGCCATGAGCCAGTTTGGTGCTGCGGCTCGAAGTCCCCTTGCAGAAATCGAAGCGCTCGATAAGTAAGGTGTGGTAACCACGCGATGCGGCCTCGACCGCCGCGCCCAAACCGGTTGCGCCCCCGCCGATCACCAGCACATCCCAGGGCTGCGACTCGCGGCCCAGCCCGGCCAACAGTTCTTCTCGTGCAGACATATCTCTCACCCCATCCTCGGGAAACGGACAACATCGTTGATGATGCAGGTCGGGAGGCGCGCCGCAGCCAGCAGAAGCGTTACGCTGCCGCCAGAAGGCGAGCCTTTTTGTCGCCTCGCATCAAGGTTTTTCGGATGCTGAATTCCGCCCAGGTCTGATCTCTAGGGGCGTATTTCCTGGCACAAATCACCCGGACGGCGACATGTGGTGGCCGGAATCTCAAGGAGCCGTGCTCCTGAAGGATTGCGTCCACGGGCGCCGGAAATGAGAGCGCCCTTTAGAAATTCTAAATCATGCGGCCGCCAACAGAGTGGGCCGGTCCTCAGTAAGTTCGAAGACCGGTTTGAAATGCCACTCCCTCAGGGCTGAAGAGGCTGCGGGAAAACACCCCGCATCAGGCAATGGCGCGAAGGCGGGTGCAGCAGGGGCTAAAGCCCTGGTTCGTTTTGCAGACTTTAGTGGCCCGGCTCAAGCCGTGCCCTTGTTACAATACCCCCCTCATCAAGAGTCTTTCCGCAGCCTGTAAAGCCGATCACTTCTGTTGGCTTGATTGGCACGACTGAAGTCGTGCCCTTGCTACAATACCCCCCTCATCAAGAGTCTTTCCACAGCCTGTAAAGCCGATCACTTTTGCCGGCTCGATTGGCACCACTGAAGTCGCGCCCTTTCAAGACCGATGGTCCGCAGAGTTTTTCCGCAGCCTGAAAAGCCCGCAACCCCGTAAATTGCCGATCAAGAGAAGCGGGTGCGCCGCCAGAGCAATCTGCCCACCAGGACGAGAGGAACGATGGTTCCGACCACCAGCACCAGCATCCAGGGAACGTTCACGTAGATTCGCTGAGCACGAGTTCCCACCGCGAGCCAGATGAAGATGCCGACCGCGGCCAGCATGATGAGCACTTCCCACCAGTGGCGAGTATGCTTGCGGCCGGCCAGGGGATCCTCGCCGCCAACAACTGCGGCCACACTGCCTGCGTCGAGCGCATACCGATCGCACTCGCGGTGCATGGCTGCATTCCAGTTTTCCAGCTCCGAGGGGGGCGGCGCTGCCATGCTGATGGAAATTGCACCGGCGATCATGATGCTCGAACCGGCAAGGATCAGCAGCTTTGCGCCCATCGCGAGTCCAACGAATTCCCCAAACACCAACGCACCCCAGGCCAGTCCCCAAAGCTGATTGGTGTTGCAGAGCGGAATACCGCGGCTAATGCCGATGTACTTGGCTGCATACTGCTGGAAGAGGTCGCCAATAACCCAGCAGAAGCCGCCCAGGAAAGGCCAGAAAAGCATGGAGCGGCCTCGGTGCAGGGCTGCCAGCAGAGGATGGGCGCCCCCATAAAAGCTCCACCCGAGCAAAAGAATCGTGCCCAGTTCGCCGAAGGTGAAGATGGTGACGAAGGAGAGCGGATTCATGCCGCTGATGTAGGCCTTGCGATAGGGGATGTACATGGTGCCCAGCAGGACACCGGCCGCCAGCGCAGCCATTATGCCAATATTTGCCCGGCCTGGCGCCGATGCGGATTGCGTGGTGGCAAACGCCAGCACGGCCGCGCCCCCCACAATAGCGCTGGCTCCGCCGATAACTTTAACCCAGTCGCGAAGGCGCGAGCCGCGCAGTTCTTTGAACAGCAGGCATCCCCAGAAAAGTCCCACCAGGCTGTTGGTATTCCACAGCGGAAAAGCGATGGCGAGGCCCACGTTGCGCACGGCGAAGATGGTGAGTGTGTTGGCCACCGCCCACAACATGCCGGCCAGCAACGCCCAAACAATGAGGTGCGGCTTGTCGCGCAGATCGGTGAAGACGAATCCCGTTCCCTTGAGCAGGGTGGGCAAGCTCCAGCGCGCAACAAATGCGCCCATGACCATGCCGATGGAGATGAGAAACGGCGAAAAGCCTTCAGTGACCAGCTTGGTGGGCGCTTCAGCGCTGCCCAGCCACACGGCCGCAGCCAGGCCACAAAATACGCCCAGCTTGTGCAGGGAAATTGATGATCGGGTGCGGTCGGCCTTCGCGGTATCGTGCAAAAAATAACCTCCCGGAAGTCATCTCGGGGATCTATTTCAGGGTCATCAACAGGGTGGTTCCAAGAATCAGTACGATCAGCGGGACCCAGAGATGAACGTCGGTGAGGATGGAAACCAGCATCGATTTTCTTGAAGATTGCGGCCAAGATCGGGTCACGCAGAAATCTCCTTCAGGCTGACGGGGCGATGTTCCTTCAAGGATTTACCCGCGGCCAGCGCCATGACCACGGAGACACGGCTATCCTCGGCGGTAACAGGCACGGGTTTACCTTCGCGCACAGCCTGGACGAAGGCTTCGAGTTCGATGGCAAAGGCCTCAGTGTAGCGTTGCATAAAAAAGTTCAACGGCAGATCAGAGTATACGGATTTGTCGCCGCTGACAACCACCTGGTTGGGATAACGATTTTCACTGGCAATCTTTCCCTTGCTGCCCAGGATTTCCACGCGCTGGTCGTAGCCGAAAGTCGCTTTACGGCTGTTATCGATGGTGCCGATGGCACCGCTGCGGAAGTGGAGGGTGACAACAGCCGTGTCGATATCTCCGGCTTCGCCGATGGCCGGATCCACGAGCACTCCCCCAGCGGCATAGACCTCTTCCACCTCGTCTCCAAGCAGGAAGCGGGCCATATCGAAGTCGTGAATCATCATGTCGAGAAACAGACCGCCGGAAGGGCCGAGGTACGAAATGGGAGGTGGCGCGGGATCGCGGCTGATGATGTGGATCAGGTAGGGCGTGCCGATTTCGCCGTCGGCCACAGCCTGGCGTACGCGCACAAAATTCGTGTCGAAGCGGCGGTTGAAGCCCACCTGGAGTTGCACTCCTGCTTTCTTGACGGCTGCGAGCGAGGCGTCGATCTTGCAGAGACTCAGCGAAACCGGCTTCTCGCAAAAGATGTGCTTGCCCGCCTGCGCCGCCTGCACGATGAAATCGGCGTGGCTATCGGTAGAGGTGCAGATGAGCACCGCATCAATGGCCGGATCCGCAAAAATATCCGCTGCTGACTCGGTCACGCGGGGAATGCCGCAATGGTCGGCGAGGGCCTCCGCAGCCTGGCGATCTACGTCGGCTATGGCGGCGATTTCCGCCTCTGGCACACGGAAGGCAAGCGTCTCGGCATGGACGCGCCCAATGCGTCCCGCGCCCAGAATCCCGAATTTAAGCTTTCTTGCGGACATGATTTCCTCGTATTTCTTAGCCCGTACACCGGGACTTGTAATTTGTGCGGTGTAGACCGTCAGAAAAAATTGTTTTCAATCGAACGGATATATTCCCGGTTGCGGGCTGCGCTCTCTTTGGGCGTGCCCAGCCCGGGGAGAATATCCTGCTCGACGAGCATGTATCCCTTGTAGTCGCGCTCCCCGAGCCAGCGCAGCAGCGCCGGAAAATCGACGCAGCCTTTACCTAATTCGGGAAAAATACCATTGCGCATGGCCGTAAAGTAGTCCCATTGCTCTTCGCGGCTGCGGCGCGCGACCTTGGGTTCAAGATCCTTCAGGTGGATGTACCAGATGCGGTCGGCGAAGCGATTGAGCGCAGCCACCATGTCGCACTCCTCTTTGCCGGTACCGTAGCAGTAGTGGCCAGAATCGAAGACCAGGCCGAGGCGCTCGGGATTGGTAAGGTCGAGCAGGGTGGCGATCTCGTCGGGGGTTTCCACATATCCGGCGCGAATGATGATGAAAGACGGTGCGCAGGCCGGTTTCATTGAAGACCGCGTTTGCAATCTCGTCGGCGCCGCCCGCGAAGGTCTTCCACTCGTCTTTGCTCAATCCGTTGCCGAAGCCGGCCCGTCCGGCGAGTTTTGTGCGCACCGGGTCAGTGCCGTTATCGTCCGCCAGCACCAGAAAGGGTGACTGGGTTGTGGCCGCGGCGGCGATGAGCTTTGCCGTCTTGACGGCCGTAGCGCGCCCGTCCGCATGGGCCGATTGATGTTTCAAGGCCACTGGAACAAATGCGCCGAGCATGACGATGTGATTGCGCTTGGCCAATTCCGCACTTAGCGCCTCCGGCTCGGTGGGCATAAAGCCCCAATCGCCCAGTTCCGTTCCGGTGTAGCCTGTCTCCACCAGTTCATCGAGCATCTGGTTGAATGGGATCGCCTTATCTTTGTCCTGATGTTCGAGCATACCCCAGGAACAAGGTGCGTTACCCACTAACAACTTCTTCATCGCCTTCCCCGCTTTCCTATCTTCAATGCTCATAAAAGATGGCGCTCGCGCTTGCGCGCCTGCTCATAACGAGCGCGCGCTGCGCGCACTGTATCCAGTTCTGAAACTTCGGCGACCGAGACGTCCCACCACGACTCGTATCCTGGAACGCCGATCGCAGGATCCGTCTCAATGAGGATGACCGTGGTGCGATCCGCTCTCTTGGCGTCTTCGAGGGCCTGCTTGAGTTCAGGAATCGAATTGGCCCGAACCGCAAGAGCGCCCAGGCTGCGCGCGTTGGCCACATAGTCTACGCAGAGCGACTCGCCATCAAGTTGCCCCGAAGCTGCATTGCGAGCCCGGTATTTTGTTCCAAACCCCTTCTGGCCCAGTGAGCGGCTAAGGCTGCCGATGCTGCCGAAGCCGTGATTGTCGACCAGCACGATGATGATCTTGATGCCTTCCTGTATCGAGGTCACAATCTCGCTGGGCATCATCAGATAGGTGCCGTCCCCAAGGAAGACGAAGACCTCGCGGGTCGGGTCGACAGATTTCACGCCCAGCGCGGCGGGAATTTCATAGCCCATGCAGGAGTAGCCGTACTCCATGTGATAGCCATTGGGTGTGCGCGTGCGCCACAGTTTGTGCAGGTCGCCGGGATGACTGCCGGCGGCGGAAAGCAGCACGTCACGCGGGCCAGAGGCCTCCCACATGGCGCCGATCACTTCGCTTTGCGCGGGCTTGCCGGGGTTGTTCAAGTGGAAGAGGCGATCGACCTCCTGTTCCCACTCCTTCTTGAGCTTGGCCGCTTCCGCTGTGTAGCTGGCCGGCACGCGATAATCTTCCAGCCTCGTGGTCAGATGCTCGAGCGCCACGTGCGCGTCGGCCACCACCGGAATTGCGCCAACTTTGTAAGCATCGAACTCCGCGGTGTTGATGTTGACGAAGCGAACCTGCGGGTTCTGAAAAGCTGTCATCGATGCAGTGGTGAAATCGGAGTAGCGGGTACCGATGCCGATCACGAGATCTGCGCTGTTGGCCAGGCAGTTGGCCGCCAGGGTGCCGGTTGCGCCTACCGCGCCCATCTGCTGCGCATGATCCCACGCCAGAGAACCTTTGCCGGCCTGCGTCTCGCAGATGGGAACCCCGGTCTTCTCGACGAAGGCTTGTCAATGCCGCCGAAGCCTCGCTCATCAAAACACCGCCGCCGGCCACGATCAACGGGCGCTGTGCGGAGCGAATGGCTTTGACGGCACGATCCAGAGAGGCACGATCCGGCTCGCTGCGGCGGATGAGCCACACGCGCTTTTCAAAAAGCTCTTCCGGGTAATCGTAGGCCTCGGTCTGCACGTCCTGCGGCAGCGCCAGCGTCACTGCGCCGCAATCGGAGGGCGAGGTGAGCACGCGCATGGCTTCAGGCAGCGCGGTGATCAACTGCTCGGGCCGATAGATGCGGTCCCAATACCGCGATACGGGTTTGAAACAGTCGTTCACACCCGTATCCTGCGTAGAAGGCGATTCAATCTGCTGCAGGACAGGCGCCACATTGCGCCGCGCAAAGATGTCGCCGGGCAGCAGCAGCACCGGCAGGCGATTGATGGTGGCCAGCGCCGCGCCGGTAATCATGTTGGTTGCGCCCGGCCCGATGGAAGACGTGCAGGCGTAGGCACGCAGACGGTTACTGGCTTTGGCAAAGCCGGCGGCGAAATGCACGCCGGACTGCTCGTTGCGCACCAGGATATATGGAAAATCGAGATTCTGCTGCAGCGCCTGGCCGATGCCGGCGACATTTCCGTGGCCAAAGATGCCGAGCACTCCGGCAAAAAACTGATGCTCCCGGCCATCTCGCTCCACATATTGATTCTTGAGAAAGCAAATCAGCGCCTGTGCTGTGGTCATGCGCCGCGTCGTCATATTGGTTCTCCCTAATCCGGTCTAAAGTCCCTCTCCAGACCGGCTGCCCTGACCACCATCCACCTCGCCAGAGGCTTTGAACTGGGTTCTTCCTGCTGTGTTGGCGGATCTGGAGACCCGCACGACGGCCGGCCTGGAGACCGGTGCGCTTCTACTCCACGATGGGCAGGCGAGGGTCTTTTTCGTGCCACTCTCCCCGCACCCATGCATACTGCGGATCGTCGGAAGCAGCGAGGGACCGTGCGGTTCCGGCCAGCGCATTGAGGTAATACACGTTGTAGCCATGCGCGGCCACCACCGGATGATAACCCTCCTTCACCAGCACCAGTTCCCCATCGCGTACAGTGAGGGTTTCGTCGATGCGCCGGTCGGGCGTGTAGAGCTTCTGGATCGCGTAACCCTCCGGCTTGTCGATGCGGTAGTAATAAATCTCTTCAAGATCGACCTCACCGGGAGGATTGTGCACGTCGTGCTTGTGCGGCGGATAGCTCGACCAGTTCCCTGCCGGTGTGAAGACCTCGACCACGATCAGGCGATGCGCGGGAAACTTAGGCGGAATCATGTCGTGAATCTGCCGCGTGGCGTTGCCTCCACCGCGAATCTCGATGCTGACCTGGTCAGGCGTGACAAGCCCTGCCGGATATTCCTCCTCGGCACGACAATAGCAGAAGGCCAGATCGCAATCGCTCTCGGCGGTCACGGTGAATTCGGTGTGGACCGGGAGGTAGACGGTATAGGGCAGACCGTCAAATACGGTCTTGCGGCCACCCACATTGCGCCACTCTCCGCGTGAACTCTTTACCGAACAGACGCCGCCCAGCACCACCAGGCCGAGCTCCTGCTGATCGAGAGTGCCTTCATAGCTTTCGCCGGCTGCAAGCTTGCGTGTCTGGAAGGAGAGATATTCGTAGCCGAAGCTCTCAATGCGATTCTCAAAGGCTTCGGGGCGAATCACGTACTCATTGGTTAATTTGCTCACGTAAGCTCCTACCGGACCAAGGAATGCCGGAATAGCGCACAAATTCAGGATGTAGCTGCACACGTGTGCATTATCTAAACGATCTTCCTCCTCCTGCTGGCCCTCTGTCAACTGCCTAATTGTGACGGGAATTCAATGCCTCTGCAACGCCAACCGTGCGTAGTATCATCGATCCTGCTTTTGGTCGACCGATCCAAAATACCTTTCAGGACGGTGTGCAACATGAAACATGCATTCAGCTTTACAAGGTCTCTCGGAGGAGTGATTCTGTCCGGTGCCTTGGTTGTTGGCGCGGGAGCCAGTGCACGCGCGATTTCTGCCAGTCGCCCGGGCGCGGACGCGGCGACAGGTGCGGCGGGACCCTCCGGGTACCACCTCCTGAAGACGGTCTCAATTCCGGGCAATGGCTTTTGGGACTACATGACATTCGAGCCGGGAACCGACCGCCTGTTCATTACCCACGGGGATCACGTCGTTGTGGTCAACGTAGCCACCGGCAAGATCGTGGGGAATATCGGTGGGATGAAAGGAATTCATGGCGTGGTCCTAGCGCCGGAATTGAATCGCGGCTTCGTCACCGACGGAGCTGCAGCCAAGCTCTGGATCTTTGACCTGAAGACTCTGCAGGTCATCGGCTCGGCGCCGACTGATCCCGACGCTGACGGTGACGTGTACGACCCTTACTCGAAGCGGGTGTTCACCTTCAACGGCGATTCCCACACCTCAACCGTGGTTGACGCCAAGACTGGAAAAGTGGTCGGGACCATTGCGCTGGGCGGCGACCCAGAATTCCCCGTCGCCGACGGCCGCGGCCACGTTTACGACAACATCGCATCCACCAGTGAGATTGTCGAGATCGACTCCAGCAGCTTGAAGATCACGCATCGATGGAAACTGGCGCCGGGTGAACATGCTAGCGGCCTCGCCATCGATACCAGGCACCATCTTCTCTTTTCCGGATGCCACAACGGCCTCATGGTCATCATGAATGCGGATAATGGCAAGGTGGTCGCCACCGAGCCCATCGGCCAGGGCGTCGACGCGACCCGCTTCGATCCGGGGACCGGTTACGCCTTTGCTTCAAATGGCCAGAGCGCAGATTTGACGGTGATTCACGAGGATTCGCCTACCGCCTTCCACGTGGTCGAAAACGTGAAGACGCAAGATGGTGCACGCACCATGGCACTGGATCGGGCCAATCACGAAGTCTTCCTGGTCACCGGGAAACGCGAAGCGATACCCAATCCGCCGCCCAATGCCCCGTTCTATCGGAGGTTTCGCATCGTCGCTTTCTATCTCCTCATTTACGGTCAGTGAGTGTTAGAGGTGAGGCCTCAGAATCAATGCTCCAAATGGCCAAAGATTTTTCTCGCGGCTCAACAATTCTGGGTGAGCTGACTCTTCGATTCAACATTTTTTCGCCGGTCTGGGCGCGGCTTCTGTTGCGGAAGAGCAATTTAAGCCGCCGGCCCTTCCGGCTCCTTGACCTGGCTGGTAGCAGGTGTTAGCGTTTGATTGCACACGTTTGCATAACCCGGAGGCACCCGTGCCAACAGCTCTCGCAAAGTACAAAAGCCCGCTCTTCCAGATGACCCAAACCACCCCCACCTGCCTCTGGAACGACTCCGCCTCCATTGAAGAGCTTACTTATTCCATCGAGCATGGCGCCGTCGGCGCGACCTGCAATCCGGTGATCGTGGTTGCGGTGTTGAAGAAAGAGATGGCCACGTGGAAGCCGCGCATTCTTGAGTTGGCCGCAACCCGTCCCACCGCTACGGAGGACGAAATTTCGTGGCAAATCGTTGAAGAGATTTCAACCAATGCCGCACGGTTGTTGAAGCCGGTCTTTGATCGCGAGCACGGACGCAATGGGCGGTTATCGATTCAGACTGATCCGCGCAACTTCCGCAATGCGGATGCGATGCTGGCTCAGGCTCTGCACTTCAGCCAACTTGCACCCAACATGATTGTGAAGATCGCGGCCACCAGCGCCGGGCTCGCGACCATGGAAGAGGCGACCTATCGGGGCGTCAGCATCAATGCCACGGTGAGCTTTACGCTGCCGCAGGCCATTGCCGTGGCTGAGGCGGTTGAGCGGGGCCTGAAACGCCGCGAAGCCGAGGGGTTGGATATCTCGACCATGGGGCCGGTGTGCACGCTGATGGTGGGCAGGCTCGACGATTGGCTCAAAGTCCAGCTTGAAAAACACAATCTCTCCGTCGATCCCGGTTATCTTGAATGGGCGGGCGTGGCCGTCTTCAAGAAGGCTTACAAGATTTATCGCGAGCGCGGTTACCGGCTGCGCCTGCTCTCGGCAGCCTTTCGCAATCACATGCATTGGAGCGAGTTCATCGGCGGCGATGTCGTCATTTCCCCGCCCTGCTCGTGGCAGAAGCGCTACAACCAGAGCGATATCGAAGTCATGTCGCGCATCGACAATCCCGTGGACCCCAAGATTGTGGACACACTGCTCAAGAAGTTTCCCGACTTCGACCGCGCGTATACCGAAGATGGCCTTACGCCCGCCGAGTTCGATACCTTCGGATCCACGCGGCGCACACTGCGGCAATTTATCGCTGCTTGCGCAGAGATGAACTCCATGATCCGGGATATCATTTTGCCCAATCCCGATTCAGAATGACAGGGACCGAGGCAACAAGCAGACGAGGATTTATAACGTCGCACGTTAGTGACTGAAATTTCGTAAAATATTCCGTCGAAGATGCCTGGGCGGGTCGCCTCGTTGCCTTGTTCCCGGCCTTACTGAATCCACATCTCCGGCTTGCTTGTCGAAATCGCGCTCAGGCCCGCTGCCAGCAGCTCTTCCACTTCTTTCATGGTCTGAATCAGCCCGCCGCCCACCACGGGCAACTCTGGGTTGATGGCGTGCACGCGGTCCAGCATCTTGGGAGCTACTTGCGCGGGCAGAATCTCCAGTGCGTGCACGGGCGTATTCTTCAACTGATTGCTGATGGTATCCATGGCTCCGCTATCGAGTAAAAAGGTGCGCTGAATGGCGTACAGCCCGATGGAGAAAGCATGACGCAGCGGATCCAGGTGCGTGGAGATAATGCCGCGCGCACCAACCCGCTTAAGATAATTCACCGCAAATTTGTCACGCGAGAATCCATTGAGCAAATCGAGATTGAGAATCGGCAGCTTGCCCGCGCTGGCAATTCTTTGGATCATCGACTCACAGTTTTCCGGATCACCGGTGAGCAGATAGATGATTTTTCCTCGTGCAGCGATCGCCTGGTCCACGTGTTCCGGTTTGCGCACTGCGGGCAGAATGGGGCTTTCCGCACAGTAGACACGCAGCGGCGTCAGGGTTTCAAAGCTGCTTTTTGCATCGGGCATTCCTTCTCGAATTCCTTTCAGCCCCTCGCCGGCACCAATGCGGCTTGTCAGGAACGGGACGCCGTCCGCACCGTGGCCGTGGAGCCACGCAGCACCAGCTCCGCTTCAAGGTGAATCTGGGCCACAGATTCTTTTCCGGACATGAGCTTGAATAGACAATCCATTGCCAGTTGGCCCATCCGCCGCATGGGTTGACGCACGGTTGTAAGGGGTGGGTCGAGGTACGCCGCAAAAAACAAATCGTCGAATCCGGTGATGGAAATGTCATCCGGCACACGCAGGCCATGGGTGCGGACGGAGTGCATGGCGCCCAGCGCGGACATATCGTTGTAACAGCACACGGCGGTGGGCGGATCTGCCAGCGAAAGCAGCTCGTCCATGGCCCTTCCGGCCGCTGCCGCCATACCGTCGCCGTGAACAGCAAGCTGGGGCGCAAAAGGAATCTGCGCCGCCTCCAGCGCTGCGCAATAACCGGCAAAGCGCTCGGTGTCCGACTGGTAGCCGAACTTGTCGCCGATGTAGGCTATGCGCCGGTGTCCGAGATTGATGAGATGCGCGGTGGCATCGCATGTTCCGCCGCGGTTGCCGATCATGATGGAGTGGACGAAATCGCCCGGGTACTGGTCGTTCACCAGCACAATGGGAACATTCATCTCGCGCAACAGGGGCACGTAATGCGCGCCGACGCGCGAAGAGGTAACAATAATGCCGTCCACACGCCGTTCCGCCAGGGACTGCACCACTTTTCTTTCGCGTTCAGGATCGGCCTGGGAGTCAGCGAGAAAGACCGCATAGTCGTGGTCGTTGGCAATTTGCTCAACGCCGCAAACCACCTCGCTGGCGAATGGATCGGCAACCGTCGTGACGACCAGGCCGATGGTGCGGGTGCGCCGCGTAACCAGGCCGCGGGCCACGGCGCTGGCGCGATAACCGGTCTCGGCCGCAATCTGGCGGATGCGGGCCGCGGTCTGCGGATTCACCAGGGGACTGTTCTGCAGGGCACGTGAAACAGTTGGGTGCGAGACGCGTGCCAGACGCGCGATGTCTTTGATCGAAGGCTGATGCGGGCTACGCTGCGCGTCGCGGGGATGCGGGTTTGCAGTCTCGTCGCCGTTCTTATCCGCCATCCTGACCGCTCCCGGTGCACACGTGTGCGCACTCAGTCTCTACCAGCAGAGCAGGTGGCGTCAACGCGGAACGGCCCGGAACAGCGCGCGGTCTCACAGTATCTTTTTGCCGAAGACGGAACAGGCCAGTTCCACGGCCAGGTCAGCAGTTCGATTGTGCTCGTCGATCACCGGGTTCACCTCAACGATCTCGAAGCTGAGCATGCGGCCGTGATCGGCGATGATTTCCATGGCCAGGTGCGCCTCGCGATAGGTTGCGCCGCCGCGCACCGGGGTTCCCACTCCGGGCGCCTCCTCCGGATCGATCCAGTCCATATCGAGCGACACATGGTATCCGGCCGTCCCGCGCCCCGCCGCGCGCAGCGCCTCTTCCATCACCGCGCGCATACCGCGCTCGTCGATATCGCGCATCGTGTACACTTCGGCCACCCCGGCGCGGCGGATATTTTCGCGCTCCGCTGCGTCAACGTCGCGCACGCCGATCAGCACCGTATTCTCGGCTGCCACCTTGGGCGCAAAGCCGAAGATGTTACTCAGCTTCCCCGGGCCCAGGCCAAGCAGCGCCGCCAGCGGCATGCCATGCACATTGCCGGAGGGTGACGTTTCCGGGGTGTTGATGTCGGAGTGGGCATCGATCCACACCAGACCGATCTTTTTTCCTTCGCGGCGATAGAATTCCGCCACTCCGGAGACCGAGCCGGCGGCCAGCGAATGATCGCCGCCCAGCACCAGGGGCGTTGCGCCCGCCTCGAGTGCCGCGACTACCGCTTCAGCGGTGCGGGTGCAGGTTTCGGCAATCTCCTTCAGGTAGCGGGCATTCTTGTTGCCCACGGCTTGGGTCTCGACAATCTCAACGCGAATGTTGCCCCCGTCAGTGACGGTGTGGCCGAGAGCTTCAAGCCGCGCTTCAATGCCGGCAACTCGCACCGCCGACGGGCCCATATCGACACCCCGACGGCTGGCGCCCATGTCGAGCGGAACACCGATGATACGGATGGCGCGAGCGGGCAGCGATTGTGCGCCGCCTGGCTGTGATGTCACGGGAACGGGAGGAATTTCAGGATGATTCGCCATGAAAGGTCTTCTTCTGACCGGCTTTCGTGCGGGTCTCCCAACCCGCCGCGCCGCCGTGGACATTAGAGCAGAGCGGGGCGCGAGCCAGTCAAGTGACGGCGGAGGTGAGCGGCGCAAGGGAGGACATCGCCGCCAGAGCCCTCCCGGATTTTCCTTGAGTGTGTTTGTCGGATCAGCCTTCGGAGTTTCGATCAGCTTTCGGAGTTTCCTGGATGAACTCCAGCAACTGTCAATCTGCAACGCCCCCCGGCAAAACCGGGGAAACCCGCGTCAATCGCATGACACGGGCCAAGTAATCTCCGCGACGATTAAGCCGTTCGCCTGTAGAATCTGTATCTTGTCCGAATGAGCCCGCTCGCCGGCGCGCGGAACTTTTTTCTGCGCTTCGGGTTCTCAGCTATGTGACAGGTGCTTCCGAAAATAGTCTAAACCCAAGAGCAACCGGCGGCATCTAGTCGAATGGAGTTGGTCCTGTCTTCAGGCTTACTGCCGGCAGGAATCGAGCAACAGCTCGGGGAGACAAGGCAATGAATCGTGCAACGCATAGAAAAATGATCCCGCAGGTCATGGCAGGTTTTGGGGTGGTGATGCTCTGCGCTTGCCTGGCCGCAGCCCAGGATTCGGGCGCGCCGGCGCAGGACCAGGCCGACCCAGCCGCCGCCAATGTCGCCACCACAAATCCCGGCCAGCGCAGCGATGGGCAGATCGAGATGGACGTGGTGCATGCCCTTGACGCATCGCAAGCGCTCAAGGACGACCTGATCACGGCTGCAACCATCCAGGGAGAGGTCACTCTCTCCGGCACCGTCTCCACGCAGGCGTCGAAGGATCTCGCAGGCTCTATCGCCACCGGCGTCCAGGGCGTCACCAAGGTGCAGAACAATCTGACCATCGGCAACCCCGCGGCCGCCGCGCAGGCTGAAAATCTGCCCGACCAGAATGAAGAGCCGGCGCCGGACCAGTCGCAGGCTGCGCCGCAGACTGAGCCCGCCCCGGAAGCCTCCCCGGCGCCCGACAATGGGCAGGCCAACGCAGCTCCCCCTCAACCTGCTCCGGACCAGGGGCAATATCCAGCACCCTATCCTCTGGCCCGGCCGCAGTATTCTCCCTATCCGCCGCCTCCGCCGCCTCCGCCGCAATATGGCCAGCAGCCGCCTTACGGGCAACAGCCGCAGTATGGCTACGGCCAGCAGCCTAACGGTCAGCAGCCCTATTCGCAGCCCGGCCCGGCCTATGAACCGGCCAGGGGCCCAGTCACCGTACCGCAGGGAGCACTGGTGCAGGTGCGCACCTCTGAGCCGGTCGACAGCAAGAGGGCCAAGGACGGTACTCCGGTACAATTCACCGTCATTCAGGATGTTGCCGTGGGCGGCGTGTTAGCGATTCCGCGCGGCGCGACCGTGCATGGCGTCATTTCGGAGGTCAAAAAGGCAGGCGAGCTGGCCGGACATTCCGAACTCGCCCTGACGCTTACTTCGCTCGATCTGGGCGGCCGGACCTACCCGCTGCAGAGCGACGTGTTCAAGGTGAAGAGCCCCAACAAGGCGGGTGAGACGGCAGGCAATGCCATCGGCGGCGGCATTTTGGGCACCATCATCGGTTGCGCTGTGGGGCGCGGCGTGGGCTGCGCGGTCGGCGCCGGCGCCGGCGTCGCTGCCGGAACCGCGGCCTCCGCGGCCAGTTCCGGGCCACGTGCCTGGATTCCCGCCGAAGCCCTGGTGGATTTCCACCTCGCGACTCCTGTGACCGTGAACCCGGTCAGTCCACAGGAGGCCGCGCGCCTCGCCCAAGGACTCTATCCCGGCGGCCCCACCCTCTACCGGCGCGGGTACGCCCCCTACGGCTATCCGGCTTACGGCTATCCGCCGATCTATTATCGTCCGTACTATATGAGCGGCGGTTATTACTACTGGCGCTAAGGTTCGATGCCGGCTTACAACGGCCCATGCGCTCCGCGAGCCCCACGGCGACCGGCACGCATGGGCCGTTCGTTGTTTGGGGCGCATTTTTGGCCTCCACTCGCCGATTGGGGTAATGCACGTCTCCTCATCGACGCCCTACGCACCAGACACCGGCCGCGCAACTTTCCTGCCATTCGGATGATTGCCGTATCTTTGTACTGGGGTTTGCACGGGTTGCAGTTCCCTCGAAAGCGAGAACATACGGGGCGATTCGCCGGCAGTCATTGCCAGAGGCGAAACCGGATGGTTTCGATGAAGGAGACCGATGTTTTCCTGTGATACCACCTCGGTGAGATCGTTCACGCGCCGCAGGATTCTCACCCTTCCTTGCTTCTGTTGGCTGATTGCCACTTTCGCGCCAGGCTTGCTGGCCGAGACTGCGCTCTCGCTGGGCTCCAGCGACGAAAACGGTGCCCTGCCTGATCAGGCTGGCGGACAGAGTATCGACCTCAATGGCACCTGGAGCCTCACGTATGGACCATGTCCCGTTGCTCCGCTTGACCTGCCGCAAACATCTCCTCCGGCAAACTGGGCCACCATTACTGCGAAAGTTCCCGGAAACGTCGAACTGGACCTGGTTGCCGCGGGAAAGCTTGAACCTCTTGAGAGAGGCAATCGCGTGCTGCAGGCGCTCAATTTAGAGTCTTATCAGTGGTGGTACCGGCGCACTTTTCAAGCTGGACACGGAGCACCCGGAGAGAAGCCGGAACTGGTGTTTGAAGGTCTGGATTGCCTGGGCACCGTTTGGCTCAACGGCAATCAGGTGGGCAAGTCTGCCAATATGCTGGTAGCTCAGCGCTTCGATGGATCAGCATCCCTGCTGCCAGACCAGGTGAATGAGGTATTGGTGCGCATCGATCCGGCAGTACCGGCCGGTCTCGCTGCTCCCCGCTCGGATTGGGAGCACGCCAGCGACGGGCATTGGGAGTCTCTGCATATCCGCAAGGCTCCGCATATGTACGGGTGGGATATTATGCCGCGCATCGTGAGCGCGGGGTTGTGGAAAGATGTATCCCTGGAATGGAGCCGTCCGGTTCGTCTGTCGAGTGTGTACTGGTTCACGCGCACTGTGGATGTGAGAGGGCGCAAGGCTACGGTTTCTGTCGCCTGGAATATCGAAGGCCTTCCCGACAAAGACAAATACCGATTAGAAGTCGTTTTGCGTCGTAATGGCAAGATAGCAACTCGCTTTGAAACTGCCGCAGGACTGCCGGGTGGGCAGCAGGACCTCTCGTTGGATGATGCCGAACTCTGGTGGCCGCGCGGATATGGCGAACAGCCACTCTATGAAGCAGCTGTGACATTGCTTGGCCGCGATGGGAGGGTCGTGGACCGTCAGGTTAACCGGCTGGGCATTCGCACCATTGAGCTGGACCGGACGGACCTCCTCGATGCAGATGGCAAAGGCCAATTTGGTTTCGCCGTGAACGGTGTGCACGTTTTCATCAAGGGCGCCGATTATAGCTGTCTGGATGGACTGCACAGCCGCGATGCCGATCACCTAGACCGCGTCTTTCCGTTGATGATTGAACTGAACTGCAACATGGCTCGCTGCTGGGGTGGGAACGTGTATCCCGAAGATCGCTTCTTCGACAAATGCGATGAGGCGGGCATTATGGTGTGGCAGGATTTTGCCATGGCCTGCGCCGTTTACCCCAGGGACAAGGCATTCTTGCAGGCCATCGAAGAAGAAGCAAGAATGGTCATTCCGCGCCTGCGCAACCATCCTTCTCTCGCCCTATGGTGCGGTAACAATGAGTGCGACGACTCCCGGAACTGGCTAACCAAGCGAGGGGAGACGCATATTGATCCGAATCAGGATCTCAGCACCCGCGAAACCATTCCGGGTGTATTGCGGGAAATGGATCCGCATCGCGCCTATCTGCCAAGTTCGCCCTATCACAGCCCCGCCGTCTTTGCCGCGGGCAATCACGTGGATTCCATGCCGGAGGTCCATCTCTGGGGTCCTCGCGGGTACTTCAAGGCGCCGTTCTACACTCAATCGCCTGCGCACTTTGTCAGCGAGATTGGATACCACGGGTGTCCCGCACGATCGTCGCTCGAACGGATGATGGATCCAGAGTTTGTGCAGCCGTGGGTAAAGGGCCGTGAATGGAACGATGAATGGCTGACCAAATCCGTCCGCTTTCGTCCGGACGATAAAAGCACCGTGGGAAGAAACGATCTGATGATCAAACAGATCGCCGCCTTCTTCGGTACCGTTCCAGATGATCTGGATGAGTTCATACTGGCATCCCAGATCACCCAGGCTGAAGCCATGAAGTTCTTCGTCGAGTTGTTTCGTCAACAGAAAGGTGTCAAGGAAGGCATTCTATGGTGGAATCTTCGCGACGGATGGCCAATCCTTTCCGATTCCATCGTGGATTACTACAACACCAGAAAGCTCGCGTTCTATTACATTCAGCGCGTGCAGCAAGACGTTCAGGCCATTTGCTGCGAAGAGGAGCAAGGGGTACACAAGGTAGTTGTAGTGAATGACACACTGAAGCCTGTGTCAGGGCGTCTGGAAGTTAGCCGTATGGGAGATACAACGAAGCTTCTCGACACCTCGTTTGCTGTGGACCCTAACGGCATATCAACGGTGGGTGCGTTGCCTCATCCGAGTCAGACGGAGATGTGGCGCTTGAAGTGGGTAACCGAAGGCTTGGGCGCTTGCACCAGCCACTATTTGGCTACCACAAGCACAGTCAGTCTTGAGCAATACAAGACGTGGAGGAGTTGGATAGAGATTTGAGGCGAACCGGCCGCCCGAAGCGGCTGCCAGAGGTGTTCTCCGGGTTTTCTCTATGCGAGATGCCCGGCAGAATGTTCTATGACGACTTCTCGTGGGTCACGATCGGCAAAAGGGAGAGTACATGAGCAGCGATGTTGAGCTCAATGCAATTGGCGTTTTGCGCCGCCGGGAAATTGAAGCGCGCATTCTGGCGCCCATATTGGAAGCTCTGGGAAATGCTTTCGGCCGAGAAGCCGTGCTCGACATCACGCGCCAGGCCGTCGTAGAGATTGCACGCCGCCAAGGTGCCGAACTTGCGGAGCAGCTTGGCAGCACCAGCATGGAGACTTACGGCGAGGCTGTAGAGCCGTGGAGCCGAGACGGCGCCTTGGAGCTGAAAGTCATCAACCAAAATGCGGCCCATTTCGACTTTGACATCGTGCGCTGCAAATACGCCGAGATGTACCGCGAGCTTGGCCTGGAAGAATTGGGCGCAGCTCTCTCATGCAGCAGGGACGCAGCCTTCGTGGAAGGCTATAACTCCGCAATTCGTCTCGAACGCACGCAGACCATCCTTCAGGGGGCCACCCACTGCGACTTCCGTTATGCGCTCGCCGACAAATCTACTTAGGGCCTATGGGTATTAAGGTGCAGGTGCTCCAGAACGGGCTGCGCTCCGCAATTTCCGCGCAGCCTGGAGGGCCATGGTTTGTGTGCTTCCCCACGGCCAGCTCTGCGGGACGATTGATACAATGCCGGGCATGGATACTGTTCAGTACAACCTGCCCCAAGATCGCATTCCACGCGCCTGGTACAACATTGCCGCCGACCTTCCCGCTCCGCCGGCGCCACCGTTGCATCCTGGGACGTTGCAGCCTTTAGGTCCTGACGATCTGGCCCCGTTGTTTCCCATGTCCCTGATCCTGCAGGAAGTGAGCACAGAGCGGGAGATCGAAATTCCAGATCCGGTTCGGCAGGTGTATGCGCAGTGGCGGCCCTCGCCTCTGTTTCGCGCGCGCAGGCTGGAAAAGGCGCTGGATACGCCGGCGAAGATTTACTACAAATATGAAGGTGCGAGTCCTGCCGGCAGTCACAAGCCGAATACCGCCGTTGCCCAGGCCTACTACAACAAAATGGAAGGCACCAAGCGCCTCTCCACGGAGACGGGCGCGGGACAGTGGGGTTCCGCGCTGGCGATGGCGTGCGCCATGTTCGGGCTGGAGTGCAAGGTTTACATGGTGCGCGTGAGTTATGACCAGAAGCCCTATCGTCGCGCTTTGATGGAGACCTTTGGCGCCCAGGTAACGGCCAGCCCAAGCACAGAGACAGAGGTGGGACGCGCCATTCTCGAAGAGTATCCGCAGACCAATGGCTCTTTAGGCATCGCCATCAGTGAAGCGGTCGAAGTGGCTGCGAAAGATCCACAGACAAAATATGCGCTGGGCAGCGTGCTCAATCACGTGCTGCTGCATCAGACGGTGATCGGCCTCGAAGCGCAGGAGCAGATGGCCCTGGCCGATGCGGAGCCGGACGTGATCATAGGCTGCACGGGCGGCGGGTCGAACTTTGCGGGGCTGGTGTTTCCCTACCTGGGCCGCAAGATTCACGGCAAGTGCCATGCGCGGGTGGTGGCTGTCGAGCCGGCGGCGTGCCCGAGCCTGACTAAGGGCAAGTTCGCTTACGATTTCGGCGATACCGGGCACCTGACGCCGCTGGTCAAAATGCACACGCTGGGCTCTAAGTTCATCCCGCCGGGAATTCACGCGGGTGGTCTTCGCTATCACGGCATGGCGCCGCTGGTCTCGCACGTTAAAGAATTGGGGCTGATCGAGGCCATGAGCGTGCACCAACTCGATGCCTTCGCCGCAGGCGTACAGTTTGCAAGAGCGGAGGGCATTATTCCCGCCCCGGAGGCGAACCATGCGGTTGCAGGCGCCATCCGCGAGGCGCTCGAGTCAAAAGAAGAAGGCAGGGAGCGCACGATTTTGTTTTCGCTCAGCGGCCATGGCCACTTCGACATGCAGTCCTACATCGACTACCACGCCGGCAAACTGCAGAATTATGACTATCCGGCGGAAGAGGTCGCCATGGCGCTGGCAGGATTGCCGGTATTGAAATAGACGCCAGGTACTGCACCAAGCAAGGGATGATCCGGGTCAACGATCACTTCCCATTCACCGGCCACTCGCCTGCAGCGGGTGGTCGTTCAATCGCGTCTGATTGCGGGGGCAGTGCCCTCCCACTATCTACGTGATTGACGTCACGGAAAGCTTCCGCACAAAAGTCGAACATCAATTCGCTTCCTTTGAACAGGATTGCGAATGCTGTCAAGACGATACTTTTTGGCCGGAACGGCAGCCGCGGGCGCAACTTGCATCGCTGCCTGCGGCTTGCGCAGCAGTGGCCAATGGCAGGTTCTGAGCCATGCGCAGGCCCAGACCTTGGCCGTGCTCGCGGATGAGATTATTCCTGGCGACGACTATCCCAGCGCGTCGCAAGCCGGTGTGGTTACTTATATCGACCGCCAGCTCATGGGTCCCTACCGCCGTCATCGGCGCGCCTACGCATCGGGGCTGGAGAGCGCCGACCGCGTGAGTCGCGAGTTATGCGGCGCGCCGCTGGCCCAGGCTACCTCTGCGGTACGGCAGCAAGTAACGTCAGCATTGGCCGAGCGTTACGGTGACTTCTTTGAAGTTGTGCGTGAACATACCATGGAAGGCTATTACGGTTCGCCGCGGCACGGCGGCAATCGTGACGCCGTAAGCTGGCGCATGCTGGGGCTGGCCGAGCCGCCGCTGCGCGGCCGCGCTCAGTACGACCTGACCAAAGAGGCCAGCTCATGAATCGCGTCAACGCCATCGTTGTGGGCGCTGGCGCCGCAGGCGGCATCGTAGCCAAGCAGCTCTCCAGCGCCGGCTTGAGCGTGGTGCTGTTGGAGCGGGGCCCCTGGTACACGCCGGCCGACTGCCGCAAAGACGATCTGCGCAACCAGCGCACCACGGTGCTGGGCAATGCCTTCGGCCCGGAAGACTCGGGCTATCCGCGGGTGGTGGTAGATGCCGGCGGCATCCCACGGACGGTGCGGCCCAGTGAGGGCGCTTACCAGAACAATGCGGCCTGCGTGGGCGGGGGAACCCTGAGTTACGGCGCCCAGGCGTGGCGTTACATGCCGCAGGATTTTCGCATGAAGTCCACCTATGGCGCGCCGCCGGGCAGTTCTCTGGAGGACTGGCCCATCGGCTACAGCGATCTTGAGCCGTTCTACGATCAAGCTGAATACGAGATTGGCGTTTCCGGCGATTGCGCACCCGACCCCTTTCATGGGCCGCGCCGGCGGGGCTTGCCTATGCCTCCGCTTGCTGCCAACCGCGAATGGGCGATTCTGGAGCCGGCCGCGCGGCGCCTGGGCCTGCACCCGTTTGCCATTCCCATGCTGCGCAACACCGTCCCCTACAACGATCGCGGTCCGTGCATGCGGTGCCGCTGGTGCGTGGGTTTTGCCTGCGAAGTGGACGCTAAAAACGGCTCGCAAAACACCGTCATTCCCCAGGCATTAGCCACCGGCAACTGCCAGTTGCGCACGCGCTGCACGGTGAGGGAAATCCTGATGGACGAGCGCGGCCGAGCGCGCGGTGTGGAGTACTTCGACCAAGCCGGAAAGCTGCAGCAACAGCTCTCCGACATGGTGGTGGTGTCGGCCTGCGCCATCGAATCGGCGCGCCTTCTGCTCAACTCCAAAAGCCGCCTTTTCCCCGATGGCCTGGGAAACCGCTTTGACCAAGTGGGACGAAATCTGCAAGGCCATTTCTATACCGGGGCGCTCGGCTATTTTGACCATGAGACCTACGACGACATCGGTCCCGGCGCCAGCATTGCGATCTGCGATTACAATCACGGCACTCCGGGGTTGCGCGGCGGAGGCATGCTGGCCAATGAATTCATCCGCCTGCCCATTCACACGGTCGATCGACTTCCGCCGGGCACGCCGCGCTGGGGCCTGGAGCACAAGCAGGCCATGCGGGCCTGGCATCGGCGCACGATTGTGGTGATGGGCCCGACGCAGCAGATTCCCACGGCTGAGGCCCGCGTTACTTTGGACCCGGCGGTCAAGGACAAATGGGGAGTGCCGGTGGCGCGCCTCCAAGGCAATTCTCATCCGCACACATTCGCAATCGGAGACGTCCAGGCGGTACGAGCCGAAGCCTGGCTCAAGGAAGCCGGCGCCATCCACACCGCGCGCATGAACTCCCACCCGCAGATGATCTCTGCCGGCCAGCACCAGGCCGGAACCTGCCGCATGGGCAACGATTCGCGCGCTTCGGTGGTGAACCCGCACTGCCAGTTGCACGATGTCGATAACGTGTTCGTGATCGACGGCAGCGTGCATGTAACCAACGGGGGATTTAACCCCGCGCTGACCATTATGGCCATCGCCTACTACGCTTCCGACGCGTTGCTGCGCGGATGGAAGGGCACAGGATTCAAATCGTGAAACGGGTTCTTGGACTCGTCGCACTTGCCTTGGGCGCACTGGCGCTCTGCGCTGCTGCTGCGGTGGGCGGGACAGCGTATTACTACACGTCGCAGCACGGCGCCGCCTGTGCCGACTGTCATGAGATGGCCGATTACACAGGCGCCATCCACGCTGCTTCGCACCGCAACGTCGGCTGCCAGGACTGCCACTCCACCAGCCTCGCAACCAAACTGCGCCACACCGTTGTCCATCTGAGCGGCCACCTGCCGGAGGCGATTCGCCTGCGCGACGTGGACGTAGTCGCCATGACCGCCAATTGCCAGACCTGCCACCAGCACGAATACGCCACCTGGCACGCCGGACCGCACAGCGCCACGTATGCGCAAATCTTCACCGACTCAAAGCACAATGGAGAGCGCCGCCTGATGGATGACTGCTTCCGCTGCCACGGCATGCATTTCGGTGGGTCCATTCGCGACATCGTGCAGCCCCAGAGCCTCAAGGGTCCATGGCGGATTGTGCGCTCCGCCTTCGCCGCTGACCCGACAATTCCCTGCCAGTCCTGTCATTGGATCCATCGCCAGGGCCAGCCGGAAACCAAACCCTCTGCGCGCTTTTCCGTGGCGGGAGCGCAGGCAGGCGAGTCGCTGGCCTTCTTCGACCGGCGCGAGCAGATGCATTTCGCCGTTGATCAACTTCCCCTCCCTCAGCTCTTTGACGGCGCGCGCCTGGTAACCATCAGCCCCGACCAGCGCCAGGCCCTCTGCTATCAGTGTCATGCTCCGCGCCAGCCCGAAGCGACCTCTGCTGCAGCGCTGAACCATTGGGGCGCGCAGGCCGGGTCGGGCGACGACCGCACCCCGCTCGGTGTTCATGAAGGCATCAGCTGTCTGGCCTGCCACGATGGTCATAGCGAGAATACGCAGGCCTCCTGCGCCACCTGTCATCCGGCCATGTCCGACTGCGGACGGGCGGTGGAAAAAATGGACACCACTTATGCCAATCCCGCGAGCAAGCACAATATCCACTGGGTCAAGTGCCAGGATTGCCATACTCATGGGGTGCCCAAGCCCAGGCATTCCCGTTCCGGCCAATCCTGAACCGCAACTTTCCGTTTGAGCTTGGGATGGGCGCACTCCAATCACAATTGGGAGTGAGCGAAACAAGTTGGCGGCAAGGAGCAGGGCGCAGATCAGGAGGCGGGATAGGTACGATTCTTCCAGCCTCCGCCGCGGCCGGCGTGGTGGCGGGCGGCAGAGGCTAGCGTGGCGCCCAGGTAGAACAAGGCGATCAGAGGCAATGCCGCTCCCCACAGCGGCGTAAGGCGGTAGCGGCGCAGAGTGGGTTGAAAGGCCAGGGCCAGGGCCGCCCAGGCGAGCCACCCGAGCAGACGCGCGACTCCGTGGGCAAAGATGGCAAACAGCGGTGGCGCAGCGTAGAGCAACCCCATGCCTGCCAGACAGCCCACCAACAAGATGGGTGAGCAGCCAAGTTGCACGTAGGCAGTGCGTGCGATCATGTTCCAGATCTCGCGCCAGGAACGGTAGACGCGGATGGAGCGGGCCTGGGTTGAATGGCCCAGCCAGATGCGGCCGCCGCTGGACTTTACGGCGCTGGCCAGAGCGCAATCGTCGATCAGCTGGCTGCGGATACTGGATACGCCGTCGATACGGTCGAGGGCCATGCGTGCCACCAGGATGGTTCCACCCGCGGCGGCGCCCAGATGGCGCCCGGGGTCGGCGGCCCAGGCAAACGGGTAAAGCATCTGGAAGAAGAAGACGAAGGCAGGAACCAGGGCGCGCTCGGCCAAGGTCCGGCAGTGGAGGAGGACCATCTCGGATACGAGGTCGAGGTGGTTCGACTCAGCCATGGCGACCAGCGAGGAGAGGTGGCCCGGCGCGTGCTCGATGTCAGCATCGGTGAGCAGAATGTAGTCGGCAGAGAGAGCATTGGGATGCGCAAGGCCCTGATGAATTGCCCAGAGTTTGCCGCTCCAGTCTGGCGGCAGCATCTGCCCGGCAATGATCTCGAAGCGCGGCCCTCCGCCGAGCGCGGCAGCCAACGCGGCGGTGCCGTCGGTGCTGCCGTCGTCGACCAGCAGTACTGAAAATTCGCCGGGGTAATCCTGGGCGAGCAGTGAGCCAATGCTGCTCTGGATATGCGCGGCTTCGTCACGCGCAGGGACAATCACCACCACCTTGGCGGCTGCAGATGCGGCCGCGGCGGCCAGTTCCGGCGAAGAGCGCCAGAACTGGCCGTGGAATCCGATGAGGTAAACCCAGGCGGCAAGGGAAAGAACAGCTAGAAGAACGATCACTTCCCTATTGTCGAAGATCTGCGCCGATTGCATCACCTCAATCGAATGGGAGGCGCGGCAGGCCTGCGGGTCGACCGCTCGGCAACATGCGCCGATCCGTTCGGCGGGAGTGCGCAGGCCTCATGCACGAGAATCGAGAATTTGTTCACTTGCCGGATCCCAATACAAGCGCTTGCCGTTCCAATAGGACTGGGCCGCCATGATGCACACCAGCGCATGAGAAAAGCCGTGGTCCACCATGGCGTTTGGCTGAGTGCGCGACCGCATGGCTTGGAGCCAGTTCATCATGTGACCCACATCGTCATCGTCGGGGCCGAGCGAATTGGGCGCCGGAGCGCTTATACTTTCGCCACAAGAAATTGAGGAAAAGAGCGTCCGCTCAGATCATGGCAGGGCGGGTCATGGCAGGGTTGGTCAGGGCAGGGCTGGGAGGCCCCCGACGGTGCTAACTCGCTGTCTCTTTAACCGCGTTATTTGCCTCACGGCGCTGCTCGCATGTGCGGGTTTGCGCAATGCTGCGCAGCTAAGCAGCCCCACGACCGATGAGAATACGTTGATGGCAGGGCTGACTTCAGATTTTGCGCGGTTGGCCCCGCAGACGATTCGACCCGCAGATGGGTACATTCGCTATCCGTACCTGATTCCGGCGGGTTACTACAAGCAAATGTGGGACTGGGATGGCTTCTTCATCGGCGCGCATTGGGCCAACCAGAACCCGGAAGATGCCAGATATTTGCGCGACTGGGTGCTGGGCTTTGCGTCCTCTGCCGATGCGAACGGCTACGTGCCCGGGTGCATTACGCCGCAGGGTCCGCGCCCGATTTTCGGAAAGTTTGCCATGAAGCCGTTTCTCGCCCAGGGGGCGCTGCTGGCGGCCAACCAGCTTAACGACTACGAGTGGCTGAGGCCGGTGTGGCCGGCGATGCAGCGGGTACTCGCCTATCGCAAGCGAACGCAGTTCGACGCCAGATGGGGGTTGTGGTTCTGGGCCAATGCCATGCAGTCGGGGGCGGATAATAACCCGGCCCTCACAAACGATCCCAAGGACCCGAGCGCGATTCTCGCGGTGGATGCGTCGGAGTGGGCAATGCGCGAGTACCTGGCGATGGCGGTGCTGGCGGAGCATTTGGGAGATGCCAGGGATGCGCGTGCCTATCGCGCCCAGGCGCTCGCCACGCGACAAGCGATCATGCGGCACCTGTGGTCGTCGAAAGATGCGATGTTCTGGAACCGGCGCCGCGATACGGGAGCAGTGGTCCGAGTGCTGGCGTGGTCCAATTTTCTGCCGCTGGTGGACGGGATGCTTTCACAAAGGGCGGGACAAAGAATGATCCGGCTGCACCTGCTAAACGAGGCTGAGATGCGCTCGCCGTATGGGTTTCGCAGCCTGGCCAAGAGCGATCCCGACTACAACAACGATGCCATCATCAATCCTTACTCGAACTGGCGCGGGCCGCTATGGATCAACGCGAACTTTCTGGATTGGATTGCGCTACGCCGGTATGGGTTCACTGCGGAGTCGCATTGGCTGGCCGTTTCTCTCGCGGGAGTGTTGTCCAGGGACGTAGAGAAGCGGGGATCGATGCACGAGGATTACGACGCGGAGACAGGCGCGGGGCTGGCACCGACACCGCAGGAGTCTCCAGGCGGAAGATTTGCCGGCTTTGTAGGATGGAATCTGCTCGGCGAGGATATGCTGCAGTGCGAGACAGGGCGCGGAGACTGCATGATGCTGGAGGTGGCCGGCGCGCACTGACGATTTGCAATCTTAGTGAGGTCGTCCCCTCTGCTGACAGTGTTGAAAAGGCGGAGGCGGCGGAGAACATAGCAGCAGCGCCGTCGCGAGCCTTGTGTCCGGACGCTTATACTTTCAGAATCGAGTCGGAATTGAGGAGCGCGACATGGCCAAGAGTGTCAACAAAGTGATTCTGTTAGGCAACACGGGGAAGGACCCCGAAACTCGTTCTACGCCGGGCGGCATGTTGGTGGCTAACTTTACACTCGCCACCAGCGACCGAACGAAGGACCCACAGGGCAATTGGCAGGACCGCACCGAGTGGCACAACCTTGTCGCCTTTGGCCGCACTGCGGAGATTGTGCGCGACTACGTGAAGAAGGGTACCAAACTCTTCATCGAAGGCAAGATCCAGACCCGCAGTTGGGACGACAAAGAGAC
This sequence comes from uncultured Acidobacteriaceae bacterium, assembly GCA_963725975.1. Classification (GTDB taxonomy): domain Bacteria; phylum Acidobacteriota; class Terriglobia; order Terriglobales; family Acidobacteriaceae; genus Telmatobacter. The sequence continues at coordinate 576,603 of CAVSBA010000005.1, read as the reverse complement.
GGGCGCGAAGCGTTACCGGACTGAGATCGTCGTGAACGATCTCTCGCTGCTCTCCGGGCGGGAAGAGGGTGCAGGCGGCTACAGCAAGGGCAGCAGTTCGTCATCGGGCATGGATCAACGTCCGCCGGCCGGCCAGGAGGATTACGCACAGTCGGCCGAAATCTCCGACGAAGATATTCCGTTCTAATTGACACCAAAAGACGGTTTGGTTGCGGATTCACCCCTAAGCTCCTCACGTAGAGTGGTTTAGGGGTGATTTACTGATGTAGAGGTTCGCTTCCTTTCCGGCAGGCTAGATTCCAGGCTATTTGTCACGGCGCTGGATTGCACACGGCGCTAGATCGCACACGGGGATACTTGGTCAACCTCGAGTTGAAAATCAACGACCGGGGCGAGATCACGAAAAGTTATGGCCGAATACGCAAAGACTTCCCTCGCGGCCGTGTTCACTGCGGTGGGCGAGCCTCTGGCACTCCGGGAGTTTCCGCTTCCTGAACTGAGGGGCAGCGAGATTCTGGTGCGCGTGCGCTGCACCACGATCTGCGGCAGCGATCTGCACTCGTATTTCGGTCGCCGTCACTCGCCCGTGCCGAGTGTGCTGGGCCACGAGATGGTTGGAGAAATTGCAGATGCCGGGCCGCGGGGCGCTCTCGATTTTCGCGGCTCGCCGCTGAAGATTGGCGATCGGGTGACCTGGTCGATGGTGTGGAGCTGCGGCCAATGCTTTTATTGCCGGCGTGGCCTGCGACCCAAATGCGAACATCTTTTCAAATTCGGACACGAGCAGATTACCGCCGAGCGGTCTTTGATTGGGGGCATGGCAGAATATTGCTGGCTGCCTGAGGGTACGGCGATCTTTCGTGTGCCCGAGAGCGTTCCTGACCTGATTGCCAGTCCCGCCAATTGCGCCACGGCGACGGTGGCCGCCGTGTTTCGCAACGCCGGGCCGATGAAGAACGAGGTGGTGGTTGTGCATGGCGCGGGAATGCTTGGCCTGACGGCCTGTGCCATGGCGGCATGCGCGGGGGCTGCGCAGATAATCGCCCTGGAACCCGACTCACGACGCCGCGAAAAAGCGTTGAAATTCGGGGCCACGGCTACCCTGGACAGCGCGGAGGCACCCACCGCCATCATGGCGAAGGTGATGGAACTAAGCGGAGGCCGAGGCGCCGATGCCGGCCTGGAATTTGCGGGATACCCGGAATCGGTGGAGCTGGGCGTGACTCTGCTGCGCATGGGTGGGCGCTTGGTGATGGCCGGCGCCACTTTTCCAAGCCGCCCCGCGCAACTGGCAGTCGAACAGATGGTGCGGCGTCTCCTTCGCGTGCAAGGCGTGTACAACTACAACCCCGAGGATCTTGAAGCGGCACTCGCCTTTTTAGCGACGGCCAGCGGCCGCTATCCCTTTGAAGAGCTTGTGGGGGCAAAGTTCGCGCTCGAGGAAGTGAACGCTGCCATTGCTTTTGCCGAAAAGGAACGTCCGCCACGGGTTGCGTTGATTCCGTGAAAGAGAGGAACTCCATCACCGGATAGAATCACCGGAGAGAAGATGGGGAGCCGAATGAATTCGCGCTGATTGTGCGCGCCCATCGACGGAGAAGCACTCCCATTACTCGTTTATGAATTTTTCCTTTCCATTTCCATTGGTTTGTATGATTATTGAGCACATTGTCAATGATGCGGTAAGCACATTCGCGCCAGGATGCCTCGTCCGGCACAGCGCATAAGACTGTTTGCGATAGGGAGATCCGTGAAGAAGCGCACATTCAAGAGCAAAGCGGTGTGGCCACTTCTGGCTATAGCAATGGGCACGCTGGGACTGACCACCCCAGCCGTGATGGCTGAGGCGCATACCCTGCGTGTGACGGTTGATGGGGCTGGGCGCTACAGCATAAGTGATTCGCAAGACAGTTCTCCGGTACTGACGGCGGGCATTGCGGCCAAGATTGACGGGCGCTGGGTGCGGGATTCGCAGTATCCACACCACACCGTGCAGCAGAGTTCCGCTGCAGGTTACCTTGGCGATGCCACGGAGTGGCAGGTGAGGTTTACTGGTTTGCAGGGCGAACCGGACCTGATCTACCGGCTGCGCACCTACGCAGCAGAACCCTTTGCCGACCTTGAGGTCACGGTCGAGAACAACACGGGCAGCGCGATTCAAGTCCAGGCGATTCGCAGCGTGGAGGCGACGGGCAGCAGTATCGTCAACCTGAACGGGCCGGCTGCGCAGGATCGCGTGCTTTCCGATAGTTTCAGCGAAGACCGGCCGATGATGAGAATCTACGATCTGGAGGGTACGCCGGACGGACTGCATCGCGGCATGGGCAGCCAGCTGATTTATAACCGCCAGAGCCATGAGAGCTGGTTTGTTGGCGCGTTGAGCGCCGACCGCTTTCTCACCATTCTGCGCCTGCATGTTGCGAAGAGTGCCAGTGGGAATGCGAGCGTGGCTGCGTATGAAGTAGACAGCACAGGCACAACCGAGGTCCAGAAGGGCGACTCACTGCGCGCGGACCCTCCCGCGGATCAGGTGGAATTGAGTGTGGAGGTGCCTGCGGGTGAGAGCCTCCAGTCGGAGCCCGTGCTGATGGGCGTCAGCTCCGATTACCATGCGCAGTTGGAAACCTACGGGAAACTCATCCGGCAGATTCATCATGCCCGCACATCTGCTCCTCCGCTGATGGGATGGTGGAGTTGGACAGCCTACTATTTTGGACTGAATGAGGGCGCGGCAGAGACCAACGCGCACTTTCTATCGGAACAACTGAAGCCGCTTGGCTACGATCTCTTCCACATCGACGAGGGCTATCAGTATGCCCGCGGCGAGTACGCGACCCCCAATGCAACGCTGTTTCCGCACGGCATGGCCAGTCTGGAATACAAGATCCATGGGCTGGGGCTTTTGCCGGGTATCTGGACCGCGCCGTTTGAAGTTTCCAGCCGCTCGTGGGTTTATGAGAATCATCCGGACTGGCTGGTGGCGAATGAGGCGGGACAGCCGATTCAGATTGGGACCGTTGAGACGGACAGGCTCTACGTGCTGGACACGACCAACCCGGGAGCGGCGAATTATCTGCGGCAGACCTACAGCACCATGGCCAAGACCTGGGGAATTCACTACTTCAAATTGGACTTCATGGATGATACGGCAGTGGAAGGCCACCACCACCGGCCCAATACCTCTGCTCTCCAGGCACAGCAGATCGGGCTGGCGATCATCCGCGATACGGTCGGCAACGACGTGTACCTGGACAAAGATGGAAGCCCCATGCTGACGCCGGTGGGCTACGTGAATTACGGGCGCATCTCGCAGGACACGGGCCACACGTTTAGAGCCAGCAAAGAGGCAGCCACCGGCATTGCGGCACGCTACTATATGAACCGCAACTTCTATATCTCCGACCCCGATGCGTTCTCGCTGTCGGCGGAAACGATTGATAATGAGGTGAGCCAAGGCAAGGCGCCGCTGACTTTGGATCGAGCGCGCGTGTCGATCGCACTGGCCGCAGTTTCGGGCGGGATGCTGGAGATCGGCGACGATCTTCCGACTCTGGAAAAGACTCCGGAGCGCTTCGCGCTGGTGAAGAACCAGGATGTCATCGACATGATTCGACTAGGGCAGGCCTCGGTTCCCGTGGATCTGATGGACTACGCGGAAAAGGACCTGCAGCCGAGCGTTTTTCTGCTCAATGAGTCGAAGCGGCAGAAGATGCTGACGGTCTTCAACTGGACGGACAACCCTGCGAGCCGAACGGTTGTGCTTTCGAAGCTTGGCATAGCGGATAGCGCGCGCGTCACCGCCGCAGATGTCTTGACCGGCAAGAGCTACAAGCCGGACGGAGCCGGCGGCCTCCAAATTGATCTGCCGCCTGATTCGGTGACGATGATCAAGCTGATCGACACCAGCATTCCTGCGGCTGATCCGGTGGTCACGCTCAGCGTGCCCGAGGCCGGCAATTCCGGTGAGCCGGTGGCGCTGAGCGCTGCGTGGAAGGACGGCGATCCGGTCGTTGCCTACCACTGGAACCTGGACGACGGCACCACGCAGGATGGCCGCGAGATCAGCCACACCTGGACCGAACCAGGAGACTACGAGGTGCGTCTGACCGCCCTGGGGTTGAGCGGAACGACGGCGAGCCAATCTGTGCACATTAAAATTACCGGGCAAATCAAGACGGACTTCGATCCCGCAGCGAATCAAAGGCTGCCCTGAGGTTCCGCCACCGCACGCGAAGCTTTCGGTCGCAACTGGTCACCGTTGACTTGCCGGCGGAAGAATTCTGAAGGCCTGAAATGGCCCATTTCTTCAGCCGGCCGCTCGCGTGACCAGCTCGCCGACCCTCGCCGCTTCGGCAGCACCCAACTCCTTGAGCGCGAAAGCGGTCGGCCACATCCGGCCCTCGTCCAGATGCGCCTTGTCGCTGAATCCCAGCGTCGCATACCTGGTCTTGAATTTTTGCGCGCATTGGAAAAAGCACACCACGTTGCCGTCCTGGTTTGCGTATGCGGGCATCCCGTACCAGAGTTTCGGGGCGAGGGCCGGTGCAGCGGCCCGGACGATCGCATGCAACCGTTCGCCGATGGCGCGATCCGGGGCCGCCATCGCCTTAATCTTCTCGAGCACGGCCGTTTCCCCATCGGCCTTGTCCGAGCGCGGACCGCGAACCGCCGCTTTCCGTTCCCGGACGTACTCCCGCATCGCGGCTCGCTCTTCGTCCGTAAACGTCGCATCGGACCTGCGGCTCTTGGCCGACTCTTGCGCACTCTTCTTTCCAGGTTTGCTTTCAGCCATGGTGTCCCTCCGTGGCGCCGACCGGGTCAGCGCGTCGCCTGCTTTTTTGGCGTGGGCCGCAGTTCCATCACCAGGAAGAGCGTCCACATCGCTCCATCCTTTCATACCTGCGCCCCGATTAACGTAGAGGCTGTCTCCGCGATACATTAAACGCGCGCTCCCGGCAAAGCCTTCTCCTGATCCTACCCATACATCGGCGTTCTCGCGTCGTCTGATATATAAGAAGCTGGCTAGCCAATTCCGGGGTCCGGAATGTGCTGTACTGCCTGAATACCGCCAGACAGGATTGAGCAGAGGGATGGGAATCGGAGTCACGAGAAGAGAGTTTCTGACTGGCGCTGCCGCCGCTGCGCTGGCCGGCGGGACAACGGCGCCGGCGCTTGCCGGTAGTGCGGAACCGCTTGCGGAGTTCGATTATGGCGCGGCGCAGCTGACCGGAGGGCCGCTCAAAGAGCAGTACGACCGCATCCATGCGGCCTACCTGGCGCTCGATAACGACCGGCTGCTCCGCGTGTATCGCGAACGCGCCGGCTTGCCTGCTCCCGGAGCGGCCATGGGCGGCTGGTACGGGCGCGACGGGTTCGTCCCAGGCCACTCGCTGGGGCAGTATATCTCCGGTCTGGCGCGGATGGGCCGCACCACGGGCGACGCAGCATGCGCCGCCAAAGTGGCCGCGCTTGTGGAGGGGTTTGCGGCCACGCTGGGCCCGCAGGATATGTGCTTTGCCGCGCCCAACGCCGAAAAGGTCTGGCCTTGCTACATCCTCGACAAGCATCTGGCCGGACTGATGGATGCCTATAATCTCACCGGCGTGACGCAGGCGCGGGATCTCGTCCCACGCGTATTTCACGGTGCCCTTCCCTACATCCCTGAGCGCGGGCACGACCGCATCGGCAAGAAAGATCCGCCCTACGACGAAACTTACGTGCTGCCCGAGTCCCTCTTCCTTGCTTATGAGATGACCAGCGATCGAGCTTTTTACAATCGCGCCGTGGCTTACCTGCTCGACCGGGAGTTTTTCGATCCGCTGGCCTCTGGACTGGATGTGTTGCCGGGCCGCCATGCTTACAGTCATGCCATCGCGCTCAGCTCGGCCGGCAAAGCACGGCTGGTGCTGGGCGACGAAAAATATCTGCGCGCCATGAGCAACGCGTGGAACCTGCTCGAAACCGAGCAGCAGTATGCAACCGGCGGATGGGGACCGAACGAGACCTTCATCGAGCCGCACAAAGGGCAGCTTTACGCGAGCCTGCGCACCACCGAAGATCACTTTGAGACGCCTTGCGGCAGCTATGCGGCGGTCAAGCTGGCACGCTACCTGTTGTGCGCCACCGGCGAGGCGCGCTATGGCGATGGGATGGAGCGCGTGGTGCTGAACGGGTTGCTGGCGGCGAAGGAGCCGGATGCTGACGGCGATTATTTCTACTATTCGACCTATGGCGCGCAGGCACGCAAGGTGTTTTATCCGAAGAAATGGCCGTGCTGCTCGGGAACACTCGTGGAAGGTGTTGCAGATTACGTGAAAGACATCTACTTCCGCGCGAAAGACGGCGTGGCCGTGAATCTGTATGCGCCTTCGCGGGTGAAATGGAACCAACGGGGCACGGTGGTCGAACTGACGCAGGAGACTGGCTATCCGCTGGGCGAATCGGTCGCTTTGCACATCGGCTGCGCAGCGCCGGTCGAGTTTGCGCTGCGGTTACGCGTTCCCGGATGGGTAACGGCAACACCGCAATTTCACGTGAACGGAAAACCCGCGCGTGTGCAGATGGAGCGCGGCTTTGCGCTGGTGCGACGCCGATGGGCCGACGGCGATACACTCTCGTTCGACGTCAAACAGCCGTTTCGCACTGAGGCGATTGACGACCTGCATCCGGAGACGGCAACCCTGCTGCGCGGACCGCTGGTTTATGTGGAGATGAACCCGGCGGAGGTCCCGGCAAAGCTGCCGCGGCCCGACGCGCTGCAGGCCGCGGAGCCGGGAACGTTTGCAGCACAGGGCGAAGGGCGCACGCGCAGGTTTGCACCGTTCTATTTTGTGCGCGATGAAACCTACACCATGTATTCCGAACGCAGTGCGTGAAGGCCGACGATGAGTGAGAGAGCCATGACGGATCGGGTGCAAGCCCGCTATTGGATCGAGACGGCGTATCCGCTCGATGTTGCCGCAGCAACCATGGCGGGCGAACAATCGACGGGAACTTTTGTGCGCGTTCCCGGCGAGACCGACGAGCTGCGCGAGCGCTACGCGGCGCGCGTAGAACGGATCGAAGAGCTGGGCACGGTCGATGCACCCTCCTTGAGCGGCTCCGGCCTGCCCAAGAAGCACACTGCCCCCGTGGTGCGCCGCACGGCCGAAGTCACGCTCTCCTGGCCCCTTGAGAACATGGGCCCGTCGCTGCCCAATCTGCTGGCAACGGTGGCGGGAAATCTCTTCGAGCTAAAACCCTTCTCCGGCCTCAAGCTGGTCGACGTAGTCTTGCCGCCGGCTTTCCTCAGCGTGTATCAAGGGCCGCAGTTTGGAGTGGAGGGAACGCGGCGGCTGACGGGCGTTGAAGGGCGTCCGGTGATCGGCACCATTCTGAAACCCAGCGTAGGCATGACGCCGGAACAGACCGCGGCACAAGTAAAGATGCTGGCGGAGGCCGGCGTTGACTTTATCAAGGACGACGAGCTGCAAAGCGATGGATCGCACTGCCCCTTTGAGAAACGCGTGCCGGCCGTGCTGCGCGTGATCGATGAGTATGCGCAGAAAACCGGCAAGCGGCCGATGTATGCGGCCAATATTACCGGCGAGATGGACCAGATGCTGCGCCGCCACGACCTGGTGGTTGCCAATCATGGGACCTGCGTGATGGCGAGCGTGAACAGCGTTGGATTGCCCGCCATGACAGCGCTGCGGCGGCACGCGCAGGTGGCGATTCATGGCCATCGCAACGGGTGGGGCATGTTCAGCCGCTCCCACGCCACCGGCATGAGCTTTATCGCGTTCCAGAAGTTCTGGAGGCTGGCCGGCATCGACCACGTCCACGTGAACGGGCTGCGCAACAAGTTCTGCGAAGACGACGCAAGCGTGATCGCGTCGGCACGCGAGTGCCTTACGCCCATGTTTGCCGCGCCGCACAAAGGCTGCGAGATTATGCCGGTGTTTTCGTCGGGGCAATCGGCGCGCCAGGCTCCCGATACCTACAAAGCGTTGGGCTCAATGGACCTGATCTTTGCCTGCGGCGGGGGAATTCTGGCGCATCCGGCGGGTCCGGCCGCCGGCGTGCGCAGCCTGCACCAGGCTTGGGAGGCCGCGGCAGCGAATGTCCCCCTCGCCGAATATGCGAAGAGCCACGCGGAATTGCGCGCTTCGCTGGAGGCATTTGCCGAGTGAAGCCACGCAAGCAAGCGCACCTGCTCTACGCCTGGTATGGCGACGACTTTACCGGCTCAACCGACGTGTTGGAGGCGCTTGGACTGCACGGCGTGAAGGCGGTGTTGTTTACGCGCACGCCGTCGAAACGCGACCTGGCGCGATTCAGCGATTGCGCGGCCATCGGAATTGCCGGCGAAAGCCGCAGCCGCGGCCCGGCGTGGATGAGCCGCAATCTGCCCGCAATTTTTCGCTCAATGCGCGGTCTGGGCGCGCCCGTGAATCATTACAAGGTCTGTTCAACGTTCGATAGCTCGCCGCGCGTGGGCAGCATTGGACGCGCGATGGAACTGGGGCGCGCCGTGTTTGGCACGGCTGCCGTGCCGGTGGTGGTGGGAGCGCCGCACCTGGGACGCGCCGTCGTCTACGGAAGCTTGTTTGCCGAGGCCGAGGGCAAGGTTTACCGCATCGATCGGCATCCGACCATGCGCCGGCATCCGGTTACTCCCATGACGGAGGCCGACCTGCGACTGCATCTGGCCCGGCAGACTGCTCTGCGCATCGGGCTTGTCGATCTGAAAGCGTTTCAAACAGGCAACGCGGAAAAGCAATGGCAGGCCGAGTTGGATGCACGCGCAGACGCCGTGGTGTTCGACGGATTCACGGGCGCCATGCTCGAGGAGACCGCGCACTTGATCTGGGAGCGCGCAGTGCAGCGACCGTTGTTTGCCGTGGGCAGCTCCGGCCTTACCCACGGACTGCTGCACGCATGGCGATCGCTCCACTTGATTGCGGCCGCGGAATCGCCGGCGCCTGCACAGCCCGTCGACCGGCTGCTGGTTCTGAGCGGAAGCTGCTCTCCGGTGACGGCCAGGCAGATTCGCCGCGCGCGGCAGATGGAATTTGCCGCATGGCGCCTGCAGGGCGCAACTGACTGGAGCGCGCAGGCGGCCAGGGCGCTTGAAGCTCTTAAGCGCGGACAAAGTGTGGTGCTGTATACGGCGCTGGGGCCGCAAACCAAAGACAACCGGCACGGCGAAAGATTTGGCGCGGCGCTGGGCGTCCAGTTGCGCAGGCTGGTGGTGGAATCGGGCGTGCGCAGGGTTCTGATTGCGGGCGGCGATACGGCAACCCACGCGGTGAAGCAGTTAGAACTTGATGCGCTGACATTTGTTGCCCCGCTGGTGGCAGGCGTGCCCTTGTGCCGCGGCCATGCGACGGCATCGCCACTTGATGGGCTGGAACTTGCGCTCAAGGGAGGTCAAATGGGTGCCGAAGATTTCTTTGCTCAGGTACGCGCCGGCTGGGCTCGCTGATCGCGCACAGTCGACACGTCATCCTGATCCACAGTCTGGGTACAGTCGATGCGCGTAAAAATTGCGGCGCTCACCAGCACCATGCCGGCGATAAACCACAGGGGCGCGTTATAACTGCCGGTCGCGTGAACGATATAACCGAAAAGAACTGTGCAAAGGAAGCCGCCCACCTGGCCTGCGGTGTTCATCATGCCGGTTGCGGTGCCGCTGGCGCGCCCGCCGATGGCAAGGCATAATGCCCAGGCCGAAGGCAGCATCAGGTCCATCATGCCGAAGCCCAGGCAGGAAAGCGCAACCACCGCAATTTTGCCGTGGAAAAGGGCCATGGAAACGAGTATGAGCGCCGTGAGCGTGAGACAAACCGCCGGAATCCAGCGCAGCGCGAGCCGTGCTCCCCATCGTAGCGTGAGGCGGTCACCCAGTTGGCCGCCCACCAGGTTTGCCAGCAGACCTACAAGAAACGGCAGCGAGGCCAGCAGCACACCATTGAGCGAGAAACCGGCTGCGTGGACCATCCAGGTGGGAAACCAGGAAAAGTAGAACCAGCTTCCGCAGCCGTAGAAGCCATAGGCGAGCACGATCAGACCCAGCGATCGAGAATGAAACAAGCGTCGCCAGGGAATGGCGTGGTGACCGTGTGCGGCGTGGGTTTGACCGATCTCTTCAAGTTCGGCGGCTGTCACGTTGGGGTCGTCCTGAGGCAGGTTGCGAAAGCGGAACCACCAGATAGCGGCCCAGGAAAATCCAGTCAGTGCAAGGATGCGAAAGACCCAGCGCCAACCCAGGAAATAGAGCAGCGGAACGATCAGCAGCGGCGCGAGCGCTCCGCCCAGGCGGCTGGCGGCCCACACAATGCCCTGGCAGCGCGCGCGTTCCCGCGCCGGGAACCAGCGCGCAATCACGCCGGCAATGTTCGGATAGGCGCCCGCCGCACCCAGGCCAAAAAAGAATCGGGACGCGCATAGTTGCCAAAATCCACGCGACCACGAGGTGAGCACATTGAAGCACGACCACCAGGTGACGATGCGCGTCAATTCCCCACGCTGCCCGTTGCGATCGCCGCTGGCGCCCGAGGGAATCTCGAAAATTCCATTGGCGAGCACGTAAGCGCTCAGAATCCATCCGAAATCCTGCGGCTGAATGTGCAGATCGGCTTGAATGGCAGGCCCGGCGACCGCGATGGCGAGGCGGTCAAGAAACGTGAGGACAGAAAGTAGGCCGAGCAAGCCCAATAGCCTGTAGCGCTTCTTCAATCCGCGGCCCTCACTACTTCAGGCAATCGCAGCGCCCGGCGCGCACGCAGAACGGCGAGTTCAGGGCTGGAAAGCACCGGCGTGCGCAGTGCGCCTGTGGGGAGCGTGGCCACAACGCGAGCCATCGAGGCTTGTGCGAGTACGATCAAATCGACTCCCTTTAAGTCTTCCATCAGCGCCTGGCGCAACAGGCGGTCGTGGGTCTCGATATCTCCGGCCAGCACGGCGGGGAATGCATCCGCGCACAAGCACTCCACCAGTTCCACCGTGCGTCCTGCTTCCGCCGCCTTGTTGCGCAGCAGAGCGGTGGTGGGGTCCAGGGTGGTCCGCAAGGTGGCCAGCACACCGATGGTGCGCGCCTGGCGCACAGCGGCTTCAGCCATGGCGTCGTCGATGCGCAAGACCGGAATCTCGAATAGTTGCTGGGCCAGCGTGACGCCCGGCCCGATGGAGGAACAGGTGACCAGCACTGCAGTGGCTCCCGCCGCTTCTGCCGATGCGATCTGCCCAACCAGACGGCGGATGGTGGTTTTGCGCAGGCTGCCTGCATGGATGGTGTCCTGGATCAGGCTCTCGTCCACCATGTGGAAGAATTTGGCCTCGGGAACGTGCCGCCGGCAAAGTTCTGCGAAAGCAGGGGCGAGCATGGGACTGGTGTGAATGAGGGCCAGGGTCGGTGTGCAGTCGGTCGACAAGGGTTTGCCTTTCTTGATGGCGGCCCTGCCCGGCCATCGAGCGCGCGCAGGCCTGCATACAGGAAATTAGCCGGCACTCGCGAGCCGGAATTGATTCGATCCCCACGTTATCGCATTGGACGCATAATTGCGAAGGATATCGAACCTGCAGCTGCAATTCCGGTCTGCGGAACCGGGCACACCTGAGATTGTTCTCAACGGGATTGAAAGCAATGCGCTGATGTTGACGGCGTTTACGGCACTGGTGAAGTGTGCGCGCCGTTTCTGCCTCCGCTGTCGACAAATGCGACAGCTCCCGCAGAAACCGGCCACAGGTTCTGCCGAAGGGGGGATTCTATGTCTCCAATCCGGTCTGAAGCGAGATCCGAGAGCCTTGATGCACGGTCAGCACCAGCGCCACCAGCGCCGTAACGAAGGCGGTTACAGCGAGCACGAAAAAAGCGCTCCTCCATCCGAAGTCAACCGTGATTCGCGCAACCGTGTCTCCGGAGAGATAACCGGCCAGATACCCGACGCCATCCACGATTCCTGCAGCCGTTGCGCTGCCGCGCTTGCCACCGAAGTCGAGGGACATGGCGCCGGCCAGATAAGAGTACGGCCCCAGCAGAAGGAAGCCCACGAGGGTCACCAGGATCACCGGCGTCCATTGATTACCGTGGCTCGGGGTACGCGCGAGCAACAGCAGGCAAACCGTGCTCAAAAGCATGCCGGACACGATGACAAAGTTGCGCCCATTCAAGCCTAGTTTGTCGCTGAGCACTCCGGCCGCCAACACGGCGATGCCACCGAAGAGAGGAAAAAGAGCGCTACGGCTGGCCGCCTCGCTGGCAGAAAGGCCGACATACTGCACGAAGTAAGTCGGTGTCCACAAGTTAAACGTCTCTCGAAGCAGCGTGGTGCCCAGCGAGAGCAAGCACACCAGCCAGAACGGGACGCTTCTGAAGAGCGGAGTCAAAATCGCGATCAACCCAGGGTGCTCTGCGCTGCCGTCATGTCCATCAGAACCGTAAACATTGAGCGGGTTGGCTTCAGGAGCGGGCAAGCCTCGCTCTTCGGGCGTCTCGCGCAGCAAAATGAAGTTGGCTATAAACAGAACTCCGAGTGTGCCGGCTGCGGCAAAGAAAACGCCCCGCCATCCCATACCAAGCGCCAGCAATTCACCCATCACCCACCGGGAGGCCGCGTCGCCGAACAAAAAGCTCAGGCTCAATACCGCCATCACGCTTCCGTAGGTGGTGTAAGAGAACCAACGAGAGGATATTTTCACCATGCCTGGCCAGCCCGCGGCTTGAGACAGCCGATTAAACACCCAGGCCAGGGTAAAGAGAGGCAGTCCACCGGTCAATGCGAACGCAATGGTAAAGAGAATGGAAGCAGCCATGCCGCCGAGAAAATTGCGCCGCCCGCCTGTAATATCTGCAAGGGCGCCAAAGCCGAATTTGCCCAGCGCATAGGCCACTGTGCCGGCGGATGCCATGAATCCGAGCCTGATTTGAGCTTGATCGGCGCTGATGCCCCGCTGCGCAAGGTAGTGAATCAGCGCAGGCAAGGTAACGGAGAGGTCAGATCGGCAGAAATAATAGCCGCTGTAACCTAGCGCCAACAGAATGATGGTGACCCGAGGCCAAAACTTCGACGTGCGCGCTGGCGTAGAGCCTTGAAGCTCGCGCGGTTGGAGAACTTCATCTTTCCCTGGTAGCACGCGGGCAGATTACCACAACCGGGTTGGGAAGATGTTTACAATTGATCTTGAGCAATAAATTTCATTGAGAATTAATCTATTTTCCATAACGCCGCAACTTGCAAGTGCAACTGCAATGGGATCGCCAGCGCCCAAAGGCATCGGTCCGCGAGCAAGAAATGTATCGTCGTGATTCCGTTAGGTTATCGGTAATATTAAAGATGTCTCGATGAGGCGAATCTTTGTTCCCCCGGATTACGTCTACCCCAAGAGAGAGAGCCGAAAATCGAGTCGCAGTAGGAACGGGGCGTACAGAAGGCGCATTCAGAAAGGATTTCTTCAGGTCGACTGCCCCGGAGATCAACCGTCTGTGCCAAGCGCGGTGAATCGGAGCCATCCACTTCTCTGGAAGTTTGCTGCCATGCACGACCCTAAGTCCCGGAACGGAAGGTAGACAGGATGAAAAGGATTTTGGGAATGAGTCTCTTCCCCCCAGCCATGGATGCGGCCGTAGTGGTGCTGCGCGTTGTGGTTGGCACGTCTCTCTTCCTTCGACACGGTGTTGAGAAGCTCGTGGGATTCTCGGCAATGTCTCAACATTTTCCCGATCCCATTTACGTCGGCGCCACTGCCAGCCTCGTGGTGGCTCTAATGTCGGATTCGATCTGCAGTCTCCTGGTCGCGATTGGCCTGGCGACGCGATGGGCGGCGCTGTTTGTCTTCTGCAATATCGCAGTGGCCTGGGCCTTGGTCCACCATTTCCAATTCTTCGGTCGCACCAGCGACCATGGTGAACTCATTGTCATCTATCTGGCCGTGATGGCGGCCCTCTTCCTGACCGGTGGCGGCAAATTCAGTGTGGATCATCTCCTGAGCCGCGACTTTTCTTCCAATCAATCGGCGATGCCACAGCCACTTGCCGCAATGGATCGACAGGACTAAATCCAGGCCTTTACGAAAAAGCGTCAACTGAATTGATTTCCACACGGAGGTTAGGCGATGGAACAGGAAAAACCGAAACTGCCGAATGAAGCGATCGAACTCTACAACGATTTCATTCACGGTGAAATTAGCCGCCGCGCCTTTATTGACGGCATTCAGCGGCTCGCCATCGGCGGCCTGGCCGCGGCCACGGTAATCGATGCCCTGATGCCGAATTACGCACTGGGCCAGCAGGTCTCGCCCACCGATAACCGGATCAAGGCCTCATGGGAGTACGTGCCGTCTCCGCAGGGCAACGGAATGATCAAGGGCTACCTGGTACGCCCCTTCAGCGCCGACACCCGCGAGGCGACGCCTTCAAAATTGCCCGGCATCCTGGTGGTCCATGAGAACCGCGGACTCAATCCGCATATCGAGGACATCGCACGGCGTCTTGCCCTGGCCAACTTCATGGCCTTTGCGCCCGACGGGCTCACCTCGCTGGGCGGCTATCCCGGCGACGACTACCAGGGCGGGCAAATGTTCAACAAGATCGATAAGGGCAAGATGTTCGAGGACATGGTAGCCGCGGCACTGTGGTTGAAGGCGCGCCCCGATTGCACGGGAAAGATCGGAGTCACTGGGTTTTGCTATGGGGGTTCGGTCTCCAATCAGTTGGCCGTGCGTCTGGGGCCCGATCTCGCAGCAGCGGTTCCCTTCTACGGTGGTCCTCCGCCGGCAGACGATATTGGAAAGATTAAGGCGGCAATTCTGGTGCATCAGGGCGCGCTTGATACGCGCCTGGCCCCGACTTGGCCGGGGTACGACCAGGCTTTGACCGCGGCAGGAGTCCCGCACGATGGCTATGTCTACCCGAACGCGGGACACGGCTTCAACTGCGACGCGACCCCGGAGCGCTATAACAAAGCCGCGGCCGATCTAGCCTGGCAACGGACCATCGACTGGTTCAACAAATACGTCCGTAGCTGATTGCGGATGACGGTGAACTTATTCGCTCTCCGAAGTCACAACCGCGACCAGCGAGTCGCCGCAGCCATAATACAGAAACCATCGGTCGTGAAAGCGCACCAATCCCTCGGAGAAGGTGGTTCCGGCTGCATATTGTCCGGTCTTTTCGTAGGACATCTCCGGCTTCAGCACCGGCCGTGCGCTTTGCGCAAGCAAGTGCGCAGGGTTGGAGGCATCAAATAGGGCCTCGCCGGCTGCATATGCTTCGGCGCCCAACTCGGGATCACCGCTGCCCTTCGGGCCAATGGAGCTCTCATTTTTGCCGTTATAGATCACTACAATCCCTGCAGCGGTCAGAACAGGCGGCGGACCAGCTTCAGGGAACATGCTGTCGAAATGGCCGGGGCGCGGCCCCAGCACCGCGACGGGCGTGCCCTGCGCATCCTCGACCGGCGCCCATTGAATCAGGTCGGAAGAAGTGGCCAGGCGAAGGGTGCCTTCCCCCCAGTACATCCAGTATTTGCCATCGATCTTCGCGGCAATCAAACGGCCCTTTGCCGCGTCAAACCGGGTAACAATCGCCGCGGATTTGTACCTGAGCTGCGCATACTTTCCGCCTTCCGCAGCAGCAAAGGCCGAGCCGTACTTAGTCCAATGCACAAGATCGGTCGAAGCGGCAATTCCCACTGAATACGTCTTTCGGTTCCACTGCGTATAGGTCAGGACATAGGTGCCGTCTTCGCGCTCCACAATGCGCGGGTCTTCGTCGCCTCCCGGCCAGTCGCTGGTTTCTTGGGCGTCGTTGGCCGGAAAAAACACCGGCTCTGCGAGCCGCGTGAAGTGGAGACCATCGCTGCTCTCCGCAAGCCCCAGCCGCGAGGTGTGACCGCCAATCTCCATGGCCCCGGAATCGTCTTCAGCGCGATATAGCAGGTAGACTTTGCCATTCCGCACGATCGCGCCGGGGTTGAACGTGTGCAGAGCTTCCCAGTGGACCGGCGCCTTGAGAATGGGGTCTTCAAATGTAGATTCTGGCCTGGGCGTAATCACCGGTTGCACATTTGCGGGTCGCGTGAAAGGGCCAATCAGCCAAGGAAGATTCTCTTGGGCATTCAAAGCGCCGGCGCCTAGCACTAGCGTGATGACAAACACCACCCAATGCGCAACATTCAGTCCTCGAATTGTCATTCCCTGCCGCCTTCACACAGTCCGTATACACGACTCGGAGTGCTCACAGGCCTTTGTACGGCTGACCGAGTCCTGTCACATGATGCCGGGGTCGTTGCTGCCGCCCGTAGTCAGTCACGCTCACTGGCACGAGTGAAACTATCGGCGTGACTTCGGTGAAGAGCGGCCACCCGTCACTAGCCGCTCTTTCATTTCGGAGTTACGTACCGGTTAGATTGTTAGTGTAGCGCAATGGGAGAGGAGATATCTTCCCGTCGCAGCAGTAGGCGGTACATGCCACGTTGCGCCGCCGAGGCCGGCCTTGCTGGTCGCGGGCTTAATGCCTTTGGTCAGCAGCACCGACGCACTTCTCTCTCCACCCGTTCTCTCAGACAGAAAGATCCATTCGCTGTCTTCTGTCTGTGGTCTCCGGGCATTCAGGGTTCCGCGCAGTGCAGCATCGAGTAGCAGAGGTACTCCTGAAGCCGTCGTTTTTGCAAGCCAGTTACGATGTTGTGAGAACCTTCACTGGGCCGAGCAGGCCTGCAGGAACAAGCGGTGCATCCGGTCGATAGGGCATGCGCCCACGACGTTCAAACGCGGCTGAGTCCATTCCTCGAGGTATCTTCCCGTTCGCGGCAGTAAACGTAATCTTCTGAGTTACATTTGGCTGTACGTCCCCGATGAGACGGTTCACCCACTTATTAACGACTTTGATCTCGATGTGGTTCATATTGGGTGAGACCAGATCGGTGATATCGACGCGGAAGGGCGGCTTCCAGGCTGTTCCCGCGAGTTTGCCGTTGATCCAAATTTCGGCTAATTCATGAACCTCTCCCAGGTCCAGCCAGAGGCGCTCACCAGCGCGAGAGGCGCCTTGCAGGTCGATGTCCTTGCTGTAAGTCGCAATTCCCGAAAAATACCGAATCCCCTCGACGGTGCTATCACGGAAATCTGTCAACATCGGAAAAACGGTCTGGTCGGGCGCACCACGATCCTTTTGGAACTCGACATTCCACGGTCCAGTTACCTCGACAGACGAAACTTCGACTTCGGGGGGAACGACAACTCTGGTTTGGGTAGCATTACGGCGAAACACCACAAACATAGAGCCGAAAGGATCGAGCGGAAGAGTCACTGACGTACGCCCAGACGCGATCTCATAGGAGATGGGCTTGGTAAGCCCCGTTGCCGGGTCCCAGATTTCCGGCGTCCGGTCCGTGACGCGGAAGCTAGCCTGGATATCCTCGGCACGATCGACCCGATTCGACAGAAAATAGGCGTCGCCGTCCGCCCATCGACGGTGAATGAACATCACATAGCTATCGGGCGCCGGTTTGGAATAGCTGAAGTCAGGGGGCAGATCGATAGCGGCGAGCGCCGCGGGCAGGTCGTCGGAAGCGAAGACCTTGCCGCGTCCTACTACGGCAACAGGGCTGCCCGGCCATAGCGCATCGAGCTCGGCTTTAACCGCCTCTGGATCATCGGACATACTTGGTGAGCCATCTGGCCGGGGACTCACCACGACTGCGCCGGCGCTGACCAGCGTATGGAGCTTTTGCAACACGGGCAACGTCACGCGCGATGCTCCCCTGCCAATGTAAATAACCCGGTAATGCATGCCGGTGTCGGTCGAAGCTGCACCATCCTTGAACGAAAGCTTGTTCAGTATTACGTCAGCGTTCACATAGTCGAAGCGATAGGACTCGGGGACGTTGGGCAGTATGGATTGATACGAAGCAACCGCCGGACCGGCCTCGCCGTAGAAGACTGCTACATCGCTCACCGCCTGTCCCTGCTGAAGCATGTAGGAGGCGCGGGCGAGATAATCTACCCAAGGCTTGGCTTGCTCGGCCCAGGTCTCGAGCCTCGTGAAGTACTGTCCCACGCCGAGTGTCAAGCCAGGGCCTTTGTCGAGCGGCTGGTGGGTCGAGGTGTGGACCACGATGCGGTTCACGCCGGAGATCAAAATCGCGTCCGCCGTGGGCTTCAAGTCCCGTGGCGCCGAGCCAAACGGGGGTCCGCCGGTCATGGACTCACAGGCGGTGATGTTCTGGCCATAAATGTGCGCCACAGACGCCGACTCAGTAAGATCGGTGAAGTAAACGGTCTCAACGGGACCGGGTTTCATCTCTTGCCACATCGCGCCCATCGGAACGTCGGCGGACTGTTTCATCTCCATCCCGTCGCCCATGGTCGCGAATTCCGCTTCATGCGCCTCGCCGTACCGGATCATGCCAATGTCGTGCAGCATTCCAGTCAGCTGTTCGTAGAGATTAGCCTTGAGTAGCTGCATGATGGTACGACGCCAATCCCATAGGAACGCATCGCTCTTCTCTGGGGTGTCAATCACGTAGCCCGCGAGAGCCGGAAGCCAGGGAGTGGCGTCGTACCCGCGCAAGCGTTTGAAGTCTGCAAGAATCTTGGGAGTCCAATTCGCAAAAGAGGCCTCCCAACTGTCGAACATCATGGCGCGGAGACCGTGTGCCCCCATCTTGCCGGCAGTGGCATCCCGATACATACCCAAATAATGGACCATGTACCGCTTGGCCGCGGCCGCATCCAGTTTGTCGACTTCCAGCCCCGTAGCTTCCTTCTCCGCAGGCCGGTTCATGGAACCAGTCAGCGAATAGCCGATGCGCGCAACCATCCACTCGCCGGAAGGTGGTGTCCAGTTGAGCGTGCCGTCCGGCTGCATCCGGCTGGTCAGATCGACCACGGAATCCGGCTTGGCAGCCGCCACGCCCTGACTTCCCGAAGGGAGCGCGTAGTACTGCAAATTGCATGTAAAGCCCGCCTTCTCTTCGAAGGAATGCACCACAGGCTCGGCAACCAGAACCAACTGCGTGAAGTTGATTATTTTCGGCGTTGGCGGCGTTGGGCGATCCCATCGCCCTAAGGGATGGGGTGGAGGCACCGGCATCGTGACACTGACAATCCGAAAATAGCGCGCTTCAACCGAGTCGACAGAAATGGTTCGCTGCGGGAAGCCCAACTGCACCTGCGCGCCCGTGTCGCGCCAGGCATCCCCGTCATCGCTGGCATCGAGCCGGAATTTCGTGACAGGACTGCCGCCGCGCGAATCGAGTCCGGCGTAGACTCTTCCGCGCAAGGGAGAGGATATGACTATGCCCCGGATGGTAACCGGCTTCCCGTAGTCCCATTGAATCCATGCCTCGCCGCCAATCTCCGGATTGGCGGGCAGATCGTAGCCGCCGGATTCCAGATCGCCGTTCGAAATAGCCTTAACGCTGGCGGTGTCCATGGGGCCGGCACTCGTCGTCATCACCGGCGCCGGCAATTCCGATCCTTCCGGAATCCTGAAGGCCAGGACCTTCTGGTCGACATACAGCTCAGGCGGATTCTGGCCCGGCGCCCGCCCGCCGAGAATACCGCCTTCGATGCTCGTTTGGAACATGCCAGAAGTCTTGGGCGGCATCGACAGCTTGTCGTTGAATGGCTTCCCCTCAGTCATTCGCGTCGCCGACCAAGCGAACTTTTTCATCCCGTCCTCTGCTGGAACCCAGGGTCCTCCGGTTTCGCTCCAACCAGGATCGGAGGCCGTGCCGAGCTCAAGTCCGACCTCGTCGGCGTAGGCAGCAGTGTTGCGAAACACCTCTTTCCATCCGTCGGTCATGTAAGGAAGACGCTTCTCCACTACCTGGGGGATTTGCGCTCCTGCGTCAAAAGCCTGCAGGCCGCCAATGCCGACGCTCTTCATCCAGTCCATGTCTTTTTTGGCGCCGTCCCACGTGACGTTACCGTTCATCCAGTGCCACCAGACGCGCGGCCTTGCGGCTGCGTGCGGATTCTTAAAGCCGCTCAAGAGGGAGTCGATGGCAGCCTGGCTTTCAATGCTCTGGCCATTGTGAGCAGGCTGCGCGTGCACGGTCTCTTCAATCAGGGCCGCCATTGCAGGTGTGGCCACAACGCCGGCTGTCGCAGCCGTAATCTGCTTCAGAAAATCTCGGCGGTCGATTAGAATCTGGCTCGAACGTGAACGCATCAACGAATTGTTCCTTTTCGACGTCTTCTTCATGGATACTCCGCCCCCGCGGTTATGCAAATTTGAAACTCGTTTGTCAGTATTCCGGGACCCGCATTGTGTAACGGTCGCATGCGACTTTCAACGTAAAGTCGGTTCCGTGCCTAGGGAATGATGTGCTGTTCGTCAGGTTCCCACAGCTTCTTTGGGTTATAGCCAGCTTGAACAATTCCATAAACGGCAACGGTGCTGGACATGGACGGGAATAAGTGATTAGGCACAACTACCAATTTGGCATCGCCGCGCAGTACCTCCCGGTAAGCCTCAATCAAGTCGTCAAGTATCTCCGGGTTCTCAGGCAGTGCATCAATGGTTCCCCCGTACGCCGTATGCCCGTTGTAAATGCGGTCGTAATCAGTGCGCAGGTTGCGCAGCTTAAGCAAGTTGCGAATCATGGTGGAAACCGGCACGGCGCTAGCGACGAGGTTGCGGTTGGCAGCGTCGCCAGTAAAGACGATATGGGTCTTGTGGTCCAGGAACACGCATGAGCCCGGCGTGTGACCCGCGATCTGGTAGACCGTTACAATACGCCCTCCACCAAGATCGAAGATCTGGCCGTCATAAAGCGCCTTGATTGCCGGATGCTTATCCCATCCACCCCACTTGGCGTCGGCGGGGGTGTAGCCCCACACATCTTTGTAGCCGACAGGCATATTCCACATGATCTCTCCATACCGCTTCTCACCCTGCTCGGTGATGTGGCTCAGCATGGGAATGTCTGCCGGGTCCATCCAGACCGTATCGAACTGGCCGATGCCGCCTGCATGGTCGGGATGGCCGTGAGTAACTACTACGTCATAAGGTAACTTGGTGAGCTTTTCCACGGTTCCCTTTAGATCGTAGAAGCCTGAGCCGGTATCGATCAGTAGAGCCCGATCGGAGCCCACCAACAGATACTGCGAATCCATACCAAATTCGTTGAAAAAGTAAGTGTTGTAAGCAATCTCCACGATCATGGGGCGGGTGATGGGGCCAGCGGTTGTGCGGTCCAGCTTGTCGGTGGCGGGGTTAAATGTGGTGGCTAGCGGCTTTGTTGAAGGCTGCTGGCTCGGTTCTGCCTGAGCCCATGCACGGTGAGCCGAGATGGCAACAAGAAATATCGCTGCTATTCCAGCTAACCGTGAAACGGCTCGCAACACGTTCTTCACTCTGAGACTCCTTACTTTGTGCTTTCAATATCCGACGATTGCGCCAATCCAGGTTACGAGGCCTTGCGGGGCCGTTTTCCTTGCGTTTCGTATTTCTCCCTGCATTGGGAACGGACATTGCCCGGCCAGTGCGGTCATTTCAAATCGACTGTGTACTGGGCAGTGTGCGCACCGTCAGGCGATGTGACACTAATTTCCAGGCTTGCGTTGCGCGCGGGAATCTTCACTGTAACGCCCTCGCCCGCCATGGCGGAAACCCCATTAATACGGATATTCCGTGCACGCGAGGATGTGGGCTCAACAGTGACTCGCAACTGCCGCGTTCCTTCAGGAACCACCGCGGTGTAGTGGAGAACTTCAGGAGAAAAAGCCGGCGTCAGGGTTTTCACATTCTCGATCTCCAGCAAAGTCAAGCCATCGATCTGATCGACGAGCGCGGGGAGATACTTGGCCAGATTCACGTTCACAGCAACCCAGTCAGGGTCGTTGAAACGATCGCCTACGATCACCTGCTTGAGTCCGACAGGCCGGTAGCTCGGAACCAGCACTGCGTCGCCCTTATCCATTAGTTCCTGCACTGCCAACTGCAGGTTGTCGAGGTACTGCTCGCCTACAAGTGGACGGTCATTGTGTCCGGTCATCATATACCGGACCTTGCCGCGAAAGTGAAGGCGGCAATTCTCTATCATGGAGAGGTAGTTATCGAGCGAGCTCTGGTCAAATTGCATCCATAGTGCGTCCGGAATAGTTGGCGAGTTACTTCCGAACGCGTCGCCTGTGAACAGGTATTGATTAACCGGGTCATAGATGACAATGGATCCGGTGGTGTGGCCTGGGGCCGCACAAAGAATAAGGTGTCGGTCTCCAAGATCGATCTCGTCTCCGTCGTGCACGTCCACGACATGAGCGGCAATCAGGTCGGCGGGGACGCCGCGTTCTTTGAGAAAGCTCTCCAGCCTCGCGCGGTCAGCAGTTCCGATGTGCTCGATGGAATCCTTGATGAATTGATCCGCCTGGCCGATGTGGTCTGGATGGTTATGCGTGAAGACCACCTCCAGGGGAAGGCCTTCGGTGTACTGTGCGATGCAATCGCGCAAATCGCCACGGCCCATACCCGAATCGATGAGAACATACTCCTTGGTGCCACGGATCAAAAACATCTTGTCGTTGTCGGAGTCCCGGATCATGCGGACGCCGGGAAGAATCTCTTCCGACACGTACGACGTGCGGTCTCTTCGATCGATAACGAATTGAAAGGTAGAAACGTCGCTGTTGGTGTGCCCTGGCGACATGGCGACGGCGCGTATGGTATAACCCGTCTTCAACCCATGATTCCCGTCGTAAACGCCGCTCACAAAGAGCAGTTCTAACGGGTTGTAGACCGGACTATGCGAGTTCGGTGTGCTGCCATCCAGCGTGTAGTGAATGGCGGCATTTGGATCGTCGTCGAGCAGCGTTACAGATTCTGTTGTCGGGAATGTGCCCGAGGGTGGAAAGCTTGCAGGGACATGCAGTTTTGGTCCCGATCCTTGAGGTTCCGGCGGCCCGAACTGTGCCAAAACAGGGGACGCCAGTGCCCCGCACAGCGCAAGAAGCGAAATAATCCGCGATGCCAAACTCTCCTCCTGGGTTAGGTGTGACATAAATCGCCCGACGGGCCTCGATAGAATCCGAGCCCTTCCGAGTATCCCCGCTGCAGACCTCCAGTGGCAGCACACGTTGCGAGCAGGACGTAAGCCTCTGCGTCATGCTTCACACTTCATTGACCGGAATCGACGCCGGTCGCGGGACTAGCCGTCACAACAAGAGCTATCGGCGGTTAGAAGCAGAATCGATTGAATATCTGGAGTCGGCTCGAGTGGCTCGACTACTCCTCCGATTGCTGCATCAGGTCGAGAGCGGAATTGACGATCTTATTTTCCGCGCACCCAGGCTTAAGGTGCGAACTGATCACCTGGAATGTCAAGTGAGGATAAGCGTCGTCGGAATAAATGTATCCCGAGTTAGCCATTCCGTTTGTCAGAGTGGAAATGATCAGCTTGTTCGCAGGCGCCTCAGCCTTCAGCTTCAGGCCAATATTCGTATATAGCTCACCGTCCACGGCCGCTATGTAAATATCCCCGATTCGAACCAGACCCACCTTGATGTTGACATCAGCGCCATCCTTATAGGGCGGCATTCCGTTCTCGCGGATGGGGTGTGCCGTGTCCAGGCGGTCGCGGCCGGGACAGGAGAAACTCTCCTGCCCACCCCAAATTCGGGCGTTGGCCACGGGATGAATATCATTGCGCATCAGATAGAGCGTCTTCTCTGCAATCAACGTGCCCATCATGGTGACCATTGCGCCGGTTTCGGCAATCGCTTTGTGATAACCGGCGAGGTTTGCATCGGGGACTGCCTGCAATCCGGCCTGGGCCGCCGCTGGATTAAAGTTGCTGGTCTCGACAGGCACGGGAGGGGCGCCGATCTGCTCGGTGCCCACAGGAGGATGATCGCTGCGCCAGGGTCTGATGCTCCAATTCTGGAGAAGCGGATTCTGGTCTCCGGACGTTCCTTGCGTAAAAATGGCGACTGTCTTATGGTCGAAGTGATCTTCGATGAAGCGCGACGCCTCGCCCGGGAAGTCCGCGCTAATCACGCCCGACAAATAGAAATCGATCGGGTGCATCGCGTAATTCATATAAACCGCGATGGGAACGTAATCGGCGCCAATGAATTCGATCACCGAAAGTGTCTTGTCCGATGGCCCATTCACATCGGGAGCCTGTCTCCATTCCAGTTTGTCATTGAACTGATCCCGATTCACATTTAGATCGACTGTCGTGCGCCCATACCCGACCGTTGCCGGCGCCAGATTTGCCTTCGCCTCAGTTGCAGCTTTCACAATCGCATCCGCAACAATCTGCGAAGTAGGATCGCCGGAAAAACCATTTGTGGAGCCGCTGTGCGTATGGGTAGCTGCGATCAGGATATTGTCTGCGGGGCAACCGGTCGCCGTAACTACGCGCGGCAGGGCCGAGGAGTACACATCGTTGCGCGTCCCGCCCTGATCCAGGCCGACCAGCACCGCGCAGCTAGGGCCGGAATCGACCACAATAGCGCGGGCAAAAAGATGATCCCGAATGCTGTCGGTCTTGACAACCAGTTCATTGGGCTGCGGAGTGATATCCACCTCGGCCGCGCCTGCGCGAAGGCTGGGCGCCGGACTGGGGTTCGACTGGCCCATGCAGACGGCGGTTCCGATCAACATTATCGAAGCAAAAATCTGCATGGCTACGGTCAAGTATCGCTCGCACTTTCGGAAGTTCATCGATTCTCCATTGTGCCGGTTGGAACCCTTGATGAAGCCTGTCTCGGCAGACGTGCTGATCTGCGAGTAGCTGACCACCGCAGCCACAAACATGCAATCCGCCACGGCAAGATTCACTTTCCTGAAAATCATCCCGCGCACCAGACTTCAGTCAAATACGTAGGAGGAGTTCTTTATCGCACATCGGGGTGAGACGGCCTCCGGTCAAGGCGTAATCCTCGGCGTCGAGATGATGTGGAGAGATTCCCTTTAGGACGCGACGGATTCCATTGCACCGCCTGGTTAGATCCTGTCCTGGACATGGATCGCAACGTCCTTTCCATGGGCCTATAACTGTTGGTCAGGCCGGCCTCGCTCTCATTTACGCTTAGAAAATGTTTCTGCGTGAACCGTCGATCACGGTAGGCTTCTGTCGGGCCGCGTCGCAAGGTTCTCAACGGTTAGTGAGAGGAGGTTAAGGGATGACTTCATATAGCCCGTTTATTTTCTCCATCTTAATGCTTTGACGTTAAGGGGCTGAAAGCCAGTCTTTCCATTCGGGTGAATTCTTCCCTCTCGCTAATGCGCCCCCCCTACACCTGGTGCACCGGCGCTGCGACCACTACCAGTTGAGCACATCGCCAAAGCGCCCCGTGAAGCGAAGCTCAGTTCGTAACAGCCACACTATTGAGGGCTTTTGCAGGTGAAGCTGCTTGCGTCCTGCGCGTCACCTGAGCCGTTATATCCGGCGTACAGCGGGTAGGGGCAAAGCGGGCGAGTGCGCCCCGGGAAAGCAGCGCCCTTGGCCACCATCGATTGCGGCGCCTGGCCCTGTTCAACCCACTTCTCAAGAGCAGTGAGCGCGTCGAATTGGTCGGTAGCCGGCCCTCCGCCGCAGTGCGCCATACCGGGGACAAGGAAGAGACGGGCGAAAGATGCGGATTTTTCCGCGCCGCCGTTGTCGCTTTGGAGCTGCCGGTAGTAGTCAATGATGTCGTTCGCGGAGAAGACCGGATCACTGAGCCCTTCGTAGATGATCAACTTTCCGCCGAGGGCCGCGAAAGTAGACAGATCGGTAGAAACAGCGTCATTGATCCGCGCGGTCTGGTCCGTTTCTGCCGCGGCGCGGTCGAAGTCGAGATTCAACAGGGTCAGTCCATTCATGTAGGGATGCACGAAGTAATCGTGGAGAGACATGGCGCCCAGCGTGGTGTTGAGGGCGTTGGGCACGGCGGTCTCCGATGTTCCCAGCTTCCACATTCTCCAGCCCATGTCGGCGATGCCGGCATCGTAAGGCCAGCTGGAATAGAGCGCATTGCCTTTGGAATCGTGCGCGCCGCCGAAGGATTTCTCGAGAGCTTCGACCTGTGCAGAACTCAGGCAATTGGCAGTCTTTTCCCCTTTGCATATGAGCTCGGCTGGCGAGAATTCGCAGGCGGCTATGTTATTAATCTCGCCGTCTTTGAGCCCGTCGAGCGCGTCGCATTTCGCGAGCACAGCATCGGCCACGAGCTTGAGGTCCGCGTTGGAAAAGGACTTGCTCAGGATCGCGTGGCCTTCAGAGTCTTTTGGCGCAGCGGCCAGAAAGGCCTGTGTATCCCAAGCCTCTGCGATGGCGGCATGAGTGAGCCTGAAACCGGGATCGCCGGCGATCGCTCCGTCGAAGTCCAGCGGGTTGCGTTCCACGTCCATCATGGCTTCGCGCCCGCCATTCGAGCAGCCAACAAAGTAGGCATGCACCGCCGGTTTGCCGTAATAGGCAGTGACCAGTTGCCGGGCCACGCGCGCCGTCTCAGGCGTCGACTCGAAGGCGTAGTCGAGACGTGCCTGCTGCTCGCGGCCAAACGACGAGTCCATAGGGTTCTCATGGCCGCCGTCGTCGCTGACCACGGCGTATCCGCGGTCAAGTGCGGTGGGCATGCCTCGACCAGTTATTCCAATAGCCGGCGAAAGGTTGCCGTCCAGGCCGCCCCCGCCTTGGAAGTAGAATTTGCGATTCCAGGCAGCAGCCGTGGGCAGGCGCAGCTCGAAGCGAATGCCGTAGTGCGTTCCGTCAGCGCCGGTGCGGTCGCGAATGACGCCGGTTACTTTGCAGAACGCGGGCAACGGGCCGATCTGCATGCCGGGCATTCCCATCGGCATCGAAATCGCGCTTCCGGCAGCAACAGCCTCCGCGCTTTCGATTTTCGTCTGGTCGATCGCGAGGCTCTTCAATCCAGCGCAGTCCTGTGCCTGCGCGCCCATGGAAGCAACGCATACCAAAAGAATTCCTGCCACTCTCGTAAAAACTAGCAGCCTATCACGCATGATTCGATCCACCTGTCTTCCTGGCTCTTAAGTAAAACAAAGAGTTTACCTAAGGCACTTCGTGGAAGTACAAAACAACTCGATCGCGAAACCGTTCTCCGGTACTGATAAACAGGCTGCGATTGAGCCAATCATATTTTCCGATAGGGCTTCAAACCGTGGTGCGGCCCGGAAGTAGTATTGCGACGCATTGACTGCCTCACCTTGCGCCAACCTCTGCATCACATTCGGTTCGCCATGGCGGAATCCGTTGTTGATGACGCGAATGACAGCTCCATCGTCGGTTTCAAGCGCATAATGCGCTTCAATTTCCGACACTCCGTCGCTGCTGGTGTCTTGCCAATCCACTCCTCCTGGCCGAACCATGCCACGCATGCATGGACCCTCGAAAGTTCCTGTAAGGATCGATATGAATCATCACCCTTGCTCATGTCAATCAAAGAAGCATTCGCGTTTCTGTTACTCCGTAACAATGAGCGCATCGAGCGCCACGGCTCCCTGGCCCTGTGGGTAGACCATGACCGGGTTGATGTCTACCTCTTTCACTTCAGGATTGGCAATTGCGAACGCGCCCAACCTGTGCACAATCTCAGCGGCCGCTTGAACATCGAGCGCGAGCGATCCACGAAATCCTCTCAGCAAAGCCGCACTCTTCAGTCGCAGAATCTCATCTACGACTAGATCGACGGGCAGATCAGGAGCTACGAGCCGCACATCATGCAGCGCTTCAGCAAACAGGCCGCCGGACCCAACAAGCACCACAGGCCCCCAATCAGGATCGTTTTGGACGCCCACAATCAACTCCATGCCCTGCGCAACCATTTTTTCGACGAGTATTCCATCGAGTACCAGACCAGGGCACGCCTGCTCAACTGACTTGTACATTTTGGCCCACGCCGCGGTTACAGCCGCGTCGTCGAAGAGGCTCAAGGCGACACCGCCCGCGTCGCTCTTGTGGGAAAGTAGGGCAGACTGCGCCTTGAGTGCCACCGGATAGCCAAGCCGTGCGGCTGCGTCTCGGGCTTCGTCCACGGTCCTGACGAAACTTCCGTCCGGAACGCGGATGCCCAGCGCCCGTAGAACATCCTTGCTCTTATGCTCCGGAATGACACCATGAGCGAGTTGCATTCTCAGTGTGACTGGAGCTTCAGCGAGTGACGATCCTGAAAGTCGCAGGCAGGATTCACGGTTCGCGAACGATGTGATTCGTGCCAGCGCGCGGATGGCTCGCTCCGGTGTCGGGAAAAAGGGCACCCCCAGTGCGCGCAGCTCCCGAATGTATGTGGGCGAGACCAGCGCCCCCTCGTCAAGTCCGGAGAATACAACTGGCTTCTGTGGGTTTAGGTCTTTTATCGCTCCAAGGATGGGCGGGAACTTCAGTCCGCTGGTAGCTTCATCCGTCAAAATAATGGCCAGCACCAAACTGCCAAAACCGTCGTCACCTAGAATCGGAGGTAGGGTTCTGCGATAGAGGTCCGGGTCAACAAGCCCTTGCGCAGTTAGATCCAGCGGATTGGTTGGCAGGATGAACTCCGGCAGCGCCGAGCGAAGTGCAGCTGCGGTTGATTCCTTTAAGACTGGAAGTTGGAGTCCAACATGCTCGCAAAAGTCGAGGGAGAGTGCTTTGAATGCGCCCGATTCAGTCAGGATCGCGGTGCCTCCTGAAGGCAGGGTCTGGAATCGCCACAACATCTCGGAAACATCGGTGAGCTCTTCAAGAGTATCGACAACAACCACGCCGGCATGGGCGACCTTTGTCTGCATCACGTGGTAGTCGCCTACCATTGCGCCAGTATGCGTTTCCGCAGAAGCCCGCGCGGCACTGCTCTTGCCAGGATGCAGAAGCACAATGAACTTGCCCTGCAAGCGGGCGCGAGCCGCCATTGTCAGGAACTTCTCCGGCCTGCGAAACTTTTCGACAATCATAAGCAGGACGCGAGTATGAGGGTCGTCAATCAGGTATTCAACATAATCCTCAACGCAGCTCACGGCCTCGTTGCCTGTCGAAACGGAAAACGACACAGCGATATCACGGTCCCGCAACCCCACGCCTACCACCGCAGCCATGGCGCCGCTCTGCGAGACGACCGCAACACCGGACTGGTTGGCAATGGTTGACGGAGGAGTCAGCACAAATGTCAGCGGCACGCCATCGACAAAATTAACCATGCCGAGGCAGTTCGGTCCTTCCACAATCATCCCGTAGGAATTCGCAAGCGCGGCCAACTGCTCCTGCTCCGCACGTCCCTGGGCTCCGCTCTCTGCAAATCCAGCGGAGAATATGATGACGCCGCCAACGCCCTTCTGACCACACGCGTCCACCGCTTCCATAACCCCGGCCCGCGGAATCGCCAGAACCGCGCAATCCACTCCCTCGGGCAAGGCGCCAAGCGACGGCAGGCAGGGATGCCCTCCAATCTCCTGACGTTTAGGATTGATGAGGTGAATTTCGCCGTCAAACTTTGCATTCTCAAGGTTCAGCAACACTGAGGCACCGAAGGACGACTGGGTCGCCGATGCGCCAACGATTGCGACCGAGTGCGGACGGAGCAGGCGATCCATCGCACTGCGAGTCGGGGAAGCTCTCGACATGCTCGCAGCCATCAATTGGGCACCTTGTCGCGACCGTACGTAGCTTCTGTGACCATCTCTTCCACGCGCCCTAACCCCACACAGAATGTGCTGTTTCAACAACGAGTCTTAACTTTGCCCATTGATCTTCTTCGGTGAGTGCGTTGCCTTCCATAGTCGATGCAAATCCGCATTGGGGACTCAATGCAAGCTGCTCAAGCGGCAACACCTTTGATGCGGCGTCAATGCGCCTCATCAAATCGTCCTTGCTTTCAAGCTCGGCGCGCTTGCTGCTTACGAGCCCAAGAACAACCATTTTCCCCTTGGGTACAAATCGCAATGGCTCAAAGGTGCCGGACCTCTCATCGTCGTATTCAAGCAGGAATCGATTCACGTCCAACTCGTTGAAGAGCCTCTCCGCGATTGCGTCATAACCGCCCTGCGCGTACCAATGACTTCGATTGTTGCCTCGACAAAGATGAATGGCCCGCGTGACCCCAGGATGCGTCGCTGCCGCAAAACAAGCATTGTCCGCGCGCAACGATGCCGTCAGCATGACATCGGTCTCCACACGCAACTCTGTCTTCATCCATGCACACCACTTAGGGTCAAGGAAATAGCTGTACCGAGGTGCATCGATTTGCAGATAGGAGACGCCGCTGACCGCCAGGTCTTTCAAATCTGCAGCCATGATTGCGGTAATGTCTTCGAGCAGTGCATATGGATCGCGGTAAACAGCATCCGTCACACCATATTTGAATGAGATTGCGGGAAACTGAGTCGCACTCGGCAACGTCATCTTGATTGGTCCAGGCGCATACTTTTTCAGGAAAGGAAGCTCACGACCTGTCAGCGGCTGGATCTGTTTCAATCGCGCATGCACGATTCCGGTAACACTGCTGACTGCCGCTTGATGTTTCATTTCCCCTGAATCGGTCCTGGCCCATGTGCGGGCTACAGCGTCACCAAGGTCAAAGCCCTCGACTGCGTCCGTAAAATCACTCATGAAACTGCTGCGACGGAACTCGCCATCAGTGAACGACTCCAGTCCCAGTTCTTTCTGCTTATCAAAGATGCGCTGAATATGTGTGTCCTCGAGAGCATGGAGCACACCGGCCGCCGCTCCTCGTGTGCGAGCTTCCAGCAATTCAGCCGGCCTAAGAAAGCTGCCCACATGGTCAGCGCGAAATGTTGCGGTATCGTTCATCGTCTCCTCGCTTCTGGTGCCTCTATCCTGACCGGCATAAGCTGTTCGCGCCGTTCTTTTCAAAAAGCTAAAACGGGTAGTGCCTCGGCTCGGTTTGCACCGTGATCCAGCGCAACTCGGTGAACTCTGCGACTGCTGCCTTGCCACCAAAGCGTCCATAGCCGCTATCCTTCATTCCCCCAAACGGCATGCTAGCTTCGTCGTGAACGGTTGGCCCGTTGATATGGCACATACCGGCCTCAATCTGTTCAGCTATGCGGAGGCCTCGGCTCGTGTCGCGTGTAAAGACTGCCGATGACAGCCCATAGGGCGAGTCATTCGCAATGCGAATTGCATCAGCTTCGTCCTTTGCGCGCAGTACCGCAACCACTGGGCCAAAGGCCTCTTCTGAATAAATCCTCATCTTGGGTGTAACGTGGTCCAGAATGGTGGGCTGCATAACAGCGCCTTCGATTCCACCGCCAAGCACAAGCGCCGCCCCGTTGTCCGTAGCGTCGTTTACCAGTGCTCCGAGCCGTTTTGCCGCGTCGGCAGAGATCATAGTCCCGAGTGCAATGTCTTGCCGGCGCGGATCACCAGAAACCAGCGGCTTCGCCTGTGTGGTGAGTTTCTGCACGAATTCATTTGCAACGCATTCATCCACGATGATGCGATCTGTCGACATGCAGATTTGACCTTGATTGATGAATGCACCGAAATTGGCGGCAGCCACCGCTGCCTCGAGATCCGCATCATGCAACACCAGAAGTGGCGCTTTTCCGCCCAATTCGAGCAGCACCGGCTTCAGATGCTTCGCAGCAGTTTGCGCGATAATGCGACCTACTGGCGTGGACCCAGTAAAGTTGACGCGCCGTACAGCCGGGTTTGCGATCAGCCTTTCTACGATTGTGGCCGCATCGGCGGGGGCATTCTGAATCACGTTGACCACTCCGTCACCCAAGCCGGCCTGCTGCAGCGCTGACCCGATGAGAGAATGCACTGCCGGGCAGAGCTCTGATGCCTTCAACACGACCGTGTTGCCACAGGCAAGGGGCATTGCAATTGCCCTCATTCCCAGAATTACCGGCGCGTTCCACGGCGCAATCCCAAGAACGACGCCACAGGGTCGCCTAACGGCGAATGCCATGCATCCGGGAATATCCGACGGAATCACTTCCCCGCCAATCTGTGTCGTCATGCTGGCGGCCTCTCGCAACATTCCGGCTGCCAAGGCAACATTGAAGCCATACCATCCCGCGGTGGCGCCTGTCTCCGCCACTCCCACGGCGATGAATCTCTGGGTAAGCGACTCAAGAGTGTCCGCGGCACGAAGCAATCGCCTGCGACGCTCTGTTGCGGAAAACGCGCTCCAGGCTGGAAATGCTGCCTGCGCTGCCGCGACTGCTGCATCGGCATCCTCCAACGTTGCAGCGGCGGCACGGGACGCCACTTCGCGCGTAAATGGATCGATGCGATCAAACGTTGCGCCATTTGTGGCCGCGACGGATTGTCCACCAATCAGTAAATTCACTTGTTCCATAGTCGCTCCCGATGCACTTCCTTGTGTCTCGATGGGCTGCGCTACCGTTTGTATGACTGCAAACCGGGCTTGATGCTTTTTTCGTCCAGGAACTGCTTCATGCCTTTTTCACGGCCATGCTCCGGATCGCGGTGCATCGCCTGGTCGAGCTTGGCATAGAGGTAGTCCTCGCACTGGTCCCAATCAAGCTCGCGGCAACGCTTGAATCCGTGTTTGGCGGCGCGAAGCACGACCGGATTCTTGTCTGCCAGCTTCAACGCCAGCGCGCGCGTTTCCTCACGCAGCTTGTCCAGGGGCACCGCGCGGTTGACCAAGCCAAACTCTGCCGCCTGCGCGCCGGTGAAGGTATCACCGGTCATGATGTACTCAAGGCACTTGCGGTGCCCAACTGTGTCTGCCATCGCCTTGCTCACCAGATTGCCTGGAGGAATGCCCCAGTTAATCTCGGATAGACCGAAGATTGCAGTCTCTGAAGCGATGGCCAGGTCGCATGCCACGAGTGGCGCAAACGCCCCGCCGAAGCACCACCCATTCACCATCGCGATAGTAGGCTTGGCATACATGCGCAGCATCTTCCACTGCCAGGTCGAAGCTTCGCGGCGAATCTTTTCCTGGAAGACTTCAGGCGCCTTATCGATCTCACGAAAGTACTCCTTAAGGTCCATGCCGGCGGACCAGGATTCGCCCGCCCCCGTCAAAACAAGAACCTTGGCATCCTCGTCGATCTCAATCGCTTCCAGAACTTCCTTCATCTCGCCGTTCAATGTCGGGCTCATGGCATTACGCTTTTCTGGCCGGTTCAACGTAACCCATGCTATGCCCTCTTCAATATCTACCTTTACAGTCTTCCACCGAGTCTCGTACTTTGACATGAGATCCTCCGCTTCAATTTAGACCAGGTCGTTACGCGCCCACGTTCGCATGTGAAGCAAGCCGTCGAAATCTTCCTCAACGACTACGGTGCGCGACAATCATCCGATTCTGCCACTCAAAATCCGCACCCATCCAAGAGAACCGAAAAGCCTGCGCAAGGCAGACTTTCGCGGCACCGCGATTGGGCCCCGTGATCGTGGACGCTGATCCCGATGCCGGCCTTTGATTCTGCCTTCCGTCACCAGTGGATTGAAATTCTTTTAAGAAACGCTACTGCGCCTCCGTCCCCTGAAACAGCAGAGGTGCAAACAGATTCAGATAGTCCCTCCAGTTATTCCAAGCATGGAAACCGCCGCTCTGGTGGTCATCGACCTTGATCCCCGCCTTCTCAAGCAGGGCTACAGTCGCTTGGCTATTTTGAAGCGCGATGTCGTACTTTCCGGCATCGACCCAAAAGAGGTGGAAAGGCTTGCCGGAAGCGAGGTATTGCGCAAGGTCGGTGTCTTCCTCTTCCTTGAGCGAGTTGGCGAACCAGCCTGAACTGAAGACGCCGACATACGCAAAGTCCGCCGAATCCGTCAGGGCAATCGTCAGGGTTTGGCCGCCGCCCATGGAGAGACCGGCGATCGCACGATGATCGCGGTCCGGAACAGTTCGGTAGTGCGTGTCAACGTAGGGAAGAACGACCTTGACGAGATCGTCGTTGAAGGCATCGTGGCCCATGCGGAAACCGGGTGTGAGCCGGAACTCGGCGGAGATATGGCCGGCGGGCATCACGACAATCATGGGGACGGCTTTGCCCGCGGCGATCAGATTGTCGAGGATGGCGCCGGCGCGGCCCACAGTGCTCCATGAATCGTCGGAGTCGCCCCCGCCGTGGAGCAGGTAGAGAACGGGCAGACGGACTGAACCAGCTTCGTAGCCCGGAGGTGTGTAGATATGCATGCGGCGCTGGCCGCCAGTGGCGCTGGAGTCGTAGTAGATGGTGGCGACTGCGCCGTGGGGCACGCCGGCTTTGTACGTCATGAAATCGGCGCCCGGAACCTCGTACATGCTGCGCGACATGGTGAGCGACTGCGAGGTGAGAGGATTGCGCGGATCGATCGTGGTGACACCGTCAACGATGAAGGTATAGCGGTAGATGCCGGGCTCAATTGGGCCGATCGTGACCTCCCAGATGCCCTGGTCGGCTTTCACCATGGGCACCCCACCCATGTTCTTGTATGCCACCTCGGGAGTAATGCCAGGAGTCGACTCAGGACCTTCAGCCTGCAGTTTGACGTCGTTGGCGTTGGGAGCCCAGATGCGGAAGCGCACACGGCGATCAGGCTGAACCTCGACTGATTTGAGCGTGTCGTTGGGTGTAGGTGCGGGCATTTGAAACGCAGGACGCGAGGGCGGCGCCACTGGCGGCTGCGGTTGCTGCTGAGCCCGGACCAAGAGCGAACTGCACAGCACACTTGAGGCCAAGAACCAAACTACCGATTTCGTTCCGAACGGCATGATCGATCTCCTTGCTATGAACCGGGGCAACACCGCAGATTACTCTTCACTTTGCTCTGGACAGCGCAGTGGGCGGCGAATCGCGGATTCGCCATCGTCGCTACGAACTTCCGGACACCCGCCGCGCCTCTCTCACTCAAGGAAGTGTAATGGGCTGGTGAAGCGGAAGATCCTGGGA
This sequence comes from uncultured Acidobacteriaceae bacterium, assembly GCA_963725975.1. GTDB lineage: Bacteria > Acidobacteriota > Terriglobia > Terriglobales > Acidobacteriaceae > Telmatobacter. The sequence continues at coordinate 541,811 of CAVSBA010000005.1, read as the reverse complement.
TGAGCCGCCGGCCATTACGGTGTAATTGCCTGGAACCAGCTGCCAGCTATCGGAAGCTTCGTCGTAAATGGTTAAACGGTCCCGGTCAATAGGAACGGAAACCTGCTTCGACTCGCCGGGCGCCAGTTCCACGCGCGCCCAACCGATGAGCCGCTTGGGCGGTTCGCCAGCCGCATCGGGCAGCGAAGCATACACCTCGGCGATCTCTGTCCCCGCACGCTTGCCTGTGTTGCGCACGGCAAACGAGACGCTGACAGTGTCTCCTGGCTTCACCGTCAGGCCGGAATAGCGATAAGTGGTGTAAGAAAGACCAAAGCCAAACGGGAACAGGACCGGCTTTTTCTCCGCGTCGTACCACTTATAGCCGACCAGCAGCTTCTCGTTGTAATAGATTTCAAAGGCAGGCAGACCCTTGGCCATCGAGGCCATGAATGCGGAGATGTCAGTGCCCGGAGCGGGACGTCTGGGCTGCGATGCGGGCGGCGGCATGACAATGCGTCGGATGCGGCAGATCGGCATCGCTCGTGGGGAAGGTGACCGCCAACTTGCCTGTGAAGTCTGCTTCGCCAGTAAGCAGATTGGCCAACGCTTCCGCGCCGCGGATTCCCGGATACCAGGCCTCGACGACCGCCGGCGACGTGATCGATCCAGGGCATGGTTGCCGGGCTGCCTGTTTCGAGCACAACAATCGTATTGGGGTTGGCAGCGGCGACCGTATCAATGAGCTTGTCCTGCTCTTCGCCGAGATCGAGCGACGTCAGATCCCTGCCCTCTGACTCAGGCTGATAGGCGAAAACAATGGCGACGTCGGCTCCCTTGGCGGCGGTCGCGGCAGCAGCCAAGTCGTCGCCGGAGACGTAGGAAACCTTGCTGGACGGAAGTTCCGCGGTCAGCGCGCGCAGCGGCGAGCTAGGCAGCCAAACATGGCGTCGGCCAAAATTCGCCATGGGGTTCCCGCCCGCTATTGCAGGCGGAGGAGGAACCACAGACCCTCCGGGTGCATCCACCTGCGCTGACCCGCCGCCGGTGAGCACGCCCACGTCGGCGTGTCCACCAATCAGCACAACGGAATGAATCGTCGCCGCCTCAAGCGGAAGCACATTGTGCGAGTTCTTGAGCAAAACGATGCTCTTTTCGGCGATGCTCTGCGCCAGTGCGTATCCCCGCTCCACGTCCGGAACCTGCCTGACTACGGGATGATCGAACAGACCGGTGGCAAAGATGGTGCGCAGAATGCGGTGCACATGCTCGTCGATCTCAGCTTGCGACACGTCTCCAGATTCGACCGCCTTTTGCAAAGCATCGCCAAAGAAATTCTTACCCGGCTGCTCCTGGTCGAGGCCAGCGTGCGAGGCTTTGACAGTTGAATGCGTGCCGCCCCAGTCGGAGAGAACAAAACCCTGGAAATGGAAATCCTTCTTGAGAACGTCGGTCAGCAGATAGCTGTTTTCGCAGGCGAAATCGCCATTCACGCGATTGTAGGAGCACATGAAAGCGCCGGCATTGGAGATCTGAAGCGCAATCTCGAAGGCGCGCAGATCCGTCTCCCGCATGGATCGCTTGTCGATATTGGCATCCACGGAGTTGCGGCCGCTCTCCTGGTCGTTGATGGCGTAGTGCTTCAGATCGCCAATGATGTTTTCAGACTGCACGCCTTTGACGAAGTTGCCCACCATCGTGCCGGCCAGCAACGGATCTTCGCCCTGATACTCGAAGGTGCGGCCGTTGCGCGGCTCGCGGGTCAGGTTCACTCCGCCGCCGAGTGACATGTTGTAGCCTTCGTCGCGCAGTTCGCTGCCAATAAGGGCTCCGTACTGGAACGCTGCCTGCGGATCCCACGAGGAGGCCGCGGCCAGGTTGTTGGGTAGCGCGGTGGAATACCGCCCTGAAGCTGCGCCGCGAGTCACGCCGTAGGCCGAGTCCGCCATCTGAATGGCAGGAATGCCCAGACGCGGAATACCTACCGACCAGCCTGCTCCGCCATTGGACTCCGTGGGGCCGGCGCTGGGACCGAATCCGCCCTGCCCATGCAGAAGCGATATCTTCTCTTCCAGGCTGAGTTCCTTGATCACCAGGTCGGCGCGAGCATCGGGAGAAAGACTTGCATCCGACCACGCGTAGTGTTTGGGCTCGGTCTGCTGGCCCGGAAACTGAGCATTTGCAATGATGGGCGTCGCGATAACGACCGCCAAAGCCAGTGCTCCGATTCGGCATTTGCAGTTCAAAAGCTTATTCATTTCGAAACTCCCATTCTTGTTGTGACTTTCCGGTTCCTTCGTCCAAACATCCTCGCTCAATCTTAATTACGACGATTCACAAATTCTGGCGGTAATTCGCCAGGGGCGCATGCGATCACTGTTTCATTGTCAATTCCGCAATCATCGACGAATGCGATCGGAGCGAACTCGTCGATCACCAGCCGCGGATATGTCGGCCCTGCATCGCGCAACCTGCGCATCTCATCCAGGTGATCGTTCTGGAAGCAGACCGTCTTTTCAGGGTTCTCCGCTATCCAACTCGGGAAGAAGATAACGCCATGCACCCGCCGTTCGTCCAGATTGAAGGTCAGGCTTACCGAGGTTCCGGTCGGCTCGTCCCATGAGATCTTCACAACCTCCGCAGCGATCCGTACGATGTGGGCCTGTTGATTCCGGACCCACCGCCCGCCGACCATGCCGCTGTGAATCCGGTAATCGATGGTGGTCGCGTTCTTGATGTAAAGCTCGTATTGCCAGCCGTTCTCATACGTATAAATGAAATGCTTGCCGAGAAACCCTTCTAGTTCGCAGGGCATTGTCAATGCAATGGAATCTTTCTGCGCCATTCCCACTTCTCCTTGCTCGCCGCATCGAACTCCAGTCTTTGCTCCTGCAGTTATCGATTCAACGGCAGGGCCGTTTCGAATACATGCGTCCCTGGCAACACCTCGAAACTGCGCTCCTCCGGGGAGGTCGATGGCTTCCCCTCCGCCCGCACCGGCCCGGTGCCAGGCACGAACACCGTGGCCGTCGTACCCGGGGGAACAGTAACGGTCAATTTGAACGTTCCGTCCTCGATCCGCCAGTCACTGACAATGTCACCGTGTATGGAGTGGTACTTGCCATTGACGAACGTAAGGTCGCCAACCACTGAAGGCTTGACGATGAAGTGCTGAAAGCCGGGAGACTTCCCGTCGCTCCTTATTCCGGCCAGTCCTTCAGTGAACCATGCGCCGATGGAGATGAGCGTGTCGTGGATATGCGACGATGCGCCTGCCCAATCCTCCCAGCTCGTTGTGGCGCCATTAGCCAGCATGTAACCCCAGCCTGGGTAATCGCTCCTGTCTGTCATCTCGTAAACCAGGTCGCTACGACCGTTTTCCCAGAGGTACTTCATCAGAAAATATGTTCCGTGCATGCCGGTGTCGAGATGGCCTTCATTCCGCACTCGAACCGTGTTCTCCAGGTCCTGCATCACTCCTGGACGCAATGCCGGTGGAACGATACCCGTGAGCAGAGGGAAGGCCTCCAGGACCGAGTCGCCGTTCAAGTAGCTGTGGTCGCTGGCATTGTAGAAACGCTGTTGGATGGCCCCGGAAACCGCGACGGCGCGCGCGCTGTAGGTTGACGCGTCGCTTTCTTTTCCAAGAACACTCGCAATCTTCGCGGCAGTTTCAAGCTGGTAGACGTAATGAATGCTGTTGATAAGTTGGGCCGGCCGAGGATCAGGGCTGGCGCCGCCGAAGCTTCCCTTCGGGGTAACCCAATCTCCAAGAAAATTCCACATTGGCATGGCCATGGCGTGGCTCTTGTGGTCGAGTAGAAGATTGCCGGCCGTCTCCGAATCCAGATAGCCAAGCCATTTCTGGATCATCGGATAATTGGTTTCAAGCACTCCCTTGTCGCCATATTGCAGATACATCTGCCACGGCAAAGTGACGACCATTCCGCCCCACATGGGGCCGCCGCCGCCGCGATTGAAATAGTAGGGAGCGGTATGCGGCAGAGAACCGGTCGCAGGGTCCTGCGAGTCACGCCAGTTAATCAGCCAGCGGTTGTACAAGCCACCGGAAGAGAAGTTGAACATGCCGGTCTCGAACGAGGTTCCTGCGTCTCCGCCGTAGCCGAGCCTCTCGCGCGTTGGGCAATCCACCACATAACCGCCAAGCGTCAGGTCTTCATACGTGCGAGTGACCATCTGGTAAATCTGGTTCAAAAGCTGGTTGGAAGAAGTGAACTCACCGGCGCGGTTGTAGGAGGTGCGAATCAGATACCCCGTCGCATCGGAAACAGCGGGCGCAGTGTCGACTCCCATCACGCGCACATAACGAAATCCGTGGTAATTAAACCGCGACCGAAACGTCACAGGTTTGCCGTTCCCTACCACTTCGTCCCGCTGGTTGAAGGTGTTGGGCAAATCGGTGGGATTGCCGCCTCGGAATTCAGGAGGAACGTCGGCCGGCCGTCTGGCTACCTGTCCGGCAGCGCCAGGGCGAGGAGGCATGCGCCCGTAGGGAGGCTCCTGAGGGCCCCAAGCCGCGGGGACGCTTGGAGCGGGTTTGTCAGGCTCCAATTGGTCGGAGTACTCCAGCTTCACGATCGAGCCCTTTGCAATTGCGGGCAGTCGGATCTGGGCCCAGCCGGTAAAGTCCTTACCCATATCAATGATCCAGCCGCCCTTGGGATAGGCCTCAACCTTCACAGCTTTGATGGTCTCCATGATCTTGTTGGGCTCGACCATCTGTGCTGATGTCACGACCTGCGGCGGATCGAATACAGCCGCCGCCTGCCATCCTGAATCGTCCAGGCCGACGGTGTTCCATCCGGGAAGCTCCAGATTGGCGTCGTAGCGCTCTCCGCCGTAGTCTCCGAAGGGCGTGCCGCGGCCAATCGGCGAGAGAGGACTCTCGCGAAGCTTCCAAGAATCATCGGTGATAATCTCTGTCGTCTTCCCGCTCGCCGCGGAGATTTCCAGTTGCGCCCGCACCAGTGGCCCATCGTGAATCACACCAGGGTTCCCCCTCACGTACCAGCCGCGGCCGAGCCAGAGCGCAATCACGTTCTTTCCAGGGACGAGGTAATCGGCGACTTCATGAGCAACGTACAGATTGCGCTTTGAATAGTCGGACATTGCTGGACTGAGGACCTGGTCATCCACCTTGCGACCATTGATGTAAAGCTCGTAGTAGCCGAGTGCGTTGACGTAGGCCACTGCACGGCTCGGTTTTTGCGTCAAGGTGAATGTCTTTCGCAGCCATGGAGATGGGAGCGGCGTGCCCTCCGCCGTACCCGATGGACGCTGCTCGCCGATCCATTTGGAATGCCAATCTGAGGTTTGGAGCAGGCCCATTGACCACGTGGCCTGATCGCTCCAGGCCGACGCCTTTCCTGCGTCGCTCCATACCCGCACCTTCCAGAACACCCGCTCTCCCGAAGCCAACTCCTTGCCGCCATATTCAATCCATGTCGATTGTCCAGAGGTCACGCGCCCCGAATCCCACAGGTCGCCGTTGTTATTTCTGAGCATTGCCGGACTGCTCGCCACCAGCACGCGATAAGCGCTTTGACCGCGAACATTGTCCGCGGCATCGAGTAACCAACTCAGTCTTGGATTCTGAACGTCGATGCCCAGCGGATTCAAAAGGTATTCGCAGCGCAGTTCCTGAGCTGAAACAGCGCCCTTCCCTGCGCCTGCATAAACCGGCAACGTTCCCACGATCAAGGCAAGTAGAACAACTCCAATTACCACTCTGTCGCTGATTATCGTCGTAGATCTTGAGAATCTGGCCTTCATGATTGGGTTCTCAACTTCCAGGTTGTGGCGCGCACGAGGGGGTTGAAAGGGCTTGGCCGGAAGTCTCGCCAAGGAATCAATTCGCGACAGACACCGGCCACGGAGTCGATGGAGGTAATTATGGAGCATGCGCATCAGCTGGTCGTAATGGTTGACCTTGAGCGGCTGCTGGATGCTTCGCCGCCAATCCCAGAGGAATGCGTCGCTGCGCTCCGGGCTTTCCACCACATAGCCGGCCAGCGCGGGCAGCCAGGGCGTGGGATGGGGTGGATCCTCAATGCCGTTCTTAAGCGTATCCGGGGCATTTTGAGCCAGAGCCCTTCTCGCAGTCTTAATCAACCCAAGAGCAATCGCCAAAAGCCTCGCCTTGGCGCGCGTCATTTTCCCTCGATTTCCGTGTAACGTGCCGGTCAGAAGTGTTGTCGATTCCCGGAGACGAAGGCGGCTTAAGCCTCCCTCGTCTCCCCAGTGGTCAGTGTTTCGCCATGTCGAGATCGATCGTCAGCTTTACCTGGTCGCCAACGATGGCAGTGGGAAAACCTGAACCAATATTGAAGGCCGTACGACTGAGAGTGGTCGTCGCTGAGAAGCCGGTATGAGGAGTGTGATCCATTCCTTCGACTGGACCGTCGGGACCTTCGACTTCGAGGACGACAGGTTTTGTGACGCCGTGCAAGGTAAGATTTCCGGAAACAGCAAGGCCATTTTCAGTTTTCACCACGCCGGTGCTCACAAACGTTGCTGAAGGAAACTGCGCGACATCGAAGAAGTGTGGTCCCTTTAAGTCTCCATCGCGGGCGGCAACACCAGTGTCGACTGTGGCCACATCAATGGTTACGTTCACTGTTGACTTTGTGATATCTGCCGCATTCATGACAATGGTGCCGCTGATGTTACCGAAGCGTCCACGGACATTCGCCAGGCCCATGTGCAGGACTGAGAATGCAACCTCAGAATGCGCCGTGTCGGGCACCCACGTAGATGTTTGTGCGAGCGCAAGGGGAGTAGCCAGCGCAACCATTCCTGCAAGCAAAGACAAACGCTTAATCATCGACCATCCTTTTACTGTTAGGTTTGAATTTTGTCGGCCCAGTATTCAGCGACCGCCGCGTCTTGGTTCTCCTACTTCTGCATCACTCCACCATTTCCGGTCGTATTGCAAAGCGCGGAGTCGCCCTTATGGCTCCAACCGCTCCCAGAGGCGACGCTCAAGCCCAAATGGATCGTCGACCACCTTGCACTGCGCATTAATCTCCATGGTTGCCCGGGTCTGTGTGTTGTAGGCGGGCCAGGCCGGTTGGCCCGACGCTCCGGGGTGACCAGTTCTGGCAAAGGTGCTCCACATCTGGCTCATGTTGTGCGCGGTCTTCACGCTGTCCGGGCTATTGTCCATCATGGTGCGAGTCGCCGTTTGTTCATGGCCAGCAGTCGACTCTGCGCTGCTGGGTTGAATGAGATCGAATTTGTACGCAATCTCCATCGCATGCGCCGCGCCCATGATGTGCTGTGTGCCAGGCACCAGGCGTTGAGATTCGTAAGTGAAAATATAGGTGTAGACAGGAGCGCCGTGCTGCGCAAATTTGCGTTCGGCGATCGTTATTGAGCCCAAGCCTATCATCTGCGCAGTGCTGATGGCTATGTAGAGATCAGTCGGCGAAGCCTCCGGACGACTCTTTCGATAGGTGGTAAAGACCTCCTCCGCATCGGCGCCAAATTCTGTCTGAAGACGGTCTTTCAGTGACGCTTCGGTCAGGTTGAAAACGTCGGTATTGCGCGATTCCATAAAGAAGAAGATGGTTTCGTCACGGTTGTAGCCAACAATGAGCGGCTTGTCTTTGGAGATAGCGGGCGCGTCAGGATCGAATGGATGGTGAGGCAGAATGGTTCCGTCAACAACGGGTCCGAATCCGCCCGGCCGGCCGCCTCCGCCCATCCCTTTGCGGCCGCCCCTCATCGTCAAAGGACCGCCCGGCTGCTTGCCTAGATCGATTTGGGCCGCCAGCAGCTTATCCGCAGGTACATCGAGCAACTTTCGCCATTCGCTCTTGTCGAGCCCAAGCTGTTTGAGGACCATCAGCGTCGTTTCGGTCGCCACATCCGCAGGAAGCATGCGGATGCCCGGGCCACTCTCGATCGACGCTTTGTTGAAGTACGGAGCGGCTGTTGGCATGGCGTAAAGGCAGGATGTCTTCGCGCCGCCGCCGCTCTCGCCGAAGATCATCACGTTGTTCGGATCGCCGCCGAATGACTCGATGTTCTCGCGCACCCATTTCAGACCGTCGCAAATGTCCAATAGCCCCTGGTTGCCGGAAGTGGCGTATTCTTCGCCGCCAAGGTCTCCGAGATACAGAAAACCCATTAAGCCGAGGCGATGATTGGTGGCTACAACAACCACATCCCAGGTGCGCGCCAGGTTTCCGCCGTCCTGGTAAGGAGCGCCTCCTGATCCAACGGTGAATCCGCCTCCGTGGCTATAAAACATCACGGGGCGTTTTCGCCCATCGGCCGCCGGCGTCCAGACATTAAGGAACAGGCAATCCTCTGCCGGCATCCCCTCGCTAGTCCCGAAGGTTGGCCGTATTGGAAACTGCAAGGAAGGCGCACCACATTTGAGCGCGTCCCGAACTCCGGTCCATGGCTCCAGCGGGGGAGCAGCCTTGAATCGATTGGGACCAGAAACAGGACCGCCGTAAGGTATGCCTTTAAATGTCGACAGGCCATCTGTCCTCAATCCGCGAAGCCGGCCGTATTTCGTTTCCACCTCAACGGACTGCTGTTCTTCGGCGGCTGCGATCCTAAGACCATGGGGCAGGGCCACAGCAACGGAAAGCGCGCCCGCGCCCTTTGCCAGGAAGTCGCGCCGCGTCAGGTTCAGAACCGAACGATTCACGTTAAAGCTCACAGGTTTCCCCATTTCCAGTTTCACTTAAGTTGTTTATTCAGAATAAGTTATCAATGGTGTGGCCCTCGCGGCGCAGATTGCAGTCCCATCGCGCAGACTCAAGGATCGAACCGCGGGGCGGCGCGGTAATCACTTAATCTCTTCCGCAGCGCGTTTGTGATTCAGACCACGTCTGCCGCAAAGATGTGGATTTCGCTACGCCCTCCAAGGAGGGTCGCCAATATGTTTTGCGTTGAAGCGCCAGCAATTCTAAGGGCAAATCTAGGCGCAAATCCGCAACAAGTGCAAGGTCCTCAACGGTTAGGGGCCGGATGCTAAGACCTGTCGCTACCTTAACCGCTGTATTGTGTGCCATTTAGAAAGCACTCCGACCGGGGACGTTAGGCCCCCCCCAGTGCTGCTGGTGAACTTGTGCTACTATCCAATCCGTCGGTGTGGAACCAGGCCGGGGCGAAAACTGCGTGCTGATTGCTCACGAACCAGAAGAACCGAAATACGAGAGCGGCGTCTTTAGCGCTGAGGTGCAGGCGGCCATCAGAGCGGAGCTCGAGTTAATGCTGTCAGCTCCTTCATTCGCTCGGAGCGGCCGCTGCAAAGGATTCCTGAGCTTCGTGGTTCTGCAAACGCTCGCTGGCCACGCCGGCGAGCTCAAGGAACGCACCATTGGCACCGGCCTTTTCAACCGCGCAAACGATTACGACACGGGTGAAGACTCCATCGTGCGCGTTACTTCAAACGACGTGCGCAAACGAATTGGCCAGTTTTATCGAGAGTCCCCGGATGTTCACCCGGTTCAAATCGAACTGCCACGGGGAAGCTACGTTCCAGAATTCATCATTCGCACGGCGAAAAGAAGCAGTGAAACGCGACATGTCGAAGCCGCCGAGATTGCGGATGAAAATCTGTCGGCAAGTGAGACCGCCTCGACCATTGAGAGGGTCGCTCTCCAAGGCCCTCTTCTGGCTCATAGTGAAGGAGAGACTGCGGCGCATGCGATACCCGCGACACATTCGTCGCGCAAGCTGCTGCTTGCGACTTCTCTCTCCATTCTTCTGGTCGCAGGCCTGGCTACGTGGTTCGGGATTTCGAGGAGCAGGGCGAAACACAGGCCTCCCCAGCTGTGGGCGTCCTTCCAGCACGCGAAGTTTCCCGTTCTCATTTGTTTAGGAACGCACGATCTTCCCTCTGCCGGCATTGAACCCACCCAGGCGACTGAAAGCTTTTCTGACTTGGTTTTGCACAAGGAAATGATTGCCGCCGATGATGTAACAGTCATTGCGTCGATGGCGAGTCTGCTTGGAAAAAAAGGCATCCCCTTTCGGGTGGTTTCAGCCGCCCAGACGTCGCTTACCGACCTGGGGAGACAGCCCGTCATCCTTATTGGGGCCGCCGACAATATATGGACGCTGAGGCTGACACAGGATCTCCGCTATCGGATTGAATTTGTACCGCCGGGTCCCGATGCCAAGCCGGCTGCATCGATCGTCGACGCGCAGAATCCTGGGAGCGCCCCCTGGAAGATCGATTTCACGACCCCCATGTATTCGTGGAAAAACGATTATGCAATCGTCGCGAGAGTGGACGATCCCACCACTGGGGTTCCGGTGCTCATCGACGCCGGCTTGGGGAATGATGGGAGCCTCGCAGCCAGTGAATTGATTGCTTCGAACGCTCTAACGGATGAACTCGCCAAGCAACCGGGCTGCAGTGGGAAAGCCAACTTCGAGGCAGTCGTCGGAACTGAGATCATCGACGCCAAGTCCGGACCACCGCACATCCTTCGCCTGCAGTGTTGGTAAATCGCGGCTTTATTCTTGTGCTTGTCCGTTCCACCGCTGGAGCTCTTGCGGCTGGACAGGCGATGCTCGTCGATGGCGGACAGACAGCCCGCATCAGCGTAGGGTAAAGCACTCGCCAGGCCACGGCGTTTTAAAGTCAAAGTCAGATCAATAGGTTGCGCAGAGCCAGCGCTCCCTCCTCGAGGGCGGGCAGACAGCGATCGGTAAGAGTTGCATGATCGATCCGCGAAACGTGAGTGCCAACATTGATGGCCGCGATCACTCTGTGACTGCGGGTGGTAACAGGCACTGCGATCGACCGTAAGCCGGCTTCCAGTTCCTGGTCCACGATCGCATAACCGTCTTTCCGAACTTTGAGGATTGCTTTCTTCAGTTGCGGAATTTTGATCAAGGTTCTCGACGTGTAGGCCTTGGGCTTCAACTCGCCCAGGTAGGCGGCAAGTTCCGAATCAGGCAACGCGGAGAGCAGAACCCGGCCCATTGACGTGCAATAGGCCGGCAGGCGACTTCCAACCGAGAGGCCGGCGGCCAGCACGCGACTGGCTGCCGATCGCGCCACGTAGACGATCTCTCCCCCATCGAGCATGCTCATCGACGAAGACTCATGCAGTTGCTCGGTAATGCGCTCTAGAACCGGGCGCGCCGCTTCAATGACTGATGAAGACGAGAGATAGGAGAAGCCGAGGCGCAGCACCTGGGTCTTCAGCCGATAGACTTGCCGGGATCGCTCCACGTAGCCGAGCAGTTCGAGGGTCAGCAAAATTCGGCGGATCGAGGCGCGTGACAGGCTCGTGGAGCGCGATATCTCGTTAATGCTGCGCCCCTCATGATGACCTTCGAAGCTCTCAACGACACGCAAACCTCTGGCCAAAGAGAGCACGAAATCAGGATTGCCGACATACGCGGCAAACTCGTTGGCGGGGGCATCATCTTGACTAAGGGCTGAAGATTGGCGGTTTGTCATTGGCGCCTTCTGTGCGCGATTATCGCACATGTTGCACAATAGTGGATATTCGCGTAATAATGCCGGGGTCGGGAAATGGAGATTGGATGGCAGAATGGCTCACCCTGGCCGAAGCGATCGCTGCCCACGTGCACGATGGCGAAAGCATTGCCATGGAAGGCTTCACTCACCTGATTCCATTTGCCGCCGGGCACGAAATCGTGCGTCAGGGACGGCGGAATTTATCCCTGGTTCGGATGACGCCCGACCTGATCTACGACCAGTTGATCGGTGCGGGATGCGCGCGCATGCTCACGTTTTCGTGGGGCGGAAATCCCGGCGTCGGTTCCCTGCACCGCTTTCGCGATGCGGTGGAGCATGGATGGCCGGTCCCTCTCGAAATCGAGGAACGCAGTCACAGCGATCTGGCGAACGCATACGTAGCCGGAGCCGCAAATCTCCCCTTCGCGGTCCTGCGCGGCTATACCGGGTCAGACTTTTCCCGCGTCAATGACAGGATTCGCAGCGTAACTTGCCCGTTTACAGGTGAGGTGCTCGCGGCCACGCCCGCGGTGCGGCCGGATGTCACGGTCATTCATGCCCAGAAAGCCGATTGGAAGGGGAACGTTCTGTTGTGGGGTATCCTGGGCGTACAAAAAGAAGCTGCGCTGGCAGCCAGGCGATTGATTGTGACTGTCGAGGAGCGCGTGCGCTCGCTCGATGCAGCGCAGAATGCCTGTATTCTTCCCAGTTGGGTAGTGACGGCTGTCTGCGAGGTACCGCGCGGCGCGCATCCCTCCTACGCACAAGGGTATTACGAACGCGATAACGTGTTTTATCGTGCCTGGGACCAAATCTCGCGCGATCGGGAAAGCTTCAGCACGTGGGTCGATCGGCACATTCTCCAGACCAAAGATTTCGCCGAGTATCTAAGTTTGCAGAGCGGTTTGAAGACGCAGGCGGTGTACCGGTGAGCGTCGCATACTCCGCGGACGAAATGATGACGGTAGCGGCTGCCCGCATGCTGCGGGACGGCGCAGTGTGCTTCGTGGGTATCGGGCTTCCTTCGACGGCCGCCAACCTGGCGCGGCTGACGCATGCTCCAGAGGCAGTGCTTGTGTACGAGTCGGGACCTATCGGAGCCAAGCCGTCGGTGCTTCCGTTATCGATCGGCGACGGCAGCCTGGCTGAAACGGCTGATACGGTCGTCTCGACTCCGGAGATCTTCCGCTATTGGCTGCAAGGCGGACGCATCGATGTGGGCTTTCTGGGCGCCGCGCAGTTGGACCGTTTTGCGAACATCAATACCACGGTCGTCGGGCCCTATGACAGGCCGAAGGTGCGCTTGCCGGGAGCAGGCGGGGCGCCGGAGATCAGTTCCTCCGCCAAGGAGGTGCTCATCATCGTGAAGCAGACCAAGCGCACTTTCGTGGAGAAGCTCGATTTCGTCACCTCGGTGGGATTCCTTGCGGGTGGAAATTCGCGCGAACTGGCTGGATTACCGGGCAATGGCCCGACCGCGGTGATCAGCGATCTCTGCATCCTGCGGCCCAACCCAGTTTCACGTGAGTTGGAAGTGAGCAGCATCCATCCGGGAGTAACTCGGCAAATGATTTCAATGAGCACGGCGTGGGAGATTCGCTTCGCGGCGCATTGCGTTGAGACAGAGGCGCCAAGTTCCACGGAACTGGAAACGCTGCGCGACCTGAAAACGCGCACCGCAGCAGCCCATGGATTACCCGGAGACACCGCATGAAAGCTGCCTTCATTTGCGACGCGGTGCGCACGCCGATCGGCCGCTACGGCGGAGGGCTGGCGCACCTGCGCGCAGACGACCTGGCTGCGGCGCCCATTCGCGAGTTGGTGCGGCGCAATCCCGGCGCAGATTGGAATGCGCTGGATGACGTCCTCCTGGGTTGCGCGAATCAAGCCGGCGAGGACAACCGCAACGTGGCGCGGATGAGCCTGCTGCTTGCCGGCCTCGCTGACAGTGTGCCGGGCACGACCATCAACCGGCTGTGTGGGTCGGGCATGGATGCGGTAGGAACAGCGGCACGGGCCATCGCCTGCGGCGAGGCAGAGTTTGTGATTGCGGGTGGTGTCGAGTCGATGTCGCGCGCGCCGTTTGTCATGGGCAAAGCCGCGGCTCCATTCGATCGTTCCGCGGAGGTCTTCGACACCACCATCGGCTGGCGATTCGTGAACCCCAAGATGCGCGCCTTGTACGGAACGGATTCGATGCCCGAAACCGGCGAAAACGTGGCGCGCGATTGTGGGGTAGAGCGCCTGGCCCAGGATGCGTTCGCATGGCGAAGCCAGATGCGCGCGGCGCGCGCCATGGAGAGCGGCTTCTTCGCCGAGGAGATTGTCCCCGTCGACATTGCGTGGAACAAAGAGATGACCCAAGTGATGCGCGACGAGCATCCCCGCCCCGAAACAACTCCTGAAAAACTGGCCGCGCTACGGCCGTTGTTCCCCGGAGGCAGCGTGACCGCGGGAAATGCATCCGGCGTGAACGACGGTGCGGCCGCGCTGATTATTGCTTCAGAAGAGGCGGTTGCGCGCCACGGTCTGCGCCCGCGGGCGCGGATTCTCGGCATGGCGACCGCCGGCGTGCCACCCCGTGTCATGGGTATGGGGCCGGTGCCGGCGACGCGCAGGCTGCTGGCGCGGATCCAGAAGCCGATCGGAGATTTCGACTGGATCCAGTTGAATGAGGCATTCGCCAGCCAGTCGCTGGCTTGCCTGAGAGAGCTCGGTTTGCCAGACAATGCCGAGCACGTGAACGCGACGGGAGGAGCCATCGCGCTCGGCCATCCTCTGGGGATGAGCGGCGCGCGCCTGGTGCTTACCGCGGCACACCAGTTGGAAAAGTTTGGCGGAAAGCTCGCCCTGACGACGATGTGTATCGGAGTGGGCCAAGGCATCGCGCTCGCCATGGAACGCGTTTAAGGAGGAACCTTGATCCACCTTTCGATCGTGCAGACGGCGCTATCGGGTACGCAGCCTGACAACCACTTCCCGCCGTACGTGTCGGCGATTGCGCGTTCGCCGCGGTTGCCGCTGGTGCTGCTTCCGGAGAAGCTCACGGAAAAAACCGGGCCCGTTTTCGGACACGGATTGATTCGGGAACGCGACAACGACCTGACCCTGCAGCATGGTGGAGATCCGATCGGCGAAAGGATCTTTGTGCACGGACGGGTAGTGGACGAAGACGGCCGGCCGGTGCGCGGAGCGCTGGTGGAGGTGTGGCAGGCCAATGCGGCGGGACGTTATCGGCATAAGGTCGACAATCATGATGCTCCGCTCGATCCCAACTTCTCCGGTGCGGGGCGAACCCTGACCGATGAGGATGGCCATTACTGCTTCAAGACCATCAAGCCCGGGGCATATCCATGGAACAATCACTACAATGCATGGCGGCCGGCGCATATTCATTTCTCATTGTTCGGATCGGGAATCCTGTCGCGGCTGGTGACGCAGATGTATTTCCCGGGCGATCCTCTGCAGCCGCTGGATCCGATCTTGAACAGCATTCCCGATGAAGCTGCCCGCGGCCGCTTGATTGCGGGGCTCGACATGAACTGCACCGAACCCGATTACGCGCTCGGCTATGGCTTCGATATTGTCCTGCGGGGACGCAGCGCAACTCCGTTTGAAGAGGCTCACCGATGAGCGGCGATGCGAGACGGATTCCGGCGAGTTCACAGACGGTTGGACCTTATTTTCGGATTGGGCTCGACTACCTGGTCGATCAGTCCGCCACACTCGATAGAGGTGCGCCGGGAAGAATCGAAGTCCGTGGCCGGGTGCTGGACCGGGATGGCGCCCCAGTTCCGGATGCGATGCTGGAGTTCTGGGCCGCTGATGCTCCAGCAACCTTATCGCCGACGATGTCGGACCATGCCATGCCTGGAGTGCCTGCGGGCTTCTGCCGCGCTGCCACCGATATGGACGGCTACTTTGCTGTTGCCACCACTAAGCCCGCAGCATTGCGACTCGCCGACGGACGAATGCAGGCGCCCCATATGCTGGTGCTGGTCTTTGCCCGGGGCCTGCTTCGTCATTTGCTGTCGCGCGTGTACTTTGAGGACGAGGCCAGCAATTCCGCAGATCCCGTGTTACTTGAGGTTCCGACGCAGCGCCGCGGCACGCTGATCGCTCAAGCCGAGCTCTTACAGCCGAACTCATATCAGTGGAACGTGGTATTACAAGGCCAGGATGAGACCGTGTTTTTTGCCTGGTAGGAAGAGATACTTCTTGAGCAACAGCCTCAACACATTTCTCTTCTCCACGACGGAGATGACCCGCGTGTTTTCGCCGCGGCGGCAGCTTCGCGCCATGATGCGCTTCGAGTGGGCTCTCACCTGCGCGCTGGAGAGGCACGGGGTGACCGAAGCCGGTTCGAGCGCAGTGCTGGAATTGTTGCTCGACTCGAATTTCGTCGATGTCGAAACGATCGAACGCGATGCCAAGGACGCCGGAAACATTGCCATCCCGTTTGTCCGGCAGCTCACCGCCGAAGTGAAGACGCGGAGTGAACGCGCGGCGCGCGCTATTCATCTTGGGGCAACCAGCCAGGACGTTCTCGATTCGGCCTTGGTGCTTCAGATTCGCGAGGCCATCAAGCTGCTCGAGGAAGCAATCGAACAACTCGACGTTGCCTTAGTGAGTCAGGTGCGAGAGTATCGGCACACCGTGCTGACGGGCCGAACATGGCTGCAACCGGGACCGCCGACGACACTTGGTTTAAAGCTCGCGGGCACGATCGCCGCGCTGCGCCGGAATCGCGATCGGATTCGTTCTGCAGGCCAACGGGCACTGGTGCTGCAATTCGGAGGCGCCGTGGGAACTCTTGCCGCGCTGGGAACGGCGGGGCCGGCAATCTCCGAACACCTGGCCGGCATTCTTGATCTAAGGGAACCGGAGTTGCCCTGGCATACACAGCGCGACAACCTTGTCGAGATGGTCCAAGTGCTTGCCATCCTCACTGGAACCCTGGGGAAATTCGCACACGACATTGCGCTCCTGATGCAGGCGGAAATTGGTGAGGCATTTGAGGCCAGAGCAGAGGGACGCGGCGGCTCTTCCACGATGCCGCAAAAGCACAACCCGATCGCGTGTGCCGCCGTCCTGGCTGTCCATGCAAGAATGCCCGCATTGGCGGCGACAATGTTGTATGCCATGCTACAGGAACATGAACGCGGGCTCGGGCTATGGCAGGCAGAATGGGAAACTGTGCCGGAAGCCTTTCGCCTGACCGCTGCCGCGCTGGCGTACTCAGTCGAGATTGCGCAGGGACTCGAGGTGAACGCTGCGCGCATGCAATCGAACTTCGACGACCAGCTTGGCTTGCCCCTGGCCGAGGCAGTGAACGCCGCACTCGCGCCGAAGTTGGGGAGAGCGGCAGCGCACGATCTTCTGCGCAAGGCCACGCAACGGTCGGCGAAGGAGAAACGGAGCCTCGCCGGCGTTCTGAAAGAATTGCCTGAAATCACCGCGCACCTGAACGATGAGGAGCTTGACCGCCTGCTTGACCCTCGCAATTACCTTGGCAGCGCTCAGCGCTTCATCGCGCGAGTTCTAGGAGAAACAGATGAGCGAGACTGAGACTGCGGGTGTGCGCCTCTACTACGAACTGAGTGGCATGGAAGACGGAACCGTACTGGTATTTGCGAACTCGCTTGGATCCAGCTTGCGGATGTGGGATAAGGTTGTTGTCGAGGTGGAGAAGCGCTATCGCGTTCTGCGCTACGACCACCGGGGACACGGCAAGAGCAGCGCGCCGCCGCGCCCGTACACCATCGAGCAACTCGGCAACGATCTTCTGGCGCTGTTGGATCATCTTGAAATCTATCGTGTGCATCTCTGCGGCCTTTCTCTGGGCGGACTGGTTGCCATGTGGACGGGAATACATGCACCGCGCCGGGTGGGCAGCATCATTCTTGCCAACACGTCCGCGCGCATCGGCACGCGTGAGGGTTGGGAGCAGCGCATCGCGATGGTGAAACGTTCCGGTATGGACCCGCTGGCTTCGCTCGTCCTGCAAAGGTGGTTTGCGAGTTCCTACCGGGAGCGGCATCCGGAGGAGATGGAATCCGCCCGCCAGATGATCTCCGCCACGAGCGTGGAGGGGTACATCGGCTGTTGCGAGGTTCTGCGCGACACGGATCTTCGCGGCGACCTTGCCGCCATCGAGGCGCCATGCCTCGTGATCTCTGGAATGCATGATTCAGTAACGCCTCCCGCGGATGGGCACGCACTTCACTCCGCGCTACGGCACTCCAGCTACGTTGAACTGGATGCTTCCCATATATCCGCTTGGGAACAACCGCAAGGATTTACTGAGGCAGTTCTCAGGTTTCTGTCAGAAAAGGAGCGCGCGGATGGATGAAAGAGAACGCCACGAGGCGGGAATGCAGGTAAGGCGAAGCGTGCTCGGAGATGAGCACGTAAATCGCGCGGAAGCCGCCAAAGGGGATTTCGATGCGGAGTTCCAGGATCTGATTACGCGCTACGCGTGGGGCGAGGTCTGGACCCGTCCCGGACTGGCGCCGCATACGAGAAGCCTGTTGACGATTGGGCTAATGGTGGCCCTTAACCGGAGTGAGGAACTGCGGTTGCATCTGCGTGCCGCGGCAAACAATGGTGTGACCGCCGACGAGATTCGCGAAGTACTGCTGCATTGCGCCATCTACTGTGGTGTTCCGGCGGCGAACGCGGCATTTCATGCGGCAAAAGAAGTCCTGAGCGAGCGCGAAAGTTCCTAGAACTGGTTGCATCAATGATGTTTTGAAAGGGCACGGCTTCAGCCCCTGAGGGATGTTCTCAGGCAGGCCGAAGCCACTTATGCAACCAGTCCTAGGAACCAGGAAGGCAATGGGACGATTTGAAGCCCAGGTCGGAATTGTGGGTGCCGGACCTGCGGGTCTGATGCTCTCGCACCTTCTTCACCTTAACGGCATTCATTCCGTGGTTCTGGAGGCCAGGTCCCGCGCCTACTGCGAGGAGCGCATCCGCGCTGGGGTGCTTGAGCACACCAGCGTGCGCATGCTGCAGGATGCCGGCCTGGGCGAGCGCCTCGACCGCGAAGGTCTTCGCCATGGGGGAATCGACCTCGGATTAAATGGGGTGCGTCATCGCATCTCCTTTGAAGAACTCACGGGCAAGTGTGTGACCGTCTATGGTCAGCACGAGGTCGTGAAGGATCTGATCGCCCGGCGCATCGCCGATGGCGGAGACCTGCGTTTCGAATGCGGTGAAGTGTCATTGCACGACATCGACGGGAAACGGCCTTTTATACGAGTGGAGAGGGATGGAAACCTGGATGAGATTTACTGCGATTACATCGCCGGGTGCGATGGTTTCCATGGAGTCGCGCGGCCGGCGTTCCCGGACGGGGTTCTAACTTTCTACGAACGCACGTATCCCTTCGCGTGGCTCGGCATCCTGGCCGAGGCACCGCCAACTCGCGATGAGCTTGTGTACATGCACCATGAGCGTGGCTTCGCCCTCTACAGCATGCGTTCACCGCAGAAAACGCGGCTCTACCTGCAATGCCCTCCCCATGAAGACATACGGGAGTGGAGCGACGAGCGCATTTGGGATGAATTGGATCTCCGGCTGCGCTGCCGCGACGGCTGGTGCCCGGGCAGAGGTAAGATTCTTCAAAAGGGAGTGACCGGAATGCGCAGCTTTGTGGCCGAACCGCTGCAATTCGGGCGCCTCTTCCTGGCCGGGGACGCGGCCCACATTGTGCCGCCAACCGGCGCCAAGGGCATGAATCTTGCCTTCGCGGACGTGTATTATCTTGCCGAAGCGCTGCGATTGCTTTATTGCGAGAACGATGCCGCTGGACTCAATGGATATTCAACAAAGTGCCTCAGGCGGATATGGCGAGCGCAGCGATTTTCCTGGTGGATGACTTCCCTGCTGCATCGCTTCGATGATGAGCCGGCCTTTGATACCAGGCGGCAACTAGCCGAATTGGAGTACGTGACCAGCTCCCGAGCGGCCGCTACATCGCTGGCAGAAAACTACGTGGGGCTTTCGCTCCACGAGATGTAGCCCGCCAGCCGTTCATCACCGAGCCCAACGCTCAACCGCGAGGTGCGTGACGTTTTGCAACTACTTGAATTGGACGATGGCCTTGATGCGAAGCCTATGGGCGATTGAAAAGTGTTCAATACTGTTTCATCATGTTTAGAAACCCATTGACAATTCCACCCTCTGCGCAGCCTGGTTTAAGATTAGTGGTCCTAATTTCGTAACTAACATGGTTGTACGCGTCATCATTAGGAATATAGCCGCTTAATCCATTAGCGTGCGTCACCATGATCGTGTCGTTAAAAGGAGACTCTTTCTTCAAGCGTTCAAAGATTGGAGTCAGGACCTCGCCGGAGACGCCGGCCAAGGCAATGTTATTAAGCATCAGAAGACTGATGCGGATGTTAACCGGTTCCGAGTCCTTGAATTTGCCCTCCGCGCCCGGGCTGAGATCGGCCTCAAATGTCTGTCCGGGACATGTGATGACTTGTTGGAGACCCCAGATTTTTGCTTTTGCGGACATGGTCGTGATGTTGTTTGCTACCCGAACTGTCTCTTCTCCCAAAATCCTCCCCAGTGGATCGACCATGCTGAAATCCTCTGCGTCATCCATCACAATGGGATTCTGATCTCCCGCCGGACCGCTGGTCCAGATGGCTACGACTCCGTTTCCGTCAACCTTTTCCTGTGCTTGAAGCTGTAAGTCCCATCCCGCGTCACCGCGCGTTTGGGTCTTACCCTCATAATATTGCTCGACGAATCGTGATGTGGCGCCCGGCAAATCGCCGCTGATTTCCAGATTTAGTGGGCCCATGACGACGCCATGCACGCTGTAGTTGATGAATATGGCTATGGGCTTACCAGACAGGGTTTCAAACTTGAGAACAGACACGGTCTTATCGGACGGTCCGTCGGGATTGTAGCCCAGCGACCATCCTCCGGCTTTAGCATCTACGGAGGCATTGGCTTTCGGATAGAATTCCCGTCGATTGATGTTCACATAGGCTTTCCCTGTTCCAAAGCCAAACTGCGCCGGCTGTAAATTCGCCTGGGCCTGACGCACGGCCTCGAACGCGGCATCCTCCAATTTTGCTGTGTAGGCCATGGTCTTGGGCGACCCTTTTTCATAGGCCCAAGCCACCGAAGGCGCGCTGTGGACGTGCTCCGCCGCCAGCATGAGATCGTCCGCGGGGATGCCAAGCCCTTTGGAGATACGTTGCGAAAGCTCCTTCCAGACGGGGGTCGGCATTCCAATCAGTTCCCAAGCCAGAATGGCGGCCTGGTGGGTTCCGTCACTCAACACGATGGCGCGCACGTAAATATGATCGTGAATCCCCTGCATGATACGAGTTGAGTAACCCTGCATGGGAAGAGCAGCATCAGCCGGTGGCGTAATATCCACCCGTGCGGCACCCGCTGACAGGGTTCCTGTTTGTACTGCGAAAGAGGTCAGGGCGGAGGCCGCGACCAAGAGGAGAACGCAACTCCAGGTGCGGATGGAAGGCAGGTGGCACATGCTGATCTCCTTGACTAGCTCTATACCTTGCGGGAAAAGTTTCGTAATCTTACTAAGTCACTTATTTTATGCCCTTAATAGAATTGAAATGTACGGGAAAATACTGAAAATGACCAAAAGAGAATCATTCGGTGAGGGCTAAAGTGAGAAACTTTCAGCGGTTTTGAACAGCAATTTTATGGACTTCTGCTGCGGCACCTGCCTTCTAAGGCATATGCTCTGTGCTGTTCTGTGCGGATAATTCGGCGCTGCCGAACCGAGCCGTGCGCGATAAACTCCAGTCCGGAATGGTCGGTTCTTTGCCACGACTCAACGCCTGCACCGAAGAGATTGCGGGCCTTGTCGAACGCGTGACCTTTTTCAATGAGGAGAGCGGGTTTGCCGTGCTCCGGGCGCGTGAGCTAAACACGGTGCTCCAGCCAGCCCTGAACCCGCCCCGTCATGCTGAGCCGACTGCGCAGTGAACGGAACCCGATCTATACAGGGATAGCACGTACGTTGCCCCCTGGGGATCTGTAATGGACTCCTCACGCATAGCCCTTGCTGGCTCTCCCCCACCACAGTCGATGAGCGCGCCACGCTGTAAATGCGGCCTGCAGCTATGGATGCGCGATGCACTCCACAATTGTGGCGATTAGGGTATCGATCTGGTCGTGTGTCAGGACAAACGGCGGTGCAAGGATCAAGCTGTTGCCGGTGGTCTTAACATGGACCCCGTGGTCATAGAGAGATTTCTGGAGCCCATAACCGTCTCTTCCCACGACCACCGGGTCGATATCGACCCCTCCAAGCAAGCCATACGCACGAATATCGCTGATACCGGGCAGACCGGCCAGACTGCACAGCCGTTCGTGGAAATATTCTGCCAGCTCGTCGGCACGCTGAAAAAGATTCTCTTTCGCATAGATATCGAACGTGGCCAGAGCGGCGGCGCAGCTTACAGGGTGAGCTGAGCTAGTGTATCCGTGGAAAAACTCAGTCGAATGCTCCCGGGCAGCGTCAACGACGGATTCGTAGATTTCGCCACGGACTGCCACGGCTCCCATGGGGACGACCCCATTGGTTATAGCCTTGGCCATGGTCATGATGTCCGGGATCACTCCAAAGCTCTGAGCAGCAAATGCGTTTCCGGTGCGTCCGAAGCCGGTGATCACCTCGTCAAAGATCAGCAATATACCGTGCGCGTCGCAAATTTCGCGAAGCCGCTCGAGGTAGCCAACGGGCGGCACAAGAACGCCAGCCGAGCCGGAGATGGGCTCTACGATGCAGGCGGCTACGTTTTGCTCACCATACAGTTGGACGAAATACTCAAGATCCTCGGCAAGTTCGACGCCGTGTTTTCCCTGGCCGGGCTGGAAGCGGTTGCTCGCCATGCAGGTATGCCGCATGTGGACCACGGGCAGAAGAGGCAATCCGAAATCTCTGCGGTTTGCCGAAACTCCGCCAAGGGCTACGCCAGACAGATTCGATCCGTGATATGCGCGGTCGCGCGAGACAATCATGCTGCGCCCGCCCTGCCCCCGTGCACGCTGATACTGCAGAGCGATCTTGATCGCAGTGTCGACGGCTTCCGACCCGGAGTTGCAGAGCATGATGGAATTCATGCCAGGAGGCAAGATTTCCGTTAGAGCGCGGCACACAGCGTTTGAAGCCGGGTGACTGCGCATGAAACTGGACGTGTAATCCAGGGTAAGAATCTGCGCGTGGACTGCGTCGGCAATCTCGCGACGTGCATGGCCGGCAGGTGTTGTAAAGAGCGCCGAGCTTCCGTCAAGGATCGCCGCACCATCGGGCGAATAGAAATGCACTCCGCGGGCTTCGCAAAAAATGCGAGGATCCTCTTTAAAGTCGCGGTTTGGAGTAAATGGAAGCCATTGGTTCTTTAGGTTTATCGCGGTTGATTGCTGCATACACTTCCCTTCCGTCCCACCGTTTTTCGACCACAAAGATTCTCTGCGTCGGTATGCGCCTTCGACGTATAATATTTCAAATCATACTATATTTGTGCAAGGTTTCAGGACTTTTCATAGAAAACAACGGGATTGCTGCTCCCGGCGGCGCCTTGGCGCCCGCGACGATTCGTGCAGATCGCTTTTGCGGGGTCCCCTATGTTTTCTTGATTGCGATCAGAATGTTCATAACAGACCGGATTTCACTATCGTACAATGATTTCCGAACGATGAGCGCTAAGCAATTTAGATTTTGGCGCTGCTCTTCCTGCGGCCAATGCCTGAGGCAACTTAGCAAAAGCAAGAACATGTGCAAAGGGTGGGTGCGAACGAAATTTCGTAGTGGGTAGATCCAAAATTATAGACGCCGCGGGATCACGGCAGTTTTCAAACACTATTTAGTTTGCACAATGTTGTAAGGATAGTTGGCGATGCGTATACTCATCCAGTTTGCCGTGGATGGTCTTTCATCCAAAAATCTTCATAAGATTGATAACCGGTCCCCGGCTGCTTTTTTGGGCACGGTGGGAATGCAATAAAACGGCGGATCGCGTGAAATAGGCGAGCCGACGAGGCCAGTCCGTCAGGCTAGTTCTTGCATGCTGCTCTACCCGGGAACCTCACTAGCGAGTTCTGTCGGTTGAATCCCAGCCGCCGATTTCAAGGAGACTGAATCCAAGCAATGGCTCAGCCCTGCAAGAGAAAGAGGAGATCGCCAACAAGCACGATGATCCGATTGAAGAGTCCTAAAGCAACCATTGAATCAGCGAGCAAGATCATTTCGCACAAGACCAAGAAGCAGAACGCAGCCGTGGATGCCGATGCGAAACCTGTCTTTGGCGAACTGTTGAAGATTGGCGATGTCGCCAAGAATCTCGGAGTCTCGGCATCTCTGGTGCGGGCCTGGGAGCGGCGCGGGTTGGCGCACCCGGCGCGCACCGAGAGCCGCTATCGCGTGTACTCGAGTGAGGATCTGAGCGTTCTGCGGCGTGCGGTTTATTTGCGCCGCGTCGAGGGGCTGAACGCCACAGCGATTCTGCGCCTATTGAAGCAGGACGGCTTGCTGCGCGAGGGCGAGCCGGAACAGGCCCCCAATTCCCGTCAGTTGGGATCGCACCTGCGCCGATTGAGGCTAGAACGCGGTGAGTCGCTGGCGATGGTGGCCGAAGCCGTTGGCATTTCCATCGGCTTTCTTAGCAATATTGAGCGCTCACGCAGCGGTGCTTCAGTGGGTATCATGCGCAAGTTGGCCCAATACTACAAGACCAACATCCTCGATTTTTTCGATCCCATTGAGACAGCCGGTCCGCTGGTGCGGCCACGGGATCGCAAGATCCTCGACGGCGGGGCGGGGGTGCATATGGAACTGCTCGCAGCAGGGCAAATATCAATGGAACCGCACCTTTTCCGAATCGAACCCGAAGCTGAGAGCGGAGAGTATTATTCACATGAAGGTGAAGAATTTCTGTTCATGATCCGCGGTCATCTCACGATCATACTTGAGGATCAGGAGTACCATCTTCGCGCCGGCGACAGCTTCTATTTCCGCAGTCAAACTAAGCATCGTTGGTTTAATCCCGGTGAGACCACAGCTTTGATTCTATGGATTAACACGCCCCCTACCTTCTAAAGAGGAATGAAATCCTTTTTGCCAAGGCGCGCAGGACAGCGTGATTGCCCGCTGCACGGTTCCAAATAAGCTATGCGCTCAAGTCGGCCAAGCTTAGCGCACCCCGACGCTGCGCGCCGGGCAGCCAATTCACGGCTTAAGGGACTCCACCGGTGTCCTAGCGAGTTTCAGGAACTCGCCAACCGCGCTTTATTGAAGAGACAACGTTACCCAACTCCTGCTTCCATAAAAACGAGAGAATCGCCGATGCTGAAGACGCGCCTGCAAGGAAATTTGGTTATCTCATCGACTTTTGCTAACATTGCCGAATTGATCTAATCATTGTAAGGGGATCGGAAGGTCCTGTGTCCGAAACAACCTCGTCTTCCCCAGTCCAGAGCGAATCTCCCGGCCTGCTCCGTAGCCTCGGAACGGTTGATTTGACCTGGCTTTACGTAGTAGCCATCGTCAATCTCAATATTGTCCCGGCGCTGTCGGCTGAAGGACTGCACATTGCCTGGGTCTGGTGCATCGCGATCGCCGGCTTTTTCATTCCGGAGGGCTTTGCAGTGCTCGAGTTGGCAGAGCGTATGCCGGGAGAGGGCGGCCTCTACCTTTGGACTTGCCAGACCAGCGGAGACTTTCACGGGTTTCTCTGCGGCTGGTGCTATTGGTTGACAAACGTATTCTTCGTGCCTTCACTGTTGTTCTCAATTGCTGGTGTTGTGACCTACCTTGGGGGGGGCAGGCTGGCGGGCAGTACACCTTTTTTCCTGATTCTCGTCAACGGGCTCTTGTGGATTACGGTACTGGCGAACATTCGCGGATTGGGTGTGGGCAAGTGGTTCAACAACATCGGCGGTGCCGGTGCCTTGATTATCACGCTTCTCCTGGTCGTGCTTGCCTTGATAATGTTTCACAGGACCGGCCCCCCGCACTTGCTATCAGAACTTCAGATTCACGGCATACACGATTTCCCGTTCACAGCCCTCAGTGTGGCATTCCTTGGCTTGGTAGGCCTGGAAATCGGCCCGGTGATGGGCGAGGAAGTGCGGGACCCGCGCCGGACATTTCCCCGTTCAATCCTTCTGGGCGGAGTGATCTGCGCGCTTGCCTATGTTGGAGCAACATTGGCTCT
The DNA here is from genome assembly GCA_963725975.1 of uncultured Acidobacteriaceae bacterium. Taxonomy (GTDB): domain Bacteria; phylum Acidobacteriota; class Terriglobia; order Terriglobales; family Acidobacteriaceae; genus Telmatobacter. Next base: position 516,137 of record CAVSBA010000005.1, on the reverse strand, counting down.
GGCCGTGGCCGTGCCGAAATCTGAGCTGGCCGTAGTTGAGGGCGTGATTCAGGCAATCGCCAAGATGGCGAATCCAATGGGCATGCATTGGTTGGTGCCGGCTATCGGTGTCCTGATGGTTGCGTCGATTGCGGGATCGACGTCAGCATGGGTCAATGGGTCAGCGCGCATTCTTTTCGTTTGTGGACTCGATCGCTATCTTCCGCGATTTCTCGGCAAGGTGCACCCACGCTGGCATTCGCCCTGGGCTGCGCTCTGTATGTTTGGTGCCATGTCTTCCGCAGTGGTGCTGATGAGCTTTGTAGGAGCGTCCGTAAAAGACGCCTACCTTACACTTCTGAATCTTTCCGCTGCGATTCAGATGGTATCTTACGTGTATCTCTTTCTGTCGCTGGCGAGGATTGCGTTCGATCCGGGCTTTCAGCGCGTGTACTTCAGGCAGCGTCTGCTCAAGGTTATCTCCGCAGTAGGGCTAACCATGACCGCCGTGGCATTTCTTGCCGCGTTTATCCCCTCTTCCGAAGTGGGATCTGCCTGGCCTTTTATTCTCAAGATGATTGTGGGCTTGTTCCTGGTGTTAGGAGTTGCCTGTGTTCTGTTCTGGTTCGCAACGCGCCGAGGTGCAGGATCGGAAGCTGTTCTGGCCGAAGACAAATCCGGATGAGCGGGATTTTTCAAGAAATTTAACATTTCCGTAGAGGCCAACTCTCACTCCGTGCGCGCACAAGCGCATCGAGGCGGGCGAATGGACGCGCCCGGTGACAGTGCGCGGATTTCCCCATCTCAAAAGAGGGGCGTCTACGGAGCCTGGCACGCAAGGCTGACGTAAATTGACAGCACTTTATGGATATCACTATACTTTGCATATTTTATGTAGAGTGCGGAAGGATGAAATCGATCTCACCGACGCACGCTGTGTCGCTCAATTTTTACCATGTTGTGACGCACTTCATGCGCCGCAACTCGCGGAAACGCATGCTCTGTTCAGATCGACGGTGCTTGGAAGATTACCAAAAGGCAACCGATCTGAACTACCAACCGGAGTAGGAGGACACGCATAGTGAGCGAATATTCAGATCGCGAACTTGGGATGGACCGGGCAATCACCCGGCGTGACTTCGTCAACGGAATGGCAGTCGCCATCGGAACGCTCGGCACCCTTGGACCATCTCGGAGTCTTTCCGCGCAGGACGCGTCCGACTATCCGCCTGAGCGTACGGGAATGCGCGGCAGCCATCCCGGTTCCTTTGAAGTGGTTCATTCCCTTCGCGACGGTACATTTTGGCAGAATGCCGGCCCAGTTGTCGACACGGGCGAGCGATACGATCTCGTCGTTGTGGGGGGCGGCATTAGCGGGCTTTCTGCCGCGCACTTTTTTCGCGCTAAATTCGGCAATTCCGCTCGAATTCTGATTCTCGAAAATCACGACGATTTCGGCGGCCACGCCAAACGTAACGAACTCCACATGGGAGGCGGCATCCAGCTCGTCAATGGAGGCACTCTGGGAATCGACAGCCCCACGCAGTACAGCGCGCAGGCCGACGGGCTGCTGAAGGCGCTCGGTGTAAACCCTCCGGAGCTGGCATCGAAGTACCGGCGCGGGCATGCTGCTTCGGCGGCGGGACTGGAAGAGGGATGGTTCTTCGACAAACAGACTTTCGGCGAGGACCGCCTGGTGGTGGGAAGTCCAGGCGGTGGGCGAGACCGCAGCGCATCTGCTGCTGCGTGGAGCGGCTTTCTTGCCAAAACTCCGCTCTCGGATGCGGTGAAGCGCGATATCCTCCGGGTCCAGACAGATTCGGTCGATTACATGCCCGGACTGACGCAGGCGGAAAAGAAAGATCATCTGTGGCGCATCAGCTACCGGGATTTTCTGCTGAACATAGCCAAGGTGGATCCGGGTGTGATTCCCTTCTACCAGACGCGGACCCAGGGCGAGTGGGGCGTCGGCATCGATGCCGAACCGGCATTGGATTGCTGGGCGATGGGGATGCCCGGCTTCCAGGGCCTGGGGCTCGACCGAGTTGCGACTCCGCATATGAGTTACACGGCGGCCGGCTATCTTCGCGGAGGCTCGTACAGATTCCATTTCCCTGACGGCAACGCATCTATCGCCCGCCTCCTGGTGCGGAACCTCATTCCCGACGTTACCTCCGGAGGCAGCACGGCCGAAGACATCGTAATGGACGAATTTGACTACTCGAAGCTCGACCAATCCGCATCTCCGGTGCGAATCCGACTCAACAGCCCAGTCGTGCGTGCCCATCATATAGGAGATCCCGGGTCAGCCAAAGAAGTCGAGGTCACTTACGTCAAGGAAAAGCAGGTGTCCTCGGTGCGTACAAAAGCTTGTGTCATGGCGTGCTGGATCACCGTCGTGCCCTATCTGTGTCCGCAGCTTCCGGACAAGCAGAAGGAAGCCATGCATTATCTCGTCAAGGTGCCGCTTGTCTACAGCCGCGTGGGGCTCCGCAATTGGAGTTCATTCCGGAACCTTGGCATTTCCGGTGTGAGCTCGCCCGGAATGTATCACATGGGTGTGAACCTCGACTTTGCGCCGGCTATTGGTGGTTACACGCCTGCCACATCGCCCGAGCAGGCCATCTTTGCCACCCTGACCAAGACGCCGTGCAAACCAGGCCTTTCCGCGCGCGACCAGCAAAGGATCGGCCGCGCCGAGCTGCTGGCGACTTCGTTCGAGGTGTTTGAAAGAAACATGCGCGATCAGATGGTCAGAATATTGAAAGGCGGCGGCTTTGACCCGGCACGCGATATTGAAGCCATCATCGTGAATCGCTGGCCGCACGGCTACGGGTACGAGTACAATCCTCTGTTCGATCCGGAATGGGCTCCCGGACAGGCGCCGCATGAAATTGGTCGCCAGCCCTTCGGCCGCATCACCATCGCGAATACTGATTCCGGCGCCACAGCTTATACCGACGTGGCAATTAACCAGGCATGGAGAGCCGTAAACCAACTGCCCGCGTAGTTTTACGCTTAATTCGCCGTATCGGGTCGCGTATGGCAATGTTGATACTCGAGCCGCCCACTGCCAACGCTGCGCGGTGCCGGAATCACAAAGCGACTGCTTGCCAAAGAGAAGATTCGACGATTCTTCGGTGCCAGGCGGCCGGGCGCAAAAAGAGTATTTGCATTACACGCTGATCGATAGCAGGGTCGGAAAAACGGGAGAAGACCATTGCGCTGGTACTACCGAAAGATTGACGGGGGGCTCGTAGTGACGCATGCGCGCCCTGAGTTCGCGCCACAAATGGAGGCGCTGCAGATCGCCTGCTTCCCCACGCTTGCCGATGAGCAGCGTTTCAAGAGCTACCATTACCTGCGGCACATGGAGTTGTTCAACGATGGCCAGTTCGTGGTCCTCGACGGCGATCGCGTGGTGGCGGCAACCACAACTCTGCGACTGGATTTTGACTTTGAACATGGCAGGCACAGCTTTGAAGACATCATTCAGGGCGGCTGGTTGACTTCCCATCAGCCGGAAGGCGCGTGGCTCTACGGAGCCGATATCGGAGTCGATCCGCAGCATCGTGGCAAGGGACTTTCAACTGCGTTATATGCTGCGCGGCAGGAAGTGGTCTGGAAGTACGGGCTCCTGGGGCAAGTGACTGCCGGAATGTTTCCCGGGTATGCCGCATATCGCACCGAGATGTCGGTTGAAGAGTACTACCGCCGCGTTGTTGAGAAAACGATCTGGGATCCAACCTTGTCGGTGCAGATGAAGCTCGGTTTCGAGCCGCGCGGTCTGCTCAAGGATTATCTCCTCGATCCGGTTTGCGACAATTACAGCGTTTTGCTGGTACTCAATCAGGCCACGAATATCGGTGGCGCTTCAAGGGAGAGTGCAATGGGATATATCCGGTTACAGAGTTCCATACCTGGTCCGCGTGCCAAAGAGATGTTAGCGCGCCGGGCAGCGGCGGTTCCCAGCGGGTTGGGCCGCTCGACCGATGTTGTGGTAGAGAGGGCCGACGGAGGGTTGGTCTACGACGTCGATGGGAATACGTTGATTGATCTGGCGGGTGGCATCGGGATGCTTGCCGTAGGCCACTCACCGGCCCCTGTGGTAAAAGCCATTCAGCAGCAGGCCGAACGCTATATCCATCCTTGCGCGCTGGTGGCAACCTATGAACCTTATATCCGTCTGGCCGAGCTCCTGAATGAAATCACTCCGGGTAACTTTGCCAAGAAAACACTCTTTGCCAACAGCGGAGCAGAGGCCGTGGAAAACGCGATTAAGCTGTCGCGAAAGTATACGGGGCGCTCGTCGGTAATCTGCTTTGAAGGTGGCTATCACGGGCGCACACTGCTGACTTTGAGCCTGACGAGCAAGTATTCGCTTTTCAAAAGCGGGTTCGGTCCGTTCGCCCCTGAAGTTGTGCGACTGCCCATTCCCAACCTCTACCGTCGGCCTAAGCAGATGAGCGAGGACGAGTATCTGGATTTTGCAATCGCGCAACTCGAAAATGCGATGATCAGCCAGGTGGACCCCTCTGCAGTGGCTGCGGTGCTGATTGAGCCGGTGCAGGGTGAAGCGGGATTCCTGCCCGTGCCGCCTCGCTTTTTGCAGAAGATTCGCGAGTTGACGGAACGGCACGGCATCGTGATGATCGCCGACGAAGTGCAATGTGGATCGGGCCGCACCGGCAAACTCTTTGCCATTGAGCACTACGGCATTGTGCCGGACATGATCGTTACCGCCAAGTCCATGGGCGCCGGAATGCCGATCGGCGGCGTTACCGGGAGAGCAGAAATCATGGACTCGGCACACCTGGGTGGCGTGGGCAGTACATACGGCGGAGCGCCGCTGTCCTGCGTCGCGGCCATCGAGGCGTTGACCATGATTCGCCAGCCGGAGTTTCTCGCCTATGCCAATCACCTGGGCGTAGTGATGCGCAAAATTCTGGAAGGATGGAAGGCGAAATATCCTCTGGTCGGCGATGTTCGCGGGCTGGGCCCGATGCTACTGATCGAATTGGTGAAGGATCGCGATAGCAAAGAGCCGCTGCCGGCGGCGGATGCTTTGGCCATCATTCGCGATGCGAACTCTCGCGGCGTGCTCCTGATTCGGGCCGGACTCCATAGCAATTGCGTGCGCTTTCTGCCGGCTCTTAACATGCCGGAAGACATGCTGCGCGAGGGGCTGGATGTATTGGGCAATGCATTGGAGGCAGCGCAGGAAAATATTGCTACCGAGGGAGTGAGCCATTGAAATCTGTCCGTGACCTGCTGCTGGCCAATGGCAATGTGCTGACCCTTGACGCCGGAGTTCGCACAGCTTCGGCGCTCCTTGTGCGCGATGGCCGGATAACCGCACTCGGAAGTACCGATGAACTGCGTGCGCTCTGCCATGCGGATGCCGAGGTTGTGGATCTGGGCGGGCGCACCGTGCTTCCTGCCTTCACCGATGCTCATGCACACATCTGGAAGATCGGGCATCTGCTTACAACGATGCTTGATTTGCGCCGTACCTCCAGCCTTGAAGCGTTGCGGGAAGCGGTTGCGCGGCGGGATCGCGTGTTGCCTCAAGGTGCGTGGCTGCTGGGCCGAGGCTTCAATGAGATTGCAATGCCGGAGCGCCGCAAGCCGATACGGGAGGATCTGGATCGCGCAGCGCCGGAGCGTCCCGTGGTACTCACGCGCACCTGCGGACACATCTATGCGTGCAACAGCGCCGCGCTGCGGCTGGCGGGGATCGATCGCAATACAGCGGAGCCGTCCGGGGGCGTCATAGAACGAGATGGACGCGGCGAACCGAACGGGTTGCTGCACGAGATGGCAATGGGGCTCATCAACCGTGTGCTGCCGACGCCTACGACCGGCGATTATAAGCAGATGGTGCGCGCCGCGCTCCTGCACCAGTTGTCGCTGGGGATTACGGCTTCGTCAGATTGCGGAGTGATTCCCGAGTTGCTTGAGGTCTATTTGGAGATGGAACGGCAGGGAGAGCTGCCGGCGCGCATGAACGTGATGCCGCTGCGCCGGGTTGATGCGCGCCCTGATCCAGTTCCGCTTCCCGCTCAGTACATTACACCCATGCTGCGTGTGGATACCGTGAAGTTTCTCGCCGACGGAGGGTTGAGCGGCGCCACAGCGGCCTTGAGTATTCCCTACCGCCATGCGAATACGCGTGGTACGCTGCGCTTTGAGACCGCAGAACTGCGCGCGCTCTGCCAGGAGTCCCACAACGCCGGGTGGAAAATCGCCACGCACGCGATTGGTGACATAGCCATCGATCAGGTATTGAGCATCTACGATGAACTGGGTGCAAATCCGCGCGCTCTGCGCCATCGGATAGAGCACTTCGGATTGCCTTCCGGCGAGCAACTGGCGCGCGCCGCGCGCTTGGGCGTAATCTCCGTGCCACAGAGTATCTTCCTTTATTCGCTCGGCGAGAATTTTGCCGCGATGGTGCCGGACGAACTTCTTCCGCGAACCTATCCGCTGCGGGCCATGTTGGATGCCGGGTTGGATGTCGCCCTTTCATCCGATGCGCCTGTGGTTGAAGAGGACAGCCCGCTTGTAGGAATGTTTGCGGCCGTTGCCCGGCGCACAGCGGGTGGGCGTGAACTGCAACCAGAGCAGCGGATCACCCCCGCGGAAGCATTGCGCTGTTATACGGTGAGTGGCGCGTTGGCCTGGGGCGATCTGGCTGCGCGAGGCACGCTGTCGCCAGGTAAGTGGGCAGACATCGCCATCCTTTCGGATGATCCTCTCAAGGTCGAGGTCGAACAATTGCCCGCTATCAAAGTGGAGGCAACCTATCTTGCTGGAGAAAGGGTCTTCGAGGCATGAGCTACGAGTACAGGCAGAGAATCGGCGATAGGTGGTGCGACGCCCTCGGTGGAGGCACATGGAACGTCGTAAATCCGGCCACCGAGGAGACCGTGCGCACCGTCCCGTTCGGCGCAGGCGAGGACTGCCTGGCAGCCATCGAGGCAGCTTCTGCAGCGTTCCCATCCTGGTCGAACCAGACGGCCTACCAGCGGGCCGCTCATCTTGAGCGCGCGGCTTCGCTGATACGCGAACGAGCGGACAAATTGGCCGTGACAACAGTTTTTGAAAGCGGCAAGCCTTTGCTGCAGGCGCGCGGAGAGTGGATGGTGGCTGCCGATCTCTTCGAGTGGTTTGCCGAAGAAGGCAAACGCGCTTATGGGCGTTGGGTTCCAGCTCGTGGCGCGTCAAAGCGGCAATTAGTCCTGCGTCAGCCACTGGGTGTCGTCGGTTTGATTACTGCATGGAACTTCCCGGCATATAATCCCGCTCGTGCAGCCGCAGCGGCACTGGCAGCCGGCTGCACGCTCGTGATCCGTCCGTCAGAGTACACGCCATTGACAGCCATGGAAATGGTGAATGTGCTGGTTGAAGCAGGCCTGCCTCCGGGTACGGTGAACCTGATCAACGGTGACCCGGAAGCCATGGGCCGCGAGATGCTCGACAATCCGCTGTGTGCAAAGATTCACTTCACCGGCAGCCAGCGTGTGGGCAAATTGCTGATGGACGGAGCTTCGAAAACAGTAACCAGGCTGTCTCTGGAGTTAGGCGGTAACGCTCCGGTGATCATCTTTCCGGATGCCGATCTAGCCCAGGTGGCTGCCGGTGCAGTAACGGCAAAGTTCCGTAATGCAGGCCAGGTTTGCGTTTCACCGCAGCGGTTCCTTGTGCATGACAGGGTCGCCGCGGCATTTACAGAGCAGGTGGTTGCCAACGTCGCCAAGCTCAAAGTTGGCGATGGGCTCGATCCCGAAACTACAGTGGGTCCACTTATCAATGCCCGTCAGCGCGATCGGGTAGAGCAGTTAGTAAATGACGCTACGGGCTTGGGCGCGACGGCCATTGCAGGCGGGCGGCGGCCTGCCGGCCGCAGTAAAGGCTACTTTTTTGAGGCTACGGTGATCACCGGAGCCGAGCCCAGCGGTGATCTGTTCCGGCAGGAGATTTTTGGTCCTGTGCTTCCCATTGCCAGCTTTCATGACGCCGACGAAGCCATCGCACTGGCTAACAGCACTCGCTATGGTCTCTCCGCGTACGTTTGGACCCGCGATATTCACGCTGCGATTCGCACCGCCGAGCGACTCGAGTTTGGGATGGTAGGCGTGAACGAGTGGACGCCACAGAGCACTGAAGTGCCGTTTGCCGGCTGGAAAGAGAGTGGACTGGGAAATGAAAGCGGAGCTGAAGGGCTGGATGAATATCTCGAACGCAAGGTCATTGCCCTCGGAGGTTTTACAGCCTGAACGGATCTCCATCAGGTTGAACCCGTTTTTATAAGCAAGAAAAAAGATTTGACAAGATTAGAGATAATATAGAGACTTTGTGTAAAGTAGTCGCATCTTCCCCCAAAAGAACTCTTCCAATTGCCGACAGTACAAGCGCAAGAACCAGTTCGACCTGTACTCGGGGCCAGTATCTCTGAATCCTGAGCGTCGGAGAGGTTTACCCAGAATGTCGCATATGTCACAGAACCCCAATCGAGATCGCGAACTTGGCATGGACCGGCCAATTACGCGGCGTGACGTCATCAACGGGGTAGCTGTAACCACTGGAACTGCGGCGCTCGGGCTGAAAGTATCTGCGGCTTAAGCGGCGGCGCAGGATCAGCCGCACTGCGCAACTACCTGTGGGGTCCGGAGTGGGAAAAGGGCAAATCGCCGTGGGAAATAGGACGCAGCAGTACGGTCGTGTCTCGATCGTTAACTCCGATGCCGCAGCGGCCGCTTATTCCGACCAAGCAGTCTCCCTGGCTTGGCGCGCCGTCCAGGAACAGCTCAGCCTTGCCTAAAGAGAGGATATTCCATGAAGATAATTGCCATTCTTTTGCTTGTTGCCTCTTCCACGTTTGCACAGTCTGGCTCCGCAGTGTCGTCTGCCGAGAAACAAGTGCTCTCCGTGGAGACTCGTTACAACGCGGCATACGCTGCCAACGATCTTCCGCTCTACTTCAGCTTCCTGGCTCCGGATTTCGTTCAGTGGCTGCCGAGCGGCCGTTCGGACAAAGAGGAGTATCAGACAAGCTGGACCCGGTTTATTCATAATGGAGGTAAGGTGCTCAAAGCCGACTTCACGGAGATGAAAATTCAGATTTCCCCGGACGGCGACGCGGCTGCGGCCAGCTACCTTTTTCACGTCGTGACGCACACTAATCGGGGTGACAGCGATGAGTACTTCCAGGAATCCGACGTCCTCTTCAAGCGCAACGGAGAGTGGAAGGTCGTTCACCTGAACTATGCACCGGCACGCAGGCACAAACCTCAGGCGAAACCTGAGTAGCTAAGTACGTTTCTCCAGACGAACCCCCAACGACGAGTAGCTCCGGCGGTTGCAGAGTCCACTCATTCTCGGCGTTGGTTGGGAACCTCGAAGCGGATACGCGCGCGGATCTGTGCGCCTTTCGTGCCCATTATCGCGCCCATCCTATTCGTGTGCGCAATGACATGGGATCGGGAGCGCCGTTCCTGAGTCGTATCAGACCACCAACAGATCTGCGTTGGGCGGCAGCTCTCACGCTTCAGGCCTTTTAAAGGGAAGGAAAGCAGCTCGGCCGTAGCAAAAAATAGAAAAATCCTTATAAAAAAACCATTTGACAAACATTACGATAATTTTACAGACTTGAGCATCCTTCTCGCCCCTGAGCTCAACCATCCCCGAGAAGAGTGACGAAACGATTTCAAAAGTCCATCTCTCAATGCTCGTGTCTTGTTGCTTTCACACCTGGGTTTCAAATGCGGTGGTATTCAAAATCAGCAGGTGGCCGGAATGGCTGGCAGCGACACCAAAACAGGATTAGATATCGATTCCGCGCAGCTTCAAGCGTTGGGCTATAGCTCCAAGTTCGATCGGACCATGACGCTTTGGGGGAATTTCGCTCTCGGTTTTACATACCTTTCGCCGGTCGTTGGAGTTTATAGCGTGTTCGCGCTGGCGCTTACCAGCGGCGGCCCTCCAATGTTTTGGAACTATATCCTGGTGGGCCTGGGTCAGTTGCTTGTTTGTCTGGTCTTTGGAGAAATTGTCTCGCAGTATCCAATCTCTGGAGGCATATATCCGTGGGCGCGCCGCTTGGTCGGAAAGCGGTGGGCGTGGATGGCCGGATGGGTTTACCTATGGGCCCTCTGCACTACGATTGCGGCCGTCGCCGTTGGCGGTGCACCTTATGTGGCTCAACTCGCGGGATTTCAAACGTCACACGCGGTAGAGATATTGATTGCAGTGGCCATGGTGTGTGCGACAACGCTGCTCAATGTTAGCGGTACCCGCCTTCTGGGGCGCGTTGCCATGATCGGCTTCATTTGCGAGCTGCTGGGCGCGATCGTCGTAGGACTCTATTTGTTGCTCTTTGCTCGTCATCAAAGCATTTCGGTTCTCTTCCGTGCTTATCACGTACAGGGTAGCGGCTCGTATCTGCCCGCGTTCCTCGCGTCGAGCGTCGCTGCCATGTTTGCCTACTACGGCTTTGAAGCCTGCGGAGATGTTGCAGAGGAAACACCCAATCCGGGACGCACGATTCCCAAGTCCATGAGGATGACCATCTATATCGGTGGCGCCGCGGCGATCTTCGTCTGCCTGGCGCTCTTGCTGGCGGTGCCGGATATGGCGGCTGCCGTTTCTGGCAAAGATATTGACCCCGTGGTGACAGTTCTGCGCGGTGCCCTGAGCGAGGTGGGGATGCGCGCGGTTATTGCGATTGTTCTGGTCTCTTTCTTCTCCTGCCTGCTTAGCCTGCAGGCTGCTACTAGCAGGTTGCTCTTCGCCTATGGCCGAGACCGCATGATTGTCGGAAGTGAACATTTAGGCAAACTCTCACCGCACACACGCATGCCCGTGGCGGCACTGCTGGTTGCCGGGCTGATACCCGCTGGAATCGTAATGATCGGATTCTTCCTCGAGAACGCCGTGCGGACCATCATCGTGTTTGGATCGGCTGGAATCTATGTTGCGTTTCAAATGATCGTGCTGGGTGCACTGTATGCGCGGGCGAGGGGTTGGCGTCCTGCTGGTCAATTCCGCTTGAAGGGATGGGCGTGGCCGGTCAATATCGCCGCACTGATTTACGGCATAGGCGCTTTGCTGGATATGGTATGGCCGCGCAGCCCGGGGGAGCCGTGGTATTTGAATTACGGCATGGTGCTTACCTCGATGATTGTTTTGGCCTGCGGAGCAATCTACATGCTTGTTGCGCAGCCTTATGAAAAAGGACAGGCGGCCGCAGGGGATGCGCATTTGGCGACTGCCGAAACTGTCCAGTAAGGGACGGTGAAAATACGACGCGCCGTTATGCATATAAAGGCTGACCTATTGCCGTGTCCGCTCACGTGAAGATTATGTTGACTCGTCCTTCAGATTCAGAGGACGCATATGTCTTTCTTGTGATGTTGGCGGGTCATCTGTTTGTCACGCTCCCTGATAAGTTAGTAAGTCTCAGCGCTGTTGTAGCTGCGGAATATGTAACTGGTGTCATTGACAGAATCGCAAGGCGGAAGAATGAATAAAGCTTTGTGAATTCTTGTTGACGCAATGCGAAACCCAAGGCATACTCTAACAAAAGATCGTAAGGTTTGTAAAAACGGTGGAGCTGAGGAAGCAAATGAAGGCGACCGGCCCATTCTCCCGCGTACTTATTGGTCTGGTGTATATTGCGGGGGTGTTTGTGTTCTTGACGTTCATGCCCACCTTCAAAGGGCACGCGGCGAGCAATGCGAATCGAGGGGCGGGAGACGTCAACGAGCAACGCGTTTTTGCTGACGCTCCCACGGGCAATAACTGGCTGGTTCCTGGCGAGAATTTCAATGAGACGCATTTTAGTCCGTTGCAAGACATTAACGCTCACAACGTCGGCAAGCTCAGCCTGGCGTGGTCACTGGACCTTGATAGCGCTATGGGAATGGCGGCGGAGCCGATTGAGGTTGACGGTGTAATTTATGTCAGCGAGCCACTGTCGATTGTGGATGCAGTAGATGCAGCAACCGGCAAGGTGATTTGGAGATATGACCCACATGTCGAGCGGGGCATCAGCACGCAAAACTCATATGCCGTTCGAGTGAATCGCGGGGTCTCGGTTTGGGAAGGCAAGGTTTACGTGGCCACCGGCGATTGCCGGCTGTTTGCGATCGATGCGGCTTCGGGTAATAAGCTGTGGGATTCGCAGATATGCAACCCTGAGTGGACCGGCAGCACCGGCGCACCGCATGTGGCAAGAGGCAAGGTATTCATTGGCTATAACGGTTCTGACGATGAGTCCCGCGGCTCATTAGTTGCCTTCGATGCAACGACCGGCAAAGAGGCCTACCGTTTCTGGACGGTGCCGGGAAATCCCGCGGAAGGCACTGAGTCTCCGGCGCTCGAGAACATTCTGGATACCTGGAAAGGGAAAGACTACTGGAAGGTTGGCGGCGGAGACGCGTGGGATGCGATTACTTATGACTCGCAAACGAATTTCATTCTCTTCGGAACGGCCGGCGCCCACGCTGGGGAAGGCGATATTCCGCACAAGACCCCGGCAGGTGCCAAGCTATACTCCGGATCGATTGTGGCCATCGACGCCGATACTGGAAAGTTTGAGTGGTACTACCAGACGAGTGGGAAGTCTCTCCAGACGGAGAACTTTCATATCATCCTTGCTGACCTGACAATCAATGGTCAAAGGCACCACGTAGCAATGACCGCGCCCAAAAATGGCTTCTTCTATATGCTCGATGCGAAGACCGGAAAGCTCATCAATGGAGACCCGCTGGTGCATACCGTCTGGGCGCATTCGCTCGATCTTGCGACGGGCAGACCCATTGAAGTGCCGGCCACAAGCAGCGAAGGAAATGCGCAGACAGAGGACTCTGAAGAAGCGGGCGACGTCACCCCAAGCGGTAACAAAGATTTCCAGTGGACAGTGCATAACTGGTGGCCGATGAGTTATAGCCAGCAGACCGGCCTTGTCTATTTGCCACTCACTGACATGCGTCCTGATACGAGTTCCCGGTCGGACATTGCCGCGGGAACAGGAAACCACCAAAGGAGCACGAGCTTCTTTGGGCGGTTGGAAGCCTGGGATCCCGTGGCAAATCGAGTTCGCTGGTCGGCCATTGAGCCGATTGCGACCAATGGTGCCGTGCTGTCAACTGCGGGCAACCTGGTTTTTCAGGGGCAGGGCACGGGTGAGTTCGCGGCCTTTGCCGCCGATAGTGGCAAGAAGCTGTGGTCGATCATGACCGGCTCCGCGATTGATGCCGTTCCTATAAGTTATCGCCTGCATGGTGAACAGTACATTTTGATTCCGGTGGGCTGGGGATCGGCATCACGAATCTTTGGCACGGCCCGCGCGATGGCTACTCCGCAGTCCGAACGTGGCCCGGCGAGGCTACTCGCATTCACGCTCAATGGTAATGTCCCGTTTCCCTATCCTCCCGACATTGTTCCCGAGATTCCGAGGCCGCCGATTCAGCACGTGAGCGAACAGGTTATCGATGAGGGACACAAGCTCTACAACGATCATTTGTGCAAAGGCTGCCACTCGCCCGATCTCGATGGGAGTGGAGCATGGGTCGACGCGGAGAACGGAAACGACGGAGCCATTCCCGATTTGCGCTATATGCCGGCAAACGTGCATCAGCAGTGGCATGCGATCGTGCTGGCAGGCACGCACGCAAAACAGGGAATGTTGGCCTTCGGAATCAAAAATTTGCAATATCCACCGGTGTCGAAACTCACGGTGCAACAGGCTGATGCGATTCATGCCTATGTAATTGATGAATCCTGGAAGGCATACAACGCGCAGCACGCCCAACGAGCCAGGCGCAGTAGCCAATGAACGGCAAAAAAGCCGCGCAGGCACGGCTAACGTGAAGTTTATGTTGTATTCATTTAGGCAGAAGATACATGCGGAGGAGGTCACTTATGGCGATCAGGAATAAGATATGGAGGCAGTTACTGGCTGTCCTCTTGGTGTACGCGGTCTCTTTCGGAATCGCGTATGCGCAGGTCTCCACCGGGCAAATTATAGGCCGGGTCACTGATTCCTCAGGGAATGTCATTCCCGGCGCGAATGTCACCGTCACGAATGTCGGAACGGGAGTCGTGTCGCGCTCGGTGACCGACGCGCACGGCCAATACAGGGTACTCGAACTGCCTATAGGCAACTACACGGTATCGGTCAGGGCTACCGGATTTGCCAAGACAGACATGTCCGCCGAGGCGTTGAACATCAATCAGTCGTTGTTGATCAACGTGACGATGAAGGTTGGATCAGACACCCAGACGGTTACGGTGAATGCAACCGCGATACAGGTGGAAACACAGTCTTCCACAGTCAGCGGCGTAGTTACCGGCGCGCCGATTCAGAATCTTCCCCTAAACGGACGCGACACACTGAGTTTGGCTATCACTATGCCGGGCGTGGCTCCAACTCCGGGGCACGGAAATACGGCAACGTCAGGCTCATTCACTATTGCAGGAGGCCTACCGGATTCGGTGCTGTTTCTGCTGGATGGCGGTATAAACAATTCAGTCAGTTCCAACGAGGTGGTTTTCAATCCCAATCCGGACGACATTGCCGAGTTCAGAGTTTTGGAAAACAATTACAGCGCCGAATACGGCCATAGTGCCGGCGGCGTCATCTCCGAGGAAACCAAATCAGGCACGAATCAGTGGCACGGCAGCGCGTTTGACTATTTGCGCAACACCGATTTCGACGCCAATACCTTCTTCGACAAAGAGCAGCCAGCCCTCGGCCTTCCCCTCATCCCCCGCCCCGCTCTGATCCGCAATCAGTTCGGTGGCACGGTGGGCGGGCCCATTCGAAAGGACAAGCTATTCTTCTTCTTCGGTTACGAGGGACAGCGGCAAACGCAGACGCAGGCGGGCCAGCTCGTCCAAGTCTACACTCCAGCGGAATTGACGGGCAATTTTTCGCAATCCAGCAGCGGGGCGCCCGATCCCAACGTAGTCTCCTTCCTCCAGGCCAATCCCTACTTCCAACCAAATTCCACGCTGGCCGCCCAGGGAATTATCAACACCAGTTCGATCGATCCAGTGGCGCAAGCTTACATCCAAGCCGGACTCGTCCCCAGCGCGTCCACGGGCGAAGAGGTGCCGACAGGTGGCTTCAAGGACGACTTCGACCAGTACACGGGCCATTTCGATTATTACGCCTCGGCCAATAACCAGGTTGCGCTTGTCCTGGGCAGGCAAAGCACGCCCACGACGGATCCGCTCGGTCTCGAGGGCGACACCTATAACTCCGGAACCTCCGACGTGCCGGGCTATGGTTCCCAGACTACCAATATCGACAGCTTCTCCAACCTGGCGTGGACGCGGATCTTTTCTGCCAGCAAGCTGAACGTGGCGCGCGTGGTTGTGGAACGCTTGCAATACGCTGGCGTTTCAACGGGCACCGCTCCCTCCGGCTCCACGCTCGGCGTTAACATCCAGTCCGACAACTATTTCGGGCCCCAGGATATTTCTTGGGATACCTCCGGATTACAGATCGGCACCAACCCCAACATTCCGGACTTTAAGGCCGACACCACGTTCGGATTCTCGGATCTGTACACATGGATTCACGGAAGGAATACGTGGAATTTCGGAGCTTCGTTCTCCGATGTTCGCGAACGCACTACCTACAATTACCAAACCAACGGTGCGTTCGAATTTGACGGAGGCGGAACCGGCACCGGCTCGGGGAACGACCGCGCTGATTTCCTTATGGGGCTTCCCGACTACTTCTACGAATCCGCGCAGGGTATCAACGGCGAGTTTCAACACGAGTACGCCGCTTTCGGTGAAGACGCTTGGCAGGTCATTCCCAACCTGACTTTGACGCTGGGTCTTCGCTACGAATATTACTCTCCGGAAACCGATCCTGCGGGCGATACTTTCAACGTCATCCCCGGTCTCACCTCCCAAAGATTCGCCAACGCGCCTCCCGGCTTGGTAGTTCCCGGCGACCCTGGCGCGCCCAGGGGTTGGTATTTCCCCGATCATCACGACATTGCGCCACGACTCGGCTTCGCGTGGAATGTCACGGGCGATGGCAAGACTAGTCTGCGCGGCGGCTTCGGAGTCTT
Source organism: uncultured Acidobacteriaceae bacterium (assembly GCA_963725975.1). Classification (GTDB taxonomy): domain Bacteria; phylum Acidobacteriota; class Terriglobia; order Terriglobales; family Acidobacteriaceae; genus Telmatobacter. The sequence goes on along the minus strand of CAVSBA010000005.1, from coordinate 500,064 downwards.
CTATGATTCGTTGAACGGATGGATGGCCGACTGGGATGACGACGTACCACCCTTCTGGGGAAGCTCGTTTATGGAATATTATGCGCCCGGGACGAACGCTGGCGGTATCAACTACGGCTATACCGGCGCGCCGGGAATTATGGGAGATCCCTATGGCGCCAGCGCCACCTACGCCGGCGGAGCTATCGGCGATCCGTTTCCCTCAACACCGCCATCGAAGGATCTCAATTTTGAAGCCTTGGGGTACGATCCTTTTAGCGAGTCGGTGGAATTTGTTGATCCCCACCTGAGCACGCCCTATGCCTATCAGTACAACCTGTCGCTGCAGCGCGAACTGGCGCCGAACTTGATGGCTGAAGTCGCATACATCGGAAGCGTAACGAAACATGAAATCACCTGGGCTGACGAGAATCCGATCGATCCGAAAACTATCGGCGCCCCGGGCGGTCCCCAGCGCATCCTTAACGAAAATCTCGGCGCCGCAGGCGTGGCCGCCTGCGGAGGTCCCTGCTACTCTCCCATGGTCACCTTCGACAACCTGATCAATGGGAATTACAACGCCCTGTTGGCCAGCTTGAACAAGCAGACTGGAAACGTTCGCTATCTAGGCAGTACGTTTTTCACCGCTTCCTTCACTTGGGCACACAGTCTCGATAACGGCTCGGAATGGGACTCCACCAACCCGACATCGGACATCCACTTCCCCGCCTCCAATCCCAAGGCCGAGTATGGCAACGAGGACAACGATTTACCGTGGCGCTTCGTGGTCAGCGGTGGCTGGACATTGCCGTTCGACCAGTGGTGGGTAGACGGCCCGAAGAAGCTGATCGGCGGCTGGACCTTGTACCCAATCTTTTCCGTGCAGTCCGGTTCCCCTATCGACATGTCGGTGTACCCGTCTTCAGACCCGCAAAGCTCTCCCGGACCTTCGGGTTATGGCGACCAGAACGCCGAACGGCCCGATATCTTCGCTGCCGGCTACAAGAAGTTGAACCCACACCTGGTGCAAACCATAACCGACCCCCAAGGCAACACCATCACCGGGAACTTCTTTATCAATCCGGCAGGTTTTGGTAAAGATCCGTGCATCGCAAGTGATACTTGCCCGCTCGGCTTCTACGGCACCTATCGGCGAAACAGCCTCATGGGTCCAGGGTGGAACAATTTGGATTTGGCGCTGGCAAAGAAAATTTCTTTAACCGAGCGCTTGAGTACGAGTTTTCGCGCCGAAGCCTTCAACATTTTCAACGAAGCGGAATTCGAGAATCCCCCCGGAAGCAGTACGAGGGTCACTTCTTCGACGTTTGGAGTGATCTCGTCAACCTTGCCTCAGAGAATCTTGCAGTTGGCTTTGCGGGTTGACTTTTAGGGTCCCCCGAGGTTCGCTTGGCGCGGGCAGGCCGAGATCCATGATCGACTCGGCCTTGTCCGTGCCGGAAGCTCGTCTGCCGGCATCCAGGGAACGCCCCGATCATGCAGCAGGTGAGCCATGCGGCACGCTGATTCGTGCTGTGAGCTGTTTGTGATGCGTTGGCAGAGAATGAGGCAATCGCGATGAGCAAGGAAGACCGGCAGGACGATCGTAACCCTGGCATAAAGTGCCCTTTCGCTCACTCCGAAAGGAAGAGTGAAGATCGGGAACTGGGCATGAAGTGCCCCATCACACGCCGCGACTTTCTCAACGGCGTAGCTGTTTCTGTAGCCGCGGGCATGTTGGGTGACAAAGCGGCTCTCGCTTCGGTGACTCCCGATCAAGAGGGGCTCACCGTGCCTTCCCTGCCTCCGCCCGGAAAGGGCGCTGACGTTTCGGCGCAGGAGCCGTTGTTGGCGCAAGGCATCACGCCCGCCGACCCTGGCTATTACCCGCCAATATTGTCGCAGATGCGCGGCAATCACCCTGGCTCGTTTGAAGTGCCGCATTCCACGCGAGACGGCGATTTTTGGAGCAGTGCCGGGCAGCCTGAAGAAACTGGCGAGAGCTACGATCTGGTGGTGGTCGGCGGAGGCATCAGCGGGCTGGCGGCCGCGTATTTTTTCCGTTCTTACGCCGGTCCTTCCGCCCGCATTTTGATCTTGGACAACCATGACGATTTCGGCGGGCATGCCAAGCGCAACGAATTCCACATCGATGGCCGGATGCTGCTAATGAACGGCGGCACCATGGGCATCGAATCGCCATTCAACTACAGTTTGGAAGCGGCGGGGCTCTTCAGCGAATTGGGTGTCGATCCGCCAGCGCTGCAGGCCAAATGCAGCAAGCCCGCATTTTATCGTTCCCTGGGATTGAAGTCCGGAATCTTTTTCGACAAGGAAACCTTCGGCGCGGACCGTCTAATCGTGGGTGAACCTGGTCGTGAATACGGCCGCGGGCATGCTGGCACTCCGCAGGAGTGGGATGCATTTATGCAAAAATCCCCGCTCTCGCCTGAAGTCCAGCGCGATATCGTTCGCCTCCAGACGGGCGACATCGATTACATGCAGGGCCTCACGGAGCTGGAAAAAAAACAGAAGCTGGCTCACATGAGCTACAAGGACTTCCTCCTGAAAGTCGTGAAGGTTCACCCCGGCGTGATTCCCTTTTATCAAACACGGACGTGGGGCTTGTACGGCGTCGGTATTGACGCCGTGCCGGCGCTGGACCTCTGGGCGGAAGGATTTCCGGGATTCAACGGTCTCGCACTGAAGCGGGTACCGGAGGACGGATTCCTCCTGAGTTTCACGGCTGCAGGCGAAGTCGCGCAGAACAAAAAACCTTACTTCTTTCATTATCCCGACGGCAACGCTTCCATCGCTCGTTTGCTGGTGCGATCGCTGATCCCCGGCGTAGCTCCTGGAAATACGGCCGAAGATATCGTCACTACAAAATTCGATTACAGCCGCCTCGATCACTCCGACAACCAGGTTCGAATTCGATTGAATTGCCCGGTGGTGCGCGCACGGAATCTGGGTGATCCTGAATCGGCCACTGAAGTTCAAGTGGCCTATTCGCAGAACGGCGGCCAGGGGAAGGTATACTCGGTGCGCGGGAAAATGGTCGTCATGGCCTGTTACAACTCCATGATCCCCTTTCTCTGTCCGCAGCTTCCCACCAAACAGAAGCAGGCGTTGCTCTATGGCACCAAAGTACCGCTTATCTATACAACCGTGGCCCTCAAAAACTGGCACGCCTTCACAAATCTCGGTCTTCAAGGGGTCTCGTGCCCAGGCATGTATCACAATAGCGTGGAGCTAAACTCTGTTGTCGACATCGGCGACTATACCAGCCCCCAATCTCCCGACGACCCGATACTGCTGCGTATGCTCCGCACACCTTGTCGTCCCGGTTTACCCGCGCGCGATCAACAGGAAATGGGCCGGTATGAACTGTTTGGGACATCCTTTGAGACGTTCGAGCGGAATATCCGCGACCAACTTGCGCGGGTATTGGGTGCCGGCGGCTTCGATCCGGCGCGGGATATTGCCGGGATCACAGTCAACCGTTGGTCGCATGGCTACACCTACGAGTACACCCCGCTCTGGGATCCCGGTTGGCCTGCAGGCCAGGCACCTTGCGAAGTCGGCCGCAAACGCTTCGGCCGCATTGCCATTGCCAATGCCGACGCCGCAGCCGCTGCGTACACCGATCAGGCCATCAATCAGGCGTATCGCGCCGTCAATGAGCTGCTGGGAAAGGAATCTCAAACGGCACAGCTAGCGACGGCTTCGGCGTCTGTCGCGGTCTAGGAGTGGAACAATGAAAATCTCGCTTGTATCGCCCGCAGTCACAGCTGAGTATTCGTTTAATCTTTCGAACCCTCCTTCAGCGGCAAGGGGAAAATAGCCATGAGCAGAAAAGAAGAAGACAGCGAGCAGGGTATGCGTTGTCCTATCAGCCGCCGCGACTTCCTGAATGGCGCGGCAATTACCGTCGGCGCAGGTTTAATGGGCGGAACGACCGGAGTCGGGGCATTGGCATCCGAACCGGATGGTATGGCTGCGGCGTTGCGGTCGGAAAAGGGCGCCGATCCCAGTGCCGAGGAATATTTCCTCTCGAAGGGAATCACTCAGGAGAACCCGCAGTACTATCCACCCAGCCTGGAAAACATGATTCGCGGCGAAAATCCCGGCTCCTTCGAGGCCATGCATCTACTGCGCGACCACAATTTCTGGGGCAATGCCGGCAGCATCACCGATACCGGCGAGAGTTACGACCTCATCGTGATCGGTGGTGGCATCAGCGGCCTGGCCGCGGCCTATTTCTTTCGCCAGTCGGCCGGGCCAAGCGCCCGCATCTTGATCCTGGACAATCAGGACGACTTCGGCGGCGATGCCAAACGCAATGAGTTTCACACACCCGATGGAAAGTTGCTTCTGGGCTATGCCGGCACGCAGTCGATTGAGGCCCCGGGAGAATACAGCCCGCAAGCCATCGGTCTGTTGCGAGATTTGGGAATCGACGTCAATAAGTTCTACAAGGATTTTGATCGCACCCTTTATTCTTCGCTCGGCCTGAGCCCGGCCATCTTCTTTGACCGCGAGACATTTGGTGTCGACCGTCTCCTGCGCGGCGCTGCCGTGCAATTCGAAGACGACTCGGAACCAATTCCCGAGCTATTGGTGGATCAAATGCCTATCTCGCCGGAGGCCCGTCGCGACCTGCTCCGGCTGCAGAATGAGAAAATCAACTATCTACCCGGCCTCGCCGGCAAACAGCTCCGCGATAAGCTCATTAAGACAAGCTATAAGGAATTTCTCCTCCAGTACGCCAAGGTTCATCCCGACGTCGTCAAGCTTTACCAGCAGGCTCCGCACGACCTCTATTGCGTCGGCATCGATGCCGTGTCGGCACTCGAATGCCATTCCATGCGCTACCCCGGGTTCAAGGGCATTCCATTGCCGGAACGGCGCGAAGAAAAAGAAGAACCCTACATCTTTCATTTCCCCGACGGAAACGCATCCATCGCGCGTCTGCTGGTCCGCTCCCTTGTGCCGGGCTCCGCGCCAGGTCATACCATGGAGGACATCGTCACCGCCAAAATGGATTACACGCGCTTGGACAGGCCGGAAAACCGCGTGCGAATCCGGCTCAACAGTACGGGCGTGCGGGCGCGCAATATCGGTGGCCGGCCGGGCGATCCCGAAGGCGCCAAAGAGGTTGAGGTCGCGTATTTCCAGCAGGGAAAGCTTCACCGGGTGCGCGGGGGTTTTTGTGTGATGGGTTGCTTCAACTTCGTGGTCCCGTTTCTATGTCCCGAAATGTCCACCACACAAAAAGAGGCGCTCGCCTACGCCGTCAAGGAACCGCTGGTGTATACCAACGTTCAGATCAGAAATTGGACTGCATTTCAGAAGCTGGGCACCAACTTCATCTACTGCCCCGGCGCTTACTTCAGCAATATCGATTTGGACTTCCCGGTTTCAATCGGCCATTATCAATTTCCCAGTTCTCCTGAAGATTCCTGCATCCTTCACCTTTTGCGAACGCCTTGTCAGCCGGATTTGCCTTGTAAGGAACAATACAAGGCCGGCTACTGGGACATCTACCAGACGCCGTTTGCCACGTTCGAAAAAAACGCGCGCGATCTGCTCGGGCGGGTTCTCGGTTCCGCCGGCTTTGACTCAGAGCGCGACATCCTGGCCATCACCGTGAACCGTTGGCCGCATGGCTACGCCTACGAGTACAACCCGCTCTTCGAGCCGCTGGACCGTCCCGAATCGGAGCGACCCTGCGTGATCGGCCGCCGGCCGTTTGGTCGCATCACCATCGCCAACTCCGACTCCGATGGCCACGCGTACACGAACATCGCCATCGATCAGGCCTATCGGGCCATCCAGGAAGCCATCCATATCGCGGCCGGACACCCGGCACATGCGGCAGCCACGAGCGCCGCAATCGGGATCTGAGCGATCTCGCACGAGGAGGGGACAGGAACCGTCGCGACGAGTCACTGCTGCACAGAAAAATGGGCCTGTAACAAGCGAAATCTGATTTCACCCGATCTACCTTCGAAGGTTTAATGATGAGGCAAATGAAGTTCCGGAAGTTACCGATTCTGTCCGCCGTGCTGCTGCTTGCAATGCTGGTTGCTCTTCCGCAGGCGCAGGCAGCCGTCAGCGGAGCCACGACCAAGCCGCCCGACAAGGCATATTTGCAGAGAATATGGAGCGGATGGGATACGCTCGATGCGTCCCACCAAACGCAGTTCTACGCCCAGGGGCCGCACGTGTTTTTTGACGAGGCGCCATTGAAATACGACAGTTGGGATCAATTCGAATCCGGCGTAGCCAAGATTCTGACTTCGATCCAGAGTGCCACCTTCACCGTGAATGACGACGCTCAGATCCATCCCGCGGGAAGCAATGTCATGTGGGCTACCGCCACCATTTCACAGAATGCGCTGCTCAAAGACGGAAGCCGTGACAAGGCAACGCTTCGCTGGACGGTCGTTTTCGTCAAGCAGAACGGGCGATGGTTGATCGTTCACGAGCATGTGTCGCGCCCTACGCCTTGACCGGTCGAGCTGCCTCGACAGACACAGAAGCATATCAACCGGACGAGCGGTTCCTTTACGAACGAAGCTGCACGGTCCGGTAAACATCGTGCCACTCCAACTTAGGCTGAAGATAGTGGAAGCCATGAACAAGGTAATCGAGATAGAGGACAAGCTGGCGCAAGCCTATGCTGCCTTTCGCGTCTTCCGGCATAGCTCATTAGCCAGCCGTTCAGAGAAGCTGACGCGAGCCGCTGAAATCCTCGAGGCGGAATCCTCTCGCTTTGCCGAGATCATGACCGCGGAGATGGGCAAGACCCTCGAATCCGCCAAAGCCGAGGCACAGAAATGTGCTCTGGTTTGCCGTTACTATGCCGAACATGGCGCAGAATTTATCGCCGACCAGGAATATCGAGTGGGCACGGGGCAATGCATCGTGAAGTTTCAGCCACTTGGCGTGGTGCTGGCTGTGATGCCGTGGAATTATCCATTTTGGCAGGTCTTTCGCTTCGCCGCTCCTGCGCTTATGGCGGGCAATACCGGACTGCTTAAGCATGCTTCGAACGTGCCTCGCTGCTCGGATGCCATCGCTGAAATCTTTTTGAGAGCAGGGTTCGCGCCGGGAGTATTTGAGTCTATCCATATTAACTCATCCAAGGTCGCAGCGCTCATCGCGGATGATCGGATCGCAGCCGTAACGCTTACCGGGAGTGAGCCGGCCGGGAGCGCCGTCGCCAGCGCCGCCGGAAAGGCGATCAAGAAGGCCGTTCTTGAGTTGGGCGGAAGCGATCCGCTCGTCATCATGCCATCTGCTTCGTTTGACAGAGCGGTTGCGGCCGCTGTGCAGGCTCGAATGATGAACTGCGGGCAATCCTGCATTGCAGCGAAGCGGATTCTGATCGCCGATTCCATCTACGAGCGCTGTGAAGAGGCGATCGTCGCAGCGGTAAAGAAACTGCGCGTGGGCGATCCGCTCGATCCCAAAACCGATATCGGTCCGCTGGCTTCCGAAGAGTTCGCGGCACAACTGGATCAGCAAGTGCAGAGGGCAGTTGCTGCGGGGGGGCGGCTATTGACCGGCGGACACATCGGTTCCGTCGGACGGGCTTATTACAAGCCCACAATCCTCGCGGATGTTCCCCGCAACTCTGAAATCGCGCGGGAAGAGTTCTTTGGCCCGGTTGCCATGTTATTCCGGGTCAAGGACGTAGAGGACGCAATCCAATTGGCAAATGACACGCCTTTCGGCCTGGGAGCGAGCGTGTGGACGAACGACGCATCTGAGCAGAAGAGGTTCAGCGAAGAGATTGAGGCTGGGCAGGTCTTCATGAACGCAACAACTTTCTCCCATCCGGCGATGCCGTTTGGCGGAATCAAGCGCTCTGGCATCGGGCGTGAATTGGGGGGTTGGGGAATCCGCGAATTCATGAATATCAAAACCGTATATTGCGGCTAAAATGAACCGATCAGCCAAAACGCTGGACGATCACAGCAGCAGAAGTAAGCTACGAGCGTAACTGAAGGTCAATTTCTCTCGATTGGGTGTCGTGATGGCTTCGATCTTTCTCCTGACCAGCATTCCTGGTCCGAACTCGCAATTGCTTGCGGCTCGGCGTGCGCGCGCAGTACCCAGGCCGGTGGCGCAGATTACGCCGATCTTTGTTCGACAGGCTCACGGAGCAACGATTGAAGATGTCGATGGAAACAGGCTATTGGACCTGGCGGGCGGCATCGGGTGTGTCAATGCCGGTCACGCAACTCCGGCCGTTACCAACGCTATCCAGAAGCAGAGCTCACTATTTCTTCATACCTGTTTCATGGTAGTTCCTTATGAAAGCTATGTGCGGCTTGCAGAGCGGTTGAATACACTGGCTCCGGGTCCGTCGGAGAAGCGAACCTTTTTTGTGAACAGCGGAGCCGAGGCGGTCGAAAATGCGGTTAAGATCGCGCGCGCTTACACCAATCGGCCCGGCATCGTCTCCTATGTCGATGCTTTTCACGGTCGTACTTACATGGCGATGTCTCTTACCAGTAAGGCCAACCCCTATAAGAACGGCTTCGGACCTTTTGCAGAGAATGTTTACCGCGTTCCCTTCCCCGATCCTTATCATCTCGGCAATTCGGACGAAGGGCTAGACTGTGCGGACCGTAGCCTGCGCGCTCTACAGCACTTATTTGAGACTTCCGCTCCAGCTGACTCCATTGCCGCCGTAATCATTGAGCCTGTGCTCGGCGAAGGTGGATTCATCGTTCCCCCCGCGCATTTCTTTCCCAAACTGCGGGAGCTTTGCAATCAGCATGGCATTCTGCTCATTGCCGATGAAGTGCAGTCTGGTTTCGGGCGCACAGGAAAGATGTTTGCATGCGAGCATTTCGGCATTGAACCGGATTTACTGCTGTTAGGCAAGAGTATCGCCAACGGGATGCCGCTGGCCGCTATCACCGGAAAAGCTGAAATCATGAATTATCCCGCTGAGGGCGCTCTGGGGGGGACCTTTGGAGGAAACCCTGTCTGCTGCGAGGCTGCACTGGCCACTCTCAATGAATTTGAAGCAGGCAACCTCTGCAACCGCGCCCTCACAATCGGTGAGACCTTTAGAAGGCGCGCCCTGGAGTGGCAGAAGCGCTATCCGTATATCGGCGATGTCCGCGGTTTGGGAGCCATGCAGGCCCTCGAACTTGTGCGCGATCCGTATTCCCGGAAGCCCGACCCAGAAGCTGCCAATTGGATTACTCGCTTCGCTTACCAGCACGGAGTCATCCTGCTAACCGCCGGCACTCATGGCAACGTAATTCGCTTGCTGCTCCCTCTGGTGATCTCCGATGAGGAGCTCGCAGAAGGACTTGATGTATTTGAGGAAGGTCTACTGGATTATCGTAGGCAAAGCCCTGCAGAACCTGAATGCTCCCCACATGGCTGATGCTTTCCAGCAATAGAGCTGTAAGAACCGGCTGTGGAGCGCATCACTTTTGCGGCTGTAGAACGTCAGGAAAGAGAAATGAAGCCTGCTCCAACCTATGCAGAACGGCACAAGGCTGACGGCGCAAAGGCCTTCAAAATAGGAACGATGGCGCGGGAGCTGGGAATCTCAGCCTCGATGATTCGGGCGTGGGAAAAGCTTGGCCTGGCACGACCGCTGCGTACCAGCGCCGGATACCGTCTCTATACAACGGAAGATATGCGCGTGATGAAACGGGCTGTGTATTTGCGCCGGGTGCTTGGCTTGAATGCGCCAGCAATCGTGAATCAACTGAAACAGGATGGCACTCTTTCTCCGAATCGCAACATCGCACTCCCAGATGGTGTGAGCTTGGGCCATCGCCTGCATAAACTCCGATTGGATAATGACAAGTCGCTTGCCCAGGTGGCAAAGGCCCTGGGAATCTCCGTCGGATTCATCAGTAATCTCGAGCGTGGTCAGGAGAATGCGTCGATTGTGTTACTGCGCAAGATCGCGCAGCACTACGGGGTCAATATCGTAGATCTCTTCAACACGGTGAACGAGGTCGGCACGCCTTTAGTACGGGCCCAGGATCGAAAGATACTCTCCGGGACCCCGGGCGTGCAGATGGAGCTCTTGGCATGGGGCAAAATCATAATGGAGCCGCATATCTTCCGTATTGCTCCCAAGGCTGGCTCTTCAGATTTTTACTCTCACGAGGGTGAGGAATTTCTCTTCATCATCGAAGGGGAGTTCGTCATTCATTTGCAGGAGACAGCATACAAGCTGAAAACCGGAGATAGCTTTTACTTCGAGAGCAAGATTCCTCATCGCTGGATCAATCCCGGCAGATCCAAAAGCACCATCCTCTGGATTAACACTCCGCCCACGTTCTAAGTCTGTTGACTGCAGGGTTTGAGCTGGATAACCTGTAGAACAAGTTTTACGAAAGTATCGTAAGGTTCTGCCGCGAACTGCGAATGATTACGGGACACGCTACTGGCTTACTTTTAATCTTGCCGCCCCGGACCCCGATGTGCTTCCGTCTCCGGGGCATACGAATTTGAGCTGTTTAACCTTTGTAGGCGCAGGATCGAATAATGCAGCGTTTTGAGATGTTGATCAACGGCGAGTTCATAGCAAGCCGAGACGCGGAGTGGTTTCCGGTGTATGATCCCTCCACCGAAGAGATCATTGCGGAGGTGCCCGATGCGCGCGCCGCTGACGTCGATGATGCAGTCGTGGCGGCGCGAAGAGCATTCGAGGGGCCGTGGTCGCAAACTTCGGCGCAGGAGAGAGGCCGATTCCTTTTCAAGATAGCCGAGTACATCCGCAGCGAAGCTGCGGCGCTGGCTGAGCTAGAGGCGAGAAATAGCGGCAAGCCCATTCTGGAAGCTGAGTTCGATATTGCCGATGCGGCCACTTGCTTTGAGTATTACGGGGGCCTGGCCACAAAGATCCTGGGGCATGTGAATCCGGTTCCCGACAATGCCATCAATCTTTCCCTACGGGAGCCGGTTGGCGTCGCGGGCCTGATTATTCCATGGAATTATCCACTGCTGATGGCAACCTGGAAACTGGCTCCGGCGTTGGCCGCAGGTTGCACCTGCGTGCTCAAGCCAGCGGAGCAGACTCCGCTCACCGTGCTTGCATTGGCCCGCTGTTTTAAGGAGATTCAGCTTCCACCCGGAGTGATCAATATCGTCACCGGTTGGGGTGAGACTGCGGGTGCCCCTCTGGTGACGCACCCCTTGGTTGACAAAGTTGCCTTTACCGGAAGCAACGCCGTGGGAAAGATGATCCTGAAGTCGGCTGCCGATTCGCTGAAGCGAGTCACGCTTGAATTGGGAGGCAAGTCTCCCAATATTTTCTTTGCAGATGCGGATTTTGAAGCTGCAGTAGATGGAGCGCTGTTCGGTGTCTTTATCAATCAAGGCGAGGTGTGTTCCGCGGGCAGCCGCATTCTCGTGGAACGGCCTATCTACTCAAAGTTTGTAGAAGCGGTTTCTGCCAAAGCAAAGACCATAAAGCTTGGCCCTCCGCTGGAACGTGATACGAAAATGGGGCCAGTTGTGAGCCAGGAACAATTCGATCGCGTGCGGCAATATCAAGAACTCGGAAAGACCGAGGCGAAGCTGATTACCGGCGGGAATCGAGCTAAGGGCTTCTCCCGCGGCTTTTATCTCGAACCGACGATCTTTGCCGACGTAAAGAATGATGCCCGAATTGCACAAGAAGAGATATTTGGACCGGTGGCGGCGATTATTCCGTTTGAACAGGAAGCAGATGCGATACGCATTGCGAACGACACCCCGTTCGGATTAGCCGCTGCCGTATGGTCTCGGGACATTTATCGTGCATTCCGTGTCGTCAAGTCGCTGCGCGCCGGCATTGTTTGGGTGAATCACATGCAACCGACATACGTTGAAGCTCCATGGGGGGGATACAAGCAGTCGGGCATTGGGCGCGAGCTTGGACCATCGGGAATCGACGAGTACTTAGAGACCAAGCAGGTCCACATCAATTTAAATGAACAGCCAATTGGGTGGTATTAGCAATTGAAACTGCTGACATCTGCCAGTTTCATCTCAATTCATTTTCTGGCGAAAGAGATCTCTTGAAAGGGATACACCATGAAACGCGCATCTTTCCATTTCTTATACCCGGCTATGCCTTTCATCATTTCAGGTGTAATGATGATCCCCACTGCTTCGGGAGCAAATGTCGCCGATGCAGCTACCCCAAGTCATGTTGAGAACGGCCACAAGCTTTTTGAAGCTAACTGTGCAGTTTGTCATGGCGAGGACGGCCGAGGCAGCCAGGTGGGCAAGAGCTTGGGTGCGGCCGTGCTGCCTTCGGCCAAGGTCCAACATCAATCGGACACAATGTTGATCCACACTATCTTAGACGGAAAAGGTACGATGCCTCCGTTCAAGGGCATCCTGGACCATAGTAAGGTCACCGATCTGGTCCTATATGTGCGCGTACTTGGAAAAGTAAATAAATAGGTTCCGGTTACATAGTAAGCGGCAGGCCACAGAAACTCAACCATGCGTTGAACAACAGAGCCAGAGAACACTTATCGTTACAGGCGGGTTGAGCCGCGGCTGCGGATCAACCTGCCCATACAGCAAATAATCGACGGCCGGAATACCTCGGCAGTTTCTTACTTGACTTGCAGTGACTCGATATAGGAGCAGAGATTTCGAATTCTGAGCGCCTTCTCGGTCGCGCCGGTCTGATTCATAGTGCCAAGCACCGGTCCCCATACGGGCATCTGAGCAGATCCATGTGCCGGAGGATTTGTGCCAAACCTCAGCACTGTAGCCACGTGGGCTGACGGGAATTTGCCGCCATGGTGTTTTGCCAATAAGGTAAGATCCGCGGGCCGAACTGTCAGGGCCACCGACGTCGGGCCCCCGCCTTTACCGTCTACTCCGTGGCAGGACGCGCAGTAACTTAGGTACATTCCGTGGCCATCTGTGGGCGCAGTATACTGTGCTTCGATGTTGACCGATGGCGACGATTGATCCGCATAGACAATACCAGCGGCAGCAGCCGCGGCCAATAGAACAAGAATCAGGTTCCTCAGCATATAATCCCTTCCTTCGAACCAGTACGATACATCGTAATTAGGCATCAATTTGTAATGGCACGGATGTGATGTAGACCACATCGAGCACTAAAGTTAGGTGATTCATTCCTCGCCACAGCAGTTGACCCGCCACCCCGTCGAACGTCTCACAACGCTGGTGCCTCTTGCCGCTCACGGTCTCGCTGAACCGGACTTCCCAGGCAAACCCGTTGGCTCTGGCTACTCGCCTGATGCTACCCTTTTGATACGTGGCCTTTTTGTTGTCATCCCGATCCGCCTTTCCCGGTAAAAAACAGGCTCGTTATATCTCGGTGATTTATAGTGAGGGAAGGTCGCGGATGATTCATCATAAGTAATTGATTCTAAAAGTGGCCCCGTAGCTCAGATGGATAGAGCAGCAGTTTCCTAAACTGCGTGTCGGCTGTTCGAATCAGCCCGGGGTCACCAGATTTCGCGGTACGCGTCCGGCTTGGAAGCCAGCAAGAAAAAGCCCTGCTGACGCGAGCAGGGCTTTGGTTGCGGTGAATCGGAAACTCGAGCTCAGTGCGCTTTGGCCACCGACGCCGCGGATGCAATCTTGGCATCGGCTTCAGCAATCACGCGCAGCGCTTCGTCGTAGGCTTCTTCGCTTTCGCCGGCCTGCTTCCAGAGTTCTTCGCCGTGTTGGCGCTGGTGCTCGGCGCGGCTTACGTCGATCTCCTCAGGCTTCAGGGCGTCGCTGGCCAGGATGGTTACGCGGTCGGGCAGCACTTCAACAAAGCCCCAGCTCACGTTGTAGCGGGTAATGGGCTCGCCGCCCTCGGTGGCCGCGCCATGCACGGTCACGTCGCCTGCGCCCAGTTCCGCCAGCAGCGGTGCGTGCCCGTAGAGTACTTCCATGTACCCGGACTTCGAGGGCAGCTCTACGGCATCGGCCTGCTGCTCAAAGAGCGTGCGCTCGGGCGTCACGAGCCGGACGCGAAGCTTGTTGGTTTCTTCAGCCATACACCGTTCTCAGTTCTCGGTTCGGCGTTCGTAGTCTGCGGCTCGCGGTAGGTCGTGCTGCGAACCGTGAACTACAAACTCTGAACTGCTTCTTACACACTCGCCTTCAGCTTCTCTGCCGTCTCCAGCACTTCCTCGATGCCGCCCTTCATATAGAAGGCCTGCTCGGGAACACCGTCGTGCTTGCCTTCGATGATCTCCTTGAAGGCGCGCACCGTGTCGGCGATCTTTACATAGCGGCCCTGGATGCCGGTAAATTGCTCGGCAACATGGAAGGGCTGCGACAGGAATCTTTGTACTTTACGCGCCCGGGTGACCGTTAGCTTATCGTCTTCCGAGAGTTCGTCGATCCCCAGGATGGCGATGATGTCCTGCAGATCCTTGTAGCGCTGCAAGATTTTCTTCACGCCCTGCGCGACGTCGTAATGCTCCTGGCCCACGATGCGCGCGGAAAGAATGCGCGAGGTGGAAGCCAGCGGGTCAACGGCCGGGTAAATGCCAAGCTCCGACAGCGGCCGCGAGAGCACGGTGGTTGCGTCCAGGTGAGCGAAGGTCGTTGCCGGCGCAGGATCGGTCAGGTCGTCGGCGGGCACGTAGACGGCCTGCACCGAAGTCACCGAGCCTTTGCTGGTTGAAGTAATGCGCTCCTGCAGCTCGCCCATCTCCGTGGCCAGGTTGGGCTGGTAGCCCACGGCCGAAGGCATCCGGCCCAGCAGCGTGGACACCTCAGAACCCGCCTGCGTAAAGCGGAAGATGTTGTCGATAAAGAGCAGCGTGTCGGCGCCTTCCTTATCGCGGAAATACTCAGCGACGGTGAGCGCCGTGAGCGCCACGCGCAACCGCGCTCCGGGGGGCTCGGTCATCTGCCCGTACACCAGCGCGCACTTCGACTCTTCCCACTTGCCGGGCTTGATCACGCCGGACTCGGTCATCTCCAGCCACAGGTCGTTGCCCTCGCGGGTGCGCTCGCCCACGCCACCGAAAACCGAGTAGCCGCCGTGGTTCTTGGCCACGTTGTTGATCAATTCCATGATGACGACGGTCTTGCCCACGCCGGCGCCGCCAAACAGGCCGATCTTGCCGCCCTTCAAAAAGGGCTGGATCAGATCGATGACCTTGATGCCGGTCTCGAACATCTCTTCGTGCGTGGACTGCTCGTCGAACAGCGGCGCGGGACGGTGGATGGGCATGCGCTCGGTTTCGCCAATGGGGCCAAGCTCATCCACCGGATCGCCGATCACGTTGATGACGCGGCCCAGCGTCTGCTTGCCCACAGGCACGCGGATGGGACCACCAAGGTCGATGGCCTTCATGCCGCGGACCATGCCGTCCGTGGCTTCCATCGCGACCGTGCGCACGCGGCCCTCGCCCAGGTGCTGCTGCACTTCGAGAATCACGTTAATGGGCGTGGGAACGGTGAAGCCATCGCTCACGACGCGCAGTGCCTGGTAAATGGGCGGCATTGTCGCTTCTTCAAATTGAACGTCCACGGCCGGGCCGGAGACTTGAATTACCTTGCCGATGTTTTCTGCCATGTTTGCCTTCTTGATCCAAACTTGTTGAGGGTGCATTCCCTCAGGGGCCAAAGCCCCAAACCCTCTTATCTGCCCGTTTCAGCCCGGCTAAAGCCGTGCCCTTTTACAAAACTCTCGCTACAGCGCCGCAGCGCCGCTTACGATCTCGATAATCTCCTTGGTAATCGCCGCCTGGCGCACACGGTTCATGTGCAGCGTGAGCGAGTCGATCATGTCGGAGGCGTTGTTGGTTGCCGAGTCCATCGCCGTCATGCGAGCTGCATGCTCTGCGGCTACCGATTCCGTCATAGCGTGATAGAGCATGGAAAAAATGTACTGCGGCAGCAGCCCTGCGAAAAGCTCCTCGGGCGGCTGCTCGTAAATGTAGTCCACGCTGGCGGTGCCGAATTTCTTTGCTTCTTCCTCGGCCTCCGTGGTGTCGGCCGGCTCGATCTCAATGCCGGCGCTCAACGCCGCTTCCGCACGACGCTCTTTTTCTTCGGCCGTGGGCTCGATGGCGTCCGCAATCTGCTGCTTGCCGACCTCAATCAGCGGCAGCAGCTTTTCGACGACCAGGCGCTGCGCGATCACCGACTTGAATTCGTTGTAGACGATGTAAGCGGCGTCAATTTCCTCGTGCACATAGCGGGAGATGATGTTGTGCGCCAAATCTTCCACGCGCGAGGTCTCAAGGTTGACCAGCAAGCCGGGATGGTCACCCGTCACTTCCACAGGCGCCCTCCGGACTCTAATCTTCCGGTTCCCTTCCTGACCCTCAGGTTGCTCTTCATAGCTGGCCACCGGGTAGCGCCGGCGCATCTGGTCGCGCCCCTTCGGCCCACCGCCTCGATATCGATTTCCTTATCCGGATTGCCCTCGATGAACTGGTACGCGGTCTTGAGGATGTTGGCGTTGAAGGCGCCTGCAAAACCCTTGTCGCCGCTGATGACGACCAGCAGGATGCGCTTCTCCGGCCGCGTGATAAACAGGGGATGGACGAGATTGCCGGTCTTCTCGTCGAAGATGTCGACGCGCCGCACCAGCGACTCGCAGCACACTGGTGATCATGCGCGCATAAGGCCGCGCCGCCAGCGCGCGTTCCTGGGCGCGGCGCAGTTTGGCCGCCGAAACCATCTTCATGGCCTTGGTGATCTGCCGCGTGTTTTTCACGCTGCGAATGCGGCGTCTTAGATCGAGTACGTTCGCCATAGTTCAGTTCACAGTTCCGAGTGCCTGGTTCAATAGCTCACAGTCCAAAACCGGCCCACCCAGCTGCCGGCTTAAACAGCAACTGCTGCCAGATCCGCCTTGAAGTTGGCCAGGTACTCTTTGAGCGCGGCATGCAGCTTGTTGCGGATGTCGTCGTCGAGCTGCCTTTTCTGCGTCAGCTCGTCCATCAGCGGCTGTTGCGCAGCAGCAAAGTACTTGTACAGGCCGTCTTCAAAGGCGCGAATATCGTTAATCTTCACATCGTCGAGATAGCCCTGGGTTCCGGCGAAAGAGCACCAGGGCCTGCTGCTGCCAGGTGAGCGGATGGAACTGGGGCTGCTTGAGCAGTTCCGTGAGGCGCTGGCCGCGATTGAGCTGCTTCAGTGTCAGCGGATCGAGATCGGAGCCGAACTGCGCAAATGCCGCCAGTTCGCGGTACTGCGCCAGGTCGAGCTTGAGCGTGGAACCGACCTGCTTGACCGCCTTGATGGCCGCCGAGAAGCCTACGCGCGAAACCGAAAGGCCCACGTTCACGGCCGGACGCACGCCGGAGTTGAACAGGTCGGTTTCAAGGAAGATCTGCCCATCGGTGATGGAAATGACGTTGGTCGGAATGTAGGCTGAGACGTCGCCCGCCTGCGTCTCGATGACCGGCAGAGCGGTCAGCGAGCCGCCGCCACGTTCCTTGCTCATCTTCGACGAGCGCTCCAGCAGCCGGGAGTGGAGATAGAACACGTCGCCCGGATAGGCTTCGCGGCCCGGCGGACGGCGCAGCAGCAGCGAGATTTCGCGGTACGCCATGGCGTGCTTGGAGAGATCGTCGTACATCACCAGCGCGTGGCGGCCCGAATCGCGGAAGAACTCGCCCATGGCCGTCGCCGAGTAGGGCGCAAGATAAAGCATGGGGGCGGGCTCCGATGCCGAAGCAGCCACAATGATGGTGTGACCCATCGCGCCCGCTTCGGTCAGCGTCTGCACCACCTGCGCGATCGACGATCGCTTCTGGCCGATGGCGCAGTAAATGCAGATCAGGTCGTTCTTGGCGTTGTTGATGATGGTGTCGAGCAGCACGGCTGTCTTGCCGGTCTGGCGGTCGCCGATGATCAGTTCCCGCTGGCCGCGGCCAATCGGAATCATGGCGTCGATGGCCTTGAGACCCGTGGCCATCGGCTCGCGCACAGGCTGACGGTCGATGATGCCGGGAGCCAGGCGCTCCACCGGCAGCGTCTCGGTGGTGGCGATGGGGCCCTTGTCGTCTATGGGCTGGCCCAGCGCGTCCACTACGCGGCCAATCATGGCCTCGCCCACCGGCACGGAGAGAATCTTGCCGGTGCGCTTGACCTCTTCGCCCTCCTTGAGCTCGGTGTAATCGCCCAGGATGACGGCGCCGACCTGATCCTCTTCGAGCGAAAGCGCCAACCCGGCCATCCCGTGCGAGAAGCTCAGCAGTTCGCCGGCCATCACCTTGTCGAGGCCGTGCAGGCGGGCAATCCCGTCCCCCAGCGAAGTGATGGTCCCCACTTCATCGACCTGGACCTTGGCGTCGTAGTTCGCGATCTGCTCGCGAAGAAGCTGCGTAATTTCGTCTGCCTTGATTTGAGCCATATCTTATCCTTGAGTTCACAGTTCGCAGTCTTCATTTCGCAGTTGCCGCAACCGCCCTGGCACCTGCAAACAACAGACTCTGAACCGGAACTGCCTCCGAACTGTGAACTACGAACTGAGAACTTCTTTCAACCGCTCCAACCGTCCGCGGACAGAGCCGTCGTATACCGTCGATCCGATGCGCACTACGGTGCCGCCCAGGATCGACTTGTCCTGCTTGAAGGTGGCCTCGATGCGCCCGCCGGCCAGCTTACCCACCTCGGCCACCAGCGCGTCGCGCTCTTCCTTGCCCAACTCGCGAGCGGTCACAATCTCCGCCGGCTTGATGCCCATCTGCTGCTGCAATAGCGTGCGGTAAGCCGCAGCCACTTCCGCAACCTGCCCGATGCGGCCGTTGTCGATCAGCACCGCGATCAGGTTGCGCAGCTGCTTCATCATGCCCAGCTTCGCATTCAGCTTGTCGAGGATCGCCACTTTCTGCACGGCGGGAATTGAGGGGTTCGCAAAAAACTCGCGCAGTTCGCGGCTGCCTTCCCAGGTGCAAGAAAGTCATTGAGTTGCCGGTCGATGGCCTTGGTGTCGAGCTTGGCATCGGTAACCACATCGAGAAAAGCGCTGGCGTAGCGGGAAACAAAGGCAGCCATTTACTTTTTCACCTCCCGTTGCCAGCAACCTGCCCGACCTTGCCGCAGCAGCCTGGCCGTTGCCAGCAGCCTGGCCTGTCCCGGCGACCTGCCCGATGAATTCGTGGATCAGCTGCGCGTCCGTCTCCGGCGTAAGCGTCAGCTGCTTCGATGCCTGCTCAATGGCCAGATCGGCGGCAAACTGGCGCAGGCCGCGCCGCGCATGGGTGGCGGCGGCGCCGATTTCCTGCTCGGCTGCGGCCACAATGCGCTCGCTCTCTTCCTTGAGAGCAGCCTTGATGCGCTTCTCGTCTTCCAGGCTCTCCTGCTCCACCTGGGCACGGAAAGCGGCAATCTCATCGCCCAGCCCGGCCAGCTTGGCCTCCACTGCGCTCAATCGCTGCCGCGCCTCTTCGGTAGCCTGGCGCGCCAGCTTCCAGGCTGTGGCGCAGCGTCTGCGAGCGCTTGCGGAAGACTTTGGGCATGGTCCGCGTGAGCGGAATGGCAATGGCGAAAAAGATGATAGCGAAATTGATGAGCGAGAAACAGAACCCGCGCGGCCGGTTCGCTGATGTGCAGAATGTCAGCGAGCTTGTGCACCACGGGCGCGTTCAGAAAGCCGTTCTCCTGCTCCTCTTCCGACTTGGGTGTCTCGCTGGCGGCAGGATTCTCGGCGGCGCTCGTTGCCTGCGATTGCCGGGCCGCAGCCGCTTGCTGCGCCCGGCGCTGCACGCGGCACCGTGAGCGCAATCGAAAGCGCGGCCAGTGCAGCGAAGAAGAAGACACGGCCGTAGAAGGCGTCGTACGTGCAGGCAAACTGTTTCAACGGGACCCCCCCGACGGCCACGGGCAGCACGGCGCGCACAGCCAGCGCGGCCAGATCGGCGGCAGAGGCCTGAATGGCCTGGCGCGCCGCTGCGGCTTCGCCTTCAATGCCGGCCCGTGCCTGGCTCACTTTCTGGCTGGCGCTCTTGCGGGCAGCTGTCGAGTGCGGCTTCGCGCTCGGCGTTCCATTGCTTGATGCGCTGCTCGCGAATCTTGTAAGCTTCGGCGCGCGCCAGGCGAAGCTTTTCAGCATATTCAGCGGCCCGCGCTTCCGCTGCGGCAATGGCCTTCTGCGCCTCTTCCATCGCGCCTTCGGTCAGGCGCGGCGGCGCGCCAGCGTGGCGGTCAGCGGCTTGTGCACCAGAAACTCGTAGGCCACCACCAGCACCAGAAACAGCAGCGCCGTGGGCACGGAGTGCAACAGCATTCCACCCACCTGCCCCAGCAGCGAAGGCTTCGCGGGCGCGTCGGTCACGGCGATCAGGCATGTCATGAGCGCGCCGGTATGTTGAAGGATGACTTCCATGATTGAGAGGGGTTCGCTCCGGTTTTCCGATCGCTGGTTGTAGAAGTAGAACACTCTTTTGTATCAAGATTTAGCGGACCATGGTCAACGCGCACACGGAGATTGCTTGCACGCCTGTGACAGGTGTCACGGCCGATGAAATATTGACACAAAAAAAGGCTTGCTTTTGAGCAAAACAAGCCTACACTGAAGTTACCACCTAGACCCGGTCCAGGGTCCAGCGGGCAACCGGTTTCGGGAAACCTTCCACTCCCGAGACCGGCGGCCCGCTTCTTAATTTCAGCCCCAATTTCAGACGGTTTGAGTTTTCATTTGAGTTCCCATTTGTCGGCTCCGCTCATGCCGGGACTCAGTTCTCTGTGCCCGGGCCCCTGGCCGCACGAACCCTGACAACTGAAAATTCGTCACTGCTTTGCCCCTACGGCCGCCGCATCCATCGTCAGCAACCCCTTGGCGCGCAGCCACGCCTCCAGCAGCGCCGGCCACTGATCCAGGGCAGGATCGCCCTTGCCCAACCCGCTGCCGTGGCTGCCGTTGGCGAACACGTGCATCTCCGACGGCACACCCGCCTTCACCAGGGCCTCAAAGAAATCGAGGCTCTGCTGGATGGGAACGGTCTGGTCGTTGAACGTGTGATAGATGAAGGTGGGCGGCGTGTCTTTGCTGACGAAAAGCGCCGGAGTGTAAAGGGCCGCAGCGCATCGCACTGGTCCATCAAATTGAACAGTCTTGCAGTAGCTCAAGTGCGAGGTGTCGGTGGTAATGGCGCCCAGCCACGGATAGCCGAGGACCAGGTAATCGGGCCGGCTGGAGACGCGCTCCACCGGATCGGCCGCATTGGGGTCGCCGGGCACGGGCTTTACCGCGGCCAGCGCAGCCAGGTGCCCGCCGGCCGAAAAGCCGATGGCCACGATCCGGTCAGGCGCAACGTGGTACTCGGCTGCGCGGGCGCGCACCGTTTGAATGGCGCGCCGCGCATCGAGCAGCGGAACCGGCAGCACGTAGCCGTTGGAGGTGAGACGGTAGGCCACTATAAAGGCGCGGAAACCGCGCGCAGTAAACCAGTCGGCAACTTGCCTGCCCTTCGAGATTCGCGGCCAGCCCCGACTAGCCGCCGCCCGGGAAGATGACCACAGCCGATCCGTTCCCCGTGCCCTGCCGCGGCGAGCAAGAATCGTGATGGTCGGAATGTCTTTACAGCCATTGCCCTTGGCCTGCGGCGGCTCGCCGGGCCACAGGTTGATGGTCTGAATGCCGAGAAAGGCGTTGTCAGTGCCGGCGGTGGAGCAGGAAGTGGTTTGGGCGTGAGCGCCCGCGACGGCCAACATGCCTACCGTCAGTATTGCAACAAAATGCTTCATGGAACCCCCGTTGTGCTTCGCGGGGATTATACCGGAGCGCCTGGAGGGTTCATGGCCAGGGCAATCGCACACAGACCAGGCGTCGGCGAGACGCAATGGCGCGTAGCCGGAGGTTACGTGGAATCGGCGCTCGGACGGGTCACCACGTACCGGCCGGAACTGAAACACTCGAGAACTCGAATGCTGTTCCTCACAGCCACAGCGCCGTATGCCCAGGACAGGTCTTCTCCGCCTGCACGCAAAGCGTCTCGGCCAGCTCCGTTCCATGGCGCGCGAAATAGTATGCCGCGCCCAAGCACCCGCTCCTGGAGGCGCCCTCGGGGGATGCAGCGCCTGGACGATGCGCCTGCGCGTGGCGCGCGAGCGAGGCTTCGCGCTGCAACTGGAAATTCGCGGCCATGGTGCGCAGGCGGTTCATCTGGTAGCGCATTTTGCTGGCTGCGGTCTCGGCGGACCGGCCCAGCCCCTCGTCCTGCGCCTGCAGCCAGCCGAGCAGCGCGTCGAGTTCCGCATCAAGAGCATTGCCCGGCGCCGGCCAGCTTCTGCTTGAGCTCGACAGGCATGGCGCGCGCGGCCAGCAGTTGGGCCAGGCCGGGCTCGTCGAGTTCGAAGACGCGCTCCAGCGGCAGTTCGTGCTTGCGCAGCAGTTCGCCAACCGCCGGCTCAATGAGGGTGGCCGAAAAGCGCGGCGCGGCCGTGGTCTGCCGGCCCAGAATCCGCTCGTACAGCACTGCCGACTGCGCGAAGTAGGCAATCTCCGCCGGGCCCCCGACGACCAGCGAGGTCGAGAGCAGAAAGTCCTGAAAGACGGGGCGTAATAACGCAGCCGGCGAGATGCGCTCCGGCTGGGCCTCGAGAATCGCCAGCAGTTCTTCCGTCGAATAGCTTCGCTTCCCTGCCTGCCACAGGCCTTGCGGCTCGGCGGCGCTGGGTGCGGTGCGCTTCAGGGCTTCGCGCGCGCCGGTGATTTCGTCGATCAGGAACAGCAGGCTGGATTGCGGCGTCACCGCCACCTGGGCGTGATAGCCGGCGGCTTCGAGCGCGGCGTTGCGCTCGAGCAGCGCGGCATGGAATTCGTCGGCGCGCTCAATGCCCGCGCGCAAAACCGGTGCACCCAGGCGGTGAAACTCGCGGCCGGAGGCGTCGAGGATCAGCAGCCCCTGCGCGGCAAAAATTTTGCGCGTAGAATTCGCCAAAGGCCTGGGCAAACGTGCGGCCCGGCTGATATGCGGCAGCCAGCGCTTCCATGGCGTCGGAGGCGCCCAGCAGTTCCCAGGCGCGATCGACAAGCGGAGCGATCGACTCATCAAGGACAACGCCGCCCACTGGCTGCGCGGCTGCGGGTGCGGCGGCATAAACGAGGTTTTCAATCTCGCGGCGGCCGGGAAACGCCACGTGGTTCACTTCGGCGAAATCGTGGTCTTCGCTGGCCAGCCAGAAGATAGGCACATGGGGTCTGCCGCACGCAGTCGCCTGCCGCGCACGCGCCACGGCGGTGGCCATTTTGAAGGGCGTAAAGAGCGGCCCGCCGAAGAGCGCAACCTGCTGGCCGGTAACTACTGTTCCGGCGCCGGAAGCGAGCGCCTCAAGGGCCGACTGGCCGCAGCCTGCGGATTTTGCGCCGCTGAGAAGCTTCACCAGCTCCGGCCGGTGCGCCGGAACGGAGGGCCGCGCTGCCAGGCCCCGTCCTGCGGCAGAGGACGAATAGAAGGTGCGCACCGCGCCCTGGTCCGCGCAGTAAGTCCAGTATAAAGCCGGCTCAGGCCGGGCACGAGAGTCAGGGGATAACAGTCGGCGGTAGGCGAGTCGTTCACGTGCGATGCGTTTCTCCCGGAAATTTTGCGCCTGCAAGGCTGAATCGAAAATTGGCTCCTGATTAGGATGCCACGCCGGGGCAATCGATGCAGAAGTGCTTTCGATTCCAAAGATACTGCTCCCGGGATATTGGTTTCTGTGCGTATACTCTTGTTGAATTGTTCCCCTTCGAGGACTGCCTCGAGACTCTGGGTTCGAGAAAGGTTTTTGATGCCCCCACGCAAAGCAAAGAAGATTGCAAAACCGGCCCTGAAGCAGGCGAGGCCGCCGGTGAAGAAGCCGGCCGCACGGAAGGCCGCCGCCACGAGCTTAGCGCCGGTTCCAAAAAAGGCGAAGGCTCTGAAGCCGAACAAGGGCGCAAAGGCAGCCCTGGCCGTGGAATCGCCGGAGACGGCGCAGTTGCTGCAGTTCCGAAGTGGTCTATGAGGGTCGGCTTTTCAAGGTGCAGCGCGACAAGATCGTCGAGCCCACCGGCCTGCGCACGGAGCGCGACGTGATTCGCCACAACGGCAGCGTGGTGATGCTGGCCATTGACCGCTCCAAGAGCAAGAAGAATCCGTGGATCGTGATGGAGCGGCAGTATCGCCACGCCGCCAACCAGTTTCTGTGGGAGCTGCCGGCGGGCAAGCTGGAGGCAGGCGAAGATCCGCTGACCGGCGCCAAGCGCGAACTGGCCGAGGAGACTGGTTATCAGGCCAAAAATTGGAAGCCGCTGCTGCACTATTGGCCCAGTCCAGGTTTCCTGGGCGAACCGATGCTGGTGTTTCTGGCCGAAGGGCTTTCCGTCTACACGGGCGAGGCCAAGGCCGACGAGGACGAGAGAATCGAGCTGCGCCTGGTGAAGCTTTCCGACATCCTCAAGATGATCGAAAAGGGCGCGATCCACGACGGCAAAACCCTGAATGCCGTGCTTCTGTATGCGAGGCTGAAAGAACGCAAGCGCAAAAAGAAATGACCAGTTCCAGAAAGGCACCTTTGCAGTCATTTGTGGCCGTTTCATAAAGCAGAGCTTGATGAATTTCCCGCCGTCGAGCCCCTGATGGTTTCACGTTGTGGAACAAATCGGAAATCCTCAAAAAACCTTTGAGGGGGAAAATCCATCTCACTTCCCATCGGTGCGAACTTCCCTTCCCTAATCTGGGAATCCCCGTAAGTTCACGTAAAGGAAGGCAGAGCCTGTGGCTCAGTACAAAGGTAAGGTCAAGTGGTTCAACAACGCCAAGGGCTACGGATTCATCGGTCGCGACGACGGGCCAGATGTATTCGTCCACTACTCGGCGATTCAACTGGACGGATACAAGACTCTCAAAGAGGGCGACGAAGTCGAGTTCGACATCGTTGAGGGTCAAAAAGGCCCGCAAGCGGACGCGGTGGTCCGCTTCCGGGACAGTGCCCACAGCGCAGCCTAACCGCGTGTAGCAGGCGGACGTCCGTAAGACCGCCGCCCGGCGGTGTACGAGAATTGCGCCCGTCGCTGGATCTACTATCACAATCCTGGCGCGGCTGGTTTCCTCCCATTCGGTTGCGCAGAGGGTGACGGCCAGTGTGCCTGACGGCAGCGTCAATTCACTCGCATTCTCTCTGTCGATGCCTGATACTGCTAAAATGGCCCCATAGCACCTGCAGCCATGGGCGCCGCTAGGGCCTGCTCACACTCCTGGGGCGGTGGCGCCGGGAGCCAGTTTTTTCGAGTTCAAGGAGTGAGGAGTGACGCATACCGGGTGTCTGCTAGCGACGATCGACGCGGAAATCGGGAAAACTGGCCCCGGCCCGGAGGGTTGCAACGCCATCCGCCCCAGGAGTGTGAACAGGCCCTAGAGCGGAGGGCTCTCGAATGGACAACAGGACGGTGGCTCGCCTGCTCGAAGAGACCGCCGATCTGATGGAGATCGATGGAGCTGACAGCTTTCGTGTGCGCAGCTACCGCCGCGCCGCGGAGGCCGCCGAACAGACCACGGTTGAACTCGGTGCAGCCGACACTCCACGGCTGCTTGAAATCCCCGGCATCGGCAAAAGCATGGCGGCCAATGTGCAGGCCATCACCTGCTCGGGCACATTTCCCCTGCGCGACGAACTGCTGGGCCGCTACGGCGCCGGCGTGCTGGAACTGCTGAAATTACCGGGCATGGGTCCCAAGACGGTGGCGCTCTTCTGGGATCTGGCCAAAATCTCCAGTGTCGACCAGTTGGCTGAGGCCATCGATGCAGGACGCCTGAAAGGGCTGCCGCGGATGGGCCCCAAGCAACTGGAGAAGCTGCGCAAAGGCATTGCGGACTACCGGCGCTCCGCCGGCCGTTACCGCATTGATGTGGCCGACCAGGAGGCGCGGCGCATTGCCGCATACCTGCTGGAGTTTCCGGGAATCGAAAAGGTCACGCCGGCCGGCTCGCTGCGCCGAGGGCGGGATACGGTGGGCGATCTCGATTTGCTGGCCACGGGCCCGGCCTGCGCGCCCGGCGCCACCCAATCCGCAGTCGAATACGTGGCTGCATATCCCGGCATTCACGACATGATGGCCAAGGGCGAAAACAAGGTGAGCTTCCACGTGGATGGAGGTTTGCAAGTGGATGTCCGGCTGCTGCCCACGGCCTCCTATGGCGCGGCCCTTCAATACTTCACCGGCTCCAAGGCGCACAACGTGGCGCTGCGCCAGCGCGCGCTGAAAATGGGCTACACGCTCAGCGAATGGGCACTGGCGCGGCTCGATGATTCCGGCGCCGGGGACAATTCGCCGGTGGCAGCGGCCACCGAAGAGGAGATTTACGCCGCTCTCGGCATGGAGTGGATGCCGCCGGAGATGCGCGAGAACCTGGGCGAGATAGAACGCTCCGCGCGCGGCGAACTTCCTCATCTGATTGCCCTGGAGCAGGTACGCGGCGACGTGCACATGCACACGACGGCCAGCGACGGCCGCAACTCGATCCGCGAAATGGCCGACGCCGCGGTGGCGCGCGGGCTGAATTACATCGCCATCACCGACCATACCAAGGCCCTGGCCATGACCGGCGGCCTGGATGAGAAGCGGGCTCTCGAACATATTGCGCGCATTCGCGAAATCGATGCCGAGATGGAAGGCCGGCTGCGCGTGTTTGCGGGGATCGAGGTGGACATTCTGGCCGATGGCGCCCTCGATCTCAACGACGAGGTGCTCGCCCAGATGGAGGTGGTCATCGCCAGCGTGCACTCAAAATTTGACCAGCCGCGAGAAGAGACGACGGCGCGGGTGGTGCGGGCCATTGAAAATCCCTACGTGCGTATCCTGGGCCATCCCACGGGCCGGCTGCTGTTGCGCCGCGAACCCTTCGCCATCGACATGGGCGAGGTGCTGCGCCGGGCGGCGGATCTGGGCGTAGCCGTCGAGCACAATGCCGCCCCGGAACGGCTGGACCTGTGCGACCGCGATCTGCGTTTGGCCAAGGAACTGGGCTGCAAGGTGGTGATTTCGACCGACGCGCATAGCACCGGCGTGATTGGCAGGATGGACTATGGAATTCGCCAGTTGAGGCGCGCCTGGTTGACCGCGGACGATGTGCTGAATACACGCGATGCGCAGGGATTCCTGGCCGGCCTGCGGGCAAGACCATAGCCCGTAGCCGACAGATTCGCGGGCCGTTGCCGGCGTGTCTGCCCGCCTGTCTCTGGCCGGCGTTCACGAATTCGGTAGCCGTAGCTGGCCACTTGGGACTAAGATAATTGCGCTATGAGTCTTCTCCACCAAGAAGAACTGGACGACGCCGCGCGCGGCGAGGAACTGACCAAAGGCACCGGCCACCTGGTGTTGCCTCGCTCATTGCCGCGATCGTGGTGGCTGCCGCCACTTGCGACTACGTGATTGCCGGGCAGAAACCGCCCGTGGCGACCGGCAACATTATTGCCGTCTGGGCGCATCCTCAGCACACCGAGACCTCAGGCTACGACGCCAGCGGAGCCCGTGCCCCAAGACAGAACTTTGACCAGGTTATGGTATTTGCCCAGGTGCGGCTGCATAACCAGAGCAAGGCGCCGCTCTTCCTGTCGAATGTGCTCACCAACGCCACGCTAGGACGATGGCATCCACTCGAGCTACGCGGCCACGGGCTGCCGATTACGACCGCATCTTCCTGGCCTATCCCGGATATGCCGGTGCCGCACGGCAAGGCGCTGCCCACTCGATACCGCGATCGATCCCGGGCAGACGGTGGAAGGGAACATTTGTTTCCGCGTTCAAGATGAGCAAGCAGCAGTGGGATGCGCGGAAGGCTTTGAACTTTACCTTCGCCTTCCACTATCAGCCTAACCTGGTGCTGACGCCCAAAGTTCCGATCATTGAGCAGTAAATAGCCAGTCGTTCGCCTGTGAGTCAGAGCCAGTGTTCTTGACTCTTTCGCCACAAGCAAGGCGAAAGAGTGGAACACTGGCTCTCTGACTCTAGGGGCGTGGCAGCTACTGGGCCGAAGCCGTTACCGGAACAGGCGCGCTCTTGGGCGTGGAGAGATAACCGGATGATCTGGTTTTTGTTGTTGATGTTGTTCACCACCACCTCATAGAATTGCGGGTTCTTGCCGCTGTAGAACTGCAGTGGCTCATCGGTATTGCGATCCTTTTTGTCGTAGCGCTTGTCGTCGGAATAGATATAGAGGGTAAAGCGACTGTGCCTGGGGTCGGCCTTGTGCAGTTCCAGGCTGATGGTGCCCACCGGCTTTTTCTGGCCCTTGTCGAGGGTGAACTCGTAGTAGTTCCGGTCGCCCATGTGCTTCAGCACTTCCAGTTGATCGTGATTGCGGGCGATCAGGCTGCTGTGGTCGCTGAGGTCGCCCTTGATGGACTGGAGCTGGCTGATGGCGCTGGACAAATCGCTCTGCGTCTTGCTCAGATCGGTCTTGACCCCGCCTACGTCGGTCTTTACGTTGTTCACGTCGCTTGAAACAGCGCTCAGCTGCTGCGCGGTCTGCTTCTGCGCGGATTGCAGCTGCTGGGTGTCCGCCTGCTCGCGGCGGATGATCTCCTGGGCCCGGGCGTCAAGCTGCTTCTGAGTCAGGCCCAGCGACTTGCCCAGTTCGTCGGTGGTCACGCGCAGACGCGCGTCGGTTTCGCGCAGCCTGGCGGCCAGATCCACATTCTGCTGTTTGGCGTCGGCCAGTTCGGTCTGCGCGTTGCCCAGCCGGCTGCTCAGCGTGGCGCACCAGATCAGGCCGGCAATAGCGGCCAGCAGAGACACTGCAATGGCAGCCAGCAGCGCACCGGAATAAGTTCGGGGTGTTTCGTCGATTTCGCTCATCGTTACCCTTCGTTTCTTCGGCGGGAGTTCGTGAAAATCCGTCCTTGGGAGTGCTTCGTCCGTCATTAGACGCCTTTTGCAGCGAAATAAGACATAGTAAGCCCGGAAAACGGAAAACAGAGCCCTGCACCCGCTGCCCAATCCAGGTTCGCCCCGGGACTCAATTCCAGCATCTCTATCATAAGCCGTCTCGCCTGCTAGAACGGAAGCAGGTCACGGACTGACCCTTAGCTCGAGCAGCAACCGGCGGCGAACGCTTGAAACCCGCACCAGTGCCGCCGTGACAAGGCCGCGAGCGCTAAGCTATAAACATCTTTGCTGCCTTTTTCCCGACGGGCGGATCGCTAACGGCCGGGAATTCGTCTGGAACGTCTAAAGAGACCTGAAATCAAGAGGGATAAAGCCATTATGCCGACTGCTGTCGCTGGAAAGGGTCTGGAAGGAATCATCGCCGCCAACTCTGGAATTTGCTGGATTGATGGAGAAGCCGGCGTCCTCTCCTATCGCGGAATCGATATCCACGAACTCGCCGAGAACTCAACTTTTGAGGAAACCACCTACCTGCTCTGGAACGGCATTCTGCCCAACCGGCTTGAATTGCGCGAATTTACCTCCCAACTTGCGCTGGCCCGCTCCCTCGATCAGCGCATCATCGACATGCTGCGCAGTTTTCCCGCCTCGGCCACTCCCATGGAAGTGCTGCGCACGGCCGTCTCCGCGCTCAGCTTCTACGACGCCGACGAGAAAGACAATTCGCACGACGCCAATGTGCGCAAGTCCTACAACCTGACCGCGCAGATCGCCATGATCGTAGCCGTCTACGACCGGCTGCGCAAGGGCAAGGAAATTGTTCCGCCGGATCGCTCGCTCTCCCATGCCGCCAATTTCCTGTGGATGCTGAATGGCGTGAAACCTACAGAGACGGCAACCAAAACCATGGACCTGGCCCTGGTCCTTCACGCCGAACACGAGCTGAACGCCTCCACCTTTGCCGCCCGCGTGATTGCCGCAACCCTCTCCGACATTCACTCCTCGATTACCGGCGCGCTTGGGCGCGCTGAAAGGACCGCTGCACGGCGGCGCCAACGAGGGCGTGATGCGCCTGCTGCTGGCCATCGATAAGGCCGGCGCCGATCCCATCGACTACGTGAAGAACATGCTGGCCGCCAAGCAGAAGATCTCCGGCTTCGGCCATCGCGTGTATAAAACGGAAGACCCGCGCGCCACACACCTGCGCCGCATGAGCGAGCAACTTGGGCGCGACTCCGGCGATCCCAAGTGGTTTCAAATGTCGCGCGCCATTGAGATCTACATCAACCAGGACAAGAAGCTGAACGCCAACGTGGATTTCTATTCGGCTTCGACCTACGCAACGCTGGGCATCGACATCGATCTCTATACGCCTATCTTCGCGTTGAGCCGCATCGCCGGCTGGGCCGCGCACGTGATCGAGCAGATGGACGACAACCGGCTGATCCGCCCGCGCGCCGAGTACATCGGACCGGCCTATCCGTCGCGCTACGTGCCGCTTGACGACCGGCCGTAAGACCAAATCGATCCTCACCAAGGCATGCTTGGCGAGATTCCAGGGCAATCGCATGAATTGAATTTCTTTGACGGACGGGGTTCCATTTGCCGTCGCGCCGTCGGCGCAATGGTTGTTAGGGGACCGGAGCCGAAGAAAGACGCGAGCCCCGTAGGGGCGATGTAAATGAGCTGCAAAAGACCCTCCAATGCCGTTCATGCGATTGCTCTGGCGACATTGGTTCGTTTTCGAGACTGTCAACCGCCGCGCAGCCAAATCCTTGAGCGACCTTGCCGGGACCGATGCGAACATTCACCGCGGAACCGTGGAAGGTATCATGCGCGAACTGTGTAACGCGTTCGTGCGGGAAAGTGTCTCGGTCGCGGAAATGATGACAGCCTATCGCACATTATCGCGGCTGGTTGCGCAAATTGAACACAGGACGCGGGCGCGAAGCCTTTTCGAAGCCGGCGTCTTTCGGCTGCTCTGCTCCGCTGCGCGGGGAATTGCACTTCAGCAAACGCGGCGCCCCTAGCTCGGATCGGCGTAAACTAAACCTGCCGCGCCTTCCACATCAGGTACATTCCCCACGCCGACACTGTGCACCCGTCGCCGATCTTGCCGTCGAGCATCATCTGCTCGAACTCCTCAATCGCGACAGAATGCACTCTCAGATCGTGCTCCTCGGGGTCGGGATCTTTCTCCGTCTGCGTGAGCCCGGTGGCCAGAAACACGTACTGCTTCTGCCGCGTAAAGCCGTAGGCGATCCAGAGCGTTCCCAGCAGCGTCATCTCAGCCGCATGGAGGCCGGTTTCCTCGCGCAGTTCGCCGCGAGCCAGTTCCTCGGGATGCTCGATCTCCATCTCCCAGCCGCCCTGGGGCAGCTCCAGTGCACGCTGCTGGATGGTGTAGCGAAACTGCTCCACCAGCCACACCTTGCCGTCCTGGATGGGCAGGATGACGGCCGCGGGATCCTTTTCGACCACGCCGTAGATACCCTTCTGGCCGTTGGAGCGCAGAATCTCGTCTTCGCGCAGGCGCATCCACTTGTTGCGATACACCTCGCGGCTGGAAAGCGTGGTGATGGTGCGGCCGGCATTTTGTTCGACCCGATTCATGCAGTCTCCATTCAAGGACAGGAAGATGAAAAGAAGAAGTGAAGTTCTGTCAGATGTTCATGAATTTCGCACCCGGAACCGCCGCAGGCGGCCCATCAGCGAAGCCGGGCCGCTCACGTTGAGCCGCACAAGATTGCCCTCGTATTCGCGGCTGTGAATCACCATGCCCGCATCAATGGCGGCCAGCACTGCGCCCTCCTGCTGCGGCACGCGCAACTCCGCCTCCATCAGCGGATCGGAGTGGAGCGCGCGCGTCGATGGCCGCCAGCAGCGCGTCCATCCCTTCGCCCGTCAGCGCCGAAACAGCCACTTCGCCCCGCGCCGCTGCGCGCTCCTGCACCCGGCGGCGTTCCTCCGCGTCGAGCAGGTCAATCTTGTTCAGCACCTCGATGCGCGGCTTCTTGAGCACGTCCAGTTCGCCCAGCACCTTCTCCACCTGGTCTTTCTGCTCTTCGGCGTAGGCGGCCGAGGCGTCGCGCACGTGCACCAGTACTTCGGCCTGCGCAACTTCTTCGAGCGTGGCGCGAAAGCTGGTGACCAGGGTGTGCGGCAGGTTGCGGATAAAGCCCGACCGTGTCGGAGAGCAGAACCTTGCGCCGGCTGGGCAGTTCAATGGCGCGCAGCTTGGGATCGAGGGTAGCGAACATGCGCGAGGAGGAAAGCACCTGCGCGCCGGTGACCGCATTGAAGAGGGTGCTTTTGCCGGCGTTGGTATAGCCCACCAGTGCGACCGTCGGCACGGGAACGGCTTCACGCCGCTGGCGCTGCTGCTTGCGCACGCGGCGCACAGCATCGAGCTCGCTTTTCAGGTGATCGATGCGTCGCTGGATGCGCCGGCGGTCGGTTTCAAGCTGGGTTTCGCCGGGCCCGCGTGTGCCGATGCCGCCACCAAGCTGGGACATGGCTTTGCCGCGCCCTGCAAGGCGCGGCAGCATGTATTCGAGCTGGGCGAGTTCGACCTGGAGCTGGCCCTCGCGGGTTCGTGCATGGCGGGCAAAGATGTCGAGGATAAGCTGCGTACGGTCGAGCACGCGGCAGGGCAATGCGGACTCAAGGTTGCGAAGCTGAGTCGGCGACAGATCGTGATCGAAGAGCACCAGGTCAGCCTGAACAGAAGCCGCTACGCCGGCAATCTCCTCCACCTTGCCGGAGCCGACCAGGGTGGCCGGATCGGGCCGCGGGCGCCGCTGCAGCAGCTCGGCCGAAACCTCACCGCCCGCGCTCCAAACCAAGTCGCGGAATTCGGCGAGAGATTCTTCGGCGTCCAGACCGGGCGCACGCAGTAGCTTCTTCCCGCCGAGGAAGCGAGAGCCGGTTGCTCTGAGCGGGATCCCGGTATCCAACGCCGCGTCGACGACGCGAAGCCGCGG
Source organism: uncultured Acidobacteriaceae bacterium (assembly GCA_963725975.1). Taxonomy (GTDB): domain Bacteria; phylum Acidobacteriota; class Terriglobia; order Terriglobales; family Acidobacteriaceae; genus Telmatobacter. Next base: position 467,325 of record CAVSBA010000005.1, on the reverse strand, counting down.
TCCGCGCGGCCACACGACTGCTGCTTGCGCGGACGGTGAAGTCCACGCCTACCAGGACCGCACGCTCCACGCGTTCAGCCCGGCCCGAGCCAGCCCGTCTAGCCGCAGCGTCTTCTACCGCCTGGCTGGCTGCGTCGCTCGTCCTGGTTGTTCTCTCCGCCAAACGCGGTGTCTCCGGGCGTCAGCGTTCCATTGACACCGAAGGCGTAGAAGGCATAGGGAACCGCAGATGGGCCCATGCCCGTCGAAGCCACCGTGGGGCGGTGCTCGCCGTGCATCACGGCGCGGTTGCTCACCACCGTGGAAATCGCGTGCTTGAAGATCAGTTGCTCCTGGCTGTTGTTTTCCAACAGCACGGAATACTTGTCGAAGGACCGGATTTTCCCGGTGAGCTTGACGCCGCTGACCAGATAAATGGTAATCGGTGTCTTGTCCTTGCGAACGGTATTAAGGAATGTGTCTTGAATATTTTGTGCCGGCTTGTTCTCCATGTGCCGATCTCCTTCTGTGCTTGGGTTGGGGGTACCGCTCTGCTGCTGTGTGAAGATTCCTCCACCTGCGGTGGAGATGCAAAAACACGGGCACGGCTCCGGAATCACCAGGGACCGTCATTCCCGCAATGTGAACACGATAGAACGGTTTGCCTATGCATTTCAACTCTGCGGCCAAAAAAGACCCGTTCAAACCGGTCCGGTAGCGTGACTTTAGTCACTGGAATCAACCTGTTGAGGCGTATTTGCCGACATTCCGCCGTTCTGGCCTTCTTCGGCAGCGCAGACCATCGCGGGCTAGGCCCGAAAGCGCGGCACGCCCGATGCTACGATTGATTCCGTGCACGACCCCGCCGTTCCGCCTGCGCCCAGCTTGCCGTCTGCCCCCGTTCCCATGCTCGACCTCGACGCCAGTACCAGAGCATCCGCCAGGAGCTGATCGTGGCGCTCACTGAGGTTCTGGACTCAAGGCAGTTCATCCTGGGAGATGCGGTAGCCCGCTTCGAGCAGGCTGCGGCCCGGAATTTGGGTGTGGAAGACGCCATTGGCTGCTCGTCGGGCACGGATGCTTTGTGGCTGGCGCTGGCCGCGGCCGGAATTGGGCCCGGAGCGTCCGTCATCACCACGCCCTTCAGTTTTTTCGCCTCGGTCAGCGCCATTCTGCGCGCCGGGGCCAAGCCGGTTCTGGCCGACATTGATCCGGTCACATTCAACTTAAGCGCGGCCGCGGTAGAGCAGGTTCTGGAAAGCCCTCGCGCGGCGGGAGTTAGGGCGATTCTTGCGGTTCATCTCTACGGCCAGTGCTGTTGCTGGGCGGATTTTGGCAGAATGGCAAAAGAACGCGAGGTCATCCTGATTGAAGACGCGGCCCAGGCCTGGGGCGCGCGCTGGGAGGGCAGGAGCGCCGGAAGCCTGGGCGACATTGCCGCCTTCAGCTTCTATCCCACCAAGAACCTGAGCGCGGCCGGCGACGCAGGGATGGTGACGACCCATTCCGCTGAGCTTGCCGAGCGCGCCCGGATGTTGCGCCAGCATGGCATGCGCCGGCGCTACTACCACGACGAACTGGGCTGGAATACGCGCATGGACGGATTCCAGGGCGCTGTCCTGTTGGTGAAATTGCGCTACATCGACGGCTGGAACCATGCGCGCCGCCAGGTGGCCGCTCGCTACAACGCGCTCTTCACCGCCGCAGGTCTGGCCGAATCCGGGCCCTATCCGGCGCGGGGTGTCGTGCTGCCACGCGAGGTTCCCGGCGCTCACCACGTGTGGCACCAGTACGTGATTCGCGTGCCACGGCGCGATGCCCTGCGCGACTTTCTCACTACGCGCCGCATCGGTTCGGAGATTTACTATCCCGTGGCCCTGCACCTGCAGATGGCGCTCCAGAGCCTGGGATACAAGGAAGGCGATTTTCCCGAGGCCGAACGCGCCGCCGGCGAGGTCCTGGCGCTGCCCATCTTCCCCGAACTGCGCGAGGACGAGCAGCGGGCAGTGGTTGCGGCAATCGCAGATTTTCTCAGCTAGCCGGACTTTTCCTAAAAAACTGGTGCCCCGCTGCCCATGCCGTCAGCAGGGTTTTGTACACGAGCATCGCTGCCCGGAGTCGCGGGATGGCTGCGCGCGTCGCAACCTGATTGCGCGCGGCGCGGGACAGCATCCAACTGTTTTACGGCGCGGTCGAGATGACGTGGCGATGCTGGGCAAGCAGCGAAACCTGCGACCCGCGTGATTTGCGGAGAAGCCTGTGACGGAATTGGATTGACCATCGTGGCCAACGGGAAGGACCACCCCCATCCGTCAGTCCGCATCGTACTCCCCAAGTCGAAGTGCGGAGGCACAATGAAACCAGTCCGCACCACAGGATGGTTGATTGCCGTCGTCGCTCTCGCATTCCTCGCCTGGATGGCGTTTGTGGGGGACCTGTCTCCGCAGGAGATGGAGCTGGGCGCCGCCGGCGCGGTATTTTGCGGCGCGGCGTGTCTGCTCACCTGGAAGGCGATGGGGCTCTCCATCGCCTTCGATCTGCGCGACGTGCTTGAGCTCTGGCATCTGCCCTGGAATGCGACGCGGGATGCGGGCACCATCACCTGGGCTCTTGCTAAAGATCTGCTTCATCTGGCGCGCGCCGGATCGCATCTTCGCGCCATCCCGTTTCGCGGGCAGAGCGGGCCTTGCGGGCGCCTGCGCCGCGTGCTCGCGGTGGCTTACACATCGGTTACGCCTAACTCCATCGTGATCGGCATCGACGCCGAGCGAAAACTGCTGCTCGTTCACCAGATCGTTCCCAGCAAACTTTCTGAAATGACGCGGCGCCTGGGAGCGCGAACATGAGCCCCTGGCTGATCGCCGGCTTTAGCGTGGGAACCTGCCTGATTCCCTGCGCGGCAATGTGCCTGCGCGGCACTCCTGAACGGCGACTGGTGGGCCTGGAAATGACCGGATCGATTGTCACACTGCTGCTGGCGCTGCTCGCCGTGGGCACCCATCACCTGGTGTTCATGGACCTGCCGTTGACACTTTCGATTATGACCCTGGGCGGCGGCCTGGTCTTCGCTCGATTTCTGGAGAAGCATTTATGACCGGCGATATCCAATTCGCGCTGCTGGCCATGCTGGTTCTCTGCTGCTGGCTGGGCTGCCTGGGCATGGTGCGCATGAAGACCCCCACCCAGGCGCTGCACTATCTCGCACTGCCTTCGGCCATCGGTAGCGTGCTTCTTCCCGCTGCCATCTTCTGCGTGACCGGCTGGTCTATCGCCATGCTGAAAGGCGCGCTCATCGCGTTTTTTCTCATCGCCACCAACTCTGTGGTGGCTCACGCCACGGCGCGCGCATTTCGGGTGCGCAGCGTGGGCCATTGGGAGCCGCGCGCAGGCGACCGCATCGACTTTGCATCGGACGAGGAAGTGAGACCGGAAATTCTCAAGCACGGAAACTCCCACAGGAGGTGATGGGCAATGATGCTGTTTGGCGAACTGATCCTCATCCTGGTGGCGGTGGCCGCTCTCTGCGTAGTGCGCACGCGCAACACCACCTGCCAGGTGCTTGCTCTCACCTTTTACGGGCTGGTGCTCGCGGTCATGTTCTTCGTCTTCCGCGCGCCGGACGTGGCGCTCTCGCAGATTGCCGTGGGAGCCGTGGCCCTGCCCCTGATGGTGATGCTGGCGCTGGCGCGCATGAGACACCACGGCGAGCGCAACCATACGGAGGCCAAATGAGCGCTCCCTGGCGCATGAGGATCTTTTTCCTCGCCGCCACCGCGTTCGCCTGCATCTATTATCTCGGCGCCAAAAACCTTCCGCCGTGGGGCAATTATCGCGGCCCTTACGGTGACGTAATCGACGGCCTCGCCGTCCACCAGCGTCACGCCACCGACGTGGTGAATGCGATCGATTACGACTACCGCGGCTTCGACACGCTGGGCGAAGAATTCATCCTCTTCACTTCTGTTTTGGGAGTCATGATGCTGCTGCGCAATCCTAATGCGACGCCCAAGGCCGGGCCAAAGGAATCCACACTGAGCCTGGCCACGAAAGTGACCGCGGCAGGCAGCTTTGGCGTGCTCACCGTGTTCGGATTCTACATGTGCACGCATGGCCAGCTCACGCCCGGCGGCGGCTTTCAGGGCGGCGTGATTCTAGCCTCTGCATCCATGCTCATTTACATCGCAGAGGACTTCAAAGCCTTCAGGCGCATCACCTCGCACCCGCTGGTCGAAGGACTCGATGCGCTGGGCGCAGGCATGTACGCGATCATCGGCGCTGTTCCGCTGTTTCTCTGCGCGCCTTTTCTCACCAACTGGATGGGCCTGGGCAAGACCGGCAATGTATTTTCCTCGGGAACCATCGCGGCCATCAGCGCCTGCGTAGGAGTTGAGGTTACAGCCGCTTTTCTGCTGCTTGGCTACACTTTTCTCGAAGAGATCATCTCCGAATCCGGTGAAGGATCATGAGCCACCTGGTCCACAATCTGGCGCAGATCTTTCCTTACCTGGTGGCTGGCTGGGTGTTTCTCTGCGGCCTTTACGGCATTGCCAGCAGCCGTCACCTGGTGCACATGGTGGTTTCACTGGCCGTGCTGCAGACCTCAACCTACGTGCTGCTGCTGAATATCGGTTTTCGCGCCAGCGGAGTAGCGCCGGTATTTGCGGACATTTCTCCGGCCGTGACCACCGTCGACCCGGTTGTGCAGGCGTTGATGCTCACCGATGTGGTGGTGGAAGCAACGGTGATGGCGCTGCTGCTGGCCATGGTGGTGAAGGCCCACGAGAAGGCGGGCACGCTTTCGCCCGACGATCTGCGCATGATGCGCGGCTAATTGCAGCAACGGCCGAATGACGTAAGGAGCTATGACCCCATCTCCGGTGCTTCCTGTCGTCGTGCCCATGCTCACTGCCGCTTTTCTCGCCGGCCTGCGCCGGTTCCTGCAGCGCTGGATGGTGGACCTCGCTGCCGTGCTGGCCGCCGCAGCCAATCTTGCGCTCACGCTGTTGCTGCTGGCCGCCTGCTGGCACCAGAACATCGTCTACTGGTTCGGCAACTGGTTTCCGCGCGGGCGCATGGTGGTCGGCATCGGGTTTGAAGTCGATCCGCTGGGTGCGGGACTGGCCGCGCTCGCCTCGCTTTTGGTTCTGCTCGCGCTGGTCTTTTCCTGGCGCTCCGTCGACAGCGGCCTGAACTTTTATCAGCCCCTGATGCTCATTTTTCTGGCGGCCATGTGCGGCTTTAGCATGACCGCGGATCTGTTCAACCTTTTCGTATTCTTCGAGCTGATGAGCATTGCCGCCTTTTCGCTCTGCGGACTGAAAACCAAGGAGCCGGCGCCGCTGCAGGGCTCGTTCAATTTTGCCGTCACCAACACGGTGGGCGCGTTTCTCATCCTTACCGGCATTGCCCTGATCTATGCCGTGACCGGCGCGCTCAACATGGCGCAGATCGGCTGGCTGCTGGGCTCCCGCCACGATTCGCTGGTCACCGCCGCGGCAGCATTCCTCATCTGCGGATTCCTCATCAAAGCCGCAGCCGCTCCCTTCCACTTCTGGCTGCCCGACGCGCATTCTGTCGCGCCTACCCCGGTGTGTGTGCTCTTCTCGGGCCTGATGGTGGAGCTGGGCGCGTTCGCGATTCTGCGCCTCACCGCCGTCATGTTCGGGCAAAGTATGATTGCGCCGCACGCTGCCCTGCGCGCCACGCTGCTGTGCATTGCCAGCCTGACCGTGGTGTGGGGCGGCATCATGTGCTTTGCGCAGCATCATCTCAAGCGGGTCCTGGCGTTTTCCACCATCAGCCACGGCGGCGCCATGCTGCTGGGCGTTGCGCTGGCCACACCGCAGGCCATCAGCGGCTGGCTTACTTACCTCTTTGCCCATGCCATGGCCAAAGCGGGACTCTTTCTGGTCGCCGGTATCCTGCTCCACCGCTTGCGCACCATGAGCGAGCCGGCACTGTTTGGGCGCGGCCGCCCGCTGCGCGCGACCGCGGCGCTGTGGCTGCTGGGCGGCGTGGCGCTGGCCGCACTGCCGCCCTTCGGCCTGGCGCAGGGCGAGAACCTGATTGAAGCGGCCACGCCGTCTCATGGATTGAGCTTGTGGCTTTCGTTCCTTTTCTTTTTCACGGGCACCATGACCGCAGCCACCGTCTTTCGCATCTTCCTGCGTGTCTTTCTGGGATTTGGCGATCACGGTCCTTCCGACCGCGCTTCACAAATCGGCGAGCTTCCGGAGAGCGCGAAGGAGGATCAGGTGATTCCGGCCCACATGTTTGTGCCGGCTGCGTTGTCGATTGCGCTCTCTGCGTTGCCATGCATTGTGCCTGGCGCGGGAAGGATGTTTTTTAGAGCGGCCGATCGTTCGCTCGCGCAGACCCTCTACATCCACAACATCTACGCGCTCCCCGTTCACTATCAACTGCCGGCTGCGCCGCATGTAGAACTCGCCGCCTGCCTGCTGCACGGTTTGCTGGCTATCGGGGTTGCTGCGGTACTGGCCTGCACCGCCGTGTTTCATCTCCGCATTCCGCGCGTGCTGCGCTGGGCTACGCATCTGGAAGGACGGATGTCCGGGCTGCGCCAATTGCAGAGCGGCCATCCGGGCGATTACGTGGTCTGGTGCATGGTTGGTTTCGGGGTTGTGGGCGCGTGTTTGTTCCTGCTGCCGTGATGTTCGGTTGCGCCCATGCGGATGTGGCATCCGGGGAAAGCATGATTGGCGTGCAGCACGCGTATCGCACGGCACGGGTCGATGCCCTGAACCGTGTAGCAGCAAACCTGCTGTTTTTTTAAGAGCAGCCTTGCGAGTCATTGCGCGGCAAAAAGGAGCGCAGCAGCGCGAACCTCTCGAAATCGTTGTTCTCGGCATGCGTGCGCAGATGGCTCACGTACTCTCCTTGCAGTCGCAGCAGGCATTCTTCGGCGTCCTGCACCTTCTGGCGAACAGCGATCTCAGATTCAACGCCGATCGAGCGCTCGACATCGACCAATTTCTGCAGGAGAACGTTGAAATTCACAGGGCCCTCTTTTCCCCTTCAGTCTCTGTGCAAAACAGGGAATTATATGTGACGCATATCACGTCGCATCTTTGGTGCTGCCCTAAGACATTTTGGCCGCGCAGAAGGGCGGGCGACCCGGCCGCGCCTCGCCGCATCCCAATCGGCATGATCCGAAAACTCAAATCCGGACAGTTTCGCATTTATTCTCGGAAGAAAAATACCAAGACCGGCAAGCGCCGCAATCTGGGCACATTCTCCACGCGCGAACAGGCGCAGCAGCACGAACGCGAGATCCAGTACTTCAAGCACCACTGATACGGAGCGGCACACAGGAGCAAAGATGGCGCACGCGGCGAACCACGCAACCACAAAAGCGGGACATGCAACCACGAAGGCGCGACACGCAACAACAAAGTGGTCAGGCAAGGTGACCACCGATTCCACTCATCCGCCGGCGGGACTCTTTAATCGGGATCCTGAGACCATTGCGCGGACGCTGGCCTCGAAGAAGGTCTCGCCCAAAGGCCCGGGATCGGGAATGCGGATGCTGACGTTTTATATCAACCGGGCCGGCGCGAACCTGAGCGCCACGCGCCGCGCCAAGCTGCATCGGGCCAAGGAACTGCTATCCGCGCGTGTGCGCGCGGCTCGTGCGATGGCGAAAAAGGCGGAGGCGAAAGTGGCGGAACAACACTCATGACAAGGGAGGAAACCTATGCCGGAAAAACGGATTGTCGAAAAAGCTAAAGAGGATTTGCGCGAAGGAAAGTCGCCCTCGACGGCGGCGGGCGAGTTTGTGCGCGAGGAGATTCACCACGTGCGGGAGGGCAAGCATGGCGCGCGATCTCCGCAGCAGGCCATTGCCATTGGGTTGAGCGAAGCACGGCGCGCGGGCATTCCGCTGAAGCCGCCCAGCAAGGGCAAAACCAGCGCGGCCACACGCGCCGGGGCCGAGCGTGATTACGTAAAAGGGCAGGCCCACCCGCAACAGGGGGAAAGCAGTTCGCCGCGCAGCCGCGCGCGCACCCGCGCTTTGAAACGTGAGCCGGATAACACAGCCAGCCATGCGGCGCTTTCGCACCACGCTAAGAACGCGGCGCACCGGTATAAAGCAGCGTAGAACGCGAACCGCGGCCGGCGATGGCTGCCCGCCCTCGGGCTTGCGATCGGCGCCGGCCGCGCGCTGCAACCAAAAAACCGAGCGGCTCTCACGCTTGGTCTTCAGAGACATTCCTCAGCGCCCGCATCAGAGCCTGACTTTCCCAATCGCCGCTCTCGACCGGGACCGTCAATTGCCTCAAAACCTCGCCTTCCATGCGCAGCAGGCATTCCTGAGCGTCCATAACCTTGCGCCGTACTGTGCTGTCGGTTTCCACTCCAATCGACCGTTCAATGTCGAGTAGCTGTTGCAGGATGATACTGGAATTCATGGGGACCTCTTCTACCGTTCCAGTTTCCCTCCCAAAAAGGCGCTTGGATGTGTTTTACATCACTTAAAACTCACGTCGACGGTTTCAGGAATCGATCAGAAATAGCGGCCCGTGGGAAAGGATCAAAATTCCACTCGCGCCTGAAACGCAATCATGCGCGGCGAGCTGTCCCCGCCCAGTCCCACGCCCAACAGGCCTGTGGGCGGCGAGATGGTGCTTTCCAAGGTGCCGAATTTGGCCGGAGTCGTGCCCCCGGGCACGCCCGCCTGCACATTGCTGGGGAGCGCGAAATTGGGGTGGTTGAAGGCGTTGAACATCTGCACATCGAAGCGCAGCGTGGCGTGTTCGGGCAGCGAAAAATGCCGCGAAATGTAAATGTCCGAATCGGTAAAGTGCGGGCCGCGAACCGTATTGCGGCCAGCATCGCCGAATTGGCAATTGGCGCCGGAATCGCCACCGGTGCAGGCGCCGGTGGCGGGATCGACGACCGACTCAAAGGCATCGGGATTGAGCCACTGGCGGGTGCCGGCCACGGTGACGCCGGCAAAGGCGGTTTTGCGGTAAACCGGCTGGCCGGCCACGCGGCGCGCAAACTGCGGTCCGACGGCCTGAAACACGCCGTTGCCGTCGGCCGTGTACGGCTGGCTGAGGACCGAAAAGGGCAGGCCTGTGTGCACGAATGCCGTCGCGGCGATGGACCAGCCGTGCACCAGCGCGCGCAGCAGCGGCTGGGCTGGCGCAAACGGGAGCTGATAAATGCCGAAGGCCGAAACGTTGTGGCGGACATCGTAATCGCAGTCGCTATACTCGCGGCTCAATTCGCCGGGCAAAGGCGACAGAATCCCTGCCGAAGAGAACGACAGCAAACCGCCATTCGAGACTTCGTCGAGGCAATGGCTCAGCGTGTAATTGGCGCGCAGCGTGAGCCCGCGCAGGCGCGCGGCCAGGCTTGTCTGCAGCCCGGAATAGCTGCTGTTGGCGTCGGTGCGAAATTCGTTGACGCTCCCGAAACGCTGATCCAGGGGCTGCCGGTATGGATAGGGCGCAAAACATCCCGGGCACACCGTCTGGTAGCCATTCAAGCCCACCTGGAAGGGTTCATGCAGGCCGCGCGTGCCCACATAGCTCACATTGGCGGTGCCATGGGCTCCCAGGCTCTGCTCGATGCCGAGGTTGTACTGGTAGTAGTACGGCGTCTTCAACCGGCCCGTGGGAAAGGTATTCATGCTGACAGCGAGCGGGCAAACCGCAGCGCCCGCTGCGAGTCCGGCGCAGGGCGGCGCGCCCGCAGTGAAAACCGATTGAAATTGGCGGTTCGCATTGGCCCCCGCATCGGCCGCGCTGTTGGCAACGCCGGGCGCAATGGCGACTCCGCCCACCTGTCCGCCAATGCCGCCGACAAACGTTGGGTCGTAGGGTACGTTGGTGGCCGCCAGGTCGGAAATTTGCGCGGGAACGATATCGTTGAATGCACCAAAGCCGACGTGCACCACCAACCCGTTTTTTATTTCATAGGCCATGGACACGCGCGGTTGCCAAACGATTAACGGCGTGGCCGGAAACAGCTTACGCACCGCCGTATCGATCACTTGATCGAGCGGTTGGCTGGTGGCGTGGGACATGTCGAGGAAAGACCCAGCCGGTCGCGCAAACAGCTGCTGCTGGTTCACGGGATCGGTATTCCACGTGGCCCGCAGGCCGGCCGTGAGCGTAGCGCGCGTGGTCGGCGAGTAGGTGTCCATGGCATAGGTATCCAGATTGCCCACCGCGACCCGTTCCTTGAGCGACACCGGAAACGACTGGCTCTCAGTGTAGGCGGCGCCATAGGTGAACTCGGCCAGATCGTCGAATACCGCCGTGGGTACAGTTCCCTCGCCCAGATCGTAATCGCTCACGTCCACGCGCCGCGAATTCACGCCGAAGCGGAAGGATTGTTTGCCGCGAGTCCAGTCCAGATTGTCATTGAGCTGCCACTGCGTCACGTTGCGGCCTTGCGGATAGGTATTATCGTTTCCACCAAGCGTGGTGAAGGGCGCGTTATTGCTTCCCGCCGTCAACGTGATGGGAAACGTCCGCCGCACGGCGGCATAGTTGTCCGGCTCGAAGATACTTGAATACCAGCTGGCGCCGGGATTGAACTGGTTCACAAGATTGGAACTGAAGACGTGCGTGTAGCCCAGCACCAGCGTGCGCTGCGGCTGCGGAGAATAGGAGTTGAAGATGGAATTGATGGGGTCGGTATAGGCGGCCTGCAATCCGGTGTCGGACTGAAAGCGGTACCACAGCATGTTGCCGGCGTTGAAGGTCTGATCGATCTTCACCACCCACATGTTTTCTGTGTCGCTGTTCTCGAGCGACGCCTGGTGCTGGTTGGCGCAGCCGCTGCCGTCGAACAGGTTCCCGGCGCCCTGCTTTCCCGGCAGCAAGGCTCCACTGGCATCCAGTGGGCACGAAGTGATGGGAAGCGGCGTCCCGGCCATGCTGCGGTACAAGCCAAACATGCCCTGATAAAACGGCACCTCCTGCGGTTCGGCCGGCAGCACCGCGCCGGTGATGGGGTCCACGCCGCCCTGGGCAAGCTGACTAAGCACATACTGCTGATAAGCCGGCGATGGCACAACCGTCTGGACTACCAGGGGCAGCGCCATACGCACGCCCTCGTAATGCGCAAAGAAAAAGGCCTTGTTTCTGCGGATCGGCCCGCCTACACTCACGCCGAATTGGTTGACATTGGAGCGCGGCTTGATGGCGACGTTGCCCGGCGTGTCGTTGGCGTGAAGGAAATAATCCTCGGCATTGAACAGGGACCCGTTCCACAGCTCATAGAAATCGCCATGAAAATCGTTGCTGCCGGATTTGGTGAAGTAGTCGACCTGGGATGCACCGTAGCGGCCTTGGTCGACGGAATAGGAGTTGGTGTTCACGGTGGCCTGCTGCAACGCATCCTGGCCCAGCACCAGGTTTGTGGAAAGACCGATGTTCAGGCCCAGCCATGGATCGTTGGTGTCGTAGCCATCGAGGATGTAGCCGTTGGAAGTAGCCGGCAATCCATTGAACTCCACATTCCCGTAACCGCCCGCGGCCTTGGCATCGTTGGAAGAACCGGCCGTGTTCATCAGCGCTCCGGGCGCAAACTGCGCGATGAAGGTGAGGTCCTGGCCCGCGTTGGGCAGGTTGGACATGGTTTTGGCCTCGAGCGTCGTCGAGGTGTTGGGATCGTCGAGCGCGGTAGGCGCCTGCTCCGCGGTTACCTCGATGGTTTGTGTGGCTTTTGAGATTGTCAGCTTGAAGCCGAGCGCCACCGTGTGACCAACCTCAAGCGTCACTGCGCCCGAACGCTGCGCGGCAAAACCATCGGCGCGCGCGGTCACGGTGTAGGTTCCGGGATTGAGCTGAGAGAATAAAAAGCGCCCGTCGCGGTTGGAAACTACCGTGCGCACTGCCTTGGTATCAGAATCCACAGCAGACACCTGAGCGTTGACGAGTACCGCGCCTCCCGAATCCGTAACTACACCGTAGATGGCGCTGGAGATACTGCTTTGCGCACGTAAACCGGAAACATTAATGAAGGTTAAGAAGACGATCGAGAGAAAGACCCACCGATTGGTTTTGCGGGTTTTCATAAAACCTCCGAGGGGTCAGGAAAGGAAGATCAACGGCCGAGCGCAGTCTCGACCAGCAGCCAGACATTCAGCACGGCGATCAGACCGGCTGTGGCCCAGGCCAGGGCCTGCAGCCAGCGCGCATTCACAAATTCGCCCATGCGCTTGCGATCGCCGGTAAACAGCACCAGCGGCACTACGGCAAAGCTCAGCTGGAACGACAGAATCACCTGGCTGAGAATGAGCAGCTTCTCAGTTCCCTGCTCGCCGGCAACTGCGACCACGATGATGGTGGGAATAATCGCCAGCGAGCGCGTGACCAGGCGGCGCAGCCAGGGGGAGAGCCGGATGTGGATGAAACCCTCCATGACCACTTGTCCGGCCAGAGTTCCGGTGATGGAGGAGTTCTGGCCGCTGGCCAGCAGGGCAATGGCGAACAGGGTGCTTGCGCCGGCTACGCCGAGCAAGGGACTGAGCAGCTTGTAGGCGTCCTGAATGGCAGCCACATTGAAGAGCCCGCGGCGATGGAAGACGGCGGCGGCGACGATGAGGATGGCGGCGTTGACGAAGAGCGCAATGCACAGCGCCAGCGCCGAATCGACATTCGCCAGGTGCACGGCCTCACGCTTGCCTTTGGGCGTGCGCTTGTATTTGCGGCTCTGCACGATGGAGGAATGCAGATAGAGATTGTGGGGCATGACGGTCGCGCCGAGGATGCCGATGGCGATGTATAGCATGGCGCCATTGGTGACGATGGCAGGCGAGGGTACAAACAAGTCGTGCAGCGCCGGCCAGTAATCGGGATGGGAGAGAAACATTTGCATGCCGAACAGGGCGATGATGGCCCCGATGAGCGCGATGACCAGGGCTTCAACGTAACGGAATCCCCAGCGCTGCAAGAGCAGGATGAGCAGCACGTCCATGCTGGTGATGAGCACGCCGTAGAAGAGCGGAATGTGGAAGAGGAGTTCGAGCGCGATCGCCGAGCCGATGACTTCAGCCAGGTCGCAGGCGGCGATGGCGATTTCGGCCATGACCCACAGCGCGAAGCTTACTTTGGGTCCGTAGGCCTCATTGCAAAGCTGGGCGAGATCGCGCTCCGTGGCGACGCCGAGTTTGAGGCTCAGGCTTTGCAGCAGAATCGCCATCAGGTTCGAGGCCATGATGACGAACAGAAGCGTGTAGCCAAAACGCGAACCGCCGGCTATGTCGGTGGCCCAGTTGCCCGGATCCATGTACCCAACGGAGATGAGGAAGCCCGGCCCGAGAAACCCGAGCAGCCTGCGCCAGTAGAGCGGGGAGCGCGAAATCTGAACTGTGGAATGAACCTCAGGCAAGGAGGGTTCAGAGACGATGGTGCGGGACACAGTCTCAGTAGACATGGAGTTACGCAGCAGGAACAGCCCTCCTTTAACCCAGTATGCCACAACCTGTTAATCATAGTTAATTATTTTTATTACGTTAAATTACAATGCGGTACCGTGAAAGCCGCCTGGTCAGCGATTCGCCCCATCTGCCAGATTTCCTAGAGGAGCCGGCAGCAACTCCTACACAGCATGCGTTGGCACGGCGGCGGGTCCGGCGTGAAAACAATGAACGTGCAACGTGACCAATCCCAGAATCAGGAGATTGTGGGTCGTAGATAGGGCTTTGCGAGGATTGCGTGACCTGCGGTCCGACCGGAGAAACGCTCCCCAGGCGCAACCAGAGCACCGGCGCTGAGGCGATTTACGAGCCCTGCTGTTCGGGCTTGAGCCAAACCGCCTCTGCAGCCGGGCGCCCCAGGATGGAATCTCCGGTGGGCAAGTGGATGGAGACAGTCTGGTCGTAGTTCTGGCTGGTGACGGCGAGCTTCTGCCCCGGCCCAATTCCGGCTCCGTGCAGGAAGCGGAGCAGCTTGGGATCGCGCTCGTGCAGGCTGATTACTGTATAGCAGCTGCCCACGGTGGCTTCAGAGAGCGGGATCTCGCCGCGGCTCTTGCGCTCGGCCGGGCTCTCAGGCACAACCGCATTGCCGTGGGGGCAGGCGCCGTCGCCCAGCTTCTCCTTGAGCTTGGTTTCAAAGGCGGGCGAGACGGCGTGCTCCAGTCGCTCGGCTTCTTCGTGGATCTCGTGCCAGCCCATGCCGAAGATCTCGCTCAACATGCGCTCCACCAGGTGATGGCGCAGCGCGGTGCGATAGGCAGTTTCACGACCGGCGGCGGTGAGCCGCACAATGCCGTCCGCTTCCACGGTGACCAGACCGTCGCGCTTGAGGCGCTTGAGGGCCATGGTGACGGCCGGCGCCGAGACCTCAAGCCAGTGCGCCAGAAGCGCGGGAATCACCTGCTTGCCTTCGGCCTCGGCCTCGAGGATGGCCTTGAGGTAATTCTCCTTCGATACGTGGATCGAGTCTTTCATGGGCGTTGCTCTCAGTCTAAATGCTGGCGTGGGAATGCGATGGTCGCCTCTGCAGGTCCGCTGTCTTTTCCGCAGAAACCAGCGCAAAGGACGCGTACGGGCCGGAAGTACGTGCCCTTGGCGGCACTACGCCAGGGCCTTTCCCGTTGCGCTGACCACGATGGGCTGCGACAATCGTCATACCTGCTGCGGAAAACAATTCGCTCAGCCTGTCCATGAAAATCTGTCCGCAGTGCGAGGCCGGCTATCCCGATGAGCTCACGACATGCCCTGTCCATGGGGGCTTGCTGAGCGAAATTCGCGACCTCAAGCCAGGGATGCTGGTGCGCGGCACCTATCGCATTGTGCGCAAGCTCAATCAGGGCGGAATGGGAAACGTTTATCTCGCCCAGCACATTCTGCTCAACGAGCTTCAGGTTCTCAAGTTCCTGCCCAGCCGGTTAAGTCGCGATAAGGAATGGACCGACCGCTTTCTGCGCGAGGTGCGCACCCTACGCCAGATCCACCATCCCAACGTGGTGGCTGCGGGCAACCTGGAGCCGGCCGAAGACGGCACGCTGTTTTTCTCAATGGAATACGTCGACGGGCCGACCTGATGGAGCTTTACCGGCACGCGCCCAAGCCCTTCGACGTGGCCGTGGCGCTGACCATCATGCGCGGAGTGGCGGAGGGATTGGGGGCGGCGCACGCGGTGGGCGTGGTGCACCGCGACATCAAGCCGGAAAACATCCTGATTGCCCACGAACGGGACAGGCTGGTTCCGAAGCTGGCCGATTTTGGCATTGTGGCCACACGAGACGTGACGCGGGTGACGCAGGGCGGTGCCACCATGCTGACGCCGCAGTTTGCCGCGCCCGAGCAATGGGTGGGCACGCCCACAGGGGAGCTTGACGGCCGCACCGATCTCTATGCGCTGGGCGGCGTGTTGTTTGAGATTCTCACCGGCCGCTGCGTCTTTGAAGCCAGCAAATATCACGACTGGGCCACGCAGCACCTCTACTCGGCTGCGGTGAAGCCCAGCACCTACCGGCGGGATCTGGCACGCTGGCGCGGCCTGGACGAACTGGTGCTGCGACTGTTGGCCAAAGACCCCAACGATCGCCCGCAACATGTGGGCGAGCTGCTGGAGTTGCTGAAGGAGATTGACGACGTGCCCGTGAAGCGGGAGACGATTCGGCCCAACGCACCACTGGTGGAGGTGGCACGGCCCACTCGTGCGGGGGTTGCGGAACTGGTTCCGTTTCCAGCGGAGGCGGCGCCGCGCGCTGCGGAGTTGGAGACGCCGGTCGAAAGCGTGGAGTTCAGGCGGACGCAAAGGCGGGTCAAAGGTCAAGCCATGCCCATCTGGGAGCCCATGCAGCCGCGCTCTGCCCTGAGGCCTCGCGCCATTTTTGCAGAGATTGGGGCAGAGGAGACCGCGCCCGCCGGCCGCAGCTATGCGCAGCCTGTGCTGGCCGCCATCGCGATTGTGGCGGCGCTGGCCCTGGGCATCGAAACCATGGTGACGAACCCGGTCCAGTCACGGGTTCTGGCGGGGCAACGCGACGCCATTCACGCGGTGGCCTTCAGTCCCGATGGACTGAACGTGGCGTCGGCGAGCAGTGACGGCTCGGTGCAGGTCTGGAACGTGAGCGATGGACGGGCGCTGGGCGAGATGGCCACGCAGACAGCCGCTGTGGCGTACAGCCCAGCCGGCCACACCATGGCAACCGGCACCGGCAGCCACGACGTGGACCTGTGGGACCAGTCGCGTGGGGTGGTGCTGGAAACGCTGCAAGGCGACACCGCCGAGGTGAGCGCGCTGGCATTCAGTCCCGACGGACGGACCCTGGCCGCGGGGAGCTGGGACCAATCTGTCCGTTTGTGGGATGTGAGCAGCGGGGCGCTGTTGCATACGCTCGATGGATCGACGGGGCGGGTTCTCTCGGTGGCCTTCAGCCCCGACGGGCATACGCTGGCCTCGGCGGGCGCAGACCGGACGATCCGCTTGTGGGACCCGGCGACCGGAGTTGAGGGGCGCGATCTTAAGGGCCACACCGGCGCGATCCACTCCATTGCTTTTGCGCCTAACGGCACGCTGCTGGTTTCAGGAAGCGACGACGGAACCATTCGGCTGTGGAATGTGCCGACGGGGAAAGAGCTGCGCGTAATCAAAGAACTGTCCGGCGCGGTTTTCTCTGTGGCCATCAGTCCCGATGGACGCACGCTGGCGTCGGGTGACGCGGGAGCGCAGGTGAAACTTTGGGACGTTGCCAGCGGCGCGCTGCTGCGCACTCTGAAAGGTCACCGGGGACCGGTGCTGTCTGTAGCTTTCGGCCCTTTTGGCACGGTGCTGGCCTCAGCAAGCGCCGACAAAACGATCCGGCTGTGGAAGATTGCCAAGGTAAGGGAGTAAGAGAGGCAGCCGGCAGTTTACGGCTGACAGCTCACTGTTGGGAGCGGACACAGGACACCGCCAAACACACAAGAGACAGCGCACAGTCGATAACGAACTGTCCGCTGTCTGCTGTTTTACTTCACCCACACCTTCGGTTCGACCGACATGCCGGGGCGTAGCTCCTGGTTTGGATCTTCCTTGGCCAGGTTCGTGAAGTCGACGCGGACGGGAATGCGCTGCACCACCTTCACGTAGTTGCCGGTCGCATTCTCCGGAGGAAAGAGCGAGAGCACGGAGCCGGTTGCGCCGCCGATCTGCGTGACGCGGCCGGAATAATCCTTGTCGGTTGCGTCGACGTGGATGGTGACCTTCTGGCCCGGCGCGCATGTTCTCGAGCTGGGTTTCCTTGAAATTGGCCGTGATCCAGATGCCCTGCAGGTCAACCAGGGTCATCAGGTTCTGGCCGGCGGAAACATTCTCGTCCACCTGCACGCTCTTGCGGGTGATGATGCCGGCCACCGGCGCAACGATATGCGTATAGCTGAGGTTCAGCTTGGCCTGGTCGAGCTGTGCCTGCGCCTGCTTCACCTGGGCCAGCGCCTGCTTGGCGCGCGCGTTTTGCTGCTCCACCTGCTGCGGTCCGGTTTGCGCGTACCTCTGCTGATGCCTGCGCCTGCGTTACGCGCTCGCGGGCTACCCGAATGCCATCCTCGGCCGCCTTTTCGCTGGCTTGGGCGTCGTTGAGCGCCGCCTCGCTGGCATTGGCCGCAGCCAATGCGGAGTCGTACTGCTGCTTGCTGATGACGTCTTTCTCGACCAGGGGCTTGTAGCGCTTGCAGGTCCGATTGCGCTTTGAAGTTGTTGGCCTCGGCCTGCGCCACGCGCGCCTTGGCGGCATCGAGTTGCTGCTCCGCCTGCTCCACGGCGGCGCGCGCGCTGGCCAGGTCAGCTTGAGCCGAACGCAGATTGCTGCCGGTGTTGATGGTGGTGATGGGCACAAAGACCCTGGCCGCGGCGGCCGCCGCTTCGGCGCTGGCCAGCGCGGCCTGCGCCTTCTCCACCGCTACCTGAAAGTCGCGCGGATCGAGATCCAGAATCGGGTCGCCCTGCTTCACCTTTTGGTTTTCGTGCACGTAGACCTTGGTCACATGGCCCGCGACTCGCGTGCTGATCTGCACCAGGTTGCCGTTGACCTGCGCGTCGTCGGTGTCTTCGTAATAGGTGGAGCGCCACCAGATGCCAAGGGCAATCAACACGACCGCCGCAATCACGACAACAAGAATTCCCCTGCGCCGCGATGGCGGCCGCGCGGTTTCTGTCTCTTCCGGTTCCTGCACCGGTGTTGGATTGTCCGCCACTTTATCTTCCTCCTGAAAGCAGTTCACA
Organism: uncultured Acidobacteriaceae bacterium; assembly: GCA_963725975.1. Taxonomy (GTDB): domain Bacteria; phylum Acidobacteriota; class Terriglobia; order Terriglobales; family Acidobacteriaceae; genus Telmatobacter. Next base: position 449,152 of record CAVSBA010000005.1, on the reverse strand, counting down.
GTTCGCGATTCAGAGCCGCAGCACCCGGCTCCCAGTGAACTGTTGTTACGGGTTTTGACCGAGATATTTCCGGTAATCCTGAGCCGCACCCAAGGCACGCGCCAGGGAGAGCTTGGCCACATTATCGCGATACAGGCTGGCGACGTATTGATCGTTTGCCTGGGCCACCGACTGCTGTGCCTGGCTCACGGCCAGATTGTCGCTGACGCCATTGGCGTAGCGCTCCTGCGCTTCCTTCAGCTCTTCACTGGCCAGGTCCACGCTGGATTTTGCAACCTCGACCTGCTTCTGCGCCGCGGCAATGTCCAGCAGCGCGTCACGCACATCGGCTTCAATCTGCGCCTTCTTGTCGCTTAACTGCGCCTGCACGGTATCGAGCTGGGCCTGAGCTTCCTGGGCCTGGCCGCGCAATCCGTATTCCTTGAAAATGGGCACGCTCACGCTACCGGTTGCATCGACGGTCCCGTGGGAGTGGCCGAGAGTGGTGCCGATATCGCCGTAATCCGTCGCAGCGCTGACCACGGGCAAGCGCGCCGCGGTGGCTGCCTTGCGCTGCTCGGCGGCAGCCGCGGTCTGCTCCACCAGGGCAGCGAGATCCTTGCGATTGGCCTCGGCCTGCGTTGATGAGCGCGTCCACGTCCATGCCATCGAAGACCGAGTAAGGCGCAGTGTCGATGACATTGAAGGCCTGGGCAACGGGCAAGCCGATGGTCCGTGCCAGCGCCAGCTTGTCCTTTTCGCGCGCATCGCGCGCGGCAATCAGTTGCTGCTCGAGCGATTGGTAATCCACGCGGGCGCGCAGTTCATCGAGCAGCGGCGAGGTGCCGGCCTGGTGATTGTCGTTGGCCTGGTCGAGCGAAATTTTGGCCGTGGCCACTTGCGCCTCGACGCTGGTGACCCGCGACTGATCGGCCAGCACCAGCAGATAGGCATTGCCTACCGTGAGGACAACCATGTCGCGAGCATCCTGCGCAGACAGTTGCGCGGCGGCGAAGTTATGTTTCGCGGCCAGATAGTTGCGCAGCGAGACAGATCCACGAGCGACCAGTTCAGCGAGGCACGCAGATCGGTATATCCGAAGGGGCCAATGATGGTTGGAAATCCGGGCAGCCGCAATCCTTCGGCGGCAAGATCCACCTGCGTAACGGTCTCCTTGCCGGCGAATTCAATATCCGGGAGCAGCGATTGCAACTGGCTCAGCCGCTGGGCCCGCGCTGCGGCGGTCTGCGTTCCGCTGAGGATCATGCCGAGGTTGGTTGCAGGCCGCGCTGGATGGCGTCGTCCAGCGACAAATCGATGGTCTGGGGCGAGACCTGGCCCTTGACGACGCTGCCCTGAAAAGAACCCGCATTCGGTCCCACAGAAACCGGTCCGGAAATGCCGGTTGCCGGGACACTTCCCGTGGCCGATGAGGCGCCCGACGCGCCCGACGACCCTGAAGGCGCGGGGCTTTGCCCGGCTGCGGGCACACTGGCTGCCGCAAGTCCCGCAATCCCCAGCAAAGCGCAGGCCAGCGCAGAACTAACGATTTTTCTCATGGATTTCTTGGAAATGGTCAACCTTACCCAACTCGCGGCCAAAGCATGGCCCACAAATAGCTTCTCTTCAAATGGATGCAACGACACCACTCTGCGATGCTGAACTTAGTGTATCGAAAGTACGCGCGGCATCGAAGAATCTTCTGTGCACAAAGTCAAAGGGCTGCTGGGAATAGCCGGGAAATTCCAATTGGGGCCATCTTCGCGCCAGAATTAACAGACAGCGCGTGATTTTCCGGAGCCTGGCGCTGTAGACTGCCAACACAGCACAGGACGCACCCTGATGGCCAAAACCCGGCGCAAAACTCAGCTTTTCAACGGCCGCGACCACTCCTGGATCCAGTTCAACCGGCGTGTGCTGGAAGAGGCGGAAGACGCCTCCAATCCCCTGCTCGAGCGAGTGAAGTTTCTGGCCATTACCGCCTCCAATCTGGATGAATATGTGGAAGTGCGGCAGGCCGGGCTGATGCAGCGCATTGAAGATGGGTATAGCGAGCCGGGTTTCGACGGACTGCGGCCTGACGAATCGCTGAGCCAGCTTACCGGCGACATCCACGCCTTTGTGGCCGCGCAGTACCGCTGCTGGACCCAGCAACTGCTGCCCGAGATGCGCAAGCAGGGCATCCGCCTGCTGGACTGGGATGAGCTTGGCGACGAGGCCCGCGCTTTCGCCAAAAATTATTTCCAGCGCGAAGTCGATCCTCTGCTGACGCCCATCTCGATCGATCCCGCGCACCCGTTTCCGCGGGTTCTGAACAAGGCGCTCTGCCTGGCGGTGCTGTTGCGCGCCAAGCGCCGCCGCTCCGGTCCGCAGGTGCTGGGGGTGGTAACGGTTCCGCGCGCTCTGCCCCGCTTCGTGCGCCTGCCCGCCAAGGAAGGCCATTGGGATTACCTGCTCCTCCAGGACCTGATCGCGCAACACTTGACCGGCATGTATCGCGGTTATGAGGTTGTGGCGCACGCTTCGTTCCGGGTCACGCGCAATTCCAACCTCTATTTCGAGGAGGAAGAAGCGCGCTCGCTGCTTGAGACTATTCGCGTGGAATTGCACAATCGCCGCAAGGGCGACGCGGTGCGATTGGAGATCGAGACCGGCGCCGATCCTGAGATTGTGGAACGGCTGCGCGTGAACTTCGAACTGGAGGAAAACCAGGTATACCGCGCGGAAGGACCGGTGAATCTGTCGCGGCTGATGTTTTTTTATGAAGATGCGCCGCGCGCCGGACCTGAAATTCAAGCCCTTCACGCCCAAGCCATTCGTTCTGAGCCGCAAGTCGACGAACATTTTCGACGAGTTGCGCCATCGCGACATTCTTCTCCATCACCCTTACGATTCGTACGATTCGGTGGTGGAGTTCGTGCAGGCCGGCGCGCAGGATCCCGCCGTGGTGACGCTCAAGCAGACGCTCTACCGCACCAGCCACGATTCGCCTATGTTCCAGGCGCTTACTGAGGCCGGCGCGACCAAGGAAGCGACGGTGGTGGTGGAGCTGATGGCGCGCTTTGACGAGGCATCGAACATTCGCTGGGCGCGCAGCATGGAAGACGCCGGAGTACAGGTGTTTCACGGCGTGGTAGGGCTGAAGACGCATTGCAAGCTGGCGCTGCTGGTGCGCCGCGACGAGGACGGCGTGACCCGCCGCTATTGCCACCTCGGCACTGGCAACTACAATCCCGTGACGGCACGTTTTTATACCGACTTAAGCCTGCTGACCAGCGATCCGCAAATCACTGAGCGGGTGCACATGGTGTTCAATTACCTGACCGCGCACGCCGAGCTGGACGATTACAGCCCGTTGTTGGTAGCGCCGCTGACCATGGCGGAAAATTTTCTGGGCCTCATCCGCCGCGAACAGGATCACGCGCGCGCGGGGCGGCCGGCGCACATTGTAGCCAAGATGAATGCGCTGCTGGAGCCCTCGGTGATCGAAGCGCTTTACCAGGCCTCGCAGGCCGGCGTGGATGTCGATCTCATCGTCCGCGGCATCTGTATTCTGCGGCCAGGCGTGAAGAGCCTCTCGGAGAGAATTCGCGTGCGCTCGATCGTGGGCCGGTTTCTGGAGCACTCGCGCATCTTTCAATTCGCCAATGGCGGCAACTCCGAGGTGTATCTGGGCTCGGCCGACTGGATGCCGCGCAATTTGTTCGAGCGATGCGAGGTGGTTTTCCCGGTACGGGACGCCGTGGCGCTGGCACGCATTCACGATGAAATTCTGGCCGCCTATCTTGCCGACACGGTGAAGGCGCGCATTCAACAGCCCGATGGCAGCTACGTGCGGGCCAGCAAGCTTCATCAAGATGCGCCTGCATTTTCAAGCCAGAATTTTCTCATGCATCTCGCCGAAGGCAAGACCGATCTGAGCGCCATCCCGGCGATCGCGAAAGCCCCGGTTGCCAGGCTCCATGCGCGCAAGGCCGCAGCCGCGGATTAAAGCCTTTCCCGGATTTTTGGGCAGCGAGTGCTGTTTGTGCCCATCTCAGCCGCACGAATCGTGTTACTGCGTCCGGTACCACTCGACGGTGCGGCGCAGGCCCTCGCGAAAATCGACGGCGGGGCGATAGCCGAGCAGTTCCTGCGCCCTGCCGATGTCGGCAAGCGAGTCGCGTATGTCCCCGGCGCGTGACGGCGCGTAGACCGGCTTGCCGGTGTAGCCGGTCAGTTCGCATAGGATCTCGAAAACCTGGTTGAGGCTGATGCCGGCCCCGGTGGCCAGGTTCATCATCTGGCCTGAAACCTTCTCGGCAGGAGCTGAGGCGGCGAGCAGATTGCCGTTTACCACGTTGCGGATGAAGGTAAAATCGCGGCTTTGTTCGCCGTCGCCGTAGATGGTGGGCTGCTGGCCGGCCAGCATTTTGCGGCAAAAGATGGCCAGCACGCCGGAGTAGTGCGAGGTGGGGTCCTGATAAGGGCCGAAGACATTGAAGTAGCGCAGGGTGACGGTTTCCAGGCCGTAAACGCGGGTGAAAGACTGCATGTAATGCTCGCAGGCCAGCTTGGCGACCGCGTACGGGCTGATGGGGCTGGGCAGCATGTCTTCGCGCTTGGGCAGGGTGGGTGTGTCCCCGTAAGCCGAGGACGAACCTGCGTAGACTACGCGCCGCACGCCCGCTTCGCGCGCCGCAACCAGCAAATTCACGGTCGCGTCGACGCAATTGGCGTTGGTGGCGGCAGGATCGGCCACCGAGCGCGGGACAGAGGCCAGCGCCGCCTCGTGAAAAACAGTGTCGATGCCTTCGCAGGCTTTCTGGCACGCTGCGGGATCGGTCAGATCCCCTTGCACAAACTCCATGGCTTCGAGGCCAACCAGATTCTCGCGCTTGCCGGTGATGAAGCTGTCGATTCCGCGCACACTGTCGCCGCGCTCCAGGAGCGCCGCCGCAATGGAGCGCCCGATGAAGCCGGCCGCTCCGGTAATCAGATATTGGGCCAAGGCAGTGGCCTCCGAAGGAAAATGAGCGCAACTCTCCGCAGCGTTAGGATACATGCGGGCGGCTTACGTCTTCACGCCTTTCCCAGATTCGCGCCTGGGTCTACCCTCTGTCGTCCGCTTTGCGTGCTTTCGACGCGAACCAAACGTAACCCTGGAAATCTGCGACGCTCGACCCTACCCTCCCGACTCGTCCCGTACCCCACGACGCCTCGCACCCTCATCGTGTATGTTGATTCTGGTTCGCCTATGACGGCTCTTTTTCCCAGTCCGGCTGAGCCGGAACACTTCCGGATTCTCGGCAGGCTGGTCTTCCTGTCCCTCGTGTTGCTCTCGGTTGCGCTGTTCTGGGTGCGCTTCGGCCCCATTCTCGAACGCATTCTGAAGTCGAAGAAAGATCCCGATTTTCATCTTGCGCCGATTGGCCGGCGGGTGCGCGACTTTGTGTGGGAGGTGATGCTGCAGGGCAAAGTCATCCGCCAGCGGCCGCTGCCGGGCTTGGCGCATGCACTGGTCTTCTGGGCCTTCTGCGCCTTTGCCGTCGTCACCCTCAACCACTGCCTGGTGCCGTTCGGGCTTCAATTCCTCGATCCGCACAGCGCGACGGGGCATTTCTATTTCGATTTTGCGGCCGCTTTCGCCATTGCTTGTGCGGTGGGAATCTTTGGGCTTTTCGTGCGCCGGTTTTTTATCCGGCCCCAGTGGCTGGGACCGCTTTCGTGGGAATCCGGGCTGATCGCGGGCCTCATCTTTCTGCTGATGGTGACGTACCTGGCGGCATTCTTTATCCCCGGCGCGGGGGTCGCGGGCGAGGTGCTGTGGTGGGCACACTCGCTTACGCTGCTATTCTTTCTGCCGCTGATTCCGCACACCAAGCATCTGCACCTGGTGCTGAGCCCCGTCAACCATTTTCCTTTCGCGGGATGGATTCAGCCAGATTCCGCCGCTCACAGGCGATGAGGATTTCGGACTGGTGGCGGGCAAGGATCTGACCCAACTGGTTAGCCTGCAGGCCTACTCCTGCGTGGAATGCGGCCGCTGCACGGAGCATTGCCCGGCCAACAACACCGGCAAACTGCTGAACCCCAAGCAGGTGATTCTGGGCGTGCGCGCCTACCTGAACGAGTCTGGTCCCGGGTCGGAAGCGCCGCTGCTGGGCAAGCACAATTCGCAGAAGGCGATCTTCGAGTGCACCACCTGCGGGGCCTGCGAATTCCAATGCCCGGTGGGCATCGAGCACCTGCCCATCATCGTGGGCTTGCGGCGCGGCGCCGTGAACACCGGCGAATGGCAGGACGAGCACGGGGCAAAGCTTTTTCTGGCTTTGGAGCGCGGCTCGAATGCGCTGGGCATCAGCGCCACGGAGCGCGACAAATTTGTCGAGAAAAATGCCTTGCCGCTCTTCGACGGAACGCAGGAATACTGCCTATGGCTGGGCTGCATGGGCGGCTACGATCCCAAGGGCCGCGAGATTATTCTGTCGCTGGTCGCGGTGATGAGGCACCTAGGAGTGACCTTCGGCGTGCTGCGCAAGGAGAAATGCACGTGGCGACCCGGTGCGGCGGCTGGGCAACGACCTGCTCTTCCAGCAACTGGCGGAAGCCAATCTAGAGGCGCTACGCTCCGTCCAAGACTAAAAAGATTATGTCGATTTGCCCGCACTGCGTGCGCACCATTCAGGAGGATTGGAAGGAGTTCGGCACGCCCCCGCCGGTGGAGCACCACAGCGAATTTCTGGCGCGTTATGCCGACCAATTACCGAAGCAATCGAGCGGCGAAAAAATTGTGTTCCACGATCCGTGCTACCTGGGGCGCTATCGCGGCGTGTATGAAGAACCGCGCAGCGTGGTCAGGCAAGCGGGAGAATTGGTGGAAGCCCCGCGCAACCATGAGCGCAGCTTCTGCTGCGGAGCGGGCGGGGGGCTGGTGTTCCTGGGCGAGGAAACGGGAGAACGCGTGAGTCACGCCCGCGCGCAAGAGCTGGCCGGCACCGGCGCGCAAGTGGTGGGCGCGGCCTGCCCCTTCTGCAATACCATGTTTCAGGACGCGCTGAAGGCCCAGGGAGCCAGGTGCGCCGCAACTGCTCGACATTGCCCAGCTGGCTGCCCGGGGATTGCCGGAGACGGGGCCGAGCTGAATCGCTCCGCATCAGATTTGCTTTACACCCGCATCTAACCACACGGTGGAGCACGGAAAAGCATGAAGATCATCGTCGCCATTAAGCAGGTGCCGGAACGGGATGCGCCTGTGCGCATTGCCGGCAAATGGATTGAAGAAGCCGATCTGCAGTTCGCCATGAATGAGCCCGACGCCTATGCGCTGGAAGAGGCACTGCAGCTTAAGGAAAAGCATGGGGGCGAAGTGGTGGTGGTGAGCGCCGGGCCGGAGCGCGCGGGCTCGACCATTCGCGAGGCCCTGGCCAAGGGCGCGGATCGCGCCATCCACATCGCCTGCGACGATCTGCTGGAACGTGACGCGCTGGACGTGGCCCGGCTGATTGCCGAGGCCATCCGCGGCGAGAACCCCGACCTGGTGCTCACCGGATTGCAGTCGGAGGACCTGGGGCTGGGGCAGACCGGCGTCATTGTGGCCGAACTGCTGGGGTTGCCGCATGCCACGCTTATCTTGCAAGTGGAAAAGACCGACGGCGGCATTCGTGTGAAGCGCGAGCTTGGAAGAGGGCTGGTTCCAGATGATCGAGATGCCCATGCCGGCGGTGCTCACCATCCAGTCCGGCGGCAACAAGCTGCGCTATGCCACGCTGATGGGCATCAAGAGGGCGAAGACCAAGGAGGTGAGGGCGCTGAACTGCCTGGATTTTCGCGGGCCCGAAACTCCGGTGGTACAGCTTGAAGAAATAGCGTTGCCCAAAAAGCAAAAATCCACGCAGATGCTTCCCGGCTCCGGCAAGGAAGCCGCGGCGGCGCTGGTGGAAAAGCTCAAGTTCGAGGTGCGGGTGCTATGAGTATTCTGGTAGTCCTGGAAGCGCGGGATGGGCGCGTCAGCAGAGTGAGCTGGGAAGCCTTTGCCGCCGCGCAGTCGCTAGGCGCCAGCCTCAGCCAGCCTGTCACGGCCGTGGTGATGGGCGCAGAGACCGAGTTGCTGGCCGCGGAAGTTGCCGCCAAACATCCGGGCAAGGTGATGCGCCTGGAACATGCGCTGCTGAAACCCTACACGGCGGATGGTTTTTCCATCGCACTTCAACAACTCATCCAAAGCGAGAGCCCTACGCAAGTGGTGTTTCCGCACACCTACCAGGTGCGCGACTTTGCGCCCGCGCTGGCGGCACGAATGGGCGAAGTGCTGATCAGCGATGTGATTTCGATTGCCGACGGCCCCGTGTTCACACGCCAGCTGATGCAGGGACGGCTCACGGGAACGTATCGGCACACCGGCAGCGGGCCATGCTTCGTATCCGTGCAGGCAGGAGCATTCCGCACCGAGCCCGTGGCACCAGTTTCCACCGACGGCGCTTCGGTTTCAACCTTCGCGCCGACTCTCGATACGGCGCAGATTCGCACCAAGCCGGGCGAGCCATTTCGCGGCTCGGCGCAGACCGTCGATCTGGGCTCGGCGCAGCTCATTGTGAGCGTGGGACGCGGCATCAAGGAAGCGGAGAATCTGCCCCTGGTGCAGGACCTTGCCACCGCACTGGGCGCGGAGCTGGCGGCCTCGCGGCCCATCTGCGACAACGGGTGGTTGCCGATGGAGCGGCAGGTGGGCAGCTCGGGCCAGTCGGTTGCGCCACGGCTTTATCTGGCTGTGGGGATCTCCGGCGCCATTCAGCACCTGGTGGGCATGAAGGGCTCGCAGTGCATCGTGGCCATCAACAAAGATCCCGATGCGCCAATCTTTGAAGTCGCGGATTACGGCATTGTCGGCGATCTGTTTGAGGTGGTGCCGGCTCTGACCGAAGCGGTGAAGGCGGCAAAGCAGTAGCCGCCGGGTTGTGTGCAAAAAAATCCCGAATTGCACACGGCCTTCCTTCTCCAGGTGCAGCCCGGTTTCGGAAGCCTGCATCGTTGTAAGAGGTGGGCGGCTCTCGGATCCTTTCCGCGGCAGGCAAGATCAGGCTCTCCCCATGGCGGCGGAGCACGATGGTCCTCGTCGCGCTCGGTTTCTGCGGGCTTTTTGTGCTTGGCTGCTTCACCGCCGTACATTGGCCTTACCGCTATCGCGAAATTCATCCCCTGCTCATTGACGTCTTCGGCAGCCAGATCAAGATCACGCATTACCGGCGCGTGTACTTGCCTCATCCCGGGTTCATTGCCACCGGCATTACCATCACTCGCGCATCGCCACCCCATCACGTCATCTTTGGCACCGTGCAAACGCTTTATGTTCAGGGGGAATGGAAGGATCTCCTGCTGCTGCGCCGGCGCGTTCACCTGGTGGAAATGACCGGCGTTCATCTCGTCATTCCGCCCGCCGGCAGCCGCACGAGCCAGGAGGAATTTCCCACCGGCAGTGCCAGCGGTTTCAGCGGACCGAGCACAGTAGTGGAAGTTCTGCGCATGCACAACTCCGTTCTTGAGGTGCAATATGATGATGGAAAATCCCTGCGCTTCGCCATCCGCGAGTTGCAATTGGCGAATGTTCAGAAAGGCCAACCCGTTCGCTACGTTGTCGATATGGAGAACCCTTTCCCCGCCGGCCACATTTCCGCTACGGGCAGCTTTGGACCGCTGAATGCGAAGGACGTGGGCGCCACCCACCTCTCCGGGCAATTCACGTTCAATCAAGTGAAACTCACCGACGTAGGCGAGCTGCGCGGAACCCTTGCTTCCAGCGGCCGGTTCAGCGGACCGCTGCGGACCATCGAGGCATCCGCCGTATCGCAAACGCCGGACTTTGCCGTCGGCGGCGGCAAACCTACGCCCGTCGAGGGGTCAATTGAATGCATTGTGAATGGGCTCAACGGCGATGTCCTGTTTCAAGCCGTGGAAGTGAAGAGCGGCCGCACCACGATTCGCGCGCATGGGGAAGTTGCCGGCTCGCCCAAGGTCACCAACGTCGATCTCGCGGTGGATGGCGGACGGGCCGAAGAGCTTCTCCGGCCATTTATCCAATCTGCTGTGCCGGTCGTCGGCGTCACCTCCCTGCGCGCCCATGCCTGGGTAGGGCCAACCGGCAAACCATTCCTCGAACGGCTCCGCGTCAGCGGGCGTTTCGATCTTCCCGCCGGCGAGGCCACAGATCGCAAAATCGAAAGCAGCCTATCGGCCTTCAGCACGCGCGAGCAGAAAGGAAACTCAAAGTCCAACGCCAATCCGTCTTCCAGTCCGTCCTCCAATCCCAGGTCCAGCGACCCCACTGTGCTCTCTACGCTGGCAGGGCCGGTCACCATTCTCGACGGAGTCATGGCCTCGCCGGCATTGCTCTTCCGGCTTCCCGGAGCGCATGTTCGCCTGCACGGCAACTTCAATCTGAATAACGAATCCGTTCACCTTGTCGGCGACCTGCAGATGGAGTCCGGAATCTCCCACGCGACTACAGGATGGAAATCCGTGCTGCTTAAGCCGCTGTCGATGTTATTCAAACGGAAAGACCACTCCGGGTCGCAAATTCCGATTGCCGTAACCGGCACGCCAGGACACTACAAAGTTACGCAGGACATTTCCGAGACAAAGTAAACGCGCGCTGTACACTCCGGCAGGCGATGCGATAACGTACGTGGGTCACTGCATATCGCAATTGCCACGGAGGAAGTACCGCAATGCTGCTTCCACACTCGTATGAGGCCGCGCTCGCTCTGATGGTTCTCAGCATGTTGTGCTGGGGATCGTGGGCCAATGCTCTCAAGTTCTGCCCTCGTTACCGCTTTCAGCTTTTCTATTGGGACTATGCCATCGGCATGGGCGTTGCCGCGGTTGTGCTGGGGCTGACCGCGGGCAGCCTGGGCCACAGCGGCGCGCCGTTTCTTGCCGCCATCGCGCACACGCCGGGGGTCTCAATCGCGTACGCGTTCATCGGCGGCGTCATCTTCAACGTGGCCAACCTGCTGCTGGTCGCCGCCATTGAAATTGCGGGCATGGCCGTGGCGTTCCCGATCGGGATCGGACTGGCGCTGGTGATCGGCGCGATTTCGAATTACGTGATCACGCCGGTGGCCAATCCCCTGCTGCTGTTTGGCGGCGTGGCGCTGGTGACCATTGCCATCGTGCTCGATGCGGCCGCATATCGCAAGCGCGAGACGAAGGCTAGGTCTGCAACCCTCCTCGGCATCCTCCTCAGCCTGGCATGCGGCGTGCTGATGGGCTGCTTTTATCCATTCGTGGCGCGCGCTCTGAACGGCGTGCCTGGGCAGCCGGAGCCGGGACCGTATGCGGTTGCGTTCTTCTTCGCCATCGGCCTGATGGTTTCCACGGTTCCCGCCAACCTGCTGCTGATGAAAAAGCCTCTCGACGGCAAGCCTCCCGTAGCGGGTTCAGGCTACCGCCGCGCGCCGTTGGGGTGGCACCTGGCCGGTATGCTCGGCGGCGGGGTGTGGTGCGCGGGAGGGATTGCCAACTTTGTGGCCTCGGGCGCGCACCTGGTGGGACCGGCCGTTTCTTATTCGATTGGCCAGGGAGCGACGATGATCTCCGCGTGCTGGGGTGTGTTTGTGTGGCATGAGTTTGCCGGCGCGCCGCGTGCGGCCAAGGTGCTACTGGTGTTGATGTTCATCTTTTTTCTGCTGGGGCTGGGGTCGATCGCGCTGGCGCCGTTGTACGCCTGAGCTGTGCTGGAAGTTTTTGCGGCATCTTCGCAGCGACTGTCGTGCCAGTGAGCAGATCGCCGGCTTGCCGGCTGAGTTATGATTCTCGCCAACGGAGATCTCGCATCCCATGATCCGCAACCTCACACTTGCGTTGATGCTGTGCTTCTCTGCCGTGGCTTGCGCGCAAGACACGGCCTTTCCGCCGCGCGACCAGCAAATTCCGCCGCCTGACTGCATGAATCTCCACTTTGCGTGGGAGAATGCGCAGCCAACCGGCTGTGCGCCGCAGACGCACCAACTCTGGCTCGCCGACCTGGAGCATTGGCGCGCGGAGCGGCGCATCAGGATCACGTTGAACACGGCCCGCTACAACCTGCCGGCGCTGGCGTGGACGCAATCCAGCTTTATTCAGCCCCAAATGATGGTGCACGATCGATACTTTTACGATCCTGCCACCGGCCGCTACACGGTCGATCGCTATCTCGACGATCTGAAACAACGCTATGGCGGCATCGACGCGGTGCTGATCTGGTCGACCTACCCGAATATGGGCGTCGACGATCGCAATCAACTGCAAATGGTCGAATCCATGCCCGGTGGGATTGCGGGGGTGCGCCAGATGGTGGCGGATTTCCATCGCCGCGGCGTGCGCGTTCTGTTTCCGATGATGATGTGGGACCAAGGCACTCATGCGCCTGACCAGCCCTGGCCGCAGGCGATTGCCGCGCTGATGAAGGAGATTGGCGCCGACGGCATCAACGGCGACACGCAGGAGGGCGTGCCGCTGGGATTTTCGCTGGCCGCCGAGGCCATCGGACATCCACTCGCATTTGAGCCTGAAGTAAGTCTGGCGGACGAAGCGCTCAGTTGGGACGTGATGAACTGGGGCCAGTACTCATTCCCGTTCGTCCCCATGGTTGACCGGTACAAGTGGCTGGAGACGCGGCATATGGTCAACATCAGCGACCGCTGGGCACGCGAAAAGAACGACGACCTGCAATTCGCGTTCTTCAACGGCGTGGGGTGGGAAAGCTGGGAGAACATATGGGGCATCTGGAACGGCATCAGTCCGCACGACGCGGAAGCTACGCGGCGCGTGGCCACCATGGAGCGGGCGGTGGCACGGTTCCTGGTCAGTCCCGATTGGGAGCCGCTTTACCCGATGCACCACTACGGTGTGTATGCCAGCCGCTGGCCGCTGGGCAATGAAACGGTATGGACGATCGTGAACCGGAACGGCTATGCGATCGACGGGCCGCAGATGACGGTGCCGGCCACGCCGGGCATGCGCTACTTCGACCTTTACCACGGCGTGGAGCTGAAGGTCGCTGCCGATGGGGATGGAGGGGTTCTGAATTTTGCTCTCGAGCCCAACGGGTATGGCGCAATTCTGGCGACGCCGGACGAGCCGGGCAGCGCAATAAAGGAACTGATGCAGCGCATGGCCACGATGACGGCGCAGCCGCTGCCTTCGTTCTCGCGAGTATCACCGGTGCTGACGCAGAAGCTGGTGGAAATTGCTTCAACCAAACCGGCCGCGGAGACTCCGGCGGGCATGATTCGCATTCCCGGCGGGAGCTTCGATTTCAGAGTGCAGGGCGTGGAGATCGAGGGGGGCGACGATCCGGGTGTCGATGTGCAATATCCCTGGGAGGATTCGCCGCGGCGTTTTCACGAGCACGTGATGCAGGTTGCGCCGTTTTATATCGACAAGTACTCGGTGACGAATGCCCAGTTCAAAGAGTTTCTCGATGCCACGCATTATTCGCCGCAAGATTCCATCAATTTCCTGCGCGATTGGAAAAACGGAACATTTCCGCAGGGGTGGGAGAACCGGCCGGTGACGTGGGTTTCGCTGGAGGATGCGCGAGCCTATGCAGCGTGGGCCGGAAAGCGGCTGCCGCACGAGTGGGAGTGGCAACTGGCAGCGCAAGGAACCGACGGCCGCGCTTACCCTTGGGGCAATCAGTGGGATCAGGCAGATGCGCCTACGCCGGTGACCGGCCGCGCCATGACCGGACCCGATGCGGTTGATGCGCACCCGGGCGGGGCGAGCCCTTACGGGGTGATGGACATGGTGGGCAACCTGTGGCAGTGGACCGATGAATTCACCGACGAGCACACGCGCGCGGCCATTGTGCGCGGCGGGGAGTATTATCGCCCGCAAGGTTCCATCTGGTATTTCCCGCAGGCGTATCGCAACAGCGAGCATGGCAAGCTGCTGCTGATGTCGCCGGGGTACGACCGATCCGGAGGGATTGGGTTTCGCTGCGTGCGGGACGCGCAGTGAGCTTCTTGCGCCGGCTTGGCGGCGCAGTTGTCATGGCTTCCCGGCGACTGTTCAGAGGGTCTCCCATCCTTGTCACCATGAAGCTCAAGACGAGGATGAGGAATCTCTCGCCTGGCGCAAAGGCCAAAGGATTTAGCGCCCGCAGCCTCTACGCAATCGCCATGGCGCGAATGGTTTCCTTGCGCGCGGTGAGCTGCTCGATGAGGTCTGCGCGGACTTCGTAGCCGCGGCCGGGAACGTCGGGAACCGCGATCTGGCCCTCTGAAGAAACTGTGATCTCGGGCTCGACGATGTCGTCGGACCAGTAGCGCGCCGAGGCGGAGACATCGCCGGGCAGTGTGAAGTTTTCAAGCGTGGAAAGGGCGATGTTGTGGGAGCGCCCGATGCCCGACTCGAGCATGCCGCCGCACCACACAGGAACGCCGCGCTCCTGGGCTGCGTTGTGCACGGCGATGGCCTCGGAGAATCCGCCCACCCGGCCCAGCTTGAGGTTGATGATCTTGCACGACTCCATCTCGATGGCCGCCAGCGCATCGCGCCGGTTGCAGATGGATTCGTCGAGACAGATCGGGGTTTCCAGACGCTTCTGCAGGATCGAGTGGTAGTAGAAATCGTCGTGCCAAAGCGGCTGCTCGATCATCAGCAGGTCGAAAGCATCGAAGGAGACCAGGTGGTCTTCGTCGCGCAGGCGGTAGGACGAGTTGGCATCGCAGCTCAGCATGATTCCCGGCCAGCGGTCGCGCACCTTCTCAAAGACCTCTACGTCCCAGCCCGGCTTGCATTTGAGCTTGATACGCTGATAGCCGGCCGCCAGCTCGCGCTCGATGATGGCAAGCAACTCTGGAATGGAGGATTGAATGCCGATCGAAACGCCGCAGGTAATCGTCTCGCGCACACCGCCCAGCAGAGCGGCCAGCGGCACTCCTTCGCGCTGCGCTTCCAGATCCCAGATGGCATTTTCAAGGGCGGCTTTGGCCATGCGGTTGCCGCGCACCTGCTTGAAGATCCTGGGGCAATCGCCGCCATGTTCTGGCGCCTGCGCAGCCAGCATCGGTCCCAGCTCATTCACCAGGATCTGCCAGGCGGTGTCGGTTGACTCTGAGGAGAAAAACGGGCGCTCGCCGGCCGTACACTCGCCCCAGCCGGTCAATCCCTCCGACTGAACCTCGACGAGCAAAATGCGGCGTTCACGGGTGACTCCGAAGCTGGTCTCAAACGGACGTACCAGCGGCATGTGGACTTCGCGCAGAATAATTCCATCGATTCTCATAAGGGCGCCTTTGTGTTTATTAGAACCTGATCAGTTCGTGGAAGGATGCCCAGCCTGTAAATTCCGTTGCCCTCTGCATCCCGGGTAAAGCCGACAACAACCAGTCCCAAGGCAAATGCCTGTTGAAACTTCCGGCGGTTCTCCATCTGCACAGCTAGAGCGCGTTCCCGATACCGATCGTTGGCCTTCCACTCTTCAATGGAAGCGGGAATCAGAATCTGTTTTGCAACGGCCGTTTCAACCGCGGGATGCCCGTCCAGATGTGCCTGAACTCGAGGGGAATCCAGCTCCCATTCGGCCAGAAGCCGGTCGGTGGGGAGCCCACCCTGCAGTCGAGATGAGGATACACCATAGAAGTTCTCCCGATAGTGACGGGCGACCGCGCCCAGCCTGTGGATATTGAGGAAAGCGTTCTTGCTCTGCAGCGGATCGAAGGTCCATTCCATGCGCCGGATTCCACGGGCCAGCGCCTCACGCCGTTGTGCCAGTTTGAGTTGCACACCGATACCCCGGTTGCGGTAGTGCTCGTTCACCGCCAGCATGTGGGAGTGCAGATAAGAAATTGGATGACCGTTCTCCTGCTTAATTCCCGGCAAAGACATGGCGAAACCAACGAGCTTCGCAGGAGAAGCCTCGTTGCCAAATTCTTCCCTGCCCCCCGCTTCGAAGGCGCCCAGGACCTGGCCTCCGATCTCCTGCGCCAGCAGAAACGTCTTGCGTGGAATCGAGTTCGTTTACGTGGTAGCCCCAGGTCTCCACCTCGAGCGCTACGCAGGCGTCCAGTTCGTCCATTCCGGCGCAGGCGCGAATCTCGATCACGCGCGCTTCTCCGCGCGTTGGGAGCGCAGCTTGAATTTGGCCTGGGACCACAGCGATTCAAGTTCGTCCGGCGCGAGTTCTTCCAGCGGCCGCGCAGACGACTGTTCCATGAGGCGGAAGCGGTCGCGGAAGCGCAGATTGCAGCCGCGCAACGCCATCTCCGCATCCACGCCCAGGTGCCGGCCCAGATTCACCACGGTAAACAGCAGATCGCCGAGTTCCGCCTCGACCGCGGGCTTTTTTGCAGGATCGCCGGCAGTGGCTTCCAGCTCGAGTTCCGCAGTCTCTTCTGCGATTTTGGGCAACAGGTCGCGCCAGTCCGGCCAGTCGAAGCCGGCCTTGCCGGCCTTTGCGCCCAGCTTGGCAGCCTCGGCCAGCGCCGGCATGGCGCGCTGCACGCCGTCCAATCTCGACGCCGCTCCTGAAGCCTCAGGGGATGAAAGCGCCCTCGGCGCTTCGGCGGCCTTGATTTCTTCCCAGTTGCGCAGGACCGCTGCGGAGGAACCTTCCACGGCGGCATCCACGTCTGCACGATTGCCTGCCGCGCGGGCGGCTTCTTCGCCAAATACGTGCGGATGACGGCGGATGAGTTTGCGGTTGAGATGGGTGAGGACGTCAGCGATAGTGAAGCGGCCTTCGTTGGCCGCCATCTCCGCGTAGAACAGCACCTGAAGCAGCAAGTCGCCGAGTTCCTCGGCCAAGTGCGGGAAGTCGCGCCGCTCAATGGCGTCGAAGACTTCGTAGGCTTCTTCCAGCGTGTATTTGCGGATGGAGTCGAAGGACTGCTCGCGGTCCCATGGGCAACCGTCAGGAGCACGCAGGCGCGTCATAATCGCCACCGATTCCCTGAACAGCTCCGCTGCCGGGCCTGGGTCGGTAGTCATTTCCGGACTGGAGGAGCGGCTGGAATCGCCCTTGTTTTGACTGGCCGGCGGATGGTCCATCTATTTCAGTTTACCTTCCGCGGCGCAGCAGGCAGGGCTTTGGGTGCACGGGGCAGCCTGAAGGCACGGGCCCATGTCTGATGACGAGCTGCGCCATTGTTCGCGTGTTCGCGCTACACGCGGGTGGCGACGAAGCGCAGGCGCACGTAATCGGCAGTCCAGTTTCCCTGTTCGTCGCGCAGGGCGAGAGAGAGCAGATCGACTGTATCGCGCAGTACGGCTTCGCGCACTGGCTCGGGGAGCGATTCGAGCAGTCCGCGGCGAAAGGTGCGCAGCCATGCGTCCATGCCGCCGGGCAAGGGCGTAGGCCGCGGAATGAGGGCCATGCGCGCGACCGCGAAGCCGTGGCGCTCCAGACGCAGGGTGTAGGCGTCCGCCGTGGGATAGTAATTCACATCGTCTTCGCGGCCGGCGTAGCCATGCCGGGCCAGCGCCGCGGCCAGAGCCACGCGAACGGCCGCGATGTTGCCCTGGCCGCCCATCTCGGCAACAAAGCGGCCGCCGGGCTGAAGGACGCGATAGACCTCGGCCATCATGGCATCGTGGTCGCGCACCCAGTGCAGCGCGGCGTTGGAGAAGACGGCATCGAAGGCGCCGTCGGCGCCAGGGAGCGATTCGGCCGAAGCCACATCGGCGTGGACGCCGCGGGCACGTGCCGCTGCAACCATCTCCGGCGAAGCATCGACGCCGGTCACGATTGCGCCGGTGGCGGCGAGACGCAGGGTAAGCTGGCCGTCGCCGCAGCCGAGGTCGAGAATGCGCTCGGCCGGCTGTGCGCTGAGCCACTCCACAACCGCGCCGGCAAGGCCATGCACAAATGCGCCGGTGCGCGCGTAGGCTTGTGGATCCCAGGTTTGCAAAGTGCCTCCTCTTTTACTGCAGCCTGCAGATTGTCGATCGTCTCCGCTCTGCTCCGGCATGACTTGGAAGATCGCATGGGACTTTTCTCGCCGAACACCACAAGTAACGTACCCTGCGTATTCAGGCGCTCTGTGCGCAGGACACGGTGTCCTCCGTAGCGAAAGTTCCGGCATCAATGCGATTCAGATCGATTGCACGGGCACCAGCGTGAGGTCGTCCACCAGGCCAACTTCCTTCTGCACGAAGGGTTCGCCGTAGCGGACTCCTGCGAGCAGACCGTAATGCCGCGCTTCAGCCAATGTACGCTCGCGAATTTCCTCTTCAGGAACAAACAACGCGCCGCCGGCCTGCTGGTTGGCATACTGCGAGCGATAAGCCATCAGGGCCAGATGCCGCTGCTCGATAAATGGCGTGATGTCCACGACGAAGCTGGGGCGCACGTCGGCGTAGAGGCTGGCATAGATGATCTTGAAGGGGCGAAAGGGCTCGGCTCCAGTTTCGACTTTCTTGAGCCCGGAGAGAAAACAGGCCTGGTAACCCAGCGTGGCCACGATGGCGTGATCGGGATGGCGCGCTTCCCAGTAAGGCAGGATGATGGCGCGGGGCCGCAGTTGACGCAGCACGCGCACGATTTCAACACGATTGGCGAAGGTGTTCTCGACAGCGCCATCGGGGAAAGAAAGCGCGTGGCGCCAGCCCACTCCGAGAAGGCGGGCGGCGTCTTCCGCTTCGCGGGCACGTTCTTCGGCGCTGCCGCGGGTTCCGGCTTCGCCCTGGGTCAGATCGAGAATAGCGGTGCGCAGCCCTCGTGCAGCCATGCGCAGCAGGGTTCCGCCACAGGTCTGTTCCACATCGTCGCGATGGGCGGCCACGGCCAGAACATCGGCGCGGAAATTTTCAGGCGCAGGCATGGATTCAGATTACGTCATGGGAAGCGGAACCTGCGCGGCGGTCTGCCACGCTTTTCGCACAAAATGCAAGACGGATGGGGCACGGAATGCTAACTGCGCTTCCGGTAGCGCCGCTAATAAACGGTGTTGTCGGCGTCGCTGGTTGCGTCCATGTAGGCCACGTCCCAGGCTGTTCCGGTCACGGTGACATACTCGTTGTCGATCGCGGAGCCGTCCACGGTGGAGTAGATATACACCTGGCCACCTTCGGCGGTGTAGATCTTGTTCAAGCCCGTGACGGCGGTGACGCCGGTGGCATCGCCCAGGTAGGGCTCGATGAGGGTCACCTGGTTTTTGGCGGTGTTGTACATGGTCAGGCAGCCGTAGCCGCCGGCGGCGCTGGTTGCGTAGCGAATGCCATTGGTGCACTGGGTCATGCCGATCCAGAGCGTGTTATTGTCGCCTTCGACCATGCGGCTCACGCCGCCCGGAGTTCCATCGCTGATGGAGACCGGGCTGGATACCGAATTGTTGGCCAGATTAACCACGGTGAGATTGCCGCCGAAGTAGGTTTGGTTGGAGACAGTATTCAGGCAGTTGCCGATGCCGGTGGCCACCGACTCCGGGCACTGGCCCACGACGTACATGGTGCTGGAATCGACCAGCGCATTACTGGCGCCGCCGCGAATGGGAATATTTGTGGATGCGAGGGTCTGGTTGGTGGGCAACTTTCCGGAGGCCTGGCCTTGCTGGAAGAGCATGGGGGCAATGGGAAGAATGGAAATCGATGCGGTGGTGCCGCCGCATTCCAGGCCGCAATTGAGGATGTAGGCGGTGCCGCCATCGGCGGAGAATACAGCTTTGATGGGCCGATCGAACTGCAGCGGCGCGCCGGTGTAGAACGTCGGCTTGCCACCCGTTCCGTTGTAAATGGGATCTACATTATCCGGGCTCTGCGCCTGCAGCAGGCACCAGGTGGGCACGTTCTGTGGTTCGCAATCGACCGCCGCCTTGGGCCAGGTGGCCGGGCCGCCGCTGAACAACAGGGTTTCCGCGGCGTTGAGCTGAAGCGGGTAATAGACGTAACTGAAGTTCTGGTTGGAATTGGATTGCTGCACGAAAGCCAGCGCCACGGTTCCGCCCGGGTTCACGCTTACGCGATACACGCCCGGCAGGCCCAACGAGAGTCCCGAAGAGCCGTTGGGGCTAGCTACGGTGAAGACGTTCGAGCTCTGATTGGCCGCAAAAACATATTGCTCGTTGCGGGTTACGAAGATGCTGGAGGAAGGCCCGGGCATTCCGCTCGACGTTGGTGGTCTGCTTCTCGCCGCCATAGTTGATGAAGACATAGTTGCCATTTCCGCCCACGGCGTAGACGGCTCCCAACTGCTCCTCGGGCATGTTCTGAATGCTGACGGGCAGTTGGCCGGAGTAGCCGGAGATGACGAATTCGGGGGGCGTGCCGTTATAGCCGCTGCGTTCGTCGTAATAGGCGTCGACGATCTGCAGGGCTCCCTGGCTCAATGCGCCGGGATTCTGGATCGCGATCAAGACGCGATTGAGCAGCTTGCTGGGGGGAAGCGTCCGGTTAGCGAAATAGTTGGTTGTCCGCAGCCCGCCAGCGCAACAGCGACCAAAAGAGCGGCGGCAGCGCTTATGCAAAGATAATGCTTCTTCAAAATCCTTACCAAAATCCCTACCTCGACCGGAAGCGCGAAAAGATCCGCCGCAGCCTCATACTAATGAATAGCGTTACGGGCCAGCCGGAGGGGCCGGAAACAACATCCGGAGCCGGTTTTTTGCCCAGGTTTGACTCTCGAAGTATAGCAAAGCAGACCGGGGGACCGGCGCGCCAGGGAGCATGCGGTAGCATGTCAACAGATTCACAGGTTTGGGAGAGCGAGCGGACTTTGGAGAATGATGGACTTCGGAGAATGACACCCTTCACCGATACCTTTCTGAGCCGGCCCATGCTTGCCGACGGCGCCATGGGGACGGTGCTGTACGCGCGCGGGATTTTCATCAACCGCTGCTACGACGAGTTGAATCTCTCCGACCCAGGGCTGATCCTGTCAGTTCACGAAGAGTACCTGCAGGCGGGTGCGGAGATTCTGGAAACCAATACGTTCGGCGGCAATCGGTTCCGGCTGACGCGGCATGGGTTGGGCGACAAGGTGCGCGACATCAATGCGCGCAGGTGTGAACCTGGCGCGGCAGGCCGTGGAACGGCTGAAAGACAAACAGGCGGGTGAGGCCTGGGTGGCCGGATCGGTGGGGCCGCTGGGCGTGCGGCTGGAACCGCTGGGCAAGACCGGGCTGGACGAAGCGCGCGCCGCATTTGCGGAACAGATTTCGGTGCTGGTTGAGACGTGGCGTGGACTTGCTGATTATCGAGACCATGCCTGCGCTGAATGAGGCGCGGCAGGCGCTTGCAGCGGCGCGAGACATCGCCCCGGAGCTGCCCGTGGTGGTGATGGTGACCGTGGATGACGAGAGCAACTGCCTGGACGGTTCTTCGCCGGCCCACGCCGCCACGCTGCTGACCGAGTGGGGCGCGAGCGCCGTCGGCGTCAACTGCTCCACCGGCCCAACCACGGTGCTGACCGCCATTGAAGCCATGCGCGGCGCCACTGCGCTGCCGCTGGCGGCCATGCCCAACGCCGGTATGCCGCGGGCCGTGGAGGGACGCAATATCTACCTGTGCTCGCCGGAATATATGGCCAGCTTTGCGCGTAAGGCCATTGGCGTAGGGGTGCAACTGGTGGGCGGCTGCTGCGGCACCACTCCGAACCACATTCGCGCCATGCGCGCGGCCATGCGCGCGCTCGACGCCCAGGCACGCGTTGAAGTGCCGGGCGTAACGCCTGCCATCACTAGTGAAGCGCCGCCGGCGCCGCTGGCCGAGAAGGTCGCGGCTGGGCTCGCTGCTGGCCGACAAGAAATTTGTCACGCTGGTTGAGATCGTCCCGCCCAAGGGCATCGACTGCTCCAAGGAGATTGAAGGCGCAAGCATGCTGGCGCAACTGGGCGTGCAGGGCATCAACGTATACGATGACCCGCGCGCCTCGGCGCGCATGAGCGGGCAGAGCGTGGCCGTGCAGATCCAGCAGCACACCGGAACTCGAAACGTGCTGCACTACACCTGCCGCGACCGCAACATCCGCTCCATTCAATCGGACCTGCTGGGCGCCTCTTCGATCGGACTGCGCAATATTCTGTGCGTGACCGGCGATCCCTCCAAGGTAGGCAATTATCCCGATGCGACGGCCGTGTTCGACGTGGATTCAATCGGCCTGGTGAACATTGTGCAGCGGCTGAATCACGGGCTCGATATCGGGTCGAATGCCATTGGCGCCAGCACCAACTTCACCATCGGCGTGGGCGCGGATCCAGGCGCCGGCGAAATCGAGAACGAGCTGCGCCGCTTCGCCTTCAAGGTGGAAGCAGGCGCGGAGTACGCCATCACCCAGCCGGTCTTCGATCTGCGCCTTGCTGGAGGATTTCCTGGAGCGGGTATGGGAGCGATCGGCGCGCATCGCATTCCCATCATCGCCGGCATCTGGCCGCTGACCAGCCTGCGCAACGCGGAGTTCCTGAAGAACGATCTGCGGGTTTCAATGCCCGAGGAGATTATGCTGCGCATGGCGCAGGCGGAGACGGCGGAAGCGGCGCGCAGCGAGGGCGTGAAGATTGCGCAGGAGATGATTGAGGCGGTGCGGCCGTACGTGGACGGCATTCAGGTGAGCGGCGCCGTTCGGACGCTACGATGTGGCTGCCGAGGTGATTGCCAGCGTGCTGCCGCAGGGCGCGGTGGAAATGCAGAAGTGAAACAGGTTCATGCGCAGGCTGGCTGAAAATGGTTAAGCGCAGGAGCGGAGTGAAGGGCGATGGCGTCGTTTGAGGAATCGTTGAAGAAGCTGGAATCGATCGTCGAGCAGTTGGAAAAGGGCGACCTGGCGCTGGAAGATTCGCTGAAGCTGTTTGAAGAGGGTGTTGGTCTGTCGGCCGCCTGCAAACAGGAGCTGGATGCGGCCGAGGGCAAGGTGCAGATGCTGGTAAAGCAGCGCGATGGCTCGCTGAAGCCGGAACCCTTTTTGACGGAGAAGCCGTTCTGAAAGCCGCGATCGTGCAGAGAGAATCGCGGCGGCCGGTCCACATCTGACTAACCACGGACGAACGGGTGCCCCAGGTCTCGCGTCTGAGACCTGGGATCCGCGAGTCCATCCCTGAGCGCCTGCGTCCAAAACGATTCGATCTCGACCGCGCCTTGTTTGCCGGTCGCGTAGTGCCGATAATTCGACCACGGCCAATCCTCCGGCTTTTCGACCAGGCCACGCTTGACCGGGTTGCGATGCATATAGGCCAGCTTCTCCCCCGGCTTATCTTCGCTGTGAACATTGAAGTCATAGTAGCGCGGCTGCCAGGAGGGTCGCTCGCGGCTCTGCACGGATACAGAAAGTTTCAGAACCTGGATCGCCTTCGAGAGCAGCGCCTTCCCCGGCTCGCTGACCAGCATGTGAACATGCTCCGGCATCACCACATAGCCAATGACTTGAAATTCATAGCGAACGCGCATGGTTTCAAGAGCCCGTTCGAACAGGGTGCGAGCCGCCTTTGTGCCCAGGTGGGGCAGTCGACGATGACAGCTGAAGGTGATGAAGTGGAAACTCCCACATTGCTTGTAACGAACAAGCCCCTTCGTCATGCGAGTACCCTACATCCCATGTCTCAAAAATCGAGACATGGGGCACCCATTCCTTTGTGGCTAGTCAGATCTGGGCCACCCGCCCGGTCCTTCGTCCCTAGTCCGTAGCCCCTAGTCCCTTGTCCCTAGTCCTTAGTCCCTAATCCCTGTTCCTTCTTCCCTGCTCTTTCCGCTTTCGTTAATCGCGCCAGGACAGCCTGCTCGCGCAGGACCTGCTTCAGGGGGCGCGCGGGCGTGCCGTAGAGAACCGTGCCGGGCTGCAGACCTTCGTTGGTCACGGTCTTGCCGCTGAAGACGCCCGATTGACCGCCGAGAATCACGCCGTCGCCCACGTGCGCGTGGTCGCCGATGCCGACCTGGCCGGCCAGTACCGCGCCACGGCCAATGGTCGAGGAGCCGGAGACGCCGGTGAGCGCAACCAGGATTGCGTCTTCGCCCACATCGCAGTTGTGGCCCACATGCACCAGGTTGTCGATCTTGACGCCGCGGCGGATGCGGGTTTCGGCCAGGGCTCCACGGTCGACGGTGGAGTTGGCGCCGATCTCGACATCGTCTTCGATGACCAGCGTGCCCTGCTGCGGAAACTGCGTGTAGACACCGCTGGCCGGGTCGCGCACGTAGCCAAAGCCATCTGCGCCCAGCACCGCGCCGGCATGGATGACGACGCGATTGCCCAGCGTGGTTCCGGAATAGAGCACGGCGCGCGGATAGATGCGGCATCGTTCGCCCACGCGCACGCCTTCACCGAGGACGGCGCCCGCCTCGATGCGGGTTCCGGCGCCGACATGCACGTAGTTTTCAAGAATCGCGCCGGGGCCTACGGTAACGTGCTCGCCGACTTGCACCATCTCGCCGATGATGGCACGCGGGTGAATACCAGTGGAGGGCAACGCCGGCTTAAGGAGGCGGGCGGCGCGCGAAAACCACAGGCGCGGGTGATCGTCCTCGACGATGTTTTTGTCGGGCGGGTACTCGGTAAGGATTCGGGCTCGCAAAACCACCAGGCCGGCGTAGCTGCCGAGCGCGACTTTGGCGGCAGCAGCATCTTCGGCAAAGACGACTTCCGATGGGCTGGCCAGCTGGCGCGAACTCACGCCGTCCACGGGCCAGTCGTTGTCACCCTGCACCAGGCGGCCGCCCAGCTTCTTAATCAGTTCGCCAATGGTCATTGCATTTCCTCAGCGGCCAACGCCGCACTCAATCCAGAAGCCTGATGTGCGGGTTGAAGCCGCACTCTTCAACTACAGACCGTACAACGGCGGCTCGCCCGGCGGCCGGGTCTTCCAGCGGCGATGAATCCAGAGCCACTGGTCAGGATAGCGCCGAATCCAGGTTTCGATTTCGCTGGTGCAGCGAGCGGTGCCCTCCAGAATATCGGCGGCGACATCTTCGCTGTGCGGAATCTCGATCTCCGGGCCGAAGCGGAGGGTGTAACAGCGCAGGTCCGGCTCCCAGAGCATGAAGCCGGGCAGGACGGCGGCGCCGGTTTTGCGGGCCACGTGCGCCAGGCCGGTGGCCGTGCAAGCCTGAACTCCGAAGAATCTT
Source organism: uncultured Acidobacteriaceae bacterium (assembly GCA_963725975.1). Lineage (GTDB taxonomy): Bacteria > Acidobacteriota > Terriglobia > Terriglobales > Acidobacteriaceae > Telmatobacter. Next base: position 424,162 of record CAVSBA010000005.1, on the reverse strand, counting down.
ACGAACGCGCCCTGCGGCGGGGTCATGTTGGTGTCCATCAGGATGCCGACGGTGCCGCCTTTGCGCATGGCAGTCAGCAGGCCGCGGCCAAAGTCGTCCTTGTGCAGCACGTAGTTGCCATGCAGGCAGCGGATGCGGTTAACGTAAGCGTCCAGGCGGCGGTTATCGAGGCGGCGGATCACCATACCCATGGGGTGGCCCATCAGGGAGTGGTAAAAGCTGGAGAGCTCCCACGCGCCCAGATGGCCGGTGACGATCAGGACGCCCTTGCCGCGCGCCTGTGCGGCGAGATAGTGATCCAGCCCCTCGGTGCGCAGCCAGTTGCGGGTGTTGTCCGGGGTGTAGCGGGTCATGCGGCAGAACTCGACAAGCTGATAGCCGAGGTGCCGATACTCAGCAGCGCAGGAATTCCTGGCGGGTACGGGCAGAGAGCAAAGGGAAAGCCATTTTGAGATTCTGCTCGCCCACCCTGCGCAGGCGGCCAAAACACCAGTAGACGCAGAAAGCGAGCAGAGATGAAAACAGGCGCGCAAGGGGCCGCGGCAGACGCCCAACAGAGCGCGCGACTGCAACAACGAGCCAATATTCGACGTTCTCGCGCATCACGGAAAGCTGCTTCTTAGTTTAGCTTCCGAGGGAAGGGAAAGCCGGGAACGGCAGGAGATAGATTTTAATTCCCATTTTCATGCGGACCGCACGCGCCCACCCTGTTCACTGGGCAGCCAAGAGGGTGGGGGCGGCGATGACGAGCGCGGCTTATTGGGCGCGGGCGGACGACAAAGTCGTGGGCCACGGTGCGTACAAACGGAACTGCGCCGCTAGGAACCGGACCTGTCCGCGCAGGACGGTCTCAAAGTCTCGGGAGTGCCGTAGTAGGTGTCAGTGTCCTGCGTGTTCTGGGTCACGCTGGTGCCGTCCAGGTCGATGCCGGCAAACAAGCCCTTGTTGCGCGAGTAGCTGAGCAGTTCGGCGTTCATCTTCCAGTCTGTCGAAGCCTGACCGGCGCGGCCCACGGGGCCAGCCGCGGCCGAGGCGTCACCGCCGATCTTGAATTTGCTCTTGAGCAGGTCCTGAAAGCCGCGATCATTGACCGCAACCAGGACCAGGTCCGTAGACTGGCCGCCGATCTGAAATCCGAACGAGCCGCCCGCCATGCGGATAAAGACCGGGCCGCTCCAGCCATGGCCGGTGCGGCAGGTCACCACGCCCTGGCCGTACTGACGCACCGAAGATAAAGGCGCCTTTTACCATGCCGGGCACCACGGCTACGCAGGTGGCGGAGCGAAGAATGCCAGTGGGAATGGTGCTGTCCTGGGCTTGCATAATCTGGTCGAGCACGATCCTGGCGGCAGTCAATGCGGTCCTGCAGGTCCTCCCGCGTAGAAGCCGCAAAGGCGCTTGTGGATGCGATGAGAAAGCCGAAGCAGAGGGAAGCAAGAATCTTCTTCATTTTCCGTATCCTCATTCCGCGGCACGGGCCGCGGAGACGTAAAGGTGAATGGACGACGGCGTCCCGAAGGCAATGAGAGGGGAATGGCCGCAGGAGCCGGACAAGGAAGCAGCGGGGATTTTTCTGCCATTGCTTCCGGAGCCTCCTGCATCAGGCTACAGCATTGACGCGGGAGTACAGGCGGAGATTCTGCGGGGAGTAACCCACCTGTGAACCGTCTGGATGCCAGGCGGGAGCTGCCTGGCGGGAGTTGCCTGGCGGGCGCGTGTCGGGCCAACCGCAGGAAAAGAATTTGGGGGAGGGTTATAAGACGCGGCTCAGGAAGACTGTGCAATCCGGATACAGAACGCTCCAGTGACATCCAGAGGAAAAAAAGAGGAGTTCACAGGCATCATGGAAAACATGCTGCCTGAGAACTCCTTCCCCAGATCTGCGTTGTTTCTGGACACAGATTGCTGGATTCCAAAGTTTACACAAGAGTACTTAAGGGCAATGGCCTTTAGTAACCAACCTGTTAACTCTAACGTTAATACGCTGTTAATTTCACCTTCGTATGGCCTACGCGGCGGTAAAGCTATTGCATCCATTAAGTTTCTATGCGCAGATGTCGACGATTCAATGCGGGCTTCTCGGCTTCGGGGGGCGTGACGGATGCGATTCCGGGGAAAAGTGCCAGGCTGATGGGCGACATGGAGAGCTTGATGCGGTTATCAGCGCCGGTTTTGCGCATGAGCCGGCCGACGTAGGCCTTGACCGTGCGCTCATCGATTCCCAGTTTGGCGGCGATTTCACGATTCGACCGCGCCATGAGAATCAATTCGAGAACCTGCCGCTCGCGCACGGTGAGCTGAGGGCTGGGCTGCCAGGGTGGCCTCGGGCACTTTGAGCAGGCGGTCAATGAGCTGGGAGAGCAAGCGGCGCGGCGCCCAGATGGAGCCCGCGGTGACGACCTCGATGGCCTGGCGAACCAATTTCCGGCCCGGCGGTGGGGTCGAGATAGGCACGGGCGCCGGCGATGATGGAATTCATGACCAGTTCGTCGTCGCCTTCCGGGCCAATGACGATGAGGCGGATGTCGGGCCGTGCACGGCGCAGGCTGTCAATGGCCGCCATGCCGGTTGGAGGCATGAAGATCGACCACGATGTAGTCGGGGGGATTGCTGCTGAGGAGTTCCTCGGGGGTGCCGATCACCGGCACAAACTGCGGCTTGCCCGGCTCGGCAGGCAGTTCGAAGATGCTGGCCAGCCCGGCGATACGGATCGGCTCGTCGGCAACCAGGCCGATGCGAATCGAGCGAGACTTTGCCAACGCAGGCATTTTTACTCCCGTGAGGGGCGAGAGAACCAAAGCAAATGGATGCACCCAGTGAAGCAGGCAGACCAGCGGCGACTCAGAGCTTGGGCAGGACGATCCCCTGTTGCTTCTGGTATTTGCCCTTGCGATCAGCATAGCTGATTTCGCACATCTGGTCGCCATGAAAGAAGAGGATCTGGCAGAGACCTTCGTTGGCGTACACCCGTGCCGGCAACGGCGTGGTGTTGGAGATTTCGAGGGTCACAAAACCCTCCCACTCGGGCTCGAAGGGGGTAACGTTGACGATGATGCCGCAGCGCGCATAGGTTGATTTGCCCACGCAGATGGTGAGCACGTCGCGCGGAATGCGAAAATACTCGACCGAACGGGCCAGGGCGAAGGAATTGGGCGGAATGATGACCGAGTCGGCCTGCACCGAGACGAAGGAGCGCTCGTCGAAGGCTTTGGGATCGATGATGGCGCTATTGACGTTGGTGAAGATCTTGAACTCGTCGCTGACGCGGAGATCGTAGCCGTAGGAGGAAAGGCCGTAGGAAATGACGCCGCTGGCCACCTGCTTTTCGCTGAAAGGCTCAATCATGCCGTGGTTGAGGGCCTGCTCGCGGATCCAGCGATCACTTTGAATAGACATGCATCTCCTGTTCCGGGCCGGCTTCCACCCCAACGGCGAAGGACTGTCAGTGGGGACCCCGGTTTGCCGCAGAAAATTAGCGGGGACTCAAAGTCTCATCTTACGGAACCGGTTTCGGGGTTGACAACGGGAACCGGCTGCGGAAAACCCGGTCCCAATTGCATATGCGGTAGAGAGGGGCCGGCTGGCTGAGCATTCGGCGAGGGAGATTCGACAAAAATGCGGACGCCTGCCTTCTGGCCCAACGTATCGATTCCCTGCCCAAATCACTGCCTGAGCATCTTTGCCTGGACTCTGTTGGAGTTTCAGAAACTCTGTGTTCCAGAACTGTCTTCATAGCTCGGGGCCGGCACCTCCGCAGGCGCCTCAAGTGGTACCGTAATCTGTGACGGCTCCCGATGAACCGACGTACCCGTAGAACGCTTTTAATTGTGGCCGCGGTCCTGCTGATGCTGGTCGTGGCCGTTTTTCTCCGCTCCAAGGCTCCGCCCGAGGCGGCGCGCCTGCTGCCTGAGTCGGACGGCATTGTTTACCTCAACTTGCGCCCCATCCGCGCCTTCATTCCTAGCAATGCCAAACCGCCCCAGCGCGTGCCGGAGTACCAGGCCTTTGTGGACGCCACCGGCATCGACTGGGAGCGCGACCTGGACCAGGTTGCCATTGCCATGCACCGCATGCCCGATCCCAACGGGCCCAACGGACCGGTTGCCTATTCCATGGTGCTGGTGGGCAAGCTGACTGGAAAGAAGCTCAACGCGTGGCTCGCGGCCCACGCGGCCACGCTCGACAATTACGCGGGCAAAACCATCTACAACATACCTTCCGACGGCCGTACCGTGCGCGTCTGCCAGATCGGCTACGACATGGTAGCCGTCTCCAACACGCCCACGCCTGAGCAGATTCACTCCATGATCGATCGGCATCGCTCGGCAGCGCTGCCCTTTTCCGGCTCATCGATACTGCAAAATCACTACCATGAAGTCCCGCTGCTGGCCCTTGCGTGGGGCGTGGGCCAAATCGGACTGCCCTTCTCAAAGAGCGGCGCCATGAGTATCCTGGGGCTTGAATTGCTGCTCCCGGCCGACTCCACCATCATCGCCAGCGTGGCGCCTACGCTGCCCATCAGCACCACCCTGCACTTTCAAGGCCTGCTGCGGATGCGCGTGGAAGAGATTGCCAAAGACAATTCCATCGCCGCCAGCCAGGCCACGGCCCTCAACAATCTTGTCGCGCTCTTTCAGCGCATCTCCGTGCCGCTGGCCAATACGCCGATTAACGACGGCTTTAAGCAACTGGTCAAGACCGCCCAGGTGACCCAACACCACAACCGGGTGATCATCACGGCCACGTTTTCGCCCACCGTGTTCACCCAAGCCGCCTTGAATCCAATCTCTCCTTCTCAAGCGGCGGCGCCTGGCCCCGAGAGCGCGACGAAATAGTACAACACGCTTCCCCGTGGGCCCTGTCATGCTGCTGGCGGTTGAACGCCGGAGCATCCCGTCGCATTCTCCCAGCCGTGGCGCTGCGGCCACACCTTCGATATTGGCTCAACATGATGGACTATCGGGCGCGAGCCCGCGCGGCGGAAAACCGCAACCCTCCGAAGGACTCCGGTTGGTGAAAAGAGCCCCCCGGACCGCGGACAGGCAGCCGTCCCCAACTGAGCATGTGCCTCACGTCATCGCCGCCCGCTCCATCGCATCGGTAGAAGTTGATTCTCCAGTCATCGTTGGGGCCCTGGCTTGGACGAATCGCTTCGACCCCCATCGAGCGCACAGGAATTCTCATCTCGGCTGTCCAAACCCGGTTTGCCGTGTCAATTTTCGTAGCATGCTCAAAGCCTGAGTTCCAACTCGCATTGTTGAACGGCGTATGGGTGAGGTCGATCTCGAGGTCAAGCCATTGGTTATTGGGCGCTACCTCAAACTCGTAATAATGTGAGGCTGCTTGGGGCCTAGGATTAATGAACGCCTCAACCACGTCGCGTTCCCACAGACGCCAACGCTCGTTGGCCGCATCTTCTCCTTCATAGACCGTTAGCGTCCGATAGGGACACCAGAAGGCAATATAGAGAAACTCCGCGCTCCAGCAACTCGCCACCCTGGTTTCAATGTCCGGATATCGGGCATCCGAGAAAGCAGCCTGATCGAACCGTTGGGACTTGGCGCCAGACCACATAGGCTTTTTAAGATCGCCATCGGGCTTCCTGTCAACCACAAGAAGCTCCGAAACGATAACTGGCAGAGCCGGCTTCGAGCTTGGTATGACCTTCTGACTCAATGCGGTGACTCCTGCAGCTCCCATGGCAGTGCGCAGAAACTGGCGTCGTGTGAATTCTCTCATCACCATAACCTGGCAGCCCGCCTATTCCGTAGCGCTTAACGCGATGCGCGCCCGCCAATAAAGTGGATCGACGATAAGAGCCCGGCGAAAGTCCGCGCGGGCCCGCTGGGCATGGCCAATGTTCTGCTCTGCCATACCCGCTTGGAATAACGCGCCGGCCGATGCCCCTGGCTGCTCTGCGTCTGCAATGCAGGTCTGCAACAAATCGCGGGCGCTACTCTGCTCGCCGAGTTTCTCAAGAGCGAGGGCCGAAAACAATTCACAACTTTCGCTGCCAGTCTTTCCCTCGCCGGCCACACGCTCCCATGCCGTTTTCGCGTTCTGTTGCTGGTTCTCGGCTTCGAGCGCATTGCCCAACCAATAGAGTTGCTCCAACAAGGGCGGCGCGCTCGGTTCGCCTGTACCCAAATTCTCCGGATAGCGCATCGCCTCACGGAAATATTTCTCAGCCTCTGCGAATTGGTGATCGGACAGCGCCTGCTCTCCGCTCTGCATGTTTGCAACTACATACAGGTTGTAAATCGAAACTCCACCTTCCCACGGCGTGAAGTGATGCGTCGCCAGCTCCGCCAAAGCTTCTTTGTATCTCTTCGTCTCCGTCAGAAAAAGGACGTACCGCGCCCGAACGCTGTCGTGGTCGAGTACCGGCCGTGGCGCCTGCTGAAATAGCTCGTCCCGCGCACTGATGTTGTCTTCTTGCTCGTAGATTTCGTCCAGGTCTGAGTAGAGTCTGTATTCCCCCGGACTCAACGCAATGGCGCGCGCATACTCTTCGCCGGCTTCCGCCAGATCGTGCTTGATGTGCCAATCGCAGAGGCCCACGTTGCGCGCAATCACCGCGTTGTTGAAGCCTTCATCCATCGCCTTCTTCCATAGGCCTGCAGCTTCTTCGTAGCGATCGTGCGCAAAGAGAAAATTTCCCAGTTCGTATTTCGCCTGCGCGTCTACAGGAGTTGCCTCAAGCGCCTCCAGCAGGACCGACTCATCTTCAAGGCGATTGGGGAAAACTGCCACGGCCTTTGAACTTGCAGCCTGCCGGGCATATTGGTCCGCAGCCTGAGCATCGCCTTCCTGGCGCGCATCCGACGCCAGGTAGTAGTTGACCATTGGGAAGATCGTTGACGCAGCCGCATCGTTCGCTGCCACTTTGAGAACCAGATCGGCTGATTTCCAGGCTCCGAGGCTGTGGTACCACGCCGCAATCGCAACATAGTTCTGCGGATCGGACTGCAGCATCTGCTTCCAGTGACTCCCGCTGGCCTGGTTGCCGACCTGGTTACTGACCCGGTTGCTGATTTGGTAAGCCGCGACGTTCGCCACTCGATCCTGCTGCCTCTCGAATTGCTCAGCCAGTGCGTAAGGCAGCAAGGGCATCTCATCAACGGCCTTGTCGGCGGCCGCTGCAGACTCTTCCAGGTTTCCGGCGAGACGCTCGGCAACCGACAAATCGGCCAGCGCAAATGCATCGCCTGGATTGAAACTGACTGCCTGCCTTAACAGCTCCGCAGCTTTGGAATAGTTCTTTACGCGAATTTCAATCTCTCCCAGCTCAACCAGCGCCGGCGCCGGGGCCCCTCCATAATGAATCGAAGTCCAGAATCCATCTTTCGCCAAATCGAATCGACCCTCTGCGCGATCGACCACTCCGGAAACGTACTGGACCTCTGGATTGGTTTCATCACGATGGACGGCTCGGGCGATCTGCTGTTCCGCTTGAGCAAAACTGCCAGCCTGATAGTGGTACCACGCTTCTCGCAGAAGCGCCGGAATGTAGTCAGGATCGCGGTGCAGCACTTCGTCATAGACCTCCAGTGCTCCCTTCAGGTCGCCGCTCTTCTGCAGAAAGACTCCACGCAGGTATAAGGCTTGGATCGGAGTCTGTAGTGAGTCAGGAATTTCGGACTGCGAAGGCGTTCCTGCGCGAGCCACGAAATCAGGATTTCCATCCACCGGCTCGTTCGCTGACCAGTCGAGAATCCGCTCCCCGGCTGCCGACGTCACTTCGATCGCCAGCTTATGCTTCACGGCATCCACGTCTGGCACAGGAACGCTAATGCTCTCGCTGTGCAGCGGGAGCAGGTCCACTGTCCGCACCGCTTTCAGGATCTTGCCGCCTTGCTTGATCAGAATCGTCGCACCCTTCACCTCAGCAGCCGGGCTTATCGTCACTTCGACATCGTGGCCTGCGGGGAAAGTTACATTGATGGCCACCTGGCTCGTGGCCTCGACGAATCCGCCCTTGAGCCCGGCGACCGGGTACCAGTACTCCGTCCATTTCTCTACGCGGCGCGGTGGCATGAACTCGCGGTATCCCTGCGTCGGAAAGCGCCCGCTTTGAATCTCGTTATAGGGGCCGTCTTCATCGCTGAGAAGTTTGTCCCAAATCCGTCCGCTGCGCGCGGTACCCCAGGTCCAAATCTTTTTCCCGGGGTCCTGCCGAAAATCGGCGACGTGAACCACCCCAAAGTCAGACTGGTGATCGTAAACGCCGAAGAAGTTGCGGTGAACATCGCGGCCAAAGATCGCCATGGCCTCAGAGACATTTTTGTACCAGCTCTGATCAACTCCATTCCACACCGGCCATGCCTGCACGATCGCGAACGGATCGTCGCTGATGGTCTCCCGCATGGGATAGATATACTCGAGTCCCGCTGTAGCTTTGACCGCCGCATTCGTCCAGAACAGATAGAGGTTCTGTTGAGGTGTGGCGTTGAAGAGCGTGACGTCCTCCCGCAGCGTGGCCGCATCGGGTTGCAGGGTCAGCGCGATCTCCCAATACATATTGGTGACCCAGTCAATGGCTCCGACTACGACGGTGGCGCTACCGTCGCCTGCGCGGCGGATCGTGGATTCTATAGGCGAGACCGTATCCATCGAGTGCGCATAGGGAAAACTGAATTCCATCCCGCCGGCGATCCACGCGCCACGTGGACCCACCAGGCCGTACTTCACCACGTGATTCCGATAGAGGACTTCGCGATGATGAACCTTGTCGAAGATGGAATAGACATGCCCGCCCAGTTGCGGAAGGACAATGATTTTGAGGTACTGGTTTTCCAGATAGAGGGCCTTGTAAGCTTGTGGCTCACGTTCGCTGGTCACGTCGTCCAGCATGGTGTAGGGATAGACTCCCTGGGGATTCACAATGGGAAAGGATGGATTTGGGTCAGCCGGCCCCAGCTTGTAGGTGGGGATGGTAAGGGTTCCCTGCCAGGCCCGGACAGGCTCTGCCTTGGCGGAAAGTGCACCGCCTATGCAGATCAGAACAGCGCAGATCTTTGCCAGGCAACGTATTCTGCCGCTCACACTTCTCCCCACTCCCGCGGCCAACATTCTCGCTCTCTCGCAAGTGACGCAGGGACTCCAAGAACTCATGATAGAAGGCTATTTTAGCCGGTTGTGAACGTCCCCGGCAGAACCGGGAACGCTCCCATATCTGCTCAGAACTCGCAGACCAGGGACAATTGAACCTTTCGCGGGCCTGAGGCGGTCGACGAGATCTGGCCAAAGTTGGTAGGGTGGCCGCCGATGTAGGTTTCTGGCTGAATATTTAGTTGGACCTTCATCGCCAAATCCTGCCGTCCTTGCATCCCCCGAGCGGGCTCGCGGAATAGGCTCCTCACTCTGGAAATCTGGTAGTATTCTCGGTTCATCCTTTGAACGGTGTCTTGGACCTGCTGCACAGGGGAAAGCTTGATACTCGCGAGAAGGTCTGACGGTAATCCGCAATCTTTTGAAATTGGCCGCGCGCACCACAGTGTCACACTCGCGCCGCCCAAGTTGAGCGCATCCACAAATCACGGACGGGCACTGACCATCGAACACAAAAACTTCCACCCGCCGGTCAGCGAAAGGGACGATGATTGTGAAGCCATTTTACCTCTGTCTCAGTTGGATTGCGGTTCTTGGATTGTTCTCTGCATCCTCACCGTGCATGGCGCAGTTGCATCCTCCCAAGCTTATCGACGTGCATGTGCATTACACCGGCGAACCAGGATTTCTCGAGAAACTCCTGGCCAAGCTGGACGCACACGACGGCATGGCCTTTCTGCTGACCACGGCCAAGGGTTTTCCGCAGGCAAGCGTGTTTATTCATGAGCACCCCAATCGCTTCATCGGCTTTGCCGATGTCCAGTTGGATGACCCCCACGTACTGGCTGAAATCGATCGCTTTCATCAGGCCGGATTTCGTGGAATCGGCGAGATTACATCGACGCTGAAGAACTACGACGATCCCGCCTACTGGCCCGTCTACGATCGCGCCAGCAAATACCACATGATCCTCCTTTTCCACACCGGAATCGTGAATCGATTGCATCCCGAACAGCCTGCCGACATCAGCTTCGAGCGTAGCCGCGTGACTCGCCTCGATTTGATCGCGAGGCACTGGCCTAGCTTGACCATCATCGGCGCCCATCTTGGAAATCCGGATTATGAAGAAGCCGCCGAGGTCGGGCGGTGGAATCCCAATCTTTATTTCGATGTATCCGGCAGCACGCTCATCAAGAAACAGGACGACTATGGCTTCTTCCGCACCATCTTCTGGTGGACGGGAATCGTAAGTCCCCATTCACCGGCTGCGCCCCACAGCGCATTCGAGAAGCTGGTTTTCGGCTCGGATGTTTTTGGCGGAGATCTTCAGGAATTCGACGACTCGCTGGCCCGTTATCACAAAATGCTGGACGCCTGCCAGGTACCAGCCGACGCCCAGGCACAAATCTTCTCCGGGACAATGTGGCGTATTCTGCAAGGACAGTAAGGCGGCTGCATAGCCAGGGAATTTAAGCGCAACCAGGAGTAGAAGGTGATCAACCGCAGGGACTTCATCGGGATCGTGGCCAGTGGCATCGCCATGGGCGAACTGGGAACGGCAAGCTCCTTCCCCTTCGATTCTGGAATTGCGAGAGAAAGACCCGGGCCGCGCGCATCGTGGATCGATGGCGGACTGATCGATGCGGGAGGCACACATGAGCCTCTGATCTTCGTAACGCGTTGTGGCGGCCAACGTGTCGACGCGCGTCAGATTTACGAGCAGCAGCAGAGCGAGACGGTCATCCGCCGGCTCCAGAAGCAGGGAGCCGAGGTGTTTCATACCCATCTTTACAAGGGATTCGGCATGGCGGCCGAAAAATCCGAAATGGAAGACACGGTGCGGACCGCTGCAGTGGTTCATCGCCTGGGAATGAAAATCGATACGTACATCCAGTGGAGTTCGATGATGTACGAAACCTTTTTCGCCGAGCAGCCGCGCGCCCCGGAGTGGATCCAGCGCGATGCCTTTGGCCGGCCCATCATGCTCTGGTATGGCTACATGCAGTCGTTCCGCTACATGCCGTGTTTTTCCAATCAGGAGTATCTCGACTACCTCAAAAAGGTGGTGCGCTTTGCGCTGGACGAAGTCAAGACCGATTTTATTCATTTCGATAACTTCGGGCTGACGGCGGAGCCCTATTCCTGCCACTGCGACAGCTGCAAGAGCAGTTTCCGGAAGCAACTTCGAACCAGGTATGCGCCGCAGCAGCGAATCGAGCGATTCGGCTTTGAGAACGTGGATTATGTGAATCCGCCGTTGTGGAACAGTCAAAACCCTCCCGACCAGATGGATGTGATCTCCGATCCGATCTTCCAGGAATGGATCGATTACCGCTGCCAGACCATGACCGATGCCCTGGGGCAGATGGTTCAGCTCATCCGGTCGTCGGGCCGTGACGTGGTTGTAGAGATCAATTGCGGTGGCATCACCGGCGACAACACTCCGTGGACGGGCGGCACCGACCCGTCGAGACTATTAAAACTTACTCAGGTCTTTTGGGATGAAACCGATCAGCTTCCGGAGTACCTTCCCGACGGAAATCTGATCACAAGCATTCGCACCTACAAAGCCGCCCGTGCTTACCGGAACATCGTTCTCACCTATATCTCGCGCAGCGAAGCGGCGATTGCCGAATCCCTGGCATTCAATCAGACAATCGGCTTTGCCGGTGTCGATCCGCTCTCCGCGGAAATGGTAAAGTACATTTCTTTCTATCGCAGCAACCGGGACCTGTATGCCGGCACGGCAGACGTGGCTTCTATCGCAGTCTTTCGCTCATATGCGTCGATCACCTACCACAACTCCGGCGCAGGTTTGAGCGCCATCCTCGTGGAACAGGCCTTGATCCAGTCGCGGATGCCGTTTCACTTGTTCTTCGATGAGCACCTGACCGGGCTCTCACCATCGCTGTGCAAGGTACTTATCCTACCCGATTCGGAATGTCTCTCTGATCAGCAAATTGCCGCCATACGCGGATATGTGGAGGCGGGCGGCGGCCTGGTGGTTACCGGGCGAACGGGACTCTACGATGCATGGCGCCGGCAGCGAGTCACACCGGGGCTGGCGGGATTGGTGGACTGGGAAGTCCCAGCGGAGATGGGAGAGTCCCCGGTTCCCGCGGACTCGCTTCTACGCAAGGAATTCGGTCGGGGGCGGGTCGCCTACATTCCCCAAATTGAGTTCGACGGCCCTGTGCCGCCGTCGCAGCCCTACTTCGTCCTCGGTCCGCAGTTCTGGAAGCGCCCCAAAAACTCGAAAGAGTTGCTGGATGCCATCGACTGGGCGGCTCGCGGCGACGTTGCCCTGCGCGTCCTGGGCCCGGATTTTCTGGGTGCGAATCTGGTTGAGCAGCAGGACAGGCGGCGCAGACTCGTGCACCTGGTGAACTACAACGTTGGCAAGGTTCCATCGATTGAGAACATTGAAGTGAGATGCACGGGACCCGACGACAAGCCGGCCAGCGCCGTCAGCTTCTTTTCCACGGGCGCGGACACATTTGAAAAGCTGAATTTTCGAATGGAAGGCTCGGAGGCCGTATTGACCGTTCCTCGGATCAACGGCTATGCGGTGGTGACCGTCGACTGGTGAGCCGGCCTCGGGTCCGGCCCCTCGCGCAATTATTTGCGGCTCTCGATGATAGCGCGGACTTCAGCAGCCAACGTGCCCAAACGGCTTGCGGGAACCGCGCCTGGCGCAGCGAGAATCTGCTCCAGCTCGCGCGCCAATCTGGTTCCGCGCCCCAGGCCGAAGGTGCCCAGCGTTCCGGCCAGTTTATGCGCCGCCGACTTTGCGGCCTCGCGCTCGTTTTGGCTCAGCTTGCCAGCCGCTGCAGATTGCGCCGCATCTTCCAACACCTGTGCGCGGTGCCGGATATCGGGCAGAAATTTCTTCCACATCAGCTCGATAGCTTCTGAGAGCGCGGACGTCTCATTGCCGCCGTCGCGCCTGTGCAAAGATTCCACGGCAGAAGATACCTCTCTCAGTTCCAGCCCAGCGCGCTGGCAATCTGCACGGACAGCGTGAGCGGGTCGAAGGGCTTGAACAGCACCGCCTCCACGCCCAGGTCGGCAAACCGCCTTTGATCCGTGCTTTGCACCTTGGCGGTCAGCAGCAAGACCGGAATTTGGGCGGTTGCTGGATTTTTGCGCAGCTCGCGAAATGTGGTGGGGCCGTCCATCCCCGGCATCATTACATCCAGCAGAATCGCATCGGGCCGGTGCTCTACAGCTCGCGCCAGTCCCTGCGCACCCGAGCTTGCGGTCAGCACATCCCATCCCGCCACGCTCTCCAGGCTGAGCGCTGCAACCTCGCGAATATCATCCTCGTCGTCGATAATCAGAATTTTGTGTTCCACGAGCTGTGTGCCTCCGAACAAACAAAACCGTTCTAAAATGCGCCGCGGCGGTCACGGTTGTAGCTGAGATTGCGCCTTCCGCTCGGCAGCCTCCGGCGCAGACATCGCGTCCAGTGGCTGATCCGCCGCGCCGCCCAGTTCGAATGGCGCCGGATGGTAGGGCAGGAACACATGGAATGTTGATCCGCGCACCGGGTTCCGCTCTGCCCAAATGCGGCCCGAGTGCTGCAGCATGATGGTTCTGCAAATCGCCAGTCCCAGTCCGCTTCCGCCCTTCTGCCGCGAATCGGACGCGTCCACCTGCTGAAAGCGCCCGAAGATCGCTTCCAGCTTATCGGCAGGAATGCCGCGACCATGATCGATGACCGAAAGGGTAATTCCGTCCGTGTCTGGTTTCAGCAACACGCTTACCGTGGAATTGGGCGGCGAAAATTTGATGGCATTGGAAAGCAGATTGGTAAGCACCTGCAGAAGCCGGTCGGCGTCGGCTTCCACCTCTGCCTGCACGGTATCGTGGATGAGCTGCACGCCGCCCGCATCGGCCACCGGCTGCATGCCTTCGATCGCCTGATGCACCACGTCCCCCAATTGCACGGGCCGGAAAGCCAGGGGCTCGCGCCCGCTCTGAATGCGTTCCAGATCGAGAATATCGTTGATGAGGCGGACCAGCCGGTCGCTGTTGGTGAGGGCAATGCGCAGCAGGTTTGCCGCTTTGTCGCTGATTTGGCCCAGAATTCCCGAGGACAGCAGTCCCAGTGCGCCCCGGATCGACGTGAGTGGAGTGCGCAATTCATGACTCACCGTGGAGATGAATTCGTCCTTCATCCTGTCCAGAGCGGAGCGCTGGCTGATATCACGAAAACTCAACACCGATCCTGAAAATTGCCCATGGTCCAGAATCGGAGTCAGCACATACTCGGCGGAGAAGGCACTTCGATCGGCGCGAAAAATGAGGTCTTCGCCGGTGCCAGCCAGCCGATCCTCCGCTAAGTGCTTCAGGACGCATTCGTCTCCGCATTCCCGGCCGACGGCGTTTCCGTGCAGCAAATCATGCACCGGTCTTCCGGTCAGGCTTTCAGCGGGCGCGCCGAGCAACTGAGCCGCAGCCGGATTGGCAAAGCTCACCAGCCCCTGCCGGTCCACACCACAGATGCCGTCGGTCACGGTATCGAGCAGGATCTGCTGCTGCCGGCTCAGTTCGGCGGCTCTTCCCTGCTCCTGCTTGCGGGCCAGCATCTGGCCCAGCGAGGCTGCCGCCATCTCCACAGCCGCCATGGCTTCGCGATCCTCGCGCAGCTTGACCCGGCAGTAAAACTCCAGGACTCCCAGCACCTGGCTGCCCACGCGCACCGGCACGGCCCAGCCGGAGGCCATCTCCTGGCGCAGCGCAGTCTGAATGCGAGGAGTGGCCGGAACCGCGTTCAGGTCCGCAACCCAGACTGTGCGGCCGTCCTTCCATGCCCGTCCCGGCAAATCGCCGCCGCTGGGCAACGTCAGCCCCACGCTCTCCTGGATGAGGCTCTCAGCGCGCTTGCCCGGCATGCCCCAGGCGGTCGAGAACTCCAGGTGTTGCTGTTTTTCGTTCACCAGCCAGGTCACCGCGGTATCCCAGCCCTGCGCCCTGCACAGCGCCTCCAGGATACGCATGGCCGCAACCTCGCTCGGCGCATTTTCAGCGACAATCTGGCTCACCACCAGTTGCAGGGCAAGCCGGTGCTCGCGCTGCTTCTGCTGGGTCACATCGCGCAGCAGGCAACGCACCACGCACGCCGCACCAGGCTCGCTGCGCCGGCTCAGGGTCAATTCCAGCTCCAGGGCGCGGCCATCGGCCGTGTGGTGGCGCAGTGCTGCACGTTCCACAGCCTCGCCATCCATGGCACCGCGAAACAACGCAGCCGCCTCGGCCTGTGACTCGCCGCTGAACAGACGGTCAAACGATTCCAGCTCCAGCAAGGACTCGATCTCCACACCGAAACACCGCGTCCAGGGCGGATTCGCGTAGAGGAACTTTCCCGCGGGGTTGAAGGTCGCAATCATCTCCGTGGAGTGCTCGAACAGGTCGCGGAAAGGCTCCTGCGAATCCTGCTCCGGCGGATCCTGCTCCGGCTTCGCCGAATCCATGGCCACAGCCATCGATCCGAAGAATGCACCCTGGCCGTCGCGCAGAGCTGAGATATGCAGTGTGACGGGGATCAACTGCCCGTCCTTGCGCCGCAGTTGCACAGGAAAGCTGGGGACCATGCTGGGCGGCAAGGCGCGAACGCAATCGAGATACGCCGCCATGCGTCCCAGCGGATCAGTGGCAATGGGCCTGGCCACGCTGCAAAGCCTTTGCATTTTGCCCACCAGCCGCAAACCCTCGCCAGGCGCGAGCAGGTTCGTGGTCGCCCAGTCGGCTTTCATCTCGGCAGCGTGATAGCCCAGCAACCGCTCCGCCGCCGGATTGACATACATCACGCGCCCATCGAGCCCGACGGCAACCATGGCCGCGCCCGCGCAGTCGAGCAGTTCGTGTGCCACACGCTGGGTCACGGCGTGTGCGGGTTGCACGCCAGATTGCTGCCTGGCGCGCATCACCAGGAACACCGCAGTGCCTACTCCGGCCAGCATCAACAGGCCGACAGCGCGCTCCAGCCCGTTGGCGCTGGCAAGAATCGCTCCCCCGGCCAACACGAGCGCGACCACCCCCACAGCTGTCGTCAGGATGGAGACGATGCCCTGCGCCGGCTGCTGAGGCCGGCGCCCTACCGCCGAGATGTCATCGCTCCTGGCTCCCATTGCAATACCAGCAAAAAGACCTGCTCATCTCTCCTCAGCGTGTCGGAACAGGCTTCATTCATGTCTCTGCCGCGCCAGGCTGATACTAATTCGCGATTTGCACGTAGTATAAGCGCTTACGAGATTTCTTTCTTGTTATTTCCGCCGTCGAGCTCCCAATCGAAGCACTCCAGTTACCTCTCGGCAATTCACTCGGCAATTCAGATGATACGTTTCAATCGACTCGGACCGGACAGGATGTGTCTTTTTTCCCGACACCGCGGTACCGGCGGAGTTTTGTTGACGCCGGGTTAACCGGACCCGCTTGATTTCCATGGGAATGGAGGTTAAGGCGCGGCTCGGACGCCTCGGCCCATGGCTTTTTCCAAGTGATGGCATCGCAGGGAGTTAGGCCGGAACTTGGGCACGGCCTCAATCCCAAGGACTTCCCAATCAACGGAGACTGCAGGGCAGTCTTGTTTACGGCCGCGGTTTCCGGCTCATTGGCGGGAATGGCGGTAAGCGGGGCTAACCCGCCCTGTTCGCGCTGGTTGGACCAGATGGGCGCATGATCTGGTCAAAGATCTGCACAGCGGGAACCGCACCGGGGCAGGAAATCGAGCCCGGGCAGAGACCGGTCTACTGCTGCGCGAAGGGCGGCGCCTGGGCAGTTTGCCGCAGCTTCACGGAAGGATAATATCCGGTCCGGGTGCGGACCTCGAGTTTACCCATTCCCTTGGCCTTGGCCACCACTTCCACGCGCCGGAATCCGGGCACGGTCATGGACTTGGTCGACCGGTAGCCCAGAGTGTACTGGGTGCGGATATCGCGAGCCACCTCGGCTGCAATCTGATCCACCTGTTCGACATTTTTGGGAAAGAAGGCCATCCCTCCGGTCTCGGCCGAAAGCAGTTCCAGGGCCCGGCGCGCCCGCCGCACCTCGCCATGGTCCATTTCGTCGCCGAAGAGCAGCCCGATCGAGTAAATGGTCGGGCCGGAGAGCTCCTGCACCCGGCGGATGGTCTGCTCCAGGTTAAGGCTGGAGGCGTTGTCTTCGCCGTCGGTGATCAGAATCAAAACCTGCTTTGGCCGTTTGGCGTCGGCCACCAGTTTGTCCGCCGAGGCAACCACCGCGTCATACAGGGCCGTGCCTCCTCGGGAATCGATGTGCGAAAGCCCGTCGCGCAGCTTGTTGATGCTCGGAAGTGAAGTCCTGATCGATAAAAGCCTCGTCGGAAAAGTTCACCACAAAGGCCTGATCCTCGGGATTGGACGCCTGGATCAGATCCAGCGCCGCTTTGTTCACCGCCGGCCGCTTCCTGTACATGGATCCGGAGTTGTCGATCACGAGGCCGATCGAAACCGGCAGATCGGTGTGCTGAAAGCTGAGGATGTTCTGCCTGACCCCATCCTCGTAGATCTCAAAATCATCTTTGTTCAGGTTCTGGACCAATTCCGTGCCATTGACGACGGTGGCGTTCAGCACCACTTCATCCACGTTGGCCTTCAGCACGTAGCCTTCATTGCCCTGTTTTTGCAACGGGACGTTGGCGGCGGCAGGTCCGGTATCCGGGGAGCGTATCGGGATCCGTATCCACAGTCAGCGGGGGGGTCTGGCCCGGAGTGGTGGTTTGTTGGGGCAGCGGTGTAGCCCGCAGCAGCGTCGGAGTCCCCAGCAGGACAAGCGCGGCAGAGAGTATTAAATTATTGAAGTGGCGCATAATAGCCCGTTCGTGCATAGACGGTCAGAGGGGGCAGTCCCGGCGGTGGATTTACCTTTACTTTCACTTTACGCCACTTGCCGTCGCGGTTCAGGTCGCTCGGCCGGTAGCCGATTACATATTGATTACGCAATTCGGTGGAGATCTTCTCCGCAATGTCGCTCAACTCATCGATATCGTCCACCTGAAACATGCGGCCGCCGCTCTCGTCGCAGATGGTTTCCAGCAGCTGCGGCCCCATCCGCTCTTCCGGCGTCGGCGCATAGGGATCGAAGATGCCCATCGCGTAAATCTGCACGTCGGACTCGCGCACCTTGGCGCGCACTTCCCCTTCGGTAAACCGCGAGCGGTTGTCGCCGCCGTCAGAAACCACGAGCAGCGCCTTGCGTTCGTGCTTTGCTTCTCTCATCTTCACAATGCCGTAATAGATCGCATCCAGCAAGGCCGTCCGGTGGCCGGCATGCACCGTGGCCAGCCGCGCCTCGATATCGTCAACGGAACTGGTAAAGTCCTCAATCAGTTCCGGGCGATCGTTAAACCCAATGACGAAGAACTCATCCTGCGGGTTGGCGGTCTTAATGAACTGCAGAATCGACTCTTTGGCGCGCACCAGTTTGGACGCCATGGATCCGGAAAGGTCCATAATAATGCCGATCGAAACCGGCGCATCCTCACTGGCAAAGCTGCTGATGCGCTGCTCGCCGTTGTTCTCATAAACCTGGAAATCCTGTTGCTCCAGCCCCGTCACCAGCCGGTTCATGGGATCGGTGACCGTAACCGGCACCAGCACCAGGTCTGCATTCATGCGGATGAATGATCCGGGGTGGAGGCGCAGGGCGTCTTTGCCGGTTGCCGGCGCCGCTTCCGCACCTTTCGGCTCGGCGGTGGGAGCATTGGAACTGGACGGAGGGCTGACGTGCACCTGGTTCAGCTGGTCTCCTGCGCGGCGGCGCGCGCGCCGCCCAGCATCAGGCTCAGCAAGCACACCCCGAGCCACAACAGAGGCAATCGTCTTGACCCGTGCCCATCG
Source organism: uncultured Acidobacteriaceae bacterium (assembly GCA_963725975.1). Classification (GTDB taxonomy): domain Bacteria; phylum Acidobacteriota; class Terriglobia; order Terriglobales; family Acidobacteriaceae; genus Telmatobacter. Next base: position 405,248 of record CAVSBA010000005.1, on the reverse strand, counting down.
GGCCAGGCGTGGTGCTGGAGGGGAAGGTTCTTCATGACGCTGCACCCAAAGCCATGGCACCCTGGGATTGTTCGCGATAGTACCACGAAAAGGGCCGTCACTGCCGCGCCGCCCCAGCCCGCCGATGCGGTTCCCCTGGCCCGCCATCCTGAGAACGTCTGCTCTATCGGGCGCTGGGATACAATCGACCCTGAACGGTTCATCTGATGGGTATGTCTGAAGGCCACTTTGCCGCCCCCTCTTTCCGCGGCGGGTCGCGTGCAAGACCCCGCAAGGAAACTGGAATGGGAAAAGACGCTTACAAGGCGCCGGTGTTACTTCCCAGATAGCTTGAACCCGGGGCCCAAAATCGCTGCATTGGGGAGCAATATCGCCTTCATGGCACGCATCTACCCGTTCCGCGCGTTGCGCTACAATCCTGCCGCTGTCCGCCTGGATGACGTTGTCACCCAGCCCTACGACAAAATCTCTCCTGCCATGCAGCAGGCGTATTACCAACGCAGCCCTTACAATCTGGTCCGCATTATTCTCGGACTGCCTGAACTCTTTGACGCCGAAAAAGGCGAAAGCGTATATACCCGCGCTGCCAGGGATTTTGGCGCCTGGCGCGAGCAGAAGCATCCTGGTTCAGGAAGCGGAACCGTGCGTCTTCGCCTACTCGCAGCGCTTCACCGTGCCTGGATCCGCAGTGGTGAAGGAACGCCGCGGCTTCATCGCCCTGGGAAAGCTCTGCGAATACGCCGAACAGGTGGTTTTCCGGCACGAGCAAACGCTCTCAAAGCCCAAGAGCGACCGGCTCAATCTGCTCAAAGCCACGCGCGCGCATTTCGGCCAGATTTTCATGCTCTACTCCGATCCAGCGGGCAGCATGGACAACATTCTGTTTGAGTCAAACGGCCCGGCGGATGCCGAAGTGACCGACGAGTACGGTGTTCTGCACCGGGTATGGCGGGTGAACGATCCGGCTGTTCTCAACTTGCTCATCTCAGCCATGGAAGACAAAAAGCTGATCATCGCCGATGGCCATCATCGCTACGAAACTGCATTGAACTACGCGCGTCCCTACGCCGCGGAATACGCCGCCAGAAACGGCGCCGAAGCCCCGGCGAGACCGGAATACAGCGCCAGCTATCTGCCCCAGCCCGCCTTCCCTGAAGCAGCCGTGATGATGACCTTCGTGAATATGGATTCCGATGGCCTGGTTATCCTGCCCACCCACCGGGTGGTCCACGGACTCGCCAACTTTGAGCCGGTCACCTTTGCCCGCGCCGCGGGAGAATTTTTTGGCATTTCGGAGCTGCCCGATGCCGACGCCGCAACTCTTGTGGAGTCGCTGAAGGCGCAAGCGGGCACGGCATTTGTCGCAGTCACCCGCTCCGGCGCGCTTCTGCTCCAGTCAAAGCCGGATGCCGTGGCTGCTGCCCTGGTCGCCACGCCTGAGCGGCAGCGGCAACTCGATCTCACCCAGCTCCATTGCTTGTTGCTGGATCGCGTGTTGGGCCTGGATGCGGAAAAGGTTCGCGAGCAAACCAACTTGCGTTACCTGCGCGATGCCGCAGAAGCCGTCGACCAGGTTCGCCGCGGTGAGGCTGACATAGCGTTCCTCACCAAACCTGTCACCATGGATCAGCTGCGCGAGGTCGCCTTCGCAGGCGAAGTCATGCCCCAAAAATCGACCGACTTTTATCCCAAGCTGCTCAGCGGCCTCGCCATTTATGCGCTGGAGTAAGCGGATGCCTCGCCTGGCGTTGGTGACCCGCGCCACAAGCCTCCGTGCCCCATTCCGCCGGCTCTTTTTCCGCATTGTTTGCGCCGCGGCGCTGTGCGTATTTCTGCTTTCCGGCCGCACGCCCGGCCAGTCCCAGGCGGCTCCATCTTCCCGGTTCGTCGCCGTGCTCAATGCCGCCCACGGCGGCGACGATGCCGGAGCCAGGCTAACGGCCGCCGATGGCAGCACGGAACCGGAGAAGACCTATACCCTGGAATTCAGTGTCCGTCTCCGTTCCCTGCTGGAGGCGCGGGGCATGAGCGTTGTAACCACGCGCGAATCGGATATCGCCGTCGACTCCGCGCAACGCGCCGCCATCGCCAATCATGCCGGTGCGCAGGCCTGCCTCTCGCTTCATGCGGCCATGACCGGCTCCGGGGTTCACCTGTTCATCTCCTCGCTGGCGCCCGCCCCGCGCAGCACCTTCGCCGCCTGGAAGACTGCGCAGGCAGCCTGGGTGCCCCAAAGCATCGCGCTGGCCGGAATCCTCAACTCCGCTCTCACTCATGCCGGGATCAAGGTAACCATCGGCCGCACCACGCTCCCCGCCATCGACAGCATGACCTGCCCCGCCGTTGCTATTGAAGTCGCACCCCAGGAGCCCACGCAATCCTCAGACCATTCCCTGAATTTTGCAGACTCCGCCTACCAGGCGCAGGTAGCCGATGCTATCGCCGCCGGGCTGCTGGAGTGGCGCTCAGCCGCGCCAGCGGGCAATGACCGCCCGCCGGAGGGACAAAATCCATGATCCCCCGCCATCAGGCCGTGCTCTTTGTCATTCTGTTAGTGGCTTCCACGGTGATGGGCGGAGTCTTATGGCATCTCCGCGACCGGGCCCACGAGCGCCTGCTGGCGGGCGCGGATTCAGCGCCCACGCGCGCCCCTGAAGTGGCGCCGGTAGAGCAGGCCACGCTCATGGTGGCCAACGACGAGGACGATTCGCTCGAATCCCGCGTGCTGGCGCTCCCGCTGCCCCCCGGGTCCACCGGCCGGGCGCGCGCAGTGCTGGGCCGTTTGCTCGATCTCTACGCCGCTTCCGGCGCGGCTCACCCGGTTCCCGGTGGTGCGCAGTCCATTGCCAATGTCTTTCTTCTGCCGGCAAAGGGCGTCGCCTCTGCGACCCAGGCGGGCTCGCCTGAAGCAAGCCCCGACTCCGGTCCCGAGCTCGCCGTCGTCAACCTCACCAGCGCCTTCGCCGACAACCATCCGAGCGGCATTGAAACCGAGACCCTGACCATCCTTTCCATCTGCTCGACACTGCACGCCAATTTGCCGCAGATCACCGAAGTGCGGTTTCTGGTTGACGGCCAGCCGCGCGCCACGCTGGCGGGCCACGCCGACCTGACCAGCACGTACCTGGCCGAAGAATCTCCGATCATCACCGGAGGCGGCCAGCCGTGACCGGTAAGCGCAAGTTTTTGGCCTGGACCGCACTGCTCGGCTCCGCTCTCGCCGCGCGGATGGGGCTGGCGCTCGCGGCCCCCAATGTCTTCTATCCAGACGAGATTTTTCAAACTCTCGAGCCTGCTCACCGGCTGGCCTTTGGCTACGGCGCCATCTCCTGGGAGTGGCGGCTCGGTATTCGCTCCTGGGTTTTCCCCAGCTTCCTGGCCGCGATCATGCGCAGTTCCGCCTGGCTCGGCTCCGGTTCATCGGGGTATCTGCTGGCAACGGCGATCGTCTTGTCCCTGATCTCACTGACCGCAGTGTGGTTCGGCTACGCGTGGGCCAGGCGCGCCAGCGGTACACCCGCAGCCATGGTCGCGGCGGTGGCCTGCTCCTTCTACTTCGGGCTGGTTTACTTTGCGCCCAAGGCAATGACTGGAGTGGTTGCCGCGCACGTCCTGCTGCCCGGCCTCTACCTGGGCGTGTACGGCGAAAAGCTGGGCGAGCGAAAGCGGCTCTTTCTGGCCGCGCTGCTGTGCGGAACGGCCGCCTGCCTGCGGATTCAATTGCTGCCTGCCCTGGCGTATGCGCTGCTCTACTTCTGCTATCCCCGTTGGCGTCAGCGGCTTCCAATTGTGGCCGCGGGAGTCTCCGTTCCAGTGCTTCTCTTCGGGGCCGTCGATTGGATCACGTGGTCCTATCCATGGCAGTCGTTCATCGGGTACTTTGCGGCCAATATGCACGGCCGTGGCACGATATTCCCGGCTCAACCCTGGTACTGGTACCTGTTGATTGTCGTGGTTTTGGTCGGGCCCGCTGTTCTGCTGCTTTTTCACGGCGCGCGGCGAAGCCCGTTTCTGGCCATCTTTTGCGCCATCATCATCGTTTCGCACAGCGTGATTGCGCACAAGGAAGTCCGGTTTATTTATCCGATCCTGGCCCCGGCCATCACCCTGGCTTCGATGGGGATCGTCGATCTTCTCGCCGAGATCAAGGGCGGATTTCGCTTGCTGGACAATCCCAAATGGGTTGTGGCCATCGGCGTGACGGCTCTTCTCCTGTCTTCAGCCACGCTGACGGACCTCTGCGCCCGCTGGTACACCACCCGCTGGGGCGCCGCGGCATTCGATGGTCTCAGCCACGACGGCGGATTGTGCGGAGTGGGCATTTATGGCGCAATATGGTCCGACTCCGGAGGCTACGCGCACCTTCATCGCAATGTGCCCATTATCCCGGTGGGGAGCGACGCGGAACTGGTGAGCGACGCGCCCCTCTTCAATGCGCTTATCGCACCGCGCAGCACAGAGCCGATCCCGGCAGGCTTTGCGCAGACACAGTGCTGGGGCAAGATGTGCCTGCTGCAGCGTCCAGGAACATGCACAGTTCCGAGCGCGGGCCAGGAATTGAATGCATATCTCCAGAGCCATGGATCGTGAGAGAGAGTGTCCCGGCTCATGAGGCCCCGCGACACGGTACGCAAAGAGAAACTATAGTGGAACAAGTGACCCCTACGATCGGTGTTTTTGATTCGGGTTTTGGCGGCCTGACCGTGCTGCGCGCCCTGCTGAATCGGCTGCCACATGCAAGTTTTGCCTTTTTGGGTGACACGGCGCGCCTGCCCTATGGCTCCAAGTCCCGCCGCACCATTGCCCGCTATGCTGCACAGAGCGCGCGGTTCCTGGTTCAAGAGCAGGGCGCGGAGTTCCTGGTGATTGCCTGCAACACCGCAAGCGCGCTGGCTCTCGACGCCATTCAGGAGGCTGTGCCTTCGGTTCCGGTGCTGGGCGTGATCGAGCCGGGCGCTGCCGCCGCGCGGGCCGCGTCGAGGACCCGCGACGTCCTGGTCATCGCCACCGATGCCACCGTTCAAAGTCACGCCTACACGGCTGCGTGCCTGGCGCAGGGCCTGCGCGCATTTGAGAAGGCCTGCCCGCTGCTGGTTCCGCTGGTGGAGGAAGGCTGGACGGACAATGCCATCACCTCGGAAGTGATCCGGATTTATCTCGACGAGCTTCTGGCCGCGGCGCGAGCCAGTAGCCTTAATCCCGACACTCTGCTCCTCGGCTGTACACACTACCCGCTGCTGCGTCCGATGATTGAGCAGATCATCGCGCAGATTGCCCCCGTCAACATGCAGGTTATCGACTCCGCCGAGTCCACTGCCGAAACGGCTGCGCGGCGTTATTACGGGCGCGCTGTGCCCGCCACAGGCGAACATCCGCCGCCTCAGATTCGCTGCTTTGCCACCGATTCCGTGGACAAGTTCGAACGCCTGGGGTCGCGCTTTCTCGGCCAGCCCGTGGGCCGTGTCGAACTCGTCGATCTGGGCGGTTGACGCATGAATTGAAACGGTTTCACTCTGTTATTCTGAAACTCTGAAAACCGCCGCAATCCCGCTGTTCCCTCTTTTGCAGATTCTCGGAGGCATCAAGACAGAATGATCGATTTGGCAGGCAAAACGGCCGTAGTCTTCGGGCTGGCCAACAAGCGTTCCATCGCCTGGGGCATCGCCCAAAAACTGCATGCGGCCGGCGCCACCCTGGCCATCTGCTACCAGAACGAGCGCATGAAGGCCGAGGCCGAAGACCTGATCAACGAGCTCCCCGGCGCCAGCGGTTTCCAGTGCGACGTATCGAGCGACGCCGAAATCGAATCTCTGTTCGCCGCGCTGAAGGAGAAATACGGCAAGCTCGACGTCCTCGTCCACGCCGTGGCCTACGCGCCCGCCGAAGATCTCCGCGGCGCGTTCCTCAACACCAGCCGCGATGGTTTCCGCATTGCGCACGACGTCAGCGTGTATTCGCTCATCGCCGTGACCCGCGGCGCAGCGCCGCTGATGACCGAAGGCGGCAGCGTGATGACACTCAGTTATTACGCCGCGGAGAAAGTGGTTCCCAACTACAATGTGATGGCGCTGGCCAAGGCTTCGCTGGAAGCGTGCGTGCGCTACCTGGCCTCCGACCTCGGCGCCCGGAACATTCGCGTCAACGCAATTTCTGCCGGGCCCATCAAGACTCTCGCCGCTCGCGGCATCGGCGCCCTTGGCGACATGCTCAGGGCTGCAGCCGATCGCGCTCCGATGAAGCGCAACGTAGATCAGCTCGAAGTCGGCGGCGCGGCCCTGTTCCTGGCCAGCGATCTGTCCAGCGCCATTACCGGCGAAACCATTTACGTAGATTGCGGCTACAACATCATGGGATTCTGATTCCCTGCTCCATAAATTCCTTGTTGTCTTCGCGATCCCTGCCCGTCCCTTCATCTACACATCTTGATCTACACGCCCGCCATCAATCGCGTCCTGAATCGCTCCTTCACCGCATCTGCGGCGAACGCGGCGTTCATGCCCATCAAATTCACCTGTCGAAAATCGTCCCCGCCCCACCCAAAGGTGCGCTGCAAACGCTCGTATTCCCCGGTGAGCGTAACCGGGGTCAACATGCGCGAATCCGTACTCACACTCAGGGCCACACCGGCCTTGTAGAGCCGGTCGATGGGATGATGAGCCCAGCTTGCGATGGATGGAATGATCTGCACGTTCGACGACGGACAAAGCTCGAGATGAATGCCCTTCCGGCACAGATGCTCCACCAGCAGCGGGTCCTCGTAACTGCGCGTTCCATGGCCAATGCGCTGCGGATCGAGCATCCGAAGCGTCTGCCACACGCTCTCAGGACCGCAGGCCTCGCCGGCATGGGCAGTGCGAAACAGCCCTCGCTCGCGAGCCCACCGATAGGCCGCAAGGTGCGCGTCTACAGGATAGCCAGCCTCATCGCCCGCAAGATCGAGCGCCACGACGCGGCTGCAACGAAACTTTTCCGTCAATTTCGCAGTCTCTAAACTCTGTTCCTCATTAAAGTGCCGCAGCGTGCACAAAATCGCGTTGGCCTCGATACCCGCCGCGCGGCCATATTGTTCCAAGGCGCGCTCCACCGCCGCGACCACCTGTTCCGGCGTCATGCCCCGTGCAGTATGCAGCAGAGGCGCAAAGCGAATCTCCGCATACACCACTCCATCTTCCGCAAGCTGCTCAAGAAGATCCTCGACCACAAGCCGCAGCGATGGCTCCGACTGCATCAGTTGGAATCCTTTGGGCGCCCGCGACAGGAAATCAGCGAGATTAGCGCAGCGCGCCGGAGCCACATAGTCGCGCGCATACTCCTCCGGCGTCACCTCCGGAGCCAGCCGCGAGACGGCCCGGTAGCTCAACGAGCAATCAAGGTGAAGATGCAGCTCTACTTTGGGAATGCGGCGAAGATCCATGCGACCAGCATAGCTGCTGCCAGGCAGCGCCCGAACGGCGACATAGCGATCCCTCAGCCTTGCTTGAGCGTCACCGTGATCTTGCGGGCATCGCCACCTTCTGAGGTAATGAGAACCTCGCCGGTAGCGCGCTTGCGGATGCTGTTGAACTTTTCGCCCCACTCCACCAGCACCAACGCGTCCGGTGTGAGCAGTTCGTCCAGACCCAGCGTCTCCAGTTGCCGCTCGCTCTCCAGGCGATACACGTCCAGGTGGTAGAGCTTCACCGGATGGTCATTGCGCATGCCTTCATATTCGTGGATCAGGGTAAAGGTGGGACTGGTCACCTCATCGGTTTCGGCCGCGTCCAGAGCCTGCGCGATCCCCTTCACCAGCGTCGTTTTGCCGGTGCCGAGATCGCCCCGCAGCAGCAACAACTGCGGAGGATTGAGCAGACCCGCAAGCTGGCGGCCCACTTCAATGGTGTCGGCGCCGCTGTGCGTGCTGAATTCGTGAACCTTACCTTGTGCAGCCGGTGCAGCTTCAGTCATTCCCTGCCCTCGCCCATTCCGATTCGATGCACCTTACAAGCTCTGGTTCGCCGTTCAAAAGGTTCCCTGCAAGCAAACATACCTGCTGGAGCCGGTTTCGCGGAAGTGGAAAGCCGGGTACCGAAATGCCCGCGCCAGCCAGCCCAGGCTGTCCGTGGCCAGCAGGGTGTGCTCGTCCGCCGCACGCACGGCGAAATCCGCCGCCAGCCCATGCAGGCAAACAGCCGCCTCAACGGCCCGGGCGGGCTCATCCGGGTGTTGTGCCAGCACGCCGGCCACAATCCCGGTCAGCAGATCGCCGCTGCCGCCCTTGGCCATGCCGGGATTGCCGCTGGTGTTCACGGCCACGCGGCCATCGGGACGCGCAATGAGCGTGCGCGCGCCCTTGAGGACCAGGATCACACCCATGTGCTGAGCAAAATCGCGCGCCACCTTCAGCCGGTTCGCCTGCACCGCGGCCGTGCTGATGCCCGCCAGCCGCGCCATCTCCCCAGGATGCGGCGTGAGCACCAGGGTGCGGCCCTTGGCCAGTTTCGCCAGCAGCACCGGCTTCTGAGCAAGAATGTTCAACGCATCGGCATCGATCACAGCCGGCATCTGCGTGGCGGCAAGCAACCCGGTGGTGAACTTGACAGTGTCCGCGCTTTGCCCCAGTCCCGGCCCGATGGCCAGAACCGTCTTCCCCGCCGTGATCAAGGCAATCTGTTCAGGGGCAAGATTGCTGGCAGCAATGTGACCCTCCGCGGTTGCCGCCAAAGGCCATGTCATCAGTTCGGGCGCGAATGACGCCACCGGCATGAGGGCCGGCTCGGGCACTGCAACCGTTACCAGACCAGCACCAGCGCGTAGCGCTCCCATCCCTACCATCGCTGGCGCACCCGATTTTCCGCCCGCTGACCCAAAGCTGCCGCCCACCACCAGCACGTGCCCGAAGTTGCCCTTGTTGGACTCAGTGACGCGCCGCCCCTGCACCAGGGCCAGCGATGCGCCTGCCCAGGCAAGCTTTGACTCCGAGACGACGGCCTCTTGCGGCGAGCCGATCGGCGCCACCACGATGGGCTGATCCCAGTGGCGAGTGAGTTGTCCAAAAACATGTGCAGGTTTTGCAGCCGTAAAGGTAACCACGGCATCGGCCGCAAGCACCGGAGCGTCCAGCGTTGCGCTGGTGGCATCGGCCGGCCATCCGGAAGGCAGATCGACAGCCAGAACCGGCGCGCGGCTTGCCCGCGCCCACTGGATGGTTGCAAGCGTCAGTCCCTTGAGAGGCTGCTTGAACCCTGTGCCCAGGAGCGCATCGATCAGCAGGTCCGCCCCCAACGCGTCGTTGTGCCGCTCCAGTTCCTCTGCATCGGTCAATACGTGCACCGCAGCGCGCACCGGAGCGCGCATCGATTCAGCCAGCTCCCGCCAGGCCTGACCCGCATCGCCCGCCAGCTTCTCCGGCGCGCCCAGCAACAGCGTAGTTACCTCCAACCCGGCATCGGCAAGCAGCCGCGCAGCCACCATTCCATCTCCACCGTTGTTGCCGCGTCCGCAAAGTACGGTCACCCGCCGAGCGCCGGGAAATTGAGCCCGCGCGAAATCCGCCACTGCTCTACCCGCGGCCCGCATCAGGTCAAAAGATGGACGGCCAAAGTGCTCGGTCGTCGCCCGATCGCAAGCCTGCATCTCCGCCGCGGTAAGAATTTCAAACATGTTCATTGCGATTTCAGGATAGGCCATCAGACAGAAATTTGCGTTGTAACAATTTGTCCAATGCAAACCATCCCGGCCCAAAAAAGAGGATCGTCAGCGATGCGGCGAGGAATGTGAAGGGTGTGGCGCTGCGAAATTTGCAGGGATCGCTAAGGAAGATGTCAGGGCCGCGCTGCCGGCGACGACGCACGCAACAATCGTGTTGATGGCCGGCGCATGTCGAGGGCCGGCGCCACCGGTCGCGACACTTGTCCGATAGGAAAAGAATGCCCGCGCAACAAACACCGCAGTGCTCGCAACATTCCCTCGCCACGATACATCCGACTATTTCTTACCCCTAATGCCAGTCGGTTGCAACGCACCGGCCTCCAGGTTGCCCGATGGCGGAGGCGCCAAGTATGATGAATAGGATGGCGTGCCGCTGTGCTGCGTGAGAGATCAGGGTGTCTCGCCGGAGCCGCGAATCGCGCTTGTTGCCCCCTCGTTCAATGGTAGGACAGCTGACTCTGGATCAGCATATCGGGGTTCGAATCCCTGGGGGGCAGCCAGAATATCTTCCAAAAGGGTTTAGAGAAGACCAAAATGGAACGCCTGTTCCTTTCGTAATGCCCTGATTCCAGAACAATTCAGCGCCAAAAGTGGTCCAGAATGGTAGCCTAGAAGCCATCCTTTATGGGGGCATTTTGGGGGGTAGGCGGACCGCCTCCCGATCCCTTTTTGTAACGGGGCGAGGTGCATTCGCATGCGGTTGAGCCTCGCCGCACAGATTGCCAAAGGCTCTCGCTGTCAATCCGAACCAACCTCCGCAAGTTCGCTTGTCAAAGTCGCTCCTTCCAACTCGCGCAGATCGCGCCCGTGGGTCTCATGGCCAAGAACGGCCAGCATCAAAATCGCCATTGTGCATGGAATGGCGACCACCCCTGCCGCGACACCCAGTGCCGGTACCAAGGCCAAAGCACCGAGTCCCTGCGCAACCAGACCGCCGGCCTTACTGAAGCCGGCAACCCAGCCAGTGGCGCGGCCGCGCACCCGCAACGGATAGCTTTCGGCGGAGTAGGGAAGAATCATGGAGACAATTCCGCTGGTTCCGACAATCAGCAGGACTACGGGAAGAACCGGATTGGAAAGCAAAGAGATGCCTGCGGTATCTCGCAGCAAAATCGCCACCAGTCCAAGCGTCGTGACGAGGACAGAGAGAATCAGAGTGCGCTTGGTACTCCAGACGCTGTAGAGCCACGACGCCAGGAGAATGGTGGGCGCAGCAATGAGCGTGGAGCGCGCTATGAGCTTGCTGGCCGCGCCCATGCTTCGCCCTTCATGCATCAGGCTGCCCGGCAGCCACAGCAACACCCCGAAATTCACGAAACCCACACACAAGGCCGTGACGGTTAGCGCGCCGGTCAGACCGAGGAGGCTGCGAAGCCGAACAGGGGAGGCCGCAGGAATCGGCCGGGGCGCGGCAGGTTTCGGAGCAGACGTATCGATGGTAATTCCAAATCGCGCCAGCGTCTCTTGCGCTTCCTGCAGACGCCCCATGCTTTGCAGGAACCGAGCCGATTCGGGAAGGAGAGGGCTGACCACAATCAGGATCGCCGAAATTGGGAGACCGAGCAGCCACATAATGCGCCAGCCGAAATACGGCTGCAGCAGGGCGGAGAGGCTGCTGGTGATGAAATAGCCCCCGATGGCGCCAATGCCGCCCACCAGCACGAGGCACCAGCCGCGATGACGGGTCGGCATAATCTCCGCCAATAAGGCGTAGGCCACCGGCAGCATGCCACCCGCGCCGAGCCCCATGAGGAAGCACATGGCAATGTTCCAGGCAAAGGAGGGCATCGCTCCGCAGATGGAGGTGCCCATGAAGACAATGGCCGCGAGCAGAATCGTTGCTCTTCGTCCGTACATGTCGGCCAGAGTGCCCCAAATGAACGATCCGATGGTGGTGCCGAGTAGTCCGGAAAATGGCAGAACGGCGACCTGTGCGAAGGTCAGGCCGTACTCGACGCGCATACCGGGGACTACGAAGCCAAGGGTTGCCGGCTTCATCACATCGATAATCAGAGCGATGCTGAGCAGAGCGATCTGTAACCAATGTGCCCGTGTCAGCGGAGCGTCTTCCGGAGGCGCAATCTCCTCAAAGACAGCCGTCTTCGTCCGGCGTGGGATCAAGCCGTAGGCCGTCGCCCCTGTTCCGGCGACGATGAGACCCATGCCGATCAGCATCGGGGTACCCATCGGCATGCCCGCCAGCTTCCAGTGGGTGTAGCGTCCCATGAGGAACATGGGCATGTGCAGCAGGACGCCGACGGTCACTGCCAGGGAGCCGGCCCAGAATGCAAGCGCGTGGCTCGTGTCCGAGAACAAAGATGCCTTTTGCCTCACGACGTCATCTCCTGACCTAAGCGGTCTCGTGCGCTCAAACGTAGCTTCTGCCTCCAGCGGCAAGGCTGAATTGAGGAATTAAAGATTCAGTTCACAACCGGATTAGGTGCCGTGCAGATTGGCTGATGCACGCAAGGGGTGCTCGTGCTGCATGGGGAATCAGCCCACCAATTATTTCCAATTGGATAGACCCTACGCAATCCCCAATCGATCGACCGCTCTCTCGACCTTTCGATGGAGTGGCTAAGAAAACACATCTTCACCGGGGGGGTGACACGCGGAGAGCCGTCGTATCCCAGACTCCATCGAAAGGTGGACCTCTTGTTCCAACCAGAGACGCAGGACAACTGCTGAATCTGCTACGTAAGCTCAATCTGCTACGTAAATTGACCGGTGTGGCGATAGACTGAACTTTTGCAACTTCAGAGGAGTTCTTCCCCCAGCGTGAACCCGTGCAGTCGTGCGCAAATGCCCGGGATGTTTCCCTGCAATCCAGCCGAAGCCGCAGGATCCGCTGTGTAGCTTCGGCAGGTTCGGGGCAATTTTTCCGATCTATATTTTTAAGAATGATGAAGAGCCGTTCGAGTAGACCAAGACAACGAGCAGCCAAGGCCGCAACCGCCATTCTGACGGCTGCGGGACTGTTTCTCACCGGCTGCCACCTGCACCGCGGTCTTCCCGCTCCTTCCTCCACAGCGTACGGGCAGTTTGTTTCGGCCTTTTACATCGGAGTGTCAGCCCTCCAGGTTGGCAACGATGTCTTGGCAGACGCGAGCCTCCGGCAGGCAACGCAAATCGCTCCGGGTGAGCCTGCTGCGTGGGCTGACTGGGGAATTCTCGCATTGCGTCAGCGGAACTTCGATCCTGCGGCCAACCGATTCAACAGCGCCCTGAAGCTCGTTCCACGGAACGGTCAAATCTATTTCCTCCTTGGCCTTCTCAATAGCGAGCGCGGCGATTCTCAAGCGGCCATCAATAACTATCGGAAAGCGGTCAGTCTCGACTCTGAAGCTCCTCGCGCCCTTTACGCGCTCGCGCTCGCCATCGAGCGGCAGGGGGCCGCTGGCAGCGAAGAGCAATTTCAGCAGCTCATCGAACAAATCCTTGTGGCGCGGCCCGATAATCTCGCAGCGCTCGTGGAGCTGAGCCGCATCTCTGCCAAACGTGGAGATGCGGCTACCCTTCGCTCCACAGTCCAGCGCATTGCTGCGCAGAGCGCCGCATGGCCGCCCGACGTGAAACAGCAGTTGGCCTCGTTGCAAGCGACAGCATCCAGCACCGACCCCCATGCGGCTGCCCTGCGCAGCGTCTTTCTGCGCAATGTTCTCATGCAGGTTCCGGCATTCCGCGTAAGTCTGTCTGCAATCATGCTTCCGCCCGACGATCAGGCGCAGCCCTTCACGCGGTTTCTGCGTCTTCCCTCGCCGAGTGCGACGCCTGCGCCCGCCGATACCGCGATCCGCTTCGATCCTCAAGCCGTCCCGATGGCGGGCAGCAAAGAAGGTATCGAGCACTGGAACTGGACCGGGGCGTTTTCGCTCAACGGGCAGGGTGCGCCCACGGTTGCTGTTGCCAATGCGCGGCAGGTTCGCCTCTCGACCGGTGCGAGCTTTTCATTTCCTGGGGGACCCAGAGCCGTCGCACCCACTCCGGAGGGCATCCTACCCCTCGACTTTAACTACGATTTCAAGACCGACCTGGTTCTTGCTGGGGCTGGGGGCATTCACTTCATGCGGCAGGACAGTCCCACGGATTTTATCGATGTGACTGCGAGCACCCTGCTGCCCAAATCGGTCATCGACGCAGCCTACACCGGAGCCTGGGCCGTCGATATTGAAGCCGACGGCGACCTCGATATCGTCGCAGGCCAGACCACCGGCGTTCCAACTGTGCTGCGTAACAATGGAGATGGCACGTTCACCGCCATCCATCCGTTCACGGGAATCTCCGGGATACGCCAGTTTGTTTGGGCCGACCTTACCGGAGACGGCACTCCTGATGTTGCGCTTCTCGACGGCTCAGGAAAGCTACACGTCTTTTTCAACCAGCGCGCGGGGCGATTTGTCGAACGGGCCGTGCCTCCGGAGTTCACCTCAGTCAGGGCAATCACCGTCGCGGATGTGAACGGCGACGGAGTACTGGATCTGATTGCTGTTCATTCCGACGGAAAGATCGCGCGGCTGTCTTGGGCAAACGATGCAGGCTGGTCTTCCTCCACGCTCGCAGCCGTACCGGATCCCGCCGTAAATCTGGCAGGCGAGGTTCGCCTCCAGGCCGCGGATATCGACAATAACGGGGCCATTGATCTGCTGCTTGGCCAGGTTTCGCCTGCGGAGAATCGGGCAGCGGGAGCTCTCATCTGGCTCGCCGATACATCGGGAAACTTCCACTTGCTCGATCATCCCCTTGGTGCGTCGCAGGTTTTCAGTCTCGCCGATGTGCGCGATGACGGACGGCTGGCGCTGTTGGGTCTCACCACCGATGGCCAGCCGCGCGAAGATCTGAGCTACGGCACGAAGGGCTATCACTGGCAGACCATTCGCCCGCGCGCAAGACAGGCCACCGGTGATCAGCGTGTAAATTCGTTCGGCATTGGCGGCGAAGTTGAAATCCGGTCCGCACTGCTCACGCAGACCCTTCCAATTACAGGCCCTCAACTGCACTTTGGCCTCGGAACCCATTCGCAAACGGATGTTGCCCGCATTGAGTGGCCCAATGGCACGGTAAGCGCCGAATTCGCGCTCAAGGCCGATCAGGAGGTGCTCACAGAGCAACGCCTAAAGGGTTCCTGCCCTTTCCTGTTCGCCTGGAATGGCAAGCGGATGAACTTTGTCATGGACACAGTACCCTGGGGCTCGGCCATCGGCCTCCGCATTAATGCCATCGGCAGCGCGGCCATTGCCGCCACAACGGAGTGGTACAAGATACCGGGTGACGAACTGGTTCCGCGGAGTGGATACTACGACCTGCGAATCACCGGCGAGTTGTGGGAAACTTACTACTACGATTACCTCTCGCTCATGGTGGTCGATCATCCCAGAGGGACAGATGTTTTTACAGACGAGCGATATGTCGTTCCTCCCGTAAAGCTCGCCGTAACTGCGACGGGCACGCCGCATTCCATAGCTCGCGCCATCGATGACAATGGCAATGATGTAACTCAAACCTTAAGCTCGCTCGACGGCCACTATCTCGACAATTTTGGTCTCGGCCAATATCAGGGAGTTACGCGCGACCATTACGTGGAGATCGACCTGGGCGCCGATGTTCCCACCTCCGGTCCGCTCTATCTGATCGCCAAAGGCTGGCTGCATCCATCTGACTCGACCGTTAATGTGGCAATGGGCCAGGGGCATCACGAGCGGCCGAAACCGCTCAGTCTCTCGATTGAAGACGCACACGGCGTTTGGCACGTAGTCAGGCCCAATCTCGGCTTCCCGGAGGGACGCAACAAGACCTGCCTCATCGACCTGACGGGTCAATTCCATGCGGGCGAGACAAAGCGCATACGCCTGAGCACGAATCTCGAGATTTACTGGGATCAGATTCAGTGGGCGCAAGGACGTCCCAACACACCCCTAAGAATTACGCACCTGGCGCCGTCCTACGCCGATTTGCACTATCGCGGCTACGCGGTCATTCATAAAGCCAATGTGTCATCTCCAGAGATTCCGGATTACAACCATTTGATGGCCACAACGCAGATCTGGAGCGACCTCGCCGGCTATTACACCCGGTATGGAGACGTCCGGCCTCTGCTGACAAGGATTGACGATCGCTACGTGATCATGAACGCCGGCGACGAGTTGTCTCTGCGCTTTCCCGCTCTCCCTCCGCCACCCTCAGGATGGGTGCGCGACTATGTGATTGCGGGAGACGGCTGGGTCAAGGATGGCGACTATAACTCGGTCGACTCGGCGACCGTTCGCCCGTTGCCGTATCACGCACGACGCATCTATGACTCACCGCCCAAGCCCCTGGAGGACGAATGGGTTTACCGCCATCATCCTGAGGACTGGGAAAACTATCAAACGCGCTATATAACACCCAATCGTTTCGGTAATGCCCTGCGGAGTTCGCCCGGTCAATGAAACGTATCTCCATTCCGCGCATCATCCTCATCCTGTTCTTCGCAGGACTGATTTCTGTCCCCGTCATTCTCACCCGGAGATCGACAGGGCGCCAGGATGCGGACGGTAAGTTCGACGCCAAAGCAGCGCTCGCGCGTTATGGCTTCTATTTCACGGAAGATTCAAAGCAGGCGGGAACCCACTTTATTCATCAGGCCCCGGTGCTGGATCCAAAGCTCTCGGCAATTATGCCCGAGATCGCGTCGATGGGCGCATCGGTTTCCATTGTCGACTACAATCGCGACGGCTGGCCCGATATCTATGTCACCAACAGCCGCGAGGGCAGCTTGAATGCCCTCTACCGCAACAACCAGGATGGAACCTTCACCGATGTTGCGCCAGAGCTTGGCATCGCGAACGTCAATCAGCCCGGCACTGGCGTTTCCATGGGCGCGGTGTGGGGAGATTATGACAACGATGGCTACCCCGATCTGTTTCTCATCAAATGGGGCAAGCCCATGCTCTTCCATAACGATCATGGTCACGGCTTCACCGATGTCTCTGAACAAGCGGGTTTGCCAGAGTGGATGAATGCCAATACCGCCCTGTGGTTCGATTACGACGACGATGGCCGGCTCGATCTCTTCGTCGGCGGGTACTACAACGAAGACATCGATCTCTGGCACCTGAAAACCACTAAAATCATGCCCGACAGCTTTGAGTATGCCAGCAACGGCGGGCGGAAGTACCTGTTCCGCAATCTTGGAGGAGGACGATTCGCGGAGGTCAGCGCAAAGCTTGGGATCACGAGCCGCCGCTGGGCCCTGGCTTCTGGCGCCGCAGACCTCACCGGAAACCGCTATCCCGATCTCTTTGTCGCCAACGACTATGGCGTCTCCGAACTGTACATTTACGACGGCAAGCGCTTCCATGAGGTGGGCAAAGATGCGGGCGTTGGCTACGCGCCCAAAAGCGGCATGAACGTCGCCTTTGGCGACGTCTTCAATCAGAATAAGTTCTCTATCTATGTCTCCAATATCTCGGAACCCGGAATCCTGATTCAGGGCAACAATCTCTGGGTGCCCCAGAATGGAACCGCAGGGAGCGCACCGCAGTATACCAACATGGCCAATGCGCTTGGTGTGGAACTTGGGGGTTGGAGCTTCGGCGCGCAGTTCGCTGACCTCAACAATGACGGCAATCTCGATCTGTTCCTTACTAACGGCTATATTTCGGCCGACCCTAATCGAAGCTACTGGTATGACTTTGCTAAGGTCACGGCGGGCAACAGCACGATCATCGGGGATGCGAAGAACTGGCCGGCCTTCAACGGGCGAAGTCTTTCCGGTTACCAGGAAAAGCGAGTGTGGCTCAATGACGGATCCGGGCAGTTTGAGGACGTGGCGCACGACGTCGGCGTGACCGACCGGCACGATGGGCGCGCCGTTGCCGTGGGCGACCTCTGGAACAATGGGGCACTCGACGTAGTGGTTGCAAATCAAGATGGCCCGCTGCTGATCTACAAGAACCACGTGGACCCGGCAGAAAAATGGATTGAGTTCAGCCTGGAAGGCACCAAGAGCAATCGCGATGCCATCGGCGCCGAACTTACACTTTACTGGAACGGTGAAAAACAGCTTCAGGAAGTTTCGGGGGGCTCGGGATTCGCTGCGGAGAATGACCTCCGCTTACATTTCGGGCTTGGGAAACAGCCGCATATTGAGAAGGCCGTGATTCACTGGCCGTCGGGAACTGTGCAGACGCTCACGGACCTGAAACCCGATCAGATTTGTCACATCACGGAGGCGCAGTGAGCCAGGCCCCGATCCCTAACTCCGCATCCGCAGCGTCGGGAAAGCGACGGTGGAAGACGTGGCTCTCGCTCGACAACCGCTATGTGCCACCGGTCTTCATCACATTGATCCTGCTTGCAGGGCAGCTTTCCTACGGCATTCTGGAGAGCTACGAGAGGACTCTGCTTGCCATCGCAACGGCAATCGCAATCGAGTTGATTCTCGGGCGCATCTTCATGGGCAAATGGCTGAACGTAGCCAGCGCCTACATCACGGGCATCAGCGTTGGAATTCTTGTGCGCTCCCCAGCGTTTTGGCCGTACGCAGTTGGCGCCGCCCTCGCCATCACCTCGAAATACGTGCTGCGCTTCAGAGGCCGCCATCTCTGGAACCCCTCGAATTTCGGCATCAGTATGATGCTCTTCTTGCTGCCTGCCACGGTCGCGATGCTCAGCATTCAATGGGGCAATGACTTATGGTCGATGGTCGTGATCTGGGTACTCGGCTCAGTGATTATCTGGCGCCTGCGCCGTTTCCACATCAGCGCAACCTATGTAATCTCGTTTCTGGTCCTTGCCGTGATCCGCTCCTGGCTCATTCATGAGCCGTGGCTGTCGGAGGTCTCCCCAATTACCGGCCCCGAATATCAGCTCTTCATTTTCTTCATGATCACGGACCCCAAAACGACAGTGCGATCCAAACGCGGACAGTGCATCGTAGCTTTTCTCGTGGCCCTTCTCGAAATGTTTTTCCGGCTCGATCAGAGCGTCTACGCCGAACTGTATGCCCTGTTCTGGGTTGGGCCGATCGCAATACTCATCGAGATGTGGCTTAATTCCCGCCGGGGCAAACCAGTTTCGGCCGAAACTCCTGTTCCTTTGGCTGCCGCCGAAATAGCGCAGCAACCTATTCCCTGAAGGACTGCGCTTGAATTCTCGTTTGCGAAAGACCACACTTGACCTGATGCTCGCGGCTGCCGCGCTAACCTGCGGCTGCAAATCGAAGACTCCGACCGCGGAGAAACCGTCCAGCCCGCAGCACTCGCTCGCCGTGCGCACTGGTACACCCCCTGCCACCGTTGCAGAACGGCCCTTCGGTCCGATCCACTTTACGGACATCACGGAGCAGGCGGGAATTCGCTTCGTCCGCGATAGCGGAGCCTTCGGAAAGAAATATCTGCCTGAGACGATGGGCAGCGGCGTCTGCTTCATCGATTACAACAACGACGGCTGGCAGGATATCCTCTTCGTCAACTCCATGAATTGGCCTGGGCACGGTGGGCCCAAGTCCTACCCAGCGCTCTATCGCAATAATCACGACGGAACCTTCACCGACGTCACCCACCAAGCCGGCCTCGACGTCGAGATGTACGGAATGGGCTGTACGGTCGGCGATTACGATAACGACGGCTACGATGATATCTACATGACCGCTTTCGGTCATAACTATCTGTTCAGAAACTTGGGGAACGGAAAATTCAAGGATGTAACCGCACAGGCGGGCGTAGGTTCTGGCGGGTTTTCCACCGGTGCCGCCTGGCTCGATTACGACAATGACGGCAAGCTCGATCTGCTCGTCGATCATTACGTCGACTGGTCTCCCGCGACGGACAAGTTTTGCGCGCTTGATGGAGTCCATAAGTCATATTGCACCCCCGAACTGTACAAAGGCGAAAGCATCACCCTCTACCACAACCTGGGGCATGGGCGATTCAAGGACGTAACAAGAGCCGCCGGACTCTATGACCCTACAGACAAAGCCCTGGGGATTGCCCTGCTGGATTACGATAACGACGGTTGGCTCGATTTCCTCATTACCAACGACACCCAGCCTAACAAGCTCTACCACAACAATCGCAACGGCACTTTCACAGAAACCGGCGCCGCGGCAGGAGTCGCCTTTAGCGATGCCGGCAAACCGCGTGCAGGAATGGGAACTGATGCTGCCGACTATGATGGTTCTGGACGTGAGAGCCTTGTCATCGGCAATTTCACCAACGAAAGCATGGCCCTGTACCACAACGATGGCCAGGGTTTGTTTACCGACGATGCGTTGAACGCCGGAATTGCACTTCCGTCCGCGAATGACCTGACATTCGCGACCTTTTTCTTCGACTACAACCTCGATGGACTGCCAGACATCTTCGCGCTTAACGGCCATGTTGCCGACGATATCTCGGAGGTCCAGCCGTCGCTCTCTTACGCGGAAGCGCCTCTACTGTTCCGCAACATAGGCCATGGACAATTTGAGAATGTCTCGAATAAAGTGGGTGCGGCTTTCCGCCAGGCGCAGGTGGGCCGCGGTGCAGCGTATGCCGATATCGATAACGATGGCGACCTTGACCTGGTGATCACCACCAGCAACGGTCGTGCGCGCCTGCTGCGCAATGACGGCGGTAACGAAAACGACGTGCTCCAGGTAAAAACCATTGGAACGCACGCCAATCGGGACGGTATCGGAGCCAAGGTGTTGCTCACGACTTCAACAGGGCAGCGCATGAGCGAAATGGTGAAAAGCGGATCGAGCTATATGTCGCAAAATGAGCTGCCGCTAACCTTCGGCCTTGGCAAGCCTGATCCGAATAAGCGAATTAGTCTGGAAATCGATTGGCCCGGAGGGCATAAGGACAGGATCGCTACTATTCGTCCCGATCAATTCATTACTGTGAGGGAAGGCCAGGGCATCGTCGCAGCGCGGCCCATTCAATTCGTTCTCAAGTCCGCGAAATAGCAGATGCATTGAACCCGCATCGTTCGAGCATGTCCATGACCTGGTCGCGGCTCGCGCCTATCTTATGCCCCGCGCGCAGAAGGTCTTCCGCATCGACCGGATACCAGTTGCGCCGTGTGCGATCTGATAACCCGGCAACATCGAACGGTTCGATGACGCGATGAATTTCATCAAGCAGTATGTCGGAGTCTCGGTCGCTGCCCGCAGTACGCGCCCGCTCCAGTACGCGAGCGCAGCCCTCTCCAAACCGAGGGTGATCGTGGAGGAGGAAAGACAGGGCAAGGTGCGGCTGGCCGAGCCGTCGTGCCGTCTCCGCGTAACTGGCCGCCGCAAAATAGAGCAGAGACACGGCCGAAAACACCGGGAAATTCCCGAGATTGGCATACAGCGCGCCTATTAGCCGCGCCGTAGCCAGCAATTCCGCTTCAGTTGCTTGCGCATACTCCTGAAGCCGAAACGGAAGCTGCTCGGTATTCCAGTCACGTTCGAGAATCTCCGCCAGTCGTCCTACTCCGAGCAGCGTCAGAGGAAATCCTGTCGACAAAAGGGGATCGACAAAACCTGCAGCCGACGGCAGTAAAGCCCAGTTCCTTCCAGCAACTGCTGCGCTGCGGAATCCCACTCGCGGGATATGCTGGAAAGGCTGTACCGCGTTTGCATCCCTGAATTGCTCTCCTAAGACGGGAATGCGCTGCAACACTCGCGACCATGCTGCTTGGCCCTCAGCCAGGCGTAGTTCTTCCGCGAGCGGATTCGTGGCGGCAATTCCTGCACTGGTTAAGCCATTACAGAAATGCAGAACCCAAACCCATCCGCCTTGGAAGATGTGATGCACAGCCGCATCATCCACCGGATACGGCGGCTCGCTGTCGAGCGCGACACCGCCCGTCTCCTCGAGACGCCGCACCCCGGAGAAGTGACTATACAGCCCTGTAGTGGCAAGCATGCCTGGAAGCTCTCGCTCTCCCAATCCGAGAGCACGATGCAGGAATCCACGTGGTCCCGTCGCATCTACTACAAACCGCGCCGTGATCTCGACCTCATTATCAGTGGACCTGCCCTGCACCCTGATCTCGTGATCATCTTCGCTAAACCCGCTCAAATCCACCTGATCGAGATACGCAACTCCCATCCGCCGCGCCTCACTCACCAGATAGGCATCGAAGTCAGCACGGTACCAGTGTGTATCAGCAATGCCATTGTGAGGACTGGCTGCCACCAGCAATTGATCGTCCCGTTGTACGGGTCCCAAATGTCCTGGCGCATGATGAAGAAAAGTGAAACCCCGTTTCAGTCCGCAGGCTAGCTCTGGATGGCTACTTCGCCAACTCCCCCACTTGCTCAACGGCCGAATGTTCGCAAGGCCGTAGCGGCTCGCCAGTTCATCCAATAGAAGATTTGAAAGCGGCGTGGACGATTCCCCAATCGCCATGCGCGGATGCCGGCCCCGTTCCAGCAGGATCACGCTCAGGCCAAGCTTTCGCGCGATCATCGCCAGCAGCGATCCCCCAAAACCGGATCCGACCACCGCAATGTCAAAATGTTCTTTCAATCCTCAACTCCAGACTGTCCTCCGCACACATCGCAACGGACCGCGCCGGCCAGAGTCTGGCATAAATTGATCTGCTGGAGCCGCTGCACGCGTGCGTCAAAACAGCGTGGGCACTCACGGCCGCGCTGCAAATCCCACAAATCTGCAAATACTCTTCCACGCCGCAGCTTCAGGCCATATGCCGCGGAACCTTCAAGCAAACTTAGCCTGGGCGGCTCGAACAATCCAGCTTCTGCCAGCGATTCCATGGCGCCGTTTCCTCCGCGCGTCGGCATCAACGTCACCGCAATTGCGCCGCAGTCAAAGGCAAAATCGAGCGACCGCTGAGTCCAATACAGCGCTTCTTCCGCTTTCATGAAGGGGGGCCCTGCCAGGATGAACACTCGCACGTCGATCTCGTGGCTTCTCAAAAAACGTGCCGCAGCGGCAAACTCATCCAACGTCATGCGCTTGTTCAGCTTTGCCAGAACCTCCGGTTGGACTGTCTCTAGCCCCAGCGCCACTTCCAGGCGCCCCCTCAGCAGGTTGCGAAGTGTCACGCATCGCGAGCCCACGAATGCCGGATGGCATTCCACAATCACCCGGTCAAAATCCAGCACACGCGCCGTGATCGCCTGATAGTCCTCTGGGGGGATCGCACGTGGATCGAAAAAGCTGCCGCTGTTGTAGAGCTTCACGCTCGGCGCCCTAGCGAGCCGCTTCAGGGCAAAATCGATCTGTTGTGGGATCGCTCCAATCGGCACCGACGCGGTCAGCGTGTTGCGCCACAGGTCGCACATGGTACAGCGAAACGGACATTCCCGATTGGTCAAAAGGATTGTTGCCACGGACTCTGGATGGCCGCCCGCGCCACACTCCTCTTCCACAAACGATGCATATGGTTCATACGGGTTCAGCACCCTGCGCGATGGCCGTTTGGCAAGCACCCACTCATCGCGCTGCGCTGCACTCTCTGGAAGGTCATTCGCCATTCTGTACTCACTGATACAGCGAGAGGAACTTCTTACGGTACTCTGCTTCGTGCCATGGCAGCCGGAACTTCAGCGCGTCCTCTGGAATTGCGCCGTGCTGAAAACGTCGTTTGGGGAACACCGGCATTTTCATCCCCGTGACTGACGCAATCCCGCGCGACACGATCTCGCCCTTGAGCGCATATAGCTTTTCCACGTTGTAATTGGTGAATCGGATGAACGGAATCGCCTCTGCCACGGCAATTACGCCTGGGCGGGTATACGGGCTGAAACCAGAAAACCCGAAGTGGTGCGCCGGGGCGTAGGTTCGCGTATAGGAACGGCTCAGTCCGCCGCTGTATGTCAGGGAGTGTTTGATTTTTCCCACTCCCCAGCCTTCCTGGTAGAGCATGGGGTTATTCACCACACTGCGGATGGTCAATTCCGGATTCGCCTCAATCGGATAATCCTTCAGGTTCTCGTCGCCACCATCACCGTCCAACAAAAACTTCCATTCCGGATAGCGCTCGCGAATGCCGCCGCACAGTGCCACTGCCATTGTGGCCGATTCCACATCCAGCGATTTGTAATCCTCCACGATTCGAATCGTTTCATCCATGTTCAATGCGGCGGGATCCACCTCAATTGGCTCCAGAAAAAGTCCGAGCCCCAAAGAATCCAGGAAAGTCCGCGCCTGCTGGACGTCCGGCCCTCTGCCCAGATCAAGTACGAAGGCCTTCAATCGGCTTGGGCTCATGCCCAGCCGCTGCATTACGAAATGTGCCACAAGAAAGACGCTACCGCTGTCAATCCCACCCGAAAAACAAACCCCGATTGGCTCCCGCTTCGCCACCTGTTGCAGCCATTGTGAAATCTCCTCCGCCAGCGCGCCGATGTATGCCCTACCAATCTCATCGAGATCTTCGGGCAGCGAACCCGATACCGGAGTAAAGAATCGTGTATAGGTCGGATCGGGGTCGGGACACCCGATCAACTGAAGTTCCACAATGTAGTGCGCAGGCACCATGCGTGTATAGCTGGGATGAAATTGCGCATCGAGCCCCTCGCTCTTCAGCCAGTTGTAGATGGCATCGATGCGAGGCGCGACAATCAGGACGGGCCCTTCCTGCCGCTTCGCCAGAAAGTACCGCATCGGACGGTCGAGCGAGCGGGCCATTCTCACCATTTTTCCTTCGCGCGCCACCAGCGTAAAGGATCCGTGAATCGACCGCACCGCGTCTGGCTGGCCGGATTGCAGGAGCGCGCGCGCCTCATTCAAGGTCAGGTCAAAAATCTGATTGGCTTCGGGCTCGGTGAGGTCAATGACCCTTTCTACATAGTGATCCATTGCCTGTTCTCCAATAGCTTCTGTCGCCATTGTATCCTCGATCGAAGTGCGGTTTGGGAAGCCGTTGAGGCGATTGGGCAAGCCATTCTGCCCCATCATCTTGAGGAGGCGCTGCCGATTCGGTCTTCCTCAATTCCTCCAGCCTGCGATGGAGTTCAATGCTCATCGAATCTCGCATGACATCTCCGCTCTGTATTCCCTAGAATGGGCAACGCCGCTACAAATAAAGAAACTCAGGCAATTTAAATTGTCCGATTGTGCCTGCGGGCAAGGCTTTGTCAAATAACGTCAAGCCATTCCGAATACGATAGATCAACGATTTGTGGAGGTTCGCCCTGCTCGCGAAGCCCGTCCAGATGGAAGCGGTCTGCACGTTTGGGGTAGGTCGGTTGTAGAGGCGATCTATCCAACCGATCGCCAGCGATGTTGCATCCGCTTATCGCGCCCAACCATGGTCACGAAAAATGGCAGCGTCATTCGCGAGCGACTTCTTTGCTCTCCGGAGCTTACCTGATATAGCCTTCATGGGCCATGCGCTTGCCCATCAGGCGATATTCAGCAGGGGCTTCCGGCTGCCAGGTAGCGAGACCGTCGACGTATCGGTTATACATGCAGAAAGCCGCGGCAATCAGAACTGTGTCGTGAATCTCAAGGTCGGTCGCGCCCTGCGCACGCGCAGCGGCAATATCGGTCGCGGTCACTCGCTTGCCGCCCTCGCGCACTTTCCCGGCGATTTGGAGAAGACCCTTCATTTTCGTGGAGACGTTGGCCGCGTCGGGATTAGCCTTCAGCGCCTCGATCCACTCGTAATCCGCCTCGGTTCCTCCTCGATGCTCAGCCGCTGCGGCGCTGTGTGAAAGCTGGCAGAAGCGGCAGTCGTTGCCAGACGACACGAATGCCGCAATGCCCTCGCGTTCGGCGCTGGTCAGTGTGCTCGGCCCACGCAGGAGAATTTCTGCGAGCTCGCGCATGGGCTTCGCTGTTTCCGGACGAAAGGTGAACGCTCCAACAATGCCGGGGATACCTTCCTGAATACCAATATGTGCCATTTCTGCTCCTTCTAAAAGTTCAGGCGCATCGATGCCTGCAGCTGACGCGCCGGACCGGTGAAATTCGGTGTAGCGAAGGTTGGGTTCGCGGGACTGGTGATGCCGTCGCCAAACTGATGCGGCACCGGGCCGAGAAAGTCCGGTGCTCCGTAAACCTGATCGATGCTCTGCACGTTACGGTGATTGAAGAGATTGAAGCTCTCAATGCTGGCTTCGGTGGACAGGCGCTCAAACGGATGAAAAACCCGTTGCAGACGCAGGTCGGAGTCGTAAGAGTTTGCGCCACGATAAGAGTTGCGGCCAATGTCTCCCACGCGATCGGAGAAGGGAAACCCGTCGCCGAGCACGTTGAACCCGGCCAAAATGGAGTAATAGCGCGGGCTTTGCAGAGTGTTGAGCGTGGAGAACCTGAAGTTGCGCAGCAGCCGCGGCCAATTTGAAGGGCTATCCGCCAGAAACGAGATGGTGGTGCGGTGGCGGATGTCGTTGTCGCCAACCGCGCGGTCCGCCGCCGGGTCCAGATAGTCTTGCGGCGTGTCGGTGAGCTGCACGTCGGTCGCAATGTCTATGGATTTGGAATAGGTGTAATTGGCGAGCACACTATAATGCTGAGCGAAGCTGCGGCGAATACTGATGATGCCGGCGTTGTAAATGGAGAATCCTGTGGGAGTGGCGATCAGCGCAAAGCCAAAACGTGGATCGGCCGGCGCGAAAGACTGGCGGCCATCCGGCAGCGTGCCATCGGGCAATCCGTTCACGCTGTAATAGACAGGCAGGTCCATGGCATGAAGGAATTGGTACTCGGCGGTGAACATCCATCCGCGGCCCAGCTCCGATTCCATTTCAAGGCTAGTCTGTTCGGCCAGATCGTTAGGGAAGTTACGCTGGACGTACCCCAACGGGAATTGCTGCAACTCGGCCGGCGCAGGATAGGTGCCGGTGGAAGCGAAGTTGCGAAAGGCCTGCGATGCGGTGACCGGCCCGGAGACACCGACGACTCCGGAGGGTCCGAGCCCGACGACACCATTGGCGATGTTGAAATCGGGAACCAGCGGATTGTTCATCGACGTAAACGCCGAGGCACCCTGCCAGCCCACCATAAGATCGCTATAATCCCACGGCCCGCGGAACATGCCGAAGCCGGCACGGATCACCTGCTTACCGCCATGCAGCGCATACGCAAGCCCCACGCGAGGCTGCACATTTCCAAATTTTGTCGTGTTCATGGGACCGATAACCCGAACATCCGATGCTGAAGGAAAGACGTCCAGATCGTAGCGAAGTCCGGCCGTGATGGCGAATGCCGGGGTCACCTTCCACTGATCCTGTCCGTAGAAATTCACCATGCGATGCCAAAAGTGGAGATCGGTTGCGTTCTGGAAGTCCTGCGCAGCAGGGCCGGCATACAGTGATCCGGCAAAAGGCACGGGACGTTGCGGAATCTGCTGCCCGAAGTACGAGCGAGGCTCGAGAAAAAGAAACTGAACTGGCGTGCCCGGGCCAAAAGGAGGTGCGGCGAACGGCCCCGTGCCGAAGAAACCCTGAGGCGTGAAGATGGCGCCTCCCGGACTAAAGAAGGTCGTATCCGCCGCGATCCAGACCGGCTCAAAGCCTCCACCAAACTTGAGCGAATGCGCGCCACGCACCCAGGTGAGGTTTTCTTGAGCTTCGAAATGCGGCTCGCGGTAGTAGGAGACGCTGCCGGTGAATCCGCCGCTGACCAATGTATCCGAGACATCGAGCGTCGGCTCGTAACCGGCGCCCCTCGGCGTCATATGAAAGAGCCGGTCGCCAAAGTCGAAAACGCTTTCCGATGTCCACCGTGGGCCGAAGATGTGAAGGTAATTCCCGTACACGGTCTGGTCGCGCACCGGATTATCACGATACGTGGACGGTAGACCCTGTCCGGGCGCGGCGGTGGGAATGTCGCCCTTGCGGTCGTTGGCGAACAGATACCCGGCATTCAGAATGTTGCGGTGGTTGAAGACCTGAGTGATCTTGCCGATGGCTTTGTCGTAGTTATCGGTCTCCAGCACTGATGCGAGATTCTCCGGCTGCAATCCGAATATCTGTTTCACTTGGTTGATGCTCGGCGTCCCCGGTCCCATGCAGTTTGACGTGTCGAGACAGCCAAGGATGAAACTCGAATAGATAGGCGACTCGCCACGGCGCTGCCCTTCATAGCCGGTAAAGTAAAAGGTCTTGTTGCGGTGGATGGGACCCCCCGCATCGGCGCCAAACTGGTTCACGCGCAGCGTGTGCAGCCCGGCAGCGGAAAGCGGGTTGTTGGCGTCGGCATCGTTATTGCGGAAATACTCATAAGCGGAGCCGTGCAGATCGTTGCTTCCCGATTTAGTGATGGTTTCGACGACGGATCCGAGATTGCGCCCATTATCAGCCGTATAGGGACCATCGGCAACACGGAATTCCTGCACCCAGTCGAGCGACGGGCTTACATGCTGCACCCCGGAAAGACTGACAGAATAGTCCGTTCCGTCCAGGCCGAAGAATGAGCTGTGAGTTTCACGCAAGCCGGCGAAGCTGAGTTGCAGCACGCTCTCCTGGAATGGAGATTGCGCCGCGGTTGCAGTGCTGCGGCCCACGTTAGCCGTGGGCGTCAGCAGCACTAAGTCAATAAAGTCACGATCGGCAATCGGTAGGTCGGCAATCTGGTTTGGCGGGATCACTTGGCTCGATTCGGTATTCTCCGTGTCCAAGGCTGCCTCGGTGGCTTCTGAAACGTGAACGCTTTGCTGCACGGCGGCAACGCTGAGTTGAACGGTAACAGTCGCAGTCTGTCCGATCGTCAGAGTTAACGGGCGCTCCATATGGCCGAATCCGGTGCTATTCACGGAGAGCCGGTAACCGCCCGCCGTGAGAGCGTTGAGCACCGCGAGGCCCGAGCGATTCGTTCGCTGCGCGCGATCAATTCCTGTGTTCACGCTGCTGACGATGACACGGGCTCCGTCAATCACCCGGCCGGAGGGATCGAGAACGGTCACGCTCAGCGTGGCCAGTTGCTGGCCATGGGCGACAGCGGCTGCCGCCGCTAGCAGGACTACTGTACGCAAAAGTCTGTTCATCATATCTGGCTCCCCGAAATAGTGACTCCAAATTGTCCCCAGCCCTGTTGCCGGGAACAGTGCTAAGGATGGACGGTTTCGTTTCCCGGCACTTCACAGCGCCGTCGCGGATGACGTGATGCCCGCAAGCCGGTTCTTGGGCTCGTAGCCGCTGAGCGCCAGCCGCTTGCCATGCACGCGGTGCACCTCGTCGGAAACGGGATGAACACCGGAAGTCGTGACCCAGCGGTTGTAGAAGTTGAAGAGTGCGACCACCATGATCGTGTAGTAGATTGCCTCGTCGCTCCAGCCGAGATCACGCAGTCCCCGGATGTCGGCTTCTTTCATCGCCGTCAGGTTCAGAGTCATCTGACGTGCGAAGCGCAGCAGGGCTCTTTCTGCTTCCGGCAAAGACGAAGTTTCCAAGTCGGCAAGAACACTGCGTACCAATTGCTCATCGCCCAGCAGTTCCACAGCTACGGCGGCGTGTGAACGCCAGCAGAACTCGCAGCGATTCGTCCACGACGTATAGGCTGCGATCAGTTCGCGCAGGCCGGAGCTGATGGGAGCCGGACCGCGCATTACACCTTCGGTGAAGCTGGCGAGCGGCGACGTAATTTCCGGGCGGAAGGCAAACAGGTTCCAAATCTGCCAGTGTTCCCGGCCAGTATTCTTCGCCATTCGGATCAGATCGGCGTACGGGCTGGGCTGAGGATTTGCTTCCACCTCCGGAAGCCAGATAGGCATTTGTTCAGTTTCTTTCAAGGGCTGCTCCTTGTTTGGGTACAAACGTGGGATCGGCAACGACAGCGGCAGGCGCATCTGGCTGGCCGTTGCGCAATGTCGTTCGATACGCCGGGAGGGCGAGCATGGCGAATGCCGATGCCAGCGTTATGCCGCAGAGGACATTGAAGATTCCGCTGTATGAGCTGGTGGTATCGTAGATATGGCCAACAATCAGGGGCGCAATGGCTCCACAGGTTGCAAACACGCTGTAGATGAGCCCGTAGAGCATGGAGAACGAACGCAGGCCGAAATAGCGCCGCAGCATGTAAGGAATCAGATCGAGTTCGCAGCCACCGCCTAAACCGGCAATGAATGCGGAAGGAGCTGCAAGTGAGAACGATCGCGCATGCGCGAGCAGCAGAATGCCCACTCCGCTTGCCAGCAGCGACCCCATAGCAATCAGCGATCCTTCGACGTAATCCAATAATGACCCCAGCACAAATCGGCTCACCAAGCTCGAAACGCCCAGTAGCGATGCGGTCAGCGCCACTTTGTCAGGACGCAACCCGTGGTCGCTCAGCATAGGAGCGAGATGAGCAAGCGCGCCGTTTTCACTTAGCGAAATTGCGCCGGCGCCGAACGCGAGAAGCCCAAAGCTAGATGTGGTGATGGCCTCGCGCCAAGGCGTTCCCGCCAGTGCGCGCAATCCGGCCGGGTGCGGCCGTTTGGCGGCGGAAGCCGTTCGGGGCAGGCGCGCAAAGAAAAGCGTCAGCGGGGCTCCAACGAACAATGGCAAAGCCCCCATCACCAGGTATGCATTCCGCCATCCATAATCGGCGATCAGCCGCTGCACAAGGAGAGGAACAATGAACGAACCGACGCCTGAGCCGGCGACCACAATCGAGAGAGCAGTGCCCAGACGCTGCTCGAACCAGGCCGCCACGATCCGCGCATATCCCAACTGGTAGGTACCTGTTCCGGCAAAACCAATAAACACAGCCGTCACATAAAGTTGGATCAGGTGCGGCGTAAGAAATGCCAGCGAGCCGATCCCCAGGCCAAATGCCGTCATGAAGCCAGCTATCAGCTTGCGCGGATCGAAGCTATCGAGTAGTTTGCCGACGAGTGGGCTGAAAATGGCCACGGAAATCGCCGCTAGGCTGAAAGCGCGCGCAATCTGCTCGCTGTTCCAGCCGAATTCATGCCGCAGGGGGCCGATCATAAAACTGAAGCTGTAGATGAAAACCGCGGCGAAGCCAGTCAACACCCCAACATGGCAGACGACGGCGACCCTCCAGCCTGGATAGCCGAAGCGGTTCTCAGCGCAAGAGTCAACGGCTCTGTCTGACATACCGGTCAATGTCCTGATAGAAAATGAATCCGCTTGCGGGGAAGTACGATGAGCAACCCGATTATCGGACGCGCGCTCTACGGCTCACAAGCGCCCAGAGATCGAGAATCGATTCCAACTTTTGATGGATGCGCTTCGCGCCGCAAGCCACGTACCATCCGTTTGCGGGCTTCCCCGGCTACCGCGATCCCAATAGGAGTGTGTCACCATGGCATGGATTCAACTGCCCATCGCCCCGGAACTTGGCCGCGAATTTCCCGGCATACTTGGTCCCATGACCTTTCGTCCGGAGACCGCTGCCCCCATCAATGAACTGGTCAACATTCTTCTGCGCGGTGAGAGCACGCTCACAGCGGGCGAGCGCGAGATGATCGCCACCCATGTCTCCTGGCGGAACGATTGCTTCTTCTGCCAGACCATTCACGGAGCCGTTGCCGCGGCGCAACTGAACCAGGACGAAAAACTGGTCCAAAGAGTAAAGACGGACTGGGCCAACTCGGATGTTTCTCTGAAGCTGAAAACGCTGCTCAACATTGCCGGCAAAGTGCAGCAAGGTGGGAAATGTGTCACCGAGGAGGATATTGCTGCGGCGCGCTGCGAGGGCGCCACCGACCGGGAGATTCACGACACAGTTTTGATCGCCGCCGTATTCTGCATGTGCAATCGCTATGTGGATGGACTCGGAACGTGGGCTCCGCAGGATCCAGAAATCTATCGAGCGCGCGCGGAGCAAATTGTGAAGCACGGATATTCTGCAGTCACCGCCGCAGCATCCGCGCAAGTGACGCGCTAAACAGCAAATCGCGGGCGCGACGCCATATGACGGCCCGCTAGTCGGATACTAAGATCGCAATTGTGCTTGAGGCCTCGCCACAGAGGGAGGGTCCCTCTGATGAGAGCGCGATCCAATGATTCATGTCCAGGTAGACGAGGAGAACGTCGGCAGGCGGAGGCTCCAGCAGTCGCGGCCATAGAAAGGGGGGGGTCATTGGTCGATCCAGAGACGATGAGGTTAACTTGATTCTATGGTGTCGAACACCGTCCACGAAGAAGAGCGGGAGACCAAGTACGCTGATCCGGCATCAGCAGCCTCGAAAGGCTGTTTGGGGACCAACCCAGGTTAGGCTCAAGCACTTGCCTGGTTGTCGTCGGGCACGGTGGGCCGCCAAATGTGCCGTGCGTTTAATGCGTTCCGAATGATTTCCCCTTCCGGGTGCTGGTAGACCATGGCGTTTCTCATGTCACCGTGGCCCATTGCGTTCATAACAGCTTTCAGATTTCCGGTCTTTGCCAGCACGACGCTGCCGAAGTCGTGGCGCGCACGATAGGGGATGAGTTCGCTGGGCAGCCCCGCGGCCTGCCTCGCCCGCGCCCATTGCCGGTAGACCAGTCCTTCCCCAATGTGCTTTCCCTTATAACGCGACATCCACATCCACGCCTAGCTCTTTCCCTCACAGCGCGCCTCGAGAATCTGCTTCACGCGGCAGCTCATAGGAATGAACCGGCGGCAGGACTCCGTCTTGCTGTCCGGCGTGAAGATCGTCCCGGCATCGAAGTCCACGTTCTCTACCCGCATGCAGTAGAGTTCGTGGCCAGTACCAAGTTCTGGTGACCAGACGTTTAAGCAAAGGCAATCTTCGCTCATATTCAAAGGCTCAACCGGCGCAAGACCGCGCAGAACTTCGGCGTAGATTCCTTTCAAGGGCGGATCCTGGAAAGCCATTGGCCCGAATTGCGATGCATCCCGCACTCCAGCCCAAGGCTCCGGTCTTTTCGGCGCTATGAAGCGGTTCACTCCGGCAGTTGACGCTCCGTAAGGTATTCCGCGGAAGGTATAAACGCCGTCAGCGACGAAACCGCGCACCTTACCTGCCTGGGTCTTCACAATCGGCTTCTCACCCAATGTGCTCGCCGATGGTAATGTGAGACTGGCGGCAAAAGACCCAGGAGCCGCAAGCGCGAGTGAACTCATGGCAGAGGTTTTCAGAAAGCTGCGCCGCGTAACCTTACATCGACTCAGATTATGAACGGCTTGCGCAGTTGCCGGTGCAAATTGAACGATCATTCCATCGGCATCTGCAGCAACGCCCATCACATCATCGGGGGTCTTGCATTGGGAATAAACGAGTTCAAACCCCGCCTCCGTGATGGCAGCAGTCTCTGGGATGATGTTCGCAAAATCACAATCGGTGTTCACACTTTTCATAAGAGGTAAATCGTAGACAATATTTCCCGGAACCAAGGTAAAGTCGGCCCGCCAGAAATAACCGTTACCAGTTTCGATAACGGGAAGTCGAAAGAGCGGCGCAAGCACATTGGCGCGCAGCTCAACAGAACACGGACCACACCAGCACTCGTGAATCTTTATTTCGGACAATAGACAAAGCGCATTGCTTTCTCAAGTTCACCCTTAGTGAAAGTCTTGGCGACGTACGTGAAGAACGACCAGGACCAATTCACGTACACATCGTGAACGACCTGCCATTCAAGGCGAGCATATTCAATGATTCGCTTGGCCTCCAGAGTATGGCCACAATCCATAGCAGCGAAAGCATATTTCAAGGTTGACACGCCGACTTCGTTCGGCTCGTCCTCGCGGAGATCCCGTCCGAGAAATGGCGATCCGCTGAGTCTTATATAGTCCGGCCTGAAATGTTGGTCGACTTAGTCGGATCATACCGGTGCGCTCTGGGTTTAGCCTGCGTGAGCTGAAGTGTGTCCCCTCGCAAACGCTCGTCGCAAGGCTTCGGTCCACGCGTTCTTGAATTGCACGGAAAGCGACGCATCCGGGCAGAAGATATCGAATCCGTGATATCCGCCTGGAACAACCAAAAGCTCCGTTGGAATTCCTACTTCCAGCAGCCGTCGCGAATACTCTATGTCCTCCGGAGCGAAGAGATCGATGGATCCAACGCCGATGAATGCGGGCGGAAGTCCTGCAAGATTTTCCACGCGCGCAGGAACGGAGTTGATCGGAACAGTCTTGGATCCGGCGGGAATACCAAGAAGAGATGACCAGGCAAACTGGTTCGATTGAGCCGTCCACACGAAGTGTCCAATGTACGGTGGTACCTTTCGCGTCGATCCGGTGCGATCGTCCAGTTCTGGGTAAATGAGAACCTGATGACAGAGCGCGAACTCCTTCCGCTCACGGACTGCGAGGGTGAGCATTGCAGCGTGGCCGCCACCCGCGCTTTCACCCTTCACTGCAATTCTTGCCGTATCAATACCGAGTTGCTTTGCATTCCCGTTCATCCAGCGCAAGGCGGCATAGTTGTCTTCCAATGAACCGGGGAATCGTGTTTCAGGCGCTAATCGATACTCAACACTGACGACGACACAGTCGAGCTTATTCACGAGTTCAATTTCGGCTTGAGTGATAACACCGCTCATCAAAACATAGCCGCCACCATGGATATGAAGGACTGCGGGTTTGGATGCACCGGGTGAATCGCCCACCACATACAGCTTGACCTTGGGTTCTCCCTTTGCGCCCGGGACAAGATGCTCGCTCACCCCAGGCAAGAGCGGCAGAGGTGGTGTGTTTTTCTCGCTCGCACGCTCCAACTGAAGGGACATCATGTCCAGCGACATAGTCGATGTGCGCCCTGCTAAACCGGCGCGGAATTCGGGATTCACATAACTGAGTGGATCCGCACCTGTGCTGGCCGGTGGTGCCGGCTCGTGACTCTGATTGAAGGCGACCTTCGTCAGCCAAGGAGCCGCAAGCAGCCCGGAGGCGGCCATAAGAACATTTCGCCGAGAGTAAGCCATGTTTTTTCTCCAACTGCGGATGTATGCCTGCGTGCTGCAATCCAAGTCAGTCTCATCGAGGGCATCACGAATCACTTCCCACTCGTTCACGCCAAGACAGAAACCTTGAATGTTGCCGGCCGCCTTCAATTCCTGGAGGGCGCGGAAGCCACCTCCGCGGGTGAGCGCCCCCCCAGTGATGGTTATGCAGGTCGGCATGGGTCACGCGCCCAATGTCATGGACATAGAGCATGTCGATCCGCGGCATACCCAGGCGCTGCTGACTATCGTCATAGCTGCGCATGACGCCGTCGTAGCCGCAGTCGAAAATCTCTCGGAACGGCAGATTATTCCACAATTCCGGAGCCAGCGGGCTTTTCGGCGGTTCGGGAGGCAGTTTGCGACCGGCACGCTCGGTCGTCATCAGGCGGGCGACCTTAGTGGAGAGAACATGACTTCCATCTTGCTCGCGCAGAATCTGACCGATCAAGTGCTCGGCCCGGCCATTTCCATAGAAAGGAGCAGTGTCGAAATAGCGGATGCCCAGGTCCCATGCCGTCGATAGAACGTCCAGGGCCTGGGCAGTGGGCACGTCGCAATAAAGACCGCCCAGAGGGCAGGAACCAATCCCCAGCGCTGTGACCTCCAAACCCGTGGAGGCGACGCTACAGCGCGAACTGACGGTTATGTTCATTTTGTTGTCTTCCACTGAACTTGAGGGTGCTGCTTCAGGCAGCGGCGTGCATGATCTCCAGATATTCGGCCTGCGTGGCGCGCCGCGGATTGGTCGCATGGCAGTGGTCAAGCAATGCGGAGCGAGAAACTGCCTCCATCATCAAGTCGGTCACTCCCATCTCGCGCAGGCCCGATGGAATTCCGAGGCTCCTATTCAGCACTTCAATGATCCGATCCGGAGGCCCTCCCATGCGGCGTGCAAGAAGGTCCCATTTCTCTCCGATCGCATCACGATTGAAGCGCAGCACAGCAGGCATCAACACGGCGTTCAGCGTTCCGTGATGCAAGTTCAGCTCGCGAATCGCGCCCAAAGGATGAGTAAGCGAATGAACTGCACCCAGCCCCTTCTGAAAGGCCAGCGCACCCTCCAGGGCGCAGACCATCATGTTTCGCCGTGCTAGCTGGTTGCTTCCGTCCTCCACTGCGGCCTCAATGGAAGACAGTCCACAATCCAACCCGTGAAGAGAAATAGCTTCCGCCGGCGGATTGAAGGCAGGCGCCATAAAGGTTTCCAGGCAATGCGAGATGGCATCCATCCCAGTTGCCGCAGTCAACCGCGAAGGAAGCCCGTACGTCAGTTCGGGATCGCAAAGAGCGATCGTCGGCAACATGAAGCCCGATAGAATTCCGAGCTTTCGCCCGTCGGCGGTGATAATGATCGATGCGCGACCCACCTCTGACCCTGTGCCCGACGTTGTGGGCACAGCGATAAGCGGGCAGATATTCCCATGTATCCGCGCCACGCCACCCGCAATTGCGGTGTATTGCGCCAACGGCCCCGAATGGCCGGTCAGAAGCCGAACGGCCTTGGCCAGGTCGACCGACGATCCACCCCCCAGCGCGACGATTCCGTCGCACCCGCTTGCTCTGTACAAAGCAAAGGCGATATTCACCGCCTCTTCCGTGGGATTGGCAGGCGTTCCGTCGAAAACAACCGCTTCATCGCCAACCAGGTCGCGCACCTTGTGAACCAGTCCGGAGCTCACCAGCCCTTGATCGGTCGCTATGAGCGGACGTTTCACGCCCAGCGCGGCCAAAAACTCCGGCAGGCGGGCAACCTCGCCCTCGCCGAACTCAATGCGCGTCAGATAGTTAATCGTGCTCACAATGTTCTCCCGGAGTCTGCAGCAGCGGTTCTCGCAGGCTTGCTGGACCCTTCCCTCTGATTGGTCTATCGCCAACTGCGCGGTTGACTGGGCAGTTGCATTATATATTTCATATGTCATCTATATGAGTTATCAAATCGCAAAAGATAACCGGCCAAAACATAACCGAAAAATGAAAACTCGATCCTAGCAGAAGTCCGATCAAGTATATGAGTCGATTCGGCGTTCCATCATTATGCTGGACATGCAGCCGGGGGCGCCCATCGATGAAGAATGCATTTGCTCCATGCCTTCGGTCTCTCGTACTCTGGTTCGAGAGGCTGTGCAGCACCTCGCGGGAGAAGGGCTGGTAAACGTAATTCCGCATTCAGGATCTTACGTGAGCCGAATCTCCTTCGAGGTCGCCGAAGAGGGGTTCATTATCCGGCGTGCATTGGAAATCGAAAGCGTGCGGCGCGCCTCTTTGCGCTACTCTTATGCCGCAGGGGCCGAGCTGAACGCCGTTTTGATGCGGATGAAGAAACTCTTGAAGACCAATTAGTCGACCGCTATCTCGACGAGGACGACACACTGCACTCGACCATCGCGAAAATGAGCGGAATGCCTCGAATCTGGAAATTCATCACCTTGGCCAAGGTCCATCTGGATCGGATACGCCAGCTTTCCGCGCCAGTGCCAGGGCATCTTGCCATGGTGACCGAGCAGCATGCTGCAATCGTTCCCGCTGTTCGATCGGGTAAGCCCGATCAGGCGGAGTTGGCCATGCGGATCCATCTCGAATCATCCTTTGAGGTGATGACCAGGCTTTGCCACGAAAGTACGAACATGTTCGCGCCCAAGGACACTGAATATCAGATTGGCGTGTGACAGGGAGCGGAACAGCGGTGCACAAACGAAGGGATTTTTTGAAAGCCGCTGGAGCAACAACGACTTCTGCGCTCATCCGCCCGCACCCGGTTGGCGCAGAAATCATCGGCAAAGCAGATCCGGGGATAAAGTTTACTTCCCAGCACGTTGAACTCGCATTATCGTCGACCACGCCGGAGTTCGTGTCTCTGAGTGTGGATGGCTTGGGCAAGGAGAGGCGCGGCGCAAACATGATTGGTACGAACCATTCTACGGGCGGCTACAAAGCGTCCGTCTCCGGCTCAGGTGGCGTGCGGCGAGTCGAATACCGCCCCACAAGGGCGCCCAACCACTCTCCGGCCGCCTGGACATTCGAATTCAGCGGCTCACGAATTGTTCTCACTTCCAATTGGTCCGTTGCTTTCGCCCCTTCGCCAATCGTCTTCCACTTCGACCTGAAGCAAGTTCATAGCACCGTGCTCGGTGTTTTTCGGCAGGACAAACTGCTCGCGACGCCTGCGCTCATGCACTTTCCGGGGCAAGGCTCCCTGCGGCTCTCTTTCCCATGCTCGAAACCTACGGCAAGTGCGGGTTCGAGGGAACAAACGAAAAAGGTTTCTCCGCTGACTGGAGGCTCTGGGATGGGACATTCGAGGGTTAAGAAGGTTACCTGACCGATAATTACTACGCGTTGCTGGCGGTTCCATTACGGCAGCAAGAGATACGCTGGCGAAATGGTTTTCGCCCGACGGCGACGCTGACAGGACAGTGCTGCGCGGTTT
Source organism: uncultured Acidobacteriaceae bacterium (assembly GCA_963725975.1). Lineage (GTDB taxonomy): Bacteria > Acidobacteriota > Terriglobia > Terriglobales > Acidobacteriaceae > Telmatobacter. The sequence continues at coordinate 367,374 of CAVSBA010000005.1, read as the reverse complement.
ATGTGTTGGAGCCAGCGCAGGGCCGGCAGGGCGCCTACAAAACGGCGCGCAAAGGCGCGGGCCACTATCGTCTGGAAGTGAGCGGAGTGGCAGCTCATAGCGGCGTGGACTTCTTGGCCGCACACAGCGCCATTCTCGAGTTGGCGCGTCAGATCGACCGGATCAGTGGCCTGACAAGAATCAGCGGCGGAATTACGGCCAACCCCGGAGTCATTGGCGGTGGTACGCAGCGTAACGTGGTGGCTTCGAATGCATGGGCCGAGATCGACGTACGAACGCCGACGATGCGCGACGCGGCCCGCATCGACCGGGCCCTGCTCGGCCTTCGCGCCTTTAACAATGCCTGCAAGCTTCACGTCAGTGGGGGCGTGAATCGTCCGCCGATGGAGCGAACCAAAGGGACCGCCGCGCTCTTTCGGCGTGCGCAGTATTTGGCGTCGAGGCTGGGATTCACTCTTGAGGAGGCCAGCACGGGGCGGCGGCTCGGATGGAAACTTCACTTCTGCGCTGGGCATTCCCACGCTGGACGGAACCGGCGCGGTGGGAGCGGGAGCGCACACGGCCTACGAACACATCCTGACTGAACACCTGGCACTTCGCACCGCGCTCTTGGCCGCCATGATGCTGCCCGCGTAATGGAGCAGTCAGCCTTGGATTCTGCGCGATTGCTTGACGAATTAAAAACTGCAGCGCGTGGAGCAGCCCACGCGCACTTGACTATTGGCAAGTTATGGGCGCTTCACTCCATCGAGCCACAGCGTGGGTGCGACGGGGTTGTATTCGGTCGCAGTGGCCGAGACTGCGCCAGGGAGGTGGTCGCCCTTCGCTCAAGGCATAACTCGTATGATCCCGCGGAATGGCTGCCATCCTGCGCTCTTCTCAGGGTTTTCGAGTATCATGTCTGGTCGCAAACGCGAGCCTTGAGCGAACAGACCGATATCTACCCCATCCATACCGATCTCATGAGCCAACCTTAATGACTGCTCCCACTCAAGAAGTGGGAAGCTGTAGTCTGCGACAGCCAATTTCAGTTCCATGGGTCTCGCCACCTTGCTGCGGTTAATTGATTCGTTCCCTTGCTGCCGGCTTGATAATTGAATACGACAACCGCCTCCGGCAACCATTCGTCGACCTCCCTGTAGGAGGGGAATTCTAAAGCGACTGCGGCAAAGTTGTAAAGATACCGGACCAATCTTCCGAAGCTGTTGTTAATGAGGAAGAGCTTCTATTGGCCCGGTCTTCTTGCACAGCCGAATTCGCATTTCATTCCGTATATCCTCCGCTAACCAAAGAATGGTGCTTTAAACGTCTATCATTACTTCGACAAATTTACCAACTATTCAGGGCGAATCATGGCGCCAGGGTGTGCCTGGGCAGTGCCGGGGAACCACTGGGCATTGCCGGGGGAAAGCCGACCACGCATTCAGTTGACCGCCAAGAATTCTCCATGCTAGATTCGTTTTGCAGTTTCTTGGTCACCTGACCACTTTCTGAGAAGACGTGAAAAGAGCAGCGCATGCAGCTAGCAGTCACGGCCATCAAGGCAGAGCCCGCCTCTGAACGAGTAGTGTCGCAACTGCTGGCTATGGTTAAGGCGGGGACCCTGAAACCAGGAGATCGCCTGCCTTGCGAGCGCGACATGGCAGAGATGTTCAAAGTAAGCAGGCCAACCGTTCGCCAAGTAATTCGGGCCTTGGTCGTTTTAGGTGTTCTCAAGGCGCGCCGGCTCATCGAAGGAGAAATTGCCAGCCTGGCCGCGCGCAATGCCACTGCCTGCGACATGGCTGAGCTGCGTCAATATATCGCTGAACAGGAACAATTCATCCGTGACCCGCATCCCTATAGAGAGTCGGATGGCGGATTCCATCGCAAGCTGGCACAGATTGCAGGAAATCCCTTTTTGACGCGCGCTTCGGAGAGCCTCGGCGTGCTGGGCCTTGAGTTCCGGAAGACCGCCTCGGAAACCCCGGCCGTGCTTGAGAGCAGTATTCGAGATCACTACGTCATTGTCGATTGCATTGCGGCAGAAGATTTGGGTGGGGCGCGTATTGGGATGCAGGCACACATGATGAATGTCCTCCGTTCTCCAAAAGCGGCGGGCGCTTCGATTTTGGCAGGGGTCAACGGAAAAAGCTAATGCGCGGAACTTGAGACATGCACACCCGGCCCGGAACGGCTTCCATACGAAATCAACTCCTGAAGCCATCAACATTTCATCGTTGCAAGTGCAGCGAACGCTCAAACCATGTACTTCCTGACATACCCGGCTGGCCCGCGACATTCTGGGAGCCAACGACGTCACTCAGGACTATTCGATAAAGCACCAGAGCATGAATCTCGAATCGGTGAAGACCCGCAAGGCACGCACGACATTCTTTCGCTGGTTCTGGGCAGCACCTGGCCTGCGTGCCGTTGTACTGAAAGTGAATGGGGGATCGATCATGAGCACGGCAACATCAGCCCAAAGCCCGACCAGGCAAGCTCTTGAGGCGGGCGAAGGAATTCTAAGACCAGACGCCATCGGGCGCAGGTCGGTTACCCCGGCATCGACCATATCAATTGCGATGCCTATCATGGTTCTGGCCGGGTAGCGGCAAGAATCTGTGATCCCTGGGGTCAGTGAGTGTTCTTCCCCAATCACTCGCTTCCCTCAGACATATTCGATTCCGCACTGTTCGTGTCTCGCCTGAAGGTAGGTTCGATGGTCTTTCCCTGCGCCCTTTCCGCCGTTTACTTGTGGCAGTCCTCCAGCAGGCTCATTGCGCTTGCTCCCGCTGACCTGCTGATCATCGCCCTTTACTTTGCTGTAGTTCTCGGCATCGGCGTGTATCTCAGGCGCTTCGCCAACACTTCCAACGATTTCTTCATGGCCGGCCGAGATATGACGGCGTGGGTTGCGGGGCTAAGCTTTCTCTCTGCCAACCTGGGCGCTATCGAGCTGATGGGTTGGGCCGCTGCCACCTATCAGTACGGACTCCTGGCCGCGCACTTCTACTGGATTGCGGCTTTCCCCTCCATGATCTTTCTCGGCCTGGTCATGATGCCCTTCTACTACCTCTCCAAGACGCATTCCGTTCCCGGTTACCTGCAGTTACGATACGGCGAAGCCGCGCGCGCCCTCAGCGGCATCTCTTTCGCCGTCATGACCGTCCTCATGTCGGGCATCAATATGTATGCCATGGCCCTTGTCATGAAGGTCGTGCTGGGCTGGAACATCCATTTCAGCATCTGGATATCATCGCTAACTGTCGCCGTTTACGTGGCATTGGGCGGCTTATATTCCGCCATCTTCAACGAGGTGCTGCAGTTCTTTCTCATCTGGCTTGGTGCGCTCATCATTCCCATCCTGGGCCTGATTGAAGTCGGTGGCTGGAACGGACTCACCACGCGCATCTACGAGCGCATGCACACCAACGACTACGTCCATCTGTGGAGCACGCTCGGCTCCTCCTCGACCAATCCCATGGGTGTCCACTGGACCGGAATTGTCTTCGGCCTCGGCGGCGCCATCGCATTTGGATACTGGACAACAGACTTCCTTGTTGTCCAGCGCGCCATGGCAGCCAAAGATCTGCGCTCTGCGCAACTCGCGCCCATCATCGCTGCCTACTTCAAAATGATCGTGCCGTTGATCGTGATTCTTCCTGGTTTGCTTGCGCTCGCCGTTCTGCCCTTCCGCCTCGTGCCCGAGAGCGCCATGCAACCTGGCCAGCACAGTTACAACGAAGTCCTGCCCCTAATGCTGGCGCGTTACGCCGGACCCGGCATGCTCGGCCTCGGCATCACTGCACTCATCGCGGGCTTCATGTCAGGCATGGCCGGCAACGTAAGCGCATTCGCCACCGTGTGGACCTACGATATCTACCGGCCGTACATCAAGAAAGGCATGAGCGATGCGCACTATGTCAGCATCGGCCGATGGTGTTCGATTCTGGGCGTCGTCCTCAGCATTGGCACGGCGTACTTTGTCACCCAATTCAAGAGCATCATGGACTACATGCAGGCCCTGTTGGGCTTCTTCATCTCGCCGCTTTTCGGCTGCGTGATTACCGGCATGATCTGGAAGCGGGCTACCGCCAAGGGCGGATTCTGGGGCCTTCTTGCCGGCACCTGTTCATCGGTGGTGATGTATACCGCGGTCAAAATCCACCCGTCATGGATCCGATACGAGGCATTCTCGCCCGACGCCAAGGACATGGCAGAAAACCTCTACCGCGCGCTCTGGTCAATGCTCATCTCCATGGCGGTCAACATCGTCGTGAGCCTATTCACCGAGCCTAAGACCGAAGAACAACTGGCCGGGCTCACGTGGGGTGCGACGATGTTCCCCAAGAGCGAACGGCTGCCCTTCTGGAAGACTCCGCTTTTCTGGGCCGCCGGCGTAGGTGTATTCTTCGGTATCTTGCAATGGGTATTCTGGTAGACCGTTCGCTTGGGAAGAAGCCTCGGAACTTGGTCGCTGTTGTCGGCCACAGCGAAAGGAACAGCGGCGCACATAAGTCCCCGGCGGCTGCCGCAGGCGGAAATCAGCGAGGAGTAAATAATGCGCGAAAGGCAACATATGCTGCCGGTCTGGTTCTTCATCGGCATCCTGCTGTTCGTATATGGAATCATTATCTTGATCACTGCGGTGCGGGAAATCTCGCATCCGCCGGACGTGGTCCTGTCGCAGTATCATCCCGCTTTCTGGGGCGGCATTGTGCTGTTGGCAATCGGCGGCTTCTATCTGTTTCATTTCTGGCCGCGGCGCAAGTAAACAGGGCATCTCTCGATTAGACGCGACGACGAAGTTTGATTGATCCGGCGATGTTATAACACTCCGCCATATGCGCGACCTTAAGCCATGGCGTCATCGAAACCAGACCGCCATCGACAACAAGCTAGGCGCCTGTGATATACGAAGCCTCTTCGGACGCCAGAAATGCAACCGCTGTCGCGATCTCAAGGGGGTCGGAACAGGGGCGCATGGGACCCGCGGCCCCGAAAATTTACAAAGTCCTGTTTCATTCGTTATTTTCTTTCGGCAGCGTAAACTCTCGTCAACAAGACCATCCCCATCCAGGTATCTCATGGAGGTCAGATTGAAGAAGTATCTCTCACAATTCCAATGCGCCAGCGGCGCCTTGAAACATGCGTCTTGTTTAACGGTACTCACCATTGGGTTTCTGCCCGTAGCAGGATTCTCGCAGGGTTTCACCATTCAACAGGCGTTGAGCGCGCCGTATGCAGAGGGCCTTCGTGCCGCCCCCGCGAGGGGACGCTTATCGTGGGTGGCAGAGCTCGATGGTCGCAGGAACATCTGGCTGGCGGAGCCCAACGCGGAGGGAAAAGGCTATTCCTCGCGTCAACTAACGCATTACACCCAAGACGACGGCCAGGAGCTGAGCGATCTAACTTGGACGCCGGATGGCGCCAACATCGTCTATGTTCGAGGCGACGATGCGCAGGGCCCGTGGCATACCGTGCCAAATTCGGCGTGGTTTCCGCTGGGCGCTAAGCAGCAGATATGGGAGATAAGCGCCGACGGAGGAGAGCCACGGCTCATCGCAGAAGGTAATTCTCCGCAGATTGCACCGAATGGCAAGGCGTTGGCCTATCTGGCGAGAGGCCAGGTGTGGACGGTTCCGCTGGACACCCAGAATGCGAAGCCGGAACAGGCTCTCCAAATGCACGGTATGACGCTGGATCTGCGATGGTCTCCGGACAGTTCCTGCCTGGCGTTTGTGAGCTTCCGCGGTGATCACAGTTTTGTCGCCGTCTACTCGGTCACTGCGAAATCCCTCAACTATCTCGACCCTTCAACCGATGTCGACGGCAGCTTTGTCTGGTCGTCGGATTCAAAGCGCATCGCCTTTTTGCGCATTCCGTACATTAAGCCCGGGATATGGTTTAAAGCGAATCGCTCGGGACAACCGTGGTCTATTCGCGTGGCGGATGTCGTCACCGGCCAAGGTCGCGAGGTGTGGCGGGCGGGAGATGGCGTGGGAAGCGTGTATCAACCGACCGAATCTGAAGATCAGTTGCACTGGGTCGCGGGCGATCAGATCGTATTCCCGTGGGAACGCGACGGTTGGCTGCATTTTTATTCGGTGCCGGTTGCAGGCGGAACGGCTTCGCTGCTGACCCCAGGCGAATTTGAGGTGCAGCATGTGAATCTGAGCTTCGACCGCAAATCACTGGTCTTCGATTCTAACCAGGGCGATATCGATAGAAGGCACGTATGGATGCTGAGGTTTGATGCTGATGGTTCCGCCGGCCTTCCCAAGGCCTTGACCGGCGGCCGCGGAATCGAAACGCAACCGGTTGTCGCAGGCGACAATGCATCCGTGGCTGTGCTTCGCTCCAGCGCGCAGTTCCCGACGCGCGCGGCAATGGTGGAAGATGGCCGGTTCCTGGATTTGGCCCCTCAGACCATTCCTCCGGACTTCCCGGGATCGCGATTTGTAGAACCGCAGCAGGTAATCTTTACAGCCTCCGATGGGCTCGCGATTCACGGCCAGCTGTTTCTGCCTCCCGGACTCAAATCGGCTGAACGCCGCCCCGCAGTGGTGTTTTTTCACGGCGGCAGCAGGCGGCAAATGCTTCTGGGTTTCCAGTGGATAAAGTACTACTCCGATGCCTATGCCATGAATCAGTATCTCGTGAGCAAGGGATACATCGTGCTCAGCGTGAACTATCGCGGTGGTATTGGGTACGGGCTCAACTTTCGTGAGGCATTGAATTATGGGCCCAGCGGCGCCAGCGAATTCAATGACGTGATGGGTGCAGGATTGTATCTGAAGAACCGCAGCGATGTGGATGGCAAGCGCATTGCCTGTTGGGGCGGCAGCTATGGCGGCTACCTGACCGCGCTGGCCCTGGCGCGCGCCTCGGATCTGTTCGCGGCCGGGGTGGATTTTTCCGGAGTCGCCGACTGGAACAACCTCATGCATACGCTCGATCCTGCTTACCACCCGCTTGAGGATCCCAAGCAGGCGGAGACTGCCTTTTTGTCTTCTCCGATTGCGTCGGTATCCATCTGGCATTCTCCGGTTCTGCTGATTCAGGGTGACGAAGATCAAGATGTGCCGTTTTCCGAAACAGTGAATTTAGCTGTAGCGCTTCGCAAGCATGGGGTCGATGTCGAAGAGCTGATTTTTCCGGATGAGTTGCACCAGGTCCTGCTGAGGCGAAACTGGATTCGAGCCTATTCGGATATGGAGGATTTCCTTGACCACAAGCTGGTCAAGCGGCAATAGGGATAGAGTGATTGCTGCAGACATGCAACGAATTCGGCCGCCTGCGTAGACGCGCGAAAGCATTCCTTTCCACGCCTTATGGACGGCCCGGCAGGAAATGGCTTTGTTGAGAATGCCCTCGTTCACGCCATAGGCCATCGCATAAGTGAGGAACGCCGATTGCGCCTCCGATGTAGCTGCACCTCAACAAATCGCCAACCTTGAGGCGCCAGTTCATGCCTTCGCGGAGACACAGAAACACAGCGATACGCTGCTGCGCCCGTGTAGATGCTCTCCACCGCATTACCGAGTGCACGGGTTTCGATACGGGTTGGATCGCCGGCTCGGAGCACTGTTAACGCGCCAAGTCCGGCTGTTTGAGGGTCCCCTCGTCGGCAGAGGGATCCGCGATTGGATCTGCAGGCTTCACTTCGAAGGAATCCTTGAGAGCGATATCCTCGGCAGAAGTTCCGATCATTACATCAAATACACCCGGAGCTACACGCCAGCGCATATTACGGTCGAGGAGCATCAAGTCCGCCGGCCTGATGGTCAAGGTGACAGTCTTAGTTTCGCCGGGGTTCAGATCGATCTGGTCGAAACCTCGCAGCTGTTCCACAGGAAGAGAGACTGGCGCATACCGTTGATGAATGTACATCTGCACCGTATCTATCCCCTCGCGCTTTCCGGCGTTCGTAACATCCACTGTTACCCTTTCCACTCCACCGCGGTGGATTTGTTCGGGGTTGATGCGAAGATTGCTGTACTTGAAAACTGTGTAACTTAACCCATAACCGAACGAGTAAAGTGGAGAGGCGGGCATATCTACATATCCATGGGTCATCGACCACCCCCGATGCACCCAATATTCCTTGGACGGTTTGTAGTCATAGTACATAGGAAGCTGGCCTGAGCTCCGGGGAAAGGTGATGGCCAGCCGACCGCTGGGGTTGTAGTCACCGAAAAGAACATCGGCGACAGCTTGTCCGCCCTTTTCGCCAGGCTCCCAGGCTTCGACAATAGCGGGAAGATGAGCAGCTTCCCAGTCAATTGAGAGCGGGCGTCCGTTCACTAATACCAGAACGACTGGCGTACCGGTAGCCTGAACCGCTTTTACTAAGTCTTCCTGAGCGCCAGTGAGATTCAGACTGGCAACATCGTATCCTTCACCATCGGTGGGCGCTATGGCGCCTCTCCCCGCGTTGTTAGGATGCTCGCCAACAACCACGATTGCTACCTGAGCTTTCCGGGCGGCCTCGACAGCAGCCGCAAAATCGCGTTTACCGCCAATCACATCGCAGCCCTTTGCATAGAAAATTTCCGCAGCTGGCGAAACCTTCTGACGGATGCCCGCCAGAATCGAGGTAATCGTGTGGGGCACGACTTGCGGAGCATAATCTCCAAGCTGACTCCACCCGTCATCGGCATCGGGGCCGATCACTGCGATCGATTTCAAATCCTTATTCAACGGCAGGAGGTGTCGATCGTTTTTCAGCAAGACGATGCTTTCGCGTGCTGCCTGCAGCGCCAGTGCTTCATGCTCCGGCGAGTGGACAACCGCTTCGGCGCGCGCAAGGTCCGCGTAGGGATGTTCGAACAGACCCAGCCGGAACTTCAGCTCCAGCACTCGCCGCACGGCCCTGTCGACCAGAGCCTCGGGTACTTCACCTGCGCGAACACTTTCAACGAGTGGCGCCATATACGCAGGCTCGTAGGTAATGTCCATATCGACACCGGCACGAAGGGCCATAGAGCCGGCGACTTTCTGTGTTGGCGCGACGTTCTCATAGATGATGGAGTCGAAGCCATCGCCTTCACTCATAACGACCCCACGAAAGCCGAGCTCGTCGCGAAGGATCTCCGTGTTCCATTTCTCCGACGCGTGCTCCGGAACATCGTCGATCTCCGGATATCCGGCCATGACGCCAAGCGCGCCGGCGTTGAACGCAGAAACCCAAGGCACCAGAAAATTCTCACGAAGACCGCGTTCTGATATGTCGATTGCCCCGCGTTCCAACCCGCCTGACGGTTCGCTCTGCGTAGGGAAATCGGTCATGAGGGCCACTACCTTATCTGCAGCGTCAATGTTCTGGCCTTGAGCGCCATTCACTATATTCTTGGCGATCTGCGCATACAGATAGGGATCTTCCGTGTAGGCTTCCATATTGCGACCCATACGCGGGTCGCGGTCCAACTCGAGGACCAGTGTGGAAAGAACATCAATTCCTACGGAGCGCGCCTCCTCAGCTTCGGCGGAATAGATGCGCTGCACAAGGGCCATATCGAAGCTGCTTCCGATCGACAGGCCCTCGGGAAAAACAGTTGCGCCGGGAAACATCGCGCCGTGGGTGCCCTCTTCGTCCTCAAGCAGCGGGATTTTCAAGCGTGTCTGCGTAAGGGCGACCTTCTGCAGTTCGTTTAAGTAATTCACCTCCCACGCAAGGTCGCCGTGCTTCAGGGTATCCAGAAGGGTAAAGAAACCGGCCCCTGGACCGATTGCAGTGGTATACGTACCGGATGCGAATTTCCTTGCAGCCACGATTTTTTCAGGGATGGTTTTTCCCAGTTCGTCGACGTATCCGCAAGGAAGATTCAGTTGCCCTACCTTTTCTTCAAGTGTCATGCGGCTCATCAGGTCGTCAACGCGGACGTTGATTCCGCGGGTCGGGTCGAGATAAGGAGGTATGGATGAGGTTGGGCTCTGCGCAGTGGCGCACCTGATACTCGGGATGGCCGCGACCAGTAAGATTGCTGCGCGCAACAGTTGGCTGCGGTGATGCACGTCCGTGCGATTCACAGTTCTTATGGAACCCCCCGCAATGGCTCTGCCGGCAGGAGATTTTGGGGTTTCGCGCAGGACATGGTTGCCGCTCAAATTCATTCTTTCCTCGCTGCTTTCACTCAATATCCTGCGCAACCTGTGCGGAGTGCTGGGGCCCGTGATCAGAGTTTTCCGGCCTCCCTGGAACCACCTTCGATTCAGCGATCTCCGCGATGAATGCGCCGCCCATGATGTATAACTTTCAGCGACGTGATAATACACCACCATTCCGCTGGAAACATGGTGTATTGTTTCATGTGGCGACTAACTGAGTTTTCTGCGCTTGGCCGGGCGGAGCCAATGAGCCTCGCATCTGCAGCCCGGATATGCGAGTGTTGAACGGACAAAATCTTCAGAAGCGAAATCGGACAGTCGCCGACTATGCCATCCCCAAGAACGCGTGCCGGCGGTGCAAAATCGTTCTACTGGAAACTTTTCAAAGAATGCTGGTCAGGGGGTCATGAACTCCACTCATGAATTGTGTGGCGGGTGTCTCAGCCGAATGTCCCAGCCTCCGTTTTCAAATTTCGCGCATCATTTGGTAATTTGAGTGGGTCGAGGTTCAATCTTGCTGCACTCTATCTTCCGCCGTTTGTCGGTGTTCGGTCCCCTTCACCGCCCAGCACGCAGGTCCACCCTCGTCGTCCTCCTGGCCTGCCTCGCCGCGGTTCCATGTGCTCTCAGCCAATCGACATCCCAGGATGGCTTCCTGGACTGGATGAACTCCATTGCACAGCAGGATTTGCAGCGGCGCGCGCAGACGATTCACGCCATCCGTACGCTTGCCGAATCGGAGCAGCGCAAACAATTCGTGCGCCAGGATTTGCTGAGCGACATGGGAGGACTGCCTGATTATCAAGGTCCATTGAATGCCAAAATCACCGGTGACATCCACGCCCACTCCTACATCATCGAGAAGGTGATCTACGAGTCTCTGCCCGGCTTTTACGTCACGGCTAATCTTTATCGGCCCGATCGCTCCGGCCGTTATCCGGCAGTGCTTCTGCAGGCCGGCCACACGCAGGAAGGGAAAGCTGAAGACCAGCTCATCGCGGCAAATCTGGCAATGAAGGGCTTTGTTGCGCTCACTTTCGATCCCATTGGGCAGGGCGAACGCGAACAGACCTATAGCCATCAATTGGGCGAACCATTAGCCGGATGGTCTGTGCCCGAACACATTGAACTTGACGCTCAGTCCCAGCTCATCGGCCGCGGTCTGGCGCGCTATTTTATTTGGGATGCGATGCGCTCGTTCGATTACCTCTCAAGCAGACCTGACGTTGACGCCTCGCGCATAGGTGCGGCCGGATGCTCCGGCGGCGGGGCACTCACCACATTCATCGGCGCACTGGATGCTCGCATCAAGGCCGCGGTTCCTGCCTGCTTTCCCAGTTCCTACCAGACGCTGTTTCTAACTGACGGCCCTCACGGGGAGATGACCTTTCCACACTTTTTGGCCAGCGGTCTCGATACAGCAGATTTTGTCGAGCTTTCAGCCCCCAGGCCCTGGCTGCTTCAATCAACCGAAACCGATCAATACGGTTTCAGCCATGAGGGTGTGGAACTTGTTTATAGCGAAGCACAAGGTTGGTACGACCTCTATCACGCACGCGACAAAATCGCCTTCATGGTTGCCCCCGGTTCGCACGGAATGCCGCTGCAAAGCCGCGAAGCTCTGTATCGGTGGATGATTCGCTGGCTGAAAAATGCAGAGGGAGATTTCCGTGAACAGCCGGTGAAGATGTATTCCAATGCCGAGTTGCAGGTGACTGCGACAGGCCACGTCGAAGATATTCCCGGCAGTCGCAAGCTCTACCAGATTCTGCGCGCAGACCTGCAAGCGCGAGAATCCCCGTGGTCACTCCCCAAGCTCCGGGAGGAGTTGCAGAAGCTGCAGATTGCAACCGATAAATCGGCGCCGACTGTCAGAGTGCTCAGTAGAGCCCGCGTCGATTCTGGTTCACTGCAGCAACTCGAATTCGAGAGCGACCCGGGAATCTGGCTCAATGCCACACTCTACCTGCCCAATTCTCCCGGCCGCAAACCCGCCGTCGTGATGGTGAGAGACGACGAAAGACCTGCCGGCATGTCGCCGACAGCGTTGGCCGAAAGAATGACTGCGCTCGGTCAGGTCGTGCTTTTGCTTGAACCGCGAACCTCACGGGAGAAGAACACTGAGGGACCATACACCGGCGATTGGTTGAGTGACCTTCACGCCGACCTTATTGGACGCAACCTGCCCGCCATGCGGGCTCACGATATCCTTCGCGGCGTCGATCTGCTCAGCGCCCGCCCAGATGTCGATCCCAGTTCGATTCGCGGCACAGCTCGCGGAGTCGCCGGTATCTGGCTTCTGCTGGCAGCAGCAGCCGACTCCCGCCTGAAGACAGTTTGGCTCGACAGAACTCCCGCGAGTCTGCGGTCGGCGCTGGACAATTCCATGACCGTTGATCTACCGGACGCAGTGATTCCGAATTTCATTCTGCACTGGGATTTACCTGACTTAGTTAAGGCAATTGAACCGCGACGCGCCTTTTGGAGCGATCCAACCAACTGGACTCAGCATGTCGTCGCGCTCGGGTCGCAGTTTAGCTATCGGTACGTGGTGGGTGACATAACGGACGAAAAGACTGCCCAGGACGACTTATTCATCCGTGAGTTCCTCCAATGAAGGGCCGACTTCTTTGCTCTGCTGCCGCTGCGGGCCACCGTCCCCCATACGCCCAGCAGTTGTGTATTGCTCACCCGCGCGTCGAAATATAATGTGACTCCAATTGAATCGATGGATCCGGACTGTAAAAGGGCAGCCCACATGATCAACTTGAACGCAGCCAGCATGCGCAGGATCACAAATATGATTGATCAGCGTGAAGCGCTCGTTTTTGACTACGACGGTGTCATCGCCGATACCGAACCGCTGCACTGGAAATCATGGGCGCTCCTGCTGTCCAACTACAGCATTGAGCTTGGCTGGCCTGAGTATTGCCGTATCGGACAGGGCGTGAGCGACAAAGCGATCTTCGAATATTTTCGAGCGCGGATGCTGGACGCAGATGCAAATGTGTTTGCACTTCAAAACCGCAAGCGCAAACAGATGGTACTCGAAATGTCATTGAAGGAAAGCCCCATCGCGCAGGAAACGGTCGCATTGTTGCGGTCGCTGCACCGCTGCCGGCGGCTGGGGCTGGTGACAAGCTCCGAGCGGACCGAGGTGGAACCAGTTCTGCGCGCGGCGCAGATTCACGACCTGTTTGACGGCATGGTTTTTGGAGGAGATGCCGCATCGCCAAAACCATCGCCTGCTCCATATCTTCTGATTGCCGAGCGACTCGTTGTAAAAACAGGAATTGCGTTCGAAGACTCGGAGCCTGGCATGGAAAGTGCCAGGGCCGCAGGATTCCGAGCAGTCAAAATCGACCGGCCCAGTAATCTGTCGACGATTGTGGAATCTACGGTGGGTGGCCGAAGTTCCTGAACGTAGCGCTTCAGCTATTCTTCTACCACCGCATGAAGCTCTTACTCACCCGGTGGGATTCGGCGGGAAGAGTCAGTCAAAATATTATTCAGCGGGTCCAGTTCGCTCCCCTCGATCCGTTCCGCGGGGGCAAAGATCAGCCATCCTGCTCCGCCCGCTAATAGAGCCATCCCTAACCACGCCCGTTCGGGTGGAGAAGCAGGTTCGAGCGCCGCCCCCACAAGCAGCGTAAACAAGGGTGAGAGGAGAAAGCGAGCTGTCATGCGGGAGGCGCCTAAGCGTCGCATCAGCCAAAACAGCAGGAACAGCGCAGGTAAGTCAAGAGCAAATGTCTCCAGAAGCCCTGCCGGCAACGCACTCCAGCGCCATGCGATGTGGGGGGTAATCACACTGGCCACGGCGAAGCAAACGGCGCCGGCGGCGCCGGCCTGTGCGGCCATGGGCAGCATGGAGCCGTGTGCGAAGGTGTGAGCGAGCCTCACCGCGAAGCAGTTGGTGACGGCGATGGCAAGAGCCGCAGCCAGGAGTGCACACAACGCTGCTCCTGCCCCGAACGAGCCGGGAACGTCGAGAGGAAAAACAAGTAGAATCCCGGCGACAGCGCACATGGAACCGGCCAGCGCCGCTTTTCCTCTTCCCGCAACGTCACCCTGCAAGTAAGGCTCGATAACAACGGCGAAGACAGGTGTGAGCGAAAAGACAGCGATTCGGTCCAGCGTGGAGATCTTGCCTTGTGCAAAGGCCACCAGCACAGACGGAACCACGAAGAGGCCTAAACCCACGCCGGCACAGGCCAATGCAACCCGCCCACGCGGGAACTCAAGGTGGCGAGCCACGGCAATGGATGCAGCCAAGGCGGCGAAGCCCGAGAAGAGCGCCGCCTGAAGCTGCATTGGGGACAGCATTGCTTCCCCGAAATGCGGAAGAAGGTCCGAACTCAGCGAAGAGATGGCCCACAACCCCGAAAGTAGCAGAAGACCTAGGGCAGGAGTCAGACCCCTCTGTTTGCGCCCGGTGCCGAGTAATCTCATGGATTCGATATGAACACAGTCGCCGCCGGAGCTCGAAACGACCAAAAGTTGGCCGTTTTCGGCAATAAAGGGCCGAGCCAAACATGTCGGAAGTCAAACCTATCCAAAGAACTCCAAAAGATGCATTTCTGCCATAAATTGGCCGATTTCTTGAGGCCGGGCCAGTTTGTTGGCCGAAATTTAGAAACCCGATTGCGATCCTGGGAACTCGGACGGCCGGAAGTAGAGCAGGCGCGCTGCCAGCAGCGAATTCCTCAACACGGGCCGACTTGCGAGGACCGATCCACCCTTAGCAAGTTTTTGGCAATTTGAAATTATTCCGCTTGCGTCGCAAGGAATGCGCACTGCATGCTTGAGGAGCGGCGCTTCTACACCCTTTAACCGCCAGCGGATCGTACGGGCAGCCACTGTCGTAGTCTAGCTTTTCGTTCGACAGGGCCTCACCTGAGCAGCATGGGAGGGCTCCGAATGGGCCATCTTAGGCAGGATCTGCGATTTGCAATTCGCCACTTTCGCAGGTCTCCCGGACTCGCCATCACAGCAGTGATCACGCTTGCCCTGGGCCTGGGCGGAGCAGCCGCGATCTTTACTGTGGTAAATGGTGTGCTCCTGACACCGCTTCCTTATCCGAATCCGCAGCGCATCATCGAAATCAGCAGTAGATATCAGGACGGTCCCGATTATCATGTCATTCGCGCTGCCCAGTTTCGGTTTCTTCAGGAGCGAAGCCGGAGTTTCGATTCAATGGCACTCCGGGATGTTGTTGCCTCCGGCGTGAATTTATCCGGGAATGGCGAGCCGGAACAGGTGACTGCCAGCTTTGTGTCGGCCGGATTTTTTCAGGTTCTGGGCGTGATGCCGGTTTTGGGCCGCGCTTTCACGTCAGCAGACGAACAGCCTGGCGGCGGCTGTGTCGCAATTCTCAGCAACGGGCTATGGAGAGCAAAATATAACCGGAATTCGGCAATTCTGACCGATCCAATCACGGTCAACGGGGAAAGCTGCTCGGTGGCCGGAGTCTTGCCGCCTGGCTTTTGGTCTCAGCAGGACGCCAGGATTTTCATGCCGCTCAAGATTGCCGCTGCCCCGCGCGACCTGGGCCATTACTACAACCTGCTCGCCCGCATGAAAGCCGGCGTGACGGAAACGCAGGCCAGGGACGAGTCGGCGGCGCTGTTCCCGCAATTCAAATCGGCTCACGGCGATCTTGTGGATGACGGCGAGGCCGGCTTCGAGGAGATCCGCTACGAGGATGCTGTTCTCGGCAACGTACGGCCCGCGCTGTGGGCACTTTTTGGAGCAGTCTGTTTTCTGTTGATGATCGCTTGCGTCAATGTGGCGCACCTTCAGATTTCGCGTGCGCTCACCCGCACCAGAGAGATGGCCGTGCGCGCGGCTCTCGGCGCAAGCAGACTGCGCCTGGCACGGCAACTCCTCACCGAGAGCGCCCTGCTTGCCTTCGCGGGAGGAGCATGTGGATTGCTGCTGGCATATGCGGGAGTTCCGCTCCTGCTTCACCTATCGCCTGCCGCGTTGCCGCGGGCAAGCGAAATTTCTATCAATCTCAGCGTGGTCGCATTCTGCCTGGTGGCGTCCGTGTTCACGGTCCTCATATTCGGTTTGGTGCCGGCCTTATCTGCAAGCTCCGTTGACCTCAACCGCGCCTTGAGGGCTGCCGGTTGCCAGGTAACAGCGGGTACCACGGCTCGCCTGGCAAGAAGCTTGCTCATCGCAACCGAAGTGGCGCTGTCGCTCCTCCTTCTGGTCGGTGCATCTCTGCTGATGCGCAGCTTCTTCAACCTGCAGCGCGTCGCTCCCGGCTTTGACCCGCAAAACATCCTCGCATTTAAAATGTCTATCCCGCCGCGCTACTCATCCACTTCCCGGATGTGGGATTTCGAACGCAAGCTTCTCGCACGCCTCGATGCTCTTCCGGGCGTCGCGTCAGTGGCCAGCGCTACCTGCCTGCCTCTCGAAGCCGGGCCCGACATGCCCGGCACAGTTCTGGGGCACGCTCCTCCCAATGCGTTCAATCCCGCCTATCGGCCGGTGAGCCCAAGCTATTTTCATGTGCTCAGGATTCCTGTGTTGCGCGGTCGGAGCTTCATGGATTCGGATACTCCCAAGTCCCTCCCCGTCGCGATCATCAACGCTTCGCTGGCCCGGCAGTTGTTTCCGGACCGCGAGCCGATTGGGCGGACGCTCCAGTTGGGAACTGGTCTGGGCGGCCAATACGCCGATACGCCGCGCGTCATAGTAGGCGTGGTCGCGGACGTGCACGAGGCCTCGCTCAGCGCCGCCCCAGGACCCACTGTTTTTATTCCGCGCGCGCAAGTCCCAGACGCGCTCACACCGCTCATGAATCGAGCTCTCCCCATGTCGTGGGCCGTCCGGACCAAGGTTCCCCCTGACCAACTCATCGGGGCAGTTCGCGAGGCGGTCTGGGCAGTCGACCCGCAAATGCCCGCCGCCGACCTCCACACCATGAAGCAGGCAATATCGATTGCAACCGGGCGCCAGCGCTTTACGTTTGTGCTCATGTCGATCTTTGCCGCACTGGCCATGATGATGGCTGCCGTCGGCATCTACGGCGTCGTAACCTTCCAAATGCGGCAGCGCCAGCGCGAATTGGGAATTCGCCTGGCGCTCGGCGCGCTGCCTCGCTCCCTGGTCCGCACCATCACCATTCAGGAAGCGCGGCCTATCGCCGCTGGCATGTTCGCAGGAGCCATGGCCTCAATCTTTCTTGTTCGCCTCATCCGGTCGCTCCTGTTCGAAACAAGCTTGGCTGATCCCGTATCCTTCCTCTCGAGCGCAGTTGTTTTGGGCATCATCGGTTGTCTGAGTTGCTATTTGCCGGTCAGTCGAGCATCCCGGATGGATCCGCTTCAAATCCTCCGGGAGGAATAGTCGTCTCTTGGGTTGCCGATGCAAAAGGGCGATTTGGTGACCCGATCAGAAGACCAACTCACCAATTCAGGAAGTGACGAATAGAAGGTGGCACCGGTACATCGCATTCGGGGACCGGGGATCGAAGAAAATGCCTCTTTCGGGATCGCTCCTCGTAAACGCCCCAGGCTTCGGGAGTCATGATCCGACCCGAGCCCAGCGGTTCAGCAAAAGATCACGGTCGCAACACCGATTTTCGCGGGAGTCGTACTCGGAGAGGCTTGCCTGCCTCTCCTCATCAGCGGAGCCCAAGTTTCATCGGAAATTCGTTTTCGCCATCTTCCAGAGCTGGCGACTCACAGTGCTCCGCGACGATTCTGCGATGGTAGGCGCGGAGCAGCAGATGAACTGCGGCTACCGCCGCTGCGGCGAGAGCGAGGTGCTGAACTCTCTTCTCAAGCCACGGTTCAATGAGGACCGGAAGGGCGGCGACGATGGGAACAAGCACGAAGTATTTGAGTACGCTGAAGGCCAGGTTTGACTGCTCTCTGGCGGGCTCGCCGGTGAATGCAACGGCCTTGACGTGTAGAAAGAAGCTGTCAGTGAGCAGCAGGCACATGCCGAATGAAACTAGCAATTGGCTGGCGGTCGCCTGCCAGGTGAGTAATTGCGGCGGAGCGACGGCGCGCATAGCCACGCAGAGGCCGAAGGTGACAGTTAGCGTGCAAAGGAACACCCATGTTTTTCCGGCCAGCAACTGCTCCATGGCGGTGATGAACTGCGGCGGCCTTCCATGGACAATCCGGAACACCCAGCTTCCCTCCCGGTTGCCCGGAGAAACCAGAGCGATGCGCAGCCCGACGATTGTCCAGAAGGCGGTAATGCCAACGGCCGCGCGCAGACCATCGGCCGAGACTTCGACGCGAATTTGGCCGTGTACAACCGATAAGCGCAGGATGGTGGCGGCGACCACCGAGAGACCGGCTCCGCCATAGAGAACGAGATAGATGCGATAGCGCTGGACCCGCAGCACGGTCTGCGAGATGAAGTGAAAGACGGCGC
This sequence comes from uncultured Acidobacteriaceae bacterium, assembly GCA_963725975.1. Lineage (GTDB taxonomy): Bacteria > Acidobacteriota > Terriglobia > Terriglobales > Acidobacteriaceae > Telmatobacter. The sequence continues at coordinate 348,879 of CAVSBA010000005.1, read as the reverse complement.
GGCAAACCGGATGCCGCACCAAGATGGTGTGGAGCAGTTTCTCGATCGGCATGCCCGCTCGGTTGCGCGTGTCGCGTGTGCCGGAGCCTACCACCAGTTGCCGCACCCTGCGCAGATAGGCCAGCGGATAGGCAAGGACCGCCAGCGCCAGGGTCAGAAGCAGGGCCACGCATCCGGTTTGTGCGAGCTGTGTGTAGATGGGCAGCGCCGATGGTCCTTCAAGGAGCCTTTGATAAATGCCCAAATACCAGAAGGGGGGAATGCAGAGCGCGTACACACTGCCGGAGCGCAGCAACACGGGAACAGCGCCAGATAGAACCGGGAACAGCAACAGGAGCATGAGAAAAACGGTAATGGTAAGGCCTTGTATGAGGAGCGAAATGCGGCGAAACAATCGCTCGCCAAGCACGGAGAGAAGCACGCTTTGCAGAGCCAGAATGAAGGCCGCTGCGAACAAGCCGCTGCCTGCCACGGCCAGCAGATGCCCGGCAAGAAAGCGTGGCAGATTGGGTGGATCGGTGGCCGCCGGGAGAATCAACGGAGCAAGGAAATTGGCGTCGAAGAGAAAGCCGGAGATCAGAATCGCGATGGCCGCCACTCGCGCCACGAAAAGCCTGCGATCCGGAATGGGCAAGGTCTTGAGAACGAAGAGGTCGAGCAGGTCGGGAAAAAACAGGTCCCACTCGAAGACGGTGGCGATGCCCATGGCGACGAAGGAATAAATCACAAAGAAGAAGTGATGATTGACCTGCAGCCAATAGGGTGGGAGATTTCCGTGCCAACCCCGGCCGGGCGGCCATCCGGGAAAGGGATGGTAAACAGGCCACAAATAAACCGCAACGGCGAATCCCGGAAGCCCGGTGGCAAGGGCGATCAGGACCATGCGCGCTTTGGCGTCGCCATCGGGCGAGGCGGTTTCGTGGTTGAAGAAACGTTCCAGAAAATGACGGATGAGCAGCGCAATCTGACTGCGCTTCGGCGCTCGCTCCACGCCGCGAGCCGCCTGGGCATTCAGGGGCAATATCTCGGGCTCCGACATCATGAAGAGACGCTGAAAGGAATCAGGCATGGGTGATTTGCATGACCTCGACGATCTCCTGCGCCACGGTCCGCGTGTCCTGCTGGCGGACTAGTTGTGCAAAGGCGCTCTCCAGATTGGGCAAGCTCATTAATGTCTTGAGGTCGGAAGGCGGGGCATCGGCGACGATTCTGCCCTTGGCAATTACGATGACACGGCTGCAAATCTGCTCAACGATCTCCAGCACATGCGAAATGTAGAGAATCGCTTTCCCTTGCGCGGCAAGCAGCTCAAGCAGGTCTTTAAACAGGCGCGCGGAGTCGACATCCAGGCCGGAGAGTGGCTCATCGAAGATCAACAGTTTGGGATCGTGCAACAGGGCCGCGGCGATAAGCACACGCTGGCGCATGCCTTTGGAATAGGAAGAAATGGGCGAGTATTGCCACGATTCGAGATTCAGAAGCTTCAGCAGGCCGGTGGCCTTGGCTTCAATCAGCGCTTCGCCAAGCCCGCGCAGCCTGCCCACCAGTTGCAGGTACTCGAGGCCGGACAGGTAGCTGTAAAGGTGGGCTTCTTCCGGGACGTAGCCGAACGCGGTGCGGAAAGCCACCATATCCCTGCCAATGTCGTCGCCGGCAAACAGAACCCGGCCGTCGTCGGGGCGCAGCATCCCGGTGATGATCTTTACCGTTGTCGATTTGCCGGCGCCGTTCGGCCCCAGGAAGCCCACAATTTCGCCGCGCGCGACCTTGAAGCTGACATCCTGGATGGCGGGAATGCCGCGGTAGCTTCGGTAAAGGTTTTTCAGCTCAAGCATCAGGTCCCCCCCCGACAATCTTTCTTTTCGCCCGGGCCGCGCATGAATACCCTATGTAGCATTCGGTATAAATGCTTGTCAAGCAGATTACTACATAGGTAGAATGTGCCATGGCCTCAGAGGCGAAGCTCTCCCATACCGCGGCAATGGTTCTTCAGGCGTTGGACGCCGGGTTCGTCTACGGATTCAGCATCATGGAGATGACCGGCCTGCCCAGCGGAACCGTGTATCCGGCGATGCGCCGCCTGGAACGCGATGAGCTCATTCGCTCGCAATGGGAAAAGCAGGCGATTGCCGATGCAGAGCAGAGGCCGCCGCGAAAGTATTACAAGCTCACGCCGGCTGGGCGAGCGATCCTGCAGGCATCGCGCAAGCGCTACCCGCTGCTGGAAAGGCTGATCCCTTCGGAGGAGGCCAAGTCCCTATGACATCCTCCGTCGAGCGGCTGGCTTCTCTTCTGCATCTTGGCCTTCTTCGGACCGCGTCTATGGCTTTGCCGAGGAGTCAACGCGCGGAGTGGTGGCGCGAGTGGCATAGCGAGCTGTGGCAGGTTCGGAATGCGTTTACACCAGATGGCGATTGGTCATGGCAAGGCGAACTGAAGGTTATTTCGTTCTGCCTGGGCGCGTTTCAAGATGCGTTTTGCCTGCTGCGGCAGTTCCGCCCAGTCAGGATGCGGCTTTCACCGCTGACTGGTTCACCTGGGCAGTGCATATTCCACCTTGCCGTTCTCCTGACCGCAAGTTACCTCCTGGCGCTCTCGCTTCCTGGGGTGCAGGCAGAGCTGAGCCTGGTGTCCTCGCGCATCGGCCCCGGTCTGGTCCTCATTCGCTATGCGGACCTCAGCAGCAATTCCATCCCATCAATTGCCCCGCGCCAGTACAGAGGTTGGAAAGGGCACAAGCAGCGTTACTTCGACGAGTTTGCCTTCTACCGCGTAACGCGGGAGACCTTGAGCGGCACGGCTGCGCCAGCCGGCCTGCGCGCAACATCCCGGTGGGACGTAGGTCACGCCAGCGCGAACTTCTTTGCGCTTCTGGGATTGCCTGTGCTGTTCAGTCAGCCGCATTCCAGCCACGACGGCGATTTGCCCAGAATGGTTCTGAGCGAGGAGGCATGGAAGCGAGAGTTCAGAGCGGAACCCGGAGTTGCCGGCCGCGTGGTAAGTCTGGGGCTGCGCCAGGTGAGAATCGTTGGCGTCGTGCCCGATCGCCTCTGGGGGCTGCCGGGCAAAGTCGATGCGTGGCTGCTGCAGCCCGACTCGGATTTCGTCTCGTCACAGCCTGGGTACCTCGTGGCCCATCTGTCCCCTTATGGCGAAGTCAAGATACAGGCTGAAATAACGCCAATCACCGCCTCCAGGCCCGATCTCACAACTGAAGACCTGCTCAGCGTTCCTCTCACTCAAGCGGCGCCCGGATCCTGGGCAGCTTTTCTATTTGCGTGCCTGGTAGCTTTTCTGGCGCTGCCCGCAATCACTCCCCTGTCGTTCTCCGATTACAGCGTCCAGCTACATAAGCCGTCATGGCCTGCGAGACTCTACAGCTGGGTATTCCTCAGCGCAAAAATCTCGCTGATTCTGCCCATTGCTTATTTCGCATCGCTTGACCTCGCCTATGGCCGCGCCGCAGTAGCGCCCATCACAGCGGTCTATATTCAGTTGGCCGCTTCGTTCTCAATTTGTCTTTTTGGGCTGTGCTGGGCGCTGCACGATCAGCGACAACGGTGCCCGATGTGCCTCCGGCGCGTGGCGCATCCGGCACATGTGGGCCTGCCCTCCAGAACCTTTCTGGCCTGGAACGGCACTGAACTGATCTGTCCAAGCGGTCACTCCCTGCTCCACGTTCCGGAGTTGCCCACCAGTTGGTTCAGCACACAGCGCTGGCTGTTTCTCGATCCTTCCTGGCAATTCCTGTTTGCCGGCTCAGGCGCTGAATCACGCGCGGGATGATATCGCATTTCTTGATCCATTCAAATTGTCGCTTCATCTTGCGCGCGTCTCATCGCTCTGCCGTAGCCGGCTCGGCCCAGTAGCTCGTCCGCGCCGTCACCTTAAGCCCTTCGTAGTTAGGCAATCGCAGCGTCAGCACATGCAGCCCCGGGTGGGGCGCCAGCGGATGGAAGCTCAGAATGTACCGGTTCGGCAGGTGGTTTCCGATCGCCATCAGGTGCTGCTCAACCTTCGCCTCGCTGCCCAGCTTGAAGTACTCGCCCCCGGTCAGCCGCGCCACCGTAGCCGGAACGTTCTTGAGCAGGCTGTCGGCCGTCGCAATCGTCGCCATCTTGGCAAAGGTCAGCGGCGGCACAAGCTGCGCCACGCAATCATAGAACTGCGACCACTTGCTGGCCGGATCGTCGGGTTCGGGATTGGGGTCCTTGCCCATACAGCCGTGAGGCGGATTGGGGCGGGGATTCTCAGCAAGCTGCCATCCGCCGTTGCTCAGCGGGAGCTGGTGATGCGCGTAGTGCGCAGCCTCCGAGTTCGCGGTTGAGAATCCGATCGCGTAGATGGTCGTGTTGGTATCCGTGATGGCACGCTCGGCCTGCTCCACGGTCGTTTCGCTGCCGCGATCGGCCGTCTCGCTTACCAGCAGGATGGTCCGGCGATACTTTGCGGGCTCGCCTCGCAGCATCTCTACTGCGAATTCCAGACTGTCCAGGATGGCCGCGCCGTTATCACCCATCGGCTTGTCATGCACCGGATTCGGCCCGGTGCAGTTTTCGTAGTGATTCTGCCGCGAACATCCCGTCGAGAGATCGCGCAACGTCGCCTGCGCCTCGTCCAGATCGGAGGTAAAGTTCTGGACCAGCTTCGGCTGGCTATCGAAGGTGACCACGGCCACGCGCTGGGAGACATCTCCAATCATTGAGGGCAACATGGGCGCCAGCGGGGGGACCAGCCGCTCATATTTCTGGAACTGGCGCGCTCCCGCGCCGCCCACCTCGATCACGATGACCAGCGCCAGCGGTTCTTTTCCGGTCTCCTGCTGGAACTTGAGCTTCTGCGGCGCACCGTCGTCGGTCAGCGCGAAGTCGTCGGCCTGGAGCGTGTAAACAACTTTGCCGGCCGCGTCCCGCACCAGCGCTGGTACGAGCACATCGGTGGTCTGGCTCGTGAAGGTGGAACCCTGCTTGCGCGGCGCCGGCTGCTGGGCTTGGACTGCAGCCATGGCAAGGAACAGCGTCAGAGGGAAAAGTCTCAGCTCCATCATGGTCTTCAAACCAATCGGTTATTTGCTGTCTTTTTTTGCTTGAATCTTCTCCAACGCCAGCTTCTCGGCGGTTGTGAGGGCGTCTGCAGCGGACACTTTCACATCCGGCTCCACGCCCGTCCCTTCCCAGTTGGTCTTGGTCACAGGGTCAAGCGATTTTGCAAACGGTACACCAATCATGAAATAGTCGGCTACCACATGCCCACCCACTGGATGCGCGCCACCGCCGGTGGTCTCGCCCACAATCGTGGCACGCTTCTGGTTCTTCAAATCAAACGCAAACTCCTCTGCGCCCGAAAAGGTCTGTTTCGAAGTCAGCACAAACACGGGCTGCCTGGTCAGCCTCTGTCCCGGCAGGTATGACAGCGTCCAGTTCTGCGTCGTAGTGTTCTCCTTGCGGTTATAAATATCGATCAGGTGGGTCGGCTCATCAAACAGGTAGCTTGCAATCAGCGTCACCATCGCCGGCTGTCCGCCGCCGTTTTCGCGCAGATCAAAAATTAACGCATCGGTATGCGCCACAAAACCTATTGCCGCAACCACCGTCGGCCCGCAGTAGGATGCGTCCATAAACCCGTCAAACTTTATATACCCGATGTTATTCGGTAGTATCTCCACCTTGTCGAAGGCGCAGTTCATGCGATCCATCTGTTGATGAAACTGTTGCTCATCGTCCGCAGTGGGGGCATGCGGCGGCGGAATTTTGAATGGGCTGAAGTTTATCCGCAGGTGCTGGTCGTGGCTGACCGCCTGCAGATCCTTGGTAAGTTGTGCGGCAAAAGCATCGCCGTCAACAATGTTTTCATAATCGCCAGATTTCTCGTGCGCCAGCAAAGCATTCTCCATTTGCCCCGCAACCGCCGCGTCGATATAAAACTCGCCAAGATCCGCATTGATTCCGTCGATCGCGCGCTTTCGCAGGTCCGAATCGACGACTACGTTCACTGGAGTAACCCCGGGCGGCAAAGCTCGTACTGAAAAACCGGTTACCGTTGGCGCCTGCGCGTCTTTTACGGCCAGGTTGCCGAGTGCCGTGATGCCGTCGCTCCTCCCCTTGACCAGGAAACGAATATGCAGCGGCTCGCTGCTCTCGATCGACAGCAGGTCAAATCCACCCGTTTGACTACGGAAAGAAATTAGCCCATCGACCGACTCGGTTTGGTCTGTGGTCTTGACATACGCTTCGATTTTGGCGCGGTCGCCGCTGTTGAATGCGTCCAACCATGCCTGAAGGGTTTGGCCGGCAGGGGTGGCGGGAATTTGAGGCTGTTGGGCTGAGATGGCCAGCTCTGCACAAATCACCGGGAGAACCAGGAAGCGGATCAGGCGCATCGGACCTCCTCCAGGTGTCTCAGCATACAGGCTCAGGGCTACGTAGCGCGCCTGTTACCGGAAGATCAGAAGTTCCCGCGTACTCGGTAAAAATTAAGGTCGGATGGAGTCGGAACTCTTGTGGCGCATTGTCGCAGAAACTTGGCGTGATTCCGGACGCGTGGTCGGCGACGGCTACCCTTGGAGCCGGATAGTGAAAACCCGGCAAAGGCAACGGCGGCCGGCTATTCGACCGAAGCCACAGTTTTTTGCGCGAATATAGTTGAGTGGGCGAGCCACAGCTCGCCGGCCAGCAAGCCGGCTGAGACACCAACAAATGTTCCAGCGATTACATCACTGACGAAATGCCAATCACCGGTGATCAGCAGCACTGCCGCAATCAACAGCAGCGCGGAAAGCGGCAAAATACTGGTTCGATAGAGCCGCATAAAAACAGCGGCGAAGGCGCCGGCAAGAACCATGTGGCCCGAAGGGAAGCTGCTGTTGGAAGAGCCGGTCAGCAGATCGAATGCATGCCGGGATCCGTGCAACACGGCCGCAGGATTCGGTACCCCGAAAAAGATCTTCAGCATGTTGTCGTTGATTGCATAAGCACAGATGGAGGTTAGACACGCGAGCGCCGTTGCCTCACCAAAACGCGACAGATGTCCGCGCGTTATCCGAATGCAAATCAGCGCCAGCGCAGCAGCGGATTCGATGCCGAGGAGAACTGTACTTGCAAATCCCCTCTCCAGGTTGTCAGCCGTCCAAAAAAGCCCATAGACGCGATGGGCTATTGCCAGATCGAGGTAGAAGAACGCCAGCGCCACTGCGAGCGTGCAAATCAGCAGTGACAGAAGCCACACTAGGACAGGAAAGCGCAGAGTTTTTCGTCCCCAAGCGGATCTGCCGTGCTCCTGAGAACTGCCGCGTTTGTGAAGCAATAAAATCTCCCCTCCAGGGACCACATTCGGCGATACCTTAGCCGCCCGCCTTCATTTTCTCAAACGTCGCTCATCCGGAGCTGCCGCCGAGCGCGGCGCCTTAGTTGGGCGGCGTGGGAGCCGGGCAGCGGAAGGCGGTGCCGGCCGGCGCGTTCACGTGCGCTGAGACGCAGGCTACGTACGCCGCGGCATTTCGCGCCCATGCCCTGAAATAAGCCAGCCGCTGATCGGCACTATGAAAGACGCGCCCGGTCAGCGGCGGGCGCAGCATCCAGGGCTCCATCTGGTACGGCGCCATAAGCGCCTTCTCCTGCGCGCTGTACCAGGTGGTGTCGATACCCGGATTGTCGCGGATGTATTTGGCGAAGAAAGCCGATTGGGAATCGCCCTGCGCCGCCGCACGGTCGTACCACTGCCTGGCCGCATTGATATTGATCGGTATGCCCACGCCATATTGATAAGCGCGTGCGAGACGGAACTCGCCCATGACATAGCCTTGCTGCGCGCTCTTCATGTACCACTGGGCGGCAATGTCCCAGTTCGCCCGCACCTCATTGCCATACTCGTACAGTTGCCCTACGGCGGCCTCCGAGGCGGCATTGCCCATCCGCGCGCCCCGCATATACCATTGGGCCGATTGCGCTGGGTCTTTCGGCACGCCGTCGCCGTTCTCGTAGAGATAGCCCATCTCGTAGGTCGCGGTGGGATTGCCCGCTTCGGCCGCATGCCGGACGAGCACCGCGGCGCCGGCACGGTCGCCCGCCCTGTAGCGCGCGACCGCCTGCTGGAAGATGGCAGCGCCCGGCACCTGAGCCTGCGCGCGAGCCGGCTGGGTCGAACTCATCGTCGCACTAACTACGGTCGCGCAAAGCAGGAACAACACACGTCTTTCTGCGATGCGCGAGAGCGCTACATGCGACGGCCTGGCGGAAGATTGCTTTGTCAAGGATCAGTCACCCCCCTGATAGACCTTAAATCGGAATTTCCATCTTGCCTTTCGTTTACGGATCAATATACCCCAACCCGGGCTACGCCAACCCGGGTTTCAGTGGACGACCGCCTTGGCGATTACCATGCGTTGAGAAAGTCGCGCGCAAGTCAATTGCAAATGTCACTTTTCCGGCCAGCCGGTAGGGCATCGAGAACAGTTCCAAAGGCAATCCGCCTTCCCCTCCCCCTCCCCCTCCCCCCGGCTCCCCACGCCAAGCGCCGCACTCTTGGCGCCTCGCGCTCCTGGGCAGGTCATCCTCCCACAGATGAGCCACGGTCCAAGAATCAGAAATCGCGAAATTTACACTTGACATCGACAGACAATCCACTACCATATGGTTGTGGATAGATTGGGTACAACATTTGCGGCTCTGTCCGATCCGACCCGTCGCGCAATGATCGACCGGCTCTCCCATGGGCCCGCCTCTGTGCATCGGTTGACAGAGCCCTTTTCTCTCTCGCAGCAGATGATTTCAAAACATATCACCTACCTGGTGCGGGCACAGATTGTCATCAAGACGAAGCGTGGACGAGAGAGTATTTGCAAGCTCAGGCCAGAGGCGATCAAGACAGTCAGCGACTGGGCGATTAGCTACCGCCAGTTCTGGGAAGAGAGTTTCGACAAGCTCGAAGACGTAGTGAATGAAATGAAGAAAACGGAGGTAGGACATGACAAAAAGCACCGTAAATGAGGCGGAGCGGATGGTTGTCACCCGGATTTTTGATGCCCCACGCGAACTGGTTTGGAAGGCGTGGACAGACCCGAAATATGTGATGCAGTGGTGGGGGCCGAAGGGTTTCACCTCGCCTGTTTGCAAGATGGATTTTCGCGTGGGAGGAAAGTTTCTCTACTGCATGAGAACGCCCGATGGACAGGAGTTCTGGAATGGCGGTGAATACCACGAGATTGTTCCGAACGAGAAAATCGTTTCCTCCATGTACTTTTCCGACTCGGAGGGAAACAAGGTTGAGCCGGCGCAATTAGGAATAGAACACGAGGCCATAGAAGGTGCGCACGACGTAATCCTGTTTGAGGATCTTGGAAACGGCCAGACGAAACTCACCTTCATTGGAAATGAAACCATGGAAAACGCGATCAAGACCGGCCAATTGGAGGGTATGAACCAGATACTCGATAAAGCTGCTGCAGTTGTGGCCGGGCTGGCGCAGAACGAATAAGAAGTTGAGGCCTGAACGATCGTCGCGCGCGCCATCATGAGCGCAAAGCAAACGCAGGTCCATCCCGACAACCCCAGCCAGGGTGGCTGCGGATGCTTGGTTCAAGCGCACTCGCATCGTTTGACCTAATCGCCGCCTTGCCAGAAAAATGAGCCCAGACCGGAACAGCCCGCGGAGACTCACATAGTTTCGACGAGGCCTGTTAACTAGAAGATAAACCTATCGACACCTCGGCAAGAGTCCCCCAGCAGTAATCCGACGCCGAGTAGTGTCAACGGCACCCAGTGATACCCGCTCAACCACACCTGCAAGCGATCCCGCGCAAGATCGGGCGCATAATGGGCCAAGTCACGATCTTTATTTCCTTGAAGCCGTTATCCTGGGTTGTCGCTAGCGCGGAGAATCAAGCGTGACCTGAATCACCTTGGGTCAGGGTTGCCGGTTATTCGACCGGAACCGAGAAACTCTGCGATTCTTCCGCTCGTGGCGATCAACAATCTCATCGGCGATCTTGTTGACACCGAAGCTCGGGCGTCGCTGCGCGAAAGGAAGATCCCCGCCTCCGCATATTATTCGGGATGAGCGAGCAATTTTGGACAGACGTCCCACCGCTACGGCTGGTCTTATCAGCTGGACTGGTTTCGAAAAGAAAGAAACCCAGTTTCTGTGGGGTCTGTTGGGAATCAAACCGACGATTCCAGAAGCTCAAGGGCCGGAGGTGCTTCCCCATAAGAACATCCCTCCGTGTCTATTTCGTTTCACACGCAAGCCGGCAAATCAAACCAGAACAAGGGGTGTCTATGCAAATCACTCTTGTCCTCGCCGTTGAGCTCGACTGGCATCTACTGGATAGCCATAGGGCAGCCTGGAAGTCGGCTGGGTATTTCGTTATCTCGACAGCATCCATCAAAGGTGCGATCGATCAATTCCAGGACGGCGATTTCGATCTGGTGCTCCTGGGGCACTCGATTCCGGCGGAAGCCAGGGAGAGGCTCACATTCCTGATCCGAGCCATGGGCGCTCGTGTCCCGGTGGCTTGCATCGCTGACTCGCCCGGCCATAACGATTCCTTTGCTGATGCGACCTTCGAGGGGGACTCCGCCGAACTGTTGACTGGCATGCACGAGTTGCTGACCGGCAGGGCGAGGAGCCGGACGGCTCCGTCGATGCTGAACGGCACATCGACCTAAAAGGCTGTGTTGCAGAGGCAAAGATGGTTCAAGGAGAGATGGGTATGGTGAATCTCGGCGGGCGGACTCAGAGGGACGCCCAAACCTGGTGCTCCGATGCGGATCTACACAGAGCAAATGCCATAGGCGGCAAGACGGGAGAGCCGCCCCTGGCGCCGCTTCTCCTGTACTCCCGGCCAAAGTGGAATGACCCCAGCGCGAAGTGGAGAAAGGGGGAGATCTACAAAGACCTTTCACCCCATGCGATGAGCGAGCTTGAATCGCTCGCAGCTCCATTTTGCTGCGAGCGCACAAAGGTGCTGTTCGCGGAGGAGCAAGAGCCGCACAGCATCCTGTTTCTGCTCGAGGGCGAGGTGAAGCTCACGATGAACTCAAGCGGGGGCAAGCGGCTCACGATCGGAATCGCCGTGCCCGGAGATATTCTCGGGCTTGCTGCCGTGATTACCGGGTGTCCGTACGAGATTACGGCGGTTGCACAAATCCGTTGCAGAATCAGGGCGCTTCCCCGGAGGAGCTTTCTCGATCTCCTGTTGCGTAACCCGATTGCCTGGCAGAACTCGGCGCGGCTTTTGAGCTTTGAGTACAAACGAGGATGCGATCAACTGCGCATTCTCGGCCTTGCGTTGGCTGCACCCATGAAGCTGGCAATGCTATTGCTGCAGTGGTGCGCTGAAGGGCAGCACGCGGGGCTCGGCCGGCGTTTTCACTGCTCGCTCACTCACGAAGAGATCGGTGAGCACATTGGCCTTTCCAGGGAAACAGTCACCCGCACCCTTGCCGACTTTAAGAATCTCGACCTTGTGGAGCAGCACGGTTCAATTTTCTTCATACCGAGTCTTCGTGCAATGGAGATTTACGCAGGGAAGTTGCGCTGCTGACGAAGATCGGAGCATCGCCCTAATTGCGTAGTTTGGAGTAATTCTGCCGACTACCGTGGTTCTTGCCATTTGCCATGGCCCATTGCTTCGGGAACCTGAGATCTCCAGCACAGAACGTCGAATACCGTTGTCGCGCCGATTTACGACCCAAACGGAGGCCCTATATGCGTTCGGATCTAGTATTCGAGGCCGTTTCTCATGTTTCTAATCGCTACCAGTTGTGCCAATTGGCGAGCAAAGTCACCAGGAAAATGCATAAACCGCATACCCGTGTTCAAGACACCGCCAATCAGGTGTTAGGCAATTTAAGCGGATTCGAAACACCTATGCTTCGTTCCGAGAGCGCCGCTCAAGCTTCCAAGGCGAGATTCAGTCAAAGGCGCGGCACTGCCTGATGCAATCCTATCCATCGCGATCATTGAATGGTTAACATACGAAACTGTCGAGCGGGATCGAGCTTGTACTCGGCAGTATAGGTCAGGTCACGATATTTCAGCCACGCTCGCTGAGCTTCTAACAGATCGCCCCGCTCTTCCGAGCCTAAAACGGACCGCACGCGCACATAGAGGCCGTTCAGTTCCTTGTCAGCAGCGTCTGAAGCTTTTGCGAAGCAATCCGCTTCTTCTACTGTCGAAGATGGCCGGTTGCAGCATACTCCGGGAGCGTTCATGTGTTGGCCCAGCGCGTGAGTGCAAGCCGCACACAGAAGGAAATCCGCTTAATTCGCATCAACCTCAGAATCCGCTCAACGTCACTTTTCCGATTGCTTTTCCGCTCTCAGCGAGCGCATGAGCCTTCTTCAGATTCTCGACATTGATGGGGCTGAGGGTCTGAGTTTGCGTAGAGCGCAGTTCTCCGCGATCGACAAGCTGCGACACGCGGCTCAGCAGGCGTCCCTGCTCGGCCATGTCCGGGGTTTGCCACATCGAGCGCGCAAACATGAATTCCCAATGGAGCGATGCCGACTTGCGCTTGAGCAGCACCGCATCGACCGTCGCCGGGTCGTCAATCAGGCCGAGCTTTCCCTGCGGAGCCAGGACCTCGACCAATGGCGCAAAGTTCCGCGCGGTGGCCGTGAGGCTGGCGATGTACTTCACAGGAGGCACGCGCAGTCCGTTCACCTGCTCGGCCAGCGGTTTGGTGTGATCGATCACGTAGTGAGCGCCCATCTGAGTCACCCATTCCACGGTCTCTGGCCGCGACGCAGTCGCAACGACGGTCAGTCCCGTGAGTCGACGGGCCAGTTGCACGAGAATCGAGCCCACACCGCCGGCGGCTCCGCTGACCAACAAAGACGCGTCGCTCTCGCCTTCACGAATGCCAAGACGATCGAACAGCAGTTCCCAAGCGGTAATGCTGGTCAAGGGCAGCGCGGCGGCCTCGGCAAAGCCAATCGATTGCGGCTTGCGTCCGACAAGCCGTTCGTCCACGGCCTGGTATTCTGCGTTCGATCCGGGACGATCCAACGCGCCGGCGTAGTAGACCTCATTACCCAGGTCGAAGCCGGTGACCGCGGCGCCTTTACCCACCACCACGCCCGCAGCATCCCAGCCAAGCACCCGCGGTTTGCCGCTGTTGTCCGACGCCGAGCCTTGGTGCCGCGCGCCCCGCACCTTCGTATCCACCGGGTTGACCGAAACCGCCCGCACATTGACCAGCAAATCCCGTGGCCCGAATTCCGGCTGCGGCAGATCCAACTCCACCAGAGAGTCCTGGGCCTCGATCGGTAGTGGACGGGTGAATGCGATCGCTTTCATGGTTTTCTCCAGTCTGGAACGCCGCCCCACGCGGCCCGGAATCAAGTCTACTAGTCAAATTGTCCACGTAAGAAGTCATCAACGACAAGTGGCTGACGAATCAAACCGAAGCTCGTTGCCACCCGCAATCACAACAGGCGAATCGAGATCTCCATGGTCACCTGCTAACAGAACGGACTTTGGGGAGCGGGCTCAGGTTTGGTTGGATCGTTGACGCTAAATCGCCGAATATTAAACTCGCAGGCTTGTCTCGGTTCGGATAAGCCCGCAGCCGCAGGGAAATGCGGACCTGGTCGGAATTCAGGCGCCGACAAGGGCAGGTGGAATCCCGAACACTGGCCGACATCGGGGAGTAATCCGCAAAGTCGGTGAGTGACTTGAAGGTCTGGCGCCAAAGAGAGAGAACCCTCTGGGCGAAATGGACGTTTTACATGACTAATCTGCTCGGAAACCGCGGACTGAAGCTGTGGGAGCGGTCTGGCTTGACGGCGCGAATCAAATCTTCGCACAACTGCCGAGTCTTTCGGCTGGAAACAAGCGCATCAAGTTGCTGCTGTGTAAGCCGATGATGCGATCAGGGGAATCTATGACCGCCGCAACCGTCCGATGTCAGATACTGACAAACACCGTAGGCACCAAAGATCTGTGCACCCATTCCCAGGTGACTGGATTCACTTTTTGGGCCTCCAAGTGACAAGTGGAAGGTGTTAATCAAGTTGTAACATTGCCTTTCGCTCGGCTGACGCTGGTCCCAGGCGATCCGCGCCATGAAGTGCCAACGTTGCGGACGGAACCCGAATCCTGCAAGGCCCTGTCAGTGATCCTGGAAGAATATACAATTTCGGAAACAGGCAACCGCTTGCCGTTTGGCAAGGCTTTGCCTGTCTTGGCAATCTAGCACATAGCGCAACTACAATAACTTCATGCGCATCGGGATCACGTGTTATCCCACTTACGGCGGATCCGGAGTGGTCGCTACTGAGTTGGGCATCGAGCTGGCGGCGATGGGCCACCAGATTCACTTCATATCCTATTCGCAGCCGTTCCGCCTCTCCGGCCGCGACGACGGCATCTTTTATCACGAAGTTCCCGTCTCCAGTTACCCCCTGTTCGAGTTCCCACCGTACGACCTGGCTCTGGCATCGCGCATGGCGGAGGTGGCCGAGCTTTATTCACTCGATATTCTGCATGTGCACTACGCCATTCCCCACTCAGTCTCCGCGTTGCTGGCGCGCGAGATGCTGGCCAAACGCGGACGATCTCTGCCGTTCATAACCACCCTGCATGGCACGGATATCACGCTGGTGGGCCTCGACCGCAGCTATCTGCCCATTACGCGCCACGCCATTGCCGAGTCTGATGGCGTCACCTCGATTTCCGATTACCTGCGCCAAGAGACCATTACGAAATTCGACATCACACGGCCCATCCAGACGATCCACAACTTCGTCAATTGCGATGTCTACAAGCCCATCAATGAAGAGGCGCAACGCAATTGTGCGCGCAAACGCTTCACTCAGCCGGGCGAGGCGCTGTTGATGCATCTCTCGAATTTCCGGCCAGTGAAGCGCGTGCTGGATGTGGTCCGCATCTTTGCCGGCGTGGCTCGCGAGATTCCGGCACAGCTGTTGCTGGTTGGCGACGGTCCCGAACGCTCGGCCGCCGAATGGCTGGCGCACGACCTGGGCATTCAGCCGCGGGTTCACTTTCTGGGCAAGCAGGAGCGCGTGCACGAACTGCTGGCGTTGGCCGACCTGCTGCTGATGCCCAGCGAACTGGAATCTTTCGGTCTCGCCGCGTTGGAAGCAATGGCTTGCAAGGTGCCGTCGATTGCCACGCGTGTGGGCGGCGTCCCAGAGTTGATCGACGACGGCATAACCGGGCTGCTGTTCCCGGTCGGCGACGTGGAGGCGATGGCCAAGGGCGCGGTTGCGCTGCTGGCCGACAAGCCGCGATTGGCTGAAATGCGCGATGCTGCTCGCCGCGCGGCGCAAAAGCGCTTCTGCGCCAGCCTGGTGGTGCCCCAGTACGTGAAATTTTATGAGCAGGTGCTGGAAAAACAGTGAACAGCAGACGATTGACCGCTAACAGTTGTCAGTGATTGCGGTTTGAAAGCCCAGGCGCTTCCAGAATTGCTCAACCAGCGCGACGGTTTCGGCCGACGTGGCTGGCGCGGTGCGCAACGGGATGGACGCGCCGGATTGGCTCTCCAGGTCGGCGAGCGACGAAGGCGCTGCGGCGATGGCAATGCACCTTTCTGGCCGATAGGTGCAGGCGGCCAAATCGGCGATGGAGAGCTGCGTGGTCGGCGTGGCGAAAACCGTGTGCGGCGGCGCCATGCGATCGAGCAGCCACAGAATCTCAAGCTTGGATTCCAGTTCGTCGGGCACGCAGTCGATCACCAGGTCGGCTTGCCGCACCGCGTCTTCAATGGTGGATACGAAGCAAAGCCTGCCGCCGGCTTCAGGATCGAGCGCGGCAGCGCTGAGGCGCTGGCGGATGAACTCGCGGGCGTGATGCAGATTGCCGGGCAACACGTCCTCGAGCAGGACGCGCAACCCCGAACGGGCTGCCTGCAGAGCCAGCCAGCGGCCCAATGGACCGGCGCCGACGACGGCCAGAGTGAGTTGTTGGTGCGAGGAATCGGCGGTAGATGCCGGCGTGATAAGGGCCGAAGGTGCACGGCTCATGAGCGGCTACTCGCCCTTCAGAGCGTTCATGACGTCCTCGGCATTCGGACGCACCGTGTTCAGGTGCTCGGCCACGCGAGCCCGCTCTTCGGCGGAGAGTGTGGGCACCGTAGCCAGAATGCGGCGCAGAGTCACGGCGACGTCGTCAATGTAGTTCATTAGTCGGATAGCTTCTCCGGAAAGCGGCATTGGGTATCCTCAAGAGAAATTCGTTCCGTTGTTATTGTAGGCGGTGACCACCGGTTGGCGCCAAGGCGGGCTTTGGAGCTGCGCAGGCGGTGGGTTACACTCGGCCTGCACGATGGCGCAAGACGGCGCCCTCTGGAAAGGACAAGCACATGGCGAAAGTGGCAATTGTAGGCGTGGGAGCAATCGGCGGCGCATTGGCAGGCTTGCTGGAAGCAGCGGGCGGACATGAGATCACCCTGTGCACGCGCCGGCCCCTGCCGCGGCTGGTTTTGAAAACCCCGCAGCGCGAATTCGAGGTTAAGGCTCGCAATGTCACCGATCCTGCGCAGGCCGAGCCGGTGGAATGGGTGCTGGTGGCTACCAAGGCTTATGACGCGGCTGGAGCGGCAGCCTGGTTCCCTGCCCTGTGCGCGGACGGCGCGCCGGTAGCCATTGTTCAAAATGGCGTGGAGCATCGCGAGCGCTTTGCGCCCTGGGTGAGCGCGGACCGGCTGCTGCCCGTGGTCATCGACTGTCCTGTGGAACGAGCCGACGGCAAGGTGCTGGTGCGAGGCGCGGCGCTGATGAAAGTGGAAGACAGGGATCTGGGCCGCAGGTTTGCCGCGCTGTTCGCCGGCAGCGGAGCACGCATGGACGTGGTAGAAGATTTCACCTCCGCCATGTGGTGGAAACTGTGTGTCAACTCGGTAGGCGCATTGAACGCGCTGACGTTGAAGCCGGCTGGCGTGCTGCGCGGAAAATCCATGCGCCGCCTGGCCATGGCGCTGGTGGCCGAGTGTGCGGCCGTCGCCCGCGCCGAGGGCGCGCGCCTGGATGCCTCCATTGCCGAAGAGGTGATGAACCTCTACGCGAAACATCCTGCCGATTCGCTTAATTCGCTGCTCGCGGACCGGTTGGCCGGCCGCTGCATGGAATGGGATGCGCGCACCGGCGCGATTGTGCGCAAAGGCGAAAAACATGGCATCGAGACCCCTCTGAATCGGATGGCTGCAACCCTGCTGCGGGCAATCGATTCCGACACCCTCGACTGATCTGCCTTCTGCCACTGCACGACGTCATCGCATGCGATAGAGAAAGTCGGTTTTACGCGACTTCAGGACAGCCGCGCGATCACGCCCATAGTCTTGTCCATTTCGACCGGAAGGGTAAGCCCGGCCACCCGTCAGGCCCGTCCAGAGAATTCTGTTGTAAAGGACGGCCGGCACGCGGTCGGCCGAAGACCAGTCGAAACCGTGAGTTTTCTGCGCCCAGTATGCAGCGGTTTGAGCATCGCGATACGTTGCCGCCGGATGATCAGCATGCAGGGCCGCATCGAGTATTCCTTGCATCGGCGACGGAACAACAGCCGTGTAAGTCCAGGCTGATTGGCTAAGGTCGAAGACTGCGCTCATCGGCCGCTGATAGGCATCGTTAAGATTCAGGTAGCCGATTCCCAAAACGTCTTCGATGGTACGGATCATATTCACAGTCGTATAGCGTTCACTGATCACGCTGCCACGTTTGACATAAGGCCCGGCGATGAAAGCAATACTGCGATGGGCATCGACATGATCCGGGCCGCTCTGGGCATCGTCCTCGAGGATGAAGATCAGAGTCGAGTCGCGATAAGGACTATGCGCCACCCGCTCAATCAACTTGCCGACTGCATAGTCATTGTCGGCGGTCTGTCTTTCCGGGGTGTTGACTCCATCAATGGCGGTTTCGAAACTGCCCGTGTGGTCGTGCATGAACGTGATCATTTCCAGACCGGGAAGGTCTCCATGGGCAACATACTGGTCGAACTCGCGTTCCCATTCAATCTCGCGCCGAAAGTCCGGATAGGCGTTGTCAAAGGCCCGGAAATACGGATCGGTGATATTGAGAAGAGATTGTATTTCGGGTACGTCTACTATTTCGTGGCTCGCAAACGGGTCCGGGAGTTCCGGCGCATCGGGCGGATAATGAGTGTCGAAGCCATAATTCCTGACCGTCAGTCCGTGTCGTAGCGCAGAGTCCCAAAGAAAGCCCTGCTGCTTCTGACCTTCAGGTCCATCGGGCGCATTGATGTCGTTCGTGCCCGGTAGAAGATTGGGATCGTCCGGATAGTCGGGGTCGATGGCTTTGCGCTCCGCAACCGTGGGCACCGTGATATCGATAAAGCGGGGCGAGCTGCGTCCGGCATAATCCAGCGGAGTGATCTTGACATTGAAATCCTGCTCGCGCGCGGCAGTGCTCCATGGCCAGCCATTGCCGCTTACCTCGCCGCTCACCAGGAAATTATCGAGATCCACGAACTGGTCCGCCAACCTGTGCTGATTTGGAGTGATGACCTTTCCGAGCTCGGCGAGGCTGGGATCGCCATTGCCGCGATCAAGGTCACCAAGCACCTGATCGTAAGTTCGGTTTTCCTTGATGATATAAATCACATGCTTGATGTGTTGGCGAAGCGCCGCCATCATTTCTTCGTCGTGCAGGTTGGGTACGGTGTCCAGGTAATCGTTCACGGCAACACGCTTGGTGAGAAACGCAAGCTCCTTTCGATCCGGCACGGGAATGGTCTGCAGCCCTGCCTTTTCACGTTGCAGAATGTATTGGTTGGTCCCCCGCGCCTGACCGGCCTGAGCATGCATGGGGCCGAAGGACGTATCGAATTGATGAAGCGGAACTGGACCCGGCGCGCTTTTACTGTTTACGTCGTACAGGGTCTTGCCGTCGCGGCTGATGGTGATCGATTGCGGGTACCAGCCTGTCGGGATCAGTCCCACCACGCGGTGCATTTCTCCGCTCGCAAGCGAGATGACCGCAATCGCGTTCATGCCTCCATTGGTCACGTAGAGGGTCTTCTCATCCAGCGACAAAACAAGGCTGTTCGGCGCGGCGCCCGGGTACTGTTTCGTCCCGTGCACAACGCCCGCGGGCGCCGTTGTGCGGATAGCGTCAACAATCCGATTCGTCACTGTGTCGATTTCCGAAACCCGGTCGCTGTTATCGGCGGTCACGAAGAGTCGCGTCTGCGCAGCATTCATGATCATGCTGTTGGGGTTGCCCCGAACCGGAATGCGTGTGATGAGTTTGGGTGCGGCTGGCGTTGACACGTCAACGACATCAATCTCCCGGTCGCGTTCGCTTGAAACATAGACTGTGCTGTTGCCCTTGATCGCGACCCCAAATGGGTTTTCGCCTCCCGCAACGCCGCTCTGCGCGGCATCAATAATCCCGGGCCGCAGATCGAGCTCACCGATTTTAGTGCGGCTGTCGAGATCGACAACGGAGATGGCATCGTTAAAGAAATTTGCAGCAACGAGAAACTGGCCATTCGCTGAGACGGCCAGGTTCGCAACCGTGGGCTTGCCGTTGCCTCCGTTTTGGCCCACACCGTGCTCGTGGCCCAGTGCGATCGGCTTGCCGCTTTCTGCCCAGACGCCATGGTCGACAGCAAATACATGAACATCGTCGTCCGCACCCCCGGAGGCGTAGAAGCGGCTGCCGTCTGGCGAGAATGCCAGACCGAAAAACGCGTTCGGCACCTGCAACACTTGTGCCTGGCGCAGCTCATCATGCGTCACATCGTAAACAAACACATACTCGTTCGAGGCGGTGGGGTCCTTCTCGCCATGAACGCCATAAAGGATGTTGTAGCCGCTCGTCAGTACCAGCAGCGTCCGGCCATCCGCACTGAGCGCCATCTTGACGGCCTGGCCCACCGTGTAGTCAGGGAAGTTCTTGAGGTGAGGATTCAGCCTGGTAAACGCCGCACCAGCCGGGGCAAGCGGCGTGACGGTTTGTCCGGAAGCCACCTTCTGGGGCAAACCGCTTGGCGTCTGTGCGCAGACGCAGACGCAGAAAACCAAGCGGGCCGCTACGGCCACCCCCAAAAGGCAATGAATAAATAGGCCGATCCAAGACCGTCGACACATGGCATCTCTCTCCAGATACAAAGCGCTTGAGCTCTCGCGTTGTGTTAGTTGAAGGCCAGCGTAACACATTGATGTTTCAATCAGACGGGGTCACCTCAGTGGAAGAGCTTTGGAATCAGGCAGAACACTTTGGTAACGGGCAAACAGAGGTGAATTTTTCGAAGGATGATCTTTCTATTTAGGTTGCGTTTTGGGTGCAGGTGGGTTATTTTACTAACTGGTTAGTTAAATATGCCAAGCCACCCTCATTCCACGCATCAGGAGGTTGCCGCGGAGCGGTCTGCGGAGACCCGCGCGCGCATTCTCGACGCGGCCCTGAAGGAGTTCGGTGCCAACGGCTTAGCCGGCGCGCGCACTGAGCAGATTGCCGCTGCAGCCGGCGTCAACAAGGCGCTGCTCTACTACTACTTCGAGAGCAAGGAAAAGCTGTATCTGGCCGCCTTCGAGATGGCCGCGGGGCAGGTGCGGGATCAATCGCTGGCGGTTTTGCAGCGCGAGGCGAGCCCCGGCGAGCGGGTGGTGCGCACCGCTCTCGGCCATTTCGACCGCCTGATGACGCAGTCGCATTTTCAGAAGCTGATGCAGCAGGAGATGATGCGTTTGCACCACGGGGAAGAAGGCGCACTGCCGCTGCTGGTGAAGAGCGTGCTGGGGCCTCTGCACGCGATGTTGCGGGAACTGGTGCGGGAGGGCATAGCGTCTGGCGAGCTGATCGATGTGGATTGGCTGCAGATTCCGCTCGTCGCCATGGGGGCGAACGTCTTTTACTTCCTGAGCGCGCCGGTGTGGCGGCTGGCCATGGCTCCGTTTGAGCCTTTTGCTCAGGACGCATTGCGCGCCAGACGCGTGGCACTGGTTCAATTTCTGGGCCAGGCACTGTTCATAGACCGGCAGCGGGGCGCAGAAATCTCCCGCCGCGTGCTGGCCGATACGCCCATGCCGGAGGCCGATGCCTCCATCAGGAGATTCGAGGGGAAAGCCAAGTGAACGCACGCAATCGAGTTTTTGTGATTCTCGGTGTCCTCACGGTGGGGTCGCTGATCTGGTACCTGGTGACCACGCCGCGCAGCAACGAACTGCAGCTCATCGGGACGGTGGACGCGAACGAGGTAGTGGTCAGCTCGCGGATTGCCGGCAAACTGGAGACGCTGACGGTCAAAGAAGGCGATACGGTGAAGGCCGGGCAGCTGATCGCCACCATTGAAAGCGACGACCTGGATGCGGCGCTGAAAGCCGCCGAGGCCACGGCGGCCGGCCGACAAGTGGCATCTGAGCGAGGCGCAGGAGACGGAACGCGAGAACAGCGGTGAAACGGTGAGCGCAACCGCCGTGGCCGCGGCGCAGGTAAAGGCCGCGCAGGCCACGCTGGCGCAGGCCCAGGCCAATTACGAGCATCAAAAGGCAGACACCACCCGCATCGTGGCTCTGACCGCGCAAGGCATCGACAGCGCGCAGGCCAAGGAGGACGCGGTCACCAGCCTGCAGGCCGATGAGGCCGCGGTGAATACGGCCCGCAGTAACTTGAATGCCGCTGAAGCTTCGCTGCGCCAGTCGGAGGCGCATGAGTTGCTGACCGCAGTTTCCAAGCGCACGGTGGATGAGGCTCGCGACACGGAGGCCAATGCTCGCGCCCTGGCCGCTGAGGCGCGCGTGGAGCGCGACTACTCGGAGATTACCTCGCCCGTGGACGGGGTGGTGAATGTGTGGGCGGCGCGGCAGGGCGAGGTGGTGCAGCAGGCCACGCCGATTGTGACCATCGTGGACCTGTCGCAGACGTGGGTGTACGCGCCGGTGCCGGAGACCGAGGCCGACGCGGTAAAACTGGGCGACAAGCTGCGCGTGGTGATGCCCAGCGGGGCAACCGTGCAGGGCAAGGTGATTGCCAAGATGACGGAGGCCGATTTTGCGACACAGCGCGACGTGAGCCGGCGCAAGCGCGACATCAAGACCGTGCAATTCAAGCTGCTGATTCCCAATCCCGGCGAAGAGTTTGTGCCGGGCATGACGGCTGAAATCTACATACCCAACACACTGGTGAAGCAATGAGCGGGCCTAACGGGATGCCGGCCAGCCGGACGGATGGCCCGGATACGCGCCCGCTGGCCGATCGCCCTGTGGCCATCGCGGTGGAAAATATCGTGAAGCGCTACGGCGACTTTGAGGCGGTGAAGGGGATCACGTTTCGGGTGGCCGACGGCGAAATTTTCGGGCTGCTTGGTCCCAACGGCGCAGGCAAAAGCACGCTCATCCGCATGATGACCACGCTGATCCCGGTGACTGCGGGGCGCGCGTTGGTGGCCGGACACGACGTGAGCAAGGATCCAGACGACGTGCGGCGGATGATCGGCGTGATTCCCCAGGCGCTGACCAGCGACCCGGATCTGACGGTCGAAGAAAATCTGGTCGATCTACGCCAAGCTGTACAGCGTGCCGCGAGCGCAGCGCGAAAAGAATATTGCCGAGTGTGCTGGAGGCGGTGGACCTGACCAAATGGCGCGGGCGCAGACCAAGACGCTCTCCGGAGGCATGCGGCGCAGGCTTGAAATCGCGCGCGGGCTGGTGCACGATCCGCAGCATCTTTTTTCTCGACGAGCCGACCACCGGGCTGGATCCGGTTTCGCGCATCGCGGTGTGGGAGATGCTCAACAATCTGAAAGCCACGCGCAATCTGACCATCCTGATCACGACGCACTACATGGAAGAGGCCGACAAGCTGTGCGACCGCATTGCCATTGTGGATCACGGCAACCTGGTGGCGCTGGGCACACCGACCGAGCTGAAGAACAGCGTGGCCGGGGCCAACGTGGTGGAGGTGCACTTCGACCATGAAACGCCGGAGTGGGAAAACCGGCTGGCAAAATTGACCGGCGTGACCAGCGTGCAGCCGGAGAGCGCCGGATTTTATCGGGTGCTGACCGCTTCGGGATCGAAGACCACGCTGGAGCTGGTGCAGATGGCGGCCGAGTATGGGCGCAACGCTTTCCTCGCTCAGCGTGCAGAACACCACGCTCGATGACGTGTTCGTTCACTACACGGGCCGGCAACTGAGGGATGAGCAGGTGAAAGCGGTGCTTCATGATGCCGCCGCGGCCAGGGACGCAGCCATGAACCGAATGATGGCCATCGTGGAGCGCGAGATGCGGAAGTTTTTCCGCTCGCCGATGCTCATGATCATGTCCATGATGCTGCCGCTGGTGCAGCTGGTGATTCTGGGCAACGCCTTCGGCGGCAAAATCACCAATGCGCGGGTGGGCGTGGTGGACTACGATCACGGCGAGCAGTCGGTAAAGGTGCGCGAGGCATTCGATGCCATCGCGGCGAATATCAACACCTTTCACACCGTCAATTACGACAGCGAGCGCCAGGCTAAGGAGGATGTGCGCAACGGCAAGATCGATGCCGCGGTGATTATTCCTGCGCAATATTCGCGGCGAGTGCTACGCGCAGGACGGCCGCAGATCGGGCTGGTGGTCGACAACACCGACCAGTTCACATCGGGCAGCCTGGAGGCGGAGATGCAGTCGGTGGTGGACGCGCTGAACGCGCCCCTGATTCCCTACGCCATCGACAAGCAGATCGCGCTGGAAACGGTGGAACTGTACCCGTATATCGCGTACATGAAGTTTCTGCTCTCCGGCATCGATTGCGCTGGCCATGTATATCTCGGTGATGATCGGCGGCGGCATGTTGTACATCGACGACAAGGCGCGGGGCGTGCACGAGGGCTACCTGGTCACGCCCATCACCAGGCTGGAACTGGTGATGGGGCTGAATCTTGCCGGCGCCATCAAGGCGGTGCTGGCGGGCATCTCGCTCACCGTGATTGGGTCGCTGATGGCCGGCCTGGGCACGATTTTTCATCCCGCGCAGGATCTGGAGCTGCTGGCCCTTATTGTGGTTACATCCATTGCGTTCAACGGCATGATGTTCCTGATGATGGTGCGGGTGGACGATCCGCTGGTGCCGCGCGCCATGTTCGGCGTGCTCAATACCCTGCTCTTCTTCCCCTCGGGCGCCATTTATCCGATCGCCGCGTTTCCCAGGTGGCTGCGCGCCATCGCCATTGTCGATCCATTTACCTACGCCATTCACGGGCTGCAAGGAGGTTCTGCTGAAGGAAGGCGGGTTTGTGGCTATTTACGGCGACCTGCTCTATCTCTCGGTTTTCGGGATCGGGTGCCTGCTGATTGCGACTTCGCTGTTTAAGCGCACACTTTAGGACGGGGGAGAATGGGCGGGCGGGGGGGTGTACCGATCCGCTCCGAACTTGTGTCGTGTTTTCGGACACTGTGTATCGGACTTGGACAGTTTGTCCAAATTCGCAACAAAGGATGAGGGAGAAGATTAAAGGTTTGGCTCCGGGCGCCGATAGTCCATGCAGGAGCAGGAAGATGGAGATCGGCCCGATTCCCGGAATTCGAGCGGTGCAGGCGGTCAAGTCCCGGCCCGTAGATCCTGAGCTGAGTCCGCTGTTCGACGTTGAATCCTCTGCGAGGGCGGGCGACGACACTTATACCGGCAGTAACAGGAAAGCCGCCGGGGCGGAAGAGAACGAGGACGACGAAGATGGCGAGGAGCTGGAAGAACAAGAGAGCGCGCCCGCCCGTGAGGGTCATCACGATGACGGCGTGAGCCCGATCAGCTTCTTTGCCTGATGACGCACTGTCAACTGCAAACCGGATCGGGGCCTGCGCGGCCCGATCCGGTTTGTTTGCATGGTCTCAAGGGAAGCCGGCTTTTCTACGGCTTCAAGGTGTAGATCACCTTCAGTTCTTTGTCGGACAAGCTCTCCGGCAGCGGGGCATAGGAGAGCGCAGCGGACTCTTTCTGGCCCGATTTAACAATCCAGCTCAGGAGATCGACCAGCACCTTGCCATTGGCGTCGTTCGGATCGGCTTGAGGAGCGATGATCCACGAGAATGTACTGATCGGATAAGCATCTGCACCGGGCGCATTGGTAATAGAAACCCGGAAGTCGTCGGGCATATCCTTCACGCTTGCAGCCGCGGCGGTGACGCTCGCAATCGATGCCTTCACCCAGTTTCCGGCAGCGTTCTTGACCTCGCCGAAGGCCATGTGGTTCTGCAGCGCGTAGATCAGTTCCACGTACCCGATGGCGCCGGGCAACTGGCGCACCAGTCCGGCGACGCCTTCATTACCTTTGCCGCCTATGCCCACGGGCCAGTTCGGCGAAGTTCCCGAACCCGGTCCGTCCTTCCACTCATTGCTGACCTTGCTGAAGTAATCGGTCCACACGAAACTGGTGCCGCTGCCGTCCGAACGGTGAACCACCGTGATCTTCTGGTCGGGGAGTTTCACGCCGGGATTGTCCCTGGCTATTGCTGCATCGTTCCAGTTGGTGATCTTGCCCAGGTAAATATCCACGAGCGTCTCGCCGCTAAAGCGGAGATCGGTCACGCCCGGCACGTTGAACACGGGCAAAACGGCGCCAAGCACCACCGGAATGTGAACCAGCTTATGGCCGCACGAACTGATCATGTCGTTCGCCATGGGCATATCCGAAGCGCCAAAATCTACCGTTCCTGCACAAAACTGACGAATTCCGCCACCAGAGCCGATCGATTGATAGTTAATCTCCACGCCCGGATGCGCCGCGCTGTAATCGGCGAACCACTTCGAAAAGATGGGGTAATCAAAAGTCGAGCCTGCCCCGACGAGATGCTGGGCCTGAACTGTACTGAGGGCAAAGATGAACAATGCCACGGCGACTAAGGTTTTCTTCACGATCACACTCCTTCGGGAATGACTTGCCGCAACCTATTGTCTACGCGGATTGTTACGGAAGAATGAAAGCTACGGGGATTCAGCGACAAGCGCGGGCGGGGACCACGGAGAGCGACCCCACATTGAAGCCGCCAATCGCAAGTCGGGCAGGGGTTTACCATTTGATCGGGATCGTGACCGCGACCGGCGATGGCCAGAAGGAGAACTGAATGAGGTGGCGCAGATTCTTTGCCGGGAGGCACAAGGACGCCGAGGTGCAGAGCGGGAGAGAATCGCATCCGGCCAATGCCGCGGCTGGGAAGGAGGCGCGGCGGCGAACGCTGATGCAGTTGGAAAATCCGCGGGGGGCACACGAAAGCCGGTGGCAGCAAAATACAGTGGCGCTGGCCCAGGATGCGTGGCGCGATCTGAAATACGCCATGCGGACGTTGACGCGGACACCGGGATTTACGGCGACGGCGATTCTTGTGATGGCACTTGGTATTGGAGTCAACACAGCCGTTTTTTCGGTTGTCAACGCGGTATTGTTGAAGCCGCTGACTTATCCGCATGCCGATCGCATCGTGGAGTTTGGCCATCGTTCCGACATTCTTGCCGACTTCCGTTCCAACATCCCGGAGTTTCATGCGTATCATCGGCTGACCAACATCTTCCAGGAGGTGGCCGCGTACGACCTGACCGGCCCTGGCTTCAATCTGACCGAGGGCCGGCCTGAGCTGGTACAGGGCATTCATGTCACGGAGGGCTACTTTCGTCTCTGCGGCGCTCCATTGCTGCTGGGCCGCACCTTCACGCCGCAGGAAGATGCGCCGCACGGCGGCAAGGAGGTGGTGCTGAGTTACGGGTTGTGGCAGAGCAGGTTTGGCGGCAATCCGGCCATTGTCGGGAAGTCGCTTTCGCTCGGCAACGAGCCCTACGCCATTGTGGGCGTAATGGGTAAGCAATTTGTCTCAGAGCCGGCAGCGGATCTCTGGCTGCCGTTTCAGTTCCCTCCCGTGAGCCACGACATGAACAGCAACTTTCATGTAGCGGGCTTGCTGCGCCCGGGCGTCACGCTGGCGCAGGCTAATGCGCAACTCAGGCTGGCTGCCGCCTTGTATCACCACGACTACCCGCAATACACCGGCCCTCACATCCAGTTCCACGTACAGCCGCTGCGCGACAGCATTGTTGGCAGCGTGCGCAGTTCGCTGCTGGTGTTGCTGGGCGCGGTGAGCCTGGTGCTTCTGATCGCCTGCGCCAATGTGGCCAATCTTTTGCTGGTGCGTGCCGCCGGGCGCAAGCGGGAGTTCGCCATACGCTCCGCGCTGGGCGCCGGGGGAGTTCGCATTGTGCGTCAATTGCTGATGGAAAGCCTGCTGCTGGCCTCGGCCGGCGGCGTGCTGGGCCTGGGGCTCGGTTTCGCCGGGGTTCGCGCTCTGTTGGCCATTGCGCCCGCAGAGCTGCCCCGCATTGACGCAGCCGGGTCGGCCGTTGCAGTCGATTGGCGCGTGCTGGGTTTTACACTCGCTGTTTCGCTCTTCACCGGCCTTCTGTTCGGACTGTATCCCGCACTGAGCGCCTCGCGCGCGGACTTGAACTCCACGCTGAAGGCGGGCGGAAGCCGCACTGGGGCTGGAGTGCATGAGTCCCGCACACGTTCGTTGCTGGTCGTTAGCGAGATTTCCCTGGCGCTGGTTCTGGTGATTGGCGCGATGCTTCTGATCCGCACCATGATCGCCCTGCATGGCGTTGGTCCGGGCTTTGATTCTCACCACGTCCTCACCATGGAGATGTCGCTGACCGGCGATCGTTACGAGCGGACCGAAGGCGTGGCGCAGCTTTCGCAGAACGTTCGCCAGCGACTGAATGCCATTCCCGGAGTAGAGATTTCCGCGGCCACCTACTGGCTGCCGATCTACGACGGCGATGGGCTTTCTTTCGAGCTTGCCGGGGAAGTTCTCGGCAAAGACCACGACAACGACAGCCAATGGATGAGTGTTTCCCCCGGTTACCTCAATGTCTTCAAGATTCCGGTTCTGCGTGGCCGCGACTTCACTGAATCCGATACGGCCGCGAGCCCCAGGGTCGCGCTCGTGAATGAGGCGCTGGTCAACCGATACCTGGCCGGCCGGGATCCCGTGGGCCAGCAAATTATCATCAGCCGGGGCGGCGGACCGGGCCTGGATGAGTCGTCCCCGACCATCGTCGGTGTCGTTGCAGACAGTCACAACGACGGGCTCAGCCAGCCTGCGGGTCCCATGATGATGGTTCCCATTGCGCAGGTCACCGACGCCTATACGGCGTCCTATACCAACGTGCAACCGCTGTTCTGGGTGGTACGCACGCGGGGCGATCCTCGCCCGCTCATTCCCGCGGTCGTCGAGCAGTTGTTCCTCGCCAGCGGAGGATTCCCGGTTGCCCATATTCGCACCATGGATGAAGTCATGGGCAACTCAACGGCTCGCCAGAGCTTTAACATGCTGCTGTTGACGGTTTTTGGCGCGGCGGCACTGCTGCTGGCTGGAATCGGTATTTACGGCCTCATGGCCTATTCCGTGGCACAACGCACGCAGGAGATGGGCCTGCGAATGGCCCTCGGGGCAGACCGGTCCGCCCTGCGCCGGATGATTGTCTGGCAGGGTGCAAAGCTCGCCAGCGGGGGAATTGTGCTGGGCATGGCGGCGGCGTTCCTGCTCACACGGCTGATGGCGAGCTTCCTGTTCGCTGTGCAGCCGTGGGACCCGGCCGCATTCCTTTCCGCGCCGCTGATTATTGCCGCCGTGGCTCTGCTGGCGGTGTGGCTGCCGGCAATGCGGGCCTCCAACGTGGACCCGATGCAGGCGCTGCGCACGGAGTAATGCAGCAGGCCTGGAGTTTGTGGTCCCTCAGCCCACCGCGGCCCCGAAAGAGCGAAATTCCCCGCCGACTTTCGGAAAAGCCCATTGCTGGTAATGGTGAGATTGCAAGGAGTCAACATTCATCCCCGCTTTCGGCGGGGATGACCTCTGCTCCCTATCCCCGGGTTTCCTATTCGTTACCTTTTTCCCATTTTTCAGCCAGATTGGGATCGGCGAGGATTTTGATGTAAACGCCTCCCACTACGCTGCGCGCCTGAAATCCAATCTGCTTGCCGTTGATGGTGTCATACCAGTCGGTGAGGGGCACGCGGGTGGGGCCTTCGTTGACCCAGCGGTCGATGGGCGCCAGCAGCTTGTCAAAGTCCGGCCGGTCGGCGAGCGTGGCAGTCCATATCTGCCAGTCCAGCTTGGTGTAGGTGGCGCGGTTGTCCAGCGGAAGGCCGAAGCGGTTCAGGTGCTGGAGGTAAAACGCGATCTCGGTTTGGCGCACTTTGGCCGGAAAGAGATTAAGGCCGAGGATCCGATCCCATACCAGGTTGTACTTCTGGCTCCAGGTGCCGGGCTTGTCAAAAGCCAACTTGTAATGATCGCCATCGATGTCCATGGCCTGCCATTTCGCGGCCATACCGGCGGCGAGCTGCTGGTACTGTTTCGCGATATCGGATTTGCCCAGACCCTGGGCCATTTGCGAGTAGGCGGCCAGAGCCTCGATGGCCTTGATGGAGAGATTGGCGTTGTGGGCCAGGTGGCCGGCAAAGTCGTCGGTAGAGAGCTGGTTGGCGGGATCGAGTCCTTTATCGCGCAGGTACTCGGCCCATTGCGTGAATTGCGGCCAATATTGGCGGACAAAGTCCCAGTTGCCGGTTTCGCGGCTCATGGCGTCGGCCAGGATGAGCAGGTTGCCGCTCTCTTCGACCGGCATCTGGTCTTCTTCTGTCTTCTCGCCGCCGCCGTAGACTTGCCCGTTAGCCAGGGGGTAGGTACCCAGATCGTGCGGAGCAAAGGGGAATTTCCAACGCGGCAGCGCAGCGTATTCCATGACCGGCTTGAGCTGGGCCTCGATGAGTTTCGGATTGAAGAAGAGGAAGAACGGTCCGGAGGGGTAGAGGACGTCGACGGTGGAGATGCAGCCGTTGGAGAAATTCTCCTTGGGAAAGAGCATGGGGGTGCCGTCGACGTCGGCGGCAAAGCCGTGCGCTGCAAAGGTCTGGCGATAGGCGAGAGTGGCAAGCTGCGCGTAGGCGGGGCCTCCCACCTGGGTGAGGTCGGCGGTCAGTTGCTGATCGAAGTGCTGGGCGCGCTGGAGCAGGTCAGGGTATTGGTGCTCCGCATCCTCCAGCATCTGCGGAACGGTTTCGCCGTTGCGCTCCCAGTAAGGGCGCAGCTTGCGTTCCAGGTACTCGACTTCGTAATCCTCGGTGTAGGCGAGCAGCACGTGGCGCATGACCGGCGTGGCGGAGAGCGTGCCGAGCGGCAACTCGACGGCGAGATGCGCGGCATCGTCGCGCGGCATGCGCGGCATATCGGCGTCGTCGGTGGCCGGCAATTGGCCGGTGGAAACAAAGCTGCGCATGGCGTCGCTGGAGAGCGCCGTCTCCGCGGCAGAGGTTTGCGGAACGACCAGGTGGAAATAGCCCCAGTCGATGCGCAGGTTGTCACCGGGGCGGTTGAGCACGCGCTGGTCGCGCGAGCCGACGTTGAGAACGGAGAGTCCCGGCGCGCGCAGGCGGCCCCAGACCACAGGTTCATCGGCAGTGTTGACGGCGATGACCGGATCGACATCGACCAGCAGCGCCACGTCGTGCGGGACAGCGCTTGAGGCGGCAAAGGAGAGATAGGTTACCGGCCGCGAGAGGGCGTCGAGATCGTGAGGAAACGCGGGCGTGAAGAAGGTGACGGTGAGCGTGACCTGAGCCGCCTGAAAGGTGTAGATGCTGCGCGTGGGCGTGACCTGGAGCGAGGTCTGGTCCATGGCCGGAAGAGTGGACGGCTCGTCGCCCATGAAGCGGTAAGTTTTGCCGTCGATGCGCGCCAGGCCGTGCAGGGGCTGGTCAGTGCCGGTCCAGTGCCGGGTGGAGTCGTCCGTGAGGCGGTTGGCCATGGACCAGATGCTGAAATAAGGGTCATGCGCAACCAGCGGAACGGCAGGCGGACGCTGCGCAGTTCCTGCGGACGAATTCGACTCGGATCCCGGTTGCTGGGCAGCAACCATGGTGACGCCAAACAGAAAGACGCTGACGAGCAGGCGACGTGTAAACCTTTGCATTTTCACGGAACCAGTGTACCGGATTGAGGAGGGCTGCTCCATGCGGGGGTAGCTGAAGATGCGGGGGTAGCTGAAGATGCGGGGGTAGCTGAAGATGCGGGGGTAGCTGAATTCAGGGCAATCGCATTTGGATTCGGCTGTCATAGACAGAAGCGGATTTGAAAGGGCGAGCAGAATCGCATTTGAATGGGCAAAGGCAAACAGAAGCGGATTTGAAAGGGCACGGCTTCACAGCCTGGTGAAAAAGTCCATGAGCGGGGTGGAGCGAGGGCCCGGGGCTAAACACGCTGCGGCAAAACTCTTGAATGAGGGGCCTTGTAACAAGGGCACGGCTTTACAGCTTGGTGAAAAAGTCCCAAGAGAGGCACTTTTTCTCCACAGGGAGTTGATTTAAGAAGATGATATGCGCGGCGACGATAAGCAGCAGGCATGGATGTTCAGTTACGTGACGATGGAGCAGCGGATTCCGGCCGATCACCCGATGCGGCGAATCCGGGCGATGGCGGATCGAGCTCTGGGGAAGATGGACGGAGTTTTCGCTGAGCTTTATTCGGAGACGGGCCGTCCGTCGATAGCGCCGGAGCGTTTGCTGCGGGCGCAGTTGCTGATGGTGCTTTACTCGATTCGTTCGGAGCGGCAGTTGATGGAGCAGATCCACTTCAACCTTCTTTACCGTTGGTTCGTGGGCCTGGAGATGGACGATGCGGTGTGGGACGCGAAGGTGTTCAGCAAGAACCGGGCGCGGCTGATGGCCGGGGAGACAACTCAACAGTTGTTGCTGGCGGTGGTCGAAGAGGCGCGGGCGCACCAGTTGCTGAGCGAGGAACACTTCACCGTGGACGGGACGCTGTTGCAGGCCTGGGCCAGCCGGCGCAGCTTCAAGGAGAAGCCTGAACCGCCGCACCGTGGCACCGGAACGCGGGGCCGCAAGCTGTTGCGCGACACGCATGAGTCGAGCACGGACCCGGATGCGCGGCTGTATCGCAAGTGCAGCGCCGGCGCGGCTGTGCCCAGCTACCTTGGGCACGTGATGACGGAGAACCGCAACGGGCTTGTGGTGGCGGCCATGGCCACCCAGGCCAGCACAGTGGCCGAGCGGCAGGCTGCGCTGGAGATGCTGAAGCGGCTCAAGCGCGGCAAGCGCATGACGCTGGGGGCAGACAAGGGCTATCAAGAGGAGAGGTTCGTCAATGGGCTGCGCAGTCTGGAGGTAACACCGCACGTGGCCGAGTACGAGCCCAACCCGAAATGGCGTAACTGGCTCACCGTCAGCGAACGCAACGACCCAGGCCTGGCCGTGAGCCAGAAGAAGCGCAAACTGGTGGAGAAGGTTTTCGGCTGGATGAAGCAGGATAAGCTGCGCCAGATCAAGCTTCGTGGTCTAAGGCGCGTGGACTGGCTGTTTCAGTTGGCCGCGGCGGCGCACAATCTGCTGCGCATGAGCAAGCTGATCCCGATTCAAGCTCAGGCTTGAGCGGGGAGACGTGTCTCTGCGGGCTAAAAGCATGGCCCACAGAGACAAACAACAACCCGGCAACCCCTCCATGCGGCGGCAAAAAAACACGACATGAGGCAACTCCGGCAAGAAAAAGGCACTTTTTCACCAAGCTGTTCAGCCGGGCCGTCAGAGTCGATAAAAAACGGCGGGCTTTAGCCCCCGAGGGAAGGGTTTGTGACGGTCAAAATACATCCCTCCGAGGCTGAAGCCTCAAACTCTCTCATTTGCCTTCCATGGCACGGCTGAACAGCCTGCGGAAAAACTCCCCGCATCAGGCAATGGTGAGAAGGCGGGTGCAGCAGGGGCTGAAGCCCTCGTTTGTTTTGCAGAATTTAGTGGCCCGGCTGAACAGCTTGGTGAAAAAGTCCCAAGAGAGGCACTTTTTCTCCACAGGGAGTTGATTTAAGAAGATGATATGCGCGGCGACGATAAGCAGCAGGCATGGATGTTCAGTTACGTGACGATGGAGCAGCGGATTCCGGCCGATCACCCGATGCGGCGAATCCGGGCGATGGCGGATCGAGCTCTGGGGAAGATGGACGGAGTTTTCGCTGAGCTTTATTCGGAGACGGGCCGTCCGTCGATAGCGCCGGAGCGTTTGCTGCGGGCGCAGTTGCTGATGGTGCTTTACTCGATTCGTTCGGAGCGGCAGTTGATGGAGCAGATCCACTTCAACCTTCTTTACCGTTGGTTCGTGGGCCTGGAGATGGACGATGCGGTGTGGGACGCGAAGGTGTTCAGCAAGAACCGGGCGCGGCTGATGGCCGGGGAGACAACTCAACAGTTGTTGCTGGCGGTGGTCGAAGAGGCGCGGGCGCACCAGTTGCTGAGCGAGGAACACTTCACCGTGGACGGGACGCTGTTGCAGGCCTGGGCCAGCCGGCGCAGCTTCAAGGAGAAGCCTGAACCGCCGCACCGTGGCACCGGAACGCGGGGCCGCAAGCTGTTGCGCGACACGCATGAGTCGAGCACGGACCCGGATGCGCGGCTGTATCGCAAGTGCAGCGCCGGCGCGGCTGTGCCCAGCTACCTGGGGCACGTGATGACGGAGAACCGCAACGGGCTGGTGGTGGCGGCCATGGCCACCCAGGCCAGCACAGTGGCCGAGCGGCAGGCTGCGCTGGAGATGCTGAAGCGGCTCAAGCGCGGCAAGCGCATGACGCTGGGGGCAGACAAGGGCTATCAAGAGGAGAGGTTCGTCAATGGGCTGCGCAGTTTGGAGGTAACACCGCACGTGGCCGAGTACGAGCCCAACCCGAAATGGCGTAACTGGCTCACCGTCAGCGAACGCAACGACCCAGGCCTGGCCGTGAGCCAGAAGAAGCGCAAACTGGTGGAGAAGGTTTTCGGCTGGATGAAGCAGGATAAGCTGCGCCAGATCAAGCTTCGTGGTCTAAGGCGCGTGGACTGGCTGTTTCAGTTGGCCGCGGCGGCGCACAATCTGCTGCGCATGAGCAAGCTGATCCCGATTCAAGCTCAGGCTTGAGCGGGGAGAGGTGTCTCTGCGGGCTGAAAGCATGGCCCACAGAGACAAACAACAACCCGGCAACCCGTCCATGCGGCCGCAAAAAAACACGACATCAGGCAACTCCGGCAAGAAACAGGCAGTTTTTCACCAAGCTGTGAAGCCGTGCCCTTGTTACAGAACTCATCTTTTTACAAAACTCAACGCAAAGGGTTTTTCCGCAGCCTCTGAAGCCGTGCCCTTTCAAAGCAAATGGCTGAAGCCTGCCGATGTCGGAGCGCCTGACGCAGGGGCCAGAACTCCTAGCCTCCAAAGCTGCGAAACTGCCCCGCCAACGGGTTTCACGCATCTGATGCATGGTAAGCCGAAGCCGTATACTCAACTTCCAATGGTTCCCATCGCCCTCATTCTCGGCACGGTATTTGCAGGATTGCTTGGCCTGGCCTTCGGAAGCTTTCTGAATGTCTGCGCCACCCGCTGGCCGGAGGGCGAGAGCGTGGTGGGCCCGCGCTCGCATTGCCGGAACTGCGGCCGCACACTGGTGTGGCACGAAAACATTCCCCTGGGAAGCTGGCTTGCCCTGCGCGGCCGATGTGCGAGTTGCGACGCGTGGATCGGCATACGCTACCCGCTGGTGGAACTTGCCGTGGGCGCTACCTGGGCCTTGGCCGCATGGCAGACACTGCCCGCATTGTGGGCGCCCGGCTGGATCGCGGTGAGTGTCTTCGATGCGTGTCTGTTCGGCGTGGAGAAGATGGTGTTGTGCTGGCTGCTCATTGGCCTGGCGATTTTCGATGCGGAAAACCTCTGGCTTCCCGACCGGCTGACGCTGGGCGGGGCGATTTTCGGCCTCCCTTTCACGGTTCTGCGCTTCGGTGTGCACTGGGTTTGGAGGTCAGCACCCCTCTACTGGACCAGCGGCATGGAGACCCACGGACAGCATATTTTTGAAGCCATCATCCACTGGACCGTGGGCATTGCAATCGCTCCCGGCATCATTCTGTTCACGCGATGGGCTTACAAGAAGGTGCGCCAGCAGCACGGGGTGGGATTGGGGGACGCCAAGCTCATGCTTCTGCTGGCCGTGTGGCTGGGCCTGTCGCACACTCTGCTGGCCTTTGTTCTTGGCATTCTTTTTGGGACGGCATTTGCGCTGGCACTGCTGGCGATGCCGGCGCGCCGCCGAGGGGGCGAGGCCTGGGCCATCACCAAGCTGCCGCTGGGCAGTTTCTTGTGCGCCGGAGGGATAATCAGCGCTTTCTGGGGCACGCCTCTCATCAACGCGTATCTGCGCGCCGCGGGATTTTTCTAGAGCAGGCTCTTCAGCGAGACCTTACCCGATTTTTGTTAAGCGGGGAGTGTCAATGCCGCGACGCCGAAACCGCCCAGTCCGAATGTGGAGCCATCAACCGTAGTGACTCGAGTAGAATTCGGCGGCGTTCGAACGTCGACGATTTCCAGCCTTGATCCCTTGGCCTCAGGCATCTCGATGAGAAAGTCTTCCTGGCTCTTGTTCACGAGCAGAAGTTTTCGCTCCCCGCCGGGGCTAACGTACCCCTGGGCCAACACATATCCGGAACCGCCGGAGCTTTGTACAATCTTGTCGCCCGGGAGGCAGTGGCCGCGGATCAACTTAAGGGCGAGATATCGCGCATTGGGTTCCCCGTTCTCCCAGTTCAGCATCGCGATGTCAGGGAATTGCCCAGGGTAAGCCGGCAGCATCGACAAGGTGGCTAATTCCACGCCGCGAAGAGCCAGTCCGGCAAAAACGTAAGCGTAGAACGCTGCGCAAAGATTCCAGTACGAAGCAGGGATGGACGAATACTTGGGATTCCATTTCGGACCATCGCCCGGCAGCCCGTTGCCCAGTTCATCCACCATCAAGCGGGTCTCGGGTGAAAGGCGCTGACGCATGGTTTCGATGTAATCCACGATCCACAGGAAGCTGTCGGCTTGGGCGAAGAACGTGAAAGGGTCATCCGCCAGTGACTCGGTTGCGTCTTCTGTTCCCGTGTAAAAGTGGAAGGAGACGGCGTCGAGCGGAATCCCAGGCTTGTGATGCGAGTGGTCAAGAAAGTAATCGAAGTACTTGGAGCTGCTGAATGGGAAGGAATTGACCAGTCCGATAAATTTAGTTTCCGGCGAAACCTTGCGAACGGCTTCCACCACCGCATCGTAAAGGCCCGTATAAACCTCTGGGCTCATCTGGTGTTCAACGTTGGTCTCGTTCAGTACTTCCCAGTAATCGAACTTGAAGTGGTGTCCCGATGCGTGCCACTTTCCCAGTTCGTCGGTAAAGCCACCGTTTACATACCAGCTCACCACCCGGGCAAAGTAATCGGCGACTTCCCGGTAGGTCGGGTCGCGAAGTTCCGT
Organism: uncultured Acidobacteriaceae bacterium; assembly: GCA_963725975.1. GTDB lineage: Bacteria > Acidobacteriota > Terriglobia > Terriglobales > Acidobacteriaceae > Telmatobacter. The sequence continues at coordinate 312,618 of CAVSBA010000005.1, read as the reverse complement.
GCCTTGTTCGTAATCAAAGAAAAGCTCATCGGGATTCGCTGGGTATTCGATCGGCTTCGGCGTCTTGAACATCCATTCCGGAATGGTACTGAAGTTGAAAATAAAGGGACGGCCGTCAACCGCTTTGATAGCGTCCACCATCATCTGATCGACATAAGAAAAGTCCCAGGAGGTAGAATCCTTGCCCGGCGGCTGGAGCTCCGCGATGGCCAGGTGCGGATAATCGTTGCACGGCGCGCAGCGCACGTAGTCAGCCTTAAGATCCCTGATTGCCCGGAGGATGGGCTCACGTTGCGGCGCGTCCGCATTACTCAGAGGTGTTCCCACGTAGAGAAGCGACGGATAGGTTGTCGAGACTCTGATCGAATTGTCCCACTGAACCTCCACGCGAGCTTTTTTAGGCTGCGGCGAGGGCGTTGACCCGGTGCCGCCGGCTTGATTCGGAGCTGGCCCTTCATTGGCGGTTTGCGCGAAGCCCGTCGCCGCCGACGCCGCACCCGCGGCAAGCAGCGCCAAAAAGTCACGGCGACGCACTTTTCCGCCGGAGGAAATACCATCTTTTCCGGTAGTCAATTGAACTCCATGTTTCAACCTAGAGGACTAAGGTTGCGCCTGGCCGTCGGACTTGGCGTTGGCAATTTCCGGATCGCTCAGCGCTTTCTTCGCATCCTTGGCGTGATGGCTGCCGGGATCGTACTCCATGACCTTGAGGTAATTGGCCCGGGCGGCCGCATACTGTCCCAGATGCCGCTCGGACTCGGCGAGTCCCCAGTAGACTTCCGGATTATCGGGCGCCAGCACCAGCGCCGACTGGAAGCGCGACAACGCTCCTCTCCAGTCGTGGTTGTCGAGGTAGTAGCTGCCCACGTTGACATCTTCTTGGGGCGTCTCCCGCGGAAAGGCATCGACGGCCGAATCGTCGCCTTTCTTGCCTTTTCTGGTTGGTTCGTCGGGCGGCGGCGCCATGACGTTGCCCAGGCCGCTGCGGCTGGAACTGAAGCCGTCTGTAACTTCGCCGGCATCGGGCGCTTCATCGTCGGGGCTGCGCACCGGGTCCGTGTCCACGGCCGGCACAGCGGCATGTTCGCCGTTCATGTCGGCCGAGAAATCAGGCGCATTGGCCGCGGGCATCAGGGGGACGGCCTTTTCATCTTCCGGGAAGGGATTGCCATTGCTATCGGTGGCGGGCGCGGCGGGCTTTTGCGCATTGGCCGGTGGAGCGCTCTGGCTGGATGGGGCGGTCTGGTTCTGGCCGGCGCCTTGGGCCTGGGCGTGCAGCGACGGCCCTGCGGCCAACGCCGCGAGGGCGCCTGCCAGCATCCATGCCCATAGTCCCCTGCCTCTCATGCCGCGATCCCCTGCTCCTTCCATGACCCCACGCCTTTAATGGTACGATGCGAGGAAGAGGAAGTCACTCAGTCCTCTGACCCCAGACGAAAGCATCGTGTCACTGCATGAGCCTGATCATTCGCTCGTCCGCCATCCATGCTGCCGGCTGCTACACCACCGCCGCGATCCGCAAGGGCGTGCGCGTAGCCGAATACTCCGGCCACAAGCTGACAAAGGCCGAAGCCGACCAACGCTATGAGAACTCGGCCGTGACCTACCTGTTTGGACTGGGGGACGGCTCAATCGTCATCGACGGCCACGCCACGGCCATGTTCATCAACCACAGTTGCAGACCCAACTGCGAGACGGAGGAGATTCGCGGGCGGGTGTGGATCAAGGCGGTCCGCAGTATTGCTGCCGGCGAAGAGATTACCTACGATTACTGCTTGTACGATGGCGGCGACGACGATCACGCGCACTGCAACTGCGGGACGACAAAATGCCGCGGAACCATGTACTCCAGGACGGAGATGCGCAAGCGCAAGCCGGCGGCGAAAAAAGCCCCTGCGCGCGCGAAGAGAAAAGGCGGGCGGAAGGGCTGAGGATCACTGCAGAAGCGCAGCGGAGCGGTGTTTCCTCCGGGAAATGTAAAGGTGCAAGCGCTTCGGTAGCAGACCCCGTTCGGTAGGCAGCGTTCCTGGGTGCAATAGCCCGGGCGCCATCATTCGCTTGCGGATTCAATTCTTGGAGTTGGCTGTTTCCGACAGCATGGCTCAGGTTTTTGCCCCACTCGCCCGGCAACCCGCAGACGATACAATTTCCTCCAGGCACTCTGTACTTTTCGCCATCGGAGCATGTGCATGGGTTACCAGGTTCTGGCCCGCAAATATCGTCCGCAGCGCTTTTCTGACGTCGCCGGCCAGGATCACGTAACCTGCACGCTGATGAACGCGCTGCGCCAGAATCGTGTGGCCCACGGCTACATTTTTTCCGGACACCGCGGCATCGGCAAAACCACGATTGCGCGCATTCTGGCCATGGCGCTCAACTGCCGGACGGAGGTGGGCAGCGCCGAGCGCCCCGATCACGAACCATGCCTCAAGTGCGTCTCCTGCCGCGAAATTGCCTCTGGCGGCAACCCTGAGGGGGGCAACGAAACCACCCACTCCTTTGACTTCATCGAGATCGACGCGGCCTCCAACCGCGGCATCGACGATGTGCGCTCCATCCGCAGCCAGGCCTCGGTGCAGCCGGCGCGCGACCGTTACAAGATCTTTCTGCTCGACGAAGCCCACCAGATCACCGATGCGGCTTTCAATGCCATCCTGAAGACCCTCGAAGAACCGCCGGAGTGGACCATCTTCATGATGGCCACCACCGAGCCCGAGAACATACCCCAGACCATCCGCTCCCGCTGCCAGCACTTCAGCTTTCACGCGGTCAAATTTGACGACATTCTGAACCAGTTGAAGATGATTGCGGGGGCCGAAGAGGTGACGGCCGAAGGGGCCGCGCTGGCCTTGCTGGCCGAAGCTGGCGACGGCTCCATGCGCGACGCGCTCTCCATCATGGACCAGGCCATTGCGTCGGCGCCGGTGGAGAACGGCCGCGCCGTGCTGAGCGCGGCGCAGATTCGCGAACTCATGGGTTCGGTGCCCAACGCTGTTTTCGAGCGCCTGGTTGAAGCGGTGGCGCAGGGCGAGAGCGCAGTGCTTATGGAGCAGCTGAATACGCTGATCAATGCGGGGCACAGCCCCTCGTCGCTGGCGCGGCAGATGGTTCGCTACCTGCGCAATACGCTGATGGCCAAGCTGGGCGGCGAGCAGACGGATTTGCTGCAAATCTCCGCCGACGAAAGAGCGCGCGTCTCGCGGACGGCGATGCTGTTTAGCGAAGAAGAGATCACGCGCAATCTGCAGATCGTACTGCGCACCTTCGACGACCTGAATTACCGTCAGGAGCAGCGCTTCCATCTTGAGCTGGGGCTGCTCAAGCTGATTCACGCGCAGCGACTGCTGCCGATAGAGGAGTTGCTGAGCAGCGTTGCCGGCGGGGTGGCTGGCGGCGGGGGCCGTTTGGGTGCTCCGCGCACGGCTGCGGCTGCAACCGCCGCGCGTCCCGCGCCAACGCCCGCGCCTAAAGCGCCAGCTCCGCCTTCCGCCTCTCCATTCGCTCCCTCCGGTAGTTGGAGCTCGGGGTCGAGTATCAAGCAGAGTGCAGCGTCTGCGCCCATTGCGGAACGGACTTCGACGATTGCCGCCGCAGCAGAGCGGGAAGTGGAAAGGCCAATGTCTTCGGCCGGCGCGGTCACAACCATTCCCGCGGCCCTGAGTGCCGGCCCACCCAACGCCGCGGCGCCGTTCCCCGCCAGTTCGGTGCTGCTTACCGGCTACGCCGAAACCGCCGCCATGACAGACGGAGCGCTCGCCAAGGCCCCCGAGCCCGCGCCGGCCGCATTGCCCGATGCCGGACTTCCCGATATCGATACGCTGCGCCTGGCCATTGTGGCCGCATTGGCCGCTGCCGGGCACAGTTCAGCCGCGGAGTTGATGCGCGGGTCTGCCTTCGCGCTGGAAGGCGCGATTGTGCGCATTGAAGTTCCGGGCGTCGGCAAGAAAATGCTCTCTCTCACGGTGAACGCCGCGGCTGAGAAAATCATTCGTCAGGAGTTGCAGCGGCTGGGCGCGCCTTCGCGCTTCCTCGCCGTGCCGGGCGGAGGATCAGCTCTGGTGGCAGCGCCAAGCCCTGCCGCTCCCGCCGCAGGCAGCATTCAGGAAGCCGCGCTGACCCATCCGATGGTGGAACGCGCCCGCGAAATCTTTCACGCTGAAGTGCGCAGCGTCGTCGATCTCCGCCAAAAATAGGCGCAGCACTTACCCAGGAGAATTTCCATGGTCAATCCACTACAAATCTCCGAGATGCTCTCCAAGGCCAACCAGATGCAGGAGGAGGTGCAGCGCAAGCTGGCCGATACCGTGGTGGAAGCCTCGGCCGGCGGCGGCGCCGTGAACGCCACCATGAACGGAAAGAAAGAGCTGCTCAAGCTGCGCATTGACCCGGCGGCGGTGATGAGCTTGACCGGCAACCAGGCGGACGTGGAAATGCTGGAGGATCTCATCGTCGCAGCCGTCAATGAGGCCGGGCGGCAAGCGGATGAGGCCATCAAATCGAGCATGCAGGGCCTGCTGGGCGGGCTGAATATTCCGGGGCTTACTGCGTAGCGGGGCTGTGCCGGCAACAGGCGCGGCTTGGGCGGGACCGGGAGCTCGAGAAACAAGAGCAGCTCCCTAGACTGCGCCGGCTGAAAAAACCGGCCGGCTTCGCTCAGGATTACAATTCCAATTTCGATAACTATTAACGGAGGCACGCATTGTCACGCTTTGCCGGGCCCATGGCCCGGCTCATTGAAGAGCTGAAGAAACTACCCGGCGTGGGGAGCAAGACGGCGCAGCGCTTCGCGTTTCATCTTCTGCGCTCAAGCGACGAAGACGCCGCGGCGCTGGCCGAAGCTGTGCGTGGCCTCAAAGCCAGCCTGCGCCTCTGCTCCATCTGCAACAACGTGACAGATGTCGATCCCTGCGCCTACTGCGCCAGCCCGTCGCGCAACCAGCGGCTGGTTTGCGTGGTGGAAGAACCAACGAATATCGAAACCATTGAGCGCACGCGCAGCTACCAGGGGGTTTATCACGTACTGCACGGCACGCTTTCGCCGCTGCACGGGGTGGGGCCCGACCAGCTTCGCACCGGCACGCTGGTGGCGCGCGTGCAGCGGGGTGAAGTGGACGAAGTGATTCTGGCCACCAGCCCGACGCTTGAAGGCGAAGCCACGGCCAACTGGCTGGCAACCGCGCTGCGCGGACCCCTGGTCAAGGTGACGCGGATCGCGACAGGCGTGCCCGCGGGCAGCGATATCGAATATGCGGATGAGGTAACCATGTCGCGGGCGCTTGAAGGGCGCAGAGACGTGTAGAGATCTTTTTCCACGCCCTGTAATACGGTACGGTCTAAACTACCGTTTGAGGAGGAGATGCTATGAGCAGGTTTCCACTCAGGCTGTTGTGGTTGCTTCCGGCTGCGGCCCTGGCGATGGCCGGGTGCGGGAATCCGGCGCGAGAGCTGGAGTCCATCACCATAAGTCCGGCTACGGCCACCGCCAAGGGGTCAGCAGTGCAGCTTACGGCCACGGGGCACTGGAACCAATCGCCGACCACGGTGACTCCGGAAGCAGCGACCTGGGGCGCATGCACCGCAGAGAACAGTCCCACGACCGAGGTGACCCTTTCATCAGCGGGAATGGCGACCTGCGCCAGTGGGGCGCAGGGAACCTACGATGTTTTCGCATGGGATCCGCAATACGGCTACACGGGACCGACGTGTAACGCCATCACAGCCTGCGGAGCGGGTTGCGGCCGGGTTTCTGCCACGGTGCAGCTCACCTGCCCTTAAGGCCATCACCGCAAGGCACCGATCGTGAGGCTCTGTATGCCTGCTTCCCTGCCCAGCGGTCTACTTCTCTGCCTCGGTCACCAACTGCTCGGCATGGGTCATGTCGTCGAGCCGGGTCTGCTTCTGCCAGTCCATGTTGGCCGGGCGTAGGGGATTCTTCGCCATTTGCGCAGCGTATTGATCGAGCTTCCCAGTGAAGGTGCTGCCCAGCGCGGCCACCTCAGCCTGGGCTTTGGGCAGCGTGTCGCGGAGATGCGCGATCTCATCCACGATCGTCTGAGGGCGGTAGCTGAGGCGGTCGCCGGTTTGCATGGCATCGATGACCGCATCGGGCGGCGCAGCCACAACCGGCCAGCACTGCTGCAAGGCGTCGTAGACGGCGCGCAGGCGCGTCATGGTTCCGGCAAAGCCGTCGATCTCGTCCCGTTTGGCGGTGAGGCCCGCGGCGCGGCGAATTTCGACAGTCACAGGCACATCCTCGCTGACCGCCGGCGTGGCAATCACGGTGGTGAGCGTGTTGCCTTCGAAGGTCCATCCCGGCTTGCCCACTCCGCCCTGCGGTACCGCGTGTCCGTTCACAGTCACCGATGCGGGAGGCCAATCGCCAGGCAGGCGCAACTGGTAGCTGCGCGCATGCAACATGCCGGGATAGCTGCCGTGCACTGGACCGATCTGGACGCGCAGCGTGTCACCGCTCTGCGTGGCCTGGATGGGCGTGCGGGCAAAGACGCCGCGCTGATAGTCGACGGAGACGCCTGAGTCTGCATACAGCGAGTAGGTCGACGAAGTGCCCGGCGCCAGCGGCCAGACGTTTACGATGAGCGGATCGACCGGCTTTTCACCGGTGTAAAGCATGGGCGGCTGCATGGGCACGATTGCGCCGGACTTCAGGTAAACGGGAATCTGGTCGATGGAAAAGCTGCGCTCCACGGTGACCGGCCCGGTGAAGTGCTTGCCCGTGGGCCACTCGATCCAGTTGCCCTGGGGCAGCCAGACTTTCTCCGTGGCGAGGCCGCTGGTTTTGTCCACAGGTTCGGTCACGGGAGCTACCAGCATCTGGTCGCCGAACATGTACTCGTCTCTGCTGGTGTAGGCGTTGTCATCGTTGGGCCAGTCGTAATAGAGGGGATGGAAGAAGGCGACGCCGCTGTCGTAAGTGCCGCGCGCCTCGGTGTAGACGTAAGGCTCAAGCGCGTAACGAAGCTGGAAGGCGGTGCGCAGGATGGAAGAGTAGGGCTCGGGATAGGCCCAGACGCGGCGCTCGGAGTCGGGATTCTTGGTGGTGTGGGTGCGCAGAATGGGGCTGAATGCGCCGAATTGGACCCACCGGGTGAACAATTCGGGATCGACGGCGCCGGGCATGTGACCGCCGATGTCGTGGCTCCAGTAGGCATAGCCCACGTTGGCGGCGGTGGCCGTAAACCAGGGCTGGAAGGCCAGCGACGGCCACACGCTGATGGTGTCGCCGCTGAAGCCGATCTGGTAGCGGTGATTGCCGAGGCCGCCCCAGCGATGGAAGAGCAATGGGCGTTTGCCTTCGCGCTGCTGGTCGGTGAAGTGGAGATAGTTAAGCCACCAGGTCGTGCTCAGGCCGGGGATGTTGGTTTCCATGGGCTGCTGCTGCCAGTCGAGCCACCAGAAATTGATTCCCTGCTGTTCCAGCGGATGCAGGACGAGGTCGAAGTAGTTCTCGGCCCACTTCTTGTTGGTGGGATCGAAGGCCACGTACTTTTTGGTCGCCGGATCGATGCCCATGGCGCGCGCCATCTCCGGATACGCCTTCTCCCACGGCTGAATGCCGGAGGCGGGATGCAGATTGAGTGTGACTTTGAGGCCCTCGCCGTGCAGGTGTTGGAGGAAGGGGCCAGGATCGGGAAAGAGCAGCGGGTTCCAGGTGTAGCCGGTCCAACCCAGGCCGTAGCCGGACTTATCGACATCGCCTGCGGCTTTGAGTTGCTGTTCATTCAGGTGCCAATCCATGTCGATGACCATGACGTCGAGCGGCGTCGAATTCTGGTGGAATCCGCGCACCAGTTGATCGAGTTCCTGGTCGCTGTAGGCCCAGTAGCGCGACCACCAGGCTCCGAAGGCAAAGCGCGGCGGCAGCGGAATGCGGCCGGCCACACGCACGTAATCGCCGAGTGCTTTGCGGTAATCGTGCCCGTAGCCGAAGAAGTACCAATCGTCGTAGGAACCGGGCTTTTCGTCGGCGGGCCGCTCCATGGCCCAGGGCCACGGGCTTTTTTCGCCTTGAGGGAAGTTGAAGTCAGTGGAGTCGAAGAGCGGGCGCGTGGAGTCGCTGACCAGCACCCAGCCGCTGCGCGAGATAAGGCCTTGCCCAATGGGCTCCCGGGTCTTGGAGCCGAGCGCGCCATCGAGGGTGCGCGTGGTGCCCTGCAGGTTTTCCGGGTTGGGATCGCCGGGATGCCAGACCACGGGCTTGCCATCGACGGTGAGCGAGATGGAAAGATTGGCGGGGGTGAACTGGCCATCGCCGCAGGGCGCGTAAGTGAGAGCGAGCGCGCTGGTGGTAAGTCTCAGAACCCCAGGCGCCGGGTGAGCGGGGTTCTGCGGCCCGCATCCCGTAACGTCCCGCTCGAACTTCGGCACCGGCAGGCGTCGGTTGATGAAGACCAGGGAGGCGTGGTCCTGAAACTTGCCGTCGGCGGACCACTCCATGCGGATCAGTTGCGGGGTGAGAATGGTAAAGCGCGCATTCCCGAAGACGACCTCGGCTTGGGGATTGGCAACGGGATTGTCCACGGGCTGAGCGTCGAGGGATGAAACGTGGGCAGATGTCTTGGCTGGCGCTGTTTCGGCGGGGCACGCGCGCGAACTTGCGAGAGATGCCCAAAGGCACACGGCCGCCAAGGCGGCTCCAGCAGCAAAGCGATTCAATAAAATTAGCACGAATCTACCCCTTGTCCTACCAAACAAGGGAAGACTAGCACCGCGAGCCGCGGAAATAAAACCGAGTCGGAGTGCACGCAATCCAACTCGCCGCCTGCCGATGTTGGGCAGTTGGCAGGCAGCGGGTGCCAAATCGTACCCCGGGCACCGGTGGCAAACCAAGCCACGGCCTTGCGAAGGCCGGTTAGCTCGCCGATGATGGACTTGGGAGAACGAAAGCCATGTATATTCCTGCCGCGAACCGTGAGAGCGACCCTGCCGAACTGCGTCGTTTCATGCGGGAAAATCCTCTCTGCACGTTGGTCTCGATGAGCAGTCACGGGCTGGTGGCCTCGCACATTCCCGTGGTTCTGCATGAGAGCGAAATAAGCCTCGGCGTCTTGCGCTGTCATGTGGCCCGCGGAAACTCCCAGTGGAGCGATTTCGACGATCGCGTAGAGGCTCTGGCCATCTTTACCGGGCCGCAGCACTTTATCTCAGCGTCCTGGTATCCGGGCGTTAAGACCCACGGGCGGGAGGTCCCGACCTGGAACTACGTCGCGGTCCATGCCTACGGGCAGCTGCGCGTGATCGAAGACCCTGCGTGGATTCTGGAACACGTAAAAAGTTTGACCGATCAGGAAGAAGCGATGGCGGCAGCACCCTGGCGCGTTTCAGACGCTCCGCCGGAGTTTATCGCCAAAATGACGGGCGCAATCGTCGGGCTGGAGCTTCAGATCAAGCGTATCGAAGGCAAATGGAAGGCCAGCCAGAATCGGCGCGATGAAGACGCGGTCGCGGTCATGGCCGCACTGGATCGAGTGGGAACTCCTGAGAGCGCGGTCATGCGCGACTTGATCGCAGAGCGGCGTCCGAAGGGCGAGCCCATGCCTCTTCCCTATCAGCAAGCTGACGAATAGATTCGCGCTTAACCCGCAGACATCCGCGCCTCAGCGCATGCCGGTATGCAAGTAGGCGAGCAGCGCGGCCATTTGCTCATCGGTGAAGCGGCCTGCGAAGGAAGGCATCATGCCGCGGCCTGAAAGCACCTCGCGCGCAACCATCTGGTCGCTGGCCGGCAGGCCGCTGGGCAGCGTGGCGTGGTCAAAGAGGCCGTGCAGGTTGGGCGGAACTTTCTTGAGGCCGAGGTCGTTGTCCTCGTGGCAGTGGGCGCAGCGCACATCGTAAAGATGCTTCCCTTCCGCCTGCTGTGGAGTGAGTTCGGCTTTGGAGCGGCAACCGGTGGCAGCCATGAGGGCCGCGCCGCAGGCCAGAAGAACTGCAATATAGATTGTCTGCTCGAATCCTCTGGAGAAGTAACCCATTGCTGGTTCTATCTTACTGCTTCGCAAGCCCCTCGATGGAGATGGTGAGTTGCCACCCTTCGGGGCAGACGCCTATGCTGGTGCAACGCCGCTGGAGACAGGTTACACAATTCCCCGTAAAAGTCTTCCCTTTCAGCGCCGGAACGAGGTCCTGGCAGACAAATGAACAAGCGTGAGTTTCTGAAAACCACCGGCGCACTCGTAGCCGGCAGCATGTTGCAGCACGTGGCACACAGCCAGCCGGGGCCGCGGACCAACTGGTCCGGCAACCTGACCTACAGCACCAGCAACCTGCAGACGCCGGGAACAGTGGACGAACTTCGCGCAGCCGTGAAGAACGCCGGCAAGCTGCGGGCGCTGGGATCGCGGCACTCGTTCAATTCCATTGCCGACAGCACCCATGAGCAGATTTCGCTGAAGCGCCTGACCAGCATGACGCTGGACGAGCAGGCGCGCACGGTCACGGTGGGCGGGGGCGTCACCTACTCGCAACTGGCGCCGTGGCTGGACGCGAAGGGATACGCGCTGCACAACCTGGCTTCGCTGCCGGGCATTACGGTTGCCGGAGCGTGCGCGACGGGAACCCATGGGAGCGGGCTGCAGAACGGCAACCTGGCCACGGTAGTTTCTGCCATCGAGTTCGTCAATGCCCACGGAGATCTGGTGGAGTTGACCCGCGCCAGGGATGGCGACCGGTTCCTGGGCGCGGTCGTCGGACTGGGTTCGATCGGCGTGGTGACGCGCACCACCCTCGACGTGCAGCCGACCTACAAGGTGGCGCAGTCTGTTTATCAGGACCTGAGCTTCGATGCGTTGAAGCACCATTTGCAAGAGATTTTTTCGAGTGGCTATAGCGTGAGCGTGTTTACAGATTGGCAGCACCACCGCGCAGAACAGCTATGGGTGAAGCGGCGGCTGAAAGAGGGCGACACTAACCAGTGGCAGCCCGAGCTTTTTGGCGCGAAGCTGGCCACGGAGAAGCTGCACCCGTTGCCCGGGCACCCGACGGTGGCCGTGACCGACCAGTTGGGAATTCCGGGCCCCTGGTACGACCGCCTTCCGCACTTTCGTATCGGCCAAACGCCCTCCAGCGGCCACGAACTGCAAACCGAGTACCACGTGCCCTGGACGCACGCATGGGAAGCCATCGAGGCGGTAGAAAAACTGCATGGCCAAATCGGACCGCACCTATTCATCACGGAGTTGCGAACCGTGGCGCCCGACCGGCTGTGGATGAGCATGGAATACCATCGGCAATCGCTGGCCATTCACTTTACGTGGAAGCCGGAGTGGCCTGCCGTGAGAGAGATTCTGCCGTTGATTGAAGCGCAGTTGCGGCCCTTCTCACCGCGGCCGCATTGGGGCAAATTGTTTACCATGCCCGCTTCGTTGCTGGAGCCCTCGTACCCGCGCCTGCCGGATTTCCGCGCCCTGGCAGCCGAGTACGATCCACAGGGAAAGTTCCGCAATCGGTTTGTGCAGGTCAATGCGTACTCAGTCTGAGGGGCTTCGCTGGTGTCCCGCTTTTTTGCCGGAGAAAAAGCCACGGCAGAGGCGCCAAACGTTCTTCCCCTGCACTGATTCAGCTCACTGATTCAGTTTCGCCTGCGCGGGCGTTGTTTCACCCGCTGCCAGAACTCGGCGCACGTTGCTGTGCTTGCGGCTGTAGCTGAAGTAGATGATGAGGCCAAAGATCAGCCAGCTTCCGAAGCCGATCCAGGCCGGAGCATCGAGCGACAGCATGAGCGCCAGCGAAACAATCATGCCGCAGATGGGAACCAGCGGCACCAGCGGGGTGCGGAACGGCCGGTGCATGTCGGGATACTTGACGCGCATCACCCACACGCCAAGGCAGACGATGGTGAAGGCCAGCAGGGTGCCGAGACTTACCAGTTCACCCAGGATGGTGATGGGGAAGAACGCGGCCAGGAAGGCCGCGAAGGCGCCCACCACCATGGAAGTGAGATAGGGCGTGCGGAAGCGCGGATGAATCGATCCCACCCACTTCCACAACAGGCCGTCGTGGGACATGGTGTACAGCACGCGCGACTGGCCCAGCATCATCACCAGCATCACCGAGGCCAGGCCGGCAATGGCGCCCAGATCGACGAGGATCACTGCCCAGCGCTGGCCGATGACCTTCACTCCGTCGGCCACCGGCGCCGCCACATTCAAGTGAGTGTAGTTCACCAGGCCGGTGAGCAGCCCGGCCACCAGAATGTAGAGAAATGTGCAGATGACCAGCGATCCCAGGATGCCGAAGGGCATGTCTTTCTGCGGGTTCCGCGCTTCCTGGGCTGCAGTTGAAACCGCGTCGAAGCCGATATACGCGAAGAACACCACGCCTGCGCCACGCATGATGCCCGACCACCCAAACTGGCCGAAGTGCCCTTGATTTTTAGGGATGAACGGATGCCAGTTGGGCAGCATCTGCGACCAATGGGCGGTGGCGAACATGATGGCCAGGGCGATGAAGATCAGCACCACAGAGACTTTGATCATGACGGCCGCGCTATTGAAGTTGGCGGACTCGCGTACCCCCACCACCAGCACCACCGTGATGACGATGATGGCCGCGAGCGCAAAAAGATCCACATGCGCGGCAACGGGATGCCCGAAAAAGGAGAAGGAAAATCCTGGGGTGGGATTAAACGGCAATTTCGTGCCAAAGAAGTCGAGCAGGCTGTTGACGAAGCCGCTCCATCCCACGGCTACGGTAGCCGCGCCAAACGCGTACTCCAGCACCAGCGCCCACCCGATGATCCAGGCCACAAGCTCGCCCATGGTTGCATAGCCGTAGGTATAGGCGCTGCCGGCGATGGGCAACATGGACGCAAACTCGGCATAGCAAAGTCCGGCAAAGACGCAACCGACGCCGGCAATGATGAACGAAATCACGATGGCCGGCCCGGCAAACTGCGCCGCGGCGGTTCCGGTGAGCACAAAGATGCCGGCTCCGATAATGGCGCCGATCCCCAGGGTCACCAGGTTGATGGGCCCAAGCGCGCGCTTCAGCGAGTGTTCGTGCGACTCGGCCGCCTCGGCCAGAATCGTGGGGATGGGTTTGGTCGCGAAAAGCTTACTCGCCATTCAGTTCCTCCGTCGGTGGTGCCGCGGCTTAAACCCGCATTGCCGGTCGTCTGAAGCAGCCAGGAACCGGATGAGACATCGCTTGAAGGCACGATTCGAAGCAGGCTTTCCTTCTATTGGATACTAACGGACGGATCTGGACCGGCCGCTGAGTTCCCTGCCGCATGCCGCGACCAGAAAAGATAAACCGGGATGCCCAGCAGCACCAGGACCAGCCCCGGCCACGTATATTGCGGTTTGTACCGCAACAGTACCACACAAATCCAGAGCGCCATGACGATATAGAGCGCCGGAAGCACCGGGTAACCGAACGCCTTGTAGGGTCTTTCAGCATGCGGCCGTTTCACGCGCAGAACAAACAAGCTGCCGATGGTGAGCACGTAGAAGATCAGCTCGGCAAAAATGATGTAGTCCAGCAACTGGCTATAGGATCCGGAGATGCACAGAACCATGGTCCACGCGCCCTGCACCAGCAAGCCGGCCACCGGCGTTTTGTACTTGGAGTGCAGCTTGCCCACTGATTTGAAGAACAGTCCATCGCGGCTCATCGCGTAATAGACGCGGGCACCGGCCAGGCTCATGCCATTGGCGCAGCCAAAGGTAGAAATCAGGATCGCTCCGGCCATCAGCATGGCGCCGCCGGAGTGAAAGATCTGCCCCAAGACGGCCGTGGCCACGCGATCCTCAGACGCATACTGGATGCCGCGCGCGGCCGCTGTCACGCCGTTCGGATCGCCGTGCAGCGGCAGCACCACCATGTAGGCGAGCGACACCAGAAAGTACACCGCAATCACGAACCCCGTGCCCAGCACCAGCGAAAGCGGCAGATTGCGGCGCGGATTCTTTACCTCACCGGCCGTGAAAGTGATGTTGTTCCAGGCATCGGCCGAAAACAGCGAGCCCACCTGCACGACGGCCAGGATCACCACCAGGTTGACCCACGCAGTCGGCCCCCCGACACCCACCTGCACAGCGTGCAGCGAGTGCCAACCCGCATTGCGCCAGAACTGGCCATTGGCAAAGTTGGCCTGCCAGGCGGTGGCATTCACGCCCACGGTAAAGGCCAGCAGGATGAGCGCTGCGAGCGCAATCGCCTTGGCCGAGGTGAACACGTTCTGGATCATCGCGCCCAGGTTCAAGCCAAAGATGTTGACCACCGCCAGAAGGCCAACGACCAGAATCCCGGCCAGGTTAGCCGTGTTGACGCCGATCTCCATGTTGCCCAGCACCATGGGTCCCACGCGCCACGCCGGAACGTGCGCAATGTGCCAAAGCCAATGGGTTGCAGAGACGGATGGAAAGAAGACACCCAGAAACTTGCCAAACGCTACGCAGACGGCGGCAATCGTGCCCGTCTGGATCACCAGAAAAAGCGTCCAGCCAAAGAGAAAGCCCCACAGCGGCCCCAGCGATTCACGCAGATAAACATACTGGCCGCCGGCCTTGGGCATCATGGCAGCCAATTCGCCGTAGCTGAGGGCGCCGATGATCGTCATGATGCCGGTGACAACCCAGGCGCCCAGGTAGAGCGCCGGTGAGCTGGTGTCGCGTGCAATGTCGGCGTCCACAATGTAGATGCCGCTGCCAATCATTGAGCCGATCACAATCGCGGTGGCGCTGAACAGGCCAAGCGACTGCGTCAGCCGGGGTGCATCGGCTGGCGCGGGATTCTCGGTTGCTGGAGCAGAGTCAGGGATCGTCACGTTTTAAGATGTACCCGATCATACAGGCATTTGTCTCGGGCTGGGTGGTCAAGCCCCTGGTCTAAGCACAAATCCTGCCAACTTGCGAAGTGCACGCGACGCGCGCTAACCCGCTATCTTTCATAAAATCGCTGAGAGGAAAATGATTCCACCTCGCGCACAATCCCGCTGACTCGCTGACTCGCTCCGTGCGCGCAGGGCACGCTAACTCGCTGACTTTCTGTCAGCCGATAGCCGCCATCCAGCGGCGGAATTCGCCCGCTGGATCAGGTGTGCGAAACAGGGCGGCCGCAACGGCAACTGCGCTGGCGCCGGCCCCGAGGACTTCTTGAGCTGTCTCAAGCGTGATGCCGGCCGCGGCCACCAGCCTCGGCTCCGGGCCGGCTGCGGCGCGCAAACGGCGCACGCCCTCGATTCCAATCAGCGGCTTGTCCGTCTGCTTGGTCGTGGTTGCAAAGACCGGACCGATGGACCAGTAGTCCGCAGGCTGCTCGAGCACTCCCGGCAAAAGCGCGTCGCTGCCGCCGAAGGTGCCCACAATCTTGCCGGGATCGATGAGCCGCCGCGCCTGGCTCGGAGATACGTCGCCGGCGTCTACGTGCACGCCATCAAATCCAAGCCTGTCAACCAGGTCGGCGCGGTCATCGAGAATCAACTTGATCTCCGGTCCGGGCATGGCCGCGCGCAGAATCGCTGCATCGTTCAACACCGCGGTGCCGCTGCCGGTCTTGTTGCGGTATTCCAACAGCGTAACGCCGGCCTCGGCCAGCGCGGCGCCCAACCGCAACAGGAATGTGGGGCGCCCCGTCTCGGGAAGCACGGAGGCATCGAGAATCGGATAAATCTTTGGAAAGCTCCAGGAGGACATGAGTCAAGCCTATCGCGATATCCCCCGCGCAGCCACTCGATGGCTGGCGCTACGCTTCTTGCCTGAACCCGGCTAGTTGCATTGCCTGCACCGGCTCAGGATTGGATCGACAGGCACATTCTCCGGATCAGCGGATTTCGACCAGCGCAAGACCCATCGGCGGCAGATCGAGCGTGAGCTGATGGTCATGCACCGAGCGTGTCTCCGGCGATCCAATTTCAGAGGCCTTGCGCAGCGCCAGAATCTGCGCCCTGCTGGGGTATTCTGGGCTGCCCATCTTCTTCCACGCAGCCAGCGTGTCGCCGTGCGCCGCATCCACGCGCTCGATCGTGGCCCGTGCGCCGTCTGCCACGCCCTTCAAATCGAGCGTGATGGTCTTGGTGGGCCCGGTCCCGTTGGGCTCAACATAGTTCCACACGGCAATCGCGAGTTCTCCATCGTTGCGGCGGGTCACCAGCACATCGTCAGAGCTTTCCGGAATCCGCACATCGCCCAGCTTATGCAGAACCTCAAACGCGTCGAAGGCCGACTTGGGAATACCATCTTCCGCCACTAAACCATAGCCGCCATAGAACGGCGTCTTGATCACACCCTGCTCTTCGAAAACATCGGAGAAGGACCAGTACGACATCATCTGCGTCATGCCGTCGCAGTCGCTGACGGTTTTGGCGAGCCACGGGCCCATGAAGATGGAGTCGGTAATCTCCTGCTGGTTCATGTAGGTGGCGTTGAACTCGCTCCAGATGAGCGGCATCCTCGGGCGCGCCGAATGCACGATCTGCTCGTGCACCTTTGCAACTGCCGCGCAAACCATCTGGTAAGGCGCAATGGTGCGGTTGTCGTGGAAAACATTCTCCGCGGTGTCGTTGCCATAAACGTGCGTGGAGACGAAGTCCAGCGGCACATGGTTCTCGGTGGCGTGCGCAATCATAGCCCCCACCCACGCGGCCTGAGCTGTCGCCGGGCCGCCGACGCGAATCCGCGAGCTTACCGCTTTAAGCGCGCGCGCGGTGTGATCGTACAGCTCAAAGTAGGTCTGCTGCTTGGGCTGGCCGG
The DNA here is from genome assembly GCA_963725975.1 of uncultured Acidobacteriaceae bacterium. GTDB lineage: Bacteria > Acidobacteriota > Terriglobia > Terriglobales > Acidobacteriaceae > Telmatobacter. Next base: position 295,912 of record CAVSBA010000005.1, on the reverse strand, counting down.
CCCAGAAATCGATATTGGGTTCATTCCATACTTCGAAGTACCACTGCGCCACTTCGTCGATGCCGTAGCGCTCCACCAGATGCTGCGCAAAGGCCGTGATCAGCGCATCCCACTTGGCGTAATCGGCCGGCGGCGAAACGATGGGCCGATACCAAAAGCCCAGGTAGTCCATGTGCGCCGCCAGCGCCTTGGGCATAAAGCTGATCTCTACGTAAGGCCGCACGCCACTGTCGAGCAGCCCGTCATAAATGTGGTCCACATACGACCAGTCATAAACCGGATTGCCCTGCGCGTCCTGGCTGTAGACGCCGTTCTCATCGTCAAGAATGGCGTGGAAACGAACATAGCGGAAATCTGTAATCTTCTTTACCCGTTGCACATCGTCGCGGTAGCTCTGGCGCATGGCCAGATTGGCGCGGCCGGAACCGAACATCTGCTCCCAGAAGTGCGGAAAGGGATGGCCTGCGGCATGCGCATCGATGGTGACGCGCTCGGCAGCGGCCGCAGCTTGTTGCGCGCGGCCCGGCATATTGAAACCAAAAAGCAAAGTAGCTGCCATTAGAAAAAAGTACGGGCTCAGAGAAAAGCGGTAGCGAGACATAGGGATTGTCTCCTCCTCACGTGAAATTCTTCGGGGATGAAGGGTTCAAACCTCTCTTATGCTTGGAGTACCTGGTCGATGGTCTGGATGTCCACGAGGCCGTTGCAGCCGTAGAGCGCGGGCAGCACGCGTCCGGGCGCATGCTTGCGGCGCAACTCGGCCACCTTCTCCGTGCCGGCGCGATACGCAGGTAAATACATGCGGCCCAGCAGCGGATGACGTCCCCACGCGCCGGAGAGCTTGTCGGCGCGCTCTTCGGTCACCAGAAACTCGCGCCGCAGCACCGCAGCGATCTCCGTCTGTTCCCTGCCCTCGCCCCAGGTCATGTACGAAGACTGGTTCTTCGCATCGTCCTGCAGCAGCGCCAGCAGCACGCCGATCTGCAGATCGTCATCGGGCAGCTGATCCAGCTCCGTCACGCCGTAGGCCATCAGGATGGCGTTATTCGCAATGCCTTCAAACAGCGTAGCCGCACGCGTGTTCATGGTCAGCACCGTGGCTTCAAATCCGGCCTTGCCGCGCACGTACAAATCCTGAAGATACGCGAAGGTGGTCACGTGCCCGGGCACCACCTCGTGGCTCACCAGCTGCTCGAACTCCGGATAGGAAATTTGCAGCGAGGCGTTGATCTCGTAGCTGGCCTCGTAGAGCGGCGCGCCGTCTTGGCGTGCGCGCACGGCCCAGGTAATTCATTGAGCCGGAAAACCACGCATCCTTGATGGGAAGAAAATCGATGTTGGCGCGCGGCACCCGGGCCAGCTCCGCAGGAAGATAGGGAACGAGATTCTTTGCGCTCAGCTGGTCGAAATGCGCAATCACCGCCGCGCCCAGCGCCTTCACTGAAGCCATGGGCGAAACGCGCTCGCGGCGCCACGCATCGACGCCGCTCAGCAGCGCGCCGTCGCCAGCGGTCTTGAAACCCGCGCGGCCCAGCAGTTCCGCTACGCGCTCGCGCTTGGCCTCAGGGTGCGAAGGCTCCGGCGGCTTTGCGGTCGATGCCTCGACGGCGCGCGCATACGGAACCGGCGCGCCTTTGCCCAGGACTTCCATCGCCAGATCCCACATCACTTCGAGAGAAACGGCCAGGCCGGCCAGATAGGCTCCGCGCAATCCGCCGGCTTTCGTCTGACGCATCGCGCACGCCGGCAATCGCGGCGGGCAGATCGACCGCGCGCAAATACGCCGTCTACCGCATCGCCGATCGACGCTCTTGCCGCCGACTCCGCCCGTCTCCCGCACGCGCGCAGCGGTGGGATGCGTGTAGGCGGCGGGCAGAGGCTCGTCGGAGAACCAGGAGTCGGCAATGAACCGGCCAGTGCCGGAGGCACACATCACGTCGCCGCCCCACAGCGTGTCAATGCCTAAAACAGCATCCGCAACCAACTTCCCCGCCTGTTCCATTACTCCTCCTGTGCGCTCGATCGGGCATCGCGCTTCTGCGCCACAAACCACACGTACAAGCAAAGGCTAGCAAAAAGCACCGCCGAGACCGGCTGCGAGATGAGATCGAAATTGTAAAACGGCGTCTGGATCAGGTTTTCGCGGAACCCGGGAATGAGCCGCAGCCCCGCGCCCACCACCCCGCCCAGCGCACCGCCCGCCATCAGGCCCGAAGCCAGAATCACGCCGCGCTCGCGAATCCGCCGGCCCGGCTCGCCGCCTTTGGCCTCAGCACGCTTGTTGAGAAAATGCGAAAGCAATCCGCCGCGTCAGGATAGGCGTGGTGAGCCCCAGCGGCAGATACATGCCCAGCGCAAACACCAGCGACGATTTGCCCAGCATCTCCATCACCAGCGTCATCATGGCGCCAATGCCGAAGAGAAGATAGGTCACCGGCTGATGGCTGAGGAAGCCCACCACCAGCGCCTTCATGATGGAAGCCTGAGGCGCGGCCAGCACCGGACGCAGATCGCCGGGCGCTGCCTCTCCGAATTGAAACGTATGCGCCAGCATCACGATGGTGAGCCCCGCCGCAGCGGCCGCAGCCAGCACGCCGATAAACTTCACCTTCTCCTGCGCCGCGGGCGTTGAGCCGATCCAGTAGCCGGCTTTCAGATCGGTAATGAACTGCCCTGACACGCACAGCGCAGTGCACACCATGCCCGCAAGCGCCATGACGAAGAACATGCCGGTCGTTCCGGAGAGTCCGAAGTGCAGCAGCACCACGGCCGTAATGATGACGGTCAGCATGGTCATGCCGGATGCGGGATTGTTGGCTGTGGTCGCAATGGCGTTCGCGGCAACCGATGCAAAGAAGAAGGCAAACAGCAGCGTGAGCAACAGACCCCAGGCCAGCACTGTCCAGGAAACGTGGAAGCGCCCGAAGAAGATGGCGATGGCCAGCGCGCTGATGACGATTCCCAGCAGAATCGTCATCACCGGAATATCGCGATCGGTGCGCTCCGCCTGCGCAGCTTCACCGGGATGGAAGGCCCGCAGCGCAATGCTGAATGAGCCCGCAATTACGCGCAGCGATTTGAATACGCCCAGAATTCCTGCCGTAGCAATGGCGCCCACGCCGATAAAGCGCACGTAGTTGCTATAAATATCCGCCGCCGTCATGTTGGCCACCGGCATGGTGCCCGGATAAACCGCGGCGTTCATGTGGCTGCCGATAAACCACACCAGCGGCACCAGCATGAAATTCGACAGAATGCCGCCCGCGCAAAAGACCATGGCGCTGCTGCAGGCCCATCACGTATCCCAGGCCGAGAATGAATCCGATGGCGTCGAAGTTGAAGACCATGCGCCCGCGATCGGCCAGCCCGCGCACCAGCGGAATGAACTGCAGGTTGAGATACTCGCGCCACACGTGAAAGGTGGTCACGAAAAAGTCATAGAGCGCTGCGATGGTTGTGGCCTGCAACAGCAGCTTGGCCTGCGAACCGCCTTTTTCTCCGGTGACCAGCACCTCGGTGATGGCCGTAGCCTCAGGGAACGGAAACTGGCCGTGCATTTCACGAACGAAGTAGCGGCGTAGCGGAATGAGGAACAGAACGCCCAGGCAGCCTCCGGCCAGGCAGATGAAAACCGTCTGGGCCGGGTGCGGGCTCAAGTGCAGAATGTAAAGCGCGGGCAATGTGAACACCGCGCCGGCCACCACCGCCGCCGAGGCTCCGCCCATGCCGATGATGATGACGTTCTCAAGCAGCGTGGAGCGGCGCGAATACATACGCGCCAACCCGATGGCCAAAATTGAAATGGGAATCGCTGCTTCCATGCCCTGCCCCACTTTGAGCGTGGAATAAGCAGAGGCCACGGTAAAAATACGCAGAAGAATATGCCCCACAAAACGGAGCGCACCGTAATCTCCGGTGCATGCGTTCCCGGCGGAAAGATGGGCGTGTAGGTTTCGCCAGGCTTCAGCGGCTGATACGCGTTGAGCGGCAGCGACTTGGATAGGTTTTCGCTTTCGGTCTGGGTCATGCGACGCTGGCCTCGAATCGCCGGGGCTCATCCGCACGCGGCAGCAGAGCGTGCACAGCGGAGCGGAACGGGCAGTCCGTTCTGCCTGCAATCTCCAAACTGTCGCGGCCGAGCCCACCCCGGCGCGCAATCGATTACGGATGGCAGAGGAATTCTATCGCTCCGGACGCGATGCCAGCGTGACACAGACGACACCCCACCGCAGGCCCTTGATGACAGGCCCCACATCCATGGGGTTGAGATCCCTTTTAAGAGCTGGGATGGCAAGAGCTGATGCGCCGGGCCCTAGAAGCGGTAGAAAACACCACCCATTGGCTCGCTGGTCTGGGTATAAATCCCTTGCGCGGGGAAGAGTTGGGAGAGGTCCGGCACCTTGTAAACCACGCCACGATACTGCACTCGCACACCTAGATGGCGCGAGAACGAATAATCAATTCCGCCGCCGTAGAGCCATGCAAGTCGAGTTAAATCATTGATTCCATAAGCAGTTCGCCCTTGCGGCTCGTCGATGAAAAAGCCCATGCCACCAGCCGCAAACGGCCTGAGGTGGCCGAACTGCTTTGAGAAGATCCAATCCAGGCCTACGAGGTCGGCGCCGGACTTAACCGTCTGCGCCGGCGTGGCGCAGTTCAGTCCGCAATTCGCTGAAGCCTGGATGGTCTGGGTGCCCGAGTTATAGCTATAGGTGAGCTCGTAGCCGACAAGCGACTTCTGGATGTGCCGGAGCTCAAACATTTCGCCGTAACCGTCGACCGGAATCTGGGTCACGGTGCCGGCGGTGGTGGTGCTGTTCATGGCCCTGTAAAAACTCCCGCCGATATCGGTTTCATGCTCGGATGCTGACCCTGAGGGCTGCGCCTGAGTGTTGGCAGCCGGAGCTGAACTCGCCTGGCCGTGCGCCGCAGCCCCGCTCAGTGCAAGGATCGCGATGGAAATAAACGAAATAAGAGAGGGTGCCGACTTCACGTACATCAAGGTCTCCTTTGGATCAAGTTCTATGGTCGCATCTCGTGCGCACTACCGGGGCAGAGTTCTTCCGAAATCATAGTGTATAAAACCGACCCTACTGTCTGTGCGCAAGCCGAACCGGACGGGCCCCTGGGAAGTAAACGCCCGCTCCCAGAATCCACGAGAAGGAATTGGAGGCGCAGGCAAGTCATCGGAGCCTGGGACTGGGCTGGCTCGCCCCGAGTGGCAGTTTCAGCAGAAATGCCAAGCCGAGCGGGCAGGCTCTGCCCCTCTCTGCTTATTACCAAAGTTCCTATTTTCGTGAAAGATGCGGGGACAACCTCCTGCGATACGCGAACATCCCACCTGTTGTCCGCTGGTACTGCTCTTCGGGACGACGCACCGTTGACTCCGGCGTAGAATCTGCCTCCAATTCCGCCGCTGAGTCCGGCGATTGGCCTTGCCCTTTGGGGAACGCCATCCGTGCTTCACTCCGAAGGCTGCGGCCAACGGCCTTTTGACGCAATTCCCCTTCCCCAGCCTTGCGTCACCGGGATGCGGGCGGCATGCCGAAAGCCTGCTCGCATCTCGCTCTTCTTTCCGGCTCCCAGAGACTCCCAGAGAGGCCATGCCGAATTTTGCCCGGCGCGAGGGGCCCTGCGTAAAACACCATTACTTGCGGCTTAAACTGTTCGCGGAAGTCTGAAAAGCGGTAGACTGTCTCCATTCCGCCGTCGATCGCAAGCTATCCGGCAAGCCTTCTGGACAACTGCCATGAGTTTCCTTCGACCTCTGTCGTTGCTGGCTTTGATGCTTCTGGAAGTCGGCATTGGCTGCGGCCAGAGCCTCGATGACGCCTTTCGTAGTCTCGGTTCGTCCGGCAACACGGAAACGCGCGTTCAGCAGTCGGCTCTGGCCAGAACACTCGACTCCGCTGCGTTTAGGTGCACGTCCATGGACAGTGCCAGCACCGAGGCGCAGATCGATAGCGCCATCAAGAAAACAGAAATTGCCAAGACTGTACTGAAAATTGCGATTGTTTTGACCTCCGCGCGCGAGGATCCGGAGGCCGATGCGGAGCTGCTGCCGGTCTGGATTGCGAGAATCGAAAAGGGCGCGGAGCTGAACAGCTGGATGTTGAAGTTCGAAAGCTTTGGGTTGAATTTCTTCTCTCCGAACAAGACTTTCAACGTGTGCCAGAACTCCCTTGGCATGCTCGTGGTCGAGCCCTCGAACGCCGCCCTGGATGCATGCGATGGTTTCGATCCGGCCGCAGGCATTCACTTCACCCCGTGGATCGGCGGCCACGTTCTCAAGAAAGGCTGGTTCGGGAATAGCCCGGCCCGGGGAGCGATCGTCAGCCTGGAGCCAACCCTCGTTCATCAAGTCCCCGACCCCTTTGGCCTGAATCGTGGCCCCGATCGCGCGCCGACGGCCTACCTTTGCCGCACCGGGGCAGATGGCACGTTCCTTTTCTCAAACCTGTGGGACATCTTTTGGCGATCTCCCGCGCCTTACGGTACTCAATACAAGCTTATCGTTACTCTCAACGGAGTCAGCAGGGAGGCGCCGCTGATCGATATTCCAAATTCAAACGCGTCGATTACGGTCTCAGATTTTCAGTTTTGACCTCCCCGGCTCTCTTCGGGTCAGACCCGGTCAGTGCCTAACAGTGCGAGAATGACAGTGGAGCGACCTCATCGCACCCAGCGACTGCTCCGAGGGACCATTGCCCAACATGTTGCGCGTTTTGTCTACGCACCTTTTTCTGCAACCATCGCCTTCACCCCGGCCTGCTGGAGCTTGCCGCCCGTTCGGGCGCACAGGCGGTCGAGATCTTCGCGGCGCGCCAGCATTTCGATTACACCAGCCGCGAGGATGTCATGGAGTTGGCCGAGTGGTTCCGGTCCAATGAGCTGCAGCCGTTTTCCATGCATGCTCCGCTCTTTCCGGACCGCGAGATGGGCCGCGCCGGCGCTCCCGGAGTCAATGTGATTCACGCGGAGAAATCGCGCCGTATCGAGTCCATGGACGAGATCAAGCGCGCTCTCGAAGCTGCCGAGCACCTGCCCCTGCGCAATCTGGTTGTGCATCTCGGCGAACAAACGGACGGCTGGTCGCCGCGCACCATCGAGCACGCACAAACCGCACTCGAGCACCTGGGGGCTTTCGCCAGGCCGATGGGCGTACGCCTGCTGGTGGAAAACCTGCTCAGCGAGGCCACCACGCCGCAACATCTGCTGAGCATTCTGGAGATGGGCCATCTGAAGAACGTGGGAATCTGTCTGGACCTGGGCCATGCACACATGACCGTAGGCGTACACGAGGCCATGGCGACGTTTGGCAGCCGCATCGCCTCCGTCCACGTGCACGATAACCATGCGCTGCGCGACGAGCACCTGTGGCCCGGCGACGGAAATATCGATTGGACAGCGGCCGTCCAGGGGCTCAAGGACCTGGCCGATCCCCCGGCAGCCGTGCTGGAGATCAACTCCAACCTCTACGACGTGCACACCGCGCAGGCAAAGATAGAGGCCGCTTTCGCGCGGCTCCCCTGAGACGATTCAGAGGGACGGAGCTAACCCGTCCCCCTGTTCCCCCAGCCCCCAAGTCCCAAGTACCTAGCCCTAGCCCCTAGCACCTAGTCCCTAGCCCCTAGTCCCTGCTTCTAGCAGATCCTCGGCAGCTGTTCGCCGATCTGCATGGGAATAACGCGATTGGCGCCCATGGCGGTGCGGGCCACCAGCATGCGCTTGTGCTCCGCCGTCACATAGCCGATCTGCGCGGCTTCCCGGCCCAGCGGATGGGCGCGCAGAATCTCCAAAACGCGATCGGCGGCCTGAGGCGCAACGAAAAAAACCACTTTGCCCTCGTTGGCCACGTACACCGGATCCAGTCCCAGCAACTCGCAGGCAGACTGCACCTCGGGGCGCACCGGCAGGCTGGTTTCGTCAATCGACGATGCCGGCATCCGATGCGGTTGCAATCTCGTTGAGCGTCGAAGCCAGGCCGCCGCGTGTCGGATCGCGCATGGCGTGCACGGCCGCGCCCACCCCGGCCAGCACCTCGGCAATCATGCCGTTGAGCGCCGCGCAATCGGAGCGGATCTGGCTTTCGAACTCCAGTCCCTCGCGCACGCTCATGATGGCCATGCCGTGGTCGCCGATGGTGCCGGAGACGATCACCGCGTCGCCCGGCAGGGCGCGATGCGGGCCAACGGCGATTCCGCTGCGCAGCACGCCGATGCCCGCGGTGTTGATGTAGCAGCCGTCTCCATGGCCGCGCTCCACAACCTTGGTGTCGCCGGTAACGATGCGCACGCCCGCCTTGACCGCCGCGCTGCGCCATCGCGTCCACAATGGCCGCAAGCTGGGCCAGCGGAAATCCCTCTTCGAGAATGAAGCTGGCGCTCAGAAACTTTCGGATCGGCGCCGGAGACGGCCAGATCGTTGACCGTGCCGTTCACCGCCAGCTCGCCGATCGATCCGCCGGGAAAAAACAGGGGCTGCACGACGAAGGAATCCGTGCTCATGGCAATGCGGCCGGGACTCATTTCGCCACCGAGATCGAGCAGGGCGGCATCGCCGAGATTTTCAAGCGCGGGATTGCGGAAGGCGGGCAGGAACAGATGCTCGACCAGTTCGTTGCCCAGCTTGCCGCCGCCGCCGTGCCCCATCACGATGGTGGGGTAGTCGGCCAGCGGAAGCGGACAGCTCCAGTTGGCGAAATCCGGAGCCGGTGCGCTCAGCCATGATCTGACTCCCGATAAAGCTGCGCCCGCACTCGCCAGTCTCGTCCGCCGACATAAAGCGCCCGTAGTTGAAATAGGCCGCGCAGGCGCCTTCGCTCGAAACCATGGTTGCGCCCAGCGGACGCCGCGGCGTGCATTCTCTGCCAAACGCCGGACACTGCGCCGGCTTCAGGGCTCCGCGCAGCACATCGCCCGCGCGGCAGAGGGGCGACTCCTGGGTGTGAATACCGCTGATCTGGAAACGAAGCTCGGCGTCGAAGTCGCGGTACTGGGCATTCAGCCGCCAGCCGCTGCGGGGAATCACGCCGATGCCCCGCCAGGCGCGATCCGTGACCTCAAAGACGCGGGCCAGCAGCTGCTGCGCCTCCAGATTTCCGGCAAAAGTGACAATGCGCTCATAGGCATTCTCTACGCGCGCGCTTCCGCGCTCCAGTTGCACCACTGCGCGCCGGATGCCGTCGAGCAGATCGAGGGGCTCAAAGCCGGTAACCACGATGGGAACGTGGAATTGCTCGGCCAGCGATGGATATTCCCAATAGCCCATCACGCTGCACACGTGGCCCGCGGCGAGAAATGCGTCGATGCTGTGTCCGGGGGTACTCAGAATCGCCTCAATCGCCGGCGGAACCAGCACGTGCGAAACCAGCAGAGAGAAATTTTTGAGGCCGCGGCGCTTGGCCACGTGCACGCTCATGGCGTTGGCGGGGGCGGTGGTCTCGAACCCGACGCCGAAGAATACCACCTGCTTGTCCGGATTTTTCTCTGCCAGATCGACCGCATCGAGCGGCGAATAGACCACGCGCACATCGCCGCCGCGCCCCTTCACCTGGAACAAATCGCCCTCAGTACCGGGAACGCGCAGCATGTCGCCAAACGAACAGAAGATGACGCCCGGGCTGAGCGGCAATGGCCAGCGCCTTGTCAATCAGTTCGAGTGGAGTAACGCACACCGGACAGCCGGGCCCATGCACCATCTCTATTTCCGGCGGCAGCATCTGGTCGATGCCGTTCTTGATGATGGAATGCGTCTGCCCGCCGCAGACTTCCATGATCTTCCACGGCCGCGTGGTGACGGCATGAATCTCGCGCGCCATACGCTGCGCGATCTCGCCATTTCTGAACTCAGTAAGGTATTTCATAGGTTTTCCAAGCGAAGTTAGCAGTGCCGGCGAAGTTAGCGGCGTCGGGAACCTAGCCTGCTGACCGCGCTACTTCTGCTTTCCCTCACAACTTCCATCCGGACAGCAGGATTGCGGAGCCCCGGCCGCCCGCGCAAAGGCCTCGTTCCTCGTTGGCCAGTTCCTCGTCCAGCACGCCCAGGGCGCGAAACTCGGCCAGCGTCTGCTGGGCTGTCTCCTCGTCGATTTTGGAGAGGGCAAAGCCCACGTGGACTATCGTGTAATCGCCCACCTGCACCTCGGGCACGTAGTCCAGGCAAACGCGCTTGACCACCCCGCCAAAGTTGACGCGGCCCACGCGCAGCCCGCCCTCGGCGCTGATCTCTTCCACCCTTCCGGGAATCGCAAGACACATAATGAGTTCGTTATAGCGCCGCGGGGTCAAGGCGGATGTGATTTAGATCACGCGAAGCAAACGTAGCAACGGGAACAGGCGTCTCGCCTCAAGCGCAGTCAGAGCAGGCCGAGCGCAGCGCAGCCCAATGCTGCGCAGCCCATCAGGCATCGAGTGCTTGTCCCCCTGGAGCCTTGTTCCCTTGGCGCCTCGTCCCCTTGTCCCTGTTTTCAGTCCGAGACCATCGACTCGCCAGGCAGGATAGGCCGGGTGCGCGGCAGGATGCCGCGCGCGGCCAGCGAGCCCATCAGCGCCATCACAAACACGTAGACCACCAGCTTTACAAAGCTGCCCTCGCGGGTGACGGAAAAGGTGGCGGGCAGGGCCTTCCACACAATCAGCAGGACCGTCTGTCCGGTGGTCACAGCCCACACGGAGCCGTAGAAGTAGCGGCGCTCCGTGCCCTCGTTTTTCGTGGAGGCGCCGACGCGCGGCAGCTTGCCCATAATGCCCATCAGCAGAATGAACGCGCAGAGCGGCGAGTAGCCGTATTCGTATATCTGCTGGAGCTGCCATTTGCCGGTAATGACCACGCCCACCAGCCCGGCCAGGTTGAGCAGCGCGAAGCTCAGCACCGCATTCCAGGCAAAGGTGTAGCACACCTTGCGATAGAGCGGGTTGGGCTTGTCTTCGTCGAAGCGCAGGATGTAAGGGCGGTGCTCAGAGCCGGGAAGCTGCGCATACAAACCGGCAATGCCGGTGCCGAGCAGCACCGCGCCCAGCCACATCGCGTTCCAGCGATTGAAGCCGTGGGCAAACAGGCTGAAAGTCAGCGGCCCGGGCGCCAGAAAAAATACCCATATCCAGATGGGCCAGTGCGCCATCCGATAGCGTGTTGTATTTCTTTCGCGGATTTTGCGCTCCGCCGCGAGTTCGATCCTGCCCTTGTATTGCATTGCCCTCAGTCTCGCAGCCTGCCCGTTGCCGGGTCAACCTAAGCCATTTCGGCGACCGCGGTCTCTGGCACGCGCTCGGAAATCGCCTTGGCCTTCCTGCGTCCCCAGGTCTGAATGGGCTGTTCGTAGAGCTTGAACGACGTCCAGCTGATGGCGATTGCGATGCATAGAACAGGCGCGATCAGCAGACGATGGTGTCCGCCAGCATCGAGACCAGGGATATATTTCTTGGCCGCCTCCCATACCAGCAGATGAAACAGGTAGAACCCGTAACTGATGGTGCCCAGGAAGACGACCGGCCGCAGCGACAGCACGCGACTGACGAAGGACTCCTCATGCAGCAGCACGAAGGTCACGATCCAGAAGCAGCAAAGCGCAACCAGCGAATAGCCGACGGAGTTGAACGAGAGGCTGTTCTGCTCTCTGCCGAAGCTCTTGATCGTCATGGAAGCGAGCAGCAGCGCGGTGAGGCCCACCATCCAGGCCGGGGACCACTTCTTCAGGTACGCGGTTGCCCGGGCATCTTCCATTGCCAGCGCCAACAGACCCCCGGCCGCAAGCCCGTCCAGCCGGAAGATGGTCAGGTAATAAATTGGCTCAAAGCTGTGAAGGAACAGGGTGGTGACTCCGCGCAGAACCGGCTCAACGCAGAGAATCGCGATGGCCAGCCAGGCCAGATTCCTGCGCTTCAGGAAGCGCACCGCAAACGGCCAGAGCAGGTAAAAGTGTTCTTCCACCGCGAGCGACCAGAGAATGACCAGCGCGCCGCCTCCCAGCGGGTGCGCGGCGAGTGAGATGTTTGCGGCAAACAGCGCGTACCAGATGCCTCGACTCAGCGGAATGGGCGTTACGATTGCAGCCCCGATGAAGCAAAGCGCCAGCGGCGGCACGATCCGGCAAGCCCGCTTCAGGTAGAACGATCTCCAGTAGGCCGGGCTCGTCCTCTCCCGGCGCAGGATGCCGGTGATCAGAAATCCTGAGAGCACAAAGAAGAGGTCGACGCCGATCCATCCGCCGTGAAACAGCCCGGTATGACGTGCGAAGACGCAAAGTACAGCGACGGCTCTGATGCCGTCCAGACGGTTGATCCTGTGCATCGTTGCTCAGCCCTCTTTTGCCTGGTTTTACAGCAGGGTCGAACACAGACGGGGGATCAAATAGACCATGTGACGCAACTAGTTGAAAGCTCTACTGATAGGGTCGTCAGCAGCTCGGCAACGGGCAACTAACCGTTGAGGGATTCCGAGAGAGAACGCCTCTAATTATCGCTTTGGTTAATGTAGGGGACCTTTGCGACCTGCCACATCACACTTAAGTTGTAAGTGTCCTCAACATGCTGCGGAAAAACTCCCGGAATTGAGCAGTTGTGCGAATGAGGGTGCAGCAGGGGCTAAACAGGCTACGGAAAACTCTGCGGACCATCGGTCTTGAAAGGGCACGACTTCAGTCGTGCCAATCGAGCCAGCAAAATTGATTGGCTTTAGCCGCTGAGGGGTGCTTTTCTAACCGTTCACCCACACCCAACGGGTTTTTCCGCAGCCTGTAAATGTAAAGCCCTCGTTCGTTTTGCAGCCTTTATTGGCCCGGCTCAAGCCGTGCCCTTGTTACAAGGCCCACTCATTCAAGAGTTTTTCCGCAACCTGTTCCAACCCGCAAATGGAACAGCGGCCACGCTTGAGCAATGTGCCAGCCGCATCGCAACCAGGCCGATCGCAACCAGGCCCGGCGCACCTCGAGCGCCGGACCCACTGATGCTTCTTACTTTCCCGCTTCCACCATGCGTTCCAGCGCCACGCGCGCCCACTGTTTCACGTTGGCGCGCACCTGGATGCGGTTCATCACCCGGCCCTCGACCAGGTTTTCAAGAGCCCAGGCCAGGTGGTGCGGACTGATGCGGTACATCGTGGTGCACAGGCAGCCGGTGTCGTCGAGGGTTATCACCTTTTTGCCGTCAGCGGCAAAGCGTTTGGCCAGTCGGTTGACCAGGTGAATCTCGGTGCCAATGGCAAACGTCGAGCCCCGTGGCGCTTTCTCCACGATAGAGATGATCCCCTCGGTCGAGCCCAGTGCGTCAGCCTTCTGGCAGACCTCATAGCGGCACTCGGGGTGCACAATGACCTGGATGCCGGGACACTTGGCGCGCACATCGTCCACATGGCTGGGCAGGAAGCGCTGATGCACGGCGCAATGGCCTTTCCACAGCAGGACGAGGCTCTCCGCGAGGTGCTGGACGCTTTGTCCCCCCGCTGCCTGGTTGCCAAGATTGATGGCCCAGGGATCCCAAACCGCCATCTGGTCGAGCGGAATACCCATAGCGTGCGCGGTATTGCGGCCCAGGTGTTGGTCGGGCATGAAAAGGACGCGCTTACCGCGGGCAAACGCCCATTCCAAGGCGGCGCGCGCATTCGACGAGGTGCACACCAGGCCGCCATGCTCACCGCAAAACGCTTTGATCGCGGCCGTCGAGTTGATGTAGGTCACGGGAATGGTTTCGTCCGCCAACCCCAGCCGCTCCAGCGCCTCCCAGCAGTCTTCAACCTGGGAGATCTCGGCCATATCGGCCATGGAGCAGCCGGCATTCAGGTCGGGCAGGATGACCTGCTGGCCGGGCCGGGCAAGCACATCCGCGCTCTCCGCCATGAAATGCACGCCGCAGAAGACGATGTACTGGGCATCGGTGGCGGCGGCAATCTTCGAGAGCTTGTAGCTGTCGCCCGTATAGTCGGCAAAGCGCACGACTTCGTCGCGCTGATAGTGGTGTCCCAGCAGCACAGTGGTTGCGCCCAGGCGCTCGCGCGCGGCCGCAATGCGATCATCCATAGTGTGATCGGGCAGCGCCAGGTAATGGTCGAGGCTGCAGGAGGCTGCAGCTACCGCAGAGGTTTCTGCGGTCAATGCTTCGAAAACAGGTGTCACTTCTTCCGCCTTCAGTCCTTTCGGACGGGGATGTTGAAAGCCAAGCGGCCCGCGAAGGCCGGTTGCGGCACGAGGCCGCCGTACGTGGCTGCAGCGGATCGCCCGGCCCGCCTCAATGCAGGTCCAGCACCAGGAACGAATCCACGGAGTTGTTGCAGCCGTCAATGGAAGGATGCGGAGAAACGCCGGAGGATGGAAAAATTCCGGCGGTAATTCCGTGCCGTCCAAAATTATTTTAACGCAAGCGTAACATCAGCCCAACGGGAATAGAGGCGGCGGGTCGGCTTGGAGCTTTTGAGGGTACTCCGGCCATGGGCAGCCTGCAACCCCGCTCCGCCAAGCCTCCTAGCGACGAGTTTCGTCGCAACCTGCACGGAGCAGCCGACGTACGGGCGCGCCCAATTCGGTGGCGCCTGTCATCTGCTGTTTGTGAGGGTTGCGCGCGGGCAGGTATCATGGGAATTTCATGGTAATTTCTCCGCCAATCCAACTCGGTACCATTGGCATGGACGACACGCTGATCATGATGGTCCTGGCGCTCGTGCTGCTCGGGCCTCGCCGTCTGCCCCAGGTGGGACGCCAGATCGGCAAACTCATGTATGAGTTCCGTAAGGCATCCAACGACTTCAAATACCAGCTCGAAGAGGAGCTGCGCAACGCCGAAGAGGCGGACAAGCGGCAGCGCGAAGAAGCTGAGCGGCAGCGCGCCCTGACCGACGCCCAGAACGCGGTGGCTCAGGCGCAGAGCGCGGCCGAAACGGCGCTGCAGGCGGCGGCCCAGGCGCAAAACGCTGCCCAGGCCGCACAAACGGCGGCGGCAGGATCCGCGACGGCCGCAGAGTCCATGGTTGCTGAAACCGCCTACCCGTCCGCTCCGGACTTCACCTACGGAGGCAGCGAGACGACGGTTGCAGCGGAAATGGCGCCCGTTGCGTCCGAGCTGGTTGCGGCAGAGCCCGTTGCGGCCGAGCCCGCCGTGTCCGAGCTGGTCGCAGCCGAGCCGGTTGCGGCCGAGCCGGTTGCGGCCGAGCCGGTTGCGGCCGAGCCGGTCGAGACCGGCTTGCGCATTCAGCCGCCAGCCACCGGCGAGCCGGTTGCTTACCAGCGCCCCGGGCGGCCGGCGACGGAGCCCTTGGAAAGCCTGCCGATCCAGAGCCCGCAGATGCCAGCGCCGCACCCGCCTCAGTTTCCGCAGAAGAAACCCTCCTGAAGAAAGAAGTCGCCGCAAGCCAGCATCCCGCGGCCACCGAGCCAACGACTCACCATGGTTGATCCGAAAGAAGCAATCGACAAGGCACGTGCGGCGGTCACCGAGCGCGCGGAACTCCCCGGCATGAGCCTGATGGAGCACCTGGAGGAGCTGCGCAAGCGCATTGTGCACTCCGCGGCCTATCTTGCCGTGGGCTTTTTTGTCTGCTGGTTTTTCCGCGATCCGCATCGTCGACATGCTGCAAGCGCCGCTTGTCAAGATCGGCAAATCTCTGGTGTTTACGCATCCCATGGACGCGCTCAACCTCGATCTGCAGGTCGCGCTGCTGGGCGGCGCCATTCTGACCTCGCCGCTCATCATCTACCAGGTGTGGCTGTTTATCGCGCCCGGCCTTTACCAAAAGGAACGGCGCTTCGTGGTGCCGTTCATGGCCGCCACGGTCGGACTATTTCTGACCGGAGCCAGCTTCGGCTATTTCTTTGTGCTGCCCGCGGCCATCAAGATTCTGGTCGTGGGCTTCGGGCATAACTTCACGCCCATGATTACGATTGAGGATTACAGCAGCTTTTTTCTCTCGGTCATTCTTGGCCTGGGCATCAGCTTCGAGATGCCCATCCTCATCTTTTTCCTGGCCCTGTTCGGCATTGTGACACCGCGGTTTCTGTGGAAGAACATCCGCTACGCAATCCTGGCGGTCTTTCTGGTGGCCGCCATCATCACCCCCAGCCCTGACCCGTGGACCATGTGCATCTATGCGATTCCCATGCTGGCGCTCTACCTGGTCGGCATCGGGGTGGCGTGGTGGGTGCATCCTGCGCGCAAAAAGGCCAAGGAGGTGACTCCATGATTTCTCCGCCTTTCGTTGGGACGCGCGTTCCGGATATCAATGCGGGTGCCCCATCCTTGCAGCGCCGTGGTTTTTGCTGCAAGGGTGGGCGCGCACAAACCTCGACCGGTATCGTGGTCCTGTGCAGCTTCTTTGCGCTATTTTTCTTCGCCACGCTCACCGCCCCGGCCCAGCAGCGTTTCGACGGGGCGAAGGCTCTGGAGTACGCGCGCGAGTTTGTCGCCATCGGGCCGCGCTGGCCCACCAGCCCGGGTCACGCCAAGGCCGAGCAGTTCATCATCAGCCACTTTGACCGCGCCCAAGATCAACTTTCGCAGGACAAGTTCACCGCCAATACCCCCATTGGGCCGATTCCGATGTGCAACTTCATCGTGCGGTTCCCGGGCCGCAAAGATGGCGTGATCGTGCTGGCCACCCACTACGAGACCAATTACCCGCTGCGCAACATCAACTTTGTGGGCGCTAACGACGGCGGCTCGACTACCGGCTTGCTTATGGCCATTGGCGATGAGCTGCAAGGAGGAATCGGAGCATTCCAAAGACCACCTGCTCGACGGCTATTCCGTGTGGCTGGTCTTTTTCGACGGTGAAGAGGCCATCCAGAGCTGGTCCGACTCCGACTCCACATACGGCAGCCGTCACCTGGCCGCGGAGTGGGGCGGCAACGGAACCCTCAAGCGCATCAAGGCCTTCATCCTTACCGACATGATTGGCGACAAGGATCTCGACATTCAGCGCGAGACCAATTCGACGCCGTGGCTGGAATCGTTGGTGGGGGATGCGGCCAAAAAACAAGGCGACGAGCGTTACTTCTTTCAGCAATCCATGGCGGTCGAGGACGATCATCTGCCCTTTGTCGAGCGCGGCGTTCCCTCGATCGACATCATCGATCTCGACTACGGACCCAACAACAGCTATCACCATACCGCGCAGGACACCATGGACAAGATCAGCGCCCACAGCCTGACCGTGGATGGCGACGTGATCATGGAGACCATCAGGATGCTGGATGGAAGATGAAGTCAATTCTCATTTTCAGTTGTTCGCCATTGGATCTGACGCAACGGCCTGATTCATAAAACTGGCCCGACCGACCGCTGATCCATGGAACTGACTTGACAACCGCTGATCCATGGAAACGGAGTCGACGACTGCTGATCCATGGAACGGGACTCGACAACCGCCGATCTTAACCTTCCTCCCGTAGGGAGGAAAGGAAATTAGCCCAGGAGAAGTCCGCCGCAGCGGACGCACTCCTGGGAATGCGACACCCCACCGAGCCCGCCCCGTAGGGGCAGCGCGAGTCCGGGCCACACAAGCCAGAACCAGGAGCGTGACATTGGCACAAGCGGAGATCGGCATCATCGGCGGCAGCGGGCTGTATTCCATGCCCGGATTCACCAACATTCATGAAGAGCGCGTGGAAACGCCTTTTGGCGAGCCGTCCGACGCCTTTCGTCCTCGGCGAGCTCGAAGGCCGCAAGGTTGCCTTCCTGGCGCGGCACGGGCGCGGGCATCGCATTCTGCCCTCGGAGCTGAACTTCCGCGCCAACATCTACGCCTTCAAGAAGCTCGGCGTGGAGCGCATTCTTTCCGTCTCCGCTGTCGGCTCGCTCAAGGAAGAGCACAAGCCCACCGACTTCATCATGCCCGATCAGTTCATCGACCGCACCTTTCATCGCGTGTCGACGTTCTTTGGCGAAGGCATCGTGGGCCACGTGGCGTTTGGCGATCCGGTATGCGCAACGGTCGCCAAGGCTGCCGCTGCAAGGCTGCGCGGCCGTGGGCGTGGTGGGCAAACTGGGCGGCACGTATGTTTGCATGGAGGGTCCGCAGTTCTCCACCAAGGCGGAGTCGAATCTCTATCGCAGCTGGGGCGCCGACGTGATCGGCATGACCAACCTGCAGGAGGCCAAGCTGGCCCGCGAGGCGGAGATCTGCTACGCCACCGTGGCCATGGTGACCGATTACGACTGCTGGCGCGAAGGACACGATGCGGTGACGATTGAGGAGATTGTGGCCGTGCTGCACAAGAACGCCGACAACGCCTGCAAGGTGGTGAAGGCGGCTGTCGCGGCCCTGCCCCGCGAACGCGCGTGCGCCTGCGCGTCGGCGGCAAAGTTCGCCGTGCTCACCCAGCCGGATGCGATTCCCGCAGCAACGAAGGAGCGGCTGAAGCTGCTGTTCGGCAAATATATGGGCTGGTAGAAAAACAGCGAGCCTGCAAGGTTAGCGAGTCAGTTCAGGTCCTGTAGACGCTAACTCCGCTGCACTTGCTGACTCGCACAACAACACCAAGAACGAGAGACCTGATGGCCATTACCGTAGTCGGCAGCGTTGCTTACGATTCCATTGAAACCCCCGCCGGACGCCGCGAGCGCTGCCTGGGCGGCGCGGCAACTTACTTTTCCCTTTCCGCCAGCTTCTTCACCGAAGTGCGCGTTATCGCCGTGGTGGGCGAGGATTTTGGGCCGGAGCAGGAAGCCGTCTTCAAGGCGCGCAACATCGATACGCGCGGCATTGAGCATGCCCCGGGCAAGAGTTTTTTCTGGGAGGGCTCGTATCTCGAAAATCTGAACGAGGCCAAGACCCACAACACCGAATTGAACGTTTTTGCGGCGTTCGAGCCCAAGATTCCCGAGGCCTATGGCGATTCCGATTTTCTGTTTCTGGCCAACATCGACCCGGTGCTGCAGAAGCGCGTGCGCGACGCCATGCCCGGCGTGAAGCTGGTGGCCGGCGACACCATGAACTACTGGATCAAGGACCATCGCGCGGCGCTCGAACAAGTGCTCAAAGGGCTGGACATCCTGCTCATCAACGACACCGAGGCGCGCATGATCGCCGGCAACAATAACCTGGTCCAGGCGGCGCGCGCAGTCATGGACCTTGGCCCGCGCTTCCTGGTGGTCAAGCACGGCGAGTACGGGGCCACCCTGTTTCACAGGTCTCGTCCCCAAGAGAAACACTCGGAGCGCACGTTTCGGGCGCCGGCGCTTGCCGCTTGAAGAAGTAGTCGATCCCACCGGCGCGGGCGACAGCTTTGCCGGCGGCTTCTTCGGCTACCTGGCCTCGCAAAAAGAACTCACGCCCGGCGCCTTCCGCCGCGCCATGTTTTACGGCAGCGTCATGGGCTCGTTCGCCTGCGAGCGCTTCGGCACCGAGCGCCTGCAGCAGCTTACGCGCGCAGAGATCGATGCGCGCTTCCAGGCCTTCCGCGAGCTGACTCACCTTGACTGAACGAACCACGGTCAACGCGCTCCGGGCGACAGCACGCGTGCTGTCAGGGGCGGCTTGTCCGGTCTGAACGTCGCGTCGTTCTCGTCTGCTGCGCAGCCCTCTCGCTCGCGGCCATCGCGTGGAGCTGGCAGCACCATGCGCTGCTCAACTACGGCGACGCCATCGCCCATCTGCACATTGCGCGGCGCGTCTTCGACAGCCGCTTTCCCGGCATCACCGAACTGGGTTCGGTGTGGCTGCCGCTGCCGCACCTGCTCATGCTGCCCTTTGTGCAGGTCTACGCATGGTGGGCCAACGGCCTCGCCGGAACCATTCCTTCCGCGCTGGCATGGATCGCCGCCTGCGTGGGCATCTATCGCCTGGCGCGGCACTGGATGCCGATCGTGCGCCGCGGCCCTCACGCTGGCCTTCTTCGCGCTCAATCCCAACCTGCTCTACCTGCAGACCACCGCCATGACCGAGCCGCTCTTCGTCTGCGAGATGATCTGGATGGTGGTGGGGCTGGTGGAGTGGCAGGCCGCGCTCGACCGCGAAGATCTACCAAAAGTCCGCTGGACGCAGTCCTGTATCGCCATTGTGCTGCTGGCCGCCATCTACACGCGCTATGACGGCTGGATCATGGCGCTGCTGGCGTGGAGCGCCATGGGCATCGTGCTGTTGCGGCGCGGGCGGCTGCGCTCCGCGCAGCTTCTGGATCTGCTCCGCAATTCTGATCGCCGCGCCGCTGGCCTGGTTCGCCTATAACGCGGTGGCCTTCGGCGACTGGCTTGAATTCGCGCGCGGGCCCTATTCGGCCAAAGCCATCGAGCTGCGCACCGCGCATGGTTCCGGGCCTCCGCATCCGGGCTGGCACAACCCCTGGGTGGGGCTGCTCTTCTATCTCAAAGTCGCGGAGATGGATGCTTTCGTCCTCTGGCGCCACGCCGCGCTCGCGCTCAGTGTCGCTGGGAACCGTTGGGCGCGTGGCTGGCCGCGCGGCGGCGCGGTTTCGCATGGGCGCTGCTCTTATGGCTGCCGGTTCCCTTCTATGCCTATTCCGTGGCCTACAGTTCGGTGCCCATCTTCATTCCCGTCTGGTGGCCGCACTCCTGGTACAACACGCGCTACGGCGTGGAACTGCTGCCGGCGCTGGCGCTGGGGTTGGGATTCGTTGCGCAATTGGCGCTGGCCGCAGTGCGCGATTTCAAGCCGGGCGCCCGCCGCTATGCGGCGGCCGCGCTATTTGTGTTGGTCGCGCTCAACGCCTGGGGACTGGTCGCGCAAGCGGCCGCTGGTTTACGTGGAAGGCACGCTGAATCTCCGCGCCCGCAGAGCCGTTCGACGAAAATATTCCGCCGGCATGCGCGCGCACCTGGCGCGCTGCCCCGATGGCGCAGTGCTGATGGACACCTCCGTTCATCCCGAGCTTGTCGCGCTCACCGGCATTCCTCTGCGCCAGACCATCAATGAGAGCGATCGAAGCCTCTACCGCGAAGCTCTGGCCGCGCCGGCGCAGCATGCGGCACTGGTGCTGGCCTTCGACGGCGACGCGATCGACCAGGCCGTGAAAGCGCATCCTGACGGACTGCGCGCCGTAGCGCATTTCGCGGCAAAGCACCAGCCGCCGGCAACGCTCTATGTCTCCGAATCTCTGCAGCCGAGCCGGTGCGCCTCAACAACCCGCCGCCACGGTGATAGCATCGGGCAAGGAAGGTACTTGCGCAACAGCCGGCGCGAAGCCTGGCTGTTTTTCGCAATCCGCAATCCGGAGGACGATTGATTCCCTTTACCAAAGCTCATGCCTGCGGCAACGACTTTTTGATTGTGCCTGAAGAGGCAGTGGCGGAGCAGGATCGCGCGGACTGGACGCGGCGGCTGTGCGCGCGCAACACCGGCGTGGGCGCCGATGGCATTGAGTTTTTCGCGTGGACGGGCAAGAGTTCCGGGCGCATCCGGCTGCACAATGCCGACGGCTCCATTGCCGAGATCAGCGGCAACGGCACGCGCTGCGTGGCGGCGTGGATGGCGGAGCGGCTCGGCTCGAAGGCAGGCGACGAAGTCAGCATTGCAACCGATGCCGGTGTGCGCGTGTGCCGCATCGAGAGCGTGCGCAACGGCCAGTGAATTTGCCGTGGACGTCTGCACCGGCATGGGCGTACCCACCTTCGCTCCGCATACCATTCGCCTCAGCAGTGGCGACGACATTACCGGCATCGAGGTATCCACCGGCAATCCGCATTTCGTGATCGTGGTCGATCATCCGCAATTCAGCATGGGCGGAGAGCCGTGGACGGAGATCGGCGCTGAAGCCTGCACACATGTCGATTTCCCCCATCAAACCAACGTGGAGTTTGTGCGCGTGCTCAACGAGCGCGAGATCGAGATTCGCATCTTCGAGCGCGGCGTGGGACCGACCATGTCCTCGGGCACCGGGACTTCGGCATCCGCCACTGCGGCGCTGGCGCTCAAGGGCTGCGTTTCGCCGCTGAAGGTGATGGCGCCGGGCGGCGCACAGACGGTTGCATGGAGCGGCCCGGGAAGCGAACTGTTCCTCACCGGCCCGGCCGCGCTGATTGCGCGCGGCGAGGCGTGGTAGCCATGGCAGCCCGGAAAACTCGTTTGCTGAAACCACCGGCAGTCGCGGACGGCGCCGGATCAGCGTGGTGGCGCCGGCCAGTTTTGCGCGCAAAGAGCGCGTGGAGCGCGGTCTGAAGGCGCTGCGCAGGCTCGGCTTCGCACCCAAACTTGGCGGCGCATGCGCTCCAGCGCGGCCCCATTTATTTTGCCGGAACCGCCGAACAGCGGCTCGCAGATCTGTATGCGGCCTTCGCCGACGAGGAAACCAGCGCGGTGATGTGTCTGCGCGGCGGATACGGCTCAAACTATCTGCTCGAAAACCTCGACCTCGAGCGTATCGCGCGCCATCCCAAGCCGTTTTTTGCCTACAGCGATCTGACCGGCCTGCAATTGCGGCTGCTCGATGAATTGGGATTGCCGGCCTTTCACGGCCCTATGCTGGCAGCGGATTTTTTCCTGGACGATGGCGTGCACCTGGAAAGTTTTTGCGCGGCGCTGAGCGGACAGGCCCTACAGCGTGGGAACCAAGGAAGGCCTGCGCACGCTGCAAAAAGGAAGCGCGCGCGGAGTTCTCTACGGCGGCTGCCTCAGCATTCTGGTTTCGCTGCTGGGCACGCCGTGGGAGCCGCAAACAGAGGGCAAGCTGCTCTTCCTTGAGGACGTGGGAGCCAAGCCTTACCAGGTGGATCGCATGATCTGGCAGCTGCGCCACGCGGGCAAGCTCAAGGGCGTGCGCGGCATCGTTTTTGGCGAAATGCTCGATTGCCAATCGAAGGACGCGCCGCCGGAACTGCTCGACGATGCGATCCTCAATGCTCTCGAAGGATTCAAGGGGCCTATCGCGCATTGGATTGCGCAGCGGCCATGTGTCGCGCGAGAATGTGACGCTGACTTTTGGCGTGAGGGCGGAGCTGCGCGGCGGGCAGAACAGCGCGGCTGGATTTGCTGGAGCCGGCGGTGAACAAGACAGGGACGAAGGGAGACAAGGGACAAGGGAGGGACTAGAGACTAGGGACTGGGAAATTCAAAGAGGAAGCAGGTCGGTGAGGCGTTGAACGGGACGGGGCGGCACATCCATCTGAGTGGAATTTGCGGAACGGCGATGGCTTCGCTGGCCGGGCTTCTGCAGTTGCAGGGGCATCGCATCACGGGCTCCGACAAGGCGGCGTATCCGCCCATGAGCGATCTGCTGCGGGAACTGGGGATTCCCGTGGCGGAGCCGTACGCCGAGGCCAATCTTGATCCGCGGCCCGACCTGGTCGTGATCGGCAATGCCCTCTCGCGCGGCAATCCCGGAGATTGAACGCGTGCTCGACGAGCGCATTCCCTTTACCTCGATGGCGGCGCTGCTGCGCGACGAATTTCTCAAGGGCCGCGAATCGCTGGTCGTTGCCGGGACGCACGGCAAGACCACCACCACCAGCATGCTGGCGTGGATCTACCAGACTGCCGCGCAAGAGGCTCCCGAGCTGGAGCCCTCGTTTCTGATTGGCGGCGTGGCAGAGAATTTTGGCACCAGCTTTCAACTGCGGCCTACGCGCACTTTTATCGTGGAGGGCGACGAGTACGACACAGCCTTTTTCGACAAGGGTCCTAAGTTTCTCCACTACTTTCCCGACGGCTTGATCCTGACCCACGTAGAATTCGACCACGCCGATATTTACGCCGATCTTGACGCGGTGAAAACCGCCTTCAAACGGCTGGTCAATCTGGTTCCGCGGCGCGGGCTCATCGTGGCCTACGACGGCAGCGCCAACGTGAGCGAGTGCGTAGAGCGCGCGCTATGCCGTGTGGAGCGTTACGGATTCAGCGAGGCTGCCGACTGGCAGATTCGTAATTTGCGTTACCAGGCTGGCGCTCACGCTGCTGGGAGCTCTGGCATGCTGGCGAGTTGTGGGCCGAGCTGGCGATGCACCTGGCCGGCGAGCACAACGCCCTCAATGCCACCGCCGCAGCAGCGCTGAGTTTCGGCCAAGGCGTGAGGAAAGAGGCCATCGTGGCTGCGCTGGCCGCCTTCAAGAGCGTCAAGCGCCGGCTCGAACTGCGCGCCGAGATCGGGGGCATTACCATCATCGAAGATTTTGCCCACCATCCCACGGCGATTCGCGAAACGCTCAAGGCGCTTCGTGCCGTCTATCCGCAGGCCCGCCTGTGGGCGGTGCTGGAGCCGCGCTCCAACACGCTGCGGCGCAAAGTGCTGGAGGCAGATCTTGTGGCCAGCCTGCGCCTGGCCGATCGCGTGGTGCTGGCCGGTGTCTATCAGCAGCAGCGCATTCCCGACGCCGAACGCCTGCACCCGGAAGATGTTGTGGACGCGCTGAACGCCGCTGGCACTCCCGCCCATCTGCTGGCGGATGCCGACGCCATCGTCAGCGGGATCGTTCCTGCAACTTGCCGCCGGCGATGTGGTGGCTATCCTCTCCAATGGCGGCTTCGATGGAATTTACGAAAAGCTGCCGGCGCGGTTGCGCCAGCGCTTCGTTCCTCGCACGGCCTCCGCATGATTGCCACGCTCTTCCTGGTCGGGACTCTGATCGCGCTCGGTATTCCGGCGGCAATCGTCTACATTCCGCTCACCATCTTCACGCGCAATGCCACGCCGCTCTACGACGTGGCGCTGAAGATTGCGCGCACCGGACTTCGCGCTGCCGGCATTCGCGTCGAGGTTGAAGGCCGGGAGAAAATTCCGGCACACACGGCGTGCATCTTCATGGCCAACCATGTGTCGAACCTCGATCCGCCGGCCCTGATTCCTCACATCCCGGGGCGCACGTCTATTTTTATCAAGCGCGAACTGATGCGGATTCCGGTGCTTGGTTATGCATTCAAATTGGGGGAACTGATTCCCGTGGACCGCGGCGGCCGCGTGGAGAACGCACAGCAGAACGTGGCTGCCGCTCGCGATGTGATGAGCCGTGGCATGCACATCACCACATTTGTCGAGGGCACGCGTTCCCGCGACGGCCGCATGCTGCCTTTCAAAAAAGGGCCGTTTTACCTGGCAATGGAGACGGGCGCGCCCTGCATTCCGGTTTCGATTTACGGTACGGAGAAGATGATGGGCAAGGGCAGCCTTAGCATTCGTCGCGGCACGGCGCACATTGTCTTCCACCCGCCGCTCTATCCGGCCAACTACGCCACCCGCGAGGAACTGATGGAGGCCGTGAGAGCTGGCATTGCTTCAGGATTGCCGGAGTGGATGCGGGGCTAAGACGGCATCCGAATCCCAACTCGTCGCACGAATCCGCTGACTTGCCAACACGCTGACTCGCTGCACTTATGGCTGGATGACGGCGTTATAGCCGTCACTTAGCAGCTTCGCCTGCCACTGTTCGGCTATGGTGCGAGTGGCGAAGGGACCCACCCGGACATGGATGTAATCGTCGCCCGGGTCGCGGCGCAGTGTAACCGGATAATTGCGCTTGTGCAGCGCGTTCACCAGCACCTGGGCGTCTTCGGGATTCGAGACGGCGGCAATCTGCACCATCAGCGGCGGGGACGCCAACGCGGGATGCACGACTTGCGGCGCGACGGCCGCCGAGGCTTGCGTGCCGCCCTCGGAATTGAGCACGGGATGTACCTGGGGCTGCGCTGCCGATTCGCCAGGAGCGGCGGCGCCATCCTCCGGCGTCGCGGTTTGGCCAGCCACTGCGCCTGCGGCGGCCTGGTCCGCGGCCGGTTGCTCCGGCGGCGTGATCGGCGTCTGCGCAATCGCGGAGGGCTTGGGAATGGCGCCGCTGGCCTGGAGCGGCTCCTGATCCGTTGCGGGCTGCGGGGCGGTAATGGCCGACGGCCCGGAGTCGCGATGGCCCACCGCGTAGCCCATGCCGAAGCACAGGCCGCACAAGAGCACCAGGCCTAAGAAAATCGCCAGCAGCATGCCGGAGCCGAGCGTCAGCTCCGTATCGCGCCGGTGCCGCGATCGTTCCAGCTCTTCTTCTTCGTCAAACACGCCGCGCATGAAGCATTACCTTCCCCTATGCTACGACCTTTGCGTGCCGGCTGGAACGATCCTTGCGTTGACGAATGGGTTACCCGTCAACACCAGGCCCTAGGGTTGCGCAGGCGGAGTGGGGCCAGCAGCAGCCATCTTGTTGAAGAGCGTGGTCAGCTCGAGGGGCAGCGGAAACACGATGGTCGTGTTCTTCTCCACGCCGATATCGGCCAGCGTTTGCAGGTAGCGCAGTTGCAGGGTCATGGGCTGGGTGGCCATCAGCGCGGCGGCGTCCACCAGCTTTTGAGCAGCATTAAATTCACCCTCGGCGTGAATGATCTTGGCGCGCCTCTCGCGCTCCGCCTCGGCTTGCTTGGCAATGGCGCGCAGCATCTGCTCAGGCAGGTCTACCTGCTTCACTTCTACCGAAACCACCTTGACGCCGAAGGGCTCCGTCCGCTGGTCGATGATCGACTGGATGCGCAGGTTGAGCTTGTCGCGATGGCTGAGCACCTCATCCAGTTCCACCTCGCCCAGCACCGAGCGCAACGTGGTCTGCGCAAATTGCGAGGTCTGGTACACATAATTCGCCACCTTGATGGCCGCGTCGTTGGGGTTAACCACGTAGAGCGTAACCACCGCGTTCACTTTAATGGTGACGTTGTCGCGCGTAATCACGTCCTGCGGCGGCACTTCCAGCACCTCCTGGCGGAGGGAGATACGGATAATCTGATCCAGCGGCCGGAAGACCAGGATGATGCCCGGCCCCTTGGGAACGGGCAGGGCACGGCCCAGGCGAAAAATCACCGCGCGCTCGTACTCGCGCAGAATCTTGATGGAATTGAGGACGTAGAGGACGACGATCGCGATCAGAATTAACGCTGGAATGGGTAGATCCGACACGGACATTGGGCTTTCCTCACTCAGCGGGATTGTACCTTAGCGAGGCAGTTTACAGCGGAACGCCGACAGCGGGCAGTTTTTCAGTGGTCAGATTCGAGGCACGGCCAGCGGCCGCTAGCCGTGCGCAGTCAGCTGTTCGCTGTCCACAGCGGGAACGATCGGCTCCACGTAGAGAAGCATCTGGTCGTGGCCCACCACGCGCAGTTGAGCGCCCTGGGCAGCGGGCTGGTTGGCTATCGCGCGCCAGATTTCGCCCTCCACCAGCACGTGGCCTGAGGGCGCCAGCGGCTCCATGGCGATAGCGTCAAAACCCACCATGGCGTCGGCGCCGATGAGGGCCTTGCGCTGTCGGGCTCGGAAAGCCAGCCGCACAAGGACCACGGTAATGGCGCCAAAGCCCACGCTCACAGCAATCGCAACCAGGGGGCTGATGCCCATCTGCGGCACGGGCGCGGCCACCAGCGTCAGCGTCCCGAAGGTGAGGCAAATGATGCCGGCGATGGCCAATGCCCCATGGCCGCCGAACTTGGCCTCCAGCACCAGCAGAACCATGGCGGCCAGGAGGAGAAGCACCGCGGTGAAGCGGATGGGCAGCAGGTTGAGCCCGAAGATCGCCAACAGGACCATCAGCGTTCCCAGCGCTCCCGGAACGATGGTGCCCGGCGTATTGAATTCCAGATATATCAGCAGCGCGCCAGCCACCAGGAAGAGTAGCGCGATGTTGGGATCGACCAGCCAGCCGAGCAGATCGTCGCGCAGCGTAGGTTGAATGAGCTCGATGCGCGCGCCGGCCGTGTGCAGTGTCGCCTTCGATCCGTCCATGCGCGTAATGGTGCGGCCGTCGATCGTGGAGAGCAGTTGCGCGTCGCTATTGGCGATCACGTCAATGAGGTGTTGGTTGAGCGCCTCCTCGGCGGTATAGGAGTGCGAGTTTTGGACCGCGGCCACGGCGGCGTCCACATTGCGCCCGCGGCGGTTCACATAGGAGCGCAGAAACGCTTCGGCATCGTTCTCCACCTTCTGCATTTCGGTGGAATCGGGCTTGACGCCCTCAAAGACAACGTGCGCTGCGCCGGCCTCGGTGCCCGGCGCCATGGCGGCAATGTCGGCCGATTCGAGAATGAAGAATCCCGCCGAGCCGGCGCGCGCGCCGGAAGGCGACACGTAGACGATCACCGGCACACGCGAGCCCAGAATCGACCCCACGATGGCCCGCATTGATTCCACCAGGCCGCCCGGCGTGTCCATCTGAATCAGCAGCGCGGCGGCTCCGTCCCGATCGGCGCGGGCAATGGCTCGGGAAATTTCGTCAGCGCTGACCGGTTGAATGGTATCGTCGAGCACGAGTTTGTCGACGACGGGCTGCGCGGCATCTGCGCGGTGGGTCAGGCCCATGGAACAGGCGACTGTGAGGATCGCGATCACCCCGAAAATCCATCGCCTCTTGCTTCCCTGCCGTCCCATCGGTCACTCCTTTTGGGCGCCCCGGTTCATGGTTCACAACTTGCGGATCAATCAGCCAGCCAAGCATAGCGCCATTGGGGGAAAAGGGACAGGGAGCGCGCTATTTCGCCTGGCCGTCGCGGGCCTGAATCTGGCGCAGAAGATCCTGCGCCTCGTGATTGGCTGGTTGCAATTTCAGCGCGCTGCCGGCCTCATCCTCAGCCTGCTTCAGGTGGTTCGCCCCCAGGTCCAGTTCCGCCAGCAGAAGGTATGCGTCGGCTGAGGGCGCAATGCGCAACGCCGCCTCTGCCTGCGTGCGCGCTCCCTCCAGGTCGCCGCTGCGCTGGCGCACGCGCGCCAGCCCCACGTAAGCTTCTGCGGCAGTGGGATCGGCTGAGGCCGCAGATCCATAAAGCCGCTCGGCCTCCAGCAGCAGACCGCGGGCCAGATATCCGTTCGCCTGGACGCACAGCTTCTGTGCTCGCTCGGCCGGAGTGAGGGCAGCCAGGCGCTCCGCATCCATCTCGTCCAGCATCTGCGCGGCCTGGCGAAATGCGTTGGCGTCAAATGTGCGTACGATGCGCTCCAGCGGGTCTGGCGCGGGATCGGTTGCCAAGGCCGCGGTCTGCACCGCGGGGGCCTTCCACGCGTCATTGAGCGCCTGGGCCTCGCTGTCGCTGGGCCGCAGTTTGAGGCACTGCGCCAGTTCGTTGAGGGCCGGGGAGTTCTTACCGTGGCGGCGCAAGGTCACCGCCAGATTGAAGTGGTAATCCGCATTGCTCGGATCGTCGGCCGTGGCTTGGATGAAAAATGACGTTCCGTCATGTCCCTGACGGCTGACGGCCACGCCTTCGTTGTTGACGACCTCGGCCAGCGGCAGGGTTTTGGCCACCTCTGCAAAGGCATTCTGCGCGCCTGGATAATCCCCTGAAAACAGCAGCGACAAGCCACGATAGAAGCCGGCTTCGAGGGCATCCCGGCCTCGAGGATCGACCTTGGCAAACGCCTGTGCCGCCTGGTCGTACTGCTGGCTGGCGTACTCCTCGCGTCCCAGCGCCATCCACGCCGGGCTCAGGTCCGGGCTCAGCTTCACAGCCTGTTGCAGATGGCGCTGCCGCTCGGCCTGGTCGGGTTCGGTAATGCCGCGAATATACTGCTCGAAGGCGTCGAGGCGCAGATCCTGGCCGGCGGCGATAAACGTCTGCTCGGGAACCGTCAGCGATGGATCAAGCTGGCCGGTCAGCTCCCAGGCCAGGGTATCGAAGATTTTGATCATGTCGCTCAGGGGTCCGCGCGCGGTTACCGCCCGCGTCATGTGCAGCTGGGGCACGTTGATCACCTGGCCTTCCGCCACCAGTTGATTCCCGTCCACAGAAAAACTGCCCACGATAATGGAATCGGCATCGAGCGTCTGCGCCATTCTGATGGCGCTGGCGCGGGAGGGCTGAAAGCCTTCGGGCAAACCCAGGTGGTCGAGCGCGTACATGCGATCGGCGCGGCTCATGGGCGAAAAACCCGCCGAAGCAAACCGGCTGCTCAGCAGTTCGGCCGCTGCTTCGCGCATCCATTCCAGATTCAGCTGGCCGCTGCGGTTATCGAAAGGCAATACCATCAAAATCCGCCCACGATCCGCGGAGGAACTCTCTCCGGACCCGGAGGTTGGGGATTGAGCGGAGGCAAAAACCGCTGAAACGACAAGGATTGCGATGGACAGCGCTGCCGCGGCAGGAAACCGCGGCCGCGAGCCGCTGCGAGATTTGAAAAAAGTTAACACGTCTATAAAATTATAGGCGGTTCGGGTCTTCAGGGCAGCGGCCTACACGGTGCGCATCGCTCCGGAATCGTGCTGCAAATCCCGATTTCGCTTGGAGCGGAAAAGCTTCCCTACTATGATCTGGGCATGACGGCATCGCTCCGCCCCCGTCGAAAGCCCCACCCGTTCTGGCGCTTGCTGGTCGAGGTCGCCTTCATCGTGTTCCTGTTCTATTCCAACTTGCTTATGGGCGAGTTCACCGCCAACAAGCAATACGGTAAAACCCTGGCCTTTGCCCTTCATGATATTTTCACGCTCGCCAACTTCAGCATTGCCCTGGTCTCGGCGGCCATTGGATACTTAGTTTTCGAGTTCTGGCGAAAAAAGCTGGCGTAGGCCACCATCCCGGGGCGACGGGGCACATTGACCTTCTGATGAACGCCACGCACCACGCGGGGCAGCCATGCACCCCCGGGCCGAAACCTGCATCCCGCCTTGAGAATGGAATTTACTGTTCAAGCCGTAACGTTTTTGCTGCTGGTTGCGGCTGTGGTCGCCATGCTCACCAAGCGCCTGCGTCTGCCCTACAGCGCCGGCTTGGTGGCGGCCGGCATCGGGCTTGCCGCCAGTCCGTTCGCGCCCCACATCATCGTCACCAAGGAACTCATCTACACCGGCCTGCTGCCTCCTCTGCTGTTCGAGGCTGCCTACCACATTCATGGGGAGCGGCTGCGGCGCAATGCGCTGGTGATTGCTCTGCTGGCCACTGTGGGGGTGGCCCTGTCGGCAGGCGTCACTGCGCTGGGGATGCACTTCCTGGCGCACTGGGGATGGGCAGCCGCGCTGGTCTTCGGCGCGCTGATTGCCGCCACTGATCCGGTCTCCGTCATCGCCATCTTCCGCGAAGCTGAAGCGCACGGCCGCCTGCTGCTGCTCATCGAGGCGGAGAGCCTGCTCAACGACGGCACCGCGTCTGTCGCTTTTGCCCTGGTGGTCGCTTTCGCCACCGGTCAAAGTGTCACAGGCGGCGATGCGCTCTTCACCGGTCTGAAAATGATTGGCGGCGGAGTGGCCTGCGGTGCGGCGGTTGGCGTTGGTTCACTGCTGCTGACCGGCCGCACCGAGGATCACCTCATCGAAGTTACCTTCACCACCGTGGCCGCCTATGGCTCCTTCCTGCTCGCCGATTATTTCGGCATGTCAGGAGTTCTGGCCACCATCACCGCCGGCCTGGTGATGCGCAACTTATCGCGGTTGGACGGAATTTCTCCGCGCGGCAAAGAGGCGGTCTCGAACTTCTGGGAATACGCCGCCTTCATCTCCAACTCCATGGTGTTCTTGCTCATTGGAACGCAGCAGAAGAATCAGCATTTTTTGGCAGTTTGGGTGTCGGCGCTCATTGCAGTGGGTGTGGTACTGGCAGCGCGCTTGGTTGCTGTTTACTCCTGCGGCTCGGTGTTTCATTGGTCCTCGCTGCGCATCAGCGGGAAGCACCAGATGGTGCTGGTGTGGGGTGGCTTGCGCGGCGCTCTGGCCCTGGCGCTGGCCCTGGGACTTCCCCAGGATCTTCCCTGGCGCGACGAGATTGTGACGGCGAGCTTTGGCGTGGTCGCCTTCTCGATCTTTGTGCAAGGGCTTACGATGCGCCCGTTTTTGCGCAGGATCGGGGAGATTGCTGCCCCAGCCACATCGCTCAAATCCCCCTCCGCGAAACCCGCCCCGGCGCGGCGATAACGGCCAGGTCCGGTTCAGAACGAAGAGGCGGCTGAAAGCACGACGAGCGAAGCCTGTGCGCTTCGCTCGCTGTGTTCAATCGCGCTGTTTGCTAATAAAGGCGGAAGTTGACCTCAACGGTGATCATGACCGGGACCGGGGTTCTGCCGTCCTTCATGGCGGGCTTGAAGCGATACTTGCGAACCGCTTCGAGCGCCTTTTCGTCGAGTCCCATGCCCAGCGGCCGAATCACCCGGGGATTCTGCGGATTGCCCTGCGCGTCCACGATCATCTGGATGAGGCAGACGCCCTGGTACTTGGCACGGCGTGCTTCATCGGAGAATTCGGCTTCAACGCTGTTCAGCGGAACCGGCGCCGAGATGCCGCCGCCAACCCGGTAGACGCCGCCGCCGGCATTGCCGCCGGAGCCGGGGCCGAAGCCATTGCCGTTTCCGGAGCCTAGACCGCCGCCACTGCCAGACCCCATGCCTCCGCTGCTGCCGCTACCTTGAGAAAGCACCACGCTGGGCCCATTCTTCATGCCGATGAGGGGCATGTTGGGGTTGTCGGGGAGCTGAATGTTCTGCTGGACATTAATGGCCGAAGGCATGGGAATCTTCGGCTTGTCGAAGGTTTGCGGCTGCGGGGGAACCACCGGATCCTTGATCCTGGGGGGCAATTTGCCCTTGCTGGCGTCGATCATGCTGTGATTGCCGCCGCCGCCACCGCCGCCGGCCGACTGCTTCATCAGCGGGCCCTTGAACGCGGCAATGTCGATCGGGACAATCGTCGGATGAGTTACCTTCTGGATGACTGCTCGGCCCACGAAGAACAGCAGCACGGCGAGGATGGTGCCGTTGACGGTGGTGGAAATGCCAATGGCCCAGGGGTTCGCCTTGACCGCCATGCGGTCGGGAACCGGGATGGGCGTGGAGGTCAGTTCGAGGGGGGGCAGCTTGGGCGGAAAAAACACGTCCCGAATGCTCTCCCAAAGGCCGGTCCAGATGGGTTTTTCCTCGAACCCCTTACCGAGGAACGAGGCTAGCTCCTGCCCGGTCATCATAACGCCTTGGGGGTGAGAATCAGCCTGGCTTAAAATTTCGTTTGGCATAGTTATTGCTGGCTCGGTTTCCCTGGCGGCTTCGAGCGGGGAAATGCTCCCCACCGTGGAGCCTGAATCCGGTCCCGTTTGCATCGGGGTTCCGGTCGAATTTACGACCATTCCCCATTATGCTTGACAGCGCCCGCGCTTGTCTTGGCGCTGTCGCTGGGGTCACCTGGAGATTCACCTGCGCCATCGTGCAGATCGGTCTCCGGAGACTCATAGTTCGGCCTCTCAAGCGCTCCCATAAACAATAGACGACAGTCCTACGTTGTTGTTACCAAAAAATGTTGGCCCACCGTTTAGACTCGAAGATGGAACGATTTTATCTGATTCTACGGAGCGAAGATGCCCTCAGCGCCGGAGCTTAAGGCGACCCTTTCCCTGCCTCAGACGGCCTTCCCGATGAAGGCCAACCTGCCCCAGAACGAGCCGCACCGGCTGGCCCGCTGGGCAGAAATGCGTCTTTACGATGAGATACGCAAGGCCAGGCACGGTGGCGCTCCCTTTCTGCTTCACGACGGTCCGCCCTATGCGAACGGTCCCATTCACCTGGGCCACGCTCTGAACAAAGGGCTCAAGGACTTTGTCGTCAAATCCAAGACGATGGCCGGGTTTGATGCTCCCTATGTGCCCGGCTACGACTGCCACGGCCTGCCGATCGAGATCAAGGTGGACGAGAAGCTGGGCCACAAAAAGCTAGAGATGCCCGCCCCTGCGGTATTGGATGCATGCCGGGCGTACGCGCAGAAGTATATCGATCTGCAAACTTCGCAGTTCGAGCGGATTGGCTGCTTCGGCCGCTGGGACGATCCCTACAAGACCATGTCGCGCCCATACGAGGCGCAGACCCTGGAGGCCTTTTACGGCTTTCTCGAAAAAGGGTTCGTCTATCGCGGGTTGAAGCCGGTCTACTGGTGCATCCACGACCGGACGGCCCTGGCCGAGGCTGAAGTGGAATACGACCAGCACACCAGCCCTTCGGTGTACGTCCGCTACCGGCTCACGTCGGATGGGGCGGCTATCGACGCAGCCCTGGCCGGGCGCGAGGTCTACACCATCATCTGGACGACCACGCCGTGGACCCTGCCCGCATCGCTGGCGGTCGCCTTTCACCCGGATTTTGAGTATGTGGCCCTGGAGAATACCGACGGCAACGTCTACATTGTGGCCGAGGCGCTTGCGGCTGCAGTGAAAGCGGCATGCAAGATGCCGCAGGCCCAGGAGCTTGCCCGTTTCAAGGGCGCGGTGCTCGACCGGGTTACGTTCAAGCACCCGTTTCTGGAGCGCAGCGTCCTGGGCGTGCTGGCAACTTACGTAACGGCCGATACGGGCACCGGCGCTGTGCATACTGCGCCGTCGCATGGCGTGGACGATTTCTACACTGGCCAGAAATACGGTCTCGATCCGACCAGCAGAGTGGATGCGGGCGGCCACATTCATGTGGATCCGGCGGCATGGCCACAGGTGACGCCGCCGCCGTTCGAAGGCAAGAAGGTGTGGGCCGCCAATCCCATCATCGTCGCCATGCTGGAGGAGTATGGCGCGCTGATGGGCGGCGGAGAACTGCAACACTCCTACCCGCACTGCTGGCGCTGCCATCATCCGGTCATTTATCGCGCCACCGAGCAGTGGTTCATCTCCCTCGAAACCCCGATGAAGCGGGGCGACGGATCAGATACGACCTTCCGCCAGCTCTCGATCGAGGAGATCGACAAGGTGGTGTGGGACCCGGCATGGGGCAAGGAGCGAATCACCAACATGATTGCCACGCGGCCGGACTGGTGCATCAGCCGGCAGCGCATCTGGGGGGTTCCCATTGCGGTTTTCATGTGCGAGGACTGCAGCACGCCGGTTGTGGACGCAAGCCTGAATAAGAAGATTGTGGATCTGTTCGAGCGCGAAGGCGCGGAGGCCTGGCATAGCGCTCCCGTGCTTTCACTCCTGCCGCCCGATTGCAGCTGCAAACAGTGCGGCGGCGCCAACTTCCGCAAGGAAATGGACATTCTGGATGTGTGGTTCGACTCCGGTGTGAGCTGGATGGCGGTTTGCGAGTCGGACCCGGACCTTGCACCCATTTACTCGCTTTTCCAAAAAGGGGAAGGGCGAGAAGCCCCGGAGTGCCTCTACCTGGAGGGCGGTGACCAGCATCGCGGCTGGTTCCACTCTTCGCTGCTGACCTCAGTGGCGTTGCGCGGGCGCGCCCCCTACTCGCGTGTAGCCACGGCGGGATGGACGCTCGACGAACAGGGCCGCGCCATGTCGAAATCGCTCGGCAACGGCGTTGATCCGGTGGATATTGCCAACCGCATGGGCGGCGAGATTGTGCGGCTGTGGGTGGCGTCGGTGGACTTCCGCGAAGATATGGCGGCCAGCGAAAACCTGATGGCACGCTGCGCGGAACTCTATCGCAAATTGCGCAACACTTTTCGCTTCCTGCTGGGGAATCTGGCGGGGTTCACCCCCGCAACCGGCCGCGTGGCAGAGCGCGACCTGCTTCCGCTCGACCGCTACATGCTGGCCCGCACGCGCGATCTGACCGAGAAGATTCTCGGCTGGTACGAGGAGTTTGAATTCCATCGCGTCTACCAGGCCGTGAATGAGTTCGCCATCGTAGACCTGAGCTCGTTTTATCTGGATGTGCTCAAGGACCGCATGTACACCTTTGCGCCCACCAGCCACGCGCGGCGGTCGGCCCAGACCGTGCTCTGGCAGATCACCGAAACGCTGGTGCGGCTGCTGGCTCCCATCCTTACCTTTACTTGCGATGAGGTGTGGGAATATCTGCCTGCGGTAGCGGGGCGGCCGAAGAGCGTGCACCTGGCGCTCTTTCCCAAGCCGGAAGAGATTTTTTCGGAGAACCCGGCAAAACTGCTCGAAGAGTGGAAGCAAATCTTCGACCTGCGTAACATCGCCATGCAAGTGCTGGAACGGGCACGGCAGGAAAAGCAGATCGGCAAAGGCCTCGAGGCAAAGCTTGCCATCACCGCGTCAGGCGATCTGCTGGAGCTGGCGAGGCGTCACAAAGACGGCCTCAAGGAAACCTTCAACGTTTCCGATGTGAGCATCATCGAGGGTGCGGAATTCTCGATCGCTGCCCTTCCCGCCTGCGGCGCCAAATGCGCGCGCTGCTGGAACTTCATGCCCGACACGGCCGATTACGGCATCTGGCAGAACGTCTGCGGGCGCTGCCGTTCCGCGCTTACCGAAATGGGTATCGCCCCGCCCCAGATGACAGAGGCCGCGCAGTGATGTTTTCAAAATGGCCCAGGCCGCACAACAGGGGTCCCCACGGACAGGTCTTCGTCCGTGGGGTTGTCGCCGTCTGCCCTGGCTTCTGCTGATCTCCGCTCTCGTGATTGCCGCCGACCGCTTCACCAAGAACTGGGTTGTGAAGCATGTTCGCTTCGGCGGCGCGATTCCTGTTTTTGACCATGTGCTGCGCATTACGCACTGGACCAACGAGGGCGCGGCCTTCTCGCTGTTTGCGGACTCGGGCTCGCCGCATGCAGTGCGCATGGGGCTGATCGCGTTCACACTGGTGGCCGCGCTGGCCGTGCTGGTGGCAATGATCCGGCTCGGCAATCGCATTACGCTCACCACCGTGGCGCTGGCGCTCATCTTCGGCGGCGCGCTGGGCAATGTGCATGACCGCATCGTGTACGGGTCGGTGGTCGATTTCATCGAGGTGCACATCGTCCACTATCACTGGCCGGATTTCAATATTGCGGACTCGTCGATTGTGGTCGGCGCCTGCCTGCTGTTTCTGGATTCGCTGCTGCCCCATAAAGAGGACGCAGCGTTAGCAGTGCTTCGCGCCGTGTTGGTGTAAGGACCGGCGGGTTTCCGTCGCAAGTATGAATGCATCGTCTGTTCGCGCGCAGTGCGGGGAATTGACAATTGCCTCAGGATCTGCAACTGGGAGCGAACTTCTGCGCCCGCTTCGCGGGTTTTATCAAGTCGCCTACAATGTTAGGGTCGGATGGCTTTCAGGCCGCAGGCGCTGCCGGCGAACGACTGCCTTTTGGCTCATTCGCCCTCTACCCTGGCGGAGAAAACAACCGGAGCTTCGTTCGGCGAATTCTTCTGGTCCGTGAGGAACCCATGCATTCTTGCTGTTTCTCTTCTTTTCTGCGCCGCACAGCCAGCGCTGCGATTGCGCTTGCCTGCCTGACTTTCTGTCCCGGGCCGCACGGCCAGCGCGCAACGCCTGCCCACCAATGTCGTTCCCACCCACTACACGCTCAAGCTTGAGCCCGATCTCAAGACCGCGACCTTCACCGGCACTGAGAAGATCGATGTGAACATCAAGCAGGCCACCAATTCCATCACGCTGAATGCGGCCGAGATCAAATTCCAGTCGGTGGTCATCTTTCCTAACGGTCCGCGGCAGACGGGGACGGTCTCGCTCGATCCCGACAAGCAGCAGGCCACCTTCACCTTCCCCACCACCATCGCAGCCGGAAGCGCAGTCATCGAGATTCACTACACCGGCATTCTGAACAACGAACTGCGCGGCTTTTATCTCTCCAAGGCCGCGCACCGCAACTACGCGGTCACGCAGTTTGAGCCCACCGACGCGCGGCGCGCTTTTCCGTCCTTCGATGAGCCCGCGTTCAAGGCAACATTCTCCATCACCCTGGTGGTGGACAAAGGCGATACGGCCATCTCCAATGGCTCCATCGTGGCCGACACGCCGGGGCCGGGCCACGAATAAACACACGCTCGAATTCAGTGAGACGCCGAAGATGTCCACCTACCTGGTGGCGTTCCTGGTGGGCGATTTCGAGTGCACAGGCGGCACCTCGGATGGGGTCTCCATCCGCTCCTGCGCCACGCCCGATCAGGTCAAATACACGCCCTACGCACTCAACGTCGCCAAGTTCGCGCTGCACTATTACGACAACTACTTTGGCATTCACTACCCGCTCAAGAAGCTGGACCTGATCGCCATTCCCGACTTCGAGGCCGGAGCCATGGAGAACTTCGGCTGCATCACGTTTCGTGAGACAGCCATGCTGCTCGATCCAAAGACCGCTTCGATCGCCGACCCAGGAAAACGTAACCATAGACGTTACGCACGAGATGGCGCACCAGTGGTTCGGCGACATGGTGACCATGGAGTGGTGGAACAATATCTGGCTCAACGAAGGCTTCGCCACCTGGATGGAGAACAAGACTACGGCCGCCATGCACCCGGAGTGGAATATGGCGCAAGAGGTGGCGGCCGATGAGCAGGGCACGCTCGATCTGGATGCGCAGCCCACCACGCATGCCATCCGCGCGCCGCTCGCCAATACGCCGTCGGAGATCAACCAGCTCTTCGACGGCATCAGCTACGGCAAGGCCAGCGACGTGTTGCTGACGGTGGAAAATTACCTGGGCGAGGAAACCTTCCGCCAGGGCGTGCACGCCTATCTTGAGGCGCACAAGTTTGCCAACGCCACGGCGCAGGACTTCTGGAATGCGCAGACCGCGACCAGTCACAAGCCAGTGGACAAGATCATGGAGTCGCTGGTGGTTCAGCCGGGCGAGCCCATTCTGAGCTTTGGCGCGCCCTCCGATGGACAGGTCGCGGTTGCGCAAAAGCGGTTCTTCCTCAACCCCGGCGATCACGGCGATGAGAACGAGAAATGGACGCTGCCGGTCTGCTTTGCGTCCGGCCGGGGACATCAGGATTGCGAAGTTCTTACGCCGTCGACCGCTTCGCTGAAGGTTCCCTCGGGCGCTCTGTTTTACGGCAACGCCGGCGGCAAGGGTTACTATCGCAGCGCGTATGAGCCGGCGCAGTACAAAGCACTGGTAGCCGCGGTGGAAACGGGCCTCTCGCCCGCCGAGCGCATTAGCGTGGCCGGCGACGAATGGGCGCGCGTGCGCGCCGGCCAGGCTACCGTAAGTGACTACCTGGACCTGGTGGAAGCCCTCAAAGACGATGGCAACGCCGAAGTGATTGTCGAGCGGGGTCAGCGGACCCATCAGCACCATCTACGCCGAAGTGGCTTCGAACACGCAGGAACGGGCGAAGGTGGCGGCGTGGGTACAGAAAACGTTCGCGCCGGCCTACGCAAAATTGGGACCGCAACTTCCCGGCGCTACTCCCAACGAACAGGAGCTGCGCGCGCACCTGTTCGCATTGCTGGGCTTCTTCGGCGACGATCCCGAGGTGCTGAAGCAAGCGCGGGAGATTACCAGCCAGTATCTGCAGAATCCGGCCTCGGTGAATCCCACGCTGGCGCAAACCGCACTGGCTGTCGCGGCAGAAAAGGGCGACTCCGAGCTCTACGACAAGCTCCAAAACGTTTATGAAACCTCGCCCAACCCCGAAATTCAGGAAGACGCTTTGCGCATGTTGGCGGAATTTCAGGATCCCGCCCTGGAAGAGCGCGCACTGAACTACGCGATTTCCGGCAAAGTGCGCAATCAGGATGCCGCCATCCAGCTTGCCATTGCCCTCGAGGATTCCGACACCCGCGAGAAAGCATGGCAGTTCATCAAGAGCCACTGGGACCAGGTGCACGCCTTGCTGACTCCGGAGATGGGCGAGATTCTGGTGGGATCCACAGGCAGCTTCTGCTCGGCGGCGGCCAAGGACGATGTGCAGAGCTTCTTCGCTGCGCACCCGGTGGAAGCAGCCGACCTCTCTGTCAAGCACGCCGTCGAGCATATTGACGGCTGCATTGCATTGCGCTCCGCGCAAGGGCCGAACCTGGAGCAGTGGCTGGCCACGGCGCGCTGAGGCTTCAAGAGGCTAGCTGCCGCAGGCGGGCGCGAAGCTCAATTTTCGCGCCCGCGTATACTCATCTCCATGTTCCGGAGATCCTCGTTCCGCCATGGCCTTGTGACTGCGGCCCTGTGCAGTCTGGCCCTGGTTTCCGCCGCTGCTCACGCATGGGAGAACCAGGGGCATCGCATCATTAACCGGCTGGCCATCAGCAATCTTCCCGCCGGCCTGCCCGCATTTCTCACTACCCCCGCTGCCATGGACGAGATTGAATATCTGGGCCCCGAGCCCGACCGCTGGCGCTCGCCTGCTGAGCCGGAGTTGGCCGCTGCGCAGGCGCCCGAACACTTTATCGATCTGGAGCTGGCCGATGCGCTGGGACCGTTGCCGCACCGGCGTTTGGATTTTGAGGCCAAAGTGTTTGCCGCCGGCCAGAGCCCGGAGAAGATCGGTCTACAGCCCTGGCAGACGGATGAGGTTTGGGAACGCCTGAAGGCAGCCATGCACGACTACCGGACCTTGAAGGCCGCAGGCCAAAATACAGCTCCGGTGGAGCAGGCCATTATTTTCTATGCAGGGTGGCTGGGCCACTACGTGGGCGATGGCTCGCAGCCGCTGCACACCACCGTGCAGTACAACGGCTGGACCGGCCCCAATCCCCATGGCTACACCACCAGCCGCCGCATTCACCACATTTTTGAGGGCGTGTTTGTGGCCGATAACATTCGCGCGGCCGATGTTCAGTCCGCAATGACGCCGCTGGAGCCCCTCGATGGCGACATGTTCGACGCGTACGTTGCGTACCTTCGCCGCACCCATGGCTGCGTTGAGAAGTTGTACCAGCTGGAGAAGGACGGCGGCTTTGACGGCGCAGGGACGCCGGCTTCGCGGCAGTTTACCGCCGAGCGCCTGGCGGCCGGGGCAAGCATGCTGCGCAACATGATTTATGCGGCCTGGGTGGAGAGCGCACAACCGGCGCCGGGGTACGGCGGCCAGTGACAGCAAGACACTGGGCGATTGGCCCTGAAGGGAACGGAACGGGCTTGAGAGGCTGCGGAAAAACTCCCCGCATCAGGCAATAGTGCGAAGGAGGGTGCAGCAGGGGCTAAAAGCCCTCGATCGTTTTGCAGACTTGAGTGGCCCGGCTGAAGCCGTGCCCTTGTTACAAAACTCATCGCACGGGGTTTTTCCGCAACCTGTTCAGGCCCGAGAACTAATTGCACAAATGGTGTTTTGAAAGGGCACGGCTTCAGCCCCTGCTGCACCCTCCTTCGCACTATTGCCTGATGCGGGGAGTTTTTCCGCAGCCTGTTCAGCCCCGGAGGGATGTTCTCAGGCAGGCCGAATCCATTGATGCAACCAGCCCCTAGCGGCTGATCTCGAAAGATCGGCCGCCTTCGTCCCTGCTGCTTGATTCTCTTTCCCTTTTCCTGGCCGTCAATGCACCATGCTCTGGAAGAGTGGCGACTGCAGGAGGCTGGAAAACTCCGTGTCGGTCGATGCAAAGTGAATCGTAAGCGCACCGGAATCCGAACCGATGGTGGTGGAGTTCAGGGCTGCCTTCTCCGCGTCGGAGCTACTGAGCTTGCGCAGAGTGACCGCAGCCGACAGCAGTGAGGAGACGGTGGCGGCCGTAAACGGATCGCCGGTGGAGATGGTCAGGTTGAAGACCACCCCGTGGGTGAAGTCCATGGAGTACCAGCTGCCCTGCATGCGCTTCTTGACGGTGTCAAAGTCCGTAACGCCGCCAGCCTCTCCCATGAGCTGCTTCATCATGGTCTGTGTGCCTTTGGCGTCCAGAATGCTCCACAAGGAGCTCGAATCCACGCTCTGCATGGCGCTCATCATCGGGCCGTTGGCCAGTAAACTTTCCGAGAGTCCATCACGCACATCGAGCGCCTTGGTCACCGAATCCTTGTCGCCGAAGATCATGGTGGAAGGGTCAACAAAGCAAAGCACCATGCCTGTCCGGGTCATAGGGTAAATGGCGTTGGTGCGCACCATAAGCGGCTTCAGGCGCTGTTTTTTGAAGGACGCCATGATGTCCTGCTCAGGAAACTGGCCCTGGGCGATACCAACCGTTTCCAGGTCGTCGCTGCCGGGAGTAGGCCGGAAGAGGGCAAATGCCAGATCGTCCACGTATTGATCCATGCTGCCGGCGTTACCCAGCGCCGATTTGCGCAGTGCGTCGTCAAACTGCTTCAGTTCGGGAGGCATCACGCGGTTGCGCAGATTCATGGCTGCGGTCGAATCCTGCATGGCACGGTAGTCAATCGCTACCAACTGCTGCACATCGCGGGGAATCGCTCCGCGCGCATCCGTATCCAACTGGGCCGCCTGGGCAATGCCGGCGCCTGCCAAAAGCACAGGAATGATCGACAACTTCATCAACGACTTCAACAATTCCATCCTCCGGAACAACCTTACTTCGACTGAAATACAAGGCCAGATGGCTCGCGCCAGTCGCGCTTTCCAGCACCTTGAACAGAGAAAAAGCCAATACTCTGATTCTAAACGTCTCCGTATCCTGCGGCCGGAACACCTACTCCATACCGGGCCAAGGTAGCGGGGTTTCCAGGCGCCGCTCCAGGATCTTGGTCTGCGGGTCGAATCCACTTAATTGACGCATCCACTCGCTTTCCCGCTCACAAGCCGCCTCAGGAATGAGACCAACAACCTCGGTTTCCGTAATTTCCGCCTTGTGCCGCGCTGCCAGGAGGGTGACCCTGCGGTGCACCTGAGAGATGGGCGTGGCCGCAAAATCGGTGATGTTGAGCGCCAGTTGCGCCCTCCCCTGGGCCAGGAGCCCGAAGGCTTTCACGCCCTTGAGTCCGCCGGACGCGGCGCGCACCTCGCGAGCAATGGAGCGGACCATGGCCACGTCGTTTGAATCGAAGTAGATGTTGTAAGAGACCAGGAACTTACGAGCTCCAACAGCACAGGCACCAGCAGTAGGATGCAGGTCCGGACCACCGAGATCGGGACGGCGGGAGGGGTCCTTATGCACCAGTTCCCTTAACCCTTCGAACTGGCCGCTGCGCACATCATCCAGGTTGGCGCGGTCCGGCCGGGCCGCCGCAGCCTCATAGAAGAACACCGGTACGCCGAAGCGACGCCAGATCTCGAGGCCGGCCTGGCGGGCGAGCAGAGCACACTGTTCGAGCTTGATGCCGGCCACGGGAGCAAACGGGATGACGTCGGCGGCGCCAATGCGCGGATGTTGGC
This sequence comes from uncultured Acidobacteriaceae bacterium, assembly GCA_963725975.1. Taxonomy (GTDB): domain Bacteria; phylum Acidobacteriota; class Terriglobia; order Terriglobales; family Acidobacteriaceae; genus Telmatobacter. The sequence continues at coordinate 253,155 of CAVSBA010000005.1, read as the reverse complement.
CCTGCTGCCGGGTGAGATCGATCAGGTCGACGGCCCGTCCTACCGCGCGCACTGCAGCTTCAACCACGGCGCCCGGTGCGCCGGCCATGGTAACAACAGAACGGTTGTGGTTCGCGTCCATCGACCAGTCCAGCAGGTGCACCCCTTCCACATGCATCGCGCTTATGATCGCCTCGATACACCGGGCATTCACGCCCTCTGAGAAGTTCGGAACACACTCAACCACCGGACCGTTCATGCTTTGCTCCGCTCCCAACCGGATCTCCGGGCACCGCACATTCTAGTTTTTGGGGAGATAACCGGCCAAGACCCTTTCGCGGAATGCCTTACCTCCAAATGGTGTAGTCCACCTGCACCTGCACGCTGGCATTCACGCCCGGGTTGCGGTCGCCGAGCGAGGCCGAGGAGATGTGTACCGCGTTCACACCCAGGTCGATCGAACGCTTGTCCCGAAAGAAGTAATGGATTCCTCCGCCGCCCTGGGGCGAGAAGTTAAACACGCTGGTGCTGCCGTCGATGCCCAGCGCCTTGTTGCTGAGGAGATTGGGCGGGTACTCGTGCGTGGTGTAGATTAACCCGCCGGCGGCTTGAAACCACGGCTGAATGCGGCGCGAATGGGTGAGGAAATTCCAGCGAAAGATCACCGGCATCATGCTGACGCCGTGAAAGAGTCCTCCGCCTGTGGGCAGTTCGCAGCTGTAGGTTTGGCCGCCAGGCGTCAGGCAGGTGTAATTCTCGGTGTGCGGAGGCGGCGTGAACCCCAGCCACAGGGGCTGGATATTGCCGGCAAACTCGAACTGACCGCTGAACATGCCCGCGTGAACCACCGGCGTAAGCACCTTTCCGATCTGGAAACCACCCCAGACGAACTTGTAGTTCGAGCGATTGCCTACGCCCGAGCCCCAATCCACAAACGGGCCCATTTCCCAGCTCCGATGGTCGCGGACATAGGCAACGGGGTTGCCCACGTCATTGCTGTTCGCTGCCGTGCCGTCCGGGGTTTGCGCTGTTGCCGCCAGCGGCGCAGCCATCAACAGAAGCAACACAAACGAATGAACTCGCCTCAAAACTCTCCCCCGATGAAGACTGGATGTTATTGTCCTGATCCTGGTTTCCAAGATTCCAAAAAAAGACCGCCACGGATGGGCGGCCCTTTCCGCGATGGATGGGCCGGGCTCAGCCGGCGGCGTGCTCCATCTGTTCCGCATCCATATCGAAGTTGGAGTGGACATTCTGCACGTCGTCCAGATCCTCCATGGCTTCGAGCAGCCGGATCATCTGGCTGGCCACCGGACCCTCCAGCTTGGTGTAGGTGGAGGCCACCACGGTGACTTCGCTCATGACCGTAGGAATGTTGGCAGCACGCACCGCCGACAGCACCGCCTCATAGGAATGCGGCTCGGTGACGATCTCCCAGGTGTCGCCCTCGTCGTTCAGGTCCTCGCCGCCATGCTCCAGCACGATGTCCATCAACTGCTCTTCGGTTGCGGCGGACTTCTCGATGCCGATAAGGCCCTTCTTGGAGAACATGAATTTTACTGAGCCGGTCTCGCCCATGTTGCCGCCGTTCTTTGAGAAGGCGTGGCGAACCTCGCTCACTGCGCGGTTGCGATTGTCGGTCAGCACGTCCACCAGAATAGCCACGCCGCCGGGCCCGTAGCCCTCAAACGTGATCTCCTCATAGCTCACGCCTTCCAGTTCGCCGGTGCCACGCTGGATAGCGCGCTTAATATTTTCCGCAGGCATGTTTTCAGCCTTGGCGGCCAGGATGGCGGTGCGTAGCCGGGCATTGCCATCCGGATCGCCTCCACCCTTGGCGGCAACGGCGATTTCCTTGATGAGGCGGGTGAAGATTTTGCCGCGCTTGGCGTCGAGCGCGCCCTTTTTGTGCTTGATGGTGGCCCATTTCGAGTGGCCGGACATAAGAACCTCAATGAGATAAAGATAGCGCGCTGGCGACGCACCCGATCTGTGAGTATAACACCCTGGATGATGGGGAAGATAGCTTCGGCGGGGCGCGTTTGAGGCAATCAAAAGGCAGCTTTAAGGGGCACCGGACCGGTTATCCAAACAGCCGTCGAGCTTATGCAAACACGTCCGCCTCGCGGAGCAGCTTGCCTTGCCTGTCTTTCGCAGAAACGATCGCGCTGGCCGCGTCGATAGGCCAGGGAATGCCGATTTCGGGATCGTTCCACAAGAGGGTGCGCTCGCCGCTTGGCGAATAGTAGTCCGTCACCTTATAGGCGAATCCAGCCACTTCGCTCAGGACCAAAAATGAATGGCCGAACCCCGGAGGGATCCAGAGCATGCGGCCGTTTTCGCCGCTCAGTTCCGCTGCCGTGTGACGGCCGAATTGCGGCGAGCTGCGGCGCAGGTCTATGGCTACGTCCAGCACCGCTCCGTGGGTTACGCGCACCAGCTTTCCTTGCGGCTGGATGACCTGGTAATGGATTCCGCGCAGGACATTCTTCTTGGAGAGGGAAAAGTTATCCTGCGCCCACGTTTGCGGCAGACCGGCAGCGCTCATCTCGCGCTGATTGAAGGTCTCAAAAAACGCGCCGCGATCGTCGTAACGGATGACGGGCATGATCAGCAGAACGCCCGGCAGCGATGTTGGTTCGAAGGTCATAGATTAAACGAGAAATCACTCTGGGTTGGGGCGATTACAAATCGTTGGTCTTTGATGTCAGATACGGTTCTCGCAGCAACTCCATCAAGTATTGCCCATAGCCGCTCTTGCAGATGGGTGCGGCCAGAGCTTCAAGCTGCCCGGCGTTGATGAATCCCAGCCGGTACGCAATCTCTTCGGGGCAGGCGATGTCCAGGCCCTGCCGGCGCTCGATGGTGTGCACAAACATGGACGCCTCGAGCAGCGACTCGTGGGTGCCGGTATCGAGCCAGGCCATGCCGCGGCTCATGATCTCCACGTTCAGCTTGCCGGCTTCAAGATACAGCCGGTTGAGGTCGGTGATCTCGAGCTCTCCGCGCGCGGAAGGCTTGAGCGACGCTGCCAGACTCACTACGTCGCGATCGTAGAAATAGAGTCCGGTGACGGCGTAGCGCGACTTGGGCTGCTTGGGCTTTTCTTCCAGGCTCACCGCGCGACCCTCGCCGTTGAACTCGATCACGCCATACCGCTCCGGATCCTCGACGGGATAGGCGAAGACCGTTGCGCCGTTCTCAATGATGGCGGCGGATTGCAGTTGCCGCGAGAAGCCCTGGCCGTAAAAAATGTTGTCGCCGAGGATGAGCGCGCTGGTCTGGCCGTGGATGAAATCGCGCCCGATAAGGAAAGCCTGCGCCAGTCCGTCGGGGCTGGGCTGGACGGCGTAGCTGATGTCCATACCCCAGCGGCTGCCGTTGCCCAGCAGCTCGGCAAAACGGCTGGTGTCCTGGGGCGTGGAGATGATGAGAATTTCGCGCAGACCCGCGAGCATGAGCGTGCTCAGCGGGTAGTAGATCATGGGCTTGTTGTAAACCGGCAGAAGCTGCTTGGAGACCACGTGCGTGACGGGATAGAGACGCGTACCCGATCCGCCGGCCAGAATTATGCCTTTCATATGCCGATCCTCATCTAGCCATCCTCATCTTTCCAGCCGCTCTGCGTAATTCTGCTCGATCCATTCGCGATAGGCCCCGGTGCGTACACTCTCAACCCACTGGGGATGATCGAGATACCAGAGCACCGTCTTGCGCAGCCCGCTTTCAAAGCGCTCCGCCGGCTCCCAGCCCAGTTCGCGCTTGATCTTTGCGGCGTCGATGGCGTAGCGGCGATCGTGGCCAGGCCGGTCGGCCACAAAAGTGATCAGGCTACGCCGCGGCGCGCCGGCAGGCGGGCGCAGCTCGTCTACCAAATCGCAGATGGTCGTCACCACGTCGATATTGGCGCGCTCGCTGTTGCCGCCGATGTTGTAGGTTTCGCCGGGCTTGCCCTTTTCAAGCACCGTGCGGATAGCCGCGCAGTGATCTTCCACAAACAGCCAGTCGCGCACGTTGCTTGCCATCGCCGTAGACCGGCAGCGGCTTGCCTTCCAGCGCGTTCAAAATCATCAGCGGAATCAGCTTTTCAGGAAACTGAAATGGCCCGTAGTTGTTGGAGCAGTTGGTGGTCAGCACCGGCATCCTGTAGGTGTGGAAGTAGGCCCGCACCAGGTGATCGGAGCCGGCCTTGGAGGCCGAATAGGGACTGTTGGGCGCGTAGGGAGTGGTCTCGCAAAAGGCCGGATCGCCGGCGCCCAGCGTGCCGTACACCTCGTCGGTAGAAACATGCAGAAACCGGAATGCTGCCCGATCCGCTTCGTCGAGCTCGTTCCAGTAGGTTCGCGCCTGCTCCAGCAGCGTGAAGGTTCCATGCACGTTGGTGCGGATGAAGGCCTCCGGCGAGGCGATGGAGCGGTCCACGTGGCTTTCGGCGGCGAAGTGAACCACCGCCCGCGGGCCGATGCTCGCGCAGCAGGCTCCCCACCAGCTCGGCGTCGCAGATATCGCCACGCACGAACGTGTAGCGGCCGTCGCCGTCAAGTGCCGCCAGGTTGGCGGGATTGCCGGCGTAGGTCAGCAGGTCAAGGTTGAGAAGCGGGTATGGGGTACATTGCGCACAGCCCAAAACGAAGTTGGAGCCGATAAAACCAGCTCCGCCAGTCACCAGTAAAGTGTCACGCATGCTCAATTTGCCGGTCATGGGCGTCCGTTTCCAACGATACACCAGGGGCGCCCCGTCAGGTCGCCTGTGCGCATGGGCAGGAGCGCCAAACCGCTGGCCCACACCACTTTATGAAATGAGACTTGGGTCGAGGGGAGTTTTTTCGCTATATTAATAGAAGACAAGTCTCGGATGCGGCCGGACCTGCTCAAGCCAACTTCTTGATCATGGCACCTGGGCGATTCGCTCGTTTTGAATCGCACGGCGGTTGTGTATCCGAAACCTAAGGGCGCGCGCAAGCAACCCTGCTGTCCGCTACAAAGCGTCAGACAGAGATAACGGCTGCGCACGAGCCGCCGGCAGATGGGGCACTCCACCCCCGAAGGCATTCCACTATTTTTATTTTTCCCTCGGCCCTTTTTAGCCGCCGCGGGTGTTCTGCACCAACAGTTCATTTGAAAAGGCTGCCATGGATACACCACGTCGTCGTTTCCCGAGTCCGCAAGGATTTCCTGACGCGCAGGGTCTGTACCACCCGCGCCACGAGCACGATGCGTGCGGCATGGGGCTGGTCGCCAGCATTCGCGGCGAAAAGAGCCACGAGATCATCCGCAAAGGTCTCGAGGTGCTCATCAACCTGACGCACCGCGGCGCTGCCGGGTGCGACCCGCAGACCGGTGACGGCGCGGGCATCCTGATCCAGATTCCGCATGCCTTTTTTGCGCGCGAATGCGGCGAGCTGGGCATGGGCCTGCCTGAGCCCGGCGCTTACGGCGTAGCCATGTGCTTTCTGCCCGTGGAAAAGCACAGCCGCCTGCAATGCGAAGGCGTGTTTGAGCGCATCGCGCAGGAAGAGGGCTGTACCGTGCTGGGTTGGCGCGACACGCCGGTGAATGGCGACGCCATTGGCCGCGAAGCCCGCAACTCGCAGCCTTACATCGAGCAGCTTTTTGTCAGCTGCCCGCAGGGTCTGGACGAGGAGCGCTTCGAGCGCCTGCTCTATCGCATTCGCCGCCGCACGGAAAATGAGATTGCGAACTCCGAAATCGAGGACAAGGAAACTTTTTACATTCCTTCGTTCTCGTGCCGCACCATCATCTACAAGGGCCTGATGCTGGCCCCGCAGATTGAGAAGTTCTATTTCGAGCTGGCCAATCCGCTGGTCACCAGCGCCCTGGCACTGGTCCACCAGCGCTTCTCCACAAACACGTTCCCGAGTTGGAAGCTGGCCCATCCTTATCGCTATGTCTGCCACAACGGCGAGATCAATACCATCCGCGGCAACGTGAGCTGGATGAGCGCGCGCCAGTCGATTTACGAGACGCCGCTCTACGAGGGCAAGATCGACGACCTCTACCCGGTCGTCGTTCCCGGCGGCAGCGACTCGGCTTCCCTGGACAACGCCGTGGAGTTCCTCTACCAGTCCGGCCGTTCCCTGCCCCACGTGATGGCCATGCTGATTCCCGAAGCCTGGGCCGGCAATCCCGACATGGATGAGGACAAGCGCGCCTTCTATGAGTATCACGCTTCCCTGATGGAGCCGTGGGACGGACCCGCAGCCATTGCCTTCACAGATGGCCGCGTGATTGGCGCCACGCTCGACCGCAACGGACTCCGACCCGGCCGTTACATCGTTACCAAGGACGATCTGGTGGTGCTGGCGTCTGAAGCCGGCGTGATCGAAGTGCCCGCTGAGGACATTCGCAAGAAAGGCCGCCTGCAACCGGGCCGCATGTTCCTTGTTGACACGGTGGAGAAGCGCATCATCTCCGACGCCGAGATCAAGAAAGAGCTGGCCGGCCGCCAGCCTTACGGCGAATGGCTGAAGCAGCAGCAGATCAATCTCGACATGCTGCCCGAGCCGTCGCGCGTGATCGGGTCGAATCATGAGACGCTGCTGCGCCGCCAGCGTGCGTTGGGTTACAGCGAAGAAGATCTGCGCATCCTGCTGGTTCCCATGGCCGCCAAGGGCGAGGAGCCGATCGGCTCCATGGGAACCGATGTGCCGCTGGCCTGCCTGTCAGACCGGCCGCAAGCGCTCTTCAATTACTTCAAGCAGTTGTTCGCCCAGGTTACCAACCCGCCCATCGACCCCATCCGCGAAGAGCTGGTGATGTCGCTGATCAGCTACATCGGCACGGAGCGCAACATTCTGGACGAGAAGCCGGAGAACTGCCACACGCTCAAGCTGCCGCACCCCATCCTGACCAATCGCGATCTGGAAAAACTGCGCCGCGTGTCGTCAGGAGATTTGTTAGCCGCCACGCTGCCGGCGCTGTTTGTGGCCGCCGATGGCGAAGCCGGCCTGAAACACGCGCTGGACGACCTGAGTGTTCGCGCCTCCCGCGCAGTGAAGAACGGCTACACGCTGCTCATTCTCTCCGATCGCGGCGTCGATCCGACCTACGCACCCATCCCCAGCCTGCTGGCAATGGCGGCTGTGCACAATCGCCTGGTAAAGGAAGAAACCCGCACCCAGGTGGCGCTCATCATCGAGAGCGGCGAGCCGCGCGAGGTCATGCATTTTGCCCTGCTCATCGGCTACGGCGCCAGCGCGGTCAATCCGTATCTGGCGTTTGAGACCATCCACGACCTCAAGCGCCGCGGCCTGCTGCCGGAAAAAATCTCTGCGGAGTACGCCGAGAAAAACTTCATCAAAGCGATCAATAAGGCGCTGCTCAAAACCATCTCCAAGATGGGCATCAGCACGCTGCAAAGCTATCGCGGCGCGCAGGTGTTTGAGGCCGTCGGCCTGAATCAGTCGCTGGTGGAAGCCTATTTTCCCGGCACCGCTTCGCGCATCGAGGGCGTGGGACTGGACGTGCTGGCCCGCGAAGCGCAGACCAAGCACGCCTATGCCTTCCAGCCGCTCACCGAGTCGGAAACCGATCTGATGGTCGGCGGCCAATACCAGTACCGCGAGGCCGGCGAATTCCACCTGCTCAATCCGCAGACCATCAGCAAAGTACAGCACGCGGTTCGGCAGAATAGCTTTGCAACCTTCCAGGAATACACCGACCTGATCGACGATCAGAACCGCAACCTCTCCACACTGCGCGGGCTGATGAAGCTGAAGTACGCCGACGAGCCGCTGCCCATCGAAGAGGTCGAGCCCGCCAAGGACATTGTGAAGCGATTCACGACCGGCGCCATGAGCTTCGGTTCCATCAGTAAAGAAGCGCATGAAACGCTGGCCATCGCCATGAATCGCCTGGGCGGCATGTCGAATACCGGGGAAGGCGGCGAAGACGAAGCGCGCTTCAAGCCCGACGCCAACGGCGACTCGCGCCGCTCGGCCGTGAAGCAGGTAGCCAGCGGCCGCTTTGGCGTGACGACAAATTATCTTGTGAACGCCGACGAGTTGCAGATCAAGATGGCGCAGGGCGCCAAGCCCGGCGAAGGCGGCCAGTTGCCTGGCCACAAGGTGGATGAAGTCATCGCCACCGTGCGCCATTCCATTCCCGGTGTCGGCTTGATCTCACCACCGCCCCACCACGATATTTATTCAATCGAAGATCTGGCGCAGTTGATCTACGACTTGAAGAATGTAAACCCCAAGGCGCGTATTGCCGTCAAGCTGGTTTCAGAAGTAGGAGTGGGCACGGTCGCCGCCGGCGTATCGAAAGCTCATGCCGACGTGGTGCTGATCTCAGGCGACACGGGCGGTACCGGCGCTTCGCCGCTGAGTTCGATCAAGCATGCGGGATTGCCGTGGGAACTTGGGCTGGCCGAGACGCAGCAGGTTCTGCTGCTCAATGACCTGCGCAGCCGTATCAAGGTGCAGACGGACGGCAAGCTGCAGACCGGCCGCGATGTTGTAATCGCCGCGTTGCTGGGCGCGGAAGAATTCGGCTTTGCCACCATGCCGCTGGTCGCCATGGGATGCATCATGATGCGCAAGTGTCACCTGAACACCTGCTCGGTGGGTATTGCGACGCAGGATCCGGTGCTGCGCGAGCGTTTCCAGGGCACCCCCGAGAACGTGATCAATTTCTTCTTCTTCATTGCGGAACAGATGCGCCAGCACATGGCCAAACTCGGCTTCCGGACGGTGAACGATATGGTGGGCCGAGTGGACAAAATCGACGCCGCCATTGCCGATGCGCATTGGAAGGCGCGCGGCATCGACCTGTCCTCAATCCTCTACTCGCCCACGGTGCCGTCGCGCGTAGCGCGCCGCTGTGTCACCAAGCAGGATCACGGGCTGAACACGGCGCTTGACCATGCCCTGATCGCCAAAGCCAAGCCCGCGCTTGAACAGAAGACGGCCGTGACCGGTAGCTTTGCGATTCGTAATGTGCACCGCACGGTGGGCGCCATGCTGGGCGGCGAGATTGCCCGCCGTTACGGCAGTGCGGGCTTGCCGGATGGGACCATTCACTATAAATTCAACGGCTCGGCCGGTCAGAGCTTCGGCGCTTTCGTGCCCACCGGAGTCACACTGGAACTCGAGGGCGATTCCAACGACTACCTGGGCAAAGGGCTTTCGGGTGGGCGCATCATCGCGTATCCGCCCAAGACCTCGCCGTTCCTGCCCGAAGAAAGCATCCTGGTGGGCAACGTCGTTCTTTACGGCGCAACTGCCGGCGAAGTGTTCCTCAATGGCATTGCCGGCGAACGCTTTGCTGTTCGCAACTCGGGAGCAACCGCGGTGGTGGAAGGCGTGGGCGATCACGGCTGCGAGTACATGACCAACGGCTTTGTGGTGGTGCTGGGTGCGACGGGACGAAATTTTGCAGCCGGCATGAGCGGCGGCGTGGCCTTTGTCTACGACGACCAGGGCGACTTCACAACGCGCCGCTGCAACAAGACGGGTGTCGATCTTGAGCCCCTGGTCAACGCGGAGGACGTTACAAAAATCCGCGCGCTGCTGGAACGCCATCGCGACCTGACCGGAAGCCCGCGCGCCGCGTGGATTCTGGAACACTGGGCCGATGCGCAGGCCCGCTTTATCAAGGTCTTCCCGCATGAGTACAAGCGGGTGCTCGGCGTGGCGCGCGCCGCAAGAGTATTACGCTTCTCCCGCAACTTCGTCGCCTCTGATGGCGGCCACTGTCTCAGAGGTGCAGCATGGGTAAGGACACAGGCTTTCTGGAAATCGATCGCGAGCAGCCTACGCGCCGCAAGGCCGACGAGCGCATTAACGACTGGTTTGAGATTTACCAGCCGTTTGCTCAAGAAAAGCAGCGCGATCAGGGCGCACGCTGCATGGACTGCGGCGTGCCTTTCTGCCACACCGGCTGTCCCGTCAACAACCTCATCCCCGACTGGAACGATCTGGTTTACCACAACCGGTATGAAGCCGCCATCCGCCGTCTGCACTCGACCAACAACTTCCCCGAATTCACGGGACGAATCTGTCCCGCACCCTGCGAAGCTTCGTGCGTGCTGGGCATCAACGCTCCTGCAGTTTCAATCAAGCTGATCGAGCGCTCCATCGTGGATCGCGCGTGGGATGAAGGCTGGATTCGCCCCGAGCCCCCCGACCATGCCACGGGCAAACGCGTGGCCGTGGTCGGAAGCGGCCCTGCCGGACTTGCCGCCGCGCAGCAACTTCGCCGCGCAGGCCATTCTGTGACCGTTTACGAGAAGAATGACCGCATCGGCGGCCTGCTCCGCTACGGCATTCCCAACTTCAAGCTTGAAAAGCACATTCTTGATCGCCGCATCGAGCAGATGAAAGCCGAAGGCGTCACCTTCATCCCCAACTCTCATGTGGGCGTGAATGTTCCGGTGGAGTCGCTCACCGAGCACTACGACGCCATTCTGTTGAGCGGCGGCTCCGAGCAGCCGCGCGATCTGCCGATTCCCGGGCGCGAGCTGAAGGGCATTCACTTTGCCATGGAATTTCTGCCGCAGCAGAACCGCCGCAATGAAGGCGACGCCGAAGATGCGCTTCTGGCTTCGATGGGAGCTTCCGGCTCGATTCTTGCTACCGGCAAGCGCGTGCTGATCATCGGCGGCGGCGACACCGGCGCAGACTGCCTGGGCACCAGCCATCGCCAGCACGCCAGGAGCGTGCACCAGTTGGAGATTATGCCCAAGCCTCCGGCTGAGCGTTCGCCCCTCACGCCGTGGCCTCTGTGGCCGCTGCAACTGCGCACGGAGAGCGCGCACGAAGAAGGCGGCATTCGCGACTGGAGCATCAACTCCGTCAAGTTCACCGGAGACGAGCACGGCAATGTGAAGCAGATTCACGCGGTGCGCGTGGGGCCTCCGCCGAAGTTCGAAGTGATCCCCAACTCCGAGTTCACCATGGATGTCGATCTGGTTCTGCTGGCCATGGGCTTTCTGGGCCCGGTGCGCAACGGCATGATCGAGCAGCTGGGGCTGGAACTGGACGCGCGCGGCAATGTTGCGACCAGAGATTTCATGACATCGAAGGAAGGCATCTTTGCAGCGGGCGACATGCGCCGCGGCCAGTCGCTTGTGGTCTGGGCCATCAGCGAGGGCCGCAAAGCCGCAGCCGCTGTGAGCGCGTATCTGGCGACGAAAGAGGCCGCAACGCCGCGAACCGGTCATGTGGGAGCACATTCCTAGCCGCGCGACCGAAGATTTGGTGGTTCCCAGGTTCCAAGTCGGGACCTGGGGCACGCAAGTTCCTGGGCACGATTAAGCAATCACCAGTTTAGCGTTGCATTAGACCACTCCTTTACAATCGACTTATGGCACTGGTGAGCGTGACAAAGATTGCGGAAGCCGATTTCCCCACGCGCTGGGGCGCTTTCCGCATCCTCGGCTTCGAAGGGCTCAAGCCTGCCGCTCCCGAATCCGGCGGCTGCGAAGCGCGCCAAGTCGAAGGCCTGGTGGCGCTGGTGATGGGCGATATTCATTCCACGCCGCCGCTGGTTCGCATCCACTCCCAATGCCTCACCGGCGATGTTTTCGGTTCGCTGCGCTGCGATTGCCGTCTACAGCTTGAGCTGGCGCTGACCAAGATCGCCGAAGCCGGCGCCGGCATCCTCCTTTATGAGCAGCAGGAGGGACGGGGCATCGGGCTGATGGCCAAGCTCAAGGCCTACGAACTGCAGGACAACGGCCTCGACACCGTAGAAGCGAACGAGGAACTTGGCTACGCCGCTGACTGCCGTGCGTACGAGCTTCCTGGCGAGGCGCTCAAGCTCATGGGTGTGACACAGGTTCGGCTCATGACCAATAACCCTGATAAAGTAGCGGCTCTCGAATCGGCCGGCATTCAGGTTGTGGAGCGGGTCTCGGCTGAAGTCGAGTCGCAGGAGAGTTTCGAGCGCTACCTGCGCACCAAGCAGGAGAAGATGGGCCACATCTTCGAGAACGTGCCCAGCGCCACCGACTGACATGCCGCGGAGATGAAAACGCCTCCCCGAGAGGAGGCGTTGCGATCCCGTCAGAAACAACCGCGCGCTATCCTCGCAGCCAGTCCTTGACCTTCTGGCCGATCACCTCGCGTCCTACATCGGCAATCGCATTGGTCAGCGGAATCCCCTTGGGGCAGGCCTGGACGCAGTTTTGCGCGTATCCGCATTCCTGGATGCCGCCGTCGCCAGCCAGGGCGCGCAGACGGTCCTCCTTGAAGACCTTGCCGGTGGGATGGTTGTTGAAGAGCTTGACCTGTGCGATGGTGGCCGCGCCCACAAAGCCGGTCTCCTCGTTGAATTGCGGGCAGACTTCCATGCAGCAGGTGCAGGAGATGCAGTTCGAGAGCGGATAGTTCGCCTCCTGCTGCTGCGGATAAACGCGCGGGCCGGAGCCCAGGTCGTAGGTTCCGTCTACGGGAACCCAGGCCTTGACGCGCATCAAATTCTCAAACAGGACGGAGCGATCGACCTGCAAATCGCGGACCAGAGGAAATTTGGAGAGCGGCTCGATGCGGATAGGCTGCTCCAGATTGTCGATCAGCGATGAGCACGCCATGCGCGCCTTGCCGTTGATGCGCATGGCGCAGGAGCCGCAAATCTCCTCGAGGCAATTCGAGTCGTAGGTGATGGGCGTGGTCGGCTTGCCATCGGCGGTTACGGGATTGGCGGCAATCTCCATCATCGCGGAGATGACGTTCATGCCCGGCCGCCACTCCAGCTCGAACTTCTCCCACACCGCCGGTGCCTCAGGGCTGGCCTGGCGCTTGATCTCGAATTGCACGGTCCTGTTTGCCATGATCCCTTTCGCGGGAGTGCAGCAATCTGGCTGCGCATTCCCAGGGCTAAAGCCCCGCGAGTTTTACTCGCCTTAGCGGCACGGCTAAAGCCGTGCCCTTTCAAAACCGGTACACCGGCGTCCGGCAGCCTGAAGAACAACCGCAGATCCTTGCCCCTCGCTACGCTCGGCGTCAGGATGACAGCGGTTCTTACCTTCCGCTGTCACTTGGCGGCGTCGTAGCGGCGCGGCGCGCGGCTTGATGTACTGCGTATCCACTTCCTCGTACTCGAACGCGGCCCTTCGCAGCGTGCCGGTAAAGCTGCGCCTTGGTGGTCTTCAAAAACTTCTCGTCGTTGCGCTCCGGGAAATCCGGCTTGTAGTGCGCGCCGCGCGACTCATCGCGCAGCATCGCGCCCAGCATCACCGTGCGCGAAAGCTCCAGCATGTTCTTGAGCTGGCGCGCAAAGGCAAAGCTGGTGTTGGCCCACTGGCTCTTGTCGCTCAGGTTCACGCGTTTGAAGCGGTCGAGCAGCTCGACGATCTTATCGTCGGCCTTTTCAGCCCCGGTTATAGCGGATCACGGTGGCGTGCTCGGTCATGGTCTGGCCCAGTTCGCGCCATAAGCCGGAAGGGATTCTCCGTCCCCTCGTTGTTCATCAGCTTTTTGTTGATCTCGGATTGGCGCGCAATCTCCGCCGCCGCACCGCCATCGCCCTCGGCTGCCGGCAGGCTCTTGGCGTACTTGATGGCGTTCGGTCCCGACTGGAATCCGCCGAAGATGCAGCTCACCAAAGAATTCGCGCCCAGCCGGTTGGCGCCGTGGTACTGGTACTCGCATTCACCCGCGGCAAAAATGCCGGGAATATTGGTCATCTGATTGAAGTCCACCCACAGGCCGCCCATGGTGTAGTGCATGCCGGGGAAGATCTTCATGGGCTCGTCGTGCGGATCGACACCCACAAACTTCTCGTAGATTTCCAGAATCCCACCCAGCTTCCGGTCCAGCGTCTCGCGGTCGATATGCGTCAGGTCGAGGTAGACCATGGGCTGGCCCTCGAGTCCCAGCCCCAGCTCGTAGACCACCTTGTGAATGGCACGCGTAGCCACATCGCGCGGCACCAGGTTGCCGTACTTGGGATACCACTCCTCGAGGAAGTAGAGGCGCTCCGATTCGGGAATCTGCTTGAACGGGCGGTTGTCGCCCGGCCTGCGCGGAACCCAGACGCGGCCGCCTTCGCCTCGAGCCGACTCCGACATGAGCCGCAGCTTGTCCTCGCCCGGAATCGAGGTGGGATGCACCTGGATGAATTCGCCGTTGGCGTAGTAGGCGCCCTGCTGAAATACTGCCGACTGCGCGGAGCCTGTGCACACCACCGAGTTGGTGCTCTTGCCGAAGATGGCGCCCACGCCACCGGTGGCGAGGATGACGGCGTCGGCCGGGAAGGCACGCAGTTCCATGGAGCGCAGATCGAGCGCCGTAATGCCGCGGGCGACTCCCTTGGAATCGATAATGGCAGAAAGAAATTCCCAGCCCTCGTATTTCTTGACCTTGCCCTCGGCCTCGTAACGCCGCACCTGCTCGTCAAGGGCGTAGAGCAACTGCTGCCCGGTCGTGGCTCCGGCAAATGCGGTGCGGTGATAGAGAGTTCCGCCAAAGCGGCGGAAATCGAGCAAGCCTTCCGGCGTGCGATTGAAGGGCACGCCCATGCGGTCAAGCAGATCGATAATGGCGGGAGCGGCTTCGCACATGGCCTTCACCGGCGTCTGGTTGGCCAGAAAATCGCCGCCGTAGATGGTGTCGTCGAAGTGCTGCCAGGTGGTGTCGCCTTCGCCCTTCAGGTTCTTGGCTGCGTTGATGCCGCCCTGCGCGCACACCGAGTGCGAACGCTTGACCGGCACGATGGAAAACAAATCCACCGATCCGCCCGCCTCGGCGATCTTGATGACCGCGGCAAGGCCGGCCAACCCTCCTCCAACTACGATGATTCTCGGTGTCGCCATTTCTTTCCTTTTCAGAGATCAGGGTTCAGAGATCAGCACCAAGCGTCATGGGCCGTGTTCTCGATCGCTACCACGAGGTTGCCGTGCTCCATTGCGAGAACCGATCTGTGATCCCTGCTCTCTGTTCTCTGGTAGCTAAGGCTTGGATTCTCCGGAGCATTAGCATACTTGGGGCTCACGAAAGCCCAGATGCTGGCCAGGCCCATGGCCATGAGAATGAATCCGGCCACGCCGCAAACCCAGCCGAAACGGCGGCGCGACGTCTCGCCCGGCGTAATGCCCCACTTGGCCGCGAACAGCCACACGCCGTAGGCAAAGTGGAAGCAGATGGCGATCATGGAGATGACGTAGAAGGCGAGAATCCAGGGATTGGCCAGCTCGTGCTGCACCTTCCAGAAGGCCGCAGCCGGGTTCTCCGGCAGGTCCACGCCCATGAAGCGCTGCGTCGCCACGTGATAGCCGATATACACCACCGCGAGCAGGCCGGTGTAGCGCTGGGCAACGTAGAGCCAGTTCCCTGCCCAAGGATAGTAGACAACGTTGGCCTTGCCGCGCAGCCAGATGTAGATGCCGTAAATACCGTGATAGAGGATGGGCAGAAAGATGAAAATCCACTCCAACGCCCGCACCAGGGGCAGGTGATTGAGAAAATACACCTGCTTGCCATAGGCAGCCGGCCCCTGCACCGCCTCCCAGTTGGAGATGATGTGTTCGATGAGAAAGGCGCCAATGGGAATGATGCCCAGCAGCGAATGCAGCTTGCGCCAGATGAAGCTGGTACCTTCACCCGCGCGCAGGGGCTGCACACCGCTATGCACGCGAGAAGGCGCAGCGGAAGTGTGAGCAGTGGCCATGAGGGTCTTGGGCTCCTAAGTGTCCGAAGCGCGAGCTGCTCCAGAATCCGGAAGATCGCCGTATCGAACTGAGGGACAGATTGGCTGTATTTGGTCCCCTTGCATTATTCGGGGCCGAAGCTATGCCCGTCAAGCGCGTGGCTTTGCTCCCACGAGAGCTTTGCGCCACTCATAGGAGCGCGGGCAGCAACGCGGCGAGGGCACGGCCGCGATGGCTGAGCCCGAGCTTGGTTTCGAGATCGATTTCCGCCATGGTCTTGTCGAGCTGCGGCAGGTAGAACAGCGGATCGTAGCCGAAGCCGCCCGTGCCGCGCGGCGCTTCCAGAATCACACCATCTACGGAACCCTCCGCTGTGTGGCAGAGCGCTCCGTTCCTGGCGCAGGCCAGCACGCAACGGTAACGCCCAGTACGAAGCGGCGCCGGAATGCCGGCCATGCGCTGGATGAGCAGCATGTTGTTCCAGACATCGGTATTGTCATTGGCGTCGGGAGAATCGACCACCCCCGCGTCGGCGGCAAAACGGGCAGAACGCACGCCGGGCGCACCGGAAAGTGCGTCCACTTCGAGTCCCGAATCGTCAGCCAGCACCAGTCCGTCGGGCGCAAATTTCGAGTAGTAGATGGCCTTCAGCATGGCGTTGGCGAGGAAGGTGGCGCCGTCTTCTTCCGGCGGGGCAATCTCATCAAGTCCGGGAAGCGTCTCGATGGTGACCGAATGCGCACGCGCAGCAGTGCGGAAATCGCGTAGCTTACCTGCGCTGGTGGTGGCGGCATACAGCTCAAGGTCCATGGAGAAAGTGTAATCGGAGAAACGTGCGGCGTTCGACGCCAGCGCCCGCCGGGCAGCCTGACCAAACGATCTCGACAACATTGACAAAGCGAACGGGCCTTGCATAAGGTTATTGCAATTTCATTTGAGTAAGACCTTGCCTTGGGCAAATCCATGAGTCACCGCATCTGTGGGCTTGCCGGCCAACTGTGATCTTGCGTCGTCTTCGAGCACGCTGGATGCCGGATCGGAGCCGCTATCCTTGATCGTTGCGGAACGGGGATCATTGCGGAACGGAAGCCGGCCGCGGCCGTGATCAACGGATCGCTCACCGGAGCACGGGCGGGGCCTGAGGCCGGGAGTTAAAGGAGATAGAACGATGAGCGCTGCAAATGCCTCGGATCCATCACTCGGTATCGTCATTTTTACGCTGGGCGGAATAGCCGGCGCGGTCTTTTATCTTCCCTTTTCAAAGGTGGCGAAGTGGGCATGGGAAAGCTACTGGCTGATCTATGCCGTGGTGGGTTTGGTGCTGGTACCGTGGGTTCTGGCTTTCAGCACATCTCCGAACACCATCGCTGTGCTCAGAGCCGCGCCACAGCGCGAAATCGTCTACTGCCTGGTCTGCGGCATGTTGTGGGGGTTTGGCGGACTGACCTGGGGCCTGATGATCCGCTATCTTGGCGTGGGTCTCGGGCTCGCCATGGGAGCGGGGCTTACATCGGTGACAGGCACGCTCATCCCGCCCATGCTCAAAGGCAAGGACGCGATCATGGCCATGTTTCATACAGCGGGCGGCCAGGTTTCTGTGGCTTCGGCGGCGGTGTCGCTGGTGGGCATCGTCTGCGTGGGGCTGGCTGGACGGTCAAAGGAGATGGAGCTGTCAGAGGAGACGAAGAAGAAGGCAGTCGCCGAGTTCAACTTTCGTAAGGGCATCATGGCCGCTGTCTTCTCTGGCCTGATGAGTTCGGCCATGAGCTTCGGTCTGCAAGGCGGCCCCGGAATTCAACAACTTGCCCTGACCATCAAACCCGTTACCACCATCATCTGGGCGGGCATTCCGGTGCTGGTGGTTGTGTTGTTTGGAGGCTTTATCGTCAACGGCGGATGGTGCATCGTGCTCAACCTCAAGAATCGGACCGGCGGCGATTACATCAATAGCAAGACACCGATAACGAACAATCTGTTTTTTGCCGGCATTGCCGGCGCCATCTGGTGCGCACAGTTTGTTTGCTTCAAAACCGGAGAACCACGGATGGGCAGCACCTCCTATATCGGCTGGGCGGTGCTGATGGCGAGCACCATCCTCTTCAGCCAGGTGCTGGGAATTCTGATGGGCGAGTGGAAGGGAACCGGCGGCAAGACGCGAGGACAGCTGGCCGCGGGCCTGGTCCTGCTCATCTGCTCCTCAGTGCTTGCCGGCTACTCTGGATCGCTCTAAAGCAGTGCAAAGGATAGACGAGGAGATTGGATGGCGTCTGCGGTTGAGGCAATCGGCTGGCATGCTCTGGGCGCAACAATGGCCGCAACCTTCTATGTGCCGATTGAACGCGTAAAGAGATGGTCTTGGGAAACCACCTGGTCAATCTCCGGATTATTCGCATGGATTCTGGCGCCGATCGGCGTAAGCCTTGCGCTGCTGCCCAACTTTTCGGGGTTCTACGCCTCGATGGGCTGGTCTCTGCTGGTGCACGTGGCGCTGTTTGGCGCGCTATGGGGCGTGGGCAGCATTACCTACGGCCTCACGCTCCGGCACCTCGGCCTGTCACTGGGCATCGGCATTGCCATCGGGATCAATCTGGCCGTAGGCACGTTGATACCCGCATTGGTGCACGGCCAGGGCGCCGCGCTTTTCAGCACAACAAGCGGACATTTCACCCTGGCAAGCATTCTTGTGGCGCTCATCGGTGTCGCCACCGTCTCCTACGCCGGCCACCAGAAAGAAGTGCAGCGAAAAGGGCACCTGGAGGAGTTTAACCTGCCTCTCGGCATCGGCCTGGCCATTCTCTGCGGCTTCTCTTCGTCGGGGATGGCGTTTGGTATCGATGCCGCCAAGCCCATGGAGCAAGCGGCGCTTCACCTCGGGGTTAACCACCTCTATGCCGCATTGCCGGCTTACGTCCTGATTATGGGCGGCGGAGCGTTTGTGAACTGGGCCTACTGCTTCGTCAGGCTGTGGACACTGAAGCATAACCCGCTGAACGATATGCGCCTGCCCGGCGGGAAGCTGGCTACGAATACTGCTCTGGCCGCCACCGGCGGCGTGATGTGGTATCTGCAGTTTTTCTTCTACGCATGGGGCGCGGCCAACATTCCGCAGCGGCTTTCCTACGTAAACTGGATGTTGCACATGAGCCTGTACGTGCTTTGCGGTGGCCTCGTGGGGCTGGCGCTGGGCGAGTGGAAGGGCGTGGGCAGCCGTCCGGTTCGCCTGCTTTGGGCAGGAATTTTGATCATCATTCTTGCCGCCAACCTGGTAGGGCTGGGGATGGCGTCGTAATTCACTCCGGCAGCGGCAATTCTCTGTCCAGCCCCTGCGCGATCAGGTCCTCGCGCAGGCGCTCCGGCGTCGAAAACAGGTGGGCCTGCATGCCCAGCGCCAGCGCCGCTTCGATATTGGCTATCTTGTCATCGATGAAAAACGCCTCCCCGGGCTCGATGCCCAGGTCCTTGAGAACATGCCGGTAAATTGCCGGATCGGGCTTGGCGATTCCGAGCTGATAGCTCCAGACCAGCGCATCGAAGCGCGAAAGCCAATCGAAAACACGCACCATCCGCTCGTGGACGTTGTCGCCCATGTTGGAGAGGATGGCCGTCTTCAGGCCGCGCGCCTTGACCTGCTGTTGCCAGGCGAGCATGGGCGGATTCACCGTGGTCCACATGCGGGCGTCCCAGTCGTTGAGCTCGTCGATCTGATGCGGCGTCAGGGTGAGGCCGGCACGGACCGCGAACTGCTGCCAGAAGGCGCGGCCGGTTAGCTTGCCTTCATCGTAGGCGTGGCGGTGCGCCCAGTAGAGTTCATTCAGTCGCGGCGCATCCAGGCCGGTAATGCGCAGGATGTGCGCAACGCGTCGGGAGCCGGTGGAGCACTCAATACCATTCCGTAATCGAAGATCACCGCGCGCAGAGCCAATGCCTCTCCTTTGCTGGTTGTATGGTTTCAAAAGGGCGCCTGTCTCTATTCTGCACGACCATTCTGGGGAAGGTGTGGGGGCGCCGACGATTGCCCTGAAGGAAAGCTGATGCGCTTTTCGCAACGAACCGATTGGAATACCGAGGAGAGCGATCTGGCCCGAGCGCACCGGCTGCGCCGTGCTGCGGGGCTGCCGATCGCCGACCTGACCGCCTCGAACCCGACGCGCTGCGGGTTCAACTACCCGGAAAGCTTTCTCAGCGCGCTGGCCGATCCGCAGGCTCTCGACTACGATCCGCAGCCGCGCGGCAGCCTGCAGGCACGGCAGGCTGTCTGCGCCTATTACGCCGACCACGGAGCCGCACTCGACCCGGCGCAGCTCATCCTGACCACCAGCACCAGCGAGGCCTACAGCTTTCTCTTCCGCCTGCTCTGCGATCCGGGGGACGAAATAGCTGATCCTGCAGCCGGGCTATCCGCTCTTCGACTTCCTGGCGGCGCTCGACGATGTGCGGCTGAAACCGGCTGCGCTGGTCTACGACCACGGCTGGCAGATCGATGTGGGGGAACTACGCCGCGCCATCACCGCACGGACGCGGGCGCTTGTCATCGTCCATCCCAATAATCCGACGGGGCACTTTACCAAGACCTGGGAGGCTACGGAGCTGGCGGCGCTGTGCCGCGAATTCCACCTGTCGCTGATTGTGGATGAAGTCTTTCTGGACTATGGCTTTGAGGGTGAATATTCGAGTTTTGCTTCAGGTCTTGAGGACGTGCCGGTCTTCGTGGTGAGCGGGCTGAGCAAGATCGCCGGCCTGCCCCAGATGAAGGCCGCATGGATCGCGGCGACGGGACCGGAGCGGGAGCAGGCGCTGGACCGGCTGGAGGTAATCGCCGACACGTTTCTGTCGATGAACGCGCCCGTCCAGTGCGCTCTGCCGGCATGGCTCGAAGACCGCGCAAAGATCCAGCGAGCAGATTATCGCTCGGGTAAAGACGAACCTGGCCGAGCTGGACCGGCAGCTTGCCGCGTCTGCCGGCTGTCCAGCGCCTGCAGGTGGAGGGCGGCTGGTACGCGGTGCTCCGCATTCCGGCTCTGCAGCCGGACGAGCAGACGGTGCTGGCGCTGCTTGAGCGCGGCGTATGGGTTCATCCCGGGTATTTCTTCGGAATGCCGGAGGCTGGCTGGTTAGTGACGAGCCTGCTTGCCCCTGAGGCCGAGTTTCGCACGGGCGTAACCACCCTGGTTGACTATTTAGGAACGGACCAAGGTAGTAACCAAAATGCGAGCGGGCATGAAGTTTCACTTTAGAGATTGATGGCAACTCGCATGATGCTGCGCAAGATTGGCGGCAACGCTCTTCGGACTTACTTCGACTGCAGGAACGGATTCGATCTCCCGCTCCTCGCCATGGTGGTTTCAGGACCGTGGCCGGGGAGTACTCGGGTGTCCTCCGCGAGCGTCAGCAGCTGGCCGTGGATGGAGTCGATGATCTGGCGAAAGTTGCCGCCCGGCAGGTCGGTGCGGCCGATGCTGCCCGCAAACAGCGTGTCTCCGGCCACCAGCAGTTTGAGCGGCGCGAAATGCAGGCAGACCGACCCCTGGGTGTGGCCGGGCGTGTGCAGGACCTGGGCCGGATAGCGGTCCAAGCCCACCCGCTGCCCCTGGCTAAGGGCGCCGTCGGGAGGCGCGGTCTCCGGCGGCGCGATGCCCAGCCAGGCGGCCTGCATCTCCATGCATGGAGCAGCGGCAGATCGTTCTCGTTCATGAAGATGGGAGCGCCGGTGAGGCGCTTCAGCTTGAGCGCGCCGCCCACGTGGTCGATGTGGGCGTGGGTGATGAGAATCTGCTTCAGCTTGAGTCCGTGCTCCCGCAGCCGGCGCTGGATGCGGCCAATCTCGTCGCCGGGATCGATGACGATGGCCTCGCCGGTCTGCTCATCGCCGAGAATGGTGCAGTTGCACTGCAAAGGGCCGACGGGAAATGTCTCCATGATCGGGGCATGTGTCATGACTCGATTGTAGAGCGGGGCTCGGCTGGAGATGGCTACTGGTTCGCGATCTGGGTTATCCCGGCCTCAATGGGCGTGTTAACCAAAGAGTTTCCCTCCATGCAAAAAAAGAGTTGTTGCAGTTCGCTTTTTATTCGCTATAATGCGCCCATGGCTGTCACACGCAGGCAAAAAGAAGTTCTCGATTTCCTGGAGTCGTTTGTCGCGCGCAACGGCTATTCCCCGTCGTTTGAAGAGATTGCGCGCGGCATGGGGCTGAAGAGCCTGGCCACGGTGCACAAGCACATCACCAACCTTGAAAAGAAGGGCCTGCTGGACCGGGTGCACAACCGCAGCCGCTCCATCGACCTTCTGCCGCCCGGCTCGCGCACCCGCTCCAGCACCAAGCTGCCGCTGGCCGGGCGCATCGCCGCCGGACTGCCGGTGGAGACGATGGAGACGCCGGAGACCATCTCGCTGCACGACGTGGTGGGCAATCGCGACGTGTTTGCCCTCGAGGTGCGCGGCGACTCCATGCGCGACGAGCACATTATCAACGGCGACTACGTGCTGGTGGAGCGAACCCGGACGGCGCGCCAGGGCGAGATTGTCGTGGCGCTGGTTCATGGCTCGGAAACCACGCTCAAGCGCTTTTATCCCGAGGGCAATGTGGTGCGCCTGCAGCCCTCGAATGTGGAGATGGAGCCCATCTATGTTCCGGCCGCCCAGGTCGCCATCCAGGGCCGGGTCCTCGGCGTGCTGCGGAAGTACCGCTAAGCTGCCTCTTTCTGCATGGCCGCGCTTTGCCTGTTCAGGCTTGGGATGCGCAGATGCGCGATAGATGAATCCCATCATGCGCACGTTGCTGACCGCAGAGCGTCTCTGGGACGGCGCCCCCTGCTCCCTCATCCTGTCATTGAAATCGAAGACGGGCGCATCGCCTCCATCCGCAGTCGCGCTGCGGGCGAAGCCGCGGAGAGCGCTGGCCTCGATTTCCCGGGCGCGACGCTCGCCCCGGCTTTTTTCGACATCCACTTTCACGGCGCGGCCGGACACGATGTGATGGAAGCCACGCCCGAGGCGCTCTCGGCCATTGGCGCGCTGCTGGCCCGCCACGGGACGGCAAATTTTCTGGCCACCACCGTGACCGCTCCGCTCGACGCGACGCTGCGCGCCGTGGAGGGGCTGGCCAAGCTCATCGAGAAGCCCGATCTGCTCCCAACAACGAAAAGATCGCGCGCCCGGTGGGAATTCACCTCGAGGGACCGTTTCTTTCGCACGCCAAGCGCGGCGTGCAGCCAGCCGAACATCTGCTGGCGCCGGACATCGCCACCTTCGACCGGCTGTTCGATGCCGCCGAGGGCCAGGTTCGGCTGATGACGCTGGCGCCCGAGCTGCCCGGCGCCGTGGAACTGGCCGCCCACGCCACGGCGCGCGGTGTACGCGTTTCGCTGGGCCACTCCGATGCGACGGCCGCGGAGACGCGCGCCGCCATTGCGGCCGGAGCCGTGAGCGCCACGCACACCTTCAACGCCATGCGGCCGCTCGACCATCGCGAGCCGGGCATTCTGGGCATCGTGCTGACCGACGATCGCCTGTATGCCGAGCTGATCTGCGACGGCATCCACAACGCGCCGGAGATGGTGAAGCTGTGGTGGCGGGCCAAGGGCGAGCAGCGCGCGATTCTGGTGACCGACGCCATGAGCGCCACCGGCATGCCCGATGGCGAATATCAGCTGGGCGGATTTGCCGTGCAGGTGGCCAATGGGCGCGCCATGGCGCGCGGCGTGCTGGCGGGCAGCGTGCTCACGCTGGACCGCGCGCTCAGCAATTTTTTGGAGTTCACGGGCGCGCCGTTGGAAAAGGCGCTTGCGCCTGCTCACGGTGAACCCGGCGGCGATGACCGGCTTCAGTGTCGGATCGATCGCAATCGGCCAACCGGCGAACCTGGTGGCCGTGGATGCGGCGGGAAGATTGCTTGGTTCCATCGTCAACGGGCAGGCGCCCTGAGGGAGTGCGCTCGGCGAGATGCAAAGTCTCAAAAGCGAGCACTCAATTGAGTGGCTAACCGGGGAGCTTCCATGAGCCCACTCCGGCCGCGCATTCTTGGAGACACCTCAAGTGCGATATTCTGCTCTCCTACTGAGGAGCAGACAGATGTCCGAGATTCCGCAAGTGGGTGCCTTTGCGATCGTCCCAAGCAACGACCTGGCTGCCGCGATCTCGTTTTGGGAACGTCTCGGCTTTGCTTGCACGGGCGGTGATGCCAATTACATCATCATGACTGGCTGGAA
Organism: uncultured Acidobacteriaceae bacterium; assembly: GCA_963725975.1. GTDB lineage: Bacteria > Acidobacteriota > Terriglobia > Terriglobales > Acidobacteriaceae > Telmatobacter. The sequence goes on along the minus strand of CAVSBA010000005.1, from coordinate 229,356 downwards.
CTGCGAAGTACACCTGACCCAGGCGGGAACCGGCCCCTGGCGCGTACCGGAGGATAACAATCCGTTCGGTGTTTTCATTCGCACGCCAGAAGTGGATGCCATCGCCGCGCGAGTGGAAGATCTGATTATCCGTCCCGGCGGCGTCCTGCGCCATCGCCAATGGGGCCTCTACGAGGTGGGGATATGCGGACCGGACGGGATGCTTGTCCGCATCGGCTGGCCCTCCCGGCTGGTTAATCAAGCCGCTGAGTTAGCCAGGTAATTCATTGCCCAAAAACGAGACCTGGGGCCCCCAAACTTTGCGCCCATCAAGCAGTCAGGGACTGGATTACTGCTTTGCCAGCCGCTCGGCGCGCCAGACAGCTCCCTCTAATGAAACCGTTGCCGACTGATTCACCGGCATCTCCGGTGCGCCGGCTTTGAGGCCGGCAAAGAAGGCCTCGCGCACGATGGCCATCTTCTCAATCACGCTGCCCGTCCACGCCACCGGAACTTCTCCAGCGATATTGTGCTTGCGCTTGAGCTTGGAGCGCACCAGGAGCACGAACGCGGTCAGGTCGGCGGCAGCCTGTTTCAGAACGCCGAGGGCGACCGGGTCGCCGGCCTCGGCGAGTTCGTTGATGGCGGGCGCAAGCGCGGCAAAGTCCGGACCGGGCGTGGCATCGCCTACGTTGATCAGCTCATCGATCGTCGGCGTACCCCAGATTTCGCCAACTCGGTCGAGAACGCCCTGCGGCTCTTCGCGATCGTAGGCATGGAGGGCGCGGCGCACCGAATGCAGCCCGATCCAGTAGCCCGATCCTTCGTCGCCGAGGCGTGAACTCCACCCGCCGGCAGACTCGCGCGATCCATCGGCGGCGCGCCCGATGGTATTGGTGCCGGTTCCGGCAATCTGCAAAATTCCCGGTCCGCCGTGAAAGGCTGCGTCCAGCGCGATCACCTCGTCGCCCACCACCTCTGAACGCTGCACGCCGAAATCGTCGAATACGGCCGTAATCCACTCGGTGAATGCCGGGCATCGTGGCGCTGGCCACTCCGCAACAGGCCGCGTCCACGCGCTTGATGCCGGACTTTAGGCAGACATCCGTGAGCAGCGCGCGGAGATTGGCTTCTGCAACTTCAGCGCCCACGCGCAGGCGCTTGATCGATCCGCTTTGGCCGCTGGCGATCAATTTGCCGTCGGCTAAGAAGAGCGGCGCGCGTATTGGTGCCGCCACCATCAATTCCCAGTACCACGCTCATGCGTGCTTGCTCCTTCACTTCCCGGTTTCATCGCCGTTGTCGCGCAGGGTCCCCGACAGAATATTCAGGCTGCCATCGGTTTTGGGCGGAGTGAGGCCCAGAAGGTGTGCGAGCCATGGGTAGAGATTCACGTTCCTGAACGGGCGCAACGGTTCTTCCCTCCACTATATCCGGTCCGGCCGCGAAGAAGATGCCCTTCATTTGCGGCACGAGGCGCGCGTCGAAGCCGGCCACTGCGCGGGGCGGCGCATCGGCTGCTCCCTTCGGGGCGTGGGCGCGGATTGCGTAGGGGCCGGTCGTCACGATGACCGGATCGCCCATGCGCGCATTGCGATCGCGGAGGTTGGCGGGCAGATTCTTGAGCCGGTAAACCACAAACTCCGACGTAGCTTTCTTGAGCTGGTTGTAGACGCGCTCGCGATCCGCCTCGGTGTTTGCATAGAGAAGCGTGCCGGCGATTTCGAACCCGCTCAGGTCGGCCAACTGATCGAGCGTGATCCAACCTCCGTCGGGCTTGGCAAATCCGTGATCGCTCACCACCACCAGGTCGAGGGGCAGATGCATGGCGTCGAGGTCGGCGCGAAGTCTACCAATCTGAAGATCGATCTGCCGCACCGCAGCTCGCGTCTCCGGCGCATCGGGGCCAAACTTCAGTGCGCTTTCGCCCGGCTCGGCAAACTGTGCGGCAATGAAGTGCGGGCGTTGGTCCGCGGGCAGATGAAGCCAGGCAAGAATCTGCCGAATCTCTTCCGCGGCTTCCTGATCGTGTTGACCGAGATAGGTGGGTCGATGTCCCGCAATCTGCGCGGTGCAACCGGCCCAACCAATGCAGGCGGTGCGCATCCCCTGCCCTTCGGCCACGCTCCACAAAGGCGTGCCGCTGTACCAGGAAGCGTCTGCTGCGGCCTCGGGTTCGCCGGCATTGAAGCTCGCCTGCCGGCCTGGATCCATGAAGGCGTCGGCCACGATTCCGTTGTGCCCTGGATCGAGGCCGGTGATCACGGTGAACTCATTGGACCAGGAGGAGGCGGGATAGCCGGGCAGCATTCCCTGCGGCGCCCGGGCACCGTGCCTGCCCATGGCCAGCAGATTCTTGGCGGAATCCTGGTAATCGGAGCGAAAACCGTGAAGCGAGACGAGCACAACGTAAGGCCGCCCCTGCGCCCAGTCCGAATTGCGCGCGCTCTCGGCGGTTGCGGCCGCATTCACCTGCGCAGGAAGCAGCGCACTTGCCGCTGCCGTCAGCAGCAACCATGCACAGCCAATTGCCAGGGAACGCGCCAGCCGCATACCACTCCCTCCGCATCAGCTTATCGCAGCGCGGGCGAGCGGCGTCTGCAAGGGGGTACTCACTTTGCGCCGGAACATACGCAGGAGCGGTAGGCCTCCGCGGTTGAGTTCGCGAGCGCGCACACGTACTGCGGCCAGAATGGTGTGAGCAGGGCCGAGCGGTCGCCCACAAAATAATTGCGCAGATAGCTCTGGCTCGCTTGGGTTTGCGCAGTACTATCGCTACGGAATCTGGCGATGAGATCCTCGACCGTTGATGCCGTAAATGCAGGCTCGTGATAAGTGCCTGCGAAATCGTATTCCTTTGACCACGTGGTGCCTGTGCCGGTCTGGTTCGAGGCCGCGTACACCCGGTAGTCGATGAGTTCGGCTGTGGCTGGATTGACGCGCGCCACGGTGAAGGAGGCATTATTGCCATCGACCGGAGAAATGGAGCTGACCATTTTGACTACTACCGGCAGCCGGGCAGCCGATGCACCGGCCGCGGGCTCGAGTAAACGCAACTCATCCATGTGGGTGTGGGCAAAGATGGCCAGACGAATCACATCGCCAAATTCCGCCAGCGTATTGGCAAGGGCGTCCGAGGCCAGATACATCTCCGCCTTCTCGCCGCCGCATACATCGCGCATCTTGCGCGCCGTGGAGTAAGGATCGACGCCGGGAGGAATATGGGCCATTACCCACACCTTCTGGTGGTTGCGGCGTGCCGCCTGAAGCTGCTCGCGCAGCCATGCGATCTGATCTGCGGCTGGTTTCGGGTCTGGCGAACCCGAACAGGTGGCGTAACGGTTCGACATGAAGAGATTGTCGAGCACAATCAAGCGCGCCTGATTGAAGGGCGCGGGCATGGGCACGTTGTAATCGCCGGTGGCCGCGAAGGTAGCAAGCACCTGGGACTGTTCCGCTTGCGGTATGCCTAGATCGGGGGCAACCACGGCGGCCACGTCGCGCAGAAAGCGGCCATGCGCGTCAAGATGGTAGTCGCCGCAGCCGGAGTCGTTGTTACCCAGGGCCGTGAATAGCACGGCGTTAGGAAACGTACGATGAAGCTCGAATTCGACAAAAGCAACGGTTTTGACGGCAAAATCCATGTAGTCGGAAGTGCTGGCGCGAGGAAAAACTGCGTTGAACTTGCAGGTGAACTCGTGTGCCATCAGATCGCCGCTCAGGGTAATAAATGCGGCGTCGGCAACATGGATGCGCATGGCGTTCAGACTCGATCGGAACAGGGCATAGGACGTGTCGGCCCCTCTGGCATTGCAGCTATTTTGCAACTCCGCGAAGCGCTGTGCGCGATTGGAGGAGTCCGGAGCGGCCAGGATGGCGCTCCACTGGCTGGCTGGGGCGGCGGCGAGTTTTGGCGCCTTGGCCGGATCCCAGAACGGCTCGAAATGGATATCGCTCACCATCAGCGCGGTGACCGCAGGCTCCTGCGCGCGCACCGATTGCAGATACGGCGAACCAAGAAGCGCGCAACACGCCAACAAAATTTGCGATCGCGATGCACGCCCCATCAAGGACACTCCCCTGTTCTGCCTGTTGGCCGGCGTTCCGGCGGCTGCGGCTTTGAACAGGATACTGCCCGCACCGGTTGGGGAGGTTGACGGGCTGTCAGGCCGCCGGGCGTCCGCAACAACTGCGTTCTCCGTGGCGCACGTGATATATGTGTAGCCATGTCCCGGAATCGGTTCTTCGCTCTCGTTGCTTTTGTGTCTTCTTGCGCTCGCAGCGCTTCCCGGCGCGTGCGCAAGTCGCTCCCACGCCGCCCATGGGCTGGAATAGCTGGGATGCCTACGGGTTCACCATCGACGAGAGCCAGTTCAAGGCCAATGCGACGGTGCTGGCCGGAATGCAGCAGTTCGGATGGAAGTATGTGGTCGATCGACGAGGGCTGGTACATGGCGAATCCCGACGGCGACAACCTCGCCGAGCGCAAATACCAGTTGAACGCGAATGGGTTGCTGATTCCCGATGCGGCCCGCTTCCCGTCCGCGGCCAACGGCGCGGGCTTCCGGGCGCTGGCCGACTGGGTGCACGCGCAGGGGCTCAAGTTCGGCATTCACATTGTGCGCGGCATTCCGCGCCAGGCAGTCGAGGCGAACATGCCGATTGCGGGCAGCAGCTTCCACGCCGCCGACGCAGCCGATACCACTGCCACCTGCCCGTGGGATGACGGCAACTACGGCGTGGCCGACAACGCCGCAGGCCAGGCCTACTACGATTCCATGCTGCGCCTCTATGCGTCGTGGGGCGTGGATTTTCTCAAGACCGACTGCATCTGCCACCAATCCTTACCGACCCACCGAAATTCGCCAGATCGCCGCGGCCATTCGCAAGACAGGACGGCCCATCCTGCTCAGCCTTTCGCCCGGACCTACGGCCCTGGACCATGCAGCGGAGATTCAGCAGTCGGCACAGATGTGGCGCATCAGCGACGACCATTGGGACGGCTGGATTTGACCATGCGCCGGGCAAAGGCAATTTTCCGTCACGGCATTCGCGAAGCCTTCGACTTGCTGGCCAAATGGTATCCCTACACCGGCCCCGGCAGCTGGCCCGACGCCGACATGCTGCCGGAAGGCTGGCTGGGCCCGAACCCCGGCTGGGGCGACGGCGCGGCAAAGCCGCGAAACGCCCGATGAGCAGCGCACCGAATTTGCGCTTTGGGCCATCGCGCGCTCGCCGCTGATCATGGGCGCCAACCTGACCAAGCTCGACGACCTGACCCGCTCGCTGATGAATAACCAGGACCTGCTGTTCATGAACCAGAACGCCACCTATAGCCGCCCTGTGGATACCTCCACGCTTGGGCCCGGATTTGAAAACGCCCGCGTCTGGCGGGCCACGATCAATGAGCCGGGCGCGCGCGGGTATGCGGAATACTTCGGTTTCTTTAATCTCGATGCGAGCAGCCGGTGACGCTGCACACCACGTGGAAGCAGCTCGGCCTTGATGGCGCCAAACACTCGGGGCAGAACGCCTGGGACGACTCGGAGACCAAGGAGTCGAAGGAGATTTCCGTCACCTTGCCGGCGCACGGCAGCGCCGTGTTCCAGGTTCGATTAAGCGCCGGCGCTGGAGCGTGACGCAAGATGAAGTGCAAGGAGGACGAAGTGACGCGAATCGAAGAGAAGAACTCACGCCGCTGGGGCACAAGGCGCAGAACCGCTGCTTCGGCTGCGGTCCGGCCAACGCCGGCGGCCTGCAGCCTCGACTTTTTTCTGGCCGCCGATCGCTCGGTGGTGTGCATGCCCAGCGTGCCTGCTACCTTCGAAGGACACCCCGGCCTGCTGCACGGCGGCATTATCGCCACGCTGCTGGACGAAGCCATGAGCAAGTCCGTGCGCGCGCGCGGCTTTACCGCCATGACCCGGCACATGGAAGTCGATTACCTGCGCCCGGTTCCCTCTGTCACGCCCCTGCGCATCGAGGGCCGGGTCACACGCAGCGAAGGCCGCAAGCACTGGAGCGAGGCCCGGATTCTGAATGCGCAGGGCACGGTGCTGGCGCAGAGCAAAGGCCTGTTCATTGAAATTCCAGCCGGACGATGAGCAAAAGGCGACCTGCCCGGCCGCCTCCCCGCATTGACGATCCTAAGCGTCAATGCACCATGTTGATGGTGTCCTGGGTGACTGTGTCGAAGGTAGTGACGGACTTGGCGTTGGCCTCAAAGGCGCGCTGCGCAACGATGAGCTGCGAGAATTCATCGGAGATGTTTACGTTCGAGGATTCCAGGGCGCCATCCTCCATGGTTGCCAAACCGGCGGTCCCGGAGACGCCCACCGACGCCGTCCCACTGGCCTGAGTGGTCGCGTAATCGCCGTTGCCGAGCAGGGCGAGCCCTTGCAGATTGGTCACGTTGGCCAGCGCCAGTTGCCCCACGTTCTCCGTCTGCCCGTTGGAGTAGCTGGCGGTCACCGTCCCGTTCGAGCTGATGGTGAAGCTCTGATAATCGCCGCCGGTATAACCATTCTGCGTATTCGTGCCCATGTCCGATGCCGTTGCTACCTGGGTGATGGTCGGCGTGCCACTCGGGCTCAACAGATTCCACTGGATATTGAGACCCGCGGCTCCGTCAGTCAGAACATTGGTGGCGGCGGGATTGAGGTTCAGCGCGATTGAAGAGACATCGCCGGCCGCGGTGCCCACGGTCTCCGCAGCGCCTCCTCCCGGAGTCACGGTGGTTAAGTTGCCGTTGGCGTCGAAGCCGAGGGTTCCGGTAATCGCCGCGGGTACCGTATTGCCGCCCGCGACGGAATAGTCAGCCGCCGGCAGCGAGACCGAATAATCCCAGGTATTGGCAGCGGCTCCCGGCGTATAGGTTACCGTCGCGTTGTGGGCTTCGCCCAGCGAATCGTAGACCGTCACCGTCGCCGGAAAATTCGTGCCCGATGCAGTTGCGGAATCCAGATTGCCGGTCATGCTCATGGTGGTGGTGGCCTGCGGCGCCTCCACCGTGCCCACAGGAAGACTGATGGCCGTCAGCGGAGCATTGGTGTTGACTACGCCGTTCGTCGCCGGATAGCCCATCACGTTTAATCCGTTCGAAGTGACAAGATTTCCGTTCGAGTCCAGTGAGAAGTCGCCCGCGCGGCTGTACTCATAGCTCCGTCGCCGTTGCCCACCACAAAGAAGCCATTGCCATCAAGGGCCACATCGGTATTGACGCCGGTCGAACTCGGCGTGCCAGTGGTAAAGTCGGTCGATGTGGAGCCGACCTCGGCTCCAGCGCCCACCTGGATCGGATCGCCCGAGCCGGTGGACCCGATCTGCTGATAAAACAGATCGGAAAAGTTGACCGACTGCGACTTGAACGCCGTTGTATTCATGTTGGAGAGATCATTGGCGATCACATTCAATGCGGTCGAGTCAGCATTGAGTCCTGTCAGCGGAATCGAAAAGCTTGCCATCGAATTTTCCTCTCAGTGCGGTTCAAAATTGGGCGCAGACCAGATGGCCGGCGGCGAAAACTCCTCAGGGAAGTGCGGGCGGCGCCGTAGCGGGATGCGCCCGCGTGCGCCCGCCCAGCGAATGCGCCACGAACTGGGCGCTGGAATTGGCGGAAGGCATGCCGAGGTTACCGGGAGTCTGCACCACCGGTCGGGTTGACTCGGCAGCCGTGTGACTCCGCTGTAGCTGCGGATGAGGTCGCAGTTGCGGCGCCTGCCAGGGGGCCGGCCGCCGCGCTGTGAGCTTGCGGCGATGCGGATCCATCCGACGCGGACGCATCGGTCGAAGTCGTCCCCGAAGTGCCATAGGCCGTGGTCAGCGTCTGGTTGATGTCGATCAGCTGCTCCAGGCTGTTTACATTGAACGAGTTGATTGATGTACTCGTTAGGATCCGTGTCGGCAGTGGGATCCTGATTCTGCATCTCGGTGACCAGCAAGGTAAGAAAATCGTTGGCCGAGATGGTCGCCGAATCGTCGCTCGCCGAACTGCTCGAACCCGATCCATTGGTTCCTGAGGAGGAGCTGGTCATCGGGGTGGCCATCGGGTGCGCCACGGATTGGTGATTCAGAAGTCCTGCTGCTGCCGCCATATTTCCCTCCTGTTCGATTGCTGCAACTGCTCTCGGTTCCCCGGCGCGGCGCCGGTCATTCGGTAACTAAGCCACGACTGAGATGTACCTGGCCGAGGCCGGCAACATTTGCTCCACGGGCATGTGCCCGGCTTGGTCTGCTCCGAAACTGTCCCCGCCATTCTCGAAGACGCTTTGTCGCTGCGACTGTGCGCCCACGCCGCTCAACGAGGTCGCACCCTGTTCTGGAGATTGTCCCTGGCCCTGATATGCGGTTCCCTGCTGGCCGCTTGGCATTCCGCCGTAGTCTGCGCCCGAACTCCCGCTCCCGGTTTGAGTGACCACGCGCAGCGAGTCGACCGGAATCTGTTCAGCGGCAAGGTGCGCATTGAGGCCTGCCAGATGCCCGCCCAGCAAGCTGGCGGCTTCATCGGAACCCGGTAGAATTGCAGCGTGAATGCCCCCCGCGCCGAGGTCCGCCCGCACCCCGACCCAGCCCAGGGCAGGATCCTGGAAGCCGGCTTCAGCCTGCTGCGGCCCGGCATGAATCCAGCTCGGCGCCCCCGCTCCCGGCTCGGCATCGAGGGCGGCAAAGGTCTCGCGCGCATCTGGGCCTCGCGACGCAACTCCCGCGGCCGCCGATGCCCGGTTCAGAGCCTGCCCTGCGGCTGAAGCTCCCGCCGAGTTACGTGCCACTTGCGAGGCATCCGCGGCGCTAAAGGACGGCGCACCAGCTGCATGAACTGCCGATGCAGAGATCTGGCTTAATTTGTGGTCCCGCGCGGGAGCAACCTGCTCCCGGGAAGGATTGGCCGCCGCGGCAGCTAGCGCCGGAGCTTGCACAGAATCCGCGCCTGCCGGTGACTGAGCCGCTTGCCGAGACTGATCGACGCCGTTTGCTGCGGAAGGACTGGCAGGCGCGGTTATTCCGGACTGACGATCATCCTTAATATCGGTTGGGCCCGGTCCGAGGGACGCGTCAGAAGCGGTGCCTGCCGCATGCTGCGCGGACAGAACTCGCTCGTCGGCGGAATTCGCTTCTGCACCCGGACCTGGCGCATCCGGCCTCGGATCCATCTCGACAATTCCATCCTGCGACGGAGTGCCCACTACGCTTCCAGGCTTGGCGCCGGCGCTCGTAACCGTCATTGCCGCATGGCTCACGGGCTCGAATGCGCGATGAGTGGGACCGTTCTGCCGGACAATGGTTGCAGAGGAAGAAACGTCAGAAGAATCCTGCGTGAGAGCGTTCAAAGACGAGTCCGCAGTTTGTTTGTGTTCGATGGCTGCGTTCGGTCCAGCCGCACTCCCAGCAATCGCTGAAGTGGCAATCGCAGCGGCCATGGGGTCGGACTGGCCCCCCAGCACCACGAAGCCCGCTGCCATGGCAGGCGCGCTGGTTTCCTTGGCCCGCTTGCGTCCCGTTTCCGCGTTGCCCTGACTGGAAGATGTCCTGGCCATTTCCCCCAGATGCGGCTTGGCATCGGTAGGTGGTTCAATCTGCACTGCATTCAGCACCGTAGCCGGAGCTGTGGCCGAACCCTCAGCCGTGGGAAGAACGTTTCGGCCGCGAGTGGTCACCTCAATCTGAGTTCCGCCGGCCGCCTGATCGACGCCGGCCATGCTGTGGTTCCATACCCCCGCCGCCGAACCCGCCGCCGAACCCGCTTCCGTTCCTGTCTCCGTTGCCGGGGCGGCAGAGGCATCTTGCACAGCCTCACCATCCGCCTTCGCGCTCCCCGCGCCGAGGTCCGCCAGCGTCGCCTGCCAACGCGACTGAAAACTCTCCGGGTTGGCCGCCGCGCTGCCCGAGTCGTGCCATCCCGTGGCAGATTTAATCTGGGCAGCATTCAACGGGCTCGCAGAAATTGCCCCGCGCGCCCCGGCTTCGCTTGGGTGCGTCCCGGGCAACTGGCCCAGTCGAAATCGGCCGCTCTGAAGCCCGGCGCTCTGAAGCCCGGCGCTCGCAAGGCCGCCGCGCCCGAACGTCTCGAGATCAACTCCGATGGAAGCCGTCATGCAAAGGGACAATGCAGAAGGCGTGCCAAAGCGACGGGGAGCAGGTTAGAAGACTGTCAGAGTTGGAGGCGCGCGTTTCCCGATTCCGAATGGCGCCTCGCAGCCGGCAAGCTTACGGCTTTTCCTGAAGTCACGTAGCTCTTGTGCGCAGGGCCGTCGCTTCCTGAGCTCGCGAAAGATTTGTCGCTTCCCGAGCTCGCCAAACATTCAGGGGATCGAATCCGGGGCATAGCATTTCGGGAGAGGCCATGGCCCTAGCTTTTCTTCGCATGGGCCTCGCGCCCGCCTGCGCCCGACGCCGCCCTGCACTGCTCCCGCACTTCTCTGGACCCGGCCGCCTGACGCCTGCGGCCTAAAAACCACTCGTCGGTCGATTGCTGCTCGCGTCGGCCAGCCTCGGCCGCCTCCGCTGCCTGCGCCTCTTCAATCAGGGTTTGAACCTGTTGCCGCTCCACGCGCTTGGCCAGGAAGGCCTCACGCCGCGCGGCTGCCTGCCTGGCTACCTCTGCGATTCGCATCTTCAGAAGGCCGGCCAGGCGCCGGGCCGTCCGCCCTTCTTCAATGCCGGCCAGCCGGTCTACCATCTCCCCGCTGGCGGCGCTGGCCGCCACCAGACGCCGTCCTGCGCGCTCCCGCTCCATGGCAACCGAGCGCCCTGCCTCAAGCCGGCGCAATTCACCAAGCAAGCGCTCCAATGCCACGTGCGCCTGCTCCTCTTCGAGCTCGAGAACACTGAGCAGGCGGCGCAGGGCACGGGAGACGGCCACGACTCAAATCTCCGCGGAGAGCGCGCGCAGCCTCTGCACGCCGTCCGCAAGTGACGCCCGCTCCTCAGCACGCTGGGTCAGAAATCCGCGCAGGGCGGCGCGCGCCTCCAGGGCGCGATCCAGTTCCGCGTCCGACCCCGGCTTGTAGGCGCCGATGCGGACAAGATCCTCCGAGCGCGCGTAGACGGCCATGAGCTTGCGCACCAGCGCGGCCTGGCCGCGATGTTCCGGCTGAGTGACGGCCGGCATGAGCCGGCTGATCGAGTCCAGCACCGCAATCGGCGGATACCAGCCCTCCGCAGCCAGCGAACGGGACAAAACGATGTGGCCGTCCAGCAGCGAGCGCACCGCGTCCACCAGCGGGTCCTGCTGGTCGTCGCCCTCCATCAGCACCGAATAGAATGCGGTGATCGAGCCCGAGCTGAACTGCCCGGTTCTCTCGATCAGCTTCGCCAATCGCGTAAATACAGACGGCGTATAGCCTTTCGCTGTGGGCGGCTCGCCGGCCGCAAGGCCGATCTCGCGGGCCGCCATGGCAAAGCGCGTGAGCGAGTCGAGCACCAGCAAAACGTGCTTGCCCTGGGCGGCGAAATATTCTGCAATGGTGGTCGCCACCAGCGCGCCTCTCATGCGCTTGAGCGGCGATTCATCGGACGTCGACACCACCACGACCGAGCGCGCCCGTCCTTCTGCGCCCAGCGAGTCATTCAGAAATTCTCCTACCTCGCGCCCGCGCTCACCCACCAGGCCAACCACCGTCACATCGGCCTCGCTGTTGCGCGTCATCATACCCACCAGGGTGCTTTTGCCCACGCCCGACCCGCCAAAGATGCCGACGCGCTGGCCGCGCCCCACCGTGAGCAGCCCGTCGATGGCGCGAATCCCGGTGCCCAGCGGCACGCGGATCGGCACCCGGTCGAGGGCCGGCCGCACCGCTCCTTCTAGGGGCATGGCCTTGGCCGCGGGTAGCGTCGGACCGCTGTCGATGGGAAGCCCCAGAGCATTGACCACCCGGCCCATCAGCGCCGGTCCTACGAGAATTTCGGCATGAACGCCCAGCCCCTCGACCGGGTCGCCAAAGCGTATGCCTTCCGTCGATTCCAGAGGCATGGACAACACGCTTGAACCGCGAAAGCCGATCACCTCCGCCAGGTGCCGGCGGCCTGCACCATCGGTGATCTCGCAGCACTCTCCCACCGAAGCCAGCGGGCCCGCCGACTCGATGGTCTGCCCAACCGCCTCAAGCACGCGGCCCTGCCAGCGCCACGGCTGGAGCCGCTCGACGCGGGCGACATACTGCTGAAGCAGCGCCGTCACCGGCCAGCCTCCGCAGCGGCAGCCGGGAGCTCGCGGCCCAAGGGCCGGGAGTCGAAACCCTCACCGCCGGCCGCATCCCCCAGCAACGCCCGCTCCATCTCCGCCAACTGCGCGCGCACGCCCAGATCGGCCGTTCCCAGCGTGGTTTCTATCCGGCATTCGCCCAGCGTTATCCCCGGGCCGGGCAGCACGGCGGGTTTCTGAGCCAGATGGGGCACGAGAGCCATCGCCTGGGTCCACAGATCGAGCTCGGCGGCGGGCACATGCAGGCGCACCTCGGTCGATCCCGAGACCTGGCCCAGCGCCGAGCGCACCGCCCCCATCAGCAGCAGAGGATCGCCGATGGCCTCGCGGCGCAGGATGCGCGCCGCCACCGCCAGCGCCAGCCGCACCACCTCCGGTTCCACCGCATGGAAGTACTGCTCCCGATCCCGGGCAAAATTCTCGAGCTGCGCTGCGGCCTGGCGGATTCTACCCTGGCCCTCGGCCTGCAGAGACTCCGCGCGCTCCTCACGCTCCGCCGCTCGCCCTTCTTGAATACCACGCGCCCGGCCGGCCTCGAATGAGCGCCGCGTCTCCTCGGCCAGGCGCCGCTCCAAATCTGCCGCCTTGTCCGCAGACATTGGCTTTTCGCGATCCGAACGGTTGCCGGTGGCCGCGGTAGCGCCTGCTGCGGCAGCAGCATCCGGCGCATTGTCCCACCCATTCCAGGAAGGGACAAAAGGGGTGTCGGAGCTCTCGAAGTACTCAAAGCTCTCGGTTTGCTGCTCGACCCAGCCGAACGGGTTCGATCCGCCTGCTCCCACTGCTGCCCCTTTCCGGACTCCTGCCGCCGGGTTCGCGCATCCTGGTTCGCGCATCCCGATTCGTGTATACGGGTTCGCGCATCCTGATTCGCGCATCCTGCTTCACGTATCCGGACTCGCGCATTCAGATTCACGAATTCAGGTTGAAGCGCATCCAGGTTCGTAAATTGTCAGAGACGATTCCACATTCCCGGTCAGGCCAGCATCTCGTCGCCGGTCTCGAGCTTCAGAATCACCTTGCCCTCGGCTTCCAGACGCCGGGCCAGGCTGAGAATCTCCTGCTGCGCCGCTGCAACTTCGCGCGAACGAACCGGACCCAGAACTTCCATGTCTTCCTTCAGCATCTCCACGGCCCGCGAACTCATGGCCTTGAAGATCTGCGCCCGCAGTTCCTCGTTGGCGCCGCGCAGGGCCAGCGCCAGTTGCCGCTTGTCGACGCCGGAGACGATCTCGCGAATGGTGGCCGCAGGCACAGTGATCAGGTCCTCGAAGGTGAACATCAGGTTGCGAATGCTCAGCGCCAGTTCCGGCTGCCCCTCCTCGATGGTTTCCAGAATGTGTTTGGTCTCCTCCGCATTCAGCCGGTTCAGCAAGTCAGCGACGGCCTTGAATCCGGAGTAGCTCTTGCGCGCCGTATCCCCCATGCTTTCCAGACGCCGATGCAGAATATGCGCCACCTTTTGCGCCATCTCCGGCGAAAACTGGCGCATCTCCGCCAATCGCTGAATGGCAACGACCTTGTGCTCCTCGCTCACGTTTTCAAGAACCAGGGAGGCGCGCAGGGGGTCAAGATGGGCCAGAACCAGGGCGATGGTCTGGGGATGCTCGGAGTCGAGCAGCTTGCCAAGCTGCACAGGATCGGTGCGCTGCAGCTTGGCCAGATTGCCCTGCGCCTCCTCCTGCGAGCGGCGCACCAACATCAGCAGATCGTCGGCGCGGGCTTTGCCGAAGGCATCGACCAGCAGCCGGCTGGCGTAGTCCAGGCCGCCATGAACCATGAAATTCTGCGTTTCCAGAAGTTGCCAGAACTCCTCCAGTATCTCCGCCCCGAGCTCCGGCGTGATACCGCGCAGGTCGGCCAGCTCCTCGGTAAGCCGCTGCACATCGGCCTCGGGCAGGGAGCGCAGAATCTCCTTAGCCAGATTCTCACCCACGGCCACCAGCAGCACCGCCGCTTTGCGCACCCCCGACATGCCCGCCGATTGGCGCCGCCTCGCTGCTCCGGGTTCGCTTCCCTGCTCCGGCAATTTTTCTTCCTCTTCTCAGCGTGCGTCGGTGTGCGGGTCAAATGGCTGTGCTCGTCCTGGGATCCGAGTCCTCTGTCCGCAATCTGTTATTCGGAGTGAATCCAGCTCTGCAACAGGCGCGAGCTCTGCGTCGGTTCGCGCTTGAGTTGCTGGGTCACCTGTTCATAGATCTCCTGGCTGCGCGCGCGCTCCGGGTCCGGCAGTGCCGGCTCGGCAGCCAACGCCGCCGCAGCGGCTGCCAGCTCTCTGGGCTTGGCGGGATGCGGTAGGGGTGCGGAGGTGGCGCGCCGCAGCGCGGGACGCACGCCGAAGCCCAGCACGATGAGAACAGCGATCAGAAAGGCAGCATACTTCAACAGCAGCGGAGAATTCTCGGCATCGTCGCGAAGCTTCTCGGGCAACGCAACCGGGGCCGGACCACGATTGTCTTCAAAGGCGATGTCTTCAACCGTGAGCACGTCGCCACGGCTGGCGTCAAAGCCCACTGCCGCCTGGGCCAGCGCGGTCAGATCGCGCAGCTCCTGAGCGGAACGCGGCTTCCAGACGGCTGCCGACGCTTTCGTCGCCGGCTGCACTTGCCGATCATTCACCACGATGGCCGCCGTGAGCCGGCGCACCTGCCCCGGGTTCTCGACGGTGTGCCTGGTGGTCTTCGATACCCCGTAGCTACTGGACTCCGATTTCGCGCTTTGCGGCGGCGCGGTTTCGTGCGGATAGACCGGCAGCGCCTGGGAGTTGGGCGCATTCGAGGCCGTTCCCGGGACACCGGATGCCACCGCCTGCGAACCTGAGGACTGCTCGGTACGCTGCATGGCGAGGGTCACCGTCTGGTTGGGATCGTAGGTTTCTTCAATCTCGTCGGTAGCGGCGTCATTGTAGTCGAGTGTCACCGAAGCGCGCACATTGCCCATCCCCGTGACCGGCTCGAGCGTCGAGACCAGCTTCTCCTCAAACGACTGTTCGGCAGTCAGCTCGAGGGCTTCGGCGGTTTTGGGCCCCAGCGGCAGATTGCCCGATGCGTCCACCAGCACCACGTGATCGGGGGTCAAGCCGTCGACGGCGGAGGCTACCAGGTTGCGGATGGCATCCGCCTCGCCGTCGGCCAGGGAGCGATGACGCAGCTTCAAAACCACAGAGGCCTTGGCGGGACGCTCCTGGTCCCGGAACAGCGAGTCGTGAATCAGAACCAGGTGCACGCGCGCCGATTCAATATCCGACAATGTACCTATCGTGTGCTCGAGTTCGCCTTCGAGGGCGCGTTGATAGTTCACCTGCTCGTCGAACTCCGAGCCTACCCAGTTGGGCTTGTCGAATAGCTCAAATCCCAATCGCCCGCTCCTGATGGCGCCTTTGGCCGCGGTCGCCAGGCGCGCCTTATCCAGTTGCGGGGCGGGAACGAGGATGCCGGTGCCGCCGGTGCTCACTTCAAACGGAATCTGCGCCTGGGTGAGAACCACGCTCATCTGGCGTGCGTCGTCCGGATCGAGATTTGTATAGAGGGTGCGCCAGTCGGTGCGCAGGCTGTACCAGAACAGGCTGCCGAGGAGAGCGGCGAGCAGCAATCCGGCCATCACCGTCCAGACGCGCTGCTGCAGCGGCATCTCTGCCCAGCGTACCTGGCTGAGCCCCCACAAGCCCGCCAGGCGGTCGCCAAGCTGCGGGTTTCCGGGTCTGGCCGGCGCGCTCTTTTCCAACTGTGTTCCGGTCGGCATTGGTCTCTTCCCAAGCTGTCAGCCCTGCGGTCCGGCTCAACTGGCCGCTGTTGGCTGTCGGCTGTCCTTAAAACTGCATCCCTATCACCTGCTGATAGGCCTGAACCGCTTTGTTGCGCACCGCCAGCGCCATCTCGAACGCCATATCTGCCTTTTGCGTTGCGATCATGGCCTGATGCACATCGACGCCCGAACCGGTCATCAATCCCTGCACGGTGGTCTGCGCCTGGGCCTCAAGCTGGTTCACCTGGCCCACCGCATCGGTCAACAAATCGGAGAATGGAGCCGGGGCCGCCGTTGAGCTTGCGCCGCCGAACGAAAGCAGCGGAGCAGAAGAGGCGGCGCCACCAAGCGGGCCCGTGGCCGCCGTCGATTCCAGAACCGAGCTCATACCGGAATTCAAGGTGGAATTCAAGGCGAAATTGATAGCTGTGGACATGGAATCTCCTGCTGCTTACGCCTGCACTTAACTCTTTGCAATCTCCAGGGCCGAAGCGATCATGCCCTTCTCGGCCTGCACCGCCGAACCATTCAGGCCATATGCACGCGTGGCCCCCATCAGGTCCACCATCTCTGTGACGGGGTTAATGTCGGGGTAGGAGACATATCCGTCCGACCCGGCGTCCGGATTCCCAGGATCGTACCGTTTGAGCGGAGGCGACGGATCCTCGACAACCTGCGCAATGTGGACGCCGCCTGCAGGGTCCGCTGACCCGGGCAGAGAGGGAAAAGCTATTGGTGAGCCCGACATGAAGCCCGGCGCCATCGGCGCGTTCTGCTCCGTCGCCGCGGTCATGGATCCGAGAAAGCCCGAGTCCGGCTGGTTGGCCGCAAACACGACTTCCTGACGGCGGTAGGGACCACCCGAGGCGGTCCGCGTGGTCTCGGCGTTGGCCATGTTAGCGGCCACCACCTCGGCCCGCATGCGCTCGGCATCCATGGCACTGCCCGAGGTCTCCATCAATCCAAAAAGATTCATTGTGTGCCTCCCTCCCGGCGCTGCTGCCGAATGCCTGTGCTTCGCATCTTGTCCGGATTATTTGTCGGCGTGAATGGCATCGAGAATCCGCTGGTACTCCTGCCGCAACAGCGCCACCCCGGTCTTGAACCTGAGCTGCGCTTCGGCCAGGTTCAGGCTCTCGCGGTCCATCGAGACATTGTTGCCGTCCGGCCTGGCAATTAACCCGTCGACGCGCTTGATGCGCGCCGCTTTCAGAGCCATCCCGGCATCGACGCCCGCCATGGCCTGCTCCATCTCCGCTTCAAAATCCATCCCCAGCGTCTTGTAGCCGGGCGTATCCACATTGGCCATGTTGGCCGCGGTCAGCTTGACCTCGCCCGCGGAGAGGTCGAGATAACTCGCGATCTGCTCGCTCAATCGGGTTGCAATCTCCATGGACCCTCCTTGCTTAAGCTCTGTCTGCTCGCCAGGCAGTTCGTTCCCCCGCGGCTCAGTTCATCGCCAGGCCGAAGTCAATCTCCTGGGCCATCAGCACCGGCGCGTCGCCGGCCAGAATCACCGCCCGCTCCAGCACATGTTCAAGTTCCCTCACGTTGCCCGGCCAGTCATGCGCCGTCAGCTTGGCCAGTGCTGTGGAATCGAGGTTTTTTCGGGGCGCTTCGCGGCCCAGCCTTTCGAGGAAATGCTCCACCAGCAGGGGCACGTCCTGGGCATGATCGGCCAGCGCCGGGGTGCGAATAAGAAAGACGGCCAGCCGATAATAAAGATCCGAGCGGAAGCCGCCGCTTGCGGCCTGCTTCGCCAGCTGCTGGTGCGTGGCCGCCACGATCCGCACATCCACCCTGACGGTCTCGTTATCGCCGACGCGCTGCAACTCGCCGCACTCCACAAAGCGCAGCAGCTTGGACTGCAAAGCCAGCGGCATCTCGCCAATCTCGTCGAGAAAGAGCGTGCCTCCGTCGGCGGCTTCGATGCGTCCCACCCGGCCCTGCACCGCGCCGGTAAATGCGCCGCGCGTGTGGCCGAACAGCTCAGCCTCAAGCAACGCTTCAGGAATAGCCGCACAGTTGATGGCAACAAAGGGCTTGCGGCTGCGGGCCGATAGCCGGTGCACGGCTTCAGCGACCAGTTCTTTGCCCGATCCGGTGGGCCCTTCGATCAGCACCGGAGTTGTCCGTGGCGCCACCAGGCGGACCCGCCGGCTCACCTCGAGCATGCAGGGTGCGGTGCCCACCAGCTCCGGCAGACGGTCGGCTGCGGCAGCGGTCGTTGCACCCGCCCGTTCCGCACGGATGGGTATCGTCTTCACGGGATTTGCCCAGGGCGCGGCCGGGGTGTCGATTACGGGCGGCATTCCGGCTACTGAAGGCATTCCGGCAATGGCGGGCATTGCCGCAGGCGCGGGACTGTCAGCCCTGGTCAAAACCGGCGCGGCGTTCCATACCGCCGTATCCGCGTCCTTCCGGCTCACGGACGAAAACCCATCCGCGGGGCCCCCAGCCTTCCACCCCGCGGATGAAGACCCATCCGCGGGGCCCCCGTCCTGGCTGCAGCGCAGCGCGTAGAGCAATTCCTGCCGATAGGGTCCGCGCGGGCTCTCCAGGCCGGAGACGGTTCCCCCCGCCGCCACCAGATCCACCTGCGGAAACGCCACGCGGAAATCTTTCAGAAATTCGTCCAATTCGAGATCGGGAAGCCAGGAATCGACGATAACCGCTTCAGGGAGCGCATTGCCGGCCTCAGCCCAGGCCTGCGCGCCGCCGTCGACCTCGCGTACCTGCCAGCGCAGGCCGGTAAGGATCTGCGCCACCCGCTGGCGAAAGCTCACGTCTGCGCTGGCCACCAGTGCGGTACGCGGTCTCACCCGTGTGTGCGCTGGCAGCATGGATGCCGGAATGGTTTGGGTCTGCATGGCGTTTCTCCTTCAAAACAAACAAATGGGATTGCCCGGAAAGTCAGTTGGAAACGATGGTTAACGGAGCTGGATCGAGCAAGGCAGGGCTGGTCAAGGCAGGGCTGGTCAAAACAGGCTCATGAAGGGCCAGGCTATCGATCGCCAGCATGGTGTCAGAAGGAACCAGATACCCGCGGCCGCGTACGGTGCGAATTAAATGTCCCGGCGCCGGATCCTTCAGCTTGCGGCGGAGGTAGTTGATGTACACATCCACAATGTTGGTGGTCTGGGCCGGCTCCATCTTCCAAACCGACTCGAGCAGCTCGACCCGGGAGACGCACTGGCCGCGGTTGAGCATCAGCTGCTCAAGCAGCGCAAACTCCTTGTTGGTCAGCTCGATCAGCTCGCCGCCCCGACACGCGGTGTGATCCAGACGATCGAGTTCGAGATCGCCGGCTCTGAGCGCCAGGCGCGCTTCGCGCTTGCGCCGCAAAAGCGCCCGGCAACGGGCACGCAGTTCGTGCAGGCTGAAAGGTTTTACCATCAGGTCGTCGGCGCCCCGGTCGAGGCAGCGCACGCGTGTGTCGATTTCCTGCCGTGCGGTCAACACCAGCACCGGCAGGTTGGCATCCATGGCGCGTACCTCTTCGAGCACGTGCTCGCCATCCTTCACCGGCATATTCAGGTCGAGGATGGTGAGGTCGGGTAATTCCTCGCGGAATGCCTCCACCGCCGCCCCGCCATCGTAAGCCAGGCGCACGCGGTGACCGTCCGCCTCCAACCCCCGGCTCAGAAACAATCCCAGCGCCTTGTCATCTTCCGCAATCAGTAACTTCATTTCCAACCTTCCCTTCCGGCCACGTCCTCACGCGACGGCAATTCATGGGGGAGCAAGCGGCCGTCTCGGCCATCTATCCCCTCGTCTTTCAGCCTCTATCCCCTCGCATTTCGGCCTCTATCCCCTCGCATCTCGTCCCCTATCCACTCGCATTAGCGTGCGTTAACCGGCCCCACCTCTCCACCATCACTCCTGGTAAAAGAAAACTCAAGGCAGCCGGCAAAAAAGGGATCGCTTGGATTCCGGAAAGGGGTCGGGGGGGCGGCCGAGTTCTGTTTTGGAAAGAGGGCGGCGCGGAAAGATTCAAGCGGGGAAGTCCCCTGCTTTCCGGCCCTCGCCCGTTGCAACGCGCATACCAGTTCCCACAAACCACTTTCGACTTGATCAATTTCCATTTACAATGAAAGTCTGGGGATAATTGATGGTAACCACCACCAGCTTGCCGGGAACGGCGGGCGCGCAGACCAACGGCACCGATCCGGCTTCGCTGTTGCAACACCTCATTACAGAAAGTCCCAATGAAGCATCGCAGGGCTTCGACACCAAGTCTGCACTTGACATTGCGCGCATTATCAACCATGAGGATGCCAAGATCGCCGCGGCGGTGAAGCGGGCAATTCCCGAGATCGCACAAGTGATTGACCAGGTGGCTCGCTGTTTGCGTGACGGTGGCAGATTGATCTACATCGGCGCCGGCTCCAGCGGCCGCATCGCTGCCCTCGATTCCTCCGAGTGCCCTCCCACCTACTCGACGGCGCCCGGGCAGGTGCAATACATCATGGCCGGCGGTCCCAAGGCGCTGGCTTCCGCGGTGGAAGTAAACGAAGACTCTGAAGAACTGGGGCAGCGCGATATCGCGCGGCGACGCCCCACGCGCAAGGATGTGGTGATTGGTGTCTCGGCATCGGGGCGCACGCCCTACGTGGTGGCGGCCGTGGCGTACGCGCGGGCCCGGGGAGCGCACACCGCCGCGGTCACTTGCAATCCGGGTACACCCATCGCTTCAGCAGCAGATATTGTTATCGTCGCCGAGGTTGGTCCCGAGGTCATCTCCGGCTCCACGCGCATGAAGGCCGGGACTGCCCAGAAGATGGTCCTGAACATGATTACCACGGGCGCCATGACCCGGCTGGGACTGGTTTATGACAACCTGATGGTCAACCTGCACATGCAGAACTCAAAGCTGGTGGAGCGCGGCATCCGCATCCTGATGGACGCCTGCAAGATCGATCGCGCCACCGCTGTGGAGACGATCAAGAGCGCCGGCCGCAGCGTTCCGGTGGCGCTGGTGATGCTCAAGGCGCAGGTGGACAAGCCGGAGGCGGTGCGTCGCCTGGCCAAATCCGATGGCAATGTCCGGCTGGCCATTGACGATAACGTGCTGGAACTGTAGCCGCCATCGCGGCGTCTGTTAGCGCGGTGCTGAAGAATACCTCCGGTGTTTTCACTGCGCATGCAATACCATGGCCGTGCCATCAATTCTCATCGCCCCCCCAAGGCGCAGGATAGACTCGTGCATCGCAAAGTTGCCCGCAGCAAATCCGTCCGCCCTCCCGACATCCGTACTGTCGCGGCGCTGGCCAAGGTGTCCATCGCCACTGTCTCGCGCACCATTAACGGCTCGCCGGTGGTCAGCGAGGAGCTGAAGAAGCGCGTATGGCAGGCCGTGAAGCAGTTGAATTATTTCCCCAACACTCACGCGCGCACGCTGGTGTCCGGCCGCAGCCGCCTGTTCGGCATCATTGTCGAGAACATCACCAATCCGTTTTTTCCGGAGCTGATCCAGAGCTTCGAGGAGATCGCGGTGTCATTCGGCTATGAGATTCTGGTCAGCTCGTCCAACAGCGATCCCGCCACGCTAACCAAATGCATTCGCCGCATGCTGGAGCGCAAGGTGGACGGCGTGGCCGTGATGACCTTCGGTGAAGAGGAATCCGTGCTCGACGAGCTGGTGCACCACGGCGTGCCCATGGTGCTGGCGGAGTTCAAGCTCGATGATCCCAAGGCCAGCACCATTCTGCTTGACTACTCCACCGGCATGCGCGCCGCGGTGGAACATCTGGCCGCGCTGGGCCACAGGCGCATCGCCTTTCTGGCCGGCCCGCATTCGCTGCATTCCGCCATCACGCGCGAGAACGACTTCCGCGCCGCCATGCAGGCCATTGGCCTTCCCATACAGAAAAAATGGATTGTGGAGTGCGACCACACGCTGAAAGGCGGCGTGGGAGGATTCGGACGTCTACGCGCGCTTGCTTCTCGGCCCACGGCCATCGTGTGCTCCAACGACATGACCGCCATTGGCGTGCTGCGCGCGGCGCACATGGAGGGGCTGCGGCTGCCCCAGGATCTCTCTGTCATCGGCCTCGACGATATCGATTTTGCCGAGTTCACGCTGCCCCCGCTCACCACCATCCGCCTCTCGCGCACCGATCTGGCCCGTGCCGCCTTCGAGGCTCTGCGACGGCAGACGGAAGAACCGGAAAACACCAAGCTGCCGCGTGAGTTTCTGGTTTCAACCAGCCTCGTGGTGCGCGGTTCCACGGCTGCTCCTTCCGCCTCACGGACGGACCGCATCGCATAGATGACAGAAACTTCACTTGGAAGCAGCTTTTCTCCCTCGCAGACGGTGCATCAAAACATTGCAGACGGGCGTTCCCGCCTCTCACGATCACCCGTTGCATCCTCTAAGCAGTGGATCTGAAAACTGATTCGTTCCTCCCAAACAATTTCGGCTTGCCTGAAATCTGCGCTCGGCCAGCAATCGCAGTACTACCGTGCGTTCGATTTCATCCCCACACTTTGCGGGAGGATTGCGGGATGATAAGGATTTCCAAAAACGGCTCGGCGCTGCACCGCCGGCCTGGGGTATGCCGCCTGCTCCCCTTGCTCGCGTTCCTTCCGGCCCTCTTGTGCGCTGTTCGCCTCACCGGGCAGCGACCTGCCTCCAGCTTTCAGTTGGCAAAGTGTGACGAGGCTCTCCCCAATGCTCCATTGCCCCAGCCCGATTCCCATCAGTCCAACGCATCGGATTTGAGTGATCCCAACGCCGTTACCGTCCGCAATACGCCGCTGCATATCCTCAAAGATCAAGAACGGATCTGGACCAGTCCCGCCCATATCCGGACCCGTGATCTGGTTTGGCTGCTTCCCCTGGCTGCGGCCACCGGTGTTTCACTGTCTACCGATTCGCACACCATGCGGGATGTGATATCGCGCAATCCAACCTTTAATCACGATAATGTCGACGTCTCCAACTCCCTGCTAACCGTGCTGATTGCCGTGCCGGTCGTGAACTTCGGTTACGGGGAAATTGCAGACAATGAGCACGAGCGCGAAGCCGGAATTCTGGGAGGTGAAACGCTGGTGGACGCGCTGGTCCTGGAGGAGGGTCTGAAGCTCGCCTTCTGGCGGGAGCGGCCCAAGGTAGAAAATGCTGACGGCAAATTCTGGCAGGGCAATGTTGGGCTCGATTCCTCGTTTCCGTCTTCGCATGCTGTGTTCGCGTGGTCAATGGCCGCGGTCATTGCCGGCGAGCACCCGGCGCGCTGGAGCCAGATCAGCGTATACACGCTGGCGACCGGCGTCAGCCTCACGCGCGTGCTGGGCCAGGAGCACTTTCCCACGGATGTGCTGGTGGGCAGTGCCGCCGGCTGGCTCGCCGGCCATTACGTCTACAAGATCCGCCATCGCTGGAGACGGTCAAGCCGCTAGCTCTGACATGCGACCTGCATGCTTTCAGCACGTAGAGTCACAACCTCCTCGTGAGTTCTCTTTGCAGCTTCGCGCGCGTCGGCATACACGCGCGACTCGCCGAAGTGAACGAACGCTGTGACCGGCGGCAGGCCCAGCACCTTCCACAGGTGGGTCGGCAACTCGTCATCTCCGTAGAAGCAGACCTCACGCTCGGCAACCGGCCCCTGCGGGCCATCCTCCAGCACAAAGCGCACCGCTGCTGCGGTAATGGGCGCGCCCATCAACGCCGCCGGCTGAAAGAGGCGGGAGCGGAGGCGCAGAACCTCAGAGCCATCGGTGCTCGTGCCTTCTGCAAACAGCACGACCGGCACCGGCTGGCGCAGACGTGCGGCCATCTCGCCCGCCGCCGCATTCGCGCTTGCCAAACTGGAACGGTCCAGGTAGATGGTTCCACCCCATCGCGACATGCTGCCGAATAAAGGCCACGCAGCCACGTCGGCGCGCGACACAAACGTACACGGCACCACGGCGCTCAGCAGCGCGATATCGACGTAGCCAAGATGGTTGGAAACCAGCAATCCGCTGTGCGGCGGCTGGCCCTCAACGCAGATCCGCACCTGGAGGCTGGCCAGGACGGCTCGCCCCGTCAACTGCATCCACAAAGCGCGCTGATCGAGCGTGAGCGGCCCGTGCAAACGCATCTGCCAGTAGCGCAGGATCGAGATACCAAGCGCCAACATGAGCGCCGCAGCGCGTTGCAAGCGGCGAATCATCGCGAATGCAGCGGCCCGAAAAAGCGATCCCGCGCCGCCGGCGCCAGAGCATCCAGATCGAGCAGCGTGAGGAAGTCGATGGTGCCAAACGATCGATCCCATGCCGGCGCCGCGGCGATGCGCGCGCCCAGCATCAAATAGGCTCTGAGCAGCCTGGGAACTTTCAAGGATGCCGGCAATGATTCCTCGCGAGCATACGGCTGTGAAGTTTGTTCCTCCGGCTCAGTTTGCGGCGACTGCACGGGGCAAGCAAAGGCTGCGGTGGGAACGGTCTCGAATTCCGGCGCTACCCGGTAGCACTTCAACTGACGGTACATCTGCCATCCTTCCGCCGGATTCCTGGAGTTGAGTGACGAGCAGCCGAGCAAATAACGGAGCCCCATTCCAGCAGCGTACTGCGCAATACCCCGCCACAACAAGGTAAGCACCTCCGCAGTGCGGTGCTCGCGATCGACGGCGGCGCGGCCTAATTCGAGAATGCCCGGACGCAGCGGCTCGTAAGGCGCAAGGACAAATTCCCGCTGGGAATAATATCCCAGGTTCCGTGCCGCCGACAAACCGGACTGCATGCGATAGGTGCCCACAATGCACCGGCTGGCCCGCTCCTCCACAATCAGATGTTCGCAATAAGGATCGTAACCATCGACATCGAGGCCCGTTTCATGCGAGCTCTCGAGCCCCTCGCCGAGCTCGACGTTGAAGATCCGAAAGCGCAGCCGGCAAGCAGCATCCCGCTCTGCGCAGCTTTGCGCCAGGCGCATGCGATACCTGCTCAGTTCCGCGCGCACCACCGGGCAGGGCGTGGGCAAGGAAATTTCCGGCGCATGAACCGCGTAGGCGATCTCACTGAACGGCGCGGGATCAGGACCCCGCCGAAGGGACATCTTCTGCCATTTTTTTGGAATCACAACCGCAGTATCGGGCCGGTTTCATGAATGCACGTTCAACGGGATGCAAATAGCGCACCAAATTCACGCCAACGCAATTTGACGTTCCCGCCTCGACCCAAATCTCATCGCGCCGGATCGTAATTCAAATTCGGCCCCAGCCAGCGTTCCGCCTCAGCCAGGCTCATTCGCTTGCGGGCAGCGTAGTCCGCGACCTGGTCGCGCTCGATTTTGCCCACATTAAAGTACCGCGACTGCGGATGCGCAAAGTAGAGCCCGCTCACGCTCGACCCGGGCCACATGGCATACGACTCGGTGATCCGAATCCCGGTGTTCGTTTCCACGTCGAGCAACCGCCAGATGGTTCCCTTCTCGGTGTGGTCGGGGCACGCGGGGTAGCCCGGCGCCGGGCGTATGCCGCGGTACTTTTCGTGAATCATCTCATCGTTGCTCAACCGCTCGCTGGAGCCGTAGCCCCACTCCTCGCGAACCCCCTTGTGCAGGCATTCGGCAAAGGCCTCGGCCAGCCTGTCGGCAATCGCTTCCGCCATGATGGCGTTGTAGTCGTCGTGCTTGGCCCGGAAACCATCGGCCAATCCCTTGAGGCCGATGCCGCTGGTCACTGCGAAAGCACCGATGAAGTCTCCCAGGCCGGTTTCTTTGGGCGCAATAAAATCGGCCAGCGAGCGGCACGGCTCATTTCCACCCCAATCCGATTGCTGGCGGAGAAAGTGCAGGCGACTCAGCGTCTCCCGGCGCGCATTCTCCGTGTAAAGCTCCACATCGTCCCCAACCGCGTTGGCCGGGAAAAATCCATACACGCCGCGCGCCGTCAGCAGATTATTTTCAACGATCGTATCCAGCAGCGCATTGGCTTCCGCAAAAATTAGCCGCGCCTGCTCTCCTTGCTCCGGATGATCGAAGATGCGCGGGTAAACACCCTTCAACTCCCAGGTGTGGAAGAATGGCGTCCAGTCAATGAACTCGCGCAATTGGGCCAGAGGAAAATTGTCCAGCACGCGCACGCCGGTGAAAGACGGCGTGGCCAGATCCTCGGCGCACCAATCAATTGGGGTCCGCCGCTGCCGCGCGATGTCGATGGTAACAGTCTTCTGCCTGGGTGTGGCATAGCTCTTGCGCAGAGCTTCGTACTCGGCGCGATGCTGCTCGATGAAGGCAGTGCGGTTCTCCTCGCTCAACAGGCTGGTGGCCACCGGCACCGCGCGGCTGGCATCGAGTACGTGCACCACCGGCTCACTATAGTGCGGTGCAATTTTGATGGCCGTGTGGGCACGGCTGGTGGTGGCTCCGCCGACCAGCAGCGGCAGCTTGAATCCCTGCCGCTCCATCTCCCGGGCCACGTGCACCATCTCGTCGAGAGAGGGTGTGATGAGGCCGCTCAGTCCGATGACATCGGCCTTTTCGTTCCTGGCCCGCTCCAGTATTTTTTCCGCGGGCACCATCACCCCCATGTCGATGACTTCGTAGTTATTGCAGGCCAGCACCACGCCCACAATATTCTTGCCGATGTCGTGCACGTCGCCCTTCACCGTAGCCAGCACGATTTTTCCCTGCGTGCGCACCGCGCGGCCCGCGGCTACCATTTCCGCCTTTTCGGCCTCCATGAACGGGGTCAGATAGGCGACGGCCTTTTTCATGACGCGCGCCGACTTGACCACCTGCGGCAGAAACATTTTGCCCGCGCCAAACAGATCGCCCACCACGCCCATGCCGTCCATCAGCGGGCCCTCAATCACCGCCAGCGGCCGGCCCAACTTGGCGCGAGCCTCTTCCGTGTCCTGTTCGATGTATTCGTCAATTCCCTTCACCAGCGCGTGGGAAAGCCGCTCTTCGACAGTCGCACTGCGCCACTCCTCGATCTTTTTCTCGCTCGCGCTTGCGTCGCCACCCGCCGCCTTCAGCTTTTCGCCGTAGACAACCAGTCTTTCGGTCGCATCCGTACGCCGGTTCAGCAGCACGTCTTCAACCAATTCCTTCAGTTCCGGCTCAATTTCGTCGTAAACTTCGAGCTGCCCGGCATTCACAATCCCCATATCCATGCCCGCCGCGATGGCGTGATAGAGGAAGGCCGAGTGCATGGCTTCGCGCACCTTGTTGTTGCCGCGAAAACTGAAGGAGATGTTTGAGACGCCGCCGCTCACCTTGGCGTGAGGCAGGTTCTGCTTGATCCATCGCGTGGCGTTGATGAAGTCCAGCGCGTAGTTGTTGTGCTCCTCCATCCCCGTTGCCACGGTGAGGATGTTGGGGTCGAAGATGATGTCTTCCGGCGCAAATCCCTCGCCAGTCAGGATGCCGTAGGTGCGCTCGCAGATGCGGATCTTATCTTCGTAAGTCGCAGCCTGGCCCTGCTCGTCGAAGGCCATGACCACCACTGCGGCTCCATACTTGAGCACCGTGGCCGCATCGTGCCGGAACTTCTCTTCGCCCTCTTTGAGCGAGATGGAGTTCACGATGCCTTTGCCTTGCAGACATTGCAGGCCGGCCTCGATGACTTCCCACTTCGAGGAATCGACCATGAACGGCACTTTGGCCACTTCCGGCTCACTGGCCAGCAGCAAAAGGTAGCGAGTCATCGTAGCCACACCGTCGATCATGCCCTCGTCCATGCAGATGTCAAGAACGTTGGCGCCGTTCTCCACCTGCTGACGGGCGATCGAGACCGCTTCTTCAAATTTGCCTTCTTTGATGAGGCGCGCGAACTTCGGAGAGCCGGCCACATTGGTGCGCTCGCCAATCATGATGAAGACGCCCGGCTGCTGCGTAAAGGGCTGCGATCCGGAAAGGCGAAGAGGCTTGATTTCCGAGGGTCGAACCAAGCTCGTGCTCATGCCGCGCTCTCAATCGTGCTGGATTCCGCTGCACCCAGTTTGCGCGGAGGCAGGCCTTCAACGGCTTTGGCAATGGCCGCAATGTGCTCTGGCGTGTTGCCGCAGCAGCCTCCGGCGATATTGATGAGTCCCTCGCGCGCAAAACCGCCCAGGTAGTTTCCCATATCGGCCGGCTGCAGATCGAAGCCTGTGGGAGAAAGAGGATTGGGCAGCCCCGCATTTGGATAAGCAGAGATGGCGACGTTTGCCTTCTCTGAAAGTTCGCGCAGAAACGGAGCCATCAGGTCCGGTCCCAGCGAGCAGTTCAATCCGACCGACAGCGGCTTAACGTGTTCCACGGCCGTCCAGAATGCCTCGATGGTCTGCGCCGAGATCATGGTTTCGCCGCCGCGGCCTACCGCTGCTGAAATCATCACCGGCAGCTTTTTGCCGGTCTCTTCGAAAACTTCCTGAATCGCCACCAAGGCTGCCTTTGCGTTGAGCGAATCGAAGATGGTTTCCACCAGGAGAGCATCGACGCCGCCGGCCAGCAACGCTCGAACCTGTTCCGCGTACGCCGTCTTTACCTGCTTGAAAGTAACCACGCGAAAGCCGGGGTCTTCAGCATCAGGAGAATTCGAAAGCGACACCGTGAGCGGTCCCATGGCGCCCGCGACAAACCGCTGCCGTCTCGTTGCCTCGCCAACGCGATCGGCCCAGTAGCGGCACTGACGCGCGGACTGCTCATTGATCTCCCAGGCAAGTTTCTTGAGGAACGGATCTTCAATCACCTTTTGATAGAACGCAGGGTCCTTGCGGCCGCCGTGCTCGCGCGGATCGTCGATGAAAAATTCGCTCTGCGCAATGCTGGTGGCGCTAAAGGTGTTGGTCTCGATGATGTCCGCACCGGCCTCAAGAAAGCGGCGATGAATGTCGCCAATCATCCCCGGCTGGGTGAGCGAAAATAAATCGCCGTTGTTCAGCAGGTCTTTTTTTGCGTCCTTGAACCGGTTGCCGCGGATATCCGCTTCGGTCATGCCATAGCTGCGGATGGTGGTGCCCATGGCGCCATCAATCACGGCAATACGGGTTGCGAGTAACTGATCGAGAGGATGCTGGTCGGCTTTCGTCATATTTTTCTGCCGGTCTGCGGCGCTCTTTTCAGAATATCGAAAGCCGCGTGCCTGCCGAACGGTTTCGCACTGAACACGCGCCCGCACAGGCTGGGATGCACCCGGCCGACCTGAATGGGAACTTCAAATTTGTGGTGCCCGCGCGCCTGAATGGCCTGGAGCGGATCGAAGCTCTGCCTTCCAGGAGCCTCTCAAACCACGTCGCGCCACAACGCTACGCCACCCAGCAGACCGGCCTCATTGGGCACGATGGTCACATGCGGCGGCAGCGCGAAACTGATCTTCTTGGCGTTGCCGCCGCCCAGATAGAGATGATCCCAGTTAAATGTATTGGCGGTCTGCGCAATGGCGAGTTGAAGCAGATGGTTCCAGTGGCGTTTGCCGAACTGGTCGAGTCCGCGCCGACCCAGAAAATCCTCGTAGGTTTTTTTGCGCCAGGGGTGGTGGCCCAATTCCAGCCCCGGACACAAGCGCCCATCCGTGAATAGAGAGGAACCCATGCCCGTTCCCAGGGTAATGATCATTTCCACGCCGCGTCCCTGGATCGCGCCATATCCCTGCACGGCAGCGTCGTTGGCCACGCGGGCCGGCTTCTTCCACAGCTTGGTCAGTTCCTCCGCAAAGTGGAAATTCATCCACCTGGGGTGCAGATTGACGGCCGTATACGTAATCCCCTTTTTGGTTACGCCAGGAAACCCAACGGAGACGCGGTCGAAGCGGGGCAGTTTGGCAACCATCCGCTCCAGCGCCTTCAATACGGCGCGCGGAGTGGGAATGGCCGGGGTGACAACGCGCTCGCGCTCGCTCAGGGGTTTCCCGGCGGGATCGAGCAGCATCGCCTTCAGGCCCGAGCCGCCGATATCGATGGCCAGCGTCACCGGGCGTTGCATGGACTTTCTGGAAGGTGTCGAAGCAGGTTTGCGAATCATCTCGAATGAATTGTAACCGGGCCGGGGTCGTCAGCCTGTGTCGCGTTCCATCTTTCCCGTATTGGAAATGGAGAGCGGCTGATCGCCGGAATGGAACCCAGCGAAAATGGCCCCAGCCCTGCCGTAGGTGTCCCCACGCTCCAGATTGAGGGTTAAATTCACAATACAGAAATATTATTCATTATATGAACAATTACCCTACGACAAAAGTAACTTGCATTGTTACTTTGCCTGTTGAAAAAACTGTGCATTAGCGGGTAGAGTGGAATTTCCCTAAGATCTGCGTTGCCTGGGCCGAAACTTAAATGTAGGCCCCGAGGTACCATCATGGTTTGTATGAAGTGTCAATCCACCGCTCTGACAACGATACCCGCTGAGATCCGGCTCTATCGCAACAGACCGCGCACGTTAAGCCACCCGCCGATGACACCGTATCCTGACATTCTGGTTTGCCTGGATTGCGGCTGGTCGGAGTTTTCGATTCCACACTCCTGGCTCTCCGCTGGATGGC
The DNA here is from genome assembly GCA_963725975.1 of uncultured Acidobacteriaceae bacterium. Taxonomy (GTDB): domain Bacteria; phylum Acidobacteriota; class Terriglobia; order Terriglobales; family Acidobacteriaceae; genus Telmatobacter. The sequence goes on along the minus strand of CAVSBA010000005.1, from coordinate 198,990 downwards.
TGGGGTCGCTGCGCCAGCAAGTCACCGTCGGCAGCGGTACACCGATGGAGTCTGCTAAGGTTGCCGTGGCCGTAACGTAAGGCGCTTACGAATTGCTGTGGAGCACGCCAACAGGCGTGCAGCGCGGGTTTCTCTTGTGGAAAAATCCGCCGAGCCGTTGTGGTGTTTTTCGCAATCGACGAACGCTGTAATCCTCAGGGATCCCGCGTAGACCCCTTCCCCACCGGCCTTGCGTTCTCCACTCCTTCGTGTACAGCAGGAAGCGCCTTCGATTTGCGATAGACGTTGGCCACCGCGAGAGTCCAAAGCGGCACCAGGTCGACTCCCGGCACGAGCTTGGCGGCAAACGACGGCAGAAACTCCCAATGCCAGCCTAGTAGAAACGTGAGCGCACCGCCCACGCAAAGGTCCAGCAGATCATCGGCTGGCGAGGCTGCGCCTTCAATCACCAGGGGCAGAACGACCATCTGAACGATGTCGGCAATGATCGCCAGCGCAAGCGCGGCTTTCAGGCGCGGTCCGGAAGACCTCGTGAGCTTACCTTGCCCGGAAGTTGCCGGCTCCGCCATCACGCAGTCTCCAAAACACCATCCTCGCACAAACAGGATCGCTGCAGTGCCGGATTGGCATCATCGACGCACCGCGGAGTGAAGTCCTCCGGCCGGTCACGCCAGACAAGAAAGCAGCCCCGCGAGAGGCTGCATTCTTGTTCCCAACCGGAATGGTCCCTTACGCGGTCACCGTCTCCGTTGCCGCCGTCACTTTGACGGGCGTCAGCCAGCCAAACCGATCCGGCTTCAACCCGTTTGCGATTCCGAAGAACTCGTCCGCAATCTTTTTGGTAATTTCGCCGGGCTTGCCGTCGCCAATCACAATCCGGTCGATCGAGCGGATCGGGGAAACCTCCGCCGCGGTCCCGGTAAAGAAGACTTCGTCGGCGATATACAACATCTCGCGCGGAATTGGCTGTTCGGTCACCGGCAGTCCCAGGTGCCGCGCCAGCGTGAGAACGCTGTCGCGCGTAATGCCAGAGAGCGCCGAGTTGGCCAGCAGGGGCGTATAGAGCACACCATTGCGCACCAGGAAGATATTCTCGCCCGAGCCTTCGCTGACCAGCCCGTTTACATCCAGCCCAATGCCCTCCTGGTAGCCGTTGATCTCGGCCTCCATGTGGATGAGCTGCGAATTCATATAATTGGCGCCGGCCTTGGCCAGCGAGGGCATGGTATTGGGAGCCAGGCGGTTCCAGCTTGAAATGCAGATGTCTGCGCCGCCGTGCCCGGCAATGTACTTGCCCCACGGAAAGTTGGCGATATACACCTCAACCGGCGAACCTTTGGGGCTCACGCCAATTTCTCCGTAGCCGCGCAGCGCGATGGGCCGGATATAGCAGGGCGTCACGTTATTGGCTTCAATCGTATCCACCACGCCCGCGCACAGTTCTTCCAGCGTGAACGGAATCTCCATGCGGTAAATCTTGGCCGAGTCCAGCAGCCGCTGCATGTGCTCGGGCAAGCGGAATACCGCCGAGCCATGCGGTTGCCCGTAGCAGCGAATGCCCTCAAACACGCTGGAGCCATAGTGGATGACGTGGCTCATCACGTGCAGGGTCGCCTGTTCCCAGGGAATCAGGTTGCCGTTGTGCCAGATCTTCGAGGTGGTCTGAATGGGCATGTGCGTCCAGAAACTCCTTCGGCGCGCCGATGCGCGCTTCTCTTAGCCTACCGTGTACGGGCGAGCCTGTCACTGAGAACCGTTTCCCACAGGACAACCCTTTTGTTGTAGATGCGGGCGCTCTCCATGAATCCCGCGTGCAACTGTCCTGTTTCCCCCGCGGCGGTGGGGCTTCAATTACATTAAAACGAGCGTGATTATCAACCTGGCAAGACGCGCGCACGACCATAACTGGGAGCTTGATCCCATCACGCGCTCTCTGCTCGATACCGATTTCTACAAGCTGCTCATGCTCCAGTTTATCTGGAAGCATTTCCCCAAGACTCACGCCACTTTCACCTGCATCAACCGCACCTCGTCCGTGCGCCTGGCCGACCACGTTTCCCTGCCGCAGCTACGCGAGCAACTGGAAGCCGCGCGCCAACTGCGCTTCAGGCGGTCCGAGATCATCTGGCTGGCCGGCAACACCTTCTACGGCCGGCGCGGAATTTTCGATCCCGGCTTTCTGCAATGGCTGCAGAATGATTTCAGGCTCTCCGACTATGAGCTTTCAGTGCGCGATGGACAACTCTCGCTCAGTTTCCACGGCCTCTGGCTGGAAACGACCATGTGGGAGATTTACGCGCTCTCCGAGATCGCCGAACTGAAGACCCGCACCGCTCTCAAAAAATTAAGCGAGCTGGAACTCGACATTCTTTACGCCGGCGCCAAAACCCGCCTTTGGGAAAAGATGGCGCGTCTGCGCGGCGTGCCCCATCTGAACGTCAGCGACTTCGGCACCCGGCGCCGTCACAGTTTTCTCTGGCACGAGTACGTCATCAGCGCCATGCGCGATACGCTGGGGCCAGCGTTTTCCGGCACCTCCAACGCCTTCCTTGCCTATAAGCACGATCTTGAAGCTATCGGCACCAATGGCCACGAGCTGCCTATGGCCATGGCCGCCCTGGCCAACAATGACGAGGAGCTGCGCAGCGCGCAGTACCGCCTGCTCGAACTGTGGCAGCAGAGCTACCAGGGCGAGTTGCTCATCCTGCTGCCAGACACCTTCGGGACCACGCAGTTTCTTCGCAACGCGCCCGACTGGGTGCCCAATTGGACCGGCCTGCGCATGGATAGCAAAAACGCCTACGACGCCGGCGACGAATACATTGCCTGGATCGAGGAGCACGGGCGCGATCCCCGTCATAAGCGGCTCATCGCCTCGGATGCCCTCGATGTGGAGCAGATTCTCGGCCTGCACGCCTATTTTTCCGGCACCATGCTCAACGGCGCCACTGCTGACGATTTCCGTTCCGCCGCAGACTTCCTCGATCCCCAACGCTGGCTGCCGCAGCGCCGCATCCGCTTCAGCTGCGGCTGGGGCACCCTGCTCACCAACGACTTCCGCAACTGCAACCCGCAGGGTGGCGAAGGATTCAATCCGCTCGGCCTGGTGTGCAAGCTCAGCGACGTAGACGGCCGCCCCACCGTCAAGCTCTCTGACAATCCCTCCAAGGCTCTCGGCGAGCCTCAGGAAGCCGAGCGGTATCGCCGCATCTTCGGCATAGCCGGAGTGGCGGACGCCCCAGTCTTCATTTGAACGGCGTGATCTGAACCGGGCCCAGATCCGAACCGGGTCCAGGCGCCAGAACAGGCAAAGCTTTGCCAAACGGCAAGCTGTTGTCTGTTTCCAAAAATTGTAGGAGGGCTTTACCGGTGAGTCCGCCGCCGGGACAGCAATCGCATTGATGTTTGCTGGAATACAACTTCCGAATTGGCGGTCGTTCGCTGGAATCAATCTCAAACACAGTGTCATGCTGAGCGCAGCGAAGCATCTGCAGTTGCTTTTTCTTGTTTCCGCATAGCCGGTGACACGCTTCAATCAGAGGCAAAAACACAGTGTCATCCCGAACGCAGTGAGGGATCTGCGGTTGCAGTTCCAAAGTTCCGAGTTGGCGGTGATACGGGACTTACGAGGATCGGTTCCGAAACTCGAGTCATAGGCACGCATCCAGCCTCGCATGATCATTGATGCTGCGTTTGCCGGTGATAACGAACGTAACTCTTTCCATCGAAGCGGAAGCTGTCCGTAACGATGGTGGCACCGGCACCCATGATCCAAGTCGATCTAATTTCAGCGTAACCATTGAACCTTTTCGGCGTGATTTCGAACTGGTCTGAACGAGTCTTGAAGAGCAGCGAAGCTCCGTGGTCACCTCGGTGAAAGAGCCAATACGGAACGATATGGGCACCTCTCAGGCCCCCCACACCTATGACGAGATAATTGTCGCCCGGTTGCGATGAAAGGGGTATTCTCCTGCAAAGAATCTCTGGCCTTGGTTCATCTCCAGCTTGTTCGTGATCTTCGCAATGCACGTTTGCAGGGTCTCCATTTGGAAAATCTTCTTTATCGCTCAGGAGTAGAACGAGAACGCTCTGAGGGAGTTGTACAAAGTCAGCGACCCTCTCATCCTCGGAACTGAACGACAACGACTGCGCCGGCCTTTGTCCGAGGCACAGGCTGATTGATGTGACCAGCGTTAACACTGCGAACGGCTTCATGATTAGACGCATATCCAAAATGTAATGCATGGGCGCGCAGAGAGTTAGCATGCCCTTCAAATTCATGGCTTCCGGTTTGTCGCCTGTTCGGAAGTAATGATGTTGTGAGTTCCCCAAAGACAACCGCAGATTCTTCGCTGCGCTCAGAATGACAGCGTTTGGGATGGCGATTAGGTCAACGGCAAGGTTTGTGGTTGTATCGTGGACTATTCGGAAGTTACACCCTGACAAATAGTGAATGCCAACCCTTTTCATCGAGATTGCCCGAAAACCGGCAAGCCGTTGCCTATAGATCCAATTTCCGGATCTCCATCCGAGCAATGCCAAAGCACGGCCATCCCTGCAACCTGCGCGAATGGCCGCAGCGAACGGCTTGCGGTCGATCATCTCTGCGGACCTGCAAGCAAAGATGCCAAAGGGCCATGCGGATTCGCTGCCCGGTCCCGGACCACGCGTGGACGCCGCAGACGCCTAAGCCCGCTGCGTCCTACTGCGGCGGCATGTTCTGCTGGCCCGGCTGCTGGTCGTTTGTGGCCGGCGGGGTCATCGACGGCTCGGTCTCGTGCTGCGCCGGCTTCACGCCCGGCACCACCGGCTCTACCGTCACCTGACCGCGCGCCGCATCCTCCATGTTGATGCCGTAGTGCTGCAGTGTCACCGCCAGAATTTGATAGAGGCTGGCGCGATCCTTGGCATACTGCCCGTTGGCGGCGATCAAGTTATCCTCGGCCGAGGCCAGGTTGCGCTGCTGCTGCAGCACATTGGCCGTGGTGGATGCGCCCAGATGCAGCTTCTTCGACTCCGCGTCCAGGCTCTGCTGGTTGTAGTCGCGCGCCGCAACCGAAGCCTGCACCGCGGCACGGTCGTTGGTGAGCGCGTACATCTGATTCACCACCTGCATGCGGATCTGCGTGTAAAGCTGCTCCAGCCGCAACTCAGCCTGGCGATACTCCATCAGCGACCGCTCCTGCACCGATTGCGCAAGGCGGTTGCGGATGGGAATATTCACACTGAACTCGACTCCTTTGTCCGGCGCCGTGCTGTTCACAAGATCGCCGAGTACGCCCCCGAAGCCTCCGGGCACGGTATTTTGGGCGCCGGCTGAGTAGCAGGGTGTTCCAAAGAAGTTGCAATTCGAGTTGAGCGGACCGCCGACTATATTGGCGCCATAATACCCGCTCACATCCACCGCCGGCAGCAGCGCGTTGCGCGCGCCCTTGAGCGTGATCTCGTCGTTGCGCAGCGTCAGCTCTGCCTGTTCCAACTCCGGCCGGCGTTTGAACGCCTCGTCCACCAGCGCTTCCACCGGCTGGTTCTCTTCCTCGAGCGGCGCCACGTCCACACGATCGGTTGGAATCACCGGGGCCGCGGACAGCGCCGGATCGTTAAGATTGCGGGCGATGGCCTGCTTAATGATCTGCTCCTGGTAATTGAGCGCATTCTGGGCGCTGATGAGCGCCTGCTTGTCGCTGGCCACGGTGGACTCGGCGTTCACCACGTCGAGCGGCGCCATGGTGCCGATCTGCAGTTGCTTCTTGTTTTCGCCCAGCAGTTCGGTGCTCTGGTCGAGTGCGCGCTCTTTGGCCTGCACATCTTGATAGTTCTGCACCAGGCCCCAGTAGATGGTCTCCACCTGGTCCACGGTGTACATGAGCTGCTGCCGGAAGGACGCATCGGTGATACGGCGATCATTGAGCGCCTGGTACATGAAGCGCTTATTGACCCAGATGCCCGCCCCCTGCAGCAGGTGCTGGGTCACGGTTGCCTTAAATCCCGACGTGAACTCCGGCAAATAGGAAGTCAGCGGACTATTGTTGGTAACGCGGCCGTTGTTCCAGGCAAGAGTGAGAGCCGTTCCCGTGATAAAAGCTTGGTTATAGGTGAGGTCATAGGTGTTGGTGTTGGTGGCAGCCGCCGGGCTGAAAATACTGGTTGACTGGGTTCGATTGCGATCGAATTGAGCAGTTCCCGTGATGGTCGGATCGAGTGGTTCGGGCGTGGGGCCGGCGCCCGCCGTAGTCAGCGTCAAGCCTTGCACGCCCGAGCCTGCGCCGCCCGAGCCGACGGTGGTGCCGCCCGGGCCACCACCGGTCGACAAGGTTGAAACCGAGCCGCCCAGCGTGCCCGTCACCAGGCCTGAAGGCGCGCCCAGCGGAGCTGTACCGGTGCGTGTGCGCAGAATGTCGGTCTCGGCAATGTCCAGATCGTAACGGGCAATGGCGATATCGTAGTTGTTCTCGATGGCCAGGGCGATGGCGTCCGACAGGCTCAGGTAGATTTTGCCGTTCTTCAGCAGGTCGCCGAGCCGCACGGAATTCTCAAAGCTCGCCTTCCCAAGCGCCGTCGGGGCATACATTCTCCACGGCGCGCCTCGAAAATTCGCGTAGGCCTTGGAGAAATCGCGGCTTGAGGCGCTGAGATTGGGCGTGGCCTCAGGCTGCGGCGCCGCGGGAAGATTGGAGGCTGACTTTTCCGGGTGCCCCTGCCCTGCTCCGAGTTCCGATTGCTGGCCGTAACCGCCCGGCATACACGAGGCCAGCGTCAGTAGTACCGCTGCAGTGCTCCGCAGACGCCCGGCTGCTGTTGCGCTGCCCGATTTAGCCCTCAACACACGATTACCGAACAAATGCATGATGATCTCCACAAAACCGTTGCGACCGCTCAAGAAGTCCAGGGATTTCCAGGTGTGGATTGGATTATCCGCAGGCGCTTTTGATTCAACAACTCAGTCCTACAGGTTGATGTCCTTATATTACGCGTTGGCCGTCTCATCGGTTCCAAGGCGTAACCGGTCGGTCATGCCCCCAGAAAGGCGGGTTCATGAATTTAACTAACCAGTTAGTAAAATAGCTCCTCAGACCCCCTTCTGGCAATCCCCTCTCGCGCTTTTTTGTCCCTGCTAGTCACCGCAACAATGATTGTCCTTCCCCGGCTGGTAGCCTTTGAGCAGATCCTTTATGGCTGGTTCTGCCGACATCGCGCCCCCTTCCCGCACCTGGAAGCTGACGCTGTCCTACGACGGGACAGACTTCCAGGGCTGGCAGGTGCAGCCCGGCAAGCCCACCATCCAAGGCGAGTTGCAGGCCGCGCTGGGCCGCATTACCGGGGAGTCGCCCCTGCCGCAAGGCTCCGGCCGCACCGACGCCGGCGTTCACGCGCTGGCCCAGGTGGTGAGCTTTGCGCTTCGCGCACCCATTCCGGCAGAGAACCTGCAGCGAGCGCTGAACAGGACCCTCGCCCCGTCGATTCGTGTGACCGAAGCAAGGCCCCTGCAAAGCGCGATGTTCCATGCCCGGCATTCGGCCCTGGCCAAGACCTACGAATACCGCATTTTTCGCGGGCCGCTTTGCCCGCCTTTTCTGGCCCGCTATGTCGACGCCTACCCGCAGCCGCTGAATCTGGATGCTCTTACCGAGTCTGCAAATGTCTTCCTGGGCGAGCACGATTTCCGGAGCTTTGCCGCCACCGATCCCGATTCTGCCGCGCGCGAGGTTGCCTCCGCGGACCATGCCGAACCAGGGCCCCGCTCGACGTTCAAAACCATCTTCTCGTCGGCGTGGGAGCAGCGTTCCAGCGACGCCGGAGACCTGCTCGTTTACCGGGTACGCGGCAACGGCTTTCTCCATCACATGGTGCGCAACCTGGTGGGCACCATGCTGGATACAGCCCGTGGTCATTTTCGAGTGGATGACCTGCCCGCCATTCTTGCCGCAAGTTCGCGGGCCGCTGCCGGGCCCACGGCTCCCGCGCGCGGCCTTTTCCTGCATTCGGTGGAATACGATCCTGAAGACGAGGCTGCCATCACCTGACACCCGTGCTCCCTCTTCGCGCCTTTCTTTTTGCGCCAGGATGGTAATCCGCAACGTGGAACGTGCCAGCGGCAGCACCTTTCCTGCTACGCTGATTCAAGTCCCGATGGCTCTTCTCTTTCGCAACTCGGCCTTCTCGCAAGTCACGGCACTGGCGGGCCGGCGGCCTGTCCACGCCGCCTTTGCCTGGCTGCACGGGAATCCCAAAACCATCATGGACTGGCAGGCCGCGCTGGTGGCCATTCCCGCGCCACCCTATGGCGAACAGGCCCGGGCCGCATGGCTGTCCGAGCGCTTTCACGAAGCCGGTCTTGAGCAAATCGAGATCGACGCCGCCGGCAACGTCCTCGGCGTTCTGCCGGCAACCCATCTGCCTGCGGAAAGCACCGGGCCGGTTCTGTTGCTCTCTGCTCATCTCGACACTGTATTTCCGGCAGGCACGCCGATTGAGCCTACGGTCGATGGGGATCGCCTCACCGCACCCGGCGCATCCGACAATGCCGCTGGAGTCGCCGGTCTGCTCGCCGTTCTGCACGCTCTGATTCACGCCAAAATCGAGTTGCCCGCTCCTATCGTGTTTGTGGGCAACGTGGGCGAAGAGGGCGAAGGCGATCTGCGCGGGGTGCGCCATCTCTACCGCGATGGCCCGCTTAAAAGCCGGATTGGCGCGCAGATTGTTCTGGATGGAGCCGGCACCGATGCGGTGGTCACGCAGGCGCTCGGTAGCAGCCGCTTCCTCGTCACGGTGATGGGTCCCGGGGGCCACAGCTTTACCGACGCCGGCACGCCTAATCCCATCGCCGCGCTGGCCTTCGCGCTGGCTGCGCTGGCTGAGACTTCGCTTCCCGCGGAGCCGCTCACCACCCTCAACCTCGGCACCATTCACGGCGGCACCAGCGTGAATTCGATCCCCGAGAGCGCGCAGGCTTCCATCGATTTCCGCTCCACTGACGCCGCACAGCTGGTAAGCCTTGAAGTTGCTCTGCACCGCGCCGTGGAAGACGGCGTAGCCAAAATCAACTCGCAAGCCAGACACAACGCCCAGGCCGGGGCCGGCACGACCAATAACCGCGGGCCGCTGTCGTTCACCATCGCGAAGATCGGCGACCGCCCCGCAGCCAAGCTTCCTGAGGATTCTCCGCTATTGGCAGCGCTGCGCGCCGTCGACCGCCATCTCGGTCTACGCACCGACATCCGCCTGGGCTCTACCGACGCCAACATCCCGCTTTCGCTGGGCGTCCCGGCGTTGTCAATGGGCGCCGGTGGCGAGGGTGGCTCCGCGCACACCCGTGCCGAGTGGTACTCCGCCAAGGATCGCGAAACCGGGCTCAGGCGAGTGCTGCTGCTCACCCTGGCGATGGTTCAATGGGCCGCGGAACAATAACTGCCAAAGGTTTTCCTCGTCAGGGTGACGACCGGCCTTCGTGCGGGTCTCCCGACTATTCCGGCAGGGTCAGTGTTCCCGTCACCGTAAAGTGGCTGGTTAGCGCCTTGGCCGCCGTTCCTGGCTGGCCGCCGCCGACTGACACGGTGTACTCGCCTGCCGCCACAATCGGCTCGCCTGCTTCCGTCACCATGCTCATATCCCGCGGAGCCAGCTTGAAGGTCACAGCCTGCGAAGCGCCCGCCTCCAGATGCATGCGGGCAAACCCGCGCAGCGCATTCAACGGCGCACCCGCGACCGGCGGGAAATTGAGGTAAAGCTGCGCCACTTCATCACCCGCGCGCCGGCCGGTGTTGGTCACCGTTACCTCCGCCTCCAGCGGCTCGCCGGCCTTGATCGACGTTTCCGGAAGCTTTAATCCGCTATACGAGAAGCTGGTATAGCTCAGCCCATAGCCAAACGGATAGAGCGGTGTTCCCTGGAAGTAGCGATAGGTGCGGTTCTTCATGTTGTAGTCGTCGAACGGGGGCAACTGATCCACGCCGGTATAGAACGTGACGGGCAGGCGACCACCCGGATTGTTGCGTCCGCTGAGCGTCTCCGCCACGGCCGTTCCACCCTCCTCGCCCGGATACCATGCATCGAGAATGGCGTTGGCATGGGTGCTGGCCCAGTTCACTGCCAGCGCGCTGCCGTTGGTGAGCACCACCACCAGCGGCTCGCCCGCGGTGGCGAGGGTCTGCAGCAGATTTTCTTCCGGCTGGGGCAGGTCGATCTTGGTGCGATCGCCGCCCAGGAAGCCGGGTTCGTTCACCTTCATCTCCTCGCCTTCGAGCTCGCTGGTAATGCCCACCACCGCAACCACCACATCGGCTTTTTGCGCGGCTGCGACTACGGCAGGATCGACGGAGCGATCCGTCTTGTGCCAGACAAGTTTCATGTGGAGCGGCGTGGCCGTGGTTCGCCCGTACTCCACCAGCAGCTGGTACGGCTGGCCCGCGTCCAGGTGTACGCGCCCCGTGGTCGTCTCGATCCCATGCGGATAACTTGCATTTGCAATGCGCTTGCCGTTTACGAAGAGCCGGAAATAGCCATCCGTCTCGACACCCAATTCGTAATCGCCTGTCTCAGTGGGCGTCAGCGTTGCTTCCCAGCGCACCGCCAGAGGCTTTGCATTGGCCACGCCGGCGGGCAGCGGCTGCGTGCCCAATTCAATTCCCTGCTCCACCCGTGTTGCCAGCGGCGCTTGCGACGAGGCTGGCATGGCGCGATCTTCGTCCAGACCGCCAATATCCTGCTTCATGTACGTGGCGGCTGCACCGGGCCTGCCATCCGTTGTGAGCACAGAAGCGGGAACCGCCTCGCTCTGCTTGCTGAGGAAGCCGGTACCTTCCATATACGAAATCGAAGCGCCGGCAAACTCCTTTTTCAGACCTTCAAGAATGGAGACGGTGTGGGTGGGAATGCCGTTGTAATTGCCCAGCAGCACGCGCGTCTGCGTGGCCAGCGGGCCAACCACAAGAATTTTCGTGCCGGTCGTTTTCAGGGGCAGCACGCCATCGTTCTTCAGCAGCACCATGGACTCGTTGGCCAGTTTAAGGGCCAGCGCACGGTGCGCCAGACTGTTCAACTCACTTTCGTCGATGTGGTCGTAAGGAACCATGGCGGGGGGATCGAACATGCCCAGCTTCATGCGGGCCGTAAACTGCCGCACCAGCGCCGCATCGAGATCGGCCATCTTCAGGTCGCCTTGCTCGACCGCCTCGATGTACGGCTTGTAATCGTGATTGTCCAAGATCTTGTCGCGGAAATCGACGCACTCGTTGTCCATGCCGCGCGTGACGCTGATGGCCACGGCCTGCACCACGCTCGGCTCATAGCGGTGCCCATCGTAGATATCGCGCACCGCGCCGCAATCGGACACCACGTAGCCCTTGAAATCCCATTTGCCGTAGAGCTGGTCATCCAGCAGGAACTGGTTGGCACAGGCCGGCTGGCCGTTGATGCTGTTGTACGCGCACATCACGGAATCGGCCTTGGCCTGGGTGACCGTGGCACGAAACGCCGGCAGATATGTATCCAACTCATCGTGCTTGCTGACCGTCACATCTGCCTTGTGTCGCGTTGGCTCGGGTCCGGAGTGCACGTCGAAGTGCTTGGGGGTGGAGATCACGCGGTAGTAGTGCGGATCGTCGCCCTGCATACCGGTCACGAACGCCACGCCCATGTGCGCGGTGAGAAACGGGTCTTCGCCGTAGGTTTCCTGGCCGCGGCCCCAGCGCGGGTCGCGGAAGATGTTGATGTTGGGCGCCCAGAAGTCCAGGCCTTCAAAGATGTCGCTGTGGCCGGCGCGCTCATCCTGCGCGTGCTTGATGCGGCCCTCGATGCTGATGTCGATCGCCATCTGATGAATGGCCGGCGTGTCGAACGTAGCAGCCAACCCGATCGGCTCCGGAAATTCCGTGGTTCCGTTCACTGCCACACCATGCAGCGCCTCGCTCCACCAGTCATAGGCAGGCACGCCGAGACGCGGAATGGCGCGCGCCTGGTTCACCATCTGGCTGGCTTTTTCTTCGAGCGTCATGCGCTGGACAAGGTCGGCGGCGCGCTCTGCGGCGGGCAAGCTGGGGTTGAGGTATGCAGGCTTCTGCGCATCCTGCGCTAAGGCAAAAGCGGCCATGCCGCTCAACACGATTCCCACGAGTATCCGGATTCCAGAGCTTTTCATGTGTCTCCCCCGGCAAAGCTGCGCCGCAACGGGAATGGACGCAAAAACACCGCTTTCGACCCCGCGCCAACTTTAATGGCGCGGGCGCGCCGAGGTCAAGAAAATAGCAGCCAGAAAATCGCTTTATATCCGTTGGCTGGAGAGAGTCTTCCCAAGGGTGTAAGATTTGAAACCGCACCGGACTTCACGTCAGCGCTGGAGGCTGCCATGTTCCTCCTCTTCCGCACCCTTGCCTATGCCACGCTGTTTATCTCCTTCATCCTGGTCTATCTGCCTGCGCGAGTGCTGGCGTGGGCGGGGGTTGTGCGCCCCGTCATTCTGGGATGGCCGCAGATTGGGGGATGGATCGTAGGCAGCGTGGGCGCCATCATCGCCCTCTGCTGTGTGTTTGCCTTCACGCTCATCGGCAAAGGCACACCCGCGCCTTTCGATCCGCCCCGCCGCCTCGTCGTCCGCGGGCCCTACAGGTTCCTGCGCAACCCCATGTACCTGGGCGCCGCGCTGGCGCTCGCCGGGGCCGCGCTATTTTACAAATCGATGGCGCTGCTCGGCTTCGTTACGGTCTTTCTGCTGGCCGCGCACCTGATGGTGGTGATGTACGAGGAGCCGACCCTGCGCCGCAGCTTCGGCCAGGAATACGCGGACTATTGCCACGCGGTTCGCAGATGGTTTCCCGTTGCGCATCCAAGCACCACGCGGTAAAGCAAGGCCATCGGCTACGCTCCGGGATTGAAAAAATCACCGAGGCCGGCGCGTTCGGCGTGGGCAGCCATCGCCGCCTGAATCTCCAGCGCCAGTTCGAGCGCGGCGCGCCCCTGCCGGGCCGTTACCCGCGGGGCGCGCCGCGTCCTCACAGCATCGAGAAACGATTCGATCTCCAACCGCAGCGGTTCGCCGGGCGCAACCTCTGGCTTCATAAACGACAGCCCCGGGGCGGGTCCCTCAGCCGACTCCGCATTTGCCGCCAGCCCGGCCAGACCACTCGCGCTCATTTGGCCGCGCAGCGCAAACTGTTCCAGCAGCCGGGGATCGACTTTTCCCGACGCCAGGGCTGCGGCCAGTTCGGCCGGCAAACCTCCGCCCTCGCTATCCATGCGAATCACCAGCAGCTCGCGACGCGCGTAGTCGATGGACACGTATTGCCGCGGCTCGAAGAAGCGCAGCTTCCGCACCCGCTCGGTAGACACCCGCGATGCCGTGAAATTGGCCACGCAGCCGGAATCAAACTCGACGCGCACGTTGGCAATATCCACGCGGGGAGAAACAATGGGTAGACCAACGGCCCGAACCTCACGCACCGCGGAGGCGGCCAGCGTGAGCACGATGTCCAGATCGTGAATCATCAGGTCGAGGATCACGTCCACGTCGAGCGAGCGCGGGGTGAAGATGCTGAGCCGGTGCGCCTCAAAAAACATGGGGCGTTTGACCCGCGGCTCTACGGCCAGCACGGCGGGATTGAAGCGTTCCAGATGTCCGGGCTGCAGGATCAGCGCATGGCGTTCGGCACGCGCAATCAGGTCGTCGGCTTCGGCGAGCGTGGCGGCCAAAGGTTTCTCAACCAGAAGATCGAGCCCCGCTTCCAGCAACGACGCAGCCACTGCGTGATGATGCACGGTGGGCACAGCTACGCAAGAGGCATGCAGCTCAAGATCGGCAGTCAGCAGCTCATCGACTGAGGCAAAGACCGGAATGCCGTACAGTGCGGCGGCTTCCGCGGCGCGCGCAGGGTCTGGCTCAACGGCTGCGGCAAGCTGCACGCCTCTGGCCGCCGTCTCCAGCTCCCGCAGTACGCGAAGATGATTGCGCCCGAAGGCGCCGGCGCCCGCCACCGCGACCCGGAGGATGCCCTGGCTTGCTATCGTGCGGCCCCTTTCTCAGGCGCAACGTCTTCCACCGCACGCAGGCAGCGCCGATAGAGATCTAGCAACTGACTCACGTGCTCCTCGGGCTTGGTAGCGCCTGCTCCGCTAAAGCCGGTGGAAGGAACGGCCGCCCGGCCTACGCCGACCGTGCCCGCGACAAACTTCAACAGATCGAGAGCGATGTCTTCATTGCGGCGAACGCCGAAGACCGCATTATTCGGTGCATCCATCGTGAACATTCTCCAAGAGAGGATGCTAGCAGAAAGAGCGAAACGGAGTCGCGGTGCGCAATGGGCGTGTTCGGCCTACGCCCCCGGATGAGCTGGCTGCACCCGCTTGGAGACAAGCTCCACAATCTCGCGGTGCACGGCTTCAATGGAGAGATCCCCCTCAACCCGCACCACCCGCTGCGGTTCGCGCTCGGCAATCTCGCGATACTTCTCCCACACGCGGCGGAAAAAAGCATCCTGCTCGGCTTCAAACCGTCCTTCGTTCTTGCCGGTCTTGACTTCATCGCGCGAGTTGCGGCGTCGCGCGCGCGCCAGCGAAGCCTCAAAGCCGGGCAGAAGCAATATCGTCAGGTCGGGCTGCAGGTTGCCGCACACCAACCGGTGCAGGGCGAGAATGGTCTCCGATCCCAGCTCGCGGCCGCCGCCTTGATAGGCCTCAGAGGAATCGGTGAAACGATCGCAGAGAACGACCTTACCTGCATCGAGACCGGGCTGGATCACTTCCTCGATCGCCTGGGCCCGATCGGCAAACATTAACGCCATCTCCGTGGAGGGCGCCAGGTGCACGTTGCGCGCATCCAGCAGGATTTCGCGAATGCGGTCGCCGGTTGCCGTTGCGCCGGGCTGCCGTGTCACGATGGTGGGGTGGCCGTGCTGCTCAAGCCAGGCGGCCAGGCGGCGGATCTGTGTGGTCTTCCCGGAGCCATCGAGGCCCTCGAAGGTGATGAAATGACCGCGCGGCATGGGCTGAGTCTACCATCCGGCTGGCCGCACAGCGACGACGGCTGAATTCGCCCCGCGGCCGGCGTGCCCGCATCGCGGAGGTATCGAATCAGTCACCGGGGACTCACTGCGTCTTTTGTGGTTGCGAGGGTTGATTTTGCCTGCCGGGACCTCTTCACAGGTGAAGGAAGCAAGGCAAGAATATGACGTTTGACACCTGGCCCCGGTCCTCAATTCTCAGCTCCATACCGTAAACTAGGCACAGGCAGCCCTCGCCTTTTACAATGCAGCAGGGACCCGTCCCAACCCAGCATTGCTCGGGAACGATCACACTTGGCGGCACACGCCTGACCAGGATGAAGGATTCGCATGAAGTTGAAGAAGTTTGCTAAGGCTCTACTGACAGGCGTCCTATCGGCGGGCGTCGTCTTCGGCGTTTCGTCTTGCGTTCAGAGTTATTCGGTCGGCTTTTTGTATGTAACCGGCACCGTGACCGCAGATCCCACAGGGAACGGAATTATCAGCGGCTACAAAATCGATCACAATACGGGTGAGCTGTACCCAGTTAATACGTTGCCGGTTTCCTCCGGCGGCGCCAACCCGGTTCGCGCAGTGCTGGTGGACGGCAGCCGGTTTCTGTACGTCCTCAATCGCGGTTTGAACGCACAGGGCAACGGCAACTGCTATGGAACCGGGGCCAACGAGTGCTTGAACCCCAGCATCACCCAGTTTGCGGTGGGCGGGGACGGTTCCCTCACGTTCCAGGAGACGTTTTACACCCAGGGTCTGAATCCGTTTCGTCTGCTTGCCGACACCACGGGCAGCTACCTTTTGGTGCTCGATCACGATGCGCCTTCAGGCGCTGCTTGCCAGGCGGCTCTGGGAACGGCATCCTGCGGCGACGTGACCGTCTTCCAGGTCAATGCCACTACCGGGCGGCTGTCACTGGTTCAAAACGCTGCAGAATCGGCCGCGGGAACTCCGCTCAACTACTTCCCGGTTCCGCCCAATCCAGTCGACCTTACGATAACCGGCGATTACCTGTTCACGCTCACCTCGACTGCACAGGCGACTGGCTTCCCCTATACCGGCGGCTCTCTGGTCTTCCCCTACTCTTACGCCAGCAGCACCGGTCAGTTAACGATCAGTCAGACTCACTCTCAAGTGCTGGCAGTGAACCAGGGTACGGCTATTGTTAACGCCGACAATTACATTTGGGTGCTGGACAACGAGGCGACCACCTACATCAGCAACAACGTGGTGACCCCAACCAGCAGCCAGATCGTGCCGTATACCGTGGGCCCGAACGGAGCTTTGGATACCACAACCACGGGCGCCGTTCCCGGCGATCCCACGGTAACCTATCCCATCCAGCTCCTGGTCGATTCCAAAGACTCTCACGTGTTCGTTGCCAATCAGGGGTCAAACATCCCTGGAACGCTACCGGAGAGTGAAGTTTCGGGATACACCGTCTACACCAGTCCTTCCTTCCAACTCGCGTTCACCTCCGGCGAGCCGTGGGGCACCGGTTCCGGACCGCAGTGCATCGTCGAGGATCCCTCGAACCAGTTCATTTATGAGGCCAACCTGTACAGCGCCAACGTGACTGGCAACGTTCTGGATCCCAATGCTGGAGTTCTGGATCAACTGCGTTCCCCCTCCAACGCCTATCCGCTGCAAGGTCCAGCCACCTGGTGCCTGGTAGATGGGCGGACCAGCTAGGGTACGCTCCGCGGCGCGGCTGCGAGGGCGGCGTCTGGGAGAAGAGGGAATGGCAGCGCCGGCCGGAATTTCCCCGTGCGCTGCCACAGTGTTTCCTCGGCGGTGTCTAGGAAGTCCGCCTTGGATGTCGATTTTTCAACTGTTTTTTCCGAGGCCGGAACTTCGACCTCCTGACGAAAGATGCGCATGAAGTTCAACAACTCGCGCCAGCTTGCGCTGGTTTCGGCAGCCAGCCTGGCTATCGCGTCGCTGGTCACGGCCTGCTCGCAGTTCACGCAAACGCTCACGGTGGATTTCGTCTACGTCGCCAGCGCCGCGGCCGCAGGCGCAAACCAATATGGCGAGATCGACGTCTTGGAAATCAACTCCGAGTCCGGCCGCATGCGCCCGATTCCCTCTTCGCCATTCCCTTCCGGTGGCCGCGATCCTGTGGCCGAAGCCGTTTCCAACGACTACGGCAGCCTCTTCGTCGCCAACCAGGACGACAATACCATCGTCCAGTTCGTCATCGGTACTGATGGCAAACTCTATCCCTTCAACACCATCAATACCCCGGGGATCTATCCTGCCCAGCTGGCAGTCAGTAAGTCTGCTCTCTTCTCGGTGGCGCTCTATCAGCCCTTGACCACCTGCTCCACGGCTGCACCCTGCTCGGGGGCCATCTCTGTCTTTCCGCTGGCGGCCGGTGGTACGACCAACGGCGCGCCCTGTGCGGCCACGGTTTGCATCGGATCGCCAGCCACCAATAGCAGTCTGGGCACCAATTACTGGCCGCTCACTCTCTCCGGTGCGGCTTCAGGCGACATCCTTGTGCCTACGGCGATCAACGTGCTTGACTCCGGCTCTTACGTTTACGTCACGGCTTATGATTCTTCAGCTCCCAGCAGCGTGGGCTACATCTTCGGTTTTGCGGTTGGGGCAGGCGGGGTTCTCACGCCGCTCAACGGCGGCGTGCCATTCAGTGCCGGCGTGCACCCTTCGGGCGTGGCCAGCGATCCGTCCAGCGCCTACCTGTACGTCACCGATTATGCGAGTGCGAATGTGCTCGGGTACGCAGTGTCAAGCACGAGCGGAAGTCTGACGCCCCTGACCAGCGGCGCCGGCGGCACGAATGTATTCCCCTCGGGCAACGGGCCCTCTGCCATTGTTGTGAATCCCACGTATCCTTACGTCTACGTGACCAATGAGCTCGATTCCACTCTCACCGCGTATTCCATGAGCAATGGCGCACTGACCCGGCTCGGCACCACATCCGGGGGCGGAACCTACCAGACCGGCGATCAGCCTATAGCCATCGGCGTGGATCCCTCCACCAGCCGATACCTCTATACGGTTAATTTTCTCAGCAACAATCTTTCTGGCTTCGAACTCAGCACCACCGACGGTTCACTTGATATTTCGCAATTTTCTCCGTACGGCACCAACGCCCAACCCACGGCGGTCGCCGCCATTCCACACAAAGGCACCGGCGGCGGTATTCAGCCCTGAGAGAAGTACCTGGCCATGACTTGGCGACGCCGACCGGGCGGCCAGGCTCGCCAGGTAGTAAAAAACAGCACCCGGCTTTTACAATAGCAAGTGGAAATCAACCAAGTTTTTCCGGGGCTTTGACCTATGGCCCGTGACGAAGGAAGCGCATGAAGTTCAGCAAAGTGAGCCAGTATGTTCTGGTCTCGACACTCGGTCTCCTGGCGGCCTCTCTTTTATCCGGCTGCCTTATCGTAACCGTGGACTACGTGTTTGTGGCCAACTCGGCCAGCGCCTCGTCCGGAACCACCGGCGAGATTCAAACCTATGCCGCCGACGCCGAGTCCGGCGCGCTGCGCCCGGTCGATACTCCCGTTTACAGCGGTGGATCCAGTCCCGTGGCCATGGCCGTGACAGGCGATTACGCCAACCTCTATGTCGCCAATCAGGGTAATGACTCCGTCGTTCACTTCGTTGTGAATAACAACGGGAGCCTAACCCAGAAGGACTCGGTTAGCCTCTCCTTCACGCCCACCGCGCTGGCCGTCAATACTGCCGGGAGCAACGCCTCCGGCACCTTTCTTTACGTTGTGGGACAAGATACGACAGCAACGCCGCAAACGGCCGAGCTTGCCGTTTACCCGCTGTCTTCGGGCGCCCTCGGCGCCCTGGCCTCTACCACCGCTCTTACCTTGCCTTCCAACACCACTGACAACATGCGCGCCACGGGCGTGACCGTCCTGGCCAATAATGAGGCGCTCTACATCACCGCCTACGATCAATCTGCCTACAATCCCAGCGGCACGGTGACCAGCTACGTCAATCCCGGTTGGTTATTCGGCTTTGCAATCGGCAGTGGCGGGCTCACCCCCATCTCCGGAAGCCCTTACCAAGCCGGCGTAAAGCCCACGGCGCTGGCGGCCGATCCCACCGATCGCTTTATCTACGTGACTGACTACGCCTCCAACGAGCTCATTGGCTATACCCTGCAATCCGGCAATATGCCGGCGTCCATGTTGGCCGGACCGTTCAAAGCCGGCGAACAGCCTACCGCAGTCACCATCGATCCGCGCGGTCTTTACATTTATGTGGCGGACGCGCTCTCATCGAGCGTTTCACCCTACACCATCACTTTGTCCAGCGGCGTTCCGTCCGCCATCAACCAGGTGAGCGGCACCAACGTCAACAACACCACCACCGATACGCAGCCCGTCGCCATCGTCGTCGATCCGGCGCTTGGCCGCTATGTGTACACGGCCAACAATCTCGGCAACGACATGTCAGGCTTCCGCCTCGACCCCAACACCGGCGGGCTAAGCTACTCTCAGTCGACGCCCTATCCCACGGGGTCTTACCCCACCGCCCTGGTTTCAGTGCCTCACGGCAACCACGCCGTGCAGTCCGTCGCGCCCTAGGGAGGTTGTGCACGGCCATAACGCAAAAGACCCGGCTTCGCGGCCGGGCCTTTTGCTGAATGCCATCCCCGGCTCCATCCCGGTTATTCTGAAATGTGACTCCACGCCACGCTACCCGCACCCCAACTCGAAGCCGGACGGCTTGGCTGTTTCTTCGTTGGCTGGGCCTTTTCCTGGCGCTGGCCTGGTCGCTCGCAGCACTCACACTCGTGGCCTTGCGCTGGATTGACCCGCCCACCACCGCCGTCCATGTGGAACGCCGCCTGCAGGCCTGGATTCACAACAAACCTTATCGCCAGCGCTATGTTTTCGTACCGCTCAGCCAGATCTCGCCCGATCTGCAACATGCGGTGGTGGCCGCCGAGGACGCGCGCTTCTATCAGCACCACGGCTTCGACTGGCACCAGATCCAGCTCGCTGCCGATCACGACCTGGAAGGCGGCCGTACCCGCGGAGCCTCGACCATTACCCAGCAACTGGTTAAAAATCTCTTCTTCGGAACCGGCCGCTCCATTCTCCGCAAGGGCGCGGAGTTCACGCTCGTGCCGGTGGCTGAAGCGGTGCTCGGCAAGCGGCGAATTCTGGAACTCTACCTCAACGTGGTGGAGTGGGGGCCTGGGGTGTACGGTGCACAAGCCGCCTCGCGCTTATACTACGGAACCGATGCCCGCAATCTGGGCCGGCAACCGGCCTCGCGACTTGCCGCAATTCTGCCCGCGCCGCTCAAGCGACACCCGGAACGTATGAATGACTACAGCGCCATTATCCAGGAACGCATGCGGCAGATGGGCTGGTAGGCCAAGGGCGAGCCAGAGCAGGCGCGCGCAGTTGCCCCCTCAATGCCACACGCTCAACCACCCTCGCAATACCCGTTGCGCCGGCTTCTCCACAAAATGCAGCGCGATCAGCGCCATCGCGATCATCAGCGCATAACTGAGCCACGGATCGAAGCGAATGAGCCCCGTACGGTCGAGAATGTGGGATTTGTGAAGAAGGTTCCACAGGTTGAAGTGCAGCAGGTAAAGGCAGTAGCTGGCTTCGCCCACAAATACCAGAGGCGCTGCAGCCAAATGCACCCGCCAGCCGGTTCTGTCCCGCCAGTCCCAGCACGATGCAGCCAAACAGAGGCATCATCATGCCGTCGTGCATCAGCGGATAGGGAACGTGCGATGCCTGCGTCAGCAGGGTGAACGTGGCGCCAAATCCGAACAACCCGAGCAGGGTGCGCAGGCTGCTGGTGCGGCCAATCACTTCATCCAGGTTGGCCAGCAGGATGCCAAACACGAAGCTGGCCAGATGCGGCAGGGGCGTGTATTTGAGCGCCTGCAGCCACGGCCCAAAGCTCCAGCGATCGGGATGCGCAATGCCATCGGGATTGAAGGCCATGTAGAGCGCGCCGGGAATCAGCCCCAGCATCCATACCCCACCCATCTTGGCCAGGTGCGGACCCACCCGCGTGCGGGCGCTTCCAGCGCGCCATCCACGGAAACAGGAAGTAGAAAAACGACTCGGCCGACATGGTCCACGCCGGCGTATTCAGAAAAGTGGCAATCTGCGGAATCCAGCCTTGCAGCAGCACCGGCGTCAGCACCATGCCGGTCCAGAACATGCCCGTTGTGTGCGCTGCGCGCTCCAGCGGCACCATCTCCCAGGCCAGTAGCAGGCTGAGCAGATAGATGGGGTAGAGCCGCGTGAAACGCGCCTCCCAGAACCGCACCTTGTTCAGCTTGCCGTCGCGCGCCTTGTCAGCGTAGTTATACGCCAGCACGAAGCCGGAGAGCAGGATGAAGAAACTCACCGACGCATAGCCGGCGTTCACCACCGGCGCAAAAGGCCCGAACCACTGCGGATTGGAAAAATGGAAGAAAACGATATTGAGAGCCGCAAAGCAGCGCAGACCGGTGAGCGCGTTCAACCGCGCTGGCTTCGCCATCTCGGTCTTCGCGGTTGCCGGCGCGCTCATCGGAGCAGCCCATCGCGAATCGCTGAGAGTGGGGCTGGCTGCGGCGGCGGAAATCGCATCACGAATCACGGGAGAGACACTGGTTCCTTGCTGTTGACGTTCTCTGGAAGCACCCCGGGAAGTGACGTCCGGCCCGTGGGGCTCTCTTGTAGTTGGACGCAATTCAGGGGCGGCATGGGGAAAAAACCGGCAACTGATCTCAGGCTCCCTGATCTAGGCACCATGATCTCGGCTCCCTGACCCAGGCACCCCGATCTAGGCACCCTGATCTCGGGCCCTTACGCCGTTACCAGCGAGCCTACCCGTTCACCCATGACGACCCGCCGGATATTGCCTGGCTGGTTCATATTGAAAATGATCATGGGCAGGTTGTTGTCCTTGCACAGGCTCACCGCGGTCAGGTCCATCACCTTCAGTCCCTGCCGCAGGATGTCCATGTAGCTGATCTCATCGTACTTTACAGCGTCCTTCACCAGCACCGGATCGGCGTTGTAGACGCCCTCCACCTTGGTGCCCTTCAGCAGCACGTCGGCCTTGATCTCCATGGCGCGAAGGCTGGCCGCGGTATCCGTTGAAAAATACGGATTGCCGATTCCTGCCGCGAAGATGACCACGCGACCCTTTTCCAGATGGCGCACGGCGCGGCGGCGAATGTACGGTTCGGCAATCTGGTTCATTGACACCGCCGTCATCACCCGGCACTGGACTTCGCGCTTTTCAAGCGCATCCTGCAAGGCAATGGCATTGATGACCGTCGAAAGCATGCCCATGTTGTCGGCGCTCACGCGGTCCATTTCCTTGGCCTGGCTGGCCACGCCGCGGAAAAAGTTTCCGCCGCCTACTACAATTCCGACCTCAACACCCATGGCGTTGATTTCGGCAATCTCGCCGGTAATATCGCCCACACGATCGGCGTCGAGCCCGAAACCTCGCACACCGGCCAGGGCTTCTCCCGATAGCTTGAGAACAATCCGCTTATACATGCCGTTTCGAGTATCGCATACAGACAGGATGGGCGCGCCGTGACGCAGGTCGCTTCTCCCGGGCAGCGCCATCAGCGCAAAAAACGACCCCGGCCACGGCCAGGGTCGTTTTGTTCCTCCCCCGAAGAACTTTGGAGCTTGCCTTACACGCGAACCTTGCCGGTTTCGCGGTCCACTTCTTTCAGACGGGCGGCCTTGCCGCGCAGTCCGCGGATGTAGAACAGCTTGGCGCGCCGCACCTTGTAGCTGCGTACTCTCTCGATCTTTTCGATCACCTTGGAGTTGAACGGGAAGATGCGCTCCACGCCCTGTCCGAAGCTCATCTTGCGCACGGTAAATGTGCCCTGCGGTCCGCGATTGACGGCGATCACCAGGCCCTCAAAAGCCTGCAACCGCTCCTTGTCGCCTTCCTTGATCTTTACCTGCACGCGAATCTGGTCGCCGGGAACGAACGCCGGCAAGTCGGTACGCTTCAGCTTATCGGCCAAGCGCTGCATTACGGGATGAATTGACATTGTTTTTTCCTGCTATTGGACTCAGAACCTTAAGTTTACCAGAGAATCTCCTCGTGCGCCTAATCCCATTCTTTCTGACCATCTTTGCGGGTCCTCGAAACTAATTCCGCCGCACCGGGTCACAGCATTCAACCCTTCCCCGGCGCTGGCCCAAGAGCAGCACCGGCAAGGGGTCCGGCCCAAGGCCGCGCGATGGGCCTGAACGGTTCCGCAACCCGCGCTTCGGCGCACGCTCCGGGTGCGTGCACTGTGAGGGATATGATGATGCCCCGATTTTTCCAAATCGAATCGGACCAGAGCCGGTTTGCCCTCGATCCCGCACCTCCCGCTCACCGCTCTTATCGCCAGGCAGCCCATGGGTTTTCAGGAAAATTGTGGCTCACCCCGGTGGCGGTCGCGCTGCTGCTCGCCAGTACCCGCGCCGGAGCTCAGCAGACCCAATACCCGCAATATCCTCAGCAGCCCCAATATGGCTACGGGTATGGCAGCCAGAACCCGCAACCCGGATATGCGCCGCCACAATACGCTCAACATCCGCAGCAACCGTATGCGCCGCCGCAGTACGGCCCGCAGCCGCAGTACGGCCCGCAGCCGCAATATGGTCAGCAGCCTCAATACAGCCAAGGGCCGCAATACAGTCAGCCGCAGCCCTACGCACCACCCGACCAGGCTTACGCCGGCCAACCCGATGCGGGGCAACCCTACGCCGAACCGCCACAGTCCACCCAGCAGCCGCTCAGCCCCGATCAGCTGGAACAGTTGGTTGCCCCCATCGCTCTCTATCCTGACGCATTGCTGGCTCAGATTCTCACCGCGTCCACGTACCCGGCGCAGGTTGCGGTCGCCGATCAATGGCTGCAACAGATGCAGGCCCAGGGCTACGGCACGCCCCAGCAGGTGGCCTCCGGCGCCGACTCCCAGGCCTGGGATCCGAGCGTGAAGGCTCTCACCGCGGTGCCCCAGGTTCTGGCCATGCTGGACCACAACCTGCAGTGGACCACCGAACTCGGCGATGCCTACTTTAACCAGCCGCAGGACCTGATGCAGACGGTGCAAGTGTTGCGCCAGCGCGCCGAGAGCGCGGGAAACCTCGAGTCCACGCCGCAGGAAACGGTGAGTGACGATCAGGGCGTCATCGAATTGGCTCCGCCCTCACCGGAAGTGGTGTATGTGCCCAGCTACAACCCCTGGCTCGCTTATGGTGCGCCCATCGCTCCGTATCCGGGGTTCTCGCTGGTGGGCGCGCTGGGATCGTTCTTCGGCACAGGCCTCCGCTTCGGCGCCGGCATCGCCATGAACGCATTCGACCAGACTCCATTCGGCTGGATGGGCTGGGCCCTGAACTGGCTGGCCCACGCGGTCTTCTTCCACCACTCCACCTACTTCACCAACAGCGGTACCGTAGCGGATTGGGGCTTCCCGCGCGGCGGCCCGCGTGCTTATGGAGGCGGATGGGGTCGCGGCGGCTACGGGCATTATGCTCGCCCCGGCGAGTACGCCCGTGGAGGCGAGTACGCCCGACCCAACTATGCAAGAGGTGGGGCCATTGTGCGCGCTCCTCAAAACTTCGGCTACAACCGCGAAAATGGCTATGACCGCGGAGGCGCCTACGCCCGCGGCAACGCCTTCGCTTCCAATGGAGCCTATGGACGCGAAGGCCAGTACGCGCGTGGCGATGCATCGCGCGCCTACAACTATGGCAGAGCTCCCCAGCAGGCCTACAATCGCCCCACGCCGGCGTTTTCGCATCCGCAAACTTACGGCGGGTCCTACGGTGCATATGGCCGTTCGGAGTACGGCTATGCAGGGCGTCAGAGCAACTCATTTGCCGGTCGCTCGTACGCCAGCCCCGCCTATCGCGCCCCGCAATCGCGTTACGAGCGCGCCTATTCTGAAGCTCCTTCGCGTAGCTTCGCCCAGCCCGGCCGCTCTGGCGGATTCTTCGGCCGCGGGGGGAAAAACGAAAGCTTCGACGGCCGCCAGGGCAGAGCCTTCTCCGGTGGCCATTCGCACGAGTTCAAGGCATACCGTGGCGGCGGCGGGCACTTCAAGGCGCCCAAATCCGGAGGCGGAGGCCACAGGCGCCGCTGAGCCGTAGCGGATTTGCGCCTGCTTCTCTCGCGCCGTTCTCGAACGATGCGCTATTTACAATCTGCGAAAGTATCGCTTCGTACTCCCCCGTATTTCTCTCTGGCCATTCTTCAACTCGGGCTCTTCCCGGCTCTATGGGAGCAGAGCAATGCGAGGACCCTTGCGATCATGCGGTCCCGGATCGACGGGTCTCATAACCCTTCCGGAGGGGAGAATATAGAGGGAGAGGTTTTCGATGACGACGATTGCGCCCCTGCCAGATGCAGCCCCGTCCCTGCGTGAAGCGGAGCGGGAAATCCTTACCCCGGAAGCTATCGCCTTTCTCCGCGAGCTTGACCAGGCTTTCGAGACCACGCGCAGGCGTCTGCTGGAAGCGCGCAGGGAGCGCCAGGACGACTACGACCACGGCGGTTTCCCGAGCTTTGACCCGGCAACCGCGGACATCCGCGATGGGAACTGGACGGTGGCTCCCATCCCAGCGGAACTGCTCGACCGACGCGTTGAGATCACCGGCCCAACCGAACGCAAAATGGTGATCAATGCGCTCAACTCCGGCGCCAATGTTTTTATGGCGGACTTCGAGGACGCCAACTCCCCTACCTGGAGCAATTGCATTGAAGGCCAATGCAACGTGAGGGACGCGAATCGGCGCACCATTTCGTGGCGGTCTCCTGAAGGCAAGCTATACGAACTCAAGCCGAACCCGGCGGTGCTGTTCGTGCGCCCGCGCGGGTGGCACCTGGTCGAAAAACATCTGAGTCTCGGCGATACGCCAATATCCGCGTCGCTGTTCGACTTCGGACTGTATTTCTTCCACAATCATCGAATTCTGCTGGACCGCGGTTCCGCGCCTTACTTCTATCTGCCTAAAATCGAAAGCCACCTTGAGGCCAGGTTGTGGAATGACGTGTTTCGGTTCGCGCAGGAATATGTCGGCATTCCGGTGGGCACCATCCGTGCCACGGTCCTCATCGAAACCATCTCCGCCGCATTCGAAATGGATGAGATTCTCTACGAGTTGCGCGAGCACTCCGCAGGCCTCAATTGCGGCAGGTGGGACTACATTTTCAGTTTCATCAAGAAATTTCGCAACCACCCTGAGTGCGTACTCCCGCAGCGCGGCGATGTCACCATGACGCAGCCATTCCTCGCTTCCTATGTGGAACTGCTTATTCATACCTGCCATAAGCGCGGAATTCATGCCATGGGCGGCATGGCCGCGCAGATTCCCATCCGCAGCGACCCTCAGGCCAACGAGGAAGCCATGCAGCGCGTGCGCGAAGACAAGCTTCGCGAAGTGCGAGCCGGCCACGATGGAACCTGGGTGGCTCATCCCGGCCTGGTACCGGTGGCGCGAGCAATATTCGATGCATACATGCCGGAGAAGAATCAGATTCACCCGCCTGCTGAAGTTCGGTCTCGCATCACCGCAGAGAATCTGCTGGAGATCCCCAAGGGCAGCATCACAGAAGCAGGCCTGCGCCGCAACATCGACGTCGCACTGCAGTACCTGGAATCGTGGCTTCGCGGTAACGGGTGCGTCCCTATCTATAACCTGATGGAAGATGCCGCCACCGCGGAGATTTCGCGGACCCAGATCTGGCAATGGATCCGATACGGAGCCCGGCTGGATGACGGCCGCATGGTGAGCACCGAATTGCACGACCGCATCCTTCAAGAAATCCTCGACCGAACCCGCAACATGCTTGGCGAGCAAGCCTTCTCAGCCAGCAAATTTGAGCGCGCCGCCGAGCTTCTGCGCCAACTCAGTAATCGCGAGTTTCGAGAATTTCTTACGGTCGCAGCCTATGAGGACATCGCGTGAAGACAGCGGAAAAATCCCTGCAAGGCTCTGGCGGTGAATGAAGAAATGCGAGCAGCGCTGTCTTTGACTGCTCATCCGAACTGGTTGCATCAATGGTGTTTTGTAAGGGCGCCGTTTCACAGGCTGCGGAAAAACTCTGTGCGATGAGTTTTGTAACAAGGGCACGGCTTCAGGCGGGCCACCAAAGTCCGCAAAACGAACCAGGGCTTTGCAGGTTGCGGAAAAACCCTGTGCGATGAGTTTTGTAACAAGAGCACGGCTGAACAGGTTGCGGAAAAACTCTGTGCAATGAGTTTTGTAACAAGAGCACGGCTTCAGCCGGGGCACCAAAGTCCGCAAAACGAACCACGGCTGAACAGGCTGCGAAAAAAACCTGTGCGATGAGTTTTGTAACAAGGGCACGGCTGAACAGGCTGCGGAAAAACCCTGTGCAATGAGTTTTGTAACAAGAGCACGGCTGAGCAGGCTGCGGAAAAACTCTGTGCGATGAGTTTTGTAACAAGAGCACGGCTTCAGCCGGGCCACCCCAAAGTCCGCAAAACGAACCAGGGCTTTAGCCCCTGCTGCACCCTCCTTCGCACCATTGCCTGATGCGGGGAGCTTTTCCGCAGCCTGTTCGGAAGGCCGATAAACAGAGGGCTTCAGCCCCGGAGGGATGTTCTCAGGCAAACCGCTTCCACATCCGTCGTGTCAGGGTGGGGAAAATACCGGCGCTGAAAGTAGAGCGCCAGATTGACCAGGGCGATCATCACCGGCACCTCGACCAGCGGCCCAATCACAGCCGCGAAGGCCGCGCCGGAGTTGAGACCGAACACCGAAACCGCTACGGCGATTGCCAATTCAAAATTATTTGAAGCTGCGGTAAAGGAAAGCGTGGCGGTTTTTGAGTAATCGGCGCCCAGCTTGCGCCCCATGTAGAACGAGACCAGGAACATCACCACAAAGTAGATCAAGAGCGGAACCGCGATGCGCAGGACGTCAAGTGGCAGTCGCACAATGTAGCTGCCCTTGAGCGAGAACATCACCACGATGGTGAAGAGCAGGGCCACGAGGGTAATGGGGCTGACTCGCGGAACAAAGCTGCGGTCATACCATTCGAGTCCTTTTGCCCGGACCAGGACCAAGCGGGTAAGAAATCCGGCGATGAAAGGAATGCCGAGATAAATGAAGACACTGCGCGCGATCTCGCCAATGGAGATATTCACCACTGTTCCGCGCAGCCCGAACCAGCCTGGCAGAACGGTGATGAACAGCCACGCGTAGACCGAATAGAAGAAAACCTGAAACAGAGAGTTGAAGGCCACCAGCCCGGCGGCGTATTGCGTATCGCCCTTGGCAAGTTCGTTCCACACAATCACCATTGCGATGCAGCGCGCCAGGCCGATCATAATCAGGCCGGCCATGTACTCTGGATAGCCACGCAGAAAGATGATGGCGAGCGCAAACATGAGGACCGGCCCAATCAACCAGTTCTGCACCAGCGAGAGCGCCAAAATGCGCTTGTTGCGAAAGACTTTGTGAAGTTCTTCGTAGCGCACGCGGGTGAAGGGTGGATACATCATCAGGATCAGCCCGGCTGCGATGGGAATGGATGTGGTGCCGACGCTGAAGCGATTGAGAAACGGCACCACGCCGGGAGCGAGCCAGCCCAGGGCCACGCCAACCGCCATGGCTGCGAAAATCCACCCAGTCAGATAACGATCAAGAAAGGAAAGACGGCTCTTCTTTTTCAACTGTGTACTCCCACGGCGGTTTTACGAGCGGCCGATGTTGTCGATTTCGTGCTTGATGGCAAACTGGTCGAGCGTGGCCAGCGGCAACGAGAGAAACAACCCAATGCGGCGATCGAGAACAATGAAGGCATCGCGGAATGCGCGGGCAATCTCTTCGGGGGCGCCTTGCACGGCCGCGGGATCGGCAATGCCCCAATGCGCTGTCATGGGCTGGCCCGGCCAATAAGGACACTGTTCCTTGGCCGCGTTGTCGCAGACCGTGAACACGAAATCCAGCTGGGGCGCTCCCGGCACGGAGAATTCGTCCCAGGACTTACTGCGCAAGCCGGCCGTTGACAATCCGGCTGACTCGATCTGCCGGAGCGCCTCCGGCCGTGGCTGGCCGGACGGATGGCTGCCGGCACTGTACGCGTTGAACCGGCCCTTGCCTTTGTGGTTGAGAATCGCCTCGGCCATGATGGAACGCGCCGAGTTGCCGGTACAGAGAAAGAGCACGTTGTAGTGGTTGGGCACGGACTTACTCCTTGGTACCGGCAGCAACAGGTGTGCAGCAGCCTGGTGCGCAGCAAGCTGCCTTCGGTCTGGCGGCGCGAATGAAAGCGCTGATGAACTTGCCTTGCACCTGCGGAGCGATGGCGTCCACATCGACACCGGCTTCGGCCAGGAACTGGCGCGCATCCTCGATGTTGTAGACGCGGGTCGGCTCGATAGAAATCTCACCAAATCCGGCCTTCGCCAGCTTTGCGGTGTAGTCGCTTTCTTCGAGGGCGCCGGCCATGCAGCCCACCCACAGCATCATGCTCTTGCGTACCTCATCCGGCACCGTGCCGCGGACCACCACATCGGAGACTGCGAATCGGCCACCGGGCTTGAGCACGCGATACGCTTCAGCAAGGACGCGATCTTTGTCGGCGGAAAGATTGATGACGCAGTTCGAGATGATGACATCCACTGCGTTGTCCGGCAACGGAATGGCTTCGATTTCGCCCTTGAGGAATTCCACATTGCTCACGCCCGCCTGGCGCTGATTCTCGCGCGCCAGGGCCAGCATGTCATCGGTCATGTCCAGCCCATACGCCTTTCCAGCAGGACCAACGCGCTGAGCGGAAAGCAGCACGTCGATGCCGCCTCCGGAGCCGAGGTCGAGCACCGTTTCACCGGCGCGGAGATCAATCAAGGCGGTGGGATTTCCGCAGCCCAGCGATGCCAGGACAGCCTTCTCCGGGAGTTGCCCCTTTTCGGCGGCGCTGTAGAGATTCCTGGTGATGGGATCGCAGCAGCGCAGGCCTCCGCTGTGCGCAGCCGGCTGGCAACAGGCCTGCTCGGGGTCCGCCTGGGCTACGGAGCGGGCCACAGTTCCATACTTTTCCTTAACCTGATCCTGAATGCTGACAGTTGATTCCATGAGAGCGCCCTTCACATACGCTAAAACGAATGTATTCTCCGCTGGACACATTTGTCAATGCGTATATTATGAGCTTGTGGAACGTTCCCCGAAGACTTACGACCTGGCGCTGCTGTTTGCGGCGCTTTCCGACCGCACTCGCCTGCGCCTCCTCAACCTCATGGACGGGCGCGAGGTCTGCGTCTGCTACTTCGTTGAGATCCTCGGCCAGAGCCAGCCAAAAATTTCGCGGCACCTGGCTTATCTGCGCAGGGCCGGCGTAGTGGCGGCGCGACGCGAAGGCAAGTGGATGCATTACAAAATCGTTGTGCCTCCCCATGCCGGAGCGGCGAAGATCCTCAGGGAAGCGCTCGCAGTTTTGCGGGAAGAAAAATCGATGCGGGCCGAATTTGTCCGTTTCAGCAAGGCGTGCTGTGCTCCAGGTAACGTGCCTGCCCTGGAAGGAGCTCCATTGCCTGCTCCGGTCCACACGGTGAGTTGAATCCATTGCCGGCTCGTGGACGGCGGCCGTCGCGCCTTGCGGCCTGAGTTGAACTGAAGCGAACCTGCCGCGCCAGCCGGTTCACCGCGTATAGTGTTTTGTGCATGTGTGCGCCGACCGAACTTGTACCTGGGCGCATGCAAGGAGCACAAACATGCCCTGGTGGGGAATCGATCGGCGGAGACGGTTCTCCGCTCTTTTCATGGTCTTGCTCTCGACGACGTCGTGCGGCCTCGCCGGCTCAGCCGTCCTCCCCACGCAAAAAAGAGCAGCCTCCAGCCCCACGGAACCAGTCGTCGAAATCGAGCGTGGAAGTCTGCGCGGAACCCTGGCCGGATCAGGCGCAGTCTTCAAAGGCATTCCTTTCGCCCAGCCGCCCGTCGGCGATCTTCGCTGGGAGCCACCGCAGCCGGTCGCGCCATGGCGCGGCGTTCGTGACGCATCCCAGCCCGGTAGCCCCTGCACGCAGGATCCAGCCGGCCTTACTCCCTTCATCTCCACTCTGGCAACAGCCTACGGCGGCGCCTATAAAGGCGCCCCGGTTCACTCCTCCGAAGACTGTCTCTACTTGAATGTGTGGACGCCGGTCTGGCCCGCGCCACACGGGCTGCCGGTGATGGTCTGGGTTCACGGCGGATCGAACACCGCGGGCAGCGGCTCGGAATCCACCTACGACGGCGACTCGCTGGCCGCGCACGGCGTCATCGTGGTCACTCTCAATTACCGGCTTGGCGTCCTGGGCTTCTTCAGCCATCCCGGGCTGACCCGGGAATCTGCACACCACAGTTCCGGCAATTACGGCCTTCTCGATCAACTGGCCGCGCTGGCCTGGGTTCAGCACAACATCGCGCAGTTCGGCGGGGATCCCGGCAACGTCACGCTTTTTGGCGAATCGGCGGGCGCCATTGACGCTGGAGTGTTGATGGCCTCGCCGCTATCAACCAGCCTCTTCCGTCGCGTCATCTCTGAAAGCGGTCCCGCCTTCGCTGCCGGCGTGCCACTCTCCCGCGCTGAAGCCTTCGGCACGGCCGTTGCCGACGCCGCGCCCGGCAACCCGGGGCTCACGCCACTGGCCCGCCTGCGCGCACTCCCCGCACAGGAGGTCGTCAAACTCGCCGCGCACATTTCCAGTACACGGCTCAAAGCTCCCGATGGCATCACCGTTGACGGATGGGTTCTCGCACAGGGACCCCAAACTGCTTTTCTCCGCGGAGACATCCAGAAAGTCGACCTGCTCATCGGCATCAATGGCCGCGAGCTCAGTGCCTTCCGGCTGATGGCCGCAGCCGCTCCAAAAACCTCCGGCCCCATCTCGGTCGCGACTCCTGGATTGAAGCAATTCGCCACTGCCGCTCATCCCTATTTTGGTCTCTGGACCGATCCGGTCATTGCCTACGACGTGACCGAAATTCTCCTCCACCACGCTCCGGCTCTCGATCAGGCCGCCAATGACATCGTTGTGGCCTGTCCCATTGCCGCCGTGGCCTCGCTCACCACCGCGGCCGGCCATCGCGTCTTTGTCTATCGCTTCGATCGCATCGTCCCCGGGAAGGGCGCGGCGGCCCTGGGCGCCTTTCACTCTCTCGATGTTCCTTATGTCTTCAATGCGTTTCAAAATAAGGCATGGCAATGGCTGCCCATCGAGCCCGTCGACCATCGCATCTCCGGCACATTGCAGTTGTACTGGACGAACTTTGCCAAAACCGGCAACCCCAATATGAGCGGACTGCCCGCCTGGCCCGCATGGTCAGACAACCGGCAGGACTTTCTCGATATCGGCAAAACCGGCGCCATCGGCGCGCAGGGCAACTTCGCCCCTGCGTTCAGCAGCATCTCCGCGGCCAATCTGAAGCTGCGCCTGATCGACAATTAGGGCTTCTTTGCGCGGAACCTGCCGTGCTCCGCTGGCGCAGAGCCGGTTCACACGCGTAAATTGTTGGTGCCAATCTTTTCAGTGCTCAACCTGGTGCGGAGGCAATTCCTCGATGGCCCGTTGGCTGCGTTATGTCGGATGCGTTTTGCTGGGTGCGGTTCTCGTGATCGCTGCGGGCTTCTTAGTTTTGTGGATCACGATGCGGGGAACTAAGGCAGCGGCGCCCACGCGCCAAGCCGGCCAGGTCGTGCTCTCCAGCACCCCGCAGGTGATGCGCCTCTGGCCCGGCAAAGCACCGGGATCGGAAAACTGGACGCAGCAGGAGACGGTGGCAAACCTCATGGGCCAGCGCATCGTGCGTAATGTCGTGGACCCCACCATGACCGCCTACTTTGCACCCGCGGCAACCGCCAATGGAACGGCGATGATCGTCGCGCCCGGCGGCGGATTCCACATGCTCGAGATCGACAACGAGGGCGTGGACGTGGCCCGCTACCTGAACTCGCTCGGCATCTCCGCATTTGTGCTTCGCTACCGGCTCACCAAGACCAATGCCATGTTTTTTTCGGAGATGATGAAGAGGATCAAAACTCCCGGTGGCATGCAGCCCATTATCGATGAGATGACGCCGCTGATCACAGCCGACGGCCAGCAGTCCATCCGCATTGTGCGCTCCCATGCCGCGCAGTGGGGCATCGATCCGCATCGCATTGGCTTCATCGGATTCTCCGCAGGCGGCTATCTCACCCTCAGCCTGGCCCTGCACCACGATGCTGCCAGCGCGCCCGACTTCGCGGCGCCCATTTATGCGCTGGCTCCGGTGGAGTTGACTTCGAAACCGGATCCCATCCCGCTCTTTCTGGCTTGCGCCGACGACGATCCTCTTGTGCCGCCGCTTGCCAATAGCGTGCGCGTGTATGAAACCTGGCATCGCGCCGGGATCCCCGTGGAACTCCACGTCTTTGTTAAAGGCGGACACGGGTTCGGGATGCGGAAGCAGAACCTTCCTTCCGACGCGTGGCCTGAGCTCTTCGAGCACTGGCTGGCAGCGCGCGGCTACCTGTCGCGGCCGGCGGCAAAGTAGACGAGCCTCGTCACGAATTGGCTGCATAAATGGTGTTTTGAAAGGGCGCAGGCTTCACATGCTGCGGAAAAACCCTGGGCGATGGGCTTTGTAACAAGGGCACGGCTTTAGCCGGGCCGCTAAAGTCTGCAAAACGAACGAGGGCTTTAGCCCCTGCTGCACCCTCCTTCGCACCATGGCCTGATGTGGGGAGTTTTTCCGCAGCCTGTTCAGCCGTGCCGCAGAAGGCCGATAAACAATGGGCTTCAGCCTCTGAGGGATGTTCTCAGCCAGGCCGAATCCATTGATGCAGCCCGTCCCCGAAACACACGTATCTCGGGGCGGCCAGCGACATCGCGAAGATGATCTCTCGCTACTCAAGGCCCGCCTTCGGCCTCTGCCATCGACGCGAGCTGCGATTCAGACTTTCGCGGAACCGCACATCGGCTCCGCTCCTCCCTGCTTCACTGCTGCTCAATGGCAATGTTGACCGATGCGGTATTCCCTGAGACGGCCAGCCCCAGCAGCCGCGTGGCCACGCCGGGCAGCGTAGCGGGCGCGAAGGTAACTGAGCCATCCACAGCCGAGGTCGCCGAGCCAGCCTCTGCGGTCAGCAGCGCGCCCTGCGTACACAGCGCGTGCGGCGCACAGGGCGGAGTCCACGCATAGAGCGCCTGGTATAGCTCCACCGTGCCGCCGGCCATGGGTTTGCCATCCATATCGAGCAGGCGCAGCACAATTTGGCTCGGCGTTGCGGAAAGGCCCAGGTTCTGGCTGGTTCCCGATACCGCTGTGAGCTGCGCATACTCAGGACGCGCGCCCAATGCCGTAAACGCAACGCATTGGCCGGTCCCGTTCAGGCAGGCCTGGATAGAGGCCTGCTGTCCTTCGCTCAAAGGCCCCACGGTCAGCGTCTCCGTGGCGATGCCGCTGGAGTTGGTAGTCGCGGTAGCCGCCCCCTGCACGGTAATCCCACTCGCCGATTGCCAGGTGACTGACTGCCCGGCAGCCGGCACGCCGCTGCTTAATGCAAGCGCCTGCACCGTCCAGGTAAAAGTGGCGCCTGCAGCCACCGAAAGCTGGGGCGTAAGCGCGGTCAGCGTGGGCGGCGTTCCCCCGGAAAACTCTGCCAGCAGGCTTGACCCGTTGGTCAGCGAAGCCATGACCACGGACCACGTGCCGCCGACCGCCGTCACGTTCATGGTCGCGTGTCCATCGCCGGTGGTGGTGGCCGTGCACACCGCGAAGCCGCACCCCAGCATGGCCGCGCCGCTGGTCACCGTGTAGGTAACGGTCACGCCGCCCGCCGGGGCCAGGTTCGAGCCAAGCGCGGTGACCGTAAAGGGCATGGGCACGCCCGTGGGCACGGTGTTCATGGGAGCCGTCACCAGCGTGAGCGCATCGCCGCTTCCAGAATCGTAGCTTACCCCGCCTGATCACGATGGTGGACGCGTAAAACAGCGGCTCATCCTCCACTTCCACGTTCATTGAGCCGGTCGCCCCCGAGGCTGCGGGAGGCGCAATGGCCGTGATCTGGGTAGGGGAGATGCTGACCACGAGCGCCGTTTGTCCGCCCACCAGCACCGTGTCATCCGGCCGGAAGCCCATACCCTGAATCGTGATGGTGCCGCCGGAGGCCGGCAGCCGCGCCGGCGATACCGTGTCGGCATAAAGAACCCAGCCGTTATAGGCATAGTCGGGCCGGCCGTCGCCGCGCAGATCGGCCACGCCGATGCGGACGATGTCGTCGCCGCTGGCGCTCACCTGGAGCCATGTTTCGCCCGTCGCCAGGCCATTGAGCCCCGGCGCTGCCCCTACCGCCGGCGCGCCTACCGCGTCGAATGCGTCCCACACGCCGATCGAGGGCATGGCTTTTGCCTCCGACGGCATGCCGCTTTCGTTGAGCGCCTGCGTGACCACGGTAAAAGTACGGTTGCCACGCACTGGAAAGGTGAACCAGTCCGTCTGGCCAACCTGGCTCAACCGCCCGCACCACATGCCGGTGGCCGGCATCGGCTGGGGCTGCGTCTGGGTGCCGATAGCGTCATCGTAGGCCGCCTGTGCCGAGCCGGCTGCGGTAACCGTCAGCGACCGGGTGCTGCCTGCCGCCAGCGCCGCAAGCACGATGGCCTTCAGCGTTCCCGAGGGCTCAACCTGCCCGTCCGCGTAAGGACCCACCGTATTCTCCAGGATGTAGAGCGGACTGATGGCTTCAAACGTCACCTGGTAATTAGCCGCGGTCACGCCGGGCGGCAGCGGAATCCCGCTCACATCGAAACTTCCCTGCTCTGCCGCATCTTCCGATCCCCACTGCGTCAATGGATTGCCTTTGGCGTCGGTAAAGCCGGTGACGGGATTTCCGTGGTTGCCGTTGAAGAGCACGCCGCTGACGGCCGTGACCGTGTACTGGTAGAGCGGATTGCCGTTGGCATCGAGCGGCCGCGCCACCACGTTCACGCCCTGCATACCGTAACCGTTGGCAAAGCTGATGGTGCCTCTGATGGAGATGGTGTTGGCGGCCGTGACTTCCTTGCCTGGAAAGCTGGCCAGATTGGCCGCGGCAATGGGATAAAGGCGGTTGAGCGCGGCGATGTCGTCATAGCGCAGCACGGCCGGGTTGGGAATGCACGCGCCCCCCGAAGCGCCGCAGGCGCCGCTCAGCGGCTCCATGACGGGCAGGCCCAGTGTGCCCTCCGGCTCGCCGTTGGTGAACGCTCCCGGATTCACCTGCGAAAAGCCCAGGCCAAGAACCTCGCCGAAGGCCCGTTCCAGCTCGAAGCTCATCATCTCATCGAGCGCCGGACTGGTGGCGCAGCGTCCGTTGAGGATGATGATCGCGTGGGCAAAGGTTGCGTTGGGGTTGATGTTGTCGGCCCACACATAAACGCCATTGTTCTGGCAGGCCTCGGGTTCGCTGGTGGTGGCGCCGAAGATGGCGTCAATCACCGAGCCATCGGCATCGTAGATCACGCCCACCGGGTAGTTGGTGGCCGGGGGCGTCAAGTCGGAAGGCGCAGTGATCCCGCCGGATGAACTGACGATGATGTTGGATCCGTTCACGTCCTCGTTGAGTGGACCGCGATCGACCAGCGTGACGCCGGCTGTCCGCACCGCATTCCACATCGCGGCCGCAGCGTCTACCATGGCGGTGGCCTGCTGGTTGCTCACCGAACTGTTCAGCGCTCCCTGGTCGACGTAGTAGTTCACCTGCCCATCTGCCCAGGTAACCGGCTGGCCCACAACCGCGGGATTAAAGTAGCTGGTTCCCGCCACAGTCTTTGGCCCACCCGCGTAAGCGGCCGGAGCCGCGGCCAGGACGGCGGCGGTGAGTAGAACGCCCAGCACGGCCGACATTGATTGCCGGACGGAAAAACGACGAACAAAGCGCACAGCCAGACCAAAACCGAGAGCCACCGAATCCTCCTGACGGGGTGATTGGTGGCATGCCGGATTCCAGCCGGTTAGCGATTCTCATTAAAAACTTTTAAGAGCCGAAACCGGCTCCTTGCGTGCTCTTGCACCCATCCCGCCAGCCGTCGCTGCCGGTCTGCTAGATTGAGATTGCGGCTGTTGTTTTCCCCCGAGGTGTGCGCCGCGACGGTCGGCCTTGCCGATTAGCTTTTTTTAATCAAAAAGATCGGATTCAGCATGTCTTCTGCTCCACAATCGGTCCCCACCCTCGCCCCATTTCGCATTGAGCCCTGGCTGAGCACCCGCCCCTGGGGTTACCGTGATTTGCGTCCCTGGTACGATTACGTCGCCGAAGGCGACCCCATCGGCGAGGTATGGCTCACCGGCGACGACTGTCTCGTCTCCACCGGCCCGCACGCGGGCAAGAGGCTGGCTTCTTTGTTCGCGGAGTTTTCGAGCTCGCTTCTTGGCTGGCGCGCGCCGGCGCACGAGTCGCCGCTGTTGATCAAAGTGTTATTTGCCCACGAGAAACTCAGCGTGCAAGTGCATCCCGACGATGTGCTGGCGCAGAAACAGGGCTTTCCCCGCGGCAAAACCGAGTGCTGGTATGCCCTGTCCGCCGAGCGAGGCGCACAGCTGGCCTTGGGACTCAAACCGGGCACCACGCTCGAACAGGTCCGGCAGGAAATCCTCGACGGCACTTTGGAATCAAGCCTGAAAGTCTTGCCCGTTTCGCCCGGGGACATGATCTTCGTCGATGCGGGTACGGTCCACGCCATCTGGCCGGGATCGATCCTGCTCGAAACGCAACAGAACTGCGACCTTACCTATCGCATGTTCGATTACGGACGGCCCCGCGAGCTGCATATCGAAAAATCGCTTGAAGCCACGCGCTTGACGACCCGTGCCGGCAAAGTTTCCCCCAAGGCGGCAGAGGATCGCACCGTCCTGATCGACGCCGAATACTTCCGCATTGAGCGCGTGCCGGTCTCCGGAAGCCGCACGGCTGCCAGCCTGCGCGGCGCAGCGGAGCCGGGCCTCGCCTACCTCTTCGCCGCAGCCGGCACGGCGCGCCTCAGCGGCAGCGGATTTGAAGCGGTCAACCTGCCTACCCGCGCTGTCGTGGCTGTGCCGGCTGCATTCGCCCGATTTCCTGCTCGAAGACCTTGGCGGACTGAACTTGATCCGCATTACTCCAAATTGGCCAAACCAACGAGGATGAGCGAAGGCATGAGCGGCTGGCGCCACGCGGTTATGGCATATCTCCGCACCGAAGCCCGGCCCGCGGACAAATTCGGCCACCAGCCCCGTCTCTATTGCCTGGCCTGCCAAATTGGCCAGGGCCTCTGCTACGATGACGACGTTCTTTTCGCCGCCGCGTGGATGCACGATCTGGGCGTGTTTCTGGGCCATCGCCCCAGCGACCCGGAGCAGTTGAAGCAATGGGATCATGTGCCCTACACCATCGCCCGCTCGCGGGAACTACTTACCGGCTGGGGCTTTCCGCCGGAGAAGCTCGACGCGGTGGCCGAAGCCATCCGCACCCATCAGCCGCACGACGATCCTCAGACCACCGAAGCCATTCTGCTGCGCGATGCCGATATGCTGGAGCAACTAGGCGCCATTGGCGCGCTGCGAGCCTTTGTTAAAGTGGGGCGCGACACGCGCTATGCCACGTTTTCCTCGGTCGTGCCGGTGCTGCGCAAGGCGCTCGACGAGTTGCCGGGCAAGTTGCGGCTGGAACATGCGCGCCAGCTCGCCGCCCCGCGCGTGGCCATACTCCGCAGCTTCCTCGATGCCATCGAGAGCGAGGCGGGCCAGCTTTTGCATTGAGCTTTCGCCTATGTTGCGCCGTTGAGAAAATTTCCCTCGCATGGGGCACAACGTAGCCGACCGCCTGCCGATAAGCTCTACGCCTCAGTGGGCGCCGGGCTGATAGGTTCCGGGCTGGGCGCGAAAGGCGATGGCGATCCGGTTCCAGGTATTGATTTGCGCAATGGCCAGGGTCAGCTTCACCAGTTCGGCGTCGTCGAACTCGCGCCGGACTTCTTCGTATGCTGCATCGCATGCGTGACCCTTCTGAATATCGGTGACGGCCTCGGTCCACGCTAGCGCGGCCCGTTCGCGAGGCGTAAAAAAGGGCGTCTCGCGCCACGCGGAGAGCGCATAAAGCCGCTGCTCGGTTTCGCCCGCCGCACGCGCATCCTTGGTGTGCATGTCGATGCAGTACGCACAGCCGTTCATCTGTGAAGCTCGCGTCTTCACCAGCTCAAGCAACGAAGCTTCCAGACCGCTGGCGCGAATGGCGCGCTCTACGCCCAGCACAGCATGCACCCCTTCAGGGAACGCTTTGGCATAGTTCAGCCGTTCCGCCATCTTTTCGCCTCCATGCGCAACCTGCGACTTTTCTCTAGGGAACCCGGTTTCTAACATCAAACTGAGAACACCCCCGGCAAAGCCGGGGGTGTTCATTTGGTGAGCCGCTCAAAGCTGCTTGAACGGGGATCGGCGCCGGGCAAAATCAAGGGCCCGGCCAGGATCGGTCCAGTGGACTGAGAATTGCGAACTGACGACTGTACTTACTCTGCCGCCATCTCTTCCGCTTCGCCTTCCTGGCGCATCAGCTCCAGTTCGCGCTCTTCGGCTTCGCGCTCAGCAGAAACTTCCTGCTGCACGCGGGCCGCCGCCTCTTCGAGTTCCGGCGAGAGCTGGACGTTGCGGTAGTACTCCAGGCCCGTGCCGGCGGGGATCAGGCGTCCGACGATCACGTTCTCCTTGAGGCCGCGCAGGTTGTCCACCGCGCCGTTGATGCTGGCTTCGGTGAGCACGCGCGTGGTCTCCTGGAAGCTGGCTGCGGAGATAAAGCTGTCGGTCGAGAGCGAGGCCTTGGTGATGCCCAGCAGCAGCGGACGCCCAATGGCCGGACGGCCTCCGTTCGTGCATCGCCAGCTCGTTCTCTTCGCCGGAAGCGGAACCGGTCAACCTGCTGCTCGAGCAGGAAGTTGGTGTCGCCCACTTCATCGATGCGCACCCAGCGCAGCATCTGGCGCACGATCACTTCGATGTGCTTGTCGCTGAATGGCCACGCCCTGGAGCCGGTAGACTTCCTGGATTTCGTTCACCAGGTAAGCCTGCAGTTCCTTCTCGCCCAGCACGGCAAGAATGTCGTGCGGGTTGAGCGGTCCATCCATCAGCGGATCGCCGGCGCGCAGGCGTTCGCCTTCCTGCACGTTCACGTGAATGCCGCGCGGCACCGAGTATTCCTTCTCGTCGCCGTTGTCGGCCGTCACGTAAATCTTGCGCTGGCCCTTGGTGACTTCGCCGAAGCGAACCACGCCATCGATTTCGCAGATGATCGCAGTCTCACGCGGCTTGCGCGCTTCAAACAGCTCGACCACGCGGGGCAGACCGCCGGTGATGTCCTTGGTGCGCGTCGATTCCTTGGGAATCTTCGCGAGCACATCGCCCGGACCCACTTCGTCTCCGTCCTGCATCATCAGGTGAGCGCCGCGCGGCAGCAGATAACGCTTGTTGCCCTTGGCGCCCTTGACCAGGACGGCCGGCTGCCGCTTCTCATCGGGAGAATCGGCTACCACCCAACGCGACAGGCCGGTCACTTCGTCCACTTCCTCGTTGAGCGTGATGCCTTCCTGCAGGTCCTTGAACTGCACCGTGCCGCCGATCTCGGTGAGGATGGCGTAGGTGTAAGGATCCCACTCGGCGAGCAGCTCGCCCAGCTTGACCGCGGCGTTGTCTTTGACGCGCAGGCGCGCGCCATAGACCACCTGGTAGCGTTCCTTTTCGCGGCCACGCTCGTCCACGATGGCAATTGAGCCGGAGCGGTTCATCGCCACCAGCGTGCCGTCTTTGCTTTCGACGGTGTTGAGGTTGATGAAGCGCACGAAGCCGTTGTTCTTGGCGTCGAGGCGCGACTTGTCGGCCACGCGGCTGGCCGTGCCGCCCACGTGGAAGGTACGCATGGTGAGCTGCGTGCCCGGCTCGCCGATGGACTGCGCGGCAATCACGCCGCAGGTTTCGCCCAGCTCGACCATGCGGCCAGAGCCCAGGTTGCGCCCGTAGCACAGCGCGCACACGCCGCGCCGCGATTCGCAGGTGAGCACGGAGCGGATCTTCACCTTCTCCACGCCCGCGCCCTGAATCGCCGAGGCAATTTCCTCGTCGATGGGCTGGTTCACCTCGACCACCACGTTGCCGTCGTAGTCCTTGATGCGCTCCAGCGACACGCGGCCGATGATGCGATCGCGCAGCGGCTCGATGATCTCGCCCGACTCGACGATCGATCCGACGTAGATGCCTTCCATGGTGCCGCAGTCGTACTCGGTCACGATCACGTCCTGCGCCACGTCGACCA
This sequence comes from uncultured Acidobacteriaceae bacterium, assembly GCA_963725975.1. Lineage (GTDB taxonomy): Bacteria > Acidobacteriota > Terriglobia > Terriglobales > Acidobacteriaceae > Telmatobacter. The sequence continues at coordinate 157,720 of CAVSBA010000005.1, read as the reverse complement.
GGCGGCGGGTCAGGTAGCCGGAGTCGGCCGTCTTGAGCGCCGTATCGGCCAGGCCCTTACGCGCGCCGTGCGTGGAGATGAAGTACTCGAGCACGGTGAGGCCTTCGCGGAAGTTCGCGGTGATGGGCGTCTCAATAACCTCGCCCGAAGGCTTGGCCATCAATCCGCGCATACCGCTGAGCTGGCGAATCTGCTGCTTCGAACCGCGGGCGCCGGAGTCGGCCATGATGTAGATCGGGTTCATGGCGCCTTCTTCGTCGGCGCGCTTCATGTTGCCGAACATCTCGTCGGCCACCTGATCGGTCACTGCCGACCACATCTGGATGACCTTGTTCGAGCGCTCGCCGTTGGTGATGGCGCCGTCCATGTACTGCTTCTGGACTTCGATCACCTTCTTGTCGGCTTCGTCGACCACGGTGTACTTGCTGGCCGGGATGACCATGTCGTCGAGACCCACGGACAGGCCGGACTTGGTGGCGTAATTGAAGCCCAGGCTCTTGATGCGGTCGAGCATGCCGACCGTGACTTCGAGACCGAGGTTCTGGTTGCAGTAGTTCACCAGTTGCCCGATGCCCTTCTTCTTGAGCAGGCCGTTGATGAATGGCATGCCCTCCGGCAGCGCGTCGTTCAGGATCACGCGGCCCACCGTGGTATTGATGTACTCCTTGTCGAAGTCCACCGGCTCGGTGTGGGTCAGGTCCTGATCGTCGTAGGCCGTGGTCATGTCCAGCACCTTGCCCGTGTAGCGCAGGCGGATGGGCGACAGCGTTTCGATCTCCTTGGCTTCCAGAGCCATCAGCACTTCTTCCACGTTGGCGAAGACGCGGCCTTCGCCCTTGGCGCCGTGCTTGGCCTTGGTCAGGTAGTAGAGGCCAAGCACCATGTCCTGCGTGGGCACGGTGATGGGCTGGCCCGAGGCCGGCGACAGAATATTGTGCGAGGCCAGCATCAGCACGCTGGCTTCAATCTGCGCTTCCGGCGAGAGCGGAATGTGCACGGCCATCTGGTCGCCGTCGAAATCGGCGTTGAAGGCGGTGCAGACCAGCGGGTGAATCTTGATGGCCTTGCCTTCAACGAGCACCGGCTCGAAGGCCTGAATGCCCAGGCGGTGCAGCGTGGGAGCGCGGTTGAGCAGCACCGGGTGATCCTTGATGACTTCCTCAAGGATGTCCCACACGATGGGCTCCTGCATCTCCACCATTTCCTTGGCCTGCTTGATGGTGGTGCACTGGCCGGTCTGTTCCAGGCGGTGATAGATGAAGGGCTTGAACAGCTCCAGCGCCATCTTCTTGGGCAGACCGCACTGATGCAGCTTGAGCTCCGGACCGACCACGATCACGGAACGGCCCGAGTAATCCACGCGCTTGCCCAGCAGGTTCTGGCGGAAGCGGCCCTGCTTGCCCTTGAGCGTATCGGAGAGCGACTTGAGCGGGCGATTGTTGGCGCCCCTCAGCACGCGGCCGCGGCGGCCGTTGTCGAACAGCGCGTCCACTGCTTCCTGCAACATGCGCTTTTCGTTGCGCACAATCACTTCCGGCGCATGCAGATCCATCAGCTTCTTCAACCGGTTGTTGCGGTTGATGACGCGGCGATAAAGATCGTTCAAATCGGAGGTGGCAAAACGGCCGCCATCCAGCGGCACCAGCGGGCGCAGCTCTGGGGGAATGACCGGCAGAACATCGAGGATCATCCACTGCGGCTTGTTGGTCGACTTGCGGAAGGCCTCGACGACCTTGAGACGCTTGGCGTACTTGATTTTTTTCTGCGCGGAGGTTTCGGTCTTCATGCGCTCGCGCAATTCCACGCCCAGCTCGTCCACGTTGACGCGCTTGAGCAGCTCCTTGATGGCTTCGGCGCCCATCATGGCCTTGAAGCCGGAGGGACGGAACTGCTGGTCGAGCTCACGGAAGCGATTCTCGTCCTTGATGATTTCGCGCTCGCGCACCGGCGCGTCGCCCGGATCCACCACGACATAGGACTCGAAGTAGAGAATGCTTTCCAGGTCGCGCAGCGAGATGTCGAGCAGGTGGCCAATACGCGAGGGCAGCCCCTTGAAGAACCAGACGTGCGAGCAGGGCGAGGCCAGCTCAATATGGCCCATGCGCTCACGGCGTACTTTCGACACCGTCACTTCCACGCCGCACTTGTCGCAGATGACACCGCGGTGCTTCATGCGCTTGTACTTGCCGCAGAGGCACTCCCAGTCGGTCACGGGGCCAAAGATGCGCGCGCAGAACAGGCCGTCGCGCTCCGGCTTGAAGGTGCGATAGTTGATGGTTTCCGGTTTGGTAACCTCGCCATGCGACCAGCTGCGGATCTTTTCGGGGCTGGCGAGCATGATGCGAATGGCATCAAAGTCAGTGATCGGGCTGGTAAGCTCAAATGGGTTCGAACGGAACAAGGCGACCCTCCTTGGCGGGCTTTTCGGCACCTGCCGCGGTGTTTTCCCCGGGATTCCTTTGGGATTCTTCCTTCCCGGGAAGCGGCGATTACCGCTTTCAAAGAAGAATCCAAAAAACTCATCAAATCTCTGGGTGCCCCACCCTGGCCGCGTCTTGGTTCACGGCCAGGGCTGGGAGACCATCGTTAATCGGCCACGGCTGCCACTTCCGGCACCGGGGCCTTGCGCGCCACAATATCCGCGCGCTTGATCAGTTCCACATCCAGGCACAGCGACTGCAACTCGCGGATGAGCACGTTGAACGACTCGGGCACACCCGGCTCGATGGCCGCTTCGCCCTTGACGATGGCCTCGTAGATCTTGGTGCGGCCATAGACGTCATCGGACTTGGCGGTAAGCAGCTCTTGAAGAATGTAAGCGGCGCCATACGCTTCGAGAGCCCACACTTCCATTTCGCCGAAGCGCTGTCCGCCGAACTGCGCCTTGCCGCCCAGGGGCTGCTGGGTGATCAGCGAGTACGGCCCGATGGAACGCGCGTGGATCTTGTCGTCTACCAGGTGCGAGAGCTTGAGCATGTAGATGTAGCCCACCGTTACCGGCTGCTCAAACTGGTCGCCCGTCATGCCGTCGAAGAGCGCCGTCTTGCCTGACTCCGGCAGCCCCGCAGACCTGAGCAGCGCCTTGATCTCGTCCTCGCGCGCGCCGTCGAAGACCGCGGTTCCGAACCAGATGCCGCGTTGCATGCCGGCCGCTACGCGCAACAGCATTTCGTCGTCGAGTTCGAGCAACTGGCGCAGCGCCGCGGTTCCGGCGAACTCCTGCTTCACTTGCTCGCGAATGAACTCCGCATCGGAGTTGCCGCGGACCAGTGCGGCGATCTTCTGGCCGAGTCCATGTGCCGCCCAGCCCAGATGCGTCTCCAGAATTTGACCCACGTTCATACGCGAAGGAACGCCGAGGGGATTGAGGACGATCTCGACCGGAGTGCCGTTGGGCAGATACGGCATATCTTCCTCGGGAAGAATGCGCGCGATCACGCCCTTGTTGCCGTGCCGGCCGGCCATCTTGTCGCCCACTGAGAGCTTGCGCTTCATGGCCACATAAACCTTCACCAGCTTGATCACGCCCGGAGGCAGCTCGTCGCCCTTCTGCAGCTTGGCCACCTTCTCATTGGTGATCTTGCGCAGCACTTCGATCTGCCGCGAGGTCATCTCCTCGATCTCGTCGATCTGCTCGTTGACCCGCGGATCCTTGTCGTTGTAACGGATGCGCTTGAGGTTCTTGGTGGAGATGCGCTCGATGGTTTCGCGATCGAGAATTGCTCCCTTGGTCAGCAGGCGCTTGTTGGTCCGCTCGTCGTGCAGATCGGCCAACACTTCCTTGGCGCCCAGAATTCCTTCCAACCGCTTCAGCCGTTCGTCGGTCAGAATGCGGATTTCGTCGCCCAGGTTCTTCTCGAGTTTGGCCACGTACTCGCCCTCGATCTGCTTGGCGCGCTCATCCTTTTCCTGGCCCTTGCGGCTGAAGATGCGCACGTCGACCACCGTGCCCTCGATGCCCGGAGGACAGGTGAGCGAAGCGTCGCGCACATCGCCGGCTTTTTCTCCGAAGATGGCCCGCAGCAGTTTCTCTTCCGGCGTCAATTGCGTTTCGCCCTTGGGCGTCACCTTGCCGACCAGGATGTCGCCGTGCCCGATCTGGGCGCCGATGCGGATCACTCCGCTCTCATCGAGATCGCGCAGCGCGTGCTCGCTGACGTTGGGAATGTCGCGCGTGATCTCTTCAGGGCCCAGCTTGGTGTCGCGCGCTTCGATTTCAAACTCTTCGATGTGAACCGAAGTGTAGTAATCCTCGCGCACCAGTTTTTCGCTGATGAGAATCGCATCCTCGAAGTTGTAGCCGCGCCAGGGCATGAAGGCCACCAGCACGTTGCGTCCCAGCGCCAGCTCGCCCTGCTCGGTGCAAGGTCCGTCGGCAATCACCTGCCCCTTGATGACGCGATCGCCTTCGCGGACAACAGGTTTTTGATTGATGCAGGTGTTCTGGTTGGAGCGCTTGAACTTGATGAGCTGGTAGATGTCCGAACCCACCTCGCGCGACAACTGCGTGGGATGATGCTCGCCCTCGACGCGCACGATAATGCGCTCGGAGTCGACCGAGTCCACGATGCCGTTGCGCTTAGCCAGGATCACGGCGCCTGAATCGCGGGCCGTCACGCCTTCCATGCCTGTGCCCACCAGCGGCGCCTCGGCAACCAAAAGCGGAACCGACTGGCGCTGCATGTTGGCGCCCATCAGCGCGCGGTTGGCGTCGTCGTGCTCCAGAAACGGCACCAGCGACGCCGCCACGGAAACCAGCTGCTTCGGGCTGACGTCGATGTAGTCGACTTCAGCGCGATTCACCAGCACAAAGTTGCCCTGGCGGCGCGCGTTCACCAGATCTTCGGTGATCTCGCCCTGGTCGTTGAATTCGATGTTGGCCTGGGCGATGGTGTGTTTGTCCTCTTCCCAGGCCGACAGATAGAAGCTGAACGGGACGGAGTCGATGGTGCGCTTGCTTGCCTTCTTCAACTGCGCGTTCAGACGCGCCGCTTCCGTCTTCTCAATGTGGTCGCCTACGCGCAGGCCGCTTTCGCCCGCGTTGACAATCTCCACGTAGTCGAGAATCTTCGAGTCCTTCACCTTGCGGTAAGGCGACTCGATGAAGCCGTACTCATTGATGCGCGCAAAGCAGCTCAGCGAGCTGATCAGCCCGATGTTCGGGCCTTCCGGCGTTTCAATGGGGCAGATGCGGCCGTAGTGCGTGGGGTGCACGTCGCGGACTTCGAATCCGGCGCGCTCACGGGACAATCCGCCCGGCCCAAGAGCCGACAGGCGGCGCTTGTGCGTGATCTCGGAAAGCGGATTGGTCTGGTCCATGAACTGCGACAGCTGCGAGGAGCCGAAAAACTCGCGGATGGCGGCCATCACCGGCTTGGCGTTGATCAGGTCGTGCGGCATGGCCGTGTTCAGCTCCTGATACACGCTCATCTTTTCCTTGATGGCGCGCTCCATGCGCACCAGGCCGATGCGGAACTGATTCTCCATCAGCTCGCCCACCGCCCTGACGCGGCGATTGCCCAGGTGATCGATGTCGTCCACCACGCCGATGTTCTTGCGCAGCTTGAGCAGGTAGCGGATGGTGGCGTAGAAATCCTCGGGCGTCAGGGTGCGGTGATCGAGGTGCGTGGCGTCCTGGTTCTCATAGAGCTTGATGTTGAACTTCAAGCGGCCCACGCGCGAGAAGTCGTACTTGCGCGCGTCGAAGAACATGCCTTCGAACAAAGCCGTGGCCGTATCCAGGGTCGGCGGATCGCCCGGACGCAGCTTGCGGTAGATTTCGATCAGCGCCTCTTCCGGCTTGTGCACCGAGTCGCGCTTGAGCGTGTTGGTGATGATGTTGCCCACGTCGTCGCGGTCGGGGAAGAAGATCTCAAACGTCGTTGCGCCAGAAGCCATCACCTTATGCAGGCGGTCGGCAGTCAGCTCCACGTTGGCTTCCACAATCACTTCGCCGGTGCTGGTATCCACAACATCGGCCGCGGTCATGGCGCCGTCCAACTCCGCCGCTTCCACTTCCACGCGATTGATATTCGCGGCGCGCAGGCCCTTCAAGATATGCTGCGTGATCTTGCGGCCGGAGTGCGCAATCTCTTCGCTGCCGTGCAGAATTGCATGCGCGGGCTTCGAGCCCACCAGATGCGTCGCACCAGCGTTCTCCGGAATGGCCCACTGCAGCTTGCCATCGACGATGTGGATGCGATCGACAGTGTAGAAAGTCTTCAGAATCTCTTCATCGGAGCGCAGGCCGAGGGCGCGGAGAAAGATGGTTCCCAGGAACTTGCGCTTGCGATCGATGCGCACGTAGAGCGTGTTCTTCTGGTCGTATTCGAACTCCACCCACGAACCGCGATAAGGAATGATCTTGCCCAGGAAATAGGTGCGGTTGTTAGCCGTTTCAAAGAAGACTCCCGGCGAGCGGTGCAACTGGGAAACGATGACTCGTTCTGTCCCGTTCACAATGAAGGTCCCATTCGGCGTCATCAAAGGAATATCGCCAAAGAAGACTTCCTGCTCCTTAATGTCGCGGATGGTCTTGTTGCCGGTCTCGGGGTCCTTGTCGTAAATGGTGAGGCGCACCGTGACCTTGAGCGGCGCAGAGAAGGTCATGCCGCGCTCTTCGCACTCCTGCTGGTCGTACTTCAGCTGCAGGCTCACCGGGTCGCCGCACTTGTTGCAGAAATCGGGCGTGTTCTTGTTGTACGTGCCGCACTTCTGGCAGAGCACGTCGCCGGGCAGGAAAGGATCGGTGATGACCATGGCGCCGCAATGCACGCAAGCCGTGCGCAAGTGATGCAGCCCTTTCAGGTGGCCGCACTTGCACTCCCAGTTGCCGATGGAGAAATCGACGAAATCAAGCTGCGAGATGCCACGGAAGTCGGTGATGGGAAAGACCGACACAAACACCGACTGCAGCCCCGAGTCGTCGCGCTCGTTGGGCAGCTTGTCCATCTGCAGGAAACGCTCGTAGGAGCGCCGCTGCACTTCAATCAGGTTGGGAATCTGGGTTGCGGTTGGGATTTTGGAAAAATCGAGCCGGCTGCGAATAGCGCGCTTCTCGTTGGACATGATCACTCCTGAGGCTCATTACTCCGGCTACGCGGATGATTCGCGCGCGGGGCCAACGCCTGAGTCTCGATGCGGCGCCGGCACATGGCAATTAGCAGTTCTCGAAATTACGGCAGTACGGCAAATAATGGATCGGACCAGCCTTGAAACTCCAGCCCACTTCGCTGAGCTGCCTTCCCTCCCCAAGCCGGCTTCGCGCACGAAGCACAGTCCCGGGTTGGAAGGCTCATCGTTCCTCTGCGCTTTCGAGGTACCCTCACAGGCTCCCTCACGATCGGGTTCGTGAGCGCGGCAGGCTTGCCGTCGATCCGGTTAGTGCGCTAGACTGCGCACAATTGAGGGGGGCGAAGCAGCGGCTCAATCCAGAGGATCTGAAAAGGGCCACGTAAGATGGTTATGCGCCCAGGGCAGGGTGCGGATCAAAAAAATTTCAGTTATGCTCGCGGGGGATACACAAATAGCCCGTAAGGACACAATGCCTCACGAGCGCGGCCCGCTGCCGGTGCTCCCATCCGAATTCATTTGCCCTGATTTCGCCGATCCCAAAGCTCGCTTCTGCGCTTGCTCGCCCGCCACTCGATTGGTCAACAGTAGCCTCGCCTGACCCAAAGCAACCTGCCAACCCGGATACAACTTAAGTCTTACCTAGAGCCCAGCCCTGTGGCATTCCCGCACCCCAGACGCCAAACTCTCGCTTTTCGCTCACGACCCCGCAAAATGCCGCCGCTTTCGGCATATCCCCTGAGAAAACCGAAGGAGGCCGAAAGACGCGCAACCTTTATAGTAGCGCGTCCCCGTCGCCCTTGCAAGGTTAGTTGCTTACTTGATCTCCACAGTAGCCACGCCTTCGAACTTCTTTTTGATGGCCTCAGCCTCATCCTTGGTCGCATTTTCTTTCAGAGCCTTGGGGGCTCCATCGACCAGGTCCTTGGCTTCCTTCAGGCCGAGCGACGTAACTTCACGTACGGCCTTGATGGTGTTGATCTTATTGGCACCTGCATCCTTGAGGATGACCTGGAACTCGGTCTTTTCCTCAACCACCGGGAGCTGCCGCACCCGCACCTGCTCCGGCAACCATCACCGGGGCCGCTGCCGCTGCCGAGACGCCAAGGCGCTCTTCCAGCTTCTTCACCAGAGCCGCCGCTTCCAGCAGGCTCAACGAAACAATCTGCTCTTCCAACTGCGCGATATCCGCCATGTTCTTCTCCAATTCCGTTTTGATTTGCCCTTACCCCGGCCGCCCGAATCCGCCCGAAAGTTTCCGATGCGCCAGACATGCGCACTTTCGATTGCCCCTGCAGCCAAAACCTATGCGAGCCGTCGGCTGCGGCTAAACTCCCGCGCCAGCCGCTGCGAACTTTTCCTTCTCCACACCCTGGTTCAGCACCACCGCCAGGTCGCGGCCGGTGGCGTTGATCACCGTCGCCAAACGCTGCGCCGGCGCATTGATCAGGAAGAGCAGCTTCGAGAACATCTCTTCCTTGCCCGGCATGGTCGCCAGCGCCTTCACTTCCTCCACGCCCAGCAGCTTGCCGTCCACGATGCCCAGCTTGAACTGGAACTCCGCGTTCTCGCCTGCCCACTTGGCGAACACCTTGGCCAGGGCCACAGGATCGCCCGCGGTAAAGGCCACCGAGTTGACGCCCTTCAGACCTTTGAGCGCCGCTTCAACCTGGGTGCCGGAGCCGGAAATCGCCGCCAGCTTGTTCTTCACCACGCGGTACTTGCCGCCCGCCTCGCGAATCACCTTGCGCAGCTCGTAATCCTTTGCCACGGTCAGCTTGCTGAAGGTGCCGATAATCGCCGTTGTCGAGGTCTCCAGTTCCTTGGCCAGCAACTGGACCTTCTCACTCTTCTTCTCTCTTGAAATCGCCATTGTGTGCTCCGCTCGGCAGGGAACTAGGGATAGTGGACAGGGGACCAAAGCCCCCGGTTTGCGCCTATCCTCTTGTCTCTACCTCGCTCTGCCTGGCGCCAACTTGGCGCGTTTCGAAAATCGTACGGAACCTGAATTTCCCAAGTCCGGCATGGAACCGGCGGGCCCACGGAACCAACTTACCCCTAGTCCCTAGTCCTCAGTCCCTAATCCCCAGTCCCTGATCCTTAGTGCTTGCCCGCCGCGTCGGCCACTGACGAATCCAGCGGAACCCCAGGGCCCATCGACGAGCTCAGCGTGACGCTCTTGATGTACTTGCCCTTGGCCGCCGAAGGCTTGGCGCGCACAATCGACGTGATGACGGTTGTGGCGTTGTCGATCAGCTTTTGCGGCTCGAAGCTCAGCTTGCCCACAGGCACGTGCACCAGGCTGGTTTTATCGGCGCGAAACTCCACCTTGCCGGCCTTGATCTCTTTCACCGCCGAGGCCACATCCATGGTCACGGTGCCCGTCTTGGGGTTAGGCATCAGGCCCTTGGGGCCCAGAACCTTGCCCAGGCGGCCCACCACCTTCATCATGTCGGGCGTAGCGATGAGCGCGTCGAACGCGGTCCAGTTTTCTTTCTGAATCTTCTCGACCATCTCTTCGCCGCCCACGAAATCGGCGCCTGCTTCCTGCGCTTCCTTCTGGCGATCGCCGGTGGCGATCACGGCTACGGTCTTGGTTTTGCCCAGCCCGTGGGGCAGGACTACCGTCCCGCGCACCATCTGGTCGGCGTGCCGCGTATCGACACCCAAACGCATCGTCAGGTCGACAGTCTCGTCGAACTTGGCGAACTTGACTTGCTTGAGCAGGGTCGACCGCTTCAGGCAGCGGATACGCCGGCTTGGTCACAGCGGCGCGCGCCTTGGCTAATATTTTTGCCAGTCTTTAGCCATTCATCCCTCGTCTCCCACCGCTCTTGCCAGCCCGTGTTGCACGGGAGCCTCTTGACCTTATCGGGCATTCTTACCAAATTCCGCCCGTCCGGCCAGGACCTCAAAAGCCGTGGTGCTATTGACGGTCCAGGGATTTCCCCTGAACACATTTTCAGATCATAGCGGAATGGTCCGTTAATTGCAACTAGAGCCGGATCCAGGCATTATCTTGTAATTTCACTGTTCCTTTTTACGCCCCATCCAGAAAAATAGAAGAAAGGCAGCGACCGCAAAGGCAATCAATTGCCAGGGCGTCAGTTCCCACTTCCATGGTTCAAATAGCTGTCCCACCGCTAACCTCGCTTTTGCGCCCCATTCTACTCCTGTTCAGGTGAAGGGGGGACGGGGCCTTCCTGCTTCCAACCGCCTGGGTGCCTGAGTGCTCCCGGTTGCTATCTCATCGTGAGAAAGATGAGAGGCCGCAAATCTTCGCGCAGCCGCCCAAGTGCCGGGGCAGGCGGCTCTGGTTACCATGCAATGCCGGCTCCCCCCCACTGTTATGCCGCCACTTGGCAAAGCAGGCGCGCCCCACCTCCCCCAAACGCACTGTCATCCCGACAGAGCGCAGCGACGAGGGATCTGCGGTTGCTTTTGGGAGTTCAAGGTGGCGAAACTTCCGAGTTGGCGACCAACCAACCGCATCATCGGCCCCGTAGGGGCCAGGGAATTTAGCCCAGGACAAGTTCGCCTCAGCGAACGCGGTCCTGGGTTAGCTGCAGAAGATATTTGCAGCCACGTAGGGGCGGCACCAATCAGTCAAGCAGGCGGACATCGCCGCTCCCCAACCCACTGTCATCCCGACAGAGCGCAGCGACGAGAGATCCGCGGTTGCTTTTGGGAGTTCAAGGTGGCGATACTTCCAAGTTGGCGACAAACCACTCGGAACACACGCAACCACTACTCAACGGGTGTTTCAGTCCGGCCGGTCTACGGCATACCCAAGTGCCCAAACGATTATTTGATCGGACAGGAGTCCTTACTGAACGGCAGCTTTTTCTTATCGCCCAAGGCGAACGTGAAGCTTATTGTTGTCTGCACCTCTATAGGCTCGCCGCGCAATAGATAAGGACGATACTTCCACTGCCGGACGGCATTGAGCGAAGTATCCTGTAGAAGCTCTGGGCCGCATTCAACATGAAGTTCCGTAATCTCTCCTGTCTTAGAAATTGTGGCCCTAAGAATCACAATTCCGGATATCCGGGCTTTTTTCGCTTGTTTCGGGTATTCAGGTTGGACCTTGTGGATCAGCATGCCAACTGCTAGATCTTCAGGAATGATGACGGGCTTCGAATCGGATCGTGGCAAATTCGTCGGCGTGTCAGCCGGAGCTGCGTTCCCAGAAAAATCACCCACGAGGGCCAATACGGCCTTATTTAGGCTGAATACATCGGAATGAAATTGGCGCCGATTCTGTGCGTTAGCGGAAATTGAAATCAGCGCGATAAAAACAAAACCTGCTGATAAACAGCGGAGTTTGTGCTTCACGGTGTGCAACCGCCATTCGGGAGCAACACAATCTTACCCCGTTCTGGGAGTATCACCGGCAACTAGGAAATTTGGAAAAAAACAACCGCGGATGCTTCGCTGCGCTCAGCATGACAATGTGTTTGGGTTTGATGGGACCGTATCACCGCCGATCCATCCCTTTCCTATCCATTCGCGGGCTGGTACCCGCAGGGACCGTTTTTCATCAGATGACGGGCGGCTCCGCGTCCGCCTGAGGAGGGACGATGCTTGTTTCACCGGCCCGACTCATCGCCTGTGGCGGGATGATGGCGCACCCGCCATCAGTGCCCAGCTCACGATCCCCGAGCACCGGTCTTGTATCATCGTAGAGGCTCGAATCGGCAGCAGTTACCACGCAGAACCGCAAGTTGCCGAACAGGGCCTCACGGAAAAACTTATGAAGACCGGCATTATCGGCCTGCCGCAGGTGGGCAAAACTTCCCTTTTCAGGATCCTCACCAAAGCCAAAATCGAGGACCACGGGCGCTCCAATCCGCGCGAGGCCCACATCGGCGTGGCCCGCGTTCCCGACGAGCGGCTCAACAAACTCTCAGCTCTGTATTCGCCGAAAAAGACGACCTATGCCTCAGTGGATTACGTCGACGTGGCGGCCATCGGACAGGAGGCACTCAAGGAAACTGCGTTTCTGACCAACCTGCGCAACGTGGACGCGCTCATTCATGTGCTGCGCGCGTTTGAGGATGAGGCCATTGCGCACGTGGGCCCCATCGATCCCCTGCGCGACGTGAAGAACGTGGAATTCGACCTGATCGTCAGCGACCTGGGCCAGATTGAGAAGCGTCTGGAGCGGCTGGAGAAGGACCTTAAAAAGCAGCGCACCAGCGAGCTGGAGCGGGAGCACGCGCTGCTGCTGCGCTCCAAAGAGGCCCTGGAAAAGGAACAGCCGCTGCGCGAACTGGAGATGACCGCAGAGGAGAAAAAGCTCATCAAGGGCTTCATGTTTCTGTCGCAAAAGCCAATCCTCTATGCGCTTAACATCGGCGAAAGTTCGACACTGGGAGACGATCTTGAAGCGGCCGTGAGCCGTTTCAAGCTGGACGAAGTGGCACAGCGGCCCAACGCGGGCGTCACCGCCATTTGCGGAAAAGTGGAAGCCGAGCTGGCCGAAATGGACGACGCCGAGGCGGCCGAATTCCTGTCCAGCTACGGGCTCAGGGAAAGCGGGCTGGTGCGGCTCATCCGCAAAAGCTATGAGTTGCTGGGGCTCATCAGTTTCTTTACCGCCGGCGAGGACGAGTGCCGCGCCTGGACCGTTTCCGCAGGAGCCAAGGCGCCGCAGGCAGCCGGAGTCATCCACACCGACCTCGAGCATCACTTCATCCGCGCCGAAACCATCCGTTGGGATCAGTTGCTGGACGCGGGCTCTGAGGCGGCAGCACGAAGCCGCGGAACGCTGCGGCTGGAAGGCAAGGAGTACGTTGTCCAGGACGGAGACGTCATGCATATCCGGCACAGCGGCTGAGAACAGAGATCGGAAAATCAGTCGGGGCCGGTGGGCCGGGAATCGGCTGCTACTGTTGAAGCAGTTCCCTGTTCTCCAACCTTCGTTCCACTGTCCACGAATCTCGAACCACGTATCTTGAACCACGCATCACGAGCTAGATCGTCATGCTCAAGTTATCTCTCATCCTGGGCGTGTTTGCCGCGCTGGCCAATGTTCTTGGCGGCGCGGTGCTGGTGCGCGCACGGGGTGTTGAACCGTACCTGCGCTATTTTGTTTCGCTGGGTGCAGGGTTTCTCATGTCGGCGGCGCTGCTGGAGATGGTGCCGGAGAGCATCAAGTTCAACCAGCACCTGGCGCCCATCCTTATCATGGCCGGTTATTGCGCGGTACACCTGCTCGAGCACACCATTAATGCGCATTTCCACTACGGCGAGGAGACCCACCACGACGCTTTTGTCTCGGCGCGCACGGGTTATTCGGTGTTGGTTGGCGTAAGCGCCCACGCGCTCTTCGACGGCGTAGCAATCGGAGCCGGCTTCGCGCTTTCAAACTGGCTGGGCTGGTTAATCTTCCTTGCGATTCTGCTGCACAAGGCGCCAGTCGGGTTCACCATGGCCAGCGTGATGCTGGCCAGCGGTCACAGCCGCAGCACGGCCTTCCTCTCCACCGTGGTGCTGGCACTGGCCACTGTAGCCGGAGTCCTGGTGATTGACCTGGTTCCCGCCTGGCTTCCCTATGGGTTGCCTATCTCCTCCGGCGTAGCGCTCTACGTGGCAGCTACGGACCTGGTGCCGGAGGTGAACCGCGAACCCGGGATTCGCATGGCCCTGGTGTTTTTTGCCGGAGTTGCGGGATTTCTGCTCCTGCGCAGCGTGCTGCCGGCACTATAAGGACAGCAGTACATAATTTTTACAGTCAATTTACTTGACTATATAATTCCTTTACGGCATTCTCGCCGAATGAGCGAACCCACTCCCTCTCTCGATTCCATCCCGATACCTGCGTTGCTTCGCCATGCCAGGTATACGTTTGGCACGGCCATGCGCCTCGCATTGGCTGAATCCGGCTATGACGATGTACCAAAAAACGGCCTTTACGTGCTGGGCGGCCTGGCCATGGGCGCAGACCTGGTTCCCCTGGGACAGCTCATCCGCGAACTGCGTCTCTCAAAGCAGGCCGCGGGACAGCTTGTCGATACGCTGGTTCTGCGCGGATACCTGGAGCGGGCCGCCGATCCGGTCGATCGACGCAAACTGACGGTCATGCTCACCGAGCAAGGCCGCGCGGCCGCCGCAGTCCAGTTAGCGGCGCGGGAAAAAGTGGATGCCGAGCTGCTGGCACGTGCAGGAAAAGAGGCGGTTGACGGCATGCGCCGAACCCTCGCTACCTTGATTGAAATTGGCGAGGAAGCCGAGAACATTCACGGCTCACAGCCGAAAGAAGAGGAGTGAACCGTCTGCGCCGTCAGTTCACCTGGGTCATGCCCACTGGCTGCCCTTTGCGGCTGAGGCCTAGCTTGCGGGCGTAGAGCCGCGCCAGCAGCCGCGCATAGTCCCAGCCCACTTTCAGGTTGGCTTTGCTCTCGCCACCTGAGCGCAGGCCGAAGGCGAAGGGAATCTCCTCGACCGTGCCGATGTGGCCGCGGATGAGAACATCGAGCAGCAGCTTGAAACCAGAGCGCTGAAACGCGACTCCCTCCACGCAGTTGCGGCGCACCAGAAAGAAACCGGACATAGGATCTTTTGCGCGCGCACCCCGGTGCTGCAGCGGCCATGTAGCCCAGATGGCTGCGGAAGAAAGCAGCTTGCGAAAGCCATTCCAGTCGCCAATTCCGCCGCCCGGCGTGTAGCGGCTGCCGATGGCCAGATCGCGGCCATCCTGAACCGCGCGGTAGAGTGCGGGCAACAGTTCGGGCGGGTGCTGCAGGTCGGCATCGATCACACCCAGGATTCCGGCATCGGTGTTGCGCCAACCGTCGAGAATGGCGCCGGAAAGCCCGCGCTCTCCTTTGCGCACAATCAACCGCACCCGCGGGTCGTCCTCCGCCATGGCGGAGACCACTGCGGCCGTGGCGTCACGGCTGTCGTCGTCCACCACCAGAATCTCAAATGGAACTTGGGCCGAATCGAGCGCTGCGCGCGCGCGGCCAATGAGCTGACCGATATTCGCTTCTTCGTTGAGAGTGGGAACAACCAGCGCAAGTTTCAGTTGAGCGCCGGGGCGATCTTCAATAGCGCCCGGCCTCGCGGCCCCGCTCCCCGACATGGTTGTAGACTCGGTCATCGGAATGTAGGATTGATTCTACGCCGCGAAAGCCATCATGCACATAACCTTTTGGAGTCCTGCCACTTGAAGCAGATTGAACGATTCTCTCGTTGCGCTTTGGTTCTTTGCTTCACGGTGATTGGCTTCGCTGTCATGGGCTACCATCCAGGGCTGGAAGATGATGCCATCTACCTGACAGCCGTCAAAGCGGACCTGAATCCGGCACTCTATCCCCATAATTCCGGCTTCTTTCGGCTGCAGGTGCAGGCCACCGTTTTCGACCATTTTATGGCCGACTTTGTCCGCGTGACCCACCTGCCCGTCCCCTGGGCTGAGCTCTTCTGGCAATTCGTTTCCCTGCTCCTGGTCCTGTGGGCTTGTCACGGCATTGCTCGCCGCCTGTTCACGGAACCACGGGCGCATTGGGCCGCTGTTGCCATGGTCGCCGCGCTGTTCACACTGCCTGTTGCCGGAACCGCGCTTTACCTGATGGACCAGCACCTGCATCCCCGCAACCTGGCCACGGCGCTGGTGCTGCTGGCCGTGGATCGCATGTTGCAGAGACGGCCCTGGCATGCCGTTCCCTTGCTGGTGCTGGCCTTCGCGTTTCATCCCCTGATGGCGGCCTGGGGAATCTCATTCTGCATATTTCTCGCGGCTGCCTTGAGCGAAACGGTGCAGGTGCGCCTCAATGCCCTGCGCAGCTCCGCAGCGACCGCAATTCCGCTCGGCTGGATTTTCGAGCCCCCCAACTCCGCCTGGCGCAAGGCTCTCGCCACCAGAACCTACTTTTTCCTCTCTGCATGGCAATGGTACGAGTGGCTCGGCGCTTTGGCTCCGCTGGCGCTCTTCTGGCTGTTGTGGCGCGTGGCCCGAAAGCGTGGCCAAGCCAAACTCGCGTGCTTTGCGCTGGCGGTGTTTGCGTATGGCGTATTTCAGCTGGCCGTGGCGCTGGCCATCCTGACGCCGCATTCGCTGGTACGGCTCACGCCTTGGCAACCCATGCGCTTCCTGCAATTGGTCTACTTTTTCATGGCCCTGGTGGGCGGAGGGCTACTGGGCAAGTTCGTTCTGAATTCCAGCGTGTGGCGCTGGGCCGCGTTTCTGCTCATATTGAATGGCGGAATGCTGTGGTCTCAGTGCTCCGAGTTTAGCGCCAGCCCGCACATCGAGTGGCCGGGCCGAGAGTCATCCAACCCCTGGCTGCAGGCCTTCGCCTGGATTCGCGAAAATACCCCGGCAGATGCGTACTTTGCTCTCGATCCTCACTATCTGAAAGCTTCGGGAGAGGATTATCACGGGTTTCGCGCGCTGGCCGAGCGCAGCCAGTTGGCCGATGCGATCAAGGACACAGCCACCGTGACCCAGGTTCCTGAACTGGGCCCGGATTGGGACAAGCAGCTCACAGCGGAGGAGGGCTGGCGTTCATTTCAGGCTGCAGATTTTGAGCGATTGAAGCGAGAATTCGGCGTGAACTGGGTGCTGGTAGACCTTGGCCAGACTGCCGGCCTCGAGTGCCGATGGCACAATGAGTCGCTGGCGGTGTGCGCGATTCCGTAACCGCGGGTTAGCGGAGCTGGCTTGGGCCGCGTCAATGGCAACGACTCCGCTAAGACCGCTACTCCGCTAGAATGAGAAGAATCCTTTACACCGGCAGGAGACCGGGCCATGCTTAACCTGTCACAGCGACTGATTCTCGGCTGTACGCTGCTGGCCTGCCTGACCATCGGGCTGGCGGTTGGCGAGCGCCACGCGCTTGCGGCCGCGGGTCAGCGCGGGCTGATGTACAGCTTTATGGCTGCCGCGATTGTGGTGGCCATCACCACCGTTTTGGTTGTGCTGCGGCCCGTTCATCGCCTGGCCCGCGACGCCCAGCGTATTGTCCAAGGCAATCTCGAACATCGCGTGGAGTGGGAAGGCCGCGACGATTTCGGCGTGATTGCGAGCGAGCTGAGCCGCATTGCGATCCGCTTGCGCGAAGTGCGCGACACCGAGGCCGGACGGCGGCAGATGGAGTTCCAGCTCTCCGATGCGGTGCTGCAGTCCATCTTTGAACCCATTATCGTGACCGACAGCAAGGGACATGTGCTGAAGCTGAACCAGGCTGCAGCCGAGGTGCTGGGCGAAGCCGCCAGCGACCGCATGGCGCTGGCCAACACTCCGGGTGGTGAAAAAATTCTGGACTCAATTCGCGATGCGGTTTCCATGCAGAAACCGGTTGCTGCCGAAGGCGACGCATCCATGTTGCCCATGAGGATTGGCCAGCTGGAGCGCAGTTATCGCTTGCGTACTACCCCCATGCGCGACTCAGAAGGCAGGTTGCTGGGCGCCGTCACAACCCTTGAAGATGTCACCAGCCTGCAGGATACGGATCGCTTCAAAACTCAGTTTATCGGCGTGGCCAGCCGCAAGCTGCGTAGCCCGCTTTTGCAGATGCGGCGTGGCATCTACGCTCTCAACCAGGGCTTTGCCGGCGAACTGCGGCCCTTGCAGGGAGAGATTCTGGCCTCGGTCAGCAGCGAATCGGAAAGGCTGAATGACCTGATGAGCGACCTGATCGAGGTGGCGGAGCTGGATGCGGGCCGGCGCGAATTCAAACTGGAACGGCTGCGCCCGCTGGAATCGCTGACCGAGGCTCGCAATCGTTTTCTCGATGAGGGCACGGAAAAGCACGTGCGCATCGAAGTGCTGGCTTATGCCGACCTGGCCTCCGTGCAGGCGGACCGGCGCGCACTGCGCTCTATTCTGGACAACCTGATTTCAAACGCGCTGCGCTACACGTCCGCGGATGGAGAAATTCTGCTGGCTGCCGAAGAGATCAAGAATTTTGTGCAGTTCACGGTGCGCGATAGCGGTCGCGGTATTGAGGCCGAGCGGTTGGGCAAGATCTTCGACCGCTTCAATTCATTTTCTGAAAAGAGTTCGGGCCTGGGTTTGGCGCTGGTGCGGCGGCTGGTGGAGTCGCTGGGCGGGCAAATTGCTGTAGAGAGCCGCCTGGGCCACGGGACCACCTTTCGATTTACGTTGCCGGTGGCAACGGTTGAAGAAGCACGTCATCCCGTCGAGGTGGGCTAGCCAATGGCTGAGATCGTAATCGAGAAAAAGCCCGAGCCCGCCCGGCTGAAGGTGTACATCGGCGCCGCGCCCGGCGTCGGCAAAACCTACACCATGCTGAACGATGCGCACCTGATGCGCGAACAGGGCATCGACGTGGTGATCGGGCTGGTTGAGTCGCACGGCCGCAAGGACACCGAGGCGCAGATCCGCGGCCTCGAAGTCGTGCCCCAGAAGATTATTCCTTACCGCAACGTCAACCTGAAGGAGATGGATGTAGCCGCTATCGTGGCGCGGCATCCTGACACCGTCATCGTCGACGAGCTGGCGCACACCAACGTTCCGGGAAGCAATAATCGCAAGCGCTACGAAGATGTGCTGGAGCTGCTCGAGGCAGGCATCAACGTGATGACGGCCGTGAACATCCAGCATCTTGAAACCCTCAACGATGCGGTGAGCCGTTCGGCCAACACGGTGATTCGAGAAACCGTGCCGGACAGCTTCCTGAAGCGCGCCGACGAAGTGGTGAACGTCGATATCACCGTGGAAGAGCTGCGCGGGCGCTTGCGGCAGGGCAAGATCTATGCTCCGGAAAAGGTGGAGCAGTCCCTGGCCAACTTTTTCCGCAAGGGCAACTTGAACATGCTGCGCGAGCTCTCGCTGCGCACCACTGCCGAGCAGGTAAGCAATCGCGCCGCGGAATATCGGCGCACGCAAGGCTTGGAGCAGGCGCCGATTCCGGAAAAGGTGATGGTTTGCCTGAGTACGCGTCCCGGAACAGAGCGCTTACTGCGCGTGGGCGCGCGCATCGCCGGACGGCTGGCAACCAACTGGTTCGCCGTCTACGTGTCGCGTCCCGACGATAAAGGTCACGGCGACCCGGAAGCCTTCCACCGCATCGAGGAGTATATGCGCATGGCGCGCGATCTGGGCGCCAAGGTGGTCTCCATCACTGATCGCAATGTTTCCGACGCGCTCATCCGCTTCGCCCAACAGGAAAATATTTCGCACGTGGTGTTTGGGCAATCGGTGCGCTCGCGCTGGGATATTCTGTTGCGCGGCTCGGTGCTCAATCGCTTCCTGTCTGAAGTACGCGACGTGACCGTGCAGGTGGTGCCGATGCAGAAGCCGGTGCGCCGCCCCTGACTTCCCGCGGGTAAATTGCCGGCCGCATCCCCTGTCAGGCGCACGCTTACAACCGCTCCGGCCGATTCCCTACATAGATCGTCGTAAAGCAACCATGCTCCGCGAGCAGGGTTCTCAACTTCAGCGTGCCCACGGCGGCGCGAGTCTGTCTTCCAGTTTCAGAAAGGGCAATTAGCAGCAACGATCGGACGGAGTTATCCATTTTGCCTTCCCCTTTCCACATTTTGCCTTCCCCTTTCCAATGGGTCAGCCTGCAGCTCAATCATCGCCATAAGCTGCTGCGCCTGGTTGCGGCACTGGCGGGTACTCTAGTCCTTTCGCTTCCGGCTTTGGCCTCACTGGGCGGAAACGTTGACTCCGTCTCTGCCGACCGCACGCATATGAACGCCAGCGTTAAGGTGACACAGGAAGCCACCTACTCCGTGCACGAAATGCAGTCGCCCGGCGGCACCACGGTGAAGGAATTCGTGTCGCCCGCGGGAAACGTGTTTGCAGTTTCCTGGCAAGGCCAGTTCCCGCCGCAGATGCAGCAGATTCTTGGCTCTTATTACAGCCAGTACTCTGCTGCCCTTTCGGCAAAGCCCAGGCATTATGGACACAGGCCGCTCAACATCCAGCAACCGGGCCTGGTGATTCAAACCGGCGGCCATATGCGCGATTACTTTGGACGCGCCTACATTCCGGACATGCTGCCAACTGGCGTCAAAACGGATGAGATCAAGTAAATAGAACACGCGGGAGTTGTTGTGCGCAGTCTTTTTCTCGGTCTTTTGATGTCAGGTCTGCATCGTGGTTGCTGGGTGCGGCAGCAGCGCCACCGCTCCTTCCGCCGCCACCACGAGCACGACCACCAGCAGCGGCTCCAATGTGATGGCGATTGCCGTGAACGGCGGAGCCAGCGCCAATCAGATCAACGGCTCCATCTACGAGAACGGCGCCTTCGCCAGCGCAACCATCTGCGCGCCCGGAAGCACGAGCAGTTGCGTCACCATCGACAATCTCCTGGTCGATACCGGTTCGACGGGCCTGCGCGTCTTTCAGTCGGCGGTGTCGTCGCTCAAGCTGCCTGCGCTGGACGCCTCGAATGGCTCGGCTGCCTACGATTGCGTGAACTTCGTCGACGGCAGCTTACCTTTGGGGACCGGTTGAAGAGGCCGATGTTACGCTGGGCGGAGAAACTGCCGGCAAACTGCCCATCCAGGTCATCAGCAGCAGCAACACCGGCGTTCCCACTTCGTGCTCGAACGGCAGCAGCCAGAACGAGAACACGGTTGGGCTGCTGGGCGCCAACGGCATTCTCGGAATCGGACTGGAGCCGACCGACTGCTACTTCAACGGCGGCAGCGTCTGCTCGCCGACGTCTGGTCTTACCAGTCCGCCGTCTCCGGCCTACTACACGTGTTCGGGCACGACCTGCAATCCGGCGTTTGCGGCGCTCACCAGCCAGGTGACCAATCCCGTGGTGCTGTTCCCCACCGACAATAACGGCGTGATCGTGGAGCTGCCGGCCGTCTCGGGAAGTGCGGCTTCGGTGACTGGATCGGTTGTGTTCGGCATCGGCACACAGGCCAACAACCAGCTACCTTCCACGGCTACCGTCTTCACGCTGTCGTGCAACGATTTCACCACCGTGTTCGGCAACCAGACGCTAGGCATTACCGACGCCGACAATTTGCATGGGGCCCGGCAGCTTTATCGACAGCGGATCGAATGGCCTGTTCTTTCCCAACGCCACCAATATCCCTGCCTGTTCGTCGAATAGTTCGGTTGGCGATCTGTCTTCGTTCTATTGCCCGCCAACAACGGAATCTCTATCGGCGACTAATGAAGGCCAGGACGGGAAATCGAAGATTACGAAATTCAACGTGGCGAATGCCGAGAACCTTTTCACTAGCGCCAGCACAGCAGACGACGCAGCCATGAGTGGGTTGGCCGGCCAGAATCCTTCAGGCGTGGGCTTCGACTGGGGATTGCCGTTCTTCTACGGCGTGAATGTCTACAACGCGATCGACGGTCAGAGCGTGCCATCGGGCGCGCCCGCTGCTCCGTGGTGGGCTTACTGAGGATCGCCCGCTCGCAGAAATCCTTCCGTGCCCGACGTTTGCCCCAGGTCTGCTAACCACAGATGACGGGGTGCCCCATGTCTCGATTTTTGAGACATGGGATGTACGATGCTAGCCGCCCGCCAAGTCTCTTAGAAGCGCCCATCAAAATGGCTTCTTGAGCGTAATCCTGAAGACAAAAGTATAGTCGCAGGGCTTGGTCTTGGGCGTCGTAACAGCTAATGCATCTTTGCTGAAATCCCACTTGACAGGTTCGTCGCTGCCCAGCATCTTGATCGACTCAATCTCCGATGGATACAGTCCCGTCCATGTCTCACCGTCCGGCACCAGGCTTGTGAAGTACGCTTTATCTCCTGGCCAGGTGAGACAGATAGCGTAAAGGAAATTGTCGCGGCACGTGTACCGAATATCCTGCGGAGTGTAGCGGAGGTCATTGTCCTCGTTGAACCCGCCGCTCTTCTTGAAACGTGTCGGCCCTTCACCCGCAACCAGCCAGGGGCTCGTGTCGTAGATTGCTTCTCCATTTACCTGAAGCCACTTCCCCATTTCCATCAGGCGTTCCTTCGCGGGTTCGGGAATGGTGCCATCTGGTTTGGGCCCGACGTTCAACAGCAGAAAACCATTCTTGCTAACTCGATCAATCAGACCGGTCACCAACTCGTCCGCAGACTTGAACCCGAGGTTAGTAACATATCCCCAGCCGCTTCCGCTGTCGATGGTAGTGTCGGTAATCCATTCGTGATAGGTCATGTCGACTTCACGCCCCAGTTCCAGGTCGTCGATTCCGACTCCCGGCGTCAGGTCGTGGCCCTTGTACGTGACGATGACATCCTTCCGCAGCCCGGAGGCTCTGTTGAAGTAGTAGCTGAGAAAATCCTGCTTATATCGCTGCTGAATCAGCCGCAGCCCGTAATCGAACCACACCAGGTCCGGATCGTAAGCATCAACAACCTCAACCAGCTTGCCGAGCCACACGTCGAGAAACGCCTTGTCGGGAAGAGCCCCCTTCTCGTGGCTCACGCCATACAAACCGGAATAGCGCGGATCCGACGCATCGTAACGCTTATCCCATGTCGGGAAATAAAACCAGTGCTCGGCATGATGGAATGCCGTCATGAACTTCATTCCCTGCTGCTTGATTGACTTTGAGAGTTCGCCGACAACATTGCGTTTCGGACCCATCTTCGCGGCATTCCACTGCGAGTACTTTGTGTCCCACATCGCAAATCCGTCGTGGTGTTCTGCCACGGGTCCGGCAAAGCGCGCACCGGCATTCTTGAATATCTCTGCCCACTCGTCTGGATCGAAGTGGCTGCCGGTGAACATGGGAATAAAGTCCTTGTAACCGAACTTCTGCAGCGGCCCGTAAGTGGCCTCGTGATGTTTTCTTTCGTCGGAGTCCGGGTCCGTGTATACGTGGTTGGCATACCATGTTCCGTTCTCTCCGTAGGCCGGAACCGCGTAGATGCCCCAATGCGTATAGATGCCGAACTTTCCATTCCTGAGCCAGTGGGGAACGGCGATGTTGCGAAGGGAGTTCCATGACGGCTGGAACGGGCCGCTCGCGGAGGCCGCAAGAGGATGCCTCTGATCCACGGCCATCCCACGCGGGTTGACCAGTGAGCCGGCGGAAAGGGCCGCGCCCCCCTTAAGCAGATCGCGTCTGTTGAATTTCATCGTTCTCATTTCTCGTTGCATTTGTTCCGTTAATGCACTGGCGCGTGGCCCATATCTGACCATCCCCAGACAAACGGGTGCCCCAGGTCTCGACTTTTGAGACATGGGATGTACTAGCAGACCAAGTCTACCCGGGGGGCAGGTCGCCCTGGTCCCAGGCCGCACTTATCAAGTTGAGGGTGCCCCCGGTCCCTCGCTGTTCAGTTCCATGACATCCTTTACACATTGTCTCTGCACTTGACAGCCTCGCATTTGGGGACCGGGGAGGTTGAATTGAGCTGCCTGCCGCGCATGCATTGACCAACAGATGCACGGGCTCCGGCATGACCATATAACCGGCAACTGAAAACAGATAACGGTGAAACTCCCCCGTTTGCTGATAACGGATGCGCTTGCCTTTCGTTCACCGGGAGAATACTCTAACCGGGAAGTTTAGGCAGCGTGGTGCTTCCATCCCCGGTCCCCAAATGCTAGGGACCGTGATGGCCACCCGCCAAAATACGTGACCGGGGGCTTTGTTGTGTCAAAGCGCTCAACGAGCGCTAAGCTCTGATTCGGTCAATCAAAGCTCAGGCGGAATCATAATAGGCGAAAATTCGATGGCTTCAGTGTGCCGAACTTCCGTCCGATCTTGCAGGGCATTTTCGAAGCAGCTACGGAGCGTAATCAACATCGGAACTAGCGTTTCATTGCCGAGTCCTGCCCGCGTATTTTTGTAACCATACGGAGCACCGCATCGATCACGATCTCGGGGCGGTCACGGGAGACATAGTGGCCACTTCCCTTGGCAAAAATGGCTTCGCGGTTCGGAGAAGATGCCACGAACTCAGCGTGTGCGCGGCGCATTGCTGCAAGCTCGTCTGGCGAATCAACCCATGTATTTTCGGCAGTGATGTCGATAATCGGGAGATTCAATGGAACATGTATCTTGCGCATGTACCGTGCGGTAGTAGGATAAGCTTGATCCTGGCGCAATAGATTACTGCCAAGGCCGGGCTTCTCCTTTATTAGCTCTTTAGCCATAGGTGTATAGCGCGCAGAGATGGCTTCCGCCTCTTTATCGTCGAAGAACGAAGGAATATTCGCGTCCACCATTACAAGACCTTTGACTTGCTTATCCTCAGAGGCGAGGATCTCGCTGATGAACCCCCCGTAGGAATGGGGCACTAATAAGATCGGACCGTGAACGCCGCATTGATTGAGAGCACGTAGCAATGCCGTTGTCTCATCCTCGATTCGATAGGGCCGAGGATTCACGCCGCTTTTTCCCAGCCCAGCGCGGTCGTACACTACAGTTCTCACTTTTGCCCGTTCCCGAATGATTGGTTCTACGTTGGACCACTCACCAGAATCTTCTCCGCCGCCGCTCTCGAAAACAACCGTTGGAGTTCCTTGTCCCTGGCTTCGCATCCAGAGCAAATATCCGCCTACATCGACTTTCCGTCCCGTGCTGCAATCAGCTGCGGCTGCAACAGTACACCGACAGATTGCTGCTACAAGTATGAGCGAAGAAACGATTCGCATTGATTTCTTGTGTATTTTCATCGCCCCTTCTCAGCTCCCTGAGCAGTTTGTGTTGCCTGCAGGTTCGGCGTATCCGCCATACATCCCTTGCCATCTAGTAGCGCCGAAGTAGTCGTCGCCTGATGCGACGTCCCGTTCTCCGCCCGTAGCCTGGCGCAAAACAATCCGCAGCTGCGAATCTACGGCACCGTGAACGGACGCAGTCCGTCGACCGGGAAGATGCCGGTGGGGGCGGTGGCTGTTGAAGGTTGCTGGCGGAACAGGAAGCGGACAAAAAAACCGACCGACACCAGGTTGTAGTCGCGCGTATCGTTGGCTTCGAAATACGTGCCGGCAAACCAGTGCGGGTTGATCTGATAGGCCATCTGGCCGCGCAGATCGTAGTTGGCGCCCACACTGGTGAGGGCGGGCAGCATGGGATTGCCATTCTGAGTCTCGTAGCTCTTTTGCCCGGCCAGCGGCCAGAGGGGAGTTTCATTCTGCTGGAAGGCTTGCGCACCCAGCGCGCCCATGATGTTGTAGTGCCAGTGCCCTTCGTAGTGGCCTTGCCAGGTGAAGGGCACGTTGGCCAGGAAATAGATCTGCGGACTGAAGTATCCGCCCATGCCGTAGGTGAAGGCGTTTTGGTTGTCGGCGTAGTGCATGGCGAAGAAGTTGGCGCCGATGCTCAACTGACCGTACTCCGGCGCGGTGAAGGCGCGCCAGTAAGCGCCGCCGGTGCCGTCGAAGCGGTGATTGTGCTCGACGTTGTAGCCGTGCAGGTATTGGCCGCCGGCGGCAAAGTAGTAACCGCTGGTAGCGTCGGCGCGGGAGAATTGAACTTCACCCGAGTTGTAGACCACGCCGCCCCAGATGTTGCCTTCACTGCCCAGCGTGGTTCCCTCAGGATCGCGCAGGCCGGCGTAGGAAAGCTCTGAATCCTTTTGCGAATCGCGCACAAAGTTGAAGGTGAAGGGGCCATTGCCCGGCTGCCAGTACAAGCGCCCGGTGAAGGTTGAAACCAGAAAACCCCAGGGTGTGTAGCCGCCGGCGATAGCGAAGTGCGGGAAGGCCAACTGCAGCTCGCCGCCCAGGCCGGCTGCGTTCTGTTGCGCAGGAGGTGTGCCGCTGTTGCCGGGCACATAAGTGCCGATGGGTTCCGCAATGGTTTGGAGTGTGGAGGGTGTGCCGGGCGAAAGCGACTCATTGACGGAAAGGGCCGCGTTGCCATTGGCCTGGCCGGAATCCAGAAACACGGGCTTGGCGACGATGGTGAAGCGCCCGTTGGTACCGAGGGGCGTGGAGGCTTCAAAGGGAGCCTCGATGGCCGCGAGCTGATCGTAGCCGGGATTGCCGCTGCGGTAATTGAGCATGGTGGTACCGCCCAGCCAGCCGCTATAGCCGCTCTCGATGGCCCGCAACTGCATCTCCGCCAGATCGCGGGGGTTGAGCGCCGGGGCTGAGCGCTGGGTGCGTACCCAGGGTCCGCGTAGCGGCGGCAGGTTGCGCTGTTCGAGCTCCTGGTCACTGAGACCGGAGCCGGTATCGGCGCTGGGATTCTGCGCGGGAACCGGCTGGTTGGATTCAGGAGGCGGATTCTGCTGAACGGGAGCCGGAGCAGCCTGCCCGTTCTCAGTTACCGGGGGAGCGGCCTGCGTCTGCGGGTGCTGCACGCTTTTGCGATGCCGGCGCCTCTTGGGGGTGGTTGCCGGCTGTGCCTGGGTTGCTGCGGGCGGCGCGGTACCTTGGGCAGGCGCGGAGTAGGCTCCGGTGGTGGCTTCCTGGGCGGAGGGGGTGTACTGCGCGATGGTGTACTGGCCGCTACCGTCGGGCGAACTGTCGGCGGTGGAAAGGGATTTCACGGGAGCGTTGGCCAGATTATGGATGACCGACGCAGAGCCTTGCGCGGGCTGCGATTCGCTGGGCAGATTGGCGGCTGGATCCTCGGCGCCGACGGTGAGAGCCGGACGCACCTGCGGCTCCTGATCCGACGCCTGGGGGCCGGCCGCGTCGGAACCTGTGTCTCCAACATTGAACTCAGAAGGGGGCAGGTTCACACGGCCCGTGTAGGGCGCTTCCGTTGCGCTCTGCTCCACCAGCACGGGCTGGCCGGCGGAGCCCTGTGGCGCCCTATAAACCGGCGGCGGTTGCAGACTTCCCTGCCCGGCGGCGGGTACAGGCTGAGCCGGCAGCGGCAGTGGATCCGGCAGCGGCAGTGGATCTTTGGATGGGCGGCTGATGACGCTGGCCGGTGCGGCAGGTTGCGGCACGGCGCCGGGCTGCTGAACAGAATTCGAAAGGGAGGGATCCGGCTGCCAAGAGGGTAAGGGCGCCTGCTGGCTGTCGGTGGGCTGCGAGCCGGAGGCGGGGTCAAAACTCGGGTCGGGACTCGGGGCAGGACTGGGGTCGACACGCGGGTCGAGACCCGGATCGAGAAGCGATTTGGTATCGCCGGGCGCAGGTGCGCGATAGCTTCCGGACGGGTCGGCCAGACCGGTGTCGAGGGGCTTGATGGCCGATCCCGGCGGCATGGCGGCCAGCGCGGCACGCCAGAAGGCAGCCGCTCGCTGGTTATTTCCCCGCGCCTGCTCAAAGCGCGCGGCCAGAGCCAGTACCTGCGCATGATTGGGAAAGCGGGCCAGAGCCAGGCGCAGCCAGGTTTCAGCCTGCGCCATGTCTCCCGCGTCGATGGCTGCGTAAATCGCTCCCTCAAAATCTCCCGGAGTGGCGTCGGCCATGGGAATCGCTTTGTAAATTGCCAGAGCATCGCTGGCACGGCCCACGCGAGAGTACGCTCCGGCCACGGCGCGGCGCACGGTCATGTTGCCGGGATAATCCTGCGAAGCGGCCTGCAGAATTTCCACGCCGCGGGCCATGGTGCCACGATCCATGTCCTCCGTGGCGCGTCGAACGGCCCAACTGGCCCACAGGTTGTCGAGATCGGCGCGCTCGGCGACCGTCAGATCGGTACGCGCGTCCAGGCTGGTCAGCAGCGGGTAAAGGGCTGTGCCGTCGTGCAGGTTGTAGAGCAGCCAGGCGTGCTCCATCTCAAGGCTCGCAGGCACTTGGGCGCGGTGCAGACGGTAGTAATTCTCCACGCGGCCGAGATAGGCCTGGGCGCGCGCGGTGTCGCCCACGGCCACGTAGAGGCTGGCAACGCCCTGCACGAACTCGATGTCGGACTCGAGCTGTTGGCGGACCTGGGGCGGAATCGTATTGAGCTCGTCGAGAGCTTCCGTGTTGCGTCCACCCGCCATGAGCGAGAAGACCAGACCCTTGTAAGCATCCGAGGCCATCGAGTGGGGCGGGTTAGTCAGGATGGGCACATCCGCATGGCCGGCCGTCGAGCCTATTTGCGCCGCGCCTGTACCGCCGCTTGAAACGGGCACGGGAGTCGCGAAGAGGAGCGGAGCCTGCAGGGCGCCATTGGGAATAGGCACGATGGCCGGGAGGCTGTCCGGCGGCGGGCGTGGCGCTTGGACGGTTGGGCGCCGGCGCGGAGGGCCGGGGCTGTTGCGGCGCCGGCTGGTTGAGAATGACCGGCGCGGCGCCGTTGTCCGGATCCGGACCGTAGGCGGGCAGCGGCGCCAGCCTGGTGGTCTTTGCGAAGGGCTCGTCGTCGGGATTCAGGAGCCGTCTCGAGATCGGCCGCGGTAACCGCCTTATGCGGACGCGTGTCCTGCTTCGGGATGGTCGAGCAGATGGGCCAGATGATCGGCCGGCGTGTTGCGCGGCAGGAGAGCAAGCGAGGCGCGATAGTATGCGGCGGCGCGCTCATTGTCTCCTCGGGCCTGCTCGTACTGCCCGGCCAGCGATCATGATTTCCGGGTCGCGCGGATAGCGTTCCAGGGCCTGCCTGAGCCAGAGCTCGGCCTGGTTGCGGTCGTTGGCTGCCAGTGCGGCGCCGATGGCCCCCTGGAAATCTCCAGAGCTGGCATCCTGCATGGGGATGGTCTTGAAGATCGCCAGCGCTTCTTTGCCGCGGCCCAGTCGGGCGTAGCCGCCGGCCACCGCCTTGCGCACGGCAAGATTGTTCGGAAAGGCGAGGCGCGCGGCGTCGAGAATATCGACAGCGCGTGCGGTAGTTCCATTTTCGAGCGCATCCCCGGCGCGGCGCACGCTCCAGTCGGCCCAGATCTGCTGCACCATCTCGCGCTGGGCGAAGGTAAGATCGGTGCGGCCGCCCAGGCGCATCAGGTTGGGATAGAGTGCGCGATCGCTGCCCGTGTTGTAGAGCAGCCACGCGTTCTGCACGTCGATGTCTGCCGGGGGCTGCTGATGCAGCCTGGCGTAATGATCCTGCACCAGCTGCATGTACTGGAGGGCGCGCGTCTGTGTCGTTGACTGAGGCGTAGAGGCTGGCCTCGGTCTGCACAAACGCAATGTCCGACTCCAGTTGCTTGCGGGCGCTGGCGGGAATCTCAGCCAGCTCCTGAATGGCCTCGGCGTCGCGATTGGTGGACTGCAGGGCAGTAATCAGCCCCTGCCAGGCCTTGGCGTTCTCAGGATGAGCCGACAGGATCTGGCGGTAGATCGCGTAGGCGGGGTCCGGATCGTTGCGCAGCAGGTCGAGGTCCGCGATCTGCAACTGGAGATCGATGCCGGGCTGGCCGCCGTTGGCGATGGTCTGCCTGACGGCGCGCTCCAGAAATCCCTGCGCCACGTCAAGCTGGTTAGCCTGCTGGTAGATGGCTCCCAGCTCGGACAGGAAGCCGGGATCGGTGAGGGCCGATTCGTAAGTCGCGGCGGGCATACTCTGCACGTCGTTGATGGCCTGCGTATCCTGCCCCATGTTGTGGTGCGCAGTGATCAGTCCCTGCCACGCGGCCAGATTGGTGGGGTCCTGGTTCAGCACCTGCGTGTAGAGCGCGGCGGCCTGATCGTAGTGCTTGGCATCCAGCAGAAGGCTGGCGTACTGGAGCTTGGTGTCGACCTGCGACGTGTGCCGACTGGGAAATGGGAGCGCCAGCGCCTCGGCGAGGACGCGCTGCGCTTCGGCATTGCGGCCCTGGGCCTGATAGATGCTGGCCAGGGTGCGCAGATAATCGGGGTCCCTGGCCACTTCGGCTCGCACCGGCGCGGGAAACTGCCCCATGGTGGCCAGCGCCTTTTGATGGTCGTTGGCGCGCGCGTAGGCCAGGAAAAGCCCGCGCCAGCCGGCCTCATCGTCCGGGACGCACCTGGAGCAGTTGCTCGTAGACGCCGGCGGCCTGCGCATAGTGCTTCTCCTTGACGAGCAGACCGGCCAGTCCGTTCAGAGCGTCGGGGCTGCGCGGATTCATCACCAGCGCCTGGCGGAATTTGGCTTCGGCGACGATCGAGCTGATTGTTCTGGAAGGCCTGCGTGGCCTCGCCCATGGTGTACCAGAAGCGCGAGCCGGCCAGGGCGGTTTCGACGGAGCGCGCTTTGTAGCCGTCGGCTTCGGCCTGTTCGAGATAGCTGATGGCAGCGCCGAAGTTCTGCTGCTGCATGCGCAGAAAGCCCATGCCGGCCGCCATCCGGCCGTTGTTGGGGTCCTTGGCCAGCAACGCGGCAAAGCGCTTTTCGGCTTCATCCAGACGGTGGTGCGTTGAGGGCAGCAAAGGCCGCACGCTCTGCCGGCGTGCGGGCGATGCCGAAGTTCATCTGCGCCGGACTTTGCTTCTTCCTGCCTGAGATCGCTGCGCAACCTCCTGATCCTGCGGGATGGGCCTTCAGATAGCGGCGCAGTTCCGCCGCGTCTGCGGGATTGGCAGCGCTCCAGATCAGCGCCTGGCGCAGGGCGTCCTGCGCGTCGGGATCCTGGGGATGGGCTTCCAGAATGCGAATGCCTTCGGCCCGGGTGCGCGGATCGTAGGTAAGCATGGTGCCCAGCGCCACGGCAAACTGCGGATCGCCGGGATTGCGCTGCGCCAGCTGCGCGCATTCCGGCCATGGCCGCATCGTGCCCGGCAGGCGTGGCGTAAAGGGTCTGGTAGTAGGCCATGCGCGATGGGCCCGTCGGGGGGATGATCGCCATAGAGCTGCTGGTAGATGCGCATGGCATCCTCAGCCTTGCCTGCCTGCGCCAGTTCACCCGCCTTTTTTAGCTGATCGCTCTCCGGCCGCGGTGCTGCTCATGGCCTCGATGCGGGCGATATTCGGGATCGTTTGGATTGACGCGTACGCAAGATGGTCCAGCGCGGAGTTGGCCTGGGTGGCTTTACCCATCAACTTAAAGTCGCGTGCCACGCCGGCCAGCGCTTCGGCGTTGTTGGGCTCCGAGAGCAGGACCTGCTGCCAGAGCTGCAGCGCCATATCCGGCCGTCCCGCGCGCTTCGAGGGCATGAGCCTTCGCGACCAGCACCTCGCGTGTGGCCTCCACTGAATTGGCGGCAGGTTTCTTTTGAGCATAGCTCGCCGTAGCTGCCATGAACAGACAGCCCAGAACCAGCGCACGCCTACCCCACGCTCCCCAGCCTTGCTTCATTGGAGCTTCCATTCTACTTTCAGTTCGCCCCCGGCACCAAACCGAAAACGGCCATCGAGAAATCCGGTTGAAAACAGGGCAAGATTCTGATCGTAATACGCCAGATCCTGTCCATACAGTCCCGAATTGTTATCCCGCGCCTTGGCCAGGCGCAGCAACTTGCCTGGCGCTGCTCGCGGATGAATCCGGGAACGCCCGCAGATACGGTAAGACCGCTGCTGAGAATCCTACAGGACCATCTTGCGCCACCGGGATGCCATCGTCGCTCACCTTTTCAGGAGGGGCATCGTGGTTGGCAAGATAGGCGGCCATGGCCGGAACGGCATTCAGGATGCGCTTCTGGGCTGGGTCGCGCTCATCGATCATGCCTGCCCACAGGTAAACGCGGATAGCATCGTAGCTGCCGCCGGGGCCGTCGGTGGCTTTATTCGAGTCGAGCCGTTGCTCGGGCTGCGGGTAAAAGCCGTCGCCGGGCACGTACTCCACCCAATCCATGGCGTAGCCGTGCCGTGCGCTCTGCTCCAGCAGGGTGGGATTTTCGCACCGCGATCTGCACCCATGGACCGGAGGGATCGTCGGCACCGAGGCGCTCGAAGACAAATTCCGGCAGATAACTGGGATTCAGCGTCCAGTTGTTGCCGTGCTGAAATCCGCTGGGGCCGGGAACCAGCATGGGGCCGAAGCCGGGCAGGTCGACCACTTCCTGCTTGGCAATCAGCGCCAGCATGGCGTGCCCCAGCTGCGCGTAGGCTGGAGATTTCCAAAGCCGTCCGGCCTCGATGAGCGTATAGGCCATCCAGACGTCGGCGTCGGAGGCCGAATTGGGATCGAGCGTCTTCCATTGGCCGTCCTTATCCTTGCCCCAGATCCAGGCGGGCAGATGGGTTTTCAAATCGCCAGACGCCAGATTGACCTGGGTCCAGTTCAGCACTCGGTCGAAGGTGGCGCGGTGATTGGCCACCAGGGAAAAGAAAAGCGCGTAGGCCTGGCCCTCGGAGGTGGTATGCTGATCGCCCTGCGGATCGAAGACTCTTCCCTGCGCGTCGATGAAGCGCGCCCAGTAAGCATCCAGCAGCGGCCATCCGCTTTCCTTGCATCCGGCGGAGGCGCAAAAGATCAGCAACAAGGGCAACGCGACCAGCCACCGCTTCCCCGGCCGGAATTTGAGAAAGCACATGAAAACCTCAGCCCACAGCGAACAGCTGATCGTGAACAGGTGGCAGCCTCGAATCGCGGCCGGCCCCTTGCCCAGCGGGCTGGCTGTGCCCTGTTCACCGCGAGCTGTTTGCCGCTTTTAAATCTCCGTTATGCGCAGTCGCGCCCGCGCTCTGTGGCGCAGCCACTGACGGGTCCAGAGCGCCATCAGGAACGCCAGGCCGATGATGATGAGCGCGGCCAGCCACGGCACCTGCATGAACCATAGCGTCAGCCGCGTCCACCAGGGTAGGTCGCCCACGTAATAGACCTTCGACCCGATGCGGAACGACTGGAACTGGAAGTTAGGCCGCTTCGCCCTTCAGAATGGCAACGGAGCCCGAGATATCGCTGGACTGCTGCACGTCCATAAAAGTGTCCATGAAGGACGGGAAGGCGCTGGCGTCGCGCAGGTGGATGGCTACGATGCTGCGATCGCCGCTGGACCGTAAGGAGACTCGATGCCTTCGATCACAGCGTCGGGCGTTCCGCCGGCAGTCAGTTCTCCGGATTCCATATGCTCGTCCGGCTGGACCTTCCACCAGGCGTGATGCAGCGGCGCGAAGAAGCCCTGCGTATCGTGCACCTGGATCTCGCCGCTGCGCAGAGCAACGGGAAGATCATTTTGCAGCTTGCCTGGAATCCGGGCTGGTCGTCGCCGGTGCCGATGACCAGAAAATCCGTATCGGCTGTCCGCTGTGGAGAGCCTCAGAGCCGGCCACCGTGACGCGCAGCGCCGGAAAGCCGGTCTGCCTGCCAAAGTGGCCCATGAGCGTGAGGAAGGTCTCAATCTCCTGCTGGGTGGGAGCGGGAGGCAGAACCACGGTGGTCTCGCTCAAGTCCGCGACGCGTGTGAAGGGGAAGCCGGCGTTGGCGAAAACTTCAAGATTCGGCAATGGCGCGTAGTGCGGATAGCCGCGCAGATCGAGATAGGTATCGCGCAGGATGGCGCCCTGCATGTTGATGGGCGTGGTGTCCTCGCATCCGCCCTTCTTGAGCAACTGGAAGGTGAAGTCGAACGACAGCGAGTTGGAGAATGGCCGCAGATTGACGACCGGCACGGGAACTTCAGTCTGCATGCGCTCGCGAGACATCCTGCCCGGGTATCAGCGGGACGGAGCCCAGGAACGCGCTGTTGATGCGCACCTGCATGCTGGAGATGGGGCCGATGGGAATCGAATTGTAGCGATAGACCAGGTGCAGGAGCGCATTGGGCCGTTGTCGGAGTAGAAGATATCGGGCGGAATGCGGAAATAGACGTTGAGCGGGGCGGTGCCATCGCCCTGCACCTGGCCGGCCGAAGCGTAATCCCACAGTGCAATGGTGTGATCGGTCTGCGCCCAGCGCGGAGCCATATCGGGCGCCTGCTTGGCGGGCAGGCGCAGGCTGTCGATGCTGGCCTGCGGGCCGGTGAGCATATCGCTGTGCAGGGCCACGGCCTGCGCAGCCGCCATGGTCTGGTCGCCATCGGCGCCGGTAACGATCAGGACCTTGCCGTAGGGATCGTTGGGATTGGTGCGCATGGCCACGGTGGGCAGGCTGGCCTTGGGCAGCGATCAGCCCCGGAGGCAGATTGGCCGCGCTATCGGCGACCACGATGACGTTACCCGGCGGAATGGCGCCGATGTGCACCGGGAAAGCGCACCGGACGGCTTTCGGAGATCATGCCGAAGTAGCTGGTGACGATGCCCGCCGCCTGGATCGCCTTCATCGACGGCGCCGAAGCGAAGACCACCGGGAATGCTGAGCGGCTGAATCACCGCCGGATCGAGGAACGGCATGGGCAACTGCTTCAGGTCGTCGGCCATGGGCAGTTGGTTGCCCTCGAATTCGATGTAGGAGTTGCGATGGACGCGCGCCCACAGCGTGGTGTTGGCCGGGTCTTCGCAGACCATGGTGTAGTGGCCGATGAACTCGATGGTCAGCGTGTTGTTGTGCACCAGCAGTTCGGGGGGGATGGTGAACTCCGCCTCCATGTCGCGGCTGTCGGAGCCGCCCAGCTGCCCCGGCGTGGGCTGCACGGTGGCAAACAGCGTGCCGTTGAGAATCAGCTTGAGATGGCTGAGCTGGGGCAGCAGGCTGGGCGAAAACGAGTAGTAGAGATGGATCTTCGCGGTGGTGGGGACGTGGGTCTGGGGCAGCGTGAAGTAGATGTTGTGCTGGGTGTCGATGCCATGCAGTTCGATCTGCGGCGCAGCCGGCATCGGCCAGCGTGAAGTGGTCGAGATACTGCCCGGGGAGCAGGGTGGGACTCTTGTCGGCGGCGGTGGGCGCCGTCTTGTCGGCGGCGGCGGGCACCGCTCTTGTTCTGCGGGGCGCCGGGAGTTCCCGATTGCTGCGCCTTGAGCTTTACCGCTCCACCACCCAGGAGCATTGCGGCCGCCAGCAGCCAGATGGAGGAGCGCGCAATGGACAGCGACGGCGGATTTCCGCGGCGTCTTTTCGTCGTCGCTAAACAGGCTGCGGAAGGTTGCCGCCAGTCCATGCATGGAAATCTGGAAGATGCGGCCCAGGCTTTCGAGGACGTTGTCGCTTTCGCGGGACTCGCCCCAGCCCAGCCACGAGTCCGCGCGGGAATAGAGCACCATGGTCAGCACTTCCTGTTCGGGTATGGTTAAGTTTTCAAATCGCACGCGCAACACCGAGCCCTCGGAAGAGACCACGGTGGCGGGAATGTCCATGCCTGCGGTGGGCATGGGAAAGGCCAGCCTGACCTGCGTCTGCGGCGCCAGTTCGACGTTCTCGTCGAAGCGAATGCTGGTGCCGCCGCTGGACATGTCGATGGTCTCGCCGGCGCGGAAGATGTCCTCAGAGCAACATGGCGATGACGGGCGTGACCACGTTGATGCGGACCGTGGCGCGCAACTGGCGCAGTTCGCGGGCCACCGCCGTGCACACGCCGAGAATGACCACGTTGAACAGGCACCAGATCACGTTCATGATGACGGTGCCGCGACGGCTGATGTCCCAGATGAAGAAGCGCGGAATGGCCACGATGAGCCCGGCCACGTTGAAAAGCAACAGAACCAGGAACGGCTGCGCGATCCTGGTGTCGAAGAAGGTGCGCTTCACGACGCCGCCCTTGGACGTGACGTTGAATTTGCCCAGCTTGGGATTGATGAGCGCCAGCACCGTGGGCAGCAGGATGTAAGGCGAGAGCACCGTCTCGTAGATCTCGTTCCAGAACGAGTGCCGGTGCTCGCCCTGAATGCGCGAGTTGGTCACGTTCGACAGCGTCAAGTGGGGCAGGGCGTAGGCCAGAATGGCCGCCCAGTAGCCGGGGATGTTGCTGTGGTTCAGCAACAGGTAAATCAGCGGCGCGGTCAGGAAGATGAGCCGCGGAATGGCGTAGAGAAAATGCGCCATGGCGTTGAAGTAGCACAGGCGCTGCGGAAAGGTGAGGCCGGGGGCGAAGAGCGGATTGTCGATGCGCAGGATCTGAATCATTCCCCGGGCCCAGCGGATGCGCTGACCGACGTGGGCGGAGAGCCGCTCCGTGGCCAGGCCCGCGGCCTGCGGAATGTTGATGTAGGCGGTACCCCAGCCGGCCATCTGCATGCGCAGCGAGGTATGCGCGTCCTCGGTGACCGTCTCCACGGCGATGCCGCCGATTTCGTCGAGTGCGGTCCGGCGCAGCACGGCGCAGGAGCCGCAGAAGAACGACGCATTCCAGAAATCGTTGCCGTCCTGCACGATTCCGTAGAACAGCTCGCCCTCGTTGGGAATCACCCGGAACTGCTGCAGGTTGCGCTCAAACGGGTCGGGCGAATAGAAATGGTGCGGTGTCTGCAGCATGGCCAGCTTGCGGTCGCGCAGGAACCAGCCCACCGTCATCT
This sequence comes from uncultured Acidobacteriaceae bacterium, assembly GCA_963725975.1. Taxonomy (GTDB): domain Bacteria; phylum Acidobacteriota; class Terriglobia; order Terriglobales; family Acidobacteriaceae; genus Telmatobacter. The sequence continues at coordinate 121,641 of CAVSBA010000005.1, read as the reverse complement.
GCAGGAAGCTGCGCGTGGGCACGTGGTCGGAGTCGAAGATGGCCACGAAGGGCGAGTGGATGGAAGCCAGCGCCGCATTGATGTTGCCCGCCTTGGCGTGTTTGTTGTCGCTGCGCGTTTTGTAGCCGATGCCCGCCTGAGCCGCGAACTGCTCGAACTCCTTGCGGCGGCCGTCGTCGAGGATGTAGACGTGCAGCTTGTCGATGGGCCAATCCATGTTGAGCGCGCCCAGGGCCGTGAAGCGGACTACGTCGAGGGGCTCGTTATAGGTGGGAATGAGGACATCGATGTCCGGCCATTCTTCGGGATTGTCGGGCAGCGACACGGGCGCCCGCCGCAACGGCCAGATGGTCTGAAAGTAGCCGAGGAAAAGAATGCCGAAGGCGTAGAGCTCAGCCAGCAGCAGGCAGCCGATGAAGAACGCATCGAGCGCGCCCCAATGGTTGGCCGGATCCTTGAAGAACTGAATCACCTGCGTGATGCGCCAGTAACCGTACCGGAAGGTGCAGAAGCTGGAGAGCAGCATCAGGGTAAGCGTGACGAGGTAGGAGTCGGAGCTGCGCGCCATGGCCAGGGCCATCAGCAGGCTGAGCAGGCCCAACACCGCCTGCTGGGGCCAGGTCAGCGGCAGCACCGCAAAGAAATAGGCCACCACCACGGCCGCGCAAAGAATGAGCAAGCGGAGCAGCTTGGTCAAAAAGGTTTCGCCGGCGCCAATGTCCTCCCAAACCTCGCCTGCCGTCATCGTTCGCTCCAGCGCACGCCGCGGAAAGTGGTTCCCGCTGGCGCCGATTGGCTCTTGACCCAGCCAGCCAGGCTTCCGAAATCCTCGGCAACGGTGGAGTTGGGGGCGTAATCGATGACGGTCATGCCTTCGGCCAGCGCCTCGCTGACTGCCGGGGAGCGGCGCAGAGCGAAAGGCAGCAGCCGGTCGCCCGAGTTGCTCGCGCAGCACCTCACGCACGTCCAGGTGCAGCGGCAGCGAAGCATCGAACTGGTTCAGAACATAGTGGGGCAGCACGGGTTTTCCGGCCAGACTGCTGTTGCGCTCGAAAAAGGCGTCGATGGCTCCCACGCTCACAACGGAATTCATGTCGGGGATCACGGGCACAAGAACCAGAGGGGAAAGTCGCAAAATGCGGCGGGTGATCGAGCCCGAGGCGGTGGCGAGATCGACAATCACCCGGCCCACACCCCGAATGTACTGCTGAATCTCGGCGGTCAGTGGCTCCTGCTTCTGCATCCTCTGGACCCAGGGATTCAGGATCGATGGCAATCATCTGGATTGGAGCATCGCCGCTGGCTGCGGGCGGACTGAAGGTCCGCAACTGGCCGGGACGCTGATCGCGTGCCCCGAAGTAAAACGGCAGCAGTCCGAAGGCCGCCGTGTCGACGAGCAGGACACGCTCGCCGCGGGACGAAAGAGCACGCGCCAGGGTGGCGACCAGGCTGGTTTTGCCCACTCCGCCGGCCAGCGAGAAAACCGCCAGCACCGGGGCACGCGGGGCAACCGCATCCCGTGCCGGCTCGGTGGCTCCCATGGTGCCGGTATCAAAGACGCCTCGTAACGCAAACCAGCGCGAGGTAAGCCGGTCGCGCGAGCCTTGGATGGTGTCTTCCGGGGTTTGGGGGACGACGGGGCCGGAGAGCGTAGGTCTTTCTGCCAGCCATGCGGGGCGGGCGCTAAGTTCGCGGCCTTCCGACGGGCCCCACGAAGTGCGTACTGAAGGCAGGCCACCGTCTTCGCGCACTGTCACTCTTTGCGACGCTCGCGGCTGCGGAGGCGCGTAGGCTGCGGCCGGGGGCGGCGGCGCCTGCGTCATTCGCCCTGGAACCGGTTGCTGCCATGCCGCTTGCTGCGCAGCCAGTTGAGCCGCCTGGTGAGCAGCCCGGGCGGCCTCAGCTTCTTGCGCGGCTTGAGCCTGCTCCGCGCGAGCTTGCTCGGCAGCGTGCTCTGCCCGCTGCCGGGCCATCTCCTGCGCCGCCCATTCTGCGGCCTGTTGCGCCGCGGCTTGCCGGGCGGCCAATTCGGCAGCCTGCTGGCCTGCCTGCCAATCCAACTCCTGCGCCCTCTGCGCTGCAGCTTGCTGCGCCTGCTGTGCAGCCTGTTGCGCCGCAGCTTGTTGGGCTGCCTCATAGGCGGCCCGTTGTGCGGCCTGTTGTGCAGCTTTTTGTGCAGCCTCGTACGCGGCCTGCTGTGCGGCCTCACAGGCAGCCTGTTGTGCCGCCTGTTGTGCGGCCTGTTGCGCGGCTCGTTGCGCGGCTTGCCATGCCGCGTACTCCGCCGCCTGGTGAGCCTCGATTTCAGCCAGCCTGGCTCGTTCCGCCGCCGCCTCCACCCCCGCATTCCGCGCCGTCTCGGCCTGCTGCCGTTCCGCGATCTGTTGGGCCCGCTCCTGATCCTCGACGGCCTGCTGCAGCTCCTGGCGCGACTTTTCCCGGTAGAGCGCGCGCGAGGCGGAGAAGTCCCGATATTTTGCGCCGTGCAAATTGGCCCACGAGTAGAGACTCGCCACATCTTCCGGTGGTTGATTGGGATCGTGGAGTGGATTGCGATCGGTCATGTTCAACCTTTTGATCTGCCAGCGGGGATCCGCTCTGCGCGCCGCCCGGCTGCGGCGTCTAATTTGACTGCGGAATAAAAGGGTTTAAAAACACGCGAGGTGCTGTCAACAAAATCGTAGCTGCACTGCTGCAGTCAGAACAATAACACTTCAACTACCGGGCTACTAACACTTTCGTGGAATACAAAATCGTTCCAGACGCTCCTGCAAATTACTGCGATGGAATAACTTGCACTCCATAGTCACCTAGACTCGGAAACCGAAGTACCTACAGGTAATACATCTTAAGTGTCATCCGTTTGCCTTTCGATGGCGGGGGATGGAAGAGTCAAAGATGAGGCGAAGATTCTTGCGCCGGACCGCGTCTATTTTCATACCGTGGGATCGAACACAGCCAGCCTGACGGCGCCAGGCGCGGCTTCGGAGGATGATCCGTCCTGTGGTAGTTTGAAAGGAGTGGTTTTTGCGCGAGCTCGTAGCTCAGTTGGTAGAGCAACGCCCTTTTAAGGCGTGGGTCCTGGGTTCGAATCCCAGCGAGCTCACCAGTACCGCGGCGGAGAGCCGGCCGTTTCAGTTCTCAGTTGCAGGCAGTGCGCAGAAGCCATGGCCTTCCCTGTTTTGGTCCCCCAATTCCTGGCTCCATAAATTCCTGGTTCGATGTTTGCGCGTGAGCGGCCTCAGCGCGGCCAGAAATGCACCTCCGCTGCTGCCCGCAGGCGCTCGGCGGCGTTCTCCGGCGTGATATCGCGCTGCGGCATGGCCAGCATCTCAAAACCCACCATGAACTTGCGCACTGTAGCCGAGCGCAGCAGCGGGGGCAGAAAATGCGCGTGGAAATGCCACTCCGGGTGCTCCTGCCCGTCAGTCGGCGACTGATGGAACCCCATCGTGTACGGAAAGCTGGTAGAGAACAGGTTGTCAAAGCGGGTGGTGAGGCGCTTGAGAGCGTCGGCGAGGGCGTCGCGCTCCTCGCTCGTGAACTCGGGCATGGCGCCCGCGTGCCGGCGGCTCAGCAACATCACTTCAAACGGCCAGACGGCCCACCAGGGGACCAGGGCGGTGAAGTGAGAATTTTCAAAGACGATGCGCTCACCAGCGGCACGCTCGGCCTCGAGGTAGTCGCACAGCAGGCAGCGGCCGCTGCGGGCCAGGTGCTCGCGCTGCGCAGCGGTCTCCACGGCGGGTTCGTCAGGCACAAAGTCGGTTGACCAGATCTGACCATGCGGATGAGGATTGCTGGCGCCCATCATGGCGCCGCGGTTCTCGAAGATCTGCACGTACCGGATCCATTCGACGGCGGCCAGTTGCCGGTACTCCTGCGCCCAGGCGTCGACCACGGGCCGGATTTCCTCCGTGCTCATGCGCGCCAGTGTAAGGCTGTGATCGGGATGAAAGCAGAGCACCTTGCAGATGCCCCGTGCAGGTTCGGCTGTGAGCAGCGGCGCAGCAGGCGGAGCGAAGTTTTCAGGAGCATCGGGGAGCAGGGCGGAGTAATCGTTTACAAACGAGAATACACTTTCATAGGCAGGATTCCGGGCCCCGCCGGCGCGCTGATTGCCGGGGCAGAGATAGCATGCGGGATCGTAATGCAGGGCGACCGGCGGGGTGGTCTGCGCAACCTCGCCCTGCCAGGGCCGCTGGGTGCGATGGGGCGAAACCAGGACCCACGACTGCCCCAGCGGATTCCAGCGCCGGTGCGGAAACTGCCAGTTCGATTGCATGATCCGATTGTAAAGTCCCGGACGGCGCACGTGAGCCGGGAACCCTGGAAAGGACCTGACCCTGGACTCGCGGCGGTGAGCGAACTGCTCCGCTTGGCCGAGCCGCTTGCCATCGCAGGCGCTGTGGCAAACTACGACTGAAGGAGAGAGTTGCCGAATGGGTTTTCGATGGCTGGGATACGCCGCGTTGGTGTTGTGTGCAGCAAGTGGGAGGCCGGCGCAGGCGCACCCAGCCCGGGCGACCGGCGCCCCACCGGTTCATCTTTCATCAGCACCCGAGCCTTTGAAACGTCATCCCACGGTGGCACTCACCTTTGACGATCTGCCGGCGGCCGGCGGCCTGACTGCTGACGAAACCAGAACCGGCATTGCCGGAAGACTTGCCGGGGTGCTCAAAGCGAATCACCTGAAGGGCACGTACGGATTTGTGATTGGCAGCGATCTGGAGGGCGACACCGACGCCCAGGGTGCGCTGCGGGCCTGGACAGGCGCGGGCATGTACCTGGGCAGCCACACCTGGTCTCACGCCTCGCTCGACAGCGTCACGGCGGCGGCTTACGAGCACGATATCGCGCGCGACGAACCGGCCTTGCGGCAATATTCTCCCCGGCACAACTGGCATTGGTTCCGCTACCCGTATCTCGAGGAGGGCAACACGCTGGAGAAGCGGGACCAGGTGCTCGACTGGCTGCGGGAGCACGGCTACCGCATCGCCCAGGTCACGTTGACATTTCAAGACGATGACTGGAGCGATCCTTACAACCGCTGCCTTACCAGGCATGACGAGGCAGGCATTTCATGGCTGACCACAAGCTACCTTGAGAACGCTGCCGAGTTTATCCGGCTGGGACGCGAGGAAGAGCAGATTGCCTTTGGCCACGAGATTCCCAACGTGCTGTTACTGCATGCCACCGCATTTACCACGCTCATGCTGCCCCGGCTGCTCGAGCTGCTGCGCCGGGAGGGCTTCCGTTTCGCTCCGCTGTCGAGAGTGGAGCGCAACCGCGCCTATTCACTGAATCCGGACGCCCCTGCCGATGGCCCGCTGACCAACCAGTTTCTCAACGCGCGGCATCTGCAATACCCGCCGTTCATCGCGGAGCCCGAGCAACGCCTGAACAGCCTCTGCCGTTAAAGCCTAACCGGGTCGCAGAAAAACTTGCAGACCTTCCCCGCATCACCTGCGGCGCAACGGGACCACGGCCCGGACTTGCGCATCCCGCAGAACCAGGCCGGCCCACACCAGCACCGCGAACAGGACGGGGAAGAGTGTTTCGAATACCGGGCTGGCGACCTGAATCTGAACCGCAACGGCCCCACCCAGGTACCCGGTGAGAAGAGCCGCGCCCAGCACACCGGTGCGCGGAAAGAGGTAGAGCGCCGTGCTCACCAGCAGCACGATCCCAAGCGCATGATCGAGCGGAATGGAGATGCCCAGCCGGGCCGAGGCCTGCGCCACCGCAGCCGGCACAAACAGCTTGCCCCAGGCGTCGAAGAGCAGAAAGAGTACGGCCAGTGTGGTGAGCACGCGACCCGTCCAGAGTTGCGCCTTGGATTCGCTAAGCTGCGGCCCGCCGGTGTGAGATTCCCCCACGTGGACAGCTTGTGACATGTGTAGCCTCCCAGAATGAATTCGTCTCCGATTGACGGGCAGCGTGGCCGTGCTTGCGGGCAGGGCAATCGCATGGATTGAATTTCTTTGACGGACGGGGTTTCGTTTGCCGTCGCGCCGTAGGCGCAACGGTTTTTAGCCCCGCGCTTTAGCGTGGGGACCGGGGCCGAAAAAGACGCGAGCCCCGTAGGGGCGATGTAAATGAGGTGCGAAAGACCCTCCAATGCCGTTCATGCGATTGCCCCGTGCTTGCGGGGACCGCTCCACCGCTAGGAACACTCAATGTTCTACCATGGACGCTGCATGCTTTCCGCGGAAAAAATTATCGGGCTGCACGACCAGCTAACCCGCGAGCGGCACGAGACCGGGACGCCACGTAACGATCTCACGCTGGACGAAGTTGCCGAGCCTGGCTGGATGGCGGCGCGTTGCCCGGCAGCATCTGGCCAACTTCGAGCTCTGGCACATTGAAGACGAGGCGCGCGCGCCGGGCGCGACGGACCACGAGATTGCCGGCGTGAAGCGGCGCATCGACCGCACCAACCAGCGCCGCAACGACCTGGCCGAGGAACTGGACCGGCTGCTGCTGGAGTGGCTCGCAGAGCGCGGACTTCCCCGCCCTGACGCAGCACTCCACTCCGAATCGCCCGGGTTGATGATCGACCGGCTCTCCATTCTGGCCCTCAAGATCTACCACACGCGCGAGGAAGCGGCGCGCGGCAACGCTCCCGAGGGCCACGCGGAGCGCAACCGGCGGCGCCTGGCGCTGCTCGAATGAACAGCGCGCCGACCTGGCCGGATGCCTGGACGCGCTGTGGCGCGAGACGCTGGCCGGAGAACGACGCTTCAAGATTTACCGGCAATTAAAGATGTATAACGATCCTGCGCTGAACCCTGCAATTTACGGGAAAGCGACCGCCGGAACGGCGATCGTGACCAGTAAGCATACCGCGGGCCATTTGACGCCACGGGGGGGAATGCGTATAAACATGGCCTAAGCAGCGTTGCTTGTCACGGCGCGGTATGTGCGGGACAAGGTCTGCCACGGTCGGCAGTGGAGGAGCACGCTCATTGGCAAAACCCATGATGCAAGAGGCCCGCAGCGCGGCACCCGGCCGCAAAAAGAATTCTCCTGTTCCCGCCAGAGAACGGCAGTCGTCCCGGCGGCCAATTCTGCTGCTTTTCAGCACTACCAGGCAGCCGTGCAACTGCTGCAGCAGGGCAAATACGAGAAAGCCCTGGCGGCTCTCGAAAAGCTGTTGCCGGAAGCACCGCCGGAGCTGAAAGAGCGCTGCCAGATGTATATCTGCCACCTGCCAGCGGCAGATGGAGAAGGTGCAACTGGCCTTCGAGACGCCCGAAGAGCACTACGACTACGCCATTTCGCAGCTCAACACCGGCTATTACGAGGAGGCGCGCGACCAGTTCAACTCCATCCTCGAGCGCTTATCCGCAGGCGGACTACGCCTACTACGGGTTGGCGGTGCTGGAGGCGATCACGGGGCGGACCCAGGAGTGCCTGCAAAGTCTGTCCCAGGCCATCGAGCTGAATCCCCGGAACCGGCTGCAGGCGCGCGTGGACAACGACTTCCAGAACATGGTGGACGACCCGCGGTTTACCGAGCTGCTGTATCCTGAGATTCCGTAAGGCCCATCTCTTGAATCCCACTCACACCGCAAACGGCGAACTCGCCGGGGCGCAGGCGCTCCGCGCTGAGGACGTGGCTGCCGTGCGTGCCCTGCGCGTGGTGGCGCTGGGCGGCGGAACCGGGCCTCTCCACCCTGCTGCGCGGATTGCGGCGGCATGTGGTTGGCTCCGGGCAGCGATCCGGGACCGGCGCAGATCTCCGATCTGGCCGCGGTGGTCACGGTGACCGACGACGGCGGCTCGTCGGGCCGGCTGCGCAGGGGCTTTAACATGCTTCCCCCCGGCGATCTGCGCAACTGCATGGTGGCGCTGAGCGAGGAAGAAGACCTGCTGGTCAAGCTTTTCAGCCATCGTTTTCGCGGCGGCGGCGACCTGAAGGGCCACAACCTGGGCAATCTGTTTGTGGCCGCGCTGACCGAGGTTACCGGCGACTTCGCGCTAGCCATTCAACTGGCTTCAAAGATTCTGGCCACGCGCGGCAGCATTTATCCGGCCACCACGGCCAATACCACGCTGGTGGCGCGCATGGACGATGGCTCGACGGTGCGCGGAGAGACAAAGATTACGGCCAGCAAGCAGCGCATCGTGGAACTTACACTCGATCCACCCGACCCGGTGCCGCTGCCGGAGACGCTGCACGCCATCGGGCAGGCGGACCTGATCATCGATGGGGCCGGGGTCGCTTTACACATCGCTCATCACCAATCTGCTGGTGGAGGGCGTGGCCTCGGCACTGGCCAACGCGCGTGGCCTGCGCGTTTATATCTGCAACCTGATGACCGAGGCTAACGAGAGCGTGGGATTGACGGCTTCAGAGCATATCGAGCGTATCTACGAGCATGCGCACGCGCCGATCTTTGACTACGCGATTGTGAACACGGCGCCATTCTCGCCGGAAACGCTCAAGCGCTACGCGGCCGAAGGCGCTTCGCCCATCGAGGCGGACATCGAGCGCATTGAGAAACTGGGCGTGCGCTGCATCGCCGGAGATTTTGCCAGCGAGGAGAACCTGGTGCGCCACGCGGCCGGACGAGTCACCGGTGCGCTGCTGGAGATGGGCCGCGCGGCGGTGGCCGGACAGCGGTAAAAATCCCTTTCCTGCCCGTCGCAGAATGTCGTACAGTAGAGGGTCGCAGGCCCCGTTCATTGGCTTTGAATCAGGAGGGAATCATGCGCCGAGCCCAGATCCGAATTGCGCTGTGTTGCTGCCTCGCAGGTTGCAGCCTTGCCGCGGCGGCCATTCTTGCCGCTGCGCAAACCAGAAAACCCGGGCTGTGGGAGATGACCACAGAGATGACGTGGCAACACTCGCCCATGCCCGCCAACATGCCTGCGCCGCCAAATGGAAATTCTCCTTTCGGCGGGGGCACGCATGTAAGCCAGGTGTGCCTCACGCAAGCCATGATCGATCGCTATGGCGCGCCGGTTCCGCAGTCATCGCGCGGCAATTGCCAGGTGTCGAATGTGGTGAAGTCGAGCCACAGCATGACCGCGGAGATGGTTTGCTCCGGACCGATGAGCGGAAAAGCCACGATGGAGTCTCATTGGAGCGAAGACGGCCCTGCCACCGGCAAGGTGCACTTTACCGGATCGATACAGATGGGGCCCAATCCGACTCCGATCGAGTGGACCATCGAATCGACTTCGGTGTACAAGGGCGCGGACTGCGGCGACGTACAGCCGATGGCTATGCCCGCAGAGAAGTAGGGCCGTTGCCAGTCCTGCCGTTGAACGGCATGGGAAGAACTACGCCGCACCGGTTGAAAAGCTGATGCGCATGTTCAACGCCAAAGGCAATCCGCCGGGTGGTCCACGTCTTGATGAACCACTGAAGATGGGTGCCCCAGGTCTGGATTTTCAGACCTGGGATTCCGTCGATACCCGACCGACCAAAGAACTCGGAATCGAGACATGGGGCACCGAGCCACCCCATTCGTCGACGAGCCGAAATCCGAGACCTTGATGGGCCACCCCTTCCTCTGCGGCTGGTCAGGCCCGGCCCACCCGCCTGCCCGCAATCCATTCCTCTTACTGACCGTCTTCGCCCGATTTGGACTCCACAAAGACGATCTCCGATATCGTGGCGTCCGGTCCTGCTATCCGTCTTATGGTTATTGGTAACCCACCATCTGCCGTATCGGCAGCAGAAACCGGCGCCTCTACCCACGTGCCGGACTCAAGGTTTTGGTATTCTCCAATCCTGCGGCCCGCGACCTCCACAGCTTCCTTTCTACCCTTTTTATCCCCATCCAGCAGATAGAGCTTCAACGTACCACTTACGCCCTTGGGACACAGCAAACGCACCTTTATTTCATCCTCAAAGCTACGCCAGTACCCCCGCGGCCAACCCTCGATACGCGCGATGCTGTCGTTATGAGGCTCGCCTTGCAATAGCCGAAAGTCCCAACCCGGCTTCAAGTATTCAACTTCAGATGTCATCTGCGGAACAGTGATAACGTATCCGGGGTGAGTTATGTACCCGTGCGCTGCAATCCACTCAGGCGAGACAAATTCGAGTTCTTTGGTACCTCCGCATTTCAGAATTAGAGTCTCGCCTGATTCAAGATGCTTGCGGTCAGCAGCTAGCTGCTCAGGCGAAGCGGGTGGTGCAAATGGTTCTCTTGCGCCGGCCGGCAACATTGGCTCAAATGGCTGGTGCGGCTCTCTTTGGTACCAGTACGCAACACTGCTGATTTGGATTTCGCTTCCTGGTTTCGTGCTTTGATCGCCGATCTGGCCCTTGCCAACGATCGTCATTCTCAGCGATTTGTGGAAAGGAATGCGGTCATTTAAGAAAAAGCGAAATGCAGCGTAGCCGCCGTAGAAAGGATGATAGGCAGCGTAAGGGAAGCTATTCGCATCGGGCGGAAAATTCCAGCTAAACCCGAATGAGTCCTCTAACCCCTGCCACTCGACGTAGGGGATAGCGGCGCCGTCAACATGAATGACTTCATTTTCGTCGAGCGGCGCTGTTTGGCCGTTAGGCATTCGCAACGTTACATTCCAACCGATAAGTTGGCCAACTCCAGATGCCCGCACTACCTCATAATCGTCCTTGCCCAGAAGCAAGGTCTGCTGCCGCCATTGCGCATGGAAATACTGGGCATCAGCAGGAATAGATTTCAACTTGCGGTAGGTTACGTAACTGTAGGCGGGGACCCCTCCCCAGTGCCCGGGAGCGATGTTTGCATGGGCGTAACGAGGGTTGTCGTAGACGAGTTCGACCCGCGCCGACTTGGCAAAGGGCATAGCGAAATATGCATTCCACCCGCGCAGCTTGTTTACCAGCAAGCTGTCGACGCGATCGATTGCACCGTCGGGGTCGCAGAAGAAGTCTACCAGCGGGGCCTCGACACTAGGCGTCTGTTCCCCATCCCAATAAATGCGAAGTATCGTATCGCGATTAAGGGAGAGTGCCACCGCTCCAAGCGCAAAATGTATGTTAGTGATGACGCCAGGCCCTTTGATGTCGGCGATCACTACCCTTCCATCTCCGCCAAACACCCGGTCCTTTGCATCTTCCGTCCAGAGACCGTTCTCGATGTGGGTTTCACCGTCCATGGGCCGGTAGCCTAAGTCGATAGGCGCTTCTCGTTCACGCACTTCATCTGAGCTTTGGGCATGGGCCGGGAAGGAAGAACTCTGAAGCAACGATCCGATCGTGAATGCCACAACGTAAACTGCGGTACACACTCTTCGCGTAAATAATAAATTCAAGTTCACAAGATCCTCCGGTCGCCGAGAAATGCGCAGCAATCTGAAAGTATGTCACATAGGAGCGGCGGGTGGCCCACGTCTCGATCAACCACTGAAGATGGGCGCCCCAGGTCTGGATTTTCAGACCTGGGATTCCGTCGATACCCGACCGGCCAAAGAACTGGAAATCTAGGTCTCCCGTCTCTCAGAATCGAGACATGGGGCACCCGGCGCCAACGCCAATCCGCAGGCAAAGAACCTCTTCGAGATGGTGGCGTATTTCGAGAAGGTTGAAGGAACGAACCTGGAAGTGGTGTAGGGGCCGGCGTAATTGCTGCTGCCAGTTCACTTTTCTTTTCTCAACTGAGCGAATGGGCCTGTTGCGCCAACCCGAAATCCAGCCGAGGCGGATCGGTGGAGACTGGCCGACTTATCGGTACTCTTCTACGGTGAGGCGGTAGGCGGTTTTTCGCTTTCGTTGTCGCCTCTTTACTTTTTCTTTCCGCGAGCCGGTTTCGGGCCAACCAAGGGCAGGAAGATGTCGTCGACGAACTCCCTAATGACGGCGCTGGGAACCGGCTTTAAGGTCATAAGGATCTCGTTCCGCAACAAGTCGGGAAGCAGCGACGCAATCCGGGGCTTCAGCTTGCCTCGATCGATCTCACCGCGATCTACTCCTCGCGCAAGCACCACATCTAATTGGCCACGACCGCCCTGAAGCACACTCTTCCTCAGATCGGCCATGCTGGTGTTCGTTTCCGAGAAATATTCGCCCATTTGTAAAGAGAAGAAGACCGCGAACTGCGCGCGACTTTTTGAGAACTGTTCCAGCAAAGCGATCAGATCGCCGCGCACAGTTCCTGTGTCGGGGATATGCACAGGATGTTGATGCATGAAGTGCCGTATGGCTGCGATGGCGAGATCGGCGCGATTAGGCCAGCGGCGATAGAGCACCGGGCGGCTGGTGTGAGCGCGCGCCGCCACCGCCTCCATCGTAAAGCGCGCGTAACCGCCGTCGCGCAACTCGCTCCACGCCGCATCCAGCACCGCATCCTCAAGCGCCTTGCCGCGCCGCCGTTCGATTGTATGGCTCTTCATCGCAATTCACCTTTAGATACGTAATTGTACCCTATTGACATTGGCAGGCGGTTCTGATTAGATACAGTTATGTACCTAACCTGCAATCGCGCTTCGGATGGCCGGGCCGGGTAGATTCCTACGGAGGTAAAACCGATGCGACAGATTCAACCTGACGACCTTAAGGGCATCTCCCAAACCCTGCTCATCCCCCTTCATTACTACGTCGAGGAAAGCAAAAGCCAGTCCAGCAGCTTCAAGGATGAGATTGCCGAGAGATTCCACGATGGCATCGCTTACGACTGGGCCAAGTTCGACGCTGACGCAGCGCACAACTGGGAGACGGCATTGGCCACAGCCTCCTTTCACTCGAGAAGGGCGATCTTCGACGAACAAGTGAGGAACTTTCTTAAAGACGCGCCCGACGGACTGGTGGTGAACCTGGGCGCTGGACTCAATACCCGCTTCCATCGCCTTGATAACGGCCGGGTCGAATGGATTGAACTCGATCTACCCGCCGTAATTGCCTTTCGCCACAAGCTCCACGAGCCGGAAAGCAAGCGCCACCGGATGATTGCAGCGTCCGTTCTTGATGACGACTGGGTTGTGGTGGTCAAACACTACGCCAGAAGCCGAGTCCTGTTTGTCGCGGAGGGACTATTTCCGTACTTTAGTGAGGACCAGCACAGAAAGATATTCACCTGCCTCGCCGAGAATTTTCCCGGAGCGGAGATGCTCTTCCAGACGAGCGCCCCGTCGCTCATTCAGGAGCTCGCCCAATACTCGCTCATATCCAAGCTGAGCATGAAGGTAGAGATGCAATGGGGACTGGACGACAGCAAGCAAGTATCGGCTCTGCATCCGAAGGTGGAATTTGTGCGACGAATTCCCGCTGCTGGACGGACGATATGACCAGTTACCGGAACCGGCCCGGCAGAAATTGTCTCCTGCTATGGCAAACCAGCTTGCAAAGATCGTCCATGTGCGGTTCCGTCGATAGCCTCTTTGATCCCGAGCTGGCGGGTGGCCCACGCCTCGATCAACCACTGAAGATGGGTGCGCCAGGTCTGGATTTTCAGACCTGGATTCCGTCGATACCCGACCGGCCAAAGAACTGGGAATCGGCGGGTGGCCCACGTCTCGATCAACCACTGAAGATGGGTGCCCCAGGTCTGGATTTTCAGACCTGGGATTCCGTCAATACCCGACCGGCCAAAGAACTGGGAATCGCGGCTCCCATGTCTCAGAATCGAGACATGGGGCACCCGGCGCCAACGGCAATCCGCCAGCAAAGAACCTCGTCGAGATCGTGGCGAATTTCGAGAAGGTTGAAGGAACGAAGCTGGAAGTGGTGTAGGGGGTGCCGTAATTGCTGCTGCCCGTTCCCTTTTCTTTTCTCGACTGAGCGAATGGGCCTGTTGCGTCAGCCCGAAATCCAGCCGCGGCGGATCGGTGGAGACTGGCCGACTTCACAGTACTAATCCGTTTACTCCCTTTCTTGTCTGTTCTGACGGGCCCACGGACACAGCCCGGGTTAGCCGACGATTAAGCCACGCTCGGATGGAGCATAACGGTTGCTGTGCGAACATGTGTGCCGTACATCGCTGGGAGACACAATAGACCAAAATGACGATCAGGATCATGCTTGTTGCGACGGTGAATGGAGACCGTACCTATGGCATAGAGCAAGATAAAGTGCAAAAGGACGCCCAAGCATGTTCTGAATCTCCCAGACCTTGAGCAATCGAAGGCAGCCATATTGAACAGCCAGACGTCTCGAAGCTCACAACGAACTTACGATCATGCAATCAGAGAATTCACCGAATGGTACTGTTCAGAACCTAGGCTCGCCTTCAACAAGACTGTGGTCACCTGGTACAGAATCTGCCTCGAACAGCAACACTACGCTTCAACGACGATCAACCTTCGTTTGGCTGCTGTCCGGAGGTTGGCCTTTGAAGCTGCTGATTGCGGTCTGCTCAGCGCTGACCTGGCCGCTGGAATTAGTCGGGTAAAAGGTGTTAAACGGTTGGGAGTGCCTGTTGGCAATTGGCTGACTGCAGGACAAAGTAAGCGCTTGTTGCTGACGCCAGACTGCACAAGCCTTCGAGGCAAACGCGACTATGCCACATTGGCGATTCTGCCTGGTTGCGGTCTACGCCGGGCGGAGCTGACTGCGTTGCGCGTTGAAGACATACTCGACTGCGGCTATGTCCATGCTCGACGGATTGATCTGTCGGAGCCGCCCTTCTTACCGATGACAGAAAGTTATCGTGAAGATGCCAGATCATTAGAAAACGCATCCTACTTCCTGAAAGGGCGCTCCGTCAGAGCGCGGGTATACACCTGATGTCATCCCAGTCTCTCGTGGTCGTTGTTACTGGATCCTCCGCGGGTCTCGGGCGCGCCATCGCCCATGGATTCGCAAAGCGTGGCGCTCGAATCGGGCTCATTGCCAGAAATCCCGAGGCGCTCGAAGCAACCAAAGAAGAGTGCGTGGCGCTGGGAGGAAAGGCGCTCGTACTGCCTATTGACGTCTCCGATTACGACGCCGTCGAAGCCGCTGCCGGCAAAGTCGAAGAGGAGTTTGGCCCGATCGACGTCTGGGTCAACGATGCCATGGTCAGTGTCTTCTCGCCCGTAAAAGAGATGGAGGCGTCGGATTACAAACGAGTCACCGATGTTCTGTACCTCGGTTTCGTTCACGGCACCATGGCCGCCCTCAAACGAATGCTTCCGCGCGATCGCGGCACCATCATTCAAGTCGGCTCCGCGCTTTCTTATCGATCTGTCCCGTTGCAGTCGGCGTATTGCGCCTGTAAACACGCCATCAACGGCTTCACTGATTCCTTGCGTTGCGAACTTCATCACGACCACAGCAATGTGAAACTCACGGCAGTGCACATGCCTGCAATGAACACCACTCAGTTCGGCTGGGTAAAGAACCGCATGCCCAACGACCCGCAACCCGTTCCTCCGATATACGAACCGGAATTGGCAGCCGAGGTCGTTGTCGCGGCGGGTGTCGCCAGGCAGCCTCGGCGTGAGTATTGGGTGGGCGGCCCAACCGTGATGGCGATCGTCGGACAGAGGATCATCCCCGGCCTGTTGGACCGCTATCTCGGACGAACCGGATACAAATCGCAGCAAATTCTGAATGAACCGAAGGACCCGGATGCGCCGAACAACCTGTACAACTATGTACCGGGTAAACATAGTGCGCGTGGTAAGTTTGCGGACCGCTCTGCCTCGACCAGCGCCGAGGTCTTCGTCGTCCTGCACCGCAACCGGCTGGCGATGGGAGCAGCGGCACTATGCGCCATCGCCGGCGCAGCATTGGTCGTCAAAGGAAAGAATTCATGAGCGCGGAGCGTTCTCAGGAGAGCTTTTCCGGCGACAATCAACCGCTCCTCATCGGTGCTTCCTGCGTGGCCCTCGCCACACTCGTTCCAGTGGCGCTCTACCAGCTTCAGGTGATGTCGAAACTTCCCGATCCCCCGCTCAGAATTTTCGATTCCGAACGAATTACCATGTCGAAGACCGCGCACCCCTTTGGCATTCCAGATGCCTTGCTCGGCATTGGGAGCTTTGGAACAACCGTAACACTGGCCGTCCTCGCGAACCGCAACAAGAAAGCGAAGAAGCTCCTGGGGGTTAAGTTGGCGCTCGACGCTTCGATTGCAGGATTCAACGCCATTCGTCAACTCGTGGATTTTGGCAAGCTTTGCTCCTGGTGCACAGTCACAGCACTGTCTGCGTTCGTGATGGCGTACGCTGGACGGGCTACGGTTCGTGACACGGTCGCCGATGGACTGGAAATGGGAAAACTGATTCTCCGTCGTGATTGCACGCGATCCGGTTCATTTGCCACAGCGAAGAGCTGGTGACCGACTGGCGGGACTTTGACGTGCGAGAGAGCAAGATTTCCGAGCCGCTCTTCTAGACTGATGCCGCGGACATCGGCCGGGTCATTGCAGCTGACGCAGATACGCGACCACCGAGCGAAGCTGCACCCCGTTGTATTGGGTGATCTTCGGCATCTTGCATCCCGGCTTCAGAGCCTGGGCATTCGTGATCCAGCCCTCGAGATACGCGTTGTTGTTCGGAAACGTGTCGGAGCCAATCTCGCTGCGGCTGCCGATGTGGGTCAGATCCGGCCCGAACCGGCCCGCGGCCGGGGTACCCCGAACCGTATGACATTGCGAACACGGCCCTGCTAAAAATTCTTGCTCTCCCATCACAGCTTCAGGATTGGTGGGTTGAACGCCGGCCTTGCGCTGATTCGCAAGCCACTCGTCGAAGGCCGCGGGCTCCTGCGCGATAAGCAGAATGTGCATATTCGCATGCTGTTTGCCGCAGTACTCCCCGCATTGACCAACGTAACTGCCGGGCTCGCTGGCTTCGATGCGAATGAAGTTGACGTTGCCCGGTATAAGGTCGACCTTGCCATGGAGACTTGGAACCCAAAAGGCATGAATCACATCGGCCGTGCGAAGTTCGATGTTCACCGGCCGGTGCGCGGGAATGTGAATCTCATTGGCGGTGACCACTTCCTCACCCGGACCACCGACATAGTGAACCTCCCACCACCATTGGTGCCCGACGATCAAAATATCCGGCTTGGCCTTGTTTGCCATCGACTCGGTGTTCATGGCGCCATGATCGCCGTGAATGGGGAAACGGGACAGCAGGTCGAGGCCCAGGAAGAAAAAGACGGAGAGCACCAGCAGGGGAATGGCCATCCCTCCGATCACTACCCAGCCCTGGCCTCCGCCGGCATCGATCGGCATATGCTCCTGCAGGCTGCCACGATTTTTCTTCAGGGCAATCGTCAGCAAAGCCCACATCACGACAATCGCAATCACGAAGGCGATGGTCATCGCAAGCGAGAGATGCTCGATGCTGCGCGCCGCCGGCCCGTGAGTATTGGAGGTAGATTGCAATGTAGCGCACCCTCCAGACAAGAGGGCAAGCAGCGGTAAAACGAATTGATAGATGCGCCTCATCCATTCCTTCGTCCATGCGGAAGCAAGGGTTCCTTCGCTATCGCAAGGTGTAAAGATAGGCAGCCATGTCGCGAGCCTGGCTGTCTGTGACTCCGAGGTCGGGCATTGCGGTTCCCGGCTCGATCGCCACCGGGTTCTTGATCCATGCCATAAGGTTTTCCGGTGAATTCGGAAGTTCTCCGGCGATCATGGTCCTGCGGCTGTAATAGAAAAGCGGCGGCCCAACCATGCCTCGGGCGGTGCGAATTCCCGGGATCTCGTGGCAGGAGCCGCATCCGTAGCGCTGAATCAGGGCCTTCCCCTCCGCCGGGTTGCCGACCATCGCGGACTGGTAGCCGCCCAAAGGTTCGTTACCTGCGCACCCGCACAGCAGGCCGCCGACCAGGGGAATGCAGCCCGCGCAGAGAACCACAATCCATCGGCAGATAGTGTCACTCATCGCGCCCTCTCACACATCTGCAGAAGGAAGAGGGGAAGGCACATCCAGAAAAAACCAAACCCAAGTGTCACGCTGATGAACAGACCCGACAGCGACATGAATTCCTGACGCTCCCTGCCTTCGGCGCTCAGCAGTCGGCTCTCTCCGGATAGCGCACGCCAGCTGCGATACGACATTCTGCCCGCCAGCATTGCAACGCCGGACAAGGCTATCCAGAACACAAAGTAAAGAATGCGCGCACCCGGGTGCGAGCTTGGCCCGCCAAACTGTTCTTGATGAACGCAGGCGCGCCAGGCGATCACGAGATCCAGACTGCCAAGGCAGAGCCAGGCGATTGCGGACGCGGCAAATTCAAACCAGAGACGGTCGTTGGAGATTGTCTCGGGAGTGCTGGCAGCCTCGGGGCGCGGCGTATTGTTGACCGGATCTGTCATTTCAGAAGCCATAAAACTGAAAGTGGGGAATCACATACAGAAGCAAAACCACGAAAAACCAGATAACGTCGACGAAGTGCCAATACAACGCAGCCACGCGATAGGGACGATGGGGAGGAAGCAGGGACGGCCCGTAGTTCGGCAGCACGGCAAGGTAGCCGAGCATCAGAAGGCCCATAATCACGTGCGCGGCATGGAAGGTCGTGATGGTGTAGAAGATAGAGCCGTAGGAATCCGTTGTGGGCGTCAGCGTCTTCCAGTGCTCCTTGTATTCGAAGGCTTGCACCGCTAGAAATACAAGACCCATCAGGATGGTCGCCACCACTGCAACGCGAGCGAGCGCATAGCGGCCCTGTTCGACCAGCCGTTCCCCCCACATGATCACCAGGCTGCTGCCGGCCAGTATCGCCAACATGATAAAGGCCTTCACCAGTTTGGGCGGTGTGTCGATCGACCAGCGGTATTTATTGGCACCGAGGAAGTAATAGCTGGCGAAGAGACAGATGAACAGCGTTCCCTCGGTAAGGATCACCATGGTGATTGCATACACGCCCCGGTTCCGTTCAATCGGCCATACGCCTGTGTGGGGCGCTTCGGGTGCGATCGGTGGTGTCGCCACAGAGCTCATAGATGCCCCTTGATCGGCCGCGGCCAAATCCACACGCAGCCCAGGAGATAGGTAACAATCAGGGCTGCAAGGCAGACCCACATCCACTTGAAGACCAGTGCGAGAAAGAACACGAACAGCGCCAGGGCAAGAAACAAAGGTACGAGCGACACGTCGGGCATCGTGGCTGCCGCCTGGGGAACTGCATCCAGCGCCGTCGACGTTATGCTGAGTCGCGCCTGCGAAAGCACACGCAGATCGCCGGGGTCCTCGTCCTCGTCGAACGTGTCCCAGAGCGGGTGCCTGGTAGCCACCGCGGGAATGTGCACAACCTCGTACTCCGGCGGCGGCGATGGCATCGCCCACTCCAGTCCATCGGCATTCCATGGATTGTTGCCTGCGATTTCGCCTCGCCGAAGGCTGTAAAACAGGTTGATGATGCTGATCAGAATTCCGACCCCGAGCAGGAAGGCTCCAAACGTCATCAACTCGTTCATCGGCTGCAGGCCTAAATTGGCGGAATAGGTATATATCCTTCGTGGCATGCCCATCAGTCCAACAATGTGCATGGGAAAGAACCCCAGGTTGAATCCAATGAACATCACCCAGAAGCTCCACTTGCCGAGGCGCTCGCTCATCATGCGGCCTGTCATCTTCGGCAGCCAGTAGTAAAGACCGGCGAAGACGGGAAACACATTTGCGCCGATGAGCACATAGTGAATGTGGGCAACCACGTAGTAGGTGTTATGCAGCTGCCAGTCCACAGGGATGATTCCCGTCACGACGCCGCTAAGTCCGCCGATCACCAGCAGGGCCACAGAACCGACAGCGTACAACATAGAGGTAGTCACCACCGGCCGGCCCTTCCAAACGGTCGCCAGCCACGCGAAGATCGTGATCGTCGTGAAGATCGAGATCATCATGCTGCCGGCGCTGAAGAAGCTCATCGTCAGCTCCGACATGCCTACTGTGAACATGTGGTGCAGCCATACGCTGAAACCGACCACGCCCGTCAGAATCGTGGACATGGCGACATAGGGATACCCAACGATCGGGCGCCGCGAGAACGTGGGGATGATGAGTGAAATCATCCCGGTTGCGGGCAGAAAAATCACGTACACCCACGGATGCCCGAAGAACCAGAACAACTGCTGCCAAAGCAGGGGAGCTCCGCCGCTGGCTGCGTCGAAGAAGTGCATGCCCCAGCGCCGTTCCAATTCCAGGAAGATGCAGGCAACCGTAAGCGCCGGCATGGCGAACAGAATGGTCACGGAGATCGTGAGGGTGCTGTAAAGAAACAGCGGCATCTTGCTGATCGCCATGCCAGGGGCACGAAACCACAGGATGGTGGCGATGAAGTTGATTGCTGCTCCCGTGGTCGAGATTCCCAGCATGATGATGGCGAGTGCATACAAGTCCATCCCGTGCGTGGGCGAGTAGGCGAGGTCGGTATACGGCATGTACGAAAACCAGCCCGCATGGGGCGCTTGTCCCATGAATGGGCCTACGTACAGCAGAATTCCCGAAAACAGAAATGACCAGTAAGTAAACGAATTCAACTTGGGATACGCGACGTCCCGGGCCCCGGCCATCAGTGGAACCAGATAGATCGAAAAGCCGGAAAGGATCGGCGACGCGTACCAGAAGATCATGGTGATGCCGTGCATCGAGAAGAGCTGGTCATAGGTCTCCGGCCCCACTAGCGCCTCATTGGCTTGCGTCAACTGCAGCCGCATCACCAATGCCTCCAGCCCCCCGATGATCAGGAAGACGAACGCCGTAACCAGATAGCGAATCCCAAGGCTTTTATGGTCCACCGACGCCAGCCAGCCATAGACAGTCTTCGGAGTCTTCCAAAGTTCCGTCAGCTCCTGCTCCGCTAACAGCGTGCTCATTGAACCTCCGTGCCGGCTGTGAGTCAGTCAAAAGTTCATACGCATGTGCGCGAAAGTTCATACGCATGTGCGCGCGTGAGTCGCGTCGATTGTTCAGTACGAAAGGTTCGGATCGCTCGCTGCAGCTTCAGAGGAAAACCCGGCAACGATCACCGCGGAAACGCAGGAGGCAGAAACAACCCATGAGGAGATGCGCCCACGGTTCGGTCGAGTTGCCAGTTGGTTAGTCGCTTTCCGGCAAACTCAAGGGTTGCCGGTCGGGTACTGGAGCGATTGGGTCACGGTAGCCGTTGCTGCGGGTCCGGTGGCGCCGGCCGATGAAATCTGTCTGGATTCCGTTGCAGAACTGGCCGTGTCCGCGCTCGCCGCCGCGCGAGCAGCCTTCCGGTCCTTCATCCATGCGCAGACAAAATAGGTCAGCGCCGCGGCACAGGGTGGTGCGGCCAGGACCAGAATGCGCAGTATCGTGCGAACTTCGACGACCGAGCCACCGATCGCAAGGGCTACAAAATCGTCCCCTCCGGCCACTAGCAGCAACAGGACGAAAGTGGACAGCCCAACTCCTCCGGCGGTCAGGATGGGCTGCTCATACGGCAGCCGCAGGACATTCTGATCGCCCTTGTCTCTCGAAAACAGCTTTTCCACGAAAGGCCACGAATACAGTCCCAGAAACAGCAGCGAAGGCATCAGGACAGCGGGGAAGAAAAGTTCAGGGACCAGCCAGTGCCCGATGCGCAGATTGATGCCGGGGAAAAGACGCATTGCACCCTCCACCCAGCCCAGGTACCAATCCGGCTGCGCGCCCACCATCGTGCTTGAGGGGTCGTAGGGGCCGTAGATCCACACCGGATCGATCTGGACCAGGCCGCCCAGTGCGGCGATCGCGCCACACACCAGCAGCAGCAGGCCGATTGATTTCGCAGTGTAGGACGGCCACAGCCGCGACCCTGCGATGGTCCGGTTGGTACGTTTTGGGCCCGGATAGTTGGTGTGCAGCTGGCGCCAGATCATGAAGAGGTGCATCGCCAGCAGAACCGAGATCAGCGCCGGCACCAGGAAGATGTGCAACGCGTACATTCGCGGAAGCATTTCGGGATTGGGGATGTTCCCGCCCATGAAGAGATAGGTCAGCCACGGGCCGACCACCGGCACCGAAAGCAGAATGGAGTATCCGATGCGCAGCCCGGTTCCGGAGAGCAGATCGTCGAGCATCGAATAGCCGAAAAATCCATTTGCCAGCGCCAGCACCAGCAGCGTGAGGCCGATCAGCCAGTTCATCTCGCGCGGCTTGCGGTAGGCGCCGGTGAAGAAGATGCGCGCCATGTGGGCAAGAATCGCCCAGATGAATATCAGTGCCGCCCAGTGGTGCATCTGGCGCACCAGCAAACCCGCCGGAACAGCAAAGCTGATGTGCAGCGCGGAGTTGTAGGCGGCGGAAATCTTCTGGCCATCGAGAGCGCGGTAGGACCCACGGTAGACGATCTTTTCCGAACTCGCATGGAAGAACAAGGCAAGATAGGTCCCGGTCACCACCAGAGCCATGAAGGAGTAGAGGGCAATCTCGCCCAGCATGAACGACCAATGGTCGGGAAAGACATGGTTCATCGCTCTGTGCAAAAACTTTGCCGCCCGCACGCGCGAGTCGATTGCCCGGCTGAGCTTCAGCGCAATCTTTTCTGTGATCATGACATCCCCCAGAAACTGGGTCCGGGTGGCGCAGTGAACCCTCCGCCTGCCCGCAGGGTGCCGTCGGCATCTGCATACAGTGGCAACTGAGGCAGCGCCCTGGCGGCCGGGCCGCCCGTCGGCGCCGCGGCGCGGAGCACGTCGAAGGTAGATTGGTGGCAGGGGCACAACAGAATCCCCTGCTCCGCCTCATACTCGCCTACGGGACAGCCGGCATGGGTGCACACCCGCGAATACGCTACATACCCGCCGGGCGCCCAGTTGCGCGGCTCTCCGGCAATTGCAGCAGTTGCTCGTTGACCCGGATAAGCACAGTCTGCGCGCGTTCGGCCCCAATCTGGTCTTCGGGATATACCGTAACCGTGCTTCCCGTCTCGAGCGTGCTTAGCGAAACCGCCTTCCCATCCAGCATCACCAGGCGTTGCCCTCCCTCCCAGATTCTGCTGTCCAGCGACTTGTCGGGAGACATTCCCAGCGATCTCAGCAGCGAGAGCACCATGGCCCCAAACAGCCCAGTCCCGCTCAGGCCCATCCAGATCAGCAACTTCCGTTTTCGGATATCGTGCATTCCCTCGCAGAAGGCCATCCCAGCTGCCGCTTCCGCCACCAGGCTGGACTGGAGCGCATGCCGCGGTTCCACCGCTTCCTTGCGGCTCATCAGCCAGCGCGCCCACAGCACCGCCGTGACGCCCATCGCCCCCAGAAACACCGCCAAGGTTCCACCCAGCGCCCTGGTATTGTTGGCGTCCGACCAATAGGCGATCAGGAATCCAACCCCGCCCATGATGGCGATGACGAAAGAGCATGCCACCAGAGCGGTTCCGATGCCTTCGCGCCGCCGCATCTGGGCCTCGTTTTCCAGATCGCGATCTGCGGCGCGTCCGCTCTTGTAAACCAAACGCTTCGCAGTATTGGATAAGAAATCCAGCCACCTCGATCCCAGTTCGACCAACCGTTGGCCCAGCCCCTTGAGTTGACCCTTAGCTTGACCCTTTGATTGATTCGACCGACCCTGCCCCTCGTCCTCCTCGTCTTGACTCATCCCCTGCCTCCTCGTTCAATCCAGCCGGTCATAGCGATCACGAGCAGCACCGCGAGCCCGGCGACACCTCCTTCGCCAAAAGGGCCGACTTCCTTGATTGGATTTCCTCCGGGGTTGGGCGGGTGCTGTACAAACCGAACATAGTCCACCACCGAAGCGACTTGCTCGTCGCTGAGAACAGAAGACGGGAACGCCGGCATGGTTCCCGGTCCCCAGCGGATCGCGCCGGCAATCAGTGCGGCGGATTTATCCGTGAGGTTCGGCGCATTCCTCCCTGCGAAGGCCAGTACACCGCCGCGCACCGCGGTCCGGTGGCAGGTTGCGCAGGAGTTGCGGAAGATCTTCCCGCCTTCACCGATATCGCCGTCCATCAGCGGAATCACCGCAAGATCTGTGGTCACGTAATGCGACACATCCCGGATCTGCGTTGCCGTAAGAACCCGGGAGAAATCCGGCATATGACTGGGGCCCGATTCGACCGCCGTCATAACGTTGCCCAGATCGTGTTCCGCTTGCAATGAAGGCCCCGCGATGGTCACGGCCGCCGCAATCCCCTGACCCCTGTCTCCGTGGCACTTGGAGCACCTTTGCGAAAAGATGGCCGCGCCATCGGGCAGCCGCGCCGCTGTCCAGCCCTTGTCCATGCACAATTCCGCAACACACCACCATCACAAGGCACACCTGCAACACACCAGAGATGGTCTTGGGGCGTGGGCGCGGTCCCCGCTCCGCCGTGTATTCCACGCCTGCTTGGATGCGAAATGCGGCGTACAGTAATCCCGCGATGGCAAAATTTTGGGCTCATTCAAGCTCCTCCGGGATACCTATCGAACCGATCCCGCATCTATTCGGGCAATATGGGCAAGTTGCTCACAGCCTGCACGGCGGACTGCGGAAGGTTGTGGCTTGCCCGCGCGTCTCCCCAAGCTGAAGTTTGCAATCTGCCTCATCGCTGGCCTGGCCGCTGCTTGATTGCCGGCTGTAACCAAGGCGCCCTGGCAAACGCAGGCACAGCCGCTTCCGCAGATCGCGGAAAGGCCACCATTGAAACCTACGGATGCGGCAAGTGTCACAACATCCCCGGCATTCCCGGCGCCAACGGAGTCGTGGGGCCGCCCCTGGAATCGGTCACGCTTCGGACTTATATTGGAGGCAACTTTCCCAACACCCCGGACACCCTCAAGCACTGGATCATGGCTCCGCAGACGATGAAGCCCAAAACGGCCATGCCCTCGCTCGGTCTTTCAGAACCGCAGGCGCGCGATGTCGTGGCTTACCTGCAAACCCTGCGCTAGAGCATTGGCTACCGCTGAGCAGAAGGTCAATCCTCGCAGAAGCAACCGAACCCCTCGGAATTTCATTGGACCTCGAATCGAGATGAACGGCGATCTCGATTCCTCGTTTTGCTGCGAGCCTGTCTCTCGAAGACAATCGTGCGCGAAACAATTGCTTGTACGGAGAGATAAGAGGCTATGAGATCTGAAAAACTTGAGGATTACGCAATGATCGGCGACTGTGAAACTGCAGCTCTGGTCAGCCGCGGCGGCGCAATTGACTGGCTTTGCTGGCCCGACTTCTCTTCTCCGGCCTGCTTCGCCGCGTTGCTCGGCTCGCGGCAGAACGGCCATTGGAACCTTGCTCCCAGGGAGAAGCTGGTTTCCTCAACGCGCCGCTATCGGCCGCACACGCTCATTCTTGAAACCACCATGAAGACGAAGACCGGAACAGTCGTAATCACCGACTTCATGCCCATCCGCGGCAAGAATTCCGACGTGGTCCGCAGGGTCCACTGCATCGACGGAAAAGTCCTAATGGAGACGACCCTTTGCCTGCGCTTCGATTATGGAAAAGCCGTTCCCTGGGTCAATTCTGAGTCGACTGAATCCGACCGGCATGAATCTGAGCGAGGCGCCGGTTCTGCCCCGGGCCGCGAACTTTCCTGGACCGCTAAAGTCGGACCCAACCTTGCCGTCTTGCGCACGGATGTCGAGGTGTGTCAGCCTGACTCAGGCACTATCTCCGCAAAATTCGTCCTCAAGGCCGGCGAGACCCGGAACTTCGCCCTCACGTACGGTCGCTCCTATAAACCGATCCCGGCTCCCATCGATGTTGAGCGCGCTCTCGGTGAGACCAGCAGCTTCTGGACTAAGTGGTCCAGCCGCAGTCAGTACAACGGCCCCTATCGCGACGCCGTCGAACGATCTCTCATCACGCTGAAGGCCATGACCTATCGTCCGTCGGGCGGCCTCGTCGCGGCTGTCACTACCTCGCTTCCGGAGCAGCTGGGCGCCTCGCTCAACTGGGATTACCGTTATTGCTGGATTCGCGACGCGACCCTCACCGTCGCTGCGCTGCTCGATTGCGGTCACACCAACGAGGTGATTGCCTGGAAGAAATGGCTGATCGGCGCTGTCGGACCCGATGCCTCCGAAGTCCAAATCGTCTATGGCATCAAAGGGGAGCGCAAACTGGTTGAGTCTGATATTCCATGGCTGCCCGGCTATGAAGGCTCCGCGCCCGTTCGCATGGGCAACGGCGCCCAGAATCAGGTCCAGCAGGACATCTATGGGGAGATTGCCATGGCGCTCTCGCATGCGCGCAAGGCCGGCATCCCTCTCGATCGGCACGAGCTGCAGCTTCAGCAGGCCCTTACCGAACACCTCGCGAAGATTTGGCGAGAGCCTGGGTCCGGCATCTGGGAAGAGCGCGATCATCCCGAGCGTTTCACCTTTTCCGGAGTCATGGCGTGGCTTGCCCTCGATCGAGCCGTGAACAGTATCGAGCACTATGGGATGGGCGGTCCCCTCAAGCAATGGCAAAAGCTCCGCGACAAGGTCCGCGCCGATGTCCTCAAGCGGGGATTCCATGCTCGCATGAACTCCTTCGTCCAGCATTACGGCTCCAAGCGACTCGATGCTTCGCTGCTTCTATTGCCGATCTTCGGTTTTCTGCCGGCGGATGACTCGCGAATACTCGGAACCGTTCAGGCAGTGGAAAAACAACTGATGAAAGACGGACTTCTGCTGCGAAACCTGCCCGCTTCGAGCAAGCAAAAACAGGGCGCCTTTCTCGCGTGCAACTTCTGGCTGGTCGAGGTTTACGCCATGCAGGGCCGCATCGCCGAGGCCACAAAGCTCTTCGAACGGCTGTTGAGCGTTGCGAACGATGTAGGCCTGTTATCGGAGGAATATGACACCTCAGCAGGCCGGCTGGTTGGCAACTTTCCCCAGGCTCTCTCCCACATCGCCCTCGTTCAGGCGGCTGTGCGGTTAGCCAGCGCGCAATGACCGCATCAACAGCGGCAATCAGCGACGGTCTCTTCGGAGATGGCAGCATTCATTCGAGCGGCTACCCGCGACTCTGAGGATTACTCCCCCGCAAACGGCGGGTGGCCCACGTCTCGATCAACCACTGAAGATGGGTGCCCCAGGTCTGGATTTTCAAGGTCTGGATTTTCAGACCTGGGATTCCGTCAATACCCGACCGGCCAAAGAACTGGGAATCGCGGCTCCCATGTCTCAGAATCGAGACATGGGGCACCCGGCGCCAACGGCAGTCCGTCGGCAAAGAACCGCGTCGAGATCGTGGCGTATTTCGAGAAGGTTGAAGGAACGAACCTGGAAGTGGTGTAGGGGCCGGCGTAATTGCTGCTGCCAGTTCACTTTTCTTTTCTCAACTGAGCGAATGGGCCTGTTGCGCCAACCGGAAATCAAGCCGCGGCGGATCGGCGGAGACTGGCCGACTTAAGATTACTTATTGGGATTCGGTACCGCCTACAACATTGGAATTCCGCACGAGCGAAGATATTCGAATGTGCCATCGTAAATAGATGGGGGACGGGTCGGGTCCGACGGGTCCCCATTGGGGACGAAGAGGGCCATCCCCTGCCGCGCCCGTGTCAGAATCACCCGATATGCGTTCTTGAGATAAAGACGCCTGGAATCATCATTTACGGATTGCCACTTTGTTCCCTTGAAGGCCTGAGAAATCCAGGTCCCGTCCCTATGATGAAAGTCTCCGTCCCAACATACGCCAACCCAATCCAGCTCAAGACCTTGAACGGCAAACTCGCTGGCAACATCCTCTTGGTAGTACGAGGATCGGACATCTGTTTTGTCATTTAAAAACCAGTTCACTGGTTCTATCGCCGCCTTAATGTAGATCCCTTCTGGGCGAAGGCGTTGCGCCCCTGAGGACGCAATCAGGCCGAACCGCTCTGTTCCTCGAGCGCGATCACGAAGCCACTGCTTTGCCTTGTGAAGGTCACGAGTCAAATAGATCGGGTAGTCGGCCTGTATGCTCTTGTATGCGTTTCGCGCAGCCTCCGGCTCATTGTCGATGACATGGCCTATGAATCCGGAGAGAGCCTCCGCCCGATAGGAGCGCATCGAAACGGCGAGATGAAGATGTTGACTTAAGTGAACTCTTGCAGATGCCAGGAACTGCTCCACTGCGCATCGCGAACCGTACTCAGCCAGTGCGATGCGAGGCGAGAGATGGACTTCCCAGTAGGGAAACTTAGATTCAAGTGCACTGATCCATTCGGATATGCCAGCCTCTCCGGTGTTGATCTCTTGGCCGTTACCAACCAGGCAAACGATCGTGCACCAATCTGGATGACGGTCCATCACGCCGATGAGAAATTCCGGCTCTGACATATCGAAGTCGGTGCGCCCTCGTTTCCGCTGCATGAAGTTAGAAGCCTGCTCACGGTTCCAGGCCCTTTGGGCCTCGTCAAATACCGCCACCTTTTCTACGGGGATCTCTTCGTTCCCGACATACTGATCCCGGAAATGATGGATATTCTGGATAAAGCTGCGCACTTCACGCTCAGCCACCGTCTTTTTGATTCCCTCACGTCGAACTTTGTCGCGTGCGAGCGCCTCACGAAGTACATCGACGAGCGGGCCGTTGCCGGACAAGAAGACGGCATGTTCATCGGTGTGTTCATCCGAGCGCCGTGTTGCGATATTTAGTCCCGCGAGAGTCTTCCCTGAACCGGGTACTCCAGTCACGAAGCAAATGGCCTTCTTTTGGTTTGAGCGGGCTTCGTCGATTACCCTACCGACGCTGGCGCTCGTTTCTCGAAGGTTCTCAGCGCCGGCATCAGATCGCGAGATATCAATGACGCTGTGAGTCTGATAGAGGATTTCAGCCGCCTGAATGATGGTAGGAGTGGGTTTGTATCCCTTGGCCATCCAGTCTTCTTTATCAATGATTGGAAAGGCTTGCTTCGCACAGACTTTTTCGAGAAGATCTGCAAGCCCAGCCGCGTTCGTACTGATGGGCCCAGCAACCAAATCGTCCGCAAATTTGAGTCCGGAAATCGGATCTGGCTTTGCATTCGTCGAGATCAAAACTGGCACGATCGCAATTGAATGGCTGCCTTCATGGAAGTTTTTCAAATCGAGGGCGTAATCTTCAACCTGATCAAGAGCATTGGTCGAATACTCAGTGGCTCCAACTTTGAATTCAAGAACGAAGACGATATTTTCCGAAAGCAAGACGGCATCCGCGCGTTTGCCCATTCTTGGAATGTAGAACTCCAAAAATATTCTTTCCTTTTGCCGGGCCACCAAGGCCGTCTTTAGAATCAAGATTTGCTGGAGCCAGGCCCAACGCTGTGTTTCATCCAGGGCGTGATGATGCTCTCTCGTAAGAATCCCGAGGATACGTTCGTCGTCTTCCTTGAGGAAATTAGATATTGCCTCACTGTAGTAGGCCTTGATCGGCATTCGAGTCCCTATGTCCGCCTGTCGTCCATTCCGCTCAGGATATCTCAAGTGATCGGGTTCATTGCCTACTCTCGTAAGTCGCCTTCGAAATAGCCCCATAAACGCCCATGTAACCCCTGGTGATCTGCTTCACGCGCAATCGCCAAATCACTTCCCGCGCGCAGCCTGACGAACCGGGGATGCCGATCCTTATCGCTCCACCGTGCGCTTCAACTGGCCGCAGGCTGCATAGATATCGCGCCCGCGCGGCTTGCGCAGATACGCGGGAACTCCGGCGGCGATCAGGGACTCGCGGAAAGCTTCTACGGATTCCGGCGTGGGCATGGTGTAGGGAATGCCGGGGCCCGGGATTCCATGCAATCAGATTGACCTTGGCGGGCAAGCCCGGTCCGGCGCACCAAGCGCGCTACTTCGCGCGCGTGCTCGGGCCGGTCGGTCACGCCGCCCAGCAGCACATATTCAAAGGTGACGCGCTCGCGCGGGCGCAGCTTCATCTGGCGCACCGCATCGACCACGGCCTCGATGGGCCATTTGCGGTTGATGGGCATGATCGTCGGCGCGTACTGCGTCGTTGGGCGCGTTCAGGCTGATGGCCAGCCTGGGGCGCAGAGCTCCGGCGGCTCCTGGGCAAAGCGCTCGATTCCGGGGACGATGCCGGAGGTTGAAACCGTCATGCGCTGCGGGCTCAGGCCGACTTCTTCGACCAGCAGCCGCACCGCGGCCATGAAGTTGTCGTAGTTGAGGAACGGCTCGCCCATGCCCATGAAGACGAGGTTCACGCGATCGCGGCCCACCTCGACCTGCTGGCGCTCGAAGACCTCGATGACCTGGCCGGCAATTTCGCCCGCCGTGAGATTGCGCTGCAGGCCAAGTTTGGCCGTGAGGCAGAACTGGCAGTTGACCGCGCAGCCGATCTGGCTGGAGACGCAGATGGTGGCGCGGTCCCAGCGCCTGGCGGGTCGCCGACCGATTCGCCTTCGCCCCTATGCGGCATGAACACTTTCCAGGTTCGGGCTCCCAGGATTCCGTCTGGTTCGCAGGCTATTTCCGTTTCGTCCCTCCGGGAGCGCGTCCGCCTCGTCACCAGCCTCGCCGTCATCGCCTTCGGGCATCCAGACGGTTTCTACGGTTTCAGCCGTCTGGCCCTGGCACTGGATCAGGTATCGCTCCGTCCCATCCACAGAACGGAAAACCTGGGCGATGCGTCGGCCGGCCCACCTGCCAGCCGGCAGCGGCCAGCCGCTCGCGCAGGGTCCTCAGGTAAAGTGGTGATGGAAGAAATCTCGCGCAACGCGCTGACGGTAAATGGCTTCTGCCAACTGGCGACCGCGACAGGCCGGCTCGCCCAGCTCCTGCATCTTCCGCGTGCCAGCTCCGATTCGCTCGAGCCCAAAAATATTCAGGCCTCCATCCGAGGGGGTGGCGGCGTCTAAACGAACGAGCTGATCGGGGTTTCCATTCACGTCTTTCAGTATTTCATCGCCTCAGCGTTACCAAGCCAGCCGCCGATCCTAATTGCTTTGTTTTATTCGAGTTGCCTCGCCGGCCGCCACGAATGTGCCCGTTTCGGCTCCCGTTGACCTAAAATCGAAGCTTATGAAGGGATTGACCTTGAATACTGAGCGCAATCTTCGCCGCACTGTATTGCCGAACGGCCTCATCGTGCTCACCGAGCGCATGGAACACCTGCATTCTGTGGCCATGGGCGTGTGGATCAAATCCGGCTCCCGCTGCGAGCCGGCGGAAACCAACGGCATCTCGCATTTTGTGGAGCACATGGTCTTCAAGGGCACGCGCTCGCGCACGGCGCAGCTCATTGCCCGCGAAATGGACGCCATCGGCGGCAATCTCGACGCCTTCACCAGCAAGGAAACGATCTGCTTCAACGTGAAGTCGCTGGGCGAGCATGTCCCCATCGCCCTGGACGTGCTGACGGACCTGGTGCTGAACCCGGTGTTTGCGCCGCCTGAGATCGAGCGCGAGCGCGGCGTGATTCTGGAAGAGATCAAGATCGACGAGGACAATCCCGACGTGCTGGTGCACGAGCTGTTCACGCAGAGTTTCTGGAAGGGTCATCCGCTGGGCAAGCCCATCCTGGGCACCACGGAGACGGTAGGACGGCTGGCGCAGGAACAGCTCCTCGCCTACCACTCCGATTGCTTTCACGGCGGCAACATCATTTTTTCCGCGGCCGGCAATCTCGATCATGACGAGTTCACCGCCGCGGTGGCGGAGAAATTTTCCGGTCTGAAGGGCGGCACTGACTCCGTCCGAGCTTTCGGCGCCGCGGCCCAGCCCGCGCATCATTCTGCGCAACAAGAAATCGCTGGAGCAGGTGCAGATCTGCCTGGGCGTGCCCTGCGCCGCCCATTACCGACGACAACCGCTACGCCACGCTGATCCTGAACACGGTGCTGGGCGGCGGCATGAGCTCGCGGCTCTTCCAGACCATCCGCGAGGAGCGGGGCATGGCTTACTCGGTCTACTCCGACCTGAGCCCTTACCGCGACACCGGCACGCTGTGCGTCTATGCCGGCACTTCGGCGAACAAGGTGATCGAGGTAGTGGACCTGATTGTGGCCGAGTTCCGCAAGCTGAAGGAGACGCCGCTGCCCGAGGAAGAGCTGACCCGCGCCAAGGACCAGGTGAGGGGCAACATCCTGCTCGGCCTGGAAAGCTCGAACTCACGCATGGCCAACCTGGCGCGGCAGGAGATGTACTTCCGCCAGTTCTTTACGGTGGACGAGATCATCTCCCGCATCAGCGAAGCGTGACTGCGGCGCAGGTGCAGGCCATGGCGCAGCGGCTGTTCGACCCTGAGACCATCGCCGTAACCCTGCTGGGCCGCCTGGACGGCTGAAGCTGGAGCGGACACGGCTGGAGTGCTGAAGAGCTGAAGATACAGATCAGTAATCAGGGGTCAGAGATCAGAGACCAGTTCTCTCGTGCCGGTGGCGAATGAAGCGAACTCCCGACGGAGCTCCGACCGCTGACTAGAGCTCTGACCCGTGCCCCCTGATCTCTGACCAGTGCCTTTCCGAGCGTCCCATTTCCCTTTTGCGTCCTTACGTTATAGCATTTTGTGGGATGGGCCGGGACCTTCCGGCCCGCTTCTCTAAGGGAATTACCCATGAATCGCAAGTCTTTGTACGCCCGCAGGCGCCGCAGCGCCCAGAACGGCTCTCACGCTCAGCCCAATGGCTTCACGCTGATGGAACTGCTGATCGTCATTGCCATCATTCTGATCCTTATGCTCATGGCCATTCCCACCATCGGCAGCCTGAAGAAGAAGGCCAACGAGACCTCGGCCATCAACTCGATGAAGGTGATCACCAGCGGCGAGATTCAGTACGAATCGAGCTTCCGACCAACGGCTATGCCTGCTCGCTGCAGGCCCTGGGCGGCGACCCGGCTTCCGGCGCGCCTTCGGCCACCGGCGCGCAGATCCTGCAGCAGGACCTGGCTTCCGGCATCAAGTCCGGCTACATCTTCACCATCAGCAACTGCACCAAGGTGACCGTCAACGGCCAGGATCGCATTACCGGGTACACTGCTCACGGCGGTGCCTGAGACGGTGGGCAAGACCGGCGACCGCGGTTCTGCAGCGACCAGTTCGGCGACCATCAAATACGGACCCGGCCGGCGGCACCAACTGCGTCCAACCATTGCAATGAGCATGGCAGCTCGCTATCGGGCGCAGCGCCGCCTTGCGCGGCTGCGCTGGGCCTTGCTGCCGCTGCTGCTGGCGGGCGTAGCCGCGAGCATCCCTGGCGCAAGCGCCGCCGACGAGCGCCAAGGATCTGGCGCAGCGCGTCGATGCCCATTACAACCTCTCCATTCGCTCAAAGCGGATTTCTCAGAATCCTATGAGGGCATGGGTATCGAGCGGGTGGAGAGCGGTACGCTGCTGCTGCGCAAGCCGGGACGCATGAAGTGGGAGTACAGCGTGCCCCCGGGCAAGCTGTTTGTGCTGGACGGGAAATACGCCTGGTTCTATTCTGCCGGCGACCCGCAGGTGCAGCGGCTTCCCGCCAAAGAGCTCGACGACCTGCGCTCGCCGCTGCGCTTCCTGCTCGGTCACACTGAACTGGAAAAAGAGATGAATAATCTGGCCCTGAAGCCGGCGGCAAACGGTAAGTTCACGCTCAGCGGCCAGCCCAGGGGGCAGGAAGAACCGCGTAC
Organism: uncultured Acidobacteriaceae bacterium; assembly: GCA_963725975.1. Classification (GTDB taxonomy): domain Bacteria; phylum Acidobacteriota; class Terriglobia; order Terriglobales; family Acidobacteriaceae; genus Telmatobacter. Next base: position 88,297 of record CAVSBA010000005.1, on the reverse strand, counting down.
AGCAGCTCACGCTCACCGTAACCCCCGGGGGAGAGATCACCGGCATCGAAATGAATGAGACGGACGGCGCTCAAACCCGCTTCAGCTTCACCAATCAACAGCCCAACGCGCCGATCCCTGCGCAGGACTTTCACTTCACGCCCCCGGCCGGCGTGCCGGTGGTGGATGCGCCGCCGCCCGTGTAGGCAGAGATCAGAGATCGAGGGACAGGGATCAGGGAACAGAGAGCGGAAACGATGAAGGCAGGCCTGGCGGCCTGCCTTTTTGTTGTGATGGAGAGATTGCCGGCTTACTTGCCGGACTTTGCCGGCGCGCTGACCGGAGCGGTCTTGACGCCATCCAGCACCGAGTGTGAACCGCGTGGAGCGCACGTAGAGAACCACCAGCAGAATCGACGTGCACATGAAAATGATCGCCGACCAGGTGGTGAGGCGGGTGAGCACGTTGGCCGCGGCGCGCGGGCCGAAGGCAGTCTGCGAGCCCTGGCCGCCAAAGGCGCCGGCCAGGTCGGCCGAGCGGCCCTGCTGAATGAGTACCACGCCGACCAGGAACAGGCACACGATGATGTGAACGGTGATGACGAAATAGAACAGAATCTGCATGTTTTCCCAACTGGCCCGCCTGGGGCCTAAAGAACTTTTGGTGCGGAAGAGGGGACTTGAACCCCTATGCCTTTTGGGCGCCACCCCCTCAAGATGGTGTGTCTGCCAATTTCACCACTTCCGCACGACACTGAACCTTATGAGTATAACAAAGGGCTGGCATCGCGGAGAAGCGCGCGGCTCTCTGCTATAAGTCGCGCCAGTTCGGTCCGAATCCCAAATCCGCCACCAGCGGCACCTTGAGCTCGATAACCCCTTCCATCTCCGTCCGCACCAGCGCTTCGACCTCGGCGCTTTCCTCCTCCGGCACCTCGAAGAGCAGTTCGTCATGCACCTGCAGGACCATGCGTGTCTTGAGCTTGCGGTCGGTGAGCTTGCGATCGAGCGCGATCATGGCCAGCTTGATGAGATCGGCCGCCGTGCCCTGCAAGCGGCGTGTTGATGGCCGTGCGCTCGGCAAAGCCGCGCTGGTTGGGATTGCGGCTCTCGATATCGGGAATGGGCCGCAGGCGGCCGAAGAGGGTGCGCACGTAGCCATCTTTGCGCGTCTGGGCCAGAGTTCTCGCAATGAACTCCTGCACGCCTTTGTAGCGCTCAAAGTAGCGCTCGATGTAGGCCCTGGCTTCAGACTGCGGAATGCCGAGCTGCGCGGCCAGCCCGAAGGCCGAGATGCCGTAGACGATGCCGAAGTTGACGGCCTTGGCGCGGCTGCGCGTCTCCTTGTCCATCTGCTCGATGGGCACGCCGAAGACTTCGCTGGCGGTGAGCGTGTGGATGTCGATGTTTTCGGCGTAAGCACGCATCAGCAGCGGATCGCCGGAGAAGTGCGCCAGCAGCCGCAGCTCGATCTGCGAGTAGTCGGCCGAGAGCAGCCGCGAACCGGGCGGCGCGGTGAATGCCGCGCGAATTTCGCGGCCCAGCTCGGTGCGGATGGGAATGTTCTGCAGGTTGGGATTGACGGACGAAAGCCGGCCGGTTGCCGTGGCAGCGGATTGAAAGGTGGTGTGCACGCGCGATTCGCCATCGGCCAGCAGCGGCAGCGCATCGATGTAGTTCGATTTCAGCTTGGACAGATGCCGGTACTCCAGCACCAGCTTCGGCACCTCGTGCTTCTCAGCAAGCTGCTCCAGCACATCCTGCGCGGTGGAGACGGCCTTGCCCTTGCCGCGTACTTGACGGGCGCAGGCAGGCCCAGATGCGTGAAGAGAATGGTGCCGAGCTGCTTGGGCGAATTGATGTTGAAGCGCTGCCCGGCGAGCTCGAAGATGCGTTCGCCCACGCGTGCCAGCTCGGCGCTGAACCGCTCCGAAAGGCCGCCGAGCACAGCTTTATCGATGCGCACGCCGGCACGCTCCATGCGATAAAGCACCGGCGCAAGCGGCAGATCGATCTCGCGATAGACGCGATCGACCGCGGATCTTTTCAACCTCTGCGCGAAGTTTTGGAACCAGCGCATGAATCGCCGCAGCCTTGGCCGCAACAGAATCCGGCGGCGGGTGCGCCATGGCGCGCGGCGATGTCGGCCAGCGCCTGCGTGGTGTGGGTGGGATTCAGCGCGTAGGAAAGCAGCATGAGGTCGTCGACTGCGCCGCGCATATCGACACCCAAGCCCGCAGAGAACATGCAGCGCCAGCTTCCAGTCGTGGGTCTGCTTGGGAACTGTTAGGGTCTTCCATCAGCGCGCGCAGTTCGGGTGTGAGCGGCAGGCACAGCGCGCGCGCGGCATCGGCGCATACGCCGACGCTCGATTGCGTCTTGCTCTCGGCAGTTTCGATGGCGTCGAGCAGCGACGGAGCCGGCGCCTCTTCGTCTTCATCTTCTGCTGCCGGCTCCGCAGCATCGAGAGCAAAGGCAAAGCCGCCGGCGCGCGCAGCACGGTAAAACTCCGCAACCTGCTCCCCGCTTGGATTCTCGATAATCTCAACCGAAGGACCGCCGGCCGCAGGCGCAAGCTCCTTCAGCATCGAAGTGAATTCAAGCTCGGTGTATAGCTCGCGGCATGCGTCCACATCGGGCAGTTGCGTTTCCAGAGCGGCAAGGTCCAATTCCACCGGCACGTGGCAATCGATGGTGACCAGTTCCTTCGACAGCAGTACGGCATCGCGATTCTGCTCGAGCGATTCGCGATAGCTCTTGCGCTTCACCTCGGCGGCGCGATCGAGCACCGCTTCCACGCTGCCGAATTCGACAATCAGATCCACGCTGCCCTTGTCGCCGATGCCGGGCGCGCCGGGAATGTTATCGACCGTGTCGCCGCGCAGCGCCATCACGTCAATCACCTTTTCCGGCGGCACGCCCAGCACTTCCCTCACCTTTTCCGGGATCGAGAATCAGGTTGTCTTTCTGCGGATTGAGCATCTTCACCTGCGGCGTGACCAGCTGCATCATGTCCTTGTCGCCGGAGACGATGAAGACCTCGTGTCCGCGCTCGGCAGCCTCGCGCGCCAGGGTGCCGATCACGTCGTCGGCCTCGAATCCCTCCATCTCGAGAATGGGAATGTGCAGCGCTTCAAGCGAGCGGCGAATGTAGGGAATCTGGCGGCGCAGATCCTCGGGCATGGCTTCGCGCTTGGCCTTGTAGCCCTCGTAGCTCACTTCTTCAAAGCATTGCGTTTTTGAATTCCATTTTTTCAGCGATTCAATCGCTTTGGCGCGCTCGTCGCGAAAAACCGCGCCGCTGACATCGAAGACCGCGGCAAAGTATTTCGGCTCGAAATCCTGGCGCAGCTTGCGGATCATGTTCACGAAGACATAAGTGGCCGCGGTGGGCAGTCCGCCGCGCGTGGACATGGGCCGGCTGCGCTGCATGGCATGGTAGGCGCGGAAGATAAACGACATGGCGTCGAGCAGGAAGACGGGCGGCTTGGTTTGGTCAGGCACGGTAGAGAGTTTAACAGCGGACAGCAAACAATGCGCAGTGGCGACCTTCAGGCGATGAACATGCAGTCGCCGTAGCTGAAGAACCGGTACCGCTCCTCGACTGCGTGGCGATAGGCGGCGAGCACGCGCTCGCGCCCGGCAAAAGCGCTCACCAGCATCAGCAAGCTCGATTGGGGCAGGTGGAAATTCGTCAGCAAGGCGCGCACCAGCCGGAATTCGAATCCGGGCGAGATAAAAATCTCCGTCTCGCCGGAGTGCGCCGCAAGCTGGCCCGGTTCCATGCGCTGGGCTGCGGATTCGAGCGTGCGCACGGTGGTGGTGCCGACGGCCACGATGCGCCGGCCTTCGCGCACGGCGCGATTAAGCGCATCGGCGGTCGCGGGGCCCAGCGAGTAGCGCTCACGGTGCAGCTTTACTTCGTCCACGCGCTCCACGCGCAGGGGCGCAAAAGTTCCCAAGCCCACGTGCAGGGTGACGCGCGCGATTTCCACTCCGCGCGCCGCGATGTCGATCGAGCATCTGCGGCGTGAAGTGCAGCCCGGCCGTGGGCGCGGCCACCGACCCGCGCTCGCGGGCAAAGACGGTCTGATAGCGCTCGCGATCTTCCGGCGCATCGCCGCGGTGAATGTAATGCGGCAGCGGGATGTGGCCGATGCGATCGAGAATGGCAAAGAAATCGTCGACCGGACTAAACTCGATCAGCCGCTCGCCAAATGGGCCGCGCTCCAGCACCTCGGCTTCAAGCACAATCTCGCCGGTTGGCGCCGGAAACACCAGCCGCTCGCCGATGGCGATTTTGCGCCCCGGCCGCACCAGCGCGCGCCAGCGATTCTCCCCCGCCGGCTTCGGTCAGCATCACTTCGATGCGGCCCGTAGGCTTCTCGCGCTCCCGGCGCAGCGTGCGCCGCGCAAAAAGGCGCGCGGGAATCACGCGGCTGTCGTTGAGCACCAGCAGATCGCCCGGCTCGAGCAGTGCAGGAAGCTCCGCGAAGCTGCGGTCGCGGAATGCCCCGGTGGCGCGATCCAGCACCATCATGCGGCTCTGGCCGCGCTCGGCAGGCGGCTGCTGCGCAATCAGTTCCTCGGGCAGGTCGTAATCGAAATCGGCGACGCGGAGAACCGTTCATTGCGCAGCCTTTCCGAAATGCGCCAGCGCCCGCAGGCGCGCGCGTTCAATCGCGGCATTCAGCTCCTCGCGTTTGATTCGAACTGCTGCGATGGCAGATCGGCAGGCACCTCGGTATAGCGCGCCCAACTCACGACGATGCGCGTAAACGGCTTGGGCACCAGGAAACGATCCCACGAGTTGACCACCCAGGCGTGCTCCGGCTCCAGGTGAAATGCGCCGATGGGCGCGCCGGTCAGTTGCGCCAGCTTGATCGGCCCCATCTTGGTTCGATAGATCGGACCCGCGCGGGCCGTCGGCAGTGAAGATCGCCGGGCCGCCCTCTCGATCACCTCATCAGTCCCAGCAGTCCTTCGCGCGCGCTGCGCGAACTCGAGCCGCGCACCGCGCGGAAGCCAAACAGCCGCAGCGTGCGCGTGATCAGTTCGCCATCGAAGCTCCGGCTGATGAGGATGGTGGCATGGGTGCGGCGAAAATAAACGGCGCACGGCAACACGCACTGATGCCAGAAGCAGATAAATCCTCGGCCCCGGCGCCTTCGCCATAGGGCAGCGCAACCGCGCCTTCTTCGGCAATGGCCTCAAAGCGCCAGGTGCGGCCCACCAGCCACAGCAGCGCCCAAACCACGCGCGGCGCCACGGCCAGAGCGAGGCGCTGGCCGAGGGTGAAGCGTGACGCTGCTTGCGGTGGGCACGGTTGCGATTTTAGCGGAGCTCGGGTTCGGCCTCGCTATCAGCTATACCGCAGCCAGCGCATGAGCTCCGGCAGCGTGGCGCGCTTGCCATACATGAGGATGCCGACGCGATAAAGGCGCGACGAGAACCACAGCACCGCCCAGATGCTGAGGACCAGCAGGCCGATGGAGACAGCGAACTGCCATAGGGGCGGAGTCTCCGAGGCCATGCGCAGAAACATGACGATGGGCGCCGTGGGCGGAAACAACGACGCCGCCACCGCCCAAAGCGAGTTCGAGTCGTTCATGATGAGCACGATCAGCGCGAAGCTGAGCCAGGTGGGCGCAGCGGCCAGAGGCATGTACATCTGCAGTTCCTGCTCGGTTTCGCAGGTGGCCGCCAGGCCCGCAAAAAGCGAACTGTAGAGCAGATAGCCAAGCACGAAGTAGACCGGGAAGAGAATGCCCTCCAGCCAGGAGAAATGGACCGAGAACTGTCCGGTCAGCATGGCCGCGGCAAAGGGCGAGGCCATAATCGCCACGCCCGCCACCAGCCAGATGGCAATCTGCGTGAGCCCCACAGCGCCCACGCCGATCAGCTTGCCGGCCAGCATGTCGGTTGGCTTCACGGTGGCCAGCATCACCTCGAAGATGCGCGAGGTCTTCTCCTGAATGATGGAGCGGGCCACGTTCATGCCGTAGATCATGGTGGTGAGCGAAAGCAGGAAGGCCATCACGTAGCCCTTCCAGAACGATGCCTGGGCATTGCTCTTCACCACGGCGCCGTCCGCTTTCACCTGGTAGGTCACAATGGGAATGCCCTTGGTGACGGCGTCGCGCCTGCTCCGCAGTCATGCCCGCTGCCGGTCAGCTTCTCGTCCACTATGCCGTTGATCCAATGCATCGCTCAGGCGCGCGCTGGTCATGAAGTCGCCCGCCGATTTCGAGATATAGGTCGCCTCCGGCGGCTTGCCGGCCGGCGTCTCGATCCACAGCAGCCCGTCGAGCTGTTCTGGCCTGAATCTGATGAATCAGATCGGTCGCGCTCCTCGGGCGTGAGCGGGTGAAACCACTTCCACGTCGGCGCTGCTTTCCCTTGTCGCTGCAGCATCTGGTCGCGCACGGCATTGGCCAGCGCCGCGTTGGACGAGGCCACCACGATATGCTTGTTTGCGCCGATGCCCGCGTTGGCGCCATAGCCGATGGCGACGATGACCGCAAACAGAACCGGCAAGCCGATGGTGGACATGCGGAAGGCGCGGCCGCGAATCTGCTCGAGATACTCGCGGCGGGCGATAAGAAGAACATTACGCGACAATGCACGCCATCGGGCTTGCCTCCCACGGTGCGGATGAAAATCTCTTCGAGCGAGGGCTCGACCAGCTCGAACCGGTAAATGGTGGCCACGGCCGCAGCTTCGTGCAGCAGCTTCTGCGCATCTGCCGTGCGGCTTGAGGCGGATCTCGGCGTGGCCGGAAAAGTTCTTGGCTTCGGCAATCTCCTCGCTGTTCAGGAACGACGGGCTGCCTTCAAACTCCACGATCACGTGGTTGCGCTCGTAGCGGCTCTTGATCTCGCGCACCTTGCCGGCAAGCACCGCCTCGCCGTTGTTGACCAGGCAGATGGAGTCGCACAGCTTCTCCACCTGGTCCATGCGGTGCGTGGAAAAGAGGATGGCGCGGCCCTGATCTTTGAGTTCCAGCAGCGTCCGCTCCAGCAGCACCGCGTTCACCGGATCGAGGCCGCTGAACGGCTCGTCCATCACAATCAGGCCGGGATCGTGGAGGATCGATCCGATGAACTGGATCTTCTGCTGCATGCCCTTGGAAAGCTCTTCGGTTTTCTTATCGAGCGCGTCGGCAATCTCCAGGCGCTGCGGCCCAGTCTGTCGCGCGCTTGCGCGCGTCCGCCGGCGGAAACACCGTGCAGCTCGCCAAAGAAGACAAGCTGATCCAGCACCTTCATCTTCTTGTAGAGGCCGCGCTCCTCGGGCAGATAGCCCACGCGCTCCAGGCTGCTGCGCTCGAAGGGCTTGTCGAAGAGCTTGACCTGGCCGGAATCGGGCAGGGTGATGCCCATCATCATGCGAATGGAGCTGGTTTTTCCCGCGCCATTCGGTCCCAGCAGGCCGAACATCTGGCCGGCGTCGATGGAGAGACTTAACTCGCGGACGGCAATCTTGTTCTCATAGGCCTTGGTCACTCCCACGAGCTCGACGACTGACATGCAATCTCCCACCGCTCAGGTTTCCCGAAGATTTTCAGGGAGACCGGGGAACGGCCTGCGAAAAGTGTAGCAAAGGGGGCTCAGCGCTTCGCGCTTCGTGATTGTGCGTTTCTAAGGGTGCTCTGCAGCTCCAGGCACTTCGCGCAAGCATCCCTCAGCACGCTTTGCCTGAATCTTGCCATTGGCGCGGGATCTCTTGAGCAAGACCCGGAATTTTGGGGCACGGAGAGAAAGGCAATCCCGCACAAGTCAGTTGCACCGCAGCCGACGACCCGGGCGCAGTCGAAAATTGACCATCATTTCCCTCCCCCAACGCGCTGTCATCTTGAGGAGCGTAGCGATAAAAGATCCGCGGCCGCTTGTCGGGATTCAAAAATAGGCAGGTGGCCCCGGTCCCCTTCACACTTTCCAAACCACAGACGAGGGTGCCCCCGGTCCCTCGCGAGGGACCGGGGGCACCGTCAACTTGATCATGTTCGGCATGAGACCAGGGCCACACCGCAGCGCAGTTACGTCAGTTTCATTGCCACCGGATCCCAACCGACCACGGCGCCGCGGTCGTAGCTCAGGTTGCTCAGCAGCGCGGCTCCGGCGGCGCGATAGCCGAAAACTGCATCCTCCACCACCGGCTTGCGCGAACGCACTGAAGCAAAAAAGTTTTTGAAATGGTCGTAGCTGTCGCTGTAGTCCGCCGGAGCCACGTACGACTCCACGCGCGCCGGCGGCGGCCCCTCAGGATGCACTTCCGGATACTTTGCGCGATACTGCTTCAGAAATTCCTTCTGCATGGCCTCAGTAAACGTGTCGATGGTGTAGCCGGGCTCCGTGGAGCGCGGCACGCGGCTCACGATCACGGAGTTGCCGGCAATCTCGATGGTGCCTTCGGAGCCGGTAAAGATCAGCCCTTCGCTCTCCTCGCCGCCGTCGACGAAATTCACACGCAGGCTCAGGTTGAAGCCTTCGGGATAGTCGAACAGGCCCAGCATCACGTCGGGCACGTTGCGGCCATCGTTCCAAAAGCGCAGGCCGCCTGTGGCCATGGCGCGCGTAGGACCCTTGGCGCCGGTAATAAAATGCGTGCCGCTGAAGAGATGCACAAACAGATCGCCGGCCACGCCGCTGCCATAGGCCTTCCATTTGCGCCACTGGAAAAACTGCTCGGCGTTGAAGGGAATTTTGGGCGCGGTGCCCAGGAATCGCGGCCAGTCGCAGGTGGTCGTCGAGGCATCGAGCGGAACCGTGTAGTCCCACGCGCCAATGGCGGAATTGCGGTCCCAATGCGCGGTGACCATGTTGAGCTGCCCGATGGCGCCGGCGGCCAGCAAGTCGCGGGCCTTGGCGTAGAGCATGGAGCTCACGCGCTGGCTGCCAATCTGCAGAATGCGGCCGGTGGACTGCGAAGCCGCGATCATCTCCGGCCCATCGGCGTAGAGATGGATCATCGGCTTCTCGCAATACACATCCTTGCCGGCCTTCATGGCGTCGATGGCAGCCTGCTTGTGCCAGTGGTCGGGCGTAGCCACGATCACCGCGTCGATATCCTTGCGCGCCAGAATCTCGTGGTAATCGCGGGTGGTGAACACGTCGTCGCCCCACTTCTCCTTGGCGCGCGCGAGACGGCCATCGTAGCAGTCGGCCACAGCCACCAGCTTCACGCCGGGAACTTGCAACGCAACGCCGGTATCGTACCTGCCCCTGGCCGCCTGCTCCGATCAACGCAATCTGAATGTGATCGTTCGCGGAGATGGCAGCGCCCGGCTCATCCTGCGCAACCAATGCGTGGACCTTGCCCGCCAGCAGGGTGGCAGCCGACGCGGCTCCCGTGACCTTCAAAAAACTTCTGCGATTCAGCTCGTGCATGCAGCACCCTCCCGAGGGGAGAATTTCCCGACGGATACCACGATACACGGCCACGGTGAGGAGGCAGGAGAAACCAGGCGAAGGATGGCGTGGGAATGGGACCTGGGTTGGCGGAGTTGGCGGAGTTGGCTGGGTTGGCTGGGTCGGCTGGGTCAGGAGGGCCGCTTGCCCGCTTTGATGTTGATGATATCCGCTTTCGGCCGCCCTAAGATCGCGATAGAACTGGCGCAGATCGCGTTCCATCGAGGCCATGCGCTGGTCCATGGTGCGGAAGCGGCGATACCATCACTCTATCCCGGCGAGGATGAGAAGCGCGAGTAGGGAAAAAGCCACAATAAGGGGAAACATACTGCATACCCGACCTCGATTTTACCCCCAAAGTCGGAATTGCTGAAAGGTCCGCCCCCTGTCGGATCCCTCGTCCTTTGGGTGGTAAGCCGGGGCCCCCAACGACAGGTCTTCGTCGTTGGGGTGGTAAGCCATTTAGCATCATCCCTGTGGCTGCTCTCGACACGCCGGTGATGTATGTGCGGGGAGTGGGTCCTCGCGTAGCGGAAATGCTTGTGGCTAAAAGCATTCACACCTCCGAAGACCTGCTCTACCACCTGCCTTTCCGTTATGAAGACCGCCAGAATCCGCGCAGCCTGGACGAGCTGAAGGCGGGCGAAACCGCCAGCGTCATCGCCGAAGTGCGCGGCTCGGCGCTGCTGCGCACGCGGCGCGGACCCATGTTTGAGCTGACCATCGGGCAGGGCCGCTGCGCCATGAAGTGCATCTGGTTCCATGCCGGCTACCTGGAGGGCAAATTCCACGCCGGGCAGACCGTTGCGGTCTACGGGCGCATCGAGCCCTCGCGCTCCAGCAGCAATCTCAAAATGATCCAGCCGCAGTTTGAGGTTCTGCCCGACTCAAGCGACGACGCCGAAACCCGCCTGCTGGAGGTGGGCCGCATCACGCCGGTCTACGAGTCGCTGGGCGGCAGCCGCCTGGCCTCGCGCTGGCAGCGCAAAGTCATCTTCAACCTGCTCGAATCCATCGACGATGTGCCGGAGTGCCTGCCGCGCGCGCTGCTCCGGCGACTCGATCTTCCCGATCGCAAGACGGCGCTGCGCGAGGTGCATTTTCCGCCGGAGGGAACGCTCGCTGACCGATTTACAGGCCTGGTCGACACCGGCTCAGCGGCGCCTCATCTTCGAGGAGCTGTTCTACCTGGAACTGGGGCTGGAGGTAAAACGCCGCCGGCTGAAGGAGCGCGCAGGCATTGCCTTTGCCGCCGATGAAAAAGTGCGCGAGGCGCTGCGGGAAGTGCTTCCCTTCCATCCCACCGCAGCGCAGAAGCGCGCCCTGGGCGAGATTGTCGCCGACATGCGCGCGCCCGCTCCCATGCGCCGCCTGCTGCAGGGCGACGTGGGATCGGGAAAGACGATTGTCGCGTTTCAAGCCATGCTGGTGGCCATGGAAAACGGCTATCAGGCAGCACTGATGGCGCCCACTGAGATTCTTGCCACCCAACATTACCTGGCCGCCCGCAAGCTGCTGGAAAAATCCTCGCGCAAGCCGCGCATTGTGCTTCTCACCGGCTCGCTCGATGAGGATCGCAAGCGTGCCAATCGCAGCCTCATCCGTCGCGGCGAGGCGCAACTGGTCATCGGCACCCACGCCCTGATCGAGGAAAAGGTCGAATTCGACCGGCTGGGCCTGGTCGTCGTCGATGAACAGCACCGCTTTGGTGTGTTGCAGCGCTTCAGGCTGATGAAGAAGCCGGGACAGGGCGAGCCCGACGTGCTGGTAATGACGGCCACGCCCATTCCGCGCACCCTGGCGCTCTCGCTCTACGGCGATCTCGACCTGAGCGTGCTGGACGAGTTGCCGCCGGGCCGGACGCCCATCGTCACCCGGCGCGTGCCCGACGAGCGCTCTGGCGAGGTCTGGGACTTCGTACGAAAAGTAGTCGAGCGTGAACGCCACCAGGCCTACATCGTGTATCCCGTGATCGAGGGCGCAAAAGATGACCAGCCGGAGCTGGATTTCCCGCACGATCCCGAGGATGGAGTGGCTCCCACCAAGGTCCGTCAAAAGAGCAAAACAACAGAGTTGTTTCCAGATGCAGTGAAGGAGGCGAATCCGGCGGCGAGGTCGGGGCTGAAATCGGCCGTGGCCATGTACGAAACGCTGCGCACCGGGCCGCTCGCCGGGCTGCGCGTGGGATTGCTGCACGGCCGTCTGGACGCCGATGAAAAGGAAGTCATCATGCGCCGCTTCCAGCGGGGCGAGATTCAGGTGCTGGTTTCGACCACGGTGATTGAAGTGGGCGTGGACGTGCCCAACGCTTCGGTGATGGTGGTCGAACACGCGGAGCGCTTTGGGCTTTCGCAGTTGCACCAGTTGCGCGGGCGCGTGGGCCGCGGCGCCGCAAAGAGCTATTGCATCCTGATGACCGGCCCCCGCATTTCCCCGCTCGGCGAGGAGCGTTTGAACGCCATGGTGCGCACCCAGAACGGATTCGAGCTGGCCGATCTCGACCTCTCCATGCGCGGCCCCGGCGAATTTTTCGGAACCCGCCAGGCGGGATTGCCCGACCTTCGCGTGGCCGATATCCTGCGCGACCGGCAGATGCTGGAGTTGGCCAAAACGGAAGCAGCGCGTTTCGCCAGCGAATCGGGCGGCGAAGCCACGGAGGGCGAGCGCGCCTGCGTGCGGGCGCAACTGAAGGAGACCTGGCAGCGGCGCTATGGACTGGTGGAAGCCGGGTAAGAGAGCGGAAGCTTCGACCGGAGGAATCAGCCGTGCCCGCTGCACCTCACCCGCACTGTCATCCAGAGGACCCTGAGCGTAGCGATGGGGACGAAGGATCCGCAGTTGCTTTTAGAGAAGCGCACGGCACACAATTGCGAGATTCGCGGCGTAAACTCCGGATTGGCGACTGACTGCCCGCAAGTGCGAGTTCACCACCATTGGCAGCCCTCCAACGAGCTGTCATCCTGACCCTGAACGCAGTGATGGGGAAGGATCTGCGGTTGTTTTTCACACATCCATGCGATCCAGCGCTCTCCGGTAGTCGGCGGGTTCGTAGTCGTACCATTCGCGGCTGAAATCGGCCCACGTCGGGTTCGCAAATTCGATGAGAGCAATCTTTTTCGAGCGTCGCCAGCCTTTGAGCTCCTTTTCGCGCGCGATGGCCTTCTGCACGTCCTGATGGCGCTCGAACCAGACCAGACGATCGCAGTTATAGCGCGCAGTGAATCCCTCGTGCTCCTTCCATTTGTGCTGGAAAACGCGTTTGAGGAGGTCGCTGGTCACTCCGACGTAGAGCGTGTGGCTGCGGCTGGCCATGATGTACGCGAAGTAGGAACCCTCGTGCATGCGTTTCATCGTATGCTGCAACGGCGGGACGGGAAGTGATGAGGAACAACCGCAGATCCCTCCCCATCACTGCGTTCAGGTTCGGGATGACAGCCTGCGAAGCATGACAGATGCTTGTGAGTGCAGGGCGAGTGACTGGATAAACCGGGAAGAACATGCACCCTGTCCAGTCTTCCGCTGCCCGTACGCCCGCTACGCGCCGCCCAGTACCGACATCGATGTGGCTTGCACAGGGAAGGTTTGAATCTCAAGATCGATGCTGGCGATCTCAGCTCCGCGATCGCTGGGAAGACTGCACGTGCACTGGCAGAGCTCGGTGAAGCGCAGGTGCCCGCTCTGGCTCAGTTCCAGGCCCGCCCCGATCATCAGGCTGTACATGTCGACACAGGCGCGGCGTTCAAATTCGAAGAGCATGCTGATGCGGCCCGTGTCAGATGCGCCGCGGCTCAGCACCCAGCCCCCGCAGCCCAAAATCGCGCCGCTAAGAGCCTGCATCAGCCGCGAAGGCTCTTCGACGGAGACGGCCTTCATCTGCAACGCCCAGGGAATTTCCATGGATAGGCCCAACTTCTGCGCCGGCATCTCAGCCTCCAACTGTCTTATCGCCAACAAACGACGGCAGGCGATCGGTGTGCAGGAGTCGAACGAAGCTTGACCATGTTTGAAACACGTGGCCCGGCAAGGGTGGAAATCCCCTGCTCCGCTGGTAATTGAGAGATGCGGCGGCACGGTCGATTGGGTTTCTCCAAGCGTTATTCCGGCCCTCCGAAGGCTGGCGCCGGCTGCCCCCGAAGGCGCATTCCGTGACCTGCGCAAACACAACAAAACCCCACTGTTGTAGCTTGGTAGATAAGATGATTGTGGGCTCGGGAATCGATCTGGTGGAAATCGCGCGCATCCAACAGTCCATGGACCGTTTCGGGCTGCATTTCCTTAACCGCATCTTCACTGCAGCGGAACAGGCCTACTGCCTGAAAAAACGCAAATCGGCGGAGAGTTTCGCCGCTCGTTTTGCCGCCAAGGAGGCTGCGGCCAAGGCGCTGGGCACAGGAATCAGCCACGGTGTGAGCTGGCTGGAGATCGAGGTGGCGCGCGCACCCAGCGGCAAGCCGGATGTGCTTTTTCACGGGCGCGCCGCGCACATTGCCGGTCGCCTGGGAGCCCGGCACGCGGCGCTGTCGCTCACCCACAGCACCGGGTTTGCCATGGCCAGCGTAATTCTTGAAGACGATTTCGAGAGCGGTCCCGGAGACGCTGCTTCTGCTATCCTCTAGGCGTCCACAGGCTCTATGTTTGCAAGAGGAGTGACGTGCCAAGCCGTAAAGAGATTCAGTGGTCACAACTGAGAGTTGGCGTGCTGTTCCTGGTCGCGACGGCCGTGATGATCGGGCTGATTTTCCTTATGTCCGCGAACACCGGCGGCATCTTCGCGAAGAAGATCGTGCTGCGCTCCTACTTTGTCAACGCGGCCGGTCTCAAGACCGGCGCGCCGGTAACGCTGGAAGGCGTCACCATCGGCAACGTCACCCGAATGACGGTGGATCCCAGCCATAATCCCGAGCCGGTCCAGGTCACCATGGAGGCGGGACGGGAATTCCGCTCCGACCTGCATTCCGACACCACGGCGACCGTAGCCCAGGCGGGCGTGCTGGGCGACAGTTACGTGGATCTGGATTCAAGCCACGCCACCGGCCCGGAAATTGGTGCCGAGGGGGTTACGGTTCTGCCTTCCGGCTCAGCGCCTACGGTGCAGGACGTGATCCAGACCAGCCAGCAGTCCATCAAGAAGATCGAGGATTTGACCGAAAAGCTGGACACCCTGGTGGGCACGATGAACACCAAAAAGGGCCTGGTCGGCGAGCTGATCAACGATCCCGTGATGGCCAAAAAGGTCCTCTCGATCGCCACCAACCTCGATACGCTGACCCAGTCCATCTCAAGCGGTAAGGGCACCCTGGGCAAGCTGACCACTGACGATACGCTCTACCAGCGCGCGCTCGATGCCGTGGATCGGATCGACAAGATCACCACTGCACTCGACGAGGGGAAGGGCACCGCGGGCAAGCTGCTGCGCGATGACGCGCTCTACAACAACCTGAACGCCGCAGTGGCCAACACCAATGAGCTGGTTGCAGGCATTAATCACGGACAGGGCGCGCTGGGCAAGGTGGCCAAAGATCCGGCGTTTGCCAAGAAGCTGGATGACACGGTGACCAACCTTGACGGCATTCTGAAGAGCATCAACGCCGGCCAGGGAACGCTTGGCCAACTGGTCAAGAACCGTACGTTCTACGACCACGCCGACCAGACGCTGGACCAGGCGCAGCAACTGCTGCAGGCCTTCCGCGATAACCCCAAGAAGTATCTGCAGATTCACATGAAGGTGTTCTGAGCGGGGCGAACCTTAGCGGGCAGGGACCTGGGACAACGCGGGCTTCGGGATGATGCGCGCGCTGCTGAAAAACGCGAACCCGCAAAAACACTCGAAGCGAAAATCAGGCTGATTGATTTGCCTTCGGCGCAGCCACGGCGCTTTCCCGCGCGTAGACCATCACCGGCGCCTGTGCCGGAACCTCCACCACAATCTGGCCGCCTTCAATTCGAACGGGAAACGGCTCGCGTCCATTGATCGTCAGCCGGCGCGCCGTCACCTCCGCGGCCTTCCATTGCGCCGGGAGAGGATAACTCAACCGCGCACCGGCTTTCGAATAAAAAGCAATGCGCTGGGAATCCACGGGGCAGGTGGTCGATTCGTTCGCGGTGATGGTCAGCCCGTTCCACTTCACGCCGTACGACGAACCCGCCGCATCCATCCAAATCGATGAGTCGCCCTCCATGCGAATCTCCCGCACCGCGCCGCGCGTGGAATACGATTCCACGTCCAGCGCATGCACTTTGTTGAACGGCAGCACCACCAGGAAGTAGAAATCGGCAATCTCTTTGCGATCGGTCTTGTTCTCAAACCACAAACCCGGCCGGCTGTTCCAGAACAGGCTCTCCCGCGGCCGCAGCTTGCCATCACCTGAGCCGCCAAAAATCGTCGCCTGGCGATAGACGATCGCGGTCAGCGGAACCTGTTGTCCGCCAAACGGACAGTTTGTTGGCTCCGGGCCGTTGACCGTGAGCGCCAGCTTTCCGGCCATCGGGTAGCGGAACTGCTCTGAGGTCACATACACCCCGCGCTTGCGAAACTCTTCGATGACGATCCATTTTCCGTCGACCAGATTCTTGTAGCCGCTGGCCGGATGCTTCACGTCCCAGTCGTTGCGAATCGTGAACCACGACATGGCATCGATCAGCAATGCATTGCGCAGCCGGTAGCGCGCCATCATCGCATCGATGCGCCGCCGCGCCCAACCGCCCAGCACGTACTTGGCCATGCCGACGATATAGGAATCTTCCCCGTCCCACGCCCGCGACTTCCACAGCGCTCCATTGGGTTCGCGGGCGATGAACGCCGGATCGAAGAGCGGGCTGCTTTTGTAAGCGTCGTCGTAATTCACATTCACGCTGACGTTGGCATGCAACGGGCGGCTGTCTTCCATCAGCTTCATCAATTCGTCGTAGCTGCCCAGGCTCGCATTCACCACGTCTTCCGAAGGATAGCCCGTATCCTGCCCTGCGTAGACCCATCCGCTGATATAGGCCACCTGCGGCGCATAGTCTGTGAGGCGCGCAATTTCGTCAACCAGCATCCTGCTCTGCGCAAAAGTGGTCCTCGGCTCCGGCTCAGTCTTCAACTTGCCGGCGATCATGTATAGAAGCTTGTCGTCGAAGTAATCGGTTGGCCGTTGCGGCATCCGCGACCGTAGCAGCTTCGCTGCCGGGAACCAGGGAACCGCAGGGTCCTCAACCTTGTAGAAATCCAGCCTGCAACGCGACTGCTGCTCGACCAGCAGGTTCGGCGTTTGCCCGTTTCCGCATACCGCGTCCTTGCCGTCGTTCATGTTGTAGCAACGGCCGCCATGCACCCGGTGCACCTGGATGGTTCCAATGCGCGCGCTGCGCATTCCCTTCACGGCTGCAATCAAAGTCTCCGTCGCATCCATGAATGCGGTCACTTCCAGGACGCAGCCAATGCCGCCGGCCCCCACCGCGCCCATGGGAAGCTCTGTACTGATGCGGCCAAAGTAGCCGTCGTCTTCATAGCGATAGGGCTTCGCATCGGCTACGCGCACAAACGATCCGCCGTTCCGGCCCTGCGCCATCCACGCCGCGCGATCGCCTTCGCGCACCGTCGCCAGGTTGGGGAGCGCCACTTCGATCAGCTCAAAGCCCGGGTGTTCCATGACGCTTTCCAGCGTGATCACAAGCGAAGCTTCGTCGATCGCATAGCGGATTCCGAACTGCGCTCCGGCCTGCCCCTCCCAGGGCACGGCGAAAGTAAACACTGCCTCGCGCGGATGGCCCTCTACCGAAAGCACTTTCAGCGGCACCGTCTTGTAGCTGCGCGGTTCCAGGCGGCAAAGAATGGCCGTTATCGGCATGCCCATGTCTTCGCCCCAGATCGTTTCTCCACCATATTCGTATTGATAGGGGAGCCCATCGGCGCCATCCAGGGTTACGGTCAGAAGTTTTGATCTGAGAAGGAGCGGTTGCAGGGGAGCCTGCCGCAATCCAGACACGGCATTGCCGACCGTGGAAGCAGGCACCGCACGCGCTGCCCCCAGCGCCATGATTGCGCTTAGAAATTCTCTTCGCTGCATCAAGGTATCGAAGCCCTCCCTGGGAAAGCCGCAGCGCAATGCGGAACCACCCCGCGGCCATCGCCAGATCAAGAATACAGTGCGGAGTTAGCGATAACGCGAGGGCGCAATCAGCAAACTTTCAGTCGAAACTTATGCTTCGGGATATGGGTGGAAAGATACTGGAAGTGATTGAGGGGGGCGAATCTTAGCGGGCAGCGACTTGCCCAGGTTGACCTGTCAACCCCACCCCTCGGCTATTTCTGGAGTGGACTCCTCAACCCTCTCTTTTTCAGCCGCTTCCCGACAAAACTTTTCCACCCCCGATTGCCGGGAATTTGCCTGTTAAGGCGCACAATCAAAATGCATGGCCGGAAGAGAGCGACGCGGCAAATGCAGCAACCTCGCCAGCGTCCGCCGCGCCATCGAGGCCACCCCCCCCCAAAAAAAAAATGAACTGTGAAACTGTGCAATTTAGATTTTTAATTTATTTTCAGCAACTTGCCAGATGACAAGTGCACAGGAACACAGTCCGGCATAGCCTGGGACGCATTGGCTTGCGCGGCGCTACGACTGAACCTGCGGGGCGCGGAACAGCTTCCAGAACTCCACAAAAGCTTTGAGCCGCACCACCTGGAAGTAATCGTTGGCGATGAGATAAAAAACGGTCGAACAGGCTACCACCATGTGCAGTGCGTCCGGGCCAAGTTGATCGCTGAAGGGCAACGGCGCGGCAGAAAAGACCATCGCCAGCACGATCAGCCCCAACTTCACAATTCCCATCACCAGGTTGATCTCCGCCAGTTTGCTGGTGAAGCCCTTGCCCAGCCTGAAGCTCTGTCCAAGAGCGGAGAACGCGGAGCGATGTTCCAGAAGCATGAGCAGCGGAGCGATGGAGAGCGCCCAGCTGATCAGTGCAAACAGCGTGAAGAAGCCCAGCGAAAGAAAGATCGCCCAGATGAAGAAGCCCACCAGGTCGGCTTCGCCGGCGATGGAGATGTGGGTTGCCGCAGCCCAATGCAGGGAGCTGTACCAGGCCCAGAATGTCGCCGCCAGCAGCACCATCCAGCCGGCCTGCAGCGCAATCATGGCGAGCGGACGAAAGCGCAATCCGCGTTCGAGCCGCATCAGCACCAGGTTGCGGCCCAGGCCCGAAACCACCACCCAGGCCAGCGCCGCGAGGGGAGCCAGCCAGCGCAAAACCGCAAGCACGTGCGGCTGGTAATACGACCACACGCCGGCAAGCTGCACCGCAGCGATCCACGGGTTCTGCGCGTCGACGGCGTTGAAGCCGGAGCTCTCCAGCGGGTACGCGGCCAGGATTTTCTGCGCCTGCTGCCAGCAGATCCAAAGGAGCGGAATGCCGACCGCCCAGCGCCAGAAGATTTCGATCAGCGTGAGGACGGGCCGCTTGATGACGTCGCCCATGTGCTCCACCAGCAACTGCGTTCCGCGCACCGGTGCGCCGGCCGAAGGAGCGTTGACTGCCACTGTATTTGCAACTGTCACTTCACCACCAGGTTTACGGCCCGCCCCGGCACGACGATAACTTTGGCGACCGTCTTGCCCGCACTCCGCGCCTGCACTTTTTCGTCGGCAAGCGCCGCGGCTTCAATGCCCTTTGCGTCAGTGCCGGCGGCCACCCGCACCACCGTCACCAGTTTTCCGTTGATCTGCACCGGAATCTCGATCTCGTCTTCTTTGGCCAGTGCCGGATCGCTCTTCGGCCACGGCGCGCGCAGAATCGCTTCCCGCTCGCCCAGTTCTTCCCACAACTCCGCGGCCAGATAAGGCGCAAACGGCGCCAGCAGCAGCACCAGGTTGCGCAGCAGTTCGCGCAGCACGGGTGCGGGAATTTCGCCCGAAGAAAGCTGCGCGTCGGCGGCCTGCAGCTCGTTCACCAGCTCCATGATGGCCGCCACGCAGGTGTTGAAGTGCCAGCGGCCCTCAAAATCGTGCGTGATTTTGGCGATGGTCTGGTGCAGCTTGCGGAGCAGCTTTCGCGCTCGTTTCGGTCCTGGCCGACGAGAGTGTGGGCACGCCAGCACCGCGCGCAGCCGCCGCATGCTTCGTCACCAGCCGCCACACGCGGCCTAGAAACCGGCTCACGCCGGCCACGCCATCTTCCTGCCAGTCGAGATCGCGATCGGGAGGCGCGGCAAACAGCGCGTACATGCGCGTGGCATCGGCGCCGTAGCGGGCCACCATGTCGTCGGGCGAAACCACGTTGCCCTTGGACTTCGACATCTTGGCGCCGTCCTTGATCACCATGCCCTGCGTGAACAGGCGCCGCGCCGGCTCGTCGTTTTTGATCATCCCCAGGTCGCGCATCACCTTGGTCCAGAAGCGCGAGTAGATGAGGTGCAGAATGGCGTGCTCCACGCCGCCAATGTACTGGTCGATGGGAAACCAATACTGCGCCTTCGCCGGATCGAAGGGCGCCTTGTCATTCTTCGCGTCGGTGTAGCGATAGAAGTACCAGCTCGAATCGATGAAGGTATCCATGGTGTCGGTTTCGCGGCGCGCCGGCTCGTCCGCACTTGGGGCAGGTCACGTTCACGAACTCCGGCACGCGCGAAAGCGGCGAGCCGCCCTGCTGCGTGATCTCGATCCTGTCGGGCAGGATCACCGGCAACTGGTCGTCGGGCACCGCCACCAGGCCATCGCGCTCGCAGTGAATCATGGGAATCGGCGTGCCCCAGTACCGCTGCCGGCTGATGCCCCAGTCCTTCAAGCGATAACGTGACCTTCGCCTCCCCAAATCCCTGCCGGGTGGCAACCTCCTGGAGTTGCTTCTGGGCGCTGGGAAACTGTCATCCCGCTGTATTCGCCGGAGTTCACCAGCACGCCATCTTCTGAGGTAAACGGCAGCTCCGGCTCGTCGGCTTGGGATCGGCGGGCTCAATCACCCGCCTGATGGGCAGCGCGTACTTCTTCGCAAACTCGAAGTCGCGCTCGTCGTGGCCGGGCACGCTCATGATGGCGCCGGTGCCGTACTCCATCAGCACGTAATTCGCCACCCAGATGGGCATCAGTTCGCCAGTGAACGGATTCACGGCGTCGTGGCCGGTGGGAATGCCATGCTTCTCGATGGCCCCGATGTCGCCGGACTCGCGCGCCTTCTTCTGCTCCTCGACCAGTTCCTGCACCTGCCTCGCCAGCGCGGCATCTGCCGCCGAGAACTTCGCCACCAGCGGATGCTCGGGCGCCAGTTGGATGCTGGTGGCGCCGAAAATCGTATCCACGCGGGTGGTGAAGACACGAATCCTGTCTTTCCTCCCGGACTGGAACCGATTCCCTGGTTGATCTTCTCTTCCAGGACGAACTCGACTTCCGTGCCCTCGCTGCGCCCGATCCAGTTGCGCTGCATGGTGCGCACTTTTTCCGGCCAGCCTTCGAGCTTGTCCAGCCCATCCAGCAATTCCTGAGCGTAGGAGGTGATGCGCAGGAACCACTGCTCCAGGTCGCGCTGCTCGACGGTGGTCTCTTCGTGCCGCCAGCAGCAGCCGTCGACCACCTGCTCATTGGCCAGCACGGTGGCGCAGTCGCGGCACCAGTTCACCTTGCTCTGCTTGCGGTAGACCAGCCCTTTCTCATACATGCGCAGGAAGAACCACTGGTTCCAGCGGTAGTAATCGGGCAGGCAGGTGGTGACTTCGGTGGCCCAGTCGTAGCCCAGGCCCAGGCGCAGCATCTGCCGCTTCATGGCGGCGATGTTGCTCAGCGTCCACTCGCGCGGAGGCGTGTTGTTTTTGAGCGCGGCGTTTTCTGCCGGCAGGCCGAAGGCATCCCAGCCCATGGGGTGCAGCACGTTGTAGCCGCGCATCCACATGTGCCGCGCCAGCGCGTCGCCAATGGAGTAGTTGCGCACGTGGCCCATGTGCAGTTGCCCGCTGGGGTAGGGCAGCATCTCCAGCACGTAGTATTTCGGTTTATCGGCCGCAGCCGCATCGGTTCCGGCTGGGTCTGCCGCGTAAAGATTGGGGTCCGCGGCCCAGCGCTCCTGCCATTTGGGCTCAATCGCCGCCGGATCGTAGCGCAGTTCCTTCTCGTCTGCCATCACCTTTCAGTGTAAACGGGAACGCGCGTCAGCTCCCTGCCCCCGACAAACTCCTAAGCACACGCACGTTCCGTTCCTCGTCGCCGGGCTCGTCCACCGGCGTCTCCGCGATAAACGCGCAATGCGCAAAGCGCGGATCGTTCAATAGCCAGCGAAACGGCTCGATGCCGATGGTCCCCTCCCCGATATGCTCGTGCCGGTCGAGTTTCGATCCCCGCGCGGCCTTGGCGTCGTTGCAGTGCCACACGCGCACCGCATCGAAGGTCACCGTGGCGGCGATCCTGTTCATGGTCTCCGCAAAACCCTCCGCGCTTACGATGTCATAGCCCGAAACATGGGTGTGGCACGTGTCCAGGCACACGGCCACCGGGGCGCAGGGCTTGAGCCGCTGCACCAGTTCGGCCACCTGCTCGAAGTTTCCTCCCAGCGAGCACTCCGAACCGGCAGTATTTTCGATGAGGATGCTGAACGGCGTTCGCTGCCAGGGCAATCCATCGATCGCCTTTTCAATGGACTCCGCCGCCAGCTTCAGTCCCTCGTCGCGGGTCATTCCCTTCCACGAGCCCGGATGCAGGACAAGATATTCCGCGCCCAGGGCCAGCGCGCGCTCAATTTCTCCGCGAAAGGCGGCAATGCTCTTGGCGCGCACCTCGTCGGACTGGCTGCAGACGTTCACCAGGTAGCTGGTATGGATCACCAGCGGCCCAATATCCAGTTTGGTCCGCAGTTCTCGGGTGCGCGCGGCCTGTTGCGGGTCGATTTTGGCTGCCCGCCACATGCGCGGGCTCGAAGAGAAGATTTGCAGGGTGTTTGCGCCAACCTCCGGCGCTCTCGCGATGGAGTTTGAGACCCCGCCTGCCGTGCCCAGGTGCACGCCAATCCGTTTCGTCATGGAACGAGTTTACAATCCGCCGGATGGGCATCACGCGAACCGGGCGCAATCCAATCGCATCCGGAAATGGGCATGGTTTCCACGCCGGTGGCCAAGTCTATGAGGTCTGCGGTGCGATCAGCACCAAAGTAACGTTGTGTTTGGTAATCCGCCGGTGCGGTGTGCCGCGCCGGACCACCAGCATGTCGCCGCTCTTCAGTTCGACCGTTGTTGCCCCTTCTGACGCCGGCGCCAACCACTCCCCCGGCTTGGGACTGTGCGCATGCTGCGGCGTGCCGCCCAGTTCATAGGTCGTTGCGCCCTCAAGGATATGAAAGACGTGGTCGCGGCCCTCGTGCCATTCAAACTCTGGCGCAGTCTTCGCGCCCTCGTAGGTCATCATCATGGTGAAGGTCTTACACTCGTACATTGTCGTGTTGCCGGGATGCTGCGGCGCAGCTTTCACCTCATCTTCAATCTGATGGCTGCTGAAGAGCTCGAACGGAGCTGCTTCTGGCATAGCGGCCGTCTGCGCGCCAGCGGCCGTGCCCAACAACGAGGAATCCATGAGCGCCCAACCTGCCGCGGCCGCTGCCGGGGCGACACGAAGAAACCAGCGCCGCTCCGGGTTGATTTCAGTATTTTCCATTGAAGATTTTCCCCTGGGAAGCATTAAATCATCCGGCAGCGCGGTCTGTCAGTCAGATTGTCTGCAGTTGCCGGAGCCACGGGCTCAGGAATGCTGCGACCTGGCGCGGCTGTTCGTAAGCGGCGAAGTGGCCCGCGCCGACTAGCACTTCATAGGTACAGCCTGCCGGCGCTGCGCAAAAGGCTTCCATTTCCGCAGGCGATACAGCGGTATCTTGTGCGCCGGCAATGGCCAGTAGGGGCACGGTGATGGAGGCAACCGTAGGCACGGAATCCGCGCGCGTAGCAAGCCCCGCCTGTACCGCAACCTCTGCATCGGCGGTCAGCGTCATCTGCGCGCGAAGCTCATGGGCTAATTCCGGGTGCTGGGCATGGGTGCTGGCGCCGACCAGGTTGTGCGCGAAGCCGTCAAAGAGCGCGCTCAATTTTCCTGCCCGCGCCTCGGCAATGGTCGCGGCCCGCTTAGCAAGATTGGTTTGCGTATCCGGCTGCGGCTTGGAGCAAACGAAAGCCAGCGCAAGCATCCGCTGCGGAGCGCGCCGCCAAAGTTCCAGCAGCACGTATCCGCCAATCGAGCAACCCGCAAAGACAGCGCGGTCCAGCTTCAGATGATCGAGCAAGGCCAGAATGTCGGATGCAAGCTGCCCCATGGAAAGCACGGGTGCATCGGGAACGCGGGCAAAGGCGCCGGCCGGCAGCCGCGTACCCAGCGACGATCGACCGTGGCCGCGCAGATCGGGAACAATCGGGCGAATCTGGGGCAAATTCGCGATCAGCGGCCGCCAGTATTCACCATGGAGCGGCGTGGGGTGCAGAAAAACGACCGGCAAACCGTTGCCGGCCTCGCGAAAACTCAGCTCCGTGCCATCGGAGGTGTATGTACCGCTCATACACCCGGAGGATACACCCCGGGGGGAGCTGCTCCCGGAGCAGGCATCCTGGAGAGGTCGAGGGGCTCATCGGGAATGCCAATCCATGCGGCGAGGTAGGCCACGCCCACCAGTCCGCTCGAAAAGAACAAGGCAAGAACCGTGACGATGCGAACGGCCGAGACATCCCACCTGTAGGAACGCGCCAGAGCCAGGCAGACGCCGGCAATCTGACGGCCCTCGCGCGGCCGGATCAGCGGCCCGGCGGGTGCAACCGGGTACACGGACACGGCTGTTCCACAGTTGGAACAGAAGCGGGCGCTGGCCGGCAATCCGGCGCCGCAACGGGTACAGTAGATGGCCATGGTGGTATCTCCCCGGTTCGAACTTCTGCTCACAGGATACGAGCATTCACCGGGTCTGGTTCCCTGCTCTTTCAGGGGCGTCCCGCGGACCGCCCCTTCTGTTGATACATGGCCGCATCGGCACGCCCCAACAGGGACTCGATCGGCTCTTGCGGCAGGTGCTCGGCGAGCCCCATCGAGGCGTTCAGACCGAGCTTGATCGCTCCCGCCTTTCCCTTAACGGTGTAATCGCCGCACACCCACTTGGACAGCCTCTCAATCTGGGCCGTCGCATCGGCCAAAAGGGAATCGAGAAGCAGGACAAACTCGTCGCCGCCCCAGCGCCCGATCACGTCCGTGGACCGGCAGGCCGAGCGCAATTCCGTGGCAAATTGCTTCAGCAGCTCATCACCGATCAGGTGGCCGTGACGGTCGTTCACCTTTTTGAAGCCGTCAACGTCAATCATGGCCACGCAAAATGCAGCTCCCGACTCGATCCGGCTTTCAATCATACTTTCCACGGACATGCGGTTGCGCAACCCGGTCAGCGTGTCGCGCGAAGCGAGCTCTTCAGCCTCTTCCAGCTTTATCTGGTAAACCGTTACCTGCTTTTTGAGGTCGTCTACAGCGGCCTTGCCCTCGGCCGTCATTTGATCGAGGGAGTTCCTCAATTCTGCGGTACTCTTCTCAATCGAGACGCGAACCTCGGCCAGGTCGTCCAGCGTGGCAATCTGGTTTAGCCGCGCTGTCACCTCGCTCATTTGTCCAGCATAGCGGAGGTCGCGCGCCCCCACCGCGTCTCCGGTCCGGGCCATGGTCAGCAGCAGATCCCGCACCTCGCCGGCCTTGTCGCGATAGTGTCGCGCCGCGCGCTGCCCCCACTCCCGCAGCCGCTCCTGGGCCTCGCAGTCTATTGCCTCGACGGCTTCGCGTGTGGGGTTTGGGGAAAGCTGCGACTGCAGCGCGCTCAGGCTTTGCTTCAGCCCGTCGCCAAGCCCCGGACATGCATCCAGACTGCAGTTGCCCATGGCCAGCAGGGCCGAGCCATAGGCGGAGAGGGCCACGCGACCCACTCCCGCCTCGTCCGCATCCGCCTCGGAGGGAAGCGCCAGCTCATTGTCAAGGTATTTTTTGAGCGAGATCATCTGTATCTGACCGCCAGTGAGTTTCACGGCGCCAAGGGTTTTGCATTGCCAAGCACCACCCATGGCGCCCTTCCCCCTTTTCATCGGCAGATCTGGGGCTATTCTTGAATGAAAAAACGAATCAATCCGGCCTGATCGGAAGCATGGTACATTATCGAAATGCCGGGCTCGAACCGGATCCAGGCCGTTCCGTAGCAATCCGGACCTGGTCTCATAGAGAACGCTTCGATTGATAACTTTACGCTGGGAAAAAACCGTAGCGAATCGTTACTGAAGTACGGCTTTCCTTTTCCAAAAGTGGTATTTCGTTTCGTGGTCGGAAGCGACATCCTAATTATGCAAATCATGGTGGATTGGAGCAAACTGCCGGATCTGGGAGCGGTCGCTCTCCTAACCAGCGCCTTCGCGACGGCTGCGCGGCGCAGTCAGACCAATGTGTCGCGCCTGTGGCTTACAGGCTGGATCATGATCGCGATCCACTTTGCCGCGCTCCTGTTTTCTCCAACTCCGGGAATCCCCGGGAAAATCTTCACTTTCGTGGGGCTTGCCGCGCTCAGCTGGGCCGGCGTGCTCTTCATGCTGGCGTCAGTTCCCTACCGTCAAGAACCCTCCGTACGCTGGATGTCGGGCTTACTGCTGTTCGCCTATGCGTTCTACATCGGCCTGGTGACTCTGGCTCCCAGTTTGACCTGGGCATTGATTCCAGCCGCACTGCTGTTTGGCGTTGCCCCTCCCGTCGTGGCGCTTCTCGACCCGCGCAAACTCAATCACCCGCTGCGCTGGACCGTTGTCGTTCTCCATATGGGTCTGGCCGCGTTTCTTCTCACCTTCCAGAAGCGCCCAGGCGATGGCGCCGATCTGGCTTTGAATGCGATCTTCTTTACCGTCTATTTCGGATGCTGCCTGCATATGATGTACTCCTACCACCGGCCCACGGCGGGCGCGTTCATTACCACTGCCGGATTCCTGGCCTGGGCCACGGTGTTCGTGGCTGCCCCCGCTATGCCCACCTGGCTGCCATCCGTGCACCTGGAGAGCGAGGTGTGGAACCTGCCCAAATATGTGGTGGCCATCGGCATGATCCTGCTCATTCTTGAAGAGCAGATCGAGCACAACAAGCACCTGGCACTGCATGACGAGCTCACCGGCCTGGCCAACCGCCGCCTGTTCCAGGACCGCCTGTCCAGCGCCCTGGATCGCGCCCGCCGCTACGGCACCCAATCGGCCCTGCTGCTTATCGACCTGGATCACTTCAAGCAGGTGAACGACACGGTAGGCCATCACATTGGTGATCTGGTATTGAAGCAGGCGAGCGAGATCTTCCTCGGGCGGGTGCGGCGCTCCGATACGGTAGCGCGCACCGGAGGCGACGAATTTTCCATCATCCTCGAGGAACCTACCAACCGCGAGGAGGCCGAGCGCGTGGGCCGCTCGCTGATTCAGTTGCTCAATCAGCCTCTGCTGGTGAATGGAGAGGTGGTTCGGGTTGGGGGCAGCGTGGGGATTGCGCTATTTCCTGAGGATGCATCTACCCCTGAAGCGCTGCGCATCGCCGCCGACCTGCGCATGTACGAGCGGAAACATGAAGGCCGCATCACCGAGGTAACGCTCTCGCGACCACTGCCGGTCATGGAATCGCAAGCGGCGCGCAGCCCTCATACTGTCCGTACGGCGTAGAACCGCATTTCAAGGCCGCATCGGCCAACTGCAATCGCACCGTGAGCCTTCATGGGCAAAGCGAAGTGAGTGCGGATCCGGAGATCCCGAAAACAGGCGGTCAGAAGACGGGAACTGCATCGCGCAATGCTCTTGCTTTTAATACCCAGCCTGCTCGCCGTCCACCATTGGCCAGTCGCGCGGGACGGTCACCTCACGCTCCACGGCTTGCTTGGCGTCCATTGCCTGCTGGACACCGTAGCGCATGGCAATGCCGTCAATCATGTCGAAGTATTGTTCGCGCAGCCACACGAGGTCGTTTTGCACATGCTCGGTGCTCTCCGGGTCGGCGCTTTCCATTCCTTCGCGGCGGGCGGTGAGGAGAATGAAAAAGCGCAGCGCTCCCAGCTTCTCCGTCGCCGTGGCAAGGTTTTCTTGAGCGATCTCGACCGGTTGAGCGTGCATCATCGGCACATGAAGCGTGGCAGTGGACACAGCAGCCCCTCCTTCGGCCACCGCGCGCCCATTGCTGGGCCGTGGCAAACCGAAAGTTAAACCCGCACCGCGGGGAACCCTAACCTTGCCTGGATTCTGCTTGTAGTTTGCTGCCGATCATGTGAGGATGCTGTGAGTTATATCACTCGACCTTCGTCTACGTAAATTTCGGGCGGCAGAGACTTCGGGCCACGCCTCCACGCGCTTGCGGCTATTTCACGGTCATGGTGAGGGTGAGGGTGTTTGAGACCTATCCTGAGGTGGCGACGACGGATAAAGTATTGAGACGGCGAATTGCAAGAATGCTTCATTGAATGTTTTGCGAGCACGCCCAACGGGGTATCCGCAACTCGGGCGGGGACGTCCAGGAGACATTTGAGGCAACGCTAACTGGGATTGCTGTCACCATCAGGCGCGCGCGTGGACTTTTCCTGAGAAAAGCCAACTCCACAGTAGCGGCTCACTCTGTGGCAGCGGGAGAAACACCATCGCCCTCAAATTCAAGCAGCCAGTATTGAAACCCGTCCATGATCGCCATCAGCGCGGCCTGGTTCAGATCACTGCTCACGCCGGCGGTTGTCCAGGGATCGTGGCCGTCGGCCTGGAAGCTTACCGTTACGCGCACATGCGCGGCCGTGTCATTGGCGGAAACGTCGAGGGCGGTCACGGTGAAGGTTCCCAGGCGCACATCGGCCATGGAGGGATACCATTTTTCCAGTTCGCGGCGCATGGCCTTGGTGAGCGCATCCACCGGCCCGGCGCCCTCGGCGCGAGTGGTGGCGACCGCGCTGTCTCCCAGCGAGAGGGTCATAAACGCCTGCACAAAACGCGTGCCAATCTCGTCCGATTCGTCAAAGACCCGCCAGCTTTTCACGCTGAACCAGTTGGGCAGGGTCTTGAGCGCGCGCATGGCGGCCAGGCGAAAACTGATCTCGCTGGCGGTAAAACCGCCTCCTTCGATCATGCCAGATTGGCGTCCATGACCGTCTGCGCCTGGGCTGAATCGAGCGGCACGCCCAGCGACTCTGCCAGCAGCATGACGTTGGCGCGCCCGGACTGCGCGTTGACGCCAATGACGGGATTGGCGCCCACGCGCGCCGGATCGCACCACAGATACGCGCCCGGATTCTTGCGCTCGCTGCTGCCGTGCATGCCGGCCCAGGTGCCGAAGGCGCCCGGTCCCACGATGGGAGCGCCGTGCGGAGCTTCGAGGCCAAAAGCCGAGTAGGTTGAATGGGCAAGATTGGTCAACCCGGCGAGCTGCTCCGGGGCAACGAATTCCGCTTCGCCGCGCAGTTGCATGGCGCCGATCACGGTGGTCAGATTCACGTTTCCGCAACGTTCGCCGGTGCCCACAAGTGTTCCCTGCACCTGCACTGCGCCGGCAAAAATGGCGGCGCGGGAGTTGGCCACGCCCAACCCGCGATCCGTGTGCCCGTGAAATCCGAACGCGGCCTGCGGATAGCGGCGCACCAGGCCGCCAATCAATTCGGAAACTTCCTCCGGGCTGGCGCCGCCGGTGGTGTCGCACACCACCATGCGGCTCACCTTCTGGCCGACACACTGTTCGATGAGCTGATGGAAGTACTCCTGGCCCCGCGCAGCGAAATCGGCATCGCAGGGCCTGCCGTTTTCGCGCCGGCTACAGGCCGCGTCCATCGCGTGCTCCAGATCGACGAAGACTTCCATCCCGTGATCGTGCAGGCAGGCAATGGTCTCGGCGGTCATGCGCAGGTTTTCTTCGGGCGTGGTTTCGAGAGATTTGCTCACGTCCAGCAGGCGCGACTTGACTACGACGGTCGCCAGGCCGATGCGTCTCCGGTGGCGCAGCATGAACTGCACATCCGGCCACTCGTCCACCTTGGCGCCACGGCCGCGCGTACGTCCAAAGAGCGCCAATTTCATGGCGCCGGTATCCACATGCTCCAAGGCCCGCGTCAAGTCCTCGGCAAACTGATTGGCCCCGGCAAAGCCGATCTCCGCATAGTCCACGCCGAAAGAGGCCATGTGCTCCAGAAGCTGCACGGCACTGGGCACTGAAATATCGAGATTCGGCTGCTGCAGTCCATCGCGCAAGCTGGTATCGTAAATCTCGATCTTTTGGTTTCTCTTCTCTTGCATTTGGGCGCTTGTCATCTCGCCGCAGGATTGGAGCTGGCGTCGAGTTCTAATCCCCTATTTTAATTGACGGACTGGACATATTCCCTAAAGCGGCTTGCCTGTTCAAGATCGGCCATTCACGAACCGGCGTTCTGTCATGCGAACCAGCGCGACATCGCATCATGGTATGCGCGCCGGAACATGCGAAAGGCATCGACTTTGCGTAGCCATGCACTGAACGTTTTGGGACGGATAGTAAAACAGACTACCCTCGTACTCAAAAAGTCCCGCGTGGCCGCCCTGGGATCCATGGCTGCCAGGACCGCAGCGTACCTTTGCGCAAACGCCTCGTGGCAGAAAAAAGTCTTACCCGCGCCTATGCCGAATGGAACGATCGATCGAGGCGAGGAAAAATGCCGCATGACACCATTAGCGACTCCCGGCCAGGCCTCGTTGAAGCAGTCGTCGACAATGATCACTCCGCCATTGGCCAAGGCGCCTTCACTCACAGCCAAATCGTGGCAAGTGATCTGGGGAGAGTGACCACCATCAATGCTGATCATTCGCAATGGACCTCCGCCCAGGCCGACGAGCCGCTGCGAATCGAGATCCGCCGAATCTCCTTCGTAAATCAATAGCCGGTCAGCGTCGGCGTGACGCCTCAAATTCTGTTTAAAACGCTCCAGATCTCCCGCGCCCGAACGGTCGCTGTTGAGATCCTGGCGTGAGAACAGGTCGATGGCCACTGCCGGCTCACCCGCAGCGCCAAGGAGGTAAAGCAAGATAAAGAGCCGGCCGTGGTGCACGCCGATCTCCGCAACTCCGCCCGGCACGCCGGCCCTTCTTTGATCCGCGGAGAGGTTCACAACAGCCTGAATCGCGCCTGGCGTAAGCCACCCCTCAACCAGGCGGTTTCCGTGCTTCACATATGCAGCTAGCTTTCCCTTTTTCATACGTTCGAGCCTGCTTCACACTGCGCGGGCGGCAGAGGGTTCGCTGGAGCGCGGCGGCAGCGAGCCAATTTCCTGGTCCTTGTATTGCAGCTGGTAGAGCTTCCAGTAGAGACCGCGCTGGGCCAGCAGTTCCTGGTGCGAGCCCATCTCGCGCAACTGTCCTTTGTGCATCACCAGGATGGTGTCTGCCCGCTGCACGGTGGAGAGCCGGTGCGCGATGAGCACGCTGGTGCGCCCTTCCACCATCCGCTCCAGTGCGCCGCGGATGCGCAACTCGGTGTCGGTATCGACGCTCGATGTGGCTTCGTCCAGGATCAGAATGCGGGGGTTGTAAGCCAGCGCCCGGGCAAAGTTGATGAGCTGTTTCTGGCCGGTCGAAAGCGAGTTGCCGCGCTCCTGCACCGGCTGGTCGAACCCGCGCGGGAGCTGCTCGATAAAGTCCAGTACATTCACATCGCGCGCGGCCTGGCGCATGCGCGGCTCGTCGATGCCGTCGTTGTCGAGGCGGATATTTTCGGCGATGGTGCCGGTAAACAGGAACGGATCCTGCAAGACCACGGCAAAATGCTGGCGCAGCTCCAGCAGATCGTGCTGGCGCAGGTCTACGCCGTCGAGAAGGATTTCGCCAGCCGTGACGTCGTAGAAGCGCATCATGAGGCTGGTCAGGGTGGTTTTTCCGGCTCCTGTGTGGCCCACGATCGCCACCGTTTGACCCGGTTCGATGGTGAAGGAAACATCCTTGAGAATCCACTCCACTCGGTCATGGCGGTGAAGCGCTGTGCGATGCCCGTGGCATCGGCGCAGTTCGACCTGGCAGCCTGAACTGCCGATAGCTGCGCGCCGGTGAGCTTCTGATAGGTAAACCAGACATGCCGGAATTCGATGCGGTTGGATCCGTCGCCCTTGATGGGTTGCGGCGGATTCACGATCTCCGGCGGCGTATCCATCAGCTTGAAGATGCGCTCGCAGGCGGCCATGGCCGCCTGCAGGATGTTGTACTTGTCGCTCAGGTCCTGAATGGGCCGCCAGAAGCGCTGCGAGTACATGTTGAAGCTGGCCAGCATGCCGATGGTGACGGTTCCGCCGAGCACGCCGAAACCGCCGCGCCAGATGACCAGCGCGATGGCCACCGATGAAAACAATTCAACCGCGGGGTAGTAGAGCGCATAGGCAAAGATGGTGTCTTTAAAGGCCACCATGTGCTGTCGATTCACGCTTTCGAAGTCGCGATAGGCGCGCTCTTCGCGATTGAAAAGCTGCACCACGCTCATGCCGGTGATGTGTTCCTGCGTGAAGCTGTTGATGCGCGCAATGGCTGCGCGGACGCGCCGGTAGCTCTCGCGCACCGTGTCGCGGAAGATGCGGGTGACGACGAGGATGAGGGGAAGAACGGCAAAGGCCAGCAGCGCCAGCCACCACTTGATGGCCAGCATGACTACGGCCATGACGCTGAGGGTAAAGAAATCGTCCACAATGGCCAGCACGCCACCGGTGAACATATCGTTGATGGCGTCCACATCGGAGGTGAGGCGCGTAACCAGCCGTCCCACCGGGTGCATATCGAAAAACGCGATGTGCATGCGCTGCATGTGTCGGAAGATGTCGCGGCGCAGATCGAACATGATCTTCTGGCCGGTCCACTGCATAAGGTAGGTCTGGATGAATTCGAAGAGGTAGCAACAGATTTGGAGGCCCAGGTAAATGGCCGCAAGCTGGGTAATGCCGTGAGCCGGATCGTGGGAGAGGTGACGCGTGAGCCACGTGCCGGAGGCAAATCCGTGGAGTTTGTCGGAGGCTGCAACGCCGCTGTCCGCGCCGCCGGGAAAATAGCGGTCGATGCCCAGCATCACCAGGAAAGGACCGGCGACATCGCTGAGGGATTTGAGCGTAACCGCGACCGAGGAGATGGTGGCCTGAATCCAGTAGGGCCGGACGTAGTGGCCCAGCCGCCGCATCAGCCGCGAGTCGTAGACCTTGCCAACCGGATCTTCTTCGCCGGTGCGGGTTGCCTTCGACTGGTTGTTTTTGCTGGCTGCGCTTGGGGCTTTATTTTCGGCGTTGCTCTGCTCCGGGTCCGCCATGCTGGACTTGCGTTCGACTCCCAACTCCATTGTACGGGTTAAGACGAAGGGTAGGAGGGGCGAACCTCAACTCTCGGGATGAGTGGCTTTGGGGGCTGCGGGACTTATCCGCCGAGGGATTTGTCGACCGGTTTCGGCGGCGAGGACCCAGCCGTGGATCGCGGCTTGGGCGCAGGACGGGAGACGCCCATGCTCAACAGCACAAAGCCGAAGCCCTTGCGCAGCAGATCCAGCAGCTTCATGGCCGCACTTCCCTTCCGCGGCTAATTGCTCTTGGCAGGCATCGCTGGGGGAGACAGGCTGGACTGTCGCATCGCCCATTCAAAATATTCAATGCGGCCGGGGGCAGCGGCTTATCGGCATTGGCCAGCAGCACGCGAAACCTGCCACATCTGGGTCTCGGTCAGAATCTTGTTGAAGGCCGGCATTCCAGTCAGCCGGATTCCGTTCGCCACCTTCCAGTAGGTTTCGCCAGTGGGGTCGTCGCTGACGCCTACCACGTTGCCGTTGTGGTGCTTTTCCCACAACTGCGGGGCCCTGGGATACAGATAGGCCGCAAAGGGCGACGGCTGGCTGTGCAGTCCGTGGCAGCTTGCGCAGTTATCCCGATAGATCTGCGCGCCGGCCACCAGGTTGGCTTCGTCGGGCATGATCGGGGGCGTCGCCACCATCTCGCGATGAATGCGCGCGTTGCAGCGGAACGCCCACCACTGTCTCTCGAAGGGCAACGGCGTATCGGCGACGGCAACCGGAGGATTGCCCCATTGGAACCATGCCAAGACCAAAAGGGGCAACATCACCAGCCCCAGCACCATGCCCGTAGCGAAACGGCCCATAAGGTAGAAGTGTCCTCCGGTTCATCCATAGTAACCTGCCTGAATTGGGTTCGGGCATATAGACGGATAATCTGAATGGAAGATTACGCAATGCAGCCGGGTAATGGCTGGCGTGGCTGCTCCCAAACCGTGCCTCAAGGTGATTTAATACCTAGAGGGAAGCTAGAAAACTGAGCCGCCCAAATAGACGGGGCCGTCGCGCGCTTCCGCACTCCCGTGGAGGAATTCCGATCGCAATGCACTCTTTTCGACCTTTTGCCCTTGCTCTGGCGCTGAGTTTGCCAGCTTTTCCGGTCCTGGCGCAAAGCTCAGGCAGCGCGCAGGCGCGCGGATTCATCGTCCAGCCAAGGCCAGGCGCAGCAAACCAGCGGCGAAACCCAGGGGCAGTTAACCGTGCAGGCGCGTATCCGCCATGCGCCGCGAACAGCGCCGCGCTACGGCTATTCATGACGCATACGATCACCGCTTTGAAACCTATGCAAACTTGGGCTACCTGCGCTTCACGCCCGGCCAGAACCAGCAGCGGACAACGTTTTATGCATGGGATATCGGCCTGACCCGCTATTACACCGAGCGCATGGGCGTGAACCTGGAAGCGCGCGGCAACTACGGCATTGCTTATGTGGGCCTGCATCCAGAGACACAGGGCGCCTTCACACGTCCAAAAATCAGCCAGTACGACGTGATGCTCGGCCCCACCTACCGCTTTTACTGCAGCCGAAGTATTCCATCTCCGGACGGGCGCAGGGGGGATGGGCGCTGGGTAATTTCACGGGCGATACCAATGGAGAAGGAAGCCTCTGCAACAACGGCCCCAATGGCAGCCCCAGCGCGTGTCTGCTGTGGCCCGATGGCAGCACCTTCGCGGCCGACGCAGCCGTGGTCGGCGACTACAACTTCAGCCCCGGGCTCGCGATTCGCCTGGCACCGGAGTACTTGTTCACCGGCTTCGGCTCAACCATCCAGGCCAGCCGCGGATTCACCATCGGCTTGGTCTATCGGTTCGGAAAGCAGTAAAGCAGTTCGCAGCGAAAAGCGGGCGCAATCGAGATATCTCGATTGCGCCCTTTCCATTTGGTGCGCCGAGCACGCAGTCCGTGTCGAGCACGACGGCTTGAACTGTTCGCTCTTAGCTGTGGTCTTCCCTATTGCAGTATCGGCACACCGGCAATGCGCTCGGCCCATTCCGCCGGACCGGTCTGGTGCACGCTGGTGCCTTTGGAATCCACCGCCACGGTGACCGGCATATCCAGCACGTCGAACTCGTAGATTGCTTCCATGCCCAGATCGCCAAAGGCCAGTAACCTGGAACCCTTGATGGCCTTGGCCACGAGGTAGGCAGCGCCGCCGACAGCCATCAGGTAGACCGCCTGAAATTCGCGGATGGCCTCAATGGCAGCCGGGCCGCGCTCAGATTTCCCGACCATCCCCAACAATCCGGTTTCGGCGAGCATTTGCCGGGTGAATTTATCCATTCGCGTGGCTGTGGTGGGTCCGGCAGGCCCAACCACTTCGCCGCGCACCGGATCGACCGGGCCGACGTAGTAGATGAAGCGGTTGCGGAAGTCGACCGGCAGCTTCTCGCCGCGGTTCAGCATGTCGGTGATGCGCTTGTGCGCGGCATCGCGGCCAGTCAGCAGTTTCCCGTTGAGCAGCAGCACTTCGCCCGGCTTCCAGGCGGCTACCTCTTCGCGGGTTACGGTGTCCAGGTTGACTCGCCGTGCGCCGGAGACGTCGTAGGTCAGCTTCGGCCAATCCTCAAGGCTGGGCGGATCGAGAAAGACCGGACCTGAGCCATCGAGCACGATGTGCGCGTGGCGTGTGGCAGCGCAGTTGGGAATCATGGCCACGGGCAGATTGGCCGCGTGACAGGGATAATCCAGTACCTTGACATCGAGCACGGTGGTCAACCCACCCAAACCCTGGGCGCCGATGCCGAGGCGGTTCACTTTATCGAAGATTTCCAGGCGCAGTTTTTCGGCGGTTGTTTTGGGCCCGCGCGCCTGCAATTCATGGATGTCGATCGAGTCCATCAGTGATTCTTTGGCCAGCGGCATTGCCTTCTCTGCCGTGCCTCCGATGCCAATGCCCAACATGCCGGGCGGGCACCAACCGGCGCCCATGGTGGGCACGGTTTTCACCACCCAGTCGACGATCGAATCCGAAGGGTTCAGCATGGCGAACTTGCTTTTGGCTTCAGACCCTCCGCCCTTGGCCGCCACGGTGATCTCAACTTTGTCGCCCTTCACCAGTTCCACATTCACGCAGGCCGGTGTGTTATCGCCGGTATTCTTGCGCGCACCGGCGGGATCGGCCAGCAGCGAGGCGCGCAGCTTGTTGTCAGGGTCAAGATAGGCTCGGCGCACACCCTCATCCATCATTTCCTGCAGGTCCATGGGCTGTTCGCCTGGACCGGGCTCGAAGCGTACATCCATCCCCACTTTCAAAAACGCGGTCACAATTCCCGTGTCCTGGCAGATGGGCCGATGGCCCTCGGCACACATGCGGCTGTTGATGAGAATCTGCGCCATGGCGTCACGCGCGGCCGGCGATTGTTCGCGCTCGTAGGCCTCGGTCAGGCTGCGGATGTAATCCACGGGATGGTAATAGCTGATGTATTGCAGTGCGCCCGCCACACTGGCGATCAGATCCTGCTGGCGAATTACGGTCATAAGAGTCCCTCGATGAACATATCCCGACTCTCCAGACTAATGGATTTGCCTCATCTTTGGCCGCGGGGCGGAATCGCTCTCTGAATAGGGAAATTCATCGGGCTCGTTCATCCATCGATGGCGTTCATCTCGCACGCATATAACAATTTCCCCCCGAGAGCATCTAACAGGACGAGCGCCGGCAGCAGAAAAGCCACCGCGCACGAGGGAAGGTTTATGAAAGGCAGGATTGTTTGCGCCATTGCGGCCTTACTGGTCGCGGGTTCCAGTGCTTATGCGCAGAACAACAGTGGCCAGTCCGGTGAGGGCGACGCCATCGTCACGGTTCTCCCCAACCATTCCGGCGAGCAGAGATTCAACATCACGCAGCAGGATATTAAGAGCATCAAGGTCAACGGCCAGGATGCGCAGGTCGCCGGATTTGCGCCGCTCGAGGGCGCCAACAGCCCGGTAGAGCTGGTCTTCCTCATCGACACGTCGGCTCGCTCCAGCCTGGGCACGCAGATGAGCTATATTTCGAATTTCGTGCAGGAGATGCCACCCGACACGGAAATGGGCATCGCCTATATGCAAAACGGCGCTGCTGTATTCAGCGGGCCGCTCTCCTCCAATCCCGCCCAAGTGCTGAAAGGGCTGCACATGACGGCGGGACCGGTTGGCGAAAGCGCCAGTCCGTATTTTTGCCTCTCCGACCTGGCCAAGCACTGGCCTTCGAAAAACCACTCCGCGCGCCGCATCGTGGTGCTGATCTCCGATGGCATCGACTACTACGAACTCCACTACGATCCTGACGATCCCTACGTCCACGCGGCAATTGACGATTCGGTGCGCAGCGGCCTGGTGGTCTATTTTATGTACTGGGCGGACGTGGGCCGCATCAGCCGCATGGGGTTTGAGCAGAGCGCCGGCCAGAATCTGATGCTTGAAGTGACGGACGCGACCGGCGGCTACAGCTACTGGGATGGCTTCGGGAATCCGGTCAGCTTCCAGCCTTACTTCAAGGATTTGCGCCGCCGGCTCGTCAACCAGTTCCGGTTGGAGTTCAGGGCGCCGCTCAAAGAGGACAGCACGCAGATCGAGCGCCTGGACCTGAAACTCAGCGTTCCCGCAGGCAAGGTGGACGCGCCGAAGCAGGTAGCAGTGCGGCCGGCGGGGATGGAGCAGCCGTAGACGGCAAGGCCGGCAGAATGCGGAGCAGAGCCGGGTCAACGCTCTTCCCGGCGGCAGGCCTTCTGTGTCATGCTTGCACCCATGGGAAGCAAAGACAAAGGCCGCAAGGAAGTCAAGAAAGCTCCGAAACCAAAGCCCAAACCGGAACCCGGCCGCAAGCGCGAAGTGTTCGCGCCTGCTCCGCCCAAATAGGCGCGCTACCGGTTAGCGCGTCTATTGCGCTCCGCAACAATCCGTGCGGAGCACTGCGCTCTAGTAGGCAGCGATGCCGGTGAGGTGCTGGCCCAGGATCAGCGCGTGGATATCATGGGTGCCCTCGTAGGTCTTCACCGATTCGAGGTTCATCATGTGGCGCATGATGGGGTAATCCTCTGTAATGCCATTGGCTCCGAGGATGTCGCGGGCCATGCGCGCAGCATTCAAGCGCCATCCACACATTATTGCGCTTGGCCATGGAGATGTGCTGATGGCCGGCGGTGCCTGCGTCTTTGAGGCGGCCAACGTGCAGCGAGAGCAACTGCGCCTTGGAGATTTCGCTGGCCATCCACACCAGTTTTTCCTGGACGAGCTGGTGGCTGGCGATGGGCTGATTGTGGAATTGCTTTCTGGTTTTGGAGTACTGCAAGGCCGTGTCGTAACAGGCCATGGCCGCGCCGATGGCCCCCCAGCCGATGCCGTAGCGGGCCTGGTTGAGGCACATGAGCGGGCTTTTCAGCCCGCCTGAGCCGGGCAGCAGATTCGACGCGGGAACATGCACATCCTGGAGTGAGAGACCGCTTGTGGAGGAGGCGCGCAGGCTCCATTTACCGTGGACTTCGTCGGCCTTGAAACCAGCGCGGTCGGTCTCCACCAAAAATCCACGGACGCGGTTGTCTTCATCTTCCACCTTGGCCCATATGACGGCGAGATCGGCGATGGTGCCCGAGGTGATCCACATCTTTTCTCCGTTGAGAATGTACTCGTCGCCGGACTTGCGGGCGCGGGTGGTCATGCCACCGGGATTCGATCCGAAGCCAGGCTCGGTCAAGCCAAAGCACCCGATTTTTGCGCCAGAGGCGAGGGCCGGGAGCCAGGTGTTTTTCTGCTCATCGGAGCCGAAGGTGTAGATGGGATACATGACCAGCGCCGACTGCACGCTCACGAAACTGCGCAGGCCGGAGTCGCCGCGCTCCAGCTCCTGCATCACCAGACCATACTCGACATTGGACATGCCCGCGCAGCCGTAGCCCTGAAGGCTGGCGCCGAAAAAACCCATCTCGCCCATGAGTGGAACAAGCTCGCGGGGAAATCGGCGTTCGCGAAAGCAGTCTTCGATGATGGGAACAATGTTGTCTTCAACGAACTCGCGCGCCGAGCGGCGCACCAGCAGCTCGTCTTCACTGAAGCTGGCGTCGAGATGAAGAAAATCGAAGCCTTGAAATTTGAAAGCCATGATTGCACCTGCGAGGACGGCTCCTGGAGTCTATGCAGCCGGGCCGCCCCGGTGCAAGCCTCATGCACGGAGCTGCCGGCTTATCGGAGCAGCTCGATCTTGGGGCCCAGGTTGTGGCGCGCCCATTGTTTATCGGTGGTCCAGGCGGTGGCTTTGCGGGATGAGGCGAGGGCCACGCAGGCACGATCGCCGAGAGAGAGCGCGGCGCAAACCTTCGCCAGTTCAGCCGCAAAATCGGCGTCCGCCTGACTGAAAGGGACAATCTCGATACCCGGGAGCATGGATGCCAGCTTTTGGGGGTCGATAATGGGGCTATCGCGCTGCAAGCGCGTCAATACCTCGCACCAATTGACGGTGCTCATGGACACCGGAACCTCGTTTGCGCGCAGCAACGCCATTACGCGGTTTCCGCCCGGCTCATTGAGTATGAAGGCGAGCGCGGCGGATGCGTCGAGAACAATCCTACTCACCCCTGGCCTCACGGCGAGCGTCTTCGCGGCGCTCCTGGAGGAACTCATCCAGTATCCCCTTCAAGCTACCGCGCTTGGCTATGATGGAGCTCCGAATTTCTTCAAGGGCCATGTTCATGCTGAGGATGCGGATTGAGCGTTCATCGTCGATGATTGTCAGTCGGTCGCCTGGTTTCAGGCCAAACTTCTTGCGAATTGCAGCCGGAAGAACGATTCTTCCACTTTCGCCAAGGGTTACCGTTTCAGCCATGATGTGCCACCTTTTCCATATTATGGCATATTACGGAAACGGTGGCGAGGCAT
This sequence comes from uncultured Acidobacteriaceae bacterium, assembly GCA_963725975.1. GTDB lineage: Bacteria > Acidobacteriota > Terriglobia > Terriglobales > Acidobacteriaceae > Telmatobacter. Next base: position 48,777 of record CAVSBA010000005.1, on the reverse strand, counting down.
AGTGGATTCCAGGATTCGCTTGTAATTTCGGGTCGCGACGCACAGGTATGAGCGCGGGGCGCATCTGACACCCAGCACAGTCGAAGGCTGATTCCTTCGCAGGTCTTGGCGGGCGAGCATTCGCCAGGCTCCTGCACCCGCATATTCATAGTCATCCCTATTCCCACTCAATCGTTCCCGGCGGCTTGGAGGTGATGTCGTAGACCACGCGGTTGATGCCGCGCACCTCGTTCACAATGCGGGTGGAGATGCGCTTGAGCAGTTCGTAAGGCAGCGGCGCCCAGTCGGCGGTCATGCCGTCTTCAGAGTGCACGGCGCGGATGGCGGCGGTGTACGCGTAGGTACGCTGATCGCCCATGACCCCCACGCTCATGACGGGCAGCAGCACGGCAAAACTCTGCCAGATTTTCTGGTAGAGACCCGCGGCCTTAATCTCCGCGACCACGATCTCGTCGGCTTCCTGCAGCAGCGCGACGCGCTCCGGCGTGACTTCGCCGAGAATGCGCACGGCCAGGCCGGGGCCGGGGAACGGCTGGCGGCTGAGCAGTTCCTCGGGCATGAGCATATCGCGGCCGATGCGGCGGACCTCGTCTTTGAACAGATCGCGCAGCGGCTCGATGAGCTTGAGTTTCATGAATGCGGGCAGGCCGCCGACGTTGTGATGGCTCTTGATGGTCTGGCTGGGGCCTTTGACGCTGGAGGATTCGATCACGTCGGGATAGAGCGTTCCCTGCACCAGCCAGTCCACGCCGCCGGTTTGCTGGGCGATGCGGTGGGCTTCGTCGTCGAAGACGGCAATGAACTCCTGGCCGATGCGCTTGCGCTTGAGCTCGGGATCGGTAACGCCGGCCAGCTTTTCAAGGAAGCGGGCGCTGGCGTTGACGGCGACGATGTTGAGGCCGAGTTTGTCGCGCAGATTTTTCTGCACGCTCTCGAACTCGTTCTTGCGCAGCACGCCGTTGTTGACGAAGATGCAGGTGAGCTGCGGGCCGATGGCCTTGTGCACCAGCATGGCGGCGACCGAGGAATCGACGCCGCCGGAGAGGCCGCAGATGACGTGATCCGTTGCCAACCTTCTCGCGGATGGCGGCGACGGTGGACTCGATGAAGTGGGCCGGAGTCCAGTCGCCGCGCGCGCCGCAGATGTCGAAGAGAAAATTCCTGAGCAGTTGCGGGCCGAGCGGAGTGTGATGCACCTCGGGATGAAACTGCACGGCCCAGATGCGGCGGTCCGGCATTTTCAATTCCGGCCAGGGCATTGGAGGAACAGCAATGCGGCGAAAGCCGGCGGGCAGTTCCAGCGCTTCGTCGCCGTGGCTCATCCACACCTGCAGGGTGGGAGGCAGGTTGGCGAAGAGCGGCGAGGCGGCGTGTTCGATGGTGACTTCGGCGTGGCCGTACTCGCGCTTGGGCGCGGAGCGCACTTTGCCGCCGAGGTGATGAACGATGAATTGCAGGCCGTAGCAGATGCCGAGAACCGGCACGCCGAGCTGAAGCACAGCAGGGTCGGCCGCGGGCGCGTCGGGATCGTAGACCGACGAAGGTCCGCCGGAAAGAACGATGCCGATGGGGTGATGGCGCTCTGGATTTCCGCGAGCGGAGCCGTGCAGGGCAGCACCACGGAGAAGACATTCTGTTCGCGCGTGCGGCGTGCGATGAGCTGAGTATATTGCGACCCGAAATCGAGGATGACGACTGTCTGGGTGTCCACGCTCCAGTGTTGCAGGGGGTGGGCCCGGCTGTAAAGACCGGCAATTTAGCGGTCGAGGCCGGTGCACAGCATGGTGAGCAAGTTGCCACGCTGCGCGCGCCCAGTCCGTTCAATCTGGAGATGTAAACCCGCGGACTGCGTCAGCCCTGCGGTTGAGTCAGCCCCACTTCTTGCCCAGAGCGGAGAGGTCGGAATGAGCGAGATCTTCCGGCGTCATGGCAGGGCGAATTTTGACTTCCGCATTGAAGGTCAAAAACCATGGTTCTGCGAGGCGCGGAATATCCGCGGCACTGGCAAGGTCAACAACGAGGATGCCGCAGCGGCGGCCGTCGATTTCGGAGAAGTAGGCAGCCTCCGGTTTTGCGTCATCGAGAATTTTCTTCATCATCGCCCCCGCAGTTCCATTTCGGACTGCTGTGTTGAACGGCTCGAGGGGCAGGTCAACGATCATCAGGGTACGCACGTGGAACCTCCAGGTGCCGGGTGGCCGCGCTCCAGGCGCGGGCGGCACCGGAATGGTATATCACACGGCCATGTGCGCGGTTCGAGAATTTTTGGCGACGCGCCGGGGTTCGGACCCGGTATGGTAGGCTTTTGCTCATCGCAGCCCGGTCATCCTGGCTGACGCATGGTTACCCCGGTCGCTCTCGCGCAGGCGCTTGCGCGCTTACCGTTATGGCCGGCTCACGCTCCGATCAAAAGGAAAACTCCCGATGCAAGCTATACGTTTTGCTCCCTCAATTCTGGTTCTGGCGGCCGCAACGGCATTGGCGCAAGTTCCCGCAGCTCCGCAACCTGCGCCGCAGCCGCCCGTGGTGCAGAACGACACAGCCAAGCCCAGCGCGCCACCGGAGGTGAAGAGCTTTGACCCGGCAGCCATGGACACCAGCGTGGACCCCTGCGTGGACTTTTACCAGTACGCATGCGGCAACTGGCTCAAGACCAGTCCCATTCCTGCCGATCACGCGGTGTGGGTGCGGTCCTTCTCAGTCTTGCAGCAGAGAAATCAATATTTACTGTGGAAGGACCTGAGTGCTGCGGCCGACGATCCCAAGGATGCGCTGCAGAAACAGTACGGGGACTTCTACGCCTCGTGCATGGATACGGCGACCATCGATAAGCTGGGGTTCGACCCCATCAAGCCGGCCTGGGAGCAGATTGATGCCATCACCAGCATTCAGCAGATTCCGGAGTTGCTGAGCAGGCTTGAAAATGAGGGCGTGCCCGACGGCTTCTTCGAATTCGGTGTGACCCAGGACGAAAAGGATTCGACCAAGCAGATTGCCGAGCTCGACCAGGGCGGGACTTCCCTGCCCGACCGCGACTATTACCTGGTGGATAATCCGCATTTTGCTGAAATCCGTACAGAGTATGTAGCGCATATGAAGAAGATGTTCACGCTGGCCGGCGATACGCCGGAGCAGGCGGCCACGGAGGCCGATGCGGTGATGAAGATTGAGACCGCCATGGCAAAATCGTTTCTGAGCCGCACAGACCTGCGCGATCCGCAGAAGACCTACCACATTTACACCGTCGCTGACTTCCAGAAGCTGGTGCCCAACTTCGAGTGGAATGTGTACTTCACGGAAACCGGCATCCGGCCCTTCGACACGCTCAATGTGAGCACGCCGGATTACTTCAAGGCTCTGAATGGAATGCTGACGGATATCCCGCTGGCTGCGTGGAAGAGCTATCTGCGCTGGCACGCGCTGCACGGGCAGGCCAGCGAACTGTCAAAGCCGTTCTTTGACGAGAACTTTGCCTTCTTCTCCCGCACGCTGGCGGGCCAGAAGGAGCCCATGCCGCGCTGGAGGCAGTGCACCGCGGCTACCGATCGGGGGCTGGGCGAAGCGGTGGGCCAGGACTGGGTGAAACAGAATTTCCCGCCATCGTCCAAGCAGAGCATGGACAAGCTGGTGGCCGATCTCGAGAAAGCGCTCGGGCAGGACATCAAGGACGCGCCGTGGATGAGCGATGCCACGAAAAAGGCAGCCCAGGAAAAGCTGGATATGATTCGCCAGAAGATCGGCTACCCGGACAAGTGGCGCGACTACTCGAGCGTGAAGGTGGTACCGCGCGGAGTGGGTGCACAACGATGCACCAGGTGGCCGTGTACGACCGCAATTATAACTACAACAAACTGGGCAAGCCGGTGGACGAGAAGGAGTGGGACATGACGCCGCCGACGGTGAATGCCTACTACGACCCATCGTTTAACGACATCAATTTTCCGGCTGGAATTCTGCAGCCTCCGTTCTTCGATCCCACCATCGATCCGGCAGTGAACTTTGGTGGAATCGGCGTGGTCATCGGGCACGAGATGACGCACGGCTTTGACGACCAGGGCTCGCAGTTCGACGGCAAAGGCAATTTGCGCACCTGGTGGACACCTTCCGACGAGAAGGCATTCCACGAGCGCACCGAGTGCGTGGCCAACGAGTACAGCGGCTTTGAGGCAGCGCCGGCCGACGGCAATTCACCGGCCGTGCATCTGAACGGGCATCTCACGCTGGGCGAGAACACGGCCGACAATGGCGGCCTGCGCATTGCGTACATGGCCCTGCTGGACGCGCTCAAGGACGAAGGCAAATCGATTGACGAGAAGATCGATGGCTACACCGAAGCGCAGCGGTACTTTATCGGATTTGCGCAGGTGTGGTGCCAGAACACGCGCGACGCATCGGCGCGCCAGTCGGCGCTGGTCGATCCGCACTCGCCCGGCAAATGGCGCGTGAACGGTACGGTGCAGAACTTCGACGCGTTTGGGAAGGCCTTCAACTGCAGCAAGGGCCAGCCGATGTATCCGCAGAACTCGTGCCGGGTGTGGTGAAGGCCGGGACCGAGGGAGCGAGGGACCAGGAAAACCAGGGCGCGGGGCGTAAAGGGGATTTCGCTACGGATTAGAGCGAACTTCCCCGGCATTCGACAGCGATCCGGGGCAACTTCCGGCAGAGGGTCGGGTTGATATCTGGCATAGACTGATGCGGATCCATGCGGGTTCCGCTCTCAGGAAGCTTTAGGGAGGTATCTTATGCGGTTGGAACAGTTGCGTCTAAGTTCCTTGAATCGGGCGCGTTCTGCTCGCTGGCTGTTGGTGGCGTTTCTGGTTTCCCTTATTCCCGCGACATCGCACGCGGGCGTGTTCATCAGCGTCGGGTTTGCCCCGCCCCCGCTGCTGGTTTACTCGCAACCGCTTTGCCCCGAGCCCGGCCTGATGTGGACGCCGGGGTACTGGGCCTATGGACCGGATGGCTACTACTGGGTTCCGGGCGCCTGGGTTCCGGCTCCCTATGACGGTGCGCTCTGGACGCCTGGTTACTGGGGCTGGGGCGCAGGGCTTTACGTTTGGCACCCCGGCTATTGGGGTCCGCACGTGGGCTACTATGGCGGCGTGAACTACGGCTTCGGTTATATGGGCATTGGATTCGTCGGCGGTGAATGGCGCGGCCGCGTGTTTGCCTATAACTCTGCGGTCATGCATGTGGGCGAAGGCGGGGGATGGGGCAACCGCGTCTACGTTGACCGCACCATCGTAGAGCGAAACACCATCGTGAACGATCGGCATGTGGCCTTCAGCGGCGGGCCGGGTGGCATCAATCACGCGCCTACCGCGCAGGAACGCTCGTACCTGAACGATCGGCACATGGGCGCGACCGCGGCGCAGACGCAGCACATGCAGGCGGCGCAGCAAAACCGCGGCGCCTATTACAACGTGAACCATGGTCATCCCAGCCAGGTGGCGGTCAGCCGTCCCCTGACCACAACCAACCGCGGCAACACGGAAGCCGGTCGCGGCAGCGTTACCCAGTACCGCGGCGTACAGTCACAGGCAAGGCCTATGCAGCAGCAACGCCCGCAACAGGAATCACGGCCCATGCAGCAGCAGCGCCCACAGGAGCAGTCACGGCCCATGCAGCAGCAGCGCCCGCAACAGGAATCACGGCCTATGCAGCAGCAACGCCCACAGGAGCAATCACGCCCGATGCAGCAGCAACGCCCGCAACAGCAGGCGCGGCCGGCGGCGCGGCCCGCGGAACACCCGCAGCCGCGCAATGATTCCCGCGACAAGCGGTAAACGAGCGATTCTGCAACGGCAAGGCCCACGGTTCGCCGTGGGCCTTGCTGCGTTTCAGGCCGGCTCGCGGGCAGCGATACATCTGGCGAACCCGAAATCTGCCCTAAAACAAAAATGAACCGTGGAACAGGAATGCACGTATGACTAGTTGAACTCCTGTGGCTTCACCACATATCTGTGGCATACTTATGTGGCTACGCCACAGGAGAAATGAAGCGCATGGGAAAGCTGGATCTTTTGCAGGGAACGCTGGACCTGATGGTGCTGAAAACCCTTGCCTCAATGGGCGAAATGCACGGCTACGGAATTGCCCGGCGCATTGAGCAGGCAAGCGGGGACGAGGTGCTGCTGAACCAGGGGACGATTTACGCCTCACTGGTACGGCTACAACAGCGGGGATGGATTCACGCGAACTGGGGGACCTCCGGCAACAACCGCAAGGCGAAGTTTTATGCGATCACCAAGACCGGACGCAGGCAGCTGGCCGATGACGCGCGCCACTGGGAGCGGCTGGCGGGGGTGATGGATCGCGTGCTGGCGATGGATGGGAAGGGTGAGGCATGAGCGGGCTGAGGCGTTTTTGGGAGCGTGTGCGGGCCATGCTTACCCGGCGCAGGCTGGACATGGAGCTTGACGCCGAGGTGGCCGCGCACCTGGAGATGGCGACAGAGGAGAATCTGCAGCGCGGACTCCCTGCGGATGAGGCGCGGCGCCAGGCGCTGCTCCGTTTCGGCGGCGTGGCCCAGGCCCACGAGCGGCAGCGCGAAGCACGGGGATTGCCGGGGCTGGAGATCCTGATGCAGGATCTGCGCTATGGGCTGCGGACGCTGAGCCGGGAGCGCGGATTTACCGCGGCGGCGGTGCTGATTCTGGCTCTGGGCATCGGTGCGAATGTGGCCGTTTTCAGCGTGGTCAACACACTGCTCCTGCGGCCGCTGCCGTTTCCGGATGCGCAGCAGTTGGCATGGATCGCGCCGCCTCCGAGCAAGTGCGGCATGTCCTGCGCCACGTACTCGACCGACGCCTACGACACATTCCGCGCGAAGAGCCGCTCTTACCAGGACGTGACCGGCTATTTCGCATTCTCAAGCCCTGACAACTTGAGCCTCAGCCTGGGGGGCGCGCCGATTCCAGCCACCAGCATCGATGTGGTTGCAAATTTCTTTCAGGTCCTCGGCGTGCAGCCCGCCAGGGGGCGCCTGTTCACCGCGGCCGATGCCCGCCACGGCGCGCCGCCGGTAGTGCTGCTGACCCATGCGTGGTGGCGCCGGCAGTTCAATGCCGATCCGGCGATTGTTGGCAAAGCGTTCGACATGGACGGCAAGCAGACCACAGTGATTGGCGTGCTGCCGGCGTGGTTCGATTTTGGCGCGGTGTTTTCGCCCGGCGCCAAGATCGACGCCATCACGCCGCTGGATCTATACGGGCCCCCGCGCGACTGGGGCAACATCATCACCCTCATCGGCCGCATGAAACCCGGCGTCACGCTGGCGCAGGCCGAGGAAGATGCGCGCCGTGTTGCGCCTTCGATGTGCCGGAACAACAAGCAACCGGACACATGCGGGGCGTACAGGAATCACGTGGTTCCCGTGCCGCTGAAGGAGTATGTGAGTGGCCGGCTGCACCGCGCGCTGCTGGTGCTGTGGGGTGCGGTGGGGATGATTCTGCTGATCGCCTGCGTGAATCTTTCGAACCTGCTGCTGGCGCGGGCCGCGGCACGGGCAAAGGAGTTCGCGCTGCGCGGGGCCCTGGGCGCGAGCCGCGCGCGCATCGCGCGGCAATTACTGACGGAGAGCTTTGTGCTCTCTGGCGCCGGAGCCGTTCTGGGGCTGGTGTTGGCCGGTGCGCTGCTGGCGTGGTTGGCGCAGCAGGGTTCGATTGCGCTGCCGCTCTTGAACACGCTGCGCATCAACGCAGCGGCGCTGGGGTGGACCGTGCTGATCGCCGTTGTTGCCGCGGTATTTTTCGGTCTCATTCCCGGTCTTCGCATGGCCGGAGGCAATCTGTTTATGACGCTTAAGGATTCCGGCCCCGGCGCGGGCCAAAGCCGGAAGCAGGATCGGCTGCGCACCGTTCTGGTCGTCTCCGAGGTGGCGCTGGCCTGCATGCTGCTGGTGGGCTCGGGGCTGCTGCTGCGCAGCTTTATGAAGGTGCTTGATGTGGACCTGGGCTTTGAACCCAGCCGCGCCGCCGCGATGAAGGTGGACTACAACGACTTTGGGGCATCAAACGACACGATTATCCATCGGCGCATGGTGGCTTATCAGCAGATTCTGGCGCGCGTGAGCGCGATTCCCGGCGTGGAGGCCGCCGGCATCACGGACTTTCTGCCGCTGGGCCAGAACCGTTCGTGGGGCACGCCGTTGCCCCAGGGCATCCAGCCGCCCAAAGATATGCCCCCCAGTCCGCTGGTGTATGTGGTGTCGCCGGGGTATCTCCGCGCCATGGGCACCGGGGTGCGCGGGCGCGACTTCACCTGGGACGACGGGCCGCACAGCGGGCCCGTGGTGATCATTAGCCGGTCGTTCGCCAGTTACCTGGCCAAGCTGGCGAATTGGCCAGGAAGCGATGCGGTGGGCCAGATTATCGACGGTATGCGGATTGTGGGCGTGGCCGACGATGTGCGCGCGGAGAGCATCGAAGGCGAGGGGGGCTGGCAGATTTACTATCCCACCACACAGGCCGGTCCTGCAGGTACGGAGGTGGTGATACGCACCCAGCTGCCGCCGTCTGCGCTGGCATCGAGTGTGCTGCACGCGCTGCGCGAGCTGAATCCCAACCAGACGGCCGCTGAGTTCCGGCCCATCCAGATGCTGGTGGATCGCGCCAACTCGCCGCGGCGGTTCTTCATGGTGCTGGTGGCCGGCTTTGCTGTGCTGGGGCTGCTGCTGGCGGCAGTTGGAATTTATGGTGTCATCTCCTACGCAGTCACACAGCGAACTCAGGAGATCGGCATTCGCATGGCCCTGGGAGCAAGCATGGGCCGCGTTCAGGCAGATGTCTTGAGCAAGACGCTACGGCTGGCAGCGGCAGGAATCGTGTTTGGCACAGTGGCTTCGCTGGGGCTGGCCAGGCTGATTACGGCACTGCTGTTCAACACCTCGCCATGGGACAGCACAACCTACGCAGGCATGGTAATCCTGCTCACCGCGGTGGCCCTGGTGGCAGGCTACGTGCCGGCAAGGCGGGCGTCACGCATCGATCCACTGACGGCTCTGCGCCAGGAGTGATCCGGACAACCAGATTCAGCCAAGACGTGTTGTTGAGCTCTGGGGCGGCGGGCTTTCTCCGCGCAGACGATTGGTTTTCCTATCGTAACGATTCGCTCCGCAGCTTAACGGGAGCATTGACCGGGTTGACGCGCGCGGCAACTTGGCCGGGAAGAGTGACCACATAGTGCCCGGCCCAGCGTGCAGGCTCATTCACCGGGTAATCGGTGCTCAATATCTGTGCGCCGCTGGCCATCATGGCGTCGCGCCGCGCGGTATGGTCCGTGCGGGCTTCCTGCGTGTCCGCGTCCGTGCGTGTCCGCACCAGGTACCCCTTTCTCACCAACTTCATGATGTCCGCTGCCGGACCATCATTCCGCTCGATGAAAGCAGCGTCGGGCTCGCCGGGCTCAGAATTTGTGAACAGCACGCGGCCGCGCAAAGAGGGGTGCCCGGCGAGATAAATCGGACCCATCGGACGCTGGTCCATGAGGAAAATCACCTTGCCGCGAGCACTGGCCAGGGCGGGCCAGTTACCGGCGAGCACCGCCTGGTTGAGCGTGCTGTAATGGCCGCGCACGTCATCGGGCGTAATGATTTCGCTGGGTTGGAATACGGAACGAATCTCCGCATCGAGGGCATCGAAGGTGCTTGAAGTGAACGGCTCCGGCACCGTCACTTGAACACCCGGACGCGGCGCACCTTGCTTGGTTTCAACCAGGATGAAGACGGGAATGTGCTGCGGGTGCGCGTGCGACCACCTGCGTACCTCCGCGAGGCACGCAGTGAAGGGCTGGCAAATGCTGCGATAGTCGATGTCCTGCTCGTGCATCACCTTGAAGCCCGGCTTTTCCATCACGCCGTGGGGATCGAAGGGGGGGTCGGCAGGCAGATGCGCCGCAGCGGTCATGGCCTCGCCTGCAGGATGCGCGTAACGGCCGCCCTTACGGTCGGCGAAAATATCGAGCTCGATCTGGCGCACGCCGCTGTCCAACTGCTGCGTCAACGGCTGATGCTTATAGTCCAAGCCTGCGAAGGCGGCAGGGTTTTTCAATTGCCACAGCTTTTCCACGCTCGGACCAAACCCCGCATGATAGCTGTTATGGGTGCCGATAACCTGAATCTGGTTGATGCGCCGCGCATCGTCTTTCTGGCCAACTGCCGTCAAAGCGCAGGCAGCAACGGCAAGCGAGGAAATCCCAACAAGGCGAGAAAACATTCAAACTCCCCTGGACATATAGTATGCGGTTGGATGCGCCTGCCTAACTCCTTCAGCTTTGGTTCGCGATTACGAAAGCTTTGCGCGATGAAAGTAACACGGTGTGTCGGCGCCCGGTGAGAAAAAGCTATTGCGCTGAAACTGCCTGGACGGCTGCCGCGGGCTCCATGCCCAGAATTTCTACTTCGAGGCCACCGTAATCGGGGTCCGGGTTTTCGCGAATGCGATAGGCGAGATCGATGAGGCTGCCCTGCGCGACGGCCAGCTCGGCGGCGCGGTGGGCGAGGTTCCAGCCAACGGCCCGGATGGATGTGCTGGAGCCGGCACGCGCCGGGGCTGAGCTGACGAGTTCGCGAGAGTCCTCAAGGCCCGATTGATCGATTCGTGATAATTCCAGGCGGATGTGACAGTCTTTCATGGTGCGTGGCGGGCCCAGCACGCGCACGCCGCGGGCGACGAAGACCGGCTCCGGGTTGCCGTGGCCAAAGGGCTCAAGCTTGCGCAGCCAGCCGGCGAAGACCGGCGTGATGCGGTCCAGCGGAAGCTCGGCGTGAACGTGCAGCAAGCGCTCCGGCTCGCGGGCGGCCAAGCGCTCTTCAGAGTGCAGAAGCAGACGGCGCTTAAGCTCGGGCAGGGCTTCAGCCGGCATGGCGAAGCCGACAGCGAAGGCGTGACCACCAAAACGGGTGAAGAGATCGGCGCAGGTCTCAATCGCTTCGAGCAACATGAATCCCTCGATGGAGCGGCCGGAGCCGTGGGCGATTCTGCCATTGGGGCCGTCTTCGACACTGACCACAATGGTTGGCTTGGCGGTGCGCTCTACCACGCGCGAGGCCAGAATGCCGATGATGCCGCGGTGCCAGCCGTCGCCCTCGAGAACCAGCAGACGATCGCCGGCAATTTCGGTGTCGTGTTCGAGGCGTGCTTCGATGAGCTTAAGAGCGGCCGCTTCCACTTCGCGGCGCTCGCGATTAAGCCGCTCCAGTTTGCCGGCTAACTCGGCGGCGCGAGCTGCGTCGCGCGTCGAAAAAAGCTCGATGACGTCAGAGGCCACATCCATGCGTCCCGCGGCGTTGATGCGCGGGGCGAGGCGAAAGGCGATGTCAAAGCCGGTGAGCTGTTTGGCGGCGGGATCGAGCGCGGCGGCAGCGAAGAGGGCGCGCAGGCCCGCGCCCACGGGCCGGCTCAGTTCACGCAGGCCGAGGGCCGCGATGACGCGGTTCTCCCCACGCAGCGGCACGGCGTCAGCAATGGTGGCAATGGCTGCCATTTTGAGAAAGCTGGGCAGTATTTTTTCCCTCATGCGCAGCGGGTCGCGGCGCTCCAGCAGCGCCTGGGCCAGCTTGAGCGCGATGGCCGCGCCGCACAGAGACTTCTCAGGGTAAGGGCAGCCGGGTTGGTTGGGGTTGAGGATGGCGTGCGCATCGGGAACGGCGTCGCCGGCTTCAAGCAGATGATGGTCGGTAATAATGAGGTCGAGTCCGAGACGGCGCGCTGTTTGTGCTTCGGCAAAGGCTCTCATGCCGGTGTCAACGGTGATGACCAGGCGCGCGCCCCGGGCGTAAGCCTCTTCAAGCACGGTCGATTGCATGCCGTAGCCTTCGTGCAGCCGGTGCGGCACATGGAAGCTGACCTGGCCACCCAGCATCTCAATGGCGGTCTTGAGCAGGACCACGGCGGTGGTGCCGTCCACGTCGTAATCGCCGTAGAGCAGGATGGGCTGCTTTTCAGCAATGGCGCGCTCCAGCCGCTGCACGGCAGCCGGCATGCCGAGCATGAGATTAGGATCGTGCAGATGCGCCGGCTCGGGATTGAGAAATGCGAACGCCTGTGTGGCGCTGCTTACGCCGCGGGCAAGCAGCATCTCAGCCACAGCGTGGGGCACGCGCGCCTGCTGGGCCAAGATTGCCGCCTCGGGATTTAACTCGGCAATGATCCAGCGCTGCCGTGGCCGCCGGGGCATGGAGGTTTCAGCCTGCGTAGCGGCTGCGCTCACGCCTTATTCGTCCTCGTCGTCCCGGTCGGAATCGTCGATGACAATATCCTGGAAACTTTCGATATCTTCGACCAGTGTCTGGAAGCGCTCGTACCACTCCGTCGTGGTTTCATGGAGAAAGACAAGGCCCTGGTAAACGAAGCCCAGCTGGATGTAGCCGACCATGCCCGCGTATTTGCGCAGCCACTTGGCCTCGACCAGTTCCGCAGCCTCTTCGTCGGGGAAGTTCATTTCGCTGGCCTGATCGATGAGGGCATCTAGTTCCTGGCGATCCAGCGTCATCTCGCTGAAGGTGACAAAGGCCGCGCCCACATGCTTCGCCATCTCGACGAAATCCTTCCATGCGTCGGGATTATCCTGGCCTTCCCAGAGGATGGAGGGGATGTCCTCGGTGACATAGCCGGGAAGGCGGTGAAGCCCATGGCCCTCGATGAAGGCCACCATGTCGTCTTTTAGGGACAGAAGATTATCCGTGCTCATAGTCAAACCATCATTCTCGCAGATGGGGCTGCCGGGCGGGGAACTTTGTGACAAACAGGCTGGGCGGGCAGCGTGGCCCAGGCTTTACTCTGGAATCAGAAGACTTCACTTCCCCACGGAGAATCCCGTTGCCCCCATTTGAACGTCATGTTTTTGTCTGCCACAATACGCGGCCTGCCGATGCACCGCGGCCTTCCTGCACCAGCGACGGTAAGAGCGAACTGCATGCGCGGCTGAATCAGTTGACCAAAGAAGCCGGACTGGCGGGGCGGGTGCGCATCAATAAATCCGGCTGCCTGGACCAGTGCGAGCACGGGCCCACGGTGGTGGTCTACCCGGAGGCGGTGTGGTACGGAGGGGTGCGGCCTGAAGATGCCGAGCAGATTGTGCGCGAGCACCTGGTGGGCGGCCGGCCGGTGGAACGGCTGCGCATTGCCGATGAGTGCCTGAACGCGAAAAGCTGTGCGCACCGGCGCTAAACCGGCGCAACGGCTTACGGGTGTACACGATGCGGGTCGATGCGGTATCCTGAGCCTTACACTCATGATTTATTCCCGCGATTACATTGGGTATCTGGCCCGCCGCACGGTCAAGCAGCTCATCGACGCGAAGTTGATCACCGCCAGCGAAGTGAAGACGGTGGAGACACGCGTGAACGAGGCGCTGCTCGAAGAGCTTTCGCTCGAAGACCGCATCAACGACGAAGTGCGCGTGATCCTGGAGGCGTACTCCGACGAAATGCGCAAGTCCGGCGCGCAGTATGCCGAGATGTTCAAAAAGGTGAAGACCGAATTGGCCAAGAAGTATAAGGCGGTGCTATGAGGGTCAGCCGCGACAAGCTCAACAAGTTGGCCCACACCGTGGCCGACACCCTGGCCGACATTGACCAGGTGGGCTTCATGGAAGATCGCAACACCATTCGCCAGGAGGCGCGCAAGATTCTCGAGGGTTTGCTGATGGAAGAGGCCAAGATCGACACCTCCGCGCGGCAGAAGATCGCCAGCCAGCGCAAGATCATCCTCGAGGGTTCTCAGGAGTGGGAGATTCTGTACCGCAAGTACTATAACGATGAAGTGCGCAAGCTGGGGATCTAGCGGCCGCGGGCTCACGCCAGCATCCCAGATTTGACAATGCGATTTGAGCCGTGGCAACCGGGCAGCGCGATCCAGGCGCCCCGACCGGAGCCTAAAGCGAACCCCGCAGACCACTCACCGTTTTGCTGCGCACCGGCGCCAAGCGACGATGAACGGAAAAGCGCGCGGAGTCATTGCCCCGCTTTCCGCCGTGTTGTGATCCTGATAGACTAGTCCATATTGCGATGAAGGCGCGTAGCTCAGTTGGTTAGAGCGCTTCCTTGACACGGAAGAGGTCGCTGGTTCGAATCCAGTCGTGCCTACCATTATTTATCAATAGTTTAGACAGGGCGAATGGTCAATCCCCGATTATTTGTGTCACGGTTTGTGTCATAACCCATCATTCCAGTGCCTTTTGAGAGGGATTCCACGGCCTTGCGCTTGGCTTCCATGCGGACGTGACTGTACCGCTCCAGCATCTTGCCGCTACCCTTGTCCTGCGTTTGAAGATAGTGGGAGATCCGATGGCGTTAACCACGACAGCGGAGAGCCCCGGAGATGCGATGTTTGGACTGCCAAGATCGAAAACAGAGCTTGACATGCGGATCGATGGCGGGGCTCACGAATCATCTCAACATGCCTTCGTGCCCACTATGCCTGATACTCAACTTATAGTCTCGGCACAATGGCAGGGGGAAACGTTGCTGGTGAACGAGCCCGGGGCAGGATTCGGGGGACTGACAAGGACGCAGCGGCGCTTCTTTTTGTCTGGCGACAGAAGGCGGCTTGTTGAACTGGTGGAATCGCACAGTACCTTCGGCGACTCAGAGCAACGACTGGTCTTCGACAAGTCGGATTCGAAGTTTCGAACATTCGAATCGAAGCTGGGGCAGGTCTGACAATGAGCTGGGGCAGGTCTGACAATGATGAGATGTGGATGGCTGTTTGACGTTCTAGAGAAGCTGATTGTCCCAGTGGCAATTGGCGCGAGTCTTTCCTGCGTGGGGCACGCACAGAGCCCTGCTCATCCCTCATTTGGAGATTGCAAGGCTTCGGTTTCCGCACAGCCGTGGCGCGACATAAACCAAACACCTGAGTGCAGAACGCTGGAACTGATTCGGGCCATGTCGCTGGACGACAAGATCCAGCAACTGAGTTCAACGCTGGGAAAGCCCGCCGAAAATCGTTTTCAGATTCCAGCGCTCAATCCCAACGATGGCCCGAACGGATACGCCATGGGCCCATTCCCGGGCCCGCCGCGTCCGTCCGCTCTCGGTGTGACCGCCTTTCCCAATGAGATCGCACTCGCAGCTACATGGGACCGTCATCTTGCTGCGGAATTCGGTTCCGCGCTTGCCGAGGAATGGCGCGCAAAAGGATCTTCTGAGATCATCGCCCCCACGCTGAACATCATGCGCACGTGGCACTGGGGTCGTAGCGCGGAAACGTTCGGAGAAGACCCGTACCTCAACGGTCAGTTGGCCGCCGCGGAGGTCGTGGCGATACAGCAGGGCCATGTCATCGCAATGATCAAGCACTTTGCCGCGAACGACCAGGACTGGGACCGCATCGGACATTTCCCGAAGTTCACCGGCATCGACGAGATCATCCCGGAACGCGCACTGCACGAGATCTACTTTTCGGGTTTTCGCGAGGCTATTGAGGCCGGCGGCGCAGCCGGCGTAATGTGCGCTTACAACCAGATCAACGGCATCTTCGCGTGCAATGACCAGAAGGTCCTCAGCGAACTCGACAAATGGGGTTTCGCCGGAGCCATTACACCGGATGCTGTCTTTGCGCTGCACGATCCGGTGCTGGCGCAAAAAGCGGGCGTCACATTCCTTGGGTCGGAAAAAACCCTCCGCGACATGATGGCGCGCGGTCAGCTTTCCGAGCAGTCTATCGACTCCATGGTGTACAAGGCTCTTTTCCCGATCTTCAAGCTGGGAATCTACGACCAGCGTGCAACGGGCAATCCTGAAGCGCACGTTTCAAGCAGCGAACACCTGGCGCTCGCCCGGCGCATGATCGTAGAAGCATCCGTACTGCTCAAGAATAAGAACCACGTGTTGCCGATCTCGCCTGAAAAGGTAAAAAGCATTGCGGTAATCGGCATTGCAGCGGGACCGCAGGCGGTAATCGGAGAACAGGGCCCGACCGTTTATGTCGAAAAACTCAGCGTGCCGTCAGAAGCTATAGCTTCGCGCGCAGGGTCTTCGATCAAGGTCAGCTATCACAGTGTGGGCGCGGGTATCAGGCCGTTGCCGCTCCTTGGGGGAGATGTTCTCACTCCATCGCCAGGTTCGGGACATGGTCTCACGGCCAGCTATTACCGCAGCGGAAACCTGAGCGGAGATCCCGCACTTACTCGCGTCGACTCAGACGTTGACGTGAATGGCCTTCCGGCGCCGGAACTTGGCCCGGAGGTTCGTTCCTTCGGTCCTCCCCAACTGTCATGGTCCGCGCGCTGGAGCGGCACTCTCACTCCGCCCTCGACGGGTGAATACGTTTTTTCTCTTGATGGCGCGGGCAGCGCGAAGTTGCTCATTGATGGAAAGCTTATTGCGCAGTACGACCATGTCAACTTCAAGACCACGGCATTCGGCATGGATCGGCTCATCGCCTCAAAGCCCGTCAAGATTGTTGTCGAACATTCAAACGACTATGCCGCACTTGGGAGCGCAGTTCATTTGGGCTGGCAGCCCCCTGCCCCCCTGGAAATGCGTGCTGCTTTAGAAGCTGCCGAATCTGCGGATTTAGCCATCGTCTTCGCTGGCGAGCAACTCGGCGAAGGCATGGATAAGACGGCGCTCGCTTTGCCTGGTAACCAGGACGAAATTATCGAAGCCGTGGCAGCCAAAGCCCGGCACACCGTCGTCGTGCTCAATACATCCACGCCGGTTTCCATGCCGTGGCTCGATAAGGTCGATGCCGTTCTGGAGGCTTGGTATGCAGGGCAGGAGAGCGGAGCCGGCATCGCCTCGGTGCTCTTCGGCGATGCCGATCCCGGCGGTCGGCTGCCGATGACGTTTCCAGCCAGTGCTGAGCAAGGTCCCGGCGTAAAGCCTGACCAATACCCCGGAGTAAATGGCACCGTCCACTTCGATGAGAGCGTTCTTGTCGGTTATCGATGGTATGACCAGCACAATCAGATTCCTCTGTTCCCATTTGGATTCGGCCTGTCGTTTACCCGGTTTTCGTTCAGCGATCTAACACTGCAGCGCGGCGAGAACTCCGTTATGGTCAGCGTCAAGGTAGCAAATACCGGAATGCGCAAAGGCTCGGACGTGGTGCAGGTATATGTTGGGGAACCCGCAGGCGCCCAGGAGGGGCCCATGCAACTAAAAGGATTCGAGAGAGTCGTTCTCGCTCCGGGGGAAACTAAAATCGTGGGGATTGGAGTACCACTGCAGCAACTCGCTGCCTGGAGCGAAGATACTCACGATTGGAAGCTTTGGAATGGAACATATCAATTTAAAGTGGGTGAGTCTTCGCGATCAGTTCTCGTGGAGAAAGCGATTCATCTTGGCCAATAACCACCCTGTGCAATCGGCATATGCTTCCGTTTTGTTCACAAAATGGCTTCCGATTACTTCGACAGAACAGTTCCGCGCTATCCCATCGCGGGCTTCTCGTTATCAACCCTGGCCGACTCGTTCCCAATCCTGTGCACCGTGCACGACACCGCGATGATTCAGGAGAAGCGGAGAATACAGGTGGTGTCGAGCGGCGCGTAGGGCGGCTTCGATTCTCATTGCACTTCCGAACTTCCCCGTCATCGCGATCCCGATTGTTGGGCCGACGTATTTGCTTCCGTTATAGAAGCCCAACGGCGCGGTATTCAAGTTCTCTCCCGAGACGGTGAAGGTGAATCCTTTACCAAGGTAGTAACTCCCTTGCACATCCACCTGTGCGCGCTTTTGCGTACGACGGCGAAGGAGCGCTACGCCTGGGCAGAACCGATGCCTACGACGTGATGCTGCTGGACGTGATGTTGCCGCGGATGGACGGGTTTACCGTAATCCGTAAGTTGCGCGAAGGGCGCATGCGCACGCAGTCCATCATTGTTTCCGCGCGCGATTTCATTGAAGATGTGGTGCGCGGGCTCGACGCCGGTGCCGACGACTACATGACCAAGTGATCGAGGAAGGATGGGGCACCGACGTGCGGATCCCTCGCACGGCCAGGTCGAGGACAGCGCCCTGGGACTCTCCATTGCCAAATGGATCGCCGAGAAACATCGCGCGCGTCTGTCCGTTGCCAGTACAGTGCACTCGGGCACTACGTTTGAGGTAGCTTTCCCTACCGATGTGGCCTGACGACGAGATTTCCGGCGGCTTCTCTCTCTAACCTCCTGGAGTGCGTATGCGCGATGCGTCGGCATCAATTCTCCATGCGCAATGCTCTCTTAACGGCCGCCGGGATTCCCTAGAATATTTCTAAGCTAGTCGCCCACTGCAACTGATTCTTCGGGCAGGCGCCGGATACCGTCGAGCAGGTTCTGATGCTGGCCGCGGCGCTCCGGCTGGGCGATACCTTTCCACCGTCGCCGCCACGCCCAATGGCGGCTGTGCCCGCGGTCATAGGACAAGTCGCATCCGCTGTGATTCTATCGAGGAAAGGTCGAGCTGCGGTCACAACCATTGCTCATCGGTCAATGGTACGGCTTGAACCGGAATCCATCCCGATCGTGCAAAGTGATCAAAACGCCCGCGAATGAGGGGTACAGGAAGAGGTACACAATTTGGACGAGGAAAGGTTACCCGCCTCTTAATTATGGGAAACTTGTATGGACATTCAACTGCTAGACCCATCCTCATTGAGCGTGGTGCGATGCAAAGGACGAGGCAGACGCGCAGTGAGGGCTCTTTTGGGTCATCCCTGCCGTTCTTGGTGATTTCGGAAGAACGCGAACGGATTCCCGACGTGCTGTCGCGTCCGGATCGGATTCGCTTTGCGCGGGGAATACTTCTGGGTGTCGTTCTTTGCGTGCCCATCTGGGTGTTCGTATGGTGGGCGGTGGCCAGCCGGTTTTAACAAGGTCGTCTTGGCAGCGCGTCAGCGCTTCACATTTCGACTGCCCCCAGCAATTTGCCCGTCACCGTTGTCGGCAACGAAACTTGCAAAATCAATGTCCAATTCCAGCCTGCGGTGGCGGGAACCGCGACCGGACAGCGGCTTCCCACGAGAAAAGAACCAATTAATGGCTTCGCCGCTTGACGTCCTGACCGACGGGCGGACTATGATAGGAGCTGTACTTCGGTGAGTGGTCCCGAGGCCGACCGCCCGCGTTGGGTCCCCAAACCACGCAAGCCCCTCGTCCATGGTCCATGCGCTCTCTGAGAAATAGCTGCTCAGGCACGAGGAAAGGCTTGCTACCGATGAAAGTCCACCTGGTCAATCCCAGCGACCACTCCTTTGGCACGGCAGTGATCACGCCGCGCTGGCTGTTTGTGTTGGCGGCGGCAACCCCACAGAGCGCAGGCGATCCGATCCTGACCGACGAGTCTTTGGAGCCGATCGATCCTGAAAGGATCGAGGCCGGCGACCTGGTGGGCATCAGCGTTCACACTGGCAATGCTCTGCGCGGATACCAGGTGGGGCGGATGGCGCGCGCGCGCGGCGCCTGGGTGGTCTACGGAGGCATCCACGCCACCTTGTTTCCTGAAGAAGCTCTGGAGCGCGGTGAAGGCCATGCCGTGGTCAAGGGCGACGGCGATGTTGTCTGGGCGCGGGTGGTGGCAGACTGCGCAGCGGGACATCCGGAGAGCGTTTATGACGGCGGGCGAATTGCAGGCACCGATTTTCTGCCGGCTCGCTGGGACCTGATGCAACCGGAAAAATACATGTGGGCCTCGGTGCAGACCATTCGCGGATGCCCCAAGCACTGCTCGTTCTGCAGCGTGTGGCGGACAGACGGACAGCAGCCGCGGCAGCGCCGCTTTCAAAGTGTGGTCGATGAGATCGTGACCCTGCGGCGCATGGGTTTTCGCTTCATCGCATTGGCCGACGATAATTTCTATCCGGTCACGCTGACCGATCTGCGACTGGCCCGCGAACAAAACAACATGGCCAAACTGGAACAACTGAGCGCCATCCGCGCCGACCGCTTCCATCTGATGGAAGAGCTGGCCAAGCTGCCCAAGGACATGGTGTTCTTTACGCAGATCACCATGGAGGCGGGGGAAGACGGCGAGTACCTGGACGCCATGCGGCGGGCGAATATCAAAGGCGCGCTGGTGGGCGTGGAAGCCGTGACCCCTGAGGGGCTGAAGGCCGTTTACAAGGACTGGAACTACTCCGGAGAAGCGCTGGCGCGTCAGTTGCAGACCTTCCGCAAGCACGGAGTTCACGTCCTGGGCTCGTTTATTTTTGGCCTGCCCACGGACCGGCCGGCGACCTTCGACGCCACGGTGGAAATGGCCAAGAAGGCGGGCGTGACCTTTGCCCAGTTTGTGATGATGACGCCGTTCCCGGGAACCGTCGACTTCGGACGATGGGAAAAGCAGCAGGCGGAAAATCCAGCTATGGTGGGCGACATACCCATTACGCGCTACTGGCTCATCCCCAGCGCAGTGCGGCCCAAGATGTTTACGCCCCACCCCACCATGAGCGCCGATGAGATTCGGCGCCGCACCCAGGGCGTCTGGGACCGATTCTATACGTGGAGCGCCATCTGGGAGCGATCCGCCTGTACGCCAACGGTGCGGGCGAGGATCGGGTTTATCTTTCTGTCCAAGCTCTACCGGCAGATGTACGCCGGTACGGGAATTTCCGCAGACAGCGCGCGGCGCCGGAAATCTCAGAACTGGGCGCGATGGACGGCCCGGCAATGCAAGCGGCTCTTTCAGGCCAGGCCGATGCCGGATCTGCCGCATCCGCAGTGGCAACCCGATTACACGGCTGCGCTGGTGGCACAGTCCGCACTTCTGGGCGGCAACTCGCCGGCAACAAATCCGCTCACAGTGTTGCCGGATCTCTGAGGGCGCAGTTTCATCTCAGCTGCGATACCTTTGCATGCGAACCAATTTCTCATTGCTCCTCTCATAGCCTTGTCTTTCTCCGGCAAATCACGAGCGTGACCGTGAATGGGAACAAGGAAGAATTGGCTGAGGGGCAGGTGCATATTGCCCTCCGGCAAGGCGTGCTTGGGGTTATTCCAGCGCCCGATTGTCCACGCCCCATCGGAACACTCGCCTTTCCACAATGCGCCGCGAGGGCGCAAATCAATCCTTTACCCTGAATGCATGTGTGCCTGCTGCTCCCGTTCGCGAATTCAAGCGAATCCAGGCATACGCACTTCCCCGCCCTCACTAAGCAAGCGTTCGACCGATCGATTTTCTCTCAAAATGGAAGGAGATCCGTTTGAATTCCGGACAGGGAAAGAATAAATCGAGCCGTCGCGCATTCCTGGGCGGCACTATTGCGGCCACTCTTGTTTCTGCTGCACTGCCCGTGCACGCCGTTGCCTCTACCGACGATGCCCATGGCCTGACTGAGAGCACAAACCGGCAGGATGCCTTCCTATCGGCTCAGCCTGTCTGGCCTGACGGGCTCGATAAGGAGATGAATCTCTTTGTTGGATTCCGCGCCGCCTTTCATGCCCCATCTGGGGCGCGTGTGTACCTTCGCACGGCGGGCTCTACTCTCTATAGGATCTATTTGAATGGAAGGTTCCATGCGAGTGGGCCAGCGCGTGGTCCGCTGGGCTATTTTCGCCAGGATTTTTGGGAAATCACACCTCTATTAATCACCGGTGTAAACTTCGTCTGTATTGAAGTCGCTGGATATAACATCAATAGTTATTATGTTTTGAATCAGCCTTCTTTTCTCCAGGCCGAAATCGCAACTGATTCAACCGTACTCGCGTCAACAGGCGGGAGCGGCGCGCCCTTTCAGGCTCAAATTCTTAGGGAACGTATAAAGAAGGTCCAACGCTACTCGTTCCAACGAGCTTTCTCAGAGGCTTATAACATGGAGCCCTCATCTGTAACATGGCGAGAGCGCGACGACGCCCCGCTTGACTCGGTGCCCTGCGCGACATCTGAGATACGAACTCTCATTCCGCGCCGTGTGCCCTATCCTGCATATTGGAAGCGTCAGCCGCAATTCATTGCAGCTGAAGGAGAGTTCGATTGGAGTGGTATTGCACCCAAGAGCCTCGCCGACGACAAATCTATCCCCTCGGCTGCCAGGATCGGACCACTAATGCTCGGATATGCCTGGACCGACTTAACAACCATTCCCTACCTCGAGCTGCAAAAGACGAAAACTACGACGAACAACCGGATTGATATGCAGTATGACCCGGAGGCATCACTTCAGATTGGAACTAATCATTTCAAGATATTTGATTTTGGAACAAATCTTACAGGCTTCTTCGGGGTCAGTGTCAAAGTGCACTCGCCAACCAAACTCTACCTGACTTTTGACGAAACCCTCATAAATGGGGATGTCGATTTCAAGCGTTTGATGTGCGTGAATGTTGTGGCCTATACGCTGGCCCCGGGTGATTACACTCTTGAAACCTTCGAGCCCTATGTCCTGCGCTTTTTAAAACCGATGATTCTCGAAGGAGACTGCGAGATCAGACGGGTGTATCTGCGAGAGTACACCGCGCCAGACGTCTGGACGGCACACTTTTGTTCAGAAGATGCAATGCTGAACGATCTTTTCGCTGCCGGCCGGGAAACCTACCGTGCCAACGCCGTAGATTTTTTCACAGATTGTCCGTCGCGAGAGCGCGCTGGGTGGCTTAGTGATAGCTTCTTTACGGCCCAGGCTGCCCGCTTTCTGACCGGCAGTACTGCAGTGGAGAAGTGCTATCTCGAGAACTACATGTTGCCAAAGGAGTTTCCCAACATGCCTCCCGGTATGATTCCGAGCTGCTATCCGGCCGAGCATCCCGACAGTCGCGACTTTGAGCCGACCTTAGCTCTTTGGCTCCCAATCCAGTTGGAAGAATATCGGATGCGCAGCGGAGATGCGGAACTCATCAACGCAATTCGCTCTCGCATGCTGCGTCTGCTCGATTATTTCAAGCCATTTCAAAATGAATACGGACTGCTTGAGGATTTGCGGGGGTGGGTTTTCATTGAATGGTCAAAGGCAAACGACTATGTACAGAATGTCAGCTACGCAGCCAACATGCTTTACGCAGCCGCGGTTGCGGCGCTAGGGCGTCTTTACGATGCGCCCGAGCTCATCAAGCAATCAGAGTCGCTGCAAGAGATGATTCGGCACCAGTCGTACGATGGCGAGTTCTTCGTGGATAATGCCGTGCGTCAGGGAGGCAAGCTTGTCCCCACGCGAAATCGGACGGAAACCTGTCAATACTATGCACTCTTTTTTAAGACAGCGACGCAAGAGAAATTTCCAAAGCTTTGGGAGACGCTGCATACCGTCTTCGGACCTAAGCGAAGATCGAGTGGCGCTTATCCGGAGGTTGCCCCATCCAATGCACTCATTGGCAATGTCATGCGGCTGGACCTCTTATCGCGTGCAGGGCTTACTCAACAACTTGTGGAGGAAGCAAGCCAGTACTTATCGTATATGGCGAATCTTACCGGCACGTTATGGGAGAACACGAGCGATGAGGCCAGCATGGATCATGCCTTTCAGTCTCACATCAACGTAGTTCTGTATCGAGATGTTCTGGGTATCTATAACCTTGATACAGTGAATAAGGTTGTGGAGGTTCGCTTCACTGACTCCGAGCTAAAGTGGTGCGAGGGCCGCATTCCAACCGCTGATGGGTTCATTTCGATGCGCTGGACACGGACTTCGAGTCAGATCACTTATCAGCTTGACATACCCGCCGGCTACCGGGCATCGGTGACTAATCTATCCAAGGCCCACGTGGTAGAAAAGGTCTTTCCGCATGGAAGCGTCGATTTCGGTTATAGGATCGCAGGTGGGTATAAGTAGATTTGGACCTATTTCTACTGACCTGCCCCATTTTCCGCACGGTGATCTTACAACTTAGCCAAATGCTGGAACATGACCCAAGAGACTACGCATCCAAAGATCCGATGGGAAATTGCCACTCGGTCATTTTTCAAGCAGGTTGACTTCGCGAATCGGTCCGCCGCCCGAGGGAATTCTCAGGGTTTTGATTTCAAGCGGCCGAAACGTGCCGGACCACTCACGATCGATAAATGCCATGTGCAGCTTGGCGTCGGTCGAGCGGCCCTCTGTTTCATAGCAGCGGACAATAAGGTCATCGGTCCCTTCGTCGGCTTTCTTGATCGCTGTAACTATGATGCTTGGGGTGTCCACCGAGAAAAATGACCTCGATTGCGGACGGGAGCCGCTGTGGATGCCCTGATACTGCACGGGGACAGGTGTGGTCAATTCCTCTGCGAGCCGCACGATTCCAGCAGCCTGCCACGAGCCAGCGTGGGGCACCAGCCAGAGCCGAAAAGTCTGGATTCCCTGATCCTGCCAGATGTAGGCTCCATCCGGCTTCAGCAGGTTCTCCGGAGCATTGGAAAACACGGCGCTGCGCGCGACCGAGAGCCGCATGTCGTCGTCGTGAACACTGTAGCCGTATTTTGCGTCGTTGATGACCGCCAAACCATACTCCTGTCCGCCGCGTTTGCCCGTCAGGTCAATCCAGCGATGGCCGGGATTTTCGATTCCGTCCGTTGGCCGCTCGATATGCCCGAAGGCGATCTCGTAGGTGGAGCGTGGTTGTGTGATCTGAACAGGGAAAGAAAGCTTCAGCATTTTGAGATGTTCGTGCCAGTCGAGTTGGCACCGCGCTTCCAGCACCCTGCTCCCGGCATAGAGAATCCAGTCGATCTCGAGCGCGGAGTTGCCGTACTGGGTCCGTATCCGCACCCGGCCGCGGAACGGTCCTTCTTCAAGTACCTGCATCTGGGCATTCCCAAAGGCGCCAATCTGATCGGGGTACGAGTAGATATCTCCTATCATCGTCCAGGTGTCGCTGGGATCATTCATTACGACAGCGCGGGCGCCGGAATTCTTCGTCTGAAACAGTTCCTCTCCGGCGTCTTTATCGAAGATCCCTATGGTGCCGTCGGGCGAGAAGCTCACGCGAAGGTGTTCGTTTTCGAGGGCTTGCTGGCTGGCGCGGACCGCAGATGCGACGGGCTCATTCGGCGTGGCTTTGCGGACGCGAAACTGACGATAGCCAAAAGCCGGCAGGGGCGCCTGGAACACCAGCTTTTGCCGGTCGTCGATGATCTCCGACGCCTGCACCCACTGGTGGGGGATTTTTTGGCCGCTCTCATCGCTTAGCTCGCTCGGAGTAGAAGGCTGCCAGTTCAAATCGTAATCAACCGGTAATTGCGCACTCCAGGGATGCGGGTTGAAAACCACTAGGTAATCCGACTCCGGATCAGCGGTGGGAATCTGCCATGCCAGCCGCTGGAGAGACAGGCAGGTCGCCTGATCGGCAACATACTGCGCATACCCGAAAGCCTGGTGCGAACGTTCGTAATGCTCAGGACGCGCGCTTCCCGCCAGGCTATCGTGGAATTGCTGAAAGAGCACCTTTTCCCAGGCGGAGCGGAACTCCTCGCCGGGATAGGCCGCATTCCATGCCAGCGAGCCGACGGCTGCCATTTTCTCCGCCGTGGTCAGCGCAATCTCGGTAGTGCGATTGTCCTTCTTCACCTGCGAAACCGCTGTGTAGCAACCGACAGCGAAATGCTGAAGCTCTCCCTGGAATGTGGGAAGATTGGCATCTTTCATCGAGAGAAGATGAGCGAAGTACTGGTCCGGAGTACTGTAGATCAGTTGAGGAGCACCGGGAGTCGCCCTGATTTCGTTAATCAAAGCGATATTTTCGTCTGTCGCCCCTCCGCCGTGGTCGCCGGCACCGTAAAAGATCATCAGATCCTTCACCGGCTCGCGCAGCTCGATTGACTTCCGTATGTGATCGTTGAGGGGGCCCCAGGGGCCATAGCCGAAGAGCAGCCGGTTGCCGACCACGCGCGTTCCGTCCGGCGCTTCCCACCAAAACACATCCGCGGGCAGACGCATTTGGCTGGGGTCCGGCCGCGAAAACATGTAAGCTCCAATCTCCTGCAGCTTCAATATCTGCGGCAGCGTAGCGGGATGGCCGAAGGAGTCTGGATTCGCGCCTGCAGCGGCCTGGCGGCCAAAAAGCTCGCGGAAAACGCGCTGTCCGTAAAGGCCCTGGCGGGCGAGCGATTCACCATTGGGTATGTTGACGTCGGGCTCAATCCACCAGCCTCCGATCAAATCCCAACGGCCTTCTTCGACTCTCTGGGCAATCTCTTTGAGCATTTCCGGATCGTTCTCCGCCACCCACTTGTAGAATTGGGCGGAGGTTTGCGTGAAAGTGCATTGCGGATCGCGCTTCATGCGGTCGAGCATGGAACGGCATGTGCTCAACACGACCGCCATCGCCTCTTCCCAAGGCCAAAGCCAAACGGCGTCCGTGTGGGCATAGGCAACCATGTAGAGCCGATACTGGGCCGCATCCGGCGGCCAATGATCGCCTGGCGTATCGCCAGTTGCCGCGGGCCTGCCCTGGCCGAGTATCCGCATCGGCGACGACGCGCTCAAAGCCAGAACCCCTGTCCCAAGACTTGCTAACCGGATAAACTCCCTGCGATCCAGATCGTCACTTTTCACTTTTCATTCCTCACAGTCAAGGCAATGCCAACAGCTCGGCATTCAGGATAGATCAGTTCGGTGACAGCTTGAGTGACAAAATATCGCAACTAAGTCAAGTTCGCGCTGCCTTTGCAGATTCGTATCTTGCAACCGTGACTCTTGATCGCCTGGACCGTCATTTTCCCCGGCAGGTGACAGCACTATTGGCCAAGAGGAAGAAACCAGGCTGGAGGCTTCAGAACGCGCCCATGACATGTCATTGAATAGCGGGTGTATACTTCTCCGGAATTTCTTTTCAAAATGGAGAAACCGGTGGGGATGCGTCGATTGACGGTCCTGGTGCGGCTAAGCCCGCGCCGGACACTGGTCACGCTGCCGGAGGCGGAACCGTCAGTGCGCCCTCTGAGCGATATTCATTTCAGGGAACGCTTCCAGGTCCTGATGGCGGGGTTCCTTCTCGCGTAATTTACCACCGGCGATTACGACGAAACCATTCTGGAACGGGAGACGAAGGGTTGTGCGTGAGATGAGCGGTTCTTCGAACGAAAAAGCAATCGTAATTGTTTCAGCAGCGATCTTCATCTTCTTAAGTTGCCTGTGTCCGCCCTTCGGCCTCGCTGGAACTCCCCAGAACGCCGCCACGCATCTCGCGGCCCTGGGAAGGACCGGGATTCCCTCCGGCGCACCGGTTTGGGCAGTGCAAATCGACTTCACCAAGCCCCACAACGTTCCCTGGGACGCCTCCGATTTTGCCACCATAGCGCACAGCGGGATTAACCGCGTCGAAATCAACCTGGATTGGGGCGACATTGAGCCCGCGAAGGGGCAGTACGATTTCAAGGTCCTCGACAGCTATCTGGCCGGGACGGCTAAAGCCCATATCAAGCTCATTCCAATTTTCTGGGAAAGCGTGTGGGGGGAGAGCCAAGGGAAAAACCCTCCAAGTTGGCTGACGGCGCGCGACCTCTCCAGCGATGGAAAGACCGCGCAGCAGCCTCCCTGGTGGGACGAGGCTTCGCGGCAAGCATATTTCGATTATGTGGCCCGCACCATCGACCACATAAAGACCAACCCTGGCTTCGGCGGTCTTTTTGCAGATTACGGATGGCTTGATGCGATGTGGGGCCCTGATCGCGACGACATGCACGGGCCGGTCGGCTATGCCCCCGCGGATGTACAGGAATTCCATCGGTGGCTCCCCCAGACTTACAAAACGCTTGCCGCCTTCAATCAGCATTGGCGTACGTCGTATCAAAGCTGGTCTGAAGTTCCCGCCGCGAAGCCGGGGGATGTGCTGTTCGCCGTCTACCAGGAATTTCGTCATTACAGTGTCGAACAGGCATACGACCAACTCTCACGCCTGGTCCGCCGGTACACCAATGCCCCCATGTACTACTACTGGGGCGGCGATATTAGCGGCGATGGGGGACCAACCGTTCTGGGTAACGACCCCGACACCTTCTTCAGGGTCGCCCGGCGCTACCACGCCATCGTCGTGGAAGACGACGTGGACAGTTCAGACGTCGCGCTCCTCTTCGGGGATATGGCCCGCGACTACAAAGTCCCGATGCTCCAGGAATGGACGCCCGATACAGACCTGCTGCAGGAGATTCCTCACTGGCTGGGCCATATAGGGCTAGGGGCTCCCTACGTGGTAGGGGAAGATTTCTTTATCTATCCGCCTTCGCCTGGAAGTCCCGGTTGGGAAGCTGCGTGGTCCGCCTATCAGGCTTGGCACGCCATTCTTACAAAGGTCATCCAAGGAAAATCGCTCGAGCAGCCTGTCGCGGTTCTGGTCCCAACCCGCCAGATTGCGCTAAGCACGGACTTAAACACTTTCGCAAATCTTACCCAGCAGTTGACTGATTTCTGGCGGAGCAACTACGTGCTGCCGCACTATATTACGGACCAGGAAGTGATTGACGGTGTTGTCGACCTGCAGCAGTTCCGCGCGGTCGTGGACCTGGGCAACGAGCGCGACCAACTGCCTGCGCTCAAAAGATTCGCCGCAAATCATCCGGTGCTCACGAGTCTGGATCAAGTGGCTTCCTATCTCAAGCCATATTTGGCGGTGAGTCCTTCGAGTGCATCGCTGGAGGCGGTGCCCGTGGTGGATGGGACTTCGGTATGGCTCACCGTTTCCAATTGCGACGGAAAGAAGGCGTACTCCGGAACCATAAGTTTCGATCCCGCGGTAGTAGGCCTGGGCTCGAAATCCTTCAGCGTGACCGACGCCAAAACCGGCCAAGCCGTCTCCGCGACTCGAAGTGCCGATGGAAAGGTTCAATGGCATATCGAATTGCCGGCGGCAGGATTGCAGGTCTTCCAATTAATCTCTGCAGGACGCCTTTAAAAGGAATTCTGGAGGCGGGTGCCTACTCACCCGCTCCACGCCGGATAGCCTCTCAGGATCGATGTCCGAATGCGGCGGACGGACCAGCAGTTCCATCGGCTTCATCCCCAAGGTCCATGGCTGCGATAAGACCGCTCTTCATAGTGAATACGTGGAGAACTTCGCTGTCCGATAGAAGATCCCCTTGAAGATTCTTGACCACTTGGTGCACCCTCACGCGGACTTTGCCGCCGACTGCCTCGGTGATTGCCAGCGGTTCGACATGGCCGTCGAACTCGCCCCATTGTCGAGTCCAATAGGCGCTGATCTCCTCCTTTCCCACAACTCTGCCGCCCTCCGAAGCCTTCGGCCAGCTCACGTCTTCTGTCATCAGTGCTAATGCACCGTCGATGTCCCGCTTGTTGAATGCGGAGTACGCCTGCTCAATCAGGATCTTGGTGTCTGACATAGAACCTCCTGCAACCTTGATTCGACACTCGGATGTTGTTACCTCGCCATGCCGCACCGCGGACGGTTCTGGTCATTCCCCCGCCCGCCGCGAATACGGACTCATCAGCGATTCATGCCTGACCTGAAGTTCTGTGGGCCAGTTGCTCGATCCACTCGGCGGCGGCTTGCTTCGGTTCGCCCATGGCCGCATTCGACACTTCCTCCCACGCTTCCCATTCGGCCAGTCGCTCTCGATAGGCGGCGCGTGCTCTGGGCAGAATCGAGTTGCCCAAGCCGAGTCGCAGCGGTGGATCGTCCGTGTCGACAAGCTTCAGGATGGCTTCTGAGGTCGCCTCCGGGTCGCCCCGTTCCATTCCGGCCAGACGCGTCAGAAACTGCTTCCGAAACTCCGCGTATGGCTCCAGCTCATCTGCGATCTGTGCAGATTTACCGAAATCGGTTGCGTAAGCTCCTGGCTCCACCAGTGTCACCTTGATGCCGAAGGGTCTCACCTCCTGCGCCAGGCTTTCGTGCATCGCTTCCACCGCCCATTTGGTTGCACAGTAGAAGCCGATGAGCGGCAGCGCCGTAATCCCAAGACCGCTGGAAACGCCGAGGATGTGTCCGCTCCCTTGCTTCCGGAGCAGAGGCAGAACCGATCGCAACACCCGGACCATGCCCAAGTAGTTCGCGTCGAACAAGTCGCGGATCTGTTCGTCGCTCGCCTCCTCGGTGGCCGCGAAAAGGCTGGTGCCGGCATTGTTCACAAGAACATCCAGCCTACCAAAATGTTTGTACGCCTGTTGAACGACCTGGCGCACCTGCTCCGAATTGGTCACGTCGAGCGCCAGCGGCAGGACCGCGTCTCCGAAGCGCTCCTTAAGGTCCGCGACATCTTCCAGCTTGCGCGCCGTGGCCGTGACCTTATCTCCTCGCTGGAGAGCGGCCTCGGCCCAGATGCGGCCGAACCCGCGAGAAGCGCCCGTGATAAACCATGTCTTCTTCATATTGATTCCTCTCAAATTGGCTGAGTTGGGTTTGACTTGTGCGTAGTGTTCTTGCGCCTTTGTTCAGGCCTGCGTATACCGCATATTTTCAAGATCGGTCAGAAGGTCAGGACCGGTCGGGTTCCAGCCCAGCTTTGCTCGGGTCTGCGCACCGGAAGTATGAGCGTCTCGCCCAGCGAAGAACCCGAGGAAGCCGAAATGCTCTTGGGCCTGTTCCGGTGAGATAGAAATGACAGGTAGGTTCAGTCCTTGGCCGATGGCGGTGGCAATGTCTTTCAACGGCACGCCCTCTTCCGCGACTGCGTGGTACCGCGCTCCCGCGGTGAAGTTGTCCAGAGCGAGCCGGTAGAGACGGGCGACATCTGTTACGTGCGCTGCAGGCCAGCGGTTGTGACCATCGCCGATGTACGCTGAGACTCCTTTCGCGCGTGCTATAGCAATCAGGGGGGTGATCAGGCCCTGTTTTTCCGTGTTGTGGACCTGCGGCAAACGCATCACCGACGCGTGCACTCCAGCCTCCATCAGCGCCACAGCTGTAACCTCGGATACACGGGGAAGCGATGGAGAGGAAAGCGGTGGGTCATCCTCGGTGGAGGCGCGGCCTTGAGCCACCCCGACTCCGGAGCTGACGATGAGCGGCCGGCTGGAACCCAGGAGCACGGCGCCCATGGCTTCAATGGCGCGTCTGTCGAGCTCACAGCTTTCCGCAAACTTCGTCCAATCGTGCCGAAACGCGACATGAAGGACGGCGTCGGACGCAGCGGCACCGCTGCGCAGGCTTTCCAGGTCTTCCAGATCGCCGCGATGGACATCAGCGCCAGCTGCGGCCAGAGACTGGGCGCCCGCATCGCTGCGCGCAAGACCGAGCACCTGGTGACCTGCGCCGATCAGTTCCGGGACAATCCTGGAACCGATGAATCCTGTTGCCCCTGTTACGAATACGCGCATACGAATCTCCTTTACCTCTTTACAGCCGGAATTGACGAAAGGCAGCCGCCCGCATTAAAACGGAGACAGCCTCCGAGTGAGTAGATAATCGGAGATA
The DNA here is from genome assembly GCA_963725975.1 of uncultured Acidobacteriaceae bacterium. Classification (GTDB taxonomy): domain Bacteria; phylum Acidobacteriota; class Terriglobia; order Terriglobales; family Acidobacteriaceae; genus Telmatobacter. The sequence continues at coordinate 17,571 of CAVSBA010000005.1, read as the reverse complement.
GTCTCCGGTTGCAAGATATTTTTTGAAATGAAGAAGCGCTCCCAACCTGCTCAGCGAAAGCCGCGAACGGATGCTCTGCGCAATCGCGAGCGCATTCTCGAAGTGGCCAAAGGAGCCTTTACGCGCCACGGCGCCGATGCCAGTTTGGACGACATCGCCAGGCATGCGGGTGTTGGCGCCGGCACCTTGTACCGCCATTTCCCTACGCGGGATGCGCTGATCGAAGCGGTCTACCGGAGCGAGGTGGAAAAGCTGGCGGCGGCAGCGCAGGGGTTCGCTGCCGCCATGTCCCCGGTCGAGGCCCTGCGCGCCTGGTTGCTGCTGTTTGTCGAATACATCGCGGCCAAGCACATCATTGCGCCCGCTCTCAACAGCGTCGCTGGAGGCCCTTCCAGGCTCTATGAGGGTTCGCGCAGCCTGGTCCAGGGAGCCATCGATGAGCTGGTGAAGCACGCCAAAAAGAGCGGCGATGTGCGCAGAGACGTCGACGCCTCCGATCTGCTTCGGGCGGTGATTGGCGTCTCCTATGTGTGCTCGGGCGGTGATTGGCAGCAAAGCGCAAGGAGACTCGTAGACATTCTCATGGCAGGTTCACGACCGGTCAAATAGCCCTCCATGCAATCCACCGCATACAGTCGGCGGGGCGCTATGCGGCTCGCAGAACCGCGAATCCAAAACGCACTGCCGCAATCCAGCTTCTCGGGTTCAATGTATCCAGACCGGCGGAAAGCCGCGCGACCCGTACGAACTCTTGCGGCGGGAATTCAGGGGCAGTCTTGCCATGATCTTCGCTGCCTGATCTCGATTGGCCGCCGATTCTTCGCGGTTGGCATTCCGTAACAGGGATTGCAACTCTTTGAGTGTTGGATCGGAACAGTATGCTGGCGTCCCGGGCTCTTGCCGCCACGACCGGGAAAGCCGGCCCGCACTGAGACCATCGAAGCCCATGGCATCGAGCAGAGCGATTACGAACTTCATCGCCTTGGCGTCATCCCCTGATACTGGAAGCGCAATCCGATTCCTCGAACCCTTCGGACGACCTCCGTGGAGAAGGCTGTCGGCAATGATGCTGTTGAACGCTTTTATTACGGGACGCCTCAACACGCTGGAGGTCCATTCGCTCTCCGTCTTCCCTGCTCCGATCGCATCGATCAAACCGTCGCGAAGTGGATAGTAATTGCCGGTATCGATGATTGGAGATTTCGCCGGCAATTCCTGAAGCAGATCCTTTGGGAGCAAAGGCACGCTCTTCATGGGGATCGCGACGACGAGCAAGTCTACTTCCTTCGCTACTTCCGCGAGATCGACGGGAGTAGCGCCGGTCTCTCGAGCGATCTTGGAAAGCGTCTCCGGGCCGCGCGAGTTCGCGATCTGGACAGTGTGCTGGAGTTTGCGGAAATGCCGGGCAAGCGCCGATCCGATGTTCCCCGCTCCGATGATTCCGATCTTCATCTCTGCTCCTGGTTAGTTCTGCGGTACGTTGGCCGCTCTGCTGTGGCTTTGGTCAAGCGTTCAGAGAGGAACGAGCCGATCTTGCTGGAGTGCCTTCGTCGAGGCGCTCAGGTGGCCCACGGAGCCCAGAAAGCCGTGCACCATGCCTTCCCAGACATGCAGCTGCGCATCCGCTCCGGCCGCCAGAGCCCGGCCGACAAAACGGACGGGCCGCGCGCCCTTCGGCTTCGACCGCCACCCCCGGGACACCGCCTACAATGCATCGCGGTTAAACCTGCGAAGAGCGTGCACTCTCAAAAGTGCTTGTTCTTCAAGTCCCCGACGCCATCAGCCAAGCCTCTCCAGATTCTGAAACAGTAGCCCGCCAGGCTTCCTGCCCACAAAATGAAGGGGGACGCCGCCTTCGTCGAGCCTTCCCAGTTCGACTGGAGCGAAGCCAAGCTGAGTGGCTACAGCCGCAACGGTTGCGCTGGCATCGGCGTCATTGCTCGATAAGAACACGGCCTGTCGTCGCCCATTCGGGGAGGGATTCGTTCCAAGCTGCGCAGCCGGCAGATGATTCAATCCCTTCACCAGGCGTGCTCCTGCAAAAGCCCGCGACACAAGCTCAGAAGAGAGCACGCCTCCCAGTTCTTCCGGAGCAACATGAAACGTGTTGGTTGTATCGACGATGACCTTGCCCTTCCACTGGTTAAGCTTCTTGGCAACATCCTTGTGGGCGGGAAATGGAACAGCGAGAAAAATAATTTCAGCTCTGCAGGCGTCTTCAATGGATTGCGGAGAGACGCTGGGCCCGAGTTCTTCTCTCAAAGGCGCAAGCGACTCAGGTCCACGCGAGTTTGCGATTGCAAAGTCTATATTTTCCCGCGCAAAAACACGTGCGAGCGCGGTACCAATCTTGCCGGAACCAATAATGGCGTACTTCATAAAGATTCTCCTGATTCTCAGCGGATGCTGCAAATTGTTGGCATTTGATGATTGCTTACGCGCCTTCGGCGCCGGCTTATTTGGAAGCGGTGCCACCATCTACCGGCAGGTCGATGCCGGTGATGAAGCTGCTCTCGTCGGAAGCAAGGAACACGGCCGCCGATGCAAGTTCATCCGCTGTGCCAAGCCGTCCCATGGGGATCATCTTGCGGAAATATTCGCTTGTGCCCTCTGGCGACCCTTTGGAGCCGACATGGATCATGGGCGTCTCGGTCGGCCCGGGACTGATCACGTTTGCCCGGATGCCACGGCCGGCCAACTCAGCGGTCCAGCTACGGACAAAGGAAACCAGCGCTGCTTTCGTCGCCGAATAGGCGCCGTAGCCCGGAATCCCCATCTGCCATGCGGCCGATCCAGAAAGGATGATCGACCCTTTGTCGGCGAGCAGCGGCAGCGCCTTCTGCACCGTGAAGTAAACCCCGCGCGCATTCAGGTTGAAGTGCTTGTCATAGGATTCCGGAGTCGAGTTCGCAAGCGAAACCGGCTCAACAACGCCGGCGTTGGCGAAGACTATATCTATATGTCCCTTTGTTATTCGCACGACGTCATAGAGGTGATCGAGGTCTTCGAGCTTCGAGACGTCTCCCTGGACCGCCGTGACATTCTTGCCGATCAGCAAGACTGCCTTGTCCAGTTCCGCCTGGCGACGTCCGGTAATAAAAACGTAGGCGCCTTCCTTCACAAACCGTCTGGCCGTAGCCAGCCCGATGCCGCTATTCCCTCCAGTGATTACAGCTACCTTGCCTTCAAGTGCACCCATCGAATTCTCCTTTAACTGACCCTTGTTCACTCTGTTCCGTAACTCCATCAACACCGAGATTCGCCGATTTCAGATAGCCGAGAATCCGCCGTCGACAGCCAAGTCCACCCCATTCACGTAGCTCGAATCGTCTGAAGCAAGAAAGAGCGCGGCCGCCGCAATTTCCTCAGGACGACCCATCTTTCCCCGCGGGATCAGGGATTCGAACATCTCCCTCGTCGCCTTGTCGAGTCGCTGGGAATCCGGTGTATCGACCTGCCCCGGGCTCAGCACGTTCACCCGGATATTCCTGCCCTTCAGTTCGTTGAGCCACGTGCGCGCGAATGAGCGCAATGCCGCCTTGCTCGCCGCATACACGCCGAAACCAGGAAAGCCTTTCACCGAAGTAACTGACCCGATCATGATGATCGATCCGCCATCGCTGAACAGCGGCAACGCCTTCTGAACCGTAAACAGCGTTCCGCGCACAATCAGGTCGAAGCCCGCATCGAAGTGCTGCTCGGTAATCTCGCCCAGTTTGGCGGCTTCGCCCTTGCCTGCGCTCGCAAACAGGATGTCGATCTTGCCCTTTTCGCGCTTGACCGTATCGAACAGGCGGTCGAGGTCGTCGAGGTTGGCCGCGTCGCCGCTCACGCCGGTCACGTTCCGGCCAATCAGCTTGACAGCCTCATCGAGCACCTGCTGCCTCCTGCCAGTGATGAAAACGTAAGCACCTTCTTCAACGAACCGCTTAGCGCTCTCCAGCGCCAGGCCGCTCGACCCACCCGTGATGACTGCAACCTTACCCTCAAGCTTTCCCATAATTACTCCCTTCGGTAGATCTGCGGCATTCAGGACGTCGGGGGAACAGTATCCGGGAACTCATAGAACTCCATCTGGCCCGATTCAGATTGCCGAGGCGCCGCCGTCAACAAACAACTCCGCCCCATTTACGTAACTGGAGTCGTCTGAAGCGAGAAACAACGCGACCGTCGCAATTTCCTCAGGACGACCCATCTTTCCCCGCGGGATCAGGGATTCGAACATCCGCTTCGCCTCCTCGTCGAGAACTTGCTCCAGAATCGGCGTGGCCACCTGCCCCGGGACCAGCACGTTTACCCGAATATTCCTGCCCTTCAGTTCGTTGAGCCACGTGCGGGCGAATGAGCGCAATGCCGCCTTGCTCGCCGCATACACGCCGAAACCAGGAAAACCTTTCACCGAAGCATTTGACCCGGTCATGAAGATCGATCCGCCATCGTTGAACAGCGGCAATGCCTTCTGAACTGTAAACAGCGTGCCGCGCACATTCAGGTCGAAGGTCGCATCGAAGTGCTGCTCGGTGATCTCGCCCAGTGGTACGGCCTCGCCCCTGCCGGCGCTCGCGAACAAGATGTCGATCTTGCCTTTTTCGCGCTTGACCGTATCGAACAGGCGGTCGAGGTCGTCGAGATTGGCCGCGTCGCCGCGCACGCCGGTCACGTTCCGGCCGATCAGCTTGACCGCCTCGTCGAGCGCCTCCTGCCTCCTGCCCGTGATGAAAACGTAGGCGCCTTCTTCAACGAACCGCATGGCACTGGCCAGCGCCATGCCACTCGATCCACCCGTGATGACTGCTACTTTGCCCTCAAGCTTTCCCATAATTGCTCCCTTCGTGATGCTCGGCCACGCGCGTGCTCGCCGAACAAACGCGCCGCGCGCCAACTCACTTCTGAATTTGATTTCCCTCGCACCGGATTTCAACCTTACGTGGTTTGTTCTGGTACATCAGGAACACTTATTACAGATGTCGGCGGAACGCATCGGATGCACGATTTGGGAATCTATTATTGGAGTGGTGGGAAAGATTATGAAAACAAAGAACGGAAAGACAGGACGACCGATCAGCTTCGACAAGACTGCAGCTCTCGAGGCTGCAATGCTGCTTTTTTGGGAACGAGGCTATGAAGGGACTTCCATGGCCGATCTTACCCAGGCGACGGGTCTCAACCCGTCAAGCATCTATGCGGCCTTCGGTGACAAGCACGCGTTGTTTCAACTCGCGGTGAAGCGATATGTGGAAATGCGAGCGCAATACGCAGGGAAGGCACTGGAGGAACCGACTCTCGAAAAGTTCATTCGTGCGCTCTTCGACAACACGGTTGCGTTTCTTACCACGCCCGGTCATCCGCCGACCTGCATGACGCTGGCGGGGGCGGTGGGCTGCAGCGTTGACGCTAACCCGGCCAGAGATCTCATGACGGAGATACGGAAGCAGAATCAAGCTGCCCTTCGGAAGCGCCTTCTCCAAGCGCGGCAAAGCGGAGAGCTTCCGAAGGAAACCAACGTGGATGACTACACCAGGTATCTGTCGACGCTCATCGCTGGTCTTTCCATCCAGGCAGCGAACGGTTCGACGAAGGAGGAACTCAAGCGGACCGCCCAGATGGCCCTTCGTCATCTGGGTTACTGAGGTTTGGCGTGGCCGTTCCGGCTACTTTCACCGGGCTGCATGGTGGGTCGCCGCATAGCGAATTGCTTCGGTTTCCCTTGCGGTCCCGATCGGCTCGTACTTCTTCTGAAAACTCTCGAGTACCTCAGGCGGTGCGTTTTCCGGCGTACCACTTTGAAACACAGGGTTCGGTGCATACTCAATCGCGAGCTGAATCTCCTGGGCTGCCGCATCTCCACGCAGAAGAGAGACCAGCACCAGGGCCGCATCAATTCCGGCCGTCACGCCGGCAGCGCTGACGAAGTTGCCATCGACCACGACCCTTGCATCCGCCAAAACTGCGCCGTAATGCGGCATCAGATGCCGAACACTCCAATGAGTCGTTACGTGTCTTCCCGCGAGCACACCCGCTGCACCACACAGCAGGGCTCCGGTGCAGACCGAAAATAGAAGTTTTTCGCTCTGAGCGTGCTTGCGGATGAACCCGAGCACTTCTTCATCGTGCATGAGCGCCCGCTGCCCATGACCACCGGGCACGAGCAGAACATTATATGGTCCTGCCTCCGCAATGCTCACATCCGGGGAGAGCCGAAGTCCTTGTACATCGCTAACCGGCGCAACTTCTTTGGCGATGACCTGGATTGTGGTATCAGGCATGCGTGAAAGAACTTCAAACGGACCTGTGAAGTCAATCTGATCCATCCGTTCAAAGATGAGGCAGCCCACAGAAAGCGGTCGCGTCGTCAACTCCGGCTTCGATCTCTCGCTCCCAAATAAAGGACTGCTCATAATGCCCTATCTCCCCGCGACGTCGATGAGAAACACGCACTCCACGCGTAGTTCCTCGCGCGCTGATGCCACTGTTCTTTATGCAACCGCGGTCATCAGGCGGCCCTTGGCGGTTCGAATTGGTGCTGCAGGTACAACAACCTCGACAAGTCCGGTGGCGACGTCATAAACGAGGCCTGAGATGAGCCACTCGCTCGGCAATGCGGGTATCGCCCTGAGTGCCGCAACGTCGACAGCCACCGACTTGCGCGGATCGGGGACTGACTTGGCCGCAACTTCTTTTTCCGGTATCTGAAAATAGTGCGCCAGCATGGCTGGGTCTCCCACCAGACGCGTACTGCCGCAATCCGTGTGGTGGAGCACGATCAGGTGAAACTCTCCGCCGCCTCCCGGAATCGTTTTGGCAACTTCCCCAATTCGTCCGAGCAATCCGAACTCCTCCAACAGCCCCGGTGTAACTCGACCACCGATGTTTCTCATGACGACGGCCTCACCCGGCTCGATTCCAAGCACATGTGCGGGATCAACGCGCATGTCGGCGCAACCGATAATCACTGCTTTCAAAGTCTGCAAAGACACTAGAAGCGATGGCATAGGGATAGCCAGCTCTTTGTTGCGTTTCAACACTGAGTTCAAGGTTACTCAAAATGATTCTCCTGAAGAATTGTTGTTGGCGGTCACGCCGGTGCGATCAAGCTGAGGAGAAGCCCGCACGCTGGCGGATTATCCGGCATAGGTCGTTGCCGCTCAGGTTAAGGTTGCCAGCCTCCACCGAGCGCGCTGTAGAACTGGACCAGGCTGAGCGCTTCGTATTGCTGAGCGTTTACCAGGTTCAATTCGGCCGTATAGAGATTCGAGTCGGTTGTGAGCACCTCAAGATAACCAGTCGAGCCGCCCTGATAGCGAATTCTTGCAAGTCGAGTCGCGTCCTGTGCGGCCGCCACGAGTTTTTCCTGTTGCTCGCGATTGGCGCGCTGCTTGTTCAATGCGATCAATGCATTGGAAACATCGCGGAAGGCTCCCGCGATCGTCTTTTGATAGTTCAGCACCATCTCTTCCTTGGTAGCCTCAGAGAGTTCAAGCTGTCCGCGAAGCTTACCGCCTTCAAAGATCGGCTGAGTCAGCGCTCCGATCCCGTAAATTGTCTTGCCTGCGGTGCTAAAGAGGCTCGACAGGCTGTCTCCTCCCACGCCTGCCGAACCGCTGATGGTCAAATTCGGAAAGAACTGCGCGCGTGCGACCCCGATTTGAGCGTTGGCCGCGATCAGTTGGGCCTCGGCCTCTTCAATGTCAGGTCGTCTTTCCAGAAGCTGCGAAGGTATACCCGCCGGAAGATTCTGCGGCGGAGGTGCGAGCGCATTGGGGTCCTGGTGCGCAATCGGTCCGGGATTTTCTCCTGTTAAATACGCCAGCGCGTTTTCCTGTTGCTCAATCTGCTCTTCAAGTTGAGGAACCTCTGAAGCCGCGGTGTAGAGCAGTTGTTCCGACTCGCGAACGTCTGAGAGAGGCACCGAGCCGCCGCTTTCGAGCCTTCTGGTCAAGTCGACTGAGTTCTGCCTCACCTTCAGCGTTTCCCTGGTGATCTCGAGTTCCCGATCAAGCGCGCGAACTTGCAGATAATCCGTTGCAACCTGCTCGACCAGTGTCATCTGCACGGCACGTCGCGCCCACGCCTGCGCAAGCAACTGCTCGCGTGCGGCCTCAGTCTGCCTGCGATAGAGTCCCCAGAAATCCGGTGTCCACGACGCCGCTATGCTGAACGCGCCCGCGGACAGCGGGCTTGGCAGTTGTATTCCGAGATTGCTCGGCACGGTCGCGCCAATACCGGTGCCGCCTAGCGTTACCGCTGGGAACTCCTGCGAGCGCACGATGCGTACCTGCGCTTGCTCCTCCAGGATGCGTTGAGCCGCAATGCGCAGGTCGTAGTTATTGGCCAGAGCCTTGCGAATCAGCCCCTGCAGCTCTGGCTCCTGATAGACCTTGGACCACTCTTCGTCACCCAGCGCACCCTTGGCATCCGACGAAACCGGCGTATTATCCGCGCCCCGAAACGCGGGCGGCGCCGCGTAGTTAGGCCGAACATACTTGGGCCCCACGTTGCACCCGGCGAGGAGAAGAATCACCGTCACGAGAGCTACGGCTGCGAATGGTCGAGAAGAATTAAGATCAAAACGCGTCATGCCTCACCCCCTCCCGCTTGCGCGAGTCCAACTGCTTCCTTCGCATCCACCGTGGGTCCGCACAGACCGTGACTGGTATCCATCGTGGTACCCCTGCCGCCGCGGACAAAACGGTGAGATAGGTACTCGACGACAGCGAAGGTGACTGGGATGAAGATCAGGCCCAACGCAGTGGAGAGCGTCATGCCACCAACTACGACCGTCCCCAGAATCCGCCGCGATGCAGCACCCGAGCCGGTGGCTGCCCAAAGCGGCAAGCAGCCCACGATGAAGGCTAAAGCGGTCATCACGATCGGCCGAAGCCGCAGTCGCGCAGCGTTCAACGCGGCATCGCAGATGCTTTGTCCGCCTTCGTAATTCAGCTTGGCGAATTCGACGATGAGAATCGCGTTTTTTGCAGAGAGGCCCACCAGCATGACCAGACCGATAGTGGCAAAAATGTCGTTTTCAAACGCGCGTACATGCAATGCGATGTACGCGCCCAGAATCGCAACTGGCGTACTCAGCAAAACACTGAACGGCAAAGTCCAGCTTTCATAAAGAGCCGCAAGAATCAAGAAAACGAAAGCAATCGAGAGACCGAATACGGCCCAGGATGGAACGCCCTTCTCCGCTTGCTGCTCCTGAAACGACATGCCCGAGTAGTCGAAGCCGGCGCCCGGCGGCATGGTTTCATGAAAGACTTCTTCCAGCGCCTTCCTCACCTGTCCCGAACTGTACCCGGGAGCGCCTGTAATGTTGATTTGGGCGGCATTGAACTCATTGAAGCGATAAATGAATTCGGGACCGGTAACTTGTTTGACACTGACCAGCGAACTCAGTGGCACCTGGCTGCCATTGGCGCTGCGCACGTAGAACTGGTCGATGTTGGAGATGTTGGTTCGCGATGTGCCTTCGGCCTCTACATAGGTCTGCCATTGTCGCCCGAAGCGATTGAAATAGTTGACCAGATAGCCGCCCATAAAGGTCTGCATGGTCGTGTAGATGTCCGACAGGCTCACCTGCTGCTCGAGTGCTTTCTCCTTGTCCACATTCACATAGAGTTGCGGCACCGCCGGCTGGTAGGACGGAATTGCGGCTGCAATCTCCGGCCGTTTTGACAGAGCCCCAAGGAACGCAATCACATTTTTGGTGAGAACGGTCGGATCGTCACCACCCGAACGGTCCTCAAGAATCATGGTTACGCCGCCTGACGTTCCAATTCCGGGAATCGAAGGCGGAGGAAACGCGAATGCGATTCCATCGGGGTCAGCGGAGAGCTGCTTTTGAATGCTGCTTTGCAGATATTGGAACTGCTCGTCCTTTGCCTTGCGTGCTGCCCATGGTTTCAGGTTGACGAAAAAGAACCCGGCATTCGTGCTTTGCACTTGAGTCAGCAGCGAGAAATCCGTCACCGCAATGACGCCTTCCACGCCGGGAGTCTTGAGAAGCGCGGCGGTAATCTTCTGCTCGGCTGCATCCGTACGCTGCGCCGACGCGCTATCGGGCAACTGCAGCGCAAGAAACATGTAGCCCTGATCCTCCGTGGGAATGAACCCGCCCGGAAGCGTGCTGCCAAGATAGACAGCCAATAAAGCAACCAGACCAAGCGCGACCATGGCAAATGCGGATTTATGAATCAAAACTCGCGAAGTGCCGATGAAGTTGTCGGTGGCGCGTCCGAAAAACTTGTTGAAGAGATTGAAGCCCAGCTGAAGCGGTCCCCGCTTGCGGCTTTCGTCCTTGGGCTTGAGCAGCAGTGCGGCAAGCGCCGGAGAGAGCGTGAGCGCATTGAATGCCGAGATCAGCACTGAAATCGCAATCGTGACTGCAAACTGCTGATAAAGCCGTCCGGTGATCCCCGGTATAGCAGCCGTGGGGATGAAGACAGCCGCCAGAATGAGCGCGATAGCCACAACCGGGCCGCCCACCTGTTCCATTGCCTTTTCTGTCGCCGCTTTTGGGTCGAGGCCTTCCTCAATGTGATGTTCGACGGCCTCGACAACGATGATCGCGTCGTCAACCACAAGACCGATGGCGAGCACCAGTCCAAATAAAGACAGCGTATTCACCGAGAACCCAAGCGCCGGGAATATGATGAACGACCCGATCAGGGAGACGGGAACAGCGAGCAGTGGAATGAGTGTCGCGCGCCAGCCCTGAAGAAAGATGAAGACGACAATGACCACCAGCCCCAGTGCTTCGAGCAGGGTGTAGACGATCTCCCGGATTCCGGACGTGACCGCCTTGGTGGTGTCGAGCGGAATGCTGTAGGAGATGTTCGATGGGAAGTTTGCCGACAGCTCCTTCATGCGCTCCGAAACCGCCCGGGCAGTCTGCACCGCGTTTGATCCGGGAAGTTGATAGATCGCCATTACGCCGGAAGGAGCCTGGTTATAACGGGCTGAAATGGAGTAAGCCTGATCGCCCAACTCGATTCGAGCCACGTCGCGAAGGTGCAGAACCGAGCCGTCGGGATTGGCGCGAAGAATGATATTGCCGAATTGCTCGGGTGTCACCAACCTGCCTTGCGTGCGCACCGTGTAGGTGAATTGCTGGCCTTGCGGAATCGGCTCGCCGCCGATTTGCCCTGCCGGGTTCACGTTGTTTTGCGTTTGAATTGCCGAGATGACGTCACGCGCCGTTACGCCAAGCTTGGCCAGCTTGTCTGGATTCACCCAGACGCGCATCGCATACTGGCCGCCGAAGACCTGTACGCGCGAAACACCCTTCACGCGGGCAAGCTGGTCTTGAAGGTTGATGACGGCGTAATTCGTCAAAAAATCCTGGCTCAATGAGTGGTCGGGCGAATTGATGGCCACCAGCATCAATGGAGACGTCAGCGCTTTTTGCACAGTCAGGCCGGCCGTTGTCACCTCTGGCGGCAACTGCGACTGCGCCTGATCCACTCGCAATTGCGCAAGCACCTGATCGGTGTTCGGATCCGTCTTCGGGTCAAAGTCGACGAAGATTTGATCCACTCCGTTATTAGCGCTCACGGAGTTCATGTAGATCATGTTGTCGACTCCGTTCATCTGCTGCTCGATTGGAGTCGCCACTGCTTGCGCAAGTGTCTTGGCGTCGGCGCCCGGATAGGTCGCGGTGACAAGAATCTCGGGCGGAACAATATCAGGAAACTGCGAAATGGGGAGCTGAACCAGCGACACCGTGCCGACGATTACAGTCAGTATGGCGATAACGATGGCCACAATGGGCCTGCGAATGAAGAATTTGGACATGATTTACCGCTTTCACTGCCCGGCGGGCTGCGAGGTTTGGGGAGTGAGGGAAACCTGGAACTGCGTCAATTGCGGATCGACCCGCGCGCCTTCGCGCAGCTTCTGCAGATTGTCGGTAATCACAAGCGAACCGTCGGCGAGACCGCTGTCAATCACCCAGCTATTGCCGTACTGGGGGCCCAGTTTCACGTTGTTTACATGAACCGTATGATTTGCCGCCACCGTATAAACCTGTTCCTGGCCTTGGAACTCTGAAACCGCAACTTGAGGTATGAGGACAGCGTCCTGCAGGATCTCCGTCTCTGCGCGCACCCGCGCAAACTGTCCGGGCCGGAGAATATTGCCCGGATTCGGAAAAGCCGCGGCAATCCTCAGGGCTCCCGTTTGCGCGTTGAGTTCGCGATCGACGAAATCGATGTAGCCCTTGTACGGATACATCTCGCCATTGGCGAGCGTGAGCGTAAGAGGAATCCTGGACCTCCCTTCAAGCAGATCCCCGCCGCCCTTGCGTGCGCGCTGCACCAGCGCAAGATACTCGCTGTCGCTGATGGAGAAATAAACTTTGATTGGATTCAACTGCGACACCGATGTGAGAACCGACTGTGTATTGACCAGGTTCCCCACCTGGGTAGTCGCCTGCCCGGCCACACCCGTAATGAGAGACCGGACCTGCGTAAAGCCGAGATTCAGCTTGGCTGTATCGACCGCTGCCTGGGCAGACTCCACCGCACCCTGAGCCTGCGCTTTCTGTTGAACCTCATTGTCAAGCTGACTCTCTGCGATCGCATGCGCTTCGGCAAGCGGTGTGTCGCGATTGACATTGATGTTTGCAAGCGCAAGTTGTGCCTGCGCCTCCCCGAGTTGCCCTTCAGCCTGATGCAATGCCGCCTCGAACGGGCGAGGATCGATCTCGAAGAGAAGCTGGCCTTTTTCGACTGGCGCGCCTTCGCGGTAATCCTGGCGGATTAAATACCCGCTGGCCTGCGGCTGGATCTGCGCGTTGACATATCCATCGAGCGTTCCTACCCATTCACCGTTGACCGGTACGTTGCTTTGCTCCGCTTTGACGACTGACACGGGCATTGCCGGCGGAGGACCGGATTTCGCCAGGACCGCTCTGCTGCCGCACCCGGATGTGAATGTGCCTGCGCCCAGCAATAGCCCCGCTGCGGCAGCGGGCGTCGCGAATTTGCGGACGATAATTCTGAGATTCGAGTTTGGGTACACGGCCACCTTGGTCTCCTTACGCCTGAGATCTGAATGAGAATTGTGTTGTTGGCTTGTGGGGAAGCCGGACTATCTGCGTTCTATAGACTCTAGAGATGCCGTTGGCGCGAGTCTGGATTCAAGAAACGCGATTCAAAATTCGGCGAATGGTTTGGGCAATTCGCCTTGTCTGCGGCGCGATTTAGATTGTCACCCGGACCTGGAAGAGTATTGTGCCGATTTTGTGTCGATGGATTCCCATGTGCGATGGCGCTGAGCACCCTAACGCTGTAGCCGGACAGGATCTGCTGATGGCCAGTCAGTGGCCCACACATTGACCCCTTTGATGGACATTCCGCAGCAGGTTTTTGGGGTACTTGTCCGAGATGCGACTCTACGTCCACGTGAATGTTGACTTTTGACGGTGACAGTCGAACGTCTTCGCTCTTCCTGCCAGCTCATTGAACGTCACCAGCCGCTAACGCTGGCAGCAAAGGCGGAGGTGATAGCAGCCTGGCCGAATGAGAAGCTGCGTCCATCCGGATTGGACTGGTCCATCGTCAACGCTGGCGTTGCCGTCACATTCGGTGTGAAGCCGCTCCACAACAGGTCGATGTACCCGAGTCCGCCGCTTTGCAGCATCTGTCGGACCAGCTGAAAACTGCGTTGCCCGTCGTTGAGCTGCACATACGAGGGATGCTCCGCATCGACGGGAATGCCGAGACGCGCAGCCATGAGGGCGCGGCGGAAGTCGCGAATTGCCGGAGAGCGGCCATGAACCTGCTGCATGTCGGTGAAGACCAAGTCGCTGCTGCCATCGAAGGTGAAGCCGCGACGCCGGAAAGTCGATCCGCCCACCAGCGCCCAGCAATCGTCGATGATGATCACGGTTGTCTCAATGCGGCTGTAGCGGCCCGGGAAACCGATCGGATGGAAGCCCACTGTCTGACTGGTGGGCAACTGGTTCGCGATGATCGGATGCGCACTCGGCTGGCCAACCAGAATGTTGTAGCGATCATTGACTTCGTAGCTGGCCATGCCTTCAAAGCCGGTCGCAAAATCAGGATACTTGGGGACGCAAACCATGGCCCGCAGTCCCGGCATATGTTGCATGCGCGCGTTGAGTACGCCGATCAAATCAACCGCGTAACTGGGCTGCGTGGATTGCGTGAGGTCTGCAGTGGAGCAGAAGCCGGGTGTCTCGACGTAGACGAAGTGGCGCGCTTGGGCAAGCGCCTGCTGCAGGGCCCACTGGCTGTCTCTTCGCCCAAAGGCTGAAGTCGCGCACTCGCGCAGAATCTCCTGAGCTACCAGCAAAGCGGCAGCCGAAGGCGTGGTGGTGCCGGCCGGCTGCGGCGTCATCAGGCTGTTCAATGCATTAATCACATCCTGCTGCAGGCCGAGCGCGCTGGGAAGTCCGGATACCGTGCTCACCAGTCCGCTGATAAAGTCATTAATCGTTGTCGGATTGCTCGCCAACAGGGGAGCTAACTCCGGCGTCTCGCAGTACGGAGAAATATTCTGCAGTACCGCACCGGCGAAGGTTCCGCTGGTGGCGGTGGGCTGCTGACCGGCGGTCAATGCCGTGGGCGCGGTGGGCACCGCCCATGCGCTCTTGGCAAGTGTAGGAATTCGATCTACGATGCTTTGCGCACGGCGCAGCGCGTGCCGCGCGATGTCGTAGGCAAGTTGTCCTCCGCTGCTTGCGGCGCCCGTAACAATCGTCTCTCTGCCGCCGTAGCCGCCCGGTTCACCAAGACGCGGCAGCCCGCAGACCGCCTCCTTTGCCAAGCGGCCACCGCCGATCACGCCAGACCACTTGCTGGATGTCTGGCTTGCCACCAGGAGTTCTCTGCGCGCCATGGTGGGCAGCCGCGTTGCATCGCGAGGATTGCCGTCGCCGGTCAGCAGGGCGAGCCAGCCCGCGAGATCGCTGGGAGGTGTAAGGTTCACGGGTTTGCCAAGCCCCAGGATGCCGGAGTTGGAAACGCCACCGAGTGTTGCCGTGGCTGTAGAGTTGTTGGTTCCGGGATTGAATGCCGGCGCGGTTGTTGGCCCCGCTGCAATCTTGGCCGACAGGCCACCATAGATGCGCGCCACCTGGTTTGGCAGCACCACAATCATGTCGAAGCTCAGCGTGGCATTGGAAGGAATCGAGATTGCACTCGCCGGCTGGCCGGGATTGGGAATATTCTTCAGCCCCAGAGGATCGGTGAGATAAATGCTAATGGTCCCATTGGAAGGAACGACGCGTCCCTGTCCATCGCCGCGCTGCTGCACGGCATCCAGCCCGAAGAGCCGTGTGTACAGCCGCACCCACGCACCCACCAGGCTGCTTGTGGTGGATGACGACGTGGTGGGAAAGCCCGCGATCGTCACGATCACATCCACCTTGGTGTAGTCCGTTGCGGATGTGTTGAACCAGGCAGCCGTGATGGTAAGTGATTGCGGCAGTGTGACCGAGAGTGTTGCAGCCGCGACAACGGTTGCGCTGGGCGGCGGAAATGCCGGCCACTGCGCCTGCGTTCCCGGCGCGGTCGGCTGTGCCGGCAGAGTCGGCAGCGTGAACGCGCCGTCCAGCGCCTGCGCTACCGCAAGTGCTGGACTGGCCGACGTTGTCAGCACGGCCCCCACAGCGCCCATCACGTCGTTACCGTTTGTCAGCAGCGTCAAGCCTTCATTCACGCGCACGTCCGGAGCCGGCTGGCACTGGAAGCTTGGGTCCGCGGCCGGCACTGCTCCAACCAGATACTCGGCAAGTCCGACGACGCGAAGCGAGTAGAAGTCGCGCTGCAACGTAATGCCGCTTGGCAGGGTCGGCGGGGTGAAAGTGTTGGTCAGTCGCCCGTTGGTCGGTCCAAAAACGATGTCGGTGCCGGTTTGCACCGTGACGGCAGTGCCCGATGTGGTGATGGTGTTCACTCCGGCGATCTGTCCTCCAGTGAGTGGAGTCAGGTTCGCCAGACCGGAGCCCGTGTAGGGCGAGCCATCGGGATTCACAAGCCGCAATTGCACGTCGGCGGCCGACAGCAAGGAAGTGAGAGCGGTGCCCAGCGCGGGCGTGCTCGTCGCGGTCCCTGTTTGCAGCAATTGAAATTTGATCATCAACGCGTTGAAGGCGCTCATCACGGCAATGGGATCAATCGGAAGACCGTCGTTGTCGTAGATGTAGAGGTCGCCGCCAAAAGTGAGATCCGCCTGCGCTTCTGCGAGTCCTTCTGTCGGGCTGCTGATGGTTTGACCGGGATAGAAAAAGTAGCGGGGAACCTGCCTGTACGGAAGCCCTAATGCGAACTCCGGCCGCGTGCTGCCCGTGGGCGCAGTCTCGAGCGCCTGTGAGTAAAGCCAGTTAAGCCGCAGCCAGACTGATTCGAGCACCGTGAGCAAGACGCCACCCTGGTTCTGCGCCGTGCCGTCGAATCCCTGCAGTGTGACCGGAAGAGCTTGCCCCTTGGTAGGATCGATGACTGCAAATGCTGCGGTGAGCGGCGCGCCCCAGTTCCCGCTAGCTGATGGTGATCTTGAAAGGGTCAGAAGTCGTGTCCGTGGCGGCTGGAACCGAGTAGCTGCCTGTCGGGCCTTCCGGAGCCCAGTCCTGCGCCAATTGCGGCATTGAAATGCCGAAAGCGTTCAGGCCGTGGGTTTGCAGCGCCTGCGTAACTGAAGATGTATCCATGGTCAGTTCCCTTCGCGGGTCGTGATCTCCTTCAACGATTCGCAACCATGCGGCTTAAAACGTAAAGCTGTTCTGGCGGCCCAACGGGTCAGTAAGACGCACGGTATACGTGTTCTTGTCGCTGACTGCGTAGGGCACCAGGACAGAAAGTGTGAACTGGCCCTGCGCGTCCGGCGCCGAGCGAGCCAGCGCCGGTCCGAGGAACGGCGGATGATACGGCGGCGGATGTCCCGGCGGATGAATCGGGTGCGGAGGCGTCCACGGCGGAACTGGCAGCGCCAGCGTGCCGATTGTGATCGCATCCGGCGCCACCGCCTCGATCGAGTTGTAAATCGTGCGTCCCGGGTTTGCGGGATCAGGCGCGGCCTTCAGCAATTCAACCAGTGATGCTGCAAGCGGACTTGCCGGGATGGGCAAGTCTGTCGTGAAGGAAAGCAGCGCCGCGCCTGAACCCTGGGCAATCACGGGTGGATCCGGATTGATGAGCGGCGGATAAGGCGGAAGATTGTAGGCCGACTGCACCTGCGACGGCAGAGATTTGCCGCTATAAAATCCGTTGGCGATGTCCTGCACGCCGATCGCCTGAACGCGGTAGTACCACGGATACCAACTCGCCGTCGCAGCTGTATCGACAAGCGACATGCCGGTGTCGGCTTGCCCTCCCCGCAGCGGTGTTTCTGTATATGCGCTCCAGCGCGGGTCGGTCTCGAGATACACAGGAGGCCCCATCAGTCCTGCATCGGCAGCAAGCGCGGCGCTGCGACAACGATAAACGCGATAGCCGGCGACGATCGAATCTCCAGGCTGAATTTTCGTGCTCAGTGGAATCGCATCGCTTGCAAGAAAATCGGTCGATACAGCAAGCGCCACCACCTGCACGCCGTTGACGGGAG
>CAVSBA010000004.1:0-121235 GCA_963725975.1 uncultured Acidobacteriaceae bacterium | reverse complement strand
GGAGTCGAACCCGCGTCCGAAATCGTTGTCAGCCAGGAGACTCCATGCTCAGTCCGTTCCGGAAGGTTTCGCCTGCAACGCTCAGAGCGGACAAGATGCGCTGCAGACTAGTCCGATGATCTTATGACCGACCCACGGACCGAGGGTCAACCACCAGCCTACTGTGCGACGCCCGCTCACGGCCCATAGGCAAAGCCGTGGAGGACGGCTGCTTATTTAATTAAGCAGCAAGTGCCAGATTATCGTTGGCAACTTTGGTTTTGCAGGCGATTACGGGTGCCCACACCCCGGCATGCCTCCGTGCCGCAAGCGATCCCGTCGAAACCGTGACGCCCCCAAACTCCACCCAACGACCAGAAACTGTCGCCGGGAACCCGGATCGCCGGACATCCATTGGATACTTCATGAACGCCGATGGGTGCAACCGCGGAGCCAACCGGCTCGTGCTGCAATTCCCATTTTACGCTCAATTGCATGAACACACATTCTAGTGGCTCGATCAGTTCGACGGTTTTGGCAGGTGCTGGCTTTACAGGCTGCGGAAAACTCTTGATGAGGGGGGCATTGTAACAAGGGCACGGCTTGACAGCTTGGTGAAAAAATGCCTGTTTCTTGCCGATTGCCTCATGTCGTGTTTTTTTGCGGCCGCATGGACGGGTTGCCGGGTTGTTGTTTGTCTCTGCGGGCCATGCTTTCAGCCCGCAGAGACACCTCTCCCCGCTCAAGCCTGAGCTTGAATCGGGATCAGCTTGCTCATGCGCAGCAGATTGTGCGCCGCCGCGGCCAACTGAAACAGCCAGTCCACGCGCCTTAGACCACGCAGCTTGATCTGGCGCAGCTTATCCTGCTTCATCCAGCCGAAAACCTTCTCCACCAGTTTGCGCTTCTTCTGGCTCACGGCCAGGCCTGGGTCGTTGCGTTCGCTGACGGTCAGCCAGTTACGCCACTTCGGGTTGGGCTCATACTCGGCCACGTGCGGCGTTACCTCCAAACTGCGCAGCCCATTGACGAACCTCTCCTCCTGATAGCTCTTGTCTGCCCCCAGCGTCATGCGCTTGCCGCGCTTGAGCCGCTTCAGCATCTCCAGCGCAGCCTGCCGCTCGGCCACTGTGCTGGCCTGCGTGGCCATCGCCGCCACCACCAGCCCGTTGCGGTTCTCCGTCATCACGTGCCCCAGATAGCTGGGCACCGCCGCGCCGGCGCTGCTCTTGCGATACAGCCGCGCATCCGGGTCCGTGCTCGACTCATGCGTGTCGCGCAACAGCTTGCGGCCCCGCGCTCCGCTGCCACGATGCGGCGGTTCCGGCTTCTCCCTGAAGCTGCGCCGGCTGGCCCAGGCCTGCATCAGCGTCCCATCCACGGTGAAGTGTTCCTCGCTCAGCAACTGGTGCGCCCGCGCCTCTTCCACCACCGCCAACAACAACTGTTGACTTGTCTCGCCGGCCATCAGCCGCGCCCGGTTCTTGCTGAACACCTTCGCGTCCCACACCGCATCGTCCATCTCCAGGCCCACGAACCAACGGTAAAGAAGGTTGAAGTGGATCTGCTCCATCAACTGCCGCTCCGAGCGAATCGAGTAAAGCACCATCAGCAACTGCGCCCGCAGCAAACGCTCCGGCGCTATCGACGGACGGCCCGTCTCCGAATAAAGCTCAGCGAAAACTCCGTCCATCCTCCCCAGAGCCCGATCCGCCATCGCCCGGATTCGCCGCATCGGGTGATCGGCCGGAATCCGCTGCTCCATCGTCACGTAACTGAACATCCATGCCTGCTGCTTATCGTCGCCGCGCATATCTTCTTCTTAAATCAACTCCCTGTGGAGAAAAAGTGCCTCTCTTGGGACTTTTTCACCAAGCTGTTGAGCCGGGCCAATAAAGGCTGCAAAACGAACGAGGGCTTTTAGCCCCTGCGCCCTCTCATTCGCTCAAATGCGGGAGTTTTTCCGCAGCCTGTTTAGCCCGTGTAGCCAGCTCACGAAAATACGCAGGGCTTTGGCTCCTGTGGGAGCGCCGGTTTATCCGGGACTACATCTTGTAGCGGCCCAGATCTTCGTCGTTGAGGCCCTCCAGCCAGGTGCGTAAGCTGCTCGGCCGTTGGGCCTTCGGGCGGCCCGGCGGTACTCAGCTTGGCCGTCTGAAGAACGTGCTCGGAGACGAAAATCGGACAGTCTGCGCGCAGCGCCAGGGCGATGGCATCGGAAGGCCGGGCGTCGATGGTCAACTCTTCCCCGTCCTGCTTCAACCACAGATACGGCGTGAAATGTGTCGTCCTTAATCTCTGTAATCACAATACGTTCCAGCTCAGCATTCAAGTCATGGATGAGGTTTCTAAGCAGATCGTGAGTCATGGGGCGTGGCGCCGCCAGCTTTTCAATCTCGATGGCGATGGCGTTAGCCTCGGAGACGCCGACCCAGATAGGCATGACCGTGTCCGAGCCCACTTCCTTGAGGACGACGATGGGCATATTGGTTGAGGGGTCCATCATCAGTCCCCGAATCCGAACTTCGATATCCATGGGTTCCCTCTCCCGGTCCCTCAAACTTTAGACGGCGCCGCGGACGGCTGGACGGCTGGCGTGCCAAATTTAAACCGCTTCGCCGATGAGACTGTTGGGATGCGCGGCGGTGATGCGCACCTGCAAATAACTTCCCGGAGCGGGAGCGATCGGTTGCGCCCAGGTGACGTTCACCGGCTTGTTCTGGCTGCTGCGTGTGGAAATCTGGCCGCGAGAGCTATTCTGCCCCTCCACCATTACCTCCATGATCTCCCCGATATGTTTGGAATAATTAGACCTTTGAATCTCCCGCTGGCGGTCAAGAAGCACTTGAAGCCGCTTTGACTTTTCCGCATCCGGGATGGAGTCGATCATGACCAGGGCCGGCGTATTGGGCCGGGCCGAATATTTGAACGCAAACACGCAATCGTACTCCACTTCGGCCAGCAGGTTCATGGTTTCAATAAAATCATCATCCGTCTCACCCGGAAATCCGACAATAATGTCGGTTGAAAGCGAAATTTTGCGCCGGGCGGCTTTTATCCATGCGATCCGCTCCAGATACCACTCGGGCGTATACTCGCGGGCCATCTGCCTGAGAACACGAGCCGAACCTGACTGGACGGGAAGATGCACGTGGTCGCAGAGCGTGGGTACGGCGTCAATGGCTTCCACGATGTCACGGGTAAAGTCGCGGGGATGGCTCGTGGTGAAGCGCACGCGACGGATTCCGGCCACCTGACCGACATCGGCGAGCAACTCGGCGAAGCTCCGCTTCCCTTCCGGATCGCGGTAGCTGTTTACGTTCTGGCCCAGGAGCTGGATCTCGGTATAGCCCAGGTCGGCGATGCGGCGGGCTTCGGTGAGGACGGAAGTCGAGGTCCGGCTGCGCTCTTTGCCACGGGTGAACGGCACCACGCAGTAGGAACAGAACTTATCGCATCCCTCGATAATCGTAATGTAGCCACGGTAGGGGTTCTGGCGCGCTGTGAACTCGGTTTCAAAGGTCTCGTCGGTCTGCCGGTCATCGAGGCCGGTAATGCGCGTCTCGCCGGCTTCCAGACGGGTGAGCATCTCCGGCAGCTTGCGATAGGAGGCTGAACCCGACACCAGCGACACGTAGGGGGCACGCTCAAAGATCTTTTCGCCCTCCTGCTGAGCCACGCAGCCAAGCACGCCAAAGCGCTTGCCCAACTTGTGGAGCTTCTTGTAGTCGTTAAGGCGGTTGAAGACCTTCTGCTCCGCCTTATCGCGGATCGAACAGGTGTTGTAGAGGATGAGGCCGGCTTCTTGCTCGGTATCCACCTGCCGATAGCCCTGCTCACGAAGGGTGCCGATCACCTTCTCCGAGTCATGGGCATTCATCTGGCAACCGAAGGTCTCCAAATAGAATGTCTTTTCGGTCGTCGGCGCCATCCTCCCAGTATACCGTGAGGCGAATTCCGGGGGTTAGTCCGGGCAAGTGGGCCGGTTTGAAGCGCACGGCCCCCGCCGTGAACTGAAGGCTCTTCGCTTTAACTATTCTTCCCCGCCGGGTCTTCCCCGCCGGGCTCTACTTCGTCCACCTGCTCCTCGGCTATTCTTTCAAGCTGGTTGCGCCAGTCGAGCGATTGGACAAAAGTCTTCGATTCGCGCCAGCCGGGCTCGACGATGATGTGTAATTCGAGATAAACGCGTGCGCCCAGCAGGGACTCGATTTTGCGGCGCGCGCCAGTACCTATATCCCGCAGCTTGGAGCCCCCCTTGCCGATCAGGATAGCTTTCTGACCGTCGCGCTCGCAGTAGATAGCAGCGGCAATCCGGGCCAGCGGTCTCTTCGATCCAGGCTCCGGCTCCTCGAACTCCTCGATCACCACTGCTGAGGCGTAGGGAACCTCTTCGCCGGTCTCGATGAGGATGCTCTCGCGGATGAGCTCGGCCACCATGAAGCGCACCGGCTGATCGGTATATTGATCCGGAGGGTAAAAGCGCTGTCCCTGGGGCAAAACGCCGATGATCTTGCGCACCAGCAGGTCGAGGCCGTCGCGCTTGCGCGCGCTCACGGGAATCACCTCGGCAAAGTGGTACCGGCCGGTGAGGTCCTCGATCAGGGGAAGCAATTCGTCTTTCCTGACCAGGTCGATTTTGGTGAGCACAAGGAAGACCGGGCAGTCCAGCTTGCGGATGAGACCGAAGAGAAACTCGTCTTCGCTGGCCCAATTCGGGGCTTTAGACTGGGGCGTTTCCGACGCAGCTTGCAGCTTGAGCCTGCGCGTCGCATCCACCAGCACCAGCACCAGGTCGCGCGATTCCAGTGCTTCGTGCACCTCCTGCAACATGCGCCGGTCGAGGTGGGAGCCGGGTTTGTGGACGCCGGGTGTATCGACGAAGACGATTTGCGCGGCTGGATGATGACCTTTTTGGGCGGGCACCTCCACGACACCGGCGATGCGGTTGCGCGTGGTCTGGGGCTTGGCTGTGACGATGGCGACCTTTTCACCGGTGAGCGCGTTGAGCAGCGTGCTTTTGCCGACGTTGGGGCGACCGAGGATGGCGACAAATCCTGATTTCAACGGGTGTGCACTCCCCCTTCATTATCGCGGATACAATCGGCGCGGGCTAAGATTCCGCGGCTTGCGAACCCCGTTACTCGCTTCGAATCGTATCGACGGGGTTGAGATTCGCTGCCGTGCGCGCGGGCAGAACGGCTGCGCCGATGGTTACCGCGAGAGTGATGCCTAACGCCGAGGCGAAACTGGCGAGGTCGAAGTTGCCGAGCCGATAGAGCTGCGAGTGCAGGAGGCGAGCTACTGCCAGAGAAAGCGGCAGGCCGATGGCGAAGCCGACGGCAGTGACGCGCAGGCTCTCGGCGAAGATCATTCGAAGCACGTCCTTGCGCATGGCTCCCAATGCCATGCGCACACCGATCTCGCGGCGGCGGCGTTGCAAGCGGTAGGTGAGGGTTCCGTAGAGGCCGGTTGCAACCAGTACTACGGCGAGCAGCCCGAACGCCATGGCGAGGCGCGCGAAGAGCATGGGGGTGGTATAAGACTGCTCAAATTGCGCGGCCTGCGTCATGGGCTTCTGCAAGGCGAGGTTGGGATCGATCTGATGGACGGCGCTACGCACCTCGGGCAGAAGCGAGAGCGGGGGCAGGGAGGTGCGGACCTCGAAGGTAATCTGGCCGGCC
The DNA here is from genome assembly GCA_963725975.1 of uncultured Acidobacteriaceae bacterium. GTDB lineage: Bacteria > Acidobacteriota > Terriglobia > Terriglobales > Acidobacteriaceae > Telmatobacter. Next base: position 115,572 of record CAVSBA010000004.1, on the reverse strand, counting down.
ATACCCATCTGCGCCAGCGACTCGTAGATAGTTGGCCCTTTGGCTTCGGCAGCGTACTTGTACTTGCTGTCGCGCACCACGCCGACGATTTCCGCGCCCTCGACGTTGTGCCCGAGCGCGCCGTCTTTCAAATAACGTTCGGCAAAGGTCTGATTCACGATTTCGACGAGCTTGCTTGATGGTGTATCGGTGGAGTTGAATTCGCGGCCCTGGAGCACCGGGACTCCAATTGTGTGGAAGAAATCGGCGCCTACGGCATTGGAGGCAATGTCCGCGTGGCCGCGGGAATTGCCGAGAAGGAGCGTTCCGTCCAGGGTGACGGCGCCGCTGTGCAGCCATCCGGAGCCGGGACGCCACTGCGCCACGGAGACGGATTCCACCCCGGGCACGGCACGCACCCGGTCCATCATGCGGTTGTAATAAGACCAGCTTTGTTGGCCGCGAGCGAGCCCTTGCGGGTTGATGTCGAAGATGAGAAGCTGGTCGGCCTGCATGCCGAGGTCGAGGTGCTCGTAATTGAGGAGGGTTCTGACGGTGAGGCCAGCGGCGACCAGCAGGGTAAAGCACATGGCGATCTGCGTGGCGATGATAAGGTTGCCCACTTGCTTGTGGCGGCGGCTTTGTCCCGTCATCTGGCTGGTGCTTCTGAGGGCATCATCCACGCCGATGCGCATGGTTCGCGAAAAAGGCGTGAAGGAAAATGCGATGGCCACCAGCGATGTGACGGCCAGCGTGAACCAGAGAACGTGCCGGTCCGGAGCCAAGCCGGCATCGATGCGCGCCCAGTGAGCGAGCATACGCGTGGCCGCAATGGCGAGCATCCATCCCAGCGCCGCACCGGCGATCACGATGACCAAGCTGTCGAGGGCGAGTTGGCGCAGGATGCGCAGCGGGCTGGCGCCGGTGGCGATGCGAATGGCGAATTCGCGCTGGCGCGCCGCGCAGCGGGCGAGGATGAGCAGGGCCACGTTGGTGCAGGCGATGAGGAGCACGAGGCCGACCAGCGCCATCATGAGCTCCATAGGTTCACGGTAGGATTTGGCGTAGTCGGCGATGCCGCGAATGGGCGTGAAGCCGAGCGACGCGGGCCACTGTTTGAAATCGAGCTTGCCCTGTGGCGCGGTTGCCGCCTGCCAGAAGACGCCTTGCACGGCTTGGGATGCCTGTTCCGGCGAGACGCCGGGAGCGAGGCGGGCAACCATGGGAACGGCCCACCATTTCGGGAAGGTGTAGAGCATGCCTTCGTCGGCGGAAAATCCCCAGGCATTGAGTTCGGGCCGCGTTTGCAGCGGGATCCAGAAGTCGGCGGCCTTGCCGCTATCGACGCCTAAGAATCCGCGTGCAGTGACGCCGACGATGGTGAAGGGAATGCCGCGAATGTAAATGGTCTGCCCGATGGCGGCGGGATCGCGCGAGAAGGCGGAGGTCCAGAAGCCGTAGCTGATGACGACTTTGGCTGTGTGCTCCTGCTCGTCGGCATCGGTGAGGCCAACTCCGGCGGCCATGGGAATGCCGAGGCCGGTGAAAAAGTTTCCACTGACCTCTTCGCCGGGACGGGTTGCGGGAGTGTTGCCGTAGCGGACGGGGACCTGGCCCAGACCGAGCGGAATGTGCGCGATGAGGTCGGCAAAGACGCGCGACTGGCCTCGCAAGGCCTGAAAAACGGGGAGGGAGAACGATGTGGGACCGTTGCCGGTGCCGGCGGTGTTTGGCGGCTGCGTGCCGCCGTGGAGGAGCTTCACCGTGTACAGCTCCTGAGGATTGTGCACGGGAAGCATCTTGAGGAGCAGAGCGTTCAGCGCGCTGAAGACGGCGGTATTGGCGCCGATGCCGAGCGCGAGGGTGAGGACGGCGGTGAGGGCGAAGGCGGGTGCCTTGCCGATCTGGCGGAGCGTGTAGCGAAGGTCCTGAAGCAGGATGGACATGCAAAGCCTCCGACCGCGGGGAGCTGACCTTGCGTGCTATCGAGGCTATCAAACGCGGGTTCCTGGTGGATAGCTCCGCGTGGACGGGCGCTATTCTGTAGCTGACGCATGAGTGAAACTGATTCATTGGTTCGGTTCGCAAACCGCCTGCAACCAGGAGCGCGCCCGTCGAAGGCGCGCAGGTTGGCCACTTTCGCCGCCGCGCTGGTGCTGGTGGTGGTGGCGGCTGCGGCTGCGATCGCGCTGTGGCTCTATTTGATTGAGCGCAGTTCGCTGCCGCAGATGGATGGAACGCTGCACGTGGCAGGCCTCTCCGCCCCGGTAACGGTGCGACGCGATGCGCACGGCGTGCCGCACATTGAAGCCGCCACCGAAGACGATCTGTTCTTCGCGCAGGGCTATGTGACGGCGCAGGATCGCCTCTGGCAGATGGACATGTTCCGCCGCCACGCGGATGGCAATCTGGCCTCGATCCTGGGACCGGGGCTCATTGAGCATGACCGGATGCAACGCATGCTGGAGATCGAGAAGCAGGCACAGCGGATTTACGCGAGCCTGCCGCTGGACGACCGCAGGCGCTTGGATGACTACGCGCGCGGCGTGAACGCGCTGATAGCGCAGCGCGAGGCGACAGGACGGCTGCCGGCGGAGTTCCGCATCCTCATGTACAAGCCGCACCCGTGGACCGGCACGGACTCCGTGAGTGTGGGGTTGATGGAAGTGCAGGAACTGGACATGCACGCCATGACCAAGCTGGACCGCTGGTATGTGTCGGCAAAGCTGAATAATCCCCAACTGGAGTCGGACCTGTATCCAGTGGGCTCGTGGCGGGACCATCCACCAACCGGCGTGGACCTGGACCTGAGCCATCCGCAGCCGCCGCCTCCGCCGAGCAGCGGCGATGAAAATGACGAGGACAACCAGCAGTCGCTGAACGGGAGCGCAACCGCGAATCCTGCGACTGCGCAGGTCGTCGCAGGCAACGCTTCCCGCTACGCTCAGGAGGCGCTGGGGCGGCCGCTGTGCGAGGGCTGCGCCGTGGGTTCCAACGAGTGGGTGGTGGCGGGTACGCACACAGCCAGCGGAAAACCGCTGCTCTCGAATGACATGCATATCCAGCTCACCGAGCCGAACATCTGGTACGTGGCTGGGCTGCAAGCGCCCGGGTTCGATGCCGTGGGCGTTACCCTGCCCGGAGTTCCATTCATCGTTGCCGGACATAACGAGCACGTCGCCTGGGGCTTTACCGACCTGATGGCCGATGTCCAGGACCTCTACTTTGAAAAGCTCGACGGCAAAGGAAATTACCTCGGCAATGACGGGCAATGGCATCCGCTCAGCATCGACAGCGAAGTGATTCGTGTACGCGGCGGCCACGATGTGATCGTCGACGTCAAGTCCACCGATCATGGGCCGCTGGTGAATTCGCTGGTTGGTGAGCCGCGGGCCATCGCCCTCAAATGGAATCTCTACGATCTCGTCGCTGCACAGCATTCCGCTGTACGCGATGGACGTGGCCCGGAACTGGGCGGATTTTTCCGCGGCGCTGGCCGACTGGTGCTGGCCGGCGCAGAATCTGGTCTACTCCGACGATCAGGGCCACATTGCATATCACGCCATCGGCAAGGTCCCGCTGCGTCCGGCGGGGCTTATGGGATTGCCGATTGACGATAACTCGCATGAGTGGCAGGGCTACATTCCGTTCGACGCCATGCCCCGCGCTTTCGATCCGCCATCCGGCTTTCTGGCCACCGCCAATGCACGCGTGACCACCGCCCAATCGCCCTATCCGCTCACGCTGGAGTGGATCGATCCCTATCGCGCCGAGCGCATTTACAAGTTGCTCGACGGGCGCGATGGGCTGACGCCCAAGGACATGCTGGCCACGCAGACCGATATCTATAGCGAGCTGGACCAGGAGATGGGCCAGCGCTTTGCTTACGCCATCGATCACACCAATGGCGTGGACGACCGCTTGCGCAAAGCTGCCGACCTGATGCGGAGTTGGGACGGGAAACTGACGCTGAATTCGGCTGCGCCGTCGATCATCGATCAGGCGCGCCATGCGCTGTGGCCACTGATTCTGAAGCCCAGGCTCGGCGCTCTGTGGAAGGACTACAACTGGGGTGAGTCGCAGTTTGCGCTGGAACAGATTGTGATGGATGCCAAGGCAGGCTGGCTGCCACCCGGATACAAAGACTGGAACGCGCTACTCACTGAGGCCGTGCGCGAGGGCATGACCAACGGTAAAGCACCCACCGACGTGGAAAATTGGAAATATGGCGACTGGCACGTGATCGATATCGAGAATCCGCTGGCGCAATATCTGCCCCTGATAGGACGCGTGGCTGGAACCGGCCCCCAGCCCATGAGCGGCGACACCACGACCGTGAAACAGATTAGCCCGTTCGTTGGCCCTTCACAACGCTTCACCATGGACTGGAGCAACGTGGACGGGTCAACAGAAAACATCGTCCTGGGCGAGAGCAGCGACCCGCTCAGCCCGTACTACCGCGATCAGTGGAATGCGTGGTACAACGGAACAACATTCGCGCTGCCGTTTACGCCCTCGGCAGTAGCCGCGCAGACCAGCCATACACTGCAGCTTCAGCCCTGAGAGGCAGAGAACGACAGACCACCAAACGACGCAGGAAAGAGCCGCCGTGGAAAGTCAATCAGCCATCGACGCTGCACCCCACCCGGCGGGCAATTCGAGGGGTAAGAGCAGGCATCGCTTCGCCGGCCCGGCGATCATACTGGCTGCGGCGGCGGTGGCCGTGGCGCCGCAACTGCTGCGCGGCAACTCCTGCGGCCATGACTTCGACGTGCACCTGGTTTCGTGGCTCGATTGCGTGAACGCTTGGCGGCACGGGATCTTGTACCCGCACTGGACACCGAGCGCGAACTGGGGCGCCGGCGAGCCGCGCTTTGTCTTCTACCCTCCGCTGACCTGGATGCTGGGCGCTGCGCTGGGGCTGATTTTTTCCTGGCATTGGGCGCCCATCGTTCTTACCTTTCTGTGCCTGGCCGGAACCGGGCTGGCCACGCGGGCACTGGCGCTTGAAGCCTGCAGCGAGACGGTAGCCACGCTGGCCGGTTGCGCCGCGCTGTTTTCCGGGTTCACGCTGTTCACCGCTTACGAGCGAGCCGCTTTCCCCGAATTCACGGGAGGCGTGTGGCTGCCGCTACTTTTGTTATTTGCATTGCGCGACAAGACGTGCGTCTGCGCCGGTTGTTGCGCCGCGCGCTCGATGGTTCAACTGTGCCCCTGGCGCTGGCGCTGGCCGCGTGCTGGCTTTCCAATGCGCCGCTGGGCGTGATCGCAAGTTATCTGCTGGCCGCCGTCGCGCTGCTGGCCGCGGTGCTGAAAAAATCGTGGGCCCCGGCGCTGCGCGCGGCTGTTGCTACCGTCTGGGGTTTGGCATTACGGCGTTCTACTGGATTCCGGCAGCCTGGGAGCAGCGCTGGGTCGATATCCGCCAGGCCACGCAAGATCCCGGATACAACTTCGAGAACAACTGGCTGTTCGCGCATCACGCCAATCCGATGCTGGCGCTTCACGACCAGGTGCTGCACACGGCGTCGTTGATTTCGATCTCGATGATCGTCGTTGCGCTGGTGTGTCTGGCCGTTGGCGGCGCGGCGCGGAATGCTGACGGCCGAAAAAAGCACCGGCTCGCGCCGCTGGTGGATTCCGCTGGCCGCGGTTCCGGTTGTGGTGCTGTTTCTGCTTTTCCCCATCTCGCGGCCGGTATGGCAACTGCTGCCCAGCATGAAGTTCCTGCAGTATCCGTGGCGCTGGATGGAAGCCGTTGAAGCTCCCATGGGCATCTTCTTCGCGGCCGCGGTCTGGCCGCGCGGCAAAGGCGTGCGCCGATTGCGTTGCCGCGGCTATGTGCAGCGGCATTTCTGGGCGCAACCGCCTACGCTGGCACGCGGTTCTTCCAGGTCTGCCATCCGGAAGACACGGTGCCCTCGGTGCTGGCCGACTACCGCGACGGTGCAGGGTTCGAAGGCATGTACGAGTATGAACCGCCGCAGGCCGATATCTCTCAGATCGCGATGGGACTGCCGGATGCATGCTTGGTCAGCGATCCGGAAACCGAGATGGGCAAGGTGGATGACGATAGCGGTAATCTGACCTGGACGCGCGAGCCAGGGCAGTTGCCTTGCGACCTTCCCGATCACCAACGGCCGCGCGGGCAATCCGGAGCATCTGCGCCTGCGCGCCGATGTTCCCCAGGCCGGATTCCTGGTGCTGCGTCTGCTCAGCTATCCAGCCTGGACCGTTCGTGTCAATGGAGAGCCCGTCGGCTTCCCTGCCCCGCCGCGACGATGGCCTGATGGCGGTGCCCGTACCGCGGGGCCTGGTGGATATGCGTGTGGACTGGACGACCACTCCCGATGTGGTGCTGAGCCGCTGGGTGACCCTGCTGGGCGTGTTGGCGCTCACAGCCGTGTGGTTACTTGAACGAAAAGTACGCCGCTCTCAAGTATCATGAGAGTTGATGGCGCTCAATGTTAAATCCCTCATTCAGGAGGGCGCGGAATTGACCGACGGTGCGCTCGAAGCGCTGCTTCCGAGCGCCGAGTACTGTGCCGGCGTCCATCCACTCGGCCATGCGCCACTCAGTGTTTGCCGGCGGCAAGCGGCTGCGGCCGGTGCTTGTGCATGCAGGCCGGAGCGACCATTGCAGGAGCCGTTCCTCGCGGTATTGAACGGCTGGGCGCGGCCATCGAGATGCTGCACACCTATTCGCTCATTCACGACGATCTGCCCGCGCTCGATAATGACGACCTGCGCCGCGGCCGGCCCACCTGCCACGTAGCTTTTGGCGAGGCCATCGCGATTCTGGCCGGCGACGCGCTGCAAACGCGCGCCTTTGAAGTGCTGGCCGGGCTCGATTGCCCGCCCGCGGCTACGGTGCAGATCATCGGGCTGATCGCGAATGCCGTGGGAACGGTGGACGGCATGATCGGCGGGCAGGTGCTGGATATCGAGAGCGAGCACAAGAAGCCGACGCCGGAGCTGGTGCGAAGCAATTCATCGCGCCAAGACCGGCGCGCTCATCCGGGTAAGCGTGGTGGCGGGCGGCGTATACGGGGGCGCGACGGCGGAAGATGTGGCGCGGCTCGACCGCTTCGGCCGCAAGGCCGGTCTTGCCTTTCAGATCGTCGACGATGTGCTCGACATGACCGTGGATTCAGCGCAACTGGGCAAGACAGCGGGCAAGGATGTCGCCACGGAAAAGGCCACCTGGCCGGCGGTTTACGGCATCGACCAGAGCAAGCGCGACGCCACCCAGTTGATTGACGAGGCCTTTGCCGCGCTTGAGCCTTACGGCAGCCGCGCCGATGGATTGAAGTCCGTGGCGCGCTACCTGGTGGAGCGGCAGAACTAGCGTGCTTGTTGAAGCCGACATTCTCGCTGCACTGCGCGACTGCTTCGACCCCGAAGTAAAGCTCAATATTGTCGATCTCGGCCTGATCTACGCGGTCGCGTTAGAGCCGGATCCGCACTCCACGCCCCAATGGCCGCGGCAACGCGTGAAAGTGACGATGACGCTCACCACGCCGCAGTGCCTGGCCAGCGGGCAGATTCTTGAACAGGTCGAAAACCGGCTGGCCACCCTTACCGGCATTAGCAAGGCAGTCGTCGAGCTGGTGGCTGAGCCAAAGTGGACACCCCACCGCATCAGCCCTGCGGGCCGTCAGCAGTTGGGGGTCTAAGCGCCGGCATCTATCGTGAGATGATGTTGCGCAGCCGCTCGCCCTGGGCGGAGAGTTCGTCCACGGCGCCCTGCGCGCGGGTAAGAATGCTTTGCACCTCTTCAAGGTAGCCGGGCAGACGGCCCCACCAGCTACGCACCGTATCCTGCTGGTCCAGGACCGTGAGGGCCGTCCCCGCAACAGCCGTCACCAAGCCGGCCCGGCGCTTGCCTGCCATCAGCAACACGCCGCTGGTAGCCAGCGTTCCGGCGGAGACCACGCGCAACCAGGTGGAGCACGGAACGCGGCGAATTCCGGCAGACCGGATTTCGGATTCATTTGCGGATGCGGCAAGCGGCACAACCACCATAGCTTCTCCTTCTCGATCGGGTTTTATCCGGCGGAGGAATCTCGATATCGTGTTACGCGCATCGCGGCACAGTCAAGCGCCGCCGGCGTTGGTTAGTTGGATGCACGCCGTTATTCCAGGTCAAACTCCCGCAGCGGCCTGCCTTCGGGCGCATCCTTGGCCTTGCGCAGGGCCTCGGCAAATTTCTTTTCCAGCAAATCGGCCTTGTTCTTCTCGGCATCGACCGATTGCCGGAAGATGGATTCCTTACGCTCGTCCTGCTCACGCATGGCTTTGGCCGCAGTCTCAAGGTCCTCAAACATGCGCTTGCGCGGAGCCGGAGTGTGACTGACCACCAGCCCGGTCGCGCCGTCAATCTTCAGCATTGCCCCACAGTCGGGACAAGCCACTTCGAACATCGTTTCCTTCGCCCGCGTCATAACAGTTGAAATTGTAGGCCCTGCGGCAGGGTTTTGTCCGCTGCCGGCCGGATTGCCACAACCGGCGGCCCATCTTGACAACCATGGCCGCCACGTCGAAACATGATTCCGCCACAGTTTCAGGACTTCCGCCGTCCCTAAAGCAGTTGCAGAGATCACGTGCCCGCGCAAGTTTGGCGAAGGGTGGCACTTTCTTACGGAAGGCGCCACTCTCGGACTCGGGTTCCGAGTCCAGCAGCTCTGCAACCGCTATTCCGCCCGGGAACGGCGTTCAGTCTAACTCTGTACGGGAGAATCGCATGACGTCGACCAGGCTCTACCGCTTCGTTGCGCTCGGTACTTTCCTCATTGTCTCCTGCGTCTTTCTTCTGGCGCGCATTTCCCCGCCCGTCTCCTCGGCCGCAGAGAACTCTGCTCTTCAAGTCGAGCCCCTTCGCGTCGATCGTCTCGACCCGGCACTGGACCGCATTGTTCCAGCAGGGGCGAAAATAGAACGCATCGCCACCGGGTTTGGTTGGGTGGAAGGCCCGGTGTGGGCCGACGGCAGCCTCTTTTTCGCGGATATCCGCAGCAACAGCATTCGCCGCTGGACGCGGGCGCAGGGCGTCAGCATTTTTCTTCAACCCAGCGGCTATCAGGGGTCTGCGGCCTTCGGTGGACCGGAGTCCGGGTTCGAACGGGATGACGCTGGATGCGCGCGGACGGCTCACGGTCGGCCGGTCATGCGCAGCGCGATGTCTTACCGCTTCGAGAGCTTCAATCCGCACGGGCAGATCACAATTCTCGCCGACAGCTACCAGGGCAAGCGGCTCAACAGCCCCAATGATGTGGTTTACCGCTCCGACGGCTCGCTCTACTTCACCGATCCTCCCTACGGGTTGCGCACGCAAAGCGACAGCGATCCGGCCAAGCAGCTCAAAGTGAATGGAGTGTACCGGATTCCTCACGCGCTGGAGCAGAAGCCGGGAGCGCCTCCGGCGCGCGGAGCATTGCAACTGCTGGTGAGCGATCTGCCGCGGCCCAACGGCATTGCGTTTTCGCCTGATGAAAAATATCTCTATGTGGATAACTCGCGAGCCCAAGAAGCAGTGGATGCGCTATCGCGTGAAGCCAGATGGAACTCTGACCGACGCCAAGCTGCTTTATGACGCCACAGCGGACCCCGGAGCGGGTAATCCCGACGGCATGAAGGTGGATGAGGAAGGCAACATCTACAGCGCGGGTCCGGGCGGCGTGTGGATCTTTACGCCCGAAGGCAAACCGCTGGGCAAGCTGCTGATGCCGGACCGCGTTTCAAACGTGGCTTGGGGCCCGGACGGCCACACGCTCTACATCACCGCCAGCACCAGCGTTTACCGGGTGCGATTGAAAATTGCCGGAGAGCCGTTGATACGGCCGCGCTGATGCGCCCGCCACCATAGAGGCGCCAACTCAACGCACCAGGCTTGGCCGCTTTGCATCGAAGGTCCAGCCGGGAATGAGGCATTGCATCTGCGCCGCGTCGTTGCGCGCACCGAGCGCCTTCTCCCGGTAGAGTTCGCCGGCCCGCTCGATGGCATCCATGTCCAGGTCCACGCCCAGACCGGGGCGCTGTGGCACTTCAATCTGGCCGTCGCGAATCTGCAGCGGATTGCGCGTCAGGTGCTGTCCATCCTGCCAGATCCAGTGCGTATCGACGGCGGTAATCGCACCGGGTGCGGCGGCGGCCACGTGAGTCATCATGGCCAGTGAGATATCGAAGTGGTTGTTGGAATGCGAGCCCCAGGTAAGGCCATGGTCGCGACAGGTCTGGGCGACGCGCACCGAACCCTGCATGGTCCAGAAGTGCGGATCGGCAAGAGGAATATCGACCGCGTGAAGTTGAAGGGCGTGGCGCAGTTGACGCCAGTCGGTGGCGATCATGTTGGTGGCCGTAGGCAGGCGCGTGGCGCGCCGAAACTCGGCCATGATCTCGCGGCCGGAAAACCCCTGCTCCGCGCCGCAGGGATCTTCGGCATAGGCCAGGACGTTTTGCTTGCCCCTGCATAAATCAACGGCTTCGCGGAGCGACCATGCGCCATTGGGATCGAGCGTGATGCGCGCTTCAGGAAATCGTAAGGCCAGCGCTTCGACGGTCCGCATCTCGTCAGCGCCGCGCAGCACGCCGCCCTTGAGCTTGAAATCGTGAAAGCCGTACTGCGCCTGTGCCGCCTCAGCCTGGCTCACAATCCCCTCGAGCGTGAGCGTCTCCTCATCACGCAATCGCATCCAGCCCTGCGCAGAGTCACCGGCGCGCCGGTAGTCCAATCCTGTCTTGCTGCTGTCGCCCACAAAAAACAAATAGCCCAGCACCGGGACCGACTCTCGCTGCCGGCCCTCGCCCAACAGCGCGCTGACCGGCTCGCCGAGAAACTGGCCAAGCAGATCGAGCAGCGCGCACTCGATGGCCGTGAGCGCGTGGATGGTGACACGCAGATCGAATGTCTGCTGACCTCGACCCGCGGCATCCCGACCGGCGAAGCGATCGCGAACTGCGCGCAGGATGCTGTTGTACGAGCCGATGGGCTGGCCTGTCAGCAGCGGCCGCGACTCTTCGAGCACGCAGCGAATCGCCTCCCCACCCGGAACCTCACCAACGCCCGTGTTCCCGTCATCATCGGTCAGGAGCAACAGGTTGCGCGTAAACAATGGCCCATGCGCGCCGCTCAGGTTCAGCAACATGCTGTCCTGTCCGGCCACCGGAATCACGCGCAGATCCATCACGCGCGGCGAACTGCGACCCCGCGCAGAAGTTCTGCTCAGTTCTGTTGCGAGTTCGGATTCGTCCTGCATCTGCTGCCGCACATCATACCATTCACAGACACGGTATTCACCGACACAGAACCTGTTCCCGCGGGGCAATCGCATTTGAATTCGACTGGCATAAACAGAAGCGGATTTGAAAGGGCACGGCTTCACAGGCCGCGGAAAAACCTGTGCGATGAGTTTTGTAACAAGGGCACGGCTTCAGCCGGGCCGCTGAAGTCTGCAAAACGAACGCGGGCTTTAGCCCCTGCTGCACCCTCCTTCGCACCATTGCCTGATGCGGGGAGTTTTTCCGCAGCCTCTTCAGCCGTGCTGTCAGAGTCCCTAAAAGACGGCGGGCTTTAGCCACCGAGGGAAGGTCTTGTGACAGTCGAAATACATCCCTCCGAGGCTGAAGCCTCAAACTCTCTCATTTGCGCGCATTGCGGCACGACTGAAGTCGTGCCCTTTCAAAGCAAGAACCTTCTCGCATTTTGAAGTGCGATTGCCCTATCTGTTCCCGCGACACCACTTTACAGACCCATGCTGGCTCGCATACAAGGTTGAAGGGACGCGGAGGCAAAATGAATCGCAGACAATTCCTCGTCGGCTCGGGAGCGGCGGGGCTGGCGGCAACCAAGGTGCCCAGTGCGCTCGCGGCGCCGGCGGACGCATCGCCTCCCGAATCTGAACGCATGAAGCTGGGCGACCAGACGGCGCCCACCAATGACGTACACCTCGCCTATCTGGCGCGCTACGGCGTCCGCCACATCTGTGGATTCCCTGAGATTGAGGGCGACCGGCTCTATGCCACCGTCGACGAGTTGAAGCGCATGGTGGATATGGCCGCGAAGCACAACATCACCGTCGCCTGCGTTGCTCCGCCGTTTCTCGCATCCAGTTACATCGACCGCGAGAAGCATCCGGCCATCATGCTGGCGGAGAGCCCGGAGCGGGATCGCGATATCGAGCAGCTGCAGATTTTCATCCGCAACTGCGCGCAGGCAGGGATTCCGTCGATCAAATACAACATGAGCATCCTGGGGGTGCTGCGCAGTGGGCGCGTGCCAGGCCGCGGCGATGAGATGGACTCCGTGTGGAATCTGGCCCAGGCGCATCCGGAAACACCGCTCACCCGCGCCGGCCGTGTGGACGCAGAAGCATTTTGGGAGCGCATCACTTATTTCCTCGATCGCGTAATTCCCGTGGCCAACGAATACAAAATCCGCATGGCCTGCCATCCCCAGGACCCCGGCGTGCCACCCGAGGGATACCAGGGGGTCGATCGCGTACTGGGCACCGTGGACGGGCTGAAAAAGTTCATCTCCATTCTGGAGAGCCCCTGGCATGGATTGAATTTTTGCCAAGGCACGGTTTCGGAGATGCTCGCCGATCCGGGCACGGAGATTTTTGAGGTGATCCGCTACTTCGGAAGCAGAAAGAAGATCTTTAATGTGCATTTCCGCAACATCCGCGGTCATCGCAATGACTTTGTGGAAGTCTTTCCAGACGAGGGCGACGTGGATTTTGTGAAGGCTATTCGCGTCTACCGGGAGGTGGGCTATCACTACATGCTCATGCCCGACCACGTGCCGATTGCCGCAGCCGATCCGGATTCCCTGCAGTCGTTCGCGTTCTGCTATGGATATATTCGCGGACTGATTCAGTCACTCTACGAGAGCTGAATTGGATGCTGTCAGCTACCGGCTGTCAGCTTTCACTTCATGAGAGGCACTTTGCTTGGCCGAGCCTGAGAAGACAACCCGCGTTCGCTATCTGATCATCGCCATCTTGTTCGCCGTAAGCTGCTTCAGCTACGCGGACCGCTCGGCGTTGTCGCAGGCGGCGGCCTTCATGCCCAAGGGCATGAACCTGACCCCGCAGCGGCTCGGGTATCTGCTGTTCGGCTTTGGATGGGCGTACGCGCTGGGACAGTTGCCGGCCGGAGGACTGCTGGACCGCTTTGGATCGAAGCGCGTCTATGGCATCAGCATCATTCTGTGGTCGGCGTTCGCACTGCTCACCGGCTGGGCCGGATACCTGGGCCCCAGCCTGGTTTTCACAGCCATCTTCCTGCTGCGCCTGCTGGCGGGACTGGCGCAGGCGCCGGTGTTTCCCGGCAACGGACGCATTGTCGCGGCGTGGTTCCCAGCGTCGGAGCGCGGACGCGCCTCCGCCATCTTCAACGCCTCGCAATATTTCGCATTGCCCATCTTTGCGCCCATTTTTGGCTGGCTCATTCACGTGGCGGGATGGCGAAGCTGCTTCTGGTTTATGGGCGCGCTGGGCGCGGTGCTCACGGTCGTCTGGTTTACCAATATCTTCGGACCCACCGATCATCCGCGCGCGTCAAAATCCGAAGTCGAATTCATCGAAGCCGGCGGCGGCCTGGTGAACACCGATACGCAGGCGGGCAGCCAAAAAGAATACGCTCACCTGGACGACCGTGAAGATGCTGCTGAGCCACCGCATGCTGGTGGGCATTTACATTGGCCAGTACTGCATCACCACGCTGACGTGGTTTTTCGTCACATGGTTTCCGCTCTATCTTGCGCAGGCGCGGCATATGTCGGTGGTCAAAGTGGGTCTGGCGGCAGCGGTGCCAGGATTATGCGGCGGCTTCGGCGGCATCCTGGGCGGCCTCATCAGTGACAAGCTGCTGGCCCGCGGCTGCTCTCTGAGCTTCGCGCGCAAGCTGCCCATCATGACCGGCATGGCGCTTTCCATCACCATCATCGCCTGCAACTATGCGCACGCCCAGAGCGTGATGCTGCTGTTCATGTCGATTGCATTTTTCGGCAAGGGTATTGGAGCGCTGGGCTGGACCGTCATCTCCGACACCTCGCCCAAGGGCATGGTCGGTATGAACGGCGCGCTCTTCAACCTGTGCGGCAATCTGGCGGGAGTCACCACGCCGCTGGTTATCGGCACCCTGGTTGCCAGGACCGGATCGTTTAACGACGCGCTGATTTTTGTGGGCGCCATTGCCTTCTGCGCCATCATTGCCTACGGGCCGATCGTGGGCGAGATCAAGCGGCTGGAGATCGAGACGGTTCCCATTTCACAGCTCTCAGTACCCCGTTGAGTGGGAAGTTCTTCAGGTTTCAGTTGGAGCTGGTGCGGGGCGACGAATTGTTAAGCTATAGAAAGATTTCGTTGAGGAAAGACCCATGCCCGATTCATCAGCAACTCCATCCCGCAATCCATTCAAGACAGGCGCTTGGCCAGCGGCCGGAAGCAAGTGGGCCTGTGGAGCGCTCTGGCCAGCCCGATTGTGGCGGAGATCCTGGCCGGCGCCGGCTTTGACTGGATCGTAATCGACGGCGAGCACGCGCCCAACGACATTACTACGCTGGTTCCGCAGTTGCAGGCCATGCGCGGCGGCACCGCCGAACCTGTCTACCGCATTCCGTGGAACGACATGGTGATGATCAAGCGCGCTCTGGATGTGGGCGCGCGCACATTGCTGGTTCCTTTTGTGCAGAACGCAGAAGAGGCGCGCCGGGCCGTGGCCGCAATGCGCTATCCCCCGCGCGGCGTGCGCGGCGTGGCCGTGGTGGTGCGGGCCAGCGACTTCGGTCGCGTGCCGCAGTACCTTGAAAACGCGCACCAGGATACCTGCCTGCTGGTGCAACTGGAGACGCGCGCGGCGCTCAAGGAGATTGAGGCGATTGCCAAAGTCGAGGGCGTGGACGGCATGTTTATCGGCCCCAGCGATCTGTCCGCCGATATGGGGCATCTCGGCAACAACAAGCATCCGGAGGTACAAGCGGCCGTCAAGAACGCGGCCGAGCGGATTCGCGCAGCCGGAAAACCGGCCGGCACGCTGGTGCGCGATGCCGAGGGAGCCGAGGAGATGTTTGCGGCGGGATTCAGCTTTGTGGCCGCGGGAATCGACGTGGCGATGCTGGCGCGCAACGCGGAGGCGCTGGCGGCGAGGCTGAAGAAGAGCTGACAGCGGTCAGCTTTCGTTCGACAAAATGGGAGGACGAACCATGGCAAATTTGGATTTGTGGGACTCGGCATCATGGGCCTGCCGATGATGAAGAACCTGCTCAAGGCAGGTCACTCCGTGGTTGCCTACACGCGCACCGCCAGCGTGCTCGATGCCTGCGTGGCCGAGGGCGCCGAACGCGGCGCGTCGAACCAGGACGTGGGCGCGCGCGCCGACATCATCGTCACCATGCTGCCCGATGGCCCGCAGGTGGAAGAGGTCGTTCTCGGCCCAGATGGAATTCTTGAAGGCGCCGGAGCGGGCGCAATCATCGTCGATATGAGTTCCATCAATCCGCTGGTCTCGCAGAAGATCGGCAACGCCTGCGCGGCCAAAGGCGTCGAGTTCCTTGACGCGCCGGTGAGCGGCGGCGAACCCAAGGCTATCGACGGCACGCTGGCCATTATGGTTGGCGGCAGCGAGGAAGGTTTCGAGAAGGTCGAGCCGATTCTCAAGTGCATGGGTTCGAGCGTGACGCTGACCGGCCCGGTGGGCGCGGGCAACACCACCAAGCTGGCCAATCAGATCATGGTGGCCTGCAACATTGCCGCCATGGGCGAAGCGCTGACGCTGGCGACGCGCTGCGGTCTCGATCCCGAGGTGGTGGTGAACGCCATCAAGGGCGGCCTGGCCGGCAGCGCGGTGCTCAATGCCAAGGGGCCCATGCTGATTGCGAGGAACTTCAAGCCCGGCTTCCGGATCAATCTGCACCAGAAAGACCTGCGCAACGCGCTGCAGACGGCCGAATCGACGCACGTGGCGCTGCCGCTCACCGCCATCGTGCAGCAGATGCTCTCAGCACTGGTGGCCGAAGGCAAAGGCGATCTTGACCACTCGGCCATCGCCACGGTGGCAGGGCAATTGTCGTGCGTGGAGGTTAAGCGGCCGCAGTAAGCTGGCGTCCTCGCCCTTACCCTTCCTCCGCTTCGCGTAGCTTGGCAATCACGGTGAAATCTTCAAGCGTGGTGGTATCGCCCTTGATCTCGCCATGCGTGGCGAGCTCGCGCAGCAGGCGGCGCATGATTTTGCCGCTGCGGGTCTTGGGCAGGGCTTCGGTAAAGCGGATATCGTCGGGCCGCGCCAGCGATCCAATCTCCTTGGCAACCCACTTGCGCAGCTCGTCCTTCAAGGCATCGGTGGGCTCGTAGCCGCTCTCCAGGGTGACAAAAGCGGCGATGGCCTGCCCTTTCAACTCGTCGGGCCGGCCCACCACGGCGGCTTCCGCGACTTTGGAATGCGCCACCAGCGCCGACTCCACTTCCATGGTGCCCAGACGGTGGCCGCTCACGTTGATCACATCGTCGACGCGGCCCATGAGCCAGAAGTAGCCGTCCGCGTCCTGGCGAGCGCCGTCGCCCGTGAAGTAGGAACCGGGCACGTCGCTCCAGTAAGTCTTCTGGTAGCGCTCGGGATCGCCATAGACCGTACGCGCCATCGAAGGCCACGGCTTACGGACGATCAGCAAGCCCCCGCTACCGGCGGGAACGGGCGTACCTTCCCGAGTGACCACCTCCGGCTGAATGCCGAAGAACGGCCGCGTGGCCGAACCCGGCTTGGTGGGCACGGCGCCCGGAATGGGCGCAATCAAAATCGCGCCCGTCTCCGTCTGCCACCAGGTATCCACAATGGGACAGCGGTTGTGGCCAATCTTCTCGCGATACCACATCCAGGCTTCAGGATTGATGGGCTCGCCAACCGTGCCGAGCAGGCGCAGCGAGTCGAGCTTGTGCTTTTCCACGTGCTCATCGCCCCATTTGATGAAGGCGCGAATGGCCGTGGGCGCGGTATAGAAGATTGTGACGCGATGATCGTCGATGATCTTCCAGAACCGCGAGAAGTCGGGACAATTCGGCGCGCCCTCATACATCAGCACCGTGGCGCCGTTTTGCAGCGGTCCATAGACCACATAGGAATGCCCGGTCACCCAGCCGATATCCGCCGTGCACCAATAGACATCCTCATCGCGCAGGTCGAAAACGTATTTCGCAGTAAGGTAGGTTTGCACCGCGTAGCCGCCCGTGGTGTGGACCAGGCCTTTGGGCTTGCCGGTGGTGCCCGGAGGTGTAGAGGATGTAGAGCGGGTCTTCGGAGTCCATGGGCTCGGCCGGGCACTCGGCCGCGGCTTTGGCGACCAGTTCGTGCCACCAGTGATCGCGGCCTTCGACCATCTGCACTGCGTGTGCCGGTGCGACGATAGACCACCACGTGCTTGACCGTGGGGCAGGCGGGCAGCGCCTCATCCACCGTGCGCTTGAGCTGGATCTCGTTGCCGCGGCGGTAGCTGGTGTCCTGGGTGAGGATGGCGACGCAGCCGGAGTCGTTGACGCGGTCGGCGATGGCGTTGGCCGCAAAACCGCCGAAGATGACGGAGTGGATGGCGCCGATACGCGCGCAGGCGAGCAAGCGCGATGGCCAATTCCGGCGTCATGCCCATGTAAACAGCGACGCGATCGCCCTTTTTGATCCCCAGCGACTTGAGTGCGTTGGCGAACTTCTGCACTTCGACATGTAACTCGGCATAGGTAAGGCGGCGAATCTCGCCGGGCTCGCCCTCCCAGATGAGCGCAGTCTTGTTGGCGCGCGGGCCCAGCGCATGGCGGTCGACACAGTTAAAGCTCAGATTGAGCTTGCCACCCACAAACCACTTGGCCGAAGGCAGATTCCAGTCGAGCACCTTGTCCCATGGCTTGAACCAGTCGAGCTCCCGCGCCGCCGTGGCCCAGAATTTTTCCGGGTCTTCGATCGACTCCTTGTACATGGCCTCGTACTGCTCCAGGCTCTTGATGTAGGCCTTGGCGCTGAATTCTGCGGGCGGCGGAAAGACGCGATTTTCGCGAGCGTGGAATCGATATCGAGATTGGCCGCAGCAGGAACGGGCACTGAAGTCATGCAAAAACCCCCAAGAAATGAATGGCGGCGGAACTCACAACGGGGACAAACGGCCCGCCAGAAAAATTGCCGCATCGATCAAACTTTATCGGGCCGGATGCACGATGGGCAAGTGGCGCGCAGCGGAGCAGCCTCAAAGAAGGCGAGGAGGCGCGGGCGTGAGACGCGCACGAAAAAGGCCCCCAGCCGAAACTGGAGGCCTTTGGGAAACGCCCCCCTGCAATCAAAGTGGCACCTTGTCGAGCGATGCGATAAATCCGATTCCTGGGACGTCTAGCCCTAGGAGGTGCTGGTCGTTGGTAATGAACAGATCAACTCCATGATGAGCAGCACAGGCCAATTGGATTGCATCGGCACTGCGAAGAGGGTGAGTGGCGCGCAGCGACGCATAGCGCCATGCGATCGGTGCGTCGAAGCTTATTACCCGGGCCGTCGATCGTATCGCCTGATCGTATTGCTCGATCAGCGATGTTTGCCCCAGGCGCGTGGGCCTGACCAAGACCTCTCCAAGCGTCATTGCCGATGTGACTAAAGAGTCTCCGCGGTCGAGCATCCGTTTGCGGATCTGGAGGACGCGGCTTCGGTTCGGTTCCAGGCCTTCGAACATGTAGATGAAGAGGTTGGTGTCGAAGAAGATCTTGCTCAAACGTCTTCCCTCCGCAAATTCTCGACGTATTCGTCAGCATGTTCGTCGGCCCAAATGTGCTTCCCGGAGCCGATCAGCTGAATTAATGGGTCATGCTCCCAATCAACAGTGCTGCTTGGGCCCTGTTGCCTGCACCATTCCTCATACCAGTCGAGAAGGGCATGATACTGGGATGGAACTTCCTCTCGTTTCGGCATGTATTTAGAGCCTCGGCCCGACCGTCTTTGCGGATCGATCAAGTCGCCTGGGCGGTACAGGCGCAGGAAACCTACCTTTGTCTCAAATAACTCAAATAACATTGTGTATTTGCCTGTTGATGGCGGCACATTGGCAACGAGGTGCTGCTTTAAGTGCGCATTGACAGAAGCGGGATTTGTTCCATTGCCAAGCCCCGATTTATCGAGCTGTTCTCGAATTTCAAGTTTAGAGAAACCCCCCGGCTTGCGGATGCAGCTGATGAAGCATAGCGACAGCAAGCCAGATACGGTCTGCGAGACGCAATTCCGATGTAGTAATGCTCATCTCTTTCCTCCTCAGCTTGTTCCAGTATAGGTATGATACCTAATATACCTAGGAATGTCAAACGCGATTGAAAAGCCCCCGAGTTTTCTCCTCGGGGGCTTTTCTGTTTTGGCGCCGAAGGCGCGTTTCGCCTGAACGCCCAGCTTAGTACATGCCGTCCATGCCGCCGCCGTGGCCGCCGCCGGCCGGAGCCGCAGACTTGGGCTCTGGAATCTCAACCACCAGAGCTTCGGTGGTGAGCAGCAGGGCCGCGATCGAAGCTGCGTTCTGCAGAGCCGTGCGCGTCACCTTGGTCGGATCGATGACGCCGGACTTCACCAGGTCCTCGAACTTGCCGGTCTGGGCGTTGTAGCCGTAGTGCGGTTCCTTCGACTCCAGAACCTTGGCCACCACCACCGCACCCTCTTCGCCGGCATTGGCGACGATCTGGCGCAGCGGCTCTTCGAGCGAGCGGAGCACGATCTGGGCGCCGGTCTTCTCGTCGCCTGTGAGCGTCTCGATCAGCTTGGAAACCGCGGGCATGGCGCGAACCAGTGCCACGCCGCCGCCGGGGACGATGCCTTCCTCGACCGCAGCGCGGGTTGCGTGCAGAGCATCCTCAACGCGAGCCTTCTTCTCCTTCAGCTCGGTCTCGGTTGCCGCGCCCACCTTGATGATGGCCACGCCGCCCACCAGCTTGGCCAGCCGCTCCTGCAGCTTTTCCTTGTCGTAGTCGGAGGTGGTCTTCTCGATCTGCGAGCGGATTTCCTTCACGCGGCCTTCGATGTCGCTGAAGCCTTGCCGGCGCCGTCGACGATGGTGGTGTTGTCCTTGTCGATGGTGATGCGCTTGGCCTTGCCCAGGTCCTCGAGCTTCACGCCTTCCAGCTTGATGCCGAGGTCCTCGGTGATGGCCTTGCCGCCGGTGAGGATGGCGATGTCGCCCAGGATGGCCTTGCGGCGATCGCCGAAGCCGGGAGCCTTGACGGCCGCAACGTTCAGCGTGCCGCGCAGCTTGTTCACCACCAGGGTCGCCAGGGCCTCGCCCTCAACGTCCTCGGCAATGATCAGGAGCGGCTTGCCGCCGCGGGCAACCTGCTCGAGCAGCGGAAGCAGATCCTTCATGGCGCTGATCTTCTTCTCGTAGATCAGGATGTAGGGATCGTCGAGAACCACTTCCAGGCGCTCTGCATCGGTCACGAAGTAGGGGCTCAGGTAGCCGCGATCGAACTGCATGCCGTCCACGGTCTCAAGGCCGGTGTGCATGGTCTTCGACTCCTCGATGGTGATGACGCCGTCCTTGCCGACAACCTTCACGGCATGGGCGATGATGTCGCCGATCTCCTGGTCGCCGTTGGCCGAGATGGCGCCCACCTGGGCAACCGAACCCTCGTTCACCGGCTTCGACAGCTGTGCCCAGGGCGCCGCCCTCGGTCCACTTGCCGTCCTTGTCGCGGATGCCGATCACGGCCGCCACGGCCTTCTCGATGCCGCGCTTCAGAGCGGTCGGGTTCGCGCCGGCCGCAACCGTCTTCACGCCTTCGCGGAAGATCGCCTGCGCCAGAACGGTCGCAGTCGTCGTGCCGTCGCCGGCCACGTCGCTGGTCTTCGAAGCGACTTCACGCACCAGCTGCGCGCCCACGTTCTCCAGCGGGTCCTTCAGGTCGATTTCCTTGGCCACCGTCACGCCGTCCTTGGTGATGGTGGGCGAGCCAAACTTCTTCTCGATGACGACGTTGCGGCCCTTGGGCCCGAGCGTCGCCTTCACAGCGTCCGCCAGCGTGTTCACGCCGCGCAGAATCGCCTGACGGGAATCTTCACCGTGCAGAATTTGCTTTGCCATTCTTAACTCTCCTAAATATCAGTGTTCAGGTTCTCAGTTCGTAGGTCCAGTTCAGCGTGACTTGCGCATGCATGCACGGTGCTCGCAGCCAACTTCGAACTGTGAACTGCGCAAGCTGCGAACCGCCGCGTCGCGGCCAGCGCTACTTCTTGATAATTCCCAGCACTTCTTCTTCGCGCATGATCAGGAACTCTTCGCCGTCGATCTTGATCTCGGTGCCGGAGTACTTGCCGAACAGGACGCGGTCGCCAGCCTTCACATCCAGCGGGAAGACCTTGCCTTCGTCGTTCGACTTGCCCTTGCCCACGGAGATCACTTCGCCTTCCTGCGGCTTCTCCTTGGCGCTGTCGGGGATGATGATGCCCCCCCGTACGGTCTCGGTCTCTTCCACCCGGCGGACCAGAATGCGGTCGTGGAGCGGGGTGAACGTCGTCGTCACAGATGTTGCTGCCATTGCTTTGCTTCTCCTTCAAACGCGAGTCGGGGGAAACCCGGTTCGCGGGGTTTGAGTGGAAATGGTGAAAAACTTGGGAGTTTGACCGGATGCCACAGCCGGCCTGCCGTCGCCCCACGAACCGGGGAAAACGGTGCGAGCAGTTTAGCTAGCCGCTTGCTAGCAGTCTCGCCTTCCAATTGCTAAAGATAGGTAAGCGGCGACAAGGTTTGTCAAGGGAAAACGGAGACAAATCTGAGCGTATTACACTCACATCAATTTATAAAGACGAATCCTTCCCCGCAAACGCAGCCTTCACCTCTCCTCGATTGACGATTCCCCGTCGCCTCCGCCCAAGTGCGCGGCCGACCAAACGGTCTTCTGACTGCTTGTCCTGGCTATCACAGACGGCCGACCGGTCACCCGTGCAGGGGTGTCCTATTCCGTTCGCAGGGCCTGCATGGGATCGATGGAGGCAGCGCGGCGAGCAGGAATCATGGCCGCGGTCAAGCCCGAGATCGCGAGCAAAGCGCAGACAGAGAGGATCGTCAGCGGGTCGTGCCCACCGACATTAAACAGAAACGACTGAATGGCGCGCGTGGCGAACCACGAGGCGACGAGCCCAGAGACGAGACCCATTGCCAGCAGGAGCGCGGCCTTCCTGAGCACAAGCAACAGCACGTCGCAGCGCTGCGCGCCGAGCGCCATGCGGATACCCATTTCGCGGGAGCGGCGGCTGACCGAGTAGGCCATCAGGCCGTAGAGGCCCACTAGCGCCAAGGACAATGCGATGGCGGCGAAGACGGTGAGCAGCGAGGTTTGAAAGCGCCGCCGCGCGCTGGCTGCGGACTCCAGTTCACCCATGGTCTGGATGTCGGCGGCAGCGAGGTTGGGATCGGCGGCGTGTAGCACGCTGCGCATTTCCGCGGCGGTGCTCGATGCCGAAGCCGTGGAGCGGACAGCGATATAGCCGCTATCGAGCCCGCTGGCGGGGTGGTAGATCTGCGGCGCCGCTGGCTCTTCCAAACTAGTGTGGCGCACGTCTCCGATGACGCCGATGACCGTGTCCCACTGCAAATGATTGTCTTCCCTGCTTACCCGCCCGCCAACCGGGTCGCGGTTGGCGAAATATTTCCTCGCGAAGCTATTGTTGATGAGGATTGTGTGCGCGTCCGGAAAATAGTCGGCGGCGGTGAAGGAGCGGCCGGCAACGAGTGGGATGTTCATGGCTGACAAGTAATGGAGCGTGACAAATCGCCTCTCAGCAAGCTGAGATTTCTCGTTCGGATAGCCGTCAACGGCGAACATGCTAAGGCTTTCGGAGTTGCTGAGCGGCAGTTGCGTAACTGCGCCCGCTGCTTGAACGCCGGGGAGGGCCTCGAGACGCGATAGCAGACTCTGGAAGAAGGCGCTGCGTTCGGCTGACTGCGTATAGCGGGAGTTGAATTCGATATTCATGGTGACAGTCGATGCGGAGAATCCGGTATCGACGGAGACGACATTGATGTAGCTGCGAATGAGCAGGCCGGCGCCGGAGAGTAGGACAACAACCAACGCTGATTCGGCAACGATGAGTATGCTTTGCGTGCGGCTATGCAGGCCTGCAACGCTTCGGCCAGTGGAAGACGCGAGGAAATCGGCTAGGTTCAATCTCGATATGGCCACGGCAGGGAAGATGCCGGTTAGCACACTTGTCATAAGTGACACAAGGACCGTGAAGAGAAGGACACGCATGTCGAGAGAGGCCTCATTGAGGCGCGGAATATTTCCCGGATCAAGATGCGGAAGCGCGCGCAGAAAAGCAAATGCCAGGCCGATTCCGAGGATGCCCGCTGCAATGCCGATCAGCAAGGCTTCCGTGAGCAGCTGCCGGATGATTCGCATGCGTCCTGCTCCGAGAGCAAAACGCACGCTGAGTTCGCGCACGCGGTTCGCTGCACGGGCCAGCAGCAGGCTGGCTGCGTTGCCGCAGGCTATCAGCAGGACGATGACAACGGCGCCGAGGAGCAAGCCCATCAAGGAACGGACATGGCCAATGGTGCTGTCGACAAAGTTCTCGACGGATGCACCCCAGCCGCGCATTCGCGGATCGTGCAGTTTGTCGAGGCGAATCATAATGGTGCTCATCTCCGCCTGCGCCTGTTGAGTGGAAACGCCGGGTTTGAGTCGAGCGACGGCGTCCCCGTTGAATTCGTCGCGGTCAGTAAGTTGATGAGCGGTCAGCGCCAGCGGAATCCAGACCTGGGTTATTTTGAATTGAGAATTGCCAAAGGGAAGATCCGAGTTGTGCGGATATTCAAACCCTGGTGGCATGACGCCAATGATCTGGTAGGGGTGCCCGTTCAGCGTGAGCGAACGATTGAGGATCGCGGGATCGGCGCCGAACATGGAACGCCAGAAGGCATTGCTGATCACGGCGACTTTCTCATGGCCCAATTGGTTGTCATCCTGCGTGATGGCGCGGCCAAGTTGTGGCATGGCCTGGAAGGTAGAAAAAAAATCCCCATCCACGGTGGCCGCGCTCACGCGCTCTGCGCCGCCCGCGAGCGCAAGGTTTAGAACGGACTGATCGAACGAGGTCATGCATTGAAAAGAGTGAGATTGACGCTTCAAATCGTAGAAATCAGGATAGGAAGGTCCAAAAATCTCCACTGGCAATTTGAACTGCGGATTGGGCGTGTAGAGATAGACGAGCCGGTTTGGATCGCCGTAGGGCAAGGAACGAATGAGAACCGCGTTCACGAGGCTGAAGATGGCCGTGCATGCGCCGATGCCTAGGGCGAGCGTGAGCACTGCCGTTATGGTGAAGCCGGGGCTCTTGCTCAATGTACGCAGGCCATAGCGCAGGTCCTGAATGGCTTGTTCGATCCACAATGGAGAGCGCTCGTTGCGATGTGCCTGTTTTGCCTGCTCCACGCCTCCGTAAGCACGCCGCGCGGCGAGCCGTGCTTCTTCAGGTGACATGCCGCGGCGTTCGAAATCGTCGGCGAGGAGGGTGAGGTGCGATGCGACTTCGCGCGCAAGGTCCTTTTCGGCGCGCTCATTGGCAAGGAGACTGTTGAGCTTGGCGATGATTCTTCTCCAGTGCGCCACAGTTACTGTTCCTCCGCGAGCAGCTTTTCAACCACGCCAGCCATCTGGCGCCAGCGTTCGGTTTCTTCATTGAGCGCCTTCAACCCCGCTTTGGTGATGGTGTAATACTTCGCTTCGCGATTGTTTTCTGTCCTGCCCCAGGAACCACGGGTCCACCCGTGCTGCTCAATTCGGACGAGAGCCGGATAAATAGTGCCCTGGTTTAGATTTAAGGCGTCCTCCGAAACCTGCTGGAGCCGACTGGCGATGCCATAGGCATGCTGCGGCCCCAGGGTGGCGAGGGTGCGGAGGATCATCAGGTCGAGCGTGCCTTGCAGGATCTGGATGGGCATCTTCTTCACTTGCCATTCAGGTGAACACGGTGCTCACTTGGATGTCAAGTGGAGACGACAGAGAGAGCCGGGCAATCGCATTTGGATTCGGCTGTCATCAATAGAAACGGCTTTGAAAGGCGCGGCTTCAGCCGGGCCGTCAGAGTCCACAAAGAACGGCGGGCTTTACAGGCTGCGGAAAAATCCTGTGCGCTGAGTTTTGTAACAAGGGCACGGCTTCAGCCGGGCCGCTAAAGTCTGCAAGACGAACAAGGGCTTTAGCCCCCGAGGGAAGGTTTTGTGACAGTCGTAAATCCCTCCGAGGCTGAAGCCTCGAACTCCCTCATTTGCCTTCCATGGCACGGCTGAAGCCGCTGCCCTTTCACAGCAAAAACCTCCTCGCATTTTGAAATGCGATTGCCCTGATCGAGATGTACCCTTGGCTTCGCTCAGGAAGACACATTGCCGGACGGACTGTACTCGCCCACCACCTCCGCCTGCACAGCATCATGCTGAGCAAAGGCGAAGGATCTGCGCATGCTCTCCGTTCGACCCCGCGACCGCAGGCTTAGTTATTTCGACGGCAGCGCCAGCTTGTTATACAAGCCGCCAAGAATGGCTCCCACAAACAACGTTGCCAGCGCGGCATAACCCGCTTCAATCGCCAGCAAGTCGCGCGGCATTTTTGCAATCCCATAGCAGCTTGACGCCGCCACCGCTCCCGCCAGCAGTACGGCCATCGAAACGCCCTGAAGCACTCCCTTGCGATGACAGATGGCGAGCAGACTAGCCACTCCGTAGGCAAAAAGAAGACAGACAGCTCCAGTCAGTACGTGCGGCGAAAACCACCACACCAGTTCCTTGACTTGCGCATGGGTCAGTCCAACGGCATGCATCCACGGCGTGCGAAACAGGTATTGCGAATGCCAGATCGCTCCCAGGCACCATGCGGCAAACGCCGCTGCAAACACTGGAAGATGGTAGATCTGTTTGTTTCGCAGCTTCACTTGGGGCGGGGCATACGCTTCTTCGTCCCTGGCCTGCGGCAGACACGCCCGGTCGCAGGCCGACATTTCCGGCCAACGCGTACAGGCGCCCAAACGCAACTCCGGGCATCCGTCCAATCCAGTCGCCGCTGCATGGCTTAAGTCAATGCTGACGGCGGCGGGCTTGTGGTTCTCAGGGCATGCAACCAGACGGCTGCCGGAGTAGCGGCGGAAAATCTCACGGCGCCACAGTCCCAGTGGAAGCAGCAGCAGAAATGCTGCGGCAATGCAGAGCGCGATCCAGATGAGTAAAAACATAACCCACCTTCTTCTTGCTCGCAGTCTGGCCCCACTCTTGCGCTTCCTTCAGTGATCTACATCACGACTGCGAACGGCAGAACGGGACGGACGAGCGCCAGGCTCCGCGCCTGCGGTTCGCCTCGCAGAATGCCCCGCAAACATCTGCATTTTTCACTTGCGCCTCTCTGCTACCATAAAGATGATTGCAACTCCTGCGGCCGCGTCCGTCTCCCGGACATCGAGGGCCTAGCGCTGAGGCAGCCGGAGCAAGAACAGGAAGCGGGAACTCGATTCCCCTCCCTGCCGGAATCTAAAGGAGATTTCTATGCCACTGGTATCGATGAGGCAGCTCCTCGATGAGGCTGCCAAAGGCGGTTATGGCGTCGGCGCGTTCAACGTGAACGACATGGAACAGATTCAGGCCATCATGGCCGCGGCCGTCGAAACCAATTCGCCGGTCATCATCCAGGCCAGCCGCGGGGCTCGCCAGTTTTCACAGGACAATTACCTCTTCCACCTCATTTTGGCGGCTGCCGAGCTGAATCCTCAGATTCCCATCGCCATGCACCAGGATCACGGCAACAGCTTTGAGACCTGCAAGAGCGCCATCGAACTGGGTTTCACGAGCGTGATGATGGACGGATCGCTGAAGGAAGACGGCAAGACGCCCTCGAGCTTCGACGAGAACGTTGACGTCACCCGCCGCGTGGTGGACTTCGCCCACGAGCGCGGCATTACTGTCGAAGGCGAAATCGGAGTACTGGGAGGCGTGGAAGACGGCCACGGCGCAGGCGGCAGCGGCCTGGATCACATTACCGATCCCGACCAGGCCGTGGAGTTTGCCGAGCGCACCGGCGTGGACGCGCTGGCCATCGCCATCGGCACCAGCCACGGCGCTTACAAATTTACCAAGAAGCCCGATGGCTCGGTCCTCAAGATGGATGTGCTGATCGCGATTCACAAGCGCCTGCCCCACACCCACCTGGTGATGCACGGCAGCTCCTCGGTACCCAAGGACCTGCAGGACGTTATCAACCAGTACGGCGGCAAGCTGAAGGAGACCTGGGGCGTCCCGGTGGAGGAGATTCAACTGGGCATCCGCAATGGCGTGCGCAAGGTTAATGTCGATACGGACAACCGTCTTGCGATCACTGGCGCCATTCGCAAAGTGCTGTGGGAGAAGCCGGAGAAGTTCGATCCGCGCGACTACATGAAGCCCGCTCGCGAGGCCATGCAGAAGGTGGTTGCGCAGCGCATGCGCGAGTTCGGCCAGGCCGGACACGCCGGCGACTACGCGCCTATCACTATCGGCGAAATGGCCAAGGGCTACCAGAGCGGCAAGCTGGACCCGCGTCCGTCAATGGCCGGCGCCCGCTAAGACAGATCCCATCTCGGCATCGGGGAGCGGGTCGCCCCGCTCTCCTATACCGAAGGGTCCACATAGGTCGGTTCGGAGTATTTCGTTACGAACTGGTGGGACATCAGCACCTTCGCCTCTAAAAGCTCGGCGTATCAAGGAAAAGGGCCCGGATCAAGATCCGGGCCCTTTCACGTTGGACTGACTACTGATTTTATCCCTGGCCGCCACCGCTGCCGGGACCGCGACCACCGCCGGGACCAGTCGGACGACGACGGCGGCGACGACGGTTATTGTTGTTGGCCGGAGGCCGGCCGCCTGCTGATTGGTGGCCGCCCGCAGCCACCGGAGCACCTTCCGCACGATTAAAGTTTGGCTCGGCGCCTTCTTCGAACTCCTCGCCTTCCTCGAATTCCTCGCCACCCTCGATCAGAATCGTGCTCTGATTCGATTTCGGCTGGCGCTCGTCGAACTCGTTGCGCGGACGCGAAGGCAGAGCCGCTGTTTCGCTTGGGCCAGCACCCTCTCCGTCGCCGGCAGCATCGCCATCGGGCTCCGGCTCGGCACCGCCCTGCTGGGCCAGCTTGGCCTTCTGCTCCTTGATGAGCGCCTTGCGGCTTAGCTTGATGCGGTTGCCCTCGAGGGCCAGCACCTTCACCATCACCTGATCGCCCTCGCGCAACTCGTCTTTCACGTCCTTCACGCGATGCTCGGCAATTTCCGAGATGTGCAGCAGCCCATCCGTGCCCGGGAACAGTTCCACGAACGCGCCAAACTCGGCGATGCGCACCACCTTGCCCAGGTAAACCTTGCCCACCTCGGGCACGGCGGTGATGATCGCTGATCATCGCCAGCGCCTTCTTCAGGCCCTCAGCGTCGCTCGAGGCCACGCTCACCTTGGCCCGTATCGTCCACGTCGATTTTGGCGCCGGTCTGCTCCACGATGCCACGAATAGTGGCGCCACCCTTGCCGATCAGGTCGCGAATCTTGTCGGTCGGAATCTGCACGGTTTCGATGCGCGGCGCGTACTTCGAGCGTTCGGTGCGCGGTCCATCCAGCTCGGCATCCATCTTGTCGAGCAGGAACAGCCGTCCGCGGCGCGCCTGCTCCATGGCTTGCTCCAGGATCTCGCGCGTGAGCCCGCCGATTTTGATGTCCATCTGCAGCGCGGTAATGCCCTCGCGGGTTCCAGCCACCTTGAAGTCCATATCGCCGTAGTGGTCTTCGGCGCCGGCAATGTCGGTGAGGATCGCGTAGTCGTCGCCTTCCTTCACCAATCCCATGGCCACGCCCGCAACAGCGCCCTTCAGCTTGATGCCCGCGTCGAACAGCGCCAGGCTGGCGCCGCAGACCGAAGCCATCGACGAGGAGCCATTCGACTCCAGAATGTCGCTCACAATGCGGATCGCGTACTGGGACTCGTCCGGCGACGGCAGCACCGCTGAAATAGCGCGCTCCGCCAGTGCGCCGTGGCCCACTTCGCGGCGTCCAACGCCAGTCATGCGGCCGGTTTCGCCCACGCTGAACGGCGGGAAGTTGTAATGGAGCATGAAGCCCTTCCGCTGCTCGCCCTCGTAGGACTCCATCCGCTGGCTCTCATCCATGGTGCCCAGGGTCGCCGTCACCAGCGCCTGCGTCTCACCGCGGGTAAACAGCGCCGAGCCGTGGGTGCGCGGAAGCACCTTGGTCTCGATGCTGATGGCTCGAATCTCGTCGAAGGCGCGGCGATCTGGACGAATCTTGTCCTTGGTCACCTGCTCGCGGAAGATCCGTTCGCGCAGCAGTTCGTAGTAGTGCGCCAGCTTCTTCTTCGCCGCGGGATCGTCGGCCGGCAGACCCGCTGCCAGTTCGTCCTTGATCTGCTTGACCAGCGCATAGCTTTCGGTCTTGGCGTGGGTCTTGGTGTCCAGCGCATCCTTCAGGCGATCGCCGATCTTGGCATTCAACTCGTTGTAGTAGGCTTCGTCGTTCTCAGGAGCGGTGAAGGCGCGCTTGGGCTTGCCAGCCTTCGCAACCAGTTCCTCGATCGCGGCCACAATTTTCTTGATCTCGGCATGCGCGAACTCAATCGCGCCCAGGATGACGGATTCGGTCTCCTGCTTGGCCCCCGCCTCAATCATCACGATGCCGTCCTTGTGGCCGACCACCATGATGTTGACCGTGCTCACCATCCGCTCGGCGTAAGTGGGGTTGACCACAAACTCGCCTTCCACGCGGCCTACGCGAACCGCGGCAACGGTGGCGCTGAAGGGAATGTCGGAAAGAGCAACAGCCGCGGCGGCTCCATTGATTGCGACCACATCGGGATCGTTCTCCTTGTCGGCGGAGAAGACCAGCGCGATGACCTGCGTCTCATTGCGGAAGCCGTCGGGGAACAACGGGCGAATGGGCCGGTCGATCTGACGGGCAGTTAGAATTTCCTTTTCGCTGGGCCGGCCTTCGCGCTTGATAAAGCCGCCGGGAATACGTCCGCCGGCGTAGGTGTACTCGCGGTAATCCACCGTGAGCGGGAAGAAGTCGATGCCTTCGCGGGGGTCGGGAGAAGCCACAGCGGTAGCCAGAACGACGGTTTCGCCGGTGCTCACGAGTGCGGCGCCAGAGGCCTGCTTGGCGATGCGACCGGTCTCAAAGACCAGCCGCTTGCCGCCGGCGAGCTCGACGGCTACTTCATGCTTGGTTGACATATCTGTCCTCTTTTCATGTTTTCGCTTGGGAAACTTGTGGAAGGGGTGCGCAGGCGATGGCCCTCGGCGACGTACATAACAGCGATGCAGGCCAAAGGCTGGTAGGCCGAGGTCTCAACCCCGGCGGCTCCGCGCACAGCAAAACACGCAGAGGGATTAAGCTCTGCGCGTTGCCTTTCTGAAATTTCAGGGAATACGCCATCCGCCTGCGCTGCGCGCTTTATCGAGCGACAGTGCTGCAGTCGTCCTGGCAACGAGAATCTTTCGCCAGGAACTATCTGGCCCCGGATTCCGGGAGGAAATGGGGCCGTGACCAGGATCCGGTCTGGGCGCTTCCGGTTCAATGTTGGCTTTCTGATTATTTGCGGATACCGAGTTTGCCGATCACGTCGCGATAGCGATCGGAATCGTGCGTCTTCAGGTAATCCAGCAGGCGGCGGCGTTTGCTGACCAGCATCAATAATCCACGGCGAGACGCGTGGTCTTTCTTGTGGGTTTTGAAATGCTCAGTCAGTTCGCCAATCCGCTCACTCAGAATCGCGATCTGGACCTCCGGGGAACCGGTGTCCGTCTCGTGGGTACGGAAGCGTTCGATCAGGGTTGCTTTCTTTTGAGTCGCCAGCACGGCGTGTGTTACTCCTCTTTTTCTCTCAGTCCACTCTTAAGTGTCTATTGTGAGACTATCATGAACCGCCCTGACGGGAAACCTTCTCGAACCATGCAAGCCCTGAGCCCAAGGGCCCTGAATCCGCGCGTATGCCTGGCCGGTGATTCTCCTGGATTCCGGTTCCTCTGGTCCGGCTACTGCCCTTCCGTACCCATCCAGTAATTCGCCCGCGCCACAATCCGCGCCCCGTAATCCTCGGCGGTCCGCACCCGAATGGTATGCAGCCCCGGCGTCGGATTCGAGGGGCTGAAGGTGATCAGGTAGCGGTTGCGGGCGTGCTTGGCCGCATCCACCACCCGCTGCTCGAACTTCTTGTCGCCGGTGAAGGTCGTGTACTCGCCTCCGCTCATGGACGCGATCTCCTTGCTCACATTCTTCTTGAACGCCTTCACCATCATCACCAGCGTCGAGACCATGTTCATGGTTCGATCCTCGCCGGAATCCTTCAGGTCGTGCGCAAACTCGGCGGCCGAGGGCGAAAACGACACGCTCAGCACCAGCACATCCGACTCCCCAATCTGCTTGATGAGAGCCGTCAGGCCGCGTGTGCTTGCTGCCGTGGTCGCGCTTCTCGCTGATCAGCAGCAGCACCCGCCGGTACGACTTGGGCTGCGACTCCAGCAGATTCGCCGAGTAGCTCACCGTGTCCAGAATCGCCGCCCCGCCATCGCCGGGCTCCAGATTCTTGAGCTCGTCGTTCACCGCATCGCCGGCGTGCGTGAAGTCCTGGATCAGGTGCTGCGTTGAGTCGAATCCCACCAGCGCCACCTGGCTGCGCGGATCGGAGAGAAAAAGATCGAGCAGCGGGCCCAGCTTGGCCAGCTTGTCGAACTCCAGTACGCTCGCGCCGCCCAGTTCCACCGCCACCACCAGCGCCACCGGAGCCGTATCCATCTCCTCCTGCACGCGGATCTTCTGCGGCACGCCGTTGTCTTCGAGAATGAAGTCCTTGGGCTTCAGGCCGTAGATGATCTCGCCGTTCGGCTTCTCGACCAGCGTCGGCACCAGCACTTCCGTGGTGGTCACGCTCAGGTTGGCTGTGGTTGAGACGCAGGCAGCGGCTTGGCCGGCTCAATAGGAGGCAGGGGCGGCGGAAGCTGCTGCGCCGCCAGTTCGCGCGAGGGCCGCAACGGACAATAACACGCAGCAGCAGGAAATTACGGGAAGATAAGGCGATGCGCATGGGCTCTGGAATCAGGATAAAGGAATTCAGACAGCGGCGAGTGTTTCTGCCGATTGGAATCACAACGCGGGCCGTCGCCGATCTCAACCCCGCTTGCGCGCCTCGCGCTCATGGTTCCGGTCCAGTGCAGAAAACTCAGCAGTTCCCAGCGCGAGGCCCAGCAAGCCCGCGATCGCTTTTTAGAGTGAGGGCCTCGGCGCGCATTGCCGGAATAAGTCTCCACACGCCAGCGCAGATAGGGACTCCGCCACGGCGTCAGACGATAGCCACGGGTCGCATTCCAGAGAAAGCGCAGCGGTCGAAGCAAGGGATAGCCTCTTGCCAAAGTATAAAGTGCGTGTGCGCGCTCCTGGGCTGAGACTTCGGCTCTACTGCATCTTGCTGAACAGGCTGTTTGACACCGACTCAAGCTGCGCGATCACATCTTCAAGCGCCGTCTGCTGCGTCTCCGTCTGCGAAAGCTGCGTGGAAATGGTGGGCAAATCGGCCTGCATCAGGTCCGTCTGCGCCGCAGTCAACTGCGTCTGCTCAGTTGGTCACCGCGCTCGATGCCGCGCTCAACTGGGTCATCGAATTGTCAATCGTCACGCGCTGTTGCGAAACATAGATTGAGCGCGGTGTTCAACGCTTCCGTATCGCTCACCGCCTGTTGCCGTGTTCACCGTGCCGCTGGAGTAATCGGCCACCAGCGCGTTCAGCGCGCCAAACACGCTGTTCGTCCCGCTGCCCAGAAAGATCTGGTCGCCCGGCACATTCAACTGAATCCTCTGACCGTTGGGCAATTCCAGCGAATTGATGTCCTCGTCTCCGTTGTAGCTGGTCACCGCGGGCGAGCGTCGCCGAGGATGTGCGAACGGCGCCGTCGCAGTCTGACCGCCCGCGAAAATGTACTGCCCTGGTAGCTGGTGTTGGCCAGCGACTGCACTTCGCCGAGAATGCCCGGCGATCTGGCTGCCCACCGACTTCACGTCGCTGGCGCTCATGGTGCCGTTGTTGGCGCTGGTGGCCAGCGAAATCGCCTGCGTCAGCTCCGAAACCACGCTGCCCAGCGCCGAATCGGCCACCTGCAACTGCCCGGTCACCATATTCGAGCTCTGCGTAAACGAATCGTCCTGCTGAATCTGGTTCAGCAACAGAACGTTCTCGCCCGCGCCCACAGGATTCTGGCTCAGCGAGGTAATGCTGACCCCGCTCGACAGCTCCGAGCTCAACTGCTGCTGGGTGGTCTGCGTCTGGTCAAGCGCGCCCACCAGGTTCGAAACATAAAACGGATCCACTCGCATAAAACAGCTCCTAGCTGCTAGCTCTAGCCTGTCCGTCCCGTAGCCGCGTCCTGAAGCCGCTCTTCAGCATCGTGCTCACCAGCTCCGTGCGACCAGCAACTGAGCTAGCAGCTACAGGCTGTCTTACGTCACCGCCGTCTCCACGCCCAGGTTCAGCGCCGAGGCCATGATGGTATTCAGGATGTTGAACACCTGCGAGGCTGCCTGATAGCTGGTCTCGAGCAGTCGACAGCGCCGACGCCTCATCGTTCAGATTCACGCTCGAGAGCGCATTGTTTTGCGTCTGCAGTTGGGTCACCGATGCATTCTGCGCCGTGTTTTCCGCCTGTTACCTGGAAACCGTGGAGCCCAGCGTGGAAACAAAGTTCGAGTAATAGTCGATCGGCGTCGGTGCCGTTCAGAAGAGTCTGGCCCGGCGTTAAGGTTGTGCCATTGGGGAGGGTCAGATTATTCAGAATTGGCGGATCGCTCTCATTGAGCAGGTTAGCCATGGCGGTAGCATTCGAGTTGTCGCCCGTCCCGCCCGCTGGCTAGCCGCCGCGATCCGATCTGGGATCGGTCATCACCACGCGTCATGGCCGCCGCGCTGCCCGCCACCTGCAGTGGCTCGTGGAGGAGAAGAACAGGTCATGCGCCGTCCCGCAGTCCCGCTCTGGATCCGTCCCTGCGTTGTTCTGTGCATTCACCGCCGTCGAGATGCCGTATGCCAGTTGATCGAGCGCGCTCAGCGCATTGGGAATATCCGCATCCCGCGCCGTCAGATATCCGCCCAGTTGTCCGCCGCCACTGGCCAGCTGCGAGGTGATGTCTGTTCCGCCCACAAAAAAATCCGTGACGCCGTTCACCGTGCCGGTGGTGAGCTGGTAACTCTGCCCTGCGGACACCAGCAACTGCCCCGAGGTCGTGGTGATCGCAAGCCCGTTGCTCTCCGTCGTCACCTGGTTGATGCCGATCAGCTGCGAAAGCTGGCTCAGGTCCTGCTGGCGCTGGTCCTCCAGCGTGCCGGCATCGGAATCGGGCGAAGTGGACTGGATCTGCAGATTCAATTGCGCAATCGCCCCGGTCAGCGAATTCACCTGGCTGGCCACGCCCGCAGCTTCCTGGTCGAGCGCCTGTTGCTGCTCGTTCAGGCTGCTGGCGGCGCCGGAGATGTCGCCGGCAAGCGTCGACGCCGACGAAAGCACCCCCTCGCGCAGCGCATTGTCGGTCGGATCGGCTTCCAGCGACGAAAAGGAATCGAAAAAGCTCGTGATGTCGCTGCCGATGTCACCGGCCGTCGAACTCGAGGAACCCGAATCCGGCGTAAACAAAGCCTGGATGGAATCGAGAGCCGTCAGCCGCGTGCTCGAGCCGAAGCGCAAGTTGCTGCTGCTGGTCCAGCCGCTCCTCCAACACCCGGTCGCGCTGCGAGGTGGCGCCGGTTTCCGTAACCCCGTTCCCACCGAAATTCCGTCAACCTCAATGGGCGCGTTCTGGCTCCAGTCCGGCGTCTCCTCGGTGTAGCCCGGCGTGTTGGCGTTGGCCACGTTGTTGGCCACCACGCTCAACGCCGCCTGATCGGCATCGAGCGCGCCGGACATGATGCTGAATGCGGAGTTAATCGTCCCCATGGCCGCTCCCCGCCTGCGCTCTGTCCGACGCGCTCCAGCCGCTGCGGCCGGCCGTTCGCCGTATTCCAGCCGGCCCATGCGCAGTTCCCGCAGCCGGTTCATCACCCGGAGATTGCCGCGCGTCGCCTCCAGCACCCGCGCCAAACACCGCCATCTCTCCGACCGCCTCGCGCGCCTCGCCGCGCCAGCGTCTCCCGCTTCTGCGCTCCGGGAGCTAGTTCCCGGTTCAGAGCCGCGCACGAGAGCGCCAGCTCTTCCAGCCGCGCCGCATCCAGGCGCGCCAGCGCCTGCGACGCCTCCGCCACCAGCGCCTTCAGCTTCGGCCGCGCCACCGCGCTTTGCCGCTCCGTCAATCAATCGCTCCGCCTCTCCCGCATGCAACTGCCTCCGCTCTAACTGCGCCGCCCAGCATCGCGTCCACCAGCTTCGAAGCCACGGCCGAAGCCGGTACGCTATAGGTGCCAGCTGGCCAGCGCCGCCTGGATGGAGGCCACTTTGTCCATGCGCACGCCGTCATCGCTCGCGCTCTGCGCCACCTCGCTGGCCGCGCTGCTCAAGGTGGCGCGATCGGCGCTGAAGCGCGCCGCTCTGTGAAGCCGCAGCCGCCTTGCCCTGCGGCAGCAGGCGGCGCTGGCGTGATTCACTCCCAGCAGCGACTTCAACCCTTCAAGACTGCTTCGAATCTCCATATCAATTGCTCCTTAGCCCTTCCATCGGCTTCGCTCATCATCACTTTAGTCATTCGGAACTTCTCATCACGGTATCTGCCGTGCAAATTTCCGGTTACCTTCCCGGCATGGCCCTGGTTCCCGGAATGGGAGAGTTCCTTCACGATCCGGTTGGCGATGCCGAAACCGCCCTGCTGGCTGAGCGCCTGGCCCAGGGCCTCGGAGGCAAATTCGCCCAGCGTGCCACCGGATCCGGATTCCGTCCTCGTCGCCCGTCAGCCCGTCGCCCGCGGTCATGGGCTTGAGCAGTTCCTTCATCATCTGGCCTTCAAACTCGTGCGCCGCCCGCACCAGCCGCGGCGAAGGCGCACTGTTGCTGGCCCGCAGGCGGTCGCAACCGTTCCCGTTGTTCAAGCCGTATGCGATCCCGCGCCGCTCTGCATTCCCGCTCCCTCGATCCCTTGTTCCCTTGCTCCCTTGGCCTCGTCCTTGGTTCCCTGCCTTACAACACTTCCAGGTCGGCCTCCAGCGCGCCGGCTTCTTTCATGGCCTGCAGGATCGAGATCACATCCCGCGCTCCAGCGCCTGTAGCCTGCAACGCCTGGACCAGATCCTCGACCGTTGCTCCTGCTTTCAGGTCGATCCGGTTCACCGGCTTGTCCTGCGGCCTGCACCGTGGTCTGCTGCACCACCTGCGTGGTCCCGGACGACATGGGGCCGGGCTGCGAAACCTCAACCTGCGAAATGACATTCACGCTCAATCCGCCGTGCAGAATCGAAACCGGCAGCAGGCGCACGGTGCCGCCGATGACCACCGTGCCGGTGCGCTCGTTCACCACCACCCGCGCCCGCGGATAGGTCTCGATCTCGACACCCTCTACCTTGTCGAGCAGCGCCGGAATATCCTCGCCCTCGGTGACGGCAATCTCCACCCGGCGGCTGTCGATCACCCGGGCGCGCGGCTTGCCCAGCACCTGATCGATGGCCGCGGCCATGCGCTCCGCGGTATGAAAGTCGGCGTCGTTCAGCACCATGCTGACGGTGTGCATCTGCTTCAGATCGAAAGGCGCCGCTCGCTCCACCAGCGCGCCTCCCGGAATCCGCGCCGTGGTGGGATGGTTCATTTGCCGTGAATTTCCCGCCGAGGTCACTACATAGCCACCCAGCACCAGCGCCCCCTGCGCCTCGGCGTAGATCTGCCCATCGGGCCCGTAGAGCGGCGTCATCAGCAGGATCCCGCCCTCGAGAGAGCGCGCGTCGCCGGCCGAAGAAACCGTGATATCCAACTTGTCGCCCGGCCGGCTGAAGGGCGGCAGCGTCGCCACCACGAAGACTCCGGCCATGTTCTTCACCTGCATGTTGCTGGCGCTCATCTGCCCCGGTTTGGGGCACCGTGACGCCCAGCCGCTCCAGCGCCGAGATCAGTGTCTGCGCGGGAAACACCGTCTGCTGGCTGTCGCCGGTTCCCCGCAATCCCACCACCAGCCCGTAACCCACCAGTTGGTTGTCGCGGATGCCCTCGATCGAGGCCACATCCTTGATCCGAACCGTCTGCGCATCCTGCTGAGACGGCAGCAGGACACAGGTCAGCATCCAGGCCACTGCCAGTGCCAGCCAGAATCTGTAAATCCCTTCGCCGCCGTTCCTCGCTGGTCCTATCTCTTCTGTTTCCATCGTGCTGTCCCCGCCACTGCTTTCCCCGTCGCTGCTGTCCCGCCCTGCTATCTCCTTCGCTGCTGTCCCATCGCCGACCCCTCGAACCCGGTCCCGCTTCCCTGCCCGCTAAAACACCAGCAGTTTCTCGATAAAGCGCACCACCGGATTCTGCCGGTAGGTCGAATCGTTTACGATGCCCTTGCCCGTCACTTCCAGCTCCAGATCCGTCATGGCCGTCGACTGGACCTGGTTTTGCGCGCTCACATCCTCAGGCCGCACCAGGCCGCGCAACTCGATCAGCTGTGTCTGCTGCGAAAACGTCAGTTGCCGCGTGGCCTGCACCACCAGCATCCCGTTGGGCAGCACATCCACCACTTCAGCTCCGAACGTTGTCGTGAGGCTGGAGTCCGTCGTGCTCTGTCCCTGCGCCGTCAGGCCCGACGACGCGGTGGCGCCGAGCAGCTTCTGCAGGTTGTTGCTGGCTTTGAGCGCGCCAAACAAGGCCGTCAATCCGGAGTTGGCATTCGAGGCCCGCGAATCCTTCACCTGGCCGTCGGTTGAGGCGGTCAGGCTTTCGCTCACCACAATCATCACCACGTCGTGGAGCCGAAATGCCTTGGCATCGGTGCCCAGACGAACCAGTTGACCCGCCGGCGTCCAGAGCGACCCGGGCGTGCGCAGCTCTGCCGCTTCCTGCGCGCGCACCCGCCCGATATAGGCGCGCAGTGCCGTTTCCGGCGGCGTGGGCTTGGCTGGCGCGATCAGGGGAAGATGCTTGCTGGCGGCCGCAGCTGCCGGCAGCAGCAGCGCCAGTGCGAGCGACGGCAGGTATCTGATATTCATCTTGTTTCCCCGCTGCCCGGCGCCCACTGCGCATGACCTGCCGCCAGGGCCACAGCATCGACCACCTTGCCGCCCATCTTCAGCCGCACTGGAAACGCAGCTCCCACTGCAGCCGGCGCCAGGGCTACCGCCTCAAGTTCGGCATCCATCACCGTCGTATGCGCCACCAGCGTGACCGCGTCTCCGGCACGAATCGCCGGGATGCCCAGCACCGGCATAACCGGGGCGGCGACTCGCGCCGCCGGAGCTCCACGCTTCATCTTGGGGATGGCCGCATGGCTTCCGGTTACCAGGACCAGCCGGCCCGGTCCGCCCGGATGCCCTGCTTCCTGTTCCAGAAACCAGCGATTTCCTGTGGCCGGGTCGTCAATCTCACGCAGAATTACGCTCTGTGGTGGACTTGCCGGTCGCAACATGGCCGCTGCCCCGCCGGCGCTCGATCTCTGACCGTACAGCGGCGACGCAGTCGGCATCGTCGCCACCGCCGCCCAAATCACTGCCGCACCAACCGAAATCAACCGAGCCTTCACTTCGCGTCTCCGTTCCCGCAACAACCAGCCAGGGTGCCGCTGCAGGGCCTATTTACGTTGCCAGCGCGGCCTCTTGGCCCGCGGCCTCTGGGCCCTGTCAGCGCCGCCCTTGCGCGTCATCAGTGCGTCAGGTTGTTGACCTGGGAATACATATCGTCGGCCGCCTTGATGACCTTGGAATTCGATTCATAGGCCCGCTGCGCGAGCACCATCTGCACAAACTCCGTCACCACGTCCACATTCGAGTTCTCCAGATACCCCTGCTGCAGGGTTCCCTGCCCCTCCGTTCCTCCGGGGTTGCCAAGCACCGGATCGCCGGAGTTGAGCGTGGCCTGCAACAGGTTGTTGCCCATCAGCTGCAGCCCTCCCGGATTGGGGAAGGTGGCCAATTGAATCTGCCCCAGCTGCGAGGGATTCTGCTGCCCGGGCAAGGTCGCGTTCACCACCCCGTACTGGGTGATGGTGACCGCCGTTGCATTCGACGGAATCGTAACGGTGGGAATCAGGGGATCGCCATCCGTCGTCACCATGGTGCCCTGGTTATTCAACTGGAACTGCCCGGCGCGGGTGTAGGCGATGGTGCCGTCGGGCTTCTGTACCTGGAAAAACCCGGTTCCCTGAATGGCCAGGTCAAGCGGGTTGTCGGTCTCATTGAGCTCGCCCTGGGTATTGATGACCTCGGTCGCCGCCGATTTTGTTCCCAGCCCGATCTGCAACCCGGCCGAAACCGTGTTCTGGCTCTGCGCCGCACCCGGAGTCACCATGTTCTGGTAAACCATGTCCTGAAACTCCAGGCGCAACTGGCGAAAGCCGGTGGTCGACGAGTTGGCCAGGTTATTGGCGATGGTGTC
This sequence comes from uncultured Acidobacteriaceae bacterium, assembly GCA_963725975.1. Taxonomy (GTDB): domain Bacteria; phylum Acidobacteriota; class Terriglobia; order Terriglobales; family Acidobacteriaceae; genus Telmatobacter. The sequence goes on along the minus strand of CAVSBA010000004.1, from coordinate 76,058 downwards.
GAGATTTAATTGCTGGGCACTCATGCCGCTGGCCGCGGTGTACATGGCTCGAATCATGGCGTGCGCCTCCGGTGCACAGTATGCGGATTTCAGTTCCCGGCTATCAGTTCCTCCGTCAGGAGCCGAGAGCCGTTGTTCCATATCTCTTGCAGATGGCGCGCCGGAACCAAGAAGAGCAAATTAGAGCAAATTAGGAATGCAGCGGCTGCCGCTTCCGCGGTTCAGCGCACAAATGCGGCAGAGCCGATCAGGTCCCGCACCGCATCCAGTGCCGGCACCGGGCCAGTCCTGGACCGCAACGTCATGCGCAGCCAGACGCAGTCGTGCACGCGGACGAGTCTTGATTCAACGGGCCGCGCGCGTTCGATGGCTTTCGCCAGTACCCCGGCCAAAGCTGCCTCGGACGCCGCTTCCACCAGTTCCACAGCCGGGTAACTGGCCTCGAGGGCCCGGGCATGAGCGCGGCGAAACTCGGACTCTGCGACGATCCCGCTTTCCACGCGCAGCCCGGTCATGGTCTCAATGGCCAGCGCCAGGCCTGGATCAAGGCGGTCTTCAAAACCCAGATAGAGGATCTTCTCGGCAGCGACGCGCATCGGCAGGGCTCCAAAAGCATCCACAAACAATCGCGGCAGCAAGGTTGTAGACGGCTCCGGGAGTTGCGTCCCGACCGTCAGAACCGGGCAACTCCATTGCAATCCCAGCGCCCGCGCGATCAGCTGCTCGCTGACTCCCTGGCGGCGCAGCCAATGCCCCAGCCTGCCTGCCCCAGCCTGTCGCTGCGCCGCCAGGCTGCGGCGCAGGTCCTCAGCCGTGATCCAGCGCTGATGCAGCATCGCCAGGCCCAGCGGGATGCGGTGCCGATGCACCTCCGGCGCCGCCATCCGCGACCCCATCTCCCGGCGCAGCGCCGCATCCACCTGGGCCCGCGTGCACTCCGGCGAGCAACACCATTCGCCCTCGAATACGGGAGTGCAGCGACTGCGACCCAGCCGCAGCCAGCCTGCGCTGCAATTCCGATTGCCGCAAACCGGAAACCATGGCGGCCGCCGGGCCGGCTCGCCGCGCCCATGGGCGCTGACCCCCGCCTCGCCCGTCTCTGCAAGCGGACCAAGGGCCCTGGCCGGTAGAAACTTTGCCAGCGCGTGCGAAGAACGCGTCAGAAGAGGCATCGGATGCTCTCCAGACGCTTGCGGGGCGTGGCCACTTCGGTGACCCGCAACCCAAAGCTGCCGTTTACGAGCACCACCTCGCCGCGCGCCACGATCTTATCGGCCACGATCAAATCGACCGGATCGGTCACATGCCGGTCCAGTTGCACCACGTCGCCCGGGCCCAGGTCGAGAATCTCACCCAGGGGCAGCTCCCGCGAGCCGAAGCGAAGAGAGGCCTCGAGTTCGACATCGAGCAACAGGTCCAGGCCCGGCCACGCAGGGGTAGCAACCTCCGCCGCAGTCTCCTGTTGTTTGTTCTCGACGCCCGGCAACGGTACTTCTATGGGTAGAGGGCGCACGCCGTCGGACACCATCATGGGCCACGCGCGATCGCCGGATTTCAGCTCAAAGCCTCGTGTGCCCTGGCTGGGGGCCGGGACCTCCGCGAAGCTCTCCACCCGGCAACGGCTGCCGGTCGCTGCCAGCAACTCTCCGGCAGCCGCGTCCACGATCTCACGCAGCAACTGGCCCCAGGCCTCCTTCTGATCGATGCCTTCGCCCAGCAGCGGCGTTTCCACAACTGCCTCATCCACGGTCACCGAGAATCGACCCTGCTGGTCGCCGGTCACGGTGGCGGCAAAGGTAAACGCGCCCTTCCCCATTGGTCTGGGCAATGATTCGACAAGCTGGGGCTCACCGGCCAGAGCCTGCGGCAGCAGGCCGGCGGCAACTTGAATCCAGCAATCGAGATAGGTCTTCATCGGTTCACCTCGCCGGTCTGTCACCGGGCCCGCCATGGCCCTATTCCCATGGCGTCGCCCACGCTTCTGGAATTACTCCTGCGCTTGGGCAGGGCGCCGCTTCAACTCAACTGGCCTTGCGCGGCACCTTACGTCCCGCCGGCCGGTCGAATGCACCACGCGTCGACAAATCCCGCAGAGCCGCACGCAGGTGAGAAACGGCGGAGGCATGCACCTGCGATACCCGGGATTCCACCACCCCCAGGGCCAATCCGATCTCGCGCATCGTCATCTCTTCGTAGTAGTAGAGGGTCATCACCAGCCGCTCGCGATCCGGAAGGTTGGCAATGGCGCTCGCCAGCCGCTCTTCAAGTTCTCCCCGCAGGCAGCGGAACAGCGGATCGTCGTCCGGACGCCCCGGCACATAGGCCAGCTCTTCTTCGCCCGAGTCCTCGCTGTGCTCAAGATGAAGCGTGCCGATCTCCAATCCCTTCAGGTCACTGAGCAACTGCTGGTACTCGTCCAGTTCGAGGCCCATCTCGACGGCCACCTCGCCCTCGCCGGGCGCGTGGCCCAGCCGCCCGGTCAGCGCTCGAATGGCTTCCTCGACCGCCCGGCCCTTGCGCCGCAGCTCTCGCGGGCTCCAGTCGAGCGTCCGCAGGCTGTCCAAAATCGCGCCCCGGATGCGGAATTGCGCGTAGCTGCGGAACTGCACCTTCTTGCCCGGATCGAACTTGGAAAACGCATCCATCAGCCCTACGACGCCGGCCGAGACCAGGTCTTCAATATCCACATGCTGGGGCAGCCGCTCGTGAATGCGGCGAGCGAGAAAACGCACGATGGGCAGATGTTCCAGCAAGACCCGCTCCTGCTCGGCGGTCAATACCGTCGCCCCTGCCTGGGGCGGTCCCAGGACCGGCGGATATGCATCGCTTCGGAACCGCCGCGCTACCCGCTGCACTCCGGCCGTTACTGCTGCTTCGCTTGACATGGCCCCATCCTTTTCCGTAACCCCGCGTTCCCTAGCCCCGCATTCAGTAGCCCCGCGCCCGCACGGCTCCGGCCTCTGTCTGCTTCAGGCCGAATCCGCCGCCGTCAACGCACAGTGCCCGCCGGGCGCAGCCGGATCTCGGGCGGAATCTCGCTGGCGGCGACAACCGCCAATCTTGGCAAAATCGGATCCAGCCACCGCTTGACGTGATAACGAGCCGGACTTGGAACCAGAAGCACGGGCGGGGCCGCCGAGGATGCTGAGCCGATGAGGGACTTCACAGAATCGGCCAGCCGCCGCAGCAGAGGAGTTGCGGGGACAGCAGCCGAGGAGAGCAGGCGCTGGCCGCCATCGGGCCGCAGCCCGCTTTCGGGGCAAGCCGTGGCCAGGATCTCTTCCTCGAGCCCGGGGTCGAGGAGCAGGACCGGCAACTGTCCGTCGGCATCGAGCAGTGGACGAATCAGTCTCCGCCCCAGTGCCTGCCGCGAAGCCTCCACCAGCGTGACGATATTTTTGTTGGCCGGCGCAGTCTCGAGCAGGGCCTCCAGAACCGATCCCAGATCGCGGATGGAGACCCGCTCGCGCAGCAGCTGCTCGAGCACCCGCGCCACCTCGCCCAGCGTTAGTAATTTCGGTACCAGCTCTTCGAGCAGCTTGGGATGGCTCTCGTTGAGCCCGTCGAGCAGCCGCTTGATTTCGGCACGGCTCAAAAGCTCGGAGGCATGCTGGCGAATCAGCTCGCCCAGATGGGTGGTAATCACCGTGACCGCATCGACGACCGAATAGCCTGCTGCAATGGCCTGGTCCTCGAGCGCCGGAGCGATCCAGATGGCGGGAACGCCGAAGGCCGGCTCCCGCGTCTCTCTTCCCGTCAGCGGGCGCCGGTCCGGGGCGCCCGAAACCGCCAGCAGCTGCGTGCCCTCCGTCTGCCAGCGGCCGATCTCCATGCCGCGCAGGGAGAACAGATACTCGCGCGGCTTAAGGCGCAGGTTGTCGGAGATGTGCACCGGCGGCACCAGAAATCCCAGCTCCGCCGAGAGATGGCGGCGCAGCGCGCGCACCCGGTTCAAAAGCTGGCCACCCTGCTTCTCGTCGACCAGGGGAATCAGCTGAAAACCAATTTCGAGGGTCAGATCTTCGAGCTTAAGCAGCGCCGCCAGATCCGAGCCCTGGGTGGTCTCCGCCTTCTTCTTTTCTCCCGGAGTCAGCTCTGCCTGCGGAGCCGCGGGCGCCTGCGCCGAGAGCTTTCGCGCGCCAATGAACAGCACCGCCGAGACTGAAAGGAAGGCAAACTTCGGCAATCCCGGAATCAGGCACATGGCGCCTGAAACCAGGCTGGCGAGATAGAGAGTGGCGGGCCGGCCCAGCAGCTGCTGGCGGATTTCGTGGCCCAGCATTCCCGCCGAGTTGGCGCGGGTGAGAGTGATGCCGCCCGCCACCGAGACCAGCAACGAGGGAATGATGGTCACCAGCCCGTCGCCCACGGTGAGAACGGTGTAGGTGCGGGCCGCATCGGCCAGCGCCACCCCTTGCTGGAGGGTGCCGATCAAAAGACCGGCGATGATGTTGATGGCGGTAATGAGAATGGTGGCGAGCGCGTCGCGCTGATTGAAGCGGGCCGCGCCATCCATGGCGCCGTAGAACTCCGCCTCGCGGGCGATGGCCTGGCGGCGGCGGCGCGCCTCCGCTTCATCGATCAGACCGGCATTCATGTCGGCATCGATGGCCATTTGCTTGCCGGGCAGAGCATCCAGGGTAAAGCGGGCCGTCACCTCCGCCGTACGCACCGCGCCGTGCGCCACCACCAGGAACTGAATGGCCACCAGAACCAGAAACAGGACAAAACCCACGACATAATTGCCTCCGACGACGAACTGTCCGAAGGCTTCAATGACCTTGCCGGCCGCCGCCGTCCCTTCCTGGCCGTGCAGCAGGATGCGGCGGCTGGAGGCGATGTTGAGCGAAAGCCGGAACAGAGTGAGCAGCAGAAGAAGGGTGGGAAAGACGGAAAGCTCCACCGCGCGGCGAATCTGCACCGCGGAGAGAAAGACAATCACGGAGGCGGACATGGAAATGGCCAGCAGCAGATCGAGGCCTGCGGCCGGTATGGGGACCAGCATGACGAAGATCACGCTGATCGCTCCCAGCGGCAATGCGGCCTCGCGCAGGTGCTCGATCAAAGCACGCAGGCCAGATCGCGCCGGCAGCGTGCCGGATGGCAGTGCGGTCGTACTCGTGGCACTCATCGAGAACCTCTTCCCTCACCCCAACGCGCGCAGCCCATCACCTGGAACCTCCTGGAGAGCTCGAAGCCGCAGAGGCGCGCTGCCGCTCGCGCAGCTCGGCTTCCACCCTCTGGCGATAGAGATAGGCGAGGATGGCGGCCACGGCGGCGTAGAGATCGACCGGAATCGCCTGGCCCACCTCGACCGAGCGGTAAAGCGAGCGCGCCAGGGGCGGGTTTTCGACAATGGGCACGCCCGCCCAGCGGGCCTCGGCCTTGATCTCCTCGGCCAGCAGGTTGCGGCCCTTGGCCAGCACCCTGGGGGCGTCCATAGCGACAAAATCGAAACCCAGCGCGACCGCATAATGCGTGGGATTGGTGAGCACCACGGCGGCCTTCGAGACATCGGCCTTCACGCGGCGGCGGCGCATCTGGCGCTGCAGGCCACGGATGCGGCTGCGAATCTGCGGACTGCCTTCGGTCTCCTTGTACTCGTCGCGCAGGTCCTGCTTGCTCATCTTGAGGCGCGATTCGCGGCTCTGCCACTCGACCAGGTAGTCGATCGCCGACCACGCGAAGAGCAGCCACGCGGCGGTCAGCAGCAGCCCGTAGACATCGGAACCGAGCAGTTCAAGCCGCGCCATTGAAAACGGCGGCAGGGTCAGCTGCCGGGCAATGCGCTGCACCGCGAAAACGGCCAGCAGGCCGGCGGGAATCAGGGACTTTGCCAGCCGCGCCGCGGCCCTCAGCGAGAACAGATTCTTGATGTTGGAAACGGGGTTGATGCGGTCCAGCTTGAAGCCGACCGCATTGCCATGCACGGTGAGCCCGCCGGTCTGCAGAGCCCCGGTGGTCAGGGCAGCCAGGGCCACGCACGCCATGGCCACGGCCGTGGGGCCAAGAACGGAGATGGTCAGACGGCGCAGCGCAATCAGCGTCGGAGCCGTCGTTGACGGCTCCCAGCGCGAACTCGCGCCCAGCGCCAGAAAGCCCGCGAACGCGGTGCGCCAGGCCGAGATGATTCTGGGGCCCAGGCTGCCCAGCGCCATGACTCCGGCCAGGGTGCCGGCCGCGGCCGTCAGCTCCCGGCTGTGGAGGATGTCGCCCTCCTTGCGCGCCTTTTCCCGCCGGTGCGCAGTGGCCTGTTCGGTGCGTTCGCCGGGCATCGCCTAGCCTCTTCCCACAGGGACCGAAATCAGCCGCTGGGCCATGTCCAGCAAGCTGTCAAAGCGCGCTTCGATGAACCGCGGCCACAGCGCCAGCGATCCCATCAGGATCACAAATCCGGTAAGAGTCTTGAGTGGAACGGTCAGCATCATGACCGGCAGCTGCGGGCTGAGCTTGCCCATCAACGCCACCGCAACCTCTACCAGCAGGGTCGCGGCCAGCACCGGAGCGGCCAGCTCGAGGGCAGCCAGGAAGATACCGGCGGCAGCACGCACAATAACCGGGGGCACCGACGGGGCCAGCGCGAAGCTGCCCAGTGGCACCGCGTGGAAGCTGCGTACCATGGAGGCCAGCAGAATGCGGTCGAGGCCGGCGGTAATGACCACCAGAGTACCCATGATTTGAAACAGATCGCCGAGCAGGGGGGTCTGGATCGAGGTGGTGGGGTCCATCAGGTTGACCAGCGAGAAACTGAACTGCAGGCCCGCGATCTGGCCGGCAAAGAGCAGCATCTCGCTCAGCAAAGCGAGCGAAAGACCATACACCAGGCCCACCGCCAGCTCGCCCAGAATCGATGCGAACGAAAGCGAGACCTGCGCATTGGGCAATGCCGCAACCAGCGGAGCCAGCAGAAACGCGACGGCTCCGGCAAACACTGCCTTGGTCCGTACCGGCAACGCCGTCGATGAGAAGAAGGGGGCAAAGAGCACCATTCCGCTCACCCGCACCAGGGTCAGCGTCATCGCGGTCAGAAAGTGTGCCCAGTCCGTCATGGTTCCGTTCCCAGTGGTCGGCTGCACGCCGACCGTTCTTCGTGCCGCTTCCAGCCTCATGGCTTCGACCCGCACGCCGGAGCGGCCGGCGGTTCGCGATCAGCTGCCTTTTTCACCCCAGGTAGCGCCGGAAATCTCCCAGCAGAACGCGTGTGTACGTCGCCATCCGCTCCAGAAACCACGGCATCCCGACCAGCAGGATGAGCGCGATGGCCGCCAGCCGCGGGACCGATGTGAGCGATTGTTCCTGCAGGCTGGTGAGCGTCTGTACCAGGCTCAGCACAAAGCTCAACAACGCCGCTGCAATCAGCAGCGGAGCCGCCACAATCATCGATTCCTTCATCAACTGGCGCAGTAGTTCGGCAACCATGTCCGGGGTCACGTTAGAAACTCCTTAAAAGGGAGTTGGCCAGCAGATTCCATCCATCCACCATCACGAAGAGCAGAATTTTGAGCGGGGTTGAGATCACCACCGGCGGCAGCTGGAACATCCCGATTGAGGTGGTGATGGCCGCTGTAACCATGTCGATAAGCAGGAAGGGGAGATACAGCACAGCGCCGATCGCGAAGCCGGCCTTCAATTCAGAGAGCATGTAGGCCGGCACCACCACGCGCATGGGCAGATCGTCGGGGGTGTTGGGCCGGGGCACCTGTCCGGCCGCCGTAAACAGGGCCAGGTCCTTTTCGCGCGCGTACTTGAGCAGGAAATGCTTGATTGGTACGGAACCGCGATCGAGGGCCTCCATGCCGGTGATCTGTCCGGCGCGATAGGGCTCCACAGCCTGCTGGTCCACTTGATTGAGGACCGGTGTCATCAGGAACCAGGCCATCATCAGGGCCAGGCCCATGAGGGTCGGATTCGAAGGTGCGGTCTGGGTGCCCAGCGCCTGGCGCAGAAAGTGAAACACGACCAGCAGCCGCACCAGCGGCGTCATGGCCATCAGGATCGCTGGCAAAAGCGTGATCAGGGTCAGAACCAGGAGAATGGTCCAGGGCGTCGAATCGGAGGCACGAAGTTTGCTGTTGAGATCGGGCAACAACGGCACCGGCGCAGCCGCCGCGCTCCTGGCCCACAGGGCCACCATCGAAAGGGCTACCATGAAACCCTCGCAGGACGGGAAGAGGTTGGCCGCGCGGCGCCCGATGCTTGAGTGGGCAATGCATCGCCGAGCGCATAAAACGCGGGCCCTCCTTCGGCCGAGGTAGCCACCAGCAGCCGCCGGCCTTCCGCCTCGACCAGGGCCAGCGACTGGCGCGGCCCCAGCGTGATGCGTTCCAGGAGGGCCAGGCGGGGCGCGCCCTTTTTGGCACCCCGGACGCGAGCCATAACCCATCCGGTAATCCCGCCGAATGCTGCGGGGGACGGCGATTTGATCCTTCTGTTCACCCTCACTCCTTCGTGAAACTCTGTGACTGTCAACCTCGCGATGGCTCGCGCTTCAGGGCAAACGGGTGATGCGCACGGCCAGGTGGGTGTCGATCACCTCGAACTCACTCCAGGCCAGCTGCACCTCGCCGGCGGTGAGCGGCACATCCTCTCCGTAGCTCCACTGGGACGCAATAATGCTGCCGGGTTCGAGGGTCAGCAGATTTCGTACCCGGAACTCCTTGACCGGCACCACCACGTCCAGCTCAACCGGCAAGCGCGCAACTGCCCCCCCGAGCGGATTCTTTTCCTCTCTCTGTTGCGGCGAGACCGGCACCAGCGCCGGCGCGGGAGTTGTCTCCACTTTGGCTGCGGAGACTGCCCGAGCGCCCGGCTGCTGCGGCCCTGTCGCCGCGGGCATTGATTGCGTTGTTGCCATGACATCTCTTGCGCTGCAGGAATCCGGCCAGAGGAGCGCCAGCCAGATTGGAATGGTCTAAGAAATGCGCCCCGCCGTTCCCCCACTCCAGTCCCTCCGTACACCATCGCTGCTACACTAGGAAGTGAAGCGAATTGCGATATCCGCCCTCCTTCCAGAGAGGGCAAGCTTGCGGACAGGGTGGGAAACGAATGCCTGAACAGAAAGAAAACAAATCTTTTACCGGAACCAGCCTGCGCCTGAAGGTGGGCCTGGCCGAGATGCTCAAAGGCGGCGTCATCATGGACGTGATGAGCGTGGAGCAGGCGCGCATCGCCGAAGAATCCGGCGCTGTCTCGGTGATGGCTCTCGAGCGGGTTCCCGCCATGATTCGCGCCGAGGGCGGAGTGGCGCGCATGGCGCGGCCCGCGCTCATCAAGCAGATCATCCAGTCGGTTTCGATTCCGGTGATGGCCAAGGCCCGCATCGGCCATTTCGCCGAGGCGCAGATCCTGCAGGAACTGGGCGTTGACTTTATCGACGAGAGCGAAGTGCTGACTCCGGCCGACGAGGCGCACCACATCGATAAGCATGCCTTCACCACTCCGTTCGTCTGCGGGGCGCGCAATCTGGGCGAGGCCTTGAGGCGCATCGCCGAAGGAGCGGCCATGATCCGCACCAAGGGCGAAGCCGGTACTGGCGATGTGGTTCATGCCGTGCAGCACATGCGCCAGATCACGAAGGAGATGCGCCAGCTTACGGTGTTGACGGAGCAGGAGCTTTACGCCGCCGCCAAAGAGCACCAGGCTCCCTATGAACTGGTCCGCATGGTGGCCCAAACCGGCAAACTGCCGGTGCCCAACTTCTCAGCCGGCGGCATTGCCACGCCCGCCGACGCTGCGCTGATGATGCAGCTTGGCGCGGAAGCCATCTTCGTCGGATCGGGAATCTTCATGAAGGAGCGCGCTACGCCGCTCGATGTCGAGAACGATCCCAAGGAACGCGAAGAGGCTGTCTCGCGCGCCAAAGCCATCGTGACAGCGACCACCCATTTCAACGACCCCAAGATCCTGGCTGAAGTCAGCGAGCAGGTTACCGGCACCATGAAGGGGTTGGCCGCAGCTTCCATTGACGAAAAAGAACTGCTGCAGACGCGCGGCTGGTAACCACCTGCGGTGGGGCGGACGCTCGCTTTTCGCTCGCATGGGCTGCGCAAGAGGCCCTGCGGAAGCGTTGGCTGGCTTGATTCCTGGCTTGATTCCTGGCTTGACTGGTTGACCGCTTCAGCGGGAAATGGACGAGAAGCCGAAGGCTCCGTCAAGTGGGTCGAGAGATTACCGGAGGCACTGGATGCGTCAAACCTTCAACCTCATCATGCGCGTGATCAGCAGTCTTCTCGGACTGCTGATGGTCCTCATGGGGGGCATATGGATCTTGCAGGGACTCAACCTCGCCTGGGGCTCACTGAGCCGCAGCTTTATGGAGGGCGAACCCCACTGGGCGATCTATGGCGCCATCGTGTTGGCCATCGGAATCGCCCAAATCGTCTGGAGCAACACGCGACAGACCGCCCACTAAACCCTTGGGGCGTGAGGTTAGGGCGTACGTCTACGCCGAGCTCTGGGAGCAACCCTTTTCCCTTTACGTCCACCGGAGACCGCCGTTGAGGAAAATCGCTCAGCCGGATGCCCCATCCTTCGCTTTTTTCTAGCGAAGGGTGGGGGCCAAGAACCTTCTGCGAGCGATCAGCGAGCGTCCGCCCCACCGCAGGTGGTGGACATGGTCATCTGACTAGTGATATGACTATATGGGAGGTCCTCCAATGCCCTGGCCCGTTTACGACGCCAAAGCCCGCTTCAGCGAACTCCTTGATGCGGCACTCAAGGAGGGTCCACAAATCGTCACGCGCCGTGGTGTCGAAGCCGCCGTTCTTGTCCCTATCGACGAGTGGAAGCACCTGCAGGAAAAGGCCGGAAGGGCCATACCCGACCCGCTCCTCGATCCTGCAGGACCGCACGATATTCCCCTGCCTCCCCGCCGCCCCCTGCTGAAGCTGCGCCCATTCCGCTTCGACGACGAGGAATGATCTTGATTTACCTGCTCGACACCAATGTCGTTTCCGAGTTACGTAAGCAACGGCCCCACGGCGCAGTCGCGGCCTGGAGACGCTCAATTCCGGCGCATCAACTCGCCATTCCTGCCGTGGTTCTCGCCGAAGCACAGGCTGGAGTGGAACTCGCGCGCAAGCAGGACACGGTCAAGGCGCAGGAACTGGAGATGTGGATTGACAATCTCATGAGCTACTACACGATCCTCGCTGCCGACGGTCCGATCTTCCGCGAGTGGGCACGCTTGATGCATGGGCAATCGTTAGAACTGACTGCCGACGCCTTAATTGCTGCAACAGCAAGAGTGATGAGGCTCACGGTAGCCACGCGGAACATCAAGCATTTCGCCGCCTTCGTAGTTCCGGTCTTCAATCCATTCACATATAAGGAAAACCTTTGAAGCAAAGGGATGCACCCCGCATCGGCGTCCTCGCCATCCAGGGCGACTACGCAGCCCACGCGCAGGCGCTCGCCGACGCGGGCGCGCGATCCGGTCGAGATCCGCAAGCCGGAAGAACTGGCCGACGGTCGACGGCCTGATCCTGCCCGGCGGCGAATCCACCACCATGCTTAAGTTCCTGAGAGCGGTTTCACCTGTTTGATCCATTGCAGGAGTTTTGTGCCAGCAAGCCGGCTTTCGGCACCTGCGCCGGGGCCATCCTGCTGGCCCGGGAAGTGCGCAACCCGGCACAGCGAAGCCTGGGACTGCTCGATGCAGTGGTCGAGCGCAACGCCTACGGCCGCCAGATCGACTCGACCATCGTTACGGCACCCTCTTCCCTGCCCGGCGAACCGCTGGAGATGGTCTTTATTCGCGCCCCGCGCATTGCTTCCATCGGTCCCGGGGTCGAGCCGCTTGCCTGGCGCGACGGTTCGCCCGCCCTGGTGCGCCAGGGCTCGCTCATGGCCGCCACTTTCCACCCGGAACTCTCGCACGACCGCCGCGTCCACAGGCTTTTTGTCGATATCGTAACCGAATCTCTCCCCATTCGCATCCAAGAAGAGCGAACATAGAAGAGAGTCTTCTCCGTTCGCTCCCCGAAGCAGAGGCTTCACGGAAGCGCAGACTTGATCGAATGAAATCTCATTCTCCAGGTTTACGGCATCCTCATCGGAATCAATGGGCGTCCAAGCCAAATGGGGAGCAAGCCCAGGGGGGAGCAACCCCGATTTCAGTTCCGGGAGAGGCATTATGCCTTCGATCTTCACTCCCAGTTCCGTTGAAATCGAGAGGAAGTCGCCGGGTTTCGGCGGCAAGCCGCCTGTCGACCGCAGACCAACCGGTGGTGGAGGGGGAGGCGGCGACGACGACTGGAAGAATGCGCACCGCGGACCGCGCGAGCTGCTAAACAGGGTGCGCGCGTTTGTTTTCTGCGCTCTGGCCGGGGACATGATGTTTTTTGTGGCCCTGGTCGTGCTGTTTTACGCGCGCCAGAGCGGCACGCATCTCGATCCCCGCACCCTGCGCCAGGTGGGCGACTGGCACCCCGTACTGATGCCGCCCATCCTGTTCCTCAATTCCGCCATTCTGATGGTCAGCATTCTGACCATGGAGCTGGCGCGCTGGCACATCTTCAGGGAGATCGACGTGCTGGAGGAATGGCTGGGATTGGGCCGGCCAGCGGTGCGCCGGACTCTGCCGTGGCTGGCCATCACGCTGATTCTGGGCGTCCTGTTTCTCGCCGGCCAGGCAATCGCCTGGAGGCAGCTCACTGCGGAAGGTTTTGCTTTCAATCGCTGGGCCACTCCGGCAAGCTACTTCTTCTATCTGATTACCGGGCTTCACGCCATGCACCTGGCGCTGGGGATTCTGGCTCTCGTGGCTGTGCCTGTTTCTGCTGCACTTTCTCAAGAGCGTCGCTCACCGCCAGGTCGCAGTGGATGCAACTGCGTGGTTCTGGCATGCCATGGGGTTCGCCTGGCTCTTCCTGTTTGCGGTGCTGACCTTCGGCCAGTAGGCGATCTGCGCTGCAGCGCCCGCTCGAATGAAGCCATGCAGTCCGTCGAACGAGCGTTCGCCGGGAGCTTGTGTCGGCCTTTATGCAGCGTGAAGATGCAGCAACGAGCGGCAGCGGTCGGTCAGACTGGGCACTTCTGGACATTCGAAGTAAATCTGACGGTTCAGCGCCATCAGCAGGTGGATGGCCTGCAGCTGCGAGTCGCGCACACTGAACGCTCCGCCGGCATAAACATACTCATCGGTCAGGTAATCGATGGCGTGGCCCAGAATTTCCAGAGCGTGGCCAGCCTGCGGTGAGATGTGCCGGCGCTTCGCCACCTTGGCGCCGCAGCTCGCCGGTGCCAGAACTTCCTTCGGCATCTGAATTTCAGTGGCAGCGGAGCTCGCCATAAAGTTCATCCTCACTCATCTCTTCGGTCAGTCGGGACGATCTTTTCAGATGACCAAGGTAACTTGTTCCCAAATGAGTACACCCGCATTATTGGATGCCCGAAGTGAAACTCATGTGATACGCCTCACCCATCTTCCCGCGCCGCCCAGGATATAAGTTCTTTGGCAGCGGAGAAATCCTGGCGATGGACTCCGAACGCTGCAACGCAAAGCCTCGCAACGCGGTTTCAGAGACTTTGCCAGCTCCGTTGATTGTCCTGGCCGCGCGCCTTGACGGGATGAGGCTGAAAACCTAATCTCAACTCAGGGAATCTTTTTCGATGCAATGCATTTGTTAGCGTCATCGAAACTGCAGATCTCAATCGATTCCCGGCTGGACGGCAATGGTCCCTTACCACTGGCAATACCTTCCGCTCTTGATGCAGATTGTGTTCGCTGTGTTGCTCGGCGCTGGGCATGGTGATCGCGTCGTGGTTCGTGGGCCGTCACCGCAACACCAAGGTCAAGCTGTCCACCTACGAAAGCGGGATTGAAGCAGTTGGCGATGCCCGCGGGCGCTTCAGCGTGCGCTTCTATATGGTCGCAGTGCTCTTCATCCTGTTCGACGTGGAAGCAGTGTTCCTGATGCCCTGGGCCATCATCTACCGCAAGCTTCCCGCGATTACCGGCTCGCGTCTCTTTGGTTTCTGGGAGATGCTGGTCTACCTCGGCTTTGTGGCCGTAGGCCTCTATTACATCGTGCGTAAAGGGATTCTGAACTGGAGCCAAGACAAGGCTGATCTTTAGTCAGTAACTTTTTATCTGAGAAGGCGGAGCTTTTCGGATGACTCAAGCCGTTACGATGCTGGGCAAGCAAGCCGTCCTTGATGGGCTCGCCGAACATCCCGCAGTCAAAGCCATGGTGGCCTGGAACGCCGATGCGCTCACCGACGCCAAATTCGATCGCGATGAACTGACGCTCACGGTCACACCGGAAAGCCATTCGCGAGGCCTGCTCAGACCCTGCGCGACGCCGGCTACAACTTCTTCGAAGATATGACGGCTGTCGATTGGCATCCCGCCACGCCACGCTTTCAGTTGAGCTACCACCTTCTCTCCCACGGATTCAAAGAGCGCATCCGCCTGTGCGCGCGGGTTGAGGATCCCGATCCCTCGGTCCCGACCATCACCACCGTCTGGCCGGGCGCCAATTTCTTTGAGCGCGAGGTCTTCGATCTCTTCGGCATCCGCTTTGAAGGGCACCCCGACCTGCGCCGCATCATGATGCCCGACGACTGGAAGGGCCATCCGTTGCGCAAGGATTATCCCGTGGAGGGCTACCGCTGATGGGCTGCCATAGAAACTCCTGCGATCACCAGCCTCGGCGGGCAGCACATGATCCTCAACATGGGTCCGCAGCATCCGGCTACGCACGGCGTGCTGCGCCTGGTGGTGGAGATCGACGGCGAGACCATCCTGCATGTGCGCCCGGAGATCGGCTACCTGCATACCGGCATCGAGAAGACCTGCGAAGCCAAGTTCTACCAGCAGGTGGTTCCGCTGACCGATCGCATCAACTATCTCGATCCGCTTTCGAATAACCTGTGCTACTGCCTGGCCGTCGAAAAGCTGCTCGATCTTGAAATCCCCGAGCGCGCGCAGTGGATTCGCGTGCTGCTGACCGAGCTTAGCCGCCTCAACTCGCACCTGATCTGGCTGGGCACGCACGCCATGGACATCGGCGCGCTCACCGTCTTCCTCTACACCTTCCGCGAGCGCGAAGACATTCTCCGCCTGTTTGAAGCCGTTGCCGGCCAGCGCATGATGACCAGCTACTTCCGCATCGGCGGGCTCTCCATGGAACCGCCTCTCGGCTTCTTCGATCGCGTGCAGTACTTCATCCACACGCTGCCGGAAAAGATCGACGAGTACTCGAACCTGCTCAGCGGCAATCCGATCTTCATGAACCGGCTCAAGGGCGTGGGCTATCTCTCCGCCGAAAACGCCATCGCCTACGGCGTCACCGGCCCGCCGCTGCGCGCATCGGGAGTGGACATCGACCTGCGCCGCGACATGCCCTATTCGAGCTACGAGAAATTCCAGTTCAAAGTGCCTACTTCGACCGTCGGCGACACCTGGGCGCGGTATGAAGTTCGCCTGGTCGAAATGCGCGAGAGCATCAAGATCATTCAGCAGGCGCTGGACGGCATGCCCGGCGGACCGGTCAAGGCCAACGCACCCAAGATCGTGCTTCCCGATCGCGAAAAGATGAAGACCGAGATGGAAGCGCTCATCCATCACTTCAAAATCGTGACCGAGGGTTTCCCGGTTCCGGCCGGCGAAGTTTACCAGGGCATCGAGTGCGGGCACGGCCAGATTGGCTATTACGTGGTTTCCGACGGAACCGCCAAGCCTTATCGCGTGCACATGCGCTATCCGTCCTTCGCCACCTTGCAGGCGCTCGAAGTCATGTGCAAGGACCACCTGATCGCCGACCTGGTCGCCGTCATCGGCTCCATCGACATTGTGCTGGGAGAGATCGACAGGTAACGACAAGAGATGCAGGACGTTGAACGGCGATAGCGTAACGAAGGATGGGGCTTGGCCTCGAGGAACCGACTTGCCAGACCGATCCACGACGAGCATCTCTACGCCGAGCTCTGGGTCTCTCTCGCCTCTCTGCTGCGCAGCTACACCGCCGCGCACGGGCTGAACGGCAACCGCCAGGCCACGGTGGAGTTGGGCGAGGAAAAAATCATCGTCCGTCACGCGGAAAATTGGCTGGCCCTCGTGCGCGAAGGCGCACAAGTCGCCTGGACGCGAGAAAATGGAAGTGGGGGAACTTTGCAACTGACCGAGCACGGCCGCATTGCGTACCCCGCAGAATGACCGAGAGGAAGAATTGGATATGGCAGCCGAAGCCTGGGCTCGCGAACTGATGCGGGAGCCGCAGCCATGAGCCCCAAAGAAACGAGTCCGGAAAGCCCGTCGATCTTTTCGCCCGCGCTGGCCGCGCGCTTTGACGCGCTGGTTGAGAAATATCCGGTCAAGCGCTCGGCGCTGATTCCCATGCTGCTCTACGCGCAGGATGAGGTCGGTTACCTTTCTGACGCCGCCATTGCCGAAATCGCCCAGCGCCTCAGCCTCACCGAGCTCGACGTGCGCAACGTGGCCAGCTACTACTCGATGCTGCGCTTCAAGCTCGCCGGCCGCTACAAAATCCAGGTCTGCACCAACATCTGCTGCATGTTGAAGGGCGCGTACGATGTGCTCGATCGCTTCCGCGAGGAGCTGCACATCGATCCCCACGGCGTAACCGCCGACGGCCTGTTTTCGCTCGAAGAAGTGGAGTGCATCGGCGCCTGTTCCTGGGCTCCGGCCATCCAGGTCAATTACGACTTTCACGACGAGCTCAAGCCCGACCACGTTCCCGGTATTCTCGACGGCTATCGCGGTAAAGCGCTGGCGGAGGGCAAGAACTAGATGCCCAGGCTCGTCTCTCATCCCGATGAAGTGAAAATCGTCTCCCGCCGCTTCGGCCAGGGCGCCACCAATATCGATCGCTATATCGAACTAGGCGGCTACGAATCGCTTAAGAAGGCGCTGGCGCAGGGGCCCGAGTGGATCATCAACGAGATGAAGGCCAGTCGAACCTGCGCGGCCGCGGCGGCGCCGGTTTTCCCACCGGCATGAAATGGTCCTTCGTCCCCAAGCAGTCGGCCAAGCCCAAGTATGTTCTCGTCAATGGCGATGAGAGCGAACCGGGCACCTGCAAAGATCATCTGATCTTCCTGCACGATCCGCACGCGGTGATCGAGGGAACCATCATCGCCGGTCTCGCCATCGGCGCCAAAACCGGCTTCATTTATCTGCGCGGCGAGTACCGCTATCTGCTGGAGATTGTGGAACGAGCCGTTGCCGACGCTTACGAGCGCGGATTCCTGGGCAAGAATATCTGCGGCAGCGAAAGTGAATTCCAGATCATCACCCAGACCGGCGCCGGCGCCTACGAAGTCGGCGAAGAGTCGGCGCTGATGGAGTCGCTCGAAGGCAAGCGCGGCGTACCGCGCATCAAGCCGCCCTTCCCTGCCGTCGTCGGGCTCTACGGCGGGCCAACGGTCATCAACAATGCCGAAACCATCGCCACCGTTCCGCACGTCATCGCCATGGGCGCGGCGGCTTACTCCGAGATCGGCACGCCGCGCAACGGCGGCACGCGCCTGTTCTGCCTCAGCGGCCACGTGGAGCGGCCCGGCGTCTACGAACTGCCCATGGGCTACAACCTCAAGAAGATGATTTACGAGGTGGGCGGCGGCATCACCAACGGGCGCAATTTGAAAGCCGTGGTTCCCGGCGGCTCGTCCACGCCCGTTCTGTTGCCTGAAGAAATCGACATCGGCATGGACTTCGACCAGGTGGGCAAAGCCGGCTCCATGCTCGGCTCCGGCGGCGTGGTGGTCATCGACGATCAGACCTGCATGGTGGAGTTCGCGCTGCGCACCATCAGCTTTTACCAGCACGAAAGCTGCGGCTGGTGCATTCCCTGCCGCGAAGGCACAGACTGGCTCAAGAAGTCGCTCACCCGCTTCCATGCCGGCTTTGGCCAGGCCAAAGACATCGACAACATTCGCCGCATCGCCGAAAACATTCTGGGCCGCACCTTCTGCCCATTGGGCGACGCAGCAGCCATGCCGACCATCGCGTTTGTTAAGAAGTTCCGCAAGGAGTTTGAAGATCACCTGAACGGAAAGCCGTGCCAGTTCGCGAAGATGGGAGTGCCGCAGTTGACGGTGGTTTAGGAGCCCGGCATATTGGGCAGGTTTTGAAGGATACGGGCATCAGCCCGTACAAATGAATCGGAGTTGATGACCCGGCTTTAGCCGCCGAGGAAATGCGCAGCGGATTGAATATTTCTCTCAGAGGCTAAAACCCATATCGATTTCTGAAGGAGACGTTCGGGCAGAAGCCCCTACCCTTCAGGATTGCCGCTTAAGGAAAAAATGGCCGACGTAACGTTCACAGTCGACGGAAAGAAGCTGACAGCGCCCGCGGGAACGCTGCTCATCGACGCCTGCCGCAAGGCCGGCATTGAAATCCCCGCCTTCTGCTACTACCCCGGCCTCTCGCTGCAGGCGGCCTGCCGCATGTGCGTGGTGCGCCAGGAAAAAGTGCCCAAGCTGCAGACCGCCTGCACCACCATGGTTGCCGAAGGCCAGTCCTTCATTACCCAATCGGAGGAGATTTCCGCGGCGCGCAGAGGCACCATCGAACTGCTGCTCGGCAACCATCCCGCTCGATTGCCCGGTGTGCGATGCCGGCGGCGAATGCGAACTGCAGGACATGAACTTCACCTACGGCGCCGGCGAAAGCCTCTACACCGAGGCCAAGCAGCATCGCGAGGAGCAGCAGTGGTCGCCGGCGGTTTTCTACGACCGTCCGCGCTGCATTCTCTGCTACCGCTGCACGCGCATCTGCGGCGAAGGCATGGACGTGTGGGCGTTGGGCATCGAGAACCGCAACGCCTCGTCTGTGATCGCGCCCAACGTGAAGGACGATGGCAACAACCGGCTCGATTGCGAACAGTGCGGCATGTGCATCGACATTTGCCCGGTGGGCGCGCTGACCAGCGGCGCGTATCGCTACAAGACGCGGCCCTGGGAAATGAATCACGTCTCCACCGTCTGCACCCACTGCGGCGACGGCTGCAAAGTGACGCTCGGCGTACGCGCCACCAGCGAGGGCGCGGAGATTATTCGCGGCGACAACCGCGACAAGAGCGGCATCAACAACGATTTTCTCTGCGCCAAGGGCCGCTTCGGATTTGATTTCGTTGATAGCCCCGACCGCCTGACCAGGCCACTGGTGCGCAACTGCTGCCGGAAGTCTTGAGCCCGCCACATGGGAGCACGCGCTGCGCGTTGCCGGAGCCAAGCTGAAAGAGATTCGCGACAGCCGCGGGGGCAGCGCGATTGGCGTCATCGGCTCCAACCGCACCACCAACGAAGAGAACTACCTGCTGCAAAAATTCGCACGCACGGTTCTCGGCACCAACAACATTGACCACGAGCGCACCACCGACTATGCGGCCTTTGCCCGCGCGCTGGCAGGCCATCGCGGGCAAAACCGCCACGCTGCGCGAAATCGGCACGGCGCCTGCCATCCTGCTCATCGGCGGCGATCCCAGCAACGAGCATCCGCTGCTGGCCTGGCAAATCCGCACCAATGTGCGCCTCAATCGCGGCCGGCTCTACATTGCCAATACCCGGCCCATCAAGCTCGATCGCCAGGCCAAGGCAACGCAGCAGATTCCGGCCGACGGTTATGAGAACTTCGCCAGCTTGCTCGACGCCGGCCAATCCGATTTCAGCAAAGCGGTGCTGGCCGAGGAATCGCTGATCGTCATCTTTGGCGAAGAGTTTCGCGGCGGCAGCCGTAGACAACCTCGTCGCCTGGGGCCTGAAACGCAGTAACGTGCGCTTTGCCTACCTCGGCGATCATTCAAACTCCCGTGGCGCAGCCGATATGGGGCTCTTCCCTGACCTGCTGCCCGGTTATGTACCGGTCACCGCGCCCGGCGCGTTCGCCGAATACCCCAACCTGCCCGCAGCGCCCGGCAAAACGCTGCCGCAGATGTTTGAAGCTGCGGCGAGAGGCGAGCTCGGTGCACTCTTCATCGTCGGCGCCAACCCGGTTTCGCGCATCAAGCTCGAACCTTCGGCGCTCGCGCAATACGTTCGTCATCGTGCAGGATCTTTTCCTCACCGAGACTGCCGCGCTGGCCGACGTTGTGTTTCCGGCAGCGAGCCTCTATGAGAAATCCGGCACCGTGACCAACACCTTCGGCGACGTGCAGATGGCGCGCAAGGCTGCCGACCGGCCTGGCGTGAAGCCCGACTTCGAAATCCTGGTCCGCCTCGCCGGCTCGATGGGCATCGACGTCAAAACGCTGGTTCCGTTTGCGCACGGCTCCATGACCGGCGATCTGGGCCAATCGCGGGGCGCGCAGATGGGCGAGGCCGACCGGCACTCGGTGTGGCTTGAAGCCAATGGCCTGGAGCCAAAGCTCAGCCCCTTCGATCCGCTCGCCCTGCTCGACGAGATTCAGCGACTGGTTCCCGGTTACGCGCCCAGCCAGAGCTTCGATCGCTTCAATCTCTTAGGCGGCAACGATGTGCACACCGAGCCTGGCAACTCGCCGGGGTTCGTTCCGGTTTCCGCACTGAGCAGCCCCGAACTCATCGTTCCATCTCACGACGGTTTGTTCACCTCCGCGACACTCGGGCGCTACTGCCGCGGACTCAACGATCTCCAACGGCACCAGGAAGCGCGAACACGCCGCCATCGCGGCAATTTAGAAACAGGTCCATCGACTCCGCTCAGCGATGGCTAGCGGTCGCTCAGGAGAGGCTGAACGCACGTGACGTTACTTGAATTCTTTTTATGGAACTTGGTAAAGGTCGTCGTGGTCACGGTGATCCTTTTGCATCGGCGTGGCCTACACGGTGCTGCTCGAGCGCAAGATGGTGGGCCGCATTCAGAACCGCTGGGGACCCAGCCGTGTGGGCCCGTTCGGGCTGCTGCAGCCGCTGGTTGACGGCGCAAAATCCTTTCTCAAAGAAGACCTGATTCCCACCGCCGTCTACCGGCCGCTCTATCTGCTCGCGCCCATCATTTCCCTGGGCTGCGCGCTGATTGTCATCTCGGTAATCCCTTTCGGCGAACCCAAAGCCGGACCTGGCGGCTTCGATCTCTTTGATATCTCCAACATCAATATCGGCGTGCTCGTCATTCTCGGCGTCACCTCGGTCGGCGTCTACGGCATTGCCCTGGCCGGATGGTCTTCCAATAACAAATACTCGCTGCTGGGCGGCCTGCGCTCCTCAGCGCAACTCATCAGCTACGAACTGGCCCTCGGGCTCTCGCTGGTGGGCGTGGTGATGCGCGCGGGATCGTTCAACCTGCGCACCATCGTCGAGCAGCAGGCCAGCAAGGGCATCGTCACCTGGAACGTCTTCGGCGGATTGCAGTTCGTGGCCTTCTTCATTTACCTGATGGCCGCCTTCGCCGAAACCAACCGCGCGCCCTTCGACCTGCCCGAAGCTGAGAGCGAGCTGACCGGCGGCTATCACACCGAGTACAGTTCCATGAAGTTCGCCATGTTTTTCATGGCCGAATACGCCAACATGATCAACGTGGGCTGCGTGGCCACGCTGCTCTTCCTGGGCGGATGGACGAGCCCTTTCGGCGACCTGATTGGCCCCTTCCAGAGCGTCTTCGTCAACGCATTGCTCTCCATCTTCTGGTTTGTCATCAAAGTTTTCAGTTTTCTCTGTCTCTACGTCTGGGTGCGCGGCACGCTGCCCCGCTTCCGTTATGACCAGCTCATGAACTTCGGATGGCGCTTCCTGATGCCTCTGGCCATCCTCAACATCATCGGAACCAGCCTCTGGCTTGCTTATCGCTGAAGGTTGAAACGAACACAGCAACGATTTTCGAGCGCCTGCAGCGAACGCGCTCATTTACAATCGAGAAGGAATTCCCGGAGTTTGCATCGCATGCTCCGTCGTCCTTCCCCGTAAACTCTGCCGGATCGCGTTCAGTCCGGCGCCAGCCCGTAACGGCGGAACGATGCACCTGATCCTGTTCTTGATTTTTGCCGGATGCTGTCTGGCAGGAGCCATCAATCTCCTGGTCCAGACCCATCCCATCAACAGCGCCCTCTCGCTGGTTGTGGTCATGACCTCGCTGGCGGTGCTGTATCTGCTGCTGGGCGCCGAATTTCTGGCCGCCGCCCAGATCATCGTCTACTCCGGCGCCGTGATGGTGCTGTTTGTCTTTGTGGTCATGCTGCTTAATGCCGGCCGTGAAGAGCGCACCATGGGCAGCCGCGCGGCGCGTGCCGTGGGACTGCCAGCGGTCGTGGTGGTGCTAGGCGTTCTGGTCACCACCATCCTCCACATCCAGGGACTGGGAACTGCGGCGTTGCGCCAGGGTATTACGCCCACTGAAGAATTGAGCCGCGTGCTCTTTCACGAGCTGCTGCTGCCTTTTGAAGTCACCTCGGTGCTAATCCTCATCGCCATCCTGGGCGCCGTGGCGCTGGCCCAGCAAGAAGGCTCGGGAAAGACGGCCGCCAAGTGAATCTCCAGATGGACGTTCCGCTCTCCTGGTATCTGCTGCTCAGCGCGGCGCTGTTCTCGCTCGGCGTCATCGGCTTTCTCATCAAGCGCAACCTCATTACCGTTTTCATGTCCATTGAGCTCATGCTCAATGCCGTCAATCTCTCCTTTGTCACCTTTGCCCATCAATGGCACGCGGTGAAGGGGCAGATCTTTGTCTTTTTTGTGATGACCGTCGCCGCGGCTGAGGCCGCTGTGGGCCTGGCCATCATCATCGCCATCTTCCGCGCCCGCAATACGCTGGCCGTTGACCGTATCGACCTGATGAAACTATGAACGCTCCGCTTCATCTCTGGCTGATTCCGCTGCTGCCCTTCGCGGGATTTCTGTTGAACGGAATCCTCGGCCGCAGGCTCCCGAAGGCTCTCACCACCGCCATCGGCCTGCTGCTGCCCCTTGGCTTCCTTCGGGCTGGTCGTCAATGCCGCGCGCAGCATCACCGGCTTTGGCTCCGGAGTGCCGCTCCCCGCCGTCGAAACCTTCCCGTTCTCCTGGATCAGCGTCGGCACCCTGCACATCGACTTCAGCTTCGTGCTCGACCAGCTTTCGCTGGTCATGCTGCTGGTCGTCACCGGCGTCGGCTTTCTCATCCATCTCTACTCCGTCGGCTACATGCACGACGACCCAGGTTACGCGCGCTACTTCAGCTACCTGAACCTGTTTCTCTTCTTCATGACCACGCTGGTGCTGGCCGGAAACGTGCTGCTCATGTTCGTCGGCTGGGAAGGCGTGGGCCTGGTGTCCTACCTGCTCATCGGCTTCTGGTTCCAGAAAAAATCCGCCGCCGACGCGGGCAAAAAAGCCTTCATCGTCAATCGCATCGGCGACTTCGGTTTTCTCATCGGCATCTTCCTGCTGCTCGGCAATTTCGGAACGCTGACCTTCAGCGATATCGCCGCCAAGCTGGCCGCAAATCCTGCGCTGGACGGGCGGCATCCTCACTGCCATTTGCCTCTGCCTGCTGGTGGGCGCAACCGGCAAGAGCGCGCAGCTTCCGCTTTACGTCTGGCTGCCCGACGCCATGGAAGGCCCCACGCCCGTCTCCGCGCTCATTCACGCGGCCACCATGGTCACGGCCGGCGTCTACATGATCTCGCGCACGCATTTCCTCTTCGACCGTTCGCCCTATCGCTCTGGGCGCGGTTGCCATCATCGGGCGCAGCCACCGCTTTCTTCGCCGCCACCATGGGCCTGATGCAGAACGACATCAAGCGCGTGCTGGCCTACTCCACCATCTCGCAGCTCGGCTACATGTTCCTGGGCTGCGGCGTGGCCGCCTACTCTGCCGCCATCTTCCACCTGATGACCCACGCCTTCTTCAAGGCGCTGCTCTTCCTGGCCGCCGGCTCCGTCATTCACGCCATGGGCGGCGAGCAGGACATGCGCAAGATGGGCGGCCTGCGCAAGAAACTCCCCATCACCTTCTGGACCATGACCGCGGCTGTCTTCGCCATCAGCGGATTTTTCCCATTCGCCGGTTTCTTTTCAAAAGACGCCATCCTCTACGCCGCATTTCTGCAGGGTACCGGCGGCAAGATTCTCTGGTTCGTGGGCCTGGTCACCGCGCTGCTCACCGCCATCTACATGTTCCGCCTCTGGTACATGACGTTCTTTGGCGAGACGCGCAGCCACGACGCGCACCCGCACGAAGCGCCCGCCACCATGCTCATCCCGCTGGTGATCCTGGGCGCGCTTTCGGTTTGCGGCGGATGGATCGGCATCGAGCGCTTCAGCAGCTACCTGGCTCCGGCCACAGGCGCGCGCAGTGGTCGCCGCTGCATCGCCGCATCTTGAACTCTGGCTCAGCATCGCCGCCGTTCTCGTGGCCCTTGAAGGCTGGCTGATCGCGGACAAGTATTACCGGCGCAAACCGGAACGCCCTGCCCAGCTGGCCGCCGCTTTGCCCGGTACTTACAACCTGATCGCCAACAAGTATTACGTCGACGAGATCTACGGCGCGGCCTTCGTCAAGCCGCTGCTTGCCTTCTCGCGTTACGTCCTCGGATGGGTAGTCGACACCGGCATCCTCGGCGGCGCGGTTTGGCTGCTGGGCGGCACAGCCACACTGGGCGGCGCCATCCTGCAGCGCTGGCAGTCTGGCAATCTGCGCTCTTACGCGGCGTGGCTCGCTGCAGGAGCAGCCGCGGTGCTGCTCTTCGCGGTCATTCCCCTTCTGCTCGCCAGTCACGGCGTCACCATCTTCGTTGGGCGGGGGCACTGAGAGATGAATCCTTACGATCCCATCATTCTCACCCTCATCCTGCTGGTTCCGCTGGCCGGCGCGGCATTGGTCGCGCTCCTGCCAGATCAACGGCAAACTTCCTAACTGGATTGCCCTGCTCACCTCGCTGCTGACCTTCGCGTTTACGCTGCATCTGCCGGCGCACTTCATCAGCGGGCAGCCCGGATTCCAATTTGAAGTCAATCGCCTCTGGATCGAAAACCCGGCCATTGCTTATCACGTCGGCGTCGACAGCCTCAGCCTCTGGTTCGTCGTTCTCACCGGCCTGCTGGCCCCCGTGGGCGTGCTTGCCAGTTGGAACGCCATCCAATCCCGCCGCAAGATTTTCTACTCGCTCTTTCTCGTCCAGCAGACCGCCATCTTCGGCGTTTTCGTTTCGCTTGACCTGATGCTCTACTACGGTTTCTGGGAGCTTTCGCTGGTGCCCATGGCCGTACTCATCGCCATGTACGGCCGCAAGAACGGGCCGCGCACGGCGCTCAAATTTTTCCTCTTCACCTTCATTCCATCGGCGCCCCTGCTGGTTGCCATCCTGTGGCTCTACTCGCGCACCGGGACCTTCGACTTCGCCACTCTCCAGGTGCTCCTCACTCATGGATCGTTTCCGAGCCGGAGCGCTCTTCTGGGTGTCGCTCGCATTCCTTTTTGCCTTCGCCGTCAAAGTGCCGGTGTTCCCGCTGCACGGCTGGCTGGGCGACACCTTTGCTGAGGCTCCTGTGGCGATGGCGATGGTGGTCGCCGGCAAAATGGGGCTCTACTCGATGCTGCGTTTTCACGTGGCCCTGTTCCCCACGCAGGCTCGCTACGTTGCGCCGGTCATGATCGCCCTGGCGTCATCGGCGTGCTCTACGGCGCGTGCATGGCGCTGGCGCAGCGCGATTTCTGGCGCCTGCTGGCCTTCGGCGCTCTGAGCCACTTCAGCCTGGTCATCCTCGCCATCTACGGCCTTACGCTGATGGGCTGGAATGGCGCTGTCTATCAGATCCTCTCGCTGGGCGTCGTCGAAGGCGCCATGTTTGTTCTG
This sequence comes from uncultured Acidobacteriaceae bacterium, assembly GCA_963725975.1. GTDB lineage: Bacteria > Acidobacteriota > Terriglobia > Terriglobales > Acidobacteriaceae > Telmatobacter. Next base: position 50,343 of record CAVSBA010000004.1, on the reverse strand, counting down.
CTGGGCGCGCTCGACAGCCGCTATGGCGACCAGTGAGATCGCAGCCTATGGCGGCCTGGCCGCAAAGCTGCCTCGCACCGCCACCTATTTCGTGATCGCCAGCCTCACCATGATCGGCCTCCCGCTGCTCGGCAACTTCATCGGGGAGTTCATCATCCTCTCCACCACCTTCACGCAGGTCAGCCGCGGCTGGGCCATTGCCGCCACGGTGAGCGTAATCCTGAGCGCGTCGTACATGCTGTGGCTGGTGCAGCGCCTCTTCTATGGACCACCCAGTGCGCTGGCCGAACGAGCCGCGCCTGATCTTCGGCTGAGCGAGCTGGTCGCGCTCACACCGCTGGCCTTGCTCATGCTGACCATGGGAGTAGCGCCCAATCTCTGGCTCAACTCCATCCAGTCCGGTCTGCACTTGCCGCGCGTGGAAGTTCGACTTGAAAACGCGCCCCATGTGAATGTTTCTTACCTCTCTTCGGAGGCCCGGCGGTGAATCACGTGCCCGACATCTTCCGCATCCTCCCCGAGGTGATTCTCACCCTCACCGGCGTGGCCATCATGCTCATCGACGCCACCATTCCACCGCAGTGGACGCGCCGCTATCTTGGCTTCATCGCCGCTATCGGCGCCACCATCGCCATCTACGCCAGCATCTGGCAGCTCTCCCTGCCCCAGGGAACCGGGTTCTTCAACACGGTCGAGACCAGCTACTTCACGGTCTTCTTCCACGTGCTCATCTGCGGCATTGTTCTGGTCACGTTGCTGCTCTCCATCGACACCCTGCCTGCGCAGAGTCATCACCAGGGTGAGTTTTATGCGCTCATCGTCTTTCGGCGCCGTCGGCATGTGCCTGCTCACCAGCGCCATCGAACTGCTGGTAGTCTTCATTGCGCTCGAAATCTCCTCCATCTCCACTTACATTCTGGCCGGCTATCGCAAGAACACCGGCCGCGGTCCTGAAGCCGCCATCAAGTACTTCCTGCTCGGATCTTTTGCCACAGCCTTTCTGCTCTACGGCATCGCCCTGATCTTCGGCGCCACCGGAAGTACCCAGATTTACGAGATTGCCCACCTGGCGCCGCTGGCCGAGAACCAGACGCTGGTGGTGGTCGCTCTGGCCATGATGCTGGTTGGCATTCTCTTCAAAGTTTCTGCCGCGCCCTTCCACATCTGGACGCCCGATGTCTACGAAGGCTCATCCTCACCCGTCGTCGCCCTGCTGTCCACCGCGCCCAAAACCGCGGCCTTCGCGCTGCTGCTGCGCATCGTCTACGAGGTGTTTCCCTCGCTGCACGCCTTCTGGTCGCCGCTGCTGTGGGTGGTTGCAGTGCTCTCCATGACGGTGGGAAACCTGGCCGCGCTGCGCCAGCAAAACGTAAAACGCATGCTGGCCTACTCATCGATTGCCCACGCCGGTTACCTGCTGGCTGCCTTTGCCGGCGCTGCAGACATTGGTATCGCCGCTGCCAGCTTCTACGCTGCCGCCTATGCCGCCATGAATGTGGGCATCTTCGCCGTCATCAGCCTGGTCAGCGGTTACGAAGACCAACACCCGCTCATTGAGGACTTCCGCGGGCTCTTGTACCGCGCGCCGCTGCTCGGCAGCCTGCTCATCTTCTTTCTCATCTCGCTCATCGGAATCCCCTTTACCGGTGGGTTTTTCGGCAAGTTCTATTCGTTCTCCTCGGCCGTGGACGGCGGAGCCATTGCCCTGGCCATTATCGGCCTGCTCAATTCGGGACTGGCCGCTGCTTATTACCTGCGCCTGGCCGTCGTCTCCGCGCAGCGTCCTGCGGCCGATGAAACGGCAGCCCGCGGCCAGCGGTTGGCATCGCTGTGGGCGCGGCCCTGGCCATGTGCGTCATCGCCACGCTGGTGTTGGGCATTGTGCCCAACGTGACCCTGCACGCGGCGCGGAATGGCGCGCACACGCTGCAGCCGCCAGCCGGAGATGCAATCGCCATCGCCAACTCCGGCGGTTGAAGTGGAACCCCAGGCCAGCCGCTAAACGCAGGCCGCCTAGCCTCGCCCATTACAATGAACTCAATGAAGCTGGGTGAGCTTGCAACTCGATTGGGCGCGGAACTGCACGGCGACCCGACGGTCGAGATCAGCGGCGTAAAAGGCATTGAAGAGGCCGGCCCCAGCGAGATCACCTTCGTTGCCAATCCCCGCTACGCTTCCCTGGCCCGCACCACGCGCGCAGCCGCCGTTATCGTCGAGCCCACGTTTCAACAGATCGCGGCCGCAACCCTTCGCATCCAGAATCCCTATCTCGCCTTCTCGCGGGCACTGGGGCTGTTCTACACTCCGCCTGCATATCCCGCCGGAATTCATCCCACGGCAGTGATCGATGCGTCGGCCGAGATCGGCGAAGGCGCGCACATTGGCCCTTATGTGGTGGTTGGCCCAAACGTGCGTCTCGGTCCGCACGCCACGCTGCTGGCACACGTTGTGCTCTATTCCGGCGCGCAAATCGGCAGCCACTTCTTTGCGCACGCCCACGCAGTGGTGCGCGAAAACTGCGAACTCGGCGATCAGGTTACGCTCGAAAATGGCGTCGTTATCGGCTCTGACGGCTTCGGCTTTGCCAAAAACGAGTCAGGCCAGTGGGAAAAAATCCCACAGTCCGGACCGGTACGCATCGGCAGCCGCGTGGACGTGCAGGCCAACGCCACCATCGACCGCGCCACGGTCGGCGCTACGGAGATCGGCGACGGCAGCAAGGTCGACAACCTCGTCCAGATCGGGCATGGCTCGCGGGTGGGACAGAACACCCTGCTCTGCGCGCAGACCGGGCTTGCCGGTTCCTCGGTTGTGGGCAACAACGTAATTCTCGCCGGACAGGTTGGCATTGCCGGCCATTGCACCGTTGGCGACAACGTCATCCTTACGGCACAATCGGCAGTTTCGCACGATGTGCCGCCGGGCAAGATCATCTCCGGCTCGCCAGGCTTCGATAACCGCACCTGGCTGCGCGCGGTGGCCATCTTCCAGCGCTTGCCGGAACTGGTGAAGCGCATCAACAAACTCGAGGCAACATTGAAGATGCAGACGGAACAAGAGTCCTTGCCAAATGAGGCGCAAGGCACGGAAAAGGCGGAATAATGCGTCGTCCTCTCCTGCGCGGCTTAGTTTCTGCCGTGGTTCTTTCGCCCGTTTTGCTGGCCGCGGGCTGCCACTCCTATCACATCGACACGACCATCGAGAACCGCACCGGCGCCGCCATCAAGCTCCTTGAGGTCGATTACCCCAGCGCCAGCTTCGGCGCGGACCAGATCGCTGCCGGCGCCGACTTCCATTACCGGATCCAGATCGAAGGCAGCGGGGAGTTCAAGATCACCTACACCGGCGTGGATAACAAGCAGGTCCAGATCAAGGGGCCTGATTTCGTCCAGCGGCAGCAGGGGCGACTCGAAATCGTGCTGCTACCAGGCGGTAAGGCGGAGTTTCACCCCGAACTAACGGGACAATAACTGGAATCTCCACTGCCATCAGCCCGTTCCCAGCCCAAATCCTTTTATCTGCCAACCAGAGCAGTCCCAGAGTTCCCGTGCCCTTTTTAGTTTAGTGAAGGTGGCATTTTCTTGAGGAAAACGCCACTGCACACCCCGGCTTCGGGGTACAGCAACTCTGAGACCGCTATAGGGCGGATAGAAAGGCGTTAGCACTTTTTTGGGCGAGGTTCCCAGGTGACTGTAAACCCGAATGAATTCTCTACCGGATGAGCGGGTTGGGTTAGTCGCCGCTTTCAGCGGCGTCGAACGCTGGAATACGCTGCAGCACGAGGGTGAGCGCCAGGGTTAGCAGCAGGGCCGCAGGCGCGGCCACCAGAACCCATCCCAGGATGGCCTGGCCGGCCATGCCGCCCAGGTGCCCGGCCATTTGGAAGGCGGGCAGACGGAGGAACATGCCTGTGCTTGACACGCGATGCAGGCCAAACGTCGAGAAGCGAGCCCCCAAGTGGAGGAAAGGCGCGATCAGCGCCAACTGGAAGGGCATAGCGGCGTAATTGGCTACCTGAATGGCGGGAAGGTTCAAGCCAAGAGCCAGGGCCAGCGCCGCGCAGAGCACGGTGGGAATGCCCACGAGCGGCACGCACCCGATGGTGAATCCCAAAGCAAGGGTCAGCGCCAGGCGGCGTGGCGAAATACCCTGCTTCAACCATCCTGCCAGCCTTTGCTCGACTTTTTGCCGAGTCCCTCGCATAATCCTCACCTGATGCTCACACTAGCATTTCGGTTGGCGCAGGGGATGGCAATCACATTAAAGTTCCATAGGGGAACCAACGTAATCACCAATCTTTCTTTTGAAACTTCCAACTTTCAGCCCCCAGGGGCCGAGTCCAGGGCGCGGACAGTGCATCGCGTTTCCATGGCGCCCTGTTCCCGGTACGTTTCCTGGGGTACACTTGGGACGAAATGCGGGTTTTCGGAATCGACTGCGGGACCGAGATTACGGGCTTTGGCATCGTGGAAACGGTGGACGATCCGCGTCGGCCGCGTTTGGTCGCTTGTGCCATGGGCGGCATCCGCCTGGCCAAGAGCAAAACCTTGCCTGAACGGCTGCTTCAGGTTTACCGCGAGCTTTCAACCAAATTGGAGCAGTGGAAGCCGGACGCGGTCGCCATCGAGGAAGTCTTTTACTCCGTGAACGCGAAATCGGCCCTCAAGCTGGGCCATGTACGCGGGGTCGCGCTGCTGGCCGCCGCCAGCCAATCGATCCCGGTGGCGGAATATGCTCCGCTCACCATCAAGTCCAGCGTGGTTGGCTACGGGCTGGCCAAGAAGGAACAGGTACAGTTCATGGTTGCGCGCTTGCTCGATCTCGAATTTTTGCCGGAACCTGCCGACGCGGCCGACGCTCTGGCCGTCGCCATCTGCCACATTCACACGGCGCAAACGCTGGCGCTGCAAGGGGCCCCATGAGAGGCCTCAGGCGAGGGTCGATGCGGAGACGGTCGATGATAGGTTCTCTACCGGGCGTTTGCGGGGTGCTGGCAGCACTGGCGCTGTCCGCCTACTCACCCGGACAAGATGCGGGATCGCCCGCAGCGGCGGCCGTCCCCGTTCTTACCATCGAATACAGTAATCCCGCGCTCTCGCCTTCGCACTGGGTGCTTACGCTCCATCCCGACGGCAGCGGACATTTCGAGTCGACCGTGGGACCCAAGTCCGCGGATCCTCCTGACGGCATGCGCATTCCAAACGAGAATCGCAACGTGCAACTGAGCCCGCATTTTGCAGCCAGCGCCTTTGCGGTGGCCGAGCGCCATGACTTGTTCAACGACGCCTGCGAAAGCCACGACAAGGTGGCCTTCGAGGGATGGAAGACATTCCGGTACGCGGGCCCGTCGGGCGAAGGCTCGTGTACCTTCAACTATTCCCGCCAAAAGGACATCCAGGAGCTCGGCGAGTCGTTCCTGGCCGTTTCTCAGACCATCTTTGAAGGAGTACGGCTGGAGATGCTGATGCAGCACGATCCGCTGGGCCTGGAAAAGGAGATCGAAAGTCTTGCTGCTGCCGCGCAGGACGGGCGCGCGCAGCAGCTTTGCGCGATCAAGGATATTCTTGAGCGGCTGGCGCAGGACAATAACATCATGACGATGGTGAGGAAACGGGCGCAACTGCTTCTGGCGGGGGCGGATAGCTGACGTCAGGAAACACGCGAACCAGGGACGCCAAAAGAGCAAACACGACCGGACGAACATTCCGTAGGCCGGCCGAGGCCCTCAGAATAGCGCAAGGGCCCTGGGAAGGATTTTGCCGGCTCACCGCGTAATTTGCAGCACCTGGTCTGCCCACTTGATTGCTTCGACGCTGCATTGCGTCAATTGGTGCTGGTCCAATGCAGTGGCTTGAACAACCGTTTCGCATTTCGCCGAATCCCCCTGCTCGTTGGCCTCAATCCAGCACAACAGGCAGCGCTCCCGGTCGCGCTTTCCCAGCAGGGCGTTGCGAATCTCTTCGCGCAGCGGCAAGATAGAAACCACCTCTTCCATCGGCAGCCGCAGCATTGCGGGCAACAGGCTGAACAGACCCAGCAGGTACTGCTCGGTTGTGTTGTGCCAGGTGAGCCCGGCGGCAAGTTCGCAGAAACGCGCTCGCACCAGTGCCATGCGAACAATCTCCGCAGGCTGCCCGGAGTTGAGCCCGGTGGCGATGGCCACGGTTGCCATTTTCCGAAAAGTCAGCTCGCCAACCGCGATCAAAGCCGCTTCTACTGAGCGCACCTCCTGCCGCAGCGCACATGCCGGCGAGTTGACGAGCCGCAGCAGGCGGTACGCGATGGCCGGCTCACGCTCTACGAGATCTCTCACCCTGTGCAAATCCATGGGAGTTTCATGCAGGTAGCGCAGGAGGTCAATTTGCGACAGCTTGTTGGACGGCATGACATGCTTCTCCATCAAAGCCGGCCGGCAGAAATAATACCCCTGGAACAGAGTGAATCCCTCGGCGCAGGCGCGCTCGTAGTCCTCGAAGGTCTCGACCTTTTCGGCCAGCAAGGTCACCGAGTACTCGCTGAGGCGATTCAAAATGGCGCGCCGCGCATCCCCGTCCGACTGGATAAAGTCAACCTTGATGTAGTCGGCAAGTTCAACCAGCGGTTCAATTCCCTGCTTCCACTCGAAGTCGTCGAGCGCAATTTCAAAGCCGGCAGCCTTCAGGGAACGACAGGCTGCAACCAATTGCGGGGTGGGTTGCAGTGTCTCCAGGACTTCAAGAACCGTCGAGCGCGGCGGCAGAATCTCAACCAGCCGATCGGATAGCGACTCCAGCGTGCAATTAATAAAGGCGAGTGCGCCGCCGGTCAGTTCTGCCGCACCAAACAGAACCGAATTGTCCAGCATGGTGCGCGTAGCCTCGTCGCCGTCGCCCCGAAACCGGGTCTCCCGGCCGTTCCGGAAGAGCAATTCGTAGGCGAAGACTCGCCCGCGCCGGTCGAGTATAGGCTGGCGAGCGACGAATCTCAGCCCGTCGGTGGGATCGCACAAGCCGGCGCATGAACTTTCAGCCACTGCAGCTTCTGGCAACACGGACCACCTCGAAGTGACTTATCGGCTGCCTGGCCGTTCCGAAGAGCCGTGAACCGGAAAGGCACAGAATCGCCTCGCACCGGCTGTCTCCCTCTTTTATCGCGACATTTAGCCCCTTACAGGTGTCCAATGGATTGGCGGTAGTTTGCGGTGTAAGCTAACGCGAGGGGAAGGCGGAACGCCATGAGTACGACTCAGGAATGCCATCGTAATGCCGGGTTCGGACCGGCCTCGACTTTCTTTGCGGCTGCCGCACTGATAGCGGCCTTTCTACCCCTCTCGCCCCGGCTCGGCGCCCAGGAAACCGGCCAGCCGGCCCGCGCCGTTCGCCTCAGCTACGTCGATGGCAAGGTCACCATCTCCCAGGACAACCAGGTGGTAACCGATCAGGCAGTGGTCAATACGCCGCTTTTGGAGGGGATGACGCTGGCGACCGCCGACGATGGCCGCGCCGAAGTCCAGTTTGAAGACGGCAGCGTGGCCCGCATCTCCCCCGACAGTTCGCTCACCCTCCAGGTTCTTCGCGGCCAGGGCACTTCCACAGACACCGAGGTGGACCTGAACCAGGGGCTGGGGTACTTTGAGCTGCAGAACAGCGGCCAGACCGGGCCGATGCGCGTAAAGTTCGGCGACAGCGTGGTGACCGGCAATGGCTTTACCATTTTGCGGGTGAAGGACGACAATCTCCCCGGTCAGCTCGCCGTGTTTTCAGGCAATGCGCATCTGGAACGCACCTCCGGGCTGGCGCTCGATCTTCATGGCGGCGAGAGCGTGGATTTGAGCGCCAGCGACGCGAACGGATATAACCTGGCTGAATCCATCGAGCCGGACTCGTGGGACGCATGGAACTCCGATCGCGACACCGCGCTCAACGCCGACACGTCGACCGAGACCAGCGCTTCGGCACAGGTGAGCGGCGGGCAGAACAACAACCCTGCCTGGGGCGATCTGGATGCCAATGGAAGCTGGTATAACGTACCCGATCAGGGCTATGTCTGGTCGCCCTACGATGCGCAGGATCCCGGGTTCGACCCATACGGAAACGGCAATTGGGTCATGACGCCGGGCTTTGGCTATACGTGGGCCTCGGCTTACTCGTGGGGCTACCTGCCTTACCAATGCGGCGCCTGGAACTTCTACGGCGGGTTTGGCTGGGGCTGGGCGCCCGGAATGGGCGGATGCACGCCGTGGTGGGGCATGGGCTTCTATGGCGGTCCGTATATCGGCTTCGCGCCAGGGTGGTATCGCCCTATCCACCGGCCCATTGGCCCCATTATTCCGCGGCCCGGCCATCCCGTGCCCATGGTCGCCGTCAATCGCCGTGCAACGGTGCTGACCGCTGGGCTGCCGGCGCGCGACCACAACACGGCGGTAGACATCAACGGCCGGACAGTGACGGCGATGCGCCCGATGCCCGCCAATTCCATGTTGGGCCACGCGGCCTTTGGCGCGCGGACCGGATATACGGGTAGGGGTGAGCCACCCATGGGAACGGTCACTGGAAACGCCCGGCCGGGCTACATGGCGCGGCCAGCCTACGCGCCATCCTCGCGTGAGCCCGGAATCTACAACGGCGCACAGCGCACTTACGCTCCGCAGAACACTTATGCGCCTGCCAGCCGCGGCTCATCGCAACCGGCGCGCAGCTACTCAGCTCCCGCGCGCAGCTATTCGCCACCGGCCACCCGCTCCTCGGGCGGCGGAGGAGGCGGAGGAGCTTACCACGGTGGCGGAGGAACGAGCGGCGGTGGGGCCAGTCACAGCGGCGGCGGCGGAGGAGGCGGCGGAGGCCGTCGCTGAGGCGTAGACGCCGGATTTGCAGCAAAGGGATCGGAGAAATTCGATCCTGCCATCTCTGTGCACCCTGTGACCACGGCAATCGCATGAATTGAATTTCTTTGACGGACGGGGTTCCGTTTGCCGTCGCGCCGTAGGCGCAACGGTTTTTAGCCCCGCGCTTTAGCGTGGGGACCGGGCCGAAAAAAGACGCGAGCCCCGTAGGGGCGATGTACATGAGGTGCGAAAGACCCTCCAATGCCGTTAAGGCGCTTGCCCTGACCCCGCGACATATTCGCCTGACATTCGCCTGGATCGGCTATACTGGCTCTATGGACTTTCAGCTCGTCACCAGCTATAAGCCCCGCGGCGATCAACCGCGAGCCATCGACGAGCTTGTCCAGGGACTCGCTGCCGGCGAAAAACACCAGGTGCTGCTTGGCGTCACCGGCTCCGGCAAGACCTTCACCATGGCCAAGGTGATCGAACAGTCCAACCGGCCGGCCCTGATCCTGGCCCACAACAAAACCCTTGCCGCCCAGCTCTACCACGAGTTCAAGCAGTTCTTCCCGGATAACGCGGTTGAATACTTCGTCAGCTACTACGACTACTACCAGCCCGAAGCCTACATTCCCGCCGGCGACCTCTACATCGAAAAGGAAGCCACCATCAACGAGGAGCTCGACAAGCTCCGGCTGTCGGCGACGCGAAGCCTTTTCGAGCGCCGCGACTCCATCATTGTCAGCTCGGTAAGCTGCATCTACGGCCTGGGTTCGCCGGAAGCCTATTTCGGCATGTTGCTGCTGCTCGAGAAAGGTCAGCACATCAGCCGCAAAGACATTCTGCGCCGCCTGGTCGAGATCCTCTACGAGAGGAACGACACGGATTTCCGCCGCGGCACGTTTCGCGTAAGAGGCGACGTCATCGAGGTCTTTCCAACCTACGACGAGAATGCCTACCGCATCGAGCTTTTCGGGGACGAGATCGAATCCCTCGCGCAGATCGATCCTCTCTTCGGCACCGTCAAGCAGAAATACTCGCGCCTGCCTATCTATCCAAAGAGCCACTATGTCGTCCAGCCCGAGCGCAAGGCCCAGGCCGTGGATTCCATCGTTCGCGAGTTGAACGAATGGGTCAGCCAGCTTGAAATCGAAGGCCGCATGGTGGAAGCGCAGCGCGTTCACCAGCGCACCCGCTTCGATCTGGAAATGATCAAGTCCATGGGCTACTGCCATGGCATCGAAAACTACTCGCGGCATTTTTCAGGCCGCCTGCCCGGCGAGCCGCCTCCCACCCTGCTGGATTACTTTCCGCGCGATTTCCTGCTCTTCATCGACGAAAGCCATGCCACCGTTCCCCAGGTCCACGGCATGTGGTACGGCGATCGCAGCCGCAAACAGAATCTCGTCGACTATGGTTTCCGCCTGCCCTCGGCCATGGATAACCGCCCGCTCAAATTCGAGGAGTTCGAGAATCGCATCGGCCAGGCGATTTACGTTTCCGCAACACCCGGTCCGTACGAACTCACGCGCTCGGCCGGCGTGGTCGTCGAACAGGTGATCCGGCCGACGGGGCTCGTCGATCCCGAAATTGAAATTCGCCCCGTCAAAGGCCAGATCGACGACCTGCTCGCCGAGATCAGGGACCGCGCCAAGCGCAGCGAGAGAGTGTTAGTCACCACGCTGACCAAGCGCATGGCAGAAGACCTGGCCGGCTACTACACTGAGGTTGGCGTGCGCTGCCGCTACATGCACTCGGAGATCGAGACGCTGGAGCGGGTGAAGCTGCTGGCCGGCTTGCGCAAAGGCGAGTACGACGTCCTCATCGGCATCAACCTCCTGCGCGAGGGCCTCGACTTGCCCGAAGTCTCGCTGGTCGCCATTCTTGACGCGGACAAAGAAGGTTTTCTGCGCTCGGCTGGATCGCTCATCCAGACCATCGGCCGCGCCGCCCGCCACGTCGAGGGGCGCGCCATCCTCTACGCCGATCGCATGACCGACTCCATGCGCCGGGCTATCGACGAGACCACTCGCCGCCGCGAAATCCAGCGCGCCTATAACGAAGAGAACGGCATTACGCCGCAATCCATTATCAGCCGCGTGGATATGGGTCTGGCGCAGATTCTCAAGGCCGAGTACGGCGATGTGGTCGAAGAAGAAGCCGAAGGCATGCCGGAGTTCACCAGCCAGGAACAACTCGATGCCTACCTCGCCAAACTTGAAGCCGAGATGCGCGACGCGGCAAAGCGGTTTGAATTTGAGAAAGCCGCGCGCCTCCGCGACTCCATTAAGGAACTGAGAGAAAAAGAAATCCTCTTCGGATGAGTCGGGCAGAGTCTCAATGGCTGCATCCCCAGACCGGAGCGGCTCAATCGCCCTTTCTACTAATTTTCACGGAATAACCGCCCTTTTAAACCCGCGGCGGCCCTACAATGGCTCCAGGATCATTTGACAAATCAGCCTCTTCGCTCTTCTCCCCCAGGAGGACTGTATGCCCGTCTCAGCCCGCTCCATCCGAGTGCTGGTCGTCGATGATGAGCCCTCGGTCGCCGACACGCTTGCGCTGATCCTGAACAGAAGCGGGCACGAATCCGTGGCCGTTTACAGCGCCGCGGAGGCCGTAACCGTAGCCGCTCAATTCAGACCTCAGGCCCTGCTCTCCGACGTGGTCATGCCGGGCATGAACGGCTTCGAATTGGCACACTACTTCGCCGAGAAGTTTACCGACTGCAAGCTGCTCCTCATGAGCGGCCACGCCAGCGCAGCAGATCTGGAAGAAGCATTCGTCGCAGGGCGCTATCTTCCCAATGTTCTGACCAAGCCAGTTTTGCCGCAGACAATTCTGGCCTTTGTGGCCAGCTGCGCAGAGGATCTGTCTGCGAGGGCCTGATCCACCGGCAGGCTGCAGGTTATCGATTCCGACCCTCGCGGCGAAGAACGCTGGTCGGCTGCTATTGATAGCCGCAGCGAACCTTCGCTCCACCACACAGCACCGCTCCTTGAGCGATCCTCCTCGCATGGGCATCCCCGACGGCTCACGGTCCGGTAATTCCCGCGGTGCTCCTGTAACCCATGGCGTGAGACCCGTGTCAGGCATTTCGAACTGGCCAAGAACCGCGGTTTCAGGCAACAGCAGCAGTGGTTTTTTCCATCGCAATTTCTATGAGTGCATTTCTGCATCCTCTCCGGTGCAGAATGCGCAGGCCCCGGGGGGACAACCTTACGATTCTCTTTGTGGACAACGATCCGTTCCAAGCCCTTGCATACACGGCGGCGTTGGAAGGTCGATTTCATCATGTGCGTCGCGTTGCAACCGCGGCCGAGGCCTTGTGCCTTGTCGAGGACCCCAAAGTAGCCTGCTGTTTGGATCTGGTGATTTCCGCGTATCACTGGCCGGGGATGAGCGGTCTGGACTTCGTGGCCGAACTGCATCACCGCCTGCCCTCAGTCCCCGTGCTGGTTCTGGGCACGGGCGAGGATGTTGCTGAGCGGCCCCCGGCTTTGGGTGGCCAGGTCGTCTATTTGCCCGCGCCAGTCAACGCCAAAAAGCTCCTCCAGGCCGTTGGGACAATCCTCCTACCCGGGTTCCGAAACGTCGCCTGAACCCGAAATCCTCCCCAATTCCCTTCTGAAGCGTCCATCCGTTAACGCACGGTGATCTAAATCACAGGTCGCACCGCCGATCCAATAGAAAATCAACTCAGTGGACGGTCAAACGACGCCTCCCCGTCTGCGTGCGAGAATCAAAAGAGAGCCCCGAGCGGTTTCCCCAATTTGGTCGCCGTTCCTGGTACCGTGCAAGACAGCTTTCGTTGAGGAACCTGCCACTGGACGCATGTGGCATCGTGTGGGTGTAACCGGAGAACCGCTTCATGGCAACTTTTGGCAGTTTTGCTCTTCTCATCGCCCTGGCGCTCGCGGCGTATAACTTTCTGGCCGGGACGATCGCCTTGCGCCTGATCGCTACCGGACAACCGGCCCGCATCTCCCCGGAGCGGCTGGCCGATACCGCGCGCCGCGCCGGGATCGCCGGCTTCATCGCTGTCTTTGGCGCCGCGTTTGCCCTGCTCTATGCGGTCTTTACCAACGACTTCTCCATCACCTATATTCTCGAGCACTCTAACCGTGCCCTTCCCATTCCCTATAAATTCGCTGCCATGTGGAGCGGTCAGGAAGGCTCGCTGCTGTTGTGGGCGTTGCTGCTCGGGGCCTTCGGCTTTGTGCTGCGCCTGCGCCACAAGACCGACGTCAAGCTCTACGCCTATGCGGGCACCATCCTGGCCGCGATCCAAGTCTTCTTCCTGCTGGTGCTGAACTTTGCGGCGCCGCCATTCTCGGTCTTCCGCGGGCCGATTCCGGCTGACGGCAACGGGCTCAATCCCCTGCTCCAGTATCCGGAGATGGTCATCCATCCGCCCATGCTTTACCTGGGCTATGTGGGCTTCTCGGTTCCCTTCGCCTTCGCGCTAGGCGCGCTCATGATGCGCTACCCCGGCGAGAAGTGGATCAGGATCACGCGCATCTGGACCATGGTCACCTGGCTCTTTCTCACCTGCGGCATCTTCCTGGGCATGCACTGGGCTTACGCGGTGCTCGGCTGGGGCGGTTACTGGGGTTGGGACCCGGTTGAGAATGCCAGCTTCATGCCCTGGCTCACCGGCACTGCCTTCCTGCACTCGGTCATGATGCAGGAGCGCAAGGGGATGATGAAGAGCTGGAATGTGTGGTTGATCTTTTCCACCTTCCTGCTCACCCTGCTGGGAACGACCCTGACCCGTGGCGGTCTGGTGAGCTCCGTGCATGCCTTCGCGCAGTCGCCAATCGGCACCTGGTTCGTCGTCTTCATGGGCATCGTGCTGGCGGTCTGCATCTTTACTTACGTTCTGCAGCGCTCTCATCTGAAGACTGAGCATCATATCGAGTCTCTGGTCAGCCGGGAATCCAGCTTCCTGTTCAACAACCTGGTCCTGCTCACCGCCTGTTTCGTCATTCTTTGGGGAACGCTGTTCCCCATCCTTTCCGAATACGTGCAGGGCTCCAAGGTCACGGTCGGCGCGCCGTTCTATAACCGCGTGGCTGTCCCCATCGGCCTGTTCCTGCTCTTCCTCACCGGAGTGGGCCCGCTGCTCCCGTGGCGCGCCACGTCATTCAAGAGCTTGCGCCGTAACTTCATCCCGCCCACCATCGCCCTGTGGGGCACGGTGATTGTCTGCCTGCTGGCGGGCGTTCGGCCCTGGAAGAACGGCGTCTATCAAAACGGCGATTTTTACGCGCTGGTTGCCTTCGCCGTCTCGGCCGCGGTCTTCACCGCCATCGTCTCGGAGTTCCTGCGCGGAGCTGCCGTCATCTCGCGGCAAACGCACCGCAACCTTCTCTCGGCCACATGGCTGCTGACGCGCCGCAACACGCGCCGGTACGGCGGCTACATCATACACATCGGCGTGGTGGTGGTGGTGATCGGCCTCGCCGGCACGGCCTTCAATCGCAATGTGGAGCGGGAACTCGGGTTCCATGACCAGATGAGCGTGGGCCCGTACACGCTGCGGCAAGTAGGGGCGACCCAAGATACGAACCTTAACTACGACTCCAATTACGCGATCCTGGACGTCTACAAAGACGGCAAGAAGGAATTCCAGATGACGCCCGAGCGGCGCATCTACCATCTGGGCGAAGGCGACCAGCCGCAGACCATGGTCGCCATCCACTCCACGCCGGAGTGGGACCTGTACGTGGTCTACGAGGGCGTGAATCCCGACACCGGCCAGCCTATCGTCAAGGCCTTTCTTAATCCATTGGTCGGCTGGATCTGGTTTGGCCTGGTCATTATCGTCTTCGGCACCTTCGTCGCACTGGTTCCAAGCCTGAGCGCGGCCACGGCGGCGCTCAGAGTTCCCGCTGCCCGCCCCGTCCCGGTGGAAGCGCTCAAGGGAGGCGACTGATGCCCAACCCGATTCCCTTCCCGCCGCCGGCCGAGCCCAGCAAGCACCATACCCCATCCTTTTTGTGCGTTATGCAAAAAGGATGGGAGACCACAAAACGGTCCTTGCGCCTCAACTCCGTCTGGATGAAATCCGCACAAGCAATGCTGCTTGCGATTGCGGTTTGCTTTTCCGTAGGCGCAAGCAGCGACTCCGGCGCCCGCATGAGTATTCTTAGCCACCGGTTGATGTGCCAGTGCGGATGCGCGCAATTGCTGGGTGAGTGCGATCACGTGGGCTGCCCTTCGCGCGATAAAGAACTGGGAGAACTGAGCGCCGATATTGCCACCGGATTGACCGACAAACAAATACTGGACGATTTTGTCTCCAAATACGGGATGATCGTGCTGGCAGCGCCTCCAACCCAAGGATTTAACCTGGTGGCGTGGATCGCGCCTTTCGCGGTCTTCGCCGCGGCGCTGCTCGGCACCATCCTTCTCATCCGGCGCTGGGGCGGTTTGCGCGGCTTCAAGCCACAGCCGGCCAATCAAGCCGATCTCCTTGCACTCGATCCGGCAGAGCGGGAGCGCCGCGAAAGAATTCGACGCGAAACCGATGGAGACAGCGGGCTCGATGGAGGACCTTCCCGATGACTGAAACTCAGGGCATGATTGCCGGTCTATTGCTGCTCTTCGCGCTCTTTATCTACACCTTCTGGCCGGAGAACGGCTTCGCGAGTCAGCGCGAAAAAACGCGCCTCGATTTCCTCGAGGAGCGCAAGGAGCAGCTTTACGAAAACCTTCGCGATCTGAATTTTGAATATCGCGCCGGCAAATATCCTGAAGAAGATTTTCAGGCGCAGCGCGCGCAACTTGAATCTGAAACCGCGCATTTGCTGGCCGAGATCGACCATTTGCAACAGGTATAAACAGGAAGGCCTGTCTTCTGACCGGCTGTGGTGCGCGTCTCCAGACCCGCACCACGATGAAATATCCAAGGACCGAAGAAAGAATGAAATCGACAAGAATCATCGCCAGCCTTTCCGCTTTTCTTCTCACCGCCGCCCTGGCACAAGCCGCAACGGTTTCCGGCACAGTAACCGACAAGACCAGCGGCAAGCCGGCCGCAGGCGACACTGTGGAACTGCTCGACGTGCAGGCCGGCATGGGCGCAGTGGCCCACGCCACCACGGACTCCAAAGGCAGTTACACGCTCAATGAGCCCGGCAACGGGCCCTATCTTATCCGCGTCACGCACCAGGGCGCAGGCTACTTCATCGCGGCGCCACAAGGCGGCGGCCCAGGCGACATTCCGGTTTACGATGTGGCCTCAAAGGTAAAGGGCGTTTACATCGAAGCCGACGTGATCGAGGCCGAAACCGACGGCGGCCAGCTCAAAATCGACGAACGCTATTTCGTCCACAACACCAGCACGCCGCCCACTACGCAATGGAGCCAGCACACCTTCTCCATTGTCCTGCCGGCAGAAGCAACCATCAGTGACGTGGGCGCGCAGCGGCCCACCGGACTGCCCACCAGCGTCAAGCTCGATCCCGATGGACCCAAGGGGCATTACTCATTCAACTTCCCCATCCAGCCCGACGATGGCGATAAAGACACCATGTTTCAGGTGAGCTACACGCTCCCCTACGCAGCCGGCAAATATAGTTTCAAGTCGCAGGAGTCGCTGGCCGCCGACAATGTGGCCGTGCTGCTTCCCAAGAGCATGAACCTGGCGAACAGCTCCGGCGCCGCCTTCGCCTCGGTCAATGCCGATCCCGGCGTGCAGACCTTCCTGGCCAAAAATGTGCCTGCGGATAAAACCGTTTCGTTCACCATCTCCGGCACCGGCGCAATTCCGCGCGACGCGCAGGGCGGCCAGGGCGGCGGCCAGGCTGCCGATCAAAGCGCCTCTGCACCAGCCGGCCCCGGCGGCGGCATTGGAACGCCCATCGATACGCCCGATCCGTTGAGCAAATACAAATGGTGGATACTCGGCGGTCTCGCTCTGCTGCTGGCCGCCGCCGCAGCCTTCCTGCTGCGCAAGCCGGAAGCTGCTGTAGCCGGCGCTCCCGGAATGGCTGTTCCGTTACGCGGCGAAGTTCCCTTAACCTCGGCAGCTTATGCTTCAACTCCTGCCGCTAAGAAAACTGCGCTGCTCAACGCCCTGAAGGAAGAATTGTTCGCCCTGGAGAGCGAAAAGCTCTCCGACACAATCTCGCCTGCGGAGTACTCTGAAGCCAAAGCCGCGCTGGAGATAGTGCTGAAACGCGCGTTGAAGAAGAGTTAACCAAAATCAGGCAGTGCGCGGTGAGCAGGTACTCAAGGTTGCGCCGCGGCCATCCATTGTTTTCTGCGCACTGTACACTGGTCCCTGTATGAAAACCTTCCTGCGCACGCTGCTCTATGTGGCGCTCATCGTCTGGCTCGGCGGGGAAATCTTCTTTCCCGTGGTCGCAGCGGTCACCTTCACCACGCTCATGCCGGACACGCACACGGCAGGCACCATTGTGGGCAGTTTGCTGCGCATTCTCCACGGAATGGGGCTGGCTTCGGGAATGGTGGCGCTGGCAGTGCTTGCTCTTGCGCCTGCCTTGCGCGTCTATAACCCGCGTCACGTTCTCGCCCCCATGGCGCTGCTGCTGGTCATGATCGGCTGCACGGTTTACTCGCAATTCGGCATCATTCCGGCCATGGAGCGAGACCGCATTGCCGCCGGTGGCGCCATCAACACCGCCGACGCATCCGATCCCAATGTCGCCCACTTCAACCGTCTGCACAACCGCAGCGAATTCGTAGAAGAGACCGTTTTGCTGCTGGGCCTGGTGACGGTGGTGCTGGTGGCTTGGATGGAGGCAAGGCCAAAATCCTTGCCCGTTCATGACGAGATGAGCTCCGCGATGGCCAAAAATGCTTAGCCGAGCGACGAGTCTAAATTGATCAGGTCGCTCCGGTTTCCGAACTGTCTGCGGCTGTCCGCCAGATCAATGTCAGTTCCGAAGGCCTTCCAGTCAGCTCCGCTCCCGCCAGCTTGATCGATCTCTCTCTGCAGCTAACGCACTTTCGCGGGTTCGTTCCTTATAGCATGGTGTTCAGATCATCCCTCTCTCCAAGAGAGTCCGTTTGAGGTGCCATGACCGATCAGCAAAACAAGCTAACCGCTACGGTGAACCATCAGCCAGGTCGTGCCATCCTTCGTTCACTCGGCAAACTCCTGCTTGTACTTTTCTGCGCCGGAGCCTTTGCGGCCTTGTACGCGCCGGCTCACGGGCAGACGCCGCCTCGCTGGGCCACTCTTCCCCCCACACCACCGCCCGTGCCCGGCGGCGTCCATGCATCTGTCAAGGTGAACGGGATCAATCTGTACTACACGGATCACGGCGTAGTGCATGCGCCGGGGGTTCCGGTCATCCTGCTTCACGGCGGTCTCGCCAACTCTGATTACCTGGGATTGCAGGTGCGCGCTCTGGCGCCTCATCACAGGGTGCTGGCCATCGACAGCCGGGGCCACGGACGGAGCAGCCGCGATGCCCGCCCTTTCGGCTATGACCTCATGGCAGATGATGTGATTGCCTTAATGGACCGTCTGCATATTTCCCGCGCGGATATCGTGGGATGGAGCGACGGGGCAATCATCGGCCTCGATCTCGCGATCCGCTATCCGGCACGAGTTCGAGGGGTCTTGGCTTTTGCGGCCAACACTCGCGTCGACGGTACCGTGCCCAATGGCGCCCAGACGCCAACCTTCGCAAGATTCATCCAGCGCGCAGGAAATGATTACCGTCATCTCTCTCCCACCCCCGGCGAATATCGCGCTTTTGTGCAGCAGATCAGCCAAATGTGGGAGACTCAACCGAACTGGACGGACGCACAACTCGCAGCCATCACCGCGCGTGTATTGGTAGCGGACGGCGATCACGATGAGGCGATCCGTCGTGAGCATACCGAATACATCGCGCGAACCATCCCCGGGGCCGGCTTACTGATTCTGCCCAACACCAGCCATTTCGCGTTCCTTCAAGACCCCACTCTCTTCAATGAGGCCATCCTGGATTTTCTCGATTCCAAGTGAGCAGAAGGTTTCTAGATCAGAACCCGAGTAACAGTGCCCATGCCCAAGCCGTGCAAGGTGGCTTTTTCTTAAGAAAAAGCCACTGAAGGGACGGGTTTTGTAACAAGGGCACGGCTTCAGCCGGGCCAACAAAGCCTGCAAAACGAACCAAGGCTTCAGGCCCGGCTGCACCCTCCTTCGCATCATTGCCTGATACGGGGAGTTTTTCCGCAGTCGCAGAAGCCTCTGTTTATCGGCCTTCTGCGGCACGGCTGAACAGCTTGGTGAAAAAGTCCCAAGAGAGGCACTTTTTCTCCACAGGGAGTTGATTTAAGAAGATGATATGCGCGGCGACGATAAGCAGCAGGCATGGATGTTCAGTTACGTGACGATGGAGCAGCGGATTCCGGCCGATCACCCGATGCGGCGAATCCGGGCGATGGCGGATCGAGCTCTGGGGAAGATGGACGGAGTTTTCGCTGAGCTTTATTCGGAGACGGGCCGTCCGTCGATAGCGCCGGAGCGTTTGCTGCGGGCGCAGTTGCTGATGGTGCTTTACTCGATTCGTTCGGAGCGGCAGTTGATGGAGCAGATCCACTTCAACCTTCTTTACCGTTGGTTCGTGGGCCTGGAGATGGACGATGCGGTGTGGGACGCGAAGGTGTTCAGCAAGAACCGGGCGCGGCTGATGGCCGGGGAGACAACTCAACAGTTGTTGCTGGCGGTGGTCGAAGAGGCGCGGGCGCACCAGTTGCTGAGCGAGGAACACTTCACCGTGGACGGGACGCTGTTGCAGGCCTGGGCCAGCCGGCGCAGCTTCAAGGAGAAGCCTGAACCGCCGCACCGTGGCACCGGAACGCGGGGCCGCAAGCTGTTGCGCGACACGCATGAGTCGAGCACGGACCCGGATGCGCGGCTGTATCGCAAGTGCAGCGCCGGCGTCGGCTGTTGCCCAGCTACCTGGGGCACGTGATGACGGAGAACCGCAACGGGCTGGTGGTGGCGGCCATGGCCACCCAGGCCAGCACAGTGGCCGAGCGGCAGGCTGCGCTGGAGATGCTGAAGCGGCTCAAGCGCGGCAAGCGCATGACGCTGGGGCAAGGGCTATCAAGAGGAGAGGTTCGTCAATGGGCTGCGCAGTTTGGAGGTAACACCGCACGTGGCCGAGTACGAGCCCAACCCTAAATAGTATCTCGTAGCTCGCCGGTGGCCGAAGGGTATTATCTGCCCACGGTGCGGGAGCCAGAACGTTCTATTTCTTAGAGAAGTATAACCGCTGGGAATGCCGCGAAAAGCATGAATCTCCGCCAGTTCACGCTGAAGACGGGGACCGTGATGGAGGACTCACCGGTGGGCCTCGACAAGTGGCTCATGGCGATGTGGATGGTTGTGAACTGCAAGAATGGCGTGAGCAGTTACGAAATTCACCGGGCACTTGGCGTCACCCAAAAGACAGCATGGTTCCTCGATCATCGCATCCGGCTCATGCTTGGGGATGAGTACGCCACCGGTAAGCTAAGGCGGCGAAGTCGAAGCGGATGAGACTTTCATCGGTGGCAAAGCCCGGAACATGCATAAGAGCAAGCGTGAGCGCCGGATCACTGGCACCGGTGGTAAAGATAAGACCGCTGTGATGGGTATTGCTTGAGCGCGGCGGCAATGTGCGTACTCAGGTCATCAGTGGCCGCAAGCGGAAGGAACTGCACGCCGAGGTTAAGAAGCATGTCGAAGCTGGCGCGGCGCTCTATACCGATGCGCTCATGTCCTATCGTGGCCTGGAGAAGGACTTCGTTCATCAGGTCGTGGACCACGCGGTTGAATACGTCAATGGCCGAGTCCATACGAACGGTCTAGAGAATTTCTGGAGCCTACTCAAGAGGGTATCAACGGCACCTATGTGAGCATCGAACCGTTCCATCTCTTTCGCTACTTGGATGAGCAGTCATTCCGGTTCAACAATCGGAAGTTGACAGATGCACAGCGGTTCGACATTGCTACAAGAGGTATGGTTGGCAAGCGCTTGACGTATGCTGAAGTTACCGGCAAGTCACCGGTGAATGAAATACGCCCGTTCTGAGGTTCGTGGAAGATTGCCGCGCGGAAGGCGTCCAGATGCCAATACCAGTAGTAGAAATCACAGATAAGCAGCTCCAAGAAGTGCTCTCATACACCGAGAGGCACTTCTTGGACGTTAAGGCAAAGGAAATCAGGCCATCGAAATTATCCAAGGCAATCTCTGCATTTGCAAATGCAGATGGTGGAGAACTTTACGTTGGCATCGCTGACAATACTCCGCTTCCTTTTCCTGACCGGTGGCAGGGGTT
This sequence comes from uncultured Acidobacteriaceae bacterium, assembly GCA_963725975.1. Taxonomy (GTDB): domain Bacteria; phylum Acidobacteriota; class Terriglobia; order Terriglobales; family Acidobacteriaceae; genus Telmatobacter. The sequence goes on along the minus strand of CAVSBA010000004.1, from coordinate 29,246 downwards.
TGCGGACCCAGAGGATGCCAACGGGCATATCCAAGGACTAGAACAGCTATTCCCGCTCGGGGAGGGTTTTCTCTATTCGTTTCTGTCGCATCCCAACAGCACCGGTGTGGTTCTTCAGATAGTCGTCCAGAAATCTAAAGACATTGTTAAAGCGAACGATGGGCTCCCCTATATCCGCCGAGGGGCACAGAGCCTACCGGTGAACACCCCAGATGCTCTGGCGATACTGAAGCGCAATAAAGGGCTCACGTCATTTGAAAATGAACCGGTGGCAACGGAACTGGCCTCAATCTGCAATTCTGCCGCTGTTATTGAATTCATCCTGAACGTTGTTCCTTCGTCCGAGCCGGAGCCTTGGCTTCGGAAGCAGGAACTCATAAAGAATGACAAGCCTACAGTAGCGGGCGTTACGCTGTTTGCTGATCTACCTCAAGCTATTCTGCCCAAGCGCACCGGTGTGAAAGTTTACCGGTATAAAACCATCGAAGAGGAAGGAACCCGCGACACTCTGGCCGAAACACCGGTGAGCATCGAAGGGTGCGCTTACGATGTTATCGTTCAGGCGGTTAAGCTGACAAAAGAGACCATTGATGAGATTCAAGTGCTCGGCACCAGAGGATTGGAACCGGTGAAGTATCCGCCCGAGACGCTGCATGAGGTTATTACCAATGCCATTCTTCACCGGGATTACTCGCTCGCAGATGATGTTCATGTCCGTATTTTCGACAATCGGGTTGAGGTAGAAAGCCCTGGACGCCTCCCGGCCCACATCACCCCAAAAAATATTCTTCAAGAACGCTTTGCACGCAACGGAAATTTGGTTCGCGTCATTAACAAGTTTCCAAATCCTCCGAACAAGGATGTGGGTGAGGGCTTGAATACTGCATTTGAAGCAATGAAACAGCTCCGCCTCAAGGAACCGCTTATTCGTGAATTGGATCATTCTGTACTCGTTGAGATTAAGCATGAGCGTCTGGCCTCTCCCGAAGATACGGTGATGCAGTATCTCGACAACAACTCGACTATCACAAACCGAGATGCACGGGGAATAACCGGTATTAAATCTGAAAATTCGATGAAGAGTGTTTTTCTCAAACTGCGCGACCGCGATCTCATTGAACCAGTTCCGGGCAAATCTGGATTTGCGTCGGCATGGCAGAAGAAAAGCAAGAACGGCCATAGAAAGAATGGAAAATCATGAAGCCTTTACCGCCGCCGACCGTTCTCGGAAAGACAGAAGCTGAACGTTTCGATAACGCCGTCCGCAAGACGTTCACCGTCTCCAAAGAGGAAATGCAGCGCCGGGAAGCTGAATGGCAACGGACGCAGGGAAAGAAGGTGAGCCATGTCAAGAAACACAGGTAATAGGCCGGTCATTGAAGCTCTGCAAGTTGCTCTCACAGACTTTCTAAACGACCACCGCGCCTTCGCTCAAACCGATCCAGAGTGGGTTGAAGGCTTCAACGAGGGAACGGAAGCGGAGCGTGAACAGACACCGGGTTGCGGATGCAAGCTGTGCGAGTCCGCCGGATACTTACGCGGTAGCATTTAGTTTCTCTACTTTGCGAAGTATATTATTACCCTAAATGGCGTAACTGGCTCACCGTCAGCGAACGCAACGACCCAGGCCTGGCCGTGAGCCAGAAGAAGCGCAAACTGGTGGAGAAGGTTTTCGGCTGGATGAAGCAGGATAAGCTGCGCCAGATCAAGCTTCGTGGTCTAAGGCGCGTGGACTGGCTGTTTCAGTTGGCCGCGGCGGCGCACAATCTGCTGCGCATGAGCAAGCTGATCCCGATTCAAGCTCAGGCTTGAGCGGGGAGAGGTGTCTCTGCGGGCTGAAAGCATGGCCCACAGAGACAAACAACAACCCGGCAACCCGTCCATGCGGCGGCAAAAAAACACGACATGAGGCAACTCCGGCAAGAAACAGGCAGTTTTTCACCAAGCTGTGAAGCCATGCCCCTTCAAAACGCCATTTATGCAACCAGCCCGAGGAACGAACCTTACATCTCATCCGCCGAAGGCCCATACACTCCAGGCACCTTTGCCCCCATCAGCCGCAGGTACACGCCCATCTGCCCGCGATGGTGAATCATGTGGCTCATCACCATTTCGCGAAACACCTGGTGGCGCGGCTCGTCGATCACCGTCTGTCCGCCGTAGATAAACTGCCAATACTGATCCCATTTCTCCGGCGTGGTCGCATTCAGGGCCGCGTGCACGGCCGGCAATTTTTCGTCGAATCGCTTCAGTATCTCTTCCCTGCTTTTCGGAACAAACGGTTCCCATTTGTGGTCGGGTCCGAACTCCAGCTTGTCTTTCAGCAACGAATCCGCAGCCCAGTCGCCGGCAAAATCGGTCAAATGGCCGGCCAGGCGGCCCAGGCTCATGGATTTGGCGTGTGGTTTGAAATCGAAATCGGCGCCATCGGGAATGGCGGCCAGTACCTTGCGCGTCCGCGCGATCTCGCGGTCGAATTCAGCAATCAGGTCTTTTTGATAATCCATCCGTTAACCTCCTCGTTGCTACCAGAGAAGCTTAACCGATTGAGGCTGGGCAGGGCGCCGGATAAGCGATGAATCCTCGCTACTGAAATCGCGTTGACTCAAACGCCGCGGTAAACGCTTCGGGCCAGCCCTTGGTTGCCGGCATCGGCGTTCCTTGCGCCGGCACATCCACGGGGAGTGGCGGCAGCGCAACCGGCGGCGAGTCAATCTCAAGATAATTTCCGTGGTTGAAGTTCCACTCGTCCGGAATCATGAAGGGCGCCTGGAAGTTGGCTGGCCAGGCCGTCACCGGACCGCAGTGGCCCACCGCCGCCCTCCACCACGGATGCCCCACGTCAAGAATGCCGGCGACAAAGTTGCCCAGCGGGAAGAGATGCGACAGAACCGTGTCCCTTTGCGATGCCAGGACCGAGATCGTTCCAACCTTAACCGCCGCGTTCGCAAACTCGTTGTTGAGGCAATCGTCGTCAATTGCGCCGGCCATCAACGTGAGGCGCCGAACCGGCCGGTTCAGGTTCTCAATAGTGGCCAGCACCACGCGCGCGCCCAGGCTGTGCGAAGCCAGGGAGATACTGGCTGCATCCTGAAAATTCGCATCCAGAAACTCTGCCAGCAGCGCGCCGGCGCGGTCGGCCACCTTTGCCTCGTCGGGATAATCGAGCCCATGCGCCCATACGGAATCCCCTGGCCACAGCAGCCCCACAAAGGCTGAGGGATTTGGCAACTCCAGCAGGCTCGCCCAGTTTGCCAGGCTGGCAATGCCCTCGGCGCGATTCACATTGAAGCCGTGCGTTGCGATCAGCACATGCCGGCCGCGAATTGCGGCCTCCAGTGCGGTCAGCGGCAGGCTTGCGTAATCGGCTGAGCTAGTGCCCTGGTTCACGCTTACCTCTGCGGCCAGGTCGCCACCCACCGTCGCGTAGCGAAGATCGAGAAACGCCGTCATACCTTCTTCACCAATTGCATGGTGTTTACAGCCGTAGTCAGCGCCGTCGAAAGATCTTTGGCAACCGGCGCCAGGGGCGTAGCCAACACGCCCACCAGCAGCGCCAGCGCGCCATTGGCCGAGAACAGGAACGCGCCGAACGGCCCGCCCTGCAACATGTAGCCGCCAAAGAAGGCAAGAAGCACAGCCAGTATCGCTGCCAGTCCGCGCGTCCAGTTGCGATAGTTCTGGTCGGCAAATTGGTAGCACTCGTCGAGCATGGCGGTGACGATAAGGTCGAAACGTGCGTAGGCGTCGCCCTGCGCCTGCGTTAGAGGAGTTCCGGAGGCTATGCCCGCAGCCACGGCCGTCAATTGCGCGGGGTCCACATTGGTGAAGGCGCTCACCCGCGCGGCATTGGCGGCGCTCAGATGCAGCTTCACCAGCGATTTGGCAATGGCCTTCTGGCTGCCGAGATCGTTGCCGTTCACCCAGTTCGACTTGAGCGACTCGATCACCTTTGCCTGGGGCAGCGCATTGATGGGCGGCTGGTCTGCCCCGGAGGCAGCCTGCTCCAGCGGTGTAAGGCTGGCAACGGTGCGCCGGATGCCGGCAAAACCGATGTGATTAATGGCGGGGACCACAGGCTTCAGGGCCTCTAGCAGTCCGAAAGCGGCGGTGCCCAGGCCTCCGACGGCGGTGATGATGGTGGGCAACGAGAGCTGTTGCAGGTCAACTTGCATGGCTTTGTTCTCCGTGCTGCATATAAGCAATCCGGGACGGCGAAGCTGCGGGTTTTGCTGACACCATACACCGGCTGGATGAGAGGATCAACGACTTTTAACGGGGCTGGTTAGGCGAATTATTGCGCGAACCGGGTCACTGCGGGTCGCTTTCCTGTGATCCTGTGCAGTTGAGGGGATGCAAGTGACTGATACTGCTGGGCTGCGGCGAATCACACAGTTGCACAGGGGGGCTATTTTTGGGGGGAGGGGCGAGGCGGCCGGAGAGGCTCTCAATAGCGCGGATAAGATTGTCGACGCCGTTGGGGCGCTGCGACGCAGAAGGGCCAGTTGCGGGGTGCCGGTGGGGGACGATTTCGGCGGCGTAGTCGCCTAAAGGAGAGCCGGGAAGGCGAGCGATGAGGAAGCTGACGACGGCCGAGACTGAGGTTTCGCGCTCGGCGGCCCAGATGCGGGCCCGGCGATAGGCCTCGGCGTCGACGGTGATGGTGACGTTGCAGCGCTTGCGCATTGAGCCTCCTTTGGTTCTGCAATGATTGTGCTCCGGAAAGGGGAAATTACCGGCAACGGCGGGGCTGGGAATTGAGGATGGGACTGTGTTGAAAATAAGGCGGTTGGGAAGATTTGTTGGAGAGAAGCGGCCGGGGAGGGGTTGACAGGTTTGTGATCCGTTCCTGGATCGCGATGCAGGGGGGGTGGGGCTCTGCGAGGACTGCCGGCTGAGCGGGCACCTGGGCACGATTTTCTGGGGCTTTGGGACCGATCGTGCTAAATCCAGATTTGTTTCCGCCCGGTTGAGGTCGGCGGTCTCCCCGGTCCCCAAATGCGGGGGGACGGGGGTGCACCCATGGTCTGTGGCCAGTTCAGGACTCCAAGACCGGGGCCACCAGCCAAGCCGCACAGGGTGGGCAATGATCATGCGAAATCTAAGAGATTATCTCGTGGTGTCCGCCACATAGATGATCGTTCATGTTTTGAAAGGGCGCGACTTCAGTCGTGCCGCGAACGGCATGGAATGACCGGGGCTTTAGCCGCTGATGGATGGTTTCAGGCAGTAAGATGTCTAGCCCTAGGGCCGCAGGACAATGACCTTATTTGCGGCAGCCCAAACTCCGTCTGCCGCCTCAACATTGGCGCGTAATCCATCTGGGTCATGCGAAGACTCGGCCAAGGCTCGATCCATGCAACAACGCCCTCTCAACTCTTCGCTCGTTCGTACACGTGTATGTTGACGGACCCGGTTACTTTCAGCGGTGAAGTTAATCTTGCGATAGTTCCAAGAAGTGCAGATGCATCAATGTGTCGGGCCGACGGCCCCATGAGCACCAATGCCGCCACCTGCTTGTGCTGCAACTCCATTTCCCATTGGCAAGCCCGCGTCTCCAGCAGTCGGAAGAATGGATTCAGTGCCAGCGAAATGCGCAACTCCTTCCTCGAATCGATATCCAACATTTCGATCGAATTACGCAATTCCTGCATGTGGTGTTGCGCTGGAAATGCCACGATCAATCGTCCTTCGCGATTCAGGGTGCGAAATAGTTCAGATGCCGGGCGCGGTGCGAATACATTCAAGGCAATATCTACAGACTCCGATTTGACCGGCAGTTTTTCCAAAATGTCGGTGACAACTGAATCAAGGCGCGGGTGTGCCTGGGCTGCACGTCGAGCCGCAAATTTCGACAGATCTAGTGCCAGGCCCACGCTCAGAGGCAAGGCCTCCAAGACGTGCGCTATGTAATAGCCGACGCCGGCACCAGCCTCCATAACAACTCGCGCACCAGCGGCATGCTTGACGCAAAGCTCGGCAATGGATTCAGCGAGGAGACGAAAATGATCCCCGCCCAGGAATTCCGTCCTGGCAGCCACCATCTCTGCAGAATCAGCGAATCCGGACAGAAGGCCTGTTTGTGACGAGATTCACGTACCCTTGGCGAGCGAAGTCAAATGAGTGGCCAACTGCACAGCGTACTCCGGCGCTCCCAAACTCAAGCCCGCCTTGGCATATGGGACAGATCAACGTTTGTACCGTGGGCAAGTGCATAAAATGACTCTAAACGAAATTGCTCGCGGTGGTAAGCTCCATCCGATAGCGATTTGAAGGATGCCTTGGCAGCAGCTCCAAAGGCCTTTGGACGTGTTTCATTTGCGCATCCTCAGCCACTCAACAAAAGATGGAATTAAGACCATTATCGCGTTGCACTTTAAGGTTTTAACCTGCATTTGACCGTCCCGTCTGCGCAAAGCTAGAACCGTCAATACCGCCAGGGCCGCAAGACATGCCCACGCAAACCAGTCTCCGAGCAGGCGGGTGGGCCAGGTCTGACCAACCACAGGGGAACGGGTGCCCCATGTCTCGATTTTTGAGACATGGGATGTAGGATATTCGCATGACGAAGGGGCTTGTTCGCTATCAGCAATGCGGGGGTTTCCACTTCGTCACCTTCAGCTGTCATCGCCGACTGACGCACCTGGGCATAGAGGCGGCTCGCAATCTCTTCGAGCGGGCTCTTGAGGCCATGCGCGTTCGCTACGAATTTTACGTCATCGGCTATGTCGTGATGCCGGAGCACGTTCACATGCTGGTTAGCGAGCCGAGGAAGGCGCTGCTCGCGAAGGCCATCCAGGCGCTGAAACTTTCTGTCTCTGTGCAGAGCCGCGAACGGCCCTTCTGGCAACCACGCTACTACGACTTTAATGTTCATAGCGAAGAAAAGCCGGGGGAGAAGCTGGCCTATATGCATCGCAACCCGGTGAAGCGTGGCCTGGTTGAGAAGCCGGAGGATTGGCCGTGGTCGAGTTACCGGCACTACGCGACCGGCAAACAAGGCGCCGTCGAAATCGAATCGTTTTGGACACAGGCGCGCCGGGATGGAGTCGTGGATCCCAGGTCTGAAAATCCAGACCTGGGGCACCCGTTCCTTTGTGGTTAGTCAGACCTGGGGCACCCGGCAGGGATGGACTTGTGGATCCCAGGTCTGAAAATCCAGACCTGGGGCACCCGTTCGTCTGTGGTTAGTCAGACTTGGGCCACCCGGCAGGGATGGAGTCGTGGATCCCAGGTCTGAAAATCCAGACCTGGGGCACCCGTTCCTTTGTGGTTAGTCAGACCTGGGGCACCCGGCAGGGATGGACTTGTGGATCCCAGGTCTGAAAATCCAGACCTGGGGCACCCGTTCGTCTGCAGTTAGTCAGGCCTGGGACACCCGAGTGTCTGCTTATTGCTTTGCAATCGACGAACCGCGGGACACTCCTCTAGACTGGTTTCGCGCATGGTCCTCGCGCTTTCCTTTCCCCTTGCCACTGCGCTCACTTTTCTCCACCCGCACAGGAGGTTATGCAAATGCTGGTAAGCACAATTGATGAAGTCCGCATTGGGGGACTGACGATTCACTTTCTTCTCGAAGGTCATCAATCGAACGGTTCGGTTGCGATGTTCGAGTTCGGCGTGGCGGCGGGGGCCAAAATGCCCATCGCCCATAGCCACGACGCCTACGAGGAAACCATCTACGGACTCGAAGGGGTGATAACGTTCACGCTCGAGGGGCAGCGCCACGCGATCGCCAAGGGCGACGCGCTGTGCATTCCGCGCGGCGCGGTGCACCGTTTCGACAACTTCACCGAGGCCAGCGCCAAGGCCCTGGCGGTGATTACTCCAGGGATTCTGGGGCCTTCGTATTTCCGCGAGATTGCGGAGGTGGTGCAGCAAGCCGCGGGCGGGCCGCCGGACGCAAGGGCGATTGGCGCAGTGATGCTGCGCCACGGCCTGACGCCGAAGCCCTGAAGCACTTTTCGCAGCAGTCGGAGTGGCGGCGGATTACTTCGTGGATTGCGCTCGCGCGGCCAGGAATCGCTCCATGAAGCCGGTGTCGAACTGCCCGTTGCGGAAGCCTTCGTCGGCAAAAATCTCCTGGTGGAGGGGGATCGAGGTATCGATTCCCTGCACGATGAACTGGCGGAGCGCGCGCTCCATTTTGGCGATGGCTTCGGCGCGGTCGACGCCGTGCACGATGAGCTTGGCGATGAGGGAGTCGTAATAGGGCGGGACCACGCCCTCTGCATACTGCACCGTGTCCACGCGCACGCCGTTGCCCCCGGGCACATTGAAGGCCGTGATTTTACCGGCTGAGGGAGTGAACTTCTGCGGGTGCTCGGCGTTGATGCGGCACTCGATGGAGTGGCCGCGGATTTCAATTTTCGCGGGCAGAATCTCATCGAGCTTGTCGCCGCTGGCGATGCGCAGCTGCGCTTTAACCAGGTCGATGCCGGTGATGGCCTCCGTGACCGGGTGCTCCACCTGGATGCGGGTGTTCATCTCGATGAAGTAAAGGTTGCGCTCGGCGTCCATGAGGAACTCGACGGTGCCGGCGTTCTGGTAACCAATCTCCGAGAGGCAGCGGCAGAGGGTTTTGCTAATCTCCTCGCGCAGCTTGGGGGTGACCTGCAGGGAGGGCGCTTCTTCGATGAGCTTTTGATGGCGGCGCTGAATGGAACACTCGCGCTCAAAGAGCGTGGTGACGTGGCCGTGCTCATCGGCCAGAATCTGGAACTCGATGTGGCGCGGGTTCTCGATGAACTTTTCCATGTAGAGCTCGCCGTTGCCGAAGGCGTTGGCGGCCTCAGCGTGGGCGGAATGGAAGAGGTGGCCGAGTTCCTCGGGCTTGCGGACAATTCTCATGCCGCGCCCGCCGCCGCCGGCCTTGGCTTTGAGAATGACGGGATAGCCGATGCGCTCGGCCGTCTTCTCGGCGTCCTCGACGGTGGCGAGCACGCCATCGGAGCCGGGCAGGATGGGCACCTTGGCCCTCTTCATGGCCTGGCGGGCTTTTTCCTTTTCGCCCATGAGGCGCGTGACTTCAGGCGGGGGGCCGATGAACTTGATGTTGGAGGCGCGGCAGACCTCGGCGAAGTTGGCATTTTCGCTGAGCAGGCCGTAGCCGGGATGGATGGCCTCGACGTCGGCGATCTCCGCCGCGGAGATGACGGCGGGCACGTTGAGATAGCTGTCAGAGGGGCGCGGCGGACCGATGCAGATGGCTTCGTCGGCAAAGCGCACGTGCAGCGAGTTGCGATCGGCTTCGCTGTAAATGGCGACGGTGCGAATGCCGAGTTCCCGGCAGGCGTTGATGACGCGAAGGGCGATTTCGCCGCGATTGGCGATAAGAACTTTACGAAACATAGTTAGCAAGTCTGCAAGTGAGCTGGTTAGCGAGTCAGCAAGTTCGCGAATTCGTTGGTTGGGGAGAAAGAACCCATTCCTTCAGGGGTGAAAGGCCCGGCCTTTTCCCAGATTGTATGTACGGGCTCAGGTCCGTACTCTTCCGTTGGAAGCAGTGAGCCCTAAAAAGCTAGGCCGGGCGAATGGTAAACAGCGGCTGGCCGAATTCGATGGGCTGGCCGTTGGTCACCAGGCATTTGACGACTTCGCCGGCGGCGTCGGATTCGATCTCGTTCATCAGCTTCATGGCTTCGACAATGCAGATGACCTGGCCTTTTGCAACGTGGTCACCTGGCGAAACAAAGGGCGCGGAACCGGGCGACGGGGAGCCGTAATAGGTGCCAACGATGGGTGACTTGACGATGTGCAGGCCGGCATCCGGATCGGCGGCCGGGGCAGCGGCAGGGGCGGCAGCGGCCGGCGCAGCAGCATGCGCGGCAGGCGGCGGCGCGGTGGCAAGCAGGCGGGCCAGATCGCCAAGATTGGCCGCTGCTGCCTGCTGCTCGTGAAACTTGAGCCGGATCTTCAGGTCGCCGCGGTCGAGATCGAATTCCGCCACCTGGTGGGCCTTGAGAAAGTCGATCAGTTTCTTTAGATCGTCAATATCCTGTTGCTTCATTCGTTCCTTAGCTCTCCAAAAGCGGTGCTAGCGGGGCTAGCGGAATTAGCGGTGTTCGTTTCGTGCCTGCGTGCCTTTCTAGTTGCATCGATGCATTCGGCCTGACTGAGAACATCCCTCAGGGGCTAAAGCCCGCTGTTTATCGGCCTTCTGCGGCACGGCTGAACATCCTGCGGGAAAACCTTTGGGTGTGGGTGAACGGTTGCAAAAGCATCCCTCAGCGGCTAAAGCCGATCAATTTTGCCGGCTCGATTGGCACGACTGAAGTCGTGCCCTTTCAAAACCACTTCTGTTTGCCCTTGCCCTTTCAAAACCGATGCTGTTTGCCGTTGCCCTTTCAAAACCACTTCTGTTTGCCGTTGCCCTTTCAAAACCGGTGGTCCGCAGAGTTTTTCCCCAGCATGTGAAGCGATGCCCTTTCAAAACACCATTTATGCAACCAGTTGAAGCTCGCTCTCTCCGCTGACAACGCCCTCTCCGCTCTTCATGGCCTCACAATTCGATGAGGGCCTTGGGCGATGGGGTCAAGATCTCTGCTCCGGTGCGCGTGACGGCCACCATATCCTCAATGCGAATGCCAAACCGGCCAGGCAGATAAATGCCGGGCTCGATGGTGATGACCATGCCCGCCAGCAGCCTGGCTGTTTGTCCAGCGCCGATGCGGGGTGATTCGTGAATCTCCAGGCCCACGCCATGGCCTGTGGAATGGGTAAAAGCCTCTGCCAGTCCCTCCCTGCGCAGGACGCTGCGGGCCGCTTCATCCACATCGCCGCAACGGGTTCCCGCGCTGACCTGGGCCACGGCTGCCTCCTGGGCTTCGAGAACAGCCTGGTATGCGCTCCGCTCGGCTGCCTTCGGAGTTCCGAGGAAAACAGTGCGCGTCATATCCGAGCAATAACCTTTGAGGATTATACCGAAGTCGAGGGTGAGGAAACCTCGCCGGGGCAGCGGGTTGGCGGTAGCCCGGCCGTGGGGCAGGGCTGAGCGCTTGCCGGAGGCGACGATGGTTTCAAAGGACATGCCCTCGGCGCCGAGCAGCCGGGCGTGGTATTCCAGCTCGGCGGCCACTTCAATCTCCGGCATTGCGGGGCGAAAAACGCTCAGCATGTGGTCAAAGAGGCGGCAGCCGGTGAGCGCGGCCTGACGCAGAATGGCCAGTTCGGCCTCATCTTTGACATTGCGCAGCGGCTCGACCAGCGAAACAGGGAGCGGCATTAACAGGCTGCGGCGCAGGCGCGACGGCAAGGCAGCCTTCCAACGAGCCAGCTCGGCCACAGTGGTTGCCGCCGGGTCAAAGCCCACGGTGGTCACGGTGGTCTGGGCGGCAATCCACTGCACCGCCGCGACCACAGCGGCCCCGGAGACGATCTCGACATCGGCGGCTTTCACCTCTTCGGCGGCCTGCGATTTGTAGCGGCCATCGGTAAAGAGCCGGGCCTGAAAGCGAGTGACGGCCAGTGCGGCACTGGAGCCGGTGAAGCCACACAGGTAGCGCACATCGGGGAGGTGGGTGACGAGGAGCCCGGAGAGCCCGGCGCGGGTCAGCTTGCGGCGCAGTGCGCCCATGCGGCGGAAGTGGTCCACGGGGTAAGTTGTACCACAGCGAACTGGTTAGGGCAGCGGGGCCAGCGGCTCAGGATGCCGCGCGCAGCGATTTTCCGTAAATCAGCGCATCGCGCAGGCGGGCGTAGTAATGGTGCACCCGGCCCTGCTGCAGGTAGCCATAGGCTTGATAAAGCTGAATTGCCGAGCTGTTTTCCGTGTCCACGTGAAGCCAGATGACGACTGCGCCGAGGCCGCGCGCGGAGCCTTCGACGCATTGCAGGAGCTCGGCGCCAACGCCCATCCTGCGTAGCTCCGGAGTCACTTCGATGGTCTGGATATAGGCCTGAACTTCGCCGTCGGGCTTTGAAGCTTCCACGATCGCGAACCCGGCCATGTCCCCTTCCTCTTCGGCAATCCAGGTGGCGGCATCGGGGCTGCTCACCAGCTGCTGCAGGTAGCGGCGGGGAAAGCGAAAGGGCGGATCAAAACACATCTCCTCGATGGCATAGAGGGCCTCGAAATCCCCGGGATGGTAGAGGCGATAGATCACAAGAAAACTCTAGTCCATACGGGCCGTTTTTGGGCGTAAAAGGCAATTTGGGCTGGGATTTTGTCAGGAGCTGCGCAAAAAACTCCCCGCATCAGGCTATGGTGCGAAGGAGGGTGCAGCAGGGGCTGAAGCCCTGGTTCGTTTTGCGGACTTTGGTGGCCCGGCTGAAGCCGTGCCCTTGTTACAAAACTCATCTTGTTGCAAAACTCATCGCACCGTTGGGTGTGGGTGAACGGTTACAAAAGCATCCCTCAGAGGCTAAAGCCGATCAATTTTGCCGGCTCGATTGGCGCGACTGAAGTCGTGCCCTTTCAAAACGGCTTCTGTTGGCCCTTGCCCTTTCAAAATCGATGGTCTGCAGGGTTTTTCCGCAGCAGGGGCTGAAGCCCTGGTTCGTTTTGCGGACTTTGGTGGCCCGGCTGAAGCCGTGCCCTTGTTACAAAACTCATCGCACTGGGTTTTTCCGCAGCGTGCGGAGGCGGTGATTTTCAGTCTGGCTCATGCCCGCGGGCTGCAAACCGAATCACGTGCCCATTCTCCCGCTGCGCTGTTAAACTCTCCAATGATTGCGGCTCACCGCTCTCCAGTTTCGAAAACCAGAGTCCCATGACACCTGTCGCTCCGATCACCACTATCAATGACCTGTTTCTCCGCATCACCGCGGCGGCGAATCCGCGCGCAGTTCTCTGGCAGGACGCGGCCGGGCAATGGCAGCCGCTGTCTTCCGACCAGATTTACCAGCGGGTCCGGGCCATAGCCCAGGCGTTCCTGGACTGGGGCGCAAAGCAAGGCGATCGCATCGCACTGATCGGCGAAAACCGCTGGGAGTGGGGGGTGACGGATTTTGCGGCCCTGGCCATCGGCGCGGCCGATGTGCCCATCTACCCCACGCTGACCGCCGAGCAGATTGCCGAACTGCTTCGCGATGCGGGCTGCCGCATCGCCGTGGTTTCGACGCTGCAGCAATTCGAGAAGCTGACCTCCATTCGCGCCGAGACGCAGCTTGAGCACGTTGTGGTCATGGATGCGTCCCACGCCGCCGGGAGCCGTGGCCTTTCAGGACCTGATCGCGGGGCGCCGACGCGCGCGGCAGCGAGCGCGATGCCCTGTTCGACGCAACTGGTGCGCAGCATTTCGCCCGACGACCTGGCCACTCTGATTTACACCTCCGGCACCACGGGCGAGCCCAAAGGCGTAGCCCTCACCCACGGGAACATCGCCAGCAACCAGAACCTGGCCGCCGCCGATTTCGACTTCGATTCGAGCGACTGCTGCATCTCCTTCCTGCCGCTCTCGCACATCACGGCCCGCGCTCTGGATTACGTGATGTACAACTACGGAGCACAGGTGGCGTACTGCTCGCAATTCGATAAGCTGCCGCTGGCCATGCGCCAGGTTCGGCCCACGATCATTGTGGGCGTACCGCGGGTTTACGAAAAAATTCGCCAGGAGGTAGAGCGCCGGGCCGCGCTATCGCTTATCAAGAAGCGCATGCTGCTGGGCGCGTTGGAGATCGGCTCGAACTTCCGCGATATTGTCTACGACGGCCGCGGTACCGGCATCGCTGCTTTGGAAGCCGGCCAACAAGCTGATCTACTCCAAGGTGCGCGAGGCCTTCGGCGGGCGCGTTCACACCTTCATCTCCGGCGGAGCGCCGCTGGGCATCGATACCGCGAAGTGGTTCGCCTCGGTGGGCATTGCGCTTTGGGAGGGTTACGGCCTGACCGAAACCTCTCCTGTGATCTCCATCAACTCGCCCATGCATCACCGCATGGGTTCGGCGGGCATGCCGCTGAGCAATGTGGAGCTGAAGCTGGCCGAAGACGGCGAACTGCTGGTGCGCGGACCTTCGATTTTTTCCGGCTACTGGCACAAGCCCGAAGCCAATGCCGAAGCATTCGACGAGCAGGGATGGTTTCGCACCGGCGACATTGCCCGCATCGATTCCGACGGCTTCCTCTACATCACCGACCGCAAGAAGGAGCTGCTCAAGACCTCGGGCGGCAAGCTGGTGGCGCCGCAGCCCATCGAAAACAAGCTAAAGAACAACCCGCTGGTGGCCAATGCGGCGCTGGTCGGCGACCGGCACAAATTCATCTGCCGTGCTGATTGCGCCGAATTTTGCCGCACTGGAGGATTGGGCGCGCCAGCACGGGGTGGAGGCGGCTTCGCGCGCCGAACTGGTGGCCGATGCGCGCGTGGTGGCGCTCTACGAGGTGATTGTCAACGCGGTGAACAACGGCCTGGCCAACTTCGAAACGCTGAAGCGCTTCCGGATTGTGGCCGAGGAGTGGACCCAGGAGGGCGGACAGCTTACGCCTTCCATGAAGATCAAGCGCCGCGTGATCATGGAACAATACGCGGCCGCGATCGCCGAACTCTACGCCGACGAAGCAACCGCACGCGCCGCATCGGCGAAATGATCCAAAGCTCCTTGCGGAACAGCAGGCGCATCTTCCACATGCGTTTCATGCCGCGGAAGAACGGCGCGCCCCAGGCGCCCACGGCCAACAGGGCGCCGAAGAGAATGACCGCATCGATGCTCAGGCGGCCCTCCTGGTTCCAGTAAGCATCGGGCGAAAGATTCAGCCACAGCGCAAATTCGTCGAGGGTGAGCGCCGCGCCCACGCCGTAGCCCACCGACATCATGCGGCTGAGAAAGATGGACATGGGCGAGTGCGAGCGTCCCAGGTCCAGCAGCCATCCGTAGCCCACCAGCAGCAGGATCAGGATTCCCCAGACCAGGTGATGAATATGGTGGCCGCGCACCATCACCCACTGCATGTGGCCTTCGTGATTGATGATGCGGTGCACCAGGAGGCGCACGCCGGCAAAGGTGATGAGGAAGGCGACCGAGGCAATGAACATGCGCCGCCGCGGCCGGTCGGGGATGGTGGTGCGGATGAGAAACCCGAGGCGCGTGAGCTGCAGCAGCACCAGCAGCACAATGACAACGAGGCTGACAAATGCCAGCAAGATCAGTGCGCCGAGTCCGGGCATGATCCTATTGAAGCACCTTCACGCGCAGATGCCGTGAGGCGCGTTAAGAGCCGGTATGAACTCCGTCACCCCTCTCCGGTGGACGAGGGAGAAGAGTACGGATTGGGTTTTGCGGTCTCCCACCCTTTTCACGATGAAGCCGTGAAAGGGATGGGGCACCCAGCACCGTGGCTCAGGTAAGGGCGGGAAGGCTCCTACTCCTTCGGTTTCTGTATTCTCCGTCACCCCTCTCCGGTGGACGAGGGAGAAGAGTACGGATTGGGTTTTGCGGTCTCCCACCCTTTTCACGATGAAGCCGTGAAAGGGATGGGGCACCCAGCACCGTGGCTCAGGTAAGGGCGGGAAGGCTCCTACTCCTTCGGTTTCTGTATTCTCCGTCACCATCTGGCTTTACAACGCCGGAGTACACTGGTTAGGGCGTCAGGGCCGGCCAGTTGGCCAGCCGCGCGGCGCATCGATTCTCGCCCCTCAAGCTGAAAGCGGGAGGCGAATTTCCTCTGAGGAGATGTTTCAAATGCGTGTTGCTTTGTTAACCGGCGGCGGCGACTGCCCCGGACTGAATGCGGTTATTTATGCCGCAGTGCGCAAGGGCATCAACCACTACGGGGATGAGTTCATCGGCTTTCTCAACGGCTGGCGCGGGGTACTGGACAACAATTTTATCCCGCTCACTCTCGAAAAGATCGACGGCATCCAGTTGAAGGGCGGCACCATCCTTCACTCTTCGCGCACCAACGTGAAAAAGATTCCGGGCGGCATCGACAAGGTGCAGGAAGTGCTGAAGGCCAACAAGATCGACGCGCTGATTGCCCTGGGCGGCGACGATACGCAGTCCGTGACCCAGTTTCTGTGCGAGCACGGAGTGGACGCGGTGGGCGTGCCCAAGACCATCGACAACGATATCAGCGGCACCGACGCCACCTTTGGCTATGACACGGCGGTGATGATCGCCACCGAGGCCGTTGATCGCATCCACACCACGGCCGACTCGCATAACCGCGTGATTGTGGTGGAGGTGATGGGCCGCGATGCGGGCTGGATTGCCTACGCGGCGGGCATTGCCGGAGGCGCGCACGTGGTGCTGGTGCCGGAAAAAGAGATCGACATCGATCATGTGTGCAAGGTGCTGAAGTATAACTACGACCACGGCAAGCACTACGGCGTGGTGGTGGTGGCCGAGGGCTGCCATCTGCCCGAGGTGGGCCAGGTGATCGGCTCGGCACAGGTGGATTCATTCGGCCACGCGCGGCTGTCGGGCATTGGCGAAGCGCTCGCCGATCTGATCGAGAAGAAGACGGGCTTCGAGACCCGCTCGGTAAACCTGGGCCACACCCAGCGCGGCGGAGTTCCCACGGCCTACGATCGTCTGCTCGGACAACGCTACGGGCTGCATGCCATCGACATGGTTCACGAGAAGAAGTGGGGACGCATCGCGGTGCTGCACGGCACGGATATCACCGACATCACCATCAAGGAAGCCATCGCGACCAATCGCCGCCTCGACCAGCGCTTTTTCGATGTGATCGCCGATCTTGAACCTAGGGTTTAACCGCAGTCACGCTCAACCAACAACCCCTCCGGCCGCATCAGGCCCGGAGGGGTTTGTCATTGCTGGCCTGCGCGGCGGGAATGGCGGCATGCGGTAGAGCGCGGGAGAAACTGTTTTGGCCAGACAGAGAACCGGTTAGTGAGGTTGCCGCGCTGACAGCGAAAGCAAGACCGTCTTCTCTCCATGGGTGGTGCGCAGAGTGACCTTGCGCTGCTCGCCGATCTTGCCAAACAGGTATTCGCTCGCGGTTTCACCGGGACTGGGCAGCAGCGGCTTGCCCTCGATGCCTGCAATCTCGTCGCCGGCCTGCAAGCCGGCAGCCGCCGCGGGCGAACCGGGATCGACTCCGGTAATGACGGCCTTGTCGGTGGCTTTCACGTCCACCTGAAATCCGGTGGAACCCATCTCGCTCGCCTTGATATAGCCGTAAGGCGCAAAGCGATGGTCGCAGAACTCAAGTTCCGCAAAGGCCGTAGGCCCGGCGCCCATGCACGGAACAAATTGCCCTGCCCAGTTGATGAGCGGCTTGACCGAGATGAAGAAGCCGCCGACCTTCGGACCCTGAGGGGGCGTCTGCGCAGCGCGCACCAAGGCAACGTCGATGACGGCTCCCTTGCGGCGCACGGTCATGTGCAAGGTGTCGCCCCGTTTGCCAAAGATGAGCTGCTCGGCCACTTCGCCCGGCGTGCGGCGCACCGGCTTGCCGTCCACCGCCAGCACCAGGTCACCGACGGATACCCCCGCCTGATCTGCCGCCGAGCCCGGTTCGATCTTCATGATGGCTCCGTCGTCCTGGCCTGAAGTGCCCAGGGCGAATCCGGGCGTACCGGCCTCATCGGCGCGCAGAAATCCTGCCTGCAGGAAAGCATCCACGCACTTCTTCGCCAGCGGACCGCCTACGGGGCCGATTCCGATGCAGGGCGCCTCTGCTCCCTGCGCATTGATTACATCGGTCTTTACCTGTGCTGCGGTGGGCAGAAGCAGACACACCGCGAGCAGCGACAGCACGGCAACTCTTAGATGAAGCGACAAGGGGAAGACCTCCGCCGCATAATTCTTGGGGCAGGCGCTCACTATATCACGGACCGATCATGCCGGACACGTTGAATTCTGCGCCGGCCACTCTTATCCTTCTCACCACTCGCCCAATTTCTCCGCTGCTTCACCGCTCGCTTGGCAGGAAGCGAAAGAAGCGTGTCAAATTGGGTCAAATCAAGTTGATTCCGGTAATCAGAAGGGTGACACTAGCACAGAAGATGCAGGAGATCGCGATCCCAATCTGCCGGTTAGCACGCTAAACTGGGAGCGCTATCCAGCGGAATCCGAATTGTGTTCTTTTCCGCAGATGAAGGGCCATGCCTGATACGTCCGATCTGTACGTGAGCGAACTTGATGTTGGCCTCGTTAGCAAGCTGACGGTGGCGGAGGATCTGTTTCTCGCGATGGTTGCGGGGGTTGCTGCCCTTAATATCCTCGGGTGGCTGATGCCGGCGGCACGGGGTGCGTTCAGGGCAGGCTGGAGCCCGATGAGCGTGGAAGCGGCAGTGGCCACGCTGCTGATTGCTGCCAGCCTCACCTTGTCTCGTCCGCGCTACGGGAGAGTTACCCAGGCAATTTCGACGGCAATCGCCATCCTGGTGGCCATCAGCTCGGCGGTGGTGTTGGCCGGGCAGATTGCGCATTCGGTACCGGCGGTCTTCCGGGCCACTGGCAGCTGGACGGGCACGGCGATGATGCCTCTGGCTTCCGGGTGCTTTCTGCTGCTGGGCCTCACTACTGTCTTCATCCGGTCGCGAGAGCGGATTGGACTGGTGACCGACCTCTTCACCTTCTGCCTAGAATTCATCGTGGCTGTTCTGGTGTCAGGGCAACTGCTGGCGGCGGGAGGCCTCTTCGGGCATGTTGACAGCTTCGCGGTCTCCGGCCAATCTGCGTTTTGCCTGCTGCTGTTAACCGTCGTGGTTTTTTTTCGCAGGGCGGAGAACGGCATGCTCTCGATTCTGCTGGGGCGCGGAATCGGCAGCAAGGTGGCGCGCATTCTGGCGCCGCTGCTCATTGTGGTGCCGTATTGCCGAGAAGCGATGCGCGCGCATTTTATCGGCTTCACGCACATGCCCCCGCACTACGTGACGGCCATACTGGCTACCATGGCAGTGGCCATCTCCATGAGCCTGCTTCTGTACCTGGCGTGGCGGCTGAACGCCCTGGAGTCGGAAATTCAGGGGCTCTCGCTGCGCGACCCGCTCACCGGGCTCTACAACCTGCGCGGTTTCCGGCTGCTGGCGGAACAGGGATTGCTGCTGGCCCGTCGCTCCGGTCAACCCTTTTCCGTGCTCTTTATCGACGTGGACAACCTGAAGCAGATCAACGATGGGCTCGGTCATCAGACCGGGTCTGACCTGCTGGCCGCCACCGGCGACATCCTGCGCCATGTATTTCGCGAGACCGACGTGCTGGGACGCATGGGCGGTGACGAATTTGCTGTGGCTGGACTCTTCAACGACTCTGGAATTGCCGAGGCCGCGGAACGGCTGCGCCAGGCTGCGCTACTGCACAACGCAGGCGCCACGCGGGCCACGCTGAAGTTCAGCGCGGGCTGGGTGACCGCGATGGCGGAAAGCCGCGAACGGCTGACCGACCTGCTGGCCAAGGCCGATGAGGAGATGTACCGGGAAAAACGGCGCAGGAAAAGCGCAGCGGCAGGCCGTTTGAAAGGCTCTCGGGATGCGGATGCGGACCGTGCCCACGAAAGCAGCGAAAGCTCCAAGCTGGGCAAAGTGGGCAGTCACTAAAGGTGGTGTCTCGGAAGTTCGTTGCATAATTCGGCTACGCAAAATGCAGATCCTTCGACTCCGTTTGGCCAAAAACCGGCCAAACTCCGCTCAGGATGACAGATCATTATGATGCGGACTTCAGGGACGGGACACTAGTACTACTGTGTTATAAGCGTTGAACTCCGCAGAAGGGACATCGGCAGAGTTTGCGGAGCAGGGAGCGCGCCAGGATAATGCGTAGGCTAGCGATGGAGTGTGGGTTATGCCGCTCCGGGCGAATGCGACCCTCTTGGCTGGAAGCGGGGCGGGAGTTCGGGGGCTGGTAGTCCAAGATGGCCGCTGCGGGCCGAGGGGGAAAAACGGCACCGCTCGGCTACCAGGAAGCCGTAAGCGGCGATGGAGAGCGTGGCGTGGTGGTGAAAGCCGCGCCAGCCGCGGCCTTCAAAGTGGCCCAAGCCGAGTTCCTGTTTCAGTTCCTGATAGTCGCGTTCGATGATCCAGCGTTGTTTGGCCAGCGCGGCCAGATTGCGCAGCTTGCTGTTTTCCGCCAGATTGGACATCCAGTATTTAGTCGGTTCGTCTTCCCCACGGGGCCACTCGATCAAGAGCCATTCCAGTTCTCGCGGCTGGTGGAGTTTGTGATCGCGATGCGCGGCGCGGATGCGCACTGCGGCAAAACGGGAGCGCAAGGGATGGCGCGAGCCTTCTCGCCACGTCACGGTCTTCCATGCCTTGGCCGGCAAGTTCAGCGCCAGTTGTTTTGCCGCTACAGGCGCATGCTCCGCATCGCGGCGTAAACGGTTGGCCGGCCGGCCGCGACCGGAATATTTTGGCGCCGAGAGCGGTTCGATTCCCGGAGGCCAGACGGTGGTGGTGCTCTGGACGCCCAACACATAGCTCAACTGGAGCCCGGCCACCGCCTGACGAAAGCCCGTGTCGTTGCCGTAAGCCGGGTCAGCCAGCACCGTGCCCTGGGGAACACTGTCGGTCATGGCCTGGCGGATCTGTCCCAGCGCAATCTCCAGCTTGGTCTCGAACAGAACATCCTTGGGAATCCTGGCCTGTTGCCTGTGCTCGGCGTCGTTGGCCCAGGCCTCGGGCAGATACAGGCGGTAGGCAATGGGCAGACTAGCGTTCCAGGTGGCCGCAGACAGGCTGACGGCCACCTGGCAGTTGTCCTGCTTGCCGGTCTGTCCGCAATACTGCCGCGCTACTCCGACGGAATGAGTTCCCTTTTTCGGAAGCCCGGTGTCATCGACGATCCAAGCTACAACTGGGTCGCTTCTCGTCATCGCCGCTAGCGCATAGTTGCGTGTGCAGCCCAACAGGGCCGCGTCGCTCCAGCTAGCATCGGCCACCACATGGTGCAGCGACTGGTGCATACGACGTACGTTGTCCGGGGCCAGACGCGCCGCCATCGGTTCGACCGACTTGCGCTCCCCGGGAAGCAACAAGCCGGTGCAATACAACTTCAACGGAACAGCACGATCCACGTGCCCTGCCGCTTCCGCAAGACGGTCAAGATAGCTCGTCAGCCGTTGCTGCCGGGCATTTGAACCTCCAGCCTTGGCGCTCATGCAGCCAAGATACAACCATGCTTGCCTGCATATACCGGAATATTCGCACGCAGGTATCTAGTTTATAACACAGTAGTACTAGGGGTGGTTGCATCAATGGGCCTGCCTGAGAACATCCCCCAGGGGTTGAAGAGGCTGCTGAAAAGCTCCCCGCATCAGGTGATGGTGCGAAGGAGGGCGCAGCAGGGGCTGAAGCCCTCGTTGGTTTTGCGGACTTTAGTGGCCCGGCTGAAGCCGTGCCCTTATTACAAAACTCATCTTGTTACAAATCTCATCGCACGGGGTGTGGGTGAACGATCACAAAAGCATCCCTCGGCGGCTAAAGCCGATCGATTTTGCTGGCTCAATTGGCACGACTGAAGTCGTGCCCTTTCAAAGCCGCTTCTGTTTTCCCTTGTAAAAGCGCTGGCGTGCAGAGTTTTTCCGCAGCCTGTGAAGTCGTGCCCTTTCAAAGCATCACTTATGCAACCAGTTTTAGGGTTTCCCTCCTCGAACCGGCACATGTATGGTCGTCCATTCCGGACCAAAATCTCCACCATGTTGCATACTTATACACGCTTATTGTATATTTATGCGAGGCGCGGCTCCCTGCGTGGACCGCGCTTTTTCCTGCGTCTCAAAGACCGGGAATGGGCCGCCGCGAAAGGCGATTGAAGATGAAAGACCAGCGCCTGAATGTAATCCGGGAAGTGCTTTCCAGTTCCGCTATCGGCAGCCAGGACGAACTGCGGCGCAAGCTGCGCCGGCGCGGCATTGAGGTGACGCAGGCAACGCTCTCGCGGGACATGCACGAACTGCGCCTGATGAAAGGTCCCAGCGGCTACGCGCTGCCCACCAACGGCAACCACGCCAGCGGAGCGGATGCCGGCGAGGACGATGGGCCGCCGTCGCTGGCCGAGATGATTGACAGCTTCGGGTTGCGGGCGCGGCAGGCCATGAACCAGGTGGTGATTGGAACGGCGTTGGGGGGCGCGCAGCCAGTGGCAGCGGCGCTCGATCGCGAAGGCTGGCCGGAGGTTGTAGGTTCCATTGCGGGCGATGACACGGTGCTGATTATCTGCCCCGACAGCCGCACCGCAGCCGAGGTGGCAACACGATTAAGGACGATGTTGAACGCATGAGCAAAACGGTACAAACAGCGGTTGTGGGAGTGACGGGATACGCCGGCGCGGAGCTGGCGCGGCTGCTGCTCGGTCATCCGCGTTTGCAGGGTGCGCCGCCGGTGTTTGCCGGCCGCGTAGACGAGAAAGACGCGGCGCGCGGCGGTGTTCCGCTGGCGGAAATTCACCCCCAACTGGGCGGCAGCAACGGCCATGCGAATTTGAAGCAGGAGCCGTTTTCGTGGGAGCTGCTGGCGGCACGCGGGGTGGAAGTTCTGTTTCTGGCCACGCCGCACGAGCAGTCGCGCGAGTGGGTTCCGCAGGCGCTTGCGAGCGGGCTGCGCGTGATCGACCTGAGCGGGGCATGGCGGCTTGCCGACGCGGCCAATCGCGCCGTCTATGCCTTCCACGATGAAGGCACCGAGACGGCTGCGGCGACACAGGCGCAGGCCGTTTACGGCATGCCTGAACTGCATCGCGCGGAGATTGCCGGGGCGAGCCTGGTGGCCAACCCGGGCTGCTATTCGACATCAGTGATTCTGGCTGTGAAGCCGCTGGTCGCGGCCGGGCTTGTCGATCTCGAAAGCGGAATCATCGCCGACGCCAAGAGTGGCGTGAGCGGCGCGGGCAAGGCTCCCACCGCGAAGACACATTTTATGTACGTGGCCGATAATCTTTCTGCCTACGGCAGTCTTCGGCCATCGCCATACGGGAGAATTGCTGGAGCAGATCGGGGTGGCGGCCGGCGAGATCGTGTTTACGCCGCACCTGCTGCCCATTCCGCGCGGGATTCTGTCCACCATCTACCTGCGCTTCAAGCAGCCGCAGACGCAGGCCAGCGTGGCCGAGGTGTACGGGAAGTTTTTCGCCGGCAGTCCCATGGTGCGGCTCTACGGAAAAGGGTTGCCGCAGATTCAGTATTCGGTGCGCACCAATTATGCGGATATCGGTTTCGAACTGGACGCGAGCGGGCGGCGGGCGGTGATTGTGAGCTGCCTGGATAATCTGCTCAAAGGCGCGGCCGGCCAGGCAGTGCAGAATATGAACGTGATGATGGGCTGGGGCGAGTCGGAGGGGCTGGAATGAAAGAGCAGAAGAGGGATCGAAATGAAATATGTCGTCAAGCTGGGCGGAGCGGGTCTGGAAAACCCGGCGCTGCTGGAAGGCTCGATGCGGGCCATCGCCGACCTGGTGCGCGACGGCAACCAGGTGGCCGTGGTGCATGGCGGCGGAGCGCAGCTGACACAGAATGCTGAAGGCGCTGGGCATCGAGAGTGAATTTATCAACGGGCTGCGCGTGACGACCAAAGAAACGCGCGATGTGGCGCTGATGGTGCTTGCCGGCCGCGTGAATAAAGGACTGGTGGCCGCGTTGGGCGCGCTCGGCCAGCCGGCCGTGGGGCTTTGCGGCGGCGACGGGCTCATCTTCCGCGCCCGCAAAAAGCGCACCGCGCCGGATCTGGGCTTCGTGGGCGAAATTGCATCCAGCGATCCCCGCTGGATCGAGGCCATCTGGCAGTTGAGCAGCGTGCCCGTGATTTCGTCGATGGCGCTGGGCTTCGACGGCGAGTATTACAACGTGAACGCCGATGAGATGGCCGCGGCCTGCGCCATTGCCTGCAATGCCGACGCGCTGGTGTTTCTCACCGACGTGCCCGGCGTGAAAGGCGCCAACGGCGAAGTGCTGCGATGGCTGTCGATCGATCAGATTGCGGAGATGGCGCAGAGCGCGGTGATCTCCGGCGGCATGTTGCCCAAGCTGGGCGCTTGCCGCGAGGCGCTTGTTGAATGGCGTGAAGCGGGTGCGGATTCTTCCCGCCGAGGCTGCCGGTTCCCTGCCCGACCTGTGCAGCACACGCGTGACGCATGGGACCGAAGTGATGGTGGCCTGAGGATTTTCTGGAAAATGGACAACCGCAGATCCTTAGCTCCGCTCGGGATGACAAGCAGAAAGATTCGGTCAGGATGACAGGCGGAGAAAT
Organism: uncultured Acidobacteriaceae bacterium; assembly: GCA_963725975.1. Lineage (GTDB taxonomy): Bacteria > Acidobacteriota > Terriglobia > Terriglobales > Acidobacteriaceae > Telmatobacter. The sequence continues at coordinate 5,160 of CAVSBA010000004.1, read as the reverse complement.
TTAGAAAGCAAATGAGGAATGGCAGTCACGGGGTTGACAGGAGATATTGATGAAACTGGATGAAATTCGCGCCGCGGAAGCGCGGCTTCTGCTTTCTACCTACGACCGCAGCCCGGTGCTGTTCGTGGATGGTGAAGGCGTTTACATCATTGACGAGAAGGGTACGAAGTATCTTGACCTGCTCAGCGGCATCGGCGTGAACGCGCTGGGCTATAACCACCCGGCGATCGTGGATGCTATTGCGCGCCAGAGCCGCAAGCTGATTCACATTTCGAACCTTTATTACCACGAAGGCCAGGCCGAGCTGGCCATGCGACTGACCGAGCGCACGGGGCTGGACCGCGTCTTCTTTTTCAAACACCGGCACGGAAGCGTGGGAGGGCGCGCTCAAGCTGGCGCGTGCTTACGCGGGCCTGAAGCGCAGCGAGGGCAAACAGATTGGCACCAGATTCCTGGCGCTGGAACAGAGCTTCCACGGCCGCACCTTCGGCTCCATGTCGACTACGCACAAGGCCAAGTACCGCGAGCCGTTCGCGCCGGTGATGCCGGATGTGGAGTTTGTGCGCTTCAACGATGAAGCCGATCTGCGCGCAAAGTTTTCAAGCGATGTCTGCGCGATTCTGGTCGAAGCCATTCAGGGCGAAGGCGGCGTTCGCCCGCTGACGCACGATTTTTCGCAGCGGCGCGCGCACTCGCGGACTCTACGGGCGCGCTGCTGATTGTCGACGAAATTCAGGCGGGCATGGGCCGCACCGGCAAGTGGTGCGCGTACCAGCACTACGGCATCCAACCCGATGTGACCACGCTGGCCAAACCCCTTGCGGGAGGCATTCCTCTGGGAGCGGTTTTGTGCACGGAAGAAGTTGCGCGCGTGATCCACGCCGGCATGCACGGAACCACCTTCGGCGGCGGGCCGCTGGCCTGCGCCGTGGCCATTGCCGTCATCGACACCATGGAGAAAGACGGCCTGCTGGAGCACGCCGCCAATGTGGGCCTATATTTCCAGGATCAGTTGCGCGGGCTGGCCGAGCGTCACGAGGCCATTGTGGATGTGCGCGGCATGGGCCTGATGCTGGCCGCGGAACTCGATTCCGCCGAACTCGGCAAAAAAGTTGTAGCGGAGATGCTCAAGCGCCACATCCTGATCAACTGCACCAGCGATACGGTGTTGCGCTTTTTACCGCCGTACATCCTGGAGAAGGCGCACGTGGATACGGCCATCGCGGCGCTCGACGAAATTCTCACCGAACACGCGGCCGCGCAAAGCACCCACAGAAATTCCGGCGCGGCAGGAGAAAAAGCATGATGTATAGCAAAACCATGGAACGCGCGGAGCAGGCAATCCCCGTGCACAAAGATCCCGATATTCTGGCCGCGGCGGCGCGCATGGCCGGCGAAGACATGTGTTCGATCGCCGATCTTTCCAGCGCGGAAGTTCGCGCCCTGCTGAAGCTGGGCCGAGACGTGAAGGCCAACCCGCGCGAGTATCGCCACGCGCTCGACGCGCAAGCAGATGGTGCTGATGTTCGAGAAGGCCAGCCTGCGCACGCGCCTGGCCTTCGAGACCGGCATCAACACCATGGGCGGCAACGCCATCTTTGTGGACCAGACCAACGCTCCGCTGGGCGAGCGCGAAACCATTGCCGACGTTGCGCGCAACCTGGAGCGCTGGGTGGACGTGATCGTGCTGCGCACCTACGCGCACGACACGATTACGGAGATGGCGGCCAACTCGCGCGTGCCGGTGATCAATGCGCTCTCGGATTTCGAGCATCCTTGCCAGGCGCTGGCCGATTTCATGGCGCTCGAAGAGCACTTCGGCTCCGTAGCCGGACTCAACTTTACCTATGTAGGCGATGGCAATAACGTGTGCCACTCGCTGATGCTGACTGGCGCGCAGCTCGGCGTCAACGTCACGGTAGCCACGCCGCGCGGCTACTCGCCCGACATCGAAATTGTGACCATCGCGCGCGAAATGGCGCAGACCAACGGTTGCGAGATTCGCCTGCTGCAGGATCCGCAGGCCGCCGCCGAAGGCGCCGACGCCATCTACACCGACGTATGCGTGAGCATGGGCATGGAGCACGAGTCCACCAAGCGCGCGCCGATTTTCCGGCCGTTCCAGGTGAACGAGGCGCTCATGTCGAAGGCCGCGAGCCGCGCGGTGTTCATGCACTGCCTGCCCGCGCGCCGCAACGAAGAAGTGACTGACGCGGTCATCGACAGCCCGCAGTCGATCGTCTTTGACCAGGCCGAGAACCGGCTGCATGCGCAGAAAGCGCTGCTGCTGTTGCTGCTGGGCGGGTTGGCGAATGTGAAAGCTTTTAGCTGCTGATAGCGGGCTGTGTAATTTACTGGGTCTCCCTGAGTGAGGAGCGTTGCGCAAATGATTTGGAGGGACTCAAAAAGACATTCCTCAGAGGCTAAAGTGGCTGCGGAAAAATTCCGTGGATCAGGTAATGGTGCGAATGAGAGTTCATCAGGGGCTAAAGCTCTCGTTCGTTTTGCAGACCCTACTGGCACGGATAAAGCCGTGACCTTTCAAAACATGATTTACGCGGCCACTTCCATCAACCTGGAAGCTACTGTTCAATTCTTTCTGAGGTTTTGCAAGCATGTCCGTCATTCTCGAATCCCTGCCCATCGGCAGAAAAAGTCGGCATTGCCTTCTCCGGCGGGCTTGACACTTCCGCCGCCCTGCACTGGATGAAGCAGAAGGGCGCCATCCCCTACGCCTATACCGCCAACCTCGGCCAGCCCGACGAAACCGACTACGACGCCATTCCGCGCGCGGCCCTTGAATACGGCGCGGAAAAGGCCCGCCTCATCGATTGCCGCGGCCCGCTGGTTCGCGAAGGTATCGCCGCGCTGCAGGCCGGGGCCTTCCACATCACGACTGCGGGTGTTCCCTACTTCAACACCACGCCCATTGGCCGCGCGGTCACCGGCACCATGCTGGTGGCCGCCATGAAGGAAGACGACGTCAACATCTGGGGCGACGGCTCCACCTTCAAAGGCAACGACATCGAGCGCTTCTACCGCTATGGCCTGCTCGTCAATCCCAACCTGCAGGTTTACAAGCCCTGGCTCGACGCCGCATTCATCGACGAATTAGGCGGCCGGGCGGAGATGTCTGCGTTCATGCAGCGGTCTGGCTTCGCCTACAAGATGTCGGCGGAGAAGGCCTACTCCACCGACTCCAATATTCTGGGCGCAACCCACGAAGCCAAGGATCTGGAGCATCTTTCTTCGTCGGTCAAGATCGTGGTCCCCATCATGGGCACGGCCTTCTGGCGCGACGATGTCGAGATCAAGCGCGAAGAGGTTACCATCCGCTTTGAAGAGGGCTTCCCGGTTGCGCTCAACGGAAAGCAATTCGACGACCCCGTCGCGCTGCTGCTCGAAGCCAACCGCATTGGCGGACGGCACGGGCTGGGCATGTCCGACCAGATTGAGAACCGCATCATCGAGGCCAAGAGCCGCGGCATTTACGAAGCACCGGGCCTGGCGCTGCTGTTCATCGCCTACGAGCGCCTCATCACCGGCATCCACAACGAGGACACCATCGAGCAGTATCGCGACAACGGCCGCAAGCTGGGCCGGCTGCTCTACCAGGGCCGCTGGTTCGACTCGCAGTCCATCATGCTGCGCGAATCCGCGCAGCGCTGGGTGGCCAAGCCCATCACCGGCGAGGTCACGCTCGAGTTGCGCCGCGGCAACGACTACTCGATTCTCAACACCGAGTCGCCCAATCTGACGTTCCATCCCGAGCGCCTGAGCATGGAGAAGACCGAGTCCGACCTTCTCGCCGCGCGACCGCATCGGCCAACTCACCATGCGCAACCTGGACATTACCGACACGCGGGAAAAGCTGCTTACCTACGCCGAAGCGGGCCTGCTCACGCTGAGCAGAGGCAGCGAAATGCCCCAGCTCAATAGCGGCAAAGAGAAGGAATAAAACATGAGGTGCACTCGAAGTAATGTCCAGCTAACCAATCCGTCCAGGAACGAACAACAATCCGGGAAGATGTGGGCGGGCCGCTTTCGCGAGCCGCTCGATCCGGAATTCGAAGCCTGGCAGCGGTCGATTGTGTTCGACTGGCGGCTTCTCGATGAAGAGGTCGCCGCCAGCAAGGCGCATGCGCGGCCCTGTGCGCCGCCGGAATTCTGACGGCGAGCGAACGCGCGCAGCTGAGCGCTGCGCTGGACGCAATCGCCGCCGATCACGCGTCGCCAGCCGGGCAGGCCGCGGTGCGCGACCACGCAACCGCCGAAGACATTCACCATTTTGTCGAGCTGAATCTGGTGGAGCGGGTTGGCTCTCTGGGGCTCAAGCTGCACACCGGCCGCAGCCGCAATGAGCAGATCGCGACCGACCTGCGCCTCTATGTGCGCGTGCAGATCGAGCGGCGTTGCGGCCTTGCCGCCTGGGCCGGCGCGTTGATCGAGCAGGCACGGGCGGCCGGCGACGCGGTGATGCCCAGCTATACGCATCTGCAGCGCGCCGAACCTGTGCTGGTGGCGCACTGGCTGCTGGCCTATGTGGAGATGGCGCTGCGCGACGCCGATCGGCTGAAGGATTGCGCGGCGCGGCTGAACTGTTGCCCGCTGGGCTCGGGAGCGGTGGCCGGGGCGACACTGGCGCTCGACCGCAATATTGCTGCGCGGGAGCTTGGCTTCGACGCGCCGACGGCCAACTCCATCGATGCCACCAGCGATCGCGATTTCATCCTCGAATATCTGCACGCGCTTACGTTTGTCGGACTGCACCTGAGCCGCTTCGCGGAAGAGATTACGCTTTTTGCGACGGCTGAGTACGGCTTTGTGATGCTGCCGGAGGCATTTTCGACCGGATCGAGCGCCATGCCGCAGAAAAAAAATCCCGATCTCACCGAGCTGCTGCGCGCCAAGGTGGGACGCATCCACGGAGCGGCGCAGGCGGTCACGCTGCAGCTCAAAGGCCTGCCTCTGGCCTACAATAAAGACATGCAGGAGACCCAGGAGCCGGCGTTCGCCGTCAATTTTGTTCCCCAAACGCTCGCCCTGGTGGCGCGCTTTACTGCCGCGCTCGAGTTCAATCGCGAACGCATGCGCGAAGCCGCGCAAACCGGCTATCTGAATGCGATGGCCGCGGCTACGTACCTGGTGCATAAGGGAGTT
>CAVSBA010000003.1:0-87474 GCA_963725975.1 uncultured Acidobacteriaceae bacterium | reverse complement strand
GTTCGCTCGGGCTAGCTCCCTGCGTCGGCCTGCCGCTCGGCCGTCTGGGCGGCGAGCAGCTCGGCGGGCGCGATGTGGCAGAGGTAGTTGTGGCCGTCGCTGACCTCGCGCTGCGGCGGCTCCTGCTCGACGCAGATGTCGCCCAGGAACCGGTGGCAGCGCGTGTGAAAGCGGCAGCCGGTCGGCGGCTCGCTCAGGCTCGGCACGCGGCCCGCGCAGCTGGATGCGCTGGAGGGGCTGTCGAAGTCGAGCGTCGGGATGGCCGACATGAGCGCTTCGGTGTAGGGGTGGTGCGGCGGCGTTGAAGACCTCTTCGGCGCCGCCCAGCTCCATGAGCTTGGCGAGGTACATGACGGCGATGCGGTCGGAGAGGTAGCGCACCACCGCGAGGTCGTGCGAGATGAAGATGTACGAACGCCCTCGGCGCCTGCAGCTCGGCGAGCAGGTTGAGGATGCTGGCCTGCACCGAGACGTCGAGCGCCGAGGCGGGCTCGTCGCAGACCACGAGCGCCGGCTGGCCGGCGAAGGCGCGGGCGATGGCGATGCGCTGCTTCTGGCCGCCCGACAGCTCGCCGGGCGCTGCCGCGAGGTGCTGCGGCTCGACCCGCACGCGGCGGCCAGCTCCGCGTCGTCGCCGCTTCGCGGCATCACCCCTGCTGGCGCGCCGAGCGCTTGACCGCGCGCGCCAGGATGGCCCCGGCGTGCTCCAGCGCCGGGTTGAGCGTGGCGTCGGGGTTCTGGAAGACCATCTGGATGGCGCGCAGCTTCTCGTGCGCCGCGCTTCGACACCGAGCTTGGGCAGCTTGGCGCCGGCGAAGCGCAGCTGCCCGAGTCGGCCGGGTAGAGCCCGGTGACGCACTTGGCCAGGGTCGTCTTGCCGCTGCCCGACTCGCCGACCAGGCCGAGGATCTCGCCGGCGGCGACCTCGATCGAGACGTCGTCGACCGCGATCAGCCGCTTGCTGCCGTCGCTTGAAGATCTTGACCACTTGCTCGATGTCGAGCACGTCGCGGCCTCGGTGGCCGCGCGGCGTTCGCCGACGGCCGCCGCCAGCACCGGGCGTCTGTCGCCTCGGCATCTCGTCGGCACGTCGGCGGCGAAGTAGCAGCGGCGGCGTGGCGCGCGGCCCTCGCGAGCGGCCGGGCGCGCTCGGCGAGAAGCGCGCGCGCGGCTCGGGCGGCGCCGGCCTCGGCGTGCGGGATCGACCCGCCGGGCCAGGCGTCTGCCCGGCCAGGGGAACAGGTCGGGCTCGCGACGCGCGCACACCGGCTTGCACCAGCGGCAGCGCGCCGAGTACACGCAGCCCGGCAGCGGCGCGCCCAGGCGCGGCAGCAACCCGGGGATCGGCACCAGGGTGGAGTCGGCCTTGTCGGGCCGAAGCGCGGCACGCAGCGCAGCAAGCCCATGGTGTAGGGGTGGCGCGGGTCGGTGAACAGGTCGCGGGCCGGGCCCTCTTCGACGATGCGCCCGGCGTACATCACCCCGACGCGCGTCGCACATGCGGCGCACCAGCCCAGGTTGTGGCTGATCAGCAGGATGGCGGCGTTGATGCGGGCCCGCAGCTCCTCGATCAGGTCGAGCACCTCGGCCTCGACCGTGGCGTCGAGGCCGGTCGTGGGCTCGTCGAGCACGAGCAGGCGGGGGTCGCCCGAGAGCGCCATGGCGATCACGACGCGCTGCTGCTGGCCGCCGGAGAGCTGGAACGGGTAGCGGCGCAGGGTCGCCGCAGGGTCGGGCATGGCCACGCGCTCGAGGCGCCGCGGGCGCGCTCGAGCGCGTCCTTCTTGGCGATGCCGGTGTGGTAGCGGAAGACCTCGGCCATCTGGTCGCCGACGCGGATCGAGGGGTTGAGGGCGGTCGCCGGGTCCTGGTAGACCATCCCGAGCTTGGTGCCGCGCACCTCTCGCAGGCGGTCCTCGGACATGACGAGCATGTCCTCGCCGTCGAAGGTGATGGAGCCGGAGTCGACCGCGCCGTTGCCCGCCAGGTAGCGCATGAGCGCGAGCGCCATGGTGGTCTTGCCGCAGCCCGACTCGCCGACCAGGCCGTAGGTCTGGCCCGGCCCGATCTGCAGCGAGACGTGCTTGACGACCGGCAGGTCGCGGCTCGCGGCGCACGAAGGTCACCGACAGGTCGTCGATGCGCAGCACGGCGCCGGCGGCGACGCGCCGTGCCGCCCGGCGAGAAGGGTCTGTGGCTCACGTCGATCATTCCGCGAGCGCCTTGCGCACGCCGTCGGCGATCAGGTTGGCGCCGACCACGAGCGAGGCCAGCGCCAGCGCCGGGAACAGCACCGTCCACCAGGCGGTCTGCAGGTACGCGCGCTCGGTCGAGATGGTGAGGCCCCAGTCGGGCGAGGGCGGCTGCACGCCGAAGCCCAGGAAGGAGAGGCCCGCCGCGGTGAACACGGCGTAGCCGAGGCGCACCGTGCCCTCGACGATGACCGGCGGCGGATGTTCGGCAGGATCTCCGAGGTCAGGATGAAGAACGAGGCTCGCCTCGCAGGCGGGCCGCCTGACGTACTCCTTCTGCGCTCTCCGATCACGCGGCGGCGCGGATCGTACGCGACACGACCGGCGTGAAGAGCACGCCGATCACGAGGATGAGGATGGCTACGACCGGCCCAGCGCGGCGACCGCGACGATCGCCGCGACGATCACCGGCAGCGCCAGCACCACGTCGACGAGCCGCATGATGACCTCGTCGGTGAGGCCCCGAGGTAGACCCGGCGAGCAGGCCGACGCCGCCGCCCACCAGCAGGCACAGCACGGTCGCCAGGGGAGCGATGATGAGCACGGTACGGGCGCCGGCCAGCGTGCGCGACAGCACGTCGCGGCCGGCTTCGTCGGTGCCGAACCAGTGGCCGCCGCCGGGCGAGGCAAGGATCGCGCCGGTCGGCGTCGTCGGACCCTGCGTGACGTGGATCGAGAAGATCGCCATGAAGACCCAGAACCGACGATGGCGAGACCGACCAGGAACGTGGGGCTGCGGCGCAGCGAGCGCAGGACGTAGCGCCGCTGGCGGCGCTGCTCGGCCGCGGCGGCCGCGTTGGCCTGCGTCTCGAGCGCACCCCGGTCTGGTGTCGTGCCGGTCGTCGCCACGTCAGGTCGACTTGCGGATACGCGGGTTGAGCAGGGCCACGACGATGTCGGCGGTCAGGTTGGCGGCCCTGGCTGGACGCCGGTGTCGTTCGACCGCAGACGCAACCGGGGCTGGCCGGGGACGATGCGCTGCGGCACGCCGTAGACCGCAATCGGCGAATTCTGCGCGGTCCGCGTCGACTCCACACTCTGGGCGCTGACCGCCGAGATCATGTAGCAGTAAAGAACCGACGCATTGCCCGGGACCGCAACCTCCATGCTCGTTGCCGTGATGGGATCGGTGTTCAGGCGCGAGAACGCCTGCAGCGACTGGGCAAAATTGCTCTTCACCAGCGTCTTCAGCGTCGCGCCGCGATCCACCAGCAATGCCGGAGGGGGCGCGGGGTTCGGCGAACTCGGCGACAGCAACTGCAACAGCGCGCTTTCTGTAGCTTCCCATATCATGTAACCGCTTGCGTTGCTGGCCGGCGGCCAGGAGAGCACTCCATGCGCCAGGTTGTAGGCATCGGGCAGTGCGGTCCAATCGATGGCAGGCGGATTGAAAGTCACGACCGGCGGCAACGGATTCGGCGCCGTCACCACGCGCCCGATCCATCCGGGTGCCGGAGCCGGCGGCGAAGGCGGCGCGTTGGGATCGATCGGCGAACTCCACTCACCCGGCCGCACACGCTCCGTCGCAGTCGCGTACAGGGCCAGGGCAATCTCATCCGCCGAAGCAAAGTCGAGTGAAAATCCGGGGACCGTCACCTGGTAATGCATCACCTGGTTGTTGGGCACATTGGACACATCGTTCAGCAGCACGACCGTTGTTCCCGGATGCGCTGCATCCGCTGTCGGCAAAATCGTCCCCGGCGCGACTGTGGTCGGGTCGTACCCGCTGTAATCCCATGTCAATACCAGCGGCGGTCCCGCCGCCGTGTCGTTATTCATCCCCAGCGCATTGAGGTAAGCAGTGGGCCCAAGAGCGGTGCCCGGCGGAACAAAATTGCCGGAGATTGCAATCGATCCCGGTGAGCGATCCACCCAGTTCCACAACACTTCGATTTGCAACAAATACTGCACTTGTGTTCCGGACGTGGGCAGATCGGCAGGAACGGGGGAAACCAACGAAATCTTGCCGAGTCCCGGACCCGTCACCGCAGCAGCCGCAAGTGAGATGTCCGCCTGCGTCCACGCGGACCAGCGCCCGAACACATCAATGCCCGCCGCCAGGTAGCGCGTTGTCGTGCTCCCATTTAGCGGAACCGTGCCGTTCGCGTCTTTCAGATTCGGCAGCAAGTCAGACGGCGAAGGGTTGGGCGGCGGTTGCGTTGGTGGCAATCCAAGATACGGATCATATCCGTGAACAGTAGCCGGGCGTGGTGTGTTGAGATATTGCGATTGTCCCGCCTGGCGGCTCACCACAAGTCCCGTGGCCTGGGGCTGCGTGGCAGGATTCCATGTGAGCTCAACCGCAACCTCTGCACCTGTATCGCGCGTCATCACGGCGTGCGTGGAGAGAATGCTCGCGCTAAAATTTTCTACCTGCTCGACGGGAATAGCGGGTTGCGAAAGGGCGGCCAATGTGAGCGTGATGCCGAAGGGAAGAACATATGGCGCCGTCACCATGTAGTCGTAAGGAATGCGCGACTCGATCACAGCCAGTGCGGCCAATGCATTCAGTAGAGTCTGTTCGTTGCGCGCTGCGCCGCGTTTGGAATACGCCGCATAAATGGCCAGCACTTCGGCAATCTCATCCAGCAGCGGAATATCGATCGTCCCATAGCCCAGCGCCAGCGCCGCGTCGGAATCGGTGCTGACGCCGAGCATCGACAGGCTGACCACGGGAATCTCCGCCGAGCCTGATTGCCCCGCAGGAGTTGGGTTCGATCCCGCCGGCGCATTGGCCTGGATGATCCCGTCGAGGTTGTTCACCGTCTCCATGTAGAGCGACTGCATCTGGGTCGGGTTTGAGTCATTCGAGTTCTGCAGACACTTCACAATCATCGGGAACAAATTCCTTCCCGAGCGCAGATTGAGCAGATATTCCGCCGGGTTTGAAGGCGGCCACGCGGGAAGCGGAAAGGTTGGATCGCCGCTTGCAGGCGGCGGCTTCAGAAACAAATGCGACAAAGCCATGCGTTCCCGAGCGGCGAGAATCCCCGTCGTGAGCGCGACGTCAAAACCCTGCTTGACGGAGCTGTTGTAGGCCGGCATAAGATGGTCCGATGGCTGGGTCGGCAAACCCACCACCTGGATCCGTTCCCATCCCGGCAGATTCGCATAGGTCTCCTGGTTCACGCCGACCACCACGCTGATGGTGCCAAAGCCAGCCACACGCAACCCCGCCATCCCCGGGCAGATGAAGAGCGAGGATTGCATGTAATCCGCCTCCAGCCCAACGCCGGGAATTGTCTTTCCGTACATGTCGTATGGCGCCACCACCAGCACGTTGCCCGAACTGGGCGAAGCTTCGAATGCCGCAATGTAGATGAGTCCCCCGCTTGCTGGTGGGAAGGCAATGATGCTCGATCCGTTCACCTGCACTGCCGCTGAGGTCAGCTCCAAAATATCGGCTGCGGGAATATTGATTCGGGCCCGCCGGTAAACCTCAAAAGGCCGTCGGGGAATGCCCAGGTAAGGAAGAGTGACCCAGCGCAGGTCCACCGGCAATCCCAGCGGTCCGTCCGGGTTGGCGTTGACGTCGGCGGTTGCAAAGCTGGCGGGCCGCGATTGAGGCCTGTCCTGCTGCGATGCCTGCAATGTAAATGCGTAAGGCCAAACGATACGGCTAGACATGATCGGCCTCCCACGGTGCTTGCGGTCCAATTTGCAAATCGACAATCTTGCCCACCACGTCTGCCAGGCTGAACGCGTTGCTTGCCGGACGATGCAGTTCGAGCGTCACCGTCGTGCCTCCCGGCGGCGGAGAGAATCCCGGCGTGAACAGCGCGATCGTGCGTGTGCCGGAAGGCGAATAAGCGAAGCCCTGGATCGACGCCCCTCCTGTCTCGACGACTTCAAGCGCGGATGCCGGCGTGATCTGCACGATGGTGAAGCTCGGGTCTGAAGGATCGGCTGGAACCAGCGAAGGCTCCTGCCTTGCCCTCCACAACGGCTCCGTGCAATCGATCAGAATGCAGTAGGGAACGTAAGGCCCGTTGCCTGGTCCAGGAATCCAATAGACCGTAAGCGAATTTTCAGTAGCCGCCGGCAGCGCTTGTTCCCCCGCCGCTACAAAGGCTGATTCGATCACCTGGTCCGTCACCTGCTGATAATTCACCGGGGAATTCGGCGGATAGGGAGACGGCGCTGGGAATGTCACACCCAGGCTCAGAGGCCCGCTCAGGTGCGCATGCCGCACCCGACTGGTTCCCAGATCCGTCGCCAGATGGCCGAGGCTCGCATACTTCGAAGTCGTGAACCGCGTTCGATAAAGCGGCACCAGAACTGAGCCCGTCTGCGCCGGAGCCGGATCCATATTGATGTCCAGCGTGTAAGCCATCAGGGGTTGCAGATGAACCTGCGCGGTGAACTGCGCGTTTTGGAACGAACTTGTCGCGCCCACACACGGGAGTGCTCCCTCGTCAATCAGGTTCAGCAGAGAGTCGTAGCCCGCGGGCCCGATTCCCGACACCTGGATGGTCGTCGCCACCGATTGCGAGGGATCATCGAGCCCGTTGGCCGCATGGAGCTGCATCACCAGTTGCTCACTGTACGCCGCAAAAAGCTGAATGGCTTCCTGGTCGTTAAAGACAATCGTAACGGGATCGCAGTAGAACGCGTTCTGCTCCTGCGTAGCCGGCAGTGCGGCAAGCACCCACGGGTCGAGTTTGTCTGGTGGCGCTGAGTCTGTCTGGAACGTGAATCCTTGTTGGACCCCGTTGTAGTTGGTCACCGTCGTTCCATCCACTTCAGTCGTCGTCACGTTGTATTCCACGGTGATCGTGTACTCCGTGTTGGGAATCAGCAACGGAACAGGCGAACCGCCATCAAGATATCCTTCGAGAGTTGTAATCTGACTACTCTGCACATCGATCCCCAGTTGGTTCCGTTCCTGCTCCGCCTGCGAGCATCCCTGCACCGCGCCCAGCACGATCGTGGGACGATTCAACAGCACCGGCCCCACTTCAGCCACTTCCACAATGGCAGTGTTCGTCAGCGGAGTGAACTGCACAAATACCTTGCTCATGGTCGCCAGTCCCGCGTTGAAGTACGAGGCGACACGCTGGATCTCCGTCCACCACGGCCCTGTGGGGTCGGTCCACGAAGAAGGCAGCCCGGTTGTCCCGATCACCAGGTTCGGATTGAGCGACGCCAGCGTCGACTCGCGCAGCAGCGCGCCCGATGCATCCCGTTCGCGAATCACAACGTTCGACACCACCAGCCACCCTTGACTCTCAGAAGTTTGTTCGATGGACGTGGTTGGGGTGAACAGATTTGCCGCCTTCATCAGTGAAAGGTCAACATCCATCCCGAAAGCAGTGTTGAGATTGCTTAGACCCGTCGCGTCGCCAAAGCTGCTGAACGAGAATCGCGCCAGCGCCGGATCGAGCGCCATGTAAAGCGAGACTTGCGTCGATGGACCCACATCCAGACGCACCCAGCGCCAGTTGTTCTCGATGCTCTTCAGCCGCGCTTTCGCTTCGGGGCTGTCAAGAATGGGTGTTGCTACCGGATTGTAGGCAATGTTCGCGCGTCCCTGACGGAGGCTGGTGGAGAGGATTTCGGGCAACTCCAGGCCGCGCATGCAGCCGGCCCTCTCGTTGCCTGGTATGCCGATCACCCTCGCCGGCTGAAACGCGCTGAAGCCGAAGAGTGGACCGAAGACCGCAATCAGTGCCGCCGCATTGGCCAGCGATGGCGACGTCACCTCCATGGCTGTCGGAACGGGCGTAGTTCTGGTTGTGCCCGCAGGATCAGGCGTGGGAATACCCGTGAGATTCCACGTAGTTTGCGGGTAGTCAACCGGCTGATCGCAGAAGGTCCATAGCACGCAGGCCGGCGGCGCAATCGGATCGCAGAGCCCGCTCCAGATCGAGCTGAGCTGCCCATTCAGTGTCGTCGAACGCTCCATAGCATGGCTGGCGATGTTTGGATCGCGACTGAAGATAGCCAGATCCACGCGGTTCGCCGTCTTGTTATTCGCCGGCGTATTCTTGCGCCACACCACCGGCACCGCGGGAGTGCCCGCTGGCAGAGGAGGATTGACGGCGTTCAGACTGCTTGCATTCACCGCGGAGAGGCCCAGGCTCGTCAGCGTGTAAACCGCTGTGCGTCCGCCGCCCAAACTCGCTGATGTGCCGCCGATGTTGGTCGGGAACATCGGGCACTGCGGAACGGACTCTGTAAACGTGCTCGTGATGGCCGAAGCATCTGCAGCATATTCGAACTGCAGCACCGGAACGGTATCGATAGGCACGATCACAAGATTGTTTGGATCGGAGCCTTGCTTGGGCGGATTATTTGCCGTCGAAGCAGGCGGCAGTGTGGAGAGCACGCTCGGATTGGTAACGGTTTCAAGTCCGTTGCCGAGACTTGAGTCGATGGGCCGTGCCCCCCCTTGACCGGACGCGATCACCGGAGCGTAGCTCTGCAGGTAAAGGCGATTAATGAGCGGCGGCGGCGCTGGTGGCGGCGGGGCGCTGGGCCCGATGGAGAACCCGCAGCACGCCGACACACTGAAGAAGAAGAATGAAACCGATCCGCAAACCTGCACGTTGAGCGTGAACGGATTGGGCGCAGTGATCTGGAAGCTGCCCGAAGCGCCAATCGAAACAATCAACAACTGCAGCTTGCCACTCAGGCTGATTTCGCCGGCGATGAAGAGCGACGGAGAGAAAGACACGCCGAGATAGGCGCTGACCACCACGGCCAAATAGATATCGATGTCTTCGCTTCCCCAGATGATCGAAGCCGAGAAGCCGACCGCCACTGCCACGCCGGGCAATACACCGTTGCTGCCTGGAGGGAAGTTGTCGATGTCCTGCCCGCCGAACATGAAGAAGCCCGAACCCTTGACGATGCCGAGAATGTTCGCGGAAATCGGAGTCTGAATCGTCCCGATCCACACATGCCATGTATCGGGATCGTTCCAGCTGAAGAAGATGGAAATCGGAACCACGATCGAAATCAAATCTTCGATCGAGAGATTCATGCTCACGCCGATCGTGATCTGTCCCAGGTTGAAATCCAGGTCAAGAATTCCAAGGATGCCGATCGTGAGCCCGTCGGGATCGATGCCGCCATCGCCTGTATCGATGGGCTCAATGATCATCAGGTTGACGGTGATGATGATTTGCGGCCCCGGCAGCGTCAGGATGAACGTTCCTCGCATCGTCAGCAGGAAGCCGTCCACCGTGCCCAGCAGCGCGCCCACGCCGAAGCCCCAGCTGCCAAGATTCGGCACCCAGTTCTGGGTTGGATCAGGCCCCGGATCGAGATCGGGCGACGGAGGATTCGGATTGAACAGATCCTGCGGTTGGCCACCGGCATCAATCAGCCACTGCAAATCCGGTCCGTATACATTGCCCGGCTGCTGCGGCGGCAGATTGCGCATGTAATGCATCGCAAACAGCCCGTAAAGTCCGAAGATGCCGAGCCCCGTGTCGCCGAGAATAATGGGCGTCGGAAAATCGACTTCGACGCTCAAATAGAACGCCGTGGCCTTGCGGCCCGTCGAGTCGGAAACTGGCTCGACACCAACTTGCGCTGCCACCCGCAGTGAAAGCGCCACCAGCGTCAGGTCGAACCCGCCCTCGAATCCTCCATTCTGAATCTTGACATTGCCGCCGCCGGTCAACACGCCGGGAAGATTAACGTGTATCCCCGAAGGCAGAATCATCGGAACGCCGCCGCCCTCGAGTGGAAGCTTGATCAGGAACTCGTCCACCGTAATCACGCCGAGATCCTGCTTGATCACCAGGTCAATTTCAATGGTCAGAGGATTGAACTGCGCGATGCGTGCTCCGGCAATCTTAAGCAAATCCCCAAGCCCGCCCGGCAGATTGAACAGCGACGGATCGCTCAGATCGAGTGTGTAGCCTTTGCTGGTATCGAAAACAAACTGGAATGCCGGTGTGCCTGCGAAATTGAGCGAGAAACCAAATGCTTTGTAGCGGACACTTAACGCGCGCGACGATTGAATGCCCAGCTGCGAGACATTGATCCAGAACGAAACCCCGTAATCGAACGTGAGCGACGCTGCAGTAAATTTCGTCGAACCCAGTCCCGAGGGCACATTCTGCCGCGCCACAAGAGTGCCACCGTACAGCGTGATCAAGCTTGAATTGATCCAGCCGAGGCTCGCGATGGCGATAGGCAGGCCGAGGCTCAGCGCCACGTCCGTCCACTCCCCCGTGCTGCCGGGATCAATCGCCGTAGTCGCAGCATTGATGATGGGGGTGAAGATCATCACCGAACCGAGAATGTTTTTGAAGGTGTCAAAGTTGGTCGGCGGTCCGCTGGCAGAGGGTGTCCCGTTCTGCACCTGGAGCAGGCCGTTCGGCGAAGCCGGTCCCGACCCCAGCGTCAGAGTTTCCGTCAGATCGCACGTGGCCGTATCGTAGGTTACGTTCAGCAGGAAATCGACAACCGTCGGCCCAGCATTTTTGTTGCCTGTCGCGCCCGGCTGATTCTGCATGCCGAGATTGCCGCTGTTGTTGCCTGACGCGCTCTGCAATGTGTTCTGCGTCTGCTGCTGGAAGTCGATCTCGCCTGAGATTTCCATCATCACGGGAATATTTTTCTCGAGGCGCACCCTGAAGCTGAGCCGCTTAAGCGAAGGCGGCTTGCTGCTGTTTGAACCGGCAGGCGGTGTATTGGGCTGCGTGGTTGGAGTGGGTGCAGCTGCCGCCGCCGTTGAAGCAGCGGTCGCCCCGCGCGCCAGTGTTCCAGTTAGCTTGTATTGCGGCTGCCCCGCCACCGCAGTGCCCGCCACCACCGCTACACGATCCTGCGGGTTTGAAACGCTTCCACTCGATTGCGCCGCGGTCTGCCCATTGCCGGTTGCGGTCACGCTCAAACCCGATGCAGCAGCTTTCACAAAACTCTGTGCCACATTGGCGCGCCGTTGCGAAAGAGCCTGGCTCGAGTCCTGAGTTCCGTCGTAGCCCTCGTAACTCGACTGGCCGGTAATGGTGATAGCCTTCGTCGTGTCGAGTGCATTCTTCACCCAATACGTCAACGCGCCGCCGCCGCTGTGCGCTGCCCCATCGCCCTGAATGTCGGAGGGAATCGTATTGCCGTCGAAGATCGGATCGTCAGGCGAAGGAGCGCCCGCACTGTAGCTCGTCACCGCCGCATCTGAAACGGGTCCGCCGTAATTGAAATAGAGCTTGTAGGTTCCAGAAGGCGAATTTTGTGCCGGGAAATTCACCGACACGGCGATGCTGTCGCCCGGATTGACGGGCAGAATAGCCATTCCCGACGCACTGATCGAAAGCGCCTGCGCCGGTCCCGCCGAACCACCCTGCGGCGTAATTGTCGCCGTGGCCGCCGGTACCGGATTCGAACAACCGGTAATCACCAGGGTTTCAATCGTGCCCGTTGAACTGGGCGCAAAGGCGATCTGATAACCGGCGGGAATGCCCGAAGGCCGCGCATCCGCGGCGAACGTGGCCAGCGGAATGGTCGCATTCACCGCGGTGTCTTCGGGCGCACCGTTCGGCAACGTCCCTTGAATCGGCCCCAGGGTTACCGCGTAGGTGTTTGTGTATTTCAGCGGCGCGCCCGACGTGGAATCCGTAATCGTGATCACCAGCGAGCCGGAATCATTTTTCGTAGGCGGCGCAAACGTCGGCGGGGTAAAGTACGCCTGGTTCTGATTTGTATCCCACATCGCCACCGGCGAACTTCCCGCCTGGCTCGATGTGTACTTAACATCGTAGGCATACGGCGGAACGCCGCCCGTCACCATCAGTTGCAGGTAGACATTCGGCGGCGCTGCAATGGAGCCGCCCTGGTACACCACATTCGTCTGGTCCGACGGATCGCTCGTCTGCGTGCTGTCGTTAAACTGAAGGGGTACATTGTCGGCGATGAATTTTGGCGTAACGTTCAATCCGCCGGAGTTGGGATGCGAAGCGGCATCGAACATCAGGTCCAGTTCCGCCTCCAGCCAGATCTGCCCCTGGAACGAGATCAACGCATCCTGCACCGAGATGTTGAAGGCGAAGTCCTTATCCGCATCGGAGTAGTAGAACTGCATCGCCTTGATATAAATGCCGGTAAAATCCGAGCCCACTCCGAACATGGAGAGAATCTCGTACGGAGTGTCGTTCGGACTTAGGTCCAGCAGAATGTTTTGCACGCTGAACGCCACACGCTTGCTCGTGTGCAACGCCAGCGGCGGCTGCATGGTCACCAGTTGACCGGCACCCAGATCGCTCGGCGCATCGAATCCCGAACTGCCCCACGACGCAAGCGAGAACGACGGAACCTGCGAGAAGTTCTCCACTTGCTCATAACAAAGAGTGATTTTCGGCAGCAGGATCTCAACATCCGTTGACGCTGATGTTGTGTCCTGCACCACGTGGTAAGTTGAGTCCATCACCCCTGGAACCCAATCGCTGCCCATGTGAAACGTCAGCACAGACACGAGCAGTTCCAGCCGGAAGCGAAGTCCGGGATAGTCCGGACTGCTGAGCGGGGCTGCGGAGTTGGGATTGAAGTTGTTGAACAGACCCTGGATTGTGTTGCTGCCGCTGGTAATGCCGCTCACGGCGTTCACTACGGATTGAACATCTGACGATCCCTCCCGCCACGTTCTCAGCCGGAACTGAAAATTGACATCGCTCCACTGGAAAACAGCGCCGCTGGGATCGGTGTGTGTGGTCACCGGGGCCGGGTCGCCGGGCGCTGAAGGGAAATAGACGGTCCCCGTGTAGAGAATGCCGCCCGTGTAGCTGCCGCTCGTTTCGTCGCTGGTCATCGTCAGGTCCGAGACCGCGAGCAATTTCAAGTAATTATCAATGAAAGACGGAAACGTGAATCCCGCCAGGAACTCCGGGGCGAGCAGATCGTACAGCAGCAGCGTACGCAGTGAAGAAGACACCTTGGAAACCTCCTACAACGAGGCCGGTGGGGAAAAGGGGGGAACCGGAGGGTCCGTTCTTGAATATCTGCCGGGGAGTCGAACGGACGCCTAGGTTTGAGACAGGAGCCAAGCATACTTGAGGTTTCACAAAAATTGCAAGCAAAGATTTTGCAAAAAGATTCCATTCCTGCGGATTTCGCTCCTACTTGCGAAGACACTCCTCTTTGGGCCCCCGCCGCTCCCATCGCGCCGTCCTGGTTCAGCCCGACGGATATGGTTCTCTTTCTGCGATCAGCGTGCGGGGCGCTCACATCGAGCTATCTCAGTCGATCAGTGTAGTCTTCAAGTTGACGTAAAACCGCCAAGCGTCCCAGTCGCCGACGACTCGGCCAAAATCGAGCTCGATCCCATTGTTCACTGCATTTATGCGTTTTGCGAGTCCGAATCCGCCTCTAGAATAGGGTTAACGCGCTCAGCGAGGAGGTCCCGACCGCTATGACCGACAACAGAGACAGCAAGTCCAGTGCATGGAACACTCCAGACTTTCGTCCGGACCTCGCATTCCCCAAGCTCACGGAGGAGATGGTCGAGCGCGTGCGTTCCTTCGCCCGAGAGGAGACCCTTCCGGCCAACGTCCCGCTCTTCACCCGCGGTGAGCGTCAGGTCGATATGTTCGTTGTGCTCGACGGGGAGGTCGACGTCTGTCTGCCCACTGGGAATGGCGAGTTCAAGATCATAGCCCATCATCAGAGGTTTGACTTCTCCGGTGAGTTAAACCTTCTCACCTCACAGGGATCGCTTGTAGAAGCACGAACGGTCAAGGAGAGCCGCCTTCTCCGCATACCGCGCAATGAGTTGCAAAAACTCATGCGCGCGGAAGGCGATATCGCAAACCTTATCACCTCTGCGACCATCTGGCGCCGCATTGGCATCCTCGGCGAAGAGACCAGCGGCGTTGTACTAATGGGGCGTGCCAACGATGCTGAGACCACAGAACTGCAGCGCTTCCTTATCCGCAATAGCTATCCGCACAGGATCGTCGAGGAGCCCGCTGAGGAAGTCTCACTGCCCGACGATGACCTGTCCGATCATGAATCCACGCTGCCGGCAGTGATCCTCTCCGATGGCCGTATCTTGCATCGGCCGACCATCACGCAACTCGCCGACGAGCTAGGCATTACCGAACTTCCTGATCCCGAAATGATCTACGACGTGGCCGTCGTCGGCGCTGGCCCTTCTGGTCTCGCAGCCGCTGTCTATGCTGCCTCGGAGGGGCTGTGCACAATTGTGATTGAAAGCACCGCTCCTGGCGGACAGGCAGGCACCAGTTCCAAGATCGAAAACTATCTCGGCTTCCCAACCGGGATCTCCGGTCAGCGTCTCGCGAGCCGCGCCCAGTTGCAGGCATTAAAGTTCGGTGTGCGCTTCGCCATCTCCAGAGAGACCATCACGGCGGAACAGGTCGATGGCATCCACAGGCTGACACTTGCCGGTGGCATCCCCGTCCGTTCAAGGTCTGTTGTTGTGGCGTCCGGCGCGCAGTATCGCAAGCTTTCAGTAGAGAACTACGGGCGCTTTGAAAACTGCGGAATTTATTACGCAGCGACTGCGATGGAGTCGGCGTTTTGCCGCGAAAAGGAAGTCATCGTAGTGGGAGGCGGCAACTCAGCGGGGCAGGCCGCTATATTTCTATCGGGCGTCGCCAAGCATGTGCATCACATCGTGCGCGGCAAATCGCTGGCCAGCACAATGTCGCAGTATCTTGTCTCGCGCATCGAGAACTCGTCGCACATCACCCTCTATGCTCAATCCGAAATTGTGAAGCTCGAAGGCCGATCTTCTCTCGAAAGCGTCACCTGGATCAATCGCGAAACCGGTGAGTCGATCGTAAAACCAATTGAGAGTATCTTCGCGATGATCGGCGCCGAGCCAAACTCAGGATGGCTCTTCGGCACGGTGCGGCTGGATAAGAAGGGCTTCATTCTCACCGGCGGTACAGACGGCTTTGAGAGCACTCCTTATGCAACCAGCGTACCGGGCATGTTTGCGGTCGGCGATGTGCGCTCCAAATCCGTGAAGCGCGTGGCCTCCGCGGTCGGCGAAGGTTCCGTAGTTATCTCGGATGTTCATAACTATCTTGCAGACCATCGCAACCAGTTTGCGGCCGAACCGAACTCCGCGCTTGCTGCCTTGCGATCGGCGAGCGCTGCTGCTACCTCGCAAGGCTGACGCACATTGAGGTAGATCATCTTCCATACCCGGCTGCTCGGACCAGTGCAAGAACCTTTGGCGAATTTGCCGTTTTGGTGTCTGAGCAATTGTCCGAGCCCGGAGGACAATTGATCCGAAGTGATCACGCACCCGTCAGCAAAGCTTTGGCTGGATTTATCAATGGCCCTGGGTTGCGGCAGGTAGGTTCAAGTGAAACGTCGCGCCGCGTCCAGAGGAACCGACCGCCCACAAGCGGCCACCGTGAGACTCAATGATTGACCGGCTAATGCGTAGTCCCATGCCCGTGCCGTGAGCTTTCGTCGTGAAGAATGGGTCGAAAATCTGTTCCGCAAGTTGCGGCGGGATGCCTATGCCGGTGTCACTGATCGAAACAAGAATCTGCTCACTCTCGGCTTGCTGAGAGCGGATGGTCATCTCTCGCATGCCGTCAACGTCTTTCATCGCCTCAATGCTGTTGACGATTAGATTCATGATGACCTGCTGCAATTGCACGCGATCTCCGACGATCTGAGGCAGCTCGACCGCCAGTTCCGTACGAAGCGATATGTTGTACCGCATTGCCTGGTCACGCAAAAGAGCAAGGGTTTCTGGAATGATCTCGTTTACATCAACCGTCTGTTGATTTGGGGCGCTCTTCTCAAACTGTGAGCGAATCCTGCCAATAATCTCTGTAGCACGTTGTGCGTCCCTTACGATTCTGGCAAAAGCCCCGCGCACCTCATCGAGATTGGGATTATCCCTCCCGAGCGTTCGCAGTCCGACCTTGGCATTGGTCATGGCGCCGTTGATCGGTTGACTGATTTCATGAGCCAGGGACGCCGTCAACTCTCCCATGGTTGTCGCGCGATTGATGCGTGCAAGATCGCCCTGCGCCTGGCGCAATGCCTCCTCGGCCCGCTTGCGTTCGGTGATGTCCGTGACGGCGCCCAGAAATTCCAACTCCCCGGACGGATCCTCTTGTGCTTGAACTACAACATGCAAATACTTTACCGAACCGCCCAGCGTCAGTAGCCGATATTCAATATCGAAACCTGTCCTTTGATGGATCGCAGATTCGATCGTCTGCTGCACTCGAACTCTATCCTCGGGATGTATTCGCTGAATCAGCCACCCCAGCGTTGGCTCAACGGATCGTTCAAGCTCATAGATTTCGTATGTTTCTTCCGACCAATAGAGTTTTTCGCTGAGAATGTTCCTGCCGAAGCTGCCCGTGTGGCTAATTTTTTGCCCTTGCGCAAGGAATGCTTGGCTGCGTTGCAGTTCACTGTAAAGGCGGCTCGTCTCCGCCAACCGTTCTTCGCTGGCCCGCAGTTTCTCGCGTTCGAGTTCCGCCTCGCTGCGCATCCGTTCTTCGCGCTCCGCAGTCTCGCGGCGAAGTTTGGACATTTTGACATGCGCAGCCACGCGCGCCAGCAACTCCCGCGCTGCAAACGGCTTGATGAGATAGTCGTCGGCGTCGGCCTCGAGTCCTTCCACGCGCGACTCTTCGCCCGCCCGCGCCGACACCAGGATCACTGGCGTGCCGGCGACGGCTGAATCTTCGCGAATCGCTCGCAGCAAACCAAACCCATCGAGATGCGGCATCATCACGTCCGCCAGCACAAGAGCGGGGCGCAATTGCTGTGTTGCTTCCAACGCCTGACGGCCGTCAGCAACCGCGTGCACCTCATATCGCCTGCTCAAAAGGCGAGTGAGGTACTGGCGCATGTCCGCATTGTCATCGGCCAGGACGATCGGTTCGCGTTTTGCGTTTGGCGAGGGCTCGGGCGAGGGTGCTGGCGACGCCAGTTTGGGATCTGTTGCCGCGTCGGCCGCCGTTCCCGATTTATTTCCCGACCAGTGTCGTGCCTCGTCGACATAAGCTTCGGCTCGAATCGTGGTGGAGGCGAGCGACTTGTGGGGCATGAATGCGCTCCGCCGGTAGATGCTCCTTGCCGCTCGGAATCGTCACGGTGAATGTGCTGCCGACGCCTACGGCGCTCTCCACCCGAATATTGCCACGGTGTAGTTTCACCAGTTCCTGAACGAGTGCCAATCCGATCCCTGTGCCTTCGTATGTCCGGGCCTGGGTGCCCTCGATGCGGTGAAAGCGTTCGAACACCTGCTCGCGATGTTCTTCGGGAATTCCCGCGCCCGTGTCGCGGACCTGCAGCTCCACTGCGCCCTCCACCGGCTTCAAAGTGAGCGCGACTTCGCCCGTGAATGTGAACTTGTATGCATTGGAGAGCAGATTCAATACGATCTTCTCCCACATGTCGCGGTCCACATACACCGAGTCGGCGATTGGCAGGCACTCGACTGAGAAACGGAGCCCGGCGATCTTCATCGCCGAATCGAACGCGCTTGCGATTTCTGTCGTGAAAGTGGCCAGGTCTGTCGGCTGATAGGACGCCTGCACACGTCCAGCTTCAATACGCGAGAAGTCCAGAAGCGTGTTCACGAGCTTGAGCAATCTGAGGCCGTTCCGATGCACCGTGACCAGCAACTCCTGACGCTCAGGACTGAGACGCTCGCTCGCTTCCTTCTGCACTTCTTCAAGCGGACCGAGCATCAGCGTCAGCGGGGTTCGGAATTCGTGGCTGACGTTGCTGAAAAACGCCGTCTTGGCACGGTCGAGCTCGGCCAGAGCCTCCGCCCGTTGGCGCTCCTGCTCATAAGCGCGGGCGCTGGTCAGCCCGATCGTGATCTGTTCGGTAATCCGATACACGAACTGGCGGTACGCATCGTCAAAGGCTCGGCCGGGATGGATTCCCGCAACAAAGCACGCTCTCATCATATTGGACCAATTGAACGCTCGCATACGTCCACCGATCTCGCCGCCGACGGCGAACACGGATTCGATCAAATGCGCTGCGCAGGGCTCGTAGTTGACGACAGAATGTGGTTGAAATGGAGCAGCAGATTGGCTCTCAGAGAATCTTGCGGGGAAGTCCGACGGGCCAGCAAGCCTCGAATGTCGTGCTCCAAGTGACAACAAGCATATCATGCGGCGACGACGAGCGGTATTCAGCAACGGACTCGCGCTCACTGACGACAGGCAGGAGATCGAAGCGCCGAATCCCACTTATCAGCACAGATCCAACTATCCTCCGGAAATGATCATAAGTGAGCGTCAGTCTGCTGCACACTTGTACGAAGGTATCGTCGATACTACTGTCCGATTGTTTGCTCCCCTGGCCTCTGGTCTAATCGCAACCACTGGAGTTGTATATTGATGCGGCTGAGGGAGATTGCCCCATGTTTGAACGTGCGATAGAGTCTTCGACGCGAAAGCAACAAAAACAGACGATGGAAACGCGCAGACCTATGGAACGTATCGCCGGCTTGACTGTCGTCACGACAGTCGCGGCAGCGATTGCCGCACTCATTGCTACGGCCGTTTACGCCCAGGATAAGTATTCGCTGAAGTCACCGAGCGGGATCGCATTCTCCGACTTCAGGGGATACGAAGACTGGGCCCTGGTTTCTTCTGCCCGGACCGACCAAGTGCTCAAAGTGATAGTTGCCAATCCGTCCATGATCAACGCGTTCAAGGCCGGCGTTCCCGGCGACGGTCAGCCCTTCCCGGACGGATCCATGATCGTCAAGCTTCAGTGGAAGCCGAAGAAGAGCACCGAGGCACAATTTGCCGTGGATGTGCCGAACGTGTTTACCCAAGCTTTCGTCATGGAAAAGAACAGTAAGAGATTTCCGACAAGCGGAGGGTGGGGATACGCAGTGTTCAACTTCGATGCCGCATCCAACAAGTTCACGGCCGACCCTACAAGCCTGTCCAACTGCGGCAATGCGTGCCATACGGCTGTAAAGGGGAAGGACTACATCTTCCACCCGTACGAAAAGCGGTGAGTCGCACCGGCCCCTGAGTTTCGTCGGATGAGTGGTGGGAGATTGCCGGCAACATCGGCGGCTATCCGACGGCACGCGATCATGCGCGAGGAAACATTGGCGTCAGCGGTTGATGTAAGTTATGGCATCGGGAATCCGAACATCAACCACGACTGATTGGCCACCCAATGCGGGTATAGCTCCGTCATCTGATCGAACAGCGCCTGGTCCGACGTCGCGGTTTTCTGCAGCCGATCGAAGTCTTCGAGGTAACGCCTGGTTTCCTGAATCGCCAAAGGAGAGTCGGGCGCGCCAGGCTTCTTGTGACCGGCGACAACAATCGCTGGGTTCAGCGCCGCTAACCGGTCCAGCGCCGCGATCCAGTTCTTTCGGCTCTCGGGGGTGGTGTCGCCGACGTAGATGCGGCATTGGTTGTACACAACGTCGCCGGCGACGATCAGGCCGATCGATGGAAGGTACAGAGACGTCGTGTCAGAACTATCGGTGGCGCCCTGCTCGATGATACGCAATTCTTGGCCCTCGAGAGTGAACGTGTCGTGGTCGTAGGGCTCAGGTGCAACCAACTTGGTGGGCACTTGTCCAGGAAACAACCGGCGGGCTAACCGCTCCACTGTAGGAGTGAAAGACATCTGCATAGCGTTCATCGTCTTGGGCGTTGCAATAGCCCGAGCGCCCGGGAAACGGTCGAGCAGAATGCTCAGACCGTAGAAGTGGTCGAAATGACCGTGCGTAATATAGATGGTCTCCAGGTTGCGGTTATGCAGAGCAACCCAATCCGCGAGAGCCTCGGCCTCAGCCACTGTCATCATTGCGTCGACCAGCACCGCGTCGTGCTCGCCGAAGATTAAAGTCGATGTGATCGGGTCAAAGCCGAGCGCTTCGCCGAAGGGCCTCGGCCGCTCGCCGACCATAGCCTTTCCCGGGGCGGTAAAAACGTTCACACTAAGCGCGTTCGACGCGACAGGAGCGGTCACGCGTGTCGCTTCCCTAAGTCCATTTGTGCCGTCCATCCGGTACTCCTTTCAATGCCAGGGCGACCGACGGTTCAGGATAAATTTGGCAGAAGCGCGACGACTCCATTGGACGAGCACAAGCCAAAAACAACTCTCCATCCCAAAGTCTGGAATCGAAAAGCGTTATGGCAATGTGGCGCGCGCTGTCGGGCCGCCGT
This sequence comes from uncultured Acidobacteriaceae bacterium, assembly GCA_963725975.1. GTDB lineage: Bacteria > Acidobacteriota > Terriglobia > Terriglobales > Acidobacteriaceae > Telmatobacter. Next base: position 67,109 of record CAVSBA010000003.1, on the reverse strand, counting down.
GCTCGCTTATTTACGCAGCTACCAATGCAGGTATATCCCGCAACACCTCGGTCAACTGGCCGGAGTTGATCTCGTAGAAGAAGCCGAAGAGCTTGACATGCTTCGGCACTGCCGGGCTGGAGCGAAGCAGCTCCAGGTCATACCGGAGCGACTTCTCGAAATCCGGAATGGCCAGGCTATCGTGATCAAACAACGTCGAGATCTTAGCGTGATACTGATCGTGGAACTTCTTGAGGAGGCGCTCAGGCATGTAGGAAGAAGTGCCGCAGAAAGAGTGGTGAACGACAACCACGTTTTGAACGTGAAACAAGTAATCCATTTCCGCTACCGTCATCAGAGCGGTGGCGGCACGGCCGCCCCCATTCGTCACCGTGAATAGGGTCCGCGTGGAACCAGCGCGGTTGCCGGCTTTGTCGAGAATCATCTCGCCTGGGTAGACCTCGTCCCCAAAATACTTGGCGACCACCTGCGGGATATCGGATGCGCGCGGATCAACGCAGTAGATCACCAGGGTTTTCATGGGGATGGCAAAGTTGAACCCTTTGAAATTGGACTCATCGAACCAAGGCTGTGTGCGGGTTTCGAATTCGGTGTACTTTCCCAACTTCTGACTCCTTCGACAGTTGACCTGATGAAAGTTGACCGGATGAAAGCGGTGTCGTCGACGCCAGCCGCCTCCAGGTCCACACCTCCGTGCGGCACACGACAATCGTCGTCAAGGTGCTGTAGGGATTAAGCCAGAGAAGATATCGCGCGGCCATTGGACGAACGTACCGATCGATACTTTCGTATCAGCGAACATCAAGCCGCGACTATTGCAGAGATTGGGCAGTCATCTCAGTTGCGAACAAGCCATAGGAACCGCATATTCGCAGGATGAGCTTAGAGGCGCAACACATTCCTTTCGATGCCGCGCGGCAGGGTTTTCAGGTTGCCATCGTCGCCCACAACGCAGAGGAGACGCCCTCGATCGCTGCGTCCATTAAGATAAGGGCTCTGAAGAGAGCCGCCTTAAAGTAAGGGCGACAGTGCAGGATTTATTATTCAAGAAGTTTGCTGGTTCGGAATACTCCGGCACGGAGGCCACATGAATATCGAGTTTTCGGGCAAGGTGGTTGTGGTTGCCGGGGGCACGGGCGGCTTGGGCAAGGCGGTAAGCCTCGGCTTCCTGGACGCAGGGGCAAGTGTGGTCGTCACGTATCACAATGAGACCGAGTTTCGGGCGCTGAAAGAACTGGTTGCTCCGAATCAGCCCTCCCTTGAGGGATACTCGGTTGATGTTACCGATGAGTCTGCAGTCGCCGCTCTTTTCGATGCAGTCGTGAAGCAGCATGGCGCAGTGGACGCCTTGGTCAATACGGTAGGCGGCTACGCTGGCGGCGTAAAGCTATGGGATCTGGAGACAAGCGTCCTCGATCGCATGCTGGGCCTCAATTTGCGGTCAGGTTTCGCCCTGGCGCGCGCTGCATTGCCTATCATGCTGAAGGCAGGACACGGGTCCATTGTGAACGTTGCGGCCAAGGCAGCGTTCGATCACGGCGCCGGTGCTGCCCCGTATGCAGCGTCCAAAGCGGCCGCAGTGGCGCTCATGGATTCGCTTGCGGAGGATGCCAAGGGCACCGGGGTGCGGGTGAATTCAATCCTTCCCAGCATCATCGATACACCGGCAAACCGGCGCGCCATGCCGAACTCCGATTTTGGCTTATGGCCCAAGCCGGAGGACATTGCGCAGGTGATTCTTTTTCTGTCGAGTGACGTCGCCAAGTCCATCCACGGTGCTTCCATCCCGGTCTACGGGAATGGCTGAAGAGGCTGCGGAAAACTCCCCGCATCAGGCAATGGTGCGAAGGAGGATGCAGCAGGGGCTGAATCCCTCGTTCGTTTTGCAGACTTTAGTGGCCCGGCTGAAGCCGTGCCCTTGTTACAAAACTCATCGCACCGGGTTTTTCCGCAGCCTGTGAAGCCTTGATCCCACAACGTAATCAAGCCTGTTTTTTGCTCCCGACACTGCTGTCACTGGCCGAGAAGTATGCGGGCGTAAGAGGAGGAAATTTATTTTGCCGTGAGAAGCCGATCAACGGCTTCGCTGTGCAAGAAGGCGCATGCGCTGATGGGGAGCGGCCGCACGCGCGGCAAACTTGTGCTGGAAGGATATTAGAGAGCACCGGGCGGCAATTCGCTTGAATTTATCATCAAAATTGATTAACGTGGTATACCATGATCGGCTGAGCCGCTAGGCAGCGCGACCGGGAATCGCCGCGGCTCCCTGGCCAGTATCGTCGTATCTGTCGTATTTCTTAACTTGATAGACAATAGGTGACCCATCCCCCGCGTAGCGGATGCGCCGAGATTCCCCGGCCAGGATCGTCGTATTTCTTGGGGAGGAAACAGTGACCAAACACTGCATCGCAGCCGTCGCGCTTGCGTTCCTGCTTGTCTTCGCCGTAAAGTCCGTGGCCCAGACTACAACGACTTCTCTGCGTGGAGTCATTAAGGATCCAAGCGGAGCGGTCATTCCCGGCGCAAAAGTCATGATCGCGGACCCCGCCAATGGCCAGAAGTTTACCGCCACGTCGGATGCGTCGGGCACATACGTATTCACCACGATTCCTCCGGCCGGCTACACCATCACCGTGCAGGCGCCGGGATTCGGCAATCAGAGCAAGGTTGCCACGCTGCTGGTGAGCCAGCCGGCGACGGTGAACTTCCAAATGACGCTGAAAAACGTATCGCAGGTGGTGAACGTGAGCGCGGCCGCACAGACCTTGAACACCACCGACGCCTCGCTGGGGAATGCGATGGGCAGCACGCTGATCGAGGCGCTGCCCAGTGAGACGCGCAACGTGCCGGACCTGCTGTCGCTGCAGCCGGGAGTGCTCTATCTGCCGCCCACGCTGAGCGCATCGGAATCAAACCCGGGCGGCGACAGCCGCAGCGGCGTCGTCAACGGCGTGCGTTCTGACCAGGGCGACGTAACCATCGACGGTGTTGATGACAACGACATCGCGTATGGCTATGCCTTTACGGGAGTACTGCGCGAAACCCAGGACTCCATCGAAGAGTTCCGCGTGACCACGGGCAACAGCAACGCCGACGAAGGAGGTTCTGCGGGTGCTCAGGCCAACATGGTTACCAAATCCGGGACCAACCATTTCCATGGCGGGGTGTATTGGTACAACCGGCCGACGCTTACCGTGGCCAACGACTGGTTCAACAAGCAGTCGGAACTGGGGAGCGGCTCGGCCAATGTTCCCGGCAAGCTGATCCGTAACATCTTTGGAGTGGATGTGGGCGGCCCGATCCGCAGGAACAAGCTCTTCTTCTTCGCCAACTACGAGGGCACCCGAAAAGCGGAAGACCAGGAAGTGATATCGGGAATCTCAGGACTTGCACAGGGAAACGCGAACCCGACAGCACTCTACGATCAGGGTTATCTGCAGTACCCAGGCACAATTATGTCCCCGGCGGATGTGGCAGCGCTGGATGCGGGATGCGTCGGAGAGGGTGGATGCAACAGCTCGCAGTATGCGCCCGGTCCGGGGCCGGATTCATACGCTCTGACCTATTTCAACTCCCTGCCGGTGGCCAACGGAACGCTGGTGGGGGATGGGCTGAACACCGGTTCCTATGCGTTCGAGTCGCCCAACCCGCAGTCACTGAATACGTCCCTCCTTCGGCTGGACTACACGCCCAATCAGAAGCACCAGATTTTTGTCCACGGCCAGTTCCAGAAAGACACCACCGACGCTGTGGAAAATTTCCCCGGCCAGGCGGCGTCCAGCGTCTATGAGGACAACACCAAGGGCATCATCGCCGGCGATACCTGGTCCATCAACCCCCACATGGTGAACGATATTCGCTACGGCTTTATCCGCCAGGGATACAGCAATCGCGGACTCCAGACCGCCGATTACACCTCATTCCGATTCATGCCGACGACGACGGCGGAGACACCCACCAACGTCACCTCGGTCCCGGTGAACAACATCGTGGACAATTTCAACTGGAATCACGGCCATCATGACTTTCAGTTTGGCGTGAACCTGCGGTTCATTCACATGAATGAGTCGAACAACGCCAATTCGTTCAACACGGGGAATTCAAATCCGTACTGGCTGGGCGGGACTCCGCCGGGATATGACGCTGTGCCCGGCGGTTTTCAAAACTCCTACGTGATTGCCTATGCGAACCTGGTGGGCGATATCCCGGAGGTGACGAACGATGAAAACTACCAGGTCACCAGCGCAACGTCAGGCTCGCTGCTGGCGGATGGACTGGCCCTTGTGCGGCACTTTGCGTCGGTTGAAAACGAGTACTATTTGCAGGATGCCTGGCAGGCGCTGCCGAATCTCATGATCACGTTCGGCATCCGCCACACGATCCTGGGCACGCCGTCGGAGACCAGCGGGCAGCAGGTGGCGCCCACCATCGACACGCACACGTGGTATCAGGAGCGCGAACAGGCGGCGCAGCAGGGACAAATCTACGAGCCGAATCTCTCCTTCGCGCCGTCCGGCCCCCACTACGGCAAACCGGGATACTGGCCGAGGTCGAATGACAACATAGCGCCGCGTCTGGCCATCGCGTACTCGCCGGATTCGAATACCTCGATCCGCGCAGGCTTCGGCATGTATTACGATCACTACGGCGAGGCGCTGGTGAACGCCTTCGACCAGCATGGTTCGTACGGACTGAGCACTTCCATTACGAATCCCGCGGCGACATACGACTCCGAAAGCTCGCCGCGCTTCGTCAATTCCACCACTCTACCCTTCAGCACCGGCGCACCACCGTCAGTATTGGCGTATCCGTATGCGCCGCCCAGCAATGTGGCTCAGGGTTTTGCCGTCACCTGGGGGCTGGACAGCAAGATCAAGACTCCCTACACGGAAGCCTTCAACCTGTCGATCCAGCACCAGTTTGCGGGTGGATGGACGCTGGAGACGGATTACGTCGGAACCATGGGCCGGCATCTGCTGGAACAAGTCGACCTTGCCGAGCCGGTCAATTACGTCGATCCGGGCGGCGGCGGAAGTTACTACAGCGCGGGCGCAGAGTTGTCGCATCTGGTGGACGTGAACAACGGGAATTACGGAGTGAACGCGGCCGGGACTGGCAGCATCGTCAATGTGCCCTCAATCCCATATTTCGAAGACGTCTTCCCCTGGATGGTGGACTTCGACTATACGGGTGAAAGCGCCACGCAGGCCATCTACAACAATGAGTGGGCGCCATACCGCTCCAACCTGGGGGCGACCACGGCGCTATCCGATCTGGATTTCTACGGCCCCGCCTCCACTGGCTTCGGATTCTATCCCGCGCCGGCCAACTGGCAGCCGCACTTCTGGCAGGAGCAGTTTTCCTCGCTCTATGCTCTGTCGTCCATTGGCATGAGCTACTACAACTCCGGGCAAATTACCCTGCGGCATCCCGCCAGCCACGGGCTGGAGATGGATGTGAGCTACACCTTCTCGCATTCGATCGACGAGGGGTCAAGTGCGGAGCGCAGCACGGAAGTCGGCACCGGCACTGCGGGCTTTTCCTACAGCGAGATCCTGAACACCTGGAATCCGCAACTGAACCGCGCAACGTCGGATTTCGACACCCGGCAGTTGGTGACGCTGGACTGGGTGTATGAGATGCCGTTTGGCCACGGGAAAGCTTTTGGCGGCAATGCCAACCGCCTTGTGAGCGCATTGGCGGGCGGTTGGCAGTGGTCGGGAATCGGCCGCATCACCAGCGGACTGCCCTTCTCGCTCTTCGAGCCTGGCTACACGACCGACTGGCAGGTTGGGAGCTTCGCTGTGACCACCGGGCCGGTGAAACTCCGGCGGCATTTCGATTCCACCGGGAACCCGCAGTTCTTCGACAATGCCGACGCGATCAACAACAGCATCTCCTGTGGCGGCATGGTCTGTCCCGGCCAAACAGGCCCCGCCGGCAACGTTCGGCTGCCCTATCCGGGCGAGGCGGGCGAGCGCAACAACTTCCGCGGCGACGGAGTTTTCGACATCGACTCGGGCTTGACGAAGTCCTGGAAGGTGTATGAAAAGAGCACGCTGAAATTCGACTGGGAGGTCTATAACGTGACCAACACGGTGCGCTTCGATCCCGAATTGATTAATTCGGTTCTGACCGAGGGAAGTCTGGGCATCGCCACCAGTGAACTGAGCCAGCCGCGCGTAATGCAGTTCGCCCTGCGCTACGATTTCTAATCGTTCGACAACGAATGAGCCCCGAAATACCTGCGCCCTTTTTGCGGGGAAGAAGTTTTGATAACGTACGCTATTATTTCGCACATTTGATATTGACCAGGTCATCAAGCGGATCACCCCAAAAGCAGCCCGCACGGAAGCAACTCGTGTGTTCTGCCCGTTGGATCCGAGCGGAACAATAACGTCGTACATCAGCTTGACTTCGGCCGCCCCAATCCAGTCAGGGGACCTCACCCTCGCAATACCGACGTCCGAACATTACGGCCGTGGTTCCCGGCCGCATCGTACTGGTTCTCACAAACTCTGCCACCAGCAAGCGTGGAGTATGAGCAGCCTCATCCGCGCCGGAGGCGAGTCTGGACAAGCTCCTCAGATCCATGTACGCTTTTAATAAGTACACGAGGAGGAATCGATGCCTAGAGTGGCCGTGGACGACAACCCACGAATGAACCTCCGGCTGCGACCGGAACAAAAGGCTACGCTCGTGCGCGCTGCGGCGTTGAGGCACACGGACCTGACGGAGTTTGTTCTCCAACCCGCCTTGCGGGAGGCCAAGGCGGTGATCGAGGAGTCGGAACGTATCGTCTTGTCCGAGCGTGACAGCCTTTTGGTGCTGAACCTGCTCGAAAATCCGCCAGCGCCGAATGCTAAGCTGCGGGCAGCCATCGCTCGAATGCCAAAGCCCACGCGGAAACGGCGATGAGCGTTCCCGCCTGGCACGAAGAGCCAATCTCGAAAAAGCATGATCGGAAGTCTTTCGATTGTGGCGATCCGGCCATGAATGACTTCTTCGAGCGTTACGCCCGCCAAAGCCATGAATCTGGTGCCGCGAAGACCTTTCTCGCAATTGATAACGCAGACAACAAGAGCATTCTTGGTTTCTACAGCCTGGCTCCGGGCGCTCTGGCCTACGCTGACACGCCGGAGACGGTTCGCCGCGGCCTCGCCCGGCACGATGTGCCCGGGTTCCGGCTCGCGCGCATTGCTACAGACCTGCGTTGCCAGGGCCAAGGTATCGGCGGCCAACTCCTCGCCGCCGCCGCGCGGCGCTGCCTGCGCGCTTCGGCTGAGGTCGGCGGCGTTGTGCTCATTATCGATGCGAAGAACGATCGCGCGGCCCGATGGTACGCCAGTTACGGCGCTGTGCCTTTGAGCGGCAAGCCTTTGACGCTCGTAATGTCGCTCGCCTCGTTTGCCGCCGACCTGAAGGCGGCAGGGCAGTTATGAGCGACGAGGTGTGGAAAGGACGGGCTTGCTCCGGAATCCCCAAAAACATAGGTGGCAGATTTTGCATAATTCGATGCTATATATAAGAAAGATCGAATATACTAAATTAAAGAATCGATAGCCATGCCAGACTCACTCCGCCGCTTCAAAGCCGATATCTTCCAGGCGCTCGCCCACCCGACCCGTATCGCCATCATCGAGCTGCTCGGGGAGGGTGAGTCTTCTGCCGGCGAGTTAATCGAGAGACTCGGTATGGAGCAGGCAAACGTCTCCCAGCATCTGGCGGTGCTGCGCACCAAACACCTGGTTGCGAATCGAAAGGCAGGCAACCAGGTCTTCTATTCGGTGCGCGACCCCATCATTCTCCAAGTGCTGGGTCTGATGCGCAGTTATTTCCATAAGAATTTGAACGAAGCCCTGGAAATGCTGCATGAGATGGATCAGGCTCCGCGGGAAAAGGTCGAGTGAGGTTCAGCCGCAATCTTTGCACATTGCGTTACGGCTGGCGCCGCTTGAGCAGTGAAGTTGTCTTTGCCGTGGATATCGGATGGCGGTACCGAGGATTTTTTTGAACGCCCACTTCTGGATTTCGATCATCACGGCGTCTTCCCGTGGCCACGAGCTGAACTCCGTGCTGCTGCTCATAGCAGCCTGGGCCATGCTTGGCCTTGCCGGATTGCTTCGGCCTCGCAGCCTTCGCGTAGTTGCGCATCAACTGTTTCCGCTCGGGACTTTGGTCTGTATAGGTCTCGCGCTTCTGGCCGGACGCTTTCTGGCCACCGGCCAGGCCGCGCAAGTCCTCACAGTTCCGATCGGCCTGCCCGATCTTCCCTTCCATTTGCGCCTGGATGCGCTGTCCGCTTTCTTCCTGCTGCTGCTGGGACTGGCGGGGACCGGAATCTCCACCTTCGCAGCCGGATACTTTCGAGCCGGCGAAGGCACCGCTCCGGGCCTGCTGGGGCTGCAGTATCACGTGTTCCTGGCCAGCATGGCCGTTGTCATTCTCGCCGACGACGCCTATCTGTTCCTGATGGCCTGGGAGACGATGGCCATTAGTTCGTACTTTCTGGTCACCTCGCAGCATCGCATTCCTGAGATTCGGCGCGCGGGCTTTCTCTATCTGCTTATGGCCCATCTGGGCGCCATCTGCATCCTCTTCAGCTTCGGCGTAATGCAGAACGGGAACGGGCAGTTGACCTTCGATGCCATGCGCAGCACATCGCTCGCGCCCTCCTGGGCCACTGTGGCATTCCTCCTGGCGCTCGCGGGTTTTGGAGCCAAGGCGGGCCTGGTTCCCTTGCATGTGTGGCTGCCGGAAGCGCACCCCGCCGCACCCTCGCCGGTCTCCGCCATGATGAGCGGCCTGATGCTGAAAACGGCCGTCTACGGGATGCTGCGTGTCAGCTTCGATCTGCTTCACGTCCGGTACTGGCAGTGGGGTGTGCTGGTGCTTGTTCTCGGCCTCTTTTCCGCCCTCTATGGCGCCGTCTTTGCCGCCGTGCAGACAGACATGAAGCGCCTTCTGGCCTACTCTTCGATCGAAAACATCGGCTTGATCTTCACCGGGATCGGCCTTTCCATTGTCTTTGCAGCCGGAAACATGCCACTCTTTGCGGCTCTCGCCATGGCCGCCGCCTTGATTCACGCGCTCAATCACGCATTCTTCAAGAGCCTGCTCTTTCTCGCTACCGGCAATGTGCTGCACGCAACAAAGCAGCGTAGCCTGGGTAAACTCGGCGGGCTCATCCGCCACATGCCCTGGGTGGCGGCGCTGGCGCTGGTTGGGACCCTCGCCATCGCCGGCCTGCCGCCACTCAATGGCTTTGTTTCGGAATGGCTGCTCCTGCAGTCGTTTCTGTTTACGCCTCAGCTCCCCTACCCATTCTTCAACATGCTTATCCCGCTGGGAGCTGCGGCTCTGGCGCTGACCTTTGCTCTCGCGGCCTACGTGATGGTGAAGTTTTACGGCATCATCTTTCTTGGCCAGCCGCGCGAACCCTCGCTCGCGGAGGCGCACGACGCCAATTGGCTGGAGCGGTGTGGATTGGTGTGGCTCGCCGCGGGATGCGTCGTCATCGGCGTTCTGCCGCAGCTTGCTCTGCGTGTGGCAGGCGCGGTGACCGGCCTGCTCGTGGGTCGGGCCGTCGCTCCATCCGTCTCGATCTGGCGGATTGCGCCGATTGCACCGGAGCAGGCATCCTACAGCGGCCTGATCCTTCTTTTGGGCATCGTGGGCGTGATCGGCGTGACCTTCCTCGTGGTGCGTCTGCTTGCCCATGGCCGCGTGCGCAGAACGGCGCCATGGGACTGCGGCTATCCGTGGCAGACCGCGCGCATGCAGGACACGGCCGAGGGGTTCGGGCAGCCCATTCGTCACATGTTCGGCGCGTTCTTTCGCATGGAGCGCGAGCTGCCGTCGCCCTCTGACAGCGAGCCCCGGTACCGTATCCACATCGAAGATCGCATTTGGCGCACGATCTATCTTCCCGTTGCGCGAGGAGCGCAGCGACTGTCGGATGCCATCGGTGTGTTGCAAGGGGGGCGTCTCTCCATCTATCTGCTCTTCAGCTTTCTCACTCTGCTGGGTCTGCTGGTGTTTGTCCTATGAGAGGCATCACGCTGGTACGGCAGTTCGGCGAAGTGGTCTTGGCCATCGCAATCGCCCCTCTGTTTACGGGATGGATTGCGCAATGCCGCGCCTGGATGCAGAACCGGATGGCACCGCCGCTCACCCAGCCGTATCGCATGCTGCGCAAGCTCTTCCACAAGGATGCGGCTCTGGCAGCGGATGCTTCGCCGCTGTTTCGGACCGCGCCTTATGTGCTGTTCGGAACCATGGTGCTGGCCGCGGCCATCATTCCTTCGCTGGCCACCGACCTGCCCTTCGCACAGGCGGCCGACGCCATCGCGCTCATCGGTCTCTTCGCCACCGCGCGCGTCTTCATGGCGCTTGCGGCCATGGACATCGGGACGGCCTTCGGATCGCTGGGGGCGCGCCGCGAGATGATGATCGGCTTCCTCGCCGAACCGGCGCTGCTGATGGTGCTTTTCAACGCGTTTCTACTGTACGGCAGCACCGCATTGCCGAGCCTCGTGGACGGCTACGCCACACATCCCTCCGTCATCGATCCCAGCGTGATCTTCGCCGCCATCGCGTTTGTGATGGTGCTGCTCGCGGAGAACGCCCGCATCCCCATCGACAATCCCGCCACGCACCTCGAACTCACCATGATTCATGAAGCCATGCTTCTCGAATACTCCGCGCGCCATCTCGCTCTCATTGAATGGGCGTCGAGCCTGAAGCTTTTCAACTACGCATGCATCGGCTTTGCGCTGTTTCTTCCCTGGGGCATTGCCATTCACGGCATGGATAGCGGCGGCGCATTGCTGCTCGCAGTGGCCGCGCTGTTGGTGAAGCTCGCCATCGCCGGTGCTGCGCTCGCCCTCATCGAATCCCTCTCCGCCAAGCTGCGCATCTTTCGCGCGCCGGAGTATCTCGCCATGGCGTTCCTGCTGGCCGTGCTTGGGCTGCTGGTTCATCTCTTGCTGGGAGCCAACACCCATGCTTAAGTCCGGCCTGATCGCTCAATTGCTGAGATTGCTCGTCGCCGGCCTGCTGCTGATCTCCTTCGCCATGCTCTCCCGGCGACGCACGCAGCGCCTGATCACGCTCTTCGCGTGGCAGGGCGCGATCCTTTGCATCTCCACCTGCCTCGTAGCTTACGATGCGGGCCTGACGGAGCTTTATTACTCGGCCGCCCTCACCCTGATCCTGAAAGTCATCGCGCTGCCGTGGATCCTGCATCGCCTCATTCGGCGGCTCGGGGCGCAATGGGACAGCGAGCCGCTCGTGAATATTCCCACTACCATGCTGGTGGGATTGGTGCTGGTGATCTTCGCCTTTGGCCTGGCGCAACCCATCAGCATGATGGCGACAACCATCACACGCCACACCATCGGCATTGCCCTCGCCGTCATGCTGCTCTCCTTCCTGATGATGATCGTGCGCCGCAAGGCGATGACCCAGGTGATCGGCTTTCTGGCCATGGAAAACGGGCTCTTCTTCGCTGCTACATGCGCCACCTACGGCATGCCCATGGTGATCGAACTGGGCATCGCGCTCGACTTATTGGTCGCGGTCTTCATTCTCGGCATTTTCTTCTTCCAGATACGCGAGCAGTTCGACAGCCTCGACCTGCACCATCTGGAAACGCTGAGGGAGGACTGACGTGGATCTGCTGCTGGTTCTCGGAATTCCGTTCCTGGGCACGATTCTCCTGGCATTTCTCGGCAAACGCCGCTTCGCGGCCGAATTGAGTGCGGGCCTGAGCTTGGCCACCCTCGCCGCCGTTGCGGTTCTGGCGCTGCGCTTCGTCCGCAGCGGCCCGCTGCTGCTTTGGCGGGGCCAGTTTTATGTGGATTCGTTCAATATATTCCTCGTGGTGTTGACGGCTTTCGTGGGCTTCACTACGGCGATGTTTGCGCGGCCTTATATGCGCGTCGAGAAACTTCACGGGCGCATCGGCCCACGGCGCACGCGCCTCTATCACAGCATGTACCAGCTCTTTATGGCCGCCATGCTGCTGGCCCTGCTGACCAATAACATGGGCCTGCTCTGGGTGGCCATGGAAGCCGCCACGCTATCGACCGTCCTGCTGGTTTCGCTCTATCGAACCAAGGCCAGCCTCGAAGCCGCGTGGAAATACTTCATCCTCTGCGGCGTGGGCATCGCGCAGGCCCTGTTCGGGACCATCCTCTTGTACCTTGCTGCGGAGCAGACGCTAGGCCACCAGGGTATGACAGCGTTGCTCTGGACGCACCTGAACGCCGTCAAGGCCAACCTGGAGCCCAGAGTCCTGGGGCTGGCGTTTATCTTTCTGTTGATCGGCTACGGGACCAAGGTCGGCCTGGCGCCGCTGCATAATTGGCTTCCAGACGCCCACGCCGAAGGCCCCGCGCCCGTGTCCGCCGTTCTCTCCGGGCTGCTGCTGAATGTGGCGCTCTACGCGGTGATCCGCTGCAAAGTGCTCGTCGAAGGCTCCATCGGGCCCACTCTTCCCAGCCGTATGTTGATGGCCTTCGGATTGGCGTCCACGTTACTCGGCGCATTCTTCCTCTGGCGCCAGCGCGATATCAAGCGCCTCTTCGCCTACTCCTCCATCGAGCACATGGGAATTATCACCTTTGCGTTCGGCATGGGAGGGCCCATCGCGAACTTCGCGGCCCTGCTGCACATGACCGTTCACTCGCTCACCAAGTCCTCGCTCTTCTTTAGCGCCGGGCACGCCTCGCAAACCGCCGGAACCCAGCGCATGGACGGCATCCGCGGGCTGACAACCGTCAGCCCAACCATGGGCTGGGGGTTGATGCTCGGCTCCATCGCCATTCTCGGCATGCCGCCCTTCGGCCTTTTCACCAGCGAGTTTCTCATCCTGACCACGACCATGCGCGAGCATCCCTGGGCCACGCCGATTTTCCTCGTTGCGCTGGGCGTGGCCTTCGCCGGAATCTTCAGCAAGGTTCAACCCATGGTCTTTGGAGAGGCCAGCGTACCTAAGCTGCCGCACTCGCCGGCTCTCGTTCCCGTGTTTGTTCACCTGTCTATGGTTCTTGCGCTGGGGCTTTATATACCTCCCGCGCTGGCCGCATGTTACACCGCCGCCGCGCGCCTGATTGGATGATGCCCATGCTATCCCACCTGTTCGGAGAATCGCCGCTGAAGCTTCCGGGAAATGTCCCCGCCGTTCGCGTGCATGCAGACGCGAAGCGGTGGTTCCCAATCGCTGAAGCACTGCATGCCGCCCGCGCACGCCTTCTAACTCTGTGGGGAACGGACGACCGCGACTGCGATGGCTGTTTCCGCATCTATGCCGCGTGGCTCACGCCGGAAAAGGTTGTGGTTGTTGAGCACGCGATCGCAGACACAGCAAATCCCGATTACACCAGCCTTGCAACGCTGTTTCCGGCTGCTGCCAGGATGGAACGCGCCGTGCGCGATCTGCTCGGAATCACCGCCCTCGGAGGCGACGCACGCGGCTGGCTCCGTCATGGCGGCTGGCCGGAGTCCGTGTTTCCGCTGCGGCGGGACTTCGACGGGAAACGCCAATACCCCGTAACTTCGCAGCCTTATCCGTTTGTGCAAGTCGAAGGCGACGGCGTCCACGAGATTCCGGTTGGGCCGGTTCATGCCGGCATCATCGAGCCGGGCCATTTCCGTTTCTCCGTGGTGGGAGAAAAAGTCCTGCGTCTGGAAGAGCGCCTCGGCTACACGCACAAGGGAGTTGCGAAGCTCTTTCAGGGGATGGCGCAGGCCGAGGGGCATCGGCTCGCGGCCAGGCTTTGCGGCGATTCTGCCGTCGCTTTTTCCTGGGCCTGGTGCGCCGCGCTCGAATCCGCCGCCGAAGTAGCCTGTCCGCCGCGGGCAACCGCCCTGCGCGCTCTGGCGCTGGAGCATGAACGGGTGGCAAACCACTTGGGCGACCTGGGCGTGCTCGGCAACGACGCGGGATTTGCATTCGGTCTTACCCAGTTCTCCAAACTCAAGGAAGACTTGCTCCGGACCAATGCCGCCGTCTTCGGAGCGCGCTATCTCATGGACTATGTTCAGCCGGGCGGAGTAGCGAGCGATCTACCTGGAAATGCCGCGGGGCTGCTTACTGCGCGTTATCTGGAGTTAGAAGAAAGTGTCTCCGGCTTACGCTCTATGTACGATGAACACGCGGGAATCCAGGATCGTTTCCGCGAAACCGGACGCCTGAGCCTCGACCTGGCGGAGAAGCTCGGCGCTCTCGGCCTGGCTGCGCGCGCCTCCGGCATGGCTTGCGATCTGCGTGTGGATCGCCCCTGGCCGCCCTACGACAAGCTTCAGACAAAACTGTTCACGCAGGCAGGCGGAGACGTAGCCGCGCGCGTACAGATGCGGTTCGATGAGATTTTTGAATCGTTGCGTTTGTGTCGTGTGCTTCTCAACGGTCTTTGCGCTGGCCCGGTGCAAAGCCCCGTTCCGCTCGCCGCGCCGAATCGCATGGGAATCGGCCTGATCGAAGGATGGCGCGGGCCTGTGACCATCGTTCTCGAAATCGCTCCGGGGGGAACGATCCGAAACTGCCACGCGCACGACCCATCGGTCCAGAACTGGTCGCTCCTTGAATACGCGATCCTCGGCAATCTTGTCCCGGACTTCCCCTTGATCAACAAATCCTTCAACCTGTCCTACAGCGGACAGGACGGGTGAGGTAGTTATGTTCGATGTGCTTTCGCGCATGGTGCGCACCGGAATCTTGACGGAACCATCCGCTCCGCGCCATGCAGCGGCTCCAGAGATAGAGGAGTTGCAGAAGAATATCCGAAGCATTCTTGGCCGCGCTCTCTGCATTCGCCACGTGGATGCCGGCTCGTGCAATGGATGCGAATTAGAGATTCATGCGCTCAACAATCCTTATTACAACCTTGAAGGCGCAGGCATCAAGTTTGTCGCCAGCCCGCGTCATGCCGACCTTCTGCTGGTCACCGGCCCGGCCTCGGTCAACATGGAAGAAGCGCTGCAGCGCACCTACGACGCGGTTCCCGATCCCAAGCTGGTTGTCGCGGTAGGAGACTGCGGCGCCTGTGGCGGCGTCTTTGCAAGGAGTTATGCCAGCCGCGGCCGCATCGCCAACGTCATTCCGGTCAATCTCACCATCCCCGGTTGTCCGCCGGAGCCAGTCCTCATCCTGGAAGGTATCCTGGGCATTGCCGCCTCCGCGACTTAGACTTCTTCGTGCTCGCTCTGATCGAAAGCGCAATGTCGACGCCTTACGAATTGAAGTCCGCCGCCGACATCTCGCCAGGCGCCAGCATCCCGGCACTGCGAAGCAACAAAGCAGGAAAGTCGGTAACAAAGCATCACTACAAGTATCACCAAGTCGGCTGCGGACTTAGCATCTCAATTCCGATTTGCGCAAAGTCTGGCGGCCTTCGACCCTCAAAAGCAGAGAGGCACTGAGAAGATCCTCTTCGACATAACTGAAACGACCACGTCAAGTTGCAATTGTCGCAGTGCGCTCAGGTGAGAGATTCGTTTCGAGACAGCCCAGTTGCAAGCACTGAGAGCCCGCCGGTCATGAGAGCTGCAGTCGCTTCGCCGCCGGCGATACCGAACTTCTTCATGATTGGTTTGGTCCGGGCGGTCCCTTGGATCTGACAATGTGGGCATGTGACCTTTGGTTCGATCATCACCAAAGGCGACTTGAAGCCGCTCGTTGAGCACGCAGATCAGACCAGAATGTCTCACGGAGGCAAGAAGCTCTCGGGCCTTGCGGCTTTGATCGTCACCACTAGGAAAGGCTTCCGCTTTCGCGGCACATTTTTAGCCAACCGGCTTGGGCGCGACATGGCGAAACTCGGACGTGCGTCGTCCGGGGCTGGCTGATGCCGGATCAGCAATTCGGAAGGCGAATCGGAGGGGGCCAACAATCTAGAATCAAGCATTTGCCTTCAAAATGAGCCGGCACGGAAGGACTTAGGCAACTTCGCGTAACGTATTGATTCGCCGCGTCGCAGAAGTAGAGGATTTGCACAGCCTCGGCACACCTGACCCATTACGCTGCCGTTGGATAGAGGATCAAGCGGGAGCGAATCCAGGGAGAGTCCGAGCAGATCGATGCATCTGGAGATCCACAAAGAACCCTGCTTCTCGCAATGATCCGGCGGTTGTGCGCAGAATAGACGGAGATGTCGTTGCCGATGCTCATGCCGCGTGGTTGCAAAATACTGCCACGAACGGTTTGCGGTTGAACCACATTCCGTGACGCCCTGTAAGCAGACACGCGGCGTCGATCGGAGGCTGAAGGCTCCTGCGAGCCCGTCACTTTGAAATAATCGTGTGATCCTGGTCGTAGCGCTGCTCCGTTTTGGTTGCTTTCTCCGCAGCTTTCTCCGCCAAATCGTTAATTCTCTTTTCTGTTGCCGCGTCCGAGTCCGTCTCGACTTTCACTTTGTTTGCTTCGTCGTTTTGGAATTGTTGCTGCATGGCTGATCTCTCCTGTAATCACCGTATCCCCCCATTCCTTGAAATTCTGGTCAGTTTTGCTCTCTCCAACTCGAATCGGTGTCAGAATGCTGAGGCCCGCCCGGAAATCGCCGAAGGACACTTTCAAATACTGGATGGAACCCAGAATGACGGTGGCGGCGATCTGCTGCTGTCGGAGTCCACCGAGTCAGTGGCGGAGAGTCTGAGGACATAGGTACCGATCGGGATGAGGGTAACTGTGCTGACAGGATTGGTGGGATTAGCGACAGTAGAGGCCGCACATTAGTGCCCGGTTGTTACTTACGCGGGCGGCGCATCGCGGATCCTTGAGCCCGCTTGATCCTGGCGAAAGTGGGAATTGCAGGCTTCTGCGCATTCTGCCCCGGCAGTTGGTCGAGAAGGACCACATTCAGCAAGGACTTGTGAACCTGAATGCGGCCGTCGTAATCGATAAAACCGAGCTTGCGGAAGCGGTTCATGAAATAACTCACGCGCGATCGCGTGGTGCCAATCATCTCCGCGAGTGTCTCCTGCGAAATGCTGGGAAGCAATGTTTCGGATTCACCTGGCTCGCCAAACTCCGCCATTAACAGCAAAATGCGCGCCAGTCGCTTTTCGCTGGAGTTGAAAAGTTGGTCCACAAGATCGGCCTGCATGCGCATGCTGCGGGCCAGCAGAAACTTCATGAACAGATCGGAGAAGTCTTGCTGCTCGTGCATCACACGGACCATTTCCTCCCGCGCAATCTTGAGGGCCGTGCAGCAGGTGATGGCAGTGGCTCTGGATAGACGCAGCCCCGGCACTGCAGCCAACGCGCTCTCTCCCACGAAATCGCCAGCCGCCAGGAGGGCGATGGTGGCTTCCTTGCCAGCCTGAGAGACGACCGTGATCTTGGCGCGGCCCTTTTGAAGATAGAAGACCGAATCCGATGGATCTCCCTGGGAATAGAAGGGCTGATCGGGCGCCAATTCAATCATTCTTCGCCCCAGTCCAGCACTTGCCAGAAAGGCTTCGGCATTAAATGGGGATTTTTCCACGGTAGCCATCGGAGCGCCTCCTTTCGTTCGAGCAAATGAGGCAGTGCGGACAAGGCAAATTCAACGCAAATCGAGACACAATGGCGGTTGAGGGTGCAGTCACACCAGAAAGTGTGGGCCGCAGATTCCTGAACCACCAAAGACCCCGCGTAGGCTTAGTATCGCACCAGGCGCGCACGACCTGGTCAATTTCGCACACTTTTCTGTGCTGTCTTCGATCCTCTTGAATTGCAGTCCATTGTTTGCCATGCGCAGGCGGCAGAGTCGCTTAGAGCGTTATTGCTCAGACAGCGACCCGCAATCCCCCTAAGGTTGGAATTACCTGGTGCGCCTCAGTGCGCAAAGCAAGTGACACTGCGCATGGGTAGAAAAAAGGTGAAGTGCATGAAAAAGATTGTGATGTTAGTGACATTGCTCAGTATAGGCGCGGCGAGCATGGCCCGTGCGGAAACCCGCGAAGATGTGCAGAACCGCCTCGACAATGCGACGTTGGTGCTTCACCAGATCATGGCCGCGCCGGATAGAGGCATTCCCCAAGAAGTCATGGAGCATGCAAAGTGTATAGCCGTCGTTCCCCACATGATCAAGGGCGGCTTTGTGTTTGGCGCGGAGAACGGCAAGGGCGTAGCCACCTGCCGGACTGCGAACGGATGGAGCGCACCGGACTTCTTCGTCATTACGGGCGGAAGCTGGGGATTGCAGATTGGCGTCGAAGGTGTGGATGTGGTCATGATCTTCCAGGGTGACCAGGGCATGCGGCACCTGGAATCAGCCAAGTTCAAGGTCGGCGCAGACGCCTCCGCGGCAGCCGGCCCAGTGGGCCGCAACGCTTCCGCTGGTACCGCTTGGAATCTGAATACCCAGGTCCTCACCTACTCGCGTGCCAAGGGCGCCTTTGCCGGACTAACGCTCTCCGGCGCCGATGTTCGCCGCGATGACGATTCCATGCGTGCCTTTTACGGCCGTCATGTCTCCACACGCGGCGTTCTGGACGGCGCGGTTGCAACGCCAGCTTCGGCAGACTCATTCATCGATGCAGTCCGCGGCGCGAAGGCGCAGGCCGTCGCTTCAAATTAATCGATCGTTGAGATCGCAGTCAACGCGGTTGAGCGGGAACCTTCTCGCTCAGCCGCGCGCAACACAAAGGAGAAGTCGACATGCTCTGGACAATATTCGTGATCCTTTTGGTCTTGTGGGCTCTGGGCTTTGGTTTCCACATCGCCGGCGGCCTGATTCACATTCTGCTTGTCGTGGCCCTCGTAATCCTGGTCATCAACCTGGTCAGCGGACGCCGCAGCGTGTTGTGAATGACACCTGGGCCTGCGGAGTGTTGGCCGATCTCAGCGTCTCGAGAGTCTCAGATTTGAGGAAGGCGCTCTTTCCCAGCTAAGTGTTCACTTTTGTACATCTCTTCGGCGGACGCGCAGAGGATACTATTCTGGAAGAAGTGCGCCGGAGCGCAGCCGCGCTCATTCGCGTTGCGCTGGAACCAACTGTAGCCCCTTCTGCGGATTCGTGTGCACGGCGCATTTCTTCCTGGAGATGCGGCCCATGAACGCCCTGCTGATCTACCCGGAGTTGCCCGAGACCTTCTGGAGTTTTAAACACGCGCTTAAATTCCTGGGCAAGCGGGCCGCGCAGCCTCCGCTAGGTCTGATGACGGTGGCCGCGTTGCTTCCGCAGGCCTGGAACAAGCGGCTGGTGGACACGAACGTCGAACGGCTCCGCGACCGCGACCTGGCCTGGGCAGACGTGGTTCTGCTAAGCGCCATGCACATCCAGCGCGAGTCGCTGCTGGCCATCATCGAGCGTTGCCGCGCGAGCGGGCTGCGCACCGTTGTGGGCGGCCCCATTACCAGCAGCGTGCCAGCCGCCGAGCTCAAGGCGGACCACGTCGTCATCGGCGAAGCGGAAAGTCTGCTTGCCGGCGTGGCGCGGGAGTTGGAAGAGGGAACGGCACGACCGATCTACCAAGCCGCTGAGAAGCCCGAGATGGGCACCAGTCCGCTGCCTGACCTGAGCCTGATCAAGATGCGCCGTTACTCGACGATGACCGTGCAATACTCGCGGGGCTGCCCGTTCAATTGCGAGTTCTGCGACATTATCGAGATTTACGGACGGCGGCCGCGTACCAAAGCCGTGGCCCAGGTGCTGGCCGAGCTGGATCAGTTGCGCGCGGCGGGGTGGCGGGAGTCAGTGTTTGTCGTCGACGACAACTTCATTGGTAACAAGGCTCGGGCAAAGGATCTGCTGAGGGCGCTGGCCGAGTGGCGCGAGGGCGGAGTCAGTTTCGACTTCATCACCGAAGCTTCGCTGAACCTGGCCGACGATCCGGAGTTGATGCAGTTGATGAGGGACGCGGGCTTTAAGTCAGTCTTCCTGGGCATCGAGACGCCGGATGAGTCTGGTCTGATTGCCAGCAATAAGCTGCAGAACACGCGGCGCAGCTTGCTGGAGAGCGTGGCCACTATCCAAAGCTACGGAATCGAGGTCATGGGCGGCTTCATCCTGGGCTTCGACACGGATCGCGAGGACATCTTCGACCGCATGGTCGAATTCATCCAGCAAAGCGGCATTCCCATCGCCATGGTAGGTCTGCTGCAGGCGATGCCGGGAACGCAGCTCTTCCGGCGGCTGCGGCGCGAGGGCAGGATTGTGGACGGGGGCGGCGGCAACAATACCTTTTGCGACCGGCTGAACTTTCAGCCTCGCATGGATGCTGCAAAGCTGGTGGAAGGCTATCGCGAGGTGATGAAGAGAATTTACAGTTGCGATGCCTACTATGGGCGCGTCAAGCTCTACCTGAGCCGTGCCCAGGCGAGGCTTCGCGACGAAAATAACGGTGAACGGAAAACCAGGCAAAAATGGTTGACACGCGGCAATGTGCGCGCCTTCGTCACATCCATTGTCCGCCAGGGAGTCTTGGGACGGCAGCGCTGGAGCTACTGGAAGTTCTTAGTGACCGTGGCCACGCGGTATCGCTGCTGCTTCGGCACGGCCATGACCCTGGCTGTCATGGGTTATCACTTCCAGGTGATGACGCAAAAGCTATTGAAGGTGATTGATTCAGCAACGCAGCCCGCTGGCTCTGGCGAGACCCTGCTCCATAAGACAAGCAGACATATCCACTAACACTTGCTCATTTTGTACACTTGATACGCAGCAACTCACTTGACTTTATCTCTCCTATGTGGGAACGATGCGCGCGGAGAATACCTGAGTAAGCGCAAAGCGGCGGAGCCGGTAAGCTCCGCCGCCCGTTGTCTAACTTGCCGCCTTTAGCGGCTATAGTTAGCGCTTGTCGCCGCCACCATGCGCGTCACCGCCTGCATGTCCACCACCACCGCTGCGGGCAGCCGCTGCGCGCGGTGCGCTGGCGTGGGCCTGCGGTGCGGAGGTATGCTGCCCTGCCGCATGACCGGCTCGGGGGCGTGCCTCACCGTGAGAGACCGCAGCGTGGCCGCGCGCCTCGTTGCCGCCGGAGCGAGCGGATATGCGCCCGGGTCCGCCGTGAAAGCGTCCGCCGCCGTCGTTCACAAAGCGATGACCGCCCCAGCCGTGGCTATAGCCCCAGCCGCCCCAGGGTCCCATGCCCAGGAAGATGCCGTTGTAAAAGTATCCCGGCCCGTAATAGCCCATGGGTGCGCAGGCATAAGGCGCATAGCCGTAATAGCCGTATGCACAACTTGGTGGAGCGCCACCGATGTTAATTTCAATCTGTGCCTGGGCCGCTGGCGCCATAGCCAGGCCCGCTAGCAATGCTGTAGTGCCGAGTAGAGTCTTGAGTCCGCGCATGTGTGACCCCCTTTGAGGTATCTGCGGTTGCTGTGTTGCGTGGGATGCTCTGCAGCCTTGATGAACCATCAAGCCGCAGCTGTCACCATAAGGATTCGCGATTTCGTTCCGGAACCTCCCTCACAGTGTCGGGGGTTGATGTTTTCTGTCCTTACATTTCCCACACTAGCCGTCGCTCTGGCGGATGTCTGAGCAATAAGGAACAACTCTACTTAAATAACCTTCGATATGTTGGCGACATAGACTTTAAGTAGCTCGGCAATGCACCATGCAATGAACTCGCCAGGTTCATCCTTGCAGCACTTATAAAACGCACAGCAACCGGCATGCATTCTCGAAGAAGCGTATGCTTGAACAAGTAGTACGTTCTCCCCTTCTCGCCTTTGGCATTCCAGGCTTCGCTCCAGACGAGCATCTTTCAGGCACGCAACCGAACCACCGGAGCCGCCATGAGTCTCGTTAAGAAGAGCGACGTAAAGAATCATCTAACTATCCGGTATCGCACACAAATTCACCTATGCGAACCGGCCAGCCAGCCCGATGCCACCGGGTTTTCCGTCGCTGAATCGGACACAGCTCAATCGGGTCCATCGATTTTTTCTGAAGATTTTATTGCGGAACATTCTTCCTTTGCTATCGTCGCCCCGGACAATCCCTCGATTGATTCCATTGGCCCGCAAGACCTCGCAGCCTCAAAAAGCGTGCAACTGTGAAGTTACATTCTGTCTTTTTGCGCAACGGATGCATCCTGCCGGACCGGTTAGACCCATGCCGGCAGCCCGTCGGCCCAGACTGGTCCGTTGTTGAAGAGATTCCTGCGCTCGTTTTTGACACCATGATCCGCCAGGCGGGCTGGCATTTCATGTGGCTGCAGGAGGCCTGTTCCCGAAGCGGCATTGGGTTAACGGAAGAAGTAGCGATCCGCCGCGCCTTGGCCCGCGCACTCAAAGGAATATCGAAGCGATTTAACGCTGCGGAGCTTGATTCTATTCAGATCACACAATATCCGGGATTTCAGGTCGCGCATGTCACGATCCAGACCCTCCAGATTCAGCGACATGCCTCGCTGAATTTTGTTGCCCAGCAGCATCCCCAGCCTGTTCCGGCAAGATAGACCGATGGCAGCGGCACGGGAGAGATCGGTTTTGAACCGCCTCCTCCGTATCGACAAGCGCTAAGCGCAGCACATCCAAGCGTGCCTGATTCGCAATGAAAGCAGGATATGATGATTGTTCATGAAACTATAGGTTCGCTCGGGCCAATTGGAGTACCCGCTGGTTTGGCTTCGACGCCCGTCGTACTCAAAGCCTGCACCCTGCCTTTGCCCACGCGTATCGCTTTTGTTGGGAATTATCTGCCGCGTGAGTGCGGCATTGCCACTTTTACGACTGACTTGTGCACGGCGCTGGCAGCCGAATACGGAGCCGGACGACTGTTCGCCATTCCCGTCAACGATCCGGATTCCAGTTATGACTATCCGGAACGTGTGCGCCTGGAGTTGGCCCAGGAGGATCTTGCCTCCTATGAGCGGGCTGCCGACTTCCTCAACTTCAATGGCAATGATCTAGTCTGTCTGCAGCATGAATATGGCATCTTTGGCGGGGCTGCTGGCCGTTATATTCTCGCCTTGCTACGCAGATTGAAAATGCCTCTGGTCACTACCCTGCACACAGTTCTGCGCGAACCGGACGCCAACCAACGCATTGTGCTCGAAGAAATTGCCCAGCTCTCCGATCGCCTGGTTGTCATGAGCGAACTTGCGGCCGAATTATTGCGCGAAGTCTATGCGGTTCCCAGCGGAAAGATCGACGTGATCCCGCACGGCGTGCCGGATATGCCGTTCATGGACCCCAATTATTTCAAGGATCGCTTTGGCACCGAAGGCAAGTCCGTTCTGCTTACATTCGGTTTGCTCTCTCCAAACAAGGGGATTGAAAATGTCATTCGGGCGCTGCCGGCGATACTGGCCAGGCACCCCAATGTGGTCTATATCGTCTCCGGAGTCACGCATCCCCACATCCGCCGGCGCGAAGGCGAGCGCTATCGCGAAGGGTTGCAGGCGCTGGCCGCGCAGCTAGGTGTTTCTGCTCAGTTGATTCTGAACAATCGTTTCGTGGACGCCGACGAACTAGTGGAGCACGTGGGCGCGGCCGATATTTACATCACGCCCTATCGGCAGGAGGCGCAGATTGTCTCGGGCACCTTGGCCATCGCACTTGGTGCAGGCAAGGCAATCGTCTCTACGCCATACTGGCACGCCCGCGAGCTTCTGGCCGAGAAGAGAGGCGTGCTTGTTCCCTTTGAGAATCCGGATGCCATCGCAGAAGCCGTGCTCGCCTTGCTGGAGAACGACGCGGAACGCCACGCCATGCGCAAGCGCGCGTATTTGCATTCGCGTGGCACCACCTGGCAGAAAACGGCGCGGGCCTACATGGCCACCTTTCAGCGGGCGCGCTTTGAGCGCTCCTTGCTGCCCAGGGCCGCCCAGTCAAGCGATGCAGTCGTGGACACGATTAACTCGATGGAGCATCTACCCGCGCTAAACGCGAGTCACTTGCTGACCATGACAGACGAAACCGGGATGTTGCAGCACGCCATCTTCTCCGTTCCCAATACACGCGAGGGCTACACGACCGACGACAACGCGCGCGCGCTCATCGTGTCCACGGTTCTGGATGAGAGGATCGGGCTCGAGCAACCGAAGGAACATCGCAACCTATCGAGCCGCTATATGGCCTTTCTCTGGCTGGCATTTCATTCCGACACCGGACGGTTCAGAAATTTTCTGGGTTACGATCGTAAATGGCTGGAGGACGTTGGCTCGGAAGACAGCCACGGGCGGGCGTTATGGGCGCTCGGGTCGGTGCTGGGCCATTCCCAGAATGCCGGATTACGGGGAGCGGCGGGTCGGCTATTTCAGGATGCTGTGGCTGCGGTTTCAACATTCAGCAGCCCGCGCGCATGGGCATTCAGTGTTCTCGGCCTGCAGGCTTATCTCGACTGGTTTCCCGGCGACAGAGCCATGCAAGGCCTTCGCAACATGCTCGCGAATCGCCTGCTGGATATTTACGAACGCAGCCACTCCGCGAACTGGCATTGGTTCGAGAAGAGCCTTTCCTACTCGAATGCGAGGCTGCCGCAGGCGCTCATCCTGGCCGGCGCCCGCAGCAATAACCAGAGAATGATCGAGGCGGGAACGGAATCGCTTGAATGGCTTGTAGCCGCACAGCACTGCGCTGACGGAGAAATTTTTGTACCCATCGGCTCGAACGGGTGCTTCAGCGAGGGCACGGAAAAGCCCCGCTTCGATCAGCAGCCGGTTGAAGCCTGCGCCACCATCTCTGCGTGCCTGGAAGCATACCGGCTAACGCACGAGGAGCGCTGGCACGAGGAAGCCTATCGCGTCTTCCATTGGTTCCTGGGCAAAAACGATCTGCGGGTACCGCTCTACGATGCAACCACAGGCGGATGCCGAGACGGTCTTCATCCCGATCGCGTCAATGAAAATCAGGGAGCGGAGTCATCGCTTTCGTTCCTGATGGCGCTCCTGGAAATGCAGGGAGCGCAGGTGGCCCACGCAGAAGCAACGCACCAGGAAATGAGTATCTCCCTTTGAATCCACTTACCCAACCGGCGGTATTCCCGCGGACGGTGCTTTGGAAGAGCAGCCCTGCGTAGATCGTCCCCTGTTCACGCGCTATTTCGACAATCCGATCCTTAGCCGGCAGAATTGGCCGTATCCCATCAACAGCGTGTTCAACGCCGGGGCCGCATTGCTGGCTGACGGAGAAACAGTGTTGCTTTGCCGCGTGGAAGACCGCACCGGTCTATCGCACCTGTGCGCTGCACGTTCGGAGAATGGCATCGATGGATGGCGCATCGATGCCCAGCCTACGCTGGTGGCCAATCCCCGCGAATACCCTGAAGAAATCTGGGGCATCGAAGATCCACGCATCACTTATGTCCCGGAACTGCAGCAATTCGCGATCGCGTATACGTCATTTGCGCGCGGCGGCCCGGGCGTTTCATTGGCACTTACCAAGGACTTCCGCAGCTTTGAGCGATTCGGCGTGATTATGCCGCCAGAAGATAAGGATGCGGCGTTGCTGCCGCGAAGGATCAATGGCTATTGGGCCATGATTCATCGGCCCGTGACCACGACGGGCGCGCATATGTGGATTTCTTATTCTCCCGACTTGCGGCACTGGGGTAGCCATAAAGTCATTCTTGAAGCGCGGCGCGGCGGATGGTGGGATGCGAACAAGATTGGCCTTTGCTCTCCCCCCATCGAAACTCCGAAAGGCTGGCTGACAATCTACCACGGCGTGCGGCAAACCGCGGCGGGCAGTATTTATCGCCTCGGCCTTGCGCTCTTCGATCTCGACAAGCCGGAAGTCTGCCTGCAGCGAGGAGACTCCTGGATGTTCGGTCCTGAAGCCCCCTATGAAATCGCGGGAGATGTGAAGAACGTTGTGTTTCCCTGCGGCCAAACCGTCGGCGCAGATGGGGACACCATTCACCTCTATTACGGGGCCGCTGATTCCTGCGTCGCCCTGGCTACCGGCAGTATCCGCTGTTTGCTTTCGTGGCTGGATGCGCATTCCTGATACGGAG
Organism: uncultured Acidobacteriaceae bacterium; assembly: GCA_963725975.1. GTDB lineage: Bacteria > Acidobacteriota > Terriglobia > Terriglobales > Acidobacteriaceae > Telmatobacter. The sequence continues at coordinate 41,211 of CAVSBA010000003.1, read as the reverse complement.
ACGCAAGCGAGCGGTGATGCCAGTCGTCATCCCAAGGAAAGGAAGTTCCGGATGAGCACAGAAGCGATGACGTGGCCAAGTTGGCTGCCGCGTATACTGTGGATTAAACGAGTGTGCCCTCGTTGCAACTCGGCTCAATTCAAGCCCGCCGAGTTGCGATCTTTCGATGGCCTATTGGGCATGTTTGCCCTTCGTCCGGTTCGCTGCAAGTTTTGCTGGCGGCGATTCTACTGGTTTTCCCTGCGCGGCTCAGAATGAGCACTCTGCAATAAAACTCCGGCCCCACGCCGAATGATCTCTCCGCAGGTTAGCTCCGCGGTCTGCATGGCGCCATATTTGCTTGCGATTTCGGCTTCCACTCCAGCCTGCTTGGTACTTACTTTCCGCCACGCGGGCGGAATTCCTCAGCCCGAAGCATCTGAGTCTGCCGGATCCAACTCTTACTCCGCCCATGGTCGAAAGTGCTCAGACCCACGTGATTCGAGCAGCTACGCTCAAAAGAGCATGCAGAATGGCAAGGCAATTTTAACGATGTCCGTAAAATCGAGATCGATCCTTGCCCGTGCGGTGGCAATTATTCTGGCCGCGCTCTTGACGAGCGGAAGTCTGTTTGCCTACTCCGTGCTCACGCACGAAGAAATCATCGACCTCGCGTGGATATCTGAGATTCGGCCCCTTCTGTTGCAGCGCTTTCCAGATCTGACCGAAGACCAGCTCAAAGACGCTCATGCGTATGCCTATGGTGGCTCAGTTATTCAGGACCTGGGCTATTACCCCTTTGGCAGCAAGGACTTCAGCGACCTAGTGCATTACGTTCGCACCGGTGATTTTGTCCTCGAGTTGCTGCACCAAAGCCGGGATGCCAATGAATATGCCTTCGCATTGGGCGCGCTGTCGCATTATACGGCGGACATTGACGGCCACCCAGCGGTCAATGAGGCTGTCTCGCTTCGCTATCCAAAGCTGAGAGCTAAATATGGCCCCTCCGTCCGCTATGCGCAGGACACGAAGGCGCATTTGAAGATAGAATTCGGTTTCGACACATTGCAGGTGGCGAAGAATCGTTATGCTTCGGAACAATACCACGACTTTATCGGGTTCAAAGTCGCGCAGTCTTTGCTGGAGCGTGTCTTTCCAATCGTATACGGACTGCAACTCAAGGACGTTCTCGCGCGCGAAGACCTGGCAATTGGTTCGTATCGCTTCTCAGTCAGCCGCCTCATTCCGCAAATGACCAAGGTTGCGCTGCAGGCGCACAAGAAAGACCTAATACGGGAAACCCCTGACTTCGCGAAGAGGAAGTTTCTTTATCGCCTGACGCGCTCAGATTACGAGCGGGAGTGGGGAAAGACTTATACAAAATCCGGCTTCGGCACCCGGGTACTATCCATGCTTCTGAGATACATTCCCAAAATCGGCCCCCTCAAAGGTATGGGCTTCGATAACCCCACGCCAAAGACGGAAGACTTATATATCAAGAGCATTAATGCCACCTCCGATCAATACCGCGTTTACCTCGAGGAGGCGCGCGCAGGCACACTGTCGTTGCCCAACCGCAATCTGGATGACGGCAGGCTAACCAAAGCCGCCGAATACACGTTGGCAGATGTCACCTATGCCAACCTTCTGGCCAAATTGGCGGCACGAAACTTTGATGGCGTCTCTCCTCAGCTGCGCAACAACATTCTTGCGTTCTATTCCGATCTGGCGCTCCCCATCGAAACCAAAACAAGCCCGGTTCGATGGGAGGGCGTGCTGACCGATCTCGGCGGGTTAAAGGCTATAGCACCTTCGCCAGTTGCAAACCTCACTACACCCTGATTTGCCATATGTTCAAACCAAGAGATGCGGAATCTTTGTAGTTATTGAGTGCGAGATCATGTTTATGATAATCAATGTGCCAAAGCGGCAGGTCTTTGTCGGATTAGTGGCTGCATCATCCTTTGCTTTTCTTGGATCGATGATCGCGCTTACTCAACAACTCGACACAGCGTCAGCGATCCATCAGGTGGACGCGGCGGTCAAAGCCAGAAATCACTACCTTGCGGAATACACTGTGACTGAGCACTATGCCGTCTATAGAGGCAATGACGAAATCCATCCTGTTGCCGAAATGACAGTCATCACCACCTACAAAATGGAGTCAGGAAAGAGCTATACTATCGTCTCGCAGAGCGGCTCAGGCATCGTTCGAGAGCTAGTATTGGATGAAATTCTGGATAATGAGAAGCACCTGAACCAACCCGGGATCCGGGAGGGAGCATGGATCACCTCCGCAAATTATCATATGAAACTGAAGCCAGGCGGAATCCAGACGCTGGACGGTCGAGAATGCCTGGTTTTAACTTTAATCCCAAAGCGGAAGGCACCCTATTTGATTGAGGGAAGTCTATGGGTGGACTTAAGAGATGGTTCAATTGTCCAGGTTCAGGGAACAACCTCCCAGAGTTCGTCGTTGTTGACTGGACCAACGCAGGTCATGCGCCAATATGCAAACATCAACGGTTTCCCTCAGGCCACCCATGTTAGAGCGGTCTCAAAGAGCTTTATGTTTGGGAAGACAATCGTAACAATTGACTACCGCGACTACCATATTCAGCTCCTGGCTCTGCCAAAGTGACATTCTCATCCCCGGGTGGCCACAATTCGCCCTCAATTCACGCTTTGATTTTAAGGAATGCGCGTTCCGACTGACATTTGCCGACCTCTTCACCATCTCGCTGGATTCGAACGCTGCTGAAGTCGCTGGGGCCCGGGGTCATCACCGGGGCTGCCGACGACGATCCCTCCGGCATTGCTACCTATTCAGTCGCCGGCGCGCAATTCGGGACAGGGCTGCTTTGGACCGCGTTGCTTACCTGGCCAATGATGGCCGCTGTTCAGATGATGTGCGCCCGCATTGGCAAGGTCACGGGGCGTGGTTTGGCCGGCAATTTCAAGCAGCGATTTCCAAAGTGGCTGTTGCTCGTGTTCGTGGTCGCCCTTCTCATCGCCAACACGATTAATATTGCCGCAGACCTGGCGGGGATGGCAGATGCCTCCGCCATGCTTTCCGGCATCAATTCCCACTGGTTCGTCGTGGTATTTGCAGTTCTCATTTCGTGGGCAACGGTCCGCCTGCGATATCAGCAGATTGCGAATGTGCTCAAGTGGCTGGTGCTCGTGCTTTTCGCCTACCCCATCACCGCCTTTGTGGTGGGAGCGAACTGGAGCCAGGTGCTGCGCGCCACTCTGGTACCGTCAATGCCGCACAGCCGAGGTGAATGGGCAATGCTGGTTGCCCTCCTCGGTACCACTATCAGTCCATACTTGTTCTTTTGGCAATCGAGTGAGGAAGTTGAAGAAGAGAAGCTGGCAGGCCAGAGTTCCCTCGCTCTGCGTAGAGGTGCCACCTCTGAGGAACTTGAACTTAGAAATATCGATGTCGGTGTGGGTGCTTTCTTTTCGAACGTGGTCATGTTCTTCATCATCCTGACCACGGCCGTTACTCTCAACCGGCACGGCATTACAAACATCGAAACCACTCGCCAGGCCGCCGAAGCATTGCGGCCCCTGGCTGGTCATTTTGCTACCACCTTGTTCACTCTGGGTATCGTCGGCGTTGGGTTTCTTGCCATCCCCACGCTCGCTGGATCGACCGCGTACGCGTTCGCTGAAACCTTAGGATGGCGCCAGGGCCTGAACAAGGAACTGCGGCAGGCAAGGTGGTTTTACGCACTGATTCTTGCCTCTTCCGCAGCCGGCGTCGCGCTGGACTTTATCGGAATCAACCCGGTGAAGGCGCTCTACTGGACGGCCGTCATCAACGGATTGTTGGCGCCCTTCCTCCTGGTCGCAATCCTGATGGTCGCCGCTGATAAGAACTTGATGCAGGGCCAGCCGAGTTCCCGCCTGGGATGGATGATCGTGGCCTTCACGGCGGTCGCCATGTTCCTGGCGGGTGCGGCGATGTTTTTTGTGTAGATGGGAAGGCGAGACAAGGGTCGGCTCGAAGTCTAGCCATGTAATGCAAGTTCCTCTGCGGCATCGATTCTGCGCAAACCTCGAAGCTTCCAAACTCCAAAGCAGGCACCGGTTACCAGCACGCCTACGAATACGCATAGAAAGGGAGTCGACCACTTTTGCATGCTTCCTGACCACATGCGCACGATCCTTCGTCCGTAGACTGCCCCAAGCCACGCGATGAAAGAGTACCGCAGGGTGCGCGCCGCGCTGTACACGACGAGGAATCGCCTGCGAGAGACACCGAGTGCACCGCTGGCAAGCGCAAACGGTAAGAGTGGAATAGGCGGAGGAAGTATGGCAGGAAGGAATGCGGCAAGAAGGCGGTGCCGTTCCACCCAACCCACGATGCGTCCCAGGAGCCGTACCGGCACATAGTGGCGCAGCGCCACTTCGCCGCCCCTCCTACCAATATGCCAAGTGGTGTATCCGCCCACGATGCTTCCGGCAATGGCACATGCGGCCAGCAACCAGGGAACTCCATCATGCGCCACCAGCCACAACAGCAATAGGTCGGTGCTGCCCGGCAGAGGCAGTGGGATTACCGAGGAATCAATGACCGCAACCGAAAATAAACCCAGGGCTCCGAAGTGTGTAAGCCAATGCGGCATTAACGGCGAATGAGCGCGACTTGCGGCCTGTTGGATTGTAATCTCGGCAAAAACGCTCATAGCAATGGCCGTGCGTTCGAACATTCAAGCGCCGGAACAAGCGGTCGAAAACGGCGCAGTGGAGAATATCTGCGACCCAGTTGCGTAGCAATTGGGCGACGCAACTGGGCCAAACGACCCGCTAGTTTCAGATCCGGCCCATGAGCAGGAGTATAAGAACAATCACGAGGACTAATCCCAATCCTCCAGTCGGATAATAGCCCCAATTTCTGCTATGCGGCCATCGCGGCAATGCGCCAAAAAGCGCCAGGACTAGAAGAACGATCAATATAGTTCCAAGCATGTGACCCTCGATTCTCGGTGTACCTAGCCGACGGATATCCGCTAGGGCTCTTGCGAGCCCGCAGCGGATATCCGTCGAGTTAGCGCAGGCTTCCGGTTGTTGCATTGACCGGAACGCCGATTGCGTCGCCCGATACAACCAGTTCCACTCTGCGGTTTTCTTGACGTCCAGCAGCATTATCGTTCGAGGCTACCGGTGAAGTATTGCCAAATCCCTCTGCGGTGACAGAATTCGCAGCCACACCCTGTTGCACCATGTAATCGCGCACCGCGCCGGCCCGGCTCTCTGACAGTTTCTGATTCATCTGGTCGCCGCCCACGTTGTCCGTGTATCCGCCCACTGCAATGTTGAGGCTGGGGTATGCGATCAGGATTCCAGCTACCTTCGCCAGTTTCTCCTTTGCACCGGCCTTCAACGAATACTCGCCGGTGTCAAACAGAACATCGGACATGCTGACAATAAGACCGCGCGCGCTGTCCCGCGTCTCGAGGATCTTACTCAATTGCTCTGATAATTGCGCGCGCATGGTCGCCTTTTGAGCATCTGCCTGTTGCTCGTTCTGCTGCGCCTGCTTCGCAATGATCCGGGATTGGTCGGCGTCAGCCTGGGCCGCTGTAACTGCCGCCGCTGATGCAGCCTGGTTAGTGGCCATATCGGTCTGGGCCTTTGCCGCGGCTGCCTGGGCCTTTGCCGCGGCTGCCTGGGCCTTTGCCGCGTCGGCCTGGGCGTCTGCTGCAGTAGCTTCGGCGTTTGCAGCGTTGGATTGAGCTAGTTCCTTTTGCCGGGTCGCATCTTCGGCTTGCGCCTGTGACTGCGCCTGTGCTTCCACGGATGCCTGGCGTTCGCTCGCGCTGCGATTTTCTTCAATCCTCTTGACCGCGATCTCGCGCGCATCTTCCGCATGTCTGCACGGTCTCGCGCGATGTTGCAATCAGCTGCTTCTTGTCCGAATGCCCATCCGTGGCGTTCCATTGGCAGCGTCCATCAATTGGGAAGCGTGCTGATAACTTTCGCCCGCGAAGGTTTCGCGCTCCCTCAGATTTGGCAATGCGCAGTGCATTGCGCGCTTCCAGAAATTCCAATGGCAACCCCGCATCCAGGACCACGGGATCGAACTTATATCCGGTGGGAATATAGCCGCCACGTTCCATCAGTTCATACTTTGCGCTCACGGCCTCCGCAGTCCCTTTGGTGTCAGGGCCAACGACGTTTTCAAGTACAACCACATCGCTCGGCTGCCGGACAGCAAAATAAGGTTCGGCGGTGACGATCAGCGCGAATGTCTGAAGGTCGGTGGTAGCAGTCAACTTGCTTCGATCATTGCCGCCTACCAGTACTTCGCCAAGATTGGCAGCGCGGCCATCGGGCGAGATCGCCCATAGCACATAAGTGAGATATTCACCGCCGAAAGTTGTCGGGCTTTGCAGGTTTCCGAATTCGGCTTCGACTTCCATGGTGCCGCGCTTGCTGCGCACTTTGACTTTTCCGTCGGCTGAAGGCATTAAAGCGGTGCCTGCAAGAGCCACATCCGCGGCTCCGTCGCGGTATCGATAGTTAATTGCTTCCACCGTGCGGCTGGTCACATTCACGACAAAGACAGGCGTCGAACTGGCAGGCTCGTTCACCATCGCCGATTGCGAACTGGCCTGAGCAAACGCGCTCACACTGAGCGCGCTTCCAATCACAAACAAAAGTGTGTGTTTCACGAAAACTCCTGCAGTCACAAGACTGCTGTTACATTGTTGTCTTAGGTAGGCGGGAAAGCCAGCTAACTCCAAAAGCACGATATGTCAGCGGCCGACGCGGAAATGGCTGAGGTGCTGAAACACCCCGTAAAGGTTCGCGATCCACAGAACCAGAACGATGACAACTACCGCGTTCAGGATCGATTTGATCTGGCTCTGCATGGGGATGAACCTGTTCACAAGCCACAACAGAAGCCCTGCTGCGACGATCGTGATGATAACCGTGGTAAGTGGCATATCGTGCTCTCCAATCGCGTTACTAACTGAGTGTTCCACGATGGCGGGAGCGCGTCTGAGCAATTGTGCACTAAGTCCAAGTGCGACTTCAGACGCTAAGGCTGGAGAGTTGCTGCCGGGGCGGTGACCAGGGCCGATTTGCCGGCACCGCTTGTGGAGGCAACAGCAGCCGGAGCCGGCGAGTCTGCCGGAATCTCCGTCCCCCGCGGGAAGATGAGGATCTGGATCGAGCCCCCATCCACGCCCGGGTTTTCGCCGGGCTGCTTGCCCAAACCCAGGGTCTTAAGCTGGTCGTCGTCAAATCCGAAGTTTTCCACCAGATACTCACGTATGACCATCGCCCGGGCTTCGGTAAGAACCAGATCCTTTTGTGTGTCGCCTTCCATGCCTGTGGATACGACGATCACTGCGACTCCAAACGGAGACTGTGCCAGAAATTCCCCGGCGCCCTTGAGTGTCTTTGCATCCTTCATTTTTGCCGAATCGGAGCCATCGAAGAGCTCGCGGACAGCGTAGGTAAATGTCTTTTCCGGTATAGCCCGGGGAAGTCTCACAATCCTGTTCGCCGCCAGGTCCGCTGCGTCTTCGTACCCACGCTTTTTGAAATATCCGCTCAAGAAGAAGTTATGTTTCAAAGCCTCCATATTTTCCTGGAAATCCGTCACTCCGAGCTGCGCCTGCAGCATGGTGGCATGGAGCGTGGTCGTAGTCTCTTCCAGGTTGCTGTAGAGCTGCTTGTCGTTCACCAGGGCGCCCACGGTTCCCTGGCCGGAGTCGATCTTGGCGCTTACCGAATTCAGATGTGCGGTGGCCAGGGTTGTGTTTTTAATGGCCTGCTGGCTGCTATCCAGGATGCCGTTCATTTTTTTGAAAAGATCCGACACCTGGAGCGGTGGTTCGCTGCGAATGATCTCGCCGTTTCTTACATTGGCCTGCCCGGCTGATCCAAACGAAATGGCAACGTACTGATTGCCCAAGACTCCAGCGGTTTCAATCGTCGCTACGGAGTCCTGCTTGATAATCTCGTGCGTTGATTTGGCTACCTCCATGAGGACGGTAACCTTCTCTCCCGGCTTATTTGGCAACACAATACCCGTCACGGTTCCGCTGTGCACTCCACCGACTTGCACGTCGGCTCCTTCGGCCAGGCCCGCCACATTGTCGAACTGCGCCTGTAGTTGATAAGTGGAGCGGAACAAATATTCCTTGCTTCCGATAACGAAGACTCCGGCAGCCAAAATTGCCAGCGTTGCGACGACGAATGCTCCCAACCGCGCTAATCTCGACATAGTTCCCCCTACGATTGCTTTAGAAAAGCTTTTACAAAATCGATGTCGCTTTGCTCAAAATCCTCAAACTTGCCCTCGATCACCACATTGCCCTGATCGAGCAGCGCCAGACGGTTTGCAATGGTCTTGGCGCTATGCAGGTCGTGCGTCACTACGATGGACGCCATCTGCCGTTCCCTCTGGAGCTTGAGAATCAACTCGTCAATCTCCCCTGAGCTGATGGGGTCGAGTCCGGCCGTGGGCTCGTCGAGCAGAAGGATCTCCGGGTCTAGAGCCAGTGCGCGCGCCAGGCCCACGCGCTTCTGCATCCCGCCGGAAATATCGGACGGCATCTTTTCGAGATCGCGCTCCAGCCCAACCTCGGCCAGCAGGTGCCTCACCCGTTCAGCGCGCTCGGCCGCGGACATGTCTCTGCGATGGTGCTCAAGGGGAAACGCCACATTCCCGGCGACGGTGAGCGAATCGTAGAGCGCCGCGTGCTGAAACAGAAAGCCCATCTTCTTCCGGATGTCGCCCATGCGGTCAAGCGCCAAACCGGCAATGTCCTGACCATTAATGCAAACCGAGCCAAAGTCGGGCTTTTCGAGGCCGATAATGAGCCGCAACAGCACGCTCTTTCCCGTGCCGCTGCGCCCCAGCACGGCCAGTGTCTCCCCGCGGCGCACACTCAGGCTGATCCCGTTCAGTACCTGGTGGGATCCGAAAGCTTTGTATACGTTCCCGACTGTAACGACGGGGACTTCGACCTCTTGCCGAACTTTCGCTTGACTCGTCGCGATGTCGTTAAGAGTGGCCATAATTGTTCCACACACCTTCAAGAAATGGGTTAAGGGAAGAAAACGAGAATGAATTTCACCAAGACGACATCGGCGAGGATAAGAAAGAGCGAGGCCAGTACGACGGAGTTGGTCGCCGCGCGGCCCACGCCTGCGGCGCCTCCACTTGTCCGCATTCCCTGGAAGCAGGCAATGAGGCCAATGATGAGGCCATACACGGCGGTCTTGAAGGTGGGCGGAAGAAACGCGTTAAAGGTAGCGCCGCTGAAGCCGTGATTGATGAATTGGTGAAACGAGAGCGGTTCAACCAGGGCCTGTGCAAACCAGCCGGTCAGCAACGCGCATGCATCGGCTGCGACGGTCAGCAGCGGCAACATCAGGATGCACGCGAGAATTCGTGTCGCTGCCAGGAGCCTGTATGGGTTGATCGCGGACGCCTCGATGGCGTCGATCTGCTCGGTTACCTTCATCGACGCAAGCTCCGCGCCGATGCCAGCGCCGACGCGGCCGCTTACCACCAACCCGGTAATAACCGGGCCCATAACCTGAACAACGGAGTAGACGAGCGTGGAGGGAAACATTGATTTGGCGCCGAACCGGCTCAGGCTGTAGCGCGCTTCGAGCGAGATGACCACGCCAATTGCCGAACCAGCCAAAGCCACCAGCGGCAGGGACTTCGATCCGACTTCGTCGAGCTGTCGAATCAACTCGCGCCATTCGAAAGGTGGTGTGACGCCAGCACAGAGAACTTGCCAGGAGAAGATGCCCAGGCTGCCAAACCATTCGAACGGCCGATCGAACAGCCTTAGAAGCGAACTTGCCACGGAGGGCGCGGATACGCTCGCTTGATCCGAACGAGGTGGGCTTATCTCCGCAACTGTTGGCAATCCGCGGTCGCTCAATTATCTAGTCCTCGGTCCGGCGCACCATGTGCATTGTTCAAATGCAAACGTGAGATCATGGCGTGGGGTCCGTTATAAAAAAACTCCAGAACAACGTTTCCTCCCACATATCCGAGCAAACTGTAGTTGCCCATTCGGAACGCATCCTGCGCACCGAATCGGTGCGGATACCATCCATAAACCGCGATCATGGATCCCGCATAGGGTGCGGCAAGGGCGGGAAAAGAGAAGACGCGATGGCCGTCATCGCCACGCCGCCCGGTAAGAGTGGAAACTACAGCGTGCCGCAGCCGTGGAAACAGGCCTGCGCATTCACATCGGTAATACAAAGTATCTTCCCTTAAGGCTTCCGCCATGCCGTAGCGGGTAGTGGTAGCAATTGTCGCAATTGCGAAGTCAGAGCCAAATCTCTTGCCGAATCCCTGGGCTCCCTGGTTCCACTCCGGGGGAGCATTACTCAACTGGTTAATCCCGGCCGCCACTGTGGCGCCGGCAAGTGGATAAGGACCGAACGCGTCGAAAACGTAGTTATTCACTCTTGTCCGCTGCGTCGGCCTGTCGTAACCCGGATTCGATTCTGCCCGGGCCGCGATTACGCAGGTAGCCGAAGGCGCACTCGAAAGGGAGAGTGACTGCGATCCTGACTGCAGGGGGAGTACTGCGATAGCTGCAATGACCGGTATGAGAAGTAACGAGCGACGAATCTTTGAGATGAAACAATCGTGAATTGATCGCTCACCATGCTGCCGCGTCAGACCTGTGGTGCGGGCCGCCGAGAATCGAAGCTCCGATAGCCACTTGAATAACTTCACCGTCTCTCCTCCGCCTGGCATTACACCTTAGGCACGGCTGAGGCGAACCATAGACTTAGGCGCCGCTCGGCTATGCTTATGAAGATAGTGACTGAGTGAAGGTATTAAAGAATGATCACAATTGCTCGCAAGCACAAGTTGTTTTCTTTTTGCTTCTGCTGGGTTCATTCCGGGCGGAATCTACAGTTCGAGAGGGAGATTTCCACGAAGCCGATGTTCAAAAGAGCACAGTCTCTGCTCTTGCTTTGAGCGGACAATTCCAGAAGCCAGCCGTCTCCACAGCTCGGCGAGGAGCCCGTCATGCCGGAATCCCATGCTTTTCCTTCCATCCCTACAAAGATCCTGTTGCCCATTGACTTTAGCCCTTCCTCCCAGGCTGCTTTGGATATAGCAGCTGACCTGGCGAGGCACTTTCATGCGGAGCTCCATCTGGTGAATGTGATACCGATGTTTCCCACCACGACGCTTCCTGACATGATTCCCGAAGCCGAGTTTATCCGGGAAAGGAGGGCATTTGTGGATGGGCATCTGGCCAAGTGCCATGCGGATCTTAAGGCCAGAGGAGTGCATTCAACTTCCAGTGTCGAGATTGGAAATGACGTAGTCGGGCACATCATGGAGGTAGTCGAGCGCGAGCATATCGACATGGTGGTGATCTCCACCCATGGCATCTCCGGCTGGCATCCGCTGGTCTTCGGCTCAATTGCCGAGAAGGTCGTAAAGCTGGTGCAGTGCCCGCTCCTGCTTCTCCGCTCAGCCGCGCCTGAATCCGGCGCGAAGGCCGCGGCGACACGCTAAACGAAATGACGCCAGGAAAATAGAGGACAGGCGCTCATTTCTTAAATGCAACTTTCGTTGTCAACCAACTTCCTGAAGTGAGCAATAGAGTACAGACCTAGGATTCGGGCCGAGTCGATGATAGTAGGTTGATTGCTTTCAGATTAAGAAAAATCCCGCCGAAACGAACGGCCCGCGACGAGGTATCTTCATGACGAGCGATAACGCTGCCACTTTCGATTCCGCTGCCTTCCTGGCTAACCCTGGGCTGGGCCGGACAATAATAAATTTGAAGGCAAAGCAGACATTCTTCTGTCAGGGAGACGCGGCGGATTCTGTGTTCTATTTGCAAAAGGGCCGCGCCCAAATGACTGTTGTATCGCCGAACTCCAAACAGGCCACAATTACGCTCTTATCATCCTCTGACTTTGTCGGTGAAGAGTCTCTGGCCGCCATACTCGGGCTGCGTCTGGCGACCGCCACTGCCATTAGCGCCTGCACAGCCCTCAAGATCGAGCGAGCTGAAATGATTCGTGTAATGCATGACGAACCTGCATTCGCGGACATATTTCTCAAATTCCTGCTGGCCCGCAGCATGCGAACCCAAGCCGATCTTGTCGACCAGCTTTTCAACTCCAGCGAGAAATGTCTGGCGCGGGTTCTTCTGGTCATGGCGGAGTTTGGAAAACCGGGCGAACCGGCGGCTTTCATTCCTCCGGTGACGCAGGCAACGCTCGCCGATATGATCGGCACGACCCGATCCCGTGTCAGCTTCTTTATGAAGCGTTTTCGCCGACTTGGGTTTATAAGCTATAACGGCCGCATCCAGGTACATAAGTCATTGCTCAATGTAGTCCTGCTCGACCAACTGCCTGACCACAACGCACAGGAGCCCGCCATTCTCCCTATTTAGTAATGGCTACTTCCGCTTGGTGCGCTACTTCTGCTTGATGCATCGCCGGGCTCAGCGGTGACGGGAATTGTGGCCAAAGCAATGCTCTTCGTCTGACAACCGCCGAACTAAACCTGTGGCTCCATATGAACCGGATTGCTGCAGGAAGCGTACGCGTCGGCTGGGAGAAAGAGGATGCAACAGCCGGGGCGGTGGCAGCCGCTCACGCGCAATTCGTATGCCACCCGGTTGCGCCTCCCTTTTTTGGGCTGAAATGAAGAGCCTGCCACACGCGCTGGAAGTCCATCGGGCACGTGAATTTCCAACTCACTGTTTCATGGAGAAGCCGGATCAGCGAACAAAGGATCTCGTGTCTCAAATTCGCGACGCGATCATATTATCCGCCGCCCAGCATCGCTCGGGGTTGCGCGCTCTCAGTGTTTGCGTCATTTTCAAATGCTGTTGCGACGCGGAGACGATTCTGGCGTAGCATGGTTCCCGGATCGGCGGCATTTGAAGCGACTTGACCCTTATCTATGGCAATGCATGGGGACCCGGCCGATCTGACTGCGCAAGTATTTTGAGCAAAAAAAGGCTCCCCTTTTTCGAAGCCAGCGATGCTGCCTCGGGTCCGCTATCGTCGAAAATGTCGTTGAGCGCCAGCAATGACGCCACCTTGAAGCACCTCAAGCGCCGGCTTGAGCGAGGGCCGAAGCGGCCCTAGTCCGGCGCTGGAAAAATGCGCCAGGATGGTTCCATCCTGGTCCGCTTCCAAAGCGGGTCTGGTGCGGGCGGAGGGAATTGAACCCTCACGGCCTTGCGGCCTGCGGATTTTCGTACCACTTCGGCTTTCGCCGCCCCGCTCAGTGCGGGTTCGTGGTCTGGACTATACCTTCACCATTCCCCATACGAGGTTTAGGTGCTGCCCGTCTAGTCTCTACACCTTCCCGGAAGTGTTTCCGGGCTTGGCTCGGGATTGCCTTTTCAGGTTTCCCCGACTTTGAGCAGTTCTACGCCGTCGGTTTCCCGATGGGCACTCAACTTTGCTCAAGTCCGCTGCGTCTGCCATTTCGCCACGCCCGCGTGGCCAACTTAAGTATAAAGCTCAGGTACCGGTGCGAAGTTCCTTGGCGACCGCCCTGGCCATGCGCCTTGCCGCGCAAGGCGAGGTACCAGTCTTCGGCGAAGTCCTTCGCGCGACCGAGGCTATCTTCGTGCGTGGACACACGCCAGTTGCGCCCATTAAGGAAGGTCGAGCACTGCCAGTTGTCGCTGTTCTCGCGGCGGTAGATGTTGACCTTGCCGCCCATGGTTTTGTGGGTTTCTGTTTTCGGTTTTGGGCCTTCTAAGGTTTCGGACATTGGTAGCTCCTTCGCGCCTCAGGAATGCCGTACATGTGTAATTGTGTGGCATATGTGAAAAGAAAGGTAAAGAGCTACATCGTTGATTATATATGCTTTAGTTGGCTATATCTTGGATTTTAAGTCCGCTGCGTCTGCCAATTTCGCCATCCGGGCTCGGAGACGTTTTCATCATACTGCAGAGCTGCGCATGCAGGCGCGCTGCCACTTCAGGCCCTGGCAGTATGAGAAACTGGAGAAGAACCGTTCTCCGGCGTGGCCTGCTGCGGCGCGCGCAAACTCTGCCAGGCAATCGAGGATCGAATCAGCCGTTTGCGGCTCCTCGCCCGCTGCGGAGCAGAGTGCTGCTGCGGGCTGGAGTGCCGCTGCGGACTGCAGCGCGGCTCTGGTTTCGCGGCGCGGAAAACAGAAGTAGTAAGACTACACGAGCAGGAAAACTAGCCAGAATGATCAGTGTGAGCAATGTATCCATGCGCTACGGCTCGAAGGTTCTCTTCGAGGACGTGAGCACGACGTTTACCGACGGCCGCCGCTACGGGCTGACCGGCCCCAACGGCTCCGGCAAATCGACGTTCATGAAGATTCTGACCGGGGAGTTGGATCCGCAGAAGGGCACGGTGGTGCGTCCGCGCAAATTTGGCGTGTTGCGCCAGGACCAGTTTGCGTTTGATTCCAATCGCGTGATCGACACCGTGATCATGGGCAACAAGCCGCTGTGGGCGGCCTTGGAGGAGCGCGACCGCATCTACGAAAAGGCCGAAATGAGCGACGAAGACGGCATGCGGCTGGGCGAACTGGAAGGCACAATTGGCGACGAGGACGGCTATACTGCAGAGTCCGACGCGGCCGTACTGCTGCAGGGCCTGGATATTCCCGACCAGGTTCACGAGCGCAAAATGGGCGAGCTGCAGGGCGGCCAGAAAGTGCGCATCCTGCTGGCGCAGGCGCTGTTCGGCAAACCGGAAGCACTGCTGCTCGATGAGCCCACCAACTATCTGGATCTCGATTCCATCCACTGGCTGCAGGATTTTCTGAACAACTACGACGGCACCCTGATTGTGATTTCGCACGACCGGCATTTTTTGAACAGCGTGACCACGCACACCGCCGATATCGATTACCAGACCATCATCACCTATACGGGCGGGTACGACGAGATGGTGATGGCCAAGACACAGATTCGGTCTACACTCGAGTCGCAGAACGCACAGCGCGAGAAGAAGATTGCGCAGTTGAACGAATTCATTGCGCGCTTTGCGGCCGGCACGCGGTCTTCGCAGGTGACCAGCCGGCGCAAGGAAGTGGAGCGGCTGCAGACCAATGAGCTGGCGCGCTCCAATATTCAGCGCCCGTTTATCAAATTCGACCAGGTGCGGCCGAGCGGCAAGCACGTGCTGGAATTCAAGCACCTCACCAAGCTGTATGGCGAACTGAAGGTGCTCGACGCTTTCAGCGCCAATATTTTGCGCGCGGAAAAGATTTGCCTGATGGGGCGCAATGGCGCGGGCAAAACCACGCTGCTGAAGAGCCTGCTGGCAAATTATCCGGGCCTGGGCGACAAGGATTTTGTGCTTGATTCGGGCTCAGTGTTCTGGGGCCACGAAGCCCAGGTGGGTTATTTTCCGCAGGACGTGGGCGCGACAATCGATTCGAGCAGCGAGCCGAATTTGACGGTGGCCGAGTGGCTGCATCGCTGGGACCCCGGGGCGCACATGGAGGATATTCGCGGCATTCTGGGCCAGATGCTGTTCAGCGGCGAAGAGGGCGCCAAGCCCCTCAAAGCCCTGAGCGGCGGTGAGCAGGCGCGCCTGGCATTCTGCAAGCTGATTCTGACCAAGCCCAATATTCTCATCTTCGACGAGCCCACGAACCACCTCGATCTGGAATCGATCAACGCGCTCAACATCGCTTTGCAGCGGTATGAAGGCACGGTCCTGCTGGTGACGCACGATCACGATCTGATCGACGAAGTGGCGACCCGGCTATGGAACTTCCACGACGGCGGAATCGAGGACTTCCAGGGGCCGTACGAGGAGTGGAAGGGCAAGCACAACTAAGGCCGGAGCGAGAGATTCTTCCGGCTCGCCTTCAGGGGCCTGGAGGCGCCGGCTGCTTCCGGTTTGAGCCGATGGCATCGATCCCATCTGCTCTCAGCTGGCTGAACTTCGTCCCTTGTCAGCAGGGGTACGCGCCGGTGATGTAGCCTTCGAGTTCCTGAATGGCGTGCTCCTGGCCGCTGATCACCCAGCGCACCAGATCGCTGATGGAGACGACGCCGCAGACGCGTCCGTCCTGGAGCACGGGCAGGTGTCGAAAATCGTGCTGCGTCATAATGCCCATGCACTCGTCAACCGTGTTCTGCGGATTCACGTACATGACCGGGCTGGTCATGATCTGGCAGACCTTAGTATCTTTGGCCAGATGCCCCATCAGCACGCCTTTGCGGGCATAGTCGCGCTCTGACAGGATTCCCACCAGTTGCTCGTCTTCGAGGACCAGCAAGGCTCCGATATCGTGCTTCGCCATCTTTTCAATGGCTTCGTAGACGGTTTGCTCCGGGCTAACTGCCAGCACCCGGTTTCCCTTCTTCTTGAGTACCAATCCGATGGTGTCGGTAATCTTCATCGGGCCCTCCTGGCGGCCAGAGCAAAGTGGGTGGACGGGTCGCGGCCCCGGTCCCGAATGGCGGACGAGCGACCACGCGAAACCTCGGCATCGGATCACTATAGTCCAAAAGCATGACAGTGGAAAAGCCCGGCCGTTCGCGGTGTGGCCATCGGAGAACTCCTGACAGCTGTGCGTTTTCGCCACGGTTGACCTTGAGCCGCGCGGTAAGCATACCGGCAGCGAGCCCAACCAATTTGATTGAGGCCGCATCAGAAGGCTCAGGCCCTCCGATTGTGCCCCCGCGAAAGTATCATGGGTGAACCTGCCGATGGCGGGGAGTGCCGAATTGCGGCTTTAACGATGAAATTGCTGGCACCCAGAACCGAACACTCGCCGAAACGGGGGCGCGCCAAGACGCGCAGCGAGGAAACCTCCGATCAGACGCTGCAGAAGCTGGGGCGAGTCCTGCTCGAAGGGCTCGCACATGCAGCCATTCTGCTGACGCCTGAAGGGGTTGTGCTAGATGCAAACCGCGCTGCGCTGGCGTTACTGGGGCTTAGCCGCGGACAGACAGCGGGAAGGCCGCTGGAGGATCTGCTTCCCTGCGACAGCAGGGAGGAATTGCACAACGCCATTGTTTGCGCGGCCCAGGGCCAAACTGCCCGTTGTGCAGTGGAAACGCGCAGCTCCGACCCGGACAACCTCAAGCAGACTCTCGATTTCGTCCTGCGACCGCTGAACGACGACGATGGCCAGGTCGTTTGCCTGGTTGCCGAGAGGGGCGATACGAGCCAGGGGCAGGGCCAGCAGGGGCGTCTGGAAAATCGGCTGAAGGCAGCGGAACGCGAGTGTCGCAGGTTGCAGGAACTCCTGTCCGCGGCGCCCGCCGGAGTGGCTTTCCTGTTCGGTCCGGATCATCGCTGGGCATACGTGAACGAGGGATACGTCAAGCTGACCGGCCGACAATCGGCCGCCGATTTTGTGGGCAAGACCTTCGCTGAGGCTCTGCCCGAAATCGAGACTCAGGAGTTTCTCAACCTCCTTGACCGCGTTTACCGGACCGGCGAGGCCTTTGTGGGCCGCGATATGAAGGCGCGGGTGAACCGCGCTGCCTCCGGTCAGCCGGAAGAAGGCTACTTCGATTTTGCGTACCAGCCCATGCGCGACGCGGATGGCAACGTGGAGGGCATCTACGTCTATGTCGCAGAGGTGACGGACAAAGTGCTGGCCCGCAAGCTGGTGGAGGAAAATGCCGAACGGCTGGGCGTGGCCCAGGCGGCTGCGCAGATCGGGACCTGGGAGTGGGATCCGACCCAGGGGAGCAATCAGCTCTCGCCGGAATTGCACCGCATGTTCGATACCTCGCCAGACGACGGCGATCGTGCGCAAAAGTGGCGCTCGCATGTTTACCCCGCCGATCGGGACCGCGTGGAGCTGCTGATGAACGAAGGGTACCGCCTGGGCACCATGGAGCTGGAATATCGCTATCAGCATCCCGTGATGGGATTGCGCTGGCTGTTCTGTAAAGGCGTGCGGCGGCCCAGCGAAACGCGCATGATCGGCATTGTGCAGGACATTACGGTGCGCAAGGGGATAGAGCAGGATGCGCAGCGCTTGGCGGCCATTGTGGAATCTTCTGACGACGCCATTGTCGGCAAAGATCTGAAGGGAATCGTAACCAGTTGGAACCCGGGCGCGGAGCGGATGTTCGGGTATACGGCCAAAGAGATGATCGGCCAGTCGATCACCAAAATTATCCCGCCGGAACTTCACGAAGATGAAAACCGGATTCTGGCCACCATTGCACGCGGAGAGCGCATTGAGCATTTTGAGACGGTGCGGTTGAAGAAGAGCGGCGAGCCGCTGGAGATCTCTCTCACCGTATCGCCGGTGCGGGACAAGAGCGGCTCCATTATTGGGGCGGCCAAGATTGCGCGCGATATTACGCAGCGCAAGAAGGTGGAGCATGCGCTGCGCACAACCGAACGGCTGGCTTCAGTGGGTCGCCTGGCTGCCACCGTGGCGCACGAGATCAATAATCCGCTGGAAGCGGTGATCAACCTTATTTATCTGGCGCGCAATGCGCCCAAACGGGATCAGACCTTCAATTACCTGGATATGGCGGAGGAGGAGCTGGAACGGATCTCGCACCTGACCAAGCAAACCCTGGGCTTTTACCGCGAGACCAAGGGCGCTACCGGTGTGCGGGTTGGCGCACTGGTGAATTCCCTGCTAGCCATCTTCACGCCGCGAATGCGGAACCGCAGCATCCGCTTGACAACCGAAATCGTCGATGACGTGGAGGTCTGTGCCATTCCTGGCGAGATTCGCCAGGTGGTGGCCAACCTGCTGAGCAACAGCGTGGACGCGCTCGACACCGGCGGCGAGATTCGGGTGCGTGTCTCGGCCGGGACACAGTGGAGCGGCACTCCCCGGCGAGGCGTCCGATTGACTGTGGCGGACAACGGTGGGGGAATTCCGGCGGATATTCGCTCCCAGTTATTCGAGCCTTTCTTCACCACCAAGAAGGACGTGGGCACCGGACTGGGGCTGTGGATTTGCAAAAGCATCGTCGAGAACCACCACGGCTCGATCCAGATGCGCAGCTCCATGACACCGGGCAGGAGCGGGACGGTGTTTTCGGTGTTCCTGCCGGAAGCCGCACCGCAGGCGCTCACTCCCACGGCGCTGCTGGCGTAGCCCCCGATGCGGTGGTGGATGTAGCCGCCGATGCGGGAGTGGATTGAGTGGCGTCTTTCGCCTGCGGTGGGCTGAAGCAGGCGGCAGGCGCTACGCCCGGCCGCGCGCGGCTTCTTCGTAGACCTGGGCGTACTCGCGCGCCGGGGCTTCCCATCCGTACTCGCGCGCCATTCCATTGCGCATCAGGCGTTCCCAGGATGTTTTGTCCTGGAAGGCTGCCAGGGCGCTATCGATGGCGGCCAACAGGTCGCTCGGTTCGTAACCGGTGAACTTGAAGCCGGTGCCGGTTCCCTTCTCCGGGTCCCACTCCTCCACGGTGTCATCGAGGCCGCCGGTGGCGCGCACCAGCGGGACGGTGCCATATTTGAGCGAATAAATCTGATTCAATCCGCAGGGTTCGTAGCGCGAGGGCATGAGGAAGATGTCGGCGCCGGCTTCCACTTTGTGGGCAAGCGCATCGTCGTAACGAATTTGCACGGCCACCTGGGCGGGATGGCGCAAGGCCCAGCCGCGGAAGAAATTTTCAAAGACCGGTTCGCCCGTGCCCAGGGCCACTACGGCCAGGTCGCGCAACCCCAGCTCTTCACCGATCTGGGCCACGATATCGAAGCCCTTTTGCGTCGCGAAGCGCGAGACGATGCCGATGACCGGCGTTTCCTCAGGCACCGATTCCAGTCCAAAGGCATGGAGCAGGTCTTTGCGGCAGGTACGCTTGCCGGAGAGATCTTCGGCGGTGTAGTGGGCGGCGAGATTGCCGTCGCTGGCGGGATTCCACTGAGCGTAATCCACGCCGTTGAGAATGCCGTCGAGTTCGGCGGAGCGGCGGCGCAGCACCGGATCGAGATTCCAGCCAAACTCAGGCGTTTGAATCTCCTCAGCATATTTGCGGCTTACGGTAGTGAGGCGATCGGAGAACACCACGCCGGCTTTGAGGAAGTTGAAGCGATCGTACTGCTCCACCTGGTCCATGGTGAAGACCTCCCATGGAAACAGAAGCTGCTCCGTCGTGGTGGGCGGAAAGGTGCCCTGATAAGCCGCGTTGTGGATGGTAAGCACGGTGGCCGCATGACGCAGCAGCGGGTCCGCCGCGTAGGTGGTGCGCAGGTAGAGCGGGATGAGCGCCGATTGCCAGTCGTGCACGTGGAAGACATCGGGAACCCCGAGCAGCTTGGAAGCTTCGAGCACGGCACGGCAGAAGAGGCCAAAGCGCTCGGAATTGTCAGCATAGTCGCCACCCGCCGAACCATAGAGCTCGGGGCGGTCGAACATCTCCGCGCAGTCCACAAAATAGAACTGCACGCCGTCGCGGACTCCGCCGTCGACCACGCCGGCAAAACGGTTGTAGGCGTGAAAGGGGATGGTAATGGAACGCGCGGCGTAGGTGGGCGTGGCGCCGCCTTTCTCGATTCGCGCGCGCACCCGGGCGTAATACGGCAGATAAACGGTGACCCGATGGCCTAGCTTCACGAGCTGTTGCGGCAGCGCCCCGACCACGTCGGCAAGGCCGCCGGTCTTGGCAAAGGGAACAGCTTCCGAAGCGGCAAAAACAATATGCATCCCGGCATCTCCCTGATGGGTGGCGGTTCGTGCCTGACGCACAGGCCGAGCCCGCCCGCTCCGCGCTCATGCAATGAGGCCTAACGGGAAAGTCTACTATGCGGGGCGCATGGGCCTGAATCTACCGCGGCAAAGCCAGGGCCGCACCCCAGCGCACATGGGAAATTGGCGGTTCGGCCGAGCCGGTGAGGAAAGACACCGGTTTGCCGGTGAACGGTTCACAAAATGGGATGAAGGGCGATAAAACGGGGCTGAGCTGTGCTCTTGCGCACATTCGCTTGGTCACGGCTTGGCTCAAACTGGTAACCTTGGGTAAGAAGGATTTCGCTCATCCATGTTTTCAAATCCGTATTTTGGCCTCGCAATTTTATTCGTGGCCGCTTTGGGGTTCGGATTGGGTCCGCTGGCATTGGCCTGGCTGTGGGCGCGTTTTTTTTCGCCGCGCAAGCCCAATGCCATCAAGAATTCAATTTATGAGTGCGGCCTGGTTTCTGAGGGCGATGCCTGGGTGCAGTTCCGCTCGGCATATTATCTTTACGCAATTATCTTTCTCATCTTCGACGTAGAAGCGGTGTTTCTGCTCCCCTTTGCCGTGGCCTTCACCGGCCTGGGCGCAGCTGCTTGTGCCGCCATGCTGGTGTTTGTGCTGCTGCTGGTAGAGGGTCTGGCATGGGCCTGGGCCAAGGGCGTGCTGACGTGGGCGTGACGACAGTTCGCTGTTCCCCGTTCGCGGTTCTCAGCCTGGACGACAGGCGGCCGCCAACGGCGAACAGGAGACGCCGGCAGGAACGGAATACCCGCAGTCGCAACCGATCGACCGCACCGCAGAAACCAGAAACTACGAACTGTGCACCGGGAACCGTTATATGGATCAACAACTGAAAATCGAGATGGGCGAGCAGGGCGTGGTCGTCACAACCCTCCAGGAGCTTTACAACTGGGGGCGGCGCAGCTCGGTTTGGCCCATGAACTTTGGGCTGGCGTGCTGCGCCATCGAGATGATTGCGACCACCATGGCGCGCTACGACCTGGCCCGCTTCGGCGCCGAGGTGTTTCGTCCCTCGCCGCGGCAGGCCGATTTGATGATCATCTCCGGCACGGTAACCAAAAAAATGGCCCCCCAGGTGGTGCGGCTCTATAACCAGATGGGTGAGCCGCGATACGTGATTGCGATGGGGGCGTGCGCCATCTCCGGCGGCCCGTTCAAACAGGGGTACAACGTGCTCAAGGGCATTGACCGCTATATTCCGGTGGATGTGCACATTCCCGGCTGCCCGCCGCGGCCGGAGGCACTGCTGGAAGCATTCATGATGCTGCAGAAGAAGATCGACGCGCAGCCGCTGACCGGCGAGGCGCGGCCACGCTTTCTCAACGCCGATGCGCCGGGCGAGTTTCCCGTGCCGGAGCAGGCAGAGCACGATCTGGATCCACCTGCGAATAAATTGGTGTGGCCGGTGCCGGCGGTGATTCGCTGATGAAAACGATTGAAGAGATCCGGGCGGCGATTGAAGCGGCAGTGCCGGGCGCGGGCGCGCAAGTCGTAGCCAACCCCAGCCCCAGCGCGCAGCACTCGTTGCGGATCGACCCGGCGCACGCGCTCGACATAGCCAAATTTCTACGCGACGATTCGGAACTGGCGCTGGATTTCCTGTCGAATGTGACCGGGGTTGACTGGCCGGACAAAGAGATCAGCGAAAAAGTTAAGGTGACGCGTCCGGTGACAAAGTCCGTGGACGGCCCTGACGGAAAAGTCGACCAGACGGTGGACGAAACCGTGGAGGAGACGCGCAAACGCATCGAGCCGGGCTGCCTGGAGGTGGTCTATCACCTCTATTCCATGGCCAGGAAGCATGGGCCTGTGATTTTGCGAATGCGCACCCTAAACCGCTCCGACCAGGTGGAACTGCCGTCCCTGACCTCGATCTGGCGGTCGGCTGAGTTTCAGGAGCGCGAGATCTTCGACCTCTACGGAGTGGTGTTTACCGGCCACCCGGACCTGCGCCGAATATTGATGTGGGAGGGATTCAAAGATCATCCCATGCGCAGGGATTACAGGGACCCGGATGACTTTGAATATGAGCCCACCGCCCACGACGAGGTGCGGAAGCGGGCGCAGGCGCACCGGGCAGAAGCTGCCGCTGCTGTCGAGAAAGGAGCAGGCCAGTGAGCTCCTTCACCGTGGAAAAGCCCGAAAATTGGAATCGTCCGCACCAGCTTGAGCCGGATGGCGAGGGCGAAGTGCTGGAAGTGGCGATGGGGCCGCACCATCCTTCGACCCACGGCGTGTTCCGCATGGACGTGACGCTGGACGGCGAGCGGATTATCAAGCTTAAGCCGGTCTTTGGATACCTGCACCGCAATCACGAGAAGCTGGGCGAAGGGCAAAGCTACCTGGCTTCGATGCCCTACACCGACCGGCTGGATTACATCTGCTCGTTGACCAACAACTGGGCGTATGCGCTGGCCGTGGAGAAGCTGGCTGGACTTGCCGTTCCGGAGCGGGCAGAGTACCTGCGCGTGATTCTGGGCGAGCTGACGCGGGTGCAGAACCATGCCGGTTCGGTGGGCTTTCTGCTCCAGGACATGGGGGCCAGCGGTACGCCGCTGATGTACGCCTTCCGCGAGCGAGAGAAAATTCTCGATCTGTTCGAATCGCTCACCGGTTCGCGCATGATGTGCAACTACATGCGCTTTGGCGGCTGCCGCGTGGATGCCACGGCGGCCTGGCTGGACCAGGCGCGCAAGGTGGTTGCGCATCTTCCCTCATTTGCCGACGAATTTGAGGCACTGCTCACCGGCAACGAGATTCTGATGGCGCGCACCCAGGGAGTAGGCGTGCTGAAACCGGAGCTGGCGGTGAACGCCGGCGTGACCGGCCCGCTGCTGCGCGCCTCGGGCGTGAATTACGACATTCGCAAGATCGATCGTTACGGCATCTACGACCGCTTCGACTTCAAGGTGCCGCTGGGCGACCATGGGGACGTTTACGACCGCTTTATGCTGCGGCTGCTGGAGCTGCGGCAGTCGCTGAAGATACTGGAGCAGGCGCTCAAGGACATTCCGGGCGGCCCGGTTGTGGATGCAAAGGCAAAGATCCGTGGCTTCCGGCCCAAGCCGGGCGAGGCGTACGGCCGCATCGAGGCCCCCAAGGGCGAACTTGGGTTTTACCTGATCAGCGATGGCGGTGCGAATCCGTACCGGTACCGGGTGCGGGCGCCGAGCTTTGTGAACCTGACGATTCTGGAAGATATGTGCCTGGGACATAATGTGGCCGATGTGGTGCTGGTCCTGGGCAGCGTGGATATTGTGCTGGGTGAAGTGGACCGGTAAAACAGTTCGCTGTTCCTGGTTCTCCGCCGCCCGCCGCTTGCGGCATTTAGAACTGGTTCCTGCGAACTGTGACCGATGAACGGCAAACCGGAGGTTTGCGTGCTGGGTGAAGGAATCATCAAGGGCCTGCTGGAGACGGCGAGGAATTTCGCCGGCAGCTACGTCTCCAAAGAACGCCTGACCACGGTCCAGTATCCCGAGGAGCGGGAGACGCTGCCTGAGGCGTCGCGCGTGTTTCCCTTCCTGGTGTACGACGGGGCCGACTGGCTGGCCGGGATGCGCTGCGTGGCCTGCCAGATCTGCGAGAAAGAGTGCCCGCCGAAGTGCATTTATATTGAAAAATCCACCGACAAGAAGCCCGATGCCGTGGGCAAGCCGCAGAACTATCCCACCCGCTTCGATATCGATGTTTCTGTTTGCATGAGCTGCCAGATTTGCGTCGAGGTGTGTCCGTTCGAAGCCATCAAGATGGATAACAAGTTCGAACTGGCCACGGACGATCGCTTTGGCGGATTGATGCTGGACCGGCATCAGCTGGCCAAGCCGAACGAGTACTACCACCAGGTTCATCCCACGGAAGCGGCCGACGTGGATGCGCGGCTGGCGGCAGAGCGCGCCGCCGCGGCAGCCAAGGCCAAAGCAGCTGCGGAAGCGGCTGCGGCCAAGACAGCGGCCGCCAAAGCCGCGGCCGAGAAAGCTGCGGCGGAGAAGGACAGCCCCGCTGCCGGAGGAGGAGCCTAATCCATGTCCGGCATGAACGTTCCCGCGACAATCGACCAGATTTTCATCCTGTTTACCCGTTGGGTCGCCAGCTTTTTCCCCGCCACATTTCGCCCTTTGATCGGCGACGTCCTCGGCGTCATCGGCATCATCTCTGTTTTTCCCAGCATCTTTGCTCTGACCGTGCTGCTTGAGCGCAAGGGACTGGGCCGCATTCAGAACCGTTACGGCCCCAATCGGGTGGGCCCGTTTGGCCTGTTCCAGCCCATTGCTGACGGCGTGAAGTCCCTGACCAAGGAAGACGTGGTTCCCTTCAATGCCGACCAGGTGGTGCACTTTCTGGCCCCCGTGATCTTGTTGACCGCGGTATTCATGGGCTATGCCGTGCTGCCGGTGGGCCGCAACATGGAACTGGCGACCATGGACGCGGGCCTGCTGTTCTTCTTCGCCATGAGCGCATCGTCGGAACTCAGCGTATTCATGGCCGGCTGGTCGAGCCGCAACAAGTACTCGCTGCTGGGCGCCATGCGCGCGGTGGCGCAGATGATCAGCTACGAGGTGCCGTTGCTGCTGGCCAGCGTGGTGGTAGTCATGATTGCCGGCTCGCTGTCGCTGCCCAAGATCGTCGAAGCGCAAGCCGGCTACACCGGGGTGTGGCCGCACTGGTATGTCTTTACGCCCTGGGGATTCGCTTCCTTCATCATCTTTGGCATCGCCGCGACAGCGGAAACCAACCGCTCCCCCTTCGATCTGCCGGAAGGCGAATCGGAGCTCGTGGCCGGCTACTCTACCGAGTACTCGGGCTTCAAGTTCGCCATTTTCTTCATTGCCGAATACCTGGCCATGATTTCCATCTCGGGGCTCGCGGCCACACTGTTTCTGGGCGGCTGGGCGGCGCCGTTTTCGTTCCTGACCGTGGTGCCGTCGTGGTTCTGGTTCCTTGCCAAAGTCATGGGTTTTCTCTGCGTCTTCATCTGGGTGCGCGCCACCCTGCCACGCCTGCGCCAGGACCAGTTGATGAACTTCGCGTGGAAGTTCGTGCTGCCCTTCTCGCTGTTGAACTTGGGAGTCACTGCGCTGTGGCGTTTCATGGGTGAGGGTTGGGCGCGTTGGGTGGTCTGCTCCGCGATTCTCATTGGCGCTTACGTGATCATCGGCCGGGCGTCGATGCTGCGCAAGCAAATCGGGCCCAGGAGTTATCGCTATGCTGAATAAAAACAAGGCACAATGGGACCGAGCGAGCAAGGGACCGGGAAAACCCGCGGCGGAGGCATGGCGATGAGCGTGGTGTTTTGCATCCTTGCCGCGCTCACCCTGGCCGGCGGCCTGGCAGCGGTGCTGCTCAAGAATCTGGTTCACTGCGCGCTGGCGGTGACGGTGGCGTTCCTGGGACTGGCGCTCTTGTTTCTTTCGCTGGACGCGCAGTTCGTGGGCTTCGCGCAGATCCTCATTTATATTGGCGCGGTTGCCATCCTGGTTGTCTTTGCCATCCTGCTGACGCGCGGTTCGGGCGTGACCGGAGAAAGCCTCGTTAGCCGCACGTGGTTCACCGGACTGACAATTGCCGCGGCCGTCTTCGCGCTGCTGGGCTGGGCTGTGATGCGCAGCGCCGGCGCGCTGCCCAACGAAAGCACTGCTCCTGCGGTGACCGTACACGATATCGGCATGGCGCTGGTGGGCCGCTATGTGCTGCCCCTTGAGATTGTGGCCCTGCTGCTGACGTCTGCCACCATCGGAGCCGTGATCGTGGCCATGCATGAGAAGGAGAAGGCTCCATGACGGAAATCGCCACGCCGCTTGCCGCGTATCTGATGGTGGCCGCGCTGCTGTTCGCCATTGGACTGGCTGGCGCGTTGACACGCCGCAACGCGATCCTGGTGTTGATCGGCATCGAGCTCATGCTCAACGCCGCCAACCTCAACCTGGTTGCGTTCTGGCGCTTCAGTCCCCATCCTGAAGCTCTCACCGGCATGATGTTCGCCATTTTCTCCATCGCCGTGGCCGCTGCGGAAGCCGCGGTGGGCCTGGGCCTGGTGATTTCAATTTATCGTCAGGCGCGCACCACCGATCTCGATCGGATCAACAGGATGAAGGGGTAAGAGATTGATCCCGCAAGCGACCTTCGATGCGAGTGCCTTCACGCCGCAAACTGTAGCTGCGCCCATCACGGGAATTCTGTGGCTGATTCCTGCGTTGCCGATTGTGGCCTCGGGAATGATTGCGCTGCTCAAGCAGCCGAAGCGCAAAGCGGCGGCCGCGCTTGCCATCGGCTCGCTTTCCATCTCGCTGCTGCTCTCGCTGTGGGCCTTTGCGCATGTGCTCGCCGGATGGGCTAACCACCTGGCCGTGCGCGAAACCTGTAACTTCACCTGGATTCAGGTGGGCGCGGCGCCCGTGCAACTGGGCTGGATTCTCGATCCACTGGCCGCCGTAATGCTGGTGATGGTGAGCTTTGTAAGCCTGCTGATCTTCATCTATTCGATCGGCTACATGGCCCAAGACGAAAACTTCACGCGTTTCTTCTGTTTCCTGTCGCTGTTTGCGGGCGCCATGCTGGGCGTGGTCATCTCCAACAGCATTCTGCTGCTGTTTATGTGCTGGGAGCTGGTGGGCCTGACTTCCTACCTGCTGATCGGGTTCTGGTACGCCAAGCCCTCCGCCGCCGCGGCCGCGAAGAAAGCATTCCTCACCACGCGCGTGGGCGATGTATTTTTCTTTCTTGGCATCGTGTGGCTGTTCGCACAGACCGGCACGCTGCTGTTTTATAACTATGGCGCAGGCTCGCTGGAAGGGCTGGCGCTGAACAATCTTCTGGCCGCAACATGCGGCCTTTGGCATCACCGTGGCCGGGGCCATCGGCCTGCTCATTTTTTGCGGCGCGGCGGGCAAAAGCGGCCAGCTTCCGCTGCACATCTGGCTGCCGGATGCGATGGAAGGCCCCACCCCGGTGTCGGCGCTGATTCACGCGGCGACCATGGTGGCCGCGGGCGTTTATCTGATCGCGCGCGTGTATCCGCTGATGTCGGCGGGCATGCCGCTTATCAGCCACCACGGCGTGACTGCGGTGACTGGCGCCCTGGCGGTGGTCACCTGGGTGGGCGCGCTGACCGCGGTGTTTGCCGCCCTCATCGCCATCGCGCAGAACGACATCAAGCGCATCCTCGCCTACTCCACGATTTCGCAGCTTGGCTACATGATGGCCGGCCTGGGTCTGGGCGGCGTGGCCGTAGGCATGTTCCACCTGATCACCCACGCCTTCTTCAAATCGCTGCTCTTCCTGGGCGCGGGCTCGGTGATTCACGGCGTCGCACGAGGAGCAGGACATTCGCCACATGGGTGGGCTGCGCGCGCGCATGCCGCTGACCTTCGCCACCTACGCCATCGGCATGCTGGCGCTGTGCGGATTTCCGCTGGTCTTCTCCGGCTTCTGGTCGAAGGACGGCATTCTGGAAGCGGCGCACTCGGGGGCCATTCAAGGACCGTATTACCTGCTGGTGTTTGGCGCGCTGCTGACCGCGTTCTACATGATGCGCCAGGTGAGCTACGTGTTCTTCGGCTACTGGCGCGGGCATCACGAGGCGCATGAAAGTCCGCGCGTGATGACGGTGCCGCTGGCGCATCCTGGCCTTTTTCGCCATAGCGCTGGGCGTCATCGGCACGCCGGCGTGGCCGTGGTTCCGGTCGTTCCTCAACGGCCAGTCGGCGCATTTCGATTTTCATGGATTTGCGGAGCCGGGCTTGCTGTCGCTGATGGCCATGTCGTCGTTTTTCGTCTTCGCAGGCCTGGGCATTGGATGGTGGCTATACGGCAACAAATCTCCCGGCGCGGAGGAGCCCGATGCGCTGGAAAAAGCCGCGCCGGTGCTGTGGATCGGCCTGCGCGACCGCCTCTACGTCGACGAGTTCTACGGCATCACCTTCATTGCCTTCTATTACTGGTGGGCGCGCGTGACCGACTTCTTCGATCGCCGCGTGTGGGGCGGAATTGTGGCCGGGCTTGCCAGGCTCTTCCAGCTGTGGGCACGCTTCAATCGCTTCTTCGATAACACCTGGATCAACGGCGGCTTCGATAAGGGCTGCGAAGAGACTCTCGACCGGCGGTGGCCTGCTGTCGCGGGTTGAAAGCGGACGCGTGCAGATTTACCTGCGAATTCTGGCTGCCGGGATGGTGGTGCTGGTCGCAATTCTCTTCTGGACGGTCCGGCCATGACTCCCTTATCGCCCGCAACGATGACTGGATTCGGACTGCTCACGCTCATTACGTTTCTGCCGCTGGCTGGCGCGGCCATTGCGCTCTTTTCCGGCAAGCATGCGCGCGCCGTGGCGCTGCTGACGGCGCTCGCCTGCCTGGTCCTTTCGCTGGTCGATCTGGATGCATCTGCCCGCGGACGGATCGATTGGGCTCACGGAACGCATGGCCTGGGCGCCCTCGCTGGGCATTGAGTACCACCTGGGCGTGGACGCACTGGGCGCGCTGATGGTGGTGCTATCCGCCATCGTCACGCTGATGAGCGTGGACGCGGCCAATCGCGTGCACCACTCGCCGAATCTCTATTTCGCGCTGGTGCTGATGCTCGAGTCCGGGCTCTTCGGCACGTTTCACCGCGCTGAATTTTTACCACTGGTTCATTTTCTGGGAGCTGAGTCTGATCCCTGCGTTCTTCCTCATCAAGCTCTGGGGAGGGCCGCGGCGCGGGCCGGCGGCGACGCAGTTTTTCGTCTACACCATGGCCGGATCGGTGGCCCTGCTGGTCGCCTTCCTGGCTGTGTTTCTTTCTACCGGCTCCATGGACTTCATTCAGCTTGCCGCCATGTGCCAGAGCGGCGCGCTGGAAACCGCGGTTACCGCGCATCTGGGGCACGTGATGCTCTGGCTGGCGATCGGCGTGCTGGCGGGATTTGCGGTAAAGGTGCCGATGATTCCCTTCCACACCTGGCTGCCGGCAACGTACTCTGAGGCGCCGTCGCCGGTAACCATGCTGCTGACCGGCGCCATGTCGAAGATGGGCGTCTACGGGCTGCTGCGTATCGCGCTGCCGCTCTTTGGGCCGCAGATATACGAGATGCGCACGGTGCTGCTGGTGCTGGCCGTGGCCACGGTGGTGCTGGGTGCGTGGGCGGCGGCTGCGCAAAAGGACTTGAAGCGCATTTTCGCGTACTCCTCTGTGAATCACCTGGGCTACTGTCTGCTCGCCATCTTCGCGCTGGCCATTCCTGCTGACGGCGCCGCCCAAACCAGCCAGGCCGCGGCGCTCAACGGCGTAATCTTCCAGATGTTCTCGCACGGCATCACGGCGGGCGCGCTGTTCTGGTTTGTTTCGATCCTGCAGCTCCGCTCCGGCGGGGCGCGCGGCATTGACGATTTCGGCGGGCTGCGCAAGCCGGCGCCGGTGCTGGCCGGGTTGATGGGCGTGGCGCTCTTCAGCTCGCTGGGTTTGCCGGGGCTCAACGGGTTTGTGGGCGAGTTCCTCATCTTCCGCGGCGTGTTTCCGCTGTCCTGGATCAGCGCAACGGTTTCAGTGCTGGGTTTGCTGGTCACCGCAGCCGTGCTGCTGACCGTGATTCAAAAAGTATTCAACGGGCCGGTGCCCGAGCACTGCGTGAATTTTCCCGATCTGCACCATAGCGAGCGCATGGCGCTGGCCCCGGTCCTGATCCTGATGCTTGTGCTTGGCGTTGTGCCCCAGTTGATTGTGAATACCGTGAATCCCACGGTCATGAACCTGCTGGCGCATTGGAGATTTTGATGTTTTCGAATAGATCGGTTCCGATTGAAAGCGACTGGGAGAACCGCGTAAATGTTGGCTTGGACGATCTACATTTCGTTTGCCGGCGCACTGCTCCAGGCCATGCTGCCCAAGCGCAGTACCGACGCTTGCTCGCTGGCTGGCGCTGCTCATTGCCGTGGCCGGGCTGGGCATCGGCATCGCCGGCTACGCTGCCGGTTTCGCTCAGGGCCGCGTGGTGTTGGTTGACCTGCCCTGGATTCCGTCGATGGGCGTTCATTATCTGCTGGCCGCCGATGGCATCAGCCGGGTGCTGGTGCTGTTGACCGGACTGGCCGCGGTCGCGGGCGTGCTCTTCAGTTGGAATATCGAGCTGCGCACCAACCAGTTCTTCGCCTTCTATCTCGCGCTGATTGGCGGCGTGTACGGCGTCTTCCTGAGCTTCGATTTCTTCCTGCTCTTCGTCTTCTATGAGATCGCCATCGTCCCCAAGTACTTCCTGATCGCCATCTGGGGCTCGACGCGGCGCGAATACGGAGCGATGAAGCTGGCGCTCTATTCTTTCGTAGGCTCGGCCATGGTGCTCATCGTGCTGTTGGCCGCTTACTCCAGCGCGGGCTCGCACTCCACTTCGCTGATTGACCTGGCTCACGCGGGATTGCCGGTACACATGCAGATGTGGTGCTTCCCGCTGGTCTTTATCGGGTTTGCGATCCTGGCCGGCATGTGGCCCTTCCACACCTGGGCGCCTACCGGCCACGTGGCCGCGCCCACCGCTGCCTCCATGCTGCTGGCCGGCGTGGTAATGAAGCTGGGGGCGTACGGTTGCCTGCGCGTGGGCATGGGGGTGTTTCCGCATGGGCTCGATCCATGGGGATTCACGATCCTCGGGCTGGCCTCATGGCGCGATGTGTTCGCGCTGCTCGCCATCATCGGCATCGTCTATGGCGCGCTGGTGGCTCTGGCGCAATCGGATTTCAAATTTGTCATCGGCTACTCGTCGGTCAGTCACATGGGCTTTGTACTGCTCGGACTAATGACGCTGAATCAGATTGGCGTGACCGGCGCGGTACTGCAGATGTTCTCGCACGGGGTCATCGCCGGGCTGCTGTTCGCCATTGTGGGCAGAATCGTGTACGACCGAACGCATACGCGGCAATTTGCCGAGCTGGAAACCATGCACCTGGCACGACGGCTGCCCTTTGCGGCATGGGCTTTTGTGATTGCCGGCGTGGCTTCGATGGGGCTGCCTGGCTTCTCCGGCTTTATCGCCGAGTTGCAGGTGCTGATCGGCGCATGGGAAGTCCGGCCGTGGTGGACGATTGCCGCAGGCCTCGGCATTGTCATCGGCGTGGCCTACACCTGGCGCGCGCTGCAGAGAGCTTTTTTCACCGACCGCGTGCCCACGACGCAGGAGCTTGAGGCCGAGCATGCACACAAATTCGCGGCCATCACCTGGCCTGAAATTACGGGCGTAGTGCTGCTGGGCGCTTCGACGCTGCTCATCGGCCTCTACCCGCGCATTCTGCTGGCGCAAATTGAACCCGCGGTGAAAGCCCTGCTGGCCGGAGGAGTGCAATGAACTATTACGACCTCTTCCGCGCCACGCTGCCCGAAACGGTTCTGGAATGTGCCGCACTGCTGGTTCTGCTTGCGGATCTTGCGGCGCTGCGCGATGCCGCGCTCAAGACGCGCGCCGCCGTTGCTGCCCTGCTGGGCGTGGTGGGCTGCGGGGTAGCGCTTTGGGCGGTTGGCTCCGCGCCTGCGTTGACTGCCGGCACCAATGTGCTGCTGGCCGCCGGCGGATCCGCAGGCGTAGCGCAATGCGGCGTGCTGGTGCTCACGGCGCTCACCCTGCTGCTGCTCATCGACACGGATTTCACGCGCCATCCAGGCGAATACGTGGCCGTGGTCCTGATGTCCGCTTCCGGTGGGCTGTTCATTTCCGCGGCGCAGGATCTGCTGGTGATCTTCATCGGCCTGGAGCTGTTGTCGCTGGGGCTCTACATTCTGACGGCGTTCGCAAAAAAATCCGGCAGAAGTGCCGAAGCGGCCATCAAGTACTATCTCTTCGGCGGCATGTCGGCGGCGTTTTTGCTGTTCGGGTTCAGCTATCTGTACGGGCTGAGCGGTTCGACGTGGCTGCCGCAAGTGGTGCTCGGAACCTATGAGGCCGCAGCCAAGGGCGGCGCCCCGTTGCTCTACGTTGCGCTGGTGATGATCGCCGCCGGGCTTGGATTCAAGGTGGCCGCAGTGCCATTCCATTTGTGGGCGCCGGATACTTACGAAGGCGCGCCGGCTCCGGCTGCTGCCTTCATCGCGTCGGTTTCTAAAGTGGCCAGCTTCGCGCTGCTTATTTCCATCAGCGCTGCGGGGCTGCGCTTCATGGAAAGCCTGCAACCGGGCGCGGGTCACGCTTACATGACTCTGAGCGTGGTGCAAGTCGGGCAATCACAACCGCACCAGATCATGGGCTTCCCGTCAGCGTGGTCGCTGCTCCTGGTTCTGCTGTCGGTTGCTTCCATGGTCTTCGGCAACCTGGCTGCGCTGGCGCAGGTAAGCGTGCGGCGGCTGCTTGCCTACTCCGCCATTGCTCATGCCGGATATATTCTGCTGGGGCTGGCTTTCTTTTCGTGGACCGATCGCAGCGCGCAGGCGGTGCTTTACTACATCCTCACCTACGGGCTCACCACTGTGGGCGCCTTCGCCGCCGTCGGTGTAGTCGAGCGAGCCATGGGCAGCGACCGGCTGGACAGTTTCCTTGGCCTCAACAAGCGCGCCCCGGTGCTGGCCGCAGTGCTGCTGGTGCTGTTCCTGTCGCTGGCGGGAATTCCACCGCTGGTGGGCTTCTGGGCCAAGTTCAACCTGTTCGCCGCGGTGCTGGCGGTGGGTAGCGGGGTGCTTCCATTCGCCCTGGTTGCTCTGGCCGTGGCCTTCAGCGCTGTGTCCCTTTACTACTATCTGCAGGTGCTGAAGCGCGCGTACGTGTTGCCGGCTATCGACGACGCTCCGGTGCGGGTGCATCCGGTGACCATGGCGGTTCTTGTGGCCATTGCGGCGGCAGTGCTGGTGCTGGGCGTCTTCCCTGCCCTGCTGCAGGGATGGATTGCCGGGTTCTATCCGGCGATGTAGCTAGACAACGCTCCGCACGCCCG
The DNA here is from genome assembly GCA_963725975.1 of uncultured Acidobacteriaceae bacterium. Classification (GTDB taxonomy): domain Bacteria; phylum Acidobacteriota; class Terriglobia; order Terriglobales; family Acidobacteriaceae; genus Telmatobacter. The sequence continues at coordinate 7,669 of CAVSBA010000003.1, read as the reverse complement.
GCATTCGCACCAGTGGATCGGCGAGCAACCACGCGGCAATGCAGGACATGACTCCCACTGCGCCAAACTTCACCAATGCAGGCGCCATCCAACGGTGAAGCAGAAGAGCGATACTTACGAGCACCGGCGGATGGATGATGTACACCGCGTAGGCCCGCCGGTCGAGCCACGCCCAAGCCTTCGAAGGCCGATTCATTTTGGCGCGGAATGTGAGCAGCCACGCGGCAATCAGGCCCCAGGCCACGAATGGTTCCCAGAAAGCGTAAAGGATCGCGGCCGCTGAGAGGCCGCCCGAAAAATTGGATCCCGAGGCGCCCTTCGATGCGCTCAAGATTGCCATACCCACCGGGAGGCAAGGCCAAGCGATCAGTAGCGTAGCAATCCAGGGCCACGCTTGCCGCCAGCCCAACTGGCGCAACCAATCGCAACGCCGTGCGGCTACCCCCACTGCAAAGAGGAACACGTAACCGGGAAAATAACCGAGTTGCAGGCCGAACACATTCCGGCCCACCGGAACGACCTGCCGGACCGCAAGCGCGGCAGCCGCGACTGCCAGCGCGCTCACCAACCACCAGCGGGTTGCCGGGACCGGTGCAGGCCCACTTTGCGATGCAGCGAGCTGTGAGCGCGAAACTGCCCGCCATACGCAAAAGCCAAGGCTGAAGATCAACAACGCCTGCGCAAACCACAACGGGCCATTGATAAATTCCTTGTTCCGAATGATCCAGCGAATGGCCGACCAAAAGCCGTTTCCCTGTGCGGAATTCACGATGCCGGCCGTCAGCGGCCCGAGAACGATGCCGAATGCCAGCAGCGGCAGACCGAGACGCAGGAAGCGGTCGCCGATGAAGCGCGCATAACCTTTGCGTTGGAGCGAAGCTGGAGTGAAATAACCAGCTAACAGGAAGAAAAAGCCCATGAAGTAGGCTTGATTCGTGGTGCAGAAGAGAACCAGCAAGATGCTCGACGCCGATTTGGAAGGTTCGATCTCTCGCCAGAACCAGCCGCCGATGGCGCCATAGGTAATGGCCGTGTGGTGCAGGATGACCAGGGCGACCATCACCGAACGGAGGCGGTCTATATAAAGCTCGCGCTGGGCCATGCGTAATCGTACGCTATGCCTGGCCGGCGCTCAGGAGGTAGTGTGGTGAGTCGGAAGTTCGTTGCATAAATCGGCTATGCCAAAAGCAGGTCCTTCGACTCCGTTCGCCCATAAAGCCGGGCAAACTCCGCTCAGGATGACAGCATATTTGTGACGCGAACTTTCGGCTCAGGACACTAGTACTACTGTGTTATAAGCGTTGAACTCCGCAGAAGGGACATCGGCAGAGTTTGCGGAGCAGGGAGCGCGCCAGGATAATGCGTAGGCTAGCGATGGAGTGTGGGTTATGCCGCTCCGGGCGAATGCGACCCTCTTGGCTGGAAGCGGGGCGGGAGTTCGGGGGCTGGTAGTCCAAGATGGCCGCTGCGGGCCGAGGGGGAAAAACGGCACCGCTCGGCTACCAGGAAGCCGTAAGCGGCGATGGAGAGCGTGGCGTGGTGGTGAAAGCCGCGCCAGCCGCGGCCTTCAAAGTGGCCCAAGCCGAGTTCCTGTTTCAGTTCCTGATAGTCGCGTTCGATGATCCAGCGTTGTTTGGCCAGCGCGGCCAGATTGCGCAGCTTGCTGTTTTCCGCCAGATTGGACATCCAGTATTTAGTCGGTTCGTCTTCCCCACGGGGCCACTCGATCAAGAGCCATTCCAGTTCTCGCGGCTGGTGGAGTTTGTGATCGCGATGCGCGGCGCGGATGCGCACTGCGGCAAAACGGGAGCGCAAGGGATGGCGCGAGCCTTCTCGCCACGTCACGGTCTTCCATGCCTTGGCCGGCAAGTTCAGCGCCAGTTGTTTTGCCGATACAGGCGCATGCTCCGCATCGCGGCGTAAACGGTTGGCCGGCCGGCCGCGACCGGAATATTTTGGCGCCGAGAGCGGTTCGATTCCCGGAGGCCAGACGGTGGTGGTGCTCTGGACGCCCAACACATAGCTCAACTGGAGCCCGGCCACCGCCTGACGAAAGCCCGTGTCGTTGCCGTAAGCCGGGTCAGCCAGCACCGTGCCCTGGGGAACACTGTCGGTCATGGCCTGGCGGATCTGTCCCAGCGCAATCTCCAGCTTGGTCTCGAACAGAACATCCTTGGGAATCCTGGCCTGTTGCCTGTGCTCGGCGTCGTTGGCCCAGGCCTCGGGCAGATACAGGCGGTAGGCAATGGGCAGACTAGCGTTCCAGGTGGCCGCAGACAGGCTGACGGCCACCTGGCAGTTGTCCTGCTTGCCGGTCTGTCCGCAATACTGCCGCGCTACTCCGACGGAATGAGTTCCCTTTTTCGGAAGCCCGGTGTCATCGACGATCCAAGCTACAACTGGGTCGCTTCTCGTCATCGCCGCTAGCGCATAGTTGCGTGTGCAGCCCAACAGGGCCGCGTCGCTCCAGCTAGCATCGGCCACCACATGGTGCAGCGACTGGTGCATACGACGTACGTTGTCCGGGGCCAGACGCGCCGCCATCGGTTCGACCGACTTGCGCTCCCCGGGAAGCAACAAGCCGGTGCAATACAACTTCAACGGAACAGCACGATCCACGTGCCCTGCGGCTTCCGCAAGACGGTCAAGATAGCTCGTCAGCCGTTGCTGCCGGGCATTTGAACCTCCAGCCTTGGCGCTCATGCAGCCAAGATACAACCATGCTTGCCTGCATATACCGGAATATTCGCACGCAGGTATCTAGTTTATAACACAGTAGTACTAGGGGTGGTTGCATCAATGGGGCTGCCTGAGAACATCCCCCAGGGGTTGAAGAGGCTGCTGAAAAGCTCCCCGCATCAGGTGATGGTGCGAAGGAGGGCGCAGCGGGGGCTGAAGCCCTCGTTGGTTTTGCGGACTTTAGTGGCCTGGCTGAAGCCGTGCCCTTATTACAAAACTCATCTTGTTACAAATCTCATCGCACGGGGTGTGGGTGAACGATCACAAAAGCATCCCTCGGCGGCTAAAGCCGATCGACTTTGCTGGCTCGATTGGCACGACTGAAGTCGTGCCCTTTCAAAGCCGCTTCTGTTTGCCCTTGTAAAAGCGCTGGCGTGCAGAGTTTTTCCGCAGCCTGTGAAGCCGTGCCCTTTAAAAGCATCAATTATGCAACCAGTTTATTTTCCCTCCTCCAACCGGCAATGTATGGTCGTCCATTCCGGACGAAAATCCCCACCATGTTGCATAGTTATTCACGCTTGTTGTATATTTATGCGAGGCGCGGTTTCCTCCGTGGACCGCGCTTTTTCCTGCGGCACAGACGGGAATGGGCCGCCGCAAAGGCGATTGACGATGAAAGACCAGCGCCTGAATGTAATCCGCGAAGTGTTTTCGAGCGCGCCTGTCGCCAGCCAGGACGAGCTGCGGCGCAAGCTGCGCCGGCGCGGCATTGAGGTGACCCAGGCGACGCTCTCGCGGGACATTCACGAGCTGCGCCTGATGAAAGGCCCGGGCGGCTATTCCCTGCCCAACGGCAACCACGCCGCGGAACGGATGAAGAGGAAGACGATGCGCCACCCTCGCTGGCCGAGATGATCGACAGCTTCGGCCTGCGGGTGAAGCAGGCCATGAACCAGGTGGTGGTGGGAACGGTGTTGGGCGGCGCGCAGCCGGTGGCCGCGGCGCTCGATCACGAAGGCTGGCCGGAAGTCGTAGGCTCCATTGCCGGCGACGATACGGTGCTGATCATCTGCCCCGACGCCGCACCGCAGCCGATGTGGCAACACGGATAAGGACGATGTTGAACGCATGAGCAAGACGGTACAAACAGCGGTTGTAGGAGTCACGGGATACGCCGGCGCAGAGCTGGCGCGGCTGCTGCTGCGTCATCCGCGGCTGCACGGCACGCCGCCGGTCTTTGCCGGCCGCGTCGACGAGAAAGACGCGGCGCGCGGCGGCATTCCGCTGGCTGAGATTCATCCCCAGCTGGGCGGCAGCAACGGCAATGCGAATCTGAAGCAGGAGCCCTTTTCCTGGGAGCTGCTTGCCGCCGTGGCGTGGAGTTCTGTTTCTGGCCACGCCGCACGAGCAGTCGCGCGAGTGGGTTCCGCAGGCGCTCGAGAACGGCTTGCGCGTCATCGATCTGAGCGGCGCATGGCGGCTTGACCGACGCTGCCAATCGCGCCGTCTATGCCTTCCACGATGAAGGCACAGAGACGGCCGCGGCCACGCAGGCGCAGGCCGTCTACGGCATGCCTGAGCTGCATCGCGCAGAGATTGCCGGTGCGCAGCTGGTCGCGAATCCCGGCTGCTACGCGACCTCAGTGATCCTGGCTGTGAAGCCGCTGGTCGAGGCCGGGCTGGTCGATCTGGAAAGCGGCATCATCGCCGACTCCAAGAGCGGCGTGAGCGGCGCGGGCAAGGCTCCCACCGCGAAGACGCATTTCATGTATGCTGCCGACAATCTTTCCGCCTATGGCAGTCTTCGCCCATCGCCATACCGGCGAACTGTTGGAGCAGATCGGGGTCGCGGCCGGCGAAATCGTCTTCACGCCGCACCTGCTGCCCATTCCGCGCGGGATTCTTTCCACTATCTACGTGCGCTTTAAGCAGCCGCAGACGCACGCCAGCGTGGCCGCGGTTTACGGGAAGTTTTTTGCCGGCAGTCCCATGGTGCGCCTCTACGAAAAGGGTTGCCGCAGATTCAATATTCCGTCCGCACCAACTATGCGGACATCGGTTTTGAACTGGACTCGAACGGGCGCCGCGCGGTCATTGTGAGCTGCCTGGACAATCTGCTCAAAGGCGCGGCCGGACAGGCAGTGCAAAATTTGAACGTGATGATGGGCTGGGGCGAGTCGGAGGGGCTGGATTGAAAAGACCAGATAGAGGGGTCGAAATGAAATTCGTCGTCAAGCTGGGCGGAGCCGGTCTGGAAAACCCGGCGCTCCTCGAAGGATCGATGCGGGCGATTGCCGATCTGGTGCGCGACGGCAACCAGGTGGCCGTGGTGCACGGCGGCGGCGCGCAACTCACACAGAATGCTCAAGGCACTGGGCATCGAAAGCGAATTCATCAACGGCTTGCGCGTGACGACCAAGGAAACGCGCGACGTGGCACTGATGGTGCTTGCCGGCCGCGTGAATAAAGGCCTGGTCGCCGCTCTGGGCGCGCTCGGCCAACCGGCAGTTGGGCTTTCCGGCGGCGACGGCCTCATCTTCCGCGCCCGCAAAAAGCGCACCGCGCCCGATCTTGGCTATGTGGGCGAAATTGCCTCCAGTGATCCCCGCTGGATCGAGGCCATCTGGCAGTTGAGCAGCGTGCCCGTGATTTCGTCCATGGCGCTGGGCTTCGACGGCGAGTACTACAACGTGAACGCCGACGAAATGGCCGCAGCCTGCGCCATGGCCTGCAACGCCGACGCGCTGGTGTTTCTCACCGACGTTCCCGGCGTGAAGGGCGCCAACGGCGAAGTGCTGCGCTGGCTGTCGATCGATCAGATTGCGGAGATGGCGCAGAGCGCCGTCATTTCCGGCGGCATGTTGCCCAAGCTGAGCGCCTGCCGTGAGGCGCTGTTGAATGGTGTGAAGCGTGTTCGTATTCTTCCCGCCGAGGCTGCCGGTTCCCTTCCCGACCTGTGCAGCGCACGCATCACCCACGGCACCGAAGTGATGGTGGCCTGAGGTTTTTCTGGAAAGAGGACAACCGCAGATCCTTCGCTCCGCTCGGGATGACAAGCAGAAAGATTCGGTCAGGATGACAGGCGGAGAAATTTAGAAAGCAAATGAGGAATGGCAGTCCCGGGGGTTGAAGGAGATTTTGATGAAACTCGATGAGATTCGCGCCGCGGAAGCGCGGCTTCTGCTTTCCACCTACGACCGCAGCCCCGTGCTGTTTGTGGATGGCGAGGGCGTTTACATCATTGACGAAAACGGCACGAAGTATCTCGACCTGCTCAGCGGCATCGGCGTCAACGCGCTGGGCTACAACCACCCCGCGATCGTGGAAGCCATCGCGCGCCAGAGCCGCAAGCTGATTCACATTTCGAACCTCTACTACCACGAAGGCCAGGCCGAGCTGGCCATGCGCCTGACCGAGCGCACCGGTCTCGATCGCGTCTTCTTTGCAACAGCGGCACCGAGGCGTGGGAAGGCGCGCTCAAGCTGGCGCGCGCCTACGCGGGCTTGAAGCGCAGCGAAGGCAAACGCATCGGCACCAAATTCCTGGCCCTCGAACAGAGCTTTCACGGCCGCACCTTCGGCGCCGTGTCCACCACGCTACAAGGCCAAATACCGCGAGCCGTTCGCGCCGGTGATGCCCGGATGTGGAGTTTGTGCGCTTCAACGATGTAGCCGACCTGCGCAGAAATTTTCAAACGACGTCTGCGCGATTCTGGTCGAGGCCATCCAGGGCGAAGGCGGCGTTCGCCGCTTTCGCACGATTTTCTGGCCGCGGCGCGCGCGCTCGCGGATTCCACCGGCGCGCTGCTGATCGTCGACGAAATTCAGGCCGGCATGGGCCGCACCGGCAAGTGGTGCGCCTACCAGCACTACGGCATCCAACCGGATGTGACCACGTTGGCCAAGCCCCTGGCGGGCGGCATTCCTATGGGCGCGGTCTTGTGCACGGAAGAAGTGGCGCGGGTGATGCACGCCGGCATGCACGGAACCACCTTCGGCGGCGGACCGCTGGCCTGCGCGGTGGCCATCGCCGTGATCGACACCATTGAGAAAGACGGGCTGTTGGAGCGCGCCGCCAACGTCGGCCTGTATTTCCAGGACCAGTTGCGCGCGCTGGCCGGGCGTCACGAGGCCATTGTGGATGTGCGTGGCATGGGCCTGATGCTGGCCGCGGAACTCGATTCCGCCGAACTCGGCAAAAAAGTAGTAGCGGAGATGCTCAAGCGCCACATCCTGATCAACTGCACCAGCGATACGGTGTTGCGCTTTTTGCCGCCGTACATTCTGGAGAAGTCGCACGTGGATACGGCCATTGCGGCGCTCGATGAAATTCTTACCGAACACGCGGCCGCGCACAGCACCCAGGGAAGTTCCGGCGCGGCAGGAGAAAAAGCATGATGTATAGCAAAACCATGGAACGCGCGGAGCAAGCAATCCCCGTTCAGAAAGATCCCGATGTTCTGGCTGCCGCGGCGCGCATGTCCGGTGAAGACATGTGCTCGATAGCCGATTTGTCCAGCGGCGAAGTGCGCGCCCTGCTGAAGCTGGGGCGCGACGTGAAGGCCAACCCCCGTGAGTATAGCCACGCGCTGGACCGCAAGCAGATGGTGATGATGTTCGAGAAGGCCAGCCTGCGCACGCGCCTGGCCTTCGAAGCCGGCATCAACACCATGGGCGGCAACGCCATTTTTGTCGACCAGACCAACGCTCCGCTGGGCGAACGGGAAACCATTGCCGATGTGGCGCGCAACCTGGAGCGCTGGGTGGACGTGATCGTGCTGCGCACCTACGCACACGACACCATCACGGAGATGGCGGCGAACTCGCGCGTGCCGGTGATCAATGCGCTCTCCGACTTCGAGCATCCCTGCCAGGCCTCCGACTTTATGGCTCTCGAAGAGCACTTCGGTTCCACTGCCGGGCTCAACTTTACTTACGTGGGCGATGGCAACAACGTGTGCCACTCCCTGATGCTGACGGGCGCGCAACTG
>CAVSBA010000002.1:0-618053 GCA_963725975.1 uncultured Acidobacteriaceae bacterium | reverse complement strand
ACAGATTCGAGATTGATCTAGCTCTTTTTCAGGGTGTTGAGCTTTAGTTTTCCTATGCCGGACAGAGCAAGCGAGACGAAATCCTTCACTGACGCACGCATCTGATCTTTCCGCACAAAGAGGGCCGTCTCGATGCGTATCAATTCGTCGGTGAGAGGTCTGAAGAGCACACCTGATCTCTGAAAGCGGGATGCCGATTGCGGCACCAGAGCAATTCCGGCGCCGTGTGCAGCAAAATCGAGGGCCTGTGTGATCGTGTGCGCTTCCTGAAAGTGCCGAGGATTGAATTTCAGGGTCCGCAGATAGTTTACGACCTGATCGTAGAACGGGCGGTGGATGCCTCGTGGTATCCAGACAAGGGTTTCGTTCAATAGCTCCCTCGCCGCCAATCTTGCATGGGCGGCGAGGCGGTGACGTTCGGGGATGCAGACGATGAACGGCTCATGTGCGACGCGTTCGATCCAGATGTCTTTATCAAGAATCGGCAGTACGCCAAAACCCGCCTGAAGTTCACCATTTCGCACGCGCCGGACGAGCTGCATCGTTGGGGCGCTCCTGAGAATGATGGGCGTCGCATCGCTTCCTGGCAACGTGATCTGTTCAAGCAAGGGCAGAAGATCGCCGTGGATGTAAGGGGAATGCTCGTCCATCGCGGGGATGCGCAGCATCACGGCCCGCTGATAATCGACCTTCATCATGGTCCCGATCACTTTGGCGAGCGCCGGGTTGAGCGCCGCGGGAAAGTTCAGGCCCACGACCTTGCCCGACTCGATCAGCTCCTCGAAGGGCGGCAGTACCTTCGCTCCTGGGTCGGTTGCGATGGCTTTGCCTTCATACAGCTCTTTTGGCGGACAGAAGATGCGCCGCACTTTTCTGTCGGTCTCGAATAACGACAGAAAGATGGCGACACCCTGGACGATCGCGGTCTTGGTTTCATCGCGGAAAAATTTCCAGTGCTCCCAATACCAGTAGAAGACACTCTCCCAACTGGCATGAGTATCCTCGTCGCCCTGCCTGCGCTTATATAAGGATGCGGCGATGGATGTCTCCATGACGACGACCAACTCCAGTTCTTCCGTCGAGCGGGCCAGATACTGGTCCAGCTTTTCATTCCATGCGAAGCCGAACGGGGCAAGCGTTGACTCATACTTCAGATAATCCGCTTTGCTGCATCCGATGAAAGAAACTGCGGTGAATCGCCGCCCGGTCTCGATCAGCATCCGTTCCAGGGTCCGGGCGCTGATGACGGTGCGGAAGATGTCGAGCAGGGTTACGTACCCGTCGCGGACGCGATGCAGCATGATGACGTACCGGACCAGGTCGGTGCCGTCGATGACGGTTCGGGTTTCACAGCCGCATCGGTTATGGTGATGTCAGGATTGAATGAGCGTTCTAATCGTATCTGCCAACGATGACTGCCTGCAGGCGTCTCCCGGCATCGTGCCAGCACTAAAGAAACGGTGTATTCAGCGTCGAGTGTCAGTAGTCCGCTTCTGGAGTCGAACCGTCGCACGTGTCCAGGGACGGCCATCTTCTCCGACAATCCCACGCCCGTTCAGATTCTCCATAATTTGCCGTTCGGTCTTCCCCTGATCGACAAATTGGTTGTAGATTTCCCGGACCACAGAAATCTCCTCTTCAGGGCCTGGAACCAGAATTACGCGGTCAGTTTGCAGACTTTTTCGCTCGCCTCTACGGAGCAGACCTTTGGAATTTCCGTCCCGGTCGATAAGTTGGCGCCGCAGGCCGTAGCCCGGCGGCCCACCCTGGCGAAAGCCCAGTTCAATGAGACGACATTGACCGGCAAACACCTTGACGGATAGCTCTCGGCTGTACTCCCCAGCCATCGACCGTTTAACGGCTTTGACGACGGCGGCGTACATGCTACCGTCGTTCTCAAACTGTTCGGCGCAATAATGGACTCGGACGCCGGCCCGTTTCAAGACATATTCGTAATAGGCGCTCTCATCGACATCCTGAAACCGCCCCCAGCGGCTCACGTCATAGACAAGCACGTCGGAGAAACTGGCTTCTCCCTTTTCAACATCCGCGACCAACTGGCTCAGTCCATCCCGTCCACTGATGTTTAGGCCGCTCCGACCGTGGTCGGCATATGTTTCGACAATCGCCATATTGCGCGATTCGGCGTAGCGGTGGATGATGTCCGATTGGTTTTCCGTCGAATATTGCTGATGCTCGGTGGACATGCGCACGTATTGCGCTACGCGGGAGGGCGGTGTCGACTCGGTCCGTTCTGTCGATTCTGCTGGATCTGTCGGTTCAGGGCGAGGGGATCTTTCCATTCGTGTCTCATTGGCTTTCAACGCGAGCCGAAGCTCATCGCAATGGTTTCAAATGTGCTTGCCGCACGAACTCGGTCTCTATCTGTCAATCGATCGGCCTGAGGTGCCACCGCCTCGATTCGGATATACCGCCACAATTTGTATGTCGCGCAATTCGGCATAGAGGTTGGCAATCTTCAATTGGTTCTCAGCCGAATGGTCTTTGGGACTCGCTAACTTATGAATTGTCGGAACGACAGCGACTTCTTCCAGCTCCCGAGAAAAATCTCAGTCGAGTTCACATCTGCCTATTGGCCGCAGTTCAATGAGCCGGACAATCGTGAATCGTCTCGAAAACAAACTATCTGGAAGGTTTCGCACTCTCCCATCAATACGAAGCAGGCACAGGTTTAGTCGTTTCTCAAAAACTTCCCAAACCACAGAATCCAGCGGTCTGGGAACGACTGAGCTTCTTCCGATAACGATTGGAACGGCCTGGAGCTCAGATATCTAACAGACTTTACTGCACTTATGGCGAAAAGGAAGTACGGAAAAGTGCCCCTCTGGACACCTATTTGGAAACCAGTTAGGCGTGAATTTTAGTGGTTGGGAAACGCGCAGAACGACCGTTGCATTTGCGCTATCCAAAGTGCAATTTCCAATTTCCAAATTGGAAATTATTGGCCTACAATTGGGTCATGCAGGGACAGGACATCGCAATCCTCCTAAAACTCGTTATCCAGAACGCGCCGCGAACGCCTTCCAAGACCCTCGCTGAGAGCCTGTCTGTCTCCGAGTCGGAAGTATCGAAGGCTCTGAAGCGTTGCGCGGATGCGGGTTTGATTCATATATCCGGCGCTGAAAAGCGAGTGAACCGGTCAGGTCTCATGGAATTCCTTGCCCACGGATTGAAGTACGCCTTTCCGCCCGAGCGGGGTTCTATGGCGCGGGGCGTCCCGACCGCAGCGGCAGCGGAGCCGCTTAAGTCGCGCCTCGTGGAAGACAACGAACCACCCACGGTCTGGCCCTATGCAGAAGGAAAAGTTCGCGGCATTTCTCTCGCTCCCCTCTACAAAGGCGCACCCAAAGCCGCGCTAGGAGATCCGAGGTTCTACGGTGTCCTGGCGCTCTGCGATGCAATTCGCTGCGGAAGAACTCGCGAACGGAACCTTGCAGTCGAACTCCTGGAAAAAGAGATCAATGCCTGATCCGAACTTCCCGTTGCTTGAAGACGCGGTCCGCAAACTCGCCCCTTTTCTAGACGAGATCGTGTTCGTGGGCGGCGTAACTCTTGGTCTACTCATTACGGACGAGGCCGCCGCTCCAATCCGCGGGACGACCGATGTCGATGTCATTGCTGAGATTGTCACCTACGCAGACTACATTGCATTTTCAGAACGACTTCGACAGGCTCACTTCAACGAAGACACCGGCCTCACTTGCCGCTGGCATAACGGCGTTCTGACGCTGGATGTATTGGCCCTGAACAAGGATGTGCTCGGGTTCACGAATATTTGGTATGAGCCGGCGCTCCGACATGCATCCACCGTCTCGCTACCAAGCGGGCAAACGATCCGCGTGATTACTGCGCCGTATTTCCTGGGAACAAAGGTGGAAGCGTTTCGAGGAAGGGGCCGGATGGACTTTCAGGCAAGCCACGATCTTGAAGACTTTGTTGCAGTCGTAGAAGGACGAGAGACCATCGTGAAGGAAATTGCGGAATCGCCGCTGGATCTTCGAAATTACCTTGCTGACGCTACAAAGGGCCTACTTGCGGAGTCCCGGTTTCTCGACGTGCTCCCGGGGTTTGTCCTGGACGACGAGCGAGTTCCACTCATCCGCGAGCGAATTGCATCAATTGCGTATGGCGGCAATGGCTAAGGAAATTCCGCGAACAATTCTCTTGGCGACACGGAGAGGGCTTTCGCCAATTTCACAATATTCTCTAAGGCCACGTTCCGCTCTCCACGCTCAACGCCACCCACGTAGTTGCGATGCAGCCCAGCCCGCTCGGCCAGCTTCTCCTGCGAATAGCCACGCTCGTCACGGAGTTTGTGTACCGTGGAACCGAAGCGGGCTTTAACAGTTCGAGAGGCCACCCTCTCATGTTTGAACGATGACCACTATGAGTCTACACACGATGAGTGTGATATGTTGGCAATCAGGAGCCACCGTGGTTCGGTGGCACCTGACTCCGGCCCTGGGCGGTTGTGGATATTCCTACCGGGTTTTCCAGACAACACGAAACCAGGCTGTGCGATTCTAAAAGGCTGAGAGGTTGCGGGCATGCAGGAAAATTACATCGAGTGTTCTGAACTCTCAGGCAAGACGATCCAGACCCTGCGCATCCATAAGGACACCGGGGATGGAGCTGATGTCCAGATTGAACTGACAGACGGGACCAGCTTCACATGCTGCCTCTCCAATCTGCCGGCTGTAAGGGCATCCTTGTATAGAGGCGGCGTCGGAACCCCCGAAACGCTCCACAGCTACGAAATCTAGGCATTTTCGAGTACAAACCGGACGGCAGTTATGCCAATCGTTCATAACGCGCCGCTTGGAATTCATTGGACGTTGCCGGAATCGGCCCGTAGTTTTGCGCCATAGCTGACAACTTGTCAGCGGAGGTGCAAAAGTGAATCGATTCCGCCGTCTCCTCCGACTGGATAAGACTTCCATTCGGCTCCCTGTTCGGCCTGCCTATCGACAGGCCGAATCCTCCCTCAAACAATCCCTCATCTGTGCCATCCGCGTGATGGCTCCCACCCTTCTCGCCCTCTCATTAGCGAACGTCGCCCATGCCCAGGGAACGATGGACTTCTCGGGGGCACAGACGCTCATGGGCACGTTCCAAACCTTTGCCATTTACGCGGGCGCTGTCATCTGTTTCGGCGGGTTAATCTTCGCCGGAATACGGATGCTCAGCGGCCGTTTTGCGGATGCTATTCCCGGCCTCTTCGGTGCGCTGTTCGGTGCAGGCGTGCTCGGATGGGGTGCGGGTTGGATTGGCTCGCTCACAGGACAAACCATGCAGTAGGTGGCGGCCATGACCAAGCGGGGAGAACCGTTACCGATCAATCAAGCGCTGAACCGTCCGAGAGCCAAGCTCGGTCTCGACCTCACAGCATGGATGGCGATCGTATTCGTCTGCGTAACGGTTTTCCTCGTTGGGTTTCGCCTGCTGGCGATGATCGCTTTTCCGGCACTCACCGCTTGCGCATGGCTCATCGTCCGCAAACACCCAAAGATGTTTCAGCTCTGGGGCTTGAGCCTCAGCCAGAAGTCCTACTATGACCCGCGTAAACAGTGAACAGTTAAAACATACGCCGTGGTTTGCCAAGGCCGGAGCCGCGTGCAGCATCGTTCCGATCTCGCGCTTTATAGGCCCGAACATCTTTGCCCTGAAGGGCGGAGGCTACGGTTGTCTGTTTTCGCTCGCCGGCATCGACGAAGAGGTATTGACCGACCAGGAGCTTGATGCACGGATGCGCTCGATTGAAGGCGCATTGCGCGGATTGCCCCAAGGTTCATGCCTTTATCAGTACACGCGCGTGATGTCCGGGTTCGATCTTCCGCGCAAGGCTCACTATGCTAACCCGGTTATCCGCCGCCCGGCGGCAGGCTCGCTCTTCTGCTTCGGCTACGCCGCCTATCGGTTACGGTTTCCATCTTCGACGGACCCTCCGTAAATGCAGAGCTTCGGCCTTGGGAGGCGGGCCCACTCGCTTGGCTTCGCCCGGTGTGACCCAAGCAAGATCGGGAATTCAAAATCGGAGACACAAAATGTATCTGAACAAATCACTTCTCATGGGCTTCCTCGGTGGCGATGCAGTTATTCGCACCGGCAAAAACAACAAACAGTTCACCACGCTCTCTCTTGCAACCAAGACATCCCGGAAGAACAAAGAGACCGGCGAATACGAAGAGACGCGCACCGACTGGCACAACCTCATCGTCTTCGGCAAGCTCGGCGAGTTCGCAGCCAAGCTCAAGAAGGGCGCGCACATCCAGATCGAAGGCGCGATTCAGTACGGCGATTACAAAGGCGTACAAACCGCTTCGATTCGGGTAACTTCCATCCTCAAGCTCGACCGCGCGGAAAAGGCCGCCGCAGAGGAAGAATTCGACGAGGAAGAGGCCGCTTGAGATCCCTTCCCCTTTGCTCGATAGAGGCCCGATATTCCGGGTCTCTATCGCTGTTCCTTGGTTCGGCATTCGAGGTTCATGCATGAATCAAACGGCCATCGAATTCCTTAGCCGTTGCTTCGCACCCGGCGAGACGATTGCGATCCTGCTGCGCAGGGAGAATCCGGCTTCGACGCAACAGCGCATCTTCGCCTTCCAGCGGGCGATTACACCGCGCTATCTCGCGTGGCTGGGGCACGAAAACGGGACCGGCGCAAACATCTATGTCGCCGCGAATCCACTTCGATCTGGCAGCCAGAAGCGCACCAAAGAGAGCATCGCGTCGGTCCGCCATCTATATATTGATATCGATATGGACGGCGACGCCCGCCTCGCTACGCTCCGGGCATCCAATGCCGTCCCTACGCCGACTGCGATCCTCTCGACATCTCTGGGCAAATACCAGGTGCTCTGGCGCGTCAATGGCTTCGATTTTGAGCGTCAGGAACAGGCGCTCAAGCTGCTCGCCATCGAATTTGGCGGCGACCCCGCTTGCACCGACTGCAACCGGGTTCTCCGCATCCCCGGATTCCTGAATCGGAAGTACGATCCAACTCACCGCGTCACCGTCGAATATCCGTGCGATTCCGTCTGGAATCCGGCCGACTTCCGGCTCGATATTGACCCCGCCAATGCGACGCACCTCGCGGGTCCGATTCCTGCACGGAAGCTGCCCACAAAGCTCAGCAATTCCGAGCTTGATTGGGCGTGGGTTTGCGACCAGCTTGCTCACGGCAGGGATGCGGTCAAACTCACGCGTGAACTGGCTGCTCGCCGTTCCGACAAGCCCAATCCTCTCTATTACGCCCAGCGCACCGTCGATGTCGCATCGGCGCGCCTCTGGCTTATCGAAGGCATCCGTATGGACGACGTAATCACCATGCTCGAAGTCCGCAGCCGCTTCGAGATCTCCGCCGCACTTTGCTGCGCTCGTGCGCGGGAGATCGCAGCCACGGCACAGCGCATGGTTGCACGTAAAAAGATCGCCTGATTTCACCTCCAAAGGAGAAAACCGCAATGCCCCTACTTGAAGTCAGCCAAACCAAACAGCTCAGTGCTTCCATTCGGCTCACGGATACGACCGCTAGCGCCCAACAGTCTCAGGATGGTGTGAAGCTGGTCAAACTTTGCGGAGATTGTACGAATCTTCTCTTCACGCTGGGGATCATCGAAAATAACCGCCGACATGATCAGCAGGTATTGCTGATTTTGCTCAAGAAGCTTGTTGTAGAGCAGATGTTCCCGCTCATTGTTGTAGTCTGTCCTCCAGTTCCTGGTACAGCTTGGCAAAGTATTGAATCTCGTTCTTGATCCGCGAAAAGAGAATATCCGGAGCGCCTTCCTCACCTTCATCACCGCCGGTAGTGGACAATTCATCCAGTTCGCCCCCGGGAATTTCACTGCTCTTGGGCGCGAGCATGCCAACCAGGTAACGGCCGTAAACGTGGTCCTCGTATTGATTGAGTTCTTCGTCTGGCCCACCCGCAGGGCCAAGAAGGTCGCGGACGACCATGCCGGTCAATTCATCACGAATTCCAGCTGGCGTTATGGTCGATAGAACTGCCACAGCCGTCGTCATACTTGTGCCCATATCGTTTTCACCGCTTCGAAGAACAATCGTTGCCGCGTTTCCACTTTGTCTTTCGGAAAAGCTCCGGTATCGTCAGCCCCAATGAACGCATTCTGGAATGCCATGGGTAGAGACGCGGTATCAACGTCGGGAAGCTCTCCTGCCAAGATTTCATTCCAGATTATGTTGCTGCACCCGTAGTCATCCAGCTTGTCATGATAGATATCATTGCTGCTGCTGAGATTCTGGGCATCTTTGAGGAGCAGCACCATCCCCATCTGATTTCTAGTCTGGTCGAAGGACGCGGAATCGAACAATCCAGTCGCCGTATCGGTAAAGAGCGCGTGGTTGGCCTCATTGTGGGCATACATGTGTTCCAGGTGCATGCCATATCGCCGCCTGTTGTTCTTATTGAAGCGCTCTTCGATCTCTGCAGGCGTAGCGCTGCAGTAGCTCGGTTTATCTAGCAGCTTGCTGAAATACCGGTCAATGCGCATCAGCAGATACTTGCTGAAATTGACTTGATTGTTTCTGGCGTTCTTGAAGCGCTCGAAAGTGAAAATATCGGGTACGTCACCTGAATAGCCTTGCTCCAAAAGTTCTTCATCCTTCAAGATCTTGATCACAAGATCGTCAAACACCGTGCGACACTCGGCCACGGATTGGTTGCGAAGACCTTCATTCAGACTGTAGATCGTTGTCTGGAATGTGTTGCTCTCGTACGCAGGTCGATCAGTATGCCACATTTATTCATACGACCGCCGACAAAGTTGTCGAGCAGGCTCTCGCGTATGTCTTCAGCAAAGATCGGGACTTTCAGGAGTTCCTTCGCACTCCTGAAGCCCAGCGGATTACGCCGACGCTTCGCATTCGCAGAGCGCCCGCGAATGATGCGGCCGAGCAGTCCGCGGGCAAGCCAGCAAACGGCTCGGCGAATGGCGTAAGACCTTCAGCATCCGTGACGGGATTAAAAGCGTGATCCTCCGTCGAGAGCCGTGGCAGAACCACAGCGGTGCTTCGCACCGGAAGATTTTCGACACTCCACCCCTGCCAGGGTGGTGTGTCGAGCCCGGCAAGGTTCCTGTTGGAACCTTGCTCCAGAATCATTGGTTTACAGCCAAGTGAGTTTCTATAGGAATCCAGTCAGTTCCTATAAGAACCCACTATATGAGAATACAGATGAGACCTTTAACGACAACCGAAACCATCGCATTCGAGAGCCGCTTCCAACGCTCACGTGGACGCACCGGGCGGACTCACTCCGCAAACGTGAAACTCACCAAGGCCGAACTTGCAGAGCTGGAAGCCATTGCGCAATGCGAAAAGAAGGCTCTCAGCGAATGGGCACGCGATGTTCTGTTGCGGGAAGCGCGTCGCTCCGATGGCGACGCTGTCTTCACAGAGATCGTTGCCACGCGGATGCTTTTGGTCAACCTCATCAAGCCGCTCATTCTCGGCAAACCAGTCACGCAGGAGTGGATTACCGAGGCCATGAGCGCCGTGCGCCGCGAGAAACGTCGGGCCGCACAGGAAGTCATGCAGCAGTACACGGACGACGCGAAGGGAGGACGATGATATGGCTGCGCACTGGGGACGAAAAGAGACGATTATCTGGCCGCCGCATGTTCCGATCCTGAGCTATTCGGCGGTGGCGGCGGCGCTGCTCTTGACCTGTCTTCTGCTCTGGCAGCGGGTTCGCTTCGACCTTCCGCCACTCGAACAAGCGTACATCGGAGACTACATGCGCGCCCGCGCCGGAGCAGCCTTTCATCTGAATGGCAGCTACCGGCTTGTCTATCTGGGCGGCGGAAAAGCCAAGCCGCGGCTGGCCTATCCGTTCGACTTCACGACAGGCAACATGACGCTTCCAAGCGGGAAGACCGCGCCCTTCGCTCTGGCGGAACTCCCGCGTTCGCAAGGTTACGCGTTTCCTTTCCGTGCGCCGGCCCGAAAGTATACCGACGCTTCGATGTACCGCTGGCTGCACGATGTCATGTTCGGTAAGGACCTCCTGGCGGTCTTCGCCTGGCGTCTCACTGGCGGCGGAATCGGCTTTATTGTGGCGCTCGTGTTCGCCGTTCCCCAGGACATCAAGCGGTTCCGGCAGATGAAATATGGCCGCGTTCTGCGCGGTCCGCTCATGCTCACGCCGAAGCAATTCAACCGGGTGGCAAAGGGGGAAGGCGTCGGTTTCGTGACAACCGAATCGCGCCGGATGATGCGAATTCCTCAGCGCAAAGAGGCGCAGCACATCCAGATCATGGGCGACACCGGGGTTGGCAAGACCCAGCTCATCATGCAAATTCTGCGCCAGATCAGGGACCGGAAAGACTCGGCCATTGTCTACGACCCTGCCTGCGAGTACGTCCAGCGGTTCTTTGAAAACGAGCGCAGCGACATCGTGCTCAACCCGCTCGATGACCGCTGTCCGTATTGGGGACCTGCGCAGGAGATGGAATCGAATGCCGAGGCCGACGCTATCGCCGCCTCGCTTTACCAGCGAAAGACAGACGTGATCGACGAATTCTTTCACGACACGCCTGCCCAGATCTTCGCGCACCTGCTCAAGCTGGGGCCGACGCCGCACCAGCTTGCCGCATGGATGGCAAGCGATGCGGAATTGCTGAAGCGGGTCCAGGGAACCGAGATGGCCTTCTATATTGACCGCAAGGCCGGACCACAGAGAGCGGGCGTCTTATCTTCTCTCACTCTCGTGGCGAAGAGCTTTCGGCTCTTGCCGGAGAAGAATGAAAACCGGCCTGTGTGGAATGCTCGCACCTGGGCAAAGAAGCGGCAGGGATGGATCTTCATCACTTCACGGCCACCGGAGCGGGACACCTTGCGACCGCTGCATTCGCTCTGGATCGACCTGCTGGTTATGCGCCTGCTCACTGCACCGCAGCCGGGACAGCGCCCGGTGTGGTTTGTGATCGACGAACTGGCAAGTTTGCAGAAGTTGCCGCAGCTTCATACGGCGATTACGGAAAACAGGAAATCGAAGAACCCGCTCATTCTCGGTTTCCAAGGAAAGGCCCAGCTTGAAGTGACCTACGGCCATCTGGCCGAGGTGATGCTCTCGCAACCGGCCACCAAAATCTTCATGAAAACGGCTGAGCCGAAGGCCGCCGAGTGGATCTCTGAGGCCATCGGCAAGGTCGAAATCGAGCGTCTGAAAGAGACCAAATTCGACGGCACGCGCTCGGGCAAAAACTTCACCGTAGAGCGGCAGATCGAGCCGCTTGTCATGGCGTCGGAAATCTCCGGACTCGATGACCGGCACGCCTACATGAAACTCGGCAACAACGTCGCGCGCTTCGCGTTCGACTATCTTGACCTGCCCACGCCAACGGAAGGATTCATCCCGCGGAGGATGGCCGATGGCGGCATGGCTTTTGATCCCGATACGTTGGAACCGATTCAGCCAAAGGCCGAGAAAACAGCGGAAGGCGCAGATTCCGAAGCCGTGCCGACCGCTGCCGGAGACGCTCCGGTTGTATTGGAAAAGTCTCCGCGTCCGATGCCTTGTCCGGCGCAGAAAGTGATGGAACAGGTCGAAGTCGTACCAACCAATCCGTCCACGCCGGCCGAAGAGTTCGGCAATTCTTTACCCTCTTCGGATACGCCCGATCCGCAGGAGCACTCCGAGGACGAACGGATTTCCTTTGAGTTGAGGCCGTCCTAATGTTGACCCTTTCCAAATCGCTCAGCGCCAGCCAGGCGCAGACCTATCACAAGCTGGACTTCGCCTCCAAAACACAGAGCTACTACCGGCAGGGCGATACGGTACAGGGCGAGTGGCACGGCCAGCTCGCCGCGCGATTCGGTCTCTCGGGCACGGTCGCGCCGCTCGAATTTCAGCGTCTCTCGGAAGGGCTGCATCCAGTGACAGAGCAGCCGATGGTCCGCTCCCGCGCCGCCTTCGAGTACAAGAACGCTGACGGCGAGACGATCAAAACCGTCGAGCACCGGGCAGGCTGGGATGCGACCTTTTCGGCCCCGAAGTCGGTTTCGCTCACCGCGCTCGTCGGCGGCGATGACCGGGTCCGGGAAGCGCATCGAGTCGCGGTCACAGAGGCTCTAAATGAATTGGAGCGGTACACGCAAGCGCGGATCGGCGGCAATCATCCTGCAGAAACGACGGGCAAATTCATTGCCGCCAAATTCGAGCACGACACGGCACGGCCCGTGGACAGTTACGCCGCGCCGCAGCTTCACACCCATACCGTCATCTTCAACGTCACCGAGCGGGCCGATGACTCGACGCGCGCGCTGCAACCGCATTCGCTCTTCGAGAGCCAGCAGTATGCGACGGCAGTCTATCAATCAGAATTGATGTACCGGCTGCGCGATCTGGGTTACGAGATCGAGCGTGGCAAAAGCGGTGCGCCTGAGATCAAAGGTTACTCGCAGGAGTATCTTGATGCTTCGAGCCCCCGATCCAGGCAGATACGAGATCAACTTGAAAAGACAGGCCGCGCTGGCGCGGAAGCAGCCGAGATTGCGGCGCACTCGACCCGCGACCGCAAACAGAATCTCACCGCCGAGCAGGTTCTCGAAGCTCACCGTAAGATGGCCGCGGAGTTCGGCAATCAGCCCGAAAAGGTCGTTACCGCCGCGCGGGAACGCGCCCGGCAGCAGCAAGTCCGGCGAGAGAGTAACGCCCAGGCCAGGGAAGCCGTGACCTTCGCCCGCGAGAGTGTCTTCGAGCGGGAGGCTGTCGTCGATGAGCGGCGAATCCTGCGCGACGCCCTGCGCCGGGGAATGGGAGAGACAACGTACCGGGCGATTCGATCTGAGTTCGAGACGCGGCGGACCGTGGGTGATTTCAGGGCTGTAGAGACTTCAAAGTATGCTTCCGGCCGCAGATTCACCACGCCTGAAACCATTGCCGCCGAGCGCGCCAATGTCGAGTTCATGCTCCGCGGTCGCAACGCCGTGCGATCCGATCCTGAGCGCGGAGCAGGCACAGGAACAGGCGTGCTCACAGGACTTCCTGAACGGGTCTCAGCGCCGGGTCATCGAGGAAGTGCTCAATTCAACGGACCGTATTCACGGCTTGCAGGGCCGGGCCGGCGCCGGCAAGACGACCGCGCTCCAGAGCATCCGGGAAAGCGCGGAAAAGAGCGGGTATATGGTCGAAAGCTTTGCGCCCACCTCCCGCGCCGCGGCCCAACTCCGCGACGCCGGCATCGACGCCGGCACCCTGCAAAGTTTCCTGGCGCGTGGCGAAAACCATCCCGGCGCAAGCCCGGAACCTCGTCACCTTTATATGTTGGATGAGTCCAGCTTGGCCAGCACCCGGCAGATGCGCGCTTTTCTTGAAAAGCTGAAACCCCAGGACCGGGTGCTCGTCATCGGAGACACCAGCCAGCACCAGGCGGTCGATGCGGGACGGCCTTTCGAGCAGATGCAGCAGGCCGGGATGCGCACCTCGCAGCTCGACCGGATCATGCGCCAGAAAGACCCCGAGTTACGGCGCGCGGTCGAACTGTTTGCCAACAACGAAACCGAAAAAGGCGTTGCGCTGCTTTCCGAACAGGGGCGGGTAACGGAGATTGCGGGCGCGGAAGAGCGCATCGCCGCGATTGCCAGAGACTATGCGGCGCAGCCCGAAAACACCATCATCGTTTCTCCCGACAATCGCAGCCGCCGCCAGATCAATGAGGC
The DNA here is from genome assembly GCA_963725975.1 of uncultured Acidobacteriaceae bacterium. Lineage (GTDB taxonomy): Bacteria > Acidobacteriota > Terriglobia > Terriglobales > Acidobacteriaceae > Telmatobacter. The sequence continues at coordinate 604,349 of CAVSBA010000002.1, read as the reverse complement.
CGTGCGCGCTGAGCTGCGGCGCAACGGAACGCTGGCGGCCGATGGACATGAGTTGCGCGTGCTCGACCATCGCTCCGATATGACCGGAGCCGACCGGACCTGGGCGGCGCGGTACAACGTGGGTGATGTGCTTCAATACCACCACCGGCAGCAAGACGGAAAGGATCGAGCGCAATAGCTTCGCCCGCGTCCGTAAGGTCGATGCCCGCGCCAATACGCTTGACCGTCGAACTCGAAAATGGTGCCTCTGTCACCTACGATCCGCGCCGCTTGCGCGGAGTCAATGTCTTCACCGAAGCTGTGCGCGAATTCTCGACCGACGATCGCATCCAGTTCACCGAACCCAATAAAATGCTTGGTATCGCTAACCGGGATCTCGGCACCATTTCTTCCATCGACAACGGGCAGATGACCGTGCGCCTGGACGGCAGGACGGAACGCACTATTACGTTCGATCCATCTGCCTTCCGGCAGTTCGATCATGGCTACGCCATGACCTCGCACAGCGCCCAGGGACTCACTGCTGGACGTGTCCTCGCTCACTTCGATACCGACAGCTCGCGGAGCCTCATCAATACCCGGCTGGCTTACGTTGCCGTCTCCCGCGCCTCGGATGACGTGCGCGTGTACACCAACAACGCCGAAACCCTTGGGGCACGGCTGGCGACCGACATCTCAAAGACCGCCGCGGTGGATTTTCGGTCTGCGAGTTTCACAACAGAAGTGCAACAGGCCGTCGCTGCCTTCCGTGCGAACGATCCTGCAACCGGAACGACGAAGCTGCAGGAACAGGGTCGCATCCATGAGTATGCAAGCCCGGAACATCGCCTTGCCGCCGTTGTCCTCGCATACACCGCGCAGAAAGATCGCGCCGTCGTAGTCGCGCCCGATCCTATCCGAACGTCGGGAGCTTACGCAACTCATCCGTGACGAGCTGAAAGCGCAGGGGCGGCTTGGAGTAGAAAGCCCCGCCGTTCCGATTCTGGTCGAGCAGGACTTCAACAATCCGCACCTTGCGGCGAGCTACGCTGTCAGGCGATGAGATTCACTACAAAGCTGGCAGTCCTACGCAACACGGCATCGCGGATAACAGCACAGCCACCATTCTCTCCGTCGATGCCCGTGCCAACATCCTGACCGTTGCTACCCGTGATGGCAACGAGGTTTCCTACAATCCTGCGCTTCTGAAAAAGCTGACCGGGCAAAGTACCGTGTACCGCGAAGATCAGCGTGATCTTGCTGTAGGCGAGCGCATCAAACTCACCGCATCTGACCGGGAAGCGCATCTTCGCTCCGGCGACTTCGCCACCGTAGAGCGTTTCGGCGAAGGCAACACGTTCTCTGTGCGTCTCGATACCGGGAAGTCTCTAGAATTGGACTCCGATCAGGCCCGGCATATCGAGTACGGATACGCCGTCGAGAGCTCCACATTGCGCCTGTGGACCGCCTTCTCATCACGGGCGACGCCCCAGCTTGCAGAGCAGCAGGAGACGCTTGCACGCCTCTCTCCGCACATCCGCGATCTTGCCCTTTATACCTCCGATAGTTCCGCTTTTGCTAGGGAGAAGACCCTATCCGGCGCGGAGATTCGGGCAGCCCTGGGTGGACTCATACCCAAGGTCAACATCACCTCAGAACCATCCCTGCCTGAAATCAATTTGGAGGAGTTCGGCATCAGTCTCTAACACTGCACTTGAATGAGGCCGTGACGAATTCATCGCTGAAAGAAGTATCACTGCCGAGCGCGTCCTCATCCATGCCGACAGCAGCGTCCATGCCGACTTGCTCAGTTCCCGTTTAGGCTACGTGGCCGTCTCCTACCAGCCAATCACGGCCCCTGAGAAAAGTGCCGCCGCCAATTTGTTGTTTACAGCTGATCTGCATCGCCAACTTGCATCCCCAGCTTTATTGGCTTCGATCATGTGTGCTATGGCTTCGCACCGTTTGAATAATTCGCAGGGCACCCTGCAGTATCAAAGAAGGTAGCGGTCATCCACTTGGCGGGTCTGGCCAAGTGCTGTGAGCGTCTGGAGAATTTCTTGTACACGAATACGGCTGGCCGGCTTGAAACCTGATGCAATTTGCTGCGGGGTTTGGAATGGCGTGGCCCGCAGCGCGTCTTTAATGACGCGGAATTGGTCGGTGAGAGCCACGGGCCACGGTTGTTTACGTCGCGCGGCGGCAGCTTCGACGGGGACGAGGCCACCAAGTGTCTGCTGTATGGCTGGAGCGTTGGGTGCCTGGAATTCAGGGCGAAGCCAGCGGACCATGCCGGATGCTTCTTCAGTCTTGCGCTCAGCATTGAGAGCGACGACGTTTAAAAGAATCTGTTCGGTGCTGAGATTCGGAGACCATTCGTAAGCAGCGAAGACAGCTTCATCCAGCTCGTCATGGATCTCGCGAAGGATTCCAATCAGGCCCATCTCGTAAATACCGCGATCTTCGGCGGCCAATTCCTCGTTGGCGCGGAGCTTTTCGAGGACGTTGTACATTTCTGTGAGTGTGAGCGTTGGGTGAAGCTGCTGCTGGCGTTTGCGGTGCGCATCAAGCCGCTCGGCGACTTCACGAATGAGCGCCTTCTGTGCATCGCTGGCGTCGGGGAACGGGAACGGGTCGAAGCACATTGTCTTGTTGTATCGGGGCCTGTCTTCGAGCGTTCCGCCTGCTGCTAGCGCCCAGTCAACATGGATCTTGCTAGACACGACTCCAAAGTGGAACGCATCTGCGCTCGCAACATTAACGAGCATGTTGTCGGGCAGAGTGCTGATATCAAGAAACACAAAAATGCGGTGTTTCGCCGTTTCGACGGTAGATATATAGCGAGACAGTCCTTTAAGTGCTGGGCGAAATGCGGATCGCGGCTCTCCGAAAATCCACCACTTTTCGCTGTAAGTGGCGCGCCGATTGTGGTCCCGCTCCGATTTCACCAAGTCATAGACCCGCTGATAGACCTCAGGGAATTGCCTTTGAACCTGTTCGCTGCTTAGACCAAAGAGATCGATCACCATTACGTTTCGCGAGGAGCCGGTGAGATCGCGACCATTCAGGTAGGGGCGAATGTGCTTTTCAAGCCCAGGAATGCGACCAAGACCCAGTGCTTTGGCTTGTTCTGGAGTCACGATGAATCCAGCTCCGTGCAAGGAAACACCTCGCGAACAGATCCCTTCATTGGAGTTGAGAGACATTGCGCTTGTCACGTCCGCGCCAATTTGAAGATCCGCGAAGATGCGCCCGGTTTCCTCCATCAGCTCCACGTCGGTACCCTCTGCGCTTGTATCTCCTTCTCTCTTGACTCGATAAAGATGGCCGAGGTGTTCGCCTCGTTCTCCCACGGTCATGGCAATGCGCACGGCCGCGTGATCGGTTGCCGCTTGTCCATTGCTGAGAGCGGACTTGAGCCAGGGGTGATCGGGAATGGCGAAAATCAGCGAGAGTGGCGCAAGCTTTGCATCTGGCGCTGCGCTCAGATTCTGCCCGACGACTTTGCGGTTGAAGACCTGGGGCAAGCTGTTGGTGGTGATAAAGCCAAACCGGCGAATCTTTCCGGCGCGGGCAAGCTCGGCGGCGCGCTGCCACCAATACATAACAAAATCCGCGCTGTCGGGGACCAGATCGTACGCTTTGCGGAGTGCCTTGACGTAGCCATCGCCGAGTTCGGCGCGAATATCCTTGCCGCCAATGAAAGGCGGATTACCGACAATGAAATCTGCCTCCGGCCACTTGGCCTGTTTCACGTCAATATATTCGTAGACCGCGATGCGTGCTTCCTCATCTGGAATGTCATGCCCGGTCGTTGGATGTCTTTTGGTCGTGACGCCATCCCACTGGGTGACCGCGTTGCCCTGCTTATCAAGCAACGGCACCTTTTTCTTCCATGTAAGGAGCGCGTCAGCTTCGACGATGTTGTGAAAGTTGCTAATGACGGGGATGGGTGGCTGTGCATCGCCGCGCGTGCGGAAGTGCCATTGCAGATAGCCGATCCAGAGAACAAGATCGGCAACTACGGCTGCGCGGGGATTGAGTTCGAGACCGAGGAGTTGGTGCGGGTCCACCGTAAGCCCCGTGTGTTCGAGCGACTGCTGCGTGTCGCCAAGCGCGTGGAGCGTTTCGAGGACTTCACCTTCCAGGCGCTTCATGTGTTCGAGCGAGACATAGAGGAAGTTGCCGGACCCGCACGCGGGATCGAGGACGTGGGTGGAGCAGAGTTGGCGGTGAAATGCGCGCGCGGTTTCAATGGCCGCATCTCTGTCACCGGCGTTGACCTGTTCGGTGATGACCGCCTGGCTGCTGCGCCAGTCGTCACGGAGTGGCTCGACAAGCGTGGGAATGACGAGGCGCTCAACATAGGCGCGTGGGGTGTAGTGAGCTCCGAGCGCATGGCGCTCATCGGCATCAAGTGCGCGTTCAAGCAGGGTTCCAAAGATGGCAGGTTCGACATCGCGCCATCGCGAGTCGGCGGCCTCAATGAGCAGGCCGAGTTGATCGCGGGTGAGCGGCAAGGCTTTGGTGGATTCGAAAAGTCCGCCATTGAATTTAAGGATGTGCGCCCGCAGAATCGGAGAGAATCCGCCCTCGTTCATGGTCTGCCAGAGCGCTTCAGCCATGGGAGGGAAGTTGCTCACATCATCGCGAAGGCTTTCAAGCAGATTGAGCCAACTGCGCTCGGGAAGGAGATTCACATCCTCGGCAAACGAAGTGAAGATGCAGCGAGTCAGGAATTCTGCAACCCGCTTTGGAGGATGGTGAAGTTCGAGATTACGGGCAAGGACGGCCAGTTTGCCGGCGACCTCGCGCGTGACTTTGGCCGTTTCGCGTGACGGGTCCAAGGAAAGCGGATCGAGCCAAACGGCGCGAAGGCGCTCCTTAATCTCTACCTGCTCCAATTGTTCGTGAAGAACGCGGAAAGTGCGGGGATCGGGGAAGGGCAGATACGCTTTGCCCGTTAGGGAGAAGTCGGCATAGAGTTCGATGGAGTGGCCGACATCGACGACCACGAGAAAGGGCGGCCAACCTTCCGAAACAGGCAGAGCTTTCGCGTACCGTTCGGCCTGGCCGCGGGCTGCCAGCATTGCTTCATCCCAACCATGTGTTCCACGGACGGCGGTGCCACGCTTCATTCGGCGGGTGTCCTTGGAGGAAGCCAGAGGCGGAGCAGAAATTGAGAGCGGATTGCTGCCCTGCTTGGCTTCCAGGACGAAGCAATTGCGCTTGTACAGGTCGATATAGTTTGTTGTCGAGGAGCCATCCAGGTTCTGAAAGTAAACGGCCTTGTCGATCACATAGGAGTTGGCATTCTCGTCCGCCTGGCTGGGGTCAGGGCGAGGCAGGTCCAGATAGTCGCAGAGTTCGGAGAGGAACAACGCATAATTGGCCCGCTCCGCAGCCGACGACTGTTGCCAACGAGTGATGAAATGTCCGGCATTCAGTGACAAGGCATTTTCCCATTCAATGTCTGTAAGCGTATTGTAGTCTGCCTGGTAGTAGGGAACTCGCCTCGAATCGACCGGAAACGTCCGTTCATCTGGGAATCAATTGTCTATTCAGCTTCAGTTCGTTACCGTCGATCTCGAGAGATCTACCAAAATCACGCAATAGCTCGTTGTCCGGGCATCCCGGCAATGCAACGGCCGAGACTGCAAATGCAATTTGTGCCGGGTAGTATCAAGCTGTTTTTATTAGGTTCATTTCTAGCGGGGGAAAGAGCCGTAGGCTATCGTGCACGGAATCTGGCAAGGCCAAGGCCGATCCGGTCGGCGCGAATCCTAGCGAAGGCACGAAGATAGCCTACGGCTCTTTCCCCCGCTGGGGATGGCCGGGATTCACCGCTCAAGTACACTGGCTTGCGCAGCATGTGCCGATCGACGCTGCATGCTGGGGATGGCCGGGATTCACCGCTCAAGTACACTGCGACCAGTTCGACGCGAGCGTCAGCTGTGCGCTGGGGATGGCCGGGATTCACCGCTCAAGTACACTATCGATACGATCGGCCCGTAGCGCGACGCGCTGGGGATGGCCGGGATTCACCGCTCAAGTACACTTGCTCTGCGTCACAGTCTGCGTCACCTGCGCTGGGGATGGCCGGGATTCACCGCTCAAGTACACTCGCGATGACGGCGTGCCATCGATGCCGCGTCGGCTGGGGATGGCCGGGATTCACCGCTCAAGTACACTCGATGCGCAGCAGACGCAGCTCACGCGATGCGCTGGGGATGGCCGGGATTCACCGCTCAAGTACACTCGTCGTGCATGCGCGGCCTGCGACGCGCAGCGCTGGGGATGGCCGGGATTCACCGCTCAAGTACACTTGATCGTCAGTGCGCTGCACGCGATACGCGCTGGGGATGGCCGGGATTCACCGCTCAAGTACACTGCACGTGCAGTCGGTCACGTCGCCGCTGCGCTGGGGATGGCCGGGATTCACCGCTCAAGTACACTGTCAGCACGCGGCCGATCGGCGCGATCTGCGGCTGGGGATGGCCGGGATTCACCGCTCAAGTACACTCGTCAGCGCGATGCGAGTCGTCAGCACGCGCTGGGGATGGCCGGGATTCACCGCTCAAGTACACTGAACTGCAGCTGGCATCGAGCGTCATGCGCTGGGGATGGCCGGGATTCACCGCTCAAGTACACTCGTGCATGCTGCAGCCCGTCGCACTGCATCGGCTGGGGATGGCCGGGATTCACCGCTCAAGTACACTGCTGTAGCGAGTCGGCGATTCGGCGCAGTGGCTGGGGATGGCCGGGATTCACCGCTCAAGTACACTGATGCGCGTCATGCGGCACTCGTCAGTCGCTGCTGGGGATGGCCGGGATTCACCGCTCAAGTACACTGCATCGGTGCATTCGACGCTGCGCAGTCACTGCTGGGGATGGCCGGGATTCACCGCTCAAGTACACTGCTGGCCATGCGCGCACCGCTAGCTGCACGCTGGGGATGGCCGGGATTCACCGCTCAAGTACACTGTCCGACAGCGTCCTGCCGGCATGTTGCAGCTGGGGATGGCCGGGATTCACCGCTCAAGTACACTTGACGCGTCGATAGCTGACGCAGCACCGCTAGGCTGGGGATGGCCGGGATTCACCGCTCAAGTACACTCGACAGGCATCGCGCCATTGCGTCGACGCGCTGGGGATGGCCGGGATTCACCGCTCAAGTACACTATCAGCGACGCCTGCGCCATCGCGATCGGCTGGGGATGGCCGGGATTCACCGCTCAAGTACACTACAGGCATCGATGCGCTGACGCTCTAGCTGTGCTGGGGATGGCCGGGATTCACCGCTCAAGTACACTGCAGTCGAGCCGGTGCACGATCTGGCTGGGGATGGCCGGGATTCACCGCTCAAGTACACTCGATCAGCGACGCTGACATCAGCTGATCATCGCTGGGGATGGCCGGGATTCACCGCTCAAGTACACTCGATGCATGCGAGGTCCGTGCGCAGCTCTGGCTGGGGATGGCCGGGATTCACCGCTCAAGTACACTGACCAGCGATTGACCGGCTCACGCCGGTCGGCTGGGGATGGCCGGGATTCACCGCTCAAGTACACTAGCGCGCGGAGTCGGACCTGCGCAGCTCGAGCTGGGGATGGCCGGGATTCACCGCTCAAGTACACTCGTCGATCACAGCTGGCAGCGCTACGATCGCCGCTGGGGATGGCCGGGATTCACCGCTCAAGTACACTTGCGATCGCGGATGGCATCATGCGCGGCTGGGCTGGGGATGGCCGGGATTCACCGCTCAAGTACACTATCTGGCTGCAAGAGCATGCGTCGGCATCAGCTGGGGATGGCCGGGATTCACCGCTCAAGTACACTCGGCATCGGCGATGCAGCGACTTGATCGCTGGCTGGGGATGGCCGGGATTCACCGCTCAAGTACACTCAGCTGCAGCTCGGTGAGCGCCGATCTGCTGGGGATGGCCGGGATTCACCGCTCAAGTACACTCTGACCGTAGAGCATGCCGCACGCAGGCTGGGGATGGCCGGGATTCACCGCTCAAGTACACTAGGCCGCGCCGAACTTGCTGAAAAGCAGCAAGTTGGCGCGGCTTCTCTCTTCAGAAAAGGAGGATTTGCTCCGGGATATCTTCCGGCTCGCGCGGTTTTCTGCCATAAAAGACCTCCATTTTGCCAAACTGATGATCTGTAACCGTCATTAGCCGCACCTGCCCCAATGGCGGAATCACCGCCCGGATTGTGCTTCGATGGGCATCTGCGGCCTCTTCGCTCGGAAGGTATCGCGCATACACGGAAAATTGAAGCATCATAAATCCGTCTTTGAGCAGAGCTTTGCGAAAGCGCGTGTAATCGCGCCTGTTCGCCGACGTCTCCACCGGCAGGTCGAACATGGCGATGAGCCACAAAGACCGGTACGCTGAAAGTAGCAACCCTTTCATGAGCGTTCAACTCAGCATTCCGCAAAAAACAACTCCAAATCCCTTTCGTTAGCCGACCGATTCGATTTCCTCTGGGAACCTCACGCTTTGCGGCCCTTTGCGACGTGGTTCAGGTTCGCGGCATGGTTCCAGCAGTGAAGGGATCGCGATTTCGCGGGACTCCCCGGTAACGCACTTCGCCAGAGAATTCGCTGTGCGTAACAGAATATCGAATAGCGAGCGCTCCTCACGCTCAAATACATAGCGCGAGGTCGTTGCGCCGATCAACCATGATTTTGCCGCAGTAGTCAGTGGCTCTCCAGGGTCGTGATCGACAATCCATTGCGAAACACGGCGATCAATGAGAGGGCGGAATGGTTCCATCACGTCCGCCGCCAGACAAAAGGCATCATAGCGATTCTTATGACGCAAGCCGATGGATGGATGCAGCCCCGCCGCACAGAGAGCACGAGCCACGGCGGCTCTCAGAACTGTGTAACCGTAATCAAGATGGCGGTTTTGATTTGGTTCTTCTGAGCCACGGCGGAATTTCGGATCGTTGAAGATCTGGGACCAATATCTTCGCGCAGCCTGCGCCTCCAGATTACCCGCGTCATCCGAGCGAACTCGCGCCGACATGGCAATCAACCCGCCATCGGTGCCCCGAAGTTCTTTCAGTAATTCCCCCTGCGCTCGGATCTTGGCACGCACGATCTCCTGCCATAGCCGCTTTTGTGTCGGGAGAGAAAGCTGCATCTGCTTAGCGAATCGCTCTGTCTGGAGAAAGTGTGCCTGGACCGGCAATAGCATTGACGCAGGAAGGAATTTCCCGTCGATAGTCACGACCGAACCGCCAACCTCAGCAATCCTCGACAGGACCGCTTGCGAAAGGACGACCTGAGGATGCGCCAGCAGCAGAACCGCGATTTCGCTAATGGGCGTAGTAAAGGGAAGCGAAAGCTGCTCCGCCTGCACTAGCTCGATAACCAACTGGGAATCGCGGACGCTCAGCCGCGCAGGGTTAGCGATTTCGATAATTCGATCAATCATTGGCTGGGTGCACCTTTCCGAGCAGATCGATAACGACCTTTCTTGGACGAAGCTCCTTCAACGAATTTGGTGTCCTCGACCATGTTATGCCGAGTTTTTTCTGTTGTGCATCATCGTGCGCATCGTTCACAGGAACAAACCACACCTGTTTGTTATCCCCGAATTTCTTCACGCGCAGGATTTTGGTTCCGCTTGCATCCGTTATCTCGATAGTGTCATCCTTCATCATCGAAAAAATGAATTCAGCATCTGCCACGTTAACTAGCTCGTGCGAGACGACCGGAAGCTTCCTCCGACAGCGCTCATAGGCCTCTGTAATCTGAACTACACAGCTATCCCATTTTTCCCGGCGTCTCTCGTCGCGCGCCACAAAGAGGGCGATGTGATGGATGCCTCCCGAGGCAACGAAGCGTTCCCGAATGCTCTGGCCGACCTTGAGAGGGTTCTTCGTCTCCCGGATGCGTACCTTTCGAATTGGGATGAGGCGTCCATCGCGAGCCCGGAGACATGGCGCATTTTCAGCCCGATCAAACAGCTTTGGATTTCCCGCAAGATCTTCCAATTTCCTGCGAACGGCATCCCGAACGGCTGGATCAACAATCACTTCGTCATCTGCGATGTCGGCAGCAGACAGCGCCGACAGTAAACACCTTGTATGAACCGTGGGTTTGCCCTTGTAGTTTCGAGGGGCCGAATAATTCGTGCCCTTGTGCAGCTCTCCACTTAACTTGTGTTCCGGTCGATGCGAAACAAGCATCTGTTCGATGTGAGGACGGATTGATGGAACGAAGTCTCGCCACGGCGATTCAATCTTCCGCCAAGCTCGCGAGTCTCTTTGCCAAGGTTCCCTAGAAGCAGCCAGCGCCATCGACTGGATGACCTTAGGCCGAGTGAGTGCGATGGTTATTGCGTCAATTGCATGGTGACGATGATCGGTGCGTGGCTTCCCTCGCGACTCGCCTGGTTCTGCCGGCACAATCTCGTGCAAAATCGCCTCCAATCCCCACGAACTGCGCAGCGTCGCCGTGACCGCGCCGCTGGACGCGAAGATTACTTGACGCACTTTCTCCCCCTCCGCAACATCTCGGCCACCGTAAAGGGCACCGAGGAACCGAGACGCCAGGACACTGGCATACCGCGTATCGTTCATTTGGCGGGCACTAAATTCACCAAGGGCCTCTTCGGTCCGAATGGAGAATCGCGCCATTTTCCCTCTGTTCTTCCAACTGCTGACGCGTGTCATGATTTCTGCCCAACGCTGGTCGTCTTTCCCATACGCTTCCCAAGGCGTCTGACCTTTCTTCACGTCGCGGTTTTCGGGAAGATAACAAAGCGTCTTGTTTTGAAATGAATCGTCTGGATAACGGCTACGAGGAATAATGTGTTCAACGTCAAACTCCGAGTTGTCGAACAAATTCGAAAAGGGTATGTGTCTACCTGTGTATGGACAGTAGCCGCCACACTCCTCATGAAGACGAGCCTTCTCAATATCCTTGCGGGACGGATTCGACAGACCGCATTCCCGCAGGATTCGGGCGGCAACCTCTTCGCGCTCCCGTTGACGATTTCGGTTTTTCTTGGTTGCCTCAATCCTCTCCTGGCGCGGCTTCTTCAACTCGCGTGCAAGCTCAATCCGTATTTCTTGGGGTTTCCCGTACTCACGGACGATGGCGTTCACGACTTTGCGCAGCTCCGTGAGGGAGCGTTCTACCGCCGGGTTGCGCAATGAATCAAGCTGCTTGCGTACCTCCGGCAGAGTTTCGAATACTATTCCCCCAGAGAAGCGAGCGCCGTAAAGTTCCGTTTCGGCCTCTTTGAACGACTTACCGCACGCCATCAGTGGAAGCAGTTTGGATAGTGCAACCAGAGACACGGCACAGTAACCAGGTTCAGGAGTCTGTTCGGATAGCAACGCAGCAGCGGCGGCGTCCAGTGACCACTGTTCGATCGCTTCGCGGATCAATACCTCATCGGACTCGCTGTTTCTCCAATTCTCGATGATCTGATGCTGTTTTCCTGCGCCGATTGTGTCCCATCGGTCACCAAACACCTTCCGCATGACAGCCTGGGTTCGATTTCCGCGAAGGCGCTTCTCGTCACCCTTTTCAAGATTGAACTGGACCTCGGGAGGGAAGGAAAGATACTTCTTAATCGCTTTGAAGGTCTGGTCTCCTTCGCGATCTAGAAGCTCGTATAGTCGTTGGCGCTCCTCGCCAGTCAGCGAATTGGAAATCAAGCTCCCAGGGTTGATCAGTCTCAGGTCGTTCACCTTTTGCAAAATGCGAAATCTCTGGGCCTCCATTGCCGCCCACGGCGCTCGCTGCTTCCCTGGTTCCAGCTCGCACTTGCCGATTAAATGTGTCTGGGCAGCGATTGGCCTCTGGAAGAACAGGAGATGAGCGATCTTGTCATGCAGTTCAGGTGTCAATAGATCGGGGTGATGATTTGCCTGAACCGTCCAAATCTTTTCGAATTCATCTTGGAACATCCTTCGTGCAGTCCAGCGACGACGGACTCTCTGAGCGTGCGGATCCAGCCCCGCGAAAAACTCACCAAGGGTTCGTGCGCCAGCATTCTGGATTTCTTGCTCCAGGCTATGGATTTCGGCTTTGACCTGGCCTAGTTCCTTCTTTTGATCCGGATTCTGCTTATTCTCCCGGCGGTTCGAGAGGAAGCCACGCCGCTGAATCAGATGAAACAATATCCGCCCAATTTCGTGGGCTTCCAGTGGTTGGTCCAGCGCCGCTTTGCGAAGGAAGTATAAGGGTAGCTCGGCGAAGCGATTGACAGGAAATGCGGACTGCCACTTATCAGTAAACTCCTGATCCAGACTGTTCAGGATCAAATGCCTTTGCTCTTCGGGCGATCCAATGACCCCCTCCGGCGTCGGCAACAAGGCATGTCTTTGGAGGAGGCGGAATAAGTCCCGCTGCCGGGCGGCGCGTCGGCGAAGCTGGCGCCGATGCAAGCGGGCTGTTCGTCTCTCTACTGCTTTTGACTGGTCCTTGCCCTGTTCGATCTCCATCGACGTGCCATCGACGCCAGGTTCAAAGATCCGAACGCCGGCACGTATTAGCGACACCGGGTCATCGGCATCATCCAGATCGATCAGTGCCCATCCAATCGAGGCTGAGCCAAGATCGAGTCCGAGGACATACTTCTGCCCGGTTTCCAAGGTTGAGGCCATCAAATACCGCCTTGACGCAGTGAACCTAAAGGGGATAGAAGAATACTAGTGTACTTGAGCGGCGATTGCCTGGCTATTCTTAGTAAGCTTTCGTCGTAAGGCTCCGCTCACTGAGCGACCTTTGAGCGCCCCGGAGACGGGGCGTTCTTATTTCCGCCGCAGTTGTCACTTCTTCCAGTGTAAGTCCTTCCAAATCATCGTTGGTAGAAAAATCTAAGGCCATACAAGTCGCCCGGTTATCCGGAAATGCCCCCTTTGTAGGGAAGGCCGCTCCGCCCTTCCCTCGCTCAACCGCCGATCGTGCTGGCGTTTTCCGCTCCCCATCCATGCGGGCCTGTTCCTGCCCGCAACGCCGGCCCTCAAGTGCGCACGAGCGTACAGCAATAAGGAAAATTACCAATTTTCTTCCTTCGTTAAATGCCCCCGCTTCAGGCAACGGTCTGGCAGAGGCGGGAAGAACCTGTCAAGGCTCTCCGCATTCGCTTCGATGAACGCGCACCAAACGCGCGGCCTGTGACAGAACCTTCCCGCCTCCGCCCGTTGCGAAGAGCCATGAAGCGGGGGCACTCAACGAAAGAAATTTGGTTTGGGTGCTCTTGCTTCTGGACGCCAATCGGCCCCAACGGGGCGACACAGGAGCATCGGCATGAAACGCAGCAACAACGTTACCAGCATCGTAGCCACCACCGCCAGCAATGGCACAGCCAGCAGCCAAGCTGCGCCGCACAGGAAAAATGCGGCGCAGCGCAACCGCAGCGATTCGCCCTATCAGGGGCGGACTGCGCAGAAAGACAATCCAACTCAACTCATCATCAAGCAGGCCGTGGACTTTCTCATTCGGCAGGTAGAGGCAGGCAAGAGCGAAACCCTTGCAGCGTATCTGACCGCGATGGCGCGGTTCCACAATTACAGCTTTGGCAACATCGTTGCCATTGCGCGGCAGCGGCCCACGGCTAAGCGCGTAGCGGGATTCGGCACATGGAAAGAGTTGGGCCGGTTCGTGAAGCGCGGCGAGAAGGGTATCCAGATTCTCGCGCCGATGATCGGCCACCGGCGGAGGAACGCCGAGTCCGCACAGGACAGCAACACCGACGGCAACAGCAAGCCGCAGCCGACGCTGATCGGATTCCGGGCCGTGTATGTGTTCGACGTGGAGCAAACCGAGGGCGAAGACCTGCCGGAGTTCGAGCACAACATCTCCGGCGAAGTGGGCGAAAAACGCAACCGGCTCATTGACTTTCTTGCGCAACAGAACATCGCGCTTGAGTTCAACGAGAGGATCGCCCCGGCTTTGGGCGTGAGCTACGGCGGCAAGATCGCCTTGCTTCCCGGCCAGACCAATGCCGAGGAATTCGTCACTCTGGTTCACGAGACGGCGCATGAATTGTTGCACAAGGCAGAGCGCCGCACCTTCACCACGGCAACCGTGCGCGAGACGGAAGCCGAGGCCGTAGCCTTCATCGTCGGTCAAGCGATTGGCCTCAAGATGGGCAACGCTTCGAGCGATTACATCCAGATGTACAACGGCAATGCAACCCTGCTGGCCGAAAGTCTTGAGGTGATCCAGCGTACCTCTGCTGTGATTCTGGCCGCAATCCGCGACGACGAAAGTGCGAAACCGGCGACGGAACCTGAGCAGTTCGCAGCGGCCAGCTAACGCACACAACCTCATGCGGGTGCGCTTGGGAGTGTGCCCGCTTGCGCCCTCACGCAAGATTCAACCGGAATAGGAGATTCCCTATGAATACCCCCGTTATCAATGCCACCGAGTACCGCGATGTTCCTCTCGCGGCGCTCTTCGAGTCCGCCACTAACCCGCGCCGCCACTTCGACGAATCGTTCCTGAAAGGGCTGGCCGAAAGCATCCGCGCCAATGGCGTTCTTTCACCCCTGCTGGTGCGGCCTAAGAATGACCGCCTTGAGATTGTCTTCGGGGCGCAGCGTTATCGCGCTGCGCAGATAGCCGACGCCGCCACGGTGCCGGTCAGCATCCGGGAGATGACCGACGCTCAGGTGTTGGAGGCCCAGCTAGTCGAAAACCTACAGCGCCGCGACGTGCATCCGATGGAAGAGGCGCAGGGCTTGCGCGCCCTGCTCGATTTGGAAGAGCCCAAGTACAGCATCGAGCAGATTGCGGCGAGAACGGGAAAATCGCCTGCGTACTGCGCAGCCAGGTTGAAACTGACCGAGCTTGCGCCCGCTGTGGCCGATGCCTTCTGGAAAGACGAAATTGGCGTCGGCCACGCGCTCTTGCTGGCGAGGCTCCAGCCACCGCAACAGGAACAGGCGCTCGCCGCGTGTTTCAAGGAAGATTGGACGAGCGGGGAGCGCAAACCGAAGCGCATCCTGCTGCCTGTCCGCCATCTCCAGCAGTGGATCGAACAGAACGTCATGCTCATGCTCAAAGATGCGCCGTTCGACCGCAAGGACACCGAGCTTGTTCCTGCTGCGGGAAGCTGCGTTGACTGCCCCAAGCGCACCGGGCACAACACGCTCTTGTTTGCCGGGGTCATCAGCAACGATGCCGACGCCTGCTCTGATCCGGCCTGCTGGTCAGCCAAGCTGGACGCGCATGTGAAGCGGACCATTGCGGCGAAACCGAAGCTGGTACAGATCACGACCGCCTACGGAAAACCCGCCGAAGGAAGCCCGGTTGTTCCCCGCAACCGATATGTCGAAATCCGGCAGGAGAAGCCCAAGAACAAGTACCAGCAGGACGCGCCGGAATACAAAACATGCAAGTTCGTCTCCGAGGCCATCGTTGCGGATGGGACGGACAAGGGCGAAATCCGCAAGGTGTGCGCCAATCCCGATTGCCCGGTGCATCACCCCAAGAAGCAGCAGCGGCGGGTCGATCCCGATGCCGCGACAAAGGCGGCGCAGGAAAAGCAGCGGCGCGAGGAGGCCATCGCCAATACCACCGGCATCCGTGTACTCGCGGCCATCGCCGACGCCGTACCTGTGCGTCTGATGAAGCGCGACCTGTTGTTTGTCGTGGAACGGCTGGCCGGGTTGGTGGACGAGCGGCGCTTGGAGATCGTCGCCCGGCAGCACGGCATCAAGCGGGAAAAGGACAGCGATTCTCTCGCAAAGCTTCTTGTTGCCTATCTTCGTCCGTCAGGAAGAAAGCGTCTTGGGCAGCGTATTGGTCGAACTGACCATCCTGCTTGCCGCCGCCCGCCAGCAGACGACGCAGGTGTTGAACGAAGCCGCTGCCCTGTACAAGGTGGACACCGACGCCATCGCCGCGAAGATCAAGCAGGAATTCGCTGCCAAGGATAAGGCGAAAGCCGCGAAGAAAGATGCGCCGAAGCCGCCAGCCAAGCAACAGTCAAGAACAGTGAAGAAGTCCGCAGCGGCCTAACCTTCAATCCAACCTGAACACTTGCGCGGGGCCTGCAACCACAGGCCCCGCATCTTTTTGAGTGCCTGCCCGTCTTCCCACCCTCTTGCGTGGCTCCTGCCGTCACCAGGAGCGGCGTTTTTGGCCCGCCCGACGGGCACGACGCGTCCTGGTGCGACGCGCCGATGAGACACTCTCATGCGCGGTGCTGCAAAGAATCGTCTGCCTTTTCGAGAGGTCGGCACTTGGCGGGACCCCCAACGTAGATAAATGCAATCTGCCGATTCCCACGCAGTCCAATCAAAGGTGAGGACGGTTAACACTGTTTCGGGGCGACCTGGATTTGTCGAGATTGGTCGGCGAAGTTCGCTTGCGCAAAACCTTTGCACGGGCGTCGCGTTCAATCAGATGAAGGGAGTTTCCTGAGGAGAGATTTCATGATCCGCACCCCACAAGGTCTCGCAATCACCGTTTGCATTACGCTGTGCCTGACCGGCGCGGTCTATGCGCAGCAAGCCACTAACTGCGCGATCTGCGAGGTCCCAGCCGAGCGGTGCAAAAGCGTCATTGCGGTACGTTGTGATAAGCACGAGAAAAGAATCACTAGCGCGGTAAGAGAAGCATCGGCCCTTCGGTCTCTTGATGGGCCAGCCGGACCAAGTGTGGTGTGATTTCAATGGCCAATTCCATGATGTCTTTGGTGTCCTGCCGGTTCGTTGCTCCTGAAAAGCCAGGGAGGTCACTGAGCCCTGGAACCCCCGTTATATCCAGTGACTCCTGTTTCGACAGGTCGCTCACGAGGATCGCGGTATCCCCCAGACGCATCGATACCACGCCTGAGTATTGCCGGTTAGCAAGTATCGGAATGTTATTGAGGCTAGCCCCCGCCAGCGAAGAGATCGTCATATCGAGACTGAGCGATACTTCATTGCTCGATTCGACGTGTGGTGTCACTTTCAATGTCAGGCCAAGATCCTGATACTGAAACTGAGGGATCGTGCCATTCGATGAAGAGCTGCCGGACAGACCTGAGAAGCTCGAAGTCATGATCGGATATCGCTCACCGCTGCGAATTGTGGCTTCCTCCTGGTCGAGCACACGCAGCTGGAGTTGGTTGAGAGATCGAACGTCTGAGGAATTCAGCAACATGTTGATGCTCAAGCCGCTCAGATCAAGGCCCATTTGCGTTAACCCTCCGCCAAATAATGCGAATGGACTGTTGAAGACCGTGCCTGTCAGGGCGCCGGACGCGATGAGTGCGGCCAGGATAGCTTCAGGGTTGCCGGCAAGCGATGGATACTCTTTCAAGAGTTGAGCGACCAAGCTCGAATTGTTCTGGAGAATGCTGTTGATTTCCGATGGCACATTGAATAGGGTCGTCGAAGCTGGAAGGACCACGCCGACGTTCGTCGCCTTGGTTTTGTCGATTTCGTACAGCCGGACTTCGAGTTGGACCACGCTCCGGCCACTAAGCAATTCGGTATACGTCCGATCCAAAGCGTCCAACGCGGGCTCGGGGGCGCGAACTGTCAAAGTTCCTCTGCCTGGTTCGATCAGACTCTGCTCGGCGCCAATTACGTTGCGTGCGATATTTCCCATGTCGGTCAATTCTTTGGAACTCAAACCGGGGAAATAGAAGGTCCTCATCGCACGACGCTCGAATTTGGCGCGATTCTCCTTTGTGTCGGCAACTGCGATTACGCTCTTGGGGGCGAGTGGCACAAAGAAGGTATTGGTAGCGAGCTTTAGCAACTCTGGTCGCATCCGCAAAATTGACATCATCGGTGTCGAAGTACACTGATTGCCCACGCATCGAGTCGTCCACCGTTGCCCGTATGCCGTACGCACTCAGCA
The DNA here is from genome assembly GCA_963725975.1 of uncultured Acidobacteriaceae bacterium. Classification (GTDB taxonomy): domain Bacteria; phylum Acidobacteriota; class Terriglobia; order Terriglobales; family Acidobacteriaceae; genus Telmatobacter. The sequence goes on along the minus strand of CAVSBA010000002.1, from coordinate 586,537 downwards.
CATCAAAAATCAGACTACGTTTGTCTGTGCGCACATTAAAGCTATGCAGCGCATCTTGTGGCGCGAGGGAAATTGGCTCTGAGGCTCCCCGCTCCTCAGTGCGGAGTGACGGCGGCTTGGGAGACTTCTCTGGTGCCAAGGTGGCAATATACTCGGCCACGGCGGAACTTTCCGGATCGAAATTGAAGCCTGCTTCAAGGTTCGCTAGCGCGTCATCCTTGTGCCCAGCAGACCACTCGCTCTGTGCTTGTTGAACAAGCTGAGTAACGACATATTGCCGCACGACTTCTGCAGATAGGGGATAGCGTCGATTCTCCGGATCAAGCTCGTGTGCCAACTCGAAGTCCTTTTCTGCGTTGCGCGCATCACGTCTCTCGATTGCTTTTGCGCCGGCGAGGAAAGCCTTATTGGCCTTGCGTCGGCGGCGGCGCGATACCCTTGCCGGACGTGCTTCGATGGCCGGGCTCTGTCCCGCCGCTACTTGGGTGACCCGACTCGAAGCCGGCAAGGCCGATGCGTTTGTGCCTGGCTTGCGCCCAGGCGCCCGCGCCAACCACCACAACGGCAAAAGCGAGCCCAATGATCCGTGTCGGATTCATAAATGAAATCTCTCTGTCGAGACCTCTTCTCCACATCTAGGGAGAGACTGTCAGAGTGATGGCGTTGCTGGTGACGCTTCCCGATACGGCGGTAATGCTCGTTGTTTGATTGCTGGTTACGGTTTGCGCTGTCGCCAGCCCAGAACTGTCAATGGTTGCCGCAGTCGTGTTCGAGGATGTCCACGTCACGGAATTCGTCAAATTTACCGTGTCTCCGTTTTGAAGAATGCCCGTGGCCGTGAACTGCGCAGTCTGCCCCGAAGAAAGTGACTGGCTAGTCGTGGTAATAGAGATCGAAGATAGGTTCGCTAATGTGACTGTCACAGTCGTTGAACCGCTGATTCCATCCAACGTAGCGCTGATCGTGGCAGTCCCCATCGCAACTCCTGTAACGAGCCCAGTTGAGCTTACGGTCGTAATGGTGTTGTCGGATGTGGACCAACTGGCAGAGTCCGTCACGGTATCGGTGACGCCGTTGTCATACGTGCCAGTGGCTATCATCTGCTGTGTTTTGCCCACCGCCACCGATGGGGTCGAAGGAGACACTGTAACGGTAGTCAGAGCAGGAGGGATAAAGAAATTCTTGCATCCTGCAATCAGGAGGACGCCGAGCACAGATGCCAGCCAGAAGAAAGCTGCTGGGCCGTTGTTCGATTGTATTGCTTTCCATTTCATCGCTACATCCTGATCATTGCCGACATCATGAATTGGTCCAACGCCGGTCGGAACTTCCCGCATAGCTGGATATTGCTATCTCAGCCCTAGCGATGGCCTTTCCAAACCCGAGAGACTCATTGGGGTGAAGGGGCGGCTTCGGCGGGAGGCGGCTGTACCTCCCGCAACTGAATGGAGTTGTTTGTTCCTGTGTCGATTTGTCTCATATTGAGCGGATCAATTTGCATTCCGCGAACGAGATGAGGCGTGATGAGAAAGACGATCTCTTCGTGCTGGACTTCACGCTCCTGTGTGCTGAACAAATATTTCAGGAACGGAATTTCTCCCAAGCCGGGAGTGCCGCTTACAGTGAGGTTATTCTGTTCCTGAAGAAGTCCGCCCAGAATGTTGCTCTCGCCTTCCTTAAGACGGATCATCTCCTCGACGCTCTGCTGACCGATGATGGGCTCTGTAACACCCTCAATCGTTGAGGTGCCGGTCTCGGATGAGATTTCGATTTTGACTTTGAGGCTGACATCGCCGTTGTAGTGAATGGTGGGCGTCATCTCCACATTGACTCCGACATCCATGTACTGGAACTGCGTCTGGGCATATCCGGCCGCTGCGGTGGGGCTAACGCCTGGCGCCGAGTAGGATCCCGTGGCGACGGGAATCTTTTCGCCAATTTTCAAGGTCGCTTTTTGGCCGTCAGCTGCGCGAAGACGAGGATTTTGCAGAATCTGTGTGTCGGTGTCGGTCAGGAGCATTTCGGCTTGGGCGGTTCCGACCGTCAGCGAAAAGTTCTTCGCATTTAGGTTGGCAAGGTCGTTCAATGTCAAAGTGGCGCCAGAGGCCGTGCTGGTGGTTGTGAGGGTCGCGCTCAGTGTTTGCGGCCACTGCAGACCGATGTTGCGGACTTTGTCTCGGTCTACTTGCATCACCGCGACATCGATCGTGACCTCGGGTTTGGGCTTGTCCAGATCGTCGATGAGCTGTCCAGCGAGGAGGAGCTCATCGGGAGTGCCGCGCATGACGATAGCGTTTTGATTTTGTACACCATATAGCTTGGCGTTTGGCAGCACGTTGCGAAGGGCAGTCTGAACGTCATTCAGATCGTTCTGTTGTGTTGAGTTTGCAAGATAAAAAACCTGGATTGCTACCTGTTCCAGTTCCTGTCTCTTCACGCGCGTGTCAGCAGCGACAAAGATAGTGCCTCGCGTGATGGGCTTCCAAAATGTACCGGATGCCGTGGCGACAATGCGAAGTGCGTCCTCCAGGCTCGTGTTGGTCAAATCAATCGAAATCCGCTTTGAGTTGTAGTCAGGATCGAAGAGTACGTTAATACCCGCCGCTTTCGAGAGGCTTTCATAAATGACCTTGCTGTCTTCCGCCATGTGCAAAGTGATTGGCTCATTGGAGATTGGCTTGAGTTCTACAGGCTCAGCCAGTAATGCCAGCCTCTTTTGTTCCGAAGGCAATTGGGGGATGTCACTCTTCTGGGGATTCGGGGTAATCTGACCTTCCAGACCGGCAATCGCCTGTTCGACCGAAACATTGGATGGGTCAATTGCCGCGGCGCGAAGAAATTCCGTCAGTGCCCCGGTTATATTACCGTTTGCTTTGAGTTGTTTTCCGCGCTTCAAATGTAGTTCAGAGGCAAACAGCCGAGTTCTCTCACACGCGGTCTTATACCGCAGATCACTGGGGTCGTCGAGCATCGCTTTCCGATAGTCGCTAAAGGCCGCATCATAGTCCTGTTGGGCCTCGGCGGCTAGTCCTCGCCTATAGAGGGACTTGGCAAATTGGCTGGCGTTTAATTGCAAGGATGCGGCAACGATGATCAGAGAGCCAATGAGGGCACGGGTTGTTGTGCGGCTTGAAGTCTTCACGTAAAAACACCCCTAACGGGGATTGCGTCGACGTAGGGGAATTCTTCCAGTTTTTTTGTAATTGTTTTGACGATAGAGGCGAAGGCGACAAGAATTGAGTGCTACTGAGAGAGGACACTCATGGTACTGCGAAAGAGATTCGCGCGCACCTGCACGTGAAGCGTGCAGTGCTTCAAGATTGTGCTCTGATCAGTACTGACGCGTCAATGCATCCATTCGCTCGGCAGTTCTCTCTTCTGCATGAACGGAGTTGACATCCTCGCAGTTTGCCAGTCCGGTTGCGCGCATGAACGCCCGGTCCATCAAGAGAGATGGCGGTGCAAGTCTTCGGGATGGTGGGAGTGGTCGGAAGCCGTGTCGCGCGATATACGCCCAGCACGGACCAACTCTGCCAAAGACTGTTCCATCGTCGACATTCCCTCAGATTTTCCCGTTTCAATATGGGCGCGAAGCTGATGGTCATCTCCTCGGCGAATCAGATTCCGGATCGCGTTCGTAGCGAGCATGATCTCGACAGCGGGGTAGCGCCCGACGCCGGTCGACGCAGGTATGAGCCGCTGCGAGATGATTGCGAGGAGAGCTAGCGACAGTTGTTGCCGTATTTGCGACTGATATGTGGATGGGAATATGTCGAGAATTCGGAGAACTGTCTGAACTGCGTCATTGGTGTGCAAAGAACTCAGAACAAGGTGTCCAGTCTCAGCGGCGGTCAGCGCCGCCGCCATCGTTTCACTGTCTCGCATTTCGCCGACCAGAATGACATTCGGATCCTGTCGCAGCGCAGAGCGCACGGCTTGAGCGAAGCTAGGGGTATCATGCCCAAGTTCTATCTGTTCAACAATCGAACTGCGGTTGGGATGCTGAAACTCAAGCGGATCCTCGATCGTGATGATGTGGTCACGCCGGCGGCTGTTGATCAGGTCGATGAGGCCGGCAAGCGTTGAACTCTTGCCGCAGCCGGTTGGCCCGGTAACAAGCACAAGACCCTGGCGGCGCTCCGCCAGAAGAGCAAGCGCAGGCGGCAAGTGGAGCGATTCAAGAGACGGGATCTGTTCCGGGAGCAGGCGAATCGAGGTTGCAAGCGTGCCTCGCTGATAGTGGTAGTTGGCCCTGAACCTCCCGAGTGCCTTTCGCACAAAACAAAAGTCGAGAGATTTCTGAGTCTGCAATTCCGCAACTTGATCCGAGGTCAACATGGGCAGCAGAATGCCTCGCAGTTCGGCAGGCGACAGGTTTTGCCCAACTCCTCCGCTGAGGGCGCCATTCACCCGTAGGGTGGCCGGGGAATTAGCTACCAGAAGGAGGTCGGATGCGTGACGCTGAGCAGCAATGGTTAGGAACTGGTCGAGAAGCTTGGCTTCATCCGCCATTGGCCCCTTCGCCGAACGATTTACCTGCTCGACAAGCCGCGTCAATTCGCCATCGTATTCAGCCATATGACCAATAAGAGGGAAGCCTGAGAATCCTTTCTATCGTGCATCATCTCGAGTATGCCGGCACACGGAGATCGGACTAGACCACTATCGAGTTCGTGGCTATGCCAACACCGGAACAGTGCTTGACACTCTCTTGTTTAGGACGTTTTCTCAGATGTTTTCGCTCGGAGCGGTCCGATAACCGGACTTGAGGTTACGCAGAGGGAGGCGAGAAATCGAGGCCGGCCTGATGGGCCGTCCGTTCTGTGGCGGGCAAGTTCAGATCGGAGAGAGAAATACGCGGGATGCGTCCAGAGGCGACATCATCCATGACGATGACTTCGCTGGGCGTGAGCACATAATTTCGAATGATCTCGGTGTGGCCGTCCTTGAAGATCAGCGTTAGCTGAGGTTCATTGTGTGGCGGCGTTGAAGCAGCCGCTTGGTTCGCTGGCGGCTCGTAAGGCGTAGGGGCATATTCCGGCCGATAGCCTTCGCTCTCCGGCTGCGGCTGTTCCTGCTCTTCACCTGAAGGCTGAACCTGCGGGTTGTTCGACTCAGCGTCTCGTTATCGTCACCATATCCGGTGAAGTCCGGATAGCCGAGTCCCAGGGCAGCAACTCCCAGGAATTCGCGTAAGCGTAAGGATAGCCGCTGTAACCGTATCCGGGATATGACCGGCGGTAACGCCCGCGATGATCCCATCTGCGCGATTTTCAGCGCCGTAAGAAGGACGAGAACCCGCGTATGCGCCCTGCCGTTGTGGGACAAAGCTATAACGAGGAATCGTCCAGTTCATCCGCGGAGCGACGCCGAACGCCGCGCGGAGCAGAACCGGAAAAGCCTCTGAAGGCTAGGCGGAGCAGAGAAACTCTCCGCGAAAGCCTCCGCTGGAGAATCCGCCCGCGTGTCCACCGCTGAAACTACTGGGATGCCCCCCGACGAAGTGTTGCCCGAAAGCCCCAGGAACAAAAGCCAGAATCATGCCAAGCGTCGCTGCATAGAATGCGCGCCGCACGAACGACGATCTTTCCGAATCCTCAAATGGATGGCGTTTCATGGCGTTCGCCCTCCTGCTACAGATTCAATCTTTCGGCGTCCCAAAGCAACTAGGGCTCGCTCAATGTGACTGCACAACCACAGGACCCTTTTCGACCTTGTACCCGGCAGGAACCTGAAACAGAGCCGGATCGGGCTCACTCCGCTGGATGTTCGTGAGCGAGTAGGTCGTCTCGCCGAAGCGTGGATCAGTCTGCGTGCTTTTGAGCACCAGTTTGAGGTCCGATGAATACCACGTCTCACGGGTAATTACGATGTCCTTGTCATTGCCGATTGTGCCCACAGGAATCGTGTTTGTCGTTCTTGTTCCGGTAACTGGAATACCTTGGATCGTTTCAGTGCCCAGTTGCTCTGTTTTCACGTCGGGGCTAGTGCCTGCTTCGCCGGAGTCCGCATGCCCCTGAACAGCAAAGGTGACTGGTCCTGGCCCCCCAGCGCCGGGGCCAGGAGCGCCCATTGCGAAACCGCTCACTTGGCCTCTCATTGCCATTCCCGCTGGCGGTGTAGGCATTGGCAGGACATGTGCGACCTTGCTATCGGAGGTGTAGTCGGTGTGGGTCTGGGTCACCGGATCAAAAATGGTTGTCAACGTGGGAGAATCTGCCTGCGATGAATTCGAGGCGGACCTCCACGGACCAATCGTGCTCAATTTCTGAATGCGGACTGTTCGGCCGTCGCTGTCTCGGGCCACCGTAGCCGTGGTCGTCTGCGTTATGTGCGTACCGTCTGCAAGAGTCTGGTCGATTTCCGTGACTGCCTGCGCCTGATAGGGCTGGTTCTTTACAATTTGGACATTCTCTTGCAGTGCGAAGGCCATCCCCCCTGTCGAAACCACCCCGACCTGTGCCAGCGCGATCACCGGACCGCCCATCACGGAAACAGTGGTTTGTGGACCGTCGCAACCGGCGCTCACCGGCGCAGCCGGGCGGCGGTACAGCTATCGTCGCGCCGGTCTCTTGAGCCATGCCATCCGCGTTCATGAAGAGGATCATCGCCAACAAACCGTAGAGTGCTATCTGACTAAACGATTTGTTCATTTCTTCTCCTTTACCACCTCAAGAGGCAGAGGCAGACTGATCGCACGTGGCAGACCATCGTCGCCCAGCGTTAGCTCGGCCACGATGCGCGTGTCTGGAACGGTTGTGTTGATGGGAAATCCAAGCGACTGGAGCTCGGATTGGGACATGGATACCCGGATAGTCGTATCTGTCCCTGTTTGAATTGCGCTATTGGAGTAAGGAAGCCGCAATATCATTTGCGGCGCTCCGGCGCGTGTGCTTGTATCAACCTGAGGCCGAGGATGGGCGTTCTAGGCGCCTGAGCCTTCGACAGTTGGACTGACGGTACTGCGGGCTCTCCCCGCGCTGAAAGTGGAGCTGCAGGAACGATTTTGACGGCTCTCTCAGCCGCGCGCCGGTCTCTTGCCGCTCAATAGTGAATAACATGCCGATGAGACAACCCTTCGCCATCAGCGAAACCGGCTGCAATAACAGGCCTGAGCCAGGTGAGTGACCTGCGGTTCCTACCGCAAGAATCGAGGACGGATCCCGGCTCTCCTCTCAAGCGCTGTTGTGCGAGTTCGCCAACCGCTCTCGGAGGGATGAAGACGGGTCCTGCGGCGACAGGTCCCCGAGCAGGCCCAAAAGATGATTCAACGCGCGAGGCATCTTCAGTTTCCGTTCGCTTTGATTGCTGTTCCGACATCCGGCCCTCCTTTCCCTCGAAGATCAGTTGCACATTCGATCTATTTGGTGCGGACTTGCGCAACTTTGGCTGCCAGAATGGCCTTGGCGCGATTCATCCGCGAGGCAACCGTCCCTTCTGAACATTGCAGAATTGCGGCTGCATCGCGGTAGCTCTTCTCTTGCAGGCTGCACAGCACTAACGCCTCCCGATAATGCTCCGGCAATTCGATGTATCGCACAGTGGAGAGCCTTCAGTTCAGAGCGCATCGACCAACAATGTCTCAACATCACCAGGGTCAATCGTTCTCGCAGAACCTCTTTAGAAGCAGATTCCATTCCGGGGTTTCCAGAATGCAGTCCAACGAAACTACTCGATTGGCCCTGCGTCGCTCGGCCCTGCAAGGTTGCGCGCAATTCCAAGCAAGTAGCCCTCCCAAGTCCCTTTTCCGTGGATCGAACTGTCCGACAGTTCCGGCGCACATTGCATCGAGAATCACGACAAATACTTCCTGTGTAAGCTCCTCGGCGAGCGGTAATGGATCCTGTCATGTGCATCAGAAATCGAAAGACTGAAGATCGATGTAGATCATAGAGGCTCAAGAAGGCGTTTTCATCTCTCTGCTTCAGGCGCTCGGCAAGTTGAGCGTCCGACGAAGCAGGATCTTTCTTCAAGCCGTCTTTCCTTCTACCAGTTCTGTACCACTGCAATTTGTTCCTGCCTTGTATTGCGGCCGCGACGCAGAAACTTCCATTTCGCTCGCGGTTTTTGCAGATTTATTTTTCGGCCAGATTTGGGATTAAACGGGCTCTGTACCCAGAAAGACGCATGTCTTCTTTTGCTGCGCGCTTTTTGCCAGTTGAAGAGAGGCCGGGCACGCGCGATCTGGGGTGTTTAGCGTGCCCGGCATGGGGAAGAACCGTCAATTCACCGTTAATGTGAACGTAGTTGACGCAGTGATATTCGAGTTGGAACTGTCCTTGCCGGTGACAGTGATGGTGTACGTACCGGTTCCGGTGGCTGCACTGGTCACAGTGACAGTGGCAGAACCCGTGGCGGAGTTGTAATTGCTGTCGCCGGAGTACGAAGCCGTAAGCGTGTCGGTGCCCACTGCCAGAGAGTTGGCGGGAATCGTGATTGTTGCGCTCCCGCTGGACAGCGTAGAACTTGACGAAGTGTAGCTCCCGCTGGTTAAGGTTACGGTTCCGGTCGGTGTGGAGCCGGACCCGGAGACGGAGATCGTAACCGAAAGCGAACTATTGGCGGCGACAGAGGTCTTGGCCGGCGTGACGCTCATTGTCGGTGTAGTTTTCGACGACCCGGGGCTTCCGCCCCCGCCGCAACCAATGCCTGTCAAGGTGAGGGCAACGGTCAGCAGCAAGGCGGTTCAGGATCTTTCTCGATCGGCGCAAGGGTCCCGGAATGAAGAATAGAAGCAGTGCGGCCATTGCTGTCCCGCCGGCGGCTTCATACCATCTGGAGCTGTTCCTCGCATTCGCATGCACGCTCGAACTCGACGCTTTCGTAGTGCCGACTGTGATTGTCCCGGTTCCACTTGCCGCGGATGTGATCGTCACATTGCTGCCGGTGAGGGTAATACCCTCGTTGGAGAGCCCTGTGGCCGTCAGCGTTACTGTGCCGGTATAGCCGTCGACCGGGGTGACCGTAACGGTGGAAGTACCGGAGGAGCCTGAACTCACAGTCACATTGGTCGCGGAAAGCGTAAAGGTGGGGGCAGTGACCAGCACAGTTGCTGTCGCCAGTCGCAGAGGCGTAGGTCGAATCTCCACTGTAGGTCACTGTAGAGCGTATCGGCGCCGGAGCTCAGGCTGTCGGCCGGGATAGTGAAGGTATAGCTTCCCCCGGAAAGCGCTTCTGCGGAGGAGGTGTAGCCGCCACCCGAAAGCGTCACCGTCCCAGTTGGGGTTCCGCTGGCTCCGGTCACCGTGGCCGTTACATTCAGGCTTTGGTTCGAATTCAAGCTACTTTCTGCCGGAGTGACCGTGACTGTCGCAGTTGCGGACCCGGTAGCCGTGCCCCAATACGTCAACAATTGATTGGCATCCACGCTGCCCAGCCCGGTCGCCAGATCATAGCCGGTGCCGGTGTTGTAGCCGGTCAGGAAATAGTATCCCGCGCTGTTCTTTGTGCAGGCTCCTCCTTGGTAGCTCGATGCTGAGTCGCACGGAACCGAGTTGTTGCCCGTCGTCACATCGTGAAAGATGGCGTTGGCATGGCTCCCGTTATAGAGGTCATAGAGTTGCATGGCCGCCTGGCCAAGTCGGCTGCCTGTTTTTTGCTGAATGAGCGCGAGGATGCCGGCAAATGCCGGCGATGCGGTGGACGTACCGCCGAAAGCTGCGAAGTACGAATTGCCATCGGACTGGTTCGAGCAATTTTCCGTGACAGTGGCCCCACTACCGTTTTGACCTGTATCGTCTGTGCACGCCAGCCATGCGGCGGCATCAAACCCGTCACCCGCCATCAGCGATACGTCCGGCAGATCACGCACTCCATCCGAAGGAACGCCAGTTCCGCGCTGCCAGGACGGCTTCGAGTAGCCGCTCGTGCACGTTCCCGTGGTTGTCGCCGTGTCAGTGTTGGTCGAACAACTGCTCTTGCCGCCGCTTCCGGCCACGATGTTGGCATCGCTGGCGTATTGCGTGGCGGTCCAAGGAACATTAGCGCTTATTGTCGTGTCATTGTCTGTTGAGTCGTTCCAGGTTGACTCCGGGATGTAGCTCTTTGCCGTCCGGTAGTAGGTTGAAGAACTCCCCTCCGAGGTGCTCGCGTATGTCGAATAGGAGTTGGGCAATGCGTAGAAATCCGTTCCGCCCACCGCGATGTCATACGGTGTGGAGGCAAATCCGCTCACCTGCAGCCCATACTCTGCCTCGGTGATGTTATTGCCTTAGTTGTCTTGCGTGCTGTCGCAGCCGGCCGAGCCGTTATCTCCGGCTGCAACCGTCACCGCGATACCCTGTGTTGCAGCTTGCTCCCACCAGGAATTGATCTGTGCATTATCGGCCGTGGTCAGCCCCCATTCACACATCCCGAAACTGAGGCTGAATATGTCTACCGCGTTGTCATTGATGGCCCGCTCGATAGCGGAGGTGAGATCCGTCGAGGTGTAAAAGTGGATTGTTGCTCCTGGAGCCAGGCCGCCCGAGAGTTCGGTGTCGATGTAGGCTTCGTCGGTATCGCTCGTACTGGTCACGCCATCGACGTTTGTAATGGTTGGCGCGGTCGAATTGCCGAGGAAAACACTACGATAGTTCACAACAGTGCTGCTCTGGATCGTGGCATCGCCGCCGATGCCGATCGTCACTCCTGATCCTGTGTAGCTGGTCCCCGATGTGTAGTTGGCATTGAAGGTGGTGTTGGGTGTGTCGTAGATGGTGGCCGCATCGCCGGGGACGATATAGAGGGTGTAGGGATTGCTGGATGTTCCGGAGCCGCCAGTGAGATCCGCCCTTGGCGCCTTGGCGAGCGTTTCGCTCAACGGTTCAAGACGCTTGGTTTCTCCATCAATCTTGCCCGCCCTTCCACGTATGTATTGAGGTCTTGGCCTGATGGTGTTCAGATGTGCTACTCCAATTACCACTGGAGCGAGGGCTGAGGGAATTTGCGGATCGCTCACATTGGAGTAGAACTGCTCTCCGTTGACGTCGAAGGAGTGAATCTGCGTGTGAAACGCATCTTCTACCTGGCTCACCGTACCGGAGAAGGCAATATTGGTCCGCCCGGTCGAGACCGCTTCGAGTCCAAGGCCATGTGATTCCAGCCAGGCTACTATTGCAGCCACATCGGAGTCCGCGGGTCCATACAGTTTGCCGAACTCCGATGGCGTAAGCCATTTGTGATAGCTCGGCGAAGACTTGTCCTGCAGTTCGGACTCATATTCCTTGAGTGCGGTCTGTTGTTGGGCCGAGCGCGAAAGCACTAGACGGATGTGGGTCATTTGCGTTTCGGGCGACGCCTCGCCCCGGTCGTACCGCGCTCGTGCCAGCAAGGGTACGTTGCCTCGGAGCGTCGTGAGCGAGATCTCGTTCACTTGCTCGGTGATGCGCGGTATCGGAGCGGATGTTTGGGCAACCAGCGCCGAACAACTGAGGGCCGCACCGATCAACATACGACAGGAGAGGGCGCACAAAGGACGCATAACGATGTTCTTGGACCCTTTCTTCGGAGATAACTCCGAACTGCTAAAGGTTTGCGATGTCGAAGGGAGACATGCTTCCTCTTTGAATTGAGACGGCAACGCAAAAACTTCCCGGCAGATTGACTATTTTCGGTACCGTCTCCGTAAGGGAGCCTAAATTGCCGATCGAATCTCGCAATCTCGCGTTTCATGTCAGATCAGAGTTCGCCCGCTTCTTTGCGGCTCGCGCACTTGGTGCACCCCGAACATGCGATTACCAGCCGTTGCGAACCGCAGTCTTAACCACCGGAATCGCGTGACAGGCTACCCGTGTCTAGCTCATGAAGAAATCCCAAAGAGCTATGCAAATCCTTGGAAGAAAGCGTGAAGTCACGACAATTCACAGTGGGATCGAACTCTGAACTGCGGCGTTCAATCGCGGTGCCAAAAGTAGGAATCAAGATTGAGCGAGCCGGAAGACGAGACAAGTGCATTTGCGAACAGCGGAGAATATGCGAGTGACGCAAGTCGTGCTCATCGTTCGTAAAGGCAAGGCTCATCGACTCGTGAAGAGGCTGTTGCGTTTGGATTTGCTAATCGCCGCTCGCCGCCTCGGCACGCGATCGACCGAGAGTCGTTTTCGTAAGAATGACGCGAACACGACAACTCTAAGGGGGCAGGAAGAGAACGATCGAGGACTTCACGAGCGGTCTGTCAAAGCGGAACGGACAAGCGACGATGAGGCGCTGGTGGCGATAACTAAAACGCTCAGCAGAATCCGCCGCGTCGAGATTTCTTTCAACTGTGCAGCATGCGGGCGGCGGATGAGCGAACTGAGAGAGTCCGGCTTTTGCGTCAGCTGCGATGAAGCTCTTCAGTCGTTCCCCAAGCGAAGAGGAGAAGATGTAAAGCCACAATCGAGTACCTAAGTTTGGCAGATGGGCGACATGGAGGATAGGGAGGGAGGTAGCCAAATTGAAGGAGGCAGATGATTCGAGACAATGGGAGAGCGCCCATGTCTGCCCTCAATGCGGATTTCCCATGAACCTCGCAGAGCTTGGGCTTAAAGGGGGCACCACTGGGCTTGTAACCTGTCCGAAGTGTGACTGGTCTGGGCCCATTGAGATTAGCATTCTCAATAAGGAGTGACTGAAGCAATCCGAACAAGTCGGAGATTTCAAGCTGAGATGGCAGCGGGAAAGGGCCGAACTTTGGTGAATGACTCCAACTTGCGCATGAATGCTCTTACAAGTTCGCTCACCACTTTTGATTTCTCGTCGGCCCGCGAGGCGAGATAGGTCCTTAGGATGAGTGACTCCTCGGTGAGCGGACGCACCGTGATACCGTCACGTGCGATCCGAATTGCGCCCGACTTCACCACGAAAGCAACGGCGCCTCCGTCTGCAATAAACGGATATGCGTCCTCCGGAACCACGATGTGTTGAACTTTGGCCGGAGTCGTATTTCGCTCTTGTGCAAGCCGCATCACAGAGTCGTAAACGGGCGGGTGCATCCTTCGTTCGAAGATCACCCATGACCGTCCCGCCAGCGCATCGAGAGTGACGGAAGGCTCGGAAGCCAGTTCGTCCTCTTTTGACATTGCGATGTAGAAGGGCGACTCTGCAACCTCGACCATCGTGAGGCGTTTGGACTCAGGGGGCTCCGTGGCAATCGCGAGATCCAGCGCGCCAGCCAAGACTTCGCGAATGAGGTCGCATGAAAACTGCTGGGACAGTTCAATCTTTAACTGTGGAAACAGTGGCAGCTTAAGGGAGAGAAGGATTGTGACGAGGAAAGGATCGGTATAGGGTGACCGTCCGATGTTGAGAATGACTTCCGCGTCCTGGCTTGCCGCGCGTCCAGCCAGCACTGCCCGCTCTGTGTGCAGAAGCGCAACACGGGCTTCCTCGACAAATTTCCGCCCGCCCTCTGTTAACTCGACCGTCCTGTGGTTGCGCTTAAAGAGCAAATAGCCAACCTGGTCTTCGAGGTCCTTTATTCGTATGCTCACTGCGGATTGGTCGATATGCAATATCTCCGCAGCTCTTGAGAAATTCAGTTCCTCAGTAAGAACTACGGCGGTTTCAAGGAGTCGTATTTCGGGAAGCACCATAGGAGTCCTCCGGGGAGAGAACGCGAGGCGGGAAGGCGAACAAAACGATCAGGGGGTTTGGCTGGCAGGCACAATTTCCCAGCAAGAGATGATTGTTCGATGCCCCCGGTACTGTGGCGGTTGCACCAATCACGAGCAGCCTCATCTCGTGTTATGACCGCCGTTCATAACGGTCCGCTCGATTTTCATTGGACGGCTCCGCCGCGGATGTAGAACCTCGGTGGTACGCAGGTGGCACGTCACACGAGCCTGGGAAGGAGTCACGATGCCAGAAGACAGACAGCCATCAGAAAGCGCACCGGGAGAGAATCGTCTTCCTCAATCGGTTAAAGAACCACTTCTCGATAGCCATCAGGCCGCAGCCATACTCAAGGTGCATCCGCGGACCCTGCAACGTCTCGTCCATCGCGGCAAGATTCACGCGATCCAGGTAGGGAAGCTCTGGCGCTTTCGGGCGTCAGCGATCGAAGCCTGGATAGAAAGATAGCCCGTAATCGAACGCCTCAAATACAGCAGTTTCCTCGTGATTCGACGGCACAAGTGACGTACTCTGAGGACAGCCATTTGTGCCGTGAAGTCGAGGGGAGAAACCTTGATGGCACGTGCATGTTACCAATTTGGAAGTCTAACGCGAAAGAAGCGGGCGAAGGGATCAGACGCCTGGGAGTTTCGGTACTACGAGACAACGGAGAAAGGCACACGGGAGCGAAGGACAGCGACCGTTGGTACCGTTGAGAAGTACAAGACCAAAGCTCTCGCACAGAAAGCAGTCGAAGCTCTTCTCCTAAAACTCAATTCTGAAACTCCACAGCAGCGCATGGCCGTGGTCTCGTTCGGCGCGATATGCGACCGTTACCTTGAGGAAGAAATGCCGGAACGGCATTCAACCTCCAGGTCCTATAGGTCCAATATCAAGAACTATCTCAAGCCGCGCTGGGGTGACTATTTGCTTGATCACATCCGTCCGATGGCAGTCGAAGACTGGCTGAAGAAGCTCCCTATGGCTCCGAAGTCAAAGGCCCATATCCGAGGCGTGATGCACTTGATGTTTGAGTGCGCTACACGCTGGGAACTATTCACCGATAAGAGGAACCCGATTGCGTTGGTGCGGATAAAAGGCGGCAGCAAGCGCCGTCAGCGCCCCATGATTTTAACTGTGGATCAGTTTGAAACCATCGTCTCACTGCTGAAAGAGCCGTATCGAACGATGGTCTATATCGCCCAATGCCTCGGTCTTCGCGTGAGCGAGATCGCGGCGCTTCGATGGGATGACTTCGATTTTGAAAGGAATCAACTGCTCGTTCAGCGCAGCTTCGTAGACGGGCGGACAGATGAGGTCAAGACCGAATACTCCCAGGACTACGTTCCATTGCATCCATCCTTGAGCGAGATCGTGCTGGAGTGGAGCAAAGAGGCAGTGCCAACTGAAGAAGGTTGGGTCTTTGCAAATCCCATCACGAATCAGCCTTACTTTCCAACGTCGATCCAGAAGCGACACATTCGGCCTGCCGGATGCTGCCTCGTGGAGTGCCCGAAGTGCGGTGTCGGCGTCGGAGTCTGGTGTAAGCAAGATCGCCCTACACCGAACGGCAAACGGCTTCAAGTCCACGAGGAGCGCGCGGTTGCTGTTGGGAAGCTACGCGAATCTCGGTTGGCATACGTTTCGCCACACCTACCGTTCGTGGCTGGACGAGACCGGAGCGCCGATGAAGGTGCAACAGGAACTGATGCGTCATGCCTCCATCCAGACGACGATGAATGTCTACGGACAGGCCATGACTTCATCGAAGCGGCAGGCCAATAGCAAGGTCGTGGAGATGGTGCTCAAGCCGATACGAGCGAGCGCCTGAAACCCTGATTTGTCTTATTGGGAGTTTTTGGGAGTTTGTCGGAGCGACCGGATCTTCCTAAGTTGTTGAAAGATTTGGTTGCGGGGGCTGGATTTGAACCAGCGACCTTTGGGTTATGAGCCCAACGAGCTACCGGGCTGCTCCACCCCGCATGATTAGTTTAGCAACCCCCCTCAGGAAGGGTCAAATGACGCTCCCCGGGGGGGCGGTAAGCCGCTTGTGCAAAAACGCGGAGGATGCGAGTGTTCCATTCCATGCTGAACTCCGCGTTGAGAAACTTCATTGCGGCAGCTCAAACATCGTCATGCCGTCCAGTTGAGATCCGTGGCCGCCGTCCTGAGCCGCTCGCGCAGCAGGATCGTCTCGGACACATTATCTGTCGCGTTGCAGCCTTCCCAATCCACCCACACGTATTCAAGCGCGATTTTTCCCGCATAGCGCAATTTTGAGAGTTCCGCCATCATCCCCGCAAAGTCGATAGAGTTGTCTTTGACGCCGGTCTGCAGCTTGCCCGGCGCCCCGCCACGAGCATGCAGGTGCGAGGCAAAAGGAAGCAAGCGATGCACCGCTGCCGATTCCTCACCGATGTAGATGATCGGTCAGTTTGAACGGAGTACAACCCTCCCGCCTGCGGCGCTGCTCAACTCGCCAGGGAGTTTCACGAGCGAGGTAATCGCTGACCTGGACTGGTGCGAACTGCGCGCCGCCGATGTGTTCTTGCAAATCGGCAAGGATCCGGCCGAGTCCCCGGCTAACGATCCGGATGCGTTTCCTCTGCTCAATGGGCGCCAGGCCCTGCGGATGCTGCAAATCCAGCGGCCGGGCGGTGCAGCGTCGATGGAATTGCAACCTCGCTTTTGTGCTGGATAAGTGAATGGGTATAATTGATCCGCAATACGAGTTGCGGTGCCGGAGTTCGCTTGCCCCCTTCAAGCCGATGAGGTGGAATTTCCTGAGGACAGTACCACTGTGCTTCCCCGGCTTAGGAGAACAGACACTCTGTAACCGCTATAGACCTCTGCCCCCATGAACTTGTCCCGGTCATCGGTCCGTGCAATCCCAGACAGGCTCGAAAACTAAAGATGAGCAGAACCTCGGGCATTGATGATTGGTACCTTATCCAGCGCTCAAAGAAATAGGAGGAGATCCGCCACGGAACCCATGAAGAAACTCATCATTGCTGTGCTGATTGTTGCGGCCTTATCTGGAGGCTACGGCTATTCTCAGGTGAAGCAGACGAGGCAACAGATCTTGTTCTACACTGCCGACTGGAAAGGCGCTCGCTTTGCGGATGGCCGCCCGAAAATTCCCGATGATCTGCTGCAACGTTCTCTCAACGTTTCCATCGAAGACATTTGGGACTTCCTCCGCTCCCGCGGCTATGACAACCAGTTTGAGGGCAACTGGCATGCATTGCATATTGACAAGCCTTTCTCCGGTCGCGCCCTGACCACGCAGTACATGCCCTCTCGTCCCGACGTGGCCAAAGCCGAGACCGCTGAGGGGAAGGCAGAGGGACGCATCGGTTTTGACATGAACAACAGTTGGCCCATCGAGGAACTTGTCCAGGGCGATGTATATGTTGCCGATGGCTATGGCAAGATCGTTGAGGGCACGCTGATTGGCTCTAATCTGGGCAACGGCATTGCTGCGCATACCCACAACGGATTCATCTTCTACGGTGGAATCCGCGACGAAGAGGAAAATCGCGAGATTCCGGACTTTAATGGATTCTACAAGGGGTATGATCCATCCGGTTGGAACGAGGAAGAGCTCACCTGCATTAACTGTCCCGTTCGCATTGGCCGCGCCGTGGTTTTACCCGGAGACCTGGTCATCGCCAATGCCCAAGGCGTGATCTTTGTTCCAGCCATCCTCGCCGAGGAAGCTGTGAGTACCGCGGAGTTTACCGGTCTCATGGATGACTATAACTTCGAACTTAACAAGGAAGGGAAGAACGGCGCCGAGTTCGAAGGCGGTTGGAATGCCGAGAAGTTTGCCGGCTTCAAGCGGTGGATCGAAGCTCATCCTGATAAGTTGAAGATGCCGAAGGACGAATTTGACAAGATGCTGAATGACAAAATGAAGAGCATCCAGTAGCGCGTGCCGGCGCCTGCCTCTTCTTCGCTTCGCTAAGGCTTTCGCATCACCCCGTGAGCCCCGCGGTCAGTCGAAGAAGGTACGATCCTCGTCGGACAGGTGGGCTTTGGCTGCGCGGACATTGAACGTAATGCCAAGGCCCGGCTTGTCCCAAACATCGATGAATCCGTTTTTGACAATCGGATCCGGCAGTCCGTCAACAATGTCAGTCCACCACTCCGGCTGGGCCTTCGCGTATTCGAAAGCAATATAGTTCTGCGGGCAGACGGCGCCCAGATGCACTTGCGCGGCCACCCCGAACAGGCCATCGAAGATTCCGTGCGGAGCCACTTGAATGCCGTGCAGATTGGCGTACTCGGCAATCCACTTCAACTCGGCGATTCCGCCCACATCTTCCGGGTCGGGGCCGAGCACGTTCACAGCCTGGGTTTCGATCAGGTCCTTGAAGTTCTCCCGCAGATAGATCTCCTCTCCGGTGTGAATCCGCGTCGAGGTGCTGTCTGTGACCTCTTTGAAGACCTGGGCGTTGGGATAAGGCGTGTAATCACCAGTGATCAGATCTTCGAGCCAGGCGAGGTCATAGGGCTCAACTGCGCGCGCAAAGCGGATGGCATCCTTGGGGGTCCAGCCGGGCCCGCAGTCAAATGCCAGTCCAACCGCGTCGCCGGTGACTTTCTTGGCTGCTTCCACGCAGGCGATGACATGGTCGATTCCAGGTTGCGTTAACATGCCGCGATCGATGTACGGAGGGTTGTTCCCGGTCCAGTGCTGGCCATACCAGGCGTCCGGAATGGCTTCAAGCATTGCGGTATTGTGGAAGCTGACCGGCAGCTTGATGAGCGTATAGCCCTCTTTCGCCCCCTTGACCTCTGCGGCGAGCTCGGCGTAATCCTGCGGCGTACGAGGCACGAGCGTTGAATTGTTTTCGGAGTTGCCGTAGGGGCGAACGCGGTCGTGGATCTTGCCGCCCAGTAGTTTGTAGACCGGCAACCCGGCGGCTTGGCCGGCGATGTCCCAGAGGGCGATTTCGATGGCGCTCACTGCCGCGCCCCACGGCTTGAACGCGCCCATGCGACGAATCTTCAACAGGATGCGGTTCACGTCGGTGGGGTCTTCGCCCAGCAAATAGTCTTTGTAGAACAGCACCATGGGCTTGAGATACGGTTTAGCGGACTCCGCCTGGCCGTATCCGGAAATGCCCTGATCGGTGACAATGCGCACCACCGGATTACGGCCAATGATGGCGCACTTCAGGTCTGTGATCTTGATCTTCGCAGGGATCGGTTTTTCGGAAGCACCCTTTTCCTGTCCGGCGAAAGCGGTGGCGGCTGCGGCGCCGGAAAGCGATCCGATAAACCCTCTTCGCGTCCAATTGCCCATAGCTATCTCCCCTTGGAGGGACTGTGTTTCGCCTTCAATGAAGCCCGGCTCAGATGCCAAAAAATGCGTGATCCAACTCTTTGGTCACCGCCGCATTGAGAGGCTGCAGTGTTCCCACCGCTAGAGCGTTGATGACGGCTTCGGCGGTCGCTTCCAGCACTTCGAGTCGATCGAAAGCTTCCAATATGTTCGCGCCCGTGACCAGGACCCCATCGTTCTCGAGCAGAAGGGAAGGGCGTAATGGAGACAGAAGGCCGGCCAATTCCACGCAATCGCCAAACTGCAAACCAAATGGCGCCTGACCTACCTCGCGAACCACCACATAGCTTTCAGGAATTGTCTTGCTCTCCAGAGGCACTCCGGAGACGCAGAACGCGGACGCATTCACCGGGTACGCGTTCACAATCGCACCCACCTCAGGATGGGCGCTATAGATCGCGCGATGTACCGGCAGAGCGCGGCTTGGCTTCTTTCCAGCCTCCACGCGGCCGTCGGAGATCAACACAAGATCCTGAACGTTGATGGCTCCCCGGTCCACATGTCGGGGAGTAATGAGGAAGCGGGATTTGTCGAGGCGTACGGAGTAGCTTCCCTGGGTGCTGATGAAGAGTCTTTGACGGTAAGCACGCCGCACAAATTCACACAGTTGGCGCCGCAATTCTTTCTCGTGACTGGAAGAATCCGCCGGGGCGAACTCCTCAAACAGGGCGGCACGGTGATGTTCCTGCAAGAGCTGATCGTCGCTGAGAAGATGGATATTTCCACCCAGCAGCTTTGCCTTGATGAGGGTTTTGGCGGTGAACTCCAGGGTCTCGAAGCGGCGGAAGGCATCCTGCAATGTGAGTCCGCCGGTCACCACACCGTGATTCTCCAGAATCACGCAGTCATAGCCATCCTGGAAGCTATCGGCTACACGTTTGCCAAGGGCCGCGCTCCCGGGGAGCTCGTATGGAGCAAATCCCACCTTGCCGCAAACATCGTTCGATTGGTGGAAGATGCGCGTATTCGGTGTCTGATGCACAAGGCTGAAGGCCACGAGCGCCGTAGGATGAGCATGCACAATGCCGCCCAATTCCGGGCGCCGGACGCGGATTTCCTGGTGAATGGGGAGTTCCGATGAGGGTTTCCGTATGCCTTCGATGTCGCCGTTGCTCAGGACACAAACAATATCTTCACGGCGCAGGGAGCCTTTGTCCACACGGGCCGGCGTAATCCACAAGTTGCCGTTGTGCTCTCGAATGGAGAGGTTCCCGCCACTTGTTGTGGTCATGCGATAGCGATAGATACGCTCCATCGCCTGAAGAAGTTCTTCTCGCGGGTGCAGATAGCGACTGTCGTCGGACATGATTTCCTCATTCCTCAAAGAACTTTGGACCATTTGATGCGGCGTAAAACGACTGCGCGGGGATCGGCACTCCTGCAGCGTCTCGGAGGCAAGGGCCCGAACCTGCTCCGCACCGAGTCAGATTGGAGTGCGCTCCCCAGCTGGGATCCTCCGGTACAGCGTCGATCCATGCTACGACGCCCGATTCCACAACTGCAAGCCTATGCCGATGAGGCGAAATGCCCGCCCGGATCTTCGTCAACTGCAGTTTGAGCCGGGTTCCCGCCAAGGCTGGATGCGTTCCGGTCATTCGCAAGAGCTGCATCGATCTACCCTCGCAGCAAGTTCGCCTGCCCGGGGCGCATCCACGGCCTGCACGAACGCTTGCCGTACGGGCCGTCATTCAGAGCGCGTGGTGATCTCAAGCTGGTATTCGGGGATCAGGCGGATGCCATCGAGTTTGTCGATCTGTCCATCCGGAGCAAACTGCGGAGGATTGGCAAGCTCGAGGTAAACGGGTGCATCCCTGCGCAGGGCAAGAATACTCAGTTGGAATGTCCAGGGGGCCTGCGGCGGCAGAAAGCGCTTCAATCCGATCATCCACGTTTGGCCATTGTAAAAGTCATCGTCCAGAATCCGATGGTCTGCCCAGAGACGAGCCACATCGCCTTGATAGTTTACGTCCAGGAAGATCTCGCTCAAGCCTTTCAGAGGTCCCCCGGAAACGGCGATAGACCACTTCGCTGCCTGGGGAAGCTTGTCGGCACCAGGCGCCTGCGCCACGCCGAGCGCTCGCCAGGACTGAGACGGTCCGAGTTTCACCGGCGGAGCGGTTCCGGCATCCTGAGTCTGACGGACTTGAATGCGGCCATTCCATGGCAGCGTCTCGGCGGTGAAGGCGGCCCTCTGACCAGTCGCAGGGGCTGGCTTCAGCGGCAAGTTGGCCTCCAGCTGGGCTGCCGGGGGCGGGATGATGGAAAAGGCGAACTGGGTCGCGGCGCGGGAACGCAGCCAGATGCGTGCCGGCTGCGAGTCTGGATCGTCTAGAAAATCCTGGTCCGTGATGAATAAATGGCCGGTGTCACCGATACGTACTTTCCAAGCATCCTCGGCTTCGTGCGCAGTGAGCACGATGAGGCGAACAGTTTTGCCTTGAGCGGAGATGAGATCGATGGATGAATCTTTACCCGGCTCGATTCCACTCACATAAGTTGTGGCGGAGTCCCGCATGGTTTTTCCGCTCGAAGCTTTTACGGCGCTAATGGATGCTGTGTCGAAGGCAAATTCCGCCGGGATTCCCGGCAGAGCTTCGAAGTAGATGGTCAGGTCGCCGCTCTGTTCAATGCGCGTAAACAGTTGCGCGGTGCTGTAACGAAGCATGGCACCACCCAGGCTGAAGTTGAAAGGCCAAATAAAGTAAGCGCCTGAGGGCAGGTTGACCGGATGGCGGGGTACAGCCAGCACGCCCTCGGGCAGACGAACGAGAAACTGTGCCGCTCTGCGTGCGGGCATGGAGTAGCCGCGGACGTAATTGTTAAAGAAGATGAATCCGGCATTACCGCGTGAGCGCACCGCAGCGCGCGGGGTGGTGAGGTCGGTAGGGTCATGCGGCAACGAGGCCGGTGCGTGTACCGTCATCGGCGCCAGTTCGGCTCCGAAATCGTTGAGGAAATATTGAAAGACCTTCAGCTTGCGGAAGGAGGCGCGCTCCTGGCCGAATTCGCTCAGTGGAGCTTGAAAATCATAGGACTTGATGGGCAGGTCGTTGGGATATCCGGTAACCTGCGATTCCTGCAATGTGGAGAGCTTTCCATCGGGATTCTCGCCTCCTTGAAACATATAGGTTCCGTAAAGGTTGACACCCGATCCGAGCATCACGGGAAAGATGGCGGCAACGTCATCCGGCGCAATCAGCGGACGGCGGTGGTAGGTGTCCTCGATGCCGCCGCCTATTTCCGCGGTGAAATATGGTAGCTGTTCCGCGGGGGCGGCTGGCCGGTGAGGATCGCCTGCGGATGGGCCGGCTTTCACATCGGCGGTGTCGCGGCTTTGAAAACGGAAAGCATAGACCTCGTCTGGAGGCAGTCTGACGATGGAGCTATCCCATGGCGCGTCGGGATAACCTCCATAAACCGGGATCACTTCACGGGATGGCACGGCCGCATCGCCCCATCCGGTGACGAGGTAAAGGGGCACATCGAGGCCACTGGCGATCGCAATTCTTTTCAGTTCCCGGATGTGCGCTTCGCCCGCGCCCGGTCCTCGCTCGGTGTACTCGTTCTCGAGCTGAATGCCGATTACTGGCCCGCCGTCCTTCCAGAGAAGATTCTTGAGCTGGGTGCCGATCTGTCCGTACCAGGCGCGAACGCTGGCAAGGTAGATTGGATCGTTGACGCGGGTAGGGCCCTGTTTGAGAACCCAATCGGGCAGGCCACCGTTGCGCGCTTCACCATGATCCCATGGTCCAATGCGCACCACCAGGTACATCTTGTGCCTGGCGCAGAGCTTCGCGAACTCGCGCAAATTGCGCTGTCCCTCCCAATCGAATTGTCCTTCGATCTCCTGGTGATGAATCCAGAATACGTAGGTGGAGATGACATTGACCCCGGCGGCCTTCATCTTGAGGATTTCGTCTTCCCATTGCTCACGCGGATAGCGCGAAAAGTGGAATTCTCCCATCACCGGAAGCCAGGGCTCTCCGTTCAACGTCAGATAGCGGCTGTTGACGCCGAGCGTTACTCCTGACGGTGAAGTGGCGGAGCCCTCCACGTAGAGCGCCGGTCCAGGCGCGCGCCAGGATTCGTGGGCGTCGATGCGAATCGTCGTGGCGCTTGCCTGCCCGTGCGCAGACGATCCGGCAAGCAATGCGGCGGCCGCCAGTAACAGCGTCGAGAACGCAAAGAACCGAGGTGTGGTCGAGATAAATCGTCCATAAAAAGACATCGCGATAGGCTCCATGCCCGGCAGTACTTGATCAAGTGCAGCTTGGGATCATCCCTTTCGAGAAAAGATCACTCTACTCCCGTCCTTCAGGTATGAGGAAGCGCTCCGCTTCGTGAGGTGTATCTGCTCTGCTTCCGCAGGGGTGCCAGGCGCGGGCCAGGTTCCCGGTTTCCCTATTCCTTGCTGCCTTTCTCCCTGCCCTCAAGTCTGTAGCCCTATAATCGACCCATGCCGTCTCCCGGCGATTCGCGGCGGCGCCCCACCATCCTGCTGGCCAGCGGGGTACTGGTGGTGTTTGTGCTGCTGGGCACCCTGCAGTGGTTCAACACCTCCAAGGTCGATTTTCTCAATCCTGAAACCTACGGCCAGACCATCTTCCTCACCGCGCTGGAAGGCCTGCTATTCCTTCTTCTTCTTCTGCTGCTGGTGCTGCTGTTCCGGACCATCCTCAAGGTCTATGTGGGTCCAGGTTCGAGTGGCGCGTCGAGCGGCCTGGCCACGCGGCTGCGGTCGCGCATGGTGCTGGGCGCCATCATCATCACCATCACGCCTGCGGCGCTCATGTATCTGTTCAGCTATTACCTGATGAACCGCTCGATGGAACGGTGGTTCTCGCCCAACGCGTCGCAATTGCGCGACGACTCCACGCGCGTGGTGCTGGAGTTGACCGAGTATGTGGCCAGCAATGCGCGCGGCGAGACGGAATCGATTGCGGCCTCGGGTGCGCTCGACAAGCCCATGGCGGATTTGCAGCAGGTGCTGGCGTTGCATCGCATCACGCTCGATGGTGGATTCGTGATCGTGTATGACAAAGACCGGCGCCTGCTGACAAGCTTTCAGACACCGCCGGACTCGAGCGCGGTGAGTCTCCGCACGTGGATGGACGACGACCGGAAGCCTGTGGTGATGCATGGGCCGCTCTCGACCGTGCTGCTATCCGCGGCCCAGCGCAGTGACGCACCCACGCTCCAGATTGGCAACGATCAGTATGCCCTGGGCATGGCCGCGGCGCCCTCGGGCAGGATCATTGTGGCAGCGCTGCCTGTGCCGCAGGGTCTTAACGGTACGGCTGCGCGCATCCGTGCCGGCGCCGACGAATACTGGCAGCTGTACCGCTCTCGCCGCAGTGTCCGCACCATGCTCTCGCTCATGCTGTTGCTGATCACGGTACTGGTGTTCTTCTCGAGCGTGTGGCTGGCGGTATTTCTTTCCAAGCAAATCACGCGCCCGGTTGAGGCGTTGGCCGACGCCATGGACGAGATTGCGGCCGGCAAGTACAGCCATCGCGTGGAAGCCATCGCCACAGGCGAGATGGCCGAACTGGTGCGCTCCTTCAATCACATGGCTGCCGATCTGGACGCCAGCCGCCAGCTGGCCGAGACCGCGCAGGCGCAGTTGACCGCGGCCAACCAAGCCATTGAAGAGCGGCGGCGCGAACTGGAGACCATTGTAGAAACCATTCCCAGCGGGCTGGTCACGCTCGACAGTGCCGGTATCGTGGTGCAGTCGAACCATGCCTTTGCGGAGCTGATCGGCCGCCGCGAAGAGAGTGCGCTGGCCGGAGAAAAGGTCGACTCGCTGTTTCCGGCCGAATGCGCCGAGGACATTGGCAGCGTGATCCGCCGCGGCCAGCGCATGGGCGCGGCCTCCACTGAGATCGAGTTTCATGCCCGTGGCCGCATCGTTCATCTCGCCGTCACCAGCGCGCGGCTGGAGCTGGCGCCACGGCCGCACCGGTACGGTCCTGGTTGTCGAAGACACCACCGAGCTACTGCGCGCGCAACGGCAGCTGGCCTGGAAAGAAGTGGCGCAGCGCGTTGCCCACGAAATCAAGAATCCGCTCACGCCCATCGCGCTCAGCGCCGAGCGCATAGGCCGGCATCTCGATCGTGGCCAGACGGACTCGCCGAACGTGATCCGCAAATGCAGTGAGGTCATCCTGGGCTGTGTGGGCACGCTGCGCACGCTGGTGGACCAGTTCTCCGCACTGGCGGAGTTCCCCGCATCGCAGCCGCGCGCCTGCTGCATTAACCAGGTGGCCGACGAAGCCCTGGCGCTGTTTGCCGGCCGGCTGGAGGGCATCACCATCCAGCGCGATCTGGATGCCGGTCTGCCTGTAGTGCTGGCCGACCCTGAAGCCATTCGCCGCGCCCTCGCCAACCTCATCGACAACGCCGCAGAAGCCATGCAGGGCAGCCTGCTGCGCGTGCTCAGCATTCAAACGGCGCTCAGCGAAGACGGCGTGGCCGTGGAGGTTGTCGTCTCCGACACCGGCCACGGGCTCACCGACCAGATTCGCGAGCGCCTGTTCCTGCCCTTCTACTCCACCAAGCATCGCGGCACCGGGCTTGGGTCTTGCTATCGCCGCAAAAATTGTGCAGGAGCATGGCGGCTCACTGCGCGCCGAATCGAACAGCCCCAAGGGGGCGCGCTTTGTGCTGCGTCTGCCGGTGATGAACTCAAACAGACCCTCCGAGAGGCCGGCGGAGGAATCAGACGCCGCGAATCCGTTGACGGGGCTTCTCACATGAATCACATCCTGGTGGTTGACGACGAAGAGGAGATACGCAACTCGATCGAGGATATCCTTTGCGAGGAGGGCTACAGCGTGGCCTGTGCCGGTACCGCAGGCGAGGCCACGGTCATGCTGCAGGATGCGCCATACGACGTGGTCCTGCTGGACATCTGGCTGCCCGACCGCGACGGATTGGACGTGCTCTCCGACATCCGCCTGATGGCCTCCGAGGCGCGGCCCGAAGTCATCATCATCAGCGGCCACGGGACCATTGAAGCCGCGGTGAAAGCCACCAAGCTGGGCGCGTACGACTTTCTCGAAAAGCCGCTGTCGCTCGAGCGCACTCTTATCGTGCTCAAAAACGCCGCGGAAGCGCGCCGCCTGCGTACCGAGAATGAGGAATTCAAACGCCAGTTCAGCGCGAACGCGGTGCTGACCGGCGGCAGCGTTCCCATGAAGGCGCTGCGCCAGCAAATTCGGTTGATGGCGCCCACCAACGG
Source organism: uncultured Acidobacteriaceae bacterium (assembly GCA_963725975.1). Classification (GTDB taxonomy): domain Bacteria; phylum Acidobacteriota; class Terriglobia; order Terriglobales; family Acidobacteriaceae; genus Telmatobacter. Next base: position 560,372 of record CAVSBA010000002.1, on the reverse strand, counting down.
GCGAGTTCTCATTTACGGCGAATCGGGAACCGGCAAGGAGCTGATCGCGCGGGCCATTCACGCCGAGAGTCTGCGCCGCGATCGCGTCTTTTTGGAGTTGAACTGCGCCGCTATTCCCGAGGCGCACATCGAGGCGGAGCTGTTCGGCTCGCGCCACGGCTCACAGGCCAACGGCGCACCCGACCAACGAGGAACGCTCGAACGCGCCGACGGCGGCACGCTGTTCCTGGACGAAGTGGGCGATATGAGTCTCAAAACCCAGGCCAAAGTCCTGAGCGCCCTCGACGACCAGATGTTCACGCCTGTGGGAGGCGCGCAAGCGCTGCGCGTTGACGTGCGCGTGATTGCGTCGACCAACAAGGATCTGCAAGAGGAGATCGCGAAGGGGAATTTCCGCGAGGACCTGTTCTACCGGCTCAACGTGGTGCCGTTCTTCGTGCCGCCGCTGCGAGAGCGCAAGCAGGACATTCCGCCGCTGGTGCGCGAATTTCTGGCCGAATTCGGCCGCCAGTATGGCCGTCCCCGGATCGAGATCGGAGACGAAGCCCTGGAAACGCTGGCTGCTTACCATTGGCCAGGCAACGTGCGGGAGCTAAAGAATGTGATGGAGCGCGTGCTGATCCTCAATCCGCGGGCGCTCCGCATTGAGCGCAAGCACTTGCCGCCGCTGACCCAGAAATCGGGCTCGCGCATGGCCGGGGAATTCACCAGCCTGCAGCAGGCGCGGGACGCCTATGAGCGCGAGTACATATTGAAGAAGATTGAGGAAGCCCGCAACAACATCAGCTATGCCGCCGAGCTGCTGGGCCTGGAACGCAGCCATCTTTACCGCAAGATGAAAGCTCTGGAAATCAGCGTCCGCGAATAGGGTGGCCCCAGGCCAGGCAACATTGACCGGCGATCAATGTATGGTGCGCCCGGCCTCCCGAAGAGCTCGCCGGTCGATGGGGCCATTGCGGCGTTCTATTTTATTCTTGCGAACATCGGGTGCGCCCACGCGGCGATCCGATTTCTCGGCTCGCCGCTCGTACCCTTTATCCATCGACGAAGGCAGAATGATCGGTCCGGATGGGGAGGCAGGCGGAGCCGGCCGGACCTGCGCCGCTGGTGCCGTCTCCACGTTGATGTTCTCGATCTCCTCGGCCGTTGGCTGCATGCCGCTGGTGAGCATTCTGTGCAAGTTGGGCAAGCCGGAGCGCTGCGCCTCAACATAGTCAACGCCATCGGCGGTCAGCTCGAACTGGGCATTATCCGCCCTTGCAATGTAGCCCTTTTTCTGCAGATACCACAGAGTAAAGTCCAGGTAATCGCGCGGAAAACCCATTTGTTCTTCGATTTCGGCGAGAGAAACTTCAGCAAAACTCACGTTGACGCGCCGCCTGCGATAGAGAACGGCGAGGACTGCCATGCGCCGGTTCAGCTCGCCTTCCAGGCTATCCATGAAATCGATCGACGAGGAAAAGGGCTCTGGCGTCCGCCGCCGGCGAGCCTCATCGTATTCGATTCGGCGTCTTTTGTCGGACAACACGTCGTGGGCTGCTTTGAGCAGCCGAAATTGTTCGGAATCCCCGGAACCCGGATTATCAGGATGAAGCCGCGCTGCCAGGAATCGGTAGACTCGGTGAATGGTTTCCAGGTCGGCGTTGGGGCTGATCTGAAGAAACTCGTAGTAGTCAACCATGGGAGTCAACATTCCTTTCTCGTCTCGAGCATTTTAGTCTGCCCCGGATGTGCGATAGAATCCCACATTTGCCCCAGCATGATGGCACTCACCGGTGCCACGGAGGTGGGAGTAGACAATGCGCAGGACCGGAGGAGAGAATAAGCCGTATCTGAAAGGCAACCATGAGAACACTTTCTATGACCCGACGCGAATTTTCGCGCTTGAGCGCGATTGCCATTGCCGCTGCGGCAACGCGCACGGAAGCCAAGCCGCTGCATCTCCCGATTGGCCTGCAGCTCTATAGCGTGCGCGACTTGCTGCCGAAGGACTTCGACGGCACCCTCGCCCAGGTGCGCGCCGCGGGCTACACGGTGGTGGAAGCCGCCGGCTACTACGATCGCAGCGCGCCGGAATTCCGCCGCTCGATGGATCAAGCCGGCCTGCGCTGCGTAAGCACACACTACACACTCAGCCAGTTCCAAACCCAACTCAACCAGCTCCTCGACTATGCCCATGCGCTGGGGCTCGAGTACATGGTCTGCTCGTCGTCGGGCGGCGTGCACCGCGACCCTAATGCCACGGGCGAGCCTACCCTTGATGACTGGCGCTTCATCGCCGGCGAGTTCAACCGTATCGGCGAAAAGACAAAAGCCGCGGGCATCACCTTCGGCGTCCACAACCACACGCCGGAGTTGGCGACCATTGATGGTACCCTCGTCTACGACGAGCTGCTGCGGCTAACCGATCCGAAATTCGTTGTCTTTGAGATGGATTCCGGGTGGGTCACCGCCTCCGGCCACAACCAGCTTACCTATTTGCGGAAAGAGCCGCAGCGTTTTCAGCTCATGCACGTAAAGGACATGGTGAAGCCCGCGAACGGCCCGATGCATTCCACGGAACTGGGCCACGGCGTGATCGATTATGCACCTATCATGCGCGCGGCTACTCATCTGCACTACTACTTCATCGAGCAGGAGGAGTTCGATATGGATACCATGCGGGCGCTGCGCATCGACGCCGACTATATGCGCAAGCTGAACGTGTAGGCCATCACTCCTCGACAAACGTTTTGAGCCGTCCCAGCGCGTCATCCCACTGGGCGCCCACGCGTTCCAGGTACGCTTGCAGGTCGTGAAGCGGCCGGCGATTGAGCAAGAAACGTGTTTCGCGGCCCGCGTGCTGGCTGCGCACAATCTGCGCGCGCTCCAGCACGCGCAGGTGCTTGGTGATGGCTTGACGCGTGATCTGCGCGCCTGCGGCCAATTCCGAGATGGAAACAGGATCTCCGGCCGCAAGACGGCGCACCAGCAGCAAGCGCGTCTCATCGCCCAGGGCAGCGAAGGCCACCGCGTAGGCCGGTTTCGGGCCGGCCACGCGTTCACGGCTTTTCTGTGACATAGCGCTCAATGTTCTTCACCTGTTGGGTCCAGCCATCTTCGTTGTTCCGGAAGTTCTGGTCGCGCCGGTCCGCAGGCAGATTCTCAAATCCCGATTCGGTCACCGTCAACAGAGTCCCGGCGGCTGTCGGCTCCAGCCGGAACTCCACCAGAGTGCGCGGCTCCCCGGAATAGTCCGGTGAATAAGCGGCTTTGTCCAACGATTTGGGATGCGCCCAGGTGAACGAGAACAGGCGCTCCGGCTCCATCTTCTGGATCACGGCTTCCCACACCACATGCTCATAGCCGGGATGCAGAATATAGCCGCGGGCTGTTTGTCCCAACGCGAACGGCGCCTCCAGCGCCACGCGAAACCATTCGCCGAACTCACGATAATCCGTAAGCGCCCGCCACACCCGCTGCACGGGCGCCTTAAGCTCGATACGTTTTTCAATCTCCATTATGTGCAACCCTCTAGTTGCATATTAGAACATTCTCAGAAGATGCGCAACTGTTTGGTTGCTTTTCAAAAAAGGAGGGCTGAGCGGGGACGGGAATTGAGCGTGGGCGGGTATTTCGTCTCAATCCTTGGGGGTGGTTCGAGGCTATAAGCGGGGAAAAGGCCTCGAATCATCCGGTTGCAAGCCGGAAACTCGAAGCCTAGGTGTTGAAGCGGTACGGGCCATCTTGGGCCGGCACTCGCGCGGGTTTTTTGACAACGCAGATCTGAGAAAAGACGCAGATCCAGGGTGGAGGAAACTTACAGAAGCGGTTAACGTGATTTCCCGGCCATGCCGGACTTGGCGGCGATCACAGCTGGGATGAGTACCATTCCGACGAAAGCCAGCGCGATAAGAAGGTCGTACACGGCAGTTTCTCCCTCTGGCGCCGCTTCCGCTGCCTATTTACACAACAACATTATCGGCTGGCTGATGGAAAACTTGAATCCCACTAAGACCTCGTCTGAGAAAATGCGGGTGCTACAGGACTTACCACCTAGGTAACGGCCGGGAGGTGACCGGCGTAAGCGCTGGAGCCGGCGCGAGCGATCAATCGCCGCCAGCCGCATCGAACTTCCCGCCCCTGCGCGGGAACGAGTTTTCTAAATAGCAGAAAGGACAACGATTAGCGTTACTGCGGCGTGCTGCTGGCCGCATCCTTTTGAGCCTGCCATTTCAGCCCCAGCCAGGCCGCATACCCCAGCTGAATTGCCCAGGTCACCACATAAGCCGCCACCCGGAACATGTGATCGAGCCGCGCAATGACGGCATTGTGATCGGCGGCCCCGAAGGCCGGTTCCGGGGGAGCAGAAAACACCAGGTAAGCCGCCCACCCAAACAAACCGATGGCCGCAGCAGCAAGCAATTGAAACAGAAGCTTCTTCATAAAATTCTCCGCGAAGCGAAAGGCTAGGCCCGCAAGGCCTCCAGCGCCTCGCGCTCCGCAATCTTCTGGCTGTGGCGCTCGACAAAGAAGCGCAGCACCAGGATCAGAATGCCCCACGCGAACCATGCCGCCAAGTTCCAAAAAAACGCGCCCAACATAGCGGGCGCCATGCCCGAACCCTGCGAGCCGCCGAAGACTGGCGCCGGATGTTGCGTCCGCCACCAGCGATTCGCCATGTAAACAATGGGCACATCGACCGCGCCGAAGATGCCCAGCACGGCGGCCAGAGTTTGCATCTGGGGCCCGGCGGTAAAGCGCCGCAGCAACAGATAGCTCACATAAATGAGCCACAGCACCAGCGTGGTGGTCAGCCTCGCATCCCACGTCCACCACATGCCCCATGCGCGCCGGCCCCACAACGGCCCGGTGGTTAGACCGACCGTGCAGAATACAACCCCAATTTCAGCCCCGGCCACGGCCCAGGCATCGGCAATCTGCGCGCGGTCGGGGTGATTGCGCCGGAAGCCCAGAAAGCCGATGGACCCGGCAAGGCTGATGGCAAACCCAAGAAACGCCACGGCCCAGGAGGGTACGTGGTAATAGAATAATCCGGAAGATCTCGCCCTGCATCGCATCGTTGGGCGCAACGTAGATGGCCTGGTAATAAGCCCACGCCAACAGGCACGCCGTCACCAGGGCATAAAGACCGACTAAAGCTTTTTTCATCGGGGAATCCTGCAATCCTGACCTCTTTAGTGTAAGACGGGAGCCCAATTGAGATGTGATCTAAATCACTCGACCCGGCAGAAACAGCCACCAGAAGCCTTGTCCGTAGCGCGCGCACCTGATCGCGCACGCATGGGGCCCCGGGCTCCGTTTTGAGACCCGGGAGACACGCGCTCAAACCGCAAGCAGGTTGGTATAGACGGCCATCCCGGCCACGCAATCCACGCGCATGGCATCAAGATCATCGATCTCCTGCTGGCTGCGAATGCCGCCGGCCACGATGAGCTGGCGATTGGTCAGCTTGCGCAGACGCGCGGCCACATCCATGGGAAAGCCCTGCAGCAATCCCTCACCATCGACATGCGTGTAGAGAAAGGCAGTCACATATTTCTCCAGCACCGGGATGGCGTCGTCCGGCGTGAGCTCGACCTGCGCGGTCCATCCCTTCACGGCGATGCGCCCATTCTTTGTGTCGACGCCGGCGACAATCTGCTCCAGCCCCACGGCATCGGCCAGCGACGCGGCAAACTCGGCGTCCACCAGGCCATCGGGGTAAAAAGCTTTGACCCCACGATGACGCGCCGCGCGCCGCAATCCAGCACCTGCCGCGCGCGCTCCGCGGATTGAATGCCGCCGCCCACCTGGCAAGGCAGGCGCTTGGTAATCTGCTCCACCAGCGTGGAGTTGTTGCCCTGGCGCATGGCCGCGTCCAGGTCGATTAACTGCACCATGGGAAAGCGCGAGAATTTCTCGATCCAGTATTCGAAGTCGTCAAAGGCAAGACGCAGCTTTTCGCCCTGCACAAGCTGGACGATGCGCCCGCCCATCAAATCAATGGAAGGAATCAGCATGGAAGCCTCACGGGAACGCCAGCCTGGGCGAGCTCCTCTTTGAGCGAGCGAGCGCTGGAGACGCCAAAATGAAAAATGCTGGCAGCAAGCGCGGCGTCAGCCTGGCCGCGCGCAAATACGTCGGCAAAATGAGTGACGGTTCCGGCGCCGCCCGAGGCGATGACCGGAATGCCGACGGCCCGGCTCACCGCAGCGGTCAGTTCGCAGTCGAATCCGGCGCGGGTGCCGTCGGAATCCATCGAGGTGAGGAGGATTTCGCCCGCGCCGCGCTGTTCCGCCTCACGGGCCCACTCGACCACGGAGCGGCCGGCCGGTTTGCGGCCTCCGTTGACGAAGACCTGCGCATCGCGCACCGGATCGGCGGCCTGCGGATCGCGGCGCGCGTCGATGGCCACAACCACCGCCTGCGCCCCAAAGCTGGACCCAATCGCGCTGATGAGCGCGGGATCGGCCAGCGCGGCGGAGTTGATGCTCACCTTGTCGGCCCCGGCCTCAAACACCTGTTCGGCGTCGCGCGCGGTGCGAATGCCGCCGCCCACGCAGAAAGGCACAAACAATTCCTGAGCGGTGCGGCGCACGGTTTCGAGCAGCGTTTTTCGACCCTCGTGGGTGGCAGTAATGTCGAGCAGCACAATCTCGTCGGCGCCTTCGCGCGCATGGCGCGCCGCCTGCGTGGCCGGATCGCCCGCGTCGATCAAATCGACGAACTGCACGCCCTTCACCACGCGACCCGCGTGCACGTCCAGACAGGCTATGATGCGCTTGGTCAGCATGACTTGAACTCCAGAAAATTGCGCAGCACCTTCAACCCGGTCTCGCCGGATTTTTCCGGATGAAACTGCACACCCATTACATTGCCGCGCTCGACGGCCGCGGCGAAAGGCTCAATATACTGCGAGGTGGCGGCCGTATCGGCCGTAACCGGCCCTTTAAAGGAATGAGTGAAGTAAACAAATTCGCCGGAGCTAATGTTTGCCAGGAGGCGCGAGTGAGGACGAATTTCAAGCGAGTTCCAACCTACATGCGGAACTTTTTCGTGGCCTTCGGGGAAGCGCGTGCACATTTCTGGGAACTGTCCCAGCCCCGGCTGCTGCGACGCCTCCGTCGATCCCGCATAGAGCCACTGCATGCCCACGCAGATGCCAAGAAACGGAACGCCGCGCGCAATGGCCGTGCGAATCGCCCCGGTCAGCCCCGTTTTGTCGAGCCGCTCCGTCGCCGCAAAATGTCCCACGCCAGGCAGCACAATGCGCTCCGCGGATTCAACAAGCGCGGGATCGCCATCGGTGACGATCGTCTCCGCGCCAAGATGCCGCAGGGTCTTCAGCACCGAGGTGAGATTGCCGGCTTTGTAGTCAATGACGGTGACACGCATCAGAGCAGTCCTTTGGTCGATGGCAGCATCTCACCGAGTTGCTTGTCGCGCGAGCAGGCCACGCGCAAGGCGCGCGCGAAGGCTTTGAAGATGGCCTCGATCTTGTGGTGATTCGATCGGCCGTACATCGTCTTCACGTGCACGTTGGCGCGGGCGCCGCGAGCAAAGCCCTCGAAGAAATCTGTCACCAGCTCGGTCTGCAGATCGCCCACCAGGCGCGTACGAACCTTCGCATCTACAGCAAACGCAGCTCGCCCGCTAAGATCAACTGCGGCAATGGCCAGTGTCTCATCCATCGGCATCAGGAAATATCCAGCGCGTAAAATGCCGCGCTTATCGCCCAGGGCGCGATCAAAAGCCTCGCCGAGCGCGATGCCGACATCTTCCACGGTGTGATGCTGATCGACATCGAGATCGCCCTGGCACTTGAGTTCGAGATCGAAGGCGCCGTGGCGCGTAAACAGCTCCAGCATGTGATCGAAGAAGCGGATGCCGGTAGAAACCTTGTATCGGCCCTGGCCTTCAATGGTGAGCTTGATGGCAATCTGCGTCTCGGTTGTATTGCGCTCGAAGGCGGCGCTGCGCACAGCATTACGGGTCGTCACAGTTAGCCCTTTCGTTGCCGCAGCGCGGCCATGGTCTCATTCAGTGCGGCAATCGCGCTCTGCATCTGCCGGCGCGTTCCGATGGTAATGCGCACACGGCCGTCGCAGCCAGGATCGCTGGAACGGTCGCGCACCAGCACGCCTGCGGCTTTCATGCGCCGCACAAACTCCGCGTGTTGCGCGCCAATATCGATCAGAATGAAATTTGCGCGGCTGGGCCAGCGGCGAAGTTTGAGCGCATCAAGCGCAGCCTCGAATTCCGCGCGTGCAGCCAGCACTTCGCCCACATACCAATCGATGTACGCCTGATCTTCAAGCGCAGGCGGCAAACACGCCAGCGCCAGTGAGTTCACGCTGTAGGGCGAAAGCACGCGCCGCACCCAGCGCATCAGCTCGACACGACCGGCGAGCAATCCGAGCCGCAACCCTGCCAGCCCGTAGGCCTTCGAAAACGTACGCGCCACCACCAGGTTGGGCACCGTTCCCACCAGGTCCATCACGGTTTCGCCGTGGAAGTGGAAGTAGGCTTCATCCACCAGCAGCACAGCATGGGGCGCACGGCGCGCCAGGTCCAGCAACTGCTCCCGCGTGGCAACCGTGCCGGAAGGGCTGTTGGGATTGGCAATGGCGATGATCTTGGTCTGCGGCGTAATCGCCGCAACCAGCCGTTCGTAGGGAAAAGCGAGATCGCCGCCGGCCAGCACGGTCACCGCGCGCGCATCCGTGGCCGAAGCGTAGATTTCGTACATGGTATAGGTCGGAACCGGCAGCAGCAGTTCGTCGCCGGCTTCGAGAAAAGCCTCAAAGAGCACGTGGATCGCTTCATCCACGCCGTTGGTGAGCGCCACCTGCGCGGGCTTGAGGCCGAGGTGCGCGGCCACAATCGCTTCTACAGGCTCGCGCTCGGGATAGCGCGTGAGCGAGCCGGCGGAGATTTGGCCCAGCACCTCACGCACCTTTGGCGAACACGCCAGCGTGTTCTCGTTGAAGTCCAGGCGCAGCGTATCGCGGCAGCCCAGCGGCGGATGATATTCCTTCATGGCCTGCACGCGGGCGCGCGGCGCCGGAACAACAGTAATTACGGACTCAGTCACGGGACCTCCCTGCGTTCAGGCGCATGCCAATAGCCTCTGCGTGGCCAGCCAACCCCTCCGCCTGGGCCAGCAGCACAGCCTTGGGCCCCAGCGCGCGAAGGCCGGCCTGCGCATACTCCTGGACGGTAATGAGCTTTACAAAATCGTTCACGCTCAAGCCGCCGCGCACCCGCGCCATGCCGCCGGTTGGTAGGGTGTGGTTGGGGCCGGAGATGTAATCGCCCATGGGCTGCGCAGACCAGCGGCCTACAAAAACGGAACCGGCATTTGTCACCCATTCAAGATCGGCGGCAGAATCTACGGTTAAATGTTCCGGCGCGATGCGATTGGTAATCGCGCGCGCCTGGTTGGTATTCGATGCGACAATCATCAGCCCATTGCGGCGCAACGCTGCGCGGGCAACTGGATTTTTCAAGCAGCGGACCTTGGTCTCGGCAACCACCGCTTTGGCCAAATCCAAGCGCGTGGTGACGAAGATGGCCAGCGCCTCAGGATCGTGCTCGGCCTGTGCAACGAGATCTGCCGCTATCTCGCCGGCATGGCCGCAATCGCTGGTAACGACAATCTCAGTGGGGCCAGCCAACATGTCGATGGCGCAATCAAACGCGACCAGGCGCTTGGCCGCCGTGACGTAAAGATTACCGGGGCCGGCGATCTTGTCGACCCGCGCAATGGTGGCCGTGCCGTAGGCCAGCGCGGCGATGGCGTGCGCGCCGCCCAGCCGATAGAACTCGGTGATGCCGAGCAGATGCCCAGCCGCAAGCGTAGCCGGAGCGGGCCTGGGCGAAACCACCACGATGCGCGGAACCCCCGCGACCTGCGCGGGGATCGCCGTCATCAAGAGCGTAGAAGGCAGCGGGTGACGCCCGCTGGGCACGTAACAACCAACCGCGTCGAGTGGCCGCACAAGCTGCCCTGTCGTCAGACCAGTAACAGGCTTTGCCGTCCACGATTTCGGAAGCTGACGCTGGGCAAAAGCACGAATCTGTTTGGCTGCCGTGGTGAGCGCATCGCGCAAGGCGGGATCGATCTGATCCCACGCAACAGCCATTTCTTCCTGCGTCACGCGCACATGTTCCGGGCCAGCGAGCCCGTCAAATTGCGCAGCATAGCGAAGCAGCGCGCGATCGCCGCCGCGGCGCACGTAGCTCACAATGCGGCGCACGGCGGGCAACACGGTATCGAGCGCCGCGCCGCCTCGGCGCTCCAGTGCGGCGAGTGTGGCTGCGGTCTGTGCCGCGTTCTTTCCTGTGGTGCGGATGAGTTTCATTCTCGATCCAAAGTTGGTCTCCCGGGTCTCACCATCGAGACCCGGGTATTCGGCGCAACAGTTCGTTAATCCTACAGGAGCTGTTGGGCATGCAAACGAGCGGCCCAATCGCTCCTCTTCAATTTGAACAGATCGTTCAATTGCAGAGGATGCACGTCCTCTTCAAAGCGTTCGACAATCTGATATTGAAACGCAGTTTTACCGTGAATATTCCACTCCTCCTGGAGCGACTTGTCCTGATGGATTCCGTTGCTTAAGCAGAACCAACTGCTGTTGCTCGTGGCGTCAAGATTTCGCGAAAACCCCACCCATGCGCGCCCGGTGGCAATACAGCGCACGGCATAAATCCCGACCGATGCTTTGCGTTCCTTGAATTTCCGAATTGCCTCTTTTCGCGACTCTTTCGACAGCACGGCAACTCCCTTCCGGTACTCTGCGCCACGACTCGGAGCGGCCCGCGATCAGAGCACAACTTTGTTCAGCGGGTATTCCACAATGCCTGCGGCACGCGCGGCCTTGAGGCGCGGAATCACGTCGCGGGCTACGCGCTCTTCCAGAATCGTATTTACGGCCACCCATTCCGAATCGCTCAACTGCGAAACCGTCGGCGAATTGAGCGAGGGCAGGACGGAAAGCACATTTTCAAGGTCAGAGCGCTTCACGTTCAGCATCAGGCCCACCTGCGCCTGCGCGTCGATGGCGCCGCGCAGCATGGTCGCAATCTGATCGATTTTCTGCTTCTTCCACGGATCGGCAATCGCTCCCTTGGACGCGATCAAATGGGTCTCGCTTTCCAGCACCGTGTCGATGATCTTGAGGTGATTGGCTTTGAGGGAGCTGCCGGTTTCGGTCACTTCCACGATGGCATCGGCCAGCATGGGCGGCTTCACTTCCGTCGCGCCCCAGCTGAACTCCACCTTCACGTTTACGCCCTTTGCGGCGAAGTAGCGCTTGGAAACCTCCACCAATTCCGTTGCGATAATTTTGCCTTCCAGGTCTTCAGCCTTTTCAAAGCCGCTGCCCTCTGGCACCGCGAGCACCCAGCGCACCTTGCGGCGGCTCTGCTTGGCGTAGGTGAGGGTGGTGACGCTGGGAACATCCAGGCCGCTTTCGACGACCCAGTCGATGCCGGTCAGACCGGCGTCAAGAACGCCATGGTCGACATAGCGCGCCATCTCCTGCGCGCGAATCAACATGCACTCAACCTCTACATCGTCGATGGACGGAAAGTAAGAGCGGCCGTCGGCATAAATATTCCAACCGGCGCGGCGGAAGAGCGCAATGGTGGCGTCCTGCAAACTGCCTTTGGGAATTCCGAGACGGAGCTTAGCCATTGGACACCTCCTGCGCGGCGGGTACGATGGGGCGCGTGAAGCAACTGACCGTGCCTTCATGGCAAACCAGCCCGTCGCCTTCCACTTCCACGCGGAACAGCAGCGTGTCGTTGTCGCAATCGGTGGACGCAGAGACGATGCGCAGGCGATTGCCACTGGTTTCGCCCTTCATCCACAGCTTCTGGCGGGTGCGGCTCCAGAAGGTGACAAAGCCGGTTTCAAGTGTCTTGGCGTAGCTCGTTGAATTGAGAAAACCGAGCATCAGAACCTCGCCGGTGCGCGCATCCTGCACGATTCCCGGTACAAGGCCATCCATCTTTTCAAAATCAATCCGTTCCACGGTTTCGTTCCTTGGTTGAGATTTTGGTCAGGGCATGAAAAAACCCGCTGGCGTCTTCGCCGGCGGGCTGGTGATTCTCTTCGATCTCTCTGGCCGATTAGCTCAGGCCATAGCAGTCCGCCGGCATGGAGGTCCCATGGTGATGGTGGTGACCGTGATGACGGTTGATCTGCATCTACATTCACGCTACGGGAAGAGCCGGGGACCTGTCAAATCTTTTTTCCCGGCCTCGATTGCGTAAGATGCAACGAAGTCTGAAGCGGTCAGAACCGGGCTTGGAAGGCGAGAAAGCGGCGCTCCAATTCCCACTGGGCGGCAGCCTTTTCGCTGCCCTTCAGAAACGCCCTGCAGGAAACAGTCGGGTGATCGCCACCCAACACCTGGCCGCGACAGGCTGCAGCGGGCACATTGAATGCATCAGGCTCCGCCCACAAACTGGCGCCGGGTAGAAAGTCATGCTCCATACCGGTGCGCGCCAACTGTTTCAGATCGTTGTAGCTCAGGTGGTACTCGAGCGCGGCCTTTTCGTACTCGTGGGTAAGATCGATGCGGCTCACACCCTCATCGTCGGTGGAGAGCGCTACCGGCACATGTGCGGCGCGGTACATGGGAAAAGGATGTTCCGCGCCGCTGACACCGAGAATGTCCTGGTTTGAAGTCAGATTGATTTCAACCATCAGGTGGCCCGCCGCCATTTCGCGCAGCAGACCTGCGGCGTTCTCCTCGTACATCACATCGACGCCATGGCCGATGCGCTGGGCATGGGCGATGGTGACCGCCTGGCGGATGTGGAAACGCAGGCCTGCGGGTGGGACCAGGCCCAGGGTCAGTTCGCCGGCGTGCAGCGCAATGTGGACGCTGGGATAAACCGAATGCAGATAACCCACCATCTTCATCTGCAGCGTGTAGTCGCGCATGGCGACAAAATCGTCCTCGGGCCGCACGAGGTTGATGCCGACAAACCCTGGCTCATGCGCGTCAATGGTGGCCTGGGCAGTTTCAAAGCCGAGCAGCGTCTGGGCAAAGACCTGCTGGGGCGGAAAGTCGCGCAGCACCGCCCAGATGTAGCGAATCTCGACCTGGCAGGCGGAGGTGGCTTCTGCGGTGCCGCAGTGTTCCAGGCGGCGGCGCTCTGCTTCGGCCTGACGCAGAGTTTCGCGATCGGCGGCCACTTCCTCGCGCAATCCGCGGTCGAGCAGTTGCTGACGGAAACGGGCGAAGGCCGCAGGATCGCCTCGCTGCAACTCCGGGCTCCAGCCGACCGCATCGGCAATTTTGAGGGCTTGGGTGAAGGGCGGCGTATCCATCAACTCCAGATATTGTTCGTTTTGGGCGGCGGCGCGCGTGGCCACCTCGTCAACCCATTCGCCGGTGTGGGGCTGGAGCGCGCCATCGCGATCGAAGGTCATAAAGAACTGGTCGTGGCCGCTCCGGCCGGAGATGGGCACGAAGCTCCGCAACGAGAGCGAGTCGATGAGCTTGTCGTAGATCAACTGCTCGGCGCGCGTAATGTTTCCGGTTAGATTTGCGGCAGGCATCAGGTGAGCGCCGGTGCAAGGGGGCTGGGCCAGGCTGAATTCGACCGTGTCGACGCACAGCCCGTCCTCGGCGGCATCGCGGATGAGGGTTTCAGCATAGACGGCTCCGGAAAGATGGACATGGAGGTCGGCGCCTTTGGGGAAATCGGTGAGATAGGCACGCAGTGCGGCTGGCCCTTCGCGCACCGCCTCTTCATAAGCATGGGAGGCACGGGCTGCGTCCAATTGGGAAGAGGCTGTGGATGCCTGGCCATTAACGGAGGCCCGGAATACGCAGGAAGTGGAAATCATGAGGAGGAAGCCGGCGAGCGGACGACTGGTTCGGAACATGATTGCCATTCAGTGTAGAACGCGGCACAACTCTGGCGCCGATCCGGTCTGTATGGGCTCGGAATTACCTCTTTGAAGGGCGCAAGGGCCGGCTTGGTGGCGGCAATCGAGGCTTGATATACTGAAAGTCAGTTGTTGCAGGGCACTGCTCGTGGAAATGTCCCACCTCGCCGGCCACAGCCGCTATGGGCTGATGCTGCCGGGCTCCGCGCAGGAATTGCAACTCGATAAAGTCTGCACTGAGGCCAGGTAGCTCAGTGGTAGAGCGCGGCCCTGAAAAGGCCGGCGTCGGCGGTTCAATCCCGTCCCTGGCCACCACCACCCCGTTTGAGCGCATCCCATCGAAGCCCAGAAATCGCCTAAATGCTTATTTTTCTCAGCTAATTAGCGAAGGGAAGAACTTCAGGAAAGTCGACAGGATGGGCGAGCCTGGTGAGAAGGGCTCCCGGTAAAGGCCGTCCGGCGCATCATGAAGCAATCGGCGAGCAAGGCGGGAGTAGAAGACCTTTCGTTCGGCGTTTCATAATGCGCTGGACCAGCGGACCCCGCTGCTGGAAAGGGCCAAGTTCCTGGTCATCTTTACTTCCAATCTCGACGAATTCTTCATGATCATGCGCATGGCTCGAGGGCGGGTACGGGACTAGCCCCGCGGCTTGGCGATTAGGCTCGGGAACTTGGGCGGTGGGATGGAAAGCCGGTGGATGAGCCCTCCCGCGGGATACCATCAGGATGGAAAAAGCGCCAACTATCTAAGCGTGACGCTTCGGACGGAGTTTCAAGACCCCTCAAATCTCGATCTTGACGGGCCACGTCTTCCAGATTTCAGCGCAGTAGTCACGGATGGAGCGGTCCGAAGAAAACTTGCCGATGCGGGCCACGTTGAGGATGGACATGCGCGTCCAGTGGTCATGATCGCGGTAAGCTGCGCCGGCCCCGTCCTGACAATCGATGTAGGACTGGAAATCGGCCAGCAGCATGTATTCGTCGCGGGTGAGCAGCGACTGGACGAGCGGCTCGAAGAGCGCGCGATCACCCTTGGAGAACTCGCCGTCAGCCAGCGCGTCAAGGATCTCGCGCAGATCGGCGTTCGATTTGTAGTAGGCGCGCGGATCATAGCCCCCTGCTTTCCTCTGCTCCACTTCCTGCGCGTTCAGCCCGAAGAGGAAGAAGTTTTCGGGGCCTACCTCCTCGCGGATTTCAATGTTGGCGCCGTCGAGGGTACCGATCGTGAGTGCACCGTTCATAGCGAATTTCATGTTGCCGGTTCCCGAGGCTTCCTTGCCGGCCAGCGAAATCTGTTCGGAAAGATCGGCGGCGGGATAGACCCTGTGGCCCAGCTTGACGTTGTAGTTGGGAAGAAAGACGATCTTGAGCCGGTCGCGGACCAGCGGGTCGCCATGCACCACCGCGGCCACGGAGTGGATGAGTTTGATGATGAGCTTGGCCATGTGGTAGCCGGGCGCGGCCTTGCCGCCGAAGATGAACGTGCGGGGCTCAATATCTACGTCGGGATTGTGCTGGATGCGTTTGTAAAGCGTAAGAATGTGCAGCACTTTGAGGTGCTGGCGCTTGTACTCGTGCAGGCGTTTCACGAGCACGTCGAACATGGAGCCGGGATCGATCGAGAAGCCGAGAGTGGCGTGCACGTATGCGGCCAGGCGCTCCTTGTTGTGGTGCTTGATGGCGCGCCACTCGTGGATGAGTTCGGGATCGTCGGCCATCGATTCCAGACGGCGCAGTTTTTCAAGATCGTGTACCCATCCGTGGCCGAGGCGCGAGGTGAGCAGGGCCGCGAGGCGGGGATTGCACAGCACCATCCAGCGCCGCGGCGTCACGCCATTGGTCTTGTTCGAGAATTTCTCCGGCGTGAGCTCGTAAAAGTCGCTCAGGACGTTGGTTTTGAGCAGCTCGGTATGCAGTTCGGCCACGCCGTTGACGGCATGGCTGCCAAGGGCGGCCAGATGCGCCATACGCACGTACCGCTCGCCGCTCTCATCGATCAACGACATCCGGCGTACCCGGTCTTCGTCGCCCGGAAACTTTGCTCGCACGCTCTCCAGGTGGCGGCGGTTGATCTCGTCGACGATCTCTAAATGCCGGGGCAGCAGAGAGCCGAACAGGCTTACCGGCCACTGCTCCAACGCTTCGGGCAACAAGGTGTGATTGGTGTAGGACAGGGCATGGGTGGTTACATGCCACGCCGTGTCCCAATCCAGCGCGTGCTCGTCAACCAGCAGGCGCATAAGTTCGGCAACCGCAATAGCCGGATGAGTGTCGTTCATCTGGATGGCGAAGGAACGGTGCAGATCGGCAAGCGGACGGTTGGCCGTCTTCTGAATCGTGACAATGTGCTGCAGCGAGCAGGAGACGAAGAAGAACTGTTGAGCCAGCCGCAACTGCTTGCCCTGAATCTCTTCGTCGTTGGGGTAGAGGATCTTGGAGATGTTCTCGGAGGAGACTTTGTCGGCGACGGCCCCGAAGAAATCGCCGGTGTTGAAGGTTCCGAAGTCAAAGGACTCGACGGCCTGCGCCGACCACAGGCGCATGGTGTTGGCGGTGTTGGTGCGGTAGCCAAGAATGGGAGTGTCGTTGGGGATGCCGCGCACTACCCTCTGCGGAATCCAGCGCACGCGAAGTTGGCCGCTCCCGTCACTGTATCTCTCGGTGTGCCCGCCCATCTTAACCTCGAAGGCATCTTCGGGCCGCTCCAGTGCCCATGGATTGCCGAGGCGGAGCCACTTGTCAGTGGTTTCTACCTGCCAGCCGTCGCGAATCTCCTGGTCGAAGATACCGTATTCATAACGAATGCCGTATCCAATGGCGGGAATGTCGAGGGTGGCCAGGGAGTCCATAAAGCAAGAGGCGAGCCGGCCCAGTCCGCCGTTGCCCAGTCCCGGTTCCTCCTCCTGTTCGATCAGCGTATTCAGGTCGAGCCCCAGCTTTTGCATCGCTTCCTCGGCTTCATCGTAAATGCCAAGGTTGATGAGATTGTTGGCCAGGTGAGGACCAGTGAGAAACTCCGCCGAGAGGTAGCAGACCACGCGCACATCCTCGGCACGGTAGTTGCGGACGGTCCCCATCCAGCGCTCCACCAGGCGATCGCGGACGGAGTGCGCCAGGGCCATATAGAGGTCGTTGACGGTGGCCCGTTCACGGGACCTGCCCTGCACAAAAAACAGATTGTCCAGAAACGACTGTGCCAATGCATCCACTCCGGGAGCAGTGCGTTGGCTCTTCAACGACAACTCCGGATTGATTGCCGGGAATGTGGGAACGCCCATGGTCCACCTGATTCTTTTTGCCAATGTGAGGCTTGGTCTCGATACTAATGTCCAAACCATACTTCACACCGGGAGCGGCGGAGTGAAAAAATGTTGTCAAAACCGCGGTGCGCGGCTGCCATTCCCAGAAGACTCAAGTGAAATAGAACCGGAGTTCCGGAAAGGGAATGGGTTGAATCCCGCCGGTAGAGCTTGTTCCTGAAGGCGCCGTTCGCTCGCAACCGGGAGCCAGGGCAGGATCAGAGCGCCGAGCCTATGCAAATCCCCAACAAACGGTGTAAAGCTGACGCTAGTCTGAGGGGGCATCAGCTAAAATGTGTTTATGAAGGACCCTGCGAATCAGAATCGAGTTCTTAGGGATCTGCAATTTGCTCTTGGAGTCATGGAAGAGCGGTCTCACATTGGTCTTGATGACAAGGCAGCGGAAAAAGTCAGGAATGCGCTCCAACGCCTGATACTTGCAAGCGAAGGTGCCGTTAGTTTCCCGCCTTCAGCACAGTTGGAAGATCCGAGCGCAGAAAAACACCTCATCGCTTAATGATGGAGCCAACAATAGGCTTCGCTTCCTGAATAGGGAATGCCTATGCAGCAAGGGGTCGCGTCTATAACTGTCATCCCACTGGCTGGGAAGGTTACTGCGGCAAGAGCGTTACCACGTGAGGCGGTTTTCACGTGCGCAAATCTTCCTGACTAGTCAGCCTCGCATCTCTGTTCGAAATTCCAGCAGAGCAGTCCATGCCGAGGTTCATGCTCCGCACCGTCTGTCGCGTGGTATTTCCGTTTCGATTTTCGAATGCGCCCACCCACTCTCTCTCCTTAGAACTCCAGGCGCAGCGCAAATTGCATTTCGCGCGGGGTTCCCGATCCGACCGGGGTTACCGGCGATACCGTGTTCACCGTATTGATGATGCTGCCGAACCCCGTGGCCGGGCAGCCGGCCTGGCCTGACGCGGTAAGGTTGCACGTTGCCTGCGGTGGACCCAACTGCGGGTGATTGAAGACGTTGTAGAACTCGGAGCGGAATTCCAGCGCCCACTTCTCGCGCAGGGGAATTTTTTTGCCGGCGCCGAGATCGATCTGCCAGGTCCCGGGTCCGCGAATCAGGTCGCGCGGCGCGGTGCCGAATTCTCCGGCCGGATAGGCAAAGGCCGTTGGATTGATCCACTGCGCCACTGTTCTGCCTCCTGGCGGAGTGAGTGAGACGCCGGGAACCAGGTCGGGACGCTGCGTGCCGGAGGCCCCATCCGGCGCGGTGTAGCTCGAGGGCATCAGCACATTCACCGGAAAGCCGGTGCGAGCCAGGGCCGTCGTGGTCAGTTCCCAGGAGCCGGCAACGTTGCGCAGAACTCCAGGCTGGCTCAGATAAGGTTGGCCCGCTCCGAAAGGCAGCTGATAGACCGCATTGCCATTCACCACATGACGCGCGTCCCAGGCGCCGCTGGCCCGATCGCAGGCCAGGCACAAGGGATTCTGCGGATCAACCTCGTCGCCATCGCCGCTGCCGTTGGAGCCGTTGTCGATCTCGTGCGACCACATATAATTGGCCGTCACCAACAGGCCGCGAGAAAGCGAACGCCGCAATGCCACGGAGAGACCGTTGTACGAGCTCATACCAACTGAGCCGCGCCATCCAATGGCGGGTGCAAAGGCCGGATATTGCACGAGGTTCGTGGCCGGATCCATCAGATTCACCACGCTCGTTTCCAGCAGATGCACGCCGTGGCTCCCGAGGTAAGAGAGCGTGCCCACGAAATTTGCCGTCAGTTCCCGTTGCGCGGAGAAACTCCACTGCTCAACGTAGGAATCCTTGCGGTCCCGTTGCTCGGCATTCGGTGAGATGGTTCCGGCGCCGAATACGACCGGATAGGAGAGCGGCGAGTTCGAGCCGCGGGTCGCCGCATAGGAGGGCACTTCGTTTTTGGCGGGCAGATTCTGATCGTCCAACTGTCCGTCTTCGTGGTAGATGCCGAAACCACCGCGAATCACGGCCCCTTTCGCCTTTACCGGCGTCCAGGCGAAGGCCACGCGCGGATCGATGTCGCCGTAGTTCTGCTGGCCGAAGCTGGCGCCCACGCCGCAAAATCCCTGCGGCCCGCAGGTGGCAAAGTCGAAGGGGTTGGCTTTGCCGTGCGCCTCGTTGAAGAGATCGAAGATGCTGTAGCGCACGCCCAGGTTCAGGATAAGATTGTGCCGAAATTTGTACTCGTCCTGCGCGTAAGCGAAATAATCGTTCTTGCGCAAATCGTTGACCGGTAACGCGCCAGTCAGGCTAGCTTTCGCCACTACATTGTCCGCGAGATTCTCCACCGTCGAAAACGTGATTTTTCCGTGCTGCCCATATTCCTGGTTCAATTGAATGTGGCGGATCTCGACTCCGGCCTTGACGGTCTGCCGGCCATGAACCCAAATCAGGTTGTCGATCCCTGAAAACGAATTGCCCACATAGATGCTGGAGTAGTTGTAGTTCTCGGTGACGAATCCCGGCCCAGGACCCGTAGAAATCGCGATCTGGTAAGCGATCCCGGAGTCGCTCGAGTTGTACTGGTTATCGGTGGAGCGGTTAAAGGCCGCCTTGAGCTCGTTCATGAGGCTCGGATTGAAGACGTGCAGCAATTCCAGCTCGCCGTTGACCGGCGCTGAGACCTTCTGCTGCAAGTCCGTCGCGGATGCCGAAAGCGGCTGCGTATCGACTGACCGGTCGTAGTTGAAGCGCATAAAGCCCGTGGTCCTGGCCGAGAAGTGCTGGTCGATCCGCAGCATGACGGAGTTCTCGTCGACCACCTGCGTGCATTCGCAGGTCAGCAGGTCGTAGTTCATGTAGTTCGGGTCGCCCGGGTCGTTGGCTGGCGTCCAGGGCGTCAGAATTGTCTTTGGACTCGCTCCCGGGTAAGCGTTGACGATCCCATAGATCGGCGAGGTGCTCGGAACCGTGGCTCGAAGCGACGGGCTGGGCACGTCGCCGCTCACCGGATAGCCCCAGTTCTGGCGATAGGCTTCTGATGCAAGAAAGAAGAAGCTCTTGTCGTGCACGATGGGTCCGCCCAGCGCCCCGCCGAACTGATTCAGGCGAAGCGGCTGCTGCGCTTCGCCGTTCGAGGCCCACTCCGGCACCGGCGCGTCAAAGATATCGTTGCGCAAGAACTCGAAGAGGCGTCCGTGGAAGCGGTTGGTGCCCGAGGGCGAGGTCACGTCCAGTTGGGCGCCACCCGTCGCGCCTTCGTCGGCGGTTGCCATCAGCGAATCGACGCGGAACTCCGCGATCGCGTCGAGCGGAATGGCGAGCCGCACCCACTGGCGCTGCGTCTGATTCACGATGTTGGTGGCATCGACGCCGTCGTAGGTAAAGTTGCTGTCGTCCAGGCCGCGCCCCGCGAATCGTATGGTCCGCTGGTTGCTGCCGCCGGTGTCAATGGCGCCGGGAACGAAGGCTGTCAGCGAGGCCCAGTTGCGGCCATTGAGCGGCAGTTCGTCGGCCTGTTCTCTTTCGATCAGGCCGGTCACAGTGCTGGTGCTGCGGTCCATCAACGCCGAAGCGGAGGAAACTTCCACGCGGTCCTCGCCGCCGGCGACATCGAGCGTCGCATTCAGGGTGCGTGTGCTGCCGATGACCTGCACCACATCGACAAACTCAAGCGTCTTGAAGCCCTGGTGTTCGAAGGTGACGGTATAAACGCCCACCGGCAGGTCGGCAACGTCGTAGCTGCCATCGGAAGTCGACTTGGTTTCGCGACGCAGTCCGGTTGCGTTTTCTACTACCGTGACATGCGCCCGCGGCAGCAGACGCCCCGAGGGATCGTTCACCGTCCCAATGATTGCGCTGCGATCCATCTGCGCGGAAACCTGGGATGGAAGACACGTGAACAACACCGTAGATACCGCAAATAGAAAGAAGGAGGGAACAATACTGAACACGCGCATGTTGGCCTCTGGAAGAGAGAGGGTTGCTCGGCGAGAACTCGGGCGGAGGCAGATGCCAGGATGGCACTGTCTAGCGAATTTCATGGTGCGCCCCGGAAGTTGAGTACCTTTGAGAATTCCATGATTTTCATGTGTACGAGATGGCTGGGTTCAGAGAAGAAGCCAGGACCGGAGGTGCGCGCCACTTCAATTCTCTGAATCACGACCATCGTGAATCGCCAAGTCTTTCCCAATTCTTTCATGGATAGCCGTGCGCCGGAATGGAATTCAAAACGTCGCCGGGCCGGTTGGTCCATCGCCATGAGTGGCACCGTGTACACGGATCCTTATGGGAATCCATGTTAGGCACTGCAGGCTGCGATGGCTTCTCCAGATGTGTTGTCGAGTGAGCAGCAGCGGGAATCCGGATTTTTACCGAATTCAGAAAATTCGATGTGCAGCGTGGAGGCCCAGTTGACCGAATTCTGGATGATTGGCCGGTAGCTTGGACCGGAAAAGCCTCGGCAGGGACGTTGCGGTTACTGTTCTGGTACGCAGCAGACAACGCGTAAGCGGGAGGTTCTCAACGCGTCGCAAGCAGAGCAGACCATAGCAGTTGAGCCGCGAGTCGCGAAGGTGAAAAATTCATCGTTTCGTAAGCCATAGTTCCTTCGCCGTTCGTGAATCGAATCTATGATCTGCCAGAGGAACGAATTAATGTCTACGAACGCGTATCACATTGCTTATGAGCATGCGACCAACGAGATCGCCGAGATTAACGCACAAATACAGAAATTGACGCGCAGGAAAGAACTGCTTGAAAACCTTCTGGAACCAATCAAGCTTCTGGTTGCTGAATGCGATTCAGTCGCAATTCCCGCCACGATTTTAGAGGTTTCAGAGTCCGAATCCCCGGCTACAGAAGCGGCCGAACAGGAGTCTCCGGTGGTCGTGTCAGCGCAGGTTTCGGAAACCGGACCTGACGCGCTCCAAGCTCCATCTCCCATGATGCAGCCGGAGGTGGAAGAAACGAACCTCCACACATGCAGAAACGGCGGATCGATCTCTCATAAAGATGTTGCCGGGCTCGCATACCGCTTTTGGAAAGAGCGTGGACAGGTCCACGGTCATCACGAAGCCGACTGGCTCCGGGCCGCCCAGGAACTTCAACAATGCGGCCACTGACTGCCCGGTCCGTTGTGGCGCGATCGATGCTTTCTTTAGGATGTGCGGGTGGGCCGGGGATTAGGTTGTTCCCGCCTGCGGATGAGGTATGGTTTTGGAGGAGGGTTGATTTTGATGCGAACCGCGGAACTCATCGCTCCCCTTACATTTCGGGTTACCGATACGCCGAGTGAAGATCCGGGACCGGGCGAAGTGCAGGTCAGGATTGAGTCCGTGGGCATATGCGGGTCTGACCTGCACGCCTATTGCGAAGGCGCGGTTGGCGGCACTCCCAATGCCTACCCGATGGTACTGGGGCACGAACCGGCAGGAAGGATCGTGAAGACAGGCCGCGGTGTGACTGGACTTGCTGCGGGAGACCGCGGTGCACTGGAGCCTGCGCTTTACTGCTACCATTGCGAGTTCTGCTTGAGCGGGCACCACAACGTGTGCGCGAACCTCCGCTTTCTCAGCAACCCTCACCATCCGGGCTTTTTTCGTGAACTGGTCAACCTGCCGGTTTCCAATTTTCTTCCCATCCCGGCGGAGATGTCGTTCGAGGAAGCGGCCCTGGCTGAGCCGCTGGCGGTTGCGCTGCATTCCCTGCGCCTGGCGTCGATCCGCCCCGGTGAGACGGTAGTGGTCATCGGCGCAGGACCTATAGGGCTACTGACAATCGCTGCGCTGCGCACTGTCTGCGCGGGGCGAATATGGGCCGTGGAACCGCTGGCGCACCGCCGCGAACTGGCTCGAGGACTTGGCGCCGATGTGGTGCTAGACCCCAGCGAGGCTCTAGAGGAGATTCTGAGCGGAACTGGGCAGCGTGGAGTGGACTGCGCGATTGACTGCGCGGCCGCAGAAGATACCAGCAATCAAGCGGTTCTACTGGCCCGCCATGCGGGTCGCGTCGCGCTTACCGGGATTCATTCCACTCCTATGGTGTCGATGGACGGCTCGGCCATGAGACGCAAAGAGCTCACCATCTTCAACGTGCGCCGATCGAACCACGAGACGCGCGAGGCTTTGGAATTGCTGCAGGAGCATGGCGAGTGGTTTCGCCCGCTGGTTACTCACTCCAGAGACATCGAACATATCGATGAGGCCTTCTCAATCGCCAGCCAATATCGCGACGGAGTGGGGAAGATGATGGTAAGGCCGTAGAGCGGTTCTACAGCAGGAATCGCCGCTTTTGAGCCGGGAGCGCGGGCACATCGCTTTGCCCTCACGGCTCCGTAAAGTACGCGGTATTGGTTCGAACTTTCAGCCCCGGCTTGGCGACCTGGATTTGGAGCGAATGATATTTGCCCGGCCAGGAAGCGGCGGTGGGGGTAGTGTCGAATGACAGTACGTAGTACGCCTTTAAATCGGCAATACCGGCTGCGATTTCATCTGCAATGTCACCAAATTGCAGAACCTGGCCACCGGTTTGGCGCGCAAGAATGGGCAATGCGAAGTCCGCAGATTTCACAGTGTCCTCGGTAGGCAGAGCCATCTGGTCCGCGGTGTCGGCGCCGGCTTCGGAATGGCGGTGCAGATCGGGTGAAGAGACCGCATCCAGGGTTATTTGCGCTTGTCGCAAGGAAGCCGAAAGAGCCGCAAGATAGTCGAAATGTCTGACTTTCAACGCTACCGTGTCGGGATGAAAATCGGATGAGGAAAGCCGAGGCCAACCGGGGCCAAGCCAGATGAGGATGGCCCTTCCGGGGACATTGGCTTGATCGTTGGCCAGTTTGCTGAGAGCCGAAACAGAAGCTAAGAACTTGCGATTCAGGCATTGCGCCATCCGTGCCTGCGGACTTTTTGGTCCTTCAGGGGCATCGCCCCGGCTGAGCGAATCCAATGCGTCCACGTTGCCCATGGCCACGTAAGCGCCCGGCCCGGAGTCGCCCTGCGCGGAATTGCCCGACTGATCGCCGCATACCATGGGGTGAAGATCGCGCGCGATTTGCCGGGTCTCGCCGATTAAAACATCGGCATCCTGGGAGGGCGGGTCGACAATCGCCCCGTATGCCGACACCTGAACCAGCGAAATCGGATAGTTGAGTCTTCCGCGGTTGCGTGTGAGATATTTCTCGATCTGCCCAGACTGCGTTGCGAGGTTGCGGCTTGAGCTGTTGACCCCGTCCAGCACCAGCATGACATGCGCTTGAGAAGCCGCAGAGTCGGCATTGACCGCGCGGAATTCCGTGAGGCTATGTGGCCGCTCATCGTCGAGCAACGTAAAGTCGTTCGCGGTCAATCCCGAGGCCGGCTTACCGTGAGCATCCGCTACGAGCACGTTGAGGATGATGCGATGATCGGCACGGTACTCGCTTTCCCGTTCAGCGTGGGTTCGGGGAATCAGCACCGGGCCCTGCGCCGAAGGGGGCGCCTGCGCGGCAGACGAGGGGGTATCCTGCGCGGCCATCGGGGTGGCCAAGCAGATTGCTAGGGCTGCGATCCAGCTCAGTTGAGCCATGGCTCTCCTCCTTCCTGAACCGGACTTTATACCATTGATGGTTCTAAAGGCTAGCGTGGTCCATGCTTTTCAGGGACAACGGCCGGCTGCACACAGATTCGAAGGCGGGCGGATCGCCGCGGACATGTTGTTTCGACGAGGACGGCAAGCGGCATCGCGATTGCCGTCCTGTTCGGCGGTAGAGAGCTTGGACCTACTAGCGAGCTTGGACCTATGGGTGGAAACCTAGAAGTGCATGGGCGGCATCCACTGTTGAAGGAAGAGGTAGCGGTCCCGCAGCGCATCGGGCCCGGAGGTAATGCCGGTGTCCAGGTGAATCAGTGGATAGCCCTCGTCGTTATACTTCGGCCATGCGGGCAGGTTGCCACCGTTGGGATCACCGGTTTTCGCAAAGTTCGTCCAGTAGGTCATGATCTCATCGCTCAACTTGCGATCCTCCGGCCGGACGTTGAAGCCGGGCCGTGTATCGAGTGTGCCAAACACGTACTCGATGTCATCGGAATGGAACACAAACGTGCCCGGGTGAAACTTGCTGGGCGTGGCTGCGAGTTCAAAGTGGTAGCGGTAGATGGGTGAGTCGCCGGTTTTACGATGGACTTCAAGCCATGTCCACGTACCAAACGCGATAAATTGATCGCCCCCGAAGTCGATCGCGGAGCGTAGCGCCTGCGCGTCAGTATCGCCAGGATAGAGACTCAGGAACTCGCTCGCATGATCACCGAAGTTAGTCTGCGCCATTTGTTGCCACTGAGCGACCGTCATACCGCGCATTCCGAAGAAGCTGCCTTCGTCGGCGTTCCATCCGGCGAGGAGAGGTACGTGGGCCTGCTTTCCTGCTGCATAGACCGCAGACACGGACTCGGTGAGAACCTTGCCGTCAACGTCGGGTGGGAAGCCAGCGCCGGGCTGCTTCGCAGCATCAAGAATGGTCTTGGTGGGGAGGGATCGTAACTCGGCTAGTGAATTGACACCGAGGCCGGCGACCCACTTGGCATCTTTCAGTTCGCGCGTGGACAGCGCGTCAGAGGAGAGAGCAGAATCGCCCAGGGCGCCGCCGCTCTCGCCAATGGCCTTCTGGAAG
This sequence comes from uncultured Acidobacteriaceae bacterium, assembly GCA_963725975.1. Lineage (GTDB taxonomy): Bacteria > Acidobacteriota > Terriglobia > Terriglobales > Acidobacteriaceae > Telmatobacter. The sequence continues at coordinate 534,603 of CAVSBA010000002.1, read as the reverse complement.
AGCCCTTGCGCCAGGGGCGAAGCCATCAAGGTACTCACCGCGAATGAGCCGGCGCTCTCACCGAAGATGGTTACATTATTCGGGTCGCCTCCGAAGTTCTTGATATTCTTATTGACCCACTGGAGTGCGGCGATCATGTCCATCAAGCCGTAATTTCCCGCAGTTCCGTCTGCTTCCTTGGCGAGATCGGCCGTGGCTAGAAATCCGAACACCCCAAGCCGATAGTTTATGGTGACCAGGAGTACACCCTTGAGTGGCAGGAAATCGCCATTGTGACGGGGCTCATCGCTGCTGCCACCGGAATAACCTCCGCCGTGAATCCAAAACATGACCGGAAGCTTGGCTTTTCTGGACGCCGTGGCGGGCGCGTAAACATTCAGGAAGAGGCAATCTTCGCTGCCGCCGTCATCCTGGAAAACCATGTCTTCGAAGACCTGGTTCTGCGCGCAGTGCGCGCCGAATCTCGTCGCATCGCGCTTGCCTTTCCATCGACTGGGGGCCTGCGGCGCCTTCCAACGGAGGTCTCCAGTGGGAGGCGAGGCGTAGGGCAACCCGAGCCAGGCGCGGACCTTGCCCTCATTGATGGTCTTACCATGGACCTTGCCTTGCTCGGTCTTGACGACGAGCGGATCAGCCTTCATCATGCTGGGCAACCCCAACAACATTGTGATGACAAGAACAGATGCCCCTCTGCGAATACTCATACACACAATCCTTCCAAACCTTCATCGCTTCAAACATCGACCAGGCTCTCTCGCCGGCGCAGATTGGAGCAAGCCTTTGCTGCATCCCGGATTGCTACACCCCGGATTTGCGGACGATTGTGACCGGTCCGAGTAGTCCCGAAGGTTGCAGGGGAGAATTGGCCCGATAGAACGGGAAGTCGGCGAAGGTGTATTTCACCTTAGTCCCGGGCTGCTGATCGCCGACAAGCCGGTTCACCCAGGCATTGGTCACCTTGATCACGATTTCGTTGGCGCCGGGTTTCAGGGCGGATGTGACATCCACCTGGTAGGGCGCATGCCATACGATGCCCAGAGGCTTTCCATTCACCGTGACCTCGGCAAGATTTTTGACATCGCCCAGATCGATCCACAATTTTGTATTGGGTTTGAACCAGTCCGCGGATGCCTGGAAAGTCTTGGTGTAGGTGCCAGACCCGGAGAAGTACTTCACGCCTGGGTCGTTGTTGTCGTTCCAGGCGGAGAGCACTTCGAGGGTGATAGAGGGCGGCGCACCGCGGCCGGGCTGGAAGCTCACGTTCCATGGCCCCTCCACGGTTGCGAGTTGCGATGCGACGGCTTCCGGCAGCATTCTGGAGGGAGAGTTTGCGGGGTGGCGGAAGACGACGAAAACCGTGCCCCACGGTTCAAGGGAGAGAGGAACAGTGGTGCGGCCCGAGGCAATGGTATAAGACGCAGGTTGAGACGTGCCGGTTTCCGCATACCATAGCTCAGGCGTCTTGCCGGTTACCCGAAAACTGGCCTGCACCGTCGCGGCCTGATCGCTGCGGTTATCAAGGAAGTAGATCTCTCCATCGGCAAGCTTGCGATGCAGGAAATAAATGCGCTGCGCCTGCAGTGGGACATCGGAGTCGGAGTAGGGCTGGCCTGGATCGAAATCAGGAGCGACGCCGATGGCTCTGAGGGCGGCCCCGGCGCTGAGGCCCGCATACACCTTGCCCTTGCCAACGCGATGCACGCCGGTTCCGTCGCCAAATAACTCATCGTCGAGGCGCTTGAATTCGGCGGCGTTGTCGGCCAGGCTTGGCGTGCCTGTGGGCTTTTCGCCGGAGACCATGGCGCCGTCTTCCACCAGTTTGTGAATGGCGCGCAACACCGGCAGCGACATGTTCTTGCTGTAGGGGTCGAGGGCCAGCAGGCGATAGGTCATGCCGCTCGGGGTATGAATGGTTCCTGCTGCGGCGCTCAACACGTGAATGAGGCCGTCGGCGTTGATGTAGTCGAAGTTATAAGTGGGCGGTATATTTGGAGCCTTGGTATGAAAAATTGCCGTCAGGTTGGAATCTTCGCCGTAGAAATAGACCACGTCGGCGAAGAAGCGTCCTTGCTGCAACATATAGTCGCTGCGCGCCATGTAGTTGACCCAGGGTCCGGCCTGCTCGGCCCAGGTATCGTTGCGGTCAAATGACTGCCCGCAAGGCCCGAGGGTCATCCCCGGCGCTTTGTCGACAAACGGCTGGAGCGCGGACTCGTGTACGACGATGCGGTTGATGCCGCTCAGGAATTCCTCGTCGACTGTTGGCTTGAGGGATGCTGGAGACCAGGCCCAGGCTAACGTTATATTGCAGGAGGTCATGGACTCAGCCGCGGCGAGGTTCTGTCCGTAGATATGAGCGACTGAGGCCGACTCACGATCGTCCGCGATGTAATCGTAGAGGGGCTTGTTTACCGTGAGCGTTTGAGTCCAATAGGCGCTCATTGGAATATCGTCGAGTTTCTTTACCTCCATGCCGTCGGCGATGAATGCCCGCCCATCCTCTTGCGATTCGCCATAATGGCGCATGCCGCGCTCTTTCGCCGAGGCTTCCATCTGGCTGTAGTGCGCGTCGGCAACCAGGTCCTCGATTGTCTTGCGGAAATCCCAGAGAAACTGGTCGCTGGCCTGCGCGCTCTCCACTATATGTCCCGTCAGGACGGGCAGCCACGGACGCGGATCGTAACCGCGGCGTTTGGTGAATTGGGCGATCATATCGTCGGTCCAGTTTTGCGCGCCGGCCTCCCAACTGTCCGAAGTCAGGTAGCGGATGCCGCGCTTGCCCACCATGTCCTTTCCCACCGTGTCCTCAAAGAGGCCAAGGTAGTTGTCCATGTAATCCTTCACATCCTTCTGGTTTAGCTTGTCGACTTCGAGGCCGGTGGCTTCAGCCGATGCGGGATGGTTGGTAATGCCGAGCAGCGAATAGCCGATGCGCAAAATCACCCAGTTTCCGGGCGGCGGCGTCCAGTCCAGGGTCCCGTCAGGATGCATCTTCCCCGTGAGGTCGATGACCTGGCTGGTTTTGATTACATCCTGCGGAGACACCGCTGGGGTCGCGAACTGGTAGAGGTCCGGGAGCGGGTTGAACGCAGCCTTTTCCTCGAAACGATTCACGCGCGCGCCGGGATGCAGCACAAGTTCCGTAATCTGCACATCGGTGATGGGGGGTGTCCTAAAGCCCATACCGGCAAAGGGGTTCGGTGGCTCGGGAAGGGTTTTGAAGGTGACGCGGAAGTACTTGGCCGTCACCGGAGCAAAGGAAAGGGTATGCTCCGTGGATCCGATGGCGGGAATGGTCGCGACCACGCGATAGTTTTGCCCATCGTCGCTCGCTTCCAGGGCCCGGCCGCTATCTCCGCCGGAGGAAAACATGCCGCCAAAGAGGCCCCTCCCGGGAATCACGATGGTCATCGCCTGGATGGTCTCCGGCTGGTCGAATTCGTATTGGATCCATGCCTTTTCGCCGACCGTTTTGTTCAGGGGGAGAGAGATCGACTTCACCAGGTCGCCATCCTCCAGGATGGCCTCGTCGATGGGCCCGCCGCTGGAGGTAATCGTCGGGTGCAATGAATCGATGGAGATGTCGCTTACCGGGACTTTGTATGCGACCACCGCGCTGTCGGCATAAAATTGCGGCGCATGAAAGGTCGGGCCTCCCATCGAGCCCATATCTTCAATACCGATGTTTTGAAAGGCGCCCGTATTGGACGGCGGGTGAGCGAGAATTCCGGTGAAAGGTGTGCCGCCTTCTACCCGCGTTTCGCTCCATACATATTTCTTCATGCCCTCTTGCGCTTTGACCCACGGGCCACCGGTTTCACTCCAGCCGGGCGAGCTGGCAATCGCTTCTTCGAGCCCCAATTGATCGCTTAGCGTTGTCGCGTACTTGAATGCGCTTTTCCAGTCAGGCGTCATATAGACGAGGCGCTTGTCGACCACGACCGGAGTCAGCAGGCTCCCGTCGAAGGCCGTATAGCCGGCAACTCCGACGCGGTGCATCCATTCGAGATCGAGCCGAATGCCGTCCTGGGTAATATTCCCGTTCATCCAGTGCCACCAGACGCGCGGGCGCGCGCTTTGGGGCGGATTCTCGAAGCCGCTCTTCAGCGCATCTTTCGGACTCTGAGAAGACGCATTCATTGCAAAGCAAAGGGAAAGCGCGAAAGACGCTACGGTCACCTTGCAGACTAATGAGAACCTGGCCTGATGATGCATCCGCTTACTCCTTAACGTTCAGTCGACTCTTTTGCCCGCGTTGATGTCGAACACTCTGAGGCGCGATTCGGTCCAGGCTTGCTCAAGGTGCATGGTCGGGAACGCGCTCGAGCAGAACAAGTCTAATCCATTAAAGCTGCCCGGAACCAACCGAGATTTCGTAGAAAGATAGGCCGGGAGCCGTTGACGCATTCGCGTTCAGACCTCAGCCAGCCCGCGTGCCATGGTCAGTGGCTGCGGTTTAAGCAACGCAGTGAAGTAATCCTGGGTGGCAAGCTTGCCATTACATTAGCATGCCGGGGCATCAGCGAATGGGATATCTCAGGACACTCGCGATGGCGCTTGGGAACTCCGGTCACCCCCATTTAGAAGAGGGACTCTTACGCGGTATCTGCGCAAACGTTTGGACGGGAAGACCAAAGGACTGCAGCTAATATCAATATTGCAATTGGACTACCGGTTTGTCCGCGTCGTATGCTCTCTGCTACGAAGCGTCAAAGTATTTGTTGCCACTTTACGCAGCTCCTGTTTGGGGTATCGACGTAACGAGTGGCCAGGCCGGAAAAATTCAGTCAGCGGAGTAATGAGGGAATGATGAATCGGAGAGAAGTGCTTGGCGGGTTAGGCGGTCTCGCGGCGGTGGGGCTCGGCGGGTCCATGCCGGCAGTGTCGGAATCGCAGAGCGAAGAATCTGGTCAGTGGCCCTTTCGGGGACCCATTGTCCTGAGCCAGTGGACCAAGATTCGGGCCGAGGGATTCTCTTCTCCGGTGCCAGGGTTTATCTATGAAGGCGGAATGCTTGAAAGCGGGGTTCCGCTGGGAGGCCTAGGCACCGGTTACATGACTCTGGAAGGCGATGGAAAAATCGGATTCAGTTCCATTTTCAATGATTTGGTTCCTCCGGAAAAAGTCTTTGCAGACTGGTTAACGGTGGAAGCGGGAACCAAACAAATTCCGCTTTCGGTTGCCCGCATTCAATACTGGGGTCATTATCCAGTCGCAGATCTGCTTGCACAACTGGACGAGATACCGCTGGAGATTGGGATTCGGGCGTTTACCCCATTCATTCCTGGCGATGCGGCGGACTCAAATACTCCGGCCGCATTATTTGAATTGGAGCTGCGCAACCGGAGTGATCAACAGCAAGCGCTGGTTCTTCATCTCAAATTTCCGCTAGCGACAACTGCGCCGGCCGGCAATGCCGAACGCGGTCAGCTGGTGGTCCGCAGCGATGCCAAAATCGAATCTGCGGCTGGGGATGGAAGCTATTCCATTCCCGTTGATCTTCCGCCGCATGGAGCGAAGCGGGTGCGGTTCGCTGCAGGGTGGTATGCGCCGGTGTGGCGAGACAGCGGCGATGAACCCCGTTGGAACCGATATTCGCAACGTTTTAGCGGCGCCGCAGAGGTTGCAGAATTTACGCTGCGCAACCAGGAACAGCTGCTCCGGCGTGTGCTCGCGTGGCAGAATGAGATTTATCGCACAGACCTTCCGGAATGGCTGCAGGATGCATTAGTCCAGGGCTTTTACAGTTTGGCGAAGAACTCCGTCTGGATTGCGAGCACGCGCAAAGACGACTGGTGGGGCAAGAATGGCTGGTTTACGCACAGTGAAAGCCATACCGGTTGTCCGATTGTGGAAACCATGGTCTGCCGCATGCATGGTCATTTCGCCCTGCTTTTCTTTTTTCCTGAGCTTGAAGAGACGACGCTGGATGGGTTTCGTCATTACCAGATCAGCAGCGGCGAAATTCCATTTGCGTTCGGTATGCCCACCAGCATGCGTGACCCGCGGTATACCTGTCAGCATCCCCTCAATTCAGGCGAATATGCGCAGATGGTGTATCAGCTTTATCGGCGAACAGGCGATCGTGAACAGTTATCCAAGTTCTACGAATCCTGTAAACAAGCCATCCGTTTCCAGTATTCACTGGACGACGATAACTGTGGGCTGGTCCACGATCATTCCCATGCGCTGCCGGGGCAATCGTGGCCAGCCAATCAGTTCTACGATCAGTGGCCGTGGCAAGGTACTTCGAGCTATGTGGCCGGCATCTGGCTTGCGACGCTCGGCGCCGGAGCCGCGCTGGCCGAAGCAGCCGGAGACACGGCCTTTGCCGCAGAATGCACCGCTCGTTTGAGCAAAGCTAAGCGCACATTTGAAGCGAACCTCTGGAATGGATCGTATTACCGTCTTTGGAGTGACAAAGAGAAAGGCGACGTGAGTGAGGTGTGTCTGGCAAATCAGTTGATGGCTGTGTGGTGCACGCGTGTCGCCGGCCTCGCAGATCCCTTGCCCTCGGGACATATCGACACGGCCCTCAATACGATTGAACGACTGAACATGAATGCCACATCCTATGGATTGATTAATGGTGTGACGGCGGAAGGTCGGCCCTTCGACACGGGGCTTGGTCAATCCGGGGACCACGCCATGAATATCTTTTTTGGCGAGAACCTGTGTGCGGCGATGACCTTCATCTATCAAGGGCGTGGTGACACCGGCCTGGAAATCGCGCGACGGCTCTACGAGGCGGTTGCCATCAAGAACCATTCTCCGTGGAACCAGCGCTGCCTCTTGAACGGGCAGACTGGAATGCCGGCATGGGGAGACGATTATTACTCTGACCTGGTGGTTTGGGCGCTTCCGATGGGACTTGCAGGTCAATCAGTTGGGCAATTCGCGCAAAACACTCTGATCAGTAATATGATCGCGGCTGCGAAGCGCTAGCCGCAATTCTGGCCAGGGTTAAGAACACGATTACGAGACACTGGAGCAGGATGGATTCAGCGCGCGTCTCCTCGAGCGTGACGGACATCCGGTTCTGATTCCCGAAAGGTAGACCATGCTCGCCGTTCCTTTGGACATTGGCGGATCACACTGGGCCGCGCTGGCAGTCGCCCTCATCCACCCGTATTCGCCTCAGGTGCTGTTGTTCGGGGGAGGCGTGATGGCAGGCGCCAATGACATTCCTCCATCAATTTGTGCCTACGTGCACCGCCATGCCTGGACGCCGCGCGGCAAGGTCCAAATCAAAGTTGCTGCGCTGGGCGCAGGTGCCTGCCTTCATGGAGCTATTCCACTGCTCACGGAGAAATTGGTTTGACCTCACTGGATGCCAACTACGACCGCTTTCCCGTCGTTGAAATCTCATCGAACGATTGCGACTGCCTTCTCGGCTGGGAGGAGATCGGGCAAAAACTGCGCGAGCTTCCGGGGCTGACGGTTATTGAACTCTACCCTGGGTGCTTCGCCGAGGAGATCGCTTCGCATTCAATCTGCGCATTGAAACCCGATCTGGTTTTGCGCAGCGATGAGGCACTGCTCAGTCCCAGTGAGCTGGACAGAAAATTCGGTGCCTCACTCGGTGACGATCCGGTCTTCGCACGCATGGAGCCGTGGCCGTTGGAGGAGTTCTTCTGCCCGGAGAAGCTTGCCCGCATGCGCCGCACAGCCGCACAAGCCAGCGGTCGCGTTCTCATTCTTGGCACCGGCGCCTCGCTCATTGCGCCGCATCCGGACCAACTTATCTATGCCGACCTGGCCCGGTGGGAAATTCAGCAGCGGCAACGCGCGCATCGGGCAGGGAATCTGGGCATGAACAACGCTCAGGCGTCGCCGGCTGCGCTGTATAAGCGGGCTTTCTTCCTCGACTGGCGCGCAGCTGATCGTCACAAACTCCAACTATTCAATCGAATTGATTTTCTGCTTGATACCAACCGGGAAAATGCGCCCAGGATGATCGGCGGTGAACTCTTTCGCGAAGCATTGCGCGCGGTTGTGCGCCAGCCGTTTAGTGTGGTTCCGTTTTTCGATCCGGGGCCGTGGGGCGGCCACTGGATGAAGGATAACTTCGATTTGCCGGACGGGCCGCCGAATTATGCATGGTGCTTCAACTGCGTTCCTGAAGAGAACAGCCTTCTGCTCGCCTTTGGTAGCCGCCGTCTCGAGATACCTTCACTCGATGTTGTACTTTTCTGTGCGCGCGAGTTGCTGGGGGACAAGCTCGTCGCTACCTTCGGTGCCGAGTTTCCCATTCGCTTTGATTACCTCGACACATTGGGTGGTGGCAACCTTTCGCTCCAGGTTCATCCGCTCAAAAAGTACATTCGCGAACATTTCGGCATGGACTACACGCAGGACGAAAGCTATTACATGCTGCAGGCCGCCGACGATGCCGTGGTCTATCTCGGATTGAAGGAAGGCATAGATCGCGATGCGATGGAAAGGGCGCTCAGGCGCGCCCAGCAGGACGCGAACGTGCCGTTCGATGCAATGCGATATGTGAACGCCTGGCCTGCCCGCAAGCACGACCATTTCCTCATCCCCGCCGGCACCATCCACTGTTCGGGAAGAAATGCCGTAGTACTCGAGATCAGTGCGACGCCGTACATTTTCACCTTCAAGCTTTGGGATTGGGGGCGCCTGGGTCTCGACGGTAAGCCACGCCCCATCCACCTCGATCACGGTCTGGCTAACATCCAGTGGAACCGCACGGCCTCTTGGGTCCGGGAGAATCTAATTGGCCGTGCTGCTGAAGTAGGCAGCTCCGAATACTGGCGCGAGGAAAGGACCGGGTTGCATGAGCTGGAATTCATTGAGACCCGTCGCCACTGGTTTTGGGGCCCCGTGCCGCATGATACGGCTGGAACGGTCAACGTGCTGGCCCTGGTGCAAGGCGAGATGGCAATCGTCGAAAGCCCCTCCGGAAGTTTCAGGCCCTTTACTGTTCGCTACGGCGAGACGTTCATCGTTCCTGCGCAAGTGGGTCACTATATTGTTCGCCCTGCAGGTCCGGCTGCGCAGCCCCTGGCCACGATGAAGGCTTTTGTTAGAGGCAGTGAACAATGACATCTCGACCTGGACTCGAAGTTCGCGTAAGACCGGATGAATTGATCTTCGAGTACGGACACGGAACAGTTGGTCCTTCTGCCGAGTTCCGTACTCTTGAGTCAATTCGACCAAGTCTTCTCGATCCGCATTGCTCGCAGGAAAGCAATGCTGAATTATTTATTGCGGGTTAGCAGCACCATCACGCCGAGGATGGCGCCGGGGAGCAACAACAAGAACAGGTAAAGCAGGACGGTGCGCAGGGGGTGGCGATTTTTTCTGTGCCATTCACGCAGTTCCGGACGGTTCTCGATTCCGACCCGGTCGAGATGCTGCAAATCGTGGACAAAGTCGTGCGCTCGCGCATATCGGTTGCGCGGGTCTCTCTCCAATGCGCGATAGAGAACTTCCTGAAGGTGCGGCGAGATGGACGGCATGGGAACGCGGGGTGGCATGGGAGGCCCGGTAAGCCGCGCTTGCATCACGTCCGCAGGTGAAGAACCCGTAAACGGGAGCTTGCCGGTCAGCATCTCATACAGAATCACGCCCATCGCGTAAATATCAGCGCGGCCGTCACACCGCCGTCCTGCCACCTGTTCGGGAGAAATGTAATCGACAGTCCCAAGTTCATCGGCCAGGTTGGTATAGGTCAGCCGGCGGTAAGCTGCCTCTGAGGCCCGGCCAAAGTCGATGAGTTTGATCCTGTTATCGTCCGCGACCATAATGGCATCCGGGGTCAGAGCGCGGTGCACGACTCCGTTGTTGTGGAGATATTGCAGTGCTTCCAGCACGGCAGTGGCGATGGAAATGGCGCGCTCGGGAGAGATTTTGTCATGCTTCATAACCTCCCGCAGCAGCTTCCCTTCGCACCACTCCATCACCATGTACACGCGCGAGCGCTCGACCTCGCTGATGACGCGCATTACCCCGTGGTGTCCCAGTTTTTCTCCTATTTCTGCTGCCCGCCGGAAGCGCTCCAGCAGAAATGGGTCTGCTTCCATATCTGGATCCGGTACTTTGATGGCAACGGTGCGGCCATCCCTCAGATCCGTTGCTCGATAGACGGTCGTAAACTTGCTTCGAGAAACAGCCTCATCGAGGCGATATGAGTCGATTCGGTCTCCGGCACCCAATACGCTCGCAATGTCAGGCATGACGCTCCCCAAAGATCGCTTTGTTTCACCAGCCGGATTGGCGAATTCCGATGGTATTAGTGCGCAATCCGATTCGTGGTGCGGATACTATCTTTCGAGATCAAGGCTCGGGATTAAGGTTTGCGCTGGATCTCGGCCATAGGAAAATCTCCGGAATCGGGAGACTCGTCCATCTCCTCTTCAAAGAAGAAATCCTCGACATCCTGAGGACAGTGAATCGCAAACGCACCGCGCATAATGAGCGGAGTAATGAGGGTAGTGAGCAAAACCACAGCCACCATAACAGCGACCTCCGCCTGATTGAAGATGCCTGTGCTTGCGCCCATTGCCGTGACGATGAGCCCAACCTCACCCCGGGAGATCATTCCGCAGCCGATGCGGAGGCTGGGCACGGGCCCCATGCCCATGCCCAAAGCCGCCATTCCGCAACCGAGCACCTTGGTGGCCACCGCAATGGCAAAGACTACGGTCAGCAACAGCCAGTGACCTCCCAGGGCCCGGACATTGCTCGACAGTCCGATCGAAACGAAAAACAGGGGCACCAGAAGGCCATGGCCAATCGCGGCGAAGGTCCGTTCGATCAGGGTCTTGAGCTTGGCTTCGGCGCAGACGTAGCCCAGCAGATAGGCGCCGGTGATCCCCGCGACGCTTCCCAGCCACTCCGCACTGACGGCGTACAGAAGCACCAGGGCGAGAACGCAACTTGTCACCGCCTCGGTGGCCTCGATCTTACGAAAGAGCCGGATCAGTGGGTCGATAACTTTTTTGGCCGCGCCGTAGCCGATGGTAAAGAACAGAGTCACGCAAAGGGAGATGAGCACCATCTGCAGCACGACGGGATGACGTCCGGCTACAGGGAGATTTTCCTGCAGCCACAAGCCAAGTTGTGACGCAACACCGAACGGAGCCGTGCTCTTGGCGTTACAGGCTGCTGCTAAAAAAGCCAGGACAAAGAGGCCCATAACGTCGTCGATGACGGCCGCGCCGAGGATTACGGAAGCCTCGGGCGAAGTCATCTTACCGGCATCCATTAATGTGCGGGCAGAGATGGATACGCTGGTGGCGGTGAGCGCGCCACCCAGAAACCATGCGCTATTCCAGCTCATCCCCAAAAGATGGGCAGCGCCCGCGCCGAGGAAGAACGGCCAAACGACTCCGAGGAGGGCGACGATAAATGCGGTGGGACCGGCTTCGCGCATGCGTTCGATGTCGGTCTCAAGACCGGCGATGAACATGAGGACGAAGCCGCCGATCTGGGCCAGCAGCATGAAAGCGTCGGTTGCAGGCGTGCCGCTGAAGAGCCGCATGTGCAGCAAATTCAGGCAGCCGGGACCGGCCACGACGCCGACCATCAGTTCGCCGAGAATTGCGGGAATGCCAAAGCGGGCACTAACGGAGGCGACAATTTTGCCGGCGGGAAGAAGTATCGCGATCAGTAACGCCAGTTGCAGATCTGCGGGCATGCTCTCCTACCGGGAGGTGGCAAGTTGTGGAGTGGATTTGGATCGCTTGGACTTGCGTGGCTTGGGAGTGAGGCGCGCGAGCAGGCCCTTGTAGCCGCCGCGCTCGATGCCTTCCCGCAGCATGGTTCGGATGGTGGTTGCCTGCCTTCGCGCCAGCTCCGATTGCGCGGCATTGGTTGCGAGCTCGGCCGCCATCTGCGTCTCTTCTTCCGCCTGCCGGCAAATTCGCAGCCGCATCAGCAGTTCGCCGAACTTGAGCCGGGCAATAAAGCAATCCGGAGCCTGCCGGGCCGCTTCGCGCATCTGCTCCATGGCTTCCTGCACCTGCAGGTCGACGCACAGCGCCATGCCGTAGATGACCCGAACTTCGGGAACTTGAGGCGCAAGCTCGACGGCATTCTTCAGTTGTGTAACCAGATCGTGGCGTTCTTCCGGTTTGAGGACACGGGGATCGCGGAACATGCGCAGCAGCAAACGGGAGCCGGATTCGGGAAGCCCGATCGGCCAGACAAGCGATTCGCTCGTGGACTTGGAAAGGGAAAACTCGCGAGCAGGGAAGGAATCGACCTGAGATTCTGCTATGATTTCCTGCATTTCATTTGCTCCATTTTTGAGGTAAAAAAAGCGATCTGGCGAGAAAAAAAGGCAGCAAGGCTTGGCAGATACTGCCTTGCTGCTTCGGAGAATGCCGTTAGGCGAAAGCGTTGATGGCACCCTGGAGCCTTCCGGTGCACCGGGCCTAGCCTTTAAACCCGGTGCGTCGGGTTGAGGAGTGAACGAAGGGGCCCTAGGCTGTGGCCATTGCTACTCTTTCCGCTGCTGCCATCACATCGGGCTCAGGGCGGAGGACGAACTCGGGATAACCAAGCTGTCCCATCTCCGGGAGATCGAGGCCGGCCACTTCGGTCTCGATGGAGACACGCTGACCGAGGATGATATCGAGCGCCCAGTTAAGCACGAAGCTGAAGGTGAACACGAAGCCCACCAGCGTGGCGCAGCCCACGATCTGGGCCACCAATTGACCGGCGTCGCCGTAGAAGAGGCCGGTGACGGAACCATTGACGCCGTTCCAGGCCCCGCCGTAGTTACTGGTGCCGTCGGCAAAGAAGCCGATCGACAACACGCCCCACAATCCGCAGGTTCCATGCACCGAGACGGCCCCGACCGGATCGTCGACCTTGAGGTAGTTCTCAACAAAGGCGCAACTGAGGCAGACGAGCACGCCGGCGATGAAGCCGATGATGGCCGCACCTGTGGGATTGACAAAGCCGCTGGGTGCGGTGATGGCCACCAGGCCTGCCAATATTCCGTTGCCACTCATCGAGGCATCGGGCTTACCCTTGACGACCCACATGTAGAGCAGTGCGCCGAGGGTCGCCGTACAACCCGCAAGCATGGTGTTGACGGCGATGGAGCCGATGCGCAGATTGCCGGCGGCGGAAGCGCCCAAGGTGCTGCCGGGATTGAAGCCGAACCATCCGAAGGCCAGGATGAAGCAGCCAATCAACACCGCGGAAATGTCGTGGCCGATGATGGCATTGCTGGACCCATCGCGGTTGAATTTGCCGACGCGGGGACCGATAATCAAAGCCACAGCCAGAGCGGTGAGCCCACCCACCGCGTGCACCACGCCCGAACCGGCGAAGTCGCAGTATCCCTTGCCCAGTCCGGCATTCACGCCGAGCTGCGACAACCATCCGCCGCCCCACGCCCAGTTGCCATAGAGCGGGTAAGTGAAGGCTCCCATCAGCACTGAGGAAACGGCGAAGGCGAGGAACTTCCAGCGCTCGGCGCAGGCGCCGGTGACGATGGTCAGGGCCGTATCCATGAAGACCATCTCGAACAGGAAGATCACCATGACGCCGACATCGTAGGTGCTTCGCGCCAGGAACATGCCGCATTCACCGAAGATGCCCCAGTGAGTGCCGAAGATGGTGATCAGATGCTCAGTATTCAGCGACTGCAATCCGCCCAGGTTTCCATTGCCGGCGGCGCCGCCCATCTGGATTGCAAAGCCGATTATCCAGTAGGCGAAGAGTCCACACGTATAGACGAAGAAGTTCATCATGTAAGTGTGGTTGGCGTTCTTCACGCGACACAGGCCTGCTTCAACCATGGCGAAACCGGCTTGCATGAACATAACCAAAAACCCGGTGACCAATGTCCACACAAAATTGATCGCGATTTTGTTTTGGCCCACCTGGTTGCCTACATCGGCCACCGTAACCCCCGTCTTGGCATTAGCAACGGGAACGTCACTGATGGTGCCGGTGATGGTGCCCCCAGGATCGCCATTGGCGAGGGTCGCGGTGGATGGCGCACTGGCGGCAGCAGCTTTCAGGTCGGCCGCCGCTGTCTGGGCGTGGGCGCGAGCCACAAATCCTGCGCTGCCGGCCAAAAGCAAGGCGAGCGCGCAGAAACAGGATGCAAAGCGAGTCATTCTCATCGAATCAGCTCCAGGATTGGGTTTGATCATCGCCGAAGAAGGTTGGGAAAACGCCGTCAAGCCTTCCAGATCGCATTCTTGCTGGACGCGGGCGCCAGAATGTAAAAGATCCCGGCCAGCGAAATGAGGAGGCCTACAACCGAGGTGACTAAGCGGCCACCCACGCTGCCCGTCATGTGCAGGCCGAAGAGGACGAACAGCCATCCGCCTGCAACGACAACAACGCCGATCAATTTCATTAAGGCGGGTTGTGGGCCGCCTCCGGTTTTGCCTTCGAGGGGTTTGATCTTGAACAGTCCCCAGCCCGACACCGCAAGACTGATGACGCCGAGGAAGAGCGCCACTTTTCCGGCGCCCGATGAGAAGAATGCGATTCCTGCGCAAGTAGCCGTCAGCCCTGCCAGGAATAACGTAAATTCCTTGCCCTGAGATGTTGTTGCCGCCATTGCTGCCCTCCTTGAGTCTGTTGAGATTTTCGAAAACCGTAAAGCAGTTGAACCGGGGTAGAGTAGGAAGCCGCGAAATAATCAGCCTGCGTCCGGACTTGCCGTTGTCGGCGAACAAAAGTCAGGAACAACCGAAGGGAACCGGGACCATTCGGCGCAAGCTGCCGTCAGTCATATTGAAGTGAAACCCACAAAGCCTGGCGCGCATCGCTATGGAGGCTACGCGGTGCAATATTTCGTTCGATCGATCCACGCTGCCGGTCATCACCAGTTCAAGCCTGTGCTCTTCGTCAGCACGAAACATGCGCAGGTGGGCGATGCCCACGGCAGGAAAACAACGGAAGATGATCTCCCGCAGTTGCAACGCATCGCGCAGCGCCTGCAGCGTCCGGTTCTCGGTGGCCAGCCGCTGAGGCAGATATTTGTCCCAGGGATCCACGGGACGCATCAGCCAGTCGCATTCAACCGAATCACCCTTCCATTCCACCCGCAGCAGCAGCAACGGCTCTCGCGACATCTCGCCAAATCGCAACTTCTTGCGCGCTCGGCGCAGGAAACCCGAAGTCTCAAACAGCGCCTTCATGCGCGAACAGCTCCGGCCCCCTGCTTGACAGAGGGTAAAGCCAGAAAGACGATGAATTGCGCTGCAGCGGTGATCTCGGCGACCAGCGGCACTCCCATCTGCATGCGCATGAGCACCAGCAACATAACCATGGCGACCCACTGCCAGCGCGAACGGCGCAGGCGATCGAGCCTGCCGGTGAGAGCAAGCAGTCTCCTGGGCGCCAGGCCTGCAATGCTGGGCGATTCAGCCCGCGCCCGCAGGCAGGCAACAGCGAAGAATCCAGAGATCAGGATTTCTGCGAGCAATGCCTCGGTGCCCATCTATTCCTCCTCAGGAGAAGACACATCTCCTGTCGCGCTGGCGAAGCAGCGTGGATAGCAGTCCAATCGTGCCGTGCAGGTGAACGAACGTAAAACTCGAAAGGTGTCGAGCTACGAATGGTGCGCCTCAAGCGGTAAACAAATGCTGAAGGCTTATTGGCAGGATGAAGCAATTGCGGCCTATCGGCAACCTATACCTTGGTATACATTTTGGCGTGGAAATGAGTTTCGTATGAAGATTTTGCGGCGAAGTAAGTGGTCGCGCTGGTCTTAGAGTTTGTGCGCCTTCCACGGTGGCTGTTGCGCTCGTTCGTAGAGCTTCACCAGCGCCGCCAGCGAATCCACTTTCATCTTGTCCATCATGTTGCGGCGATGTATCTTCACCATCACCTCGCTGATATTCAGCTCGGCGGCAATCTGTTTATTAAGCAGTCCCGAGGTTACCAGGCCCATCACCTCGCGCTCCCGCGGGCTCAGAGTCTGAATGCGTTCTCGAATCTTTCTGAGCCCGTCGTCTTCCTCGCGCCTCTTACGATCGAGCGCAAACGCTTCTCTGACTGCACGCAGCAGTTCTTCTTTTTGAAACGGCTTGACGAGGAACTCCAGGGCGCCGGCCCTCATGACTTTACGCACCATCGGAATATCGCCGTGCGCGGTCATGAAGATGACAGGCAAAGGGATGTTCATGGCCCTCATCTGTTCCTGGAACGCGACTCCACCCATGCCGGGCAAGCGGGCGTCAAGGAGCAGGCAGCCGGCGCTGTCGCGGCTCCAGCGCCGCTTGAATTCCTCTGCGGATGGATAGGTGGCCGCCGCAATGCCCACCGACTCCAGCAGGTTCGTCAGCCCCTCGCAAATCGACGGATCGTCGTCGACGATAAAGACTGTCTGCGTCGGATTCGCTTCCGCCTGCGTTGCTCCGCTCATGCTTGTGCCCGCAGTGTAAAGTGAAACGCGGCACCGCCCTGCGGCAGGTTCTCTGCCCAAAGCCGGCCATCGTGCGCTTCCACAATGCTACGGCAGATCGCAAGCCCCATGCCGATTCCGTCGGGCTTGGTGGTAAAAAAGGGATCGAAAACACGTGCCAAACTCTGCTCGGCGAGCCCCGGCCCCCGGTCCTCCACCGTCACCAGAATTTCCCCTCCGCTCATGGGATCCGAGCGGATGATCAATTTGCGCGGCATCGGCGATTGCTTCATTGCCTCCATCGCGTTAGTCGCCAGGTTGAGCAGTACCTGTTGTATCTGCACCGGATCCAGTTCCAGTCGAGGCAAATCCGATGCCAGCAGCAAGCGAAACGAGGCCTT
Organism: uncultured Acidobacteriaceae bacterium; assembly: GCA_963725975.1. Lineage (GTDB taxonomy): Bacteria > Acidobacteriota > Terriglobia > Terriglobales > Acidobacteriaceae > Telmatobacter. The sequence continues at coordinate 517,857 of CAVSBA010000002.1, read as the reverse complement.
GCTGCGAACTGCTTCTTCGCGCAGCAGCCAGACCGTGTTCCGGACCAGGGCATTGAGGTCGGTGAGCTCGCGCGTCTCCGCTTCTTTTCGGAAGAGCGCGCGTACCCGGCTCACAACCACGCTCGCGCGCGTGCTCTCCTGCACAATCTTGTCCGCGGTCGCCGTGGCCCGCTCGATGTTTGCCGGCTCGCTGCTTAGCCACTCGCGGCAAGCGGCCGCATGCGTTACCACTGCGGTCAGCGGCTGATTCAGCTCGTGCGCAATCGAGGCTGCCATCTCTGCCATGCTCAATATGTGCGAATTCCGCGCCAGCCTCTCTTGCGCTTCCAGGAGCGTCTGTATCTCCCGATTCGATTGCTCCAGTTCCGCGGTGCGCTGGCGGACCTTTTCCTCCAGTTGGTCGCGGGCGTCGCGGATGGCGCCTTCCGTTCTTTTCCGCGCCGAGCTCACCACGGTAATCGCAATCGCGCACAGAATAAAAGCGGTGAGGAAGCTCTGCGACTCCTTGGCCACGCTCATCGAATACAACGGCGGGATGAAGAAATAAGTGATGAGGACCGAAGACTGCCCCACGGCGATGAACCCGGCAGTGAAGCCGCCAAACCATGCGCTTCCCATGACAGCGCCAAAAAACAGAAAGACGAATGGATAGGTGATCGCATGCTGCAGCAGAAAGGTCCAAAGCAGTGCGACGAGCACGAACACCAGGGCGATGGCGAACGGTCGCAGTACATTGTCCTCCGCCCAGTGCGCTAATCCTGCTCCTGCTTTCGCGCTCATGCAGGAATATTACCCAATTCCCCATCAAGAACGGAAAACCTGGCCCCGTCACAGGGACCTTATAATCGCCCGCCGGTAGACCTGAGAATGAAACTGCCAACTGTTACCGGATTTCATGGATCGCACCAGGGGCGCGGCCGGCCCGGTTAAGGTGACAATTGCGAAAGCGCTGCGTTAGATTCTGTCGTCAGCGTAGCGGACGAAGCTGACCGCCTGCGAACGCAGAGATGACAATCCGTTCGTAAACGGGAATTGAGCCGTCCCCAAAAAAAGCGTGCCAAACGTCGCCTGGTCGATATATATTTCTTGGTCGGAACGCAGGAACAGAATTTTCCCTACCGTTATAGCAAAACAAGGGTCGAAGTTTCCCCAATCTGCAAGCTTAAGTCGACGCGGCCTCCAGGAAGCGGCGACCATCCAAGTACCTCGATAAAAAGAGGTTAGCCTGGTCTGGCTCGAAACGAGCGGCCGGCATAAGGGAGATATTATGGGTCGTACGCCGCAGAGCCGTCGCATTTTGAGTCTGGTCATCATCCCAATTGCCATGGCTGCCTGCGCCTTCGGCTTGCTGTTGCGCAGCGGCAATACTGTTCATGCGGGTCAAGAGGCAGCTCCCGGCGCACGGACCATTACCTTGCCCTCGGCAAGTGCCGGAAAGCTATACGCGCTTTCGGTCGCCGTCAAAGATCTGGCCAAGATGCAGGCGAACGATGCCGTCCGCGTCACGGTCAACGATGCACAGGGGGAAGTGGCGTCAAAGTGGCTGCATCCGGCCGATCTCGACTTTTATCTGACCTTACGGCCGCGTGCGGCAGGGCCGATCACGGTGAACCTTTCCCCCGAGAATGGCGGCCAGGCTCCGGAGATCAGCACCTCGCTGGCTCGGATTCTGCAGGCCTCGGTGGCTGCGGGCAGCGCGGCGGATCTGAAGCGCGGGGTGATTGCGGCGGCGCCCAACGGGACCTGGCAGCAGGCTCAGCCTTTCGAACTTGGCCAGACCATTTACGGCAGCGACGATGAGCGGCCCTATGCGCCGGCCGCGAACGAAGACGGCTATGCGGCCATGGTCAAGGGGTTCCAGTGGTTCCGCTTCACCTTTCGCGAGCAGCAGCCGAAACTGGTCTACTTTGTGCTCAATGTTACCGACCGCGATGTGCCGCTCGACGTGGATATTTTTCAGCCGGGAGAGGATGCGGAGGGCAAGCCGGATGCGGTGCCGTTCAACGACGGCGAATTTGTTTACCAGGTGGAGGCGACGCAGAACTATCCCGGCCTTTACAAATTCCGCACACGGATTTTTCAGCCGGGCCACGAGTACTATGTGCGCGTAGCTGCCAATCATCCTTCGTACCAGTTGCATACCTATGAGTACAGCGTGCCGCCCAGCAAGGATCCGCACGAGGCGGTGCGCGCGGGGATGGACTTCCTCATCAACATGGGCGATACATGGCTCTCGAATACGCCGCGGCGCGGCGCCGTTGCACTGCGCACCACCATGCAGCACTCTGAGACGCAGCTTTGCATCGCCTGCCATCCGGCGCAGTTCACCACGCGCGGTTATCTCAAGGCCGTTCAGAATGGATATGCTCCGACGCAAAGGTCTTCGCTCGAATTCATCGAAGATCGCCTTTACAACAACACGCGGCCTCTGTATGGCGAGCCCGGCGTTAACTGGGTGCGCGTGATCTATACGGCGCGCACCGAGGCCAGCCGCCTGCCCATGCTGGCCAACGCTTACGAGAAGTATGTGACCCACGACGCGCCGCGCAAGGACTACACGATTCCCTACGCCGAATACCTGAAGATCCATTACAAGGGTGTCACAACGATGCCAGGCCAGGAGGCCGACGGCTGCGAGCCGGATGTGAGCCCGTTCGAGATCGCGGAGCAAAGCTGGCAGACATTCAACCTCTCCTACCAGCAGACGCACAATGCGGACTGGCTTGCGCAGCGCGATCACGTGGAGCAGCTGATTGTGCCGGACGAGCCGCAGAATGTGATCGACCTGAGTTGGAAGATCATTACCCTGGCCGAGATCGGGAGCGACACCAACAACCCCGACAAGTATAAGACGCAAATCGATCAGCTGATCGACAAGCTTTACGACTACGAGACGGCGGATGGCGGTTGGCCTTATCCCTTCGACAAGACGGCCAAGACAGCGGACTTTATCTCCTACAACGCGGTGTATGCGCTGGCTGTGGCGGGGCGGCGACCGGAGACGGACGAGCATCTGAATCGCGCCGTAAAGGCGATGCTTGCGGCGCAGCGGCCGGAGGGAAGCTGGGAGGGCGATCCGGTCTATCAGGGCTTCAACACGCCGTTCCGCGCCACGCAATTTGCCGTGATGTCGTTATCGACACTTTACCCGGGCAGCACCAAGGCCAAGGACTGGGATGCCGCTTATCCCGCGCCGCCAACGAAGCTGGCAACCAAGGACCTGCCATTGCTGCTGACCCAGCTTGACATGTTCTGGGATCTGGCGCCTGAGCCGGTGTTGAAACAAATTCGCAAGGTGCTGACGAGCAGCGATCAGCCACTGGCGCGTGAGGCCGCAGCACGTGCGCTGGGACATATGGCCGATCCGGGCGCGATGCCGGCGCTGATCAAGGGCCTGGGCGACCAGACAAAGATGGTGCAGACCAGCTCTGCCTACGCCATTCGCATGGTGCTGTCGCGCCGTGAAAAAGAGGCGCCCGAGGGCCGCAAAATGCTGGCCGCGGCGCTGGGCTCGCCGGACGCGCGGACACGTTGGGGCGCGGCCCGTGTCTTCAACCAGCACTTCCGCTCTCTCACGTTCGATCCGGAACTGCTCGCGGCATTGGAGAAGGACATCAACGATCCGGTGCCGTTTGTGCGCTTTGAAGCGGCGTCGGGTATCTGGCGCTGGTACTACTGGCAGATCGATCAGCCGGATGTACGGCGCAGCACGCTGGAGACGCTGGCTACGCGGCTGAATACAGAGAACGACGCGATGGTGCGGCGCGGCTTGCAGGAGAGCATCTACGACCTTCTTGACGAGAACACGGGTTATCTTTCGGCATGGGTCCGCGCCAGCGCCCAGGACGCAGATAAGGACCGCATCAACGCCGGCTACGAAGCTGTGGTGCGCGACCAGGCGCAGGTGCTGGCCCAGGTACTGCGCACCGCCACGCCGCAGGGCCGCGAGAGCATTCTCAACGCGCTATGGGATTTCCATATTCGCCATTACGCGCTGCCCCAGCTTAAGGAGAATCAGGTCTCGATCGGGCTGCCCGCCGTGCTCACCAAGTACGTTCCGGGTGTGCCGGATCTGCATCGTCCCGGCTATGAATACTCGCCGTATCGCGAAACCGTGGATTTCAAGTACAGCGTCGACAACGGCTTCTTTCAGACCCGCATCGGAAATGACAGCGACCTGATTCACTTCTTCAAGAGCTCCGGACCAGAGTTGGAAGACGCGCTGCTGGCATGTCTCACTGGCGCGGACGACAATATGAAGATCGAAGTGCTTAAAGCGGGCAGCACGCTGAGCGAATCCGGTGACGCACGTTTTACGCTGGCAGCGCTCAACCTGTCTGAGGACCCGAGCGCCAGGGTTCGCCAGACGGTGCGCTATGTGTATGAAGGCGGCCAGCGTGGCTTGCTGAACCTGGACACGCCCAGCGCGCCCGATCCCGCGCTGGTGAACAAGGTGGTGGAAATCCTGAAGCAGGACGACCCTGACAGCCAAGCTGTGGTTTTGCCGCTGCTTGCCGCTCTTCCCGAGGGATCGTCCTGGGAGAAGGAGACCACTGTGCAGGATGCGTTGCGCGCCATGCTGGAAGCGCATCCGCGGCCGGCTAACTACGCTGAGGTGCTCGATGCGTCATCCTCGTTTCCGGCGTTGACACAGGATCCCAAGCTGGAGGGGCAGATCTTTGCCGGCCTGCACTCGTTTAATCCGGAGATTCAGCGCGCTTCGATTGAAGTGATTCTGGAACACTACCTGGACAACCCGCAAACTGAACCCGCGGTGAAGACGGCGCTGGCCAATATGAGCAACAGCGCGCGCGCCACCTTCCTGGATGTTGTCGGCAATCCGCAGTACCTCAAGAAGCGGCTGGGCGTTGCCGGCGGCGCGGTCTCGCAGGACCAGGACTATCTGAACCGCAATGCCAAGGCGCGCAGCATCAAAGCCCCGCTCGAGTATCCGCTGGTTGTGGATGTGGTGCTGGCCAGCCTGCATAGCGCGGATGCCAACGTGAGCGCCGCCGCGCTTGACACGCTGCGCAACGTAAAGGGCGTGGAGAAGCGCGAAGATTTCCGCGCGTCGATGAAGGAGTTGCAGAATTCCACCAATCCTCGCCTGAAGCTAATCGCAAACAGCGTGCTCCAAGGTAAGAACCTCAACGAGGCTCTGCGTGATGTGCAGCCGGGCTCGGTGCTTGATTTCCGCTACTTTGTCGCCAAGATCGAGCCCATTCTCGCGGCCCCGGGTCCTGATGGCAAAGCCTGCGTCTTCTGCCATGCCAGCCATGTCATCTTTAAGCTCAGTCCGCCTAACGCACAGGGGGTTTTCTCGGACCAGGACAGCGAAGAGAACTACAAGTATGCGATGCGAGTGGTGAACATCAGCGATCCGTACAAGAGCTTGATTCTGATCAAGCCGACACGGCCCACCGACAGTGTTGGCAACGTAGGCGACTATCTGGCAACGCACAATGGGGGCCAGCGCTGGCATGGCAATGAGTCCAGCCCGCAGTACCATACGATTCTGGAGTGGATTCGCGGCGGCCGCCTGCAGGCTTCCAACGAAGCGCCTCCCGGCAAGTGAGCGGAGATCGCATCTCGTTCCTCGATGGGCGCTTCTCTGTCGCATCTGTGCATCCAGGATCGAGAGCTGAGAATCGAGAGCAGATCAGAGCCAACGTTGAAGCTGACTGTCGTTGAGACTCACGGTTCCAGATGAACGCGTTTGATCCACGCAACGCAATCACCGGCTAAACTGCGCTGCGCAGTTCATGGCGGACATATATCTGGACCACCTCATCGCCGGCTCGACTTCCCGACTTCGTGAGGGCGACAGAGACTTCGGCAATTTCACTCGCAGAAATCTTGTCGCGATCGAGGGTAGTGTCGCTGTCGATCGCGCGTGACCTATGTTGTCGACGGAGCGGTCCGGGAGCTAACTTCCGGAGACTCTCGCAGCCAGGAAGTCTGGAACTCCGGCCCTGCTCCGATGCAGGTCCAGGCGGCTGGCCCGCGCCCACAGCCAGCAAGATTGGGCCGGCATGAAGGCAGATTCTGTTTCGCGTCCTTCTCATGATCAACCTTTTGACTCCGGCGAGTGCCCACGGTTTTGCGGTACCACTCAGCTCTCGCCCGCGAAACGGTTGCGATGCGGTATGAACTGCAAAGAGAAAGAGTGGGTTCGGATGGGCGAAGGGAAGAATCCGCTGTGCAATCGATGTTCGATGCACAACTGCGGAGGATGGTTGCCTTGCGAGCGTCTGAAGTAGACGGACTTTGAAAGGTTACATACAAATCTTTGTACCTTCCGATCGAAAGTAACCACCGGACGGTTAAGACAGTCACACCTGATGTAGATGACTATCGATTTGTTGACAAACAATTGGATGTAACTCACAAACGAATTGTTGGTTGGGGCACCACACAAGCTCAGATAACGAAGAGGCGCAAGAAACTCTTCTTGTGTACGTTTCTGGGCATCACACACACAATTCAGAATGACGAAGATGCGCAAGAGAGTCTTCCTGCGCATCTTTAACGCTTTCCCTACTCCAATATCGGCTCTCCCTTTCCCCTGGGTGCGATTAAGCACAGCAGGTTGCTCACGAGAGGTACAGAACAATGGAACAGGCGCAGTCCCTGGACCCGGTTCGGCCGGGCCCTTTGAGGTTTGCTTTGGTTGGATGCGGAGGCATTGCTTCCCGGCACGCTGAAGTCATCTCATCTTCCCCGAACACACAACTGGTGGCCACCGCAGACAAGGATCCCGCGCGCGGTAAAGCGTTCGCAGACCGTTTCGCTGTCTCGTGGTACCAGGATGTTGGCGAAATGCTGGATAACGAAGATATCGATTTCGTGGTTGTGCTGACACCCAGTGGAACGCATGCTGAAATTGCGATCGCGAGCATCCGACGCGGGAAACATGTCTTGATAGAAAAGCCTCTCGCCTTGAGGGCAGACAATGCACGACGGATTGTTGAAGAGGCTCGTGAAGCTGGCGTCAAAGCTTTCGTCGTGCACCAAAACCGTTACAACCCTCCTATCCAGAAACTCATGCACGCGATTCAAACAGGTAGGCTGGGACGCATTGTGATGGCCTCCGCCCGCGTTTGCTGGTGCAGGCCCCAGCGCTACTACGACCAGGCTTCGTGGCGAGGAACCTGGCGGTTCGATGGCGGAGTGTTTGCCAATCAGGCCGTACACCACATTGATCTCCTCACGTGGCTTGGAGGCGGACTCGAGTCAGTGTATGCCAAAGGCACTCGAGCGATGGCAGAAATCGAAGCAGAAGATTTAGGCATAGCAGTTCTGCGGTTTAAATCGGGCGCGATCGGAAGCATCGAAGCAACCACCTGTGCGCGGCCTCACGATATCGAATCTTCTATCAGCATTCTTGGCGAGCGCGGAACAGTTGAAATTGCTGGAACCCAGTTGGACCGAGTGCAGGTCTGGGCGATAGAGGGCAAGGAAGAAGGGGATCAGGAGTTCTTGGACGCTTTCTCCAAGAGTCCAAACGAGTTTTCAAAGAAGGGTCACTGGGGCATCTACGACGCACTTGTAACTTGCATGAAAACTGGAAACCCGGGCTGTCTGCCCACCGTCGAAGACGGCCTCATGTCCATTGAGGCCCTGGAAGCAATTTACGAATCCATGTTCAGCGGTCGGGAAGTAGTAGTGGGCCGTGTTTCCTCTGAATCACAACTTGGCCAAAGGAGCAAGCATGCAGGAGACGTACAAAATCTTTCCCAACGTCAGGATCGGTCCTGGAGCCCTGATCCAGGACTTTTGTCTGATCGGCGTACCGCCTAGGGGACATGAGGCGGGGGAACTGGAAACAGTGATCGGGGCCAACGCCGTTATTCGCTCACATACTGTCATTTATGCCGGAAACAAGATTGGGGACAACTTTCAGACTGGTCACCGTGTTTTGATTCGAGAATCGAATCAGATTGGCAACAACGTGAGTATTGGTAGCGCGTGCGTTATTGAGCACCACATTGCGTTTGCCAACGGGGTCAGAGTGCAAGGTATATCGGGAATTGCCGAGTACTCAGTTCTTGAAGAGGACTGCTGGATTGGGCCCTATGTGGTTTTCACCAACACACCGCGGCCTACGTGCCCCAATGCCAAAGTGTGTGTCAAAGGACCCCGCATCGGACGTAAGGCAATTATTGCAGGCAGAGTGACCTTGGCGCCCGGTGTGGTCATCGGAGAGGGTGCATTTGTTGGGCTTTGCAGCGTGGTGACAAAAGACGTGCCGCCTTACAAGATTGCGGCCGGCTCCACGGGAAGGGTAGTAGGCGACACTTTGAGTCTCCGCTGCCCCTTCGACCACATGACGGAACCATGTTACGCAGGGATGGTAGGCGATGAATTCGATTCCTCTCGTTGATTTAGGCAGACAATATCGCAGTATTGAGCCCGAAATCACTGCCGCCGTTGCCAAGGTTCTTGATCGCGGCGTCTTTATTCTCGGAGATGAAGTTCGCGCCTTTGAGAGTGAATTCGCAGCGTTCTGTGGCGCCAAGCACGGCATAGGTGTGGGCAATGGCACCACCGCGATCATGCTTGCCCTTCTGGCACTGGGAGTTGGCTCCGGCGACGAGGTCATTGTGCCGGTCAACACCTTCATTGCAACGGCTGAGGCAGTTGCCATCCTCGGTGCAAAACCGGTATTCGCCGATGTCTCTGCAATCAGCTTCAATCTGGACGTGGAAGGCGTTGCCAACGTTATTACGCCGAAAACGAAGGGCGTCATTGCGGTGCATCTGTATGGTCAGCCCGTCGATCTTGATCCATTGCTGGAATTTGTGCGCGAACGCGGTCTATTCCTGATTGAAGACTCGGCTCAGGCTCACGGCGCAACCTACAAAGGCCGCTCCATCGGCTCGTTCGGCGACGCAGCCACTTTCTCTTTTTTCCCCGCGAAGAATCTTGGGGCATTTGGAGATGCGGGAATGGTGGTCACCAATCGCGAAGATGTCGCGACGTTTGTGGCGAAATTTCGCGATCACGGTAGAACTGAGAAGTACATCCACGACCAAGTCGGGATCAATTCCCGCCTTGACGAGATTCATGCGGCTGTATTGCGCGTCAAACTGCGCCGGCTGGCCGAGTGGGTCGAAGCGCGCCGGCGGGTCGCCGCACTTTACAACTCCTTGCTGGATACCGATCTGGTAACTCCACCGGCCCAGATTTCAGGCACGGTATCGGCCTATCACCTGTATGTCATCCAGGCACGGGACCGCGACGGGTTGCAGAAGGCGCTCAAGATGAAAGGAATCGCATCCGGTATTCACTATCCCGTGCCGTTGCACCTGCAGCCTGCATTCAAGAAGCTGCAGCAAGGCGTCGGCTCTTTTCCTGTCGCAGAGCGTCTTGCCCGCACCATCCTTTCCCTTCCCGTCTTTCCGGAGCTGGCAGATGACGAAGTGCGCTTCATCTGTTCTAAGGTAAATGCTGCTGTAAGCGAAGGACTGGCAGTGATATGAGTGAACCTACTTCACACCCGCTGATCTCGGTCATCATTCCCGCCCACAATGAGGCCGGGAATTTGCCAACACTTGTAGAGAAGATCGTGCGTGGGGCAAAACAGGTTGCTGATGATTTCGAGATCGTCCTGGTCGATGACGGCAGCACAGATGACACGCGCTCTATAGCGCATCGACTTACGGAAGCTTGTCCCAGGCTAAAGGTTCTTAGAAATGCGCAAAAGAGTGGGATCTCTGCTTCCGTCACTCGTGGAATCAAGGAGGCTCGCGGAGATATCCTCATCTTCCTGCCTGCGGACCTGCAATCCGATCCGGAAGAAGACATTCCCAAGCTCGTCTCCGTAATTTCTGACGATGTTGATGTGGTCGCGGGCTACCGTAAGGGCCGGGCCGACGGGCGCGAGCAATCGTCATTGCTCTACAACTGGGCGGTTCGCCGGCTGTTTTCGGTCGAAGGCCGCGATCTTAACTGGATCAAGGCAAGCAAAAGGCAGTTCATTGCGGACATTGAACTTCGGGCAGGTTGGTATCGGCTGCTCGTTCCCATTCTCGTGGCGCGCGGCGCGCGCATGGCAGAAGTGGAAACCAACTGGCACCCCAGGATTCACGGCCGCTCGAAGTTCTCCCCTTTCCGCTTTATTCCATTCTTGTGGGACATTGTCGCCGTTCGCTTTTTGGTATCGCAATGGAACCGGAACTTTGACTCGTTCCTGCTTTATTGCGGCCTGATTCTGTCGGTAGTCATCGCTATGCTGTGGGGTGTCATGGGATACCTCCAGGTTGGACCGGTTTGGCCGCTGGGGTTTTCAATCGCCGTCGTGATGGCCGCAGCCGCCTTATACAGGGCACTCATGGTGGTGCGGCGTTATGGATTGGGAGCGATGAACTCGCCGGAAAGCCAGGAGCCCTAAATCATGAAGGTGCTCTTTATTTCATCCGTGTATCCACGATGGGACGGCGATCCGTCCGCATCTTTCCTTGTCGAGTCAATTCGGCATTTGCGCCAAGCCAATTGCGATGTCACCGTACTGGCGCCCTCCTATCGTGGAATCCCTCAGCAAGAGGCCGGCGGCGTGCGCGTTAGACGTTTTCGCTACTTCTTTAAAAAGTGGGAGAACCTCACCCACGAAGAGGGCGCACCAACGCGGGTCAAAAACCCTTTCTACCGGTTCATCGCTCTTTTTTATATTGCGTCCGGCGTATTCGCCACCTTTCGCGAGTGCAGAAGCCAGCGTTACGATATCATCCACGTGCACTGGCCCTTCCCGCACGGTCTGTTTGGCGTAGTGGGCAAGAAGGTTTCTCGGGCAAAACTGGTCTGCACCTTCCACGGAGCTGAACTGCTGCTCATGCGCAGATTTGGCTACGTACGCCCTTTCCTCCGTTTTGTGTTGAGAAGGGCCGATGGCATTACCGCTAATTCCAGCTTCACTGCCGCTCAGATTAGCGCTCTAGGAGAAATCGAGGCCGAGATCATCCCCTATGGATGGACAGTCAAGGGGCCGCTGGACGAACTCAGAACATTACCCACTCATTCCGGCCAAAAGGAAATCTTGTTTGTGGGGCGTCTCATTGAGCGCAAGGGAGTTGAGTTTCTGGTACGGGCCATGCCAAAGATCATTGCCCAGACAGATGCCCGGTTGCTCATCATTGGCGAAGGGGACCAGGCAGCTCGGATTCGTTCTATTGCCTGGCAACTCGGAATTCATGATCACGTCGAGATAAAAGGAATCGTTACGAAAGAGGCATTGAAAGAACACTACGAAAATTGCAATGTTTTCGTATTGCCTTCAATCGTGGACAGTTCTGGAGATACCGAGGGCTTAGGGGTCGTATTAATCGAGGCTATGCTATTCAGCAAGCCGGTGGTCGCAACAAACGTTGGTGGCATTGGAGACGTCGTCGTTCACGGTGAGACGGGGCTGCTGGTTCCGCAGCAGGATCCAGACGCCTTGGCGGATGCTGTTCTTCGCATCTTCATGGAAGACGGATTGGCAAAAAAGCTCGGGGGTACTGCAAGGTCATATGTGCAACAGAAGTTTGACTGGAAGGTGCTCACGGAAAAACTTTTGCACTGCTATTCGCAATGCTTGCAAGCGGCAAGGTGAGAAATAATATGTCCAAGAATTTGATCATCTCAGGATCTCTTTCGCTAGCTGCTGTCTTAGTATTCGGTGCCTTGGTGGTATTTCCGAGTTACAAATCTTCTAGCAGCCGTCTGTATCCCACTCCCTTCGGCTATCCGGCAATGTTGCGCCATCTCGGGGAACCTATCCCCGTAGATATAGGCAAGACTGAGCCGTCCCAACTATCCCAGATCATGATGGGAGAGGGCTTTATTTCGCCGCTTCAACTGGTTAGTATCAGCACCCGATCTCCGAACCTGGTCTCAAAGGTATTGGTCGATGTGGGCGCGAATGTAAATAGCCGTCAACTACTGATTGAGTTGGACCCTGCTTACGCAGTCAATTCGGTCAACATGGCGCAAGCTACCCTGCGTATTGCTCAAATTAATCTTGCCAAGCTCAAGTCGGGCTCCCGCCCTGAGGTAGTGCGCGAAGAAGAGGCAGACTTGGATAAGGCCAAGGGAGATCTCCAGACGTCAAAGGAGCAACTGGATCGCGAGAAGCGGCTATTTGCACAGGGCGCCGTGCCCCGCGATGAACTGGAAACCTACGAGTCGAATTACCGCGCCTCCGCCGCGTCGTACACCTCTGCATTGGAAAACGCGAACATGGCCAAGTTCTCAACCAGCGATGACATTCGCCAAGCTGAGGCCAAGGTGGACTCGGCACGCGCCGACTTGGATGCACGGCGGAAGGATTTGCAGGAGACCAAGATTTACGCGCCTTCCGATGGCGTGGTCATCGCCCGCGACATCAATCCCGGCGAGGTCACGCGCGGCGACGGACAGCAACTGCTGGCGGTTGCGCACGGCATAGAATTTCAGGCCATGCTCGACCAGAGCTACTTTGCCAACGTGCACGTCGGCCAGCAAGCAGACGTTTATCTCGATGCCTATCCCCAGCAGGACTTCCATGGAACGATCGTAAAAATCAATCCATCCGTGCAAGGTGCTTCGCAACGCGCCGGAGTCCCCAATCAGCAGGCTCCTACATTCAGTGCTTGGGTTGAAATAACGCAATTGCCGAAAGGTGTTTCGCTGGCCCAAGGAATGCAGGGCTACGCCCGCATCTCTGCAAGCCACGAAGCGCTCGCCGTGCCTGCCGGCTCAATCATTAGCTTCTCGGGCGGCGAAGGACTCGTCCTGGTTGTGCACAAGTCCAAACTTCAGGTGCAGCCCGTGCGCTTTGGCGCTACAAGTGACAAGATGACCGAGATATATGACGGACTCGCCCCAGGAGACGTAGTGGTCACTTCCGGGCAGGATGCGCTTGAGCCGGGTGACCATGTCACCTACCGGGAGCACGCGTCCACATGAGGCCAACCCGCGCACAAGTGAAGCGCATCGCGAGTGCCTTGATACCAATTGGGATTCTGGCCGTTGTCATTCCGGCCGTGTGGCGGCACTGCGCGCAGCTTCGCCAGTATCATTGGACAATTTCGCCCATGTTGCTGGCGTCGTCCTTCGTCGCGCTGTTCGCCGCGTTCCTACTCGTGGTGTATGTCTGGACGAGACTCTTGTGTAGCTTCGACCTGAGTCTGCGATTTAGAAGAGCCTTTGAGATCTGGTACATCTCAAACCTCGGGCGCTACCTGCCGGGAAAGGTCTGGAGCCTGCTAGGGATGATCTACCTTTGCGAAAAGGAAGGATTACCCCGCTCAAAAGTTGTCGCGAGCGGCGTCGTCACTCAAATCTTCTCCATCTCTGCGGCCTTTTTTCTCGGTAGCATTTATCTGTGCTCCACAAGTGCGCTGAAAGGGAAGGCTCTCTCACTGCCTGTACTTCTGGTCGGGCTGTGCGTCTTCTTGCTTCCTTTGGTCGTACCGAAATTTTGCGTTCGCTGCATGGGCCCCTTGGCCAAAAAACTTGGCGCCCACGAAATCGCGCGCGCCCTTCGGCCCGCAGACCGGATCCGGTTTTTCTGCTGGAACATTCTTTGCTGGCTGGTCTATGGGCTCGCGTTCGGGCTACTTATTCTTTCCATCAGCACTTTTCCGGCGAGCCATTTCCTGGCGCTGGTTCCCACTTTCGCCCTTGCTTACACGCTTGGCTTCATAGCCCTATTTGCCCCGTCGGGTTTCGGCGTTCGAGAGGGTGTTCTAGTTTTGCTGCTCTCACCCTTTTACCCGCCGGCACTGGGGCTCGCACTCGCACTCGCAGCTCGCCTGTGGTTCACCATTGGCGACATCGCCTTCTTTCTAATCGCTTGGCAGCTCCAGACAGGTTTCTATGCAAAAAAGCGTTCTTCCCTGCATCGCTCTAGCCCTCTGCTCCGGCCTGCTTTACAGCCAGAACAACAACCCCCAGTCCCCTACGTACACATTGCAGCAGTTGCTCAATCGTGCGATGGATCTGAGTACTCCGGTAGCGGTCGCGAAGCTTAATATCCAAAAAGCACAGCAGGTAGTGCTGCAGTCTCGCTCCGATCGCTCCCCCACCCTGGGCGCTGGGCCGGCCGGAACCTACGTAAGCCGTAGTCCAACCGCCGCCCTCGGGGTGGAGACACCTCAGGAGTATATCTCCGGTCCTGGCTGGGGTGTTGAGGGGGCAGTCGATACTAAGCTCTTTGAGCTTCCCAAGCTTGGCCGCATCGTAACTCGCAACAGTCTCGAAGTAGAATCGGCGGAACTTGATCTTGCCCAGGCGCAGCTCGATGTCACCTACAACGTGATGAGCGCGTACTATGACGTGCTCTTCGACCAGAAGTCGCTGGAATTGAACCTCGCATCCGAGACCGCAGCACGTGAACACCTCAAGGAATCGCAACAGCTCTATCAGCAAGGAAAAATCGCGAATTTCGACGTGATGCGCTCCGAAGTCCGCCTGGCCAACACGCAGCCACAAATCATTCGCAGCACGCGACTGTTGCATCAGGACCAGGAGACGCTCGCCCGTCTTGCAGGCCTCGATCTGTTGCGCAGCTTCAACCTGGCCGGTGAACTCGAACAGCCCGCGGAGACCTTCAACTTCAAGGAACTCCAGCAGCATGCCGATGAAAATCGCCTGGATCTGAAAAAGATGCTTCTTTCCGAAAAGATCCAGGACAACACCATCAAGATTGATGGAGCACGAAATCCGACCACTCTGCAGGCCAATGGCGAATATGTCCATTACGACATTACCCAGGGAGGCGTCAACTTTCCCTTATCGACCTACGACGTCCAGCTCAATCTGACTGTGCCCTTGCTGGGTGCGTCGCACGGGCACACGCGGAAGCAGGCGAAGATTCAGGGCGAAGTGATCAGCACACAGGTGGGAGATCTTCGGCTGCAAATCGACACTGAACTGGCTCAGGATCTGACCAAACTCGAAGAATCGGGTGAGATTATCGAGGTTCAGTCCGCCAATGTAAAACTCGCCACTGAGAGTCTGCGCGTGGGCGAACTGAGCTACCAGAACGGGAAAACGACGAGTCTGGATGTCGAAGATAGCCGTCAGAATCTTCTCCAGGCGCAAACTGATTATCTGCAGGCCGTTCATGACTACGCAATTGATCTGCTGGATATAAGAAAAGCCGCAGGATTGGATCTCAATCCCCCGTCAACCGTTCAGCAAAATCTCCAAAAATGAAGTTACTCATTGTACCGACTCAATGGCAACGGGTTTTTAAATTGCGGACTGCATCCGCAAGGAGGGAACAAATGAGAATCATGATGCTGTGCCTTTGCTTCACCCTTGGCGCCGTGGCGGCTGCACCGCCTGCCTTCGGTGCGAATGCGGTGACGGAAGAGCAAATTATGCAAGATCCGCTGTTCCGCACGTTAGTGCATCTCAAGTTCTCACCAAACCAGTACGACGCGCAAGGAGCGACGGGATCAAACAAGCGATTCGAGAGCGGTGACCGCTCCGTTCCCCGCTTTGATGTCGGTACACAGCGTGATGCGCTCGGGATTATTGCAAGGGGCATAGCCGAGAACGACAGCTCCATGATCGATATCGGCATACGCGCCATCGACTACGGCTTCGCACACCAGGGGCCGGAAGGCAATTTCGGTGAATCCGGCTACGCGGAAACTGCCGCGTTCGTTGCTTTTACGATTCGTTCTTACTATGTCATCCTCGACAGTCCTTTTGCCTCGCAATATCAGTCAAAATTGCAGGCCTATGTCCCCAAGCTCGATCGCGCGGGTCATTGGCTGATTAACCCGAATAACATGGTGCGCCAGCGGTGGTATCAGCATCGCGAAGGAACATCCAACCAGGTGGCCGCGGCGGGGTTCTGTCTTGTCTTGCTCGGGCGCCTCACCGGCAACAGTCATTACGCGGCCGCAGGCGATCAATATCTGCAGCACGTGCTCGATCTTCAGCAACCGAATGGTGTCTTTCCTGAGTTGAACAGGCTGTCCGGAGAGGAAGGAGCCGATTCGAACTATCAGGTTGTGAGTCTCGATGTCTTCGACTGGTATTTGATTTACTTTCCCCATTCGGCACTCAGCGCACGCGTTCGCGCTGCCACAGATAAAGGCTGGGCATGGGAGAAGAGCCTGATCTCTCCCAGCGGAGAGATCAGTGACCAATACAATGTGCGGACGGGTCGCGGAGGAGAAACCAATTTCTTTGGAAAAAAGAAGGTTGTTAGCTATCCGATGGTAGTGATTGCACTTATTTATCGCGCTCATATCGCAGCTGATCAACAAGCCGCTCAGCTCGCTCCCGCGGTCTTCAAGTACGCGTTGATGCTCTATCGGGAACACCGCCTGGGTTGATTCCCTGTTGCGTTTCGACTCTGTTGTAACGTTAACTCCCTATGAAACTGTTCAGGACTACCGAGAATCTCAACACCGCTGCAAAGAACGTCATCGAAAAGGACTTTCTCACCCGTTGGCTCACCTTTGCCGGCGCGGCGATTCTCATTGCCTGTGCGTTCCTGCCTTGGTTCAGGCTACCTCAGGTCACGGGATCATTTGGAGGAATCCGCTTCCCCACCACAAGCATTTTCCAGCTGCCATATCAAGTCATGTCCGCCTTGGTTGGCATAACATGCTTCGTCATGTGGTGGAACACTGAATGGCAGAAGAGAATTTCATGGCTGGCGCTCGGCTGGCTGCTGCTCGTTGGACTGTTTCCCTATGAAGTCATGCTCTGGGATAGGCAAGCCGCCTATGTCGCTACTGAACTGCAGTCAACCAACAACTTACTGGTTAATGAAACCCTGCTCTCGATTCCCGATCAGATGCGAAGCTGGAAGCGGAATTCACAAATGTTGCCGATGCCCAGGCAAATCGAGGTGATGCAGTTTAGCATTCCCAACGTCGAATACATTGCCGTCGCCAATCTCGATACCTCCATCATTGGCTTCGGCTACAGCAATGAATTCCTCGACTTCATGGGATCGGCCTATCCGCTGGCCTGGGCCGCATGCATTCTGCTCCTTGCAGCCGCCTACTTGGCTCCTGGAGTTTTTCGGCTTGGGCTCTTCCGGTCGCAGGCCGGAGTGTTTTGCCTTGCGGCCAGTACGCTAGTTGCCTTGGCAGCGATACCAATTTGCGTCTGCAATTACCTGTTGCGCGAAGCCGAAGTACTCTCCGCACAGGGGCTTTACGCTCACGCGTTGCGGAGTCTCTCAAACGCCGCAAAGTGGCTGCCTGTCTCAGCCTTGAACAGTCACTATCATGAGCAACTTGGAGAGATTCGCTACCAGTTGCTTGACCGCGACAGCCCGGACTTTTATATCTATCTCGGCAACGTACATTTTGATGCAAAGCAGTACGAGCAGGCGCAATTGGATTATAGGGAAGCGCTACGACTAGCTCCCAATGACCCCATCGCCCTCCACAGCCTGTCTGCCACACTCACAAATCTCGCTATCAACCAGTTTGCGCAGGGCCGATTTGGGGATGCTGTTGCTTCGTGGAACTCCGCTCTGCGTTTTGAGCCAATCAACTTAAAGGCGATCTATGAGATTCAAATCGGATATCTCCAAGTCGCAAATCTGGGAGGCGCCAACGACAACGCCCGGCAACTACTTCAGATACTAAAAACCTACCGCTTGCCTTCAATAACTGTAATTGGCCAGGCATATGTACACCTTAGTTGGTGTGCCTATGAGATGGGTGAATATGAAAAGGCCTTTCGTTTCTATCGCAGGACCGTTGAGCCTACGCTCTGGTAAGAGGCCATGGCTCGCGCTTGCCGGCCTGGTGCTCATCTCCGGAATGCTATGGGGATACGTGTATTTTCGTGCATTCGTATCCCCCGCCAAAGAGTTTTATCCCGCATTCTCAAAGGCCAGCTGGATCCGCAATCCCGGTGGGAACGTCACACGTTCCTACTTCAGGAAGACCCTTTATCTCGATTCACAGCCGGCAAATTCCTGGCTTTGCCTGTCAGCAGACAACGACTACGAGGTCTATGTCAACGGAAAAGAGATAGGCTACGACCATCATTCAGACCGGAACACATTCCCCTTTCAGGCCGGGCAGAGTGAAACTGCGCAAAGGGTAGCCGATGAACCGGAGTTCCACAACCAGAACTATCCAGAGGTTGAGTGGGATGCTACGCCCGACTGGAAGCTTGGCACGTTCTATAACTTGAACGCTGCCCTGGTGCCGGGAAAGAACGTCATCGCCATCTGGTCGGAATCGGAGCGCGATCAGGCGAGAATCGTCGTGGAAGGCTCCATCGATTATGGAGATGGCCGGTCGATTTCGCTGAATAGCGATGCCACCTGGAAGGTCAGCCCGCTGGAGCGATATCAAGGCGGAAATCCCTGGTTCGACCCGGGGTATGACGACATTACCTGGAACAACGCTGTGCTGATGCCGGGTTCCACTGCAAACCTAAAAGTAGTGACTGACCCCAATCTCTTTCGCGCCGGCCTGAATGGAGACTGGCTGACAGGACAAACCGCTAACTCTGCTCAGTTCTTGTTTCGAAAGACTGTTGACCTTTCGTCGATTCCGCGGCAAGCTTGGGTGCGCATCACCACTCCTCAGCATTACGCCATCTTTGTCAACGGCAGTTTTATAGGGGAACGTACTCCGGCGAACTTCGTCGATATGTACGATATCACCCCATTCCTTGATACCGGCGATAACGTGATTGCCGTCTACATTCGTCCGCCCGAACCGTCCGCCTTGCCGTCGCTTCCGCTCCGATTCTTTCTTGATGGCGCAATCTACGCACGTGATTCGAAGCAGCCGATTACCCTTCGCAGTGACTGCAGTTGGAAGGTTTCTTCGTTTGCGACACGCGGCTGGATCAACAAGTCCTGGGACGATTCGAAATGGAACAACGCCGTCGCTCTAAGAGCATTTACCACCTACGACGCTGAAACTCTCGGCCGCTCATACCTCCCATATACGTCGGTCGGGGCTCGTTACTACTGGGAGCTTGTGCCTTGCCTCCTCACAGGAGTTGCAGGTGCTTTGATCCTTTGGCTTCTGGCCGCCCGGTGGGGAACTGGCTCTATCTGGTCCATGCGAGCGGCACTTAGCCCGGCTTCTGGATGTTTCATACCGTCGTTGGGGCTTATGTTGGCGGCGTATCTGCTTGACTTTCGGCTGGCTGCCTCCTACTGGAAGGTGCTTTTCTACTCGCGAGAGTTGTGGATCGGGATTCTCATTGCCTCCTCGTGCCTGACGATTACGCTCTTGTTTCAAGTTCGCAGCATGCTGGCAAATCCCCCCAAGCCTGTACCGGGCGAGATGAGCTCCGGCACTGGTCAAACTTCAGTGTGGCAACGTCGTCGCACGCTTGTATTGGTGGCCGTCGCGGTCATCACACTGCTGGGGGCATTCTTGCGGCTCTGGGCTCTTGGCTTCCAGGGCTTTCACAGCGACGAGTTCGCTTCAATGGAAGCGGCGATGGGCATCGTCAGAACAGGCGCTCCCGAGTACCTAACCGGTATCTGGTATTCGCGAAGTCCCCTTTACCATTACCTGGTCGCACTCTTCATCGCCATCTTTGGCAATTCGCCCGCAATCGGGCGATTGCCCGCTGCTCTGTTCGGCATCGCACTTATCCCGTTTGGCTACAAGTTCTGCAAGGATATCCTAGGAAGGCCCGGCATCGGGCTCTTGTTCGCGTCTTTAATCGCCTTCAATCCGTGGATCATCTTTGTGTCGAGAAACGTCCGCTATTACCAGCAGGGACAATTCCTCGTCTTGTTGTCACTTTATTTCTTCATCAAGGGCTTCATCAAAGACAATCAGCCACGCTACCAGATCCTCGCGTTTGTGACCTTCATGGCCACATGTCTCACCATTGAGGTGGGCGTTCTTTTGCTGCCGAGTTTTTGTCTTTGCTACCTGTTTGTGGGGCCGCGCTATTCTGTGCGTCAGCGCTGGAGCCATTTCTTCGGGCTTGCTGCGCTTCTTTCAATCGTCCTGCTCGACGTGGGCGTATTTACGATCATGTGCCTCACTCCATTCGTAGGAATCGGTGAGACTTGCCGCTCAATCATCTCGCTTCACTACTCCGATCTTCCCTATTTCTCTACCGCATTTTTTGCGGGTGATGGGCGCCTGAATGTAATCTTCGCGGCCTTTTTCTTTCTCGGTGTCCCCTTTTGGATGGCCCGAAAGAACCGCATGATGGTATTTTTGTCGTCCTATGTCCTCATTGCGCTCGTGGTCACATCCCTCTTTGTCATGCAAATCGCAACGCGGTACAGCTATCACATCTACCCCCTGCTGATGCTACTTGCCGTCATTGCCGCTGTCGATATCTTCAAAACAATGGCGGACTTGGTATTGCGGACCACGGACATGCGACCGGCCATGCTGGCGCAAACTGGATGCGCATTTGTGATCACTGCTATGTTCCTCAGCTACCAACCTGGCCGCATAGCTCGATCATTTAACACCAGAATCAGCCGGTCCGACTTGCTGGCCTATAAGTACGTGCGGCAGCATCTGCGACCCCACGATATGGTCGTGTGCACCCAGCCCCAGGGCGCGGCCGTTACCCTCGGGCGCGCTGCTGACTATTTCTTCTCGCCTCGCGTCAGCTTTGACGAAATCTACGAGAACAATGGCCAGGTCGTTGACCGCTGGGGGGGAGGGCGCTTGATCGACAACGTAGATCAGCTGCGCACCGCCTTCGCAAATGCACCGCGGGTCTGGGTCGTGGTGAGCGATATCCCTTACCGCCTGGTCGCCCAGCCTGAGTTACTTGACTTTCTGCACGAGAACGCGAGGCCGATGGATCAGGTCTTTTTCTCCAATGTCTATCTTTGGGACCGCGAGGAGGGGACCTACATTTCTCCCCAGGATAACGGTCGTGCAGATAATCCGTATTGAGTGTATGCAATTGCCTAATTGACACGGAAGACGTCGCAGGTGGCCTCCAGTTGCCGCGGAGTAATCCGGGAAGAGAACAAAACCAATGAATTTGTCCCAATCATGGCGTCTCTGCGATAGGCGCTGCTCGACCGCGGAGGTTCTCCCCTTTTCATTCCCTGACGATTTGGAGCCGCAATGATGGGCTGCAACTGATATCTTGACCTTGCCATGGCGCAGCCCGGTCACTCCCGACTCATCATCGCGGTCGATACCGGTGGCACGTTTACCGACTGCGTCTACCGTGCCGGCGGCCGGCTTGAGGTGGTCAAGGTGCCTTCCACGCCTGACGATCCGGGCCGCGCGATTCTCCATGCCCTTGAGCAGATTCGAAAGCCTGCGTGCGCGATTGACGTGCGCCATGGCACCACGGTGGCCACAAACACGCTGATCGAGCGCAAGGGCGCCAAGGTGGCCTTCGTCGCGACTGCAGGATTTGAAGACACGCTCGCCATCGGCCGCCAGGCGCGGCCCAGCCTTTACAACTGGGATCTCCACAGGCCGGCGCCCATTGCCCAGGAGAGTTGCTGCTTTGGCCTCAAGGAGCGGGTTGGGCCCGACGGCGCGGTGCTACGCGCACCGAGCGGAGATGCACTGGCGAAACTGCGACGGCAGATTCGGGCTTCTGGGGCGGTGTCCGTTGCCGTGTCGCTGCTTTACTCCTTCGCCAATCCGGCGCATGAGCGCGCGGTGGCGGCGGCGCTGGCGGCGCTGGGGCTGCCGGTCTCGCTCTCGCACCAAATTCTGCCGGAGTTTCGCGAGTACGAGCGCGCGGCCACAGTCGTACTGAACGCCTATCTTGTGCCGCGCATGCAAAGCTATATCGACGCTCTTGAGGCGAGCCTTGCGCGAAGAGAGGCACGGCTCAGCATTATGCAATCGTCGGGCGGCATTCTCTCGGCGCGGGCAGCGGCACGCGAACCGGTGCGCACCATTCTCTCAGGACCTGCCGGAGGCGTTATCGGTGCGCTCAGCGTGGCTCGCATCGCGGGCATCGAGCAAGTACTTAGCTTTGACATGGGCGGCACATCGACGGACGTTTGCCTTCTGGACGCGAGCCGCGAGCCGTCGACGAGCATTGAAGGACAGGTCGCCGGATTGCCGGTTTGCGTACCCATGCTTGACATTCACACCGTGGGCGCAGGAGGCGGGTCGCTGGCCTGGATGGATGCGGCAGGCGCATTGCAGGTGGGCCCACAGTCTGCCGGCGCTGATCCCGGGCCAGCGTGCTATGGCCGTGGCGGCGGAGCCACCGCGACGGACGCCAATCTGGTGCTGGGCCGTTTGCATGCAGACCACTTTCTGGGTGGGGCCATGCGGCTCAACGAAGCGCGCGCGCGGCAGGCGCTCAGCGGCCTCAGCGGACCCTGCGGCACCAGCGGCACCAGCGGCACCAGCGGCACTAGCGGCTTCGATCGTGTCGAGGATGTGGCCGAAGGCATTGTGCGCGTGGTGAACGCCGCCATGGAGAGTGCCTTGCGGCGGGTTTCGGTCGAGCGCGGATTTGACCCGCGCGCTTTCACGCTGCTGGCCTTCGGTGGGGCGGGCCCGCTGCATGCCTGCGCCCTGGCCTCGGCGCTGGACATTCGGCGCGTACTCGTCCCCGCGGCGCCCGGCGCGCTCTCTGCGCTCGGCATTCTCGACGCCGACCTGCGCCGCGAGTTCTCACGCACAGTGATGCTTGCGCCCGGCAGCTCTCAAATTGAGGGAATCTTCCGGAACCTGGAGGCAGACGCGCGAGAAATCTTCCGTGCGGAAGGCGCCAGGCCGCGGTTGTCGCGTTCAGCCGATCTGCGCTATCAGGGCCAGGGCTTCGAACTGCGCGTCGACTGGAGTGCGGATGCTGTGGCTCGGTTCCACAGTCTGCACGCGCGCATTTACGGGTATGCCGATCTCGCGCGTGCAGTCGAGATCGTCACTCTGCGCGTGCAGGCAGTGGTCAGAACGCGCAAGCCACGGCACACGCCGGCATCCTTGACGCGGGGCGATGGGGGCCTAGCGCGAATAGGCGCACATCGCGTGTTTGAAGAGGGCCGATGGCGGCGCGCTGCGCTGTACGACCGGCAGCAACTCAAACCCGGCGATCGTATCGCCGGACCTGCCGTGATTGTGGAACTGAGCGCCACCACCTATGTGCCGAGCGCATGGTCGTCGGCTGTGGACGCTTTCGGCAATCTTGTTCTGGCTCGCAAAGCCAAGCCCGGAGGACGCGCATGAGCCGGAGTGCGCCCAATCCAGCCGAGGTGGCCGTCGTGGGTCACGCGCTCCACTCAATTGCCGTGGAGATGGGAGCGGCTCTGCGCCGCACTGCCTTCTCACCCAACATAAAGGAGCGCCGCGATTACTCCTCCGCCGTGTTTTCCGCCGAGGGCGACTTGATCGCCATGGGTGACGACATGCCGGTTCACCTGGGCTCGATGCCCATGTCAGTCAGCGCGGTCCTTGAGGCACTTAGCCTGGCGCCGGGCGACGTGGCCCTGCTCAACGATCCCTATCGCGGTGGAACTCACCTGCCCGACATTACGATGGTTGCGCCCGTCTTTCTACCCAACCGAACGCGGCCTGCGTTTTACGTAGCTAATCGCGCCCACCATGCCGATGTAGGGGGAGTGCATCCAGGCTCCATGGGTCCGTGCCGCGAGATTGTGCAGGAAGGCATTCGCATTCCTCCGGTCAAGCTCATGCACAGAGGCCGAATGGATGCGACGGTGTTGACGATTCTGCTGGCCAACGTGCGCACCCCCAGGGAGCGCGAAGGCGACCTGACCGCGCAACTGGGCGCCTGCCGCATAGGTGCGGCGCGCATGCTGGAACTGGTGCGCCGCTTTGGCCACGCCCGCCTGCTGCGCGGAGTGCGCGCCATGATTGAGGGGTCGGAGCGGCAGATGCGGCAAGTGCTGGCCGGCCTGCCGGCAGGCAAGTGGAAAGCTGAGGACTTTCTCGACGATGACGGCGTAAGAACCAAGCCCGTCGGCATCCGAGTCACCATCTGCAACCATCCCGTTCGCCGATGCGTGGAAGTCGACTTCACCGGAACCGACGCGCAGGTTCCGGGAAATATCAATGCCGTTTACGCCATCACCTGGGCAGCGGTCTTCTACGTTTTTCGCTGCCTCATGCCTGCGGGCGCAATCGCGACTGCCAGTCTCATGCGCCCCGTGCAGGTGATTGCGCCCGAGGGAACGGTGGTGAACGCTGTAGCTCCGGCCGCAGTCGCCGGCGGAAATGTCGAGACCTCGCAGCGGATCGTCGACACCATTCTCAGGGCGTTGGCACAGGCGCTGCCCGGACGCATTCCTGCCGCAAGTTCCGGAACCATGAACAATCTGACTATCGGCGGCGTCGATCCGCGCTCCGGACTGCCTTACACCTATTACGAAACCATCGCCGGCGGTCTGGGTGGTTCACCCGCAGGCGCTGGTGCGAGCGGCCATCACGCTCACATGACCAACTCCCTCAACACACCGGTCGAAGCTCTCGAATACGCTTACCCCTTCCGCGTGGTGCGCTATGCCTTGCGCCGCGGCTCAGGAGGAACCGGCCTCAACCGCGGCGGAGACGGGCTGGTGCGCGAAATTGAATTGCTCGGCGATGCGCAGGTTACTCTCCTTGCCGACCGTCGCACGATGCCGCCGTGGGGATTGGCGGGCGGTGGAAACGGAGCAGCCGGTAAGTCGACAAGCATCGTCAATGGGGTGGAGAACACTCTTCCCGGTAAATGCACGCGCGCACTGCCTGCCGGAAGCCGCCTGCGCATTGAGTCGCCCGGCGGTGGTGGCTGGGGAAAAGCGTAGTCACTGCCCTGGAGCGCACGAGCGCCTGACCGGCAGTATGCATTTCCAGGAGCTGGAGTGCGCAGCCGGCATCAAGGCTGGAGGGCCACCGGCGGTCCGCCAGGCCGCACCGGGCCAATCAAGCAGACGAGAATCGTCACCACCAGATTGGCGGCCAGGGCTACAAACCCCGCATTCAGTCCCATGAACGGATCGCGCCCGGTCAGAATCAGAAATGCGGCCGCGGCGATACCGGCGACCAGCCCGCAGGAAACACCGCGTAAGTTCGCACGCCGCCAAAAAAGTCCCAGCACCACGCCGGGAAAAAACTGTGCCACGCCTGCGTAACCGATCAACAGCAGCGCCACAATCGTCTTCGAGCTGGTAAGCGCAAAATACAGGGATGCCGCCATGAACACAACAGCCGATCGACGGGCCAGCCTGGCAACCTGGGCGTCACTCATTCCGGGCGAAAGGATAGGACGATAGAGATTCTTGGCGAAGAGCGTGGCGGCCGTGAGCGTCAGGATGGCCGATGGCACCATGGCCGTGAGCGCTCCCGCTCCGCCCACAACTCCCAGGAACCATGCTGGAAATGTCTGGCGCACCAGCGTCAGCAACGACAGGTCACCGTCGGTAAGCCCGGGAACCACCATCACCGCGGCAAAGCCGACAAATACCGCAAAGGGCAGCAGGATGCCGTACAAAGGCATCACCACAGCGTTGCGGCGCAGCGTGGCCGCGCTCCTGGCGGTGAAGCTGGCGCCGAAAGCGTGCGGCCACATGAAGGCTCCGAGCGCCGTGAGCAGAACGGTCGAGAGATACCAGGCATGCCCCATCGATTTCGAGGCGCCGGGCATGGTGAGGTACTGCGGGTGCGCGTGAATCAGCGCTTTGAACATCGGGCCTATTCCGCCAAACCAGTGATGGGGCACCACAATGCCAATGACTACGACTGAGCCCAGCAACAGAGTGTCTTTCAGCACGCTGACCCACGCCACGGCCCGCATGCCGCTGGCAAATACGGAGCTCGCCACCAACGCCGCTCCTATCACCATCGCTTCGGGGCGTTTGATGGAGCTGAAACTTGCCACCTCGACGATGATGCCCATTCCCTTAAGCTGCAATTGCAGATAAGGAATCAGGCAGACCACGCCCACGAAAGCGACCAGGGCGGCCAGCGTCCGGCTGCCGTAACACTCCCTGAAGAAATCGGGCTGGGTCTGCAAGCCTTTTGATCGCGCGATCTCCCACAGCGGCGGCAGAACGTAAAACGAGACCACGTAAGCGAGTGTCATGTACGCCAGGATGTAGAGCGTGGGGCCGCCGCGCGAATAGGCCCATCCGCTGGCGCCAAGCAGGGAGAAGGTGGTGTAAACCTCACCGGCCATCAGCAGCCAGATCAGCACCGGGCCGAATCCCCGGCCGGCGACAGACCACTGCTCGAGGTCCATCTGCCGGTGGCTGCCGGCAAGGAATCCAATCAATGAGCCGGCGCCGACGATGCTAAGAATGATCAGCAGGGCAGTGGCAGAAGCGCTCATCGATTACCCGTGCGCAATCCCGGCGCCTTCTCCGCAGCCTTGCGCCGGTCGCAGCGATAAGCTCCCCACATGCAAAGCGGGGTGAGCAGAGTCCACAGAATGATCCAGAAGATGTTGAATGGCAGGCCCGCCACCATGGGGTAGATGTGGTCCCACAGGCTGACCGTGAAACACAAGGCGACGAACGGGATCAGGCCGAGGAGCAGCGCCGGCCAGCCTGGTCTTCTTGCTATCCCGGACGCTGATGCGACAGAGTGCTGCTGGCTTTCGCTATCCATCTACGCTCGCCTTTCTTTCAGAATATTGGAGCCGGAAGGCTCAAGGAAGATTCTCGCCGCTTGTCGCTCCTGTCTGCTGCCTGTGAAGGACCACGCAAAGACCAATCGCGCGGGAAGCTCGGCAGAGGGAACACTGCCCGTTTCAATTTACATCGAATCGTATTCACGGAAAGCTGCGATGTAAAGCAAATTGTTCAATCGATCCTTGAATCCCGCTCGTCCGCGATGGATCGAGAATGAGCGCATGGAAATCGCGCCCGCATTGCTCGCTATAATTACTTGCACGCGTGCCCCACGCGCAGCGTTGTCGTTCGGCGCGAGATCAACGGGAAAAGAGGAGAACAACCATGGATGCCAAGTCCGCCGCGCAGGAACGCTTCAACGGTGACCGCCATGAGCTCATCGAGCTCAGCCATCGCATCCACGCTCACCCGGAGGTTGGTTTTGAGGAAGAGAAGGCCTCCACCTGGCTGTGCGAATTCCTTGATGAGGCCGGTTTTGCCGTGGAAAAGGGTATCTGCGATCTTCCCACGGCTTTCCGTGCTCGAGCTGGTTCCGGCCCTCTGCATATCGGGATTTGCGCCGAGTACGACTGCCTTCCCGGCATCGGCCATGCCTGCGGGCATAACGTCATTGCCGCCTCCGCCGTTGGCGCGGCGCTTGCTGCAGCCAAGGTGGCGGACGAACTCGGCCTGACAATCAGCGTGATCGGCACGCCCGCCGAGGAGGTTGGGAACGCAGGCGGAAAGATTCTGATGCTTGAGCGTGGCGCCTTCGACGGCATTCACGCCGCCATGATGGTGCATCCGGCGCCTTTCGACATGCTCAGGGCAAAGATGATCGCCGCATCCATGTTTGAGGTTCAGTGCACCGGCAAGGAGTCCCACGCCTCAGCGTTTCCCGAGTTGGGCGTGAATGCAGCCGATGCGCTGACCATTGCGCAAACGGCGTTGGGGTTGCTCCGCCAGCACATCCGCTCCACAGATCGGATTCACGGCATCGTGACCAACGGCGGTGCAGCACCGAACGTGATTCCGGCCCACACCGCGGCCAGGTACATCGTGCGCTCCGAGACTTTGGATCAACTGGAGGAGTTGCGCCCACGGGTTTATCGTTGCTTCGAAGCCGGTGCACTGGCCACGGGCGCAAGTGTCTCCTTCACCGGTGGAGATAAACCTTATGCCGAGATGCACCACGACGCAGACATGGCTGCTCTTTACCGCAGCAACTCCGAGGCGCTGGGGCGACCGTTCCCTAACCTGGGAGAATGGGAAACCCGTCCTACCGGTTCAACCGATATGGGCAATGTTTCTCGGGCCATGCCATCCATCCACCCAATGGTCGGCATCAATTCTCTCCCCGCCGTCAACCACCAGCCAGAATTTACCGCGCATTGCATCACTCCGGATGCGGATAAGGCATTGGTGGAAGGAGCGATGGCGATGGCATGGACCTGCATCGACCTGGCGGCGATTGATACCGTGAGAAGCCGCCTGATCGCCGGTCGCGGATAAGCACTCGGTGGAATCCGCGCCGTGGCGGATATGTTCACGGTGCACTCAATACTCTGAGCCGGCCCACACGGTACTGATTCGTATCCGCTTCTCCAACGATTTCTGCACAGTCACAGTCCCTTCATCGTATCCTCCTTGTTATGAAGTTGGCATTCGGGAGACAACGAGGCGATTCCATCTGGGCTTCCCACCGGCAAGCCACCCTTGGCTACTTTCGCGCGATGGAGATTCCGCTGTCACGCGGAACCTGAGCAGGTTTGCTTCGCCTGCGCGCTTGAGTAGAAGTGAAACAGTCGACTGATAAATCTGAAGACATTCAGTAATGCCCGGTTACCGAATTCTCTGCACATAATACATTCGACCAACAGTCACCGCACATATTGCACCATATGCTATGATCGGCACGATTGGTTGCGAATGTACCGGGGTGAAATAAATGCCTAAGAGCTTGCAGTCCCGTAAGCGCCAGCTTGTTCGCGATGCAATCTATGATGCTGCGATTGACCTTTTTGCAACGCATGGCTTCGACGAAACGACAATTGAAGAGATAGCTGAGGCAGCGGGCATTTCGCGGCGGTCCTTTTTTCGCTATTTTGAAACCAAAGACGATCTTCTGGCCCTTAATACCGTTCTTTACGGAAAGATTCTTTGCGAGACAGTCGAATCGTGTCCTATAAGCCTTTCCGCGAGTGAAGTGATGCGCACCACGGTTCTAGCTGGTTTGAAGTTCAGTGAAACTCAGCCTCGTACGCGCCAGATCATTGAAATCGCCGGGCGGAGTGCGTCGGCACGGCAGGCGCACATGTCACGGCTCACGGAAGTGGAGCAGAAACTTGTATCGGCATTTGCCGCGCGCACCAAGAGCCCTTCCGCGCATTACCAGAAGCCGCGACTTCTCGCTGGATTGACTTTGCTGCTTGTTAATGCGTCGATCGCTTCGTGGTATGCGGGCGAGCACAAGGAAATGTCCACCGCCGCAAAACAGGGCTTTCTCACCATCGCACGCTTGTTCGGTGATGAATCTTCTGCCTCGTCGAGTACGGAAGGCGTCGCAATTGGTAGCAAGACTGCAACTTCGGCGGCGCGGAACAAGTCGAGTAACAGCAGAAAATAGGCAGACGGCTGCCGTCGAAAGTGACGTGGAGGCGTACCAGCCATGGGCAAAAACAGCCAAAACCATCCGCGCCGGACTGTATGCTCGATTCTCTACTTTTGACCAGAAGACATTGCCCATGCAGCGTCAGGCGATGCGCGAATAGGCCGGTCAGATCCGTAAGCTTCTTCGGGCCAACATCAAGAAATCCTAAATCGCACGCCAGTTCGGAATCGGGCGTATTTCAGCGCGCCGCATCCTGGCTGCTTTGCCCAGAAACAAATAAGCCCGCGTCATCAATCACGAGGGCTCAGCGGAAGTTCACACTGGATTGAACAATGTCCATGCCCCGCATTCCATCAATCGTCGCAGTGGGTGGGTCGTGAAGATGCACTCAAGATCTGCGGTTTGGGGGCCAAGCTGGTCAAGATATCCCAGGCGAGAAAATAAATAGACTGAGAGCCTTTGGGCAATTTCTTCACAGAATCCTTATGGTTTTTTTGTTTTCTTATTCATAACGGTACGACCGACGCAGCAGAATTGGACCTTCCATCCCCTCACCCAAGGGATCGGGTCGCAAGAACGATTCAGCTGTCTTTTGCTTTTCGGATGATTACCGCTAACGAGGTTGAACCCAGACTTAAAGTTACGCTGGTGGAGAGGCTGGTAACTGGAGACCTGCTTCTCGGAGCCGCACGTCTGTGCTCCTTCAATTTATTTCATAAAACCATATCCACGGAGAATCCACGATTGCAATGAGAAATCCATTGACTGAGATGAAGGGGGAAACTGTGCCGCAGCAACCTATCTTGTGCAGAAATCGTAATCTTTACGGCTTTCTTATGTCGAGGGGCTCAAAATCTAAGGTTGCGCCTAAAACTCCAAGGTTTGCCGCGCAGCACAACCCGATGGGGAAGTTATTTTCCACGATAGTCCGCAAAGATCATTCCGTAACCGCAAGCACATTAATGCAATTTTGGCCGCTATTGCTGCTGGTTTGGGCGATCTCCCCGATGCATGCGCAAACGTTCCAGCCCAAGTTTTCAGTAGGGGCTGGAATACAAACCAATTATGACCACTCTAACACTGACGGAAGTCCGTCTGTCGATCAATTCGCCCTTGACCATGCTCGGCTCTACTTTAGCGGAGATGTGACAGATCACATCAGCGCCATGTTCAACACGGATTACGAAAGCAGCACCGATTCAATGCAAATTCTCGACGCGGTTGGAGAGTTTCACGCGTCGCCGAAAGCCAATGTCTGGTTTGGCCGTTTCCTGCCGCCCAGTGACCGCGCCAATTTGTACGGGCCATTTTACTCGAACGAATGGGACGTTTACAGCGACGGCATTCAAGACGGCTATCCGTTTGTCTTCCAAGGACGTGACAATGGCGCCGCCTATTGGGGGGACTTCAAAGCGGGCGCCGCCAAAATTAAAGCTTCGGTGGGCGCGTTTGACGGCACATCCGCGGATGGAAAGAACGGTCTTATTTGGGCGAGCCGCGTCCAGATTGATTTATGGGACCCGGAGAACGGTTATTACCTGAACGGCACGTATTACGGCGATAAGAACCTGCTGGCCATATCCGGCGCGACTCAGGTGCAGTCTGGTAAGACAGCGACAACCGGCGACTTTCTAATGGAGAGAAAGGTTCCTGGCGGAGGCGCCTTCACCATCGAAAGTGAATACTCCCGATACAACGGCCTCGGCGGTTACAGCGCGAGCTACGACAAGAGTGAAGGCGCATATGGCCTCGCATCTTTCCTGATACCAAAACATGGCGCACAAGGCAATTTTGAACTCCTCGGAAAATATGCGATCGCGGAATATACGGGGGGAATCGGCAGCGATCCCAGTTATCGTCAAAACACTGTCGAGGCTAACGTCAGCTATATCATCAAACAGTTTGACGCTCGCATCATGAGCTTCTATCGGAATGCCACCTACAGCGCGGTAACTCCCAATAGCTGGCAGGCTGGTATAGGTCTGCAGCTTCAATTGTCCAAGACATTCAGCCTTAATGCAAAGTAACTGCGAGTCATTTCCTAACGGCCGAGACAATCTATGCACGCAGCGGTTTGCCATCACGCTTGCGGACGCTCTATCAAACGGACCGTGCCTGGCATTTAGTCGACTTACCAATGAGAGGGCAAAGGAGAAATGTTTATGAAACAGCAATCAGCTGGTACAAGGCTTTCGAGAATAAAAGCGGTAGGCTTCTTTACAGTAATCCTGTCGGTCGCACTTGCCGCAGTGGGCTCGACGCCAATCTTGGCGCAGAACGGAACAGTCAAAGTCGGCGTGTTACAGTCCCTTTCGGGAACCATGGCGATCAGCGAAGTGACGGTCAAGAACGCCACCATGCTCGCCATCGATCAAGTTAACGCGTCCGGAGGCGTGCTGGGGAAGAGAATCGAACCGGTCATTGAAGATGGCGCCTCCGATCCCGCGGTATTCGCGCAGAAGGCGCAGAAGCTGATTCAAGAGGACAAAGTGGTCACGGTCTTTGGCGGATGGACCTCGGCCAGCCGCAAGGCCATGCTGCCTGTTTTTCAGCGCTTCCATTCGCTGCTCTGGTACCCCGTACAGTTCGAGGGCAATGAGTGCTCGCCGGACATCATGTACACTGGCGCGCAGCCCAATCAGCAGATTCTGCCCGCGCTGCAGTGGGCCATGGAGCATGGCAAGAGGAGAATCTTCCTGCTGGGCTCCGATTATGTCTTTCCGCGCACAGCTAATTACATCTTGAAGAAGCATATCGCTCACGACGGCGGCACCGTGGCCGGGGAAGAGTATGTTCCGCTCGGCGGCACAGACTTCAGTTCGGTGATTGCCAAGATCAAGGCGGCCAGGCCGGACATTATCTTCAATACGCTGAATGGAGACAGCAATGTTTCTTTCTTCAAACAAATGGCTGCCGCGGGTATCACTGGGGATAAGTTGCCGGTTATGTCTTTCAGCATCGCGGAGCAGGAGGCCCATGCCATGGGGCCAAGCCTGGTAGAAGGAAGTTATGCCGCCTGGAACTACTTCCAGAGCCTGCAAAACCCCATTAACCGCAAGTTTGTCGCCGCCTATAAGTCCAAGTTTGGCGGGGATTCGGTGGTCGACGATCCCATGGTTCATGGATATGAGGACGTGCTACTGTGGGCGGCTGCGGTAAAGAAAGCGGGCAGTTTCGATCCGATGAAGGTACGCGCAGCGGCAATCGAACTGGATTGGCAGAATTCCCCTATGGGTAAAGTCAAATTCGCCGATAATCAAAGTCTCTATCAGACCGCTTACGTCGGCCAGCTTCAGCCGGACGGACAATTCAATATATTGTGGCAATCCAAGGATCCGCTGCGCCCCGAGCCCTACGATCCGCTGGCCTTCCCCGGCAGGAGCTGCCCAGCGAAGTAGCAGTCCAGGCCTGGAGGAGAATCGAGAATCCTATGTGGCATTTACCAATCATTGCGGGCCAGGTTTTCAATGGCTTCAGTGTCGCCTCTATCCTATTGTTGACGGCGTTGGGTTTGGCCTTGAGCTTCGGGCAGATGAACGTCATCAACATGGCTCATGGCGAGATGCTGATGGCCGGCGGCTATCTGTCTTACCTGGCCTGCAAATTTGTGCATGGGCCTTATGCTTTTCCCTGTGCGCTGCTGACGGCTTTTGCCGGCGCCACCCTGCTAGGCGCGCTGCTGGAGATGTCGGTAATCCGATGGCTTTACGGCAGGCCGCTGGATACCTTGCTCGCAACCTGGGGCATCAGTCTGATCCTGCAACAGGGCGCGCGCAGCTTGTTCGGGGCCATTGGCGTCGAGGTGGTGGCGCCTCATTGGCTTGATGGCTCCATTAACTTCACGCACGGTTGGTTCGCCGGGCTTTCTCTTCCTTATATCCGCATTTTTATCATTCTGCTGTCCGTCGTGGTCTTGGCCGGTCTTGCTCTCTTCATTGCCCGCACCCGCTGGGGACAATGGCTGCGCGCCGTCCACCAGGACCGGGAAATGGCTGGAGGCGCTAGGCGTCAACACCAAACGAGTAGACCTGGTCGTCTTCGCGTTGGGCTCAGGAGTCGCAGGGGTGGCGGGAGCGGCGCTGGCGCTGATTTCGCCGGTCACGCCCACCGTGGGACAAAGCTATATCGTTTATGCATTTCTTGTGGTGATTGTCGGTGGACTGGGTAGCTTGCTTGGCACCACCATCGCCGCGTGTTTAGTAGGACTGTTCTCTGCCGGCGCGCAGATGTTTGTCAGTGTCAGCTTCTCTGACGTTCTGCTGCTCGTGATGGTCATCGTCCTCATTCAATTCCGTCCCCGCGGATTAGTGGCGACGCGCAGCCGCGCACTGAAGGAGGCGTGAGTTGCGACTGAAGAACCTCTTCGATGGGCTGATCCTGATTGCGCTGGCGTTGGCGCCGTTCTATCTTTCCGCGTATCACCTGTCCTTGCTGGGGCGGTTCCTGGCCTTGG
Source organism: uncultured Acidobacteriaceae bacterium (assembly GCA_963725975.1). GTDB lineage: Bacteria > Acidobacteriota > Terriglobia > Terriglobales > Acidobacteriaceae > Telmatobacter. Next base: position 484,308 of record CAVSBA010000002.1, on the reverse strand, counting down.
CCATTCTCTCCCTCGGGTTGGTGTTGACCTGGGGATGGGGTGGAATTCTCAGCCTGGGGCAGGGGGTTTTCTTTGGTCTGGGCGGATATGTCCTGGCCATGCACATGAAGCTGGAGTCTCTATCTCCGGGGGATCTGCCCGATTTCATGATGTGGAGCGGCCTCGATACCCTGCCCAAATGGTGGGCCGTGTTTCGCAGTCCAGGATTGACGCTGGCATGCGTGGTGCTGGTGCCCTTGGTGGCAGCCGCGGTGCTGGGCTGGTTGATGTTTCATCGCCGCGTCAGCGGCGTCTACTTTGCCCTGATCACGCAGGCCCTGGCCCTGGCTTTCTCCACGCTGCTTATCAGCCAGCAGTCCTATACAGGAGGGTTCAACGGGCTCACCGACTTCACCACGATTCTGGGCTACTCCGTCAACGGGCCCAATTTTGAACGCGCGCTTTACTGGGTGACGCTGGGCCTGCTCACCGTCTCCTTTATTCTTTGCCAATGGCTTCGTCAGACTAATTTCGGCAAGGTTCTGGTGGCCATTCGCGACGGTGAGAACCGCGTCCGTTTCCTCGGCTACAACGCCATGGCATTCAAGACCGTGGCATTTGCGGTGGGGGGGGACTGGCGGGAATAGCCGGCGCGCTGTATACGCTGCATCTGGGCGACATTTCGCCGGCCATGGTGGGGGTGGTACCCTCCATCGAGATGGTGGTGGCCGTCGCGGTGGGCGGCCGCGAGAGCCTGACCGGGGTAATCCTCGGAACGCTTCTGGTCAACTTTGGCAAAGATTGGATCAGCAGCGCCATACCGGAGTTATGGCTCTTCGTCATGGGAGCGCTCTTTGTGCTGGTGGTGACGGTGATGCGGGGAGGGCTTGCCGGACTCGCTGAGACTCCCTTCCGGATCATGAAGTCGCGGCGGCGTAAGAAAGCTGTGAACGTTACTTCCAGTGTAGCCGTCAAAGAAGAGGCGGAAGCGCAGAAAGTGGTCAAGGCATGAGGAGGTCGCAATGACAGAAGCATTGCTTGACGTAGAAGATCTCACGGTTAGTTTTGATGGCTTCAAAGCGCTTGATGGCATGAGACTTCATCTGCAGCCGGCTTCGGTGCGAGTTCTCATTGGGCCCAACGGCGCTGGCAAGTCCACCCTGTGCGATGCCATTATCGGACGGGTGCGGGCGGCCTCGGGCAAGGTGGTCTTCAAGGGGAAAAACATCACCTCACTTCCGGAATATCAAATTGTGCGCAAAGGGATTTGCAGGAAATTTCAAACGCCGGGCGTCCTCGAGAATCTGACCGTAGAGGAAAACCTGGCGCTTTCAGCGCGCAGCAGGCGCGAGTGCTGGAGATCTTTCGGCTGGACCCTCAGCGGGGAAGCGCGCACACGCGCGGAAGAGACGATGGAACTGATCGGGCTGGCGGAAAAGCGGAACCAGCCTGCCGGAGAGTTGTCGCACGGGCAAAAGCAGTGGCTGGAAATTGGCATGGTGGTCGCTTCCGACGCCGACCTGCTCCTGCTGGACGAGCCCGCCGCCGGCATGTCGCATGGCGAAGCAGAGCAAACCGCGGAACTGATCCGCCGCCTTTCTCTGCGGCATAGTTTTCTCGTGATCGACCACGATATGACCTTTGTGGCGCAATTGGAGGCGCCGGTCAGCGTGATGCATATGGGGCGGCTGCTCAAGGAAGGAACTCTCGAGGAAGTCCGCAACGATCCGCAGGTGGCCGCGGTCTATTTGGGCCGGGTCAAGGAGGTCGCGCGTGCTTGCGCTTGAGGGTGTGTGTGCTGGATACGGCCAGAGCCGGGTGCTGGAAGCCGTGGGGATTTCAGTGGCCGAAGGTGAAGCAGTCACGCTGCTGGGACGCAACGGCGTGGGTAAGACTACCCTGCTGAGGACCATCGTGGGCTTGCACCCCGCCGAGCAGGGAATCATTAAGCTCGACGATGAGGACATCACCGACATGCCCGCTTACAGGCGCGCGCGCAAGGGAATCGGCTACGTTCCCCAGGGACGAGGCATCTTTCCCCATTTGACCGTGGAAGAAAACCTGCGTACCGGCTTCGCCAGCCTGATAGGCCGCGGCGGAGAGCAGCGGGAAACCATTCCCGCATACGTCTACGAACTATTCCCCCTCCTTACTCGCGTCGCCACGCGCAAGGGCGGAGTGCTGAGCGGTGGCGAACAGCAGCAATTGGCCCTGGCCAGGGCCCTGGTGGCGCAGCCCAATCTGCTGATCCTGGACGAGCCTACGGAGGGTATTCAGCCTTCCATCGTGCAGCAGATCGAAGAAGCGTTGCGGGAGATTCGCAACCGGCTCAAAATTGCTATTCTTCTGGTGGAGCAATATCTGGACTTCGCATGGTCGATCGCCGACCGGTTTTACGTTATGCGTAACGGGCGGATCATCGACGAAGGCAATCCCCGCGAACGCGAGCCGGGAAGTGTTATTCACTGGCTCAATGTTTGAAGACCACACATGCATCTGACTCCCCGAGAATCCGAGAAGCTTCTGATCGCCGTGGCTGCGGACTTGGCGCGCAAACGGCGCGACCGGGGTCTGAAGTTGAATTATCCCGAAGCGGTCGCGCTCATCAGTGCCGAAATTCTGGAAAAGATTCGAGACGGCCGATCGGTCTCGGAGTTGATGGACTACGGGGCCTGTATCCTGACCCGCGAAGAGGTCATGGAAGGGGTGCCGGAGATGGTGAAGGAAGTGCAGATCGAAGGCACCTTTCCGGATGGCACCAAGCTCGTGACTGTGCATAATCCGATCCGGTAACAGGCTCAGAATTGAGGAAGCGCATGATTCCCGGAGAGTATCTGTTGGCGGAATCACCCGTGGTGGCTAACCCGGACCGAGTCACGCGGGAGATCGAAGTGGCCAATACTGCCGACCGGCCAATTCAGGTGGGATCGCATTTTCATTTTTTCGAGGCCAACAAGGCGCTCCTCTTCGACCGCTCCCTGGCCTTCGGTATGCGCCTGAACGTGCCCGCCGGCACAGCCGTGCGTTTCGAGCCCGGCGACAGCAAACGGGTTCCGCTGGTCGCGATCGGCGGAGAGGCCGCCGTTTTTGGGTTGAACGGGCTGACTAATGGCGCCACCGGGCCTGCGCAGCGTGAGGCAGCTCTCGGCCGGGCCCGGAGCCAGGAGTTTATGGGAGCGGATTCTTGACTCTCAAAATTCCACGACGCCAATATGCGGACCTCTATGGCCCAACGGTGGGAGACCGTGTGCGCCTTGCCGACACGGATCTCTTTATTGAAATCGAACGCGATCTGACGACCCCCGGTGACGAAGTCAAGTTCGGTGGCGGCAAAGTGCTGCGCGACGGCATGGGTCAATCCGCGCGCGCAACCTCGGCGGAAGGTGCGCTTGATGCTGTCGTCACCAACGCAGTGATCGTGGATCACTGGGGCATTGTCAAAGCCGATATTGGCATTCGCGGCGGACGCATTGTGGCTGTGGGCAAGGCGGGGAATCCTGACATCATGGATGGCGTTACCCCAGGAATGGTGGTGGGTGCGGGCACCGAAGTGATTGCCGGGGAAGGCAAAATCGTTACCGCCGGCGGCATCGATTCGCACGTCCATTTCATCTGTCCGCAACTGGTTTGGACAGCCCTGTCCGGTGGCTTGACCACGCTGCTTGGCGGAGGCACCGGCCCCGCAGCCGGAACCAATGCCACCACCTGCACACCCGGTCCGTGGAACATCGATCGTATGTTGCAGGCCGCCGACGCCTTCCCGGTCAATTTGGGTTTTTTGGGGAAAGGCAATGCTTCGTTCGCGGCGCCGCTGCGGGAGCAGATCGAGCGGGGCGTTATTGGTCTCAAACTCCACGAGGATTGGGGCAGCACTCCGGCCGCCATCGACTGTGCGCTTTCCGTGGCCGAAGAGTACGACGTTCAGATCGCCATCCACACCGACACGCTGAATGAAGCGGGTTTTATCCAGGACTCGATCGAAGCCTTCAAGGGCCGCACCATTCACACCTATCACACCGAAGGCGCCGGGGGTGGGCACGCGCCCGACATCATCAAAGTGTGTGGCGAACCGAATTGCCTGCCATCGTCAACTAACCCGACCATGCCGTTCACGGTAAATACCCTGGACGAACATTTGGATATGTTGATGGTGTGCCATCACCTCAATCCATCCATTCCCGAAGACCTGGCTTTCGCCGAGTCGCGCATCCGCGCCGAGACCATTGCGGCAGAGGATGTGCTGCACGATCTGGGCGCCATCAGCATGATGTCTTCCGACGCCCAGGCCATGGGCCGCATCGGCGAGGTTGTCCTGCGTACCTGGCAGACCGCCGACAAGATGAAGCGACAACGGGGACCGCTCGCCGGAGAAAAATCGGGCAGCGATAATCTGCGCGTGCAGCGTTACGTTGCCAAGTACACCATCAACCCTGCGATCGCGCACGGCATCGCTCATGAGGTGGGTTCGATTGAAGCCGGCAAGCTGGCGGACCTGGTGGTGTGGTCGCCGGCGTTTTTTGGCGTCAAGCCGGAGATGGTAGTCAAAGGCGGCTTCATCGCCTGGTCGGTGATGGGCGATGCCAACGCTTCAATCCCCACGCCGCAACCGGTGATCTACCGGCCCATGTTCGGCGCCTTTGCCGGCGCCATGCACTCCACCAGCCTCACCTTCGTCTCCCAGGCAGCATTAAGCGCGGGGATTCCTGCCAAACTGGGCCTGAAGAAACAAGCAGCCATCGTGCGCCGCTGCCGGAATCTCACCAAGCGGGAGATGATCAACAACGACGCTCTACCGCGCATCGACGTCGATCCGGAAACCTATCAGGTGCGGGCGGATGGCGAGTTGCTCACCTGCGATCCGGTTTCCGTGCTGCCCCTGGCGCAACGATACTTTTTATTCTGACAAAGTGAATGGTACGCACATGCTTCTAATCGATCATCAGGTCAGCCACGCTCACGCGGCCAATCTGCTGGAACGGCAATGTGACATCCTCGTGCTCACGTCCGAGCAGCGCCGCTGGGTGCGCGGACGTTTTGTTACCTCTCAGGGCCGCGAAGTCGCCCTGGCGCTTCCAACCGGAACCATCCTTGAGCCGGGGCAGATCCTGTGCGTGGAAGAGGACTGGTATCTGCGCGTACAGGCTGCCCCTGAGCCGGTTCTCGCCATCTCTCCAACCGATTCCAGGAGCGCAGTACGCATTGCTTTTGAAGTGGGCAACCGGCATTTCCTTCTGGCCATCGATGGAGAGAAACTGCTCGTCCCTGATGATCCTGCGATGGTGCAATTGCTCGACCGTCTCGGCGTTGCCTGGGAGCGCGCGAACGCAGTCTTTCAACCTATCGGTCATGGGCATCGTCATGAGCATTAAAGAGCGGACAACGCTTCTGCAATTTACCGACGGCCTTTTTCCCGCTGGAGCTTACGCGCACTCGTTTGGCCTGGAATGGTACGTGCAGGCGGGCACCATTAGCGATGCCACATCGCTCGAATCGCTTGTGCGTAGCTATCTCGAAGCCTCCGTGGCGCCCACTGATGCGGTGCTGCTGCTCTGCTCCTGGGAGGCCGGGCGCGCCGGAGACATCGAGCGCTGCCTGCGCATTGACGCTATGCTCGACGCCCTCAAGCCGGCACAGGAGCTGCGCAGCGCCAGCCGTCAGATGGGAAAACAAACCCTGCGCATCGCCAGCAGTTTCCTGGCGCACGATCTGACCCAGGCCTTCTTCCGCTCGGTTGAAGAGTGTCTGACACCCGGCCATCACCCGGTGGCCCTGGGCATCGTGGGCAGCGGTTTGAATTGGGATCCGCGGGAGTTGATCGCCGCTTATCTCTATTCTTCAAGTGCTATGCTGGTGAACTCCGCGCTGCGTCTCTTTCCCCTCGGCCAGCTTGCCGGGCAGCGCGTTCTGTGGAACCTGCAGCCGCTCTTTCAGCAGTTAGCTGCCGCAGTTCTCGAAAAGCGTGAAGACGACATCTGGAGCTTCACTCCCGCCCTGGAGATTGCAGCGATGCGTCACTCTACACTCGATGCGAGGTTGTTTCGATCATGAGCTCTCAACCTCTGAAAATCGGTATCGGCGGCCCCGTCGGATCGGGCAAGACCGCTTTGGTCGAGACCCTGTGCCGGCGCTTCCGCGAAACCTACGATCTTGCCGTCATCACCAACGACATTTATACCCGTGAAGACGCCGAGTTCCTCACCCGGCGCGGAGCCCTTGCCGCAGAGCGCATCCTGGGCGTCGAAACCGGCGGCTGCCCGCATACCGCCATCCGCGAAGATGTTTCGGTGAACCTTGAAGCCGTGACGCACTTGACCCGCGCGTTCCCGAAGATGCAGATCCTCTTCATCGAAAGCGGCGGAGACAATCTGGCGGCCACATTCAGCCCCGAACTTGTGGACGCAACCATCTATGTGATCGATGTCGCCGAAGGCGATAAAATCCCGCGCAAAGGAGGCCCCGGCATCACCAATTCGGGGCTCCTGGTCATCAACAAAATCGATCTCGCGCCCTATGTAGGCGCGGACCTGGCGGTCATGGACCGAGATGCGAAGCGCGTTCGCCAGGGAAGGCCATTTGTATTCACCAATCTCAAGGACGGCACGGGTGTCGAATCGATCGTCGAGTGGATCCGGCGCGGATTGCTCTTTGAGTCTTGATCGCATAGGGCGCGATGGAAGGCTTTCGCTGCGCTTTGCACGGCACGGCTCGCGCACCGATCTGGTGCGTTCCAGTTTCACTCTGCCCCTGCAGGTGCTCGCACCGCTGGCCATGGAAGATGGTTCGGCTTATGTGTTGCTCCTCAACCCAACCGGCGGAATCCTGGGCGGCGATCGCCTGACTACTGAGATCGTGCTTGAACCGGGCGCGCATGCAAGCCTGACCACTCCATCCGCGACACGCGTTTACCGCGCCGACAATCTGCTGGCGATACAGGATACCGTCATCCGAATGGGGGAAGGCGCGATCCTGGAGTATTTCCCAGACCACCTTATTCCCCATCCCGGTGCGGCATTGCGCCAATCGTTACGCGTGGAGATCGCCGCCGGCGGCCGCGCGCTGCTTTGGGAGGCTATGGCGTGTGGCCGCGTAGCACGGAATGAGCGCTGGAAGTTCCGCGAAGTCGTCTCCGACACCGAGGTCCTGGTCCGCGGGAATCCGGTCTGGCTCAGCCGGACGAAGATCAATCCTGACGCGCTATCTCCCCAGCGGCCTGGCGTCGCTGAAGCCTATGCTTACAGCGGTTCACTGGCGATCCTCGCTGACGGTTTCACACAGTGGCCGCAGTTGATCGCGGAGATAAACCACGAGCTCGCAGCCTTTCCCGAGGTGCATGGCGGCGTTAGTAAGTTGACGGGGGATGGCTGTCTGGTTCGCCTGTTGGCAAATTCCGCTATCGACCTGACCGGGATGAGCGCTGCGTTATGGACGGTTGCCCGTGAGCTGGTTCTCGACCTGCCCGCCCTTGAATCGAGAAAGTACTAACCAGGTGCACTGAGCGGAGAGTTGCGCTCTTTCTCCTGCACATAATCAGCCGCCCCTGCCGGCAACTGGGCCGGTCAAGTCTGGGCCATCGGGCACCGTCTTTGTGATATTCCGCGAGCCTGCCAAACAGTATTCTCATGTGGCACTAGGTGACATAAACTGCATTGTATGGCTATAATGAGGCTGGATGCCGACAGGCCGAAGAATGCAATTGAAGCGCGAAAGCGTCAGTCCAGGCCCAGCCAGCGAGTCAGACAAAGATGGAGTAGTCCCGATTCTCGCCTTGGATGCCATTTCCCCCTGGTTTAAGCGAAAGGGCCACTTCTTGATGTTTTCGCCTCGAGAATTCAAGTGGCTGTGGGCGGTCATAGGATGTGCTGCCGTTTCCGCCTTCTGTTCAAACCTGCAGGCACAGTCCCGTGCGCAGTTGCATGCAGGTCCTGCGGACCTTCCTCCGCCGACCGTCAACCAGTCTGTGATACCCAACGGGCAAGCCAGCGTCAACTCGATTAATACGTCTGTCCAGGTTTCGGGCCCGTATTCGACAAGTATTCCTGCTCCTGACGCGAACGGTGGGCCTCTAACTTTGACCATCGATGAGGCGATAAGACGTGGCCTGACCTACAACCTGGGAGCAATTGCTGCGGCAGTGAGACGCAATTCCGCTCGCGCCTCCGTGCTCGATTCGAGAAGCGAGATTCTTCCGACTATCTCGGGCAGTGTCTCGGATAATGTCGATCGCGTTAGTTTGGCCGCCGAAGGGTTTACCGCATCTTCATTGCCCTCGATTGGGCAGTACTTTCCCAGCGCGATTGGCCCCTTTCATTACTACGCGGCGCAGGTGCAGATATCGCAAAGCCCTTTCGATTTGGTCGCGATTCGCAACTTCATGGCTGCCAAGGAAAACGGGCACGCAGCCGATTTCAATCAGGGGGACGCGCGCGAGCAGATCGTGCTTGCGGTGGCGGCAACCTATCTTCAGGTCCTCGCACAGAAGGATCGCGTCGCGGCAGCAAAATCCGAGGTGAATTACGCGCAGGCGGTGTATGAGCAAGCCGTGCAGGAAAAAGCGGCCGGCGCTAAATCAACCCTTGAAGTGAACCGCAGCCTGGTTCAGCTTCAGAGCAGGCAAGAACAGCTGCTGGCGCAGCTTGGCGAAAGCGAGAAGCAGAAGATGATTCTCGCCCGGATCACTGGCTTGTCTGTTGACCGCGAACTTGAGTTGGCAGAAACCCTTGTTCCGAATACTTCTCCGTTGCCTTCTCTCGACTCACTCTACCGTCAGGCAATGGACCGCTACGACATCAAGGCGTTAGGAGCGGAATTGAATTCGGCCGAAGACGTGCGCCGGGCGGCAACTGCCGAGAGATTGCCGAGTGTTCGTTTGAACGGAGTTTTTGGCGAGCAAGGCGCTAATTTTCATAGCGGCGCGTCGGTGTACTCAGGAACAGTCAGCCTGAACATCCCAATCTTCAATGGTGAACAGACCAGGAGAGACGTGCAGCAGGCAGATGCCAAGATTCAGGAGTGCCGCGCAGAATACGCCGCCAAGCAGGCGGACGTTCGCTTCGAAGTGCGCTCTGCATGGATTGACGAGGATACCGCGGCCAAGCAGCTTCAAGTGGCAGAGAACAACAGGGCGCTTGCCGAGCAAACGCTGCAACAGTCGATGGACAGGTTCAAAGTGGGTGCGGCCGATTCTGTTGAGGTCATCCAATCGCAGAATCAATTGTCGGCTGCAAATCAGGACTATATCAACAGCCTCTATTCACTGCGCCTCGCACAAATAAGCCTGGCTCGCGCCATCGGGACCGCAGAAAGAGATGTCCCATCAATTCTGAAGGGAGTGCCACAATGAACACCGAAGAAGTCGCCGAGACCATCGACACGAACCCGCTCGGCACGGAGACTTCGCGCGAATATATGGACACAGAGTTGACGAAATCGGCTCGCCGTCCGGTTTCGCAGCTTTCTAAGGCTGCTTTCGCGTTTCTATTCCTGGTTGCAGTCGTTGCTGCGGTTGGATGGTATCTGCACGCCCAGATCTATGAATCCACCGATGACGCCCAGATCGACGGCCACATCAACGCTGTTGGCTCGCGGGTAGCGGGGACCGTCAAGCAGGTGTATGTCGACGACAATCAGACCGTGCAGGCGGGGCAGCCGCTTATTGACTTGGATACGAGGGAGTTGACGATAACAGAGGAACAGATGGCAGCACAATATGCTCAAGCTGTTGCTCGTCTCCGTTCCGAGGACCCCGGCATCGCGATCACTCAAAATACAAATGTGGCGGATATTACGCTTGCTCAAACGCAGGTGGCAGATGCGCGGGCCGCACTTTCTGCATCGCAGGACGACCGTCAAAATGCAGCTTCGCGTCTAGCGGAGGCACAGGCAACGGCCAAGCGGGACCAACTCCAGTCAGATCGTTACCAGCAGCTATTTAAGAAGGATGAGACATCGCGTCAGGAATTAGAAGGCTACATTGCAACCGCACAAGCCTCGGCGGCGCGTCTCGCCGCTGCAGACGCAGCCCTCGCTTCAGCAGAATCTACCGTGCAGCAGCGGCGAGTGCAGGTTGATGCGAAAGTCGCTCACCTGTCGGAGGTAGCCAAAGATGCACCATTTCAACTTGCCGTGCGAAAGGCAGATGCTGAATCTCAAGAGGCGGGAGTAGAGCTTGCCGGCGCCGAGAGCGATCATGCGAAGCTCGATCTAAGCTTCGCGCACATCGTGGCGCCGATCTCTGGCGTTGTCACGCAGCGAAGCGCAGAGCCAGGCAATCACATCGCGCCAGGCGAGCAACTGCTTATGCTGGTCGATGTTTCCCATCTCTGGGTGACTGCCAATTTCAAGGAGACGCAACTCAGCAGAATGCATTCGGGCTGCCGGGCTGTCGTGCACGTCGATGCTCTCGATCGCTCGTTCGATGGAACAGTCGAGAGTATGCCTGCGATCACAGGGGCACGTGCCAGCATATTGCCTCCTGAGAACGCAACCGGCAACTATGTCAAAGTGATTCAGCGGTTGCCTGTCCGGATCCGGCTTCGCGACGGACAATCCGGTCTCGCCAAACTTCGACCCGGCATGTCCGTCGAAGCGCAGGTCTTTGTCAGATGAGCTCGGCAGCCATTACGCGTCCCATTGCAGCCAGCGCAACGTTGCGGCCCGCCATCAATCCGTGGGTGATCGCAATGAGCGTTACGCTTGCGACGTTTATGGAGGTTCTGGACTCCTCAATTGCGAATGTGGCTCTGCCGCACATGGCGGGCACACTTGGCGCCACGCCTGAGGAGGCCACATGGGTGATCACCAGCTATCTGGTATCGAGCGCCATCGTATTGCCGATGAGCGGCTGGCTTGCGGACATGATGGGGCGCAAGCGGTTTTACATGATTTGTGTCGCTATTTTTACGGCCAGTTCCATTTTGTGCGGACTGTCGACGACTTTACCGATGCTGGTCATTTGTCGGATTCTGCAAGGCGCGGGGGGCGGAGGGCTTCAGCCAACCGAGCAGTCAATTCTGGCCGACACATTCGCTCCTGAGCAGCGCAGCATGGGATTTGCCATCTACGGAATGGCCATCGTGGTAGCGCCGGCCATCGGTCCCACTTTGGGAGGCTGGATTACCGACAGTTTTAGCTGGCACTGGATATTTTTCATTAACGTCCCCATAGGGATCATGTCCCTGCTGCTGACACAACGAGTCATCCATGATCCGCCGCATGTGAAGGACAGCAGGCATACTGCACGCAACCGAGTTGACTACTTTGGAATCTCCACGGTCGTCATCGGCGTCGGCTTCCTCCAGTTTGCGCTCGATAAGGGCCAGGAACTCGATTGGCTTTCATCGCCTGCGATACGAGTTGGGTTAGGTATTGGGATTGTGTCGCTTGTCCTTCTGGCGTGGCGAGAATGGACGATTGCCGCACCCATCATCAATCTGCGATTGCTCAAGAGTCGAAATTTCGCGGCATCCGCGTTGTTCAATTTCGTTCTGGGCGTGGTCCTGAATGGCTCAACCATCCTGATTCCGCAATTTCTCCAGGACCAACTTGGCTACACAGCCGAGCGGGCCGGCTGGGCGCTCTCACCCTCAGGACTTGCTCTCGCCGTTTTCATGCCAATTGCCGGTTTCGCCGCCACCAAGTTTGACCCAAGAAAAGTAATCGCGTTCGGCTTTCTGATCACATCCTTGTCGTTGTTCAACATGACTCGCATCTACTCGACGATTGACTTTCAAACCATCGTGTGGCTTCGTGTCTTGCAGGTCCTCGGCATTCCCTTTATTTTTATCCCCATATCTACGCTTGCCTACGTTGGAATGGCAGCCAAGGATAATAATCAGGTATCAGGTATCACCAACTTCTTGCGCAACATGGGTGGCGCGCTGGGGGTCTCCGCAATGGTTACCTTCCTGGCCCGGAATCAGCAGACAAGTCGGGTAGGACTGGTGGCGCACCTCAATAAAGGAAACGTCTTTTTCAACCGATACTGGGCTGCTTTGACGCACGGAGCCAGCGATCCGCAGTCGACACATCGAGCCTTCGCGCAGTTGCAGGCATCGGTCGACCTGCAGGCGCACACGCTGGCATTCGTCAACGCCTTTTGGATCGGCGGGGTCATCGTTGCTTGCCTCACGCCGCTCCCGTTTCTCATGAAGCGGCCCAGCCAAGAGGATTTTGCAAATTCGGCGGGAATGCATTAGGTGCAACAACAGTGGGCATGTGCGCCTGGGGTAATAATGAGCGAAGCGGCCTTCCAGCCAGCGGGCGGGAGCTTAAAGCGAAAAGGGAAGGGAAATTGAACTGATGATGACAACGACGGTTAAAAGCAAAATAGCCTGCTCGATCGCACTGGTGTTCTCTTTCGGTGTTGTCGTTAAGGCAAACGCGCAGTTTCCGGGCATGCCTCAGCCGAAACACTATGCGTGGTCCGACGCGGGCCTCTCGCCCGACGTGCGCGCAGATTTGGTGATCAAAGAGATGACTCTCGATGAGAAGATCTCACTGCTGCACGGCCAGGGGATTTCGTTTCTCTCCACCGGCCCCACCGAGTCCAATGGCGGCGCCGGATACACCAAGGCGATTCCGCGTCTTGGGATTCCGTCGATCCAGATGGCGGACTCGGCCTATGGGGTTACTCTCGGCGCTGCACGCGGACGCTACTCGACGGCATTGCCCAACGACCTGGCCGCGGCCTCGTCCTGGGACCCACAAACGGCGTTTGAGTATGGCGCGCTGATCGGACGCGAATTGCGCGACGAAGGCTACAGCATGTCCCTGGGCGGCGGCGTGAACCTTGCGCGCGAGCCGCGCGACGGCCGCACCTTCGAGTACCAGGGTGAAGATCCTTTGCTGGCGGGCACTTTGGCCGGCAACTTCGTCAAAGGCGTACAGTCGCAGAACGTGATCGGCGACCTGAAGCACTACGCCATGAATGACCAGGAGAGCGGCCGCGACGCGGTCAACGTCAACATCGACAAGCGCGCGATGCGTGAGACCGATCTGCTGGCGTTCCAGATCGCGCTCGGAATCGCCAATGCCGGCGCTGTCATGTGCTCGTACAACCTTGTCAATGGTGATTATTCCTGCGAGAATCAGTATCTTCTCACGGATGTTCTCAAGAACGATTTCAAATTCAAGGGGTTCGTTCTTTCCGACTGGGGTGGAACGCACTCGGCGGTGAAAGCGTCGCATGCGGGTCTCGATCAGGAGCAGCCCGGCTCATACTTCTTCGGCGACGATCTGAAGAAGGCGGGGGAGAGCGGCGCGGTGTCGCAGCAGGAACTAAATGACCATGTTCATCGCGTTCTGCGCAGCATGTTTGCGGTTGGGCTGTTCGATCATCCTGTGACCACCCAGGTTCCCGACGTCGACCGCGGCTACGCCCTGGCGCAGAGCATCGCCGAGAAGAGCATCGTGCTGCTCAAAAACCAGGGAAACGTTCTGCCGCTCGATCACGTTCGCACACTAGCCTTGATTGGCGGTCATGCTGACGTAGGCGTGCTGAGCGGTGGCGGTTCGGCACAGGTGGATGCGCAGGGAGGGTCACCGGTTCCGCCTCCTAAACCTCGATCCAACGATCTCATGTCCCTGTTCATCCACCCCCAGTGGATGCCGAGTTCTCCTCTGCGCGCACTCAAGGTGAATTTGCCGAAAGCGGCGGTGAGCTTCACTTCTGGAGACGATCTTGCAGCGGCAGCGGCAGCAGCCAAACAAGCGGACGTGGCGATTGTCTTTGCCTATCAGTGGGAGGCGGAGAGTTTCGATCTGCCAACCCTCGATCTCGCCGCCGAACAGAATAGGCTGATCGAGACGGTTGCCGCCGCCAATCCAAAGACCATCGTCGTCCTTGAAACGGGAAGTCCTGCCACCATGCCGTGGATCGATAAGGTTGCCGCTGTGGTGGAGGCGTGGTATCCAGGAATCCGCGGCGCCCAGGCGCTTGCCAACATCCTCACCGGCGAAGTGAATCCGACAGGGAAGCTGGCGATCACCTTCCCAAAAAGCGATGCAGACCTGCCACATCTCCAACTGGTGCTGCCGCCGCCTGAATCGAAGCCGAACTACGCGGCCATGACTTCTGCGTCCGATTTCATGAAGATTGCTGCCAGGGGCCTGCCGCCATTCCAGATCTCCTACGACGAAGGATTGAAGGTCGGCTACAAGTGGTACGACGCAGAAGACAAGCCCGTCCTCTTTCCCTTTGGGTTCGGACTCTCCTATACCACCTACGCCTACTCGGGCATCTCAGTTGCTCCCGGAGATACAACAACGGTCTCGTTTACGGTGAAGAACACCGGCAAGCGTACTGGCACGGAGATCGCTGAGGTCTATGCCTCTCTGCCCAACGCAGCAGGAGAGCCGCCGAAGCGCCTGGTCGGTTGGGCGCGCGTCGACCTTGAACCCGGCGAGTCGAAGCAGGTGTCGGTTCCAATAAGCCGCGACCGGCTCACCGTCTACGACCAGCCATCGGACTCCTGGAAGCTGGTTCCGGGGAGTTACGTGATTCGAGTCGGCGGCTCATCGCAGGATCTGCCTCTGCAACAGACAATATCGTTCTGAAACGGAGTAGGCGAGTGCTGCTTGCGCAGCAGCACTCGGAACATCAATTCCCTGTATCGCTTCCGGTTCACTGCGCGGCGGTGGCCACGTCGCCGGGGACGGTCTGCGCGGTTGCGGGGCTGGCTGGCTGCGAAGAAGAATCGGGAGCGGGTGTCGCATTCTGAGCCAGGGAGCCGACAGAGGAGGCAGCAGGCAGGGAAGAGGAAGGCGGGGGAAAGTAACACAAAGGATGTAGCGTGGGGGTATGCGGATCTCATTGAAAAAGGTCAGTTGTTAGAGGTTTTTAGTTTAAATGGCGTGATCTGAGGATGGCACTTGCGTAACCACAGGTAATCGCACCGGTAACAGTGAGAATTAACTAAAGGACTGAGACATATGAGCGATTGCACGTGCAACTTGGCAGGGTTGCATGTCACTGTCAGAACATGGCAGGAGCACACGGAGGTCGAATGAAACGCGCTCCCGCCGAACGCCACTATCGATCGGGTGACACTATGAAATTGAACTCGATGCAGCATATCCCCTTGGCGTCAGCCTATCTCTGTCCGAACTGCGGTTGCGTTGGTAACTGCTCAGAAAGGTGCCCGGCCTGCGCTTCGATTGCACTGCTTGGCCTGGCCAGTATCCTTGACCGGGAACCTGAAGAGGCCAATCAACCGGATTTTCAATTTGCTTTCCCGGCTGCGGCCCAATATACCCCCATTTGCCTCCCAACAGGTGCTTGACGCGGTCGAACCTGCCATCGGGCAGAGTAATTGCGACTAGTTAGCGAGTTAGCGGTCGGTGTTCGGGGAGTAGAGCATCGTCGCACCTCTAATCGTGTGTCAGAACCGAATGACGGAATGGCTTCGGTTGACGCAGGGAGGCATAGCCAGTGCGCCAATTCTTCTCCAAAACTTGTCGGCAGAGTTCGCAATGGTACTGAATCCACTTGATTTCTTGTCACGCCACGTCGAGATTTGAACCACACCGAACAGGGAACTATCACTCACAGGTCAGGGAATATCAATTCCCTGATACCGCCTTCCGGATCCCCTCCCAACTGACATTCACAACCTTGGCTGTTTCACCACCGCGACGAACTGCTCTACAGTAAGCATCCTCCGAGTTCCTCTTGCCACTACAAGTAAAACAATCGCCAATGCCTCTGCCGATAGTGGAAACACGGCCAAAGTCATCACCGTTGCGGCGCCTCCATCATCGAGCTATCTACCTCCGACGTCGCAATGAACGCAGGAGACGACCGATCCAATTCAAGAGTCGGGCTGTTCATCCTGCTTCCCCTAATCTGCACGCAGGCAATGTGGTCAGGCGTCCATCCTCGACTGGAGCACCCACAGTGAAATGGTAGAAGCTCTGCCAACCGCGCGAAGAGATGCCGAACACCTCGTGAACCGGATCATCAAAGTAGCAGCCGATCCCGGTCGCACGAATGCCCGCCTCCTCCGCCTCAAGGTACAACACTTGGCCCACGAGTCCGGCCTCCCAGAAGAGATTTCGATAGAAGCCAGCGCCATAGTCGAGGGCTTACATCCAGAGCAAGCAGAGTTGGCAGGGCTTATTCCTTTCGGTTGAGTTTGAAGTTTGGGGTAAGGCTTAGAGGGGGGTAAGACCGCCGTCGATGCGCAGTTCTGTTCCCGGGGTGAAGCGAGATTCATCCGAGGCGAAGTGCAGCGCAGCGGCAGCACCTTCCTCGGCTTCTCCAGGCCGATTGAGCGGCACACGCGCGATCATCTCTCCAAACCAGGCCATCTGTTTGAGCGCATGCAACGTCTTAATACATACGAAGCGAAGACGAACGCCGTGACGAGAATCGGATCAAATTTATCCCAGGTGCTGCCACCGCTATTCAGTTGTGAATAGAAATCGAGTAAAAGAGTGATCGCGAAACCAGCATAGACCCACTCAGTCAATCGAGGCACTTTGGGAATGAGAAGGCCCACGCTACCAAGGATGTGGGTCACGCCAATCAGAGGGATGATATAGAGCGGGTATCCGAGCTGCTGATTGGCGATCCTCCAATCCTCGGGATCGCGAATTAGATATAGCAGTCCGAAGTAAATCCACATGCAGGCGACAATGCCGGTCGTTACCATTGCGGCTATTTGAGTTGCTCGACCCGCCCGCGCGGGTTTATCGATTGTGAGTTCAGCTTTCATTGTCCCTCCACTTTCTAACCGTCGCCGCGGCGATTTGCTGGAATTCTTCCAGCAGGTTGAATTCGTCCCAATGCTCGATCAGCTTTCCTTCAAGCCTGCTTATCGAAAATGCTTCGAATTGGCTCATCGACGCACAAGATCAAGCCTAGCGACCATCCGCCCAGTTGCTTGTGTTACGCCCTGATAAGCTTTAGCGCTGGTTAAACTCCTGGCGGTAGGACGGTCAGACCGAACGGTCGAGCCAGTTCAACCAGTTGTGGGGGATTGGGGGCTGGCGAACATTTTGCTACCGCCAAGAAGTACTCCTCTAGTCCGCCGGGAGTGATAACGAATACCAAACGGCTGGGCGTGGACGCCACGTTGCGAAAGCCGTGCGGAATGTTGCGGGGCAGGATCGCGGACGCCCCAGCGGAAACGGTCCGGCGCTCATCTCCGACATGCAACTCGTAGCTACCGTCAAGAATATAAAATATCTCGTCCTCATATGAATGGATGTGACGAGGTGGACCCCAACCAGGCGGCGTAACCTGCTCGATCACTGTATACCGTCCTCCAGTGCCGGCGGCGGTGGCGAGCAGGCGCATTGTGGTCCCGAGCATCGTGAAGGTGGGCCCACCACCGGCATCAGTCAAAATCGGATGAAAAGGCGGTGCGGCGACACCGGCGATAGCGTCTATTTGAGTTGCTCGACCTGCCCGCGCGGGTTTATCGATAGTGTGTTCAGCTTTCATATTCAAAGCGATCCTCCTGTTGCGGTTGAAATGGTTTCAATCGTTTTGCAATAAGCCGGCTCTTAGACGCGACTGAAATCAATGCGCTGCGTGGGTGGGACGGACTCCGGAATGGCCTTTCGCCAGCACGGAACCGGACGATCAGCCGTCCGGTTCCACCCGTTGCACCCAAGACAAGACTTTCATGCTTGACCGCAATCTTTCCTGACGTCAGCGCCGCAGTTGCCAGGGAGCCGAGTTGACTCAGCTTGCCCCGGACTTACGCCTTGGAGGCGTTCTTTGCAGCCGCGAACACATCGCGTGCGGACGTCGTACCCTCTACGTGCTCCGTACCCGCGATTCCGAGGCCCATCCATTCCGCGTTAATGGCCTCATACATTTCTTCAGCAGGTCCAGTGTGGCCCTTGGGGATGCCGAACTGCTCGAACGCTTCAGCCCACCCTGCACGCGGGACTGCAAAGGCTTTCACGTCGAGTTTCAGCACTTCACCCAATTGTGCGGCCACTTCATCCGCGCTTACCATCGAACCCAGTTCGACGACGCGATGCCCTGACCACGCCGGCCCGGTCAGAAGCGTTGCCACCTCAGCGCCGATGTCGTCTGACGCGACCATCATCGAGTTCCGGTTTGTCGGATTGTAGAAGACCGGTAGTGTTCCGCCCTGGGCGGCCTGTAAGCCGAAAAGAAAGTTTTCGAAAAAGCCGCCTGCGCGCACAAATGCGACCGGGGATGGCAGGCTGCGAAAACCTTGCTCCAGAAGTGACAAGGCAGTGATGATCCCCGCCCCGCTTGTTCGATGCGCGCCTGTCGACGAGAGCGCTACCGCCCGCGGGGGCACTACCTTTGTCAACGCCTCGACATAGTTCGCAATCACGCCCTTTGCTTCTCTGAAATCAGGCGAGGGAGCCCATACAGCCGGCAACATAACAAACGCGCCCTCAACACTTTTGAGCGCCGCCGCTATGGCTGCTGCATCGTTCCAGTCGCCATCCGCTAACTCCACGCCCTGGTCAGCCCACTTCGCCGCTTTCTCGCGATTGCGCACAAGTGCTCGCACCTGTTTGCCTTGTTTGAGCAGATGCCGCGCGGTGGCGCCGCCAACTTTTCCAGTAATGCCCATGACTAAATACATGCTCGTTTTCTCCTTGTTGGAACGAAAGTGATGCTCCGATGCGAACGACAGAGCTTGTGAGTTGCGCAGCTAGCACTCCGCTAGTACCGTGGGTTTCCACAGTTATCTGTCGCATGAGTCGTGACAGGCCCTTACACAGCCGATCGGCTCGCCTCGATGAGAAAGGTGGTTGATCCTCGTGGAGGCCTTGCTATGTGGTGGTCACTGTCACGGCCTGACGCACATACCGGCTGCTTTCCAGTTGCTGCACCATGAAGGCTGCCAGATCGGCCCGCCCGATCTTGTGCGCCTTCTCGCCGCCCTCCGTGCTCAGCACCCTGGCAACGCCGGTCTTCTCGACGTCGGTCAACATCGGCGGCCGCACCAGCGTCCAGTCCAGGCCGCTGCTTTCGATCTCCGCCTCCATGCCCGCCTTGTCTACCAGCAGACCCCGCAGAAACGTCCTCATGAGCAGGTGCTCGTTGAAAAAGCCGGCGTTCTTGACGCTCTCGCCCGCACCAACCACCGAAATCTTCAGCAATCGCCGCACGCCATTGCGCCGCATCGCGTCCACAATATTGTGTGCCGCGCTCGTTTCCCTCGTCGTCACTTTCCACGGCGTCTTGCCGCCCAGCGCGTCGATCACCGCATCCTGTCCTGCGACCGCAGCGTCGACCGCGGTCGCGTCCAGCGCGTCGCCCGCAACAACTCTGACATTCGCCTTCTTGTACTGCGCGGCACCGCGCACGAACGCCGTCACCTTATGCCCGGCCGCCAGCGCCTCATTTACCAGCGCTTCTCCGCTCCTGCCCGCTGCTCCAATCACTAGAACTTTCATCGCATTCCTCCTTTTGCCTCGTATTTGGCCGCCCATCAAATGAGCGATCTGACTATTAGAGGACCAACGTAACCAATGGTTGCAAAAGAATCACTGGTTTGTAAACCAATGGTCATAAAATAACTTACGGTTGCACAAATCGCAAAATGAGACTAGGCTATTGAAGTGACATCTACATCACCAAGTCGCCGGGTAGAGCGCAAGGAACGGTTGCGGGGCGAGATCCTTGCGGCTGCAGGCAAAATGTTCGCCGATCGCGGTTACGAAGCCGTGACGCTTCGTGAGATCGCTAAAGAGATCGGCTATACGCACGCCGTGATCTACCAGCATTTTCCGGACAAATCACACATTCTTGCCGAGTTGAGCCGCGAGACGATCGGGCTGATGATTCAGAACTTCGACGCGATTGCCGCTAAATATCCTGAACCGAAAGAGCGTCTTTTTGCGACTTCACGCGGCTTGATTCAGTTCTGCACTGCCCATCCACAGCAATTCCGCAACGTCTTCTTCGGTCCTGAGAACCGAAACGGCGTCCACGCTGGACAATACATCAACGACCTTGGCGCGCCTTTGTTCGAACGTTTTGTGAAGCTCTTTTTCGAGGTCGCCAAGGCTGAAGGATTGCCAAACAGAGATGACATAGTCGTAGCCCACACCTGGTGGTTTACGATCTTTGGCCTCGCCATGCTCTTTGTTATCCAAGGGGTTGTGCCGGACTTGTCTGACCAGACTCTCGTGATCGAGCAGACGATCGCCACGCTTTGGGCGGGCGTTGAGGCTGTTCCGCGATTGCCGAAGAGCGCAGTTTCCAAGCGATCCAGCCGATCCAGTGCCTCAAAGCACTAACAGCTTTTGTCTGCTTGGGAGTTGTTGGAGGTATGCCCGTGGAGCACCAGGACTCCACCACTTTTGTGAGCACCGACGATTCGAGATCATTTCAATAACCGAGTGCCAATCGGGCGGTCGATCAAACAACAGGCCGCCGCTGGCTTCCCAGGCACCAAGAACGTGCTCGTGAATGTTGGATTTCCTATGGAGTTTGGGGTCTGCGATCGCCGTCCTACCGCGTTTGCACGTTTAATCCGCGGGCACAGAGAGGGTGAAATCTCTTACTCGATATCGGATTGCATCTGGAATTCCCTGACCGTCTAACGCAGTATCAAAGATTTGAAACAGCGGGAACGGACTGCGAAATGCAAACGATGGCAGAACATTTGACTGCCGCAGACGTCGGTCCTATCCAATACGCCTCCGAACTTCGTTGACAACATCTAAATGGCTTCCGAGCATATATCGGCTTAGGTGGGGAAGGCTGATGAGCTTTTGATCTGTCATGAGCATAGAGTATCGCCACGTCCATTTATCTCACCCGTGCCCTCTTTCCCGGGCCTTACCCACACAGGCCGGGAGTTAGGCAACCTTCCTCGGTGGCTCTTCAAGCTGTAAAGCCACTCCGGTATTTGCGAACAGAGAATCGATGAGTTCTCGAGACAGAATTGGAGCCGTAGAAAATTCTCCAGGGTCTTTATGCGGCAAGAAGCTGCCATATTGCGGGGAAAGCTACCAGAAGTTTGACTCCATATAGCAAGTTGTTGATTATAAGGACTTCATGGCGGGCAAGAATGAATTCGAACTCGAAGTAGCTTTAGCGGGCAGAAATCTGCGAATTTCCCCGGGGTTTTGGCGCCATCTTTCATCCAATTTGCCAACGGAGAATTTTCAATTCTTCACCCACCTCTTGAACCGGGGTTGCCGTCGTTCTCGATTGTCAAATCTTCCTTCAGTCGTGCTTCAACTTGTAAAGCCACTCCGGTATTTGCAAACAGAGAATCGTTGAGTTTTCGAGACAGAATTGGAGCCGGAGAAAATTCTCCAGCGGCTTTATGCGGCCAGAAGCTTCAATATTGGGGGAAAGCTACTAGTGTTGTGTCCCATAAATAACTTGCATAAGTAATCGATTTGCGATAGGGTAGAGTATGTCGATGGGACGGCCTCTGCCTGCCTTGGAATTGACTGCGGATGAGCGGGAGCGGTTGACCGGTTTTGCCGCTTCGCGCAGTCTTCCTCATGCCCTTGTTGCTCGTGCCCGCTTGGTACTATGGGCCGCCGAGGGGCTCGCCAACCAAGAGATTGCCGCGCGTCTGACCTGGTCTAAGGTCACAGTGGGCAAGTGGCGGCAACGCTTCGTCGAGCATCGGCTGGTTGGCATCTACGACGAGCTTCGCCCCGGCCGGCCACGCTCGGTTTCCGATGAGCAGGTCGCGGTCTTGTTGCGTCGTACCCTGAAGCAGAAACCGCCTGCGGGAACGCATTGGACCGTTCGCCTGGCTGCGGAAGCAAACGGGCTTTCCAAGTCCTCCGTGCACCGGGTGTTTCAATTGTTCGCCGTGCAACCGCACCGCAGCAGGAATTTCAAGCTTTCCAACGATCCGTTCTTCGTGGAAAAAGTGCGCGGTGTGGTCGGCCTCTATCTGAATCCGCCCGATCATGCCATCGTGCTTTCAGTCGACGAAAAGTCGCAGATTCAGGCCTTGAATCGCACTCAGCCGGTGCTGCCCATGGGGCTTGGTTACGTTGAGGGAGTTACGCACGACTATGTACGCAACGGCACGACCACGCTGTTTGCCGCTCTTGATATCGCCTCTGGAAACGTGCTCACCGAGTGCAAGCCGCGCCACCGGCATCAGGAGTTTCTCGGCTTTCTAAAACGAATCGACGAGGCCGTGCCCGCAGATCTGAATGTACACCTGATCCTCGACAACTACGCCACCCATAAACACGCCAAGGTGCGCGCATGGCTGGCGGCGAGGCCACGCTTTCATCTTCACTTCACGCCCACTTACTCGTCATGGCTCAATCAGGTCGAGCGCTGGTTCGGACTGATCACGCAACAGGCAATCCGTCGAGGCTCCTTCAAAAGCGTCAAAGAACTCATCGCCAAAATCAACCATTTCGTCCAGCACTACAACCGCAACTCGAAACCCTTCGCATGGACCGCTACGGCCGATTCCATCTTCCAAAAACTCGCCAGACTATGTTCGCGAATTTCTGGGACACAACACTAGGCGTTCAAAAGTTATCTTGTAAGTTGTTTATTATAAATACTTTATGGCGGAGAGGGAGGGATTCGAACCCCCGATAGCCTTACGACTATGCCTGATTTCGAGTCAGGTGCATTCAACCGGGCTCTGCCACCTCTCCGTTTTTGTTTACAACGACTTAGATGATCATGGAAATCTCTTGGTCGGCCTGGCGGCTGATCTGGTGGCTGATTCATTTGCCGGAACGCGGGCTGCCCAACAACCATCCATCACATCCGCCACAACTTGTTTTGCACCAGACATGAAATGAGAATATCGCATCGTCATCAACATGGTCGAGTGGGCCACGTAATGGCCGCGTGGCCCACATAAGAGGGTCAGCAATTATTGAGGATGAAGACCGTCGATCTTTAAGGCTGTGCAGGAGCCACCGCGACCGGACCTGAAGATCTCTCTCCGAGCGACTCCCATAGCTCCACATCACGAGGGCATGAAAGACCACTGCTATGAATCCTTCCGGTTCCGTGACCAGCGCGGTTAGAGCCGGCCTGGCTTTTGGGGGTTGGGGCGGCAGCACATTGGAAAATCGAGCGCGGTGCACGCAAGCGGATCAGGGAACAAGTACAACGGGGGCGCGCCAAAAGTTAGCTTTTTGCGAGGCAGGATCGAGGATTGTCACCTGGCACTGATAAGCGCCAGCCGCAAGGCCGTTCACCCCCAGGCTGAAGCTGAGTGGCATGGTTCCAAGGCGGCTGGCGGTGCTGGGTGCGATGGCCATTGGTTGGGTCTCGAAGACCTTTGCATCGCCGCGATACAAGGTAACGAATGCGAACAACGGCGGGTTACCCGGCGAGGGAGTCTGCTTGTAGGCCTGGAAGTAGACAAAGATATTGTGCGTGGTGCTGAACACCCGGGTCACGCTCGGAATCAGTTTCTTGCCATCCTGAACCAGGGGATTGACGGCATCTTCCTTGATTCTGTCCTTGGAGTGGGCTGCGTCGTAGAGCGCCTGGTTGAGTTCGACGCGCTGACTGCCCAGCACAACGGTACTGATGGGGATGCGCCTGTCTTCCTTGTTCAGGTTGGGAATTTCGAAGGTGGTTTGATAGGTGCCGATTCTTCCCGTCTCATCGTCGCGGGCGAGGAACTTGATCGAGTAGCGGCCCGGCAACAGCGTGAATCCGGTGTCGTATTCGATGGGACGCTTGGCCAGCTCGGCTGCGGTCGCGTCAGAGAGCTTGATATTCACATCATCGCGCACGTTGGAAACCGTCATGCCGCCCACCACGTCCTTGACCTCACCTACAAAGTCGATGAGCGTGTGTTCGTAGCCGCCGCGCTTGGCCAGCGCCAGCTCGCGGCCTGGAATCTTGACGATGATTGGAACAAAATACTCGGCCCGGTTGAGCTGAAAGTAATCGATCTCCATGGCAATGGTGAGATCGGTAATAGGATCCTGAAGCATGAGCGCATCTTCAAGTTGTCGCTCTTTGTCGACAGCCGTGAAGCGGCCGAATTCCTTATCGGCGTAGTAGCCCTGGCGGTAATTGAGGTTGGCCGCGGCATCAGAATTGAGGGTGATTTTGATGCGCCGGAAGCTGCCGTTTTTTGCCGTGTTGGTAGCGTAGTAGCCGAGCACGTAGTAATCGGAGATGGATTGTTGGGCCTGCACGATGCCGCGATCGAGATCGTTATTGTCGAGCAGCGCTTTGCCCCCAGTATCTTCAGCCAGCGAGTAGAGCGTGTCCTGCGATTGCTGGAAGTTGCCAGTGACGGCGCCGGCCGCTGCGCCCGTGTACATGCCGGAGTTGCCGGACGAACCCTGCGTAGCGTCGCCCAGCGGAGCCTCCGCCACCAGGCCGCGCGCGTCAATCGTCCAGATGGTGACGCCGGCGCGGATGGCTTCATCGACGGTGGCGTGAAGCTGTGCCTGGTTGTCGATGCCATTGAGGCGCATACCACCGGCAAAATAAATGAGCGATTTCTTTTCCTCCACGCGACCTAACATGCGCGCCGCGGTTTGGAGCGCGGAGAGTTGGCGGTCGGTGTTGAAGATGTTGAATTCGGTGTCGTCCTGCCCGAAGGCTGCGCCGGTGTCGGCGCTGCTGGCGTCGTCCGTGGTCTCAGTGGAACCCTGGCCTTCGCCCACAATCATGGTTTCCAGAATGCTGAGCAGGCGGTTGCGATCGGCGCTAAAATCCTGCAGGATGCTCACCGAGCCACCCTGGTAGCGCAGAATCGCAATCAGATCGGCCGATGTCATCTGGGTGCGGATAAACTGCTCGGCCGCTTCGAGCGCGCGCATCTGGTCGGGAGGGAACATCCCCGTCATATCAAAGTAGAGCGCCAGCAGGCGCCGGTTTTTGTAATGCGGGCTGTCGATGTTTTCCGGTGCAATTTGCGTATGCGCCAGGCGGTTGTAGATCCTGATGTCCTCGTTCTTGCGCGTGGACGCGGGAAGCAGTTTGGCGTTAGCCGTCAGCTCCTCGTGCTCGCAGAATCGCACGGTCTGCGGAACGTTGTCTTCGGTGACAGTAAAGTCCTTCGCCGTCAATCCATGAATATAGTTACCCTGCTTGTCCTTGACCACAACGGATTCCACCACCAGTTGCGACTGAACGGTGAAGGTGGGGCCTTCCGGCTGGCCTTCTGCCTTGTTGCGGCCGATCTGCTGTGCGCCCGCGAATGTGCCCGCGAAAAGAAGCGCGAGGGTGAGAGGCCAAATGGTGAGGAGTCGCACGGTTTAGAACCTCAGCCGGATGGTGGTTTGCAGGGTGCGCATGGAGTTCGCGGCCGCAGGGCGGCCAAACTGTTGCGCATTGGTCAGGCTGGCATCGCTCCAAACACTGTTCCAAGTGGTGAAGTCCGGATGATTGAGCAGATTGGTCGCTTCCACCGTCACGTCAAGATAGCTCTTGCCGTGGGGCCGAAAGGTTCGCGCCAGCGAACTGTTGAGCGTGAACTGGCCAGGGCCAATAATCGAGTCGCGGCCGGCCGTGCCCCATGCGCCCGGCGCTGGTTCCTGATACGCGGAAGGGTTGAGATGCGTGCCGCTCGTCGAGTTGTAAACGGAAGCGCCGCTGAGAGACGGCCGGATAACGCTGGTGAACCCCGTGCCCGGAACAGCCACGGAATAATTAGGCGTCTCCGGCAGCCCGGAGCCGGCTTCGAGGGTGCCCAGCAATGTCCACTCTTTGAGAATGCGGCCGCTCCATCCGTTCATCAGCGTGCCGCCGCCGATGCCTTCGCCTGTGGTGTACTGCGCCGTGAGGTTGAGCAGGTTGCGCTGATCGAAGGTGGAAAGCGCGCGTTCGGCGCGAGGGTCGAGCCAGTTCTGCGCGATGGCCGCATTGGAGCTTGCTGTCGAGCCACTGATCGCTGTCTGGTTCTGTTGGTTGGTGGTCGTATAGCCCTGACCGCCGAGCTCGGCATCATCGTCAACCGATTTCGAATACGTATAGTCAAGCGTTGCCGTGAAGCCGCTGCGCAGCCGGCGCCGCAGCTGAAGCTGCACGGCCTGGCGCGTAGAATTACCACCCGAGGCCCGATAGATAAATCCAGCGGGGCAATCGGGACAGGGATTGGCGGTACCGATGGGATAGGTATTGGGCAGGAATTGCTGTGCGCCATGCGTGCCCTTCACGCCGGAATAGGTGAGGACGCCTTGCATGGCCGCGGGCAGATCGCGTTGCACCAGGAGCTGCCAGACCTGCGCATAGCCGATGCGGTAATTGGGATCGATGGCGAAGGTGTCCGCAGTCACGGAGGGGCAGGTGTTGAATCCGTTGGCCAGCGTGAGCGGACAGGTAACGCTGTTGGCCACGCTCAGGCTCTTTGAGAATGGCGCCTGCTGTGCCAGTTGCAGCACGATGTTCTCGTATACCGACGTATCGCGATAGATGCCATAACCGGCGCGAATCACGACGGTAGACGCCGGAATGGGCCGCCAGGAAATGCCGATGCGCGGCTCAACGCCGGCACGGTCAGGACGGATGAGCGAAGCTGGGTAGATGGTTCCCGTTACCGGCCCGACTGGATCGGTGCCCAGAACCGGAGCGCCGGCTGTGAATGCGGAATTGAGGTCGAGATTGGCGAGCCGGCCGTGCAACTCCGTCATGGGCGCGGCGTACTCCCACCTCATGCCCGCGTTGATGGTCAGCACGGAAAGCATGCGCCAGTCGTCGGTGAAGTAGGCATCGTACACCGCCTCGCGAAGGTATTTGTCGGCGTTGCCATAGGCGATGGCGCTGGTGTCGGGAATGCCGATGAGAAAGTCGGCCAGGTCGGAACCGGTGGTCGCGCTTGCGGCAGCATTGGCCGTGGCCGCGCCGGTAAAGGTGAAGGCGCCGCGCGGATTCTGCTGAAAATCGTCGTTATATTCCTGCTTGCGAAAATCGCCGCCTATGGTTACATTGTGGCGCCCACGAAAGATGTCCGCAGACAGAGAAACCGCGTCGGTGCGGGCGCGATTGAAGGCGCTGTTGCCGTCAGTGAGCGCGGCGATGCCGCTGGAAAAGTTCAGCGCCGGAGGGCCCCAGTCGGCAGGATCCTGATCGTTTCCACTGATATTTGCGTCGTTGGGGCCGGAGATATCGCTGCGATTGGCGAAGTTCGGCGCGACCTCGGTCCTCATGCGGCTGAAGGTGAAGCCGCTGGACACAAACAGATGCGAGTTGATCCAGTGAATCCAATGCAGGTTGGCGTTCATGCCCAGTGAGCCGGTGCTGTCGACAAAATCAAACAGACTCACGTTGGCCGCACGCGTGCTCTGGAAATTGAAACCGCCGTAAAGCTCATTCCTGTGGCCCAGCGTCTTGTCCATGCGCGACTGCATGGAATCCTGATGCACGCGATTGAGGACCGGGGCCTGGTAGTTGTAACCGGATGTGGCAGGGATATTCGGATTGGGCGCGGGATAGAGCGCCAGCAGCGCCGCTGCCTGCGGGCTTACCGGCACCTGGTTGTTGAAATACGCGATGCCTGTCGCGGGATCATAGACGGTCACCGGCTGGCCTTGCGCATTCACAAGCCCGGCCAGATTGCCGCTGCGCTCCAGCACCGTGGGCACCAGGCCGGTGTTGATGGCGGCGTTGTTGTCGCGCGTCCATTCGTAATTGACAAAGAAATTGGGGCCGTGCGGCAGCACGCGCGGAATCTTCAACTGGCCGCCAAAATATGCTGAGCTGGTAATCAGGGTGTAAGTGCTTTTGGGCGCCGTGAGTCCGCTGATCGAATAAGGCCGTGCATCGGTGGCGGAGTTATCGAGAATCGTGGCGAGCCCGCCGGTGTAGAGAGAGCTGGTGCCGGTGCGGGTATTGCCGAAGGCCGCATTGGTGGAGTAGCGCGAAGTGGCCGCATTGTTTTCGCTGCCCTGCACCAGCAATCCGTCGGCGCTGTCCTCGCTCGCTTCTTCGGGGGGCTTCGGCATCTCGGCCGCGGTGTTCCCGGTTGCGGTTTTCCCCGGCTCCGGCACTGGTTGCGCAAGAATCGGATTTTGTTCGACCTTGGTGCTGGCCAGCAGTTGCTCGATGGGCAGCAGCGTCAGCTCCCATTTGCCGGCCGGCGTGGACGGCGCAATCGTGACCTGTGCCTGAACAGTCCTGAAGCACTGCATCGCAATCGTGATTGTCCACTTGCCGTCGGCCAGATCGTCGAAGTGGTAAAGGCCGCCCTGGCCAGAGATGGTTGTAAACGATTTGTCGCCACGCTTGGCCGTAATGACCGCGCCGGGCACGGGCAATCCGCCGAAGGTCACAATGCCGTGATACTCCGCGGCCTCCGCGCGCTGGATCGTGCAGAACCACAGGAGTGCGCCGAGAAGAATTGCAGTGCTCAAGCGTCTCAGCGGCATGGAATCGGCTCCAGGCATCATTCAGTTTGGCGACGGCTGCTCAATATGATCGATCACGATGACGTCCACCGGCCCCCTTTCGTTGATCAGCTGCAATCCAAGCTGCTCCCGAACGGCCGTGAAGATGTCGGGGCCCGAGCTATCCGGCTGTGAAGGCGCGCCTGCGCCGGGTCCGCCACCGTCCGGCCCTGATCCTGGCTCAGAACCTAAACTCATGGGTGCGGTTTCCGGCGTGAAATGCAGGCTGAAGTCATAGTCGCCGGTCAGCCCCGTCTTGTCGATGACGGTTCTTCCCAACTGCAAAGAGAGCAATCCCGCGAGCATATCGATCGGCGCTGATTGCGCCTCGAGTATTCCTGGTCCTATCTTCACTCCCTTCCCAGCGGGTCCCACGGGCTTCAGCTTCGAACGACCCTTGATTACCTCGAGCATGTACACGCGCATCTCGCGCGTCTCATGATGAAACTTGAGATTGAAGCGATTCTCCAGGAGCGGCTGCAACATGGCGAACCGCTGGTCGCGGCTGAGCTTGTCAAGTTTCGGCGCGTCTTCCGGCGCTACCTTGGCCTGGATATCGAAGCGGTCCGCCTTCGCCCAGGCCGGTGCGCCCACGATGCGATCGTCATCCACGCCGAAGGCCTGGGTAAGCATGATCTGCGGCGTTACGTCCACCTCCCTGAGGCCGTCCGGCGTAAGGCGCATCATGAATCTGGTGTCGCCGGATTTGTTCGGCTTGACGGAGGCTACATCGAATTTGGGAATATCGTGGGAGATATCCTGGGCCCTGGCCAACACAGCCGTTTGGGCGACGCGGAAGATGCCCATCGCCGTGGGGATGGCAATGGCCGCAATGGCGGTGGCGCCGAGCAGGACCTTGCGGCTCATTCCGAGGCTATTCACGACGCGTTCGCTCATGATGTGCAAGATGCGCTTCTTCAAATCCGATCCGCTCACGCCCGCTCCACAGGGCAATGGCGACTCCACGCAGAACTTGCACACGGTGAGGATGCCCTCAGCGTAGCTCTCGGCCTCGCTGCCGCACTGCAACACGGCTTCATCGCAGGCGCACTCACGCTCCTCGAGCAGCCGCGCTCCGATCCACCACACCGCGGGATGAAACCAGAACAAAGCCTCGACAATCATGTGAATGGAGTATGTAAGATTGTCGCGGCGGCGCACGTGGCACATCTCGTGGGTGACGATAGAAGCGAGTTGCGTTGGCGTAAGCTTTTCTAAAATCCCATCCGGCAGTAAAAGCACCGGCCGGAAGACTCCAAAGATGCCAGGCTCCATCAAGATCGGCGAAGAAAGCGCCGGTACATCCGCCGGGAGTTCCAGCGGCCGGGCGGCACGCTTCGCCGCATGGACCCGCGACCATGCGCGCGCAAAGCGGCCCAAAACGATGAGGGCGCCACAGGCCCAGACAGCCACCAGCGCGATTGGGATCCACTCCGCACGATGAGCTGCAACCCGCGCACCTCCCATCTCGAAAAGTCCCACCTGTGCAAACGGTTGCGCGACTTGCTGGAGGGTCGCTGCGACCGAGGGTTTCTCAATGATCGGACCGGCAATCAGCGGTTGCAACCACTCGCCGGCCGCGATCAGGAGCGAAAGTGGCAATAAGAATTTGACCGAAGCGGCCAACCATACCCAATAACGCACGCGTGCGTGATTCCGCCTGAGCACCGACGTCAGCAACCATGCAACGCCGACCACTATCGTCGATTGCCACAGGTGATTGACCAGCGCAGCCGTCCAGCTTTCGTTCCAGAAAGTCGCAATCATCCTCGCTCTTCCTTTCCGGAGAGCTTGCGAACCATCTCCTCGGCTTCTTTTACGTCCTCAAGCGACAACTTGCCGGTTTCGATCAGGTGTGCCATCACGGGCTGCGAGCGGCCGCCAAAGAAGGCCAGCAGCTCGTCAATGAGGCGGCGCTGCGCGGCGGCGCGCGAGATCGCCGCAGCAAACAGATGCGAGTTCCCGACCTTCCTGGTGCGTCGGACCACGCCTTTGGTTTCCATGCGGTTCACGGTTGTCTGGATGGTCGTATACGCAGAGCGGCGCTTGCCGGGCAGGGCATCGAGAATCTCGCGGATGGACGCATCGTCCGTGGCCCACAACACTTCCATGATCCGGAACTCGAGTTTCGACAATCTTGGCGTGCTCATTCACACTCCTACATACGTAGTAACTACTACTACAGAAGTAGTCTTTGCGTCAAGACATGTTTTTCCGGGTGCGGAAAAGGGGGATTCTCTTAGCTCGGCGACGGACGCTCGACGTGATCGATGACAATCAGTTTAAATCGGGTCTTTCGATGTGGTCGATATTGACAACGTATGCCGGACCTTTCCCCGGCTTCAATATGAGGCCAATACCCTTGAGCGGCATCCGATCAAGAGGATTGCTGAACTCGTTATCTGAATAGTGCTCATTGTCATACCACGGCAACGTGAAGTCGTAGCGTCCTCTGAGGCCAGTCATATCCTGGACAGGGTAGTCTGGACTTAGCGAGGTCAGAAAATGAGCGAACTCTTCCATGGTTACACCAACAAATCGTCTTTCGCCGTCGTCCTCGATAACGAACCCGTCCCCTAACTTCTCGGTCTTGAACTTTGCTGGTTTCACAGCGCCGGGCACCGTGTCTTTTAGCCGCGCACCATGCTTGCCTACCATAAGGTTCAAGTAGGGTACTACGCTGGGCGTAGTATGGACCGCAAGTTTACAACGCTCCATGAGCGCTGCCCGCCAGGCGCTACTCAGAAGTCTCGAGTCCGGGAAGTCTCCGGATACCCGCCAGGCCGCTAAACCCTCCTGCCAAGCGGCTAAATCTTCCGGAGCTACGCGGGCGTCTACGTCATACCAATCGGTGGAGACCCAGGCTGGAGCATTTTTTATTTTCCACGAGGACCATTTGCGCCAGTCCTGAGGGAAGTAGGCGAGCTTGATCGCAGACCCAAGGTCCGTCGTTGCCCTATAGCCATCTGGCGTAAGCTGCACGTCATACGGGACGGAACCAGGCTTATGGGGACGGATCGAGAATACTTCAAATTCAAATTGCTTTTGGGCCTGGGCACTATGGGTCGCGCTTCCGCCGTGGCCATCCTTCGCCGATACCGGCGAAGCGACCATGAAAGAGGCGGCGACGAAAAAGATCTCGCCGCCTATTAGGGTGACCCGGATCAATTTCCCTAAGGCCATTTTGGTCTCTGCCCCCCTTCGTCGCAACTTAGCCGACGGTATGAACGTTCACCTTCGGGCCAATCCTCTGCGGCACAGGAAACCCCCGAACGCAGCTCGCATTGTGTCCCTCACGCCGGACTAACAGGCAGTTAATAGGTAAGGTGAAGTACTGTGTCTTCTGATCGCTCTCTAACTTACACCCAAATGCCTTAAACGACGTCTTATTTTTTTGAGCGACGCCGACGACTGAAGAAAGGGCGTGCCCGTCTCTTCCCGATAAAAGGAAAACCAGAAAACTCATTGTTTTGACGCGACCCTCTCGCAGTTTCCAGCAAATGTGTCAAGGCCGGAACAAACGCGGGGAGCCACTGAGCGCGGAGACGACGCTTGCGTTCTAGTTCGCCGACGGCTTCTGCACGCTGTCGATCACGATCACGTCAACGGCGGTCTTCTCCGCGCTAAGCTTGAGGCCGAGTTGCTGCTCGAAGGCGTCGTACAGACTGGGCGCCGCGCTGGCCGCGGCATCGGCCGCAGAGGCCGTGGCAGATTTGGGCGGCATGGGTGGGTGCCCGCCGAATTGCGAATCGTCCGGCGTGAACGTGCAATCCATGTCGTAGCGGCCCGGAAGTCCGGTGCGGTCGACGACCGGCCGGTCGAGAACAAGAATCTGCAGGAAACCAGTCAAGTCGGCCGGAGTGGCATTGCGGGCCATGAGCGTGATGTCGCCGTTGCCGGGCCGCATGCCCAGGCCGGGCAGGTTGCCGGGCAGTTGAGTCGGCTTCAGTTTTTCTCCGCCTTTTGCCACCGTCAGCACATAGGCCGACATCTCGCGCTGCTCGTGATGGAATTTGAGCTGGAAGCGGTCGGTAAGCAGCTTGCGGATCATGATCCGGATCTGCTGCGAGTTAGGCAGGCCCGACGCATCGGGCACCGCCTCGATATCGTACCGATCCTTACTCACCCAATCTGGCCCGCCCGCGATCTGCTTGGCTTGCAAACTGTAGGCAAACGACATCAGGTCTTGGAGAGACGAAGCCCGGGTGAGAAATTCGCGCCCACGCATCACCAGGCCCTGCATCTGCGTGGCGCCTGAGTCGTTGGGTTTGATGGTGGCCACCTCAAAGGAGGGATCGGCATCGGCGGCCATCGGCGGCGTGGGCGGAGGCGGCGTGGGGATAGTCCACTCGGTCTCCGGCGTAGTGCGGGTGAGCACCAGCGGCAGTGGATTTGGTCCCTGGCTCCAGTTGCCGTCGATGGTATTGCCGTCGCTGCTCAGCTTGCCTTCGTAGCTGCCGCCGATCAGTTTCAGCGACATCTTCACGGTCGAGCCGTCGAGCGTAATGGAGTCAAAAGGGAATGGCCGCCCGGTCTGATCGATGCTGTAAAAGACTGCCTTGTAGCCACCGCCGTCTGCCTTGGTGATCTTGACCACGGTGCGCAGGTCTTGACCGGCGTGCAGGGTCCCCTGCCAGGTAGCGGCAATGTCTTTAGGGTTCACGACCGCCTGCGCGCTCACCCGGTGCGCAGCCAAGGACACAACCAACGCAAACACCAGGGTGAAGCAGGCGACGATCGACCGCAGTTTCCGAGCAGAATCACGCTTTGTCATGATGTACCCTCTTCGCTCCTGGTTACGGGGAATGCATAAGGCGGGGTTGGCCCTTAAGCGCATGGAACGACAGACTGGCGAGTACGGCAAGCAGGTACCTTGATTGGGCAAACGAACTTCAGCCGAACGAGTCCTGGAACTCTGGAATGCCTGGTGCCGGGGCGCAAACAGTATACGCCCGGGGTATTCTGCCGGGGACATTGAAAATGAGAGTGAAACGTTGTAACTGAACATGTGAAGCTCGGCAGGCGGTTGGTCAGATAATCCGTGCTCCCGTCAAATTTGGTAGACGAAGCCAGAACCTAACTTCACTTATTGCCAGAGTTCAGCTCTGTTTCCCCAGGTTGGAGAGATTGGGATGCTTGGCAGCCCATCTCAGGTAGTCGGGCACGGTGCGGAAGGTCCGATAATCGATGAGCCGATCACCGTCCTCGACAGGAGCGGTCCAGTCCAGACTCCAGGAATCGCCCACACGCCGCATCCAGTCCATGATGTCGTTGTCGAGTTCGTTCATGACCGTGCGAGCGGCCGGGTCGTCAATCAGATTCTTCTGCTCGTAGGGATCGCTCTCGAGGTTGTATAGAACCCAGGGACCTGCCTGCGTGCGTGCATACATAAAGCGCTCCGTGCGGACGCCGCGCCAGGCGTGCTCCACGCCGCCACTATGGTAGGGGCCGAATATCTGGAAGTACGCGGCATCTGGGCCCTTCACCTGCCTGCCGGTGACGATCGCGGATTGATCGGCGCCCTGCATATCTTTCGGTACGGGGATTCCACAGAGCGAGATAAGCGTGGGAGCGTAGTCGACATGCGAGAAGAGCGCATTGCTCTGGCTGCCGGCCGGAATAAGTCCCGGGCACCGCATGATACCGGGGACGCGGATCGACTCTTCCCACGGCTTGCGCTTCAAGATCTTGCCGTGCGATCCCAGCATATTTCCGTGGTCGGAAGAGAAGAAGACAATGGTGTTGTCTTCCAGCCCCAGTTCGCGCAGCGTGCGCATCAGGCGGCCCACCTGGTCGTCGATGGCGGTCATACTCGCGTAGTAAGCGGCCATGTCCTTGCGCCCGGCGCCGGGCACACCCTCCACCCAGTTGGGCTCCATGGTCAGCTTTTCCGGATCATAGAGATCGATGTAGTTCAGCGGAGCCAGATAGGGATCATGAGGCGCACCGATGGCGAGCATCAGGAAGAAAGGCTGATCTTGAGATTCGTACAGAAACTCGATGCCCAAATCTGTCCAGAACTCAGGCTCGTACTTCTCTGTCACAATTGGGACATTCGCGTCGCGGAAGTACCAGTTGTAAAAGTAATTGTGATTGCATTCATTCGCTGCCCAGAATTGGAATCCGTGTCGCCTTCGGCCCGGGGGGACGAATCCGGGGAAGCGCGGACCGCCGTCCAGATGCCACTTACCCACATAGCCGGTGCGGTAACCCGCCTGCGCAAACAGGTCACCCAGCGTGATCTTAGATTCATCGAAGCGCAGATCGTTGGCAACCATGCCGGTGGTGCTGGTGTAGGTTCCGGTCAGCATCACCGAGCGTGCCGGGCAGCATACTGGGGTGTTAGCCAGCGTGTTGCGCATCAGCACACCCTCTGAGGCCAACTGGTCCAGGTGGGGTGTCTTCACATCCACATTGCCCATGCACCCCAGGGCTTGCCCACGCCATTCATCGGGCAGGATGAAGACAACATTCGGCGGCCGCTTTGCGTCCGTCTTTGCCCATGTGGCACCACGATTCAATCCCATGGCAGCAACGGCACTGCTCATTCCCTTCAACACCGCTCGCCGATTCATCGACTGCATCCTCCTGGTCGTGCCGGGGATCAGCATCACCGGCAATGATCCGAATGCAGCTTAAAGGGCGCGGCGCTCCGCGTCAATTGAGAGGGCATCGTCGCAGTGGGCTCAGTTCAGTATGTTTGCGATGTGCTTGTCGTTGTCTCGCGCGCTCCCACCCCCGCGATGCCGCAGGGGTAAGTATGGGGGCGGATGGTATTGCTACATTTCCTTCACGCCTTCGACGAAGGCCTTGAGCTTGCGGCTGCGTGAAGGATGGCGCAGCTTGCGCAAGGCCTTGGCCTCGATCTGGCGAATGCGCTCGCGGGTGACCTGAAAACTCTGGCCGACTTCTTCCAATGTGTGCTCGGAGCCATCCTCCAGGCCAAAGCGCATCTTAATGACGCGCTCTTCGCGTGGCGTGAGCGTCCGCAAAACCTGAGACGTGTACTCCTTCAGGTTCACGCTGATCACGGCCTCGGAAGGCGAAACGGCCTGGCGGTCTTCAATGAAGTCGCCCAGGTGCGAATCTTCTTCTTCGCCAATCGGAGTTTCAAGCGAGATGGGCTCCTGCGCGATCTTGAGCACCTTGCGCACCTTGGCCACTGGAATGTCCATACGGCGCGCAATCTCTTCGCTCGAGGGCTCGCGGCCCAGCTCCTGCACCAACTGCCGGCTGGTGCGGATGAGCTTGTTAATGGTCTCGATCATGTGCACCGGGATACGAATGGTGCGGGCCTGGTCCGCGATGGCGCGCGTGATGGCCTGACGAATCCACCATGTGGCATAGGTTGAGAACTTGTAGCCCCGGCGATACTCGAATTTGTCCACTGCCTTCATCAGGCCGATGTTGCCTTCCTGAATCAGATCGAGGAACTGCAGGCCGCGGTTGGTGTACTTCTTGGCAATTGAAACCACCAGCCGCAGATTGGCTTCGATCAGCTCGCGCTTGGCCTGTTCGGCGTCCATGTCGCCCTGGATCATCTCGCGCTGGGTGCGCTTGAGTTCCACGATCGATACGCCGGCGTCGCCCTCGATCTTTTCGAGGTCAGTGCGGCAGTTCTTCTGCTGGCGCCGGTACTCTTTCTTCAGTTCGTCGCTTTTCGAGGCGTCGAATTTCTGGTCGAGGGAGCGGATCTGGCGCTCCAGCGTGCGCATGGTGTCGACGGTCTTGTTTACCTTGTCGAGCAGGCGCTTACGCTCCAGCGCGGTGTACTTGAGTTCGCGCACAATACGCGAGATAAACACCTTTTCGCGCGCAATCTGCCAGCGCAGCTTGCGCTGTTCACGCACCTTGGGCTTGGGCGCATTGGCGGCCAGCGGCGTAACCTTCTCTTCGATTTGCGCAATCTTCTTCTGATGCTTGACCAGCGCTTCGACGCGGGCAACCGTGGCTTTGACGCGCGCCACCACCACATCTTCAGTGAGTTCCTCTTCGTCGAAGATTACGACTTCCTTCACGTTGCGGACGCCGCGCTTGAGGTCTTCCCCCAGCGCCGCGATCTCGCGAATCACGATGGGCGAGCGCGAAATCGCCTTGAGCACGCGCAATTGGCCGCGCTCGATGCGCTTGGCGATTTCCACTTCGCCTTCGCGAGTGAGCAGCGGCACGGTGCCCATCTCACGCAGGTACATGCGCACTGGATCATTGGTCTTTTCCAGCGTCCCCGGCGTCAGATCCAGTTCGACGTCTTCTCCCTCTTCGAGTTCGAACTCTTTGTCGCCAGGAAACTTCGGCGTGTCGAGCAGATCGATGCCCTGGGTGCCGATGGTGGTGATCAGATCGTCCAGATCGTCAGCCGAGCCAATCTCGTCGGGCAGCATGTCATTCACGTCGCCGTAGGTGATATAGCCCTTCTCTTTGCCGGTCTCGATCAGGTTATCGATCTCGTGTTCGAATTTATCTTCAATCGCCAATGTGTCCCCACTCTCTTTGGGCGGAACGGTCTGTGCACGTTCACCCTAATGTCAAAAAAACTGTCCCGCCGCTCAACCCTTGTCGTAATGGCAGTTGCGCGCTCCGGGCCCGGCGGACAACGAACTTCGATGCCGCGCGTATCCCTCTGGTCGCAAGCAGCCAAAACGGTCTGCACGATTTTTCGATCCGGCGCGCAAAAAACTTCAGAATGCGCAACCGAAACGCACACTCATGCTTCCCGCTCGAAAAAGCGGCCTCACATTTTGCTCGGAACAGGATGGCGGCGCTTTCAGGTTTCGCCTGGATCAGCCCGCGAGCCGCGGCTCATGTGTGGGGCAAAAGGGCGCACATCCCATAGAGATCAACAGAATACCACGGAACCCCATATCCGTTCCAAAAATTCGAGCTGAACGGACCCGCCCCCGGGCGGCGTCGCGGGAACGTAACCGCATTCCGTTCCTGCAACTTATTAGACGTTTCCGGCGTCGGATGGACGCAAAATGAGGGCAAATAAGGGCAAAGAAGAGCGGCTTTGGCTATTCCTGGTGTGCTGGAGATGCGGATTGTGCAAAAAACCGGGGCGACACCGGCAGAAATGAGCAAAGGCGCTCGGGAAAACCTCTGCCGCGCCTCCCAGTTCCCGGATTCTGACCCAGGATGGCGCATTTTCCTGGCGGCGAGACTAAACCTGAAGCCGGGTCCGTGGGCCATTTTTCAAAGTGCCAGTCTAAAGCACTCCATTACCAGCCGAGGATATAGGCAAAGACCAGCGGCGCCACGATGGACGCGTCGGACTCGATGATGAACTTGGGCGTCTTCTCGCCGAGTTTTCCCCAGGTGATTTTTTCATTGGGAACGGCGCCGGAGTAAGAGCCATAGCTGGTGGTCGAGTCGGAAATCTGGCAGAAGTAGGCCCACAGGGGCACGTTTTCGCGCTGCAGATCCTGGTGCAGCATGGGCACGACGCAGATGGGAAAATCGCCGGCGATGCCGCCGCCGATCTGGAAAAATCCCAATGGCGTCTTGGCGGTGAGGTTGGTGTACCACTCGGCCAACTCCATCATGTACTCAATGCCGGTGCGCACGGTGTGCACTTTCTTTACGTCGCCTGTGATGCAGTGGCCGGCAAACATATTGCCGAGTGTGGCATCTTCCCAGCCAGGAACGAACATGGGCAGGTTCTTCTCAGCCGCGGCCAGCAACCAGCTATCCTTGGGATCGATCTGGTAGGACGGCTTGAGTTCGCCGGAGAGCAGGACCTTGTACATGAACTGGTGGGGGAAGTAGCGCTCGCCTGCCTGGTCGGCGCGCACCCATTCCTTCAGTACCACGTTCTCGATGCGCCGCATCGCCTCCATCTCGGGGATGCAGGTATCGGTGACGCGGTTCATGTGGCGCGCCAGCAGCGCGGCCTCGTCGGCGGGTGTCAGGTCGCGGTAGTGGGGAACACGCTCATAAAAGTTGTGGGCGACGAGATTGAAGACGTCTTCCTCGAGGTTGGCGCCGGTGCAGCAGATGCCGTGAATCTTGTCTTGGCGAATCATTTCGGCAAGCGACAGGCCCAGCTCCGCGGTGCTCATGGCGCCGGCGATGGTGACAAACATCTTGCCGCCATTTTCCAGGTGCTTGTTATAGGCCTCGGCCGCGTCAACCAGGGCAGCGGCATTGAAGTGGCGATAGTGGTGCTTGATAAAGGAAGTGATGGCAGACATGGTGTCAGGAAACTCCACCATTCAAAGTATCACAGCGAAATCAGGCGTTTATGAACGTCCAGCCTCGATGAAACAAAGCCAGGCGCGAACAAAGACGATCTGACAGCTGATGCTAACCTCGAACCACAGCTTCTTCAGCTTGCCGATGGTGTGTTGTTCCGTTCCGTGCCCGGCGTACGTCCTCCTCGCTA
This sequence comes from uncultured Acidobacteriaceae bacterium, assembly GCA_963725975.1. Classification (GTDB taxonomy): domain Bacteria; phylum Acidobacteriota; class Terriglobia; order Terriglobales; family Acidobacteriaceae; genus Telmatobacter. The sequence continues at coordinate 445,649 of CAVSBA010000002.1, read as the reverse complement.
ATGCGCGCCCGGCTCGGCGGCTTGGCGGGTGAACTCGAAGGTGCAGGGACGGCCTTCAATGCCAAGGCCCTGGTCGCGGGTTCCAGTGCCCTCGTTCTCTTTGAATTGGGCCTTGATGTTGTAGCTGTAGTCCGCGCCTTTGTGAGCGAACAAGCCGCGGGCATACTGCCGTGAGGCGACAACGCCATTGGCAGAAAGTTTGGCGCTGCCATCGTCCTGGATGGCGCCTTCAATCAGCAGATAGCCGGGTTCGCCGGCCGTACCGTGCTCGCCGCGGAAGTTGCCGTTTTGGATGACACTGGCAAACTGCCAGGAATAGCCGTCGGTGTTGCCTTTTGCGGGGCAGGTTAGTTTGGTGAGCCAGTTCCCGTCAAAGGACTCGCGAGCAATGGCAGTGCCGGAGAGGAAAAGAATGACGCAAATCGTCAGGCTGCGCGCGATGATGCGCATGGCAGTGACCTCCTTGCGGGTGGTTCTAGCACCGGGAGCTTGATGCGCGCTGTGCTGGGGGACACCTGAGCTGGGGCAGCGGCTAAGTTTTTTTGGCTTCCAGCAAATCGTTTACCCGCGCCAGGACCTGAAACGCGTCGGCGATGTAAACCACGTCGGCTTTGCCGCGTGTCCAGCCGCAATTGGGGTCCAGCGAGATGGCGCGGCGCTCGCCGATGAAACGCCATCCTACGACGTGCGGCTCCTCGCCATGGCAACAGGTCGAAAGTCCTTTGGGATGGCGAGGCGTGGCGCCGGTCTGTCCAATCTGATTCATGTGGGTAAGGAAGGGAAGAACGGAGTTCCCTTGATCGACGAGGGACTTGCTGCTGCCCAGCGATGCCCCGGTGGCCTGCAGAAAACCAAGGATGAGTTCACCCGCTTCGTTGACGTGTACCTGGCCATCGGGCTGCTTTTTCGTCCAGCCTGCGCCGGCAACCAGGAGCAGGCCGGCCTCTGGTCGAATGGTCTGCCCGGCTTTATTTTGTCCCACGCTTTGAGGGTTTCGCTCGCCGGTCACTGTTGTCCGGACTGGCGGTAGGGCAACCTCGACTTTTTGAATAACCGCTGCCGGTGCGGTGCCATCGGGAACGAAAGCGGGGTAAGCGCCCGCGTCGAGCAGCAGAAACCAGGGGCGCGCCTCGCGGGTCAAGACGGCTTCAATGCGCTGGCGATAGAGCCAGCGCGAAGCTTCGATGCCGTTTTCGCCGGAGATGGAAGAGATATGCGTGTCGATCACGCCGCCCATGCGATGCGCCACTCCGGCCATCACACGGGCAAAGCGAGAACTCGCCGGCGCCAGAACGATGGAGGGCTTCACGGCCCGGCAAAGCGCTTCGCAGGCGGCGGCATCGGTTGCATAGCGCGGCTGCGCGAAGATCTCTCCGCTCACCGCTGCTGCGCAGGGCAGACCTTTGCACAAGGGTTCAGGCTCAGCGGCAACGATGCCGACGGTCATGAGAGCAGCGAGGCGCGCGGCGAACTGCCGGCCGGCGGTGATGGCTTCGAAGGAGGTCTTCGTCAGCGCGGTTCCGGTTTCATTGGCGTGCGTGAGTACGAGGATCGATTCCATCTTCAAATTTCCTCAGGGGCAAACGCCCCCTGGCATTCTGGTCCTTAGCGGCGCGACGCGAGGCGTAGCCTTTTACGAGCCGGGCAATCAGGCAATACCCGATAGGCGATGCCCGATAGCCAATGCCCGATCACTTCGCTTCAACCCAATCGACCAGCTCGCGCGCGATGGCGTCGGGCGTCATATCCTTGACGACCCGCGTAGTGCGCTGCTGGCTGGGCAGCTTGATGGCGACGTAATGCAGGCCGTTGGCATCGAGCGCAACCGCCTTGGCTTTTTGCAGCGCGGGCAGAACGGTGCGCATATTGCTCATGCCGATCTGCGGGTTATTGCGCGGCTCCGGCAAATTACCGGTGGCCCAGCCCAGCACTGCCGGCGCGCCTGCGCAGACAGAGGCCTGATGACGTCCCCCTTCCACGCGTTCCAGAACCTCAAATGACCCATCGTCGCGGGAGTCAATTTGATCCACTCCCTGGAATTGATCCGTGATGCCGAGCCGCTCGCCTACAAGCTGCAGCGTGACGCCCGCGCCGCGATTGGCCGATTCCCATCCGCCGAACAGCAGGAGCTTCGCTCGCTCGAGTCCTGGAATGGCTTCGATGGCGGAAGCAAGAGCGGCTGCGGTCGAGTGCGCGTCAGCAAAACCACCGATGGGCCCGTCAATGGGCACCAGCTCGAAGCTGACCTTTTGCGCTACGGTCATCATCACCTGCTGCAGCTTGGCTTTGGGCGCGAGCGAAACGAGCCAGAGTTTGCTGCCGGGATTTTTCGCAGCAAGGCTTGCGGCTTCGTAAAGCGCGCAAGCCGCCCAGGGATCGAGCACGGCGGGCAGAACCATCTCGTTCTTGATTCCGGGCCCGGCGGGATTGGTGACAGGCTCAAGCGTTTGCAGCGGATCCGGGACGATTCCCGCGCAAACCACGATGTGTAAGGCATTTGCCATTTCCAGGTTCCCTCAGGGGCTAAAGCCCGCACAATTTTTTGCTTCATCATCGGCATGATTTAAGCCGTGCCCAGTTCCACCGCAAAGCGCCCCGCAAGTTGAAACTGACAGCTTGGAGCCGGCAACCGATTTTTCAATTTTCCGCCGAGTGCAGCCCTCCTGCGCCGGCGCGGAATTCGACGTTACTGTTGACGCCATCGGGCGATTGAGCGCAGTTCCAGAGGCAGGCGCCGCAATGCACGCATTTTTCGCGCTCGAAAACAGGCGCACCGTTATCGCCCAGCGTGATGGCCTGACCGGAACACATGGCGATGCAGGTTTTTTCATCGCAGCTCTGGCACAGACTGAGATCTCGGAAGACTACATGGTCGGCGAAGCCGGGCGCGGCCTGTACTTTGCCTCCCATCAGCAGCGCGTCCTGTTGAGTGACCAGGAGCCGGCCATCGAAGGGAATCTCGGGCCAGCCGCGTGCAGACATGAGCGCATCGTGCAGAGGGCGGCCATCTTCGAGAGCCAGCGCGGCGGCTTGTTTGAGATTGATGCCAGAACCGACGAGATCCGAGAACCGGCGAATCTGCCGGTGCGCGGGAGGAATGTGCGCAGGCAGTGAGAGCTTGCCGCGCGTGAGGCCGGCGAGAGCCATGCCGATGAGGCCACGAAAAAAGCCGAAATGGAATCCGTTGCGCGCGTTCTCGGCTTCGCAGGCGCCGCGCTCCACCCAACTTGCACGACGCCGCTTCTCGTAGGTCGCCGCTAGGTTTTCCTGGGTGAAGGGCAGTGCCGCGCGCAACAGCTCCAGGGCTGCTTCGCCCAGTTGCACGCCGGTGGTCCACGCCTCATCGACGCCGGAGCCGGCGAGCATGTTGGTTGAACCGGAGCCTTCGCCGATGCGGGCGTAGCCGTTGCCGCTCAGGTGCGGTTCGGCGCGGCGGCCCGATTCCTCAATGGACTTGGCGCCCCAGGAGCGCAGGGTTCCGTCTTTGAGATGCGACCAGAGCGCAGGGTGCTGAATGTAGTGCTGCAGGTAGCGATAAGCGGTGCGCCCCGGGTCGCCCATCCACGACGGCACGAAGATGCCGACCGAGACCAGACGATCGGGATGGACGTAGAGGAACCCGAAGATTTCCGGCTCCGGGTAGCCGAAGGTATGCCAAACGGTGCCAGGTTGCAGCTCAGCGTCGTCTGCGGCGAGTTCGATGACGAACTTCATGCCCAGTGCCCAGTCGCGCTGGGTGCCGTTGTGATTTCGGTCGAGAGCAGCGGCTACCTGACCTACCGGCCCATCTCCAACGACGGTGAGGCGCGCCAGCACGTCCATGCCGGGAGTGAAGCCGTCATCGGGCGTGCCATCTCTGTTGACGCCCTGGTCGGCGAGGCGCAGGCCAGTCACATCCTCATGGTTCAGGAGCAGCGTGGCCACAGGTGTGGCGGGCCAGATTTGCACCAGGCCACCGGCCAGCAGTTGTTCGCTCACCCACTGGTTGAACTGGCCGATGGAGAGCACAAGGCCGTTCTTCTTGTGCAGAAAGGCGGGCGTCCAGGGAAGCTCGACGGCGTGCTCTTTGACGATGAGACCTTTGGTGAGGCGAAGAAAGAAATCGCCGATCCGTACTGGCCATGAGCGCCGGCTGGCGCCGAGGGGATCGAGTAGATAGAGGACGCGTTCGGCAGTGACCTCGGCTGCCATGGGAATTTCTGTGGGGTTCAGGTCCGGAAGGCTGGCGCGGATGCCTTGTGCGCGCGTGACCACGCCGCTGACGCCGGCCGAGAGTGTGTCCGCGCGCTCGTAGCAAAGAACCTGGAGCGGCATGCCCGGCATCACGCGGCTCTCGAAGGCGGGATCGGCGGGGTTTTCGGTCCAGGCCTGCGTCAGTGTGGTCAGGAAGCCACCCATGGCCGGGCCGAAGCCGGCGCACGCGATATCGACTTCCATGGAGGGACGGTCGACGATTGCGGCGGTCTCGGGGAGCGGGGTTGGTGTCCCGAACTCAGAGCCAACTTCCCACCCATCCCAATCTTGCGTGCTCATGCGGGGCCTGCCGCCGGGTAGTCGAGGGCTTCGGGAATGACGACTTTGCTGATGGTTTCGGCGGCACGGTCTTTGGCCAGGCGCGACCCGGTGAGACACATGGTGAGCTTGCTCTGCAGGCGCAGAAACTCAGCCGAGCCGGAGCAGCCCGCGCAAGGGCCGGCTTTCTGCGGATGACTACCGTCTGCGCCAAGCACATCGAGCGCCATAGCGGTGAAGCCGGGCATGGTCTCTTCAAATTCGTCAACCTCGGCCTTGAGAAAGCAGTTGCGGTGCTCCTTTTCATCCCACCGGGGATGGTGGTTGTAGCCGAAGACCAGCTCGGCACAGATCCGCGACGCCTCGCCGGCAGCCTGCGCGGCCTGGGTGTGGCATAGGTCGCTGAGGAATTCCACGGTGGCAGGCAGGTCTTCGGCCGCCAGTGAATCGGATGTGCCGCCGGACTCGAGTTCCAGCACATCGAGGATCTGCGCTCGCGAGGCAAGCAGCCAGCAAAGCGCGTCGGCCAGGGGAAATGTGACGCCCTGGCGCTGACCGTGGTAGAGCTTGTCACCGGCCGGGTCCTTTGCAGACTGCAGGTAATTGAGGCTCCAGAGCCACAGGTTCATGGCCGAGGCCAGCGTGCAGGCCCCGGTGCCGGGATGGGTACTGGCGATGCGTCGCATGTCGCGGCCCCAGACGCGGAAGAGCGCGAGGAAGACGGGGTTGATCATGGTGACAGTGAGTTGACGGCGCTGCACGGCTTCGGGTCCCTCATAGGTGGCCTCAAGCTGCGCATCCACCCACTTGTTGGCCAGGAAGCCGGGGCAGTCTTCGGTGATGCCGTAGCCGCCCATCAGACTGACGGCTTCGCGCAGCATATTCGCGCCGTGGCCGGTGTTCCAAAGCTTGGTGGCCGGGCAAAGCACGTTGGCTTCAGCGTCGGCGAGTACAAAGTGAACCAGGGGGTCGGCCAGCAACTCGGTTCGGCGCTCGGCAAACCGCGGACTATCGCCGGCCAGGGAGAGCATTTCAACGGTGCGCTGCTCGGTTTCGCGGAGCGCCTTCATCTCGGCGCGCGGGCCCTGAATACCGCGTCCCTTGAGGATGGTGTTTTTCTGCTTTTCGAGAGGGTCCAGGGCATCGAAAAGACGCGCCGCAGAGAAGCCCAGGGAGGCAGCGGCCTCGCCGGCGGCCCACACATCGACGAGCCGATGGAGCGCGTCTTCGCGTTGCTGAATGCCCTGCTCGTAGCGAATCGACCCCGGGCGCGCACCCTCGGCGCCGCGGAAGCGCTGGCGCTGATAGCGGATGACCGGCTCGACCGCGGAGAGCAGCTTGGCCGCGGTCATCAGGCCCACCGGCACGCGGGTGCGGCGGAACACGGCTTCAATGATTTCAGCGTGGTTGAAGTTGGGAACGATGACACCGTCTTTGAGGGTGTAGCCGCCGACGATGCGGCTGGCGGGAACCTTGAGGTTGAAGACCGGATCGCCGGTGGACGAAAGCTGATGAACGAGCTTTTTAGTGGGCGTGCCGCGATCGAACCTGCCTTCGTCGGACTTTTCGAGGATGACGATGCAACTGCCCTTGATGCGCTCATCGTCAGAGGCGACCGCCGCGGTGACAAAGTCTGCGAAGGCGATGCCGGTGATGAATCGACCGCGCTTGTCCACCTGCAGCCACGGCTCGTTGCCTTCATTCCAGTCGGCGACGCGGATTTTGCCGCTCAGCATTCCAGTGTCGACGCCGACATAGGGGAGGGGTTCAGTGAGTGCAAAGGCGCCGCGCCACGGAGTTCTCTCCTCACCGGGCTGAGGGGGTGCGGAGAGCGATTTGTAGCGTGCAACCTGTTCCGGTGTGCCCCGCTCGTGGATGGGTGCGAGCGCCAGAAAACCGGCCAGGCTGGCAGTGGCCGCGCCGCCATCGACCCATGACAGCTCAAATGCGGCCAGGGAAAGCGCCAGATTTTTAGGGCCAACGATGAAGCCGCCCTCTTCGGGTTCCATGAAAGCGCCGGTAATGCCCGCGTCGTCGAACGCATGGAGCATTTCGTTCTTGGCGGGTGTCCAGTCGTGGGTATTGCGCTCACCGGCGGCCACCAGACGGGCCACAGTGCCGCGCGCCACTCCGCGTGTCGAGGCAACCAGCATTTGCAGGTCGAAACGGTCGGCAAAGCGCCACAGGATCTGACGGACAGCATCGCCGGGCAGCGTGAGCATGAGCCGGGTTTCAGGGACGGGAAGCGTGGCCATGGAAAGCACCTCAGGTAGCGGCCCTATTTTCAAGGAGCAGGGGTGGTTCGGCATGTGACCCGTATCACGACCGGGGGAATTAGAGCGATTGAAGAGCGAAGCTCAGGGAGATCGCCGGTAGCTGGTCCTTCAAAGTTTGCCCTTTGTCGCGGGGTCTCTGGGTGACGCTTTCGCGTGGGTGCATGTGATGTGGATTCCAGGGAATGTGAGGGCAATCGCGTAGAGGTGTGATGCCGAACGTGGCGCCTGTGACCCGAGTCACTGCGGGCAAGGGCACAAATAGGCGATTCCAGAGAGAGGGGTTTCGCAGCCGATTGCTGAGGAATTCATCAAGTCTCCCATGGTAAGCAGGCCGGGCGTGGGGTAGGGGTCCCTCGATTTCCGGAGAAAGAAGACGGCAGAATGGCCGCACGACGATTTGAACAGAGCGGAGCTCAGGAAGCAGAGATCGCGAAGATCGCCCGTCCGCGGAGGCCTGGAACGTTCCGAGCCATTCGCGGCAACACAAGGGTTTTGATCGCGGCAGCCGCGTTTCTTCTCCTCACGGTCGCTCCCTTGCGGATGCACGCGCAGGACTGCCTGACTTGCCACTCTGACGCGACCATGACGGACGCGGCGGGGCATAGCATTGCGGTGGATGGGCAGAAGTTCAGCGCCAGCATTCACGGCAGCTTGCAGTGCAGCAACTGTCATGCAGATATCAAGGGTTACCCGCACCCGGACAAGATTGCGCCGGTGGATTGCAAGACCTGTCATGCGGATGAGGCTACCCAACTGAAGGGCAGTGTCCACGCCGACAGCAAGGAACATCCGTGCACGAGCTGCCACGGTAACGCGCACGAGATTTTTCCCAAAACTGACGCGCGATCCGCAGTCTATCCGCTGAATGTTCCCAAAACATGCGGAAGATGCCACAGCAATGATGGCATGGCGAAGAAGCATGGCTTGTCCAGCGTTTACCCGAATTACATCGACTCGATTCACGGCTTTGCGCTCAGCAAGGAAGGGCTGCTGGTGGCGGCCAACTGCCAAAGCTGCCACGGCTCGCATCACATCCTGAGCCACACCAATCCTGAAAGCCCGACCTACAAATCGAATATTCCCAAGACCTGCGGGACCTGCCACGCGAAGATCGATGCAGATTACGAGCTGGGCGTGCACGGTCACGCCATTGCGGCCGGTAATCTGAACGCGCCGGTGTGCACCGACTGCCATACCGCGCATGCGATTTTGCAGCCCACTGAAGCGGCCTTCCGCATGCAATCGACGCCCATCTGCGGCAATTGCCACAAGGACAAGTTCTCAACCTACCGAGATACTTTCCACTCCCAACTTGGATCGTTAGGCGGTTATGTGGAGACGGCGCGGTGCTGGGATTGCCACGGGGCCCACGATGTGCGCCCGGCCAGCGATCCCACGTCGCCGATCAACAAGGCTAACCTGGTGACGACCTGCGGGCGCTGCCATGCGGGTGCGAACCTGAGCTTCGTGCAATATCAGCCGCACGCCAATGCCCGTGATCGCAAGCTCAACCCGGGACTCTATTTTGTGCGCCTGTTCATGAACCTGTTGCTTATCAGCGTGCTCACGTTCTTTTTGATTCACACCATCCTGTGGCTGATCCGCCAGCGCTACAACCAGTTGAAGAACAAATCGGCAAATGGAGGCAAAAATGCCTGACGTAGTCACGGTGGCGGCGGAGACCGCCAAGCAGCAGAGCAGTGAGCCGGGCCGGTTCTTTGTACGCTTCACGCGCGAGCAGCGCTACCTCCACGCCGTGCTGTTTACCTCATTTCTTGGCCTGGCGGCGACGGGACTGCCCATGCGCTTCAGCGAGAGCTTCTGGGCGCGCAAGTTTGCCTCCGGCGTGGGCGGATTCGGCGCCATTCTGTTCTTTCATAAATTCTGCGCGGTGGTGCTGACTTTCGCATTTCTGATTCATGTCAAGGACCTGTTCACGCGGGCGTTCATGAATCGCGAGAAGGGAATCTTCTGGGGACCGACCTCCATGGTGGCCAACTGGAAGGACGTGAAAGACCTATTGGGGCACCTGCGCTGGTTTCTGGGCCTGGGACCAAAGCCGCAGTTCGATCGCTACGCCTATTGGGAGAAGTTCGATTATTGGGCGGTCTTCTGGGGCATGGTTGTGATCGGATTTTCGGGCTATGCAATGTGGTTTGCGCCATTCTTCGCGCACTTTCTGCCCGGATGGGCGCTGAATGCCGTACTGGTGATTCACAGCGAAGAAGGATTGCTGGCGATTCTCTTCATCTTCTCAATTCACTTCGTCAACACGCATCTGCGGCCAGACAGTTTCCCCATCGACTTGGTGGTGTTTACGGGGGTTGAGAGCGAAGAAGAGTTCAAGCACAAACGGCCGCTGGAGTACGCGCGGATGAAAGCGGCGGGCAAACTCGAGAAGCGGATGGGGACGGCGCCGCCGGCGTTTCTCATCACGTTCGCCAAAGTGGTGGGATTCACCGCGGTCTTTATCGGGCTCACGCTGCTGGTGCTGACACTGAGCGCTTACCTCAGCTAGGGGCCTAACAGGCTGCGGAAAAACTCCCCGCGTCAGGCAATGGTGCGGAGGGGGGTGCAGCAGGGGCTAAAGCCCTCGTTCGTCTTGCAGACTTTCGTGGCCCGGCTGAAGCCGTGCCCTTGTTACAAAACTCATCGCACAGAGTTTTTCCGCAGCCTGTTAAGGCTAAACTCCTCCGGTTCACTGGGAGTCCATCCGGGCTGACATCGGAAACGACGGATCGCTCCGGCCCCGCGGCTAGTAGATATTGAAGCTGCCCGTCTGAATCCCAACAGTGGAACCTTGCTTGATCCAATCCTCATCGAATGTCATATATTTGATCGTTTCCCGCCTGAAGGTAAATGCTACCTGGATCTTGCCAGTTGATGATTGAGTCACCGAAGGGTAGGAGTACGCGGGATCTTCACAGAGGCAGTAAGATGGGGGTTCATTTCCTGCCTGGAGATCGCGTACCCAAGGCCAGGTTTTTCCGTTATCGACTGATAGAGCAATCGAGAGTACTTTGCGTGACCCTTCTGTGGGGTGACTGCGGTTGGTTTCTGCCTGGGCGTTATTGAAAACCATTACGATATGACCATTTTTAAGCCGCGCTGCCTGCATTGAGGAGTTGTTGTTCGGTAAAGAAGTGCGGGCGGGAACCCCCCAATGAGAGCCGTCTATGGATTGAGTCTCATAAATCCAGTCGGCGTAACGGCTGCGGAAGAAGGCAAGCAATTGGCCATCTTGAGCGGGGAGGACAATACTCATCTGTACGAGGCCACCTGATTCCGGCACTTCGAACGCAGACCATGTTTTCCCGCTGTCCTTTGAAACTTCCACAATGGAAGAATCCTTGCCTGCGCTGGAAGAACTGACGCCACCGCTTCTTTCCTGATAAACGGGAAGAATCCAGTCATCGTGAAAAACGACACTGGGCTGTCTCAGATAGGTTCCCGGATGTGCGAAGAGAGTCGTCGGCCCGCTCCAGGTGTGGCCCTGATCCCCGGAGATAAGCTCATCCACAATAGCCGTAGCTTCACTGCTGCCGTGCTTTTGTGAATCGTAAAATAGCAGAACTTTTCCATCTGGCGCCCGGAAGAGGACGGGATTCTGGTTAGCCCAGTCATCCCGATGCGCGACGATGATGGGCTGGCTCCATCGTTTCGACTTACGGTCGAGCCTGGACAAGGCGATGGAAACATTTCTGTCGCGCTCACCGGTCCCCGTGTACCAAACGCACAATAGATCGCCGTTAGGGAGCGCAAGCAGATTTGCAGCGTGACTGAATGGAGCCACCATTGGAAGATATGCTTCCTTTGCTCCAGTCAAGCTCGATGGGTGAACGATACCATCCGCCAACCCGTAAACTGTGTTGCCGGCGTCGGCGGCAGAGCATGTAAGGCCGATAAACAACGCGGTTGAAGTTACTAGCGCGGAAGAGAGGGTTTTCATTCCTAACGATGTTTTCCTGTCCGCATAAAGTGCGGTTGCCAACCGCGCTCCACTGGTCTCGCCCTCGGGATGCGTATCCCTTCGCAGGCCGAATCAAGTGTACTATCCCACATTGAATCCGACCTTGCCGCCAAGCCCCAGGCAGCTGACGGCGGTCGCCCCTGTTGGGACGACCGCGGAACAGCCCGAAAAACTGGCATCTCGTACTGCGGACAAGTTCTAGAAACGCAGTACTGGACCGAAGGTAACGCGCAGATTGTTGTAGGTTCCGTTGTTGAGCCAGAGTTCATCGCCCGCATCCACGCGGATTCCCAGCGGTCCAAAGAAGCCCTCGATGCCACCGCCGGGGAAGGCCGCGAAGTGCGTCGAAGATCCTCCGAAGGAGGAAAGTGACGAGCTGAAGCACGATCCCGAGCCCGCAGGCGCGTTACAACTGGTCGTGAAATCGATAAAACCGCCCTTGGCCTCAATAAATGCACGGAAGGGGCCCGAACTGCCGAACTGAAACTTGGGTCCGAACAGACCCGTGATGGGTCGGACGCCGGCCGTGTAAGTAGTCGAAGTTCCGCTGCCGCTTCCACTCCCGTTGCTGCCGGTGATGTTGATGTTGGTGTAATTCTGCTCGAAATCGTAGTTCAGCTCCGCCTCCAGCGCCACGTACTTTCCCGTGTTAAATCCAACCCGACCCCCCAGGCCGAGAAAGTTGGTGGAGTTGACGCGGAATAAATCACCGTAAGCTCCCACTTCGCCGTGATCGTAAGTGCTTTGGGCCAGAAGATAGGATGGGGCAACGAGCAGGACCCCGATTCCAAGTGTAAAAAGTAAGCGCCTCATTAGTTGTCTCCCTGAAGAAATGAAATGCCGAGAGTGCGTTTTGTGGTCTTACGCCCTTTCGCGTCCCGTGGCGCCGCCAAGTGATGGACCTCACGTGCGACTACGCCTTCTGTGGGCGGCGCAATACCAACTCTGGCTTTGTAGGATGCGCCCCACCGTGGGCAGGTTGACCTGCGTAATACGCAGAGAGCACTGAGTTTGTGTCGCATGAAAAACATCTTGCGGCGGCAGCGTCTGCGGGGGACCACAACGGCACGCATGATGCGGAACGCGTAGCAGCGGAGCCTCGCGATGGCCGTTGTGACCCGAGTCACTGCGGTGGTTCGTGTTAAGGAATCTGCTGGATACGTGAAAGACTGGGATCGATTTCTTACTCGCACGGTTGCGTTTCTTGTTGTCCTGGGCGCGTTGAATGCACATGCCGCGCAAAAACTCAAGGACGAAGATTGCCTTGCGTGCCATGGAGACGCCACGCTGAGCCAGGACGTGAACGGCAAGCCGGTGAGCCTGTTCGTCGATCAGAACAAGTTCAAGCATTCCGTGCACGGAGCCATGTTCCATTGCGTGGACTGCCACAAAGATGTGAAGAGCCTGGCGCACGAGAAGCCGCCGGCGAAGATCGCTTGCGCCACATGCCACGCCGACGCGCAGCAGGCGTACGCGCACAGCTTGCACGCGAAGGACGGCAAGCTGGGCCAGTCGGCCGCCGCCAACTGCGAGGACTGCCATGGGGGCGCGCATGAGGTGCTGGCCAGCGACGATGCCAAGTCGCCGGTAAATCACGCCAATATCCCGACCACCTGCGGGCGGTGCCACGGGCAGAAGTTCCTGATGGCATCGTACGGACAGAACGCACAAACTTTTAATTCCTACCAGGACAGCGTGCACGGGCGCGCAGTGGAGAACGGGTCGCAGAAGGCCGCGGTGTGCACCGATTGCCACGGGTCGCACGACATTTTGCCGGCCAACAATGCGCAGTCGCCGATTTACAAATCCAACGTGCCGAACACCTGCGGCAAGTGCCACGCCGACGTCGCCCATGCCTTCACTGCCAGCATCCACGGGCAGGCGATTGCGCACGGCAACATGATGGCGCCAGTGTGCACCGATTGCCACGGGATTCATACCATCAAATCTCCGTCGAATCCCAATTCACCGGTCGCCGAGCAGAATATTTCCCGCGACACCTGCGCGCCGTGCCATGAAGGCGTGCGGCTTTCGCAGGAATTCGGAGTGCCCGGCGGCCGCGTGGTCAGCTATTTTGACAGCTATCACGGTCTGGCGGTGGAGGGCGGATCGGTAGTGGCCGCCAACTGCTCAAGCTGTCATGGCGTGCACGACATTTTGCCTTCCAGCGATCCGCGCTCCAGCATCAATCCCGCGCATCTGCAGGCCACGTGCGGCAAATGTCACCAGGGCGTGAGCGCAAAGTTTATTCAGACCAAGGTGCACCTGCAGGATGGTGCGGGCGGCGGGATCGCCGGCATCGGCGGCATCGCCGGATTTCGTAGAAGCATGCACGGCGATATCGATTCATTCGCCGTGCGCCTGGTTCGCTGGATTTATATTCCGCTCATCCTGCTGGTGATTGGCGCCATGTTCCTGCACAACGCCATCATCTGGCGCAGCAAGACGGTGGCGCTGCGGCATATGCAAAATCCGATGATGGTGCGCATGACCGTCAATCAGCGCTGGCAGCATTTAATCCTGTTGACAAGTTTTATTGTGCTGGTCATTACCGGGTTCGCGCTGAAGTTCCCGGATACCTGGTTCGCCCACACCCTGGGTATGGGTGAAAACCTGCGCGGTATTATCCATCGCGTGGCGGGCGTGGTGCTGATTGCAGCGGGTATTTATCACCTCTTCTACCTGGCCATGTTGCGGGAGGGCCGGCGTCTGCTGCGCGATCTGGCTCCCAGGCCGAAGGACGCCTTCGATGCCGTGGGAACCATGCGCTACTACCTGGGTTTGAGCAAGGAGAAGCCGAAGTTCGGCCGCTTCAATTACGCGGAGAAGGCGGAGTATTGGGCGCTGGTATGGGGTACCGCGCTCATGGGACTGACCGGCGTGATGATGTGGGCCAAGGTCTGGGTCGGGGACACGCTGGCGCGGTGGTGGGTTGATGTGGCCACGGCCATTCACTTCTACGAGGCGATCCTGGCCACGCTCGCAATTCTGGTGTGGCACTTCTACCAGATATTCCTCGATCCCGATGTGTATCCCATGAATTGGGCGTGGTGGGATGGAAAGATGCCGGTTGAGCATTACCGGCATGAGCACGAGCTGGATACGGAGTCGCTGCAGCCTGAGCAATCGGACCAGCCCAAGCCGGCGGCGCCGAAACCCATCGCTGGTATTGGACCGGCGGCGGATGCGCCCGGGAAATGAGAAGCCGTCCGACAGGTCACAGCTGACGGTCAGCAGGAACCGTCAGCTGTGACCGGACATTAGACTCGCCAGTAATCCGGCCGCCAATCCCTGATGCGCTCCTTGATCTGCTTGCGGGTCAGGTGGTGTTCGAGCGCCTGTTTTGCGAGATCGATCAACTCATCGTCCGAGGCAAAACGAAGGCCAATCAACTGATCTTCCGTTAGCCGGGAGATCTGGCTATGCCACTCGGCAGGTGCCAACGCTTGCAGGCGCAGGCGTTCTTCGAGACGGATAAGCCGATCCTGCACCTTCATGGGATAGAGACGAAGCTTGAAGAGCAGCACAAAGGCTGCGAACGAGAGCACGACCAGCCACGCTGTGTAAAAGTTTGGTTGGCGGACCACGCAGACGAACGCGATCACCAGGTTGGCGAGCAGGATGAGAGTGAGAAACCCGTGGAAAAGCGGGTCGAAGCGGCTATGGTTCTTGAGGTTCTGCGAGGTGGTTTTGCTCATGCGCAGCCCTACTTTCTTTCAGGCTGGGATCGACGCCGCTGGCAGATTGCGTTGCTGGCAGGTCGCCGGATATGGCGCCGCGGGCCTGGGCAGCGGCGCCAGCCGCATTCTCAATGGCCGCGGGTGGCGCTGTCAATTCAGTTAGATTCTCCGGCCCAATCATCGCAGGGTGCTTGGGAACCAGGTGGTATCGTCCCCGCACCAGGTAATCGACGAAAATTCCTCCGGCCAGATAGGGGTTTAACAGCGTGAGCGGGACGGCGTAGGCAGTCGTCGAAAAGGACTCGGCGATGTCTTTGGTCGAGTGGCTGTGCCAGCGATATCCGGGCACCTGGGGAATCTCAAGGACTGTGAGCTTGATTTCCGGATGTTTGCGGGCGTACCGAACCAGTTTGTAGGTGATCTGCTTAGGCGTAGTGACGCCCGCGTCGGGAAAGATGCTGCGATGGAATGCATGCGGAAAGTACTCGTTCAGCACCTTGCGCGCAAAATCGGCACAGTTGCGGAACAGCATCTGGAAATGGGAGCGATTGGGGTGATCATTGAGCCAGGCAATGAGCGCGTGGTCTTGTGCGGGCGTGGTTTGAAACCGAAAAGCATAAATGCGCCGCTCGTAGGCAGCTCCGATTAATTGAGTCCAGCCATCGACCACGTAGCTGCCGCCGGATCGATCGAGGCCGAACGGATGCAGGTGTGCTTCACGGTAGCGGTTACGCATCTGCACAACCATCAAGTGGTCGACGTGGTAGGGAACGTCGCTAGCGTTTTCGACGGCATAGAGATAGGGAATGAGGGGAATCGCGACCCAGTCGTAGCCGTCCACGCCCTCGTAACGAGCGATGACGGCGCCCAACTCCCCTGGACGGCAGGGGCGCACTTTAATCGGAGTCTCCGCGCACACCTTTTCCAGGTAGATCGCGTTGTGCCCTGTCGGGTTGATGGTGCCATACAGCCCGTAAGGCTCTTCCATCAGGAGCGCAGCCTGGGCACGAGCATGTGTTGAAGTCAGGGCCAGGAACGCTAGGAACAGGAATAACAGCGGTGCGTGCCTTTGGCTTCAAGTGCATCGATTTCTTCCTACCGCCTTTCTCCCCCACCACAGTATGCATCAATGCCGATAAGAGTGCGATGAAGGTGCGTATCCGCAATTTTTTCAGCAACTTGTGGCATGTTAAGCTCTGTCGCGCAACGTATCCTCTAGTAGCTGCAAACGCGCCCTCGGAGAAAAGGTTGCGGGCAGCGCGGTGCGGCCCATGCACTAAGATGCTGCAGAGGAAAAATTCCGATGCAACCTGCGTTGAAATCGAGGTTATGGACGTCTGCGTTTCTGCTTTTGCTCGTGGTCGCTATCCTGACAGCCGTACGGTCTTCAGACGCTCAGCGCAACACGGATTTGGCCCGCGCAGAGGCCTTGTTGCCGGCCGATTCGCGCCCGGTGGTGGACCGGCTGATGAGCCTGCGCGAGTTGCCCGATGGCGAATGGCGGTTCCACGCAGGGGACCTGGCTCACGGCGAGGACGCCAGTCTCGACGACAGCTCATGGCCGGTGATGAAAGGGAGCGGGTCGGCGCCAAACCAGGCAGTGTGGTTCCGGCAGACGGTCGAAGTACCGCAGACACTGAACGGGTATGACCTGAGCGGCGCGCGTATCTGGTTCCAGTTCCACGCGGACGCCAATGGGCCCATGCCGGAGATTGTCTACTTCAACGGGCGGCGGGTGGCGCTGGGCGAGGATCTCGAGCCGGTGGTGCTGTTCGACAAGGCCGAGCCGGGTGACAAAGCGGTGATCGCGGTTAAGCTCCTGCACACGGTGGATGTGAAGCGGATCCGCGGGGCCACGCTGCGCATCGACTTTCCCGAGACGCGGCCTAACCCGGTGGACCTGGGCGAGGAGTTTCTGGGCGCAGCCGAGTTGCTGCCTACGCTGGCGCCGGGCGATGCCGGCAAGACGGCGACTTTGACAGATGCGATCGCAGCGGTGGATGTCAGCGCGCTGGATACGGAGCAAACGGACGGCGCGGAGGCGCGCGCCCAGGCGCAGGACAAATTCGACGCCAGTTTGAAAACGGCGCAGGGCAAGATGGAGGCGCTGCGGCCGTTGCTGCAGCAGGTGACCTTCCATCTCGATGGCAATGCCCACATTGACGCGGCATGGCTGTGGCCGTGGACGGAGAGCGTCGGCGTGGTGAAGAACACGTTTTCGACGGCGCTGCAGTTGATGTACGAGTATCCGGGGTACACATTCACGCAGTCGGCGGCGGCCTATAACGAGTGGATGGCCAGCGATTATCCCGACATCAACAACCAAATCAAAGAGCGAATCAAGCAGGGCCAGTGGGAGATTGTGGGCGGCATGTGGGTTGAGCCGGACCTGAATATGCCCGACGGCGAGTCGCTGGTGCGGCAACTGCTGGTGGGCAAGCGCTGGTATGAGAAAAACTACGGCGTGGATGTCCGTATCGGCTGGAATCCAGATTCGTTTGGCTATTCGTGGCAGTTGCCGCAGATCTACAAGAAGAGCGGTGTGGACTACTTCGTGACCCAGAAGATGACGTGGAACGATACGAACCAACTGCCGTTCAAGCTGTTTTGGTGGGAGTCGCCGGACGGATCGAAGGTGCTGACCTATTTCCCGCACGACTATGTAAACCTGACGCTCAATCCGGTGCGGCTGTCGGAGGATTTGAAAAATGGCCGCAAGTTTTCGCCGGGACTGCCGGAGCTGCTGGATCTTTATGGCGTGGGCGACCACGGCGGCGGCCCCACGCGCGCCATTCTCGACGAGGGATTCCACTGGATGGACCCGGGCAAGACGGCAGTGGCTGCGGATGGCGGTGTGCCGGTGACGCCGAAGTACGAGTTCGGCACGGCGCAGGCGTTTTTCTCGACCGTCGAAAAGGAGATTGCGCCCGAAAGCCGGACGTGGGATTACTGGTCGATTCCGCACTATGAGGAGCCTGCGCCGGTGGCGGGTGAGGTCGCCATTCCGACCTGGAAGAGCGAGCTTTATCTCGAATTTCACCGCGGCGTATTTACCACCCAGGCGAAGCACAAGCACAACATGCGGACGGCCGAAGAGGAGATGCTGAACGCCGAGAAGTGGTCTTCGCTGGCGTGGGTCCTGGACGGACGGGCGTACCCTTCGCGACGGACTTGACGGAAGACTGGAAGAAGGTGCTCTTCAACCAGTTCCACGATCTGGCGGCGGGATCGGGGATTGGCGTGATCTATAAGGATGCGCAGAAGGATTACGACTGGGTAAGGATGTCGACGGATGAGATTTCGACGCGGCGCGCTGCACGACCGTGGCAGACCAGATCGATACCGCCGGTAACCAGAAGGGTCGCCAAGGCCAGACCCTGGTGGTCCTCAATCCATTAGGATGGGAGCGCAGTCGGCGACGTCGACCGTAAGGCAGTTCCCGGCGTACCCGAGCGGATTTCGTGATTACAGATCCGCGGACCGCCCAGCGAGATCCCGGACAGCTTTTTGCAAAAAGACTCTGGAGCAGGCCCTGACACATTCCGTGTGCCTGTTGAACATGTACCGGCCCTCGGCTATAAGGTCTTAGCAGATCATGCCGCCCTGCGAAGGTGGGGAATGCCCCTCAAATGGAACGCCTGCAGCGAGCATCAAGCAATCAGATGGCTCCTGGGTGATGGAAACTGCAAACCTGATCGTCAAGATCGATCAGGTCAGCGGTTGCATCACCAGCATTCTGGATCGCCCGAAGAAATTTGAGGAACTTGCCCCCAACTCCTGCGGCAATCAACTTCAGTTTTTCAAGGACCTGCCCAAGGAGTACGACGCCTGGAATATCGATCCGGGCACGCTCGATGTGCCGCCGAGTGTGATCGAGAAGGCCGATTCCGTTGAACTGGTGGCCGCGAAGACGCCCAATGCGGCTATTCGCGTCACCAGCCACTGGCAAAACTCAAAATTCGTGCAGACGATCAGCCTGACCAGCGACGGCGAAATCGACGTCGACAGCGACATCGACTGGCACGAGACCCATGTGCTGCTCAAAGCGGCATTTCCGCTGGCCGTCACCAGCAAGTTTGCCACCTACGAAATTCCTTACGGAACCATCGAGCGGCCGACGGAGCGCAATAATTCGTGGGAAAAAGCACAGTTCGAAGTTCCGGCGCTGCGCTGGGCCGATCTCTCCGGCGCGGGACAGGACGGCAAGGTGCATGGGCTGAGCGTGCTGAACAAGGACAAGTATGGATATGACGCGGTGGGCAATGCGCTGAGGCTAACACTGCTGCGCTCGCCTACCTGGCCCGATCCCAATGCCGACCGCGGCCACCAGCATTTTGAGTACGCGCTTTACCCCCATGCGGGCACGTGGAAAGAAGCGCTGACCATGCGCCGCGGGTGGGAGTACGACTATCCCCTTCAGGCGGTGGTGACCACGGCGCATGCGGGCTCGCTGCCGCCGGAACATTCATTTGCCTCGGTGGGGCCGGACAACGTGGTGCTGACGGCGGTGAAGAAGGCCGAGGATGCCAATGCGCTGGTCTTCCGCGCCTACGAGTGGGCAGGGAAGGACGCGACGGCGGAATTCCACGTGCCGCCGGGAGCGACCGGCTGCACGGTCACCAACCTGATGGAGAAGCCCGAAGGCGAGGCGCTGCCCATAGAGGGCGACGTGATCAGGGTGCCGATCCATCCCTATGAGATTTTGACTGTGCGTGTGGATTACCCGAACCGCGAAGCAAAATCAGAGTGAGATTTTCAGTATTCAGCTCTCAGCCACCAGTTTCCGTCACCGGAGCGGGGGCTGAGGGCTGAAAGCTGCTTCAAATTTGCTAAACTAAAATCCTTCAAGGAGCTTGCCAGCCATGCACATTACTTCCCCGTTTTTCGTGGTTCCGGTCATTCTGGGCGTGTTTATTGCCTGCATCCTGTGGGGCACCAGCAGCAAGGAAGACAACGGCCACTCGCACTGAAAGTGCCCGGTTCTTCCCGGTTTCGGGGAACCTTTCGGCCTGATTGGGCGTACCAGTGGGCACGAGGGCGATTGCGATGAAGCGAAACCTGACCCATTTCTCAATCCAACTACTGGGTGCGGCCGCGGCGCTGACGTTGGCCGGCGGCCTCAGCGGTTGCCGTGTGCACGTAGATAAGAGCGCCAATGGCGATGAAAAAAGCGTCCAGGTGGACACGCCTTTTGGTGGAATGCACGTGAACACCGGGCAGACCACGGCCGCCGACCTTGGCTTGCCGCTGTATCCGGGTGCGCAGATCGTGGCCGGCAAGGACAATGACAAATCGGCCGATGTGCACATGGGCTTTGGCGAGTGGGAACTGCGGGTGAAGGCAGTGAACTACGCCACGTCCGATGGCCAGGCGAAGGTTCAGGAGTTCTATAAGAAGGCGCTGGGCCGCTATGGCGATGTGATCAGTTGCCAGGGCAATCAGCCGGTGGGCGCGCCGGCCAGCACCACGGAGGGGTTGACCTGCCAGGACGACAGCAAAAACGGCCCCAAAGTGAAGGTGAACACCGGAGATTACAGCTACAGCAGCGACCATGATGGTTTTTCACTGAAGGCTGGATCCAAGCGGCATCAACACATTGTCGCGTTTGAGAGCTCGTCGGCGGGAGAGACGCGCTTTTCGCTGGTCGCCATCGACCTGCCGGCCGTGCTTGAGGATGGAACCGGCAAGAGCGATTAACCCGTCTGACATTGAATCGCAGGGTTTCGGAAATTGACTTTTAAAAAGGATCCGCACTGTTCGCAAATGCGACGGGGTGGATTTTTTATTGGCTTGATTCCCCCTCCCGGAGAGGCATCGTCGCATCCCTCGAGGAATTCCTTCATTGCCGCACGCGTGCCCGGACGTCTGTTGAGGGGACCACGACGGCCTGTTAACGGCTAACAGTGGTCAGCTTTGCGTCTGGTTGCGCGTTAACAGCTAACGGCCCTCTCAGCAAGCGCAGCTGTTAACGGCTAACGGATCTTTGTGCGCGAGGCTAATGCTTCCTTTCTCAGGAATTGCTGCCCGATCTTCACCAATCCCGCAGTGTTGAAGCGGCTGCAGTCCGTCTTTGTTCTGAAGCCGCAGGTGACCACCATCACGGCATTCAGTGATGCCAGAGCGCAGAATAACGCCGGTTTGAGAGCTGCGTGGCGCCAAAAGAGATTGGGCGCGAGCGAGGCGAAGCGGATATGGCGTGGATCGATGACTACCGGAGCAGGCGGATGAGTGCGGCGCAGGCGCTCGGCGCAGTCAGCTCCGGTGCGCGTGTGTGGGTTCAATCCGGGTGCGGCACGCCGTCCGTGTTGGTGGATGCGCTGGTGGCGCGCGCGCCCCAACTTCGCGATGTGGAAGTTGTGCACATGATGACGCTGGGCAGCGCCGATTACACGAAACCCGAGCACGAAGGGCATTTTCGCCATCGCGGATTGTTTTTGGGCCCCAACGTGCGCGACGCGGTGGCTGCGGGGCGCGCCGATTACACGCCGATTTTCCTCAGTGAGATCGAGGGCTTGTTCGAAAGCGGGGCGCTGCCGCTGGACGTGGTGCTGATGCAGGTGTCTCCGCCGGACGTACATGGATTTGTGACGCTGGGAACAACCGTGGATTGCACTCTGACTGCGGCGCGGTTGGCAAAGATTGTGATTGCCGAGGTCAATGACCGAATGCCGCGCACGCAGGGTGACACGGCGATTCACGTCAGCCGTCTCGATGCCATCGTGGAGAGTTCGCGGCCTCTGCTGGAGTTGCATGCCGATCCGTTTACTGAAATGCATCTGCGCGTGGCTCGCAACGTGGCATCGCTCATCCCCGACGGTGCAACCCTGCAAACCGGGATCGGCGGCATTTCAGAGGCGGTGTTGCACTGCCTGGACGACAAGCGCGACCTCGGCATTCATACCGAAATGTGTCCCGATGGCGTTATCGACTTGATGGAGTCCGGGGTAATCAACGGCGAAGCCAAATCGCTGCACCGTGGCAAGGCGGTGGTGGCGTTTGCGCTGGGCACGCAGCGGCTCTTCGATTTCATCGATGAGAATCCGAGCTTCGAGTTTCGGCCGATCAAGTATACGAACGATCCGTTTGTGGTGGCGCAGAACGATCGCATGGTGGCCATCAACGGGGCACTGCAAATCGATTTGACTGGCCAGGTGTGCGCGGATTCACTGGGCACGCGGCCCTATAGCGGGTTTGGCGGGCAACTGGATTTTATTCGCGGTGCAGCCCGCTCCAAGGGCGGCGTGCCGGTGATTGCGCTTCCATCCACGGCCCAGGGCGGCACGGTGTCGCGCATTGTGCCCGTACTGGAGCCGGGAGCGGGCGTGGTCACCTCGCGCGGCGACGTGCACTACGTGGTGACGGAGCGCGGGGTTGCGTATCTGCACGGAAAGACACTGCGGGAACGGGCCGAGGCGCTGATCGCGATTGCCGATCCACGCTTCCAGGCGGAGTTGGAGGATTTTGCGGTGCGTTCGCACTATCTTGAGCGGAAGCCGGCGGAGCTGCTGGTGTGAGTGCGGCTTCCCGCGCTGCTTTCGTGCCCTGCCAACCTTTCGCTGGAGAAGAGGCGAAAACGGGGCATCGCCAGAGGTGGGATTGAGAGAGGGAAGGGAATGACAGAAGCGACAAAACGCGATCGAGGCCTGTTACGGATCGATGGCGATGAGTGCAAAGGCTGCGGGTTATGCATGCAAGCGTGCCCGCCCAAGGTGATTCGGTTCAGCGAAGAGCTGAACCATTACGGCTATCGCACCGCGCGAGTATACGGGCGCCGGCTGTACGGCTTGCGGCATCTGTTTCCTGGCCTGCCCGGAGCCGGGCGCGATCACCGTGCTGCGGCTTGTGGTTCATCGCGCGGCGCAGGCCGATGGAGGGAGCAGCGTGATGCGCAAACAACTGATGAAAGGCAACGAAGCCATCGTCAAGAGCGCAATCCTGGCGGGCTGCCGGGCGTTCTATGGATATCCCATCACCCCGGCCAGCGAGATCACGGAGGCGGCTGCGCTCTATATGCCGAAAGCTGGGCGGCGTGTTTGTGCAGGCGGAGAGCGAAGTGGCGGCCATCAACATGCTCTACGGCGCGGCGGCTGCGGGCGTGCGCGCCATGACGGCGTCGAGCGGGCCGGGCATCAGCCTGATGCAGGAAGGCATCAGCTACATGGCCGGCGCGGAGCTGCCCTGCGTCATCGCCGACATCACGCGCGGAGGTCCGGGCCTGGGCAGCATCAACTCCGAGCAGGGCGATTATCACCAGGTGGTGAAAGGCGGCGGCCACGGCAACTACCGCACGCTGGTGCTGGCTCCGTATTCGGTGCAGGAGATGGCCGACCTGACGGCGCTGGCGTTCGAGCTTGCCGACCGCTACCGCAATCCCGTGTTTGTGCTGGCCGATGGATTTGTGGGGCAGATGATGGAGCCGGTGGAATTCGCAGCAGCAAGCCATCGAAGCGCCGGCGCCGCATTGGGCGGTAACCGGAAACGCAGAGACGCGTGGGAATCTGATTACTTCGCTGCACATGGGCGCGGACGAGTTGGAGGCGCATCGTTCTCGATCTCGAAAAGAAATACAAGCTCGCCGAGCAGCGCGAAGCGCGCGCGGAGGAGTGGCTCTGCGAGGATGCGGAGATTGTGCTGGTGGGCTACGGCATTGTGGGGCGGATTTTGAAGGCGGTTTGCGCGGAGGCGCGCGCTGCGGGCGTCAGGGTAGGCATGCTGCGGCCCATCACGCTCTATCCCTTTCCCGACTGCTCATTTCCAGCGCCTGGCTGCGCGGGCGCGGACGTTTGTGGTGGTGGAGATGAGCAATGGGCAATTGTTACGACGATGTGCGACTGGCGCTGAATGGCGCGCGGCCAGTGGAATTGCTGAACCGCATGGGCGGCAACGTGCCTTCGCACCAGGAGGTGCTGCGCTTCGTGCGTGCGTTGGCTGCGCAACTGGGGCAGAGGCTGGCGGCTGCACGCGCCTACCAGTGAATTGGCGCGAACCGAGCCCAAGGAGGAGATGACGCATGTCTAGCCAAGCGACTCCGGAATACGAAGTCGCGCAGGGCAGGGCCAGATCCTTCTATCCGCGCTTCGAGCGCAAGGATGAGCTGCAGCACCAGACGCACTTCTGTCCTGGCTGCGGTCATGGCATCGTGCACAAGATGCTGGCGCGCGCCATCGACGAGATTGGCATCCAGGACCGGACCATCCTGGTAGGGCCGGTGGGCTGCTCGGTCTTCACCTATTACTACTTCGACGTGGGCAACGTGCAAGCCGCGCATGGGCGCGCGCCCGCAGTGGCGACGGCGATCAAGCGCAGTCGGCCGCAGAGCATCGTGCTGGCCTACCAGGGTGACGGGGATTTGTCCGCCATCGGAGCGGCGGAGATTCTGCATGCCGCCAATCGCGGTGAAAACATCACCGTCATTTTCGTGAACAACGCCATCTACAGCATGACCGGCGGCCAGGCCGCGCCGACCACGCTGCTCGGCCAGAAGAGCACCACCACGCCGGATGGGCGCAGCGCGGCGGGCGAGGGTTACCCGCTGCACGTGAGCGAGTTGCTAGCCACTCTCGACGCGCCGGTCTACATCGAGCGTGTCGGATTGGGCGATAACAAGCAGCTTGCGCAGGCGGCGAAGGCGATTCGGCGCGCCGTGGAGAACCAGGCGCGCGGGCTGGGCTTTTCAATCGTCGAAGTGCTGGCGCCGTGCCCCACCATCTGGAAGATGAGCGCAGTGGACGCGCAGCGTTGGGTTTGCGAGGTGATGGAGAAGACCTTTCCGCTGGGCGTGTTCCGCGATCGCACCAAAGATGCGCAACCCTGCGCGCTGCCCGCAGCCGCGCCGGTTCTTGAAGAAATTCCGCGCATTCTGGGAGTTGACGGAGCCGGATCAGCCCGAGGGCCATGCGCATGCTCTGCCGCCGGGCAGCGATATCGACCTTGAAGTGCGCATCGCGGGCTTTGGCGGGCAGGGCGTGCTGCTGCTGGGCGAAGTGCTGGCCGAAGCCGGGCTCGATGCGGGGCTAGAGGTTTCGTGGCTGCCGTCGTATGGGCCGGAGATGCGCTCGGGAACGTCGAATTGCCACGTGCGCCTTTCCAGCCTTCCCATCGATTCGCCGCTGGTGGCTGCACCGGGAATTCTGGTGGCGATGAATGAGCCGTCGCTGCGCAAGTTCGACCGCAGCGTGCGCGCCGGCGGTTGGATTCTCTACAACGGCGATGAGTTTCCCGCCGATTGCGCGCGGGCGGACGTGCATGTGCTCGCCGCTCCGTTCACGCGATTGGCGGATGAGCTGGGTGACGCGCGCGCGTCGAACATGATTATGCTGGGCGCGCTGCTGCAGATTGCCGAAGCGCTGCCCGGGGCCAGCGTGGATGCGGCGCTGCGGAGGCTGGTGAAAAATCCGCGTTGGGTCGAATTGGACTTGCGAGCCCTCGAACGCGGGCGCGCCCTGCTCAAACGAGCTTATTCGGAGGTCGTTCGATGAAAGCGGAGGTAGATGCGAACGTGATTGTTTATTTCAATGGCGAATACGTACCGATGCGTGAGGCCCGGGTGGGCATTCTGACGCACGCGCTGCACTACGGTACGGGCGTGTTTGAAGGCATCCGCGCGTATTGGGATGAGGACGAACAGGAACTGTTTGTGGTGCGCGCGTGCGAGCACTTTCAGCGCTGGAAGCAGAACTCCCGCATCTTGCGCATCGAAGTACCGCTGCAGGCGAATGAACTGTGCGCGGTCACAGCGGAGCTGATGCGGCGCAATGGCTTCCGCAGCAATTTGTATGTGCGGCCGATTGCGTACAAGAGCGCGGAGCGGATCGGTGTGGCGACCGACGACCAGGATGCGTTTGCCATTGTCGCCCTTCCCTTCGGCGACTATCTACACGGAGAGAAAGGCCTGCATGCCGGCATCAGTGCATGGCGGCGCATCGAGGACAATGCAATTCCGGCACGTGGAAAGATTTGTGGCGCTTATGCCAACAGTGCATTGGCCACCGACGATGCTCGGCGCGCAGGATTCGATGAAGCGATTTTGCTGAACGAGAACGGCCAGATAGCCGAGGGCGCCACCTGCAATCTATTCATGGTGCGTCAAGGCAAACTGATTACCCCTCCCATTACGGACAACGTGCTCGAGGGGATCACGCGTGATTCGGTCACGGAACTGGCGCAATGCGAACTGGGCGCGGAAGTGGTGGAGCGGTCCATCGACCGCAGCGAACTGTACATTTGCGACGAACTGTTCCTGACCGGGACGGCCGTGGGCCTGGCGCCGGTGACGCGCGTAGATCATCGTCCCGTGCGCGATGGAGCCATTGGGCCGCTGACGCGGCGGTTGCAAGAGTTGTACTTCCAGGCTACGCACGGGCATATGGCGGCGTACCGCAAATGGCTATCGCCGGTATACGGTGAGGCGCGTGTTGGGCATGCCGAGGAGACGCAGAAGAGTGTTGCCTGAATGGTTGATAGTCCGAGCCCGCGGTGGATCATCGCGTGGCCGGCGCCGATTCAGGCGAGGAGGATAGACCAATGTTGACGACACAAAATACGGGCAACGCTTATGACGTTGCCATGGAGAACTTCGAAACCGCGGCCGACACAATGGGGCTCGACAAGGATACGAGAGAGATGATCAAGTATCCGGAGCGCGTGCTCTCGGTTTCAATTCCGGTGCGCATGGACGACGGCCACATTCGGCACTTCGAAGGCTATCGCGTCCAGCACAGCACGGCGCGTGGGCCGGCCAAAGGCGGCATCCGCTTCCATCCGCAGGTCACGCTCGATGAGGTGAAGGCCCTGGCGACGTGGATGACCTGGAAGTGCGCGGTTGTCAATATTCCGTTCGGCGGCGGAAAGGGTGGCGTGACTTGCGATCCGAAGCACATGTCGCACGGCGAACTGGAGCGGATGACACGTCGTTATACCAGCGCGATTCTGCCCCTGATCGGGCCGGATCAGGATATTCCTGCGCCCGATGTGTACACCAATTCGCAGACCATGGCGTGGATCATGGATACCTACAGCATGACCAAGGGGTATTCGGTTCCCGGGGTCGTAACCGGCAAGCCGATCAGCCTGGGCGGATCGCTGGGACGGAACGAGGCCACTGGGCGTGGTGTTTTCTACACGGTTGAAAGCGCTTGCGAGCATCTCAAGATGCACCTGAAGGGAGCAAC
This sequence comes from uncultured Acidobacteriaceae bacterium, assembly GCA_963725975.1. Taxonomy (GTDB): domain Bacteria; phylum Acidobacteriota; class Terriglobia; order Terriglobales; family Acidobacteriaceae; genus Telmatobacter. The sequence continues at coordinate 419,041 of CAVSBA010000002.1, read as the reverse complement.
AATTGCGGTGCAGGGATTCGGTAACGCCGGCTCCGTAGCGGCGCAGTTGTTCCATGAAGCGGGGGCAAAGATTATCGCGGTGAGCGATTCCACCGGATGTGTCTACAACCGCAATGGACTGAATATTCCGGAACTGATACACATGAAAACGTTGTGCGGGCATGTGGAAGGTTTTCCGGAGAGTGAGGCGATTCATGCGCAGGAACTGATTGGCGTGGATTGCGACATCCTGGTGCCGGCGGCGCTTGAGAATATGATCCGCGAGGACAATGCCGGCAAGGTGAAGGCACGCATTGTGGCAGAAGCGGCTAACGGGCCGGTTACTCCGGCAGCAGACCGGATTCTGCAGGGTAGGGGCTGCTTCCTGATTCCCGATATCTTGTGCAACGCCGGCGGCGTCACCGTCTCCTACTTCGAGTGGGTGCAGGATGAGCAGCACCTGTTCTGGGAGGCTCAGGATATCTACAATCGGCTGGAGCGGGTAATGAAGACCTCGTTCCGCGACGTGCTGAAGATTCACGTGGAGCGCAAAACCCCGATGCGCATTGCCGCCAATATGCTGGGCATTGGGCGTGTTGCAGAGGCAGTGCAGATTCGCGGCATCTATCCGTAGAATAGATTCGCCATTTTCAACTTCTGTGGTACCCCACCCTCGCGCTAGGCACGCGCGAGGATGGGGTACCTATGCACTTCATCGCCACTCAACGGGTGTGCCGGTCGACCAATCCGGCGATGGTGTGTGCGCCGGGAGTATCACGCTGTAAACTCTCCCTGAAGCATGCGGTTATGCTCCCCGGTTCCGATAGAGATTTACCAGCAGCTGCAGCGCTAGTCGCATAAAAGCATTCTGGCCGTCGTGAAGACGACGATTCATCGCCGCCGTGTACAATCGGTTTGAAAAATTTCCCCGGGCCCGCTGCCGCGTGAATGGCCTTTTCAACAACAGCCCAAAGCATTTCGGGAGAAACTATGACATTCAAGTTCTCTATCGCCGCATGTTTGGCCCTGTCTTTCAGCCTGCCGATGATCTGCGCGCAACAATCGACCAGCACGACCATCGATTTACCGTCGAGCAAGCAATTGATCGGCCAGGCTCCCGGGCATCCGCAGAGGCTGAATAGCTTGCCAGTTTCGATGGCAATTTCGCCTGATGGCCGTTATCTGGTCACGGTGAATGATGGTTATGGAACCTACGAATCGAAGTACGACGAATCGCTGGCGGTTCTGGATACGCAAACCGGCAACCTGGCTGATTTCCCAGATGCGCGTACGCCGCTGGACGGCAAGCAAACGCTCTTTTCCGGGCTGGCGTTCAGCAGCGACGGCCGCCATGTATACGCCAGCATGGCATCGCTTACGGATCCGGCCGGCAACGGCGGGGACGCCGTAGGCAATGGCATTGCGGTGTACAGCTTCACCAATGGGGTGCTGGTTCCGGAGCGGCTGATTCCGTTGCCGCTGCAGCCGCTGGCGCCGGGAAGAAGAACGCTGCTGGGGGATGGCAAGCTGGGTGGGAAGGCAATTCCGTACCCGGCTGCGATTGCGGTGATCGGCTCCGGAGATCGAGAAAAGCTACTGGTTGCCGACAACCTCTCTGACAACGTGGTGCTGGTTGATGTGCGCAGTGGCCAGATTGAGAAGAGCTTTGATCTTTCGGAGAGCGATTCGGTTCCTTCGACCTATCCCATCGCGCTGGCTGTCGATAAGAATGCCAAGCGTGCATTTGTAGCCTTGTGGAATGCGTCGGAGATTGTAGAACTCGACCTGGCGCGCGGCACGGTGGGCCGCAAGCTGGCATTGCTCAAGCCATCGAGCGATACTGCTCCGGGAACCCACCCCTGCGCATTTGCATTTTCGCCCGACGGTGACACGCTTTATGTAGCCCTGGCCAATCGCGATGCGGTCGCCGCGGTGGACGTGCATCGCAACAGGTTTGCGGTGCGGGGATATTTCGATAGTCGACTGCCGGGTCAGAGCTACTTTGGCGCGGAGCCGGTGGCGCTGGCGGTGAATGGGAATGGCAGCCGGCTGTACGTGGCCAATATGGCCACGGATGCGGTTGCGGTGATGGATACCGGCAAGCTGACGCCCAGCGCGGTCAAACAGGGAATGGTGGAACCGGACGGTTTCATGCCGACCGAGTGGATGCCCATTTCCATGGCCTTTTCTGCGGGCAAGCTTTATGTGGCAACGGACAAGAGCAAGGGAACGGGACCTAACAATTTTCCGCAGCACGCAATTGAAGGCCAGCAGATGCGGCATCGCGGCAACACCTATATCGGTACTTTGCTTTACGGTTCGTTGGCCTCGGTGGACGAAAGCAACATTGCGCCCAACCTGACGGATTGGACGAAGTTGGTGCTGGAGTCGAACCGCATGGCGGCGGCGCAGCAGGAGATTGTGTTCGCGAGCGGGGGCGGCGATCAGGGCAATGGTCCCATTCGGCACATCATCTACATCATCAAGGAGAATCGCACCTACGACCAGATTCTTGGCGATCTGAAGCAGGATGGAAAACCGGTGGGCAACGGCGATCCGAGCCTGACCATGTATGGCGAGTCAATTACGCCCAATGAGCACAAGCTGGCGCTGCAGTTTGGAGTGCTCGATAACTTCTTCGACTCGGGGGAAGTATCGGGCGACGGGCACGTGTGGTCAAATGCCGCCATCGGATCGGATTATTTGGAAAAGACGTGGCAGCAGAGTTATCGCGATGACCAGCGCACGTATGATTACGAGGGCGTGGTGGCCGACGGCTACCCGCTGTTGCAGAAAATTCCCGATGTGAACGAACCGGCCAGCGGGTACATCTGGACCAACCTGGCGGCGCACGGAAAGACCTACTACCACTTCGGCGAATATATTTCTACGACCTTCTGCGGTGCCGAGGCAGTTTTGGACCCGCAGCTTGGACCGCTGCTGAAGGGCCACAAGTGCACGCGCAACGCCGTAGCCCCGGGCCAGACGCTGCCGGAGGAGTGGGGTGGCGGGGTGAACAAATGGCCGTGGCCCATTCCGCTGATTGCGGCCAATGTGGCCACCAAGCCGGAACTGGTGGGTCACTTTGCACCCGAAGCCCCGGACTTTGAACTCGCGGTCCCCGACCAGATCCGCGAGAACGTTTTCCTCAAGCACCTTGCCGGATGGATCGCAGACGAGAAGCAGGGCCGCGACACCATGCCTAACTTTATTCAACTGCGGCTGCCCAACGATCACACGGCGGGAACGCGTCCCGGTGGGCCAACGCCGAAATCTTCGGTTGCGGATAACGATCTGGCGGTCGGGCGTACGGTGGAGGCCATTTCGCACTCGCCGTTCTGGGACGACACGGCCATTTTCGTTCTCGAAGACGACGCCCAGAATGGCGCTGACCATGTGGATGCGCATCGCAGCGTGGCGTTGGTGATCAGCAAGTACGCGCCACACGGGCCAGATGGCGCGGCGTTTGTCGACAGCCATTTTTATTCAACGGTGAGCGTGCTGCGGACCATGGAGTCGCTGCTGGGGTTGCCGCCCATGAACAATAACGACGCGTTCAGTTCGCAGATTGCCAGCCTGTTCACCGGGCCCGGCGATCAGGCGCCGTATTCCGCCGATTACTCCAACCGCGACAATGACCTCATCTACACCGCGAACAAGAAGACGGCGTACGGAGCGCGCGCGAGCATGAAGATGGACTTTACCCATGCGGACCGCGCGCCGGTGGAGAAGCTCAACGTGATCCTTTGGAAGGACGCGATGGGCGATGCGCCCGTGCCTGCCATGCTGAAGGCGCACACCAAAAAAGCGGCTAAAGACGGTGATGACGATTAGCCGCGTTGGTTTGCGGCCACCGGGAATTTGACGTTTCTGCCGCCCTCTATCGCTGTCCGGCGGAAGCGGCTATCCTGAAATCGAGCCCCCGGAGGTCCCCCATGCTCACACTCGCTGCGATTCCGCCCCCCGTCCCTACAGCACCTGAAGACATGGCCGCCGCTCTGGACCAGGTGGCCCCGCTGCACGGTCTTCCGCTGGAAGACCGGCTTTGGCTGGTCAGCCACGGCAAAGAGTACATCGCCAAAGCCGGCGACATTTTGTTCGAAGAAGGCGCTCCGGCCGAGCACATGGTGATCCTGCTCAAAGGCGAGATTCATGTGCGTCGTCAGCAGGGCGGGCCAATGACGGTATTCATTGGCCGCACTGCGCAAATTACGGGGATCTTGCCATTTTCGCGGATGAAGAGTTATGGCGGCCAGGGGCGGGCGGTCTCCGAGGTGTGGGCGCTGTTGATTCCCCGTGCGGTTTTCCCGGAGATGCTCCAGGCGATTCCGTCCATGGCGCAGCGCGTGGTTTCCACCATGCTGGACCGGGTGCGCGAGGTGACGCGCATCGAACAGCAGGCGGAGAAATTGGCTGCGCTGGGCAAGCTGGCCGGCAATCTGGCCCATGAGCTCAACAATCCTGCTTCGGCAGCGCAGCGCGCCGCATCCAGCCTGGTTGCCGTGCTTACAGAGAATCGAAAAAACCGGTTCCGGCTGGTGAATCTTTGTCTCGACGAAGGGCAGATTGGCTCCATTGAGAAATGGGAAGAGAAAATTCTCGACCGCCGCGCGGCTCTCCAAGCGCAGCCGCCCAAAGCCGCTGCCCTGATTGCAAGGGAAGACTCGATACGCAAGTGGGTCAAAGACCTGGGCAGCGACGGCGCCGACGAGATTACCCCGATGCTGGCCGAGCATGGCGTCACGACTGCCGATCTGGAGGAGTTGCATGATTTTCTGGGGCCCAATGAGATTGCGGTGTGGCTGCAGTTTTTTGCACGCTATCTAAGATCGTCGCGCGCTGCCGAAGCGCTGGTCAACGCCACCGACCGCATCTTCGATTTGATCGAAGCGGTGAAGAGCTATTCCAACATGGACCGCGCCCCGATTATCGACGTAGACGTACCGGCTGGGCTCGATGCGACTCTGCAGATGTTTGGTTCGCGTCTGGACGAGGTGCAAGTGGAGCGCGATTACGAGCGGGGACTGCCGCGCATCAGCGCCTATGGCGGCGAGCTGAACCAGGTTTGGACGGCGCTGATTGAGAATGCTTTGGACGCGATGGGGAACCAGGGGTGTATGCGGCTGGCATGCCGGCAAGAGGGAGAGATGCTTTGTGTGGAGATATGGGACTGCGGGCCGGGCATTCCGCCGGAGATCCAGGAGCGTATCTTCGAGCCATTCTTCAGCACCAAGCCGCCGGGCCGCGGGTTGGGACTGGGCCTGGACCAGGCCATGCGCATCGTGCGCAAGCACCGCGGGCATATCGGTGTGGAATCGCAGCCGGGGTCTACCTGTTTCCGCGTGCGATTGCCGCTGGATCAACTCCAGGCCTATTAATCGCGGCTCAGAACGGCGGTGCCGAGGTCTTGCCCTGGCTGTGTAAGTGCGCGAAACTTCAGGAACATATTCATGCGCCAGCGAAGAATCATGCCGAAAGCCAGGATGAAGAAGAGGCCGCCTGTCTGCTCCATGGAGAGCAGGGAATCGAAGTAGCCGCGCGCCAGATAGCGCACCGCGAAGAGCACGATGACGACACTGAAAAATGCGCCTGATCGCTTCATCATGATCACGTCACCGGAGCGCTCGAGCGTCGACGTGAGCAGCAACGGGTAGGCGAGGGCAACGGCGCCGATCAGAAATGCAGCGAGCGCCCAGGTCAACGGAACACGGAACATGGGCAGCGCAAACATGGAAAAGCCGGTGGCCATGCCCACTGGCGGAATGAGAATTTTCTTGGCGGTGACCGCTGTGCGGCCCTCGCGCACGCGCCAGACGAGAATACCCGCCAGGCCGGCCAGCGACGCGACAGAATAACCCAGCGGAATGCGCATCTCGGGAACCTCCGGAAAAAAGTGCAAGCATGTTCTGCGCGGGCGCAACCGAAACAAGCCTCACTTCTCAGCATACGGCAAGGTCACTGTTGAGTACAGGCCGGCCATGGCGAAGCTTATGCGCTCGACGGGCAGCGCCACATCCTGCGCATCTGCTCTGCTGAATGGCGAGATCGTAAGTTGGTGGCCGCAGACCCCATCGCGACGTCGAGGTTTAGGGGAGGACTTCGTAAGGGCGCATCATGTCGTTATCTTCGTGCTCCAGCATGTGGCAGTGGTAGACGTAGCGGCCGGTAAAGCCCTCAAACCGAACCAGGATGGTGAGAACGTCGCGGGGGTTCACAATGGCGGTATCCTTCCATCCTGCCTCATGGGCTGCGGGACGGCGGGGAATTCCCACCAATTGGAGACGGCCCTGCACCAGCGCGGCGGGGTCAAAGCCCTGGCGCTCCAGAATCTGAAACTGCACCAGGTGAAGGTGCATGGGATGCGTATCCTCAGTGGTGTTGATGAAGCGCCATTTTTCCAGCGTGCCCAGTTTCGGCGTCTCGGTCACCGGGTCATCGTAGCCTTTGTCGTTAATGCGCACGCCTCGGGAATGCCCCTGTGCGTCCATGTCCTCAACCAAAACGAATTCGCGGGTTACGGCGACCGGCGCAGCGCGATCGATCTCATGAAAGACGGGCAGTGCAGGCATGACGAAGGTCCTGGTTTGCTTCGCGAGCGGGCGGGTGACCCGAAACTGCATTAGCTCGTAGAGTTGGGCGTGATGAGCGATCGCAAACTCCCAGCCTGGGTAGGGAGCCGGCGCATCGTTGGATAAGGTAATGGTTTTCCCTTCCTGGCCGGAGAAATCAACGATCAAATCCGCGCGCTCGGCGGGACCAAGAAGCAGCTTCTGTAAAGGCGTGGGCTTGGCAAGAAATCCGCCGTCGCTGCCGATCTGGTGAAAGCCCACCAGGTGGGGAATGTCGTCGGGGCTCTTGGCGAGATTCAGATAGAGATTGAAGAAACGGGAATTAGCGCCGCTGAGAATGCGAAAGCGATAGGCCCGGGGTTCCACTTCCAAGTATGGATAGAGCGCGCCGTTCACCACGGGAAGATTGCCAAAGAACTCAGGCGCCCACCCGCCGGGTGCGGGCGGCTGGCCATCATCGAAGGTGGGCGCGTAGACCAACTGGCCCTGCGCGTCGAGGGTGCGATCCTGGAGGACCAGCGGAACTTCATAATCGCCGCTGGGAAGATTCATGTTGCGCTCCTGTTCGTCCCGCAGCAGATACAGTCCCGACAAGCCGGTGTAAACGTTGAGTCGCGTGATGCCAAGCGCGTGATCGTGGTACCAGAGGGTCGCGGCTTGCTGGTCGTTGGGATAGACGTAGTGCGCGGTCGCGCCCGGCGTAAACCATTTTTCCGGCAAGCCGTCGCTCGCCGAGGGCGTGCGCGCGCCGTGCAAATGTGGTACGGTGCGAACCGCCGGCGCGGGCGGCATGGCGCCGTGAATATGAAGATCAATGCCGAAGAGGTGCTGCAGCGGAAGCCGATTTTCCCAGTCCACATGGAAGGTGCGGCCGCGGAATGCTTCAAATGTGGGACCGGGATACTGACCCTCATAGCCCCACAGACGGGCAGGCGCGAGCTGCGAATGGAAGCGATGATGGCATTCCATCATGCGGACGTGATACCGCTCCATCCCCTCGCGAGTTTCGATGGGGCGCAAAGTTTTCAGGATGGGCAGGGGATCGACATAGCGCTCAACCTCAACCGCGGGTGGAGTTGGTGGCGCAAAGGGAGCACTCGTGCCGTGTGGCATCTGGCCGCATAGCCGATCGGTGAAGAGAGCCGCCGAGGCTGAGCAACCACAGAGCTTGAGAAAATCGCGCCTGCTGGATGAACGCATTCCTGCTCGATTGGGGTTGGGATGAGGTACGGCGTCGAGCAATCCGCGCCTGAACTTTACTCTATCAGGCGCTTTCGCTGCGCGGTGTCCAGAACAGGTTCCTGATCATCCTTCAAACACCTCTGCTGTTGCAGGTCGTCACCAACTGGCTACAACCGGTCTCATAAAGGCTGTTTTGAAAGGGCCCGGCTTCAGCCGTGCCACGGAGGGTCGATAAACAGCGGGCTTCAGCCCCTGAGGGATGTTCTCAGCCAGGCAGAATCCATTTATGCAACCAGTCCTGGGCACATGACAACGCAAGGGCAAGTCCTCTGATGTGCAGAGGGAAATTGCGACGATGACATCGATAGCTCCCGGCGCGGAAGGGAACAGCCCCGCGCGATACGCGCATGGATGCTGGTCAATACGCCGTGATATTGCTGGCAAGATAAGAGGATCCGTTGAAGCTGGCCGTGATGCGCACGCGCTGGCCGACGCGCAGATCCCGGGCTATGGAAAAAGCCGCGGGTGCGAAGGAGATCCGATAGCTCTTCTGATCGCTCGCATCGACGAGGGTGAGCGAACCGGAGCTCATGTCGAGCGCGGTAATGGAGCCGCTGAAGAGGAATGACGCGCCGGGAACTGCCAGAACCTCGATCCGGCTGGCGACGCCCACAGCGCCAGCGCCGGAGCCAAAGGTGACATTGACGAGAGTGCCGGGGCGCAGATCGCTGCGTCCGCCGCCTTCTTCGGTAAATGCGGTCTGGCCCTTGCGAACAATCGTTACGTTGCCGGGCACGCGCACGGTAAAAGGCTGCGGAGAAGGAGAAGCGTCGAGGCGCAATTGGCCTGTCGATTCGTTGAAACTCAGCACCCGTCCGTGGTACTGACCCTGCGGAATTGCGGAGAGGATGTGGACGCTCATCGCAAAGATGCGGGTTCCGTCGAGCGCGGTCTGCACGGATGCGTGATCGGCTGGGCCCAGATCGTGCAGCGGAATTTTCACGCCGTCGCGGTACAACTGGGTCCGTTCGTCATAGAGCACCTTCATGGGGTGTTGGCCGTAAATGTCGAGCAGGAACTGATCGCGGACCGGATCGATTTTACGAATAGCGCCGCCAAAAATCGTACTGTCTTTCGCGGACGGAAGCGGTGGCAGCCCGGGTAGGCCGCTGGTCGGATTCCCGGCCTCAAGTTCCGCATCGGGGGTGGAAAGTTTCCCCGCCTGCGTCCCCATGGAAGGTTGAGACGCCGCAGGAGCAGCTACCGAGGCCGACTGAGTGACTGCAGGCGATTGCGCGGCAGCGGCAGGCATCAGGGCGAGCACAACCCCGCTCGCCAGCGCCAGTGCAATGGATCGAATCATCTTTCCCACACACCTACTCCTTCTCTTGGATGAGGCCAACGCGCCCGAAGGTGGCCTGCAGAACATTGCATTCGGGGAGCAACACGCCGGGGAGTGGCGCATCTAACCAACACGAGAACCCGTCCGACGCGAATTCTTCGCGCCATACCGCAACGTGAAAAGAGCACAATGATTCAGCCTCTCTACAAATCTCTGGCTGTCCTCGCGATCGTCTCCGGTTTGAGTTTGCAGGCGGCTGCCAAAGATAACCTGACGCTGAACATCCCGCTGCGCAGCAAATCGAGTCCGGTACAGCGGCTGAATCGCGAAGGTGTTGAGGCGGTAAAGAAGAACCAATACGAAAAGGCCGAAGCGCTGTTTTACAAGGCCTATCTGTACGACCCGGCCGATCCATTTACCCTCAATAACCTGGGATATGTGGCTGAACTTCAGGGACAGTTGGATCGAGCGCGCCAGTATTACCAGATGGCAACCGAGCAGGGATGCGATGCACCCATCAGTCTGAGCAGCATGAATGATCTCAAAGGGAAGCCCATGCGCGCCGCGTACGACGCGCTCGAGGCGTTGCCCATGCGCGTCAACCGCATGAATGTCGATGCGATGCAGCTGGTAGACGAAAACCGCGATTTTGAAGCTGTTGGCCTGTTGCAACATGCCTTAAGCCTCGATCCGCGGAATCCTTTTACGATGAACAATCTGGCTGTGGCCGATGAAGGTCTGGGCGACTTTGATAGCGCCCTGAAGTATTACAGCGACGTCGCCGACCTGCATTCATCGGAGCACGTGGTGGTAACCGCGGACCGCGCGTGGCGAGGTAAATCGATCAGCACTATGGCTGCGGCCAGCGCCAGGCGGCTCAAGGATCGGATGGCTTCGATGTCCCCCGCAATCTTGGAGGCAGCCAAATATAATGTGCGCGGCGTCTACGAGGAGAATGCGAATCAGTGGGCGGCGGCGCGGAGCGATTTTCTGCGCGCATACTCTTTGGATCCAAATAGTGCATTCTCCCTGAACAATCGAGGTTATGTGGCCGAAATGGATGGCGATCTGGAATCGGCGCAATTTTTCTATGAGAAGGCCTGGAAGGCCAACGATGCGCAAGCCCGCGTGGGCATGGCGACCCATCAATTTGCCGATGGCCAGAGGTTGATCGCTGTGGCGACAGACAGTGACAGTAAGGTAGATGAGGCCCTGAATGTCTATCACCAGCAGCGCCGCGAAGAGAACGGGCCGGTGCAGTTGACGCCGCGCGGCGGTGCCACGTTATCCCCGGGGCCGGGAAGAGCTGGACAGCAAAGTTCTCCGAATGAGCCCGTGTTAACGCCTCGCCAACCTCAGAATCCACAGTAACTACCAAGGCCCATAGAGTTATGAGTACACCTGACGCGCATTACCCATCGCATCAATCGCTCAATCTACTTTCGCGCCTGCTGTTTCAGGACCGCGATCCGCAATCGGCCAAACAGAGCGACGCGCAGATCAAGGCGGACCTGCTCGCGCTCACTCGCCCACAGTTCGATGACCTGCTGGAACTCGCGCAGTTGAATCACGTCGTGGTGCGCGGTTTGGAAGTGATGCGCCAACTGTGCAGCGAAGAGACCGACAACATGCGGGCCGCATGGGCAGAAAACGCGCTGGCCGCGGAGAAGGCGCGCATTGAAACCGCCGTCCTGTTCCTGAGCGAGATTTGCCAGGCGTTCGACGCGCACGAATATGGGGTCACGGTGATCAAGTCCCTCGATCACTGGCCCGATTTGGGGAGCGACCTCGACCTCTACACCGACGCCGCCCCGGAGGATGTATGCAGTTTGATGAAGCGGCGGTTTGATGCGCAGATTGAGCCGCGCAGTTGGGGCGATCGCCTGGCCTGCAAATGGAACTTCATGGTTCCGGGACTGCCGGAACTGGTAGAGATTCATGTGGGCCGGCTGGGTCAAACCGGCGAGCAAGTGGAGATTGCGTCGTCGGTCTTGAAGCGATCCCGACGAGTTGAGGCCGGCGATCGCACCTTCCGCGTACCGTCTGTTTCCGACCGCTTGATGATTTCCACGCTGCAACGCATGTACCGGCACTTCTATTTCCGTTTGTGCGATATGGCAGACAGCGCGGGACTGGTCGAGGCCGGCGCTATCGACTATGCGGATTTGAGTTCCGCGGCTTCGAAAGCCGGCATTTGGAAGGGCGTAGCAACTTATCTGCAGATTGTTTCCGATTTTGTGAAGAGTCATCGTGGCAGAGGGTTGGACCTTCCACGCATGGTGACTAGTGACGCGCAGTTTGACGGAAGCGAAGTGTACTATGCGCGTGGCTTTATTCGGGTTCCGATTATGCCGCAATCGGCGCGCCTTTACACATCTCAGCTTGCGGGTGTGCTGGGCAAAGGCGAGTTGCAGAATGGCGCTCGCCTGAGCCTTTTGCCGTGGTTAGCGACTGCAGCCGTCGTTGGGCAGAAGCTTACAGGCAGTGACAAGGGGATCTGGTAGGCCGCGGTCTGTACAGCCCGCATCTAATGAACTGACGCTCGGATCGCAACAGCTTTTGCCAAATAAGGAGAGGGGGAGGCCGGTGATCTCAGTTTCCGGCAAACAGGTATGGGCCATCTTGTAACCCGAAGTGCGAAAGCGAATTCGCGAGGGAGCCAATCTGCCGGCGGACCGAGAGGAAGGCTGGTGCAGAGCCCGGGCATCTACAATCGCTCTTCGCTGGCGCTGGACGTGCAACCGGACGGAGCCGCGGTGGCTTGGCAGCAGTCAATGCCACACCTCGTGCCCAGGCTGGCTGCAGCCGGTTCAGCCCCCGGGTTCCTGTTGAGCGGCGCCGATTTACTCAGGTGCCAGAAGGATAGAAAATCTAAAGCCATCTCATTCATCCTCCATGCTGTTGTGATCGGCGGAGTGCTGTGGTGGGGTATGCAGGCGACCCGAATGGCGCCCGTCGACATGGAGGTGACGCCCGTCAATGTCACGTTATTTGATCCACCTCCGCCTGTCATGCCCGTAGCCAAGGTAATGGGCGGTGGCGGCGGTGGTGGTGCGCATCGCGTTGTTCCTCCGATCAAGGCGCCGCCACCCAAGGTGGTGCGCACGGTGCACATGCTTCCACCGCAGATTGCCATGATTGAACACCCGAAGCTGGCCGCGGCGCCATCCAGCCAGGTGAACTTGCAGGTGAGCACCAACTTGCCTAACATAGGCATGCCGAATTCGCCGCAGATTGCGCTAGCGTCGCAAGGCTCGGGGGCTCACTCCGGGTTTGGCGTCGGCATGGGCGGCGGCATTGGCATTGGACACGGGAGTGGCACGGGCATGGGCAGCGGTGGTGGCTATGGTGGTGGAGTGATGACCGTGGGTGGCGGCGTGAGCGCTCCCTTGGTGATCCACTCCGTCGAGCCGGAGTTTACTGAGGATGCGCGCAGGTCAGATCTCCAAGGCACCGTGTCGATTGAGCTCATCGTGGACGCGCAGGGCGATCCGCAGGATGTGCGCGTGGTCCATCAACTGGGTATGGGGCTGGATCAGAAGGCCGTCGATGCTGTACGTCAATATCGGTTCAGGCCGGCCATGTACCAGGGCCATCCAGTACCGGTGCAGATGGTTATCGAGGTCGATTTCCGCTTGCACTGAGCGTTGCAGGGCAAGTGAATCTTGAACGGGCGGAGGAAACTCCGCCCGCTTTTATTGGGGCCAGCACGGCCGGTGTTATCCAGCAGAGCCGGTCACGGAAGCCCTTTGCAAGGCGACTTACCCATTTAAAAAGTCAAGTAGTCAGGTAAAGGTCAAGTAATCAGGTAGCCGGCTAACTCGCAAGGTCGCGCCCCGAGACAATAGCCTCTGTCGTCCTGAACGGAGTGAAGAATCCGACCTTACATTTTCATGGTCGCTGGATGGAGCACCGCATCGTGCCAGGCTGGCCTCGTGCCGTGGTGGCCTTGTCGTAATGGGAGTTCGTCGGCGGCCATTCCATGGCGCGGGTTTGCAAAGCCATAAAACAGGCAACTACCGCGTAGTTTCTTCCGCGGCCTCAACACCCGTCCCGGCAGTGGCGTAGTAGCCACGGCGCGTACGGACCGTTAGACGCGCGCCTTTGGGACTGCGCGCTTCCACATGGACAAGCCGGTAACCGCCGAGGCTGGCTGGTTTGGTCGAGTGATACGCGATCGTGTACTGATTGCGAATGTCGCGCGCGACGTCAGTCGCGATGCGATCCACATCGCCCAACGAATCTGGAAAGTAAGCCACACCGCCGGTTTCCTGCGACAATTCCTCAAGCGCCTGCCGTGCCTCACGAGATTCGTCCTTGCTCGCGTCGTAGAGCAGCCCAATGGTGTAGACGACCGGTCCGCCCAGGTCCTGCACGCGGCGAATCGCCTGCTGCAGATCGAGACGCGAAGCATTATCGGCGCCATCCGTGATGATCAGCAACACCTGCTTCCTCTGTTTGGCGCCCTTCGAGAGTTGGTCGGCGGAAGCAGCCACTGCGTCATATAGAGCAGTCGTGCCGTGAGAATCGAACCGCGACAGGCCGCGGTGCAGAGCAACCAGATCGGAAGTGAATCCCTGATCGAGATAGGCATGATCGGAGAAGTTGACTACGAATGTCGAGTCCTGCGGGTTGGAATCCTGCAGCAAGTGAAACGCGGCGGCATTCACGGCCGCGCGCTTGTCGCGCATGGAGCCTGAGTTATCAACGAGAATGCCCATGGAGACCGGCTCATCCTGGTGCAGAAACGCGTTGATGGTCTGTGACACCCCATCTTCCCAAACTCGGAAATCCTTTTCCGAAAGATTCGTAACCGTGTGCCCTTTGTCATCGATCACCGTGCAGTTGAGCAGCACTTCATCTACATCCGCGTGCAGAACGTACATTCCGTTCTGTCCTTTTTGCGCCTGCAACGGATTGGTGTTCGCCGGGGCGGCAGCTTTGGGAGCGGGAGTCTCCTCGGCATCGATTGAGGGTACCGGATCGCGATCAACGTCCAGCGGTGGTTGGCTCTCAGGTGTAGTGGGGTCGTGGACGCCGGCAGTCTGGCTGAATTGCGGCGATTGGGGTTGCGAAAAACTAAGGCTGCTGCAGCAGGTCAATACGCACAAGGCAGCAAGCGCATAACGACAGCAGCGTGACCGCGGTATGGGACGAAAGAGCATAGGGATGCCTTACCTGCACGTATTAAAACCTTGGATGCAAGTTTGAGGGCGGGCGTTCCTTCTCTCCGAACGCCCGCCCGGAAGTTAAAGGCTTAAAGGCCTTGCGAAGCTGACAAAGATCCAGCTTATGGCTGCGTCCCCATGCTGGATGGCGTGCAGGTGTTAACGCCCAGCGACTCCGCGCTGGCAGGTGTGGGCGGTGTGGGCGGCGTCGCCCAGGGAATATTAGTGAAGTCGAAAAAGTCGAGCAGGTTCGGTTGCGCCGCGTCCCTCGCCGTCAAATGCGCCGAGCTGCCGATAAAGCGATTTTCGACAAACTTGATGATTGCGGTGTGGTCCATGGGGGTGTGGCCGACGTAGTGCGCACGTGTAAACGGAGAAATGATCATGTCCGGCACCCGGAAGCCAAGCTGGGCAGCAAATCCTTGTTGGGCCGCTGCGTCATTGGGATTGGCGCCGGGGTCAGGCGACGACAGATCGCAGTAGGGCGGAGTGGTGGGCACTCCTCCCGCGGGCTCGAGGCAGGGCGAGTATGTGTCCGGATTCACAGCGATGGTGGAGATGTCGGGAATGGCGCCCATCGAAGCATCGGTATTGTCATTCGAGTGGCCGGGCACCGGGGGAACGTGGTCGTACGGGCCTCCGCCCTCATCGTAGGCCAGGAAGAAGACCGAATCGGACCACTCCGGACTGGCCATGAACGCGTTGATGACCTTCGCCACTTGAGTCTGGCCAGCCAATATATTATTCCCGGAGCCAGGATGCTCATCGTTCTCGCCGTAGCCCGCCTCAATGAACACGAAGCTGGGCAGCGTGCCATTGGTTAAGTCGGTGTAGTACTGCGAAAGCGGCGCAATGTGCGTGGGATCGATACAGAACGAGTTGGTGGTATCGCCGACCACGCTCGATGGCTGCTTCGGGGCTGTGCAGCCGCCGGCAGAGTTGAGTCCGCTCAGGTATTGGTAGGAGTAAGTCAGCTCTTCGAACGTGCTGGCAGGATAGCGGGAGTTTCCGGTAGTCGGACAGTCGTCATAGTCCAGGCAGTAGCCTTCCGTGACAGTGTAGTAAATCTTCCATGAGACTTTAGCATTGTCAAGTTCTTCGAAGATGTTATTCATATTGAGCTGGCTCAGGTGATCCTGGTCGCCGGGGTCCTTGGTCAGACCTTGCGTTGTTCCCCCGGTGAAAGTGGCAATGCGGTTATCGATGGTATTGGTTGCGACAGGCGAGAACCAGCGGTCGGAGAGCGCAAAATTTGACGCCATGAAGTAGTAGTAGTTCAGGTATTTCTGGGTATAGTAACCCATGGAGCGTTCGCCGGTTGTGTCGGTATAGGCTCCGGAGCACGTTCCTGACGCGACGCAGCTATTCGCGAATCCTTCCGCATTATGGACAAAGCCGTCCATGTCAATCGAGCGGGTGGCCAGGAAATCGTAGGTGTTCACATCCCCATAACTTTCCAGCCACGCCGAACTCATGTCGTCAACGCAAGTGGTCGTAAACGGGAAGAGCTTGTAGGTTGTGCCCTGGTCGTCCGTGTTGCTGATTGTCGTAAGCTTGTCATCTATGCCATCAACCGTGTAAGTGTTTCCGTCGGCCCCCTTGGTATAGCCATTCGCGCTTCGGTAAGGATTCAACATACCGAAATAGGAGTCGAAGGAGCGGTTTTCCTGCATCATGAAGATGACGTGATCGATTGACTGCAATCCGGCCGTCGCGGTCACAGTTACCGTCGTGCTGGCCGTCGCATTGGCCCCGTTACCGGCAGCGGTCGCCGTATATGTAGTGGTAGCTGTTGGGTTGACCGCCTGGTTGCCGCCCGCGGCAGGTAAGGTATAGGAACTGCCGTCCGTGCCGGTGATCGTCACGCCGGTCGCGTTGGAGGCAGTTACCGTCAGGGTGGATGAGCCGCCGGTCACGATCGTGGTCGGATTGGCAACGATACTTACACTTGGCGGCGGGACCGCAGTAACCGTGACCGTGATGTTGGCAGTGGTTGTACCTCCAGCCCCGGTAGCCGTAGCAGCGTAGGTGGTGGTTTTGGTGGGAGTCACTTGCTGGGTTCCGCCGCTGGGCGAAGCAATCGTATACGTGGTTCCGTCAGTTCCGCTAATCGTCACCTGCGTGGCGTCGGAAGCGGTAACCTTCAAGACCGACGATGCGCCCGACTGGATGGATGGAGGATCTGCGGTAATCGTGACAGTCGGTGCAGGATTTGGCGTGACCGTGACCGTGGCTGTCGCGGTAATCGTACCTCCGGCGCCAGTCGCGGTAGCTGTGTAGGTTGTGGTGGCGCTTGGGCTCACCGCCTGTGTGCCGCCGGTGACAGACAAGGTATAGGAGCTCTTGTCAGTCCCCGAAATAGTCACTTGGGTCGCATTGGTCGCAATGACGGTCAGAATCGAAGAGGATCCGGCGGTAACAGAGCTCGGATTCGCCGTGATGGTCACTGTTGGCTGTGATGTTGCGGCGGTGCCAACTGAAACCGACGCCGTAGCATTTGCGGATCCGCCAGGACCCTTGGCAGTTGCAGTATAGACAGTGCTCACCGTCGGCGTAACGACCTGCGTACCGCCGCTCGATTGCAGAGTGTACGAACTCCCGTCGCTGCCGGTCACTGTGACCGCGGTCGCATTGGTGGCACTGACGGTAAGGGTGGCCGATTGTCCCGCCGAGATAGTGGCCGGATTGGCAGAAATGTTGATGGTAGGTGGGGTTTGGGTGCCACCCCCCAATTGATTCACCTGAGCCCCACCGCATCCTGCAAGCACAACGCTGCAGACCATCGCGGCCAGAGTCCAGAACGGATGCCGAGAAAGACGGTTCATCACGCTGGGGTTCAACAAGTTGCCCTCCTCAATTCGCTTCATCAGACGCCAGGTCGTAAGGCGGCAGGTAAGAATCGGAAACGGACCTTATCTCTACATCGCGGTTACGGACGAGTTACCGGTTGAATGGCCTTGCGAGGTACAGTGCTGGCCTCTTAGGTGGTTGCCCGCGTGCAGTGAGCCCGAGGGGACAAATTGTCAAAAGGTTTGATGGTTAGTAGCTGAATGCGGGATGCTTGAAGTACCTCTGTTTGCTTCTGTGCGAATCGGGGGGATGTTGTAAGAAGATCCAATACGGGTAGATTCGACGCTTATCGAGTGCGGCGTCGCTTCTAAAGGAGATCGGGTAAATCGCCAAGGGCGGCTTGCTCGCCTGCAGCCGCCACACCGTTGGAAGTGCATCCCTCGTCCGCATTGAGGAAGACGGGTTCCGGCAAACGCCATGCGGGAGCGGGGCTGCCGCTTCCACCAGCAAACGTATAAGCATCCATCAGGTCGCGCGAAGTACGCAGGGCTCGCTTGCAACATTGCAGATCAAACCAGCGAAGATATCTATTTACGACATGGCTCAATGTCATTTCAGCGCCGGCGGCAAAGTTCTGTTCAGCCATGCGGCGTTCTAACTCCCGCGACTGGAGGATGGAGCTAAGTTGTTCGGCAAGATCTTCGGCATCGCCGACCCTATGAAAGAGGATGGCCATTTCCTCTTCGGCTGCCATTTCGCGAAAATCGGAGATGTCGGCGCACACGATGGGAACGGCGTATTCACATGCCTGGTGCGCAGGGCCGCTCGATCCAGTCGCGGAATCGTAGGGCATGACAACTACGGACGTAGTGCGATAGAGATCGGGGATGGCGTCCTCCGGGACGTAGCCGCGAAACTCGATGGGAAGATTGGAAGGCTGAGCGGCGCGTATCGATTCCCAGTATCCGGCCTTGGTGTGATGATTAGCGCCGGCAATCACCAGGCGCGCGTGCGGAGCCTTGGCGAGGACGAGTGGAAAGGCCTTCATCAACGTTTCCAGCCGTTTGTAAGTTCCCCAGTGACCAATGGCGAGAATGCGCTGGTCGGGATTTCCGCGCCTTGAGAAATCGGGTGGGTGGAGCGAGGTGGCAAAGGTCCCGTGGGTGCCCAGCAGCACATTCCGAGCGCGGTACTTGGTTAGCAGCGTGCGGTGATAGTGAGGCAATAGGACGGAAACGGAGTTGGCCTTGAGCAACGCGCGTGTCGCGAGGGCAGTGCCAGCGCGGAAGAGGCGCTCTCGGCGAATGCCGGCTGCGGCAAAGTCAACGTGCTCAATAATGTGATGCAAGGTGATATGTGTGTAATATCCGGCGGCGCGAGTGAGTGCCGGTGCAGAGAGGCCGGCGAACGCGGCTATTGGATTTTCAGGAGTAGCGAAACTGGAGAAGACCAGGTTAAACCAGACTACGTCCGGTTTGAGTTTCTGAACCGCTCGCAAGAGGCGCGCCGGCGTGCCCACGCTGCCAAACTTCCAGCAGCGGATCACGTTGAAATCAGGCAATTCCGGCTGCTGGTCGGCGCGGATGGGCTTGCCATTTTCGTCGGTGGCAAACTCACAGGCGCTCAATTCGTCGGCAAGAATGAAGAGTTCTACGCCTGGACAGTTACGCAACTCACGCGCGATGTGAAATGCATATTCATTTAACTGGCGCCCGCTAGGGGGGAACGTCGCAACTAAGCAGATTCTCATTGGCCTCGCTCGCCACCTTCAAAAGATACTTATTTCGATGTAAGGCCGCAGTTGCTGTTGCCCGCCACTGAAGTTGAAGAAGTTTTCATCCTGCACACCCCCCGAAAAGCGAATGGGATATGCCAGGGTGACGGGGCCGGATTCATCGGTAAACCGGCGCCGGAAGGGCAGGGCATAGGATACGGAGACACCGTTCTGGGTGGCATCGTAGGTGTGAAAGCCGAGCGTATCTGAGTACGCGCTGTTGACCAGTACGGTCCAATTACGGCGGGGAGAGAAGGAGAACGTGGCCGCAGGGCGAAGGTTCTGGG
This sequence comes from uncultured Acidobacteriaceae bacterium, assembly GCA_963725975.1. Taxonomy (GTDB): domain Bacteria; phylum Acidobacteriota; class Terriglobia; order Terriglobales; family Acidobacteriaceae; genus Telmatobacter. The sequence continues at coordinate 399,950 of CAVSBA010000002.1, read as the reverse complement.
CAATGGCTGAGTTGGTTCCCACGGTGCGCCAGGCGCGCACGTCTTCCAGCATGGCGCGCAGATCCATGTGGTCGGAAAACCGGTGATCAATGCCGAGATAGGACGAGGTGAAGTAGGCTTGGTAGCTTTGCGGCGTGTACTTTACGTTACTGGCGCCCCAGCCCGTGATCAGGGCAGTATTGCTCCAGGGCGTTCCAACGCGAAAATCGAACGCGCCGGTCAGAGATTGCGAGTGCAGGTTGCTCCCCGTAAACGGCCCGGATTCATGGATGATGTAGCCGCTCGCCGAGACAGCGTTGAAGAGAGAGTTGGTTGATCCGTAGAGAAACTGACGGAAGAGGTTCTGGTTCAGCTGAACCGGTTCCAGGGAGTCGCGGCGGATGGTGCCCTGAATGCCGCCATTGAAAGCCAGCATGTTGCGCCCGAAGCGAACTGTAGGGTTCAAGCCGAAATTGAAATTGTAATCCGTGGTATTGCGGTTCACGATGAGCGTGCAAATGGTCGAAGGGGTCGACCCCGGGCCGCAGGACGAACTGGGAGCAGAGATGATGCCTCGTGCGTTGCGTACCTGGAAAAATCCAGTGGGCGTGGGCAGGAAGGGTACGTGGAGATGGAACGCATCAGTCCATTGATTCTGAATCGAGGAGCGCGGCGGCGGAAGCAGCGACGTGTCGTTGGGGGGGATGGCAAACCCCGCATCGAGTTTCGAGTCCAGAACATAAACGGTCGTGTCTTCGTAGATGGGCTCGAGGGAGTAATCCGAAAGCAGGCTTACTGTGGGATTGATGCGAATGCCCTCGTCAGCGCCAGCTTGCAACATACTTTGCTCGGCGTTCTGGTCATTGCCGGCGGCGTTTGTGGCCTGGGCAAAGGATGTCAGTGCCTGGGGATTTTCATGTTCCTGGCGAAAGACATTGGCTTCCGTCATCAGATATTGGTACGTCGGCTCGCCGTCCGCCGTGGCAGAGACGGCGGCGAGTTCAGCCTGAGCTCTCGAAGTGTCACCAAGCGCGAGATAGTTGTTGGCCAATCCGATGCGCACCTGCGCGTCGGGCGCGCCGGCCGCCTTTGCGCGCTGCAGGTAGTTCTGCGATAGCTCGTAGTCATGTAGAGTGCGGAAAACGTCGGCGGCTGCGACATACTGCATGCCGCCGGGCGGCGCTGTGTCGCCAGCCTCCGCCTCCATCAGCGCCAGGGCTATCTGCCGTTCCGCGTCTTGGGGATGATTCTGCCGGGCCATCAACTGCGCGATGGCGAGCCGCACCCCGACGCGGTCGCTGCCTTTCACATTGAGCGCACGCCGGAAGCGATCCATGGCGGCGTTCTCGTCGCCCAGTTCGTCCAGGGCTTCGCCGGTATCTACAAAGATCTGGCTCTGCTCCGGTCCAGGCGAGGACTGCGCGTGCTTTTCTGCCAACTCGGCGAAACGAATGGTCTGCGCGCGGTCCTGGAGGCTGGCATAGCAGCGGGCCAGCAATGCGTAGGGAGTCGGATCATCAGGCTCGTATTGAGCGGCAAGATCCAGCTCATCAATAGCGGCATGATAGCGCCGTAAAGCGAGCAAAGCATTGCCCAGCCCCAGGCGCAGCATTCCATCGTTTGGTGTGAACTTGAGTGCGGCGCGATATTCGGTAGTCGCTTTGCTCAGCAGTCCCTCGTTGCCGAATGCGGTTGCGCGAATCACGTGCACATCGCGGATGTTGCCCATCGATTTTTCAGCCATCCCAGATTGGCGCAAGGCCACCCCATTCTTGTGCAGATCGAGGCTGGAGTAGGCCAGTCCAAGATGAGCCTGCCCGTCGCCGGGTTCCATCTTGAGCGCCGTTTCGAAATCCGCCTCTGCGCTTTGCGGGTCGTGAAGGTCATTAAGCATGTAACCGCGATTGACATAGGCGGTTTCAATCTGCGGATCGCGCCTGATGGCTTCGCTAAAGGCTTGTTCCGCCAGTTCGCTTTGCCCGTTGTGCTTGTAGACGTAGCCGGCCAATAGCGGAATGTCCGCCTCCTTCGGCAACACATTCATGTATTGCGAGGTCAGAGCGAGCAGGTCATCGTACTTGTGAAGAAAGAGGTAATCGTAGCCCAGGTAGACAACAACATCGCGATCGCGAGGCAGAACTTTGATGGCACGGCTGCCGATTTCTGCCGACTGCTGATAGTTGCCATTAAAGCTGAAGAATCGTTCTTGTTCGCGGAGAATCTGGGGTTCGCGAGTCATGTCGGGCTCAACGCGGTCCATCCACACTGAGGCCAGCTTCAGGTCATGGGCCTCGATGCCCGCGTTGATACCGCCGGCCACGATGAGAGCATTATGCGGCGCCAGCTCCCGGCCCTTGGTGTAGGAGACCTGTGCCTTAGAGAATTGCCGTCGCGCGGTGTAGAGATCGCCCAGGGCAAGATAGGGCACGTAAAGTTTGGGATCGGCTTTCGCCAGCCGGAGAAAATACTTCTCCGCTTCCTGATCCCGGCCTGCGGCTCGTTCTGCATAACCCAGCGAGGTGAGCGCGAAGCGGTTGTTGTCATCCTGTTTGAGGATGCGTTTGTACACGTCGATCGCTTCATCGGTTCGCCCCAGTTTCATGAGAATGTCGCCATTCAACTGGAGGTTGGTGCGATCGGAAGGATTGTCGGTCAGCGCCGCTTTAATGTCGGCCAGCGCGCCGCCAGGGTCGCCGGCGTTGAGCTTGATGAGAGAACGCAGGCGCAAATACTGTCCGCGGTCCGCCCCTGAGGCATCCACAGATTTAATCTCATTCTGCGCAATGGCGAGTTCCTGCTGCGCGCCAGCATCGTCGTCGAGCGCGTGATCCAGGGCGACCAGGTCCATGTGCAACTGGATCCCGTACAGTGGACCTTCGGCGGGCGCGGTAGGGAGTTGCGCAATAGCCCTCTGGTACTCTTTCACGGCCTCCTGGTCGCGATCCTGCATCTGGGCAATCTCACCGCGAATAGCGTGCAGTCGGTACGAGTTCGCGTCAATCGTATCGGCACGCTGCAGAAACTCGTCTGCGTCTTGCATGGAGCCTGCCGCGACTTCAGCCTGCGCAGCGGAGAGCTGCAGGTCCAGGTCCTTGACCTTGTCGTTGGCTGCCTGCGCGTAGAGCCGTGCCGAATCTTCCAGATTGCCATCAAGTTGATAGGTATAACCCAGTTCGGCAACCACATCGGGCTGGGGATTGCGGATCGACTTGAGCGCCGCGATAGCCTCTGGATAATCGCCGGTTTGGCGATAAAAGCCAGCGAGCGACCGCTGTACGTCGGGGTTATTGGGCGCGCGACTCTTCGCCAAGTCCAGGTAGTGGTGGGCCTTGTCCATCTGCTTGAGTTGTTCGTAGCACAGCGCCAAAAGCAATTCGGAAGGCGCATCGGACCGCATGCGTTCCGCCTCGATTAGCCAGGTGAGCGCGTCGTTGTAATCCCGGGTGCGCACATCGATCTCGCCCAGCAGGAGGATGTCATTGCGGCGCCGGGGATCGGCCGCAACGATCTTTTTGAGCAGTTGCACGGCTTCCGTAGTGCGGCCCATGAGACTCATGTCCTGCGCAACGCCGGATTGTCCGTCCAGTGAGCCCGGAGCAAGTTGCAGGCCGCGATTGTAGGCGTCAAGCGACTGCTGGTACTGTGCGTCGAGGCGCTCCGCATACCCAAGCAGGAACCAAAGTTGCGGATCGCCGGGCGCCGACCGGGCAGCACGTTGCGCGTAATCAACTGCTTGGGCCTTATCTCCGTGCTGAATGGCCAATTGCGCGGCGCGCGCCAGGCGCGCGTTCTGAATGTTAGAACCCCAGCCCAGCGACTGGCTTTGCTGCACCGGTGCGGCCGTCGACTGGGCCGGTTTAGCGTTGGGGGCCTTGGCGGATTGATCCTGCCCAACTTGATACACTTGCGCGCCCGCGGCGCAGGTATACCCGGCGCAGACCCAAAAAAATGCAAATCTCAGGAATCGAGGACTAACGATCAAATGGCTTCACCATCCGCGGGGGCTTCACGGGTGATGAGTTGGATTCAAAACGCGCTCTGAACGTTGGCTATGGTTGCCGCAGAGGGGCCAGGAAACAGCGAAGTGCGCGGCCCCAACTGACTTGCGCCATACCAGCGTGTCTGGAAAGCAACCGAAATGGCCCTTTTGCTAATCGAAGTAATGGTACGGAATTTTCACATACTTCTCATACCCGCAGTGGTGTACGACGCCCAGCCCTGTTGGAGCGTTCTCCGTTTTATCGAAATCAAAGCGTTTCACCCTGAGTAGAGAGGCAACTGTGCCAAAAGCCGAGCCGATTGACGCCTCGCAGAGACCCATACCGATCAGCTTTATCTTGCTTCTTGCCACAGCGGTTCACCTTCCGCTGATGTTGATGAAGCTGCCGTTGAAGTCCTACGACACCAACTTCCATATCTTTTTCGCTTCTCATTACCTGCATCACTGGTTCAATCCGTGGAATCCGAAGTGGTACGCGGGCTTTTCGCAGACCACCTATCCTCCTCTTCCGCAGCAGTGGATCGCTGCGCTGTCGCACATTCTTGGATTGGAAATGGGCTACATGGCGGTGCAATTCGCCGCCGTTCTGCTGCTCGTGGTGGGTGTTTACCGCTTCGCCAAGCTCTGGGTGAGCCCGCGGGCGGCTTCCTACGCGGCTTTGGCCACTGTTTTTGTCGGGTCAGAGAGTTTTCTTGTCTATGCTGCCGGTCAGTTAGGCACGACCGCTGCCGCTCCCATTTATCTGATTGCGCTTCCATTTCTTTTTGAGTGGGTGCGGCACGGCAACTGGCGCTCGTTTCTCAAAGCGGTGGTGCTATTTACGGCTGCCGCTACGGCGCATCACGCCACGCTGCTCTTCGGATCGTTTTTCTTTGCCTTGCCGGTGCTGGCGCTGGCATACTTTGATCGCGAGCAAGGTGAAAGAGTAGCTTTGCCTGCGTTTCTGGTACGTGCGGTGTCGATTACGGTCGTAACGGCGGCGGCCATTGCGGTCGCGCTGCTGCCATTCTGGATTGCGCTGTTCCACTATCCGGTGACGCAGACCCCCATTCCTCATCCCAGCCGCGCCAACTACATCCTGAGCCCTCAGTGGGGGCTGAACTACTTCATCGTTCCCTATGGCGCTCTGATTCTCGCTCTGCCATTTATTTTCTGGCGCGGATCAACGGTTGCGCGGTTGCGGCCGTTGCTTTTCGGCTTTTGGGTAGCATTTCTTCTCGGACTGGGAGGCACCACTCCGGTTGGGCCCATCCTGTTGGGGCGTGCGTTTGAAGTGTTGACCATGGAACGCTTCAGTTACTGGGCGACGCTGCTGGCGCTGCCGTTCATCGGCCTACTGGCTTCGGAACTGGTAGCGCGTTACCGTACCAAGGCGATCGCGGGATTGAGCGTTGCGGCGGTCTTTACCTGCGGACTGGCAGTGGCGTGGTCAACCTACCTGCCTCCGGAAGGCGGAGCACAGAACCTCAACGTGGAATCTGTGGCGCTATGGCTGAACCGCGACGGCCATGACCGATATCGCTATGTAACGCTGGGATTCGGAAACCAGATCGCGCACCTGGCCAGGCTCACGGATGCCGACAGCGTGGATGGCGAGTGGAACTCGGGGCGCATGCTGCCGGAGCTGACGCGCTTCGGTGGCGGCGCGCTCACCAACTCGAAGTTCTTCAACAAGCCCGGACTCGATGCGCTGCGCGCCATGCTCATGCACGCCGATCATTACGGGTTGAAGTGGGTACTTGTGCGCGATCCTTCTTACAATCCGCTGCTGGCCTTCGCCGGATGGCGAAAGGTGGATAGCGTGGATGACGATACCGTCGCTATCTGGAGCAAGGACGGCGTGCCCCCGGCGACACCTCTGAACGCTCCTCAAATACCGCCCCACTGGCAGGGCATCATGTGGGGCATTTTCCCGTTCGGCAGCAGCATTCTTGCCATGCTCGTACTGCTCATTCCAGAAAAAAGAAGGCAGCAAGCTGTGCACGAGTATCCAGTGGAAGGAACGCTTATGCACGGGAGGATGGTCTCGTGAGAAAAGGCGGTCTGCTGGCCATCATTCTGGGCGCCGCTACGGTGGCGCTCATCATCATCGGGACGGTAAAACCGGTTCCGGCCGCGCTGGCCTATGCCGGTGGGCAGGGTTTGTCGCCCTCGTACGCCACTCCGGAACTGGCAGTGCGGAATCTGGCTGCCCAGATCGCTCTGCGCCAATGGGGCCGCGCCTATGCCAGTCTGGCCAATAAGGCGGAATTCACCGAACCGGAATTTCAGCACGATCTGACCGGCTACTATCAGAGCCTGCGCACCTATGCCACGCTCGAACATTTCGACGTAAGGCCGCTGCGTGCCACCGACGACGACGCCGAGGTGCGGCTCATCCTGTATTGGTCCACGGTGGTTGGCACCTCAGTGAGTTCGCGCGACCTGCATGTGGTGCGCAATGGCGATCGTTGGGAGGCAGACTGGCCCCTAGTAAAAAAGCCCGATCTGCCGCCGCAAGTGATTCCGGTGAACTACCTGCGCTGGGACGTCATCTATCCCGGTCAAGGCGACGATTGGGGAGCGCAGGGTGTGGAGGCTCCGCACGTGCGCATTGTGGACATGCACCCTGTGCAGCGCGCGGAAGGTGTGGTGATCCTGGGCGAACTGCTGAATGAAGATGTTGTGCCCGCCTACGTTTCGGTCAATGCCACGCTTCTGAACGCCCAGCAGCAGGCAATCGCCAGCGAAGGAAGCTTCGACAAGATCTCGCACATTTTACTGCCCAAGCAGGTGACGCCATTCTTCATTAATTTCCCGAAGGCGCAGTTATCCGATGTAAAGAGCATCCGCATGGCGCCGTTTTCCACGCTGGTCCCAGCCTCCGCCGATCCGGTGATAGCCATTGACAATGAGCATCTGAACCCGGTGCCTAACCCCTCACTGACCGGGCAGCTGATCAACCAAAGCGGCCGGGTGGTCAATGTGGCCCATGTTCTGGGAACGTTCTACAACAAGAGTGGGCAGGTAGTCTGGGTGGCCGACCAATACCTCGACCGTGCGCTCCTGCCACAGACTCCAGCTTCGTTCAACATTCACATTCCCGAGGACCTGGCAAGCAATATCACCAGCGAGCGGACTGTGGTTGCTTCGTATAGCGCGGGAGGCGAGCAGCAATGAGGCGTTCTACCTTCGCGCTCGCGCTATTTGCACTCGTTGCTCCGGCCGTTGTGGCGCAGGACGGCAATCTTACGGTGCCCGATTCTGTCGCTGCCGGAAGTGGCTTCTCGATTCAAACCAGCGGCAGCGGGCAAGGCAATTTGTACATCGTGGGACTGGGGCAAGTGATCAAGCGCGACGTCCAGTTAGGCGAGGCCGCTTTCATCCCCGCCGGAGCGCTGCACAACGCCGGTGAATATCTGGTCATTCTCACCGGTAACGGGCCCAGCGAGTCGCACCCGCTGACCGTGACGCCTGCCGCGCAGCCTGCCGATCTCACCTTCTTAGCCAGGCCTTCGCGGCTCCCCGTGGGTTTGCATGATGGGATTACTGGTGCGGTGTATGTCTTCGACGCATATAAAAACCTCATCACCGCTCCCGTCCCCGTGAGCTTCGAGCTATCCAGTCCAGCCGAGCCCATGCAGACGCGGACGGTGAGTACGCGCGACGGTGCCGCGTGGACAGAGATGGACTCCACGGCGCATGAGGGCAACGACAAATTTGTGGCGCATGCCGGCTCCGTTTCCAGCACCCGCATTGTTGGGCAAGTGCCAGGCGATCCCTGCGGGCTGCAGATGAGCGCCAGCCCCGCGGGCCAGCAAGAGGTGAAGCTGGCAACCGCTCCCGTTCGGGACTGCAGCGGCAACGCGGTGCCCGATGGAACCGTTGTCACGTTTACCGAGGCGTATGGCAATTCTCAATCTACGGTGGATGTGCCCATCAAACGCGGCATCGCGGAAGTGGACATGCCGGCGCATCCGGGAGCGGTGATCTCCGTAGCCAGCGGCGTGGTGATGGGCAATCAGATTCGTTGGGAGAGGCCGTGATGAGGAGAGGGCTCGTGATTTTCGGTTTACTCCTCGGAATGGGGATTGCGGCGGGTGCGGCGCCGGGACAGGCTGCCGCGCAGGACGGGCAGGCTACCGTGCAGGTGGAACCGGCGCATCTCGATGGGCCTCGTGTTCTCGCGGAACAGACCGCACAGGGGGCAATTCGCGATTACCTGGACGCGTGGAAAGCCATGCGCACCGCCCTCGAACAGAATCAGCCCGGCCCTTTGAACGCAGATTTCGTGGGAACGGCGAAAGACAAGCTTACTGAAACCATTCACGAGCAGGCAGCGGCCGGCATTCATACCGTTTATCGGGACCGCGCGCACGACCTGCAGGTCGTCTTCTATTCACCCGGGGGTTTGTCAATTGAGCTCATTGACAATGTGGATTACGATGTTCAGGTTTTCGACCACGAGCATTCGCTGTCCTCGCAACAGGCTCATGCTCGGTACGTTGTGCTACTCACACCCGCCGAGGTGCGTTGGCGGGTTCGAGTGTTTCAAGCTCAATGATGAGAAATATGCATCGAACAGGATTGAGTTATGAGCGCCAGATCTAGAGAAAGACGAAGTGCTTCAAATAGAAAGTCCAGGAGCTGTCTATGGTCTCAATCGTGGTACCGATTTATAACGAGGAAGAACTCATTGTACGTTTTCACGAGGCGGTTGCAGGAGCTTTAACAGGAGTAGTGGACGATTGGGAGGTGGTCTATGTGAACGACGGATCAACCGATTCCTCCCTGGAGCTGCTGAAAGGCCTGCACAGCATTGACTCACACGTAGTGGTCGTGGAGCTTTCACGCAATTGGGGCCACATGGGCGCTATCTCCGCGGGCTTACAAACCGCCCGCGGCCGCGCGGTGATCTTGATGGACGGCGATTTTCAGGACCCGCCCGAGGTGCTGCCCGAGCTGATCGAAGCCTGGCGCGATGGCGCCGAAGTGGTGGTGGCTGTTCGCCGCAGCCGCCAGGAGAGCCGCAAGGTTTTAGCCTTTCTCTTCCCGCTTTTTTATCGCGTGCTTGGAACTCTCTCCGATTATCCAATCCCGCTCAACGCCGGCATCTTCAGTCTGATGGACCGCTCGGCGGTCGATTCGATTCTGGCCATGCAGGAAAAGAATCGCTATCTGCCCGGTTTGCGCGCGTGGGTGGGCTATCGCAACTCGATCGTCTACTACGACCGCCAGGACCGCGCAGCGGGCGACGGCAAGCTGTCATTTGTGAGCCGCATCAAGTACGCCATGGATGCCATCACCAGTTTCAGCTACAAGCCGCTCCGGCTAAGCTTCGCGCTGTTCGGTTTTGCGAGCTGTATGGCTGTGATCCTGGAACTCGGCATGCTCGTGGCCCGCGCTCCCATGACTTCTGCCGCCTTGGGCGTTGCCGGTGCCGTCTTCTTTATAGGCAGCCTCTTGTTGCTCTGCGTAGGCGTACTCGGCGAGTACGTGGGCCGAGTGTACGATGAGGTGCGCAGCCGGCCTCTTTCGATTGTTAGCTGCGTTCATCGCGTTCCGGCGGAGATGGCCAGCCCCATCGGTGTGGTCCCGCTTCCCAACGGGACCTATCCCGGCCGATCGGACCAAAAAGGAATCAGGGCCGCATAAATTGGCGGTCCTTCGGCCGTCGCCGGGGGACCGTCGAAGCTGGATGCCTCACGGATGCGGAGATGAGAGAGCCGCCGTGCTGTTGGCTGCCGGGAGTGCCTCACCGGAAGGGCCACAAGCCGGAATGCCTGGTTCGATGTCCGTGCCTTCCTCATAGTCATTCCAGGTTTCGATCAGCAAAAAGGGGATCGGGTCATCGACGGGGAAATACTTCTTGCCAGAAATTGAAGGTGTCCCTGTAGGTTTGGCCACAACGTGCGGAGATGTGACGATTGAGCCCCCATGAAGCTTTGGCGTCATTGAACTGCGCCCACGCGCCGCCTACGATGATCTTGTCGGGATATTTTGATTTCATGGTCTGGTAAAAGTTCGCCAGGTACTGTTCGCCCCAGTTGCTGCCATTGGGAGTCCAGCCTTCTTCACCGGGACTTACCCAGGCATAGAAACCATCGAACTCGCTTGTATAAGGACCACCGGGGTTTTCATCAATCAACAGGGGCGCTGGATTCCACTTATTGATTGCCGCCCGCACTTCGTTCCAATTGGTGTGCTTTCCCTTGGGAAAGATGAATATCACCGGCCGGCCTTCATAGGTGAGATAAGCCTGATGACCGGGCGCCTTGGCCGCAAGATATGTGTCGCGAAACATCGTAAAGTCCGCGATTGCCTCATCGGTGGCACCGTCGTCCTGATCGGTTTCGTCGTACATCATCGCAACGTGGAAGTTGCTTTTCGCCGCCTCATCCTGCATCAGGGCGTAGCTGCGGTCAATGAACGGCTCGCGATCCCCGTACCAATCCACGACAAAGCCTGTGATACCCATCGCTTTGGCACGGCGGATTTGATCGCGGATCACGCTGGGATCGTGCGACGAATAGCCGACAGAAATATGCCTGGGGTGCCCAAACCAGGCTTCGTACACGGCCAGCAATTCAGGCGAGCTGCCCGTTGCGCGAAAGTGCAGGCGGGCACTAGGGGCGGGCGCGGAGCATCCCCGCGCCAGCAGAAGAAGACAGAGAAGGGCAGTGCTTGCGTATTGGAGCATCACTCTTCCAGTTAGAAGCACTGGCGGCCCCGGGGTTTGTCCGTACATGGATCAGGTCGACTCTATGACGCCGGTGGTGAGCAGCCTGAAGGGAAATTTTGGCATCGGAATTAGTTGCTGCCAGTTGAATCGTTAGCTTTCTCTGAATTGAAACACGCCTTTATTTGCCCTGCCGAATCTGGAGCGTCGACAACGTGGTACACGGTGTGACCCAAAAACCGAAAACTCTACCGGCCCGCATCATTTCGGGAAGCATGATCCTGCTTTCGGGCTCGGGTATGACGATCGCGACGAACCTGCTTTACAACATCGTCGTGGCACGCTTCCTGGGCCCGCAAGGGCTTCGGGCAGGCGACCGTGGTCTATACCCTGCTTACGCTGCTCTCCGCGGTCACACTCTCGTTTCAGATCGTTTCCACTAAAGTGGTCGCGCAGCAGGAAACCGCCCAGGGGAAAGCGGCGGTCTATCGCTTTTTTCATCGGACGGCCTGGGGCGTCGGAATTCTCGTCGCGCTGCTGCTGATCGCTGCGCGCCATCCAATCTCGAACTATCTCAATCTGCCCGACCCCCTATTGGTGGCGCTTGCTGGCCGTGGGCGCGGCCTTTTATGTGCCGCTTGGGACCGCGGCGCGGATACATTCAAGGCACCTATGGCTTTCGCGGCCTGGCGCTAAACCTGATTCTGGAAGGTGCGGTTCGGTTGGGCGGATCGTTCGCCATGATCATGGCGGGGTATGGTGTGCGCGGGGTGATCATGGCCAACGCTGCCGCAACGGCTGCAGCTTACCTCTCCATCCCGCCCCGACTGGCGGGCCGGGCGCCCAATCCCCTCGACTTCAATTACGCACTGCCGCGAGACCTCACAGGCCGTAGTCTTCTATTCGGGCCAGATGCTGATCGGCAACTGCGGCATCGTGATGGTGAACCACTTTTTCCCTGCACATGAAGCCGGCCTGTACGCGGCTGTAGCCATGGTGGGACGCGTGATCTTCACCATGTCGTCGGCCGTAGTGAACAGCACCTTTCCGCTGGTGGCCGGCACCTGCGAAGAGGAACGCAAGGACCTGCGCGTCATTGCCACTTCGCTGATGCTGGTGCTGGGCAGCGGCGCGGCGCTGGCGCTAGCGCTCTGTTTTGCGCCGGCCTGGATCTGGACCAGGTTGTTCGGCTCCGGATTTCAGATTGCCGGTAAATACGATCTGTCGTATCTGCTGGCGCTGTTTGCGGCGACCACGGTCATCTATTCCCTCAGCGCAGTCATCATCACCTTCGAGATGTCCTACAAGATCGCCAACACCAGTTGGGTACAGCTGGCATTCAGCGCCGTGCTGATCGGCGGAATTTACCTGTTCCATTCCACCCTGCGCGAAGTCATCCTGGTGCAGTTGTCCCTGATGATCGTCCTGTTTGTCTTCGTCGCGCTGCCGTTTCTCGTCAATTCGCTGACCGATCCGAAAGATTTGATCGTGGGCGGCACTTGCCGGCCGGTGCGGCTCATGCGGCGGATTCCCGAAGACGAGGTGATTGCGGAGTTCCTGAAGAGCGATTTCCGCTGCACCGAATTTCGCGAATATCAGGAGACCATGCGCGAAATCGTGCTCAAGCCTAACTTCGAAGACCAGCGCGAAAATGCCATGCGCCGCGCACTGCTCTTCCTTCGCCATCTGGCGCTATGGAAGGAGTTGCCCAGCGATACGGAATGGTACGAAGTTGAGGTGAATGAAGCTGACCTGCACAATATCCGCGTCTTTCCGCGTGCGCAATGGCGCAAACTTGCGGACGGCAATTTCTCGATCGCCAAAATTGCGGAAGGAATGCGTCACCCGGCAGCATGCCATGGAACCGGCTTTCCTGGCCAAGATCGCAGCCATCCGCGACCTGCTGGTGCAGGATGACCCCTGCTTCGCCGCCGTGATTCTCATCGGCATCAGCGAAAATGAGCCGCTTGACAATTCTGGACGGAAACCACCGGCTCACCGCGGCCATGCTCGCTTCGCCGCACATGCTCAGGAATCTACGCTTCATGTGCGGGCTCTCGCCGCGCATGACTGAGTGCTGCTGGTACAACACCAATTTCAGCACGTTACTGCGTTATGGAAGAAACGTGATGACCCACACGCGGCGCAATCCAGAAGCCGAGTTGGCGCGCCTTTTGCAGACCCAGTGAACGCTGCATAGATGATTTTGCAGAGCGCAACTCGAGCAATGCAGATCGCAACGTAGTTGCGAGACAGGACTCAATCAATGGAACTAGCAGATCGTGCCGTCATCGTAATCGAATTACCTGCCGCTATCGACCTGAAGCAGGCTAGGACATTTGTGCGGCAGCTGGCCAACAGGATCGGGCGCGTGGCTCGGCCCTGTGTGGTGCTCGATTGCGGGCGTGTTCGTCGCATCGACAGCGCATTCTTGCATCTGCTGGTGTGCAGCCTTGAGGAAGCCATGAAGCGCAACGGAGATGTAAGGTTATGCGGTCTTCCCCAGGCAGCGTGGCCTGCCTTGAAGTCCTTCGGCGTGGAGCGCCTCTTTCGGCTCTACCCCACTGCAGCGCAGGCCGCGGAGAGTTTCCGCCGCCCCAGCGCGACTGAAACCACTTTTACCCGTTCGCAGGGCAGCACCACTCAGCTTCCCGCCCAAGCTGCATAAAGCATTTCTGCAATCAGGCGGGAAGCGGAATTGAGAGAAACCGATGAGCCCTTCACTCCTGAACAAATGGCTTGCCACTTGTCTCGCCGTGTTGTTGACGGCTCCGGCCAGCCAGGCATTCGCATCATCGCCGCCGGTTCCGCAGACTGCTTCACAGGCGCAAAGTACTGACGCAAGCGTCCGGCACCCAGAACACCTCGAATGCCGCCCAGACAAGTCCGAATCAGCAACCCGCGAACACTCCCGTAGGAACCGCGGTGGCTCCCTATGAGTCGCCTTCAGGCGTGACCGGCTCGCGGCCCGCCGGGGCGGTGATCGCCCCGGCCAAGCAGCGGCGCGTTCGCATCATTCTGATCAAAATCGGCTTGATCGTGGGAGCCGCTGCTGCCGTTGGCACAGTCGTCGCCCTTTCTCACGCCAGCCCCAGCCAGCCGCATTAGCGTTCCAACGCCGCGGAGAATTGAGGAGAGAAACCATGCAGGCAACGGTGCATGCCCGCGCCATTCGCTGGGTAAGCTTTTCCGGAATTGATGGGGCCGGAAAGAGTACGCAAATTGATGCTTTGCGTGATGCGGCGGAGCAGGCGGGCATGCGCGTGCGAATCATCCGGTTTTGGGACGAGGTGGCGCGCCTGACTGCGCTGCGCGAGACCTCCGGCCACAAGATTTTTAAAGGCGACAAGGGCATCGGAAGTCCGGACAATCCGATCAACAGGCGCGACAAGAACGTTCGTTCCTGGCCCATGGCTTGCGTACGACTGCTTCTGTACACGGTCGACGCAGTTTCCACGCGGGTCAAGGTAGCGGAAGCGCTACGGTCGGGCGCAGATTTCGTGATCTTCGATCGCTATATCTATGACGAATTTGCAAATCTGAATTTGCGCAACCCGCTGGTGCGAGCCTTCATTCGCAGCGTGATGATGCTGGTTCCCCGCCCCCAGGTGAGTTTCATCCTTGATGCCGACCCGGTGCAGGCGCGGGCTCGCAAGCCTGAGTATCCGCTGGAGTTTATTTACGTGAACCGCCAGGCTTATTTCAATCTCAGCCATTTGATGGGTCGCATGACGGTCATTTCTCCGGGTCCCATCGCCATGGTCAAACGCGAGGTGCTCCGCTACGCCCTTCTGGATCTCATGCCGCGACAGCAGGCCATCCAGGAAAGCGCAGGACTCCCCACCTAGTCTGCCGCTCTGGACTGACATCGCTGAACATCGCTGACCTGATCGGAGTAAAACTGCGCCTGTAGCCCTCCACGACCGTAATTGCATCCAAGATTCTACGGCGCTAATTCGCCCCGGACGCTTGTCTTGTGTCCGACCAGCATGGAGTGACCTGCGGATATGATTTCGCGACGTAATCCGTTGCATTCTCTTCTTGCCTTTCTGCTTGGCGTCATCGCCCTGCTCCCGCGGGCGCAAGCAGCCTCCTGCACCACCCAGGCGCAGATGACGGACGCGCAGCGGAGCGCCATTGCCAGTGCCGCCAGGTCCCTGATCTCCCAGGTGCAGAGCGGTAATGTTTCGGCGATCCGCACCGACACATTGCCTGCGGTCGCCGCCGATTTCAGCGCTATTCAACAGTCGGTGCAATATCTTGGACCGTTGGTGCAGCCGGCCACCATCACGATCGACGATCTGTATCTGCTGGATGCCTCCAGCGATGCGCCTAATGCGCAGCAAACAGATTTCTTCTGTGGATCGCCGGTAGTAGGATTCGATTTCAATGGATTGCCACCCGGAACCTACGCACTCGCAATTCTGCACGCCACCGGCGTTAAGCAACCGCAGCAGATTACCCTCATCCTGGCAAAGTCTCAGGACGATCGATGGTTGCTGGCCGGCTTCTTCGACAAGCCAATGATCCTGGCCGGACACGACGGCGGGTGGTATTGGATCGCAGCGCGCAAGTATTCGAAATCCGACGCCGATTGGGCGGCGTGGTTCTATTACCGTATGGCCAGTTATCTCCTGGACCCGGTCGACTTTCTGGCCAGCCCCAATTTGGAAAAACTGCGCCACGAATCGGATGCGCTGCATACTGACTTGCCCGCCGCCAGCAAGCCGCTGAACGTGAACGCACATGGCTCGGTTTTCACCGTCACTTCGATCGACACAACAACTGAATTCGGTTCACTGGACCTGGACGTGCACTACAAGCCCGATGCTGCGCAGATGTCGGAGCTTCGCTCCCCCGTGATCGCCCGCAAGCAGGTGACGGAACTGATGACTGCTTTACTGGCCATGCATCCGGATCTGCAGGGAGCGTTTCACGGCATGTGGCTTCATGCAGATCAAGGAAACGCGTCGCTGTTCGCGCTGGAACTGCCCATGAACGCAAATGCGGGGAACGCAGTGGGCGCGCCGGCCTCCCGTTGATTACAATAATGTCGAGAGTGGGCCGCTCGAAATTCTGAGCTGTATCCCACGCAACCTGTGCAACGCGGGAGAGCAATTGCGCATCTATCCCGTCACGCGATTTCTCCCTGCTCATTGGCTCATGCGTTCAGTCTTTCCTTGCGACCGCGGGGGATGCAACGCTAATGCCTCAGTTGGGGAAAATACGTGCTGAAGCCCGCGGATGGCCGCTATCGCGTTGTGATCGAAAAGATTGTGCCGCAGGTGGATGCAGGACGGCACCCGGTTCGCCGCGTAGTGGGCGATACTCTCGACGTGACGGCCACCATTTATGCCGACGGGCACGATCAATTGGCGGCACGCCTTCTCTATCGACACGAGCGCGACCGCAAGTGGCGGACAGCTGCAATGAAACCGCGCGGAAACGACAGCTGGAATGGCTGCTTCCATGTGGATGCAATCGGCGCGTGGCGCTTCTCAATTTTAGGTTGGGTCGATCACTTCGAGAGTTGGGCGGCTGACCTGCGCAAGCGCATGGCAGCGCCCTTGGACCTCGCTCCCGGAGAAATCCCGCTGGCCTTGCGAACCGGCGCCGTCCTTCTGCAACAGGGCGCTTCGCGTGCCCGTGGAGCCGCGGCTCGGAAACTGTCCCAGGCAGCTCAGGCGCTGGAGTCGCTCGCGGTCCCCGAGAAAGAGCCGGTTACCTATCCGCTCGGCGAAGAAATTCATCGCATCATGGCGGAGCATCCCGACCTGAGCCACGCAACGCGATATGACATGGAGATTCCGCTGTGGGCTGATCGCGAGCGGGCGCGCTTCTCCGCGTGGTATGAGATGTTTCCACGCTCCGCCTCGGCGGTTCCCGGCCAGCATGGAAGTTTTGGCGACGTGGAGCGGCAATTGCCTGAGATTGCGAGCATGGGCTTCGACATCTTGTACCTGCCGCCGATACACCCGATAGGCCGCGCCTTTCGCAAGGGTCCAAACAATTCGACCTCTGCGCCGCCCGGCGCGCCCGGCAGCCCCTGGGCCATCGGCGATAGGTCGGCGCCCGATGTACGCCCGGACGGCAGTCAATGCCAGAAGGATTGCGGTGGGCACAAGTCCATTCATCCCCAGCTCGGCACGTTTGAAGATTTCGATCGGATGGTGAAGGCAGTTCAAGCGCAGGGCATGGAAATTGCGCTCGACATTGCCTTCCAATGCTCGCCCGATCACCCCTGGGTCACCGAGCATCGGGATTGGTTCAACATCCGGCCCGACGGTTCCATTCAGTACGCTGAAAATCCGCCCAAGAAATATCAGGACATCTACCCCCTCAATTTCGAATCGCCCGATTGGCGCGGTCTATGGGACGAGCTCTATTCGGTATTCGAGTTCTGGATCGAGCGCGGACGTCTGCGTTTTTCGCGTAGACAATCCTCATACCAAGTCGCTGCCCTTCTGGGAGTGGTGCCTGGGCACGCTGAGCTCGCAAATATCCCGACGCCATTTTTCTCGCAGAGGCCTTTACGCGGCCGCACTTGATGTATGGGCTGGCCAAGCGCGGGTTTACGCAGTCGTACACCTACTTCACCTGGCGCAATACCCGGTTTGAGTTAGAGGATTACCTGAACGAGATCACTCGGCCTCCCGTGAGTGATTTCTTTCAACCCAATCTATGGCCCAACACCCCCGATATTCTGCACCGAACATTGCAGGAGGGCGGTCCGCCGGCATTTATGCTGCGCGTGATTCTGGCGGCGACGCTGTCATCGAGTTATGGCATTTATGGGCCGGCCTATGAACTTGCGGAGAACGCACCGGCAAAACCGGCTCCAGGCAAGAGCGAATCGGAAGAGTATTTGAACAGCGAGAAATACGAGATTCGCCAGCGCCACAGGAATGTGCCCGGCTCACTGGTTCCCCTCATTACCGCGCTCAACCGCATCCGCCGCGCCCATCCGGCGCTCCACGGAAACCGTTCGCTTCACTTCCATGGCGTCGATAATGCGCAGCTGATTTGCTACTCAAAATCGACGCCGAATTTCGACAATCAGATCTTGACGATTGTCAACCTCGACGCTTTTTACCAGCAGAGCGGCTGGACTGATCTCAACCTGGGCGAACTCGGACTCCAAGTCGGTGAACGCTTCCTTGTTGAAGATCTGCTGACCGGAGACATCTACGCGTGGACCGGTCATCGGAACTACGTGGCGTTGCAGCCAGGCACGCGGCCGGCGCACATTTTCCGTATCCGTCGCCAGCCGTGAAACGGTGCGGCCCGGGGAAAGGCCGCGCCATCGAATCAGGAGATCCGCTTGAAAAAGTTGTCCAGCGCGACCGATCCGTTGTGGTACAAGGACGCAATCGTCTACGAACTGCATGTGCGCGCCTTTGCCGACTCAAATAATGACGGT
This sequence comes from uncultured Acidobacteriaceae bacterium, assembly GCA_963725975.1. Taxonomy (GTDB): domain Bacteria; phylum Acidobacteriota; class Terriglobia; order Terriglobales; family Acidobacteriaceae; genus Telmatobacter. The sequence goes on along the minus strand of CAVSBA010000002.1, from coordinate 381,893 downwards.
ATCGGCGACTTTCCCGGCCTGATCTCGCGTCTCGATTACCTGCAGGACCTGGGAGTCACCTGCCTGTGGATCTTGCCGTTCTTTCCATCGCCGTTGCGCGATGACGGCTACGACATCTCCAATTACACCGAGGTGAATGCGTCTTATGGAACGCTCGATGATTTCAAGACTTTTCTCGACGCCGCTCACCAGCGCAACATGCAGGTGATGATCGAGCTGGTGGTTAATCACACCAGCGATCAGCACCCATGGTTCAAGGCTGCGCGCATGGCGCCACCCGGCTCGCCGGAGCGGGAAATGTACGTGTGGTCGCAAAGCGACCAGTTATACAAAGACGCGCGCATTATCTTTACCGACACGGAAAAATCGAACTGGACATGGGACGAAGCAGCCAAGGCCTACTATTGGCACCGTTTCTTCTCGCATCAGCCTGATCTCAATTACGACAATCCGCAGGTGATCGAGGAAGTGATCAGGGCCATGCATTTCTGGCTGGATATGGGCGTGGATGCGTTGCGCATGGACGCGATCCCTTATCTTTGCGAACGGGATGGGACCTCCTGCGAGAACCTGCCCGAGACGCACAGCGTGGTAAAGAAGATTCGCGCCGCCATTGATGAGCAGTACGCAAACCGGTTGATTCTGGCCGAAGCCAATCAATGGCCTGCCGATGTGAGGCCGTATTTCGGCGACGGCGACGAGTGCCACATGGCGTTTCACTTTCCGCTCATGCCGCGCATTTACATGGCGCTGCGGCAGGAAGATCGCCTGCCCATCACCGACATCATGGCACAGACGCCGCCCATTCCCGACAACTGCCAATGGGCGCTGTTCCTGCGCAATCACGACGAGCTCACGCTGGAAATGGTGACCGCCGACGAACGCGACTACATGTACTTTGCCTATTCGTCCGATCCGCGCATGCGCGTGAATGTGGGCATCCGGCGCCGGCTTGCACCACTGCTCGATAACAATCGCCGCCGCATCGAGCTGTTGAATTCGTTGCTGCTCAGCTTTCCCGGGACGCCCATCCTCTATTACGGGGACGAGATCGGAATGGGTGACAACATCTACCTTGGCGACCGGAATGGCGTGCGCACGCCCATGCAGTGGACCTCGGACCGCAATGCCGGATTTTCCAAGTGCGACCCCGCACGCCTCTATTTTCCCGTGATCATGGATCCCATCTACGGCTATCAGGTGGTCAACGTGGAGGCGCAGCTCAGCGATCAATCCAGCCTGCTGCACTGGACCCACAACATGATTGCGCTGCGCAAGCTGTTCCAGGTATTCGGGCGCGGCACGCTGACATTTCTCAACCCTGCTAACCGCAAGATCCTGGCCTATCTCCGCGCCTTGGATCGCGGCGACGGCACGCAAGAGACGGTGCTCTGCGTGGCCAACCTCAGCCGCTTCGCGCAGCCGGTCTCACTGGATCTGTCTGCCTACGATGGCATGCAGCCAGTGGAGATGCTGGGCTATGTTCCGTTTCCCACTATTACGCGCGATTCCTATGCGCTTTCGCTCGCCCCTTACTCGTTTTTGTGGCTCGAACTGCATGCCCCCGATGTGGAGCCGGAAATTTTCCCGGAAACCATGGACGAGGCGCTGGAACAAGCTCAAGAAATCGACTTTGCTGCGAGTGGTTGGGCCGGATTTTTGTCCGGAGAAGGTCTGAACCTGCTGGAGACATCGCTGCGCGCATGGATTCCGAAGCAGCGCTGGTTTGGTGCGCGAACCCGGAGCATCGTCAGCGTGCGGGTGGGCGACTGGGTTGAGCCGCCTCGCGCGGCGGACGGCTGCGCGCGCGGCTTTACCGCCGGGGCTCGCGAAATGTCTCCGTTTGCGTTGTTCTATTGCGAAATCGGCTACTCCGAAGGACCGCCAGACTTCTATCAAATCCCGCTCGGAATCAGCACGGGCGATGAGCGCGATGCCATCGCGGCGCGTCATGCAATGAGCGTGATCGCAGACTTGAATACCAGTTCCGGTCCGGCTGTCTTGCATGACGCGGCGGTTCGTACGCAGTTTCAGCAGGACATTCTCAAATTGATTGAGTGCAATACTACGCTGCCTCTGGTTCATCGCGGAGTTCTGCCGGGTGGTGCGTCAGCCCAGCAAGCGGAGAAGCCGGTGCCGGCTCTGGACGATGTTCCGATGGCGCCCACGCAGGCAGTTCCAGGCTCTCCTGCTACGCCAGCTCCATTAAGTGCGCAACCCGGAGAAGCCGCGCAACCGCCCCGTTCCTCTACTTCCGCCGCGCTCTCGGCAGGCGCGCTGAGTTTACAGCCGCGCGAGTCTCCCTCCGCCGGAAACCCGGTTCCGCCTGACGGCCGTCTCGATGCACGAGCGTCAAGTGCATTCTCCCGAGCCCAGACTGGGCAGCAACTCGCGTCGCGCATTGGCTCCGCGGAGCAATCGAATACCTCCATCCTCTATGGCGACCGATTCATCCTCAAGCTATTTCGCAGGTTGGAGCCGGGCGAGAGCCCCGATGTCGAGGTGGGCCGCTATTTGACCGAGAAAGCTCATCTCACCTGTATCCCGCCGTTCCTGGGCGAGATTTCTATCATTCCTGCGCATGGCGAAAAAATAGCCGTGGCTTTGTTACAGGGGTTTGTCGCAAACGATGGAGACGGATGGGAGTGGTTTCTCGATCGGCTTGCCTCATTTTTTGAAGATGCGTCCCATCTTTCCGCGCCTGCAGAGGAGCCCTCGTCAGGATTTTTCAGTGAGCGGGAGGCTCTTCCCGAGGCACTCCATGGCGCTCGTGTCTCGCTGTCGGCGGCTGCGCTGCTGGGCCGCCGCACCGCGGAGATGCATCTGGCCCTTGGCGCCGCCTCGGAAAACGAGGCGTTTGCGCCCGAGCCATTCGCAGCCGAAGATTTGGCTGCGGAGGCGGAGCGTATTGAAGCACAGATCAGGTCAAACCTGGATGCTTTGAAGCGCAGTCTGCCGGCCCTCGACGATACGTTGTCCGATGCCGCCGGACTATTGCTATCGCGAAGGGCCACGCTGGTGGCGCGCGCCCGCGCGGTCGCGAATCTTCCGGCGGCCGGCCAGCGCATCCGCATCCATGGCGATTATCACCTGGGCCAGACGTTGCATATCCGTGGTGCCAGCGATGCAACGGAGCATTCGCACTCCGAAGTTGGCGATTTTGTGCTGTTGGATTTTGAAGGTGAGCCGGCACGACCGCTGCTGGAGCGCAGGTGCAAGCAGTCGCCGCTCAAAGACGTGGCCGGCATGTTGCGCTCCTTCTCCTACGCCGCGTATGCCGCGCTCGACCGCTACAAAAACGCGCAGGCCGCCTGCGGTGGCTCGCCCCTGACGGAGTCCCTTCAGAAATGGGCGCGGCGGTGGCTGAACGCCGCGTGTGGCGAATATCTATTCGCTTATCGCGATACCATGGCTGCTAATCCGTCACTTCTGCCTCCGCCTGAAACCGCACAGGCGCTTCTCGATGCGTATATGCTGGAAAAAGCTCTATACGAGCTTCTTTACGAATTGAATCATCGGCCGGAATGGCTCTCCATCCCGATGGATGGCATTCTATCTTTGTAACCATGGAATGAACGGCCGCACCGGCCGATCAGCGTCACCCATGAACGCAGGCTTCAATGGTTCCTATGGCGACCGCAGATTCTATCTCCGCAGCCAATCCGCCGTCTCCTCCTCCGGTTACCGATCTGCTGGTGATGGTTGCGGCCATGTCGCCGGAGAGCTTTGAGGCCCTGGTCAAAAATCTGACGGCGGCATTTGCGGCTGAGGGTCTCTTGATCGCTACGCAGAGTTCCCCGCCGCCTCAACGACCCGGATTGAGGATCGTGGCAACGCCGCCGGGACCGTCGGCGTGGAGTTTGGCGGCAATCGACTTCACCCACACCTGGCAACTCGCGCAGGATCACAATGCCCGCGCAATTCTGATGCTGGGGCCGGGAGCCGACTCGCTGGGCCCGCACGCACTGCGGCTGCTCGCCAACGGTGCTCTTTCCGGTTCTGTCGATCTGGCGACGCCGCGCTACCTGCTGCCACCGCACGCTGGCATGATTAACTCTGCTATTCTCTACCCGCTCACGCGCGCATTGTTTGCGCAGCGAGTGCGATTTCCCTTGGCGATCGATCTGGGTCTATCCCCACGCATGGCGCAGCGGCTGGGCGCGGCGGCGCAGCGCTTTACACAACCCGAAGCGCCGGACGCTCTGCTTTGGCCGGCCCATGAAGCTGCGGTTGCGGGGTTTGCGATCGACGAATTCGAGGTAGGTGAGCGCACCCTTCCCCAGCCGGCAGAGATAGACATTAATGCCATCCTGGCGCGGGTCACGGGCTCGCTTTTCGCTGATATCGAATTGAAGGCCGCTTACTGGCAACGCGCCCGCCGCGTGCCGCCGTCGCGCCGAGTACCATACGAACTGCCCGCGGCTGATGCCACTGCCGACGTGTCGCGAATGGTCGAGTCGTTCCATTTCGCCTATAACAATCTATTGGAGATCTGGTCCCTGGTTTTGCCGCCGCACTCGCTGCTCGGGCTCAAGCGCCTGTCGCAATTAAGTGTGGCTGAGTTTCGCATGTCTGACAATCTCTGGGCGCGCATCGTCTACGATTTCCTGATTGCCTATCGATTGCGCACCATCAACCGTGGACACCTCCTGGGCGCTTTCATTCCCCTTTACCTGGGCTGGGTGGCCGGTCACATCAACCTCACCGCTGCCGGAACTGGCGCCGAGAGCCACATTGAAGCGGTGGCAGCGGCATTTGAAGCGGATAAACCCTACGTCGTGTCGCGCTGGCGCTGGCCAGACCGATTCAACGCATGATGTCCGTTCTGGGCACTCGGATACAAGGAGTTCGTCCCATGACCTACCTGCTTGCGATGCTGCTTCAGCAAGGGCAAACCATGTTGCCGTACCCGCCCTATAGCGAGAATCTCTCCATCTGGCGACAGATGTCGGAGGCTCTGCACATGTCTCTCTACCGTGTCCTGTCGCTACTCACCGCGATTCTTCCCGGCATCCTGGCTCTCTTTGTTGCGTTGGGGGTATTCGCGCTGATCGGCAAAGTCGTGTCCTCGCTGCTGCGCTGGATTCTGACCATGGGCAAATTCGATGCGCGCGTGGCGCGCACCGGCGCCGGCGTCGATTGGGCCCCCTCCACTTCGCCCACCGCGCTCACCGCGCGCATTGCCTTCTGGGTATTCGTTCTCATGGGGCTGGTGATTGGCGTGTCGGCCTTTGAAGCCTCGTACGCGGTCGGCGGCGTGCTCCCATTTTCGTTCCTGCCTTATGTTACCCATCTGGTCGGCGCCGCGGTGCTGCTCATCGTGGGAACGCTGGTGGCCCGCTTTCTCTCGCGTTCCGTGCTCATCGGAGCCGTGAATGCGCAGTTGCAGTACGCACGCTTTTTGGCGTTGGGCGTGAAATGGCTGGTGCTGGTGCTCACCGCGGCCATGGTGCTGGAACATCTCGATATTGGCAGCGGGATTGTGGAACTGGCTTTCAGCATTCTCTTCGGCGGCATCGTGCTTACCCTTGCGCTCGCCGTCGGACTGGGTTCGCGCGACCTGGTCAGCCGCTCGCTTGAAAGCCGTGTGGAGCGTGCCGATCATCTGCCGGGACAGTCAAATCAGGCGTCTCCGCCGCCCTCGGAAACCATCCGTCACTTCTAGCTGGTCGGCGCTTGCAGCACGGCAACCGTATTGGGCGGCAGATTCAGGCTGCCGCTTTCCACCGCGATGAGCGCCTGCGCTGCGAGCAGAATTCTGCTCTCGTTCGGCACGGGAAAAGCGTGATCCATAGCGCCTAGATTGCAGCACAGGATGACCGGGCCGCGCTCCAAGCGCAGCCATTTTTCTTGCTTCGTCAAAAGTGACGCGCACATTGCCGGGCTCCCCATTGTTGAGGGCCGGGAAGGTCTCTGCGCAAGCGGATCAGACCCGCGATACCACTCCAGCATTTCCGCATGCTCCGGCTTCACCGCTTCATCCCAGTTAAGCTTGGAGCGCAGAAAGGTTTCGCGGCATTCTCCGGATCGGGAATCGAGTCGGGATCCCAGCCGAAGCGCCGCAAACTCTTTCTTGCGGCCTTCGGAAACCAGTCGCGCCATCTCCGGTTCGTGATCGGCAAAGTACTGGAAGGGCGACGAGCACGCCCACTCCTCACCCTGAAACAGCATGGGCACGAAGGGGCTCAGCAGCACCACGGCCGCCGCCATCCTGGCACGATCCATGCCGGCAATGTGGCTCAAGCGGTCGCCCATCGCGCGATTGCCGACTTGATCGTGGTCCTGGATATAGCCGAGGAAGCGGTGCTGCGAGAGATGGTTCGCAGGCCGGCCGTGAACGCGGCGGCGATAAGAGGAATAAATGCCGTCGTAAACAAAGGTGCGCTCCAGCGCCTTGGCCAACTGGCCCAGCGCGCCGAAATCCTGGTAATACCCTTCGCGAATTCCGGTCAGCACGGCAAACAGCGCGTGATGGAAATCGTCACTCCATTGCGCATCCATGCCCAAGCCACCTGCCTCGCGCGGAGTGACGAAACGCGGATCGTTCAGGTCGCTTTCGGCTATCAGCACGAGCGGCCGCCCAACTGCCGCCTCGAGTGTATCGACCTCGGTTGCGAGCTGCTCCAGAAAATGGATCGCCGAGCGATCGACAAATGCATGGACAGCATCGAGGCGCAACCCGTCGATGTGGAAATCGCGAAGCCACATCATGGCGTTGTCGCAGAAGAAGCGCCGCACCTCCGATGCCCCTTCCGATTCCAGATTGACCGCTCCGCCCCATGGCGTGTGGTGTGCATCCGTAATGTACGGGCCGTATTTGCCGCTGTAGTTGCCGACTGGGCCGAAATGGTTGTAAACCACATCGAGGAGCACGGCCAAGCCACGCCCATGAGCCGCATTCACAAACCGCTTGAGAGCGTCGGGTCCGCCATACGGCTGGTGCACGGCATAGAGCGCCACGCCATCGTAGCCCCAGCCATGATTGCCGGCGTAGGCTGCCACGGGCATCAGCTCGATGTGGGTAATGCCGAGTCCAGCTAGATAGTCGAGCTTTTCGATTGCCGTATCCAGCGTGCCTTGCGGGGTAAACGTGCCCACATGCAACTCGTAAACAATTGCGCTTGCCAGTGGCGGCGATTTGAAAGTCTCATCCCGCCATTCAAATGCGCTTTGATCGTAAATGCGTGAGAGTCCGTGAACGCCGTTCGGTTGCCACCTGGAACGTGGATCGGGATAGGGATTAGGATCGCCGTCAATCAGGAATCCGTAATCGGTTCCGAGGCCCGCGCCTGGCGCATCACATCGCCACCAGCCGCGCTCATCGGGCCCCTGCATCGGTAGCGCATTGCCGTCTGCATAAGCCGCCATGCTGTGCGCGCGAGGCGCCCAAACCTCGAAGCCATGCATCAATCGCCGTCCTTCACCAGCAAAGCCACCGGGAATCGCGCCAGCAGATTTTGGATGCGCAGGCGCCCGCCGTCGATCATTTCACCTGCAAGCTGACTCCGCCAATGGCCCTCGGGTAGCGTGAGCACCGTCGCACCTGGAAATCCCCTGGGGGCGATGCCAAGTTTCTGGTTCCAGCGCGGAACTACTGTAGCCACTCGCCCGGCGCGCAGGTAGGCCACGACGTGTTCTTTCTTTGCCCCCTCCGCATAAACGGGAGTGTACGCCGCTTCCCCGCCAAACCATTCCGGATGCGCGTTGCGAAGCTGCAGAGCTGTATACGCGACCCAAAGCTTGGGCATGCCGCTGTCCATCTGGCGCACAATCTCCTCAACGCCCATGCCTCTTTCGATCTCGGTCGAGCATCCTGCGCCGCTCTTCGTAGTTGACCGGGCCGCGATTGTCGGGATCGACCAGGCGGAGGTCCCATAACTCGCTGCCTTGGTACGTATCGGGCACTCCCGGAGCGGTATAGCGCAGCAGTGTTTGCGCCAGGCTGTTGATGCGGCCGGCCTCAAGGATGTGACCGACGAAACTCTCCAATTCCGCGACAAATTCCTGCGACTGCAGAATGCGTTCGATGAAGCTTCTGAGCGCGTCTTCAAATTCCTTGTTCTGCTGTGTCCAACTCGTCTGTTGCTTGGCTTCGCGAGCCGCCTTTTCCATGTAAGCGATGACCCTGTCAGCAGAAATGGGCCACGCGCCGATCAGCGTTTGATAAAGAAAATATTCTGTATTGCGATCGGGAAAGCCGCCGCTCTTGAATGGCGCGTTCATCCGCGCCCATCGGCCCAGAGCCGATTTCCAGCGGGTGGGCACCTCGGTCAGTACGGCCAGGCGCGCGCGCACATCCTCGCAGCGCTTGTTGTCGTGCGTGGTCAGGGTGTTCATGGTGAAGGGATGGGCGGCCTGCCGTGCTGCGCAGTGGTCGTGGAACTCGCTCAAAGACAGCCCATCGCCATCGGGCGCGCTGCCCACTTCGTTGAGGCCGATCATGCGGTTGTAGCAGTAGAGCGCTGTATCTTCCACTCCTTTAGCCATCACCGGCGATGTGAATTGCTGAAAGCGCAGCAGGAACTCGGTTTCAAGACCGCCGCGCGCGCGCAGCGCCAGCACCTCTCCGATAAAGTCGATCAGCGCCGGATCGAGATCGGTGCGATGCTTCTTGGCTTCGGTTACCGCATGGTCGATTTCCTCCCGGTCTTCATCGGTGATCTGGTCGCGATCCGGCGCCACATACGTCCGATAGACCGCCATCCCCGCGGCCACTTCGCGCAGTGCGCGGCGAATCTCGGCGCGGGTGTAATCGCGGCGATCGCGATTATTTTCGCAGATGGCGACAAACAGGCTGGCCAGGCGATTGACATCGCTACCCAGTGCCTCCTGCTCCACATTCAGGCGCTTATCGTGAGCAATGGCCGCAAAGTCGACGGGTTCTGCGGTGAAATTCCGGTAAATCTCCGTGAGGTCTTTCAGCCCGTCGCCACAGGTAAGCAGACCGTTGCAGACATTCAGGAAGTCGTAGCCCGTGGTGCCTTCGATCGGCCAATTTGCCCGCAGCGCCTCGTGGGGCTGAAGAATTTTTTCCCCAACGATCCACGCGTGCGGAGTGCGGTCGCGCAGGCGCTCGAAATACTGTTGCGGATCGCGCAACCCGTCAGGGTGATCGATGCGCACACCATCCAGGACGCCGTTGTCCAGCCATTCCAGGATGCGGCGATGCGTGGCGGCGAAGACATGCGGGCGCTCGACGCGCAGTCCGATGAGCGTGTTGATGTCGAAGAAGCGCCGGTAGCCGAGTTCCTGATCGGCAGTGCGCCAATAGGCGAGCCGGTAATTTTGCAAATTGAGAAAGTCATCCAGGGCGTCAATGTCGTTATTGAGTTCTTCGACCGCTCGCGCGATCGTTTCTGGGATCTCCCGGTGCTCGCTGCAAAGGTTGTGCAGTAACTGGTAGATGACACGCTTGTCCCGGTGCCGCAGGACGACCGCATCCCGATCGGTGGATTCGGGAGCGGGGAGCCGCGCCAGGCTATCGGCAATGAAGCTAAGCGTATCGCTATGCGCATACTCTGCAGCCTGTGCCAGCGGAATCGACAGGGAGCGTGGCGCAATGGGAAACGAGTGGTCGAAATAAGTAATGCGGAAGCGATCACAACCATGCGCAATTCGTATCTGCTTGGCGCTGAGCACTCGACCGTATTGGTCGCCGAGCACCGGAATGAGCACCTTGTTTTGTAGTTTGACTTCCGACGACTGCCAGTCGATGTCGAACCACGTGGCATACCTGCTGGAGGGGCCGTTCTCCAGAACATCCCACCAATAGCGATTCTCTGGGCCCGTGGCCATATGATTGGGCACGATATCCAGAATCTGTCCCAGGCCCAGTTCCTTCAAGCTCGCAGAGAAGCGAGCCAGCCCTTCTTCGCCTCCGAGTTCGTCGTTCACCTTCTGATGATCGACTACGTTGTAGCCATGCATGCTTCCGGCTGCTGCCTGCAGATATGGCGAGCAATACACATGCGAGATTCCGAGCTTCTTGAGATAATCGGCAACACTGGCCGCATCATCGAAGGTGAAGCCCCCATGAAGTTGAAGCCGATATGTAGAAGATGGAATATGCCGCATGGGAGGACTTGAGAAATACTGGAAGGCATACTTCCAGAAAGTTTTGATGCGGCCCAGTGCATTGAGGATGCATCCGGATTGATCCGCTGCAAGTTGGCGCGCTGCCCGCATCCACTGCAGGCGGCATCCACTGCAGCGAAAAGCACAGCGCCCCTTCTGAAAGCTTGAGCAGAATTGCGCGGCGCGATTCCTGGCAGACAAAACCAATCTCTTCTCTCGCAGAGCTATTCATCCCTGGTGGCATGACTCTATATAATGAAGCAGACGGAGCTTGAAAGCTGGCCCGTTTTCCAACTCAGGTGTGTGTGGGCCCGCGTAGCAGCTCAAAGCTGCAGCGCATAACCATTTCGGCATTTTTCAGTTAATATGCAGCATCAGCCGAGTGTTTCCCCAATTCGGTATACGCTGGCATTGATTGTCTGCCTGTTTGCGGCGGCATCCCCGGCTCTTGCAGCCGGACCGCAATCCACGCCCAGCATCTTCGCGCCTGCATCCACGCCGGCATACGAAATCTACAACCTTGCCCTTTTCGCCCTCGCCATTACAGGTGCGATCTTCGTTACGGTAGCCGCCCTGCTCGTCTACACGATCGTCAAATTCAGGGCGCGCGAGGGTGATCCGCTTCACGAACCGCCGCAGATCTACGGCAGCTTGCAGGTAGAACTGGCCTGGACGGTTATTCCCGTCATCATCGTTCTGGTTTTGTTTCTCACCACCACGCGCATTATCTTCGCCGTGCAGAATGCGCCCGCGCCCAAGTCGGCGCTCCACGTGGATGTGATCGGCCATCAATTCTGGTGGGAGTTTCGCTATCCAACGTTGGGCGTTGTCACCGCCAATGAACTGCACATTCCGGTAAGCAGCAAGCAGGATCCGCAGCCAACGTTTTTGCGGCTGCTCTCTGCCGATGTCGATCACAGCTTCTGGGTGCCGCAACTGGCTGGCAAAACCGATCTGATTCCCAATCATCCCAACCAGCTTTGGATGGATCCGCAGACGCCGGGCCTCTACCTGGGCCAGTGCGCCCAGTTTTGCGGCATTGAGCATGCCAAGATGCTGATCCGCGTGTATGTCGATACTCCGCAGCAGTTCAGTGCCTGGGTCAACGAGCAGAAGAAGCCCGCGGTCGATGACCCGGCGGTCGCTGCAGGCCGGCACATCTTTGAGACTGAAGCCTGCATGAATTGCCATACCATCAACGGAACCGCCGCCAAAGGCACGGCGGGGCCAGACCTCACGCACCTGATGAGCCGCTCGACCATTGCCGCGGGCGCGGCGCTCAATACTCCCCAAAATCTGCACGCCTGGATCGAAGACCCGGCCAACTTCAAGCCCGGTGCCCTCATGCCCGCCATGCAGCTTAGCGACCAGCAGATCGATCAGGTGGTCGCATATCTCACCACATTGCACTGAGAGGTGAACGGATGGCGGATCAACCGGTGCCCATGGAAGGCTCGCTCGGCGCAGCGTATCCCAACCGCGGCATGTTGCTCGAGTGGCTGCATGGCTGGGTGGTCACGGTCGATCACAAGAGGCTCGGCATCCTCTATGTCGTGTACGCGCTCTTCTTCCTGCTGGTGGGCGGTGCCGAGGCCATGCTGATCCGCATCCAGCTCGCCTTCCCGGATAATCACGCTGTCTCGCCGGAGATGTACAACGAGCTGTTCACCATGCATGGCACCACCATGGTTTTCCTGGTGGGCATGCCCATCCTTTTCGGAATCGCCAATTACACCGTGCCCCTGATGATCGGCGCGCGCGATATGGCTTATCCGCGCCTCAATGCGTTCAGCTTCTGGCTCACCGCGTTCGGCGGCATCATGCTCTACTACAGTTTCCTGGGCGGCTTCGGCCTTTACGGCATGGGCAATGCGCCGGCCGTGGGCTGGTTCGCGTACGCGCCGCTCACCTCCAAGGCATTCACGCCTGGCTCCAGTACCGATTACTGGGCGCTGGCGCTGATCGTCACCGGCTTTGGCACGCTGGGAACGGCTATCAACATTGTTGCCACCACCATTTCTCTGCGCTGCCGCGGCATGACGCTCTTTCGCATGCCGCTGTTCGTGTGGCTCATGCTGGTGGTCAGCTCCATGACCTTGCTCACCATTACCCCGCTCACCGCAGCGCAGGTCATGTTGCTGCTCGATCGCTATCTGGGCGCTCATTTCTTCGATGCCCAGGCCGGCGGTTCACCTCTGTTGTGGATTCATTTCTTTTGGATCTTCGGCCATCCCGAGGTGTACGTACTGGTGCTGCCCGCCTTCGGCATTGCCAATGAGATCATCCCAGTCTTCTCGCGCAAGGCTATCTTCGGCTATCCGGCCATGGTTGCGGCGTCAGTCGGCATCGGATTTGTGAGTTTCACCGTGTGGGCCCACCACATGTTCACGGTCGGCCTGAGCTGGGTGGGCAACGCCTTCTTCGTCCTCTCCACCATGGTGGTGGGCATCTTTACCGGAATCAAAATCTTCAACTGGATTGCCACCATGTGGGGCGGCAGCATCCGCTTCGCCACGCCCATGCTTTTTTGCACCGCGTTCATCTTCCAGATGCTGATCGCCGGTCTCACCGGCATCATGCTCTCCGTCGCGCCCTGGGACTGGCAACTGCACAACTCTTACTTTCTGATTGCGCATTTCCATTACGTGCTCGTGGGCGTGATCGTAGTCTGCATCTTCGCGGCAATTTATTACTGGTACCCCAAGGCCACCGGACGCATGATGAGCGAGAAGCTCGGCAAGTGGCATTTCTGGCTCTTCATCTTCGGCTTTCACATGACGTTTGACACCATGCACTTTGTCGGAATCCTGGGCATGCCGCGCTCCATTTATACCTATGAACCCGACCGCGGATGGAACACGCTCAACCTCATCGTCTCCGCCGGCGCATTTTTCCAGGCCATTGCCATCCTGATCTTTGTCTGGAACCTGATTCACTCTTACTTCCATGGCGAGGTGGCCGGAAGCGATCCGTGGGACGCGTGGACGCTGGAATGGGCCACGACTTCTCCGCCGCCGGCCTACAACTTTGAAACCGAGCCCGTGGTGCGCAGCCGGCGCCCCTTGTGGGACATCAAGCACCCCAACGATCCTGATTGGAAATACGAATTATGAGCAGCGTTCCCATCTTCGCGGACGAGCAATGGCAACTGCCCTCGCGTGGCAAGGTTGGCATGCTCTCGCTCATCATCGGGGAGTGCGGCATCTTTTCTATCTTTGTTGCCGCATACATTTACTACATCGGGCGCAGCCTCTCCGGCCCCACCCCGCAGATTCTTGAAACCCCCATCTTCAACACCGTCTGCCTGCTTTCGAGCAGCGGCACCATCTGGCTGGCTGAGCGGGAGATCGAGCGCGGCCGCATGCGCATCTTCGGTGTACTGTGGGGCCTCACCATCGTGCTGGGCCTCATCTTTATCTTTGGCACCGCGGCCGAGTGGCACACGCTCATCTATCAACACGGCCTTACCATTCGCACCAATCTTTTTGGCACCACGTTTTACTCCCTGGTGGGACTTCATGCCACCCACGTGATCGTCGGGCTCCTGGGACTGAGCATCATCATGATCTTCACGCTGCTGGGGCATGTGAACCAGAGCCACGCCGAGCGCATAAAGGTCTTTTCGCTCTACTGGCACTTTGTTGACGCGGTATGGGTGGTGGTTTTCACGGTGGTCTACATCGTTGGAAGGTAATCGCATGGGACACGAGGGCGTGCATCTCGAGAGCAAGCAAGTGGCTGGCAAGCATATTCAATTGCCCGCGCCCACCGCGTGGCCTATCATCCTGGCCTTCGGGTGCACCCTGGCTGCTGCCGGTCCGGTCACCACTTTCATGATCGGCATTCTGGGCGGCGTGCTGATGGTGGTCGGCTGCGTCGGCTGGTTTCGGCAGGTCCTGCCCCACGAACAGCATGAGGCGGTCGAGGTCGTCGATCGCCCCATCGTTGTTGCCTCCCCGCGCAGCCTGGTGGAGCGGATTCAAGTCCACCCCCGGCACCGGGCGCATGTTCCTGTTGAAACCTATCCTGTGATTAGCGGCATCAAGGGCGGTATCGCCGGCGGTGTCGCCATGATCGTTCCTGCGCTCCTCTATGGGTTGATCGCGCACGGCAGCATATGGTACCCGGTAAACCTGCTTGGCGGCGAAGGCGTCATCGACTGGCGGCACGCGACGGAAGCACAGATCGGTGCATTCCACTGGCAGGGATTACTGATCGCCATTGTCATTCAGGCTCTCACCTGCCTGCTGGTAGGGCTGCTCTACGGCGCCACACTGCCCATGTTGCCGCGGCATCCGGTTTTGCTCGGCGGCATTCTCGCTCCCGTTCTCTGGACCGGCATTCTTCACTCCTTCATGGGCATCATCAATCCTTCGCTGGCCAACCATATCGCGTGGGGATGGTTCCTGGTTTCGCAAATCACGTTTGGCGTAATAGCGGGCATTGTCGTTGCTCGCCAGGAAAGAATCCCCACGGGTCAATCCGTGCCCTTTGCTGCGCGCCTCGGCATTGAAGCGCCGGGCTTGATGGCGTCGCGCCAGGATGCGGGACCTCCGATCGACAAGGAGAAGAAGTGATGCGGGCTGCGAACGGCCTCAATATGCGCGCGTCACTCGCCACCTTGCTGGCCGTGCTGTTTACGGGATGCGGTCATTTCTCAGGATATCCACCCCCGGCGGCGGTCCGTCCCCAGGATGTGCTAAGCTTCGACGCTCTCTACGGCGAGAATTGCGCCGCCTGCCATGGCAGTGACGGCCAAAATGCCCAGGCCACGGATCTGGCCAATCCGGAATATGAAGCGCTGGTCGACGATGCGAGCCTGCGTAAATGGATCTCCGCCGGCATGCCGGGAACGCAGATGCCCGCATTTGCGCAATCGGCAAACGGCATGTTGACCGATGCACAAGTCGACGCGATCGTCACCGGCATGAGGAAGCGATGGCTACGGCCCAATGCGTTCGCCGGCGCCACGCCTCCGCCCTATGCGCAGGTCCAGGCAGGCGATGCCAAGCGCGGCCAGCAGACCTACCAGGCGCGCTGTGCCATTTGCCACGCTCCCTCGCGCGGGCAAATCACCGATCCCATCTACCTCGCCCTGGTCAGCGATCAGTCGCTGCGCACCATCATCATTGCGGGCAGTCCGGACATCGGCCAGCCTGACTGGCGCCACGACAGCAAAGACGGCAATGCCGCGCCGCCGCTCTCGGACCAGGATGTGAACGACATTATCACTTATCTTGCCAGCTTACGGAACTCCGCGCCAGGCTACGCCGGAACCGCGGCCTATCCGATACCAGCCCCTGCTGGAGGTCAACATTGAGTCAAGACGATTGGAAGCCGGAGCAACACCTCCCTGAGCGCGAGCACGCGGCTACGCCCAGCGGTCTTCCGCCCGCGGCTGAGCCGGCAAAAAAGGCCAGCCAGGAAAAGTCGGAGGCGGTTTCTCGCCGCTGGTTCATGATGAAAGCGGCCATCGCGCTCAACGGCCTGGTGGGGATTGCCCTTGCCATACCTATCGTGCGCTACCTTTTCGGGCCTTGGAGAAGCGACGCAAGTTACAAGGCGTGGGTCACGCTGGGGCCGGCCAATTCCTTTGCCGCCGGGGAAACCAAGCTTTCCTTCTATAAGAATCCCTATACCCAGCCCTGGGACGGCCAGACCGATAACGTTGCCTGCTACGTGCGCCGCACCGGGAGCGACGAGTTCCAGGTTTTTGCCATTAATTGCGCGCACCTCGGCTGCCCGGTGCGCTGGTTTCCGCAGTCGCAGCTTTTCATGTGCCCGTGTCATGGTGGCGTCTACTACGCCGATGGTGAACGTGCCTCCGGCCCTCCGCCGCGTGGTCTTTTTACGTATAAGTGGAAGGTGGTTTCCGGCGACCTGCAGATCTTTGCCGGCCAAATGCCTACGCTCTCCAACAGCGCCAGTCTGGTCAACATCGACCCGTTCGGAGGAGACTCGCCATGCCGAGGATGAAGCGCACCGCCGAGCGCGTCTACGGCTGGTTTGAGAGGCGTCTCCAGATCGAGGCGCCGGTTAAGGACGCGGCTTTTCATAAGGTTCCGCGCAACACGGCAAGCTGGTGGTACGTCTTCGGCAGCGCCGCCTTCACGCTCCTCCTTTTTCAGGTGGTCACCGGTATTATGCTGGCGCTGGTCTACTCTCCCAGCGCCGCCGGGGCTTGGAACAGCCTCAACGTTCTGAATCACCAGGTGCCGCTGGGCTGGTATATCCGCGCGCTGCATGGCTGGGGATCGAACTTCATGGTGGCCATTGTCCTCATCCACATGACCCAGGTCTTTCTCTTCGGCGCCTACAAATTTCCGCGCGAGCTCACGTGGATTGTGGGTGTATTTTTGTTGCTCATGACCTTGGGGATGGCCTTCACGGGCCAGGTGATGCGCTTCGATCAGGACGCCTACTGGGGTCTGGCCATCGGCGCGTCCATCCTGGGCCGCGTTCCCTGGATCGGCGGCGGACTCGTTCACCTGCTGCTGGGCGGTCCCATCATCGCCGGCGCCACGCTGTCTCGCTTTTTTGCATTGCATGTCTTCATCATTCCCGGCGCCTTGCTGTTCTTTGCCGCGGTGCACGTGTGGATGGTCCTCAAGCTGGGTGTGAACGAGTGGCCCATGCCCGGCCGCCTCGTCCGCCGCTCCACGTATGAGCAGGAGTACAACCATCTGGCTCATGATGACGGCATTCCCTTCATCCCCGGCGCATTCTGGAAGGACCTCGTCTTTTCCGGCGCGGTGCTGGCAGCCGTTGCGGTTTGCGCCTTCGTGCTTGGCCCCAAAGGGCCGGGCGGCATGCCCGATCCTTCCATCATCCAGACTGTTCCCAAGCCCGATTTCTTTTCCTCTGGATCTACGCCATCCTCGCGTACCTGCCACCCGCGCTTGAGACGCCCTTCATGCTGGTGGTGCCCATCCTCGCCATCGCGTTTCTGGTGGCGCTGCCGCTCTTCGCCGGCGAGGGCGAGAAGAGCTGGCATCGACGCCCGGTGGCCATTCTCTCCGTCTCGTTGATTGCTGTCGCCTGGGGCGCGTTGACTAACCTCGGCACTTATACGCCGTGGAGCCCGCACATGTCGGCATGGAGCGCCGATACGCTGCCGGTGAGCCTGGTGCGTCCGGCCTCACCCCTGGTGCGGCAGGGAGAGAATGTCTTCCAGGATAAGCAATGCCGCAATTGCCACGCCATCGGCGGAGTTGGAGGCCAGCGCGGGCCAGCCCTCGACGATATTGCCACGCGAATGACCCCGGACCAACTGCGCTTTAAAGTGGTGACGGGCGGCGGCAATATGCCGGCCTTCGGCAAAAATCTTTCCCCGGCGGAGATCGAGGCGCTGGTGGCCTTTCTTGATACGCTGCATCCCGCCGATGAACATGCCGCCGTGAATCCTACTGCGGAAAGCCAGGACACCACCCATACCTCCAGCGACGCGGCCACCGCAGTAGCGTCCGGCAAGCCTTGATACGAGCCATGACCGACACGACCACCATCGCCGACCTCTTCACGCAATGGGATATCCCCTGGATCGTGACGTCGGAGCTGGCCTTGATGGCCGTCATCTACCTGCGCGGATGGGCGCACATTCGCCGCACTCGCCCTGCTCAGTTTCCCACCTGGCGATTGGCTTGTTTCCTGGGCGGCATCGTGGCGCTCTTTATCGCCGTGGCCTCGCCGCTCGATACCTTCAGCGAATCGCTGCTCTTCATGCACATGGGCCAGCATTTCGTACTCATGTCCATCGCCCCGCCGCTGCTCCTCTTTGGCGCGCCGCTGGTTCCCATGCTGCGTGGCCTGCCGCGATGGTTCATTCGCCTCTTGCGGCCGCTGTTTGTCTCCCACGCCTTGCCTGCCGCTGGACGGTTTCTCACTCGGCCGCGGGTTGCATGGCTGGCCATGGCCGCTGCCTACATCGGTTGGCATGTTCCCCGCGCCTATGAATTCGCCCTCAGCTCGGAAAACTGGCACAACTTCGAGCACTTCTGCTTCTTCTTCACTAATCTTCTCTTCTGGTGGCCGGTCATTCGACCCTGGCCCTTCCGCAGCACGCAATCGCGCTGGATGCTGATTCCGTATCTCCTCCTCGCCGATGTGGTCAACACCGTCATCTCCGCGTGTCTCTGCTTCTCCGGCCGCCTGCTTTATCCCAGCTACGCGCTGCTCCCGCGCCCCTTCGGCCTTGACCCCCTCAGCGACCAGGTCGCTGCCGGCGCCTTCATGTGGGTCTGCGGCACTATGGTCTATGTCATTCCCGCACTGGTTATCGTGCTGCTGATTCTGTCCCCCTCGAAATTCAACGCCCGCGAGCGCGAGCGCTACACCGCCGAGCACGAAAGCACGGCTTTGTCATCCTGAGTGGAGCGAAGCATCTGCGTTTGCTTTGCGCCACCCCAACCCGGCTTTGCGCTCAGCACCAGCCCCCTGCACCGCGCCTCACGGCCGATATGGAGCAGGCCGATACGGAGCAGGAATCCTGATTCTTCTTCCCGCCACTGCTAAACTTGAATCTGATGATTCTCCCGTTCGTCCGCGATATCTTCGCGGAGCTGGAGCATTCCCCGGGATTTGAACGCGTACGAAGGCATCTGAGCCTGGGTGCGGGGAGGCGGCGTGTCTCTGGAATGACCACAACCGCTCGCGCTCTCTATCTCCCGCTCATGGCGCGGGAAGCGCGCCAGCCCGTCATCGTGGTGGTGCCGGACAACAAAGCCGCCGAGGCGCTGGAGCCGCTGGTCAAGGCCGGGTGCGAGCTTACCGGCGCCATCGATCCAGCCCGCGTGGTGCGCTTTCCTGCGCACGATGTCCTTCCTTTCGAGCAGCTTTCCCCGCATCCCGACGTGCAGGAGCAGCGCGCTTCCGCCCTCTTCAAGCTCGCCACCGGAGCCGTCGATCTGGTCATTGCTCCCGTTGAGGCTGCCGCTCTGCGGCTCTTCGATCGAGAGTATTACTCGTCTTTGGCGGTTAACCTGCGCCGCGGCGAAGAACTCGATTTCGAAGTACTTACCGGCCACCTCGCCAGCGTTGGCTACACGCAGATGGACCTGGTGGAAATGCCCGGCCAGTTCACCCGCCGCGGCGGAATCCTGGACGTCTACTCGCCTGAATCCGACCGCCCCGTCCGCATCGAGTTCTTCGGCGACGAAATTGAAACCATCCGCAAATTCGACCCCGAGACCCAGCGCTCGCAAAGCGGCCATGGATGAAACGCAGTTGCTGCCGCTCACTGAAACTCCCGTAACCGAGCGGCTGCTGGCTGCCGTCAATGCGCGCCTCAGCCGGCAGCGCATTGAAACAGAAGATGAAGAAATGGCCGAAGAAGACGCTGCCGCTGGCGGCGTAACCGTCTTTCCGGGCTGGGAGTTTTTCGCGGCCGTGGCCGGCGCAGGCAAGTCGCTGCTTTCGCTGCTCCCGCGCTGTGTGCTTTTCGTCGATGAGCCCGGCATGGTACGCAACCAGATCGATCGCTGGTGGAACAAGATCGAACAGCGCCACGAGCGCTCCGGCATCGGTTCGCTGATTCGTCCTGAAGACATCTATGTGCGCCCGGAGGTGTTGCAGGCTTCGCTGCAGTCGCACATGGGCATCGATCTCGACCAGCTCGGCGCAGTCGATGTCATCGACGAGGACGAGACGCTCGGCGAGATTGAAATTCCCACGCGCCCCACGCTGCGCTTTCATGGATCCATCCCGGCCTTCACTGAGCAGTTGAAGTCGCTCATGCAGACGGATACGCGGATCGTGCTGGCCGCGCCGAACCAGGGCGAAGTGGAGCGGCTCGCCACCGTCCTGCGCGAGTACCAGGTTCCCTATCGCTTCGGCAGCCGCGTCGCCCACCCTGGCGAGACCGTGCTTGGCGAAGCCAGCTATTTTGCCGGCGATCTGCGGGTGCCCGTTATTGTGCGCACCCCTCTCGCCGCCGGCGTCAGCTTTGCGGAAACCAACCTCATCCTGTTTGGCGCCAACGATCTTTCCGACGAAGCGGATGTCACTGCCCGCCCCGCTCCCCAGCGCTCAAAAACCGCGGCCTTCGTCTCGGATTTTCGCGATCTCGGCATCGGCGATTATGTCGTCCACGTCGAGCATGGCATCGCGCAATATCAGGGACTGAAGGAAATTGTTCAGGACGGCCTCTCCGTCGAATTCATGATCCTGGAATTCGCCGAACAAGCCAAGCTTTATGTTCCGCTCACCCGGCTCGACCTGATCCAGAAGTATCGCTCCACCGACGCAGGCCCGGCTCCGGTGCTCAACAAGCTGGGCTCGCAGCAGTGGGTCAAAACCAAGGCGCGCGTGCGCAAAGCCATGCAGGACATGGCCGGCGAGTTGCTCAAGCTCTACGCCGAACGCCACACCGCGGAAGGCACAGCCTTCTCCAAAGACAACGAATTCCAGCGCGAGTTTGAGGACTCCTTCGACTACAACGAGACCGACGACCAGCTGACCGCCATCAGCGCCATCAAGCAGGACATGGAATCCACTACCCCCATGGACCGCCTGCTCTGCGGCGATGTAGGCTACGGCAAAACCGAAGTGGCCATGCGCGCGGCCTTCAAGGCCGTGCAGGACGGCAAGCAGGTTGCCGTACTGACTCCCACCACCGTGCTCAGTTTCCAGCACTTCGAAACCTTCAAAAAGCGTTTCGCGCAGTTTCCCATCCACATCGAGATGATCTCGCGCTTCCGCTCGCCGAAAGAGCAGAAAGATATCGTGGAGCGCGTGGAGACAGGCAAGGTCGATATCCTCATCGGCACCCATCGGCTGCTTTCCAAAGACATCAAGTTTCAGGATCTTGGCCTGCTCATCGTCGATGAAGAGCAGCGTTTCGGCGTGCGCCACAAGGAACGGCTGAAGCAGATGCGCAAGGAAATCGACGTACTGGCTATGAGCGCCACGCCCATTCCACGCACGCTGCATATGTCGCTGGTTGGCCTGCGCGACATGAGCATCATCGAGACGCCTCCCAAAGACCGCATGGCCATTCAGACCGTAGTCGCCAAATTCGACGAAAAGCTGGTGCGTTCTGCTGTCGAAGTCGAGCTGGAACGAGGCGGCCAGGTTTATTTCGTGCATAACCGCGTGGAGTCCATCTACGAGATCGCCGCGCGCATTCAGGAACTGGTGCCCTCGGCGCGCGTGGCCGTCGGCCATGGCCAGATGGGCGAGAGCGAACTTGAGCGCGTGATGCTCGCCTTCATGCACCACGAATACGACGTGCTGGTGGCCACCACGATCATTGAGAACGGCCTCGACATCCCGCTCGCCAACACCATTCTCATCAACCGCGCCGACCGCCATGGTTTGAGCGAGCTCTACCAATTGCGCGGCCGCGTGGGCCGCTCCAATCGCCGCGCCTATGCTTATCTGCTGATCCCGCAGGAAAATGAACTCAGCGACATTGCGCGGCGCCGGCTCTCGCCGCGCTCAAAGAATTCAGCGACCTCGGCGCCGGTTTCAAGATCGCTGCGCTCGACCTGGAATTGCGCGGCGCCGGCAACATGCTCGGCGGCGAGCAGAGCGGCCACATCGAGGCCGTCGGATTCGAGCTTTACACCTCCATGCTCGAAGCTGCCGTGAAGGAAATGAAAGGCGAAGGCGCAGAGGAACGGCCCGCCACGCAACTCAACCTGGGCATCGCGCTGCGCATCGACGAGAGCTACGTTGCCGAAGAAAATCAGCGTCTGCGCCTCTACAAGAAAATCGCAGGCGCCAGCAGTGAGGCCGCCGTTAACGAGATACGCGCCGAGATGGAAGACCGCTACGGCTCACTGCCCGACGCCACTGTCTATCTGCTGGAAGCATCGCTGCTGCGCCTCGAATGCGAGCGCATCGGTGTCGCGCAGATTGATCGCAAGCGCGCTGAAATCCAGCTCCGCTTCACAGAGAATGCCTCTGTCGATCCGCAACATTTGATGAAACTGGTGGCGCGCAATGCCAAGCGCGGCGCGCAGTTTACGCCCCAGGGAATTCTCAAATACCCGCTGACCGCCACGCGCTCCGACGAAGTGTTGCTCGAAATCCGCGAGTTGCTTGGCAACCTTGCGTCCGACGCAGCGGTTTCCTCCAATAAAAACTATGCGTGAGGCTATGCTGGGAGACGATGGCTCGGGACCTCTGAATGCCGGCAGCACTCGGAAATTGGTGTTTCAGCAAACGGAAAGCCCTACGCAAAGAGTAGTCTTTTGAAGTGTCGCTGGATTGTGCATCAAAGTAATTTTGGAATTTCACCAAGGATGGCCCTCAATGAACAAACCTGTACGAAAAGCGATTTTCCCGGCGGGTGGCCTCGGCACCCGATTTCTGCCGGCCACCAAAGTCATTCCCAAAGAGATGCTGGCGCTGGTCGACAAGCCCATCATCCAGTACGGCGTGGAAGAGGCCATAGCTTCCGGCATCGAGCACATCATCATCGTGACTGGCCGCGGCAAAAGCGCCATGGAAGATCACTTCGACGTGAGCTTTGAACTGGATGCAACCCTCGAGCGCCGCGGCAAGCATGAATTGCTTGCAGTCTCGCGCGGCGTCGCTGCCATGGCGCGCGTCAGCTATGTTCGCCAGAAGGAGCCGCTGGGTCTGGGCCATGCCGTGCTCTGCGCCAAGGAACTGGTGGGCGACGAGCCGTTTGCCGTCATTCTGCCCGACGATGTCATCGACGCCGATCCGCCTTGCTTGAAGCAGATGATCGATGTCTTCGAGGAGAAGCAGGGCTCGGTGCTGGCCACCATGACCATCGAGGGCCCGGCCATCAGCGCTTATGGCGTGCTGGCCGGCTCGCCGGACCCGGCCAATCCGCGCATTTATAACTGCACCGGCATGGTGGAAAAGCCAAAGTTGGCAGATGCCCCATCCAATCAGGCAATTATCGGCCGCTATGTGCTCACGCCGCGCGTCTTCGCGCTGCTGGAACAGACCAAGCCCGGCGCCGGCGGCGAGATACAACTAACCGATGGCATCAAGGCGCTTGCTGAAGGAAGAGAAAGTATTTGGCTATACCTTTGAAGGCAAGCGATTCGACGCCGGCGATAAGTTCGGCATGTTGCAGGCGACAGTCGAATTTGCCCTCAAGCGCCCCGAGTTTGCCGATAAGTTCCGGAGCTATCTGAAGGAATTAGTCGGATAAAACGGAGTTAGTGCCGCTGCGCGGCGAAATGAGTGGGAGTTAGCGGAGTTAAATGGCCTACCGCCTTCTTTGGACGGTAAAGACCAGGAGCACTGCTAACTCCGCTGACTCCGCTCACCCGCTTCCTTATTCCTTCCACTTAATATTGCAACCGATCGATGGCCGCTGCTCCTGGAGCACAGGCTTCCCGGCCAGCACGGTGTCGATTGCCGCGCGCAGATCGCCACCGGTGATGGGAACATCGTTGCCGGGCCGGCTGGAATCGTATTGCCCGCGATAAACCAGCTTGAATCCGGAGTCGAAAAGGAAAAAGTCCGGTGTGCACGCGGCCTTATAAGCATGCGCAATCGCCTGGCTCTCGTCATAGAGATAGGGAAACGTGAAGCCATTGGCTTGGGCCTGCGCGTTGAGGCCTTCGGGACTATCGCCAGGATGAGTCGTCACGTCATTGGAACTAATGGCAACGACGGCGACAGGCTTGCCGGAATAATCTGAGCCTAACTTCCCTAGCGATCTTCTCAATGTGCTTTACATAAGGACAATGGGCGCACATAAATATGACTAACAGCGCCTTGTTACCACGAAAGTCATCGCGACGCACGGTTTTACCGGTCGTCACATCAGTTAATGCAAAATCCGGAGCCTCGGTGCCCAGTTCCAGCATGGTCGATTCAGTGAGTGCCATAAGAGTTCTCCTTTTTGACGGAAATCACTTACCAAATGAGCGCGCTATCAGCGTAGCATGACTCCGCGCGCACACTTCAGAACAGCCCCACCTGGCGGCCCGGCAAGGGCATTCCGAAATGCTCATACGCCAGGCGCGTGGCCACGCGGCCGCGCGGCGTGCGATCGAGGAATCCAATCTGGATGAGAAACGGCTCGTACACTTCTTCGAGAGCGTCTTCTTCCTCGGCGAGCGAGGCGGCCAGCGTGCCCAGGCCCACCGGCCCTCCATCGTATTTCTGAATGATGGTGAGCAGCAGCCTGCGGTCAATCTCGTCAAAGCCGTGGGCATCAACTTCCAGCATGGTCAGTGCGGCGTTGGCGGTGGACCGATCGATCGAGCCTGAGCCGCGCACCTGCGCGTAATCGCGCACGCGCCGCAGCAGGCGGTTGGCGATGCGCGGAGTGCCGCGCGAGCGCAAGGCGATCTCTGCTGCTCCATCCGCGTCGATTGGAATCTGCATCACTTCGGCCGAGCGTTCGACAATCACGCGCAGTTCGTCCTCGGTATAGAACTCAAGGCGCAGCAGGATGCCGAAACGCGAGCGCAGCGGCGAACTGAGCAGTCCCGGCCGTGTGGTGGCGCCCACAAACGTGAACGGCCTGATCTCCATCACGTGCGTGCGCGCCGCCGGTCCCTGACCGATGATGATGTCGATCTGGTAATCCTCGAGCGCCGTGTAGAGCTTTTCTTCGAGCACCGGCTGCATGCGGTGAATCTCGTCTAAAAAGAGCACCTGCTTTTCGCGCAAATTGGTCAGAATCGCCGTCAGATCGCCCTGAATCTGCAAAGCGGGACCGGAAGTCTGCTGAAAGCCCACATCCAGCTCATTGGCGATGATGGTGGCCAGTGTGGTTTTACCCAGGCCCGGCGGACCGAACAACAGCACATGATCGAGGGCTTCGCCGCGCGATTTTGCCGCTTCGAGAGCGATGGCAAGCTGCTCTTTGGCCTTGGACTGGCCAATAAATTCACGCAGCCAGCGCGGGCGCAGCTTGAGCTCAAAGCCTTGCTCTTCTTCAGCGGGCGCCGCGCTCACCAGCCGGTCCGGCTTATTGTCGTGGGCATTCACCATGCTGAACTGAAGTGTAGCGGCTGCGGGCGGCAGCGGGCAAAGAGGCGGCGCCTGCCCCGCTCGGCCCATCCCCATAACACGTTAGTAATAGTGACTAGCACTGGTCCCTGCTGACACTCTTGATACCAGCAGTGTGGCCAAATCGGGGTTTCGGGTCCATTGCAATGCGCATTGACCTATAGTCGAATGCAGATAAGCAACAGAGAGTGTGCCATGGCAAGGATGGAATCGCAGAAAAGCGAAGTAGGATTCCGCGGGGGGAGTGCCTCTGGTCGCGTTTTTACAGGAGCTTTGTTGCTTGCCGGGTTGCTTCTGCCCCTGGCGGGTTGCGGTGCTTCGAAAGTGGATGCCATCCAAATTGCCCCCACGTCGCAATCGGTTGTGCCCGGTAGTACTGCGCAGTTCACGGCTTCGGGCATCGTCGGGCATGGCAGCCATCCTTCCAGTACACAGGATGTGACCAATCTGGTTACTTGGACATCGAGCACGCCTAGCGTGGCCACCGTCGACTCTAGCGGACTGGCGACTGGTGTTTCCGCGGGCACCGCGATGATTACGGCCTCGATGCAGGGGTTCACGGGCACCATCGCAGCGACGGGCACGCTCAACGTCACCGGCAGCGGGACGGGGACCGGTATCGCCGGCAGATCCTTGCTGTCGCTCACCATCGTTCCCGGCGCGATCACCGTCGGCAATTTGCAGGACACGGGGCAATTCCTGGCGGTGGCAACGTTTTCGACGAGCCCGACCGTTCAGGACGTAACCAACTCGCCGAACCTCAAGTGGATTTCTTCCTTCCCCGACGTCTTCCCTGTCGACACCAGCACCGGCACCGGCACCGGCACCACCGGCGGCATTGTCACGGCTTACGGAAGCGGCAACGCCAGTATCATCGCCGAATATACTGACCCCACCAGCGGTTCGATCCAGACCGCAACCGCGACCTTCAACTGCCCGCTGGTTGTGCCTGTCTACACGAACGGCGTGATTACAACTGCGGGTACGTGCTATCCGGGCTCACAGGCGCCGGCATTGAAGGCCACAATTACCATCTATAACGAAGGGCTGAATTCTACTGGCTGGCTGGTGACCGCTCCTTCCGCCACAGGCACCGCGGATGTGATCCATTGCGGCCCCGGCTGGGCGCTGAATGGCGGCACAGGCTCGGTGTGCTCGGCGGCCTACCCGATTGGCACCACCGTTACGTTGACGGCGCCGGCCCAGTCTGGGGTGAACTTCGGCGGATGGTCCTCCAGTTGCACCACGATCAGTCCCAATCCCTCCACTGCGGCTGGACCCAACACTTGCTCGCTCACTTTGAGTGCCGCAAATCCGAACGTCACCATCGGCGCCATCTTCAACTAGCTTTCTGGACCCTTACATTGAAAGAGCCGCCCTTCGGGGCGGCTCTTTTTCTGGTGCGGGTTACCCATACGCCGTTGCCATCCCCTCAGCGATTTAGACTGGAGTTTGTCCTCTCTCACGATGACCCACAGGTTTGGCATCCTTCGCCGCTTCAGATTCAATCGGCCGCAGCAAATTGCGGCGGGGTTGCTGGCCATCTTTCTCCTGCAGGGCCTTTGGCTCACCAGCCGCCAGACGCTCACCGATCAAGATTACAAATATGCGCGCTGCGGCCGCGAGACGTGGGAGAGGCCTGCGCTGCTGGCCGGTTATTACACCACGTGCGGCAATATCCACGATGGAATCCTCGCCTACCGGCTGGCCGGCCTGCCGCTGACCCTCAATCTGCTTGCCGAGCGCGGGCTCGATCATTTGCGCAAGCCGGAAGATCGCGTGGTGCAGACCACCGGCGAGATCAGCACCTGGGAACTGCGCCACCAGATGACCCACATCCTGCTTCTGCTGCGTCTGCCTTTTCTAGCGGCCGGCTGCATCCTGGGCGGTTGCATCTGGTGGGTTTCGCGACGCCTTTACGGCAACCTGGGCGGCTACACCGCGCTGGCTCTCTATTGTTTCTGTCCCGCAGTCCTGCATGCGTGCGTATCTCCCAATCCCGATGTGTTTGCGGCGCTGGGCGTCTATGGAGGCGTGTATACGTCCATCGGCGTGGCCCATGCCATGCAGGGCCCGCGCCGCAGGTGGCGCCCGCGTATCGTGCTCCTCACGCTCATCTTTGGCATGGCCGCGGCTTCGCACATTGCGGCGCTGCCCGTGGCCGCGTTGCTGGGCCTGGTTCTCATGCTGTGGATTGCAGAGCGCCATCGCAGCCAGGCATTGCCGGTGCTGGTCCTGGCTTCGCTCGGCGCCCTCCTGATCGTCTTTGCCTGCTACGGTTTTTCACCGGACGCGTTCAGCTACGTTTTCCGTTCGGCCGCGGGCTTTCTGTGGTTCTCGCTGGGGCCGGCACACCGATTTTTCGGCTCTCTCTCCGAGGCGGGAATTACAGTTGCCGCAAGTGCGGCGTTCCTGCTTTTTCTCGGCGTTGGCAAGTCCCGCTATTTTGGCAATACCGCTCCCCTCTTTTGCGCCATGGTTTTGATGGTGCTGGTGATGACTGGAGCGCCGGGATCACCGTGGCTGTGGTCGATTCCATTCTGGCTCACATTCGTGGGCGGGGTCTTTGCTGATGCTTATGAAGGGCCGCGGGGGCGCATGGTGCTGGTCGCGGCAGCCGCCATCGTCACGTTGCAGGTGGTGCTCTGCGTGATGAGTTTGCCGGCCCTGGCGTGAAGCCGAAGAACCCCCGGCACCAATCTATTTAGCTGACTTGCGCCCTCTGCCATCGGCTCGATGGAATCCGATTAGAGATTCATTCTCCTGGTAAACAGGGCGTGGGTGGCGTTTTCTCCGGCTACGAACCGCACCGGCCCGTAGCCGAGTTGATGCAGGTTGATTCCGGCAAACAGATGTTCGCCTTCCCCCAGCAGAACCGGCGATATAGCCAGGTGAAGTCGGTCGATATGGCCTGCAGTAAGGTACTGCCGGATGACGGACACGCCGCCACCGATGCGCACGTCCTTGCCTTTGGCCGCTTCATTCGCCTGTTCCAGCGCTGACTCGATACCGTTGGTGACAAATTGAAACGTGGTGCCGCCCTCCATGATGAGGGAGGGCCGCGCGTGATGCGTGAGCACAAAAACAGGGCAATGGTAAGGGGGATTCGGGCCCCACCACCCCCTCCAGGAGTCGTTCGGCCACGGTCCGCGCACCGGCCCGAACATATTGCGGCCCAGAATCCAAGCACCCACGTTTGCGAACCCCTGCACCACAAAATCATTGTCGATGCCGGTTGTTCCACCGCCCTGCCCGGTCATCTTCTTGAAGACTTCGGTTTGAAAAAGCCAATTGTGGAGTTCGAGTCCGCGCACTCCGAGTGGATTCTGCAGGTCTTGGAGGGGGCCGGCACCAAAGCCGTCTACGGAAAGAGAAAACGTGGCGACACTGACTTGGCTCATGGGAGAGATTTTAATTAGCCAACACGATTCCCGGCAAAGCGGCGCGGCCTGCAAATGGCTGGGAATGCGGGCGAGAACGGGCGCCAAAGTGCTGCGGGGATCGACAAAAAAGTCGGGTGAATCCCCGTGGTGAGACACAGTGTTTAGTCTTTGCTTGATCCGCAGTGCTGATTGCAGCCTGCCCACCAGGCATCGAAGGCCGCCAGCGAGCGCTCGCACTGCAGCCGGTGCCTTTCTTTCTTATCGCGGATTTTCTTGCGCGTCTCCTCCTCGAGCGGCTCCAGCAGGTCGAAGGTGATGTTGGCGGGCTGAAAGTTCTTGGGCTCGGCGTGCGTGATGTAGTGAATCAGCGAGCCCAGCGCCGTGGCGCGCGGAATGGGCACGGGCTCCTGGCCGCGGGCCAGCGCGGCGGCGTAGATTCCCGCCAGCAATCCGGAAGCGATGGATTCGGTGTAACCTTCGACGCCGCAAATTTGCCCGGCGAAGATCAATTCCGGCGCGCCACGCAGTCTCAGCAAAGGGTCCAGCAGGGCGGGTGCGCAGAGATAGGTATTGCGGTGAATCTGTCCGTAGCGCAGAAAGCGCGCGTTCTCCAGGCCGGGGATCAGCCGCAGCACACGCGCCTGTTCGCCCCATTTCAGGTGATTCTGAAAGCCGACCAGGTTATAGCTGGAGGCGCGCAGGTTCTCCTTGCGCAGTTGCACCACCGCCCAGGGCGTTTTGCCGGTGCGCGGATCGCGCAGCCCCACCGGCTTCATGGGGCCGAAGCGCAGCGTGTCGCGGCCGCGCCGGGCCAGCACTTCAATGGGCAGGCAGCTCTCAAAATAATCGAGTTTTTCCCACTCCTTCTCTTCGGCCGGCTGGGCGGCCAGCAGCGCGTCCAGAAAGCGGTCGTATTCGGTCCGGTCCATGGGGCAGTTGATGTAATCGGCTGTACCCTTGTCCCAGCGCGCGGCAAAGTAGACGCGTTCCATATCGATGCTGTCGGCATCGACGATGGGCGAAATGGAATCGTAAAAGGCCAGATTCCCGGAGCCGGTCAGACGCTCGATGTCGCGGCTCAAGGCGTCAGAAGTGAGCGGCCCCGTGGCCACGATTGTGAGGCAGTTGGCGCCGTTCTGGTTTTGGAAGGCTTCCGCGGCCAGGCTCGTCACCTCCTCGCGCACCACGCGAATCCGCGGCTGAGCGTCGATGGCCTCTGCTATGCGCCGCGAGAACTCGACCCGATCCACGGCCAGCGCGTGGCCCGCCGGGACCGCGCACGCATCGGCAAGCGACAAAAGTACGGAGCCACCGCGGCGCATCTCCTGCTTCAGGAGCCATGGCGCCGTATCCGGCGACTCGCTCTTGAGGGAATTGGAGCAGACCAGTTCGCCAAAATCCGTGGTCTGGTGCGCAGGTGTCAGGCGCGGCTTGCCATCCACCATGGCCCGCATTTCGTAGAGATCGACCTCGCAGCCCCAGCGAGCCGCGGTCAACGCTGCTTCCGGCCCAGCCAGGCCTCCGCCGATGACGCGAATCCTCATGGGATGGCCTGGGCGCTGGTTGCGGTACCGGCGCCTTCAGGCTGGGCGCCCTTAGCCAGTCGTTCCAGCGGCTCGCCCTCCATACGGACATTGCGCCACTCATCCAGAAATTCCGCGCCCATGGCGCGATAAAAATCGATTGCCGGGGTGTTCCAGTCCAGGACCTCCCACTGGATGCGCCGGCAGCCCTTTTGGATGGCGAAGGCGGCGGTTTGTTGCAGCAGCGCTTTGCCGATGCCGAGGCCGCGAAAGCGAGGCTCCACATACAGATCTTCCAGATACAGGCCGGGCAGGCCCTTCCAGGTGGAATAGTTGAAGAAGAAAAAGGAAAAGCCGGCCGCTTCGCCATCCTGTTCAGCCATCAGGCAGTGGAAGAAAGGGTTCGGGCCAAAGCCGTCGCGCAGCAGCCCCTCTTCCGTGGCGGTCACTTCGTTGGGAGCACGCTCATAGAGGGCTAGCCCGCGAATAAACTCCAGAATCTGGGGGACGTCGGCTGCATTTGCGGACCGAATGATCATCGCCATGCTTTGATTTTAAAGTGTGATACGCGCCACACGCACGGCTGGGCCTGTGCAGATAGGATGAAGGAGGTCAGGTGTGCCGGGTCCCGGGAAGTAAACCGGACCCGGCCGCAAAAATATATTGGGCGGCTGGCCGGGGCTGTCATTTGGGGGTTGCCTCTTGTCGATTGTGCCGCCAAGGATTTAACTTGGGTCTGGCTATCTGTGTGCAGGCACTCACGCTGTAGCGGCCGATGAGGCGCAAGGGCTGATCCGACGCAGACGAGGTCTTGGTGTTGGACCTGGCTTCCACAGATTGTTTTGGTTGAGTGTGTACCGGTCCGCAGCGGCACGAAGGGACAATCGACGGAAGCGCCACCCGCGTGCCAAAAGAGAAAGTTATTCGAGCTTGCGCAGCTTTGGTGCGCGCCGCTCCAAGGAGAGAACAATGAAACGCAGTCTATTCAATTTGGCTCAGCCTGCCGGCCTTGGCGGGTTTGCTGGCCTTCGGCTCTGCGCCAACCTTTGCGCAGACAGCTCCTGCCGCGACTGGCAAGATCCACGGGCAGATCATCAACCCCACCGGCCAGCCGCAGGGTGGCGGCACGGTGGGCCTTTCCACCGACGGCGGCGCCACCTCGAAATACACCTTTGATGTCAACGCAGACGGCAACTACACCGGTGAAGCGGCCCCGGGCAGCTACAGCCTGATTTATCGCGCCGCTGACACCCCGAAGGGTCAGATGGTCGACGAGATCAAGGGAGTCAAGATCGTGGCGGGCCAAGACCTCGACGAGAACGACGACATGTCCCGTCCCGATTACCTGGCCAAGATGACACCGGACCAGAAAAAACAATTGGAAGAACTCAAGAAGAACAACTCTGAGGCCCTGAAGGCCAATGCTGTGATCAATCACCTGAACGCCGACCTGAAGGCCGTGTCCCAGGACCAGCAGGACATCGACGGCGCCGTCAGCGCTGCGCGGCAAGAGCTTGGAGCGTCCGCCAACGGTGTCGCCATCGCGACCAAGGCGGACGACATCAAGACTGCCAAGTATAACGACATCTTGAGCCTGATGACCAAGGACACGCAGCTCAAGCCGGACGAAGCCATCCTGTGGGACAAGCTCGGCTTCGCACAGGCGGGTCTCAAGCAATACGACGATGCCATCACCAGCTACAAGAAGGCGATTGACGCGGAGACCGCGTCCAAGAAGCCGCAGCTTGCCCGTGATTGGCTCGGCGCAGGCCGGCTTGGGCGAGATCTATGCGCGCACCGGCAAAGTGGCGGACGCGAATACCGCGTTCGACGAGGCGGCCAAGGCGGATCCCACGCGGGCGCCGATCTATCTGCGCAACCAGGCCATCATCTTCTTCCAGCAGGGCAATGCGGACGCGCAGGTGGCTGCAGCCAACGACGCGATCAAGATAAGCCCCAACGACGCGATTCTGTATTACCTCATCGGCAACGGGCTTGTGCAGAAGGCCACAGTCGATGCCAAGACGCACGCGATCGTGCTGCCTGCCGGATGCGCGGATGCTTATCAGAAATACCTGGAACTGGCGCCGGACGGTCAGTTTGCTGGGGAAGTGAAGAGCATTCTGCAGTCCGCAGGGCAGAAAATCAATTCTTCTTACAAGGCAGGCAAACACTGATTCCGGGTCGAATCGGTTTTTCAAAAAGGGCGCTCGCTTGGCGGGCGCCCTTTTTGTCGATTGCGTGGCTTGCCGGCCTTAAACCTCTACAATCCAATCCATGAGCTCGGAATTGCTCAGTTACGAGGAAGCGGCGCGGCAGATCGCGGCCCATGCGATTCGGGTGCGGGAAGCGGCGCGCGCAGATGGCGTTGATCACGTCGAGCGCGTTGACCTGCGGAATGCGCCGGGCCGGGTGCTGGCGCGCGCCCTCCTCGCCGATCGCGATCAGCCCCCCTTTGCGCGCTCCACACGCGATGGTTTTGCCTGTCGGGCTGCGGAGGCTTCGCGGCACGAGCCGCTGCCCGTCGCCGGCATGTCCCGTGCCGGCGACGCGCCCGGCGGACCATTGCCGCCCGGCTCTGCCTGGGAAATCATGACTGGAGCGCCGGTTCCTGCCGGGGCAGACGCGGTAGTGATGGTGGAGCATGTAGCGGAGCATGTCGCAACCATTGCCGGTCAAGCTTCAAAAGCCGTGCGGCTGCTGCCGACCCGCTCCATCGAGAGGGGCGAGAACATCGTTGTGAAAGGTGCGCAGGCGCGCGCGGGAGATGAACTGCTGAGCGCCGGCTCCGTTTTGCATGCGGGTCAAATTGCGCTGGCGGCGGCCTGTGGTTGCGCGGAGCTTGATGTGTTTGCGCGCCCGCGCGTAGCTATTCTGGCTACCGGCGATGAGCTTGTGCCCATCGAGGCCGAACCCGGGCCAGGCAAGATTCGCAACTCCAATGGGCCCATGCTGGCGGCGCTGGTGGAGGCGGCGGGCGGCGAGCCGTGGATTCTGCCCGTGGCCGCCGACCGCGCTGAAGCGCTCGACCAAGCCATCGCCCAGGCTGCCGATGCCCACCTGTTGCTGGTGACAGGCGGCGTCTCGGCGGGCAAATTCGACCTGGTGGAACCGGCCCTCGAGCGTGCAGGCGCAACCTTCTGCTTCACTGGCGTCAAAATCCAGCCGGGCAAGCCAACGGTTTTTGGCGTCATGCGCTCTCTCAGCGCCAGCCCCGTCCAAAACCAGAACGGCGCGAAGCGCTGCTGCCTCGGGCTGCCTGGCAACCCGGTCTCATCGGCCGTGACGTTTCTGCTTTTTGCGGCTCCCATCGTGGCTGCTCTGGCTGGCCGGCGCGAGGTTGGCCCGCGATTCGCGCTCGCCAGCTGGCCGGCGAAGTAAAGAACAAGCCCGGACTCACGCGCTTTCTGCCTGCGTTCTGCAGCTTTGACCTGAGTGAACCGCAGGTTTCGCTGGTTCGCTGGCATGGCTCAGGCGATCTGGGCGCGCTGGCCCGTTCCAATTGCTTTCTCGTCGTTCCGGAAACCGCCGAACCGATGGAGGCAGGAGATACGGTCCGCATCCTGCTTTCGTGAGCAAGTATTCGCATAAGGAGATCGATGCCCAAGCTTTCACATTTCGACAAATCGGGACAGGCGCGGATGGTGGATGTGAGCGCCAAGCCGCTTACCCACCGCACCGCAACCGCGTCCGCCTTCGTTGAACTCTCGCCCGCGGTGCTGGCCGCATTGCCTGCCAATCCCAAAGGCGACCCGCTGCAGGTGGCGCGAATCGCGGGTATTCAGGCTGCCAAGCGCACAGCCGATCTGATTCCGATGTGCCATCCGCTGCCGCTCGCCAACGTCGATGTGCAGGCGGTGACGGCCGTGGGCGGGGTACGCATTACGGCCACGGCCGCCACCATTGGGCCAACCGGCGTGGAGATGGAAGCGCTCACCGCGGCCGCGGTTGCAGCGCTCACGGTGTATGACATGACCAAGGCTCTCGATAAGGGAATCGTGATTCGCGAAGTGCGCCTGGAGCGGAAAACCGGCGGCAAGAGCGGTGACTATAAGCGAGGCCTGCGTCAGGTGTGATTGGACAAGGGACGAGGGACAAGGACGAGGGAAGGGACCATGCACAACCAACTCTGTGCCCGAACCTCGCGCTTGTTCGCTGGTGCGAAGGAATGACCTGCCACCCTGGTCCGCGCGGTACGATGAATTTTGGGAGGGCGAATGGGCAGGATTCTGGACGGCGTGGCGATTGCCAAGGCCATCAAGCAGGAAGTGGCGGAAGACGTGAAGGCGCTTGCCGCCGTTGGCGTGCGACCGGGTTTGGCCGCGGTGCTGGTGGGCCATGTCGCGGCGTCGGAGATTTATGTGCGCAGCAAGGTGAACACCTGCGCGGAACTGGGTCTTTCGAGCGAACTCATTACACCGCCGGCCGACGTCACCACGGACGCGATGCTCGAGCTGGTGAAGCAGCTCAATGACCGCGACGACATTGACGGTATCCTCATTCAACTCCCGCTGCCCAAACAGGTAGACACCAAGGCACTGCTCGATGCCGTTGACCCCGACAAGGACGTGGACGGGTTTCATCCCGTAAACGCGGGCCGCTTGCAGGCTGGGCGTCCGGCGCTGGCGCCGTGCACGCCGGCGGGCGTGATTGAAATTCTCAAGCGCAGCGGCATCCCCATCGCCAGCCAGCACGCGGTGGTGGTGGGCCGCAGCGACATCGTGGGCAAGCCCGCTGCCATGCTGCTGCTGCATGAGCATGCAACCGTGACCATTTGCCACTCGAAGACGCACAATCTGCCCGCAATTACCGCACAAGCCGACATTCTTGTGGCCGCCATCGGCCGCGCCGGATTCATCACGCCGGCCATGGTCAAGCCGGGCGCAACGCTGATCGATGTGGGCATCAACCGCATCACCACGCGCGAAGAGTTCGACCGCTTTTTCAAGGGCGATCTGAAGCGCGAAGAGACGTTCGCCAAGCGCGGTTCCACCATTGTCGGCGACATCGATCCGCATGGGTTCGAAATTGCCGGCGCGTATACGCCGGTTCCGGGCGGCGTGGGTCCGCTCACCATCGCCATGCTGATGGCCAACACGGTACGCGCGGCGCGCCTGCGGCGAGGACTGTAGCCGATGCTGAGAGTCGGCCTCACCGGAAGCCTGGGCAGCGGCAAGAGCACCGTTGCCGCGATGCTGCGCG
Organism: uncultured Acidobacteriaceae bacterium; assembly: GCA_963725975.1. GTDB lineage: Bacteria > Acidobacteriota > Terriglobia > Terriglobales > Acidobacteriaceae > Telmatobacter. The sequence goes on along the minus strand of CAVSBA010000002.1, from coordinate 346,765 downwards.
AGCGGGGGGCGCAGATCATCGAGGCCGACGGCCTGGGCCGCGCCATGATGGAACCCGGCGAGCCGGTTTATCAACAAATCGTCGGCCATTTCGGGCCGCAGGTGGTGGGCGCCGATGGCCGTCTCGATCGCGCACGGCTGGCGGAACTGGCCTTTCAGGGCGGACGGCTGAATGACTTAAACGCCATTGTGCATCCGGCCGTGATTGCTGCCCAGCGACAGTGGATGGACGAGCTTTTCGCGCGCGATCCGGCGGCCATCGCCGTTCTCGAATCGGCGCTGATCTTTGAAGTGGTGCGCGACGCACGCGCCCGCGGCGAAAAGGAAAGCGTGTTGGCAGACTGGCGGCGCCGCATTGATCGCATCGTCGTGGTCACAGCGCCGGACGAGGTGAAAATTGCGCGCTATGCCGCCCGCGTCAGTTCCTCGCCCCAAGGACGCGCTGCAGCCGCGGCCGATGCGCGCACTGCGCCTGGCCCACCAGATTCCCGATGCCGAAAAAGCCGCACAGGCCGATTTCGTCCTCGATAATTCCGCAGACCTGGCCGCGCTGGGAGCACAGGTGGCGGCGCTGTGGGAACGGCTTAAAACCGAGAGCAACAATTTTCCCGCCGTTCGGTCTTTACAATAAAAGCAGGCAGCCGCAATTCCCCGGCGCCGGGAAACCGGTGTCGCGCACGTCATTTCACCGCGGAACTTTGCGCCGCAGCCGCCGTATCTCGAACAGGAAGGATTTTCGGGATTCAACTCTCATGAACTTGCGCCGTTTTCTTTTGATCGTCATCCTGGTGGGCGGATTCTGGTACGTGACCACTCACATGGGCCCCGGCTTTATGCCCAGCTTCCAACCGTCGCTGGGCCATTTCAGCCTGACCGGCAGCGGCTCCAACTCGCCGCTCGAACTAACTGAGGCGCATGCCGCGCCGGGCTATGACGCTGAAGAGCAGAACAACATTGCTGTCTACAAGAAAGTTCTGCCGTCGGTCGTCAACATCACTTCCACCTCGCTGGTGTTCGACTTCTTTTACGGCACCGTGCCGCAGCAGGGCCAGGGCTCGGGATTCATTCTCGACAAGGCCGGCCACATCCTCACCAATTATCACGTGATCGATGGCGCCAACCGCGGCATCCAGGTGATGCTCTCCAACAAGCGCAGCTATCAGGCGCGCGTCGTAGGCTTTGACAAGGTGCACGATCTGGCGCTGCTGCAAATCGACGCGCCCGATCTGCAGCCGGTCACGCTGGCTAACTCCTCCGATTTGCAGGTGGGGCAAAAGGTCTATGCCATCGGTAATCCCTTCGGCCTTAGCGGAACCATGACGCTCGGCATCATCAGCTCCATTCGCTCCATTCGCAATCAGGATGACGCGCCGATTGAGGATGCCATTCAGACCGACGCGGCCATCAATCCGGGCAACTCCGGCGGCCCGCTGCTGGACTCGAGCGGCGACGTGATCGGCATCAACACCATGATCGCCTCGAATGGCGCCGACCAGAGTTCCGGCATCGGGTTCGCGATTCCCATCAACACGGCCAAGGCGGTGCTGGCCGACCTGATCCGCTACGGCCGCGTAAAACGCCCCTCGCTGGGAATCGTCTCCTATGCGATCGGGCCGGACCTGGCTTCGCAGATGGGCCTGGCTGCCGACTACGGCGTGCTCATTGAGCGCGTGCTTCCCGACGGTGCGGCGGAGCGCGCCGGCCTGCACGGCGGCAATCAACAGGCGTATGTAGGCAACACGCCCATCATGCTGGGCGGCGATTTGATTGTGGGCATCAACGGCCAGCAGGTGACCAATCCGCAGGACATCAGCGCCATTATGGATAAGCACCAGGCCGGGGACACGGTTAACGTGACCGTGCTGCGCGGCCGGCGCCAGTTGACAGTGAAGCTGACGCTGGGCGAAGCGCGCGGCACCAACCTCTAAGCAAGCGCCGGCGTTATTGGGGCGGGTAGCCGACCGATTGCGCGTACAGCGGAACCCGTCCGGCGGGCAGGTGCAGAGCCGCGGTCGCAGCATCGGGATGGATGGTGTAAAACCACGCATTCAATCCCTCGGACGCAGCGAACAGATACACGTTCTGCCCGATGAAACCGCAGTCCACCTGCGCATACTGGTCGTTGACTGGAGCCACGTAGATTAGCGTGACCGCTGCGTGGGCCGCCGGCGCAGCGCCGACCGAGGAGCGCAGGTCGCCGGCGCGCAGCGGGCGCAGCAGGTTGTGTTCCGCGTCGTACACATAAAGTCCCTGGGCGAGCGCCACATTGATTTCGACATCCTGGCTGTTCATGGCCGAGGGCGCAGTGCGGCCCAGGCCGGGCTTTACGCTACGCGGCCGGTTCACGCCGAAGGCCGCCCACAGCAGGTTGGAGAGAACTTGCGGGGGCAGCGGCCTATCGCGAAAGGCGCGCGTGGTGTGGCGCTGAGAAAGCGCCTGCTGCAGCGGCATACCCCCGGAGGTCTGCGGAGTGGGAAGCGAGATGAATTGAAGATACTGGGCCAGGACTGTGTTGTCACGACGCTGACAGGCCATCACCAGCAACGCGGCCAGAATCACGGTGGCAAGAAGACAGGAAGCGCGGAGTGCGCAAGACGACGAACGACGCATATCTCCCCTTTCGCCGAAGCAGTTGCCGCGCCTGCCTCCTCGGGCGCGATCAAAGGGAAGATAGGAGTGGTCTCGGACCCGTCCTGATTTAGTCGATGCGCGGAGTGCCGCGGCGCAGGATCAGGCCGGTCATGGTGAACACCACGATCAGAATCAGGGCGAGGAAGAAGTAATATGCCATGGGGTGCGCCCAGCCCGGCGAATAGCTTAGATCCTGCCACGCCCACAGAGACAGCACGGTGGCCAGCACTGCAAACTGGCCCGCGATCACCAGGAAAGTGTGGCCCAGGTCGCGGCGCTTGTCCAGAACCTCCACCTGCTGGGGTGTCAGGTTGCGCTCTTCAGGGGGAAGCTGTGTGTTTGCCATGTCGATCTCCTGGCGGGCATTCGTGGGGATTGCTGCACCCGCGCACAATTCGATTGAATCATATGCCGGCGCCGGTGCGCCAGTCTGCCGGTTGGGGCGCGACCGTGTTTTTTCTCTGTGGCGGCACCAGCCGGTCAATCCGAGATAAAAGCCAGCGATTGCAGCGCAGTGATCTCGAAAGGCTTTCTGCAGCGGATGTTCTGGCAGGCCAGCTTGTCGTCGCGGCGCACCATGTAAGACTGCGCTTTGGCGAAGCGTGCGCGGTCGCGCTCGTCGGCGCCGCGCGGCACCTGGGCGCGCTTGCGGCGGACGACCCAAGTTACTTTGTATTCGCCGGGCTGGCCGCATTTGGGGCAGGTGAGCGTGTGGGTGCGCTGCTCAGTGGTCTCGTTGAAAAAATCGCGCTCTTCCATTGCGTCTGCTCCGGGCCTGAATTGCCGCAGCACTTCCATGCTGCCGCGTTTTCTTTCATAATAATCCTCCGGATGCAGCCACGACAGAAGCGCGCGCAGCGCGCCTTACCGGCAGGGAAGAGGAGCCATCGAAAGCCATGACCAAACGCAAGCCAGGCCGGTTTTCAGCCGCCAAGGCGGTTAAGGCAAACGCCCGAGAACGCGTAGGGCAGCCTAAGCCGTCGCGCGTGGTAGAGGACCAGCCCCGCACAGGCCGCCAGGCCAAGCACAAGCCCAAGATTACGGACCTGCTGCGGGGAGAGGATTGAAACCCAATCCGGAATTTGCGATGTTGTGGGGCGTTTTTAGCCGATGGGCAGCATTTTGGGATGGTGGAGCGTAATCTGGCATGGAATACAGATCAATCTGTTGTAAGACAGAGGGTAAGGCAATGTATTACATTGCCGTAACCATGTAAGACAAAAGAATGGATCTCGGTAAGACATGTCCTACCGATTCTTTAATCGATTCCTTAACCGTTATGAGTTCCAGGATGGGCGCATTTCGCGCCCATTCCCAATTTGGAACGGTCTACTGCGGATGTGGAACGCTGTAGGGGCCCGGCAACGACGGCGATGCCGGCTGCTCCGCTCCACTTTGGGCGTCACCGGTCACCGCAGTTCGCTTGGAATAGATGCGGAATTCGACCACCAGATCGAGCAGAACCGGTACCGGCTTGCCATCCTTGACGGCTGGCTCGAACTTAGCCTTGCGGATAGCGGCGACAGCGTTCTCATCGAGCCCGAAGCCGATGGGACGGCCGACAACGACCTCCTGCGGCGTGCCTGCGGCGCTGATAACCGCGTGATAGAGTGCAATGCCGGCGACGCCCGCCTGTTGCGCGTACTCGTTTGACTCCGGCTCAATGTTTGACAGCAGCCGCGCTCTCGTGTCGACCGTGTTCTGGCGCAGCACGGCAGGGTCGCTGGGCTGGTAATCGGTCTTGGCCGCGGCCGCCTGGTAGTAGAGCTTCCAAAAATCAGGCATGGCGGCTATCATGCCCGCATCGAGTCCGGGCGCAAAAATGTTGGCGAGCCCACTTTTCAACACCTGTGCTGCGTGGGCCGGAGATACGGTAGTGGTCACGCTGGCCGCATCAGCGGGGCGCTCGGCAGCAGGCGCCGCTGCAATCTCTGCCTTCAGTTCGTCGGCGTCACTGTTTATGGGCGCCTGCTGGTTGCCCGCTGCGGCAGTTGCTTGCCGGGGCGGTTTCTCCACTTTGACTTTCTTGGGCTTGGTCACCAGTTCGCGATCAATGGTGATGCGCTGAACTTTCTTTTTGGGCGTAATGCGGACGCGATCGGCGGCGCCGGCCTGATCCTGAGACGGCAGTGCACCGAGGAAGTGCAAACCGTAGCGCACTCCTTCGAGCTCGACCTTATGTTTGCCCAGGCGCACCTTGTCGATTTCGATCAAGCAGAGCGTGTAGGAGCCGTGCGGCGAAGCACCGACGATGCCGCCGTTCTCGTTGAAGTTGAGAGAGTCACCGAGGTAGCCGCCGCGCAGATAGAAAGTTTTGCCCACGAGCAGCTGCCGCAGCTGTTCCTCGGCGACGCCTTCGGTGGGCGAAGTGGCGTCTACCGGAGCCGATGGAGGCGCTGCTGTGGGCGTCGCTGAGCCCGGTGCGCTGGCCGCGGGCAGTGCAGGCGATTGCGCGGCCGCGGCGCCGCACAAGCTCCAGGCCAAAAGAGAAAAGAGCGCGATTGCTGCCGCAGGAGCAGGAGAAGAACCACCAAGCCGGAACGCAGCTTTCATGATGGGAAGCCCTTGAGCGCCACTTTAACAGAATGCTGTCCCGGCTTGCAGAGAAATCAGCGAGCCAGCCTTGGAAATTCACATGCTGTGCGACGAATGCTCGCCGGCCTCACGTTTCTTTTTTGGGAGCCTGCTGGCTGCGCAGGCGCCACAGGATGCGGCGGAACAGGCCCAGGATGCGGCGCGCATCGCGATCGGTGAGCGCCAGCCGGCGCAGCAGCAGGCGCATGTCATGGCGGTTGGCTGGGCGCATCTCTGCCGGCGAGTAATGGGACGCGGCCATGGTTTCCTCGACGAGTTCGGCAAGCATCTCAAGACGCGCCGAGTCAGCACGCGCGGCTGCTGTTTCGATCTCTCCGTGGGCCGCGCCGGAAAGTGGCGGAGTTACTATGGTTGGCACTGCGAGCCCAGTCGCGAGCGCGTAAAGGCAGACCGCGACGGCCTGTCCCAAGTTCATCGAGGGCTGCTGCGGATCGGTGGGAATTTCAACCAGCAAGTGGCAAAGGGCAAGGTCGCTGCGCTTGAGCCCGTGCTTTTCCGGGCCGAAGACCAGGATCACGCGCCCGCCGCGCGCCAGTTCCTGCTGGACGAGCGGAGCGAGATCGGGTAGCGCGACGACGGCCTGCTCCGGCTGGCGATGCGCCAGCGTGCCGGTGCCGATGACGAGCGTGCTGGCAGCCACGGCTGCTGCGAGCGACGGAGCGACGACCGCGTGCTCAAGCAGTGTTTCCGCTCCGACGGCCGATCGGGCTTCGCGCCAGTGCGGCTGGTACGGCGCGACCACCGAGAGATGCGCGAAGCCGAAGTTGGCCATGGCGCGCGCCGCCGCGCCAACATTGAGCGGATTGCGCGGCGAGACCAGTACCACCTCAATGTGGCTGCCTGGGAGATTGCCGGGTTGGGAGGTGGGGGGCAAACAACGATTCTAAATGTCGACCATATGGCCGGTCCGTACTAAAGAGAACGCTCACCTACCCCGTGGCGGAGTGGGGGTAAGCGTACGAAATCACGAGGGCGGAAAGTCTTTTCCGGTTGAAGGGTACCAACATACTTGCCGCGCCACAAAATTGTGTGTCGTATTTGCAAGGGCCATTGCGGAATCCAAATCTTAGCTCCTCTGCAAGAACGTGCTTCTCCCCGCTGCTCTGATCTGTGCTGCTCCTGCGAATCAGAGGCGAGCCGAGAGCACTGGATTGGTCACTCCATTTCGACCAGTTCGCGCATGGGAGCGTTGAATATCTCCCACTCGCGGTATTTCGATGGCTGGGTTGAGGGAAGCCGATATCCGCGAGCCCAAAGCTGGCCGTCCATGTCATATACCGCGGTGATGACAAAACCTCTATCCTTTACCTCATAGAACGACCTTTCGCGGCTCCCCCGTGCTACCAACACCGGGGCTGTCAAAGCATTGACATCATGCACGATTCTGTTGCCGTCAAAGCTGCCGTGCGGGATCAGCGCATATTCGATCTTCTGTTTCCCATAAAGGCGAAGGTCATAGTCGTAGCTATGCCAGGCATCGTTCGACGTTTCGAGACTGTCGCGGTTGTTGAAAAACAGACTTCCCCAGGCAAGTACATTGGCGATAACTCCGTCCTTCACCCAGTGTTTGACTGTCCCGCGATTGAGATAGGTCAAGCCCCCACAATGCAGCCAGTTGATGGCAAATAACGGCCGGCTTTCTCTTCCCGGGACATACCCAAACGCTACGTCATAATTTAGATCGGAGCCCCGCGTCGGATAGTAGACGTTGATCTTAGTCTCATCCAGCCAGAAATTCCCAACTTCATTGCCGGTAAAGTCAAATTCGAGCTCCACTTTAATAAGTCGGGCGGTTTTGAAAAAGAAGTATCGTTCGACGACAGGAATAGCTCCCAGTGCAGACACCCTCACGAGAATATCGCAGCATTCACCTTCGTAGAACTTACAGTCGGCCTTCCGGTTGTCTGTCCATTTGTCGCTGATACGAGCCCGGAGCTCTCCTCCCAGATAGGCTCCGCTATGGAGCAGATCTTGCCCGTCGACCGTGGTGATTTGTTCCAGTAAGCCATCTCCGGAGAAGGTGACACTATAATCGGCCGCGCTTAGTCCTGACGGTAGGGCAACGAGCTTCGATGGAGATGGAGATATTTTGGAAACGGCGAAACTCTTGTAGCCGCCGGCGGGGAGATCCCGCAATCCGAACAAGCGCCCTTCAAACTGCTGGAATGGTGGGCCACCCGCTGGAAACGTATTGTCTTGGATCTCGATCACGGCCCGCCGAGGTTCTGCCAGCCCATTGAATATAGCGATGCCACCCTGATCGCCGTCGACAATTTTCTTTGCAGCCTGGTGCATCATCTCCCGGCACTCGTTGATTCCAGCCTCCCAGCGTTCGATTGCCTTCCGGCGGAGATCGGTTACCTCAATCCACGTGACATCGTGGTGATGGTATTTGATAATCGATCGCCAGATCTTCTCGATGTCATTTTTGCGGTTCGTGGTCACTCCGCCCTGGATTGCCATGGCAAGAATCGACTCGGCCAAAAGAGCAAAGTCTTCCGCTTCCCGATTCGTCCTCCACAATTTCTCCGCCCAAGCTCCTTCGCCGGTATAGGACCAATACGAAAACACTCTGGCCTTGGCGCGGGGCGGCGCTACTCTAAGTCTCTCGGTAAGTGCCTTTTCAAGAATTACGAATTCTGCAAGGTCAGATATCCGGTCGTATGTGTCCTTAGGCACCTTTACCATGTCCGGTATATCTACCCAGACAGGGGGAGGCCCGTACATACCTTTTGCAGCCGCCGCACGAAGATTTTCTGAGTCAACACCCCCGTTAGCATCCGGGGTAGGTAAGTAAAGAGGCAGGCTGGTGCCATCGAGTGCTTCCGCATCGAGGAACTCATCGTTGGCAATGATTTGCACGCCACCGACTGATCGCGCTGATTGAACCTCGAGTGGGCCACCCAGAATCTCCGTCGCCCACGGAAAAACCGGCGCCGAAAACATAGTGTATCCAAATAAGCGCAGAATCTGCGGCAGCTGCTGCGTGAAGCTTGTTTCCTGGCAGGTGAATACCCTCGGCCTAATATCGAAAAGCCTCTCATAAACGGCCAATCCAAAGTCAAGATCACGCCATACGCTTTCGGATCCCAATACCTGGTAATGACACTGAGAATAGCCGCCATTGACAAAGATAAGAACTCCCCGATCGCACATCTGCTTCATCTGGTCAGTGACATTCGGGAAATCGCGCCCGATTGACTCCAGGTCGACTGCGGCGAATTCGTAGTTCAATCGGAAGCCAGGGTGCGTTTCCAGGAATTCGAGGTTCCCGCGAATGATGGCCACGACTGCGGCGGCATCGGGAGCGCCCCAAGGTGGTTTCCGTTCACCCAAGACAGGCACGCCCCGGTCCTCATCGGCCAGCATGTACATGGGATGCGGGCAATACGCCACTTTCCATCCCAGGTGATCTTTCACGTACGCATTGAAATTCCGATAGAACTTAGCAGGGTCGATCAAAGTACGTCCTGGCACGAAAGCTTCTGCGTCCACGATGTTATGAACTGTTGCATCCGCCGATAGGATGGCGCCGGCGATGCCCAGTGCTGTGACCTTGTGGAAATCCCGGCGAGTGATCTTCGCTGATTGGATTTCTATGTCTCTCATGCGCATTGGAGTGCCCGCTCTCTTGTGCCCGGTAGAGAGCCAGTGTAGCGCAGCGCGGGGAAGGCGCATGCTCTTGTTACAACGCCCGAGCTGATAATCTTTCGCAACCTGCCAAGCGGGTTCGGCGGGCGGGTAATCATGGACGATCCGCAACCTCGACCTGTCGGCAGCCCTCCTTACAGCTCATTCAAGATGAGCGCCACGCGGCCTGCCAGGAGGTCGGTGGGGGATTCTCCGGGGGCGATTTCCAGCAGCTCCACTGAAAAAGCGATATTGAGCGGGCGCAGGATGAGGCGGTTCAATTGGAAGTCGGCATAGCGCAGGCGTAGATGGGCTCCGTGACGGACGGCATAGAGGCTGGGCCGGCTGGGCCGGTAATCGCGCAGCGAGTTGTAATGGCGGTCGAGCAGCACCACGGCGTCTGGCAGCACCAGCGGATCCATGGCCAGCGCATCGCTGGAAGGGATGCGGATGGCGACAAACCGCTGCCAGGCGCGGCGGCTTTGCGAGGCGCGGGCGCGCAGGGATTGCAGCATCCCGGCCGGCAGATGAAGCATGGACTGGACGGCCGATGGCCGCACCACGGGCTCGAAGAGAGCAACCGCGTGAGAAACCAGCGGCACGGAATCGAGCGCGTTCTCGCTCAGCAGCCCCGGGACGGGCTGAAGACCGGCAAGCAGGTCTTGCGCGGTGAGGTGTTGCGCGCTCAGAATCCGGTCGATGGCCTCCAGGGAAAGCTGGCGGCGGCTGTGCAGGAAATTGGAGAGATGCGACTGTCCAAAGCCGGTCTGGCGGGCCAGCAATGAGACGCTCAGGGTTCCCCGCTGTATCCTGCGCAGCAGTTCCAGCCGGAGCCGCTCATGCATTTGGGTGAAATTCATCTGTGGATCGTTCGCAACCAGCCATGGTGTCGGCTGGCCGTTGTTTTCTGGTGGAAATGCTCAATGGCGCATTGGCCACCATTTTCTGTGGCTCACGGTCGATTGGAAAGCACAGATGTAGAAAAAGATACAGGCAGGTTGACTGAGCGTATACGGGTATCTAGATTGGGTTTACTTCATCACGCATCGGTTGTGGAGATTTTGATCCGCTGCTGTCTGCAAAGTGGCCGCTGGACTGGCGACAGTCTGTCGGAGCGATGCCGGCAGCGGATCAGGCAGGTTCGGACCTGTTTTTTGGGTGTCCGGATTCGCCTTTCCGGCAGCCGAAGCGCGATATTCCAGGATCTGCGCACAGTGGTCATGACACTTAATACGAGTTCCAGACCGGTAATCCCCCATCGGGGCACTAGAAACCTGAGTTACCGAGTCTGGCTCACCTCATCCCGCGGAGCAGGAGGCATCAACCGGGCGATGAAAAGCACTACGGAGAATGGTCATGGAAGTGCGCGTACAGTTGAAGATTTGCGAAGGTTGCGGTTGCCTTTGGTATCGTCACGCATTGAATGAGAATGTCTACTGCAGGACCTGTGAGACGAAGCTCGAAGCGTTTCCCTCACCGGAGAGCCGTAAACGGCGCGGCCGTCCCTGCGGTAGAAGCCTAACGCGGCTTTATGCCGTAGCCGAAGTAGCCGGAGGTGCCGCATGAGCGCAGCCCTCCAGTTGCCCATGGTGTGGGCCGCCAGCCCGGCCAGGAGCCAATACCCGGTCCAACCCGGGCGGCGAGCAGAAACGAGCAGCGAGGGGGATGCGGGCCAAGCCAAGCCTGAGATAAGCCTGGCTTTTTACCGGCGACACACGGAGAGCATGCTGAAGCGCTATTTGTACGCGTCGATGCAGGTGGGCCGCGCACCATCGATACTGGGTGATCCGGTGGGCCGGGGATGGGTCTCGAGCCGGCCGGTGAAGACCTTCGAAGACGCGCTGATCTTTGTGCTCGACGTGGAACGATGCATCAGCCGGCTGGAAACGCTTGATCAGCAGATTCTGAGCCGGGTTGTGCTGCAGGCGTACACGCAGGAGGAATCGGCGGCGCTGCTAGGCATGAGCGTTCGCACTGTTTCCAGCCGGCTGGGGAAGGCGCTGGATCGCCTGACCGAGCAGCTTATTACCTCGCGGCTCCTTATCATACCGAAATAATCATTGGGGCCAGGAAGCAGCCTGCAGGCGCGAGCTTTGCAGGCTGTTTTCTTTTTGGGGAGGTGTTGGCGCGGCCGGGCTGGCGGGAGGTGTCTGGTATTGTGGATGGGTTCCGCGGCCCGCGCTTTCAAGCGCTCCGTATCTCTTGCCAGGAGCGAGGAATGAAGTTCTTCCTTTGGGTTTCTGTCGTGTTGATCGCTTTGGGTCCGAATGTGCTGCCGGCCCAGCAGCCGGCGGCGACCACTGCGGCGCAGGCGCCCGATCACGACAGCAGCTATATCGATGCCGAGGGCACAGCTCATATCACGCGCGTGGTTCCACTTCCCACCACCATCAGTCCCGAGGCGCGGCTGATGCTGGCGCGGAGGATTCCGGACCAGGCGCCGCCGCAGTCGCTGGCCGAGCGGCGGGCACAGACCGATGCGTACACGGCGCGGGCGCGTGTGGCATGGACCAGGATCTGCCCGGTCAACATTGTCGAAGACAAGATAGCCGGGGTCCCGGTGCGAGTGGTCACTCCGGTTGACATGCCGGAGGCGAATCGCGACAAGGTGCTGATGAACCTGCACGGGGGAGGGTTCAACTCCGATTCAGGTTCGTATACCGAGTCGATTCCGATTGCCAACTACACGAAGATCAAGGTGGTGGCGGTGCTCTACCGGCTGGCGCCGGAATATCCTTTCCCCGCGGCCGTGGACGACGCCGTGGCCGTGTACAGGGAGTTGCTGAAGAGCTATCAACCGCAGCACATTGTTATTTACGGCACCTCGGCCGGCGCCATCCTCACCGGCGAAGTGGCCGTGAAACTGAAACAGCTAGGGCTGCCGATGCCGGCAGCACTGGGGATCTTCAGCGGTATTGGGGATTTTGCGCGTGTCGGCGATTCCCAGTCGCTATTTTCGCTGAGCGGGCTTTCCGGGCCGCTTCAGCCGCCGGGTAAATCGCACCTTGGGTTTTATATCGGCGACGCCAGCCCCACTGACCCGGTGCTTTCGCCCGTCTACGCCGATCTGCACGGGTTGCCGCCCACGCTCTTCATCACGGCTACACGCGATGCGCTTTTGAGCGGGACCGTGAATCTGCACCGCGCTTATCTGCACGCAGGCGTGGATGCGCGGCTGGTGGTGTTCGATGCGCTTCCCCATGCCTTCTGGTACGACCCCAACCTGCCCGAAGCCATCGAGGCCAATCACATGATGGCGGATTTCTTTGTGCAGCAGTTGATGCGATAGTCCCAGCCGTCGTTCATTGGGGATCATCGCCGCTCTGGCGTCGTGCGAACATGTCCTGGCTGCGCCGATATGACGGGACAATTGTTGCGAGTGGTACGGGAGGACAAATAAGATGACGGGCAATTCCGTCATGCATCGCAACGGCCTGTTGCTCCGGGTGCTCGTTCTCGGCTTGGTTGCTGCCGGCCTGCAGCCCCTGGTGCTGCGCGCGGCTCCCGCTCAGGTTTCGGTCAATATTGATGCGGTACAGGCTGGGGTCGACCGCCTGCAGCAATGGTACGATCCGCAAACCGGACGCTGGCATTCCCAGGACTGGTGGAACGATGCCAATAGCCTGACGGTGCTCGCGGACTACTCTCGCGTGACGGGATCGAATGCCTATCTAAAGATGATGGAGCAGGTTTTTTCCGCCAATTCTTCACAGGACTTTTTGAACGGCTACTACGACGATGAGGGTTGGTGGGCGCTGGGCTGGATCGATGCCTACGACCTGACCGGCAACATCGCATATCTGCACATGGCGCAGACGATTTTCGACGACATGATGGGCGGCTGGGACGATACGTGCGGTGGCGGCCTCTGGTGGCGCAGGACACGCGTGTACAAAAACGCCATTGCCAATGAGCTGTTTCTGAGCGTGGCCGCGCATTTGGCTAGCCGTACCACCGATCTCTCGTTGCGCGCGGAGTACGTGAGTTGGGCGGAGCGCGAGTGGACGTGGTTTAAGGGTTCGGGAATGATTGAGCCCGACCACCTGATCAGCGACGGTCTTAGCAATTGCAGCGACAATCATGGAACCAAGTGGACTTATAATCAGGGCGTGATCCTGGGTGGACTGGCAGAGCTTTCGCGCATTCAGGGCGGCCGCGCGGACCTGCGCGCAGCGCGATCGATTGCCGACGCGGCCATCGAGAAGCTGGCGGATGGGAAGGGCATTCTCCACGACGGTTGCGAGCCACGGTGCGACCGCGACAGCATGCAGTTCAAGGGAATTTTCATGCGCAATCTGGCGGAGTTGGACGCGCGCAAACCCGACCGGCATTTTAGGAATTTCATCCAGGCGAATGCACGGAGCATTCTGGCCAACGACCAAACCGCCGATCACGCATTTGGGCAGGTTTGGTCGGGACCACCGGGCGAGCCGAGCGCGGTGGCGCAGACGGCGGCGCTGGATGTATTGGTGGCGGCGCTCAAGATGGAGAACGGCCATGGCCACGACGGTGCGACGACACGTGCGAGAGATTTTTAATCGAGGTGTGTTTTGGTTATGATGACGCGTCGCGCGGTAATGCGAGCTTCCCTTTCGGTAGCTGCCGCCGCTGCGGCTCCTGTTCCCGACTGGGCGCTGCCGCCGGAGTTTTCCGGAGGACGTCCAGCCGCCGCAGACCGGCGCTTTACGAGTCCGGCCATTGAAGCGGTGATTGGGGCGATGCAGAAGAAAATCGCCGACCCCATGCTGGCTGCGATCTTCGCCCGTTGCTTTCCCAACGCGCTCGACACCACCGTGTATCCCGGGACCTTCGAGGGCAAGCCGGACACCTTCGTGGTCACTGGCGATATCGATGCGCTTTGGCTGCGCGATTCGGCCGCGCAGGTGCGGCCGTACTTGAGTTTCTGCAAGCAGGACCTGCGGCTCAGCACGCTGATTGAAGGGCTGGTGCGGCGGCACGCGCGCATGGTGCTCCTCGATCCGTATGCCAATGCGTTTACACGCACGAGTTCCGATCCGGCGCTCTCCTGGGCGGTGCAAGACAAGACGAAGATGACGCCCGGGGTTGGGGAGCGCAAGTGGGAGGTGGACTCGCTCTGTTACGTTCTGCGGCTGGCACACGGCTACTGGCGCGCCACCGGCAATGTGGCCGCTTTTGACGCGGAATGGAAAGCGGCGGCATGGAAGATCGTGGATACGTTCAAGGCGCAGCAGCGGATCGAGGGCCCTGGCCCCTATTCTTTTGAGCGCATGGCCTTCTCGCCTTACGACACACTCGGGCTGGACGGGTTCGGCAATCCGGCGCGGCCGGTGGGCATGATCTATTCCATGTTCCGGCCTTCGGACGATGCCTGTATTTATCCGTTTCTCATTCCTGCAAACCTGTTTGCGGTTCGCTCCCTGGGGCAGCTCGGGGAGATTGCGACCCAGGTGCTGGGCGACCGCAAGCTGGCTGCGGCCTGCGGCGATTTGGCAGCGCAGGTGCAAGCGGCCCTCCAGCAGTACGGCACACGCCGCCATGCGAAGTACGGGAGTATTTGGGCCTACGAGGTGGATGGCTTCGGTAATGCGCTGATGATGGACGACGCCAACGCGCCCAGCCTGCTGAGCCTGCCTTATCTGGGCGCGTGCGATGCGCATGATCCGCTTTATCAGCGCACGCGGGAATTTGTCCTGAGCAGCGCGAACCCGTATTTCTTCAAGGGAACTGCCGCAGAAGGCGTGGGCGGGCCGCACGTGGGGCTGGGGCAGGTGTGGCCGCTTGGCATCATGCTGCGCGCGCTCACGTCAACCGACGACGCGGAAATTGCGACCTGCGTGCGCTGGCTGCGCGACACCACGGCGGGCACCGGCTTTATGCACGAATCATTCGACTGCAACAACCCCGCCAAATTTACGCGACCCTGGTTTGCATGGGCCAACACGCTCTTTGGCGAGCTGATGTTGAATCTTGCCGATCAGCGGCCGGCGCTGTTGCGCAGTGTGTAATGAGAGCAGTACTTTAACGAGTCAACAAGGTTGGGGAAGGATTGGGAATGCCGGACGGAAGCGGATTCAATCGACGGAATTTTTTAAAAGCTTCAGGGATTGCGGCACTGGGCGCGGCGTTGGACAGAACCGGCCAGGCGGCCAATGCGCAGGCAACGGCTGGCTCAGCGGGCGGCGCAGCATCTGCGGGCCAGGGCGCATTGCCGGCGGGCGAGGCCATCGACCTGGTCAACGTGCTGCAGGGCACGCGCTCGACGGAGGTTTTTTCGCGCGGCAACACGCTGCCCATTGCGGCGCTGCCTTTCGGCATGGCGCACTGGACTCTGCAGTCGGAGAGCAACACGCCGTGGATGTTCCAGCCGGATAACCGGCGCCTCCAGGGCTTGCGCTGCACGCACCAGCTCAGCCCGTGGCTCGACGATTACGGCGAGGCTGCGTTTATGCCGATCTGCGGCGATCCCAATCCTGTTGCGGAAGCGCGCGCGTCAAGCTGGCGGCCGGAAGATGCGAAGCTCCATCCCTACTCGTTTCGTTTCACGCTGGCGCGCTACCAGGCGGATGTGGAGCTGATTCCGACCGAGCGCTGTGCGTTGGTGGCGGCTGCCTTTGGCGGTAGCGACGTTCCGGGATTTCTGGTGGAAGTTCCGCACAGTGACGAACCCGCAGAGAAGGGAAGCGACGGCCGCACGCTGCGCTTCCGGTCCACCATCAACCGCGGGGGAGTGCCGGAGAACTTTGCCAACTACTATGTGGTGCGCTTCGCTGCGCCGTGGCAGCAGTGCGATGTGCACGCGGAGGGCGGCAGCCAGTTGACTGTGGCAAAGTTTTCGCCGGGCCAGCCGGTCCAAGCGCGCATCGCCACTTCGTTCATCTCCTTCGACCAGGCGGAGCGCAATCTGGAAAGCGAATTGGGCACGAAAGATCCGGATGCCTTGCGTGGTGAAGCGAAGGCGCGCTGGACGGAGGCCTTCAGCCGCATCCAGGTTGAAGGCGGTAATGAGAGCCAGCGAACAATCTTCTCTTCGTGCCTGTACCGCGCATTGCTGTTTCCGCGCATCTGGCATGAGCCTGATGAGGACGGCAAGCCGCAGCACTTCAGCCCCTACAACGGCACCTTGTCGCCGGGCGTGATGTATGCCGATCACGGCTACTGGGATCTGTACCGCGCCTGGTATCCGCTCATGTCGATCGTGTATCCGGAACGGTTGGCGGAGATTCTGCAGGCCTGGACCAACGCCTACAAAGAAGGCGGATGGCTTCCGCAGTTTCCCGCGCCAGGCTATCGCGCCTGCATGACGGGCAGCCTCATCGACGCGGTGTTTGGCGACGCCGCGGCCAAGGGCATTCGCGGCTTCGATCTGGCCACCGCGTATGACGGCTTGAAGAAGCACGCTACCCAGCCCGGCAATCCGGATAAGGGATACGGGCGGCGCGGGATCGAAGACTATTTGAAGTTTGGCTACCTGCCCGCGGAAAAGGTTGAGCAGTCAGTGGCCGAGACCTCAGACGCGGCCTACGGTGACTTTTGTATTTCCCAGGTAGCAAAAGCGCTGGGCCGCGAAGACGACGCCCGAATGTTCCTGAAACGCTCGGGGAACTGGCGCAATGTCTTCGATGCAGGCACCGGATTCTTGCGCGGCAAGCACGCAGATGGCACCTGGCTCGAGCCCTTCGACCGCTTCCAGTGGGGCAGTCCCTATGTGGAGGGCGGCGCTTGGCAGCATCGCTGGGACGTGATGCACGACATCCCGGGGCTCATCGAAGCGCTGGGAGGCAACGAAAAAGCCGTGGCTGCGCTGGACCAGATGATGGCTACTCCGCCGATTTTCCATGTGGGTGTCTACGGCGAGGAAATTCACGAGATGTCGGAGATGGCGGCAGTCAACTTTGGCCAATACGCGCAGAGCAATCAGCCGGTACACCACATTCTCTATGCGTATGCGATGGCTGGACGACCCGACCGCACCCAGTACTGGGTACGCCAGACCATGGAGAAACTCTACTCGCCGGAGGCGTTTCCCGGCGATGAGGATACCGGCTCGATGAGCGCGTGGTACATTCTGGGCGCGATGGGCTTTTACTCTCTCTGCCCGGGCAAGGCGGAATACGTTCTGGGCAGCCCGTTGTTCGATCGCGTGACGCTGCATTTGCCCAGCGGCACAACCGTAATTGAGGCGCACGGGCAAAGCCCGTCGGCGGTATATGTTGGCAAACTGCTGGTGGACGGCAAACCGCATACCGAGCCCACCATTGCCCATGAGGATATTGCGCGCGGGGCGCGGCTGACGTTCTTCATGCAGGAAAGCAGCGGCCAGACGGCATAGCAACCGTGGCGGCCGTGCCTAATGCCTCCGAGTGAAGTTGTTCTGCGCGTTGTACGCTCCCCGGCGGCTGTAAGCAGCAAGAGAGTTCGCTCCCATCGCAGGCGCGTCAAACCAGCCGCTCGATCGCCATGGCCGTGGCTTCGCCGCCGCCGGCGCAGACTGCGGCCATGCCGCGGCGCAGGCCGTACTTCTCCAATGCCGCCAGCAGCGTGACCAGGATGCGCGCCCCGGAAGCTCCGATGGGGTGACCGAGCGCGCAGGCGCCGCCATGAATGTTCACCTTCTCATGGGGCAGACTGAGTTCTTTCATGGCCGCCATGGGCACCACGGCAAAGGCCTCGTTGATTTCGAATAGATCGACTGCGTCGAGCGACCAGCCGGTTCGCGCCTCCAGGGCTCTCAGTGCGCCGATGGGGGCGGTGGGGAAGAGATAGGGCGCATGCGCAAAAGTGGCGTGGCTGACGATCGCGGCCAGCGGCTTCACGCCCATGCGGTCCGCCTGCGAACGCCGCATCAGCACCAGCGCTGCGGCTCCGTCGGCAATGGAGCTTGAGTTTGCCGCGGTTACGGTTCCACCTGCGCGGAAGACCGGCTTGAGGGTGGGAATTTTTTCCACGCTGGCTTTAAGCGGCTGTTCGTCGCGCCTCACTTCAACTTCAGTCTTTCCGAACTTGACTGTTACCGGCGCCACTTCCGCGTCGAACCCGCCGCTGGCGATGGTTTCCTGGGCGCGAAGCAGCGAGGCTGCCGCGTAGGCGTCCTGCTGCTCGCGGGTGAACGATTGGCTTTGCGCGCAATCCTCGGCAAAGGTGCCCATCAGCCGGCCTTTTTCGTATGCGTCTTCCAGGCCGTCGAGAAACATGTGGTCGAGCACGCGTCCGTGGCCCATGCGATAGCCGGAACGTGCGCGGTCCAGCAAATAGGGGGCGTTGCTCATGCTCTCCATGCCGCCCGCCACCACAACTTTTGCACTGCCTGCCAGCATCAGGTCGTGCCCCAGCATGACGGCTTTCATTCCCGAGGCGCACATCTTGTTTACGGTTGTGGCGCCGGCTGAAAGCTGCAGCCCTGCTGCTAAGGCGGCCTGCCGCGCGGGCGCCTGCCCCTGTCCAGCCGGCAGAACGCAGCCCATGATGACCTCTTCCACAAATTCGGAGGGCATGGCGGCGCGTTCCAAGGCAGCACGAATGGCCACCGCGCCAAGTTCATAAGCGGCGGCGCTTTTCAGGTCTCCCTGAAACGCGCCCATGGGCGTTCGCGCCGCTGCTGCAATCACAATCGGATCATCGATCAACATAATTCTTGCGCGGTCCCACGACCCATTGGATGCTGCAACCAGCGAGGCGGTTGAGGTCTTCCCTATGAAGGTGTGTCATCGCGCCGCCATGCGCAGGGCGCCGTCGAGGCGGATGGTTTCTCCATTGAGCATGATGTTTTCGCAGACCAGCTTGACCAGCGCCGCATACTCACCGGGCTTGCCCAGGCGCTGCGGGAAGGGCACGCTCTTGCCCAGGGCGTCCTGCACCTCCTGCGGGAATGCGGCCATCATGGGCGTATCAAAAAGTCCAGGCGCGATGGTCACTACGCGAATCCCGTAGCGCGCCAGCTCGCGCGCGATGGGCAGCGTCATGGCCACCACGCCGCCTTTTGAAGCGGCATAAGCGGCCTGCCCAATCTGGCCCTCGAAGGCAGCCACAGAGGCGGTATTGACAATCACGCCGCGCTCGCCGTCTTCGAGCGGATCTTCTCGCGCCATGACGGCGGCCGCCAGGCGAATCATGTTGAAGGTTCCGATGAGATTGATATTCACGACGTGGGCAAAATTGTCCAGGGCATGCGGACCCTCGCGTGCCAGCACCTTTTCCGACGGGGCAATCCCGGCGCAGTTTACCAGCCCATGCAGATGACCGAAGGTGCCTAGCGCGGTGTCGACGGCCGCCTGGCCATCGGACTCTTTGGTCACATCGGATGTGAGGAAAACCGCAGATGCGCCCAGCTCTTGAGCAAGCGAGCTGGCCGAGGCCCGGTTCACATCCAGGCCCACCACGGAGCCGCCTTCGCGCGCGATCATGCGCGAAACTTCGGCGCCCAGCCCTGACGCTGCGCCGGTGACCAGAAAGACGTGGCCCCGAATCTGCATGACAACTCCTCGATGTAGCGTCGGACCAGCTCAGCGAGCAGCATGGTGGCTTGAACCAAAGATGGGGAAAGAGGAAAAGGATTGCCGACAAGCCCAAAACCCTCTGTCATAATACTCTAGTCCCGAGACTGCGTCATGGGGCGTCGAAGATCATCCAACCTGAACCATCCAACCTGGAGATGCGCGTGCTTCCTCTCTCCGCGAACCGCCCGATCACCGAACTGAACGAAGACGAAATTCTCTTTCGTGACACGGTACGGCAGTTTGCGGAAAAGGAAATCGCACCGCTGGTCCGCCGCATGGACGAAGAGCAGCACTTCGATGCGGCGCTCATTCGACGTCTCTTCGAACTTGGAGTGATGGGCATTGAAATCCCTGAACGGTACGGTGGCAGCGGCGGCACGTTTTTCGATGCCATGCTGGCGGTGGAGACCATCTCGGCAGTTGATCCCTCAGTGGGCGTACTGGTGGACGTGCAGAATACGCTGGTGATCAATGCGCTGCTGCGCTGGGCGAGCGAAGAACAGAAACAGCGCTATTTGCCGCGGCTGGCGACGGAGATGGCCGGCGCTTATGCGCTGAGCGAGGCGGGCTCGGGCTCCGATGCGTTCGCGCTGCAAACGCGCGCGGACAATCGCGGCAGCGATTACATTCTGAACGGCCGCAAGCTGTGGATTACGAATTCGAACGAAGCCGGCCTGTTTATTGTTTTTGCCACCATCGATCCCGCGGCCGGTTACCGGGGCATCACGGCGTTCCTGGTGGAGAAGGGAATGCGCGGATTTACGGTGGGCCGCAAGGAAGACAAGCTGGGCATTCGCGCCAGCAGCACCTGCGAACTCATCTTTGACGGCTGCGTGGTTCCACGATCGCAACTGCTGGGCGAAATCGGCAAAGGCTACAAGATCGCCATCGAAACGCTCAACGAGGGACGCATCGGCATTGGAGGCCAGATGCTGGGCCTGGCTGAGGGCGCGTGGGCGCACGCCGTGGCTTACGCTAAAGAGCGCAAGCAATTCGGCAAGCCGCTGGTGGAGTTTCAGGCCATGCAGTTTCAGCTTGCGGAAATGGCGACGGAGATTGAGGCTGCGCGTCTGCTGGTCTATAACGCGGCGCGATTGAAGGATGCGAATTTGCCCTTCCGCAAAGAAGCTGCCATGTGCAAATACTTTACGTCGCAGGTGGCCGAACGGGTAGCCAGCCTGGCGGTGGAAGTATTGGGCGGGGCCGGCTTTGTTCGCGATTACCCGGTAGAAAAGCTATACCGCGACGCAAAGATCGGGAAGATTTACGAGGGCACTTCGTTCATGCAGCTGGCGGTGATTGCAAAACTCGCGCTCGGCATTTGATTTCTACGGTCGCATTGGTTGCGCCGCTGCGCTTTCGATCGCGGCCGTTACTTGCTCCAAACCGCATTGCGCTTTTCCAGGAAGGCAGCAACTCCCTCGCGAAAATCCGCTGTCTCGCGCGATTGCGCATTGACTTCGAGAGCGGCTTCAATGGCAGCATCAAGCCAGGCCTTGTTTTGCATCACGATCAGGCGTTTTGTGGCAGCCAGCGATTGCGGGCTGTTGGCCAGCAGCGTTTCCGCGAGCAACTGAACAGCCGGCGCAAGTTGCTGGTGCGGCACAATCTGGTTTACCAAGCCCATGCGCTGCGCTTCTTCCGCATCGATCATGCGTCCGGTAAGCAGCAGGTCGCGGCTGCGCTTGCCGCCGATCTGCAAGGCGAGAAATGAGGAAACTAGCGCGGGGACAAATCCGATGCGCACTTCGGTGAATCCGAACCTGGCCTCGTGCGTGGCCAGCGTGAAGTCGCATACGATGGCGAGGCCTGCGCCGCCTGCAATGGCCGGCCCATGCACCGCCGCGATGGTAGGGACGGGCAGTTCGTAGAGCGCCAGGAAGAGGCGCGCGATGCGCTCGGCATCGGCGCGATATTCAAGCGCCGTTTTATCGCTCATCTCGCCGAGCACCGCAATGTCGAGTCCGGAGCAGAACGCATTATTCGCGCCGCTCAGCACCAGGACGCGGGCAGCGCTCGAGGCGGTGTCTTCGAGTGCAGCAATCAACTCCATCTGCATCTCCGGCGTCATGGCATTGCGCCGCTCCGGCCGATGAAGCATAATGGTGCGGATAGAATCGTGATCGGTAACTGCGATCGTGGTGAAATCCAACGCTGGGCTCCCTTCAGGGATTCTCTGATCCCACAGCCGCAAACATTCACTGCTAATCCGCAGCGGCGCCGCAATGCGCAATTGCGGCGCTGGCCACGATCAAAGGATCGAGGGGCCGCAGGTTCGGCAACGCGGCGCCGCATTCCGCCAGGGTTGCCATTAGAACTTCCGTGGGCACATTGCCCACCAGCGCGTCCTGCGCAAACGGGCAGCCGCCCAACCCGCCAATGGCGGCATCGAATCGCCGGCAACCTGCATGGTAGGCTGCGCGCACCCGCGCTGCGGCATCTTGGCGCCGCGCATGGAGGTGAGCGCCGATTTCGATTTCCTTATGAGCGGCCAGAGCGGCGCCAACAGTCTGCGTGATCTGTTGCTCGCCTGCCATACCTACGGTGTCGGCCAGGGAAATGCGCCGCACCCCCGCATCGACGAGCCGCGCGCACGCAGCCACAACCGCGCCGTCGCTCCAGCGATCGCCATAGGGATTGCCGAAAGCCATGGAGATATACGCGACAGTGTCGAGACCCGCATCGGCAGCGCACGCGTTTATTGCGGTGATGACCTCAAGCGATTCTTCCGGGGACTGATGCTGATTGCGACGCAGGAACTCCGGCGATATCGAATAGGGAAATCCCAGGGTGCGCACGGCGCCGGTGGCGATGGCCCGCTCCGCGCCCTTTTCATTGACGACGATGCCGATGATTTCGACACTTGCCGGCGGCTTCAGGATCTGGAGCACGCGCTCGGAGTCCGCCATCTGGGGCACGGCCCTGGGCGAAACGAAACTCACCGCGTCAATGTGGGTAAAGCCCGCGTCGATGAGCTTGCGCAGATAGGCGGCTTTGACATCCGCAGGAATCTGCGCGGGCAATCCTTGCCAGGCGTCGCGAGGGCATTCGACAATTTTGACAGGCTCGTGCATTCGTTCTCCACGCTAGCCTCTGGACGGAGAGACCTTCAAAATTTCACGCGCAATCACCATGCGCTGAATTTCGCTGGTGCCTTCGCCGATGGTGCACAGCTTCACATCGCGATAATACTTCTCCGCCGGGTAATCTTTGATGAAGCCGTAGCCGCCGAACAACTGCACACCCTCATCGCAGATGCGCACGGCCGCTTCGCTCGCGAACAGCTTGGCCATGGACGATTCGCGCGTCACCGTGCGCCCCGCATCTTTGAGCACCGCGGCCCGCTGCGTGAGCAATCGCGCGGCGTCGAGCTCCGTGGCCATGTCGGCCAGCTTCCATTGGATCCCCTGAAACTCCGCAATCGCTTTGCCGAACTGCCGCCGCTCCTTGACATATTTGAGGGCTGCGTCCAGCGCGCCGCGTGCGATTCCCAGCGCCAGCGCCGCAATTGAGATTCTACCTCCGTCCAGAACGCGCATGGCGTCGATGAATCCTTCGCCCTCGTTGCCGAGCAGATTCTCCGCCGGGATTTCGCAATCTTCGAAGATCAATTCGCTGGTGTCGCTGGCGCGCAGGCCGAGTTTATTCTCTTTCTTGCCGGGCCGGAATCCCCTGGTGCCTTTCTCGACCACAAAAGCCGAAAGACCGTGCGTGCCTTTGCTCTTGTCGGTCACAGCAATCACCACAGCCACGTCCGCATAGTGGCCATTGGTGATGAAAGTCTTGTTGCCATTCAGCATGTACCGGTCGCCCTTCTTCACTGCAGTGGTGCGCGCACTGCTGGGGTCCGATCCGGACCCTGGTTCTGTGAGCCCCCATGCCGCCAGCCACTCGCCGCCCGCCAGCCGCGGGATGTACTTGCGCTTCTGCGCTTCATTCCCGGCAAGAAAAATGTGATTTGTGCCCAGCGAATTGTGGGCTGCTACCGTGATGCCCAGCGAACCGTCGGCAGCGGAGAGCTCTTCAATGGCCAGCACGTAGTCCACGTAGCCCAGCCCGGCGCCGCCGTACTCGGGAGGGAAGATGATGCCCAACAGGCCCATCTTGCCCAGCTGCTTCACGGCGTCCATGGGGAACTCAGAGGTCTCGTCCCACCTCATCCTGTTGGGCACAACCTCACGGTCCGCAAAAGCCCGAATCTCGTGCCGCAGCTGCTCCTGCTCTTCGGTCAATACAAATGGATAGAGACTCTCTTGCTGCGGTAGTTCGAGCTTCATGGAAGGCTCCTTGCGCAAAAACACTCATCGCGCCCCCTCACCCTTTTGAATAAGATGCCGGATGCGGGACCGATCTCTGTTCCCTGATCGTTACGTTTGCAGCACGCCCGGATTGAAGCGCGGAACCTCCGGGTTGAGCGCGCAAGCCTGGAGAGCCTCAATCAGCACCTCGCGGGTTTTGGCCGGATCGATGATGGCGTCGATCCACAAACGCGCGGCGCCATAGCGGGGATCGGCCTGGGCATCGTAGTCAGCGCGAATCTCCTCTTGAATCGCCGTCTTCTCCGCTTCCGAGAGCTTTTTGCCAGTGCGCTCCAGTTGCTTTGCGCGCACCTCGGCCAGCGTGGCGGCGGCCGACGCGCCGCTCATCACAGCGTAGCGCGCAGTGGGCCACGCAAACAGGAAGCGCGGGTCGTACGCCTTGCCGCACATGGCGTAATGGCCGGCGCCAAAGCTTCCGCCCACAATCACTGAGATCTTTGGCACCACGCTGGTGCTCACGGCGGAGACCATCTTGGCGCCGGCGCGAATGATTCCCGACCACTCCGCGTCCTTGCCCACCATGAAACCGTTGACGTCGTGCAGGAAAATCAACGGGACGAGATTCTGATTGCAGTCCATGATGAAGCGCGCAGCTTTTTGCGCGCCCTCGGTGTAGATGACTCCGCCGACCTCGATCTTCATGGCGCCGGCCGCCGGCCCCATGGCGACGGTATCGCGCTGGTTGGTTTTCTGGTTAGCGACAATACCCACGGCATGGCCGCCAATCCAGGCGTAGCCACACAGCACCGTGCGCCCGAATTCCTGCTTGTACTCGTCGAACTCGCTGCGGTCCACGATGCGCGCGATGACCTCGCGGATGTCGTAAACATTGCTCGCGCCCGGTGCTGGATTGATGAGGCCATACACCTCATCGCCCGCAAACCTGGGCCCATCCTGTGCGCGATCGAAGGTGCGGCGTCGAAACACTTCAGGCCTTGTTCCCCGGTCGCCTATCTTCTCTACCAGCGAACGCAAGCGCGCCAGGCAGAGGTGATCGTTGGGTTCTTTGAAATCCACGGTGCCGGAGATCTCTGCGTGCATGGCTGCGCCGCCCAGTTCTTCCGCGCCGGTCTTTTGTCCAATGGCCGCCTGCACCAGCGAAGGGCCGGCGAGAAACAAGCCTGAGCCCTCGGTCATCAACACCGTATCGGTCATCACCGGCAGATACGCACCGCCGGCCACGCACATGCCCATAATGGCCGTGATCTGCGGGATTCCCATCGCGCTCATCACCGCGTTGTTGCGGAAGATGCGGCCGAAGTCGTCGGTGTCGGGGAAAACATCTTCCTGCAGGGGCAGAAACACGCCGGCGGAATCGACCAGGTAGAGCGTGGGAATGCGGTTTTCCATGGCGATGGTCTGCGCCCGCAAAACCTTCTTGGCCGTCATGGGGAAAAACGCGCCCGCTTTAACGGTTGCGTCGTTGGCGACGATCATGCACAGGCGGCCGCTCACGCGCCCCAGGCCCGTAACCACGCCGGCGCTGGGTGCTCCGCCGTATTCGCTGTACATACCGTGCGCCGCCCACAGGCCTAATTCAAACAACTCGGTTCCTTCATCGAGCAGCAGCTTCAGCCTTTCGCGCACGGTGAGCCGCCCTTTGGCGCGCTGCGCTTCAGCAGCTTTTACGCCGCCGCCCTGGCGGATGACATTTTCCTGCTCGCGCAGTTCTGCCATCAGGTGCAACAGCGCCTCGCGATTGACTTTGGCGCGCGGCGCGTCCTTGTCAATCGCCGAACCCACTTCGTTGTCGAGCTTGAGAGCTTCCGTCATCTCACCTGCCCATGAAATCGCTACGTTGCCGGCCTGCTGACTGGCTTGGAACCGCTTCGCCCGGTCTGTTTGTCACGGAGGCATCCCTCTGAGCCCGTGTCCTCGCCGGAGATGGTGCTCGTGGCCCGCGGATCGCCTGGGGCGGATTGCAGCCGTTGCTTGAATGATGCGTGACTGGTTGGTCGCTTGTCCAATAAAGATCGCGCAAATTGCTCCGGCTGGGCAACAGCGGCGCGACGCTGCCCCCGCGCATTCGTCTGGATTGCACAGATTCATCGAGTGTCGCATCGATGGCTGCGCTCGCAGAGGATCATGCAAAGCAGGGAAGCAGTGCGGGGTCGCCGCGCGGGCGTGGCCAGGCGGGCACGCGTTACGGAGCGTGCGCATGGAGGAGAACGAGCCGCGGTGAAATCGTGGTGCCAAACTTCTGGGGCAGGAATAGACGGAGCGGCTCACACGCCCACGGATGCATCTGGCGGGCCCATGCTGACCTGCTGACGGGCTGCCCTTATGGCTGCACGACGCCGTGGCGGATGGCGTAGCGCACCACTCCGGCGGTTTCATGGATGCCCAGTTTTTCCATGATGCGGCTGCGATAGGTTTCCACCGTCTTGACGCTGATCTCCAGGAGAGCCGCGATTTCCTTGGTGGTTTTGCTTTCGGCGATGAGTTGCAGTACCTGGCGCTCGCGGGGCGTGAGCGGATCCTCGGGGAGCTCCGACTTGTTCTGGTAGGCTTCCACCGCGGCCTGGGTGACCTCGGGGCTGAAGTAGCTGCCGCCGCGCGCAGTTTCCCGCACGGCGTGCACCAGCTCCTCGGCGCTGCGCGTCTTCATTACGAAGCCGCGGGTTCCGGCGCGCAATCCCTCGAGGATGAACTGCCGCTCGGTGTGCATGGTGAGCATGATGGTTTTGGTTGCCGGCGAGACGCGACGAATCTCGCGGGCGGCGTCAATGCCGTTCAAGAAAGGCATTGAAAGGTCGAGAACAGCCACGTCGGGATGGAGTTTCTCGGCCCATTCCACGGCTTCGCGGCCGTTCGAGGCTTCCGCCACGACCCTAAATCCTTCGCGCTCCAGAATGGCGCGGAGGCCATCACGAACTACCGGATGGTCGTCGGCGAGGAGTATCTGAATCGGCATGATTCACCTGTTGTAAGGGCGCAGTGATCTCCAGCTTCGTACCATGCCCTTCAGCAGATTGGATGCGTAGTTTGCCCCCCAGGGCATTCATACGTTCCCTGATGCCCTGAAGTCCGAGTCCGGGCAGGCCGGAATTGACGGTGCTGGCAGGGTCAAAGCCCGCGCCGTTGTCGGTCACCTGGCAGCGAATCCAGTTGCCGCGCCTGCCAATCTGGATGCGAACGCGGGTGGCGCGGGCGTGGCGGCGGACGTTGGTCAGCGCTTCCTGAATCACGCGATAGAAGGCGATGGCGAATTCGGGTGGCAGCCTGCCCGTTCAGTGAGGAGTCGACGGTGATGTGCAATCCGGTGCGCTGGCCGAAGTTTGCGGCCAGGAACTCGACGGCCGGCACCAGGCCCAGATGATCGAGCATGGCAGGGCGCAGCTCGTGGGACAGATCGCGGATACGCTCCTCCACCAATCCCAGCAGCGTTTTCACGCCGCTCATGCGGGCCTGCACTTCGGGGGGCAGATCGCGCGTGGCCTCGTCCAGGCTCAGGTGAACGGCGACCATGAGCTGGCCGGCGTCGTCGTGCAGCGCCAGGGCGATGCGCTGCACCTCTTCCTCGAGGGTTTCATTGAGTTTGCGCAGGGCTGTATTGGCGTCGCCGATGGCGCGATGGGTCATCTCAAACGGCGACATGCTTTCGCAAAGAACTGGCAGGCTTGTGCAATGGCTTCCGCAGGATCATGCTGGGACGGGATTCTCGCGCAGCACGGCAGCCAGGGCGTGGTGGTAGCACTGCACCATCTGCAGCACGCCGCCGCCGGCGGTCAGGGACTGACGTCCCAGCTCGTATGCTTCTTCAAGCGGAGCTTCGCCTCCGCTCAACAGGTAATCGGCAAGCGCACGAGTGTATTCGCGCTCAAAATCGCTTCGCAGCGGAGAAGCATCCGTTCCGCCTATTGTGGCTTCCATTTCTTCACCGTGACGGTGGTTCCCTGTCTCGGTCTTGAGACGATCTCGAACTCGTCCATGATGCGCCGTACGCCGGGCAACCCCAGGCCCAGCGCGCGCGCAAGGCCATGATCCTTCCTGCAGAGTTGCCGCGCACATCGCGAATGCCGGGGCCATGGTCCGTGGCAGTGATGACAATGCCCCTGGCGCCCAGGGTCTCGTCGCTGCGCACCCTGATTTCACCGTGCTCCGCATGGTGAACGATGTTGCGGCCCAGCTCGGAGATGGCACTGGCGATCAGGGTGCGGTCGATGGCAGAGAAATTCGAGTTCGCGCGGCCAATTCCCGCCCTCTTTTGCGCGCCTCGAGAATGTCTTCGATGCGCAACGGATGGCAATTCTCAATCACCTCATCCTCTGCCATCGCCATCGGCGCAGGACGGCTGTGTCCCGCCAGGCCGCGTGAGCCGCACAGAACGCAACTGGCCGCCAGGGCGTGTTTGCCCAGACCAGCAGCGAGCCGGCAAAGCACCTTGACCCTTATCCCTAAGAGATGATTCAAGATGGCGTCAACTCACGACCCAAGCATGGGATCGCGTCCCTTGATGAAATCCGGCAAGATCTGTGCCCCAGACTAGCCATTGGCTTATGCAGGGCCGGCCTTGTCGTCGCTCATCAGGTTAGATGCGGACGAGAACCTATCAGCTTTCCCGGAGCCCGAAAGTCATGTTTTTTTCGACAAGACCCGGTTCCCAGGCGACGAGCAGATTTTCGGAGTGTGACGAATGAGAATTCCGGGGAAGGAATGCGGGTCTCGCGTGGGTATCCAGGCCGGCACTGATGTAATTGGTCATTACCCCATCAGGAGGTGAGCGGACTAGCAGAGCTTGTCGGCGCGGCGGCCAGCCACCTCGCTCCCCTGCGCGGTCCATCGGAGATGAGCTTTCCGCCGGCTGTTGCGCGGAAAAGCGCAAATGCCCTCGCCTCCAGTGCGCCGGGCGCGGGCCGCCGCTTCGCGCTGGCCAGAATGGCTCTGCGGGCGCGAGGAGGCGGACTCTATGCCATAGACGCGGATTTTGTAGTGCAAGCCGCGCAGGCTGATGCGCAGCAAGGCTGGCGGCATCCTGCCGGTTTCCGCCGGTCTGCTCCAGCGCCTGCACAATGGCTGCGCGCTCGGCGTCCTTCTTCAGATCTTTCACCAGCGATTTGAGATCGCAACTGCCGGGCTTCCCCACCTGAGAACCGCCCTCGGCTCTCCATACCGGGTCGCCGGCGGCGCTGGGCCGGAAGTCCAGTTGGCTTACCGCAAGTTTTTCATCGCCCAGCACCAGGTAGCGCTTGACGAAGTTTTCCAGTTCGCGCACATTCCCCGGCCAGGGATAGCTGGCGCAGGCTTCCAGGATGCGGCGCGTGATGGGAACCGCGGACGCCCATAGCTGGCGGCCCAGGTGCTCATGAACTGATTGAGCAGGTGGGGAAGATCTTCGCGCCGCTCGCGCAGCGGCGGCAGCTGGATGGTGAAAACGTTGAGCCGGTAGTAGAGATCGGCGCGCAGGGTTCCGTTCTGCACCGCGCTGGCGCACATCCACATTGGTAGCAGCCAAGACGCGCACGTCCGACTGAATGGTGCAGGCGCTGCCCAAGCGCGAAAATTCGCCGTCCTGCAGCACGTGCAGCAGCTTGGCCTGCGGAGATACCGGCATCTCCGCGATCTCGTCGAGCAGAATGGTGCCCTTGTGGCAGATTTCAAATTTGCCCGCGCGCGCCTGGCGCGCGCCTGTAAAGGCGCCTGCCTCGTGGCCGAACAGCTCGCTTTCCAGCAGCTCGAGGGGCAGCGCGGCGCAGTTGACCTTGAGAAACTTGCGCGCCGAGCGGCTGGATAGCTTATGAATCATGCGCGCGATAACTTCTTTGCCGGTTCCGCTCTCGCCCAGCAGAAGCACGACTGCATCGATGCCCGCGACCTGCTCTACCTGGCGGCGAACTTCGCGCATGGCGGGGCTGACGGCGACAAAGATGCGGCGACCGTCCAGGCGCTCAATTCCGTCTGGGCGCGGCTCATGCGCAAGCAGCGCGTGTGCCGGCGCAGACCCAGGCGCGGTAAACAGTTTGTCGGGCACAGCGGGCTTGTTCTTCAGTGTCCCTCCCCACGGGCTTTGGGGAGCAACATTGCCGGAATCCGCCATTTTGCACGTCCTCCTTGTTCTTCCAAGAGCCGAAGCCGGCTACGTCCTGAGCGAGCTTAACCTTCTCTGAAAAAAACGCAATTCCGCAGAACCCTGAATTTGAGAGAGGGAATTGCAGGATCCAAAACATGACAGGCCCACGAGAAAATTTCTTTGCCCGTCTGCAGAACTGCTGGGGCCCGTGCGCGCCTTGAGGGTTTTGCGTTCATGCGCACAAATTTGTTTTGACGATCTCGTGACCTGGCAATTTGCCGCCTGCTCCCTTGCACGAATTTTTCTCCGCCTCCCCGTGGCACTGCCAACCTTGCTCTTAATCAAATCAAGGATGAAGTGCGGCAGGTACAGGAAATAAACTGTACTTCTGTCCATGCAGGGGACGGTCGGGTGAGTCCCGGGTACATGTACGTGTTTTCTCCTACGGTACAGTTGCGAATTATCCTTACAGGAAGGAGCATTGTCGATAACAGCCCTGATCACTTTGCCGCTCCGGATTATCGCATAGGGCCGGAGCCTCGCCTGGCCAAGCGGCGCTCGATTGCGGTCGGAGCCTCACCGCCAGCGCCGGCACGCAGCAAGTTCAGCTTTTCGTCGCGGGCAGCGAGTCAAGTTCCGGCGGTCAAGGTTCTGCTGCAAACAATTTTTAACCAGTCGCCGCGGCACGTTCGTTCGCCGCGGCACCTTTTTGCCTTGACTTGCTGGTGTCCGATGCGCACAACCCTATGCGCAGCCAGCGCGGTATCTTCACAATGCGTGATAACCCGCCCGCGGGCCCCCAATGATCGGGACGACGCACACGGAGTGAGCGTGCCGGCCCAGGAGTGCGGTGAATTGCACCGCGCAATGATTTGCATTTGCGTGCAGGTTCTTGCACTGGAGGCGGGTTTTCCACAGACCAGCCTGCGACCTGGCGGTGATGCGCGGAGCGCATCCGTGCTTGCATTCCAGTCGGCGAGAGGCGTTACGCGATTGGGTGCTGTATCTTCAAATGTGCACCCGCTTACGAGAGTGCCGGCCAAAGCTTGAACTGTTTGGCAATGAGCTCGGCGCGGCGGTGGGCTCCGAGCTTTTGCAAAAGATGCGACACATGGAATTTGACTGTGCGCTCCGAGATGTTGAGGGTGGATGCGATTTTTTTATTGGTGAGCCCGCTCAAGACGGCAACCAGCACCTCACGCTCGCGGCGGCTCAAAGATCCGGGATCGTTGAGCGCGCCGCGATAAGCCGGCGCCGCGAGCAGCCAATCGACAAAGCGCGCCAATTGCCTGGGCTGGACCCAGAAATCTCCGTCCATGACGGTTTTCACCGCCGTCACCAGATCGCTTTCGGCGTCGGCGTAGCGGACCACTCCTCGCACGCCGAGGCGCAAGTAGGGAAAGACATTCTCATCTCCGGCCGTTTCCTTAACCACCACGATGCGGGCTTGCGGCAACTCGCTGCGAATGTGCTCGATGAGCGCGCTGGTCTCCACATTGGTGGTGCTCAGGTCTAGAACGAACACTGAGGCGCGCGGCAGTTCGGTGTGCTGCGGATTTCCACGTACCAGGCGCGGTCTAGGCTCAGCATTGGTTTCAAGGCGCAGCGGGCACAGCTTGAACGGCGCGCCAGCCAGCAGCCGTTCCAGGGTAGCGATAAATCCGGGATGCCGGGAGATGGGGCAGACCGTGATGCGGTGCGCCGATGAGCGATTGGCCGCCCGGCGCGCCGCGCCTTTGCCGGCAGACACTGACTCCTGTGGAGATGTTTCAACCATGCCGGGATAACCTGCGCTTGTGGTGCGAAATGAGGCACACTGCGAAAGAGGCACACCTCAAGCGTGCCGCAACCGGGGCACTTAAAGCAGATGCACAGCGGCAACAAAAGGAGGGCTGGACAAATACTGGGTTCTGCTTATGCCGCACGTCCCGGCCTGGCCGTATTTCTGCGATGGGATGCCAGCCGTTGCCTCACCGCCGCAGCCTCGATCTCGCTGTTGATCTCTCCGCCCACCAGGAGCATGAGTCCAGTGATGTAGAACCACATCAACAGGATGATGACAGCCCCCAGAGATCCATAGGTGACGGCGTAGTTATTGAAGTGCTGGAGATAGATGCGCAGGACGTAGGACGCGAATACCCAGGCTGCCACGCCGATGGTGCTTCCGGGGGTGAACCAGCGCCAGCGCCGCCTGCGCCAGTCAGGGGCCCAATAATAAATGACTGCGAAAACCAGCAAAAGCAGCAAGACTGCCACCGTCCACGCCGCCATGCGGGTACCGATGTCGGCAATCTCCGATGCCATTGGGGTCTGGAGGTGTTCTTTTACGAATCCACCGATAAATTCAGCGCCGAAGATGCCGCCGAAACTGGTGGTCACCATCGCCGTCACAACGAACGTCAATCCGATCGCCTTGATCCGGGCACCGAGGTACGACCGCGTGTCGTTAATCTTGTAGAGGTCATTGAGCGCGTCCTGAATCGCGGAGATCCCCACCGATGCGGTCCAAATGGCGCCCATCAGGCTGAATGTGATTTTGCGGGAGCTGGCGCCCATGGTTGTCTGGTCGAAGGTGTGCTTTACGATCGCCATGGCGGAAGGCGGGGCGACGATCGAGAGATACCCCATCAACTGGAAATAAATCTGGTGCGCCGACTTGACGACCAGGCCAAAGATCGAAACGGCGCAAAACAGAGCCGGAAAAAGCGCGAAGAAAAAATAGAAACCCAGTTCCGCCGCGCGCGCGAAGACACGATCATCCTGAAGTGCCTGCCATGTATGCTGCGCGATCTCTTTCAACGAGCTGCCTTGAAGGTGCCAGAGCGAAGGGAGCGGGGAATGCGCCACAATGCGCCACACGCGCCGCTCGCGCAACTCAGCGGAGTCCGTGTTGTAGCTTGGCAATGCCATCCCCATTTCCGGGTTCGTTTTCTGGTATGGATGCGCGCGCCGGGCGCGCCGATGGCCTTGCGGATTCGCGCTTCAGTGGTTGCGTTGCCCGCTCCCACAGAATCAAACCATCCCTGTTTTGAGCGCATCGTACCTCAGGGTGATGTGGGGGCGCCATCTGTCCGCTTGCAATGCGATAACGCGCGCAGTTGGCGGCCATCGCACAGCCTTGGTGCGCTGCGCAATCTGCCTTCTCGGAGCTTTTCCGGCTCTCGCGTGGCGCGCGCCGCTGCTTCAAGTGCAGGCTCCTTCCGCACCCGCCACGAACACCTCGGAGTCCCCCATTGCAAAGCAGGTGCCGGCCAATACGCCCAGCACAAATGCCATGCTTTCTTCTTACGAAGGGCAGACCGTCTCTTCTGTTGAACTCGCGGGCCAGCCGGATTTGAACCCTTCCCAATTCACATCTCTCATGGAACAGAAACCGGGTCAGCCGTTCTCCGCGGAAGCGGTGGAGCATACGGCTGCGGCCCTTCAGGCCCGGGGGAAATTCAAAGAAGTGCGCATTGTCGCTGAGCCTGAGGCCAATGGCGTCCGGGTCATCTACGTTCTTGAGCCGGCGGTTTGGTTCGGCATCTACCGATTTCCAGGCGCGCACCGCTTCGCCTACTCTGAGCTGATTCAAGCTTCCAACTATCCGGTCCAGAAGCCCTTCGATGCAACAGAAGTGGAGAGAGACGGGCACAGCCTGGAGCACTTCTTCAGGCAGGAGGGGTTCTTTAAAGCCACGGTGGATACGCATGTCGATGTCGATCGTCCCCACGCCATCGCCAACATCAACTTTCAAGTAACCCTCGACAAGCAAGCGAAGTTCGGAACCGTATTCATGCAGGGTGGAAACCCTGCGCAGGAGGCCCAGCTGGAACACAAGCTGACCACGCTATGGGCGCGGCTGCGCGGTTCGGCGGTGCGGCCCGGTAAAGCTTTTCACCACTCCACGCTCAATCATGCTGTGCACTACCTGCAGTCGCTGCTTCAAGGCCAGGGCTATCTGGGCGCGCAGGTTTCGCTCCTGGGCGCTCAATATCAGGCTGACACCAACCGCGCCGACATTCACTTCATCATCCATCCTGGCGTCAAGACCAAGGTAAAGATCACCGGCGCGCACGTCTGGAGTTGGGACAAGAAGGATCTGCTGCCTGTCTATCAGGGCGTCGGAGTCGATCCGGAGACGGTGCAGGAGGGGCGCCAGGCGCTCATCTCCTACTTCCAGAAAAAGGGCTACTTCAACGTGAAGGTCGACTCGCAGCTCAAGACCGGGCCGGCCGGAGACGCCATCCTCTACCAAATTGAAAAGGAGAACAAACACAAAGTCACGGCTGTGCATTTGACCGGCAACAAAAACATCCCGGCTTCCAAGCTCGATCCCAGCATCGCGGTCGAGAAGAAGCGTCTTTTTTCGCCTGGAGATTTCAGCAATGCTCTTGTCAGTACCAGCATTAAGAACCTGACCGCTATTTATCAGGCGGAGGGATTCAGCAATGCAAAGGTCACCTCATCGGTGCAGACGCAGGCTGGAAACATTCAGGTCACGTTCCGTGTGAATGAAGGCCCGCGCAATATGGTCAATGCAGTGGCCATTGAAGGCGATGCCACTTTCCCTGAAGCCAAGTTCGCGCCGCAGGGGCTGAAGGTACAGGCCGGGCAGCCGTATTCGCAGGCGCATGTGGAAGAGGATCGCACCACCATTATTGCCAATTACCTGCGCGCCGGATATCTAAATGTCAGCTTCCGCGAAACCGCTTCCGATGTGTCCAGGCAGGACCCGCATCACATCAATGTTGTGTACCACATTAACGAAGGGCCGCGCGTGTTCACCAGTGACGTCATCACCCTGGGCCGCGTGCACACGCTTCAGCGCCTCATCAACGGAGATATCTCGTCCATCAAGCCGGACCAGCCGCTGACGGAATCCGCTCTGCTCAAGGCAGGCACCAACCTCTACAACCACACCGGCGTGTTCGATTGGGCCGAGGTTGATCCCAAGCGCGAAATCACCACCCAGACCAAAGCGGATGTGCTCGTGAAAGTGCATGAGGCTGCCCGCAACGAGTTCCAGTACGG
Organism: uncultured Acidobacteriaceae bacterium; assembly: GCA_963725975.1. Classification (GTDB taxonomy): domain Bacteria; phylum Acidobacteriota; class Terriglobia; order Terriglobales; family Acidobacteriaceae; genus Telmatobacter. Next base: position 312,093 of record CAVSBA010000002.1, on the reverse strand, counting down.
ATTCGGCTTCGAGGTCATCGAGCGGGGCGGCAGCATTCCCAGCGGCACGGTTGCCCTGCCGAATCTTCCGCCCATCGGGCTGCCTGCGAACTTCAAGACCAACGAAAACACGTTCTATGGTCCGCGCGGCACCGCGCAGTACACGCGCAACAATCTGCGCGGCAAGGGCGAGTCCCTGTCGGTCACCGCATTCGCCGGTCGGCTGGATCAGAGCGGGCACTTCTATTACATCGACCCTGATTTCCGTTGGTCTCCGTGGAAGGCTACGACTGATGTTTCCATCGAGCGGAACGAAGAGAATCCCATCTATTCCGCGCAGATTGCCACGGCCAGCCTTCAATTCCAGCGCCCAATCGATCGCAGCCAGAAGAATCTGGTACTTTTCCGCTACAGCTACAGCAAGACGGATTTGACGCATGTGCTGCTGGCCCAGCTTGTCCCGGCCGAAGACGATCACGTCAAGCTCTCCACGCTGTCTGCCAATTTCACACGCGACACGCGCGATGATCCGATGAACGAACACCGCGGAGTCTTTGCAACCGCGGAGTTCGACCTCAACTCCAGCAAGCTGGGCTCGAATGTGGATTTCGCCAAGCTGACCGGCCAGGCGGCATTCTACAAAACAGCGATACACAACGTAGTCTGGGCAAACAGCATCCGCATCGGGTTGGCGCAGCCGTTTCACAACAGCTTCGTACCCTTGAGCCAGGCATTTTTCACCGGTGGCGGCAACTCATTGCGCGGCATTCCGCTGGACAGCGCCGGGCCGCAGCGCCCTGTCTATATATGCCCTGACGGCACGTCGTCGTGCGGGGTCACCATTCCGTTTCCCACCGGCGGCAACGAGTTGCTGATCGTCAACTCTGAAGCGCGCATCCCGCTTTCCTTTATCAAGAAGGGGCTTCGCATTGTGCCCTTCTACGATGGCGGCAGCGTCTTTCCGTCGGTGGGATTTCATGACTTTTCAACCCTCTATTCGAACAACATCGGCGTAGGGTTTACTTACAACACGCCGGTCGGTCCCATCCGCTTTGACCTGGGCAAGGATCTGACGGCAGAGCCGAACACCAGCCCCGTGCAGCACTATTCACTGCAATATTTTATTGGAATCGGGCAGGCATTTTGAGAGGTCTTTATGAATGCAGCTCTAGATTATGCATCCCAACCCGACGATCCCGATTCCGGGCCTCCTGCGCCAGCCCGGCATAAACATCGCTGGTTGCGCATCGCCGGCTGGTCCGTCTTCGGTGTGTTCACTTTCGTCGTGCTCGCCCTTTTGCTGCTTGCTTCACTGGTGAACACAGACGGCGAGCACCGCGCCATTATGAACTTGGCCCAGAGCCAGGCCACCAAGGCGCTGGCTGTGCCCGTGCATCTCCAGAACCTGGTGCTTCATTGGTATCCGCTCAGCGTCGATCTGTACGGGCTCAAGGTCGATGGCGCCGGCCCGCATCCCAATCCTCCGCTGCTCCAGGTCAATCATATTGAGGTGGGCGTGCATGTCGTATCTCTACTGGCAGGCCGGTGGTATTTGAGCAGCCTGCGCATCGATCACCCGGTGGCGTGGATCTACGTCGATAAGAATGGGGTTTCGAATATCCCCAGCTTCACCAGCAGCAGCAAGAGCAGCAGCAATAACAACGAGATTTTCAATCTTGGCATTCGCCATGCCGTGCTTGCCGGTGGGGAGATTTTCTACAACAGCAAACCCAGTTCTCTGGCGGCCGATCTCTACCAGGTCGATCTGCATGCGGCATTCAGCAGACCGCAGCAGATGTACAGCGGAGCGCTCTCTTATTCCGACGGCCGCTTGAAGTACGGCGTGTACCACACGATTCCCAATAGCTTGGACGCCGCCTTCACGCTCACCCCGGCCACCTTTGACTTGCAGCATGCAACTCTATCCAGCGGCGATTCGCAAGCTGTCCTCTCTGCCACCATCCAGAACTACGGAACCAATCCGGCGGTGAACGCGCAGTATCGCATCGCCATCGATGGCGGCCAGTTTCGTCAACTGCTGAAGGACGCATCGATTCCTGCAGGCATTATCCGCGCTTCCGGCTCCATGCAATACCAGAAACAGCTCAACCAGCCACTGCTCCAGTCCGTTGTGCTCAAGGGCGATCTGACCAGCAAGCGCCTTGATGTGGAAACATCCGCGGCCCAAGCTCAGATCACCAATCTGGGCGCGCGTTATTCACTCGATCATGGAAATGCCGCGTTGCAGGGGCTCCACGCCGGTGTGTTGGGCGGCGAGATTAGAGCGCAGGGCGCTATCACCGGCCTGGGCGGTAACTCGCATTCAAAGTTCACGGCTGACATACACAATGTTTCGCTTGCGCAGCTCAAGCAGGAGGCCGGAAAATCCGCCGCCACACCGGGCGTCTCGCTGGCTGGAACGCTGAATGCAAACGTCTCGGCCACGTGGGGCAAAACCATGGCCGACCTGATGGCCCGTGCCGACGCGACCATCAATGGCAGAGTAGCCGGCCAGCCTTCGAATGCAACAACCGCAGCGGTCATTCCCGTCAACAGCGACCTTCATGCCACCTACAACAACAGCAATGGCCAACTTGCACTGGCCAGAAGTTACATCCGCACCACGCAAACCGATCTCACCTTCAACGGAACCATCAGCAAGCACTCCAGCCTCGCCGTGCGGCTTCAGGCAGGCGACCTGCACGAGCTAAGTGAGATGGCGAATGCGTTCGGGCCGCCGGCTTCCGGCCAGCAACCGCTGGACATGTCAGGAACCGCATCGTTCGATGGACATGTGCAGGGCTCCATGTCCGCGCCGCATCTCACCGGTCAACTCACAGCCATGAACCTGCACGTCAACGGATCCGATTGGAAGCTGGTGCGGACCGGCGTGGATGCAAGCCCGGATCACGCTGCTCTCGAAAACGCGGTGCTTGAGCCCGCGCCGCGCGGCCACATCGCTCTCAACGCGCGCACTACCCTTCACCAATGGGCTTTCAGCAAGCAGAGCTCGATTCAGGTCGAGCTCAATGCCTCGCACATCGCAATCGCCGACCTGGTGAAGTTTACCGGCAAGCAACTGCCGGTGACCGGAACCCTCAAGACCAACGTGAGCCTGCACGGAACTGTGATGAATCCGGAAGGCAAAGGCAGTCTCGATCTGACCGGCGTGACCGCTTATCAGCAGCCGGTGAACTCGATCGCAATCAATTTCTCAGGAAATGGCGCCCAGGCGCAGGCCAATCTCTCCGTGCAGGCGCCGGCTGGAACGGTCCGGGCCAACTTCACCATTCAGCCCAAGCAGCGGACATACACCGCGCAGCTCACTTCGCCTGGAATTAACCTGAGCCAGCTCGCAGCCATGAAATCCCACAACGTCAAAGCCGACGGGGTGCTTGCGCTCAACGCCAGCGGCCAGGGCAGCTTCGATAATCCGGAACTCGAGGCCATTGTCGAGTCGCCGTCGCTCACGGTTGCAAAGCAAACCATCTCCGCGCTCAAACTGCAGTTGAACCTCGCCAACCACGTAGCCAATGCGTCGTTTTCTTCCACGGCGCTCAATACTCCCATTCAGGCCCAGGCCACCGTCCATCTCAGCGGCGACTTTCTTGCCGACGCATCGCTCAACACCCCGGTGCTTTCGTTGCAACCCATTCTGGCCCTCTACTCGCCCGATGAAGCCAGCGACATCAGCGGCCAGACGCAGATTCAGGCCACGCTTCACGGCCCGCTCAAAGACATCAAGGAGCTTCAAGCGCACATCACCATTCCGGTTTTCAACGTGGCCTACCAGGACAAGGTTCACCTAGCAGCGCCCACGCCCATCCAAGTGAATTATCGCGACGGCGTGCTCGATGTGCAACCGGGCTCGATTGAAGGTACCGACACCGATCTCCATTTCCAGGGACACATTCCCACGGCCGGCAATCAGCCCATGTCGCTTCAGCTCCGCGGCGCCATCAATCTGCAACTGGCGCAGTTGTTCAATCCGGAGATCGCCAGCTCCGGGCAAATCAAGCTCAACATCGATTCCAATGGCGTCGTGACCAAAGGCGGCAACATCGGCGGAGAGATCGACATTGTGGACGCGAACTACTCCGATCCCTCGCTGCCGGTGGGGCTGCAAAACGGCAACGGCGTATTGAAACTCACCACGGACCGCATCAATGTCGCCAGCTTCGAGGGCAAAGTGGGCGGGGGAACCGTCACCATGCAAGGTGGAGTGCAATACCGCCCCAACCTGGATTTTGCGTTGGGCATGGCGGCCAAGGGCATCCGCATGTTGTACCCGCAGGGAATGCGCGAGGACATTGACGCCAACATTCGCCTCGACGGCACGACAACCGCCGCCGTGCTGGGCGGAACAGTGAACCTGACGAATCTCTCATTCACGCCCGCGTTTGACCTGACCAGCTTTGCCGGTCAGCTCTCCGGCGGAATCGCGGCTCCGCCCTCGCAGGGATTCACGCAAAATCTCAAGCTCAACCTGGCTGTAAGGTCCACGAGCGCCATGAATCTTGTGAGTCGAGAGTTGAGCATTGACGGTTCGGCGAATCTGCAAGTTCGCGGCACCGCGGCCGATCCGGTCGTCCTGGGCCGTATCAACCTCAGCGGCGGCGACATTATTCTTGACGGCAATCGCTTTGTGTTGAGCGGTGGGACCATTCAGTTCGTCAACCCTATGCAGACGGAGCCGGATCTCAATCTGAGCATTACCACCACCATTCAGGAGTACAAGATCGACCTGGGCTTCGAGGGCCCAGCCAGCCGCATCCACCCCGAGTACAGTTCCGATCCCGCCCTGCCGGCGACGGACATCATTCACCTGCTGGCCTTCGGCTCAACCTCTGAGGCTGCAGCTAACAATCCCACTCCCGCCAATGAAGAGGCGGAGTCGCTGATTGCGTCGCAGGTGTCGAGCCAGGTTACCAGTCGTCTTTCCCGGGTCGCCGGCATCTCGCAACTGTCCATCAGCCCGGTGCTGCAGGGCGGTGGCGCGCAGGGACCGCCGGGAGCCGACATCACCATTCGCCAGCGCGTTACCGGCAACCTGTTCGTGACCTTCTCAACCAACGTGGCCACCACGCAGGACCAGATTATTCAAGGCCAGTACCAGGTCTCGCCGCGCGTCGCCATCAGCGCCACGCGCGACGAGAACGGCGGCTTCGGCATTGACGCTCTGATCAAGAAGAAATGGTGAAGAATTGAGCCGGTGCGCTCAGGCTCAGCTCTTCCTGGGCGGGACTTTCTTGCCTTCGCTGCGCGCCTTCGACAGGCCGATGGCGATGGCCTGTTTCCTGCTCTTCACCTTCTTGCCGCTGCGGCCCATCTGCAGCTTGCCTTCCTTCATTTCGTGCATTTCCTGCTCAACGTCCTGGCTCGCCGAAGGCGAGTATTTGCGGGTCGAGGGGGACTTTTTCGCGGAGGAAGACTTCTTGCGCGACGGGGATTTTTTCCTGATGGACTTTGTTGCCATTGGCTTCTCCTGTGTGTCTGAGATGGCAACCAATTTCGCGCCGGTTGTATCCGGGCACCGAAACGATAAACTAGAACAAGGAACCTTCCCGCCTGGAATTGGCCTTGCATCCGCTCCTCGATAAACTGAACCCCGAACAGCGCGCCGCGGTCGAGTCCATTGACGGCCCCTTGCTCATCCTGGCCGGCGCCGGCTCGGGAAAAACTCGCGTCATCACCCACCGCATCGCCTGGATGGTGCGCGAGAAGAATGTTGCGCCTGACTCCATTCTCGCCGTCACCTTCACCAACAAGGCCTCCGGCGAAATGGCCGAGCGCGTGGACAGGCTCATCGCCCACGGCTCTCTGACCAAACCACTCATCGCCACCTTCCACTCGCTCTGCGTGCGCATTTTGCGCCGCGACATTGAAGCGCTCAAAGTCGGCGGCAAGGGCCTCACGCGCTCCTTCGCCATCTTCGATGAGAGCGATCAGCAGGGAATCGTCAAGCAGGTCATGCGCCGCATGGGCCTCGATATCAAGCAGCTCACGCCGCGCACCGTGCTGGGCCGCATTTCCTGGGCCAAGAACCACATGGTCGATCCGCAGGATTATTTCCTGGGGTCAAAAGATCCAAACAGCGAGCGCATCGCGCATATCTACAAGCAGTACCAGGTCGAGCTCGAAAAAAATAATGCCATGGACTTCGACGACCTTCTTCTCGAAGCCGTGCGTCTGCTCAAAGTTTCGAGCGAAGTGCGCGAGCGCTATCAGCGCCGTTATCGCTACGTGCTGGTTGACGAATACCAGGACACCAATCGCCCGCAGTACGAGTTGATGAAGCTGCTGGCCGGCGAACACAAGAACGTGTGCGCGGTGGGCGACGAGGACCAGAGCATCTACTCCTGGCGCGGCGCGGATATTCGCAACATTCTGGAATTCGAGAAGGATTTTCCCAACGCAAAGATCATTCGCCTGGAGCAGAATTACCGTTCCACGCAGGTCATTCTGGAAGCAGCCGGCGCGGTGGTGGCCAACAACCTCAAGCGCAAGGGCAAAAAGCTGTGGACCGATCGCCAGGGCGGATCGAAGATTGGCTACTACGAAGCCCCCGATGGCGAAAACGAAGCGCTGTTTATCGCGGACAAAATTCAGACTTTCCTGCGCGAGCAGGGCAACGCTGCAGAGGCGGATGGATCGGGCGGAGGAACGCACTGCGCCGTGCTCTATCGCACCAATTCGCAGTCGCGGTTGGTTGAGGAAGCGCTGCGCCGCTACAACATCAGCTACACGATGGTGGGCGGCTTCAGCTTTTACGAGCGCGCCGAGGTCAAGGACCTGCTCGCCTACCTACGCCTGGTGCGCAATCCGCACGACTCCATGGCGCTGCAGCGCGTCATCAACACGCCCACCCGCGGCATCGGCAAAACCACGCTTGAAACCATCGAGCGCATGGCGCTTGAAACTGGCAGCTCCACCTGGGACGCGGTTGCCGCGGCCATCAAGAGCAAGCTCGTGCCCACGCGCGCGCTGCTGGCGCTGGAGTCTTTCCGCCAGCTCATTGTGGATGCGCAGGCCATGATGGACCCCGACTTTGCCGGCAAGCTCGCTGCCGATGTGGTGGAATCGGAGGCCGAAGATGCCGATACCGGCTTCGCCTTTGGCGCCGAAGCGCCTGCGGAAGAGGTTGTGGAAGACGTCTCATTTCCTCTGGCCGATGAGAACCAGCTTCCGCTACTCGATATGGCGAGTTTTTCGCCCTTCACCGATGCGCCCAAGCGGCCATTCCTGAAAATGCCGAAAGAAACTGCCGGCGATCGCGCTGAACCCGCCGCGAAATCCGATCCAGCCAGCGCGCTGCCAGCCGGCGAAGCTCAGCCGGCCGAGGAAGAAGGGCGTGCCAACGCCTTCCGCGCTCCCGGCGATGCAGCCACGCTGCCAGAGCTCATCCGCTTTATTAATGATCGCAGCGGCTATATCAAGGCGCTTGAAACGGAAGGTTCGCCGGAAGCCTTCAGCCGCATTGAGAACCTGAAGGAACTGGCCAACGCGGCCCACGACGCCGAAGAGCGCGGCGAAACGCTGGCCGACTTTCTGGATCACGCAGCTCTGGCCAGCGACACCGACCAGTTCGATCCCGAGTCCCGGGTCACGCTCATGACGCTTCATGCGGCCAAGGGACTCGAGTTCCCGCTGGTCTTTCTCGCCGGACTCGAGGAGGGATTGTTTCCCCATTCGCGCACGTTGAACAATCCCGACGAGCTCGAAGAAGAGCGCCGCCTCTGCTACGTGGGCATGACGCGCGCCATGAACACTCTCATCCTCACGCGCGCGCACTATCGCCGCCGCTACGGCAACGACGCGCCGGAGGCCAGCATCCCTTCACGCTTTCTGGAAGAAGTCCCGCCGCAGTTGGTTGAAAATCTGGGCGGACGCAGTTCGGGGTGGTCCACCCCGGCCTACGGCGCAGGCCGCGCCAACCGCTATGGCAACGATATCGAAGGACGCCACTATAACTACGAGGACGAGAGCCAGGAAGTCTCTCCCGCGGCCAGCGGCGGGCAGCGTTTCTCCTCGGGCCGTACCTCATCTCCCAAAAGCCAAAGCGCGGGGCGCAATCCCGATTCGATAGACAACATCGCCCGATTCTTTGGCGGCAAGGCGAGCGGCCGCCCCGGTTCTTTTGCACGGCCGGCGATGGATCTGCCCACGACCAGCGGCGCGGCCGGCCTGAAGCAAGGGCAGCGCGTGCGGCACGCGAAATACGGAGAAGGCACTGTGCTGATGCGCGAAGGCGACGGCGAAGGCGCCAAGGTGACGGTCATGTTCGCGCGCCACGGCATGAAGAAGCTGATGGAGAAGTTCGCCAATCTGGAAAAGCTGTAGACGCGAATTTAGAACCTGCAGAGCCCACACGGAGGGAGCAGGAGCCTTCAGGCTGCTGAATCGCTCCGGAGCAAGAATCGGGACTTTAGAGGTTGCGGAAAAACCCTGTGCGATGAGTTTTGTAACAAGGATACGGCTTCAGCCGGGCCACTAAAGTCTGCAAAACCAACGACGGCTTTAGCCCCTGCCGCACCCTCCTCCGCACCATTGCCTGATGCGGGGAGTTTTTCCGCAGCCTCTGTAGCCCCGGAAAGGATGTTCCGTCGAGTCCGCTGCGCTTACCTGTCCAGCACCCGCAGACGCGCCGGCGTCTGGTCGCTGGCCAGCTCATGGCCGCAGCGCGTGCAGTACTGGTCGGTGGCGCGCACGCTGCGGAAGCAGGTGCCGCAACTGGCGGTGAGCTGGTAATTGCACTGCGGGCAAAAGTGGAAATCGCTCTGCACATGCGTGCCGCACGCCGGGCAGCGCGAAACCTCCGGCATCCGCAACAGGAAGTAGAGCACCGCGCCGATGCCGCCCGGCATGACGAAGCAGATCAGGATCCAGAAGCGCGTGCTCATGGCGCGCCGCGGCGCATCCTTGCTCACGTACCCGATCATGAGGAAGTAAAAGGCGGCCAGCATTCCCCAGGACAGGTTGAAGTAAAGGCGCAGGCCCAGCGCCGCAGGCCGATGATGGTGCTGCGCGGGCGCCACCATCCAGAAGTAGTACTCCACCAGCACAAAGGCCAGGCTGGCGGCCACGATCGACCAGACCGGTATCATCTGGGCATCGTCATTTACGGTAATGGATTCCGGCTCACGCATAACAGGTCCCTCTTGGAAGGGGGCCTTTACGCCCGAAACAGGCAAAAACAACTTAACGCTTATTTCAAGGACGGTCGAGCTGTACGGGAAGTTGCGCAACAACGGGGAATCACGCCGAAATTGTGGGATTTTTTTCGATTCGCGGGGGTGTTATGAATCGCGGCGGGCCCAGCCGGCCACTACCACAGCGGCCACCACGGCAGGGCAGAAGATGCAGATCAGCAGGCTGAATTGGGTGGCCAGGTCAGCCATGTGCTCGCCGCCAATCAGGTCTTCGACCACGCGCCACACAAACGGCCCCATGGCCAGAATCACCAGCAGCAATACGGCCAGCGCCACCGCCCGGCTGCGCTTGCGGCTCGCTTTCAAGTCCTGCAGTTGTCCCAGCGAGGCCATCACCACACCGCGTGTCCGGTGCGCCACCGCACCGTCTCGGGCAGCCTGAGTTCCAGCCAGCGAAGAAAGCAAATCGCGATCGGGCTGCTGCCTTGCTCCCCGCACCATGCCGTCTGCCGTGGCCATCGGCTACACCGCCTCCTGTAACCGCGCCTGCGCCGCTTCCAACTTGGGCTTGATCATCGCCATGCCCCGATAGAGCCTCGACTTCACCGTAGATAGATGCGCCTGTGTCACGCTGGCGATTTCTTCGAGCGACAAGTCCTCATGGAAGCGCAGCACCAGTACCTCGCGATGCAGCGTATCCAGCTCCAGCAGCGCCGCAGCAATCCGTTCCCGGTCCTCGAGCCACGAGCAGCGCTCGAACGGCGAGGGGTCGTCAGCCGCAATCTCCATGCGGCATGGCCCGGTCGTCCTCGCCTGCGCCCTCAATCAGCTCATCCAGACTGCTCATCACCCGTTTGCGCCGGTGGTCGATGAGCAGATTGCGGGCAATGCTGAACAGCCACGTTTCAAAGCGCGCCTGGCCGTTGTATTGCGACCCGCGCACCAGCACCCGCATCCAGACTTCCTGGAACAGATCCTCGGCCAGCTCGCGATTTCCAGTGAGATAGAGCAGATACCGCATCAGCCGATGCTGATAGCGGACGATCAGTTCGTCCAGCAATCCGGCTTCCTGCCGTTTCAATCCCTGGGCAATGACCAGGCTGTCGCGTTTTGCCTGCTCGTCGGCCGCAACGGCCGCACTGCGCGTAAACGGAGTCGATATGGAGGCAAAGGTCATGCTCATCCAATTAGACGACAGAGCTGCTGCTGAAGACGAGGACAAAATTCACAAAACACTTGCGATGGGCTTCCTATCCCAATTCTTTCGCAGCCCCGCAGCCCGCCAATTTGCCCATTCGCTCTTTCGCGAGGCGGAGCTAACGTTCCGGCTTTCAATAGTGTAGCGTGCAGTGAGAGCCGGATGCATTGCTATAGCCTGCGCTTTTGCATTACCGTCGCGCCACTCGCAGCGCCTCTTCCACGGCTTTGGCGGCACGGCGTTCCCGGGCCTCGGCCGTCTCATAATAAAAGATGCCAAGCAGGTGGTTGCGCCGCTGCGTGGGAGTCATCGCCGCCCAGCCGGCACGGGCAAGCGGCTGGCGCTGGAACAGGATGCGCAGCACCGGCGGCGGTTCTATTTCGCCGTCCATGGCCAGGTAGAGCCGCTCAGCTAGTTTTTCGGCGCGTTTTTTGCGGGCCTCGGCCGATTTTGGCTGGTCAGCCCATTTGCCCATCTCCCGCCGCATCGAGGGGCTCAGCTGGCCGAACCAGCGCTCCAGTTTGCGGTCCCCACGCAGCAGTTTGGCCAGTTCCGAGGGTGGCTCCGCGGTGCGTTCCTCCAGGTCTGGTTCCAGCCGAAAGCGCGCTGCGCCGCCCAGGCGCACGCCCGCGCCGGCTTGCATGGCCTTGTTCACCAACAGGTAATGCCCGGCGCCATCCGGAAAGGCGAAGAGCGAAGTCCGAAACGCGAATCCTTCAATCTCCCCGCGCACCCGCAAGCGAATAAGTTCGGGCCACACCTTGGTCACGGAGAAGGGGACGCGCGCAATGACCCAGCCCAGCGCGGAGGGCAGCTTTTCCAGGCGGGCGGTAAAAGATTGAGGGACGGGAAGACTCATGGGCAAACGCAGTCAGCGGCATTTTCACCGCTCCATCGGATAAGAGAGGAAGCGGTCTAGGGTGCGCCATCCTTTCGCCTTGTTGGTGGCGAAAGGATGGCAAGACGACAAAAGCAGATGTGCCCACGCGAGCAGCTGTTCCTACGCGTGCACCGTCTCCGTCTCTGCGGTTTTGGCGAACTCCTTCTCCACTTCGCTGAGCGCGTCTTCCAGCAGATCGAGCGCAACCATTGCCTCTTCTTCGCACAACACCAGCGGCGGCGACAGGCGGATGGAATTGACTCCGCAGCCCAGGATCATGAGGCCGCGCTCAAAGGCCAGCGTTTCCACGCGATTGCGCTGCTCGGCAGCGGGCTCGCGCGTGGTCTTGTCCTTCACCAGCTCAATGCCGATCATCAGGCCGCGGCCGCGTACATCGCCCACCAGAGGATGCGACTGCTTCCAGCCCTGCAGCCTTTCCATCATCTTTGAACCCACGTGCGTGGCGTTTGCCATGGCTTCGCGCTCGATGATGTCCATCGTGGCCAGCGCCGCCGCAATCGAAACCGGGTTTCCGCCAAAGGTCGAAGCATGCGAGCCGGGAATCCAGTCCATGACTTCGGCGCGCGTCATGCACACCCCCAGCGGCATGCCGCTGGCAATCCCCTTGGCCAGGCACACCATGTCCGGCTGCACGCCGGAGTGCTCGATGGCCCACCACTTGCCAGTGCGGCCCACGCCGCTCTGTACCTCATCGGCGACCAGTAAAATCCCATGTCGGTCGCAGAGGGCGCGCAGCTCGCGCATAAAATTGTCCGGCGCCACCACGTAGCCGCCCTCGCCCTGAATGGGCTCAATAAAGATCGCGGCCACCTCCTCCGCGGGCAGGATGGTCTTGAACAGCCGCTCTTCGATATACCGCGCGCAGCCCATCTCAAAGGCTTCCTGCTCTTCACGCCCGCCCTTGCAGTCGCGATAGGTGTACGGGAAAGGCACGTGAGTTACGCCCGGAACCAGCGGTGCGAAACGCCGCTTCTGCTGCGGCTTCGACCCGGTGAGCGAAAGCGCGCCCATGGTGCGGCCGTGAAACGCGCCGAAAAACGAGATGATCTGCTGGCGGCCGGTGTGGTAGCGTGCCAGCTTCATGGCGCACTCAATAGCCTCGGCGCCGGAGTTGCCGTAGAAGAAGCGATGCGGCCCCGGCATGGGCGCCACGGCCGAAAGCCGGTCAGCCAGGTCGGTGAGGGCTTCGTTATAAAAATCGGTGCCCGAGATGTGAATCAGCTCGGCCGCCTGCTTCTGAATGGCTGCAACCACTTCAGGATGGCAATGGCCGGTAGAAACTACGGCGATGCCGGCGGCAAAGTCGAGAAACTCGTTGCCGTCCACATCCTCCACGCGAATGCCGCGCCCACGCTTGGCCACCAGCGGATAGGACCGCGTGTAGCTGGGCGAAATGAGCCGATCGTCGGCCGCGACCGCAGCCTGGGCCTTGGGGCCGGGGAGGGAAGTGACAAGCTTGGGTCCGTACTGGGCGTGCAACTGGTCTTTCGTTGTAGAAGCGACTGCGGAATTCATAAAGCCTCCTCGGGCAGATTCGTTTGGGCAGCGCGGGCTGCCAGTCGGGACTGCGGTCGGCCGGGTACAGGGCTGAAGGCGGGATTGCCGATGTGCATCCCGGCTCCGCCACTCCAACGACGAGGACCTGTCATCGGGGACCCCAAGGCCGCGGACCCCTGGGAGGGTCCGGAGCACAGGCGAGGATCTTCGGCGGACCTGACGCTAATCGCCGCCGAAGAGGCTAGGTCGCGTGCGGATGGGCAGTACGCGCAGGTGCCGGCGCGGGCAAATAGAGCGATCGCGGGACCGCGACCAGCGCTTGACGGCCGGTGCAGGCAACAGTCCTTTGGCAATGCGCGATTGCATGAGAGCTCCGCTTAGTTTGAGGATAGCACGGTGCGCGTTTTGGCCCAGGTAAAGCCTGCGGCTCCAGGGCAATCGCATTTGGATTCGGCTGCCATAAGCAGAAGCGGATTTGAAAGGGCATGGCTTTCAGCCGCGCCGTCAGAGTCCATAAAAAACGGCGGGCTTTACAGGCTGCGGAAAAAAGCTTGATGGGGGCCTTGTAACAAGGGCCCGGCTTGCGCCGGGCCAGTAAAAGCTGCAAAACGAACGAGGGCTTCACGGGCTGCGGAAAAACCCTGTGCGATAAGTCTTGTAACAAGGGCACGGCTTGAGCCGGGCCACCAAAATCTGCAAAACGAACTTCAAAGCAAAAAACTCCTAGCATTTTGAAATGCGATTGCCCTGCCTGCGGCTCCTACTTCGGAGCTGTCACGGGCGCGGGACTCTTGAGAAACACCTCGGCAGGCACCAGCGGTGCGGGAGCCGATCCCTCCAGCGTCACCGATTCGTGCTCGAAGACTTCCAGGCTCGCCGCATCGGCCGCCTCCACCATCCAGCACACGGCGCCATTGCTCAAAATCGTGCAGGCCGTTTCCACCGTCTCCACCGGCGCCGTCTTCCCCTTCGGAACAGCCTTCACGCGCTCGATCCACAGCTTGTGTCCGGCCAGCTTATAGGTGGCCGAAATCGGATTGAGAAGGTCGAACGTGGTCTCCAGTCCATCGATCACCCCGGACCCGAATCCGGGCAGGTCCTCGGCTGTCATGGTTTGCCCGAAGCACTGGAATGGCAGCGCGATGATTACCATGGCGCTCACCGGGTCGCCGTGGCGCGCGGTCAGCGGCACTTGCACGCAGGCCATGCCTTTTTTTACTTCCGGCGGCGTGTTTTGCGGAGCGTTGTGCGGGCTTTCTGGCTGCTTTGCGGCTGGCGGCGGCGTGGGAATTACCGGCTCCCAACCGGCCGGAATACTGTAACTGAATCCGAGCGGGTCAGAGAGTGCTTGTGGCTCCTGGGCGGCCAGCGGCAGAGAGGCGATGGCCAGCAACCAGCCCAAACAGCATCTTTTCACGGCCTCTCCTTAGGAGCGGTTCCCGAGTTCACGTGCGCCTTTTGGTTCAGTGACGGCGGCATTTTCTTGAGGAAAATGCCGCTGGGCGTCCCGGCTTCGTGTTGCGGTAACTCCGGAACCGCTCTGTGCCCGAGCCACTTCAACCAGCGTGGAATAAAACGTTGCTCCGCCGCCGATGTCCGTCAACCGCTCGCTGGTGAGCGCGTTAATGCTTGCGGCGCCGGGATGCAGCTTGGCCCAGTCCATGCGCGCGGCCACCACCCCGGCGGGCAGATGCTCATTCATTATTGCCGTCAGTTCCATTGTTCCGCGGCCGTTGAACAGGCGCACCAGCTCTCCCTCGCGAATCCCGCGAGCTTGAGCATCCGCCGGATGCATCTCCAGCCGGTGATTGTAGCGTGCTTCCATCTTGCGATGGGCCGCCAGGTTGGCAAACGTGGAATTGAGGTAATTGTCGTTCTTGCGCGCCAGCAGCTCCAGCGGATACTGCGCAGCCGCCGCACCCCACCGCGATTCAACCGGCGGCACAAACGCCGGCAGCGGGTCGAGGCCTTGGCCCTTCAACGCTTCGGAGTAGAACTCAACCTTGCCGGAAGGAGTGGCAACCGCGCCCGACGAGAAAGGCAGGAACGGCTGGCCGTGATCGAACGCGACCGCCGCCCAACCATGTTGTTTCAATTCATCGAGCGCGATGCCTTCCATGCCCGGGTTACGCGAGCGGCCATCCGGCCCCATCGCCAGCGCCTGCGCAATCATCTCTTCCGCCGTATCGCGGAAGCACGGCTCGGCAAAGCCCATGCGCTGCCCAAGCTGCCCGAATAGCCACACATTCGACCGCGCCTCACCGGGCGGGGCGATGGCTTGTTGAGAAAGCTGGACAAAATAATGGCCGTAGGCGCCTTGCAAATCCGTGTGCTCAAGGAACGTGGTTGCAGGCAACACGTAATCGGCGTAATCGGTCGTGTCGGTAAAGAACAGATCGTGCACCACCGTGAACAGATCCGCGCGCTCCAACCCTCGCCGCACGGCGTTGTGATTGGGAGCCACCGCCGCCGGATTCGAGTTATAGACAAACAACGCGTGAACCGCCGGGCCGCCGTTTCCTTTGTCCCTTTGTCCCTCGTTCCCTTGTTCCCTGCTTTTAAGAGCTTGGCCCAGCGCCGACATATTCACCAGCCGCGCCTCGCGTCCCAGCGGCGAAGCCCATTGCAAATCCGGCCGGCGCAGCGCTCGATCGTTCCACGCGAAGGCGCCCGAGGTGGAAAGCTGTGCGCCGCCCCCCCTCTGCTCCCACGCGCCCGTGAGCGCCGGCAGCATGGCAATGGCGCGCACCGCCGCGCCCCCGTTCTGGCTGCGCTGCACGCCATAGTTCATGCGGATTGCGGACGGCCGCGTGGTGGCGTACTCGCGGGCCAGCTGCTCAATCTCCGCCGCCGTCATGCCCGTCCACGCAGCCACGCGTTCGGGCGTGTACTCGCTTGCGCGCTCCGCCAGCTGCGCAAACCCGTGGGTCATGCGCTCGATGTACGCGCGGTCTTCGAGTCCCTCGCGCAGAATCACGTGCATCAATCCCAGCGCCAGGGCCACATCCGTTCCCGGGCGGATGGCAATGTGCCAATCAGCCAGCGCCGCGGTGCGCGTGCGGTAAGGATCGATCACGATGAGCCGCGCTCCGTTGCGCCGCGCTTTCTCGATCCACGGCCACAGATGAACATTGTTGCCGTGAATGTTGGCGCCCCAGGCGACGATCAGCCGGGCAAGAGCAAAGTCCTCGGTCGGTGTGCCCAGCTTCTTGCCATAGACCGAGCTCCACGCCTGCCCGCCCGCCTCCGCGCAGATGGTGCGGTCCAGCCGGCTCGCGCCCAGGCGATGAAAAAACCGCCGATCCATCGATCCGTAGCCCAGCACCCCGGTGGTGCCCGCGTAGCTATAAGGCAAGATCGATTCCGATCCGTACTGATCGCTCACCTGCTGCAGCCGGGAAGAGATAGCATCCAGCGCCTCGTCCCAACTCACGCGCTCGAAGGTCTCCGGCTCGCGGCCGCGGGGCAGCGGCCCTTTGGGCACGCCCGGCCTACGTTTGAGCGGGTAGAGAATCCGATCCGGCGCGTAGACGCGATCCAGATATTTGGCTACCTTGCCGCACAGAAAACCCTGAGTGATGGGATGCGCCGGGTCGCCCTGCACCTTGACCGCGCGGCCTTCTTCGTTCACCGTTACGAGCACCGCGCACGAGTCCGGGCAATCGTGCGAGCACACGGTGTGCACTATCCGGAAGGGCGACGGAGCGGCCATAGCGTCATTTTAGCGGCCGGCCGGGCTCTTTCGCGCACACGCTATCCCGCCCGTGACAGCAATGAGCCAGACATTGTGGCTGGGTCGCCAGGTATTGTCAGGATTCTTCTTGCAGCGCGGACGCCACCAAGCGCGCGCCCAGCCGCAAGCTACGCTCCGCTGGTGCCGCCCAGCGCAGCCACAACCTGGGCCGTGTTGCGCACGCGTCCCAGACGGGGAAAGATATTCGCAATCGAGTTTGCGTGGCCATTGCGCCCGGTCATCGCGTCCTCGGCGAACACCAGTTCGTAGCCGCGTTCGTAGGCGTCGCGCGCCGTGCTTTCCACGCCGAACTCCGTGGCAATGCCGCACAGCACCATGGTCTTCAAGCCGCGCCGCCGTAGTTGCAAGTCCAGCCCGGTGCCGTAAAACGCGCCCCACTGCTTCTTGAGCACCACAAGATCTCCGGACGCCTGCTTCAGCTCGGGCAGCAGTTCGGTCCAGTCCTTGGGCATGTCGCCGGTCGGGCGCACAGGCTCGTCCACCGGCATCTGCAGCGCGTCGCGCCAGTCGGCGGCAAAGGCCACGTGCACCAGCACAGGCTGCGCGCCGGCAGCCCGCGCGGCGTCCAGAATGCGCACCGAGTTCGCAATTACCTCTTGCGCGGAATGGGGAGTGCCGGGCATCTGCGCAATGCCTTTCTGCAAATCGATGACCACAATGGCAGTGGTGCGAGGATCGAGATTCAGTTCGTTCATGGGTTCATTATCGCCCTTGGAACTGCTACACCGCGCGCCCCGCCGCTGCGCCCGACGCCCATGCCCATTGAAAATTGAATCCGCCCAGGTGGCCGGTCACGTCCACCACTTCGCCGATAAAGAACAGCCCCGGCACGTTGCGGCACTCCATGGTCTGCGCAGAAAGCGCGCTGGTGCTCACCCCGCCGGCCGTCACTTCGGCCTTCTCGTAACCTTCGCTGCCGCTCGGCGTAAACACCCAATCGTGCAGCCGCTTCTCCAACTCGTCCAGCGCGTGATTTGTCCAGCTTTGCGGCTTCGCAACTTCAACCAGCCGGTCGGCCAGCCGCGCCGGCAGATGGGTGCGCAGCGCCGCCTTGAATGCTGCCTGATCGCGTCGCGCGGTGGCCGTGCGCAGGCTCGCCAGCAGCGGCTGCTCGGGCGACCAGTCGATGCGGATCGCTTCCGGTTTGCGCCAGTAGGACGAGATTTGCAGGATGGCCGGTCCGCTCAGACCGCGGTGTGTAAACAACATCTTCTCGCTGAAGCTACGCAGGCCGCAGGCCGCAGTAACCGCCGCGGAAATACCGGTCAGCTCAGCAAAATCGTCATGCTCCGCCCCACCGAGTGTTAGAGGAACCAGCGCCGGCCGGCATGGTTCGATGGGAATCGAAAACTGGCGCGCAAGGTCGTAGCCGAACCCGGTCGCGCCCATCTTCGGGATCGAAAGCCCTCCGGTCGCAACCACCAGGGAGGGCGCGGTGAAGACGTCTTTGCCGGCAACGACGGTAAACGCGCCGGAAGTGGCATCTGCTCCAGAAGCGTCGTCGCGCCGCACCTCCCAGACCGCCGTCGCGCACTGCACGCGCACCCCGGCCTGCGCGCATTCGCGCATCAGCATGTCCACAATCTGCTGTGCCGAGCCGTCGCAGAAAAGCTGGCCCAGCGTCTTTTCGTGATACGCGATGCCGTGCCGTTCCACCAGCCGGACAAAGTCCGCGGGCGTGTAGCGCGCCAGCGCCGATTTCGCAAAGTGGGGATTGGCG
Organism: uncultured Acidobacteriaceae bacterium; assembly: GCA_963725975.1. Lineage (GTDB taxonomy): Bacteria > Acidobacteriota > Terriglobia > Terriglobales > Acidobacteriaceae > Telmatobacter. The sequence continues at coordinate 293,895 of CAVSBA010000002.1, read as the reverse complement.
GCGAGAAAATTATCGGGCTGCGTGTGCAGGTTCGTGAAGTTCGAGCGCCCGCCGCCGGAGATGAGAATCTTTTTCCCTGGCCGCTCGGCGCGCTCGAGCACCGCAACCCGGCGTCCGCGGCGACCGGCTTCCACGGCGGCCATCAGCCCCGCTGCACCGGCGCCGAGAATGAGGACATCAAAGCTGTGCGAATTCACGGCGCCAACTGCGCTCACCGTCCGCCGTCGTCCGCATTCCGCGCCTTCACCTTGAACCAGATGGGTGTGCCTTTGAACCCGAAGGCATCGCGAATCTGGTTTTCAAGAAAGCGCTCGAAGGCGAAGTGCAGCTTGATGTCGCGATCGGTGAAGAGCACGAAGGTGGGTGGCGCCACCGCGGCCTGGGTCATGTAAAAAATGCGAATGCGCTTGGCCATGGGCACCGGCGCGCGCTGAAAGTCGATGCGGTCGAGAAAGCGATTCATCTGTCCCGTGGAAACGCGCTTGCGCCGCTCCGCCGCCACCGACATCACTTCGCGCAGCAGCCGCGTCATGGCTTTGTGTTGCAGCCCCCCGGCTTGATTGCCGGCTTCAAGGGCCGACAGAAAAATCACCGGCGCGTAGCTCAGGTACTTGAGCACGTTGCGCAACTGGCGCTCGAAAATCTCGCGATCCGCCGGCGGCTTGCCATCCGTGCGCCCCGTGGTCACCGCATCCCACTTGTTCACCACGATAATCACGCTGCGGCCGCTCTCGTGCGCATAGCCGCCGATGGTCGCATCGCTCCCGGTTACGCCTTCGGTGGCATCGATGATCAGCAGCGCCACGTCGGCCGCTTCCAGATGCCGTCGCGCCATGACGACCGCTAGTTTCTCGGCCATCAGCTTGGTCTTGCCCTTGCGCCGAATGCCCGCCGTGTCCACAAAGCGAAGCTGGCTGCCCTCAAACTCAACTACTTCATCGACTGCATCGCGCGTGGTCCCGGCGATGGGCGAAACAATGGCGCGCGAGGTGCCGGTGAGCGCGTTCAGCAGCGTGGACTTGCCCACGTTGGGCCGCCCGATGATGGCAATCGAAGTCTCGTGCTGCTCGAACTCGCCGTGGGTGCGCGTTTTCGGCGTCGCGACTTCGGTTTCCTCCGCCTCATAGGCCGGGAGGTCCCCTTCGCCCGTATCCACTGCGTCCCGCGCAGGGATCGCTCCGGCCACAGCATCCAGCAGCTCGCCGATGCCCAGCCCATGCTCGGAGCTGATGGGATACACCTCGCGCAGCCCCAGCCGGCGGAAATTCTCCGCTTCGGCTTCCATGGCCGCGCCTTCCACCTTGTTCACCGCCAGGAACACCGGTTTGCCGCCGCGCTGCAGCAGGCGCACCAGATCGTAGTCCGGCCGGGCCAGCTCAGTCCGCGCGTCCACCACGAGGATGAGCGCGTCCGCATCCTGGAGCGCGACCTTGGCCTGGTTGTAAATCTCGGTCGGAATCAGCTCGGGATCGTCGGGAACAATGCCGCCGGTATCGACCAGCCGGAAATGCCGTCCGGCCCATTCGAACTCGCCATAGATGCGGTCCCGCGTAATGCCGGGCTCGTCGCCCACGATGGAGCGGCGGCTGCCGGTCAAGCGGTTGAAGAGCGTGGACTTGCCCACGTTGGGCCGGCCCACGATCGCCACCAGCGGCAACGTCTCCGACCCAGGCGTCTGGGGCACCACCGATCTGCGATATGTGGGCAACGGACACTCCCGGAACCCGTTCTGCTGCACAGGCTTCTTCTTCCAGTGTACCGTTCGCGGATTCCTTAGCCTCTGAGCGATTGTGGTTGGCGGATTTCTGCACGCGATTCACAGCATTGAGCTTTCTCGAATTTTGCCGGTGGTTCTGGCGCCGGATTGCCCTCCCGTCCACGGGGAGGGCGCGATGCATATCCATGGATCGATTTCGAACGTTCAGAGCGCGAACTTCTATGGTGTGTCCAGCGGCGATAACGCATGGCGGCCAAGCGTGCCGCCGAGACGCGAAAAAAGCTGCTGACGGCCGGCCAGAGCACGGGTGCCGAAAGCAGCCCCGAAGCGGCGGCACTGGTGAGCCAATGGGTTGACTCACGGAACAGCCAGATTTTAAGCGCAGATGCGGACCGCGTAGCGGCAACCGGGCGCGATCCGGAACTTGGCTAAACCGCCTGGAGCCGCACCCCGCCCGGTGGCCGTGCGCCGAGCCAATGCGCCGGACGCGCCGACCTCACTATGATGGAGGCAGCGCCCTTTCGATGCCGCCTACCGACACCGCATCCCGCACCCTGCCCAGCCTGCACGAGTTCTTCGCGCCCGGCGGCATTCTGGCGCGTTCGCCGCTGCCTTACGAGTACCGGCCCGGGCAGCTGGAAATGGCCAAGGCCGTGGAGCGCGCCTTCTCCGAGCGCCGCCACCTGATTGTCGAGGCCGGCACGGGCACCGGCAAAACCCTTGCCTACCTGCTGCCCGCCCTGCGCACCGGCCAGCGCGTCATTGTTTCCACCGGCACCAAGGCGCTGCAGGACCAGCTCTTCTTCCGCGACATTCCCTTTCTCGAAACCCTGCTCGGCGAGCTGCGCGTCTGCTATATGAAAGGCCGCGCCAATTATCTGTGCCGCCACAAGCTGGTGACCTTGCAGAACCAGCCCATATTGTCGGGCCTGGAAGAAATCGACGAGTATCGCCAGATCGCCGAGTGGGAAAAAATCACTGAAACCGGCGACCGGGCAGAACTCGCGGATTTGCCGGAGACCAGCGCCCTGTGGCAAAAGCTCGACGCCCGCTCCGACGCCTGCATTGGCAATCAGTGCCCCGACTACCGCCGCTGTTTCATTACCGAGATGCGCCGCCGCGCGCTCGAGTCCGACATCATCATCGTCAATCATCACCTGTTCTTTGCCGACGCGGCGGTTCGCCAGATGGCTGCGGCCGCACCCGACGCAGGCGTTCTGCCCGAGGCCGGCGCCGTCATCTTCGACGAGGCCCACGAGCTCGAAGAGGTAGCTTCGAGCTACTTTGGCCTCTCGGTCAGCAATCTGCGCTTTGAAGAGCTGGCCCGCGACACCGAAGTGAGGCTGCGCGGCAAGCAGGGAGCCGAGAAGATTCCCGGCCTTGCGCAGCAGCTCCGCGACCGCGCGCGCATGTTCTTTGCCGCGCTGCCTGCAGGCGGTGACGGACGCCAGCCCTTCAGCGACCGCGAGCAGTTTCTCGAGTCATCGGGCGACCTGTACCTGGGCGTGCGCGCCACGCTCCGCCAGACGGAGGCGGAACTCGACGGCCTGAGCGAAGTGGACGAGGCGCCGGCCTTCAAAGCGCGAGCCGCGCGCTTGCGCAGCGAGCTTGAATTCATCCTGGAGTCGAATGCCGGCAACATGGTCTATTGGCTGGAGCGGCGCGGTTCGTCGGGCAACCAAGTCCAACCAAAGGTCTGCTGCACGCAGTGGTGGGGCGAGGTTGACCTTTCTGCAGGCCACGCCCATCGACGTTTCCGAGCTGCTGCGCGAGCGCGTCTTCGAGCAGATTCCAACCGTCGTGCTCACCTCCGCAACCCTCACCGTGCAGGGCGGGTTCCAGCACATCCGTAACAGGCTGGGGTTAACGGAGGCGCGGGAGCTGGTTGTGCCCTCGCACTTCCGCTATGGCGAGCAGGCGCTGCTCTATCTGCCGCCGGAGATGCCCGACCCGCGGGACGAAGAGTTTCCTCAAGCCGCGGCCCGCTGCATTCGCCGCATTCTCGAAATCACCCAGGGCCGCGCCTTTTGCCTGTTCACCAGCTATAGCCAGATGCGCGACCACTATGAGCGACTGCTGCCGGTGCTGGATTACCCGATTCTGCTGCACGGCTCTGCTCCGCGCAAGGCGCTGCTTGAAGAGTTTCGCAACACCCCCAACGCGGTGCTCTTCGGTACGTCGAGCTTCTGGCAGGGGGTGGACGTGCAGGGCGAGGCCCTGAGCTGCGTCATCATCGACCGTCTGCCCTTCGCGGTGCCCAGCGACCCGGTGGTGCAGGCGCGCATGAAGGCCATCGAGGAGTCCGGCGGCAAGCCGTTCTTCGAGTATCAGGTTCCCGAAGCGGTGCTTGCGCTCAAGCAGGGCTTCGGCCGCCTGATTCGCTCCCTCGAAGACCGCGGCGTGCTGGTCCTGCTCGACCCGCGCATCCGCAAAATGCGCTACGGCCAGGCCTTTCTGCAGAGCCTGCCGCCCTATCGCATGACGGCAACCATCGGCGATGTGGAAGCCTTCTTCGCGGCCAAGAGCCCGCAATAGCACTGCCCGCTCAGCCCAGGGCAATCGCATTTCAAAATGCGAGAAGGTTTTTGCTTTGAAAGGGCATGGCTTCAGCCGTGCCATGGAAGGCAAACGAAACTTTGAGGCTTCAGCCTCGGAGGGAGGTATCTTGACTGTCACAAAACCTTCCCTCCGGGGCTAAACAGGCTGCGGAAAAACTCCCCCATCAGGCAATGGTGCGAAGCAGGGTGCAGAGGAGGCTAAAAGCCATCGTTCGTTTTGCAGACTTTCGTGGCCCGGCTGAACAGCTTGGTGAAAAACTGCCTGTTTCTTGCCGGAGTTGCCTGATGTCGTGTTTTTTTGCCGCCGCATGGACGGGTTGCCGGGTTGTTGTTTGTCTCTGTGGGCCATGCTTTCAGCCCGCAGAGACACCTCTCCCCGCTCAAGCCTGAGCTTGAATCGGGATCAGCTTGCTCATGCGCAGCAGATTGTGCGCCGCCGCGGCCAACTGAAACAGCCAGTCCACGCGCCTTAGACCACGAAGCTTGATCTGGCGCAGCTTATCCTGCTTCATCCAGCCGAAAACCTTCTCCACCAGTTTGCGCTTCTTCTGGCTCACGGCCAGGCCTGGGTCGTTGCGTTCGCTGACGGTGAGCCAGTTACGCCATTTCGGGTTGGGCTCGTACTCGGCCACGTGCGGTGTTACCTCCAAACTGCGCAGCCCATTGACGAACCTCTCCTCTTGATAGCCCTTGTCTGCCCCCAGCGTCATGCGCTTGCCGCGCTTGAGCCGCTTCAGCATCTCCAGCGCAGCCTGCCGCTCGGCCACTGTGCTGGCCTGGGTGGCCATGGCCGCCACCACCAGCCCGTTGCGGTTCTCCGTCATCACGTGCCCCAGGTAGCTGGGCACAGCCGCGCCGGCGCTGCACTTGCGATACAGCCGCGCATCCGGGTCCGTGCTCGACTCATGCGTGTCGCGCAACAGCTTGCGGCCCCGCGTTCCGGTGCCACGGTGCGGCGGTTCAGGCTTCTCCTTGAAGCTGCGCCGGCTGGCCCAGGCCTGCAACAGCGTCCCGTCCACGGTGAAGTGTTCCTCGCTCAGCAACTGGTGCGCCCGCGCCTCTTCGACCACCGCCAGCAACAACTGTTGAGTTGTCTCCCCGGCCATCAGCCGCGCCCGGTTCTTGCTGAACACCTTCGCGTCCCACACCGCATCGTCCATCTCCAGGCCCACGAACCAACGGTAAAGAAGGTTGAAGTGGATCTGCTCCATCAACTGCCGCTCCGAACGAATCGAGTAAAGCACCATCAGCAACTGCGCCCGCAGCAAACGCTCCGGCGCTATCGACGGACGGCCCGTCTCCGAATAAAGCTCAGCGAAAACTCCGTCCATCTTCCCCAGAGCTCGATCCGCCATCGCCCGGATTCGCCGCATCGGGTGATCGGCCGGAATCCGCTGCTCCATCGTCACGTAACTGAACATCCATGCCTGCTGCTTATCGTCGCCGCGCATATCATCTTCTTAAATCAACTCCCTGTGGAGAAAAAGTGCCTCTCTTGGGACTTTTTCACCAAGCTGTGAAGCCGTGCCCTTGTTACAAAACTCATCGCACAGGGTTTTTCCGCAGCCTGTGAAGCCGTGCCCTTTCAAAACCGCTTCTGTCTGTGATAGCCGAATCCAAATGTGATTGCCCTGCCGCTGAGCCGTCGATTTGCCTCAACCCCCCGCTTTCGGCGATACTTAGATGTTGAGTCTTGCGACCGGCCCGATACGTGTGCCGACTTTCGCGGCGCTTGCATCAGGCCTGGTGTTTGGTCGGACCCGCCGCGACAGCGCGGAGCCGGCCCTCCCATAAAAAGACCGCAACAAAGCCGAGTTTGAAAGGAAACGTATCGCCGTGGTCATGATTCGCCTGGCGCGCATTGGCGCCCGTAAACAGCCCTACTATCGCATCGTGGTGATTGAGAAGGACCGCGCCCGCAATGGCCGCTCCATTGAAGTGGTGGGAACCTATAACCCCCGCACCAACCCGGCCAGCGTGGATCTTAAGCACGAGCGCATCGCCTACTGGCGCGGCGTGGGAGCGCAGATGACTCCCATCGTGGAAAAGCTGGTTAAGAACCATCCCGCGCCAGCCGCTGGCGAGACTGCCGACACGGTCGCAGCGTAAGCGACCGTTTTCGCGTTTTGCCGCCCGTAACGCCTGTGACGAGTGAACATTTTGGCCGACGCAGGCTGTGATACTATTCGCGCACAGACCCAAATGGATCGGGAATGGGTTCAGGGGCAAGAACATGACCCAGGATATGGTCACATCAGTCTCAGTCGCCGAATTGGTTCGGGAGATTGCGCGGGCTTTGGTCGACGAACCGACGGCAGTCGAAGTGGAATCCGTGGATCGGGACGAGAATACCGTTCTCAGGCTGCGGGTAGCTCCCCAGGACGTGGGGAAGGTTATTGGCAAGCAGGGGCGAACCGCCCGCTCGGTGCGAACCATTCTGGGCGCCGTGAGCATGAAGCTGCATCACCGCTACACGCTCGACATCCTGGAAGAGGATGACAGCGAGGGCTAGCGCGAGGCCGCACTGCGCAATCCCCGTCAACGGAATATTGACTGGGGGCCGGCAGTGACGGACAAGCAGCCGGAGCGCGAATCAACAGAACCTTGGACCTGGCTGGCGCGCATACGGCGCCCGCAGGGACGCAAAGGCGAAGTCTTCGCCGATCTCCTTACCGATTTTCCTGAAAAATTCTCTGAACGGCGACGGCTGTGGCTGATCGCCGCAAGCTGCGCAAACGCGCGGCGGCGCGGCAGGTCCCGACGCCTCATTTCCGCGTGAAGTCGAACTCACTGGCCATTGGCTGCACAAGGGCGGCATCGTGCTCCACTTTGCGGGCGTGGATTCCATCTCCGTGGCCGAGGAGCTGGCCGGGCCGCATGGTGGCCGTTCCGCGCTCCGAGCGCGTGGCCTTGCCTGAGGACGAAACTTACATCGGCGACCTGATTGGCTGCACGCTGGTCGATGTGGCGGGAGCCGCGCCGGTTGCCGCAGGTGAAATTGAAGACGTGGACCGCTCGGCCGGCCCGGTTGCGCTGCTGGTGGTCCGCGGCGCCAGAGGCGAGCTGCTGGTGCCTTTTGCCAAAAGCTACCTTCGCAAGGTCGATCTTGAATCCCGCCGCATCGAGATGGAATTGCCGGAAGGCCTGCTGGAGCTGAATAGCTGAGAGGCGCTGCATCTCGCTTTCTTCGGCGCTATCTATTTTTTCGCCGGCAGCGCCCGCGTCGCGCCGGTTGAAATTCCGCCATCCACCAGCAGGATTTGTCCGGTCATATAACGGCTTGCCTCCGAGGCCAGAAACACCACCGCGCCATCCAGGTCGTGCGGTTCGCCGGGACGCTTCATGGGGATGCGATCGACGAGGTACTCGACCCACTCCTTGCTTTCGTACATCACCTTGTTCTGTTGAGTCCGGAACCATCCCGGCGCCAGGCAGTTGACGGTGATGCCGTAGTGTCCCCAGTCGTCGGCCAGGCTCATGGTGAGCTGGCGAATGCCGCCGCGGCTTGCGCCATAGGGCGCCAGTCCCGCATAGCCGGCCACGCTGGTCACCGAGCCGATATTGACGATGCGCCCGTAGTGGTGGGGAACCATGCGCCGCGCAATGGCCTGGGCGACAAAGAAGCTGCCGCGCAGGTTGGTGTCGAGAATCAGGTTCCAGTCGTCCCATGTCACGTCGAGCGCAGGCTTGCGGATGTTGCAGCCGGCGTTGTTCACCAGGATGTGAATCTGGCCCACAGCGGCTTCGGCTTCGGCGGCCATGCGCTCGATACTCTCCTGGTTGCGCACGTCGAGATCGAGGGAGACGGCGCGGCGTCCCAGCGCCTTGATCTCCGCTTCAAAATCGGCCAGGGTCTCGCGTTTGCGGCTGGTCAGCACCAGGTCCGCGCCGGCCAGCGCCAGCGCGCGGGCAAAATATTGCCCCAACCCGCGGCTGGTCCCGGTCACGATGGCAACTTGCCCGGTGAGATCGAAGAGCGGTTTCTTTTGGGATGGATCCGTCGTTTCGTTCACGACGCCCTCGGCGAAAGGATCACTTTCATGAGATTGGGCTCGCGCGCGTGCAGCCGCTCAAACCAGCGCGGACCCTCTTCGAGCGCGGCCACCGCCGTGATGAGCGGCTTTACCTGGATTTTGCCGCTGGCGATCAACTCGATGGCCTGCGGATACTCGCCAGCCGAGGCGCACGAGCCTTGCAGGCGAATCTGCCGCGACACCACTTTCTGCAGCGGCAGCGTCACCTCCGGCTTGATGTTGCCGATAAGCGTTACCGTGCCGCCTTTGCGCGTCGCATCAATGGCGGCGGCTACGGTCTCATTGCGGCCCACGGCTTCGAGGGTCAGATCCACGCCCTCGCCCTGCGTGAGCTGCATGAATCCGCGCCTGCAGATCGGCGCTGCGGATGACTTCGTCGGCGCCCACCTGCCGGGCAAGCTCCAGGCGCGAGGCGTCCACGTCGGCGATGAACACGCGCTTGCACCCGGCCGCGCGCGCCGCTTGCAGCGTCAGCAGTCCGATCATGCCGGCGCCGATCACCAGAGCCGTCTCGCCGCCCTTTACCTCAGAGACCCGCACTCCGTGCAGCGCCACGGAAACAGCCTCCAGCATGGCTGCTTCGGAAAAACTGAAATTCTCGGGCAGCCGGTAGAGAATGCGCTCGGGCACCGCAGACATACTCGGCAAAGGCGCCGTAGCGGCGATAGTCGCCGCAGGAGACGCCGATGACCTGGCGGTTGTTGCACAGATTAATCTCGCCGCGCGCGCAGTACGCGCACTCGCCGCAATAGATGGTCGAGTCGAAGGTCACGCGGTCGCCCTTGGCGTAGCCATGCACATTCGCGCCCGCGGCTTCCACTGTGCCCGCTGCCTCGTGACCCATCACGATGGGCGGAATGCGCCGGCCGGTCGAGCCGTCGTACCCATGCACGTCGCTGCCGCAAATACCGCATGCTTCCACGCGCACCAGCACGTCATCGGCGCCCACCGCGGGCAAGGGCAGGTCGGCAATTTCAAGATGGTTGTACTCGGAAAGAAGAAGAGATTTCATGGCTCAACGAACCTCAAGGTTATGCTACACATCGCACAGCACCACGGCCTGGCGGAGGCTGGTGAACGGATCGCGAGTGGGGATGAACTCGTGCGCCACGTAGTCCTTGAAGCTGGTGGCGGCGATGGCCCGCATCACTCCGTCCCACTGCACTTCCTGCGTGTCGTCGAGCTCGTGGCGTCCAGGCACGCCGCCGGTATGGAAATGGCCCATCCACTGCAGGTTTGCCGTGATGGTCGCAATCAGGTCGCCCTCCATGATCTGCATGTGGTAGATGTCATAGAGCAGCTTCACGTTGGGCGAGTTCACTTCCTCCATTACGCGCACGCCCCAGGCCGTGTGGTCGCACATGTAGTCGGGGTGGTTCACCTTGCTGTTCAGCAGTTCCATGCAGATGATCACGCCGTTGTCTTCCGCGATTTTCTTCACGCGATTGAGTCCGATGACGGTGTTGCGCGCGCCTTCCTCGTCGCTCATGCCGCGCCGCGTGCCGCTGAAGGTGATGACGTTGGGCACGCCGGCTTTGGCGGCCGCGGGAATGTTGGCGCGATAGCCGGCTTCAATTTCCGCATGGTGCTCCAGCCGATTGAGACCGTCGGTAATGGTGCCGCCGTCGGCGTAGGCCATGGTGCAAATCATCCCATACCGGCGCGGAATGTCGTATTGGCCGGGATCGAGCAGATCGATGCCGAGCAGTCCCATCCCCGCGGCCGCGCTGCAGAGCTGGTCCAGGGGAATCTGCGGATAACACCAGCGGCACACCGCCTGGCGGATTCGCTTTTTGGTTGCGCCGGTTGGCTGCTGGGCGGGCAGCATCTCTGACAGTGGCGCCAGCGCCGCACCTGCGCCCAGGCCGGCCTTCAGCGCCGCGCGCCGGCTGAATGAATGAGAACTCATCTTTCTTTATGTCCCCTAGGACGAAGTTGAAAATCGCCAACTCATCCAATGTACTCCCCAGGGCTTCTTGGCTGTGGCGCAGACCCGGTATGATGCAGAGCGGAGGGAACAAAAGGATGACCGACGCCGTGATTGCCCAGAAGGGCCCCTATGAAGTGCAGGTCGAGGCAGGGAAGAGTTATTACTGGTGCGCCTGCGGGCGCAGCGCCGGGCAGCCGTTTTGCGATGGCAGTCACAAGGGAACCGGCCTGACGCCGGTCAAGCATGAGGCCAGGGAGTCGGGCACGGTCTTTTTGTGCGGATGCAAGCAGACCGGCGATCGGCCGTTTTGTGACGGGACCCACGCGGGGCTGTAGAAGTGAAGTTCAGTTTTCGGTCGGAATCCGTGCTGCGTTGTCGACAATCACAACGGGCACAGCGTTCTTTCGGCTCTCGATCTTCAATCCTAATTGGTCTTCGAGGACGCGTTGCCACGCGGTAAACGCGTCCGTGTTCAGCTCAGGCCTGAGATCCACGCTAAAGTCGTAGGTGCCCTGCAGACCCGTTTCATCAAGGACGAGGATGGGGGGACCACCTGCTCTGGCCGGAACGCTGGGGTCGTCTGACCCAGGAATCGAAAACTGAATTGCCAGAAGGTCCGCAAATTGATGCATGGTGCCGCGGAAATGGGATCCCGGCGCGGCGGCGACTGCTTCCCCGGGGCCAATCGGGTGGATTTTGGGGCCGCTTTTTCCCACCACCAAGTCGTCGGCGCGCATCTCGCGAGATTCAATGTGCTGCCTGAGCGCGAAGCGTTCGGCGAGAAGACTCCTGAGCATCGTGGCCACCTGCTCTTTGCTGGCTCCCCGGGGAGCGCGCGCCTCGATGTCGTATTCATTCTGATTGAGCCAGCGTGGCCCAATGACCTGGTTGACCTGCAGATTCCAGGCCTCCGCAACCAAACGCTTCAGCGTTGCGTTGCGGGCGGTAAGGCCTTCGGGGGTGTAGGCAATCTGATTGTTGTAGTCGGGACCTACCGCGTGCTGGCTCGGTCGCACCGACGCGACTTCGAACGAGCGGGGGATGGCGGCATCTTGGGCGAACGCCATTGAGCCGAGAAATGCCACAGCAATCAGGAATCGCAAACTGGGCATGGCATTCAGCATAGCTCTTCAGCGAAGCCAGGGCCGCGTAGTCCCGTGGCAGGCCTGCAAAAAGCCCCTTCCGGCGCAACCGGAAGGGGCTTTTGGATTGAAGCGGGGCCCAGGGGCGTGCCTCAGCCGGCTTTTTCCAGCAGGCAGAGCGACAGGTCTCTGCGCTCCACCATCTCCCGGGTGATTTCAAGATCGCGCACCCGCTTGTTCGAGGGCAGGTGGTACATCAGGTCGAGCATCAACTCCTCGAGGATCATGCGCAGGCCGCGGGCGCCCACCTTGCGGGCCAGGGCTTCGCGGGCCACGGCACAGCACGCTTCCTGCGTAAAGTGCAGGCGAACATTCTCGTACTCGAAGAGCCGCTGGTATTGCTTGAGGATGGCGTTGCGCGGCTTGGTGAGGATCTCGATCAGAGCCGGTTCATCCAGCTCGTCCAGCACGCCCATCACGGGCAGGCGGCCGACGAACTCGGGAATCAGGCCGTACTTGATCAGGTCCTGGGGTTCCGTGCGGCGCAGCAGCTCGGTGTCGCGATGCGTTTGCAGCACCTGCGTCTCCTGCTCGGCATCGGCTGCGCGGAAACCCAGCGCCTTCTTGCCCACGCGGCGGCCCACCACGCGCTCCAGCCCCACAAACGCTCCTCCGCAGATGAAGAGGATGTTGGTGGTGTCGACAGCCGTGAACTCCTGGTGCGGATGCTTGCGGCCGCCCTGCGGCGGAACGTTGGCAACCGTGCCTTCCAGAATCTTGAGCAGCGCCTGCTGCACGCCTTCCCCGCTCACGTCGCGGGTAATAGAGGGATTTTCGTCCTTACGGCCGATTTTGTCGATCTCATCAATATAGATAATGCCCTGCTGGGCGCGGGTCACGTCACCGTCGGCGGCCTGCAGCAGTTTGAGGATGATGTTCTCCACGTCCTCGCCCACGTAGCCGGCTTCGGTCAGCGTGGTGGCGTCCACGATTGCGAACGGAACATCGAGCATTTTGGCCAGAGTGTGCGCCAATAGCGTTTTTCCGGAGCCAGTCGGCCCGATCAGCAGAATGTTGGACTTGGCGAGCTCGACCTCGTTGTTGCGCATCCGATTCATCTGCACGCGCTTGTAATGGTTATAAACAGCAACCGCCAGCTTCTTCTTGGTCTGGTCCTGCCCGATCACGTAGTCGTCGAGGAAGCTCTTTACTTCCTGTGGTTTAGGCAGGTGCCCGGCCACGGTTGCAGGAGCAGCCTCGCCGCGATCGTCTTCCAGGATCGAATTGCAGACCGCTACACACTCGTCGCAGATATAGGCGCGGGGGTAATCGCTGGGCGAAGAGATGAGCTTGGCGACCGCATCCTGCGATTTATGGCAGAACGAGCAGCGCAGTGCTTCTTCAGGCCCGGTGCGGGGTTTCATTTGAGGTTGGCTCCTATTCGACGAGCATATTCCAATCTGTTGCGGCCGTCTATGGGCCGGTTGGGGGCTGTCTATGGCTGGTAATGGTGAGCCCGACACCCGGTCAGCTGCCGCTGACGGCCGGTGAGGCCGCAAATGGTCAATCCGACCATTTGCAGCCGCTGCGGCCACCGACAGCCATTGTCCGCTTTAAGTGCGCGGCCGGTCAATGATTTCGTCCACGATGCCGTAATCCTTGGCTTGCGGCGCCGTCATGATGAAATCGCGCTCCACGTCCCGTTCGATTCGGTCCAGCGGCTGGCCGGTGTGCTTGGCCATCAGGGTGTTGGTAATCTCCCGGATGCGCAGGATTTCGCGGGCATGAATGTCGATATCCGTGGCCTGTCCGCTCAGGCCGCCCATCGACGGCTGGTGGATCAGGATCCTGGAGTTGGGCAGCGCAAACCGCTTGCCCTTGGTCCCCGCCAGAAGCAGAAACGCCCCCATGCTGGCCGCCTGGCCAATGCAGTACGTCACCACGTTGTTCTTGATGAACTGCATGGTGTCGTAGATGGCCAGGCCCGCAGTAATGGAGCCGCCCGGGGAGTTGATGTAAAGCTGGACGTCCTTCTCCGGATCCTCGCCGGAGAGGAAGAGCATCTGCGCGACGATGAGGTTTGCCACCTGGTCATCAATCGGCGTGCCCAGGAAAATGATGTTATCGCGCAGCAGACGGGAGTAGATGTCGTAGGCGCGCTCGCCCCGGCTCGTCTGCTCAACCACCATGGGAACTAAAGCCATTTTGTGTAAGCTCCTAGCTTCTATCCTGTAGCTTTCAGCCGCTAACTCCCTCTTCTTGCTCCTCGGACCGTGGCACCTGCCGTGCCCGGCTAAAGGCTGGAAGCTGGCAGCTTGAAGCTGTTCTTAGCCGGGCAGGCGTTCGTAAAGCGCGCTGGCGGTTTTTTCCCGCTGAATCTGTTCCCTGATCCTGGCGATGCCCCCATCCTGATTCAATCGCGCTTTCAGGGCATCGAGGGGCTCCCGCGTCTGCAAGGAAACGACTTGCAATTCTTGGTCCACTTCCTCCTCGCTGACGGTGATGTTCTCCTCACCTGCAATGCGGTCCAGCAAAATCTGGGTCTTGACTTCGGCGATGGCGCTGTCGCGCTGCGCCACCCGCAGCCGGGCAAAGTCAAGCTTCCGCATCTGCGCCGGATCCATACCCTGCGCCGCCAGGGCCCGCAAGCCGCGCTCCAGGCGCGCGTCAATCTGGGTCTGCACCAGCGATTCGGGAATGGGGAAAGAAAATTTCTCGGCGATAGCCGCCAGCAGCCGGTCCTTGGTCTCGCTTTCCACGCTCCGCCGCTTGCGGTTCTCCAGGTGCTCGCGGACGCGGGTCTTGAGATCGTCGAGATTTTCGTAGCCGCCGAATTCCTTCGCAAACTCATCGTTCAGTTCGGGAAGGTTGCGTTTCTTGATCCCCTTAACGCTCAATTCGTAGGCCACGGTCTTGCCCGCCAGTTTGGGCTCCGAGTAGTCGGCCGGGTAAACCACCTCGGCCTTCAGTTCCTGACCCACTTTGGCGCCGCGCAGCGTGGTCGTAAAAGCCTCGACGGTGCTCTTGCCGCCAATCTCCACCAGAGCTTCTTCCCCCTGAATGGGCTCTGCCTCGGCGTCGCCTTCAATCTGGCCCTGGTAGCTGATCTGGGCAAAGTCGCCGTCCTCGAGCGGGCGATCTTCCTCGACCGGCTCCATGGTGCTGCGCGAGTCGCGAATGTGCTCGATTTCCTGCTCGAACTCCTCGTCGGTGACCGCGACCCCCGGCTTATCGACCGTCACCTCGCGGTAGCCTTCGATGGAGAAGCCGGGCAGGCATTCGAAGACGGCCTTGACGTGCAGCGGAGCCCCGTCTTCGACCGCCATTTCGGTGACCTGCGGCTGGCCCACGGGCTGAATGTTCAGGTCGCGTACGCCCTGATTGAAGCGCGCGGGCAGCAGGGAATCGATGACTTCCTTGCGAATCTCGGTCGAAAACTTGCGGCGGATAATCGATTCCGGCACCTTGCCGGCACGGAAGCCAGGAATCTTGGCGTACTTCCGGTATTGGCCGGCGACGCGACGATAAGCCGCGGACACCTCTTCGGCGGGCACGTCAATCACCAGCTCGCGGGTACATTCGGGGTTGAGCACGGGCCCGTGTTGATGCTCATGTTCCGGGTGCTCATGCCCTTCGTGGTCATGCCCTTCGTGGTCATGCCCTTCGTCGTCGTGGCCTTGGTGAGGCACTTCAGGTGTTTCGGATTTGTCGTCGATGGTATCAGTAGAACTCAATGTTTTGCCTTCCCGGCTCGGTGCGCGAGCCGCAATCTCCGGGTGAATAACCCGGTTGGAACTGGATCGGAGATCTTGCTCCGGACCCCTTACTCCGGTCTGACGGCCTGGTGCCCCCATCGCCTCAGAGCGTCTCCGACCGTCGGAGCGCCTCCGGATTCTGGAGCGTCACTCGCCAGGAGCATCACTTCCGCAGGAGCATCACGTCGGCATTTTCGGAAATTTGGACGGCCCTTTCAAATCGTGCCACCAGCTTTCGTCACACCCCAAAGCGTTGTGATGCGGCTTTCCAAGCTCTCGAAATTGCCGTGGAAACGCCGCAATAGCCTTCCCTGGAAACACCGCAATCGCCTTCCCCTTCAGCCCGGAAAAGAGCGCCGCGTGGAGGGAAATCTCTTGCTTTCATGGTACGGGGCTTTGCGGGCAGGGTCAAACCAGGGAACCGCGGCTCGCGGTGCATCCCCATGGGTTGCCGTCCAGAGCACGAGTCCTGCGCCAGGCCTCCGGAAGCCAGGGCGGCAAGTCACCGAAATTTAACACCCCCAGCCCAGCGGAAGGACAACCTGCCCCTCTCGTCGGCCCTCTCTACTAATAAGGGAGTCAATTAGGGAGTGCCGGCGCGTAGCGGGGGCAGGATGGGCCCGCTGGACGCGTGGGCAGACCGCATGAGGCCATCAATCGGCGTCGGCTCAGGCTGAAGCTCGGACGGTGTTTCTTCCTGACCCCTGCAACAACATTCGCTGGACCATCTTTACCTGCACTCGCAGTAGCCCGGTAGCCGAATTGGCGGTCACATGAAAGCTGTTTCGTTCTGGAGTCTGAGCAAGATCGCGATCCTCTCATTACTGGACCAGGTGATGGGCATGCAGCGGCAGGGGAAATTTGCCGACCGCGCCTCGCGCTCGATCGCGGGAGAACAATCCGGCGGCGAAGTACCTGCGCACATGGAAGTTACCGATGCGGCAGGCTTTCACTCGTTTGACTCGGAAGAAGCCGTGGGAGTGGGAGCCGCGGGCCGTCTCAGAACTTCGCCGGCCGCGCGTGCTGCGGACGAGAGCTGACCGGTAGCACCATGATTTCAAGGATGAGGCGTGGCAGCTTGTCTAGGGCCTGCTCACACTCCTGGGGCGGTGGCGCCGGGAGCCAGTTTTTTCGAGTTCGAGGAGTGAGGAGTGACGCATACCGGGTGTCTGCTAGCGACGATCGACGCGGAAATCGGGAAAACTGGCCCCGGCCCGGAGGGTTGCGGCGAAAATCGGGCCATACATCATTCTCGCCCTCGACAGTGGACCCGCCACAGCCTTCGAACTCGGCCTCATATGGACCGATTTTCACTCGCAACGCCTCCGCCCCAGTAGTGTGAACAGGCCCTAGAGCTCCGAGCCCTGCGGCTCGCGCACATAAGGCAGAAAGCCGGGATCGGCAGCGCCACAAAGGGCGTATTGCCGGCGAGCCAGCTCCAGGCTGAGCTGGCCATTGACGGTAAGGCGAACTTCCGCGGCATCTCGGTCTTCCTGGCCGTCGTCCTCCCACCAGCAGACCGGGCAGAGCGCCAGAGCGGCGGGCGATTCCAGCGTTCGATAGCCGCAGCAAGGGCAACGATAACGCGTAGTCATCCATCCTCCCGATAAACCCTCATGGGAATTGACGGTCAATTCCCCGGGGTGGTTTACGGAGATTCCTGACATGCTTATCGGCACTTTAGGATTTTTGAGCGCGGAGCAGCCGCCGGCGTATGTCGTCCCGGCCCGTTCAGAAACGGAAGACCAGGCCGGTGCCGAAGCGGTAATGGCTGCCGGTGCCGGGCGACTGGTCGGGAGCGTCGACGTAATCGGCGTCAACCCGCCACGCGAACATGGGCACAATCCTGAAATCGACGCCCCCACCCGCGTCCACCGTAATAGCGGTGCTGGAGATAACGTTGCCGCTGTTGGTCGAATGTTCCCCGCCCAGAAGGGCATGGGCGAAAACGTGCACGCCGCCCGCGCCCAGCGTCAGCCGCGGGCCGATCATGGCCGTAGTGGTGTGGGGAATGGTGGAGGCCGCGCCCAGCCCGTAGTGGGCCACATCGATGTCCACGCCGAGCAGGGGAATGAAGCTGAAGGCGCCTTCGGCATCCCACCCGTTGAGTCCCGGCGTGTTGGCGTGAAAGGCATTGGCGCCCAGGCGGCTATAGCCAAAATAGACATCGCTGCCGGCTGCGCGGGCCGCTGCGGGAGCAGCGACAACGGCAAGGGATAGAAGAATAAGGGCAAACCGGGAGATGAAACGCATACGAGCCTCCTCGCAAAACAATTCCTGGCACTCTACGGGATGAGGGCTGGAGTGAATAGAGCCGCCAAGGGAAAAACGACCCGCCCGAAAGAGTGGCTTACGTGCAAGGATGATTCCTCGGCGGCGCCGGTTGGCTGAGGAGAGCCGCTGGGGTATCTCGAAAGTTACGCGGCAGGAGCGTGCCGGTTCTACGCCTTCTTTTCCGTTTTCTTCTCGATCTTGGCCCAGGAATCTTTCAGCGGCAGGGTGCGGTTGAACACCAGGCTTGCCCGGCGCAGAGTCTGGATCGAGGCAGAAGTAACCGACGCGCTCGAACTGGAAGCGGTCCTCGAGCCGGGCGTTGGCCAGAGACGGCTCAAGCCTGGCGCCGGTGAGCACTTCGAGCGAGTTGGGATTGAGATTGCTGAAAACGTCCTGGCCCTCTTCAAGATCGTAGGGATCGGGCTTGGAGAACAGTTTGTCGTAAAGGCGGATCTTCAGCCGACAGGGCATGCGCGGTCGAGACCCAGTGGATCGTCGATTTCACTTTGCGTCCGTCGGGCGAGTTGCCGCCGCGGCTGGCCGGATCGTAGGTGCAGTGGACTTCGACGATGGCGCCGTCGGCGTCTTTCACCACGGCCTGTGCGGTAACGAAATAAGCGTTGCGCAGGCGCACTTCCTTGCCTGGTGAGAGCCGGTAGTATTTGGGCGGAGGAACTTCGCGGAAGTCGTCCTGCTCGATATAGAGCTCGCGCGAAAAGGGCACTTGACGGGTGCCGGCGGCAGCGTCCTCGGGATTGTTCTGCACTTCCACGTACTCTTCCTGGCCGACGGGGTAGTTCTCGATCACCAGCTTGAGCGGCCGCAAAACCGCCATGGCGCGGCTGGCGCGGCGGTTCAGGTGGTCGCGCTGAAAGTGCTCCAGCATTTCAATGTCGATCATGCCGTTGGTGCGGGAGACCCCGGCGGTGGTGACGAAGGCGCGAATCGCCTCAGGCGTAAAGCCGCGGCGGCGGAAGCCGGAGAGCGTGGGCATGCGCGGATCGTCCCAGCCGCTCACGTGCTTTTCCTGCACCAGCTGCAGCAGCTTTCGTTTGCTAGAGCATCGTGTAGGTCAGGTTGAGCCGATCGAATTCAATCTGCTGCGATGGAAAGATGCCGAGTTGCTCGATGTACCAGCGATAGAGCGGCTGGTGGTCGGCAAACTCGAGCGTGCACATGGAGTGCGTCACGTGCTCGATGGAATCCGACTGCCCGTGCGCATAGTCGTACATGGGGTAGATGCACCACTCGTCGCCGGTGCGGTGGTGCGTGGCGTGGAGGATGCGGTACATCACCGGGTCGCGCATGTTCAGATTGGGCGAGGCCATGTCGATCTTGGCGCGCAGCACGCGGCTGCCGTCAGGGAACTCGCCCTGCTTCATGCGCACGAACAGGTCGAGATTTTCTTCCGACGCTGCGGATGCGATAGGGACTGTCTTTGCCCGGCTCGGTCAGCGTGCCGCGATACTGGCGGATCTCGATCGGCAGTGAGGTCGTCAACATACGCTTTGCCGGCCTTGATTAGCTGCAAGGCCCACTCGTAGAGCTGCCCGAAGTAGTCCGAGGCATAGCAGAGCCGGTCCCACTCGAACCCCAGCCAGCGCACGTCCTGCTGGATCGAGTCGACGTACTCCTGCTCTTCTTTTTCGGGATTGGTGTCGTCGAAGCGCAGGTTGGTTTTTCCGCCGAACTCATCGGCCAGGCCGAAATCAAGGCAGATGGCCTTGGCGTGGCCGATGTGCAGGTAGCCGTTGGGCTCGGGTGGAAAGCGCGTCTGAATCACCGCGTCGCCGAATTTTTTCGTGCGCACGTCCTCGGTGATGATGTCGTGCAGGAAGTTGGAGGGAGTGCGAACGTCTTGTGTCTCTGTATTTGCGTCGGTCATCACAGCAATTCCTTAGAAGTACACCGCCAACTCCGCGGGTGCCCCAGGTCTCCGGTTGAGACCTGGGAACCACAAACCCTCACGCCCCCGATACAGGCGGCTCCAATAGATCCTGCGCCTTCCTGATGCGTTCGAGGCAAACCTCGCGCCCCAGCACCACCATGGTCTCAAACAGCGGCGGCGCGTTTTTGCGTCCGCAGACGGCAACGCGGATGGGCTGAAACATGGGCCCGGCCTTGAGCCCCAGTGAAGCGGCAGCGCCGCGCAACGCCGCATCCAGCGAATCGTGATCGAAGCTGGTGGTCGCCAGCACCTGCTCGGCAGTCTGGAGGACGCGGACGAGCAGCGCGGCATCGCCCCTTTTGGGCGGAATCAACTCGGCCGGATCGTAGGGCGCGAGTTGCTCGACGAAGAAGAAATCCGCGGCGGTGACCGCCTCCCGCAGCAGCTTGATGCGCTCGCGGATGAGCGGCGTGACGGCGGCGATTTTCTCGGGCGATGGCTGAAAGCCGGCCTGCTCGAAGAATGGCTTCAGATCGCGGCTCAGCTCCTCGACCGGCAGCGCGCGAATGTGCTCGGCGTTGAGCCATACCGCCTTGGGATCGAATGGATCCTCTTCAGTAAAGTTGACGACGGCATTGGCGCGGTTCACGCCCTCCAGCGTGAACGCGTCACGGATCTCATCGAGAGTCAGGAATTCGCGATCGTTTTTGGGCGACCAGCCGAGCAGGCAAAGGAAATTGATGAAGGCCTGGGGCAGAAAGCCGGCATCGCGATAAGTCGTCACGCTGACCACCGGCCCATGCTTGCGTTTCGATAGCTTGGTGCCGTCGGGCGCCACCAGCAGCGGCAGATGCGCGAACTGCGGCGGCTCGGCGCCGAGCCCCTCGAAGATGAGCAGGTGCTTGAAGGTGTTGGTCAGGTGATCCTGTCCGCGGATGATGTGGCTGATGCGCAGATCGGCGTCATCCACGCACGAGGCCAGATGGTACGTCGGCATGCCGTCCGACCGCAGCAGCGCGAAGTCCTCGACCTCGTCGGCGGCTTTCGCCTGCTCGCCGTACACGCCGTCTTTAAAGCTGCAGCGTACGGCCTTCGCCGCGCGGCACGCGATAGCGCAGCGCGAACGGCTCGCCCGCTGCAGCGCGGCGGTCGCTCTCTTCGCGGGAAAGTTCGCGCATGCCGGGATTGAAAAGCCAAGCTCCCTCACGGGAGGCTGCACCCTGCGCGCAGACGTCTCGCCCTCCGCCGCGTGGGCCGGTGTGAAGTCGCGATAGGCGAGGCCTTTGGCAAAAATTGCTTCAGCCTGCCGGCGGTGCAGGGCCAGCCGTTCCGATTGCTTGTACTCCTCGTCCCACGTGAGCCCCAGCCAGCGCAGGCCTTCAAAAATGGACTGCACGCTGGCCTCGGTGTTGCGCTCCACGTCGGTATCGTCAAGGCGCAGCACCATGGTGCCGTGGTTGTGGCGGGCGTAAAGCCAATTGAAGATGAAGGTGCGCGCGCTGCCGACGTGCAGAAAGCCGGTGGGCGAAGGCGCAAAACGCACGCGAGGGGTTGGACCGGTGGGCGTGGAGTCAGACATCGTTCTATGTTGATTTTACCGCGTGGCGTGCGGGGTACCTTTCAACGGCTTTTGCCCGCCCGGCTCCCGGCTGTTAATGAAAAGTCACTCCCGGTAATCGATATGTACACGGCGATTGTCGGCTTATCACTATTATTATTCAAGACAATACCGGCACGACAGAATGGTTCGCCTCTCGTCTCGTGCCATTTGGAGCTGTGGCCATGCCCCCTGGGACTCTCTCGAAACAAGATCGCGAGGAGCTATTCAAAGCATTGAAGCAACGCTTTGAGAAAAATATGAAGCGTCACGCCGACCTTACATGGGCCGAGGTGCAAGCAGGGCTTGCGCTGAAGCCCAAAGCGCTTTGGTCGCTACGTGAAATGGAACGAACGGGTGGCGAGCCGGATGTGATCGGCAGGGACAAGAACACGGGCCAATACATCTTCTGTGATTGTTCGGCGGAAAGTCCC
This sequence comes from uncultured Acidobacteriaceae bacterium, assembly GCA_963725975.1. Lineage (GTDB taxonomy): Bacteria > Acidobacteriota > Terriglobia > Terriglobales > Acidobacteriaceae > Telmatobacter. The sequence continues at coordinate 272,626 of CAVSBA010000002.1, read as the reverse complement.
CAGGGTCGTAGAAACGTTTGCTACGACCGTGAAGGGCAGCAGAAAAGGGAAAAGGAAGGTTTGCCGGTAGCAGGCAATGTCCTGGATATGGCGGCTGCGATGGGGATTGAGGCTCTGACAGAAGAGCAGTACCGCGAGTTACAGAAGCTCGGGTGTTTCGATGGCAAGTCGCAGAGTTGGTTGAAGACGCCGGCTGAAATCACGGAATTGGGCGGAGCGATCTTCGGAGACCGTCGTTTCGGCCGGGTGTTTGTTTATCACAATACCGGTCCCTGTTTCTACCGCGGCAGAGGTTTTCGCGGCTCAGTGAAGATCTAACTCCGTCAACGCATTTGGCTGTTTCCATTCCGCTCAGGCCAGCGGCTTGTGCGGCTCCAGGTCGCGGTCGCGGACGCCGATCAGGTACAAGAGGCCATCCAGGCCCAGGCGCGAGATGGATTGCGGAGCGCTCTCGCGCACCAGCGGCTTGGCACGGTAGGCGATGCCCATGCCGGCCAGCTTCAGCATGGGAATGTCGTTGGCGCCGTCGCCGACAGCGATGACCTGTTCGAGAGAGATGCCCTCGTTCTGCGCGATCTCTTCGAGCAACGCGGCTTTGCGCCGGCCGTTGACGATGGGCGGAATGACGCGCCCGGTCACCGCGCCATCGGCGATTTCAAGCTCGTTGGCGTGAATGTAATCGATGCCCAGCGTCTGCTGCAGATGTTGCGCGAAAAAAGTGAAGCCGCCGGAGAGAATCGCCGTTTTGTAGCCCAGCAGCTTCAGCGTGCGGATGAGGCGCTCTGCGCCGTCGGCCAGGGGGATGGTTTCAAGCACGGATTGAACGCGCTCCGCCGGCAGCCCCTTGAGCAGAGCCACGCGGCGGGTAAAACTCTCATCGAAATTCAGTTCGCCGCGCATGGCCGCCTCAGTAATTTGGGACACGCGATCCCCCGCGCCCGCCAGCTTGGCCAACTCGTCAATCACTTCGCCCTGGATGAGGGTGGAATCCATATCGAAGGCGAACAGCCGCCGGTTGCGGCGGAAAATGCTCTCGCGCTGGAAGGCGATGTCGATCGACAGCTCCTGGGCGGCGGCCAGGAAATCGGAGCGCAGGTCGGGTTCCTCCAAAGCCGCACCGCTGATGGCCAGTTCCACGCAGGCGCTCGAATCCTGCTCCGGCGAAAGCAGGGTCGAGAGCCGGTCGATGCGGTCGATATTCATTTCGTGCGCCGCAATGATCGTGGTCACGCGGGCCAGATGTTCTGCCCTGATGGCGCGGCCCAGCACCGTGATGATGAAGTGCCGATGGTGCAGGCCGTGCAACCAGTGCTTGAGGGAATCGGGCGGAACGTTTTTGAAGCGCACCTGCAAATTCAGTTCGTGCGCCCGGATAGTGAGCTCCGTCTTGAGCGAGGCCAGCCTGCTGTCGGTGGGGAGTTCGATGAGAATCCCCAGCGACAGCGCCTCATGCACTACCGCCTGGCCGATGTCGAGGACGTTGATGCGATGGTGGGCCAGCGTGCGCGTGATCTCCGCGGTCTGCCCGGGCTGATCGTGTCCGGAGAAGTGGATGAGGACGGCCTTGCCGAGGTCTGCCGAGGTCATGCTGCTTTGAGTTTAATTTGTTCAGCAGCAGGGGGAGAAAAGCACAACGGCCACCCCGAAGAGTGGCCGTTGCGCTTTGTGCCGTCGAGAGCGAGCTTACTTCTGCTCGCTCCTGCGCCAGTTGATGAGATCGCCCAGCGTGGTGGTGGAGCTGGAGACCGGATGCTTGTGGCTCTCCTGCTTGTAGCTCTCCACCTGGGCGCGGCTGGCTTCGTGGCCCGACTGCGCGCAGGCTGAGACCCACCTTCTTCTCTTCCACGTTGATCTTGATGATTTTGAATTCGTGCTCCACACCCTGTTCGAGCTGCGCGCCGGGACCGTCGCCGGCCTCGGAGATGTGGCACAGGCCTTCGACTCCCTCCGCGATCTCGACGAAGGCGCCGAACTGAGCCGTCCGCAGCACCTTGCCGTGGACCACGTCGCCCACGCGATGGGTGGCGAAGAACGTCTCCCACACGTCGGGCTGCAGTTGCTTGATGCCCAGCGAGAGGCGGCGGTTCTGCGGCTCCACGCCGAGAACGACGGCCTTCACTTTTTCGCCCTTCTTCACGATTTCGGAGGGATGCTTGACGCGCTTGGTCCAGCTCAGGTTCGAGACGTGCACCAGGCCGTCGATGCCATCTTCAATCTCGATGAAGGCGCCGAAGTCGGTCAGGTTGCGCACGCGGCCCTCGACCACGGTTCCGGCGGGATACTTGTCGGTCAGATTCTCCCACGGGTTCTCCATCAGCTGCTTCATGCCCAGCGAGATGCGGCGGTCGGCGGGGTTCACGCTCAGAACCACCGTGTCGACCTCGTCGCCCGGCTTGACCAGCTTGGAGGGGTGCTTGAGGCGCTTCGACCAGGTCATCTCGGAGAGGTGAACCAGGCCCTCGATGCCCTGTTCCAGCTCCACGAACGCGCCGTAGTCGGTGACTGAAAGAATGCGGCCGTGAACCTTGGCGCCCACCGGGTAACGCTCCTGCGCGTCCAGCCACGGATCGGGCGTCAACTGCTTGAAGCCCAGCGAAACGCGCTGCTTTTCCTTGTCGAACTTGAGAACCTTGACCTGGATCTCGTCGGCCACGTTCACCAGATCGCGCGGGTGCGTGAGACGGCCCCAGCTCATATCGGTGATGTGGAGCAGGCCATCGATGCCGCCCAGGTCGACGAACGCGCCGTAGTCGGTCAGGTTCTTCACCGTGCCGGTCAGGACCGCGCCCTCGAAGAGGTGCTCCATGGTGGCTTCGCGCTTGTGGTTCTGCTCTTCCTCGAGCAGCTCCTTGCGGCTTACGACCACGTTGCCGCGCTTCTTGTTCAGCTTGATGACGCGGACTTCAATCTGCTGGCCGAGGTAGGCGTCGAGATTGCGCACCGGGCGCACCTCAAGCTGCGAGCCGGGCAGAAAGGCCTTCATGCCGATATCGACGGTCAGGCCGCCCTTGACGCGACCCACCACAGTGCCGATCACCGGGCGTCTTGTCGTTGGCAGCCTTCTCGATCGAGTCCCACGCGCGCAGGCGCTGAGCCTTTTCGTAGCTGACCAGGTAGCCGCCCTCGGGCTCCTCGCGCTCGATGACCACGTCGATCACGTCGCCGGGATTGAACTTCACGGCTCCGGTGTGGTCCACCACCTGCTCGAGCGGCACCAGACCCTCGGACTTGAGCCCTACGTCCACCACCAGGTGCTTGTCCGTCTGCTTGATGACTGTGCCGGAAACAACCTTGTCGCCGTACGCCTCCACAGCAGCCGCCTCGGCGGCCTGCTCGCGCTCAAAGGCTTCCAGAGCGGCGGAGAAATCGTCGGCAGGTTCCGAAGAGCCCTGTGCATGAGCCTGAGGCGCAGCATGGGTCTCGGTTTCTGGGGCCTCTGCTACGGTTTCAGACAGCGTCGGCTCAGATGTGGCATCGGCGTCCAGCGGCTGGGGTGCTTCGGGTGAGGCAGTCTCAAGTATCGGCCGTGAGGGTGGACGTGGATTCGTGCAACGGCTGCTCTTGCTCCGTCACAGGTTCGAGGGTTGGGGTTTCCAATTCGGTGTTCAGGGTTGTGCTCTCGGTTTCGGGATTGAGGACGTTTGCCATTACTGCCAGCTCCGGGTTCCATGCTCCTGCGACTCGCCCCGGTAAGCGCCAGCCGCCTGGTGCGCCTCCGCCGACGATGGGCACCCGCTTAAGGCTTCTTTGCATGGCCTCGCGCTGGTGACCCGCGCCCAGTCTGGAAATGCAGCCCACCGGCTTGCACCGGGATGGTTTGCGGCTGGTTTCCTCAGGGAAATACCCGGCAGGTAAACGGCTTGCTCAAATGGCGGCCGCAACTCACTGCTGGAATCCGCGCAGGAAGCTACGATTTCAAGTTTAGCAATCTCCGCAATCTAAGGTCAAACCAGCGCGGAACCAGCTTCGCAAGGTTCATTGCACGGGCTGGACAACACATTTGTATGTGCACGGGATCACAAGTGTATCCGCTAGCGCTCGCAGCCGATGCCGTGCAGACCGGCGCCACACGCCTCTATACTGAAGCGGACAGGACTGTTAGGTGACGCATGGACCACCTTTGGACTCCCTGGCGATTTGCCTACGTCACCGCGGCGGAGACGGCCGCGCGCCCCGGCATTCCCAGGGGTTTGGAGGCCTGGCCGGGCGATCTGGGCTGCGTCTTCTGCAACCTGATTGCGGCCGTGGACTACGCCATTGCCAACGGAACCAGCGCCGAGGAGGCGGAGAGCGCCGGCGGACTGGTGCTGCGAGGCAAGCACTGTTTTGTCTGCCTCAATGCCTTTCCCTACACCTCGGGCCACGTCATGATTGTGCCCTTCGCGCACCTTGACCGGCTGGCGGCCCTGCCGGACGAAGCGGCGCAGGAGATGATGGCGCAGGCGCAGCGCACGGAACGGGTGATGGAACGGGTCTATGCGCCGCACGGGTTCAACTTCGGGATGAATGTGGGCCAGGCAGCGGGGGCCGGCGTGGCCGGACATCTTCATCTGCACGCCATGCCGCGCTGGGTGGGCGATACCAATTTCATGACCACGGTGGCGGAAACCCGCGTGCTGCCCGAGGATCTGGAGACCACCTGGCGGCGATTGCGGCAGGGTTTCGCGGAACTGCCCTGAAAGTAGCCTTGGCTCCCGACAGATGGCTTTCTTCCCGTCAGCTACAATCGAAGAGAGGCTAGCAGAATCCGAGTTGCTGTACCCGGGGCCACATCCCTCAAGTGGCTTTTTCCTCAAAAAAGGCCACCCTGCACACTGCCGGAGGGAGCACTGGGACTCGCATTCTGCTCTAAGAGCCGCATTCTTTTGCGCGCTGCGTGCGCAAACCAGCAAGGAGTTTTAAGAATCTTATGGCGATTCCCGCCACGCAATTACGCCCGGGCATGATTATCAAGCACAATGACCAGTTGCACCTGGTCTTCAAGGTGGAGCACCGCACGCCCGGTAACCTGCGCGCGTTTATCCAGGCCAAGCTGCGCAACCTCAAGTCCAACGCCATGTTCGAGCACCGCTTCCGCTCTGCCGACGCCATTGAAAAGGTAGTCGTTGACGAAGTGCTGATGGAGTTTCTCTACGCCGACGGCGACGATTACTACTTCATGAACCCGGTGGATTACGAGCAGACGGTGCTGAAGGCCGCCACGCTGGGCGACGCCATCGAGTACCTGACGCCTAACCTGCAGATTCACGTAAGCTACTTCGACGGCAATCCTGTCGGCATTGAGCTGCCGGGGACGGTCGATCTCGAGGTGGTGGAGACGGAGCCGGGATTGAAGTCGGCGACCGCGTCGAGCGTGACCAAGCCAGCCAAGCTCGAAACCGGCCTGGTGGTGCAGGTGCCTCCCTTCATCAATGAAGGCGAGAAGATCCGCGTGGACACCAGCGAAGGGGCTTATCTGAGCCGCGCGTAGATCTTCACTAAGAAAAAGCACAAGAGGCGCTCCGCAAGGAGTGCCTCTTGTGTATCGATTCTCAGTGATGTTGTGCCATTCGCGATTCCAACTGGCATCAATGTTGGAAAATGGCGTGGTGCGGATAGAAAAGTTGCAGGAGGGAGTTGACATCTCCCACCCTGATGTCAAGGCAGACCGTTCTTGTCGACTACAACCAGGGTGAACGTGGTTGACGCCGTCTGCCCCGCCGACTGCGCAGTGATGATGGGCATGTAAGTCCCGAGCTGCGCGTTCTGGCCTGCGACAAACGTTAGCAGGCCAGAAGGACTCGTGTCCGACGCGTGATAGGTTACCACGACCCCGCCCGGCATTCCGGTAAAGTTGACCAGGGCCGTTTCGCTCGTCGAATCGATAAATATCTGGACGAGTACCGCCGTTCCGCTCTGCGAGACCGTAAGCTGCGATTGGTCGAGAGTTACGGTGATGGGCGGCGGGTTCTGCATGAGGATGCCCGTTTTGCCGCCGCACCCGCACACGTCTATCGCAGCTCCAGCCAGGAGCGCGACGCGCAGCGATCGCCGCCAGAACCGGTGCATGGCCATGTCTCCCACCAACCAAGTTCTGCAATTCTATCCACTCTATGCCATGTCTGAACAGGTGCCAGTTTTGGAAGGGGCCCGACTTGACTCATACCGCAAAAAGCGCGCCCTGCGCCAGCGCAAACACGGCGGCTTGACGGTTCCAATGCGCAGCAGGCGAGCGGAGAATTGGCGGCCGTCCAACTTGCTATCACTTATGCCAGCGCCGTCGGGAACTAAGAAAGAGCACAAAAGGCGCTCCACAAACGTGCTGCGGAAAACTCCCGGAATTGAGCAACTGCGCGAGTGAGAGCGCAGCAGGGGCTAAAGCCCTCGTTCGTTTTGCGGCCTTTGGCGGCCCGGCTGAAGCCGTGCCCTTGTTACAAAACTCATCGCAGGGAGCTTCTCCGCAGCCTGTAAAGCCCTCGTTCGTTTTGCAGCCTTTAGTGGCCCGACTCAAGCCGTGCCCTTGTTACAGTGCCCCTCATTCAAATGTTTTCCGCAGCCTGCGCAAAGAGTGCCCTTTGTGCCGATTTTCAATGATCCTGCGCAATTCGCGACCCAAGGTGCAAAAAGGCAGACGCCCGGCCATCCTTTCTTCAATATTGCGTCTTCACCTGCTCGATGTACTCGCGCCAGATCGCCGCCAGTATCGCCCACTGGTCCGCGCTCGGGCTCTCGTGTGTTGACTCCGTCTTGGTCACAAAATAAAGCGCCGGCACACCGATCGAGGGCTGCGCCTGCATGTAGCTCCACCAGTTCTTCAACCCGGTCGACGACGCATTATCCGTATCCACCAGGGGCCATCCCGAGATGTGCGCAATCCGCGCCCGCAGCCGCAGCACGTCCGGCACATTGCGTGTCGCAAACCAGATATCGTTCAGCCGCGTCACATCCGACGATTCACGAAACAGTGCATTGGGCGTCTGCGTCTCCACCATCGCGTCGGGCTTCCACTTGTGTGCCTCGCTCCATAGGATCCACTGGAAGCGCCGCACAAACTCAATCCCTGTTTCCGGGCCCGTCAGCGGCAGTCCCGGCGTGGTGGGCACGTCCACCCAGTCTTCTTTGAAGCCGTCGACGCCCAGGTCGCGCACCAGGTGCTTGATCCCCGCGCGCATATACGCCTCATACTCCGGCTTACCCACGTCGGCAATCACGCATTTGCCGTTTGCCTTTACGCATAGCTCGTCCGGCAATCCATCGGTGTCAGCCACCGGGACCCACAGCAGCACGTGCCTTCCCTTGGCGTGCTGGGCCGCAATAAAGCCTTTCATGTCCGGCCACTTCCTGGTATCAACCTCAAAGTTTCCGTAGCCCTGCTGCCATTTGTCGTCGATGACGATCGTTCCCATCGGCAGATTGCGCTGTTCCAGCGTCGCAATCCAGCTCTCGTAATTTGCCTGGGTGGCCATCATGCTCGGCTTCACGCCAAGCGCCTCCGCGTCCGTCGTCTGCTCGGCAAATCCGCAAAAGATGGGCAGATGATGCCACAGTGCGTCGTTTGCGCCCGGCCGCGTTGAAAATCCGCTCTTGTCCAGCCACTCCGTGTAGCTTGCCAGCGCATCCAGCGGATCGTAGGCAAACGTCATGGCCAGCATCGGCGAAGCAAACTCGCCATCCAGCTTCCGATATCCCATGTAGTCCACAAACCACGACGCCCCCGCGAAACGCGATCCCGTGTACTCCAGGGCTGGGAACTGATACTCGCCCGGCTTCGTCCCGATCCCCACGCCTGTCCAGGTCTTGTCCATCTGAAACGCCAGAAACAGCGGGGGCGGCGCAAAAAGTCCGTTCATCCGCTCCGGCCTGAAATCCTCCGCTGACTCAGAGATCCGGTTCACATTGAAGCCCAGAACCTGCGGCATGGCGATATTGAATTCGAACTGGTTTGCGTGGTTCGGACTCGGCGAGAAGTAGCGATCCGCATAGATCGTCGTGTCCCATAAGGATCCTTCCGTCGTGCCGTCGTCCCAGGTATTTGAAACCCCATTCGCCAGAAAGTAGCAGCGCCCGAGCTTCCCGTGTCCGCTCGCGAACTGCTGGAAATCGATGTGATCGGGGAGGAATCGCCACACGAAACGCCGCGCCGTCCACAGGTTGCTGGCGGCCTTCGCATCCAGTTCCCACCCGCCGGGGGCCTGGTGCAGCGCGTAGGTGATGTTGGTCAGCCGTTCTTCCGTGGTGTCGGTGGCAAGCCCCGCCACCACGGGAACCACAAACACTGCCTCGTGATCCCGCTCGATCTGCAAGCGCGGTTGATCGCCAGGATCGATCCTTACCGAGTAGCGCCCCATCTCAAGGAACCGCCTCGTGTCGGAGCTCTGCGCGTTACTCGGTGAAGCAATTTCCAATACTAGGACGATCAAGAAGATGAATGGCACACTACGACGGAGCAAATGCACTTTGGACCCTGCCTTTGAAACCTCAAGTACCATAACACGTGCGGCATTTTATCTTTCCGACGCGGGCGGCTCGCCGGGTGCAGCATCCTTATTGGGGCTTCATCGTGAATAGGATCGGAGACCCGCAATCCCGCGGGTGATCACCATGTTCATTCCCGGGCGCTTACTACCCTCCGAAGACGTTGCGAATCGCGTCCAGATAATCCGTACCGTAGAGCGCCTCTGGCTCAAGAAAGCTTCCCTCGGTCCACTCATTCCAGGAATTGATCGTCAAGATCCTGGGGACCTCGGGATGAGTGTCCATGTAGGCTTTCGCCCTGGCCAGGGCCGATTGAAATACTTGTGGAGTGTTTCCCGTCAAAATCGAAGTAAACGGGTAACCCGCCTGCTGAAAGTGATCGGATTGACATGTCCTGGGGCTTGGGTCCCAGCCGATGCTCACGTCCAGATGGTAGGGAACTCCAAACATATCGCTCGTCTTCATCCAATAAGTGGGCGCGTTCTCCATCGCGGCGCGGTAGTCACTCGACGGAAAGGTGGGGAAGGTATAGTAATGCGCCCACGTGTAATTGGTTACGCTCTTTACGTTCAGAGCCGGCAGCAACTCCCGAACGTTGTTTAGTCCGGTCAGGCCATAGGCTACCGCGTTCAGGTGCAGACCGGGGAAACCTGCGCTACGGGTCTTGTCCTGAAAACGTTCCAACGCCGCTTTCAGAACCTGTACGCCTCCCATGCGCTCGATGAGTTGATTGATTACGTAAATGGAAAAGTAGGGCGCGCCGTCGACTCGGTAATACGAGGGGCTGCTGAAGTAATGCGAGATTACATAGTCTGTAACCCGGTCGAACTCAGCCGCGTCGTAGGTTCCCTTGAAGAGGAGCGGCCTGGTTAGCTCGCCTAATGCTTCGCCCAGGCGGACGGGAAAGCTTTCCTGCCAGTCATGATTCGCCCACATAAGGCAAAAGCGAACATCCTGGTTGTTCGCCGCGCCCAGATATCCGCGCTCCAAAGGCTGATCCAAAAAAGGCTTGCCGTCATACCAATACCAATCGAAGATAAAGTGGTCGATCGCGGCTTGATGCGCGGCGGCAATCTTCTTCTCAAAGACCCGCGGGTCCGACTCGTCTTCATACCCCCAGGAGGGCCGCTTGGGTTGCGCATGTCCGGGAAATTTGGGCTCGCCGCGTTTCAACAGCTCCCATTCCGTCCAGCCTTTCCCTTGCAGTCGCTCCATGCGCGGATCCACATGCCAGCCGGGAAAGTAATAAGCCCCAACCTCGCATCGTCTGCCGGTTGGTTCCTGGGCAGCGGCTCCGACCGCTGCTGCACATGCGCTGGCCGCAATAAATTCTCGCCTGTTCATTTCCATCTCGCTTCACTCCCCATCGCCATGGACAAGACGTTGCACGCAGGTTGTTCACAGACGTCGATGGGCGATAAGAACGTCGTCACCATCGATCGCCGGAATTCGAATCCGTGTCAAGGTTCCGGATCTCTGAATGATCCAGTCTATTACGACGGCGAGAAAGCCTCGGCTCGAATCGAGGGGATTTAACGTACGGGCTGAAGAGGCTGCGAAAAGGCTCCGGGAATTGGGCATTTGTGGGAGTGAAGGTGCAGCGGGGGCTAAAGCCCACGTTCGTGTTGCAGACATTGTTGGCCCGGCTGAAGCCGTGCCCTTGTTACAAGGCCCCTTCATCGGGAGTTTTTCCGCGGCCTGTAAAGCCCACGTTCGTGTTGCAGACATAGTTGGCCCGGCTGAACAGCTTGGTGAAAAACACATCTTTTTGCATCTCGGAGGGAGCGCGAGGCTTCAGCCTCACGAAAAAAAGCCTAATGGATTCAGCGTGGCTTTAGCCACGGGCCCTTCTCCGCGTGCGCCGCAGGGACTTTTTCACCAACCTGTGAAGCCGTGCCCTTCTTACAAGGCCCATCGCACAGGGATTTTCTGCAGCATGTGAAGCCCGTAACCTCAGACTCGGATTGCGCTAGAGTTTTCCGCAGCCGGAGGCCGTTGGTTTTGGGCGTCACTTCGGGGCGTTGAAGTTCTCAGGTCCCTCCCAAGCCCCTCTCTGCAACTGCGGTGCGATGCAGTATGATCCGGTTGTAAACAGGGAGGATCGTATGTATGCCCGTTCCCGCAGTCATTGCCGCTGCCGCTGAGAACTACCGCTTCAACACGGGGTTCCTGGAGAAGTCTGTTGCCGACCTTGCGCCGCGAGAGTGGCTGAAGCGTCCCAGTGAAACCGCAAACCACCTGGCGTGGATTGTGGGCCACCTGGTCTATTCGCGCAAGTCGCTGCTCGGCCGGCTGGGCACGGAGTGGAATCAACCGTGGCTGGGACTGTTTGCGCGCGGCGTGAAGTTGGAAGCCGATGCTGCCTATCCCACGCCTGAAACGCTGCTGAGCGCGTGGCGCGAAACTTCCAAGCTGCTCACCGGCGCGCTGGAAAGCGTTACGGAGGAGGTGCTGGCGCAGCCCGCCCCACAAGGCCCTCCCAGCGCCGACGGCAAGTGGAGCGGCAGGATCAACTTCCTCGCCATTCACGAGACCTATCACATTGGCCAAGCGTCGTATCTGCGCAGGTGGATGGGGCACAAAGGGCTGATGGGGTGAAAAGCAGGGATCAGAGCTCAGAGCTCAGAGATCAGAAAGATTTGCTGGTTGATGGTTGTGGTCTCCCATCCTTTCCGCGATAGAACTGCGGAAATGATGGGCACTCAGAGCTTGTATGAGGGGCCCGAAAACCGATCTCTGATCTCTGTTCCCTGATCTCCGCTCCTACCCCAGCACCACCAGCCTGGCTTCGAGCAGGGCTTCGATGGAGCTGAGGGCATCGAGAACGGTGGCCGAGACGGGCGCGTCCACCTGGACTACTGCCAGCGCCTTTACTGGCTTGGACGCCGCTGCGCTCGCGGCCGAGGGCGAAGTTGGCAATGTTGACGCCGTGCTCGCCCAGGATCGTCCCGATGCGGCCGATGACGCCCGGGACGTCGAGGTTGCGGCAGACGAGCAGATTGCCTTCGAGCGGCGTTTCGATGTCGATGCCGTCGAATTCGAGCAGGCGCGGCTGTTGGTCGCGAATTACGGTAGCACTGGCGCGGCTGGCGCCTGCGGCGGTGTGCAACTGGATGGTGAGCACGGTGGCCGCGCCTCCGCGCGTGCCTTCCTCTTTCACCTCGTGGATACGGATGCCGCGTTCCTGGGCCACTGCGGCGGCGTTAATGCGATTGATGTTTTCAGAGCCTTCCAGCAGGCCGGCGATGGCCGCGTTGCGCAGCAGTTCGGTTTTGGCCTCGGCCAGCGCGCCACCATAAACCAGATCGATGGCCTCGATGCCACTTTTGCCGGCCTGGGCGAGGAAGGCGCCCAGCTTTCCTGCCAGATCGATGTAGGGCGCGAGCTTGACGTACTCCTCGTGCGAGAGCGAGGGCAGGTTGACAGCGTTCTGCACGACGCCGAGCTTGAGATACTCGCGCACCTGCATGGCGATCTGCACGCCCACGGCCTCCTGCGCTTCAGCGGTCGAGCCGGCGATGTGGGGAGTGAGAATGACGTTATCGAGGCCGAAAAAGGGCGAGTCCCTGGGCGGCTCGACGGTGAGCACGTCGAGCGCGGCGCCGGCCAGCCTGCCGCTCTTCAATGCCGCCACCAGTGCTGCCTCGTCCACCAGTTCGCCACGCGCGCAGTTGATGATGCGCGCGCCCTTCTTCATGGTGGCGAGGGTCTTGGCGTTAATGATGCCATGGGTCTGCGGCGTAAGACCGACGTGGAGGGTGAGATAGTCCGCCTTGGCGAAAAGTTCCTCCACCGGAACCACGAGAATGCCGTTTTCACGGGCCACGGCGGCGGAGACAAACGGGTCGCTGCCGATGATTTCCAGGCCGAAGCCGCGGGCGCGCTTCGCCACTTCAAGTCCGATGCGGCCGAGGCCGAGGATGCCCAGAGTTTTGCCGCGCAGCTCCGAGCCCTGCAGCGATTTCTTCTCCCACTTTCCTGCGTGCATGGAGGCGTTGGCGGCGGGGATTTTGCGGGCCAGCGCGATCATGAGGGCCAGCGTGAGCTCGGCGACGGCGACGGCATTGGCGCCGGGCGTGTTCATGACGACGATGCCGCGGCGGGTGGCCGATTCGGCATCGATGTTGTCCACGCCCACGCCGGCACGGCCGATGACGCGCAGTTTGGGCGCGTGCTCGAGCAGCGCGTCGTCCACCTGCACCGCGGACCGGACCACCAGCGCGTCGGCTTCTGCCAGCGCGGCCGGCAGACCCTCCGCCAACTGGTCGTGGGTGAGGACTTCCCAACCGGGTTCGGCCGCAAACACGGCCAGCGTGGCAGGAGACACTTTTTCCGCCAGAACAATTTTCATCGCTGCTCCCTTGGATTTTTCGCCGCTTTCGTATTGGTCGAAGCGGATTCCCTGCTGTTCGCACAGCAGATTGAACATGCGCAGCACGGCGGCATGCGGTTTGCCCTCGCCGCGCTCGTACTTGGTGAGCGAGTTGGGGTGCACGCCCAGCCGCTCGGCCATCTGGTACTGGTAAAGGTCAAGCTGCTTGCGGGCGATGAGCAGCTTTTCGGCGAAAGTTAGCTCTGACATTGTGCTTCTCGGGATTCGTGATTCCTGGATCGTGATTCGCGACCGGCTGGTTGAGGTTCGTGCTCTCCCACCCTTGCGGCAGAAACAAAGACGCCGCAAGGATGGGGCACCCATGTCCGTTGGCTACTTCGCTAACTACACTGACGCTGCTTACTTTGCTGCTTCTGCGAAAACCTTTTGCGCCGCGGCTAGGCCCTGGCCGTACTCCACCTTCAGGCCCAGCGTGTCTTTGGCAATGTGCTCCATGGCGCCGATGAGGGCGACTGTGTCGAGGTAATCGAAAAAGCCCAGGTGGGCTACGCGGAAGATCTTGCCCTGCATCTCGCCCTGGCCGTTAGCGGTGATCAGAGCGAAGCGCGATTTGAGAGCCTTGACCACTTCGCTCGAATTCATGCCTTCGGGTACGGCGACGGCCGTGGCTGCGGCACAGGGGGCGGTGGGCGCAAAGAGCGTGAAGCCCAGCGCCTGCAGGCCGGCGCGCGTAGCGGCGGCGTTAACTTCGGCATTGTCGATGAGCGCGATGCGGCCTTTTTCGAGATCGCCGCCTGCCTGGTTGGCGATGTAATCGAGTGCCGCGCCCAAGCCCGCGACCAGTGCGACGGCTGGCGTGTAGGCGCTTTCACCCTTGACGGCGTTTTTGCGCTCCTTGCGCAGGTCGAAGTAGAAGCGCGGGTTGGTGGACGTTTCCATGGCTGCCCAGGCGCGCTCGCTCACGCTTAAATACGCGAGTCCGGGCGGAATCATGACGGCCTTCTGCGAGCCGCCGATGAGGATGTCGATGCTCCAGCCATCCACGTCGAAGCGGGTGGTGCCAAGGCCGGTGATACCGTCGACGACCAGCAGCGTATCTGGCGCGACTTCCTTGACCAGCTTGGCGATGGCTTCCACGTCATGGCGAACGGTGGTCGAGGTTTCGGTGGCCTGCATGTAAATTGCTTTGTGTTCGGGCTTAAGGGCCTTGCGAACTTCTGCGAGGTCGAAGGTCTGGCCGTAGGGCGCGGAGATTACATCAGCCTGGCAGCCGAAGGCCTTGACCAGGCTGACCCAGCGCTCGCCGAACTTGCCGGCGGTGAGCACCAGGACTTTGTCGCCGGGTGAGGTGAGATTGCTGACCGAGGCTTCCATGGCGCCGGTGCCGGAGCTGGCCAGCAGCAGAACGTCATTTTGCGTGCCGACGAAAACTTTCAACTGGGCGAGAACCTTCTGGTAGAGGGCGCGGAACTCGGGCGTGCGGTGGTGGATGTCGGCCGCGGCCATGGCGAACTGCGCGGCAGGCAGCAGCGGGGTTGGTCCGGGGGTAAAGAGCCGAGTTTTGCGGATCATTGGACTCCCTCGATCAAAAAGGTTCTGGGCTCGGAAACCGAACCGGAGAAGTTTTGAACCGGATGGGCAAGAGGGCGGCCGGTTCGCATCTGTGAAATCACATAATACACAATTTTGTGGTTTTTGTGAATAAATCTGTTGTGGAAATTCGAGCCGTCGACAGGGCTAGGAAGGCTGCGGAAAAACTCTGCGGACCACCGGTTTTGAAAGGGCACGACTTCAGTCGTGCCAATCGAGCCCGCAAAATTGATCGGCTTTAGCCACTGAGGGGTGCTTTTGTAACCGTTCACCCACACCCAACGGGTTTTTCCGCAGCTTGTTACAACCATGGAAAGCGCAGGATCAGCAACCGCGCCTCCCTCGCGATGTGAAGGACCAAGCCTCAATCTGGTTTTACAGGTGGACAAAAGGAAAGAGCGGCTTGTCTTTAGGAGGCAAGCCGCTCAGGGGGATGTTGGAGAAGGACAGAGCGCTTAGCGGCGTCCTCCGCCGCCGTGGAAACCACCGCCGCCCATGTCGCCATGGAAGCCTCCGCCGCCCATGTCGCCGTGGAAACCGCCCATGCCGCCATGGAAGCTTCCCCCGCCTGTGCCGCCGCGGAATCTGCCGCCGCCTACGCCGTGGAAGCCGCGGCCGCCGTAGAAGCCATGCCCGTGCAGGCCACGGCCGTAGAAGCCGCCCCCGTAGAAGCCGCCTCCGTAGAAGCCGCCACCCCAGCCCCAGCCGAGGGGATAGAAGCCCCAGCCGAACGGGCTATAGAACGGGCCGCCGCCGATGAAGGTGTAGTCCCACATGTACGGGTCCCAGTACCAGCCCGGATAGTAGCCGGAGCCGTCGAACTCCGGCGCCATCTGCTGGTTGGCTTCGGCCAGGTACTCCGAACGCAGCTTGCTCCACTGCATGAGCTGATCTTCCTGGGGATCTGCCTGGAACTTAGCGTCTTTCTCCTTGACGCCCTGCTCGAGGATCATTGCGTGGTGGCCTTTGACCTCGGCCCATCTGTTGTTGGCGTACTCGACTTCAGCCCGGCCCTTGAAGACCTTGACGCGGCCGTTGGCGCTGAATTCGTAGTAGCCGGTCTTGACGAGTTGCGTGGTGACTCCGTGGTCCATGATCTGGACGACATTCTGCTTGAGCAGCTGATCCACCTCGACGCTCACCCTCCCGCGCAGAACCGTGACCTGGGTCGGGGTGATGGATGGCGAGATCATTTTAATGGTGCTATGGTCGCCGACGCGCAGGTAGATGCCGGGGTTGAGGAGGATCTCGGCTTTGCCTTGATGTGTTTGCAGCACCTGGCCGGCAGCCATCTCAGTGGTGCCGACGGAGTTCTTGCCCAGGGCCTGGCCATCCAGGTAAACCGCGCCTTCCACGTAGTTCACCGTGCCGGGATCGGGGATGATGTTGTTGTCGTACTGATTCGTTGCGGGCGGACCAGCCTGCCCGGGGGGTGTCTGCTCGTAAGGGGCAGCCTGCCCGGCGACAAACGCCGGCGCAGCCAGAAGGCTAATGCCAAGCAGTGCAGTGGTAATTCTCCAGGGTCTCATTTTGTTTTCCCTCAATTCGTACTCACTCCTATAAATGCGCGAAGAGGCAAAAAGATTTTGGAGCGGCAAGACAGCGTGTTGATGAAATGAAAACTGCGCGCGCCAATGCACGGCTATTGGAATATCGATTGCAACGGCGAAGGCTTCCTGCAAAAGCGGCAAGCTGGCTGCGCGGTGCCGCATAGCGGGTTGGCAGGTTGGCCGCGAAAATATCCGTAGCAGGCGCAGGCCGCTGCAGCCACAGGTCCATTTTGTTACCTTTGAGCCATGTATCAACTCGCTTGCTCCGACGCTGCCCTCGATCTTGAATCTCTTGCTGCCGATGTGGTGGCGCAGGCCCTGAAGGCCGGCGCCAGCGATGCCGAAGCTGTGGCCCGCGAGGGCGATGAGTTCAGCGTGAATGTGCGCATGGGCCAGGTGGAGACGCTGAAGGAATCGGGGTCGCGGGCGTTGGGTTTGCGGGTGTTTTTGGAGTCAAGTGCTCGGCTTCGGCCTCGACCAGCGACCTGACAGCAGAAGGCATTCGGCAGCTGGTGGACGGGGCAATGGCGCTGGCGCGGGTGACGGAGCACGACCCTTCAACGGAATGCCGGAAGCGGAGGAGTTTGGCGCGGCCGGCGGCGATCTGCACCTTTACTACGAGGACGTCTATTCGCTGCCGGGGCCGGAGCGGATTGAGTGGGCGCGGCGCGCGGAGGCTGCGGCGCTGAGTGCGGATGCGCGCATCAGCAACTCCGACGGCGGGAGCTTTGACGCTGTCGACGGGGCGCAAGGTGCTGGCCAACTCGCGCGGGTTTGTGGGCAGCTATCGCACCAGCTAATGCGGGCGTGGCGGCTGCGCCGCTGGCTATGGATACGAATGGGCAGATGCAGCGCGACGGCTGGTGGTCGAGCGCGCGCAGCTTCGCGCACCTTGAAAACCCTGAAGCGGTAGGGGCTGAGGCAGCAAGGCGAACCCTGCGGCGGCTGGGCGCGCGGCGCGTGCCTACGCAGCGGGTGCCGATTGTTTTTTCGCCGGAGGCGGCGCGCTCGCTGATCGGGTCGGTGTTTGAGGCGGCGAGCGGAGATGCGATCTGGCGCGGGGCATCGTTTCTGGCCGGGAAGCTGGGCGAAACCATTGCAGCTGCGGCCATCACGATTGTGGACGACAACCTGATGCTGCTGCCGACCGGGGCGGGCGGCTTTGGAACTTCGCCGTTCGATGGCGAGGGACTGCCTTCGCGGCGCACGGTGGTGGTGGAGAACGGCGTGCTGCGCAACTACCTGCTGAACACGTATACGGCGCGCAAGCTGGGCATGAAGTCGACGCACAATGCCTCGCGCGGGCTGGCGGGGGCGCCGGGAGTGGGCGCGGGAAATCTCTTCCTGGAACCGGGAAGCCTGACGCAACGAGCAGATTATCGGAGAGGTGAAGGCGGGGCTTTACGTGACCGGGCTGATGGGCTTTGGCGTGAACACGGTGACGGGCGATTACTCGCGCGGCGCGACGGGGCTGTGGATCGAGAATGGCGAATTGACGCACGCGGTAGAGGAAGTGACGATTGCGGGCAATCTGGCCGAGATGCTGCGCAATGTTGTGGCGATTGGAAATGACCTGGTGTTTCGCGGGGCGGTGGCTTCGCCAACGCTGCGGATTGATGGGATGACGATTGCGGGGGCGTAGCGATCGGGCGGCCTTTGTGGTCTCCCACCCTTTTCGCGATGGAGCTGGGGAAAGGATGGGGCACCCGGCTGAGTCAGCGAGTCAGCAAGTCCGCAAGTCAGCGAGTCAGCAAGTCAGCGGAATTAGTGGATGAATGACGCGGATCAGCAACGGCGGGAGACTTGCACCATGCAGGAGATGGCCTTCGATCCGGCCGATGCCAAGGCCGGCGCTGGGCGCATTGCCGCAGGCGCCGGCGGTGTTTGCGCTCTACGGCGCGGAGGCGCATGCGGAGCCGTATATCGGCCGCACGCCCAATCTGCGGGGCGGCTGGACAGGCTGCTGCAGCCTTCTGCCAAACATCCGCGGCGGCTGCAACTGGCGGGGCGCGTGCGGCGTATTGCGTGGCGGCTGACCGGCTCGGAGTTTGAGTCGCTGCTCGCGCAGTTTTCTCTTTTGGAAGAGATCTACGGACGCAAAGGCTCTGGAACGCATGCATCTGCGGGCGCCGGCGTTTGTGCGCTTTCTGGGCGGCAATCCGTATCCGCGCGTGGTGGTGACGCACCGGCCCAGCCAGCGCGAAGCCGAGTGGGCGTATGGGCCATTCGCTTCGCGCGCGGCAGCGGAGCGGTTCTCGGACGAAATGCTCAAGCTCTTTTTGCTGCGGCGGTGCACGTTCGAACTCGATCCCGATCCGAGCTATCCGGGCTGCGTGTACTCGGAGATGAAGATGTGCCTGGCGCCGTGCTTCAAGGGCTGCATCGGATGAGCGTTACGGCGAGGAAGCGCAAGAGGTAGAAAAATTTCTGGCTACGCGCGGCGAGAGCCGGCTGGCGGCGCTGCGGGCAGAGCGCGACGCGGGCTTCGGCGGATCTTGAGTTTGAAGCGGCGGCGGCGCTTGCATGCGCAGGTGCAGAAGGTGGAAGCGGTGCGCGGGCTGGCGGCCGAGCTGGTGCGGCCCCATGAGCCGGTTGCGCGCGGTGATTCTGCAGGCTTCGGCCGTTCCTGGCGAGGTTGCGGTGTTTCTCTTTGACAATGGCCGGCTGCGCGGGCCGGCGGGGTTTTCGACGCTGGGCATGAGGATACAGAACGAGCAGTCGGGATCGACTTCGCTGTTTGCGCAGCCCATGGCGATGGAGCCCGTGCCGGAAGCAACAGAGAACAGAGATCAGGGATCAGAGAGCAGGGAACAGGCCAGGCTGGCGCGCGGCGTGCTGGAGGCGCGCATGGACGAGGTCCTTGCCGGGCTGACTTTGGATGGTGCTGCGCCTTCGGCGACCGAGCGGCAAGGGCATCTGGCGCTGCTCAAGCGCTGGTATTATCGGCCGGAGGCGCGGCGCGAAGGCGAGATTTTTTTCCCGGGCGAGAATGGTGGCTGGCCGGTTAAAGCGATCCTGCGCGGGGTGGGGCGGGTGGCCGCGAAAGCGCTGGCCGGCGCTGCTCACACCTAAGTTTCGCCCATTCTCTGAACCCGTTCCTCACTTCTGCACGAAAAACTCCGACATGGAGGGCGCGGTTGCGGCGGCTGCGGGCGGGTTGGGAAGGCCGAGCGCGTCCATCATGGTGCGCAGCATGCTCTGGTGCTGATAGACGGTGCTCGATGCCTGCCGGTACCCGCGCTTCACGATCGGTCCCCACAAGACCGGAGAAACATGGCCGCCGCCGTGGGTGGTGTCGCTGTCTTCGGCCTCATCGAAGTCGACGATCAGCAGGCCATCGCCGCCGGCTTGGAAAGCGGACTGCTTCGACAGCGGAAGCACGACATTGGACTGGAGCCAGGTGTCGGCCTGCTGGGGAGTGCCGTTGTGGGCGTCGTCGTTGACATCGGGAACGATGTAGGAGAACTCCGGAAGCGTACCGCTGGCCAGATCCTTGGCGAACTGAGAGAACGGCCAGATGACCTCATTCGCGACCGTGGTGTTGTCCGCAATGTCTGAGAGCAGGGCGAAGGGGTCGTGGCGGACCAGGTAGAGTCCGGTATTGTCGCCCACGTAAGCTGGCGTGATGCCTTCGGCATAAATTCTGAAAGGAACCTTCGCCGCCAGCATACGCCGCGCGATGTTATCCACGTTCCACACGGTGGTTGAGTTGTCGTTGGTGGTGAGTGTCTGGCCGGTGGTCAGCATCAGGTAATTGCCGATGGAGGGATGCGAGTCTGCGTAGTAATTGGTCGGCAGGGCCCCGTCTGCGATCAGGTTGTTGAGGTTTGGCCACACGGAGGTTTGGCCCACCACTGTGTCGTAGCTCTGGTTTTCTTCCATCAGGAGAACGACGTGGTGGCTCGACGGGGTCACAAGCCCTATCGAGATGGAGGAGCTGCCGGATATGGCCGAATCCTGCGCGCTGGTTGCGGTCACCGTCACGTTGCCGGCGCTCATCGGCGCTGTGAACGTGCCGGTTGAGGAAACGGCTCCGGAGGCTGCCGACCAGGTAACTGCCGCGCTGTAGTTGCCGCTGCCCTGGACCGCCGCTGTGCACTGCGATGTGCCGCCGGTGTTGACGCTCGACGGGGTGCAGGTTACCGAAACCGAGGTGATGGACGCGGTCTGCGACTGCGGTGAAGAAGGCACGGAGGGAGCGACGGCGCCGTTGCCTCCTCCGCAGGCTGTGATTGTGGCAACGACTGCGCACGCCAGGGAGGTAGCGGCAAGATTTTGAAATGGGCTGTGCATATCCCTCACGGCGGCCGGAGTGCGTTGATCCACCAGCTTCGCCTTAAATCCCCGCCCTCGAGGAATGATGGTCGAGGAATAATGTCGAAAAAAACGTGGTTCCGCGGCTGCGTTCGCTGTTCCTTCGATGGCGCCCCTTGGCGACCAGGTTGCCCGGCTCGGCTGGGCGCTGCCGATGCTCTCGCGAAGATTCGCAAGGCGGTTTCACGCAGTGCAAGAGAGCGATGATCCCACTCAATTTTTCGCCCCGAAGATGGCCAGCAGATGGGGGGAGCGGGCCTTTCAAAATAACGGCGGCGAGTTGGCTCCGCTTCGCGGAAGGGCGAGTTGGCAGGGTCGCGGTTTGCATGGGCTGGAAGCGGTCTGCGCCGGACAGGCGGACTCTCGCGCTGATACACTCAGGGCCAAGGGGTTGCGCGGCGCATGGTCGAGCTGGTTCCATCCATTTTGTCTGCCGATTTCGCGCACTTGGCGGAGCAGATTGCCGCGGCCGAGCGGGGCGGCGGCACGGTTGTCCACGTGGACGTGATGGATGGGCATTTCGTCCCCAACCTGACGATTGGGCCGCCGGTGGTGGCGAGCCTGCGCAAGGCGACCAAGCTGCCGCTCGATTGCCACCTGATGATCGACAATCCCAATGAGTTCATTCCCGCCTTTGCCGATGCAGGGGCGAACTGGGTGAGCGTGCACTACGAGGCCTGCCCGCATCTGCACCGCACCCTGCAGATGATTGCCCACCACGGGATGAAACCGGGGGTGGTTCTGAATCCGGCGACGCGAGTGGACCTGGTGATAGACATTTTGCCCATGGTGCACCATGTGCTGATCATGAGTGTGAACCCCGGATTCGGCGGACAGGAATTCATCCCTTTTTCGTTGAACAAGATCCGGCGGCTGGCCGAGATCCGCCGCGAATTGGGGCTGGCGTTTAGAATCGAAGTGGACGGCGGCGTGGCTCACGACACGGTTGCGCAGGTCGTCCAAGCTGGTGCGGAACTGCTGGTGGCGGGTAGCGCGGTGTTCAGCTCCGGCGAGCCGGAGCGGGAGGCGCGCGCGTTGCTGGCGGCGGCCAGAAAGGCCTCCGGCGAATAGCTTCAGCACGCGCACGAAAAAGCATCAGAAAGAGTAGAATTCTCTCCAGTAAACAGCAACAAACGGGCGCGCCCGGCCCTGGTCGGAGCCGCAAATTTTGAGGTGGTATGAACCGGTACTCTAAAAAGTTTGTCGTCCTGGCTTTGACTTGTCTTTTCCTCGCCGGCGTTTCGGCCGACGCCAGGACCAAGAAGAAGAAAAAGGACTTCAACCTGAGCGCCAATCCGTTGGCCAACGTGAAGTCGCAGCAGCCTGACAAGGAACTCTACGACAAGGCCATGCTGGCCATGAAGAAGGGCCGCTATGACGTGGCGCGGCTGGACCTGCAGACCATGCTCAATACCTATCCGGAGTCGGAGTACCGGATGCGGGCCAAGCTGGCGGTGGGCGATACCTGGTACAAGGAAGGCGGCTCGGCCGCTTTAACCCAGGCCGAAGCGGAGTACGAGGACTTCATCACCTTCTTCCCGGATGCGCCGGAGGCCGCCGAGGCCAAGATGAAGGTGGCCGATATCTACTATCAGCAGATGGAGAAGCCGGACCGCGATCCCACCAATGCGCAGCAAGCAGAGCGGGAATTTCGCGAGATGATCAACATGTTCCCGGATTCGAGCCTGATTCCGCGGGCCAAGCAGAAACTGCGTGATGTGCAGGAAGTGCTGGCCGAGCGTGAGGCGCAGATCGGGTTCTATTACCAGAGCCGCGAGAACTATTCTGCGGCCATTGCGCGGCTGCAGACGGTCGCGGACACCTATCCGCTGTATTCCAAGAGCGACCAGGTATGGATTGCGCTGGGCGACTGCTATGCGGGCGAGGCGCACAGGGTGCAGATTGCGTCGCAGGTGCCGGGCGCGGTTCGGGAACGGCTGGCAGGGATGTACGACAGCAAGGCTGCCCAGGCTTACGCGAAGGTGATTACGCGCTATCCGATGTATCCGCACGTGGAAGACGCGCGCGACCGGCTGGTGGCGATGAACCGGCCTGTGCCCGAGCCCACTGAAGCGGCCATTGCGGAAAGCGATGCCGAAGAGCGGAGCCACCAGCCGCTGCACTTTACCGATAGTGTGCTGGGTCTGATCCGGCAGGGCCCGACGGTGGTGGAGGCGGTGCACGTGGGTGAGCCCACGCTGAGCGATCCGCAGCCTACACTGGCTCCATCAGTCAGCAAGGAGACCAACGAAATGGCCCGGGAGGCGTACAACGCCGGCAAACCACAGCCGGCTGAAGCGGTCCCGGCCCCGACGACGGCCAATGAGCCGCCGCGCAGCGACCGGCCTTCAGAAGCACCGGAATCGGGACTGGCAGCGCCGGCCGGCGGCACCGGAGTGGGCGTGGAGGTGGTGAGCGCGCCCTCGGGGTCAGCTTCGGCGGGCGGGCAGCAAACCGACCCAAATGCGCTGGTGAAACCGGTGGGGCCGGCTAACACGGCTTTGCCCCCGGTCGAAAAGGCCTCGGAAGCTCCGATCCAAACCAACGATATCAAGGGCTCGCCTGCGGCTCAGCCGATTTCGACCAATGGGAAGAAGCCGAAGAAGCCGAAGACGGACCTGAGCGACGAGTCCTCCAGCAAGAAGAAAAAGAAGAAGGGGCTGGATAAGCTGAACCCGTTCTAAAGCCGGGAACGAGGCACCACGGGAACGAGTGAAGAGAAGAAGGGCCGCGCCCGCCGGGTGCGGCCCTTCTTGCTTGCACCGCGATTGCGATGCGGCGGGCGGGTCGCAGTTTACACTTGCTCTGGTTGCGAGAGTGCTCGGCGATCACAGCTCTGCCCGGAAAGCGATTGCAAATGAACCTGGCCAGTGGTTTTGTTTCTTGTTTGGGAATCAGTGGACTTTTGTTTGCTGCGACTGCCGGAATCGGTCAGGGGCGCGAGGTGAAAACGCCCTATTACTCGCTGGCGCTGGGTGCGGACGGCACATCGATTGCGTCGTTATCTGTGGATTCGCTGGGCAAGGGAGAGTTCCGGCCCAGCGCGCTGTTCCCGCCCGATCCCCAGGCCGCGGGGAACGCGGCCTCCCCTTCGGATTGGAAGTTTACGTTTTCCGCGCGATCGTTCCAGATGGTCAATACATATCGCGCAGGCGTGCCCGCGCAGGCTCTGGTTCTGCACTTCGATCCCGAACAGGCGCATGCGACTCTGCTGACGTATGTGGACGGCGGCCAGGCTCGGCTCCCCGCGCTGCTGCACTTGCCGGAGCAGGGGTCGTTGCGCATTGAGGTGGACAGCCGGGAACCGGTGCAACTGGGCTATGCATCCAGCCGCACGGGCAAGGCGTATGTGGACGTGATGTTTCCGGGAGCCACGCTGGAGATGCCGCGAGTTGCGTACACGTTCACCGTGGTGGCGATCTATCCGCACCTGGCCGGTATTGCTGACGATCCGCGCTATGACGGCTTGCGCAGAAATTGGCTGAATATCTTCCAGATGCAGGCCCAGGGTGGGGTGCTGGCCAACAATTCAGCGAGCGATTGGTGCGCGTTTGTGCAGCACGAATTCTCTGAGATTGCCAAATACACGCCGCCGCTGGCCAATGGGCTCACGGCCATGGACCTGGTGCGCGCTTCGCTGGACCGCTATCTGAGTGGGAAACAGGCGTGCGGAATTCCCTATTACCGGCCCCTGGATGGTGGGTGGGGCACCAATGAACTGAATACCGTGACCTCTGACAGCTACCCTTCAATGCTGGTCGCGGCGGGCGACTATGTGACCGCGACGCACGATACGCAGTGGTTGAAGAAGAATTATGCGGGGCTGCGCCGATGGGCGGACCTGATGCTGGCCACGGATACCAACGGCGACGGGCTGGTCAAGTACAGTGCGTCGGGCGACTCGGGGTCATGGAAGCAAACGCCCGATGGGGACGTGCTGCTGCGGCCGTCGAACTGGTGGGACACGGTCGGTTTTGGCTACGAGGACGCATACTCGAACGCGCTGGCTTACCAGGCGCTGCGCGATATGGCGTCAATGGCGCTCGGCAATGGAAACAAGGCCGATGCGGCGCGTTATCTGCAACGGGCCGCGAAGCTCAAGAGCGCTTATCTGCCCGCGTTTTTCAATCCCGCGACGGGCGTGATCGCGGGATGGCGCAGCGCGGATGGAAAGCTGCACGATTACTATTTCCCCTGGGTGAGTGGAGCGGCGGTGGTCTACGGGCTGGTTCCAGAAAAACAGGGTAATGCGATCTTCGATCACCTGCTGGCCGAGATGAAGAAAGTGGGCTACACCAACTTCGAACATGGGATTCCCGGAAATCTGATTCCCATTCGCCGGGAAGACTATGTGGACCTGACTCCTTCGGCCGGTGGACCGAAGCTGGCGGATGGCTCCGACGGCTTTCAGATTTATGAGAATGGCAGCGCCACGGCGGCATTTGCTTACTACTCGATTGCCGCGCTCTACAAGTTGGGGCGGGTGCAAGACGGCGACAACATTTTGTTTCCCATGCTGAGAAGCTACAAGGCGGGCCGATTCGATGGGCGCGGGCCCAACGGCAGGAGCTACGACTGGCAGTCGTGGAACGGCACGCCCAGCGGCTACGAGGGTTTTCTGGCAGACTGCTTTATGGCGCTGGGGGCAGCCATGGAGCGGCCGGGCGGAAAATAAAAGGGCTGTTAAAAACTCCTGGCGCATTGGATTTCACGAATCGTGCGCGCAGAAAATCGATCTAACCAGAAAGTCGAGGTTATTCCATGTACAAGTCAAAGGCTTATTCCGCATCCGGTGCGGCGTCTCCGCTTGCCTCCGCAACCATCGCGCGGCGCGATCCGAATGAAAACGATGTACAGATTGAGATTCTCTTTTGCGGCGTGTGCCACTCCGATCTTCACCAGGTACGCGACGAATGGAAGAGCACGATGCCGACGGTGTATCCCTGCGTGCCGGGTCATGAGATTGTGGGCCGGGTGACGAAGGTGGGTTCGGCGGTGACCAAGTTCAAGGCCGGGGACCTGGCAGCGGTGGGGTGCATGGTGGACTCCGACGGCACTTGCGAGGCCTGCCGGGAAGGTCTGGAGCAGTTTTGTCCCAACGGCACCTTCACCTATAACACTCCGGACAAGCACAGCGGCGGGGTGACCTACGGCGGCTATTCGGAGAGCATTGTGGTGAACCAGCGCTTTGTGTTGCGCGTGCCCGCGAATCTGGATTTGGCCGGAGCCGCGCCGCTGCTGTGCGCGGGCATTACAACCTATTCGCCCCTGCGCCACTGGGGGGTAACGAAGGGCAAGAAGGTGGGCGTGGTGGGTCTGGGAGGACTGGGCCACATGGCCGTGAAGCTTGCGCACGCGATGGGCGCGCACACCGTGGCGTTTACCACTTCGCCAAGCAAGAAGGACGATGCGCTGCGCCTGGGCGCGGATGAGGTGGTGATTTCGCGCAACAGTGACGAGATGAGCAAACACGCCGGCAGCTTCAACTTTATTCTCGATGCGGTTTCCGCAGCGCACGACATCAATGCGTACATCAACCTGCTGCGCCGCGATGGGAATATCACGCTGGTGGGCGCGCCTGAGAAGCCGCTACCGGTGGCGGCTTTTGGCCTGATTATGGGACGGCGCAGCCTGTCCGGTTCACCCATTGGCGGAATTCCAGAGACCCAGGAGATGCTGGATTTCTGCGGTGAGCACAACGTCACGGCGGATGTGGAGGTGATTCCCATCCAGAAGGTGAATGAGGCTTACGGGCGATTGCTGAAGTCGGATGTGAAGTACCGCTTCTCGATCGATATGGCGTCTCTCAAATCGGAATAGCGGTTCCAGGAGGGTTGCTTACCAGCAGTACCGGATGGAATAACCACGGAATTGAAAGCCAGACTGAAGACGGTACAGGGCAATCGCATTTCAAAATACGAGGAGGTTTTTGCTTTGAAAGGGCATGGCTTCAGAGGCTGCGGAAAAACCCTGTGCGATGAGTTTTGTAACAAGTTTTGTAACAAGGGCACGGCTTCAGCCGGGCCACGAATGTCTGCAAAACGAGCGAGGGCTTCAGCCCCTGCCGCACCCTCCTTCGCACCATTGCCTGATGCGGGGAGTTTTTCCGCGGCCTGTTCAGCCGTGCCATGGAAGGCACATGAGAGAGTTTGAGGCTTCAGCCTCGGATGGATGTATTTCGACCGTCACAAAACCTTCCCTCTGGGGCTAAAGCCCACCGTTTTTTATGGACTCTGACGACATGGCTGAAGCCATGCCCTTTCAAAGCCGCCTCTGTCTGTGACAGCCGAATCCAAATGCGATTGCCTTGACGACGGTAGCGTGCGAATTTTCTCCTCTCCTCATCTGCTAACCTGAGAAGGAGTCTTGTTGCTCGAAAACCTCTGATTCAAGCAGGTTTGACGCAGATTCCAGGGACTCTACGACGACCCATGCCCCACGACCTTCCCAAAGCCTACGACCCCACCGCCATTGAAGATCACTGGGCCGGTTACTGGGTCCGCGAAAAGCTGTTTGCACAGCCCACGCCTGACCGCTTCCGGCGAAGCGATGAGCGGTGGCGCAGCCTTTTACAATTCTGCTGCCGCCGCCGAATGTAACCGGCCGTCTGCACATGGGCCACATGCTCAACCAGACGGAGATGGACATCCTGACACGCTGGCGGCGCATGAGCGGGCGGCGCGCGCTGTGGGTGCCGGGCACCGACCACGCCGGCATTGCCACGCAGATGATGGTGGAGCGGCAACTGGTTGCGGAGGGCAGTTCGCGGGAGCAGCTGGGCCGGGAAAAATTTGTCGAGCGCGTGTGGGAGTGGAAGCGGCACTACGGCGGCGCGATTCTGGAGCAGATGAAGCGGCTGGGCGCTTCCGTGGACTGGAGCCGCGAGTACTTCACCATGGACGAGCACCTGTCGGTGGCGGTGCGCGAGGCCTTTGTGCGGCTCTACGAGCAGGGGCTCATCTATCGCGGCGCCTACATTGTGAACTGGTGCCCGCGCTGCCAGACGGCGATCAGCGATCTCGAAGTGGTGCACGAGGAGCAGAAGGGGCATCTGTGGGAGATCCGGTATCCGGTCCTTGGCGATGGACGGCAAGGACACCGGCGAGTTTCATGACGGTAGCCACGACGCGGCCGGAGACCATGCTCGGCGATACGGCGGTCGCGATTCATCCCGAGGATGAGCGCTACCTGCATCTGCATGGGAAAAAACTGCGGCTGCCGCTGATGAATCGCGAGATTCCGATCATTCTCGATGAGTGGGTGAGCCGCGAGTTCGGCACCGGCGCGGTGAAGGTGACGCCGGCGCACGATCCCAACGACTTTGCGCATGGGCGAGCGGCATCATCTGCCGTCGATCAACGTGATGGACGACCGCGGGCACATCAACGAGCACGGCGGGGCCTACGCGGGACTCGACCGCTATGTGGCCCGCAAGAGGATTGTCGCCGATCTGGAAGAGCAGGGGCTGCTGGCGGGCATCAAAGACCACGTGAACAACGTGGGCCATTGCGACCGCTGCAAGACGGTGGTGGAACCGCGGCTTTCGACGCAGTGGTTCGTCAAGATTCAGCCGCTGGCCGAGAAGGCGATTGCCGCCGTGAAGCCGGACGCCGATGGCAACAAGGCGATCCGGTTCACGCCGGAGAATTACGAGAAGATTTATCTGGAGTGGATGAACGAATATCCACGACTGGTGCATCAGCGCGGCAGCTGTGGTGGGGGCATCGGATTCCGGCGTGGCACTGCGCCGCGTGCCACAAGATTACGGTGGCGCGCCCGCACCAGGGACGACCCGAGCGCCTGCGCGCATTGCGGGTCGGCGGAGATCACGCAGGAAACCGACGTGCTGGATACGTGGTTCTCGTCGGGGCTGCTGCCGGTTTCGGTTTTTGGCTGGCCGAAGCTGACGGCGGAAACCAGCGGGCGATTTCGACGCGTTTTATCCGACCAGCCTGCTGGTCACCGGCTTCGACATCCTGTTCTTCTGGGTGGCGCGGATGATCATGCTGGGCTGCTGGTTTTCGGCCGATGTTCCCATGCCCGACGGGAGCCCGCGCGCCGCTTGCGGAGTCGGTGCCGTTCCGCGAGGTGTACATTCACGCGCTGGTGCGCGACGCCAACCGCGAGAAGATGTCGAAGACCAAGGGCAACGTCATCGACCCGATCGAGATCGTGAAGCAGTACGGGACCGATGCGGTGCGCTTTACGCTGGCGTCGATGGCTTCGCCGGGAACCGATATCGCTTTCAATGTGGCGCGGACCGAGGGCTACCGCGCGTTTGCCAACAAGATCTGGAACGCGGCGCGATTCATTTTTATGAATGTGGACCGGGCGGCGGAGATCGGCATCAAGGTTGATCCGGCGGCGCTGGGCGCGATGCCAACGGTTGGCGAAGATGCGCCGCTGGAAGCGCGCTGGATTGTGGCCGAGCTGCATGCGGCCGCGGCCAATGTGAACCAGGCGCTTGAAAATTATCGCTTCGACGACGCGGCCAATGCGATTTACCAGTTCTTCTGGGGCAGCTTCTGCGACTGGTATCTGGAGATCGTGAAGCTGCGGCTGGATTTTGAAGCGAGTCAGCGAGCCAGCGAGTCAGCAGGTGAGCGCGATGCGCGGCTGGCTGCGACGCAATCGGCGCTCACCACGCTGGTAGGCGTGTTTGAGGCGGCGCTGCGGCTGCTGTCGCCGTTTATGCCGTTCCTGACCGAAGAGTTGTGGCATGCGGTCTACGACGGCAAGCCGCCGGCGAAGTCGATTGCGCTGACGCGGTATCCGCAGAACGGCTGCTCGGCGCGCGATCAGGCGCCCATTGAAGAGATGGAGTTGCTGCAGAATCTGATTGTCGAGTTCGCGCGCTGCGCAAGGAGATCGGCGTCGAAGAGAAGGCTGGCGATTCCGATCGAAGTGCGGACGCATGCGACTGGCCGGGAAGATCTTCAAAGACGAATCGCGATATTGTGGAGCGGCTGGCACGGGTGAGCGAGATGCGAGTTGTTGAGGCAGATTTCCGCCGGCTTGTCGAAGCATCACGCCACGGCCTTCGATGTGGCCGTTGTCTACGAGCGCACCATCGACGTGGCCGCCGAGCGCGAGCGCTTGACAAGAGATATCGCGAAATATGAAAAAGGTTTGGCTGCGGCGGAGCGGCAGTTGGGGAATGAAGGTTTTCTGGGCAAGGCCCCGGCGCAGGTTGTGGAAGGGTTGAAGAAGCAGGAAGCGGAGACGCGCATGTTGCTGGAGAAGGCGCGGGCGGCTTGGGAGGCGCTTGCCGAAAGCATGATGGGATGCAGTGGTTTCCCGTCCTTTCGCCAAAAGCCGCGAAAGGATGGGGCACCCAGACTGGCCGTTCTTACTGAAGCAAACGAAAAGCAACCGCAGATCCTTCGCTGCGCTCAGGATGACAAGCTGTGGCAGTTGACTACTGATCGCTGTTCACCAATCGCAGGTCACTAACCGCTGATCACTTTTCACCGCTCGACTGACCGTTACTCTTATGGACTGGAAGAGCCACCGCATCGACGCATTGCTGGAGCAGGCCCTGCTGGAAGACAAGGCCGCGGGCGATGCTACGACCAATCTGGTCATCGACCCGAACCTGCGCGCTTCGGCGTCGATCATTGCGCGCGAAGAGCTGGTGGTCGCGGGGCTGGGCGCTGTGCCGCGCTTCTATGAGATTTTTGCGCGGCTCGATCCGCGGCCGCAGGCGCAGACGCGGTTTGAAGTCGTCAGCCATCCCGAGATGTTCGACGGCGTGCGCGCCCGCCAGGGCCAGGTGCTGGCCGTGGTCCGCCATAATGCGCGCGTGCTGCTGAGTTGCGAGCGCGTGATCCTGAACCTGCTGCAGCATCTGAGCGGCATTGCCACGCTGACGCGGCGCTATGCCGATGCGATTCAGGGCACCACGGCGCACGTGCTGGACACGCGCAAGACCGTGCCCGGGCTGAGGGCGCTGGAAAAGTACGCGGTGCTCTGCGGCGGGGGAACGAATCACCGCCTGGACCTGGCCAGCGGCGTTCTCATCAAGAACAATCACATCGCGCTGGGCGGCGGCATTGCCACGGTATTGAAGCGCGCGCTCGAGCAGCGCAAGCCGGGGCAGCGCGTGCAGGTGGAAGTGCGCACTCCCGGCGAGCTTGAGGAAGCGCTGGCCAACGGCGCCGAGGCCATCCTGCTCGACAACATGACGCCGGCACGAGGTGAAGCACTCGGTCGAGCGCATCAAGAAAGAGGAGCGCTGGATTCCGACCGAGGCATCGGGCGGCATCGTGCTTGAAAACATCCGCGCCTACGCAGAGGCGGGCGTGGACTTCATCAGCGTGGGCGCGCTGACCCACTCGGCCAAAGCTGCCGACATCTCCATGAGCATTGCGGCGGAGTAGGCGTGTTCGATCTGGCTGCGCTGGAAGCGGGAATTGGCGGGAACGATCTTTGCCGGCAAGCTGCATTTTGCGCCGGTCACCGCGTCCACCAATACTGATGCAGTGCATGCCGCGCGGGCCGTGCGCCTGCGGCCGGTGCGCCGCACGGGTCGGTGTGGTTTGCCGATGAGCAGACGGCGGGGCGCGGGCGCGGCGATCATCGCTGGCATTCGGCGGCGGGCGAGGGTCTTTACCTAAGCGTGTTGCTGCGGCCTGCAAATCCCCGCGGCGCGGCTGGCGCTGCTGCCGCTGGCTGCGGGGCTGGCCGCGGCGGATGCGATTCGCTGCGGTTGCGGG
Organism: uncultured Acidobacteriaceae bacterium; assembly: GCA_963725975.1. Lineage (GTDB taxonomy): Bacteria > Acidobacteriota > Terriglobia > Terriglobales > Acidobacteriaceae > Telmatobacter. The sequence goes on along the minus strand of CAVSBA010000002.1, from coordinate 241,670 downwards.
CGTGGCCGTCGATCTGCGCTGGCCCAACGATCTGCTGATCGGGCCGCGTAAGGCGGGCGGCATTCTGGTGGAGGCCAAAATCGAATCCACAGAGCCGCTGCTCATGCAGTGGTGGGCATCGGGATCAACGTGCATCAGCGCGGCTTTGCTCGCCGATCTTGCCACGCCGGCAACGTCGCTCGATCTCGAAGCGGGTGCGCGCGTGAGCCGGCAGGCGCTGCTCGTGGCCCTGCTAAAATCGCTGGAGCGTGAAGCCGCTGGCCTGGCGGATGCCGACGCGCATGCCCAGCATTCCGGCGCGCGTGGAGCAGGCTTCAACCTGGGTGCGGGGACGCAGGGTCGAAGTGCACGGACCGCAGGCCTGCACAGGGCGTTACCGCGGGACTGGATGAAAATGGATTTCTGCGCGTGCAGACTTCAGCGGGGCTGGTGACGGTGCGGACCGGCGGGATTCGCGCGGCGGAGTAGGGAAGCGCCTGGAGTTCTGAACAATGCTGCTCGCCCTCGATGTCGGGCAATACCAATACGGTGCTGGGCCTCTATCGGCTCGAAGGCGGATAAGCCGCGAGCTTGCCGCGCACTGGCGCGTGACCACGCATCGCGCGCAGACGGTGGACGAGTACGGCGTCTTCTTTGTGAATCTTTTCCAGATGCACGGCATGGAGCCGAGCCAGGTGGAGCACATCATCATCGCGTCGGTGGTGCCGCCGGTGGAGTCCACGCTGCGCCGCGTGTGCGAAGAATATTTCCATGTGGAGCCGATGTTCGTGGAGCCGGGCATCAAGACGGGCATGAAGATGCTCATCGACAATCCCACCGAACTGGGCGCGGACCGGCTGTGCGATTGTGTGGCCGCGTATGAGCGCTACGGCGGCCCGTGCATTGTGGTGGATTTCGGCACGGCGACCAAATTTGAAGTGATCTCAGAGCGCGGCGAGTACCTGGGCGGAGCCATTGCGCCGGGGCTGGGGTTGAGCGCCGATGCGCTGTTTTCGCGCGCCGCCAAGCTTTCGCGCGTCGATATCAAGCGGCCCGCAAAGGTGATCGGCACCAACACGGTGGCGCACCTGCAGAGCGGGCTTGTACTTCGGCTACATCGGGCTGGTGGATGGAATTCTAGAGCGCATCCTGGCGGAGACTGGGGGCCAGCCGCGCATCGTGGCTACCGGCGGCCTGGCGCGCATGATCGCGGCCGACTCGCGCTACATTCAGGAAATCGACGAGCTGCTCACGCTCGATGGGCTGCGCATTCTGTTTGAGCGCAATCGCAGCGCGCCAGCCGCGCGGCAAAGCGCACTGAGGCGCTGGCCGTGCACAACTACTTCAACTACTTTACGGAGATCGAAGAGCGCTTTCAGCAGCGGCGCGGATCGATTCTGCTGCTCTCCACGCTCGACTGGGCGCTGATCGAGACCTGGCAGGAGGCGGGCATTCCGCTGGAGGCGGCGCTGCGCGGCATCGATGCGGCTTTCGATAAATACGAAGCGCGGCAGAAGCGCGGACGCATGCGCCGCGTCAATGGGCTGGCGTGGTGCGCGCAGGCGGTGATGGAAGCGGCCGAGGAGCTGAAGGAAGCCGCGACCGGAACCGCGCAGCGCTAGCCGGCGCAGCGCGCGAGTCGGGATTTGAGCACGAGCGGGTGGCGGCGCATCTTGAAGCGGCGGCGGCGGCGCTGGATGCGGCGGCGGTGGCGCCGCGAGGCTTGCCGCGCCACGGCGGTGCGGCTGCGCGAACTGGCCGACTGCGGTGCGTGCGGCGCAACCGGCAAGCGCGCAGCCGGTCGATCTGGAAGCGCTGGAGCGCTCGCTTACCGTGCTTGAAGAAAAACTCTTTGCCGCGCTCACCGCCGCGGCGCCGGAAGATTTGCTGGTGGACCTGAAGGAACACGCGGCAGCGCGAGCTGGCGCCCTACCGCAGCCGCATGGGCGCCGTGCAGTTGCGCCAGGTGGAGCGCCAATTTGTGCAGAAGCAGTTGCTGGTGCATTACGCGCTGCCGCGCCTCAGCCTGTTTTATATGAGCCAGCAATGAAGCGGCGCCTACAAAACAGCAGTGCCGCACACCACGCCGAGGCGCATTGCCGGGGCCGACGCGAACGGTGGACCAAGCGGCCGGCATCGAAGTCGGCGGTCAACTGGTCGAGATTGAAAAGCCCATTTACGGCGGCGCATTTCTGGCGCGTGCTGAGGGTAAGGCCATTTTTGTTCCGCTGGCGCTGCCCGGCGAACAGGCGCGGGTGCGCATTGTGGAAGAAAAGCGCGGCTATGCGACCGCGGAGATCGAGGAGAGGCTGACCGCCGCGCCGGAGCGCGTGGCGGCGCCGTGCACGTATTTTGGCGCGTGCGGCGGATGCCAGTATCAGCACGCGGATTACGAGGCGCAGTTCGGTTTAAAGCAGGCGATTCTGCGCGAGACGCTGGAGCGGGGTGGGGTGCGGGCGCCGGAGGAGATTGAGGTGCTGCGGGGCGAGCCGTGGGCCTATCGCAATCGCATCCGGCTGGCCTTCGATGCGAGCGGGAAATCCGGGCTATCGCGGACGGCGCTCGCACGATGTGATTGCGATTGCCGAATGCCCCATCGCTGCTCCGGTGCTGGTGAAGGCTGCGCTGGAATTTGCGCGGATTGCGCGCCGGCTTGCGCCGGCGTTGAAGCCGAAGGAGATTGCGCTGTTCTGCGATGCCGAGGAGACTGCGCTGCTGGTCAGTGTTTTCTGCGCGAGTTCTGCAAAGGTTGGCCTGGATGAGATGGCACAGGCGCTCCGCGAGAAAATTCCCGCGCTACGCGGCATGGAGCTGGTTGCGGAAGAGGGTGCACGTCACGATGCGCACTTTTGCGCAATGGGGTGAGGCGTCGCTCAATTATCGTGCGGCGGGGTTTGAGTACCGCGTGGACAACGGCGCGTTTTTTCAGGTAAATCGCTGGCTGGTGGATGCGCTGGTGGAACGTGTGACCGCGGGTCGTGGCGGCGCGCTGGCGTGGGACCTTTTCGCGGGTGTGGGCCTGTTTGCGCGGCGGCTCGCGGTTGGCTTCGAGCGCGTGTTCGCAGTTGAGTCGGCGCCGGCCGCAGCGGATGCTCTTGCGCAGAACCTCAGCGGAACGGGGGCCACAGCGTTGCGAATCGCCGACGCTTGAATTTTCTGCGTCGCCAGGCTAAAACCGGGCGGACCGTGCCTGATTTCGTTGTGCCCGATTTGATTGTGGTTGACCCGCCGCGCACCGGGCTGGGCGCGGAGACTACCGCGCTGCTGGGGGAGATTGCCGCGGCCGCGCTGGTATATGTCTCCTGCGATCCGGCGACGCTGGCGCGCGATCTGCGCGCGCTGGTTGCGTCGGGTTACCAGGTGGAACGGGTCACGGTTGCCGATCTGTTTCCGCAGACGTTTCATCTGGAGACGATCGTGAGCTTGCGGCGCTAGGGCATTTCTCGGATTGGTATCGAAGAATCCGCGACTGTTCAGTGGATTTTTCCTCAAGAAAAATCCACCTTGCACGCCAGTGGGCGACTCTACAGGAATCCAAGAAATGCCTTAGGGCGGCTGGCGGTGTGGACACCGCCAGTACAGCCAAGCGCTCTAACCGGCGTGACTGACGGCGCCGCCGGCGCCGCCTGCGTGCTTTAAAACGCGCTTCCTGTTAGGCTGGTCGCAACATTCCTTCTTGCATTTTGCGTATGGCAGTCGATGGGGCCGGCACCGGGCACACTCTCGACAGCCCAGCCTCCGCTGGCCTGCATGCGGTGCCGCTATTTCATGCGGCATGGCTGTTTGCCGCGGGCATCGTGATGGCGCACTGGCTGTGGCTGCGGCCCGGTTACACGCTGATGGCGCTGGGCTGGGGCAGCCGTTTTGTGCGCTTTGGCGGCGCTGCGCGCTCCGCGCGTTGCCTGGCTTCCTCTGGCTGGCGCTGTGGCTGCTGCTGGGCGCGTGGTGCGCGGAGATGCAGCCGCATCCTGCGCCTGAGCCCGATCTGGCCCGACTCTCCGATGGCCTGTTGCGCACGGTTGAGGGCACCGTGGTGGATGCAGGGCCGGTGCGCTCGGAACTCGAACAGAACTGTCGGACGAGACCGCGGTGACTGGCGCCCTCGCAGCGCATTGACCTGCGCGTGGCGAGTGTCGAAGATGTGACCGATGCGGCGGACCGGCAGTTTCCCGTCAGTGGGGGCGTGCGGCTTGACGGTGCGCTGGCCGGCGTCTGCGGCGGCGCAGCCTTTCCGCTGCGGGGAGCGCATTCGCGCTGCCGCTCGCCTGCTGGCGCCGGAGATTTATCACGATCCGGGCGTCTGGAGCCGGACGGATTTTCTGCTGGACCAGGGCATCACCTCGAGCGCCAGCGTGAGCATGGAGCGCGTGGAGCGCCTGGGATCGACGCGTGGCGCCTACTTTGCTTGCCGCGTGAGCGGATGGCAGCACGCGACCACGGCGCGGCTGCTGGCGCTGCCCGCAGCCATGCGCCGCCTGCCCGCGCCGCTGCGGCTCAGTGAGGACGATGCCATCATGCTGGCCGCGATGGTGGCCGGCGACCGCACCTATCTTACCCATTCGCTGCGCGTGGGCTTCGAGCGCACCGGCTCGTTTCACATGCTGGTGGTGTCTGGATTCCATCTGGCGATTGTGGCCGGGTGCTTGTTCTGGGTGGCGCGGCGGCTGCGCTTGCCCCGCGTGCCGGCCACGCTGCTCACCATTGCTGCCTCATTTGCGTACGCGCTGTTTACCGGCTTTGCTACGCCGGTGCAGCGCTCGCTATGGATGATTACGCTCTACCTGCTGGGCCGGCTCGTGTATCGCGAGCGCAGCCCGCTGAACCTGATTGGATTTGCCGCGCTGTGCCTGCTGGTGGTGAGCCCGCGCAGTCTCTTCGATTCCAGCTTTCAAATGACGCTGCTGGCGGTCGTGGCCATTGCCGGAATTGCCGCGCCGCTGCTGCGCGCCACCATTCATCCCTACCTTGCCGGCAGCCCGCGAATCTGCGGCTTGTGGCCATCGACATCAAGTTGCCGCCGGCGATCGCGGCATTTCGCGTGAGGCTGAGGATGTACGCCGGCGCGCTGCAAAGGACTTTGGGCCTGGCCTCAAGCGCGACCTCGGCCCGGTGAATACCGATAAGAATCCGCGCCCGCAGGTGGCCCTGCTTCGGGAAAGTGTGGGAATGGTTGCCCTTGAGCTGCGGGCGGCCATTTTCGGCCGCCTTGGCGGCTCCATCGGCTGGACGGTTTTCCCGTGGGCCGTGCGATTTACGATCCGCGCGGCCGAGCTCGTGGTCGTCTCCTGCGTCATCGAGCTGGCCATGGCGCTGCCCATGGCGGTTTATTTTCACCGCATCACGCTGTTTGCCCTTGCCTGTCAATGTGCTGATTCTGCCGCTGCTGGTGGTGCTGATGCCGGCCGCGCTGCTCACACTGCTGCTGCTGTTTGTGTGGCCGGCTTTGGCCGCGCTTCCAGCCATGCTGGTGGCGCTGGTGTTGCATGTGGGGGTGGGCACGGTGCACCTGTTTGGCGCCATGTCCCTGGGGGATTATCGTATTCCCGGCCCGCTGCTCTGGCAGTCGGCGGTAGTCTGCCTGCTGCTGGCAGGAGCCATCGCGCTCATGCAAGTCGGGGCGCAACGCGCGTGGCCGCGGCGCATTGTGTGGGCAGCATTGCTCGCGGCTGCTGTTGTGGCTGTGTTGCCTCGACCGATGGAGAGGCCGCGCGGCGCGCTGCTGATGGAGGCCATCGACGTGGGACAGGGCGATTCGCTCCTGGTCATCACGCCGGACGGAAAAACGCTGCTGATCGATGCGGGCGGCTTTGGCGGCGGCCAGCGCCAGGCCGCCCAGGACTTCGATATCGGCGAGGAAGTTGTATCGCCCACGCTCTGGTCGCGCGGCATTCGCCACCTGGACGCGGTGGCGCTCACCCACACCGACTCCGACCACATTGGCGGCATGCCTGCGGTGTTGCGCAACTTCCATCCCGATGCGCTGTGGGTGGGTGAAAATGAGCCGATTCCGGTTTACAGGGCGCTGCTGGCTGAGGCTGCCGCGCTGCACATTCCGGTGCGGTCCTATCATGCCGGAGATGCGTTCCCCTTTGGCGCCGCTCGGGTTCGGGTGTTTTCGCCATTCCGGGGCGCGCCTCTCAGTCACGGCCTGGCCAACGGCAACATGCTGGTGCTGCGCGTAGCTTACGGCGCAACATCGGTGCTTCTGCAGGGCGACGCGGAAGCGCCCATGGAGCAGGCCGAGATGGCCGAGCCCGATCTGAAGAGCACGCTGCTCAAGGTGGGCCATCACGGCAGCGATACGTCCACGCGCCCGGCCTTCCTGGCCCGCGTGGCTCCGCAGTGGGCGGTCATCTCCTGCGGATTGCACAACCACTATGGACATCCGCGGCAGGAAGTGCTGGCAGCCTTGCAGACCGCGCAGGCGCGCACCTTCCGAACCGACATTGAAGGCGCTTCGTGCTTTGTGCTGGACGGCAAGAAAGTGATGCCGGATTACGGGTGCGGGTGGAGGAATCTGCCGTGATCCTGTGCAATGAATTTCGGAAATAGCCAATTCCATCAACTACCCGTCAACTGCCGCACTTCAACTCAGCCGGCGCACCCTCGGTCGCCTTCCAAAGGATTTATCAAAGGTGAGAACCTCAATTGCGCCGCCGGCAAAAGAAACCTCGGATATCAGCAGATCGGCAAAACCAGCAGCGCCGACACGGGATGCCGCCAGCGCTTTTTCGGCCAGCGAGCGGGATTCCACGACTATGCCATCCGTCTTGAAAATCTCCCCCAAGGTATCCAGCACCCGTTCCCGCTCCCATCGGCCGCGGAGGACCCACGACAGTTCCGCCAGAACGAGCAAGGGAACAAAGATACCGTCCGCCTTGCACGCCGCCTTGATGGCGGCGCGGGCTTTCCCGGACTGCGCCGTATCGTCAGCCAGATACGCCCGCGCCCAGATGTTCGTATCGGCGGCGATCATTACCATTTCCTCCGGGCCTTGGCTTCGTCCATTTCCTCGAAGGACATAAACTCTCCCGGCTTTCCGCGTGCGTCGGACATTCGCCACAGGTCGTCGATGGTGTAGCGGATAGGCTCCAGCTGCACGGGGCCGCTGGCCGGAATGTGGAACCGGATACGACTCCCTTTTTCGAGGCCGAGCCGCTTGCGCAGCTCGCTGGGCAGCGTAACCTGCCCCTTGGAGGTCACCGTGGCTTCCACCGTCGTGGACGGTTTGTGAGAAGTCGATGCCATAATTGCCCCTCCTTACATTGTATGCCGATTCACCTTACATGAACAGGCACGAATGGTCGTCATGCCTTCGACTCTTGGACGGCAACGGGGATACGGCGGCTTCGTTAAGCTTCCTGTCGTCAATACGTGTCAGCCAGTCCAAGATGAACAGGCTTTAGCTCGCCGCCGCCTGAATGGCCAGCAGCTTTTCCAGCAGCGGCTTGAGCAGCTTGAGATCGAGCGCGTTGGCGCCGTCGGATTTGGCCTTGGACGGATCGTCGTGGACTTCGAGGAACAGGCCGTCGATGCCGGCGGCCACGGCGGCCCGTGCCAGCAGGGGAATGAACTCGGGCTGGCCGCCGCTTACACCTGCGGCGGCCGAGGGCTGCTGCACGGAGTGGGTGCCGTCGAAGACGACCGGCGCCAGTTGCCGCATGGTTGCCAGCGACCGGAAATCCACCACCAGGTTGTTGTAGCCGAAGCTGGAGCCGCGCTCGGTGAGGAGGACGCGCTCGTTGCCCATAGAGCGGACCTTCTCGATGCCGTAAGTCATATCCCACGGGGCCACAAACTGGCCTTTCTTGATGTTGATGGCGCGGCCGGTTTTGCCTGCGGCCACCAGCAGGTCGGTCTGGCGGCAAAGGAAGGCGGGAATCTGCAGCACGTCGACGGCTTCGGCCACCACTTCGCAGTGGGCCGGCTCGTGCACGTCGGTGAGGACGGGAAGGCCCGTCTCGCGGGCCAGGCGGGCGAGAATGCGCGTGCCCTCCAGCAGTCCGGGGCCGCGATAGCTCTTCACGCTGGTGCGGTTGGCTTTGTCGTAGCTGGCTTTGAAGATGTAGGGGATGGCGAGGTCGGCGGCGATGCGCTGGATGGCTTCCGCCATTTTGCGCGCATGGTACTCACTCTCAATGACGCAGGGTCCGGCGACCAGGAACAGATGCCCGGCGCCGACCTGCACCGGGCCGATTTCAAAGGAGTTGCTCACGAGGGGATTTTATCCTAGCGAGAGCTGGGTTCGTGCCCCGTCCTTTTCCCGGTGGTGCTGAGAAAAGGACGGGGTACGGAGGTTCTGGAGCGAGGAAAAGCTAATCGGCGTACTTTCGCGACCACTCCCATAGCGCGCGATCAAGGGTACGCAGAGGGGTTGGCGCGGGCAACTCGTTCTGCGGCTTCACGATGTTGCTGTCGGCCAGGCGCTTGCAGAAAGCCAGATACTCCTCGTAGAAGCGGACGTCGTGGCGGGCATGGCCCAGCGCTTCGAGGGCGCGGAAGTCGAGCACGCGTATACCGCGCAGGAAATATTGCCGCCAGGATTGCCGACGCGACGGGAAGATCGACGCCGTGGAGTTCCAGAAGCGCGTGCACGGCCAGTTCGGTTGAGGTTTCAGGAGAGGCCGCCACGGCCAGCACCTGCCGGATTTTCTCGTTGCTGTTTCCGATCAGATAGTGCACCAGCCGTTCGGACTTCCATCGCACGATGGGTTCCAGACTTCCCAGCGTATAGTCTCCGTTGCGAATTGCTTCTCCGGCCTCAAACGCCGCCTTCTCCAGCTCACGATCTTTTTCACCAGACGTCTGCCAGTACTCGTCGGCGAGCTGCTGAAGTTCCGATTCAGCGGGCTGCAGCTGAAAATACGCCACCATCTTGCTTCCTTCCTTTCGAACAAAACAGACACACAATAGGCCCGCCGTGGAAGTATTGTCAATAAGCGGGCTGGTGGGTTGCGGCGGGGCGCGGAGAACGCTTTTGGCGGGTGGTCGCCAGGGAAGCATAAATATAAGTAAAATAAAGGGTTATTTTGTGCTTTGCCCCTTGCCGCCGGCCCCTCCCGACAGGTAAAATAGAGCTATCGCCTGCGGACCCGGCCCTGCTCTCTACGGACCTGTCGCCGCCTTTCCGCGGGCCTAAAAACTATGGCAGACGATCAGAATCCCCAGCTCCCTCTCGATGGCGGCACGCCCCCCGGCGGCGGCACTAACATGATTCCCATCAACATCGAGGAGGAGATGCGCCGCTCCTATCTCGACTACTCGATGAGCGTGATCATCGGGCGCGCGCTACCCGATGCGCGCGACGGGCTGAAGCCGGTGCACCGGCGCGTGCTCTACGCCATGAGCGAGATGGGTCTGGAGCACAACAAGAAATACACCAAGTGCGCCAAGGTGGTGGGCCAGGCGATGGGCGTCTACCATCCCCATGGCGACTCCGCCATTTACGACACGCTGGTGCGCATGGCGCAGCCCTTCACGCTGCGCTATCCGCTGGTCGACGGGCAGGGGAACTTTGGCTCGGTCGATGGCGATCCGCCGGCGGCCATGCGCTACACGGAGTGCCGCATGGAGCGGCTGGCCGGCGAGCTGCTGGCCGATATCGATATGGAGACGGTGGACTTTGTGCCCAATTACGACGAGTCCACCATGGAGCCGTCGGTTCTGCCCACGCGTTTTCCGAATCTGATTGTGAATGGGTCCAGCGGCATCGCCGTGGGCATGGCCACCAACATTCCGCCGCATAATCTAACGGAGGTGGTCAACGCGGCCATTGCGCTGGTCAACGATCCCCATGCGGGTTTGGCCGAGGTGCTGAAGCACGTGCAGGGGCCGGATTTCCCCACCGGCGGATTTCTTTACGGCAAAGGCGGCATTGCGCAGGCCTACAAGACCGGCCGCGGCCGCTTTATGATGCGCGCCGCGCGTGGCCATGGAGAACCTGACCAAGGAACGCCAGGCCATCATCGTCACCGAGATCCCTTACCAGGTGAACAAGTCGAAGCTCATTGAGCGCATCGCCGATCTGATCAACGAAAAGATCATTGACGACATTGGCGACGTGCGCGACGAAAGCGATCGCGACGGCATGCGCATTGTGATTGAGCTGAAGCGCGGCGCGCAGCCTGAGATTGTGCTGAACCAGCTCTACAAGCACACGCAGATGCAGGAGAGCTTCTCCATGATTTTCCTGGCGGTGCTGAACGGGCAGCCGCGGGAACTGGGGATGGACGCTGCCATTCGCGCCTTCATCGATCACCGCATCGACGTGGTGCAGCGGCGCACGGTGTACCTGCTGCGCAAGGCGCGCGAGCGCGAGCACATTCTCGAAGGCTACAAGATTGCGCTCGACAATCTGGATACGGTGATCCGGATCATTCGCGCGTCGGGCGTCGCGCGCCGAAGCGCGAGAGAACCTGTACGCGTGGGGCAAAGGGACTGAGATTGTCATCAATCTCGATCGCGAGCGGTTGCGCCACGAGGAGCGCGGCCTTACGCTTGCGGCAGGTGGATGCCATCCTGGAACTGCAGCTTTACCGGCTTACGCAATTGTCGGTGGACGAGATTCTGGATGAGCTGCGCAAGAAGCGGGAAGAGATTGCCGAGTACGAATCGATTCTGGCCAGCGACGCCAAACTGCGCGCGGTGATTGTGAAGGAGCTTGAAGAGATTCGCGACAAATACGGCGACAAGCGCCGCACCGAGATCGTGGACGAGAGCGCCGAGCTGCAACTTGAAGACCTGATTGCCGACGAGCAGGTGGCCGTGACGGTGAGCCACCAGGGATACCTGAAGCGCACGCCCATCTCCATCTATCGCCAGCAGCGGCGCGGCGGTACAGGGCGCACCGGCATGAAGACGCGCGAGGAGGATTTTGTCTCGCAGTTGATCGTGAACTCCACGCACGCGTTCCTGCTGTGCTTTACCAATACCGGCCGCGTGTACTGGCTGAAGGTGTATGAAATTCCGGACGTGGGCGCGGCGGGCAAGGGCAAGTCGATGCAGAGCCTGCTCGACCTGCAGCCCGGCGAAAACGTGCGCGCTATTTTGCCGGTGCGCGATCTCGAGGAAGAGGGCAAGTATATCTTCTTCGCCACCCGCCAGGGCATAGTGAAGAAAACGCCGCTCAAGGATTTCTCCAACGTGATGGCGCGCGGCATTATCGCCATCGCCATTGACAAGGACGACGACCTGGTTGCCGCCGAGCTGACCAACGGCGGGCAGACTGTTTTCCTGGCGACGCGCGACGGCATGGCCATTCGATTCGACGAAGAATACGATCCCGATCGCAACGGGATTGGGCTTCGTCCCATGGGCCGCAATGCGGCGGGAAACCGCGGCATTTCGCTGAAGAAGGGCGATTACGTCATTGGCGCGGCCATCACCAAGTCCGACGCCATGCGCGACCAGGAGCGCGACGAACTGGCTGCCAAACTGGGCATGGCCGACAAGCTGGCGGCGCTGCGGAACAATTATGCGGATGCCGCGGAGACGCTGCGCAAGGTCCGCGAAGAGCGTCGTAATGGAGCGGAGGATGCTGACGCCATCAAGGCTGCTGAGAAAGCCGTCGATGATGCCTACCGAGTTCTCAAGAATCTGGATGAGAAGCTGGGGGTTACGCGGCAACTGGTTCTCTCGGTCACCGAGAACGGCTTCGGCAAGCGCACCGAAGTGGATGAGTATCGGCTTACGGCACGCGGCGCCCAGGGCGTGACCAACCTGAAAGCTACGCCCGAAGGTGGGCAAGACGGCGTCGATTCTTCTGGTGGACGAAACCAGCGAGTTGATGGTGATCAGCCAGTTTGGCAAGATCATTCGCGTGGATACCAAGACCATCCGCGCGGCCGGCCGCGCCACGCAGGGCGTGCGGCTGCTGAACCTGGAGCCGGAAGATAAGGTCGCGGCTGCCGTCATCATTCCGCCCGACGAGTTGAACGGCAAGGATGAGGAACAGGGGACGCTGCTGCAGTGAGGCAGTGGACAGCGGCGAACGGCGGTCGTTTGTCAGGGATTGCTTGCGGGGGATTGCTCACAGGAGCGAACCGAAGTGGATAAAACAGTTCGCCGTGTAACCGATCCTGCGGAACAGGAACTGGAAACCTACCGCTACTGGCAATCCCGCCCGGTAGGTGAAAGGCTGCTTGCGGTCTGCGAGCTGAGTGAGGCTGCTTACGCATTTGCTGCGGATTTTAAAGGAGCGCCGGCCCATGATGACCAAAGACTTCAAGGATCTTCTTCGCGCGCTGAATGCTAACGCGGCTAAGTATCTCATCATCGGAGGGCATGCCTTCGGTGTCCATCTTGAGCCGCGTACAACCAAGCATCTTGACCTGTTTATTCGCTCCGACCCGGAGAACGACAAAGCGGTCTTCCGGGCGCTTGTGCAATTTGGCGCACCGCTTCAGGGCATCAGCGAAGCCGACTTTGCCGATGGCACAACGTTTCAGATCGGTTTGCCGCCAGACCGCATTGACATTCTGCAACGGATCGACGGGGTGGGCTTTGACGAAGCATGGGCAAATCGAGTTGACGGCAACATCGATGGCGAAGTTCCGGCTCCGGTGATCTCAAAGGACGATCTAATTCGCGACAAACTGGCAAGCGGGCGGGAACAGGACTTATTGGACGTCAAGAGACTTCGTGCGATGGATCGCATCCGGCAGAAGTAGGCCTCAAAGCCTCCCGCAACTGCTGCGGGACCGGCGCGAGTTCGGTTAGCGTTTCCCGCGCTGTCGAGGGGGCGAATACTCCCGTCTCCGCAGGCCGCCGGGTGTTAGCATCGAAGTAGACAATGCAGAATAAAAAGCTACAAATCATCCCTTTAGGCGGCCTCGGCGAGTTCGGCATGAACTGCCTCGCCCTCCGCTACGAAGATGACATCCTCGTGATCGACGCGGGACTGATGTTTCCCGAGTCTGAACTTCTCGGCGTCGATATTGTCGTGCCCGACATCACCTATCTCATCGAGAACAAGAAGCATGTGCGCGCCATCGTGCTCACCCACGGGCACGAAGACCACATCGGCGGCCTGCCCTGGATTCTCAGCGAGCTGAAGGTTCCGGTTTATGCCACCGAATTCACGCTGGCCTACGTGGAGGGCAAGCTCGAAGAGCACCGGTTGCTCGACGAGATCGAGCTGATTGAAATTACTCCGCGCGAAAAGTTCACCATTGGCCCGTTCACCGTTGAGCCCATTCGCGTAACCCATTCGCTGGTGGATTGCGTGGCGCTGGCGGTCGACGACGCCGGTGGGCGTGGTCATTCACAGCGGCGATTTCAAGATCGACCTTGCGCCGCTGGACGACAAAGCCTTCGACCTGCATAGCTTTGCCGAGTACGGCAAGCGCGGCGTGCTGGCGCTGCTGCAGGATTCGACCAACGTGGAAAGACCCGGCTATACGCCCAGCGAGCGCGCGGTGGTGCCGCGGCTGGATGAGATCTTCACGCAGACCAAGAAGAAGCTCTTCTTCAGTTGCTTTTCGTCGTCCATTTACCGCATTCGGATTGCGATGGAGCTGGCGCGCAAGCACGGGCGCAAGGTAGTGACCATCGGCCGCTCCATGATGGAGAGCACCGAGATTGCGCAGGACCTGGGCTACATCGATGTGCCCAGCGGGCTGATCATCAACCCCGGGCAGATGCGCGACTACGCGCCGGAACAGTTGCTGGTGCTGATCAGCGGCACGCAGGGCGAGCCGATGAGCGCCCTCAGCCGCGCTGCCGTGGACAATCACAAGCACGCCAAAATCGAACCCGGCGATACGGTGGTGCTCAGCTCGCGCATCATTCCCGGCAACGAGAAGGGCATCTTCCGTGTCATCGATCACCTGAGCCGCCGCGAGGCCAACGTGATTTACGACGACGGCCAGCACGGGCTCATCCACGTGAGCGGACACGGCAGCCAGGAAGAGATGCGGCTATTGATCAATCTCGTGCGGCCCAAGTTCTTCATTCCGGTGCACGGCGATTATCGCTACCTGCGGCGCCACGCGCAGTTGGCTATGGAAACCGGCGCGGTGGAACACGCGATCGTGATTGAAGACGGCGATGTGCTCGAACTGGACAAGGACGATGCGCGCAAGCAGGATAAGGTGACGGCGGGGCGCATTCTGATCGATTCCGGCTCGTCGATCGACGTGGTTGAGGATCTGGTGATTCGCGACCGGCGCATCCTTTCAGAAGACGGCGTGGTGCTGGCCGTGCTGGCCATCAACAAAAAAACGGGCAAAGTGGAGCGCGAACCGGAAGTGCTGATGCGCGGCTTTGGCGGCGCGGATATCACCGAGCAGGCCCGCGAGACGGTGCTCAAAACGCTCGACGGCCTGAGCACGGAGCAGAAGTCCGACTACGGAATGGTGAACGAAAAGGTGCGCGTGGAACTGAAGCGGCTGATCCAGAAATCGACGGGACGGCGGCCGATGATTATGCCCGTGATCCTGGAGATCTAGGGACCGAGGGACTAGGGACTAGGGATAAGGGACAAGGGACAAGGGAACAACGAGAGCCTGGGGCAAAGTCCAGCGCCGCCGGCTGGGGCTCAACTTCCTTCAGTTAACCCACGTTCGCCCACGCGGATTTTCTGCGCAGGGTTCACGTGGGGCATTTTATTGAGTTCCCACCGAGCTTGCCGGTTCCCAGCAAATCGTGGTTCGTCACTCAGCTTTTGCCGCGCGGGCCCGGGGTGGGCCGATGTGGGTGAGAGCGTTCATGGAAACCGACGGCATGGTGAACGGCTGAAGGCGAAAGTTGTTCTTGCCGAGAGGGATCATGGCGATGGGCGCCGGACCGCGATGCCGCTTGCCGTGAAAAAGGCGCGATGAGAGCCAATCACCCAGACGCGAATCGCAGATTTCCGGGCGTCCGCTCCAGAACTCGGGGGGCAAATCGCAGTAGATGTGCAGGTGCCCGAGCTGCAATTCGATGTGCTGGAAATTGCGCGGGAAATGACGGCGAGCATTGCGTGTGCCAATATAGAGGCCGCTCACTTCCCGGCCGCTGCCTATCGTCCTGACGATCATGGTCCCCTCCACAAGGCGATTCACTCACACGCCGGCAGGCCAAATGGCCCAGCCGAAGCTGCGACCTGGGAGCATGGTGCTGCTGTTTTATGGCTTTGTCAAGCGCGCACCATAACTCACTCGGCACCTGTATGGGCGGAGGGGAAGCGAGGCACAAATTCCTGCGGTTTACGCTGTGGCACGATGCCTGCCGGCTGGAAGGGCAGGCCGCGCGGACGGAAGCGCATGCAAAATCGGCGCTGGCGCACGGTGTGAGGGGCAGTTGGCTGCGCGAATTCGCGTGGAGCGCTTGCCGATAAATACCTCACCCAGCGCCAGGCGTGCATTGCCCTCCAGATCGAGATAGCTGGCCGAGCGTTCTTTGCAGATGGCCTGTGCTTCAGGCGAAAGATAGGGTGCGATCAGTAATGGCGTAGCGGCGTCTTCGCAGTTCGCCGCATCCCGGCACAGTTCATCGAGAGCTTTGCGCAGGTCTTCGTGCCGCACGTTGGGCTCGATTTCGCAGGCCAGGGTATGGTTGTGGCCGAGCACATCCACGCGGGCCAGCATGGGGCCCTGCGGCGCGCGCCGAATCTCCTTCAGCGTGATGACGGAGACCTGCCCCAGCAGCGCCCGTAAAGCCTCGGTGGCGCGATATTCAAGATTGTCGGTCGAGATATTGGATTTCATGGCAGCCTCCGCGTGGGTTGATCCAGAGAGTGGGTCTGGCATGATGCAGCCGCACCAGCCGGCGCGCTAAGCCGCGACTCAGGCTGCTCCGCTATGAGCCAGCCTGATGGGTCCGAGTCCGCCCCGGGTGAGCGAAGCAACCGTCTGCCGCATTCTGACCCGGCGGTAAAGGCCCAGCCGAAATGAATTTTTGCCGGAGGGAACCATGTCGAGCGGGAGTGGTGTACGGGCCGACTTGCTGCCCATCTGCTTAGCCTGCAGCCAGGCACACAGCCGCCGATCGTGAATCTCCGGCTGTCCACGCCAGAAATCAGGAGGCAGGCCGCACTCAATGCGCAGATGATCGAGCTCAAGTTCGATGGTAGAAAGGTCGCGTGGAAAGTAGCGCCGGGCATTCGCAGCGCCAACATGCAACCCGGTCACTTCGCCGGCGATGCATTGAGTTTTCACAAGCATAGGAACCCTCCGTTTCCGGTAATGGCAGAGGGTGGCCGGTTTCCGAAGTGCCGGCCAAGCGCGCTGCCGAAGTTATTCAATACCGACGCAGAGCCGATGAGCTGCGTCGCAGCACCGCTTAACTTATTTAAACTTCAGGGTTCGATCCGCGTGCACATCGCCTCTGTGGGCGATGGTGCCAAGCGTACACGCAAGGCGTTGTTCCTAATGCACCGGACGTGCCGGTGAGTATCGATGGAGTGAAGAACCGCGCATCACCCGGCTGATCGTAGCCCGAGGCATACGCCATAAGTTCTCGAACGATGGGTTAAATCCGGGGAGGTCAGGACGAGAGTTCCGCTTGCGTTCGTGCGATCAGCCTGCCCGCTTGCGTCTTTTCCCATGCACCTGTGGAAATATTGGCTCTAATTCGATTCCATGTCAATAGCATTCGTGCCGTGTGCGTGAATAAATCAGCGTCGCACAGAAGCAATTCATCTGCGATTCACCAACGCCTGCGGGTGCACGCGTGTGCAGTCGCTCAACAGTTTTCCCCACGCGTGCAGGACAGCCGTGGGGCAGGTTGGGTCGAAGTTGGGTAGGAGAGATTCGCATACCAGACGGCGCTCCCTCGGGACGAATCGGAGAAAGGCAACGCCCATGAGATTGATTGCAACGATTTAGCGGAAACGGAGCGAGGGCTCGTCGGAAAAAATCTGGCCGTCGCGAATATGCACGACGCGGTGCGCAAATTCGGCGATGTCCGGCTCGTGGGTGACCAGAACGATGGTGTTTCCCTCGGCATGGAGGCGATCGAAGAGGGCCATGATCTCCGAGCCGGTTTTGGAGTCAAGATTGCCGGTCGGCTCGTCGGCCAGGATGATGGAAGGGTGATTGACGAGCGCTCGGGCAATGGCGACGCGTTGCCGCTGTCCGCCGGAGAGCTCATTCGGTTTGTGATACATGCGCGATTCCAGTCCCACTTCGCCGAGCGCCTGCTTGGCGCGCTCGATGCGGTCCGCCGCGGCGGTGCCGTTATAGATCAGCGGCAGCTCAACATTGTGCAGCGAGGTGGCGCGGGCCAGCAGATTGAAGGTCTGGAAGACGAAACCGATTTCTTTGTTGCGGATGCGGGCCAGCTCATCGTCGTTCAGTTCGCTCACCAGTTGCCCGTTGAGCCAGTAACGGCCCTGGGAGGGGGTGTCGAGGCAGCCGATCAGATTCATGAGTGTGGATTTGCCGGAACCGGAGGGGCCCATGATGGCGACGTATTCATTCCGGCAGATGCGCAGGTTCACGCCGCGCAAAGCCTGGACTTGCTGCTCGGACCCCATATCGTAGGTGCGCCACAAATCCTCGACCACAATCATGTCGCCGCAGCGGCAGTTCTTGGACTGCGCCAACTCTTCCGTACCGATGCCGTTTAGACCCATGCGAAACCCATCCGTGTCCCCATTGTAGAGTCGGGCGATGAAGAAGCAGGTTGATTCCAGCCGGCCGGTGGCTGTGTTTGCAAGTTCCCGCGGGGGCTAAGCTCCACCGCTCCTGCCCCTGATCAAAAGCTGCTGCGGTTCCTGGTTGCCCAGATTTCCAAAGCGAGACCTGGAGCCCCCGGCGATTGCCTGAATCCTGTGTTTACGAACTGCTGGTTAGCGACAGAGGTTGCGAAGTATCGCGCTTCAACAGCGCGCCGTCTTTCAGATCGCGCAGGACCTTGTACGGGCCGGTCACGATTTCCTGGCCCGGCGAAAGACCCGAGAGCACTTCAATGTCCGTGGCTCCGGTAATGCCCGTGGCAACGGGAACGAACTTGGCGCGCAGGCGCCCATGGGCATCCTTCTGCGCCACGAAGACACCTTGCACGGGATTGGATTTGACCTCCTCCGAGCCCACCGTCGCCGCCTGCACCCCACCCTGGTTCTTTTGCTTCTCGAGGGTTGGATCGTAGAGGGTCAGCGCCTGAATGGGGAGGGAAACCACATGGTTCTTATGCGCAGTCGTAATCTTGGCCGTGCAGGAGAGCCCCGGCCGCAGTTCGCTATTGGGGTCAGAGAGCGTGACCACCACTTTGAAGTCCTTGGCCTCCTCGGTTCCGGTCGTGGATTGCGAGGTGGCAATGCCGGTTGAGCGCAGCAGGGCCTGGTCGCCCACCAGCGTGACCGTGCCTTTGAAGATCTTGCCGGGCAGCGCGTCGACAGTCACTTCGGCGGGCTGGCCAATCTGCACATTCACAATGTCGGTTTCATCCACCTTTACCTCGGCGGTCACGATGCTCATATCGGCCAGCGTCATCAGGGTCGAGCCTTCGGTGTTCTGGATGCCCTCGACGACCGTCTCGCCCTCGCGCACCGGCTCATTGGTTACGATGCCATCGAAGGGAGCGACCGCAATGGTGCGGTTGAACAGGTCCTGGTCGGCCTGCAGCATGGCCACGTCGGTCTCCATGTGGCCGCGCGCGGATTCGGTGTTGGCCTTGGCTTGATTGAGCCCGGCGACGGCCTGCGCCAGCGAAGCCACGTCCAGATCGTACGCGGCTTTCTTGGCGTCAAAATCCTGCTTGGACATGATGCCGTCTTTAAAAAGCGCCTGGGCGCGCTGCCAGTCGAGCTGCTTTTGTTCGAGATCGGCCTGGGCGTGTTCCACGTTGGCCTGGGCGGTCTTCTCGGCGGCGATGTAAGAGGAGATATCGGTTTTGGCCGCGTCGATGGTGGCCACCTGGCCGTTGACCGTGGCGCGCTGCTGGATATTCTCAACGGTGGCAACCACCTCGCCCTTGGTGACCTTATCGCCTTCTTTTACGTACAGGTGGGTGACCCGGCCCATGGCGGTGGCGCCCACGTTCACATAGGTCTTGGGTTTGATTTGCCCGGTGCCGCTCACGATGGTGGTGAGATCTTCCCGCACCACCTTGGAGGTGTAAACCTTGGTGTAACCGGCTTGCTGCTTCACGACCATGAAGGTGACAAGCCCTGCGGCAGCCACAATGGCAAGAGTGATCAGGAGTATTTTTTTCATATCGAGACGAATGGCTCCAAATCTTGCTGGTAGTTACGTAACCGGCGCGCCTGTGGTTCCAGTTCGAAACCCAGAATCGCAGGCGACATTCGTCGTCCGTCGGGCTGCAATGAGCAACGGGTATTGGACGCAGCAGATGAGGCGATAGGAGAATCGCTGACTACAAAGTGCACGATCGAGCGACTCGCCAGGCCTGAAATCATGGATAGCTGTCATTTTACCCTACGGCGCGGCAAGCCGCTGGATGACCTTCATACCGTGTTTCCGTCAAAGAGTCGGGATAACTGTGTCCGTTAGCCTTGCTCGACAGCATCGGGAACCGTAGAATAGAAGCTCGCAGGAGTTTTCAAAAGCAATGATGTTGAATCGCAGTGGTCTTCTTGTTCCTACCCTGGTTTGTGGCTTGTTGGCAGCACCCGCAGTCGTCGTTCTGGCCCAGCAAGCGCCCGCTTCCCAACAGCAGGCACAGCCCTCCAGCCAGGATCAGGATCAGAACTTCGATCCTCTGAAGCGACAGCGTTCCGACAAGGAGCGCTTACAGTCACAGAAGGCGCTGCGGCAGGAATTGAAAGGCACCTACAAGACCTGGCTGAACGAAGAAGTTCCCTACATCATTACCGACCAGGAGCGGAAAGCGTTTCTCAGCCTGAGCAACGACGAAGAGCGCGACGCGTTCATCGAGCAATTCTGGGCGCGCCGCAATCCCGATCCCAACTCACCCGGATAACACGTTCAAGCGAAGAGCATTACCGCCGCATTGCCTATGCCAATGAGCACTACGCAGCCGGCAAGCCGGGATGGAAGACGGACCGGGGTCGCATTTACATCATGTGGGGACCGCCGGACAGCATCGATTCCCACCCTTCCGGCGGCATGTACGAGCGTCCCATAGACGAGGGCGGCGGCGAAACCTCAACCTACCCGTTTGAAGTCTGGCACTATCGCTATCTCGAGGGCATCGGCGAGAACATCGATCTGGAATTTGTCGACACCTGCCAGTGCGGCGATTATCACTTCACCATCGACCGCAGCGAAAAAGACGCGCTCAAGATGGTTCCCGGCGCCGGGACCTGACCGAGTACGAGGACAGGACCAACTCCGGCAAGAAGGACCGCTTCAGCGGCGGCGGGTTGGAGCAATTGGGCTTGGGCCGATGGGCCAGCGGGGAGCAGGGAAAGGAGTTCGACCGGATTGAGCTGGCAGGCCAAGATCTTTTGCTCCGCCGCCGATCAAATTCACCGATCTTGACGCATTTATCTCCGAGCACAAGATTCTGACCGGTCCGCCGTTCCCGTTCGATGTGCGCACGGATTTGTGAAGGTGACGGATAACACCGACCTGGTGCCGATCACCATTCAGATTCGCAACCGCGATATCACGTTCCAGACCAAAGACGGCGTCTCCAAGGGCGTGGTCAATATTCTGGGCAAGGTAACCACCATTACCGACAAGACGGTTCAGACCTTCGAGGACACGGTTGAAATCGACCAGCCCGCCGAACTGCTGGAGAAGAGCCTGGATCGCGAGTCGGTGTATTGGAAGGCATTGCCGCTGATGCCCGGCATCTACCGGCTGGATATCGCGATCAAGGACGTGAATAATCCCGATCACGTTGGCATTTATGCGCGCGGCATCAACGTGCCGGTGTACGAGGATGAAAAGCTGGGCGCTATCCTCGCTGATTCTGGCCGACAAGATGAACTCGGTTTCCTCGCATGAGATTGGAAACGGGAACTTTGTCATTGGCAACACCTTTGTCCGGCCGCGGGTGCCAACCAACCCCGGAACCCCGGTGACCTACACCCGGGAGCAGGAATTGAACTTCTGGATGCAGGTGTATAACCTTGGGCATCGATGACGCCACGAAGAGCAATTCGGCGACGGTGACGTACCAGATCACCGATGCGACGGGCGCCGTTCTTTTGACCAAGACATTGGAATCAAAAGACTTAGGAGCGCATAGCGACGAGCTCACGGTGGCGAAGACGTTGCCCATCGCCGGCTTGGTGCCAGGCAAGTATAAGGTTACGGTTAAGGTGAACGACGCAATTTCAAAACAAGAGATTGCGCAATCGGCACCTTTTGTCGTGGAATAGAATGCAGTTAGGGAAACAGGGCGAGCCAAACCCCAGATCTGCATTTGAAGTTTGGCCGCCTGCAGGAGATTGATCTTCAGGAAATAGCCAGAGGACGCGGCGGGTAACGAGTTCTTAGATGAAGTTACGCACCCAACTCGCCGGTTTGGCCGTGCTGCTCGCCTTGGGGTCAAGCCCCATGTGGGCGGCGTCGGCCTCGGTGTCCGGAGTTGTCCAGGATTCGGCCGGCGTACCCCAGATCGGCGCGGAAGTTGAGTTACTGCGCTCCGATTTCACGGTGGTGGCCAGCACGTATACCGACAGCAAGGGCCGCTTCGTCACTCTCGTCGATTTTTCCCCGGCCACTATGCGCTGAAGGCGATGGATCCTCGTTCCTGCCCTCGATGCGCGAGAATCTGCATCTGCGCGGCGGCAGCTACCGTCGTTAACCTGACCCTCAACACCCTTTACGAGGTGATGCAGTGGCTTCCGGCGCAGCCGCGCGCGGCCAATGCGCGCAGCGATGACTGGGATTGGACACTGCGCTCGGCCGCAGACCGGCCCTTGCTGCGCTGGCTTTCAGATGGGCCGCTGGTGGTGGTTTCCGACGGCGCCGGCACTGCTCCGCAAGCTCAAAGCCAGGATCATGGCGACCGGCCAGGCGGGCAGCTTTGGCGAGAGCGGGCAGCGCTTCTCGAGCACTGTGGAAGATACGCCCCAGAACAGCCGCGAACTGCTGGCTCGCGTCGATTTCGCTCCCGGTACCGATGCCGACATGGAGTCGATGCTTGGCTTCCGGCAGGATCTGGGCTATGCGGGTTCGGTGCAATCGGTAGCCGCCATTTCGATCCATCCGGATAGTGGAGGCGCGCCGGCAGCCAGGGGCTCACGGAAGTTTCGCATGAGCAGCCAGGAAACGATGCACTTTGGCGACATGGCTGACGTCGAAGTCGGCTCAGCACGAAGAGCTGGGCCGCACATCGGCCGGGACGCTCGCGCAGGCGCTGCCCTTTGCTTCCGTGGCATGGCACCATGGCAACTCGACGGTTCGCTATCGCCTGGCGACGATGGTGCAGGATCCTGACGCTGCGGCCGGACTGGATGCTCCGATGCTGCCATGCCCGCTTACTCGGTGCGCAACGGCGACCTGGTGATGGAGCACGGCGTGCACCAGGAGATGGGCTGGGAGCGCAGCACCGATACCTCACAGATGGCGGTGCTGATCTACGCCGACGAGGTGAAGAATCCGGCGCTCGAAGCCAGCGCGAATTTTGCGGACGGCGACGGGCCTGCGTCAAGAGCCATGCTGTTCGACCCGCAGAGCGGACTGCTGCGCACCGCCGGTCCCGATTATTCTTCAGCGGGCCTTGAAGCGAGCGTGCAACGTAGCTTGCCCGGGAAAACCTGATTCGCGCCAGCTACACGACCGGCGACGCGGTGGTGATGCCGGCATTGCCGCAGCCGGTCGAATTCAGTCAACTGGCCGCCAGCGCCCACACCCGCCGTGTAGAAGCTTATGCGCTTTCGCTTCTCCGGCACGCTGGACGGCACCGGCACGCGATGGCAAGCCAGTTATCGCTGGCAGCCCGATGATACGGTCACGGAAGTTGCGCCCTTCGCCGTGGACGCGCTTGCGCCTTATCTGAATCTGCACATCTGCCAGACAATTCACCAGTCGCGCAAGGGCTCCAGCGGAATTGAAGCGCTGGTGGAAGTGCGCAACCTGCTGGCCCAGGGCTATCATCCCTACCTGCTGCGCGATGGCTCAATTGTACTGTTTGCGCAGGACCAGCGCGGCTTTACCGGCGGCCTGGCGTTTTCGTTCTAAGGGCAGGGAACCGACAACAGGGAACAGGAAACGAGGACGGAGAGCCACGATCCCGTTCCCAATTAGTCAAGTCCTGAGGTCGGAGAGCACAAACGGGTCTTGTGCTGTTGCCTTGCTGTTTCGCGGTTTGCACCCGTTACCTCTTGCGCACGCTCAACTGTGCCCCTGCCCATTCCGCTGTACAATCACGGAAAGGACCAAGCCGTGCTGCGAGCCGGAGATGCTTTTCGCACGTCCAATCTCAATCAGGTGTTGCAATGACAGTTCCCCGCGATAAGTCCGAACCGCGCAAGCTTCCCATGATGCCCATCCGCGATATGGTCATCTTTCCGTACATGATGACCCCGTTCGTGGTGGGCCGCGAATCGAGCGTGCGCGCTCTCGAGGAGGCGCTGACCGGCGACCGCAAGATCTTCCTCGCCACGCAACACGATGCGTCCATCGACGAGCCGAAGGCCAAGGACATTTACCAGGTTGGGTCCATTTGCAACATTGTGCAGAGCGTGAAGATGCCCGACGGCAACATCAAGGTGCTGGTGGAGGGCATTGAGCGCGCCAAGTCGACTGACGTGACCGACCGCGACGGCTTTTTTGTGGCCACGGTGCGCACCGGCAAGTCGCAACTGGAGATGTACGCCGGTCATCGAACAGCTCATGCAGCGCGTGACCACGCTGTTTGAGAGCTACGTGAAGCTGCAGCAGTCGCTGAACTACGAAACCATCATCGCGACCGTAGCGTTGGACGACGCGCCCAAGCTGTCCGACACCATTGCCGCCAACCTGCAGCTCGGTATCGAGGAGAAGCAGGAACTGCTGGCCATCTTCGATCCCGCCGCGCGCCTGGCCCGCATTGCCGACGTGCTCGATATCGAGATTGAAAAACTGGACCTCGATCGCAACATCCAGTCGCGCGTGAAGCGGCAGATGGAGCGCGCGCAGAAAGAGTACTACCTCAACGAGAAGATCAAGGCCATCCAGAAGGAGTTGGGCCGCGGCGAGAAGAGCGAATTCGACGAGCTGCGCAAAAAGATCGAAGCCGCCGGCATGCCCAAGGAAGTTCTGGAAAAGGCAGTGCAGGAGCTGAAGAAGCTGGAAGCCATGCCCCCCATGTCGGCTGAGTCGACCGTAAGCCGCAACTACATTGACTGGCTGCTGGCGGTGCCGTGGAAGAAAAGGTCCAAGGAGACGCGGTCCATTGACTTCGCCGAGAAAGTGCTCAACTCCGATCACTACGGCCTGGAAAAGATTAAGGAGCGCATTCTTGAATTTCTGGCCGTGCGCCAGCTGGTGAAGAATCCCAAGGGCTCGATTCTGTGCTTTGTGGGACCTCCGGGCGTGGGTAAGACTTCGCTGGGCATGTCGATCGCGAAGGCCACCGGACGCAAATTCGTCCGGCTGTCGCTGGGCGGCGTACGCGACGAGGCTGAGATTCGCGGGCACCGGCGCACCTATATCGGCGCCATGCCGGGGCAGATTATCCAGCACATGAAACGGGCGGGCACCAAGAATCCGGTTTTCCTGCTCGATGAGGTTGACAAGATTTCTTCAGATTTCCGCGGCGATCCGGCATCGGCGCTGCTGGAGGTTCTCGATCCCGAACAGAACGCCACATTCCAGGATCATTACCTCGACGTGGATTATGACTTGTCGCAGGTGTTGTTCGTGGCGACAGCGAACGTTCTGCACACCATTCCGGCGGCGCTGCAGGATCGCATGGAGGTGCTCCGCCTGCAGGGCTACACGGAGAGTGAGAAGCTGGAAATCGCGCGGCAGTACCTGGTCAAGAAGCAGCGCGAGCAGACGGGTTTGAGCGAGAAGAACATTTCGTTCAAAGACGACGCCATTCTGGAGATCATCCGCTACTACACGCGCGAAGCGGGCGTTCGCAATCTGGAGCGCGAAATCGGCAATGTGTGCCGCAAGGTGGCGCGCAAAGTGGTGAAGTCGGGCGCCAAGCACAAGGAAGAAGTCTCTGCCGCGAACGTGAGCGAGTTTCTGGGCGTGGCCAAGTTCCGCGAGTCCGAGGCACACGAGAAAAGCGAAGTGGGCCTGGTTACCGGCCTTGCGTGGACCGAGGTTGGCGGCAGCATTCTGACCACGGAAGTGCAGGTGCTCGACGGCAAGGGCAAGCTCACCATCACCGGGCAGTTGGGCGATGTAATGCAGGAGTCGGCGCAGGCTGCGCTCAGCTATATTCGCGGGCGCGCGCAGGCGCTGGGCCTGGCGCGGGAGTTTTATCGCAACGTGGACCTGCACCTGCACGTGCCGGAAGGCGCGATTCCCAAGGACGGTCCTTCGGCCGGCATCACCATGGCCACGGCTCTGGCCAGCGCGCTGGCCAAGATCCCGGTGCGCCGCGATATTGCCATGACCGGTGAGATTACGCTGCGCGGCAAGGTGCTGGCGATCGGCGGATTGAAGGAGAAGCTGCTGGCCGCCCTGCGCGCCGGCATCTTCGAAACCATTCTGCCCCGCGCCAACGAAAAAGATGTGGCCGAGCTGCCGGATAACATCAAGAACAGCATGAAGCTGCACTTCGTTGACGCCATGGACGAGGTGCTGGCGCTGGCCCTTGAAGGGCCGCTGCCCACGCTGCCGCCTGAAGCCGAAGTGCTGACCGCCGTTCAGCAGCCCGAGCTGGGAGCGAACGTTCCCGCTGCGCGGCAGTAGGGAAAACAGCAAGCTATGATGGCTGCATCCGGGGTCCCGGGTGCAGCCTTTTTTGCAATATCGCCAGGCCTTCGGTTTGCATTGCTCCTCGGCGAAGCGGCTCCCCGATAATTAGAAGATGCTGGATTGGGAAAGCGCCGAGCTGGCCGAGGGCCTGGCCTGCTATTGCCGGCAGGACTTCTTTGACGCGCACGAGCACTGGGAAAACGTGTGGCGCGCATCCGTCGAACCGGAGAAGACCTTCCTTCAGTCGCTGATTCACATGGCCGCGGCTTTCCATCATTTCCAACGTAAAAATCCAATTGGCGCGGAGCGGCAACTGCGGCGGGCGCTCGGCAAGCTGGAGTGCTATCCGGAGCGGTTCGGCGGCGTGGCCGTGGAAGACGTGCGGGAGAGTGTGCGGGCATGGCTGCGCGCAATCGAGACAGGCGCCACAGGCGAGATGCCGTTTCCGCGGATCAGGTGAGCAGAGCGGAAATCCCTTACTCTGTTCTGATGGCCTGCATGGGATCGACGCCAGCGGCGCGGCGCGCGGGCAGCAGGCAGGCCGCGGCTCCAATCGCCAACAGCACCGCAATCGTGGCGGCCGCAATTCCCGGGTTATACGGGCTCACCTCAAACAGCAGGCTGCTGATGAGGCGCGCAGATGCGAACGCTGCGGCCACGCCCACGGCAGCACCTGCCAGCACCGGTGCGAGCCCGTCGCGCAACACCAGCGCGTAAATACCGGAACGCTGCGCACCAAGCGCGAAGCGCAACCCGATCTCGTGCTGGCGCTGCACCACGGAGTAGGTGACGACGCCATAAACACCCAAGCCGGCCAGCGCCAATGCGCTTGCGGCAAACAGCAGCAGCAGATTCATCTCAAAACGGCGACTGGCAATGGACTCCGCGGCAATTCCGCCCAGCGAGCGCACCAGCGGAACCGAGGCATCGGGGTCGACGCTCCAAACCGCCTGGCGCAGATCCCCGGCCATCGCCGCGGGATCCTGATGCGCGCGAAGGACGATGCCGCCGAAGTTCTCGCAGCGGTACCAGTAGGGCATGTACACCATCATCGGGTCGGGATGGGCGAGCGAGATGGTGCGTGCGTCTTTGACCACGCCGATCACGGTGAAGGGAGCCTCTTCTTGTTCGCCGGCGCGATGGAACTGCCTGCCCACCGGGTCCGCGCCCGGCCAGAGCGTGCGCGCCGTCAGCTCCGAGATAAGCGCGACATGCTTACCGGCATCGCTGTCGGTCAAGTACCGGCCTGCCGCCAGCCGCAAGCGAATCGCCTGAAAATAGCCGGGGCTTACCATGCGAAAGTGCTCGGTGGGAATCTGCATGAAGGGCCGCGTATCGCCCTGGACGCGCACCATGTCAATCCAATAGTCACCGGAGAGGGGCAGCACACTGGCCATACCTGCGGCATCGACTCCGGGCAACTCGCGCAGCCGCTCCAGGACGCGCCGATAGAAAGCCGTACGCGATTGCTGATCGGGATAAGATTTGCTGGGCAGGTTGATCTCGGCGGTGATCACGTGATCGGCGTCGAATCCGCGGTTGATGTGCATCAAGCGCATGAGGCTCGTGACCAGCAGTCCCGTCATCAGCACCAGCGCCACGCTGGCGGCCACTTCCACGGCAACCAGAATTCGGCGCAGCCGTTTGCTGGAGCGTGATTCCCCTGCCTGGCGCGATTCGCCGCGCAGCACACCGGCGGGATCGGTGCGCGCAGAAATCCATGCAGGGATTGCTCCTGCAAGCAAGGTGGCCGCTCCGGCAAGCAGAACGGCGCAGGCTGCGCCAGCCCAGTCCAGATGCAACGCGCCTCTGAAATTGAGCGCCGGCGGCAGATAACGCTGCATGAGCGGAACCAGGGCGCCAGCCAGAAAAATACCAAGCGTGCCGCCCATGGCGGCGATGAGCGCGGCTTCGCACAACGCGGAGCGCAGCAATTGGGCGCGAGTCGCTCCCAGCGCGGCCAGCACCGCGTTCTGCCGACGACGCCCCACTGCGCGCGAAAGCAAAAGATTGGCGATGTTCACACAACCCACCAGCAGCAGCCCGGCGACGGCGGCAAGCAGAATAAGCAGAGACTTGCGGTTGTCGCCCACCAGGGCTTGCTGATAGGGCGTAAGAGTCGCCGAGAGCGTGCCCCTCTCATCGGCAGCGAGACTAGCCGAGATCGTATGCTGCAGCGCATTGACCTCCGCGCTGGCCTGCGCCACGGAGACGCCCGGTTTGAGCCTCGCCAGGCCGAAGTAATTGAAGTCTCCCATGCGGTCGGAGAGCTGGTCCTTATCGAAGACCAGCGGAACCAGAGCTTCAACTGGCCTGCCACGATCTGCATTCGGGCGGGCGATGGTGTCAACAAATGGCAGATGAAATGAAGCCGGCATCACGCCAATGACCGTGAACGGGAATCCGTTCAGCGTGACGGTCTTGCCCAGAATCTTCGCATCGCTTTGAAATTGTGTGCGCCACAAGCCGTTCATGAGGATCACGACGCGCTCGCGCCCCTTCACGGCCTCCTGTTGCGTGAAGGCACGGCCAAGCTGCGGCGCGGCGCCCAGAACCTGGAAGATGCCCGGCGTGGCGTCCACCACTTCCACTTGCAGAGGATGCGCGCCCATGCCTAGCGGCGCCGAACTCTCCTTCATCGCGGCCAGCGATTGAATGGAGCGCAGATTCTGCTGCCACGTGACGAAGTGATTCGCGTTCATCGGCAGCTTCGGATAGATATCGCGGAACTCAGCCACCTGCTCTTCCGCCACCACCAGTTGCTGGGGATGCGAATACGGCAGGGGCTTGAGGAGCGCGTCGTAGACAAGCGTGAAGATGGCCGTGGTGGCGCCGATGCCGAGAGCGAGCGTCATGACCGCCGTGAGGGTAAAGCCGGGCGACTTTCTCAACTGCCGCAGTGCGTAGCGCGCACCCTGAAGAAGAGCTTGCATGTCACGAGCCTCCGTCGAGTGCTATGAGCAATTGCCGGACCAGAATCGCAGGACCCATCGCGCGGCGATTCATTGAATCTGCCCATTATTACGCGTTTAGGACAGAGAAAGTTCTTTCCGAATTTAAAAAACTCCGTCCGTCAACGGACAGCCGTGAGGGATGTTGGCGCGGACCGCTATTCTGGAGAGGATGCGCTACCAGACCCAGTTCCTGCTTTCTGCTCTCTCGGCGACGCAATTCCCGGCGGCATCGGTGCCGGAGATCGCGTTTCTCGGCCGTTCCAACGTCGGCAAATCGAGCCTTCTGAATGCGATGGTGGGCGAGAAGGCAGCCAAGGTGTCGTCGACGCCGGGCCGCACCCGCGCCATCAATTTCTTTCTCATCGCCGATGAGCGCGAGCGGTCGAAGATGATCTTTGCCGATTTGCCGGGCTACGGCTACGCGAAGATTTCAAAATCCATCTCCGCGGAATGGCCAAAGTTCATCGAGCCGTACCTTGCGGAACGCGAAACACTCTCGCTTTGTGTTTGCCTGGTGGATTCGAATATCCCGCCGCGCCCGCCTGACCGGCAACTGCTGGAGTGGCTGAGCGCGGCCGGCCGAGAGTTTGTCGTGGTGGCCACCAAGGTTGACCGGCTCAGCGGCAACGAGCGCACGCGCAATCTGGCCGCATTGCGGAAGGGATTGGGCGTGGAGGATATTTTGCCCATCTCGGCCAAGACGAACGTGGGAGTCAAGGAGCTGTGGGCGCGGGTCGAATTGTCAGGGAATACGGAAAAGGCATAAGGGAACAGGAAAATGAGGCAACGAATGAACCGTTGCCTCGCCGCTTTTCAAGGTGCAATAAGCACGGTGAACTTTACTGCGGTGGAGGGTAAAAGGGAAGTTTCCCGTTCTTCTGCTGGGCGCGGCGCACGGTGGAGTCGTCAAGCAGCAACGCCGGGGCGATTACGGTTTGCGGAATGTCGCCGTAGTAGTTGGCCACCAGCAGGTCCTTGCCGACGGCATCGATGCTGGTGCGCAGGGCGCGCTCGTCAATGTCGTCCAGCTCCGCACCGCGCACCAGTTGGTGCGTGGCGTCCGCATTGACGCGATAGAGCAGCCGCGGGTTTCCGGCTCCGGCCAGCGTCTCCGCGTAGTACGCGTGGTCGAGTCCCGACGCCTTCATCAAGTCCATCAGCTTCCGATTCAGATCGGCGTCGGAAAGGCCATTTTGCGCGGAGATCTTGAGCACGCTGATGTTGGGCCAGGGGGCGCTGGTAAGGCCGGCGCGCGCGTGACCGTTGGACTGGGGAAAATCCTTCACCGGCTCGCGGCCTATGAGATAGTTCACCAGGCGTCCTCCGCGCACCAGGTCGACGGGCTGCTCAGGCACGCCTTCGTCGTCGATATCGTAGGCGCCGACCAGTCCTTTGCCGTCATAGTTCTTAAGGCCGGGGTCGTCGATCACGCTCAGGAATTCGGGCAGCACGCGGGCCAGGTAGCTGGAGGCGAAGGCGCCGTTGGTGCGCACGTCGGTGCCCAGTGGCGGGCGCGTGGCCACCACCGCGTCGGCGAGAATGGAGCGCAGCGTGTCGGTGCTGGCATCGGCGCTCAGCAGCAGCGGGCCCATGATATTCATCCTCGACCAGAGGGGCTTTGCGCAACGCGGCGAGCGATTCGATATCTGAAATCTCGTGCTTTTCGAATGCCGCGGGCGAATCCAGGTCGTTGACCGACCGGCCAGTGGAGGCGTAGGAGCGCTCCAGGTTCCATGCCATCGCCGGCCTGCGTATTTACGGCGAAAGATTCTTCGTATTCGGTTGCGCCCTTGCGGACGATGGTTCCCTCGCTGCTGACGATGTAGGTAGTGGTGGCGCGTGCCTCGAAGCCGGCGTTCGACACTTCGATATCGCGCTGGCCGGCCGCGACAGCAGGGTCGGTGCGGTAGACGCCGCTGGCCTTGGCCACGCGATCGGCCCAGCCCTGCTCATCGAACGAGAGGCTCACCGGGGCGGCCAGGGAGATGACCGGCTTCTCCTGGCTGAAGTCGTTGGCCTGCGGAGGCGTCTGCACGTCCTTGAGCGCGGCTTGTTTCTGCGCGTAAGCAGCGAGCGCATTCTTGTATGCCGAGTCGGTCGCATCCCACAGCGCGGAGCGAATGGCGATGGGATCGTTGTCGATGGCGGTCAATTCCAACGATCCGTCGCCGCGGCCGGAGCTGTCAGTCTTGGCGTCGCCCATGCGCACGGTGACGCGCGCAATGCGCTGATGGGCGTGGAAGATGCCTTCGCTGGCGCCGAACTCGGCCTTGGTTTCGAAAGTTGTCCACATCCTCAATGCGGTATTGGATGAAGAAGGGCTTGGCAAAGCCCTTCAACTGCAGGTCGTCCATGCTGCGATCCATCTCCTCGAGCATGGCTTTGAGCACGGGATCCTTTTCCGCATCGGCGCGGGTCTGGCGTTTGGGCCAGGAGCGAAGCGGGTGCGCACAGGGAGGCAGCGGTCAGCCCAATTCCGGCAAGCGCGGTCATCAATTTGGTCGGGTTCATTGGGCCTCCTTGGTGGCGGGCGTCAGCACTTTTGCGCCGGGGATGGGAAGAATAGGCGGACGCGCGGAGCCTTGCGGCTGGCGCTGGGTCTCAAGGTTGCTGAGCAGCATGGCCGGAGCCACGGCGCTGACCGGGATGGAGCCCGACTCCGCGCCGCAGATGCCGTCGAAAACGTCGGGCTTGTCGCCGGTGGCGAGAATGCTCTTCATGGCGGCCAGCGGCGTGCCGACAATGCTGACGCCGCGCACCAGTTCGTCGGGACGGCCATCGACGTAAACGCGCCACACCACCAGCGGGACCACCTGGAAGGCCTGCGGAGAATCGCGCGTGGTGAGCGCGAAGCCGGAGGTGATGTCCTCAAAGTAGAGACCGTAAGGCTTGCCCTGCTTCTTGGCTTCTTCGATCAGCTCCTTGCGCAGCTCGGCATCGGGAACGATTTTGGTCGGAGGTGACGATCAGGTTGCCCTGGCGGCCATTGGGCATGTGGCCCGGCTTCGGCGCGGCCGTGGCCGTTGGAGGCGTCGGAAGCTGGCGATGGGCAGGCGCGACATGAGGAACGACTTAAGCACGCCGTCCTTGACCAACTGCACGCGCTGCGCCTTCTGGCCCTCGCTGTCGTACTCGTAATTGCCGGCCAGCCAGGTCTTGCCGAAGTGAGCTGATGGTGGGGTCGTCGGCCACGGAGAGAAAGCTGGGCAGTACCGGCTTGCCGAGATCCTTGGTGAAGGTCTGGCCTTCGTCGTCGCCGCGCTGGCGCTGGCCTTCGAGACGATGGCCGAGCACTTCGTGAAAGAAGACAGCGGCGGCGCGGCCGGAGAGCAGTGCGGGACCGTCGAAGGGCTGCGTCGCCGGCGCCTTGCGCAGATCTTCAAGGCGCTGGCCCATCTCGCGAACCGACTGCTCCATTTCAGCCTGCGAGGGAAGGCCGCCGGCGGTTTCTGCCTGGAAGGTGCGCGTGAGCTCCAGCTCCATGCCGTCGTCGGCGCGGGTGGCGGCAATCACCACCACGCCCGCGGACAAATGCGGCGTGACCAGGCGCGAGCCTTCAGAGGAAACGTAATAATTGGTGCCCGCCTGCGCGTCGAACATCACCTCGTTCTGGTAGACATCGGGATAGTCACGAAAGACCAGCGACAGTGCGCGCACGCGCTGCTCCCACAGCAGCGCGATCGACGGCTGAGCGGCGCGGCTGGTTTTTCAATGTGCACCTGCGCTGCCTGCGGGGTGAAGTCGCCGGATGTATCTTCTTCCTTGGCACGCACCTGGGCTTCCGTCTTGACGCGCAGAAAATTGTCGATGGCGTTGCCGTAGCCGGTATTGGTGGCCACCCAAAGCGAGCGCATCAGGGCCTCGCGATCGTCGCTGAGCGGCAACTGCTGGCTGTTCACCGCCGCGCTGCGATATTCGCCGTGGGTGTTGTCGAGCTTGGGGCTGCCTATGCGCACCTGCACGTCGGCCAGGCGCACGTGCTGCGAGGCGGATTGGGTCAGCGCCCCATATTCGCGCCGTCACCGAGACGTAGCCAATATCGCGCACGGTATAGCTGAGAAAGTAGGGCGGCAATTGCCTGTCGTCCGCGGGCCGCTGTTGCTGTTACGGCAGCGCTTGCGGCGCCGCCGGCCGGCCCAGCAGGCTGAAGGCGCGATCCAGTTCCGTGCTCATGGCGTCGAGCAGCGGCGGAGTGAAGGCCGCGGAACCAGTGAGTGCCGGATCCTGGTGTGGAGTCAGATGTTGCGCGGGCTGCGGGCAGAATTCCGAGACTTACCAGGGCTGCCAGGGCGGCAAGAACGCGCCGCGCTGAAACGCGGCGCCGGGAAGCAGAGACACAAAGAATCGGCATACGCTGGGGAAACCGGCAAAATGAGTCGGTAAACTGATTGTCTCAGAAATTCGGATTGGGAGGGGCGTTTCCATGGCATTTCTGCGCCGAATCGTGCTCGCATCCTGCATCGCGGGCCTGCTGGCGGCATGCGCGGCGCGCCGCGCAAACGGCTCCGGACGCAAGTGCGGCCGGCCGCCTCGCAGGCTGTAGCGAGCCGCCCAGGGAACGCCCACGGGAAACCAGCAGGCCTACACGCTGCCGCCCGACAAGCTGGCTAAGGCCATTGCGCTCAGCCGCATTCGCAACATCCTGGACATTACCGGCAGCATCTGGGGAATCGTGTTTCTGTGGCTGCTTATTGGTCACTGGCGGATGGGCCGCCATCGAGGCGTGGGCGCAGCGCCGGACCAGCAGCCGCTGGATGCAGGGCGTGCTGTTCTTCTTTGCCTTCTTCATTCTCACCACGCTGGCCAGCCTGCCGCTGGATATGATCGGCCAGTACTACAGCCGCGCCTACGGCATCAGCGTGCAGGGATGGGGAAGCTGGTTTGGCGACGAGGCCAAGGGGCTCGGCGTGACGCTGGCGTTCGGCACGCTGATTCTGATGCTCTTCAACTGGATCGTGCGGCGCTGGCCGCGGCGCTATTGGCTGGGCATCTGGGTGGTGACGCTGCCCATCCTGGTGCTGGCCGTCTTTTTGTCGCCGCTCATCATCGATCCGCTCTTCAACAAATTCGAACCGCTGGAGCTGCATCACGCGCCGCTGGTGGCGCAATTGGAGCGGGTGGTGGCGCGAACCGGCATCGATATTCCGCCAGATCGCATGTACCTGATGAAGGCCAGCGCCAAGTACAACGGCATTAACGCGTACGTCACGGGGATCGGCGCGAGCAAGCGGTACGTCATGTGGGATACGGCCACCGACCGGCTGCCGGATGACGAGATTCTATTCGTCTTTGGCCACGAGAGCGGCCATTACGTGCTGCACCACATTCCCAAGATGCTGGCCGGCTCTGCCATCGGCCTGTTCTTTGTTTACTGGGGGTGCGCGGCGCTGGCGGCGTGGCTGGTGCGGCGTTTCGGGACAAGCTGGCACGTGACGGAACTGGGGTCGCGGACCGGCTTCGTGGTGCTGATTCTTGTGATCTCCGTGGCTGCGATTTTGCTGGAGCCGGTGAGCAACGGCTTCAGCCGGCACTTCGAGCACCAGGCCGATGTCTATGGGCAGGAGGCGATTCACGGCATTGTGCCTGACCCGCAGAAGACGGCCGTTTCGGCCTTTAATCACCTGGGCGAAGCCTGGCTGGAAGACCCTCAACCCCAGTCCCGTTCATCGAGTTCTGGCTATACAACCACCCCAGCACCCAAACGCGCGCCAATTTTGCCGCCCATTACAATCCGTGGGCCAATGGCGGACATGGGGAGTTCTTCGCAAAGTAGCGGGGGCCAACGCACCCAGGGAACAGGCGATCGCTGTTGAACCGCGTTTCACAGTTCTTATGTACTTGTTCCCCCGGTCCCTCGGTCCCTGCCTTTACACTGGAGCTTACTTGTTTTTCTTCAAGGAGCTGACCGATGGCTTATCCGACACAGTACCGCTATACCAAGGAACACGAATGGATTGAGGTCGACGGCGCCAACGGCACCATCGGCATCACGGATTATGCGCAGGGCTCGCTGGGCGATATCGTCTACGTGGACGCGCCCAAGGTGGGCGACACGGTGACTGCCGGCACGGCTTTTGGCTCCGTGGAGAGCGTAAAGGCGGTGAGCGATCTGTTTTCGCCCGTGACCGGCAAGGTGACGGCGGTGAACGAAGAGCTGAAGACCGCGCCCGACAAGATCAACGAGAATCCCCATGGCACGTGGATCATCAAAGTAGAGTTGGCCAATCCAGGGGAACTTGACGGGCTGCTCGATGCCGCGGCCTATGAGGCGTTCATCGCGGAAGAGACTCACTGATTTACAGGGTTCAGGTGTCAGGTCTCAGCCGGAGTTGCCTGGGCCCAGCGGCTTGCGATCCTGATCGACCGAACCTTCTCAATAACCTGAACAGCCGAGCCGCCACTGACGCTTGAGCCTGGCACCTGCACCCTGAACCCGTGGTCCCGGAGGGACCCCCATGCGCTATCTACCCAAATCGCCTGCCGAACGCGAGCAGATGCTCGCCGAGATCGGCGCGGCTTCTATCGACGATCTGTTCGCCATTATTCCTGCCGAGTACCGGCTTGAGCCGCGACCTGAATGTGCCGCGCCAGCAGGCGGAGAGCGAGATTGTGAATTACTTTCGCGCCGCCGCCGACAAGAACGCCA
This sequence comes from uncultured Acidobacteriaceae bacterium, assembly GCA_963725975.1. GTDB lineage: Bacteria > Acidobacteriota > Terriglobia > Terriglobales > Acidobacteriaceae > Telmatobacter. Next base: position 206,376 of record CAVSBA010000002.1, on the reverse strand, counting down.
CCGACTACGCCAGCTTTCTGGGCGCGGGCGCGTATCGGCATTACCGGCCCGTCATTATTGATTCGCTGGTGCAGCGCGGCGAATTCCTCACCAGCTACACGCCCTACCAGGCGGAGATCACGCAGGGCACGCTGCAGGCCATCTTCGAGTTTCAGACCATGATCGCGGAACTGACCGGCATGGATGTGGCCAACGCCAGCATGTACGACGGCTCCACGGGGGCGGCGGAGGCGGTGATGATGGCGGTGCGCGTGACCGGCCGGCACAAGGCGGTGGTCGCGTCCACGGCGCATCCTGAGTACCGCGAGGTGCTGGCTACCTACGCGAAGCACCAGGGATTGCCGCAAACGGTGGTCGGTTACGACGCCGAAACCGGACGCGTGGATCTGGAGGCGCTCGAATGCTGCGGTCACCGCAGAGACTGCAGCCGTTCTTGTCCAGAGCCCGAACTTCTTCGGTGTCATCGAAGACATCCCGGCCATTGCCGAGATTGCGCACGCTAAGGGCGCGCTGCTGATCGTGTCGATTGCAGAAGCGGTTTCGCTGGGCATTGTGCGGCCGCCGGTGGAGGCGGATATCGTCAGCATGGAGGCGCAGTCGTTTGGCGTGGCGCTGAGCTACGGAGGGCCATTCTGCGGGGTGATTGCGGCCAAGGAAAAATACCTGCGCCAGATGCCGGGCCGGCTTGCCGGGCAAACCGTGGACGGGGCAGGGAACCGCGGGTTTGTTTTGACGTTGGCAACGCGCGAGCAACACATCCGCCGTGAGAAGGCGACTTCAAACATCTGCACCAATCAAGCGCTGGTAGCGCTGATGGCGACGATTTTCCTGGCCGTTTACGGCAAGGAGGGGATGCGCGAACTGGCCGAGCATAATTTGGCCAAGGCGGATTACGCGGCCAAGACATTGGCCGCGCAGCCGGGCGCGAAGCTGCGTTTCAGGGGCGCGCCGCGCTTCCACGAATTTGTGCTGCAGACGGAAGAGACGCCGGCCGCGCTTGGCGAGCGGCTGCTGGAAAACAAGATTGTGGGCGGCGTGGATTTGGGGCGCTGGTATCCGGAGCTGGCGAACTGCACGCTGTGGTGCGCCACGGAGGTGGTGACGCGCGAGCAGATCGATGCGGCGGCCAAGGTGCTGGCGGCGAAGCCGGTGGTGGCGTAGCGGAGCTGAGCCCGCGCGGTGTCGACGGTTGAGGAGATGGGCCGCCTTGTAACAAGGGCACGGCTTTAGCCGGGCCACAACTGCGATGGAGAGGAGATAGGGGCTTTAGCCCCTGCCATGGCGCATCCAGCCCGCAATGCCGCTCCGGCCAACATCCTGAACCCATCGCGGATATTTTTCGCCACGACGAAGACGAGCATGGGGCGCCGCTTGCTGCAATCGGGAACGAAATGCCCACCTTCTCATCGATGTCCTGCGTTCGCTTGTCGCCGAGAGAAAGTTTGATTTGCACGATTTTGTGGTCATGCCCGATCACGTGCACCTTCTCATCGAGGCGGGCAATGATATGACCATCGAAAAGGCCCTGCAACTTATCAAGGGCCGATTCTCTTATCGGTTGTCGCATGAATTAGGCTACAAAGGCGAGGTCTGGCAGCGGGGATTCGCGGAAGCGCAGGTGATGAACAAGCAGGATTTTGAGACTCATCGGGCTTACATTGCCGGGAATCCGATCAAAGCAGGGCTTGCGGCATCTTCGGATGAGTACCCATATTGTTTTCGCTCTTTGGCGCTGAAGAAAGTGGGGCTTGCAAGAGAAGCCGGAGTTGGCAGGGGCTAAAGCCCGCTCTTTTTTGCGCATGATGCGGCCCGGCTAAAGCCGTGCCCTTGTTACAAAGCTCTGAAGCACAGTTCAACTGGCAACACGAAGCATATGTTGTCTGGCAATACAAACCATACGTTGTCTGGCAACACAAAGCACAGTTCATCTGGCGATACGAAGCATACGCTGTCGGGCAATAGAAAGATCTGAGACAGAGAACCTTCTTGCAAGGTTTGGTTTTGAGGCATAAAAAGATGGCAATCAATCAAGAAAATTCCGGCCCGCACACGTTGGGCAAAGTCCGTCAGCACCCGACGCAAAACGAGGCGCTGCTGTTTGAGAAATCGGCGCCGGGCAAGCGCGCTTACAAGATGCCGCCGCTCGACGTGCCTGCTGTCGATGCACAGGCTCTGCTTGGGCTCTGCCGTCCGCAAGGACAGCGCGGAGCTCCCGGAGCTGAGCGAAATCGAGATCATTCGCCATTTCACGCGGCTCTCCACGTGGAACTATGCAATCGATCTGGGCATGTATCCGCTGGGCTCGTGCACCATGAAGTACAACCCGCGCGTGAACGAAGCCGTGTCGCGCATCGAGGGGTTGGCCGAGGCGCATCCGTACCGGCCTGAGTCGCTGGCGCAGGGCGCGCTTGAAATCATCGATCTGCTGGAGCGCTGCCTGCTCGACATTACCGGCATGGACGCCATCACGCTGCAGCCGGCGGCGGGCGCGCATGGGGAGTTTACCGGCATCCTGCTGGTGCGCGCGTGGCATGAGTCGCAGGGCAATCCGCGCAGGAAGATCTTGATTCCCGACTCGGCGCACGGCACCAATCCGGCGACGGCGGCCATCTGCGGATACCAGGTGGAGAACCTCAAATCGAATGCCGAGGGCGGCATCGATCTGGAGGCGCTGGCGCGCGCAAGTGGATGAAGAGACTGCGGCGCTGATGCTGACCAACCCTTCGACGCTGGGCGTTTTCGAAAACGAGATTCATCGGGTCGCCGAAATTCTGCACGCCAAGGGCGCGCTGCTCTACATGGACGGCGCCAACATGAACGCGCTGGTGGGCAAGGTGCGGCCGGGCGACTTTGGCGTGGACGTGATGCACCTGAACCTGCACAAAACGTTTTCAACGCCGCACGGCGGCGGCGGGCCGGGCTCGGGTCCGGTGGCCTGCAAGAAGTTTCTTGAGCCGTTTCTGCCCATCCCGGTCCTGGTGCGCAGGGAAGGCAATCCCAAGCTGGCCGCTGCTGAAACGTGGGAGACGGTCAACGACGATCCGCCCCGCCCCGGCGGTTCGCAACCCATGTTCCGCGCTCCCGTTACGTCCGCCTATGGCGACGGATACGGACGCTCGCGAACGGCCCCCTGGCATGGGACTACGATCGGCCGCAATCGGTAGGGCGCGTGCGCGCGTTCTACGGCAACACCGGCATGTTCATTCGCGCGCTGGCTTACATTCTGGCCAACGGACCGGACGGCCTGCGCCAGACCACTGAAGACGCGGTGCTGAACGCCAACTACATCCGCAAGAAGCTTGAAGACCTGTACGAGCTGCCGTACAAGACGCCGTCGATGCACGAGGTGGTTTTCAGCGACAAGCGGCAGGCGGCCAAGGGCGTGAAGACCGGCGACATTGCCAAGCGGCTCATCGATTATGGATTTCATCCTTACACGGTAAGTTTCCCGCTCATCGTTCCCGGCGCGCTCATGATCGAACCCACGGAGAGCGAATCGCTGGAAGAGCTGAACCTGTTCATCGACGCCATGCGCTCCATTGCGCGCGAGGTGGAGGAGACGCCGGAGCTGGTGAAGACGGCGCCGCATTCCACGCGGGTTTCGCGGCTGGATGAAGTACGCGCGGCGCGGAATCCGATTCTGCGCTGGCGGCCGCGAACAGCAGTAGCCAGTGCGTCGGCTTGCAGAGCTTGCACAGGCGGTGTGGGCTGTCCACTCGGGATTCACTTCATTGTTCCGTGCCGTCATACGGCAGCGTGAAGAAGAACGTCGCGCCCTTGATCCACCTCGCTCGTCGCCCAGATTTTGCCGCCGTGGCGCGCGATGATGCGCAAGGCCGTGGTGAGCCCGATGCCGGTGCCGGGAAACTCGCTTTGCGAGTGGAGGCGCTGGAAGGGCCGGAACAGGCGGTCGGCATAGCGGGGATCGAAGCCGGCGCCATTGTCGCGCACAAAGTAGACGGTGGCCGTCGGGCCGGTCGGTGAGGCCGAATTCGATTCCGGCGTCTTTTGCCTTTGACGGTGTATTTCCAGGCGTTGCCCAGCAGGTTCTGCAGCACCACGTGGAGCAGTCCTTCGTCGGCGATGGCGCGCGCGCCGGGGACCACGGTGCAGCGTACCTTGCGGTCCGGCTCCTCAATGCTCAGGCCGTGGAGAATCTCCTCGGCCATGTGGCTGAGGTCGATGGTGACGCGGTGCAGCGGGGTGCTGGTGGCGCGCGACAGGTTGAGCAGATCGTCAATGAGCGCGGACATGCGCTTGCTGCCCTCAAAGAGCCTGTCGATCAGTTCCCGCTCCTGCAGGCGCGATGGATCGATGGTGGCTCTGCAGCAGGAAGGCGATGTTGCTGATGTGCTGCAGCGGACCGCGCAGATCGTGGGCCACGGAGTAGGAGAAAGCTTCCAGTTCCTTATTGGCGTCGGTGAGCTCGGCGGTGCGCTCTTGCACGCGCTGCTCAAGAATGCTGCGCGAGAGTTCGAGGGCGCGATCGCGATCCTGGATCTGGTCAAGCATCTCGTTGAATGATTGCACGAGAAACGACAGCTCGTCGCTGCTGGGGGGCATGGCGGCGCGCACCGTGTAGTCTCTTTCGCGGCTGACGATCTGCGCCGTCCCTGCCAGGCCGGTGAGCGGCGCAGTGACCAGGTTGCGCGTGGCCGAGGTGATGAGCAGCGCAATGACGAAGCAGAGCACCAGGATGGCCGCCGAAAGAAGCCCGAATTCGAGCGCACTGTGCTTGATGCGCGTGGTCTCTGCGAGCAGATACACCGCGCCAATCTGCTGGCCCTGAAAGACGATTCGGCTGCCCAGCAGGATATAGGCGCCGTGTGTCCAAAATGCCCATGTCTGCCGGGGCCCGAGCCGCTCGGTGAGGATGGGCTGGATGGATCGATCGCGCGTGTACTGCGCAAAACGCTTGCCATCCTGCCGAACCACTATGGCCCATCGGATCTGCGGTGACTGGCTGAGCGCGGAGAGCGTGTTCTCCGCGGCCTGCTGATCGTCGAAGAGCAGGGCCGTGACGGTGTTGGCGCCCACGATGGCCGCTTCGGTGCTCAGCGATCCGACCAGATCTTGGCGTAGCGTGAAGAGATCGTAGCCCAGGAAGGCGAAATAGGCGAGCAGCAACGCGGTGCCGCTCACCAGCACGTTCATGCGGGTCAGTTTTCCGGCGATCGACTGCGAGTTCAAGAGCCTCATGGCTGCACCCCCGCCGGCTTCCCCTTGACGGCAGCGGCGACGCGGAGAAGTTCGGAGCTGAGCACCAGGTGAGTCCGTTCGACGGCGTCGAGATTCACCTCAAAGCGGACATGATCGCCTTCGAGTACGAACTGGATCATGCCACCGAGCTCGAGAAAATCCGGCGCATCGCTCACGGTGAGAGCGTCGGCGCCGTCGAGCACAGCCAGGTCTTCGCGGATGGAATCGGCTTCATAGGGGCTGATGAAGACGATGTCGCATTTGCGACCCTGGGTGGCGTCGGAAATCCGCGCTACGCGGACGGGGCGATTGTCGATGGATTCATTGGCGACGATATCGTCCATGGCGCGCCCGATGGGATCGCGGCCCAGGATACAAATGTCGAAGGTCGAGTGCTGGGGCTCCGGGGATCCGCTAATGCGGATGAACTTGCCGAAGTTGAAGAGATAGGCAGCCTTGACTTCGTACTCCGAGGTTTGTGCTTGAGCCACTGGACCGCTGAAGGCACTTACCGTCGCCGCGATGGTACCCGCCCATATCGCCACACAGACGATCAGTGCGCCCACCGTCGCTGCCGGCGCGCTTTGGTAGAGCCGTTTGCCTAACTGCCCCAGTCGGATTGGTCGCGCCATCATATTCTGAAGGTCGATCGCCTCTCTGCATGACCGGCTGTTTTCCGTAACGGACCGGCGCAGCGCGTTTTTGCGCGGAGCGGAATTATTTTACCGGATGATGCGCCTGCGCCCTCAATGAGCGTGGGCAGCCAACAGCCGGAACTGCTTGCCAAGTTACCACCGGCATGCGCGCCGCCGGTTATATGACTCTCGACCGGTCACTCTCGACCGGCTGAGCCGGCACCCGGTTGATGAGCAGAGATCGAGCGCATCTCCAAATTTCCTCGAAACATCGAAAAAGGGGCTGAGGGTTGGACTCGCGATGCGAGCTTGCACCATTGTAGCTTGGCACCAGGCCCGCATCTCCATAGGACGGCGGCGGCCGATGGAACACGCGAAGCCCAGGGAATTAATTGCTCTCACATTCGCAAAATGGGGGGAAATTTTGCCGCGCTACGAATTGAGCGGCGGGCGGGCGGGGCAGGGGAGCAGTCGGCGGACGGTTTCCAGCAGTACGGCGGGTTGGCCTTTGCGCACAAAGTCGGTGACATAAGGCTCGATGTCGGCGGGCAGGCTCCACATGTCCGACAGAAGCACAATGGGAGCGGCAGGGTAAAGAGCGCGAAGATCCTGGGCGATGGCGGCGGAAGTCTTGAGCGAGTGGAGCTTGTAATCCAGCAGCACCAGCCCCACTTGTTCGTCCCGAGGGAGGTCGAGGCCCAGAAAGCGCACCAGGGCGGTAACCGGCTCAAGGCCTGCCTGCTGGATCAGCATGGAGTAAATCTCCAGGTGCGAGGGGTCGTCATCGACGATGAGGACCTTGGCCTGATCCGTCAAACGATGCCTCCAAAGTTGCGGGTTGCAGCATGACTGGCCGTGGTTCGCATGATGGCTCGCCGGCGGGGGGATACCGCCCTTTGTGCAAGCAGTGTGCGTATGATAACTGCGCAGCCAAGCCCGGTCAAATGCTCTGGTCAGAGTCTTCACTCCCGGGCAACGAGACGGGTCTCGGTGGTTAAATGTGCGCGCTTCCGCGCTTGCGGAAGATCACCTTCAGCTCACGCCGCCAATGTTCGCCGAGAGCCGACCAGTTCCCATTCCACGGCCGGGGAAAAATACCGCAGTACCGGTTCGTTGGCGGGATGAATGCGCAGGGCCGGAGCGGCGAGCAGAAGCCGCGGATCGAGCGGCGAGACTTCCGCGCCATCGAAATATCCGCTGCGCGCAAAGGCAGAGAGCCGATTTACCCCGTCCGACAGCCTGGCAATCGGCGTTGAGGGCACGGACGCGAATCCAGTAGTCGAGCGCCTGCAGCGGCAGGTGCAGATCCTCATTCGCTTTGAGCTCGATCACGGCCAGGCGTCCGCTGCGATCGAGCGTGAGCAGGTCCAACATGCCGCGGTCGCCGCTGGAGAGCGCCGGAACCTGGGAATAGAGCAGATCGCCGCGCAGGCCGGGAAAGAGTTCGGCGATCTCCGCGCGCAGCCGGGACTCCAGCCAGCGCTCGGGCTGCATGCGGAAGAGGGGATCGGTTTGTGCGCCGTCGATGTGGCGGCTTTGGAACAGGCGCACGCAGAGTTCGCGGCACAGTTCTTCATTCTCCACGGTGAGCGGCGTCTCATTGGCTCCCGCGCCGAAAGTGATTTCTTCTTCGCGGGCGAAGGAGTGGGCGCTGGCGCCCAGACGGACGCGCGCAAACTCCAGACCATGAAGCAACAGGGCGGCTTCAGTGGCTGAACGGGCGTGCAGCTCCACTCGATGGCGGGCAGCCTCGGGAACCAGCGCGAGCAGGCGGTCAATGCCCGCACGGCAACGCTCGATGGCGGCCGCGGCGGAGAATGCATGCACCAGGCGCGACTCCAGGTTACCGGTGTCGCGAAAATCGATGGGGGCAAGCTCCTCACTGCGCTCGTCAAGCGTGTACAGCTCAAAGCTTGCGGCGGAGTGGTTGAGCCAGGCCATGCGCTCGGCGGTGGTCCGCCAAGCCCCAGGCAGGCACAATCACTTTGAGGCCCCCGAAGTGACGGCGGCCGTCGCCATGCTGACGGCAGAAGTCGAGCCACAGAATTCCCAGGGTAAGAATGCCGTCGATGATGGGGGCGGATTCCGCCTCGCTCACGCCAATCACGGCGTCGGCCGCAGTGCCGCGCAGCAGGTGCCCGCGCACGTAGGCCGGGCCGAAGCTGTGTTCGAGGTCCATGGCCGAGCGCAGTCCGCTGACCTTTGCGCCGATGAAGGTGCGCGACAATGCGCGCTCCAGCAGGCGCTGATAATTGCGGCGCGCGGTTCCGCGTGCGGTGGGTGTGCGGCGGTCGCTGGTGGGTACCAGCTCCAACGTTTGCGGCCGCGCCGCGCCCATGCGCCGCGTGACGATGCGCAGGCATTGTGCGCGCATCTGCACATCGACGACGGTGCGGACCAGGTTGCGCTCATCGCTCCAAAACTGGAGCAGGCAGCGGCCATGCGACTCGCTCACCGCGTAACGGGCGGTGCGCAGGTCGAAGGCCACGCGGCCTTCTTCGAGCAGGGCGGCGGCGGGGTGGTCAGCGAGATAGGCTTCGATAGCGTGCGCGAGCCGCGCGGGCGACGCCGCTTCGAGCCCGGAAGCCATGGCTCACCAGCTCCGGAGCCGCAGCAGGGCGCTGCCACGCGCAACCACTGGCGGCGCATGGAAGCAGCCCATGGGATGGTGCAGTTGATCTTGGACGACCGGGTCTTGCACAAGGTCTTCCTTACGGGCCTGCCGCCGCTGCTTTAGTTGCGTTGGGGCAGAGACGAGCAGGTTCAGGCGGGTCTGTGGGGGTGGTGGTGGTGATGATGGTGATGATGTGGCGACGGGGCCGCAAATGCCGACCCGGCGCACGCCGCCAGAATCAAAGCCAGGAGAATCGTCTTCTTCATGCCCGCCATCGTAGCACGTCTCGCCCTGGAAATTGAGCAGGAGCCGGCGGCGGAATCTCCCCCGTCAACGGATCGGGGTCCAGGGCAGGTCCAGGGCCTGAAGCGCAGCAGAGAACCGGTCGTCCAGGAAACACGGAATCCGAACAGGGAATCTGAACACGGAATCTGGGCCGGAAACGGCGAGAGGAAGTTTTGGGCAGCGTAGAAAGTTCTCCGCGGTGCAAAATTTACATGGTCTGGGACGCTTTCATGGCGATTTCAGGTCATTGGTTTCTCTCCTCTGGAATTGAATTATCTAGCTTGTTTGCAATCGGATACACCTTAATCGTTTCGCGGCGTTCGAGTTTGGCATTCCCCTTGCGATAGGGATAGGCAAGCAGACACTGCCATAACGGCAGGTTGACGAACGCAATCTGCCGCAGAAGAGGGTCAATCCCATGAGAATTGCTCGCCATCTTAGCCATTCGCTGCCCCGGCAGGCATCAATTGCCCTGTTAGCAGCGGCCATAGGCATCCCGGTCTGGGCGCAGCAAGCCACCACCCAGGCGCCCCCGGCGAGCCGATCAGACTTCGGCTTCGCAGGGCAGCCAGCAGAATAGCGATCAGCAAATGAACACCACCACTCAGGCTCCTCCGGCAAAGGAAGGTTTCTGGGGCCGCATCAACCCCATGGCCCGCAAAAAGTGGGTGAAGAAGCAGATCGATCCCTTGAACGACCGCCTCAATGAACTTGATCAGGTAAACGCCCGCAACGCGCAGGAGATCAAGGACGTAGATCAGCGGGCGCAGGCCGGCATTCATCAGGCGCAGACCACGGCCGACGCGGCCAACCAGACGGCCACCGCGGCCGGTCAGCAGGCCCAGACCGCGAACAACGCAGCGCAGCAGGCGTCGAACCATGTGAGCCAGATCGGCAACACGGTCAACGGACTCGACCAGTACCACCAGATCACGGATTTTGAAGTGAAGTTCCGCCCCGGCACTACGCGCATGACGGCGGATTCGCAGGATCAACTTGACCAGCTCGCGGCCAGCTTGACCGGGCGCGACGGCTACATCCTCGAGATGGATGCGCAGGCGCCAGGCAACGGCAGCGTGGGCCTTCAGAGCTCGCAACGGCTGGCGGAAGCAGTAGAACGCTATCTCGTCACCGATCACCAGATTCCCATCTACCGCATGCACTCGGTTGCGCTGGGCAATATGGAAATTGCCTCGAACGACCAGAACGCTGCGTCCGCTGACGGCCAGGCAAATGCGCGGCCGGCGCGGGTACGCACCCGGACGGTGCATGTGCGGCTGATGGAAAACAGTTTGGCGGCCCAGGGCACAGCACCACCCCAAGGTGCTGTTTCCTCGAACGGCTCGGTACAGCAGTAAATTACGGCCATCCTCCCCCCCGAGAGGCTGTGTACCAGGCCAACGGCCACCCCGCCGTAAGGCCGCCAACCAAGCTCTCGCAACGCGAGAGAACCAAGGCAACTTGGCCCCCGTTAGAAACGGGGGCCGTTTTTTTTGTGCCGAGCATGTTGAACAGCTTCGCAGGGGAACGAGCAACCAAGGGAAAAGGCCTGCGATCCGCGCCACCCAGCGCCGGAAACATGAAACCGGGGCTACAATTGCTTCCATCCGGAAAATTTGGAGGCACGCATGCGCAGAATTCTGCTCGCCCTTCTCGCCGTTGTCTTTGCCGCTGGACCGCTGGCCGCACAGGGAGCTCCGCCGCAGGGCAGCGCCGGCCAGCCCTATGCGGTGGAGTACTACTACAAATGCCAGTGGGGCCATCAGCAGGAGTTTCTCAGCCTGTTTTTGAAAAACCATTATCCCTTGCTCAAGCGGATTCAATCCACGGGACGCATTCTTTCGCTCAAGATCGAATCGCCCGCCTATCACACCACCGAGGACGGCCGATGGGATTACCGCGTGACCATTGTCTACAAGGATTCGACTGTGGCCACGACCGCCAATCCCGACGAAGACAAGTTCATCCACGAGCTGTGGCCCGATCAGGCGACGTATCAGAAAGAAGAGCAGCGGCGGTTCGAGATCCTGCTCGGACACTGGGATCTGCCGGTGACGGACATTACGCCATAGAGGCAGGGACCAGAGACCAGGGACAAGGGACGTAGGGACAAGGGACGTAGGGACAAGGGACGTAGGGACTAGGGACCGGCTAGGGACAAGGGACACCGGCAGGATGGGCGACTCCCGACGGTCAGCTTCTTTCCCGATACTCTCGCACCAGATCCTCTGCCGCTTCGGGCCAGGTGGGAAATTTGAACTCGAAGCCCGCGTTCAGCAGTTTTTTGGGAACCACGCGGCGGCTCTTCAACACCAGCTCCGGCTCGGTGCGCAGCAAGAACATGCTCAGCGCCAGCAGGGGCGCGGGGGCGGGCAGGCCGTTGGGCATGTCCCAGGCATCGCGCAGCACCTGGTTGAACTCGCGATTGGGCAGCGGATGCGGCGCGGCCAGATTGACCACTCCTTCAATTTCCTCATGGTCGATGAGAAATTCGATGGCGCGGGCATAATCGGCTTCGTGCATCCAGGAAACATACTGGCGGCCGTTGCCCTGCGTGCCGCCCAGTCCCACCCGCGCCAGCCGCGAAAGCACGGCAAACACATTGCCCTGCGCGGGGCTGAAGACCAGCGATGTACGCAGCGCGATTTTGCGCGTGCGCGGAGTGGGCGTGGAGAAGAAGGCGCGCTCCCAATCGCGCACCAGCTGCACGGTCCAGTTCCATTTCTCGGGTGCGCGGCGGCGCCCGCCCAGCCAGCCATCGACCCACTCGTTGCCGCCCACCTCGCCAGTGGCTTCATCCATGTCGCGGTCTAAGGCGTGCCGGTAAATGGTCGCACGAGGACGCGTTCATCCACAGCCACGGCGGGTTGTCGACGAGCGCGAACGCCTGATGCAAGGCTTGCGTTGGCCGGATGCGCGAGTCGCGCAGCTCCTGGCGATGGCGCGCGGTGTAGCGGCAATTAATGCTGCGGCCGGAGAGATGGATGCAGACGTCGGCGCCTTCGAGGGTTTCGACCCAGGGGCCGGGATTGAGACCGTCCCAGTGCACGGTGGGCCAGGGCGCGGTGTAAGGACCGCGGGTGAGAACCGTGACGTGGTGGCCGCGCTCCTGAAAAAAGCCGGCCAGCATGCTGCCTACCTGGCCGCTGCCGCCGGGAATGACGATACGCAAGGGACGCTGCGGAATCCAGGCGGAGCCGTTGGCCATGGATTCAGCTTACTGCGGCACCCTGTGGTTTAAGGCATGGGAGGGGGAGGATATCCGGGGGGCGGCCAGCGATGGCTGCGCTCGCGCACGATGTACACGATCAGCACGATCAGGAGGAGCGGGATCAATGCCGGGCCCCAGAAAAGAAAGGCGGGAATGGCGACGCGACTGCCCGCGACGGTTGCCGACGGGCGCGCCTCAATGGAGCTGAAAACGGCGACCGCATCGTGGCCTACCGTTACATTTGCGCCCAGCCGCAGACTGCCGAAGATGCTTACCAGATCGTGTGCAATGGAAGCATTGTCGTGGGCGTCTACGCTGCCGAAGAGGCTGACCACGTCGTGGCGGGCGCTGCCGTTGATATCGATGGAACCGAAGAAGACGACAACGTCGTGGTTGATGGTGCCGTCATCCTGCACGTTGCAAAAGAAGCAGACGGCGTCGTGCACCGGGGTGCCTGGAGTGACGTGAATGTCGTTGAAGAACTGCACGACATCATTGTCGGCGCGGGCAGCGGCGGGCGCGGCCACAAGAGCGGCCAGGAGGCCAAGGGCAAACCAGAATCGCATCAGCTCAGAACCCCTTTCTCGACCATACGCGGGCGGATGGGGAAAAGTTCCCGTGAACGTCGCAAGCTGAATCAGTGTTTTGCGCCGGCCATCGGAGCCGGTGTCAGAGCTTGCATCCACTCGGCGGCGGAGTCTACCACCACGTCGGGCGGCACCTCCATGAGATTTTGCGGGCCGAAGCCGAAGGCGCAGCCCAGGGCCCAGGCGCCGGCGTTGCGCGCCGTCTGCATATCGACCCGGCTGTCGCCGATCATGACGGTTTCTTCGGGCGTGGCCCCGGTTTCCTCCATCAGCGAGCGCAGTCCGAGCGGGTCCGGCTTTTTGAGCGGAAAGCTGTCGCCGCCGTAGATGTGCAGGAAATAATCGGCCATTCCCAGACCTTCGCAAATGCCGCGCGCGGGGCGCACCGGCTTGTTGGTGAGCACCGCCATGACGCGTTTGACGCCGGGCTGATCGTGCAATTGCTTGAGCGCCTTGAGCGCTTCCAGCACGCCCTCGTAGGCATAGGTGAAATCGAGCTTGTGGTCGCGATAATACTGCAGGAAAAACGCGTAGGCCTTCTGGAACAGCTCTTCGTCGACTGCCTCGGGAGTGCAGATTGCCGGCCAGCGCCAGCGCGCGCCGCATGAGCAAGGGCGCGCCGTTGCCCACAAAACCCGCGATGGCAGGGTCGGGAAGCGGCGCGAGTTCAAACTCTTGGAGCGTGGCGTTGACGCTGTTGCACAGGTCCTGCGCGGAGTCAATGAGCGTGCCGTCGAGATCGAAGACCAGCAGCTTGAGGCGTTCCACTGGAATGGGGCGAAACACATGGATCATGCTTCCAGTTTATCGGGATGGCGCAGGATGCGCCGACGGTGACGCAGTGGACACTGACACTGTCTACCGCCCTGCGTACTGCCAGCTCCTTAGTGGATGCTGATGCTTCCCGCGCCGGTCTCGATGTGCACCAGCGGACCGCCGCCGCTGACCTTCCCTTCAAGGTGATGGCGGCTCGGAGATCCCTGCGAAACCACGTCCCGATCGCTGTGGATGCTGCCCGCGCCGCACTCGGCGTCCAGTGAGAAGGCCGCATCGCCGGTCCAGATTTCGACGCTGCCGGAGCCGGTCTGGACCTTCCACGGACCGGTTGGCTTGCCCGCCGCCTTCACGCTGCCGGAGCCTGTCTCAACGCGCAAAGCGCCATCGAGGTTGCGCAGCTCTACGGACCCGGACCCGGTTTCAGCCCGTACGTCGCCGCTTCCAACCTGGTCGGCATAAATAGAGCCGGAGCCGGTTTCAACGCTGAAGCTGCCGCGCAGGCCGGTGGCGTGAATGGAACCCGAGCCGGTGGCCAGTTTGGCGGTATCACCCACGCCGTCTATGGTCAGGCTGCCCGCGCCGCTGGCGGCATTCAGGTAGGAGCCGGCCGGCGCCTGGATCTCGTAATCGATACTGATGTGCTGCAGATGGTTTTGGTGACCGATGCGCACAATGTTGCCGGTCTGCTCGATGGGCGGATTTGCGGCGATGTCGCGGACGCGATCGTCGCCGCCCCAGTTTGAATGCACGCGGCCGAAGATGTGAATCTGTCCGGCCGGCCCGGCAGTCAGGTGAATGGAGCCCGCGCCTGTGGAGATGGTCAGATCGGGCGTGCCGCTGACGGTCAGGTTGCGCTCAAACGTGGCTTCGGCAGCGTAGGTTGCGGTTGCCGCGCAAATCAGGAGTGCGATTCCACAAAAAAGAGATCTCATGCTGTCCCTCTTTGCCTCACCAGAGATTCTACGCAGAGCGCGGGCTCCTGGTTCCGTAGGAATCACGACCTGCGCGGCGCGAATCACGAGCCGCTCCCGGTAAATGCTATTCTCTGACCGGGATGCAGGGTATTTCCCTCTTCAAATTCGTCGCGGTGGCCATGCTGATTCTGGCCAACGCTTTTTTCGTGGCGGCCGAGTTCGCGCTGGTATCGATTCGCGAGACGCGCATCGAACAGCTTCTCGAAGCGCAGGTGCCGGGTGCGCGCGCCGTGCGCCGCCTGCAAAGCGGAATTGAAGACCTGTTGCCGGCGGTGCAATTGGGCGTCACGCTCTGCTCGCTGGCGCTGGGCTGGATCGGCGAGCCGCTGGCGATTGCCGTTTTCCAACCCTGGTTCAGCTTCCTGCCTCATGCCAATCTCTATGCCAACGTGGTGGCCCTGGTGTTGGGGTTTGCCATCATCACCTACTTTCACGTGGTGGTGGGCGAATTGGTGCCCAAGTCCCTGGCCCTGCGCCGGGCTGAGGCGCTGGCCGTCGCCGTGGCCCCGCCCATGCTGGCGTTTATGGCGGTGGTGCGGCCTGCGGTGCGGCTGCTCCGAGTTTCAGCGGCAGCGGTCTTGCGCGGCTTCGGCGTGCCCCTCACCGAGCGCGCGGCCGTGCACTCCGCGGAAGAGCTCAAGCTGATTGCCACCTCGGCGCGCCGCATGGGCATTCTGCCGCCGTTTCAGGAGATGCTGATTCACCGCGCCCTGGAACTGGACGACGTGCCGGTGCGCGAGATCATGACACCGCGGCAGAAAATCTTCTCGTTGCCGTCGAATATGACCCTTGAGGAGGCTTTTGGGCGCATCATAGCCCGTCATCATTCGCGCGTGCCGGTCTTCGACGAAGCGCGCGGCCCGGAGCATATTGTGGGCGTGGTGTACGCGCGCGATCTGGCACGGATCGAGTTTTTCCGCAACTCCGCGCCCGAGGACAAAGCTGCCGCGGGTGCGGCTTCCAGTCCCATTCAGCTGCAGCTGGGCCAGATCATGCGCGATGTGTTGATTGTGCCGGAGACCAAGTCGGTGCTCGACCTTTTGCGCGAGTTTCAGCAACGGCGCCGCCATCTGGCGGTCGCGGTGGACGAGTTTGGATCTGTGGTGGGGCTGGTGACGGCTGAAGATGCCATCGAGCAGCTGGCCGGCGAATTAGAGGACGAGTTCGACGTTCCCGCCCAGCCCATCCTGGCCAACGCTGCCGGCGCGTTCCTGATGGATGGGGGCGTGAACCTGCGCGATCTGGAGACACAGATGCAGTGGGATCTGCCACGCGAGGGCGGGGTGGAAACGCTGGCCGGGTTCCTGCTCTATCGGCTGGGGCACATTCCCTACCCGGAGGAGTCGATTGTCTTCGAAGGCCGCCGGTTCACCGTCATTGAAATGGACGGGCGGCGCATCGCCAAGATTCGCGTCGAGCCGCTGACGCCGCTTCGCAGCTGATCATTCCCGGCTCGCAGCTTCGGCCCGCAAGCTTCAGATCGCAGCCTTTTCGCTGCAGTTATCGCGGATTGTGCCGATAAGTTCCCCAGGGGACGGGCAATGGCAAAGAAAAAGCTCAATGGACATGCAGACGCGCCAACTGACGGCGAGCGTCATCTCGGCAAGGATTGCCGCTACGAGCGCGAGCTGCGCAAGCTGCAAGTGGAATTGGTGAAAATGCAGGAGTGGATACGCCACGAGGGGCTGCGGGTGGTGGTGCTCTTCGAGGGCCGCGACGCGGCGGGTAAAGGCGGCGCCATCAAGCGCATCACCGAGTCGCTGAACCCGCGCATTTGCCGGGTGGTGGCGCTGGGCACGCCCACCGAGCGCGAAAAGACGCAGTGGTACTTTCAGCGCTACGTGGCCCACCTGCCCGCGGCCGGCGAAATGGTGCTCTTCGACCGCAGCTGGTATAACCGCGCCGGCGTTGAACGCGTGATGGGCTTTTGCACGGAGAGCGAATTCCAGGACTTTCTGCAGAGCTGTCCGGAGTTCGAACGCATCCTCATCCGCTCCGGAATCCTGCTGATCAAATATTGGTTTTCGGTGAGCGACGAGGAACAGGAGCGCCGCTTCCAGGACCGTCTCGACAAACCTACCAAGCGCTGGAAGCTGAGCCCCATGGATCTTGAATCGCGCAAGCACTGGGCCGACTACTCGCGCGCCAAGGACGAGATGTTCGCCGTGACCGACACCCGGCAATCGCCGTGGTTCGTAGTCAACGCGGAAAATAAAGAATGTGCGCGGCTGAACGTGATGCGCCACCTGCTGTCGCTCGTCTCCTATCGGGACCTGACGCCGGAGCCGCTCAAATTACCGCGCCTGGGAAAATCGAAATACGTGCGCCCACCCATTCAGGAGCAGACCTTCATTCCTCAGATTTATCGGTAAAGCCGTTTGCAGTGGGCAGCGGGCGCTTGAGGGTCGTGCAACTTCGCTTGCGCTGATTTATCGTTGAAGCCAGCGCATGAAACAAACCTTCACCCGCCTGGTGCTCACCTTGCCGGTCATCTGGCTGGTGGTTTCGCTGGTCTTTCTGCTCATTCACCTGGTGCCCGGCGACCCCATCTTGCAGATGCTGGGCGAGGGCGCAACCCCCGCCGATATCGGCGCACTGCGCCACCAGTACGGGCTCGACCAGCCGCTGGGCACGCAGTACCTGCATTACTGGGCGGGCGTGGTGCACGGCAACCTGGGCATGTCCATCCGGCTGCACGATTCGGTGGCGCAGCTGATTCTGCAGCGCTATCCCTACACCCTGGCGCTCACCCTCTGCGCGCTGGTGCTGGGGATTGTGCTGGCGTTGCCGGCGGGAATCCTGGCTGCGCTCAAGCGCGGCCGCTGGATCGACCAGTCGCTCTCCGTAGTCTCGCTCTTTGGGCTTTCCGTGCCGGCTATCGCGCTGGGGCCGGTGCTGATTCTTTTCTTCTCCATCAAGTTGGGATGGACACCGGTCTCCGGCGCCAACTCCGGCGCCGGTGCTGCAATTGACTGGCGTTACCTGATTCTTCCCTCGGTGGCGATGGGCGCGTCGCTGGCGGCCATTCTCACCCGCATGGTGCGCACGGCGATGCTTGAGGAGCTGGGGCAGGATTATATTCGCACCGCGCGCGCCAAGGGGCTGAGTGAAACCGCGGTGCTATGGCGCCACGCGCTTGCCCAACGCGCTGGTGCCCGTGGTTACGGTGATCGGCTTGCAGTTTGGCGCGCTGCTGGCAGGCGCGATTGTGACCGAAAAAATCTTCAGTTGGCCCGGGCTGGGGCGGCTGACCGTGGACGCCATCTCCAACCGCGATTACGCGCTGGTGCAGGGCTGCCTGCTAGCCATCGGGCTGACCTATGTGCTGGTGAATTTCTTCACCGACGTGGTGTACCGGTGGATTAATCCGAGGATGCGAGGGTAAGCTGCGGGCAAATTGCTTCCGAGTTGGCGGCAAACGGACAACGGTCTCAGCCACGCCGCACCTCTCCCCTCCTCCACGCGCTGTCATCCTGAGGAGCGCAGCGACGAAGGATCTGCGGTTGCTCTTAAAGAAAGCGTACGGTCGGCGATTGCACTTTCCCCGCCTAATCTCCGGATAGCCGACTAACCGGCCGGAACTCTTTCACACGGAGGGCCTTCGTAGAGTTAGGATCTGAAGTGGCTCGCTATAATCGCGGTATAAACGCGGCTCAGCAAAGTCGGTGATTCAGCGTTGGGCCCGAGCAGCGGTTTTTCACTAAATGAACTCAAACGGAAGTTGGCTGTTCAATGAACAAAGCCGTATTGGACTATATGAGAGCAGCCTCAGACGAGGCTAGGAAATCTAAAGCCGAAGATGGCAGCGCGCGTCCCAAGGTTGGGGCCGTAGTTGTCCACGAGGGAAGTCTGACTGGTGCTTACCGAGGGGAGCTCGGTGCTGGCGACCACGCTGAGTTTACGCTATTCAATAAGAAGCTTCCTGGTGTCAACTTAAAGGGGGCCGAGCTGTTCACCACGCTGGAACCGTGCACGTCCGGATCTCGACAAACACACACGTCTTGTACCGACTGGATCATCGAGAGAGGGATCGCCAAGGTTTTCATAGGGATGTTAGATCCGAATCCACGCGTGTACTCCCAGGGTGTACGAAAACTTCGTGATCATGGGATACAGATCGATTACTTCCCTGAAGAGTTCAGGAAGGAGCTAGAAAAAGAGAATTGGCCCTTCATTTCGCAGTACCACGCTAACCCAGCGTCTTCTGGTCGAGCGCGATTCAATTACTCCGACAACAACGGGCTCTTCACTATCGGAAGTGGTGAATGCGTGTTCGAGACAAAATGGACGAAGGCAAGCGACTACTCAATCCACACCTACTCTGATACTTCCAATTTGGCAGGCGTAGCCATCGCTGCTGATGCTAGGAGTCTTTCAGAGATCCGCAATGCAAGCGTCTACGATATGTCATCACGCGTTCGGACTCCCAATGAGGGCGATTTCGTCGTATTGAAGAATTCGAGTGGCTTCTTTGCTGCTCTAAGAATATGCGATGTAAGGGACCGCAACCGTTCCGATAGCGAGGATGAACTAACGTTTGACTACTGGATCTTAGAGAACAAGGCTGCGGATTTTTCCACGGTCGGCGACGGGGAATATACCAAGCCCTGAGAGTCGCTTGCCAAGTTTGCGCGCGTTCTTGCCGTCCACTCCGACTCGATTTCAACGGCTCCCCGGATTCCGGTAGCGAAGTGGTTGAACCTGCTCCATCGGTACTGCTCAGGCGATGCGACCAGGCCCCTCTTGACAGGGTTTCGGTGGATATATCGAATCACCTCGGACCGGGCTGCATCGCCATGGATGTTCGCGTCAAAATAGCGGTCCTGCCAGAACTGCCGGCGAGCGCCTCGCAGTTTGCGCGAGGTGATCTGCTTGAGCGCCTTCAGAAACTGCGCCACCAGAATCTGCGGCGGCTCGTTGATCAGCAGGTGGATATGTTCAGGCATCAGCACGTAAGCGTAGACCCTGGCCTGGTGACGGGAACGAGTCTGTTCCAGAACGAATTCAAATGTTTCCTTGGGTTCCGGCGATTCAAGGAAGGGAAGACGGTGGAAGCAGCTGAAGGTAATGAAGTGAAGGGCTTCGGCTTTCTGGAACCGCTTCAGGCCGTATGGCATGGTGCTATCGTAACTCCGCTGGGACCTTGGCCGAGGACCCACTCATCGCGATAAGGCTGCGATGAACGGGGCACAGTTCCTGATACCAGGGTGAGCGGGCCACCTGCCGAAGCAAGGAACAACCGCAGATCCCTCGCCTTGCTCGGGATGACAGCCTGCTCGGTGAATGTTGCGCGAGTGACCGGCGATCCGGAAGTTGCGCCTTGCCTAGCCGGGGCTGAGTGGGACGATTTCAGGCGTCAGTTCGCCATTTTTCTTGATCGTCAATAAGCCAATCGTCACCGGCAGCTCGAATCGCCGCGGGCCGCAGGAGCCTGGATTGAAATACAACACATCTTTCTTCGTATAGAAATTGGGCACGTGGGTGTGGCCGAAGAGGACGGCTGCGAATTTTGCCACGGCCGGATCGAGGTGCAGCGTCTTCAGGTCGTGCAGCATGTAGAGATAACGGCCCTCGACCAGCACCACGTCCGTCTCCGGCAGCTTGGCGCACTCGCCTTCCCAGTCCACATTCCCGCGAATTGCCGTCACTGGTGCAATTTTCTCCAACTCTTTCAGGATTGGAATCTTGCCTACATCGCCGAGATGCAGAATCTGGTCGACGCCTTTCAACGCGGGCGCAACTTCAGGCCGCAGCAGCCCGTGCGTATCGCTGATGACACCGATCTTCATAAGCCCAGTTCCAGCCGCGTGCGCGGGTCAAGCTCGTCGCGCAGGGCGTCGCCTAAAAAGTTGAAGCCCAGCACCGCGCCTGCGATCGCCGCGGCAGGGAAGAGCACCAGGTGCGGCGAGTCGAACAGATGCAGGCGCGCGTCGTTGAGCATCGATCCCCAACTGGGCGCGGGCGGAGGAACGCCGAGGCCGAGGAACGAGAGCGTTGCCTCGGCCAGGATCACGCCCGCCATGCCGATGGCTGCCTGAACCAGAATCGGCTGCACGATATTGGGAAGAATATGCCGGAAGAAGATGCGCAATCCACCGGCGCCGAGGGCGCGCGCCGCGTCTACATACTCGCGCTCGCGTACGGCCATCACCTGTGCGCGCACCAGGCGCGCGTAGCCCGCCCAACCGCCGATGGCCAGGGCCAGCACCAGGTTTGAAAATCCGGGACCGAGGAATGCCGCGAAGGCGATGGCCAGCAAGATTCCCGGCAATGCCTGAAAGGTGTTCATGGCGAAAGTGGTGAGCGCGGTGTCTACCCATCCACCCAGGTAGCCGGCTACGCCGCCAATGGCGAGCCCGAGCGCCAGCGATACCGAAACTACGGTGACGGAGACGGTGAGCGAGATGCGTGCGCCGAAGATGAGGCGGGCCAGGGTGTCGCGGCCCAACTCGTCGGTTCCGGCCCAATGCGCGGCAGAGGGACCTTGCAGGCGGTGCAGCAGGTCGATGGCGGCATGGATTGTAAGGGGCAAGCCAGGGCGCGGCGATTCCGCTGATCACAAAGACGGTGAGCAGGAAGACGCCCAGCACGGCGAGCGGCTGGCGGCGTATCCGAATGCGGGCCTGACGGAGTGGCTTGAAGTCGGGAAAAAGCATCGACAGTGCCAGAATACAGGACCAAAACCAGAGTTGGCGTATACCGAGGCGCCGTATTCAGGTCGATTTGAACGCGGGCGAAACTCAAAAAGAAACGGCTACTCTGGTTTTGCGGAGCGACACGCGGCCGGCTCCGGTGTCTAAAGTTCTATGAGGATATTTTTACCCCTTCTTGTGTTGGTGGCCGGCCTTGCTCCGGCAGCCATTTCTGTGCAGCCTCAGTCAAGCGGGCAAGCGTACGCCGGCCAGATGCAGGCCATGCCGGACATGCGTTCCGACTCGGAGCAGATTTTTGCGTTGGCGAACCAGGCGCGGGCGCAGGCCGGCGTGGGGCGACTGGAATGGGATCCGGCGCTGGCCACTGCGGCCCTGGAGCATTGCCGGCGCATGGTCCAGGAAGGGCCGATTGCGCATCGCTACGGCGGCGAGGCAGACCCCGGTGGGCGCGCCGCGCAGGCCGGTGCGCACTTCAGCGTGATGGAAGAGAACGTGGCCATCGGAACTTCGCCCGAGGATGTTCACCGCGAGTGGATGAACTCGCCCGCTCACCGCCAGAACCTGCTCAGCCCCGAGGTGGATCACGTGGGGATTGCCGTGGTGGCCGCGCGCGGTGTGCTGTATGCGGTTGCGGATTATTCGCGGGCGGTCCAAAGTTTGAGTCCGGCGCAGGTGGAGGCTCGCGTGGCAGAGCTGATCCGGCCCAGCGGCGTTACCGTGCTTGCCAATCCGTCGTTAGCACGTGCCGCTTGCCAGATGAACGACGGCATGCCGCGCGGTGGAGCGACGCCGCGCTTCCTCATACGCTGGCAGGCGGGCGAGCTGAGCGCATTGCCGCAACAGCTTGTGGATCGTCTCAGCTCGGGCCAGTATCGCTCGGCGGCCGTGGGCAGTTGCCCGCCTGAGGGCGTGGAGGGTCCGTTCTCAGCGTATCGCGTAGCGGTGCTGTTGTATTAGAGAGGAGTGCCGCGTCTCAGCCGAAATCCCGGTGTTCCTTCCACAACTCGGGCCACGGTAAGCGCGGTGGCCCGCAGACGAAGATGTCGGGGTGGTACACGCTCTCTTCGTTCTTGACGCCCTCGGCATTGCCGTTATGGCCCGCAAGGCGGCAGCCGGTGAACAGCGCCTCGGCTTCGGCGCGTCTCAAGCCAAGCACGATGAGTACGGTGGGCGGCGGCACGGGATAGCCGCGCAGCCACTCGGAGTTGGTCGTGCCAATGGGTTCGGGCAGGCCGTAGGCTCGACCAAGAATATCGATGGCGCCGTACTCACCGTAGTTGGCCACGGTAATGCCCAGACTCGCTCTCTGCTGGGGCGACAGCGAATCGCGGATCCCGGCTACGGTGCGCACCAACTGGTCCCATCCGATCTCCTCGCGTAAGTCGCCGTTGTGTTCAAGCGCAAACTGCTTCAGCGGGCCGCTGGATGCAAGCGGGAGCACGACCGCACACACGTAACCGGAAATGGCAGCGAAGGCGGCGAAGTAGGCGATGCCGATGGCGCGGCGCGCGCCACGCGGAAAAAAGCTTACGCCGCGCTCGGCGATGACCGCGCCCATGGCCAGCAGCATGGGATACGCGCCCGCGGTGTAATAAGCGCGGCCTTTGCCGATCCAGAACAGCGCCAGCGGTACCAGGTAGAGGAAGGCCAGCAGGCGATAGCGGCGGTTGAACAGGAAGCCGGCCAGCCCGGCCAGCCACAGCGGCGCCGCAGCAGGGTTGGCGCAGACGAGGAACTGTCCCTTCAAAAATCCGTCGGCGCGGCCTTCGCCCACGTCGCGCGCGTGAATGGAGCGCAGAAAATCGTAGGAGATGAAGTTGTGGTGCACCAGCCAGACAAAATTGGGCATGAAGAGGAGCAGCGCCAGTCCCACGCCGCCCCAGAACCAAGCGCTCTTGAGATAACGGCGCGCCGGCGTAAACACCACGCCCGCGAGCAGTCCGGCGATGTAGAAGACAATCGCATATTTGGTTTCCAGGCCCAGGCCCACCGCGGCGCCAATCGCCAGCCACCAGCGCGGGTTTTCTGAGTTGAGCAGGCGCAGGACAAAATAGGCGATGAGCACCCACCACAAGAAATCGAAGCTCGTGTACTGGAATTCGGTGCCTTCAAAAAGCGACAGCCCGGAAAATGCAACAGCCAGCGCCGCAGTAACCTGCGCCACGCGATTGCCACCTAGTTCCCGCGCCATAAGCCCGGTGACGAAAATGGCCGCAGCCTGCGCCAGCACCGAAAACAGGCGCAAGCCCACCAGGGAAAGCCCAAACAGCGTCAGGCTGACCCGTTCGACGAACGCAGTGAAAGGCGGAAAGGCAACGAACCCCCAGTCGAGATGGCGGGCGTCGCTGAGGAACTGCAGCTCGTCGCGATGAAAGCCATAGCGGCTGTTGGTGAGCAGATGAATCAGAACCAGGGCTGCGGCAATCGAGAGCAGCGCGAGGTTATCGCCGGAGTGGCTGCGGGATTGGGGCGATGTGGACGCGTCGAGCGATGGGGAAGCGCTTGCCGTCTGATTCAAATTTGACTCCCCTGGATTCCGATCTTGATTCCGATCCGGATCGGAAGTCCAAGTGCATGGGGGCCCTTTATCTAACTTTACGCTTACTCCGCGGCCGTAGTTCCCGCGCGCCGTTCAAGCGGCGAGGGGACGCGGACCGATGCCATGCCGGCGGCGGTAGCCGCATCGATGCCCAGCGCGGTGTCCTCAAACACCAGGCAATCGCGCGGAGCCACGCCCAGGCGCGTGGCTGCGGTGAGAAATGCATCGGGCGCGGGCTTGCTGCGCTCGTAATCTTCCGAGCCCACCACGAGGTCGAATTTATCCAGCAGGTGGAGCGTACTGAGCGACCGGCTTACCGACTCGCGGCTGCTGCCGGAGACCACCGCGAAAGGGATACGGCCATGCATGGCGTGGATGTGCTCAAGGACCTCGGCAACCGGTTCAAGCTGCGGCAGCATGGCGTAATAGTAGTTTTCCTTGTGCTCAGCCACCACATCGACCGGCATGTTCAGCCCGTGCATGGCGTTGAGAGTGGCAATAATCTCAGCCAGCGGCTTGCCGCCCCAGGCATAGAAGAGCTCTTCATCGAAGGGGCAATTCCACTCGGCCAGGGCTTTGCTCCATGCAATGTAGTGCAGGGGCATGGAGTCGGCAATGGTGCCATCGCAGTCGAAGAGATAGGCGCGGAATGCGCCGGTGGGGATTTTTAGCTTCATGCTTTGATCGAGTCTCCCGAGGGATGAAACGGATTCGAAATACGGGCCTGCGGCTGGCGGAGGTTCGTGCTGTCCCATCCATTTCACGGGGAACCCGTGAAAAGGATAGGCGCCCCGGTTAGGTGGCCGGCGCGCAGCCGCCTTCACCCGGCTTGGTGGGCTGCATGTGCAACGCGTCGTTAAAGCGGTTGAAGTAGTTGAACAGACCGATGGAGCAGAGCAGCTCCACGATCTCGCCTTCGGAATAATGAGCGCGCAACTCGGCGAATTGCTCATCGCTGACGGCGTGGGCATCGCGGGTCACAGTCTCCGCAAGGCGGAGAGCGGCTTTTTCCGCGGGCGTAAAGTCGCTGCGCTGCTGCCACTCGGCCAGATGCGAGAGCTGCTCGTCGGTCCAGCCCAGGTTGAGCGCGATCCTGGTGTGACTGGCCAGGCAGTAGGGGGTCCGATTGATCTGGCTGGTGCGGACAATGATCAGCTCTTTCAGCCTGGTGGGCACCGTGCCGGTATTCAGAATGGCGGCAAAATGCGCCATCATGGTGGAGAAAATCTCCGGCCGGTGCGCCATGGTACGGAACATGTTAGGCACGTTGCCGCGCTGGGCAAAGATTTTGTCGTAGAGGCTGACGAGATCGGCGCTGACCTCAGTGCGGTCAAGTCTGGAGATTCGGGACATCGCGGTGGTTCCTCATTACAAGGCTATCGCATCGGGTGCGTATATTTGCACTGGGCGGCGTCAACAGGACTTTGCCAGGAACGTCTGCGCTGCGACAAGATGGGATGCTGTTAAAGGGGTTCGATAGTTGCTGGCGAGCCCCGTTGATCTTCTGCGGGTCTTGGTTCCAGACTGCGTGTCTGTTCTGTTTCATGCGGCAAAAGAGCGATCAAGACCGCGGTGAGCAAGGCAAACGCCGACAGGACGTACAATCCTGCTCGCGGAGAGCCAAAAAAGCGATCGGCATAGGCCTTGACATTGGGCGCCATAAAGCCGCCAATGGCTCCAATGGCGTTGACGGCCGCAATGCCGCCTGCCGCGGCGCGGTCGGAAAGGTACCCGGTGGGGAAGGTCCAGAAAATGGGCTGCATCGCAATCAGCCCGGCAGCACCCACGCTGAGCGCGACGATTGCCGCTGCCGGAATCGGCGTCAGGTAAAAAAGCCCGGCGATTGCAGACAACACGATGGCTGCTACCGCGAAGCGCTTGTTTTGCCCGCGGCGTGCGGCCAGCCCCGGAATGGTGGCCGTCGCAATCAGCGCGCAGGTCCACGGAATGGCGCCGAGCAAGCCAATGCGTACAGGACCGGCGTGCCGCATCAAGAGACTGAGGTCGGCAGGGAGATAAAAGACGACCGCGTACACCGCCATTTGAATCAGAAGATAAACAACTGCAAAATGCAGGAGCTTGGGATCTCTTAAAGCGGTCCACAGTTTTGAGGGTCCGTGTTCCCGCCGCTCCCGCTCCTCGGCGGAGAGCACCTCGACCAGTTCCGTCCGCTCCGCTTCAGAAAGCCAGCCTGCGGTGGCCGGGCCATCGGGCAGAAACACAAGCGAGCACAGGCCCACGGCTACCGCCGCCAGTCCTTCGGTCAGAAAGAGCCATTGCCATCCCTGCAGGCCCAAGGCTCCGTGAAGACGAAGCAGGAGGCCGGAAACCGGCGCCCCGATAATGAGCGCGAGGGGCGCACCGAGATAAAACAGCCCCAGAATCTTTCCCCGCTCGCGGCCGGGAAACCAGTAAGTGAGATAGAGAATCACGCCGGGGAAAAAACCCGCCTCGGCTGCGCCCAGCAGAATGCGCAGAAGATAGAACGATTGCGTACCGCGCACGAAGATCATGGCTGCGGAGACGATTCCCCAACTGACCATGATGCGCGCCATCCACAATCGCGCTCCCACTCTCTGCATCAACAGGTTGCTGGGCACCTCGCAGAGCGCATAGGGCAGGAAGAACAGCCCCGCTCCCCACGCATAGGCCATCTCCGAGATTCCGGCGGACTGTTGCAGCGCCAGTTTGGCGAAACCGATATTGGCCCGATCGAGGAAGGCCACAATGTACATCAACAGCAAAAACGGAATCAACCTGCGCCGGTTGCGCACGCTGGTGCCGGCCAAAACTTCACCCGACATGTTTCGAACTCCGCTTTTGCTCAGTTTTCTCGGCTGATTCACGACGCTCCTGACCGACACATATTTCTCCCCGATGAGACGGTCTCCCTGGGGCCACGCGCAAGCTTGTACCCTCAGATGCCCGGCTTGCGCGACATTTGAATTCCGTATTCGCGGAGAAGGTTGCTGTGGACTCTATGCCTGGCTCTCGTGGCCATGCTGATGGCGGTCACCACACTGGAATCATAGACCGTGCAGCTGGTTGCCCCAAGACGTTCAGCGCGGAAACTGCTGAATCATCCATCCTGAACGCCGGGCCAGGCCGGACGCCGGGCCAGACCATGTCAATGCGCCACCTGGCACGTCCTGCGTTTCATTCACCAAGACAACCAGGAATTGTTTTTCTATTGACCGTCCAACCTGTTTGGTGGTCCAATTCTGTTCGACCAACGCGCCGCTTCAGTGGGCAGCCTCCAGGATCATCCTTTATCCGAAGGTCTCTCCTGGAATCGCGAACCCATCCTGTAGAGAAATAAGATTTGAACCAGCCACGACACAATCAGCAAAGAGGAACAGAAGAATGACTCCTACTCGCCGCACTTTT
The DNA here is from genome assembly GCA_963725975.1 of uncultured Acidobacteriaceae bacterium. Lineage (GTDB taxonomy): Bacteria > Acidobacteriota > Terriglobia > Terriglobales > Acidobacteriaceae > Telmatobacter. Next base: position 179,515 of record CAVSBA010000002.1, on the reverse strand, counting down.
CTGCAAGGCATGACTTATGCAAGCGCAAGTTTGATGGTTGCTGGATTTCCGGGAGCTGAGGTTCTGTGGGCGGAGTCGGAAGATTCCTCTTTGCCGCAATACCTGGTGCCCTATCTCACCGGCATGAGAATGGCGGCAACCCCGGCCACCGCTTATCGGGCCTATCGTTCCAAGCCTGTTACCAATCCGAAGACCACGACCTGGGTCCAGTTGGATTTGACCGCGAGCACGCCGATTGATGCGATCCAACTGTTTCCCGCTTCAGAGCGGATGTACCCCGGACGCGATCAGTACTACGGAGGGGAGGGATTTCCTCTCCGGTTCCGCATCGACGCCAGCGACGATCCTGAATTCCGCGAGCCCGAATTGATTGCCGACTTCACACAGTCGGACTTTCCCGATGCCAAAGACAACATCACGCATTATGCCGCGCGCAGAGTCCACGGCCGATATGTGAGAATCACTGCTACCGAGTTGCGTGCTGTAAAAGAAGCGCCTTCCCATGGGGAAGGTGAGCCAGTCGACGGCGCCGAATATACGCTAACCCTTGCGAAAATGGGTGTGCTCTCGGGCGGACGCGACGTGGCCCTGGGATGCAAGGTCTCAGCCGATGGGGAATACGGGAACACGGAGTTGCTTCAGCAACTGACAAGTCCGCCCCGGGAAGACGGCGAAGGCATCCACTTCGACCATCCAGCCTCAGTCACCGATGCATCCAGTTGGCGGCGGGTAGCTTTAAGGCGGAAGCGCCGAAAACCGGAGTGACTCTCGATGGCGGCCTATTCCAGACCGCGATGCAGAACAATATCGAGTATCTGTTGAACTCTTACTCCACGGACGATCTGTTGCGCCAGTTTTACGAGCGGACCGGAAAAATCAAGAACTTCAAGCCCACCGGCTCGCAGATCTTTTGGGAAGAGGACCTTGCCGGCTCTAATGCGGGCCGCTTCCTGATGGGCGCGGCAAATCACGCTGCGCTGGATCGATCATCCCGAACTGCGCCGTCGAGTGAATGTGGTGGTGGATGGTATCGAGGAGTGCCGTCAGCCCAACGGGTACATCATGGCCTATCCGGAAGACACGATCTTCTACTCCGAACGTGCAGCCTATACACGTGCGTGGCTTACGCATGGCCTGCTTGAAGCGGCGTACAGCGGCAACGCCAAGGCTTTGCCGATGCTGCGCGGCTATTATGACTGGTTCAACCGGCAGTCATTCCTGCCGGATATGCTTCGCGGCGCAATCCAGGGCGGCCAAGGCATGGTTGCCAATACGCGCATCGGCGCGAGCCCGGTGGGCAAGCCAGCCGACGCCCAGGTGATTCAGCGCTACTACCAGGAAGACGCTTGGCTGAAGGGTCTTGCCAAGGCGCGAGAAAGAACAGGTCTGGCAGTATCCTTACGATCGGCCCCACTGTTATCTGCTGACTAACTCTCGAAGCCTACCTCGATTTGTATCTCATCACCGGGAGAGCCGCTCTATTATAATGCCGTGCTTGGCGCCTGGGAACTCTATCGCGCCCACTGGCAGCAGGCTGGCGGGAGCATCTCGATTATCGAGTTCGAGAAGGATCCGCCGGATAGCAACTATCTCAGCCAGAAACTCGGAGAACTATGCGGAAGCAGCTTCTGGGTTTTCCTGAGCCAGCGTTTTCAGCTCCTGCATCCCGGACGATGAGCGGTACGCCACTGAAATTGAAAAGTCCATCTACAACGTTGGAATCGCCAATCAGGACGGCGGGACGGGCTTCCGCTACCACACCATCATGGAGGGCAAGAAGGAAAAGGCGACGCACGAGAATACCTGTTGCGAAGGGCAAGGAACGCGGCTGCTTGGTTCTCTTCCGGAGCATATCTATTCCATCGCGCCGGACGGATCGTATGTGCATCTCTACGAGCCGTCGACGATTCGCTGGCAGCAAATGGCCAACCGACTGGAGGCTGACGGTTAAAACACGCTTTCCGTTTGAAACAGGGGTGCATGGCACTGTGAGAACAGCTGCCGACCCAGGCCAACCTCCGGATCCGGGTGCCTTCCTGGGCGGCACGGGGAGATGAAAATATCGGTCAATGGCAAGCCGGCGGCGTGGCCAACCGGGGACATATCTCCCAATCAAGCGCCAATGGTCCGATGGCGACACCATTGAGTTCACTCTCCCGGCGGCTATTCGCAACAAGCGCTACGAGGGAGCCGATCAGATTGCTGGCAAAACGAGATACTCCGTCGAGTATGGTCCGATTCTGCTAGCCGTGACGGGATCCGCCAAGGCCGATATTGCCATCAAGCGCGGAAGCTCACCGGAAGACTTGACCAACCAGCTTCGGCCTGACGATAGCGGTATGATTCACTTCAATGTGCCGGGAAATCCAGAGTATAAGGTCATACCCTATTGGCAAATTGCAGACCAGGAGTTTACCTGCTTTCCAACGATTACTGAAAGCGTCTGACGCTCTAACATAGTGCGAGGCGTCGGCTTGGTGCGAGTTACCCTGACTTAGGTCAACGGGAACAGGTGTAACTTGCGTTGTACGCCAGGCAAAGCACTAATGCGGCGACGTTCAGTATTTTGCCAAAGCCCAGAACCCGCGACTTCGGGCGTCCGCTTCATGGGCTCAATGATTGAGTCGCCAGGTTACTGTACTAAGATAGCTATTTGCCCGTGTTTCTTCCTTTCTGGTTGGGATGATTTGCCTGAAGTAAAAATACCTGTCACGCGTCGAGGAGTTTCGAAATGCCTGTTCCTGTGATCAAACACATACGCGCCTTCGTCATGCAAGGGAGCGACGGCGGTGGCGGAGGCGATTACCACGACCAGAAAGGAAGTCACTGGATCGACGACCATGTGGCAACGCCCATGGCGCGCTATCCTGCCTACCGCGCCAGCCGGCAGAGCTTCGGGCTCAACGTGCTGGGCAGCCTGATTGTGGAGATCGAGGCGGACGACGGCACAACTGGTTTTGCCGTCACCACGGGCGGGGAGCCGGCAGCCTGGATCGTTGAGAAGCACCTTGCCCGCTTCGTGGAAGGCGCCCGGATTACCGATATCGAGCGCATTTGGGATCAGATGTTTCTCTCCACGCTCTTTTACGGTCGCAAAGGACTGGTGGTGAATGCCATCAGCGGAGTCGATCTCGCTTTGTGGGATCTGCTCGGCCAATGGCGCAAGGAACCGGTCTATCAACTGCTGGGCGGTCCGGTGCGCGACGAATTAATCTTCTACGCTACGGGGGCGCGGCCGGACTTGGCGCAGAAGCTTGGCTTCATCGGGGGCAAAATGCCCCTGCATCACGGCCCTGCGGAAGGCGATGAAGGTTTAAAGAAGAACCTTGATTCACTCGCGGAAATGCGCTCGCGCGTCGGTCCGGACTTTTGGCTGATGTACGACTGCTGGATGAGCCTCGATGTGAATTATGCAACCAGGCTCGCCACTCGGGCGTGGGAGTCACAACTCAAGTGGCTGGAAGAAGCTCTGCCGCCCGATGATTACTGGGGCTACGCGGAACTGCGCCGCAACGTACCGCGAGGACAGTTAATTACCACAGGCGAGCATGAGGCGACACGGTGGGGCTTCAGGTTGCTGCTGGAAATGGAGTGCGCCGACATCCTGCAGCCCGATGTGGGATGGTGTGGCGGCATCACCGAGCTGATCAAAATCTCTGCGCTCGCCGATGCGCGTGGCGTTCTGGTCGTGCCGCACGGCTCAAGCGTCTACAGCTATCATTTCGTGGTCACGCGGCATAACAGCCCCTTTGCCGAGTTCCTGATGATGGCGCCGCAAGCAGACGCGGTCGTGCCAATGTTTACGCCGCTGCTGCTCGACGAACCGGTACCTGTGAACGGGCGAATGGTGGTGCCGGAACGTCCCGGATTCGGCGTGCGGCTCAACCCGGATTGCAAACTGCGCCGGCCCTTTGAGCACTAGGAGGAATAACCCGCGGCGCAAGCCGCCAATACACGACGCTTGAAATCTTCGAGTTTTCAGAAGCGTTGCCACTTGGTGAATAGAATCTAACCGAGCGAAAGGGGAGCAAAGAAGAGATGGATCACATGACTCGCCGCCAATTTATTGGCACTGTTGCCGCGGCCAGCGCGGCGATGGCGCACACAGTCAACGCACAGGCGGCTGCAATGGATTCGATTCCCATTATCGACGCGCACATGCACCTTTTTGACGGGACCCGGCCGCTGGGCGCCGAGTATATGGGCTCTCCGGCGTATCAGGCGATGTCAAAAACTTCGCTTCCGTCCATGTATATACCGCTGGCCAGGCCGGCCGGCATTGTGGGCGCCATCGTGGTGGAATCGAGCAGTTATCTCGATGAGAATCTCTGGTATCTCCAGGTCTGCCGCGCCAATCCCTTTATGGTCGGCGTCTCGGGAAACATCGATCCAGGATGGGCGGATTTCGGCCGCTACATCAGCCACTTTCACAAGGACCCGCTCTTCCGCGCGATACGCGCCCGCACCAGCCTCTTCTTTAATAAAGACAGGGGCAGGGTGACGCTCATGCCCAACGCGGTTGCCAACTTGAAGCTGTTGGCAGAGGCTGATCTGGCGCTGGATACGGCCAATCCCAGCATGGACCTGATGCGGGCCAACGTGATGCTGGCGGACGCCATCCCGGATCTGCGTATCATCATGGACCATCTGCCGGGCTTCGATCCCACCCCCGAAGGCAGGCCGGCTTATGAAGAAGTGATCAAGGACATGGCAGCTCGGCCTAACATCTCCGTCAAGCTGACAGAGGTCTATCATCCGCGTCTGTCGGATAGCGTAATTGTGAGAGACTACGAACCCCTGCGCGCCCGGCTCGAATATCTGTTCGACGCCTTTGGGGAGGATCGCGTTATTTTTGGATCCGATTATCCCAATAGTTATGGCGTGGCCACGATTCCCGAGGAAGTCGGACTGATGAAGCGGTTCTATTCGACCAAGAGCAGAGAGGCGGCGGAGAAGTATTTCTGGAAGAATTCGGCCCGGGTCTATAAGTGGAAGCCGCGCATGCACGACCAGCCGAGCCTTGCTTGATTGCCTCATAGCGATTACAGAGTTGCTGTACTCCGAAGCTGGGAAGCGGTATCGTCGCCCTTGGGATTGCCCAGATAACAAAAGCCCGCAACCTGAAAGCTGCGGGCTTCGTCGTGTTTTGGGATGACTGTCTTTTACATGCCCGGCAACTGCTGCCCCTGCGGCTTGGCGGTGATGCGGATCAGGCCCGCCTTCTTGTACTGGTTCCAGAGCCCGCTCATAAATACGCTGAAGGCCTGGCTGCGCCGCTGGTCCAGAATCTGGTCGCTCGTCTGATCGAAGTTTTTCTGGATCTCCTCGGGCGTAGGCTCCTGCTTATCGACCAGCTTGGCCACTACGCCGGTGCGCGCCGTGTCGATGGGGCCGCTGATGGCGCCCACGCTCATGTCGAACAGCTGTGGAGCTACCTGGCCCACCGCGCCCAGATCGGGAACCTGGCCAGTGAGGCCAATCAGTTCGCTGGTCTCCACTTTAGCGCCCGCCGCCTTGGCCGCCTTGGCAAGGTCGTTCGTGCCCTTGGCCTGGTCGTCCAACTCCTTGGTCTTCTGCGTCAGCAGGGCGGGCAGCTCTTCCTGGCGATAGTCGTCGAGCACGTGGCTCTTCCAATCCGCAAACGTGGGCGCGTGCGCGGGCTGCACGCCGGCGACCTGGAAGATGGCATAGCCCTCGCCGGTCTGCGCGTCCTGCGGTGCGTCGCCCGGCTTCATGGCAAAAGCCTTGGCCAGAAGCTGAGAGCCGTCAGGCAGCGAGGCGATCACGCCATTCTGCGCCACCGGCGGTGTGGTCACCACCTGCAGATGGTGCGCGGACGCCGTTGCCGCCAGGCCGTTCTTGGCGGCTTCAGCATCGAGCGTGCTCGCGTAGTTCTTCTCGGCGTCCGCCGTGGTGTTGCGAATCAGCGTGGCCTGAATCTCCGGCAACACTTCATTGAGCGCCTGGGAATGCGCCTGCTGGCGGTCTTCAACCTGCACCACGTGGTAGCCGAACTGCGACTTGATCACGGTGATGGCGCCGATCTTGGCGGTGAAAATATCGTTATCGAACTGCGGCACCATCTGCCCGCGCTTGGCCCAGCCCAGCTCGCCGCCCGAGTCCTTGCTGCCTGGATCTTCGGAGTATTTCTTGGCCAGCTCGGTCCAGTTTCCGCCGTTCTCAAGCTGCTTGGCAATCATGTCGGCCTTGGCCTTGGCCGCCGCGTCCGTCTTGGCATCGGCACTGGCGGGAACCGAGATGAGGATGTGCCGCGCCTTGGCCTGTTCCGGCTGCTGATATTCGGCCTGATGCTGCTGGTAGTACGCCTGAATCTCCTGTTGCGTGGGCTGCGGAATGCCCCCCGGAATCTCGTTGGGCGTGAAGGAGAAGTAGCTGATGGTGCGCGTCTCGGGAACCGCATTGGCGTAGCGCGCAGCATTCTTCTTGAAGAACGATTCGAGCTCGGCGTCGGAAGGATTGATGGTCTTGGCCAGATCGTCGGCCGACAGCACCGCGTAGTCGAACTTGATCTTGATGGCGTTCTTCCGATAAAGCTCGCGGACTTCCTGCGGACCGACCGTGACCCCGGCCGTGACCAGGCCTTCCAGGCGGCGCATGACGATATCGTCTTTCACCCCCTGCTCGAAGGCCGCCACCGTCATGTTGAGCCGGTTGGCGATCAGAGCGGCGTATTGATCCTGGCCGATGAACTTGCCGTCGGGGTAGAGCACCTGGCCGGTGGGGCCGGTCTGCAGGTAGTTGCGCACGTCGTCGTCTGAGGCGTGGATGCCCAGCCGGTGCGCTTCCTGCAGCAGAATCTGCTGCTGCACCAGCTGCTGGCCCACCTGCGGCTCAAACATGTTGATGAGCGTCTGGTTATCGGCGTACTGCGCGCCCTGCCGCTGCAACTGCTGGCGGGTAAGCTGCTCCACCTTGGTCATACTCACCTCGTCACCGGAAGAAAAGAAGCGGCTGTACCAGTGCGGGTAAACCACAGCGTAGGTGTCAGGCGAGGTAGCGCCCATGCCGGTGAGACCGGGAATCAGGTAGACGATCATGGATACCGATGCGGCGCCGATCACGACTACCAGAAGCGCCTTGGTGAGGCGATTGTCTGTCTGCAGAAAACGAATCATGGATGGATTGAAACCCCTCTACTACGCGGGAACAGGCTGGGTTTGCCGGCGGTGCAACTGCCTGGCGCAAAGCCTCCTGCAAGGGCGCAAGTCTCGCTGCGATGCGATCTCTCCTATTATAGATGAATGTCAGGAGATGGGTGTCCAAAAGGCTGGGCAGCTTTGCGTGCGTGAGCCAGCGCTATAATGCCCGCATGCTCACGCCCCAGGCCGGAATCTTCGCTCTTGGAACGTCCGCTCACTCCTATCTTGAGTTTGACGCTCTGGACGCGGCCAGGCGCGCGCAGTTCGCCTCCACCATCTCCGCGATTCGTGAACCCCGGACTACGACCGGGGGCGTGAACTTCGTCATCGGCTTTCGCCCTGAGCTGTGGCGCGATCTTGTTCCGGAGGATGCTCCTGATGGCGTGGAGGGGTTCAACAACGACATCCGGGGCACGGAAGGATTCGCGATGCCGGCTACCCAGCACGACGCCCTGGTATGGCTCTCCGGCAGTGCTTACGACGTTCTCTTCGACATGGCGCGCTCCGTGGTGCGCGACCTGGCCGGCGTGGCCTCGCTGGCAGATGAGACTTCGAGTTGGTCGTACCGGCACGATCGCGATCTCACCGGCTTCATCGATGGCTCGGAGAATCCGACGCTGCTCGATGCCCCCGTGGCCGCGCTTCTGCCCGAAGGCGTTGCCGGTGCTGCCGGCTCCGTGTTGTTGCTGCAGAAGTGGAAGCACATGGTGACCGAGTGGGACGCCCTGCCGGTGGATCGCCAGGAGCGGGTCATGGGACGTACCAAGCCCGATAGCATCGAACTCGAAAACAAACCGTCGGATTCGCATGTCGCGCGCACCGACCAGGACGAATTTGGGCACATCTTTCGCCGCAACATGCCCTACGGCAATGTTCACGATCATGGAACCATGTTCGTCGGATTCAGCTCAGACCAGAAGCGGCTTACAAAGATGCTGGAGAGCATGGCCGGCCAGGTCACCGGAACCCGTGACGCGCTTACGCACTATACTCAGCCACTGACCGGCTCCTATTATTTCGTGCCTGCCATCGAGAGTCTGCGTCGATTGCGGTAAAACAGCCAGGTAATGCCGCTCGCGTCCGCTGCCCCGGGAAGTTGCTGGTGACTCATGCGCATTCCTCCGCCTGCTCAGGCGGCGCTCCGCGAACGCGAGCCCTGGGTCGCCTCCGCAGGCGGGCTCAACTGGCGGCGCAGGCTGCCGGCCAACTCCGCCACCACCCGCAACTTGTCGGCCACCCCCGCCGGCACGTCGCCGTTGAGGGCAAGTTGAGAGTGCAGCAGCAGGCCGGCGACGGTTGACTTCAGCTCCGTCTCCATGGCCGCGGCGGCGGCGCGGCGGGCCAGCATCTGCTCCCGCTCGCGGCGGTGCAGCGCGGCGCGCAGCTCGCGGATGAGGCGCGCGGCTCCGGAGAGCGCGAAATTGATCTGCACCGGAATGGCCAGCCCCGAGTGAGCCCAGATGGCCTCCGCAGCGGCCGGATCGCACTCGGCCAGCGTCTCGTCCACCACCACCGCCGCATATTCCAGACCGCGCAACGCTCCCAGTGCGGCTTTGCGCCCGCAGGCCACTTCCACCTCTGCGTTCAGAGCCTCGCCCACCACCGTCGCGCAATTGCGCGCGCCTTCAATTCCGGTCACCATCAGGATGTTCATCTCGTTCCCCCAGCTAGAGTTGTCAGGTTTCGGTTCTCAGTCGTCAGTTCCAGTTCCCAGTTGCCGCAGAAAGCCCGCCCGCGCCCGGTGCGCTCACCCGGCGGGAACTGACAACTGAGAACTGGACGGTGTTTTTATTCTTCCTTGAGCGGATCGGCGATGCCGTACTCTTTCAGCTTGCGATAGAGCGTGGTTTTGCCGATGCCCAGCAGCTTGGCGGCCTGCAGCTTGTCGCCGTTCAGGGTGCGGATGGCGCCCAGAATGGCATCGCGCTCCATCTCGGCCAGGGTGCGCACGGCGGTTGTGGCTTGGTCCCCGTCCGCGGACTGCTGCGCCTCGAAACGCTGTTGCAGGCCCTGCTGCTGCAACTGCGTGGGCAGGTCGCCCAGGTGCAGCACGGGGCCGGAGGAGAGCGCGCAGGCCCGCTCCACGGAGTTTTCGAGCTCGCGCACGTTGCCCGGCCATTCGTAGCGCATCATGGTGCGCAGCACTTCGTCCGAGAGGGTGAAATTGCGGCCATGATCGCGGCTGATGCGGTCCAGAAAGTGCGCCGCCAGCAGCGGAATGTCCTCGCGCCGGTCGCGCAGCGGCGGCAGCCGCAGGTTGACCACGTTGAGCCGGTAAAACAGATCCTTGCGGAACCCGCCGGTTTCAACCATTGCAGCCAGATCGCGGTTGGTGGCGGCCACAATGCGCGCCCGGATGGGAACCCGGTGCGTGGCGCCCACCGGCCGCACCTCCCTCTCCTGCAAAGCGCGCAGCAGCTTGGCCTGCAGGTCGAGCGAAAGCTCGCCAATCTCGTCCAGGAAAACCGTTCCGTCCTCGGCCGAAACCAGCAATCCGTCTTTGCAGTGGTTGGCCCCGGTGAACGCTCCCTTTACATAGCCGAACAGCTCGCTTTCAATCAGGGTGGGCACCAGAGAACCGCAGTCGACGGGAAGAAACGGCTTGTGGGCGTTGGGGCCGAAGGCGTGCAGCGTGTGCGCCACCAGTTCCTTGCCGGTGCCGCTCTCGCCCAGGATCAGCACCGGGTGGGTGCTCTGGGCAACTTTCGACAGGATGCGATAGAGCTTTTCCATCTCCGGCGCGCGGCCGATCATCGAGCCCAGCCCTTCTGAGAGGCGCAGCCGCTCGCGCAGCTGCCGGGTCGCGGTGTCGGTCATGTGGCTTTGGGCGGCCCGGTCCAGGACCGTGGACAACTCGTCCATGGCGAAGGGCTTGGTCAGATAATCCGAGGCGCCGCAGCGCATGGCCTCTACGGCCGCGTTCACTGAACTGGATGCGGTCATGGCGATGACCGAGGTATCGGGATAGAGCAGCTTTACCTCGGCGATGAGCTCAAGGCCCGGCGTACCTCCGGTCCGTCCCGCCAGCCCCGACGAAATTCCGGAAGCCGGCCCAGACGCAACGCTCGAGGCCAGCCCGGGGGCAAGGCCGGCAACAAGATTGACCAGTAGAATGTCGGCGGCTTTTCCCCTCAGCAGCGTCCGTGCCTGGCTTAGCTCACCCGTCGTCTCGACGGCGTAGCCCAGGCTGGCGGCGATCTCCGCACAGGCTGAGCGCACCGCCGTATCGGCATCGACAACAAGCAAGTGCAGCCGTGCTGCCGGCTCGGCCATGAGAGGGACAAAGTCCATAGTTCGCGAATGGAAGACTGTTTCCAGCATTGTAGTCGCCTCGTAAGAACAGTTCAAAACAGTTGTCAGTTCCCAGAAATCAGTTCCCAGTTCCCCGTTCCCAGTTACCGGTTCTAAGTTCCCAGTTGTCAGTCGCCTGGTCAGCCTTCAACTCTCGGCGTCGGCTTCGGTTCCTGGTGCAATCGACTGCGGCGCAAAAGTAAAGACCTGACGGCGGTCTCTTGCCGCAACTGCGTTTACGGCACCGGCAGCTCCATGACCATCCGTGCTCCGCCCAGGGCGCAATTCTCGGCATACATGCGGCCACCCGCGGCTTCGACGATGGAGCGGGATATGGCCAGGCCCAGTCCCCGATGGGCGGCTGTGCGGCCCGATGCTGCCCCGGAAACCGCCGCGTGGGCCGTATAGCCGGATTTGAAGATCTGCTCCAGGGCGTCGGCGGAGATTCCGGGGCCGTTGTCCTCGATGGCGATTGCCAGCCGGTCTTGCGTCTGCTCGCGCAGGGCAATCTGGATGCGCCCGCCCGCGGGCATGGCCTCGACGGCGTTCTTCACCAGGTTGACCAGCACCCGGGTCAGGTCCTCGCAGCTGATGCGCACCGGCTGCGCCCCGCCTTCCGTACTGACGGCGAGAGCGATGGCCGGCCCCGCCAGTGCGGACAGCAGGTTGCGCGTTGCCAGCAACTCCGCTGCCAGGTTGGCGATCGGCAATGAGGGCAGCAGGTCCCAGTGCGCGTTCGATGCCAGTGCCGCCGCGAGCGGGCCGATCGAGGGTTGACGAGCGGGCCAGCACTCTTCTGCCGGAGCATCGCTGCGCCAGGAGACGGGTTGCGTCACGGCCGGATTGTCCACGGCCACCAGCTTCTCCACCAGCCTGCGGCTGGCCGCGGCCACCAGCCGCAACTCGCCGCCGTAATGCGCGAATGCCGGCGCCAGCACGCCCGGCTCTTCGAGAAGGTCGCAATAGAGTCCCAGGGCCGTGACCATGTTGCGCGCGTCGTGCGCGATCTCCGCCAGGCTCTCGCCCTCGCTGTGCAGGGTGGTCAGTGTCTGGACCACTGATTCCACCCGCTGGCGTGCGGTGTCCGTTGTTGCCGCTCTTGCTTCGATCTGCTGCATGGCGTTCCTTTCAAAACACAGGGATCCTGGATCGGAGATCAGGGACTCGATATGGCCTGGTCTCTTGTTCCTTCGTTCCGCTATTCCCTGTTTTCCCTTTCCGGGTTTTGTCCTTTTCTAATACACGCAGTGTGCCAAACTCGGACAACGTTTCTAAGTTCCTGATTAGGGAAGGGATGACGTACTGAAGGTCACGGCGTCGCCTTGCACCGCGAGTCCCACAATGGAACCCGCTCCCCAGCTAATATGGCGTTAACTCACTTAGATAGAGAAACGTGCGATCGTTTCCCATTCCGGAACTGCCATTCCCATCCTGGCACCGCCGTCCCTTAGGCCTTAGTCCCTTGTCCCATAGTCCCTCGTCCCTTAGTCCCTCGTCCCTTAGGTCCCATAGTCCCTCGTCCCTCGTCCCTGCTCCTCTACAATTCCCCTATGCCCGCAAACTCGCCCTGTTTCCGTCCGTCCGGCCGCACCCCGAATCAGCTGCGCCCTCTGGCGCTGATCCCCGGCTATGTTCAGACCGCCGAAGGCTCGGTGCTGGTCTCCTTCGGCAACACCCGGGTTCTGACCAACGCCACCATTGAGCAGGGCGTTCCCGGCTGGCTGCGCAACTCCGGCCGCGGCTGGGTCACGGCCGAGTACTCCATGCTCCCGCGCTCCACGGTGACGCGCACGCCGCGCGAAAGCGAGCGGGGCAAGATCGGGGGGCGCACCCACGAGATTCAGCGCCTGATCGGCCGGAGCTTGCGTTCCGCCGTCGATATGCAGGCTCTCGGGGAGCGAACCGTCATCCTCGACTGCGATGTCATCCAGGCCGACGGCGGCACGCGCACCGCGGCCATCACCGGCGCCGCCGTGGCTCTGGGCATCGCCCTCAACGCGCTGGTCAAGGCGGGCACGCTCAAGCAGTCGCCGCTCAAGCAGCTGGTTGCCGCCGTCTCGGTGGGCATCGTCGGCGGCACGGCCCTGCTCGACCTTTGCTATGAAGAAGACTCCCAGGCCGAGGTCGACATGAACGTGGTGATGACCGCCGACGGAGGACTGATCGAGACCCAGGCCACGGCCGAGAAGGGAAGCTACTCGCGCGTCCAGTTGAACGGACTTCTGGATTTGGCCGAGGCGGGATTGAAGGAGATTTTTGCGGCGCAGCGGGCGGTGCTGGAGGGGTGAGGAAAGCAGGGACGAGGGACAAGGGAGGGACAAGGGACTAGGGACTAAGGGACAAGGGACTAAGGGACAAGGGACTGAGGGACGAGGGACTAAGGGACGAGGGAAGACTAAGGGACGAGGGACTCAGGGACGAGGAATCAATCGCTGCGAAGCTGAAATCTGACCGCTGAAACCTGACCCCTGAAACCGGTCATCTGAAAATCTGAGAGGATGCCATGGCGACACCAAGAGACAAATCCGCAGCCGCCCGCGACAAGGCTCTGCGCGAGCAGCTGCTCACCCTTTTGACCGGCGGCAACGCCCACGCCGCTTTCGAAGACGCGATCAAGAACCTTCCCGCCGCGCTGCGCGGCAAGACACCAAAAGGTGCGGAGCACTCGCCCTGGCAGCTGCTCGAGCACCTGCGCATCGCGCAATGGGACATTCTGGAGTTTTCGCGCGACGCCAGGCACAAATCGCCCCAGTGGCCGGATGAGTACTGGCCTGCGACACCCGCGCCTCCCGATGAGAAAGCGTGGGACAAATCGGTGCGCGCCTTCCGCCGCGACCTCAAGGCCATGTGCGCGCTGGTTGCCGATCCCAAGACCGATCTCTACGCCAAAATCCCCCACGGCAGCGGCCAGAGCATTCTGCGAGAAGCCCTGCTGGTGGCCGACCATAACGGCTATCACCTCGGCCAGCTGATCCTGGTGCGGCGGCTGCTGGGTGCATGGTAAAGCAGGGAACGAGGGAACAAGGGACGAGAGGATCCCCGGCGGCTTGTTTCTTTGCTCTCTTCGTCCCTAGTCCCTCGCCCCTCGCCCCTCGCCCCTCGTCCCTAGTCCCTCGCCCCTCGCCTTTACCGCACCACCGCGTTCACCAGCAGGGTCAAACCCAGTCCGCTCACAGCCAGCACCGTCTCCAGAATCGACCAGCTGGCCAGCGTTCCCTTGACCTCGATCTTGAAGAGGGATTGCACCAGCCAGAAGCCGGAGTCGTTCACGTGCGAGAGGATGAGCGATCCCGCCCCCGTGGCCATGACCAGCATCTCCGGGCGCACGCCCATGTGTGCGGCCAGCGGCGCCAGCACTCCGGCGGCTACGGCCATGGCCACGGTCGCCGATCCCATGGAGATGCGCACAATGGCGGCCAGCATCCACGCCAGGATGAGGGGCGGAATATGCGCGCCCATGGCCAGCGCCACCGTGGCCTGCGCCGCCCCGGAATCCCGCAGTACACCGCTGAGCCCGCCCGCTGCGGACAGGATCACCAACACCCCGGCGATGGGAGCAAAGGAGTCGGCAACCAGCCGGCGCAACCCGCCGCGTACCCGGTAAGCCGGATCCTGCACATGGCCGCCCAGCAGGGCCAGCGCCACCAGCACGGCAATCAGCATGGCCACGTCCGGATACCCGGCGGCTTCGACGAACTGGCGCGCCAGCCCCGGCAGCCCATTCAGTTCCTCCGCCCAGCTTCCCAGGCAGATCAGCGCCACCGGCAGCAGAATCACCACCAGGGCCCGCCACGGCGCGGCGGGCACAATCTCCCGTCCCATCTCAATCGCTGTCGCCGCACCCACCGCCGGCTGTGCGAAACCTTCGTAGACGGAGTGGCCGCGCCTCTTCTCCCAACGCCGCATCAGCACCGCGCCCAGTACCGGACCGCCCAGCGCGCTGGCGGGAATGCCGATCGCCAGCCCCCACAGAATCGTGCGCCCCATGTCCGCGTGGTACAAGGTCACGGCCAGCATGGCCGCCGGGTGCGGCGGCACCAGTCCGTGCATGATGGAGAGCCCGGCCATGACCGGGATACCCACCAGCAAGGGCGGCCGTCCGGTGCGCCGCGCGGCTTCCACCACGATGGGCAGCAGCAGCACCAGGCCAACCTCAAAAAAAACAGCCATGCCCACCACCAGGCCCAGCGCCAGCAACGCCCAGGGCAGGCCCCGTGGGCCGCAGCGGTCCACTAACGCCTCGCCCAGCGAAGTGGATTGCGAAAGGAGCTGACCCAAGATGGCGCCCAGTGCGATGATGAGCGCAATGTGTCCCATCATGGCGCCCACCCCCGCGGTGAACGAGTAGGGCACTTGGTGGATGGACATTCCCGATCCCACGCCCAGGGCCAGAGCCGCAATCATCAGCGCCAGGGCAGCGTGCAGCCGCAGCCGGATGACAAGCGCCAGCAGGAGCACCACCGTGCCGGCGACGCAGGCCAGAAGAAACCACGCATGAGCAGAAACTGCAGAAGTCACGGGGCTGATTATTCCACACCAGGGATGACGGGGGCAGAGATCAGAGACCAGAGATCAGGAGTCAGTGATCAGAGATCAGGTCCTCGCCTCGGGACGCCGAGAGGCGGCAGATCCGCAGGTGGATATAACAGGCTGCGGAAAAACTCTGCGGACCATCAGTTTTGAAAGGGCACGACTTCACTGGTTGCGGAAAACTCTTGCATGAGGGGCCTTGTCACAGGGCACGGCTTGAGCCGGGCCAATAAAGGGTGCAAAACGAACAAGGGCTTTTAGCCCCTGCTGCACTCTCATTCGCACAGTTGCTCAATTCCGGGAGTTTTTTGGGCAGCCTGTTCAGTCGTGCCAATCGAGCCAGCAAAATTGATCGGCTTTAGCCGCTGAGGGATGCTTTTGTAACCGTTCACCTACACCCAACGAGTTTTTCCGCAGGTGGATATAAACCCCTGTGGACGGCTCCGGCACGGAATTCTCTGCTCTCCGATCTCCGACCCCTGATCCCTGCCATCTACAATGAAACGGGACGCCATGACAGACATACATGAAACCGTGATACTCGGGTCCGGCTGCGCTGGACTCACGGCAGCCATCTACACCGCACGCGCCGGCCTAAAGCCGCTGGTCCTCGAAGGCCACGAACCCGGAGGCCAGCTCTCCATCACCACTCTGGTGGAGAATTTTCCCGGATGGCCGGAAGGCATCCAGGGCCCCGAGCTCATCGACAACATGAAGAAGCAGGCGCAACGCTTCGGAGCCAGCTTTGAGCTGGCCCACCTCATCTCCGTGGACCTCGCCAAGCGCCCCATCGAACTGCGTACCTCGGCCGGCGAGTTTGCTACCCGCACGCTCATCATCGCCTCCGGCGCCAGCGCGCGCTGGCTGGGATTGCCCAGCGAGCAGGCGCTCATCGGCCACGGCGTTTCCAGTTGTGCCACCTGTGATGGCTTCTTCTTCCGCGGCAAAGAGATTGCCGTCGTCGGCGGCGGCGACTCCGCCATGGAAGAGGCGCTCTTCCTCACCCGCTTCGCCAGCAAGGTCACGCTGCTGCATCGCCGTGAGCGTTTCCGCGCCTCCAAAATCATGATGGAGCGGGCTATCGCTCATCCCAGCATCGAGCTGCGCACCAACACCGTAGTCGAAGAGGTGCTCGGTGTTGAGGAAAAAGAAGTGAAGGGCCTGCGCCTGCGCGACGTGACCACCGGATGCATCGACGAGCTGCCTGTGGAGGGTTTGTTTCTGGGCATCGGCCACGAGCCCAACGCAAAGATGTTTGCCGGCCAGATGGACCTGGATGGCGATGGCTACATCAAGACCGCCAACAACGTCTTCACCACGCATGAAGGCGAAGTGATTCCCGGCGTTTTTGCCTGCGGCGACGTGCAGGACCGTCGCTATCGCCAGGCTATTACGGCAGCCGGCTCGGGCTGCATGGCCGCGCTCGAGGTGGAAAAATTCCTCGAAGAGCACGGGCGCTAAGGGCGCTCTCGTCGCCAGCTGGTTTCAATGAGATGACCCGGCTCCAGCAAAATCTCGAACAACTTGAGGAGCGGATCGCCGCGGCCTGCCGCGC
Source organism: uncultured Acidobacteriaceae bacterium (assembly GCA_963725975.1). Taxonomy (GTDB): domain Bacteria; phylum Acidobacteriota; class Terriglobia; order Terriglobales; family Acidobacteriaceae; genus Telmatobacter. The sequence goes on along the minus strand of CAVSBA010000002.1, from coordinate 162,979 downwards.
CGCGGGCCGCCCGCGCAGCGAAGTCGAGCTGATGGCGGTCTCGAAGACCTTTTCCGCAGAAAGCATTGTCGAAGCTGCCGGTCTTGGCCTCACACTCTTCGGTGAAAACCGCGTGCAGGAATGGGCCTCGAAAGCCACTGCTCTCGGTCCAAAACGCAAGAGCACGGATTGTCATTTGATCGGCCATCTGCAATCGAATAAAGCGGCGCGCGCCGTGGAGCTGTTCGACGGAATTGACTCGCTGGACTCTCTGCGCCTGGCCGAGCGCCTGAACGAGGCTGCGGCCAAATGCGGCAAGCGCCTGCCGGTCCTGATCGAGGTAAAACTGAGCCCTGAGGAAACCAAGGCCGGACTCGATCCTGAATCGAACGAGACGTCGCAACTTCTCGATGCGCTTCCGGATTTTGCTCATCTCGATCTTCGAGGCTTAATGACCATCGCGCCCTGGGGCGCGCCGGAAGCCGAGACACGCGCCTGTTTCCGCAGCCTGCGTTGGTGGCGCGACCGCTGGGCCGCGGCCCAGCCGCTGCTGCGGCTCGATGTGCTCTCCATGGGCATGAGCGGCGACTTCGAGTTGGCCATTGCCGAAGGAGCAACCCGCATCCGCGTGGGCACCGCTTTGTTCGGCAAGCGCGATCCCAACGCCATTCGTGCCCATGCGGAAGCCGATCGCTTGAGCGCGGAAGCCGCCCAGCGCGATGCGGAGACGGCCTGATGCTTCGCGCCACCAGCGGTGGCGTGACGCTGGCCGTGCGCGCGCAGCCCGGCGCCAAGAAGACTGCTGTCGCGGGAGTCTATGGCGAAGGGGACGCCGCGCAACTGAAGATCGCCGTGCATGCGCCGCCGCTCGAGGGCCGCGCCAACCGGGCGCTCGTCGAGTTCCTTGCCGAAACTTTCTCGCTGCCCAAATCAGCCATCGAGCTGGTCTCAGGAGCAAGCTCGCGCAGCAAGGTCTTCCGGTTGGGTGGAATTACAGTGGCCCACGCCGACGAGAAGCTTCGCGCTCTTACGAATTGAGTGCTGTGCTCTCCCCAATTGCGACAAGCACAAATCGCACCTCGCTCTTATCGAGGTCTTTTCCGCATCTGCTTCCGCAGCTCCGTTTCAAATGCCTGCTCGCGATCAGCCACGTAGGCCTTGTAGCCGGCAGGATCGACGAAAGCATCCTTATCGCCGGCCTTCCAGCGGGCATACTTTTCCGTCAGCCCGAAATACGCTCCATGCGCGCCGAGAAAAATATCGCAGGGCAGCGAACCGAGCACCGCAAACCCGCGCCTGTAGTCCACCGCAATTTGTGGATACGCCTTGTTGCCCACCAGCCGATAATCGCTGCTCACATTGGGGCCGCCCACAATGACCACGTGCAGCATGCGGCCGCCCTGCGGCTCGTCGAGCGTCCAGGTGGTTGTGCCCTTGGTGTGTCCCGGCGTCAGGTGCGCCGTCAGCACCGTGCCCCCCAGGCTCACCGTATCGCCGTCGTGGAGCACGCGATCCACATGCGCCGGCGGATAGCGCATCGATTTGTCATTGCCATAAACAAAATCGGCCTTCCCGCCGGACTCGACCACCGGCACATCCGCATCCATCACAAAATATTTCGCGCCCGTCTCGCGAATAATCTGCTCGCTGCCTCCGCAATGATCAAAGTGCGCATGGCTGATGAGCAGAATCCTGACATCGGAAAAATGAAACCCCAGCTTCTCCACGCTGGAGCGGATCAGCGGCGGTGAAGATTCCAGATCGCTGTTGATCAGGATGAGCCCCTTGGGCGTGGCGATGAGATACGACGCCAGATCCCGGCTGCCCACGTAGTAGAGATTTCCGGCAATCCGGAACGGCGGAAACGGATGCGTCCATGCTGGATTGATCGCTCCTCTTGCATGCAGTGGGATGATGAGTGAGAGGAGCAGCGCGAGGGCCTGGGGAATGTGGCGGAAGTTCATTTAACCTCAGCCGCGGAGAGAATTTCTTTGGCCACTTCAATGGCGCGTTCCAGCCGCACCCCGCGCGAGCCCTTGACCAGGACCACATCGCCCGGCCGCAGATTTGCAGCCAGCCAATGACCGGCGGCTTCGGCATCGGGCAAAAAAATCGCAGTCGCGCCGCCCGAGCAGGCGGCCGTGGCCAGATGCTCGGCATGGCCGCGCACACCCACCACTACATCGATTCCGGCTTCGGCAGCCGCGCGTCCACAGGCAGCGTGCAGCGCGGGCGCCTGGTTGCCCAGTTCCAGCATCTCGCCCGCAATCAAAATGCGCCGCCCCTCGGCAGGCCGTGCGGCCAGGGTTGCAATCATCGACCGCAGCGCCTCAGGATTCGAGTTGTAGCTGTCGTTCAGAATGCTGGCTCCAGCCAGCTCCACCACCTGGCCCCGCTTGTCACCGGCTCTTAGCCGCGAGAGCGCCTCGATGGCCGCGTCCTCTTCAACGCCGGCTTCCAGCGCAACCGCCAGTGCCGCCATCGCATTCAGCGCGTTGTGCGCGCCCAGCAGTTGCAGCGTGAAGCGGCCTTCGTGTTCTCCAGCCCGATAGCCGATGTGCAGCCCGGCGGCATCCTCGCTGCTCGAAAGAATGCGCGGATTGGCGCATGGGCCGTGCCCGAAGTACACCACGCGCCCCAGCAAGTCCCGTCCGAATTGCGACACGTAGGCATCGTCGCAGTTCAGAAACGCCACGCCCGTGGCCGGCAGCGCAGCCACCAGTTCGAACTTGGCGCGGGCAATGCCATCCTGCCCGTCGGGAAAATTCTCCACGTGCGCATTGCCCACGTTGGTCACCACGCCCCAGTCCGGCGCCGCAATCCGGGCTAGCGCGGCAATCTCGCCGGAGTGGTTCATGCCCATCTCCACCACCGCAATCTCATGCTGCGGTTCCAGGCGCAACAGTTGCAGCGGCAGCCCGAAGGCGTTGTTCAGGTTGCCCTGCGACTTGAGCACGATCATGCCGGCGCCCACCGCGGCGGCAATCGCGTCCTTGGTTGTGGTTTTGCCGGCCGAGCCGGTAACTGCCACCACCGTGCGCCCCCATTGCCGGCGCACATGCGTGGCCAGTGTCTGCAGCGCCAGCAGCGGATCTTCGGTCACCAGCAGAGGCAGGTGAAGCGCCGCATCGGGCAGGGAAGCGACGCGCGCGCGCGCCACCACCGCGCCCACTGCGCCCCGCTGCAGCGCCGCAGCCACAAAGTCATGGCCGTCGAACCGCTCGCCGCGCACCGCAAAGAACAACTCGCCCGGCCGCACCGTCCTTGAGTCGATGGAGTAGCCTGCGGCGGCCAGCGCGCCTGCCTGCACCACGCTCGACGGCGCTTCCAGCACCGCGCCTGCGCCAATCGCCGCCTCTGCGAGCGTCAACTTCATAGTTCTCAGCTTTCAGTGATCCGCGCGCGAATAACGGAATCGGCCCTTTGTGCGCGAAGCCTGTTTTTTGTGCCATGCATTTTTCTAACCGGATACGAACTCCGGCCGTTGCCCAAAATGCGCGAGGCATGCCTTGTAACAGGGCACGACTTGAGTCGTGCTGAAAACCCTGCAAAAACTTCGCGGGCTTTACAGGTTGCGGAAAAACTCTGCGGGTCACCGGTTTTGAAAGGGCACGACTTCAGTCGTGCCAATCGAGCCAGCAAAATTGATCGGCTTTAGCCGCCGAGGGATGGTTTTGTAACCGTTCACCCACACCCAACGGGTTTGTCCGCAGCCTGTTTAGCCCCTGAGGGAATCTTGCCCCTCACAATAGCTCATTTCGCGCAGGATGGAAAGCGCTACTTCTGCATCGTCGAAGGGAATGGTGCGATCCGCGAGGATTTGCTCTTTCTCGTGCCCTTTTCCCGCCAGCAGCACCACGTCTCCCGGCGCCGCTGTTTCCAGAGCCAGGCGGATGGCTTTTGCCCGGTCCGGTTCGACAACATATTGGATGCCGGTGGCGCGCAGTGCGGGCTCAATCTCGGCCAGGATGGCAAGCGGGTCCTCAGAGCGCGGATTGTCGCTGGTGGCCACCACGTAGTCGCTGCCTTCGCCTGCCGCGTAGCCCATCTTCGGGCGCTTGGTGCGGTCGCGGTCGCCGCCGCAACCGAACAGCGTAATCACGCGGCGCTTGTCACACTCGGTCATTTGCCGCGCCAGTGCCGTCAGGTTGCGCAGCGCGTCATCGGTGTGCGCGTAGTCCACAATCACCGTGAATGGCTGTCCGCAGGAAACCGGTTGAAAACGTCCCGGCACCGGCTTCAGGTCGGCAACCGCGGCAGCCAGGTCGCAGAAGGCCATGCCGCGCGCATGAGCGGCGGTCAACGCGGCCAGCAGGTTAAGGATGTTGACCTCCCCGGCGAGGCGCGAGCTTACATGCGCCGAACCGGCCGGCGTTTCCAGCTCAATCTCCGCGCCGCCGGGGGTGAGCGTGTAGTTCGCCGCACGCCATTCGCCCTTGCCAATCCCGTACGTGCGAACCTCGGCGCCGGCCGCGCTTGCTGCCGCAGCCAGTTCTTCCGCGCGCGAGTCCATTGCGTTGATCACAGCTACGCGCGGCGCCGCATACACGGTGCCGTCGAAGAGCAGGCGCTTGGCGGCAAAATAGCGGTCCATGGTGCGGTGATAATCCAGATGGTCGCGGGTCAGGTTGGTGAACACCGCCACGTCAAATTTGATTCCAGCCATGCGTCCCTGGTCGAGTGCATGGCTCGACACCTCGGTGATTAATTCCGTCGCGCCACGGTTCACGCCTTCGGCCATCAGCTCGAACAGGTCGCGCGACTCCGGCGTGGTGTGCGCTGAGGGCCGCACCTCGCCGGCCACATGATATTCAATGGTCCCGATGAGCACCGTCTTCTGCCCTGCCGCATTCAGCAGCGCCTCGGTCAAAAAGGCCGTAGTGGTTTTGCCGTTGGTCCCGGTAATGCCAGTCGCGCTCAGCCGCCGTTCCGGATGCTCGAAGAACGCGGCGGAAGCCTCGGCCAGCGCGCGCCGCCCATGCTCCACCTCGAGCACCGGTAACCCCGGCTCATACACGGCCAAATGGTCGAAGGTCGGGGCCGAGTCAGTAATAATGCCCAGCGCGCCCGCGGCAATCGCCTTCTGCACGTAGCGGTTTCCATCCGTCGTGCCGCCTTTCATGGCGACAAAAATGCGGCCCGCGCGCACCCGCCGCGAGTCGTACTCAATGCCGGTGATGGTCGCGTCCGAGCTGCCCGCGCGATCGACGGCCGAAATCTCATTGGTGAGTTCGTTCCAGATCATCCCGAAGATGATTGTAGAAGCCGCAGCCTGGAATCAGCTTCCCGCAGGCTCGCGCATCGCCAAGTCAAGCCCGTCGGCGAAAAATATCGTCTATCTGGCGCCATCGCAATCACTTGCACGATGATCCCGGGGAGGGGTTACCGCGTGCAGCGAACCACGATCTTGGTGCCTGCCGGAACCATCGCGCCCGCGGCCGGAACCTGCTCGCGGGCCACGCCGTTTCCGGCAATCTCCACATCGAATCCGGCCGCCGCAGCCTGCTCGATCACCTCGCGCACGGTCAGGCCGGTGAGCGCCGGCACAGCCATCAGCTTGTTGGCAACCACCACCTGCGTGGGTTTTACCGGGGGTGCGGCGGACGGCGTGGTTGCTTCGACCTTCGCCCCCGTCGCGCCGGGATTGCCTTGTCCCTGTGTTCCTGTGTTCCTTTGTCCCGCAACTGGATTTACCGGACCTACGCCCGCTGGCTGCGCCGCCGGCTGCCGCAGCGGGTCGTCGCTGGGCAAATCGTTGGCCGCCTGGTAGAGCGCCTGAAGATCTTCGCTGTTTTGGTCCTGCACGCTGTCATCGTCTTCCGTGATGGGCGCTTCTGGCTTCTTCGACGCCAGATCGGGCGGGCTCAATGCGATGTCGTGCGGCACGCCCAGGTATTCCAGAACCTGTTGCGCCACCTCGGTAAACACCGGCGCGGAGACGCTCGAGCCGTAGTACTGTCCCTTGGGCGTGTCAATAATGACGGCGACCGCGATGACCGGATTGTTCACCGGCGCAAACCCCGCGAACGAGGCGATGTGCATGGTCTTCGAATAGCGGTGCGTGGCTGGATCGATCTTTTGCGCGGTGCCGGTTTTGCCGCCGGAAGAGTAGCCGTCGAGTTGCGCTTCTTTGCCGGTGCCGAACAGCACCACGCCTTCCAGCATCTTGCGCATCTGGGCCGCGGTCAGCGTGCTGATGACGCGATGCGCGCCGTCGGGCAGGGGATTGGGCAGGTCCTCATCCGCGCGGAATGGCACCGCCGCCGCCTGCGGTGGGGCGGACTTCTGGTCAGAATTTTCGGGGGTTTGAGACTGCGGCATCAGCACATGCGGCGGCAAGTAAACGCCGCCGTTGGCAATCGTCGAAACCATCGAAACCAGTTGCAAAGGAGTGACGGCCTCTTCCTGCCCGATGGCGACATAGCCGATCGAGGCGGGCTGCCAGCGGCTGACCGGGCGCAGCAGGCCGCGCGTCTCGCCGGGCAACTCGATGCCGGTGCGCTGTCCGAAGCCGAAAGCGCGAATGTACTTGTACAGGCGATCGGGACCGAGCTTGAGCGCCACCTTGATCACTCCCACGTCGCTCGAACGGGCCAGGGCAGTGGCCACCGTCACTTTGCCGATGCCGCGATCGCTGCGGTCGTCGTGGATCACAGAGCCGGCCAGCATGATCTGGCCGCCCTGGCAGTCGATGATGTCGTCGGGTGTGACCAGGTGCTGGTCGAGGGCCGCGGCGTAGGTCACCAGCTTGAACGTCGAGCCCGGCTCGTAAACATCGCTTACCGCGTGATCGCGCAGCAGCGCCGGCGTGGTGTGGCGAAAGTCATTGGGATTGAAGGTGGGCCGAATGGCAAGCGCGAGGATCTGGCCGGTGTGCACGTCCTGGACCACTACGGTTCCATTCAGCGCCTGCGTCTTCTGCATGGCGTGGTCGAGCGCGCGTTCGGCCATGAACTGGATGTTCTCGTCAATGGTGAGCACCAGGTTGCGGCCGGGCTGGGGATCTTGTTCGCTCGAAACCACCACCTCGCGCCGCGCGTCCATGGCCGTGTACATGCGGCCAGGCACGCCGTGCAACTCGCCGTCGAATTTTTCTTCCAGGCCGCCAAGCCCGTTGTCGTCCACGCCCACATATCCCAGCACCTGCGCGGCAATCTGGTTGTCGGGGTAGAAGCGCTGGAACTCTTTCTGGAAGTAGATGCCCTTCATATTGAGGGCGCGCACTTTGGCGGCAACATCGGGGCGCACGCGCCGCGCCACCCACGCAAAGTTATGGCCGTTGGCCAGCCGGTCGGCAATGGCGGCTACGGTGGTGCGGTTATCTTCCGGGTCCACGTGCACGATGGCGGCCAGCGTCCGCGCCGCAGCCTGCTTGTTGTCGATCTCCGCAGGATCGGCGTAGACCGAATCCACCAGCACCGTCATGGCCAGTTCGTGCAGGTTGCGATCGTAGAGCACGCCGCGCCGCGGCGCTACCTCAAAGGTGCGCTGCTGCTGCCTGGCGGCGCGCTCCACGTATTCCTTGTGTTGGACGATCTGCAGCCAGAACAGGCGGCCGGCGATGGTGCAGGTCCAGAGCAGAAAAAAGAGGCAGATGATCCAGAAGCGGCCTCGCTTGAGGGGAATTGCGCGCGATGCGCGCGGTGTGCCGGCCCCGCGAATGGACTGAACTGCTCCCTGCATCGTGAATCAAGCTCCAGCCTTAACAGCCCGTGGCCAAGCCAGGTACAAAGCTCTCGTGCTGATCATAGCAAGCAGCGATTCCGAGCTGTTTTTATCGCAGTGGCGTTGCCGGTGGCGTGATCTGCGCCAGGACAGGAGCGCTGGAACTGGGCTGCGCATTGGGGTGCACCACCTGACCGGGCTGCGGCGCGGCCAGTCCCAGCTGGCGGGCCATCGCGTCGATGCGTCCCGGCTGCGTGAGCACTGCTTCGCTGAGCCGGAGCTGGCGGTTCTGCTCGTGCAACTGCTCCAGGACTGCCTTTTCGCTCTCCACATGATAGCTGCTCTCGATGGCGTAGAAGTGCTGCAGCCCGTAAACCATAATCAGTGAGAACAGCACCGTGACGGCCGCCGAGAAAACCCGCATCTGCCGCGCGCGCACCGGATCGGGAGCCTTGACCAGGCGGGAGTTGTCAAAATGATGGACGAAGTGGAACTCCGGCGTGCGCATCCTGCGGCGCCGCATCGGCTGCTGCGCCATCAGCTCGCCGTTATGCTCTTCGATGCGCGGGGCCAATCCGCGGCCCGATTCGAAATACGTTGTCGCACATGCCGCCATGGGTTCCTCCACCGAAATCAGGGGTCAGAGATCAGGGCTCAGAGATCAGTTGATGCGTTGGCAAAGCCAGCCTCGTACCCAAACCTCAAACTTCTCGTCCACTTTCCGAAAAACTTTCCGCTAAATCTGCCGTTCGCTACGGCGCTCGAACCGGGGGCTTTTGCTGATCTCTGATCGCTGACCCCTGATCTCTGTCTTTTCTCCCGCTCTCAGCTTCGCGCTGCGTGCACGCGGGTTGCGATCGATCTCTTCTTCACTGGCTGTTGTCGGCTTCTTGGTTAAAATCTGCCATACGCCTTGCCGGGCGCCTTCCCGAAAATTGTCTTTTGCAATGCGATCTTCAAGAGAATGAAAACTGATGACAACCAAGCGTCCTGAGGGCTTAAGCAACCTGGGTGCGGCCTCGAACAGGGCCCGGATTTCGTCCAACTCGCGGTTGACATAAATTCGGAGGGCCTGAAAGGTGCGGGTGGCCGGATGGATCGGAGAGTTTTTCATTGGAGGGACGGCCGACGCTACGATCCGCGCAAGTTGCCGGGTTGTAGCAATCGGCCGCCCCCGCACAATGGCTCTGGCGACTGTCCGCGACCTCCTTTCCTCACCGAATTCGTAAATCAGGTCTGCCAGCTCGCGCTCGCTCGCCTCATTTACCACTTGTTCGGCGGTCGGCCCGGAACGCGGATCCATGCGCATATCCAAAGGCCCGTCCGCCTGAAAACTGAATCCCCTGTGTGCTTCGTCGAACTGCATGCTGCTGGCGCCAAAATCCGCCAATATGCCGTCAATCGTGCCCGGCGCAACGTGCCCGGCGATGGAACTGAACGCCGCTCCAACAAATTCGACATGCGGCGCCCTGTCTTGCAATGGCTCGCGAATCTCTTCCAAGCGGCCCTTCGCGAGTGCCATTGCCTCTGGATCACGATCAAATCCGATCAGCCGTCCCGAAGGCCCCAGCTGCCGGAGAATGGCTTCGGCGTGTCCGCCCAAGCCCAGCGTGCAGTCCACATACGTCCCGTCAGGACGCACACGGAGAAGATCGATCGCAACTTCTAAAAGAACTGGCACATGGCGTTCGTTCGGCTGCCTCATGTGCTTCCCTCTGAAGGGATCAACGTCAATTCCATCAACTGCGGCGGTTCAAAATCGCCGCTACTGCCCTGCGGTCATCCGCAGTCAACGTGCTGGCCGGCAACGCCTCTTCAAACTGCGCCAGGTTGTGGACTTCCAGGTAGTTGATCTTGCCCATCACCGCTACCTCGGCGTCCAGCTTGGCGCTGCCCCGCAAAATCTGCGGCAGAACGATGCGCGCCTGGTTGTCCATCTCCACCTGCTGACCGTAATAGCTGGTCAGGTTCAGGTACTTCTGAACGGCGTCGTCCATGGTGCTGAACTCGGCCAGTTGCGCTTCCCGCTTTTCCCACTCCGGCAGCGGCCAGACCTCGGCGGTCTTGCCGTCCGAGCTGGTTACGTAAAACTGCGTCACATGTTGCGCATCCAGCAACTGCTTGAAGGCGGAGGGGACCTTCAGCCGTCCCTTTTCATCGACCTTCGCCCGCTGGTTGCCACGAAACATGCGTCGCGCCTCAAATTACTGGCCCTTTCGCCGGTTAGCCGGCTTGGTTCCCAGGGCTGAGTGGTGGCAGGAATCGCCTCCACGGGGAGTAAGATGGGCTTGAAAGCTTCCGAGTGGCCCCTGTTACTCCACTTGACTCCAAATTGCTCCACGAATCGATAGTAACCCGATTCGCTGTGATGGCCAAGTGGAAAAACGGTGCGGAGTGTGCGCCGGGACACAGGAAGGGGCGAAACCATAAATATAGTGTTAATCAATTGTGCATATACAATACGTAGTGTTTACTGCTTCGATTCTCCTGCTGGACAGAACGGGCGAAGCGTGGTAAGCGAATGAAAAGCGAAATATCGCAATATTCAGTCAGCCTGGCTCTGCTTTGGCCTCAGCTCATCGGCCCTTTTTGCGCACGCGGCGCACGCGCCGCTCCTCGGCAATCACTTCCAGCAGGTAAAAGAACACCAGGATATTGATCGTAAAGAGGCTGAACCGTATCCAGGTGATCCGCCTGACTGCTTCGACAGCTTCCCAGGGCAGGAAGGAGGCGGTGATGAAGAGCGTCAGTATTTCGCCCCAGGCCTTTTCGAGGTACAGGCCAATGCCTTCGGCCAAACCCAGTGCCGCATAGCAAAAAGCCGCCGCTCCAATGCGCCGCAGCAACGGGTCGTTGAGCAGCGAGGCCTCGTCGAGAATGAAATTGACAAAGCGCGATTCCGGATTGAAGCGCAGCCGGTCGGCGAATGTGGCAAACATATCGCCTACATCCTTATGCAGCAGGCGCAGCGCACCCACGCCAATGGCGATGAAGAGCAGCGCCTGGAGCAACTTGTAGATGGCAATAAGCACCAGCCACCGATTGTGGCGGCGGCGTTTGGAGCCTGCGGTTGGGAATTCTTTCATTCTGGCGATGAGCCGCTTCTACCTCTAGTGTACCGATGCCGGGCGAGTCGCCGAGGTTAGCAGCCAGGAAGCCTTCGCGGCAGAGAGAGAACTGGGCGTGAAAGCAGCAGCGGCGCGGCCCGAGGTCGAATGGCCGCCGCTTGATTCGTCATGCCGCTTGCTCTCAGGTGTGCCGGTTGTAGGCGGGGGGCCCGGCCATCACCATACCGCTTTTCTGGCGGCCGTGGATATACCAGCAGAACCAGGAACTCTGGTAGGCGGGGTCGTCGTCGTCGGTAGCCACCAGATCGCGGTAAGTTACGGTTCCGTAGAGGAAGATTTTCTCTTCCCATCTTTCCACCCGGGCCAGGCGTTCCTCGTTCTCGCAAATGCGCTTCACATCGGCACGGCTGAAGGTAAGAAGCTCGGTGGTTTCGCCGGGGAGCAGGATGATGGGATCTTCCGGCTCTGCAGGCTGGCTTCGAAACTCGGGCGTGGCGGACAGGTGCCCCTCATCGATGGCGCTTACGATCTCGTCAATGGTGGAGACGATGCGAGCGGGGCTATGGCCGCGATTGGTTGCCATGATAGAGAATCCGTTGTCTACGGTCTGCGAGGGGCGCACGTTCATCAGGATCCACGGCCGCTCCGCATCGCGTGCGGCCTGGGCGTGGAGCAAAGCGGCCTGCGCGCTCTCCTGCGCGGCCTGAGCCGCAGCTTCGCCATAGCGGGTTTGCCGTTCAATTTTGCGCAACAGCGAAAGAGCAACCAGGATGGCGATGTACCCGAGCACCACGAGCACAATATTTGCGCCCCAGGCGATGCGGTCCTGCCACGGCCAGGGTGCAGGCGCGGGAGCGGGTGTGGCGATGGTGATGTGCGGGGGCTGATAGTCGCAATTGCCGTTCAGGCAGTCGGCCGGCGTTGGGGGGCTCACCGGGTTCGAAGAGGCTGCAGTGGCGGGTGCGGTGTGCTGGCCGGCCGCGGGCGCAGCATGAGTCTCGTTGGCGTGAATCATCGGAGTCGTCGAGAGGCTGGGGGGCGCAGAGGCTTTGGATTGTCCGATTGCGACGGGGCACGACTGGACAGCGAGCAGCAGCGCCGCGACGAAGATCAACCCTCTCTGGATCATGGCGCCAATGTACCATACGGCCGACGGGGGAGCAGCAAGCGTCTTGCTCAGACCGTTTTCGCTGCTTTTATCGGGGCTGCTCTTAACGGGGCGGCTCGTAAGGCTCTGCCTGGAGCAGGCTGCCGAGAATGTTTCGCTCCTGCGGCGAGAACATCTCCTGGTAGCGCTCGGAGCCCAGCACCGTTTGGCGTTGATCGAGCGGAACAGAGCTCAGGTCCTGGAACGCACGCTTGACCAATTGCTGCCGGCCGGCGGGCAAGGCCTGTAACTGCCGGCTGGATTGATTAAGCTCCATGCGCTGCTGCGGCGACATGTGCTCGATGATTTCGGCACGCGCCAGGCGCCGCTCCCGCTCCTGCTGCGGCATCCGGTCCACCTGCTGGAGCTGGTGCATCAGGCGCTGCTGATCGCCCTGGGGAAGGCGGCGGAAACTGGGATCGTTGCGGAGTAATTGTTCCTGGCCCTGCAGCGGCACGTTCTGATGCTGATTGAGCCACGAGCCCAGATGGCCCGGGGGGTAGGCGCCGGGATAGCTATAGGGCCGGCCCGACGGCAGCCCTGGGCGCCCGTAGCCGGGCGCGCCCTGGTAACCGGGCTGGGCGTAGGGCTGCCTGCCGAAATTCTGCTGCCGCCCGTAGTTCTGGGCGCGGCCGTAGCCGCTCGTAGGGTTCTGTCCAGGCCGGGCGTAGTTCTGTTGCGGGCCCTGATTTTCCTGGCCCCGATTTTCCTGGCGTTGATAAGGCTGTTGCTGGCGGCCATTTGCATACGGCTGTCCGCCTGCATAGGGCTGTCGGCGGTAGGGTTGCTGCTGCTGCCGCCCGGGGCGCTCGCCCTGGCTGCGCGGGGCGTTGGCCCGTCCCGCGGGCCGGGCAAAGTGCGCGCCGCGTCCACCGCCGCGCTGGCCCTGCGCGGTGACCGGCGAGCAAGCCAGGGCCAAGCCCAGGAACAGGCCCAGAAGCGCCGCACCAAAGGCCCCCGCGAGCGGCCGCACTCCCGCTCGACGCACCCTTTCCGCGTTGGCTCTCCTGATCACAACTCTCTCCTGGCCCCATTCCCGACGGACGCCAAATCGTTCAATGCAGCAATGCCTGGGCGCTGCGTGCTGCCTGGGTTTCGCTTTCTTGAAAACCCGGGAAACCGCATAGGTTCACGCTCGCCGTACTAATCGCCGTTGTTGCTCGGGGTGGAAAGATTCTCCAGAGTATCCAGCACCTGGGCGTTGTTGTCCAGCGTCTGCAGATCGTGTACGACAGCATCGCTGGCCTGCTGAGGCGGCTGCATCAATTTACTGACGCTCAGATACGTTCCTCCCCCCAGCAACAGCATCACCGTCAGGGCCAGGGCAGCCAGCGGACGCGCATGCACCCCATGCATCCGTGGGCCATACGCAAAGCGGGCGCGCATACGGTTGAGCCATCCGGCCGGTTGCGCCTCGCGCTCCTCGCGCACGCGCGCATTCAGCCGGGTAAAGAAGAAGGGGCTCGGCTCCGGAGCTTCCCAAGCATCCAGCAGGCCCATCGTAGCCTGCAGCGACTCCAACTCCTGGCTGCAGCCCTCACACTTCGCAACGTGATCCCGAACCTCGGCAGATGCGCTCTCCGGCTCCAGCAGCAGATCGGCCAGCTCCGCGTCCATCTTCCGGCAACTTGTCTTCAAGTCCTTCATTGCTGCTACCCACTCTCCACCGGTCCCCTCCGGCTGTTTTCACTTACCCCATCCTTCTCGACTAAACAAAATCCTTCAGCTTTCCGCGCAGCGTCTGGTAGGCGCGGAACAGCAGCGACTTGGTCGCCGACTCGCTCAGGTTGAGCACCTCACCAATCTGCCTGTAATCCATGCCCTGGTACTTATGCATCAGCACCGCGGTACGCTGCCGCTCCGGCAGTTCCATCACGTGGGCCCGAATGGCAGCCATGCGCTCGTCGCGCAGCAGCCGCTCTTCCACAGAGAGCTCGTCGTCGGCCACGTCCGGCGTGGTGCCCGTCTCCGCGTCGGGAGCGTCCAGATAGACCGTCTGCGCGGCCCGCTCGTGGCGCGTATCGCGTGCGTAGTTCACCGCAAGGTTAGTGGCGATGCGGTAGAGCCAGGTGGTAAACCGCGCCTCGGCCCGGTAGCTGGCCCGCGCCCGGTACACACGCAGAAAAACCTCCTGCGTAAGCTCCTCGGCCACGGCCTGGTTATGGACCATGCGGTAGAGGAAGTGAATCATGGGCCGGTGGTACTTCATGACCAGGGAGTTGAAGCCGGCTTCGTCTCCAGCCGCAACCCGCAGCATTACCGCGGCGTCGCCGCCCGGATCGATCTCTGCGCGCAGGTTCCCGCGCGGGCTCGCAACGCGCTCAGGCCATGGGCCCTGGCTCACTCCCAGGCTCGGCTTGTCCAGCACCAAGGTCGCCATATCCTGTGGAACCCCATCCGGGTCCGAAGGTTGCGCGTCGAGATCGCCTTCGGGCTCGGGAATTTCCGCGTCAAAGCCGCCGGCATCGGGACCCGTATCGCCCTCCGGAGTTCCCGGCCGGAAAGTGGCTCGCGAGAAGAGCTTACGCCCCGGAGTGGGGGCGAAAGCAACACCTGGCTCAGCCGCGCTGGCCGCCGGTCGACTGCCCCAGCAATCCAACAGCCGGCTCGCCGCCCGGGGGTCTGGGAAGGACGCTGCCGGCGCCCAAAACCCGGGCAGTGCCTCGCCACCGCCGGCCAATTCGGCTGCCAGCCGGCCCCAGTTGACTTTTGACCTGAACTTCAAGCGCATCGATAAATTTGCCGGGATCCAGCAGCCGTTCCACGGAAGCAACGGCGGCTTGGCCCCGAGCGTGTGCTGGTGTTACTCTAACCTACAGGATGCCCCGCTGGCGTGTCCTGACTCTCTCCTGCCTGCCAGCATGAAAATCGGGCGCTTAACTCAGCGGTAGAGTGTCACCTTCACACGGTGGAAGTCGCAGGTTCGAATCCTGCAGCGCCCACCACTCAGGACCAGCTTCTTCGTTTCGATTTCCCCTTCCTTTAACCGGTTCCCAGAGTCCAATTTGGGCCGGCAAATCCGACGCTGAATTCTGTCGCGCCCGCGCCGGTCAGACAGCGAGAATGCCGGCTACAAGTTCGGCGTTTTCTTTGATTTCGTCTTTGTAGCGCGGGTACACGCCGATGTAGACGCCGTCATTGGGCTTGATGCTTTGAAAAGCGGTGCGAAAGGCCGCAGCTACAGCATCACCATCGATGCGTCCGGCGGCCAGGATCTTGAAGGCAAAGCAGGTTTTCGCGGTCTGACGCATCACGCTGTACATGCGCGCCGGGTCGCCCTGCATGTAGGTTTCACCCGGCATCTCCATCAGCCGGCCGTTGAGGGTCTGCCGCCATTCCTCTTCAGAGCGGGTCCGGTTGTAGACGCAGCCGGAGTAAAAATCCACATCCCAGCCCTTCTCCTCGACCCAGGCGATGACTTCAGGTTTGTGGGTGCCGACGCCGACTAACACGCCAAGATCGCGGGCGCGCTTACACC
Organism: uncultured Acidobacteriaceae bacterium; assembly: GCA_963725975.1. Lineage (GTDB taxonomy): Bacteria > Acidobacteriota > Terriglobia > Terriglobales > Acidobacteriaceae > Telmatobacter. Next base: position 147,642 of record CAVSBA010000002.1, on the reverse strand, counting down.
AGTCATGCTCGGCAGCCATGGTTCCATTGCGAAAGGCGAGGTCGATCTCTTCGCCGCGGCGCTGCAAGGCCAGCGGCTTGAGGTTCTTGACCAGGGCGCCCGCGTCGTCGCGCGCCGTGACCTGGATGATGAGGTGCATGCGGCCGCCTTGGGATTGGAAACGCTCGAGATCCTGCGGAGCGCGGCCCATGTTGACGTAATTGAAGGCGTTAATTCCATAGCTGGAGGCGCGATGGAGAACTTCGCAGACTCTGTCCTGGGTGTACCACTCGGCCATGGAGCGCGCAAAGTTGTTGTTGTAGTGGGCGAACCCGTAGAGGGGATTGACGCCCAGGACGAGGCGGCTGATTTCGGTGCTGCCGAATTTGATGCGGGGGAGCTGGACGGCGGCAGCGGCCGGCGGGGAAGCCGATTGCGGCGCAGTACCGGAGGCTGGAGACTGGGCATTGAGCAACCGCGGCACACTGGCCAGACCCACAGCCAGCGCCGCGCCGGACTGCAGAAAGTTGCGGCGTGAATTGGACATAGAATGACATTCCGCCAAAGGCGGATTTCGCACTGTGAAGGCCGTCACATCCAGCGTGCAGGGCGGGAGGCCGATTGCGGCGTCGAGCAGGAGGGGATCGTTGACCAGGAGGGGACGGGCTGCGTTCCGGACCGAGGGTATTCCCGGTCTGTGGATTTTGTGCTTGCGCGCCGTCTGCACAGAGGCCCACGGCGCTAAGGTTTAGTATTCCTAAGACGCTTGATTCCGCCGCGGCGCACAGCTGGCGTGCGGTCGGTTCTGCACGAGGGAGAATGGCATGACGAAATCGCTTTGGGGTGCGACCCACGAAGGTGTCGATGTTCAACTTTTCACGTTAAGCAGCGGAGAGATTGAAGTCCGCCTGACCGATTTTGGAGCGCACCTGGTAAGCGTGCGCACGCCTGATCGCAGCGGTAAAGTGGCCGACGTGGTACTTGGCTTTGACGCCCTGGAGTCCTATCTGAAGGGCGCGAACGGCTACCAGGGTGCAGTGGTAGGGCGCTTCGCCAACCGCATTGCCAAGGGCCAGTTCACGATTGATGGCACGACGTACCAGATTCCCATCAACAACGGTCCCAACGCACTGCACGGCGGCCCGGTGGGCTTTGACCGCTATGTGTGGAAGGCGGAAGAAGTGGCTGGCGGCGTGGAATTTACCCACGTGAGCCCCGACGGCGATATGGGATTCCCGGGGACCATGACGGCCAAGGTTCGCTATACGCTCAGCGGCAAGACGCTGCGCCTTGACTACTCCGCGACCACGGATAAAGCGACGATTCTGAACCTTACCAACCATTCCTATTTCAATCTGCGCGGCGACGAGGCAGGAGACATTCTGGGGCACATGGTGGAACTGAGCGCGAACCACTACACGCCCACCGGCGCAGGGTCGATTCCTACGGGTGAAATTGCTTCGGTAGCCGGAACGCCTCTCGATTTCCGCACCCCGCACGCGGTGGGGGAGCGCATCAAGGAGAACTTTGAGCAGCTCGTCATGGCCAGAGGCTACGACCAGAACTTTGTGGTGAACGGCACGCCAGGAACCCTGCGCGGCGCCGCCCGCGTGACCGAGCCCGAGCATGGGCGCACCCTGACGGTGGAGACAACCCAACCCGGCGTGCAGTTTTACACCGGCAATTTTTTAGATGGGTCGGTGACCGGACGGCACGGAAAGAAATACACGCAGCGCACGGGCTTGTGCCTGGAGACGCAAGCATTTCCCGACGCGCCCAACCACGCCAATTTTCCCAGTTCGCTATTGCGGCCGGGAGAGACCTTCAAGTCCACGACCTCGTTTACGTTTGGGGTGGAATAGGCGCTACCGGCCTGGGCGCTCTCTGGACCGCTCCCCGAACCAGCCCAGGCCCTCCGATGTTCCTGCTGCTGGGATGTACTCGCAGCCGATCCAGCCTTCATAGCCCAGCTCGTCGATCAAGTCGAAGAGGTAGGCGTACCGGACTTCGCCGGTATCAGGCTCGTGGCGCTCGGGGACGCCGGCAATCTGGATGTGGCCGACGCGGCAGGGCTGCTCGCCCAGATATTTGCGCGTCCTGACGGCCAGATCGCCCTCTTCCACCTGGCAGTGGAAGTAGTCGAGCATCACCTTCAGATTGGCTTTGCCGATCTCGGCCACGATCGCGTGTCCCTCCTCCTGACGGTTAAGGAAGAAGCCGGGAATATTGCGCTGCGCGATGGGCTCGATGAGCACATCGACGCCGGCCGCCTGGGCGCGCTCCGCGGCCCAGGCCAGATTGGCGACGAATGTTGCCCGGAATCGTGCGCGATCGCCTGCGGCGGGCAGCAAGCCGGCCATGGCGTGAATGCGCGGGCACTCCAGCACGCGGGCGTAGTCGAGAGCCTGCAGGAAGCCTTCGCGGAACTGCTGCTCGCGGCCGGGAATCGCCGCGTTGCCGCGCTCGCCGGCGTTCCAGTCGCCCGGCGGCGCGTTGAACAGTACCTGGCGCAGGCCGTTTTCCTGCAGGCGCGCGGCCAGCGCTTCGGCCGGGTACTCATAAGGGAAGAGATACTCGACGGCCGTGAAGCCGTCGCGCGCGGCGGCGGCAAAGCGGTCGAGGAAATCGTGCTCACGATACATCATGCTGAGGTTGGCGGCGAAACGAGGCATGACAATGGCTCCTGCCCATGGAATTTCGGGATTTCAGCTACGCAAAGTTGTGGATGCAAGGCCGGCCACGGCGGGATGCGCGGCCAGGTGCGCGCGAACGATGGAGAGAAAATTCGGATCCGGTGCGAGGCCCAGCCGGGCGGCGCGGGTGTTGTCGACCACGGCCGGCCAGCTGTTGACGATTCTCGCAATGGTGGCATCGGGCTCGAAGCGCACCAGCGCCCGTGCCGTTGCGCCGGCTGCGGTCTCGAGCGCATCGAGCATCTCACCCACGCTCACCGTCAACGCCGGCAGGTTCAGCGCCACACGGCCGCCCAGCGTCTGGCGCGAGGCTTCGGCCACCGCAATCAATCCTTCTATGGCGCGCGCGGGCGAAGCCAGCGCCACCTTCGTCTCCGGCGCTACCGGGCAAACGGCTCGCTCGCCGTTGAGCGGCTCGCGAATAATGCCGGAGAGAAACCCGGAGGCTGCGCCATTGGGGCGTCCGGGGCGCACCACCACCGTCATCAGCCGCGCGCACCGGCCGTCCACAAAGCCCTTGCGCGTCATATCGGCAATCAACTGTTCGCAAATAAATTTTTGCATGCCATAGGAGGACTGCGGCGTGGGCAGCGTGTCAGCGCGAATCACCGCGGGCATGGGTAAGCCGGGATCGGACCCGAAGACGGCAAGCGAACTCGAGAAAACGAAGCGCGGCGCATTGCCTGCCGCCCGCAAGGCGTCCAGCAGGGCGCGCGTGGAATCGATATTGGAGCGCATGCCCAGGTCGAAGTCGGCTTCGCACTCCGCGGAAACGGCCGCGGCCAGGTGAAAGACTGCGTCGAAGCCTTCCGCGGACAGAGGAGGGGATTGGGCGAGCAGTGTGCCGGTGAGGGCGCGGACGCGGGCATTGGCAAGCAGATCGGCCGGGGGCGGTGCAAGATCGGCGAGGACCAGTTCGTCGATGGCGCGATTGTCAAGATGGCCGCGGTTGAGCAGCTCTCGCGCCAGGCGTGCACCCAGAAATCCGGCTCCGCCGGTAATGAGAATCTTCACGGTTGGGCTCCTCATCGGACTTCGTCATGGTAGCGCCGCGACCGCCGATGCCGCAGGTCGATTGGCAGCGGTCGCGCGTGCGCTTGGAAGCGGGTGAACAAGATCCGTGGCTTGTCTATTTCGCCCTCTGGCTCAACTGGCCCAATATGCGCTTCAGGTCGTCGAGCTTCTGGCCGGCCTCGCTCAGCTTGCCCTCGGAAGTGAGGCGTTGATAATCATCGAAGTCCTGGCTTGCCTGCCCCACCAGCGTCCTCACGTCCACGGTCGCCGGTTGCGCGCCTCCGGCTCCGGTTTGAGACGGTGCAGCGGCCTGCGGCGACTCGCTTGCGCTTACGGACGATGAGCCTGCGCCGAACAATGAAGCTACCGCAGTCTCAAAGTTCGGTCCGTAGGCCAGGCGGTCCTGCAATGCCAGCACCACCAGTCGCAATTCCGGCATGGGGCTGCGCTCCGCCTGCAGGTAAATCGGCTCCGCGTAAAGCAGCGCCTTACCGCAGGGAATCACCAGCAGGCTGCCGCGAATCACGTGCGAACCTTGCTGGTTCCACAGCGTAAGCTGGCCGGAGAGCTGCGCGTTCTGGTCGATGCGCGCTTCAATCTGCTGCGGGCCGTCAACCAGCCGCGTCTTGGGAAAGTCGTACACCACCGCGGTGCCGTAGTGCGCGCCATCGCTGCGCGCGGCAATCCAGCCGATCATGTTGTTGCGGTTGATGGGCGTAAATGGCAGAATCTCCACAAACTCCAGATTCGATTCGCCGGGCAGGGTCATGAGCACGAAATTCGGCTGCATCTCCTGTGTGCCCTGGTCGCCGCCGCTGGTTTGCCCGGTCTGCGTGGCCACCGTCCACTGGTCTTCGCGGTTATAAAAGACCTCGGGATCGGTCATGTGATAGAGGCCATAGACGTCGGCCTGCAGGCTCAACAGCAGCTCAGGATAGCGCACGTGCGCACGCAGCCAGGGCGGCATGGCCGACGCGTCCTTGAAGAGCGCGGGAAAGATGCCGCGCCACGCGGCCAGAATCGGATCCTGTTTGTCGAAGACGTAGAAGGTGGTGGTGCCGTCGTAGGCGTCAACCACAATCTTCACGCTGTTGCGCATGTAGTTCACTTCGCCGTTGCCCAGGCCGGCGTGTACAGAATAGGGGTAGGTGTCGGAGGAGGTAAAGCCATCGATGATCCACTGCAGGCGGCCATCGTCGCCGACCACGATATAGGGATCGGGATCGAAGGTGAGGAAGGGGGCAATGGCAGCCACGCGGTTGAGAATATTGCGCCGCATCAGCAGGCGGCTGTTGGCGTCGATGTCGTCGCTGAAGGGCACCTTGCCCAGGTCGCCGCGGTTGAAGGCAATCAGCACGCGGCGCAGAAAACCTCCCATGGCAACGCCACCGGTGCCTTCGTAGGTGTTCAGATTGTTGGTCTGGCCATTGGGATAGTTGAATTCCTGCTGGTGCGTCTTCACGTAGACGTCGGCGTTGGTGAGCTCGCCGAAATAAATTTCAGGGCGCGTGACGCTGAGGCCGGCCACGGTGCTCTGTACAGGCATGTTTGACAGATACAGCGTCGGGCAGCCCTTCGGACGTGAAGCCGTTCACCGGGTTCATGGTGATGCCGTAGCCGTGCGTGTAGATGAGCTTGTCGTTGATCCAGTTGCGGCTGCTGTCCGGCAGCTTGTCCTGGTTGAGCTCGCGCACTCCCAGCATCACTTCACGCAGCGTGCCGTTCAGCTTATAGCGGTCGATGTCGATGTCGGGAAAATCGTAGTAGGTGCGAATCTCCTGCACCTGGCGCAGCGTGTCCTTGAGCGCCTCGACATCCCACAGGCGGATGTTATCGAGCGTAGCCTGGTTGGCATTGGGGTCGGCGGCGGCTACCGTGGTCTCGGCGGGAAACTCGCTCTGCTGAAAGCGGTCGAGCCCGTAGGCCTGGCGGGTGAAGGCGATGTTGTTGGCGATGTAAGGCCGCTCGCGATCGAGCTGATTGGGTTTAACCAGGAAGGTGGTCACGTACCAGCCGGCGATGCCCACGGCCACGTAGCAGGCGATGCCGGGGGCAACGGCCGCGACCAGCAACACGCCCCGGGGCTTGGTTGCGCCGCTGAAAATCGCAATACCGGCACCGATGATCAGCGCCACCGCGACCACCAGCATGCCCCCCAGCGTGATGTGCGCGTCGGTGTAGTTCACGCCGTCGAAGATGGTGTGGTGCTGGAAGAGCAGCGCGAAGCGGCCGATATAGGCGTTGAACGCGAGGGTGAGCAGCAGGAAGCCCAGTGCACAAGAAACCCCGCGCCAGGGCAGCGGCACGCTGCTGCTGAGGCGGCCGGTAATGGCTCGCCCGCCGCCGGCCACCAGCAGAAACAGCGCAGCCATGATGGAGACCAGAACCGCCATCGTCGTCAGCCAACCGGCGACGGCCTGCCACAGGGGCAGTGTGAACAGGTAGAAGCCGAGCGGCTTGCCCAAGATGGGATCGGCAATTCCCGCCGTTCGCGATGCATGCAGGTAGAGAGCGAAGGTCGGCCACTGCGCCTTCATCGCTGCGCCGGTTCCCAGAGCGATCAGCGCCGAGAGCCCCAGCGCCAGCCAGCCCAGAACCTTTTCGACCGGCAGATCGAAGGGCTGTCCGCCGATGAGGATGGTATGGGTCCCGGGCAGGTCGGCGGCGTGGGCGCTGCGCAGGAACGCGAATGCGCCGAACAGGATCGCAAACGTGGCCGCGGTGAAAACGGCGAACACGATCCATTCAATACGCAGCGTGGTCCAGAAGACGCGGCCGTAACCCAGGGAGCCGAACCACTGCAGGTCCACCCAGTAGGAAATGACCGAACTGGCGCACAGAACGATGATGGCAACGAGAATAAGAAGGAAGATCAGGGTGTGGCGGCGCGGCCGCGCAGTAGCGCGCCGCGGCCAATCGATGGTTTCGGGCATTGTACCCCCGTCTCAGGCGGTGCTGTCTGCTGAGTACCCAAGCATTGTACCGCCGGGGCGCGGCACTCGCTTTATCGTCGCGAGTGAGCGAGACGAGTCGAGGGATCTGCTGGTGTTCTTAAGTGCACAGGTTTGTCGCTGGCTGGGGGTAGTGCCGGCATGGCAAAGTTTTGAGTTAAATCAGTTCCTTGTGCCCTGTACTGCTCAGCTCTTTCACGATCTTGCCCACGTCTTGCGAATGGTCGCGATGGGCGATCAGAAGCGCGTCTTCGGTATCCACGACCACCAGGTTCTCCACGCCCACCAAAGCGACGAATTTCCGGGGACTGAAGACGTAGTTGTCCGTGGACTTCGATGGCCAGATGTCCGCCGCTGTCGGCCACGTTGCCTTCGGCGTCGCCGCGCAGGCGCGTATCCAGCTGGTACTCGTAGAGCGAGGCCCAGGAGCCGAGATCGTTCCAACTGAATTCCGCGGGCAGGCAATAGAGGTGCGACAGGTGTTCGCCCTTCGCCGAGCGAGGCTCCAGCACCGCGTAATCCACTGAGATGTTCTCGCACTTGGGATAGAGGTTGCGGAAGACCTCGTCGAACTGCGGCGTGCCGTAGGCTGCGGCAATGGATTCGAGCAGCGGCGCGGTCTCCGGCAAGTGCTCCCGCACCGCATTGGCCAGCGTACGCGCCGACCACAGAAACATACCCGAGTTCCAGTAATAATTGCCCGCGGCCACAAACTCCTCGGCGCGGTTCTGGTTGGGCTTTTCGATGAAGCGGCGCACGTGCAGCGCATCGCCGTCGGTGGTCAGGTCGCCGGTTTCAATGTAGCCGTAGCCGGTTTCCGCGCGCACCGGTTCGATGCCCAGCACCACCATGTTGTCGCCGGCAGAAGCCAGCGCGATGCCCTTTTGCAGCGCCTTCAGGAAACGCGGCTCGTCGCCAATCACGTGGTCGGAAGGAAAAATCCCCAGGATAGCGTCGGGATTCTCTTTCTCGATGAGAAAAGCGGCCAGTCCACAGGCGGGTGCGGTATTGCGCGCAACCGGCTCCTGCACAATCTGTCTGGCCGGCAGACCCGGCAGCTGGTCCGCGATCTCGTGGGCCAGGAATTCATTGGTGATGATCCAGGTGTTTTCCAGCGAGGCCAGCGGCTTGAGCCGCTCCACCGTCTGCTGAATCATGGAGCGTTCGCCATCGAGCGCAAGAACCTGCTTGGCGCGGGCGCGGCGGGACCGAGGCCAGAAACGGGTACCGCTGCCGCCGGCCAGAATCACAGGACGAAAATCGATCGACTTCGACATTGAAAAAATATCCTACCGGACCGGGATAACGTTTGCACAGGGCGAAACGAAGTATTTTCCCGGCAATTCGCACAATGCCTGAAGTTTTCAGGATATGTTGAATTTCCGGCCGGTCGCTCCGGCTCTGCCTGTGGCCTGGTTCCGGCCGGTCATTGTCATTTAACGCAGCCCCGTCAGGAACTCGCCCATGCGGCGCGTGCCTTCGTCGATATTCGCGCGGGTGACCGGGTAAGAGAGCCGGACGTGCTCGGCCGTCCCGAAGGCCTCGCCCGGCACCGTGACCACGTGCGCCTCATGCAGCAGGCGCGTGGCCAGCTCGGTCGCGGTCTTGATGCCGCCCTTGCCCAGATACGCGGACATGTTCGGATACACGTAAAATGCGCCCTCCGGCTTGGTGCAGGTTACGCCCGGAATGGCCGTGACTTTCTCCAGCATGTAGTCGCGCAATTGGATGAACTCCTCGCGGAACTCCTTCACGCACTCCTGCGGCCCCGCCAGCGCCGCGATGGCCGCCTTCTGGACAAAGCTGGTCGCGTTGGAGGTGGACTGCGACTGCAGTTTGCTCAGGTTGGCAGCCACCGGCTTGGCGGCCAGGGCGTAGCCGGCCCGCCAGCCGGTCATCGCGTAAGTCTTCGAAAGCGAGCCGAGAATGACGATGTGCTCCTTGGCGAAGGTGTACGAGCCGCCGGAGACGCATTTTCCGGCATAGTTCAGGTACACGTAGCACTCGTCCAGAAGCAGGAAAATCCCGCGCTCGTGGGCCAGGTGAACGATGCGCTCCAGGTCCTCGGCCGAAACCACCGAGCCCGCCGGGTTTGACGGGGAGTTGAGAATGATGGCCTTGGTCCGCGGCGTAATGGCCTTCTCGATGGCGTCTGCCGTGATGCGGAAGCTCTCGGCCTCGCTGGTTTCGAGGAACACAACCTTGCCGCCGGCGTACTGGATGATGTCTTTGAAGCTGACCCAGTAGGGTACGGGCAGGATGACTTCATCGCCGTGGTCGACGAGCACCTGAATGGTATTGAAGAGCGCCAGCTTGCCGCCGGTGGTAAAAACAGCTTCATCAATCGTGTAGTTGGAGCCGAAGTCGGCGGCGTGCCGGTCGACGATAGCCTTGCGCACGTCGGGAATGCCCGGCACCACGGTGTAGCGGGTGAAGTTCGCCTGGATGGCGGCAATGGCCGCGTCCTTGATGTGCTGGGGCGTGGCGAAATGCGGCTCGCCGGCGCCGAAGTCCACCAGATTGGCGCCCTGGGCGCGCAGTTTGGCGGCCTCAGCGGCCACCGCCATGGTTGCAGATACCTCGATGCGGCCGATACGGTCGGCAAATACACTTGCAGAAGCAGAGACGTGTCATAGCACTACCATCTTCGCAGATTCCCGGCGCCCGGCACAATGCGCCCTCCAGAGCCAAAAGTCCTCAAAAAAAGGCTGGACGGGCATCGTGCCCGTCCAGCCTCTTCGCTGTCCCTCCCCACGCGATCTTCAGGCGTGTCCCTGGACCGGCGCACGCAACCCCGCGCGCAACCTTCCCATTGGCTACCAGCGACTGATCTTCAGATCATCGAGATAGATGGTTTGTGTGCCGCTTCCATCGCCGTCCACCTGGAAATTGGTGAGCAGCGTGGGAGCCCAGCCCAGGGCGAACGCCGAGGGCACCGTGGCATTGATGGTTTGCCCGGTGCCATCCAGCCAAACCGAGTGGTAAGTGACCACTCCAGACGAGTTCCGCGAATAATAAACCTGCACGTGGTGCCAGGTGTTTACCTTCCAGTTGCGCGGATTGCATGCCGCTTTCGAGTGCAGCCACGTGTCATGCGGTTTAGACGGCGATCCTGCGTTCTCCGTGTAATCCCATGTACCGTTCCAGCCGTCGCACTGGAAGCCGTAGATGACCGTCTGTCCGTTAGACATCACCTGGTTCATGTCCATTTCAACATTGGCAAGGGTCGAGGACGAACCGCTGATGTAGACCCACCCATCATAGAAAAAGTTGGTGGCGCTGGTGTCGTCGCCATAGGACACGTCATAGAGCTCACCGCCCGAACCGGAAAACTTGGTGACGAACTTGCGGGCGCTGCCGCCGTAGGAAGGCGAGCTGACCACGCTCATGGAACCGCTGGAACTGCCGGTGGTGCCAGGATCATGTTGCAACTTCCAGTTGCTCAGGACTTGAATGCTGCTCACGCTCGCCGAGCCGGAAGGAACCACAGCGGCACCGGTTACAGTGGATCCGGTCCCCGCCACCGTGATGGTCACATCGGTCACGCAGGAAGAGCCCTTGTCGCCCCAGGATTTCACATGAAGGGTGTGCGTGCCCGACGGCGCCTGGACAGAAACATTGATGGCAGTGTTGTCGATGATCGTCGTATTAGAGCTGCTATCAAAGGAATAACCCATCGCAGAGATGGACTGCGACGAACACGCTGAAGCCGAAGCCGACAGCGTAAACGGAGACGAGACCTGCTCGCCGTTGTAGGGGCTGCTGACGGTTACGCCTGCAAAGGCCGGTACTGCCATGAGTGCGAGAAATGAGGGAAGGAAGGCTGCTTGCTTGAGAAGCTTCATGAATGTCCCTTTTTTGATCCGTAGTGCAATCCGCGAATCGGTTAGTGGATCGGTTCTATCGTTTTTCGACAAGAGCTTCCTGCCGGTCTCATCAGAGCCTTGTCGGAGCCGAAATGTTTTGGCTTTGATTGGCGAGCGCTAAGCGATCGACAACGCGCTTTTCGCCTGCGCGTTACTGCCCCATCAACTTCGCTTTCCCCAAAGCGTTGTTCGCGAGCTAGGCAGATAATTCTCGCGCCGGCCTGGGGCAGGCGCCTGGCGCTTTGCTGAAGAGCTGAAGAAGAGCACCCACGCGAAGTCTGGCGCAGTGACGAGCAGAAGAGTCAATTTCTGATTGGTCACGGAAAACTGCCTCGGAGAATTGCTGATCCCAGGAGATAGAAGTTTGTGGTTCGATACACCCCTCCTCTGCCCTTACTGAGAAGGAGCCCGCTAGCTGTCTTATTGGGGGCTGTTCTGAGCTACAAGACTAAGTACGCTTGAAACTAACTACTCATCAACCTCTTCACTTACTAACCGGAGCTGTAGAGAACATCTACCGCGCAGGTAAACTCCTGCCGAAGCCGATGAATGCAGGTTGTAAGCTCGAAGCGGTGGTCTTTCTATTCACGCTTCCCTATCGTGCACCTGGATCCCTCAACTCTGACCAACATGCAACGGCCAGCCTTAGGAGAATTGCTAAAGGGATCATACAGGTTTTCCCCGCACACACAATGGCTTTTATGCCGAAAAATCAAGAAAATTGATGTCTCCAGGCAACCATGCAAATAGTGCAGGCATCATGTAAAAAAGTCACAGATTGCGCGGTAATAATTACCTGAATTCGCGCGCCTGCCTTTGCTTTTTTCATGTTGCAAACATTGTTTATCCGCTCATAGAGCATGGTGTCCCGCTTTCTGGGATGACTTCGCGGCGTCACGCGGGTCGGAGACTTTTCCACATGCCTAACTGACGGGTATGTCAAGGTATAGGGCAGATACAACCTCAGATATTGATCGCAGACCAGGGGCTGCGCCATGGGCACGCCCCTCACGCCGCTACGTGGCCAGCGCGCGCAGCGCAGAAACCCCGGCGCCAATGAGAGCGGTCTCGTCGTCGGGCTCCAGGATTTCGAGCGAATAGCTTTGCAGCGGGCTCATGCGCACCATGGTTTCCAGATGAGCAGCGCAGCAGCGGCAGGTCGAGGAAGCGCACGTTGTGCCCGGTAAAGTAGAAGCGTCCCGGCCCGGCCAGATGGATGAAGGAAGCCGTTGCGGCGGCCAGCGCGCGGTGCCACAGATCCACGAAATCGCGGCAGCGCTCATCGCCCTTTTTTCGCGTTGGCGAAGATCTCTTCCGGCTCCATGTCGAGGAAGCGCAGGCGCATGGCGCGATAGCCCATGATGCCTTCCAGATGGCCCACTCCGCCGCAGCCGCAATAGCGCTCTTTGGGGTCGAGGCTGACGGTGATGTGGCCGCCCTCCCATACGCCGTCGATGTACGGCCAGCGCCCGTAGCCGATGCCGTTGCCGAGCGTCCACACGCGGGTAAGCTTGTTGAGCTGCCCGTGGGTTGCGGCCACGCCGGCAGCAATGGCGTCGGCGTCGTTGGCCACATGGACGGGCGCGCTGATGCCGCGCCCTGCAAGCGCCTTGGCCAGCGACTCGGCCAGGTGCGAGCCCTTGATCTGGGGCAGATTGGGCGAGTCTTCCACGATTCCCGCGCGCACGATTCCCGGAACCGCAACGCCGATTGCATCCGCCGCGCTGCCGTGCGCCGGCCAGTGCCATGCACATGCTCGGCAATCATCTCCACCAGTTCGCCGGCCGGAATCGTGATCAGCGCATCCACCTCCGCGGGGTCGTTGGGATACCGCAAGGGCTTGCCGGTCAGCTGCGCGATCTTCAAGCCTGCCGGCGGTGATGTGGTCCGTTAACACGACGCCGATCGCGATAGTCATTTGTATGCGCCTCCATGGGGCGGGAGGAAGTTTTTTTGAGCTGACGGCATACAGCAAGCCGTTTTCAGTTCCACCGGCCCCGGCGTCCTGTTCGCTGCGGGCGGTTAGTTGCCCGCTGCTGGCTTGCGAGCTAGCTCGTCTGGTACCGGTGCAGCCTTCCCAGCCCGTTGAACGCCGCCACCTTGTAGCACTCGGCCAGCGTGGGATAGTTGAAGACCGTATCGATGAAGTAGTCCATCGTGCCTCCCAGCGACATGACTGCCTGGCCAATGTGCACCAGTTCGCCGGCGCCTTCGCCGATAATGTGCACGCCCAGCACCTTGCGCGTCTCGCGGTGGAAGATGAGCTTGAGCCGGCCGGTGGTGTCGCCGCGAATCTGCCCGCGCGCCACTTCGCGGTAATAGGCCATACCCACTTCGTAGGGAACGTCCTCGTCGGTCAACTGCTCCTCTGTCTTGCCGATAAAACTGATCTCCGGAATCGTATAAATGCCGTAGGGTAAACGCTGGGATTGGTGGTCGCCTTGCCGTCGTTGAAGGCGCGTGCGGCGGCAATACGCCCCTGCTCCATCGAAACCGAGGCCAGCGAAGGAAAGCCCACCACATCGCCCACCGCGTAAATGTGATCGACCTTGGTGCAGTACTGCTCATCCACGGGGATGCGGCCGCGGCTGTCCGGCTCAATGCCCACGGCAGCCAGGTTGAGTTCGTCCACCGCGCCCTGGCGGCCGACGGCGTAGAGCAGGGCATCGCCGGAGACGCGCTTTTTGCTCTCCAGATTGGCTACCACCGTGCCCGGCGCCGCGCCCTCGCCCGCCTGTGGCGGAATCTCTTCCACGCTCTGAACTTCTTCGCCCAGGCGCAGCGTCACGCGCATGTCGCGCAGGTGATAGCTGAGCGTCTCAATAATTTCCTGGTCGGCGAAGTCCAGCAGGCGGTTGCGCTTCTCGATCAGCGTGACGCGCACGCCCAGCACCGCGAACATGCATGTGTATTCGACGCCGATTACCCCGCCGCCCACCACGATCAGCGAGTGGGGCAGCGATTCGAGGCCCAGAATCTGGTCGCTGTTGACGATGGTGCGGCCATTGATGGGCACTTTGGGCGACGAAGCCGGCTTGGTGCCCACGGCGATGATGATGTGGTCGGCCTCCAGCGTGAGTTCGGTCTGCGGGCCCTCCACGCGCACATGGTGCGGATCGATAAAGTGGGCGATGCCGTGCACCATGTCGATGCCGTTGCGCGAAAGCTGCGCTTCGGTCACGTCGATCTCGGTCTTGATCACCGCCTGCACCCGGAAGGCCAGGTCGGACATGGTGATCTTTTCCTTGACCCGGTAATTCATGCCATAGATGTTGCGGTAGTTATATCCGGAAAGATGGAGTACCGCCTCGCGCATGGTTTTCGAGGGGATGGTGCCGGTGTTGATGCAGACCCCGCCTACCACCGAGCGGGACTCCACCACCACGACGCGCTTGTTCATTTTGGAGGCGGCCACGGCGGCGCGTTGCCCCGCCGGTCCCGGAGCCGATCACGATCAGGTCGTACTTGACGGCGCTCATGCGCGGTGTCTCCAGAGAATTCTGTGCTGTGAATCCGTGCCGCCCAGGGCTACGAATGTGCCGGGGAACTTCCGCTCGACGTCGCCCGACGGCCGAAAGAAAGGTGCTAAGGCTTAGCGTGCGCGCGCCGCCAGAGGGCGCCCCTATCCGGAGGCTACCATAGAGCCGGCGTCCGTTGAGGGACCCTCCCGGTGCTTGGGGACCCTCCGGCGCTGAGGGTTGCCGATGTGGATCCAGCTATCGCGGCGGCCGTGGATATGCTTGTACGCTCGTAGTATGGAATTCAAAGTCAGCGAACTGGAACGGGAGCCGATCGAATTCGATCTGGAACTGGCTCCCGGAGCCATCGATTTCGGCGAGGAAGCCGAGCAAATCGCGCCGCTGGCCGCCGCCGGCCGCGCCGAGGTGATTCATGAGCACCGCGGTCCCAGGGAAATTGTCCCTGACATCCGCCTGAAGGGGCAATTTTCGGGGAAATTCCTGGTTCCCTGCGCCCGCTGCGTCGAACCGGTCGAAATTCCCCTGGCCGCCGAGTTCGACCTCATCTTCCGGCCCATCGAAGCCGACTCCGAGGCCCCGGAACGCTCCATTACAGCGCCGGAAACCGAAATCGGTTATTATCAGAAAGACAGTCTGGCGCTTGAAGATGTGCTGCGCGAGCAGGTGCTTTTGTCCCTGCCGGTCAGGACCCTCTGCAAGCCTGACTGCAAAGGGCTTTGCCCGCGCTGCGGCGTCAACCGGAACATCCAGCACTGCTCCTGCGACGCGGGTCCTAGCGACCCCCGCTGGGAGGCTCTGGGCGACCTGCGCAGCCGGATCAAGTCCTGAGGACAGTTCCAGGTTCCTGGTTCACAGTTGTCGCCGCACAAGCGGACGTCTCCAACCTGTGAACTACGAACTGTGAACTGTCTTACTGATCGAAAGGAATTTGTCATGCCGAATCCGAAAAGGCGCCATTCCACGCGCCGCACCGCCCTCCGCCGATCCCACGATTTCCTCACCGCGGTGGGCCTCTCCGAGTGCCCCAGCTGTCACGAGAAGAAGCTGCCCCATCGCGCTTGCCCCAAGTGCGGAACCTACCAGGGCCGTGCCGTTCTCGATGTCAAAGAAGCGAAGTAGCCTCGGGGCCCGCACACAAGGCACCCATGCTCATCGACATTGCGCTTGATGCTGTAGGTTCCGATAAAGCTCCCGAGCCTGAAATCCGGGGCGCGATCCTGGCTTGCCGCGCCCTGCCGGTACGCGTCCACCTGGTGGGTCCGGAGGCGGAATTGCGCGACGTGCTCGACGAGCACCTCGAAAATGAGGACCTGCCCATCGTCATCCATCACGCATCCGAGCGTATCGGGATGGACGAGAAGGCGGCGCACGCGGTTCGCTCCAAGCGCGACAGCTCCATGCGCGTCGGCCTCAAACTGGTGCGCGAGGGCAAGTGCAAGGGCTTTGTCACAGCCGGCAACACCGGCGCGGCCATGGCCACGGCCAAGATGGTGCTGGGCGCACTGCCCGGCGTCGACCGTCCCGCGCTGGCCACGCCCATGCCCACTCCCAACAAGAGCCATCCCTGCGTGCTGCTCGACGTGGGCGCCAACGTGGACTGCAAGGCGCACAATCTTGTCCAGTTCGCGGTGATGGGCGAAATCTACGCGCGCAGCGTGCTCAAGATCCGCCAGCCGCGCGTGGGCCTGCTCTCCATCGGCGAAGAAGAGACCAAGGGCAACGAACTCACGCGCGAAGCCTTTCCGCTGCTCAAGGCCCTGCCCATTCACTTCATCGGCAACGTGGAAGGCCGCGACATCTTCAACGGCAATGCCGACGTGATTGTCTGCGACGGCTTTGTGGGCAATGTGGCGCTCAAAACCAGCGAGGGCGTGGGCCGATTCGTGCGCGACGTGCTGCGCGAATCGCTTACCCGCACCGTCACAGCGCAGGTGGGTGCGCTGCTGTCGCGCGCCGCCTTCAATGATTTCCGCCGCCGTCTGGACTACACGGAATATGGGGGTGCGCCGCTGCTGGGCGTGCGCGGCATCTGCATCATCGGCCACGGCTCCTCGAACGACAATGCCATCTATAACGGTATTCGCGTGGCCCACGAGTTCGCCAAGGCGGGCACCAACGAACGTATCGAGCAGGAGTTTGCCAGCCGCCCCAAGCGCAGCGGCGATAGCACTGCGGCCGATGCGGTGGTGCAGTAAAGCGGGAACAAGGGACCGAGAAAGCACAAGCTTCGTCATGACCTCCGAATCTGCCCCGCAAATTCCTCTTGAAGAGTCTATGGTTGCCCAGCTTGCCTGCCCGGCATGTCATGGCGATCTGCGCAGTGAGCCGGCGCGCCTGCTATGCACCGCCTGCGGCTGCGCTTATCCGGTCGTCGACGGAATCCCCGTGCTGATTGCGGATCGCGCCGAGAACGGAATTCGCAGCTAGAGTTGGGCGGGTTCCGCAGCCTTGCCAATGGAACGATGCGAGCTGTCCTTAAAGCGCCGTGCGCTTGTAAAACGGCAGCACGATCATGACCGCACATACGATCGCGACCACCAGCGCCAGGGCAATCAGGCTGTAGAGCAGCGTCAGGCTGAGCCTGCCGGGCTCCGGATCGCCGTTCTCCTGCGCAGGCTTTTCTGCCTCACTCATACTTCAGCGCCTCCACCGGATCCATTTGCGCGGCGCGCGTGGCGGGGACGGTGCCGAAGATGACGCCCACCAGAACGGCCGCTGTGAGCGCGATGAGCACCGACCACCAGGAAAACGGCAAGCTGTAGTCGGTGAAGATGTCAATGGAGAGCGGCAACAGCAGGCCGACAAGAGTACCCACAATTCCGCCGGTGAGCGAGATGATGATGGCCTCAGCCAGAAACTGCAGCTTGATCTCGCGGTAGGTGGCGCCCAGCGCCTTGCGAATGCCGATTTCGCGGATGCGGGCACGCACGTTGGCCAGCATGATGTTCATGATGCCTACGCCGCCCACGGCCAGCGTGACCGCTGCCACCAGTACCAGCACGGCGGTCAGCGCGTCGGCTATTTCGGCTGCCATCACCAACAACGCGGTCAGCGTCTGCGCATTGTAAACAGAGTTGGGCCGGTGCCGCGCGCGTATTATGCGCTTGATCTCCTTGGCGGCATCGGGAACGTCGTTCATGCTGCGCATGGAAAAATAAATCTGATTCACCTGCTCCGTGCCGGCGAAGTAGCGTGCCACGGAATAAGGGATGAGGACGGTCTGATCCTCAATCTCCGATTGCCCAAAGTCGGTGACCGCCTCCTTAAAAACTCCGATGATGGTGAACGGAACCCCCTGAATTTGGAAGCTCTGCCCCACCGCCGCATCGTCGCTGCCGTACCGTTCTTTGGCAAAGGGCTCAGTCACGACGGCACATTTGATGTGGGCGTCGTCGTCCGTCTGGTCGAAAAAACGCCCCACGGTCACAAGCAGGTTGCGAATGTGCCGGTAATCCGGGCTTACGCCCAGCACCAGCGTGTCATGCACTACTCCGCCTCCGAAGCTGATGGGATCGTGCATCGACAGCACCGGCGAGGAATACATGACCCCCGGTACCTGCTGATCGACAGCTCTTTCGTCAAGCCGGGTGAGGTAGTCGTCATAGAGCACACGCTCTGCCGGCGTCGCTCCGCCGCCCGCGTATTCCAGTTCCACCGTGTTGGTGCCGATCTTCTGGATCAGATCGAGAACGTACTGCTTGCCGGTAAGGCCGATGGTGACCACCAGGATCACCGAGGCCGTTCCGATCACCATGCCCAGCGCGGTGAGAGCAAATCGCGTCTTACTGGCCTTGAAGCTGTCCAGCGCAATCTTTAGAATCTCGCTCATCAGCATGGTCCGGCGGGCGCTTAAAAGCGTCTGCTCAAAACCGCGTGAGCGGGCCTGCCCGGTAGCCGTCGCGGGCTCTTTTTCCAGCAGGTGCGTCGGGTTGGAATTCGGGTTCATTCGCTGGTTGATAAAATCTGCGGACGGCTACGCGGCGATTGCATCCGCGTAAAGCTCTCTAGCTAGATTAACGCGGCTGTGTCAACCCGTTTAATTGGACTCTGAAAACGGAGCGCTGGACTCAGGAATCCGGTTGCCCCCGCATGGGCGATTCGCCGGAGAGCTTGCGCCAAAGCGCCGCTAGTGTTTCAAGGGGCAGCGATTCGGTACGAGCCATGGCGTCAATTCCGGTGTCTGCGAGGGCTGCAGCTGCCTGTTCAGGAGCGACTCCGGCGGCGCGCAGATTATTGGCCAGTGTTTTGCGCTTTTGGGCAAAGGCCTGGCGCACGAAGCGCAGAAATTGGTCCGCATCCACGCCCAGCTCCGCGAAGCGGGGCGCGAAGCGCCAGCGAAAGACGGTGGAGTGTACCTCAGGGGCTGGGGAAAACGCCGACGGCGGCAGGGTGAAGAGCGCCTCGACCGGCCCGTGCATCTGCACCGCGACCGAGAGCACGCCGTAGTCGCGCGAGCCGGGTGCGGCGGTGACGCGGTCGGCCACTTCGCGCTGCACCATCAGCACTGCGGAGTCGAGCGCTGCGTGATCGGAGGCCAGCTTGAGCAGGATCGGCGAGGTGATGTAGTAAGGCAGGTTGCCCAGCACGCGCAGCCGCGTTCCGGCCTGCGCGGCCGCAGCAGGAAAGTCGAATTCCAGCACGTTCTGCTCGGCCACCGTGACGCGCTCGGAAGGGAAGTGGGCACGCAGTCCGGCGGCCAGCTCGCCATCCAGCTCGATGGCAATCACGTGCCCTGCTCGCGCAGCAAGGGTCTCCGTCATGGCGCCGCGTCCCGGCCCAATTTCAACAACGGTGCGCCCCGCAACATCACCCAGCGCGGCAACAATGCGCTGCGCCGCCTGGCTATCGCGAAGAAAATTCTGGCCGAGCTTCGACTTGGCGGGCACGCTTCCAATGGTAGATGAAAAGCGCTATGGCCGCGGCATGACGCAATCGCCCATATCGCCCTGGATCTTTTTCACCGCGTGGGGCAGCGCAGGCCACACGGCTTCAAGGTTCTCGACGGCGCCGGTCGGGCTTCCGGGCAGATTCACAATCAGGGTGCGGCCGCGAATGCCGGCCACTGCGCGCGAGAGGATGGCGAAGGGCGTTTTGCTCAGGCTGGCGGCGCGCATGGCCTCGCCGATGCCGGGAATCTCACGATCGAGCACAGCGCGCGTGGCCTCCGGCGTACGGTCGCGCGGCGAAACGCCGGTGCCTCCGCAGGTGAGAATCAGATCGCACTCGCCCCCGTCGGCCCACTCGATGAGCTGCGCGGCGATGGCGTCGGCCTCATCCGGAACCAGGTTTCGCCGCACCACATCGACCGAGCGCGCGGCCAGCCAGGCAGCCA
The DNA here is from genome assembly GCA_963725975.1 of uncultured Acidobacteriaceae bacterium. Taxonomy (GTDB): domain Bacteria; phylum Acidobacteriota; class Terriglobia; order Terriglobales; family Acidobacteriaceae; genus Telmatobacter. The sequence goes on along the minus strand of CAVSBA010000002.1, from coordinate 128,328 downwards.
GGGCCGGCCCGCTGCGGTCGTCGCGCTCGCCGCGGTGGCCCTTGTCGCTGATGGTGAGGATGGCCGCGTTCATGGGTGAGATTAGTGTAGGAGACGGAGATTCAAGGGACAAGGGACGAGGGACTAGGGACGAGGGACAAGGGTCGAGGGATAAGGGACAAACAGATGCGAGGACTATGGGATCCGGTCCCTTCGTCCCTGCTCCTACGCCTTCAGCGCTGGTGCTCTAAACTGAAAGAGCCCCGGCAGAATCTTTATGGCTAATAACGAAGTAAAAGTCCTTATCGCTGAAGACGAACCCCACGCGCTCATGGGATTGGCGGAATTGATCTCCGGATGGGGCTACCGTACCCAAACGGCGCGAGACGGCATCGAAGCCTTGGAGAAGGTAGTTGCCTGGGAGCCGGCCATTGTGGTCACCGACCTCAAGATGCCTCGGCTGGACGGTATGGGACTGTTAACCAGGCTGGCCGAAGGGGGAAACGGCCTCGATTCCAGTCTTGCTGTAGTGGTGCTCACCGCCATGGGGTCGATCGATCAGGCCGTAGAAGCGATGAAATTGGGAGCCTATGACTTCCTGCAGAAGCCGGTCGATGCGACACGGCTGCGGACCATCCTGGGCAATGCCGCGCGCCAGCGGCAGACAGCCATCGAGCTTGAAGTTGTGCGCCGCCGCCTGCGCGAAACCGGTGTGCTGGGCCGGCTGGTCGGGAATTCCGCGCAGATGCGCGAAATCTTTACTCTGATCGAGCAGATTGCTTCGTCCAGCGTACCCGTGCTCATCACCGGCGAGAGTGGCACCGGAAAAGAGCTGGTGGCGCGCACCCTGCACGACCTGAGTCCGCGCAAGCCCCAGCCGTTTGTCGCGGTCAATTGCGCAGCCATTCCTGAAACCCTGATTGAGAGCGAAATCTTTGGCCACGAAAGGGGCGCGTTCACCGGTGCGGCGGAGCGGCGCGCGGGCTGCTTCGAGCTTGCCAACGGCGGCACCCTGCTGCTCGATGAAGTGGGCGATATGCCTATCGGCACCCAGGCCAAGCTGCTGCGCGTGCTGGAAGAGCGCAAGCTCCGGCGGCTGGGCGCGCGCACGGAGCAGGAGGTGGACGTGCGCGTGCTCGCCGCCACCAATCGCGACCCCGGCACCGCGGTCGCCGAAGGCCATCTGCGCGCCGATCTCTTCTACCGGCTTAATGTCTTCAACATCCACATGCCGCCGCTGCGCGAGCACATGGACGATCTGCCCGCCATGGCCGACGCCATGGTCACCGAGATGAATCAGAAACACGGGCGGCGGGTTTCGGGCGTCTCCGGCTCCATGATGGACCGGTTGATGACCTACAACTGGCCGGGCAATGCGCGTGAGCTGCGCAACAGCATCGAGCGCGCCGTGATTCTGTGTCCCGATGGCGCGCCCCTCGACGCCGGACATTTGCCGCCGGGATTCGGCAAGGCACAGATTCCGGCCGCCGGCCCCAGCTACGATGCAGGCGTGGTCTCGGTGCAGGTGGGCGCAACGGTTGACGAAGCGGAGCGGATGTTGATCCTGCGCACCTTGGAAGCGACCGGTCAAAACAAGACCCGCGCCGCGGAAATTCTAGGCGTAAGCCTGAAAACCCTCCACAACAAGCTCAAGGCCTACGGCAACACTCGCGAATCCCCGGTAATGTAGCGCCGGTCTTCCGGCCCGCTGCGGTGCCGACTTCCTGTTGCGCGCAATTCGCCTTATGCGCCGCCTTTCCTCGCCGCTGACCCCTGCGTACAATCGACTTCAGGCACCTGCGCCGTCATTGCCCACTCCATGCGCCTGAAGACGAAACTCGTTCTGGCCATTACCACGCTGGTTTTTCTGGTGGCCGGTGTGCTGTCGCTGGTTTACGTGAGCCAGTTGGTGCATGCTGCCGTCCTGCAGTCTTATGAGACCAGCCGCATGGGTGCGCAACAGATCAGGCTGGCGCTCCACGACGCGCTCGAAAGTGGCTTGAAAGACCGCACCGTCGACCCTGACGATCCCAGCCAGTTGCGCAGCATGGTGGCCGCCACCGTGCGCCAAAGCGCAGAGTTAGCTTCAGTTATCGACTCCGTCAATCGCTACTCGCTCACTGTGTACGACATCAACGTCGGCGACAGCCTGGGCAACACGCTGGTCAGCAGCAATCCCGACAATCAGAATCACCCGTTGCCGGGCAGGCCCTCCTACAGCCAGCTGCTGGCAGCCAACCCCGTGCACCTGATGAAGGCCGTCTTTGGTCCCCCCCGGGTCTACGACGTGGCCATCCCGCTGGACAACAACGGCAAGCTGCTGGCTACTGTACACGTGGGCGTGCGCACCACGCTGCTGAGCGCGTCGTATGAGCCATTACTGCGTAATGCCCTTCTGTTAATGGGCTTCGCCCTGGGAACGGCGCTGCTGGTCGCCTTCCTGCTCTCCAACCTGGCTCTGCAACCTCTCGAAGACATCAGCCTTCAGCTCGACTACTGGACCGCCGCCAGCCCCCTGCCCCCGACCACGGGTCTGCGCCGTTGGAGCGGGAGCCCAGTACCGGCGCCCGATGAGGAAGAAGCCGCGCCCGGCCAGGACATGGTGGCGCAGGTTTCCACCAAGATCGAAATGATCGGCCAGCGCATGCGCAACGTGGAAGAGGTCTTCTCCGCGTTGACCGAAAACCTGAACCAGATTCTGGGGAATCTGCAGGACGGCATCCTGCTGTTTACCGGTGGTGGCCGCGCCGTGGTGGCTTCTGAGGCGGTTCATCGCTTTCTGCAGCGCGACCAGAACAGCATTCTCGGTCGCCAGGCATGGGAGATCTTCGATCCCACCACAGTGCTGGGCCGCGCCCTGCTGGAAGCCTTTGAAGCCCGCGGCAACGTGGTGAAGGAAGAAATTCGCACCGAGAGCGGGCGCCGTATTCAGGCCACGGTGGACTTCATTCACGATGACGATTCGCGGCGCGACCTGGGCGCGCTGGTCACGCTGCACGATCTGGAATTTGCCGAACAGATCGAGTCGGAGCTGGAGCTTTCACGACGCATGGCGGCCATTGGCCGGCTCACCTCCGGCGTGGGCCACGAGGTCAAGAATCCCATCAACGCCATCGTGGTGCACCTGGAACTGCTCAAGTCAAAGCTCGACGACGAGGCGCCCGGCAGACGCCATCTTGACGTGATTGAAGCGGAGATTCGCCGTCTCGACCGCGTGGTGCAGACCCTGGTGGACTTCTCGCGGCCGGTGGAACTGCAGTTGCGCGAGCAGGACCTGCGCGCCGTCATCGGCGATGTGCTGGCCCTGGCCTCCGACGAGCTTTCCACCCACGATGTGACGTTGGTGAGCCGCATGCCTGAAGAGCCGCTGATCGCCAAAGTGGATGCCGACCTGCTCAAACAGGCGGTGCTGAACGTCATCCAAAACGGCGCTCAAGCCATGCCCGAAGGCGGAAGGCTGGAAGTGGTTCTCGAGGAAGAGCGAATCGCGTTGAGCCCCAACAACGCGCTCGCCGCATTGGGCGCGCGGGAGGCCGTCCTGCGCATCACCGATACCGGGCCAGGCATTCCTGACGAAATCCGTGAGAAGATCTTTGACCTTTATTTCACAACCAAAGCTGGCGGCAGCGGCATCGGGCTGGCCATGACTTATCGCATCCTGCAATTGCATCACGGCGGGGTGGACGTACAATCTAGGATGGGCGAGGGTACGGAATTTCGGCTGCGGATTCCGCTCGTCGCCGCAGAACGGGGACGCCGGCAGCTACAGCCGGCCAACGCGCAGATTTAGAGCATTTGCGGACTTGGGAAGCAGCGTTGCCGCGTATTTTGGACCGCTGGGCAGGGAACGGACTTTTCCCGGCGACCCGCGAGGGCGATGCACGCATTGACGCAGAGGGCTGGTCCGAAAAGTGCCAAAGAAAGGGAAGGATTGCGATGAGGTTGCCTGCGAGAAGCGTTGCGTGGCTGCTGCCGCTGTTTCTAGCGGGCTGCTTCCACCACGCGCATCAGGTTCCGAATCAGCAACTTGCGCCGATTTTGCCCCCCAAGCCGCAGATCAATCCCACGCCCGTGAATCTGCCGCCGTCAACCGGCACCCTTCCCACCGAGCCAATTCAGACCGCCAAGGCTCCGACCGAAGAAGCTCCCAAGCCTCGCCATCACCGCAAGCCCGTGGATAAATCCGTTCAGGAAGCCGCCAATCTGCCTCCTGAAGGGCCGCCGGCGGTAAGCGCCATCGGCCAGCTTTCTACGGGCGATCCAGCCGCCTACCGCAACCAGACCATCGAGTCCATCAACTCCATTGAACACGACCTCAATGGACTGGGCCGCTCGCTCTCCGATGCAGAGCAGAAGATCGCCGACAATATCCGCGAGTTTCTGAAGGAGGCGCGCGCGGCGCTGGCCACCGGTGACGTGGACGGCGCGCATACGCTGGCCGTCAAGGCCAAGGTGCTGTTGACGGAGTTGACGGACTGACGCGGCCCAAACGCGCGGGAACGGCAATGCTTTAGCCCGTATGCCAAACACCCCAAAATCGGCAGGATTTTAGCCCCCAAGGGCTTTTGCCTAAGAACTCCGACTTTTTGGGCAGGAAGCGAATTGCACCGGAAAAGCGAAAATATCGATGTGGTCGCGGGGTTGGCTACATGCTAACTTCCTGGTTGACGACCATCCGGGAGTAATCCTGCCGAATCGCTCCTTGAGATAATAATTTCAGTTTTGGACCTTGGGTCCGGAGGGGTAGTCACTTTGTCGTATAAAGGCCTTCTTGTTTCGTGCATCGTCTTGTCCATTAGCCTGGAGTGCTGCGCACAGACTCGGCCTACCACTGCACTCCCAAATGACACTTCGCGAAGCACTCCGTCGAACCCACGCCAGATCGAAGTCCTGCTCCGATCCCAGTTTTCGGTTCCGCCTGGTTACGATATCGTCTTTGGGGCCAGGTCAAAGAGCGACGTAAACGACTTCGACACTCTGCCTGTCACATTCGTTCATCAAGGCAAGCAAACCGCCGTCGACTTCTTAATTTCGAAGGATGGCAGCACGCTCGCGCGTTTGGAAAGATTCGATATAAGGAAGAACCCCGCGCTCTCCATTGATGTAAACGGAAGGCCGGTTCGCGGGAACCCTGACGCTAAGGTAGAGATCATCAACTTTGACGATCTCGAATGCCCATTCTGCGCGATACTCAACAATGATATTTTGCCCGCGACGCTCGACCACTACAAAGGTCTCATCAAGATCGTCTACAAAGACTTTCCGATTGAAGGCCATCCCTGGGCAACACACGCTGCTGTCGATGCAGACTGCCTTGCCGGCCTTAATTCTTCCGCGTACTGGGCATACGTTGACTATGTACACAAGCACAGAGAAGCCATCAACGGGCCGCGGATGGATCTGGGCAAGTCGTTTCAAGCACTCGACAGCATTGCCAGCGAAATCGCGGAGCAGAGCAAGGCGGCTCAGCCCGAACTGGCAATGTGTCTAAAGCAGCAGGACGAATCCGGCGTGAATTCCTCGCTCAAGATTGGCGGCACGCTCGGACTGGAGGCGGTCCCGCAAATGTTTGTGGACGGCGAGCGCCTTCCGGCGGGCGCACGGCCCGCATCGGAACTGTGGCCAGCTATAGACCGTGCATTGAAAGCGCAAGGAATCGAACCACCATCCCAAACCGTCAAGGCGAATGGCGGGCGCACTGGCCCTTAAGTGCAATGCCTGCCCGTCATGACCAAGCGGGACGATTTCGATACGTTCCGGGCCGCGATTATCTTGCGCTACCGTCAATCAGATCCGAACTCGTAGCCTTTCCAGCGATTAGAGGAATCTTCGCATTCGGCCAGCGGTTGGGAATTTGCGCGATGGTCGCTTTTGGCCATTGAGTTGGAATCGGCCGCGCGCCCGGGTGCGACATGGCCAGAAAATTACGCGCGACGGGAATTGGATGCCCGTTCAAGTCGACGCAGGGCGCCGTGAACGGGCGGACCAAATCAATTTGTGCACTCGCTGGATTGGCGCTCTCGGCCAGGGCATAACAGCCGACGTCAGACCGAGGCGTCGTGGCCATGGACAGCGCAGGCTGGCCATTGCTGAAATTCGACGACTGAGGTACCGATGCGTGCTCAGCAGTTGGCAGTGTTCCAACCGCGATCCCCATCGACTGGCAGGGGGCGATGAGGCTCGCGGACAAAAGAAAAACGAGAGGCACGGCACGGTTCATAGCTGACTCACTTCGGTTCGGCACACTTCAACCCTTCGGAGTTTAGCCGGTTGTGGTGCAACGGAGCAACATGGTAAACGGATTGATTACGTGAGAGCTTCCTAGTTGCCGACCATCGGCCCGGAACTGATTGGTTGTATTATTCCGTGCAGGTGAATGGAATGACGGGCATCAGATCGATGGCCGTTTTTTGCGTATGGACCGCCTCGTTATGTGGCTTATTGGGTCCCGCCGCCGCAATGGCGCAGTCCGCACTTGCCCCCGCCGTCCCGTCTAAGCCGCCCACGTACGACGTCGTTTCCATCCGTCCGCACAAGCCAACCAGCGATGGCTCCCGGTGGTCGACTCCCAATGGCGACGGCTATGTGGCGAGAAATGTCGAACCGGTTCAATTGATCCTCGAAGCCTATGGGATCAAGTGTCCCGATCAGCTTGCGAGGCTGCCGGCGTGGGCTGATGAAGAGACGTTCGATATCGAAGCCAGGTGGCCCCGATCTCACAAGGAATTTTGTCTCGTTGAGGTTGCCCCCGGTCCCTCGCTTTTGGGGACCGGGCGAGGGGGAGTCGAGCAGCCGGCAGACGGGAAATCAACATAGCAACCGAGACGCTCCCGGATTCTCATAGTTCCGAGTGATTTACCGGCAATGCGGAAGTTTGGGAAGAGCAACCGCAGATGCTTCGCTGCGCTCAGCATGACAACGTGTATGGGTTAGCTACATGGTAGCTTCCTGGTGGTCCACAACCCGGTCAACATCGCTTGGTGGGGTGGACGAGGAACACTTTGTGCTGCTTCGGTGTCTAACCATCGGTATCGGCTGAACGCTGCAATCACTCCATCATCTGTTGAAAGGATGGCTGCGCACGTGCGATCACGATCTAGATTCTCACTGATCATGGCTTGCACTTTGTTGATGGGAATGGTTATGGCATCTGCTCAGCAAGACTGTCCCGCTTCGCAAACGTTGGGTCCTCCACTGGGAAGATGGGAATTGAAGGATGGGCAGGGCGGCTCAATGGGAATTGATGTCGGACTCGTAGGAGTTGCGTCCGGGAACGGAGTGTTTCGGACACCCAGAGCTGCGGACGTCGGCATAATGGTCTTTCATCGACATCCTGCTGATGATTGCGAAGATGTGCATTTCCTTTCTTTGACCTCGGTCTGCGGGCCACATCAGGTCGCAACTGTGAACTATAAGATGGGTAAGCTGATCATACGACTTCCGAAATCGCACTTGGATGACAGCACACCTATCGATGTCGATCTTATTTTTGATCGGGATAAAGATGTGTGGAGAGGACATTTTCGCAGTGGTGTGATTCATTCCCATCACGCGGTCCTGATTCAAGCGCCAATCGCTCAGAAAGAACTGGGTCTATGCATGCACTGATGTGGCTGGCTACAGATCGTGCATCAGGGGAAGACTATCGGGAGCGAGTGACTGCTAATGCGGAAGTTTGGAAGAGCAACCGCAGATGCTTCGCTGCGCTTAGCATGACAATGTGTTTGGGTTAGATGGGAACGAATCACCGCCTACTCGGCAGCTACCATCTCATGCCCCGCCCCGTTTCCCCGTCCGAATCCTCCGAATCTCTTCCATGCGCGCCGCCAGCTGCTTCTCGCGTCCCTCTTGCGTCGGCTGGTAATAGCTGCGCCCCTTGAGCGAATCGGGCAGGCAATCCATGTCGGCCACCTTGCCCTCTTCATCGTGCGCGTAGCGATAGCCCTTGCCGTAATCGAGCGCCTTCATCAGCCGCGTAGGCGCGTTGCGCAAATGCAGCGGCACCGGCTCCTGACGCGTGTGCTCAATCTCCGCCTGCACCGCGCCGTAGGCCATGTACACCGAATTCGATTTGGGCGCCAGGCATAAGTACACCACCGCCTCAGCCAGCGCCAGGTCGCCTTCCGGCGAGCCCAGAAAATGCATTGTCTCCTTGGCGGAGAGGCACAGGTTCATCGCCTCCGGCGCCGCCAGGCCAATATCCTCAACCGCCATGCGCACCACGCGCCGCGCCAGGTACATGGGGTCTTCGCCGGCGGCAAACATGCGCGCCAGCCAATACAGCGCGGCGTCCGCATCGGAGTTGCGCACGCTCTTGTGAAGCGCCGACATCAGGTTGTAATGCTCCTCGCCCTGCTTGTCGTACATCAGCACGCGCTTCTGCAGCGCTTCGGCGGCGACCGCCTTGGTGATGCGCTTGTCCTCGCCCACCAGCGGGGCCGCAACTTCCAGCGCGTTGTAAGCGCTGCGGCAGTCGCCGCTCGAGTAGTCGGCGATCATCTCCAGAGCCTCATCGTCGGCCGTCAGCTCCAGCGCGCCCAACCCGCGCTCACCATCTTCGAGCGCGCGGCGCAACAGCGTTACGATGCACTCGGCGGTCAGCGGCTGCAACACGTAGACCCGGCAGCGCGAGAGCAGCGCCGAAATGATTTCAAACGATGGATTCTCAGTGGTTGCGCCAATGAGCCGGATCGTTCCCCGCTCCACATAGGGCAAAAACGCATCCTGCTGCGCTTTGTTGAAGCGGTGAATCTCGTCGATAAACAGAATTGTCCGCGAGTGCAGCTCGGCGGCCTTGGCTGCATCGGCCATCACCTGCTTGATCTCCTTGATGCCGCTCACCACCGCGGAAAACTCAATAAAATTCGCCCGCGTGGTCTCGGCCACGATCTTGGCCAGCGTGGTTTTGCCCACCCCCGGCGGGCCCCAGAAGATCATGGAGCTGGCGTCGTCACGCTCAATCTGCACGCGCAGTGACTTACCCGCCCCCACCAGATGTTCCTGCCCGCAAAGCTCATCGAGCGTGCGCGGCCGCATGCGCTCCGCCAGCGGCACGCCCGCCATTGCATGGGACGGAGTTTTGGACGAGAGCTGTGGCCCGTCGGGCTGGTTATCGAAGAGGGTCATGTTAAGTTCCTACGTTGCCTTGCGGCTTCATACAGCAGCACGCTGGCGGCCACGGCCGCGTTCAGGCTCTCCACCGGTCCCGGGCACGGAATGGTCAACTCGCCTTCCGCCTCGGCCGCAATCGCTTTGGGCAGCCCGTTGCCCTCATTGCCGATGAGCAGCGCCGCGCCCTGCACCAGGTCCACGCCATCGGCCAGCGCGCCGTCCCGCGCCACCGTTGCCCACACCTTCACCTCTGCCTCGCGCAGGCGCAGGAAGCACTCCTCCGCGCTCGCCGCCAGCAGGGGCACGCGAAACACGCTTCCCGCCGAAGCGCGCACCGCCTTCGGATTCCAGGCACTCACGGTCCCCGGCAGGCTTACGATTCCGTTAGCGCCAAAGGCCTCGGCGGAACGCAGAATCGTCCCCAGATTGCCGGGGTCCTGAATTCCGGCCAGCACCAGCACCAGCGCCCGTTTGTGTTTGTGTGGCAGCAGGTGCGCCCAGGTCCACTCCGGCGCATGAACCAGCGCCGCTACGGGCTGCGGCGTTTCGGTGGTCAGCGCCTCGTCGAGCAACGTCTTCGGCACCAGCAGCACCTCAGTCGCCGCCGGCAAATTCATCTCCTCGACCAGCCCGCCAGCTTCCTGCGCCGCAAACACGCACTCCACCCGCAACCCCGCGCGCAGCGCCTCTTTGAGCAGGTTGGGGCCTTCCAGGCCCACCAGACCGCCGCCCGCGCCCGGCCTGGCCAGCACCCGCCGCAGCTCCTTGAGACGCGCATTCCGCTTACTCTGTACAATGCGAACAGGCATCGAACCGATTCTATGCTGGTGGTGCCGTCCAGCGCGTAACCTGGCGACCGCGCAACGCGTTGGAGACGGGCAAAACTTGCACCAGAACAGGTGCTGTGTTACTTTCCGTCTTTACGGTTATTTTTATTTCGGGAACAGAGGTAAGCCTTCTTGTCCGCGGAAATCTTGCGCGTCCATCCCGACGAACCCCAGGCGGACCGTGTCGACTACATCGTCGCCTGCCTGCGCAAAGGCGACGTTGTCGCCATGCCCACCGACACCTTTTACGGACTGGCCGTGGATCCTGTCGATCTGCGCGCCGTCGAGCGGATTTACCAGATCAAGACACGCCAGAAACACAAGCCGCTTTCGCTGCTGATCTCCGGTCTGAGTCAGGCCTATGAACTGGCCCGCGACAGCGATACCATGCTCGACAAGCTGGCCGACAAATTCTGGCCGGGCCCGCTGACCGTCATCGTCCGCGCTGGCACCAAGCTGCCCCTGCGTTCTACGGCGCACACGGGCAACGTGGCCATTCGCGTTCCCGACGCTGCGATCCCGCGCGCCGTGGTCGAGCGCTTCGGCCGGCCCATCACGGCAACCTCGGCCAATTTACAGGGCGCCTCGGAGTGCACCAACGCGGCCTGTGTCCGCGACCAGCTCGGCGACCGCATTCCCCTCATCGTGGACGGAGGCCCGACCGGCCGCGCCCAGCACACCACCATCGTCGATCTGTCGCTCGGCCCCGGCCGCTGGGAGATTCTCCGCGAGGGCGCGATTCCCACCCACGAGATCGTCATGGTTTTGCAGCGCTAACATAAGGACATGGGGTTCGGGAAAAACCCGAAACGCCGCAGATGGGGACTGCGCGCGGCGGGCATCTTTGCGATCGTCATCCTTCTGGCCGGCTCCGCAGCCTGGTGCCATTGGGTCTACGCGCAAATTGAGAGCTACGCGAATCAGGATCAGGCCGCGCCGTCCGACGCCATCTGTGTCTTTGGCGCCGCCGAGTACGACGGCCGGCCCTCGCCCGTCTATCGCGCCCGCCTCGATCACGCCCTGGAGCTCTACCGCCTGGGCATCGCTCCGCTCATCATTACCCTCGGTGGCCCGGGGGGAGACGATTTTACCGAAGGCTCGGTGGGCCGCGAATATCTGGAAAGCCGCGGTGTGCCCGAGCAGGACATCATTGCTGAAACCGAGAGCCGCAACACTGAAGAAGCGGCGCGCCGGGTCGCTGTAATCGCCCACACCAACGGCCTGCGCCGCCTGGTGATCGTAAGCGACGGTACCCACCTGTTCCGCATTCACGCCATCTGTGCCGCTGAAGGGCTGGATGTGCTCACCTCTCCGCGCTCACGCCCCGCCGTCGACGATCCCACGCTCGACGCCGAGCGCCTGGCCCACGAGATCCTCAGCTACACGGCCTGGAGGCTGCATCTGCATTGAAGCAGGTGGAAGGTGAGTGCAAGTGAGCGGCGGGTTTTGGCGTGCTGACGCTGGGGTGAAGCAAAGGGCGTTTGCGAATACTTATCCGAATCGCGGGAATATTGGGTGCCCCATGTCTCGATTCTGAGACATGGGAGACCTCGATTTCCAGTGCTCTGGTCAGCAAGAAAAACCCTATCCCAGGTCTGAAAATCCAGACCTGGGGCACCCATCCTCAGTGGTTCATCGAGACGCGGGCCACCCGCCCGAAGTGTTTACTCCTATATAACTTCCGCATCGTCCACTAACCGCTCGCACGCCGGATCATCCGGAGAATTCTACGTTGCACAGGGTTTTGATAGACTCTGGTCAAGACGCAAACTCGACGACAGTCGAACGTGCATGAAGTCATCGCTTTTGAAGTGACCGCTGCGAACGCCCTGGGGCTCGCCAGCCTTTCTGAGGAGCCTTTGGATGAGTCCAGCGAAGAAGATTTTTCCTGTTTCAACGAAGCCCGCAGCTTCCGCCAAGCTCAATCAGGAGGAGACTCCTTTCGAAGCGCTGGCCAGCATCTGCTCAGTTCTGGTGGTGGGCCTGTTCATTCTGACCTTCTTAGCTCAGAACTACATCATTCCGTCAGGTTCGATGGAGAACACGTTGCTTGTAGGCGATCACCTGGTCGTCGACCGGATCACATTAACGCCGCCCGCTTCGTGGATGCCGCTCATAAGGTATCGCGAGCCGAGGCGCGGCGATATTGTGGTGTTCTACAAGCCCGTCAATCAGCCTGGGATCGATCAGACTGACGCCGATGGGACGCCGCAGTACACTCCCCTGGTGAAGAGATTGATTGGCGTACCGGGAGATCATATTCATCTACGCAACGGCATCGTGATCGTTAATGGCGTCGCGCAGCCTGTTGGATTTGCGCAGCCGACGACGACGGATAACTTCAACGAATTCCTCGATGATTTTCCCGCAGTACCCCCGTCGGAGGCGACTGGGGCCACAGAATCGTGGGTTGTGAACTTCTCAAATTATGTGCACGACGGCGACCTGGTGGTTCCACCCGGCATGTACTTCATGATGGGCGACAACCGGCACAACAGCCTGGACTCCCGCTACTGGGGCTTCGTGCCGCGCGCCAACATAATTGGCCGTCCGCTGTTCAACTATTGGTCGTTCAAGGCCACTGATGGACAACTTGAACAAACAGGAATAGGTAACAAGCTCGCGTGGATCGGCCACGTTCTGGTGCATTTCTTCCCAGACACGCGTTGGAAACGCACTTTCCACGTTGTTCGTTGAATCGAGATTGCGAGATCCCGATTTGATCTTGGTGCGCTCCGGTCGTATGACCGCCTATTCGGCAATTACTACTTGTGCACTACCCGACACGCCAGCCGCAGTTCTTGCCAGGATTACTCCCCAGAGGTCGGCTTCGCGCCAGTGATGAGGCCGCGCACTGCAAGACCTGATTCTCTCCTCAAGAATTCGACCGGGTGCCCCATCCTTCGCACAGTTTTATCGTGCGAAGGGTGGGAGACTGCTACGGACGAAATCAGTATCTTGCGCTCCCACCCTTTTCGCAAAAGCGCGGAAAGGATGGGGCACCCCATGCTTATGGCTGGATTAGAAAAGGACTTGAATGGGCCACCTGCCTGGATCCTCTAACTGCAACCTATCCGTTGAAATTCTGCGCAAGATCTGCAGAATTTCAACAGACGGATTCTAATGCTTCGCAGCCTTCGGTGGAACCTTCCATTTCAACTCGGCGGGATTCCAGGTGGTCACCTGCGCGGCCATCAACCCATCATGCGTCTCGTAGGCGTCCGCTCCCCGATATGGTTCCTTCAGCAGTGGCGAATCGGCACGCCATTGGACGTCGATGACGTCCCCGACCACAAACGTATGCTCGGCGACGATCCTCAAGCCGCAGGTTCCCCCCTGAGATGGTGGTTTGACGACCTGCGCGAACATCTTACCGACTGCAGCTTTGCCGCGAATAACCTGTCCGTTCGGTCCGAAGAATTCCACATTATCTGGAAACTGCTCCATTAGCCCCGACCAATCGCAATTGGTAAATGCCGCCATATGCGCTGCCACAACCTTAGCCGGGGTTGGCTGGCGTTTCAGCGGTGGCATCGTCTGAGCAGCAAGTGGCGCAGCACCGAGCAACGCAAGCGTAAGCCGCAGAGCATGTGGTGTCCTGATATTACGGATTCTCATATCTTTTATTTTCCTCATTCGTTCTGATGATTGGCTCTCATTTTCTAGCTCGCCCCTAATTTAGACAGCAGGGCCTCGGATTTATAAGTCTGGGCCATTTAGGGCATGCGCATCTGGTTTTGCCGAAGTCTAACTCTGAAACCGGTTTAAGAAAACCGGGCCTCTCAACTGCGCTCAGCCGGACTGCTCACGCTCACTATGAATGAAACCGCGAGGTGAACATGCGCGGTCCCAACAGGCATTACCGCAAGAGGACGGGACGCATCGCCTTCGTTGATTCGTTTCAGTAACGCATCAACTGCTCGAACGCCGATTTCAAACGCTGGCTGGCCAACAAGAGTTATGCCAGGTCGAAAAATCTCCTCGGATGTTAACTCTTCTAGGGCGACGAAGGCAAGATCGCGAGGGGTGCTGAGGCCCATTCCAAGGTGGCTCTTCAACGCCGGGTGCCTCATGCTTCGCACCGTTTTATCGTGCGAAGGGTGGGAGACTGCTACCGCCGAAATCAGTATCTTGCGCTCCCATCCTTTTCGCAAAAACGCGGAAAGGATGGGGCACCCCAGGTTTATGGGTGGATTAGAAAAGTGCCTGGATGGGCCACCCGCCGAATGTCGCATGTGCCGCCCATTCCATTAGGTGACGAGTGAGAATGTTCACGCACGCCCAATTTCCTGAATCGGCAGACGCAATAACTCCGGCAAGTACAGACCGGAATTGTGCAATTGATGAATAACAGTAGTATCGAATTCCGAATGCGACGCGCTCTCGATCGGCTTCTGCGAAAGCACTAGCTGGCAGCATGATTTCCGGAAGGCTGATTGCATCCAGATGAGAAAGACATTCCGTCAGCAGGACTATGGGATGGCCATCGTACTGGGTCATGTGGATAATTATGCGGGTTCGGGGTTCGGGGCGTGTTGTAGGGAGTAGCCGACGAGGGAACCTAATCATGGGACCGGCGGCACGAATACGAGGATAAGCCCTAGTAAACGGGTTCAATCCCGCGGAGCGTGAGTAAGCGCATTATCGCCAATGCGCTCATTCAACAGCAATCGGTACCACTATGTCGGCTAGCCTTCGCTGATCTTGCTGGACCCGGTGGTGGGTTTCCGATATTCGACCAAAGGGTCGTCGACCGCGCCGGAAGGGAGGCGCGGATTGCGGCGGGTAGGCGGATGTGGTCTCCCAGGTCCCAAAATCGGGGACCTGGGGCGCCCGGCCCTTCATTCAGCAAGGTTGAGGCCGGGTCAAGGCTTCCTTTGCGACCTCAGGTTCGCGTCGTTTGCGCTACACGCCGAGCCCTTCCAACGGTAGTCCACCTGAGTCGACGAGGTGGAAGTCTTCCCGCTCATCGTTATGTCAACCTTTCCATTGGCGGTCATGTGCTCCATTCCATCGAAGACCAGATCAACGTTGGCCTTCATTTGAAATGCCGTCGTCTCGCAATCCATTGTGTAGTGGGCGCCGCCCGCCGTTATGCTCAATTGGCGGATGGTGCAGATGGGATTCTGCGTCAGCGCCTTCTCCCACAAGGCATCATTGAGGCAGAAAAGTGTTGTCACAGGCGGCCCCTGGTCGCCGGGGACAGACATCTTGGCCTCCCATTCGCCGGGACGCAGCGGGAACTTGTTTTGCGCAGAAACCGTCTGAACGGCCGCAAGGGCAATCGCACTCACACTCACGAATCTGAGAAATCTCATCCCCACCGTCGCTTTCCATTGCAGGTAGTGGATGAGCCTGCCCTGCCGATTGGAGATCTGTCAAGAGAAATCGCCTTCCTCTGGCCGGCGTGGTTCCACGCTAACTGACGGCTCGGCGACCCCACGCCGGGAATCCGCGGGAACCCACTTCGTTCTGATTCAATGAGCGGGTTGGGCTGAAGTCGTCAGCCGAGATTGCGGCGGGCTGGCAATGAGTCGACAGAATCCGCTATCATTCTGATCGATTTACGCTGCCAGGCAAGCCGACTCCGACCCGGTGGTCCCCGGAGCGCAGGATTGGTACCGCCAAGCCAGGGAGATTTTCATGAACCTGCAGAAACAAATTAAAGAGTATATTGCCACTCAACCGGAGCCAAAACGGAGCGAAATGCAACAGTGGCATCACATTATTTTGGCGTTGATGCCAACATGCAAATTGTGGTTCCTGGATGGAAAAGACGAGAAAGGAAAAACCGTTTCCAACCCAAACATTGGATATGGATCTCAAACCATTCAATATGCCAATGGAAAAACCAGGGAATTCTATCAAATCGGTATAAGTGCGAATACAACAGGTATTTCCGTCTACATCATGGGAGTCAATGACAAGAAGTACCTGGCCCAGACATTTGGGCGGGAACTCGGCAAAGCCAGCGTCACGGGGTATTGCATTAAATTCAAAACACTGACAGATATAAAGATCGACGTACTTAAAGCAGCAATACAATATCGAATTGCACAGACAAGCATTCAACATTGATTTCAACTTGAGTAACTTGAACCGCCATTCCCAGGGGTAGACGTGCTTCAGCCGTTCGCCGGGAATGACTCTGGATTAGTGCCAAATCGCCAAATCACTCAACGACACCGATTACTCCTCGAAAGTCGGCTTCGCGCCCGGGATGAGGCCGCGCACTGCAAGACCCGATTCTCTCCTCAAGAATTCGCGGGGTGCCTCATCCTTCGCACAGTTTTATCGTGCGAAGGGTGGGAGACTGCTACCGCCGAAATAAGTATCTTGCGCTCCCACCCTTTCGCAAAAGCGCGGAAAGGATGGGGCACCCCAGGTTTACGGCGGGATGAGAAATGGACTAGGATGGGCCGCGCGCCAGTTGTGGTGTCTCCGTCTCAGATCGAAACCTCGAACCCCACCGCGATGGCCGCAAGAGCTCAGGAGAAATTTCAATCATGTGGGGAAGCGCAAATTCCGGAGTCCGGTGGGCGTTGGGACTCTGCGTCCTGTTTGCCAGTTGCGCTGCAGGCGGAAACGCCACTACCACAGGCACTGGAGCGGCGCCGGCGGCCACCCCTATCATCTCCACCGCCGCCGCGCAAAACGGCGCGGTTGTGATCACGCTCTCGACCACCACGTCCAACGCAACCGTTTACTACACGACCGACGAGTCGACTCCCACAACCAGCTCGCCCGTCTATCGAGCGCCCTTTCTGGTGGCCTCGGATCTTACCGTCAAGGCCATCGCCGAGGTTTCCGGAGGCGCCGCCAGCGCCGTGGCCAGCGAACGCTTTGCGCCCCACATTCCATCCGGCACGCTGGTGTGGAGCGACGAGTTCGGCAATTCCAGCAGCGCGAATGCCCAACCCAATCCAGCAGTCTGGAATTATGACACCGGCGCCAGCGGTTGGGGGAACGGCGAGCGCGAGGACTATTGCGGTTGGAGCTCCTCAGCATCGCCGTGCAGCACTGCCAATCCCAATGCGTATGTTGGCAGCGATGGATACCTGCACATCGTTGCTGAAGAGCCGGCCGCGGGCATGTACACATCGGCGCGGCTCAAGACGGAGGGGCTGTTCAGCTTTCAGTACGGCCGCATCGAATTTCGGGCGAAGGTTCCCGAAGCGCAGGGATTGTGGCCGGCGGCATGGCTGCTGGGCAACAGCGAGGCAACTGGCGGCTGGCCGGCCTGCGGCGAAATGGACGTGCTGGAACGCGTAAATGCGGCGCCGACGCCGGACTGGAACGAAGGTTCGATTCACGGCACCGGCTTTATCGGCGGAAACCTGGGCACGCGGTTTGCCTTTCCCTCCGGAGAATCGGCGTCAGACTGGCACACTTACGGCATGATCTGGAGCAAGGGCAGCGTGGCCTACTATGTGGACGATCCTACCCGGCCTTACGTGACCTACACGCCTTCAAGCGTGGCCGGACTCACCGGTTCAGTGTGGCCTTTCGATAGCGGCGCGAACTACATCATCCTCAACCTGGCGGTGGGCGGAAGCTGGCCTGGAAATCCAAATGCGCGCACGCCGTTTCCGTCCCAGATGCTGGTGGATTATGTGCGCATTTATACCAATTGAATTCCTGCGGCCATCACCTTCTCGGCGCCTCCCGCGTTCCGGGCGCTTCCCGCGCGTCGGCCTCACGGCACAACCGCCATCAGCCCCAGGGCGAAAGCTGCCGCACTGGCCGTGGACAGGAAGTTGACTGCATCGTTGTTCAGCCAGCCGCTCAGTTCGAGGGTTGCTCCCAACAGGCTGTCGAACACCAGCCCAAACACCCCGCCCGCACAGCTCACTGCCAGCATCCTCGCGTCTCCGTGCAGCGCCCAGGTCCCCACCGCGGCCACAATCCCCGCCGCAAGAACCCCGGCCAGCGTGCCCACCGCGCTCACTGCCCCATCCACGCCGGGTTCCACCGGGCGCAGGGTGGTCAGCAGCCGCGGCCGTCCGCCCAACACCTGCCCAATTTCTGAAGAGACAGTGTCTGCTGCCGCTTCTGCCAGGGCCGCAAGGCCGGCCGCCAGCAGCGGCGGCGCTGAGGCTGCTGCCTGCACAAACCACCCTTTGTCCGCGAACCACGATTGCGCAAACTCGCTCGAAATCAGCGCGGCCAACCCGAGATTCGCCGCCACCTGGGCTGCGCAGCGCCCCTCGCGCCGTTCCGCCGCGCCCAGCCGCTCTTTCTTCTCGCGCCCCACCCGCGTGGCGGCAAATGCCAGCAGCGATACGGCCAGCACCGGAACCAGCGCCGTATGCCATGGCCCATAGGGGAATAGAAGCGTGGAATACATCAGGCTGGCGGTGATGGCAGCCCCCGTTGCGGCCGCCGCGGGCGTGGCTGCACGCACGTACCAGGTCACCAACCCCAGCAGCAGACTCAACCCCAGCGTCCAAACAGCCACATTAGGCTGCCGCGCTGCCCACCACTGCGTCTTCAGCGCCACGTCAGTCACTGCCGCCGGCAGCACCAGCAGCAGCACCAGTTTCGATTCCCAGGCCAGCTTTTCAGGGCTCACGCTTCGATCCTACATACAGGGGTCAGGGACGAGGCGCCAGGGATTCGAATTCCCCATGCTCCCGCGCGAGCGATGAGGTGAATCTCAGCCCCTGGCCCTGCTCCCCATCCCCGGTTTTCCCAGCCCTCTGATTTACAATCACCAAGAAAGCAGGAAACGATTCTGAATGAGCCTTTTTCCCATGAGATCGGGCCAGGTGCGCGTGCTTTTGGCCGAAGCGGGCGCGGCGCTTGTAGCCGCCGTCCTGATTGCAGGTTGCGGCAATAATTATCGTCCGGTGGTGGCCCCAGTCCCCAGCAGCGGTCCGGCTCCTGAAGCCGACTCCTACGTGGTGGTGGCTTCCGACGCGGGCGCCGGCTTGCCCGGCGTTGCCACCATCATCGACTATTCGGGAGACTCGATCTTGGCCGAGGCGCCCATCGGTATTGAACCGCTGGCCTTCACCATCGATGCAGCCGCGGAATATGGGTACACCTATAACAGCGACCATACGATTACCAATTTCCCCATCGAGAGCAGTCTCCAGCAGAAGCTGGAACTGGTGACCACGCTGCCTACGGACGCGCAGCCCATTAACATCCTTTCGCCCTCCGCGGAGCAGCTCTGGATCGGCGACCTCTTTGGCGACGTCGTCGACCTGTTCACCAGCGAACCGGAGAAGTTCACGGAGTCCGTTCCCATGTCGCCGGCAACCGCTCCGGTGTTCATCGCCGGCGCCGCTGTCAGCCCCGGCCAGCGCCAATACATCATCAACCAGAACATCTCCGGAACCCCCACCGGCGTAGAGTGCAACCTGTCGCCGACGACCGAGCCCAACAATGGCTCCGCCGTCCCCATTGAAATCCTCTCCGACACCACTGACCCGGCAATCGCGTTGGATCCCTTCGCGGTTGCTACCGGCTCGACGCTGGCACGGTGCCCGGTTTTTGCGGTGCAGAGCCCCGACTTGCGCAGGCTGTTCGTCCTTAACCGCGGCAGCGACACCATTTCGGTCATCAACTCCCAAAACAATTCGCTGGATCAATGCCCGCCGTTCACCAACCAGAATGGCCAGCTTGTCACCTGTCATCCCATCCTGCCGCTTTCCACGGCCGCGGAAACCGCGCTGACCAACGCCGTGACCGCCGCAGGGGATGTGGGAATTGTTCCCACTGCGCCCCCCAACTCCGATGCCAACCTGGGCACGATCGCCGGCCCCGTCTACGCCGAGTACAACCAGGCCACCAGCCAACTGGTGGTGGCCAATTACGACGGCGGCACCATCAGCGTCATCGACGTGAGCCTCGATCAGTACGGCAACGACAGCCCCACCTTCGGCACCACCTATACCATCCAGGTCGGCGCCAACCCAGCCAGTGTGACCGTTCTCTTCGACGGCAGCCGCGCCTACACGGCCAACCAGGGCGACTGCGGGACCAACTGCACGGCCACCGGCAATGGCACGGTCACGGTGGTAAATCTTTCCAGTCACACGGTCGAGAAAACCCTGGCGGTGACGGGTCTTCCGCGCACTGTGGTCTCTACGGAGAATTCGTTCTACGGCAAGGTCTACGCGGCTGCGCCCAACAGCGACTTCCTCACCGTGCTGGAGACTGAAACCGACCTGGTGGACACAAACATCCTCATCGAGGGCAACGTGCTGGACGTGCGCACCACCACACAAAACGGAACCAAGCAGTCGGTGACCACATACAATGGCACCGCCAGCTTCAGCAACAGCAACTACAGCAGCCGCGTGCCCGGATGGGGGCAGCCGTGCAACCTGCCGCCCGCGGCCATGGTTGCGCAATACGGCGCCAGTTACACGCTTGCCGATTGCCAGGCCATTCCATAGCCCGATTCAAGCGCAGCCAGCCAAGGGTCATTTCCATCGCGGGGATGACCCTTCGCTCTTTGTGAGCAGTACTTGCAAGGGAGCCGCCCTGCCCGACCCGCTCAAACCCGGCAAAACCCGCCTCGATGTCCTGGTGTTCGAGCGCCAACTCGCTCCCAGCCGCGAGCGTGCCCGCGCCCTCATCCTGGCCGGCCGCATCCTGGTCAACGAGCAGAAGATCGATAAGCCCGGAGCCACGGTGGCGGCGGCCGCCGTCCTTCGTCTGCTTGGCCAGGACCAGCCCTACGTGAGCCGCGGTGGACTTAAACTCGCTGCCGCTCTGGAGCGCTGGCAGATCGACGTCGCCGGCCGCGCCTGCCTCGACATCGGTGCTTCCACCGGGGGCTTTACGGACTGCCTGCTGCAGCACGGGGCCGCGCAGGTGACCGCCGTCGACACGGGCTTCGGACAGATTGCCATGCAACTGCGCAACGACTCGCGCGTGCGCTTGCTGGAGCGCACCAACGCACGGCTGCTTGAGCCCGGCTTCCTGCTTGACCCCGCCGCGCCCCACCCCACGCTCCTGGTCATGGATGTCGCTTTTATCTCCGCCACGCTGCTGCTGGCGCCCGTGCTGGCCGCCGCGCCTTCGCTTGTCGAGGCCGTCGTCCTGGTCAAGCCGCAGTTTGAGGCCGGACGCGAGCACGTGGGCAAGGGCGGCATTGTTCGCGACCCCGCCGCCCACCTTCTGGCCATCGAAAAAGTCGCCGCCTGCGTGCGCTCGCTGGGCTGGGTGGTCGTGGAAACCATCCCCTCGCCCATCACCGGCGCGGAAGGGAATCGAGAATTCCTGCTCTTCGCGCGGCGCAGCGAGCGGACTTGAGCCTCCGGCATCCTTAAGTCCGGCCCGCGCCCAAGGGCGTCAGCTATCATGGCAGGCAACGTGACCTACGACGGCCAGAACGACTATGCCTACGACGGCGAGGGGCGGCTGTGCGCGGCCTACAACATTTTGCTGACCCGGCTGACCGATTACGTTTACGATGCCGACGGCCTGCGCGTCGCCAAGGGTTCGGTCGGGGGCTTGTCGACGCCGTCGTCGCCCATGAACGCCGCGGTCTACTGCAACCTGGAGACGACCGGCAACTTCAGCCTTTCGGCGCAGTATCTGCTGAACGCGGCCGGCGACCAGGTGACGGAGGTGGACGGCGCGGGGAGCAATCTGGTGTGGGCGCACACCAACATCTGGACGGGGGGCTCGCTGGATGCAACCTACGACCCCAAGGGCCTGCACTTCCATCTCAAAGACCCGCTGGGCACATTGCGGGTGCAGGTAGCGGCCGGCGGCGGCGCGGCCGGCGGCACGGAGCAGACCTGCTTCTCGCTGCCCTTCGGCGACGCGCTCAACTGCGTCGATACCGCTCTCGCCACCGCCGACGACGCCAGCGGTCTCCACTTCACCGGCAAAGAACGAGACACCGAATCAGGTAACGACTACTTCGGGGCCAGGTACTACGCAAGTTCAATGGGCCGGTTCCTTCAGCCCGACTGGTCGGCAAAAGTCGATCCGGTTCCCTATGCAAAGCTGGATGATCCGCAGAGCCTCAACCTGTATAGCTACGTCTGGAATAACCCGCTCAGCAGAACCGACCCAGACGGACATCAATGCGATACCTGTCAGAAAGTGTGGAACTGGCTGACTTCAAGCCATTCTGCTAGCGCATCCGCAAGTGCGACGGCTGGCCAAGGCGGCGCAAGCAACGGTTTTCTCTCCGCTAATGCAAGGGGAGGGACCGCACAAGCCAGCGCATCAGCTTCGTACGGGCTAAACACAAGTGCCTCGGCAAAGGCGAGTGCTTCGGTTGCAGAAGCCACAGTGAACGAAGGAACGCACTCGACTAGTCAGATGAACGGTGTAACTGCAAATGCTGGCGCGAGTGTGGGCGTTGGGCTGGGTGGTAAAGCTGGGGTTGGGGTCAGTGCCTCGGCTGGCGCAAATGCCGATGTTCTCACTGCGAGCCAAACCGAGAAGATCAACATCGGGCCCGTCACTATAACCGGCGGTGCTAGCGGGGCTGTTGGTATAGGTGCGAATGCCTCTGTCAGCTTAGGAACCGGCGGGGTCGGAGCTTCAGCAGGGGCAGCGTTCGGCTATGGAGGAGGGCTCTCTATCAACATCAGTTGGGGCGGCGTGGCGGGGACAGCCGGAGCTTCGGTGAAAGGAACTATGGACTCCACAACCACAACCATCAATAAGCCGGAGGTGCAGCCCCAATGATCCACTTTCGGCAGTCAAAACGAACAACGAATCTGATGGTGATGGTTGGCCTCTTGGGGGTAGCGATGTCCATGTGCGCTCAGGCTCCCGCATCGAAGAGCGATGCCGATCAGATAAAGGGCCTTATGGCGGGACTATCCAATCACTCTAGAACTCCTGCAGATGTCCTGGACCCAAATCTCAGCTCGCCTGAACGTGACAAGAATCTTCATCGTCTGAGTGCTCCTAATTACGACTTGAGCGTCGTTCCCGAGGGTGTTCCGGTGATCACGGGAGACTCCGCCTCTGTACCCGTTAGGGTTCGCTTCGACGACAAAGAAGGCAACACACTCGATACCAAGGCAACAGCCCATTTCGTCAAGCGCGGGGGCATGTGGTACTTCGCAAACTTCGACTTCATGAGGTGGCCAGGCTTCCTCATAGCGGTGCTTGTGGTCGGTATCCTGGTCGGCATCGCCTACGCAGCGACGGTTCTAGTGCTGTGGGTCAAGCTAAGCCGACAGGGGCAGCTCGGAGCAAACGGGGTCAAGGCGTTCCTCCCATTTTTCTGGCCGTCTCTGTTCCGGCTGCTTCGTTAGGAGTGGGAAGGCCCGGCAAGATCGAGCCTTGGGAGAGCCTCACTGCTCCTGCGGCAGGTTCAGCGGATAACTCCGGCGATCAGCACGTCAGCACCGGCCATGCTTCGCATGGGATGAGTAGGGCGACACGTCACCCCCGGCGGGTTGCTGCAGAGTAACCGGCGGTTGCTGTGGCGTTAACGTGAGCAGCGCCAATGCGATGCGGCCCGCGACCGCGCAAACACTGGCGTTTACGTGTTTACGCGCGTCAACGCGAGTGGAATCAGAGCAGCTAAAGGAAAAATGGCTTGTGCGCGGTTACCGCGCGGTAACGCTGAGGTTGCTGCGGCGTTAACGTGTTGAAAGCAAAGGATCGAGGCGGAATCGGGCGTCCCGGCGCGCTGACGCGCGCGTAGCCTCCGCTGCGGTGGCCGTCAAGGGTCTGCGCTTCGCTTCGATGAACGCGCAAAGAACGCGCGCCCTTGACCGCCATCCTCGCTGCGGCTGTTTTGCAGCTATGAGAAAAATGTCTTTTTCTCATGTTCCACATGACCAGGGCGACGGCTCCCGGCCATCGGCGGCGCGGCCAGGCAGCGATCCGCGCGGCCTCTGCGGGGCCATCGGCGCGGCCAGGCCCAGACCTGCTCCGACGGCGAAGCGTGCAGCGCCGGGGCTGTGTCGAGCATCCGTGGCGCGTTCGGCGGTGTGTTGTGGGGTAAGACACCATCCCTAAGCCTGACGGCTTAGCGGGGCCGCGTTGCGGCCCGTCCTCGGATCAAAATCGAATGCAACCCGGACGCTGTGCGACTCTGTGCAGCATCCGTTCGAGCCAGGTCCGGCCAGCGTCCGGGGCGGATCGAGGGCGTTCAGCGGTAGGCTTCGGAGCGATGCAGGACGGCGTGAATGTAGAGTGTGCCGGGCGGGTTTTCGATGAAGCGGACGCGGTAGTCGCCGACGCGCAGGCGCAGATCGTTGGTGTTGCCTTCGAGCTTCTTGACATCGCCCTCGCCGGTGCGGGCGAAGCGGTCCAGCGCGGTGAGAATGCGCATGGCGGTGTCGCGGTCGATGCGGCGTACGTCGGCACGCGCGGCTGGGGTGAAGATGATCTTTTTCACGTGCGGGAGCCTGTCAGCGGTGGAGGTCTTCGGGGTTGATGCCGAACTCGCGGAGCATCTCTTCGTGGGGGATGCCTTCGCCGGGATGCTCGGCCAGCCAGGCCTTGGAAGCGGCGACGGCGCGGTTCTCTTCGTCGCTGATCGGTTCGTCCTCGAAGGGCGCGTTGGCGATGGCGCGGTCCACCGGATCGAGCATGGTTGTAATCAGGGTGACGACAGCGGAGGCCTGGGCGGTGGATATGCGCTCGATCAGTTCGTGAGCCTCTTGCTTCGGGTTGGTTGCGGCGGTTGCCATCGGGGAATCCTTCTCTCTAATCCTGAGCCGCAGCCAGGAATTTATCAATCGTGGTCAGCAAAGCCCGCTGCTCATAGAGCGGCAGTGCCTCGATCTGTTCCATGCGGCGGACGAGCTTAATGCTGGGCTGTTTCTTCGTCGCTCCCGTGCTCTTGCTTCCCCTCAGCAACTCATCGGTGGAGACTTCGAGGACTTCGGCGAAGCGCAGGATCATATCGGCGTTGAGACGCAGCTTGTCCGTTTCGTAGTTGGAAACCAACTCCTGAATGAGGCCGGTCCTCTCGGCAATCTGCTTCTGCGTCCATCCGCGTTCCTTGCGCAGGCGAGCGAGGCGCTGCCCCAGGGACTCGTCGCCCATATCAACCGGCTTGAGCTTCAACTTGGACCTCGTGGGCATGGCCTGAGTGTAACGGTGGGTTGTCTGCAAGGGGTGGCCTCCCGGCTTCCAGTATAGAGTATTATGCTCTATAGTGTCTTACACTGAGAGGGTGCGAAAAAAAGGCCATAACCCTCTTGACAGGTTTTTGCAAAGGAGGTTCCGCCGATGCCCTACGTTCCCCCGGAAGAGAAGGAGCGGATCAAGCGCGAAGTGTCGATCCAGCGTCTTGCGGAGGCGCGGGGGATCAAGCTGGTACGCAGCGGCAAGGAGCTGATCGGGCTGTGCCCGTTCCACGACGACCGGAATCCGAGCCTGAATATCGATCCGGCAAAGAACGTGTGGCACTGCAAGGGCGCGTGCGGCGAGGGCGGCGACGTGATCCTGTGGGTGATGCGGGCCGAGGGGGTGAGCTTCCATCATGCACTGGAGCTGCTGCGCAAGGACTACGTTCCATCGGCGGGGCCGGTGGTGAAGATCGCCACAGTGCCGAAGCTGCCGCCGCTGATCGACGCCACTGCGGATGACAAAAAGCTGTTGGGAACCGTGGTGGACTACTACCACCGGACGTTGAAGCTGTCGCCGGAGGCGCAGCGGTATCTCGTGAAGCGCGGCCTCGAATCCGGTGAGATCGTGGACCGGTTCAAGCTGGGTTACGCCAACCGCACGCTGTGCCTGCATCTGCCGGCGTCGAACCGTGGCGGGTGGCGCACCCTAGTTTTTCGAAATCTTCACGGGGCCATAACGCTGGGGGTGCCCCATCCTTCGTTTTTTTCTAGCGAAGGGTGGGCAGGCAGGAACTTTCCTTTCGGACGGTATAGAATTTCCGGTCATGGCGAAGCTCGTCCGCTATCAGCACTGCGGTTGTTTTCACTTCGTGACCTTCAGTTGTTATCGCCGTGAGCCGCTGCTGGCGGCGCCGGCGGCGTACAGCGTTTTCGAGCAGGAGTTAGAGGCAGTGCGGCGGCGGTACGGATTTGCGGTTGCCGGCTATGTCCTGATGCCGGAGCATGCTCACTTGCTGGTCGGTGAACCGAGCCGGTCAACGCTGTCGGTTGTGCTCCAGGTTTTGAAGCAGCAGACCTCGCGCAAGCTGAAACAGCGCGGAGCGGTTCAGTTCTGGCAGCGCCGCTATTACGATTTCAACGTGTGGAGCGAAGCGAAGCGCGTCGAAAAGCTGCGCTATATGCACCGAAACCCCGTCAAGCGCGGGCTGGTCGAGAAGCCCGAAGACTGGCCATGGTCCAGCTTCCGGCACTATGCGACCGGATTGGAGGGAATGGTCGAGATCGAATCGCAATGGACTGCGTTTCGGAGGGGAAACCAGTTGCCGAAGGGAGTGCGCTTGAAAGAAGGCGAGCCATCGTGCTCTCCCACCCTTCGCTAGAAAAAAGCGAAGGATGGGGCACCCCAGGCACCCCCGGTGGTGCCAGAATGAAGTGAACAAAGGGTGCGCCCTCTGCAGTGGGCCGGCTACACGGGCTGCTTCAACTACGATGCATTCGGCAACCGGAAGGTGTATGCGTATCTGCCTTCGTCAACGAACTGCAACGGCGAGCCGTCATCCACGGCCAGCTACAATAGCAGCAACCAGGCGACATCGGTGAGCCAATCGTCGCCCTCGCCGGTGAGCGCGACCTTCAGTTATGACGCGGCAGGCAACGTGACCTACGACGGCCAGAACGACTATGCCTACGACGGCGAGGGGCGGCTGTGCGCGGTCTACAACGTTTTGCTGACGCGGCTGACCGATTACGTTTACGATGCCGACGGCCTGCGCGTCGCCAAGGGTTCGGTCGGGGGCTTGTCGACGCCGTCGTCGCCCATGAACCGCCTAAAGCCGCTTTACCCCTCATCCGTTACACTTGTACCGCATGACACGCATCGCCATCGCCTGCAAGCCGCATAAAGAAGAGCTGGGGCGCATCCTCCCCGAATTGATTGCGTGGCTGCGCGAGCACGGCTTTGAGCCGCTGCTCGACAGCGAAGGCGGCGAATACACCAGCCTCGCTCCATCCATCAAGCGCACCGAACTGCCCGCCTGGAACCCGGCCCTGGTGATTGTTCTCGGCGGCGATGGCACGCTGCTGGCCGTGGCCCGCGTCTTCGCCGAATTGGGCACGCCTATCCTCGGTGTCAACCTGGGCTTGCTCGGCTTCCTCACCGAAATTCGCCTGGCCGACATCTACAAAACTCTCGAAGGCTGGTGCGCCGATTGCCACAAGGTGGACGAGCGCGCCATGCTGCACGCCGAGCTGTGGCGCGATGACGTCCTCTACTCCAGCTACGAAGCCCTCAACGAGGTGGTCGTCTCCAAGGGCGACATTGCGCGCATGGCGGAGTTCGGCGTGGAGCTCGAAGGCCGCAACGTGGCCCGCTTCCGCGCCGACGGCGTCATCGTCTCCACGCCCACCGGCTCAACCGCCTACACACTGGCGGCCAACGGTCCCATTCTCACTCCGGATGTGGATGCGCTGGTGGTCACGCCCATCTGCCCGCACCTGCTTACCCTGCGCCCCATCGTGGTGCGTGGAGACGCGCGTCTCACCGTCCGCATCGAGGGCATTCCCAACGTCGCGCTGCTCACCGTCGATGGCCAGGTGGCTGTGGAGCTGCACAAGTGCGATGAGCTGCGCTGCCATCGCTCCTCGCACACTGTCAAGCTGGTTCGCCTCAGCGAGAGCGGCTTCTTCGATGCTTTAC
This sequence comes from uncultured Acidobacteriaceae bacterium, assembly GCA_963725975.1. GTDB lineage: Bacteria > Acidobacteriota > Terriglobia > Terriglobales > Acidobacteriaceae > Telmatobacter. Next base: position 100,702 of record CAVSBA010000002.1, on the reverse strand, counting down.
GCTCCAAGCTGAGCTGGGGAGAGCGGTAAGCACGCGCTTCAAGATAGCCTCCGCCGTATACTTCTTGCTTGGCTGAGTTGTCGCCAGCAAGGAGCCCTGCCATGTCTTCATCCGCCATTGATTTCGCCCGCACCAATCATTCTCGCTTTCTGGATGAGCTGAAAGCGCTGCTGCGCATTCCCTCCGTCTCCACGCTGCCCGAGCACAAGGAGGATTGCCGCAGGGCCGCCGAATTCCTTGCTGCCGAACTGCGGCGCATCGGAATAGAAAATGTGCGGCTAATTGAAACCGAAGGTCACCCGCTCGTCTATGGCGACTGGCTGCACGCGCCGGGAAAGCCAACCACGCTGATCTATGGCCACTACGATGTGCAGCCGCCCGATCCTGTTGAAGAGTGGGTTTCCCCGCCCTTCGAGCCGGCCGAGCGCAACGGCAGTGTGTATGCGCGCGGCGCGGTCGACGACAAGGGCCAGGTGTGGGCGCAGGTCAAAGCAATGGAGTCGCTGCTGGCATCCCATGGCGCGCTGCCCATCAACGCGCGCGTGCTGTTCGAGGGCGAGGAAGAAGTGGGTGGAGAGGGGATTGCGGATTACGTCGCTTCAAAACCCGCAGACTTGAAGGCGGACTTTGCGCTGGTCTGCGATACCGAGCTTTTTGCGCCCGGCTTGCCCACCTTGTGTGTCGGATTGCGCGGCATGATCTATACCGAGATCGAGGCGCGCGGCGCCAGGACCGATTTGCACTCCGGCATGTATGGCGGCGCGGCCCCCAACCCCTTTGTGGCGCTGGCCCAGATCGTCTCGAAATTAAAAGACGAGAATGGCCATATACTCATTCCCGGCTTTTACGACGGCATCATCCCGCCCAGTAAAGAGGAGCTGGCTGCCTGGCAGAGCCTGCCCTTCGATGAGGAAGAGTATCGCAAGAGGGAAGTGGGATCGAAGCAACTGGTGGGCGAGGCCGGCTATAGCGTGCTGGAGCGCACCTGGGCACGGCCCACGCTGGACGTGCATGGCATGCCCGGCGGCTTTACCGGAGCGGGAGCCAAGACCGTGATTCCTGCCAAGGCCACGGCCAAGGTTTCCATGCGCCTGGTTCCGGGCATGACGCCGGCAACAACTTATGCGCTCTACAAAAGCTACGTAGAGAAGATTGCCCCTGCCGGAGTTGATGTGGAGGTTCGGCTGATCCATACCGGCGATGCGTGCCTGATTCCGGTGGACAATGCGTACATTCAGGCAGCCACGCGCGCGCTCAAGGCGGTGTGGGGCAAGGAGACCGTGTTCATTCGTTCCGGCGGCTCCATTCCCATCGTCGGAGACTTCGATCGTTTTCTTGGTATGCCCAGCGTGATGATGGGGTTCGGATTGCCCGATGACAACCTGCACGCGCCCAACGAGAAATTCAGTCTGAAGAACTTCGAGCTGGGCATTCAGTCCCTCATCCGGTTTCTGGAGGAAGCGGGCCGTTGATGTGTATGGAGTGACTCTATGCCGGATGGGCCAAAGACTTCCCGTGCTCCTTCCATTGATGTCTGCGGCGAAAGGGCAGAAGGCCGCGAATCCAGTGTGGCGGGGTTCGTGCTGGCCGGAGGCCAGTCATTGCGCATGGGCCGCGACAAGGCGCTGCTGCCCTTTGCGGGCGAGCCTCTGGTGGCCCGCGCTCTCGGGATTCTGCGCCTGGCCGGCATGGTCGCATCGATCGCCGGCGCGCAGTCTTCGCTCGAGTCTTTTGCGCGGGTAATTGCGGATTCCGAGCCCGGGCTTGGACCCTTGAGCGGCATTTGCGCCGCACTCCATTCCACCTCGACCCATTGGGCCGTATTTCTTCCCGTCGATCTGCCCCTGCTTCCGGCTTCGCTGGTGGCGTATCTTGTGCGCCACGCGCAGCTCACCGGACGGGCCATTACCGTGCCCGCTGTTTCAGGCTTTGCGCAGACCTTCCCGGCGGTTATCGATCGCGCCGCTCTGCCTGCTCTCGAAGCCGAGCTCACGGCCGGGCGCCGCGGCTGTTTTTCTGCCTTCCAGGCTGCAGCGGCCGCTCGGGGCCAATCGGTGGATGCGGTCGCGGTCGAGCTGCTGGTGCAATCGGGCCGGATCACTCATCCCCACAGCTTGCCCGCGCTGCGCTGGTTCCTGAACCTGAACTCGCCGGGAGAGCGGGATCGCGCCGAAGCGCTGGCCGGCAAGGGGATTCCCAACACCCCGCGCAATGCCCGCGCACGCGGCACTGATTGTTAAGCTGGTAGTAACGCCATGGGCGATACCCCCTCCCAACCCGAACCGCTGCCCGAGCAACTTGAACCGCTGGCCGCCGAACTCCAGGCACTGGAAGCCGGCCGCACAGTCGCGCCGGAGCAGGCCGCGCCTGCGCCGGTCCCCACCTCCGAGCCGATTATCATCTTTGATCATGTGTCGATCGCGTTTGGCGATCACAAGGTTCTCGATGATGTAAGTTTCACCGTGACGCGCGGTGAAACCCTGTGCATTCTGGGCCGCAGCGGAGTGGGAAAATCGGTATCGCTGCGTCTGCTCATGGGTTTCCTCAAGCCGGATTCCGGCTCCATTCGCGTCGAAGGCGAGGAGATCACCGACCTCGATGAGGAAGGTCTGCGAGCGATTCGCAAGCGCGTGACGATGGTCTTCCAAAATGGCGCGCTCTTCGACTCCTTGAGCGTGCGTGAAAACGTCGCCTTTCCACTGCGCGAGCACGGCGGGCTGGCCGAGGACCAGGTGGATCAGCTGGTTGACCGGCTCATCGGCCTGGTGGGTGCGGAGGATGTTGTGGACGCATTGCCTGCCAGTCTGTCAACCGGTCGCAAGCGTGCCGTGGCCATGGCGCGCGCGCTGGCTGCGCAGCCGGCAATCGTGCTCTACGATGAGCCCACGACCATGGTGGACCCGCTGATTGCCAAGCGGCTGGGGACTCTAATCCAGAGGCTCAAGCTGCAACTCGGTTTCACCAGCATCGTGGTTACCCACGACATGCGTTTTGCCGAGCGGCTGGCCGACACCGTGCTGTTTCTGGATGCGGGCAAAGCCGGATTTTTCGGGCCGCTCCGGGACTTTACTGCCACGAAAGATGCACACATCCGGCAGTTTCTGATGCTGGACGAGTATGTCCTTCCGCGGGGGTAACCAAGTGGTGGTTACGAGTCATCGTGGAATTAAGATTTAACTTGCTTTTCCCCATCTGGATGCGTAATGCTTAAGCATCGAAATTGACTGAAGCGTTGGAACGTCATTCTTTCCAGGGGATAAACGGTAGTCCTTGAAGAGTGGCTTTCGTTTGCTGTTTTCTCGTGTTCGCAGTTACCCCGGCGCCGAAGTCATTGCCCCAGTCGCTTCTCCTGGAGTTGTGCAGCATTCAGCACCATTGATCGCCAGCGTGTTTAAGCCAGATTCGGTTTGAAATAGCAAAGATGCCTTGTTCGGGAAATCTCGCTAGCCAAGGTTTTTTCCGCAAATTCACGAGTGAGCGCAACTCGAGAGTTTGCCGGGGGTTAAAGGAATTGAATTTCCCGTGTAATTTGTCCTTCATCCCAACAGCAGAAGATTACTTCCCAGAGACTTCCGGCCCGGCGGGAATCGAACCACCTCACCTGGACACGCGAAGCAGTTATTGATTCATATTGTTTTTTTGAATTTCAGGCGACGTTCCTGCTGTGGACCCTGGTTCAGTAAGGACAGGTCTCGAAAAAGGGTATGGCAAGTTCCGAATTTTGGCAGCGGCTGTCAGCATCGCTTAACTCCTCACGCGAGTGGGAGACGGCCGGTGCCAGTGAAATGCCACGGAGCAATCGCGGGGCGGTAAAGCTTTGGATCGCCGCCGATGTAGTTACTATCGTAATTGCAGTCACCCTCGCCACCCTCTACGAATTGCGCACCACTCCGCTTAACGGCGCACGCGGTTTCTGGCACGGCACCCTGATTCATGGGCAATCGCGCGGCATCTTGTTGGCGCTGCTGCTGGGCTTTACTTTGTCCCTGATTGCTTCCAGTCGCCGCCTGCACCTTTACGAACCCCTGCGTCTGCCCGGTTTTTTGCATGAGCAGCGGCTGAGCGCACAGGCCTGTTTCACCTCCGGGTTGCTTCTCACCGGGGCTCTCTACCTCATCCATGCCGATGCCATTCCCCGCAGCATCGTGCTGATTGCTGTCGCTGTCATTGCTGTTGCCCTCGGCTTGCGCAGGCTGGTATATCGCATCCTGCTCTGTCGCCGCTACGCCCGCGGCGTGGGAACCCGCAACGTGCTGATTGTGGGTACAGGCCCTGAAGCGCATGCCCTTCGCCATCACCTCGAGAGCCAGCGCTACCTGGGATACACCTTTAAGGGATTTATCGATCTGCATGAGCAGGGATGGCTCAACGCGGAAAGATCCACCACCCCGGGTGAGGTGGTCGGCAACATCGAATCCTTGTTTCAGCAGGCGCGCAAGCACTTCGTGGATGAGATCTTCGTCACCGCACGCTGCGGCCGCGAAACCGTTCAGGGAGTGTTGGAGCAGGCGCGGGTGCACGGTGTCGATCTGCGCGTGGTGCCCGATATCTACAACGGGCCAGCCTGGTACAGCCCCATCGAGTACATTGGACAATTTCCGACCATCCCCTTGCATTGCGGCAAAGTCCCGGAGATGGGACTGTTGCTCAAGCGGGGCGTCGACATCCTGTTTTCTACCCTGGTCCTGGTCGGCCTGCTACCCCTGCTCGCGCTCATCTCCCTCGCCATCAAACTCGATTCGCCGGGGCCGGTGTTCTATTCATCAGAGCGGATCGGCAAAAAAGGACGCGTGTTTCACTGCACCAAATTCCGCACCATGGTGCGCGATGCCGAACAGCGCCGCGCCGAGATTCTGCACATGAACGAGCGCGACGATGTGCTCTTCAAGGTTGCCAACGATCCCCGCATCACCGCCCTCGGCCGCATCCTGCGTAAGTATTCTCTCGATGAACTGCCGCAGTTCTGGAATGTCCTCAAGGGCGAGATGAGCGTGGTCGGTCCGCGCCCACCGTTGGCCGCGGAGGTCAAGGAATACAAGCTGAGCCACCTGCGCAGACTCGATGTAACCCCCGGCATCACCGGATTGTGGCAGGTCCAGGGCCGCCAGGACCCCTCTTTTGCCAGTTATGTTTCGCTCGACGTCTCCTACATCGACAACTGGAGCGTCTGGCTGGATTTCAAGATCATCCTGCAAACCATCGGCGTGGTCTTTGCAGGCACCGGTTCCTGACGTTAACGCGGCAGTCCGCAGCAACCACCGCTTGGTTACTAAGGTAACCAGCGCGATCTTCTGCCCTTGCACTGGGGTACAAAACTAATCAACCTATTGAAGAAATTGTGCCGTCGCGCCTACCTGACTATGTTAATTTTATCTTCTGTAGGTTGTCAGACCACCACGCGCGTCGCGGTTTCATTTCCCAGCCAAAAGAGCTAGCGCGTATCTTGAGCCCTTTTTGGCATATCAGTTCTAATGTGGAGGTATTAAGGCATGTATTCTCATGTTTCAAAGAAAATAAGCTGGATTCTTGCTCTGGCTGCTTTGGTTCTCATTCCTGTTGCGGCCTCGGCACAAGATGCTGCGTCCAGCAATGGTGCATCGTCCGACCAATCTGTATCCAAGTGGGACATCTTTGCTGGTTATAGCTATCTGGCCCCGACTGGAACGGTCAACGTTCCGCAGCAAGGGCTGGGCACGAGCGTCCCCTACTCATACAATGCGGTGAATCTTGGCGGACTCTTCAGCGGCGCTCGGTTCTTCAATCGCTATCTGGGTGTTCAGGCTGAGTTCGGCGAGCACCAGTGGGGCGTATCCAACGGTTATCCCAACAATGTCGGGACCCGTGGAAACGACGATGGCTTCTATACCATCGGCGGTGGCATCATTGCCCGCTTCCCGACCAATGGCATCACCCCCTTCGTCCACGCGCTGGTCAATGCCGACCAGGTCAAGGGACCGTTTTTCAATGTTGCTACATGGGGACCGGGCGTGACGGTCGGTGGCGGCCTGGACTACGAGACCCCCTGGTTTAACCATCACCTCGCGATCCGCGTCTTCCAGGCTGATTACGAATACATGCACGCCGACTTCGGCCCCCAGGCGGATCCTCCGGGCGGTCGCGCCAACATCGACGCGGTACGGCTGAGCGCAGGCATTGTGTTCCATGCGGGCTCCATTGCGCCGCCGCCACCGGTGACCCTGGCCTGCACGGCCAACCCGACCTCTGTCTTCCCGGGTGAACAGGTGACGATTACCTGCACTCCGGGCAACCTGCTTCCGAAACTGAATGCAGTCTATAGCTGGACGGGCAACGGCGTGACCGGCAACGGCACCACGGCTACTGTCAACACCTCCGACCTGGCTCCTGGCAGCTACACCGCGCAAGCCACTGTCAAGGAAGGCAAGAAGGGCAAGGAAGGCCTGAAGCCCTGGGAGACGGCGAGCGCGTCAGCCAACTTCACGGTCAAGGAGTTCGAGCCCCCGACCATCAGCTGCTCCGCCAACCCTGACACCATCCAGCCCGGCGGCACGGCGACCATCACCTCGCAGGCTGTGAGCCCGCAGAACCGTCCGTTGACCTACAGCTACACGGCAACTGCCGGCACGGTCACGGGCACTGGTAGCACGGCGGAATACTCGTCGGCGGGCGCTCCCAGCGGTGCGGTTGGCATCACCTGTAACGTTTCCGACGACAAGGGCCACTCGGCCAGTGGACAGACGACGGTCACCATTCAGGCACCGCCGCCTCCGCCGCAGCCGCATACACAGGCTCTTTGCTCACTCAGCTTCTCGACGGATACGCGTCGCCCCACCCGCGTGGACAACGAAGCCAAGGCCTGCCTCGATCAGGTTGCTCTCGACCTGAAACAGCAGACCGACGCCAAGGCCGTCATCGTGGGCAATTCCAACGACAAGGAAAAGGCAATCGAAGCGCGCGAAGAGAAGCGCCACACTCACAACCGGCACGTGAAGGTGGAGAACTTTGCCGGCCAGCGCGCCGTCAACGCCAAGGACTACCTGGTGACCGATCAGGGCATCGACGCCTCGCGCATCAGCGTGGCCACCGGCACGAGCGACGACCAGTCGGCCCAGGATTACCTGGTTCCGTCGGGCGCCAGCTTCTCGGCTGACATCCAGGGCACCACGCCCGTGGATGAGTCGACGGTGACACCGCAGACCCGCAAGACGCTGCCCACGCGCCACCACGTCCATCATCACAAGCCGGCCGCGAAGTAAATAAGCTGGGCTGTGACAAAACTGGATTCGCCGAGCTTTACCGCAAGTCCGAAGGGCTCGGCGAAGTACCTCCAGACCGATGAATTTGAGGCTGACCGTATGCCGGTCAGCCTCTTCGTTTTTTTGGGTTAGCCTCGTTGTTCCTCATGCGGCCCGCCACGGGCTCGGCGCCGGGAACCAAGCGGTGCAGCACAGGAGCGGACTCCAGCGCATGAACGACAAGCTCCGGCAAATCCGATCTCTCCTCACTCGCCACACAACGCTGGTTCTTGCCACGGCCGATCATGACTCCAGGCCGCGCAGCACGCCGCTGTTTTTCATCGTCGGCCTCGATCTGCGGCTCTACTGGTTTTCCTCGCGGTCCAGCCTGCACAGCCGCAACTGCGCGCGCTCCCCTCAGGCCTCGGTGGCCGTTTTTCGCACTACCCGCGATTGGCAAAAGATTCGAGGCGTACAAATGGACGGTGCGGTTTCGCTGATCAGAGACCCAGCCGTGCGCCGGCAGGTTGTCGGCGACTACCGAGCGCACTTCGGCCTCGGAGATCGCTTTGCGTCCACTATCGGTCGCAGTGCACTCTATTGTTTCGTCCCGGCGTGGGTGCGCTATCTCGATAACTCACGCGGGTTCGGATTCAAGTTTGAGATGAGCTTGCCTGCTCTGCCTTTGGACTCCAGTAGCTCTCACCGGCACAGCTCCGGCACAGCGTCTGAGCGTCGCGGTGCAGCTCGCGCTGGTTGAGGATCTCTTCGCCACAACGGGCGCAGATGGCGCGCGAACCAGGCCGCCCCACCAGCGCCGCAATGTCCATGTTCAGGTGCACTTCCTGGTGGCCAAACATCTGCTCAAAGGGCAGCTGCTGATAAGCCTCGAGATAGGCTTGCCAGCGGGTGGGCGCGCCGGCCGCAGCCGCTGCCGCCCGCACCCGCAGATCGGGCAGCGCAAAGATGCGCAGCGCACGTTGCGTCCGCGTGTCAATAAAAGTGGCGGCAATTTTTCCCTCGTCGGCCAGACGCATGGTGCGGTGGCCCATCGAGCAGCCGGTGGCAATGCCCACCCCGTCGCAGAAACAGCCGTCCATCTCCACCATGGCGAGAATGCGTTTGTCCCTCTGTGGCAGCAACGCAGGAAAATGCTGCGCGGCGCACATGCCCAGGCGCACGCCCAGCACCTGGCGTGGACAGAGATGCCGGTGCAGCCCAGCCACCTGCTGCAGCAGGCTTTTTATATCCGGATTTGAAATCTGGCTAACCATTGCGGATGAACCCGCGGTTGCGGGCTGTACTTATGCTACCGTCATCGAGCCCGCAGGTCGCCGAGGCGAGTTACTATTAGGCGTGCTGCATGAGCGTCGAGCATCATGAAGAGTCGTCATCTACACCGTGCACCGCCCACGAATCAGGAGTTACAGCTTACCAGCCACGATCTGGCCGCCGCAGGTGAGGCCTGACAACATGCCGGTGCAAACCATCATCGAGCCATTCCGCATCAAGAGCGTGGAACCGATCCGATGGACCACGCGTGCGCAGCGCGAGAAGCTGCTCGAGGCTGCGCATTACAACATGTTTCTGTTGCCCGCAGATGACGTTCTCATCGATCTGCTTACCGATTCCGGTACCGGCGCCATGTCTACCCATCAGTGGGCGGCCATTATGGAAGGCGACGAGAGCTACGCCGGAAGCCGCAGCTTCAATCGCTTTCGCGATTCCATACAGGATATCTTCGGCTTCAGGCACGTGATTCCGACCCATCAGGGCCGCGCCGCCGAGCGCATCCTGTTTGGCGTCGTTTGCAAGCAGGGCGATGTTGTTCCCAACAACACGCACTTCGACACCACGCGCGCCAACGTGGAGTTCGCCGGCGCGGAAGCCGTCGATCTGCTCCGCCCTGAAGGCCGGCAGCCTTCGCTCGCGCACCCGTTCAAGGGCAATATGGATGTGGAGGCGCTGGAGGCGCTCATCGCACGCGTAGGCCGCGAGCGCGTGCCCCTGGTCATGCTGACGGTGACCAACAACTCCGGCGGCGGGCAGCCCGTCTCCATGGAGAACGTGCGCCAGGTAAGCGCCGTTTGCCGCCGCCACGGTATTCCGCTTTACTTCGACGCCTGCCGCTTCGCAGAAAATGCATGGTTCATCAAGACGCGAGAGCCAGGCTATGAAGCAAGGACGCCCAAAGAAATTGCGCAGGAGATGTTCCGCTATGGCGATGGGTGCACCATGTCGGCCAAGAAGGACGGCATGGCCAACATCGGTGGATTTCTCTGCACCGACGACGAGCGCACCGCGCAGCAGGAGAAAGATCTGCTCATCCTGACCGAGGGCTATCCGACCTACGGTGGCCTGGCCGGCCGCGACCTGGAGGCGATCGCCGTGGGCTTGCAGGAAGCGCTCGAAGAGGACTATCTGCGCTATCGCATCGCATCCACGGCCTACGTGGGCAATCATATTTCCGCCGCCGGAGTTCCTATCGTACAGCCGCCCGGCGGCCACGCCATTTATCTGGACTCGCGCGCGTTTCTGCCTCACATCGCCGTGGATCAGTTCCCCGGCGTGGCGCTGGCGGCCGAGTTGTACCTGGAAGGCGGCGTGCGTTCGGTTGAAATTGGTACGCTCATGTTCGCCGCTGCCGCGCAGATGGACCTGGTGCGGCTGGCGATTCCGCGCCGGGTTTACACACAGAGTCACATGGACTACCTGGTTGAAGTGATCCTCGAAGTCTGGAGGAATCGCGATCGGGTTCGCGGCATGCGCCTCACCTACGAGGCTCCGTTTTTGCGCCACTTCACTGCGCATCTTCAACCTGTGGATGGCCGGTGAGCAGGTAAGCTAAAGTTGTCGGCAGCAAAACCGCCGGCGAAAGGGAAGACCAAATGATCGATCGCGAGTTGTGCGAACGGATGCTTAAGATGGCGCTGCAAGAAGCGCGCATGGGCCTGATCGAGGGCGGCATTCCGATTGGCGCGGCGCTGTTCACGCGCACCGGCGAGCTGGTGAGCAGCGGCCATAATCGCCGTGTGCAGCACGGCGACCCCAGCATGCACGCCGAGACGGATGCATTTCGCCGCGCCGGCCGCCGCAGCAGTTATCGCGATCTGGTGATGGTGACCACGCTAGCGCCTTGCTGGTATTGCAGTGGTTTGGTCCGGCAGTTCCGGATTGGCGCCGTGATTGTGGGTGAGAGCCGCACCTTTTCCGGCGGCATCGAGTGGCTAAGGGAAAGCGGTGTCGAAGTGATCGACCTCGACAGCGACGCCTGCCATGGGCTGCTCCAGGACTTCATTGTCGAGCATCCTGCAACCTGGCATGAAGATATCGGTGAGTAACTTGCTGGGTCTGCCGGCCGGCTGTACTGGACCCGATCGGCCATGATCCTGCGCAGGCCGGAGGTTGGGCTCGCCGGTTAAGCAGTTATGCCTGAGCTATGCCTGGGCTGTGCCGCTCTCGCGCCGCCGCGTGGGCACAACCCGGCTCAGGGAGGAAGTGAAGTAGGCGCGCGAAACCTCACGGGCCAGCTCCTCCAGTAATCTCATGCGCAGTGGCGGATGTTGATTGAATGCCTGTTGCAGCGCATCGAGAGGCAACAGCAGCAGGGTTGCCGGCGCGATTGCGGCCAGCGTGTAGGTATGGGGTTGATCGCCCAGCGCGGCGGCCAGCTCCACCAGCTCGCCCTGGCGCGCGAACCCCAGTGTCAGGCGGGTGTTGAAGCGCTCCGCTTTGCGCAGAAATTCCCCGGTTACGACCAGGTAGAGACCACGCGCGGCGTCATTCTGGCGGAAGACGCACTCGCCCGTGGCGCAGGCAAGAGACTGGGCAGCGCCGGCGAGCAGGCCCCGAATCTCCGGCGGGCAGTCGAGGAGCTCCGACAACGGACGGGCAGCCGCGGCGGCCAGGTGCGGGTCTTTGGGATTCGCATGCACGTTTCGCTTCCTTTACTCTTCCACCGCCGTTGCGGCTTCCCGCGGGAATGGCGCAGTTCGTATTCGATCTCTTCAAATCTCCGGTTGCGACGAATACGGGCCCCAAAGACGGACCGCGGAAACGTGTCTTTGTTTGCCCACACCGGGTGGAGGAAAAGAGAACGGGTTAGCGGTATGGAGGAGGTTCAGCAGCGTGGCTCTCCCGCTCCGTTTCATCTAATTTCAGGCTTCAACAGCCACTGCCATTTCCGCTTCAGGCCGCGCGGCGTCAGGCGGTGGAACGCACAACACGGGTACACGCGAGCGCGCCAACAGGGCGAAAGCTGTGCCATGCGGTCCGGGCGTATCGCTGGCGCGCTTTACGCCGACTACCAGGATCGAGGGGTGATGCTGCGCAATGGCCTGCTCCACTGCATCGGCGGGATTACCGTCCTTCACCAGGCAGTGCACGGCTACTTTACCCGTCCGCCGCACGCCGAAATCCTCCAGGTTCGTCGCACAGGGATTGAGAAACGCTATGGTCTCCGCAGCGGTGCGCACATGAAGCAGAAAGAGCGGCCGGTCAAACGTCACGGCCAGAGAATAGGCTGCCGCCGCGGCAGCAGTGCCGGCTGGGTTCCGCTCCAGGGCCAGTAGTATCGGGCCGCCAGGGGTTGGTCGATGCGGACCGGCATTCCAATCGGCCGCTACGGCCAGCACCGGGCAGGATGAGCGGCGCACCAGGTGCTCGGCAATCGCGCCGACCACCACGGGACCTGCTCCTTCACGGCCTTCGGTGCCGATCACGATCAGGCCCGCCCCGTACTGCCGGGCAACTTCCACAAGCATCTCGGCTACCGCGCCCTGGCGAATCTCCGAGTGGCTGCGAATGCCCTCGCGGAGCAGATCGCCGGAGAGCTTTTCCAGAACCTCGCGGGCCGGCTCGCTCAGTTTGCCCAGCACACGCCCGGGAAGCGCCTCCACGGCGGCATAGTCCAGCGGATCGGCTCCGTGGGCCAGCACAATGCGCGCGCCGTAAGCACGCGCCAGCTTGCTGGCATACTCCAGGGCCGCCCCGCATTCGCCGTGCAAATCCGTGGCGACCACGATTGTTTTCAGGCCGTCGGTCCAACTCATGGGAGTCTCCTAGCAGCCGGATGCGTGCTTGATTATTGAGTCTGCGCCGCCAGCGAACTATAAGCAGTGACTTCATTCACCCCCGCGTGTGATTCAGATCACCAATCGATTTGCCCTTGCGCCGATCAGAATCCACGCACTCAGCAGGGCCCCACGAACCCCTTGCAAAACCGCCGCGGCATATTCCCGCCAGCGGTGTACATGCGCAGGTGGCGTGCGCTAATCTTTCTGGGCCATGGAAAAGCGGTTTCTATCTATCACTGAAGGGTTTTTGTGCAGGGCAATGACGGCCACGGCTCTGCTGTTGTTCACCGGCGCACTGGCTGTTTCTGCTTCGGCCCAGGCGCCCGCGCCGGATTCGCCGGCCATCGAGGCACAAGCCCACGCCATGCTTGCCAAGCTCACGCTGGAGCAGAAGATCGAGCTGCTGGGCGGCCAGGACGGTATGTACACTCACGCGATGCCGGCCATCGATCTGCCGCGTTTCAAAATGTCCGACGCCTCGGTGGGTGTGCGCACCTGGGGGCCGACCACGGCTTATGCCGGCGGCGTGGCCCTCGCTGCCACATGGGATCCGGAGTTTGCGCGCGTGCTGGGCGAGGGTCTGGGACGCGATGCCCGTGCCCGATCCGTTAACTTTCTGCTGGGGCCCGGCGTCAACATTGCCCGCTCCCCGGTTGGCGGCCGCAACTTCGAATATCTCTCTGAAGACCCCTACCTGAACTCCATCATGGTGGTGCCGTTCATTGAGGGCGTCGAGTCGCAGGGCGTCATTGCCACCGTCAAGCATTACGCGCTCAACAATCAGGAGTTCGACCGCCACAACGCCAGTTCCGACGTTGACGAGCGCACCATGCGCGAGATTTATCTGCCCGCCTTCGAGGCGGCCGTGACCCAGGGCCACGCCGACGCGGTGATGAATTCCTATAACCTGCTGAACGGCGTCCACGCCACACAAAACAAGTTTCTCAACCTCCAGGTCCTCAAGGGCGACTGGGGCTTTAAGGGCATTTTGATGTCCGACTGGGAGGCGACCTACGACGGCGTCGCCGCGGCCAACAACGGCCTCGACCTGGAGATGCCCAACCCTGATTTCATGAACGAGAAAAACCTGTTGCCCGCAGTCAAAGACGGACAGGTCAAAGAGTCCACCATCGACGACAAGGTGCTGCGCCTGCTGCGCACCGAACTGCGCTACGGCTTCACTGACCGCCCGCAATTCGATCCCGCCGACGCAACCTATTCGGTTAAGGATCGCACCGTGGCCCTCCGTGGCGCGCTGGAGAGCATTACTCTGCTCAAGAACGAAGATCATCTGTTGCCGCTCGACGCATCCAAGATCAAGACCATTGCGGTCATCGGACCGGATGCCTGGCCGGCGGTGCCTGGCGGCGGCGGCTCGTCTGAAGCCACGGCCTTCAACCCCATCAGCATCGTCGCGGGGATCGGAAATGTCGCCGGCCCGGACGTCTCGGTTCTGTATAGCTCCGGCTTGCCCGATCTGAATGAGGTTTGCGAAGGGACCGCATGGCAGGGCCAGGTGAAGGCCGAAACCTACGATAACCTCAACTTCAGCGGCACACCTGAGACCGCTTGGCGCGGGCGCGTGGCCGATTGGAAGCAGGAGGAGTGGGGCCCGGCAGGACCGGCGCGCAGTATCCGCTACTCCGGCTCATTCGTGGCAGGCAAGGCAGGGAAGTATCTTGTGGTTGCGGCTGCTGCCGGCCAAGACGTCTTCCATGTGCAGGTGGACGGCAAGCAGGTGATGGGACAGCAAATGGCCGAAGGCCAGGTGCCGGAGGCGGTTACGCTCGATCTCTCCGCTGGCCAGACCATTCATGTGGTCGCCGATTATCTCCCGTACTCGCCCGGCGAGCGGTTTGCCCTGGGCGTGGCCTACGAGCCCGGCCTGGTGTCGGACGAAGCCAAAGAATTTGCCGCCAAGGCCGATGTCGTGATCGTTGCCGTGGGTTTCAACGCCGCCACCGAGGGCGAAGGGCACGACCGCACCTTCAATCTGCCCTGGGGTCAGGACGCGCTGGTTGAAGCCATGGTGGCTGCCAATCCTCACACCATCGTCGACCTGACCGGCGGAGGCGGCATGGATGTGGAGCCCTGGCTCGACACGGTTCCCGTCCTCGTCGATGACTGGTATCCCGGCCAGGAGGGTGGCACCGCGGTGGCTGACGTGCTCTTCGGCAAGCATGATCCCGAGGGCCGGCTGCCGGTCAGCTGGGACCGCGCGTGGAGCGATAATCCTTCCCACCCGTGGTACTACGGCAATGCTGCCGACGACACCATCCTGCACACCATCGGCCGCGATGGCAAACCCCTCGACTACACCGTCCGCCACATCGTCTATGGCGACAAACTCATGGTCGGTTACCGCTACTGGACAACCAGCGGCAAGCATCCGCTGTTCCCCTTCGGCTTTGGCTTGAGCTATACCACCTTCAGCTTTGCCAACCTCAACGTGCCGGCGACAGCCAAATCCGGCGACACGGTTCCGGTCAGCTTCGACGTTACCAATACGGGCGACGTGGAAGGCGCCGAGGTGGCCCAACTCTATGTCTCCGATCCCTCCGCCAAAGTGGACCGGCCGGAGCGCGAACTGAAGGGATTTGAGAAAGTGGATCTGGCGCCCGGCGAAACCAAGCACGTGTCCCTCAATCTCGATGCACGCTCCTTCAGCTATTGGAGCGACGCAACCCACAACTGGGCCATCGACCCCGGCAAGTTCGTCATCCGGGTAGGCGATTCAAGCGAGAACACCCCGCTGACCGGGGATATCACGCTCCAGTAGTTTTTTCTGAAAAGGCCGGTCGCGCTCCAAGCGTGACCGGCCTTTCTGGTTTTAGTCCTCAAGCCGGTTTGCTCGTCCTGAGAAATTCGAGGGGGGGCAAACAGGCCAAAGCCCGCCCGTACCTCAGTGAGCACGCGAGCGGAGCATTCCTGCGCATCAAATTGGGTGTGACGTGGGGCGCACGAAGCTCCACGCTCCTCTAGTCAAGGCAGCCCCGGTGCGGCCGGTCATGGCGCGGCGGTACAAAATTGACCGCAGTCGCCTAAAATGGAAGGCAGGTCCATGATTTGGCAGTAAAAGTAAAAGTTCCCCGCATCGCAGTCCACATCACCCGGCGCAATGTCCTGATCCTGACCCTCACCATCTGCGTGAGCGGGCTGCTGGTGGGCGGCCTCGTCTTTTCCTCGTTCTGGATCAAGTATGGGAAGGTTGTCGATAACCGGCTGAAAGAGCCGCTCTTCGAGCACACGGCTCAAATCTATGCAGCTCCCCCGGAAGTGCGTCCAGGGCAGAAGCTGACCGCGCAGTGGGTGGTGAGCGAGCTCGCACAGGCCCGATACTCTGAGCAGGGGCAGGCGCCGGTCTCCGACATGGGCACCTATGCCACCGGGCCGGGAACGGTGACGGTGAACCCCGGGCCGGATTCCTACCACGCGCAAGATCCGGCGACCATCAGCTTCGCCAACGGGACGGTGAGCCAGATTGCGGGCCCCACCGGGCAACAATTGGATGCCTACGCCCTGGAACCGCTGCTGGTGACAGGGCTCAGTGACCAGAGCCGGGCCAAGCGGCGGCTGGTGACCTACGGTGAGCTTCCGCCGTACATGGTGCCGGCAGTGACGTCGATCGAGGATCGGGGATTTTTCCAGGACGGGGCACTGGACTACCGGGGCATTCTGCGCTCGGCGGTGAACGATGTGCAGCCAGGGCATCGGCTCTACGAGGGCGCCTCCACCATCGAGATGCTGCTCGCCAAGATGTTCTTCCTGACGCCGCAACGAACATGGCACCGGAAGTTCCTGCAAGTGATGATCGCCCTGCAGCTGGAGCATCGCTTCACAAAGCAGCAGATTTTCCAGATTTTTGCCAATGAAGTGCCGCTGGGCGAAGTGGGCAGCTACGCCATCGCCGGATTTGGCGAGGCCGCGCAAACCTACTTTGGCAAGGACGTGGGCCAACTTGATCTGCCCCAGTGCGCAATGCTGGCGGGCATGATCCAAAGCCCCAGCTGGCTGAATCCGTTCCGCCATCCGCAGCGAGCCATCGTCCGGCGCAACATGGTGCTGCAGGCCATGGTGGAAACGGGCGCCATCAGCCAGGCGCAGGCAGACCAGGCCAAGGCTGCGCCGCTGGGCGTGATGCCGGGAGCGTTCGATGCGGGGGAAGCGCCCTGGTTCGCGGAATTGGTACGGGAGCAGTTGGCGCAGAAGCTCGGCGATCCGGACTACAACGAGCAGGGGCTTCGCATCTACACCTCGCTCGATCCACAGCTGCAGCAGGTGGCGCAGAACGCGGTGAACGAGGGCATCCAGCACACGGACGAGGTGGTGCGGGAGCGCTATCAACGGCGTGTCCGCTACGACCAGCGGCACGGGATTAAGACGCCGCCCCTGGTTTATCCGCAGGTGGCGCTGGTGGCGCTCGATCCGCATACGGGGCAGGTGCTGGCCCTGGTGGGCGGACGGGATTACGCCACCAGCCAACTGGACCATGCCATCGCGCACCGGCCGACGGGATCGATTTTCAAGCCGTTGGTGTACGCGGCGGCCTTCAACTCGTCGCTGGCCGGGACGCAGCTGACCAATCCAAGCGGAGCAAGCGGGCTCTTTACGCCGCTGACGCTTCTGCACGACGAGCCTACCACCTTCACCTTCGATAATGGCCAGACGTATTCGCCGCACGATTTCAACAATGAGTATTACGGCGATGTGCCGGCGGTGGAAGCGCTCTACCGGTCGCTGAACAACGCGACCATTGAGCTGGCGCAAATGGTGGGCTACGACAACGTAGCCAACCTGGCCCAGGCGGCGGGGATTACGTCGGTGCAGCCCACGCCCGCCATGGCCATCGGCTCCTACGATGCCACGCCGCTGCAGATGGCAGGCGCCTACACCATCTTCGCCAACGGCGGGGTGAAGATCGATCCGACCATGCTGGCCAGCATACGCTCGCCAAGGGGCGATGTGATTGCCAATTACACACCCACGGCGACCCCTGTGCTGGATCCGCGCGCAGCTTTCCTGACGGTGAGCCTGATGGAACAGGTGCTCGATAATCCGCACGGCACCGGCGCGGGGATTCGGTCGATGGGCTTTACCGTTCCGGCCGCGGCCAAGACGGGCACCTCGCACGACGCATGGTTTGCGGGCTTCACCAGCAACCTGCTTTGCGTGGTGTGGGTGGGCAATGACGACTATAGCTCCCTGAACATTGAGGGCGACCGGGCGGCAGGACCCATTTGGGGCGAGTTTATGAAGGCGGCCGTGCAGTTGCCGCAATACTCCGATACGGAGCCCTTTGCTCCGCCGCCCGGCGTGGTGCAGGTGCAGCTGGACGACAGCACGAACCTGCTGGCCGATGCATCGTGCCCGAATGACTGGACTGCGACCTTCCTGGGGGGCACCCAGCCCACTGAGACCTGTGATAACGCGGGCAACCCGCGGAATCTCTTCCAGAGGATTTTTGGGTTGGGCGAGCGAACCGTCAATCCCGCACCGCCGCCGAAACTGGGTCAACAGCCCAGGCCCGCGCCGCAGCAAGTCTCTCCGGCGCCTCCGCCACCCGCTCAGAAGCAGGGCCCAGAGCAGGTTCCGGAAGAAAAGAAGAAGAAGCGCGGCTTCTGGTCGCGGCTGTTCGGCCAGCACGACGATAACAAGTCGCAGGACGGCCAGAATCCGCAGCAGTAAAGCTGTGTGGGAGTGGAGACTCCGGCTTCTGCCCTCTCCTCATGACGCTCAACACGAGTCGCAGGCTATTTGCCCATCCGTGAGTACATCCGGCATTGGTTCGAATTCTCCCGATTGAGCAGCTCTTAGAACTGCAGCTTCGCGCCAAACTGAATCTGGCGCGAGGTGGTGGAAGTGGCCGTGACCACGCCCGCCGTGGGCGAAATCGCCGATGGAGTCACGGTTTCCACTCCTCCTGAGCTGGTGATGGTGGGCGCCGAGGAGTACACGACTTCATTCGGCGTGAGGAAGTTGGTGTGGTTGAGGATATTGAAGAACTCGGCGCGGAACTGCAGTGCCAGCGCTCGTGATGTGCGCATTCTTTGTCGCCGAGAAATCCAACTCCGTCAGCCCCGGCCCGGCCAGAGAATCGCGCTGCACATTGCCGTAGGTGCCGTAGATGGTGTTGCCGCCGCTGCCGTTCGGAATGCTCACCGTTGGCTGGATAAAGGCGTTCGGGTTGAAGTATTCGCCGGCCGTGCGCGGATAGAGGTTTCCGTTGAAGCGCTGGGTTCCAACTCGGCCGTATGGGATTGCGCGAGTCGCCGTTGCCGGGCGGGTTGTAGCCAAGCTGCGGTGAGAACGGAAAGCCGCTCTGTACGGCCAGGATGGCGCTCGCGGTCCAGCCGCCGGCCAGAAGCTTGACCGGCGCGGATGAGTGGCGGAGAAAATGCCGGTTCGGGCCGAAGGGCAGGTCGTAGCTGCCGTTGATCGAGGCCGCCTGACGGACGTCGGTGGCCGCCGGGCCCCAATCCAACTTTGGCTGCAGCGGGAACGCGACAAACGCCGGCGTGTTGCCGCTGACGCTCGTGTTCCACGCCGAGCCGTCGTCGAGGTTCTTTGACCACGTGTAGTTGCCGCGCAGTTGCACGCCGTTGGCGTAGCTGCGCCGTACGTCCACTTCGAGTGCGTTGTAGAGACCCGTTCCTCCCGAAACCCACGAAGTGGTGTTGGCGAGGTTCGGATTTGCGTAGTGCCGTGCTGGGATAATAGGCCTGTCCCGTGGAGCTGTAAGGCCGGCACTGGCTCGTTCATGTCCTCGGATTGAATCTGGTGGTAGCCGTGCCATCCGACGTAGCCCAACCGTGAGCGAGGTCTGCGGGGCAATCTGCTGCTCGATGCGCAAGCTCCAGCGTAATCACGGCGGGCGTGGCGATATCGGGCTGCACGTTGCTTGGCGATACCTTGGCAGTAGAGGGCGGCGGAACGCCGGCGTGAAGTTCAGGCTCGAGACCGCAATGCTCTTGATGGACTCAGCGGTGTTGTAGGGCGCGGTCTGGTCCAGGCGGTAGTCGAGCGTATCGAGCAGACCGTGATAGAGGCCGACGCCGCCGCGGACCGCCGTCTTGCCGTTGCCCCACACGTCCCACGCAAAGCCGAGGCGCGGATTGGGCAGGAACTTGGCGCGGTTGGTCCTGAGCGCCGAGTTGCCCACGAGGGCTGCGTCTGCAGCACGCCGTTGACAATGGCGTAATTCGAGGCGCGCCCCTGCGCCTCGTTCCAGCCGTTGGTGGATTCAGAGCGGAAGCCGGCGCGCAGTTCCAGGCGCGGCGTCACCTTGATGGTGTCTTCAACGAAGCCCGCGCCTCGAGCGATCGCCAGCCCAGCTCCGTTGGCGCCGGCACCAGCGTGAACGTCGCCACCGTCCCCTGGAGGAAGGTTGTCAGCGTGCTGAAGGAGGCCTGCCCGTACTGGTCCTGCGCCAGCAGGTCGTTGGCCTGCACGCGCTGCAGCCAGACGCCGGCTTCGATCTGTTGCGTCCGCGCGACCAGTAGATGTGATCGTCCTCAGTGAACAGATTGCGCGCCGTGGCGTTATTGCTGCCCACGTTGGCGCCCGCGCCTGTGATCGCCGAAGCGCCGTTGGAGGCCGTGCTGCCGCTGATCACGATGGCGCCCACCGGATCGCCCGCCACCCAGCCCGGTCACGCTCACCGGCACGTTGCCGGTAAAGAAATAGCTGGCGCGCGAGTAGCCGAATCGCGCCGTGTTCAGCAGCGACGGCGAGAACACGTGCTGCTCCTGGATGCTGGCCACCTGCTCGCGCAGGCTCTCGTTCACCAGGCTGAGCGGATTGGCCGAAGGCGTGTTGGCGGAGCTGTCATCCACGGTGTAGACGGCGAACAGCAGGTCTTTGCCGCCCAGGTTGTCGTCAAAGCGCGTGGTGCCGAAGTCCTCGCGGATGTGCTGCGGCGGATGGCTGAACGCCTCCGCGATGCCGCTGGGATTGCCGTTCGACAGAGCTCCGGCCCGTTCTGCACCGGCCACAGAGTCAGCAGCGGCGCGACCGCGGCGTTGACGCCGACGTACTGCTCCACGCCGGAGGAGTTCGGCAGATAGCCCAGCCGCGCCTCGTTGTCGGGAACCAGCGTCACGTCGCTCAGGCCCCAGTTCTGGCGGAAGCCTTCGTAGTTGCCGAAGAGGAAAAGCTTGTCGCTTGCGGATCGGCCCGCCCAGCGAGCCGCCGAACTGGTTGCGCTGGAACTCGGGAATCGTCGCCTGGTCAAAGTAGTTGCGCGCATCCAGGGCGCTGTTGCGCAGGAACTCAAAGGCCGTGCCGTGCAGCTGGTTGGTGCCCGAGGTGGTCACGATGCTGACCTGCGCGCCGTCGCGCTTGCCGTAGCTGGCGCCGTAGGTGTCGGTGACCACGTTGAACTCGCGCACCGCGTCCACGCCCAGCAGCTGGCCGCTGGTTCCGCCCGGCGTCACGTTGATCAGCGAGGCGCCGGTGTACTCGATGCCGTTCAGCAGAAAGAGATTGTCCTGCGGCCGGCGGCCACCCACGCTGAACATGTTGCCCACCGAGGAGTTCGACGTGCCGATGCCGCCGGAGCGCTCGCCCGTGTAATTCACAGTGGCCGGGTTCAGCGTGAGCAGCTCGTCGTAGCTGCGGCCGTTCAGCGGCAGTTCCTTCACCTGGCGCTCGTCGATCAGGCCCGCGGTCTGCTGCGTGGTCGTGTTCACGCTCGCTTGCTCGGCATCCACGACCACCTCCTGCTCAACCTTTCCTTCCCCGGCTCAGTCATCAGCCTTGTCTGCTTGGATGCGGAGGGCACGCGTTTCCAGGCCGCCGGATCGCAAAACCTGAGCGGTGGAGCGCAACGCGCCGGTGTTTTATCGCGGCTAAACAACAGTGAAATACGCGGCGCGACTTTCACGCGCGCAGATTAAATCTCAAGCATTTGCAGACGGTGCTTGCGCATCTCCTGCGACAGCGACGCTAGTTTTTCTGTGCCATCAGCTTTTCTTCCGCTTGCTGAAGCGTAATGTTCGCGGGAAGCTGATCGAAGCGGCTCTTCACGTCGTCTTCCTGCTCGGAGATGGACTTGAAGATCAGCGCATGTCCCTCGATATGGATATGGGTTTCGGTGATCTCCCAGATGCCGGGAGCCAGTTGCCGGCGTTCCACATCGAAGGTGCCGCCGGGCTCCAGCTCCCCGAACAGGCCCCAGGCGAATTTTACTTCGCGAATCAGCTTGCCCTTCAGACTCACGATGCGGTAACCGGTATTGTCCACCACCATATCGCCTTCCATGGCCGCGAACACGCGCGATTCCCACGTAGGCGGAGTGAAGTCGGGGTTAGGCTGGAAGTGGAGATAAGTCATCTGGTCGTGCTGCCCGATCTTGGTCCAGAGGAACGCATTGGGCAACATGGCCAGCATCTGCGATGCCTGCTTATCGTCGTGCTCCCCACTTTGGCGCTGTTTGGCCTGAGCGGATGGGCTAGAAATAAAGTTGTCCATCTTCGCTTTTTGCTGGCTGGGCGACAGGGTTTGGCCATTCAGCTGCAGGACTCGATCGAGCTCGCCCATGCGCGTGTCCGCGGCCCACTGCACCACGCGGCTGCCGGGCTTGCGATCGATTTCGTAATACATCCAGAGCGAGTGATCGGCCGCGTCGTCGGCCGTCTCGGCCCGCACCGCGTGCTGAACGAGCTGTTGGGCCTCCCGGCCTTGCTGATCCTGCTGGCCGCTGGCTACTGCGCAAACGCCGACGAACATCGCCCAAGCGAGCAAACGTCCCCACCTTGGCATCAACCAAACCTCCTGTGGAAGGCGGGGCTGGTGGGGGGCGCAGCCAACCGGCGCGATCTCTTCAAGTTTAGATGCAAAGTGTGTAAAAAGACGAGATTGCGACCGTATCATCAAGCTATGAAGCGTGCACTGTTGGCCTGGAGCAGCGGAAAAGACAGCGCCTGGTCTCTCCACGTGCTCAGGCGCGATGCCGGTGTTGAAATCTGCGGCCTGCTCACCACCGTCAACGCGGAGTTCGACCGTGTGGCCATGCACGGCACCCGGCGCACCGTTCTGGAGGCGCAGGCTACGGCTGCCAGCCTGCCGCTGTGGGTTGTGCCTTTGCCCTGGCCGTGCAGCAACGAAATCTACGAGCAGCGCATGGCGGAGGCCTGTGCGCGCGCCGTTGCCGAGCAGATTGACGCCATCGCCTTTGGCGATTTGTTTTTGGCCGACGTGCGCGCCTATCGCGAGCGGCAGCTTGCGCCCACGGGGCTTGAGCCCCTGTTTCCGCTCTGGGATATTCCCACCGGCCGCCTGGCGAAAGAAATGATCGACGGCGGCTTGCGTGCGCGCCTCTCCTGTGTCGACACCAAACAGTTGCCGGGAGATTTTGCAGGACGGGAGTTCGACGCAAGCTTGCTTAGCGCATTGCCCCCCAGCGCCGATCCCTGCGGCGAGCGTGGCGAATTCCACACCTGCGTCTATGCGGGACCCATGTTCCACGCGCCACTGGCGCTCGAACGCGGCGAGATCGTCGATCGCGATGGTTTCATGTTTGCAGATTTTGTCGCGGCCTGAGGCTAAACAGCTGGCGAATCAATCCGCTCGACGTGAATCGTTCTCTGCGCATCGAGCCGGCCGGTAACGGTCACGGCTTTGCCTTCGAAGAATTCTGCCTGTTCGGTGTCAGCCAGCAGGAAGCTCTGGCCGGAGGCATCGCGCAGAAGGAACTGCTCGCCATTGCGCACCACCGTGCCCGAGAACAGCGCAGACTCGGTCTGCTGCCTGGCAAAGGCCGAGCCGGAGGTCGAACCGGCAGAGAGAAAAGGACTTCCCAACGTCAGTGCGCACACGAAGACGAAAGCGGTCAGGGTCAGGCACAGAAATAATTCGCGCGTAATCGTCTTCATGGCCGGGGCCTCCAGTACTCGTGAGATGGTTCTAGCGCATCACGGGTTGCGTTGAACACAGATCAATTCTGCGCCTGTTGATCTACACGGATAAGACGCGGAAAGGCGCAGACGCGCGCATGAAGACTCGATGAAATTCCCAGAACCGGTCTCATAAGCCAACTTCGTCAACTCGCCCGCCGCGTGGGCCCCGCCTTGTTGTTGGGTCCCATACCTCCAAAGCGAAGCGCATCGGCCTTTATGAGATGATGCACAGGCTGCGGAAAAACCCTGTGCGATGAGTTTTGTAACAAGGGCACGCCTTCAGCCGGGCCACTAGAGTCCGCAAAACGAACGCGGGCTTTAGCCCCTGCTGCACTCTCATTCGCTCAAATGTGGGAGTGTTTCCGCAACCTCTTCAGCAACCCCTCGAACCGGGCAATCAGCGCGGCTCTGGCGCGCATACCCTTCGGGCGAGGGCCCACTTCAGCTCGTCAATTCCTTCGCCGGTGACGGCCGAAATGGCATAGAACTCCAACTTGCGCCGCTTGGCGTGCGTCCGGAGTTTTTTCACCTTCTCCGGGTTGGCTGCGTCCATCTTGGTGGCCACCACGATCATCGGCTTCTCACTGAGCGGGTGTTCGCCGGCGCTCGAGCCGAAGCTGGCCAGCTCGTTGTTGATCACTTTGAAGTCTTCCACGGGATCGGGGCGGCCGGAGCCGTCCGAGACATCGACCAGATGCGCCAGCACCCGTGTCCGCTCAATGTGGCGCAGAAACTGCGTGCCCAATCCAGAGCCGAGATGCGCGCCCTCGATGAGCCCGGGCACATCGGCGACAACGAAGGATTCCTGGTCAGGCTCCTCGCCTACCGTAACGACGCCGAGATTCGGTTCCAGCGTTGTAAAGGGGTAATCGGCGATCTTGGGCCGGGCGGCGGAGATGCGCGAAATCAGGGTCGATTTGCCCGCGTTGGGATAGCCGACCAGGCCGACATCGGCCAGCAGCTTCAGTTCCAGCCGATAAGCGCGCTCCTCGCCGGGCCGGCCCAGCTCGTGCTCGCGCGGAGCCTGGTGGGTGCTGGTGGCAAAGTGCTGATTGCCGCGGCCGCCGCGGCCGCCCTTGGCGACCACGATGCGCTCGTCGGAATCCTGAAAATCGTGGACCAGTTCGCCGGTTTCCACGTCATAGAGCGCGGTGCCTACGGGAACCTGAAGGACGATGGAACGGCCGTCCTGTCCGGTGCAGTTGGAGCCCATGCCGTGCTCGCCGCGCTGCGCCTTGTGTTCGGGGTTGTAGCGGAAGTGAATCAAGGTGTTATGCCGTTGCGTGGACTGCATCACCACGTCGCCGCCACGCCCGCCGTCGCCACCGGAGGGCCCGCCGCGAGGCACGAACTTCTCCCGGCGGAACGCCATGCAGCCGTTGCCGCCGTCGCCAGCCTTGACTCGAATTTTCGCTTCGTCGATGAACATAATGAAAACCGGGAACAGTGGACCAGCCGGTCAGAGCCGGATGGTGCCTCACGGCGTGCGCTCCACATAACACCCGTAGTTTCAGTTTACCGAACCGATTTGGGTCGGAGCTGCCCGGCGGCTGAGCCGCTTATCCGCGCCTCATCTTTCCCCGGTCTCCCCCTCATGTGATGCAGATTACATTCCGCAGCGGAAAGCGCCGGATAGAATCCTCCCTGACTCCCCCAGAACGCTTGCAGGACCGGCAACGGAGGGTGAACCCTGCTCTTCCGGTCAATTTTCGGGCAAGACAACAGGGCCCATGGGTACCGCCGATGCCGTGTGCGTGATTGTTTGCGCCGTGGACAGACGTCGGCAGCGCCCGGGCTCATGCATAGCCCATTTCGGGCGCTCTGCCTTATCGCGCTGGCCTGCGCACTGTTCCTTGCGCCGGCCTGGCCCGCTGCTCGGGCGCAATCGGCCACGCCACAGGCCGCTGCGTCCGCAATGCTCGTTCCGCAGGCCGTGCAATTTCCGTGCCTGATTCCGCCGCGGCCAGTTCTCGACCTCCCACTGGGCGGCCATTCAGTGGCAGCGAACGGCGTTGTTCCGCCCGCGCAGAGCGCCGAACAACAACCCGATGCCGCTTCCGCGGTGATGACCACGACCATGACCGGCGAGCAGCTACAGTCGTTGCCCACCAGCGGCCGTCGCTGGCAGCAACTTTTTCTGGATATGCCGGCCGCGGCGCCCAGTTCGGCCGGCGCGCAACTGGCGCTGCGCGGCGCAGGCGACGATCCTCCTGACACCACCATCGACGGCTCGAGCACACGGCTGGCCTTCGGAAGCGGGATCACCTCGGCATCTGCGCTGCCTGCGCAGGATCCGGCTGCGCAGGAAACGGGCGAAGGGAAAACGGGCTTTTCCGGAGGCCGCGGCGTAGCGATCGCGATGGCGGCGATCCGTGAAGTGCACGTGGTTGCCGGCAACGTTGAGTCAGAGGGCTCCCATGCGGCAGGAGGCCGCGCGGGCGTGGAGACTGAGAGCGGCGGGAATCAGTTGCACGGGCAGGGCTATTTCTCCGATCGCCAGAACACCTGGGGTGCGCGGAATCCCTTTGCGCAGTGGACTCAGAACACCGGTACGGCTGCCGCGCCTAATTTCGCCGCCATCCCGTTTACGCCGCCCGATCACGCGACCTCCTGGGGACTGGGCGCGGGCAGCCGCATCCGCCGCGACCAGGTGTTCTGGTTCGCCGCGCTCGACGGCTACCGGCGCAACGATCCAGGCCTCGCCACTGCCGAGGAACCGGTGGGCGCGGATCAATATGGGAACTGCCTTGGGCTCTTCTGCCCGCCCAGCGTGCCCCAGACCGAGCTATTGAGTGCGCAGCTGGGCGAATCGGAAGCTCAAGCCTACAACGACTACATGGGTATTCCGCGCGCGGGGTTTACGGGAGCAGGCTTGGAGCAAATTGCCGGCTTGCTTGGCCCGGCCCCACGGACGGCCGCGCAGTGGGTGGGGTTTGCGCGGCTGGACTGGCAGGCAACTGAGCGGAACCAGGTTTACGGTCGAGGGAACAGGGGCGGACTGGAATGCGCCCGGTGGCGGGTTCACGCGTCTCTCCGCAAATTACGGCAATCACAGCTTCGGTTCGAGCGAGGCCAGCCAGGAATGGCTGTTGGCGCGGTGGGAGGCCTTTGTTACGCCAAACCTGCTGGCGGTAACACAAGGCTCAGATGGGCCGCGAAATTCTGAGCGCGCGTGCCGATACGCCCGTCCAGCTTCGAGCAAGGATTTCTCGGAACTGGATGGAACAGCTACGGGCAATTGCCACAGATCGTGATCGACTCGCGCTATGGATTCACGATCGGCAATCCCGTCGCGCTTCGGGCAGGGCAGTTATCCCGACGAGCGCTTGAC
Source organism: uncultured Acidobacteriaceae bacterium (assembly GCA_963725975.1). GTDB lineage: Bacteria > Acidobacteriota > Terriglobia > Terriglobales > Acidobacteriaceae > Telmatobacter. The sequence goes on along the minus strand of CAVSBA010000002.1, from coordinate 74,187 downwards.
TCACGGGCAGGAATGGTGGATTGGGTGCACGGCAAGCTGCTGGTCAAAGCCGGGTTCGAACTGGACCATAACGTGGACACCACCACGCTGCTGCGCAACCAGACGGGCACTTACCACTACTCCAAAGTAGAAGACTTTATCTCCGATGCGCTGGTGTTCGAGCGATTCGGCGTCAGCAATCTGCTCAACTATCAGAATCCCCACAATTGCAGCCCGAGCGGTTCCAGTCTCTTCGGCGCAATTCCGTGCTACTCGTATTTTTCACAGGTGATTGGCCCGAATTACTGGCAGGTCAGCACCAACGATTGGGCCGGCTACACAACCGCGCAATGGCAACTGAACAAATTTGCCGTCTTCTCCGCAGGCCTGCGCTGGGAGCGAGAGCAATTGCCGCCGCCCATTAAGCTCGTCGATAACCCCGCGTTACCGCTCACCGAGCGTCTGCCCAACCTGGGCAATGAATGGGGGCCGCGCATGAGCCTGGCGCTGGGCAATCGTGGGCGCTGGCCGGTGTTGCGGCTGGGCTACGGAATGTACTTCGGCCGAACAGACAACGCCACGCTCGAAACCGCTGTCGCTCAAACCGGATCGCTCAACGGCGATCTGAACTTCTTCATTCGGCCCACGGACGGGCTTACCCCCCAAGGAACCAGCGGAGCGCCGCCGTTCCCGACCGTACTGAGCGGCCCCCCGGGCAACGTGATGGTGCCGAGCGCGGTGGAGTACGCGCCCAACTTCCGCAATCCCGAGGTGCATCAGGCTGTGGCAGCAATCGAAGAGCAATTGCCTGGGCGCGTGTTGCTCTCCGCCACCACCATGCTGAGCCTGGGCCGGAGGCTGGCCGCTGACTTCGACGCGAACGTCAATCCGGCGGTCAACCCGGGAACCATCACAGCGAGCAATCCGGGAATCACCTACCAGGTGTGCGAACAAGTTCCCATCGGGGTCGGAAATACCCGTTGCGGTCAAGTGGGCCTGGGCCCCATCAAAGCTGCGCAGATTACGGTTCCGTTTTACGCTCTCGTGGCCTGCAGGCCTGTGCCCGGCCGGATCGCTGTTGAATGTGGGCGGCCAGTGCGGGCGTCTCAATCCCAACTACCAACAGGTCACGGAGATCATGAGCCGGGCGAATTCCACCTATGAAGCGGAGATGGTGAAGGTGGAGCGCTATGGCCGGCGCGGCCTGAGCGTAAATGCGCACTACGTCTATGCGCACGCCATGGACTGGAATCCGGGCGAGAGCCCGTTGAACCCGGCCAGTTTCAGCCAGGATTATACGCAGGAGTATGGCACCAGCAACCTCGACGTGCGCCATTCGGCGGCTGTGATGCTGATCTACGAACCGCCCTGGAAGCTGCGCGGCATGATTGGCGGCATGGCCAATGGGTGGATGGTTTCTGGAATCGGGCAATTTCATAGCGGATTGCCCTACACCATGCGCGTGACCGGTTCTCTGGCTGAGGAACTGCCGTCTTCCGGATCGGGCAACCTGATCGTAGGCTTGGCGCCCGGCATGAATGGCTCCGGCGGTGACAGCCGCATTGACGGCCTGGGCAGCGACGGCGTCAATTACAACATTGGCCGCAACACCTTCCGGTATCCGGAAACGTGGAAGGCGGATATGCGGCTGGGAAAGACATTCTCTGTGGGAGAGCAGAAAGATCTGCAACTGCAGGTGGAAAGCTTCAACCTCTTCAACCATCAGAACGTCACGGACATACAGACCACCGGCTATACCATCCAGCGGGGAAGCGCTGGCTCTCTGCCCACGCTGAATTTTCTCACCGGGCTCAGAACCAGCACCACCACCGGACTGCCCATCGCTGGCTTCGGCCAGCCCCTGAACATCAATGGAACGGATTTCTTTCGCGAGCGGCAGATTCAGTTAGGCTTACGGCTGCGATTTTGATGCGGTGGGAGAGCTTGGCTGCATGGCTGCGTTGCCGCATCGCAGTCGGCGTAAACTGAAATAGATGACATCTAACGCTCCTTCCCCCGAAGCCGGCCACAAGCGCTATTTCTTTGAGAAGTTCGGCATTACCGAGCGGCTCCTGGAGCGCTGCCTGGGCGAGGCGCTTTCGGCCGGCGGCGACTACGCCGATCTCTATTTTGAATCGGTGGCGGCAACGGCGCTGGGCGTGGACGAGCAAATTGTGAAATCGGCTAGCCAAGGAGTGAGTGCCGGCTGCGGCATCCGTGTTCTCAGCGGCGAGCGAACCGGTTATGCGTACACCGACAACTTGAGCCCTGAGCGGCTGCTGCACGCGGCCAAAACCGCTGCGCTCATCGCCTCCGGGCCGGCCAAGCAGCCGGTGCAGGGATTTACCGAGGCGTCCTCCGCCAATCTCTACCCGGTTCCGCTGGGTGGATACGATCTCGACCTGGCTGCGCGCCTCGATCTGATACTCCGCGCCGATCGTGCGGCGCGGGCTTTTGACAACCGCATTGTGCAGGTCCGCGCCAGCTATGCCGAGGAACTGCGGCGCATTCTCATCGCCGGCTCCGATGGCGCATTTGCCAGCGACACGCAGCCGCTCTGCCGGCTGAATGTGTTCGTGCTTGCCAAAGAAGGAGCGGTCACGACCAAAGGCGCTGCCGGTGGCGGCGGAAGAGCGGGGCTGGATCAATTCCAGGGGTCCAAAAGTCCGGAGGACCTGGCGCGGGAAGCGGCGCGCGGAGCCATCCTGCAACTCGGCGCTGTGCCTGCGCCGGCCGGCGAAATGGAAGTCGTGCTCGGTCCCGGCTGGCCCGGCATCTTGCTGCATGAAGCTGTGGGTCACGGCCTCGAAGCCGACTTTAACCGCAAAAAAACCTCAGCCTTCAGCGGGCGCATTGGCCAGCAGGTAGCCAGCCCCAAGGTCACCGTCGTCGACAACGGAACCATCGCCGGCCGGCGCGGGTCGCTTAATGTTGACGACGAAGGCTCACCCACGCAGGAGACGGTGCTGATCGAGGGCGGCGTACTCAAGGGCTATCTGTCCGACAAACTTTCCGCGCGCCTGATGGGCGTGCCTAATACCGGCTCCGGGCGGCGTGAGAGCTACCAGGCCATCCCCATGCCGCGCATGACCAATACCTATATGCTGGCCGGCGAAGACGACCCGCAGGATATTGTGCGCAGCGTCAAGCGCGGCCTTTACGCCGTGAACTTCGGCGGCGGCCAGGTGGATATAACCAACGGCAAATTTGTCTTCTCCGCGTCGGAAGCCTACCTCATCGAAGACGGCAAGATCACCGCGCCGGTGCGTGATGCCACGCTCATCGGCAACGGGCCGGAAGCGCTCAAATACGTGTCGATGGTTGGCAATGATTTACAGCTTGATGAAGGCATCGGGACGTGCGGCAAAGACGGCCAGAGCGTGCCCGTGGGCGTGGGCATGCCGACCGTGAAACTGGACAAGATGATCGTGGGCGGCACGGGTCGATGAGATCGAAAGGACGAATCAATGCAAAGAGTGGATGTAAAGCAGTTTGTCTCTGTCGCGGGCGGAACGCGGCGCTATGCGTGGAACACAATCCCGGCCGACGAAGCTCTCAAATTAGCCGAGCCGCGCCTTCGCTGCCCGGAATGCAAAGGGGTCGTAGGCCTATACAGGCGCTCTGAAGATGGAGCGAAGCCCAATCGCGCAGAGCATAAGGCGAAAAATCGCGGATGCTCCTTAGGGGATTGCTTCGACGGCACCCACCGCATGGCAGTCAATCCAATTGAGCCCAATGAGGAATGCGTGCTTGCTCAGTCTCAAGACTAGCTAAGGCCAAATGGTCGCCTTCACAAAATCCTCGTTGCAACAGCGACGCGAAGTTCAGAAGTCGATGTGCCCGCGGACCGACCCCACCCACACTGGCCCGCGCGCGCGGTTGTAACCCGGATCGTCGATGTGTTGCACATCGACGGCGTAGTACAGACCCCGCCATGCGTGCCAGTTGTAATAACCCTCGACAATATTTTCGCGGCCATAGCTCAGGTTGCCGTCTCCCAGCAGAAATCCAAGGCCGCCGTGCATCAGGTAATTCTGGTGGTCTTTCTTGATGGCGTTGGAAACAAACGCAAGACCGGCTTTGTCATCCGGGCGATTCCAGCGCGTGCCGCGGTAATCGCCACCGGCCTGCACCGTCTGGTCGTCTTCGGTATACGCATACGACTCCGTTGCGCCGTCGTCCCACCCGGCGCGGCCGAAGACCCGCAGATTATCCGTAACGCCCTGCCAGAAGTTGTATTCCCCGCCGTACTTGAGCGCGCCGAATTTCTCATGTAACGAAATGGTGGGCCGGGTAACGCCATACCGCATCGTGTCGCTGCCATTCAGAAAATCCTCGACCGTCACGCGATAGTTGCCCATGTGGGCGCGATTGTCGTAGAAGAGAATGCGCGACTCACCCTGGCGCCCCCGCAGAAAGCCCTTACGCAGCTCGAACTCTGTGTTGTTGCCGTGCGCGCGGCTGAAGGCCCAGTCCAGGTCGATTCCATTGGCGACCACCGGCATGGCGAAGATGCCGAAGCGGACGCTCCACACGCGGTCATCGTACTCGGCCATGCCCCCCACTGAGTAGCCGCGCGTGTCGGCGGCGTAGTCCCACGCGCCATCATCGTCAAGCGTCCAGTTCATAAACTGCAAATGGCTGTCGGAACCCACCGGGTTCACATCGAAAAAGTCCGGCAGCGTCAGCTTGCCCACGCGGAACTCGATGCGGCGCACCGGAGCTTTGGGCGCCAGCGTGAACGGCCCCACGTCCTGATCGACCGTCTCATTCGTCAGCCCGATCACCTGGTGAACTTCATAGCGCGCCAGATAAGGCACAAAGCTAAGGTAGGGGTTGCGCACTACGTCGAGATTCGTAAAGCCGCCCAGCCCCAGCGCCTCGCTGAGTCCACGGCCGCCGGCAGACTCCAGGTCGAAAATCAGGTCGTTGGCATAGCGGATGGAGCGTGTGGGCCGCACCGCCAGATAAACCGTGCCCAGCAGCGAGGTCCTGTACCCCGCGCTGTTGCGGAAGCTGTTTGGCCCCTCGTACGGCGAATGAAAGGGCAACCGGCCCTGGAAAATTACATTCGCCTGGCCCGCAAGCCAATACCATGTGCCTTCCGGGTGCGGAGCCATGGTGAGCACAGGAATGTCCTGGTGCTGGTTGGTTTCGCGGGTTGTTGTCTGGCTCTGTTGAGCCCCAGCATCCTGCGGTTGCGAATTGAAGAGCGACGCAGCAGCGAAAACGGGGATGGCGGGCGGCTGGCCGATTGCAGCAACCGACCAGGTCGATTCCGCTGCTTGCGGCTGCGGCGCCGGGGGCAGCTCATCTGCGGCCTGGGCACACACCGGCGTTGCCCCCAGGTAGATGGCGGCGAGCAGCAGAAGGCGCGGGTTGGGCCGGCGATTGAGCATAGAATAGCGGGGTAGGGAAGGATACCCCTACCCGGTTCATACTATACCGGGGGTGGGTATAGTGCCAAGGGAGGAAAGCGCCATGTCGCACCAGGAACGGGAGAAGGTTAAGCTACAGCAACGCATCCGCAAAGTGCGTGGCCAGTTGGACGCGGTAGAGCGCTCGCTGAGCGGGGAAGCCGATTGCGGCGACCAACTGATGCTGCTCGCCGCGGTGCGCGGCGGTGTCAATTCCTTGATGGCCGAGGTGCTTGAAACCCACATTCGTTTCCACCTGGTCGACGGCGCCAAAGAGCAGATTGCCCCGGAGTTGGCCGAAGACCTCATCGACCTGGTGCACGCCTACCTGAAGTAAAGTGCGGTCACTGCCGCGCGACTCGCAAAACCTGTGGACAGGCTACTGGGCCAACCTGCCCGGGATCATTAAGGTTTGGTTGAAATTGCGGCTTCGGCTGCATTCAGCGATTGGCATCCCTGCACTGGTGGGCAGGAGTATTCTGCTTATGCGCAATTTGCATCACGCCAAACTGTTTTGAGGAGTGTTCATGCGGAGTGTCTTGATCAGGATCCGGCCGGCTGTCTTTCTAGGTGCGCTGTTGTGTGCGTCTTTTGCTTCCGCACAGAGCCGCATCTCTGTAGCAATCGTCGACGGCGCAAGCGGCGGCCCTTACCACAACTGGAAACTCACGACGCAGGTGATGAAGACGGAACTCGAAGAGACCGGCCTTTTCGATGTGACGGTGCTGACCGCGCCCCCTGCAGATGGGGATTTCAGTCATTTCACTCCGGATTTTAGCCGTTATCGCGCGCTGGTGATGAACTACGACGCACCGGACTGGCCGGCGGCGCTGCGCGAGCAATTCGAAACCTATGTGAACCGCGGCGGCGGCCTGGTGGTTGTGCACGCGGCGGATAATGCCTTCCCCAACTGGCCCGCCTACAACGATATGATCGGCATCGGCGGCTGGCGCGGCCGGGATCAAAACGCAGGTCCGCACTGGATTTGGCAAAACGGTAAGATGACGCCCGACAACACGCCTGGCCTGGCGGGCATGCACGGCGCGCGGCTGCCATTTCAAATCGTCGAACGCGATCCTGATCACCCCATATTGCGCGGCCTGCCCCGCGTGTGGATGCACGCCAACGACGAGCTCTACGGCGCCTTGCGCGGCCCCGGCAAAAATATGACCGTGCTGGCCACCGCCCATTCCGATCCCAAGAACTCAGGCACTGGCGATGACGAGCCCATGCTGATGGTGTTGCATTATGGAAAGGGAAGAATCTTTCATACCGTGCTCGGCCACGATGCATTTGCATTGAGCGGCGTGGGATTCATCACCACATTCCAGCGCGGCACCGAGTGGGTTGCCACCGGCCGTGTGACGCAGAAAGTGCCCGCGGATTTTCCGACTGCCAAGACGGTGAGTTATCGCGTGGATATCGCGGAAATGGATCCGGAGTTTCTGCACGGAGCGTCGGAGATCGTGCGTCAATCGGGGGAACAGAGCCCCGCGCGCTGAGTAACGAAGGGCAAACAAAAATGTGATCCTGGGCGAGATGTGATCCTGGGCGAGGCTCGCCGCAGTGGCAGAGTCGTTGGCCTTGTTCCCGTGGCCGTTCAGACGTTTCTCGCCGAGGGCTGCATTGGAATCGAGACCGAACCGTATGGTATTCTTTTTAAGGCTCACGAGGGGCATTCGGGCATAGATTTCTGGCCTCGAATGTTTCCCGTGACGTCATCCCACCTTGATCTGGACGCGTAGCTCAACTGGCAGAGCATTCGGCTCTTAACCGACAGGTTGTAGGTTCGATTCCTACCGCGTCCACCATTAGAATCAATTAGTTAGGCCGCTTCGCTTCCGCGCTGTCATTCGATACCGGGGAAAATACCGGGGACCCCGCTTCAATTCCGCCCCCGTTGATGCTCTCCACCGCGCCCCGCAGTTCATTCAAAGAGAAGTGACCGTACCGGGCAGCCATGAGCACCATTGTGGACGTGCTCACCCTTGCGATCGTCGCAACCCTCGCAATCGATGCGCCCCCGGTCTCCGATGCCGTCTTGTCATAGCGATGCTCTGAGTCCACACAGCCCCATTCAGCGTCCGAATCACGATTACGGCGCCACCTGTCTTATTCGCGAGGGTGAAGAACTCTACGTCTTGTCCATGAGGGAATCGACGCTTTCTGGTAATGGATTTGCTCTTTCACGTAGGATTGAACGACGTTGCGAAACAAGCGGAAAACAGTAAGGTAACCGTTAACATGCAAGTTACTGCACGCATGTGTATGCTCTTACATTAATTGATTCCATGCGGCTTAAATCAATATCAGAAAACGTAACATGATTAATGGTAACCATTAACCGTTGCGAACCTTGTGCATGTCGGGGACCGTTGGCTATGTTGTTGAGCGTCACATTATTGCCCCACAATAATTACCGTTGGAAGAGTTGTTTTAGGGTTGGAAGATGTTAAGAGCCCGCTTTCCCGAAGCGTGCGGTATATATTTTGGTGCTTCACCTAGGTAGGCCTGTAAGCAATGTGACACAGGGAACCAGGGTTAGCGAAGGATCCCTTCCAGAATCAATCCCCTGCCAGGTGCTTCAAAGAGAGGTCCAAGAGGTACATAAGATGCGATTTATGCGTTTCATATTATGCGGCGCCGCGCTGCTTGCGGTGCCCTGTGGTCTATTTGCGCAAGCGGGCGCAACCGGATCGATTATTGGGACAGTGACAGATTCCACCGGCGCCATCATCCCCGGCGCCAAAGTAACCGTAACCAACACCGCAACCGGAGTCGAATTCCATTCGTTGACCAGCTCGGCCGGTGACTTTCAGGCTCCGGCGCTGCGTCCAGGGACCTACACTGCGGCAGCCGAATATAAAGGCTTCTCAAAATCGATTACCAGCCCCTTCACGCTGACGGTCGACCAAACCGTCCGCCTCACGATTGCGTTGAAGGCAGGCGCTGTGACACAGACGGTGCAAGTGTCAGCACAAGGCGTCTCGCTGGACACATCGGACGCCGCGCTTTCGCAACTGGTGAGTCAACAGCAAGTGGCGGAATTGCCCCTGGATGGGCGCAACTTCGTACAACTGCTCTTCCTGAGCGCCGGCGCTGTGACCATCGGCGGTGAGCAGGGCACCATGCGCCAGGGCGAAGGCGATGCCATCAGCATCAACGGCGGCCGGCCCGAGGGCAACAACTTTACGCTGGACGGCGTGACCAACAACGATACGGCCATGGAAACCCCGGTCGTGATCCTTTCTCAGGACGCAATCCAGGAATTCAAGGTAGAAAGCGGCGTGTATCCGGCCGAATATGGATTCTCGGTCGGCCAGGTCAACATCGTCAGCAAGGGCGGCACCAACTCGCTGCATGGATCGATCTTCGAATCCAATCGCAGCTATAACTTCGATGCCAAGCCTTTCGCCGCCGCCGGCAACTACATTGACGGCGTTACCACCTTCAATCCGGTCCTGGAACTGAACCAGTTCGGCTTTGTCGCCGGCGGCCCGGTTGAAATTCCCAAGCTGTATCACGGGCGCAACAAGTCCTTCTGGATGGCGAACTACGAAGGCTGGCGCATGAATAACGGCCAGGTGGACTCCGCCTCCTTTCCCTACGGACCTTCCCTCCAAGGCAATTTCAACAACGAAACCTATCCGGCGTTGGCTCCGTACACCGCCAACGGCACCACAACCCCCCTGCCTGGCGGCCAATTACCCGCCTACGGATCGGCTCAGTGCACAGCGCTGCTGGCCCTGGGCTACAACTGCATGCCCATTGATCCGTCCACCGGGGCTCCTTTCCCGGGCAATCAAATGCCGCCGGGAGAGTTCACCTCACGAGTCGGAGAAATGGCAGAGCAATACGGCTATTTTCCAACTCCGACCATTCAGGGCCAGCCGGAAGGCATCACCAACTTCATCGAGCCCGTTCCAGGCCCCCTGCATCAGAACCAGCAGACCTACCGTGGCGACCAGACTCTGGGCAAATTAGGCCAGCTCATGGGCCGCTACACCAAGACCAGTTATGTGAACTCCACCCTCTATAACTCGAACGGTCCTCAGCACGGAATCGAACAGTATTACGAAGATGGCTTGTCGTGGGAAGTCATGCATACCCTCAGCCTTGGCCAGAAGAGCGTCAATACCTTCCGGCTCGGCTACCTTTCGGCCAACGCGCCTCAGGGTTCCTCTCTTCCACCCGCGGCCGCCCTCGCAACTGAGGGCGTCCTCAACACGTTTACCACCTTCTCCCCTTTGCAGCAGACTTGGTCTAGCTTGGGCATAACGGATTATTCCAATGGCGGTGGCCCCGGCAATTCCTACACCGGATCGTATAGTCCACAGTGGGATATCGCCGATTCTTACACCACGGTTCGCGGCAGGCACACATTTGGTTTCGGCTTCGAATACCGCTACTGGACCATCACCCGTAACCTGGACGACGATTTCTACGGCGATTATGGTTTCAGCTCGAACCTCATCAGCACCAACAACCTTACGATTCCGACCGGTCTCCCCGGTGCGGGAACGCCGAGCTGCCCAAACGCTACCGGCGATTGCGGCAGCGGCAACGGCGTGGCCGACATGATGCTCGGTTACTACAATACCGTTGGCGGCTTTGTTCCCGGTCCGCTGAGCCCGACCACCACAGCCGGCAACCCGCAGGACCACGTCTACCACTACGTTGGTCCGTACTTTGAAGACAACTGGAAGATCACTTCCAAGCTGAGCGTCAACTACGGCCTGCGCTACGACTTCCGCGCTGCCACGTATGAACTGCATAACCACTTCTTCTGGCTCGACACCCAAAATGCCAATGGCGGACTGTGCTATGCCGATCCAACGTTGACCACGGATGGCGTGGCTCCGGGAGGCACAACCGGCGACCCAATCCTTCGCTATTGCGGATCGGTGCCCCGGCCTGCCCCGAAGAATCCCTTCGCGCCCCGGTTGTCCATCGACTACCGGCTTGACAACAAGACGGTGGTGCGCGCCGGCTACGGCATCTTCTACGCCGGATATGAAGGCCGCGAAATAGACGACTCGGCGGATATCTATCCGTACAGCATTCGCCTTAACCTCAGTCCAGGTTCAGTTGCAGATCCAGTAGCCGATCCTAAATTCACCAACTCAGTCTGGCCGGCCTACGGCAATCTGGGACCCTTCCCGAAGGCATCGTTGTCATTCATTGCCGTCATCGAGTCGGAAAACCCGCTCAATCCCTACGTGGAGACATGGACCCTGGGTGTGCAGCGCGAGCTGTCAAAGAACACCACCCTGGACATCAACTACATTGGCAACAAGGGCGTCCACCTTCTCGACCGGCACATGATCGCCCAACCATACGACATTCCTGCTTCCGACCTGGCGTTTTGCCAGGAGCAGGATGCCAACGGCAACTACTTCAATGCCGTGGGCTCAACAGCGGTTGCTCCCTGCTCGATTATCAGCCGGCTGCCCTATCCGAACTTCAACGGGACGTACATCGACAGCGATTTCCACGGCTACTCGATGTACAACGCGGGCAACATCAAGCTCGAGCATCGCGCTACCGACTTGGCTCTGACCGCCGTCTATACCTGGGCCAAGAGCATGGACGACAAGTCGGCGACGGCCGGAGCCGGATCGAGCCTGACTGGTTACGAAGGCTTCATGGACAACCACAACGAACATCTGGATTACGGCCCGTCGGACTTCGACGTCCCGCAGCGGTTTGTAGCCAGCTATGTGTATCAACTCCCCTTTGGACGCGGCAAGCATTTTGCCAGCAACATCAACCGTGCCGAAGACCTGGCCATCGGCCAGTGGCAGCTTACCGGAATCCTCACGCTCCAAAAGGGATTCCCTTACAGCGTCTCCGCGAGTGATATCGACGGCATCACCGGTTCCGGTGGCATGCGCGCCGAGCTCGTTCCCGGATGCAATCTGAAGCAAAATAACTACACCGGCGTTCTGGCCAAGTTCTCGCGCTTGAACATCAACTGCTTCACGACGCCGGCATTCGGCACCTATGGCAACACTGGCCGCAACTTCCTCACTCAGCCCGGCATCAACAACTGGGACATGAGTGTCGGCAAGGGCTTCGCACTGGGTGAGGGTGCGCGGTTCGTGTTTAAGGTAGATGCGTTCAACACCTTCAACCATCACCAATACTCGCAAGACGTGGGCGGCCTGATCGTCGCGGGATCGGGTGGCAACCAGCCGATTTCAGCCAGCGTTGGTTCCTCCCAGGGCGGCTTGATTGAGGGTGCATCGAGCGCTCGAATCCTTCAATTCGGAGGCAAGATCACCTTCTAGCTGGTCACCTGATGAATTACACTGGCTCCGCCAGGCCTTGCGGCCTGGCGGAGCTTTTTATTGGCAGGAGGACTCGCGATCCATGAGGGACAAGCGAGCTAGAATCATCATCGCGTTAGCGTTAACTACATGCTGTATTTTTCCCATGCTGGTGCGGCCGCAAAACAGTCCGGAGGATGAGTCAGCGCAATACGCGGCTGACGGCCAGAAAGCCTTGAGCGAAGGACATTATGAGGAGGCGCAAGCCGCATTTGAGAAGCTGGAGAAGCTGAATCCGGGCGTTGCCGAGGTGCATGCCACCCTGGCGGCCATTGAGTTCCAGCAAAAGGAATACAGTTCCGCGATTCATGAGATTCAGACTGCCCAGAGACTGAAACCGAATCTGCCCCGGCTCGACAGTCTGCTGGGACTTTCACTGGCGGAACTGGGGCAATTTTCCGAGGCCCTGCCGCGACTGGAAAAGGGCTTCCGAGATCCCTCCGATCCGGAAGTGAGACGCATGTGCGGCCTGCAACTGCTGCGTGCTTACACCAGCCTTGGCCGCGACGCCGACGCGGTGGAAACCGCGCTGGCCTTGAACCACCTTTATCCCAAGGATCCCGAGGTGCTCTACAATACCGGCCGCATCTACGGAAACTTTGCCTACATTATTATGGAGCGGTTGCACGATCAGGACGCCGGCTCGATTTGGATGCTGCAGGCGCAGGGTGAGGCCAACGAGGCTCAAAAGAGCTACGATGCTGCCCTGGCGGCCTTTAATCATGTTCTGCTTCTCGATCCAAAACGCCCCGGCATTCACTATCGCGAAGGACGTATTTATCTCGACCGCTACATGGAGGGACAGAAACCGGCGGACCGCGATGCTGCGATGCGGGAATTTGCGGCTGAACTGGCCATTGATCCAGCCAACGGAAATGCAGCTTATGAATTGGCGAACATGGATATCGATCAAGGTAATCTCGACAAGGCGCGCAGCTTGTTAGAGGGAGTTGTGAAGCTCTATCCTGATTTTCCGGAAGCGCTCATTGCCCTTGGCCGGGTGGATCTGGAGAACCACGATGCCGCCGAGGCTGTGACCATGCTGAAGCGCGCCACCAAACTCGAGCCTAACGACGAGGTGGCGTGGTACAGGCTGTCCCTCGCGCAGAGGGAAGCGGGGAACCGGGAGGGACAGGTCGAGGCCATGGCCCAATTCACAAAGCTTCATCGCGCCGCTCCGGCGGCGCAGCAGAGTACGAATGCCGGCGAGCTGGTTACGCCCCAGAAGCTTGATTCGGACACTCATCCCTGATCCTGCAAGCGCGTTCAGGATTCATCCCTGAACCTATTTCGTGGGCGGGTATGAATTGGCTTGCAGCTTGGGCAAACACGATCTTAGCGTTTCAGCACCAGGGCGACGAATTGGAGGCCGCCAATGGCCTTGCTCAAGCGCAATTGTGTGGGTGGATCGATGCCATTGAAGTGGGCGATTTCGTCGTGCCTGCCATCGCTGCGATTTCGAGTTTCATCATTCTGAATGGAAGCCACGAGGTCATGATCGAAGATGAAGTACCTGATGGGCATTGACAATGGAGGCACGTTCTCGAAGGCAGCAATCTTCGACGAGGATGGCAAGCAGATCTCGGTAGCGAGTGTCGCCACGGAGACTCTTACCCCCAAGCCGGGATATACCGAGAGAGATCTGGAAGCACTGTGGAAGGTCAATGTCGAGGCAGTGCGGGAAGCCATTCGCAAAAGCGGCATCGATCCAAGGGACATTGCCTGTGTTTCTTTTTCCGGACACGGCAAAGGCTTGTACATGGTGAAGGCGGACGGAACACCCGCTTACAACGGGATTCTCTCGCAGGATGCCAGAGCTTGGGAATATGTGGAGAAGTGGCATCGAGATGGGACCGCGGAAAAGGTCTTTGAGAAGTCGTTCCAAGACATCCTGGTGATGCAGCACGTGAGCCTGCTGGCATGGTTTCGCGACCATCTACCGGAGGTGCTTGAAAAAACGAGATACATCTTCGCGGTAAAAGACTACATTCGCTTTCGGCTCACTGGAGAAGCTTACGCCGAGTATTCCGATTTCACCGGGTCCAATCTGGTGAATCTAACCACGGGAGCCTATGACAAAGAACATCTCGCGTTGTTTGGGCTCGAAGCCATCTATGACAAGCTTCCCCCGCTCAGGCACGCGGCGGATGTTTGCGGACATATCACGAAAGACGCCAGTGAGCAGACGCTCCTGCCGGAGGGCATTCCAGTAGCGGCTGGGATGTTCGACGTGAATGCCTGCGGAATCGCTTCCGGACTCTCCGACGCCAGCCAGATGTGCATGATAGCGGGCACCTGGAGCATCAATGAGTACATCGCCAAAGAGCCTATCCGCAACGGAAGCGTAGCGCTCAATTCCATGTTCTGCATCCCCGGCTATTTTCTGGTGGAGGAGAGCTCTCCCACCTCGGCGGGCAATTTTGAGTGGTTCGTGCAAAACCTGATGTCGTTTGAAAAGGTGGAAGAGAAAGAAACGGGCGGCTCGGTGTACCAACTTGCGGACCAATGGGTGGCTTCCATCGAGCCACAGGATTGCAATGTGATTTACCTGCCCTTCTTATACGGCTCGAGCGAAAACCCTTTGGCCAAGGGCACTTTCGTCGGCCTGACGGCATACCATAACAAGAAACATATGCTTCGGGCGGTTTTTGAGGGCATCGTGTTTTCGCATCTGACGCACGTCAACCGCCTGCTGAAGAATCGCGATTTGCCCAGGAGCATTCGGCTCTCTGGTGGGGCAGCCCGCGATGATGTCTGGGTGCAGATTTTCGCCGACGCGCTGCAGATTCCGGTCGACGTGATTGAAGACAAGGAGATCGGTGCGCAAGGGGCTGCCATCGCGGCCGGCATCGCCGCCGGAATCTACCCTGATTACGCTACGGCCATTGAGCGCACCGTGCACATTACCAAGACCATTCAGCCGCGCAAAGAGTATGCGGAGATTTATGCGCAGAAGTACCAGGTCTATCGTTCCGTGATTGACGGGCTTAACAGCTCGTGGCGGCACTTCAAGAACTAAGTGATGACCTGCGTTTGAGGAGTCAATATATCGTTGAAACCCTATTCCATTGGCCTGTATGAGAAGGCGCTGCCCGAGACCCTTACCTGGCGGGAAAAGCTGAGCTGTGCCCGGGATTGCGGGTACGACTTCTTCGAGATCAGCATCGATGAGACGGACCGGAAGCTGGCCCGTCTCGATTGGCCCGACGGGAAAATTCTGGAACTGATCAAATCTATGCGCGATCTGGAGATGCCCATCCGCAGCCTGTGTCTCTCCGGTCATCGCAAATATCCCTTTGGCGCCGCTGACCCGGCTATCCGCGCGCGCAGCATGGAGATCGTGGAGAAGGCCATCAACCTTGCCGACGCGCTGGGAATCCGCATCATCCAACTGGCGGGGTACGACGTTTACTACGAGGAGAGCACCAGGACATCGCAGGCGCTGTTTATCGAGAATCTGAAAAAAGCCACCGCCATGGCTGCCTGCAAGGGCGTGATGCTGGGCTTCGAGACCATGGAGACAGAGTTCATGAACACGGTTGCCAAGAGCATGAGCTATGTCAGGTTAGTTGATAGTCCTTACTTAGGGGTGTATCCGGACTGTGGCAACCTGACCAATGCAGCGGTTGCTTGCGGCACCAGCGTCATCGACGACCTGGAATCCGGCAGGCATCACATCATGGCCTTGCACTTGAAAGAAACAGTGCCCGGTAAGTTCCGCGAGGTTCCGTTTCAGACTGGACATGTGGATTTTCAATCGATCATCGCCAAGGCCTGGCAACTGGGCGTTCGCCGCTATGTTACGGAAATGTGGGATGTGGGCAATCGCACCTGGAAAGAAGATATTGAATTTGCGAACCGGAGCATGCGGGTAATCCTGGACGAGCAGCCGCAGAACTGCCCCAGCGAATAATACTCTTCACCTTACGCAGCCG
Source organism: uncultured Acidobacteriaceae bacterium (assembly GCA_963725975.1). Lineage (GTDB taxonomy): Bacteria > Acidobacteriota > Terriglobia > Terriglobales > Acidobacteriaceae > Telmatobacter. The sequence continues at coordinate 58,527 of CAVSBA010000002.1, read as the reverse complement.
GCCGCCGGCGCGTTGCGGAATGATTGGGCACGGGACGATCACCAGCAGGTGAGGCGGAGAATTTGCGGTGGTCCAGGATTGGACGCGACGATTGTGGTGCCAATAACCGCTTCAAAGTTGGACTTGCCCCTGCAAGCGGGCTCGTTGTGAAGGGCAGCGTTCATTGCTCCTGAGGCTAGCGCCTGGCTTGCTGCCAGGCTTCCGCTGTGGCCTAATCCCGCTTCAATAAATACCGGAACGCCGATGGTCGCTTCGTTTTCCCTGGCCACGATGGCATAGTCATTCTTCCAGGAAGACAGCGGCACGGAGAAGTCTGTCTTCCACGCCTCCTGCAAGGGCTGTTTCGCGTCCGCGATGGACGTGACCGGTGGCTTGTCTCGCCCTGATGGAAAGGCAACCTCAATTCGATATCGCAAAGCCTGACTCAACTGCAGTGTCCACTTGTTGTCTACACCGCCGATGAGGAGGACGGGTTGCGCCTGCAGGTCTGCGAGGGAAGTGCGGTCGGAGGCGGCAAGCCGGAACCGGATGCCATTGTTGCCCAGCGTCTGGGCCAACGAGGTGACGACGGAGATATCGTCGATGGGTATGGTTTCCTTGCGTATGAGGGTGTCTTCCGTCTCGGTCGCGGATGGCGCACCTACGGCGGGAATATCGTTTGTACCCAGGCAGACAAGGACGGGCGCTTTAGCCTCGATAAACGCGCCCCACAGATCGGGGACCTGGTTGCTTGCCCTGCCTCGCCAAAACTTCGCTATGGCAGCCACGCTCCCCACAATAAGTAGGAGGAGCAGGAGACTTCGCCAAGGCATGCGAGGCCACAACCGTTGCGGTACCTCGGAAACTGCGGTGCTTGAAGCGCCGTCGGCAGCCTGATCGGCCCCGGGCTCGGCAACCGGAGGCGTATCGCTTTCGAGGTCGCTGCTGCTCGGCTCGGTCAGGTGAGTCCTGAATGCCGGTACATAGCTCCCGCGGGGAAGATCAATCTGAAGCGAATGACCCACACCGGAATCCTGATAAAACTGGCCTATTCGTTTGCGGACATCGTTGGCGGTAACCCGCACAATCGCATCTTCGCTGGTGTCATAGTCGTTGGCGCGGCCAAAAACCGTAATCCCGATGATGCGCTCCTTGAGCTGGCCGACATTGCCCTGGAGGGTCTGCTCAACAATATGGGTAAGAAACCTCTTGCAGCGGCCGCTTTGAGCGAAAAAGGGAGCCACGAGCATCATTTCCAGCTCTTCCTTGACCGCAGTCTGCATCTCGTCGGAGAATCTAACGTCCTCCGTTTGAGCTACTTCCCTGGTTTTGATATCGGGCACGTGGTACTTGGCCTCCCATCCGGCTTTCTCGCTCCGGCGGAGAGAAGATTAGCACAGACGGGTAGGATCCTTAACATATTTGTGCAGATGTAAGACCGATAAGGAACCGGGAAGTCACCCCCTGTCCGGTTGTGGCTGGTTTCATGTTTTTCGGGAAAATTGCCGCTTTCGGTGGTATTTTATGAGCGATTCAATTTGGATCACTACGGGTTAGCAGGTTGACGTTCGACGGAAGACGTTAAGAACCTTCTTCGACGCTGGGTAACAACAGACACCGAGAGCCATGGGACTGCGAGTTCGGCTGAAATAGGGGGAGGCCCTGGGGTGGGTCAGGAAGAGCTGCAGGGAGCAAAACTGCCCTCAGTCTTCTAGAGGGCGCTTTGTCTGGGCTCCGGCGGTCGTCCGCTGAACGGACCTACCCTGCTCAACGACCCCGGACAGTCCTGTGTTGTTCGGCGTGTCCTATTTTCCCGATGGGTGATCGAAGCGTCTGCTCGATGGAGGAATGTGCGGGTCGTGATAACGGAAAGCTACAATCCTTGATGGACGCTTAGAACCCAGCTCGATTGCGCTGGCGGCGATTCTCAGTGGTATCGGCAATTCCGGCTTTCACGCCGGCATTAGCCGAAGCGGGAGGAGAGTGACATGAAATCCGTACGGTTGCCCTGGATTGTGCTCTTAATAACCAGCGCTGCTTTCGGAGCAGCACAGACTGCCCCTGAGACGGCAGAACCGATCCTTAAGCAACCGCTTCAACCGCAGCAGGTCGTCACCTTTCAGCTTCAGCAGTTCGTGCTGGAGCATGCGCCGAAGCGCCCTCACCCCTTGACCGCCCAAGAATGGACAGACGAAGAAGGCCACATTCGGCAGCACACGCTTGACGTGATCTTTCATGGGTGGCCGAAGGATTGGGTCGATTCAGCTCCTCAGTTCGAAGACTTGGGCACGATTCCTGGCGGCGAGGGATTTCAGATCCGTAAGCTTCGTTACCAAATTGTTCCCGGCTTCTACGCGGTTGCCCTGCTGTACGAACCTGCCGTCGTGACAGGAAAACTGCCAGGGGTGCTGAATGTGATGGGTCATTTTGATCCCGAGGGGCACTCCATGGCGTTCGAGCAGAAATTATGCATCAATGAAGCGCTGCGGGGAATGATTGTATTGAGTCCGGAGTGGATTGGGACCGGTGAATTAGATGTGGAGGGGAATTCGCATTGGCTCCTGTCGGAGCTTGATCTTGGCGGCGCGAACGGCGAGGGCCTCTTCTATTTAGCAATGCGGCGGGGGTTGGATTACCTGTACAACGACGCGCATGTGGATCGCAGCCGGATTGGCATGACGGGCTTATCGGGGGGCGGCTGGCAGACGATCGTTCTGAGCAGTCTTGACCCAAGAATCACAGTCTCGGTCCCGGTGGCAGGATACACAAGTATCTTCGGAAGAGATGTGAGAGTAACAGCGGGAGAGGCCGGCGACTTTGAACAGAACGCAACGGACCTTATTACCGGCGCGGACTATGACACGCTGACTGCGCTGCGCGCACCCCGGCCGACATTGCAAATCTACAATGCTGAAGATAGCTGTTGCTTCCGCGCCCCGCTGGTCAAGGCCTATAACTATGACGATATTAAGCCATTTTTCGAGTTATACGGTAAAGAAGGCGATTTCCAATTTCACCAGAATGTAGACATTTCAGGTCATAACTATGGCTTGGATAATCGCGAAGCCACTTATCAATTCTTTGATAAGTATTTCGGCCTTGGCCAGGGCTCGGCAGAGATTCCGGACGGTCAGTATCTTAGTAGCTATGACCAGCTGCACATCGATTTGCCTGAGGATAACCTGACCATTCTGGGACTCGCAAGAAAAATGGCATCTGGTATCACCCGCTCGCCCGTGCCGGCGGAGTCGGGCCCCAAAGCAGCATGGGCGACTACAGCGCGAGCCACGCTGAGAGATTTGCTCCGATACTCCCCGGTAACATTGCGGGACGCATGGCCAGAGTTCGACACCTATCACAACCAGGTCGAATCGATGTCTTTCCGGCTGAATTTCGATAATGGACTGAGTGCGACTGGAGTGTGGATGAAAGAAGTTTCAAGTAAAGCTGACGCCCCGCTGACCATCGTCCTCAACGACGGCGGAAGGGAAGCCGCTGCGACAGAAGAATGGGACCGGGTGCCTGAAGTTGGCGATCGCCTCGAAAGTGGGCAACAGGTGCTTGCCGTCAATTTGGTGCTTTTTGGCGATGCTGCTCCGGATGTACCCATGACTTGGTTCACAGAGATGATTGGGGCAGAAGGCCAGCGCCCTCTTGGACTGGAGGCTGCGCAGCTCATCAGCCTCGCTAACTGGGCGAAGACGAAATGGAGTGCCGAAAGCATTCGCGTGGAAACTACCGGGCCCCGGACTCAAGTTATCGCCCTGGCCGCTGCGGCTCTGCAGCCGGACTTGTTCTCACAAGTTGAAACCTGGGACGGAATGCCAAGCCTGGGTTACCTGTTGGACAAGCCGGTCGACTATGAGGCAGCTCCCGATCTTTTTTGCCTGGACTTGTATAAGGACTTCGATATCGATCGTTTGGCATTGCTGGCGGAGCCGACCCATGTGGTCCAACAGCACGTTTTAAAGGTTACTTCTATAAAGTAAGAGAGCCGCGGCCAGGACCTTTCAGTGCTATAAGCGGGCGATGGTCGACCAATAGAAAGTTCGGAGGGATTCTCGTGAAGATGCATTTTCGGTTTGGCAGAAATGGATTAGATGTTCATCTTCCCGATGGCTTTGATTATCATACCTTGGATGTCTGCTCTCCACCGCCTCTGCCGGATATCTCCCAGGCCATCTCGAAGGCTCTGGATAAGCCGCTGTGCGGGCCATCCTTATATGATCTTGCGCGTGGCCGGAATAGCGCGGCTATTGCCATATGCGACATTACCAGGCCCGCGCCTAACCCACTTACATTGCCGCCGCTTCTTAAGGTCCTGGCTGCCGCGGGCATACGGGAAGAGAATATCTCGATCCTCATCGCCACCGGATTGCATCGTGTGGCGACTGCCGAGGAAGTCCAGCAACTGGTTGGTCCATATGTGGCTGCGAAATATAAGATCCGGAGCCACAACGCCAAGTGCGACGCGGACCATCGCACGCTGGGAACGACAGCGGCCGGAACCCCGGTGGCTATAGACAAGCACTTTATGGATGCCGATCTTCACATAACATTGGGCCTGATCGAACCTCATCTGATGCTTGGTTTCTCTGGCGGACGCAAACTCATCGCGCCGGGGCTTGCGCATCACACCACCATTAAGACGATCCATTCTCCCGCGTACATGCAGGATACGCGTACCACGGAGGGATGCATCGAGAGCAATCCGCTGCACCGCGAACTGCTTGAAATTGCCCGTATGGCTCGCCACGATTTTATGTTGGATGTAACGCTGGACAGCGCCAGACGGATATCGGGAATTTTCTCCGGGACTCCCGAGCCGGCGCATCAATGCGGAGTGGAATTTCTACGACGATCGATGTGCTCCTTTATCGATGCGCCTGTGGATGCTGTCATCACCAGCGCTGCGGGGTTCCCATTAGACCTGACTTTCTACCAGTCTGGGAAAGGCGTGACAGCCGCGCAGCATATCGTCAAGCCTGGAGGGCACATTCTTTTGGTGGCGGAATGTGCTGAGGGTATCGGATCGGAAGAGTTCGCGGCGCAGCTCAGGCATTTTCGTGATCCCGATGGATTTCTGAACGATCTTCGCACCAAGCCTGTTGCTGTAGATCAGTGGCAACTGGAGAAGGTAGCCCTGGTTCTCAAAAGAAATGAGGTATTCTTCTGGACTCCGGGTGTGCGAGCGAGCGAGCTGGGAAGCTTAAAAGGCCGTTGTTATAGCACGCTGGACGCTGCGCTGGAAGCATTTCTGGCGGGCCTTCCGCGAGGCGCCAGAATAGGTTTGCTGCCTGATGGCCCTTATGTGTTTGCTCGGGTGCGGACGTGAACCTTCTGTGGTTCAGTCATTCCGCAGTCGATCTGGTCCAGATTCGCTCAGCACATTCAGGACTGTTTGAGGAGCAACCATGGAAAGCGATTCGGCACATGCGATCCCCGGCGATTTTCTGGAGATGCTGCGGCGCGACGGCATGCTGCAGCATGCGGATGTGCGCTTCACGCCTTTGACCGATGGGGTTTCCAGCCAGATCTACCAGGTAGACGACGGCCAGGACCGTTTCGTTGTCAAGCGGGCGTTGCCCGAGCTAAAGGTCAAAGACTACTGGGCCGCCGACGTGGGCCGCAATCGTTACGAGCAGCTGTATATCGAGTACGTAGCACGTTTTCTTCCCCAGGCCGTTCCGCAATTGCGCCACGGCGACCGGGACCGCGGTTACTTTGCCATGGAGTGCCTGGGGTCGGAGTTCAGCAGCTGGAAAAGGGTGTTGATGCGCGGCGAAGCGCGCGCCGAGCACGCTGCGGAAGCGGGCGACATACTGGGCCGGATTCATGTTCAGTCTGCCGGCGACGCAGAGGCGGAGCGATTGTTTCCGAGCACAGCGAACTTTATTGAATTGCGAGTCGATCCTTACCTTCTGACGACGGGCAGCCGGCATCCGGAGCTGCGCCATGCGTTCGCGACCGAAGCGGAACGCCTGGCTTCCACGCGGCAGTGCCTGGTACATGGCGATTTCAGCCCCAAGAACATCATGATCTCCAGTTCACGCCTGGTGCTTCTGGATTGCGAAGTTGCATGGTATGGCGATCCCGCCTTCGATGTCGCGTTCCTGCTGACGCACCTGATGCTCAAGGGTCTGTATCATTCTCCCCGATTGCCGGGTTTTGAGCAGCTCGGCCGGGTTTTCTGGCAGCGCTATGTGGAGCAAGCCGGTGGTGCGATCGATTGCAACGCGTTGGAACCGCGCGTGACCCGGCTGCTGTTGATGCTGCTGCTGGCGCGCATGGACGGCAAGTCGCCGGTCGAATATCTCACCGATCCGCGAAAAGTAGCTTTTGTGCGCGAATTTACTCGCTCGGGCATTCTGGCGGAGTGGTCCGATCTAAGCGAGATTCAGGGGCGATGGTTCGAGGAGATGATGCAACGTGAGGCGGAACGATGAAGATCAAGTCAATCTGCGCATACCAGGTGTACGATTCCCGCGGCAACCCTACGGTGGAAGCCGAGGTCGCATTGGAAAGCGGCGAGCGCGGTCGTGGCACGGTGCCCTCGGGCGCCTCGACCGGACAATTTGAAGCGCTCGAATTACGCGATGGCGATCCGCAGCGATTTCACGGGAAATCGGTCTTCCGAGCCGTTGCCAACATCGAGAGGGAAATTGCGCCCGCGCTGGTTGGATGGGACGTCAGCGATCAGGCAGGACTGGACCGCAAGCTCATCGAACTGGATGGGACGCCGGCGAAGTCTCGTCTGGGCGCCAACGCCATTCTGGCTGTATCGATGGCTGCTGCAAATGCCGCCTCGGCCGCACTGCGGCTTCCGCTCTTCGAATATTTAGGCCAATCGCGCGGAACGCTTCTTCCCCTGCCCCAGATTCAGATTATCGGAGGCGGCGCTCACGCCCATTGGCGCACCGACGTTCAGGACTTTCTGTTGATTGCCATGGGGGCCGGATCTCTGCAGGAAGTGATGGAAATTACGTTCAATGTTTACCGCGCCGCAGGAGACTTGCTAGCCAGGCGAGGCACATTGCGCGGAGTGGCCGACGAAGGTGGCTACTGGCCGGAGTTTTCTACGAACGAGGCGGTTCTGCAGTTCATGACCGAAGCCATCTCCCATGCTGGTTATGCGCCGGGCAGGGACGCGGCGCTCGCTCTGGACATCGCGGCTAACGACTTATACGATCCTGAAACCCAATGTTATTCGTTTCGCCTGGAAGGCCGGAGCTTCACTTCAGCGCAGTTCGCCGATCTTCTCATCGGTTGGTGTGAGCGTTATCCGCTGGTATCGATTGAGGACCCGATGGCGGACACCGACTGGGCCGGCTGGAACATGGTCGCCGCGGCGTTGCGCGATCGCATTCAGTTGATCGGAGATGACCTGTTTACTACGAACCCGGAGCGAATTCGCGCAGGAATCGAGCGCAACGTGGCCAATGCTGTGCTCATCAAGCTCAACCAGATTGGCACTGTCACGGAAACACTGACCGCGATCGAGCTCACGCAGAGAGCAGGTTGGAATCCCATTATCTCGGCGCGCTCCGGCGAAACCGAGGACGGCTTTATTTCGCACTTGGCGGTGGCGACTAATGCCGGGCAACTGAAGGTGGGATCGTTCGCGCGCGGTGAGAGGATGGCCAAGTGGAATGAGCTTCTCCGCATCGAGCGGCAACTCGGCGATCGAGGTCGCTTTATTGGCAAATCAATTTTGAGACGAGCATAAGTTCTTGTTCGGTCATCGTCTGTCAGTCAGCGAGAGTGAAGGCCACGCTGATCGTGGTTTGTACTTCAATCGGCTGGTTGTTGACTATGTAAGGTTTGAAGCGCCAGGTGCGGACCGCCTCCAGGGCGGCCGGCCGCAGCATGGCGGGGCCGCTCACCGCATGCAAGCTCTCGATCATGCCACTCTTGGAAATGACCGCTTCAATGACCACGTTGCCTGAGACGCGAGCATCTTTGGCGATTACGGGGTACACGGGCAGGGTTTGGTGAGTCAGCAGGCTCATGGCGGCGGGAGTCGAAATGACCATTCTGCTGGGCGGCGCAGCCATGACGATGTTGGGCGCCTGACCGTTGAACACCGGTCCAATGGCGCCGTTGCCACCCAACCCGGCGGTGGCAATGCTCCCCACAGGTGCCGGACTTGCGGGAGTTTGTTGCTGAGTGCCCCGTGCAATGCGAGTGGGCGCCTGAAGCTGGTCGGCCATCATTTCCGCCTGCTCGGATGTTGGCGTGGGCGCATCGGGCTGCGCAGGCTGAAGAGCGATATGGAGAGACCGCGCGCCGTGCGCAACCCTGCGCGGCTTCAGCTGCACTGCGACATCGGTCGCGGGCGGGGGTTGGGTGGCTGGTTTTGCGAAGAAGTTCGATCCGCGATGGAGAAGCGGCACGGCGAGGACGATCAAAAACATAATCGAGCAGAAGCCGGCGGTGATTCGAACCAGCCACATTTTGCTCGCCCGTTTCTCCTCCTGCTCAACTGCAACTTCGCTCTCTGGTGGGATTTGAGTGAGGCGAGCCGGGTGGAGCGTATAGGACCAATTGGTCGGCTCTGGATGATAGTCCACGGCATGGCTGACCTCCAGCGCTGGCTGTGCGCCAAGCGATTTTCCCACGGGTGCTGGAGGCTCGCTGGAAGCAGGAGCCATTGGAGTCATTGGAGTCATTGGCCGGGGAGCAGTGGCCCGCGATCCTTCCACACGAAGCTCGGCCGTAGATTGCGTGGCCCTGTATTTTTCAGTGTCTTCGGGAATAAACGATGCGGAGAGCGTATGTTTTCCTGCCGCGAGCACTTCACCTAATTCCGGAGAGTAGTCGAATGTTCCAGGAACTGAGGCTTTGGCGCAGAGCTGCGTGCTGCTGAGCGGGGTACCGGGGAGAATCGGATCGGGATTCGGCCATGCGATGACTGGCGTCGCCTTCGCAACCACGTTGATGGTCACGGCGGCTTGCGCTGGGGCGTAGTTCGCGCCGCAACTGGGAATAAAGGTCACTGAGAGCTTATGCCTGCCGGGAGGGAGCACTTCGCCTGCGGGGGGGGAATAGACAAAGCTTCCCGGGATCCAAGCCATGGCATCAAGCTGGGCGTCGCTGAGTGCGGTGCCGGGCTTCATCGGTTCGGGCGTCCGCCAATCGATCGATGGAACGGCCTTTTCTACGGCGAGAGAAACGCTGGCCCGCGTGGTGGCGTAGTTTGCGGTGTCGAAAGGAGTGAACGTGACGGAGAGGATATGGATTCCCGCGGCCAGAGTCTCGCCCGGTTCGGGAGCGTAGTCAAATGTACCCGGCACGGATGCTGTAGCACAGAGCTGCCTGCTGCTCAGCGGTGTGCCATACGGGATCGGATCGGGGTTGCTCCACGCGATCATCGGCGATGGCTTCACGATGACATTAAGCGGAACGCTGATTTGCGTGGTGACGTAATTGGCGCAGTCTGCGGGAGTGAAGATGACAGAGAGCGTGTGCATTCCCAGCGGCAACACCGCCCCCGGCTGAGGAGAATAGTTCAGTGTTCCGGGCACCGATGTAGTGGCACAGAGCTCTTTGGCGGTTAGTGCTGTTTCGAATTGAATCGGCCGAGGCTCCGGCCACTCGACTACGGGCGTGGCCTTGGCGACTTCGAGCAGCACCGTAGATTGCGCCGCTGCGTAGTTTTCGCTATCGGTGGGAGTGAAGGTTACAGCAAGTTTCTGTGTTCCGGCCGCCAGCAGAACGCCGCCTGCGGGGGAGTAGTCGAACCTGCCCGGTACCGAGGCTGTTGCGCAGAGCTGCGTGGCACTTAGCCTGGCGCCGTAAATGATGGCATCGGGGATGGCCCAGGCGACCACCGCGGGCTCCCTCTCCACGATCAGCGGCACACTGAATTCGGCCGTCGAGTAGTTCGCAGGGTCGGTGGGAGTGAACCTCACCGACAGCCTATGCGTTCCCGCGGCAAGAATTGCACCCGTGCCTGGAGAATAGTCGAAAGTCCCCGGCACCGATGCGGACGCACAAAACTGGGCGCTCGAGAGCGGTGTGCCGTGACGTATTGGGTTGGGAGCCGGCCAGGCGATGACCGGTACCTCCTTGGCCATTACCGTAAGCGGCACGCTGGTCTGCGCGCTGGTGTAGTTGGCGGGATCCGCAGGCGTGAAGGTTACGGTGAGCGTATGCGTGCCCTGGGAAAGTTGCGCGCCTGGAGCGGGAGAGTAGTCGAAGCTTCCCGGTGTCGATGCGGTGGCGCGGAGCTGAGTGGCGCTGAGCGGCGTGCCCTCCATCATCGGCTGGGGCGTCGACCAATCGATTATGGGAGTTGCCTTGATCACTTCGAGTGATGCGGTGGCGTTGGCTATGGCGTAGTTCTCGGTGTCAGCCGGAGTGAACGTCGCTGCGAGCGTATGAGTGCCGGCCGCGAGTTTCACTTCAGGCTCGATCGAGTAATCGAACCTTCCCGGCACCGATGCCGAAGCACAGAGTTGCTGGCCGCTGAGGGGCGTGCCATAGGTTATGGGATCGGGGTTCTGCCAGGCGATAACCGGCGTTGCCTTGGCCTGCACTGTGAGCAGCACGGTGGCTTCTACGGCGGCGAAGTTGGCGCTGTCTGCGGGCGTGAAGACGACCGAGAGCATGTGCTCGCCGGGAGGGAGTTCCTCGCCCGCCGCGGGAGAATACTCGAACGTTCCAGCGATTGACGAATTGGCACAGAGCTGCCGCTCGCTGAGCCGCGTGCCGGACTTGATTGTTTCAGGCGTCGGCCAATCAATGGCGGCCTTTGCCTTCGTTACATCAAACGACACGGTAGCGCGGGCCGTGGCGTAGCTGCTGCTGTCGGTGGGCGTGAAGGTAACGGAAAGTGTATGGGATCCAGCCCCAAGCACCGCCCCGGGCGCCGGCAGGTAATCGCATGTTCCGGGCACCGAAACGGTCGCACAGAGCTGCGCTGTGCTGAGCGGTGTGCCGAAGATGATCGGGGCGAGCATGGGCCATTCAATCGATGGCATCGCCTTTTCAACAGGAAGCGACAAGGTGGCCTGCGCTGCGGAATAGTTCGCGCTGTCGGCCGGAGAGAACGTTGCGGAGAGCGCATGCATTCCCACCGGCAATACCACGCCGGACGCGGGGTGGTACTCGAATTTTCCCTCCACCGACGCCGTGGCACAGAGCTGCTCCGCGCTAAGGGGCGTACCGAATTGAATCGGCTTGGGCACCGGCCATTCAAAGGTCGGCATTCCCTTGGTGACCTTGAGCGAAATGCTGGCCGCACAGGAGTGTAGTTCTCAGCGTCAGAAGCGGTGAACTCTACTGAGAGCGTATGCACACCTGCGGCCAGCGACGCACCGGGCGGAGGAGAGTAGTCGAATCTTCCGGGGACCGAGGCGCTGGCACAGAGCTGCCTATCGCCGAGCAAAGTTCCGTAAGCAATCGCATCGGGGCTGGGCCACGCGATCTCCGGCGTAGCCTTGGACACGCTCAGCGACACGGTGGCTTGTGCCGGGGAGTACGCTCACCGTCCTCAGGGGTGAATTTGCTGTGAGGGTCTGGGTTCCTGCCGGCAGCACAGAGCCCAGGCCGGGAGAGTATTGAAACGTTCCCGCGACTGAAGCGCTGGCATTGAGGTGAGCTGCGGAGAGCGCGTCACCGTATCGGATGGGTTTGGGGGCCGGCCAGGTAATGGTCGGAGTCGCGCGCACAATGGCCGGCGGCACGAACTTGATGCTCAGCGGCTCCTCGCTGCTGGAGACTTCTTCCGCAATGCTCTTGCCGAGACTTCTCAGGCTGAAGGCTTTCTTCTTCTCTTGAGCATTCGATCGCCCGGTAATGGAGCTGGCCATCTCAAGGCTTACTTGCGCGATGCGTGTTTCTGCGATCCCGATTTCGCCAAACTGCATCTCCCGCGCGGCCTCCCGGTCGTCGGGTATCTTCCACCGGACCGGCCTGCCCAGCGCTTTGTTGACAACCTCTTCGTTGACTCCTCCGAGCAGCCGGCTCTCAAACCGGTTGACCACCAGTTCAACGTTCTGGCCGTCTGCGGCAAAGAACTGTGAGATGAGGTATTTGGAATTGCGTAGTTCGGAGACACCGGTGAGGGTGACGAGGTAGATCGTGGTGGCCTTTTTGAAGAGATCGGTATTCGCGACAAATCCATTCGCGATCCAAGATCGACGATCACGTGATCGAATTCGCGCCGTGCCAACGCGATGAGTTTGTCGATGGCCTCTCCACAGCCTTCGAGCCCGAGCACGTGGCTGGGCGCCGCGAGCACGTACGCTCCAGATTTATTTCTGACCAGCAGCTCTTTAAGAAGGCGGGCATCCAGCCGCTCGATATTCCGGAGCGCATCCTCAGTCGAGTACTTGGTTGTAATGCCCAATGCCAGCGCTGCGTCTCCCATGGGGAGGGCCAGATCGATGAGAAGCGTCTTCTCCTCAGTTTCCCGGCCCAGGGCGACGGCAAGATTGCAGGCCACTGTGGTAACACCGGAGCCACCCTTTGCGCAAAGGAAGACAAACAGATTGCCCGTCGTCTGCCTGGCCGGATGGGCCTTTTCATGAATGATGCTCTCGGCCAGATCGAGCGCCTCCCGCACAACGCCCATCTCCAGGGGCAGGGGAAGATACTCTCGAGCACCGGCACGCATAAAGCGAACCGCCAGCTTAGTGTCGGTCGACTTTGAATAGACCATGACCGTTGCTGAGCCGTTAGCCTTGATTCTTTCCACCAAGGTCAGTGCGAGCTCGGGATCGTAGTCTAGGTCGAGAACAATCACGTCAAAGCGCTGCGCCAGCAACCATCGGAACTCATCGGGCCGCGACGGGTAGGATTCGAACTCGCTGACGTTGGCTCGACCGTCTTGAGCCAGAGCCGAGAGCATACTCCGTCGCTGGTCTCCGTCCGGGCCAATCAGAGCCACCGACAAGGTGTCGGCCCCGGAGGCGCCTGAAACAAAATCGATATCGAGTTTTGTTGTTGCGTATGAACTCACGGGCTTCAATGGCTCCTTGCAATCACTGCTGCCATTCCCGTCGAAGCATTGAATTGATCGACAGAGTGGGAGCCGAACACGTCGTTTTCTTCAGCGAACCACAATGCAGGGCGTAATACCGAGGGACGAGCTTCAATGCGGATGCAATCGAGGAGTGCGCCGCCATATGCCAGCCACCCCGAGTGGGCCGAGCACTGGTCCTGTTTTGAATCGATTATGGTACGCAAATAATCACAAGTATGCAGTACTAAAGTGTTATTGCTGGCCCCAAGAGCGGAACGAGCTCCGCGAAAGGCAGGCCTTGTGCTCGCCGGGCCGTGACCGTCCCCTGGGTCCTACGGGCGTTTCCTATGTATTCGCCTCCTTGGCTGCCTTTACCGTCGGATATTGGGCATAAGCTGGAGCCTGTGCTTTTGCCCAGCCACAACGCTGCTGCAAGGGTGGAAGGCAAACTAAAGTTAGAGGCTTCAGCCTCGGAGGGATGTATTTCGACTGTCACAAAACCTTCCCTCTGAGGCTGAAGCCCGCAGTTTTTTAGGGGCTCTGACGGCATGGCTGAACAAGCTGCGGAAAAACTCCCCGCATCAGGCAATGGTGCGAAGGAGGGTGCAGCAGGGGCTAAAGCCCTCGTTCGTTTTGCGGACTTTTGTGGCCCGGCTGAACAGCTTGGTGAAAAACTGCCTGTTTCTTGCCGGAGTTGCCTCATGTCGTGTTTTTTTGCCGCCGCATGGACGGGTTGCCGGGTTGTTGTTTGTCTCTGTGGGCCATGCTTTCAGCCCGCAGAGACACCTCTCCCCGCTCAAGCCTGAGCTTGAATCGGGATCAGCTTGCTCATGCGCAGCAGATTGTGCGCCGCCGCGGCCAACTGAAACAGCCAGTCCACGCGCCTTAGACCACGAAGCTTGATCTGGCGCAGCTTATCCTGCTTCATCCAGCCGAAAACCTTCTCCACCAGTTTGCGCTTCTTCTGGCTCACGGCCAGGCCTGGGTCGTTGCGTTCGCTGACGGTGAGCCAGTTACGCCATTTCGGGTTGGGCTCGTACTCGGCCACGTGCGGTGTTACCTCCAAACTGCGCAGCCCATTGACGAACCTCTCCTCTTGATAGCCCTTGTCTGCCCCCAGCGTCATGCGCTTGCCGCGCTTGAGCCGCTTCAGCATCTCCAGCGCAGCCTGCCGCTCGGCCACTGTGCTGGCCTGGGTGGCCATGGCCGCCACCACCAGCCCGTTGCGGTTCTCCGTCATCACGTGCCCCAGGTAGCTGGGCACAGCCGCGCCGGCGCTGCACTTGCGATACAGCCGCGCATCCGGGTCCGTGCTCGACTCATGCGTGTCGCGCAACAGCTTGCGGCCCCGCGTTCCGGTGCCACGGTGCGGCGGTTCAGGCTTCTCCTTGAAGCTGCGCCGGCTGGCCCAGGCCTGCAACAGCGTCCCGTCCACGGTGAAGTGTTCCTCGCTCAGCAACTGGTGCGCCCGCGCCTCTTCGACCACCGCCAGCAACAACTGTTGAGTTGTCTCCCCGGCCATCAGCCGCGCCCGGTTCTTGCTGAACACCTTCGCGTCCCACACCGCATCGTCCATCTCCAGGCCCACGAACCAACGGTAAAGAAGGTTGAAGTGGATCTGCTCCATCAACTGCCGCTCCGAACGAATCGAGTAAAGCACCATCAGCAACTGCGCCCGCAGCAAACGCTCCGGCGCTATCGACGGACGGCCCGTCTCCGAATAAAGCTCAGCGAAAACTCCGTCCATCTTCCCCAGAGCTCGATCCGCCATCGCCCGGATTCGCCGCATCGGGTGATCGGCCGGAATCCGCTGCTCCATCGTCACGTAACTGAACATCCATGCCTGCTGCTTATCGTCGCCGCGCATATCATCTTCTTAAATCAACTCCCTGTGGAGAAAAAGTGCCTCTCTTGGGACTTTTTCACCAAGCTGTGAAGCCGTGCCCTTGTTACGAAACTTTTTACAAAACTAATCGCACAGGGTTTTTTCCGCAGCCTGTACATCCCGCCGTTTTTTATGGGCTATGACGGCGTGGCTGAGGCCGTGCCCTTGTTACAAAACTCAGCGCACAGGGTTTTTCCGCAGTCTGTAAATCCCGCCGCTTTTATGGGCTCTGACGGCACGGCTGACCGGCTTGGTGAAAAACCCGTGTTTTCGTTCTCCGGAGGGAGCGTGAGGCTTCAGCCTCACGAATAAAGTCCATCGACTCAGGATGGCTTTAGCCGCGGCCCTTCGCTCAGCCTCGCTCATGGACTTTTTCACCAAGCTGTGAAGCCGTCCCCTTTCAAATCCGCTCCTGTTTATGACCGCCGAATCCAAATGCGATTGCCCTGAGGCGTTAGGGCGAATCACTCCCGCCGGTAACCCAGTCGTGTAGAATCCGATTTGCGATTCGATGCTAGCCCCCTACCATTCTCGTAGATGGGGAGTAAACGCCATATATGATTTGAGCGCCGCGCGCGGGTAGCGGTGATGGGATGCGGCCTTCCGCAAGTCGCGTAATCTGAGCGACGTACTCTTCCATCAACTGGACGCGGTGGCCAGCGAAGGGACGGAGAGAAAAATGGAAGGAAATCTCGCAATTGCCGCAGCTGCGGCCGGGACGATTGGCGGCCGCGGAGTTCGGCCGATGACTGAATGTTCAGCGCTGCAGTGCTTTTTGCTTTTGGTGCTGGCTTGTGCCCTGGGCACTGCTCTTCCGGGCTTCGCGGCGCCGGCGCCTGGCGGGCGGGGGCTGGCGCAGGTTCCTCCCATGGGTTGGAATGACTGGGCACACTACCAGTGCGACTTTACAGCGCAAACAATTCTGGACAACGCCCGGGCGCTGGTGAAAACCGGACTGGCGGCCGACGGCTACAACACTGTAACCATCGACGACTGCTGGATGCTGAAAGATCGCGACGCGAAAGGCAACTTGCAGCCCGATCCCAAGCGCTTTCCGCAGGGTATGCAAGCGGTTGCCGACATGGTGCACGGCTTAGGACTGAAGTTTGGCATCTATGAGGATTCCGGCGCTCAGACCTGCGGTGGATATGCGGGCAGCGGCGAGCCGAAGGACGGAGGCCAAGATCACTTTCTCCAGGATGCCAGGTTGTTTGCCTCCTGGGGGGTCGATTACCTGAAGCTGGATGGGTGCAATGTTTATGTCCCTCAGGGGAGCAGCCAGAATGCCGCATACCGCAAAGCCTACGCCGCTGAGGCCGTCGCTTTGAAAACTGCGGGACGACCTACTGTTTTTTCAGAGTCGGCTCCAGCCTATTTTCAGGGCACCCCGGATTGGTACGACGTTCTGACCTGGGTCCGCGCCTACGGCCAGCTCTGGCGGGAAGGCAGCGACATTGCAACCTTCGATTCCGCCAAGCCGAATGCAGGAAGATTCAACAGTGTTCTGTGGAACTACGCTTATAACCTTCCGCTGGGTCGCTTCCAGACGCCGGGAAACTGGAATGACGCAGACTTCATCATTGGCGGCGACAGTGGGATGACGCTGCCGGAAAGCCGGAGTCAACTGGCCCTGTGGTCCATGATGTCGGCGCCCCTGATCCTCAGTTCGGATATTTCCAGGTTGTCTCCTCAGGCAATCGCGATTTTGAGCAACCGCGCAGTAATTTCTGTCGATCAGGATCCGCTGGGGCAGGAGGCCACGCTGATCCGGCGCAGCCCGCAAACGGATGTGCTGTTGAAGCCGCTCAAGGGCGGTGAGTATGCCGTTGCGGTCTTGAACCGCGACATCCGGCCGGTGCAGCTTGAACTACGTCCGGCGGAGCTCGGTTTTGCCGAAAATAGCGGATGCCGTCTCGACGCTCAAGATCTGTGGACGGGGCAGCGGCAATCGTCGACCTCGACTCTGCGGGCGGATGTAGCAGGCCACGACACCGGAATTTGGAGAGTGCGTGCGGAATCTTCCTGCGGTTTGCCGCGGCGCACTGGCGTCATTGTGCTCACCGCCAATGTAGCCAGCCACGATTTCGGTTTCGATGGCTACACTCGTTGCCTGTCCAACTCGGGAAGCGTCGCAGCTTGTGAAGGCACTGCGGCGGAGACCTGGACGTTCACGGCTGATAATGCCCTGAAAGCTGGAGGAAATTGCCTTGCCATTGCGGCGGGCAAGCCAGTAATGCAGCCCTGTTCCAGGAGCAAGGCGCAGAAGTGGAACTACACGCTATCTGGCAACCTGGTGAGCGCCGACAAGCAATGTCTCAGCAGCAGCGGCTCGGAGGCGACGCCGCAAAAAATCGAGCTTGAGGCCTGCGGACACAATCGGCCCGACCAGATTTGGTCCTTACCGAATTAGGACCGGGTCTGACTGGAAAAATCAGTAATGGCCCGGATCGAGAATTGGCGAAACGCACCGGCGTTTTGGTAGCCCCCCATGCTTCGGCAGGGAAGGAAGCCTGATGATGGTAAAAAACTCGGACGCTTTGGTTCTGTTCGGAGTGACGGGCGACCTGGCCCACAAGATGATCTTTCCAGCGCTTTACGCTTTGGCGAAGAAGGGCGCGCTCGACGTGCCGGTCATCGGAGTCGCCTTCCCTAAGTGGAGTGTCGAGCGTCTGCACAGGCGCGCGATAGATAGCATCGAGAAGGCGGGAGGAATCGACAACCCGCGAGCGTTGAAGCATCTTCTTTCGCAACTGAAGTACGTCAGCGGCGATTACAAGGATCAGGCCACGTTTGCCTCCATCCGAGCGGCCCTGGGCAGCGCTCGGCGACCAGCCCATTATCTTGCCATTCCACCGTCGCTTTTTGAGACTGTTATCGAGGGACTGGGCGCCGCCAAGCTGGCCGACAACGCGCGCGTCATCGTAGAAAAACCATTCGGACGCGATCTCGCCTCCGCGCGCGAACTCAATCGCGTTGCTCACAAGGTTTTTCCTGAAGACGCCATTTTTCGTATCGATCATTATTTGGGGAAGGAAGCGATCATGAATATTTTGTATTTTCGATTCGCTAATTCCTTCCTGGAGCCGATCTGGAACCGCAATTATGTGGCCAGCGTGCAGATCACTCTCTCAGAGAATTTCGGCGTGGGGAAACGCGGCGCATTTTACGAGACCGCGGGATGCCTGCGCGATGTGATTCAGAACCACCTTTTTCAAGTGGTGGCACTTTTGGCGATGGAGCCTCCCTCGGGACAACATTTTCAGGCCGTGCACGAAGAGAAAGCCAGGGTCTTTAAGGCCATGCGCCCGCTGAAACCCGCAGACATGGTTCGTGGCCAGTACGAAGGCTATCGCCAGGAACCTGATGTGGCCAGAGACTCTGACGTGGAGACTTATTGCGCGTTGCGGCTTTTGATCGATTCGTGGAGGTGGGATGGCGTGCCCTGGTACATCCGCTCCGGTAAATATCTGGCGGAAACAGCAACCGAAGTTTTAGTGGAATTGAAGCCGCCACCACAGAAGCTTTTCGCGGATTCTCAGCCCAGGGACGGGCGCAGCAATTATCTCCGCTTCCGGATCTCGCCTAACCACGCCCTGGCTCTTTCAGCACGGGTCAAGATGCCGGGTGAGGAGTTCATCGGCGAGCCAAAGGAGCTCTACCTGCTGGAGGATGACGCGGGCGAGGAAACGCCCTACGAACGACTTCTTGGTGATGCGATGAAAGGCAATGGAGCCCTCTTCACCAGGGAAGATACCGTCGAGGCAGCGTGGGCTGTTGTTGAGCCGGTGCTTAGGAAGCATCCCAAAGCGCTATCGTACAAGCGCGGTTCCTGGGGTCCAAAGGCGGCAGACGCGCTCATCTCCGCCGACGGGCCGTGGCAAAATGCCGTCGTGGAATAGCGATCTAAGGGATGAAGCTCATCGCGGCTGTACGGTAATTTCTCCCATCGAGAGCTACAAACTAGGGAACGGGTTGACCTGCCGCAACAGGAGCTTGAGACGTGGAATTTTAGATATAGGAGACTACCGATGTGGGTTTTGCATACCGATCGCAGGATCCGATTGCTAAGATGGATGGTTACTTAAAACTGCGGGTAATGCGAGGCGCACCATGAAGGTAAAGTCACCAGTCCACTCAATGAAGAAGCGTTTGCTGGGCTGCATGTTGATTTGCAGTTCAATTGCTATGCTGGCCGCCGTGGCTCACGCGCAGGACCTGACATCCGTCCGCACGTGGCCGCCCTCGCCGGAGCATCTTACGATGCCCATCTGGCCTGGCGTGGCGCCGGACGCCCAGGCCAATTTACCGCCCGAGGCGGACACCACTACAGCCAAAGACGCTCTTGTTGCCGGCCGTCCAGTCATTCGCCTGGGGAATGTCTCCACGCCAACCATCACCCTGTACCAGGCAAAAGGTATCAATACCGGCGCCGGGGTCGTGGTGTTTCCGGGAGGCGGATATTCAATTCTTGCCATGGATCTCGAAGGCACCGAGGTATGCGACTGGCTGACGGCTGAAGGCGTGAATTGTGTGCTGCTCAAATACCGTGTTCCCAAATCCGGGCCATACCCCAAGAGCCCGGCTGCTCTGGAAGACGCGCAGCGTGCCATGCGCCTGGTGCGGTTGCATGCGGCCGACTGGAGCATTGATCCATCCCGCGTGGGTGTGCTCGGTTTTTCGGCAGGCGGCTTTCTTTCTGCCGCCATCAGCAACTTCTATAATCAGCCGCTTTACCAGCCCATCGATGCCGCGGATAAGCTCAGTTGCCGGCCGGACTTCTCGCTTGTGATTTATCCCGGCTACCTGGCATTGCCCGACCAGAATCTTGCTCCCAATCCCGACATTCATCCCACAGCCGACACGCCTCCTACCTTTATCCTCCAGGCCGAAGACGATCCTGTGCACGTGGAGAATGCAGTGGTTTACTTCATGGCGTTGAAAAAGGCGGGAGTTCCCGCGGAACTGCACATCTACTCGCAAGGCGGGCATGGCTATGGCCTTCGGCCCACGCAGTTGCCCATCTCGCGCTGGCCAGCCCTGGTGGATACATGGCTGCGAACCATCAAAGTTCTGCCCCCTCACTGAGGAAATAATCAGCATATGGCACATCGCGTCTTTACCGTCATCGATCGCCGCTCTCGGGTCGTAAGAGCGTTTGGGGAAATGCATCATACGCTTCGGGCAACCTGGTGGGTCATGGGACTCGCGGTTGCCATGCTTATGCTTCAGCCGGGGGCCGCGCAAGATCAAAACAGTCTGCTCACGCGCGAGTCATCTTCAATTCGAGTGACATTCGATGGCAGGCAGCCGGGCCTGAGCGCGCTGAGTATCGATTCGCTCAAGGAGGGCAACTTTCGCCCCAGCCCGATAACCGCCGCCGGCGCGCCAACCGTCCCTTACAAGGTGGATGAACGCGACGGCTGGGTACGATACGCGCTCCCATCCGATCCCCATCATCCCGTCTGGGAGCTGAGGTGTGACGGAGACACACTGCGCATGCGCAGCACGTTCCGGCAGGGCGCAGCGCCCCAGGACCTCACGTGGACCTTCAATCCGGATGTTACGCGCGCAACCTTGCTCGGTCTTGTAACGCCTTCAGGAAATGTCGCACTGCCGGCGATCCTTCATCTCCCCGGCATGGGCTCTTTGCGGATCTATGCCAAGGGCGGCGGATCGGAAGGATTGGGTTATGTAGCCCATCGTCGTCCCAGCCTGTTTGTTGCGGTTACCTTTCCGGCTGCAACCGCGGAGCACCGTGAGGTCGAGTACACGCTGCAAACGGCAGCCATCTTTCCAGCGGTACCGGGCATGGCTCCCGGCGATAAGCGCTTCGACGGCTTCCGGCGAGATTGGCTGAATTCGCTGCAACTTCAGGCCGAGCTTCACGTTCTGGCTAACAATGCGGCCAGCGATGCCTGCGCGTTCGTTCTTTACGAATACAGCGACATAGCGCGCTATACGCCGCCACTGGCCAAAGGGCTGACGGCGCTCGATTTGATCCGTCAATCTCTGGATCGTTATCTGGCCGGGTTTCTCGGCTACGGAATGCCTGGTTATGTGGAGTTTGACGGTGAGAGCAAAGTCCCCAGCCCACGCGAGAAGTATGTCTTCCTTGACGTGTACCCCTCACTGCTGATCTCTGCCTACGATTACGTTGACGGCAGCGGCGACCAGCAGTGGTTACGCGCGAACTACCCGGGGTTGCGCCGATGGACCGAGGCCATGATCGCGCCCAATGCGGATGGAAGTCCGTTGCTCGAGTATCCGGCCAGCGGTAATTCCGGCTCGTGGGGAGATCCGTTTATCCTGCGTCCTTCCAATTGGTGGGACACGATTGGATTTGGCCATGAGGATGCTTATGCCAATGCACTTGGTTATCGTGCCCTGCGCAGCATGGCAGAGCTTGCCGATCGCGCTGGTGAGCCCGCCGATGCCGCGCGTTATCGCCAGCGTGCCCAGGAAATCCACGATGCCTACGCCGCGGCGTTCCTCGACCCTGCCCAGGGAGTGGTCGCCGGCTGGCGCAGTAGCGATGGTCAACTGCACAACTATTTCTTTCCTTTCGTCAATGGCATCGCGGTTCGTTACGGCCTGATCGACGGAGTACAGGCGCGGCAGGCAATGAATGGCATCCTTGCCAAAATGAAGAGCGTCGGTTTCACGAACTTTTCCCTCGGTCTGCCCGGCAATCTGATCCCGGTCCGGCGCGCCGATTATGTGGACAATGATCCGCGGTTCGGCGGTTCCACGCGCGCTGATGGCAGTGACGGTTTTCAGGTATACGAAAACGGCGGAGCCACCGCATGTTTTGCCTATTTCACTCTTGGGGCTCTTTATCATCTCGGTGACAAAGAGCAGGCCGACAAGATTCTCTTTCCCATGCTGCAGGCTTTTTCACGGGAGGAGTTCTCAGGTCGCGCGCCTGACGGCCTGACTTACGACTGGAGAGACTGGCACGGCGGCGCACATGGCTACGAGGGCTTTCTCGTGGATAACTACTACGCGCTTTTGGCGGTGCTGGACCGAGCGAATCTGATTGCAAAGATTCCTTGATCGCGCGGCCGCTCAATCGAACACCACTGTCTTATTTCCGTAGCAGAGAATGCGGCGGTCGATTTGCCAGCGCACCGCGCGCGACAGCACCATGCGCTCCAGGTCGCGGCCGCGCGCGACCAGGTCTTCCACCTGGTCGCGGTGCGAGATGCGGGCTACGTCCTGCTCGATAATGGGTCCGTCGTCGAGCAGCTCGGTGACATAGTGGCTGGTGGCGCCGATGAGTTTGACGCCGCGGGCGTGGGCCGCGTGGTAAGGCCGCGCGCCCGTGAAGGCGGGCAAAAATGAGTGATGCACGTTGATGATGGCCGCGGGATAGCGGGCTACGAAGGCCGGCGAAAGAATTTGCATGTAGCGTGCCAGCACCAGCAGATCGATGCGGTGCTGGGCCAGCAATTCGAGCTGCCGCGCCTCCGTCTGCGCCCGCGTGGAAGCGGTAGTTGGCGTGTAGATGACCGGGACTCCGTAAAAAGCTGCCATCGCGCCAACGTCGCGATGATTTGAAATCAGCAGGGGGATTTCGCAGTCGAGTTCGCCTGCGCGCCAGCGGTAGAGCAGATCGGCGGCGCAGTGCAGGTGTTGCGAGCAGAACAAAGCCACGCGCGGACGCTCGCGGCTGGAGGCCAGCTTCCAGTGCATGTTCAACTCGGCGGCCAGCGGAGCGAAAGCGACCCGAAAGTGATTCAGGTCGAAGGCGCTGTCGGCCGCGGAACTCGGCGAGCTGCCGCGACCCTGGTCTGATTTTCCGCCGCCCGCAGGGCCCTGGCTCCATTCGACGCGCATGAAGAAGAGCCCCTGCTCGTGGTCCTGGTGCTGGTCGGCGTGCAGAATGTTAGCACCCAGCTCATACAGTAACCCGGAAACGCGTGCCACCAGCCCCGGCCTGTCCGGGCAGTCGATCAGAAGAACAGCGGTGTTTTTCATCCTGAAACCAGAGTAACGGAGGAGCAAGGGCCAGTGCAGACGCTGGCCCCATTAAACTAGGGGAATGCCGCCGATCCTGAACGCGCAGAGCATTTCCAAACGCTTCGGCGCCACGCCACTTTTTGAGAACATCGGTTTCGCCGTCCACGATGGCGGCCGCATCGGCCTTATTGGCCCTAATGGCGCCGGCAAATCCACCTTGCTCGCGATCCTCGGTGGCGAACAGGAGCCGGACTCCGGAGAGGTTGCGTTTCGCAAACGCGTCCGCGTCGGTTACGTTCATCAGATCTCCGACTTCGCCGCCGGGATTACCGTTCGCGGCCTTTTGGAGTCAGCGCTCGCCCGCGCCTCGACGCCGGAAAGTGAGCGCGAACAGCTGCTGCGCGGGACCCTGGGCCGAGCAGGATTTGCCGAGCCCGGCGCCACTGGTGTCTCGTTTACCGCCCAGGCGGCCACGCTCAGCGGCGGCTGGCGTAAGCGCCTCGCCATCGCAGAGGCGCTGGTCACGCAGCCCGACGTGCTGCTTCTGGACGAGCCGACTAACCACCTCGACATCGAGGGCATCGAGTGGCTGGAAACCCTGCTGCAGTCTGCCCCGTTTGCGTTCGTGGTCGTCTCCCACGATCGGCGATTTCTGGAGAACACCGCATCGGAGATCGTGGAACTCAATCGCATTTACCCCGAAGGGCTGCTGCGCGTGAAAGGCAGCTACTCGAAATTCCTTGAGGATCGCGAAGCCTGGATCGAATCGGAACAACGCGTTCAGGAGAGTCTCCGCAACCGCGTGCGGACAGAAATTGAGTGGTTGCGCCGTGGCCCCAAGGCCCGAGCCACCAAAGCCAAGGCGCGCATCGACAATGCTAACGCGCTCATTGCGCAACTGAAGGACTCCGAATGGCGCAGCAGCACTCTTTCAGCAGGCATAGCCTTTGATGCCACGCACCGCCAGACCAAGCGGCTGGTGGAGATGGAGGATGCCGCGGTCACGCTCGCCGATCGCGAAATCCTGCGCCACGTTACCTTCAGCCTGACCGCCGGCCTTAAGCTGGGCCTGGTGGGGTCGAATGGCTCCGGTAAGACCACCCTGTTGCGGGCGATGACCGGTGAACTGCCACTCACTTCGGGTGAAGTGCGCCGCGCGCCTGCGCTGCGCGTTGTCTACTTTTCCCAACTCCGCGAACTCGACACCTCGCTGACACTCCGCCGCGCCCTCGCGCCCGATTCCGATTCGGTGATCTACCAGGATCGCGCAGTCCACGTGGCCAGCTATGCATCTCGTTTTCTGTTTACCAGTGAACAGCTCAATCAACCGGTCTCGCGACTCAGCGGCGGCGAGCGCGCCCGCGTGCTCATTGCCCGCCTCATGCTTCAGCCTGCCGACCTGCTCATCCTCGACGAGCCCACCAATGACCTCGATATTCCTACGCTTGAAATTCTTGAGGAAGCCCTGCTTGACTTCGCCGGCGCCCTCGTTCTCGTCACCCACGACCGGTACCTTTTGGACCGTGTGACCAACGCGGTGCTCGGGCTTGACGGCCGCGGCAACGCAGTTCTGTTTGCCGACTACATTCAGTGGGAAGAATGGCGCGATCGGGCTGAGAAACCGCGCGAGCCTTCACGCCAGGCGACCGCAGCGGGTTCAGAAACTGTGCCCGCGCCTGCAGGCGCGCAGAGTTCTCCGGTTTCAGCGCAGAAAAGAAAGCTGTCGTATTTGGAGCAGCGCGAATACGAAGCCATCGAAGCGCGCATTGCAGCCGCCGACGAGCGTCTGCGCCATGCGCATTCCCGCGTGGAAGACCCTGCTGTAGCCACCAACGCCGCCGTTCTGACTGAAGCGCTGGCCGCACTGGAGAGCGCACAGGCCGAGCACGATGTGGTCTACGAGCGATGGATGGAACTAACCGAAAAAATTGGTGGATAGCGCGCGCATGGCGGCTTCGTCGTATATGTTAGCCTGACTCTGTAAATACCCGCGCCCATCCAGTGCAGCTGCTGGATCTTCACGGGCGCCTGATGTTGTGTAACCTTCTCCATTTTTCTGTGATTTTTAAAATGCTAAAGAATGCAAGTCTGCCCAGCTTTATCACCCCTGGCAAGGGAACGGACGCGCGGACCGGGTGGCTCACTGAGTTTGTGCCGCGCAGAGGGTTGCGCAATGGCCATCTGCAAACTCTCGTGGGCAATTTTCTGCCCCGGCCGGCTCTCCGGATTCCCACGCAAGAAGAAGCGGTCGAAGTGGACGCGGAGGATGGCAGTCGCGTGCTTTGCCTCGGTCATTGGCAACCCGAGCAGGTGCGCGCGTCGCGTTTGACCGTGGTGCTGGTGCACGGGCTGGAGGGGTCGTCGGACTCGCGTTACATTTGCGGCATCACAGCGCGCGCCTGGGCAGCGGGCATGAACGTGGTGCGCATGAACATGCGCAACTGTCGCGGCTCAGAGGAACTTACGCCGACTCTTTACCACTCCGGCCGCTCCGCCGATGTGGGTGCAGTGCTGGAGTGCTTCACCAATCGATTCGGACTGGAGCGGGTGGCGCTGGTGGGCTACTCGATGGGCGGGAACCTGGCGCTGAAACTGGCTGGCGAGTGGGGCGCTCGCGCGCCGCTTTGCGCGGTGGCCACGGTGTGTCCGGTCATCGATCTGGCCCCCAGCGCCGATGCTCTGCACGAACCTGCCAACCGTGCGTACGAGTGGCACTTCCTGCGCGGACTGATGCGGCGCATTCGCCGCAAGGCGGAACTTTTCCCCGACATCTACAAGTTGGATGGGCTGGGCCCGATCCGTTCCATTCGCGAGTTCGACGACAAGATTGTGGCGCCGCACAGCGGTTTCCGCGATGCGGATGATTATTACCATCGAGCTGCCAGCGCCCGCGTAGTAGAACGAATCGCGGTGCCGGCGTTGATCCTGTGCGCGCAGGACGATCCGTTCATCCGGCTGTTGCCTGCCACGCGCGCGCAGCTGCTGAACAATGCGCACATTGAATTGATAGAAACCAAGCACGGCGGCCACTGCGCGTTTCTTGGCCGCGGGGAGGGAACTGAGATTCACTGGGCCGAGGCCACCGTGATGCGCTACCTGGAAGCGACCGTCGGGACGGCTGCGAACGGCTTCCAAAGCCTGCCGCCGCGCCCCCTTCAACGCTACAATGATTGCGGGGGCGAGTAGCTCAACTGGATAGAGCACCGGCCTTCTAAGCCGGGGGTTGTGGGTTCGATTCCCGCCTCGCCTACCATTTTATAATCAATAACTTACACGATCCCCTCGAAGGCTGCATTGCAAGTGGTCGCAAACCGGCATCGCTATTTCGGTAACAAGCTCGCTCTGTGCCTGTTTCTCTACAATTTCTCGCATGTTCTCAACGTAGTCGCAGTCCAGGATGTTCCGGTCAAGTGCGAGCATTGTCGCGTCATTGATCGGCTGGAAAGTATCCCCGTAGGAGGTTACCCATACCCCGAATCCTGCATCCCTATCCTCACGCCCGAGTCAACGCCACCCATCCTTCATAAGAGCCGTATGCGTAGACGCGCACGTACGGAACCGTCCGGGGGGCGACATCAGGTGTTCCGGCACTTTCCGAGGCCTCAATCTCTCAGTTTTAAAGCCCTCATCGATGGAAGCAGCCATTTCTAATAATCCGCCGGGATGGCGTTCAACTGCTCGATCGAGAAGACCGGACCATCCTTGCAGACGTAGACCGGACCGGCGTTGCAGCGTCCGCACTTGCCTACGCCGCATTTCATGCGGTTCTCCAGGCTGGTGTAAATGTTCTTTGCTGGAACGCCCATGGCGCTGAGCAACTTCATGGTGACCTTGATCATGATGGGTGGTCCGATCACGAGCACGATAGAGTTGGCGCCGGCGGGAATCTGCGCGCTCTCAAAGACCGCGGGTACAAATCCGACTTCGCCTTTCCATTCTGGCATTTCGCCGCCCGGGTCCACGCACTGGATGACCCGTGTACGCTGGTGCGTTGCCCACTCCTCGAGTTCGCAGGTGAAAACCAGGTCGCCCACTGTGCGCGCGCCGTAGACAACACTGATGTCGCCAAAATCTTTGCGGTTCTCGAGCGCGTACCAGATAGCGCAGCGGATGGGCGGCATGGCAATTCCCCCGCCCAGGAAGATGAGGTTTTTCCCGCGCCACTTCTCCATGGGATACCCGTTCCCATAGGGGCCGCGGAAGCCCATCGTGTCGCCTTTCTCCAGATTCCACAGTCCTTCCGTCACGTGCCCCACGCGCCGGAAGCAGAACTCGATGTGATCCTTCCATTCCGAACTTGAGCAGATGTTGAACGCCGATTCGCCATAGCCGAACGCCGAGAAGATGCCAAACTGTCCCACCCTGAATGAAAATCCTTGGGCGCGATTGGGATCGCGGAAACGCAGCTTCATTGACTTCACGTCGCTGGTCTGTTGCTCGGTCGCGATCACTTCCATCAGGTCAGGTTGGTATATGTTATCCATGACTGATCTCTGTGCGGCTGATCTCTTTGGCTACGCCCAATACGCCCAGGCCCGCGGGACAGTTACGCGTGCAGTTACCGCACCCTGTGCATAGCGTTTCGCCGAACTTTTCGGGATAGATATGGAACTTGTGGTAGATGCGCTGCCGCTGCCGGTTGGGCTGCGAACCGCGCGGATTGTGCCCGCTGGCGTGCAGGGTGAAGCCTGCATACTGGCATGAATCCCAGTTGCGGGCACGATAACCGCCTGCCGCATTGCCCTCGTCCACGATGTCGAAGCAATGGCACGTCGGGCAATTACATGCGCAGATCCCACAACCGAAGCACGCCAGTGTCTGATCTGCCCAAAACGGATCTTCGAAGTGGTCGCGCGCAAAAGCGCCCACCTTGACGGGATCGATCATCCTTTCCGGCCCAGCGTAGTCGGTCGCCGTATTATCGGACGGAGTGGTTTTGCCCGCGAAGAGCGCGTTGCCCTTCTCCGTCAGACAGCGCACTTCGTAGGTTCCGTCGCCGAATGGCAGAAGCAGTGCGTCCGACCCGCGCTCCGCCGCCGGCGCCAGACCCACGCTGGTGCAGAAGCAGGCATCGTCGTGCGTAGTGCACGCAATGGTCACAATCGTCGTTGCTGCCCGGCGTGCATTGTACTGCGAATCCTTGTAATCCCAATTGAAGACGTGGTCGAGAATGGGCAGCGCCGCGGCATCGCAGGCGCGTCCGCCAACAATCACCTGCTGCGGTAAGGCTGCGGCCACTTCGGTCAGCCGCACATCGTTGCCCTCTATCTTGTACCCATAGAGCTTTTCGTGCTTAGGAAAGAAAAACTCCTTAATCGAGTTCACCGGGCGCGCTTCTAAATCGAGCAGCAACTGTTCCGGCTTTTCGAGATGCGTGTAGAGAACGCGGTTCCACGAAACCTGCCTGGGACCGGCGACTTCCTTGCCCGCCGCAAGCCACTCGCCGACGCAGCTACGGAGATCGTTCCGGGAAATGGATTTGCTCACCGTATGAACTCCTCCTTATCCTGCACTGAATAGGAGCCAATCAAAAACGGCGCCGACTTATCCATGCCGGCCTTGTACGCGAAGTTCTTTTCCGCGCTGCGCTCCAGAATCAGGTTCAGGGCCCACAGGTCAATGCCCGCCGGACACGCCCGGGTGCACTCGCCGCATCCCACGCAGCGCCCTGCCTGGTGGAAAGCTCTGGTAATCTGCCAGGCAAAGTTTCCTTTGCGCGTCGGCGACGTATCGATCTCCTGGGGACGATTCTTGTCCACTAAGCACTGCTCGCAGTAACACATGGGACAAACCTGACGGCACGCGTAACAGCGCTGGCAGCGGTCGAACTGTTCCACCCAGAAGCCCATGCGCTCATCGGGCGACATGGCCATCAGGACATCCAGCGCTGCGTAGTGGTCGATGGGATCCGCTTGTTTGGCTTCGCCGATTGTTTCGTCGGCGAAACTCGGCATGCGCACTTCGCAGCCCGCGCACTTCGGGATTCCCAGTCCCTCGCACGCCATGCCGATGACGTGCAGGTTCTGCCGTTCGATCTGCGATTCCTGCTCCAGCACCACCAGCGCGCGCTCGTCGCATCCCTTGACCACGATGGCGGCTTTGCCCAGCGCTTTGATTTCCTTCCGCTTGAGATAGGCGGTGAGATTTGTCAGGCAGTTCTTGTTCCAGACCAGTTTGTTTGCGTCTTCCGCTTTGGTCACGAAGACGGGGCCCCGCTCGCCGTAGCCGATGACCACCTGCACCGCACCTTCGCTCAGCAGCTTGCGCGCGGCTTGGCGAAGGTCTGCCTGGGTGCTGAAATCGCCCAGCGGCGCCACCGTATCAGGGAACTTGGGATACGCCACCGGCTTGCCTTCGTAGATTCTGTAGGGTCCGAGCTTGCGCGTCTCCTCCGTGATTTGGGAAACGATCTGCTGGAACTTGTGTCCCTCGGCCGCCGAGATCCACGAGAAGCGAATCCGCCGCATATCGAAGCCCAGCAGATCGAGCAGGTCGCGAAAGAGCACCCACCGGCGCCGCGCGTGAAAGTTGCCGCTGTCGTAGTGGCAGTCGCCGGGATGACAGCCCGATACGAGCACGGCATCGGCCTGCATCTCAAAGGCCTTCACCAGCAGGTTGAAATCGATGCGGCCGGTGCATGGCAGCCTCACGATGCGCACGTTAGCCGGATACTCCAGCCGCGACGTTCCCGCCAGGTCAGCCGCCAAGTAGGTGCACCAGTTGCAAACGAATGCGATAATCTTCGGCTCGAAAGCGTTGGTCTCGCTCATATCAGGCTCGCGACCATGGCGTAGGTTTCCTGTTCCGTAAATCCTTCAATGTCCGCGCTCTTCGACAGACACACCGAAACGCATGTGCCGCAGCCCATGCACAGGCTGGCGTTCACGCGCGCCGTGTGTTTTACGAATGCTCCCTTGGGTGTGTGCACCTCGGCCTTTTCGATGGCGTGATAGGGGCAGGCCGCGTAGCACCGGTAGCACGCCGCGCAGGTCTTTTCGTCGATGTGCGCAATCTCCGGTTCGCGGGTGAGTTCCGAGGCCGCCAGCGTGATCTGTACCTTGCTGGCTGCCGCGGAGGCTTGCGCCACCGATTCGGGAATGTCTTTCGGGGCCTGCGCCGCGCCGCAGATGTAAACGCCCGCTGTGTTGGTTTCCACCGGCCGCAGCTTGGGATGGCCCTCCATCAGGAATCCGAACTGGTCGTAGCCGACGTTCATCTTCTGCGCCAGTTGGGTAACACCATCGGCCGGTTGCATGGCCGTCGCCAGAACCACGAGGTCGGCCTCGATGGTTACCGGCACGCCGGCCAGCGTATCCGCGCCGCGCACCATCAGCTTGCCGTCCTTCTCTGTAATCTTCGAAACCCGGCCGCGATAGTATTTGGCGCCGTCCTGCTCGATGGCGCGGCGCACAAACTCGTCGTAGTTCTTGCCACCCGAGCGAATATCCATATAGAAGACATGCGCCTGCCCCTCATGCACCTTGTGCTTGTAGAGCATGGCGTGCTTGGCGGTGTACATGCAGCAGATCTTCGAGCAGTAGGGCAGTCCCTTGGCGTTGTCACGCGAGCCCACGCAGGAGATGAAGACGACATGCTTGGGCGTCTTTCCGTCCGAGGGCCGCTTGATCTCGCCAGCGGTGGGGCCGGAGGCCGACACCAGCCGTTCGAACTGCAGCGAGTCAATCACGTCCTTGTATTTTCCGTAGCCATACTCGCCGTAGCCCGCGATCTTGCCGTCCTTCTTGCCGATGTCGTAAAGCTTGAAGCCCGTGGCCAGCACTACCGCGCCGACTTTCTCCTTCACCAGCTTGTCTTCATCCTCGAAGTTGATGGCTCCCGCCGCGCACTTCTTGGCGCATAGGCCGCAGCCGTTGCGGATTAACTTGGCGCACACGTTCTTGTCGATAACGGGCCGCGCCGGCACCGCCTGCGGGAAGGGCATATAGATGGCCGGACGCAGGCCCATGCCGTAATCGAACTCGCTCTTGTTCTTCTTCAGCGGACACACATTGGAGCATTCGCCGCAGCCAGTACACTTGGTTACGTCCACGTACCGCGCCTTCTGGCGGATGGTGATCTCGAAGTTTCCCACGAAGCCGCCCACCGCTTCAACTTCCGAATAGGTGTAGAGCTTGATGCGCGGATGCTGGCCCACATCCACCATGCGCGGCGTCAGGATGCACTGCGAGCAATCGAGCGTGGGGAAGGTCTCGGAAAGCCCGGCCATCTTGCCGCCGATGGAGGGCTCGCGCTCCACCATCACCACTTCATATCCGGCGTCGGCGATGTCGAGCGCCGCCTGGATGCCGGCCACGCCGCCGCCCACCACCAGCGCCCGCCGCGTGACTGGCACCTTAATGGGCTCGAGCGCGTGGTTGTTCCTCACCTTGGCCACGGCCAACCGGATCAGCCCAACGGCCTTGGCCGTAGCCTGGCCGCGGTCGCGATGCACCCACGAACACTGCTCACGGATGTTGGCCATCTCCAGCAGGTACGGGTTCAGACCCGCTGTCTGCGCGGTTTTGCGGAAGGTCCTCAAGTGCATGTGCGGGGAGCACGCCGCCACCACCACGCCGTCCAGCTTCTCCGACACGATCTTTTCGCGAATCATCGCCTGGCCCGGCTCCGAGCACGTGTACTTGTAATTGACCGCACAGCGCACGCCGGGCAGCTTCGCCACTTCCCGCACCACGCCGTCCACGTCCACCGCGCGGGCGATGTTCTCTCCGCACCAGCACACGAACACGCCTATCCTGGCCAATTTATGCCTTCCTCCCCACGAAGTGCCGGTCAATCCCCAGCGCCTTGGGAGTCAAACCCAGCGCCAGTCCCACCAGATCGCAAAGGTAGTAGATGGTCATGTTGTACATGGTTCCGTACCGCGCCTCGATGGCCGACTGCTTCATGTCCAGGTTCACGTGGCACATGGGGCAGGCTACGGCGATGCATTGTGCGCCATGAGCGGCCGCGTCGGCGAGGATGCTGTGCGAGAGCTCCAGGACCGTTTCTTCGTCCGCCAACGTCATGCTGGCGCCGCAGCACTCGGTCTTCGAGTTCCAGTCGGTCGCCGTCGCGCCCAATGCTGCGACGATCCTGTCCATCGACTCCGGTTGCTCGCAATCGTCAAACTGCACCACCTCTGGCGGCCGCGTGAGCAAGCAGCCGTAGTAGCAGGCCACTTTGAGACCCTTGAGCGGCTCCTTCACGGCCGCCTTGATGGTTCCGATACCCACGCGATCGAAGGCCTGGAGCAGATTGAGCACGCGCGTGTCCCCGGTCCTGGCCTCGACGATCCTGCTCATCTCCTCGGCCAGCGCCGGCTCATGGGCCATGGCTCTCTGCGCCTTCTTCAACTGCATGGAGCACATGGAGCATGGCGCTACCAGTTCTTCACACCCCTGGCGGCTGGCCAGCGCCAGGTTCCGCGCCGGAAGCGCGATGGAGAGCTTGCGGTTCAGCATGTGCGCGGCCGTCGCGCCGCAGCAGATCCAGTCATCCAGCTCCTGGAACGACACCCCTAGCGCGCCGAAGCAGGCCTTCAGGGACTGCTGGTAGTCGTCGGAGGAGCCGTGTAGCGAACAGCCCGGATAATAGCCAAGATTCATTCTTTACCATCCATGCAGCGAGCGAAGATGCGGCGTACCACGCCGCGGTCGCGAACCTTTTCGCCGAGAATGTGGAGCTTGTTGCGCATTTTCATGCGCGGCGCGAGCATGGCGCCGCTCAGGAGAAATCCGAGCCGCCGTATGGCGGCGAACCCCTCCAGCTTGTACCGGGCGATCATCTCGATCTCGTTCATGCGCCCATTACGCCGCACGCTGTCGAGAAACGCCTTCTGGAACAGCACCACCGCGTCCTGCTCTTTGGAAGTCATGCCGCGCTTGTACGATACCTGCCGGAGCGCGTCCATGACGGCTGCGCAGTCAACATTCTTCGGGCAGCGGGTCGTGCACGTCTCGCAGGAGACGCATTGCCAGATGGCGGCGGCCTTCAGCGCCCCGTCGATGTCGCCCAGTTGCACCATGCGGATGAGCCGGTTCGGCGTCTTATCCATGCGCGCCGACCGCGGGCAGCCGGCCGTGCACTTACCGCACTGGTAGCAGTCGGCAAACCTGGTCTGGGCCAGAGACTCCAGAAGCGAAATGGAATCGACCTGCATTGCAGCATTCATGAGCATGTCCGCGCGTAGTTTTCGCTTGAATTCTCTCACTTTCCCATCGCAAGCGAATGTGTGCCCGAGCACAGCTGACCGCTAGGGGTTGAAAGCGTATCTGACACTGACTTTCGTCTTCACCCCCAGCGCGCCAGCGATTCGCGAAGAGAGGGAGAACGTGAGCGTTACCGCGACCTGTGGGGCTGGGTCGATCAGCCCGCTCAGCCTCCGCCGCTGGCTGGGAGGTTAGAGGAAATTGAACGACTTGCATGGTCGAACTCCAGGAATGGACAGGGGAGACGGAGACGCACGAGTACGTTTCGGCGTCGCCGCACGAAAGTAGAATGGAAGTTTGGAATTTGGACGGGGAACTTTCGATGGGTGGAACTACAAGGTTCCTGGCGGGCAACCGGACTCGATCGTCAATGCGTCGCCGAAAGGTCGGGGTCTACTTCTCGTTTGCGGGATCCCGACGGGCGTCATGTGGGCGGTGCGGTCTACGGCACTTTTTCCGCTCCGGCTCACCGTCCTCACATCAGGTCAACGCTCAGGCTTTGGAAACACTCAATGAGACGGCGCGTAAACGCCGATGCCGGATCAGCATTCCGGAGTTCGACGGCCGGGGATCATCATCATGGAATCAAGGACTTGCCTTTAGACCAAGCCCGCACGGAAGCACTCTAGTCTGGTCGCCTAAGGTACTGATTTGACGCATTTGTCACCGCACAGCATGGCACAGTCCAGGGCACACTTGGTTTTAAGCAACGCGAGACCGTATCAGGTTTCTGGCGCATTGTCCGATCAGCCGGTTTTCGGCAACTTGGCAGAGATAAAGCCGATCCGACGAGGGAATGAGTGATTTTGGCCTGTTCGCGAAAACTGAGAATTCCGCGTAGGCCGGACGACCGAGCCGGCTCGACTCATCGAAACTGATCTATGCTGGACCACGGCTCAGCCACAGATTGCTGCTAAGTGTAGCGCTGGTCCTGGTTTTCGGTTAGGAGTCCTCGACGCAAAGCCCTGCGCTTGATGAGCAGAAAGAATACCGGAACCAGAATCAGGACGTGGATCGTGGATGTAATCATCCCGCCGACGATGGGGGCGGCAATGGGCTTCATCACATCGGAGCCGATACCCGTTTCCCAGAGGATTGGCGCGAGACTCAGGATGACAGCCGCCACCGTCATCAACTTGGGCCGCAGCCGTTGGACCGCACCTTCGATCACCGCCTGCTCGAGACCCGCCTCTGTCATCGCGGCATCCTGAGCCAGGTGACGTTGAAAGGCTTCATGCAGGTACACGACCATCACCACGCCCGTCTCCACCGCAATGCCAAACAGTGCGATGTAGCCGACCCATACAGCGACGCTGAAGTTATAGCCGAGCAGCCACTGCAATAGCAGTCCTCCCGACATGGCATAGAGCGTTGGCACAATCAGCACCGCGGCCTCGGTAACGGATTTGAAGACCAGGTAAAGCAAAATGAAGATCACGAAAAAGACAATGGGCAGGATGATAGTGAGGCGTTGTTTGGCGCGCATCTCGAACTCGTACTCCCCGGCCCATCGCCAGGTGTAGCCCGCGGGCATAGCGAGTTTTTGGTTCAACAACTTCTCGGCACGATTGACAAAGCCCCCGTAGTCGTTTGTATTCAGATTGAGATAGACATAGCCGGTGAGCGCGCCGTCTTCGTCGCGGATCATCGAGGGTCCGCGCGAATAGTAGACGCGAGCCACTTCACTCACCGGAATCTGCTCTCCCGAAGGGGTTGGAATCAGAGCCTGCGATAAGGCTTCGGCGTGGTCGCGAAAATCCCGCTGATAGCGCACGGCGATCGGGAACCGTTCGCGCCCTTCCACATTTTGCGCGATATCCGCTCCGCCGATCTCCGAAGTGATAACCCGCTGGACGTCGGCAACAGTCAGGCCGTAGCGCGCGGCCTCGGGCCGATTCACATCTATGTTGAGATAGAAGCCCTGCGAGACCCGCTCCGCAAAGACGGAATTGGACTCCGGCATGGATGATAGAACCTGCTGCATCCGCGCACCGATATCTTCGATGTGCGCAAGATCCGGGCCCTGAATTTTGATGCCGACCGCGGTCTTGATGCCAGTCAGCTCCATATCGAGCCGGTTTTCTACGGGCATAGTCCAGGTGTTGGTGAGGCCAGGGAATTGCAGCTTCTCGTCCATATCGTGGATCAGCTTTTCGTAAGTCATACCGGTGCGCCACTCACTCCGCGGCTTCAGCATGATGGTCGTGTCGTACATGTCGAGAGGTGCGTTGTCGGTGGCCGAATCGGAGCGGCCCACGGTGCCGAAGACTGTGGCAACTTCAGGAAAGGAGCGGATGATGCGGTCCTGCTCCTGCATCAGCGAAACCGCCTGCGTAATGGATATGCCGGGCAGCGCGCTCGGCATGTAGAGAGCGGAGCCTTCATAAAGTGCGGGCATGAACTGGCTGCCGAGACGAAAGTAGAGAGGAATGGTTGCGGCCAGGAAAGCCAGATTCAGTGCAATGACAACTTTCCAATGCCTGAGGCACCAGCGCAGTATGGGGAGATAGATGGCCTGCGTAATGCGCGCAGCCGGGTTCTTCGACTCGGGACGCAGTTTTCCGCGCAGGCAGAGCGGCATGAGCGCCGGAACCAGCGTGATGGATAGCAGTGAAGAAAAGATAAGAGCCAGCGTCTTGGTCCAGGCCAGGGGCCGGAACATGCGGCCCTCCTGCGCTTCCAGCAGAAAGACCGGCAGAAACGACACCACGATAATGATGAGCGAATAAAAGAGAGCCGGCCCGACCTGCTGCGCCGCGCCGACAAGGATGTGGCGCCGCTCTGCTTCGCTTGGGACGTCGCTGCGTTCGGCCAGATGGCGGTACCCGTTTTCGACCATCACGATGGCAGCATCGATCAACACACCGACGGCCAGCGCCAGTCCACCGAGCGACATGATGTTGGAGCTTACGTGCAGGTAGTACATGGGTATAAACGCGGCCAGCACGGCAATGGGCAGCGTGAGGATGGGAACGAGCGCGGAACGGAAATGGAACAGGAAGGCGATGCTGACGAAGCTCACGATGATGGCCTCGGCAAGCAGGTCGCGCTTCAGTGTGTGGATCGACTGATTGATGAGCCATGAACGGTCGTAGGCGGTTACGATCTCGACGCCGGGAGGCAGTGAGGGCGCAATCTCCTTGAACTTGGCTTTCACCCCGTCGATGACGTTGAGAGCATTCATGCCATAACGCATCACTACGATGCCGCCGACGGTTTCCCCTTGTCCTTGCCAGTCGGCCGCTCCGCGCCGGACGTCCGGACCGAAGGAGACTGTGCCAAGGTCCTTCACCAGTACGGGCGTGCCATTCTTGGTTGCGACTGGAACATTTTCGAGATCGGAGAGCGAGCGCAGGTAGCCGAGGCCGCGGATCATGTATTCAGCGCCGCTCATGTCCAGCACGTCGCCGCCCACTTCGTTGGTGCTCTGGCGGACGCGGTCGATCACCGTCGAGGCGGAGATGCCGTAAGAGAATAGCTTGTTGGGATCGAGGTTGACCTGGTACTGGCGCACGAAGCCGCCGATGCTGGCAACTTCCGCCACGCCTGGCACGGTTTCAAGCTGATAGCGCAGATACCAGTCTTGCAACGCGCGCAAATCTGCGAGGCTCTTGGTGTGGCTGCGGTCAACGATTGCGTACTCGTAGACCCAGCCCGCCCCGGTCGCGTCAGGGCCGATAGCGGGATGCACATCGGCGGGAAGCTTGCCTGCGATCTGCTGTAGATACTCGATCACGCGTGAACGCGCCCAGTAAAGGTCGGTGCCGTCTTGAAAGACCACGAACACATAGGAGTCGCCGAACATGGTCTGAGCGCGCACGTTTTTGACGCGAGGCGCCGAGAGCAGGGCCGTCACAATCGGATACGTGACCTGATCTTCGATCACATTGGGAGGTTCGCCCGCCCACGATGTGTGAATAATGACTTGCACGTCGCTGATGTCGGGCAGAGCGTCGAGTGGCACGCGCTGCATGGACCAGAACCCTGCGACAACCAGAAGAATGGCGCCCGTGAAAACAAGAAAAGGATTGCGCGCGCACCACGCAATGATTTTGGAAATCATCACATGCCTCCCGTGGCGCTGACGCTGAGCTGTTTCGTGGCTACCGTCTGGCCTCCGCGTTGAACGCTCACTGTCGCGGACCATGTCCCGCCGGCCGGCAGTTGCAGTGAACCTTCGTAAATGCCATTGCCTTTATCGGCGAGTGCGGCAACGGCGTGTTCCGCTGCCATCCCCATCGCAGGCATGGCCGGTATGAAGAAACTCGCGCTCACCTGTGCTCCCGACACCGGCTTGCCATCCGGGCCGGTCAGCTTGACCTTCACTGTGTTCGCACCCTTGCGCGGCGGAGATGGCTCTGTGCTGAGATCGATCGTGACCTGGGCCGTAGAGGCGGAATTCGCGCTTGCAGCCGGTTGTTGCGGCAGGGCCGTATAGGCTCCGAGAGCCGCCTGAAGTTGCGCTTCGGAATCCACCAGGAAATTAGCCGAGCTAACCACGCGATCGCCCGGCTTCAGCCCGTTGAGGACGACGATCGAATCGTCGAGCTGCGGCCCGGTCTCGATGGTGCGCGGTTCCAGATTGCCATTGCCGTGATCGATAAACGCGATGGCTCGCGTGCCCGCTTGCAGCACCGCTGACGCCGGAATTACCAGTTGCCGGCCGAGCGAAACCGCGATGGCGACGTTCACATACATTCCCGGCTTCAACACCACGCCAGGATTGCGGAAGACCAGGCGCACTCGCACTGTTCGTGTCGCAGGATCGACTTCCGGCAGAATCTGATCGATGCGGCCGTTGAAGTGGCGCCCGGGATAGGCGTCGACTGTGACCTCGGCCCCGTCGCCCGGCCTCAAGCGACCTACGTCATTTTGAAACACGTTGGCGTACACCCACACGGTAGAAAGATCGGCGATGGTATAGAGTTTGGTTTCCGGCTGCACGTAGGCATTCGGCAAAGCTTCGCGCTCGGTAATATATCCGGAGGCCGGCGAGTCGACAGCGATGTTGCGCACCACCTTGCCGCTCTGGTCCAGATCGGCGATCGTTTGGGCTGAAACGCCGAATTGCAGCAAGCGCTCTTCTGCGGCCTTCAGCAGCCACCCGCTCTCGTGTGCGGCCATGCCATGCATATCCTGCGAGAATGCACCTTCGTTCTGCTTGGCCAGCAGATATTCCTGCTCACTGCTCACAAGGTCAGGGCTATACACGGTGAAGAGGGGCTGGCCCTTGCGCACGTACTGGTAGGTAGCATTTGCAAACACATCCTGAATCCAGCCCGGAAAGCGGGTTTGCACATAGGCGAGCTTCTCTTCGTCGATATCCACATTTCCAGGAACGCTCAGGTCGTCGCTTACGTTCTTGAGTTCCGCAACCGCTGTAGTCACGCCGATTTCCTGAAGCCGCTGCGGCGACAACTGAACCGGGGCAAGCGCGGGTTCACTTCCCGCCGGCGATGCATTGCCCTGCGGCCCAGCCTGCGAGGCCGTCTGCGGCCCGCGCGCTACAACCGGATCTTGCGAGGCTGCGGATGACGTTGAGCGGCCGCGGTTGAGAACGACATATGCGAGTGCGGCTGCAAGCGAGATGCAAACGACAACAGCCGATGCGAGGGCGAGTTGATAGGTGCGCGTCTTCACGGTTTTACCTCCGGCGCGGTCTGCTGTTGTTGATCCAGCGAAGTGCCTGTAGCGAGTTCGAGATCGGCCAGCCGCGTGTCGAAGTCCGCGACGGCCTGCAACCAGTCGAGATCGACATCGACGACCGTCATCTGGCTGTCGAGCAGGTCGAGAAAATCTGTCTTGTCGTTTTCATAGGCGATAACGCTGGCCTGAAGTGTGGCTTCGGCCTGGGGCTGCAGTTGGTCGTGATACATGTGCGCAAGCTGTTGCGCGGCCCGTGCTTCGACCAACGCATCCTGAATCTGTCCGAATGCGGCATTGCGCAGCGCCGCCAGTTCCGCATCCTGTGCTGTGGCCGTTACAGTGGCTTCCGCAATCTCCGCATCGTGCTTGCGGTGGTTCAGCCAGGGAAGGTTCATGGAACCCTCCACCATGTAGTTATTGCGCATGTTTTGGCCGGGCTGCATCAGCATGTAGCCTGCCGAGACGGTGAAGTCTGGCAGGTAAACTTTCCGGGCTAGCGACTGCTCTTTGCGGCTGCGCTCTGCGGCCTCGCGCGCCGCAACCAGGTCGGGCCGGGACTCGATAGCCAGGTCTTCAAGCGTTTGCGCCGTGGGCAGGGAGACGAGAACCGCGCAGTCTCCATGTACATTGAGCGGTACGGTTGGTTCGCGGCCAAGCAGCGTGTTGAGCCGGGCTCGCGCCAGATCGGCGTCCCGGTCGAATCGGATCATATGTTCCGCCAGGCCGGTGAGCGTGACTTGGGCTTTCAGGATGTCCTGCTGCGATACCTTCCCGACCGCGTACTTGATGCGCGCAGCCTCGATGGCCTGGCGCACAATTTCCACATGCTGATCGTGAATCCGCAGTTCGTCCTGCGCGAGCAGCAGGTCGTCGAAGGCCTTGTGCACTTTTACGCGAACCTCCAGGCGAACCTGTTCAAGCTGTGCTTTGGCGAGGTCCACATCGGACTCTGCCACGTTTGTGCGCAGCGCCCTCTTGCCCGCTCCCGGCAGCGTTTGGCTGAGGCTAAACATGTTTTGCGCCTGGTTGTAGTCCCAGGGCTTTTCGAGAGGCACGCCCCATCCGCGATACATCGCCGTGGGGTCATCGAGCGCACCTGCGGCGGGAACGTGTGCCTGCGCAATGGAGACTCGCCGGGCTGCCACCGCGATCTCCGGGTTCTCAGTCAGTGCGATCCGCTCCACTTCTTCCAGCGTCAGCGCCGGGCTGAAAGGCTCGGATTCATGATGCTGCTCGAGCAATGCGGCAAAACCGGCCAAGCCATCGGCCTTCGTCGGCGCTTGTGCGCGCGAAATGCCGGGCACTCCGGCTACCAAAATGCAAAATATTGAGATAAGAATCTTCATCGTCCCTCCAGCGGGTACACAGCTCGCGGCCCGGTCATGGCTTCCCATGGCGCGTGGCCGCGCAAAGACGCACTAAGGCCAAGGTTCGGCCTGCGAAGGAAGGAGTATTAGATTCGGAGTATGGAGATGCCGCCCGGTGAGGACTTGGGCGGCGGCGCTTCCAGCGCATTGCGGCACGCGGCGCTCTGAGAGGTGGGCGCCTGCAGAGCGGCCTGATTTGGCACGTAAGCCAAACGCTGCGAATGCTCAAAAGTAGATAGAGGGACTGGAGTGACTGCAGGATCCTTGCGGCCGACCTGGCAGCACGAGCGATTCGCTGTGGTTCCTGCCGGAGCGCATGCCAGCGTCATGTTCATGGCGCAGCATGAGTGCTGTCCCGTCGTGGGCATGGCAAGCAGGCAGGCAGACGCAGGAATCGCGGTCCAGAAGACCGTCATTGCCAGCATCAACAGCGCGCTCTTTCGGCTCCAGATCATGGTTTCAGGGTTCCAAGTCTCAAACGTAATCATCCGTTGCCGGGCTTTCTGCGGCAGTGATTTAGATCACGCCATTGAAGCCTGGAAGAACAAACGCTTTGAACTCAAGATACCAGAGCGCCAGCCGAACCTTGATCGGCAGCCGAACCTTGGTCAGAATGGAACAGTGCAAAAGAGCGAAAACAGCCATAATCGCCCCATGCAGCAGGCTGAAGAGCGCGATCCCGTATGCGGGATGAAGGTCGATTCCGCGCAAGCGGCGGCAAGCGTCGTGCACCAGGGTGTCACTGTCTACTTCTGCAGCCAGGGATGCGCCGCGAAGTTTCGTGCCGCGCCGGAAAAGTACGCGCCGGTCAATCCGGTCGAAGCCGCCCCACACCCGGCGAAAAAGACCGAGCCGCAAGGGGAATACACCTGTCCGATGCATCCCGAGGTCAGGCAAATGGGGCCGGGGAGTTGTCCGAAGTGCGGCATGGCGCTCGAACCTCGTGAGGTCCCCGCCGAAGAGTCGAATCCCGAACTGGCCAATATGACCAGGCGCCTGTGGATCAGTGTCGCGCTCGCGGCGCCGATGCTCGCACTGATGATCTCCTCATTTCTACCGTCGATGCCCATGCAACACATGCTCTCGGCGAAAGTGTGGGCCTGGATTGAATTTGCCTTGGCAACGCCGGCGGTCCTGTGGTGCGGTTTGCCGTTCTTCGTCAGGGGCTGGCAATCCCTGGTGCATCGCAGTCTCAATATGTTTGCGCTGATTGTCCTTGGTACGGGCACGGCCTATCTTTACAGCGCCACCGTTACCTTGGTTCCCCAGATCTTTCCCTCGTCGCTTCGCGGCGCCGTTGGACAGATCGACGTGTATTTCGAGCCTTCAGCGGTCATTGTTGCCCTGGTTCTGCTGGGTCAGGTGTTGGAGTTGCGCGCCCGCAGCCAGACCAGCGGTGCGATTCGCGCGTTGCTTGGCCTGTCTCCGAAGACGGCGAAACGTCTTGACGACAAGGGCGGCGAAGCCGACGTGCCACTCGATCAGGTGCAAGTTGGAGACCGGCTCCGTGTCCGCCCCGGCGAAAAGGTGCCTGTCGACGGGACTGTACTTGAGGGCCACAGCTCCGTAGATGAATCGATGATCAGCGGAGAGCCCATACCGGTAGAGAAAGACAAGGACGCGAAAGTGACGGCCGGAACGGTGAACGGAACCGGCGGATTCGTCATGCGTGCTGAACGCATTGGCGCCGACACGCTCCTGGCGCAGATTGTAAAGATGGTCAGCCAGGCGTAACGTTCACGGGCCCCGATTCAGCGGCTGGCGGATCGCGTCGCCGCGTACTTCGTCCCTGCTGTAATCGGCTCAGCCGTTATCACTTTCGCAGTCTGGTTCTTTGTTGGGCCGCAGCCGCACCTTGCTCATGCCGTTGTGAATGCTGTGGCCGTTCTGATCGTTGCCTGCCCCTGCGCTCTTGGGCTCGCTACCCCCATGGCCATCATGGTGGGCACGGGGCGCGGGGCGCGCGCCGGCATTCTCATCCGCAATGCCGAGGCGCTTGAAACATTCGGCAAAGTCGACACGCTCATCATCGACAAGACGGGAACCTTGACTGAAGGCAAGCCAACGCTTAGCGCCGTCATTCCCCAGCCTGGCATCAACGAAAACGACCTGCTGCAGCTCGTCGCCAGCCTTGAGCGCTCGAGCGAACACCCTTTGGCGGCAGCCATCGTAAAAGGATCTGAGGCAAGGAAGCTAAGCGTGTTCGATGTCGATGGATTCAGCTCCACGACCGGAAAAGGCGTGAACGGTACCGTAAAAGGGAAGCAGGTCGCAGTCGGAAATGCGGAGTTGTTTCACGACGTTTCCGTCGATCCTGCTCCCTTACGGGATCAGGCTGAAGCTTTGCGGCAAGAGGGCCAGACAGTGATGCTGATCGCCGTGGACGGTAAGGCCGCTGGCCTCGTCGGCGTCGCCGATCCAATCAAAGAGTCCACGCCCGATGCGATTCGCGAGCTAAAGGCGGCGGGTCTCAAGATCATCATGATTACAGGAGATAACCGAACCACCGCCATGGCGGTTGCGGAAAAGCTCGGCATCGAGTTTGAGGCTGACGTCTTGCCGCAAAAGAAGGCTGGGATCGTCAAAGAGTGTCAACAGAAGGGCTCCGTTGTCGCGATGGCTGGAGACGGAGTGAACGATGCGCCCGCCCTTGCCCAGGCTGACGTAGGGATTGCAATGGGTACGGGTACCGACGTGGCTATGGAAGCTGGCGGCATCACGCTCTTGAAAGGCGATCTGCGGGGCATTCTCCGCGCCCGTCATCTCAGCAAGTCAACCATTCGCAATATCCGCGAGAACCTGTTCTTCGCTTTCGTCTACAACGCCGTCGGGGTACCGGTGGCGGCGGGTGTGCTCTTCCCTGGCTTCGGCTTGCTTCTCAACCCGATGATCGCTGCTGCTGCCATGAGCTTCAGTTCCGTCTCAGTGATCGGCAATGCCCTGAGACTGCGGACGACGAAGCTATGAATAACCTGTGGAGATGATTCTTTCGTGATACAGGGCGGAACAGTTGATAGTGCCGACCTGCGCCGTACTGATCAGCCTTCGTTCATCCCGAATCGAGGCGGGTTCAGTTAGAACAGCTTGCGAGCTAGACGAAGAAGCGCCCCATTCGTCTCGCGGATAGGTAATGGACAACGCCGATATCGAGGGGAGGTTTTCTCGGATGATGGTAAATCGCCATAAGCGGCCAATCGCTTCCCATTTTCATTCAGTTGCTCTGGAGCTTTCTTATCTCGGCGAGGATCTTGATGAGGCGGACGGATAGCCTGAGGAGACGCTTGCGAGCATTGGTTGTGAGCGATCGACGGAACATCTCCATGAGGTGTTGAGCGGCGACTAAGGCGTCGATGAGACCATCGAGGCCTGTCCGAACTGGTGCGGTGGATGTTTTGGGCTGTGGAGCCAGATGCCTTGGTT
The DNA here is from genome assembly GCA_963725975.1 of uncultured Acidobacteriaceae bacterium. GTDB lineage: Bacteria > Acidobacteriota > Terriglobia > Terriglobales > Acidobacteriaceae > Telmatobacter. Next base: position 15,096 of record CAVSBA010000002.1, on the reverse strand, counting down.
TGGAGCGGGCCAACTGGAACTCGCGTTCGAGGTCGGTAAGGGCTACATCGACATAGCGCATGGTCATACCCGGATCGACGTGACCGAGTAATTTCATCAGGACGGGGAAGCTGACCCCGGAGCGAAGCATCTCCGTGGCGTAAGTGTGTCTGAACTGATGGGGGACGATCCGAGTAGAGAGCCCGAGGGAGTGGCAGACCTGATGCAGGTAATCGCGGAGCTGAACCAGGATTGCAACTTTGCTTCCGGGCCGCGCCAGGAGCCGCCCATCGAGAGGCAGCGGGTCGAGGGAGCGGAAGAAGCGCAGACGTTGAACGACATCACGGCCGAAGACATCGATGGGGACCATGCGCTCGGTCTTGAGCTTTCCGAGGGGGACATGAATCGCCCATTGGTTAGGCCCCGTGCAACGCAGACAGTCATAAGACAGGTCGGCGCATTCTCCGATGCGCATGCCGGTCGAGCGGAGCAGGAGGAACACATTTCCGCCGAGGTCGTTGCGGTGCATGAACTCCTGCTGGAGGAGTTGATCCTGTTCCGGGGTGAGCGGTCGTGGCAGAGTGTGAGGCGAGCGCGGGATATCCTCGCGCAGCAGCAAGTGGGCCAGTTCAGCGAGACGGCTGGTGCGAGCCAGCTCATGGAAGATGGTGCGCAGCGCGAAGAGCCGTCCGATGCAGGTTGTCGTGGTCAGAGGCGGATTCTGAGCGCGCAGGTGCGCCATCCATCCCAGGATATGAGGATCGCGGCGCAGTTGTTCGAGACGAGTAATCTTCGGGTATTTCGTTCCGAGATAGACGAGGAAGCTGCGCACCACGATGTCGTAGTTGCGTTTGCTGGAAGGAGTGAGTGCCGTCGACAGAGACTCGACCGCGTGCGCGAAGGCCGGCGCCAGGGGATGCTGAAGTGGAGGACGGCGCCAGCGCATCAGGAGATCCTCGGTTGCGGATGGATACACTGCGCCGCCGCGCGGGCGTACTGCAGATAGACATCCTGCGGTGACACCTTCACATAGTGCATGGTGGTCTCGATGTCAGTGTGGCCCATCAACTGCATCAGTGCGGGCAGGCTGATGCCGGCGCGCACCATATCCGAGGCGAAGGTGTGTCGGAACCGGTGCGGATTGGCCAGTTGGACGCCGGTGGTGCGGCGATGATGGCGGAACAGGGAACGTAATCCCGCAGGTGTCATGCGTTGGCCGCGAGCGGGCCCTTTCAACACCACGAACAGTGCCGCCGAGCAGGGATCGGGGCGCTCCACGCGAAGATAGTGATCGAGCAGTTGTGTGGTTTCCGGCGCCAGGGGCAGTAGGCGCAGCTTGTTCCCCTTGCCACGCACCCGAAGCTGCCCTTCGGAGAACAACACATCATCACGGTTCAAGGCCATCACTTCGGCGGAGCGGAGCCCCTGCATCAGCATCAAGCCGACGATGGCCAGGTCGCGAGCGTTTCGAAAACTTCGCCAGAAGCGCGCCACTTCATCGACCGAGAGAGGAACGATGTTGAGCCTGGGCTCCCGTATTCTGAGTCGGCCAAGTTCGAACCTGGGCCGTCCCAGGCCCATCGGCCTGCGGTGCAGGAAGGGTTGATGGAAGCCGTGCGCGACTTGACAGGGAGCATCGGGGAACTGGTTGCGGATAGCGCGATCGGCGGTGGCGGTGCGGTCGTTGATGGTGGAGGCAGAAGGCGGAGGTAGGAGGCTCGACTGGAAGCGCACGTAATCGAACAGAGTCGACTCAGTGAGGTTCGCGGCAGAGATTTCGCCAGTGTGATGGACGCTCTCCCACCAGCGCACGAAGTGCAACAGGCTGTGGGCGTAGCTGTAGAGGGACTTGTCTGCGAGGCGGCGGACATACTCGCGGTCCAGGTACCGATTGATCCACGCAACGCCCGCGCCGGTGGATTGCTCCACTACCTGAACCGGACTATGCGCGCCCGTAGAGGTCTTCTGGTAGATGACGCGGAACTTCATGGCCGCGCGGCCTCCACAAGAGACTGGAACTGGTGTGCTTCTCCTCCTTGAACGAAGAAGGAGTTGGGATCATGTCCTTCAGGCAGGAGAACGCGACGTGCCGGGATACCGCGCGCCACAAGACGATGAGCCAGTCGCTCTGCGGCCTGCTGGCCGCTCTGGTTCTGATCGACATCGAAGGTGAGATAGACGGTGCGTTTGCCTTCGCACAACTGGCGGAACTGGTCTTGGTTGAGCTGTGTGCCCAGCGAGCAGGTTACGTTGTTGAAGCCAGCCTGCCGCAACACCGCATAGTCGAACAGCCCTTCGACCAGGATCACTTCCGAGCAGTTGCGCACCTTCTCCCACGCATACAGACCACCCTTGCCGCCGGGCAGGAAGCGATGAGCGAAGGCAGAGCCGATGCTGCGGCCATAGACGTTGACGATCTGCTCGCGCTGCCATAACGGAAACACGATGCGCTGATAGAGAGCGTCCGCACCGCGAGCGTTAATGAGGCCGAGCCTTCGCAACACATCGAACGAATGACCCTGCGCCATCAGATATCGACGCAGGGTTCCGCCGGGTGCATAGCCGATGCCCAGTTCCCGGATCAGAGCTGCATCATGCACTCCACGCCGCTGGAGATAACGCATCGCATCGGGGCTGTGATCCAGTTGCTGTTGATAGAACGTTGCGGCTAGCTCAAGCACAGCGGCGGAGTCAACCGGGCGCACTGCAGGTTGCTCAAGATAAGCCAGGCTCTCACGGAAAGGCACACCACGGGATAGCTCGATGAATCGAATCAGATCCCCGCCCTTACCGCAGCCGTGGCAGTAGAAGACGTCCTTGCGCGTGTTGACATAGAACGAGGGCCTGGACTCTTCGTGCAGTGGGCAGAGTCCAACAACCTCGGACTGACCCGAAGGTGATCCCTTCCAGTTGTGCTGCCGCAGATACTCCAGCAGCGGCAGTCGCCGCTTTAGTCTTTCGACGTCTTCGCCCACAACGCTTTTTCGCCTCCGGAGCCCAGCGTAGGAGAAGTGCGTCGGAGTTCCCAGGCAAGGATGGTGGGGAAATGGATTTTTTCTCAGCGGCGCATAGGGCAGAGGACTTCGAGCACCGGAGTCAGCCAGGATAAGAACGCTGCCCCGTCCTGACGCGAGTGAGCGGACTCCAGCCATTGAGCCGCTCGCGCAGCCGTTTTGCGGAGAAAAGACACGGTCGGCTGTGACTCGTCCGCACCTTGCGCCCAGCGGCGCACAGTAGAGGCATCCGGTACGCGATCAGCATCCCTGAACTTCGGCGCCGCCTTCTCCCACGAACAGTGCTCCACAAAGCGACGCAGCAATGCCTGGCAGCGCGCCAGCAGGCTGTAATGCGTATAGGGCAGAGAAAATACCGGCAGAAAGGTGAAGGTTCTTCCGCATCGGACACAGCGGCCCCGGCGAATCCCGATCCAATCATGATGCTCGTCGTGCGCCTGCTTGCGCCGTCGCCCATGGCCAACAATCGAATCCTGTTCGCAAACCGGGCATCGGCGTAAAATAATCTCGTCCGAGTCTTCGGCCCAGCCGACAGCAAGCCGCTCCAGCGGGACCGACACTGGGACAAAGAGGATCGTAACCTCACACGGGTCCCGCTTCCCGCTGCAATCCGCCAAGATGCTTGGCAGGAAGCGGGGCTCCGCCTCCTGAAGAAAATCCAACTGAAAGAAAATATAACTTCTTACTGCAAGTCACGATCACCCGGTCCAGCTTATTGGCCGCTTATCTCCGCCAAGTCACTCATCGAATGGCGCATTTCACATGGACGTCGCCATGTCGGACACTTGTCGTCTTACAGATAGTTATCGGCGATCGGGCTGGAGCCAAAGCTGCGCACAAAACGCAATTTTAGACGACTAACTATGGCGCCGTTAGAGACGGCGCTGCCAGCGACCCTCAACCACGGCCGCAGTGTTCGAGCATTGGCATTGCGTAGGTGTGCTCCCTGACTGGATTGGGATCGAATTCAAACTGATGTACGATGTGGTTATTCCGCTCGGATCCAATGGGCGGAACACACGAGTTGCTTCCGTGCGGGCTGCTTGGAGGTGATCTCGTGAAACTGTTCAGAAAGAACTGTTCGAAGTATTACTGGTATGACTTCACGGTGCGCGGCGAGCGCTACCGCGGGTCGACCAAGGAGACCAACCAAACGAGAGCGCAGAAGGCTGCCGCTCTCAAACTCGCTCCCGCGATCAAGGGCAGCGACCCTCTCGACAGGAAGCCGCCCACGGTTCGTGAATATTCGAAGGATTTCCTTCAATGGGTGGACACGGGACGGCTCGAGGCCGACAGCCGCCGCTATTACAGGAATGGCTGGCGACTATTGGAGCAGACGAAGATCGCAGGAATGCGCACGGACCAGATCACCAAACATGAGGTCGAAAAGCTGCAGTTTCCCGGATCGGCGTCGAACGGCAATAACGCCCTACGAACGCTGCGGAGGATGTATTTCAAGGCCAAGGAGGACAAACCGGAGTCGAGACACGCAAAGAGAATGCTGGTAAAGCCCTCGCATGAGGTCCATGACCCAGAATCAAAATAGCGACGGACGAGTCGAGCCTCCGAGCAGGGATGTATTCACGTTGGCGATGGTATGTGTGCCAGCGGGGCCACCCCACGCGAAGGCGAGAGACAGAGCCGGCAGACCTCCGGCGCGCACTGTAACGCCGACCGAAAAGCTGTGCGCAAGCCGGTTGAAGTCGACGTCGTTGCGCGTGGGCGCCACCTTTCCCTGGTCGGCGGAGAAGGCGAAGCCAATGGGACCCCAGATAGAGTGCTCAAAGGCTTCGCGCAGAAGCAGGGCGTTGGGCGCACGGAAGCGGTAATCGTTGTAGCTGGAGAGCCAGGGGTTGCCGTTGATATCCGAGCCGCCCAAGGTTGGCTCGAGGTAAAAGGGGACTACGCTGCCGGCCGAGGCGATGGACTCGGTAATGAGCAGGCGCAGTTCAATCGATCCTTCGCGATTGCGCTGGATAGCGGAGCATTTGGTAGCGCCGAGAGACGCAGCGCAATCGTCGGGGCCGTTGGCGGGTTTGGGGCCATAGGACGTGGCGTTGTGATAGATCGGGATGGTGTGATAGAGGTCAAAAATGTAGCGGCGGAAAGAATAGTGGTTGTCGGATGAGGCCACGTACTGCTGAAATTGCGCCAGGTAGTCGATTTGTAAATGATCGTTGAAGAGCGTGGGCTCGAAACGGACACCTTCGCCGAGTTGAGCGAAAGCCGGCTGCGTGGTTAGGCCGGGGGCCGTGGCTTCAGTGAAGATCGTCTCGATCGACGGGGTGGATTCTGAGTGGTTTCCGCGCAGGTCAACGAAGCGCCCGTTGATTTCGCCTAAAAGCGACACATTCAGGCTATGCAGCACGGGCACAATTGCGTTGGCGCCGGCGATGGTTTCGGTCATGCCGAAGACAGAGGCGTTGCTCTGGAGCGAGTTGGGGCCGAGGCCGTAAAAAAATAGCTGGTTGAGGGAGATGGATTGGGCGGTGAAATTGTAGACGGCGTAGGGATGCACGCTGAGGTTGGAGTGCGCAGACGGACCGCTGGTGGAGGTGATGACTTTGATTTTCTCGATGGGCGTGTGGATGGCTTTGAAATAGAAGCCGGCGCGCCAGGAGCCGTTATCGGAGGCTATCGCGTCGGCGTCCCAACTGGTGCGCCAGAGTTCATTAGGAGTGTAGTGCCCTACGTATGCGCCTCCAGCACCGAATCCATTTTGCGGGGCGATGCTGCCTACGGCGATGTGCAAAGGATGATCGGTGAAGAGCAGGTCGGCGCATCCGGGAATCTTTTTGAGCGTGAAACCTTCGCAGCTTTGTTTGAAGCGCGTAGCTTCACCGCGGAAATCGGCGTGGATCTCGCTCTCCTGAGCTGAAGCGGCGGCTGTTGACAGCGCCAGCGCGAGGATGAGGATCAGTCTTCGCATCGGTCCTCCTTAGGCGGAAGTGGCCGGCCTGGGTTTGCTGCGACGCTGTGGATGAAGAAGCTTGGTGATCTTGGCGATGTAGGCAGCGGCCTCGCCCTCGGTACGGATTTCCTCAGGACGGCGGCCATCGCGCTTCGCTTTAGGCAGCCGGGCGCTCTCGGCGTGGTGAAAGTGGCGCAACTGCGCCTGGAGCAGGCAACCGGCGGGGCGATCCTTGTTGAAGGCAGAGGCGGGCGGAATTGGAACACGGATCGATGTGTAATCGCCGGGAAGCGAAGAATTGCTCTGGTTTGTTGCCCTCGGGCCGCGCTTGCCTGCCGTTTTTGTCCGTTTGCGTCCAGCGTCATTCATGGCAATAGTCCCTTGGGCTTATGTGTTGAAGACCACGCTGTCGGTGCGCATGGCAGGGAGCGACAGCAGATCGAGGAAGGTCTGTGCAGCCTGTTCGCGCGGAGTGGCTGCGGGAAAGTTTCCGATAAAATGGTTGGTCACCGTGTTCGGGATTGAGGCGTGCTCAAACACTCTGTCGATGCCAACCACAGTGCCCTTCGGGACCCATGGCGATATAAGGATGGCGGGCACTCTGACGCCGAGGCGATCAAAGTTGAAGGTGTAGCTCAATTGTGTGTCGGCGGGACCCGCGGAGTAGCCATCAGGCACGCAACTTGGCGGCGGCACATGATCGAAGATGCCGCCATGTTCGTCGTAAACCACCAGCAGCGCCGTGCTGGCCCAGAGAGTGGGATTGGACTGGATGGCGTTGTAGACCGAGGCAATGTAAAGCTCACCGGCCTGAACGTTGTGGTCCGGGTGCTGGTCTGAGGCCAGTTGCGAGCCGTCATCGTTATCGTGGTCGCTATAGTTGGGCTCGATGAAGCAATAGTCAGACAAAATGCCGGACTTGCAATCGGCGATGAACTGGTCGTAGGTTGCGAAAAGCTCGGGCTGGTGCTGCAGCAAGTTGACGACTTCCAGGCTGGAACTTTGCTGGTCGAAGTAATAGAGCTTGGCGGTGTGGCCGGCGTCCTGCAGGCGCTCGTAGATGCTCTTGCCCTGGGGATAAAAGACATTCATCCCAACCTGGCCGAACGAGGTTCCGTAGTGCGCAAAGGCGCGGTTGCAGAGGGTGGGCCCTGGAATGGATGCGAACCAGCGGTTGAAAACTGCGAAGTTGAGGGCCAGCGAAGTGAGCACTGGCAACTGGTCTTGAGTGAAGTGGTACATGATCTTCTGCGAGTGCTCCACATTCTGCTGCTGAACGTAGTAGTTCTGCACAAAGCCTTGCATGCTCGCGACGCGCGGGTTGCTTTGGTCGCCATTGAAGATCTGCTGGTCAACGGCGGGGAAGGCGTGGTCGGGATCGGGATCAAGTTGGCCCTGATACTGGGCAAGGGGCTGCACCGGGACCCGGTTGCCCTGGGTATCGGGGTTCCATTGCGTCCCGTCCACTCCGTCAATTTGAGGATTTACCGCCTTCAACGACCCGAGCATGTGGTCGAATGAGCGGTTCTCCATCATGAGCACGACAATGTGTTTCAAGGCATCCAGACCGGGAGGCATAGATCGCACCTTTCTTTCACGGGAGGCCAGATTGTCGCAGTCCGGGAATACTAAATAGACGGCAATTCTGCAGCAATTCCAGCCCTGTCCATCGGTCTGAACGCATGATAAGAGGGGACCAGGGGATTGGCCAGTAATTGCGCCCAATTGTAACAGCTTCAAGCTTCAAGTGGAGTGATTTCGATTTGACCCTGACGTTGGGGCGACCGTGGACTCCACGTTGACTCTTGATCGCGCTGAAGCCTTAAAAGATTTGACCACGTGAATGCCGCCGCTTTTCTGCAAGCGATGGATGAGGTTGGTGGTTCGGTCTGCGCAAATGAATTCGGCCTCTGTTGGAGCGCGAGCTGTCCTACTCCGGCCGAACCAGGATCTTCACGTGATGTTCCTTCTCGTACAGCAGGCCGTGGTATCCCTTGCTCACCAAGTCGTCCAGGCCGATGCGGTCTGAGATCAGCACGTCTGCCCGGAACCGCGGGTCGCTCATGATGCGGATGGTCTCATCGTAAAACCCGTAGCCGCTCATGCTGCCGGTAATGGTCTTTTCGCGGAAAACAATGTCGGTCAGATCGAGAGCAGCAGGCTTTTCGAAGACCCCCATGACGACCAGCTTGCCGCGAGTTCGAGTAAGCCTTGCGGCCATGAGGACAGTAGCCGGCTGGCCGGCGCATTCGATGACGGTGTCAAAGCCTTCGCCACCGGTGGCCTCGAGCGCGGCGCTTTCAGGATCGTCTTTCAGCGGATTGATGACCGCATCCGCACCGCATAGTCTCGCTGCCTCTATCCGTGCTTCTGCAACTTCAAAGGCGATTACGCGCTTCACTCCCCGGATGCGCGCGGCCATGAGCGACATGAGCCCGATGGGACCAGCGCCCACGATGGCCACGTTATCGCCGCCGCCAGCGCCGCTTTGCGCAACTGCCCGCACCGTTGCCGAGAATGGCTCAACCAGCGCCCCGGCCTCATCGCTGATCGAATTGGTCAGGTGAAAACACTGGAAGGCGTGGAGATTGAGCCGCCCGGCCAGTGCGCCTCCAGACCAGGATGTGCCCAGAAATGCCACGCGGTCGCATTGAGCCATGGAACCGCTCCGGCACCAGCGGCATTCGCCGCATCCGATAATAGGACAGGCAGCAATGCGATCGCCGGGGACAAAATTCTCGACCCCCTCTCCTACGGCAACCACCTCGCCACACATCTCGTGGCCGATGATCACCGGAGCCTGCACACCGGTCAGCGGATGAGGGTGATGAAGCGGGATGTAGAGAGGGCCGCCTTCATACTCATGCAGGTCCGTGCCACAGATTCCGCACCATGCCACCCTGACCTGGACCTGCCCGGCAGGAGGCGGAGGAGGCTCGTTTACGTCTTCAATCCGCACGTCGCGCCGTCCATGCCAAACTGCAGCTTTCATTGAAGCACCCTTTCGTTTGAGCAGCCGCTCGAGGTTGGCTTTCATCCCCGGACGGCGTGGACGCTCATTGCCCACCGTCCCGGCGTTGAAGCAAATCAGACGGCAGTGACTCCGCCGTCGCACACGTAGATCCCCCCGGTGCAATAGGCCGATTCATCTGAAGCCAGAAAAACGGCGATCCCTTCCATGTCAGAAGCAATCCCCAGCCTTCCCAGCGGGACGGCGGACCTGTATCGTTGCCTGGCTGCCTCTTGGGCAAACAGGTACTCGTTCATCGGCGTGTCCATGGTGCCGGGAATGATTGAATTTGCCCTGATGTTGTTTCGCGCGTAAGCAGCGGCAATGGCCCGGGTCAGTCCAATCACTCCGGCTTTGCTGGTGCTGTAGGCGGTGAGCTTTGGAGCGCAGCCATAGAGCCCGGTTCTCGAAGCTACGTTCACAATCGTTCCTCCGCCCTGCGTCAGCATCCGCTGGATGGCGTGCTTGGCGCAGAGGAAGGGGCCGCGCAAGTTGACGCTCATCACGGCATCCCAGGTTTCCATGCTGATTTCGTGCGCAGGAAGATCGCGGCCGTCCAGCAGAATTCCGGCGTTGTTGTACAACACGTCAATGCGGCCATAGCGATCTGCGGCGACGCGCATGAGATTGGCCACCGAATCTTCGCTGGCAATATCGGTCTCGACGAAGAGCGCTTCACAGGTTTGTTGCTGAAGCCCGGTGACAAGCTCTTCGCCGCGCAGCCGGTCCCGGTCCGCCGCAACTAGCATGGCTCCTTCGCGCGCAAATCTCTGGGCCACAGCCGCCCCCAAACCGCTTGCCGCCCCGGTCACAATCGCCACTTTTTGAGAGAGCCGCATTAGGTCCCTTTTATCAACCGCGCCAAATAATCTGAGACCATCGAGTTCAATGCGCCGCCGGCACCTTGCCTCCGGTTCGATCCGCAATCAGCAGCACCGCATCGCCAGTGAATGGAGGGGTGAATGCATGCCGGGATGACCCGCCGGTGACTGGGGCGCCCTGGGTCTCAGCTCCGGTGGCCGGATTGAGCCACTGCACCGAAAGCCGCGCGGATGCCGGAAGCGCGGAGAGATCCACGGTGAAAGCGCCGCCCGCTGGAGCATAGACCAGGTATTCGGCTCCAGGGGTGGAAGTGTGTGCCAGGCAAAAACCGGTGGAACTAAGCTCATCGCGGGGGTACATCAGCGCCAGGTTCACCCGGCGCGAGATCCTGAGCATGTACCCCAGGTTGTCGCGGACGTTATCCCAGCGCGCATCCGGTGCGGTGCAGATACCGTTCACGGGAGCAACGCAATGGTTCCGGTCCTGGCGCGGGTAGTCCACCGTGTAAGGGTCCATGAAGAGTGCCTGGTTCCCTGAGGTGAAGTTCTCCCACGCCCAATTACGATTCTCGCGGGGCGTGTCGTTCCACATTCCAAAATACGAGTGGTCACTGTCGTTCACGTTTACCTTGCAGGGCGGAGTTCCGGTTCCGCACGATGCGGAAGGGGAGACCTCGACCGCGGGCGCGACCCAATCGGCATCCGAGTTGTAGACCACCGTGTCCGGCACCCCGACAGGCGCGGCGTAACCGATGGGATGGTGATGAGGCTTTGAGGCCTCATAGGTTCTCAGGTGCGCAATAAGGAAGTTGTTCCACCACTTGGATTGAGGCGGCGCCTCTTCAGAAACGATCCACAGCACATTGGGCAGATCGTTGAGCGTGTCCACCATCTTATCCATGAATGCGGTCTGATATGAAGTGATGGCGTTGGGCGCAGTCATCGATACGGCGCCGATTCCGCGCCTGCCGCCGGTGTATTCGTCGTCAACGCCGTTCACGTTGTTTGATCCCGTGAATGGATAGCCGTCGTGCCGGCAGCGGTAAAGATTGAGGAACTCGCCCGTGAACATGTACACGCCTACATAGACACCGGCTTTATCAAGCGCCTCCACCCTTTCGCGGAGCCGGGAGAAATAATTTGGGTCAAACTGGGTCAGGTCAAACTTCGGCAGTCCGTCGCTCGCATTTCCGGGGCCGGTTCTCTTCCAGGGAAACGGGCTCACGGTGAATTGCGGCGCCACACCCGCCACCACCGGCAGGTTGCAGAACCTGGGTGTTTCAATCGCCCACAAGAGCGTGAAATTGTGGCCGTGAGCGGTGAGAAACTTCACAAATTGGGCAAAATCAAGGGGCTGAACAGCTCCGCCCGTGCCCCAATCCTGGAGAGTGTTCCAGGTTTGGGAACCCGCCAGCAGAACCGCGCGGCCCCGCTCGTCGCTGAAGTAGTGATGGTTGGCGGAAGGGACCAGCTCTCCAGTAATCGGCGCATTCGCTTCCCACTGGTTTTGAGCCGTTGCCGGAATTGCTAGCAGCAGCGCAATGGCGAAACGGAGAAAATACGCCGGGCAAGCATGGCCGCCGCAAGCATGGCCGCCAAAAGCACGGCGGAAACTCTGCCACGAGAGGAGAAGCGTCCTGCTCATCTGTTGAGCCCCCCATCTAAGTCCGGCCAGCGTAAAGCTACATAGCCTGCAGCAGTAGAGCCCAGTCGTTAAGGTCTGGCGGGGCGGGTGAAGTCCACACCGGGCCGTCGACGGGCGGCAGCTCGATTTTTTCGCCGGTGGCGGCGCTGAACCAGGTGGCGCGGTAGTGTCCCGGCTGGAGCTGAACAGTCACGGCGCCCCCGTGTGGAATATAAATAGCGTAGGTTTTTCCGGGATCGGCCAGGCAGTAATCGCCGTTATTCACCAGCTCGTCATGCGGATTTGTCTTCCACCATTCGAAGCTGGTGAAGAAATCTACGATATGGCCATAGCCGATGAACATGGTCTCGGTGTCGTCGCCCCGCCCGTTGAGCCATCCTCCGCCCATGTCGGGCCAGATATTGGTTCCGCCGCGCGTGGTTTCGCCGGAGGTCTGATATCCGCCAGCCATGTAGATGTCCCAGGCTACGCGGCGCAAAGCATCCGCGGAGTCGCCGGGAGGAACGGGCGCCCAGAAGGGATAATGATCCTCGTAGCCGTATTCCTCGTTGGTTTGAGGGATGATTCGTCCGGTCTTCTCCTGGAGTTTTCTTGAGGCGAGGATCAACGCATGCTGGTTGCGGGACCAGTCCTGATAGGACGTGAATCCGAACCAGGAGGAGTCCCGGTCCTGGTGATCGTTACTTTCGGCGGGGTGGCTGGTTTCAAGATGCTTGTAAGGATCGAGCCCTTGGATCATCATGCCAGTTTCATGCGTCCACTTTACGTCCCGGTAGGTATCAAGATCGTCTCCCAGATCCCACGTGATGTTTGAGAAGGCGGCGAACCGCTTGATCGCATAGCGAATGAAACGGTGCTCGTCCTCTCCGCCCGCCACGGGATGAACTTTGCTGTCGCCCATATCGAGCACCAGGGAGATGTTCATGTCGCGATCGCGGGCGTAGCGCAGCATGCGATCGAATTTCTGCCAGTAAGATAAATTGAAACGGGAATAATCGAAGCCGGGATGAAGAGGATCGTCTGCGCTTTTCGCCGGCCACGCCGCAATGAGAGCGGTCCAGTTGGGCCCGTACATAGCATGCTCGCCGAAAAGCGTGACGGCCTCGCGGCCGGAGATGGTGACGCGCAAGCGATTGACCTTCAGCCGATGCAGGCGATCGAGGCTGTAGTCGATGACGTGGTCGTCGCGAAAGCCAACCAGCCAATAGGCGGTTGTCCCATTAAAGAAAAAGTGTTCTCCGGTTCCCGTCCAGATAAAGCTCCAGGGGTACGCGGGATCGTCAGCAAGAATGCCGCGCAGGTGTGCCTCGACAGCCGAAAAGGTCCCGCTCGATTTCCTGGTAAAGCCACCCTGCTGGTAGGTGACGGAGTACTTGTAATCGCCGGCGATGGGGGCCATGAAGCGGATGCGGAATACGCTTCCGTCATCGGCATCGCAGAATCCATCCACGTTCCAATGCTGGCTGCCGTCGGCGGTTTCAAGGACTCCGGTTAAAGACGCGTCTTCAAACGGATTGGCAGCATCCGGCTTCTGGATGTTTGCGGCAATCTCGACAAAGTCGAAGCGATTGATCTGGGTTGCAGGCTGGGAGAAGGTGACATCGGCCGGGCTGGCCGCCAGCAGGGAAGGCGAGATGGCAGACAGGACAACAAAAAACAGCCGGAATGGGCGCATTGGGAGATTACCTCAGCGTGGAGAAGTTAGATTGCGGTCAGTCCGCCGTCACACATGTAAAGTCCGCCAGTGCAGTAAGACGACTCGTCGGAGGCCAGGAAGACGGCGATACCCTCCATGTCGGCGGGAGTTCCCAGCCGGCCAAGGGGAACGGCTTCACGGAACTTCTCGCGGACCTCGTCGTTGGCCAGGATATAGCTGTTCATGGGAGTGTCCATGGTTCCGGGAATGATGGAATTGACGCGGATGGCGTTGCGGGCATACGCAGCGGCCATCACTCTGGTCAAGCCCATGACGCCGGCCTTGCTGGCGCTGTATGCGGTGAGCAGGGGAGCGCATCCCACCAGGCCAGTCGGCGAACCGACGAATACGATGGAGCCTTGCCCCTGTTTCAACATTGAAGGCACCACGTTCCGGGCGCAAAGAAAAGCGCCACGGAGATTGACGCCCATCACGCAGTCCCACGTCTCCACGCTGAGTTCATGGACCGGGCGATCGCGTTCGCTCAACAAGATAGCCGCATTGTTGTAGAGCACGTCGATGCGGCCGTAGCGAGCCAGGGTGGCTTCGACAAGGGCTTGCACGTCGCTTTCGCGCGAGACATCGGTGCGGACAAAGATTGCCTCCCGTCCCTCCGAAACCAGCCCTTCGGCAAGTGCTGCGCCTTCGGCGGCGTTAATGTCCGCGGCGACCACCGACGCACCCTCATGAGCAAAGCGAGCCGCCACGGCATGTCCCAGGCCAACCGCTGCCCCCGTCACAATCGCTACTTTTCCAGAAAGCCTCATGCGCACCGTCCTGTTGGGTGTCTCCAGGTTATGCAGTTTCGAGTTCCAAAGGTTAGCAGGTTTCCGAAAGTCGAAACACCATCGTAGCCGTGAAAAATTGATTCGGTCTCTTAGGATTGCGGAAAGTTTTGTTGAAGTAGCACGATCCTGGTAGGTGAAAGGCGGTTGAACAATAGTTTTACAACATTCATTAGGTGCTTTTTTATAGATGTGCGTTATGGTTTTGTAGCAGTATTGGGCAACGCTCAACCCGGCTTCTCCAATTTCCGGGATCAAAACCGGAGGAACACTTGAGACTTCCCTCCCAGGTTGCAATCGTGACTGGCGCCGCTTCAGGCATATCGCTGGCAGTGGCCAGGCGTTATGCCGCGGAAGGCGCATCCGTGATGCTGGCCGACACCAGCGAAAGCGCCGGAAGGGAAGCCGCGGAGGAGATTCGCGCCGCCGGCGGCCGGGCCCAGTTTGCGCACCTCGATGTTTCAAATGCAGACGAAGTGCGGCAGGTAGTGGAGGGCACGATCGCTGAATTTGGGGATCTGCACATTCTATTTAACGGGGCTGGCATACTGACGTACGGAACCGTTCTCGAGACCACGGAAGAGTCATGGAACCGGCTGATCGCGGTGAATCTAACCGGGACCTTCCTCTGCTCCAAAGCGGCTCTTTCGCACATGGTTGGGAAGGGGCGCGGAGTCATTATCAACGTGTCCTCAACAACCGGCTCCCACGATGCGGGCCCTCATGCGGCCGCCTACGTAAGTTCCAAGGGCGGTGTAACTCTGCTCACCCGGTCCATGGCAATCGACTTCGCAAAGCATGGTATCCGGGTGAACGCGATCTGCCCCGGCCCCACGGATACGCCCATGCTGCGCAAGGCGCGTACTCCGGATCAACTGGAAGCATTCGCCGCAACTTTCCCCATGGGCCGGCTGGGAAGGCCGGAAGAGATTGCCGGAGCAGCGGTGTTTCTGGCCTCGGAAGATGCCTCGTTCGTGACCGGAGAATTGCTGCACGTGGACGGCGGCCAGACCGCCGAGGTATAGGAGTTTCACCACAAAGAAGGGAGGAGTTTATGGTTTTCGCTGACGGACTTCAGAATCCGGAAGGTCCCGTGGCCCTGGCCGACGGGAGCTGGCTGATTGTGGATGGCGGAGCCGAGCGTGGGTGCGTTACGCACCTCAGCCCTGAAGGTGTCAGGCACGAAATCAAGAAGACGGGACGGCCCAACGGTCTGGCCCTGGACGCGGACGGTT
>CAVSBA010000001.1:0-8595 GCA_963725975.1 uncultured Acidobacteriaceae bacterium | reverse complement strand
AGTTTTCGGCAAGGGTGCGTGACGCGATCTAGCTCCCCTTGTTAAGTTCAATCAACCGCCAAGGACGGCTGGTATTGAACCTCAAAGACACCTCCCCCATTCCCGAACCAATCGTGCAACTGCAACGCCAACTGGATCAGTTTCGAAGCAGCCATCCGCATCGGACCCGGTTGCCGGGGGCGCTATGGCAGGCCGCTGTGGAACTGGCTCGGCAGTATGGTTTGTATCCAGTGGCTCACCCGCTTCGATTGGACTATATGCAGTTAAAGAAACGGCTCGGCGGGGTATCAGATCCAAAAAGGAAAGCAACCACGCCAGCGTTTGTCGAACTGATCGCTTCACATCCCGCGGCGATAGCGGAGTGCCTGATCGAGTTCGAGTCCTCACATGGCAGTAAGATGCGGATTCAGTGGAAAGGTTCTGCTGCACCTGATTGGACTAGCCTTTTTCGCGCATGGCGGGAAGCGGAGCGATGATCCATATCACGGCGCAGATGCGCGTGCTGGTAGCGATCGAGCCGGTGGACGGACGCAAAGGGATAGATTCACTTGTTCGGGTCTGCCAGGGCCATCTCGGAGAAGACCCATTTTCCGGTTGTGTTTTTGTTTTCAGAAGCCGGAGAGGAACATCGATTCGATTGCTCAGCTACGACGGTCAAGGATACTGGCTTGCACAAAAGCGCTTGTCCAAAGGGCGTTTCACGTGGTGGCCT
Organism: uncultured Acidobacteriaceae bacterium; assembly: GCA_963725975.1. Lineage (GTDB taxonomy): Bacteria > Acidobacteriota > Terriglobia > Terriglobales > Acidobacteriaceae > Telmatobacter. The sequence continues at coordinate 7,883 of CAVSBA010000001.1, read as the reverse complement.
GAATCGAGTTCAGCGGCCAAAGCGCTGGAGGCTTATGAAGCTCAGTTGCTGATGGTGGCCGGCGACCTGTCGCGGGTGCGCGCCGCGCCGATGTGGCGACGGGTGAGCGAGCTGAAGTAGAGATCACAAAAAAACTTCAATTACCCCCTTGCGTTCCAGAAAAGAGTGGTTCATACTTTTGGGCAATGGCCGAGATTAGCTATCGCGGGCGGGAGATCGGAGAGGAGGAGATCCTCTTTATCCGCGCGCTGATTGAGCAGTATCCGAAGGAAAGCCGGCGCAAGCTATCGGTGCGAGTCTGTGAAGCGTGGCAGTGGCGGCAGGCCAATGGCGCGTTGCGCGATATGGTATGCCGCGGCATGCTGCTGACGCTGGATCGCGCTGGCCAAATCACACTTCCCCCTGTCCGTTACGTGCCGCATAATCCGCTGGCGCATCGCGCTCGACCCGAGCCGATACTGTTGGACAAGAGTCCCATCGAAGACCGGTTGCGCAAACTGCAACCGCTTGAGTTCGAGCAAGTGCGGCGCAGCACGCAGGAGCCGCTGTTCAACAGCCTGATGGAGGAGCATCATTATCTCGGCTATGAGCAGCCAGTGGGCGAACACCTTAAATACCTTGTCTGGGCAGAGGGCCGTCCCATCGCATGCCTGGCCTGGTCATCGGCTCCGCGTCACATCGGCAGCCGCGACCGCTATATCGGCTGGGATGCCGCTGCGCGGCGCAGCCGTATCCGTTTCATCGCGTACAACACGCGCTTCCTGATCCTGCCGTGGGTGCGGGTCGAGCATCTGGCTTCGCATATCCTGGGTCGGATGGCGGCGCGAATCTCCGACGACTGGCAGCAGATGTACGGTCATCCGATTTACTTCCTGGAGACGTTCGTGGATCCGGAGCGTTTCCGCGGGACCTGTTATAAGGCGGCTAACTGGGTGCTGATGGGCAGGACGACAGGACGCGGCAAGCAATCCAACAGTTATGTTCCGAACCGGTCGATCAAGGAGGTTCTGGGCTATCCGTTGACGAAGCGTTTTCGCGAGTTGCTGGGAGGCGAGGCATGAAGAAAGCCCGGCGCCATCTTGACGTGAATCTGGTGGAGTTGGATCAGGTGCTGGACAGCGCGCTTGAAGCGCCGTTGAGCGAAGCCGACCATGACAAGCTCAAAGACGCCTTGCATGCTCTGGCAGCGATGCTAATCCGGTCACGCAATACGGAGAAGATCAACGAGGTGTTGGAAAAGCCAGAAGACTCAAAACAACCGGATGACAATGCAGTGCCGACGCCTGGCCACGGCCGCAACGGAGCCGAGGCGTTCCATGGCGCGCGCAAGGTCGAGATCAAGCATCAGAAGCTGACCCACGGAGACCGTTGCCCGGAGTGCGGCAAAGGCAATGTTTACGGTCAGAAGGAGTCGAAGGTGCTGGTGCGAGTTATCGGTCAGGCGCCGCTAGCTGCCACGGTCTACTCACTGGAGCGGTTGCGCTGCGGTGCCTGCGGGCAAGTCTTCACCGCAGAAGAGCCGGAAGGCGTAGGGCCGGAGAAGTATGATGAAACAGCGGCGGCGATGATAGCCCAGCTCAAGTATGGAGCCGGGACGCCGTTCTACCGGCTGGAACAGTTGGAGAGCCAGTTGGGGATACCGCTTCCGGCGGCCACGCAGTGGGAGATTGTTGAAGAGGCCGCGCAGCCGCTCAAACCGGCGCGCGATGAGTTGATCCGGCAAGCGGCGCAGGGCACGGTGGTCCATAACGACGACACCGGCATGCGCGTGCTGATGCTGAAGCGCGATCCCAAGGACGAGCGCACGGGGGTGTTTACCAGCGGCATCGTATCTGTCGGTGAGGGGCACAAGATCGCGCTCTACTTCACTGGCGGCCGTCATGCCGGCGAGAACCTTGCCGAGGTGTTGAAGAAGCGCAGAGCGGAACTGCCCAACCCGATTCTGATGTGCGATGCGCTGTCGCGCAATGTTCCCAAGCTGCCTGCGGGCGCGGAGATCCTGCTAGCCAACTGCCTGGCGCACGGACGCCGACAGTTCGTAGAGGTCGCGGAGAACTTCCCCAGCGAATGCCGTTATGTGCTGGAGATGCTGGGCGAGGTGTATGGTCACGATGCCGAAGCGCGTGAGCAAGGCCTGACACCGGACGAACGGCTGCATCTTCATCAGCAACGCAGTCGGCCGGTGATGGACCGACTGCACGCCTGGCTGGAGGAGCAGTTGGATGAGCGAAGAACAGAGCCGAACTCCGGGCTGGGCCAGGCGATCGGATATCTGTTGCGACACTGGCAGCCCTTGACGCTGTTCCTTCGCAAAGCCGGGGCGCCACTGGATAACAACATCGCGGAAAGAGCATTAAAGCGGGCGGTTCTGCATCGCAAGAACGCCTTGTTTTACCGCACCCTGAACGGGGCCGAGGTCGGCGATCTGTACATGAGCCTGATCCACACCTGCCAGTTGTGTGGCGCAAACTCCTTCGACTACCTGGTTGCGTTGCAGCGCCATGCCCAGGAACTGGCCGCCCGGCCCGCGGAGTGGATGCCGTGGAACTATCGCGAGGCGTTAGCGAAAATGACTCCGCTCCTCGAATCGGCAGAGTTATGATGAATCCCTGATGGCCGAAAAGAATAGTCTGCGGCCATGCGCGGGGAGCTATCTGAAATGCCCGTAAAACAGGGGTCAGGCATCAAGAAATCTGGAAGGGTTTTTGGCCAGGGGCAAAAAGCCGCTAGTCCAGTCCGCGTCGGTCTCTATGCTCGCGTCTCCACTGTTGATCAGCAGACGCTACCCATGCAGAATCGCGCCATGCGCGAGTACGCTGTCCAGCGCGGCTGGGACATCGCTATGCAAGTCAAGGAAGTCGCATCTGGCGCGTCCCGCCGCCAGATGCGAGAGAAGCTGATCGATGCTGCACGCCGCCGCGAGATCGACATCGTGTTGGTGTGGCGGCTGGATCGCTGGGGAAGATCGGTGACGGACCTACTTGCCACGCTACAGGAACTGGAGCATCTCGGCGTCGGCTTCGTGTCGCTGACTGAGGCGCTCGATCTGACCACTCCGGCGGGTCGCGCAATGGCCGCGCTGCTGGCCGTTTTCGCCGCCTTCGAGCGCGAAATCCTTGGGGAACGAGTACGGGCTGGCCTAGCCCATGCCCGGCAAAACGGCAAGCGGCTTGGTCGGCCCATAACCGCTGGACTCCATGCCAGCCAGATCCGTAAACTACATCGCGCCGGCTTAAGCAAATCTGAAATCTCCCGCCGCCTCAACATCGGTCGTACATCTGTGCGCCGAATCTTAACATCGGAAAAGGGCTGATATGGCAACGAAGAAGATCGCGAGTTCTCAGGACATTTATCAGATCAAGGTCACTCTGCTTGGCACCAAACCGCCGATCTGGCGCCGTCTGCTTGTTCCCTCGTCTCTGACGCTGGCGCAGCTGCACGATACAGTTCAAACCGCAATGGGGTGGCAGGGCGGACATATGCACGAGTTCCGTGCTGGCCAACGATACTTCGGTAAGCCAGACCCGGAATACCGAAGCATGGGAATGGATCCGGTCGAAAACGAGCGCATAGTGCGTCTTTCCGAGGTACTGCGGAAGCCTGGCCCCAAGCTTATCTATACCTATGACCTCGGCGATAGCTGGGAGCACGCAATCGCTCTGGAGAAACAGCTCCCAGTTGATCCGAAGGCGAGCTATCCGATATGCACGGATGGTCAACTCGCGTGCCCACCGGATGACTGTGGGGGCATTCCAGGATTTTATGATCTCGTTGAGGCCATCGCTGACCCCAAACATAAACAGCACAAGGAGCTGAGAGACTGGCTCGGCTATGACTTCGACCCGCTGGCCTTCTCGATCGACAGCGTCAATCAGATGCTCTTACCCGCTCGCCGTCGCGGCAAAGCAGCAAAGATATAGACCGTTTCCCTCGACTACGCAGGCTTGCCGAAAACACACGATAGAGCGCCAAGCACCAGCCCCTCAAGCAATGCGTAGATGGGCGCGGTGACCGGCGACCACTCCCGCTTGAAGGTGGTAATGAGAGCGAAGATCAATCCGCCGAGTGCGCCCACCAGAATGGCGGGGCCGACAAAGGTCATATCGTGCGTGCTGAGGAACCGGGTCCAGGTCCATGCGGCGGTGGCGATGGCGCAAAGCAGCAGAATGCCGGTTTTGTTGACCGTTCCGTCGAGCGTCATGCGGGACGAAGCGTCCGTCAGGTTCCCGCCATATGCGCTCCGCGCAAAGTCGTTGAAGGTGTTCTGGCCGAGGGCCGGATTGGAGGTCTTCATCAAAGCCATGATTCATCTCCGTGGTGCAAAGCAGGCCTGGGAATTGCACGATTGCGCAATACCTGGCCGCTCTATCCATTTTAGATGCTGAGGTCTACCGGATGACTCAGGACACCGCGCGCCCACCCGGACACATGAGCCGCTTTTGGGACCTCGATCATCCAATTAGAATACAAAGAGACGATTCCGTGGCGTGAATCGCCGCATCGAGTAAATATGTCGCATCTCATGGTCTCCAAAACCGTTCTTACTGCCGTGGTATCTGTTGTCGGCTTGGTGGGCGTGCTCACGTGGCGCGTGCGTGAGGGGCGCACTGTGGTGACGCTCAGGAAGATCGTGATGCCGCCACTCGGCATGTCGACCGGTTTTTGTATGTTTTTCTATCCCCCCACTCGCGTGCCTGTGCTTTGGGGACTGGCTGCCTTTGCGATCGGCGCTGTTCTGTTTGCCTACCCGCTTCTGCTTACGTCGGACTTGCATCGGGAAAACGGCGAGATCCGCATGAAGCGGTCCAGCGCATTTTTTGCGGTGATTATCGTGCTCGCGCTCATCCGTTGGGGTGCCAGGGGCTACTTCGACTCGTTTCTTTCGCTGGAGCAGACCGGCGCCATCTTTTACCTGCTTGCCTTTGGCATGATTCTGCGCTGGCGCGCCAAGCTGTTCTTTGCCTACCGCGCGCTGACGGGCGGGGCTTCGCTTGCAGAACCTGCGCCTGAAGGCGATTGAGCGCAGGTTTCAGGTGTCGGGTGTCAGGTTTCAGTCCCGGGGCGCTTGGTCGGCGGGCTCCGACGGAAGTGGCGCGGTTCTTGCTCCCTAGCTCCCTTGCTCCCTAGAATCAACTCATGTTTACCGGCATCATTGAGCAGACGGGAACCCTGGTTGGCCTTACGAAGCACGGCGGAGTTCAGCGCATCACCCTTGAAGCGCCGGGCGTTGCTTCGCGGCTGCGGGAGGGCGATTCGCTGGGGGTCTCCGGAGTCTGCCTCACAGCGCTCGACCCGAATCCTACGTACTTCTACGCTGACCTGGCGCAGGAGACTCTCGATCGCACTTCGCTGGGCGCGCTTGCGCCCGGCGCACAGGTCAATCTGGAACTGCCTACCGTTGCGGGCAGCCCTCTGGGTGGACATGTGGTGCAGGGGCACGTGGATGGTACTGGGGTGTTGACGGCGCTCGATCCCGTGGTCGCCGCGTCCAGTCCTAACTTCGATCGCCAGACCACCGACTGGACTCTGAAGGTGCGCGTGCCCGAGAACGTTCGGCAGTGGATGGTGCCGAAGGGCTCGGTGGCGATTGAAGGCATTAGTCTGACGATTGCCGCATTCGACGGCGAGGAAATTTCGATTGCCATTCTGCCGCTTACCTATTGGCGCACGAACCTGCACACGCTCGCGGTGGGCGCGCCGGTGAACATCGAAGCCGATGTGCTGGTGAAGCTGGCGGCCATGCAGATGCAGACCGAGAAGAAGTCCAGCTTCGAGCTGACCGAAGCGTGGTTGGTGGCGAACGGGTATTAGCGACAGAGGCTGGCGGCGCTTGCGGGTACGCGGGGCGTGCGTTTGAGTTTGGTTGTAGCGCGTCGCTTCTTGCGATTGGATAGCTTGGAAGACCTACATCGGGACATTAAGTCTTGCCGAGCAATTTCTCCTTGCGCCGTCCCTACGGGACTTCGGAATCACTCTGGGTAATCTCCCCACGCTGAAGCGCGGGGCTAACAAACGCTGCGCCTCCGGCGCGATCGCCAGATTTTACGGTGCGACTCCGGCGCGGTCGCAGATTTGCGGGCGGCTGCGGAGTGGATTTACGGCCCACCCTAATACTGCGGGGGCGGCGGTGTCTGGGTCGTTGGCAGTGTCTGCGTGGTTGTGGATGTGGTTGAGGAACTCGTTGGGTTTTGCGGGTTGGTGCTGTTCCCGAGGGGATTGGCGGGATTGGAGCCGCCGGGCATCGCCGGCAAGTCGGAGGCGGGATCGTAGGTGAACTCCCACTCGTTGTAGTGGTCTTTCTTTTTGTAGACGAGGATGGATTTTTTCTCGACGGGGAGCCTGACGCCGATGATTCCGGCGCCGCCGAAGGTCTGGCCGTTTTGACCGGCTTTGCTCCGTGCCGCTGGATGAGCCTGGGCCTCCCGGGGTTCCGTGTCCGGAGGCATTTCCCGACGCGCCAGTGCTGCCGCTGCTCGGATTGCCGGAGGCGTCGGTCGAGCCGTTGGTGGAATTCGTGCTCGATGTGGAGTTGCTGCCGCTGGAGCCACCGGTCAAGAAGCCTATTCCCCCGGGCAGGATGCTACCGCCCTGCCGCCGGAGCGTTGCCGCCGCTGGGGCCGATGCCTGCGATGGTGGTGCCCGCGAGCGGCTGGCCGAAGAAGCCCATCGCGGTGGGGGCCTTGTTCTGGCCGAAGAGGATCGGCTTCCAGTCGTCCTTGCCGGTCATGGGATCGATGTACTTCTTGCGCAGAAAACGAATGTTGTTGGTCTGGACGAGAGCGTCGATGCTGGGCGGATAGGCGGGGAATTTGCGGTAGTAGAGCTGGATGGCGCGGCGGTATTGCAGGCCGCGGTTGAAGGTTTCCAGTTCCTTGTCGCGCTGGATGGATTTGGTGACCTGCGGCGCAGCGATGGCCAGCGCGATGACGAGCAGCGCCGTGAGGAAGATGGCGAAGAGGAGGATGTAGCCCTGCTCGGAAGCGGGGATGGAAATTCGATTTTTGCGCCGGGACGCGCGGGCGAGGACGCCCTCGCGACAGCCGGCTGGGAAGCCGGCGCTACTACGGGTTGGGATAAGTTTCGTCATGCGGATCAATTGGCTGTTAGCGCGAGCTTTGCGTGTTGTTGTAAGAGAGATCGGTGATTTCCACGTTCTGCGGGCGGATAGCGCCGACCTTGTAGCGATGGTCGACGATTTCTCCGCTGCGGGCAATGAAGACGTCTTCGCCGTGCATGAAGAAGGCGCGATACGTCTTGTTTTTGTCGTCCATCTCATAGCCGAAGTACTTGAGGTCGATGGCAGGGGGCTTAGGCGGCGGAGGCGGCATGTTCTGCACCACGGTGTTTGCGCCGGGGCCATTGGGGCGGGGCGGGGCGATGGGTTTAGGCATCACCGGTGGTGCGGATTGGGCAGAGAAGATGTTGCGGCCCGTGCCGGCGTAGAGCACGTCTTCACTTTGGGCGAGCCTGGCCAAGTCGAGCGTGGGATCGATATCGGCGTTGGAGAGTTTTTGTGCCTCGGCGCCAGCCGCGGGTGCGTGGTTCAAAACCGGTACGGAAGCCACGGGCGAACTGGGTAGAGCGGGCGGCGCGGAAGGGCCGGAGAAAAAATAGTAGACGGCGACGAAGAGCGCCAGAGGACGGCAAAGGATCGCAACGAAGACCCGTTGCTCTTGTTTTCAAGACCGAGAGCGAGGGCCATGTTATTCGCCCTCCTTGTCCTCGGGCGCCGGGGGCGGATTTTCTGGAGTTGGTTATCGGGCTGTGTACAGGCAGGCCGCTGGCGGCGGCATCGGCGGGACGCAGCCAGGTGGAGACGCGGAGGCGCAGATTGACGAGGCCGCCCTGCTGACTGGTGAGGGCCATGGCGCGAACGATGAAAA